>NZ_CP108800.1:0-4800000 GCF_045207435.1 Streptomyces sp. NBC_00876
TATCGCTGCGCGATGGGTAAGCGAAGGCCCCCGCTTCGCGGGGGCTGGTGCGGTTCGCTTCGCTCTCCGTGCCCGTGCTTCGCACGGGCTGGCGCCTTCCGCTTCGCTTCAGGCACCGGTGGACGGGTCCCCGCTCCGCGGTGACCTTAGTGTTGTTGTGTCAGTTGGTGCCCCGCTTTGGCGGGGCACCAAAAGGGGATTCCGCTTCGCTCCATCCCCAGGGTCCCTTCCGGCTTCGCCTGCAGGGACCAAAAACCCGCTTCGCGGGTTGGCTGGCTACGGGGAGGGTGAGGGTGAGGGTGGTTGGTTCGGCTGCTGCATCATTTTGATGCAGCATGTAGCGATGGTAGATGTGGGGCGTGCCCGGGATGGCCCACATCGCTGCACCGCATCTTGTTGTCCGATCCAGCTCATCTCGACGACACCGACTTCACCGCACCAACCTGTCCTACATCGCCATGAGCCAACGCAGGTCAAGCAATCAGACAGGTCAAAGCCTGACGGGCAACCACACACCGCGTCGCACTGACCTGTCCGCCGAGTCAACCGGGGAAGTCACGCGGCCTTGCCGGCTCAACGCAGCGGTCTTAGCCCGCGCAGGCCGTAATCCGGTGGCAGCCATCCCCTCTTCCGCCTCTCAATGGTCTTCCGAGTATGCGGAGGCGGGTACGGACAGCCCCGCATCAAATCAGGTTCCTTCACCGCCCACGAAAGCCCAAAGTGGGCCGTACACACAGGCCAGACAGTCCCCACCGGCTCCCTCGCGCCCATCACCATCCCCCGCCGGCTCCGGCGCAGCTTGGGACGCGGCGGCTGGGGCGGACGAAGCTTGCACTCCTCAGCGAAGGCCGTCAGAGACGGCAGCCCCTCGCTTCCCAGCGGGTCGCTGAACAGCGGTCCGCTGGTGTCGGACCCGATCCGCCAGAGGAGAGCGGCCGCCCTCAGCAAGGGCCGGGCCCAGGCAGGAACAACGTGAGTCATACAACCCTGGCGCAACCCGTGATCGTGCAACGTGATCGTCGTACCGTCCGGGGCCAGATCTCGGACGTGTGCGGTGGCGAGCTGGGTGGTGGAAGCCGCGGTGAACGCGGCCGTGGCGAGCTGAGCCACCAGGAACGGGTGCGCCGCCACGCCACTTCCGCCTCGGTGACTGGCGGCATCACCGGCGGGAAGAAGTCCCGGTCCGCTGCCATTCGAGCGGCGCAGAGGCATGGGGCCGTCGTGTCGTCGAACGCCTTGAGAGTGGTCAGGGCGGGCAGGCTGACCCAGCGGTTCGCCAACGGCCGCGCCACTTGGGATGCCTGGCGTTGAGTGGTCGGCTCGGCCTCGGGCAGCAGGGCCGCGGCCTCGGCAACGCGGTGATCGACCTGCCGCAGCTCGCGTTCCAGGAACGCCCGCATGACCCGGTGATGGCAGACCAGAACCAGACGAACCCCAGTACGCCGGCGCAGAGCGAGAAGGCTCTTGAAGCGGTGTGGGGTGAGCAGGTGGGCGCGCAGCAAGGTCAGGTGGGTGATCGGGGTGGCCAGAATCCAGGCCGCGGCGATCGACCAGGCCGGAGCCGGGTCGAGGTGGCGGTAGCCGGCCAGGGGGACGGGCGTGCCCAGGGCGGCAAGGATGTCGTAAGCGAGCGCGATCGCGGCGTCGGTGCCCGGAGTCGGATGGATGGTGAGACGCCCGTGCTGAGGAGCGTGGGAGGCCAGGGCAGCCCGGGTGTGGACCACGTCGTCGTACGGGTCCAGGACCACCGTCACCGGCGGCGGATTCGAGCAGTCCAACACTTCAGGCCCAGCACGACGAGACCGCAGCCCGGGCCGACGAACTGCGCGAGCAGATCCAGCACTTGACCGCCGCCCTGGCTGAGACCGAAGCGCGACTCGCGGACCTGGCCACCACCAGGACGGTCATCACCGAACTCGCACCGGCTCGAGGCCAGCTCGCACCACCCGAGACGAACACCTCCTACCAGGCCATCGTGAACACCTTCAGCCAGCATCCCGATCAAGAGTTCCGAGCCCGTGAGCTGCACGAACTTCTCGGCATGCCTACCGACGAGGCATCCGTCAACATCACCCGCAGCCGCCTCGGACGCCTCACCCGCCAAGGCTTCCTCACCCAACCCGGACAAAGCCGCAACAGAAACAGGCTTAACCTCGGGCTTTCATGACGGTTGTTCGATCAGCCTCTTGGCCGATTGCTTCCACTGCCTGTGATCTGGGCTGTTGCAACTCGGCCCGGTCGTCATCTTTGCCACGGTGCTTTCACCTGTCGAGTGACGCATCCATCCGGCGTGTCACAGCTGGCAGGCTGTGTTCATGGACATGAAGGCGCTCAGCGCAGATGACTACGAGTCGGTGCACCGGGCAAGCCGAGGTTTGGCGGCGCGGTACGGGATGGTGACGCTCAACGCCATGATGGATGCGTGGGAGGCGTTGGTCGAGGATACCGAAGAGGGGTTCGACGCCGAACTCATCTGGGAGTACGCGGACAGGCTTCGCTGCCGTCGCTGGATCGCAGAGGCATGGCCTGTGTTCACCGACAGGATTCGGGCCGCGCGGCAAGCGGAGCTCGACGCCCTGGATGCCCGCTTCCAACTGGCTACCGTTCCTCTGAACGGCCAGGCAGACGATGCGCGATGGCACTCCCGGCGACCGCGGCTGATCGAAGGCGAACCTTTGCCGGACCTGCCTGGATCCTGGGTGCCGTGACACGTCTGAGCTGATGTTCAGCCGCAGGTCAGACCTACCGGAGAACGCCTCTGAACTGGGAAAATAGGGCATGTCTAGGGTCCTGCCCCCAAAGAGAGGCGCTCTCCAGGTGAGGAAGCGTAGCGGGACATACCCGCGTGTCCGTATCGAGAGCGGCGGTCACGGGGTGGTCTCCCAGGCCGGTGCTGTGCTGTTGATCGAGACCGCCCGCAAGAGTGGACTCGATACTGCGATATCGGCGGCGCTCGCGCCCTGGCGACGCCCTCGGGCGGTGCACGATCCGGGCAAGATCCTGCTGGATATGGCGCTCGCAGTCGCGCTGGGCGGAGACTGTCTGTCCGATGTCGGCATGCTGCGGGCCGAGCCTGCCGTGTTCGGGCCGGTGGCCTCCGACCCGACCGTCTCTCGTCTGGTCGACACCCTCGCCGCAGCCGGGCCGAAGGCCCTGGACGCGATCCGCACCGCCCGGGCCGATGCCCGCGAGTACGTATGGAAGCTGGCCCGGAACCAGGCGCCGGACAAGGACCGCCAAGTGATCGTGGACCTGGACGGAGTGCTGGTACTGGCGCACTCCGAAAAGCAGGACGCCGCGGCCACCTGGAAGAAGACATACGGGCACCATCCGCTGATGGGCTTCGTCGATCACGGAAGCGGCGGCACCGGGGAGCCGGTGGCCGCCCTGCTGCGACCGGGGAACGCGGGCTCCAACACCGCCGCCGACCACATCACCGCCACCCGGCTCGCCCTGGCCCAACTTCCCAAGCGGCATCGGCGCGGCCGGTCCACACTGATCCGCACCGACTCCGCAGGTGGCACCCACGAGTTCGTGGCCTGGCTCGCCCAGCGCGGCAGGTGGTTGTCGTACTCGGTCGGGATGACCATCACCGAGCAGATTCACCAGGCTGTCCTGAAGGTCCCCGCCTCCGCCTGGACGCCCGCCGTCGAACCGGGCGGCGAGATCCGCGCCGGCGCCTGGACCGCCGAGCTCGACGGCGACGTCCTCAAGGGCTGGCCGAAGGGGATGCGGCTGATCGTCCGCAAGGAACGACCCCACCCCGGCGCCCAGTTGCGCTTCATCGACGCAGACGGGCTGCGGCTCACCGCCTTCGCCACCAACACGGCAGACGGGAAGATCACCGCCCTCGAGCTGCGGCACCGTCAGCGCGCGAGGGCCGAAGACCGCATCCGGGCCGCACGGGCCACCGGCCTGCGGAACCTGCCCCTGCACGACACCGCGCAGAACCAGATCTGGCTGGAGATCGTCCAGCTCGCCCTCGACCTGCTGGCCTGGCTTCCGATGCTCGCCCTGACCGGTAAACCCCGCCTCTGGGAGCCCCGCCGCTTGCGGCTGCGACTGTTCTCCGCCGCCGCCCAGATTGTCACCACCGCCCGCCGTCGGCACCTCCGGTTCGGCCGTCACTGGCCCTGGACCGATGTGATCACCCATGCTGTCCAGCAACTCACGGCTCTCCCGAACCCCGGCTGACCAGCAGCACCACCCGCCCGAACAAGCCTGATCACCCCGCCGGAAATCGTGGAACCCGGCGCCCACCCGACGCGACAGCCGGGCCCTCACCGCACCCGCAACCAGTCACGACAGCGAAACGCCCCGCCGGATACTCCGACGGGGCGTCATGAAAGATCGAGGCTAACTCCCGAGGGGCCCTTGCGCTGATTCCGGGACGCGAGCGGTACTGCGATCACCGGTCCCAGTTCCGTCCGGACCGGGCGGAACTGGGACCGATCCGCAGGCTGGCCACCATGTTGGCGGCAGATGAGGCACACGGGTCACCTTGCTCGCACCTCGCATCGTCGCGTGGCGAGGGAATAGTGCACGGTCGGAATAACCCCCTCCCACCAGTAGTTCGCATGCTGGGTCGCGACTGCGCGTTCACCGAGCCAGGTGACGACGGCCGGATCCGGCACAAGATCCGGGGCCGGGTCTACAAACACCGCGGTCTGAGCGGCGACGAGGCCGAGTGGGTGGTACTCGACATCGTCCACCAGGCCGTCACCGTCCTTCTCGAACTGCACGACGACCCCGACTACCTGTTCGGCTACTGGGGCACCGAGAACACCGGATATCAGCTAACGATGCAGGTCCCCGAGCGCCTGCGCCGATTCCGGGACCACCTCAACGAGCTCTTCAGCTCCGAAAACAGCCTCTTCATCCCTAATGACACCAGCGCGGTCGCACTCATCGACGAGACAGAAGAACTCGACCCCGAGCCGGGTGAAACGGCAACCGCGCCGGACGCGGCCGACGAAGAGGAAAGGGAAAGTGAAGGCATCCCCTGGGCCTTCGAAACCCGCCAATTTCGACGCACCGTAGCCTGGCACATCGCCAACCAACCCTTCGGAGTGGTCGCCGGCACCCGGCAGTACCAACACGCCCGAACAGCCATGTTCGAAGGCTACGCGGGCACATCGGAGTCCGGCTTCGCCGCCGAAGTCGCAACCAACGACGCCGTAGCCCGGCTGGACTACCTGGAGGACCTCTACCGGGACTGGAGCGACGGCGGCGCCTCTGCCGGCGGAGCCGCCGCCCGGATCTCCGCCGAGTTCGAGCGCATCCGGCGGGAACTCGGCGACCTCCCCGGAGTCGTCGCTTCACAGTCCAGACTACGAACCATGCTCACGCACCTGGCCAAGACACTCCATCCAGGCGTGCTCAACGACTGCTTCTACCAAGCCGCGACGGCCGTCTGCCGCAAGCGCGCCAAAGTACTCGGTCGCCCGCTCCCCTTGCTCAACATGTGCCTGAGCTGCCCCAACGCGCGCAGGTCAGCCGTGCACCTGCCACGGCTGACAACGGCCCGGAACCAGGCGCTGACCGAGCTGGAGCTGCCGAAGAGGGACCGCGAGGCATTGCCCCGACTGCAGCTGACCGCCCTGACCGACTTCGTGGCCGAGCTCGACGAACTCATCGAGGGCATCCGGACCACCACCAGCGACGAAGAGAGCGGAAGCCGGCATGGATGACCAGACCAAGCTCCGGATCCGGCACGCCTTCGACCGACTGGCCCAAGACGGTGCGCTGACCGATCTCGACCGTTCCTTGATGGAGGCATTCGAGAGACTCATGCACGGGGTGCCAGAGATCACCGATGGAACGGTAACGATCGTCAACATCTGCACTGAGGCGGGCGTCTCGCGCGCGTCCTACTACCGCTCACCGGTGGCCGCCGCAGTGAAGGAGATTCTGGAAGCACCGGAGATCCGCCGCCCGGAACCGGACGAACTGCGAGCCGAGGTCGCGCGGCTGCGCAAGCTGGAGCGGGCGCTTCGCAGTCAGCACGCGGGTGAACTGCGAGAACTACGGGACGCGGTGACGATCTACGCGAACCAGATTCAGGTCCTGGCATTGGCGAAAGCTGAGCTGGAGGAGGATAACCGCCGACTTCGGCAGGAGCTGGAGACAGGCGCTGGAGACAGGCGCTGGTCGGGTTGTGGCTCTGCCGCCACCTTCTTGATGTACCGATCCTATGTGGGTGTTCTGCGAGTCGTCGTGGTCGAGCGGCAGCCGTACCCGAGTGATCTGTCGGATGAGGCGTGGGAGCTGATCCGGCCGGTCATCACGTCCTGGAAAGGGCAGTACCGCTCGGTCAGCGGGCATGAGGGCCGGTATGAGATGCGGGAGACCGTCAACTCGATCCTGTACCAGGCCCGGGTGGGCTGCCAGTGGCGCTACCTGCCGCACGGCGTCCCGCCGTACACGGCGGTGTACTAATACTTCGGCAAGTGGCGTGACGACGGCACCGACCAGGTGATTCATGACCTGCTGTGCTGGCAGGTCCGCGAGGGCCGGGGGCGGAGCGAGGACCCGTCGGCGATCGTGACGGGGCACCCAGACCGTGCACGTCTCAGTCAATGCGCCGAGGGAGACGACCGGGCTGGATCCGGGCAAGTGGAGCCGCGGGGTATTGCCACCGACGTCCTGGGCCTGCTGATCGCGGTGGCCGCGAGCGTACACGACAACGCCATCGGCATCGCACTGCTGGACCGGGTCGCCGCGGACAACCCGTCGGTGACCAAGGGCTGGGTAGACGCCGGGTTCAAGGACGCGGTCGTCGGCCACGGCACCGCTCTGGGCATCGACATCGAGGTCGTCCAGCGCGATCCCGGCGCGAGCGGGTTCACGCCGGCGCCCAAGCGGTGCTGCACCGCCGCCCGGCCCGCGACTACGAGACCCTGCCCGCCGGCTCTGCATTATGGATCCGCTGGTCGATGACCGACGTCATGACCCGCCGGGCACCGGCGACACCACGCCTTCCTGGCGCGATCCGCCACCAATCGGCACCGGAAGCCCGGCCCGCGCCCTTCTCGTTCTTGGGCGAGGCATCGTACTCGGCCACGATCCGCAGCTTGCACTCGGGACTGAAGGTGTGGTGCTTCGACCGGGGAGCCGGATCGGATCCGGTGGGACTGGTGATCACGAAGGGTGGTTCTCCTGTGATGCCCTCTCAGGCTAACCCGACGAAGCGGGATGTCTCACCCAAGACTGGCAGAGAGGGACTCGACGACTCACCGCACAGGTAGGATCCCCCAGCTGTTCGCGATGTGCACAGCGGTAAGCCGTGACTCGTGACTCACCCATGCCCATCGGCCATGAGCGGTTCGTTCGACACCTGATCCCAGTCGGGGGCGATGGGAGCGCAGTCACCGTGGACTACGCGACGGCCGTGCGGCATGCCTTCGACCAGCAGGAAGGAAGTTGCAGGCATAGCCTGCAACTGTGTCGGCTCGACTGTGAACTCGTACAGACGCGAGGTGGTGGTGCCCGCTGTCGTGGACAGCCCGAGCGACGTGTTCGTCGAGTCCTGCCAGCTCTGCGACAGCGAGGTCGACGAGCTGGAGTTCGGCCCCGTTCCGCTGGTGTGTGTCCGTCCCGTCTGTTCACCGTAGCTACTGCTCCGTCCGTCGGTGACAGTGCTACCTGACTGCTGTGTCACCTGATTGACGAGGAACTTGTACCCCCGGCCGATGTAGGCAGCCGCCGCTTCGGCTTCCCGGCTGTTGCCGAGGCGCATCAGTACGGTGGCGCTGTCGGATCCTCCGACGGTGTCCTGGATGTCCTCACGCAGGTGCTCCATGAAGACGACCAGTCGCACGCCTGCGGTCCGGGCATGCCGGGACATCGACTCCAGGGCGTCCCTGCCGAGGTGATCGGCTCCGACGACCACGAGGAGTCCGGACCCCGCCGCGAACCTGCCCTTGCGGAGGTGATGCAGGAGACGGTGGAACACGATGCGGTCGGTCAGGTCCTTCCTGCGTTCCACGAAGTCGTCGCAGACCAGGAGAGTGAGCTGGCCCGCCCTCCACCAGTTCGTGGGGTCGGACACGGGTGCTCGGTCAGCCGCCGCCTGGCTCAGCAGATCGAGCGTTCCGCGGAGGAAACGCAGCTCCTCCTGCACCCGTTCGCTCCTTCCGACATCGTCGATGGCGGCCGAGAGGGCAGCGGTCTCCTGCACGGACAGGGATCGCGTGGGGTCCTCGGCACCACGTAGCAGCACGGTCAGTCCGGCTGCCAGGCGGGCGGGGGTGAAGGATCCCTCCAAGCAGTCGAGTACCGTGCGCAGCAATTCCACGTCGGTGTGCCGCAGCGAGATGTCCACATCAGAGGGCCTCATCGTGGAGATGGCCGCCGCCAGAGATTCGGCGAGTTCAGTCGGCGAGAAGCCCTGGCCGAGGTCGGCATCGGCCAGTTGGCCGGGGAGGTCGCTGCGATTGACGGCAATGCCGCGGAAAGCGGTCAGCCAGGCGAGCTCACGGCCGACCGCCTGCTGGCTGAAGTCGGCCACCACAATGGCTTGTCCGTTCGTGAGCAGTGGGCCCGCCACGGTGGTCAGCAGGCTGGCCCATCCGTTGCCCGTTCCGCCGATCACGTCCACGCGGCCCGGCGCGGACGTCAGGCGTACCGGAAACCACCGGGGGGCCATTTCCACCCGCCGACGCTCCGCCATGTCATGCATTGCGATGTCCAACTGCCAGCGGGCGAACGCGTTTCGGTGCTGTTCGACGGACTGCTGGTGTGCGCTCTCCAGGCTGCGGCGTACACGGGACAGCAGGTGAGTCTGTATGAGATACGCGGCAGCCAGGCACAGGGCGACCACCCACATGAGGCCCGATACAACGATTCCGTAGGGTACGCAGAGAAAGGGCAGCGGCGAGCACAGCAGGAGCCACTTGATGGGTTTTGCCACATCGGACCGGCTTGCCGCCCGGCGGGCCAGTGGGGTCCAGTCCGGTTCCAGCCATGGTGGCGCGATGCCGACGCGGGGGTGCGGCCGGGGTGCTGCTGGCTCCGCGTACTCCCAACCCCAGCGTTCCTGACCGCCGAACACCCGGGCCGCGAGGCTCTGTACGGCCAGCGCTTCCTCGTTGTCCATTTATCTTCCTCTCGGCGTGTGAATACGCGGCCACGGGCATGTCCCGGTCACCCCGGACATGGACCTCATCACGGCGATTCCCCTGCCACAAGGCTTGGCTGTGTGTTGTCCCGTAGCGGCTGAGGGTTTTTGAACGGTTGCCGAGTGGGGGGTTCGCCTGTTGAGCCCGGTAGGTGACGGCTTATCGCTACCTGTCAGCAGGTCCCCGGACGCAGAGCAGGCATGGCCGCTGGTGATCATGTGGGTGTCGAGTCCGTTTGAGCACCGAGCGAGTTCATGCCCGAGCGCCCATCTTTCCGTATGCCGTCATACCTGCGAGAGCTGGGGGATCCTTCCCGTTCGGACCGGTCCGGTCCGAAAAGGTCACCGACCTGCGGAGATATCTGGTCGACGTGCCGAAGCCGCAGGCCCGTCGCGGCGTCCGCTACGCGTGGACCGTCCTGCTCACCGCCGCGGCTGCCGCCGTTACGACCGGTGCGGCTCTGTCACGGCGATCGGCGAGCTGGACAAGCTGACGATCGAGCGGATCTACCTGGTCACGAGTCCGCCGCCCGGTGCAGCTACCGGCAGCGAACCCGCCGCGTGGATCCGCGGACACCGGCTCATCGAAAACCAGCTCCACCACGTCCGGGACCGCACCTTCCGCGAGGACGCCTCCATGGTCCGCACCTGGCGCCTACCTCACGTGATGGCCGGCCTAGGCAACCTCGGCCGTCGGCGACCACCGCCAAGATGGCCACACCAACATCGCCGCCGCCCTCCGTCGCACCGCCCGCAGCCATCTGCGGCCCCTCACCACCCTCCGGCTGACCTGACGAACCCGGACACAAGATCACTTTGCGCAGGCCCTGCTCGGTCGACGCACCGCTCAATACCATCTGGAACGACTGCGGCGTGGCAACCAGGGGCGCGTTCCACTCGCACTGCGGCGCCGGCCGGCACAGCATGGGCCCAGTCTCCCGAGGCCCCTGCCGTCAGAACATCTTGATTGCGTCGCAATTCAGCCTTGTTCAAGCCAAGTTGATGTCCACGAGTGCCATCCATGGCATACCTGCGGGAAGCGATCCAAGGGGGGACTGGCTGGTGGGTGACGAGCACGGCACGAACGAGGTCGGTGCGCAGCTGGCAGGGCGGGTCTTCACTGGGGAGGAGCGGTGGGGGTGGGAGTACGTCGAGCCCTCGGCGCTGGTCCCCCACCATTCGGCGTCCAGCCCCCCGGTGTGGACGGAACCGTCGAACCCCCAGGCCGGCGGCAGGTCCGGTCAGAGCGACGGGGGATCCACCAAGGGTGTCGGCTGCGCGATCCTGCTCGTAATCGGAATCGGGGTGTACGGCGGAGCGGTGTACGGGCTCGTCCTGCTGATCGGCCTGACGCTGGTCTTTACCCTGGGCCCGTTGAGCCGTGCCGCCGCCCGGAGCGCTGCCCGGCGCCGGCGCGAGCGGCTGGTGAAGGAGTATCAGGGCCGGGTGGCTGCCTGGCAGCGCGTGATCGCGGAACACGACGCGCAGCAGCGGCTGTTGGCCGCGGGCGTCGACATCTGGTATCCGCTGCGGCTGGAGTCGCGGCCGAGCCGCATCGACGTGTTCGGCGGGACGGGCAACGGCTGGGCGAGTCTGCTGGCCACTGTCTGTGGTCCGCTCCTGGGCGCCGGGCAGGCGGTGCTGGTCCTGGACTTCAGCCAGCAGTCGGTCGCCCTGGAACTCGCGGTCCTGGCCGCCCACCGTGACGTGCCGGTGACGCATGCGTCCCTCCCTGCGGCCACCGTGACCGCCGACCTGCTCGCCGGATCCACTCCGGAGGAACTGGCCGAATGTTTCGCGGAGGTCCTGCAGTCGATGCGCCCCGACGGCGCCGAGGTCGACCTCCATACCATCGACGCCGATCTGATCGAGACGACCGCCCGGGCTCTTGCCGCCCCCGTGACCTATGCGCGGCTGGCCGCCGGACTGCGGGTCCTGCTGCGCATCTACGAGCCCGGCGAGGACGGGGGCCCGCTCAGCGTGCAGGAGGTCACCGCGCTTACGCGCGCCATAGACCTGGTGGGCCAGGGCGAGCGTGTCCAGAACGAACTGCGGTACGTCCGCGGCCTGATGGAGTCGATGGCCAAGGCGCCCGCGCAGGCCGGAGTCCTGGCCGACCCGGCCGCCCTGTGGCAACCGGGCCGACTCGCCGTCCTCGCCACGGACGACCTCGTCGAGCGGCGCAAGGACCTCACTGACCGCATCGCCTTCTTCCAGCTCCTGCATCAGTTACGGCAGCGTCGCTTCACCGCTGGTGCGGGGATGCTGGTGATAGCCGGGGCGGACCGGCTCGGCCGCAACGCCCTGGAGTCGATGGCGCGGCAGGCGCGGGGCGCGGGCATCCGGCTGACGCTGCTCTTCGAGCACCTGCGGGAAGACACCGTGAAGATCGTCGGCGGGTCGGACAGCGCCACCGTCCTGATGCGGATCGGCAACGGCAACGAGGCCCGCGACGCGGCGCAGTTCGTCGGTCAGGGGTACAAGTTCCTCATCAACCAGCTCACCAAGCAGGTGGGTGAGACCCTCACCGAGGGCCGCGGCAGCAGTTACGGCGAGCAGGACGGCGAATCGACGTCCCACGGCTCCAACAAGGGCGGGTCCCTGTCCCGCAGCGGCTTCCTCAACTCCACGTCGGGGCGTAGCTGGGGTACGTCGAAGACGTTCACCACCTCGCTCTCGCGCAGTTGGCAGGAAACCGTCAACACTTCGACGGCCAAGTCCACCACACAGGGGGAGAATCTTTCCCGGGTTTACGAGTTCACCGTCGAGCCGACCCAGCTCCAAGCGCTGCCAGCGACCGGGATGGTGGTGGTCGAGGCCGGTCCGAGCGGTCGGCGTGTGGTGTTCGCCGACTGTAATCCCGGCATCACGGGGCTGCCCCGGCTCTCCACCGTGCCCCGGCCGGCGCTGACATGACCGGAGTACCCGCGGGGACGGAGGCGGGCCTCTTCGACGGGTACCGCTTCCATCGAATCAGGACGCTGCCGCGGCGCCGCGACGGACCCGGCGAGGAGGACCGTACGCCCGCGCAGCTCACCGCGGCCGTCACCGCCGCCCACGCCGTGCTCGCGCTGCGGGGGCCCTCCGCGGCCATGGCCACCGCCTGGGTACGGCCGCAGGCCGGCAGACCGCTGCACTTCCTCGTCGGCGGGCGGCCCTTCTTCCCGCCCGCCACCGCCGTCGGCGGATCCGTGCTGTATCCGCCGGGCGCCACGGCCGACCCGGTGGCTTCGGGCGAGGCGGCCGAGCTCCTCGACGGCTTCCCGTACTGGCTGCGCTGCACCGGGTTCCCCGACGCCCTGCGCCTGGGCGGCGACGACCGGGTGCTGCCTGCCGGGCGCCGTGGATCGTTCGACGACGCCGTCGCCCACCTTCCGGACGCCTTCGCCTGGCTGGTCATCGCCGAACCCCTCACCGCTGAGCGGCTCGAACAGGAGCGCATGGCCCTCGGGCTGCAGATCCCCCGGCTCCGGCAACGCGAGAACTCCGCCGTGGACCGGCTCGCCCTCGAAAGGGCGGAGGCACGCCACCGCGAACTGACCCTCGCACTCGGCACCGGGCTGTGGAACGTGCACGTCCTCGTGGGCGGCCGGGACACGGACTCCGCGCACGCCGCCGCCGCTCTCCTGTGCGGCGCGGGCGAACTCGACGACCTCCCCTACCTCCTCGCGCCGGCCCGGGACCCCGCGCCGCTGCGGCAGGCGCTGGCGCGGACCACGCTCTCGACGGAGGTGCCGGGCAGCTCCCCGTTCCAGGCACCCGCCGATCTGGTGGCGGCCCTCGCCGGACCACCGGCCAGGGAACTCCCCGGGATCCGTACCATCGCGCCCAACACCTTCGACGTCACCGCCGATGACACCGACGGCGCCGAGGACGGATTCGCGCTCGGCCGCATCCTCGACGAGTCCCTGCACCCCTCGGCCGAACTGCGGATCACACGGTCCACACTCAACCGCCACGCCTTCGTCTGCGGCGCGACCGGCTCGGGCAAGTCCCAGACCGTACGCAGCCTGCTCACCGCGCTGGCCACCCATACCGACCCCGTCCCCTGGCTCGCCGTCGAACCGGCCAAGGCCGAGTACGCGCGCATGGCCGGCCGGCTCGGCGCCCACGGCACCGTCACCGTCATCCGCCCGGGCGCCGTCGACGTCGCGCCCGCCTCTCTCAACCCCCTGGAACCGGAGCCGGGTTTCCCCCTCCAGAGTCACATCGACCTCGTCCGAGCCCTCTTCCTCGCCGCGTTCGAAGGCCACGAGCCGTTCCCGCAGGTCCTGTCCCGCGCACTGACCCAGTGCTACACCGCCGCCGGCTGGGACCTCGTCACCGGCGACCCGCGCCCCGCCCTCAAGCCGAAATTCCGCCGCACCGACCCCGACGAGCCACGCACCGCCCGCTACCCCACCCTCGGCAACCTCCAACTGGCCGCCCAACGGGTCGTGGAGACGATCGGCTACGGCAAGGAGATCACCGCGGACGTAAGGGGCTTCGTCGACGTCCGCATCGGCAGCCTGCGCGAGGGCACACCCGGACGGTTCTTCGAAGGCGGCCACCCGCTCGACATCGCCGGCCTCCTCGCAGGCAACGTCGTACTCGAACTGGAATCGATCACCAACGACCAGGACAAGGCCTTCCTCATCGGCACCGCCCTCATCCGCCTCGTCGAGCACCTGCGGGTCCACCACGGCGACGGCGGCGCCCCGCTGCGCCACGTCATGGTCATCGAGGAGGCCCACCGGCTGCTCAAGAACGTCGAGGACGGGCCGGCCGCGGCGGCCGTCGAACTCTTCGCCTCGCTCCTCGCCGAGATCCGCGCCTACGGGGAAGGCGTCGTCATCGTCGAGCAGATCCCCAGCAAGATCCTGCCGGACGTGATCAAGAACAGCGCCCTCAAGGTCATGCACCGGCTGCCCGCAGCCGACGACCGCCAAGCCGTCGGCGCGACCATGAACCTCCAGCCCGACCAGAGCGAGTACGTCGTCGCCCTCCCGCCCGGACAGGCGGCCGTCACCGCGGACGGCATGGACCGGCCCGTCCTCCTCAACGTCCCCCACGACGAACACCGGGAAAGCTCCGACGCCGTCAGAACGGCCCCGCCCCTGCTGGGCAGCCGCAGCCCGCTGTGCCCCGTCTCCTGCAACGCGGCCCCGTGCACCCTGCGCACCATGAACGACGCCGCCCACCACAGCGACGACCCGCTCGTGGTGGTCTGGACCGAGGCCGTCGCAGCCACTCAGGCCATGGGCACCGCCGCCCCCGACCCCGCACCCCTGCTGCGCGACAGCCTCACCGCCTTGCCCCCACGCGAACGGCAGTGCACCCTCAGCTACGCCGCCGAACGCGCCACCACCGCCCGCGAACCCCTCCTGCGCGCCGAAGTGGACCCCGGCGACTTCGCCGCCCGCCTGCTCACCCAGCTCAACCACGGCCTGGGCCTGGGCCCCCCGCCGACCGGAGACCCCCGACGCTTCACTTACGCCAACTACCGCTGGCGCGACATCATCGTGAATCTCCACGCCGCCCGCAGAAAAGGCGACGGGTTCCTCTGCGACCCCGAGAAGACCGCGGACTGGGAGGCACGCGGCGTCCACTTCACCACCACCACGCCAGCCGACCGGATCACCGAGATCCAGGAGTTCCCCCAGTACGCCGACGACCGCCTCCACGGTCGGGTCGGCGACGTCCGAGCCAGTGGTCTGCGCGCAGCCGTCCTCGCTCTCACCGGCGGCCTCACCGAATCCCAGATAGGCCGCGCCTTCCACCTCGCCTGCACCGGCGACGCGCTCACCCCCGCGCTGCCCCGGCTGGTCAAGTGCATTGAGAAAGAGTGCCGATGAGTGACCACGGTTTCGGCTCCGACGCCCCGCCACCACCGCCGCCACCGCCTCCGCCCAAGGACCAGGGCGCGGGCGGGGCGAAGGACGGGGCGGACGATTCGTACGAGGACGCCGGCGGGTCACCAGGCCAGGAAACGGCTCGGGAGGAAGACGAGTCCGCGAAGCGCTCCGAGGACGCCGCCGGGGACGAGAACGAGACGCTGGCCCCCGATGCACCGAAGTCACTGCCACCGGGCGATGAGGACGCGCAGGACCAGAGCGGGTTGAAAGACGGTGCGGACGATCCATACGACGACCCCCACCAATCACCGGCCCAGGAGACCTCCGAGGCACCGGTGGACGGGGCCGAGGACAACGACGGGGCGAAGGACAACGACGAGGCGGCCGCACCTGCCCCCGACGCCACCGAGCCCCAGAACGAAGACACCGAAACCGACCCATCAGCGACCGATCCACCGGCGGAGGACGAGCCGTCTTCGGCCGACGACGACCAGCCCTCCCATCCGCCCGCGGAACCGGATGAGCCGTCGTCGACAAAGGACGACGCCCAGGGCGCGACCGAGAAGAAGCCAGACACCCCGGCCGACACCCAGCAGGGTGATACCTCCACCCCACCGGGGGATACGGATGAGTCCCGTCCTTCGGAGGCCCCGGACCGTATCCCGGCACAGCGCCAGGACCCGGATCAGAGCACCCGTCAGGAACCGGACACTGCGACGGCTTCCGTGGAGGAGACCGCGGAAGCGGGCGGGGAAGGCTCGCACTCAACAGAGACTGCCAAGGACGCCAACCAGGTACCGCAGAACCCCGAGCCGGACCCTGTCGAGACCAACGCGGCAGTTGAGGATCCGGCGACAACAGGCACCAAGCAAGAAACGCCCCACGCCCGGGATGTACCGCAGCCGTCCCACGGAGCCGGTGACGCGGGTCCGGACCACAGTGCTGAGCCGCTGCCGGAGTCCCCGGTGCCCGACCAGCCGGAAACACCGGCCCATCCGGAACACAGCGCCGAGAGCCGGCCCGACGATTCCCAGCAGCCGCAACGCGAACCCGGCGACCTCGTAGGCCCGGTTCCCGGTGGGACCACCGACCAGCTCGCCGAACCCGCAGCAGACACGGCCAGGGACGCCGCCGATACGGAATTCGACGCCGGCGTGGAAGGCCTCGGCAAGATGGCGGTGGCAACGGTCGAGGCGGCCGGCGTGGTCGGAAAGGCGGCGGCCAGCCTTGCCATGGAAATCGGAGCAGCCGCTTCCGAAGCCCATGCAGACATCAAGCCAGACGGCAGAGTCGCCAGCAGCGACAACGACGCGGTACGTGACGAAGGAGGGAATCCAGGCGAGGACACGCCGGGCAATGATGCCGACACTGGAGAGCAGTCTCCGAAGCCCGATGATTCCGAATCCGAAGCTGCGCCTTCGGCTGAAGACGCACGGTTCGATGCGCCTGACGAAAGCAAGGACGATGCACCTGCCATTGCGACGGACGGTGCCGGGAAGCCCGCCGACGATCTCCCGCAGGCCGCTACCCCGGCAGACGCCGCTGCCGGGGAGGACCAGCCAGAGGACGTGGACGAGGCGGCAGCTGCAACGAACCCAGACGGGGAGCAGTCGGCGCCGGCCGAAGAGCCCGAGCATGGGTCTCCCCTGCGGGATACACCCGACGAGGTGGCGGACAGCGGGGAACCGGCCACGGACACTCCCTCCGAACCGGAAACGGAATCTCAGAAGTCACCCCGCGAGGAACCGGTCGCGGAGGAGTCACCGGCAGAAGAGGAACCGGTTACGGGAGACGAACCCGAGAGCCACCCCGTTGCAAAAGTGGCCACTGAACCAGAAGTCACAGACCTCGAGGGAGTTCACCCCTCCACCGACCAGGCGGCTACGTCAGCTGCCGGGGCCGGCCGACAGGACCGGGAAGCCCCAGACCTCCCTGATCCTGTCGATGGGCCTGCACAATCTGACCCCACCCAAGTAAACGACGTACAGAAGGCACAAGCTGGCTTGGACGCAGCCAATGCCGCTGCCCAGGAGACAGAAGAATCATCTGACGACACGCCGAACCAGGATGACCTCGAATCTGACGGCGCCACCCCAGCCAGAGGGACAGCTCCACCTCTCGAAGCAGACGGTGATGCAGACGAGCAAAGCGACACCCATTTCGCCCCGCTGGACGGCCTCCATACGAGCCCGGGCAACGACAACTCCACTGATCAGGAAGATCAAGCTTCCGACAGGATCCAAACCGACGGGGCGAGCGAGGCAGGCGAAAACGAACCGCCGGAGCCGTCCCTGAAAGGGGATGGCGAGGAGGACAGCGGCGAAGCCGCCCATACCGAGGAAGCGAAACCGGCAGCCGACAAAGCCATTCCCGGCACACAAACACGCGAAATTAATGAAGCATCATCACCTCATAATGGATCACTGAATGAGGATGAGAATCCCCCTTTACCCCAGGAGACCGCGACCGATGAGGGCGTCGACGAAGATGGTAAGCCGACTAAGGAAAAATCTTTTCAGAAAGAGCTCGTACCGGAACACCGCATCGAACCCGCCGGCACAATGGAGGCAAGCGAGAATGGGGACATTTCGGCACCGGTAGTCGAGAAAGGGACGGCCACGTCCCCCACTGAACCGGCAAAGACCACCGGCGCACCCGACTTGCCGGAGCCGGAATTCGCAAGTCGCAAGCCGGAGAACCACCCCGCAACCGGAGTGGCCAGTGAACCAGAAGCCACAAACCTCGAGGGAGTCAGTTCTTCCACAGAGGAGGTGGCTCTGTCATCTGCCGGAGCTGGCCATCCGGATCGTGAAGCCTCGAACCTTCCCGGTCCTGTCGATAAGCCTGCGAAACCTGACCCCGACCAAGTCAACGACGCTGGGAATTCTCAGGTTGACGTGGATGCAACCAGTGGCTCCACAGCAGAAGTAGAAAATGCCTCTGAGGAGGCGTCGGATCACGACGAGCCCGCGGATCCGGACGAGGCGCCGGACCCCGGCGAGCCGGAGGATGTGAACGAGCTTGACGCGCCGTCGGAGGAGGACGATAAGGATGGCGAGGCTGGCACTCCGGAGACGGGGGATCAGTCGGAGAACTCATTGGCCGACCTTGCGGAGGCCCTCGGCGAGCGACATCCCGAGGTGGCTTCGGTGATCACGAAGCTCGGTGCGGACGATGCGAACAGGCTGAACGTGATCGAGAACCTGAAGGCCCCTGAGGGTGGGGGCGAACGGACCTTGGCGATCATTCAGGAGCTCGCCGAGGGAGAGACCCTGGGGGGACGCTCCTTGGAGGAGTACAGGTCCGAGAACCCCGGGCGCGGTCCCCTGTTCGAGCCAGTGGAACATGAGGTGAACTACGAGCCCGACGGGACGTCCCGCAAGAACGCGTACGTCGAGCAGACCAAGTTGGACGAGCCGGTGCGAGCCCTCGGAGCCTCCATCGAGGACGGCGACCGCGACGCCCTGAACGACTACGGAATGAGGCTGCAGAACGAGGTGAAGCCAGCCGTCTACGAAGACGTGACGAGTCTCCTTGGGAAGGCCGACGATGCCGAATTGAGCATCCGCACGAAATCCGCAGACGGCCTGGTCGACAAAGTGAATCGAATGACAGAGGGGAGCGAGGGCCGAAAAGCCCGCCCGGATTACGAGATCGGGGATGTCATAGATGCCGTGGGGGCAAGAATTACCGTCGAAGACACCGCCCAGCTCGAAGCCGTTCTTGAAAAGTCCAAGGGGCACTTCGGCACCGGCGAGGGCGGGCGCCTGCTGGAGGTCGAGAACATGTACGCTGAGCCCAAGAGCGGGAATCCGAGCTACCGCGTCATTCCCATGGTCGTAGCCATCGAGGTCGACGGAAAACCGTACACGTACGAACTCCAGCTCACGACAGAGCGGGCTTCCGTGGCAGCCGACCTTGAGCACAACACCGTGTACAAGTCGCATATCGAAACGACTCCGGAGGAACGCGATGTGATGCGTAGGATGCAGGCAGAAGCGGCGGCGTTGGATCAGGAAGAGACTCGCAGGAGGTACCCGTGACGGATGAGACAGGGCCGAAGTTCGTCATGATCTCGACGTTCCGTAGAAGGACTGCGGACGGATTCATGCTCGCGGCTTTCGTCATCGACGAGAGGGAGTGCGAATCCGCTGCGGAAATGAAGTCGATCATGAACGAAGCCCTCACCGAGATCCAGCATCGACGCATCGTCGGAGAGTTCGAGACCCGCAGGGCGAAGGCCGGCGAGCTGCCGTCGACCCTGCCTCGGTGGGCGGAATACAAGAGGCAGCTGGAAGCTGCGGACAAGGAGTTGTCTTGACCCATCGGGTGTTCGGTGCGTGGCACGACTGGGATACCGCCCGCCGACAGTTGGCGGTACTCGCTCCGGAGGTTTCGGCGCAGCGCCTCGGGGAGGCCGTCGCTTTCGCCGAAGAGGCCCATGGGGATCAGAAGAGGCCTGCCGGTGAGCCGTACGTGGAGCACCTCCTGGAGGTGGTGGAGATCCTCGTCTCAGGCGCCGGTATTCGCGACGAGGACCTGCTGGTCTCGGCCGTCCTACACGACGTCGTGGAGGACACCGACCGCACGGCCGGGGAGGTCGGTGAGCGGTTCGGCCCTCGGGTCGAGGAGTGGGTGGGCTGGGTGACGAAGCCGAACCCCGAGGCCCACGAGGATCCTGCGGAGGTGCGTGACCGCTACCTTCTGAGCCTGCGTTCCGCCCCGCCGGAGGTCCTGCTGCTCAAGCTGGCGGATCGGTTCAGCAACGTGCAACGGCTCGACACGCACCCGCGGCCCGAGAAGCGGCGTTCCTACTACCGCGAGACGTGCCGCCACTTGGTACCCCTCGCCGCGGGAGTCCCGTGGTTCGAGGCGGCCTTCGAGGAGTGGCGGGAGTTCTACCGCCACCTGGAGGACGGGGTGTCCGCGGCGTCGGACTGACGCCCACCGTCTGCGGGGATGTCCGGGCGCGGGGCCGCCGCGTCGCCGGGCGCTGTCCGCCTGGACCGCGCCCTCGCCTACACCATCACGTGGGACGCCATCGATGCCCATTTTCAGCAGCCGGGCACGTATCCTGTTCCTCGCGGCTCCGGAAGCCAGGTGACTTGCTCAGCCGCTGCGAGTTCTTCGCGG
Source organism: Streptomyces sp. NBC_00876 (assembly GCF_045207435.1). Classification (NCBI taxonomy): domain Bacteria; kingdom Bacillati; phylum Actinomycetota; class Actinomycetes; order Kitasatosporales; family Streptomycetaceae; genus Streptomyces; species Streptomyces sp. NBC_00876. The sequence continues at coordinate 20,086 of NZ_CP108800.1, forward strand.
GTCTGCTCCAACTCCAGCGACAGCTCGGTGGCGGCGCGTACCAGGGCGTGAACCCGTTCTCGCACCGATGCAAGTTCCGCCTTGATCTTCGTCAGGGCTTCGCGCAGCACGATGTTCTCGTCGGCCATGCTCTGGACGACCTGCTTCTGTGCCTTGGCCCGCGCACGGAACTCATCCACGAGCTCCTTGTGATCGCCGTAGACGACGTCGCGCCGTAGTCCGCACTCGGCGATCAGCTCGGTCCCCGTGAGTTTTCCGGCGGGCGAGCGCAGGGGCATCCCGGCCAGAAGGCGTTCTGCGGCGGCGCGTATTTTCTGACGTTCGGCTTCACGGTCTCGGTTCTTGCGCGTCATGCGACTCGACCGCCTTCCATGTGTGTGACTTCCGGACGTGACGCCTCGTGCTGCTCGATCACCGCGCAGATCTGCGCCGCTTGTGCGGCAGCTCGGTCCCGGCGCGGACGTGGAGTCATCGGGTCACGGGCCTCGGTTTCCAGGATGGGCAGTCGCCTGCGGTGTTCGGCGATGTCCCGGTCGGTGTAGGCGAGGTTGGCGCAGGTGCTGTGGCACAGCGATTCTTCGTCGGGCCCATCGTCGGCGGGCAGGCCCAGCAGCAGCTTCTCCTTGCCGCACGCGGCGGTTTCGGCACGATGGACGCAGGTCATGGCTTCGCCGTGGTAGATGTCGGTGTCGCTTTGTTCAAGGAGTCGCTTGACGCTGGCCTGCGCGCGTACGGCGCGGCCGAGGAAGGTCGCTCAAGGCGATAGCCGCCAGGCATTCCGCTTGAGGTGGCACGGGCTCGGGTCTGGGTGCGCTGCAACTTCGGCAACTGCTCCTGCAAGGGCGCCGGTAGGCATCGTCGACCTCGCCCAGTTCCGTGATCCAGTTCGATCTCCCGGCCGGATGCTTGAGACTGGCTCCGCCTGTTCGGCCGCCACCTTCCTGAGACATTGCCGCGTGGAACAACTTGACAGGTTGCATAACCGCCTTTGACATCCACGAGCACCAGGCGGGGGCCGGATCGTACGACGGGGTGTCCAGGGCCTTCTCCGCGGCGGTGAGGGCCCGGCGGCACAGGCCGCCCTCGTCGAGGGCGGCGAGGGCGCGGGCCTGGCGCAGGTGGAGGAGGGACCGCGCGGCGGGGTGCTGGGTGCGGGGGATGGCATGTTCGAGGATGTCGACCGCGGCGCGGGCGTTCTTGAGCCAGAGCAGTTGGTACGCGAGGTTGTGGACGTGGTTTGCAACTGACCGTTGACTAGCCTGTGAGCCCTCGTCAGAGAACCCTGCGGGCCGGGCTTTGCCCGGCCCGCAGGGTATTCATGATGTCGCGGCTCGAGTCGGGATTCGCTCCAACTAAGAGGTCGCGCGGATAGGCGTGGTTGGGGGCCCGGCAACAGAACAGGCACAGGTCCCGGTGATCATTGAGTTGCGACGCTCTGTGATCACGAGGGAGACCTGTGCCCGCGCTGCCATCATGGCTCACCGAACCGCTCTGGGACCAATTCGTGGCACTGCTTTCGGAGCGTCCCGAGTTCCACCCGGACCATCCACTCGGCTGCCACCGCCGACGCATCAGCGACCGGATCATCTTCGACAAGCTGCTTCAACTGCTGCGCTTCGGCTGTTCTTACGAGGCGATAGCCGACACGACCTGCTCGGCCACCACGATTCGCAGCCGTCGCGACGAGTGGATACGACTCGGCGTCTTCGCCCAGCTCAAGCAGATCGCGCTGGACTCCTACGACCGGATCGTCGGCCTCGTCCTCGGCCAGATCGCCGTGGATGGCTCCATCACCAAGGCTCCCGGAGGCGGCGAAGTGGCCGGTCGCTCACCGGTCGACCGCGGCAAACAGGGCCTGAAACGCTCGGGCATGACCGACGGATACGGCATTCCACTGGGTCGTGTCCTGGCCGGTGCCAACCTCCACGACTCCCCGTTGCTCGCCCCGACCCTGGACCGCCTGGACGACCTGGGGCCGTTACCCGACGACATCACCGTGCACCTGGACGCCGGCTACGACTCGGACAAGACCCGCACGCTACTCAGCGAACGCGGCCTGCACGGACGCATCGCACACAAAGGTGAGAAAGCACCCATCCAGGCCAGTAGGCGTTGGCATGTCGAACGCACCCACGCCTGGCAGAACGCCTTCTACCGCCTTGCCCGCTGCTACGAGCGGCGCACCACCGTCATCAACGCATTCTTCGACCTCGCCGACACGATCATCACCGTGCGTAGTCTGATCCGGCAGGCATGGACGACCTACCGCTGGGGCGAACGCACGAACCGCCGACCATAGGCGTGCCTTATCCGCACGGCCTCCTACAGAGGCCGCGAGTCCATTGTCATTGGATGGTGTTACTTTCTGTGACATGACCGATCACGCGCTATGGCTGCTGCGGCAGGACCGCCGCCTGGCCGAACTGGCCGCCTTCCCCTTCGACTTCGACCTGGACCGCGCCGCCCACGGCCATGTCGAGGAGGTCCGCCTCGCCTCGGGCGGGCCGCTGGAGACGGTGGCCGGGGACGATACCGGCGGTACGTACTTCGTGTGCGCGGACGGCTCAGTGCTCTACGCCGACTCGGAGGGCGCCGCGGGGATCATCGGCTCCAGCGTCGACGAGACTCTGGAGCTTGTGATCGGCCTGCCCGGCTGGCGCGGCTACACACGTCTGTCGCCAGACGACGGCGAGGAGAAGATCCTGGCGTGCGTCGCGGAGACTGAGGACGAGATCCGTGAATACTACGGAATCGATGAGGAGCGGGCCGAGCTCCGTGCGGCGCTGGGCTTCCCGAAACGCTCCCCGGTCGAGCTGGTCGGCAGGCTACGTGCCGCGCTGCTGCGCACCGAGCCGAACTTCGTACTGCTCAACGCGGATGAGGGGTGCGCGTACGACCGGATAGGCCCGGCCGGTCCCCCGCTGTGGGAGCCAGTGCTCGCGGCGGGCCGCGCCGATCTCGCCCGGCTGCGGGAGGGCGACCGCACGGCATGGCGTGAAGTCGCCGAGGACCCGGTGCGGCGCCGGATCACCCTGCGGGCCGCGCAGTTCGACCGCGCCGAGGGCGATCTGGAGTTGCTGCGGCATCTGCTGCGGCACGAGACACGGTCATCGATGACGGACGAACTGCGGCTCGCGGCCGTGCTGGTGGGGCTGCGCGGGGACACCGGAGATCTGCCCCTGCTGCTTGAGGTCCGGGAGACGGACTTCGACACGGCGTGCGGCCTGGGCGGTATGCCGGAACCGGGTGCAAGCGCGGACGAGTTGCAACAGTGGGCGCGGGCGCTCGACGAGTCGATGTTCGGGACGGACCCGTCGGACGAGCCGGTCTCCACATGGACCGACCTGGCGCGGGACCAGGGGATGACGGACCTCGCGCGGGTGACGCTGATCCGCGAACTCGACAACATCTTCATGGACCAGAGCAGACTCCGCCGCCCCGAGACGCCCCGCACCCTGGCCACGGCTCCGCTGAGCGGGCTCGCCCGGGACTTCGAGGAACTCGGCGACCTTCCCCAGGCGCTGCGCGCCCAGCACATGTACGCCGCCCTTCAGGAGACAGCATGGGACCGGGCCTCGGCCCGGCGTACCCTGGCCCGCCTGGAGCGGGAGGCGGGCCGGCTGCCGCAGGCGGCGGACAGCCTGGCCGCCGTGCGCGTCGCCCTGGTCACCCCGGGCGACGACTCACTGCGCTACTGGCAGCAGGTCAACCTCGGCCGCTTCATCGCCGAGGAGCACTACCGGCTCACCCTCGCCCTGGCTGACGCGGGCCGCCCCGAGGAGGCCCGTGCCCTCCTCACGGCCGCCGACGCCATACTCGGCGAGCTCTCGGAGAACGCCGCGAACGGCATCCGCGAGCTCGCCGAGCGGACCGCTGCGAGAGTGCGGGAGGTCAACTGAGAACGGGCACGGCGGGCGGGCGGGCGGTCCGCCAGGAAGCAGTGGGCGTGGCGCGCCAGGTAGTCGGCCTGTCCGGGCAGCAGGTGCTGTTCAACAAAGTGATCGAGCCGATCCAGGTAGAGGTTGGACAGGATCGGGGAGGCCACGCCACCAAGTGGTGCACCGCGGAGCGTGGCGTTCCACCGCCAGCCAGTCCTCCAAATACCCGGCCTTGAGCATCTGCCGGATCAGCCGCAAAAATCGTCCATCGAGGATTCTCTCCTCCAGAATTACGAGCACACCTCGTCGTCCAGGCTGCCGAAGCAGTCTCCTCGCCCGCCGCTACGAGCGGCACACCACCGTCATCGAGGCATTCTCCGACCTCGCCGACATAACCATCACCGTGCGTAGTCTGATCCGGCAGGCACCACCGACCATGACCGCATCCCTATCCGCGCGGCCTCTTACGCGTCGGGGTGCTCCGGCAGGGCGAGCCAGTCCGACCAGGAGATCTCGCGGCCGAGGAAGCGCGGCTGCTCGAACGGCCAGTCGGCGGCGATCCACTGCGGCACCACCTCGTCGAGGGCCTGCTCGACCTTGCTGCCCACCAGCTCGTCCACCACCCACCAGGAGATCTCGCCGTCCGCGCCGGCCCTCTCCGGTGGGTCGATGTAGACGCAGCCGAGCAGAGCTGTCTCCGCCGCGTCGAACAGCGCGTAGTTGAAAGACTGGTGTGCGGCGATCTCCTTCTCATGCCGCAACAGGTCGGCCTGGTCGGCCTCGTAGGTCATGGTGGCCGCGGGCCAGCCCCAGGCTGGGCCGAAGATGGTCCACAGCCGCTCGCGCGAACCCATCACAGCCGGATAGTCGAGCGGGGTGTCCGCCTCCCGGATCGGCCGCAGGTGATGACCACTGCCCGGCAGCGGTACCAGGACGGGATGGACGAAGTCATCGGGGAGCCAGCTCATAGCGCCCGACCGTAGCAGCGCGCGGCCGTCCGCTCCCCTGGATTTTCCCCGTATACCGCCAGGCCCTGCTCTCATGCCGGGCAGTGCCCGCGATCACCCGATCGAGACTCCCGTTCGATCGACAGACTCCATGATCGGTATGGCAACGGCTTCTTAGAAGTCATCTCATTTGGAGGGGTCGGTAGGCTGTCGTTCATGGTGGGGATTGTTGAGCGGCTGGTGCCGGATGAGTTGTGGGAGCTGTTCCAGCGGGTGGTGCCAGAGGCGCCCTCGCGGCCTCAGGGTGGCGGTCGGCGTCGGCACGGTGATCGTGAGGTGCTGGCCGCGATCGTGTTCGTGGTCACGTCAGGCTGTACGTGGCAGCAGTTGCCCACTGCTTCGTTCGGGCCGTCGGGGGCAACGGCCCATCGCCGTTTCTCCGAGTGGTCGAAAGCCAGGGTCTGGGCCAAGCTCCACCGAGTGGTGCTCGACGAGCTCGGTTCCCGCGGCGAGTTGGACTGGTCCCGCTGCGCGATCGACTCGGTGAACATGCGGGCCCTGAAAAGGGGGATCTGACGGGTCCGAATCCTGTCGACCGGGGCAAGTTCGGGTCGAAGATCCATTTGATAACCGAGCGAACCGGTCTGCCCCTCTCCGTCGGAATCTCAGGGGCGAACCTGCACGACAGCCAGGCTCTGATCCCGCTCGTGCAAGGGATACCTCCGATCCGCTCCCGCCGCGGACCGCGGCGCCGCAAACCCGAAAAGCTCCACGCCGACAAAGGCTACGACTACGCTCACCTGCGACGGTGGTTACGTCAGCGCGGCATCCAGCAGCGCATCGCCCGCAAGGGGATCGAGTCTTCTCAGCGACTGGGCCGCCACCGGTGGACCGTTGAACGCACCATGTCCTGGCTCGCCGGCTGCCGCCGACTCCATCGACGCTACGAGCGCAAAGCCGAGCACTTCCTCGCCTTCACGAGCATCGCCTGCACCCTCATCTGCTACCGCAGACTCACCAAATGAGATGACTTCTTAGACCGTGTCCTATGTGGGCTCGGCTCGTTGGGTCGTTCATGGGGCGGGGTACGTGGAGTTGGATTGTTCCGGATGGGCTGTGGGAGATCGCGGAGCCGCTGATCCCGCCGTCGAAGGTGCGACCGCAGGGCGGCGGGACCCAGGACACGCCTGATGAGACGCTGTTCGCCGCGATCATCTATGTCCTGGTCAGCGGCTGTGCCTGGCGGGCCTTGCCGCCCTGCTTTGGGATATCGAAGTCGACGGCCCACCGCAGGTTCCTGATCTGGTCGAGAGCCGGTGTCTGGGGCCGGCTGCACGAGGAGATCCTGCACCGCCTGGACGACGCCGGGCTGCTCGACCTGTCCCGGGCAGTGCTCGACTCCGCGCACGTGAGGGCTAAAAAAGGGGCGAACTCACAGGTCCGAGCCCCGTGGACCGGGGCAAGCCGGGTTCCAAGATGCACGTCCTGTCGGACGCGAACGGACTGCCCCTCCTCGTCGGCGTCTCCGCGGCGAACACTCACGACAGCCTCGCGCTGAAGCCCATGATCGCGGGTCACCAAACGAGACACGACCCTCACCGAGGCCGCTACTTCAAGCCCCAGCGTCTCCACGCGGACAAGGCGTACGACGTCCCTCACCTGCGTAAATGGCTATGGGGCAAGCACATCGGCGTCCGCATCGCCCGCAAGGGAGTCGAGTCCAGCGAACGGTTAGGGCGCCGACGTTGGGTCATCGAACGCACCATGTCGTGGCTGACCGGCTACCGCCGCCTCAACCACCGATACGAACGCCACCCCCGTAACTACCTGGCCTTCCTCGGACTCGCCGCCACACTCTGCTGCTACAAACGACTCGCCCGTCTCACCACATAGGACACGGTCTTAGGTTCCTGCGCTCCGCGCGGTGTCCGGCCGTTGAACCCACCCATGCTCTGTAGGCCCCCTCGCCTGTGGGAGGGGGAACGTCATCTTGCTGAGGGTGTTGGGCACAGGGCCTTCTTCGGGCACTGACGACAGCGTCGGGGGAAGATGAAGACGGACATGTTTTCACGCTCCGGGCGGCACCCGAGGTCGACGGCAGTCGTGGCCGTCAACTCCGCAGTGCACCACACGCAGGCAGTACCACGGCGCTGCTGAGCGGACAGGGACTCGACGGGCGGTAGCGGTTCCGACAGGGGCATGCTCAACAGAACGCCTCAGCTGGCAGCCGCCCGCCCGGTCCGAGCGCGGCACCGAGCACGGCTGGGCAGGTGAGCCGGCCTGAACCGTCCGGCTTCTCCAGCCACCCCAGGCCGTCCACGTACCGCTCGGCCGGCGGGCAGCGGAGCGGCCGGCCCGCCACATGAACAGTTAGCAGCCGAACGTCGGCCAACTCTTCCGCAGCCCCGGTGGGCCTTGACCCCTGATGTTGAACACACGAGACACTGGATCCTGCGGATCTGAGAACGGACATCTCGTGGTCATGAAGAACTACCCGCCGCAGTTCAAGACGGACGCGGTCGCGCTGTACGAGTCGCGGCCCGAAGCGACGATCAGGTCGGTCGCAGCCGATCTGGGGATCAACCCGGAGACGCTGCGGAACTGGGTTCGGGCAGCCGGGGTGAGCCGTCCCCGGGGACGGCGGACGCAGGAACCCTCTCAGCAGCCCACGCCGCTGGAGGCGGAGAACGCCGCCTTGCGGAAGAAGGTCAGCGAACTGGAGGAGGAACGCGAGATCCTGCGCAAGGCGGCGAAGTATTTCGCCGGGGAGACGCGCTGGTGAACCGCTTCCAGTGTGTCGCCGACCTCCAGCGCCGTCACGGCGTGAAGCGGCTGTGCAGCATCCTCGGCGTGAGCCGCTCGAGCTTCTACTACTGGCGCCGGACAGCCGCTGACAGGGCCGCCCGGCAGACGGCCGACGCACAGCTGGCCGTCCAGATACGGGCGGTGCACCAGGAATCGGACGGCACCTACGGAGCCCCAAGGATCACCGCCGAGCTCCGCGAGATGAGCGGTGAGGCGGTCAACCACAAACGCGTCGCCAGGATCATGCGGGCGTCCGGGATCGAAGGGGTCCGGTTGCGCCGCCGGCACCGCACCACCGTCCCCAATCCGGCTGCGGCCAAGGCCCCGGACCTGATCGGCCGCGACTTCACCGCGGACAAGCCGAACACGAAGTACGTCGGCGACATCACCTACCTGCCCATCGATGGCGGGAAGTTCTGCTACCTGGCGACCGTCATCGACCTCGCCTCGCGACGTCTGGCCGGCTGGGCGATCGCCGACCACATGCGCGCGGACCTCGTCACCGACGCCCTGGCCGCGGCGATCCGCACCCGCGGCAGCCTCGCCGGATCGATCATGCACACCGACCACGGAGCCCAGTACACGAGCAGGGCCTTCGCCGAAGCCTGCAGGTCAGCAGGGGTCCGGCGAAGCATGAGCGCGGTCGGGTCCAGCGCGGACAACGCACTCGCCGAGTCCTTCAACGCAACCTTCAAACGCGAGACCCTGCAAGGACGAAAGACCTGGCCGACCGAGCGCGAGGCCCGACTCGACGCCTTCCGATGGCTCCACCGCTACAACACCCGACGGCGACACTCCCGCCTCGGACAACGATCACCGATCGCCTTCGAGAACGCCCTCCACCGCTCACCAACTACGCTGGCACAAGCCGCATAACCCGTGTCCAGGATCCGGGGTCAAGGCCCCTCGAGCCCTACCGCCACGTCCCACCCGACCGGGTCTGGGCACAGTGGCTGTGCGGCGACCACCTCGTGTCCGAACGGCGTGAGGTTCTGCGCCAGTTCGCCAACGGCATCAACGGCGCGGACCGGCGGGTGCACCGGGCGTTCCTCGCGTCCGTCCGCATCCTCGGTGAGGGCGTGGACATCGTCGGCGAGCGAGGTGTCGAGGCCGTGTGCTTCGCGGACACGCGTGGGTCGCAGGTCGAGATCGTCCAGAACATCGGCCGTGCGCTGCGCCCCAACCCCGACGGGAGGACGAAGGTCGCCCGGATCATCGTGCCGGTGTTCCTCGAGCCCGGCGAAGACCCCGAGGACATGATCGCCTCAGCCTCGTACGCACCCCTGGTCGCCCTCCTCCAGGGCCTCCGGTCCCATGATGAGCGCCTGGTCGAGCAACTCGCCTCCCGCGCACTGACACGGAGCAGCAGGGAGCGGGCGGTGCACGTTCAGCGGGACGCGGACGGACGGATCATCCATGCCGGTACCGCCGGTGAGGGCGAGGTCGAGGGCGGGGGTGAGGGTGAGGAGGAGGGCGGTACGGAGGCCGTGGTGGAGTCGGCGCTGCTGCACTTCTCCACCCCACGCGATCCCGCGACCATCGCGGCGTTCCTGCGGACCCGGGTCTACCGGCCCGAATCCCTGGTCTGGCTCGACGGCTACCAAGCACTACGACGGTGGCGCGAGGAGAACGAGGACACGGGGCTGTTCGCGGTGCCGTACGACACCGAAACCGACGTCGGGATCACCCGGTTCCCCCTCGGCCGGTGGATCCACCAACAACGGCGAGCCCAGCGGACCGGTGAACTCGACGCCCACCGCAAGGAACTCCTCGACCGGGAGGGGATGGTGTGGGAACCGGGAGACGAGGCATGGGAGACCAAGCTCGCCGCGCTGCGCTCCTTCCACAGGGCCCATGGGCATCTGGCACCCCGCCAGGACGCCGTATGGGGCGAGACGGACGACGACCTGGTCGCGATCGGGCAGCTCTCGGCCAACCTGCGCCGCACAGACGGCCTCGCTGGTCGAGGGCGCACTGCGGCTCGGGGATCCGATCGCGACGCTGCCAGCCGTCTACCACGGGCTATGGCACGGCCTGCTCAGCATGGCCTGGGACAGCCCCCTGAGCGAGGAGACCCCCGAGGTCGCCGTGCCTGCGGGGCGTCGCAGCGAAGGGGCGAGGCGGTGAAGAGGCCGTGGGGCGTCGTCGAAGTCGGGGACCGAATCCGGTTCGACGGCCAGATCCACGTCCTGGCCCGTCTGGACGGGCCCCGCTGCCGGCTGGTCGCCGAGGAAGGCACGGGCGTGCAGGTATTCCTGCTCACTCACGTGCTCGCCGCGCAGGACTTCACAGTCCTGGACCACTCACTGCCCGGACAGCGGAGAGTGCCGGTCCGCGGTCCATTGGACGGGGGCGACACCGCGGTCCGGGACAAGGCCCTGGCCTCGGAGCGGCATGTCCTGGAAGTCGAGACCGGCTACCCCGGACCCTGCCGGGAGCAGCTGCCTCGAGACGGGTTCGACCCGGCCGTAGCCCCAGTCAGGGCGGATGCCGCCCTCAGGGTTTCCAGAGGGCGGCACATCAATCACGAGGGAGTCCGCAAATTTCAAGCTTCAGGCCATCCGGAGTCGGCCATCTATTCGAAGCGGACGGTAAATCCTTCCTCCTCTCCAAACTCTTCATCCTGCTCCTGAACCCGAATCAATAGATCACGGACTTGGTCGAAGACTTCCTTTCCCATAGCGGCTCGACTTTGATTCGAGTTACGCCAGATGAATCGAACTGGCCTCTCAATGTCAGTCGACAGGATATCCCAAAGGGCAGCCATATTCGGGCGATAGTAGGGTCCTAGGTCAAGCACGCCGGCCATTGCGGCATGAAAATCCCCCATTGTTTTGATCTTCATTCCGTCGATCTCAATAACCATTACCATCACTTCCAATTCGGTATTTGATAGAAGGAATCATAGTGATCGCTTGAGACGTAGGCAAGCCCGTCATTCGAATAGAGGAGACGAGTGCCGGGTTGCTTGGGTCGCGTCATGCTGGAATCAATTCCAATATCAGCTTCATACCACGTCCGTCCACTCGCAGACGGAAGTTTAACCTCGCCCGTGTTTTCGAACACGTCTCCCCCAAGCTGAGCGCCAGGGATTCTATTCCCCAGAGCTTTTCCTCTTTTCCAACCCTGCGCCATCGCCTCACTCTTTGTTACATAGTAGTCAGGGAGTTTTCCAGTAGTTCTGAGGCTAGTGACCGCGCCGTTGGCAAGCTCAGCTGTAGCCAAATCCGTCTTGAGGGCAGCAGCCCCTGCGGCTGACAAGGCTCCGCCGCCGACGATCGCGCTTCCGCCAGATGCGCCACCAGTCAACGCCTCAGTGATCTCCGCGGCGCACACCGGGGCAGCAATGAGGCATCCTTCCCCCACAGCGACGGCCACCGGAGCTAGCACCACAGCTGTGGCCACGACCGTGATGGCACCGAGCACGACCTTTTGCCAGGTGGCCAGTTTGCCAACGTCTGGTAGGTCGTTGGCGGTTGGGTCGTAGTGGGGATTAGTTCCCATGGCCCAGCAGGCATTGCAATAGCCGTCATCCTTCTTCGGCTTAGGGTCAGGTCCCTTCTTGAACACGATCTTCGTAGTGGTCCTACCAGCGGTCTGGTGAACCGTCTGGCTCATGGTGCCGCTGCCGGCGGTGCCGTCTTCTTTCCTGTACTGGAAGGTTTTGGTATAGGTCTTCGTATACGACCAGTCCCAACCGTCCTTGGTCTTGGTCCAGGTCTCGGTGCCGCCGTTGCAGGAACTCGATGCGCCTCCGCACGCCCCGTCGGGGCGGAGCCCGGTGGGGTCGGACATGGTGACGGGGGTGTTGTTGGCGTATGCGTAGCCGTTGAGGGACTCGTGGTCGCTGGGGGCGAGGACGGGGTCGACGGAGAGGAAGCGTCCGCTGGCCGGGTCGTATTCGCGGGCGCCGATGTGGGTGAGTCCGGTGTCGGCGTCGGCGGGATTGCCAAGGAATCCCTTGTCGTCGGGCCAGGTCGACGGTGCCGTTCCGCGGCTCTCGCCGAAGGGTTTGGTGTAACGGCGGGTGATGGCCTGGGTGGTGGCGTCCACCGTCATTGAGGCGGTGCCGTGGTGGTCGTCGACCATCCAGGACAGGCCGGTCTCGGTGCGTACGGCGGTGGTGTCACCTGCCGGGTAGTAGCGCTGGGCGGTGAACTTCTTTGCGGCCGTGTCGTAGTGGAGTTCCTGGCCGCCCAGGTAGAGGACGGTCTTGGCGGTTCCGCGACGGATCAGGAGTTCGCCGTTGGCGTCGTAGAGGTAGTCGGTGGTCTTGGCGCCTTCGGTGAGTTGGGCAAGTTCTCCCTCGATGTCCCAACTGAGGTTCTGGGCGATGCCGGTGGGGCTGTAGCGCTTAGTGGTGCTGCCTTGTTCGTCGTAAGTGAGCGGTTTGGCGGGGCCGCTGTTGACGGTGACGGAGGTCAGGGTGTGGGGCTGCCCGGTGCCGGAGGCATTGACGGCGGGGTAGCCGTAGCCGGTCTTGGTGTCGCCGGTGGTCTTGTGCTCAGTCTGGGTGTCACGCAGGCCGCCGGGCTTGTAGCTCCAGCTGGTCCAGTACGGGGCCGGCCCGCCGAGACCAGTTGCCGAACGGGTAGTGACGCAGTCATTGGAGGACGGGGTCCAGGCTTCTGCCAGACGGCGGTAGCCGTCGTAGGCGAAGCACTGGGTGTCTTTGCCGTTGGCGTTGTCGGCGATTGACTTGACGTTGCCAGAGGCGTCGTAGACGTAGTCGGCGTCGCTCGTGTAGCCGGTGTTGGTCTGGTCGACAGTGTGGGTGTTTGCCAGGCGACGGGTGCCGTCCTCGTAGCGGTTGAGGATCTGGAGCTGCTTGGCGCCGGTGGAGGTTCCCAGACGGGTCTCCTCGATCTCGCCGTACGGCGAGTAGCCGATGTTCTGGACGTAGTCGTTCATGCCGTCGGTGCCGGTGAGCATGCCGAGGGTGTTGTAGCTGTTGACCACGGTCTCGGCGGGGAGGTCGGCTATCGCGGGCAGTGAGGTCGACTGGACGGTGCCGTCGATGTTGTAGACGACGGAACTGATGAACGTCTGCGCGCCGCCGACGACCATGGAGTCGCTGGCGGCGATGACGGTCTTGGTGCCCTTGGGGCGGCCGAGGGCGTCGTAGCCAGTGGCGACCTGGGAGTAGATCTTGCCGGTGGTGCCGCCGACGTAGCGGATTGCGGCGGTCGGTTGTCCCTTGGCCAGGGAGTCGTAGGTGAACTTGGTCAGCTGGTGGGCGTTGTCCTTCACCCCATCCCAGGTGCCGGTCTTGCGGGCGAGTTCGTCGTAGTCGGTGATCAGGGTGCGGGAGACACCGTTGCGGGTGGTGGTGACCGTCAGCGGCTGGTCGCCGTCGTTGTACGTGGTGGTGACGGTGCCTTGGTCGGGGTCGGTGGACGTGATCTTGCGACCGCGCAGGTCGTATCCGTTCGTCCAGACCGCGCCGTCCGGTCCGGTCATCTTCTTGAGCTGGCCGCCGGGTGTGTACTCGTACAGAGTCCGGGTGTAGTCGTTGCCGGTCGGGACAGGGCCGCCGTATTCGCGGCGTTCGGTGAGGCGGCCTCGGGCGTCGGTGATGCTCAGGGTGCCGGTGCCGCCTGCGGCGGCTGTGGTGGTGGTGCGGTCGCTCTGCTGGTCGGTCTTGGTGCGCCACTTCTCCTGGTCGTAGACCCGGAAGATTGATTCGGTGGCGCGTCCTGCGGAGTCGAAGACCGTCTCGGTGGAGGCGGGGGTGGAGCCGGGGAAGGTGTTGGCCAGGGTGCCCGAGGGGGCGTTGTTGTCGTGGATCTGGCTGTTGGAGATGTAGGGCAGGCCGCGATCGTCGTAGAGGGTTTCGGAGATCACCCGGCCGCCGTTCGGGGCGGGGACCTGTTTCTGTCGGGAGCGCAGCAGGCTGTCGAGGATCTCGTAGGCGCTGTTGTAGGTCTTTCCGTCGGCCTTGAGGGCGTCCGTGCGGACCCAGGTCTCTTTATTGTTGTTGACGCTGTAGGCGTAGACGATGCTGGCGGCGTCTCCGAGCGTGTGGGAGCGGTCAGGCTTCCAGACGGACAGGAGGCGGCCGAGCGCGTCGAAGGACCACTCGGTGATGTTGCCGTTGGCGTCAGTGGTCTTGGTTGCCGTTCCCCAGGCGGGATCCACCATGGTGGTGGAGGTGAACAGCTTGGGGTCGGTGGTGGTCTTCGACGTCAGCGGGCCGTAGCCGGTGTCGTCGGGGACGTAGGTGGTTGCGACCGTGCGGTTGAGGGCGTTTGTTGCGGTGGACGGTCGGCCCAGCTTGTCGTACGTGGAACTCGAGACCTGCTGGTAGACGGGCTTCTTGTCGAGTTCGCCGTAGCTCGCAATTCGGTAGGAGGCAGTGATGTCGCCCTTGGTAGGTGCTGCCCCGACCGCCTGGCCGTCGTAGGCCATAGTGATGTCGGAAACGGCGTCGGTGGGAATGACCGGGGTGAGCGTGCAGCCAACTGAGTAGGTCTCGGTGCGCGAGACCTTGTTCACCAACCAGGCGGAGGTGTTGCGGGCGTAGGTGGTCCGCACGCAGGATTCGTCGCCCGTGGTGGCGATGTCGCCTGTGTCCTCCACGGTGATGGGCATGCCGTACGTGGTGTCGTACGTGGTCTTCTGCTTGACCGTGCGGGTGCCGGTAGAGGTCTTGGAGCGGGTGACGGCCTCGTCTGCCTGGACGATCCAGGACGTGGTGGTGCCCCAGCTATAGGTGTGACTGCCGGTCTTGTGGGACCAGGGGTTGTTGATCGTGCCGCTGATTTCTTCGGTGCCGTTGTAGGCGATGGTTTCGCGGACGAAGCCGGCGTACTGGCGGGCGTCGTCGATCGCCGTGCTGGTGGAGTCGGTGACCTTCTCTACCCGGGCGGTGCCGTCGAGTTCCTTCTCGCCGTTCAGACCGCGCATGTAGAGCGTCAGTTTCTTGCTGCGCGGGCCCTCGTCGGTGTCGCCGGAGGTCTCCAGGACCTTGCCGTAGCCGCGCCACTGCGACCAGGTGCGGTTGGAGGTCTTGGTCAGGCCCTCGTCGTCTGAGTAGGCCCAGCCTGCGCCGCCCTGGTAGTCGTAGTACTTCTCGACAGTGTCGCCGTGGCCGTAGGGGTCGTCCTGGAAGACGGAGGAAACCACGTACTTGTGGAACCAGTCGGTGACCGGGGTCGCGCCGGACTGGGACCACTTGACCGGGAAGCAGCGGCGGGTGTTCTTGTCGACCGCCGTGGGCATGCTGGTGCCCCAGATGCAGTCGGGGTCGGTGTAGTTGACGGTGATTGTGGAGCCGGTCTCCGACCTGATGGTGCGTACGCGCCACTTGATGTAGCGCAGGGTGTCCGGGCCGCTGCCCTCGACATGGTTGGACAGTTGCATGCCGCCGAACACGACCGGTGGCATGTCAGCCGCCGTGGTATTGGCCTTGCCGGTGTTCTTGATGGACTTCAGCCACAGGCTCGCTGAGGAGGCGTCGCCGGTGTCAGGGAAGTTCTGGTCGAGGTGCCAGGTGTCTACGTCGCGGCGGGTGGTGCCGGTGCCGGTCCACACCGAGGTGGTGATGTCGGTGAGCCGCTTGCGGGTGAAGAAGGACGGGCCGATCTGGGTGCTGCACTTGGTGCTGGCCGCACAGATCATGTCGAAGGGCACGTCGGGCCAGTTGGCCTTGGTGTCCGTGGTGAGGCTGGTGCAGCCGTCCGTGGTGACGCAGCGCTCGGCGTAGGTGAAGCGGACCTGCTGGGAAGCGGGCTTGGTGTAGATGAGGTCGCTGCGCTGGCCGTAGTCGATGCGGTCGAGGTGGCCGCCACGGGTGTAGGCGGTGCCGTTGACGGTGGTGTCGGCGTTCTTGGAGTAGTAGTTCGCTTCCTTGGTGTACCAGTAGGTGGAGGCGTTGTCGTGGGTGTCCACGACGTAGTCCAGGTTCCAGCGCCACGCCTGTGAGCAGGAGGAGTCAGCGAAGCCTGTGGACTTGTAGCAGGGCTCTCCGGAGTCGTCACCGAAGACCGGCACGGTCCATACGGAGTTGGTGACGGGGTCGTCGTCGGTGGTGTCGGTGGTGCCCTTGTTGCTCCAGCCGGGCATCTGGTGCTTGCCGAAGAAGTACTGGATGCCGGATGCGTCTGTGACCTTCCAGTACTCGGTGTTGTCGTCACCGTTGCCGGTGGCGCCGGTCAGGTGCTCGATTCGGGAGCCGTCCTCGTTCTTTACCTTCCACGAGCCGCCGGATGCCTGCGACAGGGCCGCGGTGTCGCAGGCCGCCTTGTCGGCGCAGGGGTTGACCAGTTCGACGGCCTTGCCGTTGAGGACCAGTGTCGCGTTTGCGTACTTCCAGCACAGGTCACCCTTGCCGGCCTGGCCGTCGTCCTTGCAGGACGCGTACTTGCGCTCGATGTAGGACTCGGTGATCGAGAAGCCTTCGCCGATCACTGAGGTCTGGTTGTTCTCCCCGGCTGTGCGGCCGTCCACGGATGCGGAGTTGTAGGAGATGGACAGGTTCGGGGACGGGCCTGCTGTGGCCGGGGGAACTCGCAGCGGGTAGTTCCAGGTGAAATCGCCTGTGCTGCCGCCGGCCTCCCAGGTCGCGGTCGGGGACAACGGGGTGGAGGCGTAGTCGCCACCGCCGCCGGAGCTGTCGGCGGCTGCGGCGAGCAACATCGGGGCACCATCAGCGAGTGCGCGAGCGGAGACCGTGCCCGTCAGGGTCTGGGACTTGGTGTTGTTGTCTGAGCCTGTCACCGGGGTCTGGGTCCGGCAGGACGCCTTCTCCGGGGTGGTCAGCGCACATGCAGGGAGTGCCACCAGGCGCAGGCGGGGGCCGAAGTTGCCGCCGTAGACGTCGTTGAACGAGGAGTAGTCCAGGGAGACCCGGAGCTTGTCGCTGTCACCGGCCGAGTCCTTGGACGCTGCGCCAGCCGGGTCGACGGTGAGCAGCACACCGTTGACGCCTGCCTTCTTTGCCTCCGTCTGAGGAAGGACACTTAGCGCCACTTCTTCGGCCGGGCCGGTGGCCTTGGTCTGAGTTCTACTCTTCGCCTGTTCGGATGCGGGGGCGGCCGGTTCCTGCGCCAGCTTTACGGCGAGTCCGCCGACGGTGACAGCAGACCCACTGGCAGCACCGACCTCAGCGGTGACCTTCCCAGCCTTCGGCCAGACGGCCTTCTTCAGCCGATCAGGGGTCTCTCGGGAGGCGGCAGCGGCCTTGTCCTTGGGGGCCTTGGACGTGCCGGCCTTGAGCACGCCCACCTTGTCGATCTTGGCATTGGGTCGGTCCTCCAGGCGCTTATGAGCTGGCGAAGATTCGGCCTGGGCGGCGAAGTCGTAGCCGGAGGGAACCACGACTTGTGGCAGGAGCGACAGGGAAAGGGCGAGCGCACCACGGGCGAGCCAGCGGCGTATGACCGTCCCTGGCAAGCGTGTGCGGGAGGGCGATGAAGACACGTGATTTCCCGGTTCTCGGAAATGGGCAGGAGGTGCTCGGGCAGCGTCTACGCCAGAGCACCGGATCTCGACGGCGCGTCCGGGTGGAACGCGCAGTGCGTTTCGGGGAGAACGGGACAGGGCGGGCAAGAAGGCCCGTCCTGTCCCGCCCGCAATTACTGCTGTTCGGTGTTGCGCCGGTTGGCGATGGTGTCGGTGGAAGTGGCTCCGGCCCAGACACGGACGCTGTCAATCGTTCCGGGGAAGTAGCGCGCGGCAGCGCCGTTGGTCTTCGCCCGGCCGATCTCAAATGCTCCGCTGCCCTGCCAGGGTGCCGAGTACGGCACGCCATCCTCGTCGCCCATCAGGGCGCTGTCGACGTAGAGCTTGAGCCCGCCGAGCTTGGAGGTGTCGTCGGGGTCGGCGGCAGCCTGCGCGTCATAGACGACGCTCAGCATGACCGGAACACCCAGCGTGGTGGTGGTGAGCGCGGTGGACTCACTCTTGGTCCATACCGCCCCGGTGCCGTCCTTGTCGGGACGGCCGAAAGTCCACCGTCCCTGGGTGCTGCCGGCCGGTTGTTCGTACCAGACTCCCCAGGAGGACTGGCTCGTTCCCGACTGACCGAACACCTGCACCGCGTACGACTTGGTGGTGTCGGCGAGCTTGGCCGGGTCCAGCGTCACCCAGGCGGTCGCGGTGAACGAACCGGAGTCATCGACGACCGGGCCGGTGGCGGTGGCGTATGCGCTGGTTCCGTTCAGGGTCATGGTCTGCGTCGTGGTGACCTCTTCGCCGATATCCGGGTCGCCGGTGGTGACCTGAGTCAGGGCTGCCCCGTTGAGTGTCAGGTTCCGGGCGAAGCCGCTGGTGTCCTTCACCGTGGTGCCGGTCGCGTTGGTCATGTCCGCGGCGTCCCACTTGGCGACAAGGGCCGGGATTGGGTCGCCCGCAGTGCCGTCGCTGAGGTCTTCGTCTTCCAGCCAGGCATCGTGAGTGACCTCGGTGTCCGCCAGTGCGCGGGACCAGACCTTCACCTCGTCGATGGTTCCGGCGAAGTTCTCCTTACCGGCAATCGCACCGTACGAGGTGGACCATCGCCGACCAACCTGTAGGCCGCCTGCTGCCTTCCAGGGCGCGGTGAACGACACCGGGTTGCCCTGCGGCTTGCCGTTGACATAGAGCTGGATGGTCTGCGCTGCGGCGTCGTACACGCCTGTCAGATGGGTCCAGACGTTCAGTACCGCTGGCTGGACGCCGAGCGAGCGAGTGATAGCGGGATCGGCCACGTCCGTCTGATGGCGGTTGAAGATCCAGGTGTTGTACGTGCTGGAGTAGTACAGCTGGAGTCCGGAGGCGTTCGTGCCGGCTTGGGACAGGACCGTGTAGTTGACGTCCTTTTTGTCCAGACGTGCCCAAGCCGAAACGGTGAAGGACTTGGTGGTGTCCAGCACTGCGCCGGAGGTGGAGAGGAAAGCGCTCGTGCCATTGAGCTTCGCCGCGCCAACGCCGCTGCGCGCCCGATTGTCCCAGGTGGCTGCGGAGGAGGTCAGCGGGTGCTGGGTGGCGGTGGTGGTGTCGGTGAGGGCGTTGTCCAGGTGCCAGATCCCTGAGGGTCTCTCGGCACCCTTCACGAGGAAGCTGTAGTAGCCGGTGAGCGAGCTGTGTGCGGCTGCGTCGTAGCCCCAGACCTGAATCGTGTTCTCGCCGGCCTGGTTCGGTGCAATCGTCTGAGTGGTCGCTGTTCCCTTGGGGACGTTGATTGGGGCAGAGAGCGCGCCGCTGTTCAGTTTCCACTTGTAGCTGACGACATCCGACTGGATGCCGGCCGTGGTGGAGTTGGTGTCCGCGGGGGTGAAGGTGAACTTGCCCGGTGTGCCCACCCCGCCTGCGGCTGGATCGGTCTCGGCCGACTTGTACACGCCGTCTGCGCTGGTTACCACAGGGGGTGGAGGAGAATCGGTATCGGCCCGGAAGTAGCACCAGGACGACCATGCGGAATCCAGAACACCCGTGGCTCCGCGGTCCGTCTTGTAGTACGCCTGTGTCTTGACCCGCATTCGGTAGTCCGTCTGCGCTGGCAGCGTGCTGGAGGTCGCGTCACGGGGAGCGTTGTCGGCAACCCAGTCACTACTCGGCGAGGCCGCGTACCAGGCACGGCTGGATCCGTCAGCCTTCCACACCTCGAACGAGGCGCGCAGCTGCGCGTTGGCCCCGTCTGCCGACTGGACCGTGGCCAGCATCTTCGGCGTGGTGTCGCTCGTGGCGAAGGGCGATGTGGAGGCGTTGCACGCCCGCCCGGTGGTGCCTTGCTGAATTCCGTAGGAGGTCGGCTTGTCCGGGTAGGAAACGTAGGTGACGGACAATTTTGCGTTGTTGCGGAATCGCGCCCAGGCGCCGGCATCGGACTCATCGTGGGCTGTCAGCGAGAAGGTGATCTGCGAAGTCTTGTTCGCGGCGTAGGAGGCGAGAGTAGTCGTCAGGTTCTCGTTCGTCTCGTCGCCCACGTTGTCGCTGAAGCGCACCCAGTCCGCCGGCTGCGACGGGCTGCACAGGGATCCTCGCCCGTAGGCCACAATGCGGTCGCCCATCAGGTCCACCGCGGTGGGGCGGGACGACCAGGTGGTACTGGAGGAGATGCCCTTGTCCACACGGTTCAGGTCGTACCAGTGCGGATCGCAGGTGAACGTCCACGCCTGATACACCTCCATCGTGGCGTCCAGGATCTTCTTCCCGTGGATCGACGACAGCGGGTACTCGAAGTACATGCGCTGGGTGTAAGGGCTGCTGGAGCAGAGGTAGCCACCGTAGTTGGAGCAGCGTCCAACTCCCTTGTCTCCTTCGAACTCCCAGAACTTGTCACCGTCCGAGGAAAGCGCAGTCCAGTCGCCCAACGTCACCGGCTTGATCGGCGGGTCGATAAAGAGCGGAAAGACCGTGTCCTCGCCGTGGAGAAGCGCCGGATCGGGCGTGATCTCCAGAGTGGTCCCAGTGAGTTTGAGCGGGAGCGCGGCCACCGCGTCACCACTGCTGGGGCCTTCGGCAGGGGCCGGCTCACCCCCCGCGTCGAGCAGCGGTTCCGATCCCGCCTCCTCCGGCACACTGTCGGCCTGCGCATCTGCCGTATAGGTGGTGCGGTCGAGCTGCGAGGTGGATGTGCCTGCTGCTGCGGCGGCGGTGTCACCAGCCGAGTCCCACATCCGTCCCGCCGGACTCTCGAAGACAGGTGAGCCATCTGCATCGCGAGCCACGAAGCCGCCGTCAGCTGTCGGGACGATGTCCAGACCGTCTCCGGAGACAGTCATCCGGATGGTCGCGAGCGCGGGGTTCTTGGCAGCCTCCGCTGTCTTGACCACAAGGACTGAGGTATAGCCGGAGCTCAGTGAGGTCAGTTGCAGGTCGACGTCTGGAAGCACTCCAGCGTAGGTAGCGGTGTCACCGTCGAGCTGCGGCTCGGGAAGTGCAGTGGGCCAGCCGAGCGCCAGTTCGTGCCCCCTGTCCTCCAGCCTGACCAGACCGTCTCCGCTGCCGCCTCCCGAGAAGGTGAGAGGGGCCGTTACGTTCCTTGCCTGCACTGAGCCGTCGGCCTCACGCACGAGGGTGGTGTCGATGGGGGCCCACGTGCCGTCGTCCTCGCGAGCACGGACCGGAGCCGCGTTCATCTCCTGCGTGAACGTACCGTCCGGGTTCGCGAAAACCTGGGACGAATCAGTGTTCGCGGCATCCACGGCCACACGCTCACCGGTCTCCGCCGCAAGTGCGCTCGCCTTCGACTCCGGAGTCCTACCAGCCGCGACCGAGGGCGTCCCATCATCGGCGAGTGCCGGGGTCGCCCCGACGCCCACGACCGGAACAGCCCCGCCAACCAACATGGCGGCTACTGCCCAGCCCCGCACCGCCTGACGCCAGCCGTACTGGCGCCTTTGTGTAAACATGCCCTACTCACCCCATTTTAGGTGCTCATTACAAGAAGCTGTGAGGATCATGTGTTGATTGCGTGCGCCGGTCAAGAGTGTCGCGCGTCACGCTGGCCCTTTCGTTGCAGGTCAGCAGGGACTTCGCCACTCATAGCGTGATCATTTGCCGGGTCTGCCGCAATTCACGTGGTTGCGCAAACGTCCAGGACCGCAACGGCACGAAACTTCCTTGCGGTGAACCCGACTGGACCATCCGGGCATGCAGTAGATCCGGGGAAATCCAGATGGCTGGTTCACCGGCCACGAGAACCTCGCGGCCACGCTCGACAAGGCTCTTGCCGCCATACACGCCGCCCCTGGCCGGACCGGCGTCGTCTAACCCCGAGATCGCCGCCCGCTCCCGGCTCATCCCCCGCTCCGTCGCCGAGAACCCCCGCACGGCCTGCCCCCATCGCCAAGCGCGGACGCTCCAGCGAATTCGACCCCCAAGCAGTGGCCGCATTCGTCTCCCTCCACCACACCCGCCCCCTCCCCGACCTCACCCCCCGACCGGCCTACCTGTAACACCGTCTGCTTCAGCGACAGGAGCAGAAAGCCAGGAACGACCGAGCACATAGAGTCCGCGGAGTGAGCGGGCCGAGCCAGCCGCCCCAGCCCGCGTAGACCGAGTCGGCAAGGCAGATAGCCAGCCCCACCAGGGACCGGCCGCCGCCCGAGGAGAGGGTAAGGAGAAGGAGGACTCTTCCCCTTCGGGGAAGACACCTCATGCAGTAAGCCGTCAAGCCGTGGGTTGTTAGGCCGTCCCATTCTGATCTTGCCGAGGGTCCGTCCTCGGGCCTCAGCCGGCGCGCAGAGGCTGGCTGAGGGGGAGACCAGGCGGGTGGGTCACCAGAGGCCGAAGAACCGTGTCCACCAGGTGGGCCGTGCCACAAAGTGCTCCAGCCCGCTGGGGCCCTCATAGTCGCTCTCCAACAGTTCCTCGGGGACACTCACGTAGCCGAGGTCGGCCAGCGCCCGCTCCACGGTGGCGAGGTCGCCGAGGTCCAATGCCCCCTCCTCGTGGGCCTCGTCCGTGCCGAGGAAGGCTCCCGGATTGTCGGCGCAGACTTCGGCGAGGGAGCCGAACTTGCTCACGCAGACCACGATCCGCATACCGTAGATCGTCGCGTCCGCAGGCACGTGGACGCGCCCGTACTCGCTGGAGTCCTGGGTGTCCCGCTCGGACTCGCACGAGGCACCAAAGTCTGCTTCGAGCCGACGCACCAGCCTGTCGAACTTGAGGCCGACCGCCGGGCGGTCGTAGTGCAGCGGCCGTTCCAGCCGCTCCGGGTCATCAAGCTCGCGCAGCAGGGCCAGCAGTACTATCTCGCTCCTCGCCATCCGCACATCCTGCCGCCCGTCGGGCGGGAGCGGAGAGACAGGACCGTCCTATTCACGCAGTAGCTGTCGCTGCTGCCCGGGGCTCTGAGGGGAAGGCGATTGCTTCATCGAATGGGACGCGTGCCAGGAGGCAGCGGTGGAGCTGGCCGAGCATCCGGTTGAACAGGTGCCGCAGGGCCTGGGCGTGCCAGTCCCCTGTCTCGCGTCGTGGGCGTTGGCGCCCTTGGAGTGGGTGAGGGTGGCGAAGGCCCACAGGTAGCCGGCGTGGTTGAGCCCGTTGTTCTTCACGAAGCGCCGTCCGACGTATTTGCGCTTGCCGGAGGCTCGGGTGATCGGCGCCGCTCCCGCGTATGCCTTGAGTCCACCGGCGGTAGCGAAGCGTTTGCGGTCGTCGCCGATCTCGGCCAGGAGGCGTGCGCCGACTCCGGGACCGATGCCGGGGAAACTGAGCATCACCGGTGCGCCGGGGTGGCTCCGGAAGGTCCGCTCGACCGCCTTCGCGAGCCCGTCCACGGCCTGGCAAACCGCGTTCAGCTGAACCAGCAGCGCCTTCCGGTCACACCCCCGGTACAACCGCGGGCCTCCATGGAGCCAAGGGTTCAAGCAACCGTGGAAGCAACTCCGCAGCCCGCCATACACCTCCTGGACTAGGGTCGGCGGCGGGCTTGCCCAGACAGTGGGCTGTGAACGGGCGCCTCCATGCCAGCCCGCCGTCTTCGGGACTGGCACCAACGGCAGCAGCTTGGTCACCTTGTGACAGCCATGATCACGACGGCTGGGCTGCGTGAGCAGGGACAGCCGTGGCCATCATTGCTGGCGCCCACCTGATGCCACCGACGCGCCCATTCACACGCCGTCAGGGAGCGGGTCTGGGTGCGGCTGAGGTGTTGGGGAAGGCGACCGAGGCCGCAGCGCGGGAGCGTGAGACCGCCGGGGCGTTGACGGGCTGGGGTGTGCAGTCGTCCGGGGTGCTGGTGCGTGAGGATCCGCAGCACGTGGCCGAGGTGTGCAGGGCGCGGCATGTGGAGTGGCGGCGGGTCCGGGACTGGATCGCCGCTGCTGGAGCGGCTTCGTATGATCCTGAGCAGGATGGTGTCGGGAGTGCTTGGGCCCGTGAGCGTGAGGAGCGGCGGGCCGCCGCTCTCGCCGGCCAGGCGGCCGAGTTGGCCCGGCGGCGCGATGCGGGGGACGAACTCCGCACGGAACTGTGGCTGAACGCCGGTGCTGGGCGCCGGCTTCGTGCGGTGGCCGAGGACTCACCCCGGAGCGGGTCCTCGCCCAGCTCGCACACCATGTCGTGCTCGGCCCGGACGGCACCCTCTCCGTTCCCTCTTTCACACCGCACCAGTCCTAGAGAGGATGTTCAGGGAATGCCTTTGATTCAGCTTCGGGAACACCAGGTGGATGCGAATGTGCGTATCCGGAATTGGGTGGGATTCCCTGCACGGATGCCCGTGCCGGAGGGTGGTGCGCGTGCCACTGTCGTGTCGGCGACCGGGTCCGGCAAGACGATCACCGCTGCCTGGGCCGCCCTGGACAACTTCCGGGACGGTCGGATCCTCGTGATGGTCCCCACCCTGGACCTCCTCGTGCAGACCGCCCTCGTCTGGCGCAGGGTCGGCCACAGCGCGCCCATGGTCGCGGTGTGCTCCCTCGAGAAGGACGACGTCCTGGAGCAGCTCGGGGTGAACACGACTACCAACCCGATCCAGTTGGCTCTGTGGGCGGGTCGTGGGCCGGTGGTGGTGTTCGCGACGTATGCCTCTCTCGTGGACCGGGAGGACGTGGGTGCGCCTGTGGGTGAGCAGAGGGTGCGGGGGCCTCTGGAGGCTGCTCTGGCGGGTGGTGAGCGTCTGTACGGGCAGACCATGGATGGGTTTGACCTTGCGGTCGTGGATGAGGCGCATGGGACGGCCGGGGATCTCGGCCGGCCGTGGGCGGCGATCCACGACAACCAGCGGATCCTGCGGCGTTCCGGCTGTATCTCACGGCGACGCCGCGGATCTTGGCCTCGCCGCGGCCGCAGAAGGGCAAGGACGGGGCGGAGCTGGACATCGCCTCCATGGTGTCCGACCCTGCCGGTACGTACGGCGAGTGGGTTCATGAGCTCGGGCTTTCCGAGAGCATCGAGCGCGGGATCCTTGCCGGGTTCGAGATCGACGTCATCGAGATCCGTGACCCCGAGCCGGGCCTGGGCATGTCCGAGGAAGCGTTGCGCGGCCGGCGCCTGGCCCTGCTGCAGACGGCGCTCCTGGAGCACGCGGCTGCGCACAACCTGCGGACCGTCCTGACCTTCCACCAGCGTGTCGAGGAGGCCCGTGCGTTCGCGGAGAAGCTCCCCGAGACCGCCGCCGAGCTCTACGCCACCGAAGCCTCCGACCGGTTCCTGAAGGCCGCGGCCGCACTGCCGGCGTCCTCGATCGAGGCGGAGCTCTACGTCCTCGAGCCCTACCGGCATGTCCCACCCGACCGGGTCTGGGCGCAGTGGTTGTGCGGCGACCACCTCGTGTCCGAGCGGCGTGAGGTTCTGCGCCAGTTCGCCAACGGCATCAACGCGGAGGACCGGCGGGTGCACCGGGCGTTCCTCGCCTCCGTACGCATCCTCGGCGAAGGCGTCGACATCGTCGGCGAGCGCGGTGTCGAAGCCGTCTGCTTCGCCGACACCCGGGGATCGCAGGTCGAGATCGTCCAGAACATCGGCCGTGCGCTGCGCCCCAACCCCGACGGGGCCACGAAGGTCGCCCGGATCATCGTGCCGGTGTTCCTCGAGTCCGGTGAGGACCCCGAGGACATGATCGCCTCCGCCTCGTACGCACCCCTGGTCGCCCTCCTCCAAGGACTTCGGTCCCATGATGAGCGCCTGGTCGAGCAACTCGCCTCCCGCGCCCTGACACAGAGCAGCAGAGAGCGGCCAGTGCACGTTCAACGGGACGCGGACGGACGGATCATCCACGCCGGCACCGACGGCGAAGGCGGTGAGGGCGAGGTCGAGGAGGGCGGTACGCAGGCGGTGGTGGAGTCGGCGTTGCTGCACTTCTCGACCCCGCGGGATCCCGCGACCATCGCGGCGTTCCTGCGGACCCGGGTCTACCGGCCCGAATCCCTGGTCTGGCTCGACGGCTACCAAGCACTACGACGCTGGCGCGAGCACCACGGCATCACGGGGCTGTTCGCGGTGCCCTACGACACCGAAACCGAACTCGGCGTAGTGCGGTTTCCCCTCGGCCGCTGGATCCACCAGCAACGGAGGGCCCAGCGGACCGGTGAGCTCGACGCCCATCGCAAAACCCTCCTCGACCGGGAGGGGATGGTGTGGGAGCCGGGAAACGAGGCGTGGGAGACGAAGCTCGCCGCGCTGCGCTCCTTCCACAGGGCCCATGGGCATCTGGCGCCCCGCCAGGACGCGGTGTGGGGTGAGAGCGCAGCCGAGGGCCTGGTGGCGATCGGGCAGCTGATCGCGAACCTGCGCCGCACAGACGGCCTGGGCAAAGACCAGAAGCGCGCCGGGGATCGGGCCGAGCAGCTGGCCGCCATCGATGAGGACTGGAACTGTGCGTGGCCGCTGGACTGGCAACGGCACTACCGGATCCTCGCCGACCTCACCGACACCGAGACCGGCAAAACCCTCCCCGACATCCAACCCGGAGTCCTCTTCAACGGAGACGACCTGGGCAAGTGGCTCGAACAGCAACGCCGGGCACAGACCTGGGCGCAGCTCAGCGGTGAACAGCAGTCACGGCTCGACAGGCTCGGTGTGACACCCCACGAGCCGGAACCCGTGCTGGTGAAGGCGCGCGCGGTAAAGGGTGCGGGTGGGCTGCCGGCACCGTTCCGGCGGGGAGTCACCGCGCTCGCCCAGTGGGTGGAGCGGGAGGGCGACCGGCCGGTCCCGAGGAAGCACGAAGAACCCGTCGACATCGACGGCCAGGAGCACGTCGTGAAACTCGGGGTGTTTCTCAGCAACACCAAGAGCCGCCGCGACCGCCTCACCCCCGAACAACGCCACGCCCTCACCGAACTCGGCATCGAATGGGCGTGACACCAGCCGCAACCAGCCCCTGAACCAGACACAACAGCAGCACTGCGCAGAGAGACCCCGGGCGGATCCGCCCGGGGTCTCGTGCGTACCGACACCACAACCAGCTACGAACCACGCCCAGGAAGACCCTGCGCTGCTGCCGGCGTGCAACGTCTCTTCCGACGGGTCACGGAGCAGGGCCGCCACCCTGACCCCAGAGCGAGTAGAGCGTCTGTCAGAGCTCGGGATGTGCTGGGCGTAGCGATCGCCGTGAGGGTCCGGGCTGTTGGCGATTCGGATGGCAGCCCCATTCGGCTACTACTTGAGGACCCAGGCAATGATCACCGATGCGACCGCAGCAACAGCTCCGACTGCCGTCCAGATGACGCTGGTGCGGTGCCAGAAGGGCTGTCTCTCTGGGGTCGCTACAGGTTCGTTGATGTTTGCGCTTGCTGTAGCACCGCGTTCCGCGTGCGCCCTGGGCGCGTTGATGTTCACGGTCGCGCCATCGCCAGCACTGATGCTGAAGGTCCTCTCGGCAGCGTCGCCGATCTGGGCGGGATTGGGGTTCTGCTGACCAGGGGGCATGGATGCTCTCACTTCTGCAACGAACTGAGTCAGACGGGTTCTGATGCGGTCAAGGATGCCCTCGATGCTGGCGACGGCAACATCCCAGTGCAGAGAAGTGATCTCCGTACCTTTATTGCCGGCCTCGTGGTACTGCAGAGTCATCAACAGGACGTACTCCGCCGAGCCGGGCGGCGCGACAAAGATGGAGTTCCCCGCGCGAGCGATGAGTCCTTCGAGTTCCTTGACGCCGTAGAGGATAGGGACCACTTCTCCGACGCCGCGCTCTTTTGCCGGACTGGGAAGCAGGTGTGGGCTGATCCGACGACCGCTGTACTGCGTGATCCCCTCGAGCCCGTGAACATTCGCATTGATCTCAAGGGCCGCTGACACTTTCCGGTACGCCGGTAGATCATCGTCGGCTGCGTACCCCTCAAGTTCCTTAAGCGCCCAGGTGCGCAACTCCTTGTGGTGGGCGTAGCCACCAAGCATCAGACAGCGGCGCAGCGCGGAAGCCAGCGAAGTCTCATTGTCCAGGACAGCGGCTTCAAGCTGCTCCAGCCCTTGAACGTCCGGTTGGGTCACGGCGACCAGTGTGCCTGGTAATACACCCTGGAGAACGACCTTTTGTCGTGCTGGCGCCAGCGGGACCATGTTGGCAAGGATCATGGTGTTCCAGGCCCTCATCGCCCTCGTCTGAACCGGTGAAGGCCGGACTGGCTTTGTTCACGAGAACGGACAGCAGATGTTCACGACTTCGGGAGGCACCTGGGGGAGCTGCAGAATCGAACTGCTCGCCAGCTGAGACATTTGAAAGAGGTCCGGCCCGGAGCCACCACATGTGGTGGCTCCGGGCCGGACCTCGTCATGACGGACTGAGGGGCCAGGAGACGAGGCGCGTTTGTCAGTGTCCTCGGCAGGGCGCCGAACTCGTACCGCTCCCACGCCGGACTTCCGCGCGACGTCCAAGCGGCGGTGTACCGCTCGGGGCACACACGGTGGGTGAGGGACGGGCCTCAGCCCAGAAGAGAGACGTCGAGCGTGCCCTCGTCGTACGCCTTCTGAGCAGCGCACAACTCGTCAACCGAGACGCTTCCGTCGCCGTTGGTGTCGACGCTCTTGAAGGCCACCGAAGTGTCGATCCGGGCGCCGAAGCCGAAGTTGACTGCCTCCACCCACTTCGAGAACTCCGGCGGCTGGACCTTCCCGTCGCCGTCGGTGTCGCAGAGCTGGACCATCGCGGTCATGTAGCGCCGCAGCATGCTGAACCACGGGGCGCCCTCCCCGTTCGCATGGGCCGCGCCGATCACCTCGAACTGCTCGCGAGTCACCACATGCACTCCGCCGGCCTTCGCCGTCAGGTAATTCCAGATGTCTTCATACCTGGACATCACCGCACGTCCCCGGGGGGACCTATGCGGCTCGCCGAAGGCATCGAGGACCCTGCGTGCTTCGCGTTCGAGGTCCCTCTGGCAGAGCTGACCGCTGTGGTCACGGTCCCACCGGCGGAACCGAATCATGACCCGGTCTTGGATCGCTTGCGTTGCCGCCATGTCGTCACTCCCATATCTCAGATGCCGCAAAGTGTGCAGCCTGCACCTGATAGCAGAGAGTAGCAATCTGATTGCTCTATGCGCATTTCGCCAGGCTAGTCCGACCTGTCCCTTTCAGCGGCACGCTGACTGTGAGGAGATCGCGCGCTACTCGTCCATCCCAGGCCGGCCACCTCGGGCCTACGCCGCGGCCCGCAACGGCCTGCGGTCCCGGCTGAGGCGTCGCGATGCTGTTGGCAGGGATGTCGAACAGCCGCCAGCCCAGGTGCCTCCCGAAGTCGTGAACATCTGCTGTCCGTTGTCGGGCTCTGGCTCAAGTTCTGTGACATCAGCGGACACACCGGTCTCTGGACGATGCCGAGCCCGGCGACTCGCAGGTCAGGCAGCGGAGCGGGTTCCCGGACGAGGCGTTCCTGCTCCGTTTTCACAGAGTTGAGTCAGAACCACTACCCGTGAATTGAGCCAGACTGCGCTCGCGGGCGGCGTACGGGAATTCGTCGGCGAGAATGTGCTACCTGGCGGACAGTCAGCCACTTCTGCGGACCTGCGGCAAGTATCTCCGGCTTCCCAGATAAGGATTCACCTCCGGAGAACTGTGTCTCTACGCTGAGCCGGAGCGGGAGTGCGCGCACTCCCGCCAGCTGAACCTCTGGGCCCCTCAGCAATGCTGGAGCTGCCCCCGCAGCTACTGGCCGTAGCTGTCGTAGCTGCTGTTGCCGCTGTTGCCGCTGTTGCCGGCGTTGCCGGCGTAGCTGCCGTAGTGGCTGTGGTTTGCGGGCTTGGCATCGGCCAGGCTCACTTTCATTTGGCGTCCGTTGAGTTCCGCCTCGTGGAGTCCTGCGACGGCCGCGTCGGCTTCTTCCTGGCTGCCATAGGTAACGACGGCCGTACCCTTGGACCTGCCCGTATCGCGGTCACGCACGACGATGGAGTCGAGGACCTGGCCCATATGCGAGAACGCCAGATGGATGTCATCGTCAGTCGTATTCCAGCTCAAGTTGTCTACGTTCACCTTCACCGACATGGCTGATCTCCTCACGCAGCGGACCGCTGAATAACCTGCGCCAACGCTCTCGGGGCTTCCTACAAGAATCCATAATGCCCGTTTCGGGCGCGCACAGTTGCGCGGCGGCGCCTACCTTGCCGCTCAACCGCCCTCCTGGGTGAACAACCGCCCGGAGGTGATGAGTGGTTGTTGCCGCGTGGCCCGGAGGTACCGGCGGGCCCGGAGGTTCGCCGGTACCTCCGGGCCGTGACCGGGCATCCGTTGGTGCGGGTCCTGTCGGCGGCGTCCCGGCGAACCGGCTGCCGGGCGGTCAGTTGCTGACGGAGAGGACCTTGTTCTGGATCTTCTCGGGGGTCAGATCGGCGAGATCGCTGGTTTTGATCTCGACCGTGAAGTCCTTGACGACCCCCTTGAGGCTGGGCCTGGCGACGTCGGCCTTGGACTGCATAATGTGCGAGGCGGCCTTGCCGGCCCACGCGACGAGGATGTACCTCATCCCCTTCGGCCTCTGGACACGGTAGTAGGCGAACGCCGCCTCGCCCTCGCGGAGCGACTCGATGAATTCGTCGTGATCGCTCCCCTGGCGGATTCGGTCCTTGTGGCGGGAGACGAGGCCCACCGCCGGTCAGCTGATCGGTGGCAGGAGGGGGACCCGCGCGGCGAGGAACTTCGGGGCCATCTCGCGGTAGCTGTCGGTGATCAGTTCCGCAAGCTCGGTCCAGTCGGTGTGGTCACCGAGAACGGCGGCGACAACGTTATGGCCCCAGTCGGCACGGAGGAACGGGAACCCACCGGCGGTCAGGCCGAGCAGGTCGTCGACGGGTACCCGAAAAGTCATCACGACCAGTTCCTGATCTGCGGTCGCATACGAGGCGTAGACCGGGTGGCGATCCACGTCCGGCGTGTAGACATGGACGAACGTCCGCGTACGGATCCGCCAGCGCACGCCGATCCAGGCTGGTTCCTCGTACGACTCGGGCAGCTGCCGGCAGATCGACCGCGACCGGTTCAGGATCTCCGGCGGCACGTCTCCAGGACTGGACATGGGCCGACACTACTGCAGCCGCCGGACGTCACTGCAACGTCGAGTGGGAAGGGACAGTCCCCTCCGGGCGAATCTTGCAGTGTCCGGCCCTGTTTGCGAATGCCGCTGTGCCTGTATTTCAGGCCGGAGCCGCATAGCATTTCGGGCGGGGGGTGTCCGCGTGTGTGCGGGGCCCGCGAGAGATCAGGGAGTTCGAGTGGGCAAGCCGGCGAAGCCGATGCTGGACGCGAGTGGCTGGA
The DNA here is from genome assembly GCF_045207435.1 of Streptomyces sp. NBC_00876. Lineage (NCBI taxonomy): Bacteria > Bacillati > Actinomycetota > Actinomycetes > Kitasatosporales > Streptomycetaceae > Streptomyces > Streptomyces sp. NBC_00876. The sequence continues at coordinate 50,840 of NZ_CP108800.1, forward strand.
CGTTCCAGGATCTGGGGAGGCAGGTGACCGGCCCGTCGGCATGGTTGCGCGACTCCGACGGGGAGTTGCGGTTGTACACCTGCGACGCTGATTCGGGGCTGTTGAGCTACAGCCAGTGGTCCGGCCAGGATTGCGAGAGCTGGAGACTCCTGCAGGAGGAAGACGCCCGTGGGGGGATCACCGCCGCTGAGACCGGCAGCGGCTGGGAGCTGGTGTTCGCCGGGGCCGACGGCCGGATACGGTCCGCTGAGATCGGGCAGTACTACGACGACACGCACTACTCGCAGGCCGCGGTGAACGCGGCGCCCCAGGCGCTCGTGGCGCTCGCCAAGGATGGCGACGACCAGTTCCATCTGATCTACCAAGGGGATGACGGAGCGGTCTGGCGGGTGGCCCGGTCTGAAGTCCCGGTGGGTCGCTGGAAGACTCCCGAGCGTTTCGCCGGCGGCGGCGGCATCGTGTCGCTGGACCTGGCATGCCAGGAGAACGAGCGGTTGGTGGCCTTCGCCACCAACCCGAACGGCGAGCTCTACACCGCCGATGAGGGTGCCGACGGGCAGTGGGGCGAGTTCGAGCAACTGCCCGCCCAGGTGGACGGCCCGGCGGCTGCCGCGGTCAACAACGGCGGCGTCGGCACCGTCGCGGTGTTCTACAAGGGCACCGATCCCCACCAGTGGTACCGGCCCCGCACCGACATGAAGACCTGGGGCCAGGAGACCAGCCTGGGCGGCAGCATCGTGCCCGGCCCCACCCCGTTCAACGGCCCCGACGGACGCCTGGCCACCCTCGTCGTCGCCGACGACGCCAGCGTCTGGATCAACCAGCAGACCAGCCCCGGCTCACTCACCTGGGACGACTACGTCCGCATCGGCGAAAACGTCACCGGCCCCCTCTCCGTCCACCGCAACCACGACGGCTTGATCCGCTTCGCCTACACCAGCACCACCAACGGCAACCTCTGGGTCGCCACCCAAGTCTGACCCGCCGGAACAGCACGCCGCAGCGCAACCCAGCCCCAGAAGCCATGCCACGGAAGATGCAAAGTAGATCCGGACAACATCAACTTCCGGTATCCGGACTACTTTGCACCCCGCAGGTCAGCGCGCCGACCTGCTGCAGAGTTCGCCAGGACGGGACAACGGGCGCCGGCCCCGCAGGACGCGCAACGTTCGCGTACGGGGCCGCACGCCGCCCCGGCACGCCCCACGTCATCTGGCGCCGCATCGGCGCCCACAACATCCTCACCGGCCCCTGAGCGGGCCTAAGACCGTGTCCTATGTGGGCTCGGCTCGTTGGGTCGTTCATGCGGCGGGGTACGTGGAGTTGGATTGTTCCGGATGGGCTGTGGGAGATCGCGGAGCCGCTGATCCCGCCGTCGAAGGTGCGGCCGCAAGGTGGCGGCACGCAGGACACGCCTGATGAGACGGTGTTCGCGGCCATCATCTACGTGCTGGTCAGCGGCTGTGCCTGGCGCGCGTTGCCGCCATGCTTCGGGATATCGAAGTCGACGGCTCATCGCAGGTTCGTGATCTGGTCGCGGGCCGGCGTGTGGGGCCGACTGCACGAGGAGATCGTGCACCGGCTCTACGACGCCAGCCTGCTCGACTTGTCGCGCGCTGTCCTCGACTCCGCCCACGTGCGCGCTAAAAAGGGGGCGAACACACAGGTCCAAGCCCCGTGGACCGGGGCAAGCCGGGCTCCAAGATGCACGTCCTGTCGGACGCGAACGGACTGCCCCTCCTCGTCGGCGTCTCCGCGGCGAACACTCACGACAGCCTCGCGCTGAAGCCCATGATCGCGGGTCACCAAACGAGACACGACCCTCACCGAGGCCGCTACTTCAAGCCCCAGCGTCTCCACGCGGACAAGGCGTACGACGTCCCTCACCTGCGTAAATGGCTATGGGGCAAGCACATCGGCGTCCGCATCGCCCGCAAGGGAGTCGAGTCCAGCGAACGGTTAGGGCGCCGACGTTGGGTCATCGAACGCACCATGTCGTGGCTGACCGGCTACCGCCGCCTCAACCACCGATACGAACGCCACCCCCGTAACTACCTGGCCTTCCTCGGACTCGCCGCCACACTCTGCTGCTACAAACGACTCGCCCGTCTCACCACATAGGACACGGTCTTAACACCGGCCCCACCGGGCCCTACGGGTGGGCGGGCTCAGACAGCCTCTGTCCAAGCCCGTCCAGTACGACACTCATCGACCCTCACTTCCGTTGTACAAGGCGACAATGAGCCCGATGACGGGCAGAAGAACGACCACCAGCAAGGACAAGAAGAGGCAGCTGTAGAAGCAGGTAAGGCAGCCAGCACCCCCAACACCACCCTCAATGGGGTCGGTCTCAAATTGATTCCGTGCGCGCTCTGCCCTCACGCCTCGTTGGTACGCGTCCCAATTGTCCCACCAGTTAGACACGACTGCCCCCAGTAACTGTGCCGCGATTTGTGCCTGTTCGATTCCCCCGTGCAGCGCATCCACCCGCCTCGCCGTCAAGCAATTTCCGAAGCGCCTGCCCCGCTCCCCGCAACGGAGGCGGGGCAGCACCATTCCCACACCCCGACTGGACCCTCTGCACCCCACCCCTCTGACCAGGATACGGAGGGCGTACCTTCCCGAATGATCCTTCTTCGCTGCCTGCTCCAGCTTCGACCGGCCCTCACCGGTCGCCTCGGCTTCAGCGGTGACCGCCCGCTGAAACGCTTCTGCCGCAGCCAGCCAGGGCGCCCACCCCTCTTCGGTGTACGGCTCGGCCGCCGCCTCCATCTGGGCCTCGCCGGCCGCTCTGCACATGGGAAGGAATCCACATTCGGAAGGCGTCAAGGACGTCGCCCGAACCGGCTGCAGGGAACCGATAACCCCACTACGGGAACCCCGCGAGCCGAGTGACAGTCAGTGCAGGATGGGGGCTTCCGGGGTGGTCCGACAAAGAAGGATGTCGCATGGGGAAGCGGACGCGAAAGTCGAAGGGCAAGAACAGTAGGCACAGTGGCGCCGGACGGCCAGGTGATCCGTTGAAGGACCGGCGCATCCCCGGGAAAGCCATCGAGATTCCCGACCCGTACATTCCCGCCGGGTACGAGCTCGTCGAGGCTGAGGCGTCGGATGCGGAGTTGTTCGCGCCGGTGCTGCAACTGGCCGACCCGGACAACCCCGATGGGACCTGGTCCGGGATCGGCGCGTTGATCGCCCAAGCGGATCAGGGCATAGCCGCTGGCACCAGGCTGGTGTTCGGTGCCATGCATGAGTCCGGAACCCTGGCCGCTGCACTGGTGGCGCAGCCGCCCATGCACTGGATTGGCACGCACCACGAGCTGCAGCATGAGGACGCGCGCGTAGAGTTCGCCCGCTGCATCGCGACCATCGACAGTGTGGCCGTTGTCGAGACCCATCGGGGCAAGGGCCTTGCACAGGCGTTGATCACGACGGCCGAGCAGCTCCTGGGAGATGCCGAGTACCCCCTGGTCCACATCGTGCACCGGCCTGAACTCACCGACTTCTACGTCCGGCTCGGGTACACCCACGACCCCAGCGGCCTGAGGATCGGGACTCCGGTCGGGGCCGTGGCGCAGCCGAACCCCACGGGCTACACCGGATCGTGGAAGGCGCTGCGGGACCAGGTCCGCGTCGAAAACCTGCACTACGTGAACGGCACCTTCGACACGCTGCTCGGGGTGATACCGGGAGCCGACCAGCTCAAGGACTGACGCCTCGCTGGCGAGATGAGCCACCGTTCGGTGTCGCCGCTTCAGGTCTCTTGACTGGCGAATCGCGCGGGGGCGAGCCCGCGGACGTCGGACGTTCCGGAGGCCCGGAGGTGGTGGCCGACGTGCTGAAGCTGCGATCCGCTGGTGAAAATATCGTCGACGCGGAGGACCCTGACTTGAGATCAGGGAAGCCGGTAGCAGGCCTTCTTCTTGGAGCCCTTGAACTGAGCACAGACCAACGTCTTCGCGGGCAGTTTCGGCCCGCTGGCGCGGCCGGTGTGTCCCCACAGCGATTCCACCGCGACGCCGGGTGCGTCGCCATTCTCGCCCGTCCAGGAGGACTTCTTCCATCGGCTGACCTTCACGTCCTTCCCGGGCTTCTGGTACATCCACCGAGCCCAGTAGGAGTGGCCTTTCCTCCCTGACACCTTGTGAGCAATGACCAGTGGCACCCGGTGGGGTGAGGCCTGCGTGTACTCGATGACGATGCAGTAGTCCCGACTCGTATTACACCGGTGCATTTGCACGACGCTGGCTTCCGCGCGCGCCGCATCCGCGGGCACAGGGGCTGACAGGAGCAGCACGGCAGCGGCCGCCAGAGAAAAGATCTTCAGCATGCCCGGTCAACGGATTCCGGAGCCGGTAGTGCGGCGGGCAGTACGCAGATCACCCGCACGAGGACGGCAACCGGCGTCGGGCCATCGGCCGCGACCAAGCCCGCTCCCGCCAGGCCGCCGTAGAACGGGCCACATCCGCGGAGAGGAACGTACGCCGGTTACATGAAGGGCTCGTCGGAGATGCTTGGCGGGCTCGGCTCTCGCGTCGGGGCGTGCCGGAGGCGCTGGAGCACCTGGAACGTGAGTACGAGATCATCGCGACGGTGGGCATGAGCATCACCGATCGCCGGTGGGCCGGCGGCATACCGCTGATCGACGAGGACGGAGTCCGGTACGCGGTGTTCACCCCGGAGTCCGGCCTCGTCAACGATGAGGCGTTCGTGCTGCTGGCCGGGATGCTGCTGGTGTTCACGACGGTCAAGGACGTGAAGCGGTTCGACCGCAACACCCGCAACGGCAGCTACATCTACCGCCGGGTTCCTGTCGACGGCTGGAAGATGCAGTACACCGAGGTCGCGCCCGACGCGAAAGCCCCTTCCAAGGCTGCCGAGCCGCGCTGTCGGCGCGCGGTCGGCCCCTGTGCGTGCACGGAACCGCAGCTGACGGCGAGCATCTCCGGTAGCACACAGTTAGAGCGTGTCCTGCGAGGAGATGGCCCCGGCCGCCGCCCTCTACAGCGCCACATGTCTGACCTGCGGTGGCCCGTACAGCAAGCCGTGGCGTCGTATCCGGCCCTGACCTGGCCGGTCTCGGCGTCCTGCGCATCGCCGAGACCAGGTCACGCGGGGAGAGTCTCGTGCCGGGCCGGTCAGAGGCCGGGGCGTCTGAGCGCTACACCCAGGTGTAGTTCGCGTCGGTGACGGCGTCCAGGGCCGCGTTGGTGACGGCGGCGTGCGGATCGGCGAGGGCGGCGAGGGCGGGGCCGATGGGCGGAAAGATGGGCAGCCCGGCGGTCTTGCGGTAGTCGATCCACTCGATGACGCCGACCTCGTGGCTGCCGTCGGGGAGCTCGTCCAGTTCCTGTTCGGCGAGGGTTTCGCGGGTGTCGGGGCTGATGTGGAAGCGGTAGATCAGGTGGAGCTTGCGCGGCGGCGGGGTCGGGCCCGGGCGGGTCACGCGCTGGTCGACGACCCACATCAAGTCCCCGCCCTCGGCCGCTGCCGTGTCCAGGCCGAGTTCTTCGGCGAGTTCGCGGGCGAGGGCGAGGGCGAGGTCTTCTCCGTGTTCGACGTTGCCGCCGGGCGGGGTGTAGTGGGTGGAGTCGGCGCGGTCGCGGCGGATGAGGGCGACGTCGTCGCCGCAGAACACCAGCGCCCCGGTCCGGATCTTGATCTTTGAGAACGGGGCGGGTGTGGCAGGGGTGTTCGTCATGGCCGCCAGTATCGCGGCGTGTTCCGGGTGCCGGGCGGGCTTTGCCCCGCCTTCACCCGCCCGGAACCGGACACGGTGTCCGCTTACGGGCGGTCAGGCGGCGGGCAGGCCCGGCAGGGCGAACGCCTTGCGCCCCTCCTTCATGCTGGTGTGCTCGATCCAGCCGTCCTGCAGGGTCAGCACGTGGCGGCGCAGCCGGCAGCCGGTGGCTCGCATCACCGGTGAGAGGTGGCAGGGGTCGAGTTCCTCCACCAGCAGGCTCGGCGTACTCGCGGGAGGGTTCTTCTTCCCCGCGACCGCGATCGGGAGCCTGCCCGTGGGAGTCAGGGGCAGCGGGGTGATCCGCCAGATCGGGCCGCGGACGGTGGAGAGGCTGGCCTGGCCGAAGCCGCGTTCCTCGCGCGGGGTCATCGGCTCGCCGTTCGTGGCGGTCAGGCCGCGGAAAAGCTTCTCGGCGCGGCCCTGGTTGACGATCTGCCCGGTGTCGATGGTGAAGGAGCGGGAGAAGAACAGGCTCGTCGGGTAGCCGGCCATCTCCAGCGCGGCCGCGTACGTGGCGACCTGGGGATGGACCTGCTCGCGCAGGTGGGCGGCCGCCGCCTGGTCGACGCCTTCCAGGGCTTGGGCGCGGGTGGTGAGCGAGGCCAGGACGGCGTCGACGTCCGTGCTGGTCGCGGTGGTGAACTCGGCGCGGCGGGCCAGGCCGCGGGCCTGCTTGTGGGCGAGGAGGGTGTTGAGCAGGTGCCGAGTGGCGTCGGTGTACCCGGAGGCGGGCCGGATGCCGGTGGCGGGTAGAGGTGGAGGGCGGTGAAGGTGCCGTCGGTGTGGAAGTCGGGGTCGGCGGCGAAGTAGGGGCCGTCGGCGTTGGTGAAGCGGTGCATGCGCACCTGGCGCGCCGTGTGGGCGACCGTCAGCGTGCTGGCGAGCGCGGCCCTCACGGTGCCCGGCGTGGGCCGGGCCGTGTCGGAGGTGATGTGCAGGTACGGGGTGCCGGGCAGGGAGTAGACGGGCTGGGTGCGCTCATCCAGCCGCTCGATCACCGTCTCGGGCAGTTCGCCCGTGGCGGGTGCGCGGGAGATGAGCAGGTGAGGGCCGCAGGCCAGCACGTGGTGGCCGTCGACGTAGGTGTCGGTGAGCGGGTGGATGCCGACCAGGGGTGCGAAGCGGAGCTCGCAGGCGGCGGTGGCGGCGCCGTGGCCGAGGGCGTCCAGCAGCGGCCGGTAGGTGGCAAGGGCTGCGGCCAAGTCGGTGATGTACGCCTGCCGGGAGGTTCCCGCGCGGCCGGTGTAGCCGAGGGTGTACGGGGTGACCGAGAAGCGGACCCCGTCGAAGGAGTCGGAGTGCTCGTCCACCAGGCGGCGGTGCATGGCCGTCAGGCCCACGGCGTGGGAGGAGTAGCCGACGGTGGAGATCCGCAGCTTCACCCCCAGGACGTCCCGGGCGAGGGCGGCGTAGTGGTCGAGGTGGGGGTAGGAGCCGATGTCGTTGTCCAGGTAGGGGAACACGACCCGGGGGTGGTGGATCCGGCCGGAGGCGATCGCCAGGTTCCGCTCGGCGGCGACCTGCGCGAGGGCGGTGAACAGGCCGGTCAGCCCGTCCCTGGTGAGGCCCCAGGTCTCGCGGCCGGCGAACTGGGAGCACATGGCGCAGCCGTTGTAGCAGCCGCACTGCGGCGCGATGTACTGGACGCGGGTGAACGCGTCGTCGGGCAGTGCCCGCAGCTGCTCCAGCAGTGTGGGCGCGACGATGGTGGTGGTCATGGCGGTCACCTCGATGGGGTCGGGTCGGATGCCGGGGTGAAGTGAGCGGCGAGCGTGTCCAGGACGTTGGCGCCGAACCCGGACAGCTGGTGCGGGGCGGCGAACGGAGTGCCGGGTCCGGTGGTGAGGGCCTCGGCGGTGCCGAGCTCGGCACCGGGCAGGCACACCACGTGCTCGGCGGGCAGGTTGGCCAGGAGGATCTCGCCGAGGTCGGCGTTGGCCTGGCCCGGGTGGGCACCGGCCCGCACCCAGGTCAGATCCCCAGCCGGATTCAGCCGGTAGACGCCGGATCCGCGCTGGGCGGTCAGGCGGACCGGGATGGCGCCGCGGTGGCGGAGCTTGAGATAGAACGGCCCCACCCCTGTCGTGGCCGACGCCGTGACCGTGGCCGCGTTGAACTCCCCGGGATCTGGCATCCAGTCCACCCGGCCGCCGAGCAGGGCGGTCAGGTGCGCGGCGGCAAACGGGGGCAGGCCGCGCAGTTGCTGGTTGACGGCGGAGACTTCGGTGGTGCCCTGGTTTCGGCAGTTGATCTCGTTGAACACCGCCTGCCCCTCGGGGGTGAGGATGGCGTCCAGCCCGAACAGTCCCGCCATCCCGTGTCCTGCCCAAAGGTGATCCGCGATGCGTACGGCAGTTTCCACGACGTCGGCGGCGGCCTTCGAGGGCCAGGGGCGGGACCAGTCGTTGCCGGCGCTCTTGCCCGGGCCGATCCCCGCCTCGCGGATGCCGATGGCCTTGTGGGAGGGCCGGTCCACGTACACCGCGACTCCGCCACGGGAGTCGGGGACGGACAGCACGGTGGTGTTCGAGGACCAGCCGGGAACGAACGCGGCGACCTTGTACGGGCCGGGCATAGCCGCCGCCCGGGCGAGGTCGGCTTCGGTGTCCACGAACACCGTGCCCCTCCCGCCGCAGTCCGATCCGGCCTGCACCACCAGCCGCCGGGCGTCGATCTGCCGCCGGAGGTCCGCCAGCGCGGGCAGCCTGCCGTCGATGCGTACACAGGGGATCCGCATCCGATCCGGCACCCCCGCGCTTTCCAGCAGAGTGTCGAAGGCGGCCTTGTCCTCGATGGCCTGTCGCAGGCGGCCATCGATCGCGGCGACCGTGCCGCCGGGGCCCGCCCAGCGGCGCAGCTGTTCGGTGGCGTACCAGGCGGCGATCACCGGCGGCACGGGCAGAGCGGCCAGCAGCGCTGCCGCCTCGCCGTCCACCGTCCGCGTCCAGGAGTGCCGTTGGACCGGCCCCCGGACACGGGTGCGGTCCTCGGCGGCCAGGACCGCGTGCGGGGCGGCCCGCTCCCAGCCGGGGTAGCAGCCGATCGCGAGCCGCGGTCTGGCCCGGCTGAGCGGACCGGGGCCGGCGTACAGGGTGCGCATCGAGGAACCGAAGCGTTCGGCCGTCACCAGCGGCCGGCCCGCCAGAGCTTTCGCGAGGGCTGTGCCGGCCGCGTCGGTCAGTGCCGGGTCGGGCTCGGCCATCCAGCTGGTCACGCTGCACGCTCCAGCTCGCCGACCGCTGCGGCCGGGGCGGGGGCGGGTCGGGCGCCGAGGAGGGTGTCCGCGATGGCTGCGGCCATCTGTTCGGGCTGGCGCTGGGAGGTGTCGAAGACCAGCAGCCTGTTGTGGCGGCGGCCCATGCCGCAGGTGAGCATCGCGGTGAACGTCTCAGCGAACACGGCGTCCTCCACACCGCGGATATCGACCGCGTCCGGCCTCTCCCGCAGCCCGAGGCGTGCGCGGCGGACCACGGAAGGGGCGTGGAGGTAGACAGCGACGTCGAAGGAGGCGAACAGGCGCGGCCAGCGCAGTGCGAGGACAGCGGAGAGGTAGGGTCCGCCGGCCATACCGAAGGCGACGGTCCGGTCTACGTAGCCGTCCTGGATGAGGACGCTGCCGGGCGGCTCCGGCGCGGCGGCTCGCACGAGGACGCCGTCCAGGACATAGCCGGCGAGCAGGTAGGCGCCGGTGACCAGCGCACTGTCGGGCTGGCGTACCAGCGGCAGCTTCTTCAGCAGCCGCCGGGCAGGGTGGCGGGCGGCGAGCAGGCCCCGGTGCTGTGCGACTTGCCGACCACGGGCTTCGAGTTCGGTGGCCAGAGCGGTGACGAGGGTGGTCTTGCCGGACAGGTCCAGGCCGTCCACGAGGACGCGCATGGCGGTCCCCTTCCTCCAGTGCCGATAGGGGTAGCCCGCCATGGTGGGGCGGGCACAGCCCACGTTCGACCTGGTCGGGTGCCCGGGTGAAGGTGTCAGGGGTTGCCGGGGATTGCCGCCCGGTTGCTCCCCGTTGCCTCGCTCGGGCCGGCGTCTTCCCGTCGGCCGGGACGCGGACGGACACTGGGGGTTCTGGTCTTCTGGGAGGTAGAGCGCCCGTGATCGCAGCCACCGCCACCGCTGTTCAGACCCACCCGCTCACCACGCTGATATCGCGGCATAGCCTGACCGCGGCCGGCTACCTCAAGAAGGTGGCCGACCGTCACGAGGCGCTCGGCTTCGGCGCGATGGCCCACCGCAAAGAGAAGGCCACCCGGTGGACACGAGAGGGCGTCACCCCGGAGAAGACCGCACTGCTGGCCATCGCCAGCCTGCACGGCATCGACTTCGCCGACGTCGACCGGTACGGCTGGCCCGGCTTCCTCCTCCTCGCCCTGGACGATGACCGGACCGTTTTGGAGTCACCGTGGACTGCGGCGGGTACGGTCACAACACTGACGGATGTGGGAGGTCCAGTGGACCGTCGCGGCTTTCTGATCGCTTCCACCAGCACGCTGGCCGCGGCCGTCGCGCAGTGGATCACCGCCGAACCAGCGATCGCCGTCGGCCCCGGCGGACGCAGAGTCGGCGCCGAGGCCGCCGGCCTCTTCGATATCCGCCTCGACGCCCTGCGCCACCTCGACGACACCGTCGGCGCCGGAAGGGTCTACGACGCGGCCGTCCTGGAGATCCGGCTGATCACCGATCTCCTCAAACACTCCTCCTACACCGAGGTCACTGGCCGCCGGCTCTTCGCCAGTGCCGCCGAAGCCTCACGGCTCGCGGGCTGGTGCTCGTACGACGAAGGCCGCCACGCGGCCGCCGAGCGGCACTTCGTCGCCGCCTTGCGCGCCTGCGGATCCGCCCAGGACTCCACGCTCGGCGCGGTCACCCTCGCCTTCTGGGCCAACCTCCGCTACAACGCCGACGATCCCCAAGGCGCCCTCCACCTCCTGGACGGGGCACTCGCCGACCGCCGCAAAATCTCCTCGCCCCGGGTCACCGCGATGCTCCACGCCCGCGCCGCCCGCGCCCACTCCAAAGCCGGCGAGGCCACCGCGGCCTGGCGCCAGATCGACGCCGCCTTCACCGCGTACGCCAAAGCCGACACTCCCGAGGCGGACCTGCCGTCGATGTACTGGGTCAACCACGGTGAACTGCACCAGGTCGCGGCCAGCTCCGCTCTCAGCCTCGGCGAGCCCAAGCGGGCCCTGGAGGACTTCACTGCCGCGCTCACCCACGAAGACCCCTACGACATCGACCGTGAAGCCCGCGGCACCGTCATCTACCAGGTCCGCTTGGCCGAAGCTCACCTCGCGCTCGGCAACGTCGACGCCGCCCTCGACCTCGGCCACCAGGTCATCACCGTGATGGGCGGCATCGACTCGGCCCGCAGCACCAGCACACTGGGAGAACTCCGCGGACAGCTCGGCGGCCACCGCCACATCCCCGCCGTAGCCGACTTCCTCGACTACGCGGCCTGAGCCGAGGCCCCCCGAGACCGGGTACGCAGGAGACGCGTCCGTGATTCGGTAGCAACATTATCGAGACTGGCACCGACTCCTACTGCCTGGCCGTCACACGGGCCCGCACCGAAGCGGCGCGGCGGTCACTAGCTGACGTCTGCCCCGGTCACAGGGTTAGCCGGCCAGCGCCTTCCAACCCTGTTCAAAGGACAGAAGCCAGTGCTTGGCGAAGATCTGAGGGCTCGCGGTAGAGCACGGCGGTCATACCTGCCGCGCGGGCGGCATCGATGTTGGCCTGGGTGTCGTCTACGAACAGGCAGCGCTCGGCCGGGACTCCCGCTCGTTCTGCGGCGATCTGGTAGATCTCCGGGTCGGGTTTAGCGATGCCGACGCGGGAGCTGTTGACCACGTGGTCGGCGAGGTCGGTGAGTCCGAGCAGGGCCAAATCCTCGTCCAGCCAAGCGGTCGCGTTGGTGACCAGTACGACGGGCATCCTGCCACGCGCCTTCCCGATCAGCTCCACGGCAGCCTGATCCGCACGGAACGGGGCGTGGGCGAACGCGGCGGCCAATTCGCCGGCCTGCGGGGCGGGGATCCGGTCGGCAAGTGCATCGGCGATGGAAGCGGTCCACTGGGCTCGGCTGATCTGCCCGAGCAGCAGTGGCAGATCTCGCTCGGGGGCGAAACCGATCTCAGCGGTGATGCCCTCTGTGAGCCCGGCTGCCCGCTCCAGACGCGTCACTGCGGTCAGGTCGTAGAAGCGGATCACCCCGTCGACATCACACAGCACTGCGTCGAACACCCGGTTACCCATGGCTCGCGATCATGCCAGACCCCGATACGCGCCCGGCGGGCCGGCCAGCTCGTACAGCAGGCGGCTGGCTTCATTGCTCCCTGTCCGCGGCCGGCGGAGAGAAGGACCGGCTACCGGTTGTTCAGCTCGAGACGGATACGGGGGTTGAGGAACATCGGAACGAAAACCGGCGCTAAGGATCTGTCGGCCCTGGTGGGCGGCTGACGGGGCGTCGGTCGTGGGGCCGGGCTGAAGTCATCCCGCAGATAACGCCCTATTATCTGCGGCATCAGCAAACGCGACCTGGGGAGACGTTCTCCGCACGCTGCGTGAAGCGACCCTGTTATCTGTGGCAAGGGAGAGACGGTGCCCGCGGTCCTGCTGCTGCCGACCGGGAAGGCGCTGACCGTCCGGACGGCTGCCGACGCCTTCCTCGACTCGCTGGCCAACCCGAACACGATCCGGAACTACGGCATCGCCGTCGGGAAGACCGCCGAGCGGATCGGCGAGGTTCGGCCGCTGGCCGCCGTCGCGGACGACGAGATCGGCGAGGCGCTGGAGCTGCTGTGGGGCAGCTCGGCGGTGAACACCTGGAACGCCCGCCGCGGCGCGGTGCTGTCCTGGACCGGCTGGTGCGCCGAGCGTGGCTATGACGGGCCGGCGGTCCCGGTGTGGGCGAAACGGATGCCGCCGCCGGACTCCGACACCCCGGTGCGTTCGAAGATGGCGATCGACCGGCTGATCGCCCGCCGGGACGTCCACCTGCGGGAGAAGACCCTGTGGCGGATGCTCTACGAGACGTGCGCCCGCTCCGAGGAGATCCTGGACGTCAACATCGAGGACCTCGACCTGGCCGGCCGCCGAGTCCCGGTGAAGTCGAAGGGCGCCCAGCCGAAGGTGCGCCGCCGCGGCGCGACCCGTGGCGACTACGTGCTGGAGACGGTGTTCTGGGACGCGGGCACCGCCCGGCTGCTGCCCCGCCTGCTCAAGGGCCGCACGCGCGGCCCGGTGTTCGTTACCCACCGCCGCCCCGGTCCCGGCAAGGTGCTCTCCGCCCGGGATGTGTGCCCGGCCACCGGCCTGGCCCGCCTCTCCTATGGGCAGGCCCGCGCGCTGCTCGACCAGCACACCGCCCTGGCCGGGCCGGGTACCGGCTGGGACCTGCACGAGTACCGCCACTCTTCCCTGACTCACCTCGGCGAGCAGGGCGCGTCCGAGCTGATGCTGATGGCCAAGTCCCGGCACAAGAAGGTCGAGAACGTCCGCCGGTACTTCAAGCCCTCGTCGGAGGCCATCGCGGGCATCACCAGCCTGCTCGCTCCCGGCGACAGCCGGCGCTGAGGCCCGGCGACCGGTCGAGCTGGCTGCGGCATGGTGACCAAGCAGGACGAGACCCGCCTGCCGAAGGTTCCGGTCAGGCGGGTCTCGTCCTGGGACGCACCACCTGCGTGGCGCTTACCGCCGGCGGGCCATCAGCGCGAACTCAGCCTGCGATCCGACCCGGTCGTCGGGTGACGTCAGGGCGCCCGCGACCTCCGATGTCTCGTATGCCTTCCCCTTCACGAACATGCCGCCGCCTTCCGCGCGGACGTCACCCTCGTGCTTGACCACCGTGCCCTCGGCGGAGGCGATGTCGTCGACCTCGAAGTACGTCCTCCAGTAAGGCCGCCTGGTCTCGATCTGTACGAGGGTGCCGATGTCGCGGTTGCCGACTCGCATCGTGTCTCCGCCGGCCTGCGACTCGAATGTGTAGCCGAACACGTCGCCGTAGAACTTCTTGGCGCCCTTGATGTCGGATGTGCGCAGTGCGAACCAGCTCATCGCGCTGGCTTCGTCGGTGATCTGGGCGCCGGAGCACTCATCGGGCTTCCAGAGCCCGAACTCCGCCCCCTGCGGGTCTTTGCACAGCTGAAGCTTGCCGAGCTTGCCGAGCTCCAACTGCGCGCCTGCACTGCCGCGCGCTTCGAAGATCGATCCCGTGGTGGCGTCGAGGTCGGAGCAGGCCAGCAAGGGGATCCACTGGTCTCTCGGGAATACGGCGCCCGCGCTGTCCAGGAACTTGGCGGAGCCGACGCAGGCGGCCGTCTTGCCGTTCAGCTCACAGACCGTGTTGTCGCCGGGCTCGCCCTTCCAACCGAACAGCTCGCGGTAGAGGTCCAGCGCGAGCTGCTGGTCGGTTGCGGCCGTGTACACCCAGCACGGGGTGCCAGCCGGGTGAGGAGTGGTGGTCTCAGGCATCTCGATCTTTCTGCTGAAGGCTCGGGTACGACCACCCTCTCGTTACAGAAAGTCGAGTACACGCAGACACGCTGTCACGAAAGAGGGATGGGGATCAGACGAAGAACCGGTGCGCTGGGCCGACCCTGGGAACCGGCACAGGGTTCGGCTCTCGCCTCCGCGTCGGGTCCTGCGCGGGGTGCGAGGTCCCCGGTTTGAATGATCTTCCCCTGTCACGCTATGTGGTACATCGGGAGCCTGCTGTGATGGACCGTGGGAGTCGAGTGGCGACTCCGCGAAGGGAGCACAACCATGTCTACGCCGGTTTCACCCGACATCACCAGCGAGGACGGGTCCGCATGGGTCAAGATGAAGGCGGGGGGCCGACCTGCCCATCTCAACATCGAGCTGAAGAACTCCAGCGACACGGACCTGAAGGTCACTCGGATGTGGAGCCGCGACTTCGACAGCATCGAGGTGGCGGAGAGCGTCATCAGCGATGAGGGCGCGAAGATGGTTCGGTACGCCGAGTTCACCATCCCCGCCAAGGGCGTCATCTGGATGGGGGGCAAGACCAAGATCGTTCTGGAGAAGGAGAAGCACATCATCACGATGGACCTGACCATCTCCTTCGCCTTCTTTCTGAGCGACGGCACTGTCTTCGAGATCGACGCACCCGTCCGCTTGACGTAGTAGCCGCGTCGTGTGTGCCCGGCGCGCCGGGCACACACGCGACGCGTCCGGCGAGCGATTCTGGTTGCCCGGCCCCCTGTATCGAGGAGAAGGCGCCGGCGCCCGGGCTCACGCCTCGGCTCGCTCCGGGTCCCGCAGTGGCCGCAGCCCGCCGGGCATCTCGGGCAGCAGGAACGAGTAACGGCCGAGCATGTTCACGTGGTGTCGGACGAACGGTGAGAGCCGGGCGACGTCCTCGTCGCGGACATCGAAACCCTCGGTGCGGAGCTGGGTGACGGCGGCGTCCATGTAGCGGGTGTTGAACAGGACGAGGGCGTTGAGGACCAGGCCGAGCGCGCCGATCTGGTCTTATCCGAACTAGCCCAGCGTGGCGACGAGTTGATCTCCCGTCCTCTTCCACCACGGAAAGTAGTCGTGGAGAAGTTGGGTGGACCGGCGTCGCCGGGCGTTTCGACGCCCGTGGCGATGCGCTGTGGCACTCATCCACCACCGACCACAGCAAGATCATGTAAGCGACGATGAAGATTGCCGTCTCGGCGATGTCACGCTGAAGCCTGCTGGTTGCACTACCTGATGTACGCGGTGTTCCGAGCACCGCTGAGCGGATGGAGACGTGGCCGCATGGATCCGATATGGACGGGGGCACTCGCGATGCTTGTCCCTGTAACCACCCAACTGTGTTACCAGTGGATCAGGAGTCGGACCACAGTACGGTTGGCTCAGCTGGATCAGCAAGGACTGAGTGAGAGGGTGCGCTGCTTGCCACAGGGCAGTCGCCTGTCGGAGAGCTCTCAAGGTCGAAAAGTCATCGTCGAGGTCGGCCCTGGCCCGGGGGACGGTGGACATGAGTGAACAACGAGCACCGGTTCAAGAACAGTCAGTCTCACGCCGACAGTCGCCACAGACGGCGCTGCGTGCGCCTGGAAGTCGACTGGACTTCGCACTGTTCTACTCCGAGCACTTGGCGATGCTGACTCGGTTCGTGATGCGCCTGGGTGCCTCTCCCCACGAGGCGGCGGAAGCCGCACACGTTGCGTTCGTCGAAGCCTTCCCCAAGTGGTCACAGATCACGACGCCCCGGGCGTGGCTGCGTACGGTCGCCACACGGGTCTATCTGCGACAGACCGGGCTCCGCGACCAGCTAACCGACACCGTCCCGGACCAACCCGGTGGGGAATGTCCCCTAACGGCCGTGGTCCTGAAGGATGAGGAACAGCACGTGTACGCGGCGTTGGGCATGCTGCCGCCGCGCCAGCGCCAGGTGATGGCGTGGCACCTGGACGGCTTCTCCCACTCCGAAATCAGCGCAGAGCTAGGGACCACGGTCGAGGCAGTCCGTCAAAACTACGCTCGTGCCCGAGCGTCCTTGAAACGTTCGCTGGGCTTGACGGCGGGAGACCAGCCATGAACGACGACCGCAGCACCGAATTCAGTTATGCCGACGAGGACACCGTGCTCGACCAGCTCCTGGAACGCACCGACGACTCGGTACTCATGTCTCTGGAGACGGCACTGGAGCATGACGCCGGACTGGCTCACATCTTCGAGCTGTACCCGTCGCGCGCCAGGCGTCGACACCGTGGTGCACGGCCGCGCGTCACTCGGGACCGCCCGCCCCAGGACGCCATCGCCGACCAGCAGCATGGATCCCAACGCCCCTGAGCATGCGCGACGAAAGCCACCGATCCCTAACGGGCATGGCGCTGGCCAGGTGAGGCAACTGTCAGGTGGTCACAGCTCGCGATCAAGACGTCCGGCACTGTTGCGAAAGTCGGGCATGCCGAGGTGGACGGTGGTGTGCCGGGCCGCGATGTCGCGCATGGCGGCGAGCTTCTGCTCGGCGGCGGCGAGGCTGGCCTCGATCGCGGCGACCTCGCCGAGCCAGCCCTGTTCCTTGGCCTCCTGGAGGCGGTCGACCAGGTTCGCGCGGATCTCCTCCAGGCGGGGCCTCTGCTCGGGATCTGGTCGTAGGACTGGGCATCTGATGCCCCGTTGACCGAACTAGATTTGGCTCCCTTCGAGGTCAACTCACAGTGACAATAAGGGAGTTGTGGCTCTCAACGGCGGGTCGTGGTGACTGCGCGTGTGGTGGTGGATCTGGTTTCATCGCGTGTCGTCAAGTAGGTCGGCCCGTGGAGGAATGGATGCCAGAGCACAGCACGACGGTCCGGGATGTGGCGACGCTGAAGGTGGCAAGGGTC
This sequence comes from Streptomyces sp. NBC_00876, assembly GCF_045207435.1. Lineage (NCBI taxonomy): Bacteria > Bacillati > Actinomycetota > Actinomycetes > Kitasatosporales > Streptomycetaceae > Streptomyces > Streptomyces sp. NBC_00876. The sequence continues at coordinate 67,928 of NZ_CP108800.1, forward strand.
GGCCGCGTCGAGAAGACCGATGATCCGCTGCGGCCGTTCCGGCTCGTAGACGCCGATGGCACCGAGGTGGCGGCGGTCAGTGAGTTCCTGCACCACATGCTCGCCGACGACGCGAGTCCGACGTCGCTGCGGTCCTACGCCTATGAGCTGTTGGCGTGGGTCCGGTTCTTACGCGCCGTGGACGTTCCCTGGCATCTGGCGAGCCGCGTCGAGGCCCGTGACTTCGCACTGTGGCTGAAGACCACGAAGAAGCCGCCCCGGCAGCGCCGTCCCGACGCACCCGCCCCGGGCTCGGTGAACCCAGTCACGGGGAAGGCCGCGCTCGGCGAGAACTATGCCGCTCGGACCAGGCGGCACGCTCGCGCGGTGATCCGCTCTTTCTACGAGTACCACCGGGAGACCCACGGCCGACCGCTGATCAACCCGTTCCAGCAGGGCGGGGCTGCCGACGAGGGGAGTCCGAATGCACATCACAACCCGATGCAGCCGTTCCGGCAGCCCTCGCGCCGGGGTACCTATCAGCCCAAGGAGCCCAAGCCGACCCCGAGGATCATTCCTGACCAGGCAATCAACGACCTGTTCGCCGGGTTGAAGTACAACCGGGACAGGGCTCTGATCGCCTTCTACATCTCCACCGGCGCCCGCGCCTCCGAGCTGCTCGGCGTCCCGCAGGGCCTGGTCGCGCCCGGGGACCAGACGATCGGTGTCGTCCGCAAGGGCAACCAGGTCCTGCAGCACCTTCCCGCCTCCGCCGACGCGTTCGTTTGGCTGCGGCTCTACCAGCAAGAACTGCGCGGCATGGTCCCCAAGCACCCGTCGGAGCCGCTGTGGTGGACGCTGCGGCGGCCCTTCCGCCCGCTGGAGTACGACGCGGCCCGGATGGTCTTCACCCGCGCCAACCAACTGCTCGGCGCGAACTGGACCCTGCACGACCTGAGGCACAGCGCGGCCAAGAGGATGGTCCGCGATCCGAACCTGACCCTCGCCGACGTGCAGTGGGTCATGGGACATGCCCACATCACCACCACGGAAATTTATATCGCTCCCACTCCCGACGAGGTCGTCGCCCACGTCCTGGCCCACCACGAGCGGCAGCGCGCCAAGCAGGCCAAACCGCCGGCCCCGCCGGCACCGGGTTACCGCCCCGAGGTGCTGGCAGCACTGCTCGGCACCTCGACCGCGAACGGCGAGAGCCGGTGAACCCGACCGTGAACGTCGACGTCGCCCGGCCCGTCGAGCCACATGAGGTGGGGAACCCACTGGAGTGGAAACCGCGAGTCGGAGAAGCGAGCTGGTGGCAGGCCCGTCAGAGCCGGGAGCGCCTGGTCGACCGGCTGCTGGGCCGGTTCACCGACCCCGGTGCGGGCCTGACCCGCGACAAGACTCGGCGGCGGGGCCTGGGCAAGCTGCTGGACTGGCTCGAAGGCCAGCCCGGAGAGACCTGGCAGGATCGCTGGATGGCCAGCGGGGCGGACGACGCCGGCTTCGAGTGGACCGATCTGCCCCTGCAGGGACGCGGCACACCCAAGAGCCACTGGCGCGATGAACTGGCCACGGGACTGGTGCTCCTGGTCGCCGGGCAGGCGATCCGCCCCAGCTACCCGTGGCTGCTGCGGCAGCGCGTGACGGTGATGCTCACCGAGTCCCGGGCCGCCAGTGACCCCGCTGCCTTCCAGCGGCTCGAACAACTGGCCCAGCATGCGACCCCGACAGCGAGGTCCGACGCCCTGAACAAGCTCACCTGGATCGTGATCCGCAAGGGTGGCCTGGTCAGCGACATCACCGTCGGCGACTGCATCGAGCTGACCATCGCACTGGAGGAACACCACTTCCGGGGCAGCGCCGGCCGGCCGCTGTTCTATGCCCTGCTCAAGGAGACCGGCGTGCTCCCGGCCAGCGCACCGGTGCGGCTGCGGGCGCTTCGCATCGAAGGCCGCCGCAGCGTCGAGCAGATCGTCGACGCGTACGCCATCGAGTGCCGGGCCGTCCGTGACCTGCTGGTCGAGTACTTCACCGAGCGGGCTCCCGAGCTCGACCACGTCTCGCTGCGTTCGATCGCCCGCAACCTGTGCCGGTTGTTCTGGCGCGACCTGGAGATCCACCATCCCGGCATCGACTCGCTGCGACTGACGCCCGAGGTCGCGCAGGCGTGGAAGGAACGCCTGGCCTACATCCGTGACGCCCAGGGCCACCCGGTGCGGCCGCGGGTGAACTTCCGCAGCGAGCTGGTGTTCGTCCGGGCGTTCTACCAGGACATCGCCCGCTGGGCCGCCGACGATCCGGCGCGATGGGCGCCCTGGGTGGCGCCGTGTCCGATCAAGGCCAACGAGTGCGCGACGAAGAAGTCCAGGTCCGGGGTGAAGTCCCGGATGGACCAGCGGACCAGGACCCAGCTGCCGCTGCTGCCCGCCCTGCTTCGAGCCGTCGACCGGCAGCGCAAGGACGCCGAGGCTCGCATCACTGCGGCTCGCGCGACACCAACTGGTGGACGGTTCCAAGTCGCCGGGGAGGAGTTCGAGCGCTGCAGGTCCGGGCAGGCCCGCCGCGTCTACGTCACCGAGGTGGCCGCCGGTCGGCGGCGGAACCTGACCCACGAGGAGGAGGCGGCGTTCTGGTCCTGGGCGACGGTGGAGGTGCTACGGCACACCGGCATCCGGATCGAGGAGATGCTGGAGCTCACCCACCACAGCTTCATCGCCTACACCCTGCCCACCACCGGCGAGGTGGTTCCGATGCTGCAGGTCGCCCCGTCCAAGACCGATTCGGAGCGCCTGCTGCTGGTCTCCCCGGAGCTGGCGGAGGTGCTGACCGCAGTGATCTTCCGGGTCCGGGCCGGGAACGCCGCCCTGCCGCTGGTGTCGGCCTACGACGTGTTCGAGCAGACTTGGAGCCCGCCCATGCCGTTCCTGTTCCAACGCCGGTACGGCACCGAGGACCGGCCGCTGACCCGCAGCTACATCCGCGAGTGCCTGGTCGCGACCTCGCAGTCCGCCCAGATCACCATGGCCGGCGACCCGCTCGAATGGCGCCCCCACGACTTCAGAAGGATCTTCGTGACCGACGCCATCCGCTCCGGACTGCCCCCGCACATCGCCGCGAAAATCTGCGGCCACGCCGCTCTGGACACCACCATGGGCTATGCCGCGATCTACCCGGAGGACGTGATCTCCCATCACCGGGCCTTCATCGCCCGCCGCAGAACCGAGCGGCCCAGTGAGGAGTACCGCGAGCTCACCGCCACCGAGTGGGACGAGTTCCTGGCCCACTTCGAACTCCGCAAGGTCGCCCTGGGGACCTGCGGCCGCGACTACGCGACCCCGTGCCAGCATGAAAACGCCTGCGTCAGGTGCCCCCTACTCCGCGTGGACCCAGCCCAGATGCCACGCCTCCAAGAGATCCACGCCAACCTCGTCGACCGTCTCCAAGAGGCCAAAGACCAGGGCTGGCTCGGCGAGGTCGCCGCCATCGAGACCACCATGGCCTCCGCCGCGCAGAAGCTGGAGGCCATGCGCGAGCGTGCAACTCAGCCGTCCACCGTTCACCTCGGCATGCCCGACATCCGCCGCGACACCGGACGCAGCAGCGCCGACGCTGAGACAGCCTTCCCAACGGGTCCTAAGCTTCGCGGATGACCTACGAAGAGCTGTGCTGGGAACCGATAGCGGCGCTTCCAGAAGGCGAGCCCGAGACGTCCTTCGGCGGGCGTTGGGAGGACCGGCTCTGGTTGAACGTTCCTGGCCCCTTCTACACCGGCATCGCCGACAACTGTTGGACGGGCCGGCTGCACGCACCGCGTCATGTGCTCTACGGCGGCGAGTACTTCGGTGAATATGTGTATCGCCAGCCGACGACCACGGCCGAGGTCCTGAACCTGGTGACAGCAGCCCAGGAAGATCCGTACCGCGGCTATGCCTGCGACGGCGACAGCCGGTGGACACCCGAGGCTGTTCGGAACTGGTGGCGCGACCGTGGACGGGTCACCGAGTACCTGGAGTCCCTCCTGCCCGGATGGTCGTCCAGCGACAGGTCTGACGAGCGGGAAGCCGCAGAGGGGCTGAGGGACTTTGCCGCCTACATCACTGAAGGGCTCGGCGCTGACCTCCGGAAGTACCTCTTCCGGCTTGAAGAGGGCCGTTACCCGAAGAGCTCCGGACCACTGCCTGAGCTCCGATAAACAATGACGGCCACGGCATGCTCGGTGCTTTCGCACCTGGACCCCGTGGAGTGGGATCAGGTACCTGGCTACCCGGCTGGGCCTCAGACGCCAGGCGGAAGAACCTCGATGATCTCGGCGATGCCAGCGAGAGGTTGGGCCTCGTGCATCGCTATCACGTCACCAGACTTCAGATGCCGCCACTGCTCGGGTTGAAGGGGGGCCAGACGAACGTCGGCTGTCTCTCCGGGACCGAGTTGCGGCGCGAACTCCACCCAGATCCTTGCGATGTTCAGATCTCGTTGCCCGTCTGCGGTGCGGTTGCCGATGTCCCACAGCGGCCTGAGTCGCCCATCCCCTGAGAAGGTGCTCTGGCGTCCGCCCTCGTCGGCGCCCAGCAGAGTCAGCGTCGCGCGAACGGTGCCGTGCCTAACTTCCCAAGCTCGCCACTCGCACCAACGGCGGCTGCGGTCGAGCATCATCTGCCTGGCGGCCTCGGCGAGCATCTCCCAGAAGCCGGTGGACACGGGATGGACGTCGGCGATCTCGATCAGCACGTCCAGCGCCATCTCCCATTCCTGGAAGGCGATCTCCTCGCGAACGTTCCCGACCGTCTGGCCGTTCTCCGCCATGGCGTCCTCAGGCAGCAGTTCGACAGCCCGCCGAAGAAGTGTGAACGCGTCATCCATACGCTGGATTCTCGCCTGGTCCCGGGGCTTTGTCACAGACGACCTGACCCGATCCGGCGGCACGACACGCCCGGACGCCCCACCGACCTCAAGATCTCTGACCGCTACATTCAGCAACCCGCCCATCGTCTGCCTCCGCCGGACCCAGTTGGGCTGGTTCGGATAAGCAAGCGTGCTCATGGACGCAGGGGGTGCCGAAGTCTCGTGCGCAGACGCCCAGCGCCACCTTGCGCAGCTCGAAGTGGGCCAGGAAGTCCTGCCACTCCTGTGCGGTGGGCTCGCGGTACTCCTCGCTGGGCCGCAACGTTCGGCGGCGGGCGATGAAGGACCGGTGGTGGTTGATGACGTCCTCGGGGTAGATCGCGGCGTATCCGAGTGTCGTGTCGACCGTTCGGTGGCCGCAGATGCGGGCGGCGATGTGCGGGGGCAGCCCGGAGCGGAGGGCGTCGGTCACGAAGATTCTTCGGAAGTCGTGTGGCGTGTAACGAAGTTGCTCGTTGGCGGGTCCGGTCAGCCCGCTCGCGGCGAGGGCGTCGTTGAGGCAGGTGTAAATGTAGTTGCGCGGGATCGCCCGGTCCTCCGGGCCGCAGCGTCGCTGGAAGAGGAACGGCATCGGCGCACTCCAGAGCCGTTCCAGACTGTCGTAGGCGGCGACCAGGGGCATGGCCTGCTGCCCGCGCCGGACGCGGTGGATGATCACTGTCAGCACCTCGCCGAGTTCCGGCGAGACCAGCAGCAGCCGCTCTTGGTCGAGTTTGGACGGGGCGACTTGCAGCATGGGCACGATCTCGCCGGTGGTGGGCAGCTGGTAGGCGACGAAGCTGTGGTGGGTGAGCTCCAGTGCTTCCTCGATGCGCATGCCGGTGTGGCGGAGGACCTCGACGATGGCCCAGGCCCAGAACGCGCGTTCTTCCTCGACGGTCAGGTCCCGGCGCCGGCCGGTGGTGGGGTCGTCGGCGTAGACGCGGGACGACACCCCGGCCCGGCGGACGAGGGTCTCGCCCGCCGGGGTGGTGAAGAGGGCTTCGGCAGGGGTCTCCCGCCCGGTGGTGAGACACGTCTGGGCGTCCTTGAGCTGGCGCTCGACGGCTTTGACCAGGGCGGGGAGTGCGGGCAGGAGGGTGCGGGTGCGCTGGTCCATGGCGGCTTTGCGGCGGGCGCGGTTCTTGCTGTGGTCGGTGTCGCTGTCGCGGACCGGGCAAGGGGCGACCCACGGGCCCCACCGGGCCGGTTCTTCGGCGGCCCAGCGGGCGAGGTCCTGGTAGAACGCCCGGACCCAGCTGTAGATGGTGTGCGCGTTGACCCGCGGCCGGACGGGGATGCCGTGGTGGTCACGGACCATGGCGACGCGCTCCTTCCAGGTCGTGACGGTGTTGGTGTCCAGCCGCAATGAGTCGATGCCGGGGTGGTGCTTCTCCAGGTCACGCCAGAACAGTCCGGCCAGCGAGCGGGCCAGGTCCTCCAGCGTGGTGTAGTCGACGTCCACCGCGCGCTCAGTGAGGTAGTCGACCAGGAGGTCGCGTATCGGGGTGCAGGTGATGCCGTGCCGGTCGACCAGGGCTGCCGGTGTCAGCTGCCCGGGCAGCATCACCGTCTTCAGCCGTGCAGGGGCCTCGTGTCGGCGTACAAGTGAACGTGCATCACCGCGTACGGATGAAAGTGCACCGTTCTTGATGCGGTGAAGCGGGTGCCGCGGGAGTCTGCTGTCGTCTGTTCAGGGTCGGCGGAGGGCGGCGAGGGTGGTTCTGGATCCGCATCGCTGGTTGGAGTTGAGGCGGTTTCGCGGTCTGTATGAGTCCGGTGCGATGAGCTTGCGGCAGATCGCGAAGGAGACCGGGCTGAACCGTCGTACGGTCGGCAAGTACTTGTCGGGCGAGTCGCCGGTCGCGCCGCCGCGGCGGGCTTCCAACGGTCAGCCGTACCAGCGGGTGGTGGACGAGGTCGCGCCGTTGATCGACGCGATGCTGCGGGCCGAGATCCTGCTCAAGGGTGCGGTGATCCACGAACGCCTGGTGGCGGAGTACGGGTTCACGATCAACTACCAGCGCGTCAAGATCTACTTGCAGGAGGCCCGGCCCCGTATCGCGGAGGAACTGGGCATCAGCCCGAGTGAGCTGGCGGGGCTGCACCGCCGGTTCGAGGTGGTGCCAGGGGCCCAGGCGCAGGTCGACTGGGGTGACGAGGGCAAGATCCTCGCTCACGTGGGCATCCCGAAGGTCTACTCGTTCCACATGACGTTGTCCTACTCGCGTGATCCGTTCTGCTGCTTCACCACCAGCCAGGACCTGGCCACCTTCTTCGACTGCCACCGTCAGGGGTTCGCGCACTTCGGCGGGGTGCCGATGTCGATCGTCTACGACCGCACGAAAACGGTGGTCCGTCGGCATGTCGCACCAGGTGAGGCGGTCCCACTGCATCCCGAGGCCGTCGCGTTCGCCGGGCATTACGACTTTGATCCCGACGTGCTTGCCGCCTACCGGCCCACGGGGAAAGGCCGGGTCGAGCGGCAGGTGCTGATCGTCCGCGATCACGTCCTGGCCGGACGCGCCTTCTCCTCCATCGAGGAAATGAACGCCGCGTTCACCGCCTGGGTTCCGATGCGGCGGGCGAAGGTCCACGGCACCCATGGCGAGGTCATCGGCCTGCGGGCGGTCCGCGACCACGTGGCCCTGAGGCCGCTGCCGCAGACGCCTTATGTGGTCACGCAGCGGCACCTTCGCTACGTCGGCAAGGACTGCCTCGTCGCCTTCGACGCGAACCTCTACTCGGTGCCGGCCCGCAGGGTCCGCCCTCGCCAGCTGGTCGAGGTCAGGGCCACGAAGTCCCAGATCATGCTGCATGCCACCGTCCCCGGTCACAGTGGCGAGACCCTGCTGGCCACCCATCCGCGGGCGGTCGGCCGGGGCGCCCGCATCGTGGATGAGAAGCACTGGGACGGTCTGCCCACGGGATCCGGCCGCCGCGTCACAGCCGGCGATGGGAGCCTGCCCCGGGCCCGCCGGCAGAACACAGGACCCGAATCCGGGCCGCTGGCGGCCCTGCTGAACCGGACCGCGGTCACCCAGGTCGAGGTCGGCCGTCGGCCCCTGTCGGTCTATGACGAGCTGACCGGCACCCGCCCCTTCACCACCAAGCCGAGCACGAGGGAAACGTCTTGAACGAGTTGGTCTCCACCCGCATCCGCAACACGGCCGGCAAGCTGGGACTGCCCCACCTGGCCGACGCCCTGACTCAGTACGCTCAGCGGGCTGACGAGGCCAAGATGGGCTACCTCGACTTCATCGACCTGGTCCTCTCCGAAGAGCTCGCGGTCCGTGAAGATCGCCGCTTCCGCACCGGCCTGCGGATCTCGAAGCTCCCGCACCACAAAACGCTGGACGACTACGACTTCTCGTTCCAGCCCGAGCTCGACCCACGCAAGGTCAAGGACCTTGCCACTCTCTCCTTCATCGAGGCCAAGGCCAACGCAGCTCTGCTCGGGCCGCCGGGAGTGGGCAAGACACACATCGCCGTCGCTCTCGCGGTCGCGGCCTGCCGGGCCGGATACTCGATCTACTTCACCAGCCTCGACGACATGGTCCGCAACCTCAAGACCGCCGAGGCCGCCGGGCGGCTGAGCAGCAAGCTCGGCAGCTACCTCCGACCGGCTGTCCTCGTGGTCGACGAGGTGGGCTACCAGCCCCTCGAACGCGCCGAGGCCAACCTGGTCTTCCAGGTGATCTCAAAGCGCTACGAAAAGGGCTCGATCATCCTGACTTCGAACAAAACCTTCAGCGAATGGGGACAAGTGTTCGGCGACGAGGTCCTGGCCACCGCCATCCTCGACCGCCTCCTGCACCACTGCGACGTGATCTCCATCAACGGCCCCAGTTACCGGCTCAAGAACCGGCTCGCTGCCATCGAGCGAGACCAGGAAAGCGCAGCCTGACAACGACCTGGTCGACAATGAGCGCATGGACGTCCCTGAGCTGCTCGAATCAGCTTCCCTGCTGGTTCCGGAAGAGACCGCCACCGAGAACGACATCACGGTGCGAGATATCTGGGACTACCTCGTCCACGACGAGTGGGAGATCGCCCTGGGCCTGCTGGAGGAGCTCGGGGACGGTCGCTCGCTCCCTCTGGCGTTTTGGGAGAAGCTCGCCAAAGCGGCTGAGCAGCTCCGGCTTGAGCGGAGCGCGGCTTGGTGCCATTGGCGTTGCTCCGAGATCCGCAACGGCGTGATCCGGGCGGGTCTGACGCTCCGTCCTGCCGCCGAGGCGCGACGCACGACGCCAATCTCCGGCGCCGGTGTTCTGCGACCCATGTGGGACACCGGACACCTCTCACCCACCGGTGAACGTGCGGTGAGCATCGCCTCGCTCTGGGTTGAGAACATGCCCGTTCTCGAGCCCGGCGGCCGAGCCACGGTTCGCCTCGTGCCCCTCACCCCCTCCCACTGGACGCACGTCCGGCCCGGCCAGCAGATAACCATGCACGAGGACCGAACTGTGGCCGGCACCGCAGTCATCCTGGAAGTTCACCGCCCTGCCACCGTCATGCCCTCGCGATGACGTGACTGGCTCACAGCCTCCCTGCTGGTGCACGTATCTCCGTACTTGGTGGAGCACTCACAGGAGTACGCCGACAACTGGCACGCCGCTGGCCAGCGCAATCTGTTCAACCGGATGCTGGGCCAGCTCCACCACTGCCTCAAGAACGGTCATCTGTTCGATGAACTCACCGCGTTCCCGACGCCGCAGGCCCCAGCACTGGCGGTGGCGTAGGTGATCCCGCCGACTCACCGCCTCCCGGAGGTCGCTCCGCAGCATGCTTGAATCACCGGATGATCGACTGGTCCACACTCCACGACGCCTACGGCCCGGCCCACGCGATACCCGTGTTGCTGGACCGAGCTGTCGGTCGTGACCAGGAGGCCATCGACGGGCTTTGGGGGCGCTTGTGCCACCAGGGGACGATCACCCCGGCGAGCATCGCCGCACTGCCGCGACTGGCGGACATCGCGAAAACCGAGAACGCCGGGCACTGGGCGCTCGATCTGGCCGGAGCCATAGCAGGTGGCCTCCTTCAACCACACGGCGCCGACGAAGAAGTCGCCCGCCGTGCGGCGACCTTGGCCGAGCTTCGCGCCCTGGCCGCGGCCCGGCTGCGGCCTGGCCTGACCGGGAAGATCTACCTGAGCCGGTTGCGGACCATGCTCGCGTTCGACGGCCAGCCCTTGTGGTTCGAGGCCCTGGACGACTTCACCGATTCCTTCGTCACTGTCGCATGTCCGCACTGCGACGCACCGGTGACGATCGCAATCGGCGACTACGGCTGCTACTCCTCGATCCGCGACTGGAATCTGGGGGATGTCCACCAGGTCCCGCTCCGGCCGGCCACCCCGGACAAGCTGACCGGCACCGGGAGGATGTTGCACGAGACGGCCGTACGAGATGGCCAGCAACGGCTCGCCTGGGGGCTACCGCACCTGTTCGGCCAGGCGGAATGCCCAGGATGCGGAAGCGTCTTCGGCATCGCAGACGAATACGCGGCCACCCACGCACCCGCTCCATGGGACTTCGCCCGAGGCCACATCAAGGACGCTCTCTGATGACCACCGGCAGGGCCCTCCAAATCGAACAGTGAGCTCGTACCCGGTGTCCCGACTTGACGGCTCAGCGCCGTGAGGTGTCTGGATAGCCCCGTTCACCGGGCTGAGCCCTCGTTCATTCGGGAAGTTGGTGACACTTCTGCGGCGTAAGGGTGCGGACGCGGTCCGCAGGGGTCGGCCGTGGAGCCTGCCGCTGGAGGACCGGGCCCTGCTGGTCGCGGCCTACTGGCGCACGAACCTGACCTTGCGGCAGCTCGCTCCGCTGTTCGGGGTGTCCAAGTCGGCCGCGGACCGGATCATCGACCACCTCGGGCCGATGCTCGCCCTCCAGCCCCGCCAGCGGTTCGCCAAGGACGCGGTGCTCATCGTGGACGGCACCCTGGTGCCCACCCGCGATCACACCATCGCCGAGCAGTCCAAGAACTACAGGTACTCCACGAACCACCAGGTCGTCATCGATGCCGACACCCGACTCGTCGTCGCGGTCGACCGACCGTTGCCCGGAAACCGCAACGACTGCAAGGCGTGGGAGGAGTCCGGCGCGAAGGCCGCCGTCGGCAAGACCATGACGATCGCCGACGGCGGCTATCCGGGCACCGGGCTCGTGATGCCCCACCGACGACACAAAGGCGAAGAGCTGCCCGACTGGAAACAGGTTCACAACAAGTCCCACAAACGAGTCCGCGCCCGCGTCGAGCACGTCTTCGCCCGCATGAAAACCTGGAAGATCCTCCGCGACTGCCGCCTCAAAGGCGACGGCGTCCACTACGCCATGCTCGGAATCGCCCGGATGCACAACCTCAACCTCGCCGGATAGACGAGCGGTCGGATCGATCACCGACCACGTTCACACCAGTCAGAGATCATTTACGGGACAGGTCTTAGGGCCGCTCCAGCGGCCTGGGCTCTGGCCTAGGCACTGTTTCTCGGATCTCCTGACGTACGTGGGGTGTTGGGGTCAGGCTGTTTGTATGGGCCGTGGCGATCTGACGAATGCGGAGTGGGACCGGTTGGAGTCGTTCTTGCCTCCTGGTGGGGCCCGCGGGGGCCGGTGGAGTGACCACCGTCGGGTGATCAACGGGGTGCTCTACCGGGTCCGGACGGGCGTGCAGTGGAGGGATCTACCGGAGCGGTTCGGGCCGTGGGAGACCGTCTACAAACGCCATCGCCGCTGGTCAGCGGATGGAACATGGGCGATGCTGCTGTCGCGGATCCAGGCGGCCGAGGATGCCGCGGGCCAGATCGACTGGGACGTCTCGGTGGACTCGACAGCTGTGCGGGCCCACCAGCACGCCGCCGGCGCGCGCAAGGCGACGGCGGTCGCGGCCCCTCAAAAGGGGATCGCTGGGGGGACGAACCAGGTCGATCCGGTGTTGAGGAAACTGACGGTCCGGTTGGAGGAAGTGGTCAGATCGGCGAGTGTCTGGGACGTTCCCGTGGCGGATTCACCACCAAGATCCACCTTGCCGCCGACGGGCGATGCCGGCCCCTCGCCCTCGTCCTGACGCCCGGACACTACGGTGACGGCCCCCAGTTCGAGCGAGTGCTGGAGCAGGTCTCCGTGCCCCGCATCGGAGTCGGCCGACCTCGGACCCGGCCCGACCATGTCCTGGCGGACAAGGCCTACACCTCTCGGAAGAACCGTCGTTACCTGCGGCGACGCGGCATCCGGCACACCATCCCCGAACGCCGCGACCAGCAGAGACACCGCAAGAATCGCGGTTCCCGAGGCGGTCGTCCCACCGGTTTCGACAGCGAGCGCTACAAGAAACGCAACACCGTCGAACGCGCAATCAACCGCCTGAAGGGCTTCCGCGCCGTCGCTACCCGCTACGAGAAACGCGCCTACATCTACCTCGGCACCGTCACCCTCGCAGCCCTCGTCATCTGGCTCAGAACATGATCCGAGAAACAGTGCCTAGGAGACGAGGCGTGTCGAGGCGCGTCGAAGAACAATTCGGATAAGTTGATCGACAGCCCGTCTCGCGATCCGAACGCGCCGATCCCGGAGGACGAGGAAGATATCGTCAGCGCACTTTGAGCTGGGCTGTCCACTCGCGTTGGCGAGGCCCGCGCCTCTTCCGCTCCCCCGAACGAGGGGCCTGCGGCCGATCCGTCCCCGCTCGGCTCCTGTGGTTGCCCGTCATGGTGATGACACCCCGGCGCAGATCCCGGGCGGCGCGGTGAAACTCTCGGATTGTCGTACCCGACAGGTTCAATGGAACCGACGAGACGACCGACGGGAGCACCGCGCATGGAGCCAATCTTCTTCTCAAGTCCTGGGGAGTTCCGGGACTGGCTGGAGGAGCACCACGCGACTGCCTCCGAATGTCGGGTGGGCATGTGGAGGAAGGGAGCGGGTAAGCCCACCCTGAGCTGGTCGGAGGCGGTCGACCAGGCCCTGTGCTACGGCTGGATCGACGGCCGGCAGAGCCCGATTGACGACTTCTCCTGGACGATCCGGTTCACTCCGCGCAGGCCGCGCAGTATCTGGAGCCTGGTCAACCTCCGCAAGATCGAGGAGCTGACCGCGCAGGGGCTCATGCGGCCGGCAGGTACCGCGGTGTTCGAAGCCCGTGACCGGGATCGCGAGGAGAAGTCGGTCTTGGAGTTCGAGGCGGCGCAGCTGGCACGCTTCCAGGCGGAACCGCGGGCGTGGGAGTGGTTCAGCGGGCAGGCGCCGTCCTACCGCAAGTCGGCCATCCACCATGTGATCAGTGCCAAGCTGGACCAGACTCGGGAGCGGCGGTTGGACCAGCTGATCGCCGACAGCCTGGAGGGGGTGCGGCTCAAGCCATTCCGGCGACCTGGAACCTGAGGGCCCGCTGTAACAGGCCGAGCGCGATCGCGTAGCGCTCCAGCTCGGCCGTCCAGCGCGGGACCTGCCGCTCCGGGAACCCCTCGGGCTGGCCCTAGCCGCCCATGGCCCACGGCCGGTGATCGACAGCGCCGCCTACGAGGCGCCAGCCGCCGCCACAACCTGCACCGCCCGTCGCGACCTCGACCCCGGAAGTGCGCCGAGTGCGTGGCGACGCCGGCCCGGCACGAGACGGTCCACCCGCAGCGTGCCAGGCCGGCAGACCCGCCGACTCGTGACCAGGTGACTGCACAGGAACGGACAAACCCACGCTATGGAGCGGAACTGTTCTCGACGCCTGCCTCGTCCGCTTCAAGACGGGTGAAGGTCTCCGCTGGCGCGCTGCCGGCCGTATCGTTCGACGAGGGCGTTGCCGATCGAGGCCAGGCGGTCTCGGACACTCGGAGGGCCGGTCACCTCGACCCATTCGACCAGCCCGGAGAGCTCGCCGGCGAGGATGTACTCATTGGGGCCGCGGATCACGACCTCGATCCGGCCGTCGGTCGCGGAACCTCCCACGTCGAGCCGGTCGCCGAGCGCCATCCGGAGTATGCCTATCCCGTCGGGTGTGCATACCGCCTGGACCTCCAGCGGCGTTCGTTTGCGATCGACCTCTTTGGCGATCTCATTCCAGCTCTCGGCAAGGTCGAAGTCCCCGGGTCGGTGCACAGGGTCTCCGGTCGGGTCGGCGGACGACACGCGGTCGATCCGGAAGACCCGTCGGCCGGTCTCGGTGTTGGAGACGAGGTACCACACAGGACCTTTGGCGACGATGCCCAGCGGGTGGACGGTTCTCCGGGTTTCGACGCCTTTGCTGTCGACGTAGCCGAGCGACACCTGGACGCCGCGGATCACCGCGTCCTGGAGTTCGTCGAGGAAGCGAGGCGGCCGGGGCTCGATCCGGCTCGCCCCCCATCGCTGCGGGTCTACGACCAGCGACGACGCCGCTGCCTCGGCCTGCAACTGGAAGGGCTTCGGTAGAGCATGGACGAGTTTGCGCAGAGCCGCTTTCATCGCCGGCGTCGCATCCGAGGCCGGACCGACAGCCAGGAACAGGGCCCGTGCCTCACTGGCGGTCAACCCGGAAAGGTCGGTACGAGCGCCGCCCACGAGGCGCCAGCCGCCACCTCGGCCCTGCACGGAGTACACGGGCACCCCGGCCATGGCCAGGGCATCGAGGTCACGGCGGGCGGTGCGCTCGGAGACGTCCAGCTCCCGGGAGACCTCCGCGGCTGTCACCTGCTCGCGCCGTTGGAGCAAGAGGAGTATGGCCACCAGCCGATCGGATCGCATACAGACAAAACTCTCATAAAAACCGGTCATGAGGTGACCGGTTTGGGGAGCAAGCTGGCGACATGACCTCATCGAGGAGGTCGACCACCGGCGAACGCCCCCAGAGAGGAAATGCAATGTCCAACCACGCAGAATTTCCCGAGCCCACCCTCATCCAGGTCAACGGTGTGGAGCTCGAAGTCTTCGAAGCAGGCCGAGAAAACAAGGGCAAGCCCATCGTGCTCTGCCACGGCTGGCCGGAGCACGCCATCACCTGGCGTCACCAGATGCCCGTCCTCGCCGCAGCCGGCTACCACGTCATCGCACCGAACCAGCGGGGATATGGCAGCTCATCCCGCCCGACCGAGGTGACGGACTACGACATCGAACACCTGACGGGTGACCTCGTCGCGCTCCTGGACCACTATGGCTACGAGGACGCCACCTTCGTCGGCCATGACTGGGGTGCATTCGTCGTCTGGAGCCTGACCCTGTTGCACCCCGACCGGGTGAACAAGCTGATCAACCTGAGCCTGCCTTACATGGAACGCGGAGAAACGCCGTGGATCGAGGTCATGGAAACCTTCCTCGGCGGTGACTTCTATTTCGTCCACTTCAACCGGCAGCCGGGCGTCGCGGACGCCGTGTTCGATGCCAATACCTCCCAGTTCATCCGCAACCTCTACCGGAAGAATGTGCCCCCCGCGCCCCCTGAGCCGGGCATGGCATTTATCAATCTCGCCAAGGCGGAAACACCGCTCGGTGACCTCGCTATGACCGAGAGCGACCTCGCCGTCATCATCTCCGCGTTCGAGACGTCGGGATTCACGGGTGGCATCAACTGGTACAGGAACCTCGACCGCAACTGGCACCAGCTGGCGGACGCGGACCCGATCATCAAGCAGCCCGCCCTCATGATCTACGGCGACCGGGACCCTGCGGTCCCGAGGTCCGAGACCCTGACAGAGTTCGTGCCCAACGTGGAAGTGGTCGGCCTGGACTGCGGTCACTGGATCCAGGGGGAAATGCCCGAAGAAACCAACCGCGTGATTTCAGAATGGCTGGACCGGCAGGGCTAGACTCTCGTGATCCGGTTCGTATCACCTGAAGGCCGAGTTCTCGCATCACACCGATGACAGCCGGACGTGGGGGCGGGCCCGGTCGCGTGGCCTCCTCGTCAGGGCTTCAAGGTCATCGGTAGCGGGCTTCAGGCTCACCCTGGGGTGGAACCCAACCTCCCCACCGTGGCTCGTCGAGCCCGAGCGACTGACCCAAGCCCCGACAAGTGTCATCCCGACAACCCACTTGCCCAGTGAACTCCGGGCAGGGACCACGACCGGACCCCTTCTGTGTCCTGGTCCAGCAGCAGAATCGCGTCGTCCTCGACGACGACGCCCGTTACACGCGTATGCATCCCGCAACGCTAGCGCTCGCCGACATCAGTCGAAGGACGAATCAGTGACAACCAAACCCGCAGGAGTGATGATCGCGGCCGGAGGACTGGGCACCCGCGTCAACGGTTAGTCGCGCCTCCTGCCCAAGGAATTCCGCCCGGCCGAGGGACGCCCCGGTCTCCTCCACGTCCTGACCGAGGCCGCTGCCACCGGCATCCCGCACGCCCTGGCCGGCAACCACGCCCGCCGGCCACGCCCGGAGGACGCCCTCGACCTCGGTCCCGGATTCCCGGCACCCTACCCCGCCGACGCACGCCAACGAGGACCGCGGTTGCGACGCCTCGCGCGCCTACGAGATCGCACAGAAGATCGACCGCCGCGGCGCCGAGAACGTTGCCGCGGTGCTGATCGAACCCATCAACGAAACCACTGGCGGCGCCTTCGTCCCGCCCGACGGATACCTCCGGCGGGTCTCGGAGATCTGCCAGGAGCGGGACGTCCTTGTGATCCACGACGAGGTGCTGACCGGGATGTGGCACACCGGAGCACCGCTCGCCAGCCACCACTGGGACGGTTGCGAGCCCGACATCGTGATCCTCTCCAAGGGGCTGGGCGCCGGATACACGAGCGTCGGCGCAGTGCTGGTCTCCCCCGAGGCGGCCCGGTGGGTCCGGCACGAGGACGCCGACCCACTGCCCGCGATGGGCACCATGGCCACCCACCCCTCATGGCAGCCGCATGCCTGGACGTCCTCGACGAACTGGAGGAGATGGACTTCGCCGCCTTGCAGCACGCAGCCAACGCCTCGGGGAAGCCATGACGTCGCTGAACGGCGTCGGGCCGGTGCAGGACATCCGCGGGCGAGGCTTCCTCTATGGAGTGGAGGTAGCCCCGGGACAGCTCTGGCCCGTGATGAAGGCCGCGGAGGAACGAGGCGTGTACTTCTACCCGTTCACCGGCGCCGGGGTGCCCAAAAGTGAAGGGCTCGTTGTTGCGCCCCCGCTGACGTCGACGGACAAGGACATCAAGTTCCTGACTACCGCACTGTCCGGCGCGCTGGACGCCGTGAACTGAACCCGGCCCGTCACAAGGCTGGCGCCCCGGCCGGACCCGAGGTCACCCGATCGAACACTCCAACGAACCCGCGAGCAACCCGACTTTGGCCCTGCTCGCCAACCGATAGCGTCGGGGGCGCACCGAAGTCGGTGTGCCCCCGAGCAGACAAGGACGACCTGCTATGCGTGTTTCCGTGATCGGCTGTGGGCACCTCGGCATCCCGCACGCTGCGGCGATGGCCGAACTCGGCCACGAGGTCATCGGCGTGGACGTCGACCAGGCCAAGGTCGACCGACTCAACGCCGGCGAATGCCCCATCTACGAGACCGGCCTGCCCGAGCTGCTCGCCCGCCACACCCAGAGCGGACGTCTGCGCTTCACCACCGACATCCGCGAGGCCGCCGACTTCGCCGAGCTGCACTTCATCGGCGTCGGCACCCCCATCGACGCCGACGGCCGCTCCTACGACACCGCACAGGTCTTCGGCGCAATCCGCCAGCTCGCCCCCCACCTCGACCGTGCGTCCACGATCGTCGGGAAGTCCACCGTCACCGTCGGCACCACCGCCCAGGTCACCGCCCTCGCCCAGCGCCTGGCCCCCGCCGGCAACCAGGTCGACGTCGTATGGAACCCGGAGTTCCTGCGCGAAGGCCACGCAGTCGAGGACACCCTCCGCCCGGACCGGCTCATCGCCGGCGTCACCACCGCGGAGGGTGAGAAGGCGATCCGCGCGGTGTACGCCGGGATCATCGACACAGGCGTTCCGATCTTCGTCACCGACCCGCAGACCGCCGAGCTGGCCAAGGGCGCCGCGAACACCTTCCTCGGCCTGAAGATCAGCTACATCAACGCCGTCGCCGACATGTGCGAGGCCGCGGGCGGCGACGTCTCCCAGATCGTGGACATCCTCGGCATCGACCCCCGCATTGGCGCCGGCGGCATGCGCCCCGGCATCGGCTACGGCGGCGGCTGCCTCCCCAAGGACGTCCGCGCCTTCACCGCATCCGCCCGGCAGCTCGGCGCCGAACAGGCCGCGACCCTCCTGCGCGCCGCCGAGGAGATCAACGAGAACCGCACCGACGTCGCCCTCAGCCTCATCACCCGCGCCCTTTGCGACCGGCCCATCAAGGGCACCCGGATCACGGTGTGGGGCGCCGCGTTCAAGCCCGGCACCAACGACGTACGCGAATCCCCGGCCCTCGCCCTCTCCCAGGCCCTCCAACAGGCCGGCGCCACCGTCACCGTCCACGACCCGCAGGCCGTGCCCACGGCCATGGTCCGCAACCCGGAGCTGGACTACACCTCCGACCTGGCGGCCTCCGTCGACGGCGCCGACCTCGTCGTCCTCGCCACCGAATGGCCCGAGTACCGGCAGGCCGACCCCCACGCTCTGGTGGGGCGCCCGGCCAACCCCCTGCTCGTCGACTGCCGCACCACCCTCGACCCCGAACCCTGGCGCACGACGGGCTGGACCGTCCACCAGCTCGGGCGTCCGGGGAAATAGAACCGCCCCGCGCCATGAGCAGCGACGACATACTCCTCCGCCGGGCCCACGCCGCCGACGCACACGCTGCGGCCGACGTGTGGCTGCGCTCCTACGCCGCGGCGCTGCCGACCGTGCGCTGCGCACACGGCAAAGCCGAGGTGCGGGACTGGTTCGCCCGCGTGCTCGTGCCGCAACACGAGACCTGGGTAGCCGTCACCGGGAACAGCGTGGTCGGCTCCTGGTACTCAAGGGGGAGAAAGCAGCTTGACCTCGAATCGGGATGGTGCGGCCGGGGACTCGGTGACCGGTTCATGCCCCCGGCCAAGCAGCAACAGCCAGACGGCCTGTCGCTGTGGACGTTCCAGGTCAACGGCCCGGCCCGGCGCTTTACCAGTGACACGGCTTCGCCGAGGCCGAGCGCACCGACGGGCAGCGTAACGACGAGTGCGAGGCCGACGGCCGCTACGTCTGGCGGCCCCAGGCGCTATCGCCCGGGATGCTGACGGCGAAGGCGGTCACACCCACACACCGGGGTGACCGCCTTTGCCATGCGGTCCACGGGGCTACCGGTTACACAACTGACCATTCTGATCCCCGGCGGCAGCGGCTTTCTGGGTTCCGAGCTGGTCCGGCAGGCGAGAATGGCAGGGCACACGACGGTCGCGACGTACGTGAACGAGCCGAGCGACGCCTCACCGACCGCATGATGCCCCCTCGATCTGAGGAACGCGGGAAGCCTGGACGCCGTCATGGCCGAGGTGAACCCGAACGTTGTCATCAACGCCGCGCAGGAGCAGCCGGTCCCCGTTCTGCCGGATCCCTGGCTCGGGGCAGGAGGCTGAACGCGTGTTCTGTCCCCAGTGGATGTCGTCATCGACGGTCCATTCGATGAGGTGGTGGCCGTCTGCTTCTCGACTGGCCCGAGCTCCATGATGTGCGTCAGCTCAGGTCGGCCAGCACCGCGGCCACGGCGTCGTAGCTGGTCTTCACCCCGGCGGCGTTGCCCAGCCGGTGGCGCTCCAGACGGACGGCGCCGAGGTGTCGGACCTCGTAGACCAGTGAACGCCACACTGCGGCGGAAGAGCGGTCCCGCTCCCCGTACGCCTCCCAGAACGCCACGCGCTCGTCCTGCTTCGCCAGCGCCATGCGGATCGTCCAGTCCGCAGCCGGGTCGCCCCACCACGTGCGGTCCAGGTCGAGAACCCCGTTGATCGTGGGCTCCGCGGCCCCGGCGTCGAGCATCACGTTGACCGTCCACAGGTCCCCGGTGAGCAGCCCCGGTTCGGTGACCTCGTCGAGCACTGCACGGTCGTGCGCGGCCACGGCGGCGGCCTTCCGTACGTCGGCCGCATCCAGGCCGGCACCGTCCACGTCGGCGGCGATCTCCTCCAGCGACGCGATCACCGCTTCGCTCCACGTCCCGTACCCCGGGCCGCCGACGGGCCCGAAGTACGGGCCCCGCACATCGTGCACGGAGCGGGCGATGACGCCCATCTGCCGGAAGAACGCCGGCCACGCCGTACGCGGATACGTCCCCAGGTGTTCCGGGGCCGCGATGCCGTCCAGGTGGGACTGGATCATCCAGTCCCGGCCGATCACCTCGTGCGACCAGTCCGCGGCGAGGACCTGCGGCATCAACGGCGCGATCACCGCCAGCCACGGCTGGCTCGCGTACTCGTTCCGCATGAGGTAGCGCTCACTGCGGAACTGGCGGGTCTTCTCCGGCGCGACCCGCAGGATCACCGGCCGATCCCGCCCGGCCAGGGTCACGCGGTAGACGTTGTTGTACATGCCCGTGCCCAGCTCGACGGCGGACACCGGCTCGACGCCGTTACTAAAGGCCCGGTGGCAGACCGCCCGGATCTCCTCGGCGCTCACCGATTGCTGGAACGCCTGCGGGACGCGCTCAATCGGCCGGAATTCCATGGTTCTCCCTTGATCTCGTGGCGGGCGCGGCCGGGCGGACACCAGCGACGGGCAGAGGTCTCCTCGCCGAGTTTGACGTAGTGGCCCAGCGTCCCCAGGCCAAAATGCGACATCCTTCTTTGCCGGACCACCCGGAAGCCCCCAGCCTGCACCCCGAGCCGTTGCAGCCCACCGTGCTGGAGCCCGGACAGGTTGCCCCCATTCCGTGGGACCCTGCCCTGGCCACAGCCATGCGCGCCCGGGGCCGTCCCGCCTATGAAGAAGCGCTCATCGAGGAGTTGGTGGAGGACGTTCGCAGCGGACATCCCCCGGGCGACAACCGGCAGGCCGGCTGACCGCCGCTTGCTCAGCGCAGCAACTTCAGCCGGCCGCACAACTGCGGTGGGACGCTGCGGGAGAGAGAGCACGAGAGGGCGGAAGGCCACTCGCCAAACAACCCGCTCTGCCGGTCAGCGACTCGCTGGCCCCCATTTACCAACCGTATGAAAGAGGGAAAACCATCGTGAACCGCACCACCGCCAAGGCCGACCTGCACACCTACGACCTCACCGACGCGGAGTGGCGCAAGTCCTCATACAGCGCCGGGGAAGGCCAGTGCGTGGAAATCACCGGCCTGCCCGGCGGCATCGCTCTGCGCGATTCGAAGGACAAGCAGCTGCCCGCCCTGCGCTACACCGATCGAGGGTGGAACGCGTTCAGGCAGGCCCTGATCAACGGCCCCATGTGAGCTACTGAGATTTTCGGGGTGGGGTCGGTTGGGTGAGGATCAGGCCGGTGACAGTGAGGCATCCGTCGATCAGGTGGGGCCGGAGTTAGGTTCTGCGTCTTGGCCCGTGTCGGTCATTGCTGCAGTGTTGAGGCGCGGGGACCGTCGCTCGTTGCGCATGGCGGCGGACAGGACCGCCACGGCGATGCCGCCGAAAGCCCAGGCGCCGAGGATCCATAGGGCGCCGGTGGTCGCGTTGCCGTTGAAGTAGACGGTGTTGCGGACCACCGTCGTCCCAGCCCCCGGTGGCAGGGCCTGACCGATCGCCGCCCAGAACGGGGGCAGCAGAGAGGACGGGTAAACCCCGCCCGAGCTGGGGTTTCCAAGGATGGTGAAGATAAGAATGGTGAGGCCCAGCCCCACCGTCCCGGCCAGCGACTGCAGGGCCACGCCCACCGCACCCGAGGCGAACACCACCAGGGTGCCGATCCCCACGAGGTCCCAGAAGGCACCCGGCAGACAGTTCAGTACCGGCCCGACGATGATCGCGCCGCCGATGCCTGAGACAAAGGCGTACGGCACCATCGCCGCGAGGCGCACCAGGGTGCGGCGCAGGGTGGGCCGCTTCGAGCCGGCGGCCATGTTCAGGGCCGACGCGGCGAGATAGCCGCCGATCGTCCAGCTGAGGACCAGATAGAAGGAGGACAGACCGCGCGAGTCGCCGGCTGCAGGCGGGCGGATGTCCCTCACCACCATGGCGCGGTTCTGGGATCGCTCGACGGCCAGCACGACCTTCGCAGCAGCGTCAGCCGCCGACGGTCCGCCCGCCGTGGCGACCAGCAGGGTGTCGGAGCGTCCGGTCGCGTTGACGAAGAGCGCCGCGTCCGCGCTCCGCTCCAGGAGCCGGGACCTCGCCTGCGCGCGGTCCGAGACAGCGTTGACGTGCAACGGTTCGCCCGGCAGCGCGTTGAGCCGGGTCACCAACTCCGACTCCACGGCCACCGGCGCGACCACCACGATCGGGATCCGGTGCGGCTTGGGGGCGTGGAAGGCACCCATGTAGGAGAGAGCGAAGCCGAGTTGGAGCAGGAGCACCCCCGCCATAACGAGTACGGATCTGGTCGAGATCGCATCGCGCAATTCCGTCCAGACACTGCTTCCGCCCGGCCGGTTTGTCGTACTCGCCACGTGAAGTACCTTTCTCCTCCGAACGCGTTCGGCTCGTCCCGAACCACCACATACTCGGCCGGGCCTGCCGTACTGCCGGGAAGACACGCGCCCCGTGCTGCCGGGCGGCCCGTTCGGCCGAACGCCACGCCCTGTCACCCGACCGGCCTGCCGGAACCGGCGGCCTTCCGGTGTCCGGGTCCTCCCATCGAGACCGCCAGCAGTCGCCCGGAGCGCCGGGCCGGGCGGGTGCCGTGCAGACGGTGCTGGACGCGCCCGGCACCGACACGGACGCCGTCGCTCTCCTCAACGCGCTCGCCCATGCGGGCCGCCCGCTGATCGCCGACTTCCTCGCCGGGCCGTACGCCTTGCGGCGCACCGCCCTCGCCCACTTCACCCTCTGCCCGCGCCTGGACGTCCGCACCGACCGGCAGATGAACTGGGTCCACCCCGCCAACCACACCGAACTGTGGCGCAACCCCCGGGACCCGTACCACCGCCCCGCTCCAGCGCGACGTACTCAGCGACCAGGACACGGCCACGCTGTTCCAGGCGTCCTACGAGGGGGCGGTCTCCACCGACCCCGAGAAGCCGACCGCCGCCACCGTCGCGGGCCTGCTCGACGCCGGGCTCCTGGTCCGCGCCGACCACGGCACCGCCGTCCTAGCCGACGACGTCCGGTACAGCCTCCGCCTCACCGACGACGACAGCACTGCCTACTGACACACCTCATGGCAGAACCACTGACATCCAGTGGCAGACTCCGATGGCGTCCCGATGACCGACGACACCTGGCCCAGCCGGGGCACTGCCCGCACCAACCACCCTCGATTTCATCGAAGGCTGGTACGACTTTCACCGATTGCACAGCATCCCCGGTATCATGCGGTCTGCCTCCGCCCGGCCATAGACAGTAGTCCTCTGCTGGAGCGCAGCTCAGAACAAGCGTCAACACCAGGGCATACACAAAGAAAAAGACACTCCCCACTTTGAATCATCTTCGTCATCCGTGTCAGTGAGGCTTTTCCAACCTGGTTGCTTGGCACTTCGGTTGGCTGAGAGCGGCGTTGAGGAAAAGGTGAAGCTCCTGGTAGATGGGTTGTCGACCAAGATCAACCTGTCCGCCCGGAGCTTCACATGCTTGTCTACCCATCGGGTATCGATCTGTCCACCTCGACCCTGCGCTATCTGTCCGACCTGCTGAGAGTCCGGCGGCGTGAGCGCGGCACGCGCTGGCGCCGCCTGACCGCGGACCGACAGGCTCTGCTCGCGCTGGCCCATCTGCGCTGCGGGCACACGTACGCCCAGCTCGCGGCCGGCTTCGGGATCGGGCTGGCCACTGTCTACCGGTACATCGTCGAGGCGGTTGAGGTCCTGGCCGGCCTTGCCCCCACCCTCCAGCAGACCATGACCGTCGCAGCCAACAAGGCGTTCGTGGTCCTGGACGGCACCCTGCTGCACATCGACCGCATTGCCGCCGACCGCCCTACTATTCTGGCAAGCACAAGCGCCACGGCATGAACGTCCAGGTCATCGCCGACGCGTTCGGACGCCTGCTCTGGGCCTCACCTGCCCTGCCAGGTGCCGTCCACGACATCAAGGCGGCACGAACCCACGGCATCATCGAAGCGCTCACCCAAGCCGGCATCCGGACGTGGGCCGACAAGGAATATCAGGGAGCTCAGGCGACGATCCGGGTGCCTTACCGGGGCCGCTGACAAACTTCGTTGCAGCACCACCCGCATCACCGACATCGTCAAGGCCATCCTGGCCTTGCACCTCCCCACGGCAGCCTGAATTCGCTACGGCCGGAGGCATGGACGAAGACAGCGCCACCATCAACGACAGCAAGGGAGACCGCTCACCGTGACAGACGTCAGAGTCACCTACGACAAGACCGTCAACGCAGCGTACGTATACCTCACCGAACCGCAGGCCCACGAGGCGTCCGTGCGCACGTATCCCTGCGATCCAGTGGACGTCGACGGCATGATCAACCTCGACTTCGACGAGCAGGGCCACCTCATCGGCATCGAGGTATTGGCGGCCAGTTCGAAACTGCCCGAGTACCTGCTCCAATCCGCGGAGCGAATTGACACCAAAGGCGAATGACCAGCTGAGCATCCCGATCGAGGCCATCAGGTTGGAAAAGGCTCAGTGGCGGCTGCTTAGGGGGTCTTCGACTCAGCATGTCCGCATTCTGCGGCATCGCTCTGTCGACGGGGCCGCCAATCTCGCCGCCGAAGCAAGTAGGCGCTCGCCCACGGTGTAAGCAGGACCGTTCTCGCATACCCTTCCGCCTCGTTGTCCATGGCAACCGAGTGGTGAACGACGAGCGGGCCTGGTCGCTTTCAGGGCTCTGACCGGACTTCCGTGATGTCCCGGTTCGCTCAGCCTCGGCCACAGCAGATCCCCGGTTTGGATCACCGGTGCGCCTATACGGGTCGCTTCCGGGAGTCCCCCGAGCGAAAGATGCTCGGTGGGGGTAGGTCGCTTCGCGCAAGGTGAACTTGGGATCTGTGAGGAGATCAGCTGTGTACGCAGTATTTCGGCGTTACGAAGGAGTGACTGACTCTGCCGAGGCGGGACGCCGAGTGGATGAGGGATTCGTGCCTCTCCTCCGCCGGGTCCCCGGATTCGTGGCCTACTACTGGGTCGACGCCGGGGACGGAGTGATGGTCTCTACCAGCGTCTTTGAAGACCAGTCCGGGGCCGAAGAGTCGATCGAGCGGGCGGCGGACTTCGTAAGGGACAACCTCGCGTCGCTGCTCCCCAACCGTCCTCAGGTCACAGCCGGCATGGTAGTGGCTGCTGGGTAGCGACCTACGAAGGGTGCCGCTGAATCCCAGCCACATCCACTCCGACGACCTGGCCCTTCACGAAACTCCGGCCAGAGCCCTGAAGGCTCTGACCGCGATTTCGTGAAGGTCAGGGTTGGCGGCTCTGCGTGTGTCGGAGGATGGGCTTCAGGAGTCTCTCGGCTTCACTACGGACACCAGCGTCGTCATCGGCCATCAGTTCCTGCAGTTGCTGGATGAGTCGGCTTTCGCCTTCCTCGGTCATCCAGTTGGGGTCACAATCCACCGCTGCGCTGAGTTGGTCCAAGGTCCAGGTGTCTGCCGGGCAGGAAAGGGCTGCCAGGACGGTACGCAGCCTCCGGATATCTCCTCGAGCCAACAATGCCTCCGATGTCTCCTGGGTCACGGCCGTGTCCTGAGCGTCTAAGACCGTGTCCTATGTGGTGAGACGGGCGAGTCGTTTGTAGCAGCAGAGTGTGGCGGCGAGTCCGAGGAAGGCCAGGTAGTTACGGGGGTGGCGTTCGTATCGGTGGTTGAGGCGGCGGTAGCCGGTCAGCCACGACATGGTGCGTTCGATGACCCAACGTCGGCGCCCTAACCGTTCGCTGGACTCGACTCCCTTGCGGGCGATGCGGACGCCGATGTGCTTGCCCCATAGCCATTTACGCAGGTGAGGGACGTCGTACGCCTTGTCCGCGTGGAGACGCTGGGGCTTGAAGTAGCGGCCTCGGTGAGGGTCGTGTCTCGTTTGGTGACCCGCGATCATGGGCTTCA
Organism: Streptomyces sp. NBC_00876; assembly: GCF_045207435.1. Taxonomy (NCBI): domain Bacteria; kingdom Bacillati; phylum Actinomycetota; class Actinomycetes; order Kitasatosporales; family Streptomycetaceae; genus Streptomyces; species Streptomyces sp. NBC_00876. The sequence goes on from NZ_CP108800.1 coordinate 93,796, forward strand.
GCGCGAGGCTGTCGTGAGTGTTCGCCGCGGAGACGCCGACGAGGAGGGGCAGTCCGTTCGCGTCCGACAGGACGTGCATCTTGGAACCCGGCTTGCCCCGGTCCACGGGGCTCGGACCTGTGAGTTCGCCCCTTTTTTAGCCCTCACGTGCGCGGAGTCGAGCACTGCCCGGGACAGGTCGAGCAGCCCGGCGTCGTCCAGGCGGTGCAGGATCTCCTCGTGCAGCCGGCCCCAGACACCGGCTCTCGACCAGATCAGGAACCTGCGGTGGGCCGTCGACTTCGATATCCCAAAGCAGGGCGGCAAGGCCCGCCAGGCACAGCCGCTGACCAGGACATAGATGATCGCGGCGAACAGCGTCTCATCAGGCGTGTCCTGGGTCCCGCCGCCCTGCGGTCGCACCTTCGACGGCGGGATCAGCGGCTCCGCGATCTCCCACAGCCCATCCGGAACAATCCAACTCCACGTACCCCGCCCCATGAACGACCCAACGAGCCGAGCCCACATAGGACACGGTCTAAGACCGTGTCCTATGTGGTGAGACGGGCGAGTCGTTTGTAGCAGCAGAGTGTGGCGGCGAGTCCGAGGAAGGCCAGGTAGTTACGGGGGTGGCGTTCGTATCGGTGGTTGAGGCGGCGGTAGCCGGTCAGCCACGACATGGTGCGTTCGATGACCCAACGTCGGCGCCCTAACCGTTCGCTGGACTCGACTCCCTTGCGGGCGATGCGGACGCCGATGTGCTTGCCCCATAGCCATTTACGCAGGTGAGGGACGTCGTACGCCTTGTCCGCGTGGAGACGCTGGGGCTTGAAGTAGCGGCCTCGGTGAGGGTCGTGTCTCGTTTGGTGACCCGCGATCATGGGCTTCAGCGCGAGGCTGTCGTGAGTGTTCGCCGCGGAGACGCCGACGAGGAGGGGCAGTCCGTTCGCGTCCGACAGGACGTGCATCTTGGAACCCGGCTTGCCCCGGTCCACGGGGCTCGGACCTGTGAGTTCGCCCCTTTTTTAGCCCTCACGTGCGCGGAGTCGAGCACTGCCCGGGACAGGTCGAGCAGCCCGGCGTCGTCCAGGCGGTGCAGGATCTCCTCGTGCAGCCGGCCCCAGACACCGGCTCTCGACCAGATCAGGAACCTGCGGTGGGCCGTCGACTTCGATATCCCAAAGCAGGGCGGCAAGGCCCGCCAGGCACAGCCGCTGACCAGGACATAGATGATCGCGGCGAACAGCGTCTCATCAGGCGTGTCCTGGGTCCCGCCGCCCTGCGGTCGCACCTTCGACGGCGGGATCAGCGGCTCCGCGATCTCCCACAGCCCATCCGGAACAATCCAACTCCACGTACCCCGCCCCATGAACGACCCAACGAGCCGAGCCCACATAGGACACGGTCTAAGAAGTCATCTCATTTGGTGAGTCTGCGGTAGCAGATGAGGGTGCAGGCGATGCTCGTGAAGGCGAGGAAGTGCTCGGCTTTGCGCTCGTAGCGTCGATGGAGTCGGCGGCAGCCGGCGAGCCAGGACATGGTGCGTTCAACGGTCCACCGGTGGCGGCCCAGTCGCTGAGAAGACTCGATCCCCTTGCGGGCGATGCGCTGCTGGATGCCGCGCTGACGTAACCACCGTCGCAGGTGAGCGTAGTCGTAGCCTTTGTCGGCGTGGAGCTTTTCGGGTTTGCGGCGCCGCGGTCCGCGGCGGGAGCGGATCGGAGGTATCCCTTGCACGAGCGGGATCAGAGCCTGGCTGTCGTGCAGGTTCGCCCCTGAGATTCCGACGGAGAGGGGCAGACCGGTTCGCTCGGTTATCAAATGGATCTTCGACCCGAACTTGCCCCGGTCGACAGGATTCGGACCCGTCAGATCCCCCTTTTCAGGGCCCGCATGTTCACCGAGTCGATCGCGCAGCGGGACCAGTCCAACTCGCCGCGGGAACCGAGCTCGTCGAGCACCACTCGGTGGAGCTTGGCCCAGACCCTGGCTTTCGACCACTCGGAGAAACGGCGATGGGCCGTTGCCCCCGACGGCCCGAACGAAGCAGTGGGCAACTGCTGCCACGTACAGCCTGACGTGACCACGAACACGATCGCGGCCAGCACCTCACGATCACCGTGCCGACGCCGACCGCCACCCTGAGGCCGCGAGGGCGCCTCTGGCACCACCCGCTGGAACAGCTCCCACAACTCATCCGGCACCAGCCGCTCAACAATCCCCACCATGAACGACAGCCTACCGACCCCTCCAAATGAGATGACTTCTAAGACCGTGTCCTATGTGGGCTCGGCTCGTTGGGTCGTTCATGGGGCGGGGTACGTGGAGTTGGATTGTTCCGGATGGGCTGTGGGAGATCGCGGAGCCGCTGATCCCGCCGTCGAAGGTGCGACCGCAGGGCGGCGGGACCCAGGACACGCCTGATGAGACGCTGTTCGCCGCGATCATCTATGTCCTGGTCAGCGGCTGTGCCTGGCGCGCGTTGCCGCCATGCTTCGGGATATCGAAGTCGACGGCCCACCGCAGGTTCCTGATCTGGTCGAGAGCCGGTGTCTGGGGCCGGCTGCACGAGGAGATCCTGCACCGCCTGGACGACGCCGGGCTGCTCGACCTGTCCCGGGCAGTGCTCGACTCCGCGCACGTGAGGGCTAAAAAGGGGCGAACTCACAGGTCCGAGCCCCGTGGACCGGGGCAAGCCGGGTTCCAAGATGCACGTCCTGTCGGACGCGAACGGACTGCCCCTCCTCGTCGGCGTCTCCGCGGCGAACACTCACGACAGCCTCGCGCTGAAGCCCATGATCGCGGGTCACCAAACGAGACACGACCCTCACCGAGGCCGCTACTTCAAGCCCCAGCGTCTCCACGCGGACAAGGCGTACGACGTCCCTCACCTGCGTAAATGGCTATGGGGCAAGCACATCGGCGTCCGCATCGCCCGCAAGGGAGTCGAGTCCAGCGAACGGTTAGGGCGCCGACGTTGGGTCATCGAACGCACCATGTCGTGGCTGACCGGCTACCGCCGCCTCAACCACCGATACGAACGCCACCCCCGTAACTACCTGGCCTTCCTCGGACTCGCCGCCACACTCTGCTGCTACAAACGACTCGCCCGTCTCACCACATAGGACACGGTCTAAAAACAAAGCTAAGGGCTGTCCCGCAACTGGCGGTGTCCCGTCTCGGTGAGGTTCAGCCGATGCCGTCAAGAGCGAGCGAGTGCTGGGCGACGAAACCAGGTCGACGTAGGTCAGTGCGGTACCCGATCATGCGTTCATGCCCCTGAGAGAGACCCTTACCCGAGTCGATGCAGACCTGGCCGCCGGCCGGGTTCCCGTCGCGCGCCAGCGCCTGCGCGGTCTCATCTCGTCCTTCCCGCACGACCTGACGCTCCGCCGCCGTCTGGCCGAGGTGTACCGGCTCTACGGCGACGCCGCCGAGGCCGGACGCTGGATGTACCTCGAGGAGGACCGGAACGCCGACGAGACCGCTGCCTTCGAGGCGCGGTACGGGTCTCCCGGGTGGCGGATGAAGGCCCTCGCCTGGCAGGGCCCCGAGGCGAAGGCCGCCACCGCTTTCGCGGAGGGGCAGCTGGTCGCGGTGCGGACCGCCTGCGCCGAGGGGCTGGGGCACCCCGTCGACTGGGACGACCCCGCCTCCTACCGGGACGGCCTGGAAGGGGAGCGCGAGGCGCCCTCCGAGCCGTGGACGGTTGGCGGTGTACTGGCGGGCGTCGGCTGCCTGGTGGCGGCCCTTGTGTTCCTCGCGATCTGGGTGAATGGACTCGTTGCCCTCTTCGACTGACTCAGGTCACCGGGGCTTGTGAAGAGCGCGCTCTACCACCGGAGTGGAGTCCACGACCCATACGGCGTCGCTCCACACCGAGGTGGTGGTGGCCAGGATCCGGTTGACGCTTCGCATCAGACCGGCGGCCTTGCGCAGCCGCTTGCCGTAGCGGAGGTGTAGCCGGGTATGGCCTGCAGCCTGGCGAGGGTGACCAGTTCGGCATCGCTCAGGCGGGGGGCGTGATGCCGACCGGCGGGCGCCAAGGCGCCAGGTCAGGAAGCTCCTTCAGCATGTCGTCGGTCGTCGCATAGTGTGCTGTCGCGAGGGTGCCCACGTCGGTCGTCACAGAACGATTTTGGACACCCTCATTCTCGTCTCCGCAGGCACCCCTTGGACCACACCACCAGGAGGAACCGTGTCATCCCCACAACTGCTCACCCCCGAGGAGAAGCTCGCCGACGCGAAGAAGCTGTTGAACCTCCCGCGTATCGTCGTGATCTGCGGCTCCACCCGCTTCATGACCGAGATGAACGAGGCCGATCTGCGGGAGACCAGAACCGGAAAGATTGTCGTCAAACCGGGCATCGACATGAAGTCGCCGCACGAACTTTGGTCCGATCCTGTCGAAGCCGAGGCGCTGAAGGTCCGACTCGACGATCTGCACCGGGCGAAGACCCGGCTCGCCGATGAGGTGCTCGTAGTCGGCGACTACATCGGAGACAGCACCCGAGCCGAAATCGCCTACGCACGGTCGCTGGACAAGCCCGTGCGGTTCACGCACCCCGAAGTCGACCCTGCCGCCTGACCGCCCGCCGCCACCTCTACAACCAGGGCCGGCAGCCCGCCGCCCGACCGTCTCGCGGTGGCTTCGGCCGCCGCCCACCCCACACCCTCCGCAGGCATCCCTTGGAATTGATCATCTAGGGTCTGCTGCGAAAGTGGATCTTGGTTGTGGATGATCATGTGCTGTGGCGTGTGGGGACCTGACGGATGCGCAGTGGTCACGGCTGGCGCCGCTGCCGCCGTGCGGGAATGAGCCGGGGCAGCCGCCGATCTGGACCAGGCGGCAGCTGACTGACGGCATACGGTGGCGTACCCGCGCCGGAACGCCCTGGCGGGACGTGCCCGAGCGATATGGCCCGTGGGACCGGGTCTACGACCTGTCGCGGCGATGGCAGCGCATCAGGACGTAGAGGCGGATCCCGGAACAGCTCCAGACCGAGGCCGACGCGAAGGGCTTGACCACCTGGGACGTCAGCGTGGACTCCACCGTCTGCCGCGCCCATCAGCACGCCGCGGGTGCCCGCAAAAGGGGATCTCTATAAAGAGCCTCCCGGCGGCATCGACACCGCGCCGGACGACCACGGCCTCGGGCGGTCCCGCGGCGGGCTGACCACGAAGATTCACCTCGCCACCGAACAGGGGCAAAGAACATGACCCTGATCATCACGGCCGGGCACCGCCACGACAGCCAGCAGTTCCAACGGGTACTCGAGAAGATTCGGTCCTCCGCACCAGTCAGGGCCGGCCCCGCACCAAGCCGGACAAGGTCCGCGCCGCCAAAGCCTACGGCTCCCGCGCCAACCGCTCCTATCTACGCAGACGCCGGATCGGCTGCACCATCCCCGAGAAGGCCGACCAGGTCCGCAACCGTAAGAAGCGCGGCTCCTACGGCGGACGACCACCGAACTTCGACAAGAGCGACTACGGACAACACCATGCCGTGGAGTGCGGCATCAACCGGCTGAAACGCCACCGATCGGTGGCCACTCGATACGACGAACTCGCCGTCCGCTACGAAGCCACCGTGCTGGTCGCGGCCATCAACGAGTGGCTGTGACCGGCACGTTCACAGCAGACCCTAGCCCGCCTTCTCCTCTGCCCGTCGAATGGTCGGCCGCTCGCGGCCCCAGGCGGCCAGCGGCTGGAGTGCGTCGTTGAGGCGCATGCCGTCCTCGGTCAGCGAGTACTCGACGCGGGGCGGCACCTCGTCGTAGGAGACGCGGTGCACGACGCCGTCCGCTTCCAGTTCACGTAGGTGAGAGGCCAGCACCTTCTCCGTGATCCCCGGAAGCAGTCGGCGCAGCTCGCCGAAGCGACGGCGGGGGTGCTCGTGGAGCGCCCAGAGGATCAGCACCTTCCACTTGCCGCCGATCACCTCCATCGCGGTATCGATGCCGCAGACGTGTCCGTCTGGTGTGCCCGGCCGGTTCAGCGTCGTCATGCCCCACCCCTTCTGACGTGCTCGCTACCCCCGAGGTAACCACCCACTCCCAAGTGCGTACTTGATCACCTACGGACTTGTGACCAGCCTAATCGGCATGGCACAGAACACTGTTGAGAAGACTCCCGTCACGATGCTGGGCCTCGGCACGATGGGCACCGCCCTGGCCCGCACCTGGCTTGCCGTCGGCCACCCACTCACCGTCTGGAACCGCACCCCAGCCCGCGCCGCGGCACTCGCCGCCGAGGGTGCAAGGGTCGCGGCGACCGCCGCTGAGGCGGTCGCAGCGAACACCCTGATCGTCCTTTGCCTGTTGGACGACACCTCGGTCGATGAGGTGCTGGCCGGCACCGACCTGGCCGACAAAGACCTGGTCAACCTCACTACCAGCACCCCCGCCCAGGCCCGCGCCCGCGCCGAGTGGGCACGCGAGCGTGGCGCCCGTTATCTGGACGGCGGGATCATGGCTGTTCCTCCGATGATCGGCGTCCCGGAATCCGGCGGCTACGTCTTCTACAGCGGCTCGAGGGAGCTGTTCGAGCGGCACCAGCAGACCCTGGGCGTCCCGGCCGGCACCACCTACGTCGGCAAGAACGCGGGCTTCGCGGCCCTGCACGACGTGGCTCTGCTCAGCGCCATGTACGGGATGTTCGCCGGTGCCGCGCACGCCTTCGCCCTGATCCGCATGGAGGACATCGATCCCGCGTCGCTCGCCCCGCTGCTCGCCGACTGGCTCGTCGCGATGGCCCCGGCAGTTCACCAGACCGCTGACCAGTTGCGGAGCGGTGACTACACCAAGGGTGTCGTCTCCAACCTCGCCATGCAGGTGGCTGGCACGCCGACCTTCCTGAGCACCGCCGAGCAGCAGGGCGTCAGCCCGGAACTACTCAGCCCATACTTCGAGCTGATGCGCCGCCGCCTGGCCGAGGGCAGCGGCGAGGAGGACCTGACGGGAGTGATAGACCTGCTGGTGCACTGACGAGCCGCTTGCCGCCACCGAAGCCACCGTGCTGGTCACAGTCCTCAACGAGACGCTGTGACCAGCTTTTTCACAACACGCCCTACCAGCGAGACGCGGTTGCCTGCCTCGCTCCGGTAGCCTCTGGCGGCCTCTCCGGGGGCTCATGCAGTTGCGGGCCCGGTCGTACTCCTGGGAGGGACCGGGCCTATCGCGCCCCGCTGTCGTCGGATCAGCCCAAGTCGATCGTCTCCTGTGCGAAGCCGGCCGGGGCCGGACGGTGCTGGGGCGACGATGCACCATCCGGCGGTGCGGCCTCCCAGCGCTTGATCAGCTCGTCCTTCCAGCCCTTGGGCGGAGGCCACGGCACGCCCCATTCGGCGAGCTGGACACGCGCCCACGCTCCATTGGGCGTCTTGGCGGCTTCGATCTCTTCAGGTGACGGGAGTACAGGCATGTGGGATCAACGAACGACAGGGCCCCGATGTCACCCGCCCGGCGGTCGGGGTGAGTCGCCTGACCAGCCCCAGCCGCTCCGCCCGCCGGGACGCGTGCCGTGCCATAGGGCCGGTCTGGGAGATGCCGCTTGCGGCAACCCCGAGGAAGGCCACACTTTTTGAGCGTGTTCAAATATATTGAGATGCGGCCGCAGGCCGGACATTCGATCTCTGGGGAGTGGTGTGCGGACATGCGTGGATGGCGGGCGACGGTTCTCGCGGTATCTGGGGCAGTTCTCACAGCGTCTTGCGGGTACGGCGCAGCCATCCACGCGGCGGAGATTCCGCAGGAGCAGTTGGCAGGGACGTGGACCAGCCCAGCAGGGACGTCACTGACCTTCTCGACGGAACACACCTTCGCTGGAACGGGATTCGACAAAGTCGGCGCGATGGCCGACTGCGCCCATCCCGAGAGGCTGACCCATGGCCGCTGGGCCTTCTACGCCAGCCCCAAGGGCGACGGCCTCATCGTCCCCGACGAGACCGCCACACGTGGCCATGACCTTCAGCTGTCCTTCACCGAGGATCCGACGTGCACGGTGTGGGTCTACCTCTACGGGGACTTCGGAGATACGGAGGACCCCAGCATGTGCCCTACGGAGGACCCGGATGCGGGGTGTCCACCTGACGGCTACATGGAGCGGAGCGAGGCCGGCACCCGCTCCTGACACCTACAGAAGCCAGGGCACTGGTGCTCCTGCCTGGCCACAACCGCACCAACAGGCAGACCGGACTCAACCCCTCAACCACCGTGACCGGACGGGATACCGCACGATTCGGATGACGCACCCCGCCAGTTGGCGGCTGTACCTGGGATGCCGTCCGTCGGGAGGCATACGCGAATGCCCGGGCGTCTCCGCCGCCCCTGAAGCTGCGCCGCCTTGAAGTGGCCGGACAGGGGGAGCAGCAGGTCAAGCAACTGTCAGAGGTACGAACTGAGGGCGATGAGCCGGCCGTGGCCGAGCGGGTATCACAGCGGATGAGCGAGCATCTCGCCGACGAGCGCACGGAGGCCGGGGCGCCGGTGGTCCAGGTGGCAGATCGGCCGGTACGGCTGGTCCCGGACCGTGGGCCGGGGGTGGCTGAGTCCGCACTGTCGGCGGAGTACCAGCGCATCCTCACCGCGGTGCGGCAGGCCGCCGGCCCGGTCGCCACTACCGGTGCCGCCTGCCGCTGTCCACGCACACCCTGCACTACCTCACCGACCTGCTGCGACGGCGTCTCAAAGGGATACGGTCGAGGTGGCGGGCGCTGCCGCCCGGGAGGATCGCGGTGGTTGTCCTGGCTGTGCTGCAACCGGGTCCTGGCCGCCGGACGCGTCCCCGTCGAACGCGGCTTTGCCCACCTCAAGAAAATGGCGGATCCTCACCGAGCTGCGTACTGACCCAGCCCGCGCCACCCACCTGTTTCGCGCGCTGCCCGTCCTGACGAACATCGAGGCCGCTACCGACAATTGATCCCTACCGCAGGTAGCCACGATCAGCACAATGCCCCCGGAGCAGCGTCACCGGGCAGGGATCGGCTGAGTGAGGTTCACCGGGTTGCCGTCGGGGTCCTGGATGTGGGCGACGCGCTGTCCCCACGGCATGTCGGTGGGGCCGCCGCGGACCGAGCCGCCCAGTGTCTCCACCCGGGCGAGCGTTTCGTCGACGTCGGCGACACCGATGCTGAGCAGGATCCGCGGCGCCTCCCCGGTCCCAGGGTTCGCCTTGGTCACCAGCCCGAGGTCGGTGTCGCCGATGCGCAGGCCGCGGTAGAAGGCCGGGCCTTCCGCCGGTACCCGGAAGATCTCCTCAGCGCCGAACAATTTCGTATAGAAGCCGAGCAGAACGTCCTGGTCGGCAGTGAGGATCACGGGCTGGATGGTGGACATGGCACTCCTGTCGAGAACGGTCGATTCGCTGGGTAGACCGTTCGAGGCCGGTGAATTCATCGGCAGAACCACCCCGCCGGACGATCTACATCCCAGACTGCCGCCCATGACCAGCACGAGCACCCCGAAACGAGGTCACGCGACCCCGCTGACCAGCCACTTCAAGATGGCGGAACTCTCCCGATCGCGGTCACCGCGAAGTCGAACAGGAGCGAGGCGGGCAAGGACCCGGCGCAGCGGCAGCCGTCCGTCGGGGGGCTACCACTGCCAGTACGCCGCGGAGTGGGCGGCGACGACTGCGCTGGGAACTGGCCGTGGACGAAACGGAGAGCGAAGCCCTGCTGGGGCTGGCGCAAGACTGCCCGGACACCCCGTCGTCTACGAGCGCCCGCTGTAGCCCGTCTTCGGGCAGGCCCGGGTTCCTTCCCAGCGGGGGCGGAAGGAACCCGGGCTTATGAGCCCGAATGGGGCAGTCGTCGGCAGCAGTGCCCGCCCGCAGATCAGCAGACAGCGCGCGCACGGAGGATCGGCGGCAGCGAGATCAGGAGAGCTGGACACGGCTTCCGATCGTGCCCGAGCGCCATTGGCCGGGGAAAGCGGGCCGGGGAATGCGGGCCGGCGAAGCGGTGCTCCGGTCCATCGGCTGCATGCCTCTCATGGCCAAGTGCCACGCTCAATGGCCAACTATGCCGCCGCGCCGGAACCGACCGGACCGCCTGCGCCGTAGCCCGCGTGAAGCTCTGATCGAAGAGTTCCCACCACATTCCAGCGACGCTTCCAGTCAGCTGAGATTGCTCTTGAATGTGAGGCCGACGAGGTGCACGAGGGGTCCTGTGTACGGAGTTGCCGCCTATGGACCCCCAAACGGCAGCTCGTCGGTGGACCCTGCGTCCTCGCCGCTCCAGGTACCCCACCGCCGTTGAGCGTCTTCCCGCTGGGCGGCGACGCCGGGGATGGCAACGACGGCCTCGGCAGCGCGGTTCTGTCTGATCAGCAGCTCGGCAAGGTCTGCGGCCGCGCTGGGTCCGGCATGGGATCGGAGTAGCTCGATGACTTCGTCGATCCGCTTCTGCCCGGCCGGCAGATCCACGAGGAGGGACTGGCAGCTTCGCGGGTAGTCAGTGGTGGCGATGAATCCGCGCAGCATCGTCTCGGCTCTACGTGCCCGCCCCGCGTCCTCCAAAGCCCTCCCCCATGGAGGCAACGCCTCGTGTGCATGGCCACCGGTGGCCATCTGGCGGAGCTTCTCGATCCGTCCGTGCCGGGCCAGGAGCTCCGCGTAGGACTCGACGCGCAGTAGCAGGTGCTGGCATGAACGCCTGTCAGGCCCCGCCCACCGGCAACTCTGCCGGTGGGCGGGCGCACCTGGCGGTCCCGCGATTGGCAGATCAGAGATGCTCGACCTGATCGAGGAGGGCAGTGAGGTCCTCGGGAACCGGAACGGTGCGGGCTTCGACGCCTGCGATGTGCCGGTCCCATTCGCTCTAGGGGCCGGCGAGGTCGAACAGGTCCGTTCCGTGGCGCCCCACCTGCGTCCAGTCCAGCAGGTAGCAGTTCTCACCGCGCCACCCGCAAGAAGACGAGGCCCGCAATTGGGTGGCCAGGGGCGCGCGCCGTGTCCCGTCGTAGACCCACCAGTCACAGCTCTCCTGCACGTGACCGCCGCTGCCCGTATCGAAGAGCGCCGGCTGCGGCTCCGATCCATCAGCCAGAACCACGCCCGCCCGTCCTTCAGGCGCAGAACCGAACTCAGCGGTCCGCCACATCTCGCCCACCCACTCCCCTACCTGGATACAACGACGTTCCCGACGATGCACCAGACCGACCTGTGGTGAGCAGTGAACCCTCGATAGGGGGCAACGAGGGGGCCTCGGCGGCTGGTGGGCGCCGGCCGGCGGGGACTCGGCTGGTGCAGGGGCTCGCGATGATCGTGCTCGGCTCCCTCTCGTCGGAGCCGGGGCTCCTTCTGCAGGGGAAGCTGGTGTGCGGTGGTGACGTCTCTGTCGCTCGTACGGACCGAACCCGCCCGGCAGGCACGACCTGGCAGCGAGCTGCTCGTCGTACGGGCATGGAATCGATCCATCCGCAGCATGTACGGCATGGCCTGTTCGTTCTCGATATCACCGCGCCCGACGAAGCAGCCGCCCGCCTGGTGATGGCCTCGCTCGAGCAGCAATGGGCAACTTCTGGAATCACCGCCACCCGGCGCCTGCCGGGCGGGCCCGGAGTGCGGGCGCGGGGCTACGCGTACACCCGGCGGAGGAACATCGAGTACTCTCGACGGTCAACCTTGCAACAGGCGGTTTCCTCCCAGGTTTCATCGGCTCTGCTTCTGGCAGTCCGGTGCTTCGCCGCGGTGTGCTGAGCGATCTCCTCACTTGTCCGGTTGGTGCGACCGGCCAAGTCTGTGCCGCGCGGGGGCCTCGGGTACGGGAGTGCCCTCACGCAGGTCACGCGATGCGGCTGCGGCCTTCTCGTGCCAACGGCCGTACCGCTCGGCGAGGGATACAGCCGACACGCCGTGCATGAGGACACTGAGACCGACGGTGATCGCGACCACCCTCCCCAGCAGTTCCACCCCCGGTACATGCTCCTCCACCACGAGCAGCGCCAGGATCACGGAGGCGAGACCGCGCGGCCCGAACCAGCCGATGTACGCCACGGTGGGCAGCCGCAGCCCGCTACCGGTGAGCGAGAGGGCCACGGGCAGCATCCTGACCACGGTGAGACTGAGGACGGCGTACAGGACGATTCGCCAGCTCAGGTGCTCCAGCGCGGGGCCGAGCAGCACCGCTCCGAAGATGAGGAGGCTGATCGATGCCAGGAGCTCGCCGAGGTTCTCCGTGAACTCGGCCGTGGAGTCGGAAGGCTCCTTCTCTCCGGTGGCCGGGTGCCGGCGCAGGGCGAAACCGCATGCGAAGCCGGCGACCCACGCGGCGATGAAGCCGCTGCCGTCGGTCACCACGGCCAGTTCGTACGCCCCGGCCGCGACGGCCGGCAGATAGACATGCCGCCACTGCCGCGTGACCCACCCCCTGGCCCGGGACCACTGCAGAAGCCAGCCACCCAGCCACCCGACGAGCAGGCCCAGGGCGGTGGACAGCACCAGGGCACGCCAGAACACACCGATCACGCCTTCCTCCGCATAGTGCGTGCCCGGAATACCCGCCAGGAACAGGAGGAAGAAGGGCAGCACCATGCCGTCGTTCAGACCGCTCTCGATATTCAGTCCGTGACGGACGAGCGCTGGAACACGAGGGTGGGTCATGGCGGTCTTCCCGAGGGCGGCGTCGGTAGGGGCGAGGATGGCACCGACGAGGGCCAGCTCCCACATCGTCAGCCCCGGCAGCAGAGGCCAGGCGAGCAGCCAGCCGGCCCCGATACTCAGCGGAAGCCCAATCCCCAGCAGACGGCCAGGGAGAAAACCACCGGTCTGAAGGTCTCGTCTGCGCACTGTCATGGCATCGGTGAAAAGCACCAGCGCCAAGGTGACTTCAAGGAGGACGACGATCGAAGCGGCATCGTGCGCCAGGTCGACGATGTCAAGCAGGGCCGGCCCGATGAGGATGCCGGCACCGACGAACACCATCGCGGACGAGACCGGGGTCGTGGACAACCGACGCGACCCAAGCGCGTACGCGGCAGTGACAGTTGCCACCGCGGCGCCTGTCCAAGCACTACTCATGTTTCCGGCCTCCGGTTGATCGCTCATGCCCCTTCTACCGCTTGGCCGACCGCTGCCTGCCGACGACGGCGGGGACACGCCGGGCGTCACCGTCCAGGCCGTGGGCCCCACCCGCAACTCTGGTGCGCCTGGTCAGATTGCCGCCGTTCGGAGACAGTGCGTGCTGCGCCACCGAAATCCTGCCGCTGCCGTAGGCGTGGCCATGGTTCTCCAGGGTCGCGCCCGTGCTGTTCCGGTCTGTTCTTCCCTGGGGGCGGTGACCAGGAGGGACGTGACGGTCGCGGGTTCAGTGCCCGCCACTGCGGGCGAGTGGCGACCGACGGACGTCCAGTGGTCGACATCGCCCTCGAGGTGGTGGGCGCTACCGGCTGGCTGCCGGGGATGGCCGGTTAGGTTCTTCGCCGCTCAGGTTCGGGTCCAGATGAGGATGCTGGCGAGGTGGCCGGCTCGTCTCGTCCTGCTGCCCCTTCTTGAGTGCTCCGGCGGCGTGCTGGTGGGCCCGGACGACGGTGGAGTCGACCGAGACAGTCCAGTCGATGTTGTCGTTGGCGGCCGCCGCGGCTGGGACAGCAGCAAGGATCCTCTCCCCGGTGCCGTCGACGGCCCATCGGATCAGGCGCCTGTGGGCGGTCTGGAGCGAGCCGAGTCCGTCCGGCAGGTCGCGCCAGGGCGAGCTGGTGCGGTACTTCCAAGCGGTGGCTTCCTGGTCGGAATCCGCAGTAGTGGACGCGCTCAGGAAGAGGGGTGCCGTTTACGATCCTGAAGTTCACCGTGGGCGGTCGACCAAACGATCTCGAACTCACCGGCCGACAACGACTGCGGGTCGTGCCCTTCTCACTTGGAGATGGCCGGTTCCGCGGTCAGACCGTAAACGCTCTCGTATTCAGCGGACCGACCCTCTCTTTGGGCTTCTTGCCACTCGGCCAGCGAGGCGGCGGTCAGAGCCTTGTCCCCAGGCTCCTGCAACTCGACTTGCCGGATCGAATAGCCATCGGCGTCCAGCTCGAAGTAGAACCACGCCTCTCCCTCGTCCCAGAAGCAGCGAACCCAGGTCGTCACGGGCTCACCGCGTCGACGTGCTCGTCCTGCCAGCGCCAGTCGGCGGTGCCGTCGTCGTGGATGTGCAGCATGAACTCGGCGACCGGGCCGCCGCCGGGAAACGTCAGGGTGAGCGCACTGCGGATCGGGCCTTGACCCCTGATGTTGAACACACGAGACACTGGATCCTGCGGATCTGAGAACGGACATCTCGTGGTCATGAAGAACTACCCGCCGCAGTTCAAGACGGACGCGGTCGCGCTGTACGAGTCGCGGCCCGAAGCGACGATCAGGTCGGTCGCAGCCGATCTGGGGATCAACCCGGAGACGCTGCGGAACTGGGTTCGGGCAGCCGGGGTGAGCCGTCCCCGGGGACGGCGGACGCAGGAACCCTCTCAGCAGCCCACGCCGCTGGAGGCGGAGAACGCCGCCTTGCGGAAGAAGGTCAGCGAACTGGAGGAGGAACGCGAGATCCTGCGCAAGGCGGCGAAGTATTTCGCCGGGGAGACGCGCTGGTGAACCGCTTCCAGTGTGTCGCCGACCTCCAGCGCCGTCACGGCGTGAAGCGGCTGTGCAGCATCCTCGGCGTGAGCCGCTCGAGCTTCTACTACTGGCGCCGGACAGCCGCTGACAGGGCCGCCCGGCAGACGGCCGACGCACAGCTGGCCGTCCAGATACGGGCGGTGCACCAGGAATCGGACGGCACCTACGGAGCCCCAAGGATCACCGCCGAGCTCCGCGAGATGAGCGGTGAGGCGGTCAACCACAAACGCGTCGCCAGGATCATGCGGGCGTCCGGGATCGAAGGGGTCCGGTTGCGCCGCCGGCACCGCACCACCGTCCCCAATCCGGCTGCGGCCAAGGCCCCGGACCTGATCGGCCGCGACTTCACCGCGGACAAGCCGAACACGAAGTACGTCGGCGACATCACCTACCTGCCCATCGATGGCGGGAAGTTCTGCTACCTGGCGACCGTCATCGACCTCGCCTCGCGACGTCTGGCCGGCTGGGCGATCGCCGACCACATGCGCGCGGACCTCGTCACCGACGCCCTGGCCGCGGCGATCCGCACCCGCGGCAGCCTCGCCGGATCGATCATGCACACCGACCACGGAGCCCAGTACACGAGCAGGGCCTTCGCCGAAGCCTGCAGGTCAGCAGGGGTCCGGCGAAGCATGAGCGCGGTCGGGTCCAGCGCGGACAACGCACTCGCCGAGTCCTTCAACGCAACCTTCAAACGCGAGACCCTGCAAGGACGAAAGACCTGGCCGACCGAGCGCGAGGCCCGACTCGACGCCTTCCGATGGCTCCACCGCTACAACACCCGACGGCGACACTCCCGCCTCGGACAACGATCACCGATCGCCTTCGAGAACGCCCTCCACCGCTCACCAACTACGCTGGCACAAGCCGCATAACCCGTGTCCAGGATCCGGGGTCAAGGCCCATCTGGGTGTAACAGGCATCGGCCCGGTCCCGGTCCTCCTCGTCGACAGCCCGGTCTTGCTCACTGAAGAGGGGACGGAACTCTTCAAAACCAGGAAGTGTCTCGACTTCTGCGTGCGTCCAGGGCATATCGGCGCCGGTCACGGTCAGCCGGGCAATCTCCTGGTCGCCGTGGTGGAGCCGCCAGATACTGCCGGTGATGAGGTTCGGGTTGGCCATGTCTCCCATGATGACGACCGACACTGACAGTCGACGAGTGAGATCACGGCCTCTTCTCCGCCACGGGGACGACCATCTCATGCAGCGGAAGCTGATGGGGTGCGATGTTGAGTCGCTGTGCCGCTTCGGTCGGCAACTGGGGATGGTCTTGCCAGTAACGCGAGGCGAACAGGCTGGTGAGAACGATGGCCTCGGGGTAGGTGGCGAGTTCGATCCGGGCGTCGGAGGGAGGGGAGGATCACCGAACGGGTCCTCGCCCAGCACGTGGAGGCGGCGGTTCCATCTCTGTTGAAGCGGCTCACCGCTGCTCTCGCTGGCGAACCACCTGTTCAGGCGGTCGCGTGCGTCGATAGAGGCCAGTGCGGTGGAGGGACGTGTGCCTCGGCGGACGATCCAGTGACCCTGCCGGGCCGGTCGGCCCCGGACCGCAGCAGGCGCCCCGAGCCGTCGCTGATGGTGGTGGTCCTGACGGTGTTCTGCTTCTTCTTGCCGGAGACGAACGCCTTGCGGCCGAGGCGGCCGGCCCGGGGGCGGCGGACCTGGGTCTCGGTGCCGTCGACGCGCCGCTCGACACCCTCAGCCTCGGCGTAGGCGAAGAACTCGGCCAGGGTGCGCGGGCGGATGCCGGGCCCGTCGGGGACGGCGAAGCGGCGGACAGCCGGCAGCGGGCGGATCTCGTGGATGGCGCGGATGACGGTTGGGCAATGCGGCACAACATCACCGACCCGTGCGGCCACCGTCACGTCACGGTTCTCCGGCGGCCCGAGCGACGTAGGACTTCGCGACCAGTTCCTCCACCAGAGCGCTCTTCGCCCTCGAGTAGTCCCGTCTGCCCTGGCTGTCGGCACGGAACCGCTGTGCGAGGGCCAACTTCAACGCGCTGTAGCGCCGGACTTCATCGGGCCGCTGACGTAGGTAGTCACGGAGCAAGACGTGATCAAGGTGGGGTCTGGAGCCTGCGACCACGCTATACAAGTGATGTTCGGAAGCCGCGGGAGGGGCTTGAAAGGCCTCCCGCCCAGGAATCCCCAGATCGCCTTCGTGCCGGTAGCCCTGCTCGGAAAGCCGGGAGATCAGCGCGGGCGTGATGGCGTCCTCGGCCACCACAATGTCGAGGTCGATGATCGGCTTGGCGGCGCATCCGGGCACGGCTGTGCTTCCGACATGCTCGATGGATACAGCCAGGTCCGCGACGTGAGGTGCAAGCCGCTCCCGCAGGTCCTCAAACCGCTCGGGCCATCGGGGGTCATAGTCGCCGACCACGATCGTGCCAGTCATGTCAGCAGTCTCGCAGGATCGCCAGGGCCCATCGAATCGTTCTGACGGCCCCGGCTATCGCGTACCAAGTCATAAGGCCCCCACTGCGGCACGCGGACGTGGTCCGCCGTGCTCCAGACCATTTCTGACCGGCGTGATCAAGGATCGTCCAGGTTGTCATGCGGGCGAAGACGTTCTCGCCCCGGTCCGCCGCGGCGCCACGACCGCGGGTCGCCCTATAGTCACCCGGGAAACGTGAACGCCAGGGGGGTCTGGAACAGATGTCACGTGCAAGATCGATGATCGCGGTCGTGCTGCTGAGCGTAGGTGTGCTGCTGCTCGGTGCCTGCGGGACGTTACGGGCCGGGACCGGCGGGGCGGGAACCGGGGTCAGGGGAGCACCGGCCGCGTCGGAGTCGCCGCGCTGGCAGACGTTCGCGCCGTTCAGGGTGACCGCCGCCCGGCTCGCCGCCGACCACCGCACGCTCAGCGTCGATGCCGAGGTTCCCGGTAACGGGAAGAAGTGCGCACGCGACGTGAAGGCGGTCGTCACCGACGCCTCGGACCGCACAGTGTGGGTGCAGGTCACGTTCTCCGCCCTGACGGGCGGTCCCGCGCGCAACGATTGCCGCAAGACCATGACGGCCACGGCGCGGGTACGGCTGCCCTCCCCGCTCGGCCACCGCGAACTCGCCACGGACACCCACACGGTCTTCACCGCCGACGGCGCCGACCCGCCCGATCTGCGCCTGTGCGGCGAACTCGGCTGCCACCCCGCGCCCACCGGTTGCACCGCGGCCTCCTACGAGCAGGCAGTGATGGCCCTCGACGTGCCGACGCACACCTCGCGCGGCGAGGAGCACTGCGACGGAAAGTGGCTGGTGTTCAGCGTCTCCTCGCGCATGGGCCCCGCCTGCGCCCCGGGCGAGGGCCCCGGATGCGGGGCGAGCATCGGGGCTCGTTGGTTCTTCCGGGCGCAGACGTCGGGCTGGACACCGATCGCCCGCACCACGAAGGGCGGCTGCGGCGACGTGCACCGCCTTGAACCCGAGTTTCCGACCGCCCTGTGTACCGGTCTGTCACCGCTCAGGCAGCCGGACTAAGGGTTGTCCCGTAGCTGCTGCTCGGCCAGACTCTCGAATCCGCGCAAGCGCCCCGTCGACATGCTGTTGCCCAGGCCGGTGCCGCCGGCCGGGTCGCTACGTCAATCACCGCACCGGTGTCATTGGTACTGGCGTTGGCCAGGAAGAGAGCTCCGGCACCGGAACCACGAAATCGCTTCCGCCCATCGTCCAGCAGTCGCCCAACCCCGCAGAGACTCCTCCGCAACTTCCGCTTCGAACTCACGGGTACGGCAGAACAAGGTCACCCATCCTGCTCAGGGACGACCACTCCTCCCCTGGCCCGGGCGGAACACGGCGCAAGCAGCTCTCCACACCGCCAAGGCATCTCGAAGAGGGCTTCCTCCTGTGGCGGGATCGGAGGGTCAAGGACGTCGCGGAGGCGGGTGATGTCCTGGCGCCACTTCGACCAGTTCGCGGCTTCGGCCCACAGCTCGGCGAGTTCGGACCGGTTGGAGACCACTTGGTCCAGGGCGTCGACGGCGAGCAATCGAAGGTCTGCAGGCAATTCTGGTAGCGGCTCTGACGGGCCATAGTTCGAACACGCCGGATCGCCATCAGGATGCTGGGCGACGACCAGGGACGCCGCAGCAACTGCACGCTCACCGTCGTAGATACCCAGGAAGTCCGCAGGTCCGGCGGCACGTTTGAGCACGCTCCGGACCATGGCTTCGCGTTCTTCCGCTGCTGCCTCGTCCAGGTCACCGCCGAAGTCGGCGGCGGTGTCGTTGTCGAAGGGGCCGATGTCCCAGGTGCCCATATCTCTCCTCATGCGGTCGTCCGGGGATCGTTGCACTGCCCACCGACGGTGCGGTCAGGAGGCAAGCAGAACCGGCAAGCAGAACCCGCTTGCGCAGGAGCTTGAAGCCAGCGCGTCCGTACGTCTGCCGCTTGATCATCTTGATGCGGTTGACGTGGCCCTTCACGACGCCTGAGCTCCGGGGCAGGGTCGGGCCGGCAGTGACGGCCGCGAGGTCCCATCGAGGCCGTTGATGAAGGTGCGCAAGCTGGGCAAGTCGTCGGCCCGGACCAGCGCAATCCACTCGGGGAGCTGTTTTTCCCTGGAGCCGGGTGAGCATCTGCCAGCTCTTTGCTTGATCTGCGTGATGGAAGCTTGCGTTCCGCCAGACGGGTAAACCAAACTCCCTCTGCGTTACTTCTGAGGCTCCTGAGGTTTCGAGGCGCCTGAGGTCCACAGTCAACGAGGGAGATTGTGATGCGTAAGCGTTCAGCAGTTCTCACCCTGGGTGCCGCCCTGCTCGCGGCCACCGCCGTCAGCGCCCCCGCCCAGGCGGCCCCGTCAGCATCCTGGCTGCTGGTGAAGACCTACGCCACCAAGTTCGCTTGTGTGGACGCCGGCCAGCAGTACCAGCGCGAGGGCTTCAGCGAGTACAAGTGCGATTACGTCTCGACCGCCAAGACGAAGTACTGGCTCTACATTCGCTAGAGCGCGTCCGGGCATTGGAAAGAACGGCTGGGCTGCAACCACATGTCTGACGCGTCGTTGCAGCCCAGCCGTTCTTCGCGGAGGAGCCGGAGACCGGAATACCCCAAGGGCGACACCGCGCCGGTCGAGTTCGACGTCCGGCCGGCCGCACCTGTGAACTCGCCGAAGCCTCTGCGACCGGCTCCTGGCCGTACTCGACAGCAGCGTTCGACGGTGTTGCGCTGCTTGTATGCCTCGCGGTCGAAGGCCGGCGGTCTGGCACCTCGGCGTCCGCGACGAAGCCGATGGCCGCGTTGGTCGGCCGGAACGGGGATCACTGCTCGGATCCCGCGCATGCGCAGGTGCTCGCGGATCGCGCGGGAGGAACAGGCCTTGTCGGCCAGCACCAGGTCCGGCCTCGTGCGGGGCTGTCCTCGTCGTCGAGAAACACACAGGCGAGCCATCACGTGCGCGAAGGCAGGCGCGTCGCCGGCCTGTCCGGCGGTGAGATGGAAAGCCAGGGGACGGCAGTCGGAATCGGACGCGAGATGGATCCTCGTGGTCAGTCCGCCGCGGGAACGGCCGATGGCATGGTCGTCCGGCTCGCCGGCCGGGGCCCCTTCTCTCGGGCCCCGGCCGCGTGCTGGTGTGCGCGCACAATGGTGGAGTCCACCGAGACGGCCCAGTTGAGGTCATTCTTGGCGTCGGCCTGCGCGATCAGCGCAGTGATCATCCGCTCCCAAGTGCCGTCGATGGCCCATATCCGCAGGCGGTCGTACACGCCCCGCCAGTTGCCGTGCTTCTCCGGCAACTGGCCCCACTGTGATCCGGTCCGGACCTTCCAGGCGATCGCGTCGATTGCTCCACGGTGATCCCTCCATCGGCCCCCACGCCTTGGCGTCCGGTCCGGCAGTAACGGCTCGATCCTCGCCCACTGCGCATCGGTCGACGGCACTTCCGGCCCAACGAGGGAGGCAGGCCAGCCGTCATGTCTAGTCCCACCAGAAGGACCAGGAGGTCCGCCCCACGAGGTCCGTCGCGTACTCGGGGAACGGCGTGGGCGGATCATCGACGATGTTGTCCGCGGTCGACAGCACATGCTCCAATGCGAGCCGGCTCGCATGCTCTGCTTCAACGAGAGGTCTCGCGACCGAGACGTGCAGCTCGCTGCCGAACATCGCCACGACCTGGGCACCGAAGCGGTCCTCCCAGCTCCGCAGGAGTGCACACAGCAGAGGGAGTGGCGCCTCAGCGGACCAGCCAACGCATGCCAGAGCATCGCTACTCCGCTGGGCAGGGACGAGAACGAGGCGGCACTCGTCCAGCTCGAACTCGCACGTCTCGATGAGCCCGGCAAGCAGGCTTGAGGCAGCCTGTTCGGGCGTCGGGCTCGCGGACGTGACCGGCATCGCCGGTGTCAGACCCGGCCACTGTTCGAATGGCGGCCCGGGGTCGTGTGGCCACGGCTCGACTCCCGCAGGTACCGGGGCCGGCGTCGGATCCGTCCAGAACGGCAGCCTCCTGCGGCGGTATTCGATGAAGTCCGCCGCCAGCACCTCCTCCAGGCGGACGGCGTCGGCGTGGTCCGGGCTGAGTGGTCTTCCCATGGCAGCCGGCCAGCACAGGAGCGGAACCAAGCCGCGTGTTCGTTGCTCGCTCAGCAGGCGGGGCCACAGCCTTTCGATGTCTTGAGGGAATTCGTCAGAAACCCACACGGGTACGGGATCACGAGACAGGAACCGGCTGGGAGGCAGACCATCGGGCAGGGTAAACATGGCCGCACCGTAGACCGCGAGTCCGACAGCGCAGCCACCTGCGGCTCCAAACGACGCCCCCGCTCTCAGTGATCCAAGCGAAACGGCCTGGCCGACTCGTCGGCCTACCATCTGTCTCAAAGATCACCAACGCCGGATGGGGCGCATCGAACCCGAGCGGCCCAACACCAGGCACACCGCGGCCCGCACCCCGACGGTGGTGGCCACTTCGTCCCCTGGTGCGAGAACCGGACCATCTCCACCGTGACGCGGTCCGCGAGAGCGCGCCGTACGAGAAGGGCACACCGCACGGCCACGCATGCCCAGATGGCTACCATCACGGCGCGAGTGCGTGAGGTACGCAAGAGCGATGGCCAGTACGTCAGCCGCCTGGTCATCCACGAGGTGGATGAAGAAGGCCTGAGCGCGCGGCCCAACAACACGCCGACTGGGCGACATCGCATCCGGCTTCGGTGACCAGCCGTGTAGCGGTCTGCCAGACGGTCAGCACGCTGCGGCGCTTGGGCGGCGACCCCTACTTGGACTTGCCGTAGCGGACCAGCAGGATGCCGTTCCCGGAGGGGGCCGACGTGCCGCGCGAGGGCTGATGGCGGGGCTCGTTCCCGTGGATGGGTTCGGGCCCCGCCATATACCGCGCCGGTCAGCGGCACTCTCCGGGCTCAACGAGGATGGCGTCCTTGATGTCGTCGGTGGCCGCAGCCCGCAAAGACACCGACGTGGCCATGGGTCGCGGGACGAGATGCTGCTCGACTACGTGGAGGCCTACGCGTTGTTGCTGGAACGGAGTGTGAACCCGCAAGCGGGCTGGCAGGCTTGGCGGTAGGGGATGGTGCCGGGGCGACATACGCGGGAGTTCAAAGGGGTGGGGGTCGGGACGAGAGGGGTAAGCGGGTAAGGGGGTTGTCGCAGACGGGGTGAGATGTGCGAGTCGTGGATGGATAGGGACGCCCAGGTACGTCGGCTGATGTCGAGGCTGAGGGTCACCCGGAGGGTCTTCGTGCTGTACGGGCTGCCGGGGTCCGGTAGGTCCTCACTGGCAGAGGAGTTGGCTCACGAGGCCGGTGCGGCGTTGCGCCTGCCTGTCCACTGGCTCTCGCTCGGTGTCCGGGCCACCGCCCCGGAGCGACTGGTGCTGCGGCTGCTGCTGACGTCGGGTGCTGCGCAGACCGAGCTCGGCCCGGCCCTCCTGAGCTCACCCGAGGTTCTGGCCGGCCTGGCCGCGGCGGCCTGTCAGAACCACTTCCGGGCCCACCCGGCGGTGATCGTGCTCGACGACCTGCCCGAGGAAACCGACGGCAAGGACCTCCTGCGGACGGCCGTTCGGCTGCTGGAGAACACGGGTTGTGTGCTGATCGCCACCACCACCCGAGCGAGCCGCACCTCGAATTCCGACCGTTCGGGCGTCATGCGGCACCAGGTGGACCTGACGCCCGAGGCCTACCAGGATCTGCTGTCCACGACGCGTCGGGCGCCTGCCCTGCTCCGCACCCTGGCGGCCTGGGAAGGCGCGGAGTTCTCGCCGAACATGGCGTTGCCCGTCGAGAACCTCACCCGCGCCGAGTGGCGCGAGGCGGTCGAGGGGCTGCACCAGGAGGGCTTGCTGCAACAACCCCGCCCCGGCTGGTACGAACTGCGCCCCGCCCTACGCGCCCAGCTCGTCCTCGACCAGACCCACGACGAACTCCGTTCCAATTCACAGCGGTTGGACTCAGGACTGTCCCGTGCCGTGACGCGCGAGCCGGGCGCACTGGGTGATGCTGCCGAGCCCTACGTCGACCTCGCGCTACGTCTGTGCCGGTCCCGAGAGGCCAACTCCCGTGAATTCACCACATGGCTGGCACACCGGCTCGTCGGCGAAGGCGCCCTGCTCCCGCTGCTGATGCTGAGGACCGGGCTGGGCCATGCGACCGACGACCGGGACACTCTCAGGGTTCCGCTGGCCGCCGCCGCTCGGCAGACCGGACAGCCACAGACCGCGGCGGATGCGCTGGCAGGCATCGACACCCCGGACGCCATCCGCGAACTCGCCATGGCCCGGCATCACATGGGACAGCTGGAAACCGCCGAGGCCCCCCTCGACGCCCTCCCCGCCGACGTACCGGACGGCTGGGCCCTGCACACCCGCGCCTCGATCCGCACCGACCGCGGCGAGCTGCGCGAGGTCGGCCGACTGCTGCGACGCGCCATCGAGACCCACCAGGTGCATGGCGACCGCCGCGGCGAGGCCTGGGCCGTCTTCCACTACGGTCGGTGGCGGCTGATATGCGGCGACCCGGAGGAGGCGCGCAAACGGCTCGAGACGGCGAGGTTCGCGTTCCACGATGTCGGCGACGTGGTGGGAGCGGCCTGGACGAGCACCGAGCTGTGCAGGGTCGAACTCCTGCTGAACGGCGCCCGAACGGACGTGATGCTGGAGCTCAAGGCCACGCCCTTGCCCCACCGGGAGCACGGCGACGTACGGGGGGAGGCCTGGGCGACTCTGCTCCAGGGGGTGGCGTACGCGGACGCGGACTTACCGGGTTCGGCGGCGCACGTGCTGCTCCAGACGCTGCGGCTCTTCGAGAGCGTGCCGGACCGGCTGGGTATCGCCTGGACCCGGCACCACCTCGCGTGGCTGACGAGGGGCGACCGCACGGCAGCAATCCGCCGGGTCCTGGACGCCTTCGACGAAACCGGATGCCGCAACGGCCAGGCCTGGACCCTGCTCCTGCAGGCAGCCCGGCCCGGCGCCGATCGTGGGCGGCTCGACGAGGCTCAGTCGCGGTTCGAGGCGCTCGGCGACACCGCGGGCGAGAGATGGGTGGCGGTCGTGCGCGACGGCCCTGGCTCCAGCCGCGGGGCGCGGGCGGTCCGAGCGCTCACGAGCTGCTATCCACGCCCCGTCCTGCTGAACACGGAGTGGGACGACTTCGACACCATCCCGCTCATGGTCCGTCACCTCCTCCCGGAAACGGCCGCTTCGCCGGACGGCGCCCCGCCCGGTGAGGTGTCTCCCGCCGCCTTCGTCCGCCTCGCCCTCCTCGACGACTCCCCCGCCACCGGAGGGGAAGCCCGCATCGTGCTGCGAGTCGAGCCCGGCCGCGAGTACTCCGGGGCTCCGTCGGAGGAACTCCTGCCACCGCTGACCGCGCGGGCAACCCCGTTGACCCGTGCCGACGTGGACCCGACGAACTCCGTCCCGGTCAACGGAACCGCCCTCTTCCGTTTCACCGCGTATCAGACGGGCCTCCACCGCATCCGCTTCACCATCGAGGACGCCGAATCCCACACGGTCCTCCAACAGGTCGAGACGGAGATCGAGGTCATCGGCACCACCGGCACCGCTCCCGTCTCCGCCGCCCCGCAGCCCATGCCCACTCCCGCCTTCGCACAGGGGGCCTGACCCCGTGGCCCGTGAACTCCCCGTCCATGTCGTCCAGGACCCGAGCCTCGGCTTCACCCGGCTCCCCCAGCAGGTAGCGCCACCCGACTTGGTCATCGTGCTCGACGTACGCGGCGACGACCGCATCCTGGCCCGGATGTACGGCCCCGCAGTGCTGGCGCTGAGCGGCACCGAGCACCGAGCCCTCCTGGAGGTGAAGCCCTCGGAAGCGCGGCACGTGACCGGGCGGCTGCGCCGTCGGTGGAAGGAGGAGTTCGTCGCCGTACAACCGCTCGACGGGTCGCGGCGTCCCGCGCCCGGCCGCCCGGAATTCCCCTACGCCACACTCGTCGACCTGACAGGCGAGCCGCAGGACGAACTGCTGGCCACGGTGTCGGAACTAGCCGGATACGGAACCCATCTGCTCTTCGACGTCCTGCTCGGCGGGAAGAGCGAGGAGGTCGGTCTCTTCCGCGCCTTCCTCACCGAGGCACTGTGCGCGGAGAAACCACTGCGCGTCCGATTCGACTCGGACCTCTTCGTGCCGTGGCCGATGCTGTGCCTGCCACCCGACGCGACGGATGAGCCCGGGCTCGCCGGGGTATTCCGCCGCTTCCTCGGACACCGCCACCTGATCGAGCAGACCGGCGGGTACTACGCGATGATCGCCGACGGACGCGAGCACCCGCCGCCCGCCGTGCCGGCCGTGAGCCTCAACCACGACACCGGCGTGGATCCACGGGGCAGAACCCGGGCCACCGACGTGAAGGCGGTCCTGGCCCGGGGCGGCACGCTGGCCGAGCGGACGACCCGCAGGGAGTTCGTGCGGGCGCTCGCGGACCCGACGCTCGACGAGCAGCTGATGTATTTCTGGTGCCACGGCGAATTCGAGTCGGCCGATGCCGAACCGCCGTATCTCGTACTGAAGTTGGAGGACAAGCTCGCCATCGACGCCTACACGGTCCGCGAGCACCGCCCAGCCCGCCGCGACTGCGCCCCGTTCCACCCCTTCGTCCTCCTCAACGCCTGCTACGCCGGCATCCCCGGCAACAGCGACGCCGACCTCGCCTACTTCGGGCGCGCCCTCATCGAGACCGGCGCGCGCGGCATCCTGGGTCCGCAGATAGAGATGCCGCAGGTCTTCGCGGCGGAGTACGCCCTGGAGTTCCTCGGCCGCTACCTGAACGGCGGCGAATCCGCGGGCGCGGTCGCCCACGCCGTGGCCCGGCACTTCGCCGACAACCTGCACAACCCGCTGGGATTCGCCTACGCCCTGCACTGCGGCATGGACGCCCGCCTGGTAAGGGCCGAGCCCATCGAACCCGCCGAGGCCACCTCATGAGCCTCGCCGACGTACCTGACGGCATCCACGTCGTAGACCTCGGCCCCGACGGCTGGCTCCTCGAGGACACCCCCGCCGGCCCCCGCCCCGTCCCCGCGAACCGTCTCGCCGACCACTTCGCCGCGGCGCTATGCCCGCCCGCCTGGGCCACCGACCTGCTCGTCTACGCACACGGCTGGCAGACCAGCCCCGAGTCCGCGCTCGACGCCGTCCAGCGACTGCTCGCGCTCGCGGACGCCCAGCACGAGTCCGAGCTGTACCCCCGGCTGAAACCCTGGCGTCCCTGGACCGTCCTGGTCCGCTGGCCGTCCCGCTCCCTGCCCTCCCTCGGTGGCTACCGCCGTATCCGGGACCGGGCGCACGCCATGAGTACGCAGGGACACGCCGCCCGGGTCATCGGGCGGCTGCTCGGATACGTGGACTCGCACCGCGCCGACCCGGCCGCGCCGCCCGTACTCGCCAACCGCGAGGGGCAGTATCTGCACCTGGTCGGGCACTCCTTCGGCTGCCGTTTCCTGTGCGAGGCCGTGCAGTGGGCGGCCGACCCGCCGCTCACACTGGGCTGGAACACTCCGGAGCCGGCGGGGCGGCCGTTCACCGCGGACTCGATGCTGCTGTTGCAGATGGCGGCGCCGCGCGACGCCTTCGCGTCGATGTTCACCGCGCTCGGCGAGGCGCCCTTGCGCGGCCCGGTCGTGGCCACGTACTCGCGGCACGACCGCGCCACCGGCTTCTGGCACCTGCGCGCGGAGAAACGCGCGGGCATCGGCCACTCCGGGATCGGCACCGCGCCCGCGCCGGTTTCGGCGATCCGGATGCTGCCGCCCGGGGAGGCGTATCCCCTGGCGGCGCTCGACCACCGGTTCGTCAGCGTCGACGCGAGCGAGGTGTTCGTCCGCGGGCACGGGCCTGCGGGCGCCCACTCGGACCATCTGCGGCCGGAGTCCGCCCATCTGCTGCTGTCCCTGGCCGACCACTGCCGGTGAGGGGGCGCGCCTTGCCAATCCCCCCGTTTCGCGGAGACCTTCCCATGCAGGCAGCTCCTCGGTGAAGCGGGCCCAGTAGTCGTGTTCGCAGTCGATCGGGCTCCTCCAGCCGCACACGCCATAGACCTGGACAGCGGTGACCTGGGCAGCGGTGACCTCGGCGACGTCGTCGGCCGGACCGAGGCGCACGGCGTCCACGGAGCCGGCACCACGATGTCCGGCCCGATTCCAGGGCCGCGACGACCGAGTACGGCCAGCCGGGCACGAACTGATCCGAGGACCGTCCGCTGCGCCCGTAAACCTGACGGAACAGACGATCCACGCCAGTCGGCGCGTCCGGGCGGAGCCAGTTGCTCACGTCGACCGCGAGGTCGAGGCGGCCGTCGGCTGCCCGCGGCATGGGCAGGCCGGCCAGCACCTGCCGTAGCCGGGGCGCGTCCACGTTTCCGCTGTTGAGCGCCGTGGTGCCGACAGCCGGGGCGAAGGCGGCCGGCAATCCGGTCAAAGCCCTATGAGCCCACCGCGCCTTGCACGAAGCGCCGAAGGTGCGCACGCACGGTGTTGGGCTGCTCCAACCAGGGCTCGTGCCCAGCGCCTTCGACCCGGGTCAACGGAAGACCGAGCCTGAGCGCGAGTGCTTCAAGCGCCGACACAGGACGGGGGTCATCGGCCCCACCGAGGAGCTCCGCTCGCGCGGGCAAGCAGGCGCGGAGCTCGGCAAGATGCTCATCGAGCGGGTCCGCGCGGCCTTCCTTGCCGAGCTCGCTGTTCATAGCCCAGTTGACGGGGCGACGCCGCCGGGCACCCTGCACGGCCCAGTGCCACCCCCGTTCGGGATCGGCGTGGTCGGTGAACCAGGCCAGTGTGAGCAGCTCGACCTCCTGTTCCTCCGTACGGTGTGGCAAATCCTCCAAGGCGCGGAGCTGCTCCTGCTGCGCTGCGGACATGCGGCGGCCGCGCTCCGCTCGGTCGCCGGCACGCCAATCACCGACGAATGGACCGCACATCAGCAGCATTGCGGCAACCCGGTCAGGATGCGCCAGACAGAACCGGCTCGCCAGGTCGGTGCCGTAGGAGTGCCCGATCAGCACGGCCTTGGACACGTCCCATACGTCGAGCAGCTCGGCCAGATCCTCGACGTGCCGGGCGCGGGAATGGCGGCCCCGCCACGGGGATTGGCCCGTGCCACGCTGGTCGTACCGGTACACGGGCGCGAGATCCGCGATCATGGGGGCGACATCGCCCAGATAGTCCGGCAGCCCCGGACCACCATGGAGCAGGATCACGGCCGGTTGCCGAGTCGTGTCCCCCAGCGCCATCCAACGTAACTGCGCCTCGTCGGTCATCGACGTGAGGCCCTGTGTCTCCATCAACGTCACCGCGGAGAATCTACCGGTGTCACCGAGGATCCGCCAAAGGTTGAAGAGCAAGCTTGGAGGCTGATGTCTCTTTGAGTATGACGGCTGCGCTTTTGCTGGTCAGGGGTAGGGGGTGGCGTCGGTGTTGGAGTGATGGATCGTCGTTTCGTTGCTCCCGTGGAGGTCGCGGATGCCGGCGGTTGTCGGACTGCTGGAACAGCACGAGCTTGCCGCCCGTCGTCGTGTGGACGGGCTGCGCGAGGAAGGCGACCGGGATCCAGGCGAGCGCACGGCGGCCGAGCAGGAGTGGCTGGAGTGGACGATCGCCCGTGAGCGTGTCGGTGAGGTGCCGTCCGTGCCGGGCGGGATTTCAGCCGACGTTCTGGCCCCGTCTTCATGCCCGCGGCCAGCCGCGATCACCCGATCGAGACTCCCGTTCGATGTCCACCCCTCAGGATCGGAGCGACAACAGCTACTTACGAGGTTGTGTGCGATTGAGGTCCGGGGTCCGTAGCCGAGGATGGCCCTATGCATGCTCTTATCGATCAACCCGAAATCCGTCGGGTCTCGCGAGGCGAGTACCCCTTGTGGGACGAGGCTCTCGCGGTCCTCAACCAGGACTTGGCCGTGACTCTTCCTGCGCAGGGACCTCTGCAACTGCTGGCCCAGCCTTCCTACGAGGCGGGCGAGCCGGAGTACGTCTACGTTGCCCTGGCCAACGGCGAGTGGCACGGCAGTCATCTGTACCCGAAGACGCCAGAGGACTCTGCTCATGCCTTGGCGATCGTCGCCGACGCCGCCCAGGACACCGTCGCTGAGCGTCTGTGGCAGGCGTGGCCCCTGTGTGTCGAACACGACCTGGGCATGCATACGCGCGACGTGGAGGGGCTGCTCTCCTGGTGGTGCGCCGGGAGGCGGTCGGAGGGCGGGCAGGGCCACATCTGTGCAGCCGTGGGCGCGCTCGACAGTTTCTGAGGGCCGTGACGTGAGGGGGGCTGTGCGGGTTGGATGTTGATGTGACGCAATACCTTGGCCGCACGGCCATGTCCCATCCCGCCTTCACCGGCCTTCAGCCCCGTCGACTCGGTGCGCTGGTAGGCGAGTTGGCTCATGCGTGGACGGCCTCTGAGGAGGGCCGACTACACAACCGCAGGGGTCGCGGCCGCCTGCGGGCAGCCGGGGCCGGCCCGAACCATCAGTTGGGGTTCACCGACCGGATCATCGTCACCCTGGTCGTCCTGCGGTTACAGCCTCCTCATTCAGCTCTGGCCGTGCTCTACGGCGTGGACCGCTCCACGATCACCCGCGCCGTCCATGAGATCCGTCCGCTGTTGGCTGCCCGGGGCTTCGCTGTGCCAGGACGCCTCGACCTGCGGCTTCGCACGTTGGAGGACGTTTTCGCCTACGCGGCGGCCGAAGGCGTGGAACTGAGGTTGGACGGTACAGAGGTCCGGGTGCGCCGCCCCGGGGCTAACAGACCAGGAAGGCGCGCGTTCGTCTCGGGGAAGATGCGGCAGAACACCAAGAAGGCCACCGTCGTCACCGACGAGCAGAGCCGCACCCTTTGGGCCGGCGCGTTCCGGCCCGGCCGCGTGCACGACCAGACAGCGGTGAAGACCGTGGGCATCTGCGACCTGTTCGAGCGACACCCGTCGGTCAGGGCTAAAGTCGATGCCGGCCACCAGGGACTGGCCAAAGCAGTTCCCCAACCAGGTCAAGGCCCCGCCCCTGAAGCCGAAGAAGCACGCCCCGCCGGGGCCCTCGCGGCGTGGGATGCTGACCGCCGCCAGCAGTCATCAGAACGAATCCGCGTCGAGCACGCCAACGCCGAGCACAAGCAGTGGCGGACACTCCAGCGGTACCTCGGACGCCGCGAGTACTTCGACGAAAGCTACTTGGCAGTGGCCGGCCTGGTCTCCGATCGCACCGCCAAGAGGTGAGCACCCACCCGACAACCTGCCATGCCAACATGCCCCGACCTCAATCGCGCACAGCCTCGTTAGCTTGTTCCTTAACCTCTGAGCTGGTGGTCAGCTGAGGGTTTCGAGTCCGGCCAGGAGGCAGGCGACGTCGAGTCCCGTGTTGAGGTACTGCTCGAAGGTCTGGTTGTTCAGGGCCCAGGGCGATCGTCTCTGCCGGATGAGCGCGATGGCGGAGGTGGCGTCCTGGCCCAGCTCGATCAGGGTCTGTGCGACGACGAGGCCGGAGCGGTTGTAGCCGGAGTGGCAGCGCACGAGAACGGTGCGGTCGTGCTGTACGGCCTGAGCGGCCGTCACAGCCAGCTCTTGGACCGAGTGGAGTTGCTCCGCCGTGAGCGGGCCGTCCGGGATCTCACTGATGAGATGGTCGACTCCGGGGTGCGGTCCGTGGTCCAGCCGGGTGAACAGGCTGATGACCAGATCGAATTCACTACCGACTACAGCGGTTTGCACCTCACCGTCGGGACTGGCCCAGAAGTGCCCGCCCAGCCATAACCGCGGCCTGACTTCGTTCCACGGTGCCTGCGGTTCGGGGGCGCCTCGGTCCCGTTGACGTGTTCTCACGGACGCTCCTCTCCAGGTGGACCAACGGCACGGTCATGCAGTCGCGTTCCTTCTGAAGTCTCTCCGGACTCGCGCCGGGGTGAAACGTCCGGGTGCAGCGGGCTTCCCCCATGGCGGGCGGAGGTCCGCAGCGAGCGGTCGGGTGAGGCGGAGCCGGGTGTGGGCGGTGATCACCAGCCAGAACCAGCGGTCACCCACTCTCGGTGTGCGGGTCCTCGGGCGGGTCCGGCCGAGGGTCTGCTTGAACAGCCGGAAGGCGCGGACGGATACGGCATTCCCCCGGGCGTGCTGCGGTCGGTGCCAACCGCCACGCCCCCTGCTCGCTCCCACCCTGCACGGACGGCCTCGGCCCGTTGCCTAACGACATCACCGTGCACGAGGCAGAACGCCCTTCACCGTCTCTCCCGGTGCTACGAGCGTCGCGTCACTGCCATTGATCCCTTCTTCGACCTCGCCGACAAATTCATCACCGTGGCATCCTGATGCGGCGGTCGTGGACGACTCACCGCTGGGACGAACGCCCGAACCGCCGACCGTGATCCTTCGGCCCCGCTTCAGTCACTTCCTCAGATCCGCGGAGAGGAAAGGATCAAGGAGCGCGGACAATGCGTCTGGGCGGTCGAGGGGGATGATGTGGCCGCAGTCCTGGAGATGGTGTCCGACGAGATCATCGGCGATGGGACGGAGTTGGCGTTCGAGCCCGGGGCCGACGGGGTGAGAGCCGACGGCCATGGTGGGCATGGTCAGCCGAGCCGTCGCGGCGGCGTCCTGGAACTGCTGCGCGCTGGTTGGCAGGGCCCGGTAGTAGGAGAACGCGCAGCGCAGGGCCTCGCTCCCGGTGTACGCCTGGACGAAGGCCGCGCGGATGTCGTCGGGTACTCCTCGACCGAGCGTGCCCGATTCGAGGAACCACTCGATGTATGGGGCCTCGTTGCCGGCCAGGACGGTCTCAGCGAGGCCGGGGACGGCGTGGAAGCCGAACCACCACGGGGCGCTGCCCTCGACGATGGGTTCGGCTCCGGGCAGGCGTCCGAGCAGCGCCTCCATCACGACCAGGCGCCGGACGAGGCCGGGCCGGCGCAGCGCGAGCAGGACGGCGGGGGCGGCGCCCGCGTCGATGCCGACCACCGCTGCCGAGGGTTCGCCGAGTGCGCCGAGCAGCCCTTCGGCGTCGGCGGCGAGGGTGCCGGCGTCGTACCCCTCGAAGGCACGTGTACTGGCACCGAAGCCCCGCAGGTCCGGGGCGATGACCCGGAACCTCCCGGCCAGTCGGCCCATGATGCCGCTCCAGAGTTGCCAGGTGTGCGGGAAGCCGTGCAGCAGGAGAACCGCAGGTCCGTCCCCGGCGATTGCGACGTTGAGCTGGACGCCGTTCGTCGCGATGCGGCGGAGGTGGTGTGCGGTGGTGGCGGGCATGATGGCTCCTCCGGCTGGTTACCATTGGTGACCACAGAACGATAGGTAACTGTCCGGCCGCTTCCTAGACGGCACTTTCAGGGAAGGTGGTGAGCCACAGGTGACCACCCGAGGAACCCGGGCCGCCGGCCGTGGGATACGCGGCGATCTGTTCGATCCCCAGTGCCCGACGCGGCAGTTGCTGGACCGCATCGGTACGAAGTGGACGTCCATGGCCGTCAAGACGCTCGCCGACGCCGCGCCGGACGAGGTGCGCTTCGCGGAGCTGAGACGCCGGATGCCCGGCGTCTCACAGAAGATGCTGTCCGTGACACTGCGAAGCCTGACCCGCGACGGGCTGGTGTCCCGCCGGGTCGAACCGACCGTGCCGCCGCGGGTCTTCTACCGGCTCACCGAACTCGGACTGTCCCTGGAAACCGCGCTTGCGGGGCTGCGGACCTGGGCGGAGGAGCACATGACCAAGATCAACCGCGCCAACGAAGCCCACGCCCAGGAAGTCGATGAAGGATAGGCGCGCCAGTTCCGCGTCCGGTACTGGTGGCTCGGGTACTCGATGCTTTCGAACAGCACCACATGTTCGTCCGCACCCACGCAAGCCAGACCGACGACGACCCCACCCTGCAGCACGTTGAGCAGTACGCTGCGCTCCGGCTCGCCGCCATCGACCACAAGCGATCTACGATGCTCCGCCTGCGCGACGAACAGCGCATCGACGACACCGTGTTCCGCCGGCTCCAAGCCGCCCTCGACGTCGAGGAGATGTGAATACACCGGCTCGACCCGGTCGAGTGACACCGCCTTGCGCCTCAGCCCCAGGCGCACGGCAGCCGGGTGAGCCAGAAGCGGGCCGCGCGAGGGTCTGCCGACGTCGGGTGGAGCATTGATGTTGGCGTATGCCGTCATTTGTGGTGCTCAGTCACAGGTGTGATCCAGCGCCGGGCATGCCGTGGTGATCGAATTGTTGCCGCGCCGCGTACAACCGCGTACAGCGCTCTCCTGTCCCACTGCTGAGAGGGCAGGTCTCTGGCCGGTGCGACTACGCGCTCGGTCCAGGCTGCTGGGGAAGGGGCGAGCTTTTGAAGACAGGCGAGACGATATGGAAAGCGGTGGTCGCCGGTGGAGCGGCGCTCGTGTTCACAGGGGTGGCGGCGGTGCCGGCCGGGGCGGCGGAGGGCGATGTCTCCTACTCACGGATCTCGGTCAACGGCGGGAAGCCGATCGTGATCGGGATTCAGGAGGAGGTCACGGTCCCTGTGACCTTCCGGATGACGACCTCACTCAAGTGGGATTTCGCGCCGATGGTCTACCCCTACCGGGGGAAGCTCGGCGGCGAGGACGAGGACACCCTGTGGACCAACATCCACAACTACGACTGCGAGCCGGCGGGGAGAACGGGCTGCGATTTCCACGAAGAGCTGTCCATCGACCCGCGGTACCCCAATTTCGGGAACGAGGACGCCGGCACCTGGAAGACCGCTGCCTATCTCGCTCTCCCCGGCGATGACTACGTGGTCGACGACGTGCACGTGCCGGTGCAGGTCCAGCGGGCCAGCCGCGTCACGGTCAACGCCTCGCCGGAGCCCGTCGTGAAGGGAAAGACGATCACGGTGACCGGCCGGGTCACCCGGGCGAACTGGGATACCCACACCTACCAGGCCTACGCGGGCCGTACGGTCAGCCTTCAGTTCAAGGCGGACGGCGCGTCCGCGTACACGACGGTCAAGAAGGTGACGTCCAGCTCGACGGGGGCGCTCAAGACCACGGTGAAGGCGGCCAAGTCGGGGACGTGGCGGTGGACGTACTACGGGAACTCCACCTCCGGGGCGAAGTCGTCGACCGGGGACCACGTCGTCGTGTGGTCCGGAGTCCGCGTGATGCGGGGACCTCGCGAGATGCAGGCGAGGTAGAACCCTGAGCGTGCTACGTGACCAGGCCGGCCAAGTAGCACGCTCAGCCACATCAGGTATGCCATCGATCCACTGCGCGCCGACGCCGGCCGCGCGATCCCGCGCATCACCGCTCCCCACAAGGCAATGCGCAGGCCGCGAGCGTGGCACTGGCGCGTGATCTCCCGGCAGATCGCCGCCACGGTTCGGCGCTGCCGCGTCAGGTACCGGGTCCGACCTTCCGGCGCCCTGTCGGTCCCGTTCTACTGGACCGACAGGGCGTTCGTTGTTGGTCATTCCCGGCAAGCACCCTGGGAGATCCGGTCGATGACGGCTGCGGCCCGCTCCGGGTCTTCCTCCAGCCACCTGCCGAGGTGGTCCTGGACGGCCTGCCTGACGCAGTCGTGTGCTTCGGCATTGCC
Source organism: Streptomyces sp. NBC_00876 (assembly GCF_045207435.1). Taxonomy (NCBI): domain Bacteria; kingdom Bacillati; phylum Actinomycetota; class Actinomycetes; order Kitasatosporales; family Streptomycetaceae; genus Streptomyces; species Streptomyces sp. NBC_00876. The sequence goes on from NZ_CP108800.1 coordinate 128,391, forward strand.
CAGCAGGCCCCCCATGGAGCCCTCGAACTCGGGGCGGTCCAGCTTCACCGACACGACCGCCGTCAGGCCCTCGCCGATCCGATCGGCGTCAAAGTCGGGATCCATCGGTGTCAGCAGCCCCTGTTCCCGCGCGCGTACGTGGTGCCCGCGGCCGTCAACCCGGCGCGGAAGCCCACCGCGTGCGTTCCGCCGACGGTGGGCCGGCTGTTGGCGAAGCTCCGCACCCGCTTCTCAGGGCAGGTACACCAGCGGAAGGCCACCTCCATCATCCCCGCCATCCGAGGGTCCTCGTGCTCGAAGGCGATGGTGTCCATGGGTGCGGAGGTCGCTGGGTGGGCGTCGAGGAAGGTCACGAAGTCCTGCGTCCCGTCCGGGAAGCGGAACCGCACCGAACGGGACTCACCTGGGCGGCGCAGGTCGGTCAGCGAGATTGCCAGGCCCTGGTTCAGGAAGGCCAGTTCCCTGAATCGCTCCACCAGTCCGTCGAACGACAACTCCAAGGTTCCGAAGATGTCGGCGTCGGGCCAGAAGGCGATGGTGGTCCCGCTTCCGGTCGCCGTCCCCGCCTCGGTGAGCAGGGTGGCGGCCGCGCCGCGCGCGTACTCCTGGACCCATCGGACTCCCCCGCGCCTTACCTCGGCCGTCATCCGTTGCGACAGGGCATTGACGACGGCGGGCCCTACGCCGCAGAAGCCGAGCTCTACGTCGTGGCGGCCTCCGGTACCCACCCCGGCCTGCACCTGGGTGAGCAGGGCTTCGAGACCGGAACTCCCGGCGGCCCCCGTCTCATCGATGGCAATGCCCGGCCCGTCGTCGGCGACGCACACAGAGCCGTCGGGCGTCAGCGTGATGCCCACAGAGGCGCCGCGGCCGGCCAGAACCTCGTTCACCGCCCGGCCCGCGACCTCGAAGACCATCTGACGCAGGCCACGTTCCCCTGTCGAACCGACGTACATTCCGGGCCGCTTCCGAATGGCTTCCCACCCCTCCAACACCTGGATGTTGCTGGCGTCGTACCTGGTGGCTTCCTCGCTCACGATGTCCCCTCCGATGGTGTCCAGCAGAACTCCCCAGGCTAGGCGAATCCCAGGAAAGCACCAGGTCAGAGCCGTTCTTCCGATGCCACGGGCGGGTGTGCACGCGACTGTCCGGAGGCAGTCGGACCAGGGGCCGCGAATCATCACCGAAGTGCGGCCGCTGCCCCATCGAGGGCGTGAACGGCACCCATACCAGCAGACCCGAGGCCTCAGATTCGACTCCGGCAAGATCCCCCCCCTCCGGCACTTCTCCCCGGGCAACAACCGCACCGCCCCGCACCGCACCGCCGCTCTCCAGCTCCGCTACGACCGCGGTGGCCGGTCGCAGCGCTTCAGCCGACGGCTCGGAGTCGTTCGGCGGCGGCCCGTCGGCGGCCGATCCATTCGGGCTTCGCCGCGAACTGCGCCGGCAGCAGTTGTACATCGGGTGCCAGCAGTACGCCGCCGAGGCGCACATGTGCGACCTGTTGACTGCCCGTTCTGCGTCTCGTGAGGGAGATCCCTTCGGGCAGAGGGGATGGCTTCTGGTCAGCCGGTGAACAAGTCCGCCTCGCCCGGCTCAGTCTCCATGGCCTGGCGGTCGAACCTCAGTATGGCAAGGAAGAACAGGCCACCGAGCAGGAGGAGGCCCGCCACGATCACCACGGAGACGAAGGCCTCTTTCGGAGTCACCAGAACGAACAACGCGATGAACGTCCACAGCAGTGCGCAGATGGCGACCGGCAGTTCGAAGCGGTTCAGGTCGAAAGCCCCCTTTCTCCGGCTCAGGCGTCCGCGCACCGTCAGGTAGAGCACGATGGCCGAACCGTAGGTGAGAGCGGGGAGGATGGTCGAGGCCGTGATCAGCTCCAGCAGCGCGGATCCCGGCAGTGCGACCATCAGGAGGACGCCCAGGGCGAAGACCAGCACGGTCGCCGGGATCGGCGTCCTCGTGCGGGGGTTCACCCGCCGCATCAGCCGATGGGCGGGGAAGCGCGCGTCGCGCGACATCGCGAAGACGAGCCGCGAGCACGCGACCATCACCACGAACCCGGCGCCGAAGAACGCGATGGTGATCGCGACCACCAGTGCCCTCTCCATCGCCGGACCGAGCCGGTCACGCATGATCGCCGCGACCGCAGCGCCCCCGGCCGTACCGGGACGGCGTGAGCTGCCTGGTTACCCCGGCTGCGGCCACAAGTGGCCCGGGACCGCCTGACCAAGAACGCCGCCATCGCCGCCTGGGCGCCTCGAAGCCTTCGCCAGCCATGATCGCCCGTACAAGTCCTCACCTTAACGCTGCGCGACTGCGTGACCCCGCCCGATTCGCCACCCTCACATGGACCCAGCATCGGTGGAACCGCGCGGTTGGACCGAGCCGTTCGGCGGCGGCGGCTGCTGGCGTACTACCGGCTCGTACGGGGCGCGGGAATCTTCGGGAGGAGCTCCCACAGGGGACGTCCGCCGCCGGCCCAGGCGGAGAGGGTCCGCCGGTCGGCCAGGTGCATGTGCAGCTGGGCGGCGAGCGGTGCGCAGCGGGTGGAGAAGCGGCCGTTGGTGACGACCAGGACGACGTCCGCGCCATAGAGCTGGCGGGCGGTGCCGTTGACTCGCTGGAGGTCGGGGGTGCCGACGGCCGAGCCCCGGTCACCATCTCTGCGGTGCTTGCACTGGATGACCCAGGTGCGGCCGTGGGGGTCGGTGGCCAGGACGTCGGCTCCGTTGTCGCCGGCTCCGCCGATCTGGCGGGCGTCGGTGCATCCGTCGCGGCGCATCAGGTCGCGGACCGCGTACTCGAAGTCCCGATGGTGCAGGGCGTCCAGCTGCGGGAGCCCGTAGCGCAGTGCCTGCCGGCGTACCCGGTCCCAGGACCGCTGCTGCTGGTAGCGGTGGGCCCACCACGCCCCGCACACCACCGCGACGGCGGCCATGACGATCAGGACCCACCAGTGCGCCGCGAGCCACGAGATCACCACCCAGGCTGCCGCGGCGGCCAGGACGCCGGCGGTGAGCAGGAGCAGCTGGCGGTCGCGCTGCCGCTGCCGGCGGGAGCGCACCGAACGGCGGCGCGGTGCAGTTCGGCGTACGGGGCGGCGGCGTTGCGGGCGGCGGGTGGCCATCAGGATTCTCCGGTGGTCAGCGGCTGGAGTCGGTGATGCCGGAGGCAAGTTGGCCCAGGAGGTCGAAGATGCCCTCGCCGACCGGGGTCGGCGCGATGACCACGCCCAGGGCGAGCACGATGATCACGGTCAGCTTCTCGTCGTTCCGGCTGCGGGACTGCGTACGGCGACGCAGCCGGAGGAGGACGGTCACGGCGAGCAGCACCCCTGAGTTGATCGTCGGCTTCAACGCCCGCTCCCCCGGATCACCCTCGGTCTCGTCTCGACCCCCTTGTCTACCCAGGGCACGCCCACCGCGCCGCCCAGTCACATGATGTTGACGGAAAGTGACTACTTGGCTGAATCGAAGCGACCGCGACCGTCGGGGTGAAGGAGCTGCGTCCGTGCACCTGTGCCTCGGTCACCGTTCGGGACCGAGGGGTTCAGCGACGTTTGCCCCGGCGGCCGAGCCGGCCGGTCAGCCGACGACCACGCACCGCGGCAGGAGGGGGCGGCAACGCAGGCCGGGGCGGTCGCGCCGGACGCGACGGGACGGCAGGTTCGGGAGTCGATCGAAGAGCTATGCCGTACTCGCGGGCGAGAGAGGTGACCACCCTGACGCTGATGCCTGGGGCCTGAAGTCCACGCGGTGAATCCCTTGGCCGGGGACCCTTCCGAAGTTGAACGACAGGCTCAGTGTCTGTGTGACAGGCCTGGATACACGGCGGCCCGGCAGCTTGCGCGTGCTGGAGACGGTAGAGAGGTGGTTACCGTTGAGCGAGAGGACGAGAAGACGTGGATGTGTACGAAGCCGTGGACAGTCGCCGGGCTGTGCGGGCGTTCAGCGATGAGCCGGTCTCCAAAGAGGTACTCGAACGAGTGCTGGCTGCGGCGACGCGGGCTCCGTCGAGCGGGAACCTCCAGCCATGGCACGTGTACGTCGTGGCCGGCGAGCCCCTGACCGAGTTGAAGAGGGGCGCAACGGCCAGAGCCCTGGCGGGAGACCCGGGGGGTCGGACCACGCGACCCAGGCGTGCTTGTGGAGGTTGGCCCGTTCGTCGGGGAGCAATCCGGTTCGCACCAAGGCCGGTTGCTCCTCGGCGAAATAGGCCACGAAGAAGTGTTCCGGCCCGACGTGCCGCTTGCCGTTCCACCACACGTCACGCTCGACCAGCACCGAACGGTCAAGGACCATGGCCGGGTCCAGTCCGGTCTCCTCGGCCAGTTCACGCCGCGCCGCCGTAAGCGGGGTCTCGCCCGGTTCGATGCCCCCACCGGGCGGCTCCCAGAGCCATGCCCCGTCAAATGGATCACGCCAGTGGAGAAGAAGCAGACGGTGGGCAGCGTCCAGGCAGATCACCCGCGCGGCGGGCCGATGGGTCGTCTCCACAGACTCGACACTAATCGACGCCAGTGTGTGCCCATGCCGATCCGCACGACAAGCCGCTGTCGCGCCTGCCTCGTCGACGACGCCGATCGCCCCGGCGAACGTTTGCGGTATGAGCATGCGCCGTGCAGTCATCAGCAGGCTCGGCCCCACCGGGAACTGGCGACAGTTGAATACGCGAGGTCGCCGGTTCCGCTCCCGGCGAATGCTGAAGGGTTCCTCCCCAGGATGCGGGGAGGAACCCTTCAGGCTCCGCTCAGCCTGTCCGCCATCATCGACGACCGCGGCCAGGCCTCAGGCTACTGGGTGCTGGCCCGGCGGCGGCGCATCCACCAGGCGAGGGCACCGCCGGCCGCAACGAGGGCCGCTGCGATGCCGGACACCAGACCGATGGGGGTGTTGTTGCCGGTGTCGGCGAGGTCTCCGTCGGGCGGGGTGCTCGGGCTGTTGCCCGGGGTCTGCGTCGGGACGGGAAGGGGGTCGTTGCTGTGGGTGGGTGTCGGGGTGGGCTTGCCGGTGTGCGTCGGGGTGGGGGTGGGGTCATCTCCCCCGCCTCCGCCGGTCGCGTCGCCCGGGCGGCCACCCATGTACAGGTCGTCGGTGTCCCGGTAGGAGGTGTCGTCCGACTCCATGGACGTCTTGGTAGTGGTGTCCAGGGTGCGGTTCTCGACGTTGAAGCGGGTCTTGGTGATGTTCTGCTTCGGGCTCTTGGAGAAGTCGACACCCCCGACGATGATCACCTGAACGCCATGGTCGGTGCCGACGTCGTAGGTGAACTCGCCTTCGCGGAAGATCTTCCGGTAGCGCTGGAACAGTTCGTTCTTGTCCCAGTTCTGGTTGGGGGAACGCAGCGGCCACCGCTTCACGTTGTTGCTGTCGATGATGCTGTGGAAGTCGGTGGGCTTCTTGGCGTCCTGCTGGCGGATGTACTCGGCCGCGACGCGGGAGGTGTAGACACGGCGCAGGTCGGCGTACTGCGGGGCAGTGTTGATGATCTTCTCGACCGCGGGGACGATCATCGTGTCGACGACCCGCTGAGCGGCCTTGATCTCTTGCTCGTCCGGGTCGCAGAGCGGCTCGCCGGGACCCTGGGTGACGGTCTTCTGCGCTGTCGATTTCAGGGCGAGGGGGGCATCGAGGATGTAGATGCCACCGTCCTGCTCACGGACCTTGGCGGGCTTGGGCTCGATCCAGTTCCGCAGGCCCGGCATGCACGGGTTGCCGTTCTCCTTCGGGAGCGCCGCCCAGTACCGCTTCCCGAGGTCGGTCTCGGGGTCCATCGCCTTGTAGAAGTCGTGCTTCATCTGAAGGTCGGCGTCCAGCAGCACCCGGCCGGCGTCGGTGGAGGCGAACGTGGAGTCCATGATGCGGTCGGGCTCGTCCGGGTTCAGGTTGACCCAGAACTTGTCAGGCGTCAGCGCGAGCCAGGTGAACATCGCATCGGAGGCAAGCTGCATCTTGGCCTTGCCGCCCCATCCCGGATCGGTGTCCGGGTTCTTGACCATGTCGGCCTTCATGGAGTACTGCATGCCCCGGCCCTTGGCCAGGCCGCCGACATAGCGCAGTTCCAGGGTGGTGAAGTCCACCCCTCCTGGGCCACCGCGCGGCAGCGTCCCGCGCACATCGACCTGCCGGGCCGCGCCCTGCTGGCGGCGGGCGGTCTCGGGGTTGGGTGCTGAGCGGTTGACACGGTCGTTGGCCGGCCCGCGGGTTCCCTTGTTCGGGTCCGGGGCGAACCACTTGTCTTCCTGCGAGTATCCCCGGATCGGCTTGGTTCTCGGGATGCCGTTGTACTGCCGCTGGAAGCCGCGGACCTGGTTGGTCTTTCCGGGACGGCCTTCGGAGATCTCCTTGTCGAGGGCCTTGATCCTCTCGACGTCCTTGGGGTCCCATTTCTTGCCACCGGAGTAGCGCAGCGTATGGTCCGGCTTTTCCTTCAGGATGGTGCGGTCGGCCTTGATCTGGTCTTCGCGTGGCAGCGAGTTCGACTTGAACTCGTTGAACTCCAGTGTCTTCTTGTTGTAGGCGTCGTAGCGGCGGGACGCGATCTGTTTGCCGTTCTCGTCAAAGACCTTGACGTCAACCTCGCACAGCCAGTCCGGGCCGATGAGGTTGAAGTCCTTGACCAGGCGTCCTTCGAAGGCCGCGCCCTTACGGTTGTTCTCCTGCTTGATGATGTAGTCGTTGTCGAACCATGTCTTGAAGTCCGACACCGGCCGCTTCGTTGCCAGGAAACGTGCGTAGATGGCCATGGCGCGGTCGACTGGAGCCCCGGACGCGGACGCCACCCGCGACCACTTGTCGGCGTTCTTCTTCAGATCGCCGGGCACCTGCGAGAGTGCCTTGGCCTGCTCGGCGGCGGTGGGCTGCTTCAGCCCGTCGAACGCCTTGCCGGGAAGATCGTAGTTGTAGTTCTTCGGGTTGCCCTGCCACGTGTCAAAGTTCGACGAGCCGGACGGAAACCCACTGTTGCGCGGGGTGGTGCCGTACTCGCGGCCCAGGTGGAACTTGTCGCACCGTTTACCGCCGGATATCACGACCTTGTTCGCGGCGAACGCGGCCGGAATCCCTCCCCCCGGAAGGCCGGTGACGGTGACCGCCCCCGCCAGGCCTAATGCGGCCAGGACCCGGGACAGATGCCGCCATGTGCGTGGTGGCCGTATTGGTTTCATCTGCTGCTGATTCCCTCGTTGGTGGGGCACATGAGGGCATGGGCGGCGGGGCCCCGTGGAATGTATGCCGCCCCGCGTCACCCTAGCCGCATGCGTCGGCGTACCGCCGAGCTTAACCAGCATGTCGGTACGTCAACTCGGCCTGCATTGTGAAGCGTTGGCAAGAACGATGTGATTGGAACTCACTCCGCCTTCGCGAGCGGAGGCGGACATTTCGCGACCCGTAACGTCAGGAGCCGATAAACCAGGAGTCTTCCATGATGCCGGTGGCCTCCTCCGTATGCCGGACACGGAACACGCTCATCGGCAGTGGCCACACCCACGGGTTGGCCTTCCCGAGTGCCAGGTTGCACAGGTCGGACCAGTTCATCCGCGCCGGGTCGTCCGTCCACTGCACCCCGTGGGCTTCAGGATCGGCCGGTGACAGGCCGAGGGCGGTGAGGAGGCCGCGGGGGGTGCCATGCACCTCCCACGGTTCCGTCCCCGGGTATCCGCCGGCGTGCAGCCGGCTCCCGTCGGGCAGGCGGGCAATGTCCTCGGTGTAGTCCTCGCCGCAGTCGACGGCCAGGCGGCCCACGACCCGGGCATCCGGGCAGCGTTCGGCGACGGTTGCGGTCTCGGAGGCCATCGTGAACCTGGTCCCGTCATCGATCAGTGCGGGATCAGAAATGCCGATCACGTTTCCCCACACTCCGACCCGGATCAGGTCCAGATCGGTGCGCGTGGTGAGGTACAGGCCCTCGTTGGCCGGAGCATCGGGGAGAACCTCCAGGACTTCCTCCACGGTGGGGAACGCTTCAGCGAACTGGCGTGCCGCGACTGCGTCGTTGGCCGGGAGTCTCCCGGAATCCACCTGGTAGGGAGGGGTGAGGACGGTGATGGTGTATTCGCCTCCGCCGCGAACGTACGCATCGGCGGGAACAGTCCAGTACTCGGTATCGGCCACGTCAGGACCTCCTGATATCTGGGTCGGCAGGTGCAGGGTTCGGTGCCTTCATGGCCGCCTTTGCTGGTGAGCGTGCGGACTTCGCGGGTGCCGGACGGCCGGCACTGCTCGCAGCGGTCGGTGGAGCACCGGATTTCCCCGCAGGTACGGACGTCCTCTTGCTTCCGGTGGTCAAGGGCCCTGGCTCCCTTTGATAGTGGCCTCCTTGATGAGGGAACCAGTCTGCCAGGGGGCGCTGACATTGCCCGGTGTTGCCAGGGCCGTAGGCAGCCGCCCGGCATGTGACCCGGCCACAGAAGAGCCGCCCGCCCTTCGGCCTGACCAGCAGCTCCTTTCCCCGAAAGGGCCGCGCGGCCAGACATCTCTCATAGCAGGAGTGGACCCGCCGGGCCTGCGCCCAGCACCCCGGGCGTTTGCGATGACCGTGAGAACCCAAGAGGCCCGGAGAGGGCCACTCGTGGTTCTCCCGGCAGACGCGAGGCCGGAAAGAATCTTCATCCGCCTCTTGTCACGAAGCGCCCCCATTCGTAACGTTGAGGGGCCGGGACAGCGATGGAGCTGATGCCGGCTGCAACTCCTCAATCGGCGCCACACCGGTTGACGCTGGTGGGGCTCCGTGCACATGCGGAACAACACCCATTTGGGAAAAAATTGAACACGACCGTCATCATGGCGATGATCCTCACGGCCCTGCTCGGCTTCGGTCGAGTACTCGACGAAGTCGAGTCCTTGAAGGGAAGGATCATCAAGATGATCCGGTCCTTCGTGGAGGTTCGGAACGAACTGGATCGCGCGAAGCGGAACCGTCGGAACGAAGCCCCGCAAGGAGACCAGTTGGAACAGTATCCGGACCAGGCGAAAGAACCTCGGGACGAAGCCGAAGGCGACGGCCTGAACCCCTCCAGCTAATTCAACTCTGCACTCTGAGATTGACTCAGGACTGACTGAGCCACCGCGCTTCAGTCCCGGAAGCTCAGAAAGTTTACAGCAAGTGCAAGTTTGCTTGCGATCATTGCTACGTCTACGGATATGACCATCAGAGCCGGCGATCCCGCCCGAAGACGATCTCTGATGAAGTCGATTTCCGGGATACTCAGCACCTGCCGAGTATGCCAGGACACATGCACTGCCCTCCGCGTCAGTGATCCTGCACGGAGGGGAGCACAGAGAAGACGATCAATGCCCCATCGGATCTTCCGGGGGCCTTCTTTGTGTCAGCCTCCACCTCGACGCTCGTACATCGCGATGCGATCAAAGGTCACACGCCTGCGCCAGTGGCGGCACTCGGTGCGCTGCTCATCTGCGTACAACTCGAGGCCACAGTCAGCGCAGCGCTTCGCATCCGACATCTTCCCCTCTTCGGAAGCCGGCACCGCCGGCGTTCTTCCGGCATCCTCCGCGCGCGTCTCGACCATGATGGACAGCGCGATCGCTGTGAGCGTGGCAGGTTTCCAGACCCAGTTGGCAAACCCCAAGGCGGTTCCGAGGGCCCGGGTCCGCTCAGCCCGCCTCGCGGCGATACCGCCCCGGAGCCATCCCGTACTCGCGCTTGAACGCCTTGGCGAAGGCGAACTCCGAGGTGTAGCCGCTCTGCTGGGCCACGGATCGCAGGGGTGCGTCGCCGGACCGCAGCAGACGCCCCGCCGTGGTCATCCGCCACCAGGTCAGATAGGCCAGCGGCGGTTCACCGACCAGTGCGGTGAACCGCCGGGCGAAGGCGGCACGGGAGAGGCCGCCCAGGGCGCCCAGTTCCTCGACGGTCCAGGCACGGGCCGGGTCCTCGTGGACAGCGGCGAGGGCCGCCGAGACCGCCGGATCGGCCAGGGCCGCCGACCAGCCCGCCGGACGCCCCTCCGGCCCGGCGGACGTCTGCTCGTCCAGCCACCAGGCGCGCAGGATGTACAGGAGCAGCGTGTCCAGCAGTGCGGGCACGACGGCGTCGGAGCCGGGGAGCGGGCTGCGGAGCTCACTGCCGAGCAGGTCGACCGCCGAGCGCAGCGCGGGGTGCGCGCCGACCCGGGCCGGGAGGTGGACCGCGTCGGGCAGGTGCGAGAGCAGCGGATGCGCACGCGCCCGGTTCAGTTTGTAGGCGCCGCAGAGGAGTTCGGTGACCGGGGCCGCAGGGTCCGGGCGCGGCTCGTCGGCGGGTGTGGGCCAGGTGCCGTCCGGGCCCGGGGTGATGTCGACGAGAGGTGATCCGGGGTCGTCGGCGAGCGCGTGTCCGCGCCCATGGGCGAGGAACACCACATCGCCGACACCGAGTTGCACCGGCGCCGCGTCCCCGGGCGGGAGCAGCCAGGCCGAGCCCTGGAGCACCACATGGAATCCGGCGCCCTCGGACGCGGGGAAGCGCATGCCCCAAGGGCCGTACTTGCGGCGGCGGGAGGAGTGCGGGCGGCCGCCCCGCATGGCCGTGATCACGTCGCTGAGGACATCCATGGCATCAGCGTATCCCCGCGTTCGAAGGGAGGAGACGATCGGATATGGATGGGCGCCCCTGAGACATGGTTCGTCCAGCGATGCCTTCCTACGGTGGTGCTCATGACCAAGACGAGCCAGGCAACACCCGCCACCACCCGCGCTGTTCTCTTCCACACCACCGGTGACCCCGATGTCCTCGTCGTCGAGGAGGTGCCGCTTCCCGTCCCCGGCCCCGGCGAGGTCCTGATCCGGGTGGAGGCCCTCGGCCTCAACCGGGCCGAGGCGCTCTTCCGTGCGGGCAGCTACTTCTACCAGCCGACGCTGCCGGCTTCCCGCAACGGCTACGAGGCGGCCGGAGTCGTCGAGGCCGTCGGTGCCGGAGTGAGCGAATTCGCCCCGGGCGACCCGGTGATGGCCACTCCTGCCGAGGAGCTGAGCGGCCATGGCCTCTACGCCGAGCGCGTGGTCGTCCCGGCCGGGTACGTGCTCCACCGGCCCGCGGGGGTGGACGCGGTGACAGCGGCCGCCGCCTGGCTGACGTACTCCACCGCCTACGGCGCCCTGCTGGAGAGGGCCGGGCTGCGCCCCGGAGACCATGTCCTGATCACCGGTGCGTCGAGCGGGGTCGGCACGGCGGCCATTCAGGTGGCCGGCCGGATCGGGGCGATCCCCGTCGCCACCACCCGTACCGCTGCCAAGAAGCAGGCGCTGCTCGATCTGGGGGCCGCCCATGTCGTCACGACGGACGACGAGGACGTGGTGAAGGAGGTCGGCCGGATCACCGGCGGCAAGGGGGCCGAGGTGATCCTCGACGCGATCGGCGGTCCCGGACTCGTCACGCTGGGTGGGGCGGCGGCGCACGACGGGACGCTGGTCGTCTACGGGGGGCTGGACGGACGGCCGACCGTGCTGCCGACGAACTGGCCGCTGACCGTGATCGGTTACAACAATCTCGACCTGTCTGGCGACCCGGCCACCCGCCGCCGCGCCGCCCAGTTCATCGGCTCCGGTCTGCGCAGCGGTGCGCTGGCTCCCGTGGTGGGGGCCACGTTCGACGGGCTGGAGCGGATGCCGGACGCGCACCGGCTCATGGAGTCCAACGCGCACATCGGGAAGATCGTGGTGACGGTCGGGCACTGACGGCCGCTCGGGCGGTGTGCGCGGCCCGGTGTCCTGGCCGCGCACACCGCCTCATCCGGCGGGAGCCTTGAGGAGATTCCGCTGGATCCTGTCGGTGTCCGCGCCGCCCGTCAGCCAGGAGACGGCGGACGAGGCCGGTTCGGCGGTGTACGCGTACGGCGCCTCGGTGAACGTACCTGCCGGCCAGATCTCGGTGGCCGCGCCGCCACCTCCCCGCAGAGACCTGACCAAACCCATAGGGACACCCCACTGGCGCGTACCGGTCCGGCAAACACCTCTCCTGTGCGCCCGCCCGGCCCTCTCTTCCATCCCGCGGGATCCTGCGGTTGGATACCCGCCCCCGACGCGGCCAGGAGCACGTGTGTCCTCCGGGGACCTTGGCGTGATCGTCCGTACCTCTCTCGTGGTGGCGGTTCGATATGCGCCGGAAGGGACATCGATAGTCGTCGTCGCCACGCTGAGCTCCGCCCGTGTCAGCCGAGCCGAGGAGTTGCCAGATGGTGAGTCATGTCGATGTCGTTGAGGAGTGGGGCACGGAGGACTCGACGTCGTCGTACGGGCCGTCCGAGCCGCCTGCCGGCCAGGCGGGCGGGCAGGGCCGCCTCGTCCGCCACAGCCTCACCCCGGCCGAGGCGGACGCGGCGTTCTCCCTGGCGAAGGCCTGCGCCGCCGCGTACCGCAGCGCGCACGACGAAGGATTCCTCGCCGATGTCCCGGTGCTGGCGCACGACCTGCCGCCCTCCGTCCGCCGGGCTGCGAACGCCGCACGGCTCGACGACCGCAAGCACGCCTTCATCCTGTCGGGCAACACCGTGGAGCCGTGGCTGGAGCCCACGCCGTCGTACTGGCGGGAGGCCGACACCGTGGCCAGCGGCCCGTACGGTTTTCTGCTCGTGCTGTACGCGGCCCTGCTCGGCGACCCGATCGGATGGGGGACTCAGCAGGAGGGCAGGATCGTCACCGATGTGCTGCCGGTGCGCGGGCTCGAGAACAGCCTGGTGAGTGCCAGCAGCGAGCGGGAGCTCGGGTGGCACACGGAGGACGCGTTCTCGGAGAACAGGGCCGACCATGTCGGGCTGTTCTGTCTGCGGGGCCGCGGGGACATTCCGACGACGCTGTCGTGCGCCGATCCCGCGTCGCTGCCGCAGGACGTCGTGCGGGTCCTGGCGCAGAAGCGCTTCACCATCCATCCCGATCCGTCGCACAGCACGCCGGCGGACACCCCGCACAGCAGGGAGAAGGTCGCTCTGCTCAGCGGGCCGGGGGACGCGGCGGTCCTGCGGATCGACCGCGACTTCACCGTGGCCGACGAGGACGATCCCGAGGCGGTCCGGGCCATGGAAGTGCTGATCGAGCACCTGGACGGCAATATGTACGAGGTGGTTCTGGGCGCCGGTGACGTGTGCTTCATCGACAACCGCAACGTCGTTCACGGCCGCCGCCCCTTCCGCGCACGGTTCGACGGGACGGACCGCTGGCTCAAGCGGGTCAACGTCGTCACCGACCTGCGGCGCACCCGGGCCGAACGGCCGTCGGCGAGCAGCAGGGTGGTCGGCTGAGCCATGACCATTGGTGATATTTCCGCCGCCCCCCTGGAGGACTGGCTGCGCGAGCGGTACTTCGCGGCCTCGATCGACATCTCCAGCTCGGGTGTCCTCAACTACACGCTCGGCGAACTGCGCGAACTGCTCGGGGTGGACACGTCCGAACTGGACGACGTCATCTTCCGGGACAGTCCGTCGACGGGCTGCGAGCCGCTGCGCGAAGCGGTCGCCACGCGCTTCGCTCCGGGCCGAGCCGATGAGGTGATGATCACCCACGGCTCGACGGAGGGGATCTTCCTCGCCCTGTCCGCGCTGCTGCGCCCGGGCGACGAGGTCGTCGTGCTGGATCCGGTCTACCACGCCCTGTCCGCGGTGGCGGAGGCCGCCGGTGCGCGGCTGCGGGTGTGGGAGCTGCGGGAGCAGGACGACTTCCGTCCCGATCTCGACCTGCTGGAGCAGCAGTTGACTCCCCGCACCCGGGCGGTCGTGGTCAACTTCCCGCACAACCCCACGGGTGCGTGCCTGGACGCGGCGGGGCGGCGCCGGCTCGCCGGGATGCTGGCCCGTCACGACTGCCACCTCTTCTGGGACGCCGCCTTCGGGGAGCTGGTCCATGACGGTCCCCCCGTCGCGGCGCCGACCGAGGCCGAGGGGCTTTCACCGGACCGGGTCGTCTCGACGGGCACGCTCTCCAAGGCCTACGGCCTGCCGGGGATACGGATCGGCTGGTGCGTGGCCGAGACGCGGCTGCTCACGGAGATGGTCCGGATCCGCGACTACACCACGATCTCCACGTCTCCACTGAACGAACTGCTCGCCCTGCGGGTGCTGCGGGACGCCGACCGCGTGCTGCTGCCCCGGCTGGAACTCGCCCGGAGGAACCGTGCGACGCTGCTGGAATGGGCGGCCGTCCACGACGGGCTGGTCAGCTGCCCGACGCCGGTGGGCGGTGTCTCCGCCTTCCCCCGGTTCCCCGCGGTCCCCGATGTCACGGATGCCTGCGAGTCGCTGCTCCTGCGGCACGGGGTCCTGGTCGTACCGGGGAGGTGCTTCGGCCGTCCGGACCGGATGCGGATCGGGTTCGGCGGCGATGCCCAGGAGTTCAGTGCCGGTCTCGACCGGGTCGCCCAGGTGCTCGGCGACGCGTCCCTCACCGTGCCGGCCCGAGGAGGCTCTTCACGATGAACACCCAGTTGAACGACCCCGCTTCGACCTGGACGGCCTGGTCGGAGTTCAACCGCACGGACCGCCGCTTCCCCTTCGAAGGAGGGCTGATCGCCTGGATCGAAGCGGCCGTCGCGGCCCATCCGGACCGGCCCGCCGTGTACGCCGGCGGCGTGGCGCTGACCTACCGCGAACTGGACGAGCGCTCGGACCGGGTCAGCGACTTCCTGCGCCGGTCGGGGGTGGAGCCGGGCTCCATCGTGGCGGTCACCGCCGGCCGCACCGTGCATCCGTATGTGGGCCTGCTCGCCGTGCTCAAGTCCGGCTGCGGCTACGTCCCGGTCGACGTCTCGGACCCGGTGTCCCGGCTGGAGTTCATCCTCGAGGACGCCGGGGTCGTCGCCGTGCTCGCCGCGTCGGACGAGCCGGGCCGGCTGGACTGGCTGCCGGACGGCATCGCCGTCCGTGGGGTGCTCGACTCCGGCGACGACAACGACAACGACGGCGACGGATCCGGCGGCCGGCGGTGGACCGGGACCCTGCGTCCCGTCGCGGGAGGACCGGGCCCCCGCCGCCCGGCCGTCCCGTACGACCCGGAGCGGACCTGTTACATCATCTACACCTCCGGCACGACGGGGCGCCCCAAGGGTGTCCGGATCAGCGAGCACAGTCTGCTGAACTTCGTGCACTGGTTCGTCTCCCGGCACGAGGTGCTGGCCGCGGACCGGCTCTGCCAGAACGCACCGCTCACCTTCGACCCGTCGGTCCAGCAGATCTTCCCCGCGTGGGTGACCGGGGCCTGTCTGCTGGCCCTGCCCCCGGCCGAGCTGCAGGACCCGTTCGCGATGCTGGGGTGGCTGCGCCGGGAGCGGATCACGCACCTGGACGTGGTCACCGCCCACTGGCACCACCTGAGGGAGGCCGCGGACCAGGATCCCGCCCTGCGTGATCTGCCCGACCTGCGGTGGATCATCATCGGCGGCGAGACGCTGCACTACCACCACACCCGCCACTGGCACGGGATCATGCGCTCCCCCGCGCTCCTGAACAACATCTACGGACCGACGGAGGCCACCGTCAACGCCACCGAGGTCGTGGTGGACCCTGCGGCGGACTCCGGCCAGATCCCCATCGGTGTGCCCCTGCCCAACTACCGGATGTACGTCGTCGACGGCGAGGGCGCCCTGTGCGCGCCCGGCGCGACGGGTGAGCTCCTGATCGCCGGGGACGGTCTGGCCCAGCGCTACCAGTCGGCCGCCGCCACCGAGGCGGCGTTCACCGAACTGGCCCTGCCGGGCGGGGCGGTGGAGCGCGTGTACCGGTCCGGGGATCTGGCCCGGCTGATCGACATACCGTCCCACGGCTGGATGCTGGAGTTCCAGGGCCGGGTCGACAGCCAGGTGAAGATCCGCGGGTTCCGCATCGAGCTGGAGGAGGTGGAAGGCGCGGCGAAGAGCTGTCCGCAGGTGCGCGACGCCGCCGTGCTCGTGCGCGGCACGCCTCCGGACCAGCTCCTGTGCTGCTTCGTCGCGGACGGGGACCACGATCCGGCGGTCGTCAGGGCGCATGTGTCCCGGCTGCTCTCCGCCTACCAGGTCCCCAACCTCTACCTCCGGGTGGACGGCTTTCCGCTGACGCGCAACGGCAAGCTCGACCGTGCCGGGCTCGCCGCCCTGGCCGAGGAACAGCTCGGTGCCCGTGTGCCGGCCGGCCGGCTGCCCGAGTCGCCGGTGGAGAAGCAGCTCGCGGAGGTGTGGGCCTCGGTGCTCGGCCTCACGCACATCGGCGCCGAGGAGGACTTCTTCACCATCGGCGGCACGTCGCTGCTGGCCATGACGGTGGTCAAGAGGCTGCGGGCACAGGGGCTCCGCCTGGATCCCGCGACCGTCTTCGAGTGCCCGACGGTGGCCCGGCTGGCCGCCCACTGCGCCGCTGCCGCGCTCTGATCCGTACGGGCGCAGGGGGAAGGGGGCTGCCGGCCGGCAGCCCCCTTCCCCCTGCGCCGGTGCTACTTCGCTTGTGCCAGGACGGTCCGCAGGACGGTGTCCGCGGCGTCGCTCAGCAGGAGCGGCTGCCCGTTCGTCCCGCACGGGTGGACGGTCACCCGGGAGGGGTCGGTGACCAGTGCGGCGAGGTCGACGGCGGGCCTGCCGGTGACCACCGTGACGGGGCCGGTGGCGCGGACCGGTCCGGCCGCCGGTCCCGCGGCGAGGAAGGCCAGCCAGGCGCAGTAGCGGGTGAGGAGGTGTTCGACGAGTTCCTCGGCGTCCTGGTCCCCGCCGTATGTCTCGGTCAGGCCGTCCTTCAGCGCCAGCAGCTCGGCGCGCAGAGCCGTCAGCAGGGCGGCGCCTTCCAGACCGGCCGCCCGTGCCGACGCCGCCCCCGGGTCGGCACCGAGGTTCCCGCACAGGACGGAGAACTCCTCGATGAGATACGCCGACGACCCGGGATCCGGGTCGAACAGCACGGCGTGCGGTGCCGTGCCGAACCGCTGCCGGCATGCCTCGGCCAGGTGCAGGGCCAACGGCGCGGCCGTGCAGTACGCCAGCACGAATCCGGGCGGGCCGTCCGTGAGGCCGTCCCGGATGCGGGCCGCCAGCGCCGGGAGGCCGAGGGATCCCGTCCGGTCCAGGGTCAGTGGATCAAGGCTCCGGCAGTCCACCTCCTTGGTGAGCCGGTCGAACTTCTGGTCCTCCGGCAGTCCGGTGAACTGCAGGGCGAGCGCCGTGGGCCGTCCGCCGCCCGTGTCCGTCTCCATGAGCCGCCTTTCGCCGGTGTGGTCGGTCGTGGTCAGTCGAAGAGGTGGCGCAGATGGGCCCGGGCGATCCGCTGGACGGTGGACTCCCGGTGCCGGTTGGCGGAGTAGGTCCAGTTCAGCGTCGTCTCCCCGTCCACCACCGCGGCGGTGAGTTCCAGCAGGTGCTCCCGGTCCTCGTCGGCCGCGGCCTGCTCGGGGGTGTCGGTGAGCCAGCGCCAGCCCGGCGCGGCCGCGCTTGCCGAGTTGTACCGGCCCAGGTAGTTGAAGGCGATCTCCGGCCGCCGCGCACGGGCCAGCCGTTCCCGGACGGCGGTGTCGGGGCCGAGGTAGCGCAGGAGCCCGTAGCCGAGTCCGTCGCCGGGGACGCGGGCCGCCTGGTCGACCAGTGCCGCACGACGCGCGCCCGGACTCCGCGGTTGCGGCGGGACGGTCAGGCGGAGCGGGTGGCGTACGGCGAGCCAGCCCACCGTGCGGGACAGGTCCAGGCCGGTGGGGCCGCCGTCCCGGCCGTGCCCGTTGACCTCGACGAGGACGTCGTTGCCGGCGCCTTCCTCGGCGACCGCCAGGGCCAGCGCGGCCAGCAGCTGCTGGGCCACAGTTCCTTCGCCCCGGCCGGTCCTGGCGGCCAGGGTCTCGGTCTGCCCGCCCGACAGGCGGTGGGTGACCGTCCGGGAAGAGGCGGTGCTGTTCGGCCCGAGGGTCTCGTCGGCCGGGAGGGAGCTCCCGGCGTCCTGCCGTTCCCAGTACTCCGCCTCGCCGGCGACGGCTCCGGACGCCGCGAGTCCGGCGAGGGCGCGGGTCCAGGCGGAGACGGGCACGGCGGGAGCCGGCGGTTCGGCCGGTGCGTCGTCGCGCAGTCGCTGCCATCCCTGTGCCAGGTCGTCCATGAGGATCCGCCATGACACCCCGTCGGTGCCCAGGTGGTGGACGGCCAGGAGCAGCCGGTCGGTGCCGGTGCCGGTGCGCAGCAGCGCGGCCTGGAGCAGGGGGCCCCGGGCCCGGTCGATGCCGGCGGTCAGTTCCGCGGCCGTCCGGCGCATCGCGGCGGGCCACTGTTCGGGCGCGGTGCCGGTCAGGTCGGTCTCGCGCAGCAGGGCCGACTCCTCGCGTGCCGCCGTGCGCAGGCGCGGCGCGCCGTCCGGTCCGTTGTCCAGCCGCAGCCGCAGGGCCTCGTGGTGGTCGGTGAGACGGTGGAGCAGGTCTTCCAGGTCCGCCCTCGCGGGGGTCCAGTCGATCTCGACGTGTTCGGTGGCCACGTGGGCGGCATGGTCGACCGGGGCTTCGAGGAACCATCGTTGCAGTGGGGTGAAACCCACCTCGCCGGCCTGCTGCGGGGTGTGTTCCCCGGCCTGGGGCAGGGGGTTTGACGGTTCGCAGGGGGTGGCGGCCTCGGCCAGCCGGGCGAGGGTCTGGCACTCGAAGAGTGTCCGGGGCCGCAGGGCGAGGCCGGCTTCCCTGGCGCGGGCGACGACGCGCAGGGCCAGGAGCGAGTCGCCGCCGGCATCGAAGAAGTTGTCGTGCGCGCCGACCTGATCCAGGCCGAGGATGTCGGCCCAGATACCGGCGAGGACACTTTCCGGTCCTTCACTGGGCGCCACTGAGGGGGCGGCCGTTTCGCCGCGGACGCCGGCGGGAGGCGGCAGGAGGCGCCGGTCGACCTTCCCGCCGTTGCTCAGGGGCAGTTCGCCGAGGATCACGATGACGGCGGGCACCAGGTATTCGGGCAGCGACCGCCGCAGGAAGTCCCGCAGTTCGGCGGGGTCGGGCCGGTCCGTTCCGGTCGGCACCGCATAACCCACGAGCCGCCGTTCGCCCGGCCTGTCCTCGCGGACGGCCACGACGGCTTCGGCGATCGTCGGGTGCAGCAGCAGTGCGGTCTCCACCTCGCCCGGTTCGATCCGGTAGCCGCGGATCTTGACCTGGTGGTCGATGCGGCCGAGGAACTCCAGGTTTCCGTCGGGGCGGAAGCGGGCCCGGTCACCGGTCCGGTAGAAGCGGGCGCCGGGCGTGCGGCTGTACGGGTCGGGAATGAACTTCTCCGCGGTGAGGGCGGGGCGGTTCAGGTAGCCCCGGGCCACGCCGTCGCCCCCGATGTACAGCTCGCCGGTCACGCCGGGCGGTACGGGGTTGAGGTGGTCGTCCAGCACGTACATCTGGGTGTTGGCGATCGGCCTGCCGATCGGTACGACCGCGCGCGGGGCTCCGTCGGCCGGGATCTCGTAGACCGAGCATCCGACGACCGTCTCGGTGGGGCCGTACTCGTTGATCATGCGGGCGCCGGGCGCGATCCGCTGCCAGGCCGCCGCGGTCTCCGGTTTCACCTCGTCGGCGCCGACCACGAAGGTCCGTACCGAGGTGACCGGCTTCTCGCTGCGGTGCTCGCCGTCGAGATGGGCCCGCAGCACGTCGAGATGGGCGGGGGTGATCTTCAGCAGGCTGAAGTCTCCTGGCCGGCGGAGCAGTTCGGCGAGGCCTTCGAGGCTGCGGTCCTCCGGCAGCAGGGTGACGTCGCGTCCGCCGATGAACGGCAGCAGGAAGTTCGGCACGGACAGGTCGAAGGCGATCGACCCCAGCATCGGCGCGCCGGAGCTGCCTTCGAGGCCGTATCCGGTCACCGCCCACACCAGGTAGTTGTTCAGCCCCTGGTGGGTGATGAGGACGCCCTTGGGGCGCCCGGTGGAGCCGGAGGTGTAGATGGCGTACACGAGGTCTCCGGACACGGCCGTCCGTCCCGGGTCGTGGTCCGGGTAGCGCGCGGGGCGGTCACCGTCGAGGCAGATGACCTGCGCGGACGTCCCGGGTACCCGGTCGCGGACGGCTTCCTGCGTCAGGACGATCGGTGCCGCGGTGTCCTCAAGGACGTAGGCCAGGCGGTCGGCCGGGTGATCGGGATCCAGCGGAACGTACGCGCCGCCGGCCTTGAGGATGCCGAGGATGCCGACGAACATCTCCACGCTGTGCCGTACGCACAGGCCGACGAACACGTCCGGCCGCACGCCCTGTTCACGCAGCAGGTGGGCGACCTGGTTGGCCCGTGCGTTCAGCCGGGCGTAGCTGACGGTCCCGTCCGGGGTGACGACGGCGGGCGCGTCCGGGGTGCGGGCGACCTGCTCCTCGAAGAGCTCGTGCAGGCACCGGTCGGTGGGATAGGCGGCCTCGGTGGCGTTCCACTCCCGCAGGATCGTCCCCGCCTCCTCGGCGGGCAGGATGTCCAGCGTGTCCACCGGGGCGTGCGGGTCGGCGACGACGCTGCCCACCAGGTGGAGGAAGTGGTCCAGGATCCGCTGGGCGGTGGAGGTGTCGAAGAGGTCCGTGGCGAAGACCAGGTCGACGCGCATGCCGTGCGCACCCCGGTCCGTGGTGAACAGGCCCAGGTCGACCTTGGAGGTGGCGGTGCCCAGGTGGCCCGGCTCAACGGTCAGGCCGGTCAGCGTCCACGGCTTCTCGCCGGGCTCCAGGTGCTGGTAGAGCGTCTGGAAGAGGGGGTTGCGGCTGAGGTCGCGCGGGGGTGCCAGCTCCTCGACGACCCGGTCGAAGGGCACGTCCTGGTGGGCGATCGCGTCGATGACGTTGCGGCGCGTACGGGCGAGGAAGTCGTCGAACCGCGGGCGGTCGCCGAGGTCGGCCGGCAGGGCCGCGGTGGAGGCGAACAGGCCGACCATGTCGTCGAGTTCGCCCGGCTCGGCGTGGCCGCGGCCGTGCAGCAGCGTCCCGACGGCGAACTTCGGCTGGCCGGTGTAGCGGTACAGCAGGACCTGGAAGGCCGCCAGCAGTGTGGCGAAGACCGTTGTCCCCCGGGCGGCCGCGAGGGCACGGATGCCGTCGGCGGTCCGGGGCGTGACGTGCCCGGTGACGGCGGCACCGCGGTAGGACTGCTGCGGTGGCCGGGGCCGGTCGGTGGGCAGGTCGAGCACCGGGGCGATGTCTTCCAGCGCGGTTCGCCAGTAGTCGAGTTGGCCCTCCAGCCGGGCCGGGTCCTGCCGGGCTAGCTGCCAGGCGCTGAAGCTGCGGTAGTTGACGCGCAGGCCGGGCAGTATGGCCTCGCGCCGCTCGGCGGCGGCGGAGTAGAACTCGGCGAGGTCACGGGCCAGGACGTCGAAGGACCAGCCGTCGGTGACGATGTGGTGCATGTTGAGCACCAGCAGGTGCTCGTCGTCGGCGACGGTGATCAGCAGCACCCGGAACAGGGGCCCGGCGGCCAGGTCGAACGGGGTCGCCACCTCCTGCCGGGCCAGTTCCAGCGCGCGCTCGCGGCTTTCGGCGCGGTCCTTGCCGCCCAGCGTGAGGAGCTTCAGGCTGCCCGGTCGCGGGGGCCGGACCATCTGCAGCGGCTCGGAGGTGCCGGGGAAGATGGTCCGCAGGGCCTCGTGCCGTTCCACCAGGCGGTCCACGGCGGAGCGCAGGGCCGGGAGGCGGAGCCGGCCGTGCAGCCACATCGCCTCGTTGGCACTGTAGAGGGCGTTGCCCTCCAGATAGCGGTCCTGGATCCACAGGCCGCGCTGCGCGGGCGAGACGGGCACGGACAGCGCCGGGTCCACCTGCTCGATGGCGCTGATGTCCGCGTCGGCACGGCTGCGGCCGCCGGCCAGCCGACGCTGGAGCAGCGCCCTCTTGGCCGGGGACAGCCGGCCGGTGCGGTCGGCCGGCGGGGCGATGTCGGTCATTGCTTCCCTTCCATGCGCACGGGTACGGATTCGTATCCCCAGACGAGGTTGGATCGCAGCCGGCGGACCGGTCCGGCCGGCTCGACGTGGCTCACGCTGCGGACGATCTCCTCGAACAGCAGCCGCAGTTCCTGTCCGGCCAGTGCCGCGCCGAGGCAGAAGTGGGTGCCGGCGGCGAAGGTCAGGTGCCGGTTGGGGGTGCGGCCCACGTCGAAGCGGGCGCTGTCGGGGAAGACCTGTTCGTCCCGGTTGGCCGACGGCAGCCACAGGGCGAGCCGGTCGCCCTCGCGGATGTGCTGTCCGCCCAGTTCGGTGTCGCGGGTGGCGGTGCGCAGCACGTGCAGTGCGGGGCTGGTGAAGCGCAGGATCTCCTCCACCGCGGTGTCGACGAGTTCCGGGCGGGCGCGGAGCCGGTCGAACTCGCCGGGGTGGGCCATCAGCGCCAGCACCCCGCCCACCGTGGCGTGCCGGGTGGTCTCGTTGCCGCCGGAGATGAGCCCGTCACAGTTGAGGTAGACCTCGCTGTCGGTCAGCGGCCTGCCGTCGACGGTGCCGTTCACCAGGGCGGAGACGATGTCCTCGCCCGGCTCCTTGCGGCGCCGCCGGATCAGCTCGGAGTAGTAGACGAGGATCTCGGTGTGGGCCTCGCTGCGCAGGCGGGCGTCGCCCTCGGCGTCGCTGGTGCCGAAGGCGGTGCGGGTCAGGGCGAGCATGTGGTTCCAGTCCGGCTTCGGCACGCCGAGCATGTCGCAGATGACGGACAGCGGCAGCCGGGACGCCACGTCGACGAGGTCGCACTCCCCCGCCTCGACGGCCTCGGCCACCACGCTGCGCGCGGTCGCCCGCATGGTGTCCGTGAGCCGCCGCACCATCGCGGGGGTGAAGCTGGAGTTGATGATCCGCCGGATCGCTCCGTGCCGGGGCGGGTCGGTGACGATCAGCATCCTGCCCGCGCTGGCCGCCGTCGCCGCAGGGTCGGCGTCCAGCCGCATGCCCTTCTCGGAGCTGTACACGGCGGCGTTCTTGAGGACCTGGGACACCAGCGCGTGGCTGGTGACCGCCCAGTAGCCGGGTGCGTGGGCCCGCTCGGTCCAGCAGACCGGACTACGGGCGCGCAGCCGTGCCCAGACCGCCTCGGGGTCGCCGGTGCGGTAGAGCTCCGGGTCCGACGGGTCCCGTACCGTCTCCGATTCCTGCAGCGTCGTCATCTCATCGCCCGCTGCGGGTACGGATGCTCAGCGGCCGCATGTCGACCCAGATCTGCTCGATCCGGTCCAGGCACTCCTGGCGGGTGCCGCTGGTGCCTTCGTCGGTCCATCCCGCCGGATTGGGCCGGCTCGCGGACCAGATCGAATACTGCTCCTCGTGGTTGAGGACCACCTTGTAGTGCTCGACGGGGCCGGTCTCGGACATGGTGTCCTCCCTGAGTGATCGGATGGGGTGCGGGTGATCGCAGACCCGCGCTGGGGTCTTTCGTTCAGATGCGAGTGCCGGGCCCCGCGAGCCCGGCATGATCCAAACGAGAGGCCCTAGGGCCGGCCGTCCGCAAGGGTCTCGGCCGCCTCGTGCTCGGGCAGGGCCTCGATCTCGGCGAGCAGGAGGTCCTCGAGCTGTTCGGCCAGCGTCCGTACGGTGGGGTGGTGGAACATCAGGTCGAGCGGGATGTCGAGGTCGAGGGCCTTGCGGAGCCGTGAGACCACGCGCAGGGCGAGCACCGAGTGGCCGCCGAGCGCGAAGAAGTCGTCGTCGGGCCCGAATTCGGCCGTCGGCAGCACGGCCCGGTAGGCGTCGGCCACCAGCAGCTCGGCGTGGCTGGGCTCCTCGGCCGGCGCGGTCTCCCGCGGTGGGCCGTCGCCGGACGGACTCTGCCCGGACGCCGGGTCGGTCCGCTCCGGCAGCAGGCCGCCGACCCGCGTCGCCGGATCGGCCGCGACCTCGTCCAGCACCTGGACCAGGTCGTCCGCCAGGCCTCGCACCCGCTGTTCGTCGAAGAGCGCCATGTCGTACTCCACTTCGCCAAGGAGCCGGTCTCCGTCGGGGCGGAACGCCACCGTCAGATCGAACTTGGAGACGGTCACCGGCACGGGGTGCTCCCGCAGCCTCAGCCCCGTCTCCGTCTCGCCGCTCCACGGGGCCTCCGCCAGTTCGAAGGCGACCTGGAACAGCGGGTTGGCGCCCGCGACGCGTTCGGGGCGCACCTCACGGACGACCCGGTCGAACGGCACGTCGGAGCGGGTGAACGCCTCCGCGCAGCGCTGCCGGACGCGTTCCACGACGTCGTCGAAGGAGGGATCCCCGGCGAGGTCGGCGCGCAGGGCGACCTGGTTGATGAACAGCCCGATCAGATCGCTGCTCCCGGGCACGCCCCGCCCCGCGACGGAGGTGCCGACCGCGAAGTCCCGCTGTCCCGTGTGCCGGTGCAACATACATTGCAGCCCGGCGAGCAACGTCATGAAGAGCGTGGCCGAGCGGTCCTTCGCAAGGCGGCGCAGCGCGGTGACGGTGCCGGCCTCCACCGTGAACACGAGGGCCCGGCCGGTGCCCGCGCGGGAAGCGCCGCGCGGACGGTCGGTGGGCAGGGCGAGGCCGGGCGTCGCGGCCAGGGTGTCGCGCCAGTACGCCAGGTCCTCCTCCGCCGGGTTCTCGGCCTGCTGTCTCAGAGCTCCTACGAGGTCCGCGTACTGCGGGGAAGGTCCGGGCGGCACGGGCCGCCCGCCCTCCAGCGCCCTGGTGTACTCGGCCGCGAGCGCGGTGAACAGGATCTGCTGGGACCGCCCGTCGAAGACGAGATGGTGGGTGGTCAGGCACAGCAGGTGCCGGCCGTCACCGTCGCGGATCAGCAGGGCCCGCAGCAACGGGCCCGCCGCGAGGTCCAGCGGTGCGGTCACCTCGGTGCGCAGCAGCGCCGCGACCGCTTCCGGGCGTTCGGCGGGAGGCAGGTGGCACAGGTCGTGCTCCTCCAGCGCGGGCTGCGGACCGGGGGGCAGCGCGTAGCAGTGGTCGGCGGCGTCGCGCGGGAACCGGCAGCGCAGCACTTCGTGCCGGTCGCTGATCGCCGTCAGGGCCTGCCGCAGGGCACCTACGTCGAGCGGGCCGTCCAGGCGCAGCGCCTGCGGGACCAGGTATTCGTGGGGGCTGCCGGACAGCTCCACCTGGACGAGCAGGCTCTCCTGGGCCGGTGACAGCGGCAGCGGCCCGGGACGGGCCGGACGCTCGTGCGGTACGGCGCTGTGCGCGGCCGGCGGGGCCGGTGCCGCGAGTGCCGTCCGGATGGCCGCGGCGAGCCCCCGGACCGTCGGATGCAGGAAGATCTCCCGCAGCATTCCCCGGACGGGGAGCCCCGGCCAGGTGCGGCCGATGTGCTCGATCACCTCGGCGGCGAGCAGGGAGTGCCCGCCGAGCTCGAAGAAGTCGTCGAGGACCCCGACCCGTTCGCAGCCCAGGATCCGGGCCCAGATCTGTGCGAGCTGCTCCTCCACCGGGTCGGCGGGGGCGGTCCAGGTCTCCGGGTCGGGCCGTGTGACGCCGCCCGGGTCGGGCAGCGCGGCCCGGTCCACCTTCCCGTTCTCCGTCAGCGGCATGGCACCGAGCCGCATCAGGGCCGCCGGGACCATGTGCCGCGGCAGGGTCCCGGCAAGGGCGTCGCGCAGTTCGCCGGGGCCCGGGTCGGCCCCGGCCTCGGCGACGTAGTAGCCGACGAGGGCGGCCGCGCCGGGCGAGCCGCCGGCGACCACGACCGCGTCGGCCACGCCGGCGCACTGCCGCAGGGCGAACTCGACCTCGCCGGTCTCCACGCGCTGTCCGCGGATCTTGACCTGGTCGTCGGTGCGCCCGATGAGTTCCAGCGCCCCGTCCGGCAGGTACCGGACCAGGTCCCCGGTGCGGTAGAGGCGGCTGCCGGGTACGCCGCTGAAGGGATCGGGCACGAAGCGCTCGGCGGTGAGCGCCGGCCGGTTGAGATATCCGCGCACCACCTGTGATCCGCCGATGTAGAGCTCGCCCATGGTTCCCGGGCGGACCTGGTTCCCGGCCCGGTCGAGCACGTAGAGCTCGGTGTTGTCGACGGGGACGCCGATCGGCACCGGCGCACCGGTGTCCGTGCCTTCGGTCACCTCGTGCACACAGCACCCGACGACGGCCTCCGTCGGTCCGTACTCGTTGAAGAATCTGGCCCGTGGCGCGAGGAGGCGCCATACCGCGACGAGGTCGGCGGGCAGGACCTCACCGCCGATCACGAAGGCGGCGACGGCGTCCGCCGGACCGCCCTCGGCGGCCTCGCCGCGCAGGGCGCGCAGATGGGAAGGCGTCAGCTTGACCATGGCCGGCTCCCGGCGAGGGTCTGTCAGGAGTGCGGCGAGTCGGGGCAGGGGCTGTTCGTCGGGGACCGTGAGGAGGGGTTCCCCCGACAGGAGGGGCAGGAAGAAGGACGTGACCGTGAGGTCGAAGCTCAGCGAGGAGTGCAGTACGGATCCCCCGCCGCCAATGGTGCGGTAGAGGTCCCCGGCCCATGCGAGGTAGTTGGCCAGTCCGCCGTGCGGGACCGCGACGCCCTTGGGCATGCCGGTCGAGCCGGAGGTGTAGATGACATAGGCCAGGTCCTGCGGGCCGGGCCGGCCCCGCGGGGCGCGGCCGGTCAGGTCGGCGAGCGTCTCCCGGGAGAGGTCCAGCCGCACGGTGCGTGCCGGGTGCGGTCCGAGGGCGTCCGCCGTCGCGGCGTGGGTGAGGACCAGGGCCGGCTCCGCGTCCTGCACCATGAACTGCAGTCGGCCGGCCGGATATCCGGGGTCGAGCGGCAGGTAGGCGGCGCCGGCCTTGAGCACGGCCAGGACCGAGACCACCATGTCGGCGCCGCGTTCCAGGCAGATCGCCACGAGGTCACCGCCGGTGACGCCGAGGGTGCCCAGGTGGTGCGCCAGCGCATCGGCCCGCTCCTCCAGCTCGGCGTAGGTGAGAGCGTCCGTCCCGCAGACCACGGCCGGGGCCTTCGGAGTGCGCCGCACCTGCTGGGTGAACAGCTCCAGGACACCGTCCGGTGCGGCCCGGCGCGGTCCCCTCGACCGGAGCCGCAGCCACTCCCGTTCCGCCGCCGGGAGCAGGTCCAGTTCGGCGACGCCCAGGGCCGGACAGTTCACGGCCGACTCGATCAGGGAGAAGAGGTCCTGGTGGACGCGGCGCACGGTCGCGGGGTCGAACAGCTCCGCCCGGTACTCCCACAGCGCTTCGAGCTCTCCGTCCGTCTCGACGAAGCTCACCGCCAGATCCGCGGAGGTGCTGTCGGTGAACAGCTGCTCGTACTCGACGTGCAGGCCCTCGAGTGCGACGGGGGCCTGAGGGGTGTTGTGCACCTGGAGCATCGTCTGCACCAGTGGCTGGCGGCCCGGCTCGCGGGGCGGCGCGACCCGCTGGACGACCTGCTCGAAGGGTGCCGTCTGGTGGTCGGCGGCGTCGAGGGCGACGTCCTTGACGCGGCGCAGCAGTTCGCCGAAGGCGGGGTTGCCCGATGTGTCGATCCGCAGGGCGACGGTGTTGACGAAGAAGCCGATCAGGCCTGCTGTCTCGGCGTGCTGGCGGTTGGCGACGGGGGCGCCGACCACGACATCGGTCTGGCCCGAGTAGCGGGTGAGCAGTGCCGCGTACCCGGCGAGCAGCGTGTGGAAGAGCGAGACGCCGTGGGCTGTGCACAGTGCGGTGATCCGGCCGTGCGCGGTCCGGTCCACGGGTATCCGCAGGACCGCTCCGGCCGCACCGCTGGTGGCGGTCGGCGGCCGGTCGAAGGGCAGTTCGGTGGCGGCGGGCGGGCCGTTCAGCAGACGGGCCCAGTGGTCGGTCTCCCGGTCGAGCACCCCACCGGCGAGCTGCTCCTGCTGCCAGGCCGCGAAGTCGGCGTACTGGATGGGAAGCGGCGGCAGCGGGGAGGGCTCGCCGCGGCGGAACGCCCCGTAGAGCAGGGACAGTTCGCGGTTGAGCACCCCCTCGGACCAGCCGTCGGCGGCGATGTGGTGGATCCTCAGCAGCAGTACGTGGTCCCGGTGGCCCAGCCGTATCAGGTCCTGGCGGAAGGGCGTGTCGGTGCCGAGCCGGAACACCTCCCGTGCCCACTGGGCCGCGACGGTTCGCGCCCGGCCCGCCGGGTCGGCCTCGCGGCTGAGGTCGTGCAGGGGCAGGGGTGCGGGTGCGTGATCCCGCACGATCTGCACCGGGACGCCCTCGTCCGTGGCGAAGACGGTACGGAGCACTTCGTGGCGGCGGCACAGCTCGTTCAGGGCGCTTTCCAGCGCGTCCTGGTCCAGGTCGCCGCGCAGCCGGAGCCAGAAGGCGAAGTTCCCGGTGCCCGCGGCACCGTCACCGGCCGTGTCGAGGTCGTTGAGCAGCAGGAAGCGCCGCTGTCCCGACGACGGGGGCAGCGGGCCGGTGCGCGGGGCGTGCGGGATCGTGCGGGCGGGCTGGGCGCCGGCGGCCCGTTCGGACCGGCGGCGCAGCAGCCGCGCGTCCAGGGACCGGCGCCGTTCTTCGGCGGTTTCCGCAGAGCTGGGCATGTCCCTCCAGTCAGCGATGGGGCGGGAGCCTGTGCGTGGTGGAAGCGTGCCGGG
The DNA here is from genome assembly GCF_045207435.1 of Streptomyces sp. NBC_00876. Classification (NCBI taxonomy): domain Bacteria; kingdom Bacillati; phylum Actinomycetota; class Actinomycetes; order Kitasatosporales; family Streptomycetaceae; genus Streptomyces; species Streptomyces sp. NBC_00876. Next base: position 156,792 of record NZ_CP108800.1, read on the forward strand.
GGTGTCTATCGCCCCTCCTTCGGTGGCCTATCAGGGCCCGGGCGTCGGTGCTCCCGGTCGGTGCAGGAGGTCGTCACGGATCGTGGACAGGAGCGCGGCACGCTGCTCGCCGAGATAGAAGTGGCCGCCCGCCAGGCGTGTCAGCCCGAAGCGGGACGAGGTGTGTTCGCTCCAGGCTGCGGTCTGCGCCGGCGAGACATGGGGGTCGGCGTCCCCGCAGAACGCCCGGACGGGGATGTCCAGGGGTGCCGCGGCGGTGTAGTCGTAGGACTCCAGGACGGCGAAATCGGCGCGCAGCATGGGCAGCAGCAGTTCGACGAGCTCCGGCTCGGCGAAGAACTCCGGCGGCGCACCGCCCAGCTCCCGCAGTTCCTGCACGAACTCCGCGTCCGTCAGGTGTCCGGTCGGCGGCCGCAGGGGCAGGTGGGGCGCCCGGCAGCCGGAGACGAAGAGGTACCGGGGCTGCGGGCCCTTGAGGGTACGCAGCCGTCGCGCGACCTCGAAGACGACCCGGGCGCCCATGCTGTGTCCGAACAGGGCGTACGGGCGGTCGGCGGCCGCCGCGATCCCGTCCGCGAGGTCGGCCACGAGCGGCCCCATGCGGGTGTGGGGCGGGTCGCTGAAGCGGGACTCGCGCCCCGGCAGCCGGACCGCTGCCAGCTCGATGTCCGGCAGGCCGGTGTGCCACCCCGTGAAGACGCTCGCCCCTCCCCCGGCGTAGGGGACGCCGATGAGCCGCAGGGGCGCGTCCGGCAACGGGTTCGGGACATGGAGCAGGCCGGAGGAGGCCTCGGCCGCTCTCACCTGTCCCCCGCCCCGAGGGAGAGCGCGGCCTGCAGGAGGACGTCCGCGCCGGCTACGAGGTCGGCCGCGGCGGTGTCCTCCTCGGGCGTGTGGCTCAGCCCCTTCAGGCTCGGCACGAAGATCATCCCGGTGGGTGCGACGGCCGCGAGGATCTGGGCGTCGTGGCCCGCGCCGCTCGGCAGCCGGGTCTGCCCGAGGCCCAGGTCGTCCGCGCAGGCGGCGATGAGGTCCTGGAGGGCGGGGTCCGTGGGCACCGGGACGGTGCGCAGGGTCTCCTCGGCCCGGATCTCGCAGCCGGTGAGCTCGGAGAGGGCCCGGAGTTCGGCGACGAAGGACGACGCCGCGTCGGCGAGCCGGGCCGCGGATTCGTCGCGGAACTCCACGGAGATGAGCGCCTCGCTGGGGATCACGTTGGTGGCGCCGGGCGACACCGTCACGCATCCCGCGGTCGCGACGCGGCAGCGGCCCGCGGTGGTCGCGGTCCGCTCCGCGGCGATGACGACATGGCTCATCGCGACAGCCGCGTCACGGCGCCGGCCCATCGGGGTGGTTCCGGCGTGCCCCGCCCGGCCGCGCACATGGACGTCGTAGACCACCCGCCCGACGATGTCCGTGACCACTCCGATCGGCAGGTTCAGCTCCTCCAGGACCGGGCCCTGTTCGATGTGGAGCTCGAGATAGGCCCGGACGGACCGGGGCGGCCAGGCGGCCCGGGACACCTGCGCGAGGTCACCTCCGGCCTGCCGCAGCGGTCCGGCCAGCGAGTTGCCGTGCCGGTCGCAGGGGTCGTCGGGCAGCCGGAGGGTCTGGCCGGTCAGCGCCATGGAGCCCCAGAAGGGCTGGGGGAACAGCGCGCCCTCCTCGTTGGCGAAGGCCACCGCCACGGGGTCGTGGGCGAGTTCGATGCCCGCCTCGACGACGGTCTGCATCACCTCCAGCGCGGCCAGGACGCCGTATGCCCCGTCCAGCCGCCCGCCGTTGATGACGGTGTCCAGGTGCGACCCCATGAGGACCACGGGCCCGGGAGCCGTCCGGTGGGCCCGCCTGATGATGACGTTGCCCGCGGGATCGACCTCGGTGCGCAGTCCGGCGCCGGCGGCCTCGGCCCGGACGTACTGCTGGGCCTGCCGGTCCTCGGCGCTGAAGGCCGGGCGGGTGACTCCGCCGAGCGGGTCGGCCCCGATCCTGCCGAGCTCGTCGATACGGCGCAGCAGCCTGGCCCCGTCGATGCGCAGGGCACGGGATGCAACGGTCCCGGTCTGCGTGGTGGTGGTCACCGGTCCGCACTCCTTTCGACGGCCCCGGAACGGGGGTACGTGGTCGGCACAGGGGGTGTCATGCGCCCACCCGCACCGTGTCCGCGGCGGACCGCGTGTGGCGCTCCACGAACTCGACGGCCTCGGCGACCGAGCCGGCCAGGTGGAAGGGTGCCTCAGCGCTCTGCCGGAAGAAGCCGCCGGCGCGGATCCGGTCGAACAGGGCGGTCAGCGGCTCCCAGATGCCGTCGAGGTCGACGAGCACGAGCGGTTTGGGGCACTGGCCGAGGGAGTTCAGGGAGACGACTTCCAGGATCTCGTCGAGGGTTCCGTATCCGCCGGGGAGAGCGATGAAGGCGTCCGAGCGCCGGATCATCTCCCGCTTCCGGTCGAACATGTCCTCGGTGATGATCATTTCGTCGGTGTCGGCCTGGTCGGCGCGTTCGAGCTCGTAGAGGAAGCGCGGCACGATGCCGGTGACCCGCGACCCGGACGACATCGCGCCGCGCGCGACCTCCCCCATCAGGCCCGCGCCGCCCGAGCCGTATACCAGGTCGTGTCCGTGCAGCCCCAGCGTGACGCCGGCCTCGCGGGCCAGCCGGACGGCCTCGGGCGACGTGCCCGGACGCGCTCCGCAGAACACGCAGACCGAGAGGCGTTCCGTCTTCCGCGCCGCCGCAGAAGGATCCGAAAGAGCAGTGTCCACGGTGTCCCCTGTCGTGAATCCCAGTGATTGACTCTCCGATTCTTCGTGTGCGGCTATCGCTCCCCTATCGGTGACCGATCGCCGCCTCGGCGGTCGTCGCGATGGGCGGGCGACAGGGCATGAATAAGGCCGCGATACAGCGGCTCCCTAACATCCGGGTCATCCGACCGACACGTACCACTGACCTGAAGGAAACCGAACGATGCCTGGAACCCCGCGCATTCTGTCCGTTCTGCTGGCCGCGACCGTCCTGGCGGCGGGTGCGCCGACCGTCGCCGCGGCAGCGGTGCCCGCCACCGCGACGACGTGGAACCTGTCCGAGGGGGCGGACGGCGCAACGACACCGCCGCCGTCCGAGCACCCGGACAAGGACACCCCCTGGACCTGAGCCCGGTCCGCGCACCGGCGGGAGACCCGCCCCGGGCTCAGTCCGTCCGGCTCACTCCGTCCGGCTCAGTCCGGAAGCGAGTCCAGGGCCTCCTGCGTCCGGTCCTCCCACAGCCGAAGACTCTGCTCCCGGAAGATGGCCAGAGCACGTTCGAGATGGCGGCGTGCTCCGGCCGGATCGGCGCCCTGGGCGAGCAGACTGCCCAGTTCGAACAGGGCCCGGCCCTGCGCGACCGTGTCGGCCAGTTCCTCGCTGATCTCCAGGGTCCTGCGCAGCATGGTCTCGGCCGTCTGGAAGTTGCCCAGTCTCATGTGCACCGCGCTCATGCCGAGACGGGCGTAGCTCTCGCCCACCAGGTCGTCGTTCTGGCGCACCAGGAGCAGCACGGCGGTAAAGGTCTCACGGGCCGCGTCGACCCGGTCCTGCTCGAGCTGTGCGAGGCCGAGGCGGTAGAGGACCTGCGCCTCGGTGCGTCTGCTCCCGACGGCCCGGCAGATGGAGAGGGCCTCGTCCAGCTGCTTGACAGCCTCGTCCGGCGCGTCGGCGTCCAGCTGGTGCTGGGCGATGTTGACGAGGACGTGGGCCACCCCGATCCGGTCGCCGGCCTGGCGCAGTTCCCCCAGGGCCGCCTCGTACCGCGCCAGCGAGAGCCGGGTCTCGCCCATGTGATAGTCCAGCGATGCCTGGCTGCGCAGGACGAGGGCCCGTCCGTGGCGGTCGTCCAGCTCCTCGAAGATCTCCATGGCCCGGTCGAGCAGTTCGGGCGCCGTGCCCGTCTGGCGGCGGGTGACGTGCAGCGAACCGAGCGAGGACAGGATCGCCGCGATGCCCCGGCGGTTGTCGGTCTCGCGGACCGCGGCCAGCGCGAACTTGTGCGTCTCCGTCCAGTCGTCGAAGTACCCCCTGGCCTCGAAGAGGGTCACCAGTGTGCTGGCGAGGTCCCAGCACAGTTCGTCCAGGCCCGCGCCTGCGCTGTGCCGCACCGCGGCCGTCAGGTTGAGGCGCTCGCTCTCCAGCCAGCCCAGGGCGTCGCGCAGGGGGATCTCATGGAACCCTCCGCGCGGTTCCCAGCGGGGCGCCGTGCCGTGCAGCAGCGTGAACTGACCGCCGTAGAGCAGCTCGTGGGCGTGCTCGGCCAGGAAGAGCCAGCCGCCGCACACCCGTTCCAGGAGCCGTCGGCTGTCGGCCTCGCGCTCCGGGCCCTCGGCGGACTGTTCCCGCGCGAAGATGCGGATCAGCACGTGGAACCGGTAGGAGATGTTCCCGGAGGCGTCGGCGGCGATGTAGTCGAGCAGATGGGCATCGACCAGTTCGTCGAGCAGGTCCTCCGCCTCCCGCACACCGATGTCGAGCACGGCGGCGGCCACCCAGCTCGGAAAGGTGTCCCACGGCAGGTCGCTCAGCGCCCGGAAGAGCAGGCGCACCCGGGGCGGCAGGCTGCCGTAGGTCAGCGAGATGCTGGCCCGTACCGCAAGGTCGCCGTGGACCAGTTCGTCCAGCCGGCGGTGTTCGTCGGCGAGCCGCCTGACCATGGTCGCGAGCGTCCAGTGGGGGCGCGCGGCAAGCCGGGCACCGGCGACGCGCAGCGCCAGCGGTAGGCCGCCCACCAGTTCGGAGAGGGTACGGGCGGCGGCCGGCTCGGCGCGCACCCGGTCCTCGCCGACGACTCTGCCGAGCAGTTCGATGGCCTCGCTCTGGTCGAACTGCCCCAGGTTGATGAGCCGGCAGCCGGGGAAGCCGGTCAGCCGCACCCGGCTCGTGATGATCACCGCGCACCCCGCGCTCCCCGGCAGCAGCATCCGCACCTGGGCCTCGTCGGCGACGTCGTCCAGCACGATCAGCGCCTTGCGGGCCGCCAGCCGGCTGCGGTAGAGCCGGGCCCGTTCCTCCACGGCGTCGGGGAACTTGGTGCCGGGCGGACTCAGGGCCCGCAGGAAGGACATGAGCAGGTCCTCGCTGGAGAGGGGGTCGGACCGGGTCCCTCTCAGGTCCGCGTAGAGCTGCGTATCGGGGAAGTGGGCCGCCGCGAGCCGGTGGGCCACATGGATGGCGAGGGCGCTCTTGCCCACCCCGTTCTTGCCCGCGACGACGACGATGGGGACCACTCCGCAGGGCCCCGCCGCGACGTCGGACGGCTTCAACGCGCGCTCCATCGCGTCCACGTAGTCCTCCCGCCCGGTGAAGTCGCTGGTGGCCGCGATGAGCTGGCGGGGTCCGCCGGAGTTCGCGGAGGGATCGGCGGTTCCGGACCAGTCGAGGCCGGGCTCCTGGGTCAGGATGGCGCTCTCGAGCCGCCTCAGTTCCTCACCCGGTTCGATGCCCAGCTGGTCGACGAGTTCGGCCCGGGCGGTGCGGTAGGCCTCCAGCGCCTCGGCCTGTCTGCCGGAGCGGTAGAGGGCCAGCATGAGCTGGCCGCACAGGCGCTCGCGCAGCGGGTTCTGGGAGACGAGGGTCATCAGTTCGCTCACCAGCTCGCGGTGTCTGCCCAGCTGGAGCTCCCGGTCCACGCACTCCTCGTAGACGTTCAGCCGGGTCTGGTCCAGCCGGGCGGCCTTCGCCCGGACGAGCCGGCTGGTGACGCTGGCCAGCGCGTTGCCGGACCAGAGCGCGAGCGCGTCCCGCAGCAGGGCGGCGGCCTCCGCCACGGATCCGGCGCGTAACACCCGCCCGGCCTCGGCCACCGTGTCTTCAAAGACCTGCATGTCGAGCTGGTCCGCCCGGACACGGATCAGATAGCCCGGCGCGCGGGTCTCGATGATCCCGCCGGCCTCGGCCAGGATGCGGCGCAGCGCCGACACGCATATCTGTATCTGGCTGCCCGCCGTCGTCGGAGGGTCGTCCCCCCAGATCGCGTCGATCAGGCGATCGGTGCCGACGACATGGTTGGCCTCCAGGAGCAGCATCGACAGGACGGTCTGCTGACGTCCCGCCCGCAGGGGGACCGGCCTGTCGCCGATCAGGATCTCGACAGGCCCCAGAACACGGAACCGGACCGACGCCGCATGTGCGTCACCCTCGTTGACCAAGGCCGGCAAAGTTCCCCCCGAACCGTGAATCACTTTCCCTGCCCAACCGATAGGACACCGGCAAGAGTTCGGACCGGTCTGGATCTCAGCCCGGCACGCACTTCCCTGGCCCCCCTGAGGTCAGAGTGAACCAGCGAGACCCTACCCATCTCGTGGGGAAGAATGCGACGGCACAGCCGTGGTCATCGCGGTCAGGCGTGCCGGTGCCGCGGGGGCCGTCGGCCCCTGCGGCACCACCGCCGCCGGCCCCGTGGATCCGGGCTCTCAGTCCTGGGCGGACGCCGCCACGCGCACCGCCTCGGTGAAGTCTCCGAGTCGCGTGCTGTCGAAGAGGGCGCGGACGGGCAGGGCGAGGTCGAAGTCCTGCCGGACCCGCACGATGACCTGGGTCGCGCTCAGCGAATTGCCGCCGAGCGCGAAGAAGTCATCGGTCCTGGCAACGCTGCCGGCGCCGAGCACCTCGGACCAGATCTCGGCGATCGCCTCCTCCAGGGGCCCGTCCGGAGCCTCGGCCGTATCGGCGTCGGCCGCCCGCTCCGGCGCCGGCAGCGCCTTGCGGTCGACCTTGCCCGCCCCGGACACCGGCAGCCGGCCGAGCAGCACCACATGGGACGGCACCATGTAGTGCGGCAGGCTGCGCCCGCACAGCTCGCGCAGCTCCTCCGGGCCGGGCTCCGCGCCCGGCCGGGCGACCGCGTAGGCGACCACGGTCCGCGTTCCGGGGGTGTCCTCCCGGACGACGACCACCGCTTCCCGGACCTCCGGGTGGGCGGCGACCGTCCTCTCGATCTCGCCTAGTTCGATCCGGAAGCCGCGGATCTTCACCTGGTCGTCCATGCGGCCCAGGAATTCGAGCGCGCCCGACTCGTTCCGGCGGGCGAGGTCCCCGGTCCGGTAGAGCCGCCCGCCCGGCACGTCGCCGAAGGGGTCGGGGACGAAGCGTTCCGCCGTCAGCGCCGCCCGCCCGAGGTAGCCGCGTGCCACCGTGGGCCCCGCTACGCACAGCTCCCCGGGCGCTCCCACGGGGACCGGCCGGAGTTCCTCGTCGACCAGGTACACCGCTGTGCCGGGCACCGGGCGGCCGATGGGCACGCCCGCCGTCTCCCCCGGGGTGACGCGGTGCCAGGTCGACCAGATGGTCGCCTCGGTCGGCCCGTAGAGGTTGAAGAAGCGCCGGGCTCCCGCCCAGCGGGCCGCCAGGGCGGGCGGGCACGCCTCTCCGGCGACCGAGACCGTCCGCAGCGCGGGCAGACCGTCGTCCTCGACGAGCGCGGCCAGCGCGGACGGCGGGAGCACCAGGGCGGTGATCCGCTGTTCCCGGAGGAACACGGTCAGGTCCACTGGCACGCCCCGGTCCGTAGGGGCGAGATGCAGTGCCGCTCCGGCGCCGAAGGCCATCAGCATCTCGAAGACGGACGCGTCGAAGCTCGCGGACGCGAAGTGCAGCACCCGGTCCTCACCGGTCAGTCCGAGCACCGATGCCATCGCGTCGATCACCACGCGCATGCCCCGGTGGGGCACTCCGGTGCCCTTGGGGCGGCCGGTCGAACCGGACGTGTAGATGACATAGGCGAGGTCGTCGGCCCATACCCCTGCTACGGACGGCGGAGCGCCGGGGGCCGTCTCCGCCTCGGCGGTCAGCTCCTCGATCGGTACGGTCGCGCCCGGCCGGCGCGCCGCGAGGGCGGGCAGGCCGCGGGCGGTGACGACCAGGCAGGGGCCGGCGTCGTCGATCATGTAGCCGATCCGCTCGGCGGGGTAGGCCGGATCGAGGGGCAGGTACGCGCCGCCCGCCCTGAGGACGGCGAGGACGGCGAGGACCTGGTCGAGACCGCGTTCGAGGTGGATGCCGACGACGCTCCCGGGTCCCACCCCGCGGGCGGCGAGGACGTGGGCCAGGCGGTCCGCCCGCCCGGCGAGTTCGCGATACGTCAGCCTCTCCTCCCCGGCCACCAGCGCCGTGGCGTCCGGACGGCGGCGGGCCACACCGTCGAAGTGGCGGGCGAACGTCCACCGCTCGGTGTCCCCCTCGACGTTCCCCTCGCTGTCTCCCTCAATGTCTCCCCCGACGGGGCCGGCGGTGACGTCGCGGGGGCTGTCGCCCTCGTGCGGCGCGGTCCGGGCCAGGTCGGCGACTGCCTGGTCGGGGTCGGCCACGACGGCGTGCAGCAGCTCGACGTACTGACGCTGCATCCGTTCGATCCCGGCGGGCCCGAACAGGTCGCTGCGGAAGTCCCAGACGCAGGTGTACGCGTCCTCCTCCCGCAGCACCGCGACCACCAGATCGACCGGCGCGGGCGCGCTGGCCATGACCAGCGGCTCGAACGACACGTCCGCCGTCCGCACGGACTTCCGGTTCAGGTCCGCGAGCTGGAACATCACGTCGAAGAACGGCTGGCTGCGGCCCTGTTCGTAGTCCGGGGCGAGTTCCCGGGCGACCTGCTCGAACGGCACGTCCTGGTGGTCGTACGCCTCGAGCGTCACCTCGTGGACGCGGGCGAGCAGTTCCCCGAAGGACGGGCGGCCGCTCAGGTCGACGCGCAGACCCACCGTGTTGACGAAGAACCCGATCAGGTCCTCCAGTTCCGGCCGGGTGCGGCCCGACAGGAGCGATCCGACCACGAAGTCGTCCTGGCGTCCGTACCGGCTCATCATCACGCCGAAGGCCGACAGGAGGACGGAGAACAGCGACGCCCCCTCACGGCGGGCCAGCTCCTCCAGCTCGCCGATCAGACCGTCGGGAAGGCCGTGCGACCGGGAAAGGCTCGTGGGGGCCTCCTGTGCGTCCTGGCGCCGGTGGAAGGTGAGCCGGGGTGTCTCGCCGCCGAGCCGGCCCCGCCAGTACGCGAGTTGCCTGCGCTGCGCCTCGCCCTCCAGCCATTCCCGCTGCCAGTCGGCGTAGTCCGCGTACTGGACCGGGAGCTCCGGCAGCGGCGAGGCGGAGCCGGCGGCGAGGGCCGGGTACAGCGAGACCAGTTCGGTGTGCAGGACCTGCAGGGACCGTGCGTCGCAGACCAGGTGGTCGAGGGTGAGGAGCAGCACGTGCCGGTCGTCGGCCGGCCGGAAGAGGACGGCCCGCAGCGGAAGCTGCACCGACACGTCGAACGGGGCGTGCAGATCGCGTTCGGCCTCGACCTGCCACGCGCCCTCCGGGTCGGCGCTCCTCCTCAGGTCCACCTCGCGCAGCGGGAGCGTCGCCCCGGCCGAGATGAGCTGGACGAGTTCGCCGTCCTCCAGGACCAGCCGGGTGCGCAGCACCTCGTGCCGGCGCAGGATCTCGGCGAGGACGCGTCGGAGCACCGGGACGTCCACGGCGCCCTGAAGACGCAGGCCCATCTGGATGTTGTACGTCGCGGCGCCGTCCTCCATCTGCTCCATGACCCACAGGCGCTGCTGGGCGAAGGATGCCGTGGCGACGAACTCCTCCTCACCGGCCGGCGCGGTTGCCCCGGAGGGTTCGACGGGTGCCGGCGTCGTCCCGGCGGCGTTGACGGTGGTCATGTGAGAGGTCTCCTGTTCGGCGTTGGCGGGGTCAGCGGGCTCGGGCCGTACCGGCCACCCGGCGGATCCAGTGGGCGAGGTCGGGTGTCCTGCCCTGCTGGGCGGCGGTGAGGGCGTCGCGCAGGGCCAGAGTCACCGGGCCGGGCTCGCCGGTTCCGACACTCCAGCGGTCGTCGTCGTGCACTGTGCCGATGGGCGTGATCCCCGCCGCGGTCCCGCAGGCGAAGGCCTCGGTGAGTTCCCCGCTGCGGCAGCCCTCGCGCCACTCGTCGACGGAGAGCCGCTCCTCGCCGGTGCGCAGGCCGAGCCGCTCCGCCAGGCCGAAGACGCTGTCACGGGTGACTCCGGGCAGGATCGTGCCGCTGCGCGGGGGTGTGACGACGCGTGCGTCCGTGCCCGTACCCCGGACGAAGAAGATGTTCATGCCGCCCATCTCCTCCACCCACCGCCGCTCGGCCGGATCGAGCCAGATGACCTGGTGGCAGCCCGCGAGTGCGGCCTGCTGCTGGGCCAGGTATCCGGGGGCGTAGTTGCCGGCGCACTTGACGTCTCCGGTGCCGCCGGGTGCGGCACGGCTCTGGTCACGGCTGATCCACACGGACACCGGGTCGGGCCGGTCGGCGAAGAATCCGCCCGTCAGGAAGGCAATCAGGACGAACCGGTACTGCCGGGCCGGTCGCAGTGCCAGCACCGGTTCCGAGGCGTAGAGCACCGGACGCAGGTACAGGCTGAGCGCCGGATCGTCGGGCAGCAGGCCGGCATCGGCGCTCACGAGGTCGTCCACCGCGCGCAGGAACGTCTCCACGGGCAGCTCGGGCATCGCCAGGCGGCGTGCCGAGCGCTGGAAGCGCAGCGCGTGGTCCGCCGGGCGGAAGACACCGACGGTGCCGTCGGCCTGGCGGTGGGCCTTCAGCCCTTCGAACACCACCTGCCCGTAGTGCAGTCCCACCATCGCCGGGTCCATCGACAGCGGACCGCGCGGCTCGAGGGTGCCCGGCTCCCACCCGTGGTCCACGGTCCACGCCGCCGTGACCATGTGGTCGGTGAAGGTCTCGCCGAAGGCGAAGCGGGCAGGTCCGGTGTCCGGCGCCACGGCACGGCTCTCGGCGGACTCCACGGCGGACTCGGTCATGGCGACTCCTCGGATCGGCGGCTGGGCCGTAGGGGGTGTGCCGGCGCGGGAGGGCGGACGGCCGGCCGGATGGCTACACGAGCGGGGTGAAGAAGAACGTGTCCCGGGTGGCGAAGGTGAGTTCGGGCGTCAGGGTGAAGAAGTCGGCGAACCGCAGGCTCACCCGCTCCCCCGAGTGCAGCAGCCCGTGGAACTCGCCGTGCACCGCCACACGGTCTGAGTCGACCAGGGTCTCGGTCAGGGTGTGGGTGCCTTCGGCGATGATCCGTTCGCCCTGGTAGAAGCGCCGCAGATCGGTGTGGCCCACCAACGGCTCGTAGCCGGGCCGGTGGTAGCGGGCGTCCGGTGCGAACAGCGCGAGCAGACTCTCCACGTCGCCTGCGTCGACGCTCGAGTAGTACGCGCTGATCCGGCTCAGGACGGTGGCTTCGGCGGGATCGGTGCGCGGTGCGGGCGCGCCGGGCTCCGTCCGGGTCTCGGTCTCGGACTCGGTGTCAGTCTCGGTCCGGGCCTGGGTGGGCATGGGTGCCTCCTCGGGACGATGGGTCAGGGGGTCGCGGGCGGGCCGGTGCGCGCTGTGCGGGCGACGCGGCGCACCCGGGTGATGGCCTTCACGGGCGCCGACGCGGGTTCCTCCGCTCCGATGCGGTCCACCTCCGCGGCGACACCGGCGAGCGTGGAGGACCGCCGGTAGAGGAAGGGCAGCGGGAGCTCGACGCCCCACTGCTCACGGACGCGGGCGGTCATCCGGGTGGCGAGGAGCGACTGCCCGCCCAGTTCGAAGAAGCCGTGGTCCCGGCCCACGCCCCGGGTGTCCAGCAGTTCCTCCCAGACGGCGGCGAGGAAGCGCTCCGTCGCGGTGACCGGCGCCGCATAGACGCACGCGTCGTCGCGGCCGGATCCGGCGGGGGCCGGCAGCGCCTTCTTGTCCACCTTGCCGTTCGGTGTCAGCGGCAGGCGTTCCATCAGGACGACGACGTCCGGCACCATGACGGAGGGCAGTTCGCGCCGCAGGGACGCGCGCAGCGCGCTCGGCGACGGGGCGTCGTCCGGGCCGATCGGCACGGCGTACGCGGTGAGTCCGAGGCACTGGCCCCGGTCGTCCCGGCGCGGCACCACCACCGCGTCCCGGATCCCGGGGTGACGGCGCAACCGCTGCGCCACCTCGCCCGGTTCGACGCGGAACCCACGGATCTTCACCTGGTCGTCGATGCGCCCGACGAAGCCGAGCAGGCCGTCCGGCCCCTTGGCCGCCAGGTCCCCGGTCCGGTACAGGCGCGCGCCGGGTTCCGGGCTGAAGGGGTCCGGTACGAACTTCTCGGCGGTGAGCGCCGGCCGCGCGAGGTAGCCGTGCGCCACGCCCGGTCCTCCGACGTACAGTTCGCCCGGTGTGCCGTCGGGAACCGGGGCGCCGTCGTCGTCCAGCAGATGGACCGTGCGGTCGCCGACCGGGCGTCCGATCGGGATGCCGTCCGGGCGCGCGGTGTCGTGCGCCGTGATGGTGTGCACGGTGCTGAAGACCGTGCATTCCGAGGGCCCGTAGCCGTTGACGATCCGGGTCCCGGGCAGTGCCCGCAGTGCGCGTGCCACGTGTTCGGGGGACAGCGCCTCCCCGCCGGTCAGCAGGTACTTCAGACCGCGGAGCAGGTCTACGTCGATGTCGACGATCGTGTTGAAGGCGGCGGCCGTCAGCCACAGGATGGTGGCACCGTGCGCCGCCGCCTCGCGGGCGACGGCCCACGGATCGCCCGCGTCGCCGTCGAGGACGACGACCGTTCCGCCGCTCAGCAGGGCCGGGTAGAGGTCCAGGACGTGACCGTCCCAGGAGAGGGCCGAGTGGTGCACGGCGATGGCACCCGGCCCCCAGTGGGCGTAGTCCTCACCGGCGAAGAAGCCGGTGGCCGCCCGGTGCGGGACCTCGGTCCCCTTGGGCGTGCCGGTGGATCCGGAGGTGTAGGGCACGTACAGGACGTCCTCGGGACCGACCGGGACGCCCACGTCCCCGGTGGGCCAGTTGCCCGACTCGGCGGCCAGCGGGTCGAGTACGGGGGTGCCGTACACCTCATCGCCGGGGGCGGTGTCTGCTGCCGGCTCCCCCGTCCGGTCGGGCCGGGGGGCGAGCACGAGGGCGATCCGGTTCTCTTCGGCCATCATCCGCAGCCGTGCCGGTGCCTGACCGGCGTCCAGCGGTACGTAGGCCGCACCCGTCTTCGCCACGGCGAGCATCGCCACGACGAACCCGACGGACCTGGGCAGGGCGAGCCCCACCCGGTCCCCGGCGCCGACGCCCCGGCCGATCAGGAGATGTGCCAGCCGGTTGGCCCGTGCGTTGAGGTCGCGGTACGTGAGCGACCGCTGCCCCCGGACGAGCGCCACCGCGTGCGGAGTCCGCCGTACCCATGCCTCGAACAGGGCGCCGACGCCGCCCTGTTGCCCGGGCACGGCGCGATGCCGTCGAGGCCCGTCCGTCGTGTCACGGCCTACGTCCACCAGGACCTCCCTCGGTGCGCAGTTGATGTGGCGTGACCATGCCCCCGGCTGCTATCGGCCGGGCTTCCCGCCCCTATCGCCCCGCGTCCACGGGCCCGCTCGAGGCCGAATCCAAAGCAAATGCTTGACATCAGCGCGGCCGCCCGCCACTTTCAAAGCATGTCCTTTGAACCGACGCCGGCCGATCCGAAGACGCACGTCCTGAGCGACCCCCGCACCATCCGCGCCCTCGCCCACCCCCTGCGGGTGGACCTCTACGGGCTCATCGGCCGGGAGGGCCCCCTCACCTCCGCCGAGGCCGGGCGCAGGCTCGGCATCAGCCAGGCCCTCGCCTCCCACCACATCCGGCAGCTGGCCCGCCACGGATTCCTCACCCGCGCACCCGGCCGCGACAACCGCGAACACCCCTGGCAGGCGGTGTCGAACTCCATGAGCTGGCGCGGAGCCGGATCGACCCAGGAGGGCGCGGCGGCGGCCGACCTGCTGGAGCAGGTCTTCCTCGAAGCGGCCGTCAACCGCTACCTGGCGTGGCAACAGGTACGCGGGGGCGCCGAGCCGGGCTGGCGCGACACCGCGGGCGTCGGTTTCAACAGCGTGCACCTGACCGGCGACGAACTGGCGAGCCTCGTCGACGCGATCGACGCGCTGATCAAGCCGTACGTCGACGCGCGTCCGATGGACGCCCCGGCCACACACCCCGAGGGCAGCAGGCTCGTCGATCTGACGTACCTGGTCTCGGTGGAACCTCACCCGGCAGACGCCGACGAATCCCCGGAAGGGTGACATGGGTGCCTTACGGCAACTCCTGCTGCAACACCGCGACTACCGCCTCGTCCTGTCCGCCGGACTGATCTCCCTCACCGGCGACTGGATCCTGCGTACCGGGCTCGCCTATCAGGTCTTCCTGATCACCGGTTCCACGCTCGCGTCCGGCGGCATGCTCCTGGCGTCGTTCCTGCCTCAGGTCCTCCTCGGGTCGCTGGCCGGCGCGCTCGTCGACCGGTGGGACCGCCTGCGCACGATGATCGCCGCGAACGTGCTGCTGGCGGCCGGTCTGCTGCCGCTGCTGATCGTGGACGGACCGGACCGCATCTGGATCGTGTACGCGGTGATGCTGTGGGAGGGCACCGTGCAGATCTTCTTCGAGCCCGCCGAGAAGGCCCTGATCCCGCTCCTGGTGGATCCCCGTCAGCTGATCACGGCCAACGCCCTCAACGCCCAGAACGCGGACGTCGCCCGGCTGATCGGCGGCGCGGCCGGCGGCGCCACTGCGGCCTGGGGCGGCATCGGCGCCGTCACGCTGCTCAACGTGTCGAGCTTCGCCCTGTCGGCGTTCCTGCTGACCCGTGTCGCCCCGCGCGACGAGAAGGCCGCCGGCCCGCCCACGGACCCGCCGGCCACCGCAGCCGGTGTTGCACGGCGCACCGCCACGGGACCCGTTCGCCGCCTCCGGTCCTTCTGCTCCGCCGCCCTCGGCCCCACCTGGCAGCACCGGCCGCTGCGCGTCGTCCTCGGATTCGTCGTCCTCACCGGTGTCGGACAGGGCATCATGAGCACGCTGTTCGCGCCCTTCGTCGTCGATGTGCTCCACGGCAGCGGCGCCGCGTACGGAACGGTCGTGTCCGCGCAGGCCGTCGGCGGCATCGCGGGCGGCCTGGCCACGGCCGTGATCGGCAGCCGCTTCCGTGCCGTACGCCTCTGGGTCTTCGGCGCGCTGCTGACGGGGGCGATCGACCTGGTCATCTTCTGCTACCCGCTGGTCCTGCGGGACGCCGGAGTCGGGCCCGCGATCGTCTGTGTGGTCGTGGTGGGGCTGCCCGCCTCACTCATGTTCACCGGCCTGATGACCGTCATCCAGGACGCCACCGACAACGCGATACGCGGACGCGTCTTCGGCGCGCTGGGCGCGGCCGAGGCCGCCTCGATGCTCACCGGCATCGCGATCGGCGCCACGTGCGCCGACGCGGTCGGCATCATCGCGCTCCTGACGGCCCAGGGCGTCGGGCTCATCGCGGGCGGCTGCCTCGCCATGGTCTTCACCCGTCGGTCGGCAGAACCGGCCACCGCACCCGCGGACCGGCCCGCAACCGCCACCGCCCCACCGGCCGTACCGGATCCCGTGGAGCGTGCGGACCGGCCGGCCTGACGGCAGCCCCGCTCCCCCACTCGTGACGGGAGGGGAATGACGGCAGCACCAGCACGTGACTTCACACAATCGCCACCGCCGGTGACCCGTCCTGGCCTGGGGCTCCGCAACCGCACCGCCCTGGCCTGCGTCCGGTTAGGTGACAGCCGGTCCGAGATCATCTCGCCATTGCACGACGGGAGGCAGCTTCAGGATCCGTAGCTCGGAGCGGGTTCCACGCCGGAATGTGCGGGCTCCTGCAACCGGCTACGGCTGCGCCTTCCGGCAAGCGTGCGGCGGTCTCGGACCGGGCCGGTCAGGCACCGGCCTGGGACAGCCCGCGGCCGTCAACGCCCAACGTTTCACCCGTACTTCTCTCGGAGGAATCTCCCCTATGCGCCTCAAGCGCTTCGCCGCCTCGGCCCTGATCACTGCCACGGCCGTGGCCGGCACCTCGCTCGCCACCGCCACCACCGCCTCCGCGGCGAGCTACCACTGCAAGACCAGCAGCGCCTCCGTGGACAACCCCGCCTACTCCGGGCCCTGGGCCGACAACTACAACTTCGACGTCAAGCTCTGCGCCAAGCGCTCCGGCGGCTACATATACACCTACGCCAAGGTCTCCTTCGAAGGCCCCGTCAGCTACGTCAACATGACCGGCACACTCGACGCAGCCCGCTTCCACCTGCAGACCAAGAAGTCCGTCTCCGGCACCGACCCCGTAGTGAAGTCGGCGAACTACACCGGTCTCGAGTACAAGCTCGAACACGGCAACACCGCCGGCAACGGCACCTACACCACCGGCACGATCAAGTACAAGGCCGGCTCAGGCCGCTACCTCGCCGACGGCTACATCCAGCTCGACTGGGACGGCGACGGCAAGGGCTACCGCACCACCAACTTCAGCGCCTCCCCCACCGTGTAGAACCCACGCCACCACCCGCCGCCCACACCGCGCCCCTGCCGGCGCGGTCCCCTCGGCACGACGGAAGAGGGGCCCGCGCCGGGCGAGTTCCAGGGGGCGACGCAACACGTGGCCAGCCGATCAGGCCGCAAGCAGTTCGGACAGGCGCTCGGCTGGGGTTTCCCAGCCGAGCGTTCTGTCTGGGCGGCTGTTGACCTCGGCGGCGGCAGCGTCCAGGTACTCGCGGGTATGGACGTTGAGGTCGGAGGCCGGTCCCTCTCCTCGGGCAACGAATCAGCGATCGTTGAGGAAGTAGCCCGATCCTCCCCACTCGCCGCCGTCGCCGTCGAACTCGAGGTCGATGCCCACCTCGTCCAGGTCGTACCGGGCGCCGTCACTGGCCCTGTGTGACGAACAGGTACCGTTCCCGGCGAGGGCCGTCATCTGGTAGTCGTAGGGCCAAATGGTGGTTGCCCGGACCTGGACCACGGCTCCGTGCCCATTTGCCGCTGTGTCGCATACAGAGATGTAGTCGCCGTGCTCCACCACGTAGACCCGCACACCCGGTGCGGAATATATGTGGTCCCAGCTGCCGCCGGGCGGCTCGGGCGCTGCGACGGCGGCCGGTGCGGTGATGGTGGTCAGTGCGGCCACGGCCGCCGCGCCGAGCAGAACGGCGACGGCACGCCGACCGCGGCCGGAGCGGCCGGTGACGGCGGAGGATGTACTGGTACGAGACATGGAACCCCTCGGATCGATCTGGTGAAGCGCCCACTCTAAGATCCGAATGTCTTCGCTTCATCCTGCTCAAGTACCGCTTGGGACACAGGAGTTCACAGACCTCAGCAGCCCCGCTCGGAGGATCGAGTGACCGGTTGAACGGGCCAGGAAATCACCCGCCGGAGCGGCTCCGCGTGGGGATGGGCTGTCGCGAGCCGGGTTCCGGCTGATCGATTCGCGTAGGGGTCTGTGGTGTCAGCGCAGCGCTTCGACGAACACGTTGCGGTGGGTGGCCGTGAAGGAGTACTCACGGTGGGACCAGGCGATTCGCTCGCTGATCTGATCCTCCGTGGCAATGCGGGGTGCGGAGGCGATGAGGTGCGCGTTCCACCAGTGGGCGTTGCGGGCCTGGCGGTCCAGGATCGCGTCGAGGAGAAGGGCGCGGGCCGGTCCCACGAGTCCATAGGCGTCGGCCAGGACCCGCACTTGGGCGGCCTGCTCAGCGACAGGTCGAGCCTCGGGCTTGGAAGCGACGCACCATGTCCAGGCCATGTAGCCGAGGTCTTCGAGCGGGTCTCCCGGGGCGGCGGTGTCGAAGTCGATGAAGGCAACGGGCCGGCCGTCGTGGAAGACGGTGTTGTTGGGCCCGGGGTCGTGGTGACAGACGACCGGGTGCGGTCCGGTGAGGGCGCTGCCGCGCGTGGCGTCGTGCAGCGCCCGTAGCAGGGCGCCCGCCTCTGCCACTTGCGGATCGGTCCAACGCTGGAATCCGGCCGGGACCCACCCGGGAAGAAAGGTGAGGGTTTCACGGCCGGCTGGGTCACGGCCGAGATAGCGCGGTGCGCCGGTGAAGCCCTGCCCATCCAGGTGTTCCAGCAGCTCGGCGACGAAGGACGATGCGGCGCCGGCGGGGCGCCTGACGGTGTCGCCGACCCGGACGACGCCCTGGGTGACGCGACCGCCGGACAGCGGCACTTCAGTGTCCATGAGGTTCATCCTGCCGGGTCGGGGCTCCGCCGTTCTCCCCGTGAGCCGGAGGGGCACCGGGGTGTTGCGCCGAGCTTCCTGTGCCTGAGGTGGTCGAGCGCCTTGGCAAGGGCCGAGTCACAGCCGTTGTCGAGCTCGGCGGACGTGAAGACAGGCGTGCGGAATCGGGCGGCGACGGGAAGGCCTCGGCCTTCAAAACTCTGACCGGTGGAGTCGCGGTAGTCCTCATTGCTGAGGTCAAGTGAGAAACCTCCGGGCAGAGTTCGTGACAGCTGGTCGGAGAATATGCCTTGTGTCTCGCGGCCGATCAGTGCGGGCGCGGGGCTGCGGTTCAGCAGGGTCATCGCTGTCGTCTCTCCGGCGCTCACCGTCAGGTCGCTGACCAGGAGCGCGAGCCGCCCGTGAAAGCCTGGGGACCTGCCGGGTCCGACGTTCACCGTCTCGTACGGGGTGAAGCCGCTGGGAGCGTTGAGATCGCGGGCACGCTTCTTGAACGCTACATGCGGATACCTGGTCAGACGGGAGGCGAGTTCCTGTCCGAGTGCGTCGTGACCACCGTCGTTGAGCCTCAGATCGAGGATCAGTCCACGCCAGTGGTCCCTGGCTCCCTGGATGAATACGGTGTCCAGGGCGTCCTTGAACCGCGCGAGGTCGTCGTCGTAGCTGCTTTCCTCGCCGCCGAGTTCGTCGAGCTGGGTGATCCGCAAGTACCCCATTCCGCCCGGCAAGCCGGTCGCGTACTCCAGCTTCTCCTCGATGACGGGCCGCAGTTCGGCTCCCAGCCCGCCCTCGATGGCGGACCGTACGGCTGCGGTATCGGCGTCGGTCAGGTCGGCCGAATCGCGGGTTCCGGGCCGCAGTCCGTAGCTGCTCCCGTCCTTCCAGGTGATGCCGGTGTGCATGTCGCCCAGTTTGTGGACGGTGCCTCGCAGCAGAGCCTCCAACGTGCGGTCGGTGTTGTCGCGTTTGAGGGTCGCGTAGTCGCGTTCCCGGTCGCCCAGGGCCAGGCGTCGGTGCGCGTAGGGAGGGTAGTGCTGGGACAGGTTCTGCCAGAACTGGTCCAAGGTCTTCAGACGACGGGCGGGGCCCTCCCCTGGCGTCTCGGACGGGCAGTGCGGCAGTGCCTTCAGGCGGTTCATGCGGATGTGGCCTACCGAGCCGAACTCCTGCACGATCAGATGGTCGCCCTGCCTGCGGACGGTCAGTTCGCGGTCGCCGTCCGCGCCGAAGGTCACCGCGCCGCTGCTGCCGCGCTCGCTGCCCAGTGCCGTCAGTTGGTCGTCCCCGACGCAGCTCGTCCCGGACGTTTCGTAGGCGGAAAGTGTCCGCGCACCCCCGTGCTCGTTCTGCCTGATCACGTACACGCTGCCGTATCCGGCACTCCGCCATGCGCCGTCGACGTCGCTCGGCCGTGGGCGGACGGGGCCGCCGCGGCCGTCCGACGAGCAGGCCATGAGCATGGCGGCCAGTGCGACAGCGGTCCATGTGAGCCCCGTACGGGCGCTGCCGGCGAACCATCTGGTTCCACTGGGGGCGCCGGCCTCGGGTACGTTCCCGTTCATCCGTTTTAGGTCCTGTCCCTTGAGCCTGCGCCTTGAGCCTGTCCCTTGAGCGGGCAGAGTGAACAACAGCCCCACGGCGACGGCGTCGGCTCAGGTTCGAGGCGGCTCGGTCACATGGCTGATCATCGAATCGTTTCTCGCCGATGCCTTCGCCTGACCGACTCGTATCAGCGATGTCGGCAAATACCTTCACCCTCCCGGAATTGTGGCTTCCGTCACAGCGGTAGCGATCTTGCTCTGGTGAGATCACCGGGTGCTTGGTTTCCTCCTCCGTCTCCTGCCCTTCTGGGTTCGCGAGCCTGTGCTCATCCTGGTCGGGTCCGTTCTCGGCGTACGCATCATGTATCTCGCCATCCGCGATCTCGACGGGATCGCGGCCGGCTTCGGCGCCGTGTTCCTCGTGTTCACCTCGATACGCGTCCGCACGGTGGTCCGTGCGCTGCGCGCACGCCGGAGCCGGAGTCCGGTGGCTTTCGCCGACGAGACGGCGGGAAATGCGGTGCCGCCGGCCCCGCCCCAGGCAGGAGCCGGGCCGCACACGCCGGTGAAGGAACCCAACGCATGGGGTCAGGCCGTCGCGGCCGTGGCCGTGTTCGGGGCCCTCGCAGCCGCGCTGTGGGTGGCCCCACGCGTACTCCCGTCCGAGGACAGCACACCGCAGCCCGCCTCGTGTTCGGCTGGAGAGCACGAGAAACTGCCGAAGGCCTACGCCGCGACGCCCCAGGCCGTAACCGGCGACGAGCTGTGCGAGGCGCTCAACCGGGCCGACCTGGCCCAGCTCCTGGGAACGCCTGACGAGATACCCATCTCGGCCTCCGGCACCAGCGGCACTGCGCCCTTGACCGATGGGAAAGTCGCCCAGCCGGAGGCCGAGGTCACGTTCGACACCTACACCGTGAATGTCTCTGCCGCCTACAACAAGCTGTCGACCGGCCAGTACGTGAAGTTGATGAAGCTCGGGGGCGATGACTACGAGACGCTGAAGGTCCTCGGCCGGCCCGCGGTCTTCTCCTCCGATCACACCATGCAGTTCAAGATCGGCTTCGGAGGGGAAGGGAGCAGCGGGCCGGTCGAAGAGGGTCCCCTGGCCAGGACTCTGTCCGTGGCTTTCGACCGGAAGGACCGGGGCGGCTTCTACGACATCACCGTATGGAGCAAGTCCGGAGCCCTGCCCGACGACAGCGCTCTCCTCACCATCGCAGAGAAGGTTCTGTCGACGGTCCCGGAGAGGACTGCTCGATGAGGGGCCGATGCTCCTCAGCTGCGAGCCCTCACTGACGGGATCGGAATGTGCCGGGCGCCCGCTGGTAAACTGGCGGCACGCTTCGAAACCGTTGGGGCCCGTGCCGAGGGGTACGGGCCCCGGTGCATTCTGGGCGCCGGACCGAGAAGGGTTGCCCCATGAACGCGAAGCCGCCTGCCCCCAAGGGCGAACTCACCACGCCGCAGACGGCCGTCCCCGGCCTGCCGCCGGCCGAGTCCTTCGACGCCCTCGGGCTTCCGTCGGAGCTGACGGCGATGATGACCCGCCTGGGCGTGACGGAGCCCTTCCCGATCCAGGCGGCGACCCTGCCCAGCGCGCTGGCAGGCCATGACGTCCTGGGCCGCGCGCGGACCGGCTCCGGCAAGACGCTCGCCTTCGGGCTTGCGCTGCTGGCCCGGACCGCCGGCATGCGAGCGGAGTCGAAGCGGCCGCTCGCGCTGGTCCTGGTGCCGACCAGGGAGCTCGCGCAGCAGGTGAGCGACGCGCTGGCCCCGTACGCGCAGGCGCTGAACGTGCGGATGGCGACGGTGGTCGGCGGGCTGGCGATCAACCGGCAGGCGGCGCAGCTGAAGGCCGGCGCCGAAGTGGTCGTCGCGACGCCCGGGCGGCTGGCCGACCTCGTATCGCGCCGGTTCTGCGAGCTGCGGCAGGTGCGCATCACGGTGCTGGACGAGGCGGACCAGATGTGCGATCTGGGCTTCCTGCCGCAGGTCTCGGAGATCCTGGACCAGGTCCGCCCCGGCGGACAGCGGCTGCTGTTCTCGGCCACGCTCGACCGCAATGTCGACCAGTTGGTGACGAACTATCTGCACGAGCCCGTAGTCGCCTCGCTCGACCGTGCGGCGGGCTCGGTCACGACGATGGATCACCATGTACTGAACGTCCACCCCGCCGACAAGTACGCGACCGCGACCGAGATCGCCGCGCGGGACGGCCGGGTCCTGATGTTCCTGGACACCAAGGCCGGTGTGGACCAGTTCACCCGGCACCTGCGGGCCAGTGGCGTACGGGCTGCCGCCCTGCACAGCGGGAAGTCGCAGCCGCAGCGCACGCACACGCTCGCGCAGTTCAAGGACGGCGAGATCACCGTGCTGGTGGCCACCAATGTCGCGGCGCGGGGCATTCACATCGAGGCGCTCGACCTCGTCGTCAACGTCGACCCGCCGGCCGACGCGAAGGACTATCTGCACCGTGGTGGGCGTACGGCCCGCGCCGGGGAATCCGGGAACGTGGTCACGCTGGTCACCCCGAACCAGCGGCAGGACGTCAACCGGATCATGGCCGACGCCCGGATCCGGCCGACTGTCACGCAGGTGCGATCCGGCGAGGAGAAGCTGACCGCCATCACCGGGGCGAAGCGCCCGCCCATCGAAGGCAAGGGCAGCGGCAACGTCCCGTTCCGCGGCATGGGCACTCGGCCGGGCCGCGCCAAGGAGTCCCGCAAGACGGCCGACGCCCGCAGGACAGCGGAAGCACGCGCGGCGGCCCGGGTACGCAAGGGGCGCTGACCCGGCGAGGGCAGCCGCACAACACCGTCGGGCCGGCCGGAAGGACGGCGCCGACGACCGGTCCGGTCGCAGGTACAGAACAATCAGTCGCGCGGGGCGGGGACAGCCTCGCGCTCCTGCTTGCTCTGCCCCTTGAACAGGTGGCAACCCTCCAAGGCCGTCTCGCGAACGTTGTGCCGGATGTGATCACCGCGCGTATCCGTACGGTCGCAGACTTACAGGGCGCGGGTCCAGCTCCTGGGCGCCGCCGCCCTCCCCTGCGTTCCGACCCGAAGGACCTGATGTGAACGAGCGCGTCATCGCCCCGAAGAACCGCGGTTTCCTCTTCCTCGACTCCCACCCGGCCGGCTGCCGGAAGCTGGTGGACGCCATGTGGCGGGCGGTGCCCGCAGGCCTGCCCGGCGGGGAGGGTCCGGTGGCGCTTGTCATCGGATCGTCCGCCGGCTACGGGCTCGCCGCCACGGTCGCCGGGCTCGCCCGAGCCGGGATCCGCGGCATCGGGGTGTGCTTCGAGAAGGCGCCCGGCCGGCGCACCGGCACGGCCGGGTGGTACCGCACCGCAGCCACCGCGGAGCTGGCCCGCGAGCACGGACGCGACATGGTGTTCCTCAACGGTGACGCCTTCTCCGACGCGATGAAGGACCAGGTCGCCGATCTCCTCAAGCGGCGCTACGGCCGTCTGGACCACCTGATCTACTCGGTGGCCGCCCCCCGACGCACCGACCCGGACACCGGCACCACCTACGCCTCCGTCCTCAAGCCGATCGGCGCCCCGTACACGACCAAGACCCTCACCTTCGACGCCGGCACCGGCCCTCAGGTCACGGAGGTGGAGACCGCACCGGCAAGGGACGACGACATCGAGCAGACCACCGCGGTGATGGGCGGTGCGGACTGGGAACGCTGGATCGCTCACCTCGCCGACAGGGACCTGCTCGCCGACGGTTTCACCACCGCCGCACTCTCCTACATCGGCTCACCGCTGACCGCGGGGATCTACCGCCAGGGCACGATCGGCGCGGCCAAGGCGCACCTCGAAGCCACCGCCCGCACCCTGGACGAACGCCTGGGCAAGCTCCTCGGCGGCCGCGCGCTCACCTCCGTCAACGGGGCCGCCGTCACCCAGTCCTCCACCGCCATTCCCGGCATCGCCCTGTACGTCGGACTGCTGCGCGGCGTCCTCGGCCAGGACATGGTGCCGCCGATCGACCAGCTCACCGGCCTGTGGGACCAGCTCACCGGTACCCGCCCCCTCACCCTCGACGACGAAGGCCGCCTCCGCCTGGACCTGTGGGAACTCGCCCCCGCCGTACAGGAGGCCGTCGCCGGCCGCTGGAACCGCGCCACCACCGAAACCATCGCCGGCCTCGCCGATCTGGACTGGTTCCACGCCGAGGTCCAGCGCCTGTACGGCTTCGCCGTGCCCGGCGTCGACTACACCGCCCCGGTCGACACCGACATCCCCTGGCCGAACCCGGACGCCTGACCGTTTCACGGAAGCACCCTGCGTCCCTGCCCACCGATGACACCCTCATCACCCGGCAGCAACACCTGGGAAACGCCGTGGAGATGTACGCCGGAACGGGAATCCAGCGGCCGCCGCATGGTGCGGGGGCACGTGGTGGCCGGCCGCCGTTCCATGGCCGCGTGCTACGTTCGCGTCATCGGACGACCGGGGGCACGTGGTGACGGAAGCAGGCAAGCCGCAGCCGCTTTCGCGGGGGCGGCTGCGGAGGCAGCCTCAGCAGGCACGCAGCCGGGCCCGGGTCGAGGCCATCCTCACCGCCGCGGACCGGATCCTTTCCCAGGAGGGGTACGAGGCGCTGACGACGCGGCGGATCGCCGAGGAGGCGGGCACCCCGGTCGGCAGCATCTACCAGTTCTACGCGGACAAGAGCGCCGTAGTGGACGCGCTGGGCCAGCGGTATCTCGATGCCTTCAAGGCGGCCATCGACGAACTCGTCGAGCGGGCGGTCGGGGGTGACCTGTCCGACCCGGTCGGCATGATGGTCGACGTCTACGCCGAGCTCGTCCGGTCCCAGGCGGGCGGCATGGCTCTGTGGGCAGGGCGGCACCTCAGTCCCGAGCTCGCGCGGGCCGACGAGGCGAGCAACGCGTACATCGCCGAGGGGCTGCAGCGGATCGTGGAGCAGCTGACCGACGGGCCCGGCGGCCAGCGGGTGCAGCGGGCAACGCGGATGGTGGTGTGGGCGGCCAACGCCGTGCTGCACGAAGTGTTCAAGAGCGACGGCGAGCCGGACCTGGAAACCGTGGACGAGCTCAAGCGGATGCTGAACTCCTACTGGGAGGACCTGCGCGGCCGGCTGACGGCCGCGCAGGGGTGAATCGAGGCGTTCAGCGTTCGCCGGGCCTCCAGGTCACGACGCCCAGCTCGACCCATAGAACATGAACGAGTGTTCATGTTATGGTGCGGCCCACCTTGGACGGCGTGCCCCGGTTGCGAACAGCCGCCCTCCAAGCCGTCGTTGGGGTGCGAGGAGCCCGCCGGCGGAGTTCCGGAGCCGCGCGCGGGCGGCCGAACCTGGGCGACTCGCGCATCACCCCTGAAGGCAGACGCCAGTGACGACGAGCCCCACCGATGCCACCCGACTCCCCCGGCTCCCGGCCGACTTCGCCTGGGGCGCATCGACCGCCGCGTACCAGATCGAGGGCGCCGCCTACGAGGACGGCAAGGGTGCGTCCATCTGGGACACCTTCGTCCGGCGCCCCGGGGCCGTACGCGACGGCCACACCGGCGACATCGCCTGCGACCACCACCACAGGTTCGACGAGGACGTCTCGCTGATGTGCCGGCTCGGGCTCGACGCGTACCGTTTCTCGGTGTCCTGGCCCCGCATCCTGCCGACCGGCGCGGGCAAGGTCGAGCCGCGCGGACTGGACTTCTACGACCGCCTGGTCGACGCGCTGCTCGACGCCGGGATCGAGCCCACACCCACCCTGTTCCACTGGGACCTTCCGCAGGCCCTGGAGGACGAGGGCGGATGGCTGAACCGCGGGACCGCCTACCGGTTCGCCGAGTACGCGGCCGTGGTCGGGGAACGACTGGGCGACCGGGTCAAGCGGTGGATCACCCTGAACGAGCCCTTCATCCACATGACTTTCGGCTACGCCTTCGGCGTCCACGCCCCGGGCCGCGCACTGATGCTGGACGCACTGCCCGTCGCACATCACCAACTGCTCGGCCATGGCCTCGCGGCCGAGGCGCTGCGAGCCACCGTCCCGGGTGGGCAGATACTGATCTCCAACAACTGCACGCCCGTCCGACTGCGCGAAGACGCCCGGCAGGACAAGGACGTGGCCGCGGCCTCCGCCTATGACGCCCTGCACAACCGGCTCTTCAACGACGCTTTGATGCTGGGGAGTTACCCCGACCTTTCGGCCTACGGCATGACCGACCCGGGCTGGGGCGGAGTGGTGCGCGATGGTGATCTCGCCACGATCGCCGCACCCCTGGACGGGCTGGGCGTCAACTACTACAACCCCACCTGGGTCACCGCCCCGGCCGACCCTGCCGCCGCACTTCCCTTCGACCTGGCCGAGCCCGCGGAGCCGTACGAGCGCACCGCGTTCGGCTGGCCGGTGGTCCCCGACGGCCTCACGGAGCTGCTCACCGGCCTCAAGGCCCGGTACGGCGACGGCCTTCCCCCGGTGTGGATCACCGAGAACGGCTGCTCGCAGCCGGCCGGGCTGCACGACCAGACGCGCATCGATTACCTCGCCGGACACATCACCGCGATAGCCCGCGCCGTGTCCCTCGGAGTGGACGTGCGCGGCTACTTCACCTGGTCGTTGCTCGACAACTTCGAGTGGGCCGAGGGCTATCACCAGCGCTTCGGCCTGGTCGAGGTCGACTTCGCCACCCGACGCCGCACGCCCAGGGCGAGCTTCGAGTGGTACCGCGGCCTGATCGCCTCCCAGCGGTCCTGAGCGACGGAGCTGTCATGCCCCACGCCTCCACGGCGGACGACGCCGCCGTGTTCGCCGAGCCCACCGCCCCGGTCAAGGCCGAGTGGACGGTGAACCTCTCGCTGGCCACGCTGGCCGTCTTCATGGCGTTCATGACCCCCATCCAGATCCTGCTGCCACTCCAGCTGGAGGACATCGACCCGCACGACAAGAACGATGCGCTCTCGCTCGTCACCGGCCTCGGCGCACTGGTCGCGGTGGTTGCCAACCCGCTCGCCGGCGCATGGTCGGACCGCACCACGAGCCGGTTCGGCCGCCGCCGGCCCTGGATCCTCGGCGGCGCCGTCGCCGGGGCAGTGGGGTTGTCGGTCACCGCCACCCAGCACACCGTGGCCGGGGTCGCCGTCGGCTGGTGCCTCGCGCAGGCAGGGCTGAACGCGATGCTGGCCGGGGTCACCACACCGGTCGCCGACCGTGTACCGCTCACCCAACGCGCTCAGGTCTCCGGCTGGACCGGCCTCATGCAGTCCGTCGGCCTCGTCCTCGGCGCACTGATCACCGCCCTGTTGATCACCGGCGTCCGCTCCGGCTACGTCACGCTCGCCGTGCTCACGGTCGTACTCGCCCTGCCCTTCGTGCTGCGCCACTCCGAGCCGCCGCTGCCCCGGGCGCTGCGTCCCGCCTTCGACGCCCGCGCCTTCGCCCGCTCGCTCTGGGTGAGTCCCCGGCAGCACCCCGACTTCGGCTGGGCCTGGCTCACCCGGTTCCTGATCAACCTGGGCAACGCCCTGGGCACTCTGTACCTGTTCTACTTCCTCGCCGACGCCGTCCACTACGGCGACCCGGGGACCGGTGTGCTGATCCTCACGGTGATCTACACCCTCTGCGCCGCGCTCACGGCCGTCCCCGCCGGTGTCCTGTCCGACCGCCTCGGACGCCGCAAGGTCTTCGTCGTCGTCTGTTCGCTGGTGATGGCCGCAGCGGCAGTGCTGCTCTCCCTGCTCCACACCTGGCCGTCGGCCGTGGCCGCCGCGGCCGTCCTCGGCGCCGGATACGGCATCTACCTCTCCGTCGACCAGGCCCTGGTCACCCAGGTCCTGCCCGAGGCCGCCGACCGCGCCAAGGACCTCGGCGTCATCAACATCGCCAACTCCGGCCCGCAGGTCCTCGCCCCCGCTCTCGCCTCGCCCATCATCACCCACCTCGGCGGCTACACCGGCCTCTACGCCACCGCGGCCCTGGCCATCCTCATCGGCGGTCTCCTCGTCAACCGCATCCGCGGCGTGGCCTGACGGACGGACGGGCGGGCGAGCGGGCGGGCGGGCGGCGAGCGGCCGAGCGAGCCCGTCCCGCCCCCGGGCCATTCATTTCCCGCCACTCGCTCCCTCCGCAACTGGCCTTAACTGAGCATGAGTTCATCAAAGATGAGAATTTCTCATCTTTCCCTGCCCGGACCGTTGACTCCGCCGACCGTGGTCGCGATTCTGATAACTCATCAGTAACTTGAGTGAGCATGTCAAATCGAAGTGAGTGATGACCATGGCTCAACCCCCGCGCCGCAAACTCAGATCCCTCACGGTGGTGTCACTGCTCTTCGCCGTGATGTCCCTGGTACTCGGCCCGATGCCCAGCTCCGCGGCGGAGCCCGAAACGGGCTGGTGGAACCCGACCGCCCGGCCCGCGCCCGACGCGCAGATCAACGTCACGGGCGAGCCCTTCAAGGGCACCGACGCCCAGGGCCGCGTCAGAGGCTTCGTCGACGCCCACGACCACATCATGTCCAACGAGGGCTTCGGCGGCCGGCTGATCTGCGGCAAGCCGTTCTCGGAGCAGGGCGTCGCCGATGCGCTCAAGGACTGCCCCGAGCACTACCCCGACGGCTCGCTCGCCGTCTTCGACTTCGTCACCAAGGGCGGTGACGGCAGGCACGACCCCGACGGTTGGCCCACCTTCAAGGACTGGCCCGCCCACGATTCGCTGACCCACCAGCAGAACTACTACGCCGAGATCGAGCGGGCCTGGCGCGGCGGCCAGCGGGTGCTGGTCAATGACCTGGTCACCAACGGAGTGATCTGCTCGGTCTACTTCTTCAAGGACCGCAGCTGCGACGAGATGACCGCCATCCGTCTCGAGGCGAAGAAGTCGTACGACATGCAGGCCTTCATCGACAAGATGTACGGCGGCCCGGGCAAGGGCTGGTTCCGGATCGTCACCAGCAGCGCGCAGGCCCGCGAGGTCGTCGAGCAGGGCAAGCTGGCTGTCGTCCTGGGCGTCGAGACGTCCGAGCCGTTCGGCTGCAAGCAGATCCTGGACGTCTCGCAGTGCAGCAAGGAGGACATCGACCGCGGTCTGGACGAGCTGCGCGAACTGGGCGTGAGCAGCATGTTCCTCTGCCACAAGTTCGACAACGCCCTGTGCGGGGTGCGCTACGACTCCGGCGCTCTCGGTACGGCGATCAACGTGGGCCAGTTCCTGTCGACCGGCACCTTCTGGAAGACGGAGACCTGCACCGGCCCGCAGCACGACAACCCCATCGGCAACGCGGTGGCTGCGGAGGCGCAGAAGCTGCTTCCGAGCGGGGTGAGCGTCCCCTCGTACTCCTCGGACGCTCAGTGCAACACCCGGGGGCTGACCAGCCTGGGTGAGTACGCGGTGCGCGGGATGATGAAGCGCCACATGATGCTCGAGGTCGACCACATGAGCGTCAAGGCCGCAGGCCAGGCCCTCGAAGTCCTCGAGTCCGAGTCGTACCCGGGCATCATCTCCTCGCACAGCTGGATGGACCAGGGGTGGACCGAGCGGCTCTACAAGCTCGGCGGGTTCGCCGCCCAGTACATGAGCGGCTCCGCGGCGTTCAGCGCGGAGGCCGGCCGCACGCAGGCGCTGCGCGAGAAGTACCAGGTCGGCTACGGCTTCGGCACCGACATGAACGGTGTCGGCGGCTGGCCGGCCCCGCGGGGCGCGGACACCCCCAACCCGGTGAAGTACCCCTTCCGCAGCACGGACGGCGGCTCGGTGATCGACAAGCAGATCACCGGCGAGCGCACATGGGACTTCAACACCGACGGCGCGGCGCACTACGGCGTGGTCCCGGACTGGATCGAGGACATCCGCATCGTCGGCGGCCAGAAGGTCGTGGACGACCTGTTCACGGGCGCCGAGTCCTACCTGCGCACCTGGGGGAACACCGAGAAGCACCAGTCCGGGGCGAATCTGGCCTTGGGCGCGGCCGCCTCGGCTTCCACGACCCAGTGGTGGAACCCGGTCGTCAACTTCGCTCCCGGCCAGGCCGTCGACGGGAACAAGGACACCCGCTGGGCCAGCGAGTGGAAGAACGACGAGTGGCTCAAGGTAGACCTCGGATCCGCGAAGCCGGTCAAGCGCGTCACCGTCGACTGGGAGGAGGCCTACGCGAAGTCGTACCGCATCGAGCTGTCGCAGGACGGCGAGAGCTGGCAGACGGCATGGTCCACGACCGCCGGTGACGGCGGCCTGGACACCGCGTGGTTCACCCGGACCCAGGCCCGCTACGTGCGGATCCACGGCGTGGAGCGCGGCACCAAGTGGGGCTACTCGCTCCGGGAGGTCGGCGTCTTCAGCGACTGACGGCACCGGCACCGGAGGCGGTGCAGCGGACCGGGGCCGGCCGGATCAGTTCTTCTGATCCGGCCGGCCTGACGTCCGGGCACGCCACAACCCGGCAGTGAAGGTGCGGCGGCCGTGGTCTGCGCGGCGGGGGCGCTCGGGGTGTTGCCCGGAGTCGAGCCCCGTCCGTACAGCGGTGAGGACGTACGCCACGTCCCGGCGGGAGCGCACGTGGAAGGTCATGCCGACCTCCGCCGCGTCCGTTGACGTTGACGTCAATGTCATTCATTGTGGTGACCACCTACACAGGAGGTCCCGGCAATGCATACCGTTCTCGTGGCCAACCGGGGCGAGATCGCCGTCCGGATCATCAGGGCCGTCCACGAGTCGGGCGGTCGGGCGGTCGCGATCCATCCCGCCGACGACGCGGACTCCCTCCATGTCCGCCTGGCGGACGAGGCCGTACAGATCCCCGGTCTCGGCACGTCCGCCTACCTGGACGTCGAGGCGGTCGTCGCGGCGGCGGTGTCGGCGCAGGCTTCGGCGGTCCATCCCGGATACGGCTTCCTCAGCGAGAACGCCGGCTTCGCCCGCCGGTGCGCCGAGGCCGGATTCACCTTCGTCGGCCCGGCGCCCGAGGTGCTCGATCTCTTCGGGGACAAGGCCAGGGCCCGGGAGTACGCGATCGCGCGTGACATCCCGGTACTCCCGGGCACGAGCGGGGCGACGACCCTGCGGTCCGCCTCGGAGTTCGCGGCCGAGCACGGCCCCGTGATGATCAAGGCCCTGGCCGGTGGTGGCGGGCGGGGCATGCGTGCGGTCACCGATCCGGGCACACTCGCGGAGGCGTTCGAGCAGGCCACGGCGGAGGCCGGGAAGGCGTTCGGCGCCGGCGAGGTGTACGTCGAGAAGCTGCTCGTGCGGCCCCGGCACCTGGAGGTACAGATCCTCGGCGACGGTTCCGGCGCGGTGATCGCCCTCGGCGAGCGCGACTGCAGCATCCAGCGCCGGCATCAGAAGCTGGTCGAGGTGGCGCCCAGCCCCTGGCTCGGGGAGGGTCTGCGGACACGCCTCGCGCAGGCCGCCGTACGGCTGGCGGCCGGCGTCGGCTACGCCGGGCTCGGCACCTTCGAGTTCCTCGTCAGCGGTGACGCGTACTGGTTCATGGAGGCGAACCCGCGTGTCCAGGTCGAGCACACGGTGACCGAGGAGGTCACCGGGATCGACCTGGTCGCCGCCCAGCTCGCGGTGGCCTCCGGCAGCCGGCTGGCCGACCTGGGCCTCGAGAACGCGCCGAGCCCGCGAGGTGTGGCGATCCAGGTCCGGGTCAATACCGAAACGCTCGCCCCCGACGGAACGCCGGTCGCCGGCACCGGCCGGCTGACCCGCTTCGATCTGCCGAGCGGCCCCGGCGTCCGGGTCGACACGCACGGCTACCGCGGCTACCGCGTCAGCCCGCGCTACGACTCCCTGCTCGCGAAGGTCGTCGTGCACGGCTCCGGCCTCGCCCAGGCCGTCGCCCGGACACGTGCCGCACTCGACGAGGTCGTGATCGAGGGCGTGGAGACCAACACCGACCTGCTGCACGGGATCGTGTCGCACCACGCGTTCTCCGCGGTTCCCTGGGACACCGGTTTCATCGCCGAGCACCTGGAGGAACTGCACGCCCACCGCCGCGTCGGCTCTCCGCTCCAGGAGGCTCCCTCCCAGACGCCCGGCGGCCGGGCGGCCGGCGACCGCGCTGCCGGGGACCCGGCGGCCGAGGTACCGCCCGGAGCCGTCGTCGTCGTGGCGCCGAGTCCCGGTGTCGTACTGAGGGTGGACGCGGAGCCGGGAACCGTCGTCGGGGCGGGCCGGGCGGTGGCCGTCCTCGAGGCGATGAAGATGGAGCACGTCGTGCGCGCCGCAGCCGGCCTCCGCGTCGATGTCGTCACGGTCCGCGCCGGCGACGTCGTCGAGTCGGGTGCGGTCCTGGCGTACGGCAGGCCCACGGACTCCGCCGATGCCGACGAAACCCCTGACGGCCGGCACGGCGCGCTGCCGGGCGAGGACGACTGGTCCCCCGAGGTCGCCGAGATCGGGCGCCGCCGGGACGCCGCCCTGAGGATGGGCGGGGCCGAGAAGGTCGCCCGCCAGCACGCGGGCGGCAAGCTCGACGCCCGCCAACGCGTCGACGCCCTGGCCGATGCCGGCTCGTTCTGCGAGATCGGCGCGCTCGCCGGATTCGCCTCCTACGACGACGCGGGGCAGCAACCGGTGTTCACTCCGGCGAACTTCGTCGCCGGGACCGCACGCATCGACGGCCGCAAGGTCGTTCTCGGCGTCGACGACTTCACCCTGCGCGGCGGCTCCGGCGACGCCGCGGTCCACGCCAAGCAGGTATTCGCCGAGCAGTACGCCCGGGAGATGCGCCTGCCGGTCGTCCGGCTGCTCGACGGAGCCAGCGGCGGCGGCTCGGTGAAGATGGCCACCGATGCCGGCTACACCTACGTGCCCGTCAACCCGGCGTGGGACGCAGTCGTCGACAGCCTCTCGCTCGTCCCGGTGGTGGCGGCCGCGCTGGGCCCGACCGTCGGCCTCGGTGCGGCCCGCCTGGTCATGTCCCACCTGGCTGTTCTGGTGGAGGGACAGGGCCAGCTCTTCACCGCCGGGCCACCGGTCGTACTGGGCGGCACCGGAGAGCGGCTCACCAAGGAGGAGCTCGGCGGTGGCGATGTCCACCGCGCCAACGGCACGGTCGAGAGGATCGTCCCGGACGAACAGGCCGCCTTCGACGTGGTGCGCCGTTTCCTGTCCTATCTGCCGGGCAGCGTGTTCGAGCTCCCGCCGGTGACCGCCACGAAGGACCCGGCCGACCGTCGCGAAGAGGCGCTGCTGGGCGTCGTCCCCCGCAACCCTCGCCATCTGTACGACGTGAACACGATCCTCGCCGCCGTCTTCGACACGGGTTCGGTCTTCCCGTACGCCGAGTACGGGGGCGGGACCCTGACGGCACTCGCGCGCCTGGACGGACACCCCGTCGGCGTCATCGCGGCCGAACCGGCCCAGGGAGCGACGATGTCGGCCCAGGGTGCCTTCGCGGTGACACGGCTCGTCGATCTCTGCGAGACCTTCCACCTGCCCCTCGTCAGCCTCACCGACCAGGCGGGCATGACGATCGGGTCCGCGGCGGAACGCGCGGCCACCATCCGGCACGGCGCCCGCGCGCTCACGGCGGTCTACCAGGCACGTGTTCCGCAGACCGAGCTCATCATCCGGCGCGTCTACGGCGTGGGGGGCGCCGGCATCGTCAACCGGCACCGCGCGACGCGGAGCTGGGCATGGCCGTCCGGCGACTGGGGCTCGCTTCCCTCCAAGGGCGGCGTCGAGGCCGCGTTCCGGGCCCGGATCCAGGCCGCCGACGATCCCGCCGCCGAACTCGCCCGCCTCACCGCGCAGGTCGAGGCGGTCTCGTCGCCCTTCCGGACCGCCGAGCGGTTCGGCGTCCAGGACATCATCGACCCCCGCGAAAGCCGGCCGCTGCTGTGCGACTGGGTGCGCGATGCCTACCGACTTCTCCCCGAACAGATCGGCCGACCGTCCTTCGGCACCCGCCCGTGAACCGAGGAGCAACCATGACCGCCCATCCCCACCACGACGCCGAGACTCTCACCGCACTGCTCACCGCCGAGGGCGAACTCGTCACCGAGCGCCTCGACCACTGGGCCGCCACGACGCCCGACCGCACCTTCCTGCACTACGGCGAGGACGACGTCACCTACACCTACGCACAGTTCGCGGCCGCGACCGACGCCATCGCGGGCAACCTCGCCGCCCACGGTGTGTCCAAGGGTGAGCGGGTGAGCGTGTTCTCCACGAACCCGCTGGCGGCCACACTCCTCATGTTCGGGGTGTGGAAGGCCGGTGCCGTGTACGCACCGGTGAACTTCAGCTTCACCGGAAGTCTGCTCACCTATCAGATCGACGACACCGCTCCCCGGCTGCTCGTCACCGACCCGGGACTGCTCCCCACGGTCAACGCGGTGGCCGACCAACTCACCCACGTACCGACCCTGGTCCTGTACACACCCCCGGCGGGCGCACACGACCACATGGAGCGTCCGGAACCCGTCGCCCCGCGCTTCCCCACCCTCCCCTGGGACGCGCTGACCGCCCCCGCCGACCGGCCTGATGTGACCGTGGCGTTCGACGACCCCGCCAACATCGTCTACACCTCCGGAACGACAGGGCCCGCCAAGGGCGTCGTACAGCCGTACCGCTGGATGGCGCAGTACACCTACAACCTGCGTCTACCGCTGTCGTCGCAGGACGTGATCTACAACGACCTGCCGATGTACCACGTCGGCGGCGCCATCGCGAACGTCGCCCGGGCGGCGTGGGCGGGCTGCGAGGTGGCGCTCTGGGACCGCTTCTCCCCGACGGCATTCTGGTCGCGGATCGCCGCGCGGGGTGCCACGACCGCGATCCTGCTCGATGTGATGATCCCGTGGCTGGTGAAAGCGCCCACCAGCGAGAGGGACCGGGCGAACACGCTCAACAAGGTGCACATGCAGCCGCTTCCGCTCCAGCACCACGAGGTAGCCACGCGTTTCGGAATCGACTTCGTCACGGCCGGATTCGGGCAGACCGAGTCCGGCGCGCCGCTGGGCCTGTTCATCGAGGAGGTGCCCGAGGGCGAGGGCACCCCCGCCGAGCTCTACCGCGGACTGCCCCGTGCCGAGATCGTGAGCCGGGTGCGTGCCTCGGGGACGGCGCTGCTGCGCGGGCCCGAGATCACCCGCAAGGCAGTGATGGGTGTGCCCACCCCGTTCGTCGAGGTGGCGGTGCTCGACGAGCATGACCGTCCGTGCCCGGTCGGCCGGGCCGGCCAACTCGCCGTACGGCCCAGACTGCCGGCGCTGATCATGGACCAGTACCTCGGCAAGCCCGACACCACGATCGCGGCGTGGCGCAACCTCTGGTTCCACACCGGTGACTCCGTGGTGCTCCAGCCGGACGGCATGTTCGACTTCGCCGGGCGGCTGGGAGACCGGATCCGCGTGCGCGGCGAGAACCTGTCCGCCTTCCAGGTGGAGGACTTGCTGAACCAGCACGACCGGGTCCAGCTGACCGCCGCGTTCGCGATCCCCGGAGGGGAGGGGGACGAGGACGACATCGTCGCGTACGTCGTGCCGATCGAGGGCTCTACACTCAACGCGGAAGAAATCCGTGCGTTCGCCGAGGAAACGATGCCGAAGTACATGCGTCCACGACACATTCGCGTCGTCCCCGACATCCCGCGAACGCCGACCAACAAGATCGAGAAGTACAAGCTGCGCTCACAGCTGCTCGACGAAATCGGCGACAGCGGCACAGGATCATGAACGCGACAGCGCCGGTCCCGGCCTGGGCGGCGGCCCGGGTGATCCGGGCCGAGAAGGGACACGAGACACGCACGCTGCTCCTCGACTCGGCGGCGCTGGTCTTCACCCGCCTCGGCTACACGCGCACCACGGTCGCCGACATCACCGCCGAGGCCGACGTGTCCCGCCCGACGTTCTACGTCTACTTCGCTTCGAAGGCCGAGGTCTTCAGGGAGGTCGCCACACGTGTACGCGAGGAGTTCCTCGCCGCTCATGAGATCCCCGGCGTGGACGAGTCCGATCCGTACGCGCTCGGCCGTGCCTCGAGCGCGGCCTTCCTCGCGGCCTACGCCGCGAACAACGATCTGCTCACCGTGATCGAGCACCAGGCGATCTCCGACCCGGCGATCGCTCAGGTATGGGCGGAGATCCAGCAGCGTCCCACCCGAAGGGTCGCCCGATACGTACGGCGCCTGGCCGCCGACGAACTCGCACATCCCGCGGCGGCACCCGACCTCGTCGCCGAGGCGGTGGTCGGCATGTTCGCTCGCTTCGGACGCTCCGCCCCCGCCGACGAGGAAGCCTTCGGCGACCTCGTCGAGGCCCTTACCGCGATGTACCTGCGCCTCATCGGGGTGGAGGCGCAGGCAGCGTAAGGGGTCTGAAAGGGGGGCTTCCACGAGACGGTCGGCGATCTCGGACGCAGAGCCATCGCCCCCAGCGGGCCCGCTTCATGGGGGCGTTCCGTGTGCTGAGCCGGTGGTGGCCGGGGTCAGTCGGCGAACGGGTCGAGCCCGCGAACGTCCTCCGACTGCACCACGTCGGAGCTGTCGGGCCGTCGCGCCTTGACCGGCACGTCGTAGTCGTCGATGTCGACCACTACGGGGACGTCACCGATCTCGAACTCGATGCTGCGAGGTGTCGGCGTTCCTGTCGGTGACACGTGGACGACCACCTCGCCGCCCTCATGCGTATGTGTGAGCGATACGCGGCGCTCCCCATTCTCCGTGCGGGGCCTGCCGCGTTCGGCCTTGGTCACCGAGGCGGGCACCTTCGCGTACGCCCGGTCCATCCGGCACAGGGACAGGGCGACGCTCTCGGTCAGTTCGTCGGCCGAGGACTCCACGTACTTTCCCCGCGCCTTCGCAACCGCTTCCTTGGCCGCGGCCACTGCCTCGGGCCCCTGGTACCCCGCCATCTCGATGGAGTCATTCAGCCCCTTCTCGTCGTACGCCGACCAGGCACGGTCACCGATGATGACGAACTCGGTGGTGGATTCAATGGCCTGGTAGCTTCCGGCGCAATTCCCTTGCCGATCGACGTGCAAGTCGATACGGGTGTAGGCCTCGTCCCTGACTTCCCCCTTCAGGCCGAATGACCGGTACCCCTTGAACAGCTTCAACGCCTCAGTCATTCGCTGCGCGTCGCTCGCCGACGGCGCCGGGGAGGCCTTGCGATCCTCGTTCCCCCCGCCGGACCCACCGCACCCAGCCAGCCCGCCCGCTGCCACCACGGTGCACAGCATCACCGCGCACATTCTCCGCGTCACCACGTTCGACGCCCTTCCATACGTTCCCGCTCGTCGCGGACCGGCGAGCGGCTCAGCATCCCACCACGTCGCTCAGTGTTCCGACCCGGGGTGCAGCTCCGCCGGACCACCTCTCGGCGTGGACCGCCCCCTCGGCCGTGAGTCTCGGCCGCGAAGTGGTGGCTGCCCACGGAGGCCTCTGCAACGGCGGCCCCGGTTCACCGACCGGGCGCGTTTTCAGGAGTTTGCGACCCCAGGTCAAGCGCTCCTCAATTCGCAATCCCTAGCGTTGTCCCATGCATACACCTTGTTCCACGGCTGCTCAGGAGGTGCGTATGGAGCATGCGGTGGAACGGGCCGTGCGGATCGTCCGGGAGCGATACGTGGAACCGCTGAGCCTTGATGGCATCGCCCGTGCGGTCCAAGACCGGTGATGCCTCGCCCTGATTGCCGGGCCGGCCCTGGCCACCGCGGTGCCCGACCGGCTGGGCGGGACCCGGCCTCCTCGCCCGGCACCCGGATCCGGGCGCCCCGACCGCCTCGGCCCAGTCCACCGCCGACCGACAAGGACCACCCGTGAGCAACTCCAGGACGGACCGGAAGAAACCGTTGCACACCCGCTCGGCCGGGGTGCGCCCGCTCCTCCTTCAGGCTGCAGGTCTCACGTTGTCCGGCCTGCTGGCCGAGCCCCCGGACGGGCCACCGCGGGCGACCGTGGTCGCGGTGCACGGAGGTGGCATGCGCGCGGGCTACTTCGACGGGCAGGCCCACGCCGACCTGTCCCTGCTCACGCTGGGCGCCCGGCTCGGGTTCACGGTGCTGGCCCTCGACCGGCCCGGCTACGGCCGGTCCGCGTCGCAGGTGCCCGCCGGCCTGACCCTGGATGAGCAGTCCGCGGTCCTGCCGGCAGCGCTCGACGCCTACGCCGAACGGCACGCCGTCGGGGAGGGGTTCCTGGTGCTGGCCCACTCGTACGGCGGCAAGCTCGCCCTCACGGCCGCCGCGCACCACCCCGACTGGCTCGCCCTGGACATCTCCGGCCTCGGTCATCGCTACAACATCGAGCCGGGCGCCCTCCCCCGGATCCGCCGCCACATGCACTGGGAGCGCACCTGGGGCCCGCTGGAGCTCTATCCCCCGGGCACCTTCCGCGCGGCCGAGGCCCTGGTCGCCCCCATGCCCGTCCGCGAGGCCGCCGAGGTGACCCGGTGGCCGGCGATGTTCGAGGAACTGGCGCCGCGGATCGGCATCCCGCTGCGGCTGACGTTCGCCGAGCACGAGGCCTGGTGGCTGCACGAGGAACCGGACATCGCCGAGCTTGCCTCCCGGCTGACCGGGGCACCCGCTCTCCGGATCGAGCACCAGCCGGACGCGGGCCACAACATCAGCCTCGGATGGGCCGCCCGTTGCTACCACCTGCGCGCGCTCGCCTTCTTCGAGGAGTTCCTGCCATCCGGCGCGAAGGCCACGGCAACGCAGCGTCCCGGCCTCGTGGCGGCTTCGCCGTGACTGTGGCGAGAGCTGAGCCCATGGCCCTGAGCCCAGTTGACGGATCCGGCCTCGAACCGGGCCGGAGGACGGCTCCGGCGGTCCTCGCCCTACGTGCCGACGGCGCGGACGCCCGGTCAGGCACCGAGTTCCGCTCCGGTTAACCGGGCCTTCTCGAGCGGTTGTCCATGCGCTGATCAACTCGTACCGGTCAGCGTTCCAGCTCGGGGCACCCGGGCGGCGCCGTATGCCATGCCGCCCTCGACCGCATGCGGGACGGCACCGAACCGGCAAACTTGACGTGCACACGTCTTGACTGACGGTCGCTGTCGCACGCACCTTTACTGAGCCGATCTTTCCCCAGGGAGATACATGAACAGCAAGGTTCTCGGCGCGTCGACGGCCCTGGCCCTGTTGGCCGTGGTGGGGGCCTTGCCGGCTCCTGCCTCCTCCGTGCCGCGCCCGGGACCGACGCATGCCCTGCCACTGGGTGCCGTCGGCCTGACCGAGACGCGCAGCACACAGACGCTCCAGCCCGGTGTCACCCTCACGCGGATCGTGCGCGGCGCCGATGCCCCGGCGCTCGCGTGGACGGTCGAGGTGGCCATACCGGGCGGTGCCACCTCGCCGGACCCCGACGCGCCGCCGACGGCGCTGAAGGACCGGTCCAGCGCCGACGAACTGACCGGTGAAGTACGGAGTGACGGTTTCGACGCCCGGGCCGAACAGGTCATGACTCCGGCCGTCGCCGACTACGCCGGAGGATCGCTCGGCTGGCGGGTCCGGGTCGGGCGGTTCGACTCGCAGTCGGCCGCGACGGCCGAACTCACCCGGCTCAGAAAGGCCGGGTACGCCGGCTCTGCCGTGTACACCGGCTGGGACGGCGATCCCGCAGACCGCGGTCCGTGGCGGATCGACGTACTCACCATCGATCCGGTCCGGTTCCGCGGCGGGTTCAAGGCGTCGTACGGTCCAGATCTGGAGAACCGCGAGAAGACCAGTCAGCTGGCGGCGGCGGCCGGTGCGACCGCAGCCGTCAACGCCGGGTTCTTCGTCCTCGACCCGAACGCCGGAGCACCGGGCGATCCCGCAGGCGTCGGCGTCTACGACGGCCGGCTGCTGAGCGAGCCGGTGAACGGGCGCCCCGGCCTGGTGATACGCGACACCGGCCGGCGCAGCAGTGTCTCCCGGTTCACCTGGAAGGGGCGAGTCCTCGGGCGTGACGCGTCGCAGCCCCTGGACGGCATCGACCGTGTACCGGGCTTGATCAGGAACTGCGGCGGCACCGCCGACGACACCCCGACCTCGCTCCCCCTGCACGACGTGACCTGCACCGACCACGACGAGCTCGTCGCCTTCACGCCTGAGTACGGCCGGCAGACGCCGCACGGCGACGGCCTCGAAGCCGTACTGGACACCCATGGCCGGGTCCTGGAGCTGCGCTCACCACGCGGCGGACCGCTGCCGGACGGCGGAAGCTCGGTTCAGGCGACCGGCAGCCGCGTCGCCGAGCTGGCCGCTCTGGCGCCGGTCGGCCGGCCTCTGCGCGTCGAGAGGACACTGCGTGACGGCGACGGCCGCAAGGTCTCCCTGTCATCGACGACCAGCATCCTCAACGGGGGCCCCGAACTGGTCCGCGACGGACGCCTGCACGTCACGCCCACGGCCGACGGGATGGTTCAGCCCGGCAACGCGAGCTTCTACTACGGCTGGATGCACAAGCGCAATCCACGCACGCTGGCCGGGGTGGACGCCGCCGGCAGGACCGTACTGGTCACGGCCGACGGGCGCAGCACGGACGCGCTCGGGCTGAGCATCCCCGAGAGCGCCGCCG
The DNA here is from genome assembly GCF_045207435.1 of Streptomyces sp. NBC_00876. Taxonomy (NCBI): domain Bacteria; kingdom Bacillati; phylum Actinomycetota; class Actinomycetes; order Kitasatosporales; family Streptomycetaceae; genus Streptomyces; species Streptomyces sp. NBC_00876. Next base: position 196,869 of record NZ_CP108800.1, read on the forward strand.
TCGCCCGGGCACTCGGCCTGCGCGACGCGATCAATCTCGACGGCGGCGGGTCGACCACCATGGTGGTCGGCTCAGAAGTGATCAACGCCCCGTCCGACGCGGCCGGTGAACGCCCTGTCGGGGACGCACTGCTGATTCTCCCCGACCGGAGCTGACCCGGCCCGCGAATCGACCCGACCCGAATCGACCCGAATCGCCCCGACTCGAATCGGCCCGAGCCGGAGCCCGCCCACAGCCAGGAGACGCCATGACCGCCATGCCAGCCATGACCGCCGTCCCGATCCGCCGGGCCCGCCTCCTGCTCGTTGTCACCGCGCTGCTGCTCACTCTGGTGTCGACCCCGCCGGCGCCGGCCAACGCCTCGGCAGCGTCGCCCTCCGCGGGAGCGGCCGGGCTCGCCTCGTCCCAGGGTGCCGAGGTCGTCGCGACCACTCAGGTCGCCGAGCGGCAGGTCGACCTGTCGGTCCGTTCACCGGCGCTCGGCGGCCGGACGGTCAACGTCCGTCTGCTCACGCCCGATGGATGGGACCCCAGCGACCGGAGCCGGCACTGGCCGACCCTCTGGCTTCTGCACGGCTGCTGCGGGGACTACACGTCGTGGACCGGCCGGACCGACATCGCGCGGACCGAGAGCCTGCGCGATGTCCTCGTGGTCATGCCCGAGGCCGGCTGGAACGGCTGGTACAGCGATTGGTGGAACTACGGGCAGGGCGGCGACCCGGCATGGGAGACCTTCCACACCAAGGAGTTGCGTCTTCTCCTTGAGCACGGCTGGGGAGCGAGCAGCAATCGCGTCGTGGCGGGACTCTCGATGGGCGGCCAAGGCGCCCTGCTGTACGCCGCCCGGCACCCCGGGATGTTCAAGGCCGCCGCGGCGTACTCGGGCTCCGTGCACCCGCTGCTCAACGACGAGTCGGTGAACCGCATCATGGGTTTCTTCGCCGGCCAGGGAAACGACCCTCTGAGGGTCTGGGGCGACCCGGTCGCGCAACGCGGTGTCTGGGCGGCCCACGACCCGTTCCACCTGGCCAAGCGCCTCAAGTCGATCCCTGTCTACCTGTCCTGCGGTGACGGCACCACCGGCCCCTTGGATCCGCCCGGCGCCACCAGTGCGCTCGAGGCGGACTTCAACCGGCAGAACCAGGCCCTTGCCGGCGAGCTCGAACGCCGTGGCGCACGGCACCTGACCACGCACTTCTACGGACCCGGAACCCACGGGTGGGCTTACTGGCAACGCGAGTTGCACTCCTCGCTGCCGGTGCTGCTCCACGCCTTGCGAGCCGACCGCTAGGAGGACCCAGAGCGACAGCCCTTAGGCTTTGCGTGCGATCAGTTGAACCTCCTGGAACTGCCGTCGGTCGGTGGGCTGAGGCTCGCGAACCATCCGGGCCACCTCGGTGAAACCGGACTTGCGCAGCATCGCGGCGAGGTGATCGGGCGACCAGCGATAGGCCAGGGCGACTGCGTGATCGAAGGCCTGCGTCGGGTGCGACGAATCATCGGTTGCCGAGAAGCCGACCAGAAGGTGGCCGCCAGGGGCCAGCACGCGGTTGAACTCGTCGAAGATGACGGGGAGTTCCTGCGGCGGCGTGTGGATGATGGACCACCTCGAGAGGACGCCGCCCAGCACGCCGTCCGCGATGTCCAACGCGGCCATCGAGCCCAGGTCGAACCGCAGGGCCGGATAGGCCTGTCGAGCCAAATCAATCATCGTCGCAGAGGCGTCAACGCCGAACGCGGCAAGCCCCAGCTCGTCCAGGTGGGCGGTGATGTGGCCGGGCCCGCACCCCAGGTCCGCGACCTGGCCGTCCCCGCTCGTCCTGACGAACTCCGCGAAGGCGCCCAGGATCGCACGGTCCAGGGGACTGTCACGCAGCGTGTCCCGGAACAGCTGCGCGTAGGTGGAGGCAGCAGCATCGTAAGCCTCGCGGGTGGCACTGAGGGCATCGTGTTCGACCATGGTCGCGACAATAGTTCCTGCCCGGAGGCAAGCGAGGAATCCAACCGGACCCGCCCGGACCGAAGGCAGCCCCGGAGCAGCGCTCAGCGCGTGCGGCAGCACCGGCGTCGAGGCCGAAGAAGCGGGACCGTCAACCGCAGCGTCGGCCCGGTCGGCTTCGGCGAGGCATCCGCCCGGCGGTGTCCAGGGCGTCGGACCAGACATCCTGCACGCCGCCGGGCGCACTCCGGTCAGGGAGTTCAGCCGTCGGCCGGTGCACGGCTGGAGGAACTGCTCGGCGGATCGGCAGGCAGGATCTCGACGTACCCGTTGATTCCGTGCACGCGGATCCGCTGCCCGTCCCTGATGAGCCGGGTGGCCTGCTCCACGCCCACGACGGCGGGCAAGCCGTACTCCCGGGCGATCACCGCGCCATGGGTCATCAAGCCGCCCACCTCGGTCACCAGGCCCGCGATCCCGACGAACAGCGGCGACCAGCTGGGGTCCGTGAAGGCCGTGACCAGGATGTCGCCCGCCTCGAGATCGGCCTGCGCCATGTCGAGGATGACGCGGGCCCTTCCCTCGATGATCCCGGCGGAGACCGGTACTCCGATCAGCGCACCCGCCGGCACGTCGTCCCGCCGGTACGACCCGGTTACGGCCTCACCGTCCGATGTGAAGACCCGGGGCGGCGTGAGCGTTCGATACGAGCGGAACGCGTCCTTGCGCTGCTGGATGAGCCGCTCGTCCACCACCTGGTTCGAGCGCACGACGTCATGGAGTTCCTGGAACGTCAGGTAGAAGACGTCCTCCTTCTCAGGAAGCGCCTTGGCCTGTACGAGGCGCTCGGCCTCTCCCAGCAGGGCCTGCTTGTAGACGAAGGAGCGGCTGACGATGCCGTACTTCGGGTACTCCCGGTACCCGATGAAGGTTCTGACCCGGTCGATCATCCGCTTGGCCTCGTCGGCCTTCTGCTCGCCGTCCGGCAGGGCCCGCAAGCGTGACAGCACGTCCTGTTCCTTCTTCTGCGCCCTCTGCCGCCCTTGCTCGAACCGCCGCCCGGCGGCACCCGGTTCGAAGATCCTTACGTTGTCGAGGATCACGGGAACGAGCGTGCTGGGGCTCTCGCGCCAACGTGGCCTCGTGATGTCGATCTCGCCGACGCAACGCATGCCGTACCGGTCGAGGTAGGCCTCGATGGCGTCGCGCGCTTCCACCCCGCCCGCGAGCTTCGCCAACCCGTCCAGGAAGGCTTCGTCCCCGCCGTCCTCGACGCCGTGGAGGAACGCCACCAGCTCCGGATGCGGGCGGATCACATCCGCGACGTCGAGCAGCGCCAGGCCCATCTCCGACGTGACGTTGTCGGGGGCGGACAGTGTGAGGGTGTCAGCCGCGTTCTTCTCGCCCAGCCACTCATGCAGCTTGTCGTTGAGCCACCACGTGGCCTCCATCCCCGCCATGATCACCTGAAGGTTCAGCGGATCGCCGAGGACTCGCTTGTGCTCCTCGAAGGCCTCCAGCAGGAACTCGAACAGCGCCGGTCCGGTCTTCGTCCGGATGTCGCGCTCCAGGGCGGCAACGGACGTCCGGCTGCGCTCGATCAGCCCGGTGACGATGGCCGGATCGGTCTCGATCGGGGCGGACGCGCCCCTGGCGTGCGGCGGCCCGCCGGGGCCCTCGTCCGGGCGCGACATGATGAAGTCGTCGCGGTCCAGGACCGTCTCCAGGGCGTCCCTGACCAGTGGATCGCCTCGTCCCATGATGTCCAGGAGGGCGGCGCGGCTCGCGGGCGAGGCCAGGCGCCGGGTGACGTCGACGAACAGCCTCCCGGCGGCCTCGTGCATCGGCACCATGGCCGTCAGCTGCCACATGGAATACCCCAGGGGCTTCATGGGGTCGGTCATCATCTGCTGATGACCGACGGACACGTAGACGTGATTCTCCTGGTCACCGGAGTCGGGGATGGGGAACAGTGTCGTGATCGGCCGGCTCTGGACGATCTGGAAGCCGTCATCGGCCAGGCACCATTCGACGTCCTGCGGGCGCCCGAAGTGCGTCTCGATCCGCCGCCCGAGCTGTACGAGCCGTACGACCTGCGCATCCGTCAGCGCCGGCTGCTCCTGCCGCTGCGAGTCGATCGCCACTTCCCGCGTACCGCCGCCCGGCAGGGCGTGAACGGCACGCTGTTTGGCGGCGATGGTCCTTGCGACGACTTCGCCGCCTCGCACCTTGAAGACGTCCGGGTTCACCAGGCCGGAGACCAGGGCCTCGCCGAGGCCGAAGCCGGCGTCCACCGTGGCCACCTGCCGGTTGCCCGTGACGGGGTCGGCCGTGAACAGGATGCCGGCCGCCTGCGGGACGACCATCTGCTGCACGACCACGGCCATGTGGACCGTACGGTGGTCGATGCCGTTCCGCCGGCGGTAGGTCACAGCCCGCTCGGTGAACAGCGAGGCCCAGCAACGGCTGACGTGCTGGAGGACCGCTGCCGGCCCCACGACGTTGAGGTACGTGTCCTGCTGGCCGGCGAAGGAGGCCGTCGGCAGGTCCTCCGCCGTCGCGCTGGATCGCACGGCGTACGCGGCCTGCTCGCCGAACCGGGCGAGCGCGCGGGTGATCTCCTCCGCGAGATCGCCCGGGATGACGATCTCTTCGATCGCCCGGCGAATCTGCGCGCTGAGCATGCGGATCGCCTCCCGGTCGTCCGGTTTCAAGCACGACAACTGATCGAGCCGAGCGACGAGCGACGGCGCTTCCGCGATGATCCGCCGGAAGGCGTCGGTCGTCACACAGAAGCCGCCCGGCACGCGGATACCTTCGATACGCGCCAGCCCGCCCAGGTGCGCGCCCTTGCCACCGACGACCGCTACCTGTGTCTCGTCGATCTCCTGAAGATCCAAGACGTACTGCTCGATCACCGCGATTCCTCCCGGGCTGTCGTGTTCCGTTGCGCTGCACCGGCCGATCGAATGACCGGCGCCTCCAGCCCTCTCGAGTCCCTTGTCAGACACGCCGTCGCTGCCGAGTCGGCCGCGTGATCCGCCCGGTCGGGCGGCGCGCTATCCCGCACCACCGACCCAAGCGCTCGCGACCCCGCTGCCGGAACCACTGCCGATTCGACGCCACCGCATCCCCCATACGTCGACCACACACGCACGTCGTGACTCCGTTTCCGCAGGTAAGGGCCTCGGCCGACGATTCTGCGCCACCACCCGGGGCTTGTGGCAAGCCCCCCAGTGCGCTATAGGTTAAGAGTGGCAAGGAGAGAGACCTCCTTGCCATTTCTGCTCCGCGTTTCGGCGCGGTTTTCGTGCGGCGACGGCACGAATTCGTCGGGTGCGCCAGGAACGGCCGTGTGCCACCCGCGGTTCCTGCTCAGCTCTTTCGCTGTCGGCACGCTGGGCAATCCGCAGTCTGTTGTCCCATCGACAATTCAAGAGCGTCGAAGTGCTGCCGGCCCGTATGATCAACCGCGGGACGGGGCTCGTAGCGCAGCGGTTGTCGCGCCTTCACTGCATGTGGGAGGACGCCGGTTCGAATCCGGCCGGCCCCATCCCACTCTGCACTTCTCGACCCGTGGCCGCTTCCGGGGGGCTTCCGGGGCAAGGTCGTGGGCGGGTTTCGAACGGTCGGAGGCAGCATGGCCAAGGAATTCCAGGTGACGTACGACTGTGCCGATCCGGGCGCGCAGGCGGCGTTCTGGGCTCAGGCGCTGGGCTATCTCGTCCAGCCGCCGCCCGAGGGCTTCCCCGACTGGACGTCCGCGCTGACAGCGCGGGGCGTGCCACCTGAGCACCACAACAACCGGTCGGCCATCACGGATCCGGACGGCAGGGGGCCGCGGGTCTTCTTCCAGAGGGTCCCGGAGGGAAAGACTGCGAAGAACCGCGTGCACCTGGATGTGCGCGCAGCCCCCGGCCTGACCGGTGACGAGCGGATGGCCATACTCGAGGAGGAGGCCACCAGGCTCGGGGTTCTGGGCGCGAAGCGGCTCTACCGGCTCGATCCCGATGGCGTGGACGAGGGGATCATCGTGATGACCGACCCGGAGGGAAACGAATTCTGCCTGGATTGAGGGCAGGGGCGGGTGCTCCTGTACGTCGGCCTCCGCGCCGACCGACCACGTTCCCGGGCGTCGACCGCCGACCGCAGTTGCCCGGCCACGTCATCCGTCGCGCGCGGAGGCCGGCGGTCGAAGAATGAGAAGCCCTCCTGCGTAACGGCAGGCTCGCCGTTGCTGTGCCGCCAAGGGCTTGGGCTCAGATCTGAATGTCGTTCCGATGGCGGCCAAGAGCCCTGCCGAAGCGCTCCGAGATGCCCGGCAACAGGCTCTCGCCGTCATCCGGCCGGTCCAGGCCGAAGACGTGACCAGGGAAGTCCAGTTCCTTCTGCACGGCCCAGATCGCCTCGTGATCCTGGGGCGGAAGAATCCGCGCCGGGTCGCCTACTGCTACCCAGCCGATCGGCACCATCGAGTCGGCGGGCAGCACGGTGCGCAGGTGCACGATGCCATTGATGCGCACCTCCGAACGCGTCCCGATGCGCGCGCCGTTGAACACCCGGATTCCGGTTGCCAGGAATACCTCGTCCTCCACCGTGCAACCGGTCAGGTACGAGGTGGGACCGACCAGAACCTGCCGCCCCAAGCTCAGCGGATCGCGGCGCGTCCCACGCAGGACCGCGTTCTCCATCACGATGCAACCCTCACCGAGTTCCACCGGACCGCCTTCGGCAGTGAGCACCGCACCGAACAGCACCCGGCATCCCGCTCCAACCCGTACGTCCCCGCTCAGCGTCGCGGTCGGCGCGACATAGGCCGTGGGGTGCACGGTCGGCGAACAGCCCTCATGGTCGATCAACATGCCAGCGATCATGCCGCAGCCCGGTTCGCTGCGGCGCGCCTCTCTTGACGGAAGACCAGGGCCTCCTTGGCGTCATCCACATACAGCTCCGCAGGGCCGAGCAGCACATCGTGGTTGCTGGTGAGATCCTGCCGGCGCCCGAACAGCAGATACGCCTCACGCAACGCCGTCGGCAGTCCGAGACCCAGCCTCTCCTCGGCAACATCAAGATCGGCTTGAGTCCATCCGTCACCGCGTCCCGGGGCGGCGCCGACCCGTTGAGCGGCGAAGTCCTGGATAGAGGTCCATGCATGGTGGCAGCTGTGCCGCGTCACCAGCGCGCAACGAGCGTTTCTTCCATACCCCGGTTGCGGTACAGCCAGGTGGTCCCGGGGGCGACGGCTCCGGTCAGGTAGCCGACGATGGGGTCCCGCTGCGTTGCCCTGTCCAGTTCTCCGAGCAGATTCAGGGCGTCAGGCAGCGGGAAGAATCCGGCCTGTTCGATGTCGTCGTCCTCCGGGGCGACCTTCCCCGACCACTCGTCGACCTCGAAGGCAACGGCCAACGCCGAGGGGTGCCGCTCGGAGTCGATGTGCATGAGGAACGCGGTCCGTACCGGGTCGCCCACCAGCAGCCCGGTCTCCTCCCGCAGCTCGCGCCGGAGGGCTTCGTGCATGAGCTCGCCGTCCTCGACCCCGCCACCGGGCAGCGACCAGAGGATCTCACCGGAGGCGCCGAGTCGCTCCCGCACAAGCAGGATCTCGTCGCCCCGGCGAATGATGCCAATGACCAACTGCACCCGAGGTGCTGGAGCTTTCGACGTCTCTGCTGTCATGCCGCAGACCGTACTCGCCGGCCAGTGTCTACCGGATCGCGCGGGTCCGGGAGACCTCGCCTGACCCCGGTGGCCCCCGGGGCCCCGGTGGGCCCGGCATCAGCTCGGCAGCGGTCGCGCGTCCGCGTCCTTGCCGGGAGCCACCGGATGGTCCGGAGCCAGGGAGTGGATACGGGGTATCGGCGAGGGCAGCAACCAGAGCAGGGACAGCGCTCCGCCCACGGCCCCGATGAGGAGGGTCGCCCGGAGGCCGATGAGGGTGGCGAGGAGGCCGCCGAGAAGGGCGCCCACAGGGCGCAGGCCGTAATTGATCGTGCTGTACGCACCGGCGACCCTACTGCGCATGCCGTCGGGGATCACCTCCGCCTGAAGGGAGTTGAGGTTGACGTCGAACAGCATGACGCCGACTCCGGAGAAGAACTCGGCCGCGGCCAGGGCTCCGGCGCGAGCCCAGAGGGGACCGCCCGCAGCGGCGGCGATGGCGATCGGCGCCGGGTAGAGCACAGCGCCCACGACGATGCTGCGGCCCACACCGAGTCTCCGCGAGATCCCCGGGGCGATCACCGCGCCCAGGAGCGCACCGGTGGCGCCGATCCCGAACGCCATTCCGATGACTCCCGGAGTCAGTCCGAGATTCCGGCTGGCAAACAGCACGATCAGCCCGCTGCCCGCGACAAAGGTGAAGAAGTTGACAGTCGCCGCGCACCCGAGGCTCGCCCGCAGCACCGGGTGACGGGCGACGAACACCAGCCCCTCCCTGGCACGCCCCAGCAGCGAGGATGCCGCTGGGTCATGGGCCGCAGGCGGTTCCTCGATCGAGACCCGACCGACCAGAACGGCAGACGCCAGAAACGTCAGGGCATCGACGACAATGGCGACGGGCGCGGTCAGCGCCTGGACCAGGGCGCCACCGATCGCCGGACCGGCGACGTACGAAGCCGAACGGCCGGCACTGAGCTTGCTGTTCGCGTCGACGTACGACGAGCGAGGCACCAGGTGGACGAAGAACGGCGGATAGGCGGTGTTGAACAGCACCCCGGCCGCACCCGTCAACAAGGCCACGGCATACAGCTGGCCCAGCGTCACCGCCCCCAGAAGATGGGCAACCGGGAGAGAAAGCAGTACTGCCGCCCGCACCAGGTCGGCGAGAACCATCAGGCGCCGCTTGTGGGCGCGGTGGTCGACCCAGGCGCCGAGGACGATCGCGAGCAGGTTCGGGGTCCAGACGAGCGCGGTCAGCAACGCCACCTGACCGGCGGCGGCGTGCAGCGCTCCCACCGCGATCAGCGGCAGGGCCAGTTCCGTGATCCGGTCGCCGAACTGCGAGATCGTCTGGCCGGCCCAGAAGCGACGGAATCGTCGATCACGCCACAGCGAGACGGGTATGGGCTGGTCCGCAGCGCTCATGGCGTCCCGCCGGTCAGGTCCTCGGCACGCTCCGGCAGGGCGTAACGCAGCAGTTGCACACCGCGGCTGTCGACCGGCCGCGCGGCCTCGTCACGCATCACGTAGGGGGCGAGAATGTGCTCGATCGCGTCCTCGATGGCGACGAGTTCGTCGGCGGAGACGACGACGCGGGTGCCGGCCAGGCCTGCGAGCCGTCGCCACACCGGTTCGAGCTCGGGTTCGACCTCGGCGGCCCACCGGTTCGGCAGGTCTCCCGAGCGCAGGAACATCTCCCGGGACAGTACCCGCGCAGCCGACCGGCCCTCCTCATCGTCCGGATCCTCCGGCGCCTCGAACCGGAAGCCGTGTGCCACCGCCTCCCACCGCCGCTGGCGCCGGTCCGGGCCGGGCTCGGCGTCGCGGACCAGCCCGAAACTCGCCAGATGCCGCAGATGCCAGCTGGTCACCGACGGGGTTGCTCCCACATCGGGTGCGAGTTGCGTCGCCGTCGCCGGGCCGTGCCGCCGCAGGCGTTCGAGGATCGCCAGCCGCACCGGGTGCGCCAGCGCCCGCATCGCCTGCGGATCAGTGATTTCGATATCGCCCAGACGGTTTCCGGAATCCATAACGTGAGAGTCTCCTCTCACGTATTGTGAGAGTCAAGTCTCACATCTCTGGATCCCAGGGAGACCGGACATGCGCCCGGCCGAAGCCCCGCCCCGCAAGGTCACGCCGCAAGATCGGGCGTTCGGTGCCCTCGCGGCCCGGCCGTGGGCGGCGTCAGCCGGCCTGCGTGGGATAACGTCCCTCTCACTCCGGGCGGGTGAAAGGGATCTCGTGCAGGTTCGGATACGTGGGCGCAGCGCCCGCCGGTTGATCACGTTCGCGACGATTGCGTTCGGGGCGGTCTTCCTGGTCGTCGCGGTGATTCTGGCGGGGGTGACGGTCTCGTTCCTGGCGGACGCGGAGCACGCCCCGGGCACGGTGGTGGAGCTGGAGTGGCGCAACGATCACAACGGCGCCTCCCACAAGAGGCGGGCGAGCGACAAGCCGGTGGCCTACCCGGTGGTCGAGTTCACCTCGGCGGACGGCGAAGCGAGGACGTTCCGCAGTTCGACGGGTTCGAACCCTCCGTCCTACGAGGAGGGGGAACAGGTCGAGGTGCTGTACCGCGCCGGCTCCCCCGAGGACGCGCGGATCAAGGGGTTCGCCTCGCTGTGGCTGCTGCCGCTCATCTTCGGTGGGGTCGGGCTGGTGTTCGCGACGATCGGGACGGCGTTCGTGGTGGCGGGCCGGCGGCGCTCCTGAGCCGTATGCGCGAAGCAGGCGGCGCCGGGAAGGCATGGCCCGGGCGGCCCCCGCGTCGCGAGCCGGCCGCTGCCCGTCTCTCCCCTGCACGTTCCCGCGTCGCCTGCTGCTCAGGGATTCTCCCCGGCAACCGCCGGCGGTTCGGCGGTCGGACTCCGGGCGGGGGCGGCGCGGGAACGTGCGGCGATGAGGCGGATCAGCGGATCTCGGTGACCCGGTTCTCCTTGAGCGATGCGCAGTTGGAGTTGTCCACGGACACGTACACGTTGGCGATGTTGCCGCCCCAGCTCACGCAGTGGCCCTTGCCGTAGACGTAGGCCGGCCCCGCGTACGACGTGTAGTTACCGGAGTCCCCGGCCCACTCGTCGGTGTCGGGGACGTAGATGTACGTGGACATGTCCTTGGCCGTGCCCGGGTTGGTGCGGATGGTCGCGACGCAGTTCTTGCCGTTCGTGGCGTTGTACGTCAGATAGACGGTGCCCAGTGAGCCGACGGGCACCGAGTTCACGGTCTTGTAGGCGTTGCCGCAGACCCCCTGCGGTGTGACGTTGGGTGCGGCCGATGCGGCCGTGCCCAGCAAGGCCGTGGTGCCCACCACCAGAGTGGTCAACGCCCCGACAGTCGCGAGATTGCGCACGCTTCCCATTATTTCCCCCTTGTTGCTCCGAGAGCGTTTTGCTCACACTTATGTGACTCGCGATCAGCAGGGATGGTTGTGCTCTGCTCAGCCGGTCGTCCTCACGGTGCCCGATGCCGTGACGTCCGCGCCCGATCCGTCTGCCGGGGTGGCGGTCAGTCGCCAGGTGTAGCCCCCGGCGGCCGCTGCCGTGCCCGGCTCGGTCGTGCCGTCCCAGGTGACCCGCACCGCGCTGAGGGCGTCCTCACCCGTCCAGGTGCGCACGGTCTCGCCGGTCGCGCGGCTGGTGAGTGTCAGCTGCCAGGACGCCGCGGGCCTGGAGAGCCACCACGCGCCCGCCCACTCGCCCGCAGAGGTCCGGGGTGCGGCAGTGCGGGCGATGCTCAGCGGGGAAACGGCGTGCTGCGGGGCGGTGACGTGGACGGTGTCGTCCGCGCCGACCCAGGCCAGCTTGCCCGCGCCGGCGTCGACGGTCCAGGTGGTGCCGCGTCCGTCGCCTTCGACGGGCGTCTTCAGGCCCGTGACAGTGCCCAGGTCGGACGTCGTGCCGTCCGTCTGCAGGGCGGTGAGGCGCAGATCCCCGGATGCGTCGCGCCGGGCAAGGAAGCGGTCGCCCAGGAGCACACCTGCCGGTGGGGCGGGGTAGGTGTGGCCGGTCGCCAGGTCGCGTACGCCCGCGGTGTCCTGTGCGGCACAACTCCAGTACAGCAGAGTGCCGCTGTGCTGCAGTTCGTCGGGGACGCAGGCGGAACCGAGGTCGGTGGTCCCGGTCACCCTGCCGGAGATCAGGTTGATCGCCTTCACCGTGCCGGGCTTGTTCGGTGCCGGCTTGAACAGCGTCTTCTGCTCCAGTACGGCTGCCTGCGCGGGCTGTTCGCGGACGACGACGTCGCGAGCCGTGTCCACGACGTACTGCCGGCCTGCCGCCTCGTACAGCACGAACTGCGGTGCCGTGTCCAGGATCCGGCCGCCTCTGCCCGGCAGCGGGAGGCTGTCCACCGGATGTTCCGGGTCGTCACCGGTCACGAGCACATCGGCACCGGTGTCCTGGTCGGTGAGCAGCCTGGCGGGCCCTTCGTCGGTGCCGTCGGCGAAGCGGCCGGCACCGGGTCCCGGGAACGCGGCAAGTTCCGCACCGTCGGCCGGGTCGAGCCCGGAGCCGATGTCCTTGCCGTGCAACGTCTGCGTACCGGCGAGGGAGTTGACGTAGCGCAGGCGGCCCCGGTCGAGGCTCAGTGCCCCGATCGCGCCGTCGGCCGTCTTGACCCGCGGCACCTCCCGCAGCGGCAGATCGGCGACGAGCCCCAGGCCGTCCACGCTGAACAGATGCACGGCGCGCCTGCCGTCGGCGTCCTTGCCCAGCACGACCAGCGAGCCGGAGCCCTCGGAGCGCAGGAAGGCCTGCTCCACGTCGCCCAGCAGTGTCCGCCCGGCGTCCGCCCCGCCGAAGGGGGTGAGTCGCAGCGGGCCGCCTTCGCCCTCGTACCAGAGCACGTTGTCGCCCACCACGAACGAGGTGACCTTGCTGTCGGAGGACTGCGTGGCGAGCGGCACGATGCGCGGGGCGGCGGCGCCGCCCAGCGGCATGACCCGCACGCCCGGCTCCCCGCTGCGGGAGAACCAGCTCACCGTGTTCTGCGTGATGCGGAAACTGCCGGCGTCGCCGGTCACGGGCAGCGGGGCGACCCTGCCGTTGTACGCGGTGAGGATGCCGTAGCCCGGGGTGCCGTCCGCGGTGCGGTAGCCGATGACGAGCTGGTTGGAGTACGCGCCGAGCAGCACCGGCTCGGCGCCGGTGCCGGCTCCGGCGGGCAGCTGCACGACCGGGTCGCTCGACGGGTCCCCGCCGCGCGCCACACGCAGCTGGTACGTACCGTCGCCCTGGTCGACGGTGGCCAGCACCCAGCCGTTGGCGACGCGCGGGTTGAGGTATCCGGCGGGCAGGCTGATGGTGCTGGTGAAGCCGGGATCCTCGATGCCGACCCGGACGACGTCCGTGCCGCCGTCCTCGCGTGGCCTTGTGTAGACGACGCGGTTGAACTCGTCGTGGGTGCGCACGACGGCGTCCTGCGGCACCCCGTCGAGGGCCGGGACGGGCTTGGTGGTGCGGTTGTACGTCGTTGTCCAGAGGTAGCTGCCGCCCTCGCGGTGCAGTGTGCCCTGGCTGCCGGTCGCGAGTACCGTTTCGGCCCCGTCGCCGTAGGCGTCGGGCGCGGGTATGGCGACCTCGATCGCTTCAGCTGCGTGAGCCGTGGCCGGGAGGACGGTTGTCAGCCCCGCGGCGAGGACGGCGGCGACGGCTGCCGCGCCGGCCGTACGGCTGATGCGGGTGGTACGGGCAGTACGGACGGTGCCGTCCGCGCTGTCCGTACCACCCGTGCTGCTGTCCGTGCTGTCGGTGCGGCTGACTGCGTGCAGGTGATGGGACACCTGACCCCCTATTGCTATCCGTTAACATGCATATTGCCGTGTGAACACGGTCAACCATACATAGTTGCGCGGGAGTTGTGTGCGTGATGTGTGCAACTCGTGTCGCAGGGACGCTGGGTGGGGCCGGGCGCGATGGGGCGTGAAGGGCCGCCCCCACCCCGTCTGTTCACCCGGCGTCCATGGGCACGTTGCCCAAGTGTCGTTCCAGAGGCTCCCCTTGTGGTGAATCAAGGCCATACGATGCGCTTGCGAGGCGCGCGCCGCGCACAGGAGTACGGGGGGAGGCGCGATGTCCGGGAGACCGAATGACGGCATGCCCGACGCCATGCCGGCCGGAGCGTGGCACACGCTCCCGCAAGGGGTGGAGCTGTACCGCCTGCGGCCGGACGGAGGCATCGAGCTCGCCGACCGTGCGGGCACCCGCGAACTGGGGCCCGAGCGGGAGTTCCTCCGCTTCATCGATGACGGGCAGTTCGCCCACTACCTGGTGGGCGACGCGAAGACCTCTCCCGAGCGCCCCTCGAACGCCACGGTCAAGCTCGGTGTCGTGGCGCCCCGCAGCGCCTTCACACCTCATGCGCACGGCGGTGAGCACTTCGTCCTCAGCATGGGCTCGGCGTCGTGCGGTCTCTTCGACGTGCACCACGACAGGGTCGTCGATGTCCCGCTGGTGCCCGGGATGCTGATACGGATCCCCGAGATGATGCCCCACTCCTTCGCGAACAGGGGCACCGGTCCGCTGACGATCCTCGCGGCCAACACCGGATACGGAATCGACCACGAGGACTACGCGATCACTTCCGGCGAGGCCGAGCGCCGCGCCCGCGAGGACGCTTCGACGGCCGGTCCGCTCGCTGTCGCGACCGCCACCGACTACCACGCACTCGCCGCGGCGCTGCGCGACATCGAGCGGCTTCAGCGCGAGCGCGGGATCGCCCCCACCGGCGTCCGTGAGCGCATCGCCGCCCGGCTGCGCCGGCTGGCCGCCGCACTGGAGGTGCGCCGGTGATCTGCCCGCACTGCGAGAGGAACCTCCTGCGCAAGGAGCGCCCACGCAACACGTGCTCCCACTGCGGGCGGGAGTACGCCCTCGATCCCAAGACCAATCCGCTCGGTCTCAGTGACCTGCGGGTGCGACGCGTCCTCGCGAAGATCACTGAGGAGGGCCGGATCGCGGTGGCGCCCGACCAGTTGTGGTTCGCGCTCGCGCGCACCCGCATCAAGGAGCGCAAGTTCGCCCCGGGTTGTGCGGGGTCATCGCTCTTCGCGGGCCTTGTCGTCGGCTTCTTCGGCCTCTCCACGCACATCGGCGCCCTCCTCGTCATCTCGGCAGTCCTGCTGCTCACCTCGGTGGCGTTCGCCTGCGCTCGAGCCGCCGGGGCCGGCCGGGGCATCCCGGCCATGAGCCGTGCGGCGTTCCGTTCGCAGGTGCTCGGGCCCTGGCGCACGGTGTACGGCGCGCTGCCGCTCGAGGTGATCGAGGACAGCGCACCGCCGCGCGTCCGGACCGGATCCCGCCCCTCGTCGGAAGACGGGGCCGGGGCCGGGGCCGTACTGCTGTGCCCCGACAGTTCCATCAGGGCGTTCCTGACCGCGAACGGACTGCCGGCCCGCTACGGCATCACGCTGGCCGAACATCTCGACGCGGTCCACGCCCTGCCGGCGCGCGGCCCCGTGATCGTGCTCCGCGACGCCGACGCCCACGGCGAACTCCTCATCCGCCAGGTCCGCGAGACCCTGGGGCAACGCCCGGTGATCGACGCGGGAGTGCCGCTGCGGGCCGCCCGCGCGCTCGCCCGGCCCGTTCCCTACCGCGACCGCGCCGACCGGCCCGGACGGGAGACCATGGCGCGGCTCACGGCGCTCGGCGAGTTCACCGAGGAGGAGCTGAAGTGGCTGGGCAGGGGATGGCGGGTGGCGCTCGTCGGCATACCCCCCGCCCGGCTCCTCGCGACCGTCGGCCGGGTGGCCGAACG
The DNA here is from genome assembly GCF_045207435.1 of Streptomyces sp. NBC_00876. Classification (NCBI taxonomy): domain Bacteria; kingdom Bacillati; phylum Actinomycetota; class Actinomycetes; order Kitasatosporales; family Streptomycetaceae; genus Streptomyces; species Streptomyces sp. NBC_00876. The sequence goes on from NZ_CP108800.1 coordinate 212,221, forward strand.
GGCCGCCCGGGGAACCGGGCCGGGGCAGCATCGAGCGGCGGCTGTGGGATTCATGACCTGGCCCGCTCCGGCGCACCAGAACCCGGAGGGTGACCGGTGATCTGTCCCCGCTGCACCGGCTCGCTGACGCGCAAGCAGCGCACCGGACGCCTCTGCGCGCACTGCGGAAAGCGCTTCGCCCTCGACCCGGCGGTCCACGGCACGGGCATGCACGACCTCCGTATCCGGTCGGTGGCGCGGCGCGGCACCGACCACGGCCGTCTGAAGATCACCCTGGGCCAGCTCTGGTACCTGTCCCGTACCCGCAACTACGCGTGGGCCGGGCGCGACGCGGAGGGGGTCCCGGCCCGGATCCGCTGGCTCGTGGCACTGCCGGTGAGCCTGGGCCTCCTTCTGTGCGCGGCCCTGACCGACGGTGTTCTCGCGTTCGCCGCCTCGGTTGCCGGGGCCGCCGTCCTCGTCGTCGCATCGGCCATGCGCCATCGCCCGGCTCAGCCGCCCACTTCGCAGATCATCCCGTCCGAGGCGGTGTTCCGCGGTCTGATGAACGGTGCGTGGACGGCGGCGTACCGCCACCTCCCGGACGGCGTCATCGACGACGCGCGCCCGCTGCCCCGGCCGCGTGGCGCGAGCCCGGCCCGAGTCCCTCCTCCGGTGTCCCGGCCCCGGGCGCTGATCCTGTGCACGGACCCGCTTGTCTCCCGCTTCCTCACGGCCAACGGCATTCCTGACCGGCTGGATGCGGTCCTCCTGGAGGCCGTCGGAGCGCAGGGGGCTGAGCGCTCGACCGGGACGGGCGAGGCGGACGGAGCCGACGTGTCGTCCGCCGCTGCCGGGGCTGCTCTCCAAGCGCTCTCGGCTTACGGTGGCGCGCTTCCGGTGGTGGTCCTGCACGACGCCGACCCGATGGGCGTCCTGCTGGCACCCCTCATTCGCGGCGCGCAGCCGGGGCGGATCGTGGTGGACGCGGGTCTGCCGGTGTCCGCGGCCAGAGGCAAGCCGGGCGTCGTACGGCTTGCCCGCCAGAACCGGTTCACCGACGCGGAGCAGCTGCGCACGGTCGCCGGACTCCCGGAAGCAGATGCCGCGTGGCTCGCCGCCGGTTTCTGGAGCCCGGTCGCCGCCGTCCCGCCGCGCGTTCTCGAATCGGCCGTCCTACGGGCGGTGGAGCGGGCCCTTGCCGCACCGCCGCCGGGTCCCCTGGCCGAGCACACCGGCGGATTCCTCACCTGGCCACAGGATCCGCAGACTCCGCACTCCCCCCGGGCCCGGCAGGGGCGAGGCACCGGCCGGCCCGGTGCCGGCACCTCCAAGAAGGAAGGCCCCCGCCCCGCATGACCCCGCGACACTCTCAGGTTCCCGGCGGCGGGAGCTCCTTCGCCCCGGCTCCCCGAACCGGGCGTGGGCCCGCCGCCCGTCTCCTCGATCTCGCGATGTCCCGGGCCGCTGCCCGCGCCGCGGGTCCCAGCGGCATCAGGTTCACGGAACGCCAGCTCTACTACGAGACCTGCCGCGTCCTGAATCCGGCCGCCACACTGCTCACCCGTATCCCGCGAACCCCGGCCCCTGCCCTGCGGCTCTCCACGTTCATGGGCGCGCTGGAGGCGCGCGGCAGGCAGTCCGTGGAAGGACTGCTGCCGGGACCCGCCGCGCCGCCGCCTCGGCCGGTTCCGCTGCCCGATGGGCCCGAACCCGATCTCTACGCGTACGGGCTGCCCCGTCTTCTCCTCTGCCAGGACCGGGCGATCGCCCGCATGCTGCTCGCCAACCATGTCCATCTGGAGGCGGCCTGCCCCGTTCTCACTGCTGCCGACGCCCTCCCTCTCGACCCGCGACTGCTCGCGGCGCTGGAGCGGGCGGAGGGTGCCACGGTCCATGTGCTGCACGACGCGAGCCCCGAGGGCATCGGGCTCCCGGAGCGGATCCGGGCCGCGCTCGGACCCGTCCCCGGTGTCCGGGTGGCGTCGATCGGACTCGTGCCCCGGCACGCGGCGGCCCTGCGCCTTCCCACCGGCCGCCGCCCGGCACCGGCTCCCCAGCCGCGCGCCTGGCCCCCGGCGCTGCGGCCGCAGGAGATCACCTGGCTCGAGCGGGGACGGTTCGCGCAGGTGGCGGCCGTCCCGCCACCGCGCCTGGTGCGTACGGTGCTGCATCTCACGCGGGGACCACGACCGCCCAGGACCTCGATGTGGACCGGGCTGCGTGAGCTGCGGACCACGGGGTTCCTCACCTGGCCCGCCTCATGATCCACCGCCTCACCCGCACGTGAACACCGGATGACCCGCCCGAGCCGAGCCCTGCCTCCTGCGGCCACGACCGCCCACAGACCCGAGGAACGCCCACGATGATCCGACCTCGCGAGATCGGCTACTCCGACGAACTGCTCGCCGACGGCAGCGTCCACCGGCGGTACGAGGACGGCCTGGAGGAGTGGCGCAGGCGCGAGGGTTCCTCCGGCGGCCTCGCCCGCTGGCACGACAACCGGAACGCCTCGGGGACCGACGAACTCCTCGGCAACCGCATCATCAAGCGCACCCTCGCCGACGGCACGGTGACGTATGCCCGGGACATCGGGTACGGCCGCACGCTCTGGGGCCGCGGCGAGAGTGTGACGGTCAACCGGACATCGTTCGGGGGCAGGATGGGCGTCATGCTCACCGGCCTGGGGGTGGCCGGCCTCGCCATCACGGCCACTCAGCTGCCGCCTCTGAGCATGAGCCCCGAGGAGGAGGAGGAACTGCGCCGGCAGGACCGGAGCCAGTCGTCGTCCTCCGGGGATTCGGGCTCGGGCGGAGGCGGTGAGGGCGGAGGCGGTGAGGGCGGGCCGGACGACTGGGACGCGGGCTGGGACCACGGCGAGGACACGTGGAGCGACGACGACTTCGGCTGAGCCGCCTGGCGTCCGGGCTTCCCGGACGCCACCGGATTCGAGAGCAACGGCACGAACAGAGCAATGAGTGCGGCCGGCACGAACAGTGCGACCGGACAAGGAATGGAGCCGTCCGTGGCACGCTTCTGTGTCTGCATCGCCCCGACCACCGGGCAGGCCAGGGCCCACGTCGAGGCGATGGGCGGGTCCGGCGGCGACCGGACCGTCATGGACGGCGTCGCCGGGGCCGGTCTGGGACTGATCCCGGGCGAACCCGGCCGCGCGGAGGGACCCTTCGCGGCGTACGGGCTGACGGCGGTGGGTGAGGTCACCCTGCACAACCGCCCGGACCTCGTGGCCGCGCTGCACGCCGAGGGCGAACCGGTACCCGCCCGGTGCTCCGACGGTGAACTGCTGCTGCGCTGCTGGGCGCGGCTCGGCGAGGCGGGGCCGGCGCTGGCCGAGGGCATGTTCGTCCTGGCCGTGCTGGACCGCGGGGACCTGGTCCTGATCCGTGACCAGGTGGGCGCGCGCACACTCTTCCATGCCCGTGCCGGACGGGCCTGGGCGGCCTCGACCTCGCTGAGGGCGCTGCGGCGCTGGCCGGCACTCGGCACGTCGATGAATGTGTCCGCGGTCCGTTCGTTCCTCACCTTCGCCTATCTGCCGGGCGAGGAGACGCTCCTGACCGGTGTGCGGGAGGTCCTGCCCGGCCGCGTGGTGCGACTGTCCGCGGACGGGACGGTCACCGAATCCGTGTACTGGGAGCCCCGCGAGAACATCGCGCAGCCGGTGCCGGAGGATCCGGCGGAGTACGTCACAGAGCTCCGCACGCTCCTGGAACGGGCGACGGCCGACCGGCTCCCGGTGGCGGAGCCTGCCGCCGTCCTGCTCTCGGGCGGCATCGACAGTTCCCTCGTCACCGCGCTGGCGGCGAGGCTCCACAACCGTCCGGTGCACACGTACTCGATCAGCTTCGGCGACGAACTCCCCAACGAGCTCGGCTACTCGGGCCTGGTGGCGGCCCACTGCCGGACCCGCCACCGGGTCCTGAGCGTGTCGGGCGAGACGGTCGCCTCGCGGCTCGCGGAGGCGGCAGCGCTCCTGGACAGTCCGGTGGGCGACCCGCTGACAGTCCCGAATCTGCTGCTCGCGGAGGCCGTTGCCGCGGACGGCGCCTCGTGCGTCCTCAACGGCGAGGGAGGCGACCCCGTCTTCGGCGGGCCGAAGAACCTTCCGATGCTGGTGCAGGAGATGCACCGGGAGGCGGGAGCGCCGTGGGACGAGGACCGGGCGACGGCGTATCTGCGTTCGTACCGCAAGTGCTGGACGGATCTCCCGGCGCTGCTCACCGCACAGACTCTGGACGCGCTCAGGGACGCCCCGCTCCCCCAGCGGTTCGTCGAGCCGTACCTGAGCGCCGGCGCCGGCGGTCCGCACCGCATGGGCCATCTCCTCAACCAGCTTCTGCACTGCAATCTGCGGACCAAGGGGGCACACCACATCCTGACCAAGGTGGAGCGCCTGACCGCGTCACAGGGCATCGAGGGGCGGGCGCCCCTGTTCGACCGCCGGGTCGTCGACCACGCCTTCGCGACGCCGCCCGCGTACAAGCTCCGTGGATCCGCGGAGAAGTGGATCCTGAAGGAGGCGGTGCGCGACCTTCTCCCGGCCACGGTCGTCGACCGCCCCAAGAGCGGGATGCGGGTACCGGTGCAGCAGTGGCTGTCGGGGCCGCTCCGTGAACTGGGGAACGATCTTCTGCTGAGCCGGCAGTCGGCCGGCCGGGGTCTGTTCCGCGCGGACACGGTCCGCACCTGGATGAAGGGCGAGGGCACGCTCCTGCCTCGTCAGGGCGGCAAACTGTGGCTGGTCCTGACGCTCGAACTGTGGCTGCGTTCCTACGCGTTGTGAGGGCTGGGCATCAGGGGAGAATGCGCATGGGGCGCCTGTGGCGATCCTTGCACTCGGCTGACTCAGGGCTGCTGGACCAGCGGGATCGCGGCGGAGAGCACGGTGCCCTCGCCCGGAGCGGACTCGACGGTCAGAGTGCCGCCGAGCTGTTCGACGCGGACCCTCATCGCGGGCAGACCGTGGCCGCGTACGCCGCCGGGCCTCTCGACATGGTCGAAGCCGCGGCCGTCGTCGGCGATGTCCAGCACCACCTGGTCGTCGAGGTACGTCAACGTCAGCGCGGCGGACCGGGCGCCCGCGTGCTCGCGGATGTTGGCGAGGGCGCCCTGCGCGATGCGCAGCAGCGCCGACTGCACCCGGTCGGGGAGACCGGTGGCGCGGGCGCCGTCCCGGTGGAAGCGGATGCGGAGGGTGTCCGACGATTCCCGGTCGGCGAGAGTGCGCAGCGCGCCGTCGAGGCCGCCGCTGCCGGCGAGGTCGGCGGGGGCGAGGTCGTGCACGAAGCGTCTGGCCTCGGCCAGGTTGTGTTCGGCGATGGAGGCGGCGGTACGGGTATGGCGGCGTGCGGTCGCGGGGTCGCTGTCCCAGAGCCGTTCGGCGGCCTGGAGCAGCATCTGCTGGCTGGACAGCCCCTGGGCCAGCGTGTCGTGGATCTCCATCGACAGCCGCTGGCGTTCGGCGAGGGTGCCCTCACGGCGCTCGGTGGCGGCCAGCTCCCGGCGGGTGCGGATCAGATCGGCGATGACGGCCCGGAGCCTGGCCGCCTGTCGCTGTGCGTGGAGGAACACGGCCGTCGCGAGTGCGGCGACGGCCGGCGGTCCGAGCACCAGGTTGGGGTCGAAGCCGAAGCGCAGCCGCAGTTTCACCTGGGCGACCACGACAAGGGTGGTGATCAGTGCGACAAGGACGATCGCCGACCTGGTGCGCAGGGACCGCATCGCGGTGTAGAAGAGCGGGACCGCGCACATCGCGAAGCTCGGCGCGAGGACGACCAGGGTGAGCCAGACCCCGATCACGGCCGTCAGCCAGAGCGCGGCGGCCCTGGTGGCGGCCCCGGGTTCGCCGGGTGCGGGAACATCCCTCGGGCCCAGAACCGGACCGAGTACGTACAGCAGGGACAGGGCGACGGCGAGGCCGATCACCCAGGGAGTGGTCGCGGTGGTGGGGTGGACGAGCAGATACCGCGTGAGCGACGAGCACAGGAGTACGAAGAACGCCACGTGCATCACGGTCGCGAGCCACCCGGCATCGGGGTCGGCCGAGTCCGTGTCGATGGGCGCCCGCTCGTTCATCCGCACTGCGCACTCCTCACCACCGGCCGTCCCCCGGCTCCAGGCTATCCGGAATGATCCCTTCCGAATCGACTCATCGGTTACCCGGGTGCCCGTGGATGGTGTCTACAGACCGGATACCTGCGGATGGTCCGCTCGAACCCCGCCGCCGGGCTGAAGCCGTCCAGCGGTCAGAGGCCGGCGAACAGGTCGCCGAGGGGTGCAGGTACACGATCGGGGTCGAGGGCTTCGACGAGCACACGACCGTAGTGGATCTTGCGCCCCTTCTTCGTGCCGAGGAAGCGCCGCAACTGCTGCTGCTCGGTACGGCCCTGCTGCGCGGGCTGGCGCAGGAACGTCTGCAGGGGACGCAGATCCCCCTCCGCCTCGATGAGCTCCTGCACCCGGATCACGCCGAGTGCGCGGATGAGCTCGTCCTCCAGATCCGCCGCGCAGACGAAGAACCCTTGCTGTGGCGCGTCGGCTCGTTCCAGGGCGCGGCTGTAGTACGGACGCTCCGCCTCGTCGCACAGTCCCGTGAGGCGGATTCCCAGGCCGGACGGCCCGAGGAGGAGAGCGAAGCGCCCCACGCTCATCGCACCGCCCATCGGCAGGACGCAGACGCCCTCGACCGCCAGGTTCCGGCCGCGGCTCGCGGCCAGCGCGCCGACCGCCGCGGCATCGCTCGGCCCCTCCAGCAGGACGGCTGCCCGGACGGAGAGCCGCGCGGCAAGTTCGCGCGCGGGGTCGCCAGGGCCACCCGCCGCCCACGCGGTGACCGCCTCCCGGAACAACCCCATGTCGGACACGGGACGAGTCTGCGCCATCCCCGCCCGCAACGGTAGGGAATTTCCGCCGTCCGGCGCGGTGTTCGACGGTTGCGGCGCCGACGCACACCCGGGATGCTGCCATGTGCACGCAACAACTCTGTCGTAATCCATCTGCATGGTTGGTCGTTGAGCCGACATGGGCCTTCTCGGCCGGCCCATTGCGACGAGGGAGGGATGCACCGTGACGCTCAGCCGCAGGCAACTGATCGGCACCGGGGGAAGCCTCGCACTGACGGGGGCGCTGGCCGCCGCGTGCGGATCGAACACGGGGCGGGAGGACGACGGGGGCGGCGGCGCGGGCAAGGTCACCCTGCACCAGTGGTACCACCAGTACGGGGAGGCGGGCACCGAGCAGGCCGTACGACGGTACGCGGGCGCCTACGGGCCGGCCCGGGTGGAGGTGCAGTGGCGGCCCGGGTCCTACGACGAGCAGACCGCCGCGGCGCTCCTGACCTCCTCGGGGCCCGACATCTTCGAGGGCAGCCCGACCCTCGACCAGATCCAGGGCGGCCAGGTGGCCGACGTCACCGAACTTGTGGCCTCGGTGCGCGACGACTTCAACCCGGCCGTGGTGCGCACGTACGACGAGAAGCTCTGGGGCATCCCCCAGGTCATCGACATGCAGATGCTCTACTACCGCAAGAGCCTGCTCAGGGACGCGCATGTCCAGCCGCCCACAACGCTCGACGAACTCATCGACGCGGCAGCTGAGTTGACCACCAAGGAAGTCAAGGGGCTGTTCCTCGGCAACGACGGCGGCGCCGGGGTGCTGGGTGGGACGCCGCTGTACGCGGCGGGGCTGCGCCTGGTCACCGAGAGCGGCGAGGTCGGCTTCGACGACCCGGCCGCCGCCCGCACACTCGCCAAGTTCCACCGGCTCCACGCCGACAAGTCACTGCTGCTGGGGGCACCGACCGACTGGTCCGACCCGTCCGCCTTCATTCAGGGGCTCACCGCGATGCAGTGGTCCGGGCTGTGGGCACTGCCCGCCATCAAGAAGGCTCTCGGCGACGACTTCGGGGTGCTGCCCTTCCCCAAGGACGGCGCAGCGGGCAGGCCCACCGTGCCCGTCGGCGCGTACAGCGCGGTCGTCAGCTCCCGCAGCAGGCACCTCGCCGAGGCCAAGGCGTACATCAAGTGGCTGTGGGTCGACCGGACCGAGTACCAGGAGGACTTCGCCCTCTCCTACGGCTTCCACATCCCGGCGCGGATCTCGCTGGCCAGGAAGGCTGCCAAGCTGCGGGAGGGCGCGGCGGCGGATGCCGTCTCCTACGCCACCGAGCACGGCTACGCGCAGCCGCTGCTGTGGACGCCGGCCAGCCAGACCGCGTACCAGGACGCGCTGAGCCGCATCATCAAGGACGGTGCGAACCCCGACACGGAGGTGAAGGAGGTCGTGCGCAAGGCCGGCTCCGAGCTCCAGCGCGTACGGAAGAAGCGGTGAGGCATCGCACCCTGTGGTTCTGGGTGTTCGTCGGCCCCTTCGCGGCCGGGCTCGCGCTGTTCACGTACGTGCCTCTGCTGTGGAGCGTGTACCTGAGCTTCTTCGACGCGCACAACACCGTCTCGCCGACGCGGTTCGTGGGCCTGGACAACTACGCGTCGATGCTGGGCGACGGGGCGTTCACGGACAGCCTCGGCACGTTCGGGCTGTTCGCGCTGTTCATCGTGCCCGCCACGTACGTCCTTGCGCTCGCCCTTGCCCTGATGGTGAACCGGCTGCGCCACGCGCAGGCGTTCTTCCGTTCGGTGTTCTTCCTGCCGGCGGCCTGCTCCTATGTGGTGGCCGCGCTCATCTGGAAGCTGTCGATCTTCAACGGGGTGCGCTTCGGTCTGGCGAACACGGTGCTGGGATGGTTCGGCACCGACCAGACGGCGTGGCTGTCCACCACCCACCCGCCCTGGTACTGGCTGGTGATCGTGACCGTGCGGCTGTGGCTCCAGGCCGGGTTCTACATGATCCTCTTCCTCGCCGGACTGCAGCGCATCCCGCCGCAGCTGTACGAGGCGGCAGCCGTGGACGGCGCACGCCCGGGATGGCAGGTCCTGCGGTACATCACCTTCCCGCAGCTGCGTGCCACCTCGGTGGCCGTGGTGCTGCTGCTGGTCATCAACGCGTTCCAGGCGTTCGACGAGTTCTACAACCTGCTCAGCGACTCGCGCGGCTATCCCCCTTACGCCCGGCCCCCGTTGGTCTACCTCTACTACACCGCGCTCGGGCAGGGGCAGAACCTGGGCGAGGGCAGCGCGGGGGCCGTGATCCTCGCACTGATCATCGCGGTCGGCACCGTGGTCCAGGCCCGGTGGTTCGGGCTCGCCGGAAAGGAGGACTGAGATGAGGAACGACAGGGAGCAGGCCCTGCTCGCACTCGGACGCGCGCTGCGCCTCGTACTGCTCGTGGCGCTCGCGCTGCTCTTCCTGATCCCCTTCTACCTGCTGATACGCAACGGTCTGGCGACCGAGCAGGACATCACCTCCCCGGACTGGACCTTCTTCCCGGCGCGTCTCCAGTGGTCCAACATCACCGAGCTGTTCAACGACCCGGCGGTCCCGATGGCCCGCTCCCTTCTCAACTCGGCACTGATCGCGGTATCCACGACTCTGGGCACGGTGGTGCTGGCATCCCTCGCCGGCTACGGCCTGGCGCGCATCCCGTACCGGTACGCGAACCAGGTCTTCTACGCGATCCTCGGCACGCTGATGGTGCCCGCGGCCGTCACCTTCGTACCGAGCTTCGTGCTGGTCTCCTCCCTCGGGTGGGTCTCCACGCTGCGCGGGCTCATCATCCCGACGGTCTTCTCGGCGTTCGCCTGCTTCATCTTCCGCCAGTACTTCCTGGGCTTCCCGCGGGAGCTGGAGGATGCCGCGAAGGTCGACGGACTGGGCTATTGGCGCACCTTCTGGCGGATCGTCGTGCCCAACTCGCTGCCGGTCTTCGCGGCGGTGTCGACGATCGTCTTCATCGGCGCCTGGAACGCCTTCCTGTGGCCGCTGGTCATCGGCCAGGACAAGTCGGCGTGGACGGTCCAGATCGCGCTGTCCACCTTCACCACCGCCCAAGTGGTCAACGTCCATGAACTGTTCGTGGCGGCGGCGGTGTCGATCCTGCCGCTGTTGCTGGTCTTCCTGCTCCTGCAGCGTCACATCGTGGCGGGTATGGAGCGCTCCGGCATCGACGACTGAACCGGGGGCGTGCCGCGGGTCCGCAGGGCCGATGCGAGTCTGCCGCGCCACCCCGGTCATCGCCTCCACCTCCCGCATGCGGTACGAAGACCGGTGTGAACGAACAGATTCAGCCCGCCACCATTCGCGTGTTCATCGCCCTCGCCCCACCCGACCACGCGAAGGAGGAACTCGCCCGGGAGCTGCGCCCCGCGTACGGCACACACCCTCGGATGCGGTGGAACCGCATCGAGGACTGGCACATCACCCTGGCGTTCCTCGGAGAGCTGCCGGCCGGAACCGTTCCGCTCCTGCGCGCACCGCTCGCCGGTCTCGCAGCGGCGCACCGACCGCCTCGTCTGGCCCTGCGCGGCGGCGGAAGCTTCGACGAACGGGTGCTGTGGAGCGGAATCGACGGGGACCTCGACGAGTTGCACCAGCTGGCTGCCGACGTGCGCACCGCGGTGAGGAACTGCGGCATCACGTTCGAGGAGCGGCCCCTGCGCCCCCACCTGACACTGGCACGTGCCCGTCGGGGCGATCAGACCTCAGCAGCAGAGATCGCCGCAGGGCTCGACGGATTCAGAGGCGGCCCATGGCCTGCCGAACGCCTGCACCTGGTGGGCAGCAACGCGGGCCGCAGCCGTGGACCGATCCACTACCGCGATATCGAGGCCTGGGCCCTCGGCGACGGGAACCGCGCCGGATCCTGAACGAACCGACCGGCGCGGCCGAGCGTCCGGCGTGGACATCGAACCCCGGCCGCACGGGACAGCGCTCAGGCCGGCCCGGCAGGGTCGTGGGTGATCAGGTCTCCCGGCTGGCACCGGAGGGCATCGCAGATTCAACGACGCGCTCTTCTGGCACGCCCTGGAGGACACCACCGGGACCGGTTCGGGGCTCCCGGACCGTCCGCGCACCTGGGACGCGGATCTGTTGCCGTGGTGCCCGCCCGATGACGTACCGCTGATCGCCGGACGGTGGCGGCAGGCAGCGCCCCGACTGGAGCTCCTGCGCGAGCCGTTCAACCGGCACGCAGCGGATTCCAGCGGATGGATCGCCGACTTCCCCGCGTTCGCCGACCTCCTCAACGGCTGGGGAGAGGTCGTCACGCAGGCAGAGCGCCGCGGCCGGGGCATCGTCGGCCTGCGCTGCCGACCGGCCCCCGGCCCCCGCTGCGGGGCGGGGGCGGCCTCAGCGCTGTTCCATGCCGAGCAGGCCACGCTCCCGGGCTTCAGGGACGCATTCGGAAGGGATCGGTTCAGCCGCCAGGTGATCGGCGTACTCGCGTTCCCCGCTCTCGATGAGGTTCAGGATCCAGGTACATTCCCGCTCCTGCCGAGTGGGCGTCCCGTCGGCTTCCGCGGCCCGGGTGGCATAGATGCCGGCGGTGGCGGCCGCCGCGGCCGCCACCGCCGCAGCGGCGCAGGCAATTGCCGTTCCGGTCTTCATGCCCCGGCCACCCGGAGGACGACACGTGTGGCGCCGGTGGCGCAGGACGAGGCGGGGCGGGCCGGCCGTGTGACGGTTCGGCGCCGGTGACACATGGCCATGACGGGTCTCCTGGCGAGTGTTGCTCGCGGGTGTGGTGACTGGGCGGTGCGGCGAACCGCCCACGGTAGTCCCTCAGTTATCGCGTCTCCGTCCGGGAGCGGGCTCTCGCCGATGCGCCGGGCCGTAGCAGGCGCATCGGCCAGGAGGCTGCACGGCCCGGCGTCCGATCGTCACCGAGGGACGGGGCAGCGCGGCTTCAGGTCATGAACACCGGCGAGGGCGGTGGCGACATCGCGTCGCCTGTGGTTACGACCGGGCAGCGGACCGCTTCAGCAAGCGGGTGGACAGCGCCTGGCCGAGCGCCAGGACGCTCAGGCCGAACATCAGGACCCCCAGGGGGACATGGAGCGAGGCCTCGTGCTTGATGCCCAGCACCACCTGAACCGAGGCGAGTACGAGGAAGCCGGACGCGTAAACGATGGGGCGGGGCGTCCCACCGCCCGGCCGCCACGCCAGGATCGCGGCGAGCACGTACAGCATCGAGGCGCCGTACATCACGCGCGCGCCCACGCTGTGCAGGACCTCGCCGTGGGACGAGGACAGGAGCAGTCCGGCGGTGGTCGCCTGGAAGAAGATGGCCAAGGTCTGGAGGGCAATCGCCACCTGCAGGAATGTGCCGCTGCGCTCTTCTGCCGTCGTCCGTGCTGCCATGACGCGGTCCCCACTTCTGCCTCGCGGCGGTTGATCGGTAGTGTCTCGGTACTTCGACGACGTGGGTCCGCGGAATGTGAGGCGAAGCGCCGAACTTCTTTCCCGCAGGCCTCTGCCGAAGTGCCGGCAGCGGAAGCGGACAAGAAGAACGAGGGACCGGTCGCGACCATGAGCACCCCATCCGAACCAGTTCATGACCGGCCCGACCCCGGCCTGAGCGCGGTCGTCGGCGAGCGCCGCAGGCTGATCAATCTCGCCTACCGGCTGCTCGGTTCGCTGGCCGAGGCCGAGGACGCCGTGCAGGAGGCCTACGCCCGCTGGTACGCGATGTCACCTCAGCAGCAGAAGGCCATCGCCTCCCCCGGCGGCTGGCTGACGACGGTGACCAGCCGCATCTGCCTGGACGTGCTCGGCTCGGCGCGGGTCCGGCGCGAGCGCTACGTCGGCCAGTGGATACCCGAGCCGTTGCCCGACCGTTCCGAGTGGATCGGCGGACGGATGGGCGGCGGGCCCGAGCGGGCCGACCCCGCCGACCGCGTCACCCTGGACGAGTCGGTGAACATGGCGTTCCTCGTCGTACTGGAATCGATGACGCCGGCCGAGCGCGTGGCGTTCATCCTGCACGACGTCTTCCGGTACCCCTTCGCCGAAGTCGCCGAGATCGTCGGCCGCACGCCCGCAGCCTGCCGGCAGCTGGCCTCCTCGGCCCGTCACCGCATTCGCGCCGCGCAGGCTCCGGCGGTTCCGACGGTCGGGCAGGCCGGACTGGTGCGGCATTTCAAGGAGGCCTGGGAGGCCAAGGACATCGGGGCCCTCGTCGGCCTCCTCGACCCCGACGCCACGATGATCGCCGACGGCGGCGGCATGGTCGGCGCCGTTCTGCGCCCGGTGGAGGGCAGCGAGCGCATCGCCCAGTACCTGATCCATATCGCTGACAAGGCCCCGGGTCTGGCGCTCCTGGAACGGACGGTCAACGGACTGCCCGGCCTGGTGGCCCAGCACTCCGGCGTCACCGTGACCGTGGCGGCGTTCAGCCTCACCGGCAGCCGTGTCCATCGCATCTGGGCCGTCCGCAACCCGGAGAAGCTCCGCCCGTGGGCCGAGAGCGGACGGAACTGACCCGGCGCACCTCCGGTCCACGAGGATCGCGAGCGGCGAAGGGCGGGGCTGGAGATCCGACCGGGGACGGATCAGCTCGCCGGGCATCGAGCGCTTCCACGACCCGCCCCGCGACGCCGGGCCAACGAGTGGTTCTTGATCGGCTGCCCTTTCGCACCGCCCGACACCAACGAATCCCGCCCGTACCGCTCCGCTAACATGATCGAACTAACGGGCGATAGCCTTCATTGCCCGACCTTCACCGGAAGACCGTGCCATCCGGGACGAAGAGCTACCAATCAAACCAACCTCTACCAAATCGGCCAAACAATTGATATCTAGAGCATCGCGGGTGTTTTCGCGAATAAGCAGCCGAAATACGTTCGCCAACTGGCGTCGACCACGGACGATACTCTGGGCCGCGGCAGCTGTGGTCTCCCTCGGATTCCTTGTCGCGCTGGAGATCGCCGCGCGCCACTACGGCCTGCCGGGACCGATCGTCACCCAGGCGCAAGAAGTGATCGTCGCGCCCCAGTCGGGATTCCTGCTGTACGCCAGCATGGGATTGATGATGGTGGTGCTCACCTGGCGACAGCGATTCATCGCGTTGGGTGTCGCGGTCGGGATCGACCTCATCATCCTGCTGGTGCGCTGGGCGGCCGACGCCGAGGTGACGGATGGCCACCCCTTCGGCAACGGTGCATTGTGGGTGATTCTGGGCGTTACGGTCATCGCGATCACACGACGCACCGGTGGGGAACGGCTCCTGCTGCTGAAGGGCGTCGGCCTGGGCCTGCTGCTGGTGGCCGGCCGGAAGACCGGCGACACCTGGCTGCTCATCACCTCGAAGACCCGCCCGTTGGTGCTCGACCAGTACACGGCAACCGCCGATCACGCACTGGGTAACCCCTCATGGCTGGTAGGGCGGCTCGTCGAGGCCACCGGGCCGATCGGCGACCGCTTTCTCGACTCCGTCTACACCCAGCTCCCGGTGGCCGCCGTCCTCGTCGCCATGTACCAGCTGCGCAACGTGGCAAGCGAGCGCCGCTTCCCGAGCCACCATCTGGTGCGCACCTTCCTGGTGATCGGCCTCCTCGGACCGGCCATCTACATGATCTTCCCGGTGGTCGGACCGATCTTCGCGTACGGTGCCGACGGCGGGCACTGGGCCGTGGCCAACCTGTGGCCGGACACACCGCCGCCGCTCAACGCCCCGCAACACATGCCTTTCGACGAGATCACCCCACGTAACTGCATGCCCAGCCTGCACACGGCGTGGGCCACCGCGATCTTCATCCATTCCCGCAAGGGACCACGAGCCCTGCAGTACGCAGGGGCGTTCTGGTTGATCGCCACCCTCGCTGCCACGCTGGGCTTCGGCTACCACTACGGCGTGGACATCATCGCCGGCGTGGTGTTCACCCTCACGATCGAGGCAGCCACGCGCTCGCTCGCACATGGCTGGGACCGGTCAGGAATCCAACTGGTCTCCTACGGTGCGGTGGTCTTCACCGCGCTCCTGGTGTCGTATCGCTATCTGCCGACGGAGATGGCCGACCATCCGTGGGTGTTCGGGCCGCTACTCATTCTGGCGATGGCATCAGTGATCTACGGCTATGTACGGACCACCGGCCGGTGGGAACCGAAGGCCGCACCGGCACGGCAACCGGAACCGCAACCCGAACTGGTTTGAGTCGCCTTCCTGGGGCCGTGCGCAGCTGAGGCATCACACAGTGGTCTGCCCGACGCGTGCGGGGTACGCGCGACCGACGGGGTCGGCGTACTGGACGGTTCGTTCGCGGCGGCCTCGAAGAGTGGACCTCGGGGCGTCGCGGATGGTGTGGGGCGTTCCCGGTTGACGGGAACGCCCCACACCACCCCCAGGTCAACTCATCTCCCGGCGAACCCGTCGAGGACATCGAGGACATCGAGGACATCGAGGACAAGGATGTGCCGCGCCACGTGCTCCGCTCCCGTGACCGGCTTGGACAGCTGCGGGGCCTTGCCGCCGCCGTCCCCGATGAACTGCACATCGGCAGCCAGCAGATCCTGAAGCCTGCCCACATCACCGTCCTTCAGCGCGTCGAAGAACCGCGCGCCAGCTCCTGCCTCTCCCGACGGCCCGCTTCGAAACGTGGCCACCCGGCTTCCATGTGCCCGATGGCTCGTTCAACGAGCCGGCCAGGAAGGGCATATGGCTACGCCCCGGCTTCCATCAGGTGCTCTGGCGCCCGCAGCTGACGGCCTGGAAAACAGGGTGCACTCGGCTGAGCTGGGGTGATAGGCAAGGGACGTGACAGAGAGTCTTGAGTATTCCGCCCTGCTGCAACTGATCGACGAGCGGTCGGCCGCGTTCCGGAGTGCTGTTGCCTCCGCGTCCAGCCTTGACGCGCCGGTGCCGTCCTGCCCCGAGTGGACGTTGTTCGATCTGGTGCAGCACCTGGGTACGGGCCAGCGCTGGTGGGCCACGATCGTCGCCGCGGGCCCGGCCGAGGCTCCGCCGGCCAAGGATGCCGCAAAGGCGCCGCGCGAGCTCGACGCGCTGCTGGCCTGGTACGCCGAGTCGAACGAGCTGCTGCTGAGTGCGCTGCGCGAGGCCGGCCCGGAGCGCGAGTGCTGGGTGTGGTGGGGCGCCGGCGTGTCGCCGGCGAATGGCTGGGGCGTTGCCCGGCGCCGGGTGCACGAGCTGCTGGTGCACACCTACGACGCCCAGCTCGCCGCAGGCGCCGTGCAGCCGATGCCGGTGGACGTCGCCATCGACGGCGTGGCCGAGTTTCTCGACACCTGCAACTCCACCCCGGCGGCCTGGCCGCATGAGCCCGCCACCATCCACTACCACGCCACCGAGGGCCGCTCCTGGCTCCTCGTGCTGGACGGCACCGGCGCCTGGCCCGCACCCCTCACGGACGACGCCGCGCCCGCCTCCGCTTCGGCCACGGGCACGGCAGAGCAGCTGCTCCTCTTCGTCTGGGGCCGCCTCACGCTGAGCGACCTGAAGACCGAGGGCGATAAGCAGGTGTTCGAGCAGCTGATCGCCTGGGAGCCCGAGGAGTAGCCGGTCAGTCCCGCCGCTGGACGGCGGCTGGTGGGCGGAGCTCCCCGTCACCGCGGTCATCGCAGCTGTAGCGGTCGGGGCACTTCAGGGCGAGAAGTTCTGACTCGAGTCCGACGCGGAAGACTGCCTGCAACGTCGGTTGCCGCGCGGGGTCCTCATTCGATTCGGATAAGGACTGCGGACGGGAACAATCACCGTGCTTACATGGACTTCATGATGTCCACCGACCGACTGCTGGCCTTCGCGGCCATGTCGTTTCTGCTGATCGTGATTCCCGGCCCCAGCGTGCTCTTCGTGATCGGCCGGGCACTGGCGCAGGGGCGACGTGCCGCGCTGACCTCGGTCGTGGGGAACACGCTCGGAGCGTACGTTCTCGTGGTCGCCGTGGCCCTTGGCGTGGGCGCCGTGGTCGAACGGTCGGTCCTCGTCTTCACGGTACTGAAGCTCGTAGGCGCCGCGTATCTGGTGTATCTGGGCATCAAGGCGGTGCGTCAGCGCCGGTCCCTGCATGCCGCGTTCACCGGTGACGGTCCCACACATGGCGGCCTGCGCACCTTGTGGGAGGGGTTCGCGGTCGGCGTTGCCAACCCCAAGACCATCGTGTTCTTCGCCGCCGTACTGCCTCAGTTCGTCGACCATCGCCAGGGGCACGTCGCGCTGCAAATGCTGCTTCTCGGCCTCGTCTTCAATGTCATTGCGGTGGCCTCCGACAGTGTGTGGGGATTGGTGGCGGCCACGACGCGGAGCTGGTTCGCCCGTTCGCCACAACGCCTCGCTCTCGTCGGCGGCGCGGGTGGACTCACGATGATCGGCCTCGGCGTCACCGTCGCCGCGACAGGCCGCAAGGACTGACCTCCTCGCGAGCCGCGTTTCGGAGTGCCAGTCCAGCGGTGACGGGCTCCGGCCGTGCAGCGGCCATCTCGTCGTACATCCCGCGGTAGGCGACCGGGGCGGACAGGTCGGTCCGAGGAAGCAAGGGGATGAATGGTTCGAGTTCGGGATCGACAGTGGTCATCCTCGGGGCCGGCTGCCGTCGGGATCATCCGCCAACTGTCGGGCGTCCGACCCCGATTGCGCATCGGTCGGCACTCCTGAACCCCTCCAGAGGGCCCGTCCGACGGACAACTCCATCTATTTCATTGCCCGTTGAAGACCTCCATCCGCCTAGGTATCGACGCGATCTCCCCAAGTGGAGTGCGCGTACTCATGCGCCCACTGCGGCCGGCCCGCAAAGTTTGTCCATGACGTACGCACTTCCGGAGCATCCATCCCGGCGCAGGTGGCCCTGGTCGCACAGAACGTCTCGCGCCGGGGACATCAGCAGCGGCCTCATGCTGCTCATGGTCGAGGTCGCCGTATTCCTGTGGGTGGAGTTCGGGTACGGCATGGAGGTGTGGGCCGCACAGAACGACCAGGCCCGGATCCAGGAAGCAGAACTCGAACAACTCACCTGGATGGGCCATTTCCTCATCGTAGTGATCGTGGTCGCCGGGCTCGCGATCGTGTGCCGCGCACCCGGGACACTGCTGTCACAGCTCCTGGCCACCGGAGCGGTGGCCGTACTGCTCGTGCTCGCGCAGCACAGCCATGACCGCAGCCATCCAGGCCCCCGCCTGCCCCGAGCGCAGGCTGCTCGCCCTGCTACAGCGGCAGCGGAACGTGCAACTGAGCCGCTCCTCCCATCGGTCGATGCGCTCTCCCGTCTCGCGGCATGAGGACACCGGGCCGGATGCCCGTGCGAGGATCACTTGCGTGAACGATCTCCATTTCCACCTCGCCGACGACACCGACCTTTCCCGCGTCGTACGCCTTCGGGACGACGCCGCCCGCTGGATGCACGCCCAGGGCGTCACCGGCCAGTGGCAACCCGGTGAACTGACCGAGGACCACTTCCGCCGGATCATGAAGCACGGGGAAGTCTGGATCGCCAAGGCCGACGGCCGTGTGCTCGGGGCCTGGGAGCTGTGGTGGCGTGACGAGGATGCCTGGGGGCTCCAGCAACCGGTGGCCGGCTATGTGCACCGGCTGATGGTGGACCATGCCGCCGCCCCGCCGGGGACGGGGCGCCGGCTTCTGCGAGCTGCGGAGCGCCGCGTTGCCGATGCAGGCCGAGCGCTGGTCCGCCTGGACTGCCTGGCCGACAACGTGCGTCTGCGCGCGTACTACCTCGATGCCGGTTATGAGGTCGTGGGCCACAAGGAGGGGAAGCCGCAGCCGGACGGCAGGGTCAAGGCCTTCACGCTCCTCGAGAAGTCCGTGACGGACGACGAGCAGTAAACCGCATCCGGCCACGCCCCGGCTCTCAGCAGGAGCAACTGCTCGGCGGGACGCGGCGACTGACGGGATCGGCCGTCTCCAGAAGCGGACGGGGTTCGCCGGGCTCGGTCCGCGTGCACCGAGCCGCCGAGCCACCGAGTCAGCGCACTCGGTCGTAGACGAGAGCCAACGTGCCGTGCTCGCCCGCGGTCTGGCCTGCGAGCGCCCACTGCCCCGCGGGCAGGCCGTCGTCGAACAGGCGCGGCCCGCCGCCGAGGAAGACGGGAAAGACGGTCAGCGCCAGCCGGTCGACCTTGTCGGCCGCCAGCAGTGCCTTGATGATGCTCGCGCTGTTGAGCACAAGGATGTCGCCTCCCTCGGTGGCCTTGAGGTCCGCGACCACCTCGGCGGCCGGCTTGTCGACGATCGTCGTCCGCTCCCACGGCGACTCACCCAGGGTGGATGACAGGACCACCTTCTCTGTGTCGATGAGCCACTTCGCGAAGCCCTCGTCGCGCGGATCCACGCCCTCCGCGCCGATGACGGTAGGCCAGAAACCGAGGAATCCCTCGGCGTTGACCCGCCCGAGCATGGCAGTTGTCGCCGATTCCAGAAGGCCGGTCATGTGGTCCCGGGCGACGTCCGTGTGGGCGTACGGCATCACCCAGCCGTTGTCCTCGGGATCGCGCGGCCCGGCGTAGTGGCCGTCGAGGGAAAGGCTCATGTTGATGACGACCCTGCGGCCGCCGGTCTGCTCCGTCATTTCATTTGCTCCTTGTGTCGATGTCGTACTCAGGGGTGTCCGTGTCGTCATCGGTGCCGTCGACGCTGTTGGCGTCGTGGGTGTCCGTGTTCCCGTCCGCTTCCGCTTCCGCTTCCGCTTCCGCTTCCGCTTCCGCGATGAGGGTCGCCGCGAGCCTGTCGAGGCTCTGCCCGAAGCCGATCTCGATGCCGGCGATGAAGTCCGCGGAGTCGACCGTGCTGTCGGTGATCCGCCACCGGACGTCGAGTTCCGTGCCGGTGCCGGTGCCGGTGCCGGTGCCCGTGCCGGTGGGCCGCAGGCCCAGATCGACGTGGGCGGTGAAGGCGAGGCCGCCGTCCGGAAGGAGTGGGGAGAGCCGGTAGGTCAGGTGCTCACCGGGGCGTACGTCGTCAACGACTCCCTCCGCGCGTCCGGCGACAAGACCGGAGCCATCCGCATCCTCCGCATCGCGGTACTCCTGGACGATCCGCCCACCCGGCCGCGCCTCGAAGACGAGCTCGGAGACACGGAGGTCGTCGGGCGTCCACCATCGGACGAGAAACGAGGCCTCGGTCAGGTAGCGCCACACCAGCTCGGGGCGCCCCGTCAGGGACCGGAGAAACGTGAACGAGCGGCCGTCGGCCCACCCCGGCTCCTCCGCGGAGAGCCGCTCCGCATGGAGACTGAGTCCATACCGGTCGTAGGTCGTCTGCGGGCCACCGGACCGGTCCGCGATGTCCGCGAGCCCGCAGAGTGCCGATGCAAGGTCCCGCAACGGTGCCGGCCGGAGTGCGTAGATACGGCGCTGACCGCTGCGGTGAGAGGTGACGACACCGGCACGCTCGAGGGCCTGCAGATGCTTGGTCGTCTGCGGCTGGCGCGCCTCGGCGAGCTCGGCGAGGACGCCGACCGAGCGGGGCCGCTCGGCCAGCAGACTCACGAGCCGCCAGCGGGCCGGGTCGGCCAGAGCAGTGAGGAGTGCATCCATGGAGGTAACTATTCTCCATGACGAATATTCGTGTCAAGGAATTCTTTGTGATCGCCCCGGCTCCGTAGAGGCCATCAGGGCAGGCGCAGGAAGTCGACGAGCGTGGCGATGCCGGCCAGCATCGGGCGCGACATCGGGAAGGCAGGCAACGGACCGTGCGCGGCCGAGGTGACAAACCGGCGTGAAGACATGCTCGGGCGGCGCTTCCCCCGAGCTCCGACGGAATGCACCTCGGCAGACGCACTGCCACCGTGCCGAACCGTTCGGTGTCGAGCGGGAAGCGGCTCCGGCAGCGTTACGGGCAAGGAGGACAGGGGGCCAGAGTGACCGACATCCACGGCACCGCGGCCTGACGGTAACTGTGACCGACGGGTTCCAGGCCGCCCTGCTCCTTGAGGCTGAAGGTTGTCACCATGATCATTTCGGAGTCCTCCGCAAGGGAGACAAGGTGGCTCCCGCAACGCGGGCAGAATCCGCGATGCAGAGTCGGCCAGCTCGCATACCAGACGGGCCGACCTCCGGGACCCGTCCAGGTCAGCGCTTCCTTACGGAATCCGACCCAGGTCATCGCCGGCCCTCCGGAGAGAAGCGTGCAGTGCTCGCAGGAGCACAGGTGGGGGTCGTCCGGAATGCCGGTGACCTCGTAAAGGATGTCACCGCACTGGCAGCCACCCGCCCGTGGTTCGGATGCAGAGGTCGATCCAGTCAATTCGAACATCTCCCTTGATGCACAAGGTGGTCGGGGGCTCCAGTGTGCTGTGGGGCCAGGGCTCCAGGCCCCGCGGACGAGGTCATATTCACTCGTCGCGGTGAACGGCCTCGCACCGAGGACGGCCTGTTCTCCTCACCGCAGGAGGACGGGGTGGGTTCACCTTCACGGCCGCCGGAAGCACTGCAGATCCGGCAAGCAGTCAATCGGCCGAGAGCGGCGGCATCGGCGATTGTGGCGAGCAAGGCGAGTGCGCCCCCTGGTTCGCCCCCCGGATCCGCCACAGGGAAGCGGCGCCGTCCCGCCCGCTCCGCGCTGTCGCCATGAGCGCCGCCCGGGTCGCCCACACGCCTCGTCCGTACCGAACGCACACGAAGGCCTCATGGGGGGAGCGGTCGGCGAGGGCCGCGGCATACAACCAAACTCTCTTGATATTTGCATACGCAACACTGTAGTTTCCTCAAGCGAAGCCAACGGGGGGTCAATCTCCCTATTCTGCTGGGAGATGGGGGATTGTCGTGTCTCGTTCACTGATTGCGGTTCGCACCCGAGAAGCATCGGTGGTTGGCGAGCCAGGAGGTCGGGATGCAGCCGACACCCTGCGGAGCCGGACAGTTTCACCGTGGCCGTCCGGCGTCCGCCACACCGCCCGGCACCACACACTCGTCCACCTCACCGGCGACTTCGACAACACGTCGCTTCAGGTCATCCAGGAACTCTTCCCCTGGCGGTACGTCACCCGCTGCGAGTCCGAGATCGTCGTCTGGCCGCTCGGCACGACATGGGTCTCCCATCACCCCGCGGCCACCGTTCTCCGCGGCCGCTTCGACGTACGGGACCTCGAGGCCGTCCAGGCCGCCCACCCCGGTCGGGCCGTCAGCCACGACGGCGACCTGATCACCGTCTGGCCCCTGCTCCCCACCGGCACCGGCCGGCAGGCCAGTCCCGAAGAGGAAGCCCGATGACCGCGGCATCGCGCCGGTGCATCGTGCTCGCCGTGGGTCTGGCGGCGCTCCTGCCGGCCGCAGCACCGGCAGTGGCGGCCTCAGGTGCGGCGGACGCGCCCCCACGGATCGAGACCGTACTGGACGTCTCCGGCTCGATGGCGGCGAAGGACGCCGGCGGTCGGACGCGGCTGGACGCCGCCAGATCGGCAGTCGGCGCCCTTTTCGACGGCACCCCCGACGGCACCGCGATGGGACTGCGCGGGTACGGCGCCCAGTACGCGGGCACCGACATGAGCCGCGGTTGCAAGGACCCCACGTTTCCCGGACTACCCGGGCGACGCTGTTCAACACCCCTGTGACGACGGCGCTCGCCGCGCTTCTCGGTGCCGCCGTGGCCCTTCTCACCCGCGCGGTCATCCGCCGCAGAAGGGGAATCTGACCCATGACACGGGTCATCCGCCGTACAGCCTCCTCCGTACTGTGTCTCGCGACGTTGTTCGGCGCGGCCGCATGGGGCACAGCCACCCATGCGGCCGGCGGACCGGCGGGCGGGCATTCCTTCAACACCGGTCCGCAGATCCGGAACGGGGCTCACCTCGAACAGGAGCTGACGGTAGGCGACTTCGAGTTCTGGAGGATCACCCTCAAGCACGGGCAGCGGCTCATGGTCCAGGCGTCGGTCGAAGTCCCCGGCGGCTACGACCCCGGCGCCTCCCCTCCACTACGAACGGATCGGTGTGCGGATCTACGACACCGTGCGACAGCCGGTTCTCTGCGACGGATCGGACGGTACGGAAATGATCTACGCAGGGCATGCGACCGCGAGAAGTGGGGGCCGGTTCAGCGCGGGCGCAGACAATTGCCCGGACGGGCCCGGACAGTTCTCTGGAGGGCGTCAGCGGGCCTGCCTGGAAGAGGGAAGGTGAACGACGCCAACTCCCGGTAGCCGGAGTCCTTTCACACCATCGGCGCCAGGACGTCCTCGACTCCCACGGACAGACCGCAGAAGCATGATTGGCTCATGGGATGGACATCAGATCGACGGGTGCATCTCCGTCAATCAGTGCGCGGATCAGACGCTTCCACAACGACGACTCGGTGGAGCAGCTGACCAGTCTGCCACACCGTGCCTACGCGGACCATGCCGCGGCAGGGCGGGTCTTCTTCGCCTCCTACCAGACGCCCCAGGACACCCGCCACCGTCTGAGCAAGGGCGAGTGCTGGGTCGCCACGGAGGAGGACACCATCGTAGGGACCGTCACGGTGTCGGCACCGCACACCGCTCCGGCGGGATACCCGGGCCCGGCCGGTGGGGGTTCGTTCTGGCAGCTCGCCGTCGACCCGTCGCAACGAGGCACAGGCCTCGGGCACCGGCTGCTGGCGCTGGCGGAGTCACGTATCGCCGCGCTGGGATCGGAGCAGGTCGTGATCGATACCTCCTCGCACGCGACGGAGCTCGTCAGCTGGTACCGCCGTCGCGGCTACGCACCGATGGGAACGTGGCGGTGGGACGTCACCAACTACGACAGCGTCGTCCTCGTGAAGGATCTCCCCTCAGCCGCACCGTCGTGATCCCCGGTCAGCACCTGCCCGGCCGGCGCGGCGCCGTCGGCGGCGCTCACGGTTCCGAAGGACCGAGGAACAGACCCTGCGTCCCGCGCACGGTCTCGTCCTGCTTCAGCGGTTGCTCGCGGTGAGGGCCCGCCCGCAGACGGAACGCAGTGCGTGGGCCAGCGCCGTCGCATGGAGGTGATCGAGAAGCCGGTGGGCCCGTAGGTGTGCCTGAGCAACGGCAAGGGCGCCATCACACCACGGAGCCGCGCGGCCCCTCCCGGACCCGGCGATCGCACGGATCAGGCCGGCATTGACTCGGTTGATCTCCTTGCGTACGTCCGCGAGGTCCGGGCGGCCCGCCGGTGCGCTGATGGGGTCCAGGCGCCAGCGGCGGTGCAGTGCGCGCTGTACCCGCTTGTTCGCCTCGATCTGGTCCCGGAAGATCCGCACGGTCGCATCGGGGTCGGTTCCCGCTTCGCGCGCCTGCCTCGCCGCGGTGTCGAGGACCTGCTGCTCTCGGTCCGGGTCGTCGATGGGGCTGCCGGTCCCCCACTTGGCAGCGGCCACGAGACCGGCCGTGGCCAGCCGCTGGGCCGAGAGATCGGCGAGCGGGTACAACCCGGCGTAGCCGCCGTCGTACGCACCGGCCGCGGGAGCCCGCGGTGACGGCCCGGCGGCCGCTGCCGGAACGCTGAAGAGAGCGGCCATGAGCGCACCGGCGGTCAGGAAGCGGGTGGCGTGAACGGTCGGCCGCACGGACCCGATCGTACGGTCCGGCCGGACGCCGGGCGTCGAACCTCGAGCCGCGTCAGGGAGTGTCTTCTCGTGCGCCGGGCGACGTCCCCGCTTCGACCGGGCCGTCTGCCCTGCGCCCTCGTCGCCCTGGTTCACCGCGCTGTCCTCACCGGTCTGCCGAGGGAGAACGGAAGGTTCGCGGCGGGACCGATCAAGCCTGTTCAGGTCATGACGTCCGCCCGCCGGACTGCCAGTTGTGCACCTCGGTCCCGGTGTACGTTCGTCGGGAACAACCACCAGGGCACAGCAGGTACGCTGCCCAGGATCTGACCCTCCCCAATGAGCGGATTGCCCCTGTGAAAGTCGTGTTCACCGGCCGCGTGATCGAATGGCGTGGACCTTCGCCCTTCTACTTCGCAGCCGTTCCGGAGGAACAGGCCGCCGACATCCGCGAGGTGGCGGCACTGGCCACGTACGGCTGGGGTGCAGTCCCAGTCGAGGCGCACGTCGACGAGATCGCCTTCACCACGTCGCTCTTCCCCAAGGACGGCGGCTATCTCCTGCCGCTCCGGAACGCGGTACGCAAGCCGCTGGGTCTCTCGGCGGGGGACGATGTGACCGTGAAGCTGACCGTCCGGGTCTGACACCGCTGCCACGCCCCGGCATTCATCTCGCGCAGGGGTCCTGCCCAGCCCGGCCGGGTCGATCCGGTGGCCGGTCAACGGTAGAACGGGGGCTATGCGCCCACAACCAGGAGAAGTTCTGCACTTCTCGGAAGATCCCACGATCACCGTGTTCCGTCCGCACGTAGCTGCCACCGCCAAGCAGGCAGAGGCCTACGTCTGGGCCGTCGACGCTGTCCAGGCGCCGGCCTACTGGTTCCCCCGCCAGTGCCCGCGCGCGATGGCGTGGGCCGCGGCGGACACGACCGAGACGGACCGGGAACACGTCCTCGGTCCGGGCGGCGGTGAGCGAGTCCACGTGATCGAGTACGACTGGCTGAAGCGGTTCCTGAGCGTCGAACTGTTCGCCTACCGCCTGTCCGCCGATTCCTTCCGGCCCTTCGGCCGCCCGGTGCCGCACGCCTTCGTTGCGACCGAGCCCGTTGAACCGCTGGCTCCGGCACAGCCCGTCGGCGATCTGCTCCGGATCCACCAGGAGGCCGGAATCCAGCTGCGCGTACTCGACAGCCTCTGGGAACTCTGGGACACGGTGATCGCCAGCACGCTGGAGTTCAGCGGCATCCGGCTACGGAACGCGAGAGCCAGGCCCGACGGGTCCTGACATGCTGCCCGGTCGAGGCCGGCCGTCCCGCCCCCGCCGGCGGTCTCGTCGCCCGTCGCCCGTCGCCCGTCGCCCGTCGCCCGTCACGATCGCCGGCCTACCCCGTCCCGGGCTTGTCCACCGGGCTCCCGGCCACCCACCTGTCACCGCCGACGGAGCAGCCGTCCCTGTTCCTGCTTCAGTCCGGCGAATCCGTGCCGTGCGTATGCGGCTATCTCCTCGCTGGGGAAAGACACCACGGAGAGGTGCTCTTCGTAACTTCCCTGTGCCCATCGGGCGGCTGTGATCTCGTAGCCCGAAACGTTTGCGCACAACTGCAGGAGGATCGGAGGCATGTCGGCGCCGATCAGGAGGTCGGCGTGCTTGATGACGAGGTCGCGCATCGCCTGGATATTCGGCAGGAAGACGGTTGTGACCCACAGTCGCCACTCGGCGAGTTCCTCGTCGGAGGGCGGGACCGCATGCACGAATGGTGACCTGCCGTCAGAGCGGGAGTTGCGCTCCAGGAATGCGTTGAAGATACGGCTGTTGGCTTCCGTGAGGGCGAACAGCGGCCCGTAGAAGTCGCTGAGTTGACGGTTGGTACGCGCGAGCCGTTCTTGGCGCTGCGACAGGCGCAGACCATTGAGATAGACCATCGGCGATCGCGTCCCAGAACGCCGCCTCGATGTGACGCTGGTACTTCGGATGTCCCGGAGACCTCAACTTCGGGCGCACCGCCCGATCGGCTGCCTGCTGACGACGAACCATCCCACACCTCGCTGGTCACGAGGTGTTGCGACGACCGCTTGAATCCGCCTAGGTAGCCACAATGCCGATGAAGGTCAATGCAATGGTGATAGCTGCCGTGGTCATGAGGCGATGCTAGAGCGTGAGATTCGATGAGGAGTGAGCCGGTCGCCGAGGCATCCCTCGCCGCGGCACGGATCC
The DNA here is from genome assembly GCF_045207435.1 of Streptomyces sp. NBC_00876. NCBI lineage: Bacteria > Bacillati > Actinomycetota > Actinomycetes > Kitasatosporales > Streptomycetaceae > Streptomyces > Streptomyces sp. NBC_00876. The sequence continues at coordinate 238,771 of NZ_CP108800.1, forward strand.
TGGTCGCGACCAGTCGGCCACCGGGCTCCCCGAACTGGCCAGGTCCCTAATGGGGTTCGGATGGCGCATCGATCGGGCAAGGCCCTCGGCCCGTATCCCGTACTTCGAGGAGGCCGCGGAGAATCTCGCTCTCGAGCGTCGGCGCACCGGCGCCCGTCCGAGCAGCGGCCCCCGGCGCCTGATCCGGGCTCTGACCGATCAGGCCGTAGGGCACCTGACCACCGGCTCGAACTCGGTGGCGGGTGACATCCTCCGTGAAGCGCGCGACCTCTGCGCAGCCGAGGGAGGCCGCACGGCCTGACCGGTCTCCGTCCATGATCTGGATACGCGACCAGAGGTGCCCGACCGGCGCCGGATGCCGGGAATCCCGCCCACGGCGAGCTTCGGACAGGCTCCGGCGCTCTGTTTCGTACCCTGGAGGCATGCGCATGCGTCCCACTCTGAGCTGGACCCCGGCAGAGGACCTGCCGCCGGGCACCACGGATCTGCAACCGGTCACCGAAGCGCTGGGCACCGGCGGGGTGCTGGTGCTCAGTGGGGCGGGCCTCTCCACGGAGTCGGGCATCCCCGATTACCGGGGCGAGGGCGGGAGCCTGAGCCGGCACACGCCGATGACGTACCAGGACTTCACCGCCGGTGCCCAGGCCCGGCGCCGGTACTGGGCGCGCAGCCACCTCGGCTGGCGCACCTTCCGCCACGCCCTGCCCAACGCCGGGCACCGGGCCGTGGCCGCGTTCGGCCGGCACGGCCTGCTGTCGGGTGTGATCACTCAGAACGTCGACGGTCTGCACCAGGCCGCGGGCAGCGAGGAGGTCGTGGACCTTCACGGCAGCCTGGAGCGGGTCGTCTGCCTCTCCTGCGGTGCCTTCAGCCCGCGCCGCGAACTCGCCCAGCGGCTCGAGGAGGCCAATGCGGGCTTCGGACCGGTGGCGGCCGCGATCAACCCGGACGGTGACGCCGACCTCACCGACGAACAGGTCGGGGACTTCCGCGTGGTGTCGTGCGAGGTCTGCGACGGCGTGCTCAAGCCGGACGTGGTGTTCTTCGGCGAAGCCGTGCCCCCGCAGCGGGTCGAGCACTGCCGCGAGCTCGTCCGCGAGGCGGCCTCGCTCCTGGTCCTGGGCTCCTCGCTGACGGTGATGTCCGGGCTCCGGTTCGTCCGCCAGGCGGCCCAGGCCGGAAAGCCGGTACTGATCGTCAACCGGGACCCGACGCGGGGCGACCACCACGCCGTCACCCGCATCGCTGTTCCGCTCGGAGCAGCCCTCACCACGGTGGCGGCCCGGCTGGGTGTCGTGGTGGACGACGAGGCGGCGGGGCCCGGGTGAGGCGGTGAGAGCCCGCCCCCGACGGCCGCGCGCGCTTCACGCGTGCGCGGACCTGCTGTGCCACCGGAGAGGCGAGGCGACGGCCGCCCGGCCCGCCGGCAGGCGCGGACCTGCTACTGCTTGCGCAGCAGCGCGCAGACGAAGTTCTCCTCCAAAGCCCGCAGACGCTCCAGCAGCTCGGGCTTGTTCGTCTTGTTGATCTGGGTGGTGAGGGAGACGGTCAGCGACCGTCTGCCGTCAGGAGTGGCCGCGATCAGCTGGGTGTAGCCGGGGAAGTTGCCCGTGTGGCCGTAGACCACGCCGCAGCGGGTGGCGTACCGGAAGATCGCCAGACCGGCCTTGTTCCTGCCCGGGCCGGCCGGTTCGGATGCGCCGTTCACCCAGTTCAGCTGTTGCCGGCGGGTCTGTTCGGAGATCAGCTTTCCGCCGGCGTATCCGCGGATGAAGGCCGTCATGTTCCTCGGTGTCGAGACGATCCCGCCCGATGCCCACACGCCCGACGCGCTCAGTACCTCGCTGACGTCCTCGGGCGGGTCCGGCGGGGTGACGTCGTACCCGTGCATGTACGGCTCGGGCATCCGGTAGCCCTGGGGAAGGGTGGTGCTGCCCAGATCCAGCGGGCGGTACACCAACCGGGCCAGCAGCTCCTCGTAGGGGCGGCCCGTCACCGCCTCCGCCATCAGCGCCACGGCGATGTTGTCGGAGTTGGAGTAGCTGTACCGGGCCCCCGGCCGGAACACCAGCGGCTCCCCGGCGACGAAGTCCAGCAGCCGGCGGGAGTCGAAGCGGCGGCGCGGGTCCGCGGTCAGCAACTCGAGGAACTCCGGGTCCTGCGAATAGTCCGGCAGTCCGCTGGTGTGGTTCAGAAGCTGCCGCAGTGTGACCCGGTGCCAGGCGCGCGGCAGCCGGGGAAGCACCTTGCCGATGGTGTCGCCGAGCCGCAGCTTCCCGCGGTCGACGAGCTGGAGGGAGACCGCGCCGCTGAACGCCTTGGCCGTACTGGCGATACGCATGTGGTCGGTGGCCTCGATCGGTCGGTCGGTGCCGGTCTCGGCCACACCCGCCCGGTAGACCTCGGTGCGCAGCCCGCGCTTGAGAACGGCAATCGCTCCGGGCGGTCCGCCGGGCGCGGTGGTCAGTTCCTGCAACTGCGTGCGCAGGGCCCGGTCGTGGCCGGCGGTCGCATCCGCGGCTTGGGCCGGGGCAAGCACCGGCCCGGCCACGCAGGCAGCGGCCAGCAGAGCGACAAGGGGCTGGCGGACCCGCGGGAGGCTGGAAGGCGGCATGGGGCACTCCTGGAACGTCGGCGCGGTGGAGGCCCAGCTTCGCCCGCCGGTCCGCAAGCCGCGCGCGGCTCTGCTCCATCCAGCCGAGAGCGGTACCCGGGCGATGCCGAGGGCCGCGCGGAGACGGCGGGCCGCGGCGCGCTGCCGGCGATGACCATCCGCAGGCCGCGGTGTGCGGGGCAGGTCGGTCCCGGCCGGGGCCGAACCGTTGGTGACTCCTGCTTCTCCCCGGCCGGCGGCCGTTGCCTCATCCGCGCTCGCGGAGGTACGCATCCAGTTGTGCGGCTCCGGCGAGCATCGCGCGTCCGCGGGCGGACAGCCGGCCGTGCCAGTCGCACAGTGCGGCCTCCAGTGGCTCCAGCCCGCCGGCCGCCCGTACCTGGGCGATCAGCGGCGCGATCTGCTCCAGGAGGTAGCCACCCCGCCTGAGCTGGTGGGCCAGCCGGGCGTCCCGTACATCCGCCTCGTCGTAGACGCGGTAGCCGGTCCGCGGGTCGCGGCGTGGGCGGACCAGCCCGGCGCGCTCCCACTTGCGCAGTGTCGCGGGCCCGACGCCGAGCTTCCCGGCCAGCGGCCCGATGAACATGGCGTCGGTCCCTGGCACCGCGGCCGGCCCGGGCGCCGCGCGGGTCCCGGGCACCGTGGTGGGCTCCAGGTCGCGCAGGGCGTTCTCCACGGTCAGGAGAGTCCGCCGGTCGTCGAGGAGCTGGGCGTGGCTCTCGTCGATGAGGCGGTACGCCTCATCGACCGTGCCCTGGTTCACGGCCTGCATGATCGACGTCGCGGTCCGATGGCCATGACCGGGCAGCAGTGCGAGAAACGCGCGCAGGGCTCCCGCGTGCAGCGAGGTGTAGACGCGGTAGCCGTGCGGTGTGCGGCCGGCGGCCGGAAGGATGCCGCACTCCTCGTAGTTCCTGACCGCCTGCGTGGACAGACCGTGCCCGCGAGCCAGGTCAACCGGTCTGAGCCGATCACTGCTTTGAAGGTTTCGTCCCACGGTCCCGAGACTATCGTGCAAAAGTTTCAACCGAAGGTTCAGCGATAGCGTTCAAGGCATGGTTACTGACATCAAGGACACCGCCTGTGCCGTCGAGGCCGCGGCCGTGATGAGGCTGCTTCCGGTCCGGCCCCGGCTGCTCGCGCTGGGCGAACCGACCCATGGCGAGGACGCACTGCTCGGCCTGCGCAACGAGCTCTTCCGGCAGCTTGTCGAGCAGGAGGGCTACGGGACGATCGCGATCGAGAACGACTGCATGACCGGCCTGGCCGTGGACGCCTACATCGCTTCGGGCACGGGCACTCTCGACGAGGTCATGGAGCACGGATTCAGCCACGGCTGGGGCACCTCCGCCGCCAACCGCGAGCTCGTGCGCTGGATGCGCGCCTTCAACGACGGCCGGCCCTCGTCCGAGCGGCTCCGGTTCGCCGGTTTCGACGGCCCTCTGGAGATCACCGGCGCTGCGAGCCCCCGCCAGGCCCTCACCGCCCTCCACGAGTACCTCGCGTCGGCCGGGGTGGACGCGGATCTGTTCCCCTGTACCGCGGAGGCCCTCGACCGGCTGCTCGGCGCCGATGCCCCGTGGACCGAGCCCGCCGCGATGACGGACCCGGCCCGATCCGTCGGGCAGTCGGCCCGGGCCGCTCGGCTGCGGCTGCTCGCCGACGATCTGGTGGCGCTCCTCGACGCCCAGACGCCCCACCTGATCACGGCGACCTCGCGGGACGACTGGGACCGGGCATGCCTGTACGGACGCACCGCGACGGGCCTGCTTCGCTACCACTACTGGATGGCCGACACCTCGACTGCCCGCATGACCCGGCTGCTCGGCGTGCGGGACCAGATGATGGCCCACAACCTGCTCGCCGTCGCAGCCCGGGGCCCGGCACTCGTCCACGCCCACAACTCCCATCTCCAGCGGGAGAAGAGCACGGTGCGCATGGGCGGGACACCACTTGAGTGGTGGAGCGCCGGTGCGCTGGTGAGCGCCCGGCTCGGCGAGGAGTACGCCTTCGTCGCCACGGCACTCGGCACGATCCGGCACCAGGGAGTGGACACGCCGCCGCCGGACACCGTCGAGGGACTCCTGTACGCCCTTCCGGCAGACCGCTGTGTCATCGACCCGCCCCGGCTCGCGACCGCCCTCGGCGATACGCTGCCCGCGCCCCGCGTATCCCCCTGGTTCGGCTACGCCCCGCTCGACCCGGCTCACCTGGCGGACAGCGACGGCCTGGTGTTCGTCAAGGACGTCCCACAGAGCCGGTGCCATCCATAACGGTCCGGCCATCCATAACGGTCCGGCTATCCATGACAGTCCGGTCCGCTCCTGCGCCGGCACGCCGGTCGTCGGGGCCGGCGTGATCGGGGACGGGTCATTCCGGGGTCTCCTCGGGTTTCCATCCCCACACGGTGAGCATGCCGGCCGACAACGCGGCGCACTCCTCCGACTCCAGATACCGGACAGCCGCGTCAACGGCAGCATCGTCGACCAGGCCGGTGGCGAGCATCGCCTCTCTGCTGCGCTCCCATGTGTCGGCCCAGAAACGGCTGATGGCACTGCCAGGCAGCAGCGGCGGCGCATGGATCTCGGCGGCGACGGGCTTGAGCCCCGCCCCGCGCAGCAGCTGCGGGTACGACGGCACCCAGGAGACATCGGTGCCGATCGTGCCCCGCAGTCCCTGCCACATCGCCCGCATCATCTCGGTGTACGGCGTGCCGGGTGCACGGTCGCTCGTCAGGTCGAGGGCGTCGCTGAGCACCAGCACACCGCCGGGCTCGACGAGTTCGGCAAGTCGCGTGATCAGTCGCTCGCGCTCGGGCAGGTGCATCAGCACAAAGCGCGCGTGTACGAGCCTGAACCGGCCTGGGACGAAGGCCGGGGCAGTGATGTCGGCCTCCAGCACGTCGAGCCCGGGAGAGGACCGCTCGTCGAGGAACCGTACGTCGCGGTCCACGGCGAGCACGCTCGCCACCCCGGCCTCGTCCAGCAGCCGGCGTGAGACCGTTCCTGTCCCGGCACCCACGTCGAGGCAGCGCCACCCCGGGCCGGCCCCCAGTCCCCGCAGCCGCGCCATGGTGATGTCGTCGTAGGCGAGGGCCCCGAAGTCGATGCGCTCGCTCTCGCCCGCCTGTTCGGGAGGGAAGACGGCCTCGCCGTACCGGCCGCCGCCCGGCGCGCCCTCCGGCGGTGCGGCGTTCACGCCTCCCCCGGCGCCGCGCCGAGCGCGTCGTCCTCGACGAGTCCGGGCCCCCGGCCGGCGAGGGACTGGAACTGCGGGTCGCCAAACAGATTCATGACCGGGCCTCTCCACGCGGTGGGGCAAGTGCGGGGCGGCCCGTCGCGCGGCCGCCGCCCCGGCGATCCTCCACCGGCGGCCGCCCCCGTGGCCGAGGCGCGCCGCGTCTGAGCCGATCGGCCCAAACGGCCCCAAGGGCCCACGGACCCTGCACACGGACCGGCCGCCAGGCCGAGGCCGACACGGCCGATGGCCCGCGAACCACCCGCACGCGCCGGTTCCGGACGTGTCACCCGCGCTCTACCCGCGCCCGGGTGGATTCACGAGGCGGCTCCGAGCGCACCGGCGAGGAACCGTGCCTCATTGCGGCCCAGCTCGGTCGCGATCACCGCGTCACCGCCCGTGAGACGGTTGCCGATCGCCATCCGGGCGAGCAGACGGTCGTCGCCCTGGACGAACGCCAGCGCGTTCGTGGGCGGTGTCCGGTCCGTCACCTTGCCTGTCAGGGCGGCGAACTTCGTCGCGTCCTTGTCCTCGAACACGACCCGCACCGACCATCCGCCCTGACCGCCGGGCTCCGTGTCCTCGAACGCCGTGACCTCCTTGAACCTGTTCACCGTCATCCCCGGAGCAGTGGAGACGACCACACACATCTTCCGGTCGTCCGAGGTGAAGCCCCGGCCGGAGGGCACCGCGGGCTGTTGAGTGGCGAAGGGATCGGAGGAGGACGCCTCACCGTCGGGGCAGACCCCGGGCTGCTCGCTCTGCACTTCCAGGAAGCGCACCGGCTCGTCCGGAACGCCCGCCGCGGCAGCGCCGTCGGAGGCGTCCCAGGGCCGCACCGCCAGCACGCCGACCAGTGCCACGGCCGCGGCCAGCCCGGCGGCGAGCGGCCACCGTCGCATGCCCCGCCACCGCGCTCCCGTCGCAGGCGTGCCGGCGGCCGGGGTGCCGTTGAGGCGTGAGGTGGCGGGCGGGGAGCCCACGGCCTGCGTCGGCTCGTGCGGCCCGGTACGACGGCTGCCGGGCGCGGCACGGCCGGCCTCGTCGAGGTGGCGGATCGCCGCGTGCAGGGCATCGGTGCGCTCGGCGCGGTGGCGCTCGATGGAAGTGGTCCAGCGCGACTCGAGTACGTTCCCGCCGGTTGCCGGCCTTCCGTCGAGGTGGCCTGCGCAGTGGGCGATCAGCTCGGCCGGGGTGGGCCGCGACTGCGGGTTCAGTTCCAGGCACGGCAGAATCAGGGCAGCCGGGTCCGGATGCAGACCGGACACATCGGTGTCACCGGTTGCCGCGCGCATCAGTAACTCCAGGGCCGAGATCTCCTCGATGTCCGCGTAGGGCGGCCGGCCCGAGGCCAGGAAGAACAGGGTCGCCCCCAGGGAGAACACGTCCGACGCCTCCGTGGTCGGCTCGCCCCGGGCCTGCTCCGGTGAGGCGTAGGCGACTGTGCCGAGGGCCGACTGGGTACGGGTGAGGTCGTGCGCCTGCGAGATGCCGAAGTCGATCAGGCGTGGCCCTTCGACGGGCAGCAGCACATTCGACGGTTTGATGTCCCGGTGCACCAGGCCGGCGCTGTGCAGCGAGGCGAGCGCCTCCGCCATACCGCCGGCCACCCAGTGCAGCGCATCGGACCCCAGGGTGCCGCAGCCCTCCATCAGATCCTTCAACGAGGGTGCGGGGACGTACTCCTGGGCCATCCACGGCACCTGGGCGGTGGGATCGGCGTCGACGACACTCGCCGTGTACACCCCGCGTACCCGGCGCGCGCACTCGACCTCGCGGGCGAACCGTCTTCGGTCGTCCGCGCTGTCCGTGATCAGCGTCTTCAGCGCGACCGTGCGTCCTGCGGGCGACCGTGCCAGGTACACCCGGCCCATCCCGCCGCTCGCCAGCTCCGCCAGAACCGTGAACCGGCCGATCCGCTGCCCCGGACGTATCGTCTCCGTGTCGCCCCACTGCATGCGCTGCCCCCTCTGATCCACCGCGACGCAAGAGCCCATCCGTTCCCGGTCAGTGTGCATGAGCGGGTCCTTGACCCGCAGGTGCATGCCGGAGCTCCTGGACCGGGACCCGCACGTACGTGCCCGAGCTCCCAAGTCGATGAGCCGGGGCCGGATCGCCATGTCCCGGCCGTTGCGAGGTGTGCGCTCCCGGTACTGTCCCCACCGCAGCTGTTCGTTCGTCGTACGAGTGAGAGCCCCCGTCCCGGAGGTTGCGATGCGGTACGCCTTGCTGATCTGCCCCGAGCCCAGCCGCACCGAGGCACTGTCCGACGTGGAACGCGAGGCGGCGTACGCCGAGTACTTCGCGTTGGCTGGAGGAGGTCTTCCGGGACGAGTGGGGCGCCGGAACGGCGACTTCTGACCCGCCGGATCGAACATCTCTGACCCGGGCTGTCCCCCGGGCGGGCGGAGGGGCCGGCACAAGCCGGCAGCCGGGTCCCGGGGCCCGGGCAGCGGCCACCCCACGACCCATCACATCGACCGAGACCGAGGAGAACCCGTGTCCGCAGACCGGACAACAGACAACAGAGCGACGTTCCTGCGCTTCCATGACGCCGTGAACAGCGGCGATACGGACGTCATCTCGAAGACCGTCGACGAGGTCGTCGACCCGGACGTGCTGTTCCACGCACCGGTTCCGAGTGACGCGACGGGGGTTCAGGCCCTCAAACAGGTATGGACGGTACTCCTTCGCGGGTTCCCCGACCTTCATGTCGCGGTCGAGGACATGATCGTGGACGGGGACAAACTCGTCAGCAGGCAGACGGTCACCGGAACCCATCTGGGCGACTTCAGGGGCCTGCCGGCAACCGGCAGATCCGTCACGTACAACGAGATCTTCATCCTCCGCTTCGCCGGCGGCCGCATCGCCGAGATCTGGGGAGTCGTCGACGTGTTCTCGCAGATGCGGCAGCTCGGCGTCATCCCGGCCTGAGCGGGCCCTCGGCGGCTTCCCGGGCGGACGCCAGGGGCCTCTGGCGCACTCCTCGGCGCTCGTTCGGGTCCGGGGCAGCCGTTCCGCCGGCCGGGCGGCACTGCGGCCGCCGCCCGGTCGTGGGCGCCCGGTCACAGGTCCGCTCAATCCTCGTGCGGACGGGCCGGCAGCTCTGACTCACCGTCGTCCGCGGGAGCGGCGCGGCGCAGCGTGCGGATCGCCGGGACCGAGAGCAGCGCCACGCACCCCGCCAAGCAGGCGCCCGCCGAGACCAGCAGCAGCCGCGCCGGGGAGGCCATCGCAGTGGCCGGACCCGCCAGGATCTGGCCGATCGCGATCCCGGACACCGAGCCGGCCAACTCGTAGGCGGTGACCCGGTTGAGCACCTCGGGCGGGGTGTGGGTCTGCACGCTGGTGGCCCACATCACCGACCAGAACGCCAGGGCGCCGCCGCCGAGCACGTGGCCCGCCAGCAGCACCGGCAGTCCGGCACCCAGCGCCACACAGAACGGCAGCACGGTGAACAGTGCCATCGCCGTCGCACCGGCGGCGAGCGGCCGGGCAGGGCGCAGCCGCAGCGCCAGCAGGCCACCGAGCACTGTTCCGACGCCGAGGAAGGAGACCGCCAGGCCGTACGCGTTGGGGCCCAGCCTGGCGCCGATCAGCGCCGAGCTCAGTGGCACCAAGGGACCGAAGAGCAGCACGCCGTATCCCACCCAGATCAGGATGACCGCCCACATCCAGGTGCGGGAGCGGAACTCGAACCAGCCCCGCCGAAGGTCTCTGCGCAGTGAACTCCCGCCGGGTGACTCGGAGTCGGCCTGCGGAAAGGCACCCTTGGGGGCGAGCCGGATGAGCGCCAGGCACAGCGCGCTGAGCACGAATGTGCCGGCGTCGATCGCGTACACGGTCCCGGCGCCGGTCAGCGCGATCAGCAGTCCCGCCAGGGCCGGGCCGAGCAGTTGGGCCAGCGCATCGGCCACCTTGAGCGTGGCATTGGCCCGCTGCGGCTCGCGGGCGACGAGCGGGACCATCCCGTTCACCCCCGGCTGGAACATCGCGGTGGCCGCACCGGCCAGCGCGGCCATGGTCACCAGCAGCCAGAGCGGCGGTGTCCCGGCGAAGAACGCGGCCGCCAGCACACCCTGGGTGAGCACCCGGGCGAGGTCCGCACCGACCATCATCCGGCGTGCGCCCAGCCGGTCGGCGAACACTCCGCCGAACAGGACCAGGGCGACGCACGTCCCGGTCCAGGTACCGAGGACGAACCCGACCCCTGAGACGCCGTAGAGCGCGCCGATCGCCAGAGCGGCGGCCACCGGCATCATCGCGTCGCCCACCAGCGAGACCGTACGGGCGGTGAAGTAGAGCGTGAAGCGCCGGTCCCACAACGGGGTCCGGGAGGGCGGGCGTTCGCCGGGCGGATCGGTGGGCCGGCCGCCGGGCGGATCGGTGGGCGGCGAGGACGGGGAATGAGCCTGCGTGGTGGTCACAGCCACCATCCTGGTCCGGACCAATTGGCCGCTCCCAGTGTCCTGAACGACATGATCGGGTACTTTCACGCCATGACGCCTCGCCCCCTGCCGAAGTCCCCGGTCCCGCACCGGGTGGTGGCCCTGCTTCAGCCCCCGCAGTCGTCGTTCTCCCTGGCCTGCGCGGCCGAGGTGTTCGGTGACCACGGGCCGGCGGTCCCGGCCCGCTACACCTTCGAGGTCTGCACCGAACACCCCGGCCCGGTACGCGCCCAGGCCGGCTACGACCTGTTGGTCACGGCCGGCCTGGACACGCTGGAGCGCGCGGACACCGTGCTGGTCCCCGGCTGGCAGCAGCCGGCCGGCGGCGAGGTGCCGCCCGCGGTGGTCGCGGCGGTCCGCCGGGCGCACGGGCACGGCGCACGGATCGTCAGCATCTGTTCGGGCGCCTTCGTGCTCGCCGCCGCCGGACTGCTGGACGGCCGGCGGGCCGCCACTCACTGGGCCCGGGCCGCCGAACTGGCAGCGAGGTTCCCGCTGGTCGATGTCGACCCCGGGGTGCTCTACGTGGACCATGGCGACGTCGCCACGAGTGCCGGATCGGCGGCCGGCGTGGATCTCTGCCTGCATCTGGTGCGCGCCGACCACGGCGCCGCGTACGCGATGCGGATCGCCCGGCAGATGGTGATGCCGCCGCACCGCGAGGGCTGTCAGCTGCAGTACGCCGAACTGCCCGTCTCCGGGCCGGTCGCCGACTCGCTTGCCCCGTTGCTGGAATGGCTGGAGGGGCGGCTGGAGCAGCCGGTCAGTGTCGCCGAGATGGCAGTCCGCTCCCAGGTCTCGGCCCGCACGCTCACCCGCCGCTTCACGGAGCAACTGGGCATCAGTCCCGGCCGCTGGCTGCTGGACCGGCGGATCTCCGCCACCCGGGCTCTGCTGGAGGAGACCGACCTGCCGGTGGAGACCATCGCCCGCCGGGTCGGCCTCTCCTCCGCCGTCAACCTGCGCAGGCGCTTCCACGAGGCTCTGCGCACCACACCCGCCGCCTACCGGCGTGCTTTTCGCACGGCGGGGGCCAGGTAGGGGCGCACGTTCGCGCTGCGACCCGAAGCGCCGGCGAAGCGTGCGCCGCCGCCACGCTCCGGCGTGCCAGATCCTTCAGGGCGAAACACCCGGTCAGCCCCCACGACCGGCCCTCCACCGGCTCTCCGGCCGGCAGGACCATCGTTCGACGCGATGAACAACCGCCCGCGTCGCAGGGTCCGGCCCCCGGCCCCGGCGGACCGGCACCGGGCGAAGGAGCGGCAGTTACCCGCCCCACGCACCATGGCCCCGCCGTCAGAAAGGACCCACACACATGAGGACGAGGAACATCGGGCCCCTTGAGGTCTCCGCCGTCGGCCTGGGAGCCATGGGCCTCAGCCAGGGCTACGGTGCCGGTGTCAGCGGCAGCGAGGCCACCGGCCTGATCCGCAAGGCGTTCGACCTGGGCTGCACCTTCTTCGACACCGCCGAGGGGTATGCCGCGGGCGCCAACGAGGAGTTGACCGGCGCCGCGCTGGCCCCGATCCGTGACCAGGTCGTCCTCGCCACCAAGTTCTACATCGGCGGCTCCCCCACCCGCGCCGAGCTGGGAAAGGAGATCCGCACGCGTCTGGACGCCTCCCTGTCCCGGCTCGGCACCGACCATGTCGAGCTGTACTACCAGCACCGCGTTCCCGACTCCATACCTGTCGAGGACATCGCCGCCGTCATGGGCGAACTGATCGACGAAGGCAAGATCCTCGGCTGGGGACAGTCGCAGGCCACCGAGAAGCAGATCCGCCGGGCGCACGCGGTCACGCCGCTGACGGCCGTACAGAGCGAATACTCCATCATGGAGCGCATGTTCGAGCAGGACGTGATCCCCGCGTGCGAGGAACTCGGCATCGGCTTCGTCCCGTTCAGCCCGCTCGCCACCGGCTTCCTCACCGGCAGGATCGCCGCCGATGACACCTACACCGGAGCTGACGTCCGCAGGGTCATCACCCGCTTCGACAAGGACAACATCCGCGCCAATCAGCCTCTCCTGGACCTGCTCACCGGCTTCGCGGAGGAGAAGGGCGCCACACCGGCACAGATCTCCCTGGCCTGGATGCTGCACAAGGGGGACTTCATCGTCCCCATCCCCGGGTCGCGCAGGATCGAACGCGTCGAGGAGAATCTCGGCGCCGCCGAGGTGGAGCTGACCGCCGACGAGTTCGGCCGTATCGAGTCCGAGCTCGCCAGGATCGAGATCCATGGCAACCGGACGGACGAGGACATCGCCAGGCTCGGCATCCTCGACTGACGGGCGGCGGTGTCGGCAGCCCGGCGTCCCCGCGGCCGGACGTGATCCGCGCCGGTGACGTCGGGTGGCCGGTTGTGGCGACCGGTCGGGTGACCGGTCGTGGTGGCGGTCGTGGCGGCCGGTCGTGGTGAGCGATCCGATGCGCCTCAGCTGTGTTCCGTGATGCCGATGACGGCGAGGAAGGCGGCCGCCGCCGGCGTACGGCTGACGGGGCTCCAGACGGCGTACTCGACACGGGCCGGCGCGTCGGCGACCTCGATGGTCACAACGCCGACGAGTTGCGGGGCGTAGGCGGAGGGCAGCATGGCCACGCCCAGGCCCGGCCCCACGAGCCGGGCGATGAAGTCGGCGCTGGTCACCTCGAAGGCGACGTTGCGGCCGATACCGGCGGCCGAGAAGGCCTGGTCGGACTGGATGCGACCGGCCGTACCGGCCGGGAGGTCCACGAAGTCCTCGCAGGAGAGCCGTTGCAGGCTGACCGAGGGTTCGCCGGCCAGGGGGTGGTCGGGCGCGACCACGGCAACGAGTCGGTCGCGGGCGAGTTCGTGGGCCGCGACGCCCTCGGGACGCGCCGTGGTCGGCAGTCCGAGGAAGGCCACATCGAGGACTCCTTCCCTGACCTGTTCGACGAGTTCCTCGCTCGCACCCACCCGGAGGCTGATGCGCACCTGCGGGTACAGCCGGCGGAAATCCCGCAGGGCGCCGGGGACATCGACCGCGGCGACCGTGGGGATCAGGCCCACGGCGAGACGTCCGCGTACCTCTCCCACCGCTGCGGCGACCTCGGCGGCCGCCCGCTCGGCGGCGTCGAGGCACTGGCGGGCGGACGGGAGAAACGCCTCACCGGCCGGTGTCAGCCGCACCCTGCGGCTGGTGCGCTCGAAGAGCTTCGCGCCGAGTTCCCGCTCCAGGCGGGCGATCTGGTGGCTGAGGGCGGACTGGACCACCAGGCACCGTTCGGCGGCCCGGGTGAAGTTGTTCGTCTCGGCGACGGCGATGACGTAGCGCATCTGCTGGAGCTCCATGGATCCATCTTGTATCGAGATCGATGAGCTGACAAACATGTGTTGGACTCATTGATCGTGCCCGCACGAGACTGCGGCTATGACAAGTCCAGCAGCATCGAGAACAGTCGGCGGAACCGGAACCGGAAAGGGCACCGGAAGCGGAAGCGGCGCGTTCCGCGGCGACCTGCCTCGTACCCTCCTGACAGCGTTCGCCCCCTTGGTGTGGGGCACTACCTATGTCGTCACCACCGAGCTTCTCCCGCAGGGACACCCGATGTTCGCGGGACTGCTGCGCGCCCTGCCCGGTGGCCTGATCGCGCTCGCGCTCACCCGGACGCTGCCGCGGGGCGCGTGGTGGGGGAAGGCCGCGGTGCTCGGCGTGCTGAACATCGGGCTGTTCTTCCCCCTGCTGTTCATCGCGGCCGAACGCCTGCCGGGAGGCATCGCCGCGACCGTCGCTGCGGCCCAGCCACTCGTCGTCGCCGTCCTGGCGGTGACCGTCCTTCATGAGCGCCCGTCCGTCTGGCGGCTCGCGTGGGGTGCGGCCGGCCTCGCGGGTGTCGCGCTGGTCGTGATCGGGCCGAACGCGGCCTTCGACGGCGTCGGGCTCGCGGCAGGGCTGGCCGGCGCGGCGACGATGGCGCTCGGTGTGACGCTCACGAAGCGCTGGGGACGGCCCGCCGGGGTCGGTCCCACCGCCTTTGCCGGCTGGCAGCTCACCGCAGGAGGCCTCTTCCTGCTGCCGGTCACCTTCCTCGCCGAAGGGACGCCTCCCGCCATCGACCTGCCCGGTGCGTTCGGCTACCTCTGGCTGGGGCTGGCCGGCGGTCTGGCCGCCTACGTCCTGTGGTTCCGCGGCATCACCGCCCTGCCGGTCACCTCCGTCGCAGTTCTCGGCCTGCTCTCGCCGCTGGTCGCCGCCGTACTCGGCGCCGTACTCCTGGGCCAGACACTCGGCACCGTCCAGATCCTAGGGTTCGGACTCTCACTCGCCGCGATCGTCGCGGGGCAGCTTCCCGCGCCCACCCGCTCTGCCGGTTCCGGCTCCCCGCCCGTACGGAAGGGCGCCTCGCTCTGAGCGTCGCCGTACGTCCTCGTCCACCGGCGGCAGAGCCGATGCCGCGTCGAGGGGGTGCGAGACATACGCGAAGGCTGCCGCGTCAGCGGACCGCGACAGCCAGGCTGACCACGTAGTGCTCCTCGACCGTCCCGCTCGGGAAGAGCGCGGCGAGCAGTGCGCGCTCCCGGGCGAGGAACGTGCCGGTCGCCTCCCTGCCGAGGACGAGGAAGTCGGAGTAGCTGGCCAGGTTGGCGAGATGCCTGTCGAGTGTGACGCTTCGGCTCCAGTTCATCTGCCGCGTGGCGAAGTCGAGTTCGGGCGCAAGGCCCCGAAATCTGGCCATGGGGTCGGGGGCGCTCTCGGCCGCGCCGAAGAGGCGTCGCAGACGGGCGTCCTGGTCGGCGATCCACTCAACGGTGCTGTCCGAGTCGTTCCACCACAGGGCGAGTGCGCCGCCGGGCCGCAGGACGCGAAGGGCCTCGGGCACCGACTTGTTCCGGTCGGTCCAGTGCCAGGCCTGGGCATACGTGAGGATGTCCACGGAGCCGGAGGCCAGCGGCAGGTTGTCGCCGTTCCCGATCACCAGGGGGACATCGGGTAGGCCGAGGCGGAACTGCGAAGCCATTCCGGGGCCCGGCTCGACCGCGACGACATGCGCTCCGCGGGCCCGAAGGAGGGTTGTCGCCAGTCCGGTGCCTGCGCCGACGTCTGCGACGCGGGCGCCCCGCAAGGGGCGGCCGGCCAGTTCCTCGACCGCGTCGAACAGGGCGGGCGGATAGGAAGGGCGGTTCGCGGCGTAGTCGGCTGCGGCCATGTCGAACGAGCGAGCCTGCGAAGTACGGTTCATACAGGCATTCTTGACGATTCGCTGGATCCGGCGCCGCTCTTTCCTCTGCGCCGCCCCCGCCCCGCCCCCGCCCCGCCCGCGCCCCGCCCGCGCCGGACAGCTCCGAAGGGTGTCCGACCCCACCCGTTCGAAATCCCGGGGGCCTTGCTTCGCATCGTTCTGGGCTCATGCCCGGATGCCTCACCCCCTTGCCCCGCTGGTCATCCGGCAACCTGCGTCTGAACTCCGTGCGCGACACATCACGCCGGGGTGCCGTACGGCACCCCGGCGCATTCGTCGCCTTCCTCGCGCACGAACTCCCTATCCGGCCGATCAGTTGATCCCGGCCCGTCGCGACCGGCTGTACCGGCGCACGAGGGGGTTCTCGATCCAGGCGTAGAGCCCCCAGGACATCAGCACCGAGGCGAGGGCCGCGCCCACCAGCATCGCGATGGTCGTGGTGGTGGAGAACATCTGGTCCTCGCCCAGCGCCCAGCGCAGCGAGCACAGCACGATGTAGTGCAGCAGGTAGAAGGCGAACGAGACCTCCCCGAGCCAGACCATCGTCCGGTTCCGGAACAAGGAGGCACGCCCCTCGACGTCCGCCGTGGCCGCGGCGGCGATCAGCAGCACGATCGGCACGATCATCACGGCGCGCTGCCCGTAGAGGTACGGCACATGGAAGGTCAGGACGTACGAGCCGGCGAGCAGCAGGCTCGACCAGACCATGCCGATGTTGCGCCAGCGCCCGTGCTTGACCGCGAGTGCCACGAGGATGCCGAGGGCGAAGTCGACCATCCGGACCGGAGGCAGTACGTAGCTGAACCAGTACTGCGAGACCGAGCTCTCGTGGCCGCTGGGAATCCCGGGGGAGCTCGGGAACAAGGCGTACGCCAGCGCGGGGGTGGCCACCACCGCGGCGATCGCCCCGGTGATCCAGTACTTCAGGTGGCGGGTGTCGATACGGCGGAAGGCGGCCAGCAGCATCGGGAAGGCAAGGTAGAAGACCGCTTCCACGGCAAGCGACCAACTCGGTGCGTTGACACTGAAGTTCGTCATGTACTCGGGCCACCACACCTGAACCATGAACAGGTTGGCGATGGCGACGCCGACCGAGGTGTAGTACATGGCGAACAGCGAGACGGCCAGCGCCCAGGTGACGACGTACATCGGATAGATCTTGACGTACCTGCGCCGCCAGAACGCCTTCGCCGTGTCCTTCTCCCGAGCCGACCACGTCAGCACGAACCCGCTGAGCACGAAGAAGAAGGACACACCGAGCCCGCCGGCCTGCGTGAACCAGCCGGCCAGCCTGTCAGCGGTGCCGTCATCGGCCAGCAGCCTCAGCGGAGGTATCGGCAGGAAGGAGTGATGAAGGAACACGGCCAGCGCGGCGGGGAACCGCAGGCCCGTGAGAGAGGGCAGCCGGGAGGCCGAGGCGCGCTTCGGTTCGACGGCTTCGGGGCGCTCACCGGGTGGTGCCGAGCGGGTGACGATCTGGTCCGTGGCCATGGGCTTTCCGTTCTCGGGGATGGTCCTGCAGTGGTGTGGTGCTGCAGGGATGCGGGACTGGGGCGGTCCAGCGAACGGTGCGACTCGACGGGGGCAGTGAGCGACCGCGCACAGGTGGCGGGCGCGGGTGGCGTGCCGGCGGCGTTCCCGGCCCTGCTTTCGACCTGTACGGCCCCGCTCTGACGGGCTGCGCTCGCGGTGGCCGAGAGGACCCGTTGCCCCGTCCACCAGGACGGATGCCGTCCTCCTCGTCAACCGCGAACGCGGCAACCGCCTGCCGCGCCGCTTGCCGAACGACACCGGCCCCGGACCGGGCGCGGCCGCGCGGTCCGGTCAACTGAGTGGCCGGCGCCTCCAGCTCCGGCGCGGCGGCCCGGGCGGCTTCGACTGCCGCGCGGAGTTGGTCACTTCTGTCATCAAGTGCTGCTTCCTCGTAGGGAGTTACACAGCCTTGTTGTACAGTCGCGCGCTCGTGGAGCGCTCAAGACTGTCTATGGAGTGACTCGCGCCGACCGGGGTGACCACAGCCGGGCAGGTCGTTACGGATTCGGCGCCGGCCGGCGACCGGTGCCTCCTCGCCGTCGGCTACAGGGCCAACGCCGCCTGATCCGCGCTACACGCCGGTGGCGCCATCGATGCGTTCCCGCACCAGATCGGCGTGGCCGTTATGGCGGGCGTACTCCTCGATCATGTGGACGTAGATCCAGCGGAGGCTGACGTCCTGCTCCATGAAGCGACCGGTGTCGGACGGGGCACGGTCGGCGCAGAGCTCGCGAGCGCGGGCGATCTCCGCGTGCCAGGCGGCCAGGGCGTCGCCCAAGGTGGCGCCCGAAGTCAGCTCGAAGCCGCCGTCCACACCATCCGGGTCGGCCTGCGGGTCGAAGATGGGCGGAGCCTGTTCGCCGGCGAACACTCGGCGGAACCAGTTCCGCTCCACCTCCGCCATGTGCTGGACGAGGCCGGTCAACGTGAAGCCGGACGGCGGCACGGACGCGAGGGCCGCCTGCTCATCGTTCAGACCCTCACACTTCATGGCCAGTGTGGTGCGGTGGAAGTCGAGCCAGCTCTCGAGCGTGGTGCGCTCGTCGGCGTTCAGGGGCGGCATCGGGCGTTCGACGGTGCTCATTGGTCGATTATCACCAGCGGTCTGCGG
Organism: Streptomyces sp. NBC_00876; assembly: GCF_045207435.1. Lineage (NCBI taxonomy): Bacteria > Bacillati > Actinomycetota > Actinomycetes > Kitasatosporales > Streptomycetaceae > Streptomyces > Streptomyces sp. NBC_00876. The sequence goes on from NZ_CP108800.1 coordinate 256,915, forward strand.
ACCTGGACCGGGACCGGGCCGCCGCATCGATTTGCGCTTACGGCCGGTGCACCGGGAGCCAGGCCTCGGCGTGGGCAACAGCGTCGGCGAGAGTGAACAGCCGGGCCTCCGCGGCGCCCACAGTGCCTCGTACCACGGGGCCCTCCTTCTCGAAGGCGGCACCCAGTTCGTCGAAGCGTTCGGCGGAGGCAGGCGTGTCGGTCACTGTGGTCCAGCGGGCGCCCTGCGGGGTCATGACCGCGAAGGCGTTCTGCGCCTTCGGTCCGGGCACTCGGTACTCCGCCAAGTGGAATGCCGAGCAGGCCTCGTAGCCCGCTCCCAGCAGGAGAATTCGCGCCCCGCCATCCTCGAGCCGGGCCAGCGGGCTCTGCTCGCCGAAGCGGCAATCCAGTGCGTGGCCGTCCACGATCGCACCGGCGCGCGGCCCCAGAGCCGCGAAGGAGGTCTGCGGATGGCTGCTGCGAAGCGCTCCGGGCCAGTTGCGGACGGTCTCGGGGATGACGCCGACACCCAGGCTGGGTGTGATGTGTGCGTCGAAGTGCGGCATGGAGGCGCGGATGTCCGCCCACCAGGCCTGCGGAACCGGCGGGTTTCCCCAGTCGGCCGGATCCGAGTTGCCCCCGGAGTGTGTGGGCACCACCAGGGTTCCGTCGCGCCCGAGGGCGTCGAGCAACGCCATGACAACGGCGACCGGTCCGCCGCAGACCCACCCCAGCGAGCTGAGCGACGAGTGAACGAGGAGGGTCTCACCCGGGCGTACGCCCAGGGTCCGCAGATCGGCAGCGAGGGTGGCGCGCGTACAAAGGGGTCCGGCTGGTCCGGTCCCGGGCTTGGTAGACATAGCCGGTCAGTCTTCACGTTCAAAAGGCTCTGTGCCATTGAGTTTTCGGGCCCTGCGGGACGGGCTGCCTGCACGGTTCGCTTCTCGCGCAGCCGTGTGTGCAGGAACAGACGGGGAGATGACTTCCGCCATCGCCCTGCCGTCGGCACCATGGCTGCTCCCCTCCTGCCGCTCCCTTGCTGCTGCTCCCCTCCTGCCGCTCCCCTACTGCTGCTCCCGGACGACGCTCTCGAGCGGTCCACCGTGGTCGCCAACAGCACGATGAACCGCGAGCGGGGGCTGGCCGGGGTCAACAGCTACGCGCGCGAGCCCGGGTTCGCCCCGCTCGCCCACCTGTCCCCCCGCCCGATGTCCCCCTCCCGGCTCGACCGGTGCAGCGGGGAGGGCCGCGCCCCGCAGGATGCGGGACAGGCGCAACGGCCTGTCCCCCGAGACGCCCCCGCGGGCCTCACAACGCGTCCGCGAGTTCCACGATCTGGTCGGCGAGGTCGGGGTCCGGGTGCGGAACGCTGCCGAAGTCGTCGTCCTCCTCGATGGTCAGGCGCTGTACGGCGGCGCGCAGTTGCGGGCTGGGCCGGTGATCGCGCCCCTGGCCTGTGGCGTGGCGGACACTCAGCCGGCCCGCCCGGATCGCGCCGCAGTCGAGGGCTGCGGCCTGTTCCGCCCAATGGGCGGCATCCCGGCGCTCACCCCGGCTGAGGTGGAGGAGGTGCAGGCAGTAGGCAGCGGTGGCGTCACCCGCTCCGGCCGCGAACTGCCACCAGAACTGCGCGGCTTCCGTGCACCCGGCGAGGCTGAGCAGGCAGGCGAACTGCAGGGCGCCTTCCGGGTCGATGCGCCGCGTGTTGGCCAGGCGGGCCAGCTGAGCGGCGGCTTCCACACCGTGCAGCGCGTCGGCCGAGAGCATGTCCAGGTCCTGTCTCGCCTGGACATGGAGGGTGGGAATCGAGCTCGCGGGGGTGGCCGGGTGGGAGCGTGCGATTCCGGCGAGCCGGGCCGTCGCGGTGTCGTACAGGAGCGTGTCGGCGACGCCCCGGGCGATCTGCCGCTTGGAGGCGGCGAGGTCGTAGTCGGCGAAGGCGTCGGGGATCACGGCATCTTCCAGAACCTCATCGATGCTGCGCGGAAGTGGCATGGGCTATTCCTTCTCCTGGCCGGCGGCCGCGTACAGCGGCAGGGCGAGCTGTTTGGCGATGCGTCGCCTGGCCAGGCGCCGGTGGGAGCGGACGGTGTCGCGTTCGACGCCCATGATGTCGGCGACCCGGTCGGAGGGGTAGCCCAGCACGTACAGCAGGACGATCACGTCGTACTGCCGCTCCGGCAGGGCAGCGATCGCCGCGTAGAGGCCGAGGGACGTCTCCATGACCGCGAACTGGCAGCGCACGGACTCGAGCACGGCCCTTGCGGTGCGCTGGAAGGCCGCCGTCTCGACCAGGCGCGGTTCGCTGCCCGCAAGCCTCAGGTGGGTGTCCACCCGGGCTTTCAGCAGCGCCCACGCGTACGCCTCCGGGCTTTCCTCCCGCATGACCCTGCGCCAGTTGAGGGCCAGGTGCGAGAAACAGCGGCCCACGACCGCCCGGGACGCTTCCTTGTCGCCGAGCATCGCATACGCGTAGTTCAGATAGGCCTTCACATACAGGTCGTGGAACGCCTCCAGGGCTGGGGGAAGGGTGCAGATGTCGGCCACGAACTCGCCGTGCTCATCGGGCGGGGGAAGGGCTGCGGTCACCGCTGCGCCTCCTCGGTGGAGTCGGCGTCGACGACCACTTGGGCCGGGTAGGCGCTGCGGCGGCGGTGGTCCTCCATGAGCGCGGTAGCGCCTGCCCTCACACCGGCGCCGAGCGCACGCCGCGACAGAGAGCGCAGATCCGGAGCGAAGACGCGCACGGCGGTGGCGACCACCAGCAGAGCGAGCATGTCGTGAGGCGTCACGGGCTTCCTCCCCTTCTTCGGCAGCACCGTCAACACCCCACGACGCCGGAGGACTTCGATGTCCTCGAGATGCAGCTTTTCGGACCGCAAGGGTCAAACGTGCAACGCCTTCCGAAGAAAAATGCACCGTGAGTGATCTACTTCTTACGTTCAGGTAGTCATTTTCGGCCCATCGGTCACGTCCGGCAGCGAGTCAGACTTCACCGCACATCCGTTCGACCTGCACCGATGCCTACCGGAGCCGCGCCCCGCAACCACTTCCCGTCTCAAACCCATCGTAGCCGACTGTGACTCAGATCACATGACGTCGGGTGGCCGTCGCCGCGCTCCACACATTGCGCGGCTCATACTCCGTCGACGCGCACTCCACCAGCGGCGGCACAGGCATGCCATCCCTCCCGCACCCGCGTCGCGAAGTGCCGCTACCGCTACCGCTGATGCTGTCAGGCATGGACGGGGTAGTCGTTGTACCCCTCCGCCCCCTGCACGTACATCAGGAACTCCGGCCGGACCGCGTTGAGCGGCACGCCCGTGCGCAGCCGCTCGACGAGGTCGGGGTTGGCGAGGAATCCGCGGCCCAGCGCGATCAGGTCGGCCCCCTCCGCCAGCAGCCGCTCCCCCCGCGCCATGCCGCCGTCGGCCGCGACCTCCTCACGCGTGAGCACCGGGTTGGCGATCAGCGTTCCGGGCCACGCCTTGCGGATCGCCGCGAAGAGCGGACGGTCCGGATCGGCATGGACCAGATGCAGATAGACCGGGCCGACTTCCGCAAGGGCGGGAACGAGCGCCGCATAGATCTCCTGCGTGTCACCCTCCTCGATGCCATTGACGCCCGTTCCGGGTGAGATGCGTACGCCGACGCGCTCCGCGCCGATCGCCTCGGTGACAGCCCGCACCACCTCGACGGTGAATCGGATCCGCCCCTCCGCCGTTCCGCCCCAGGCATCGGTCCTGCGGTTGGTGTTCTCTGCCAGGAACTGGTGCAGGAGGTGGCCGTTGGCGGAGTGCACCTCCACACCGGCGAAGCCCGCGGCCACCGCGTTGCGGGCGGCGTCGGCGAAGTCTGCGATGGTGGACCTGATGTCCCCGTCGGTCATCACGCGGGGCTCGACGGCGTCCTCAAGGCCCATCGGGGTCTGCAGTGTCTCCGGGAACCGCACGGCGGACGGCGCGAGCGGGATATGGCCGCTGGTGCCGGGGTGGCCGACCCGGCCGCCGTGCTGCAACTGGAGGAACATCCGGCCGGCTCCGTCGACGGCGTGCACCGCCCCGGTGACCCGACGCCATCCGGCGATCTGCGCCGCGCTGTGGATGCCTGGGATATGGGGATAGGTCTGACCGACGGCGTTCGGCGTCGTCCCCTCGGCGATGATCAGGCCGGCCGAGGCGCGTTGCGCGTAGTGGGTGGCCATCAGCTCACCCGGGACGCCGTCGGCGGAGGCCCGGTTACGCGTCAGTGGTGCCATGACGAGGCGGCTGGACAGTGTCAGCCCGCCGAGGCGAGCGGATTCGAACAGTCGGGATGTGGTGGGAGCCTGCTGTGTGTGCGTCATGCCGGTAACGTAGAACCTGACATTGATGTCAGGTTCAAGTCGTGGTCTGGGGTGGGTACATGCGGATCGGGGAACTGGCGGCTCGCACCGGAGTCGGCGAACGTTCGCTGCGCTACTACGAACAGCAGGGCCTGCTGGCCGCCGACCGTACGCCGGGCGGCCACCGCGACTTCCCCGAGAGGGCCGTCGACCGGGTCATCCGCATCCAGGAGCTCTATGCGGCAGGCCTGCACAGTTCAAGAATTGCGCGCATTCTGCCCTGTATGCGGGATGAGGACGGTGGCCCGTCGCTGCGCGCAACCCCCGAACTGGTCGCCGAACTCACCACGGAGCGGGACCGCATCGACCGGATGATCAATGACCTGCTCCGCTCCCGCGAGGTCCTGGACGAAGTGATCGACACGGCGTCGGGCCGCACCCCCGCCGGTCCGGCGTAGCTGCGGTCCCCGACGCCGTGTCGACGCGGGAGCGCCGTCCGGGCGGTTACCCGATCCGGCGCCCCACTCGTTCGGTCAGGTGTCACCACTCGCGAGCGGCGATGAGATTCTCCACATCCGCGTCCTCGAACCCGTAGGCCGTCGCCACGGTCCAGAAGTCCTCGGCTATCTCCTCGCGAGCGACGGTCTCGATCTCGCTGCCCGCCGCCTCGAACTCGGCCTCCAGAGCGTTGAACGCCTGTGTCGCCACCTCGGTGAGTACGTAGAGCGCCGCCAGGTCCGAGGGCTTCTCCGCCTCGATCCGCTCGCAGAGATCCAGCAGGATCCGCCGGCCCCTGTCGACGACGTGATCCGGGAAGTATGCGTCGTCGTACAACCCTTGCAGAAACGCGTGCCCCTTCACCTGCTGGTTCGCGATCGACACCGTGCATCCCCTTTTCCGTGGAGGAACCGACCTGCTCATCCTGCACGACGCCACTGACAACGCACCGGGTCCGAGCGGCCGAGAAGGCCGGGGACCCGCCTGGAGAGCCGCCGGGAGACCCGTCCTCGCGCGGCGGGAGCACGAAGCGGCCTCAGGCGGGGAGCGTTTCCACGGTGGGGACGACGATGCCGAACAGGTCGGTGACCGCCGTGAGCGCTGCGGTCTGGAGGGTGGCGGCGGGCAGGACCGTACCGTCCGGGGCGGCGAGAGCGCGGGTGGCAGTCGCCTCGGCGACCACAGTGGGGCGGTATCCCAGATTGAAGGCGCCCTGAGCCGTGTAGTTGACGCACATGTGGGTCATGAAGCCGGCCAGGACGAGGTCCTTGCCGCTGCCGGCGGCGGCGCCCAGAGCGGTCAGGGTCTTCTCCAGTTCGGTGAGGTGGAAGGAGTTGGGGAACTGCTTGACGACGACCGTCTCACCCTCCGCAGGGGCAACCTCGTCGCTGATGGCGCCGATGTGCGCGCGGATGTCGTACGGGGTGTTCTCCCCGCCGTCGTTGATGACGTGCACGACCGGGATACCCGCTTCCCGGGCGCGCTCCAGGAGCCGGGCGCCCGCTGCGAGCGCTTCCTCCGCACCTTCCAGGGCCATGACGCCGGTGCGGTAGGTGTTCTGGAAGTCGATCATGATCAGCACGGAGTCGCTCAGCCGCGGCGGCCGGGAGTCCAGACCGATCGCGTCGCGCAGGGTCGTGGAGGGCTGGACGGACGGGGACTGAGTGGAACGAGTCCGAGCGGTAGGGGTCTGGGCAGCCTGGTTCTGGCTCATTGTGTGCCTTTCCTGAAGGGATTGAGGCATGGCGGTGCTGTCCGTCACGCCTGCGTACGGAGAAATGTCGTCGGGAACGAAGGGTCAGGTGGTCCGGGTGCGGAAGCGGCGGCGATAGGCGGCGGGCGTGGTGGCGATCTGCCGTTTGAGCACGCGGTGCAGGGTTTCCACCGAACCGAGCCCGGACGCAGCCGCTACCCGGTCGAGGGAGTCGTCGGTGGTCTCCAGCAGACGCCGCGCCACTTCGGCCCGGGCCGCCTCGACGTAGGCGGCCGGGCTCATCCCCGTCTCCTGCTTGAAGACGCGGGCGAAATGCCGCTCGCTCAGGCACATCCGGGCCGCCAGCACTTCCGCCGAAAGGTCCCCGTCGAGATGGTCGGCGATCCACAGCCGCAGGTCGTCGATGTCTCGGCGGGAGGTGGCAGGCCGGCTGAGCGGGACGGAGAACTGGCTCTGACCACCCTGCCGCTTGAGATACATGACCAGTTGCCGGGCCACGGCCAGGGCGACGTCCTCGCCCTGGTCCTCGGCCACCAGAGCCAGCGCGAGGTCCAGACAGGCACTGATGCCCGCCCCCGTCCACACACGTCCCCGATCGGTACGGACGAAGATCGGGTCCGGGTCGACGGTGACCTCCGGATGGTCCGCGGCGAGCTGGGCGGCGGTCGACCAGTGGGTGGTCGCCGTGAGGCCGTCGAGAAGTCCGGCCGCGGCCAGCAGGTGGGCACCCACACACACGGACGCCACCCGCCGCGCGTGCGGCGCGGTGGCCTTCACCCATGCCACGACGTCCTCGTCGACACGGGCGACGGGACCCTCGTCGGTCATGTCGACCGCACCGGGTACCAGCAGCGTGTCCACCTGTCCGCCGACCTCGTCGAAGGACAGATCGGCGAGCACCCGCACGCCCGCCGACGTCCGCACCTCACCGTCGGCCGGCCCGGCAAGACGCACCCGGTATCCGGCGCGGCCCGCGGTCTCACGGTTGGCCAGGGCGAAGACCTCGGCCGGACCTGCGACGTCGAGGAGATCGACATCGGGGAAGACCGCGATGACGACACGGTGCGAAGGGGACATGGCTCCATCCTCACCGCCGTCCGGTATGACCGCAATGACGATCCCCTGTCACATCCGGACACCCGCAACCCGGCAGCGCCGGAGCCGTGCGCCATACGCGATCGGTGTGCCGGCGGCGTCCGGGCACCCCGGGGTGGCGGACCGGACAGTGGTCGGGCAGGCTTCCGCTCATGGTCTCGGTAGTGCAGAACGTGGCGATCGATTGTGCGGATGCCTATGAACTGGCTCGATTCTGGAGCGAGGTGACCGGGTGTCCGCTGCACCCGGAGGACGGGCCGGGCGATCCTGAGACTCAGGTGACGCTGCCGGAGGGTCCGGTGCTGTACTTCAATCAGGTGCCCGAACCGAAGGTGGTCAAGAACCGCATCCACCTGTGTCTGCGCCCGGAGACCTCGCGCGAGGAAGAGATCGAGCGACTGCTGGGACTGGGGGCCGTCCTCGTCGCCGATCGCCGAGAACTCGACGGCGGGGGGTGGGCCGTCCTCGCGGACCCCGAGGGCAATGAGTTCTGTGTACTGCGCAGCGCGTCCGACCGCGCCGCAACGTCTTCCTGAGGCTCACGCGCCCAGGGCCGGACGTGGATACGTGCCGGCCGCCGGACCAGCACGGAATGCAACGGACGGGGTGCGCGGCCGTTCCTTTCGGAGCCACGCACCCCGTCCCGCTTCAGCCGCAGGCCGCGTCCACCGCCTCAGCCGCACACCGTGCCGGCCTCAATCATGGGCGCTGCCGTCCCTCCCGGGCGGGCGCTCAGCCGTCGCCCGGGTCCCGGCCCTCACATGCAACCGGTCACCTGCTTGCGTCAGCCGCCACCGGTCACCCGCTTGCGTCAGCCGCCGGCCGGCGCCGATTCTCTGCGTGTGTCAGCTGCCCGCCGGCCACTCCAGCGGGTCCTTGTAGAAGCCCTGGCTCAGCTGGACAGCGGCAGCCTTCTGGCCCTCGGGAATCAGGAAGGCCTGACAGATCTTCTCCGACTGTCCCGGGCTCAGCCTCTTCGCCGTGTCGGGAGCCGGGCAGTTGGGCCAGGTCGCCTCACCCATGATGACGATGAGCGCCTTCGTACGCTCACCCTTGTCCGTCTTGACGACCAGGTCGTCGTCCATGTCCCCGACTTCCATGGCCTTTCCGCTCTTGTGCGTGACGGTCGCCCACACGTACACGGGGACCTGCGGACCGTCGTCCTTGTTCTTGTCCAGGCCGGACTTGTCCATGTCCGCCTTCGTTCCCGTCTCCACCTTCGTGGGCGTGACGGTGAACTTGCTGTCCTTCGACTTCTGCATGGTGCTTTCCTGCGGCGGGCTGGCCTCGCCCAGACGGTAGGTCGTCTTCTCCTTCGAGCTGTCGGAGCCGGAGTTCCCGCCGCCTGCCGAATCCGTGCCGTTGCAGCCGCTCAGTACCACTGCGAGCACCACAGCGCCCATCGCCGCAGGCACGGCGCGAGTCCACGTGCGCATATCTTCCTCGTTCCCCGTTCAACATGCTTGTTCACCCGGCCGGGCCCGGAACTCCCGCGGCCGGTCTCCGCGTTCAAGCGCACGATCCTGCCAGAGGGCGTAGCCCGCTCCACAGGAGGGTCCGGACACCCGTCCGACCGTGCCGGCCCCTTCGGCACACACGACCACCACACCCTGGTGAATCTGATCAATCAGGTGTCCTGAATCAACCTGAACTCTCGTCACATGCCAACAGCCTCGGGGCAGTTCGTCCGCCCGCAGCAGTACCGGTGCCCACACCGGCCCGCGATCCGTTCGCCCCAGCGGGCGCGTCATTGACCCTCGGACATGGCGGGCGAGGACGGGGACCCGGTCCGTTCGCGAAACGCCCCTGCCGCGACGGCCGGATCGCCCGCCGCGAACGCCAATGCGTGCCATTCAGGCACCAGGGCGGCCCTGATCAGGCTGTCGACCTCACCTATCTGAGCCTCTGTCAGATAGGCCCGGAATCCCCCGATGCCCCCGCGGCGGGTCTTGAAGGGCTCGGGGTCGCCCGGCCTGCCGGGCCGCAGGCGCTCCGAGTCGAAGGCGTCGCCGAGTTCCATCGCACGCATGCTTGAGAAGCCGGCGTATTCGACCGCCTTCCGCAGGACTTCCTGATCGACTCGTGGGAGTCCGCAGAATTCCGGGATCCGCGCGACTTCGCCGGAGGCGTCGACCGCAAGACGCTCGTAGGAACTGAGTGGAACGAGCGCGGGACTTCCTGACCGGCGTACCAGAGGTTCCAGAAGGCAACACAGGTCCGCAGACTTCCCTCGTTCTCACCGATGAATTCTCCGAGCGGGCCGGAGTAGGGGTTGTCCGGCCGCAAGCTGCGCTGAAAGTGGTAGGAGACCGTCGTGTCACGCAGATCGCGGGTCAGGAACACGACCCGGCAACTGCGGTAGCGCTCCTTGCCCGTGGACAGTTGGCCGGGCGTGCGACGGCCCACTCGATCGTCGTACCAGAAGGTGATTTCCGGGATACGCGGATCCACGGCGCTGAACTCCACCTCCCTTCCCAAATCCAGGCAGTCGTTCGAGACGCACCCGCTCCGACCTCGGCAGAAAGTCGGCCGCCTACCGCCCCCCCCCCCCCCCCCCCCCCCAGGCGACCAGGACTACTGACGCCTTTCCTCCTCGGGAAAGACCGTGAGCCCGGTGCTCACCTCGACTATCGACACAGCCTCCACGGGGCAGGTGTGCGCCGCGTCCAGCAATCGATCATCACGGGATACCTGGGCAGCAGTCGGTCGCGATCGACGGGAACTGTCGATCGTGAAGTGGTCGGGAGCAACACTCGCGCACACTCCTGAACCGATGCAGCTACCACTGTCAACGGAGAGCCGCCAGTCATCCGTCATGCCGTTGCTCCTTATCCATGCGATATCGATCCGCTGTCTTTCTCGGCCGGGTGGTGATTCCCCGACCACATACATGCGGAATGACTCAGTCATACATTTGACGGAACGGGAGTACGACGCTGAAGGACGTGCCGTATCCAAGTTATCCGTCTCTTCTGCAGGGCGAAAGGCCGCCGCATCCGGCCATGTTCAACTCGTCCGGGCCGAGGCGCCATGGCCGAGATCGGCTCGCGGATCAGCGTCATGCACGGCCGTCACCGAACATCCTGGTCCTCCCACAGGCATCGCCATCCGTCGATCCGGCTGTGGACCGGATCTACCGGACAGGCGCTGCGGGACGGCCACGGGTGGCGTGGACCTCGGGTGTTCAGCGGCAGGAGGTACCGCGGCCGGCAGCGGGCGCGGGCGCTGCGCCGGCTCCTCGCGCGCCATCGGCGCCCGCAGCGCTCAACACCGGCTCCGGCTCTGTTCGCAAGCCGCACTCCGGACTTCATGCTGTCGTCCGGATACTCATCGTGACCGGCCACGCTCCCTTGGCGGCGGTATCTCCGCCTCGGAGGATGACGCTGCCGGTGGATCCGACCGAGCACGGTAGGGCCGGTGCAGTGAAGGGAGTCCTCAATGAACGAGGAAATCGAGATCGAGCAGCTCGCGGACGAAGACCTTCCCGAGCTCGCGCTGATGGTCGACATCCCCTCGCGCGACTGAGTCATCAACTGTGCGTATGCACTCCGTGCGGCGGGCCCTTCCGGCCCGCCGCACGTCGCTGCCGAAGACCCGGAAGGGGAAGTATGCGCGTCGAGCCGGACGCCAGGGGTGCCGTCCACGAGCGGACACAACTGCTGCATCGCATGCGGCGAGTGCTCGAGCGGGCGGAGCTGACGCCTCCTGGGCTCGACAGGCTGCACCGTCCAGCAGTGGTCGAGGTCGTCCACATCGCCCAACGGGCCCTGCGGTCCGGCCCCTTGGACGCGGCGCAGCACCGGAAGCTGACAGCAGGACTCGCACGTGTGACACCGTCCGCCTTCGGGCCGGCCGACCCGAAGGGCCACCTGAGTCGTAGCGTGGCCCGCGCGCTGCGGTCGGTCCCGGTCCATCAGGGCGCCGACGGACAGCCGGTCACGGCCGAGGTCGCCCCCTGGCAGGAACACGAGCGCGAGGCACTTGCGCAGGCAGTCGCCCTGCTGAACCGGGTCTGGCCCCAAGCCGCCGCCGAGGTACGGGAGACAGTCGCCGAGATCGCGCTGCTGGACGGCGAGGCGATCGACGGGTTCACGGACTTCACCATCCACGGCGCCATCCTGGTCAACCGGGTCCGCCTGACCGCCGGCGCCACCGGACTCCCCGGCCCCGTACGGTTCGCCGAGGCGCTGGTGCACGAGGGCGCACACACGAGGTGCAACGCAGCGGCCCTGACGGACCCCTTCCTGCTCCCCGACCGGCCCCAGGGGCCGGACGCTTCGGACCGCGGCGGGCAGCTGCTGATCGCGACACCGCTGCGGGCCGACCCCAGGCCGCTGACCGGTCTGTTCCAGCAGACGGTGGTACTTGCCCGCAGTGTGCTGCTGTACCGGCGGCTGGCGGGTCTGGGCCAGACGGTCACCGCCCGGCACGAGACGCTCCTGGGCTCGGCGCACCAGGCCGTCGACACTCTGGGCACCCACTCCGGCAAGCTGACCGCACACGGACGACGCCTGCTGGATGAGTGCGCCGGCGTTCTCGGGGTGTCCGCGTGACGTCATGGGCTCCGCAGGTTTTCGCGCCCTATCCGGATCAGCCGGGCATCCTGTTCGCCAGGGTGGCGGCCCGCTCGGCTGCGTTCGAGGGAACGAGCGCGGCCGGCGGGGCACCGGTGCTCGTCGGCAGCGCCGCAGGACATGACGTGGGCCGGATCACCCTGAGCGCCCGCGGCGAACTGCTGGAGCGGCTCGGCAACGTGATGGCGGGACGGGAAGCCGAGGCTGCCCCCGAGCAGGTGGTGGGTACCCGTGAGGAGCTGCGCCGCACAGGGATACCCACCGTTGAACCGCAGCCCGGAGCGGACACCAGACGGCTGTGGGTGCACGGCCGTACGGTCCGAGGGGCCGAGGCGTTCGTCCCGGCCGGCACGGCGTTTCTCCACCACCGGCCGCCGGCCGGATGCGACGCCGCGCAGTCGTCCGGGTCCACCGGGATCGCCGCGCACCCCGATCTGAGGTCGGCGGCCCGCCACGCGGCCTGGGAAGTGCTCGAACGCGACCTGGTGCGGCGCAGTTGGTACGGGCTCGCGGACCGGCCGCCGAGTCTGATCCGGTTCGTCCCCTCGCCGCCGCTGGCGGGGTTCGTCCAGGCCGGTGGGCTGGTGACGACGGCTTTCGCCGTCCCTGCTCCGGCCGGGGTCGCCTGCGTCGTCGTGTGCCTGCACCGGCCCGACGGCACGGGGCAGGCGTTCGGTGCCCGCTGCGGGCCGGCGGACACCGTTGGGGCCCTGGCCGAGAAGGCTGCCTACGAGGCGGTCATGGTCCGCTGGAGCATGCGGACATCGACCGCCAGGGCAGCCTGGGAACAGTGGCGCGGCGCGAGCCCGCCCGCAACCGCCGTCCAGCACGCGCTGTGGACGTACCACCGCCAGAACAGCCTGCGGCTCTGGAACGTGTCGCGGCAGACGGTCGACCAGCCGGAGGGCGGCGTGCGGACAGACCCGCTCGACGTGCTCGCCGGGCACTGTGGCCATGAGGTGGTCCTGGTCGAGACCACCGCCGCGCCGGCCCGCGACGCCGGGGTGCGGGTGGTCCGCGTGCTCGCCCCCGGAACGCTGCCGCTGCCGTCCGGCCACGGCACCGGCCATCCGCATCCCTTCGGCTAGGCCCTAGGAGCCCTATGAACGCCGTCCCGGAAAACCAGCCCGGCTATGCCACCGAGTTCGCCGACGACTACGACCGCTGGTTCGCCAAGCCGGGTATCACCGGAGCGACAGTCGCGTCCCTGGCGGCTCTCGCAGGCCGGGGGCCAGTCCTCGAACTCGGCATCGGCACCGGCCGGATAGCCCTGCCGCTACGGGAGCGCGGCATCGAGGTGCACGGTGTCGACGGCTCGGCGGCGATGATCCGGCGGCTGCGCGCCAAGCCCGGCGGAGCCGGGATCCCGGTGGTGATCGGCGACTTCGCCGAGGTCCCGGTCACCATGAGCTTCAGCCTGGTCTACCTGGCGGGCGGCACCTTCGCCGAACTGCCGGACCAGGCCGCCCAGACAAGGTGTTTCGCCAACTCGGCGGCCCGGCTCACAGCGGGCGGTCTCTTCGTGCTGGACGCACACGTGCCCGAGGCTCTGGCGGCGGTGACCGGCCCCGAGACCGTCTCCGAGGGCGATGACCATCTGGTGCTGTGCTACCGCCGGCTCGACCCGTCGGCCCAGCGCTACCGCTCGCACTACGTCATCCACGAGCACGGCCGCACCAGGCACCTACGCGTGGAGTTCCGTTGTGCGACCCCCGCCGAGCTCGACCTGATGGCGAGCCGGGCCGGACTGCGGCTCAAGGAGCGCTGGGGCAGCTGGACCGGCGATCCCTTCACGCGCGACAGCGGCTACCACGTCTCCGTCTACGAACGCCGCTGACCAGCACACCACCACGCACATGATGGAGGAGGGCCGCATGAACCAGGCCGAAGAGATCCAGGCGTTCCCCTTCCCACATCGCGACGGGCTCGACCCGATGCCCGAGTTCGCGGAACTGCGGCGCAGCGCCCCGGTCATCCGGGTCCGGATGCCCAGCGGTGACACCGCGTGGCTGGTGACCCGTCATGCCGACGTCCGCCGAGTCCTGGCAGACCCCTGCTTCAGCCGTGCTCGGGCGACCCGGGGTGAGGGGCCCAGGATCAACCGCACCACCACGCTGCCGGACTCGATCCTCGCCGCCGACCCGCCCGACCACTCCCGGCTGCGCAGGCTCGTCGCGCCCGCGCTCAGCGGGCGCCGGGCGGAAACGATGCGCGGCGAGATCCGGCTGCTGACCGGCCAACTTCTGGCGGGTATGGAGCGGCAGCCACGCCACGCCGATCTCGTCGCGTGCTTCACCAGGCCACTCCCCCTGACCGTGATCTGCGACCTTCTGGGAGCACCCCGGCTCGACGGCGACCAGCTGGACGCCTGGAACGACGCGATGCGGAGCCTGACCGCGATGCCGGATGCCGCGGTGATGGCAGCCGTCGACGAGATGACCGAGTACCTCACCGACCTGGTCGCCGCCAAACGTGCCCATCCCGGCGACGACATGCTGAGCGACCTGATCGCCGCACGTGACGAGGGCGACCGGCTGAGCGAGGGTGAGCTCATCTCGTTCTGCATCGTCCTGCTCGCCGGCGGATACGGCACCACCGCCGACCGTCTCGCCGGCCTGGTCCACCTGCTGCTGGACCGGCCGGAGCGCTACCAGGTGCTGTGCCGCGAGCCGCAGCTGATCCCCAGCGCGGTCGAGGAACTGCTGCGGTACGCCCAGGCCAATGTCGGGGCCAACCTCCGGGTGGCCACTGAGGACGTGGAACTGAGCGGAGTGACGGTCAAGGAGGGTGAGGCGGTGATCGCGCTCACCTCTTCGGCCAACCACGACGAGGGCGTCCACACCGAGCCCGACCTGCTCGATCTCACGCGGGCCGCCCCGGCCCACCTGGCCTTCGGCTACGGCGCCCACTTCTGCGTCGGGGCGCAACTGGCCAGGGTCCAGCTTCAGGAGGCCATCGCCGGTCTGGTGGGCCACTTCCCGGGACTCCGCGCGGCCGGACCGGCGGACTGGAAGCGCGGCCAGATCACCCGGTCCCCGCGCACGCTGCACGTGCGCTGGTGAGACGCGGCCATCCCGCCAAAGGGCCTTGCAGGCCATCGGCCGGATGGACGTCCGTTTCGGGTCCGCGGGAGCCACCGGCTCCGGGGCTCCCGCGGACCCGGCACAGCAACGAGATTCCCACGTCAATCGGGGCCTGACAGCGGCATTCGTGCCGCCCGGGCCCCCGGCGAGCAAGGAGCAGGACGGCATGCGCATTGCATATCTGCACGGCGGCAGCATTCCCTCGTTCTTCGCCAACGGCGTCCACGTCATGCGCATGTGCGACGCGTTCACCGACGCCGGACACGACGTCACCCTCTACTCCATGCCCGGCTCCTATTCGGACGACGACCCGCACGAGTACTACGGTGTCCGGCACCGCTTCCCCATCCAGCTGATCCCCGCCCCCGACGACACACCGGACGGCTACCGCAAACGCGGCGAACAGATCCGTAGCCTGCTGACCGGTGACGACGCCCCCGACCTCATCTACGGGCGCGACCCCTACGCCCTTGCCGCCACCGCCGGCCTCGCCCCCTTCGTGTACGAGGTCCACCAGCTGCGACAGGACCTGCCCACCGGGACCGAACAGGCCCTGCTCAGCCTTCCCGGGCTCGCGCAGGTCGTGGTCGTCACACACGTACTCGCCCACGACCTCCAGGCGGCCTACCGGGGCCTGGGAACACTGCCGATCCGGGTGGCGCCCGACTGTGCCGACCCGCCGGACCCCGGCGCGGTCCTCGACGCACCCAGGCTGCCGGGCCGCCCGGACGCACCGAGGATCGGCTACGTCGGTCACCTCTACGACGGACGCGGCATCGACCTCGTCCTGGACCTCGCCGGCCTGCTCCCCGGCTTCGACTTCCACCTGGTCGGCGGCACCACCGAGGACCGAGCCCGCTGGGAAGCCCCCTGTCCGCATCCCAACGTGTACTTCCACGGGCACCGGCCGCCCGCTGTCCTCCCCGGCTACTTCCCGCTCTTCGACGTGGTCCTCGCACCCCACCAGCCCAAGGTCTACACCTGGGACCGACTCGATGAGATCGGACGCTGGACCTCCCCGATGAAGCTGTTCGAGTACATGTCGCACGGCCGCGCCATCGTCGCCTCGGACCTCCCGGTCCTGCGCGAAGTCCTGGAGGACGGCGTCAACTGCCTGCTGCGCCCGTCCGACCGGCCGCAGGCGTGGGCCGACGCCGTCACCGACCTCGTCGCCGACCGGGCGCTGCGCAGCAGGCTCGGCGACGAGGCCCGGCGTCAGTTCCTGGAGCTCTACACCTGGCGCCGCCGGGCCGACCTGGTCCTCGCGGACCTCCGGCTACCGGGCACTGTGAGCACGTGAGACCCACCGCGACAGGAACAGGACCGATCACACCGGCGTCCGGCGGACGCCCGGGTCGTCAGGTACCAACCAGTTGGGGGGATGCACATGCGGAGAGAGGCGAACCAGGGACCGGCGCCTGCCAGGGTGGTCGTCACGGGCGCCGCCGGCTTCATCGGCTCGCACCTCGTCGAGGCCCTCCTCGCCGACGGGATCACCGTCGTCGGTGTGGACCGCCGTGCCCCCCGTCTCGACCCGGCCGCGGCGGCCAACCTGGGCGCGGTCCTCGGCCATCCGGACTTCACCCTGGTCACCGCCGACCTGCAAAGCTGCGCGCTCACGCCCCTGTTCCAGCAGGCCGACGCGGTCCTCCACTTCGCGGCCCTGCCGGGAGTGCGCGATTCCTGGGGCGAACCATTCGCCGAATACACCGCCTGCAACGTCTTCGCCACCGAACGCGTCCTGTCGGCCTGCGAGGACGCCCACGTTCCCCGCCTCGTCTACGCCTCCTCCTCCAGCGTCTACGGGACAAGGAACGGAGCCACCCACGAGGAGAGCGCACCGCGGCCCGCGTCACCGTACGCGGTCAGCAAGCTCGCCGGAGAGCAACTCTGCCTGGCCCATGCCGGCAAAACCACGTCCACGCTCACCGCGGTGGCGCTGCGTCTGTTCACCGTCTACGGGCCCCGCCAGCGCCCCGACATGCTTATCGGCCGCGCCCTGACGGCGGCACTGGGCGGCCCGGAGCTGAGCCTCTACGGGGACGGCAGCCACGAACGCGACTTCACCTATGTCGGGGACGTGGTCCGCGCCGCCACCACCGCGGCAACCCGTCGGATCGGCACGACCGTCCTCAACGTCGGAGCCGGCGTCAGCACCAGCGTCCTCGATGTGCTCTCCGCCGTCGAGGAGTTGACCGGCCACCCGGTGCCGCTCAAGAGGCTCCCCGCCCAGCCCGGTGACGTGGACGCCACCCTCGCCGACCGCTCCAGGGCGGCAGCCCTCCTGGACTGGAAGCCTCGCACCGCCCTCCTCGAGGGCATCTCCCACCAGCTCCGCCACCTCACGGCCGCCGACCCCCTGCGGCCCTGAAATACGCACCCCACCGAAGCACCAGTGGTCCAGGCGCGCCGATCCCTCAGCCAAGACCCCGAACCCAACAAAAGAACTCCCAGCCCGGACGAATCCGTGCTGGGAGTTCTGTGCACTGCCTTCAGTAGCGGGGACAGGATTTGAACCTGCGACCTCTGGGTTATGAGCCCAGCGAGCTACCGAGCTGCTCCACCCCGCGTCGTTGTGATCCCCACCCTATGCCATCGCGGCAGGCCCCGTGACCAGCCGCCGCCGGGCCGGACCGCGCCGGAGAGGCCGTGGCCGCCTCCGGCTCCGGCCTGCACCGAGCGGCGTGCGGTTGCGCAGCCGACGGGATTCGAACCCGCGGACAGGCAGGGGCAGGTCCGCCCGCACCCCGTCAGTCGTCGCGAGGAAGACCTCCCCACGACGATCGCAATGGGCCGCTCTGCCACGGCTGCGCAACCTGCGGGACTGCGCAGTCCCGCTGCACGGAGCATAGGGGCGACGACCCGCCGTGCACGGACGATCCCCGAGGTGGCGCTTCATGCCGAAGGACGTTGATTCTGGGGCGAGTTGCAGGGGCCCCACAGCCGATCCACGCCCGATCCACGCCGCACCGCACCGCACCGGACCGCACCGGACCGGTCAGGAACTTTCCGGTCCGGAACTCTCCGGCCGGGCGCCCGGCTCGCGCCCCATGAAGGCCACCATCCTGTCGACGGCGGATGCTCCCTCGGCAACGGGCACGATGGGCGCGAACGGCATGCCTTCGCCCCGGAACTTCGGTGGCAGGGTGGCTTCCGCCCGTGCCAGTACTTCCTCGGCCTCCTGCTCGGTGAAGGGAACCGGCTGCCCGGTGGCGACCGCCAGGTCCCAGCCGTGGGTCAGGAACTCGATGACCGTCATGCTGAACACCTGCTCGGCCGGCATCTTCCCTCCCGTGACGCCCACCTGGCCGTCGAATCCGTGCTCCTCCCACCCTGCGACGAGGCCGGCCGCCGCGCTGCGGAACTCGCCGGCGGGGTCCGCCCCGCAGCGGTAGTCCTTCGCGTCACCCTCGTACGACCGGTCGTGACGACCGGCCTCGAACACCTGAAGCCATCCGACGATGTGGTTGACCAGGGCCTCGACGTCGTAGGTGTCGCACGGGGTCGGAAGGCCGAGCTGATCGGTACGTACGCCCTCGACGACATCGCCGGTCTTGGCCAGAACACTCGACAGCAGATCCACATTTCCCATGGCGCGAGCTTAAGGGCTGTCCCGTGATCCCCGGCGGCGCACGACGACAGCTACGGCACCTCGCCGCGTTGTCGGAACGCCCGAATACATCCAGTACGCGGACGTCCCTCCGCCTTGCGATGCACCGCATCTGACGCCGCGCGCTGATCCACCGGGGACTACGGGACAGCCCTTAGGCTCGGTGGCGCCGGGCCGTCTCGGGGTAACGGAACACCGGAGACGCGGGAAGCGCCCGCACGGCACTCAGGGACACCGGATTTCGTAGCGGTGGGTGACCGCTCGAGATGCAGGTGTGCGGACACGCTGATTCGCTGATGGGGTCGGCTCTCCCCCCGAGGTCCAGGAGTGATCATGAGCGTTGCGGATGAAACCGGCGGCCGTGCCGAGCGCATTCGCGCCAAGGCGCAGGAAATGCAGGAGGCCGCCGAGCGTGCCTCCGATCCGCAGGAGCGGCAGCGCCTCGCGGACAAGGCGCGCCGGCTCCAGGAACGGAGTGACCAGGTGACCACCAAGGGCGACGGGAACATGAACCCGCTCTGAACCCGCGTACCTGCCGTCCGGCCGGGCCGGTGCCCCTCGTATCGCGTGGCGGGAGGGGCACCGGCCCGGCCGTGCGGGCGGCGGGTGCGTCCCTGGGCGCCGGGCGGGGACGCTACTGCGTGAACCGGGGCAGCCACTTCACCTGGTAGTCGGGGTGCCCCGCGTGCTCAGCGGCCATCTGCCGGACCACGAAACCCAGCCCGACGGCGCGGCCGGAGGGGAAGTCCCGCTGGGGGCGGTCGACGTCCAGCGCGGCGACCTCCGTGTACTCGTCGAGGAGAACCCGGCTGGTCTCGACGCGCTGGAGGGTGCGCGCGGGATCCTGCAAGGCGATGTGATGGTCGTAGCCGTGCGTCCGGAGGGTGAACGCGATCGCGCCGATCCGGTCGTGGATCTCGCCGGGCACCTCGGCCGGGCACCGCCACCCCTCGCCGCCTGCTGCCCGCGCGACGCGCTCTTCCTCGTCGAGGCGCGCCCGGACGAACGTGATGATGTCGGAGTTGTCTGTCATCTGGCTCTGCATCCTTCCGCTCGGCCCCGCTCCTCAGGGACCGTGCTGGACACTATCCCGCCGCACACGCCAGGTCCCGCCGCCGCTCGCGGGGCGAGACGGCCGGGATCACGCCGCCACCGGGCCTTGGCCGCATTGCGGAGTTCCTGCGCGGCGGGCCGGCGCACGGTGCGGCACCGGCCCGCCCCACGACTGCCTGTGCGCTCAGTGGCCGGATTCGGCCGGCTCCAGTACGAAGACGGGGATCTGCCGGTCCGTCTTCTTCTGGTAGTCGGCGTAGTCGGGAAACGCCTCGACCGCACGCCCCCACCAGAGCGCCTTCTCCTCCCCCGTCACCTCACGGGCGCTCATGTCCCGGCGGACCGGCCCGTCCTGCAGCTCGGCGCGCGGGTCGGCCACGAGGTTGTGATACCAGACCGGATGCTTCGGGGCTCCGCCCTGAGAGGCGACCACCGCATACGCGCCGTCGTGCTCGACGCGCATCAGGGGCGTCTTACGGATCTTCCCGCTCCTGGCGCCCAGAGTCGTCAGGACGATGACCGGCATGCCCCGCATCGTGGTCCCTTCCGTGCCCCCTGAGCTCTCGTACTGGTCGACCTGGTCACGAACCCATTGAGCGGGGCTCGGCTCGTACTCTCCCTGGAGCGGCATCGCGTCTGTCCCATCGTCGGTATCGGGCCGTGTCGCCTCATCGGCCTCGGTCCATCATGACTTCCACGCCCCTGGCCGCCAAGAAAATCCGGCCCGGCCGACGTGTCGCACACAGGCGTCAGCGTCAAAAGCCATGACGGCGGCGGGCGGATGCCACCAGACCGCCGCCGAGGAACACCGCCAGCCCCGCCGCGCAGCCCGTCCCCGCGAGCACCAGTGTTCGCGTTCCCGTCGAGGCGAGCGGCCGGTGCCCGGCGGGCGTGTCACCGGCGGCGGCGAGGACGAGGGCGGTGACCACCGCGGGACGGGACACCATGGCGACGTGCGAGGAGTTCACCTCGATGGTGTGCGAATGGGCGCGGGCGGCCTGGAAGCGCTCCAGCTGCGGGGCGATGACCTTGTCCCGGGTGGCGACCAGGGCCCAGGACGGAATGGTCCGCCAGGCAGCCGCCGTGGCCCGGTCCTCGAACACCGAGGCGCTGATGGGGCGTTGGGACGATGCCATGACAGCGGCGGAGACCCTGGGCCGGTCAGCGGCGACGATGTCGTGGAACCTGGCGTCCTGGACGTACAGGTCGGTGCCCCGGGTTCCGTCGGCGTTACGGACGGGGGTGCGCCTGAGCGCCGTACCGAGTTCGCCGCCCGGGAACCGGGAACTGAGCGGGCCGAGCGCCTCGCCCTTGTCCGGCATGAGCGCCGAGATGTAGACCAGCGCCTTGACCTGGGGGTTTCCGGCTGCCGCGCCGCTGATGACCGCGCCGCCGTAGCCATGGCCGACGAGCACGACCGGACCCGTGATCCGCTTGAGCACGTCCGCCGTTCCGGCGGCGTCGCCGGCGAGCCCGCGCAGCGGATTGGCCGGGGCGACGACGGTGTACCCCCGGCTCTGCAGCCGCTCGGCGACGCCGTTCCAGCTGGACGCGTCGGCGAACGCGCCGTGCACCAGCACGACCGTGGGCCTCGCACCTGTGTCCGCGGCCTGCGTGGCGGGGGCCGCCCCGTCGGCGGCCGCCGGTGCGGCTCCGGCGTACACCACCGCCGTGAGCGCGGTGGCGAGGGCGTATCGGCGGCGCGTACGGCTCTGCGGTCCGAAGAAGGTCGATATGAGCATCGCTGATCCCGACTCTGAAGACACGGTGACGGATTCAGCGTTGCCAGGAATGACTCGTTCGGCGCGGCCCGCAGAGCACGCGGGTGACGGAACCGACCATCCGGGTGTCCCGGAACGGGCGCCCGGCCGGTTCGGGCGGCCGTGCGGCCCCGCCGGGTGCGACCCCGTGCCGGGCCGTGAGCAGCCCGGGCCTGGTCATTCGGTGTCGACGAAGCCCATGGTCCGGTTCATCCCGATGGCGCTCGCGTTCGCCGGATGGTGGAAGGTCTTCATCCGGCTGACACCGCACACGTCGGCGAATCCCATCCCGAACGTCTTCATGGCGATGGAGATACCGCGGCCCCGGTAGGCGGCCCTGACCCCGGTCATCTCGTTGAAGACGAAGTCACGGTGGCGGGAGGTGACCGCCAGGCCGATCCAGTCGTCGCCGTCCAGTGCGATCACGACACCGCGAGGATCGTAGGAGGGCACGTCGAAACGGCGCGCGCAGAATTCCTCGTACGAGAAGAACTCGCCCCGCTCCGGGATGTCGGCGGAACACTCCTTGTTGAGGTCGTACAGGGCGCGCCGGCGCTCCGGTGTGTCACCCAGTTCGGCGAGCGTGGTGAGCGCTATGCCCTCGTCGCGGCACCTGGTCACGTACGCGCCGAACCGGTCCGCGTCGAACGCGGCGGTGTCGAGCTCCAGTTTCACCCACTGCTGAGTCATGCCTTGCCTTCGCCGTTCCCGCACACCGCGCCGTACACCGGCGAAGGGGCCGGACCGCGGTGACGCCGTTGGAGTTCCCACCCTATGCAGGGCGGGAACTCCCCCTCGGACCGGTGCACCCGCGGCGAAGCCGCGTCCCGCTACGGGCGTCCGGCACGGCGGGTGAGGCGTGCCGTCAGCTGACGTTGACGTCGATGCAGGCGTAGAAGGCGTTCGCCGTGTCGGCGATGTTCCAGACCGCGAGGACCTTCTGCTTCCCCGTGAGTCCGCCGAAGTTCACCTGGTGGGTGACGGTGGCTCCGGGCTGGGCGCCGTTGTCGTTGAACTCGGCGATCTTCTGACCGCTCGCAAAGTACTGCCAGGTGCTCGTGGAGTGCCGGGCGGTCAGCACCCACTGGAAGGAGGTGCTCCGGCTCACCGGGGTGACCTGCCACCCCTTGGAGTCGTTGTCGAGCTCGGCGAACCGGCTGTTGCCACCGCTGCAACTGGTCAGCCCCTTGGGGCCTTCGACACTCTGGGGTTCGTACTTGATGTCGCCGCAGCTGACGGTGCCGGCGGCACACTGCGCCTGCCTGCTGGGCGGTGACGAGATGTAGCCGTGGGCACTGGCGGAGCCTGTCGGGAGGGTCAGCGCGAGCACCGGTGCGAGTACGGCGCCGACAACAGCTGCGGTCTTCCTATTCGCGTGCATGCTTCTCCTTCACATGAGGCATCGCTGCACGCGGGCGGACGGTGGGGAGCCCGGGAGCGGCAGTCCAGCCTCTCGAGTGTGGGGCCAAGAGGCGCGAAGGGCACGGCAGTTCCATGGCCGGGAGATCCCTTTGGACCGCGGGCTTCCGGCACCGGCCCTGCACTTGGACTAGACCATACTCATCGAGGCATGAGCGTCAAGGGTGCTGCGAACAAAGGGAGTTGAGCTTGCGGCGTGACCGTATACGGCTATGAGCGCGCGCAGCCGTGGCGGACCGCGCCCCTTGCGGAAAGCCGGGCGGGCCCCGGAGCATGGCGGTGGTGTCCGCCGGCTCCGGGCCTGCCTCACGCCCCGGTGACACCATCCAGGCGCTCGCGCACCAGGTCCGCGTGGCCGATGTGACGCGCGTACTCGCCGATCATGTGGACGTGTACCAGCCGGAGCGAGTAGACATCACCGCCGTGGGTGAAGGTGTCGTCCAGCGAGGCGCCGGCGACGATCTCGTCCGCCAGACGGCACTCCTCGATCAGGCGGGCGTAGTCCTCGGCGGCCCGGGCCGGATCCAGGTCCTCGAAGTCCGCGTCCTTGCCCTTCTCCGGGTCGTACATCGACTCGAGTTCCTGACCGGCGAACCGCTGCCTGAACCAGGTGCGTTCGACCTTGGCCATATGACGTACGAGCCCGAGGAGCGAGAGGTTCGACGGCGGAACGGTTCGCCCGGCGAGCTGCTCACCGGTCAGTCCGGCGCACTTCTGCAGGAGGGTCGAGCGGAACCATCCGAGATATCCGGTGAGCATCTCGCGCTCGCCGGCGACGAGCGATCCGCCCGTGCGTGTGACTTCTGGTGCTGTCCATGTCATCTGTTGATCATGCCTCGGACCAGGTGCTTCGCACGAGCCCTTTACGCCTGCATGTGGTAATCGGTGTCGTCGGACGACGAACCGGTGACGGACGTCGTGATGCCGCCGATGAGCCCGATGACCAGGAAGAGGACCAGCAGCGCCTTGCCCGCGGTGCTCATGACCAGGGGACAGGTGGCGGAGCGCGCCTGCTGCTCCGGTACGGAGAGTGCGTCCTCGCCGAAGAACCCCTTGGGGTAGGCCGGGCTGAGCATCGACAGGTAGGCGGACAGGCGCATGTCGTAGCGCAGCGTGGCCGCGGTCGCCTCGAAGAGCGGGCGCGGCATGCGCCCCAGGATCAGCGTGATCAGCCACCACAGGATCGCCAGGGCGAACCAGCCCGACGTGGCGAGGCTCTGCAGGACAGCGGCGGGGATGACCAGGATCAGCCGGAAGAAGACGGCCGGCCGGTTCAGCTGCGTCGGCCGGACATCGATCCGGACCGGGTAGTCGGTCTGTGGGCTCAGCGCGAACGGCGGATAGCGGTCGACGAGCAGCATGACGCTCGCGCCGACCCTCGTGCGGTAGCCGAGAACTCCGGCGAGAAAGCGGAAGACCGGTTCCGGCAGCCGGCCCAGGACGAGGGCGGCGAACCAGCCGAACACGACGGTGAAGAACGCGGCGATCTCCAGGAAGAAGAGCACGACGAAGTGCGGAATCAGCAGGAGCAGGCGGAACAGGACGGTGAGCCGGCGTTGACGCGCGGGCTCGATGACGTCCAGGACCGGAAGGAACTCGTCCGCGTCGCCCGCCCTTCGCCCGGGGGTCCACTGGGCGTCCGTCATATCGCTCCCCTTCGGCGGGTGATTCCGGGCGCGCTGTGCACGCCCGGCATCCCCTCACGCTCGGCCCCCGGGAAGCCGTCCGCAATCGGCCACGGGCTGATCGGGTGCCCCGCGGCGGGACTCAGCTGCTGCGGAACCGGTTCAGAAGACCCCGGGCCGGGCCGGACTTCGGGACCTTCCGGCTCTTGGCGCCCGCCTTGGGTTGCGCGGTCTGCCCGGACTTCGGGCCGGCCTTCGGTTTCGGTTTCGGCTTCGGTTTCGGCTTGGGTTTCGGCTCCGGCTTGGGTTTCGGCTTGGGCTTGGACTTGGACTTGGGAGTCTGCCCGGGCTTCGGGCCGGAATCCGGTTTCGGCTTCGGATGCGGCTTCGGTCCGTCCTTGGGCTGTTCCGCGAGCACGTGGTAGCGATGGCTCAGCC
The DNA here is from genome assembly GCF_045207435.1 of Streptomyces sp. NBC_00876. Classification (NCBI taxonomy): domain Bacteria; kingdom Bacillati; phylum Actinomycetota; class Actinomycetes; order Kitasatosporales; family Streptomycetaceae; genus Streptomyces; species Streptomyces sp. NBC_00876. The sequence goes on from NZ_CP108800.1 coordinate 281,588, forward strand.
GGCGGCCCAGCAGCAGATATCCGAGAATCGCGCCGGCCGTGTTGAGAATGACGTCGTCGACGTCGAAGGCCCGTCCCGCTACGAGGGCTCCCTGCACGAGTTCGACGATCGCTATGACCAGCACCGTGAGCAGGACCATGCGCACCATCCGCAGGCGGCGCGGAACAAGAATGGGTAGCAGAATGCCGAACGGCATGCCCAGCAACAGGTTTCCGCCTGCTTGTTTGCAGGCGGCGAGGAAGGTGTAGTCCTCGGCATACTGCCTCAGCGAACGGCCGGGCCGCATATTCGACTTCACCAGATCCTCCGAGGCGGGCGACGGTGTCAGCGTCACCTTCGCCAGCACGACGGAGAATCCGACCATGGCCGCGAAGGCCAGCACCAGAATGGTCACCTGCAGGAGGACACGACCCCATGATCTGGGCCGCGCCCCGTTCCGTGTACCGCTCTGTGTCTCTGCGCTCATGGGCGACAGGTGCCCCGGACCGTTCGGACCACACCTGACGGGCGGGATGACCGAGCACTTCGGAAGGCGCGGCGTGCGGCGGACGGGCACGGTGAACGGAGCAGCACCCACCCGATACGGAGATCACATGCGGAACGAAAGCGCCGAGAAGCCCCTGAGCTGCCTGGTCACGGGCGCCACCGGCTATATCGGGGGCCGCCTGGTCCCGGAACTGCTGGCGGCGGGACACCGGGTGCGTTGCCTGGCCCGCAGCCCCGTGAAACTCCGGGACCACCCGTGGGCCGGTGATGTGGAGATCGTCCAGGGTGATGTCACCGATGCGCGGTCCCTCGCCACGGCGATGCGCGGCATCGACGTGGCCTACTACCTGGTGCATGCGCTGACGACCGGATCGGGTTTCGAGGAGACCGACCGGAGAGCAGCCTCGGTCTTCGCCGGGCAGGCGCGCGCCGAGGGGATCGGCCGGATCGTCTATCTCGGCGGCCTCACCCCTTCCGGCGTACCGGAGAAGGAACTGTCGCCTCATCTGCGCTCACGGGCGGAGGTCGGCCGGATCCTGCTGGCTTCCGGGGTCCCGGTCACGGCGCTGCGGGCGGCGGTCATCATCGGCTCGGGGTCGGCCTCCTTCGAGATGCTGCGCTATCTCACGGAGCGGCTTCCGGTCATGGTGACGCCGAGCTGGGTGTCGACGCGGATCCAGCCGATCGCGGTACGGGATGTGCTGCGCTACCTGGTGGGCAGCGCCCGTATGCCGGGCGACGTGAACCGCGCCTTCGACATCGGCGGGCCCGACGTCCTCACCTACCGGGACATGATGCAGCGGTACGCGGAGGTCGCGGCGCTTCCGCACCGGCTGATCCTGCCCGTTCCGATGCTGACGCCCCGGCTGTCCAGCCACTGGATCGGTCTGGTCACGCCCGTGCCCCGGTCGATCGCACGGCCGCTCGCGGAGTCGCTGCGGTACGAGGTGGTGTGCGGGGAACACGACATCGCGCGGTACGTCCCGGACGGTGCGGGGCAGCCGTTCACGTTCGAGAAGGCGCTCCAGCTGGCCCTTCAGCGCGTCCGGGAGGCCCGGGTCACCACCCGCTGGTCCTCCGCCTCGGTGCCCGGGGTGCCCAGCGACCCGCTGCCCACGGACCCCGGCTGGGCCGGCGGCAGCCTGTACACGGATGTGCGCGAACGTGATGTCGACGCATCGCCCGAAGCCCTCTGGCAGGTCATCGAGGGGATCGGGGGCGAGCACGGCTGGTACTCGTTCCCGTCGGCCTGGGCGGTGCGGGGCTGGCTCGACCGGCTGGTGGGAGGCGTGGGACTGCGCCGCGGGCGACGCGACACCCACCGGCTGCGGGTGGGTGACTCCCTGGACTTCTGGCGCGTCGAGGAGATCGAGCCGGGGCGCCTGCTGCGGCTGCGCGCCGAGATGCGGCTCCCCGGTCTCGCATGGCTGGAGATGTATGCGGAACGCGATGAGCGGGGCCGGGCCCGCTACCGGCAGCGGGCTCTGTTCCATCCGCGCGGGCTGCTCGGCCACGCGTACTGGTGGAGCGTCTCACCGTTCCACGCGATCGTGTTCGGCGGGATGGCCCGCAACGTCGCCCGGGCGGCGGCGGGGGCCGCGTCACCCGGACGGGCGAAAGCTGCGGTGTCGCCCTGAGCGGTGCGTCCACGAGTGGGAGCCGGGGCGGCAGCATGGCACGTCCCCGGCCCCACCAGGAGTTGCGCCATGACCGTAGCGGTCGTTCTCTTCACCGCCGATCTCCGCCTGCACGACCATCCGCCGCTACGGGCCGCGATCGCGTCGGCGGACGAGGTCGTGCCGCTGTTCGTCCGCGACCGTGCGATCGGGGCGGCCGGGTTCGACGCCCCGAACCGGCTCGCCTTCCTCGCCGACTGCCTGCGGGACCTGGATGCCGGGCTGCGTGAGCGGGGCGGCCGCCTGGTGATCCGCTCGGGCGATGTGGTCGAGGAGGTGTGCCGGGTCGCCTCGGGGACCGGTGCCCGGGATGTCCACCTGGCCGCGGGCGTCAGCTCGTACGCCCGGCGACGCGAGGAGCGGCTGCGCACGGCGCTGGAGTCCGGCGGACGGCGGCTGCACGTCCACGACGGTGTGGTCACGGCGGTCGCTCCCGGTGCGGTGACCCCGGCCGCCTCGGACCACTTCGCCGTGTTCACTCCGTACTTCAGGCGCTGGTCCGGAGAACCGGTGCGTGATGTCTTCGGCGCGCCGCGTGCGGTTCGGGTGCCGGACGGCCCGGGTTCCGAGGCGGTGCCGGCCCGTACCGGTGTCTCAGGCGTCTCGGACGGGCTCGCCGAGGGCGGTGAGAGGGTGGCCAGGAAGCGGCTCGCCGACTGGCGGCGCCACGGGCTCACCACGTACGAGGAGCGTCACGACGACCTGCCGGGCGACGCGACGTCCCGGCTCTCGCCGCACCTCCATTTCGGCACGCTGTCGCCTGTCGAACTGGTCCGGCGGGCACGCGCGGCGGGCGGGTCCGGAGCCGACGCGTTCGTCCGGCAGCTGTGCTGGCGCGAGTTCCACCACCAGGTCCTCGCGGCCCGGCCCGCCGCGGCACGGCAGGACTACCGAACCCGCCACGACCACTGGCGGTCCGAGGCGGACGCGGCAACGGACATCGAGGCGTGGCGGCGGGGGCGCACCGGCTACCCGGTGGTCGACGCCGCCATGCGCCAGCTGCGCCACGAGGGCTGGATGCACAACCGCGGACGCCTGCTGACCGCGGGCTTCCTCACCAAGACGCTGTACGTCGACTGGCGCATCGGGGCACGCCACTTCCTGGACCTGCTGGTCGACGGCGACGTCGCCAACAACCAGCTCAACTGGCAGTGGATGGCCGGCACCGGGACGGACAGCCGCCCCAACCGGGTGCTGAACCCGGTGGTGCAGGCCAAGCGGTACGACCCGGACGGCAGCTATGTCCGCCGCTGGGTGCCGGAGCTGGCGTCACTGGCCGGCCCCGCCGTGCACGAGCCGTGGAAGCTCCGCGGCGCGGAGCGCGCCCGCCTGGACTATCCGGATCCGGTGGTGGCACTGGCCGACGGCCTGGCCCGGTTCAGGCGGGCCCGCGGCCTGGAATGAGGCTCACCGGCGGACTCCACAGCTCCCGCCGCGCCGCGCCGCACGCAACGCGGCCCGCCCGGACGGGCGGCGGCGAAGATGCTGATGTGCCGACTCCCCGCTCCGCAGCGTCCACCGTTCCGGCCGGCTCGGGCGGAGCGGGTGATGTGCGCGGCCATGCGGCGCTGTTGCTGCTGTCCGCGGCGTCCGGGGCCGCGGACGCGTTCGTCTTCATCTGTGTGGGCCAGGTCTTCGCGGGCGTGATGACCGGGAATCTGGTCCTGCTGGGCGCCTCGGCCGCAGGAGCCGGCGAGGAAGGTGTCGCCCTGCGTGTGGTCACCGCGCTCCTCTCGTACGGATGCGGGGTGGCCTGGGGGTCGTGGATGGGCCCACTGGTGTGGCGGCGGCTGCCCGTCATGCTGCTCATCGAGGTGGCGCTGCTCGCGGTGGGTGCGGGACTGTGGGCAGGGGATCTGATCACATCGGACGTGGACCGGTTGGGACTGCTGGTACTCATGGGGCTCGCGATGGGGATTCAGGGCCGTATCCGTGCCACGCCGACGAACTACTTCACCGGGACACTGACATCGCTCATCGGCCGGCTGGCCCTGGGGAGGTGGGATCGCGATGACGGCTGGGTCGTCGGCCGGCTCGTCGCCGTGGTCGCGGGCGCGGGACTGTCAGCGCTGGCGGTACGTCTCTGGCCCGCGGCCGGCGCCGTGGCGGCCGCGGCTCTCGCGATGGCCGCACTGGTGGTCGGGGCCGTGGCGCGGCGGGGGTGAACCGGTCCGGGCAGTGGTCTCCCGGGGCAAGGGGAAGCCCCGGCCGGATCGGGGGAATCCAGCCGGGGCAGCTCTGGTGCGGGCGCGCTCAGCGCGTCATCCACACATAGGTGAACGATAAACCATTACCGCCTGTTCCCGGCAATCCGTACCCGGGTCTGTGATCCAGGGCACGGACCGGCAGGCGGACGACGCGGCGGCCTCACGCACCGGCGGAGGACGCCCCCGTGCCGTACCTGCGGTTGAACTGTTCGATCCGGCCCGCCGTGTCCAGCACCTGCCGGGCACCCGTGTAGAACGGGTGGCTCGCCGACGAGGTCTCGACGTCGATGACGGGGTAGCTCCGGCCGTCCTCCCACGTGACCCGCGCCCCGGAGCCGGAGCCGGCGGTCGAGCGGGTGAGGAAGGCCGTCCCCGCGGCGCGGTCGCGGAAGACCACCGGACGGGAGACGGGGTGGATTCGGGACTTCATGAGCGTTCCTTCCTTGTCGCGGGAGAGTGCGGGAGAGGGGAGCGCGCGGCCGGGGCCGCCGCCCCACCGGTTGCGGGCGCGCCGTTCAGCGTTCCTCGCGGAAGAGGACATGCTGACCGGCGGCGGGATCGTACTTGCGCAGCACCAGCCGGTCGGGGTTGTTGCGACGGCTCTTGCGCGTCACATAGCTCTGCCCCGTCCCCGCGGTCGAACGGAGCGTGACTACAGGACGGGTCTCACTGCGGGCCATGGGCACCTCCGGACTCATGGACACTGAACACCGGACTCCTGATGAGAACGGGATTCATTTTCGTTCCGGTGATGTAACGCGAGGGTTCCGGGAGACATTCCCGCCCGGATCCTGCGCATCGGGGACGGCCGACGCCGTCACGCGGGGGCGTCGCGCTCGTTGATCGCTGTGCCCGGCACAGCACAGGACTCCCCCAAGGAATGTGAGCCATGCGCCTGAAGAACACCCTGACCACCTTTGCGGCCACCGCGATGATCGCCGCCTGCACGATGACCGCGGCCGGCCCGGCAGCCGCAGCCGGCGACACCGCGCCCGCATGCGTGGCGCGCGAGGTCATCAAGCAGAACAAGACCGCCTGGACGACCAACAACTGCGGCAGGAACATGCACATCCAGTTGGTCATCGACCACGGGCCCGACAGGCGGTGCTGGACCACGTCACCCGGTGAGACCCTGGAATGGAAGTGGAGGACGGGTTCGTACGGCCGCATCGCCCTGTGCTGACGGCGCGGACCCCGGCGCCACCCCCGCCCGGACCGGTGCCCCTGCCGAGCGCAGGGGCAGCGGCCGCATATGCCCCGGCGCGAGCGGCGCACTCCCGCGCAGGAACGGCGCCCGCAGGCGCACAGCCCGTTGTGCGCGCCGGACGACTTGCACCAACACCCGTGGACAGCAAGGCTGTTCGACGCATCTGAGCTAAAGTCAGCCTCTGGCATATGTCAGATGCAGGAACGCATCGAGTGTTGCCAAACCACTTACGGGCCCTTCACGGCTGTGCGACAGTCGTATTCGGTCCACCCTTCAGACCTGGTTGTACCGCGCCTGTATCGGAGTACGACATGCCGCCCCATCTGTCCGCGGACCGCCCCGCCCCGCAGCCGCCCGAGCGTGACACCGTCGACGCGTTGATCAACCGGACGCGTCGGCTGCGCGGCGATGTGGACGCGGTGCGGGGTGACACCGGCCTCATCGACGAGGACGACGCCCAGATGCGCTGGCAGCGCGCGCTCTGCGACCTGGCGGTCCACCACCTCGACGATCTCGGCGCGCATCTGGGGCAGCTCAAGGAAGGCCTGCTGCCGGAGATCGCCGCACAGTTCGGGTCCGGGGCAGCGCGGACGACGGACCGGGAGGCACCCGGCGAGGAGCCTGCCGGCTCCCTGATCGGCCGGGTGGGCAGCGCCGAGTGGAACCTGCTGACCGACGAGGTCAGCTGGTCCGAGGAGCTGTTCCAGATCTTCGGCCGCAGCACCGAGGCGGGCGCCCTGTCACTGGACGACCTTCCCTCGTTCCTCCTCCCCGAGGACCAGCCCCTCCTCACCGCACTGGTGACGGACTGTCTGGTCGACGGCAAGCCGATAGACGGCGAGTTCCGCATCCTGCGCGCGGACGGGCAGACCCGGACTCTGCACATGATGGGCGAGCCCGTCCTCGACACGGACGGCTGCACGGCCTCCATGTGGGCGGTCCTGCGGGATGTCAGCGCATTGCGGCGCAGCCAGCAGGTGGTGCGCCGCACGCATGACTCGGCCCGCCGCCAGCAGCACATCGCCAGCACCGAGCGCCGGATGGCGGTGGAGCTTCAGGAGGCCGTACTCCCCCCGTGGCGGAGTTCGCTTCGCCTCCCGGAGCAGGGTCCCGGCGCACTGGACATCGCGGCCCACTATCTGCCGTCGGAGTCGAGCGCCCTGATCGGCGGCGGCTGGTACGACGCGATGGAACTGCCGGACGGCAGAACCCTGCTGACCGTCGGTGACCTGACCGGCCACGGCATCCAGGCCACCTCGGCGATGGCGGTGATCCTGGGCGCGCTGCGCGGCATGGCGGTGGCCGGGATCGAGCCCGGGGCGCTGATGGGCCATCTCAACCAGTTACTGGAGACATCGATCCAGCCGGCCCTGGGCAGCGCGGTGTGCTGCCGGTTCGACCCGGCGACCCGCACCCTCGACTGGGCGCAGGCCGGACACCCCGCACCGCTGCTCTTCCGCAACGGCGCCGGGCGCCCGCTTCCCCCGCCGGACGGAGTGCTGCTCGGAGCGGCGTCCGGGGTCACCTACGAGCAGGACGAAGCGCACCTGCTGCCCGGTGATGTGCTGGTTCTGCACACCGACGGCCTGGCCCGGGACAACAACAACGACCACCGCGGTCTGCGCCCGGGCACGGAAGCACTGCTCGGACTCGCACCCCGCTTCGCCGGAGCCCGTACGGCACAGGACTGTGTACGGGCCGTCATCGAGGAGTTCGGCGGCGCCGAGCGACTGGACGACGCATGTGTGCTGATCGCCCGCATCGGGGCGTAGGGCACAGCACAGACACACCGCACGCAGGGGCGCGGGCACACGGAACCCACCATGCGGGTGACGTGGAAGGCCGGGACCGACCACAGTGCTGTCTCCGGGCAGGTGTGGAGAACGGCGCCCGTTGGTCATGGCGCCAACGGATCAGATCCCGGAACTCCTGGGCCTCTTGATCTGGGTGCTCGGCGGCAGCGAGAGCTCGATCTCCTCGCGCAGGTCCTCGATCTTCGCGTAGCCCGCGAACTGGCCCGTCAGCCGGTACATTTCGCGCAGCCTGTCCCAGGTGCGGTGCGAGGAGGTCTCTCCCATCGTCACGAGGGCGAGCCGGGCGTAGCGATCTGCCTGCTCGGGGTCGTCGGCGATGAAGCATGCCGAGGCGAGCGAGATGTAGTCGAAGATCTTCGAACGCTGCCGCCCGTTGACCCGCAGTTCCAGTGCCTGCTTCGCGTGGCGCTGGGCGGTGACGGCCGCGAAGGGGTCGTGCTCGGCCAGGGTGCGGAAGGCCAGGGCCTGCATGCCGTGGAAGTCCGCCTCGTCGAACATCTGCATCCAGCTGGGCGGCGGCACATCGCCCTTGTCCGAGATGAAGAGCTCCTCGGCCCTGCCGAGGGTGCGCCGCATGGCCTGGCCCCGGCCCATCGATGCCTGCGCCCAGGCCTCGATGGTGTGCAGCATCGCCTGGGTGCGCGGCAGGACCATGTCGCCGGAGCCGGACTTGGCGAGCTTCATGAGGTCGAGCGCGTCATCGGGCCGGCCCAGGTGAACCATCTGACGGGCCGCCCGTGAGAGCGCCTCGCCGGCGCGTGGCCGGTCGCCGCCCTCGCGCGCCGCGTGTGCGGCGATGACGAAGTACTTCTGGGCCGTGGGTTCGAGACCGATGTCGTGGGACATCCATCCGGCGAGTACGGCGAGGTTGGCGGCGACGCCCCAGAGGCGGCGCTGCAGATGGTCGGGGTGCCGGTAGGCGAGCATGCCGCCCACCTCGTTGAGCTGGCCCACCACGGCCTTGCGCTGGAGACCGCCGCCACGGGAGGCGTCCCAGGCCCGGAACACCTCCACGGAGCGTTCCAGTGCGTCGATCTCCTCCGAGCCGATGGGCGCGGCCTCGTACCGGTCGAAGCCGGCCGGGTCCGCGTAGAGTGGATCGTCGATACGTGGGGCGTCGGCCGCCAGTACGGGGTCGGTGTGGAGCCAGTCGTGCATGGGGCCGGCGATCGTGGAGCCGGCGGCAAGCGCGGCACCCGCGCTCACCAAGCCGCGTCGGTTGAGCATGAGGTCCATTCCCGTGAATTCGGTGAGGACCGCTGCCGTCCGTTCGGGCGCCCACGGGAGTTGATCGGGATTGTCTTCCGTCCCGGTATCTCGCCGCTTCCCCACACGCCCGCGCCGGCCGAACCCGAGGTCCTCGATGGTCACGACACGGCCGAGCCGCTCGGTGAACAGGGCTGCCAGCACTTTGGGCACAGGATCACGGGGGGACTCCCCCATGTCGATCCAGCGCCTCACGCGCGAGGTGTCGGTGGCCAGTTGCGGATGGCCCATGGCCGCCGCCTTCCGGTTCACCATTCTCGCGAGTTCGCCCTTGGACCAGCCGGCAAGGCCGAACAGGTCGGAAAGGCGGGTGTTGGGTTCTCCGGTCACGTCAAGCCCCCAGGTTCTCGGCTGTGTTGACAGTAACCCCCTGTCAGATGCCCTGCGACTATTCGCCAGGCTTCGCCAGGGGTCGCTACGTGGTCTGCCACCCGTCGATGGATGTCAGGTAGGAAAGCGCCACCCCGCCCGGCAGCCCTAGGTACTCCCCAGGGTGCCGAACGGCCGCCGGCCGGGCTGGCGCACGCAACTTGTCGGCGCACGAAGGGATCTGTCTCGCCCATGTACACAGCATCGTCCTCCGTGTCCGCCCCGCCCCGCCCGCTGCGTCCTCTCGGGGCGGGCGGCGGACCGTATCTCGACCCACGCGCCGCAGCACCGGCGCCCGGCCTTGGTCGAGCCCGGCGCATGGCAGGGCCTGGCGCACCGTCGCTCAGCGGGAGACTGGACCTGTCCGGCCCCCAGGGAACGCAGCTGAGGATGGCGATCGCCTCGGTGCACCGGATCTGCCCGGAGTTCAATCCGGTCCAGGTACTGCGGCGCAGCGGGCGGTCGGTGCTGCTGGTCGGCTCCACCGGACGGGCCACCGCGGTCGCCAAGTGTTTACTCGACCACTCCCCCGCGTGGTCGGAGCGGTTCCGCCACGAAATAGCGGCATACCGGGCGTTCGTCCGGCACCGTCCTCCGGTCCGGGTGCCCCGGCTGATCGCCGCCGACCCGGAGAACTGCACCCTGGTCATCGAGCGGATGCCCGGCCGGGTGGCGGCCCTGACCCGGCATCCGTCGGAGGCGCCGCCCCGCGCCGATCTGCGCGCCGTGCTCGGCGCGGTCAGCCGGGTCAACGCGTGGCGGCCGCCGGCCGGTCTGTTCGACACCCCGCTGGACTACGCGGCGCGTATCGCCCGCTATCACGAGCTCGGTCTGTTCACCGACCGTGACCTGGGCGACCTGCAGAAGCTGTTGCACGGTCTCGCCCACGCCGGGGGACGTCACGGCATGGGGCAGTTCTGCCACGGTGACGCGCTGCTGTCCAACATCCTGCTGTCGCCCACCGGGCCGGTGCTGGTGGACTGGGAGCACGCCGGCTGGTATCTGCCCGGCTACGACCTGGCGACGCTGTGGGCGGTGCTGGGTGACGCCCCGATGGCCCGCCGTCAGATCAGCCAGCTGGCCCAGGTCGCGGGCCCAGCGGCGCGGGATGCGTTCCTGGTCAATCTGATGCTGGTGCTCACCCGGGAGATCCGCACGTACGAGACCGCGGTGCAGCGGGCGATGCGGGACACCGTGCCGGCCAGGGCCGCTCAGGACCGTCCGGGTGCGCTGTCGTCGGGCGAGGAACAGCGTCTGCTGCTGCGCCGGCTGCATGACGACTGCGCGATGGCGCGGCGCGCCGTACGAGCCGCGGTCGGCACTCGCTGACCTGCCCCACGGGGGATGCGCGCTGCGGGTCCGGTGCCGACACACCGGTCCCGCAGCGCGCTGTTGCGTTCCTGGGCCGGGCCTGGGCCTGCTCCCGGCCCGGCCGGGCTCAGTGTGCGCGCACGATGTCCACGTCGGATGCCTTCACGAAGGCGACGCGGTGGCCGATCTGGACCGTCACGTACTTCTGCCTGCCCAGGAAGTACGAGTGGTCCAGCGGGTACGAGGAGTCGATCGTCGGCGCGTAGAAGAATCCGGTGGGGGCCTCGCCGCCGCCGGGGTAGGACTGGCCCGCCTTGATCGTGTACTGCAGTGCCGTGCCCACCCGTTGGTCCGCGAAGCCGTCGGGGTACTCGGACTTCTCCGGGTACGCGACCCCGTACACCGCCACCTCATCCCTGCCCGCCTTCGGCCTCACGACGTAGCCCGAGGTGGGGGTCGTGGTGCGGGTGCGGGCGGGGGTCTGGAACCAGGCCTTCTTGCCGTACCACCAGATCGCCGTCCAGCCGGGTGCGTGGTCGGCGACGACGGCCTGCTGGGTGGCGCTGATCTTGCTGCCCCAGTCGGCGGCGCAGTTGGTGCCGGGCGAACCGTCCGTGTGCAGTCCCGGGTCGGAGAAGAGCGGTGAGCCGGCGGAGGGCTCCGTGTGGAGCGGGACGGCGCTGGAGCCCTGCACGGGCAGGTCGATGCCCTTCTCGCAGTCGCGGAAGGCCTGCTGGTTGTCCTTGAACCGCGGGCTGACGGTGACGAGTTCGCTGCTCGGGCGGGCCGACGGCACGGTGGGCCTGCCGACCAGGGCCATGAAGCGGTTCCAGTCCCAGTAGGTGCCCGGGTCCCAGTGCATGCTCTTGGTCCCGGAGGCGCTGGTGGGCGGCACCCCGTCGTGGCCGATGATGTGCTGGCGGTCGAGGGGGATGTCGTACTTGGCGGCGAGGTAGCGCACGAGAGCGGCGGTCGAGCGGTACATCTCGGGGGTGTACCACTTCGCTCCCTCGGTGGCGACGCCCTCCTGCTCGATGCCGATGGAGTGGGTGTTGACGTACCAGTTGCCGGCCTGCCAGGCGACGTCCTTGTTCTTCACCATCTGTGTGACATGACCGTCGCCCGAACGCACCACATAGTGGGCCGAGGTCTGCTTCAGCGGGTTCTGGAAGATCTTCAGGGTGGTGTCGAAGTCCTCCTCGGTGTCGTGGAGGACGATGAACTTGATCTTGTTGCTGTTCGGCCTGTCGGCGGTGTCGTAGTTGCCGTACGTCTCCTTGTCGGCCGGGTCGCCGGTCTGCTGGTAGGCCGCCGGGACCCAGTCGCATGCGAGACCGCGCGGGCACTCCGGCCGCACGCCGTCCGCACCGGCCTGTGCCGCGGGACTGAGCAGCGCGAGACTCAGCGCCCCGGCGGTGGTGAACGCGAGTGCGAGTCTGGTCCTCTGCTTGGACGTCATGACAACCCTTCTTGGAGCTGGGCGTTTCCCGAGCCGTTCGTGTCGAGAGGTCTTTGTGTTCCGATCTCTGTTCCGTCGTGCGCGCACACTCTGTGACCTGAGGCGATAGCCCGTCAAGAGCGTTGTGGCAACCGCGAGTCGAGCCAGTGGACCAGACCACTGGAAGGTGCTCTGACCTGCGGCCGGAAAGGAGCAACGGGTTTCTGGCGGCGCCGCGTTACCGGAGTTTTACGCAGGGGCGGACCGGTCGGCTCCGGCGGGCGCCGTCCCTCGAATGGGCGCACCTGTTGTGTGACTAATTGCGGGTGTGCGTGCCCCGAACGGCCGAAGGGTAGTGCTGGCGCGGACAGGAACGGTCCGCGTGACGCTCACGCGGAAGACCTCGGAGAGGCATGACGCACATGGCACAGCCCTTCACTCTGCCGGACTTCTATGTTCCGTATCCGGCGCGCCTCAGCCCGCATGTCGAGGAGGCACGGCAGCACACGAAGGCGTGGGCGCGAGCCATGGGAATGCTGGAGGGATCCGGCATCTGGGAGGAGAAGGACCTCGACTCCCACGACTACGCCCTGCTGTGCGCCTACACCCACCCCGACTGCTCGGCCGAGGCGTTGGCGCTGGTCACCGACTGGTACGTGTGGGTCTTCTTCTTCGACGACCACTTCCTGGAACTGTTCAAACGCACCCCGGACCGTGAGGGCGGGAAACGGTATCTGGACCGGCTGCCCGCCTTCATGCCCATGGAGCGCGGAGCGCCCACGCCCGAGCCGACGAACCCGGTCGAGGCGGGGCTGGCCGACCTGTGGGCCAGGACCGTGCCCGCCATGTCCGACGGCTGGCGGGCACGGTTCGCCGAGGCGACGAAGAACCTGCTCAACGAGTCGCTGTGGGAGCTCGCCAACATCAACGAGGGCCGCATCGCGAACCCCGTCGAGTACATCGAGATGCGCCGCAAGGTGGGCGGTGCCCCCTGGTCGGCGGGGCTGGTGGAGTACGCCGCCGGGGCCGAGGTGCCCGAGGCCGTGGCCGGCGAGCGGGCGCTGCGGGTGCTGCGCGATGCGTTCTCCGACGGTGTCCACCTGCGCAACGACCTCTTCTCCTACCAGCGGGAGGTCGAGGACGAGGGCGAGAACAGCAACGGCGTCCTGGTCCTGGAGCACTTCCTCGGCTGCTCGACACAGGAGGCTGCGGAGGCGGTGAACGATCTCCTGACATCGCGGCTCCAGCAGTTCGAGAACACCGCCCTCACCGAACTGGGCCCGCTCTGCGCGGAGAAGGGCCTCGACGCGGCGCAGACCGCGGCGGTGCTGGCGTACATCAAGGGGCTCCAGGACTGGCAGTCCGGCGGGCATGAGTGGCACATGCGCTCCAGCCGCTACATGAACGACGGCGGGGCCGCGCAGGCGGCGCCCGGCTTCGGGATGGCCGCCGCGTCGATCCGCTTCACGCCCCGCTCGGAGTCCGCCCGGCTGCGCGCCCTCACCCATCTTCCGTACCAGCATGTCGGCCCGTCCCTGGTGCCCGACTTCGACCTGCCGTTCGGCACGACGCTCAGTCCGCATCTGGACGGCGCCCGGGTCCGGATCGTCGGCTGGGCGGGCCGGATGGGCATCCTTCAGGCGCAGCCGGGGGTGCCGGGCTCGCACATCTGGGACGAGGAGAGGCTGCTGGCGATCGACCTTCCGCTGTGCGCGGCGGGACTGCATCCGGACGCCACGCCGGACGAACTCGATCTGTCCTCCCAGTGGCTGGCGTGGGGGACGTACGGGGACGACTGGTTCCCGGTGGTGCACGGCCGCACCCGGGATCTGGCGGGGGCCCGTCTCGCCAATGAGCGGCTGTCGCTGTTCATGCCGCTGGACGGGGCTGCGCCGCCGGTGCCCGTGAACGCGCTGGAGCGCGGCCTGGGCGATCTCTGGGAGCGCACCTCCGCGCCGATGGACGACGGCGGCAGGCGCGCGTTCCGCACGTGCATCGAGGACATGACGGCCAGTTGGCTGTGGGAACTCGCCAACCAGGCGCAGAACCGGATTCCCGACCCGGTGGACTATGTCGAGATGCGGCGCATGACGTTCGGCTCGGATCTGACGATGGCGCTGTGCCGGCTCGGGCACGGCAGGAAGGTGCCGCAGGAGATCTACGGGAGCGGACCGCTGCGCTCCCTGGAGAACGCGGCCGCCGACTATGCCGCGCTGCTCAACGATCTGTTCTCGTACCAGAAGGAGATCGAGTACGAGGGTGAGGTGCACAACGGCGTCCTGGTGGTGCAGAACTTCTTCGGGGTGGACTATCCGACCGCGGTGGAGATCGTGCACGACCTGATGAAGTCACGGCTGCGCCAGTTCCTGCACGTCGCCGAGCACGAACTCCCGTTGCTGTACGACGACTTCGGGCTCGACTCCGAGGCGCGGGAGATCCTCGCGGGATACGTCCAGGAGCTGAAGCACTGGATCGCGGGCATCCTGATCTGGCACCGGGACTGCAGGCGCTACCGCGAGGAGGATCTGCGGCGGGGCACCGGCGCCCCGTGGCACCTGGGCGGTCCCACGGGGCTCGGCACTTCGGCGGCGCAGGTGGCCTCGCTGTTCGCTCAGCTCTCGGGAGTCAGTGTGTAGCTCTTGCCCGCACGGGCCCTGATGACCTTCTCGCCGCCGGCGAACAGCGTGCTGCGGACGGTCACTTCGCGGGTACGGCTCGCCGTGATCACCACACGGCGGGCCTTCCCGGCGGCCCATTCGATCTCGACGGTGAATCCTCCCCGGGCGCGCAGCCCGCGTACCGACCCGGCCGGCCAGGCCGCGGGGAGGGCGGGGAGGATCTCGACGGCGTCGTGCTGGCTCTGCAGCAGCATCTCCGCGATCCCCGAGGTGGCGCCGAAGTTCCCGTCGATCTGGAACGGCGGGTGGGTGTCCCAGAGGTTGGGCAGGGTGGAGCTCTTCAGCTGCTCGGAGAGCATCTTGTGGGCGTGAGTGCCGTCGAGCAGCCGGGCCCAGAAGTTGATCTTCCAGGCCTTGGACCAGCCGGTGCCGCCGTCCCCGCGGGCTCCCAGGGAGACCTTGGCGGCTTCGGCCCAGCTGCTCCCGGCCTCGATCTGGCGGCCGGGGTGGAGTGCGAAGAGGTGGGAGACGTGGCGGTGGTCGTCGGCCGGGTCGTCGCGGTCGGTCTTCCACTCCTGGAGCTGGCCCCATGACCCGATGCGCAGACCGGGGTCGAGCTGCTCGAGAGCCGATTCGAGACGGTCCCGGAAGGCGGCTGCGTCGCCGAGGGTACGGGCGGCCTCCAGGGTGTTGGTGAGGAGGTCGTGGACGATCTGCTGGGACATCGCGGCCCCGGCGGTGAAGTCACCGTGCTCGGGCGAGTAGCTCGGGGTGACGACCAGGAGCCCGTCGCGCGGGTCGGTGCGCAGGTTGGCCAGCCAGAATTCGGCGGCCTCCTTCATCGCCGGGTACGCGGTGGAGCGCAGGTAGTCGGTGGATCCGCTGAAGCGGTAGTGCTCGTACATCTGCTGGGTGAGCCAGGCGGCGGCCTCGGGGAACCAGAAGGCGGTGGACCAGTCGTGGACGCCGGTGAAGCCGTACGGGTTGGTCTCGTTGTGCACGACCCAGCCGGCGGTCCCGAACATCTCCTCGGCCGTCCTGCGGCCGGGCTCGCGCATGGCCTGGATGTAGCGGTCGTACGGGGCCGTGGCCTCGGCGAGGTTGGTGACCTCGGCGAGCCAGTAGTTCATCTGGAGGTTGATGTTGCTGTGGTAGTCGGCGGACCAGGGCGGGGTGGTGGAGTTGTTCCAGACGCCCTGGAGGTTGGCGGGCAGGGAACCGGCCCGTGAGGAGGCGATCAGCAGGTAGCGGCCGTACTGGAAGAAGAGGGCCTCCAGAGCGCGGTCCGCGGGGGCGGCTCCTCCGGTGTAGCCGCTGAGCAGCTGGTCGGTGGGCAGGTCGGACAGCTGCTGGCCGATGTCGAGTGCGACCCGGTCGAACAGGGTGCGGTGGTCGTTCACATGGGTGTCGCGGACCCGCTCGTAGGAGGTGGCAGCCGCGGCGTCGACAGCGGCCGTGACCTTGCTGTGCGGGTCCTCGCCCCGGTAGCCGGGATAGGTGTCCGCGTAGTCGGTGCCCGCGGCGAGGAAGAACCAGGCACTGTCGGCGCCGGTCACGGTGATGCTTCCGTCGGCCCCGGCGCTGACCGTGCCGCCCTTGGTACGGACCCGGATCTGGGCCTCGAAGCGCAGGCCGTTGTCCTTGAGTGCGCCCCGAACGGTGAGGCGGTCACCGGTGGCGGATGCGGTGAAGTCCTTGCGCGGCGAGGTGTAGCGCAGGGTGAACGCCACCTGCCCCGGCCGGTCCGCTGCCAGCCGTCCGGCGATGACCGAGCCGGGGTGCGAGACGAAGAACTCCCGTGTGTGGGCGACCCCTTCGTGGGTGTAGGAGACGGACGCGAGGGCGGTGCGCAGGTCCAGGCCGCGCCGGTAGGAGTCATCGGGGGCGGCCGGCGCGTGCGGCAGGTCGAGGTGCAGCTCCCCGAAGACCTGGTAGGCGCCGTAGCCGACGCGTGCCTGACCGAGTTCGGCGGCCACGGCGTCCGGGCCGAGGGCGCCTTCGGCGTCGAGGCGCTGCTGCACGCCCGTGAGAGCGCCGGGTCTGGGCGCGGTCCAGTTGCCGAAGTCGTAGCCCTGGGAGGAGCCGGGTCCGCCCGTCCACAGGGTCTTCTCGTTGAGGGTGAGGAGTTCGGAGGCGAGCGTTCCGTGAACGCTGGCGCCCAGGGCCCCGCCGCCGATGGGCAGGGACTCCCGCTCCCACCCTGCGGCGGGCGCACGGTAGTGGAGCACCGGGTTCGGCAGCGCCTCCGCTCGTTTGCCCTTCACCGATTCATCGGAGGTACTGGTGGCGACAGCGGTCCCGGCGAGAGCCGGAACTCCTAGCGCCAGAGCACCTGTTGCGCCGATCACTGTCTTCACTGTGGTGCGTCGCGTCATCCCGGATGTCATACCGGACGACGCTAGAGGTCCGATGACTGTCCGGACAAGAGACATGGCAAAGCGGCCTCTTGGACGGAGGCCGTGTGCACTTGGACGGAAGTGGCACCACCGGACCGGGCGCCAAGCGGCGGCCCGGCGGCCGAAGCGGGCTCAGCCCTGCTGGAAGAGCTCGGCGGGCAACGGCTTCAGCAGCGTGTACAGATCGTCGGTGATCGGCCGGTCCCAGCTGGCGATGGTGACGAGCACACCGTCGCTGCGGTCGAACTGCACGCAGGAGATCCGGCTCTCGGAGAGCTTCACCCGGCGCACGATCAGCAGGTTGTCGCCCTGCATCACGGGCATGTCCTCGGTGCCGGTGACCTCGACCGGCTCGTCGTTCTCCAGGGCGAGCAGCAGCTGGGCCACCTCGAAGGGGACCTGGCCCTCCTCGGTCTCGCGCGCGGGCGAGCCCTCCGGGAGGTTGCCGATGATCATCGCGGGGCCGCGGCCGCCGAACAGGTCGTAGCGCAGAAACACGCCCTGACAGCTGCCGTCGGGGGCGGGCAGCAGACCGGCGCCGAGGTTTCCGGGCCAGTCGCCCGGGTCCATGGCCAGGACGTCGAAGTCGGGGCCCGCGGGGGTGGCGGCACTACGGCGGCGGAGGAAGGACATGCAGACATGTTACGTGTCCGGGCTCACCTCGCCGAGCCGGGCCCACAGGGCACGGACGGGCGCCGGGGGCACCGATCCGCGTGAGGGTGCCTCCGGCCGCGGGCGGGCGCGCGATTCACCCCCCGGCAGGCGGCCGGCCCCGGCACGCAGCCCCGCCCGGACCGGGCCCGGCACCCTGTCACTCCGTGCCCGACTCCGCGGCCAGCGCCTCCAGCACGGCAACGGCCTCGGCGGCCCGGCCGTACGGGACGAAGAGGTGATCGTGATGGAACCCGGCCACCACGTTGCAGCTGATCCCCGCGTCCGTCAGGGCCAGGGACACGGCGGCGGTCAGTCCGACGGCCTCCAGCGCCGAGTGCACACGGAGCGTGATCCAGCCCGCCGTGTAGGTGTGGTGCAGGCCGGCAGCCGCGGCCTCCGCCTCCGCGAGTACCAGGGTGAGCCCTTCGGCCTCACGGACCGTGACGACGGGAGCGGTGCCGTCGGGAACGAGGCCGTCGGGCACGGTCGCGTAGACGTAGCGCCCCGGGTGCAGTTCCGGCCGCAGGCCGCTCAGCAGGGTTCGAAGATCACTCTCGGCAGTCACCCGCACCACGCTACCCATCGACGGCGCGACCGGCCGCACACCGGCGGCCGGGCGTGCACCGCCCGCCCTGGCGCACGGTGGGGCGGGCCGGACGGGCCCGCCCCGACAGCTCCGGCGCCGGACAGGCCTCGGAGGGACGTCGCGCGGCCCGTCCGGAGCGGCTGCGGTCATCCCGTGGGCGGTTCTGCGCCCACCAGCCACATGGAGAAGAACTGGGCGCCGCCGCCGTAGGCATGGCCGAGGGCCCGGCGCGCCCCGTCCACCTGGTGCTCCCCCGCCCGTCCCCGTACCTGGAGGGCGGCCTCGGCGAAGCGGATCATGCCGGAGGCGCCGATGGGGTTGGTGGAGAGCACCCCGCCCGAGGGGTTGACCGGAAGATCGCCGTCGAGTTCGGTGACTCCCGCCTCGGTGAGCTTCCAGCCCTCGCCCTCGTCGGCGAATCCGAGGTTCTCCAGCCACATCGGTTCGTACCAGGAGAAGGGCACGTACATCTCGACGGCGTCGATCTCCCGGCGCGGGTCGCTGATGCCGGCCTGCCGGTACACATCGGCGGCGCAGTCCTTGCCGGCCTGCGGTGAGACGAAGTCCTTGCCGGCGAAGAGGGTCGGTTCGCTGCGCATCGCACCGCCGTGCACCCAGGCGGGCGGGTGCGGTGAACGGTCGGCGCCGGCGCGGTCGGTGAGGATCATCGCGCAGGCCCCGTCGGAGGACGGGCAGGTCTCCGAGTATCGGATGGGGTCCCAGAGCATGGGCGCCGCCTGGACCTTCTCCAGGGTGATGTCCGGGTCGTGGATGTGGGCGTACGGGTTCTTCAGCGCGTTGCGCCGGTCCTTGTACGCGACGAGGGAACCGACGGTGTCCGGTGCCCCGGTCCGGCGCATGTAGGCGCGCACGTGCGGGGCGAAGAAGCCGCCGGCTCCGGCCAGGAGCGGCTGCTGGAACGGGATGGGGAGGGAGAGCCCCCACATCGCGTTGGACTCCGACTGCTTCTCGAAGGCGAGGGTGAGGACGGTCCGGTGCACGCGGGCGGCGACGAGGTTCGCGGCGACGAGCGCCGTGGAGCCGCCGACCGAACCCGCGGTGTGGACCCGGAGCATGGGTTTGCCGACCGCGCCCAGGGCGTCGGCGAGGTAGAGCTCCGGCATCATCAGGCCCTCGAAGAAGTCGGGCGCCTTGCCGATGACGACTGCGTCGATGTCCGCCCAGGTCAGCCCGGCGTCCTGGAGGGCGGCCACCGCGGCCTCACGGACGAGGCCGGCGAGGGAGACGTCGCGGCGGGCGGCGACGTGCTTGGTCTGGCCGATGCCGACGACGGCCACGGGCTCCTTAGGCATGAGCACTCTCCCCTTCGAGAACGGCGACCAGGTTCTGCTGGAGGCAGGGCCCGGACGTGGCATGGGCGAGCGCCCGGTCGGACTCGCCGCGGTGGATGCGGGCGGCGGCCTCGCCCAGGCGGATCAGCCCGGCGGTCATCATCGGATTGGCGGCCAGCGCGCCGCCGGACGGGTTGACCCGCACGCCGTCGCCGAGGCCGAGCGCCTTGCGCAGCACCACTTCCTGCGAGCTGAACGGGGCGTGCAGCTCGGCGGTGTCGACGGGCCGTTCGAAGACCCCGGCCCGTTCGGCGGCGAGCCGGGTCGACGGCGACTCGGTGAGCTCGCGCACCCCGAGTCCGTGGGCCTCGATGCGGTGGTCGATACCGCGGATCCAGGCGGGCCGGGAGCACAGGGCCCTCGCGGTGTCCCCGGCGGCAAGGATCACGGCGGCGGCGCCGTCGCCGACGGGCGGGCAGTCGCCGGTCCGCAGCGGGCTGACGACGTAGTCGCCCGCCGGGACGGCGCCGCTGAGCTGGGCGTGCGGGTTGTCCGCCGCGTCCGCGCGGCTGCGGGCGGCGATCGCCGCGAGCGCGGCCTCGTCGGTGTCGCCCGCGTCGATCAGCGCCTGCGCCTGGAGCGCGGCGAGGGCGACGGAGTCGGGCCACAGCGGGCCGGTGTAGTAGGGGTCGAGCTGCCGGGTGAGGACGTCGCGCACCTCGCCGGGCGAGGACTTCCCGTACGCGTAGACGAGGGCGGTGTCCGCCTCGCCGGTCTGGATCTTGACCCAGGCCTCGTACAGCGCCCAGGCGCCGTCCATCTCCACATGGGACTCGGAGATCGGCGGATACGCGCCCACGCCGTCGAGTGCCATGGTGAAGGAGAAGGCGCGGCCCGCGAGGTAGTCGCTGGAGCCGGAGCAGGTGAAGCCGATGTCACTGGTCCTGAGGCCGGTGGCGTCCAGGACCTGGTGCAGCACCGGCATCAGCATCTCGACTTCGGAGAGCTCGTCGGTGCGCCGCAGGTGGTCGGTCTGCGCGAAGGCGACGATCGCCACGTCTCGCATCTACACCAGCTCCTTGTACGCGTCGTAGTCGGCGTCCGGTTCGCCGGTGGGCCGGTAGTGGTCGGGGTGGCGGTTGCCCTCGGTCCATACGGGCTCGACGCGCAGCCCCATCCGTACCTGGTCGTACGGGATGCCGCCGATCCGGGCGTGCAGGGCGAGGTCGGCGCCGTCGAGGGCGATGTGCGCGTAGACGTAGGGGACTTCGATGTCGAGGTTCTTCGCCTTGATGTTGACGACACAGAAGGTGGTGACGGTGCCGCGCGGCCCGACCTCGACCCGCTCGTCGGTGGCGACACCGCAGGTGGGGCAGGCGCCGCGGGGCGGAACGTACACCTTGCGGCAGGACGGGCAGCGTTCGCCGACGACGCGCCGGCCCGCCAGCGCCTCCAGGTAGGCGCTCTGGGCGCGGCCCGGTGAGTAGGTGTAGTCGAGGCGTGCGGGGGTGACGATGCCGGTGACGGGGTCCGCGAACTCGCCGTCGTGCGGGGCGGACCGGCCCGCCTCGCTCTCGTACGGTTCGAAGCACGCGATGTCCGTGATGGCGCCGGTGCGGGCCTCGGCCCAGCGGACGCGGACGCGCATGCCGGTGCGGACGGCCTCGGGCCCGGGTGCGTCCAGCACGTGCAGGAGTGCGGTGTCGGCGCCGTCGAGCCGGACGAGCACCCAGGCGAAGGGTGTGTCCAGGGGCTGGTCGCGGCGGGGCTGCGGGTTCCAGGCCCAGGTGGTGACCGTGCCGGTGGCCGCGACCTCGACCAGGTCCCGGATCTCCTCGGCGGTGACGGGGTCGTACTCGACGGGCGGGACCAGGACCTTGCCGTCGGAGGTCCGTACACCGAGCACGGTGCGTTCGCGCAGCCCGGTGAGGAAGGCGCTCTGCACGGGTCCGAGGGAGCGGGTGAAGGGGAATTCGACCACCAGCGGTGCGCTGAGTATGTCTGGCACGGGTGCCTCCTTGGGGTCAGGCCCGCCGGTAGACGGGCGGGCGCTTCTCGGCGAAGGCGCGGGCGCCCTCCTTGGCGTCGGCGGTGGCGAAGACGGGCCAGCCGCGCTTGAGTTCGGCCGCGAGGCCTTCGGTCTCCGTCATCTCGGCGGTCTCGTAGACCGATGCCTTGACCTCTTCGACGGCGAGCGGGCCGCAGGCGTTGATCTGTTCGGCGACGGCGAGGGCCGCCTCCAGCGCGGTGCCGTCCGGTACGACCCGGCCGATCAGCCCGATCCTGGCCGCCTCATCGGCGCTGTAGGGGCGGCCGGTGAGCAGCATCTCGAGGGCGTGGGTGCGGGCGATCTGACGCGGCAGCCGTACGGTCGAGCCGCCGATGGGGAAGAGGCCCCGCTTGACCTCGAAGAGGCCGAAGGTGGCGCCCGCACCGGCGATGCGGATGTCGGTGCCCTGGAGGATCTCGGTGCCGCCCGCCACGCAGTGGCCCTCGACGGCGGCGATGACGGGTTTGCGGGGGCGGTGGTGGCGCAGCATGGCCTTCCAGTGCAGATCGGGGTCGGCCGTCATCCGGTCCCGGTACTGCTCGCCCTCCATCCCGCCGCCCGCGAGGGCCTTGAGGTCCATGCCGGCGCAGAAGCAGCCGCCGGCTCCGGTGAGGACGACGGAGCGGATCTCCTCGTCCGCGTCCGCGGCCAGCCAGCCGTCGTACAGGCCGACCAGCATCGGCAGCGAGAGCGCGTTCTTGCTCTCGGGCCGGTTCAAGGTGAGCACCAGTGTGGCGCCTTCGCGCTGCACGGTGAGGTGTTCCGTACCGCCCATGGTCTGTCTCCCGTCGTGAGGCTAGAACAGGTTGCAGTAGTCGGGGAGGCAGTTCAATAGTTTTCTGACAGGGAGTCAGATTTCTTCCCGGGCCCTCTTCCCACTTGTGCCGGTGGGCGCTCTAATGACCGCCGGGCCACTCAGCAACCGGGGTCAGGAGGAACGGTGGAGTACAACCTTGCCGACCTGTTCGAATCGGTCGTCGACGCTGTCCCGGAACGCGAGGCGCTCGTCTACCTCGACCATCCCGGAACAGGCGCCGAGCGCAGGCTCACGTACGCGGAGCTCGACGCGGCGGCCAACCGCATCGCCCACCACCTCATCGAGGCCGGCATCGGCCCCGGCGAGCACCTGGGGCTGCATCTCTACAACGGCATCGAATACCTCCAGACCGTGCTGGCCTGCCTGAAGGCGCGCATCGTGCCGGTCAACGTCAACTACCGTTACGTGGAGGAGGAGCTGGTCTATCTCTACCGCGACGCGGATCTGGCGGCGCTGGTCTTCGACGCCGAGTTCGACGAGCGAGTCGCGGCCGCCGCTCCCCAGGCGCCGAAGCTGCGCCATCTCGTACGGGTGGGCGCGTCCACGGACGGCGTACCCGGGGCCGAGGCCGTCGCGTACGCCGAGGCGGAGGCCGCCGGGGATCCCGGGCGCGGCTTCCCGCCCCGCTCGGCCGACGACCAGTTCATCATCTACACGGGCGGCACCACGGGCATGCCCAAGGGGGTGATGTGGCGCCAGGAGGACCTCTTCTTCTCCGGTCTGGGCGGCGGAGCGCCGACCGGCGACGCGGTGAAGACCCCGCAGGAGCTGGCCGAGCGGGTGGCGGCCGGCGGGGAGGGCATCACCTTCTTCCCCACTCCCCCGCTGATGCACGGCACCTCGACGCTCACCGCGTTCATCGGCTTCAACTTCGGGCAGCGGGTCGTCGTGCACCGCAAGTTCGTGCCGCACGAGGTGCTGCGTACGATCGAGAAGGAGAAGGTCACCAGTGTGTCGCTGGTGGGCGACGCGATGCTGAGGCCGCTGATCGACGCGTTGAACGGGCCGCTGAAGGGCACCGACTGTTCGGCGCTGTTCTCCGTCTCCAGTTCGGGCGCGATCATGTCCGACTCGGTGCGGGCGGAGTTCCAGGCACTGGTGCCCAACGTGATGCTGCTGAACAACTTCGGCTCGTCCGAGTCCGGCTTCAACGGCACCGCGACCGCCGACTCCAGCCCCGAGAACGGCTTCCGGCTCCGGGTCAACGCCCGTACGGCGGTCGTCGACCCGGCGACGTACGAACCGGTGTCCCCGGGTGAACCGGGGAGGATCGCCCAGCGCGGTCACGTACCGCTCGGCTACTACAACGACCCGGCCAAGACGGCCGAGACGTTCTTCCGCAAGGGCGATGAGCGCTGGGTGCTGCTCGGCGACATGGCGACGGTCGACGCCGACGGCATCGTCACGGTCCTCGGCCGGGGTTCGCAGTGCATCAACACCGGGGGCGAGAAGGTGTATCCGGAGGAGGTCGAGCAGGCACTCAAGTCCCACCCGGATGTGTACGACGCACTGGTGGCGGGCGCTCCCGACAAGCGCTGGGGCAATCAGGTCGCCGCCGTGGTGCAGCTGCGTGACGGCGCCGACGCGCCGACGCTCGACGATGTCCAGGCGCACTGCCGGACCCGGCTGGCCGGCTACAAGATCCCGCGCCACCTGGTCATCGCCCCGCAGATCCAGCGCTCCCCCAGCGGCAAGGCGGACTACCGGTGGGCCCGCTCCGTCGTCGCACCCGCCACCGGGGCCGCCGACTGATCCGGCCCCGGCCCGGCGGCGGCGAATCACCCGAGTGCACGGCCCCGCGTCCACCGCGGACGCGGGGCGGCGGCAGCGGCGTAAGCCATTCGGGCACGGCCCGTACCCAACCGCTCACCCTGCGTGGCATCCGGGGGTGATCGCCCATAGCTTCGGCTCATGAGGAAACGACACATCAAATGCCTCGTGGGAATCGCAGCCGCCTCGGCGGCCGGACTGGGCGCGGTCGTGCCGGCCGGGCCGGCCGCGGCCGCCGGCGGTCATGTGGTGTCTCCGGGCCAGTCGATCCAGGCGGCGGTGGACGCGGCGCAGCCCGGTGACACCATCGTCGTCCGGCCGGGTACGTACCGCGAGAGCGTGCTGATCACCACGCCCGGCCTGACCCTGCGGGGCTCCGGGGAACGTACCGTCATCGTGCCGGGGGCGAGCGGCGCACAGCCGGACAACGCCTGCGCGAAGGCCGGCAACGGGGTCTGCGTGCTGGGCACGGCGCAGCACACCGTGGACAACGTGTCCATCAGGTCCCTGAACGTCTCCGGGTTCGCCCGGAGCGGCGTCTGGGCCTCCTGGACGGACCGGCTGGACGTGCGGTCCGTGACCTCCGGGTCCAACGGGGTCTGGGGCATCGCCCAGCAGCGGTCCACCCGCTCCGACATCCGGGACAACACCGCCCGCTCCAACGGCGACGCGGGCATCTTCGTCGCCAACAGCGTCGACGAGGAGGGCGGCGCCACCGACACCGGGGGAACCCGGGTCCGGGGCAACACCCTGACGGACAACCGGATCGGGTTCACCGCACGGCGCGTGCGCGATCTGTCGGTCCGCGACAACACCTTCACCGCGAACTGCAGCGGCGTGTTCGTCGTGGGCGACGAGGGAACGCCGCAGGCGGGCGCCATGACCATCCGGTCCAACCGGATCACCGACAACAACAAGTTCTGCGCCGCCACCGAGCGCCTCCCGGCGATCCAGGGCTCCGGGATCGTCCTCACCGGCACCGAGGCCACCGAGGTGCGGTCCAACCTGATCCGCAACAACGTGGGCGCCACGCCGCTCTCGGGCGGCGTCGTGCTGTTCAAGAGCTTCGTGGGCGCGAAGAACAGGGACAACACCATCAGCGGCAACGTCGTCCTCGGCAATCAGCCGGCGGACCTGGCCGGCGATGACACCGGCACGGGCAACCGCTTCACCGGCAATGTCTGCACCACCTCAGCACCGGCCGGGATGTGCTGACCGGTGTCCCCCCGCACAAGGAGAAGCGAGACGGTATGACCACCGTGAGCACCACCCCCGCCACCACCCCCGTCCAGCCCGTTCCCACCCCGCAGCCGGCGATGCGGCTGCGCGAGATCGTGTTCGGCGCGGCCCGCTCCGCGGCCGTGCGTGCCGCCGCCCGCCTGGGTGTCGCCGACGCGCTCGGCGAGACGCCGGCCACCGCGGCCGCGCTGGCCGCGATCGTGAAGACCGAACCCGTGCCGCTGCAGCGGCTGCTGCGCGCCCTGTCCTGCTACGGCATCTTCACCGAGAACGCCGACGGCACCTTCGCCCACACGGAGATGTCCCGGCTGCTGCGCGAGGACGACCCGAACAGCCTGCGGTACATCTCGCTGTGGTGCACCGAGCCCTGGACCTGGGAGGTCTGGCCGCGTCTGGACGACGCGGTGCGCTCGGGCCGCAACGTCTTCAAGGACGTGTACGGCAAGGAGTTCTTCGACTACCTCCACCAGGACGCCCATGAGTCGGCCCAGGTGTTCAACCGGGC
The DNA here is from genome assembly GCF_045207435.1 of Streptomyces sp. NBC_00876. Lineage (NCBI taxonomy): Bacteria > Bacillati > Actinomycetota > Actinomycetes > Kitasatosporales > Streptomycetaceae > Streptomyces > Streptomyces sp. NBC_00876. The sequence continues at coordinate 307,289 of NZ_CP108800.1, forward strand.
CATGACGACCTCCAGCATGCAGTCCGCGCTGGACGTCGCCGCTCTCCTGGACCTCACCGGGGTGTCCGTCGTCGCCGACATCGGCGGTGGCCAGGGGCACGTACTGGCGAGCCTGCTGGAGAAGCACCCGTCGGTCAGCGGCACCCTGATGGACCTGCCGGGCGTGGTGGCCCGGGCCGACGAACGGCTGCGGGACGGCGGCTCGCTCGCCGGCCGGGCGGACATCGTGGCCGGGGACTGCCGTGAGGGCATCCCGGTGGCGGCCGACCTCTACATCATCAAGAACATCCTGGAGTGGGACGACGACAGCACCCGCCGGGCGCTGCGCAGCGTCGTCGCGGCGGCGCGTCCCGGGGCCCGGGTCGTCGTCATCGAGAACCTCGTCGACGACACCCCCTCGATGCGCTTCACCACCGCCATGGACCTGCTGCTGCTCCTGAACGTCGGCGGAGCCAAGCACACCCGGCAGAGCCTGGTCGACCGGCTGTCCGACGCCGGGCTGCTGATCGGTGAGATCCGGCCGGTCAACCCGTACCTGCACGCGTTCGAGTGCGTGGTCCCCGACTGATCCCGCCTTCCCTGGGCAGCACGGAAATCGCCCCGGGTCCGGCCTTGCGGCCGGACCCGGGGCGATTCGGTGTCGTCAGGCGGTGGTGTCGCGCTCCCACCGGTAGAACTCCTGGGCCATCGCGTCCTTCGGCCCCCGCCACGTCTGCGGGTCGTAGGGGCTGACGAAGGCGGTGAGCCGGTCGCTGATGTCCTTGAACGCCGGGTGCCCGGTCACCTTGGCGATCTCCGGGCCGGGCGGGCGCTCGGACTCGATCAGGTGCAGGTAGACGTCGCCGAACTGGAACAGCTTGCGCCGGGTGACGCCGACCAGGTGCGGCAGCTCGCTGCTGTCGGAGGCGGCGAACAGTTCGGCGATGTCCGGCGCCGACTCCGGCGCCATACGGGCGACGATCAGAGCGTGGTGCATCGGGTGATGCCTTTCTGGTTCCCGGTCCGGAACCCGGCCGGGGGCCGGGCGGCCGGGCCGTCGGTGAACGCTGCGTCAGCCGGCCTGGACGGCGGAGGTGCGCCGCTCGCGGTCGCGCTGCTCGATCCGGTCCCGGATGAGTTCCATCTGGACGCGGGAGTTGCGGTTGATGTTGTCGGTCATCCAGGCGTCGTCGACCGGGGCGTCGGGGCGCATCGCGAAGTCCTGCGCCCAGTGCATGCGCGTGCCGCCGGGGACCTCGGAGTACTCCCAGTGGATGTCCATGTGCTGGAAGGGGCCGGGCTCGACTCGGCGGGCCCGGACGGTGCGTCCGGGCCGGTCCGTGGTGCGCTCGGAGACCCAGCTCCACACCTTGTCGTTGTCGTCGGGGTGCATGGTCAGGCGGAAGGTGGTCCGCTCGCCGTCGCGCTCGATGACCTCGACCGAGGCGTACTCGCTGAACAGCTGGGGCCAGTTCTCCAGGTCGTTCGTCACGTCCCAGACGAGGTCCAGGGGTGCGGCGATGACGATCTCGTTCTCGGTGTGTCCGGACACGTCAGGCTCCTGTCATGAGGGTGTTGTTGACGAGGTCGAGGAACTCGCGGGGCGTCTTGCACCGGTCGGCGTCGGCCGGCAGCGGCTGGCCGTGCCGGTTCTCCAGTACGCCGACGATGCCGAGGAGACCCAGCGAGTCGAGGCCGAACTCGTCGAAGGCGGTGCCGGACCGGTTCTCCATCTCCTTGGGGTCGACGGTCAGTCCGGCGCCCTTCTTCATCAGGACGGCCAGCTCTTCATACGTCAGTCGTTCGGTCATGAGGGACTTCTCCTTCTCACGAGAGGGTGTCGGTGGGGCTCACGCGGGGCGCCGCAGCACCATGGCCGCGTTCGAGCCCATGAGGCCGCGGCTGAGCACGAGGGCCGTGCGCAGTTCGGCGGGGCGGGCCCGGCCCATGACGACGTCGAGGTCGTGGCAGACCTCGAAGACGTTGGGCGTGGGCGGGATCAGGCCGTTCTCCATGGCGAGGACGGCGGCGGCCGCGTCCAGCACCGGAGCTCCGCAGTAGGCCCGTCCGATTCCGGTCTTGGGCGCGGTGACCGGGACGCGCCGGCCGTGTGCGCCGAGCGCGTCGGCCAGCGCCAGTGCCTCGGCCCGGTCCGCGGCGGGAACGCCGAGGGCGTCCGCGAAGACCACGTCGATCTCCTCGGGCGCGCAGCCGGCCTCCCGCAGTGCGCCCTCGATGGCGTGGGCGAGCCCCTCGCGGGACTCCTCCCACCGCATCGCGGTGGTGAAGGTGGCGGCGTGACCGGCCAGTTGGGCCCGGATCCGGGCGCCGCGCCGCAGGGCCGCGCCCTCTTCCTCGACCACGAACATCGCGCCGCCCTCGGCGGGCACGAATCCGCAGGCGTCCGAGGTGAACGGGCGGTAGGCCCGCGTCGGGTCGTCGCAGGCGCTCAGGTCGCGGTAGCCGAGCTGGCAGACGACGGAGTAGGGCGCGAGCGGGGCCTCGGCCGCGCCGACCACCACCGCGTCCGTGCCGCGCCGGACGGACCGGGCGGCGTGCGCCAGGGCGTCGAGGCCGCCGGCCTCGTCGCTGGCCACCACCGCGCACGGCCCCTTGAAGCCGCCACGGATGGAGATCTGGCCGGTGCTGGCCGCGTAGAACCAGGCGATCGACTGGTAGGGGCCGACGTACTTGGAGCCCTGGCCCCACAGCCTCTGCAGTTCGCGCTGGCCGAACTCACCGCCACCGGAACCGGCGGCGGTGACCACGCCCACGCTGAACGGCGCGTCCTCGTAGTCGGCACGGCCCAGCCGGGCGTCGTCCAGCGCCATGTCGGCGGCGGCCATCGCGAAGTGCGTGAACCGGTCGGTCTGTACGAGGTACCGCTCCTCGATCAGCGAGACGGGGTCGAAGCCCCTGACCTCGCCGGCCACGTGCAGCGGCAGTTCCTCGCACCCTTCGCGGGTGACCCGGTCCAGGACGCTCAGGCCTTCCTGCGTCCGCTTCCAGAAGGCTTCGGTGCTCGTGCCGTTGGGGGCGACGACGCCGATGCCGGTGACGACGGTGCGCCGGGCCTCTCGGGTGTTCATGGTGTCCTCCCACCGGTTCTGGTCAGGGCCACCGCGGACTGGAATCCACCGAATCCGCTGCCGACCGACAGAACGCTGCGCAGTTTCAGCTGACGTGCGGTGCGCGGCACGTAGTCGAGGTCGCACTCGGGGTCCGGGGACTCGTAGTTCGCCGTCGGCGGCACCGTCTGGTTGACCAACGCCAGTACGCACGCGGCGATCTCTATCGCGCCGATCGCCCCGAGCGAGTGACCCACCATCGACTTGATGGAGCTCATCGGTACGTCGTGGGCGTGCGCGCCGAGTGCCCGCTTCACGGCCGCGGTCTCGTGCCGGTCGTTCTGCTTGGTGCCCGAGCCGTGCGCGTTGACGTAGTCGATGTCCGAGGCCGCGATCCCCGCGTGGCCGAGCGCCCGGTTGATGGCCTCGGCCATCTCCAGGCCCTCCGGGGTCAGCCCGGTCATGTGGTACGCGTTGCCGAAGGTCGCGTAGCCCGCGATCTCGCAGTACACCGTCGCGCCGCGGGCACGGGCGTGTTCCAGCTCCTCCAGGACCAGTACGGCTCCGCCCTCGCCCATCACGAAGCCGTCGCGGCGGGAGTCGAAGGGCCGGGAGGCGTGCTCCGGGTCCTCGTTGTTCGCCGAGGTCGCCTTGATCGCGTCGAAGCACGCCACGGTGATCGGGGTGATCGGCGAGTCCGACGCCCCGGCGATGCAGACGTCGACACGGCCCTCCTCGATGGAGTGGAAGGCGTAGCCGATCGCGTCGAGGCCCGAGGTGCAGCCCGTCGAGACGGTCTGCACGGGACCGTGCGCACCGACCTGCTCGGCGACCGCCGCGGCCAGCGTGCTGGGCGAGAAGGCGCGTTCCAGGTGGGGGCCGGCCGGGCGGTGGTCGACGTCCCAGCGGGCGCCGCTGTCGCTGACGGCGACGTAGTCGTGCTCCAGCCGGGTGGTTCCGCCGACGGCGGTGCCGAGCGACACCCCCATCCGCCAGGGGTCGGTGCGCTCCACGTCGAGGCCCGCATCGGCCAGTGCCTCCCGGGCGGCCACCATCGCGAACTGCACGTACCGGTCCGCCCGGGCGACCTCTTCGGCGTCCAGTCCGTACGCGGCCGGATCGAAGTCGCATTCGGCGGCGATCCGGGAACGGAAGCCGGCCGGGTCGAAGAGGGTGATGCCCCGTGTCGCGGTGCGGCCGCTGGACAGGAGGTCCCAGAAGGCCGGCGTGCCGATACCGCCCGGCGCGACGACGCCGACGCCCGTGACCGCCACCCGCCGGGTCATGAAGCCGCCTCGGATCGTTCTGGCGGCGCGCCCCGCTCGGCGGACTCGGTGACCTCGGTGTCGACGTGGCCGAGTTCCGGGCGGGGGGCGAGCGGGCCGAGGTGGAAGACCATGCGCGCCTCGACGTCACCGACGTTGCGGAAGCGGTGGCGTACGTTCAGGGGAATCAGCAGCCCCTGGTCCGGGCGCATCGCGTACGGCTCGCCGTCCAGGTCCACTTCGAGCAGCCCGTCCACGACGTAGACGAACTCCTCCGAGTACGGGTGGTAGTGCTCACCGATGCGGTCGCCGGGCTGAATGATGGCCAGCCCCATGAAGCCGCTGGTGGCGCCCACGGCCGTCGGGGTGAGAAGGGCGCGCAGGTCACCCCCGCGCCTGGTGTTGGGCTGGGTCTCACTGAGGTCCACGATGCGTGGCCGGTGCAGGGTCATGAGTGCTTTCCTCCTGGCGCGTGGCGCGTTGTGTCGACGGGCTGAGCGAGAACCCCCCAGGGTGCTGATGCGCGGCTCAGGACTCCGCGGCCCGCCGGTCGGTGATGAGCTTCATCTCGGACCGGGCGAGGAAGCGTGCGGCGTCCTGGTCGGTGGTCGGCACGGCGTTCGCGTCCCCGTCGAGGAGGCGGGCGAGCCGGGCGGCCTTGCCGGGGCCGTGGATGCCGAGGGCCTTGGCGGGCTGCGCGTCGAGCGGGCCGCCCACCTCCAGCAGACGGACCACGATGTCGTCGCGCTGGAAGATCGTGCTGCTCTCGATGGGGCTGCCGGTGTTGTCGGCCTCCTCCTCGTCGTGCTCGGCCAGAAGGCGGGCCAGCGCCATTCCGCAGCCCTCCTTGGCCTGGTAGAACAGCGCGTGGCGCTTGCGCTCCCCGGCTGCGTGGCGGCCCGTCGTCACGTGGTGGACGGTGGGCAGGGCCGCCCGGGTGAAGAACATCCGGGCGGAGTCGGGGTCGGCCAGGTCGCGGTCCTGCTCCAGATACGGGTTGATCGCTTCCTCGACGGCCCGTACCCCGGGCTGCCGGGAGACGTGGCGCAGGGCCGCGAGGAGGTCACCCTCGACCTCGACCGCGCGCACCACCCGGTTGCCGTGCATGAAGAGCGAGGTGCGGCGCAGGCGGGTGTGCTCGTCGACCCGGGCCTGCGGGGAGTCGTAGTCGGCAAGGATCTTCGCGACGATCTCCTCGGTGCCCGGCTTGACGGTGAAGGTCAGCGCGTGGCGCACCACCCCGTCCCCGAGGCGGGGCGCGGCCTGGAGACCGCCCTTGACGGGCTCGAAGCTCTCCTCGAAGGCCGCGCCGGTCTCGCGCAGGACGCTGAAGCGCAGCGAACGGGTGTCGCGCACGCAGCTGTGCAGGGGCTGGACCGTGGCGACGTGGTCCTCGCTGTTGACCCAGGCCAGGAAGGGCGGCGCGCTCTCCCACTCGCTGGTGATGAGCCACTGGGACGGGTTCTCGATGGACTGGCACAGCTGGTCGCTGATGTGGCCGGGGATCGAGGCGACCTGGTTGCGCATGTGCTCGTACGCCTCCAGGAACTGCTTCTGGGCGCCGTCGTGCAGGTCAAGCAGCAGGATGACCCGCAGCCTTGATCCGTCGAAGGCGGACTGGGAGGTCCGTTCCGAGAGGGTGGTGGTCATCTTGCGAACTCCTTCGAGACGGGGGGAGAAACCGGCCGGGCGGGCGGGGAACTGCCGGCTGTCGAGGGGATCGGAGCGGGGAGTCTCCCGGCGGATGCGCACGGTCCGCCCCGAACCGGGGGCGTCGTCTCCGTGACCGATCGTGAAACGCTGGTCCGCCTGACGCGAGATTTATGAACCGTTCAGGTGAGCGGGCGTCCGAACCGCTCGGACGAGGGCATGGACACTGCATCTGTACGACGTCCGAGCTGGAGCAACTCATGAACGAGAACGTCGACCTCCACGTACCGGTCCTCATCGTGGGCGGCTCCCTGGTGGGCCTGTCCGCGTCCCTCTTCCTCGGCCGGCTCGGCGTCGAGCACCTGCTGGTCGAGAAGCACGCCGCCACCTCGACGCACCCGCGCGGCCGCGGCAACAACGTCCGCACGATGGAGGTGTTCCGCCGGGCGGGTGTGGAGCCGCAGATCCGGGCGGCGGCGTCGGTCCTGGCGGAGAACCACGGCATCCTGCAAGCCGGTTCGCTGACCGGTGACGACCAGGAGTGGCTGTTCAAGGAGATCGACCCGGGTGGCGGCATCGCCCGCTTCAGCCCGACGGGCTGGTGCCTGTGCAGTCAGAACGACCTCGAGCCCGTCCTGCTGGAGCGGGCCCGGCAGCAGGGCGGGGATCTGCGGTTCTCCACCGAACTGATGTCGTTCGACCCGGACGGCTCAGGTGTCTCGGCCACCTTGAAGAACCGGCAGACGGGTGAGCACACGACGGTGCGGGCGGACTACCTGATCGCCGCCGACGGCCCGCGCAGTCCGGTCCGCGAGCAGCTGCGCATCGGCCGGTCGGGTGCCGGCGACCTGTTCCACAACGTGAGCATCACCTTCCGTTCGCGCCGGCTCGCCGATGTGCTGGGCGACCGGCGCTTCATCGTGTGCTATCTGACCAATCCGAAGGCGGACGGCGCCCTGCTGCCGGTGGACAACGAGAAGGAATGGGTGTTCCACGCACCGTGGCAGCCCGGCCGGGGCGAGACGCTGGAGGACTTCACGGACGAGCGGTGCGCGGAGCACATCCGCACGGCCGTCGGTGCGCCGGACATCGACGTCGAGATCACCGGCAAGGCTCCGTGGCATGCGGCTGAGCGCGTGGCCGACCGGTACTCCCGGGGCCGGGTGTTCCTCGCCGGCGACTCGGCCCACGAGATGTCGCCCACCGGGGCGTTCGGCTCCAACACCGGCATCCAGGACGCGCACAACCTGGCGTGGAAGCTGGCAGCCGTACTGCGCGGCGAGGCCGGTCCCGGTCTGCTGGACACGTACGGGGCGGAGCGGCTGCCGGTGGCGCGGGCGACGAGTGAGCGCGCCTCGGCCCGTTCCGGCGAGCACAGCCACCCCGGCTATGCGGCGCCGCCCACCGCGGGCGGCGGCAAGCGGGGCGGGATGCTGAATGTGGCACTGGGCTACCGCTATGTGGACGGCGCGGTGCTGGGCGTCGCCCCGGAGCAGCCGGTGGTGCCGCAGGGGATGCAGCTGACGGGTGAACCGGGGAGCCGGGCACCGCACTTGTGGGTGCGGCGGTCCGGTGAGCGGATCTCCACCCTGGATCTGTACGAGCGGTCCTTCGTGCTCCTCGCCGACGGTGCGGACGTGGCGTGGCGCCGGGCTGCGGCGCGGGTCGGGGACCGGCTGGGGGTGCGGCTCGACGCGTTCGGGATCGGCACCGGCCCGGCCGGCGATCTGGAGCCGGAGGCCGGTGCCGACTGGGCCGGGGCGCACGGGACGAGCCCCGAGGGCGCGGTTCTGGTGCGCCCGGACGGGTTCGTCGCCTGGCGCTCGGTCTCGGGCGCCGAGAACGCCGAGGACGCAGAGGCGACCCTGTACGACGCCATGGTGACGCTGCTGCGCCGGGACTGACGCGGCGGGCGGTTCCGCCGGCTCAGCCCACGCCGAACGACCGCAGGGCCGTGAGGAATTCCTCCGGCCGTTCGGTGTGGACGAGATGACCCGCCTCGATGGTGATGTGCCGGGCGCCGGGTATCTGCCGGGCCATCCAGGCGAGGTCCTCCTGGTCGATCTGGCTGCCCGGCCCGCCGCCGATGACGAGCGTGGGGGCCGTGATCTCGCCGAGTCGTTCGCGGCCGGCCGGATCGGGCTCGTTGAGCTGCGCGTCGGTGGCGGGCACGACCGGCCAGTCGAAGCCGAGTTCCTCCTCGGGGCGTTCGACGGGAGCACGGGGCGGATCGAGCGGGAAGGGCGGCGGCGCTTCCTCCAGGACGAGGCGGCCGATGAGTCCGGGCTGCCGTTCGGCGAGCAGATAGGCCGCGGCGCCGCCCATGGAGTGCCCGACGACCGTGGCGCCGGAGAGGTTGCGGGCCTCCAGGAAGGCGTGCAGGTCGTCGCGGAAAAGCTCGAAGGAGTAGCGGCCGGTCCAGTCGCTGAGCCCGTGGCCGCGGAAGTCGAAGGCGTACACCCGGTGTGCGGCGGCGAGTTGTTCGGCGACGGCGGTCCAGGTGGTGCTGGAGCCGCAGCGTCCGTGGGCGAGGACGACGGGCGGGGCGCCGGGGTCGCCCCACACCCGGTAGGCGAGCCGTATCCCTCCGGCCTGGACGCTGCGCACGTCCGGGTCCAGGAACGCCGTGACGGTCCGGACGAACGCACCCGGGTCGTCGAGCCAGGGGAAGTGTCCGGCTCCCCGCTGCACGGCGAACTCCGACTCGGGGAAGAGCGCGGCCAGTTCGGCTGCCCGGTCGGGTGTGGTCAACCCGTCGTACGCACCGGTGAGGACGAGTACCGGTGCCGGGAACTCACGCAGCGCCGCCACCGTCCCGGCGGGATCGAAGGCCCCTTGCCCGTAATAGGCCTGTGCGGCAATGGAGTTGATCTGCTGCGCCGAGAGGGAGGCGTGGGCCTGCGCGGCGGCGTCCCAGCGGCCGTAGAGGAACGGCCTGGCAGCGGCCCGCAGTTCGGCCGTGATGCGCCCAGCCCAGATCTCCTCCAGCGCGGGAAGCGCCTGCTCGTACCAGGGTTCCGCGCTGCGCAGCGCGGCCGCTTCCCGGGCCTCGCGTTCCACGAAGGCGAATCCGGTGGCCTGGGTGCCGGGGGCGACGAGGATCAGGCTGCGCAGGGCCTGCGGGTGGCGTGCGGCATAGAGCGAGGCGAGGTCACCTGCCGCCGAGTGGGCCAGCAGATCGATGCGCTCCAGTCCCAGGTGGACGCGCAGCGCCTCGACATCGTCGACCAGACGGTCGCAGCGGTAGGTCGAGGTGTCGTCCGGTTCGGCGGAGTCCCCGGTCCCGCGCAGATCCAGCAGTACCAGCTGCCGTGTGGCGCAGAGCCCGCCGAGGTCGCCGAGATAGGCACTCGCCCGCATCGCGCCGCCCGGCAGACAGATCAGCGGTGCGCCCTCCCCCTTGAGGTGATAGGCGAGCTCGGTCCCGTCGTATGAGTGGAAAGTCGGCATGGACCCATCCAAACAGGGCCGACCGGGTGATGCAGCCGTGTTCGGTACGGGCGTATCCGCGATGCGGACCGCCCCCGGCGATTGCGGCGGACCGGGCCGGATGTCCTCGCGAGGCGGGCCGGCCCGTCTCGGCGGCCCTGCGGCACGCGGTGGCGGGGCGCGGCGGCCCCGGGCCGGTGGAGGGGCGGTGCGCACCGGATGCGCCGCACCTCTTGCCATGCGGCGGAGGATCCTGAATTACTGCTCCCGAGAGAAACGACCGAATGATCGGTCGACTGCATGGTGCGCACGGGAAGAGGGAGATCCGCATGACGGCTCTGCTGGACGCGGCGGAACGCATGGACCGCGAGGAGCTGCGGGCCCTGCAGCTGGAACGGCTGCGGACGACACTGCATCACGCGTACACCCGTGTCGGCCACTACCGGGCGGCGTTCGACCGGGCGGGGCTGCGTCCGCAGGACTGCCGCTCCCTCGCCGACCTGGCCCGGTTCCCGTTCACCACCAAGGCCGATCTGCGCGACAACTATCCGTTCGGGATGTTCGCGGTGCCCGAGGAGCAGGTGCGGCGCATCCACGCGTCCAGCGGCACGACGGGCCGGCCGACCGTCGTCGGATACACCGAGAAGGACCTGGACACCTGGGCGGATGTGGTGGCCCGCTCGATCAGGGCGGCCGGCGGACGCCCTGGACAGAAGGTGCACGTCGCTTACGGGTACGGGCTGTTCACCGGCGGCCTGGGCGCGCACTACGGGGCGGAACGGCTCGGCTGTACGGTCATTCCCGCCTCGGGCGGCATGACGGCCCGGCAGGTCCAGCTGATCCAGGACTTCCGGCCCGAGATCATCATGGTGACGCCGTCCTACATGCTGACGCTCCTGGACGAGTTCGAGCGGCAGGGTGTCGACCCGCGCACGACATCGCTGAAGGTGGGCATCTTCGGGGCCGAGCCGTGGACGCAGGAGATGCGCCGCGAGATCGAGGAGCGGTTCGCGATCGACGCGGTCGACATATACGGGCTCTCCGAGGTGATGGGTCCGGGCGTGGCACAGGAGTGCGTGGAGACGAAGGACGGGCTGCACATCTGGGAGGACCACTTCTATCCCGAGGTGGTCGACCCGTTCACCGGCGAGGTGCTGCCCGAAGGGGAGGAGGGTGAGCTGGTGTTCACCTCGCTCACCAAGGAGGCCATGCCGGTGATCCGCTACCGCACCCGGGACCTGACCCGACTGCTGCCGGGCACCGCCAGGGTCTTCCGGCGGATGGAGAAGGTGACCGGGCGCAGCGACGATCTGGTGATCCTGCGCGGGGTGAACCTCTTCCCGACGCAGATCGAGGAGATCGTGCTCCGTACGCCGGGGGTGTCGCCGCACTTCCAGCTCCGGCTGACCCGTCAGGGACGGCTCGACGTGCTGACGGTACGGGCGGAGGCCCGGGCCGGAGCGACCCAGGAGCAGCGGGCCGCGGCTGCCGCGTCGGTCGCGGCTGCCGTCAAGGACGGGATCGGGGTCTCGGTCGGGGTCGAGATCCTCGACCCCGGGACGCTGGAGAGGTCGGTCGGCAAGTTCCGCAGGATCGTGGACGAGCGGGACCGGCCGGGCAGCTGACCGAGGCCCGGCCGGCGGCCGGGCCGAGTGGCCGCGAAGGACCGGTTTCTCGTTGCGGCAGGATGCGCCGGGGCCGCCCTGGGCCCCGGCGCCGTCCCGTACGGCGGGAATACCGGCCGGTCAGGCGAAACGGTCGCGGAGCTCGCGCTTGAGGATCTTTCCACTGGCGTTGCGCGGGAGTGCGTCCACGAACACGACCCGCTTGGGGGCCTTGAAGTGGGCGAGCCTCTCGCGGGCGTGGCTGATCAGTTCGGCCTCGGTCGCCTCCCCGCGCAGCACGACGACGGCGGTGACGGCCTCGATCCAGCGTTCGTCGGGCAGCCCGACGACTGCCGCCTCCGCGACGGCGGGATGGGTGTACAGGGCGTCCTCCACCTGCCGGGAGGCGACGAGGACGCCGCCGGAGTTGATGACGTCCTTCACCCGGTCGACGACGGTGAAGTAGCCCTCCGGGTCACGGACGGCGAGGTCGCCGGAGTGGAACCAGCCGTCGCGGAACGCCTCCGCGCTCTCCTCGGGCTTGTCCCAGTAGCCGCTGCACAGCTGGGGCGAGCGGTAGACCACCTCGCCCGCGGTTCCGTCGGGGACCTCCTTGCCGTTCTCGTCCACGACCCTGGCCTCGACGAAGAGGACGGGCCGGCCGCAGGAGTCCATCCGGCCCTCGTGCTCGTCCGGTCCGAGTACCGCGGCGAGGGGGCCGATCTCGCTCTGCCCGAAGCAGTTGTAGAAGGCGAGGCCCGGCAGACGGTCGCGAAGACGTTCCAGCACCGGCACGGGCATGATCGACGCCCCGTAGTACGCCTTGCGCAGGCCGCCGAGGTCACGGACCGCGAAGTCCGGGTGGTTGGCGAGGCCGATCCACACGGTGGGAGGCGCGAAGAGGCTGTCGGCCTGTCCGGACTCGACGAGGTCGAAGATCCGGCCCGCGTCCGGTGAGTCCAGGACCGTGTTCTCGGCGCCGACCGCGAGGTAGGGCAGCAGGAACACGTGCATCTGCGCGGAGTGGTAGAGCGGCAGCGCGTGGACGGGCCGGTCGCCCGCGCGCAGGTCGAGGGCGGTGACGGCGCTGACGTACTCGTGGACGAGGGCCCCGTGCGTCATCATCGCGCCCTTGGGCAACGCGGTGGTGCCGGAGGTGTACAGCAGCTGGACGAGGTCGTCGGCGGCCGGTTCGTGCCCGGCCTCGAAGGCGCGCGGCGTGGCGAGTTCGGCCAGCAGGGAGTCCGGTGCGTCGCGCAGCGCCCGTACGGCGTACCCGTCCGGGACGCGGCCGGCGAGGTCCGGGTCGGTGAGGACCAGGGCGCTGCCGGACTGGCTCAGGATGTAGCCGAGGTCCTCGCCGGTGAGGTTCTGGTTGACCGGTACGTGGACCAGTCCGGCGCGTGCGCAGGCCAGGAAGGCGATCAGGTACGCGTCGGAGTTGTGGGCGTAGGAGGCGACCCGGTCCCCCGGGCGCAGCCCGTGACCGTCCATGAGGACGGCGGCCGCGGTATCGACCGCCTCGTCGAGCCCCCGGTAGGTCCAGGCCCGGCCGGCGTACCGCAGGGCGGTGCGCTCGGGGGTGCGCCGTGCGCTGCGGGTCACGACGCCGTCGACTGTGCTGCTGCGTACACCTGTCATGGCGTGATCCTGTGCGGGCGGGGCCCGGCGGTCAAGGGTCACGGTGCGGGCCGCCCTGTTGACAGGCGTACGGGCGTGCTGGCTGAGTTGCCCATGACATCTCGAACTACTGAGTAACCGCCTTTCGCACCCGCACAGCTGGGAGGACCGTTGCCCCTCCGGAAGCGTCTGAGGATTCTCGCCGTATCCGGTCTTGCGCTGTTCACCGTGTCGGCGTCCCTGCCGCCGGCCTCGGCGCTCACCACCCGCACCCACCATCCTTCGGGCGGCGGGCTCTCCGCCGTGATCCGCTACACCGAGTACGGCATTCCGCACATCGTGGCGAAGGACTACGCGAATCTGGGCTTCGGCAACGGCTGGGCGCAGGCCGCCGACCAGGTGTGCACCCTCGCCGACGGGTTCGTCACGCTGCGCGGCGAGCGTTCCCGCTACTTCGGCCCGGACGCGGCGCCGGACGGTTCGCTGTCCTCCGCGGCGAAGAACCTCTCCAGCGACCTGTACTTCCGCGGGGTGCGCGCGAGCCGCACCGTGGAGAAGCTGCTCAAGGTGCCCGCCCCGGCGGGTCCGAGCCGTGCGTCCAGGGAACTGCAGCGCGGCTGGGCGGCCGGCTACAACGCCTGGCTGGCGCAGAACCGGATCACCGATCCGGCCTGCCGGGGCGCCCGCTGGGTGACCCCGGTGACCGCGCTCGATGTCGCGGTGCGCAGCTTCTCCCTCTCCGTTCTCGGCGGTCAGGGGCGCGCCGTCGACGGCATCACGGCCGCGCAGCCGCCCGCCGCCTCACCGGCGCCCGCTCCCCCGTCCCCCTCGCCGTCCCCCGGCGACGCGGCGGACGCGGCGGCGCGGCTGCTGTCCACGCAGAACGCCGACATGGGGTCCAACGCCGTGGCGTTCCGCGGCAGTACGACGGCGGGCGGGCGCGGGCTGCTGCTCGGCAATCCGCACTATCCGTGGCAGGGCGGGCGGCGGTTCTGGCAGTCCCAGCAGACCATCCCCGGGGAGCTGAACGTGGCGGGCGGTTCGCTGCTCGGATCGCCGACCATGTCCATCGGGCACAGCGCGAACGTCGCGTGGAGCCATACCGTGGCCACGGGCGTCACCCTCAATCTGCATCAGCTGACCCTGGATCCGGCCGATCCGACCGTGTACCTGGTGGACGGCAGCCCGCAGCGGATGGCCAGGCGCACGGTGTCGGTGGCGGTCAGGGGCGGACCGGACGTGACCCGCGTCCAGTGGTGGACCCGGTACGGACCGGTCGTCACCTCGCTCGGTGCGGGGATGCCGCTGCCCTGGACCTCATCGACCGCGTACGCGCTCAATGACCCCAACGCCGTGAACCTGCGCACGGGCGACACGTCCCTCGGCTTCAGCAAGGCGCGCAGCACGGCCGGGATCGTGGAGGCCCTGCGCCGTACGCAGGGTCTGCCGTGGGTCAACACGATCGCGGCGGACTCCTCGGGGCACACGCTGTTCTCGCAGTCGCAGGTGCTGCCCAGGATCACGGACGATCTCGCACAGCGCTGCTCGACGCCGCTGGGCCGCGCCACGTACGCGGCGTCCGGTCTCGCGGTCCTGGACGGCTCGCGGAGCGACTGCGCCCTCGGGTCGGACCCTGACGCGGTGCAGCCCGGGATCTTCGGGCCGGGCCGGATGCCGACCGTGAAGGACGCCCCGTACGTCGAGAACTCCAACGACAGCGCCTGGCTGACGAACGCCGACGCTCCGCTGAGCGGCTACGAGCGCGTGTTCGGGACAGTCGCCACACCGCGCTCCATGCGGACCCGGGGCGCCGTCCAGGACGTGTCCGCGATGGCGGGGAGCGGCGGGCTGACCGTCGCCGATCTGCAACGTCAGCAGTTCGCGAACCGGGCGCCGGCCGGTGATCTGGCGGCGGCGGACCTGGCACGCGCGTGTGCGGCGCTGCCCGGGGGCACCACGGCCGGGAGCAAGGGCGCGCCGGTCGATGTGTCGGCGGCGTGCGCGGTGCTGCGCGACTGGGACCGGAAGGTCGACACCGGGAGCCGGGGCGCGCTGCTCTTCGACCGGTTCTGGCGCCGGGCGGTGGCGGTGCCGGCGGCCGAGCTGTGGAAGGTTCCCTTCTCCCCCGCCGACCCGGTCGGCACGCCCCGCACGCTCAACACCTCGGCGCCGGGGGTCCTCGTGGCGCTCGCCGACGCGGTGGCCGAGCTGAGGGGCGCGGGCATCGCGCTGGACGCCCCGCTGGGCGAGCACCAGTCGGTGCTGCGGGGCGAGGGGCGCATACCGATCGGCGGCGGTACGGAGGCCCTGGGCATCTGGAACAAGACCGAGGGCGTGTGGGACGCGGCGGCGGGCGGTTACACGGACATCTCGACCGGCTCCAGCTACATCCAGGCGGTCGGCTGGGACGGCGGTCCCTGCCCGGTGGCGCGGACGCTGCTCACGTACTCCCAGTCGTCGAATCCGGCGTCCCCGCACTACAGCGACCAGACCGAGCTGTACTCGGGTGAGCGCTGGGTGACGTCCCGGTTCTGCGAGAAGGACATCGCGCGTTCCCCCGCGCTGCGGGTGGTGCGGGTGCACGAGCGCCGGTAGCGCGTCCCGGCCGGCGACCGGCCCCTGACCGCTGCGGTCAGGGGCCGGTCGGACGCCCGCCCGGCCGGGGGTCTTACGCGTGCCCCTCCCAGTACGGTTCGCGCAGCCGACGTTTGTACAGCTTGCCGTTGGGGTCGCGGGGCATCGTCGTGATGAAGCCGAGGGTCTTGGGCCGTTTGTACCCGGCGAGCAGCCCGGCGCAGTGTCCGAGGATCTCGGCGGCGAGCTCGTCGCCCGCCTCGTGTCCCTCGGCGGCTTCGACGACGGCCCGGACCTCCTCGCCCCAGTCGGCGTGCGGGATCCCGAAGACGGCTGCGTCGGCGACCGCGGGGTGGGTGAGCAGGGCGCTCTCGATCTCGGCGGGGTAGATGTTCACCCCGCCGGAGATGATCATGTCGATCTTGCGGTCGCGGAGGAAGAGGTAACCGTCCTCGTCGAGGACACCGAGGTCGCCGACGGTGAAGAAGTCGCCGATGCGGTTCTTCCGCGTCTTGCCCTCGTCCTTGTGGTAGCTGAAGCCGCCGGTGCTCATCTTCATGTAGACGGTGCCGAGTTCGCCCGGCCCGAGCCGGTTGCCGTCGTCGTCGAAGACCGCGAGTTCACTGATCGGCCAGGCCCGGCCGACGGTGCCCGGTTTCTTCAGCCAGTCGTCGGCGGTGGCGAAGGCGCCGCCTCCCTCGCTGGCCGCGTAGTACTCCTCGACGCACCGGCCCCACCAGTCGATCATGGCTCGTTTGACGTGGTCGGGGCAGGGTGCGGCGCCGTGGATGGCGTGGCGCATGGCCGAGACGTCGTACCGCTGCCGGACCTCGTCGGGGAGGGCGAGAAGGCGGTGGAACTGGGTCGGGACCATGTGCGTGTGGGTGCAGCGGTGGGTGTCCATCGCCCGGAGCATCTCCTCGGGCGACCACTTGTCCATCAGGACGAGCGGGTGGCCGATGTGCAGGGCGGCACCGGCGAACTGCAGCACGGCGGTGTGGTAGAGCGGTGAGCAGACGAGGTGGACGTTTCCGTCGAACGGCTTGATGCCGAAGATGCCGAGGAAGCCGCCGAGGTAGCTCTCCTCGGGAAGCTTTCCGGGCAGCGGCCGGCGGATACCGCGCGGGCGGCCGGTGGTGCCGGAGGTGTAGTTCATGACCCAGCCCAGGGTGCGCCCCTCGGGCGGCGCGACCGGCCGGTTCTCCAGCAGTTCGGCGTAGGGGCGGAAGCCGTCGACGGCGCCGACCGCATAGCGGTGGCTCGCCGGGAGTTTCGCCTCGTCGGCGGCGGCGGTCGCCGCCTCCGTGAAGCGTTCGTGGGCGATGAGCACCTTGGCGCCGGAGTCGGAGACGATCCAGGCGATCTCCGGGCCCACGAGGTGGTGGTTGACGGGGACGAGGTAGAAACCGGCCTGCGAGGCGGCCAGATAAGCGGTGAGGAACTCGACGCCGTTGGGCAGGACGACGGCAAAGGCGTCGCCCTCCTCGAGTCCGGCCGCGCGCAGTCCGTGGACCATGCGGTTGGCCTCGGCGTGCAGCCGGCCCGCCGTCCATTCCTCGCCGTCGGGTGCGACGAGGACCCTGCGGTCGGGTTCGGCGGTGGCCTGGGCCCAGAAGCCGTTGGGCGGCTGGTTCATGAGGCGCTCCGTCCGGCGATGCGGTTGATCCGGTCGATGGCCCGTTCGAAGCCGCTGGTCAGGTCGTCGAAGACGGCCTGCACGCTGCGTTCGGTGTTCATCCGGCCGACGATCTGGCCGACGGGCGTGCCGAGCAGGGCGCCCGTTTCGTACTTCTGGATACGCGAGACGGCCTCGGCGACCAGGAGCCCCTGGAGGGGCATGGGCAGGGTGCCGGGTCCCGCCGGGTCGTCCCAGGCGTCGGTCCATTCGGTACGGAGCTGACGCGCGGGTTTGCCGGTGAGTGCGCGGGAGCGGACGGTGTCGCCGGAGCCCGCGGCGAGGAGTTTGGCGGTCAGGGCCCGGGAGTGCATGTCCGCCTCCTCCGTGGTGAGCCACAGCGAGCCGAGCCAGACGCCCTGGGCGCCCAGCGCGAGCCCGGCGGCGATCTGTTCACCGCTGCCGATGCCTCCCGCGGCGAGGACCGGGAGTGGTCCCACGGCGTCCACCACGTCCGGGACGAGGACCATGGAGGCGATCTCGCCGGTGTGGCCGCCCGCTTCGTACCCCTGGGCGACGACGACGTCGATTCCGGCGTCCGCGTGGTGCCGGGCGTGCCGGGCGCTTCCGGCGAGCGCGGCGACGAGGACGTCATGCTCGTGGGCACGGGCCACGACGTCGGCGGGTGGTGAGCCCAGCGCGTTGGCGAGCAGCTTGATGGGGTAGTCGAAGGCCACGTCGAGCTGGTTGCGGGCGACTTCCTCCATCCAGCCCGTGATGCGCCAGCCCGAGGCCTCGCCCTCGGCGAGTTCGGGGACTCCGTGCTTGGCGAGGGTTTCCTGGACGAACTGCCGGTGGCCGGGCGGGATCATCGCCTCCACATCGGCCTCGCTCACGCCCTCCACCTTCTTGGCGGGCATGACGACGTCGAGTCCGTAGGGCTTGCCGTCCGTGTGTTCCTGCATCCAGTCGAGATCACGTGCGAGGTCGTCGGGGGCGGTGTAGCGGACCGCGCCGAGTACGCCGAATCCACCGGCCCGGGT
Organism: Streptomyces sp. NBC_00876; assembly: GCF_045207435.1. Taxonomy (NCBI): domain Bacteria; kingdom Bacillati; phylum Actinomycetota; class Actinomycetes; order Kitasatosporales; family Streptomycetaceae; genus Streptomyces; species Streptomyces sp. NBC_00876. The sequence continues at coordinate 325,136 of NZ_CP108800.1, forward strand.
GATGGCCGCGGCCACCGCCGGGAACGGCGTGAAGCCGAAGATGGCGTGCTCGATACCCAGTTTTTGGCTCAGCTCCGTCTCCATGGGCGGCAGGATGCCGCAGTCCGACAACCGAGGGAAGAGATTTTCTGATGCAGTGTCAGATTCTTTGTGACTCCCGAGGCCTCCGTGACGGCGGGGGGTGACAGTACTCTCTGCCTCGGCAGGAAGTTTCATGCTCGGAAGAGATTTCGAAAATTACTTTCAGGCAGTGGGAAGGGGTTCCGGATGACCGAGGACACGGCGGGCGGCGGCATCAGCCGGCGGAGGCTCGGCGGTGGGATGCTGGCCCTGGGCGGAGCACTCGCCCTGGCGCCCATTCCTTTCGCGGGGGCGGCGTCTGCCACGGAGTCGGGGGCGGGGTCGTCGGACATGGGCACAGGGACTGCGGCGGGTACGCCGTCGGGGCAGGGCAGACCGACGCTGCGGCGCGGATCGGCCGCCCGAGCGGGGCTGTTGCAGGAGCCGCTCGACCAACTGGTCACGGAAGCGGAGAGATATCTCGCGGATTCGCCCAAGCATCCCTGGTACGCGGGCGCCGTGCTGCTCGCGGGGCGGGGCGGGACGGTGGCGCTGCACCGGCCGATCGGCAAGGCGGTGCGCTATGCGGCGTACGACGAGAAGACCGACACCGGTGTGGAGTTCCCGGCCGACCAGCAGATCCCCATGGCCGAGGACACGGTCTTCGACCTGGCGTCGGTGTCCAAGCTGTTCACCTCGATCCTGGCCGTGCAGCAGATCGAGCGCGGCACGCTGGAGCTGGAGGCGACCGTAGCCTCGTATCTCCCGGACTTCGCCGGCGGCGGCAAGCAGGACATCACGATCCGTCAGCTGCTCACGCACACCTCCGGTTTCCGCTCCTGGATCCCGCTCTACAAGGCGCCCACCCGGGAGGGGAAGCTGGCGCTGCTCTGGAGCGAGGTGCCGGCGAACCCTCCGGGCACGGTCTACCTCTACTCCGACCTCAACCTGATCTCGCTCCAGCTGGTGCTGGAGAAGATCACCGGCCGGGCCCAGGACGTGCTGCTCCGCGAACAGATCACCGCTCCGCTCGGGATGCAGCGCACCCGCTACAACCCGCCGGCCTCCTGGAAGCCGAAGATCGCCGCGACCGAGGACGCCCGGCTCCCCTGGTCCGGTCTTGAGCGCGGACTGGTCTGGGGCGAGGTGCACGACGAGAACGCGTACAGCCTCGACGGTGTCGCCGGCCACGCCGGGGTCTTCTCCTGCGCCTGGGACCTGGCGATCCTCGCCCGCACCCTGCTCAACGGCGGCGTCTACGGCCGCGCGAGGATTCTCTCGGCCGCGTCGGTGGATCTGCTGTTCACGGACTTCAACACCGCGTTCCCCGGTGACGCGCACGGGCTCGGCTTCGAGCTCTACCAGCACTGGTACATGGGGGCGATGGCCACTCCGCGCACGGCGGGCCACACCGGCTTCACGGGCACCAGCCTGGTCCTGGACCCGAGCACCGACTCGTTCCTGATCGTGCTGGGCAACTCGGTCCACCCGGTGCGCAGCTGGCGCTCCGGCAGCGCGCCCCGCGTCGCCACCGCCAACCAGATGGCCCGAGCCGTCGCGGTCCGGCCTGCCCGCGGCCGTACGGCATGGTTCTCCGGTCTGGCGAGCGCCTCGTCGGCCACCCTCGCCCTCCCGCCGCTCCCCCTCGCCTCCGCGCGCGCCCGGCTGAGCTGCGCCCTGTGGTGGGACACCGAGCCGGGGTCCGACTACCTCTTCCTGGAGGCCTCCGCGGACGCCGGGGCCACCTGGCAGCCGGTCCCCTTCACCACAGGACCGGCATCGCGAAAGGGCCGTGAGCAACCCGAACCGCACCCCGCGGGCTCGGTGTCCGGCTGGTCGGGCCGGGTCTGGCACCGGCTGGACGCGGACCTCTCGGGCTGGCGCGGCGCGACGGTCCTGCTCCGCTGGCGCTACGCCACGGACCAGCTGTACGTCGGCCGCGGGGTGTACGTGGACGCCATCAGGGTCGAGGACGGCGGACGTGCCGTCTTCGACGAAGGGAGACCGGGTGACGCCCGGCGCATCGAGGCGAACGGCTGGACCGCCTCGACGAACTGACCGGCACCCCACCGGGGCGCGGGGCGGCCGGGCCACCACGGACGGCCGCCCCGCGCTCGTGCCCGGCCGTCACAGCAGGCAGAACTCGTTGCCCTCCGGGTCCGCCATCATGAAGTGATCGGGCCGGCCCTGGGCCTCGTACTCATGAAGGACCGTCGCTCCCGCGGCAGTCAGCCGGGCCAGCGCCTCCAGCACGCGCGGCCACCGCACTTCCCACGCCACCTCACGGCCGCCGCCGGCCTGCACATCCAGATGCAGCCGGTTCTTGCCCGCCTTCGGCTCGGGCACCTTCATGAAGGACAGGCCGGGCCCCTCGCCGTCCGGGTCCGCCAGGTAGGCGCCGTCGTCCCACTCCTCCTCCGGGACGTCGTAGTGCGCGAACCACTCCTCCCAGCTGCCGAATCCCTTCGGCGGCGGCTTCTGCGCGTACCCCAGGGCGAGTGCCCAGAACCGCGCCAGTTGCGCGGGGCGCGCGCAGTCGATCGTCAGACTCCACCGTGTCGCCATGAATCCCTCCCCACGAAGCACCCGGCGCCTCGGCCGGCTGCGGGAACCGATCGTGCCACGGGAGGTCCCGGGAATCCCCGGGATCCGGTTCAGGATTCGTTGCGGGCCGAAACGGCGCCCGCACCACGTCCTGGTCCTCGGACGGGTGCGGAGCTCGCGGCGGGCGCCTCGGGACGTCCCGGCACGCGCCGGCGCGAGGGCGCCGCCTCACGGACGGTGTCCAAGCCTCGCCCGTGCACCGGCCGGCTCCGGTGGCTCACCGGTGCGCGAGGGTCGCGCCCTGCGCAGGCACTTCGGCGGGTGCGGGGGCCGTCGACTCCCGGACCACCAGTCTGGGCCTGATCAGGAGCGAACGTCCGGCGACCGGGGCCGAGTCGATACGGGCCCGCAGCTGCTGGAAGGTCTCGGCCGCCATCTCCGGCAGCGGCTGGCGGACCGTGGTCAGCGGCGGCTCGAAGAGGTCGGCGAGCAGGATGTCATCGAACCCGACCACCGAGACGTCGTGTCCCGCGTTGCGGCCGGCGTCCTTCGCGCCCCGGCAGATCCCGATGGCGCACATGTCGTTGATGGCGACGAAGGCGGTGGGCGGGCGCGGTCCGCAGAGCAGTTCGCGGGCGGCCTTGCGCCCCAGTTCGGCGGCGTCCTTGTCACCGAACTCGGCGGTGTCGGCGCCGGGCCAGACGATGGCGTCGGCCGGATCGAGGCCCGCCGACTCCAGAGCGGCCCGGAACCCGCGCAGACGCTCACGGCGGTTGACGCTGTTGACCGAGCCGGAGACGAAGGCCAGCCGGCGGTGGCCCAGCTCGAGGAGGTGCCGGGTGGCGAGCTCGGCGCCCATCGCGTTGTCGACACTGATGGAGGCCAGCGACGGCGGATCGCCCGCCTGGGCGGTGCGGTCGAAGGCGACCATCTTCAGACCGCGGCTGAGCAGCGGGGCCACATGTTCGAGCGAGGGCAGCGAGGAGCAGAGCACCACACCACTCACACCGTCGGCCAGCAGTTCCTCGCCGTACTTGAGCTCGCGGGCCGGATCGCGCTCGCTGTTGCAGAGCAGTACGTGGTAGCCCTCGGCCAGCGCGATGGCCTCCAGCTCCCGGGCGAGCGCCCCCCAGAAGGGGTTGGCGACGGACGGCACGATCAGGCCGATGACCTGGATCCGGCCGGTGCGCAGCATGCGCGCCGCCCGGTTGGGCCGGTAGCTGAGCTGCTCGATCACCCGCTCCACGCGAGCCAGGGTCGACGCCTGCATACGGTCCGTACGTCCGTTGAGGACGTTCGACACCGTGCTGGCGGAGACACCTGCAGCCTCCGCGACCTGATGGATCGTTACCCCGCTCATGCCACCTCCGGTTCGTGACGTGTTCAGCCAGCCTAGTGTACCGATTTACTGAACTTGCTTCACCGGTACACCCGTTAACTTCCCTGAAAATTGTTGTGCATCAGCTGTTGACGAGCCTCTCACAGCGTTCTTAGTCTCAGTGCATCGATTTACCAGCGCTTCTCGGCCATGGCTGAGTTGCCATCGCTGGATCGATCCACTGTCTCCACCTCAAAAGGGGTGCCCAATGGAACTCAAACGACGGTCGCTGCTCGCTGCCATCGGTGCCGGTACTGCTGCGGCCGCTCTCAGCGGCTGCGGGACCGGCTCCACGGCCGCCGGCTCCGCCGATGGTCCCGCCGAGGGCGAGATCACGCTGCTCACCCCGATCTACGAGAACGCCAACGGCAAGCAGCTGTTGGAGAAGGAGATCCTCGTCGGCTTCCGGAAGAAGTATCCGGACGTCAAGGTGAACGTGGACTACACCACGTATGCGCAGCTCAACGAGAAGATCACCACCGGTATGGCCGGCGGCCTGCTGCCCGACGTGCTGATGATGGGGGTCGGCTGGATCCCGCCGTTCGCGGCCAAGAAGGCGATCGCCCCGCTGCCGGAGAAGCTCGCCACCGCGCACGACTACGAGAAGCGGGTGCTGGAGCCGTCGCGCTACGACGGCAAGCTGTACGCGCTGCCGGTGGTGCTGGACACCCGCATCGTCGTCTACCGCAAGGACCACTTCGCCGAGGCGGGCATCAAGAAGACGCCCGCCAACTGGGCCGAGCTGCGGGCCGTGGCCAAGCAGCTGACGAAGGACGGGCGGGTCGGTTTCGACCCGTTCTCCATCGATCTGCGCCAGTGCTGGGAGACCTTCCTGTTCGCCAACGGCGGTCAGCTGTTCAGCGCGGACGGCAAGAAGGTGCTCTTCACCGACAACCGGGGTGTCGAGGCTCTGCAGTTCTTCAAGGACCTCATCAAGGACGGCTCCGCCAGCTACGCCAAGAAGACGGCACTCGGTGAACCGGCGAACGTCCAGACGGGCAAGGCGTCGATGATGATGACGACCAGCGCCCTGTGGGAGCAGGTCCGCCTGCAGAACCCGGAGCTGCTGAAGGACGACAAGCTCGGCGCCTTCGTGCTGGCCAACCGCAAGCCCGCGATGCTCCAGGGCGGCACTCTCGTCACCCAGTCGGCCAGCTCCAAGCATCCCGCCGCGGCCCGTGCGCTGGTCGAGTACCTCGCGACCCCGGAGTCCATCCTGGGCGCCGCCAAGCAGCGCGGCTCGGTGCCGGGACTCAAGGACCTCAGCGACACCAGCTACGTGAAGGAGAACAAGTTCGTCGACCTCTCCCTGCAGAACATGAGCGCCGCCTGCTCCGAGGGCGGCACCGCGGCCTGGATGGAGATCCGCGAGAAGATCAAGCCGACGCTGGAGCCCGCGATCGTGGGCGACCAGTCCGCGAAGGACGCCATCGCGGAACTCGGCCGTCTCGCCGAAGCCGCCATCGGCCGGATGTGAGGCGCCACCGTGGGAGCTGTATCCGTACTGAAGGCACGGCCCGCGCGGCCGCCTTCCCCGCCTGAGAAGCCCCGGCCCGCCACGCGGCGGGCCGGCAGGACCCCGACGGGTCCGGGGCGCCGCCGGCAACGGGCCGGCATGCTGATGGTGGCCCCCGCCCTGCTGCACGCGGCGCTCTGGATCGGCCTGCCGGTCGTCGCCTCGCTCGTCCTGGCCTTCACGAAGTACGACGTGCTGACGCCGCCGCAGTTCGTGGGGCTGGACAACTTCAAGGAGATGATGGACGACGCGGTGTTCCGCAAGTCCATCGTCAACACCGTCGTCTACACCTTCTTCACCGTGCCGTTCGGCATGATCCTGGGGCTGCTGGTGGCACTGGCCCTGCACACGGGCCTGAAGGCGCGCGGCATCTTCCGTACCGCGATCTTCCTGCCGCAGGTCACCGCCACGGTGGCGATCGCCCTGGTCTGGCTGTGGATCTACAACCCGAGCAACGGGCTGCTCAACGCCCTGCTCTCCTTCGTCGGGATCGACGGCCCGGCCTGGCTCTCGTCGACCACCTGGGCGTTGCCCTCGGTGATCCTGGTCGGCATCTGGCAGGGCATCGGCATGAAGATGCTCATCTACTTGGCCGCGCTCCAGTCCCTGCCGAAGGAGCTCTACGAAGCTGCGTCGGTGGACGGTGCGTCCAAGGCCCGGCAGTTCTTCTCCATCACTCTGCCGCTGCTGAAGCCCGCGACGTTCTTCGTGCTCATCACCTCGATGATCACCGCGTTCCAGTCGTTCGACCAGATCTACATCCTCACCGAGGGTGGTCCGGCCAACAGCACCACGATGATGACGTACGAGATCTACAAGTCCGCCTTCCGGGAGTTCCGCGTCGGCTACGCCTGCGCCCAGTCCCTGGTGCTGTTCGTCCTGCTGATGGGCTTCACCCTGGTCAACCGGCGGATCATGGGAGGTACCCGTGGCCACAACTGAGCTGCACAAGCCCGGCCTCGCTCGCCCGCCCCGGCCCACGGCCAAGGGGAAGCCGGTCACTTTCGGGCGGATCGCGCTCTATGTGACGCTGTCCGCCGTGTCGCTGCTGATGGTGGTGCCGTTCGTCTGGATGGTGCTGACCTCGCTCAAGACTCCGGTGGAGATCGCGTCGCAGGACGCCGGACTGCTGCCGGAGCACTGGGACTTCAGCAACTACACCGAGGCGCTGAAGGCCGCTCCCTTCGCCACGTACGCCCGTAACAGCTTCATCATCGCGATCAGTCACACCGTGCTCAACCTGGTGATCGCCTCGATGGCCGGCTATTCGCTGGCCCGGATCAAGTTCCGGGGCAGTGAGGTCATCTTCTACCTGTTCATCGCGGCGCTGATGATCCCGACGTACACGAAGGTGCTGCCCGAGTTCCTGATCGTCCGCTTCATGCCGCTGGCCGGCGGGAACGACCTGTTCGGCCAGGGCGGCAGCGGCTGGCTCGACACCTGGTGGGCGCTCATCGTGCCCGGCGCGGTCACCCCGTTCGCGGTCTTCCTCTTCCGGCAGTTCTATCTGGACCTGCCGGTGGAGCTGGAGGAGGCCGCCCGGCTGGACGGTCTGGGCGAGTTCCGGATCTACGCCCGGATCATGACGCCGCAGGTCAAGCCCGCCCTCATCACGGTGGCGCTGCTGACCTTCGAGTCCTCCTGGAACAACTTCCTCTGGCCGCTGCTGGTGACCCGGACGGACAGTCTGCGGGTCATCCAGGTGGGGCTCTCCGTCTTCAGGACGGAGAACGGCCCCCAGTGGCACTTCCTGATGGCGGGCACCACGCTCGCCACCCTGCCCATGGTCGTTCTCTTCCTGATCGGCCAGCGCTACTTCGTGCAGGGCTTCGCAACCGCCGGTCTCAAGTGACCGGTCCCGGTCCTCAACGGCCGGTTATCGAAAGGGTTACCCCCCATGTCTGCTGATCTCCAAGGTTCCCGCGCGCTGGTGACCGGGGCGGGCCACGGCATCGGCCGCGCCATCGCCGTCGCCCTGGCCGAGGCCGGCGCCGATGTCGCCGTCCACTACCACTCCTCCGCCGACGAGGCCGCCAAGACGGTCTCCGCGATCGAGGCGCTGGGCCGGCGGGCCAAGGCGTTCCAGGCCGATGTGACGGTGACGGCCGAGGTGGACCGCTTCGTCGAGGAGGCCACCGGGTTCCTCGGCGGGCTGGACGTCCTGGTCTGCAACGCCGGCCATCTGATCGGGCGGGCGACGATCGCCGAGATGTCCGACGACCACTTCGACCAGGTCATCAGCACCAACCTGACGTCGACGTTCCGTACGGTCCGGGCGGCGCTGCCGCAGCTGAAGGAGTCGTCCGCCGGGCGCATCATCACGATGTCGTCGCTGGCCGCGCACAACGGCGGCGGCCCCGGATCGGTCGCCTACGCGGCCGCCAAGGCCGGAATCCGGGGATTCACCAAGGGGCTGGCCAAGGAGCTCGGCGGCAGCGGCATCACCGTGAACACGGTCGCCCCGGGCTTCATCAAGGGCACCGCCTTCCATGACACGTTCACCGCGCCGGCGGCGCAGGAGGCGATGGAGGCGGGCATCCCGGTGGGCCGGGCCGGCACGCCTGAGGACGTGGCCTCGGCCGTCGTCCACCTGGCGTCGCCCTCCTCCGGCTTCCTCACGGCCACCACGGTGGACATCGACGGTGGCGTATGGCCGCGTTGAGGCGGATCGCGCGGGAGCGCGGCGGCTGGTGGCACGCGTACGTCTGCCCCGCGCACGGGGTGGAGCTGGACCACGGCGATGTGCTCGCCGGGGTGTTCCTCGAGGGCGGTGCGCGCTGCGCGTACGGCTGCCGGGTGGACAACGAGGCGGTGCGCGGCGCCTGGCTGGTGCTGTCGCACCAGGCGTGGGCGCGGCATCTTCGGGTGCTCGCCCACCGCGGCGAGCGCGCGGAGGCGGTGGCCCGCCTCGTGGAGTACACCGAGCTGTACGAGGAGCTCGCCACGGCCCAGCACGGCGAGGCGCAGGGCTGGATGCTGCGCGGCCGGCTCTTTCACCAGGCGCTGACCGACGCGATCTGGGCGGTGAACATCGGCCACACCGTCATCACGCTCGCCGAGCACGGCACGGATGATCTGTCCGCGGTGCTGCCGCTGCTCGATTCCCTGGAGCGGGCGGCGCTCGATGCCCGCTCCGTGCTGGTCGGCAAGGGCCAGCTCGCCTCCAACTACACCGCGTGGCTCAATGCCGCCGGCGCCGCCGCCGGGCGCGGCGCCGCGGCGGTGCGCGGGCAGGAGTGGGACGGCTCCAAGGAGTGGCTGGAGGGCGACAGCGGGCTGTACGCGCATCTGCGGGTCGCGGTCGCCGAGGACGGCTGGGAGTGGGAGGGCAGCACCTACTACCACGGGTTCGTGCTGCGGGCGGCGCTGCTGGCGCTGCGCGGCACCGATCCGTCGGCCCTGCCGGCCGATGTGGTGGGTGTGCTGGCCGGGATGACGGATGTCCTGGCGGCGATCGCGACGCCGGGCGGCATACTGCCCGCGCTGCACGACGGCCCGTACCTGCGTGCCCTGCTCGCCCTGGAGTGGCTCGAACTCATCGCCCTTGCCCAGCAGTTGGTCCCTTCGGCCGCGCTGGACGCGGTGGCCGGCCGGGCCCGTGCCGAGCTGGGCGCCGGCGACGACGGGCTGGACCGGGAGCTGGGCGGCTGGTTCACCGGCCCGCCCCTGCCGGAGCGCCCGGCGCCCGGGGCGCTCACCTTGTTCGACACCGCCGGTTATGCGGTGCTGCGGGTCGCGGGCATTCACGCGCTGCTCGACTTCGGTCCGCACGGCGGTTCGCACGGCCACCGGGACAAGCTGTCTCTCTATCTCTACGGCGACACCACGCCGTGGCAGCCCGATCCCGGCCAGGTGCCCTACGCCCATGCCGAGTTCCGTGATCTGTACGCGTCGACCGAGGCCCATCCGGCGTTCCGGGTGGACGGCCTCGAACAGGCGGAGTGCGCGGGAACGCTGCTCGGCTCGGACGAGTGTTCCGTCACCGCCGAGGTGACCACGGCGTACGAGGGTGTGCGCGGGGTCCGGCGGATCGTGGCGGGCGCCGGCTATCTGGTGGACCTGCTGACCGTGACGGCCGCGGAGCCCCGGCACATCACCGCCCAGTTGCGCCCCGGCACCGCGCTGGACGTGCAGGTGCAGGCGGCGGGTGCGGCCCGTACCACCTGGTACGGCGACGAGACCCTGCACGGCTGGCACACGCACCGGGCCGGTGCGCCGGTGCGCCCGGTGAGCCGGCCGGGCCCGGGTCCGGCCGACGACCCGCAACGCGTACGGACCCGGGTGGACTTCACCACCGAAACCGACCGGGTCACGTTCGCCTCGGTCTACCAGGCCGCTTCGGCCGGCCCCGCGGTGAGCGACGTGCACCTGGACGACGACGGGCTGACGGTCTGTCTGGCCGACGGCAGCACCGCGCGCTTCCGGACGGAGGACTGACCCTTGCTGCTCTCGGCGACCCCGCCGCCCGGCCCGCGACCCGCGCAGGAGCTGCGGCTGCAGGAGGAGGCCGCCCGCCACCGCGGGCTGACCCCGCCCCGTACACACCCCCTGGCCAGCATCACCTGGCTCGGCCCGGCCGCCTCCAACCCGGCGCTCGCCTACCGGGTCGGCGGTGACCCGGCGCATCTGGCGGAGAGCCTGCGCTGGATCGAGGCCGCGGTGCGGCTGCCGCACTGGGGCAGGGCCCATATGCCGGACCACGACCTGGACGCCGGCTGGCTGCTGCACCACCTGTCCCTGGCCTACCGGTGGATCGGCGACGACCTGCCGGACGGGGTGCGGGCGCTGCTGCGGTACAAACTGCTGCTCCAGGGGCGGCGGATGTACGAGTTCGCGGTGGCGAGCGAGGGCCGCTGGTGGTCGTCGTCGTACTGGCAGAACCACAACTGGATCTGCTACGCGGGCCTGGCGACGGCCGGGTATGTGCTGGAAAAGCAGGAGTGGACCGAGCGCGCCAAGGAGAACCTCGGGACGGTTCTGGACCTGATGCCCGAGGACGGGTCGCATGCCGAGGGCGTCGTCTACTGGCGCTACGGCGTGCCCTTCCTCGCCATCCATCTGGACCTCCTGAAGGAGGCCGAGGGCATCGACTGGTGGGACCGGGGCGGCTTCATGTCCCGGACGTTCCGCTACCGGCTGCACCAGACGGCGCCCGGGTTCGCGTTCAACGTCGACCACGGCGACTGCCACGACCGGCGCAGTGGTCACAGCGCCGGTCTCTACTACCGCCTCGCCGCCCAGTACACGATCCCCGAGGCACAGTGGATGGGCGATCTCGCTTCGGGCGAGCTGCTGTGGCAGGAGGCGGCCGAGAGCGGGGTGCGGCCGGGGATCCTGCCGGAGGCCTATCTGGAGTACCTCTGGTACGACCCGTCGGTTCCGGCGGTCCGGCCCACCGAGACGCGGGCGTTCTTCCCTGACCTCGGGCTGCTGGCCGCGCGCACGGGCTGGGACGACGACGCCACCCTGGTGTCGTTCAAGGCCAGCCCCGGCGGCGGCCACCGCGCCTGGGAGACCGCTGGGAAGCACCGGGCGGAGAAGGGCTGGGACACCCTCAACCAGGGTCACCACCACCCCGATTCGGGTTCGTTCGTCTTCGTCTCCCAGGGCGCTTTCCTCGCGGTGGACGAGGGCTACAGCAACCGCAAGAAGGCCGCGCACCACAATCTTCTGCTGGTGGACGGGCAGGGGTACGCGGACGAGGACCGGTACCACGTGTACCGGGACATCCCCTTCGAGCGGCAGGCCCGGCAGCGCGATGTGCTCGTCTCCCCCGACTGCGGCTGGGCGCACTCGACGGCGGAGATCGCCGCGATGTACGACCCCGCGCTGGGGGTGCGGCGGCTCGACCGGACACTGGTGTTCACCCCGTCGGGACGCCTGGTGCTGCTGGACCTCGCCGAGGCGGAGACGGCGCGGGAGTGGACGTTCCTGCTCCAGACCGACCGGCCGACCGAGCCGCAGCGCGACGGCAGCCGGCTGATCCGCTCCGGGGCGGCCTCGGCCCGGTTCCGGCAGTTCGCCCCCGCGGGCGGCCGCGTCGTCGGCGAGGTCACCGAAGTGGAGGCCAATCCGACGTCGAGCACTCCGGAGCTGCGTCTCACCCGCACGCTGCACACCCTGCGTTCGGCCACGGCACGGTCGGCCGAGGGGCTGTTCCTCACCACGATCACCCCGGGCACGGAGACGGTCGCCACCCGGGTCGCCTGCACGCAGGGCCAGGGCGTGACGTTCGGAGCCGAGACCGTGCTGCTCTCGCCCGTCACCCGGCGGATCCGCAGCGCCGGCGTTCTCGCCGACGCGGCGGCGGTGCTGCTCACCGAGGGCGACGCACCCCACGTCGTGGCGGCGACCCGGCTGGAGCTGGACGGCGACGTGCTGCTCGACGTGGTGGAACCGTACACAGGAAAGGTCGGCTGACCATGCAGGCAACTCTCTCCTCCGGCTGGCCGACGCTGCTGCGGCGGCTGGAGTTCGTGGCCTACCCGGCCGTCGCCGGGGCCGCGTTCGCCGTGCTGTCGCTGGGCGTGGTGACCTGGCTTCCCGCGCTCGCCGCGATGGCGCACGGGCTCCAGCGGTGGCGGGCCGAGGGGGACAGCCGCTGCTTCATCCATACGTTCACGGCGTTCCCGCAGTACTGGCGCGCCCTGTGGCGGCACTCGCTGCTCTCCACGGCGGCCGTGGGCGTACTGGCCGCCAACATCGTTCATCTGCTGGGCCGCTCGGAGCCGTGGGCCTTCGTTCTGCTCGCCGCCCAGGCGGGCATCGCGGCCGCCCTGGTCATCCACCATGTGGCGTTCGCGGCCGAGGCCGGCCGGGAGCCCGGCGGCACCGTCCGTACCTGGACCCGAGGCGCACTGGTGCTCGGCTTCGGTTCGGCCGCCCGGGGCACCGCCCTGCTCGGTGCGGTGATCTCCGCCGTACTGCTCTCTCTCGTCGTACCGCTGGGGCCACTGCTTCTCGGCCCGAGCATTCCCGTACTGCTTGCTCTGTCCTTCGCTGATCCCAGGAGGCACACCCCATGAGCCACGCACTGCGCACCACCCTCGTCGCCGCGCTCGCCGTCGGCGCCCCGCTCGTCTTCCCGCCGCCGTCGGTGGCCGCTGCCGCCGCCACCGCCTACTACGTGTCGCCGTCCGGCAGCGACACCAACTCCGGTACGTCGGCGGGCTCCCCGCTCGCCACGATCCAGAAGGCGGTCGATCTGGCGCCCACGGGGGCGGTGGTGAACCTCGCCGCCGGTACGTACAAACAGGACGTCGTGACCAAGCGCGCCGGGGTCACCATCACCGGCCCCGCGAACGCTGTGGTGAAGGGTGCGGGCGACGCCCGGATCATTCAGGTGCAGCACGATTCGACGACGCTGAGCGGCTTCACCGTGGACGGGCTGCACGGGTCGTCCACCGATGTGTCGGGGTACCGCCTCAAGCTGATATATGTCATGAGCACGACCCCCGGTAACGGTGTGGGCGCTCTGCGCATCACCGGCATGACCCTGAAGAACGCCGCCGACGAATGCCTGCGGGTGCGCTATCTGGTCACCGGCGCCGAGATCTCCGACAACACCATCACCGACTGCGGCGTCGCCGACTTCAAGTTCGGCGGCGGCGGCAAGAACGGCGAGGGCATCTACCTCGGCACGGCCCCCGAGCAGCAGGGCGCCAACGGCGCCCCGGACGCCGCCCCCGACATCAGCAAGAACAACCGCATCCACCACAACACGATCGCCACCCGCGGCAACGAGTGCGTCGACGTGAAGGAGAACTCGACCAACAACTACGTCGAGTACAACGACTGCAGCCAGCAGAAGGACTCCAGCTCCGGCGGGCTCGACGCGCGCGGCAGCGGCAACATCTTCCGCTACAACACCATTCACGACAACGCAGGCGCGGGCATCCGGCTCGGCGGCGACACCGCGACCGACGGCATCGACACCAGCGTCTACGGCAACACCATCACCGGGAACGCCGGCGGCGGCATCAAGTTCATGCGCACCCCGCAGGGCCCCGTCTGCACCAACACGATGAGCGGGAACACCGGCGGCGACTCCGTGGGCACCTACGGCGGCGAGTACACCCCGACCGGTGCGTGCCCCCAGTGAGCGGGCGGGGACCCGCGAGACGCGGGGTACTGACGGCGGCGGCCGGGCTGGCCGCGGTCGTGGCGACGGCGCCGGGCGCGCAGGCCGCCGATGCACCGGGCACCGGTGCGCGCCGCTCGCGCTGGACGACCTCGTGGGCGACCGCGCAGACCGCGCCGACGCCCACCGACACCGTGGCGAGCACCGGGCTGACGCAGGGCACGTTCACCGCGCGGGTCCGGCTGTCGGCCGGCGGTCAGGTCCGGCTGCGCTACGGGCACGCGTTCGGAACCGTGCCGGTCCTGATCGGCCCGGTGACCGCGGGCGGCAAGCCCGTGACGTTCGGCGGGCGGCGGCAGGCCTGGCTCGCCGCGGGTGCCTCGCTGACCAGTGACGCGGTCGCGGAGCTGCGGACCGCCGAGGGCTCCCTGCTGACGGTCCGGACCGAACTGCCGGGCCCCACCGGGCCGTTGTCGTTCCACCGCAACACCCATGCCTCGCACGATGTCGACGGGGTCCGCACCACCTCGGTGTTCCTGCTGACGGGCGTCGAGGTGACGGGCGCGCACGGTCCGGTGATCGCGGTGCTGGGCGACTCGATCGCGGAGGGCGTCGGCACACCGGACGACTCCGATCTGCGCTGGCCCGACCAGCTGGCCCGGCGCCTGCCCGGGGCCGCGGTCGCCGATCTCGGGATCAGCGGCAACCGGGTGCTGCTGGACGACGCCCGGTTCGGCCCGGGCGGACAGGCCCGCTTCGACCGCGATGTGCTGTCCCTGCCCGGACTGCGGACCGTCCTGGTCCACCTCGGGGTCAACGACCTCCAGCAGCCGCCGAGCCAGACCGACCCGGCGCTCGTCCTGGCCGGCTACCGGCAGCTGGTGCTGCGCGCCCGGGACGCCGGTCTGCGCGTGGTCGGCGCGACCATCACGCCGTTCGGCGGCTGGACCCGCTGGACGCCCGAGCTGGAAACGGTGCGGCAGCAGATCAACGCGGCCGTACGGACCGGCCGGGTCTTCGACGCCGTCGCCGACTTCGACGCCGCCCTGCGCGATCCGGACCACCCGGAGCGGATGCTGCCCGCGTACGACAGCGGCGACGGGCTCCACCCCAACCCTTCCGGCCATGCGGCGCTCGCCGCGGCCGTCGACCGCCGACACCTTCTGTGAGGGCCGCACCATGAACCCAGGCACCACCCGAGGCACCACCGGCACCACCCGCCGCACCGTCCTCGCCGGTGCGGCGGCGCTCGGCGCGGCCGCCGCCCTGCCGTTCACGCTCGCGACGGGGACCGCGCACGCCGCGGACCCGGTCGACGACGCCGCCTCCCTGCGCACCCGGTGGCACACCCTTCTCACCGGCGGTCCCGGACTCGACCCCACCGACCCGCAGATCGCGGCGGCCGTGGCCAGGATCGGCAAGGCCGCGACGACGTCCGCCGTGGGCCTGGACCCGTCCCGTACCGACGGGCTCTTCCCCGACCTGACCAGCACCACGCTCTCCAACCACGTGACGACGTCGTTCAAGCGGCTCGCGACGGTCGCGACCGCGTGGGCCGTCCCCGGCACCGTCCAGTACGGCGACACCGCGCTGCGGGACCTGCTCCTGGCGGGCATCGACTGGATGCTGACGAACCGGTACGGCCCCGGCCACACCCGGTTCGACAACGACTGGGACTGGGAGATCGGCTCCGCGCTCGCGCTGAACGACGCGACCGTACTGCTGTACGACGCGCTCGGCGCCGAGCGGCTCGGCCGGATCAACGACGCCGTGCGCAGCTACACACCGGACCCCAACCTCTGGCGGGCCGACCGGCAGATCGCGACCGGCGCCAACCGGGTGTGGATCTCCACCGTCGTCGCCGTGAACGCGGTGCTCCGCGACAGCGGGGAGGACCTCGTCCGGGTCCGTGACGCTCTTTCGGACGTCGAGGGTTCGGGGGCCAACAGCGTCCTCGCCTTCAACGACGCGAGCGCGGCGGCCCAGGGCACGGGCGAGGGCTTCTACTCGGACGGCTCGTTCCTCCAGCACTACAAGCACCCGTACAACGGTGGCTACGGCAAGGAGCTCCTCAACAACCTCTCCCGGCTGCTGAACCTTCTCGCCGGCACGGCGTGGACGGTCACCGACCCGGACCTCGACAACGTCCGGCTCTGGGTCGACGAGGGCTTCGACCCGCTGCTCGCGCGCGGCGACGTGATGGCGTCGGTGTGCGGGCGCGAGATCGCCCGGCCGAGCAAGCAGGGCCATGTCTCGGCGCAGACGGTGATCGAGGCGGTGGTGCGGCTGATCCCGACCTTCCCCGGAGAGACCGCCGACCGGTTCACCGCCCTGGTCAAGCAGTGGATCGCCGAGGACACCTACCGCGACTTCCTCGCCGTCACCGACCTCGCCTCGCTCGTCGCGGCCCGCAACGTCATCGCCTCCCCGGTGCCGGCCCGCGGCCCGCTGGTCGCGCACAAGCAGCACCCCCGGATGGACAAGGCGGCCCACCACCGGCCCTCGTTCGCCCTCGGCGTCTCCGCCTACTCGTCCCGGATCTACAACTACGAGTCGATCCAGAACGAGAACCTGCACGCCTGGCACCTCTCCGACGGCATGGTGCTCCTCTACACGGACGACCTCGGGCACTACAGCGAGGACTACTGGCCCACGGTCGACCCCGCCCGGCTGCCCGGCACCACCGTTCTCGCGGGCCGGCCCGCCGACGCGGCGGGGCAGCGCACCACCAGCACCGCCGACTGGGCGGGCGGCACCGCGCTGCCGGGCACCACGCTCGGCGCGTACGGCATGGAACTGCGGGCCTTCGGCAGTTCGCTGCACGGCTACAAGAGCTGGTTCTGCCTGGACGACGTCATCGCCTGCGTCGGCTCGGGGATCTCGGCCGACACGGGTACGGCCGAGACCGTCGTGGAGAACCGCAAGCTGCGGGACCCGGCCGCCGCGCTGACCGTCAACGGCCAGGCGGCCCCGACGGACACCGGCTGGTCGGAGCAGCTGGACAAGGTCCAATGGCTGCATGTCGCCGGGACCGGCGGCTACATCTTCCCCGAGCCCGTCACCCTGAACGGTCTGCGTGAGCAGCGCACCGCGACCTGGCGCGAGATCAACCTCAAGTACGGCACGGACACCTCCGTCACCCGCCCGTATCTGACGCTGTGGCAGGACCACGGCGCCGCGCCGGAGGCAGCGGGCTACTTCTGGCTGCAGGCGCCGATGGCCTCCGCCGAGCGCACGAAGCAGTGGTCGGCCGCGCCCCCGGTGAAGGCGGTCGCCCGCACCACGGCCGTGCACGCGGTACGCCGCTGCGCGGACGGGCTGCTCGCCGCGAACTTCTGGACCGCCGGGACCGTGCAGGAACTCACCGCGGACGGACCGGCATCGGTCCTGGTGCGGCCGGACGGAAAGACCGTCACCGTCTCGCTGTCCGACCCGACCCAGCTGCGGTCCTCCGTCGTGCTGGACCTGGCCCTGCGCAATCTGAGCGTCGTCTCGGCCGACCCGGGTATCACGGTGGCCCCGACCGGCACCGGCGTCCGGATCACCGCCGTCACGGCTGACCGCCACGGCGCAACCCTCAACCTCACCCTGAAGAGGAGCTAGACCCTTGCTGTTCGACATGCCCCTGGACCGGCTGCGCGACTACCGGCCGGAGCCGGAGGAGCCGGCCGACTTCGACGCCTTCTGGGAGAAGACCCTCACCGAGAGCGCCCGCCACGGCCTGGACGCCGAGTTCGTCCCGTACGACGCCGGGTTCGCCACCGTCGAGGTGTTCGACGTGACGTTCCGCGGCTGGGGCGGGCAGCCGGTGAAGGCGTGGCTGATGCTCCCCCGGGAACGCTCAGGTCCGCTGCCCGCCGTCGTGCAGTACATCGGGTACAACGGCGGCCGGGGCATCCCCTACTCCTGGCTCACCTGGAGCGCCCTGGGCTACGCCCATCTGGTGATGGACAACCGGGGTCAGGGCGGCGGCGGCAAGAACACCGCGGACACCGTCGACATCGGCCCCGACGGGAACGGCTCCTCCTCCCCCGGCTTCCTGACCCGGGGTATCGAGGACCCGTACCGGCACTACTACCGCCGGCTGATCACGGACGCGGTGCGGGCCGTCGACGCCGCGAAGGCCCATGACGCGGTGGACGCCTCACGGGTCGCGGTGCTCGGCGGCAGTCAGGGCGGCGGCCTCGCGCTCGCCGTGGCGGGGCTGCGGGACGACGTCGTGGCGGCCGTGGCCGATGTGCCGTTCCTCTGCCACTACCGGCGTGCCTCGCAGATCACGGACGCGGGACCGTACGCGGAGATCGCCCGCTGGCTGTCCGGTCACCGCTTCCGGATCGACGAGGCGATGGAGACACTGTCGTACTTCGACGGTGTCAACTTCGCGGCGCGGGCGACCGCTCCGGCGTGGTTCTCGGTGGGGCTGATGGACAAGATCTGCCCGTCCTCCACGGTGTACGCCGCCTACCACCGCTATGCGGGCCCGGCGCAGATCGAGGTGTTCACGTACAACGGGCACGAGGGCGGCGCGGAGTACGACCTGCCGCGCAAGATCGCCGCGCTGCGGGGCGTGTTCGGGCAGTAGCGGCCGCTGCCCGGGTCAGCGGGGCTCACCGGCCCAGCGCCGCCATCGCGGCGTTGTGGCCGGGGACCCCGCTGACCCCGCCGCCGCGCACCGCACCGGCCCCGCAGAGCAGGACGTTGGCGTGCGCGGTCTCCACGCCCCAGCGCCCGGTCCGCGGTGTGGCGTACGGGAAGGCGAGATCCCGGTGGAAGATATGGCCGCCGGGCAGCCGCAGGTCCCGCTCCAGGTCGAGCGGTGTCTTGGCCTCGATGCACGGTTCGCCGTTCGCGTCGAGCGCCAGGCAGTCGGCGAGCGGCTCCTGAAGGTGCGCGTCGAGCTCGGCGAGCGTGGCCTTGAGCAGCGCGGCGCGGGTGGCCTCGTTGTCCGCGGCGAAGAGGCGGGCCGGGGTGTGCAGGCCGAAGAGGGTCAGGGTCTGGTAGCCGCGGGCGGCGAGTTCCGGTCCGAGGATCGAGGGGTCCGTCAGCGAGTGGCAGTAGATCTCCGAGGGCGGGGCGGCGGGCAGCCGCCCCGCCGCCGCGTCCCGGTAGGCGTCGGCCAGCTGCCCGTACCCCTCGGCGATGTGGAAGGTCCCGCCGAACGCCTCGCGCGGGTCCACCGACCGGTCCTTCAGCCGGGGCAGCCGGGTGAGCAGCATGTTCACCTTCAGCTGGGCGCCTTCGGCGGGCGTCGGCGGCTCGTCACCGAGGAGTGCGGCGAGGGCCTCGGGCGAGGCGTTGACCAGGACGCGGCGCGCGCCGACGGCCGACTCACCGCTGTCCGTCCGCACCGTGACCTCGGCGTGCGTCCCGTCGGTGTCGATCCGGATCGCCTCGTGCCCGGTACGGATCTGCGCGCCGGCCGCCAGCGCGGCGCCCGCGAGGGCGTCGGTGAGCGCGCCCATGCCGCCGACCGGGACGTCCCAGTCACCGGTGCCGCCGCCGATCACGTGGTAGAGGAAGCAGCGGTTCTGGAGCAGTGAGGGATCGTGCGCGTCGGCGAACGTGCCGATCAGCGCGTCGGTGAGCACGACGCCGCGCACGAGGTCGTCCTCGAAGGTCTCCTCGACGGCGACGCCGATGGGCTCCTCGAACAGCATCCGCCAGGCGTCCGCGTCACCGATCCGCTCGCGGAGCGCGTCGCGGGTGGGCAGCGGCTCGGTGAGCGTGGGGAAGACCCGCTCGGCGACCTGTCCGGTGAGTCCGTAGAAGCGCTGCCACGCCTCGTACTCCCGGTCCGATCCGGTGAGCGCGGCGAACGAGGCGCGGGTGCCGTCGCCGCCGACGAGCAGCCCGGTGGCGCGTCCGTCGCGGACGGCCGGGGTGTAGGAGGAGACGGTCCGCTTGCGTACGGCGAACTCCAGACCCAGATCGCGGACGATCTTCGGCGGGAGCAGGGACACCAGGTACGAGTAGCGCGACAGCCGGGCGTCGACGCCTGCGAAGGGGCGGGTGGAGACGGCCGCTCCCCCGGTGCCGGCAAGCCGCTCCAGGACCAGGACGGACTGTCCGGCGCGGGCGAGGTAGGCGGCGGCGACCAGGCCGTTGTGGCCGCCGCCCACGATCACTGCGTCATAGCTGTCTCGTACGGGCATGCCCCTTGGTAACACGGACGCACGGCCCGGGCCAGGGCCCCCGCCGGCCCCCTCAGTGCGGCGCTGCGCCCCGTTGCTGCCGGAGCGCCGCCACCTCCCGGTAGAGCTCGACCGCCTCCGGCCCGCGGCCGAGCTGCTCGAGGCAGTGCGCCTCGTCGTCGCGGCCGGCGAGGGTGTCGGGATGGCCGGCGCCCAGGAGCCGGGCCCGTGCCTCGGCGACCTGCCGGTAGACGGTGAGCGCATCGGCCCACCGGCCCAGCCAGCCGAGGCCGACGGCGACCTCGCGGCGGCTGACGAGGGTGTCGGGGTGGTCGGCGCCCAGGACGCGTTCACGGGTCGCGCACACCTCGCGCGATTCGGTCAGCGCCTCGTCCCAGCGGGCGAGCCGGCCCAGGTTGACGCCCAGTCCGTGGCGGGCGCGGAGCGTCTCGGGATCATCGGGTCCGTCGATCCGGGTCCGGTCGGCGACGAGTGCGCGGTAGAGCTCCAGTGCCTCGGCGCTGCGGCCCAGCCGGCCGAGGCCGATGCCGATCTCGTAGCGTGCGGCGAGCGTGTCGTGGTGGTCGGCGCCCAGCGCCTGCGACCGGGCCCGGACGACGTCCCGGTAGGTCTGCAGGGCCTCCGTCCACCGTCCGAGGCGGCCCAGTGTGTAGCCGACCTCGTAGAGGGTGACCAGCGTGTCGGGGTGGGTGGCGCCCAGCAGCCGGGCGCGGGCGCTCGCCACGTCCCGGGCCATGCTGTACGACTCCTCCAGCCGACCGAGCCTGCTGAGGTTGAACGCCAGGTTGTGGCGGCAGCGCAGGGTGTCCGGGTGGTCCGGCCCCATGGAGCGTTCCCGCGAGGCGAGAACGGCGGCGTAGACCTGGTGGGCCTCGAAGTGGCGGCCGAGCCGGCCCAGGGCGTACGCCATTTCCTGCCGGGCCGCGAGGGTGTCCGCATGGTCGGCCCCCAGGGTGCGCTCGCGGCCCTCGGCGACGCGGCCGAACTCCCGCAGCGCGTCCGCCGCACGACCGGTCCGGCTCAGGGTGAACCCGACCTCGTACCGGCTGGAGAGCGTGTCGGGGTGGTCGGGGCCCAGCGCGTGCTCGCGTTCGGCGGCGACCGCCCGGTGCACCTCGCCCGCCTCCTCCCAGTGCCCGAGGCGGCCCAGGTTGAGGCCGGCGCTGTGGCGGCCGGCGAGTACCGCCAGGAACTCCGGTGCCGGTGTGGGCCGTTCGGCGCCGGGCGGCGGCGCGGCCGGGGTGTCCGTGCGCCGGTCGGTGCCGGTGGTCCAGGAACCGGTCAGGCCCGCCGAGTGGTCGGGCGGTGCAAGGGGGAGGTTCGTGGTGCCGGTGGCCTTGTGCCCGGCACTCATCCCGCGCGTCCATGCGGGCAGCCGCGCGCCTGCGCCGGGCGTCCGGCCGGGCCGCAGGACGGGGGCCGGCGGTGCGAGGGGCACCTGCCCGGCCGGCTCCGGGTACGGCTGTTCGCCGGTACGGCCGACGGCGATGCGCCGGCGCAGGTCGCCCGCGTCTGCCGGGCGCTGGTCCGGGGTCTTGGCGAGCAGTTCCAGAACGACCCGGTCGATGAACCCGGGCAGTTCGGCGCGGTGGGTGCGCAACGGCTGCGGCGGGGTGTCGCGGTGTCCGACGAGAATGCCCCAGGAGTCTTCGAGGTCGAACGGCGGTGCTCCGGTGGCGATCTCGTACAGCACACAGCCGAGCGAGTAGAGGTCGCTGCGGTGGTCGACCTGTCCGCCGCTGATCTGTTCCGGGGACATGTAGTGCGGGGTGCCCATGGCGATGCCGACGCCGGTGAGGCGGGAGGTGACCGAGATGTCGTGGCCGAGCCTGGCGATGCCGAAGTCGCAGATCTTCACCGTCCCGTCCGCCAGCCTCATGATGTTGGCGGGTTTGAGATCGCGGTGGACGATGCCCTGCTGGTGGGTGTAGCCGAGGGCGTCGGCGACCTGTTCCGCGATGTCGACGATGTCGTCCACCGGCAGCGGGTGCTGCTCGTTGTCCTCCAGGAGCTGGCTCAGGTTGCGGCCGTCCAGGAGCTCCATCACCAGATACAGCACACCCTCGTACTCGCCGAAGTCGTGGACGACGGTGACGCCCCGGTGCTGGAGCGCGGCGGCGACCCGGGCCTCGCGGCGGAAGCGTTCGCGCACGATGCGGGTGAAGTCCTGGTCGTGCTGCGGGCCCATCGGCTTGAGGCATTTGACGGCGACCTGGCGGCCGAGCGATTCGTCGCGGGCACGCCACACCTCGCCCATACCGCCGCGCCCGATCAGATCGAGCAGCCGGTACCGGCTCTGGATCAGCCTGGTTTCCGCCATCCCTGCTGTCGCCCCCGTCACTCCGCCTGCTGTCGCCGCACCCTCCCCGGCCCGTCCAGTATGGCTGCCTGCTTCTTCAGTCTGTACGGGGTGGGGCGGCTTCCGGGGCCGAGACGTTCCATGGCCTTCACGATGTGACCGGGCGGGAGTGCCCAGCGCAGTCGCGAGGGGATGGCGCGCAGGACTGTTCCGGTGGTGCGCAGGCGGCGGTCCACGGTGGGCTCCGGCGGCACGGGTCTGCCGTACAGCTCATGGGCGAACGGCGGCAGCGACTGGTAGGCGAGTGCCGCCACATGCCGCCACAGCAGGGCCCGCGCCGGTACGAGCAGCGGGTGGACGGGCGGCCTGCGCAGGAAGTCGTCGACGTCCGACGCCTCCGGGGAGTGCGCGAGCTGCGGTCTCACGCGTGCGAAGTAGGCCGCCAGTTGCGCGGTCGTCGCGGGGACGCCCGCCGGGTCGAGGCCGATGAGGCGGGCGCTGCGGCGGTGCTCGTCGATGTAGCGGTCGGCCTGTGCGGCGGTGAGCGGGTAGCCGGAGCGGAGCTGGACCCGGAGGTAGGAGTCGACCTCGGCGCAGTGCACCCACAGCAGCAGCTCCGGGTCGTCGACCCCGTAGGTCTCGCCGCTCAGCGGGTCGGTGACCTTGAGGAGCCGGTGGATCCTGCGGACCCGGGCGCCCGCCTTCTCGGCGGCCTCGGTGGTGCCGTAGGTGATCGTCCCCACGAAACTCGCCGTGCGCATCAGCCGGCCCCAGGCGTCCTTGCGGAAGTCGGAGTTCTGCATCACGCCGCGCACCGCGCGCGGGTGGAGCGCCTGGAGGTACAGGGCACGAACTCCCGCGACCCACATCATCGGGTCGCCGTGCATCTGCCAGGTGACCGATGCGGGGCCGAAGAGCCCGGGGTCGGATTCCGTCATGTGTTCGCACCTCCCGTGCGACAGCGTAGCGGCGCACTCCTCGCACTGCGGTGCTCCGCTGCGGATCGCTGCCGGCCGACGCGCTGCCGCTCTGCACGTCGGCCGGGTCCCCGGGGCCGGAGCCTCAGCCGTTGGCCAGGGTGCGGCCGAGCAGGGGCAGCAGGCGGTCCCAGTGACGCTGAAGTGCGGCGGGGTCGAAGGCGTCGGTGTCGGACATGGTGAAGCCGTGGACGGTGCCGGGGTAGATCTCGGAGGTGTAGCTGACACCTGCGGCGTCCAGGGCCCGGTTGAGCTCGCCGAGGGCCTCGGGCGTCAAGTCGCTCTCGGCGTGGCCGAGGTGGACCTGGGCGGTGACCTTGGAGAGGAAGCTGTGCAGGCTGTCCGGCTCGTCGGCGACCACGGGGCCGTGGAATCCGGCGACGGCGGCCACCTGGCGGGGGTGGGCCGCGGCGGTGCGCATCGCCAGCAGACCGCCGATGCAGTAGCCGGTCACCGCGACCGGTCCGGGACCGGCCTCGGGCCGGGTGGTGAGGAACCCGAGGTAGGCGTCGGCGTCGCTCAGGACGCGTTCGGTGGTGTGCGCCTCGATCAACGGCATCAGCTGGGCGAGGACCGCGGGCCGGGCCTCGGCTCCGATGTACTCGGGGAGTTCGATCACCGGTGCCGGTCCGTGCCGGTAGAAGATGTTGGGGACGAGCACGTAGTACCCGTGCCCGGCCAGTTCGCGGGCCATCTCCCGCAGCACCGGCCGGATGCCGAAGCCGTCCGGGTACATCAGCACCCCCGGGTGCCGCCCGCCGCCGTCGGGGAAGGCGGCGAACGCGTCGGCCTGGCCGTCAGCGGTGGGAATCCGGAGCGTCTTGGTGGGCATGACTTCTCCTGTCGTGGTCGAGGTGTGCAGTCTGAGATCAGCACGACGGAGGCGGAGCCCGCGCGGCTGCGCCGGATCCATGGTCCAACAGCAGGCCGGAACCGGCCCGTTCGGCGCTCGGGGGAGCACCGGGGTCACCCGTCCGTGTGTGGCCGCTCACCTCGGGTCTCTGCTTCTGGAACAGCCGGCTCCGGGACCAGCCCTGGTACGGCATCGTCGTCACGGGCTCCCTGGTGTCGGTGATCCCCCTGTGTATCGCGTTCCTCGTCCCCCAGCGGTTCCGGCGCTCGGGTCTGTCCGCCGGAAGCCTCAAGAGCTGACCGGAGGGCATGAAATCAGCCCAGTCGCAACCTCCTGAAGTCATAGAATTCTTCAACTCGCAAATCCGCCAGAGGGCACAAATTCGCTCGGTTCACAAATCTGACAGAGGGCATACAGGCCGCTCGGTCGCAACGGTATTTCCCATTAATTCTAAGCTTGACGGCATCGCAGAGTTTGCTTATGGTCCAGTCGTTCAGGTTCCCACCGATCAACATCCAAAGGTGTTCATGACCACGCCTCCTGTATTGCCGAAGTCCAGGCAGCACTTAATCCTTGCCGTTCTTATGTCGTGTTCGCTTCTGATTTGGCTGGACAATACCGTCCTGAGTACCGCGCTGGAGACCCTGGCAGACCCGGTCCGCGGACTGGGGGCCAGCCCGGGTCAGCTGCAATGGGCGACCGGTTCGTACACTCTGGCCTTCGCCACATTGATGTTCACGGCAGGCGCGTTGGGCGATCGGTTCGGTCACCGGACTGTGTTCTCGAGCGGGTTGGTGATCTTCGCCGGGTCGTCGCTGTGGGCGGCGTACGCAAGCGATGCGGGCCGGCTCATTGCCGCGCGAGCCGCAATGGGGGTGGGCAGCGCACTGATCACACCCGCCATGATGGCCATCCTCATGTGGACCTTTACGGGCCCCGCACGGGCTGCCGCGATCGGCATCTTCTCGACGTCGGCCGGTGTCGGAATGGCCGCCGGCCCGGTGCTGGCGGGATTCCTGCTCGATCATTTCTGGTGGGGCTCGGTCTTTCTCATCAATGTCCCGGTCGCGGCATTGGCTCTGGCCGGGCTCGCCGTGCTGGTTCCGAATTTCCGCAGCCCCATTCGGCGGCCACTGGACCCCGCTGGAATGCTGCTGTCGATCAGTGGGCTCGTGGCGTTGGCCTACGGGCTGATCCGGGCGGGGCAGGTGGCGGCGTGGAGTCGTACCGACGTCTGGGCGCCGGTCATTGCCGGCCTGGTTCTACTGGCCGTTTTCGTACTCGTCGAACTGCGCGTCAAGGTGCCCAGCTTTGACCCGCGGCTGTTCGCGCAACGCGCGTTCAGTGGCGGCAATGTGGCGCTCGGACTGCTGCTCTTCGGCGTGGCCGCCATCACCTTCTACAACGCGTTCTACCTTCAGGGCGCGCTCGGCTTCTCGCCGATGAAGGCGGGTCTGGCCAACATCCCGACCGCATTCGGCGCGCTCGCGGGGGCGCCCCTCGCCTCGCGACTGGTCCGCCGTCTGCCGCTACGTCTGGTCACCGTTCCGGCGCTGACCATGGCTGCGCTGACCATGGGCGGATACGGGTTCCTCGGGCTCCAGACTCCACTCGTCCGGATCGAGATCCTGTTGTTGGTGCAGGGCTTCTCGATCGGCATGGTGATCGGCCCCGTTACGGCCGCATTGATCAGCGACCTGCCATTGGAACAGGCCGGTGCAGGATCGGCCGTCACCAATACCGTGCGACAGACCGGCAGTGTGATCGGAATCGCGATAGGCGGCACCATCATGTCGATCATGTACCGCCGTGCGATCGAACCTTCGCTCGAGGGTGCGCCCGGTCCGGTGCGGGAGCAGGCGCGGGTCTCCGCCGAACAGGCCCGCCACGTCGCCACCACTGTCCACCGGCCCGCTCTTGCTCAGGCCGCTGACGACGCGTTCATCCACGCCATGCACGTCGGCGCGGCCTGGATCGCGGGCATCGCGCTCCTCGGAGCAGCTGTGCTGCTGACTACCTTGCCGGCTGCCGGAAGGAAGGTGGAGCCCGTCCCGGAGCCGGAGTACGAAGTCAGTTGATGTCGGCGCCCTCTACCGATAGGCAGTGCTCGACATAGGCAGTGCCCGACGCCGTTGATCCGGCCCTGGTAGTGCGACCCCGCGGGTGCGCCGAGCGGGACTTGCTGAAGGGCGACGAGGTCGTGCGTTCCGGCGAGTTTGTACGCACCTGCTCAGCGGGCGGGGCCGGCCCATGCCACCGAAGCTACCGGCACGGGAGGGGAGATCCAGCCAACTCCCCTGGAACACAGAGGCGTTCCAGGTGAGCCGCTTTCCAGTGGTGCACCAGCGGGCCCCGCATGCCGGTTCGGTCGCGACCATGCCAACGGGGCACCCTGGACGAACTTCACACCCTCCAGGACAATCGTCGCTCGACGCCCATCGCCGCAGGACACCCCAGGGTGCAGCGCGTCGCCCACAGAGCTGTCGCAGCCCTCAGCGGCATCGCCCCGACCTCACCATGAGCGGCAGCCGCCTCGCCCACGACCCCGCCGCATGCGTCCCGGGATCCCGGTGAACCCTGGAAGCCCCTGCCCGCTCGTTCGCCTGTTCATCAGTTTGGCGAATCGCGCCCGACGGTCCTCTTCACCGGCTGACACGCCACTCAAGCGCGGGAGATCTCGATGACCAACGACCCCTTCGTCCACCACACCGCCCCGTCGTCACCGGACGTCGGCCTGCTCCACGACGACCAGACCGAAACCGCGGACGGCGCGGCCGTCGACGGGAACATCCACGTCGGCTACTGGGACGGCGCTGACGACGACCGCTCCCTCGACCAAGCCACCGACCGGCTCACCGACCTCGTGGCAGAGGGGCTGGCCGCCGCACCCGGCCGGCGCCTGCTGGACGTCGGCTGCGGAACCGGACGGCCCGCCCTGCGCATCGCCCGGGCCACCGGTGCGCGCGTCTCCGGAATCTCGGTCAGCGAAGAAGACATCGACCTCGCCCGGACGCGCGCGCACGCGGCCGCGCTCGCCGGCCGGGTGGACTTCCGGTACGCGGACGCCTGCGCACTGCCCTTCGACGCCGCGTCCTTCGACGGCGCCTGGGCGATCGAGTGCATGATGCACATCAGCGACCGGACCGCCGCTCTTACCGAGATCGCCCGGACCCTGCGACCGGGAAGCCCGCTGGTCGTCGCTGATGTGCTGCTCCGGTCTCCGGTGACCGGGGATGCCGCGGAGACGGTCCGGCAGACGTGCCGGGCGTTCCAGTCCCCCGGCTTCCCCGACCCGGCGGAGCTGCGTACGGCCCTCGACCGCGCCGGTCTGGAGATCGTGGAGTTCAACGACATCGGAGAGCAGGTCCGGCGCACTTACCAGGCGTTCGCCGATGCCTTCGACGGCGTAGAGCCCACCCCCGACGACCCCCACTACGAGTTCTTCACCTCCACCCGCTCCCTCCCCAGGTTCGGTGCGCTCCCCGAGGTCGGGTACGTCTTGCTGGTCGCCCGCCGCCGGTGACCGTCCGCCGCCAGTGATCGTCCGGGGCGCCGGGCAGCGCCATCGGGCCCCGGCGCCTGGCAAATCCGGCCAACATATTCCAGGGCGACACGACCGGCGGGGACAGAAAAGAACGATCGCTCAGCAAAGCGGGGCGCGAAAACTCTCGCCCCAGGAGTCAGAAAGCGCGACGGAGAGTGGCCCGCACTTCAAGTGCGCGGCCACCCCGACACCTAAACCCGAATAGGCGTGCGACATGCACGAGTCAAACCGTCAGCATATGACGTGACAGCATGTCAAGGAGAAGTTTCGGCGTCCGAAATCTTGCACACTCTCCTGTGCCGTCGAGGATCTCCGGTATTCTTCAGGACGGAGAATACGACCGGCCAATCAACCCGACACGATCCCATCCGGCAGCAACTGAGGCTGCCCACCTTCTCCTTCAGGCCGTTCGATTCCTATTCTATTTCACCCGGCACAGGGCGCACTCGAAATCTCGCAGGCTGGTGAACCGGGGGAAGAATGGTCAGCTCGTCGAATGAACCCCGGCGCGTAGTGGGCGCACTGATCCGCGACCCGTACGACCGGATCTTCGTCCAGCGCCGCTCGGCCGGCCGACGCCTCTTCCCCGGCTGCTGGGACATCGTCGGCGGAGCCGTGGAGGAGGGCGAGTCCCTACTGGACGCGCTCCGCCGGGAGGTTGCCGAGGAGACCGGGTGGCAGCTGCGCCTCGTGCTCGCCCAGGTGGCGCACGAGGAGTGGACGGCGGACGGACTGCGGCACATCGAATCGGACTACATCGTCGAGGTGGACGGGGACCTCTCGTCGCCCGAACTCGAACGGGACAAGCACACCGAGTTCACCTGGATCGCGGCCGACGGCGTCACGCTGCTCGACGAGAACACAGAGCTCAGCGGAAGCACCTTCATCAAGGACGTCGTGACCGCGGCACACACCTGGCTCGCCGATGAGTCCAGAAAGAGCCACCGAGTTCCCTGAATCCCTTTACGACTTCAGATCTTTTCCCCGAGGGGGATATTCTGCATGTCCGGTGACAGGTCGAAAAACGCAGTCCCGCGCCCACGAGTACTGGTGGTCGGATTTGCCGGACATCAAGGAATAGAGTATCTGCCCGTCGTACGAGAAAGCGCGGATGTCGTCGGCGGCGTCGACCCCGCACCGGCGGCCTCGTCACTCGCCGACGCCTGGGGATTCCCGTATTACGGCCTCCTCGGGGAGGCAATCGAGAAGGTCGACTTCGACGCCGCGGTGGTCACCGTGCCGCACAGTGAGCACCTACCGGTCTGTGCGGAACTCCTGGCGCACGGCAGGCACGTCATCAAGGAAAAGCCGTTCGCCGTCACCGAACAAGAAGCCCGGCAACTGATATCCCTGGCGCAACGGGCCGACCGCAGCGTCTTCACGCTGCTGCAACGGAACTTCAATCCCGTGTTCCGGTTCGCCCAGGAGAATCTCGCGCGGATCGGGGAGCCCTACTGGTTCTCCTACGACTACCACTTCAACCTGGCTCACCCGACCACGGGCTGGCGCGCCTCGCGGGAGCAGGCGAGGGGCGGGGTGCTCCTCGACATGGGCTACCACCTCATCGATGTGCTCAGCGGCCTGTTCCCCGAACCTCCTCGGGTGCATTCCGCCTTCGTGCACCAGTACCAGGAGATGCGGGACCGTCGGCTGGAGGATCTCGTCAGCCTGATGTGCAGCTATCCCTCAACGGGGCTGACAGGCTCACTGCGCATCTCCCGCCATCACCACGAGAAGATCGAACACCTCTGCGTGCTCGGTACGGAGGGCGCGTTGAACGTCGCCCCCACGGTCGCCACTCTGCATTCCATCGGTGGGCTGCCACTGGAGCGCTACACCTCGGAAGGCCCCAAGACCGACGCCGTGCGCTCCATGATCGCCCACCATCTGGGGCACCTGGACGACCGCTCCTACCGCCAGGACCACCTCCAGCGTCAGCTCGCCGCCGTGCGCACGATCGACGGGATCTACCGGGACCGGTCGGGTGAGCAGGACCAGCTCGCCGGCCGGTGCGCCTGACCCCGTCCCCGTACGCACACCGACCACGCCCGAAGCGCCGGTCCCGAGCCCACCCACGAAAGCAGGAAGGACACATGGCCACCGTCGAACAACTCGCCCTCCTCGGAGGCGCACCCGC
Organism: Streptomyces sp. NBC_00876; assembly: GCF_045207435.1. Taxonomy (NCBI): domain Bacteria; kingdom Bacillati; phylum Actinomycetota; class Actinomycetes; order Kitasatosporales; family Streptomycetaceae; genus Streptomyces; species Streptomyces sp. NBC_00876. Next base: position 354,676 of record NZ_CP108800.1, read on the forward strand.
CATCGAACAGCCGCTCCCGCACGAAGTCTGGCCGCCCCCCGCCGACGAGGCCGAGCTGTCCGAACTGGCCGCGCAGCGGAACACCGACATCTCCATCAAGGGCAACAGCGGCCCCATCGGCCGGCTCGAGGACGACTTCCTCGCCTTCCTGGACGGCGGAGCCCGCTTCGCGGTCACCTTCAACTCCGGTACCAGCGCCCTCTTCGCCGCCTACTTCGCACTCCGTGTGCGTGAGGGCGTGGATGTCGTGGGACCGGCCCTCACCTACCACGCGGCGCTGAGCCCCGTCTTCGCCCTCCGCGGCGACGTGGTCCTGGCCGACATCGACCCCCACACCCGCGGCCTCGACCCGAAGGCGCTCCAGGCCGCGCTCACCGAACACACCAAGGTCGTCACGGTCGTCCACCAGTGGGGCCATCCCTGCGACATGGACGCGATCCTGCGGATCGCCGAGCGCCACGGACTGCGCGTCCTGGAGGACTGTTCCCACGCCCACGGCAGCCGCTACAAGGGCAGGCCCGTCGGCACCTTCGGCGACGCCGCGGTCTTCTCCCTCCAGGCCAACAAGGCCGTCTACGCGGGCGAGGGCGGCATTCTCGTCACCAGCGACCCCCTGGTGCACGACCGCGCCACGCTCCTCGGTCACTACCGGGACCGCTCCCGTGACGCCGTCCTCGACGAGGACCTGCGTGCGCACTGGGTAACCGGCTACGGGCTGAAGCTGCGCATGTCGCCGTTCAACGCCATCGTCGCCCGGCACGCGCTCGCCGCGTTCCCGGCACGCAAGGCGGCACGGCACCGCTGCCTGGGCCACCTCGGCGAACAACTCGGCGACGTGCCCTACCTGGAACCCGTACACGTCGCCGGACACGTCGACATGGGGGCCTGGTACGGCTACAAACCGCTCTACCGGCCCGAGGCCCTGGGCGGCGTCCCCCGCTCCGTCCTCGTCGAGGCCCTGCGCGCCGAAGGCATGGAAGTGGGCGCCCCCTCCGGCCCCCGCCTGTCGACCCTTCCGCTCTACACCGGTCAGGAGAACCCGCTGTTCCCCGGGACTCCGAAGAAGGGCCTCGCACCGCCGAGCGGCTCGCACGCGGAACACGTCGAGCAGCACGCACTGTCCCTGCCCACCTTCACCAACTGGCCCGAGGACAAGTCGCTCATCGACCAGTACGCCGAAGCCTTCCGCAAGATCGGCCGCCACCGCGAAGCGCTCGTACGGTACGCCGCCGGGCCGAACCGATGACCCACACCGCCGGAGAGGCAGAGCCGATGACCTTCGAGGAGACCCCCGAGACCGTTGCCGAGGCCCTCCGGCACGCCCTCGTCGGCGACGACCTGCCGGACTCCTTCACCCTGCTGGGCCGGGAATGGAGCCTGCACCGAGGCGTGTTCCCGAGCACCCTGAGCGCCGCCACCGAGGTGCTCGCCTCGCTCGTGCCCTATCCGTCCGGCGGCTCGTTCCTGGAGGTCGGCTGCGGCACGGGCGTCATCGCCGTGACCGCCGCCCTCACCGGCTGCGCCTCCGTCACCGCGCTGGACATCAACGACAAGGCGGTGGCCAACACGGTCGCCAACGCCGAACGGCACGGTGTCAGCGACCGGGTGCGCGTCCTCCACAGCGACATGTACACGGCGCTCGAACCCGTGGACCGCTTCGACACCATCTTCTGGAACGTGCCCTGGACCTATGTGGAGGACGACTTCGTGCTCTCCACCGATCTGCACTCCGCCGTCTTCGATCCGGGCTACCAGGGCCAGGCCCGCTACATCGCGGGAGCCCACAAGCATCTGGCGGACGGCGGCAGGCTGCTGCTGGGCACCGCCGACCTCGGGGACCATGAACGGCTCGACGCCATCGCGGAGGAAGCCGGCGTACGGGTCGAACTGCTGCGCCGCGTGCGCCGGATCGAGGAGGTCCGGGTCATGGAGTACCACCTGCTCGAACTCCACGCGAGGTGATCCCGTGTCCCCACAGGACGATCTCGAACTGGCCCTGCGCCTCGGCGACATCGCCGACGGCATCACCGGCCGCCGCTTCCAGGCCCTCGACCTGAGGGTCCGGGAGAAGCCGGACCGTACGCCCGTGACCGACGCGGACACCGCCGTCGAGAGGGCCGTACGCCAGGCCCTCGCCTCCGCCCGACCCGATGACGCCTTCGCCGGGGAGGAGACCGGCGGCTCCGTCGCCACCGGGCGCACCTGGCTGGTCGACCCCATCGACGGCACCAGGAACTTCCTGCGCGGGATTCCTGTCTGGGCCACCCTGGTCGCCCTGCTGGAGGACGGGCGGCCCACCGTCGGCGTCATCAGTGCCCCCGCCCTGTACAGCCGCTGGTGGGCGGCGGCCGGACAGGGCGCCTGGCTGCGGCGCGGCCCGGACGGCAGCGCTCCCCTGCCCCTGCGGGTCTCCGGCCGGAACGGTCTCGCCGACGCCTACCTGTCCACCACCAGCACACGCACCTGGGACGTCTTCCACTCACGTGAGGCCTATCTGCGCCTGGCCGAAGAGTGCTGGGAGGACCGTGCCTTCGGAGACTTCCTCCAGCACTGCATGGTCGCCGAAGGAACCCTCGACATCGCCGCCGAACCGGTCGTGAACCCCTGGGACATCGCCGCCGTACAGATCCTCGTCACGGAATCAGGCGGGGTCTGCACCGATCTCCTGGGCGCCTCGCCCCAGGGTGGCACCGGTGCTCTGTCCGCCAATCCGCAGCTGCACCGGCTCGCCCTCGAAGTCCTCTCGACGGCAGCCGAACCCGGCGCCGTCCGATCCCCGCACCTCGCTGCCGGACCCCCTCTCTCCCAGGTCGCACACCCACAGCGCAAAGGACCATCATGCTGATTCTTTCCCTCAAGGAAGGCCATGACGGGGCGATCGCAGCCGTCAAGGACGGAAAGCTGCTCTTCTCCCTGGAGGCGGAGAAGGACTCCTTCGTCCGCTACAGCACTCTGACCGCCGAGGCGTTCGCCGTAGCGGCCGACCGGCTGGACGAACAGCCGGACGTCATCGCCGTGAGCGGCTGGATCAAGGGCACTCAGGCCACCGACCAGCCCTCGCGTGCCGGGTACTTCGGGGTGGGCGAATCCGCGATCACGGACGAGGCCGGCCGGTTCTTCGGGAAGAACGTGCGCGTCTTCTCCTCCACGCACGAGCGCTCCCACATCATGACGTCCTACGGAATGTCGGCGTTCCGCCGGGACCAGCCCTTCTACAGCCTGGTGTGGGAGGGGAACATCGGCTCGTTCTACCGCATCGACGAGCACGGAGGCGTGACCCACCTCCAGGAGGTGCTCACCTACCCCGGAAACAAGTACTCCTACGGCTTCGCGCTCGCCGACCCCAAGTACAGTCCGCACGAGGAATTCGTCCGGTTCCAGGACGCGGGCAAGCAGATGGCGCTCGCCGGATTCGCCGACGCCCGGTCGGCCGACCGGGCGGAGCAGGAAGCCATCGCCTTCATCCTCGGTCAGAGGGAGGTCATCACCGGCAGCCTGAAGAACCGGATGACCGACTCCCCCTTCCACAACATCGGCGTGGAGACGCAGGCGTACAAGAACCTCGCCGCCCGCCTGTCGGACGCCATCTTCGACCGCTTCCACTCATACGCCCGGGAGCATCTGACGGAGGGCCTTCCACTGCTCATCTCCGGCGGCTGCGGACTCAACTGCGAGTGGAACCGCCGCTGGCGCGAGTGCGGGCTCTTCCCCGCGGTATTCGTCCCGCCGTGCCCCAACGACAGTGGCTCCGCGATCGGCACCGCCATCGACGCCCAGCACTTCTACACCGGGTCGGCCGCCCTCGACTGGGACGTGTACGCGGGGGGCGAGTTCGTCGAGGACCTGCCCTTCGACCCGCAGCGCTACGAGATCCGCCCGGTGCGCTACGACGAGGTCGCCCGCTACCTCCGCGACGGGAACATCATCGGCTGGGCGCGGGGCCGCTGGGAGATCGGCCCCCGCGCACTGGGGAACCGGTCGATCCTGGCCGCTCCCTTCACCGAGGAGACGACGGTCAGGCTCAACAAGATCAAGCAGCGCGAGAGCTACCGCCCCATCGCCCCGATCTGCCTGGAGCAGGACGCGGGCCGCTGGTTCGGCGGCGGAGTCCCCGACCCCTACATGCTGTACTTCAGCCAGGTCGAATCCGACGGGCTGCGGGCGGTCACACACGTCGACGGAACGGCCCGCACACAGACCGTCGACCCGGTGGCGAACCCGGATATGGCCGAACTGCTGAGCTCCTTCGGCGAACTGACCGGATTCAGCGTCCTGTGCAACACCTCGCTCAACTACTCGGGGCGCGGATTCATCAACCGCACCAGCGATCTGATCGCGTACGGCGAACTCCATGGGCTGGATGGATATGTCGTGAACGGCGCTTTCATGACCCCGCGGCGGTAGTGCTCCGCCCCCACACGGCGGTCACAAGGGGTGTGCCGCGTGCCGGTACGCGGTTGCCGCAGTGACGTCCTTGTCCGCGCCCTTGGCCAGGACACAGTTCTTCTGCCGCTCCATGGCCAGGGCCGCGGGGTCACGGCGCAGCCGCAGCCGACGGTTGCACATGGTCTTGAGGACGGGCGTCAGCAGGGCGTCCGCCGCCCGGGGCGGGGCATGCGGAGTTCGTCGCTCGTCCTGTCCCCGTGGAAGCGGCGGGCAGTGAATCCAGTCGTGAGGGGTGATCACACGGGGGTGTCGCAGGTCGGTCTCGGCCGAGCCGGCGAGGACGGCTCCGCCTCGTCACACCACACCTCAGCGGCGCACGCGCGGCATCCCCAGGCCGATCCAGGAGATGATCTCCCGCTGGATCTCGTTGTTGCCGCCGCCGAAGGTGAAGATGACCGCGGACCGGTATCCGCGCTCGAGTTCGCCGTGCAGTACCGCGCCCGCGGAGCCCTCCTTGAGCGGGCCGGCCGAGCCGACGACCTCCATCAGCCAGGCATAGGCGTCGCGGCGCGCCTCGGAGCCGTAGACCTTGACGGCGGAGGCGTCCTGGGGGGTGAGGGTCTGGTTCTGGACGGCGGACACCATCTGCCAGTTGAGGAGTTTCATCGCGTCGAGCCGGGTGTGCGTGCGGGCGAGACGGGCGCGGACCCAGCCGAGGTCGATGACGCGGCGCCCGTCGGCGAGCCGGGTTTCCGCGGCCCAGCGGCGGACGTTGTGCAGGGCGCGGATGGCCATGGTGCCGTGGGCGGCGAGGGTGACGCGCTCGTGGTTGAGCTGGTTGGTGATGAGCCGCCAGCCCTTGTTCTCCTCGCCGACCCGGCGGGAGACGGGGACGCGGATGTTCTCGTAGTAGCTGGCGGCGGTGTCGTGCGAGGCGAGGGTGTTGATGAGGGTGCAGGAGTAGCCGGGGTCGGACGTCGGGACGAGGAGCATCGTGATGCCCTTGTGGGGCGGGGCGTCCGGGTCGGTGCGGGCGGCGAGCCACACCCAGTCCGCGGTGTCGCCGTTGGTCGTCCAGATCTTCTGCCCGTTGACGACGTAGGTGTCGCCGTCGCGCACCGCCCGGGTCTTGAGTGCGGCCAGGTCGGTGCCCGCGTCGGGTTCGCTGTAGCCGATCGCGAAGTCGATCTCCCCGGCGAGCACCTTCGGCAGGAAGTACGCCTTCTGCTCGTCGGTGCCGTACTGCATGATCGTCGGGCCGACCGTGTTGAGGGCCATCAGCGGCAGCGGGACGCCCGCCTGGGCCGCCTCGTCGAAGAAGATGAACTGCTCCATGGGCGACAGCCCGCGCCCGCCGTACTCCGTGGGCCAGCCGACGCCGAGCCAGCCGTCGGTGCCCAGACGCCTGATCGTCTCCCGGTAGAAGCGCTTCTGGGCGGCGGGGTCGGCGTAGCGCGCATAGGCGTTGTCCGGCACCAGGGTGGCGAAGTAGGTACGCAGTTCGGCGCGCAACTGCTGCTGTTCAGGCGTGTATTCGAGGTGCACGGCCCCTCCAGGATTCTCGCGGTCGCGTCGCCCGTGTGCGGCGGCGCACACAGTAGAACGTGTTGCAAGAATCCGGAAGGGGCGCGGGCCCGCGAACGGTTGGCCGTCAGCGCTTGACGGCGCGCAGCACGACGAACTTCGGATCGCCCGCCACCGTGGTGCAGTTGCCGAAGATCCGGCGCAGCTGGGTGTGGTAGCCGAGGTGCCTGTTGCCCACCACCCAGAGTTCGCCGCCCTGGCGCAGCGCGCCGCGTGCGCCGTGGAACATGTTCCGGGCGGTCGCGTCGGTGGTGGCCTGGTGCGAGTGGAACGGCGGGTTGTTGAGTACCAGGTCGGCGCTGCCCGGCTCGGCATCGGCGAGCCCGTCGCCGACCACGAAGCGGGCCTCGGCGTCCGGGCCGGTGTTGGCCCGGAAGGTCGCCTCGGCCGAGGCGAGGGCCTGGTACGACTCGTCGACGAAGGTGAGCGCGGCGTCGGGGTTGGCGAGGGCGGCGGCCAGACCCACGACGCCGTTCCCGCAGCCGAGGTCGACGACCCGGTCGGGGCCGCTGCGCACGGGCAGGTGCTTCAGGAAGAAGCGGGTGCCGATGTCGAGCCGCTCGGCACAGAAGATGCCGGCGTGGTTGACGACGGTCCGGCCAGAGACGGCCCCGACGTCGTCGGGCAGCTCGTAGCGGTAGGGCCAGGGGCTGGGGGTGCGGACCAGTGACGGGTCCGGCGTGCAGTGGATGAGCCGGGCCTTCTTGACCGCGAGCGAGGTGCGGGTGGGACCGATGATCCGCTCGAACAGCTTCAGGGTGGAGGTGTGGATCTCCTTCACCATGCCGGTGCCGATGACGACGGTGCCGGCATGTACGGCGGGTGCGAGCCGGTGCAGCTGGTCCTCGAGGAGCGCGAGGCTCTTGGGTACGCGGACGAGCAGGACGTCGATCCGGTCCGGCGGGGTGTCGTGCGGGGAGAGCAGGCGTACGGCGTCCGCCCCGGCCCCGTTGCGCGCCAGGTTCGCCGCGGTCGCCCGCTGCGCGAGGTAGGAGTCGGTGATCTGTACGGGGTGGTACCCGGCCAGCACGGTACTCAGGGCGCCCCAGCGGTCGCCGGCCACGACGACGCTGCCGGACAGGTCGACCGGCGGCGCCCCGTCGATCCCCTCCAGGTGCCGGAGCAGATACTCGTCGGCCGCGTCCCAGGCACGGAACGGGTCGCGGGGGTCCTCGGGGAATCGGGCCAGGTCGTAACCGGCCCCTGACGTCGTCAAACGGTTCATATTGCGTTCAGGCTATCCGAGCAGCGCCGGGCACCCGCACACCTCCCGTCGGCGCCACGGCCGCACGCCGCCCGGGCAGCGCCCTCCACCGGCTGCCGAAGCCGCCCGTCCAGCGCGTCCGCCGGCCGTCAGGGCAGCTGCTTGTCCAGGGCCGCCCGGCCCTCCCTGGCCAGCCTGCGCCGCGCCCACTCGAGATTCTGCGGGGTCAGGTCCCGCCCGGAGGCGAGTACCACGTCCTCCGCCGACGGATGGTCGCTGCCGCCGGTGTGCAGGTGGCTGTCCGGGGTCACACTCCGCGATACGGATTCGGGCTCGTCGCTCATGCCGCCTCCTCGTCCTTGCGGCAATTCTCGCCCTGTGCCGGTGGCCGCGCATCCGATACCGGCCGCAGCGACCGGAAGGGGAGACTCCGCGACCCTCACTTGACCTGCACATGATAAGTACGCAGTGTTCACACCCGGGTCACGGTGCGTGTGGAAGGCTCCCGCTGACCACATAGCACACGACCACCGCGGAGCCGTCCTCCACCCCGTGACGGCGCCGCGGTGCCCGTATTTCCGGAGAGGACACCCCACATGTCCCGTCGTCACCCTTCCGGCCGGCGCACGCTGCTGGCCACTCTGGCCGCCTTCGCGGTGCTCGCCGGCACCGCGGCCGCGGCCCCGGCCGCGACACCACCGGCCCCGGCGGGCGCCGCCACCCCGCTCGGCGCGCTGGACGACACGTACTACCAGAACGCCCTCGGCAAGACCGGCACCGCGCTCAAGAGCTCCCTGCACACGATCATCAGCAACCAGTCCAAGCTCAGCTACAGCCAGGTCTGGGACGCGCTCAAGAACACCGACCAGGACCCGGCCAACTCCTCGAACGTGATCCTCCTGTACTCCGGGCGCTCCGAACCCAAGAGCAACAACGGCGGCGGCGTGGACCAGTGGAACCGTGAGCACGTCTGGGCCAAGTCCCACGGGGACTTCGGTACGGCGACCGGCCCCGGCACCGACATCCACCATCTGCGCCCGGAGGACGTCACGGTCAACTCCACCCGTGGCAACAAGGACTTCGACAACGGTGGCACCGAGCTGAGCGAGGCGCCCGGCAACTACACCGACAGCGACTCCTTCGAACCGCGCGACGCGGTGAAGGGCGACGTCGCCCGCATGATCCTCTATATGGCGGTGCGCTACGAGGGGGACGACGCGTTCGCCGACCTCGAACCAAACGACAAGGTGTCGAACGGATCGGCACCGAACATCGGCCGGCTCTCCGTACTGAAGACATGGAGTGAGCAGGACCCGCCGGACACCTTCGAGAAGCGGCGCAACGACGTCATATTCAACCAGTACCAGCACAACCGGAACCCGTTCATCGACCACCCCGAGTGGGTGGAATCCATCTGGTAGACGGACGCTTCTGACGTCGCTCCCCCGGTGCTGGTCCGGCACATGGCCGTGACCATGTGCGGAGCGGGCGGCCCGGCCGTTCGCCGGGCCGCCGCCTCCTCGTGAAGCGGCTCAGCCGGCCTGCTCCGCCGTGCACCAGGCCACGGCCTCCTCACGGGTGGCGAAACACCGCGGATCCGCGGCCCCGCCGCCCGGTTCCCGGAGGCGGCCGTCCGGGTCGGCGACGGCGGCGCGCCGGCCGTCGGCCGTGAGCCGGGCGAGCCCGCTGCGCAGCATCGCCCGGGCCACGGTGCCGATGTCCGTCACCCGGAGCAGGTCCAGGACCACGCCGACGGTGTCCTGCGGCCGCTGCTCGTCCAGGGCGAACAGCACCCGCTCGGCCGCGGTGAAGTCCAGTGCGCCCTGGGCGGCGACGACCGCCACCCGTTCGTACCGGGCACGCTCCCGCTCCCCCGTCGGCGCGGAGGGCAGGTCGTCGGCAGTGGTGACCAGGGTGACGGTGGACGCCGCCAGCGCGGGATTGTGCATCAGGTGGAGGCCGAGCCGTTGCGACAGCGTCCCGATCGCCCGGTGTCCCCGCACGGAGGTTCCGGTCCGGTCGAGGAGGGGGCTGTACGTCGCCAGTCCGAACCGGGCGGGACCCGCGGCGATGAGGCCTCCGGACACCCCGCTCTTGGCCGGCAGTCCCACCCGCAGCAGCCAGTCGCCCGAGGAGTCGTACATCCCGCACGTCGCCATCACAGCGAGCACCTGCGCGGCGACGGGTTCCGCGACGACCGTGTCCCCGGTGAGCGGGTTGACGCCGCCGTTCGCCAGCGTCGCCGCCATCGCGGCGAGGTCCAGTGCCGTGACCCGTACCGAGCACTGGCGGAAGTACGTCTCCACCGCCGCCACCGGGTCGACGGGCAGCGGCCCCGTGCTGCGGATCAGATAGGCGAGGGCGCGATTGCGGTCCCCGGTGACCACCTCGGAGGCGTACACCTGCTCGTCGACGTCGAGTGTCCGGCCGGCGAACCGGCTCAGACAGTCCAGGATGCGCCCGAACCGCGGGGACGCGGGGGTGTCGGGGATCAGCGCGGTGGTGACGATGGCGCCCGCGTTGACCATGGCGTTGGCCGGGCGTCCGGTGACCCGTTCCAGGCTGATCGCGTTGAACGCCTCGCCGCTGGGTTCGGCGTTCACCCAGCGGGACACCTCCTCGAGGCCGAGCACGGACAGGGCCAGGGCGTAGACGAACGGTTTCGACACGGACTGGACGGTGAACGGCACGTCGGCGTCGCCCGTGCTGTACCGGTGGCCGTCCATGCTGATCAGGGCCAGCCCGAAGGCGCCCGGGTCGGCCAGGGCCAGTTGCGGGATGTAGTCGGCGAGTTCGCCCTCGTCGACCCCGGCGAACCGGGCGTGCAGGTCGCGCAGTGCGTCCGTGACCGCACCGGTGGCGGCGCTCACCGTGGTCCCGTCCGTCAGCCGCGCTCGGCCTGGGCGATCCGGGGGAACGACTTGACGCCGGCCGCCTTGCGGCTGTTGGCGTGCTGACTGACCGTCCGGTTCGGCGGGACGTCGGCGAAGCCCAGCACGACGGAGTCGAGCACCTTCCCGGATGCGTCGACGAACTCCACCCGCACGGCGTAGAAGGCGGCCTCGCCGGAGCGGTTGGTCACCCGCACGAGGGCGCTGCGGAACTGTTCCGATGCCACCACCGGGAGGCCGCTGACCGAGACGTCCCCGACGGCGTCGCCCTTTCCGTCGACGGCCTTGAGCGTCGTCACGGCCTTCTGCCGGTTGCGCTCCGCATCGGCGGAGACGGAGGCCGCGAAGTCCTGCTGGGTGCGCGGGCTCTCGGTGGCCGAGGGTGACCCGGCCGGCTCGGCGGACACCGTACGGGTGCTTGTGGCCGTTCCCTGCGATGAGGTGTCGGAGCTGTCGCAGGCGGCGGCGCCGGCGACGATCACCGCGGCGAGCACGGCGGGGGTCAGGCGGCGGGCCGCACGGCCGCCGGGGGCGCGCCGTACGGGGCTGGTCTGGTTCACGGACGCTCCGTCTGCTCGGACGTACGAAGGGACGCGGGGAGGGCGGTCAATTCGCCCATATTAGTCTCAAAAGGTATGAATTGACTCATTGAATCACCCGTCTCGCACGGCAGTGCGGGAACGTCCCCCGGGAGGGAACTCATGGATACGGATGCCCTGACCGCCGGCCTGCTGCAGGAGCTTCGTGCGGCCAAGCCCTATCCGGCCCTGTCCCTGACCATGCCGACCCACCGTCGCGCACCGGACAACGCCCAGGACGCCGTGCGCCTTCGCAACCTGGTCTCCGAGGCCGGCGCCAGGCTCGAGGCGGATCCCGCGGTCACCCGCGAGGCACGCACCGCGATCAAGCAGCAGCTGGACCGCGCGGCCGCCGAGATCGATCCGCGCAGGGCCCTGGACTCCCTGGTACTCCTCGCCACGGCGGACGAGTACCAGATCTGGCAGCTCCCGCGCACCGCCCCCGAGCGGGTGGTGTTCAGCGACACCTATCTGACCCGCAACCTGGTCGCCGCGAAGGCTCAGGCACAGCCGTTCTGGGCGCTCACCGTGTCGGCCGACCACGCCTCCCTGTTCAGCGGCACATCCGACGCCGCGCACGAGGAGCACATCGGGGGCTTCCCGCTCACCGCCCCGCGCGAGGCGCCCAACCCGCAGCGCGAGGAGCGGATCGGCGACACCCCGAGCACCTTCAGCGACGAGGAGACCCGCCAGTTCCTGCGCGCGGTGGACGAGAAGCTGCGCGGGGTGCTGGCCACCGATCCGCGGCCGCTGTACCTGGTGGGCCTCGCTCCGGCGCTCGCACTGCTCGACGAGGTCGGCGAGAGCACCAAGGGCGCTGCGGGCCGGGTCACCAAGGGTGCCCCCGCCGACACCTCCGCCGCCAACCTGCTGAGCGAGCTGCGGCCCGCGCTGGAGGCCCGGCACAAGCGGTTCGCCGCGGAGATCGACGGCAAGCTGGACGAGGCACGCGGCCGTCGCGCCTTCGCCGGCGGGCTCGACGAGGTGTGGGCCGCCGTACGGGAGGGGCGCGCCGGCCTGGTGGCGGTGGAGGAGCACTACCAGCAGACGGTCCGGGTCGATCAGGAGCACCTGGTGCCGGTGAGCGGGGACGCCGCCGGCCCGGCGGACGAGAAGGTGCGCGCGGACATCGTCGACGAACTGGTCGAGACGGCGCTGGACAGCGGCGCCGACGTGGTGTTCGTCGCGGACGACTCGCTCAAGGAGCACGGCCGGATCGCGGCGGCGCTGCGCTACTGACCGCGGGCGGCTCGGGGCACGGCCCCTTCTGCCGCACGGCCGGGGCCCGGACGGAAGGACCGTCCGGGCCCCGGCCGTGCGCCGGTCCCGCTCGCTACCTCGGCTCGGGGCCGAACCAGACGGTGGTGGCGTTGCAGAACTCGCGGATGCCGTGTCCGGCCAGCTCACGTCCGTACCCGGAGCGCTTCACCCCGCCGAACGGCAGCGCGGGGTGCGAGGCCGTCATGCCGTTGAAGAAGACACCGCCCGCCTCCAGATCGCGGATACAGCGCCGGCTCTCCTCGGCGTCGCGGGTCCAGACGTTGGAACTGAGCCCGAAAGGCGTGTCGTTGGCCAGCTCCACGGCCTCGTCGAGACTGCCGGCCCGGTAGAGCGTGGCGACGGGGCCGAAGGTCTCCTCGTGGTGGATACGCATGGCGGGCGTGATGCCGCCGAGGACGGTGGGGGCGTAGAACCAGCCACGCTCCAGGCCGCCGGCCAGGCCTTCGGGGCGGCCGCCCCCGCACAGTGCGTGCGCCCCCTGCCGAACGGCGTCGTCGACGAGTTCCTCCAGATCGGTGCGGCCCTGCTCGGTGGCGAGCGGGCCGATGTCGGTGGACTCCTCCAGCGGGTCGCCGACAGCGAGGTCGCGCATGCCCACGGTGAAGCGTTCGGCGAACTCCTCGTACACCTCGGTGTGCACGATGAACCGCTTGGCCGCGATGCACGACTGCCCGTTGTTCTGGACCCGTGCGATGACAGCGGTGCGGGCCGCCTTGGCCACGTCGGCGGAGGGCAGGACGAGGTAGGGGTCGCTGCCGCCGAGTTCCAGGACCGTGTGCTTGACCTCGTCGCCGGCGACGGCCGCGACGGCGCGGCCGGCCGGTTCGCTGCCGGTCAGGGTGGCCGCGGCCACCCTGCGGTCGCGCAGGATCGCCTCGACGGCTCCGGAGCCCACCAGGAGGGTCTGGAAGCAGCCGGCGGGGAATCCGGCCCGGTGGAACAGATCGCCCAGGTACAGCGCGGTCTGCGGCACGTTCGACGCGTGCTTGAGCAGCCCGGTGTTGCCGGCCATGAGCGCGGGGGCCGCGAACCGCACGACCTGCCAGAGGGGGAAGTTCCACGGCATCACGGCGAGCACCGTGCCCAGTGGCCGGTAGTGGACGTACGCACGGGACGCGCCGGCGTCCTCGACGTCGGCGGGCGAGGGGTGCTCGTCGCCGAGGAGTTCCTCGGCGTGCTTCGCGTACCAGCGCATCGCCCTGGCGCACTTCGCGGCCTCGGCACGGGCCGCCTTGACGGGTTTGCCCATCTCCAGCGTCATGGTGCGGGCGATGTCCTGCTGATCCTCGTCGAGGAGGTCGGCGGCCCGGTTCAGCAGCCGTGAGCGTTCACCGAATCCGGTGGTGCGGTACTCGCGGAAGGCGGCGTGCGCCGCGGCGAGCCGCTGCTCGATCCCGTCCGCTCCGAGGGCGTCGAACGTCCTGAGCGTCTCGCCGTTCGCGGGGTTGACCGTCGCGATGGGCATGAGTGTGGCCTCCTTGCCTCGGTACTTCGACCGTGCCGCGCCGCACGCGGCGGCGCAACGCGGGCCCCCGCCACCCGCGACCCCGGCCGGCGCGGACCGTGCACGCGCGAGGCATGCGGTCCGCGCCGGAGGGGCAGGGGGACGGGGGCGTGGGCCCGCTCCGTGGCGCCGTCTCAGACGAGGGCGAGGTCGTCGGCCTCGACCGGGGCGGCCGTGGGGAAGTCCGTGACGACGGCCGGCGGCCGGCGGAACTCGCGGACTCCGGGCAGCGGCGGCAGCGGCACCAGCTCGATGTGCTGCGGCTCCTGCGCGTACCGGGTGAACCAGACGACCTTGCCCTCGGCCGTCCGGCAGGTGCCCCAGCTGTCGCTGAGGGCCATGACGCGGCTGAGGCCGCCGCCGTCCTGGAGCAGTCGCGGCATGTCGGAACCGTTGTCGGCGACGGAGACCGTGAGGTGCCGTCCGGACCAGCGGAGTTCGAGGACACAGGTGTTGTCGTCACCGACGTGCCGCTGGACGTTGGTCAGCAGCTCCTCCACAGCGCGGCACACGGGCCGGATGTGGAGTTCGAGACTCCAGTGGCGGAGGTGTGCGGCGACGATCCGCCGCAGCTGGGACACACGCTCTGCCGATACCTGGAGTTCGACCAGATAGTGCCGGTCGAGTGGAACGGTCATCGTCGAGGCTCCTCACATCGAGGCCCACATGCTTCGCCCCATTGAACGAACGACCCCCGAATACGAAGAGTGAGCAGATGTCACTTCTGGGTCACTCCTTAGGGTGAGGCCGGAAAGCCGGTCGCGCAACACATCCGGCCGCACACCCCCCGTGACCGGCGCGGATGTCTCCGGCGCGGTCCGTTCGCACACCCCGGTCCGGGCGGATGGAGCAGCGGTCACCCGGGCTACTTGTTCTCCAGCCGCAGCCGGACCTCCTCCTCCTGGTCACCGGACACGGTGCCCACGACCCGGACGGCGAAGGCGCCCGCCAGGCTCTCCCGGAGGCGGTCGACGGCCCAGTACCCGCCCTGCGCGTCGACCGTCACCGGCGCACCGATCCGCACGGGCCCCGACACCACACGGGCCTCGGTCACATCGACGGTCACGACCCATGCGGTGGGCCGCTTGCCGATCACGTCGTGCGGCACGTCGACCGAGGCGCGGTCGGTGGTGAACGCGGCCCTCAGCACGTCGAAAACCATGCGTGCGTCGTCCTTCTCGCACCCGCTGACGACGACCGACACCTCGCTGGCGTACCGGCTCTCGCCGGCCTGCTGCTTCTCCTGTGTGCTGTTCACCGCGGATCCTTCCCAAGGGGTCACTTCCAGGCTCGCCCCGCGGGCGGACGCCTGCGACATGAGCGGCCCGGCCGCCCCGCGGGTACCGGCGGCGACGGACCCTCGCCATTCGAAACGTTTTTTCCATCTATATCCACTTAAAACATGAATTCGACGTCAGACCCGAGTGACGGCCCCGCCCCGGGGTATCCGGCAAGCATGGACGTATCGGATGGAGCCCTGAATTCCCTCGCCCTCACCCTCGCGGACGGACGGAGCGCGACCGGGTGGGTCATGGCCGTTGTCGGAGTGGTCCTGGTGGCCCTGCTGATCGGCGCGGTCTGGCTGGGCAAGCGGCGGCGCGCCCAGGAGCTGCCCCCTCCCCGGCCCGACGAGCAGCCGGTGGCGCCGGACCACCGCACCCACGTCGAGGAGCGCGATGTCCACGGCGACGACAGCTTCCCCGCCGACGGCCGGGGACTCTCGCCGTACGAGCTCGGTGATCACGGGAACGAGACGATCCACCGGGACAACGACGAGCGGCGCGACTGAAGCGCCTCCCCCGCAGCCGCGGCGACCGCCTCTTCGGCGGGCGGCCCGCGCGGTGAGCGCGGCGGGCGGCGCCGCCGTGTGTTGCGGGAGCGGCTGCCCGCGGCGACGCTGGTGACGGCCCCGAAGGCCGTCGGCGCATCCGCCGCACCCCCCATGAAGGCAGTAGGACCATGACCGGAAGCACCTCTGGCACGGCCCCCGGGACCGCAGCACTGACCGGTTCCGCGGCACCCTGCTGGGTCAATCTCATGACCCGGGACCTGGAGTCGGCCCAGGAGTTCTACGGGCCGGTGATGGGGTGGACCTTCCGCCCCGGCAAGCTCGGCCAGGAGTTCTCGGTGGCCCGCCGCGGCGACGTGCCGGTCGCCGGTATCGGCGCGGTGGCGACCGCGTTTCGCGTCGCGGTGGCCTGGACGCCCTACTTCGCCGTGCAGAACGCCGATGTGGCCGCCTCCCGGATCCGCGAGCGCAGCGGGACGGTGGCCGTGGGGCCGCTCGGCCTGGGCAAGGGGCGCGGTGCTCTGGCCGCCGACCGCGACGGTGCGGGGTTCGGCATCTGGGAGCGGACCGAGCCCGCGACGTCGCCGCCCGCCCCGGACGGCCATGCGCACGCCTGGCTGAGGCTGCACACCAGGAGCGCCTTCGATGCGGCGATCTTCTACGGCGAGGTCCTGGAGTGGGCGAGCGGGCGGCCCGGCTCCTGCGAGGTGGAGTACGCCAAGGACGAGGTCATCGTGCGGTGCGACGGGCGTCAGCTGGCCCGGATCAGCTCGGGCGCGGTCGAGGCGGCGCCCGATCCGCTGGTCCGCCCGCACTGGCAGGTCAACTTCCCCGTGACGGACGTGGACGACGCCGTCGAAACGGCGCGGAAGCACGGTGGTTCGCTCGTCGAGGAGCTGTCCCGCGGCGAGGGGCGCGAGGCGACGCTGATCGATCCGGACGGCGGCCTCTTCACCCTCACCGACGGCCACGACGCCACGGCCGCGGGCCCGGTCTGAGGCCCGGCGCGCCCGGTCCCGCGGGTCCCGGGCTCACCGTACGGCCACCGAGCTTGGCGCAAAACACCTCGACGGAGCGCGACGGGTCCACTTAGGATCTTTGTACGGCATCGCGCGTCGGTCACCGGCCGGGTGAGGCGTGGAGGTGCCCGTGAGATGCCCGTTGGAGGCATTCCACAGTGTCGGTCGAGTTGAACCACACCATTGTCCACGCCCGGAACAACCGGGAATCCGCAGAGTTCCTGTGCGGCATTCTGGGGCTTGAGATCGGGGCGGAGTGGGGCCCGTTCATCGCGGTCACCACGGCGAACGGGGTCACCCTGGATTTCGCCACCATCCCCGCCGAGTCGATCGTGATGCAGCACTACGCCTTCCTCGTATCGGAACCGGAATTCGATACGGCGTACGCCCGCATCCGAGAACTCGGCATCACGTACTACGCCGATCCGCACCGCAGGCACCCGGGCGAGATCAACCACAATGACGGCGGCCGGGGCGTCTACTTCCTCGACCCCGCCGGTCATGCGATGGAGATCATCACGCGCCCGTACGGCGGCTACGAGTCGTAACCGCAGGCGCGGGAAGGGCCCGGCCGGGATCCGGCCGGGCCCTTCCCGCGCTCAGGCGACCGGGAGCAGCAGTTCGGGACGGTCCCACATCACCGCGGGCGGAGTCGCCCGCACGGTGCCGGTCCGCACGGCGCCCACGCTGAGGTAGAAGCCCTCCGACGGCGGATGCGAGACGATGCGCACGCCCGTCACCGCACTGAACCGCGCCTCCTCCCGCAGGTGGCCGATGAGCAGGCGTCCGATGCCGGCACCCTGCGCGTCGTCGGTGACGAACATGAGGTCGAGTTCGGGCGGATCCAGGATCAACGAGTAGAAGCCGAGCAGCCGTTCGGCGTCCTGCGCCACGGCCGCGAAGACCCTGTGGGTCTCGATGTAGTCGTGCCCCAGCCGGTAGCCGGCGACCATGGGTGCGTACGGGCCCTCGTAGGCGCGGGAGGTCCGGACCATCCTGGTGAGACGCTTCGCGTCGCGGACGGTCGCCCGCCTGATCCGGACACCCGCATCCTGGGCCCGTCGGCCCGATGACGTAACGCTTGATCTCATGCAGCGAGTATTACGCATTCGCAGGGGTGCGAAGTCGGCACCGACGGCCTCCGCCTCAGACGGATCCGCGCGCCGCGCGCCACTCCTCGACAAGGGATTCGATGTCGAACGGTGCGCGGTTCAGGAGCGGACCCGGCGGCGGCCGCCTCACGGCCTCGGCGATCTTCTCGTTCACCTCGGTCAGCATCCGCCGCACCTCGGCCTCGGTCCGGACTCCCGGCAGGGCCGCGAGGGTGTCCTCCGCCTCCTTGCGCAGGGCCAGCGTCGGCGGGAGCACCGAGACCCCCTCCTGCTGCATCTTCGCCTTGATCCACCAGGTCTCGTCGTACGGGCGGTCGAGTCCTTCGAGCGGCTTGCCGAATCCCGGAAGGTGGGAGAAATCACCACGCTGTTCGGACTCACGAATCTGCTTGTCGACCCATGATTCGAAGCTGACACCTGCGGGTTTGCGCTCGGTCACCCTGACGCCCCTCTCGGAGTACTCGTGATGCGGCCCTTTCACTCTACCGAGACCGCATCCCGGGCCCGTTGGGGAGGGCGGGGAAGCTACGGCCCGGCGGGGATCACGAGCTCGCCGCGCAGGCGCTCCAGCACCGGTTCGGGAATGCGCAGTCCGTCGCGTACGTATCCGTCGAGCCCTCCCCATCGCTCGTCCATGGCATCCAGCGCCGTGGCCAGGTAGCGGGGACGGACCTCGATGATCGCGGACGCGATGTCCGGGTCACCGCCGGCGTCGAGGAAGCTCTGCACGTACGGCCGGAAGGCTACCCGCACCACCGGGTTCACCGCGAGGAACTCCGTCCTCACCACGTCCCGCGAGGCGCCGAGAACGAGGAGCAGCACGGCAGCCGCCCAGCCCGTGCGGTCCTTGCCCGCCGTGCAGTGGAAGAGCACGGGGCGTGCGGCGGCGTCGGCAGCCGTCTCGACGAAGGCCCGGTAGGCGGCGGCGGCACGCGGTGAGAGCACCATCTGGCGGTACGTCTCCGCGAACATCTCCTCGGCCCTGCCGCCGCCGAGCAGCCGTTCCGCCTCCACCGGGTCCGCGAGCAGCGCCCGGAGCCGGGCGGGCGCCACGCCCGGGTCGTCCCCGAGCACGTCGGCGACGAACAGCCGGGCACCGGGCGGCAGGCGGTCGGGGGCACCGGCGCGCTCGTCCGCGGTCCGCAGGTCGACGACCGTGCGGATACCGAGTGCGGCCACCGCCTCGTCGTGCTCGGCGTCGAGTCCGCTGAGCTGTCCGGAGCGCAGCACCACGCCCGGCCGGACCTGCCGGCCGGGCCCCAGGGGGATGCCGCCCAGATCGCGCAGATTGAGAACGGAGACTGCCGGGACGGCCCTGGCGGTTTGCACGATGAACTTCCCCTTTTCCCGACACGTATCCGAATTGATTTCGGCCTGGCCGGATCAAAAGTCGCATGATGTCGGGAAATCGACAAAGTAAAACGCCGTGGATCACCGATCGGGCGCGAAGCGGGACGAACGACATGGGGAAATGCCACCACTAACCCTCTGGCCTGCGGTGCCGCACCCGGCGGGCGGGTCCTCCGCGCCGCCGGGCCCGGCCGCACTCATTCGGCCAGAATTCTCGTCTTCTGGGCAGCGAATTCGGCATCGGTCAGGATGCCCTGCTTCTTCAGGTCGGCCAGCCGCTCCAGCTGGCCGATGAGATCGTCCGCCTGTGCGGGTGCCGGTTGCTGAGCGGCCTGCTGCTGAGCGGCCTGTTGCTGCATCTGCTGCTGCTGCATCTGCTGCTGCTGCATCTGCTGCTGCTGCATCTGCTGCTCGGCCGCCTGCTCGTCGTCCGCGTCGGCGAACTTCGCCTGCTGGTGCCGCTGGACGCGGCCGCTGACCGCGGAAGCGGTGCCCGCGACAACGGCCGTGCGGGCCACAGCGCCGAGCAGCCCGGGTCCACGGCGATTCATTCCAGGTCCTCGAAAGATCGGCATGTCGTACGCCCTTCCGGTGCGGTGCGGTATCAGCGAGTGGAGGCGGTGGCGGACACCGCGGCCTCCGCGACTTCGGCGGGGATCCGCTCATGGGCGACGAGCTGCCCGCCCGACGCACGGACGGCCTCGGTGAGCGGAACGGCCCAGAGGTCCTCCCACACGATCAGCGCGGCGGAACTGCCCGGAGGCACGCTCTCGCCGAGCATCCGGATGTCGTCGCTGTTCAGCATTCCGGTGACCTCCCCCTCGACCGGCTCGAACGAGACGAGGTCGTCGGGGTCCAGGTCCTCCAGCTCGACCGTCTCGATCGTGCCGTCCTCGGCCCGGTACACAAAGGTCAGGTCGATGATGCGTACGGCCTTGGACGCCACCGCGTCCGCCAGTGCCGGCGCGATGGCGCCGGTGAAGCGGCTGCCGGGAAAGGCGACGACGATGTACTCCACTGGTCCCACAGCCACGGGCGTGTCCTCTCCAGAGGGATGGATTGCCAGCAGCATAACTTCGGTCATTTCGTACCGCACTGTGGAAAACAGCCATAAACCTCCGGACCGCTGGGGTGCAGCCCCGGGGAGCCCCTGCCGCGTGTCCGCCACCGGCGGCGGTTACGCGACAGTACGTAAAGGATCAAGCGCGCTGGGAGAGGGCAAGGTCACAGGCCGGCGCTCTGCTGCTCGTACGGGACCTGTCCTAGCATCCAGGCATGACGGTCCAGCCAGCTGACGGGCTTTCGTTGGCCGCCGAATTCCCTGATCCCGCCCATGAGCAGTGGCAGAGCCTTGTCGAAGGTGTGCTGCGCAAATCGGGCAAGGACGTCTCGGGTTCGGCCGCCGAGGAAGCACTGTCCACCACGGTGGAGGACGGGCTCATCACGCGCCCCCTCTACACCTCGCGCGACAACGCGCCCGATGCCGGTCTCCCGGGCTTCGCCCCCTTCACCCGCGGCAGCAGGCCCGAGGGCAGCACGGCGGGCGGCTGGGGCGTGCGGCAGCGGCACGCCTCGACGGATCCCGCCGGGCTCAACGAGGCCCTGCTCGCGGATCTGGAGAACGGCGTCACCTCGCTGTGGCTGACCGTGGGCGGCGCCGGCGGCGTCCCGGTCTCCGCTCTGGCCCGGGCGCTGGACGGCGTCTATCTCGATCTGGCCCCGGTCGTACTCGAAGCGGGGGGCGAACTCAACGCCGCGGCAACCGAGTTGCTCCGGATCCACGCGGAGCGCGGCGTGCCCGCGCAGTCGGTGCGGGGCAATCTCGGCGCCGATCCGCTGGGGCAGGCCGCACGGGGCGGCACCGAACCCGAACTGGGCGACGCGGTCCGCTGGGCGCAGCGTTGCGCCGCCGGGTACCCCGGGCTGCGGGCCCTGACGGTGGACGCCCTGCCCTATCACGAGGCCGGCGGTTCGGCGGCCGAGGAGCTGGGCAGCTCGCTGGCCACGGGCGTCGCGTATCTGCGGGCGCTGGCCGATGCGGGGCTCGATGTCGAAGCCGCCTGCGCACAGCTGGAGTTCCGGTACGCGGCCACCGCCGACCAGTTCCTGACGATCGCCAAGCTGCGCGCCGCGCGCCGGCTCTGGGCGCGGGTAGCCGAGGCCTGCGGGGCCCCGGAGGCCGGAGCACAGCGGCAGCACGCCGTGACGTCCGCCGTGATGATGACGCGGCGTGATCCGTGGGTGAACATGCTGCGGACCACGCTGGCCAGTCTGGGCGCCGGTGTCGGCGGGGCGGACGCGGTGACCGTGCTGCCGTTCGATCACGCACTGGGCCTGCCCGACGCGTTCGCCCGGCGCATCGCCCGTAACACGTCGACGATCCTGCTGGAGGAGTCGCATCTGGCCCGGGTCATCGACCCGGCGGGCGGGTCCTGGTACGTGGAGCGTCTCACCGACGAACTCGCGGGCGCCGCCTGGGCGTTCTTCCAGGAGATCGAGCGGGCGGGCGGCCAGGCGGCCGCGCTGGGCTCGGGGCTGGTGGCGGAGCGGATCGCGGCCACCTGGGCGAAGCGCAGCCGGGATCTGGCACGGCGCAAGGAGCCGATCACCGGCGTCAGCGAGTTCCCGCAGCTGGCCGAGCGCGCGGTGGAGCGCGAGGCCGTGCCGTCGGCTCCCGCGGCGGGCGGCCTTCCCGTCGTCCGGCGCGACGAGGCGTTCGAGGCGCTCCGCGCCCGTTCGGACGCCCATCTGGCGACGACCGGCCGGCGGCCGCGGGTGTTCCTTGCCGCGATCGGGCCCGCTGCCGCGCACACCGCGCGGGCCTCGTTCGCCGCGAACCTGTTCCAGGCGGGCGGCATCGAACCCGTCCACGAGCCGGTGCAGGTGGACGCCTCCTCGGCCGCCGCCGCGTTCGCGGCCGCGGGCACGGACGTGGCGTGCCTGTGTTCCAGCGACGCGCTCTACGCCGAACAGGCCGGCGAGGTCGCCGGGGCGCTCGTGGCGGCCGGCGCGCGGCGGGTGTACCTGGCGGGGCGGCCCGGCGAGTACTCCGGTGTCGACGAGTACGTCTTCGCCGGCTGTGACGTGGTGGCCGTGCTCTCTTCCGTTCTCGACCGTATGGGTGTGGCGTAATGCGGATCCCTGACTTCTCCGACATCGAGCTCGGGCCGGGCGGCGGCGCCGGGGCGACCGAGGACCAGTGGCGGGCCGCCGTCAAGGAGTCCTCCGGGAGCTCCGACGGAGACCTCCTGTGGGAGACCCCGGAGGGCATCGCGGTCAAACCGCTGTACACCGGCCAGGACCTGGAGGGGCTCGACTTCCTCGGTACCTACCCGGGTGTGGCGCCGTATCTGCGCGGCCCGTACCCGACGATGTACGTGAACCAGCCCTGGACGATCCGGCAGTACGCGGGTTTCTCCACCGCCGAGGAGTCCAACGCCTTCTACCGCCGTAACCTCGCGGCCGGGCAGAAGGGCCTCTCGGTCGCGTTCGACCTGCCGACGCACCGCGGGTACGACAGCGACCACCCGCGGGTGACGGGTGACGTCGGTATGGCGGGTGTCGCGATCGACTCGATCTACGACATGCGGCAGCTGTTCGACGGCATCCCGCTGGACAAGATGTCCGTGTCGATGACGATGAACGGCGCGGTGCTGCCGGTGCTGGCGCTGTACATCGTGGCCGCCGAGGAACAGGGCGTCGCGCCCGAGAGGCTGGCCGGGACCATTCAGAACGACATTCTGAAGGAGTTCATGGTCCGCAACACCTACATCTATCCGCCCAAGCCCTCGATGCGGATCATCTCCGACATCTTCGCGTACACCTCGCAGAAGATGCCGCGCTACAACTCGATCTCCATCTCCGGCTACCACATCCAGGAGGCCGGAGCCACGGCCGACCTGGAGCTGGCCTACACCCTGGCCGACGGGGTGGAGTACCTGCGGGCCGGGCGCGAGGCCGGGCTCGATGTCGACGCGTTCGCGCCGCGGCTGTCGTTCTTCTGGGCGATCGGCATGAACTTCTTCATGGAGATCGCCAAGCTCCGGGCCGCCCGGCTGCTCTGGGCCAAGCTGGTCGGGGAGTTCGAGCCGAAGAACGCCAAGTCCCTCTCGCTGCGCACCCATTCACAGACCTCGGGCTGGTCCCTGACCGCGCAGGACGTGTTCAACAACGTCACCCGCACCTGTGTGGAGGCGATGGCCGCGACCCAGGGACACACTCAGTCCCTGCACACCAACGCCCTGGACGAGGCCCTCGCCCTGCCGACGGACTTCTCGGCGCGCATCGCCCGTAACACCCAGCTGCTGCTCCAGCAGGAGTCCGGCACCGGACGGGTCATCGACCCGTGGGGCGGCAGCGCCTATGTGGAGAAGCTGACCTACGACCTGGCGCGGCGGGCCTGGCAGCACATCGAGGAGGTCGAGGCGGCGGGCGGCATGGCCAAGGCCATCGACGCCGGCATCCCCAAGCTCCGCATCGAGGAGGCCGCGGCCCGCACCCAGGCCCGCATCGACTCCGGACGCCAGCCCGTCATCGGCGTCAACAAGTACCGCGTCGAGACCGACGAGAAGATCGACGTGCTCAAGGTCGACAACTCCTCGGTGCGCACCCAGCAGATCGAGAAGCTGCGGCGGCTGCGCGAGGAACGCGACGAGCAGACCTGCCAGGACGCGCTGCGCGCGCTGACGGCCGCGGCCGAGCGGGACCCGGGACCCGGACTCGAAGGCAACCTGCTCGCCCTGGCCGTCGAAGCGGCACGCGCGATGGCGACCGTGGGCGAGATCTCCGACGCCCTGGAGAAGGTGTACGGGAGGCATGCCGGTCAGATCCGTACGATCTCCGGTGTGTACCGCAACGAGGCAGGGGAGTCGCCGTCCGTGGACCGCACCCGCACGCTGGTCGACGCGTTCGAGGAGGCCGAGGGACGGCGTCCGCGCATCCTGGTCGCCAAGATGGGCCAGGACGGGCACGACCGCGGCCAGAAGGTGATCGCGACCGCCTTCGCCGACCTGGGCTTCGACGTGGACGTCGGCCCGCTGTTCCAGACGCCGGGCGAGGTCGCCCGGCAGGCGGTCGAGGCGGACGTGCACATCGTGGGCGTCTCCTCCCTGGCCGCCGGGCACCTCACGCTTGTCCCGGCGCTGCGCGAGGAGCTCGCGGCGGAGGGCCGTGAGGACATCATGATCGTGGTGGGCGGGGTGATTCCGCCGCAGGACGTCGAGGCGCTGCACGAGGCGGGCGCCGCTGCCGTGTTCCCGCCCGGGACGGTGATCCCGGACGCGGCCCACGATCTGGTGACGCGCCTGGGCGCCTCCCTCGGTCACGAGCTGTGAGCCGCTGAACCGATGGCCCCGAAGATCGATCTCGACAGCTATGTGAAGGGTGTGCTCGACGGGAGGCGTGCGCACATCGCGCGCGCCATCACGCTCGTCGAGTCCACCCGGCCCGATCACCGGGCGCTGGCCCAGCAGTTGCTGCGCGAACTGCTGCCGCACTCGGGCCGGGCCCGGCGCATCGGCATCAGCGGTGTTCCGGGCGTCGGAAAGTCCACGTTCATCGACGCGCTCGGCACGATGCTCACCGGTCTCGGGCACCGGGTCGCGGTCCTGGCCGTCGATCCGTCCTCCAGCCGGACGGGCGGCTCCATCCTGGGTGACAAGACCAGGATGGAGCGGCTCGCGGTGGACCCGGCGGCGTTCGTACGCCCCTCCCCCACCGCCGGCACGCTGGGCGGGGTGGCGAAGGCGACCCGGGAGTCCATCGTGGTGATGGAGGCCGCGGGGTACGACGTGGTGCTGGTGGAGACGGTCGGCGTCGGCCAGTCGGAGACCGCGGTCGCCAATATGGTCGACACGTTCCTGCTGCTGACGCTGGCCCGCACCGGTGACCAGCTCCAGGGCATCAAGAAGGGTGTACTGGAACTGGCGGACGCCATCGCGGTGAACAAGGCCGACGGCCCGCACGAGCGCGACGCCCGCGCCGCCGCACGTGAACTGGCGGGCGCGCTGCGGCTGATGCACCCGGTGGACGCGGCGTGGACTCCCCCGGTGCTGACGTGCAGTGCCCGTGAGTCGACCGGTCTGGACACCCTGTGGGAGCGGCTGGAACAGCACCGGGCGCTGCTCGAGTCGACCGGCCGGCTCGCGGCCAAGCGCAGCGAGCAGCAGGTCGACTGGACCTGGACGATGGTGCGGGACGAGTTGCTGGAGAGTCTGCGCGGCCACCCCGGGGTCCGCGCGCTCGCACCGGAGCTGGAAATGCGGGTACGGGAGGGCACGGTGCCGGCGACGCTGGCCGCCGAGCAGATCCTGGAGGTGTTCCGGGGTCCGGGGCCGGCGGCCTGAGCTGCCGGCCGGGGTCTTCCGTTCGGACCGTGCCGGGCGCCGCGAGCCCGGCATGATCCGAACGGGAGGCACTACAGGTCGAGTTGGTAGTCGATCGAGCGATGCGTCGGCTCGTATCCGAGCCCGTCGTTGATGCTGCGCATGTACGTGTTGCTGTCGGCGGTGTCGGCGAGCAGTCCGCCCAGGTCCGGGTGGCGCTCGCGGGTCCGCAGGATGGATTGGGCCTTCATCCAGCGGGCGAGGCCGTGGCCGCGGTGCTCGGGCAGCACACCGGTCCCGTAGTGCTGGCCGTCCCCCTGCCCGCCGCCCGGCACCACGAGCTCGGTGAAGCCCGCGATCGAGCCGTCGCTCTCGTCGACGGCGGCCACCGTGTGCAGGAGATCGCCGCGCTGCGCGACGGCCTGCGCCACGGCCCTGACCCGGTCGACGTCCCAGGCGACGGTGCCGTAGTCGGTGTCGTCCATGGGCATGTCGTCCATGGCCCGGCGCGATGCGGCGAACGTCTGCGCCAGGGAGTCGGGGACGGTGCCTTCCCACGACTCCAGGCGGTAGCCCGGATGCGGCCGCCCGGCCAGCGTGGCCAGGGCCTCGGGATCCACCGCCGCCATCGGGAGCCGGGCGTAGGTGAGGGTGAGGACCTTGCGCAGCCCCCTGGCCCGCAGGAAGTGATCGCCCGGGGAGCCGGCCCCGGTCTGCGCGACGACCGAGCGCCGGCCGTGCTCCCGGGCGGCCGCGGCGACCGCTTCGAGGAGGCGGGAGCCGGCGCCGTTGCGGCGTTCGGCCGGGTGCACATGGAGTTCCAGCTCGGCGAGATGGTCCTGGCCGGCCCTGGTGAACACCCGGAGGAACGCCGACCCGACCGGGACTCCCGTGTCGTCGGACGCCAGCCACGCCAGTCGGTAGTCGTTCTCCCCGCGGTCGGGATCGGTCAGAGCGGTGATGTGGATCGGCAAGGTGACTCCGGAGTCGAGGGAACGGCCCGCCGTACGAAAGCATGTCCGCTGCACCGCCGCAATGGGTTTGCCACATCACCGCGTCGAGTTGCGCGCGAGAGGCGTGGTACATTGCAGTTGGTACATGTGTACGCCTCAGCATTCAGGCGCCGGTACCGGTTCACACTCATCACGCTGATGCGCCCGCCCTTTCCGGCCGGCGATCCAGCTCATCGCATTTCCTCTCCAGTCCGGTGCGGACCTTCCACCGGATTTTCCAGCCCGTCGTCCGGGGCGTGAGTTCTCCGCCTCCTGCCTGCCGGGCCCCTTCATTCGCATGTCCGCGAAAGGACCACCCCGCATGACCACCACACTCGAACACCCCACAGCCACCCCTCCCGCGGCCCTCACGGCCGCAGCAGGCATCCTCGACATCACGCATCAGGGGCACGGCGCCCTGCGCTCCCCCGGCGGCCACCCGGCCCCGGGCGACGTACAGGTCCCCACGGCACTCATCCGCCGGCACGGCCTGCGCAAAGGCGATGCCGTCGAGGGCCTCTGCGACCGGCCCCGCTCACTGAGCACCGTCGAACGCGTCAACGGCCTTGCCCCGCAGGCGCTGCGGGCCCGCCCGCACTTCCGTGACCTCACACCGCTCCACCCCCGCCGGCGGCTGCGCCTGGAGACGCCGTCCGGCAGCCCCTCGACCCGCATCGTCGATCTCGTCGCGCCGATCGGCAAGGGCCAGCGCGGGCTGATCGTCGCACCGCCCAGGACCGGCAAGACGGTCCTCCTCCAGCAGATCGCGGCCGCGGTCGCCGAGAACCACCCCGCAAGCCATCTGATGGTGGTGCTCCTCGACGAACGGCCGGAGGAGGTCACCGACATGCGCCGGTCGGTGCGCGGCGAGGTCTACGCCTCGACCTTCGACCGGCCCGCCAAGGAGCACATCGCCCTCGCGGAACTCGCGCTGGAACGCGCCAAGCGGCTCGTCGAGCAGGGGCGCGACGTCGTCATGCTGGTGGACTCGCTCACCCGGCTCTGCCGGGCCCACAACAACGCCGCGTCGAACGGCGGACGCACCCTCAGCGGCGGTGTGGACGCCGCCGCGCTGCTCGGCCCCAAGCGCCTCTTCGGCGCGGCCCGCCTCACCGAGGAGGGCGGCTCCCTGACCATTCTGGCCACGGCACTCGTGGACACCGGCTCCCGGGCCGACGAGTACTTCTTCGAGGAGTTGAAGGGCACCGGCAACATGGAGCTCCGGCTTGACCGCTCCCTGGCCGAGAAGCGTATCCATCCCGCCGTGAACATCGCCGCTTCAGGAACCCGTCGCGACGAACTCCTCGTACCGGCAGAGGAGTTGACCGCCGTACGCGGGCTGCGCCGCGCCCTGCACTCCCGGGACACGCAGACGTCCCTGGAAACGCTGCTGGACCGGATCCGGCACACCCCGGACAACGCCGCGTTCCTCCGTCTGATCCGGAACACCGTGCCGTCCGCCTGAAACGCGCGGCGCCATCACATCCGGGTGTGCAGCGACGCCGTGTGCTTGCGGACCTGTTCCGGGGTGAGATAGCTGTCGGTGTACTCGAAGTCCCGCAGCGTCGCGGGCTTGCGGGACTGGAATCCGGTGCGCACGAAGTCGTCGCCGGCGGCGGCGTTGATCAGCCAGTTCGTCATGACGCGCGCCTTGGCCACATTGGTCCGCAGCGCCGACCAGTGATACCCGCGGGCGACGGCCTGGGCGGTGATTCCGTGCATCTCGATGCCGAGCGGCTTGGAAACGGCGTCCTTGCCACCGAGGTCCACGACGAGCCCGAGGTCCTTGTGGACATACGGCTGCAGCGGCTGATTGCGCAGCGTCGCCAGAAGGTTGCCGGCGAGCTTGCGGCCCTGGCGCATGGCGTGCTGTGCGGTGGGCGGGCAGACCGCACCGTCGCCCTTCGCCAGGTCCGGCACGGCTGCCGCGTCACCGAGCGCGAAGATGCCGTCGAAGCCCGGCAGCGTCATCTCGGGCGTCACCGCGAGCCGGCCGCGCACCGTCTCCGCGTCGAAGGTGGTGACCAGCGGGCTCGCGGTGACCCCGGCCGTCCAGATCAGGGTGCGGCAGGGCAGCACCCTGCCGTCGGTGAACGTCACCGTTTCGGGTCCGGCCTCGGCCACGGAGACGCCGAGCGACACCTCGATCCCCCGGTCGCGCAGCACCTTCAGCGCGCTCATGCCGAGCTTGTCGCCCAGTTCCGGCATGAGCTTCGGCGCGATGTCGATGAGGTGCCACTTGATCAGGTCCGGGTCGAGCCGGGGGTAGTGCCGGACCGCGTTACTGGTGAGCCGCTGGAGGCAGGCCGCGGTCTCGGTACCCGCGTACCCGCCGCCGACCACCACGAACTGCAGCCGTGAGGCCCTCTCCTCCTCGTCGTCGCTGGCGTCCGCGAGGTCGAGCTGGGCGATCACGTGGTCGCGTACATAGGCCGCCTCGGCCAGCGTCTTCATCCCGCGGGCGTTGTCGAGCAGTCCGGGGATGTCGAAGGTGCGGGTGACGCTGCCCGGGCTGAGCACGAGGTAGTCGTACGGCTCGTCCACGATCTCGTCGGTGATCTTCCGGATGACGCAGACCTTGGCCTTGGGGTCCACTCCGATGGCCCCGCCCGGAATGATGCGTGTGCGGTGGCGGCTGCTCCGTCTCAGTGACACCGCGACCGACTGCGGGGTGAGCACGCCCGAGGCCACTTGGGGCAGCAGGGGCAGATAGAGCTGGTACGAGAACGGCGCGACGAGCGCGATGTCCGCTTCACCGGGACGCAGTCCCCGCTCCAGACGGCGTACGCACTCGACCCCGGCAAAACCGGCTCCGACAACGAGAATCCTGGGTCGTGCCACAGTGTTCGTCCCTTCTCGGGGTCTGCACGGTCGTCCGTTCGCCTGCCCTGTCACACGCGCCCGTCACCCCTACATCTTTACGAGAGGGGTGCGAGTCCGCCTGCTGGGGCGGCGGAACGGACGACCTCACCGGCTCACCTGGCCAGGTACGTCACCACGGTGCAGGCGCCCGAGGCCGTCCCCACGCAGACCACCGCCGCGGCCACGCAGCGCGCCCTGAGCCTGCGGTAGCGCTCGCCGTACTCACCGCGCAGCTCGGTGGCGCGGACCGCGATGCGCGCCAGCATCACCCGGGAAGCGGCGGCCCGGTCGGCCGCGTAGACCCGCTCCACGTCCTCGCGCTGGGCCGTCGTGAGCCAGGGCAGCTCGTCGGTGAAGCGGCGGGCGAGCCGGCGCGCCTGTTCCACCTCGGCGTTCCACAGCAGATAGCCCTCCATCTGGGCCAGCCCGCGGGCGCTGTCCGTGTCGGGGTCGTGGCCCATGCGTTTCTCCTCTCCCCCGGCCCGCCCGCTCATGCCTGCCTGTCCCCGGGCGCCACCGTCGCGGAGCGGCCACCGGGCTTGGCGGCCTCGCCGAGCTCGCGCACAGCGGGGTGGTGCAGGTCGAACGCCGGGGATTCGGAACGGATCCGGGGCAGCGTGAGGAAGTTGTGCCGCGGCGGCGGGCAGGAGGTCGCCCACTCCAGCGAACGGCCGTAACCCCACGGGTCATCCACTTCGATCTTCTCGCCGTACTTCGCGGTCTTCCACACGTTGTAGAAGAACGGCAGCATCGACAGGCCGAGCAGGAACGAGGAGATCGTCGAGATCGTGTTCAGCGTCGTGAACCCGTCCGCGGCGAGGTAGTCCGCGTAACGGCGCGGCATGCCCTCCGCGCCCAGCCAGTGCTGCACCAGGAACGTGCCGTGGAAGCCCACGAACAGCGTCCAGAACGTCATCTTGCCGAGCCGCTCGTCCAGCATCTTGCCGGTGAACTTCGGCCACCAGAAGTGGAACCCGGCGAACATCGCGAACACCACGGTGCCGAAGACGACGTAGTGGAAGTGCGCGACCACGAAGTACGAGTCCGAGACGTGGAAGTCCATCGGCGGCGACGCCAGGATCACACCGGTCAGACCACCGAAGAGGAAGGTGACGAGGAAGCCGATGGACCACAGCATCGGTGTCTCGAAGGACAGCGAGCCCTTCCACATCGTGCCGATCCAGTTGAAGAACTTCACCCCGGTGGGCACCGCGATCAGGAACGTCATGAAGGAGAAGAACGGCAGCAGTACGCCGCCGGTGACGTACATGTGGTGCGCCCACACCGTCACCGAGAGACCGGCGATGGAGATCGTCGCGGCCACCAGGCCGATGTATCCGAAGATCGGTTTGCGGCTGAAGACCGGAATGATCTCGCTGACGATCCCGAAGAACGGCAGGGCGATGATGTACACCTCCGGATGCCCGAAGAACCAGAAGAGGTGCTGCCAGAGCAGCGCGCCCCCGTTGGCCGCGTCGAAGACGTGCGCACCGAATTTGCGGTCCGCCTCCAGTGCCAGGAGCGCCGCGGCGAGTACCGGGAAGGCCAGCAGGACCAGGACAGCGGTCAGCAGGACGTTCCAGACGAAGATCGGCATGCGGAACATCGTCATGCCGGGCGCGCGCATGCAGATGATCGTGGTGATGAAGTTGACCGAACCCAGGATCGTGCCGAAGCCGGAGAAGGCCAGACCCATGATCCACATGTCACCGCCGATGCCCGGCGAGCGCACCGCGTCCGTCAGCGGGGAGTAGGCGAACCAGCCGAAGTCGGCCGCGCCGTTCGGCGTGAGGAAGCCGGCGACCGCCAGGATCGAGCCCAGGAGGTACAGCCAGTACGCGAACATGTTCAGCCGGGGGAACGCCACATCGGGCGCGCCGATCTGCAGCGGCATGATCCAGTTCGCGAATCCGGCGAACAGCGGCGTCGCGAACATCAGCAGCATGATCGTGCCGTGCATCGTGAACGCCTGGTTGAACTGCTCGTTCGAGACGATCTGGGTACCGGGCCGGGCCAGCTCGGCGCGCATCACGAGCGCGAGCAGACCACCGACGATGAAGAACGCGAACGAGGTGACCAGGTACATCGTGCCGATCGTCTTGTGGTCGGTGGTGGTCAGCCACTTGATGACGACGTTGCCCGGCTCCTTGCTGTGCACCGGAAGCTCGTTCGCGTACGACTCCTCGTCCTCCGCCGGTTCTGCTGTACCCGTCGTCGTCACTGGGACGCTCCTTCGATTGTCATCCGCGGGTGGACTGCGCACCCGGCGCGGCGCCGCTGCCGGCGGGGGCGCCCGAACGGGGCACTTCCCCGCGCGTCGCGCGCGATTCCGGTTGCAGCAAACCAGCCGGCGGCCCGCCGGAGGGGGCCCGGCGCCCGCCACGGCGTGACTTTCACTCGTCAGGGCGTTCTCCGTCCCACCGCGGCCGGACCAACTCGGCCGCACGGGAACGGCGCTGGAAACGACGCCGCCCCGGCCGACGGGATGTCGGCCGGGGCGGAACGGTCAAACGGTGGACCGGCGGATGCGGCAGGCGGTGCGCCCCCGCCCCGTCCGGTCCTTCTCACCTCAGGCGAGGCCCGCGATCGCCTGGTTGAACGTCGCGGACGGGCGCATGACGGCCTCGGCCTTGGCCGGGTCGGGCTGGTAGTAGCCGCCGATGTCGACAGGCTTGCCCTGGACCGCGATCAGCTCGTCGACGATGGTCCGCTCCTGCTCGGCCAGCGTCTTGGCGAGCGGTGCGAACGCCTCGGCGAGATCGGCGTCGGCGGTCTGCTGTGCCAGCTCCTGGGCCCAGTACAGGGACAGGTAGAAGTGGCTGCCGCGGTTGTCGATGCCACCGAGGCGGCGGCTCGGCGACTTGTCCTCGTTGAGGAACGTGGCCGTCGCGCGGTCCAGCGTGTCCGCGAGGACCTGGGCGCGGGCGTTGTCCGTGGTCTGCGCGAGGTGCTCGAAGCTGACCGCGAGGGCGAGGAACTCACCCAGGCTGTCCCAGCGCAGGTAGTCCTCCTTGACGAGCTGCTGGACGTGCTTGGGCGCGGAGCCGCCGGCGCCCGTCTCGAACAGGCCGCCGCCGTTCATCAGCGGGACGACGGAGAGCATCTTCGCGCTGGTGCCGAGCTCGAGGATCGGGAACAGGTCGGTGAGGTAGTCACGCAGCACGTTGCCGGTCACCGAGATGGTGTCCTCGCCGCGGCGGATGCGCTCCAGGGAGAAGGCGGTGGCCTTCTCCGGCGACATGATCTCGATCTGCAGACCGTCGGTGTCGTGGCCGGCCAGGTAGGTCCTGACCTTCTTGATGAGCTCGGCGTCGTGCGCGCGGTCCTCGTCGAGCCAGAACACGGCCGGGTTGCCGGTCGCGCGGGCGCGGGTGACGGCGAGCTTGACCCAGTCCTGGATCGGCAGGTCCTTGGTCTGGCACATCCGGAAGATGTCACCGGCGCCCACGGCCTGCTCCAGCACGGCGTTGCCGGCGGCGTCGACGACGCGCACGGTGCCCGTGGCGGGGATCTCGAAGGTCTTGTCGTGGCTGCCGTACTCCTCGGCCTTCTGCGCCATCAGACCGACGTTGGGCACCGAGCCCATGGTGGCCGGGTCGAAGGCACCGTTGGCACGGCAGTCGTCGATCACGACCTGGTAGACGCCCGCGTAGCTGCTGTCCGGCAGGACGGCGACGGTGTCGGCCTCCTGGCCGTCCGGGCCCCACATGTGGCCGGAGGTGCGGATCATGGCCGGCATGGAGGCGTCGACGATGACGTCGCTGGGGACGTGCAGGTTGGTGATGCCCTTGTCGGAGTCGACCATCGCCAGGGCAGGGCCCTCGGCGAGCTCGGCCTCGAAGGACGCCTTGATCTCGGCACCGATGTGCGGCACCGAGTCGAGACCCTTGAGGATCCCGCCGAGGCCGTCGTTCGGGGTCAGACCCGCGGCGGCGAGCACGTCGCCGTACTTGGCGAAGGTGTCCGGGAAGAAGGCACGGACCACGTGGCCGAAGATGATCGGGTCGGAGACCTTCATCATCGTGGCCTTGAGGTGGACGGAGAACAGGACGTCCTCGGACTTGGCCCGGGCGATCTGCGCGGTGAAGAACTCGCGCAGCGCGGCGACGCGCATGACGGCGGCGTCCACGACCTCGCCGGCGAGCACGGGTACGGACTCGCGCAGCACCGTGGTGGTGCCGTCGTCGCCCACGAGCTCGATGCGCAGCGAACCGGCCTCGGCGATCACGGCGGACTTCTCGGTGGAGCGGAAGTCGTCGACACCCATGGTGGCGACGTTCGTCTTCGAGTCGGCCGTCCAGGCACCCATGCGGTGCGGGTGGTTCTTGGCGTAGTTCTTGACCGACGCGGGGGCGCGGCGGTCGGAGTTGCCCTCACGCAGGACGGGGTTGACCGCGCTGCCCTTGACCTTGTCGTAGCGCGCGCGGACGTCCTTGTCCTCGTCGCTCTGCGGGTCGTCCGGGTAGTCCGGAAGCGCGTAGCCCTGCTCCTGGAGCTCGGCGATCGCGGCCTTCAGCTGCGGGATCGAAGCCGAGATGTTCGGCAGCTTGATGATGTTCGCCCCGGGAGTGGTGGCCAGCGCGCCGAGCTCGGCGAGCGCGTCGTCGATGCGCTGGTTCTCCTG
This sequence comes from Streptomyces sp. NBC_00876, assembly GCF_045207435.1. Classification (NCBI taxonomy): domain Bacteria; kingdom Bacillati; phylum Actinomycetota; class Actinomycetes; order Kitasatosporales; family Streptomycetaceae; genus Streptomyces; species Streptomyces sp. NBC_00876. Next base: position 388,175 of record NZ_CP108800.1, read on the forward strand.
GAGGCGGTCGGGGAAGCTGGCGATGATCCGGCCCGCCAGGGAGATGTCGCGGCTCTCCACGGTGACCCCGGCCTTCGAGGCGTAGGCCTCGACCACGGGCAGGAACGAATACGTCGCCAGGGCCGGGGCCTCGTCGGTGTGTGTATAGATGATGGTCGAGTCAGTCACCCTGTGCTCCGCTCCACGTCTGCAACATTGCTTGACATCAAGATATCTCGTGATCCCCGCCGGTTCGACAGGGCCCTGCCCCACACCGGCCGGAACCCGCCGTACCGCCCGGCGCCCCGGCGGGAGTGGCGCCCGCCGCACCCGGCCCTCCATGGATTTGCGGTCGCCCGGCAGTCCTGGCAGCCTGCGGCGCATGAGCACGGACAGCGGGCACGGGGTGGCGGACGAGGCACTGGCGCAGGCGGTGCGGCTGCGCGAGCGGAAGGATCCGCGGGCGCACGAGGAACTGGTGCGCCTCGCGGCCCGCCATCCGCACGACGCCGCCATCGCCTACCAGACCGCCTGGTCGCACGATTCCCTCGGCCTCGAGGCCGGGGCCGTGCCGTTCTACGAGCGCGCGCTGGAGGGTGCGGGTCTCGCGGCCGAGGACCGCCACGGGGCCTTCCTCGGTCTCGGCAGCACCTTGCGGGTGCTGGGCCGTTACGCGGCGGCGCTCGATGTACTGCGACGCGGTCTCGGTGAGTTTCCGCACGATGCCGCTCTGCGGACCTTCCTGGCCATGACGCTGTACAACGTGGGCGAGTCCCGCGAAGCCGTACGGACCCTGCTGCTGGTGTCGGCCGCCACCAGCGGGGACCCGCAGGTCCAGGCGTACCGTTCCGCCATCGAGTACTACGCCGACCACCTGGACGACACGGAGTAGCACGCTTCAGGGCCTGGCCACCGTTACGGGGCGTCCGCGGACTGCTGTGTACGTGCACGGCTTCGGCCACGTCGGGCGCCGCCCACGTCGGCCAGCGCCACGATCAGTCCGGCGACCACGAAGGCGACCGAGACGACGAGCCCGTGGTCGTACGCGGTGGACCAGGCGGCGGAGCCCACCTGCGCGAAGAACACCGAGCCGACCGCGGCGATCCCGATCGCGGAGCCGACGCGCTGGCCGGTCTGGAGGGTGCCGCCCGCACTTCCCGCGTTGGCCACCGGGACCTGCGACAGGGTCAGGGTCTGGTTGGGTGCGATGACCAGGCCGCTGCCGAGTCCGGCGAACAGCAGCGGAGCCGCCATCGCCCACCCGGCGCCCCTGCCAGGCACCAGATGCACGGCGAGCGCGGTGGCCGCGAGTCCCACGGCGACGGTGGCCAGACCGATGACGACGAGGGGCCGCCCGTACCGGCCGACCAGCCTGCCGCCGGGCCCGGCCGCGATGGCCGACCCCAGGGCGAACGGGGTGATCGCCAGTCCCGCCTGCAGGGCGGTGTAGTGCAGTCCGCTCTGCAGGTAGAGCGTGGTGATGAAGAAGATCGACGTGAAGCCCGCGAAGTACAGCAGGATCAGCAGACAGCCCAGCCAGTAGGAGCGGACCTTGAACAGCGTGAGGTCGACCACCGGCTGGGTGCCGCGGCGACCGCACCGGGACTCCCAGCCGACGAAGGCGGCGAGCAGGGCCGCGGCCACGGCCAGGAGCAGCCATTTCCCGTCGCCCGGCCACTGGTGCGCCTGGACGAACGGCAGCAGCAGCGCCAGTACACCCGCACCCAGCAGCAGGACGCCGAGGGGATCGAGGTCCCGCAGCCTCACCGGCCCCGCGGACGGGGTGTCCGGCAGAAGCCGCCGGGCCAGCAGGAGGCAGACCAGGCCGAGCGGCAGATTGACGTAGAACACCCAGCGCCACCCCTCCTGTGCTCCGGCCGCCTGGATCAGCAGTCCGCCCAGCAGCGGGCCGACGGCGGTGGAGATGCCCACCACCGTGCCGAACATGCCGAAGGCGCGGCCCCGCTCGCGTCCCGTGAACATCTGCTGGATGAGGGCGGAGATCTGCGGCGAGACCAGTCCGCCGGCCAGCCCCTGGACCAGTCGGGCGATCACCAGCCAGGTGCTGGACTGGGCGGCGCCGCAGGCCGCGGAGGAGAGCGTGAAGAGCACCAGGCCGGCCATGAAGACCTCGCGGCGCCCGCGGGCGTCCCCGAGCCGCCCGGCGGGGATCAGGAGCAGACCGAAGGCGAGGGAGTAGCCGGAGAGGACCCATTGCAGGTCGGACTCGGGGGTGTGCAGCCCTTCCCGGATGGACGGCAGCGCGACGTTGACGATCGATACGTCCAGCAGGGTCATGAAGCCCGCGACCAGGCATACCGCCAGCGCCTGCCATCGTCGGGGGTCGGGGGTGTCCGGCCCGGAGCCGGAGTCCGCACCCCGCCCCGCAGAACCCCGGTACGCCGCACTCTCTGCCATGGCTCGCACACTAGGTCGCACGCCGCGATTCCTCATCCCGGCAGGGCCACCCGGCCGTGTGCGCGCTACATTTGGCACGGATCCGCGGCATGCGGACGGGGTCGGCCTCCCGGGAAGCGCCGGAATCCACAAGCGGCCGCATTCGCCAGCTATTCTTCCACACAGGCTTGCACATGCCAGGATTCAGGCCATATCGTGCAGCGCATGCAGTCCTACACCATCGGACAGGCGGCCCGTCTGCTGGGCGTCAGCCCCGACACCGCACGGCGCTGGGCGGATGCCGGACGCGTCGCCACCCATCGCGAGGAGGGCGGGCGCCGCCTCATCGACGGCCGCGACCTCGCCGCGTTCTCCGTCGAGGTCGCACAGAACGGCACCGGTGAAGGGGACGCCTCCTACACCTCCGCGCGCAACGCCTTCCCGGGCATCGTCACCGCGGTCAAGCTCGGGGACGTGGCGGCGCAGGTCGAGATCCAGGCCGGTCCGCACCGGCTCGTGTCCCTGCTGACCCGGGAGGCCGTCGAGGAGCTCGGCCTGGAGGTCGGCGTGCAGGCCACCGCCCGCGTGAAGTCGACCAGCGTGCACATCGACCGCACCTGACGCACCTCCCCGCCCGCAGGGCGCCGCGCCGCGGATCGCCGGCCCCGGTCAGGCTCCGCAGCAGCCGCCCGCGGCGGGCTCCGGGGCGGGGGCGGCGGAAGCGGGCACGGGTGCGGCGCAGCATCCTCCGTCGTCGCCCTGCGCGGCGGCCGGGGCGTCGTAGAGGCCTGCGCCGCCGCAGACCCCGGTCTCGGGCAGCGTGAGTTCGACCCGGTCGGCCGCTTCGATGTCACCGGCGATGGCGGCGGCGACGGAGCGGACCTGCTCGTACCCGGTCATCGCCAGGAACGTGGGGGCGCGGCCGTAGGACTTCATGCCGACGAGGTAGAGACCGGGCTCGGGATGGGCGAGCTCGCGGTGTCCGTGGGGGTAGACCGTGCCGCAGGAGTGCTGGTTGGGGTCGATCAGCGGCGCGAGGTCCACCGGCGCCTGGAGGCGTTCGTCGAGGCCGAGGCGGAGTTCGGAGAGGAACGACAGGTCGGGGCGGAACCCGGTCAGCACGATCACCTCGTCGACCGGGTCGAGGCGCCGCCCGTCCTCGGCCACCAGGACCGGGCGGCCGTCACCGGCGCGCTCGACGCGTTCGGTGCGCAAGCCCGTGACCGCGTCGGCGCGCCCCTGGTCGACGGCGGCCTTCGCGGCGAGCCCCAGGGCGCCGCGGGCGGGCAGTTCGTCGGCCGCCCCGCCGCCGAAGGTGGAGCCGCTGATGCCGCGTCGCAGGATCCACACCGCGTGTGTGCCGGCTTCGTCCTTCGCGAGGGCGGCGAGGGAGGCCAGCGCGGTGAAGGCGGAGGCGCCGGAGCCGATCACCGCCGTCCGCTTCCCCGCGTAGCGGGCGCGGACGGCCGGGTCGCCGAAGTCCGGGACGCGGTAGGTGATGCGGTCGGCCGCCGCCTTCTCCCCGAGTGCGGGCAGCCCGCTCGCACCGGCGGGGCCCGGGGTGGTCCAGGTGCCGGAGGCGTCGATGACGGCGCGGGCCAGGACGCGGTCCTCGCCGCCGTCGGCCGTCGTGACGTGGACGACGAAGGGCTGGGCCCCGCGATCGGCGTCCACGACACGGTCCCGGCCGGCGCGGGAGACCCCTGTGACGGTGACGCCGAACCGGACCCGCTCCCCGAGGGCGTCGGCCAGCGGCTGGAGGTACCGTTCGGCCCACTCTCCCCCGGACGGGTATGCGTCCGCGTCGGGCCTGGTCCAGCCGGTCGGGGCCAGCAGCTTCTCGGCCGCCGGGTCGGTGACCTCGCCCCAGGTGGAGAAGAGCCGCACATGGGCCCATCCCCGCACCGCGGCCCCGGCCACCGGCCCTGATTCCAGGACGAGCGGGGTGATGCCGCGCCCCGCGAGGTGCGCGGCCGCGGCGAGCCCGACGGGGCCGGCTCCGATGACGACGACCGGAAGGTCAGCAGTGGTCATGACGGTGATGTCCTCCGAGGCGAGCGGCACAGTTCCGGCCGCTGATTCGATTGATGTCGATACAAGGAGCTTGCCACTCCCCATAGACGAGTGTCAACATAGAAGAATGTCGAAGTCAGAACTCGCGGAACTGCCGGCCCAGGACGCGAAGGCCGCGGATCCGGACGCCCTGGACATGGCGGCCGCGGAGACGGAGGCCTGGCCGCAGGGGCCGTGGTGCCCTGCTGCCCGCCGATCACCGCCGGTGAACTGTCCCGGGATGACGCCGAAAGAATGTCGGGGATGTTCAAGGCCCTGTCCGACCCGGTGCGCCTGCGGCTGTTCTCCAAGGTCGCTTCGCATCCGGGCGGCGAGGCGTGCGTGTGCGACATCTCCGACGTCGGCGTATCCCAGCCGACGGTCTCCCACCATCTGAAGAAGCTGCGCGAGGCCGGGCTCCTCACCTCGGAGCGGCGCGGGACCTGGGTCTACTACCGGGTCGCCCCGTCCGTCGTGGCCGCGATGTCCGCGATGCTCGACCTGCGCGGCTGACGGACGTCTACACGGAGTACCGGCCCGCCCGCGCCGGGGTGGTGAGGGCCGTGGGTGCGAACCTCCTGCGCCAGGCCAGCGCGACGTACACCAGTGCGATCAGGACCGGGACCTCGATGAGCGGGCCGACCACTCCGGACAGCGCCTGGCCGGAGGTGACGCCGAAAGTGGCGACGGCGACGGCGATGGCCAGTTCGAAGTTGTTGCCCGCGGCGGTGAACGCCAGCGTCACGGTGCGGTCGTAGGCCAGCCCGAGGGCCTTGCCGAGCACGAACGTACCGAAGAACATGACCGCGAAGTACACGAGCAGCGGAAGTGCGATCCGCAGGACGTCCAGCGGCTGCGAGGTGATGGTCTTCCCCTGGAGGGCGAAGAGGATGACGATCGTGAAGAGCAGCCCGTACAGCGCCCAGGGACCGATCCTCGGCAGGAACTTCGCTTCGTAGGACCGGCGGCCCATCCTCTTCTCGCCGATGCGGCGGGTGAGGAACCCGGCGAGCAGCGGGATGCCGAGGAAGACGATGACGTTGAGCGCGATGTGCCACACCGGTACGTCCAGGCCCTGCCCGTCACCGAGGCCCAGCCACTGCGGCAGCAGGTCGAGGTAGAACCAGCCCAGCAGGCCGAACGCGATCACCTGGAACACCGAGTTCAGCGCGACCAGCACGGCGGCGGCTTCGCGGTCGCCGCAGGCGAGGTCGTTCCAGATGATGACCATGGCGATGCAGCGGGCGAGGCCGACGACGATCAGACCGGTGCGGTACTCGGGCAGGTCGGGAAGGAAGATCCAGGCCAGGGCGAACATGACGGCGGGCCCGATGACCCAGTTGATGACCAGCGAGGACACCATCAGTTTGCGGTCGCCGGTGACCGTGTCGAGCTTGTCGTAGCGGACCTTGGCCAGCACCGGATACATCATGACGAGCAGGCCGAGCGCGATCGGCAGGGAGACGCCACCGATCTCGATCTTCGCGAGCGCGTCGTTCATGCCGGGGACCATCCGGCCCAGCCCCAGGCCGATGGCCATGGCGAGCAGGATCCACACCGCGAGGTAGCGGTCGAGGGTGGAGAGCTTCTTGACGACCGAGCCGTCCCCGCCCGGGGCCCGACCGGCGGCGGGGGTCGTCGTGGTGCGCCCGGTGCTCACGCGCAGGCCCTCTTGTTCCCGCCGGCGGCACGGGCCGAATCGGCCAGCGCGGCGAACTGCTGCGACAGTCCGGCGAGAACCTCGGGGCGCAGCCTGTAGTAGGTGAAGCGGCCGCACGGCTCCGTCTCCACCACACCGGCCTCCCGCAGGACCTTCATATGGTTCGACAGATTGGTCTGCTTCGCACCGGTCTCCTCGACCAGGTGCGTCGTGCAGAGCGTCTCGCGCGCCAGCAGGGTCACGATCCGCAGGCGGAGCGGATCGCCCAGCACCCGGATCAGATCAGCATCGACTGAAGTCAGCATGTACTGATACTTTCACATCACCACTCACTGATGTCAGCCGGGGCTGATTCTCCGGGCGTCCGAACCAGCCGTGCCGGACCCGCCGCACGACGAAAGAGAACGATCACCATGGCCGAGGCCTCAGGCAAGCCGTCCGTACTGTTCGTCTGCGTGCACAACGCCGGCCGCTCCCAGATGGCCGCGGCCTGGCTGACCCATCTGGCCGGGGACCGCGTCGAGGTGCGCTCCGCCGGGTCGGACCCGGGTGCCCGCGTCAACCCCGCCGCCGTCGAGGCGATGGCCGAGGCCGGAATCGACATCTCCGCCGAGATGCCGAAGGTCCTCACGCTCGACGCGGTCCGCGCGTCCGATGTGTGCGTCACGATGGGCTGCGGCGACACCTGCCCCGTCTTCCCCGGCAAGCGCTACCTCGACTGGGTGCTGGAGGACCCGGCCGGCCTGGGTGTCGAGGCCGTGCGCCCCGTCCGCGACGAGATCAGGGCGCTGGTGGAGAGCCTGATCGAAGAGATCGCGCCGGACAGCACCGTCTGACGGCCCGCGGGTCAGGCCTCGCCCTTCTTCGCCGCGGCGAGGATCTTCACCACGGTGTGGAAGAAGCGCGTCGTCGCGTCATGGCCCAGGACGCGTTCCTGGAAGCCCTTCGCGGCGGGCGCCCTGCCGTTGATCAGGTGCCAGACGACGAACGCGTCGTACGCGGTGGCGCCGATGATCTCCATGTCCTCCTTCGGGGAGAGCATCGGCAACTTCAGTTCCGGATCGATCCGCTCGGTCGTGAAGACCACGCAGCAGCGCACGTCGCCGGTGACCGTGACGTCCGCGAACGGGTCGAGCGCGATCAGCGCCTCCAGTTCGGGGACGGTGCGCAGACAGACCGCGACCTCGTAGCCGAGCGCCTTCGCGAGGTGGTCACCGATGCGTGAGGCAAGTTCGGCCCGGTCGGTCCCGTCGGACTCGAAGAAGACGTTTCCGCTCTGGATGTAGCTGCGTACGGAGTCGAACCCCATGTCCGTGAAGAGGCTGCGCAGGTACTCCATCTTCACCGAACGGCCCGGCACATTCATCCCGCGCAGGAACGCGATGTACAGCAATTGCGATCACCTTTCCGCAAGAAGGTTCACCGGTCCGCGAGAGGGGACCTACGGCCGGCGCCCGCCAGCGTAGTCCGCTCGCCGTGGCAGGGGAGGTCAGCGGATCCGCCCGGAACCGGCGTGCCCGGTACGCCCTCTCACGCCGCCGCCTCCTGCCCGTGCCCGTCGGCCCGGGACCGTGCGATTCCGGTCACCGTTCCCGCCAGGGCGAGGCACACCACGGCGACACCGATGACGCCGAAGACGGCGCTGACCCCGAATCCGGCCGCGGCCGCCGTCGCGGCGGCCGCGCCCAGGGGCCCGAGGGCCGAATGAATGGTCCAGAACGTGGAGGTGACCCGCCCCAGCAGGCGGCTCGGGGTCACTTCCTGACGCAGCGACATGGACGAGATGCCGGCAACACCGGTGCACAGGACGTTGACCGTCATCAATGCGGCGACCACCGGCACGCTCCGCGGCAGCCCCAGGCAGGCGACTGCCACTCCGGCCAGCGCGAAGGCCGCGATCCAGCTCGCCCCGAACCCCATCCGCGCCCGGACCCGGGCGACCAGGGCGGAGGCGATGAACGTGCCGACCGTACCGGCCGCCAGCACATAGCCGACCGTGGTGTCGGGGTGCCCGAGATCATGCTTGAGCAGATAGATGACGAGGTCCGTCAGTCCATAGGTGAGGAACGTCAGCAGCGACAGCAGCACGGTCAGCGGACGGAGCACCGGATGCGCCCACAGGAACCGCGCCCCCGCCAGGAACTCGTTCCGGACCGCGCCGCGTTCGGTCCTGTCCGGGCCGGCGGGCGGCGCCGTACGGATCCTGACGAAGAGCACACCGACGGCGGAGACCGCGAAGGTCACGGAGTCGATGCCGATGGCGGCGGCCGGCCCGGCGGCCGCTGCCACGAATCCCGCGAGTGCCGGGCCCGCGACCCCGGCGACGGCGAAGGTGGCGTAGAGGTGCCCATTGGCCCTCGCGATGTTGCCGGGTCCCACGATGGCCGGGACCACGGTCACATAGGTGACCTCGAAGAGCATCGAGAAGACACCGACAACAGGGACCACGGTGTAGATCAGCCAGACCGGCGACGCGAACAGCCAGACGAGGGGAATGAGGGCGTGGAGCAGACACCGGGCGCCGTCGCTGACCATCAGGAGCCGCCTGCGGTCGATCCGGTCCGCGATCACACCGGCGAACAGACCCGTGACAATGGAGGCGATTCCCGTGAGACCGGTGACGAGCCCCATCTGCACCACGGACCCCGTGGTGTGCAGCACCAGGAGCGGAATCGCCACGAACGAGAAGGAGTCACCGAGGGCGGACAGGGTCTGGATCGCCAGGAATCTGCGATAGGAGGGATTGCTCCACAACGAGGAGGAGCCCTGCCCGCCGGCCACTGCTGTTTCCTGCTTCCCGGACGATGTGCCTGCGCCCACGGCGTGCCTCCCCGACTCCGGCCAAAGCATCGACTGTATGCGCCGGAGCGGCCTGTGGGCCTGCCCTTTTCCGCCCGCGGCCGGAACACCGCGCGGGCGGGCGGGCGCAGTTCTTCGCACCGGGCCTGCGACGGCCTACGGTGGTGGTCCACCGTTGTCCGTCCCGCACCGCACCACGGACCGCGCCGTCGGCCGGGCCGGAGCACCGTCCGGCAACTTCCCTGGGAGATACCGTTGCGCATGCTGATCAACGTCCCCGAAACCGTGGTCGCCGACGCGCTGCGCGGCATGGCCGCCGCCCATCCCGAACTGACCGTGGACATCGAGAACCGGGTCGTCGTACGACGCGACGCGCCCGTGGCCGGGAAGGTCGCCCTGGTCTCGGGCGGCGGGTCCGGGCACGAGCCGCTGCACGCCGGGTTCGTCGGGCCCGGCATGCTGTCGGCCGCGTGCCCCGGCGAAGTCTTCACGTCGCCCGTGCCGGATCAGATGGTGCGGGCCGCCGCCGCCGTCGACAGCGGGGCGGGGGTGCTGTTCGTCGTCAAGAACTACACGGGTGACGTGCTCAACTTCGAGATGGCCGCCGAACTCGCCGAAGAGGAAGGGCTGCAGGTCACCCAGGTCCTCGTCAACGACGACGTGGCAGTCACCGACAGCCTCTTCACAGCCGGGCGCCGGGGTACGGGCGCGACCCTGTTCGTCGAGAAGATCGCCGGAGCGGCGGCCGAGGAGGGCGCGCCGCTGGACCGTGTGGCTGCCCTGGCACGGCAGGTCAACGAGGCGTCGCGGAGTTTCGGGGTGGCACTGAGCTCCGTCACCACGCCCGCCAAGGGATCCCCGACCTTCGATCTGCCGCCCGGCGAGCTCGAACTCGGCGTGGGCATCCACGGCGAGCCGGGGCGGGAACGGCGCCCGATGATGACCTCGCGGGAGATCGCCGACTTCGCGGTGGACGCGGTACTCGAGGACCGGCGGCCGAACGGGCCGGTGATCGCGCTCGTCAACGGGATGGGTGCGACTCCGCTCCTCGAACTGTACGGATTCAACGCCGAGGTGCAGCGGGTTCTGTCCGAGCGCGGCGTGGTGGTGGCTCGTACCCTGGTGGGCAATTATGTGACCTCGCTCGACATGGCGGGCTGTTCGGTGACGCTCTGCCAGGTGGACGAGGAGCTGGTACGGCTGTGGGACGCGCCGGTGCAGACGCCCTCGCTGCGCTGGGGCCGTTGATCCGCCGGGTCCCGCACGGGCCGGCCGTCACATTCGATGGACCGAGGAGAGCATGTGCTCGACGCCGATTTCTTCCACCGCTGGATGACCGCGGCCACCGCTGCCGTAGACCGTGAGGCGGGCCGTCTGACCGAGCTCGACTCCGCGATCGGGGACGCCGATCACGGCAGCAATCTGCAGCGCGGATTCACCGCGGTCTCGGCCGCCCTGGGCAAGGAGCCACCGCGGACACCGGGGGCCGTACTGATGCTTGCCGGGAGGCAGTTGATCTCGACGGTCGGCGGGGCGTCGGGGCCGTTGTACGGAACGCTGCTGCGGCGCACGGGCAAGGCGCTGGGCGATGCCCCGGCCGTCAGCGCCGAGGAGCTGGCGGCCGCGCTCGGGACGGGCGTCGCGGCGGTGGCCCAGCTCGGCGGGGCCAAGGCCGGTGACAAGACGATGCTCGATGCCCTGCTGCCCGCGGTCGAGGCGCTCGGGACCTCGTTCGAGGCGGGACGGGACGCGGCCCGGGCGGGCGCGCTGGCGACCGTGCCCCTGCAGGCGCGCAAGGGCCGGGCGAGCTATCTGGGTGAGCGCAGCATCGGGCATCAGGATCCGGGGGCCACATCCGCGGCGCTGCTCATCGCCGCGCTCGCGGACACCGCGGGTAGGGCCGGTGGTGGCGCGTGAGCGGCGACAGGCAGGTCGGGATCGTGCTGGTCTCGCACAGCGGTCCGGTGGCCGAGGCGGTCGCCGAGCTGGCCAGGGGGCTCGCCGCCGGCGGTGCGACAGCCCCGGTGGCCGCGGCCGGCGGTACGGGTGCGGGCGGGCTCGGGACCAGTGCCGAGCTCATCGCCGAGGCCGCCAGGTCGGTCGACGGCGGTGCGGGGGTCGCCGTGCTCGTGGATCTGGGCAGTGCGGTGCTCACGGTCAAGGCGATGCTGGCCGAGGGCGACGAACTCCCCGACGGCACACGGCTGGTGGACGCGCCGTTCGTCGAGGGTGCGGTGGCCGCGGTGGTCACGGCCTCGGCCGGCGGCGACCTGGATGCCGTGGCGGGCGCCGCGTCGGAGGCATACGGCTATCGCAAGGTGTAGGGCCTGTCGTCGGGGGTGACGCCGGTGCCCGCCCGTCACACTGACGGCATGTCATCGAGTAAGCGCCCCCGCCGCAGCGCCGGTCTCCTCCTGTTCCGTACCGATGGCGACTCCGGTCTGGAAGTCCTCATCGGCCATATGGGCGGGCCGTTCTGGGCCGGCCGCGACAGCGCCGCGTGGTCGGTCCCCAAGGGCGAGTACGGCCCCGGGGAGGAGGCCGCGGCAGCGGCCGGACGGGAGTTCGGGGAGGAGTTCGGCCACCCCGTACCGGAGGGCGCGTGGGTGGCGCTGGGCGAGTCCCGTCAGGCCGGCGGGAAGACCGTGACGGTGTGGGCCGTGGCGGCCGGCCTCGATCCGCGGACGGCTGTTCCGGGGACGTTCACGATGGAGTGGCCGCGGGGGTCCGGCGTGCAGCGGGAGTTCCCGGAGATGGACCGGTTCGCCTGGTGCACACCGGAGGTTGCCGCCGAGCGGCTGGTCAAGGGCCAGCGGGTCTTCGTGGAGCGGCTGCGCGCGCATCTGGCGGGCGGGCAGGCACCGCCGGTGCCCGGGGATTCCTGAACCCCCGGCGGACGCAGCCTTCGCGCGGTGCGGCGGTCACGTGCCCACGACCCGCCTGCCGGCAAGGAGCTCCAGCCGGCCGCCGCCGAAGCGGCCGCGGAAGCTGCGGTCGTGCGAGACGACCACGACCGCTCCCCCGTAGGCGCCCAGCGCCGCCTCGAGCTGCTCCACCAGGTCCAGGGCGATGTGGTTGGTCGGTTCGTCCAGCACCAGCAGATCCGCGGGCCGGGTGACCAGCCGCGCCAGCGCCAGTCTGCGCTGCTGGCCGGCGGAGAGCGCGGCGACCGGAACGGACAGGTCCTGCGCGCGGAAGAGGCCGAGCGCCAGAAGCATGTCGGTGTACTCGTCGGCGTGGCCGGGCCGTCCGGCCGCGAAGGTCGCCAGCAGGGTGCGGCGGGTCGGCCGGGCGGGCAGTTCCTGCGGCAGGTATCCGATCCGGGCCCGGCGCCGCACCGTGCCGGTATCGGGGGCGAGGTCCCCCGCCAGGACCCTCAGGAGTGTCGACTTCCCGGCCCCGTTGGGTCCGGTGACCAGCAGGCGCTGCCCGGGCCCCACCCGCAGACCGGGCATGTTCAGCCGGTCGCCCACGGCGACGGATTCGAGTTCCACGAGTGGCCTCGGGTCCCTCCCGCCCTCGGTTGCGAGCACCAGTTCGGCGGAGAACCGCAGCGGCCCGGGCGGGGCCGGCACCGGCGCCCTGCGCAGCCCCTCCAGCCGGGTCCTGGCCGCTGCGACCTGCCCGGAGAGTTTGGCCTCGTGCGAGCGGCGGTGCTTTCCGAAGCCCTCCCCGGGATCCTTTCCGGCGAACGCGAGCCGCCGGCCCGCGGCGCTCACGAGTTCTTCGGTACGGGCCAGTTCGTCCAGCCACTCCTGGTGGTCCTGCGCCCAGCGGCGGCGTGCCGCCGCCTTCGCCGTGCGGTACCCGTCCCAGCCGTCCCCGTACCGGACGACACTGCGCAGATCTCGGTCGACCTCGACGATGACGGTGGTGGTCCGTTCCAGGAACGCCCGGTCGTGGGTGATCACGACGACGGTGCCGCGGTGGGCACGCAGGTGCTCCTCCAGCCAGGTGGTGGCCTTCAGGTCGAGGTGGTTGGTCGGCTCGTCGAGGAGCAGCAGTTCGGGACCGGATGCCAGGACACAGGCGAGCGCGAGCCTGGACTGTTCGCCTCCGGAGAGGGTGCCGAGGGTGCGCTCGCGGGGCAGATGCGCGAGCCCGAGGCCGTGCATGGCGGTGTCGACCCGGAAGTCCGCCAGGTATCCGTCGCGTTCCTCGTACTCCGTCAGCAGGTCGCCGTACGCGGCGAGTTGTGCGTCGTCGGCGCCTCCGGACGCGGCGAGTGCCGCTTCGGCGGCGCGCAGGCGCTGTTCCAGTGCGCGCAGTTCGGCGAGGGCGGCGTCGATGGCGTCCTGGACGGTCCGGGCGGGGTCGAGGGCGAGCGTCTGGGAGAGGTAGCCGGTGCCGCCGTGGAAGCGGACGGTGATCTCGCCGCTGTCCGGCGTCTCGGCGCCGGCGATCAGCCGCAGGAGGGTGGACTTCCCCGAGCCGTTCTCGCCGATGACACCGACGTGGTCACCGGGGCGGACGGTGAGCGAGACCTGGTCGAGGACGGTGCGGTCTCCGTACGCCTTGGAGACGTCCTTGACGGTCAGCTGGGCGCGGTCGTGCTGGAGGGACATGGGTCGCTTTCCCTGAGGGGGACATGCCTCGCCGGCCCGGGAAGGGCACGGCGGGCGGGGATTCCGGACGGGTTGATGGGGCGGCGGCGCGCGGGGTGACCGGAAGGTCACGCGGCCGGCGGCCCCAGGACTCGACGGCTCGGCGTCGAGCGGCGGTGTCGCGGCCCGGAATCAGCGGAAGAAGTAGTACGAACCCATGGAAGCCAGTGTAGCCATGCGGGTGCGGGGGCTGTCAGGTGCATTTCGCCCGGGTCCGCTCACGAGGGGGACGGCCCGGACCGCCCTACGGGTGCTCGCCCTGGGCGATTTCGATACTGCTGTGCAGGTCGTAGGAGGCATCGAGGGCGGCGGCGCCCGAGATGACCGCACAGGCCAGCAGGGTCGCGGCGGCCGCCCTGCCGATACGCGGGCGCACGGCGGCCCGGCCCAGGAGTACGGCGACGCGCCGCGGGACGGGGCCGGCCGCCGCCGCGAGCGCCACGGCGGGGCGGGGCGCGGGCGGCTCCGCTGCGGACCGGGCGGCGAGCGCGGCACGTCCGATCGCGCGGGCCACGACCCGGCGGTCCCCGACGGCCCGCACGGCGGCCTCGTCCGCGCAGCGCTCCAGCGCGTATCCCATGGGCGCGCGCAGGGCGCGCAGGGCCGGATGGCAGCGCGCGAACAGTTCGGCGGCGCCGAGGTAAAGGTGGTGGTGGCCGGCGAGGTGGGCGCGCTCGTGGGCGAGGAGCGCGTCCCGCTCGGCGGGCGCCAGGGCGTGCAGCATTCCGGTGGTGACGACGATCCGGCCGGGGCTGCCGGGCCGTCCGGGCAGCGCGTAGGCATCCGGGTGGCTGTCGCGCAGGACCGCCAGTTCACTGCCGTCGCCCCGGTCCGGGCGGGCCGGGCGGTGGAGCTGGGACCAGTGGCCGCGCACCGTACGGGTCAGCGCCGCGGCGCAGCCCAGGAGGAGCACCAGGGCGGTGGCGGCGAGGGGGACGGCGGTGGCCGGTGCGACGACGCCGAGCGGGTGAACGAGTTCTCCCGCGTCGGCGATCGCGGGCAGCCGTCCGGCACCGGGCACCACGAGCAGCGCCAGGGCGAGCACGGTGCACAGGGCGAGGCCGGCCCCGGTCGCGGCGAGGAGCCGCACGGCCCGTGCGGGCGCCAGGGCATCGGCCAGCCTGCGGGCGGCGGGAACGACTACGAAGGGCACCAGCAGCGGAATCCACACGGCGTAGATCAACGCTCTCCCCCGTCGAGAAGATCGCGCAGCAGCCGCTCGTCCTCGTCCGTGAGCTGGGAGACGAACCGGGCCAGCACCGTGCTGCGGTCCTCCTCCTTCCGCAGTTCGGTGTGCATCCGGCGGGCCGTCAGTCCGGCCGCGTCCTCGGTGGGGGTGTACGCGAATCCGCGTCCCGACCTGTTGCGGGTGACCGCGCCCTTGTCGTGGAGGCGCGACAGGATCGTGGTGACGGTGGTGCGGGCGAGATCCGTCCCGATCGCTCCCTGTACCTGGCCGGGGGTGAGCGGGGCTCCGGCCGCCCAGAGGGCCGCCAGGATGGTGGACTCCAGCTCGCCGGAGGGGCGCCGCTCGGCTGCGGCGCGGTCCGCCGGGCCGGACTCGGACCGGGCCGGGGTCCCGGGGCCGGGCGAGGCCGGCGGCATCGGCTGCCCGGAAGCGGGCGTGCCGTTCGTGCGGGGGGCGGATTCTCCGGCCGATATCCCGTTCACCTCGGACATGGGAACTCTCCTCCCCGATTGATCGTCTACAGTGATGTAGACCGTCTACATCACTGTAGTCGGCCCTGGCGTTCAGCAGGGCCGTCCGTTCACCATTATGGGAGGCCCGCCACCGTGTCCGTAATTTCTTCGACGGCCATGCCGCAGGCCGTGAACCTGCTGGATGCCGGTTCGCTGCTCGGAGCGTTCGGTGCGCTCGGCGTGGCCGTCGTCCTCTTCGCCGAGACGGGGCTGCTCGTGGGTTTCTTCCTGCCCGGCGACTCCCTGCTGTTCACCGCGGGCCTTCTCAGTGTGCCCGGCGCCCACGGTCCGGTCGAGCTGTCGCTGCCACAGGTGCTGACCGCCGCGGTGGCCGGCGCACTGCTGGGAGCGCAGGCGGGCTACTGGATCGGCCGGCGCGGCGGCCGGGCACTGCTCGCCCGCAGCCGCACCGGAAGAATCCGCGAGGGTGCCGCCCGCGCCGAGGAGCTCTTCGGCAGATACGGGCATGCCCGCGCGATCGTGCTGGCACGCTTCGTTCCCGTCGTGCGCACGGTGCTCAATCCCCTGGCCGGAGCGCTCAACGTGCCGGCGCGGCTGTTCACGCTGTGGCAGGTCGTCGGCGGCGTGGTGTGGACCGTCGGGCTGGTGCTCGCCGGCTACGGGCTGGGGTCCTCGGTGCCCCATGTCGACCGCTACCTGATGCCGGTCGTGGCCGCCGTGGTCGCCGTCTCGCTCATCCCGCTCGCAGCCGAACTGCTCCGCGCCCGCTCCCGGCGCTCCGCCGAAGGAGGCACCCACTGATGCCGCTCGCCTCGGCCGCCTCCTCGATCGACGGCGGCTTCTACACCTGGATCACCGGGCTGGCCCAGCGCTCCCCGGCCGCCCTGGACTCCGCCGTCCGCCTCTGGTCGGACTACGGACTGGCCCTGTTCGCCGTGCTGATGCTCGTGTCCTGGTGGCGCTCGCGCACCTCGGATCCCGCACGCACCGCGATGGCGCTGTGCACCCCGCTCGTCGTGGTGGCCGCATACCTCGCCAACGACCTGGTCAAGTCGCTCTTCCACGAGCAGCGCCCCTGCCGGACCCTGCATGTCGTGACGGTGGAGGCATGTCCGCCGCTCGGCGACTGGTCCTTTCCCAGTAATCACGCCGCCATCGCGGCGGCCGCCGCGACGGCGATCTGGCTGGCCGACCGGCGGCTCGGAACGGCCGCCATCGCCGCCGCGCTGCTGATGGGCGCCTCCCGGGTCTGGATCGGGGTGCACTACCCGCACGACGTACTGATCGGCCTGCTCACCGGAACCCTCGTCGCCCTGCCGCTGACAGTGGCGGCCCGCCGGCTCACCCCGGCGGTGGATCGGCTGCGCGGCAGCCGGCTCCGCCCACTGGTGGCGGCGGGGTGACCGAGGCGCTCAGGACCTGCTGGTCCGGCTGCGGTCCGTGGTGACCCCTGGGGCAGAGTAAGGACATGTCTATGTACGAGACGATGTCGTTCCACCTCGAGACCGAGCGGCTGATACTGCGGCCGTGGGCCGATTCGGACGCCGCCGCGTTCAGCGCCCTCCTCGCCGAACGCGGCAAGGGGACGCCCACGGTCGAGCGCACCCGGACGTCCATCGCGAAGCTGCTCACCGCGACAGCGGCAACGGGAATCGCCCTGCTGCCCATCCAGCGCCGTGACGAGGGCGACTTCATCGGCTATTGCGGGTTGATCATCGGCCGCTCCACCGTGGAGGAACCCGAGATCGCCTATGAGCTGTTCCAGCGCGCGCACGGATGTGGCTACGCCACCGAGGCGGCCGGCGCGGTGCTCGATGCCGCTGTCGCGACCGGGCGGAAACGGCTCTGGTCGACCGTCGGCGCGTGGAACACACCGTCGCTGCGTGTACTCGAGAAGCTCGGCTTCGAGCGGGACCACGTTTCCACGGACGAGAGCGGTGAAGTGGTATGGCTCACACGCTCGTTGCCCTGACACGGGACCGCGCGCCCGAGGAGGCTGCGGCGGAGCCGCTCACGGCCGCCGCAGGCGGATGACGGCGAGGCCGCCGTCGAGGTCGACGGTGGAGCGGTGGGGCGGGGCCCCGTCCTCCTCGTCGTCGCGCAGCAGCAGGGCGCTCTGGCGTTCCTTGAGCTCGCTCTGCTTTCCGGGCGAGAACGTCGCGTGCAACTGCTCGAAGCCGGTCGCCGAGATCTGGCCCTGCCGGGCGCTGTTGCGCCACGGCAGCAGACCCGCCCGCCCCGCGCGCAGCAGCAGCTGGTCGAGGAAGGCGGCGATGGTCAGCCCGATCACCAGTCCGGGCAGCGTCATCAGCGCGAGGAACTCCATCTCAGCAGTCTCTCCGTATGCGTGCGGGTATGCAATGGCCGCGGGTGCGCAATGGCCGCGGGTACGACGCGCTGCGGGCCGGCGCACGGTGCGCCGGCCCGCAGGGTCGCAGGGTCGTGAGGAGGAGGGGCCCGGCCACGCAAACGGGCCCGGACCGGCGGCCCCCGTCAGCTCTGGTCAGCTCCGGTCGACTCCCGTCAGCTCCGGTCAGCCGTTGGGGAGGATGACCGCGCGGCCGTTGATCCTGCCGTCGTGCAGCCGTTCGTAGGCCAGCGGCGCCTCGTCCAGCGAGTACGTCTCGACGTGCACCTCGACGGCGCCCGTGCGGGCGAGATCGAGCACCTCGGCCAGCTCGGAACGCGAACCCCAGTACGGGGCGGTCACGGTCGTACTGAACGGCAGGGAGCCGAAGCCCACCGGCAGCGCCCCGCCGCCGATGCCGACGATCGTCACGTCCGAGTCGATGGCGGCCGCGGCGCCGGCCGTGGCGACGGTCGGCGGCGCTCCGACGAAGTCGAGGACCACCTGGGCCCCGATGCCGCCGGTCAGCTCACGGATCCGGTCCGCGGCGTGCCGGTCGGACAGTACGGTCTCGTGCGCTCCGACCGCACGGGCGAGGGCGAGCTTGTCCTCCGTGACGTCGAGGGCGATGACCCGGACGGCCGTCATGGCGCGCAGCAGCTGGATGGCGACGTGGCCGAGCCCGCCGGTGCCGATGACGACGGCGGTCGCGCCGGGCACCAGCTTGGGCAGGGAGCGCTTGATCGCGTGGTACGGCGTGAGCCCGGCGTCGGTGAGCGGCACGGCCTGGACCGGGTCGAGGTCGCCCAGCGGCACCAGGTGGCGCGGGTCGTCGACGATCATGTACTCGGCCATCGCGCCGGGGGAACCCAGTCCGGGCGGGTTGATGCCGAGTTCCCTGGCCCGCAGGCAGTAGTTCTCCTTGCCCTCGGCGCACTTGATGCACGTACCGCAGCCCCAGGGTCCGTAGACCGCGACGGAGTCGCCGAGGGTCAGTCCCTCGACCCCGTCGCCGAGTGCGGCGATGGTCCCGACGCCCTCGTGTCCGAGGGTGAGCGGCAGCGGGAACGACAGTTGCTCGGCGGGCCAGCTCATCACCGCGATGTCGGAGTGGCAGACACCTGCCGCGGTGACCTTCAGCAGCACCTGGCCGGGGCCGGGCTCCGGGTCGGGCACGGTGACGACCTCGGGTGCGGCGCCGACCTCTCGGTACTGAACGGCTTTCATGGGGTCCTCCTTGACCTCTGCTGCTCTGTTTCTCGCCCCCTGTCCCCCGTCCGCCACTCAGGAGGCGGAGTAGCCGCCGTCCACCAGGTGGTAGCTGCCGTGGATGAAGGAGGCGCGGTCGGAGAGCAGGAAGGCGGCGAGCTCCGCCACTTCCTCCGCCGTGCCGAGGCGTCCCGCCGGGTGCAGCGAGATCAGGTGGTCACGGGCCGGGCCCTCGGTGTTGCGGAGCAGCGGGGTGTCGATGAAGCCGGGACCCACGGCGTTGACGCGGACGTTCTGCGCGGCGTACTCGAGGGCGGCCGTCTTGGTCAGTCCGACGACTCCGTGCTTGGCCGCGACGTACGCGGGCGAGCCGGCGAAGCCGTTCGTGCCGAGGATCGACGACATGTTGACGATGGCGCCGCCGCCCGCGGCGACGATGGCGGGCAGCTCGTAGCGCATCGAGTAGAAGACGCCGCTCAGGTTGGTGGCGACGACCCGGTTCCAGTCATCGACGGCGTAGTCGCCGGTCGGGTTGCTCGGGCCGCCGATGCCGGCGTTGTTGACGGCGAGGTGCAGGGCGCCGAAGGTGTCGACGGCGAACCGGACGCCCGCTTCGACGGAGGCGGGGTCGGTGACGTCCATGGCCACGGCGGCGGCCTTGGCGCCGGTGCTCTCCAGAGCGGCGACCGCCTTGCGGGCGCTCTCCTCGTCGTAGTCGGCCACGACGACGGACGCGCCGTCGGCGGCGAGCCGGTGGGCGAGGGCCAGGCCGATGCCTGAGGCCCCTCCGGTGACGAGGGCGGTTCGGCCGGCGAACTCCTGGCCGGCGGGGGTGGGGGTGGTGCTCATGATGTTGCGTTTCCTTCCGTGGTGCTGTGTGACGCGGGTCCGGCGGGAGACTGCGCGAGCAGGTCTCCGGCGAGGGCGTCGAATGCCTGCTCGACGAGTCGGGGCAACTCGTCGGGGCAGCCTCCGCGTACCCAGGCGGCCTGGGCGGCGAGGAGCGCCCCGGCTCCGGCCGCGACCGTGACGGCCGGACGGATGTCCTGCCGCGGGTCGGTTCCGAGCCGGTCGGCGACGATGGTGACCGAGTCCTCCTGGGCGTCCACCCGGATGTGGTGGAACGCCGCGTAGAGGGTCGGCTCCTGCTCGGCGAGGACCAGCAGTTCGAAGATCCTCGGGCGGCGGTGCCAGGCCTCCGCCTCGGGGTCCGCCAGCCAGTCCAGAACGGCCCGGCGGTAGGCGGTGAGCGGGGGTTCACCGGCGGGGCGGGCCCGCAGGGCGTCGTTGATCCGGTCGCCGTCGCCGCGGACCGAGTCCAGGACGGCGGCTTCCTTGCTCGTGAAGTACCGGCTGAACGTGCGGCGGTCGACGTCCGCGCGCTCCGCGATCTCCTCGACCGTGACGTCCCTCAGACCCCGGTCGAGCACGAGCTCGAACGCGGCCTGGGCCAGTGTGTCCCGGGTCCGGCGTGCCTTGCGGCTGCGCCTCTCCGGGGTCTTCCGTTCCCGGTTCATAACAGCACCGTACACCCAAAAATGTCCCGACGCGACAAACGTCGCGTCGGGACATATATGGTCGCGGCGTTCCCGGACCGCGGAACAGCTGCGGGGCCGGGACATGGCCGTCAGAACATCAGGCAGACAGACAGATGGGCAGGCAGGCAGGACATCAGGGCCGTCAGTACCCGCTGAACGCCTCCGCGGCCCGCCGCGCGCCATGGCCCGGCGTCGTGGGCCCGTGGTGGCCGCCGGACGCCGCCCGGCTCAGCGCGAGCACGGCGATGTCGTCGCGCCGCACACCGCCGGAGAACTGCTCCAGGTCGGTGTGGAGTGCGTCGAGCAGTTCACGGGGGCCCAGGCCCACCCAGCGGCCCAGCCGGCTGTCCAGGGGGTAGAAGGTTCCGGCGGCGTCGCGGGCCTCGGTCACTCCGTCGGTGAACATCAGAAGCGTCGAGCCGGGCGGGAAGTCCAGCCATTCCGTGACGCGCGCCTCGTTGCTGAGCTCCGCCATGCCCAGGGGCACCGAGGTGCGGCGCAGCGGAACGGCGGTGGCCACCCGGTCGTGCAGCAGCCGGGGCGGCAGGTGGCCGCAGTTGACGGCCTGGACGCGCCCGTCGCCGTCGAAGCCGAGCACCAGGGCGGTGACGAAGCGCTCGATCTCGCCGGTCTGGGCGGAGAAGGCGTTGTGCCGGGCGACCGCGTCCTCCAGGGCGTCGACGACACCGGTCAGGCTGGGCTCACGGATGGCCGCCTCGCGGAACGCTCCGAGGACGGCGAAGCCGGCCCCGATCGCGGCGAGCCCCTTGCCCTGGACGTCGCCGATGATGACCCGGGTTCCGTAGGGCGACTGGACGACCTCGTAGATGTCGCCGCCGACCAGGCGGTCCTCCTCGATCGGCGCATACGTGCCGTGCGCGACGATCTGGTCGGTCAGGATCGGCAGCGGGCGCAGGATCTGGCGCTGGAGCGCCACGGCGGCGGAGCGGAGCCTGGCTATCTCGGTGGCGTGACGGATGCGCAGCTCGCAGGCGCCGACGCCGAGGACACAGGCCAGCACCGTGAAGACGACGCTGCTGGTGATGTCCCAGAACGTCCCGCCGGAGAGCAGCCGCGAGGTGACGGCCACCACCATGATCCAGGAGGCCACGCCCACGGTCTGCCGGACCGTCCCGAAGACCGAGACGAGTGCGGGCACGACGACCAGCAGGGGCACGATGCGCAGGTCGTCGCCGGACCCCATGTCGAGGAGAACGATCACCGCCGTCAGCAGAACCAGACCGCCGAAGAGCACCGGGTTTCCGACCCTGGGCGCCCGGACGGCCGCTTCTCCCGCGTCCGTACCCGGGAGCGTCGCCCGTGTCTTCGGCTGGTGCTGAAGTCCGATCGTCACGGCCGCGTCCTCCCGGGATCTGCCGGCCCGGCGCCGGCGTTCGGTCCCAGTGCACCCGAGGCACGGCGGGCGGCACACGAGGCTTACGGCCTCACCCGCCGCGCCGAAGGTCCCGGAACGGGCCCCGGAAGCGGTCGTCGGTCCCCGGTCGGCGGACCGGAGGTCCCGGGCCGAAGGTCCCCGGCCGACCGCCGCGGGCCGACCGGCAGAGCGCGAAGGCCGCAGGACCTCCGGCCGGGGACCGGTCCTCCGGGGCCGGAGCTCAGCGCGCGGCTGCCTCGCGGGTGTCGCCGTGAACGGTGCCCGACCGGCGTACCGGCGGGTGGTCCGGCACGAGCGCCGAGAGGAACGGCGTCCGGCGTCGCAGTGCGAAACCCAGTGATTCATAGAGCCGGACGGCGTTGGTGTTGGAGGCGGCGGCATGCAGGAACGGTGTTTCGCCGCGCTCCCTGATCTCGTGGGCGACGGCGCGCACGAGTCCGCCGGCGAGCCCCTGTCCGCGTACGGACTCGTCCGTGCAGACGCCGCTGATCTCGCTCCAGCCTGGCGGGCGCATGCGTTCGCCGGCCATCGCGACAAGCACCCCGTCGCGCCGTACACCCAGGTAGGTGCCGAGCTCGACCGTGCGGCGCTCGAAGGGGCCGGGCCGGGTGCGGGCGACCAGGTCCAGCATCTCCGGTACGTCGGCGGGGCCGAGCCGGACCGCCTCCGGATACGGAGCGGCCTCCACTCCCGCGTCGACGAGCTGTACGCCCTCGGCGTGGAAGACGACCTGCCAGTCCTCCGGCGGCGGCTCACGGAAAGCGGTGATGGTGACGACGCCTCCGGGTCCGGCGAGCGCGGCGGCATCGGCCCAGTCGGCAGCCTCCGGCGTGTCCGGAAGGGCGGCCCAGGGGGTGACGTCCGGCGGGTAGCGCAGGATGCGCCCGCGGCGCTCGGCGAAATGGGCGTGCGGCCCCGTCAGCGAGGTGCCCACCGGGTCGTCCAGGGGGTGCACCCCGCCGGCGGGGATCCGGGACGTGCTCATGCGGTCACCTCGGTCCGTACTCATGCGGTCGCTTCGGTCTGTGCTCATGTGGTCGCGTCCGTCCGTGCTCATGCGGTCACCTCGATCACGGTCTTCCCGAGCGCGTGGCCGCTCTCCACCGCGCGCAGCGCCTCGCCCGCCCCGGCGAGCGGGAACGTCCGGGTGACATGGGTGCGCAGGACACCGCTCGCGACGAGGTCCGCCAGCTCTGCGAGCACGGCGGCGGTGCGGGCCCGCTCGACGGGCGCCCCGCCCAGTTCCTCGGCCAGGGGCTTGCCGCCGGCGCTGATCAGCGTGGCGGGGTCGGCGAGCAGCCGGGCCGCCTCCCGCAGCGTGTCTCCGCCGACCAGGTCGAAGACCGCGTCGATGCCGTCGGGTGCCGCGGCCCGTACCCGGTCGGCGAGTCCGGCGCCGGATGCGACGTGCACGGCGCCGAGCGACTCGACGAATTCCTTCTTGGCCGGGCTCGCTGCGCCGATGACATGAACACCGGCATGGCGCGCGAGCTGCACGGCAGCGGCTCCGACACCGCCCCCGGCCCCGGTGATCAGGAGTGTGGCCCCCGGGGCGAGGCCGAGCTGGCTCACGCCGTCGTACGCGGTGGCCGCCGCGACCGGCAGCACCGCGGCGTCGGCGAACGAGAGGCCGGCCGGCTTGTGGGCCGTCACGGCGACGGGCAGGAGCGTGTACTCGGCGTACCCGCCGGTCAGCACGCTGCCGAAGACCTCGTCCCCGACAGCGAATGTCCCGACGCCGGGGCCGGTCGCCACGACGACGCCGGCGGCCTCGCTGCCGAAGACGGTGGGGAACGGCAGTGGCTCACTGCCGGGCCTGGTGTAGCCCGCGCGCAGCTTCCAGTCCACGGGGTTGACCCCGGCCGCCCGGACGGCGACGAGGAGTTCCCCGGGGCCGGGCACCGGTGTGTCCCGGTCCACGAGGGCCTCGG
This sequence comes from Streptomyces sp. NBC_00876, assembly GCF_045207435.1. Classification (NCBI taxonomy): domain Bacteria; kingdom Bacillati; phylum Actinomycetota; class Actinomycetes; order Kitasatosporales; family Streptomycetaceae; genus Streptomyces; species Streptomyces sp. NBC_00876. The sequence continues at coordinate 411,749 of NZ_CP108800.1, forward strand.
CCTCCGGTCCGCCGTTGCGGGTGAACACGTACGCCTTGGGCATGGGCTCCCTCTCTCTGCTCCTGGCACGGGTGGTTCACTGCACGGGTCGTTCGCCGCGCAGATCGCTCATCGCACGGGACCCCGGCCGGACACCGGTTGCCCCAGCAGCAGAAAGTCCGTTCGCCTCGCACGTATTCCCCGGTCCGGAGTGTTCACCGGACCGCAATGAACCGTCCGGGTCAGCCGGACGTCGGGCGCAGCACCAGGGTCACGAAGCCCCACGTCTCCCGGTAGACACGCAGCCACTCGGTACGGCGGGTGGCCGCGGTTTCCAGTACTTCCGCGCTCTCCGGGTCGGCGGGGTTGTCCAGGGCCCAGGAGGCCAGTGATCCCCAGCAGGACCACTCGTAGTCGTCCAGTTCCCGGCGCGAGCTGACGTGTCCGTGCACGGGCGTCCATCCGTCGCCGGCGACCAGGTCCAGGGTGGTCGCCAGGTCGGCGAAGTCCCCCAGCATCTCCACGGCCTCCGCAGACGGCTCGCGTTCCCAGAAGCCGTCACCGATCAGGACGCGTCCACCGGGAGCGAGGTGCTTGCGGGCGGCCGCGAGGGTCGGCAGCAGTCCGCCGAACACGTGCGCGGCCCCGACGCTGAGGACGAGGTCGAACGGGTCCGCGGATGCGAAGGCGGCGCCGTCCTGCTGGTGCAGCACGAGGCGCTCGCGCACGCCGAGGCCCTCAGCCGCTTCACCGGCCTGCCGCAGGGAGCCCTCGGAGATGTCGACCCCTTCGGCCCTCAGGCCGGGGTGGCCGCCCAGGGCGCGCAGCAGCCATTCCCCTCCTCCGCACCCCAGATCGAGCGCCCTCGCGTCGCCGCGCGGGACGGCATGGCCGAGGAGCTGTCTCACCGAGTCGTCGTCGAGCGGGGCCTTGATCGGGTGGTCGGCATGGGCGAGCGCGGAAACACGGTCACGGTTCACCGGCGCAGCCTGACAGCGTCGCCCGCCGTACGCACATCGTTTTCGGCACGGTCCGGGTCGCCCGGGGCCACCGTCCCCCGCTCGCGCCCGGACACCGGCGATTTCGACTCAACTACGGCTGGATATGCGCCGGTCGGTCCCCCTTGCACCCGTGGCTGTGGCACTCTGTAGGCGACCGCCCCACCGGGCTCCCCCGTACCGGTGGGGCGGTTCCTCGTGCCGGTACGTCCGCCTCCGCACGGATATGGCGATGCGTCACGTTATTTCCCTGCCGTGGAAGCGCTGTGAGACGACCGGCTTCCGCTTCTGCGCATGGAATCCCCCTGGCGGGGCAGACGCATACACCTCATGGCCTACCACCAGGGGAGCGTGACGAGATGACTGCGCACACCGCGCGGACTGCCCATGCGGAGCGAGCGGAGAGTGCACGGCCGGCGCCGGCCGACAACGGTGGGGCCCCGGCGGCCCTCGCCGTACACGAGGAACCCACGGGCGCGGCGCTGCCGTCCGGCGAGCTCGGGGAACTGCCGTGGATCGAGGACGCGGGGAAGGTCGCACCCACTGACGCGCGGCAGCTGTCCCGGCTGTTCTTCGACCGGCTCCAGGTCCTGGAGGAGGGCACCGCGGCCCATCAGTACGCGCGCAACACGCTCATCGAGATGAACCTGTCCCTCGTCCGGTTCGCCGCGGGCCGCTTCAGGAACCGGGGCAGCGGCGACATGGAGGACATCGTCCAGGTCGGCACCATCGGGCTGATCAAGGCCATCGACCGGTTCGATCTGTCCCGCGAGGTCGAGTTCACCTCCTTCGCGATCCCGTACATCACCGGGGAGATCAAGCGGTTCTTCCGCGACACCAGCTGGGCGGTCCATGTCCCGCGCCGGCTCCAGGAGTTGCGCGTCGACATCGCCAAGACGAAGGAGACGCTGGCCACCGAGCTCGACCGCGACCCCACCGTTCCCGAACTGGCCGAGCAACTGGGGCTGAGCGAGGGCGAGATCACCGAGGGCATCGTGGCGGCCAACGGCTACACCGCGGGTTCTCTGGACATGCCGGCCGCGCCGGCCGACGCGGGGCAGCACAGCGCGGCGGGGCGCACCTTCGCCGATGTGCTGGGCAGCCCGGATCCCGCCATGGAGACGGTGGAGAACCTGCATACGCTGGCACCGCTGCTGGGCGGTCTGGACGAGCGTGAGCGCCGCATCATCGACATGCGGTTCGGCCAGGAGATGACACAGTCACAGATCGGCGCGGAGCTCGGCATCTCGCAGATGCACGTCTCCCGTCTGATCAGCCGGATTCTGCACAAGCTCCGCGACGGCATGTTCGTCGAGGAGTGAGCGGTGCGAGGGGGCTCCCGGCCGCGGTGGCCGGGAGCCCCCTCGGCGTTTCCCGGTACCCGAACATTGCGGCCCGATGAATTCGCCGCAGGCCCGGCGCCCGGCCGGCCCACTGCCCGCGCCGGGGACGCACTCCCCCGCGTGCGGCACATCCGCGCAGGCCGAAGGCCCGGCAGCCCGCGCCCCGCACGTCGGGCGGCCCGCCCTTCCCCCGTTCCCGGCAGGCCCGTTGCCGTACGGGGACGCTGTTGACGCTCTCCGGAGCCGCTGACACGCTCGCCCGCAGGCCCGCGATCCCGCGTTCTCCTCGCGCGGCGCCACGTCGGTCCGGGCCGCAGTTCTTCCCTTGTCTCTCCCCCTCCCCGCTCACTCGTCCTCTGGAGTTGTTCATGAGTTCCGTGCCGCCGTCCGAGGCCGCCTACGACGGGATGCGGCTGCGCCAGTGGTCGCGCGGTGCCGCGCGCTCCGCGGGGATCGAGCGTCGTGATCTGCTGCGGCTGGTCGCGGCGGCCTCGGTGGCGGGCCCGCTCGCCGGGCTCACCGCTCCCGCCCACGCCGCAGCCCCGTCCGCAGCGCCGTCCGCAGCGCCGTCCGCAGCGCCGGGAATCGTGAAGCCGCTGCCGCCCGAGGTGTTCACGGTGCGCGGCACCAACGCGGAGACGAACTTCGCGGCGCTGCGGTCGACCGGGCTGCTCACCCCGGCGGACCGCTTCTTCGTCCGCAACCACACCGTCACCCCGAGGATCGACGCGGCCGGCTGGCGGCTCAAGGTGTGGGGCGACGGGCTGAGGGGACCGGCGGTGGAGTTCACGTACGAGGAACTGCGCGCCCTGCCCGCGGTCACCCGTACCTCGTTCGTCGAGTGCGCGGGAAACGCCCGCAGTTACTACACGACGCAGCAGAACCAGCAGGTCAGCGGGACCGCCTGGACTCTGGGCGCCATCGGGACGGCCCGCTGGCGCGGGGCGCGCCTCGGCGATGTGCTGCGCCGAGCGGGCATCGCCCGGCACGCGGTGGACGTGCTGCCGCGCGGTCTGGACGACGAGGTGGTCAGCGACGGGATCAACCTCGGGCACGTGCGCCGTCCGCTGCCCGTGGCGAAGGCGCTGGACGACGTGCTGCTCGCGTACGAGATGAACGGCGAACCGCTGCCGCCCGACCACGGCTATCCGGTGCGGCTGATCGTGCCGTCCTGGATCGGGATCGCGAACATCAAGTGGGTCGGTGACATCGAGGTGAGCGCACAGCCCCTGGTCTCCCCGTGGAACACCGGCCTCTACCGGCTGTTCGGCCCCGGCTACCCGGCCCAGGGCAGTGCGCCGCTGACCCGGCAGACGCTGAAGAGCGCGTTCGAACTGGCGCCGGACGCACGGTTCCCCGCCCGTCGGCGCCAGGTGCTGACGGGCCGGTCCTGGTCGGGCGGGGCGCCGGTGCGCACGGTCGAGGTCAGCACCGACGGGGGTGCGCGGTGGCGCCGTGCGCGGCTGCGCGACGAGCCGCGCAGCGGGAGCTGGGTGCGCTGGTCGGCCGACTGGCTGACCGGGGACCGCGGGCCGGCCGTCCTGCTGGCCCGGGCCACGGACCGTACGGGCCGCACCCAGCCGGAGGTGGCCGTCCACAACACGCAGGGCTACCTGTTCGACGCGGTGGTCCGGCACGAGGTGCGGGTCGTCTGACCCAAGGGGACAGCCCTCAGGTGCGGGACTGCCGCAGCGCGCCCTCGATGACGGCGGCGTGCACGGCCCTGGCGAGCCGGGCACCCCAGAGCGAGCGGGGCCCCGCGAACGGTTCACCGGCGCCGGTCTCCGGGGAGGGGGCGGGGGCCGCGATGCAGACGGAGTCGGTGGGGGTGCCGGAGCAGTCGAGTCCGGCGTCGACGAGCGCCTGGACCTTGGCCTCGGTGGCGGTGGCGACGGCGTTCACGAACGCGGCGTCGCAGAGTGGCACAGGAAGCGTGACGACGATGTTGACCGTGCCCGGCCGCTGCGGTCCCCCGGTCTCCTCGGCGGGCGCCGCCGCCCAGCCGCGCACGCCCAGGCCACAGGTGACGGTCGCGGTGACGCCCTCGTCGGCGGCAAGGGTGTACGCGGTGACGTCGGCGGCCGTCATCAGTCCCGCGCCGGGTCCGGCGAGCTTCTCGGCGGCGGCGATCTCGGCGAGGTGACGGTCGGGGTCCGTACGCGGATAGCCGCCGGGCACCTGGGCGTTGAGGATCCACTCGCGCGGGCCGATGCCGCCGCCGAGCACCGCACTGCTGCACACCCGCCACCCGGGCCCCAGCCGCCACACGAGGTGGTGCAGGTCCTGTCCGTCCTCGCGCCTGGACAGCAGCTGACCGCGTTGTCCGGGCAGCCGGATGCGTACGGAACGGATGGGGTGCTCCCGGTGGTGCGGCAGGACGGCGGTCGGCAAAGAACCCGTTGATCATAGGTGCCTGGGCGGGGCGCCCCCGCGGGCGCCCCGCCTGTTCGGCGTGCGGGTCAGGCCTCTTCGCGGGCCATGGCGATCAGCCGGTCCAGCACGGCGGCGTCGGCCCGGACGCCGTCGTGCGCGTAGGCGTCGGTGACCCAGGTACGCAGACCGCGTACGGCGTCGGCCGTGGCCAGGGCGTGCTCCCGGTCGACGTACATGTCGTCCTGGTAGACGGCGGCGACGACGGGGACGTCGTTGGCGGCGAGCCGGTCCAGGTCGTAGAGGGCCGGCCAGTCGGTACGGGCGGCGAGTGCCTCGGCGGCGCCGCGCAGCGGCACCAGCGCGGGGTCCTCCTCGAACTGCCAGGGGTAGACCATCTCGCCGGTGAACCGGAGAGGGCCGCCTGCGGTGGCGTCGAAGGCGGGGAACTCCTGGCGGATCCGGTGGGCGGACCAGTCGGTGGGGCGGCCGCCCTGGGCGTAGATCGGCTCGTGGAGCGCCGCGTACAGGGGGCGTTCGGCGAAGGACACCGCCGCGTCGACGCCCCGCAGGAACGTATCGGTGAGCTCCGGCCCGTCGGCGCCGTCGGTGAACGCGGTCTCCAGCAGGTAGTGCAGCGAGTCGGACTTGGCCGCGGTGCCGAAGGTGATGCCGAGGGTCTGGAAGCGGCGCACGGTGAGGCGTTCGCCGGTCGGCATGCGGACGTCGTGCGTGTCCAGGTGGGCGGCGACGGCGTCGGCGATGGCCTGGTCGCCGGGGTAGCGCGCGAAGTAGCGCTCGTTGTGGGCGAGCGTGCGGGTGTAGGCGGCCCGGTAGACGTCGTCGGCGTGACCGGTCAGGGTCGGCAGCCCGCCGGTGATGTAGGCCTGGGTGAGTCCTTCGGGGGCGAGGCTGAGATAGGTGAGGGTGGAGAAGCCGCCGAAGCTCTGGCCGAGGACGCTCCACGGCCGGTCGCCCTGGAGGTGCCGGCGCAGGAGTTCCGCGTCGCGGACGATCGAGTCGGCGCGGAAGTGCGCGAGGTAGTCGGCGGCGGCCCGGGAGTCCGTACCGAAGCGGGCCAGGGTGACCCGGTCGGCGGGGGTGGAACGGCCGGTACCGCGCTGGTCCATGAGGACGACGCGGTAGTCGGCGAGGGCGCGGCGCAGCCAGGCGCCCGCGGCGTTGGGGCGCTCGGCCCGGCCGCCGGGGCCGCCCTGGAGCCAGAGGAGGCGGGGCAGGTCCTCGCGCTCGCGGCCCTCGGCGACGACCTCGCGGGCGAACAGGCCGATGGCCGGGCCGTCCGGGGTGTGGTGGTCGAGCGGCACGTCGAGGGTGTGGTCGGTGCAGACCAGGCCGCCGTGGCGGTAGGAGACGGGGGCGGGGGTGGTCATGGGGCGCTCCTTGCGCGTCTCGGTGCGGTTTCACGGGTGCCGCTCGGGCCCGCACCGGGAAGGTGCGGGCCCGGGCGGCGGTCGGCTCAGTAGCCGGCGACGCCCAGGTCGCGGCAGATCCCGACGAGCTCGGGGTGCACGTAGCGCCCGTTCTCCTCGATGGCGACACCGTCCAGGTAGATGGACGGGCCGAGAATGCTGCCGTCGGTGTGGGCGGCCGCGACCCACGGCTCGCCGCCGATCCAGGCGCCCTTGGTGCCGATGCCGAGCTCCACGCAGCCGAAGACGCGCTCGTCCTCGACGATGCGGCCGGTCGGGGCGAGGACGCCGGGGTTGAAGCCGAGCGACCAGTGCGCGACGCGGAACATGTTCGGGTCGTCGAAGGACTCCATCCAGCGGCGGAAGGTGTCCGCGTCGGCGTCGCCCTCGATCTTGGTGACGACGCCCTTCTCGACGGTGCAGCGGACCGGGGTGCGCAGCAGCCCGAGCTCGTCCGGCGGCCACAGGGCTCCGTCGAAGACGAGTACGCCGTCCTGGGTCTCCTCGAGGGGGTTCCAGGAGATCTGGCCGGAGAGCATGACGGTCTCGCCGGGCTTCTCGGCGGGCTTTCCGCGCAGGTTGATGGGCCGGTCGCCGTTGCGGCCGGTCAGGTCGGTGCCGTTGGCGGAGGTGATCCGGACCTCGTCGGCGGCCTCCAGGAGAGCGACGAGGGCCTTGCCGAGGCGGATGACGCCCTGGAAGTCGGGGCGGCCGACGGTGGCGACCAGCATCTGGACGTCCATCGCGGTGAGGTTGGTGTAGCGGCAGCCGTTGGCCATCGCGGCGCGGAAGGCGTCGGAGTGCATGAGGTACGAGACGGCGAACTCGATCCACACGTCGGCGTCTGCGATGGCTCCGGCGACGGGCCGGGGCGGCTCCATCGAGGCGCCGGGCAGCGTCTCGTACCAGACGATGACGGGGTGGGCGCCTGCGGCGGCGACGGCCTGTGCGGTGGCCTCCAGGACCCGGCGGTCGCTGCTGGTGTCGCCGGTGAGGACGACGTGCTCGCCACGCTTGACGAGCATGACCTCCTCGACGAGTTTGCGGGCGGCCAGGGCGAGTTCGAAGCTGAGGTACTCGGGACGCGGTTCGAGCCTGCTGTACATGTCCACGGGGTGGTTCTCCTTGCCGTGCGGGTGGTGCTGAGTGGTGCGGAAGGTGGTTCAGGGGGCGGTGGGCGCTCAGGTCTTGAGGATCTGGGCCGAGTCGCCGAGCGAGCTGCCCGCGATCAGTCCGGCACCGACCAGGTTGAGTTCCTCGTCGGCGGCGGGGCCGCGCAGCTTGCGGTAGCCGACCCGGACGACGAGGGCTCCGAGGACGAGCCAGCAGGCCTGCGGGGTGAGGATGAGCAGACCGGTGGCGAGCATGACGCCCATCTGCCGGCGGGTGCCGCCGAGCAGTTGGATGGCGGCGCCGGGGATGGCCCAGAGGAGCATGGTGCGCACCGCGTCCGGGTCGCCGAGTCCGCTCTTGATGGTGTCGGCGTAGACCTTGGCGACGGGCGGGATGAGCCCCTGTCCGAAGTAGGAGCGCCAGGCCACGGCGACGACGACGAGGGCGACGCCGAAGCCGATCAGGGCGGCCAGGAACTGCTGGCGGCGTCCCTCGCGCTCGAACGGGTCCCAGGGGCGGTGCTCACGTCGCAGCAGCCAGCCGGCCTTGAGGTCGTAGCCCATGTCGGCGAAGGCGGGTCCGGTGGCGGAGACGTACCCGATCAGCAGGGCGAGCGGCACGGACGGGATGCCGATGGCCAGGCCCAGGATGAGGAAGATCAGGGTGACGGCGAAGGACGGGAACCAGCCGGACTGCATGGCGGCGAGGCCGACGATCAGTTCGTGGACCAGGGCCGCGAAGGCGGCGAAGAGCACCCAGCCGACTATGCCGAGCGGGCTCATGTCGCCGATCAGTCCGCCGAGTACGGCGAGGACGACGGCGCCCGCGGTGAAGAGCGCGTAGCCGCGTACCAGGGACAGCCGCAGGGCGCGCTCGTCGACGGTGTAGGCGGTGGTCGGGTCCGCCGGCCGGACGGTCGCGGCGCTCGTGGCCTGCGCCTCGGCGGCCTTCCGCCTGCGTTCGCGGCCGCCCATGAGCATGTGGACGGCCTGGCCGAGTGCGACGATCCCCGCGCCGACCATGACGCCGTGCGGGATGTAGCCGGCGCCGAGATCGGTGTGGAACACATCGGGGCTGTACTGGCGCAGCATGAGTCCGATGCCGAACATCATCAGCGCCCAGACGTTGCCGAGGAAGGCCACACCGGCCGCGGAGAGCGGCAGGCTGAAGAGGGTTCCGGCGAGTCCGACCGCGGTGCCGCCGGCCAGGACCAGGGCGCGGCGTCCTCCCCGGTCGCCGGCCTTGATGGTCTCCGCGGCGGCGGTGCCGGGCGGCCAGGCGGCGTCGGCGGGCAGCAGCCGGGAGCCGAAGGCCCGGTAGAGGACCCAGGCGTCCACGACGAGGCCGATGAACGCGCCGGCGAGCATCGGCCAGACCAGGTCCTTGCGGCCGAAGACGTAGGGCACGGCGACGGATGTCAGCAACGCGTTCGCGGAGGCGAAGGTCGCGGCGGAGATCGCGCTCTGGGCGAGGTTCTGCCGGTGTACGGACCGCATCCGGCGCAGGAAGCCCAGGGGGATGCGTCCGATCAGCATCGCGACGAGCGCTCCGACCACCGAGGTGTTGGCGGAGATGCCCAGCTTGGAGACCAGGTCGATCCCGATGACGGCTCCCACGGCGGAGAGCAGCACCAGGATGACCAGCAGGACGGGTTCCATCACCCTCGGGTGCGACCGGGGCTCGTCGGGGCCGGCCGGCGGCGGGGCAGAGTGCGGCGCGGAGACGTGGTGCGCCATGAGGCACCCCCTTCGGTGAGCAGGGCTGGGAGGCCGGCGGGCGCGCGGGCGCGCCGGCATGGGGAAAGGCCGTGGTGGGGCGGGGCGGCGGGCGCGGGTTCAGCCGCCGAGGGCGGCGGTGATCTCCGCCGCTCCGGCGCGTACCAGCGTCACGAGGGTGTCGACGGCCCGCTCCACACGGTGGGAGGGGCCGATGACGGTGAGGGAGGCGGGAACGCCGTCTCCCTGGAAGACGGGAGCGGAGACCGCCGCCACGGCTTCGTCGTACTCGCCGTGGCTGATGCAGTAACCGTCGGCCCGGACCTGCGCGTAGCAGGCGAGGAGCGCGTCCAGGTCCGTGATGGTGCGGTCGTTGAAGCGCGTCAGTCCGGTGGCGCCGAACATCTGCCGGATCTCGCGTTCGGGGTGGTACGCGAAGATGGTGTGCCCGGACGCTCCGGCGTGGCCGGGCATGACCGCGCCGATGATGGCCGTGTAGCGGACCGGTCCGGTGCCGTCGACGGCGGCTTCGCAGCGGTAGCTGCCGCCGTGCGGGACGTTGAGGACGACGCTCTCACCGGTCTCGCGGAGCAGCCGGGCCAGTATCGGCCGGCAGATCGAGGACAGTACTCCGCTGTGCTCGCTGACCCGGGCCAGACGGGACAGGGCAGGACCCGGGCGGTAGCGGCGGGTGTGCTCGTCGCAGAGCAGGAAGCCGCGCGCGCTCAGGGTGGTGAGCAGGCGCTGGACGACGGCCTTGTCCCAGCCGTGATGGCGGGCGAGTTCGCTGACGCCCCACTCGGGCCGCTGCTCGGTGAAGGTGAGCAGGACGAGCAGGGCCCGGTCCACGGTCTGCAGGACACCGGGGGCCTGCTGTGCGGCGGGGGCCGGGGTGGTGTCCATGCCGTGCTCAGCCATGGGGCCGGGCCTCCTTCGTCCACATCGTCCGTCTGTCGGTGCGGAAATCGCAACGCCGTTGCGATTTCTGGCGAAAGGATGCGGCTGCGCCCAGCGGGTGTCAAGGGTTTCCCGGAAATTCGCTTCGCAGCGGCAACGGCCTGCTCAGGGGCGGTGCCGGGCGGCCGGCGCACACGCCCCGCGGCCGGTGCCGGACGAGCGCGAGAGGGGGCCGCTGCCGGGCGCCGCGCGTCCGGTCGTCCCGCTCCGCCGCCCCCGCCCTCACCGGCGGCCGGATTCGCGGCACACCCAGACCCGTTCACTCGATTGGCCTAATCGGGATTCGGGCCCCGCAGCGGCGTCGCGCGGGGCCTGCGCCGACACGGCACGGGTACGGCGACCGGCCTGCGGGGGCCGGGCGGTTGCAGCGTCCATCCGGGTGAGGCGCGATGGAATCCGGACGCGCCTCCCCTGCTGGAGCCACCCACAGGACGCGCCCGGGCGAGGAGGAATCGGTCATGGGAGCCGCTGACGGTTTCACGGATTCCGGAGAGCTCGACGGCCTGACGGTGTACGACACCGCGGGCGAGAAGATCGGCAACGTGGGGCGGGTGTATGTCGACGACAACACCGGCCGACCGGACTGGATCACGGTGAAGACCGGCCTGTTCGGCATGAAGGAGAGTTTCGTGCCCCTCGCCGGAGCCCGTCGCGTGGGCTCCGACCTGCACATCTCGCATACGAAGGACCTGGTGAAGGAAGCTCCGCGGGTGGACGCGGACGCCCACCTGTCCGTCTCCGAGGAGGAGGAGCTCTACCGGCACTACGGCCTGAGCAGGAACACCAAGGCCGCACTCGGTGACCGGGCGAACGCCGGCGGCACCGCGGGTGCCGGTGCGCCGACCACGTCCGGGACCGGCACCATGGGCGCCGCCGGAGCCGGCGCGGCCGCGGGCGCCGGAGCCATGGGCGCGGCAGGCGCGTCCGGGACCGGCCGGACGCAGGTGGCCGGCACCACGCCGGGCACCTCGGCGGCCGGCATGACCGGTGCGGGCGCCGGAGCGGGCGCCGGAACCGGGAGGCACCGGGACACCGAGACCTCGGGCACGGCCCGCCCGCTGGTCGGGGCCGGAGCGGGTTCCGAACGCTCCGCCGCCGACGGCGTCGGCGGCAAGGAGGAAATGATCCGCTCCGAGGAACAGCTGCACATCGGCACCGAGGAGTACGAGAGCGGCAGGGCCCGCCTGCACAAGTACGTCGTCACCGAGAACGTCACCCGGACCGTGCCCGTCTCGCACGAAGAGGTACGTGTGGTGCGTGAACCGCTGCAGCCGGGCGACAAGGCGGCCGCCCGCGCGGACATCACCGAGCAGGACGTGGAGGTCACCCTGCACGCGGAACGCGCCACGATGCGCAAGGAGACCGTGCCGGTCGAGCGGGTGCGGATGGAAACGAAGAAGGTGACCGAGCAGAAGGAAGTCTCCGCCGAACTGCGCAAGGAGCAGATCGACTACGCGGACGGCACCACCAAGAGCGGCAAGGACATGGGCGGGAAGGACATGGGCGGCGAGTTCGGTCAGGGCCGGCGCCGCTGACCCCCGCGCACCGCGTCGGTCCGGCCGCACCGGACAAGCGAGGGGCGGACCCGCTCACGGGGTCCGCCCTCTCGTGTTCCCCGGGAGGACGTCAGGGCCGCTCCGGACGGAAGCGCACCGAGGGCCGGCCCTGCGGGCCGTCCGGTGTCACGACGGCCCGTACCCGGTAGACGCCGGCGATGAGTTCCTCGGTGATCACCTCCGCCGGTGTGCCGGCCGCGACCACCCGTCCCTCGTTCATCACCACGATCCGGTCACAGAACATCGCGGCCAGATTGAGGTCGTGCAGGGCGACGACGGCGGTCAGCGGCAGCGAGGTGACCAGGGACATCAGTTCCAGCTGGTGCTGGATGTCCAGGTGGTTGGTCGGTTCGTCGAGCAGGAGCTCACGCGGCTGCTGGGCCAGCGCCCGGGCGATCTGGACGCGCTGGCGCTCCCCGCCGGACAGGGTGTGCCAGGACTGGTCGCGGCGTCCGGCCAGACCGGTCCGCTCCAGCGCCTCGTGCACCGCGCTCTCGTCCGCGGCCGTCGGCGCCGACCAGGCGCGGCGGTGCGGGATGCGGCCCAGGCGTACGACGTCCACGACATTCAGCTCGACCTGGGTGACGGCGTGCTGGTCGACCACCGCCACCCTTCCGGCCACGGTGCGACGGCCCACTGCGGTCAGCGGATCGCCGTCGAGGGTGACCGCACCGGCGTCCGGGGCCAGGACTCCGGCCAGGATCCGCAGCAGGGTGGACTTCCCGGAGCCGTTCGGGCCGATCAGCCCGATGGTGGCGCCGGGCGGCGGGGCGAGCGAGACGCCGTCCAGGATGAGGCGGCCGCCCGCCGACCGGCTGACCCGGTCGGCCCGCAGGCCGCCGGCGGTGGTCCCGGTCATGTGGCCCGCCGGGTGCGGTAGAGGACCAGGACGAAGGCGGGCACCCCGATCAGTGCGGTGACGACACCCACCGGAACCTCCTGCGGATCGAGGACGGTCCGGGCGAGGGTGTCGACCCAGACCAGGAAGACGGCGCCGGCGAGCGCGGTGACGGGCAGCAGCCTGCGGTGGCCGGCGCCGGCGAGGGCGCGGGCCGCGTGCGGCAGCACCAGTCCGACGAACCCGATGGCGCCTGCCGAGCTCACGAGCGCGGCGGTCAGCAGCGCGGTCGTGCACAGCAGGACGATCCGGGTGCGCCCGACATGGACACCGAGGGTGGCGGCCGCGTCCTGGCCGAAGGCGAAGGCGTCGAGCGTACGGGCGTGGCCCAGACAGATCAGCAGCGTCACCCCGAGCACGGCGGAGCAGATCCACACGTCGCTCCAGCCGACGCCGCCGAGCGAGCCGAGGAGCCAGAACAGCACCCCGCGGGTCTGCTCGGCGTCGGCGGCGGTCATCACGACGAAGGAGGTGAGCGCGGAGAACAGCTGCATGGCCGCGACCCCGGACAGCACGACACGGTCGGTGCTGCCGCCGAGTGTGTGGCTGAGCAGCAGGACCAGGGCGAAGGAGCACAGCGCCCCGATGAACGCGCCGGCCGACAGGGACACCGCTCCCCCGCCGGCCCCCAGGACGACGACCACGACCGCGCCGGTCGAGGCGCCGGAGGAGACGCCGAGGACGAACGGGTCGGCGAGCGGGTTGCGCAGCAGGGACTGCATGACGGTGCCGCAGACCGCGAGCCCGGCGCCGCAGACGGCGGCGAGCAGGGTTCTGGGCATGCGGAGGTTCCAGATGATGCCGTCCCGGATCGGGCTCAGCGGCGACTGCCCGAACCCGAGGTGGGCCGCGACCGTGGACCGCACGTCGCCGACGGAGATCCTGGCCGGACCGATGGTGACGGCCACCGCGACGGACAGGGCGAGCAGCAGGAGCCCGCCGGCCCACAGGAGCCCGCCGCGGATGGAGCGGATGCCGGGACGCCCGCGCCCACCGTCCGTGGGGGGCGTGCGCTCGCGTACCGCTGCGGCCTGTCCGGTGTCCGTCACCCCGCGAGCCCGAAGGTACGCAGCCCCGCGGCGACGAGTTCCACGCCCTCGACCGTCCGGATGGACGGGTTCATGGCCTGGCCGCTGAGCAGCACGTAGCGCTGGTGCCGGACGGCGTCCATGTTCTTCGTGGCGGGGTTGGACTCCAGGAAGGCGATCTTCTTCGCGGCGCTCTCGGCGGTCTGCGACTTGCGGGTCAGGTCACCGATGACCAGCACGTCCGGGTTGCGGTCGGCGACGGTCTCCCAGTTGATCTGCGGCCATTCCTCATGGGTGTCGTCGAAGGCGTTCTCCGCACCGAGTTCCCGGGTGATGATGCCGGGCGCGCCGCAGCAGCCGGCCAGGTACGGGGCCTCGGAGTTGGCGAACCAGTACATGAGGGAGGCGCCGGAGGCGTCGATGCCGCTCGCTGCCTTCCGTACCCGGGCGCGCAGCTCGGTGACGAGCTTCTCGCCCCGCTCCGGAACGCCGAACACCTCGGCCAGGTCGCGCACTTCCGCGTACACGCTGTCCATGGTCAGCGCACCGGTGCGGACCCCGTCGCCGTCCTTGGTGTTGTCCTTGGCGGTGCAGTCGGCGGGCGAGACGTAGGTGGGGACACCGAGCTTCTCGAACTGCTCCCGGGGAGCGACGCCGCCCTTGGCCAGCGTGGACTCGAAGGACGCGCTGACGAAGTCGGGCTCCTGGTCCAGGACCTTCTCGGACGAGGGGCGGTTGTCGGAGATCCTCGGGACGCCGGCGTTGGCCTTCTCCAGGCCCTTCATGACCGGGTCGGTCCAGGTGGCCGTGGCGGCCAGCCGGTCCGCGAGGCCGAGCGAGAGCAGGATCTCGGCCGATCCCTGGTCGACGGGGACGGCACGCTGCGGGGCGGCCTTCACGGTGACGGTGCGTCCGCAGTTCTTCAGCGTCACCGGATAGCCGTCGGCTCCCGGGGACTTGGCGGCGGAGCTGTCCGCACCGCCGCCGCAGGCCGTCAGCAGGAGGAGTGAGGCGGTGAGCAGGGCGGCGGATCGGGCGGGGCCGGCTATGGGCGGCACGGAGTACCTCGGCGTCTCTGGGCCCATGCGCGGGGCCCGGTGTACGGAGTTCCGCGGCCCGGTCCCGGACCGCGGGTGCCAGCAGGTCTTCGGACTCGGGTTCATGCGGACGGGGCGCCTTCCCGGGAAACCGTGGGTCTCCCAGTGGCCGTGGCCCCGCCCGTCCCCCTCACCGCTGCGCGTCAGCTCCGGATTCGCACCGGATTCCCTGACCCCTACGTGGAGTTCGACTGGCTCCGGGCACGCTACCACGAGCTTCTGCGCAGCTCAGCGGCGGTGCGGCCGGTGCTGCGGGCTCCCCGTCGTGCCCGGCCCGGCGGGGACGCCGGGGGCCGACGGGGCCGACGGGCGGCATGGCGCCCGATGTAGCCGCCCCCGCGCGAGGCCGTCGCGCGTGGGCGGCGTCCACCCGTTCACCTCTTGTGGCGAACCGATTCCTCACTCATGTACTGCGGCGTTCCGCACCACCGCGACGGCGCCCTTCGCGCAGTGCGCCTCATCGCTCACCCCCGGCAGGTGTCCCGCTCCGCGTCCGGTGCCAGGACGCGCCCGGGTCGTCGTACGCGTCGATGTACCCGGCTCCCGTGATGGGCCAGTCGGCGAGCAGTTCCTCGGGAATCGCGAAGGATTCGGCCAGGGCCGGCAGATGCGCGCCGACGGCGGAGACGAGCCCTTCGACGGTCTCCGCCAGCCCGTCGGCCTGCTCCGCGGTCAGCCGGCCGCCGACGAGCAGGTCACCGGTGTTGCGTTCGATCCAGCGCAAGGCGAACAGCCGGGCCAGTTCTCTCAGCCGCTCGCGGGCCCGTCCTTCGGGCAGGGCGTCGACCGCGTCCGCGTACGCGTCGGCCGCCAGCCGGTACGCATGGGCCTCCACCCCTCGCAGCGCGGGTCCGGCGGCCGCGTTCCACCGCTCCAGCGGGTCACCGTCCCCGGCCCGTGCGATGCGCGCCCCGGCCCGCGCGAACCAGGTCCGTTCCACGTGCGCCAGGAGCCCGGCGAGGAACCTCGGATCGGTGAGGTCACCGGGAAGCGGTGCGGCGCCGGGACCGGGACCGGGACTGGGACCGGGACCGGGACCGGGACCGGCCAGGGTGTCGGGCCCCGCGGCGAAGACCATGTCGGCGGCCGCCTTGACATGGATGGCGAGGTTGTCACCCTCCGCGGTGATGGCACCCTCCACGCCGGTGACGAGTTCGGTCATGCCGTTGTGCTCCAGCAGGCCCTGCGCACCGCATCGTTCGCGGCACTCCACGATCACCGCCCTGGCCTGCCAGGTGATCCACCCCTTGGCGATGTCGACCAGCCGCTGGACCTCCTCGCGTTCGGCGGCCGGCCGGTCCGCCGCCGCCTCCCAGCGGGCGAGGACCCGGCGGTGCAGCAGGCTCATCGCGAAGACGGTGGCCATGGCCTCGGCCAGCGGGCCGTGATGGCTGCGGTGGGCGATCACCGGCACCCGCGGCGACGGGCGGATCCCCGAGATGTACCGGTGGCCGCCGTAGCGCACCGCGACGGCCAGGGTGGCGCGGGCGGAGCCGACCGCACTGGCGCTCATACAGATCCGGCCGGCCGTGACGCGCGCCACCGAGGTGAGGAAGCGGCGCCTGCGGCCCGCGGTGCCGCTGCGGAACTCTCCGTCGTCGCCG
The DNA here is from genome assembly GCF_045207435.1 of Streptomyces sp. NBC_00876. Taxonomy (NCBI): domain Bacteria; kingdom Bacillati; phylum Actinomycetota; class Actinomycetes; order Kitasatosporales; family Streptomycetaceae; genus Streptomyces; species Streptomyces sp. NBC_00876. The sequence goes on from NZ_CP108800.1 coordinate 427,837, forward strand.
ACCCGGCCCTGATCGCCACCGAGCAGCGCGCCTCGACCGACGAACACCTGGTCGAAGGAGGTCAGGCAGTGGTCCACGGGGCTGCCCATCCGCGCGGGCAGCCTGCGGACCCGCACCCCCGGCAGGGCGCGGACGTCGTCGGTGAGCGGCACCAGGAGGAGGAAGACCCCGTGGTCGGTGCCGCCGACGATCAGCCGGGCGGCGACGAGCCCCGTCTTGGGGCCGCCGGCCGGACCGGTGTTGGGCATGAACTTCTGCGCCCCGGGTCCCGGGGTGTTCAGGACGAATCCGTCCCGTTCCCGGTCGTACGTGGCGGTCGTCTCGACGGCGGCGGCGTCGTTGCCGTGCGCCACCTCCGTACAGAGGAACGTTCCTGTCCGCCGGAGCCGGAGGAAGTCCGACAGATCGCGGGGGTTGTCGGGGTCGTGGTCCAGGAGGGTGCCGAGGAAGAGGTTGTAGTGGATTCCCGCGACGGTGGTCAGCGCGGGATCCAGCGGGGCGAGCCATTCGTGCAGCGCGGCCAGCGCACGCGGGTCGGCGGCCAGCCGGGCGCCGCTGTCCAGCGCCTCGTTGAGGCGGTGCAGCCGGGCGTACGTGAGCGCGAGCCGCTCATCGGGCGAGGGCCCGGGAGGGGGGCCGGACGGGCGGCGAAACGGTTCGGTGGCGACGAGCCGTCGCCAGAAGCCGTGCTCCCGGCGGGCCTCCTCGCCGAGAAGCACCGTGGTGAGCCGGTCCACGACCGGTTCGGTGCCCGCGCCTGCGAATCCGGCACTGTCGATCATTGTGGTCATAAGACAAGAACGAGCGGGAAACAGTCAGGACACCCGATACCAGTGTCAGGACACCCTATTCCGGCAGGCGGGGCCACCGGGCCCGGCCGCCCCGCCACAGCGGCCGGCACTCGCACCTTGTGGACGCACGGCCCCGCCCGGAGGGCGCGCTCGTCGCCGCCCGTACCGGCCACCCGCCCCGCACACATCACCCGTACGCAGTAACCCGCCGCGCCGCACGAGCGTCCAGGGCATCCCCTTGGGGCATGGAACGGGACCCCGGCCAGTCGGCCGTACCGGACGAGAGCGCCGAACTGGAAGCCCTGCGCGCCCGGGTGGCACAGCTGGAGGCCGGTGTCCCGGCCCGGCCCCGGCTGCGGCTGCGCTCGTTCTCCGCGGTGCTGCTGATCCTGGTGGCCGCCGTACTCACCCCCCTGAGCATCCTGTCGAGCTGGGCGAGCGACGTCGCCGGGGACACCGACCGCTACGTGGCGATGATGAAGCCGCTGGCCTCCGACCCCGATGTACAGGCGGCGGTGAGCAACCGGGTCACCGACGCCGTCATGGCCCATCTCGACGTCGACGCGCTGCTGGCGGACGTCGCCCCCGCCGACCGGCCGCTCGTCGACAAGGCGCTCGGCAGACTCGGCGATCCGCTCACCGCCGGTATCACCGGATTCGTGCACGGCACGGTGGAGCGGTTCGTCACCAGCGACGCGTTCGCACAGGTGTGGACCAACCTCAACCGGTCCGCCCACGCCTCGGTCGTTAAGGCGCTGACCGGTGAGGGCGGCGGCGCGGTGAAGCTGACCGACGACGCCGTCACCCTGGACCTCGCCCCCGTCATCGACCAGGTGAAACAGCGCCTCGTCGACCGCGGTCTGACGGTCGCCGGGAAGATCCCGGAGATCCACACCGACTTCACGGTGCTGACCTCCGACTCGGTCGGCAAGGCCAAGAAGGGCTTCCGGGCGCTGGAGGTCCTCGGCTTCTGGCTTCCCGTGTTCACCCTGGTCGTCGCGGCGGGCGGGGTGCTGCTCGCGGTCCGCCGCCGGCGGGCCCTGGTCACCGCGGCGCTCGCGGCCGCGGTGGGTGCCGCCCTGCTCGGGATCGGTCTGTGGGCGGGGCGCGCCTTCTATCTCGACAGTCTCCCGTCCGAGGTGTCCCAGCCGGCCGCGGGTGCGGTCTTCGACGCGCTGGCCGGCTATCTGCGCGCCGGTGTCCGGCTGGTGGTGACCGTCGCAGCGGTGGTGGCGCTCGCCGCGTGGCTGACGGGCCGGGGCCGGGCGGCGACCCGGGTCATGTCGATGTGGAGCGGCGGCATCGGGGCCGTGCGGGACGCGGCCGGATTCACCGGCGGCCCGGTCGGCAGGTGGGTGCACCGCGCGAGGCGTCCGCTGAACTGGGCGGTGGTCGTGGTGGCCGTCGCGGTGCTGGTGGCGTGGGACCGGCCGACGGGCCTGGTCACGGTGTGGATCACGCTGTGCGCCCTGCTCGCCCTGGCGGTCGTCGAGTTCCTCGACGACGACAGCGCCCCGCATCTGGCGGCGGACGGTAACGGGCGGGTCATGGGCGGTTCCTGACGGCTAAGGGCTGTCCGTCCCCGCACCGCCCCCTCACCGGAACGCGCCGACGGACCGGTCCAGGCGGTCCGTAACGCCCCAGTAACGCGGAGTGGGTAGACAGCTCTCCTACGCTCTCGTACGGATGACAGCTGATCGCTAGGGTGTGCGGCATGTCCGGACCGGCCCAACCACCGCGCGCGGGACGGCTGTCGCTGCGGCTGCTCGGCGGGTTCGCGGCCGTCCGCGACGACGGGGTGGCCATCCCCCGCCGCTGGCGCCGCAGCACCGCACAGACCCTGGTGAAGGTGCTCGCCGTCGCGCCCGGGCAGCGGCGCCACCGCGAGCAGGTGATGGACCTGTTGTGGCCGGACGCGGCGATGGAGACGGCGGTGCGCAATCTCCGGGTCACGCTCCACGCCGCCCGCCACGCCCTGGAGCCCGAACTGGCGCCGCGGACCGCCTCCTCCTATGTCCGGGCCGAAGGGCAGCTGCTGTTCCTGTCGGAGCACGTGCGCGTCGACGCCGAGGAGGCCGAGGAGGCCGCCCACGCGGCGCTCGCCGCCCGGGACGCCGACGCACTGGGCGCCGCCCTCGGCGTGCTGGAACAGGAGTTGCTGCCCGAGGACCGGTTCGCCGACTGGGCCGGTGAGCGCCGCCGCCGGATCGAGACGCTGCGCGAGCAGCTCGTGCCTGCACTGGCCGACCGGCTGTCGGACTCGGGCCGCACCGATGACGCGGTGGGTGTGCTGCGCCGCGCGGTGGACCGCTCCCCCGCCGACGAGGTCCTCCATCTGCGTCTGGCCCGCATCTGGTGCGAACTGGGCCGGCCGCGTCAGGCCATCCGCCAGTACCACGCCTGCCGCGAGGCGCTCGCCGACGAGCTGGGGGTGCGGCCCGGGGTCGAGCTGGAGGCGCTGCACCGTACGGCGCTGGCGGCGCTCGACGCCCTGGGAGCCCCGCCCCGGTCGCGGCAGGCGCCCGCACCCGCCCCGCTCCCGCCCCCCATCCGCCGGCCCGAACGGCTGCCGCTGTTCGGCCGCGAGCGGCCGCTGGATCTGCTCACCCGGCATGCGACGGCGGCCGAGGGCGGCACCCCGCTCGTCGTGGTGCGCGGTGAGGCGGGGATCGGCAAGACCCGGCTGGTCGCCGAGACGGCCCGGCACGCGGCGGCGCAGGGTGTGTGCGTGCTGTGGGGTACCGGCCACGAGGCCGAGGGGCAGACGCCGTACGGGGTGTTCGCGGACGCGCTCGACGGGCATCTCGCCGGATGCAGCGCCGCGGAACGGTCCCGGGTGAGTGCCGAACACATCGGGCTGGCCTCCCTGTTGCCGTCGCTGGGCGGCGGCCCGCCCGCCGCCGCGAGTCCGGAGGAGGAGCGCGCCCGGCTGTTCCGGGCCGTGGCCGGTGTGCTCACCGATCTCGCGGCGACCCGCCCGGTGCTGATCGTGCTCGACGACCTGCACACCGCCGACCCGGGATCGCTGAGTCTGCTGCATCATCTGGTGCGCACCTCCCAGGCCCGGCGGTGGCGGTTCATCGCCACCAGCCGTGACGACGGCCCGGAACCGGACGGACTGCGCCGGCGGGTGCTCGACGGCATCCTGCGGCAGGGCATGGCGGTGGAGGTCGATCTGCTGCGGCTGAGCCGCGCCGACTGCGCGGGACTCGCCGCGGCGGCCGCCGCGGCCGAGGGACGCGCCGAGGACCGGCGCAACGGCTCCCGCGTCTTTCGCCTCTCGCTCGGCAACCCGCTCTTCGCCATCGAACTGACCAGCAGTCCGGAGACCGACCTGGAGCGGATGGGGCCGCTGCGCAGGACCACCGCCGAACCGGCGGGCGACGCCGTTCCCGACAGCATCCGCCGGCTGGTCGGCGGCCGGCTGGCCCGGCTGCCCGCGGACGCCCGGCGGATTCTCGCCGCGCTGTCCGTGGCGGGCGGCGCCGCCGTCCCGCTAGGCGAGCTGGAGTCCGTCGCCGCCGCCGGACTGCATCCGCCCATGGACGGGCCGGCCGTCACATCGGCGCTCGACGCGGCCGTTCTGTCGGGGATCGTGGAGGAACGCGACGTCGTCATCGCGGGCCGGCCGGTGCTCGGCCATGCGTTCCGCCACCCGCTGGTGCGCCTGGCGTGTGCGGACGGGCTGAGCCGGGCCGCGCGACGGCGTCTGCACCGGGCGTACGCGGACGCGGTGCTGCGGCTGCGGCCCGGAGCCGTCGATCTGATCGCCTTCCATCTGGCGGTCGCCGACGACGTGCGTGCGCCCGGCTTCCTGCGGACCGCCGCCGACCGGGCCGCGGCCCTGTATGCCAACGACAGCGCCTGCGACTACTACCGGGAGCTGGTGGCGCACCTCGAACCGGTGGACCTCGCGGGGGCCGCCGAGGCGCGCCTGGCCTGGGGTGAGGTGCTGCGGCGCGCCGCCCACTATCCGGAGGCGGAGGAGGTGCTGCGGCGGTCCCTCACGGATCTGGTGGCGGCCGGCCGCCAACCGGGGGCTCTGCGCGCCGCGGTGTGCCTGGCCGAGGTGCTCGGCCGGGCCGGGCGCCCCGACGAGGGGCTCGACGTGCTGCGGAACGCGCGGGTGGACAGCAGGTCGGCGGCGGCCGACCGGGTCGCCCGGCAACTGGCCGTCGGCGCACTGAACTTCCACGCCGGACGCTACGAAGACGCCCTGCCGGCGCTGCACCGCGCCGAGTTGGAGACCGCCGGTATGCCCGTCGCCGCGCGACGGCCGCTGCTGTCCCGGCTGTTCACTATCCGCGCCGCCTGTCTGCTGGTCTCCGGTCGGATCCGGGAGTGCCGCGGGGCGGCCGAGGAGTCCCTGCGCACGGCCGAGGAGTGCGACGACGCCGCTCTGATCTCCAGCGCCCTGTCCGTGGTGGGTGAACTGGCCCGTGAGGAGGGCCGGCTGGACGCGGCACGGGACTGTGCCCGGCGTGCGGTGTCGATGGCCCGGCGCACCGGTGACCCGACCGTCCTCGCCTTCGACCAGAGCAACCTCGCCGGTGCCGAACTGCTCCTGGGCGACCATGAGCGGGCTGCCGCGCTGGCCACCGCGGCCGTCCGGCTGGCCCGTTCCCTCGGCTCCTCGTGGGTGCTGCCGTACGCGTTGGTGGGCCTGGCCGAGGTCGAGTTGCGCCGCGGCCGGCTGGACGGGGCCCAGGCCGCGCTGAGCGAGTGCGATGAGGCGATGTCCCCCTCGCCGGACCCGCAGGTGCTGGACGGCATGCGGAGGCTGACACAGGAGCTCGCCGAGGCCCGCACCGCACGGGCGGCCGCGCGGCCGTAACGGTAATGGCCGGGTAACAGGGCCTGCCTACCGTCCTGGCCAGTCCCGGAATCCCGGGGTGTGCGTGCCCGTACCTCCCGAGGAAGAACTGCCCATGTGTGCTGCCTCGTTCCCCGCACCGTCAGGCCCGGACGACGCGGTCCGTGCCGTCGTCGACGCGGGCGGCGAGCCGTGGGCCCGGATCCTCGGTCTGCTGGAGCGGCGCTGCCGTGACCTGCCTGTGGGCGGCGTCCTGGAACTGCACAGCGCCAACCCCGTGGTCCGCGCCTCGCTGCACGAATGGTGCCGGCTCACCGGCTCCACCCTCCTCAGCGAGGAGGCGTCGGGCGAGCGGAGCACGTACCGCATCGAGCCGGCACCTCCCGCGCGGGGCACGCCGCATCCGTCCCCCCTCCAGAACCCGGAGTCCTCATGAGACCTCCCGCCCGTGCCAGATTCGTGGCAGCGCTCGCCGTCGCCGCCCTGTGCTCGCCGGCCCTCGTGCCATCGGCGGCCGCAGGCCCCGCTTCCTTGCCCTCGGCCGGCCCGTCCGGCACAGCCGTGCACCGGACCGTCACGCTCATCACGGGTGACCGGGTGACGGTCACCACCACCACGGACGGCCGGACTTCGTACAGCGCGGTTCCTGCTGCCGGTTCGCGGCCGGGCACCGTCCTCATGCGGACGGACATCGACGGCGACGCCTACTTCTACCCGAGCGATGTCATCGGCAAGGTCGGCTCGGTGCTGGACCCGCAGCTGTTCAACGTCGACGGTCTGGTCCGAGACGGTTACGACGACACGCACACCGGCTCACTGCCGCTCATCGTGCGGCGGACCGGCGCCGGCCGGCCGCAGGCCCTGACCGCCGGTGGACTGCTGCCCGCCAAGCGGGACTTCCACGCGCTGAAGGCCAGCACCGCGGTCCTGGACAAGGACGACGCGGCCGAGGTCGGTGACGCCCTCTCCGCCAAGGGCGCACTCGACGGGGTGCAGAGCATCTGGCTCGACGGCAAGGTCCACGCCGACGCGCTGGACCGCAACCTCACACAGATCGGCGCCGACACGGCCTGGCAGTCCGGCCGGACCGGCAAGGGCGTCAAGGTCGCCGTGCTGGACACCGGCGCGGATCAGACACATGCCGACCTGGTGGGGCGCGTCAGCGAGGCGAAGGACTTCTCCGGCACCGGCAACACCCTGGACAAGGTGGGTCACGGCACACATGTGGCGGCCACCGTCGCGGGCAGCGGGGCCGGTGCGCCGGGAGTGCGCTCCGGCGTCGCCCCGGACGCGGACCTGATCGTCGGCAAGGTGCTCGGCGACGACGGATCCGGTTCGGACTCCCAGGTCATCGCCGGTATGGAGTGGGCCGTCGCGCAGGGTGCGAAGGTCGTCAACATGTCGCTGGGCAGCGGCCCGACGAACGGCAAGGACCCGGTCACCCAGTCACTGGAGGCGCTGGCCAGCTCCTCCGGCACGCTGTTCGTGGTGTCCGCGGGCAACACAGGGCCGAACACCGGCACGGTGTCCGCGCCGTCGATCGCCCCGCACGCCCTGTCCGTCGCCGCGGTGGACTTCACCGGCGGCACCGCCTCGTTCTCCAGTCGCGGGCCGTCGTTCAACGGCACGGTGAAGCCCGAGATCGCCGCCCCCGGTGTCAATGTCGTGGCGGCGCGCGCGGCGGGGACGAACATAGGAACCCCGCAGGCCGACCCCGCCTACACCGCGCTGAGCGGTACGTCGATGGCCGCCCCGCACGTGGCGGGTGCCGCGGCGGTCCTGGCCCAGGAGCACCCCGGCTGGAGCGCCGACCAGCTCAAGCACACGCTGATGGGCAGCACGACGGCCCCGCAGACGGGCCAGTCGGTGTACGACGTCGGCACCGGTGTGGTGAACCTCCCCGCCGCGCTGAAGCAGTCCGTGGTGGCCGACACCGGAGCCGTGGACTTCGGCCGCCTCGACGTGTCGGACGGCACCGCGACCCGCCCGGTCAAGCTCACCAACACGGCGGACGCCCCGGTCACCCTCGACCTCAAGGGCTCGCTGGCCGCGACGGGTTCGGCCCCGCCGGCCGGTCTGCTGAAGCTGTCCGCGTCCACGGTCGCCCTCGGCGCCGGCGAGTCCACCGAAGTCACCCTGACCGTCGACGCGGCCGGCACCCCGACCGGTACGTACACCGGCAACCTGACAGCCCTGCCGTCCGGCGGCGGCCAGGAACTGCGCATTCCGCTGCTCCTGGACCGGGCCCAGACCCTCAAGGTCACCACCCTCGACCGTGCGGGCAAGCCGGCGGCCGCCCAGATCTCGCTTCTCAACGCGGACAACGGCGCCGCGATGAACGCGGAGGTCAGAGCGGAGGGCACCCGTGATCTGCGGGTGCCGGAGGGCCGTTACATGGGTCTGGCGATGATCGCGATGACCATCGACGGTGTGCACCAGATCGCGATCGTCAGCGCCGACCTCGCACCCGGTGCGGACGAGATCGTCTTCGACGCCCGCAAGGCACGCCGCTGGACGGCGTCCCTGGAGGGCAAGGACACCCGGCCCGAGTTCATGACCGGCAATCTGACCCGCACGACGGATGACGGCCGGTTCGGCATCCGGCACAGCATGCTGGCCGGCGGCGCCTACGGGGCCTTCGGCCGGGACGCGCTGTGGATCACTCCGACGACCGCACCGCATCTGGGCAAGGTCGCCTTCAACGAGCGCTGGCGGCTTGCCGACGCGGACAGCGACATCACGGTGGGCGACACGACGGCGCTGTACGACGCCGCCTACGCGCAGGACGATGTCGCTGACAACCCGGAGCGACGGCTGACCAGCGGCGAGGTCAAGAAGTTCGCCAAGGTCCGCATGACCTACCGGGGCATGAACGAGAAGCTCCGCTACCAGGAGGGAAGCGTTGTCTACGGCACGGGCCTGAACGGCCTGAACGTCTCCTCGCCCTCCTACCTGACGGTCCCCCGTGAACGCACGGAGTACCACCAGGCCGAGGACCGGATCTGGCTGCGGTTCACCTACCGTCACCTGGGCGGCGTGGAGATGGACTACGCCGCGAGCCAATTCAGCTACGTACCGGGCAGCTCGACCCGGGACACCTGGTTCACCGGGCCGTTCTCCATCGGTGTCTCCGGCCTGACGACAGGTCCCAGGCTCCAGTTGAGGATCGACGACAACGTCAACCCGGAGGGACGCGTCGGCGAGTACTCCGACTTCAACGTCCCGCAGCGCTTCCGGTCCACGACGCAGCTCTTCCGCAACGGCACGCTCGTCGCCGACAAGGGGTCGATGATCGACAAGACCTTCGCGGACGCGGACAAGGCCTCGTACGAGCTGCGGCGCGGCTTCACCTCTGCGGGGATCTTCCCGATGGGCGGTGAGGGGAGCGCCAAGTGGACGTTCACGGCGGGCGGCACGGGTGAGACGGCGACGCCGGTGAACCTGCTCAATGTGTCGTTCGACGCGCCGCTGAACGAGCTCAACCAGGCGCGTGCCGGTCTCCCCCTGCTCGTGAAGGCCGATGTCACGGGCGCGGTGGGCGGCTTGAGCAAGGTCCGCGCCTGGGTGACCTCCGACAACGGTGTGACCTGGAAGCAGGTCCTGGTCCTGCGTCCGCACGACGGCGGTTACCGCTTCGTCGCGCCGCACTCGGCACTGGTCAAGGGCGGCTTCCTCGGCCTCCGGGTGACGGCCGAGGACCGGCAGGGCAACACCGTGGACTCGGCCCTCCCGAGGGCCATCCCGGTCACCTGACCCCGGCCGCCGGTCCGGGCCGCCGGTCCGGGCCGCCGGTCCGGGCCGCCGGTAATGCCCCAGTAACGGGCAGTGGGTAGACAGTCCTCGTGCCGGCGGCAGCGGATCGGTGGGGGGTGTCCGGCAGGTCCCGACCCCCGGTCCGCCAGCACGTCATCCGCACCGTGGCGGTGCCACCGTCCCCGTGGGGGGTGACGGTGGCACCGTCGCGTTCACATCCGGCCGAGCGCCACCTCGAGTTCCGCCTTGTCGGGCGGAGTGGCGCCGGCCCGGGCGACGGTCACGGCCGCCGCTGCCACCGCGTGCCGCAGGACGTCGGTGACGGTGGCCCGGTCCAGCGCCCGCAGCCGTTCCCGCCCCGCCGGCCCGAGCAGTCCGTGACCGGCCAGCGAGTGCAGGGTGGCGGACATGAAGGCGTCCCCCGCCCCCACCGTGTCGACGACCTCGGCCGGCAGCGCGTCCGCGGTCACCCGCCCGTCGGGCAGGACCGCGAACGCTCCGTCTGCGCCCCTGGTGACCAGGACGACCGCCGGGCCGGCGGCAAGCCACCTCTCGGCGACCTTCTCCGGGTCCTGGCCCGGGTACAGCCATTCCAGGTCCTCGTCGCTCGCCTTGACCACATCGCTGAGGGCCACGCAGAGCTCGGCCTTGCGCACGGCGGCCTCGTGGTCTCCCATCAGTTCGGGTCGCACATTGGGGTCGTAGCTGACGGTGGCGGCGGCCCGCAGCGATTCGACGGCGGCGAGGACCGTGGCCGCACCGGGTTCCGTCACGGCGGCGATCGAGCCGGTGTGCACGTGAGCGGGCGACCGTTCCGGGGCGACGGGGCCGAGTGTCCAGGTGATCTCGAAGGTGTACGCGGCCTGTCCCGCACCGTCCAGGGTCACGGCCGCGGACGGGGTGGGCGCGGTGGAACCGTCCGTGCGGACGTCGACCCCGGCGCCGGCCAGGTGGTCACGGATCAGCCGCCCGTTCCCGTCCGCCCCGAGCTGGGTGAGCAGGGTCACACCCTGGCCGAGCCTTGCCAGGCCGTACGCGACGTTGGCCGGGCTGCCGCCGGGGTGGACCCGGTCGGCCGCGCCCGGCAGCCGGACGATGTCGGCGACGCATTCGCCGATGACCAGCAGGTCGAGTCTGTCGATCATGAGGGTGAGTTTCTCCTGGAGTGCGGTGGCATGGGTGTCCTGGCAGGCGGCGGGGCCCGCGGATCCGTTGAGCCCGATCCTGCCTCGTGCACGGCGGATATCGGTCGCGTCGGCGACCGGCCGGGCCCACCCCCCGGCGCTACGCCTCCAGGGCGTCGGCCACCAGCGCCAGGAATCGCGCGTGGGCGCGCGCACTGCACACCGGCTCGGGGTTCCAGGGCACCACCCGCGCCGAGCGCTCGAGCGCCGCCCACTGCTCGTTGGTCCCCAGCTCGTCGAGCGGGGTGGCGTTGACCCGGATGTCGGCGAGCACGACGGCCGGGCGGAGCGCCGCGGCCTGCCCCCAGCCGACCGTGGACCAGTTCGCACCGGGCCCCTCGGCCGGTTCCACCAGGCCGACGCCGAGCTCGGCCAGTACCCATAGTTCGGGCCACATGCGGGGGCGGGCCAGGTGTGCCTGCTCCGGGCCTGCCGGGGACAGTGCGAGGACCCTCGCCCGGTCCGGCCCGGCGGTCAGTGCGCGCAGCCGGTCGCGGGCGGCGTCCAGTTCCCGCGTGGCCGCCAGGGGTTCCTCGGCACCGAGGGAGCGGGCGAGCTCGGCAAACCGCACGGCGATCTCCGCGAGGGTGCGTGTCTGGCCCACGTCGATGACGACGACCGGAACACGCTCCTCCAGATGCTTGGCCGTCTCCGGATCGAGGCCGTAGACCTGGCCGCCGCCGTAGCTGACGGCCACCACGAGGTCCGGCTCGCCCCTCAGCAGCGTGTCCACGTCCAGCCTGGCGCCCGCCCCGGCGTACGCGACGTCGGCCAGGGGCAGCGAACCGGTCTTCGCCGCGTCCGGCACCGCGGGGTCATCGTGCCCCGAGCCGAATATCGCGCTCGGGCGAATGCCGTGATCCCATAAGGTCGCACCGGCCTGGACATAGGCGAGGACCTTCGCCGGGCGCCGCCCGGCGGCCGATACCTGTCCACGATCGTCGGAGAATTGCCACACGGTCCGCTCCCTCACGTCACACCTCGCACCACCTGCCGCCCCCCGTCGCGGCTTCGTCGAGGACTACCTGCCCAGCGGGACGGCGCGGCACCCCCGGCGCCGGCGACGGACTACAGGTCCGCCGCCGTGGAACGCACGAGGTAGGTGACGGGTCCGGGATCCGGGACCGCGATCCCCGTGAAGCCGAGCCGGTCGTAGAAGGCTCCGGCCGAGGTGTTGGCGGTGAGCATGGACAGGTGCACGCCCTCGACCCCCTTGGCGTGCACGGCCGCCAGGAACGTGCGCATCAGCTCTCTCCCGTACCCCCTGCGCTGCCAGTCGGGCAGCAGGTCGATGTGCAGGTGGGCGGGATGGTCCTCGAGTTCGGGCAGGACCATGCGCTCCGGATCGTGCAGCAGGGCGATCATCTCGTCGCTGGGGCTCTGCGGCGCACCGTCCGGCTTCGGGTAGCGGTCCTCGACGAGGGGCAGCCACCGCTCGCGGAACTCGGTCACGAAGCGCGGTGTGTCGGCGGTGCCCAGGATGTATCCGACCGCCCGGCCGGTCCCGTCGTCGATCACGAAGGCCAGTTCGGGTTCGAGGTGGGCGTACGGCGCGGCGAAGATCGACGGCATCAGTTCGTGGTCCGGGTACAGATGCCGGGAGTCGCCACCGTTGTCGGCCGTGCGGACGCAGATGTCGGCCAGGGCCGCGCGGTCGCCGGGGTGGTAGGCCCTTGGGCCGGGAAGCAGGGTCACCTCCTCATCCTGCCGGGACTGGGAGCGCTCCCACAATCGTGCGGGAAAGATTTCTTCGAACACGGCCGTGTTCCGTGTCGATCCGGGCGGCGGCCGTTCGTATAGAGGGTGGGACGGCGGCACGGCGCCGGCGTCGCCTGCCAGGAGGCACATCATGAAGCACTATCTGCTCAGCGTCGTCACACCGACCGACGGCGTTCCGCCCTCCCCCGGGGAGCTGGAAGCGATCATGCGGGACGTGGAGGGTTTCCACCGGGAGCTCCGGCAGGCCGGGGCCTGGGTCTTCGACGGCGGGCTGAGCGCACCGGACACGGCCACCGTCGTACGGGCGAAGGACGGCGGCACGATGCTCACCGACGGCCCCTACGCCGAGGGGAAGGAGTACCTCGGCGGGCTCAGCATCGTCAAGGCCCCCGATCTGGACGCCGCACTCGACTGGGGCCGCAAGGCCGCCCTGGCGATCGGGCTCCCCATCGAGGTCCGGCCCTTCGAGGGTGAAGTGGAGGGCTGATGCCGGGTACATCCGGCCGGGCCGGCCCGGCCGGAGGACCGGCCGTGCCCGTCGCGGACATCGAGCGTCTGTTCCGCGACGAGTACGGCCGGTGCGTGGCCGTGCTCGTCGGCGCCTTCGGTGACATCGACATCGCCGAGGAGGCGGTCCAGGAGGCGTTCACCACCGCGCTCGGCCGGTGGCCGGAGACCGGAGTGCCGCCGGCACCGGCCGGCTGGATCATCACCACCGCGCGCCACCGCGCCATCGACCGGCTGCGCCGCGAGGCCTCGCGTGCCGACCGGCACGCCCGGGCGGCGCTGCTGCACGCCCGCGGAGAACCTGCCGAGGAGGGCCCCGTGAAGGACGACCGGCTCCGGCTGATATTCACCTGCTGCCATCCCGCGCTCTCCACCCCCGCGCAGGTCGCTCTGACCCTGCGGCTGCTCGGCGGACTCACCACCGCGGAGCTGGCGCGCGCGTTCCTGGTTCCGGAGCCGGCCATGGCGCAGCGGCTGGTGCGGGCCAAGGCCAAGATCCGCGATGCCCGGATCCCCTACCGGGTGCCGGCCGACACCGATCTGCCCGAGCGGCTCCGCTCGGTCCTGGCCGTCGTGTACCTCGTCTTCAACGAGGGGTACGCGGCCGGTTCGGGAGAGCGGCTGGTCCGCGAGGACCTCTGCGCGGAGGCGGTCCGCCTCGGCCGGCTGCTGACCGGTCTGATGCCCGACGAGCCGGAGGCTGTGGGGCTGCTCGCGCTCATGCTGCTCGCCGAGTCGCGGCGTCCCGCACGCTCGGGACCGGACGGCGCGCTGGTGCCTCTGGACGAGCAGGACCGCGGGCTGTGGGACCGCACGCTGATCGCCGAGGGGCAGGCGCTCGTCCGGCAGTGCCTGCGGCGCGGCAGACCGGGCCGCTACCAGATCCAGGCCGCGGTCAACGCCGTGCACAGCGACGCCGCGGTCGCGGCCGACACCGACTGGGGCCAGATCCTGCGGTTGTACGACCAGTTGCTGGCCATGGACCCGAGCCCGGTGGTGGCGCTGAACCGTGCGGTGGCCGTGGCCGAGGTGGCGGGGCCGCAGGAGGCTCTGGCGCTGGTCGACGGGCTGGATCTCGGCGGCTACTACGTGTTCCACGCCGTACGGGCCGATCTGCTCCGCAGGCTGGACCGTGTCCCTGAGGCCGCGGCCGCTTACGAGGCGGCCGCCGGGCTCACGGACAACAGGGCCGAGCAGGACTTCCTGCGGCGCCGCCGCAGTGCGCTGCCCGGGGGCTGACCCGGGCCGTCAGCCGTTGACGGCCGTCAGCAGCACCACGGCGTCCTCGAGGGCGAGCAGTCCGTGCCGTTCCTGAGCGATCGGGTGCAGCCGTCCGGCTGCCAGTTCCACATCGCCGGATGCGGCCGTGAGCCGCACCGAGCCGCGCAGCACCTGGAGGGAGGCGGCGGGCGGGGCGTTGTGCTCGTCGAGGGCGGAGCCCTCGGTCAGCGCGATGACGGTCTGCCGCAGCGGCTCCTCGTGCAGCAGGAGGTGGGCGCTGCGGCCGTGCGGGGAGGTGCGGGCCGCCGCCAGGTGCTCGTCGGCGAGGGCATTCAGGTCATTCGGAGCGTCCATACGCCCCACTGTGCCGCAGCCCTCGTGCTCCCGCGATCCTGCCGGCGGGCCCGGCCGCGCGGAACACGCGGCCGGGCCCGTGGGCGGTACTCCGGTGGTGGCACGCTCAGGTCCGCAGCCAGACCGCGGTGTCCTGAGGCAGCCGTCCCGCGCCGTCCAGCGGACCGCTGGCGAGCAGGAGCTCGGTGTGCGGGGGAAGCCCGGCCGCCTCGGCGGCCAGATTGACGACACAGACGAGCCCGTCGGTCCGGGTGAAGGCGAGGACACCGGGGGCCGCGTCCAGCCAGGTCAGCCGCCGTATGCCGGGCTCCCCCGCGGTCTCGAACCCCGGTTCGGTGCGGCGCAGGCGCAGGGCCTCGCGGTACAGGGTGAGCATCGAGTCCGGTTCGCCGCTCTGCAGGTCGGCGGCGTACGCGGACCAGCCGGCCGGCTGCGGGAGCCAGGGCTCCGCGGTGGCCCCGAATCCGGCGTACGGCTCCCGCGCCGACCAGGGAAGCGGTACCCGGCAGCCGTCGCGTCCCGGGTCGATGCCGCCCTTGCGGAAGTGCATGGGGTCCTGGATGCGGTCCAGGGGGATTTCGGCTTCCGGCAGTCCGAGCTCCTCGCCCTGGTAGAGGTAGGCCGCGCCGGGCAGGGCCAGCGAGAGCAGGGCCGCGGCCCGGGCCCGCCGGGTGCCCAGGGCCAGGTCCGTCGGGGTGCCGAAGGCCTTGGCGGAGAAGTCGAACCCGGTCTCCGTACGGCCGTAGCGGGTGACGGTGCGGGTCACGTCGTGGTTGCACAGGACCCAGGTGGCCGGTGCTCCCACCGAGGCGTGTTCGGCGAGGGTGTCGTCGATGGCGGTCCGCAGCAGTCCGGCGTCCCAGGGGCAGGCCAGGAAGTTGAAGTTGAACGCGGTGTGCAGTTCGTCGGGGCGCAGGTAGCGGGCGAACCGTTCGGTGTCGGGGAGCCACACCTCGCCGACGAAGACGCCGTTGTACTCGTCGGCGATGGCGCGCCAGGAGCGGTAGATGTCGTGCAGTTCGTCGCGGTCGACGAAGGGGTGCGGGTCGCTGCCCACGACGAAGTCGGGCAGTGCGGGGTCCTTGGCGAGCAGGGCCGCCGAGTCGATCCGTACACCGCAGACGCCGCGCTCGAACCAGAAGCGCAGCACCTCCTCGTGCTCCTGGCGGACCGCCGGATGGGCCCAGTTGAGGTCGGGCTGCTGGGTGGCGAAGAGGTGGAGGTACCACTCGCCGTCGTCCAGCCGGGTCCAGGGGGTGCCGCCGAATTCGGAGACCCAGTCGTTGGGGGGTATCTCGCCGTCGGCGCCGCGTCCGGGACGGAAGTGGAACAGGTCGCGCTCGGGGCTGCCGGAGCCGGCCTCGAGGGCGGCCCGGAACCAGGCGTGCTGGTCGGAGACATGGTTGGGAACGATGTCGATGATGGTGCGGATGCCCAGTTCACGGGCTTCGGCGATCAGCTTCTCGGCCTCGGCGAGGGTGCCGAACGCCGGGTCGATGGTGCGGTAGTCGGCCACGTCGTAGCCGCCGTCGGCGAGCGGCGAGAGGTACCAGGGGGTGAACCAGAGTGCGTCCACGCCCAGTTCGACGAGGTGGGGCAGCCTGGCCCGTACCCCCGCCAGGTCGCCGGTGCCGTCACCGTCGCCATCGGCGAAGCTGCGTACATAGATCTGGTAGATGGCGGCGTCGCGCCACCAGTTCGCGGTGGCGTCGGACGGACGGTTGGCTGCCACGTGGCGTTCCTTTCGGGCAGGTGGTACTCCGCCGCCGGCCCGGCGAGCGGGGCAGGATGCAGGGGCCGGCGGCGGAGTGCTGAGGGGAGGCGGCTGAGCGGGGACGTGATCCCGGAGCGGGGTGTCAGCCCTTGAGGCCGCCCGCGGTCAGACCGCTCATGATGTTGCGCTGGAAGAGCAGGAAGATGAGCAGCGTCGGGACCGAGGCGATGGTGAGCGCGGCGATGAGCACGTTCTCCGGCACACCGCTGGCCAGCGAGTAGATCCCCACGTTCAGGGTCTGCTTGCTCGGGTCCGGCAGCGTGAGCATCGGCCAGAGGAAGTCCTTCCACACGCCGACGACGGCGAAGATGGAGACGACTCCGAGGATCGGCCGGGAGATCGGCAGGACGATCGAGCGCAGGGTGCGCAGGGGCGACGCGCCGTCGATGGCGGCGGCGTCGAGGAGTTCGCGTGGGATGGAGTCGAAGAATCGCTTCAGCAGGAAGATGTTGAAGGCGTTGGTGACCGACGGCAGCCAGATCGCCCAGGGCGAGTTGACCAGATTGCGCTGGAAGACCGGGACGTCCAGGACCGTGAGGTACTGCGGTACGACCAGGACGGTGGCCGGGATCATCAGGGTGGCGAGCATCATGCCGAGGATGACCTTGCCGAACACCGGCCGGAGCTTGGACAGCGAGTAGGCGGCCGCGACGTCGAAGACCAGCTGGAAGGCGAGCGCGCCGAAGGCGTAGTACAGGGTGTTGAAGAGCAGCCTGGACAGGTCCATCACGGTCCATGCCTGGCTGTAGTTCTCCGTGTGGAGCGAGCTGGGGAAGGCCGTGGGCGGGCTCTGCACGACCTCCTGGGTGGTCTTGAGGCCACCGGTGACCATCCAGTACAGGGGCCCGAGGAAGGCCACCGTGAACAGGATGACCACCAGGGCGAAGACGGTCCAGTAGAAGGCCTTGCCGCGGGGTCTGCCCAGCTGGGCCGGTGAGATCAGGGTCCGCTGGCGCCCTGGATCGGCCGCGCGTGCGGCCCTGCGCCGTGCGGACTTGCGTACGTCGCTCCCGCGCCGGGAGACAAGCGTGTTCGATGCCATGGTCCTGGCTCCCGTCCTAGTCTTCGCTGCCGCGGCTCAGTCGTACGTACACCGCGGAGAATCCCGCGAGGACGACGAGCAGAACGAGGCCGAGTGCCGCCGCGCTGCCGTAGTTGTTGAAGTTGAAGGCGTACTGGTAGATGAGGTAGACGACGGTGGTGGTGGAGCCCTCCGGGCCGGCGCCGTTGGTGAGCAGGAACGGTTCGGTGAAGACCTGCATCGTCGCGATGACCTGCATCAGCAGGAGCAGCGAGAGGATGAGCCGGGTCTGCGGGATGGTGACGTGCCAGACCTTGCGCAGCAGCCCCGCACCGTCCAGTTCCGCCGCCTCGTACAGCTCCCCCGGGATGCCCTGGAGTGCGGCCAGGTAGATCAGGGTGGCGCCGCCCATGTTCATCCAGGTCGCCGCGATGACGACCGAGAGCATGGCGGTGCCGGTGTCCTGGAGCCACTGCTGCGCGGGCAGGTGGAAGATCTCCAGGACGCGGTTGAAGAGCCCGTAGCCCGGGTCGTAGAAGTACTTGAAGAGCAGGACGGAGGCGACCGGCGGCAGCATCACCGGGAGGTAGACCAGCAGCCGCAGATAGCCCTGTCCGTGCCGGAACTCGTTGAGCACGACGGCGACGACGAACGGGACGACGAAGCCGAGCAGCAGGGCGAGCACGGTGAACAGCAGGGTGTTGCGCCAGGCCTGCCAGAACGCCGGGTCGTTGAAGACGTAGGTCAGGTTGGACCAGCCGGCCCAGGTGGTCTTTCCGTCCTCGGTCTTCTGGAAGGCCAGGATGAATTCCCGGACCATCGGGTACCAGGAGAAGAGCGAGAAGCAGAGCACCGCTCCGATCAGGAAGCCGTGTGCTGAGATGTTGCGGCGCACGGCGCGCAGGAACTCCTCGCGGGCGGAGTCCCGGCGGGCGGGGCCTGGATGTCCTGGACGAGGCCTGGTCGCCTTGCGGGAGGACAGGGTGGGGGCCGACATGGTGTCTCCTCGGTGCCGGTGAACTTCGAGCGCAGTCGGACGGGTCCGGATGCGGGACCGGGTCCGCGTGACCCGGCCCCGCGCGTCCGTTACTGGTTCGCCAGAACCTGGTTGACCTGCTGCTCGGCGGTGGAGAGCAGCTTGTCGATGTCGGCTCCCTCGTTGGTCAGCACACCGGACATGGCGTTGTCGAGGATCTTGTAGATCTCCTGCGCCTTCGGCGGCTCGGCCTTGCCGGGGACGGGGTTGTCCATGAAGGCCTTGAAGTTCTCGACGGGCATCGTCGCGTTCGTGGCGCGCGCGGCGTCGTCCTTGGTCTTGCTGTCACCCAGGAAGAAGTTCGGCTGCGGCAGCCCGACGGGGAGCTTGTCGGCCTTGGTGCGGGCCCAGTCGAACTGCCCCTTGCCCGGTGTGAGGTTCTTGAAGTTCAGCCAGGCGATGCCGGCCTTGATCTGGTCGGGCGAGGAGCCCTTCTTGATCATGTAGTTGTTGCCGCCGAAGAGGGTGCCCTTGGCGCCGGGGATCGGGCCCAGGCCGAAGGTCTCGTACTTGGCGCCGAGCTGCTGCACCATGTACGCGATGTCGTCGGGTGCGGCCAGGAACATGCCCAGCTTGTCGCTGGCTATCTGCTTCTGGAGGTCGCCCCACTTCAGCAGCTGGGTCTTGCCCATGCTGTCGTCCTCCCAGCGCATGTCGTGCAGCTGCTGGAGGACCTGCTTGCCGGTGGCGTTGTTGAAGGCCGCCTTCTTGCCGGAGGCGTCGACGACGTCACCGCCGAGGCCGAACTGGGTGGCCGCGAAGTGCCAGCCGCCGTTGTTGCCCGCGCTGTACTCGCCGTAGCCGGAGATGCCCTTGCCGAGGTCCGCGATCTTCTTGGCGGCGGCGCGGACCTCGTCCCAGGTGGCCGGCGGGGTGTTCGGGTCCAGACCGGCCTGCGTGAACAGCGTCCGGTTGATCATCAGGCCCATGGTGTAGTTGCTGGTCGGCAGGGCGTAGAGCTTGCCGTCCTTGCGGGCCACGTCCACGACCTGGGTCTGGATGTCCTTGATCGCGGGCACGGACTTGTCGTTGACGTAGGCGGAGATGTCCTCGGCGCCGTCGTTGTCCAGGACCTGCTGCAGGTCGCTGAAGTACGCGTAGAAGACGTCGGGCTGCGACTTGCCCTTCAGCATCGCCGTGAAGCGGGGCGGCTCATTGCACTGGCCGGGGGTGGACTTTCCGTTGATCGTGACGTTCGGGTACTTCTTGTTGAACGTCTTGATGTCCTCGTTCCACTCGCGCAGCTCCGCGGCCTTGGCCGCCGGCGGCATGCAGTCGATCGAGATCGTCACCTTCGCCTTCGGGTCGAGCGGGGCGGAGGGATCGGACGAACCCTTGGACGCGCTGTTCGAGTCCCCGTCCTTGCTGCTGCTCGTGCCGCAGGAGGCGAGCGAGGTCAGGGCAAGTGCGGTGACGAGGGCAGCCGCGGAGGCACGGCTGATACGGCGTGTGCGGCGCAACCCAGCACTTCTCATCGATGGTCCCCTTTGGGCATGAGCGTGGATGGCCCTCGGCCGACTCTCTGCCGGGGCGAGGCACACTCAATCAGCGTCGACATGTGAACGCAATATCTCGCGCAGTTTTCGTAAAAGTTTGACAGAGGTACGCACGCGCCGCGCCCTGCACGACAGCGACGCGCCGCCCGGGCTCCACGGAGCCGGGGCGGCGCGTCAGGGTTGGTTCCGCATGGTTCGCGGTCCCGCGGCGGCGCCGATCATGCAAACTTCGCACGTCAGGGCGCAAGGAATCTACGCACCGCGGAACGCCGTCCGGCAGGCCGGACGGCGCCCGGGTGCGACGGCCGCTACGGGTTGATGTTGATCTTCATGGTGGACGTCGTGTTCTTCACGTCCTGGGCGTTGCCGCTGAGCTTCAGCCCGTTGAAGGTCACCTCACCGACGGCGGGCCCCTGGCCGGCCTCCGGCATCTCGTTGGCCCACAGCCCGAATCCGGACTTGGCGTCGAAGGCGTCCCCGCTCTTACGGGCGCCCGAGACCGTGATGTCGGTCAGGATGGTGTCCTTGATCGGGAACTGGGGCTGTCCTCCTACGTAGTTGGTCTGGAACATGATGCCGCTGTAGGTCGGGTCGACGATGTCCACATGGTTGATGCGGATGCCCTGGAAGACCTTGGAGGCGGAGAACAGCCAGATCCCGGGGAACGTCTGCGTCCCCCAGAAATGGCCGCCGGAGCGGACCACGGACACGTTCTCGACCGTCGTCGGATCGGTCCCGAACCCGTTCATCGGGTAGCCGAAGTCCAGCGAGCTGACGGTGATGCCGGAGTAGACCAGGGTGTCCGCGATGTGGATGTTGCGGAAGGTGTTGTTGTAGCCGCCGTAGACGGCGACGCCCGCGGCGCGCCAGGTCAGCAGGGAGGTGAGGTTCTCGTAGACGTTGTTCTTCATGTCCGCGCCACCGGAGTCGATCGCCGAGAACAGCGCGAAGCTGTCGTCGCCGGTGGCCCGGGACTCGTTGTTGACGACGTGGTTGTCCGTCGAGCCGTTGGTCATGTTGATGCCGTCGGCGAACGTGTTGCGGATGCGGGAGTTCTTGATGGTGATGCTGTCGGTGTTGGCCCCCCAGTAGAGGCACACCTGGTGCTCGTTCCAGACGTTGTCGATCACGATGTCCGAGACGTTGGAGAAGTCGAACACCTTGCCGGGGCCGTCGATGCGCGACGTGTAGTTCCCGAAGTACGCGAAGTTCGCGAACGACGAGCCCTTGGCACTGGCCTCGGCCCGGAAGCCGTTGTCCGTGTTCTCCTGGCCGGAGGGTGCGAAGAACCTGGTGTACCAGGGACCGGCGCCGACGACCTTGACGGCCTTCCCGTAGACCTGGAACTTGCTCGCGGTCTGGTAGTCACCGGCCGGCAGGTAGACGCCGGCCAGCTTGCCCGTGGTGTCCATCCGGACCTTGTCCAGGGCGTTCTGGACGTCCTGGTGGGTGAACCCGGCGGGAACGGCGTAGGCGGCCGCGTCCGGGTTCGGAATCTGTTCCGCCTGCTCCAGGCTGATGAAGTCGATCGCGTACGTGCTGGTGTTCGCGGCGTCCTTCTGGAGCCGGATCCTGCTGCCGGCCGGGACGGTCCTGCCCAGCAGCATGTTCGCCTCGTCGTAGATGTGCCGCGGCGAACCCGACCCCGGGGAGTTGCCCGGACCGGTCTCGGCGCCGTACAGCCAGGCGTACTTCGAGGTGAGGTCGATCGCCTTGAGGAAGGTTCCGTCCACGTAGACGTTCAGCTTGGAGTCGATGCCCCCGCCGCCCGCGGAGTCCGGGATGGAGAAGCGG
Source organism: Streptomyces sp. NBC_00876 (assembly GCF_045207435.1). Classification (NCBI taxonomy): domain Bacteria; kingdom Bacillati; phylum Actinomycetota; class Actinomycetes; order Kitasatosporales; family Streptomycetaceae; genus Streptomyces; species Streptomyces sp. NBC_00876. The sequence continues at coordinate 449,300 of NZ_CP108800.1, forward strand.
GTCACCAGGGAGTTGGTGCTCGCCCTGGTGGTGAACTCGACGTAGTTTCCGGTGCTGTTGAGGGTGACGGCCTTGCGGCCGGACGCCTCGCCCGCCACGTCGCCGACGGTCCTGTTCGGGCCGACGACCTGGGCGCCGCCGCCGGTGACCCCGTCCTCCGCCTCGTACATGTCGTACGGCATGTTCGCGCCGCGTCCGACGAAGAGCGAGCCGGTGGTGGTGTTGTTCTCGCGCTTCACCGGGAGTTCATTGGCGTCGTCGGCGATCACCGTCTTCACGGAGTACGAGCCGTTGACCGCCGTCCAGCTGCCCAGGCTCACCGGGGCACCCGTCGCACCCGCGGCGATCGCTCCGGTGTAGGTGCCGGTGAGGGTCTTCACCGTGACGCCCTTGGAGTCGAGCAGGGTCAGCGTGATGGCGTGACCGCCCGCCGCGGACGCCACCGTGCCCTGGTTCTTGACAGCGACGGAGAAGGTGACGTTCTGGCCGCTGGACGGGGCCGAGGGCGAGGTGCTGACCCCGGTGGAGACCAGGTCCGAGCTGGCGACCGGCTTCACGACCAGGCCGGTCGCGCTCGTGTAGGTGTTGTCGGTCTCGTTCTGCTCGATGACCTCGTTGGCCGGGTCGGCGACGGCACCGATCTCGTACGTACCGGCGTCCCGCGCCCCGATCTCGGCGCTGACCTGGGCGGATGCCCCGGCGGCCAGTGCTCCCACGGACGCGGTGGCGACCTTGGTCCCGCCGAGCCGGAATTCGAGCTTGCTCGCCGGTGAAGCGAGCGCGCCGCTGTTGCGGACCGTCGCGGTCAGCGTGAGCGGGTCCGACTCGACCGGCGCGGCCGGAGCCGCCGTCACGGACCCGACCTGGAGGTTCGGGTTGGGGGCCGGGGCGCCCAGGACCTGGAACTCCGCGACCTGACCGGCGCCCGCGCCGGTGTTGGAGTTGAACTTCAGCTGGACGTCGGCGACTCTGCCGCTGACCGGGATGGTCACCGCGTTTCCGCTGCCCGGGCTGAACGCGTAGTCCTTGGCCGCGACCAGACCGGTGAAGGCCGAGGCGTTCTGCTCGCGGCCCAGGACCTGGATGTTCTGCGTCCTGGCGCCCCAGCTGCTGTCCGGGTTGAGCTTGACGACGACGCTCTCCGTGTCGGCGTTGGAGCCCAGCTTCACGGTCAAGGTGTTCGGGTAGCTGCCCCCGGCGCCCTCCCAGTAGGTGGTCAGCTGGTTGTCGTTGGCGTTCTCCGCGACGAACGCGTTCACCACGGACGAGGCGGTGATGGGCTTGCCGATCGCCAGGTTGGACGCCGAGCCGGTGCTGCCGTTGCGGGTCACGGTGTTGCTGTCACCGGAGGTGTTGCCGGCCGCGTCCTTGGCCCGGACGGTGTAGGAGACGGTGGTGCCGGCGGACTGGGTGTCGGTGTAGGTGGTGACATCGCCCGCCACACTCCTGCGCAGCACGTTGTTGGCGTAGATGTCGTACCCGGTGACGCCCTTGTTGTCGGTGGACGCCTGCCAGACCAGCTTGATCTGACCGGCGGTCGCCTCGGTGAAACTCAGGTTCGCCGGTGCGGTGGGCGCCTGGGTGTCGCCGGTGTCCCCGCTCCGGGTCACGGTGTTGCTGTTCGCCGAGGCGTTGCCCGCCGCGTCCTTGGCGCGGACGTAGTACGACACGGTGGAACCGGCCGGACGGGTGTCGGTGAACGTGGTGACGTCGCCCGCCACACTGGTGAGCAGCGCGTTGTCGGCGTAGATGTCGTAGCCGGTGACGGCCGTGTTGTCCGTCGACGCGTTCCAGGTCAGCTTGATCTGACCGGTGGCCGGTTCGGTGTACGCCAGTTGCGCCGGCGCACTCGGCGCCTGGGTGTCACCGGACTCGGGACCGTAGATCTCCAGCTCGGAGACCTGCGCGCCCGGCTGGACGGAGTTGGCGCTGACGAGCACGCGTACATACCGGGTGGTGGTGGCGTCGAACGAGATCGTCGCCGACTCGCCGGCCGTGGGGCTGAAGGTGTACGCCTGGGGCTGCGTCACGTCACTGAAGTCCGTGCCGTTGGTGCTGCTCTGGATCTTCAGCGTCTGGCTGCGGGTCTCCCAGCCGTCCGGCAGCCGCAGGACCACCCGGTCAACCCGCACCGAGGACCCGAGGTCGGCCTGGATCCACTGGGGCAGGGCGCCGTTGCGGCTCTCCCAGTAGCTGGCCGCGTTGCCGTCGTTGGCGTGGGCGGCGATGTACGTCTCGGTGTAGCTGCTGGCCGTGAGCGTACGGCCGGCGGCGAGATTCACCGACGACTCCGCCGCGGCGCGCACCTCCAGCTCGGCGAGCTGCCCGTTCTTCGAGGCGGTGTTCGCGGTGATGTTCGCCCGTACGAACCGGGCCCGGGTGGCCGGGACGGCGATGGTCACCTTGTTGGAGCTGCCCGGTGCGAAGGTGTAGGCCGCCGAGGTCTTGAGCGTCGTGAAACCGGTGCCGTCGGCGCTGCCCTGGAGCGAGAGGGTCTGCCGGCGGCTCTTCCAGTTGGCGGGAAGCTTCAGCGTGACCTGGTCGATGCGGGTGACCTTGCCCAGGTCGCTCTGTACCCACTGGGGCAGCGAACCGCCCGCCCCCTCCCAGTACGTCGACTGCTGACCGTCGGCGATGTTCCCGGCGGCTTTCCCGCTGCTCGCGGCCGCTCGGTGACCGGCGGCGATGTTCGGGCCGCCGGCCGCCGACGCGTTCAGCGCCGGCCAGGCGACCATCAACAGGCTGGTGGAGACGGTCGCGGAAAGAACCCGCCATCTCCAGCGTTGCGTTCTCATATGTCCCCGATCTTCGGCCTCGGCGCAGGGGACGGCCGAGGCGCGGCTCTGTCTGCGTACCTGCCGGGGCATGAATTCCTGCACCGACAGGGTGGACTTTTGCGTTTTGCGGTCAGAGAGTTGCAGAGAATTGACGGGGAGTCCACCGTTGCGACAGAACCCGAAACTCAAACGGACTCGACCATCCCGCTTCAACTAACCAGGTATTCAGGGCGTTTGATGACAAGTCAGCCGCCCTGCACCGCTCCGTCGCTCGACGCAAGAAATTTGCGTACATACGCAAGCCGCTGAAAGGTGCCAGCTGGGAGGGGAGGTTGCGCCCCACGAAGGCCGGACACGACGACGAGCGGGGTCCGCAGCCGCGGACCCCGCTCGTGTCTCCTGTTTCCGTTCTCCCGTCGGCCCGCCTCAGCCCGAGGGGCTCCACCGGTATCTGACGTCCGGCTCGTTCTCCTCGTTGCGGCCGCCGTCGTCGAACGCGACCGCGGTGAAGCCGTGCCGCTCGTAGAAGGCGCGCGCCGCGGTGTTGCGCTGGAAGGCATAGAGGGAGAGCCCTTCGGGGCTGCTCTCCTTCGCGTGCGCCAGCAGGAGCGTGCCGATGCCCCGGCGCCGCATGTCCGGGCTCAGATAGAGCTGCTCGAGTTCGCCGCCGTCGAGCGAGATGAAGCCGGCGAGCTCGACGGCTCCGCCGTCCTGGTGGAGCTCGGCCACCCGGACGTCCGTGCCCGGCAGCACGACATGGGTGATCCAGGCGAGGGTGTCCTCGTCGCTGTGCACCCTCGGCAGATAGGGCATCGCGGCCGCGCGGGAAGCGAGCAGGAGCCGGGTGAGAGGGCCCGCGTCGTCTGCGCGGGCCTGCCGCAGCACGGCCGTGCCGGGGTGCGGGCGGCTTTCCGGAGGCATCCGGTGTCTCCTGTCCGAAAGGGGCCGGTGCCCGGTGGGGCCAAGGGCCGGGAAGGGGCACACCGCACCTCCTGGGGCGCGATGACCTGGTCACACTGTGATCGAACATACGTCGGGCCCGCTCCGGATCTCCATAGGATATGGATGACCGCTCCGCCGTCGACGCTCCCTCACGGCACCCGACCCGGCCAAGGAATTGACGTAACGGTGTATCAGCCCGAAGTGTTCGCACTCACCGACGACGGCTACCGGGGCCCCGCACCCTCCTGGCGGCCCGGCGCCCCCGCCCTGTGGCTGGTGGACGTGGACCTGACGGGCGAGCACGCCCGGCGGATCGCGCCCGGGACACTCGACCCGGCGGAGCTCGGCCGCGCGGACAGGCTGATCTCCGCGGCGGACCGCAACTGCTACACCGCGGCCCACGTGGCCCTGCGGGTCCTCCTCGGCGCCCGGCAGGGCGTCGCCCCCGAAGCCGTACGGCTGACGCGCGAACGCTGTCCGTCCTGCGGCGGCCCGCACGGCCGCCCCGCGACCGGCGGCGGTATCCACTTCTCGCTCTCGCACACCCGGGGCATCGCGCTGCTCGCGTTCGCGGACGTACCCGTGGGAGTGGATGTGGAGAGCGTCCCGGAGGCCCGGATCGTGTCGGAGATCGAGGGGCAGCTGCATCCGGCCGAGTCGCGCGAGCTGGCGGAACTGACGGCGGAACAGCGGCCGGCCGCCTTCGCCCGGGTGTGGACCCGCAAGGAGGCGTACCTCAAGGGCGAGGGCACCGGCCTGGTCGGTGGCCTCGACCGCGAACACGTGGGCACCGGTCCCCGGCCTCTGCCCGGACCGGCGGGCTGGGCCGTCACCGATGTCGCCGTCCCCGCCGGATACGCGGCGGCGGTGGCCGTCAGCACGGCGGGGCAGCCTCCCGCCCACGACGGCGACCGGCGAAAATGACCGGGCGGGCAGGAACGTACCGACCGACCGATACGGAGGAGTGGCAGATGCCGCAGACACGAGCCGGACAGCAGGCGCGCCCGGAGGATCTGACCGATGTGGCGCGGCTGGTGACGGCGTACTACACGCTGCACCCCGATCCGGCCGAACCCGGCCAGCGGGTGGCCTTCGGCACCTCGGGGCATCGCGGGTCGTCGACCGCCACCGCGTTCAACGAGGACCACATCGCGGCGACGAGCCAGGCCATCAGCGAGTACCGGGCCATGCAGGGCACCGACGGGCCGCTGTTCCTGGGCGCCGACACCCACGCGCTGTCGGAGCCCGCACGGGTCACCGCCCTCGAGGTGTTCGCCGCGAACGACGTGAGCGTGCTCATCGACTCCGCCGACGGATACACCCCGACGCCCGCGGTCTCGCACGCCGTCCTCACGTACAACCGCGGCCGCGCCTCCCACCTCGCCGACGGTGTCGTGGTCACGCCGTCGCACAATCCGCCGGGGGACGGCGGGTTCAAGTACAACCCGCCGAACGGCGGCCCGGCGGGCTCCGACGCCACCGGCTGGATCCAGGACCGGGCGAACGAGATCATCACCGGCGGTCTCAAGGACGTGCGCCGGGTGCCGTACGTCCGGGCGCTGGCCGCGCCCTCGACCGGCACGTACGACTTCCTGGGCAGCTATGTGGCCGACCTGCCGTCCGTGCTCGACCTGGACGCCGTGCGCGCGGCCGGTGTACGGATCGGCGCCGACCCGCTGGGCGGCGCCTCGGTCGCGTACTGGGGCCGCATCGCCGAGCAGCACCGGATCGACCTGACCGTGGTCAACCCGCTCACCGACCCCACCTGGCGGTTCATGACGCTGGACTGGGACGGCAAGATCCGGATGGACTGCTCCTCCCCGTACGCGATGGCCTCGCTGATCGCGCAGCGCGACCGCTTCCAGATCGCCACCGGCAACGACGCCGACGCCGACCGGCACGGCATCGTCACCCCGGACGGCGGGCTGATGAACCCGAACCACTACCTCGCCGTGGCCATCAACTACCTGTTCGCGCACCGGGACCGGTGGCCGGCCGGTGCGGGTATCGGCAAGACCCTGGTATCCTCGGGCATGATCGACCGGGTCGCCGCCGATCTGGGCCGGGAGCTGGTCGAGGTACCGGTCGGGTTCAAGTGGTTCGTGGACGGCCTGGCCGACGGATCGCTCGGGTTCGGCGGCGAGGAGTCGGCCGGGGCCTCGTTCCTGCGCCGGGACGGTTCGGTCTGGACGACGGACAAGGACGGCATCCTGCTGGCGCTGCTCGCGTCCGAGATCCTCGCGGTGACGGGCGATTCGCCGTCCGCGCACTACGCCGCACTGACCGCCCGCTTCGGTGAGCCGGCCTATGCCCGCATCGACGCACCGGCGGACCGCGAGCAGAAGGCGGTGCTGGCGCGGCTCTCCCCCGAGCAGGTCAGCGCCGACACCCTGGCGGGCGAACCGGTCACGGCCGTGCTCACCTCGGCGCCGGGCAACGGTGCCGCGATCGGCGGGATCAAGGTGACGACGCAGAACGCCTGGTTCGCGGCGCGTCCCTCGGGCACCGAGGACGTCTACAAGATCTACGCGGAGTCCTTCCTGGGCGCCGAGCATCTGGGCCGGGTCCAGGAGGAGGCCAAGGCCGTCGTCTCCGCGGCCCTGGACGCCTGACACCCCGGGCGTCCGACGTGATGCCGCCTGCCCGCACCGGGCCGGTGCGGGCAGGCGGCATCACGTCGGACGCCTCGCCGGCTCCCTGCGGCCGGGCACATAACCGTACCGGTCGATAGAATTCGGGCATGGGAGAGCGGCCTGTCGCGCCGACTGCGCCCGAGCTCGTACTCGAAACCGACGCAGGACCCACGGTGATGAGTCCGAGCCGGGAGTACCACATCGGACGTGACCCCTTGAGCGACATCGTCATCGACGACGTCCGGGTGTCCTGGCACCATGCGGTGCTCAGACCTCTGGCAGGCCATTGGTCGATCGAGGACGAGGGCAGCACGAACGGCACTTACTGCGGCGGGCGGCGGATCGGGACGTCGGACGTCGGGCCCGGCACGGTCATCCGCTTCGGCCATCCGGCGGACGGGCCGCAGGCCGTTCTGAGCGGCCGCAGCAGCGCAGATCCCGAACCCCTGCCACCGGACCGTCCGTCCGCCGTCTCCATGCCCGCCGCCACCGGCACGTTCCGGCAGCCGACCACCGTACGGCCGCTGCCCACCCGCACGCTGCGGATCGGCCGCGGATCCGGCAACGACCTGGTCGTCGACGATCTGAGCGTCTCGCGCTGCCATGCCGAGCTGCTGTCCCATACCGACGGGACGTACGAGATCGTCGACCTCGATTCACACAACGGCACCTTCCTCAACGGCCAGCCGGCCGACCGCGCCCTCGTCTCCCCCGGGGACATCGTCGGCATCGGGCACTCCGCCTTCTGTCTGGTGGGCGACACGCTCCAGGAGTTCGTCGACACCGGTGAGGTGTCGCTCGACGTCCAGGACCTGGCGGTCACCGTCGACAAGGGACGCAGGACACTGCTCGACCACGTCTCCTTCCCGGTGAGCGAGAAGTGCCTGCTGGGTGTGGTGGGACCCAGCGGTGCGGGCAAGTCCACACTCCTGAACGCACTCACCGGGCTGCGTCCCGCCGACGAGGGCACGGTGCTCTACGACGGCCGCGATCTCTACCATGACTACGCCGAACTGCGTCAGCGCATCGGCCTGGTGCCCCAGGACGACATCCTGCATGCCCAGTTGACCGTGCGCAAAGCCCTCGGATACGCCGCTGAGCTGCGGTTCCCGCAGGACACCGCCAGATCGGAGCGCCGGGAGCGGGTCGCCGAGGTGGTGCGGGAGCTGGGGCTGGAGCAGCGGGCCACACAGCCGATCCACAGTCTCTCCGGCGGTCAGCGCAAGCGGGTCAGCGTGGCGCTCGAACTGCTGACCAAACCGTCACTGCTCTTTCTCGACGAGCCGACATCGGGACTCGACCCCGGGATGGACCGCTCGGTCATGCACATGCTGCGCGGTCTGGCCGATGACGGGCACACCGTCATCGTCGTGACGCACAGTGTGCTGAGCCTGGACGTGTGCGACCGGCTGCTCGTCCTCGCACCGGGTGGGAAGATCGCCTACTACGGGCCGCCCGAGGACGCCCTGGCCTTCTTCGGATTCTCCGAGTGGCCGGAGGCGTTCGAGGCCTTCGAGAACGACCGTGAGCGGCCCTGGGCCGATGAGTTCGCCGCCTCCCCCTTCCACCGGCGTTACATCACCAACGCCAGCGCGCAGCCCCTGCTGCCGCACGAGGCGGCCGCGGAGGTCGCCCCGCCGCCGAAGACCCGCAGCTGGGGTGCGCAACTGAGAACCCTGGTACGGCGGTACGCGGCCGCGCTGAGCGCCGACCGGACCTTTCTCGTCATCATGATCGCGCTGCCTTTCGTGATGGGCGCCATGACACGGGCCCTCGCCGGGAGCAGGCTGACGCAGGAGACGGCGATGAACGCGCTGCTGATCCTGTGTGTGGGCGGAGTACTGACGGGCGCCGCCAACGCGGTGCGGGAGCTGGTCAAGGAACGGGCGATCTACCAGCGGGAACGGGCCGTCGGCCTGTCCAGATCCGCGTATCTGATGTCCAAGGTGGTGGTGCTGGGCACCATCACGGTGCTCCAGGCCGTCGTGCTGACCCTCGTCGGTCTCGTGGGGGTCGATCTCAACGCCCCCGGTGGAAAGGGCGTACTGCTGCCGCCCCTGGCCGAAATCACCCTGACGGTGGCGCTGTTGTCCTTCACCGCGATGATGCTCGGCCTCCTGGTGTCCGCGCTGGTGCGCAAGGAGGAGGTCACCATGCCTCTCCTGGTGCTGCTCGCGATCGTCCAGGTCGTCTTCTGCGGGGCGCTGCTGAAACTGCACGGGGTGCCCGGCATCGAGCAGCTGGCCTGGCTGATCCCCTCCCGCTGGGCGCTGGGCGCCATGGCGGGGACGATCGGTCTGGCCAGGATCGTGCCAGGGAAGCTGACCGCGGACCCGCTGTTCGAGCACTCCGCCGGAATCTGGCTGCTCAACACGGGGATGCTCGTCGTGCTGTCGGCCCTCTTCGCATGCGCGGTGGCCAGGCTGTTGCGCCGGCACGAGCCCGCCATCATGCGGAAGTAGGAGCGGCCCATGGCGACCGAGGACTTCCGCCCGACCCATGTCGTCCCCCAGGACGGGCTGCCCGCCTGGGAGTCGCCCGACGTGTCCCGGCCCACCGAACCGCTCGATCCGCTTCTCCCTGTCCAGCTGCTCGACCGGCGCGGCGACTGGGGGCAGGTCCTGTGCGCGAACGGCTGGTCGGCCTGGGTCGACGGCCGGCTGCTCGTGTCCGTACCGCGCGAACCGCCGCGGGCCGGAGCGCCGCCGGCCCGGACGGCCGATCCACTGCCGCTGATGGCCCGGGTCCAGGAGTCGCTGGAACGGTTCCGGCGGGCCGCCGAGGAGCTCGCCGACGGCCGCGTCGACGGGGAGACGTTCCGCCGGCGCACCCGGGGACTGCGCGTCGGCATGGTCGTCGACGGCGACGCCGTGTGGCTGTACGACGCCGAGCACGAGCGCTGGGTGTACACCGACGGGGCCCGGATGACCACCTACGCGGCGCAGGCCGGTCCGGGCCGTCCGAGCGGCGCCCCGGCGGCCGGGTCCGGGGCCGGTCCCGGGGCGACCCGGCTCGTCGGCCCCGACGAGGCCGCCGCCCACCGTACGCCCCGGCCGCCGGAATCCGTTGACACAGCGGACACCGGGAGTCCGGCGCCCGGCGATCCTGAAAAGACCCGGCTGCTGCGTCCCGCGGAAGGGCCCGGCCCTTCCGCCTCGCATCCGCCGACCCGGCGGGGTGAGGGCTGATGTGCCCGCCCCCCGGTCCCTCGCACGAATCCTCGCTGCCCGCCGGGCGGCCCTCCGACCTGATCGGCCGGCAGATCGCGGACTATCTGGTGGAGGGCGAGATCGGGCGCGGCGGTATGGCCGTCGTCTACCGGGCCAGGGACCTGCGGCTGGACCGCACGGTCGCCCTCAAGCTGCTGGCCCCGGAACTCGCCCGCAACGACACGTTCCGCAAGCGGTTCACGCATGAGTCACGGGTGGCGGCCGCGATCGACCATCCGCACATCGTGCCGGTCTTCGAGGCAGGTGAGACCGAGGGCATTCTCTACATCGCCATGCGCTACGTCGCCGGTCAGGATCTGCGTGCCCTCATCGACCGGCAGGGGCCGCTGCCGATCGGCACCGCCGTCCGGATCGCCGCGCAGGTGGCGTCGGCCCTGGACGCCGCCCACGACCACGATCTGGTGCACCGGGACGTCAAGCCCGGCAACATCCTGGTCGCGGCGGGCACCGACAGCGACCATCCGGAGCACGTCTACCTCACGGACTTCGGCCTGACCAAGAAGTCGCTCTCCCTGACCGGGTTCACCTCGGTGGGCCAGTTCGTCGGCACGCTCGACTACGTGGCGCCCGAGCAGATCTCGGGCCGCCCGGTGGACGGGCGCTGCGACGTCTACAGCCTGGCGTGCGTCGTGCACGAGACGATGGCCGGTGCGCCGCCGTTCCAGCGCGACGACGACATGGCGCTGTTGTGGGCCCACCAGTTCGACCCGCCGCCGGCGTTGACGGCCTTGCGCCCCGGTCTTCCGGCGGGCGTCGACGCGGTGCTGGCGAAGGCGCTGTCCAAGAGCCCGGACGACCGGTACGACTCCTGCCTCCAGTTCGTGGCCGCGTTGCGCGCCGCTGCCCGCGGCGAGGTGCGCGGCGGCCATGCGCCGACCCAGGTGGACCGGCGGATCGGCGCGTGGACGTCCGGCGCCGAACCGCCGCCCGCGCCGCCGCGGTGGGCTCTGCCGGTGTTTCCCGGGCTCCCGGGCTAAGGGCTGTCCCGGGAATCCACCTCGCCGCGCCGGTGGACGCGGGAGGCGAGCAGCCCGCCGAGGCAGCCGGTCACGAGCCCCCACAGCACGGCGAGTCCGAGCGCGCCCCAGAGCCGCGGTCGCAGCAGCACCTCGCCGCCCAGCCCGCCGCCGAGGTCGCCGAGGCCCAGCAGGGACAGTCCGTAGTGCGCGGAGACCTGGACGAGCAGGCACACGGCGAGCACGGTGAGCAGGAGCGCCGCGGCCATGTGCAGGGCATGCTGCCAGGGGCGCATCCGGGCGGGTGAACGCGCGGCCATCAGGAACGCCGCCGCCAGAGTGAACAGGGCCGCCACGACGACGCACCACCAGACCCGGCCGTCCTGCTCGGCGAGCGTGCCGACGTTCAGGGTGGCGAGGTCCGGGGTCCGCAGGACGGAGTCCAGTACCTGGGGCATCGGCAGCCCGAACGGCCCGTCCACCTTTCCCTCCCAGGACGCCCCGAGGCCCAGGGTGAGCACCAGCCAGACGAGGTTGGGCAGGCCGAGCAGGATCACCGCGAAGGTCGCGGCGGGCTGCCCGCGCGTCACCGCGACGACGAGTGCGATGACCAGGCCGAGCGCCACGTACGCCAGCAGCAGCGCCACCATCGCGTACGCGGCCGGGCGCACCGATTCCTGGAAGCGCACCAGCCGGGCGGGCAGCGGTGCACCGCGTGAGACGAGCAGGGCCAGCACGAGGACACCGGCCAGCCAGAGCAGGCCGAGGACGAGGGTGAGCGGGATCTCTGCCTCGAATCCGGCCCGGGGCGTGGCGTCGAACACGTCGCCGATGACGCCGCCGGTCGGGTCGGCGCCGGGGATCCCGAAGGTCTGCCGGGCCAGGAGGCACAGCCCGATGAGCACCGGGGCCCAGAGCAGCGCGATCCGGGCGGCCCAGCCCGCCAGTTCGCGGGCGGTGGCGACGGCGCGGTGTCTCAGCGGCCGCAGGAATCCGGCCGCGAGCACCAGCACACCGGCGAGGGTGACCGAGAGGGGCAGCGCGGAGATGTCCGCATGCGTCCGGGCGAGCTCCCCCGCGTTCCCGGACAGGGCGACCGACCCGCCCGCCGCCATGACGACGACGGCCGCGACCACCCGGGGGAAGGAGCCGCCGGGCAGATCCGCGGCGCCGGCCGCCCACAGTCCGAGGGCGGCGGTGACGCCCATGACCACCAGTGCGGCGAGAACGGCCAGGAGTGCGTCGGCCCAGCCGTGCGCGACGCGGTGTCGTGTACCGCCCGGGCCGTCCGATCCCTGTGTCCTCACGCGCCCACGCTAGGCAGTCCGGTTGCCGGCCGCCCCCCGGGTGAGCCGACCGCGTCGGCTTGCGGGCCCCTCGGAGGCGGGGCACAGAATGACAGATACCGGAAGAATCCAGCACCGGCCCTGGCATGGGGAGGAGAACCGTGAGTGACCAGCCGCCATCGTCCGGCCGCCCCACGGGGCCGCCCTCCGGACCGCTTTCCGGCCCTTCGCAGGAGCGGCCCGTCCCGCCCCCTCCCGAGCGCCCGTCAGGTCCGCCGGCCGGTCCGCCCTCGGGCGGCGGCAGCCGGGGCGGGTCCGGTGGTCCGGGCGGTCCCGGGGAGGCCCCGCGGGACTCCGGCGACGGTGGCTCCCGGACCCCTTGGTGGCGGTCGGTGCCGAAGGTCGTGACCATCGCCGTCGCGCTCGTGGCGGCGGTGGTGCTGACGGTCGTCCTCACCCGGCCGGACGGCTCGAGCAACGCGGGCGGTGAGGTGTTCCTCCAGGCGGCGGGATCGACCGGCCCCGACCCGTTCACCGGCTCGACCGCGCGCGGCACCGCCGGGGACGCGACGCCCACCGCGGTGCCGAGTCCGGCGGCGAGCGCCTCGGCGACGCGGTCCAACGTCACCCAGGGCGTGGACGGTTCGGCCCCCGGCCTGTACGGGGGCACCCGCAAGGTCGCCAGCTGCGACGTGGAGAAGCAGATCAGCGCGTTGTCGTCCCAGCCGGGCAAGAACAAGGCGTTCGCCTCGGTCGAGGACATCGACCCGTCCGGTGTCCCGGCGTACCTCCGCTCGCTGACACCGGTGCAGCTGCGGCTGGACACCCGCGTCACCAACCACGGATACGACAACGGTGCCGCCACGAGCTACCAGGCGGTCCTTCAGGCCGGTACGGCGGTGATGGTCGACGACCGCGGTGTGCCCCGGGTGCGCTGCGCCTGCGGCAACCCCTTGCTGCCGCCGGTCGCGCTGAAGGGAACACCGAAGCAGACGGGTGACGCCTGGCCGGGATACCGGGCGTCGAACGTCGTGGTGGTGGAGCCCGCCCCGCAGCCGGTGCACGTGTTCGTCATGTTCGACCCGCGGAGCGAGGGCTGGTTCTCACGCGATGCCGGTGACACGGGCGGCGGCGACAAGAAGACGGATCCGCCCGCCGACCGGAGCGCCTCGCCGTGTCCGCCGGGCTCCGGCGGCAAGCCGGACCCGGTATGCCCCTCGGGCTCCTCGTCCGCGCGGTCCCCTTCGTCCGAACCGCCGCCCGGCCCCTCGACGCAGCCCGGCGAACCGTCCACGGAGCCGCCTTCGCCGCCCCCGTCGTCCGAGGAACCGCCCCCTCCGCCGCCCTCCTCAAAGGCGCCGCCGACATCGGAGTCGGCCCCCGGGCCCGTGACGCCGCAGACCGCGGAGTCCGAGGGCCCGCCCGCCCCGCCGGGCTCCGGTGACGGTGCGTCGGACGGGACCGCCTAGAGCGCGCGGGACGGCCCGCCGGTCCCCCGGCGGGCCGTCCGCCGGTCAGGGCGTCGACACCGTGGGCCGAGGCGCCGTCGCCATCCCGGTCCCGATGAAGAAGCCCGGGTGCGGCGGCTGGTTGTAGGCGGTGTTCTGCCAGGCCAGGGCCGTGCGGTAGGTGGTGTCGTGGAGGAGTGTGGTGATCCTCGTGCCGGTCTCGTACGGCGTGGAGTAGATCCGCAGCGCGGTGTTGTCCGTGGTCGCCCAGACCACTTCCTCGCGCCAGTCGCCGAACAGGTCGCCGGAGATCGCGGGGGTGGCCTTGGTCCCGTTGCCCGAGTGGACCGATGCCCCGGTCAGCAGCCGGGTGTCGGCGGAGGTGCCGTACTTGTCGATGTGGGTGCCGTCCAGGAGTTCCCGGCTGGTGTCGCCGTCCCACCAGGACAGGAAGTTGGCGCTGGAGGGCTTGCGGCTCGCGACGACGGTGCCCTGGGGGTTGCGTACCCCGTCGGCCGCCGACGACCAGGACTCGGCGCCGGCGCTGCCCGGCCAGATGTCGTCGCTGACGCCGCGTCCGTTGTCGCCGTCGGCGGGCGTCGACCAGAGGACCTGTCCGGTCCGTGCGTCCGCCATCCACGACGAGGGCTTCGAGCTGTCCTCGTCGACCTTGAACTCCTCGAGTCCCGCGCGGGACGGGTCCAGGTCGCCGACGTGCATGGCGTCGCCGTGGCCGTTCTTCGTGGTCCACAGGGCGTTGCCGTTGTCGTCGACGGCCATGGCACCGTAGACGATCTCGTCCTTGCCGTCCGCGTCGACGTCGGCGACCGACAGCTGGTGGTTGCCCTGGCCGTCGTATCCCTTGCCGGAGTTGGTCGAGCTGTTGGTGTCGAAGGTCCAGCGCCGGGTGAACGCCCCGCCCCGCCAGTCCCAGGCGGCTATCACCGTGCGGGTGTAGTAGCCGCGGGCCATGATCAGCGACGGGCGGGCGCCGTCGAGGTAGGCGGTGCCCGCGAGGAAGCGGTCGACGCGATTGCCGTAGCTGTCGCCCCACGAGGAGACGGTGCCGCGCGCGGGGACGTAGTCGACCGTGCCCATGGCGGCGCCCGTCCGTCCGTTGAACATCGTCAGGAATTCGGGTCCGGACAGGATGTAGCCGGAGGAGTTGCGGTGGTCGGCCGACGCGCTGCCGATCACCGTGCCCGTGGCGTCGGTGCTGCCGTCGGCGGTCTTCATCGCGACCTCGGCCCTGCCGTCGCCGTCGTAGTCGTACACCTGGAACTGGGTGTAGTGCGCGCCCGAGCGGATGTTGCGGCCCAGGTCGACGCGCCACAGCCGGGTGCCGTCGAGCTTGATCCCGTCGACGATCGTGTTGCCCGTGTAGCCGGACTGGGAGTTGTCCTTGGCGTTGGTGGGCTGCCACTTCAGTACGAAGTCGAGTGCGCCGTCACCGTCGAGGTCGCCGACGGAGGCGTCGTTGGCCTCATAGGTGTAGGCGACGCCGTCGGGGGTCGTACCGCCGGCCGGCGGGGTGATGGGCACGTCCTTGTAGCCGGTGCGGAACTGGATCGCGTGGACGGAGTCGCTCTGCTCGACGCCTCCGACGACCGCGCGCACGGTGTAGTCCGCCGAGTTGGGCGCCCCGGCGTGGAAGTAGTTCGTCGAGGCGGTGACCGGTGAGGCGTTGACCTTGGCGCCGGCCCGGTAGACGTTGAAGGACACGTCGTCCGCGTCGGTGGCGAGCCAGCGCCAGCTGATCAGATTGCCGGCGTCGGTGTGGACGCTGACGACGCCCCGGTCCAGCGCCTCCGCCTGGCGGGCGGTCGCGGCCTGCGAGGTCTGACCGGTGACGACGAGTGCGGTGGCGGCGAGCAGCCCTGCGGTGACGGCACCGAGCAGGGTGCGGGTCCGGGTGCTGCGGCGTCTGCGGGGGAAGCGGGGGCGGTCGGGTGCCACGGTGCGTGCCTTCCGGAGCGGGGACGGTCGGGTACACCTCAGTGGCCGCCGGGCCCGGAAAGGTTGCCGTCCGGGCGGACGTTCTCCGGAGCGCACTCCGGGGCCGGCTCCGGGTGCGGAATTCACCCGTCTGCCGCAGCGCGGTGGCGGCCCGGGCGGGGCGTGCACAGGCTGTCCGCAGAGCTGCCGTGCCACAGGGGTGACGCAGAACGATGGGGGTGCAAGGTGTCGGACGCAGGTGTAACGCCCCCCGGGCCGTCCCCCGCCGGCCCCATGGCGGGGGCGCTCCTGGACACGCTGTTCAATCAGTCCGCGGTGGGACTGCACGTGCTGGACACGGAGTTGCGGGTCGAACGCGTCAATGCGTTGTCGGACACGGTCCCTCCCGAGCAGATCGTGGGGCTGTACTTCACCGAGGCGTACGAACTCGAGGCACCCGAGGAATCGGAACGGCTGCTGCGCGGGGTGCTGGAGAGCGGTGTGCCCGTCCTCAACCGGGTGATCCGCGGACGGATCATGGGGGCGCAGGTCCCCGGCCACAGTCTGAACGTCACCGTCCACCGCCTGGACGATCCCTCGGGCCGCCCGCTCGGACTGCTGGCCGCGGTGGTCGATGTCAACGAACGGGAGAAGGCGCACCTGCGGTCGGACTGCCTGGCGGCCGTCCGCAGGGAGGTGGGCCACTCCCTCGATGTGGCCGCGGCGTGCGAGGGTCTTGTCTCGGCTCTGGTGCCGCGGTTCGCCGATTTCGCGGTGGTCGAGGTGGTGGACGAAGTCCTGCGCGGCGCGAACACTCCGCTGAGCCCACTGCAACACGATGTCCCGCTGCGCCGCGCGGCGATGCGCGGCGCCGACGGGGACGGCCGGGTCGGAGAGCTGCGGCGGCTCCCGGCGAACACCCCGTTCGCGCTCGCCGTCACCGATCTGCGCCCCCGTCTCGTCGCACTCGGCCCGGACACCCCCTGGCTGGACTCGGATCCCGCCACGGCGCGGCTGATCGAGGTGAACGGGGCCCACTCGCTGATCGTGGCTCCGCTGAAGGTGCACGGCGCCGTTCTCGGCCTGGTGAGCTTCTACCGGCACCGGGGCTCCGAGCCGTACGACGAGTACGATCTCGCCCTCGCGCTGACAGCGGCCGCCCATGCGGCTCTGAGCATCGAGAACGCGCTCCGCTACGCCCGCGACCACGTGATCGCCTCGACCGTGCAGCGCAGGCTCCTCCCCCAGTACGACGGTGCCCGGATCGCCGTCGAGACCGCGCACGTGCTGCTTCCGGGGCGCAACAGCGGCTGCTGGTTCGACACCATCGGGCTGTCGGGTGCGCGGACCGCAATGATCATCGGCAACGTCGAGGGGCACGGGCTCCAGACCGCCATCACCATGGGGCAGCTGCGTACGGTGATCCACGCCCTGGCCGGTCTCGACCTCGAACCGGACGAAGTGCTGGCCCGTCTCAACGACACGGCCGAACGGCTGGCCCGCGAGCGCCGGTCCCTTCCGCCCGGCGACTCACTGCACCAACAGCCGCTCACCGCCACCTGCCTCTACGCGGTCTACGACCCGTTCTCCCGGACCTGCACGGTGGCCAGGGCGGGGCATCCGGCGCCGGTCGCCGTCGCCCCGGACGGGCGTCCGGTCGTCCTCGACGTGCCGGAGGGACCGCCGTTGTTCTCCGAGGACAGTGCCCCGTTCGCCACCGCCACGGTCGAGCTCGACGAAGGCAGTGTGCTGGCCCTGCTCACCGGTTCGCTCCTGGCCGACGGCCGGGCGGTGGCCAGGGTGCAGGACGCACTCGCCTATCCGGACCGCCGCTTGCAGGACCTGTGCGACGCCATCGTCTACAACCTGCCCGCCGAAGCCCATCCCGACGGCGCCGCGCTGCTCCTCGCCAGGACGGGCGTCGTCCCGCCCGACCGGGTGGCGACGTGGGAACTGGCCCACGACCGGACCACGCCCGCCGTGGCCCGGACCCTGGTCCGGGACCGGCTCGAGGGCTGGAACCTCGACGAGGACACGATCGAGGCCACCGAACTGATCGTCAGCGAGCTGATCACCAACGCGGTCCGCTACGGAACGCCGCCCCTGCATCTGCGGCTCCTGCTGGACCGCACCCTCACCTGCGAGGTCCATGACACCAGCCCGGTGGCGCCCCATCTGCGCCATGCCCGCACCGTCGACGAGGGCGGCCGCGGGCTGTTCATCGTCTCGCAGCTCGCGACGCACTGGGGAACCCGGTACAGCACCTACGGCAAGGCGCTGTGGACCGAGCAGGAGGTTCCCGCCGACGGGGCCTCCTGACCGGCACATGGGTGCGGCGCACCCCGGCGGTCGGGCCGTGGTGCGCCGCGGTCAGGACGCCGGTGGCGGCCCCGGGTCCAGGGGGCTGCCGGCAGCGGGTTCAGCGGCGCGGGCCGTGGTGGTGGCGGCCCCACGACGTGGAGTCGGCCTTGTGGCCGTGCTCGTCCCTCAGGGTCGCCGTGTCGCTGTTGTCCCAGACCGTGGCGGCGGAGGTCCTGGCAGACGTCGTGGCGGCTGTCGCGGCCGACGCCGGCGTTCTGTCGAACACCGGCCGGTGCGACCGCGAGGACCCGGTGGACCGTCCGTCAGATCCGGGCGGGCCCGGCGGGACGCCTGCCGGACCAGCCGAGGAGGACCACGGAGCACACGGCGGCGAACGCGCACCAGGTGGAGATGAACTCCAGCCGCCACAGCGCCGCGCAGACCGCGGCCCCGCCGGCGACGACCACGCCGAGCCACACGAGCCGGCGGTCGCCGGACAGGAGCAGCGAACCCACGGTGGCCAGGAGGTAGCCCGCGACGAGCAGCTGGGGACGCGGCAGGTCCAGCACATAACCGAGGGTGTGTCCGCGGATCTGCGCGGTCACGGGCCGGGTGGCCAGGCTGTACGCGAGAGCGGCGCAGGTCGCGGCACCGGCCGCCAGCGGCACCGCGAGGCGCAGCCGTGCGTGCGGCGGGGCGGCGCACAGCACGCCCAGCGGCACCCACAGAGCCAGGAGCGGCAGGGCGATGACCGCCCAGGCCATGGTGGCCGGGCCGTCGCCGCCGTCCGCGCGCCAGACCGCGGACTCGATGATCTGGTGGGCCCCCAGGAGCAGCGGCAGGGCCGCAAGCGGAAGGTCCCGGGCCCGGCGGGTGCGCGCGACGCAGGCCGCACCGATTCCCGCCACCACGGTGCCCGCGACGAGATCGGCGGTCGCACTCCAGCACATGGCGTCACCCGGGGGTTCGTATCCGTCGGCCGGTCGACTCCCCGGCCACTGCCCCGGTCACGCTACGGCGGCCCCGGCGGGCAGCGGCGATGACACTCCCACTCCCCGACCGGTCCATGCCGGTGTGCGCCGGCAACCCGCCGGGCGGCGCGGCGCCCGCCTCAGGCCGTCGCGTCCGACCAGGCGTACGGCGGCGGGACTGGCCCCTGGGAGGATCCCGCACCCACCTCGCCGAGCGCGCGGTCGGCCACACTCATCAGCTGACCCGCCACGTCGCGCATCGCACGGCTGGCCGCGAGTTCGTCCCCGATGGTGGGCACGTCCGGGTCCTGCGGGCTGCAGCGGGCGATCCCGTGGCCGGTGAGTTTCGCCGTCCCGGTGTCCAGCACCGCCTCCGCCTTCGTCGTCCCGTCCTCCTCGGACAGGTCGACACGGACCGTCCACTCCATCGTGCGGTTCATCGCGCACCTCCAGGGCCCGCACCGGCCGCAGGCGCCGCCGCCGCACGGGTCCACTCCCAGGATCCACCCGACCGGCCCTGCCCGCTCGCTCTGAGCGGACCCCGCTGCCGCCCTGCGCGCATCCCGCTGCCGCAATAGGATGCAGTCAGCGGCGTCCGCGGCAGCCGGGCCGCGCAACCCGTCCCGTCCGGAGCCGGCACCGACCTCCCGGACCGTCGCACCACGGCAGACCCCGTGGTGCGGCTCGCCCTCTCACGCGTCCTGCGGAGCGGCCCATGAACCGGCGGCGTCCTCCCCGCTCGGCCAGCGCCGAGGAACTGCTCACCACGCTCCATCACCTCACCTCCCGGGCACGCCGCGAGGTGGAGCTGCACCAGGCGCGGGTGGAGCTGGCCGAGGCGCTGCAGCGCGAGATGCTTCCCGCCGCCCTGCCCTCCCTGCCCGGACTGCAGACCGCTGCCCGGTACGCACCCGCGCGCAGCGGACTGGACATCGGGGGCGACTGGTACGACGGGTTCACACTCCCGGACGGTTCGCTGGCCTTCGCCATCGGAGACGTGCAGGGGCATGACGTCGAGGCCGCGGCCTTCATGGGCCAGATCCGGATCGCGATGCGAGCGCTGGCGGGGACCGCGGCCGATCCGGGCGAGGTGGTTCGCCGGACCAATGACCTGCTGGTGTCGGTGGACTCCGGTCTCCTCGCCACCTGTACCTTCGTCCGGCTCGACCCGCGCACCCGGGAACTGCGGAGCGCGCGGGCCGGACACGTGGCCGGGGTGTGGGCCACCGCCGACGGCAGGGCGGGCACCACACAGGACGAGGGCGGTCTGCCCCTGGGGATCCAGGCCGGTGAGGCGTACCCGGTCACCACCCGCCGGCTCACGGCCGCCGGAGCCTTCGTCCTGCTGACCGACGGAGTGGTGGAAGGCCCGTCGTACGCCATCGACGAGGGTCTGGCCGACGTCGTGCGGCTGGTGCGCTCCCGGGTGGGCGACGACGCGGACGAGCTGGCCGACGCGATCCTGGGGTCGGCGGAGCGCACCGGGCACGAGGACGACGCCGCGGTGCTCGTCCTGCGTCACGAGGCGCTTCCCGCCGCCCCCGGATGAGGCCGCCGCCGAGACCTGTGCGTGTCACACAGCCGCCGTCCGCAGGGGCCGGTGTCTGATGAGAACCGTGATCCGCAGCGAGAGGACCCGACGTACGGCCGTGGCGCTGCTGCGCATCCTGGCCGTCGCCGCTGCCTACTACCTGGCCGCGCGCCTGGGCCTGGTCCGTCAGGTGACCATCCACGGCGCGGTGGTCACACCACTGTGGCCACCGACCGGTATCGCGCTGAGCTGCCTGCTGTTACTGGGGCTGGGCATCTGGCCCGGGATCGCGCTCGGCTCGCTGGTCGTCATCGTCACGCTCAGCGGCACGGTGACCCCGTCCACCGTTGTCGTCGTGGCGGGCAATACGCTCGCCCCCGTCTGCGCGTACCTGATACTGCGCAGGGCGGGCTTCCGTACGGAACTGAACCGGCTGCGCGACGGTGTCGTCCTGGTCTTCCTGGGTGCGCTGGCCGGGATGGTGATCAGCGCGACCACGGGAACCGCGATGCTGGTGGCCGACGACAAGCTGCCGCTCAGCGCGTTCTGGCCGGTCTGGGCCGCCTGGTGGGCGGGGGACGTCATCGGAGTGCTCGTCGTCACCCCGCTGCTGCTCGTGATGCGCAAGGCACGGATGCCACGCGTCACCGACCGGTGGGCGGAGGCCGGGGCGCTGCTGATCGTCGCGGTGGCGGGGGCGCTCGTGGCCACGCGGAGCTCGCTGGCGATGCTCTACCTGGTGTTCCCCATCATCATCTGGGCCGCGCTGCGCTTCCGGCTCGCGGGCAGTGCGCCGTGTGCCCTGCTGGTCTCCGTCCTGGCGATCGTCGCGGGGACGGACAGGGTCGGCCCGTTCGCGAACCACTCCATCGTCGAGATCATGGTCAACCTCACGGTCCTCAACGGCGCCGTGGCACTCACCTCGCTCCTGCTGGCCGCCGTCGTCGCCGAACAGCAGAACGTCCGGCGCCGGATCGAACGCGCCTGCGAGGAGCTGGCCGAGGTGGTGGACCAGCTCGCGCCCGGCAGATCGGCGGCCGCCTGGCCGTTCCGGGCGAGGGACGAGCGCGAGGGCCGCTGATCCCGCCGCGCGGACGGGGCACCGGGGGTCACCTCGGGAAGTGCCGGTCCAGGAAGTCGTTGCGGAAGGTGCCGGAGGGGTCGTACCGCCGCGTCAGTTCCTCGAAATCCTCGTACTGACCGTAGAGCGTACGCAGGACATCGGGCGCGGTGGTGAACACCTTGCCCCAGTGCGGACGCGCGCCGAAGGGCGCCAGCGCCTCCTCGATCTCGCCGAGCACCGGTGCGACCGCCGCGGTGTCGGGCACCCAGGTGAAGTGGAAGGCCACCGAGTCCCTGCCGCGGGCGGGGCTCAGCCACAGGTCGTCGCCGGCGACGGTCCGGATCTCGGAGATCTGGAGCAGCGGGGCGATCCGGTCCCGGAGCCTGCCGACGGCCTCGTACGCGGCCGCGGCGTCCTCCCGCGCCACGAAGTACTCCGACTGGAGCTCGTCCCCGTTGCTCGGGGTGAACTCCAGCCGGAAGTGCGGCAGCCGCCGGTGCCAAGGTCCGGGGACACCCAGCTGGCGGGTGCAGTTGCCGGCCGGCAGGCCGGGGATCGGGTGGCGCGGACCGTCGGCGAGCCGGGCGCCGAACCACTCGGCCGGAGCCTGCTGCGGCCCCTCGTCCCCCACCCGCTGCTTGAGCCACACCTGGCCCACCGGTCCCGGCCGCCAGTCGGTGAAGACGCTGACGCTGTACGCGCCCGACATCACCTCGTCGAAACGCGCGGTCAGCGTCGCCTCGGGCAGTTCCTCGTACACCCACTGCCGGACGTCGAAGGCCGGCACCAGGTCCAGCGTCAGCCGGGTCACCACGCCCAGCGCGCCCATGGACACCACCGCGCCGGGGAAGTCCGCGTCCCCGCGCCGCAGGGTGCGCGTCCCGCCGTCCGCCGTGACCATGTCCAGCGCCCGGACGGCGCCTGCCAGGGAGCGGTTCCCGACGCCCGAACCATGGGTGCCGGTCGCGCAGGCTCCGGCCACCGAGATGTGCGGCAGCGAGCCCAGATTGTGCAGCGCGAAGCCGTTCTCGTTCAGCTCGCCGGCGAACTCACCGAAGCGCAGCCCCGCGCTCACCGTGACGGCGCGCGCCGCCGGGTCGATGTCGACCACGCGCGGCAGCCCGGCCACCGAGACGAGGTCCCCGGCCGTGTCGGCGACCGTGTTGAAGGAGTGCCGGGTGCCCAGGGCCCGCACCGAGCCGGCGGCGGCCACGGTCTCCCTCAGTTCGGCCTCCGACCGGGGCACGCACACCCGCCTCGCCCCGAACGTGATGTTGCCGGCCCAGTTCGTCTCCGCGGGAGTCACCGTGCGTCCCTCTTTCGCTCGTGGCCGGGCGCCTTCCCCCGGCGGTGCATTCTCCCAGACGGCCCCGCAGACCCGGGCGCCACCGGAGCCCACGGAGCAACCACGCGGCCACGTACAGTAGTTGACGGGGCGGAGGTACATATCCACACACCATCCGATTCCGGCGGGTCCCAAATACCAACAGCCGCCCACAGAAGCTGAGATCAGGTACGGAACGGGACGAGTTCCGGATCGCCCCGCATGTCTGAACTTCACTGGAACTCCAGCGAAATGGCACGTGTGTGGATATCGTGCACCGAGCGAGGGCGCGTCCGTCAGTCCACAGGATCGGCGGATGCGCCCCGTTTGTGGCAATGCAACTGTGACTGGGGGGTTCATGGGGCATGTCGAGCTACCCGAATCCGAGATATCAGGACCCGTGGGACTGGCGGGGGCGCCTCGTCCGCGGACCGCTTCGAACCGGCCCCGCAGCCACGTCGTCGACCGGCTGCGACAGGGCCCGACCGTACAGCGCGAACGTTCTGCCCGGCCCGGACCGAAGCGCGGCCCCGGCCGGTATCTGCCACTCGTCATCTGCTTCGACCTGTTCGGCCTGGGGCTGCCCGCCTGGCTCGTCCTGCGCACCGACGGACAGCCCAGGGCCCTGGCCGGCGCGGTGGCGGCGGCGGTGATGTGGTCCGGGGTACGGGCCGCGCGCGGCCGGTACACGGCGCGGCCTCCGGGGGCACTGACCGCGCCCGGGGACTGGCTGCTGCTCATCGGCCTGCTGGCGGTCCTGTGGACCGTGGCCGACCCGTCCATCGACCCGGCGACGGCCGTCATGGCGCTGATCCCCGGCCTGTTGGCGACCGTGGCGCTGGCCGGGGCGCGGCGGCTGCCGTGGGCCGGGCGGCGCCGGACCGTCCGCCGCGTACTGGTGGTCGGCGAGGCCGCGGGGGTGGACCGGGCGGTGCGACTGCTCGCCGCGCGGGCGGATCACGGCTACCTCGTGGTGGCCGCCGTGCCCGTGGGAACGGCTGCGCTGACCTGCGAGGCCCCGGTGCCGGGGCGGCTGGCACCGGCGCCCGCCGACGACGACGCCTCGACGGTCCTGGGTGCGGCCTTCGCCCAGGAGGCGGACCTGGCCCTGGTGGTGCCGGGGCCGCAGCTCGCCGAGGAACGGATACGGCAGCTGTCCTGGGGGCTGCATGACGGCGGCCTCGAACTGTCGGTGCTCTCCCACCTGTCGGAGATAGCGGCGGGCCGGGTCCGCCCGTCGTCGGCGGCCGGGCTGACCCTGCTGCACATCGTGCCTCCGCTGCGCCGGGGGGTGCAGCCTGCCCTCAAGGCGGCGGTGGACCGCACCGGCGCCGCCCTCGGCCTCGTCGTACTGGCCCCGCTGCTGCTGCTGGTCGCCGTGGCGGTCCGGCTCACCTCGGACGGGCCGGTCTTCCACCGGCAGATCCGCCAGGGGCAGCACAACCGTCCGTTCACCATGTGGAAGTTCCGCTCGATGGTGGTGGACGCCGAGGAACACAAGGCGCGGCTCGTCGTGTCGAACGAGAACGACGGACCGATGTTCAAGATGCGTCGGGACCCGCGGGTCACCCGCATCGGCCGGCTGCTGCGCCGCTCGTCCCTCGATGAGCTGCCCCAGCTCGTCAACGTCCTCAAGGGGGACATGTCCCTGGTGGGTCCGCGTCCTCCGCTGCCGGACGAGGTGTCCCGCTACGACGAGCGCGAGCTGAGGCGGCTCGCGGTCAAACCCGGCCTGACCGGGCTGTGGCAGGTCAGCGGGCGGTCCGACCTGTCCTGGCAGGAGACGGTCTCGCTCGACCTCTGGTACGTCGACAACTGGTCGGTGGCCACGGACATGGGGCTCATGGCCCGTACTCTGCGCGCCGTCACCGACGGCCGCGGGGCCTACTGAGAGCGGCGGGGACGGATGCGCGGTACAGCAGAGGGCCGGGCGGGGCGCCGCGCGGCGGCGTCCCGCCCGGCCGGACCGCCCGGACCGGGAAGTCCGTCAGACCTGTGCGCCCTGCCGTTCCAGCCACCACGCGTAGGTCCGTGCGATCCCGTCACGCAGCGGGATCCGCGGCTCGAAGCCGAGCGAGGACAGCCGGGACACGTCCAGGAGCTTGCGCGGCGTGCCGTCCGGCTTGGCCGTGTCCCAGTCGATCCGCCCCTGATAGGACGTCACTTCGGCTATGGTCAGGGCGAGTTCACGGATCGTCAGATCCTCGCCGGAACCGACGTTGACGGGCGCGTCACCGTCGTACCGCTCAAGCAGCAGCACACAGGCGGCTGCCAGATCGTCGACGTGCAGGAATTCGCGCCGGGGGCTTCCGGAGCCCCAGAGCGTGAGCGCGGGCGCCCCGCTCTGCCGCGCCTCGTGGAAGCGGCGGATCAGGGCGGGCAGGACATGCGAGGTCTCCAGGTCGAAATTGTCGCCCGGTCCGTAGAGATTGGTCGGCATGGCGCTGATGTACGAGGCGCCGTACTGGCGGCGGTAGGACTGGATCTGCACGATTCCGGCGATCTTCGCGAGCGCGTACGCCTCATTGGTCGGCTCCAGCGGGCCGGTGAGCAGGGCGGTCTCGGGGATCGGCTGCGGGGCCAGCTTGGGATAGATGCAGGACGAGCCGAGGAAGAGGAGCCGCTCGACCCCGGCGGCGTGCGCGCCCGCGATCACGCTCAGCTGGATGCGCAGATTGTCCTCGATGAACTGCACGGGGTACGTGCTGTTGGCCATGATCCCGCCGACCTTGGCGGCGGCCAGCACCACGGCGTCCGGCCGCGTATCACGCAGAAAGGCCCCGGTCCGCTCGGCGTCGCACAGATCGAGGCGGTCGCGGTCGCGGGTGATCACTTCATGTCCGCCGGCGGTGAGACGGCGCACCAGCGCCGAGCCCACCAGACCGCGGTGGCCGGCGACGAACACACGGGCGCCGGGGCTTAGCAGGGACGGGACGGATTCCTGGGGAGGGCCGGGGAGATCAGTCGTCATGGCTCGGATTGTGCCAGCAGCCGTTTGACGCGGTGACCCTTTGCCGCAACTCGCTCAAACTCTGAAATTTCGGTGTTGACCGACCGCCTCTCGGGCGACCACAGAAGGGGGAGACGTGGCGAAGACCGCGCTCATCACCGGCGTGACCGGACAGGACGGTTCGTACCTGTCCGAGCTGCTGCTCCAGAAGGGATACACGGTCCACGGCCTCATACGCCGCTCGTCGAGTTTCAACACCGAGCGGATCGACCACATCTACCAGGGACCGGAGGAGGAGAACCGGACGTTCGTGCTGCACCACGCCGATCTCGCCGACGGGGTCGCCCTGGTGAACCTGCTGCGCGACATCCGGCCCGACGAGGTCTACAACCTGGGTGCGCAGTCACATGTGCGGGTCTCCTTCGACGCCCCGCTGTACACGGGCGACATCACCGGGCTCGGCACGGTCCGGCTGCTGGAGGCCGTGCGCGCCAGCGGCATCGACACCCGCGTCTACCAGGCGTCCTCCTCGGAGATGTTCGGCGCCAACCCGCCGCCGCAGCACGAAGGGACCCCGTTCCATCCGCGCAGCCCGTACAGCGTCGCCAAGGTCTACTCGTACTGGGCGACGGTCAACTACCGTGAGGCATATGGCATGTTCGCGGTGAACGGAATCCTGTTCAACCATGAGTCGCCGCGCCGCGGCGAGACGTTCGTGACCCGGAAGATCACCCGCGGGGTGGCCCGGATCAAGGCGGGTCTCCAGACGCAACTGCATCTGGGCAACCTGGACGCGGTACGCGACTGGGGATACGCCCCCGAGTACGTCGACGCGATGTGGCGGATGCTCCAGTGCGACACCCCGGACGACTACGTGGTGGCCACGGGTGAAGGGGTCAGTGTCCGGCAGTTCCTGGAGTACGCCTTCGAGCACGCCGGTCTCGACTGGCGCGAGCATGTCCGCTACGACGCGAAGTACGAGCGCCCCAGCGAGGTCGACGCACTGATCGGGGACGCCTCCAAGGCCGCGGAGCTACTGGGCTGGAAGCCCGCCGTGAAGTCGCGGGAGCTGGCCCGGATCATGGTCGACGCCGATGTCCGGCAGCTGACCGACCAGCTCACCGGAGCGGCCGTGCGGGTGGACCGATGAGCCGCCCAGGACCTCTCGGACACAGCCGCAGCGGCGTGTTCGCCGCCGTCCCCGCCCCCGCGGCCGGGCAGGTGCTCAGGAGCGCCCGGCTCATCCTCCGTACCTCGCCGCACTCCACGGCGGGCCCGGCCCGCAGCCGCCCACGCGTGCCGGTCACCGGCGCGCGGACCGAGCCGGCGGCCACCCGCACCACCCGGCCGTCGCTCGCCTCGACGGTACCGGGGACCATCTCCGGCGCAACCGCCGTCTCCACCGGCTACGCGGTGGAGCCGAACACGCCGGCACCGGGCGGGGCCCTGCGCTCCGCCTCCTCACTCGCCCTGACCAGCAGCGGGACGGACAGTCTGCGCGTCTGGTCGGGCGAGGTCGCAACCGCGGCCCACCGGCCGCAGCTCGTTCTCACCTTCGGAGCTGAATGATGAACGAAAGTACGGGGCGCAGTCCCGGTGCACGCGGCCGCACGCGTGCCGCGGCCGCCGCGCTCTGCCTGCTCGCCGGGGCCCTGAGCGCCGCCGCCGGCGGGGGTTCCCCGGCCGCGGCCCTCACCCCGCCGGTCTCGCTCACCGCGGACGACCTGTCCACCTGGCAGACCAACGGCATCGTCTGGTCGATGGCCGCGTCGGCCGACGGTGTGGTCTACGCGGGCGGCACCTTCTCCACCGTACGGCCGCCGGACGCCCCGTCCGGTACGTCCGAGCAGCCCGCGGTGAACTTCGCCGCCTTCGATGCGGCGACCGGGGCGCCGACAGGTTGCAGCCTGTCGTTCACGCTCTCCTCGGGAACCGCCACCGTGCGTTCCCTGGTGCTGTCCCCGGACGGTGAAACCCTGTACGCGGGAGGGCAGTTCGGGTCGGTGAACGGGGTCGGGGTGAGTAACATCGCGGCCATCGACACCGCGACCTGCACGCCCCGGCAGAACTTCAAGGTCGCCGTGTCCGCGACCGTCCGGGCCCTCGCCGTCACGGACGACACGGTGTACCTGGGAGGCGACTTCAACACCGTGGCGGGACAGACCCGGAACAAGTTCGCCGCCGTCACCACGGGCGCCGCGCTGAAGCCGTGGACGGCCAATACGGACGAGGTGGGCCGCGCGGTGGAGGTCACCCCCGACGGGCAGCACGTGCTGATCGGCGGGGACTTCTTCACCGTCAACGGCACCACCTCGCACGCGCTCGCGGTGGTGAACGCGACGACGGGGGCTCTGGACAAGAGCTACCCCGGTTTCATCCCGAACACCTCGACGGTGCAGGATCTCACCACGGACGCCACCAAGTTCTACACCGCCAACGAGGGCACCGGTGGCGGTGTCTTCGACGGCCGGATCGCGGTGGACCTGACCACCTTTCAGCAGGTGTGGCGGGACACCTGCCTCGGCGCCACGCAGGCCGTCCTGGTGCACGACGGGGTGCTCTACAGCGGCAGTCACGCCCATGACTGCGCCTCGATGGGCGAGTTCCCGGACCAGCCGCGCAAGCATCTGCTGGCGCAGTCCGTCGACGATCCGAAGCTGCTGCCGTGGTTCCCGGACACCAACGACGGGATCGGGGAACCGGTGGGCCCGCGGGTGATGGCGCAGACCGACAAGGGCGGCCGCCACTACCTGTGGGTGGGCGGTGAGTTCACCACCGTCAACAGCTCACCCCAGCAGGGGCTGACCCGGTTCGCCGACGGTCCCGACACCGGGGCGCCCTGGGTGCCCAACGTCAGCGTCTCCACGGTCGCCGCGGACAAGGTGGACGTCAACTGGCAGTCGAGCTTCGACACGGACGACGGGGAGCTCACCTACCGGATCTACCGGGACGGGGCAGCCACTCCCGTCCACACCACCACGGGATACTCCGTCTTCTGGGACCGCCCCCAGCTGCGGTGGACGGACACCGACGTCGCCCCGGGTGAGACCCACACGTACCGGATCAGCGCGAGCGACGGCACCAACACCAGCGCCAAGTCCCCCGCGGTGACCGCGACCGTGGCCTCAACCGCCGAGAGCTACCCGGCCCGGGTGCTCTCCGACGGCGCCACCCTGTACTGGCGCTACGACGAGGGGACGTCCACCTTCGCCGCCGACACGGGGGCGGGTCTGGACAACGGCTTCCTGCGCAACGCACCCTCCTACCGGCAGACCCCCGCGGCCGTGGCCGGCCCTTCGACCGCCATCGGCTTCAACGGGTCCACGCAGTACGCGTACAGCAACCGGCGCCACGCACAGCCCACCAGGTTCTCCGTGGAGACCTGGATCAAGACGACCACGACCCGGGGAGGGAAGATCATCGGGTTCGGCAACATGACCATGGAGAACAGCGTCCAGTACGACAAGCACGTGTACATGCTCAACAACGGGCGGCTGTCCTTCGGCGTGTACGACAGCAGCACCCGTACCGTCACCACACCGGCCGCGTACAACGACGGTGCCTGGCACCATGTCGTCGCCACGCAGGGCACCGGCGGTATGGCCCTGTACGTCGACGGACAGCTCCGCGCCTCCAACCCGCTGTACACGAGCAGCGAGAGCTACCCCGGCTACTGGCGGGTGGGCGGGGACAACCTCGCGAGCTGGCCGAACCGTCCGACGAGCAACTTCTTCGCCGGGCAGATCGACGAGACCGCCGTCTACCCCACCGCGCTGTCCGGCTCCACGGTCAGTGCCCACTACGCCCTGAGGACGGGTGGATGAGGTATCCGTTCCTGGCCGGCGCCGCCGTCGTCCTCATGACGGCGGCGCTGGCCGCGTGTGGCTCGTCCTCCGGCGGAGGCGAGGACAAGGCGGCCGGCGCCGGTCCTGCGGCATCCTCGGAGCCCTCGGCCGGGCCTCAGGCGGGGCCCGAGGGCTCCTCGTCCACCGGTCCGCAACCGTCCAGGACCAGTGAGCCGCCCAAGATTCCGGCCGGCGAACTGACCCCGGCCACCGGCACGTTCACCAAGAAGCAGAAGGAGTACCTGGTCGACAGGGTCCCCCAGGGCATGGACCCGGCGGCGGTGCTCCAGACCGGGCAGGAGACCTGCGACCGGCTGACGTATCTGGTCAAGGTGGACCGGGACACGGCGGTCGGCGCCGTCCTCACCGGTGAGATCGCCGGGGCGAAGCCCGCCGTCGAGCATCTGTGCACCCAACACCGGGACCTGGTGACGGAGGCCGCCCGGGGCTACGCCGACGGCACGCACCGAGGGTCCGCACTCCGGCCGGGCCGCTACCGCGACGTCACGCCCACCGGGAACTGCGCCTGGCAGATCACCGGGGCGAACGGCAAGGACCTGGGATCGGGTTCGTCCGGCGCCGGCGAACGGACCGTGATCACGATCCCGGCGGCGGCCCGCACCTTCACCTCCACAGGCTGCTACGCCTGGCTGCCCGAAGGAGACAACGGATGAGCAAGCTGCCGATAGCCGTGGCGATCCCCACGAAGAACGAGGGGCTCAACATCGCCGAGGCGGTGAAGTCGGTCCTCGGCCACTTCGAGGCGGTCGTCGTCGTCGACTCGCACAGCACCGACGACACGGCGAAGATCGCCGCGGAGTGCGGGGCCGAGGTCGTCATGTACACCTGGGACGGCGGGCATCCCCGGAAGAAGCAGTGGTGTCTGGACCACGTCCGCACGGACCTGGACTGGATCCTGCTGCTCGACGGGGACGAGCGGCTGAGCCCGGGACTGCTGGCCGAGCTGCGGCAGGTCTTCGCCGGTCCGGCCGCGTCCAGACCGGCGGCGTACGACATTCCGCTCGGGTACTGGTTCTCCGGAAAGCGGCTGCGGCACGGCTACACCATCCGCAAGCGGTCACTGACCGACCGCACCCGCAGCCACTACCCGGAGGTGGGGGATCTCGACGCGCCCGGCATCGGCGAGGTCGAGGGCCACTACCAGCCGGTCGCCGACAGTGCGGGATCGCTCCGCAACCCGATCGAGCACCAGGATCTCGACCCGGTGACCGCGTGGTTCGAACGGCACAACCGGTACTCGGACTGGGAGGCGTGGCTGGAGCACCACCCCGACGTCAAGGAGCAGGTGCGCCGGGTCAAGTCCCGGCAGGGGCAGCTGTTCCACAAGGCACCGTTCAAACCGCTGGTGTCCTTCGCGTACATGTACCTGTACCGGCGGGGCTTCCTGGACGGCCGGGCGGGGTTCGACTTCGCCCTGGCGATGAGCTTCTACCGGTGGCAGATCGCCCTCAAGTCGCGGGAGAGGCCTTCCGCTTGAGTCATCCGCGCTTCCGGCGGACCACGTCCTGGTAGGTCCGCCGGAGCGTCCGGGTCACGACGTCGATGGTGAAGCCCTCGTTGACCAGGTCCCAGGCGGCCTTCCCCGCCCGGGCGTTGGCCGCGGGCTCCAGCAGCTCCAGAACGGCCTGCGCGACCTTCGCCGCGTTGGCCTCGTCCTCGCCCGTCCGGCTGTCGATCACCCGGCCGGCTCCGGCCCTGGCGACATCGGGCCCCAGGCCGCAGGTGCGGGTGATGACCACGGGGGTGCCGACGGACATCGCCTCGAGGACCGAGACTCCCAGGGGCTCCTCGACCGACGGCAGGACGTACACATCGGCCTGCCGTCCGGCGGCCAGCACCTCCTCGTGGCCGAGCGGACCGACATGGTCCAGCGAGTCCAGCACACCGAGCCTGCCCGCCAGTTCGAGAGTCCCGGGCAGGGCGCCGGTGTCCGGTCCGGCCAGCACGAACCGGGCGTCCGGGTGCTTCGCCAGGACCGCGGGCATCGCGGCGACGAAGTCCTGCGGCCGCTTGCGCTCCTGGATCCGGGCGAGGAAGAGCACCGTCGGCGGGCGTGCGGGGTCGCGGGCGGGCTTGAACTCCTGCGGGCGTACGCCGTTGACCAGGCGCACCGTCCGGGTGAGCGCCACCGGGGCCGCGACGGCGTTCACATCGACGCGTTCGGCCTCGGTCAGGTGGAGCACCGCGTCCGCGCCGCGCAGGACCTTGCGTACGCCCAGCAGGTCGGTCAGCTGCGCCACCCGCTTCTCGGTGGGGTCCACCATGCCGTGGGTCTGAACGACGAGCGGGGTGCGGGTGGCCAGGGCGAGCAGCGCGGCGGGCAGCGTCACCAGGTCACGCATCAGATGGACGTGGACCAGGTCGGCGCCGCGCATCATGCGGCGCGCGGCCAGCAGCAGCGCGCCGGAGGTGATGCCGCTGACCTCGAACACCGGCAGCAGGTGGCGCGCCTGGAAGAGGTGGACGGGCACTCCCTCCACCTCGCCGGGCAGCGGACCCGCGAATCCGTCGCCCAGGGCCATGATCCGGGCGTCGTCGCCCCCGGCCCGCTGGGCTTTCGAGAGGTTCAGGGCCACCCGGGTCGGACCGCCGAAGGCGTGGTCCGGGGTGTGCAGTGTGACGATGTGCAGGATCTTCACCAGGGTTCCCCTCGACCTCGGCAGCTGTTCACAGACTAGTCATCACATCCCCTCAAGTGGGTTGGTTCGTTAGAGTGTTCACAGGCTCACGGAACGGGGAACGCATGACGTCCGGGCACGGGACGGCACCCATCGCGTCCGTACGGGAGAGCGGTCCGCGCCATCCCGTGGAGCCCCCCGCCAAGCCGATGTCCTGGGCGATGCTGTCGCGGGCGATGGCCGTGCCGCTCATTCTGGGGCTGGTCTGCTTCCTGCCGGCACTGATCGCCGCCCAGCCGGGGACCGGGGCCCGGGACACCGCGTACTGGCTGCAGCTCGTGCTGACGTGTTACGCCGGGGCCCGGCTCGCGACCATGATCCTGTCCACCCGGCGGCGGCTGCTGCAGGGCGTCTTCTGGATGTTCGTGTACATCGCGATGGGTGTGGCGCCGTTCGCCCAGGCCGTGATCGGGCAGACGCCCACACCGATGGTCGGCCCGCGCTCCGACCTGGTCACGGCGATCGCGCTGATCCTGGTGGGGTGTGCGGCCTTCGACCTGGGGGCGCTGCTGGCGTCCCGGCGCCCGCTGCGGCGGCGCGGCGCGGCCCGTGGGGGCGGCGGCGGTCCCGCCACGGCGCACCCGGTCCGGCTGCGGCTGCTGGTGCTGCTCGCGTTCGCGGCGAGCGGCTACTACGTCCTGAAGCTCGGCGGGCCCGCCGTGTTCTTCTCCAGCAGGCAGGAGATCAGCGCCTCGGTCGCCGAGAGCGGGGTGGCGTCCGGCGGGTCCAATGTGGGATCGGCGTTCCTGAAGGGCTTCGGTACGGTGCCGGCGCTGCTGGCGCTGCTCTTCTTCACCCGGAGGCTGGTGACCTCGCGCCGGGCCCGGCGCTCGCCGTCGACCGTGCTGGTCTGGTTCGCGCTGGCGGTGGTCAACCTGGTGGTGAACAACCCGGTTTCCAACGCCCGTTACTGGTTCCTGACGGTGCTGGTCTCGCTGCTGTTCACGGCGTTCCCCAGCAGTGCGGCGATGTACCGCTCGGTGCTGGCCATGGGGGTGATCGGGGCGCTGGTGCTGTTCCCGTACGCGGACCGGTTCCGCTACGACGAATCCGGGTACCGGCCGGTGCAGTCCTCGTCGGTGTTCGAGCCGCTGGCCACCAAGGACTACGACCAGACGGTCATGTTCGCCAACACCATCTCCTGGGTCGACACCCGTGGTCACACCTACGGCCGTCAGCTCGCGGGCTCCGTCTTCTTCTTCGTACCCCGGTCGGCGTGGAGCGGCAAGCCGGAGGACACGGGGGTGCGCGTCGGCCAGTGGATGGGGATGAACATGACCAACCTCTCCGCGCCGCTGTGGACGGAGCTCTGGGTCGACTTCGGGGCGCCGGGCACGATCGGAGGTCTCGCCCTGATCGGTTACGCGGCCGCGCGGACCGACCGCCGCTATGCGCGCGCGGTCTCGCGGGAAGGGCCCGGACCCGGGAGTGTGCTGGCGATCGCGGCGCCGCTGATCGCCGGATACACCTTCATCCTGCTGCGCGGTCCGCTGCTCCAGGCCGTCGGGAAGCTCGCCATCGCGGCGCTGTGCCTGGCACTGATCACGACGTTCCGGGACCGGAGCCGGCAGCGGCCGCGCTGACCGGGGCGCGCACCGCCGCGCCGTCACGGGTCAGCCGGGCCACCCGGGTCCACGTGGCGAGCGCCTTGCAGACGGAACCCAGGCACAGGCCCCAGGCGGCGCCCGTCACTCCGCCGAGCACGTATCCGCCGGTCAGGAAGGCGACGGCGGCGAGTGAGAAGACCACTTGGATGGAGAGCGTGGTGCGTGGATCGAGCAGTCTGAGCGCCAGCAGTCCGCAGGTGCCGACGGCCATGGCCGCGTACTGGCTGCCGGTCGCCGGGAGCAGGGCCGCCGCGGTGGGCCAGGTGTCGCCGAGCAGATGACGGCCCACCGATCCGGGCAGCAGGGCGAGCACGGTGGCCCAGCCCGCGGCGGTCAGCGCCAGGGCCGCCGCCAGGACAGCGGTGGCACGCACCCTGAGCCGGTCGGTGGCGAGGCGTCCCAGAACCGGCGGGCCGAAGCCGGTGGCCGAGGTGAACAGCACGTTCAGCGGGCCGAAGAGCGTGGTCGCGCCGCGCAGGGCGCCGACCACGAGGGGGTTGCCGACCAGGCCGAGCCCGAGCACGGAGAGCTGGCTGGTCGCGTTGCCCACCCCGAACTCGACGACGAACCGCTGGCCCAGGTGCCCCTTTCGCAGCAGGGGGCCGAGCAGCACGGGGGCGCCGGCCGTCCGCCGGTGCAGCACGGCCGCGGACAGCAGGAGCGCGGGCAGTGCGGACAGACCCCAGACGACGATCAGCCGGGCGGCCGGGGTTCCGTGGGGCTGTACGGCCAGTGCCCCGAGGACGCAGACCAGCCGGAGCGTGTCGGCGGCCAGGGCCAGGTGCTGCGCCTGGAGCGTGGCGAAGGCGTAGCGGGCCGTGTCCTGTCCGAGGACGACGGGCAGCACGAGGCCCAGCATCGTCAGGGCCCGTGCCGTCTCCCCCGGCAGCAGCGCGCAGACGGCGGCGAGCAGGCCGCCGAGGGCGGCCGAGGCGAGCAGGGTGAAGCCGAGCGCCGAACGGCAGGCGCCGCGTGTCGCGTCGCCCGCCCCGCGGCGCAGCACCAGCGGCTGCCCGGTGTAGGCGCCGGACACTCCGAGCAGCACGGTGAAGACGAGGTAGACGGCGGAGAAGCGGGCGAAGTCCGCGACGGTGGAGAGCCGGGCGGCCACCACCAGGACCAGGATGTTGGTGAGCGCCGCCACCCCCTGGTCCGCGACCGAGCAGACGATCGCGGTGCGGGCCCTCATCTGCGTCCCGCGGTGCTGCTGCGGCCGCTGCCGCCGCGTCCGTTGCCGCCGTCCAGGGTGCGCAGGCCGAGTGTCTCGGTGGGGTCGCCGGTGCGGCCGTCCGTCTCGGGCCGGCCCGGCCCGTCCGTCCTGCCGCGTCGCTCCGGCCCGCCGGGGGCCTGCCGGCCACGGGCCTGCCGCCCGGCCGCCTTCCGGCGGGCCCGGCGCTCGAACCGTCCGTGTCCGGGGTGCAGGAGGGTGCCGAGTACCGAGCCGCCCGCCGCGCCGATGATCTCGCGGATCCGCTCCAGGTCGCTGCGGTGCACCTCGCGCGGGTCGCAGACCACCACCACGCCCTCCACCCGGTCGATGAGCGCGACGGCGTCGGCGTACGCGAGGACGGGCGGGGCCAGCACGATCACGACGGCTCCCGGCCTGCCGCCCTCGGCGAGGATCCGGCCGACGGGTGCGGAGGTCAGGGCGCGCGGTACGTTGTCCATCGGGCGGCCGGCGATCAGGGTGAAGGCTCCCGACCCGGGCACGTCCACATTGGTGCGGCTGTCCGACGGCCAGCTCCGCTCGTCGCGGTCCTCGGCCCAGCGGGGCCGGCCGCCCGCGACGGCGGCGCCGAGGTCCCAGGCCAGCGACGGCGTCCGCAGATCGGCCTCGACCAGCAGGACGTCGCGGCCCATCTCGGCGAAGGCCGCGGCGAGGTTGACCGCGGCGGCGGTCGCCATGGCGTTGTCGCCGCGGGGCGCCGTGACCAGGAGCCGGCGGCGCTCGGTGAACGAGGGGTCGTAGGCGAGCCGGAAGGCCACCGCCCGGTACTCCTCGGCCAGCCTGCTGCCGCTGCGGCCGATGGCGAGCAGGGCGCCCGCCGATGCCCGTTCCCTGGGCAGGGTGCCGAGCAGCGGGGCCCCGAGCGAGCGGACGAGTTCCCTGGTGGAGCGGACGGCCGGGTCGAAGACGAGTCGCACCCAGGACAGCAGCAGACCGAGGGCGAGCCCGACGACGGCGCCGAGGCCGAGCAGCAGGGGCAGTCCGGCGCCGCTGGGATGCTCGGGCACGACGGGCTTCTTGTTGAGGAAGCCGGGTGTGGTGTCCAGGGCGCGCAACTCCGAGATCTTCTGGCTCAGTTCGGAGATGGAGACGATGAGGTTGGCCCGTGCGCTGGTGACGTCGTCGCCCACGGTGCCGGTCTCCTGCTCGGCGAGCCGGTCGCGCTGTTCGGTGAGTGGCTTCAGCTGGGCGCGGTAGCCGTCGACCATGTTGTCGATGCTGTTCTCGGTGCGCTCCCGGCGGATCTCCAGGTAGGCCTCGGCGAGGGCCTGTGCTCTGGCCCTCGCCTGCTCCGGGGTGCGGCCCGTGTAGGAGAACCTGAGCACCAGGGTGTTGGGCGGGTTGGTGACCTGGAGCCCGGTGAGCAGCTTCCCGACCTCCACCGGGTCGCCGAGCTTGGTGAGCGAGCCGACGGCCACCGTTCCCACGGCGTCACTGACGGCGGTCTGGCGTTCGGAGCCGATGTTGATGCCCTTGTCGGCCGAGGCACCGGCGGCGAACGGGTCGGATGCGGCGGAGCGTACGGACACCTCGCCGGTGGAGGTGTACGTGTCCTCGCCGCTCAGGGCGAGCCAGCCACCGCCCAGCAGTCCGGCGACGACGCCGCAGACGAGCAGGGTGCGGTAGCGCAGGAGCTGGCGGAACTGATCCCTCAGGAGCGCGGGTTCGTCCTGGTCCTCCAGCGCGCGGATCGGATGGGTCATCGGCGTGGTCTCCCTTGCGCGTCCTGAAGGACCTCGGTGAGCAGGGCGTCGAAGCGGGCGAGAGCGGCTTCCCGTCCCAGGTGGCGTGCCACGTACTGCGGCCCGTGGGAGCCGAGTTCGTCGGCGGCGGCGGGTGCCTCGACGAGCTTGCGGACCGCCGCGAGCACGGCGGCGGGGTCCTCGGGTGCGACGAGGAGTCCGGCTCCGGAGCGCTGCACCTCCTGGGCGGTGCCGCCCCCGCCGGCCACCGAGGCGACGACCGGGCGGCCCGAGACGAAGTAGGAGGTGAGCTTGGAGGGCACGCTCATGTCGAGCACGGACGCCCGCTGGGTCACGGCGAGGACGTCCGCGGCGGCGAGGATGTCGGTGAACTCCGAGGCTCCGGCCGGCGGCAGGAATTCGAGGTTGGGCAGGCCCGTCGCGCGGGCCCGCAGCGCGTCGCGCTGATTGCCGTCGCCCATCAGCACGATGCGGATGCCGGGGGCGAGCCGGGCCGCGTCGACGAGGACCTCCAGGCCCTGCTTGAGTCCCATGTTGCCGGAGTGCAGGACCACGGGGGTTCCCTCGGACCAGCCGAGCCGGGCCCTGGTCGCGGCACGGTCGGCCGAAGGCGCCTGCACATGGCTCCAGTTGGGGACGACCCGGATGCGTCCGGGGTCCACTCCGTAGGCGGTGACGCGGGGGACGAAGCTCTCGTGGATGACTCCGACGAGGGCGGCGCCGCCGAGTGCGTACCGCTCCGCCCTCGACGCGAGAGCCGCCGCCCGGTCACCGCCGCGGATCCCGCTCTGCGCGGCGGCGGCGCCCATCAGGTCCTGGACGACGGGTATGTGGGGAACCCGGTGGCGGTGGGCCAGCCGGGCCCCGATGACCCCTCCCGCGAGGCTCGGCATCTGGGAGATCACCGCGTCGGGCCGCAGCGCGGGCGGAGAGACGAGGCCGTGCACCAGGACGCTCGCCTCGAACGCCGCTCTGCGCAGGGCGCTCTGACGGGGTGGCACGTAATGCCGCCGCCGGTGGACGGTGACGCCCGAGCGCTCCTCCTCGGCCCGCCACACCCCGCGGTACGCCGCCTCGGTCCGCCAGGCGGGGTAGTGCGGCATACCGGTCAGCACGTGGGTCTCGGCCCCGGACCCGGCCCAGTGCTCGGCGAGCTGGGCGGCGTACGGACCGATCCCGGTCAGCTCCGGTGCGTAGTTCGTCGAGACCACCAGCAGGCGGCGGTGCTCGAACGGCTTGTGGTGCTCTGCGTCTGGCATCGGCCGATCGCCTTCCCCCCGGAGCCACCTGTGTTCCCCCCAAGGAACAGCCCCAAAAGTGAGCTTATCCGTTCACGAGATGCGCAAGTGGTCTTCACAGTAAGGTCATTGCACGATCACCACCGATACCGATATCCCACCGGACCGGATGCGATGTCCGGATAACTGCCGAGGGGACACGGGCATCACCTTCACCGTGGGGGGAGAGAACGGATGGTGCACAGGGTCGGCTACGCACCGGGGGTCTACGACCTGTTCCACATAGGCCACCTCAACATCCTGCGGCACGCCCGCAGTCAGTGCGACTACCTGGTCGCGGGGGTCGTCTCGGACGAGATGGCCACGCTCGCCAAGGGGCACAAGCCGGTCATTCCGCTGCCGGAGCGCCTGGAGATCATCCGGAGCGTGCGGTACGTGGACGCGGCGTTCGTCGAGACCGTCCCCGACAAGGTCGTGACCTGGCAGCAGGTCAGGTTCGACGTCATCTTCAAGGGGGACGACTGGCGCGACACGGACAAGGGAAGGCGCCTCGAACGCGACTTCGCCGAGGTCGGAGTGGAGGTCGTCTACTTCCCGTACACCGTGCACACGTCCAGCACCCAGCTGCGCCGGGCGCTGGACGTGCTGGTCACGGCGCCCGGAGCGCTTTCAGCTCCCTGAACCACTTGGCGAGGAACGCCACGAGGAACAGTGCGTGCACGGCGGCGAGAACGGCATAGCCGATACGGAATGCCGTCTCGTCGCCGAGCAGCAGGAACACCAGGCAGAACACCCCGTAGTCGGCCGGCAGCAGGGCCACGGCGCGGAGCCGGGAGACAGGTCCGGGCGCCGCGCCGCCCGCCGGCCCGCTACGGGCGGCCGCCTTGCCGAGCTGCTCACGCAGCAGCCCCGCACAGAACGTGAGCACCGCGACGAACAGGAAGCCGAGCGGCACAAGGAGCCAGCCGTCGGCGGTCAGGTCGAAGAAGCGGTGGAACGAGATCAGTACGGCGGTGTGGACGAGGATCATCTTGGCGCAGTCGACGACATGGTCGAGCCATTCGCCGTCGGGGCCGCCGCGCCCGGTCAGCCGGGCGAGCTGCCCGTCCGCCGAGTCGAGGGCGAAGCCCACGGCAAGACCCAGGTAGACCAGGACAGCCGGCCCCCAGCCGGGCCGGACCAGGGCCACGGCGATGAGAGCGGCGAAGGTGAACGCCGCACTCACCAACGTGACCTGATTGGGTGTCATTCCCAGCCGGAACGCGGCGGCGGCGAAGATCCGCCCGGCCGGCCGGTTCACGTACCGCGAGTAGAGCGAGACCCCCTTGGCCGACTTCTGCGCCCCGCGCAGTTCACGCAGCACCGTAACCGTGCTTTCCATACGCCCCCCAGCGTGTAGCGGAATCCCGCAGGTGCGGCGGCCGGACCGCTCACACCGCCGGAGCCGCATCATGGCATGCGCGACCCCCCGCGCGGGCGGGATCGCGCCGCCCGGCCAGGGGGCGGCCCGCTCGTCAGGCGGACGCGGTCCGGCACTCCGGGTGGCCCCAGCCGTGGTCGTTCTTCGCGATCATCTCCTTGGCCGCGTACGGCTTTCCGCAGTGGCACCGGCCCGCGAACCGGGCCCGGATGGTGGCGCCGGAGCGCGGCGTACCGTCCGTCCGCTTCGCCGCACCGGCACTGCGCCGCTGCTCGGTGGCGCGGGCGGGCGCGGGAACGGGCAGGTCCGCGGAGCCCTGCGAGGTGCCCGCGGCGGTCTGCGCGACGGCCACCTCGCTCGCGGCCTGGTCGGCCAGCGCGTTCAGCGGATCGCCGTCCACCTGGTGGGCCGGCACATAGACGAACTCCACGGCGCGTCCGGTGAGCAGGGCGTCGATGCGGGTCACCAGCTCGCGGTTGGCGACGGGCTTGCCGGCCGAGGTCTTCCAGCCGTTGCGCTTCCAGCCCGGCAGCCACTTGGTGACCGCGTTCATCGCGTACTGCGAATCCATCCGCACCTCGAGCGCCACGGCCGGACCGACGGACTCCAGGAGTTCCTGGAGGGCGGTGAGCTCGGCCACGTTGTTGGTGGCGGTGCCCAGTGGTCCCGCCTCCCATCGCAGCGGCCTGCCCTCCGCGTCGGCCACCACATAGGCCCAGGCCGCGGGCCCCGGATTACCCTTGGACGCCCCGTCACACGCGGCGATCATGCGCTCGTTCATACCCCTGATCATGCCAGCGTCCGCCGCCCGGATTTCCGCCGGTAGGGCCGTCGGCGCCCGCGCTCCCGCATTCCTCTCCCCCACGGCGCCCCAGCAGGCGTCCTTACGGTGCGTAGCGCTTCGGCATGCGACGCCCGCGCCGCACTGCTTCTCTGAAGGGGCCCGCTCTTCCCTACCGTTCAAGGAGCGACGATGAGCGTTGCAGGAGAATCCGCCCGAGCCGAGCAGATGCGCGAGAAGGCCAGGCACATGACCGAGGCCGCGGAACGCACCGGCGACCCGGAGCAGCGTCGGCGGCTCCAGGAGAAGGCCAGGAAGCTGCACGAGCGCAGTGAGCAGCAGAGCGGCCGGGACGGCGACGCCATCCCCCTGTAGCAGGCGCACCGCACAGATGACCGATGGACTGCCACTCTTCCATGAGTGGGTGGCAGTCCATCGTCGTGTGTCCGGGACCGCGCGGAACGCCCGTGCCCGGCCGGCGGACATCACAGGCCCGCACGGGGGCTGTTGATCATCACTGCCTACGATGGGCTCCTTCACCGAGGGCATCACGTCGTCGCACAGCAGTGAGGGGCTTCCCATGAGCCGTCAACCGGTCACCGTGGTCACCGGCGGCAGTCGCGGCATCGGTGCCGCGGTCTGCGTACGTCTGGCGGGCGACGGCCATGACATCGCGCTGGGCTACCGCTCCGACGCGGCGGCGGCCGAGGCGGTCGCCGCGGCCGTGCGGGAGACGGGGCGACGCTGCGTCACGGTGCGGGTGGACACGACCGACGAGGCCGATGTCGACCGGCTCTTCGAAACGGCGGCCGCCGAGCTCGGCCCCGTCACCGGTCTGGTCAACAACGCCGGGATCAGCGGCCCGTTGGGACCGCTCGCCGACGCCGACGCGGCGGGGCTCAGGCGCGCCCTGGACGTCAATGTCATCGGATATCTGCTCTGCGCGCGGCGTGCCGTGCGCGACATGGGCCGCTCGGGCGGCGGCGCCATCGTGAACATGTCCTCGGCCGCCGCCACGCTGGGCAGCCCCGGTGAGTACGTCCACTACGCCGCCGCGAAGGCCGCCGTGGACACGATGACCGTCGGGCTGTCCAAGGAGGCCGGCCCGGACGGCATCCGCGTCAACGCCGTGGCCCCCGGCATCATCCGCACCGGCTTCCACGCGGACCCGGAGCGCCCCGCCAAGGCCGCCGCCCAGATCCCCCTCGGCCGGCCGGGGCAGCCCGAGGAGATCGCGGGCGCCGTCGCCTGGCTGCTCTCGGACGACGCCTCGTACGCCACCGGGGCGATCCTGCGCGTGGCCGGCGGTCGCTGACCTCAGGCTGTACGGTGCTGCGGGTGACCGTTCCCGGTGGGCTTCCGCTCCTCTTCCTCGATGTCGACGGCCCGCTCATCCCGTTCGGCCCGCGCACCGGCGGCCACCCGACGTTTCCGGCGGGGCCGCCGCCTTCCGGGGAGGCAGCCGCGGACGGGGCCGGGGCCAACCCGCTGCTCGCCAGGATCGACCCGTCGCTCGGCCCCCGGCTGGCCGCCCTCCCGTGCGAGCTGGTCTGGGCGACGACATGGACGCATGAGGCGAACGAGACGGTGGCGCCGCGGCTGGGGCTGCCGGAACTCCGCGTGGTCGACTGGCCCGGCCCTTCGGACCAGGAGGAACGGGACGCGCGGGCGGGGCTGCACTGGAAGACCCGGACACTCGTCGGCTGGGCGGCCGGCCGGGCCTTCGCCTGGGCCGACGACGAGATCACCGGGGCGGACCGGATCCGGGTGGCAGCGCACCACGGC
Organism: Streptomyces sp. NBC_00876; assembly: GCF_045207435.1. NCBI lineage: Bacteria > Bacillati > Actinomycetota > Actinomycetes > Kitasatosporales > Streptomycetaceae > Streptomyces > Streptomyces sp. NBC_00876. The sequence goes on from NZ_CP108800.1 coordinate 490,953, forward strand.
GAACGGGCCCTCCTCCACCGTGTCGATCCCGCCCGCGGTCTGGCCGATGCCGATCTCCGGCTGCTCGACGCCTGGCTGCGCACTGTCTGAGGCGCCGGCCCGCGCACGGTCCGGAGCGGTGGGCTGCCGGAGCCGGGTCACACCGGGGCGGCGCCGCGCACCAGCAGGAGCATCACGTCCGCCGCCGCGACGACGGCGGCCGCGGCGAGCGGTGCCTTGCGCCGGTGGCGGCCGAGCAGGAGCCCCGCGAGTGCCACCGGTACCGCCGCCGCGAGGGTCACCGCTCCCCACCGGCCGGGCGGCCCGGCCGGGCCGAGCGCCAGGACCGCCGAGGCTGCCAGCAGGGGCACCGGCAGCAGCAGACCGGTGGCGGTGGTGCCCAGCCGCTGCGGCAGGCCGTTCACCCCGTTGCGCAGATCGTCCTCGATGTCCGGGAGGACGTCGCCGAGGTGGGCCCCCAGGCCCAGCAGCGCACCGGCGGTCACCGCCCACCAGGCCGGTCCGGGGCTGCCGGGCAGAGTCAGCGCGGCCACCGCGGGCAGGCTGCCGAACCCGATGACGTACGGAAGCCAGGACAGTGCCGTCGCCTTCGCCCTCAGGTTGTACGCCCAGGCGGCCGCCACGGCCGTCAGATGCACCGCCGCGGCGAGAAGGCCGCAGGCCAGTGAGAGCGGAACGCAGAGCAGGGCGGCGGTGAAGGCGGCGGTCCACACCGCCCGCCCGCTCACCGACCCGTCGGCCACCGGCTTGCCGCTCCGGCCGGCCACGGCGTCCCGCCGGGCGTCGAACGCGTCGTTGCACCAGCCCACCGACAGCTGACCGCTCAGGACGGCCGCGACGAGCAGGGTGCACCGGACCCCGTCGAGGCCGGCGCTCACGCCGAGCGCGCCGGTGATCGCGGTCACCGCGATCACCGGCCCCGGATGACAGGAGCGGGCCAGCCCCGCCGTGCGGCGCAGCGGCCACGGGGTCGCGGCGCAGACGCGCGGCGGTTCCGGAGTGCCCATCACGTGATCGTAGGTACTCCGGACAGGCCGCACCTGACAGCCGCACGGGTTGTTTACGGTGTTTTGTCCCTCCCGCGGGGCAGGGATGGGCCATGACGCCTCCGCAGCAGGACCGGGAATGACCCGGATCGCGGCCGTTCACGGCACCCTGGCCCCGTACCGCCACACCCAGCGGGAGGTCACCGACATGGTGGCCCGCACCTGTCTGCCGCCGGGGGCCGACCGGCGTGTCCTGGACCGCCTGCACGAGAACGCCCGGGTGCGCACCCGGAACATGGTGCTGCCGCTGGAGCGCTACGCGGAGCTGGACGGATTCGGGGACGCCAACGACGTCTTCATCGGCGCCGCGGTGGACCTGGGGGCCGAGGCGCTGCGCGGGGCACTGCGGACGGCCGGACTGCGGCCCTGCGATGTGGACCTGGTGATGTTCACCTCCGTCACCGGGGTGGCCGCACCGTCCGTGGACGCCCGGCTCGTCGGGCGGCTCGGTCTGCGCCCCGACGTGAAGCGGCTGCCCGTCTTCGGCCTCGGCTGCGTCGCCGGGGCCGCCGGGGTGGCCCGGCTGCACGACTACCTGCTCGGCCGGCCCGACGACGTGGCGGTCCTGCTCTCGGTCGAACTGTGCTCCCTCACCTTCCAGCGGCACGACGCGACGCCCGCCAATCTCGTGGCGACGGCGCTGTTCGGCGACGGGGCGGCCGCCGTGGTGGCGCTCGGCGAGGGCAGGGCGCCGGCCGCCGGGCCCGAGGTGGTGGCCACCCGCAGCCGGATGTATCCGGACACCGAGCACGTGATGGGCTGGGACATCCGGAGTTCCGGTTTCAAGGTGGTGCTCGATCCGGGCGTCCCCGATGTCGTGCGCCGCTATCTCGGCGACGACGTGCGTGACTTCCTGGCGGAGCACGGGCTCAAACCGAAGGATGTGGCCCACTGGGTGTGCCACCCGGGCGGCCCCAAGGTCCTGGAGGCCGTGTCCGAGGTCCTCTCCCTCCCCGAAGGCGCGCTCGACGTCACCTGGCGCTCACTGGCCGAGGTCGGGAACCTGTCCTCGTCCTCGGTGCTCCATGTCCTGCGGGACACCCTGGACCAGCGGCGCCCCGAGCCGGGCTCGCCGGGTCTGCTGATGGCCATGGGACCGGGATTCTGCTGCGAACTGGTGCTGCTGCGCTGGTAGGTCGGAGGTCACATGATCTGGTACACCGCACTCGTCCTGGGCGTGGCGGGCGAGCGCATCGCCGAACTCGTCGTCGCGCTGCGCAACACGCGCTGGGCGCTGGCGAGGGGCGGGACCGAGTACGGCCGGAACCACTACCCGGCGATGGTCGCCCTGCACACCGCTCTGCTCGCGGGCTGTCTCGCCGAAGTCGCGCTGGCGGACCGGCCGTTCCTCCCGGTGCTCGGCTGGACGATGGTGGCCGTGGTGCTGGCCGCGCAGGCCCTGCGCTGGTGGTGCATCCGTACGCTCGGGCACCGGTGGAACACCCGCGTCATCGTCGTCGCGGGCCTGCCGCTGGAGACCGGCGGACCGTACCGCCTGCTGCGTCACCCCAACTACGTGGCCGTCGCCGCCGAAGGGCTCGCCCTGCCGCTCGTCCACGGCGCGTGGGTGACGGCGGTGCTCTTCACCGTACTCAACGCGGCCCTCATGGCCGTACGTATCCGGTGCGAGGAGACGGCACTCGCCTGCGCACCGGCCGCGGAGGCACCGGCATGATCGACCTGCTGGTCGCGGGCGGCGGTCCGGCCGGCCTGGCGGCGGCGATCCGGGCGGCCGGACGGGGGATGGAGGTGGTGGTCGTCGAGCCGCGCTCCGCCCCCATCGACAAGGCCTGCGGCGAAGGCATCATGCCCAGCGGAGTCGCGGCGCTGCACGCCCTGGGTGTCGCGGTGTCCGGCCGGCCACTGCGAGGGATCCGGTATCTGGAGGGTGCGCGGAGCGCGGTGGCGCCGTTCCGCGGACGGCCCGGCCTGGGCGTACGCCGGACCGCGCTGCACACCGCGCTGCACAGCAGGGCGCTGGAGCTCGGCGTCAGGATCGTCCCGGGCAAGGTCGCGCGGGTGTGGCAGGGGCACGACCGGGTCGGCGCGGGCGGGCTGACGGCGCGTTGGCTGATCGCCGCCGACGGACTGCGCTCACCGCTGCGCCGCGAGCTGGGCCTGGACACACCCGGCACGGCCCGGCGCCGGTACGGGCTGCGCCGCCACTACCGGATCGCCCCGTGGACGGACTTCGTCGAGGTCCACTGGTCCCGGCACGGCGAGGCGTACGTGACACCGCTCGGCGACGGCTCGGTGGGCGTGGCCGTGCTCAGCGGGGAACGCCTGCCCTACGAGAGCCATCTGGCGGCGTTCCCCCGCCTGGCCGCATCCCTGCTCGGCCTGGAGGCCGGTCCCGTACGCGGCGCCGGGCCGCTGCGCCGCCGGGCCCGGGCCCGGCGGGCCGGACGTGTCCTGCTGGTCGGTGACGCCGCCGGATACCTGGACGCGCTGACCGGCGAGGGCGTCGCACTGGCCGTGGCGACGGCCACGGCTGCGGTCGACTCGCTCGCCGCCGGCCGCCCGCAGGACTATCCGGCCCGCTGGCAGCAGCTGACACTGCGTCATCGCATGCTCACCGCAGGCCTGTTGGCTGTCGCCAGGTATCCCGTCACGGCCCGCCTGATCGTGCCGGCGGCGCACCGCGCGCCGGCGGTCTTCGGCGCGGCGGTACACGCGCTGCAGTAGCGCGGGGCGGGGCGGACGGATACGGCTCCCGGTTCCGCCGGTCGCACCTCATCCCTTCAACGCACCCTCTTCATACGGTAGTTGCTGTGGAAGAATGCACCGAACGAGCAATTCACCCCATCTGCACCAGCGCTCCCCCGGAGCCAACAGCCCGAGAAGGAAGGGATGCGCGTTGGACGCGGACCGACCCCCCACCGCAGCGTCGGTCTTCGACGCCCTCGGCACCGACTACGAGCGGGCGTTCGCCGGATCGGCCGCGCATCGCGACTCGCTCGGGCAACTGCTGCATCTCCTTGCCCCGCACAGCCGGGTACTGGACGTCGGCAGCGGCACCGGGCGGCCGACTGCCCAGACCCTCGTCGACGCCGGCCACGAGGTGCTCGGCGTCGACGTCTCCACGGTCATGGTGGACATCGCGTCCCGGCAGGTGCCCGGTGCCGAGTTCCGCTGCGCGGACATCCGCGAGCTCAACCCGCAGGAGGGGAGTTTCGATGCGGCATGCGTGTACTTCTCCCTCCTGCAGATGTCGCGCGCCGACCAGTCGGAGGTCCTTCGCCTGGTCGGGCGGTCCCTGCGGCCCGGCGGCCATCTGGCGGCGGCCACGGTGCCGTTGGACGTGGAGGGCGTGAACGCGACGTTCATGGGCCGGCCGGTGCAGGTGACCAGTTTCGGTGAGTCGGATTTCACCGCGCGGGTGGCATCGGCCGGATTCACGGTCCTGTCGCAGGAGAGCAGCGTCTTCACTCCGGCCCATCCGGCGGGCCTGCCGGAACCGCATCTGTTCCTGCTCGCCCGCCGGATCCGGCCGAGCTGACGCAGCAGGCGGGCGCGCGACACCGGGGCGGTCGGCAACGCCCCGGTGCGCCTCGCGGCGGGCGGTGGCCGCACCCCTTGGCGCCCGGGGTTCGCCGCCCGAGCCCCGCGGCCGTACCGGCCACGGTAAGGGCGCGCCATGGACGCCGAGGTGCCGGAGCCCTCACCAGGGCATAGCTTTCCTGTGGCGAGCACCCCAATCGGGAGGTGCCGACGGGGAAGGCGGGTCGCAGATGGCGCCGCGCGTTCCGGTAGTCCGCCCCGGGGCCGGCGGAGGCAACCCCCTGCCGTTGCGGTTCATGAGGAGCCCCACCCGCACGACGGGCCGCGCCGCGTCGGCCCTCGCCCTCTGTCTCGCGCTCACGCTCTGCGCAGTGCCGTCGCCCTCGTACGCCGCACCGCGAACAGCCGCCGTTCCGTCCGGGCCGCAGAGCACGACGGCGTACGGCGGCTCCCGGTACGCCTCCCAGGAGTGCGAGTCCGGCCCCGCCGGGTGCCCCGGTGGCCACAAGTGGCTGTACCGGTACAGCTACTTCCTGGGCATCCACCCCTTCACCGGCCCCGATGCCGTACGCCGGCAGCTCACCGACCACTTCTGGCTGTTCCCGGTGAGCGGCCGGTGTCCCGCCCGGGTCCGTCCGGCGGACGAATGCGACCTGCTGGGCGGGAACCCCGTGCGGGTGGAGGCCGTCTCGGGCGACCACCTCCAGATCGCGACGCTTCCCGGCCACGACCTGGGTGACGGGCTGCACATCCGGTTCACGTTCACCCGTACCTTCGGCTTCCACTACATGGTCGTGGGCGCCTGGCAGGACCGGCCGACGCGGTGCACACAGGCGGTGCTGTGCGGCACGGCGAGCCGCGCGGGCGCCTGGGTGCTGTGGCGGCTTCTGGCGGGGACCCTGACGTTGTCCGCCTACGTCGCCTGACGCCGGGTGCGCTCCGCGCGCGGGAACCCCGTCACTCCGCAGCCGCCGCGTCCAGTGCGGCCGTGAGCCGGTTCAGGCGGTCCCGCAGTTCGCCGATCTCGTCGAGGTCGAAGCCGGTCGCCGAGGCGATCCGCCGAGGCACCATGAGGGCCCGCTCGCGCAGCGCGGCGCCGTCGTCCGTGAGGTGCACATGCACCGAGCGCTCGTCCTCGGCACTGCGCTCGCGCCGTACCATCCCCGCCGCCTCCAGCCGCTTCAGCAGGGGCGACAGCGTGCCGGAGTCGAGCCGCAGGTGCTCCCCCAGCTTCTTGACCGGCAGTTCGCCGCGCTCCCACAGCACCAGCATCACCAGGTACTGGGGATAGGTGAGCCCGAGATCCTTGAGCAGCACCCGGTAGACGCTGCCGAAGGCGCGCGACGCGGCATTCAGGGAGAAGCAGATCTGCTGGTCGAGGCGGAGGTAGTCGGCCTCGGACGGGACCTTGCGGGCGGAGCTGGGTGTGGCGGTCATGGATCCAGCATAGCTTCGCGCACCCGATTTGATTGTGCACAATTTAATTGTGTGCTTTGCTTGAGTGGAAGCGGCCGGACATCGCGGTCGGGACAAGACCTTCGAGAGGAACTGTTTCCATGGAAACGCTCTACACCGCCGTCGCCACCGCCACCCACGGCCGTGACGGCCGCGCCGTCAGCGCCGACGGCACACTGGATCTGCAGCTGGCCGTCCCGGTGGAGATGGGCGGCAGCGGCCAGGGCACCAACCCGGAGCAGCTGTTCGCCGCGGGCTATGCAGCCTGCTTCGCCAGCGCCCTGGGCCTCGTCGGCCGGCAGGCCAAGGTCGATGTCAGCGATGCCGCCGTGACGGGCGAGGTCGGCATCGGCAAGCAGGGCGAAGGCTTCGGGCTCGCGGTCACGCTGCGCGTGGAGCTGCCCGAGGGCATCGACGAGGCCACCGGACGCAAGCTGGTCGAGCACGCCCACCAGGTCTGCCCGTACTCGAACGCCACCCGCGGCAACATCCCGGTCGAGCTCGTCATCGAATAGCGCTCAGCGCTCACCCGGCGGCGAGGGACGGCGGCGTGCCGGGCCGCGGCCGCGCTGCCCGACGGCGACCCGGCCGCCGGAGCGGCTGTCCCGGCCGGGCGGCCCGGCCGTTGCCTCAGGCGTGGAATCCGTTGCACGAGACGGAGGTGTACGCCGAGGGCCCGCCCTCGACGTGGTAGAGGACGACGGTCCAGTCGCCCCTGTCGTCCCCCACCGGGATCGCGTCGACGGCGCGCTTGCCGAAATGGGCCCGGAAGTCCTCCGGGTACCTGAGCTCGACGCTCCCGCCGGAGGTCCAGCGGGAGTAGAGGTCGACCGGCTTGCTCGTGAAGCCGATGCCCTTGCTCACCGTTGCGAGCGGCCGCCCGGTGGCACGGTCGGTCTCGTGCGGGGGCCGCACCCCCACCGAGACGTAGTACGGCGCCGGCCTCTTCCCCTCCCCCGCATCCTTGGGGCGCAGGGTCACCTTGGCGGTGTTCGCGCCGGTGGTGTGCGAGACGGAGGAGAGCAGTCCCGTCGGTGGTGAGTCATCGGGAAGACTGTCCAGGTCGCAGTCGCCGGCCCCGAAAGCGGCCTGTCCCTTGTCCTCCGAGAGCGTCCAGCGGTCCTTCGAGACGCGGTCGTTCACGATGTGGTCCGGCGGCCGGCCGGACGAGCCCTCGTCTGACGAGGCCTCGTCTGACGACTCCTTGCCTGACGAACCCTTACCGGACGGCTCCTTGCCGCCCGGCCGGGACGCGGCCGGCTTCGCGGATGTCGTGGCCCCGGAAGCCGCCGCGTCCCCGGTGTCCTCGTCGCCCCCTTCCGGAAGCAGCCAGACCGTCAGCGGCACGGCGATCGCCACCGCGCACAGGGCGAGCCAGGACCTGCTCCTGGGGCCGCGGCGGCCCCGCTGCTGCCGGTCGGGGCCGCCGGACGGTGCGGTGGTGCCGTTGGTGTGCGTGGGGAGCGTCGTCGCCGGAGCCGGGGCGCCGTGCCCGCCCTCCTCGCGCTGCTCCGGCTGCGCCGGGACCCCGGCCCCGGTCCCGGTCCCGTTGAACTGAACACGGTCCGGACCGGGATCCGCCAGCGGTTCGGTCTGCGCGCCCGTCGACGCGAACGGTGTGTCCGCGTACCCGGGTACGAGGACGGGTTCGGCGGTCCGGGCCACCGCACGGTAGTGGGGATCCGATGCCAGCGGCGAGTCCACCGCGCAGCCGGCGATGACGGCGGCGGGCTCCGGCCGGTGCGCCGGGTCCTTGGCGACACACCAGCGGATCAGGGCCGCCAGCGCCGGGTGGACTCCCTCCAGGTCGATCTCCTCGTGCACGGTCCGGTAGCTCACCGCCGCCGCCTCGCCCGCGCCGAACGGGGGCCGGCCCGTCGCCGTGTACGCCAGGGTCGCGCCCAGCGCGAAGACGTCCGCCGCCGGGCCCACCTCGTTGCGCAGCAGCACCTCCGGAGCGGTGTAACCGGGTGTGCCCGACACCATTCCCTCGCGGGTGAGCTTCGTCTGCTCGAGCCCCCGCGCGATCCCGAAGTCGATGAGCTGCGGTCCCTGCTGCGACAGGATGACGTTGTGCGGCTTCAGGTCCCGGTGGGTGACTCCGTGGACGTGAACGGCGGCCAGTCCTTCGGCGAGCGCGGCGAGCAGCCGCAGCGCGCTGTCGTACGGGAAGGGGCCGTGCGTCCCCACGGCGCCGCGCAGGGTGGGCCCGGCCACGTACTCCGTGGCCAGCCAGTAGGGGGACGTTCCGAGTGACGCCTCGATCAGCTGTGCCGTGTACGCGCTGCGCACGGTCTCGACGGTCGCGGCCTCCCGTCTGAAACGGGCCAGCGCCTCGGGGTGATCACTGATCTCGTCACGGATCACCTTCACGGCCACCAGCCGTCCGCCGGGAGAGCGGCCGAGATACACCTCCCCCATGCCGCCCGCTCCGAGGCGGGCGAGTAGTTGGTAGGCGCCTATGTGCGCGGGGTCCTGAGGCCGCAGTGCATCCACGGCCCGACTGTGCCACATCCGCCCGGACGGCGGACCCGCAGCACACAACTCACCTGCCTGTTACGGGCGGTGGGCCGCGTCTCCGCCCGGTCCCGCGGCGCCGGCGCACGCGGTCCGGCGCCGCGCCCCGGGCCGGTCGCTCGCCGGTCCCGGACTGCGGAGATCCGCCGGCCGTTCGATCATCGGGATCATGACCCCGAATCCCGCGGGCGTCCCCTGGGCGCTTCCGTCGATCGCACCGATGCTCTGCGTGCCGGGTCCGCTGCCCGTACCGGACACGGACTGGGCGTTCGAGGCGAAGTGGGACGGTGCGCGCTGCGTCCTGACCACCCCGGGCGACGGAACCGTGCGGCTGACCTCCCGCGCGGGCAACGACGTCACCGTCACCTATCCCGAGCTGGGCGCACTGGGCGACGTACTGCGCGGGCACGGCGTGGTCCTGGACGGTGAGGTGGTGGTGCTCGACGCGGCCGGGCGGTCCGACTTCGGCCTGCTCCAGCGCCGGATGGGCATCATGAACGCGCGCCGCGCCGCCCGTCTGGCACTGGACTGCCCCGCCCATCTGATGATCTTCGACGTGATGTTCCTCGACGGCCGCGCACTGTCCGCCGGCCCCTACGAGGAGCGCCGCCGGGTTCTGTCCGCTCTGGCGCCGGCCGGTCCGCACTGGTCGGTCCCCGCCTACGTTCGCGGTCACGGCGCGCAGGCGTGGGACACCGTCCTGAGCGGCGGCCTGGAGGGCCTGGTCGCCAAGCGGCTCTCCTCCCCGTACACGCCCGGCGTCCGCTCACCTCACTGGCGCAAGACCAAGCGCGTCGAGACCCTCGATGTGGTCATCGGCGGCTGGACGCAGCGAAGCGGCGCGGCCGCGGGCGTGCCCGGCGCGGTCCTCGTCGGCGTGGACGGTCCGGGAGGTCTGCGGTTCGCGGGATCGGTGGGGTCGGGGATGTCCGACCGCGAACTGGGCGAACTCGGCGCGTATCTGAAGGTGATCGCCCGCCCCTCGTCGCCGTTCCTCGACCCGGTCGACGTGGCCGGGGCGCACTGGGTCGAGCCGCGCCTGGTCGCGGAGGTGACCGCGTCCGAGTGGACCGCCGCGGGCCGCCTGCGCCAGCCGGTCTGGCAGCGGCTGCGGCCGGACCTCACACGACTGGGCTGACACGCGGAAGCCGGCTCGCCCGCACGGCGCGTCGTGTACGGCGGGCCCACGCCGCGCATCGTGTACAGCGGCCCGCACGGCGCGTCGTGTACGGCGGGCCCACGCCGCGAACCGGAGCCGCCGGGGTCGTCGTCATGACCGCGCGTCGGCTGCCGTGGCGGCGGCGCCCGCGTTGCGGGCCGAGTCGGCGATTGCCTGGAGCGCGGCGATGTGGCCGGCCAGTGCGTCCCGTCCGGCCGGGCTGAGCGAGAGCCAGGTGCGAGGCCGCCGGCCGACGTGCCCCTTGCGGATACGGACATAGCCCGCGGACTCCAGGGCAGTGGCGATCTTGCTCAGCGCCGAATCGGAAAGGCCGCAACGCTCGCGGACCGTCGCGAAGTCCGCCTCGACGCACGCGGAAAGGAACGCCGAGACCGCCAGCCGGCTGGGGTGATGGATGACCTCGTCGAGAGCGGGGCCCGCCGCCCGCCCGCCGTCAGCGCTCACGCGCGTCCCTGGAGGCCGCGCCGGGTCCGGCGGTTGTATGCGACGACCCGGGCCCAGACGCCGAGGCCGGTCACCACGGCCACGACCGCCGTGGTGACGGCGCCTCCGGCCCCGAGCAGGGCGCAGAGTGCCCACGCCGCGCCGGCCGCGGCCAGTTGCAGAGCGACATTGACCAGGTTGCCGCGCCGCAGGTGGGCGGAGAGCGGCAGCCGCACTCCCGTGGCGTGGGAACGGGTACGCATGAGCAGCAGCGCCACGGCCCAGATGAGCAGGGCTCCCGTCCACACCGCGCCGGGACGGCCGGCATGCGTCAGTTGGCTGCCCACGACGACGACACCGGCCGCCACGGCGAGGGCTGCCACCGGTCCGTACCACCATGAACCGGCCACGTTCCCGGGCGACGCCGTGGCCGTATCGACGGACGCCAGCGCCTCTGCCGCCTCCTGGGCGGACAGGCCCCGGCCGTAGGGGGCGGACTCCGTGACACCTTCGCGCCTGGACATGACTACGACACCTTCCGAGGAGGGGCAGGGGAGCAATTCGTTGCCATCATGGCATGTACTTTCCTGCAAGGAAAGTAGTTTCCTGACGGTTCGAGGCAGCCCGCGACGACGCCCGCCATCCGGCCGGCCCACCGCCCTGGTTCAGCCGGGGAGCGACAGCCCGGTGGACACCCTGATCGCGGACGACAGCAGCAATTCCCGGACCTGGCTGGTCCGGTACATCCGGTCCGACCGGAAGGAGATCCCGAGTGAACCGACCTGCTCGCCGCTGTACACGGGCACCGCCACGCAGGTCGTACCGAGGGCGTACTCCTCCCGGTCCATGACGACCGGCGCCCCGGGCGAGGCGTCGAGCTCGTGGAGGAGCTCGTCGCGGTGCGTGATGGTCCGGGGCGTGAGACCCGTCAGGGCGTGCCGGGAGAGGTATTCGGCGCGCGCCTCCCCATCCAGTTCCCGCAGCACGCTCTTGCCCAGGGCCGTGGCATGTCCCGCGTCCTCGAAGCCCACCCAGAGGTCCACTCGCGGTGTCCGGGCACTGTCGACGATCTCCATGACCCGGATCTCGCCGTCCTCGTACAGCGTCAGATAGACGGCCGCCGAAAGATCGTTCCGCAGGGCGGTGAGAACGGGGTGGACCCGCGCCGGCAGCACCTGCCCGTAGGGCTCCGCGACCGGCCGGGTGCCCGCGTCGGGGAGGACGAACGTTCCGTTCCCCAGGTCCGTCACATACCCGTCGCGGGACAGCACGGGAAGCAGCTCGACGACCGTGGCCGGGCTGAGCCCGGCCTCCCGGGCCAGCTGCTGCGCGGTTGCCTCACCGCCGTGCGCCCCCGCGGCCTCCAACAGGCGCAGTGCGCGTCGGACGGCCGCGACGGGTTCGGGGCCGTCGTGGTCAGCCATGCCCATAAGCATCACCCGGGGAGCGGGGGGCGGCAACGCGTCCAGGATCCCCACCGCGCCGGCCCGTGACGATGCAGGTGACGGACCCCTGCGGGTGAGCGCCTCCGGCGCCTGCGCGGGGAGGCGGCCGCCGGGACGTGACGCAGGCCATCTTTTGTGCTCGTGATCTCGGGGAATGTCTCCGGTACGGTGTCGAACGCTTCGGACCCGAGGTCGTGTCCGCGAAGTCCCGTCGTACGCCCGAAAGGTGTGGCCTGCGGCGTGCGGTGCGCGCAATCGCGCGCCGGAGGTTCATCCTCGTACTGGACGTACGGGGACGGCTCCGGCGGCGCGGATCATGCGCGGGCCGGACCCGACGGCCGGGGCGGGACCACGCGGACACGGTCCGAGGGTCCCGGAGCACCTCGCCACCACCGTGCGGCCACCGGATGCCGGCCTGCGCATCCCGCCCCGCACCGCCCGTCCTTACGCCACGCGCTCGTGACACGACTGGGGAGTCTGATGTTCGACAAGGTATTGGTCGCCAACCGCGGGGAGATCGCGATCCGCGCGTTTCGCGCGGCGTTCGAGCTCGGAATCTCCACGGTGGCCGTGTATCCGCACGAGGACCGCAACTCCCTGCACCGGGCCAAGGCCGACGAGGCCTACCGGATCGGGGAGCCCGGACATCCCGTGCGGGCCTACCTCTCGGTGGAAGAGGTGATCAAGGCCGCCCGGAAGGCGGGTGCCGACGCGGTCTACCCGGGCTACGGCTTCCTGTCGGAGAATCCGGACCTCGCGGCCGCGTGCTCCGAAGCCGGCATCACCTTCGTCGGGCCGCCCGCACCCGTACTGAACCTGACGGGGAACAAGTCCCGGGCCGTCGCGGCGGCGCGCGCGGCCGGTGTGCCGGTGCTGAAGTCGTCCGAACCGTCCGAGGACGTCGACGCGCTCGTCGCCGCCTGCGAGGACATCGGCTTCCCGGTGTTCGTCAAGGCCGTGGCCGGCGGCGGCGGGCGTGGCATGCGCCGGGTCGCCGAGGCGGGAGAGCTGCGTGAGTCGATCGACGCGGCCATGCGCGAGGCACGCTCCGCGTTCGGCGACGCGACGGTCTTCCTCGAGCAGGCGGTGATCAATCCCCGCCATATCGAGGTGCAGATCCTCGCCGACGCAGAGGGCAACGTCGCGCACCTCTACGAGCGGGACTGCTCCCTGCAGCGCCGCCACCAGAAGGTCGTCGAGATCGCGCCCGCCCCGAACCTCGACCCGGAGCTGCGGGCACGCATCTGCGACGACGCCGTCGCCTTCGCACGCCACATCGGTTACGTGAACGCGGGCACCGTCGAGTTCCTCGTCGACGAGCGCGGCAACCACGTCTTCATCGAGATGAACCCGCGTATCCAGGTCGAGCACACCGTGACCGAGCAGGTCACCGGGCGCGACCTGGTCATCGCGCAGCTGCGCATCGCTGCCGGGATGACCCTGCCCGAACTGAACCTCACCCAGGACGACATCTCCCTCAACGGCACCGCGATGCAGTGCCGCATCACCACGGAGGACCCGGGCAACGGCTTCCGGCCGGACACCGGCACCATCTCCGCGTACCGGTCCCCCGGCGGGCCGGGCGTCCGGCTGGACGGCGGTACCGTCCACACCGGCGCGGAGGTGTCCGCGCACTTCGACTCGATGCTGGTCAAACTCACCTGCCACGGTCATGACTTCGCCAACGCGGCGCGCCGGGCGCGCCGGGCGATCGCGGAGTTCCGTATCCGTGGAGTCGCCACCAACCTGCCGTTCCTGGGAGCCGTGCTGGACCACCCCGACTTCCGGGCGGGGCGGATCACCACCTCCTTCATCGACGAACACCCCGAACTGATCCGGGCCCGCCCGTCGGCCGACCGCGGCAGCCGGATGCTCGGCTATCTGGCCGAGACCACCGTCAACCGGCCCTACGGTCCCCGCCCCTCCGTCATCGACCCGGCCGGCAAGCTGCCCGTGCTCCGGCCCGGGACACCGCCGGCCGGCTCGCGGCAGCGCCTCGCGGCCCTCGGCCCGGAGGCCTTCGCCGCCGAGCTGCGCGCCCAGTCGGCCGTCGCCGTCACCGACACGACGTTCCGCGACGCCCATCAGTCCCTGCTGGCCACCCGGGTCCGGACACGCGACCTGCTGGCCGTGGCGCCGCATGTCGCCCAGACCGTCCCGGAACTGCTGAGCATCGAGTGCTGGGGAGGCGCCACGTACGACGTGGCGCTGCGCTTCCTCGCCGAGGACCCCTGGGAGCGCCTGGTCAAGATCCGGGAGGCGGTGCCCAACATCTGTACGCAGATGCTGCTGCGCGGCCGCAACACGGTCGGCTACACGCCCTACCCCACCGAGGTCACCGAGACGTTCGTCGCCGAGGCGGCGAGCGCCGGAATGGACATCTTCCGGATCTTCGACGCGCTGAACGACGTGTCCCAGATGCGTCCGGCGATCGACGCCGTACGCGCCACCGGAACGTCGGTCGCCGAAGTGGCCCTGTGCTACACGGCCGACCTGTCCGACCCCGGCGAGAGCCTGTACACCCTGGACTACTACCTGCGTCTCGCCGAACAGATCGTGGCGGCGGGAGCACACGTGCTCGCCATCAAGGACATGGCCGGGCTGCTGCGTCCGCCCGCCGCCCGCACCCTGGTGACGGCGCTGCGCGAGCGGTTCGACCTGCCGGTCCATCTGCACACCCACGACACCGCAGGCGGGCAGCTCGCCACGCTGATCGCCGCCATCGACGCGGGGGTGGACGCGGTGGACGCGGCGGTCGCCTCCATGGCCGGCACCACCAGCCAGCCCCCGCTGTCGGCCCTGGTGGCCGCCACCGACCACACCGAGCGCGCGACGGGCCTCTCCCTTCAGGCCGTCGGGGACCTGGAGCCCTACTGGGAGGCGACCCGCAAGGTCTATGCCCCGTTCGAATCCGGGCTCGCCTCGCCCACCGGCCGGATCTACCACCACGAGATCCCGGGCGGGCAGTTGTCCAACCTGCGCCAGCAGGCCATCGCTCTCGGTCTGGGCGACCGGTTCGAACTCATCGAGGACTGCTACGCCGCGGCCGACCGCATGCTCGGCCGGCTGGTGAAGGTGACGCCGTCGTCGAAGGTGGTCGGTGACCTGGCACTGCATCTGGTGGGTGCGGGGGTCGAGGCGGCGGACTTCGAGTCCGACCCGGGCAGGTTCGACGTACCGGACTCCGTGATCGGGTTCCTGCGCGGCGAGCTGGGCGACCCGCCCGGCGGCTGGCCCGAGCCGTTCCGCACCCGGGCACTGCACGGCCGCCCCGCGAGGGCACAGACCCCGCAGCTGTCGGACGAGGACCGCGAGGGGCTGAAGCAGTCGCCGCGCGCCACTCTCAACCGGCTGCTCTTCCCCGGCCCGACCAAGGAGTTCAACGCCCACCGGGAGGCGTACGGCGACACGTCCGTCCTGCCGACGCAGGACTTCCTGTACGGGCTGGAGACGGAGACCGAGCACACGGTCACGCTGGATCCCGGTGTCACCCTGCTGATCGAGCTGGAGGCCATCTCCGAGGCCGACGAGCGCGGATTCCGCAGCGTGCTGGCCACTCTCAACGGGCAGTTGCGGCCGGTGTCGGTCAGGGACAGGTCCATCGCCACCGAGGTGAAGGCGGCCGAGAAGGCGGACCGCGGCAACGAGGGCCATGTCGCCGCGCCGTTCGCCGGGGTCGTCACCCTTCAGGTGGAGGAGGGCGCGTCGGTGTCGGCCGGCCAGACCGTCGCCACCATCGAGGCGATGAAGATGGAGGCGTCGATCACGGCCCAGTCCGCGGGGTCGGTGCGCCGGCTCGCGATCGGCCGGGTCCAGCAGGTCGAAGCCGGCGACCTGCTCATCGAGATCGCCTGACGCCCGTCGCCGGGCCCGGGTCTTGACCGGTTCCATGGACCGGTGGAGGATCCCGGGGTGAAGATCAAGGAACTCGTCTGGGACATGGACGGCACGCTGCTGGACACCACAGAGGTGGTGCCCGCGGCGTTCGTCCGCGCGGTGCGCGCGCTGGGCGGCCCCGCGATCGGGGCCGCCGAGGTCGTCGACGCCTACGGCCGGGGCACGCCGGAGGTCATCCTGGAGCACTTCACGGGGCGGCATCTGGAGCCGTCGGAGACCGATGTGTACTACCGCGAACTGCTGGGCGTCGAGGTGGCGCCGTATCCCGGCACGGCCGAGGTGTTCGATGCCCTGCGTGCGCGGGGGCGGCCCCGCGTGGTCTTCACCGGCGCCGGCAGGCGCGCGGCGCGGATTCTCCTGAAGGCTGCCGGTCTGGAGGCGGATGTCGTGATCGGCGGGGATCAGGTGGCGCGGCCCAAGCCCGCGCCCGACGGAATCCTGCTGGCCGCGGAGATGCTCGGTGCCGGTCCGGCCGAACTGGCCTACGTGGGCGACTCGCCCCTGGACCTGCGCGCCGCGAAGGCCGCGGGGAGCCACGGCGCCGCAGCCGCCTGGGGGCATCTGTACGACTCCCACGAGCCGGCGGACAGCGTCCTGCCCGGTCCGCTGCGGGCGCTCGGGCTGCTGGCTGCCGGGCCGGCCTGATCCGGGACACCGCCGTGCCGCCGGTGCGCGATCCGGGTGGGATGCGCGGCATCCGGCGGATGCGTCCAGGGGGCGTACGGCGGGAGGAGCGGGAGGCGGCTGTCTGCCGCGATCGTCCATCAGGTGAAAACGGACCAGTGGTGGTGACTGCATCCCACGCGCGGGCCCGACTCCTGCGCCTAGCGTGATCACATGCCGATGCAGCCCTGGTTCTCCGATGCCAAGTTGGGCATCTTCATCCACTACGGGATCTACGCCGTCGACGGCGTCCCCGAGTCCTGGTCGTTCTACAACGGCCAGGTCCCGCACGAGCAGTACATGAAGCAGCTCGACGGCTTCACCGCCTCGGAGTACGACCCGAAGGCCTGGGCCGCGCTGTTCGCCCGCGCGGGTGCCAAGTACGCGGTGCTGACCGCGCGCCACCACGACGGCGTCGCCCTGTGGGACACCCACCAGGGCGACCTGAACGTCGTACGGCACACACCGGCCGGACGCGACCTCCTCGCCGGGTACGCCGACGCGCTGCGCGAGCAGGGCCTCAAGGTCGGTCTGTACTACTCGCACTCCGACTGGAACCACCCCGACTACGCGAGCACGGTGCATCCACAGCCGCCGAACGCCGAGCTGGCCGACAACCGTTACGCCTCGGCCCCGCCCGGTGAGGAGGACCCCGAGGCCTGGGACCGGTTCCTCTCGTACCGCAACGCGCAGGTCGGCGAACTCGTCGGGCGGTTCCGCCCGGACCTGCTCTGGTTCGACGGTGAATGGGAGCGCAGCGAGGAACAGTGGAAGATGCGGGAGCTCTCCGAGGAGATCCTCGCAGGCAGTCCGGACACGGTGCTCAATGCGCGGCTGCTCGGGTACGGCGACTACGCCACGCCCGAACAGGGCGTGCCGTTGCAGGCCCCGGACGGGCCGTGGGAGTTGTGCCTGACGGTCAACGACTCCTGGGGCCACCAGCCGCAGGACACCAACCACAAGTCGGTACGCCTGCTGGTGCGCTACTTCGCCGAGACCATCGCCATGGGCGGCAATCTGCTGCTCGCCGTCGGTCCCCGGCAGGACGGCACCATCCCGGCCGAGCAGGCCGAGCGCCTCGAAGGGCTCGGCGACTGGATCGCCCGGCACCGCGCAGCCGTGTACGGGACGGTCGCCGGGCTCCCCGCGGGACATCACTACGGTCCGAGCACCCTGTCCGCGGACCGGCGCACCCTGTATCTGGTCTGCTTCGACGCACCGCGCGAGACCATCGGCCTGCGGGGTCTGCGCAATGCGGTCAAGCGCGTGAGCGTCGTCGGCACGGGAACCGAGCTCGGCCACCGGGTCATCGGGGGGCTCGGCGACGTACCCGGAGTCCACTGGATCGACGCCCCGTCGGCCGCGGACACGGACGAGTTCGCCACCGTGCTGGCCGTGGAGCTCGAGGGCGAGCTCGATCTGTACCGCGGCGCCGGACGCGACTGATTCAGCCGCCGGCGCGGATCGCACGCGGCGACGCGCCCAGTTCGCGCCGGCATGCCTTGTTGAAGGCCTGAAGATCACCGATGCCGACCGAGGCCGCCACGGCGGGGATCGACAGCGTCGACTCGCGCAGCAGGTGGCGGGCCTGCTCCATCCTGCGCCGCCGGATGTACGCGACGACCGTGCCTCCGGTCTCCGCCCGGAACAGCCGGATGAGCTGGTTGTGCGAAACCCCGGCGGCCCTCGCCACTTCGGGCACGGTCATGGGCCCCGCGAGGTGGGCCTCGACATGGGCGACGGCCGCGGCGACCGGGCCGTGCGCCCGGTCGGCGCCACCGGCGCGCGGCACCGCCGGCTCGGCGACCCGCCACAGTGCGGCCCACACCTCGGCACAGGCCCTGGCAGGGCTGCGCGGGGCCACCGCGACGGCCGCTTGCAGCATTCCCGCCAGCACCGGCGCCACCGAACCGGCGTTCTGCATCAGGGGTACGGTCAACCGCTCGCCGCAAGACGCCAGTTGAAGGTGCGCGTAGAGGTGCTCGGAGCGCCCGCGGTAGCGGTACTCCACGAGCGCGCCGGGCGGCACGAGGCTCACGTACCCCGGCCGGATGGCGTGTGTCACTCCGTCGACGGTGAGTTCGCCCGCGTACCCGTACAGATGGAGCTGCCACAGATCGGGCAGCCGGAACACATCGCGCAGACTTCCGGTTCCGTGCACGCCCACACCCACGCTCGCCACGCGGGGCGGCTCGTCCAGGCAGACCCGGACGAGGGATCCGGTCACTGAGGAAGCACGCACGATGAAAACCTACCAGTGACCGCAGGCGGACCGGTCTCGCCGCCAACCCCCTCGACTCCATTTAGGTTAGGCTCACCTAATCTTTGACAGTTCACGAGCGGGGTGGGGAACGAGATGACACCGGGCGTCACGGAACGCACGGACGCGGGTCCGTCCACAGGGCCGCTTCCCGGGCCGGGGGAACCACGGCACGGAACGGTGGTCGTCAAGTTCGGCGGCAGCGCCATGGTGGACGCGGACCTGCAACGGGCGTTCGCCCAGGACGTCGTGGAACTGTGGCACGCGGGTCTGCGCCCGGTCGTCGTGCACGGGGGCGGGCCGCAGATCAGCGCGATGCTCGAACGCCTGGGCCTGGAGACCCGCTTCGAGGCGGGCCTGCGGGTGACCACGGCCGAGACCATGGAGGTGGTGCGCATGGTGCTGACCGGCCGGGTCCAGCGGGAGCTGGTCGGCCACATCAACGCCCATGGTCCGTTCGCCGTGGGGATGACGGGCGAGGACGCACACACGATGACAGCCGTGCGACGCCCGGCCTGGGTGGACGGCCGGCCCGTGGACATCGGTCTCGTCGGCGAGATCGTGCAGGTGAACCCGGACATGGTGCGCACTCTGCTCGGGCGGGGGCACATCCCGGTGATCTCGCCCGTGGCACGCGGTGAGGACGGCCAGGTCTACAACGTCAACGCCGATCTCGCGGCGTCGGCCCTGGCGGTGGCCCTTGAGGCGGAGCAGCTGGTGATGCTCACCGATGTGGCGGGGCTGTACGCGGACTGGCCGCACAGCACCGAGGTGATCAGGCATCTGACGGCCGACGCGCTGGACGCGATGCTGCCGGGACTGGCGAGCGGGATGCTGCCGAAGATGGAGGGCTGCCTGCGGGCCGTCCGGGGCGGCGTGCGCAGCGCGCATGTGCTCGACGGCCGCATGCCGCACGCGGTGCTGCACGGCGTCACCCGCGAGGACACCCCCGGCACCACCGTGGTTCTCGGCGCCGGCGCGATGCCCGGCGGCACCGGCCCGGACCGCGACCCGGTCACCGTGTGACCTCCGGCGACGGCCCACCACGGACGGGCGGCCGGCGTCAGGGGCGGGGCACCGCGGTGCCCCGCCCCTGACGCCGAGGGTCACACGGCCCTGGCGAGGATCCGCGCGTCGCGCCGGGGATCCAGCGACTGCGCCCAGGATCCGGGCGCCTGGCACGCGGCCGCGGGGGCGAACCCGTACCGGCCAAACAGCCTGCCGTCGCCGGTCGTCGCGGTGAACAGGGTGCCGAGCGCCCGGGCACGCGCCGTGGTGAGCGCGGTACGCAGCAGCAGGGCACCCACTCCGCGCCCCTGCCGGTGCCCGGCCACACAGAAGTTGTACAGAACGCCCGCGGGTCCGCCGCCCTTGGCCGGTCCGTCCGGGTACACACGCAGGCCCGCACAGCCCTCGAGCCGGCCTCCGGGGGCGACGGCCACCAGGAAGTCGGGCGCGTGGCGGGCAAACAGTGGGACGGACCGCTCCCGCAGGGCGCCCGAGCGCACGAACGGCCGGGACAGGTCGGCGAGTTCAGCGGCATCCTGTGCGTGGGCGATACGCACGAACGGCTGGGACACGTCCTGCGCGTCGGCGATGCGCACGCGGGACGCGGGCCCCGGAAGCGCATCCGGCGCAGGGTCGGTGACGGGCGTGGCCGTGGTCAACGTCTTCCTTCCTCGGTTGCGACAGTCCGCGGCAGATCAGGCGTCCGCGGCCGCCGCGAGGGACCGGGGCCGCAGATCCGTCCAGTTGGCCTCGACGAAGTCCAGGCACGCCTCCCGGGTGTTCTCCTCGAAGGCGGTCGTCCAGCCTCCGGGAACCTGCGCGAAGGACGGCCACAGGGAGTGCTGGCCCTCACCGTTCACCAGGACCAGGAACCGGCCTTCGGGATCGTCGAACGGGTTGGTGCTCATGGATCGGTACCTCCTCGGGTCCGACGGGCCTGCGACGGCCGCGTCGAGTGTGTGCATCGGCCCGCCACACCGGCGGCGCCTCCCGGCGCGGGGCGCGGAGTGCTCGTTCAGGTGATGGATCGATGAGGGAGCGGGGATGGAACACGACGTCAAACTTAGGTTAGGCTCCCCTAATTGCTTCGAGCCTATCCTTTCCCCCTCCCCTCTCACAAGGAGACATCGATGCTCCCGGCCGATACCGAGAACGCCTTCTCCGCGTTCGGTCTGCTCGCCAGACCCGGCACCGATGCGTTCTGGGCGGCGGCGCGTACACCCGCGTCGATACCTGCCGCCGGCGGTGGCTGGGTGACCCTGTTCCTGTGGCGCGGGTCCCCGGCGCGCATCGGCTTCGAGAGCTGGTCGGATCCCTTCCCCCTGAGCCGGTGGGGCGACACGGACTGCTGGTACGCCGAGGTCCCGATGCCCGAACGGCTGCGCGTGACCTACCAGTTCCTCGTGGACGGCGCGGCGTACGCCGATCCGTTCAACCCGGCCGGTGCCGGCCTGGACCGTTCCATCGCGGCGACCCCCGACGCCCCGCCCCAGCCGCACTGGCCCGATCTCGGCGCCGACGACGTCCCGCCCCTCCCGCGCACCCGGCTGCGCTGGGCCGGCGAACTGCTCGGCGGGCGGCGCACCGTACGCGTCCAGCCGGTGGGCGGCGGCGGACCGGTGGTCCTGCTGCTCGACGGGGACGACTGGCTCTACCTGCACCCGGCCGTGGACGCCTTCGAATCGGCCGTCGCCGGCGGCGAGATGCCCCCCGTCACGCTCGTCTTCCTTCCGGCCAAGGACAGGGCGGCCGAGTTCATGTGCAGCCCCGGACTGTGGGAGGGCGTCCGCGACGAACTGCTGCCGCTGGTGGCCCGGTCCGGCGTGCCCGCCGACCCGGACCGGCTGGTGGTCGCCGGGCAGAGCCTCGGCGGGCTGAGCGCGCTCTACGCGGCGCTGGAGTTCCCGGAGCTGGTGTCCCGCGTCGCCTGCCAGTCGGGGTCGTTCTGGTGGGCCCCGGGGGCCGAGGACCTGGCGGATCCCTTCGGCGGCCCGGCCGGCGGTGCGGTCGCCGCACGCCTGCGCACCGGCCCCGACCTGTCCGGCCTGCGGATCGCGTTCGACGTGGGGGAACACGAGACGCGGATGCTGCCCCACTGCGAAGCGGCCGAAACCCTGACAAAACAGGCCGGCGCGACCGTACGGGTGTCACGGTCCGCGTCGGGCCACGACCGCGCCGGCTGGCGGCACGCCCTGCTCAGGGATGTCGCCTGGGCACTCGGCTGAGCCCGTGCGTGCGGCCGGCCCGGCGCGGTCCTGCGCAATGGCCCCAGCGGCTCACCGGGCCACCGCCAGGCAGTAGGCCTCGTCGGTGGCGAGGAGGTTGCGATGGGTGTCCTCGGCCGTGATGACGCCGTCGTCCAGGACCAGGACCCGGTCGGCGGCGTCCAGGACGGCGGGGCTGCTGGTGATGACGACGGTGGTGCGGCCCCGGCGCAGCTTCGCGATGTTGCGCGCGATGAGCTGTTCGGTGACCGCGTCGACGGCCGTGGTCGGGTCGTGCAGGACCAGGACGTCGGTGTCGGCGGCCAGGGCGCGGGCCAGGGAAAGGCGTTGGCGCTGCCCCCCGGAGAGGTTCGCGCCGCGGTCGCGGACCCCGTGGTCGAGGCCTTCGCGGTGCAGGGCGACGACGTCGGTCAGCATGGACGCCTCGACGGCCTCGGGGACCGAACCGCTCGTGCCCGACGGATCGATGTTCGTACGCAGCGTGCCCGCGAAGATCTCCCCGTCGTACGGGTTCACCAGCATGTGCTCACGGACCGCCTCGACCGACAGGCCGGCGACCTCCCGGCCGCTGACCCGTACCGCTCCCTCGTAGGCGTGCGGCGGGACGTTCACGGCCAGGACGGCGGCGAAGTCGGCCGCCGCGCGCGGCTGGTAGGCGGCGACCGCCACGAACTCGCCTGCGGAGACCCGAAGTCTGAGCCCGCGCAGCGCCCCGTACCTGATCCCGTCGATCTCCAGGTCCCCGCCCGCCGCCGGGCGTTCGGGTCCCGGCGTCGTCACCGGCGGCGCCGCGAGCACCAGCGCCATGCGCTCGGCCGAGGCGCGCGCCATCATCACGTACTTCGGCATCTCCGAGAACATCTTGAGCGGTTCCATGATGAACTGCGCGAGACCCACGGCCATGACGAGTTCACCGATGTTGATCTGTCCGTCGAAGGCGAGCCAGCCGGCCGTCAGGGTCACGGCGGCGGCGAGGACCGCGTTGAGGGCGAGTGCGGCGCCCGCGTACGCGCCGTTCACCCGGGCGACGGTGACCGCCTGGTGCTTCGCCTCCGTGCTGACCTTCCGGTAGGAGGCGAAGGCCGCGTGGTTGCCGCCGAAGCCGTGCAGCGGGCGCAGGCCGGTGATGAGGTCGGCGACCTTGGCGCCGGCCCGCGCCACCCGGGCCTGCTGTTCCTGGGTACTGGCGCCGATCCGCTTGGACATCACGCTCAGGATCGACAGGATCACGACGGTTCCCACGATCACCAGCAGTCCGAGCCGTATGTCGGCCAGGCCCAGCGCGACCGCCGCGACGAGAACCGCGACCAGCGAGCTGATCAGGAGCGGCACCACCTCGATGATGTCGGCGGTCTGGTCGGCGTCCTCGGTGGCGATGGTGAGGACCTCGCCGGACTTCAGGTCGACGTCCCGGCCCACCGGCTGGAGTCCGCACTCCGCGACCTGCACCCGCCAGCGGTGCGCCTCCGTCGTGTTGGCCTTCTGCAGGACGCGCATCCCGAACCGCCAGGACAGCGAAACGGTCGTGATGATCACGGCCAGCGCGCCGATCGAAAGACCCAGCGAACCGAGGCTCCGGTCCTGGAGCGTGTACTCGACGATCAGGCCGAGCGCGATGGGGAAGGCCGTCTCGCCGGCCTGGTACAGGCCCATGAGGACGGTGCCCCAGATCATGGCGCCGACGTTGCGGCGCAGCGCGGTCCGCAGGATGGCGGTCCCCTGGCGGGGCCGCTGGGTGTCAGGATTCTTCATCGAGGTGACCGGCAATCGCTTCGGGGGTTCGCAGGGTGAGCAGGTCACGGATGGTGATGACAGGACCGTACTCCCTGCGGAGCAGGCCGATCAGACGCACCGCCAGCATGGAGTGCCCGCCGAGGGACACGAAGTCGCTCACCGCGCTCACCTCGTCGTCGTCCAGGTCCAGCGCCTCGGCGAAGAACTCGCACACCGTGATCTCGGTGTCCGTCCGCGGTGCGCGCTCGGCCGCCGTGGTCAGGACACCCAGTGGCCTGGCTTCCGGCAACGCCTTGGTGTCGGCCTTCCCGTTCACGGTCAGCGGGATGCTGTCGACCTCGGCGTAGTGCGTCGGGCGCAGGAAGTCCGGGAGCGCGGCGCCCACCTCGGCGGCGACCGTGGCCAGGTCCGAGTCCTCCAGCACCAGGTAGGCGGCCAGCCGGTGGGATCCGTCGACCTGCGGGTCGGGCTGGGCGACCGCGGCGGTGAACCGCACCGCCGGGTGCGCCGCGAACGCGGCCTCGACCTCGCCCAGTTCGACCCGGTGGCCCCGGATCTTGACCTGCTGGTCGGTGCGGCCCAGATACATCAGGTTTCCGTCGGGCCTTCGGACGACCAGGTCACCGGTGCGGTACATGCGCTCGCCGGGTTCGCCGAACGGGCAGGCGACGAACCGGTGCGCCGTCTGGGCGGACTGCCCGAGGTAGCCGCGTGCGATGCCGATGCCCGACACGTACAGCTCGCCGGGGACCCCGTCCGGCACGGGACGCAGCCACGGATCCAGCACGTACACGTCAGTGTTGTCGATCGCGACGCCCACCACCGGGTCCTGGCATTCGAAGGTGCCGACGCCCAGGGTGTTGATGGTGTACTCGGTGGGTCCGTACAGGTTGTAGCCGGCCGTGCCCTCGGTCTCGGCGAGCCGCTGCCACAGCGTCGGCGTGACGGCCTCACCGCCCAGCAGGACCAGCGCGGGCCGCCGTTCCGGGTCGTCGAGCAGTCCCTCGGCCACCAGTTGCTGGGCGTAGGTCGGTGTCACGTTGACGACGTCGATCCCGTGCTCCAGGCAGTACTCGACCAGCCGGGGCGCGTCCCGGCGCAGTTCCTCGTCGCAGATGTGCACCTCGTGGCCGTCGGCGAGCCACAGGAGCTCCTCCCACGACATGTCGAAGGCGAAGGACACGGTGTGCGCGATCCGGAAGACCCGGTTGCCGTGCTCCGCCAGCACCGGCTGGAAGATCCGGCGCTGATGGTTGATCAGCATGTTGGTGAGCCCGGCGTACTCGGTCACCACACCCTTGGGCTTCCCGGTCGATCCGGAGGTGAAGATCGTGTACGCGGGGTGCCGCAGGCGGTCCGGGTCGTCCGGTGCGAACGTGAGATACGGCTCCGCCGCCGGAAGCGGGCGGTCGAGCTCGATCAGGTCGCCGGTCAGCCGCGGCGACACCGCGCTCACGGTGAGGGTCACGTCCGGGCGGGCGGCGTCGACGATCGAGGCGATCCGCTCGTCCGGGTGGTCGAGCTCCAGCGGCACATAGGCGGCGCCGGCGCGCAGCACGGCGAACAGGGCCACGATCGAGTCGAGGGAACGCGGGATCGCGAGGCCCACGTTCCGCTCGGGTCCGATGCCGCGCCCGGCCAGGACTCCCGCCACCGCGCGGCTGCGGTCCCGGAGCTGGGCGAAGGTCATGGACGCGCCGCCGGCGACGAGGGCGACCCGCTGCGGATCACGGTCGGCCGCCCGGTCGAACCGGTCGACGACGGTGTCCGTGGTGACGTCCGTACGTCCGGTGGACCGCGGCCGCGGTCCCGGTCCCCGCAGTGCGCCGACCGGGCCGGCCGATCCGGCCAGGTCCTCCAGCACGCGCAGGTAGTCCTCGAGCAGGCCCCGGGCCCTGCCGGGGTCGTCGTCGCGGTGCTCCAGTTTGACCGTGAGCCGGTCGCCGGGGGTGACGACCCAGGTGAACGGGTAGTGGGTCGAGTCGTCGGCCTTCACCGAGGTGATGCCGTGCCTGGTGTTCATCGCGGCGAACGCGTCCATGTCCAGGAAGTTCTGGAGCACGAACAGGTTGTCGAAGAGGCTGTCGTGTCCGGCGGCCCGCTGGATCTCGCCGAGGCCCAGGTGCTCGTGCTCCATCGCCTCGACCCGGGCCGTCTGGACGGCCGTCAGGTACTCCCGGACCGTTTGCTCCGGCCGGGCGCGGGTCCACATGGGCACGGTGTTGAGCAGCACTCCGACGATGCCGGACAGTCCCTCGCCCTCCCGGCCCGAGACGGTCACGCCGAACACCGCGTCGCCGCGGCCGGTGTGCGCGCCCAGCAGGAGGCCGAACGCGCCGGTCAGGACGGAGTTCAGCGTGACGCCGTGCTTCCTGGCCGCCTCTCGCAGCAGTCCGGACAGTTCGGCGGACATGGTGTGCACGAGGGCGTGCGGCAGCTCGTCCGTGACGGCAGGCTGCGGTCCTGCGAGCAGCGTCGGGCCGGTGAGACCGCTCAGGTGCTCCGCCCAGAAGCGTTCCGGTACGGCGGGGTCCCTGGCGGCGAGTGTCCGGGCGTGGTCCTCGAAGCCGGGTGTGGCCGGGGCCGCGTCCAGTGGTTCGCCCGCGACGACGGCCCGGTAGGCGTCGAACAGGTCCCGCAGCAGGATCTCGCGGGACCAGCCGTCCCACAGCAGCAGGTGGTAGCTCAGCAGCAGGCCGTCGCGGTCGCCGGGCAGACGCACCACGGTGAGCCTGATCAGCGGTGGCTCGCCCGGGTCGAATCCGGTGTCGCGGTCCCTGGCGCGCAGGGCGTCGGCCTCCGCGTCGGTCGCCAGATGGACGGTGCGGACACCGACCCGCCGGCCGGCCCCGAGGACCTGGACCGGGTTGCCGCGGTCGTCGGTGGTGAAGCCCGCCCCCACTGCGGGGTGCCGGGCGATCACGTAGGCCATCGCCTCGGCGAGCGCCTCGGTGTCCAGGCGGCGGTCGAAGGTGAAGTAGCTCTGCGCGACATAGTGTCCGGCGGTGCCCGCCAGCTGTGCCTGGAAGTACAGGCCGCGTTGGAGGGGGGTGACCGGTGCGGTGCGCTCGGCCGTCGTGGAGGCCTCCGCGATGTGCTCCAGTGCGCTTCGCCAGTGCACCGCGATCTCGTCGGGAACGCCGTCGGCGAGGGTGAACGTCGCGTGCAGGCTGCCGGTGGCCTCGTCGGTCCACGCGTTGACCTCGACGGCGTACGGTGCGCCCTCGTCGGCGCCGTTGATGTGCGGTGCCTGGGACTCGCCGCCCCGGCCGAGGTAGTTGAAGAGCACCTGCGGGCGGGCGGTCAGCAGCGGGGCCGTCTGCGGGTTGAGGTACCTGAGCCGGCCGTAGGCGATGTGCCCGTCCTCGTCCGGCTGGCGTTCGGCCAGTTCACGTGCGGCCTCGACGGGGTCGGTGTGCGCCGTGAGCCGGACGGGTGCGATGGCGGTGAACCAGCCGACGGTACGGGTGTAGTCGTGGTGCTCCAGCACCGGGACCCTGCCGTGCCGCTCCAGCTCGATCGCGAGATCGGTGGGTTCCGGCTGGATCCGGGTCAGCGCGGTGCGCAGCGCGCCGCACAGCAACTCGGTGAGGCCGACGCCGAGTACGGCGGGCGCGGTGCGTGTCACCCGGTCGCTCACCTCGGGCGCGAGCACGACGGTGGTCTCACGCGGATTCCGGACGGCGGGCAGCAGTGCGGGGGCCGCGAGCGTGGTGAGCCAGTCCCCGAGGCCTCCGGCCGCCCGCGCCGACCGGGCGCTCAGGGCCTCGGCGTACTCGGCGTAGGACGTGGTCGGCGGTGCCGGGGCCTCTCCGCGCAGAGCGGTGGACAGGTCGTCGAGCAGGATCGCCCAGGACACCGCGTCGACGGCGAGGTGGTGCGCGGTGATGACGAGGGTGCGGCTCCGCTCCAGCCAGGAGAACGCGATGACGTCCCCGCCCTCGGGGTCGAGGCGCCCGGCGGCTTCGTTCGCCGCGGCGCTCGCGTCGGCCGTGTCCGGCCGGTGGACGGTGACCTCGCGGTGGGGTTCGGTGCGCAGGGCCCACACACCGTGCTCGGTGTCCAGCTTCAGCCGCAGGACCGGGTGCGCGGCCACGACCGCATCGGCGGCGCGCCCGATGTCGGCGAATCGGGTGCCTTCGTCCGCGACCAGCGTCCTGGCCTGGGCGAACCGGGCGAGTGATCCGCCCAGTTCACGCCGGCGCAGGATGATCGGCGTCGGTGTCAGCGGGCCGTCCTCGCGGTGGACGGGTACGGGTGCCGCAGCCGTCGGGGTACGCGTCCGAAGCTGTTCGGCGAGCGCGCGCGGTGTCTTGAACAGGAAGACGTCGCGCGGTGCGATCGCCAGTCCGAGCGCCCTGGCCCGGTTGACGACGGTGATGGCGAGGATGCTGTCCCCGCCGGCCATGAAGAAGTCGGTGTCCTCGTCCACGGCGGAGCCCGGCAGCGTCCCGGCGAAGATGCCGGTCAGCGCGGTGAGCGCGGAGCCGGTCGCGGCCCCCGGGACGACGGGCTGCGTGGCGCACGCGGTCAGGGCCTTGCGGTCCAGCTTGCCGTTGACCGTCAGCGGCAGGGCGTCGGTGTATCGCACCTGGCCCGGCACCATGTGCACGGGCAGCTTCGCGGCCAGGAGGCCGGTGAGTTCGCCGGGCACCACGCCCACGATGTGCGCGACCAGGTGGTCGCCGCTGTCCGCCGCCGTGACGGCGACGTCGACGACGCCGTCGAGTTCCCTGATCGCGGACTCCACCTCACCGAGCTCGATCCTGAATCCCTTGAGCTGGACCTGGTCGTCGGCGCGGCCGGCGAACTCGAGCTCGCCGTCGAGCGTACGCAGGGCGAGGTCGCCCGTGTGGTACATGCGGGAGCCGTCTCCCGCGAACGGGTTCGCCACGAACCGGCCGGCCGTGAGCCCGGGCCTGCCGAGGTAGCCGAGCGAAACCTGGTCGCCCGCCACGTAGATGGCGCCCACCCGGCCCGGCGGCACCGGCCGGAGCCGGTCGTCGAGCAGATAGGTGTCCAGACCGGGTATCGGTCCGCCGATCGGGCTGGCGCCGGCGCCGGCACCGAAGTCCTCGTCGGTGAGCACCCGGTGGGTCACATGGACGGTGGTCTCGGTGATGCCGTACATGTTGACCAGCTCGGGCGAGCCGGTGCCGTACCGCTCGACCCAGCCGCGCAGCCGCGCGGGATCCAGCGCCTCGCCGCCGAAGATGATCCGGCGCAGTGCGGTGACCGGTTCACCGGCGTGCCGGTCGGCCTCGATGAACCGGTAGAACGCCGACGGCGTCTGGTTGAGGACGCTCACGCCGCGCTCGCGGACCAGCCGGTGGAAGTCCACCGGGGAGCGGGT
Source organism: Streptomyces sp. NBC_00876 (assembly GCF_045207435.1). Classification (NCBI taxonomy): domain Bacteria; kingdom Bacillati; phylum Actinomycetota; class Actinomycetes; order Kitasatosporales; family Streptomycetaceae; genus Streptomyces; species Streptomyces sp. NBC_00876. The sequence goes on from NZ_CP108800.1 coordinate 519,660, forward strand.
CAGCCCGTATTCCGGCACCAGCAGTTCACCGCCGTGCACCAGCGCGCCCCACAGCTCCCAGACGGCGAAGTCGAAGGAGTACGAGTGGAACTGGACCCATACGTCGTGCGGGCCGAACTCCATGTCGGGCCGGGTGTTCGCCAGCAGGGTCACCACGGCGGAGTGCGGGACGACGACGCCCTTGGGCCGGCCGGTCGATCCGGAGGTGTAGATCACGTACGCGGGATCGTCCGGGCCGGCGACGGACAGGGGGCCGGCCGGTGCCGGTCCGTCCGGTTGCGGCATGTCTTCCCCGAGCACGAGCACCCGGGCCCGCACGCCCGCCCGGGTCAGCAGGCCGGTGAAGCGGTCCCGCTGCTCGGGGCTGACGAGAACGGCCTGCGGAGCGGAGTCGGCGAGGATGTACTCCAGGCGTTCGTCGGGGTAGGCCAGGTCCAGCGGTACGTAGGCGCCGCCAGCGCTGACGATCGCGATGAGGGCGACGATCTGTTCCGGGGAGCGCGGAACGGCGACGGCGACGCGTCGGCCGGGTCCGGCACCGGCCGCTCGCAGGGCGGCGGCCAGTTCGTCCTTGGCCGCCGCCAGTTCGCCGTACGCCATCGACCTGGTGGTGCCGTCGAGGGCGCAGTGGGTGACGGCGACGGCGGCCGGGTCACGGTGTGCGGCTGCGTCGAACAGTGCGCCCAGCGTGGTCGGGGTGACGGCAGCGGGACGCCGGCCGTCCTCGGCGGCCAGCTCCGCGACCAGGGCGTCCGGCCTGGTGAGCAGGGAGGTGAGGATCCGGGTGAAGGTACCCACGATCGCCTCGGCGCTCGCTTCCCGGAGCAGCTCGCCGTCGTAGATCAGATTGAAGCGCGGCCGGCCGTCGAGTGCGCGCTCCACGACCAGCGTCAACGGGTAGTGCGGGGCTCCCTCGTTCACGATGCCGGTGACGACGAGGTCGTCACCGGGTCCGCGCAGAGCGGCGACATCGGTGGCGACGTCGAACACCACCAGGGTGTCGAAGCGGGCGTCGGCGCCGGTCTGCCGGCCGATCCGCGCCAGCGAGACGTGCTGGTGCGCGAGCACCGTGCTGCGGTGTTCCCGTACGGAGGCGAGCAGGTCGCCCGCCGTGGTGGTACCGGTCCACCGGGCGCGTACGGGGACCGTGTTGATGAACAGACCCACCATGTCCTCGATGCCGGGGACATCGGCGTCGCGGCCGGAGACCGTGGAGCCGAACACCACGTCGGTGCCGTGCAGGATGCCGCCGAGGGTCAGCGCCCAGGCGCTGTGCACGGCCACGCTCAGCGGGACGCCGGCCGTCCGGGCGGCCGCGTCGATGTCGTCCGCGGGTTCCACGGCGGTGTCGGCGAACCGGTCGGACGGGGTGTGTCCCTCGGCTACCAGAGAGGGGCCGGGCAGGCCGGCGAGCTCGTCGCGCCAAACGCGGTCGCTCTCGTCGTCGTCGCGTCCGGCCAGCCAGTGCACGTAGTCGGGGAAGCCGCCGATCCGGTACGCGGTCCCGGGCCGGTGGTACTCGGCCAGCAGCGTACGGAGCATCGGTGGCACCGACCAGCCGTCGGCGATGATGTGGTGCACGGTCTGCACCAGCACGTCACGGCCGGAGCCCCCGCGGATGAGCGTGTACCGCATCAGCGGTCCGGTGGCCAGGTCGAATCCGGCGCGCCGGTCCTGCTCGGCGTGGTCGCGGATCTCCGTCTCGGTGATGCCGGGGCGCTCCAGCGTGGTGAAGGGTGCCTCGACGCCGCTCTCCAGTACGGAGACGACGCGGCCGTCGGCGAGGGCCACGAACCGTGCGGCCAGGTTCGGGTACAGGGTGAGCAGCCGGGTGGCCGCAGCCGCGAGCCGGCCGGCGTCCGCCTCGCCGTCCAGGGTCAGCAACTGCTGCTCGACGTAGCTGCCCGCCGAGTCGTCGTCGAAGACCGAGTGGAAGTACAGGCCCTCCTGCAACGGGGTCAGCGGCAGGATGTCCCGCAGGGCGGGGCCGTCCAGCGCGTCGACGTCGGCCTGGGTGAGCGCCACGGAGGCGAAGTCGCTGGGTGAGTGGCCGCCCTCGTCGAGCGCGGCCAGTCCGGTCAGGGCTTCGCGCAGGTACGTGGCGACCTTCGTGATGTCCTCGTCGGTGAACATGCCGTCGGGCCAGGAGAGGGTGGTGACGAGCTCGTACCCGCCGGCCGTCGCCGGTTCGGCGATGAGGTTGAACTCCAGGGCGCGCGGCAGGCGCATCCTCGGGTCGCGCTTCTCGCCCAGCTGCCCCGTGGAGCCGGCGGGCTGCCAGTCCCCGGATTCGCCCGAGTCGAATCGGCCGAGGTAGTTGAACAGCACCTGGGGCGCCGGTGCGTCGAACACGGTGTCGTTCAGGTAGCGCAGGGCGCCGTAGGAGACACCGTTGCCCGGCACGCCCGCGAGGTCTTCCTTGACCGCCTTGAGCGCGGCGGCCAGGTACGCGGGCGAGGTGGGGTCGGCTGCCGGGCCGGGGTCCACGGTGACCGGGAACAGGGTGGTGAACCAGCCCACGGTCCGCGACAGTTCCGGCTCGACACCCGCGGTGCCCGCCACGAACCGTCCCTCGCGGCCGTGCCCCTCGAGTTCGATGTGGGCGAACGTCTGGTCCTGCCCGAGGTCGCGCCGCCACCGGGCGAGGGCGACGGCGAGCGCGGTCAGCAGTACGTCGTTGACGCCCGCGTGGAACTTCGCGGGGACCTCGCCCAGCAGGGCGGCGGTGATCCCGGGGCCCACCGAGAGGGTCTGCTCCCGTTCCCGGGCGACGGTGTCGGACGCGGACAGCTCGCGCCTGCCCACCGGTCCGTCCGGTCCGGGCAGCGGGCGCCGGAACCAGGCGCGGTCCGCTTCGAACGCGGCGCTGCCGAGCAGCTCCGTCCAGCGCCGGAACGACGTGCCCACCGGGGGCAGTTCGACCGGTGTTCCGGAGGTGAGCTGCTGCCACGCCGTGGCCAGGTCCTCCATCAGGACCCGCCAGGACACGCCGTCGACCACCACGTGGTGGACGACCAAGACCAGTTGCCGTGCCCCGGGGCGCCAGACGGCGCGCAGCATCACACCGTTGTCCGGGTCGAGTCCGCCGGTGGCCAGTGCGACGCAGGCGTCGAGCGGCAGGCCGCTCTCCTGCCAGTCGGCGACGGCGCCGGCCGCCTCGGGGATGTCGAAGCCCCAGCGGTCGCCGCGCACCAGCCTGGCGCGCAGCATGTCGTGCCGCCGGACCACGGCGGTGAGGATGTCGTCGAGGGCGTCGGCGGTCAGGCCGGCCGGGGTGTTCAGCACCATCGACTGCACGAAGCCGTCGACCGCGTCCGTGGTCTCGCCGAGCCACTGCACGATGGGCGATCCCACGACGGAGCCGGTGGCCACGTCGTCGTGTTCCACCGCGGTCATGTCCTCGCGGCTCGCCACGGCCGCGAGCGCGCCGAGGACGCTGTGGGTGAAGATCTGGCGTGCCGTGACGTAGAGCCCGGCGTCACGCAGTGCGCTCAGCAGGGAGATCGCCAGGATGCTGTCTCCGCCGAGCCGGAAGAAGTCCTGGTCGACGCCGACTTCCTCCAGGCGCAGGACCGCGGCGACCGCGGCGCAGACGGCGTGTTCGTTCGCGGTGGTGGGCGCGATGACCGGGCCGGCCGAGAGCACGGGCTCCGGCAGCGCGCCCCGGTCGAGCTTTCCGTTCGCGGTGAGCGGGAACTCCCTCATCACGACGGTGTGGGCGGGCACCATGTACTCCACCATGTGCTCGACGGCCCATGCCCTGACCTCGTCCGCGCTCAGGTCCTCGTTCCCGGCCGCCGGGATCACGTACCCCACGAGGTAGGTGCCGCCCGCCGTGTTCTTCTTCGCCACGACGCAGCTGTGCCGTACGCCGGGGTGCTCGGCGAGACCGGCCTCGACGTCCTCGATCTCCAGGCGCATACCGCGGATCTTGATCTGGTTGTCGGCCCGGCCGAGGAAGTCCAGCGACCCGTCCGGGGCGAACCGGGCGAGGTCGCCGGTCCGGTACAGCCGGGATCCGTCGGCGGCGAAGGGGTTCGCCACGAAGCGGGACGCGGTCAGGCCGGCCGCGTTGACGTATCCGCGCCCCAGGAGGAACCCGCCCACGTACAGTTCGCCGCCGGCCCCGACCGGGACCGGGCGCAGTTCGTCGTCCAGTACGTACAGCTGGGTGTTGGGGTTGGCCCTGCCGATCGAGGTCGACAGGCGTTCCGCCGCGCCCCGGTAGATGACGTGCGAGACACCGATCGTCGTCTCGGCGGGGCCGTAGCCGTGGTACATGGGGATGTCGAGCCGGGTGCGGAACCGTTCGTAGAGCTCCGGGGTCAGCACCTCGCCGCCGCACCACACGTGCCGCAGGCTGTCCAGCTGTCCGGACTCCCCCGCGATCTCCAGGAGTACGTCCAGCATGGACGACACCAGGTAGGTGAAGGTGACGCGCTGCTCGGCTATCACGCTCAGCAGGTGGTGCGGGTCTCGCTCGCCGCCGGGCCGCAGGACAACCAGTCGGCCGCCGCACACCAGGGGCAGGAAGATCTCGTTGATGGAGATGTCGAAGGACAGCGGCGCCTTGAACAGTGACGCGTCGTCGTGCCCGAAGCCCAGGATCTCGTCGACCTGCCACAACAGGCGCTCGCTGATGGCCTCGTGACGGATCATCGCGCCCTTGGGCCGTCCGGTCGAGCCGGAGGTGAAGATCACGTACGCCAGGGCGGGTCCGGGGACGGCGACCTCGGCCCCGTCGGCGGGGAGGGGGTCGAACGCCCAGTCACCGAGGTCGACGGCCACCGCGTCAGGTTCGCCCGGGGCGTGCTCGCCCGAGCTGTTGAGCTGGAGCACGACCCGGGCGTCCTCGACGACAACGGCGCGGCGCGAGGCGGGCCACTGCGGATCGAGCGGTACGAACGCACACCCCGCCCGGAGCACACCGAGCAGTCCGATGACCATGTCGGCGGAGCGGCCCAGCGAGATGCCGACGACCTGCTCGGGGCCGAGTCCGCGTTCGGTCAGATGGTGCGCCAGCCGGCCGGAGAGCTCCGCGGCCTGACGGTAGGTCAGCGACCTTTCCTCGTCCACGATCGCGACGGCTTCGGGCCTGGTCCGCGCCTGCTCGAGGAACATCTCCACGATGGTCGGGCGGACCCGGTCGGCCGCGGTGTCGTTCCACTCGGCCAGGGCCTCGATCCTCGCGGCGGCGCCGGAGGGGCCGATGGAGCCGAGGGGCCGGTCGGGGAAGTCGGCGAGGTCGTCCAGCGCGAGCTGCGCGTCGGCCGGGGCGATGCCTTCGGGAACGGTGATACTGCGGCCGTCCGCACCGGCCTGCCAACCACCGGGGGCGCGGCCTCCGTTGTCGACCCATCCGAGGACGTCGGCGAACAGCGTGCCGGGGGTGAGGCCGATGCCTTCGGGGCTCCGGCCGGTCGCCCAGTAGGAGAGGCCGATGGCACACGCCTGGGCGATGGTCCGGTCGCTGTAGTCGCCGGTCCGCCGGCGCAGGCCGGCCAGGGCCGCACCGGAAAGCAGTGCGAGGCCGGTGCCCGTTTCCATCATCGAAGACTCCGCTTCCCATCCGAGGTAGACACTTAGCCTAGCCTAACTAAGGCTTACCTAACTAGACTGGGCTGCCTTCTCGCCAGGCCCGCCACAGTCGTGCGTACCGGCCGCCCAGGGCCACGAGTTCCTCGTGTGTCCCCTGCTCCACCACGCGCCCCGCGTCCATGACGGCGATCCGGTCCGCGGCCATCGCCTGGGTCAGCCGGTGCGCCACGAACAGCGTGGTCCGGCCGGCGCACGCGGCCAGTACGGCCCGTTCCAGTTCGGCGGCGCCCTCGCTGCCCGCCTCCGCGGTCGACTCGTCCAGCACCACCACCGGGGAGCGGGCCAGCACCAGCCGGGCCAGGGCGATCTGGGCCACCTTGGTGACATCCAGGCGCTCGCCGCCCTCACCGACCAGGGTGTGCAGCCCTTCGGGCAGGGCCTCGACCCACGCGCCCGCCCCGACCGTGTCCAGCGCGTCCATCAGTTCGGCGTCGGTCGCCTCCGGCGCGGCCAGCCGCAGATCGTCGGCGAGCGGACCGGAGAAGATGTGCGTCTCCTGCGTGAGGATGCTCACCAGGGCCCGCGCACCGGCCTCGTCCAGACCCGCCAGGTCGTGCGATCCGATACGCACCGAACCGGCCTGCGGTCTCCCGATGCCCGCGATCAGCGCGGCCAGGGTCGACTTGCCCGCACCCGTGGCCCCGACCAGAGCCAGCGAACCACCGGCCGGGATCGTCAGGCTGACATCCAGCAGGACCGGGTCCTCGGCATCGGGGTAACCGAACGTCAGCCCGTCCACCGTCACCCGGTACGGCACATCGTCCGCCCGCGCCACACCGGCATCGCCGACCAGACGGTCCTGCGCGTCCTCCCCCAGTACGCCGACCAGCCGGGTCAGGCTCGCGCCCGACTTCTGCGCCTCGTCGAAGGTGAACATGATGGCGCCCAGCGGGGTGAACAGCCGGTGGAACATCAACGGGGCGGACGACACCTCACCGAGGGTGGCCGCGTCCCCCTCGAGCAGGGCGTAGCCGACCACGAGGATCAGCACCAGCCCGATGAACTCGGCGCGGTTCTCCCGGCCGACGAAGCGGCCGAAGAACCGGAAGACCTCGATGCCCAGTTCGCGCACCCGCCACGACTCGGCCGTGACCTTCTCGCGGAACGCGCCCTCCAGGCGGTAGGCCCGGACCGTGTCGATCCCGTTCAGACCACTGATCAGCGCCTGCGCACGGTCGGCCTGGGCCGCTCGCTGCTTGCGGTAGAGCGGCGCGGAACGGGGAAGGTACCAGCGCAGGGCCAGTGCATAGGCGGGCAGCGCGCAGGCGCCCGCCAGGCCGAGCCGCCAGTCGAGCCCGAACATGCCGACCGTGGCGATGGCGACCAGCACCCCGGCCGAGAACACCGTGGGAATGGCGGACCTGATCCCTCTGGACAGCACCGCCACGTCGTCGCCCACCCGGGAGAGCACGTCCCCCCGGCCGACCTGCTCGATCCGCGCGCTGGGCATCCCCAGCACCGCACGGACGGCTCCCTCCCGCAGCGTGGCGAGCAGACCGGCGCCCAGCCGCCCGATCAGATACGTCGATCCGGCGGTCGCCGCCGCGCCCAGGAGCGCGGCGGCGACCATCACCGCCCCGATCGTGACCAGGACCGAACTCGATTCGCCCTCGACGACCCCGTCGACCACCTGGCCGAGCAGGAGCACCGGGAGCACCTGGAGCGCCGCCCCGGCCACCGTGGTGAGCACGGTGGCGGCCGTCAGCCAGGGCACCTCGCGGCAGTGTGCCGCGATCCACCGGGTGGCCTCGCGTCCGGTCGCCGTGCGCAGGGTGGCCGGGGCGACGGGGGCTTCGGTGGTGCTCACCCGCGGTCCGGGGCGGTCCGGGGGCGGGAGGGGCCGGCCGGCATCACTGGTCGACCGACTCGACGAGCTCGTCGATCGCGTACGGCAGGGACAGCAGCGTCCCCTGGGACATGGCCGCGCCGACCGCCGGGCCCTCACTGTCCAGCAGGTACGACACCCGCCCGTCCTTGACCGCCGACAGGTTGGAGAAGAGCTCGGACTTCTTCAGGGCTTCCTGGTCCGCCTTGTCGTTGATGACGAAGATACGGTCGACGTCGACCAGGTCCATGCGCTCCGGGGAGAGCACGGTGTAGAACTTGCCGCCCGCGATCTTGTCGATCTCGGTCGCACCCTTGTAGCCGATGCCCGTCACCAGCCGTCCGCGTACGTCGGTGGTGGTGAACGGTGCCACGGACTTGTCGTACCAGGACAGCGCGACGCCGGTCTGCTCGGCGAACTCCGGGTGCGCCTCGGCAGCCGCGTCGAGCTTGCCCTGGATGCCCTTCACCAGCGCGGTGCCCTCGTTCTCCTTGCCGAGCGCCTTGGCGATGTGGACCGCGTTGTCCTGCCACGGCGCACTGAAGGGCTCCTTCTCGCCCTTGGTGCGGCCCACCGTCGGGGCGATCTTCGAGAGCTTGTCGTACGCGGCCCGGTCGATCTCGGAGTAGACCGCGATGATCAGATCCGGCCGAAGCGCGGCGATCTTCTCGTAGTTGGGGCCGGAGTCACCGTTCTTCATGATGACCTCGGGGCGGGTGTCACCCCACTTGTCCTTCACCCAGGGCCACTGGGTGTTGATGTCGGGGGACTTGCCCGCGGGATTCGGGTACTGGTCGACCATGCCGACCGGCTTGATGCCGAGCGCCAGGACGGCCTGGTCGTCCGTGTAGCCGACGGAGACGACCCGCTGGGGAGCTTTGGCGATCTCAGTGGATCCGAACGCGTGCTCCACGGTGACCGGGAAGGCGCCGGCGGCAGCCGGGGCCTTGTCGCCCGCCTTGTCCGCCCCGTCCTTCGAGTCGGCGCCGCATCCCGCGAGAAGGCCGACGCCGAGGGCCGCCGCGGACAGTACCGCCGCCAACCGCCGCCATGACTTCGTGGACGTCGTTCTGTCGAGGAGCATTCCGAATCCCTTGCTTTCGCACTGTCCGCCGCGGCCCCATGTAAGGGCAGGCAAACCTTATCCCGTTGAAGTGAGGCTAGCCTAGCCTAACTTCCGTACTTCCTTGGCTGGGTGTTCAGTTGGGGTGAACGTGGGTGCGCCCGATCGGCACGATGAGCGGCCGGTCACCCACGGGGTCGTCGATCACGCGGGCACGCAGCCCGAACGCCTCGTGCAGCAGCTCGGCGGTGATCACGTCGCGCGGGTGCCCCTGCGCCAGGATCGATCCCTCCCGCATGACGACGAGGTTGTCGCTGTAGCGCGTGGCCAGATTGAGGTCGTGCAGCACCATGACCACGGTGCAACCCGACTCGTGCAGGTCGTCCACCAGGTCGAGCACATCGATGGCGTGCGCCAGGTCCAGGTAGGTGGTCGGCTCGTCCAGCAGCAGCAGGTCGGTGCCCTGAGCCAGGGTCATCGATATCCACACGCGCTGGCGCTGTCCGCCGGAGAGCGAGTCGACGGGACGGCCGGCCAGGTCGGACACCCCGGTCATGGCCAGTGCGAGCTCCACGACGGCGGCGTCGTCCGACGACCACTGCCGCAGCCAGCTCTGGTGGGGATGGCGCCCCCTGGCGACCAGGTCGGCCACCGTCAGCCCCTCCGGAGCGACCGGCGCCTGTGGAAGCAGGCCGAGTTTCTTCGCCACGTCCCTCGTCCTGAGTCCGGCGATGTCGTCGCCGTCCAGCACGACTGTGCCGCCGGCCGGCTTGAGCAGCCGGGTCAGCGTGCGCAACAGGGTCGATTTTCCGCAGCCGTTGGGGCCGATGATCGTGGTGATCACCCCGGGCGGGATCGCGACGTCGAGATCGTCGATGACGGTCCGTCCGCCGTACCCGACCGTGATGCCCCGGGCCATCAGCCGGGCGGTGTCCGTGCCGGTGTCCGTGCGCACCGGCGCGACCTCGGTGGTGATGTGGTGAGCGGCCACTAGCCCCCCTCTGTTCGGGTTGTCCAACTGGTCTGTCATCTATCTGAGATTCGCCCGCACCAGCAGATACACAAGGAACGGACCGCCGATCGCGGCGGTGACCACGCCGACCGGAAGGGTGAGCGGCAGCGCCGTGCGCGCGACCAGGTCGGCCCCGGTCAGCAGCAGTGCGCCCACCAGCCCCGAGGCCACCATCGGCGGTGTCGGGCACCGCGCCAGACGCATCGCCACCTGCGGCGCCACCAGCGCGACGAACGGAACCGGGCCCGCCGCGCTCACCGCCACGGCGGCCAGCAGGACCGCGCACAGCAGGAGAACGGCCCGCACCCTCGTGTAGCGGACCCCCAGACCTGCGGCGACCTCGTCACCGAGGTGCATCGGCTTGAACTGGAACGCGACACAGGCCACGACGATCATGAGGACGAGCGTGCACCGGAGCGCCACCTCGACCTCGTCCCACGACCGGTTGTCCAGCGAGCCGATCAGCCACACCTGGGCCCGGGCCACGTCCCTGATGTCGGCCGTGGCCAGCAGCCAGGTGGTGATCGCCTCCATCACGGCGCTCACCGAGATGCCGATGAGGATGAGCCGGAATCCGTCGATCCCGCGCCGCCAGGCCAGGAAGTACACCAGGAGCCCCGTGCCGAGTCCGCCCGCGAGCGCCGCCGCCGACAGGCCCACGGCACCGACGACCGCCGCGGCGGTCCCGCCCGAGACGGTGACCAGGAACACGGCCACCGCGCCGGCTCCCCCGGTGATTCCCAGAATGTCCGGGCTGGCCAGCGGGTTGCGCGCGACGGACTGCGTGATCGCCCCGGACACGCCGAGCGCGACACCCACGACGAGACCGGCCAGGGCGCGCGGCATCCGCAGGTCCATGATCACGAACTCGTCGACCCGTTCACCCCGGCCGAGGATCGTGGCGATGACCCGGGACAGACCGATGGGGAAGTCCCCTACGCCGATGGACAGGCAGAACAGCAGAAAGGACGCCGCGGCCAGCACCAGCGTGACGAGCACCACCCAGGGCCGCCATACGAACGACATCCGGCCGAACCGCACGCCGGGTGCCAGTGACTGCTTCATGTCCGTCACGTTCAAGCGCTCCTGAACTTTCCTCGCCACACCAGAATCGCGAAGAACGGGGCGCCGAGGAGGGCGACGACGACACCCGCGTCCAACTCGCCCGGCCGCACGACCAGTCGGCCCACGATGTCGCAGACCAGAAGAACCAGGGCGCCGAGCAGACCCGCGTACGGCACCAGCCAGCGGTAGTCCGGCCCGGTCAGATACCGGGCCACGTGAGCGACCATGAGCCCGAGGAACGCGATGGGGCCGCACGCCGCCGTCGCCGCGCCCGCCAGCAGGGTGATGGCGACGATGCCGACCGTCCGGCTCAGCGCGATGTTCACACCGAGGCCCCGGGCCACGTCGTCGCCCAGGCTGAGCAGGTTGAGGGAGGGCAGCATGACCAGCGCCGGCAGCAGCCCGGCCGCGATGAACGCGGTCACGGGCCAGATGACGTCGAAGCCGATACCGGCCACGGAGCCGGCGTTCCAGAACCGCAGCGCGTTCAGCGACTTCTGGTCCGACAGCGAGACCGCCGTGGTCATCGCCGCGAGGAACACCGTGACGCCCTGGCCGGCGAGCGCGAGCGTCAGCGGATTGCCCGCACCCCTGCCGATGCTCGCCAGTCCGAATACGACGACTCCGGCGCCCCCCGCCCCCAGGAAGGCGAACCACACGTACTGGAACGGGTCGGTGAACCCGAACAGGGCGATCACCGACACCACGGCGAACGAGGCGCCGGAGTTCACCCCCAGCAGGCCGGTGTCGGCGATCGGATTGCGCGTGTAGCCCTGGATCAGCGCCCCGGCGACCCCCAGGGCGACGCCCGCCACGACGGCGAGCACCGTCCGGGGCACCCGCACGGTCTGCACGATGAGCCGGATCTCGGTGAGCCGCTGGTCGGATTCGGGCGCCGCGAACAGCCCGTGCCACACCTCGGCGGGACTCAGCGCGCGTGCACCGACCGCCAACGACAGCGCCCCGGCGATCAGGAGGATCACCGCAAGCGCCGCCAGACCCACAACCCGCCTTCGGTGGGCATGCGTGGTGACCCCGGGTGCGGGTCGCTCAACTGCGGTCATGCTCATGTCTACGTAAGCTTTCCCTCTGATCCGCTCGGACGGCAGGGCCGTCCGGACGGGTGGTGGCCGCTAACGGGGCGCACTGCCGGTACCGCCGGCGACCGGACGGGCCTCACCGGAGGCGGACCCGACCTCCCGGCCGAGCAGCGAGTCCAGGATCTCGCCGACCCGTATCGCGGTGTTGGACAGCAGGGCCGACGTGATGCCGTGCGTGTGCTCCGTGCCGCCCTGGAGGTAGATGCCGCAGCGCAGTTCGGGGTCCGTCGCCATGCGGTAGTCGCGCTCGACGCGGACGCGGCCCCGGTCGTCGCGGAGGCAGCGGTCGGCGAGGCCGCCCAGGAGGCCGAGGGGGTCGGCGGGGCTGTAGCCGGTGGCGCAGACCACGACATCGGCGTCCAGGAAGGTCTCCTCGCCCGTGACGAGTGAGGTCACGGTGGCACGGGCCCTGTCCGGGGTCTCCTTGACGCCGGCGAGCCGGGACACGTTGAGGAAGCGCAGCCGCTCGGCGCCGAGCACCTTCTCCTGGTACATCTGCCGGTACAGGTCATCGATCAGGTCGATGTCCACCACGGAGTAGTTGGTGTTGCCGTGGTAGTCCATCAGTCTGCGCTTGACGCTCTCCGGTGCGGCGAAGTACTCGTCGACGGCCCCGGGATCGAAGATCTTGTTGGCGAAGCTGCTGTCGTCGGCGGGGCTGTAGCCGTAGCGGGAGAAGACCGCGCAGATCTCGGCATCGGGGAAGCGGCGGTGCAGGTAGGCGACGTTCTCGGCGGCGCTCTGACCGGCGCCCACGACCACGAAGCGTGAGGGCGAGGAGCCCTCCAACTCGTCGACACGCATGAGAAGTTCGGAGTTGTGCCAGACGCGGTCGCCGCGCTCCACGCCCTCCGGCATGAGGGGGCGCAGCCCGGTCCCGATGACCAGGTTGCGGGCCCGGTGAACCGTGAGCCCCTCCCCCGAGCGGACCGTCACGTCCATGTACTCCACGATTCCGTCGCGGACGACGGGTGTGACGCCGGCGACCTCGTGGTCGTACGAGACCATGTCGTCGACCTGGGCCGCGGCCCACTCGAAGTAGTCGTGGAACTCCACCCGCAGCGGGAAGAGGTTCTTGTGGTTGATGAAGTCGATCAGCCGCCCCTTGGTCTGCAGGTAGCAGAGGAAGCTGAACTCACTGGACGGGTTCCGGAGCGTCACCAGGTCCTTGAGGAAGGACACCTGCATGGTCGCGTCGTCGATGAGCATGCCGCGGTGCCAGCCGAATCGCGGCTGCTGCTCGAAGAAGTGAGCACTGACCGCCTCCTGCGTGCCCTTGCGTGCGTTGTGCTCGCTGATCGCGATCGCCATGGCCACATTGGACGGCCCGAAGCCGATGCCAATGAGGTCGTGGACCGGTGGTGCGTCGCCAGGACGAGCCTGTGACATGTCACTCCCATCGTGCGGGGAAGCCGCCTGTCAGGTGTGGGGAAAGTGTGAAAGACGGGCACGCCGACGGAGTGACCCGATTGAACTTAGGTGAGCCTAAGCTAATTCTGCGAACCTGTCGACAGACCCGAACGGGCACATTCAGGACATGCGCCCCTCAACTGGGGTGCCACGCCCACCCATTGCAACATAAGGTAAGCCTTGCTTTACTTGCCTCGCTTCATTTCTGCACTGAGGAGGAACCCATGCGGGTCGTCATGTTCGGTTACCAGACCTGGGGCCATCGCACCCTGCAAGCCCTGCTGGACTCCGAGCACGACGTGGTGCTGGTCGTGACGCACCCCAGGAGCGACCACGCGTACGAGAAGATCTGGAGCGACTCCGTCGCGGACCTCGCCGAGGAGCACGGTGTCCCGGTGCTGATCCGCAACCGCCCCGACGACGACGAGCTGTTCGAGCGTCTCAAGGAGGCCGACCCGGACGTCATCGTCGCCAACAACTGGCGGACCTGGATCCCTCCGCGCATCTTCGCCCTCCCGCGCCGCGGCACGCTGAACGTCCATGACTCGCTGCTGCCGAAGTACGCCGGCTTCTCCCCGCTGATCTGGGCCCTCATCAACGGTGAGCGCGAAGTGGGCGTCACCGCGCACATGATGAACGACGAGCTCGACGCGGGCGACATCGTCCGGCAGGAGGCGGTCGCGGTCGGGCCGGCGGACACCGCCACCGACCTCTTCCACAAGACCGTCGACCTCATCGCCCCGGTCACCACCGGCGCACTGGGCCTGATCGCCGCCGGGCAGACCGAGTTCACCAAGCAGGACCGCTCCCTGGCCACCTTCTTCCACAAGCGGTCCGCCGAGGACATCCGTATCGACTGGAACTGGCCCGCCGAGGACCTCGAGCGCCTGGTCCGCGCCCAGTCCGAGCCGTACCCGAGCGCCTACGCCTTCCACCGGGGCAAGCGCCTGGAGGTCCTGGCCGCGGTGGTCTCCGAGGGCCGGTACGGGGGCACGCCCGGCCGCGTCTTCTACCGCGAGGGCGAGGGCGTGGTGATCGTCGCCGGAGCCGACGCCCGCACCGGCCGCAACCACGGACTGGCCCTCACCCGCGTACGCACCGAGGACGGCCTGGAGGTGCCCGCGGCGGAGTACTTCACCTCCATGGGCGGCTATCTGACGAGCCGCCCCTGACCCACCGCCCGGTTCGGGTGTCCGGGATGATGCGGTCCTTCGCGCCTGGCCGATTCCCCCACTCCGGCGGCGATGTGGTGCCAGGCTGATCACTCATGAGCGAACAGATCACCGTCGGGGTCGTGAACCGTTTTACGGTACCGCCGGAGCGGTACCGGATAGGCAGGAGCCTGGAAGGCTTCGGCGCCCGATGGGTGCCGCTGCCGCTGCAACAACTGCATCTGGTGCTGGACGCCTCGGGCCAGGTGGACATCGTGCTCCGCGCACCGGACGGACGGACGCGGCGTCTGGGCGACCTCGCACTGGACGGCGTCCTGTGGCGCGTCAGTGAGAACGTGTGGCCGACGGCGGGGCCGCTCGTCGACGCGCTCGTTGCCGGCCGCGCCCCGCTCATCAACTCCCGTGAATGTCTCGGAGTCTGTGCCAGTAAGTGGGCGACGCATGTGACGTCGACGGCGGCCGGGCTGCCCAGCGTCCCGTCGCAGGTGCTGCTGCCGGGTGCCGTCGTCCCGGACATGGGAACCGCCCTCACCGTGGTGAAGCCGGACGCCGGGGCGAGCGGGCGCGATGTGCGGACGATGAGGGCGGGTGACCCGACCGACGGGACGGAGACGAGGATCGCCCAGCCGCTTGTCCCGATCCGTGAGGGCCAGGACATCAGCGTGCTGGTGTGCGGCGGCCGGGCGGTCGCGGCGATGCACCGCACGCCCGGCAGCGGCGGGGTCCTGGTGAACAACGTGGAGGCGGGCGGCACCCCCCACTTCACCGAAATGACCGGGGAGGCGGCCGAGTTGGCCGAGGCGGTCGCACAGGCTGTCGGCGCCGTCGTCGTCCGGGTGGACCTGGTGCCCTGGAAGGGGCGACTGCACGTCCTGGACGCCAATGGCGCACCGGGTCTCGCGTTCATCAACAGCGTCTCACCGGTGGACTGCAACGACCTGACGGCCCGCGCGGTGCTCGACGCCCTCTGAAACGAAGGACGAGTTCGCCGGGCCGCCCCGCCGTCGGTCCCGGCACCCGGCGTGCGGCTACGCGGGGCCGCAGGGCAGTACGGGCAGGGCGGCCAGGCGGCGGTGCAGATAGCCGCCGCCCCAGGCCAGTTCGTGCAGCGGCACCGCCGGTGCCAGCCGGCGCCAGCGGCCGAGAATCCCGGTCAGCGCCACCGTGAGCTCCAGCCGGGCCAGCGCCGATCCGGGACAGTAGTGCGGGCCCAGGCCGAAGGTCAGATGGCGGCTCGCGGTGCTCCGGCCCGGGTCCAGCGTTCCGGGGTCGGCATGGCAGCGCGGATCGTGATTGGCCGCCGCCACGGACAGCAGGACACCGCTGCCCGCCGGGATGACCGTGTCCCCGAACCGGACGTCCTCCAGGGCCACCCGCTTCGTACTGAACGGGCCCGGGGTGTCCCAGCGCAGCAGCTCGTCCACCGCGCGCGGAATCCGCCGCGGCTCCTCGCGCAGGGAGCGCTGCACGTCCTCGTGGCCCAGCAGCGCGACCACGCTCATGCCGATCGCCTGCACCGTGCTGTCGAAGCCGGCCAGCAGCAGCATCGCCAGGAGTGAGGCCACCTCGTCCTCGGTCGCGCCGCCCTGCTCGCGCCAGGCCGCGAGTACGCGCGAGACGACATCGTCACCCGGAGCGGCAGCCCGGAGGGCCATCTTGCCGCGGACGAAGGCGTCGATACGGGCGACGCTCTCCTCGACGGCTCCGGGGGCGCAGCCCGCCTTGTCCGCGAGGCACGCCACCGGCTCGTACAGGGCGGCCCGCTCCTCCTCCGGCACCTCGAAGACCTCGCACAGCGACCGGAAGGCGAAGGGGCGGGCGAAGGCGTCCATCAGCTCGACCGGACCCTCACCACGGGCCGCGTCGGCCGCGTCGAGGAGTTCGGCGGCGGCTCGCTCGATCCGCTCGCGGTGGGCCGCCATGCGCGCCGGGGTCAGGGCGGGCGTCGCCAGGCGGCGGATCCGCGTGTGGTCGGGCGGGTCGTAGTTGACCAGCGTCACGTCGAGTGCGCGCCGCCGCACACCGGGGTCGGGAACGCGGCCGCCGCTCAACGAGAGGCGCGGGTCCAGGAATCCGGCCCGCACGTCCTCGGCACGGGTCACCAGCCACGCGGGCCGTCCGGCCGGCGTCCTGACCCGGGCCACGGGACAGGTCTCCCGGATCTCGGCCAGCGCCTCGGCCGGCCGGGCCAGGAAGCCGGCGCCCAGCGGCTCCGGCAGCCGCGGCGGTCCTGCCGGCGCGGGCGCGCCGGCCCTGACGGCGGGTTCGGTGTCCATGCGCAGACGTCCTCTCGCGGTCGCGGAGTGTGCGGCGGCCACGCTAGGAACGGCCGGTTGCCCGCCGGTTCGTGCCCGGTGCGATTCCGGTATGCCCGCGCACCGGCTGCCCCGCACGCCCACGCGCGGGACGGGCCGGCCGCCCGCATCGCCCCGGCATGCCCGCGCACCGGACGCGAACCGGCACACCCGCCCGGAGGACGGGCCGGACACCCGCATCGCCCGGCACGTTCCGGCAGGGCCGCGCACCCGTCCCATCGGCTCACCACGGCGCCGACCAGGGGGATTCACCGCAGGACAACCGGCGGCGAACCGGTGCCGAACCCTCAGCTCCTAGCTTCCTGCCGGTCGGCGCAGTGCCGCTGCCCGTCGTCCCGATCGCCCGTCGTATGGAGGACCATCATGGCCGAGAACGTCGAGCCCACCGAAACCCCCGCCGAGGACACCCCCGAGGTCGTCGCTCACTCCGCGTCGAACGTCGCCTGGTGCGGTGTGCACCAGGAGTCGGTCGACGAGCCCGAGGTGATCGCGCACTCCGAGGAGGGCGAGGACACCCCGTGGTGCGGCGTCCACCAGGAGCAGACCGCCTGATCCGGTCAGTCCGACCGGTCGTCCTCGGCCGCGGCGGCGCACGGCGCCGCTGCGGCCGGGGGGCGCACCACCCGTCCCTCTCCTGCCATCGCCCCGACCCGGAGGTAGCCGTGCCCGGTACGCAGTCTGTCGCCGTCCCCACCGCCGGGGCCCGTCTGATCCGCGCCGACAGGGGGTGGTGGTTCCTGGGCGCCGGCGGATACGCCCTGATGCGGCCCGGCCAGGTGGAGCCCGACGGCACCCTGCGCCCCTCTTCCGAACGCTATCTGCGTGAAGCGGGTCTGTACGACGTACGGCCCTACACCTCGTACTCACTCACCGTGCTGACCAGCACGGACTGCAACCTCGGCTGCGGCTACTGCTTCCAGAACACCGCACAGGACCCCAAGGGCGGCAGCCGGCCGCCGCGCATCCAGCACGCCCGCCTGACCCCCGAGGCCGTGGGACAGGTACTGGACTTCACCCGCGAGCGCATGGACGCGGCGGGTCTCGACCGGCTGTCGCTGCTGCTGTTCGGCGGCGAGCCGCTGCTCAACCCGCGGGGCTGCCGTGACCTGCTCACCCGGGCGGGTGAACTGGGCACCCTCACCGCGTCGATGACGTCCAACGGCACCCTGCTCACCCCGCTGATCGCCAAGGAGCTCAACGCGGCGGGTCTCGGTTCCGTCCAGGTGACGTTCGACGGCGACCGCGCCGACCACGACTCCATCCGGGTCAGGCGTTCCGGCGGCGGCACCTTCGACGTCATCGTCTCCAACATCGCGCGCGCCATCGAGAAGACCTCCCTGCGCTGGATGCTGCGCGTCAACGTCTCGCACCTGAACCGGGGCGGCGTGGACGAACTGGTGGAACGCCTGGGTACACACCTCGATCCGGCACGCTGCGGCATCCACTTCGCACGGGTCGGCGATGTCGGCGTCGGTTACGCGAACACCCTGATGCACGAGGACGGCCTCGTCTCCGACTTCGTCCGCTGGCACGCCCGCGCGCTGGAGCTCGGCTTCACGGTGGCGCGCCCGCGCGCCCATGTCCCCTGCCAGGCCTGCTCCTTCGCCGACGGCCGCTACGGCGCGGTGATCAACGCCGACGGTGTGCTCGCCAGTTGCTGGGAGACCGCCGGCAAGCCCGGCATGGAGGTCGGCACCGTCACCGACGGATATCTGTCCGCCGAGCAGACCGAGGGCCGCTGGGTGAGCTGCCACGACCACTACCAGTACGACGAGGAGGCGGCCGTCCGCGCCGTCTTCCAGGACCGGGTCGACGCCGGTGTGCTGGACAGTCTCAACGCCGTCGGACGGCTGGGATGAAGAGCGGCGGAATTCTGCGCACCAACCCCGACTTCCGCCGCTACTGGCTGAGTTCGACGCTCTCCACCCTCGGATCCCAGCTCTCGCTGCTCGCCTTCCCGCTGCTCGTGCTGTCCATCGGCGGCGGCGCCGCACAGGCCGGAACGGTCGCGACCTGCTCGCTGGTGACCCGTACGCTGCTGCGTCTGCCGGCGGGTCAGCTCGCCGACCGGCTCGACCGGCGGATGATCATGGTCGGGACCGATCTGGTGCGGCTCGTCGCGCTGGTCAGCATTCCGCTGGTGTCGGCACTGGGAGAGCTCGGCCAGGCGCATCTGCTCGGCGTGGCCGTGGTGGAGGGCGCGGCGACCGCCCTGTTCGCGCCCGCGGCCACGATCGCGGTGCGCGACGTGGTGCCGGAGAAGGACCTCACCGACGCTCTGAGCCGCAGTCAGACCGCCATGGCTTCGAGTTCGCTGATCGGCCCGTTCCTCGGCGGCTGGCTGTTCACCGTGGACCCGATCCTGCCGTTCGCCGTCGACGCGGCCTCCTACGGGGTGTCCGCCGTGCTGCTGCTGCGGATCGGCACCCGCCCGTCCGAGCCGGTCGCCGACGCCGAGCGCGACAACCGGCTCACGGCAGGGCTGCGGTGGCTCACGCACCAGCGGGCGCTGCTGGCCGCGCTGCTGTTCGCCGCGGGCATCAACGTCGTCTCGGCGGCGTCCCAGACGACCATGGTCGTCTCCCTGCGC
This sequence comes from Streptomyces sp. NBC_00876, assembly GCF_045207435.1. Lineage (NCBI taxonomy): Bacteria > Bacillati > Actinomycetota > Actinomycetes > Kitasatosporales > Streptomycetaceae > Streptomyces > Streptomyces sp. NBC_00876. The sequence continues at coordinate 538,810 of NZ_CP108800.1, forward strand.
CAGAGCGGCGCCGGCGGGACGGCGATCGGAGCGGTGATGGCCTGCGCGGGCATCGGGGCCCTGCTGGGCGCGGCCGCGGCACCATGGCTGATCAAGAGGATTCCGGCCGCCCGGCTCTTCCTGCTCATCGGCGCCGTCTGGGCGCTCGGCCTCGCCGTGTTCTCCGGGACCACGCACCCCTGGACGCTCGGCCCGGTGCTGGTCGTGGTCGTCTTCTTCAGCCCGCCGGCGGGGATCGTGGTCGGCCGTGCGGTTCTGGTGCTCGCACCCCGGGACCTGCTGGGCAGGGTCAGTACCGCGACCGGGCTGCTGATGGCCGGTCTCGCCTCCGTCGGACCGGTCCTGGCGGGCTTCTTCGTGGATTCCCTGGGGTCGAGCCGCACCTGGCTGGCGCTGGCCGGTACGGCGGCGGTGGTCACGGTCGTTTCGTCGGTGCCCCTGCTGCGCGAGACCAGCCTGGACGCCACCGGCGATGGCGACAGGGCGAAGACCCCCGGCAAGCCGGACACGGCCGCGCCCGGCGAACCGCCGGCGGCCGAGCCGCGTCCCGGGCGTGCCGCCGCGGACGACGCCGGGCCCGTGGGGCTCGTCCCGGCACCTCCGGTGCCGCGTCCGGGCTCCGGCAGCACCTGATCCCGTCCTTCTCCCGTGTCCGACGTGACCGTTGTCCCTGGAGCGCCGCGATGACCGTGTCCCCGCCCAGCGATGCCAGGCCGTCGCCGGCCCGGCCCGCCTACCCGGCCGCCGCCCGCAGCGGACCGGTGGAGATCGTGCACGGACAGCCGGTGGCGGATCCCTACCGCTGGCTGGAGGATCCGCGGGACCCCGCCACCGCCGAGTGGAGCGCCGCCCAGGACCGGCTCTACGCCGGCGAGGAGGCGCGCTGGCCCGGCCGGGAGGTGCTGCGCGGGCGGATGGCGGCGCTGCTCGGCGGCGGTGGCACCGGCCCGCCGGTGGTGCGCGGCGGGCGGGAGTTCCACCTGTGCAGGGAGCCGGGGCGGGAACTGGCGGTGCTCGCCGTCCGTGAGGGCGGCCGGACCCGGGTGCTGTTCGACCCGCTGGAGGCCGACCCGTCGGGCACGACGGTGCTCGACGCGTGGGAGCCGTCGTGGGAGGGCGGCCTGGTGGCCGTGCAGTTGTCCTCGGGCGGTACGGAGCACTCGGTGCTGCGGGTGCTCGACGCGGTGACCGGCGAGGTGGTGGACGGACCCGTGGACCGGGTCCGCCGCTCCCCCGTGGCGTGGCTGCCGGGCGGCCGGGCCTTCTACTACGTGCGCCGGCTGCCGCCGGAGCAGGCTCCCGGCGGGGCGGGCCGCCACCGCCGGGTGTATCTGCACGAGATCGGCACCCCGGCCGGCCGGGACACGGAGATCTTCGGCGCCGGACGGCCGGAGACCCAGTACTACACCGTGGCCACCTCGCCCGACGGCCGCTTCCTGGTCATCGGTGCCAGTGAGGGCACGGCGCCGCGCACCGACCTGTGGACCGCCGACCTGACCGTGAGCGGTCCGGACCGGCCCGCTCTGCGCCGCTTCCAGCACGGCACCGACGCCCGTACGGCGGTCCGCCTGCGGCCGGGCGACGGACCGCTGCTGCTCAGGACGACCGCCGGTGCCCCGCGCGGCCGGATCGCCGCAGCCCCTCGCGATGCCACGGACCCCGGTCTCTGGCGCACCCTGGTCGGCGAGCAACCAGGCACGGCGCTCCAGGACTTCGCGGTCCTGGACGGCCCGGCACTGGAGCGGCCGCTGCTGGTGGTCGTACGGACCCGGCACGCAGTCGGCGAGATGACGCTTCACGACGCCCTGACCGGAGCCCGGACCAGAACCGTACCCCTGCCCGGAAGGGGGACGGTGACTCGTCTGATCTCACGTCAGGAGCCGGGGCACGAGGCGTGGTTCGCGTACACCGACCACATCACTCCCACCACCGTCCTGCACTACGACGCCGTCAGCGGGCAGCTGCGTCCCTGGCCCGGCGGTCCGCCGGCGGTGGCGCCGGCCGAGGGTGTGAGTGTCACCCAGGAGGTCGTGCGCTCCCTCGACGGCACCGAGGTGCGCATGTTCGTGATGTCCCCCGAGGGCCGTCCCGACCGCCCCCGCCCCGCCGTTCTCACCGGCTACGGCGGCTTCGGCGCCTCCATGACCCCCGGCTTCACCCCGCAGGCCGTGCCCTGGGTGCGCGCGGGCGGTGTGTACGCGGTGGCCTGCGTACGCGGCGGCGGGGAGGAGGGCGAGGAGTGGCACCGGGCCGGGCGCCGCGAGCACAAGCACAACACCTTCGACGACTTCGACGCCGCCGCCGACCATCTCCTGCGGGCCGGTTGGGCCGCACCGGGCCGGCTGGGCGTCCTCGGCAGTTCCAACGGCGGCCTGCTGGCCGCCGCCGCGCTGACCCGCCGGCCCCGGACCTACGCGGCTGTCGTGTGCGCGGCGCCGCTGCTCGACATGGTGCGCTACGAGCTGTCGGGCATGGGGGCGAGCTGGCGCGACGAGTACGGCAGTGCGGCCGATCCCGCCGAGTTCGCGCGGCTGCTCGCGTACTCCCCGTACCACCGGGTACGCGAGGGCGAGCGCTACCCGGCCGTCCTGCTGGCCGTCTTCGACGGCGACACGCGCGTCGACCCCGCGCACGCTCGGAAGATGTGCGCCGCCCTGCAGTGGGCCGGCACGGGTGACGGGCCGGTCGTGCTGCGCACCGAGAGCGGCGTCGGCCACGGCGCCCGGGGCGCCTCGCGCAGCGCCGCCCTCTACGCGGACATCATGGCCTTCTTCGCCCACCACCTGGGCCTCCACCTGACGACGGGCGGCCCGCGATGAACGTGCTGCTGTGTCCGCTGAACGACCCCGGCTACCTGTATCCGGCCCTCGCGGCCGGCCGTGAACTGCGCCGCCGCGGCCACACGGTCCATGTCCTCGCCGGACCGCGGGCCGCGCCCGTGGTCACGGCGGCGGGCCTGGAGCTGTCGGCCGTCACGGACGGCACGGCGCTCTCGGTGGCCCACTGGACGGTCCGGGGCGCCGAACAGTACGCCGCGGTGGCGCACGCGGTCCGGCGGCTGCGGCCCGATGTCCTGGTCACCTCCGTGCTCTGTCACGGTGCGCTGGTGGCCGCCGAGGCCGCCGCCCTGCCGGTGGTGGTCCTGGGACTGGCGGCGCACCTGTGGCCCTACCGCGCCGGACCTGCGGACGACTGCGGACGTGCGTGGCGGCTGGCGGAGACGCTCAAGCACTACGGGACGATCCGGGAGGCGGCCGGTCTCGCCCCACGGCGCGACCGGTTCCCGGACACTCCGCTGCTCGGCACCGCCTTCCTGCTGCGCGGTCACCCGGCCATGGAGGTTCCGGGCGCCGAACTGCCGCCGGCCGTACGGCATGTCGGTCCCTGCTGGTGGGAGCCGAAGGCCCCGGCGGCGGAGCCGCTGCCGGGTTCCAGGCCCCTGGCGTACGTGCATCTCGGCCGTACCTTCGGCGGCAGCAGCCTCTGGCCGCGCCTCAACGCGGCTTTCACCTCGGGCAGCCACCGGGCCGTCGTGGAACTGGGGCGCTCGGGCGCTCCCGAGGCGGCCGCGGACGCCGACCTGACCGTGGGGCGCCGCCCCTGGATGGGACCTCTCGTGGAGCGGGCCGACCTCGTCCTGACCAATGCGACGTCCGCCCCCGTGCTCGCCGCGCTCCTGCACGGCAAGCCGCTGCTCGTCGCCCCCAACGGCTCGGAACAGCAGGTCCTCGCCGCCGGCTGTCTGCGCGCCGGTGTCGCCCGCAGCTTCCCGGCGGCGGGCGCCTGCGCCGCGGACCTGCGCGCCGCGGTCGCCGGCGCCGCCGGCGATCCCGGGCTGCGGGCGCGCGCTCGGGAGATCGGCGGCCTGCTGGCCGACGGCAAGAGCGAGGCGCGCGCCGCCGACGCCGTGGAATCGGCGGCACGCTGATCCCTGGCGGCTGCCTGACGAGCAGCCGCTGCGACGTGCACGGCGGTGCTCGTTCTACGCTCAGCGTATGACGATCACGGTGCGGTCAGCGGCTGAGGGGGATCTGCCGGCCTTGCTGGCTCTCTACGGCGAATTGAACCCCGACGACGCTCCGTTGCCCGAGGCATCGGCAGGTGCCGTCTGGGCAGCAATATCGGGGCAGCAGGGACGGACGGTCCTGGTGGCCGAAGTCGGCGGCGCTGTGGCAGGGACGGCAGACTGCCTCGTCATGCCGAACCTCACACGCGGTGGCCGGGCCATCCTGTTCGTGGAGAACGTCGTGGTGGCCGGCGCCTTCCAGCGGCGCGGTGCCGGCCGTCAGCTGATGGAGGCTGCCGTTCGGCTGGGCGAGTCGGCCGACTGCTACAAGGTCCAGCTGCTGGCGGCGGATGACGCGTACGTTCACACCTTCTACGAAGCGTGCGGTTTCAAGGCCCTGGCACAGGGCTTCCGCCGCTACATCTCCCAGGGCACAGGTCCGGACGGCGACGCACCCGGCTGACGCGACCGCGCGGGGCCGGAGGCTCCCCCGGTCTCACCCCTCGTGCGGGCCCTGGGGCGGCATTCCGTCGAGCAGCACGTCCCGCAGCGCGGTCACGAGCTCCAGGCTCCGCAGCCGGACCGCCGACGGTTCCTCGTCGCGCCGCCGTTCGGTGACGACCGCGAGGGCCGCGGCGGCCTGGCGGGCGAACAGGGCGAGAAGGTCGAGTTCGGAGAGGCTGGACCTGGACTGCTCTACGGGGTCGAGCACTTCGAGCACCCCGAGCACCCGGTCGCGGTGGGCGAGCGGCGCCGCCATCAGCGCGTCCGGCACATACCCGGTCGATTTGGCGACGTCCCGGGCGAACATGCCCTGTTTCCTCAGGTCGTCGGCGACCATCGGCTCGCCCGAGACGAGCACCCAGCCCGCCAGCCCCCGGCCTGCGGGGAACCGGGAACCCACCAGGGACTCCTCGCCCTCCCCGGCCACCGCCTGGAAGACCAGCTCGTCGGCCTCCTGGTCGTGCAGCAGGACGGAGCTGGCCGCCGCACCGAAGATGGCCCGCGCCGTCTCGACGACGGACTGCAGCAGATCGCGCTCGGCACTGCCGGCCCGTGTCGCGGGGCCCGCGCCTGCGGCGGGGACGAGACCGTGGGACTGGCTCATGATTCACCTCGGGTTCCTGGTTCGCCGATACGTACGTTCGCGGCGGAGAGGTAGAGCGCGTGCTTGATCTGAAAAGGCGTCAGCTTCGGCCGGCTGCCGAGCAGCCGTGCGCACATCCCGCTGATGAAGGGGGTGGCGAAGCTGTTGCCCGTGGTACGGATGGTCTTGCCGCCCGTCCAGGCCACCTGCACGTTCTGGCCGGGTGCGAAGAACTCGACGGGTGGTGCCGGGTTGTAGAGGAAGAGCCCGGGGTCGTCCTCGCGGTGGGTACCGACGGAGATGACCGACGAGAACCGCCAGGGGAAGCTCTCCACCGGTGTGTTGTGCGCCGATGCCACCAGCGTGGTGCCGGTGAAGAACGCCTGGTCGGCCAGCGACCTCAGGGTTTCGAGGAACTTGGGGCGGGTCGTGGACAGGCTGAGATTGACCACGTCGAAGCCCTGGTCGACGGCCCAGCGCAACCCGGTGAGCAGGGCGTCGCCGCTGCCGGTGAAGCCTTCGCCCAGCACCCGCACGCTGTACAGGTCGCAGCCCGGCGCCACCCGCCGGACGATGCCGGCGCACGCCGTTCCGTGCCCGCAGTCGTCGCCGGCGCCGTCGGGCAGCGGACCGCTGTCGACGACACGCAGGGTCCCGTCGGGCGCGGGTGCCACCTCGTAGGAGCCCTGGACCGCGCCGACACCGGAGTGCCCGCACTCCACGCCGGTGTCGACCACGCAGACACGTACGCCTTCGCCGTCCGACCACGCCGAGGGGTCGGCGGGCAGGGCCGGCACCGTGTCGGCGAGCATCGTGAGGTCCTCGGGAGTACGGTCGCGCAGGCTCCAGGTGAGCCCTCCTGCCGTTCCGGTGGTCATACGGTCCCGCCTTCCCGCCCGGCGGGGCGGTCCGTGCTCCGGGCCGCGGCCGCGCTGTCGTCTGCGAACGCGGCGGCGCGGTCCGCGCCGAGCCGGTGCCCCTTGGCGGCGAAGTGCCGCAGCGCCGTACGCGCCTCCCGCTCCGCGTCACCGGGCAGGCCCAGCGTGCGCAGCGTGTGCGCGAGGTCGAGGGCCGCGGTGCCGCGGACGACCGGGGAGTCCGTGTCACCGGCCGCGGCGGTCGCCCGCTCCGCGCAGGCACGCGCGGCGGCCGGCTCCCCGGCGAGTGCGAGGGCGCGTGCCCGCAGCCCGTCCGCGTCGGCGGACTCCGCCGGGGGCAGGCCGGCCTCCCGCGGACCGGGCAGGGCCAGCGCCTGGGCCGGCTCCCCCCGCTCCAGCAGGATCCGGGCCCGCTCGCGGGCGATGCCGGGCAGCGCGCCCGTGGCGCCGAGTTCCCGGCCGGCGCGGGCTGCCTCGTCCAGCAGGGCGAGCCTGCGCTCCGGCGTCCCCGACAGGGCCTCGACCTCGGCGGCGAACAGCGGGACGAACAGCGCGCTCTCGGCGTAGCCGAGGCCTCCGGCGAGCCGCGCCGCCTCGGCCAGCCGCTCGCGTGCCTCGTCGTGGCGGCCCTGGAGGGCGAGGAGCACGGCGAGCGGACAGGCCAGGGTGGCCCGGACGGTCGGCCGGCCGGCGCCGTGGGCCGTCAGCAGCTCCTCGCAGCGGGCCACGGCCCGCCCGACCGGGGTCGGCCCGCGCCACAGGGAGATGCCGACCGCGCCGAGCGCCAGGGCCCGTTCGGGTTCGGCGTCGGCCCGGTCGGCGTGGTCCAGGGCCCGGCGCAGCAGCGTCTCGGCCTCGGCGTGCCGGCCGCGCCGCTGACGGTCCTGGGCGATGCGGACGCAGGCGCGGGCGATGCCCTGGTCGTCGCCCGCCACGGTGAACAGGGCGAGCGCGCTGCCGGCCACGTCGGCCGCGGACCCGTGCCGGGGGTCGAGGGCGGTCAGGGCGAGCCGGGCATGGGCGGCGCCCAGCAGGTCGCCGGCCCGGTCCGCCGTGTCGAGCGCGCCTGCCAGCAGTTCGCGGCCGCGCACCGGTTCACCGCGGGCGACCTTCGTCTCGCCGAGGCGGCGGGCGGCCTCGGCGGCGGCGGGCTCGCCCGGGGCCGCCAGGTCCAGGCCCTGGGTGAGGAGGTCGTCGGCCCACGGCAGGTCGGAGCGTGCCAGGGCGGCCGCGCCGGCGCTGGTGAGCAGTGCGGCGGCGCGGGCCCGCAGTACGTCGGTGTCGTCGTCGTGCATCCCCAGTTCGGTGAGCAGACGGTGGGCGCGGGCCAGATGGGTGCCGACGGCCGCGTCACCCGCCTCGTGCCGGACGAGCAGCCGCGCGGCGTGCTCGTGCCGCCGGGCGCGTACCTTCTTGGCCATCCCTCGGTAGGCGGTCTCCTGCACCAGGGCGCTGCCGAAACGGAGGACGGAGCTCGTGGACAGGGTGCGGCCCCCTGCCTCGATGAGCCTGCGCCGCACGAGGCCGCGCAGCAGACCGGCGGCGGACTCCGTGGGGCCGGGGTGCTCGGCGGTGGCCAGTTCGGTCAGCTCGGCGCGGCGGAACTCGCGTCCCAGGACGGCGGCGAGTTGCAGCAGGGTCCGTTCCTCGGGAGGCAGTGCGTCGATGCGGGCGCCGAGCAGGGCGTGCACGGTGAGCGGCAGGTCGTCGCACTCGGCGGCCATGGCGGTCAGGTGCTCCAGGTACAGGGGATTGCCCTCGGCGCGGTCGAGGGCGCCCTCGAGCGTTCCCTGCCGGTGGGCCGCCACTTCGACCAGCTCACCGGCGAGAGCGGCGGCCTCCTCCCGCGTGAGCGGGGTGAGCATGAGCGACGCGGAACGCATCCGGCCGCTACCCCAGCCGGGGTGGGCCTCCAGCAACTCGGGGCGCGCGGCGCACACCAGGGCGACCGGGGAGCGGTCGAGCTCGTCCAGCAGCCGGTCGACCAGGTCGAGCAGCGGCGCGGACGCCCAGTGGCAGTCGTCGAGTACGAGCACCACGGGCCGCTCACGGGAGAGCGCGTCCAGCAGGCAGGCCAGTGCCATGAGGGTGTCGTCCGCCGAGGGGCTGGGTGTGCCGTCGGCGAGCAGACCGGTCCGCAGCAGGCGCAGTGCCTGCTGCGCCTCCGTCCGCTCGTGGGCGGGCAGCCCTGTGAGCCCGGCGTCCTCCCCGACGGCCGCGAGCACCTGGCGTACCGCTTCGGCGAGCGGGGCGAGGGTCCCGGTCTCGCCGTACGGACGGCACCGGCCCTCGCCGTACGCCGGGCAGTCCCTGAGCCACTCGCGCAGCAGGCGCGTCTTGCCGAGGCCCGCCTCGCCGTAGACGGTCACCAGGTGCGAACGGGGGTCAGCCGCCAGTTTGCGCAGCAGCAGGCGGAGTTCGGCCAGTTCCTGCTCACGGCCGATGAACGGGGTGTCGAAGCGGCGGACCCGCTCCGGGTCGTCCTCGTGCAGGGCGACCAGTCGGCGGGCCGGGACAGGGACGCCGACGCCCTTGAGGGACAGTGATCCGGCGGATTCGGTGACCGCGGAGGGGCCGGCGGCGCTCAGCGTGGCGGGGCCGATCAGGATCTCGCCGGGACCGGCGTGCTGTTCGAGCCGGGCACCGATGTTGACGACCTCGCCGGAGACCAGGGCCTGCCGGGCGGCGGGGTCGACGCTCACCACGACCTCGCCGGTGTTCACCCCGATGCGGACGGCGAGCCGCACCCCGTGCTCGTGCTCCAGTTCGGCGTTGAGTCCGTCGAGGCCGGTGACCATCCCTCGGGCGGCTGCCAGGGCGCGGTGGGCGTCGTCCTCGTGGCGTGCCGGAACCCCGAAGACGGCCATCACCGCGTCACCGATGAACTTCTCCACCGTGCCGCCGTGTTCCTCGATCCGGGCCCGCATGAGCGCGAAGTACCGGAGGGTCACCGTGCGCAGCGTCTCCGGGTCGAGCCGCCCGGACAGGGCGGTGGACCCGACGAGGTCGCAGAAGACCACGGTCACCACCCGGCGTTCCTCGGCGGCGGCGCTGCCGGCCGCGGCCACGCAGGCGGTTCCGCACCGGGGGCAGAACGCTGACCCGTCCGGCGGCGGTTCGGGGCACCGGGGGCACCTCATCCGTGCGGTGGCGGTCATCAGAACAGCGCTCCGCCGGCGATCTCGCTGTGCGCCTGCACCTCGGGCTCGGCGGCGTCCAGCCGTTCCTTCAGCCCCAGCAGCAGGGTCAGTTCCTCCGCGCTGAGGTCCTGGAGGACCTCCCGCTGTTCGGGCGAGAGGCTGTGCAGCGGGAACCCGGCGTCCTCCAGCGTGCGCAGGCGGTCGCGATCGTGCGCGTGCTCATTCATGGGCGCTCTCCGATACGGTTGATGCCGCGATGCGGTCGAACAGTTCGGCGAGGGCGGCGACCGTGTGCAGGGCGCTGACGGCGACCAGGGAGCGCTGCTCCGCGTCCAGGGGCAGCCGGCCGAGCAGCCGGTCCAGGTCGGCGCTGTGCCCGTCGTCGAGGTCCGCGTGCAGACGTACGGTCTCGAAAGCGGCCGGCGGCAGCCCGGTCCCCCGCGCCAGCCGGCCGGCCAGACCGGGCGCCGGCGCGTTGCCCTCCAGTACCGCGATGTAGCCCAGCAGCGCCACCGGATGACTGTGCTCGATCCAGTAGTACTGCGCTCCCACCAGGGCGGCGACATGGGCCGGCGGGGCGGCGCCGGTCAGCTCGTCCGGCGCTCCCCCGGCCGCCGCGGCGTCGGTGAGCAGCCACTCGTCATGGCCGCGTTCCTGTTCGGCGTGCGCCCGCAGATAGCGCGCGAGAGGTGGTGCCACCGGGTCCCGCGGCAGCGCCCCGCATCGTGCGGCGGCGCGCTCCATCAGCGGAACGGAGGCACGGATCACCTGGTGCATCGCGCGCAGGTAGTGCCGGTACCGGCCGGCGAGCCCCGCGTCGGAGCGCCACATACGGGCGGCGGCGGACCGCAGCACGGGCTGCACGAGGGACAGTTCGAGCCGCAGGCTCGCGACGGCCGGCGGGCTCATGCGGGATCCTCCCCGTCGCCGCGGCCGCCGAGCTGCACGAGGGGCGCGTACCGCTCGCTCCCGTACCGCCGCAGCAGCACCGCGGCCCCCGCGTCGCGCTGGAGCCGGGCGCCGAGCGCGTCCATCGCGCCGGCCGCCGGACGGGACCCGGCCCGCTGCGCGGCGTCCAGCGCCGCGGGCCGCCGGGCCAGGCTGCGGCAGTCCGCGCAGGCCCCGGCCCCTGCGGTACGGATGGTGCGCAGCACGGGTGACTCCTGGCAGCGGCGTCTGATCAGCGGCCAGTCGTCCACGGCGATGTGTCCCAGGCGCAGGTGCTCGGGCATCGGGCGGGCGTCCACCACGCGCTGGTTGCAGCAGGCCGCGACGGCGCCGTCGAAGGCCACCACCGGCCAGGCAGCCATGGCGCACGGTGCCGGGCGCCCCTCGGCGGGACCTGACCGCCCGGCGTCCTCGGGCGGGGCCTTCCGCGCGGCCGCCCAGGAGGCCGCCCGCCCCGCCGGCCGGATGTGATTGACCAGTACGGCCGCCCGGTCCCGGAACTCGGCCCGTATGGCGGCGGTGATGTCCGCGAGGTACGGATCATCCACCGAATTTCCCACCACGTGGAAACTCACGTCGATTCCGCTTTCCATGATGCGGTGCACCGCACGGAAGGCCGCGGCGCGCGGGACTTCACGTTCGTGGAATACGTCGATGCTCGCCGAGAAATGGGCGACATGCTGAAGTGCGCGCATGATGCGGGCGGGTACCCGCCCGTCGGCCGCGAAGAACATGCCGCTGAGTACGGACGTCCGTGTTCCGGCCGGCGCGGCGAGCACCGCGAGGTCGTCCACGAGCGCGGGCCGCAGCAGCGGCTCACCGCCCGTGAGCATGAGGACGTCCGGACGGTCCGCGGAGGTGAAGGTGCCGACGAAGCGGCGCAACGCCCCGGCCGGGGTGTCCTCGCCCCGCGGCCCCGACGAGGTGGAGCAGTGGGCGCAGCTCAGCGGGCAGCGCCTGGTAAGGGTGGCGAGCAGTCCGGCAGCCGGCACCGGACGCAGCTCGATGATCTCCGCCAGTCGCATCGCGTCACCTCCGTCGGTCGCCGGGACATGCGGCGCCAGCGTGCGCGCCGCCGGTTCGGTCGCGGTTGGTGCCCGGTTCGGGGCCGGTACGCGGCGCAGGGCCCTCCTGGTGTGCGGCGGGCCGAACACGGCCGGTCGATTCGCCTTGCTATGTACACGTGTTCACCCTTCATCCCGGCGGGTGCGTTGCTGCATGCACCTTGAGCCATCCTCGAGCCCATGGCCCAGCCCCCGGCTTGTGACCATGCTGTGAAGAACGGAAGGAATTCCTTCGAATTCCCGAAGTATTCAGGACTCCTCGCGGATTCGCTCACCCCCCCGACCGCTCCCCGGAGGCTTTCGTGCAAGGAATTGTTCTCTTCTCCCGGAACACCGACGACACCGGCTGGGGAAGGGGCTGAAGGAAAATGACCGATACCTTTACGGTGAGCCGCGGCACGGAGGCGGATCCCGGGATTCCGCGAGAGCACGCCGGTGAAGGCGCCACCGCCCTTCTGCGGGTCACCCTCCTCGGTCCGCTGCGCGCCTCCCGCAACGGCCTGCCGCTGCCGCTCGGCCCGCTGAAGCAGCGCCTCGTCCTGGCGGTCCTGCTCACCCGCCCGAACGCGCCGGTGTCACTGGAGGAACTGACCGACGCTGTCTGGCCGGACGCTCCGCCCCGCACCGCCCGCAAGAACCTCCAGGTGTACGTCTCGACGCTGCGCCGGGTGCTCGACCCGGACGACCTCGGCCGGCTGCACCACGGTCCCGGCGGCTACGTCCTGCACCTCACCGCGCAGGAGTGCGACAGCCTGCGGTTCGAGGAACTGGCCCGGCTCGGCGATGCCGAGGTGCGCGCGGGGGCACCGAGCCGTGCCGCCCGGCTCTACCGGCAGGCACTGGACCTGTGGCGCCATGACCCCTTCAGCGACCTCGCTTCCCGTGCCGATGTGCTGCGCTCCGCCGTCGAACGCCAGCACACCCGCCGGCTGGCCGTGTACGAGGCGTGGGCGGAGGCCCAGCTGGAGAGCGGCGATCCGGCCCCGGTCGCCGACACCGTGGACGAGATGGTGAGCCGCCACCCGCTGCGGGAGCGGCTGCGCGCCGCCCAGCTCACCGCGCTGCACCGGGTGGGCCGAAGAACCGAGGCGCTGGCCGCCTACGACGAATGCCGTCAGCAACTCTCGCGGGAACTGGGCCTGGAACCCGGAACGGCGCTGCAATGCGCCTACCGCTCCTTGTTGGAGGACGTGGCCCCGCCCCGTTCACGCGGCGGGGCCGCCGGCTCGCGGCTGCTCCCGCCGGACCTCGCCGACTTCACCGGCCGGGCGCGGGAACTGGAGGCGGTCGGCGCGCAGCTGGGCCGCGAGGGCGGGCCGCCGGTGCTCCTCACCGGCCCGGCCGGCGTCGGCAAGACGGCCCTCGCCGTGCACATCGCGCACCGTCTGGCCGACCGTTACCCGGACGGTGTGGTCTCCACCCGGCTGTGCGCCGAGGACGGATCCACCCGCCCGTGGGCCTCGGTGCTCGCGGAGCTGGCCCGCTCCCTGGGGTGCACCGAGCGGCTGCCCTCCGACCGGGAGGAGGCCGCCACCGCCTGGCGCTCCTGGCTCTCCGGGCGCCGGATCCTGCTGCTGCTGGACGACGCGCCCGACGCCGCCGCCCTCGGCCCGCTGCTGCCCCCGTCGGGTCCCACCGCCACGCTGGTCACCTCACGGAGCCGGCTGCCCTGTCTGGAGTCCGCGCACCGGACCGAACTGCCGCCGCTGTCCGCCGAGGAGGCCCTGGACCTGCTCGGCTCCATCATCGGCCGGACCCGGCTGGCCGCCGAGTACGCCGCCGCCGCACGCATCGTCAACGCCACCGGACTCCTCCCGTTCGCACTGCGGGCGGGCGGGAACCGTCTGTCCGTACTGCGCCACATGCCGCTCGGGCAGTACGCGGACCGTCTCGAGCACCCTTTGGAGGCCCTGGACGAACTCGCCTCCGGCGGCCTCGGGGTCCGCGCCCGCCTCGCCGGCGCCTGGGCCCGGCTGCCCGTTCCCGCCCGCGACACACTCCATGCCCTGGCCGCGCTGCCGGAACCGGCCTTCTCCCTCCCCGTCGCCGCCCGCGCCCTGGGCCTGGGCGGCCGGGACACGCAGCGCGCTCTGGAGGGCCTGATCGACGTCGGCGTCCTGGCTCCGCCGTCCTGTCCCGAGGTGAGCGCGCACTCAGCAGCGGGCACGGAGGCCGCGTGCTACGAACTCCCCTGGCTCACCCTGCTGTTCGCGCGGGAGCAGGCGGCCGGGCCGGGCACCCGGTGACAGGGCCGCGGCGGCCCGGGCGGCGTTCAGGCGCCGCCCGGGGCCGCCGCGGCCGGACCGGAGGACTCCACACGGGCCAGATAGCCGGCCTGGAACCGGCTGGCCGCGCCCAGTTGCTCCATGATCTCGGCGATGTGCTTGCGGCAGGTGCGCAGCGACATGCCCAGCCGCCGGGCCACCATCTCGTCCTTCATGCCCTCCGCCAGCAGCCGCACGATGGCCTGCTTCACCTCACCCCGCGCCGAGCTCTCCGTCCAGGCGGGCTGATAGGGCTCGGCCAGCGACCAGGCATGGTCGAAGGTCGCGCACAGGTACGCCACCGTGGACGGATCGTGGATGACGATGGCCGCGTCCAGGTCGTCCTGGTGCGGGATGAACACCGCGTCCCCGTCGAAGGCGACCATGCGGCCGAACAGTTCGCTCAGCGTCCTGATGTCGGCACCCTCGTCGGTCATCCGCCGCGCGTACTCCTGCGTGGGCAGGTGGTAGCGGGCGGTGTGCTGGTACAGCGTGCGCATCCGCACGCCCCGGCGCAGCATGTCCCGGTCCCGTATGAACGCCTGCTCCAGCAGCGTCGGGGAGCGGCCCCCGCCGGGATGACACGTGCGGACCTCCTGCCGGCACCGCATGGTCGCCTCGGTGATCAGGCCCACCACGGTCTTCAGATCCGTGACCTCGGTCAGCGGTGTCCGCCCCTGCCACCGGCGCCGGCCCTCCGCGTAGAACGGTGTCAGGAGGGCCAGTTCACTCCGCAGCTGGTCGATCTCGGCGAGCTGCCGGCGCAGCCCCGCCTCCTTGGGTGCGACCAGCGCCGCGATGGCCGCGTCCGGCGCCACCGGCACGAGCCGGCCGGGGTCCTCGGGCAGGTGCCGCAGCAGCAGCAGCGCGGTCAGGGTGGCCACGGCCGCGGCCACGCAGCTCTCCGGGAGCCCGAGTGTCGCGCCCAGCGTGCTCGCGTCGCACGATCCCTGATCACTCACCCACCGGAACACCCGGACGGCGTCCTCGGACAACTGTGTTCCGGACGCCGTCCGTTCGGCCGCCTTGCGAAGACCCGGTAACTGGCCGTCCCCACCGATGCCGCCCACCCGACCCTCCTCATCAGCGAGATGACTCCACCCCGGCCTGTACTGATGTCTATTGTTCAGATGCGCGGTGGATATTCCCAGACCCCCTGGAAGGAATCACCGTGGAACGGACCAAAGCAGCACTCGCCCTGCTTCTCCGACTCGTCACCCCCCTCCTCGGCGGCAGGGACCGCGCCCGGCAGCACTCTGCCGGTGACGACGGGAGCACGGCTCGCGAGGTCCTCAATCAGCCCCCGCGACCGGTACGCGGCGACGACGACAAGCCGAACGTACCGACGCCCCACTGGTGACCGGACCCGCCCCGGAATCACCGTCGCCCGCACCGCGCCCGGCCCCGCAGGTCACGCTGCAACCACTCTGACCGAAAACCGGGTGCTCGACCGCGATCAGGGCGTGAACGGGTCTTTGCGCCGCTGCGCTTTCACCGGACAGTGGGATGCCATGACCCCAATCGAACGCCAGAGAGCGGGACGGTCATCAGCTGGGCACGAGGGTGCGGGTGCGTCATCCGGACCACCGGACGAGCTCGTCCCGCTCCTGCGGGCGGCCGGGCTGACGGTGCGCCCGATCGAGCACGCGGCCGCGGCCGACGTGGGCGCGCTGCGTCGGAGGGTTGCCGCTCGTTCCGGCCCGCTGGTCTGCTCCGGACTCATGGAGGACTGGCCGGCGCGCACCGGCTGGAACCCGGCGGACCTGGCGAAGCGGCACGGCGAGCGCCGGGTGACGGCCCTGCTGGACCTCCCCGCGACCGGTGTGCTCTTCCCGCAGGACCAGCGCGGTTACGAACGGGAGCTTTCCTTCGGCGAGTTCCTGGACCGGATGACGGCCGCCGGACCCGTCGCCCCCTGCTACCTCGCCTACCAGCGCGCCCACGAGATCTTCGATCCGGCCGACTACGACATCGCGTCCCTGTGCCCGGCTGACGGGCACGGCACCGACACCCGGGTGTGGATCGGTTCCGCCGGAACCCGCTCCATGCTGCACTCCGACCTCAAGGACAACTTCTTCTGCCAGGTCTGGGGCGAGAAGAGCGTCATCCTGCTGGACTGGCGGGACAGCAGGGCGGTCTACCCCTTCCCGGACAACCTGGTGAACAGTCGGATCGACCTGGCCGAACCGGACCTGGGACGCTTCCCGCGCCTGCGGAAGGCGGTCCTGCACCACGCCCGGCTCAGGCCGGGCGACCTGCTGTACATCCCCCGCGGCTGGTGGCACGACGTCCGGGCGCACACCCCGTCCGTCTCCGTGAACCACTGGTTCGGTGAGCCGCTGGGGCTGCGGGAGTACCTGCGGCTGCTCGGCGCCCTCGGGCCCGCGTACTGGCGGGCCACCGTCCGGGACTTCGTCACCCACGGGATGCTGCGCCGCCAGGAGCCGACGCGCTTCTTCTTCAGCCCCGCTTCCACCGGAAAGCGGCTCTACGACGCGGTGCGCACCGGCGACTTCTCCCGCAGCAATGATCCGAGCGCGGACGCATAGCTGTTCTGTCCACAGACGCTCAGCAGAAGGGATCGCATGCCGAACGAGTTGACAGCGCCCACCGGACCGGACCCGCGGCGACCGCGCCGCGTCCTGGTCACCGGCGGAGCCTCGGGGATCGGCGCGGCCATCGCGCGACGTTTCCTGGCGGACGGTGACCGGGTGGCCGTACTGGACCGCGACCGTGACGCGCTCGCCCGATTCGCGAAGGAGGGGCCCGGGGCCGAGCTGCTGCTGGCGGCCGACGTCGGGACGGAGGCCGAGCTGTGCGGGGCCTTCGCCGAGGCGGACGCGGCCTGGGGCGGGCTGGACGTGGTCTGCAACAACGCCGGCATCAGCATTCGGAGCCCGTTCCTGGAGACCTCGCTCGAGGACTGGGAGCGGACGCTGCGGGTGAACATCACCGGCGCCTTCCTGGTGGCCCGGGAAGCGGCCCGCCGCATGGCGGCGGGCGAGGGAGGGGTGATCGTGAACACCGCCTCGGTCAGCGGGATGGTGGGTATGCCCGACTACGCGGCCTACAACGTGAGCAAGGCGGGTCTGATCGAACTGACCCGGACCATGGCGCTGGAACTGGCCCCGCGCATCAGGGTCAATGCCGTCTGCCCCGGCTACGTACTCACCCCGATGCAGCGGGCCGAGTACACGGACGAGCAACTCCGGGACCAGGAAAGATCGTTGCCGCTGGGAAGGCTCGGGTCCCCGGAGGAGATCGCCGCCCTGGTGGCGTATCTGGCCTCGCCTGAGGCGGCGTTCGTGACCGGGCAGGCGTTCGTGATCGACGGAGGCGAGACGGCGGGCGGGCTGGCCAGCGCTCCACGCCGGACGGAGAACGACGAAGGTTGCGCGCCGGGAGCGACGGCCCCCGGCCCGGGCGAGGGCGGGAGAGTATGACGGGCGAGGTCACACAGCCGGCGCGGGACGGGACGCGCGCGCCTACCGGGCGCGCGGTCAACTCGTACACCGAGTGGGACCCCCTGCGCGAGGTCGTGGTGGGGAGCCTGGCGGGTGCGGTGTTCCCCACCTGGCACGAGTCGATGAGACAGACCATGCCCGAGTCCGCCTGGCCGGTCTTCCAGGAGCTCGGCGGGAAGCCGTTGCCGGAGCGCCACCTCAAGGCCGCCGAGGACGAACTCGACGGCCTGGCCGACGTACTGGCGTCGGAGGGCATCCGGGTTCTGCGCCCGGACGCGGCACCGCACCACCGCCCCTTCCGCACCCCCGGCTGGGAGTCGGACGGCGGCCTGTACGCCGCGATGCCCAGGGACTCGCTGATGGTGGTGGGCGATGCCATCATCGAGGCGCCGATGTCCTGGCGCTGCCGCTACCACGAGGCCGACGCCTTCCGGCCGCTGATCAAGTCGTACTTCCGCCGTGGTGCCCGTTGGCTGCCGGCACCACGTCCTCAGCTGACCGACGAGCTGTACAGGAGCCCCGGCTCGCCCGGGCAGTGGGCGGTCACCGAGTTCGAGCCGGTCTTCGACGCCGCCGACTTCCTGCGCTTCGGCCAGGATCTGATCGTCCAGCGCAGCCATGTCACCAACGCGTTCGGCATCGACTGGATGCGCAGCGCGCTCGGCCCCGAGTTCACCGTCTCCGTCGTGGAGACGGACGACGCCCACGCCATGCACATCGACGCCACCGTCTCCGCGCTCGCTCCCGGCAGGCTGCTGGTCAATCCGGAGCGCTATGTGCACAGCGAGCTGTTCGACGGCTGGGAGATCCTGCCCGCGCCGGCGCCCGCCCTGCCCGCGGACTGGCCGATGTACTTCTGCAGCCCGTGGGTGAGCATGAACGTACTCTCGCTGGATCCCGGGACGGTGGTGGTGGAACGCCAGGAGCGGCCCCTGATCGATGCGTTGACCGGGTGGGGGTTCCGCTGCATCCCGGTCGACTTCCGCCATGTCTACAGCTTCGGCGGGTCCTTCCACTGCGTGACGCTGGACACCGTGCGCGAGGGAGGGCCGGGCCGGTACCTGTCGCTGCGGTAGTGCCGGGCCGGGTGCGGGGTGGAGGTCCACCCCGCACCCGGTTCAGGAGGCGAACAGCACCCGCGTGTAGTCCGGCCGCAGCACCACGTTGTTGTCGTAGAGGCAGTAGCGCACGGCGAGCAGGGGCACCGCGGGGTCGCCGGACCCTGCCGCGTCGCGGGCGGCGGCGATGACCTCGTCAGTGGTGGCGAACCGGTCCGCCAGCGCGGCACACACCTCGTAGGCCGTGCGGCCGGTCCGGTCGTCCCAGTAGCCCGGCAGACCGATCCGCGCCAGAGCCCGTCGTACGTCGGGGAGTTCGGTGGCCACGATCAGCTCGACCGAGGTCCGGGCGAGCGTGCCGGGGGTCTCGGACCCGGGCGTCGCAGTGGTGTCCAGCAGGCGTTCGGCGAGGCCCGCGGCGCCGTCGGCGACGAGCTGTGCGTGGACGGCGCGTACGTCCGCGCTCGCGTCCTCACCCGTGCTCACGAGGCGCGCACACCAGGCGGTCAGTTCTGCCGGGCCGGTGTACCGCGCCAGGAAGGCCCGCCAGTCGAGGTGTGAGCGGTGGGCACGGGAGAGGTATGTCGTCTCGACGTGGGCGAAGAACTCGTCGACCGTCCGGGCGTCCCCGAGCGCCGCCACCAGCGCGGGCGGGTAGCTGAACGTCGGGTACAGCAGGTCGACGGCGTCCAGCCGCCCCTGCGGTCCGACCGAGTACGCGGTGTCGGCCGGTTCTCCGGTGAGACCCTCGCCCAGGTCGAAGACCCGGGTGGCGCGGGTGATCAGTGAGTCCTCGAAGCGCTCGGCCAGCCGCAGGTCGCTGACCGTGCGCAGGGTGGTCGCGACGGTCTCGGGGGTGGCGTAGGAGTTGCCGAGGAACATGTCCAGCCGCCGCGGCGGGACGGGCAGGCCCCGCTCCAGGCGGTAGGTCTCCTCCTCCTCCAGCCAGGAGACCTGTGCCTGTACCGCGTGCCGGGCGCGGTAGGGCACGCGGGTGCGCTTGAGGTTGGCGTCGTCGTACGAGCCGAACTGGTTCCAGCTCGGCTCGAAGTGCGAATCCAGCAGCAGCCGGATGTCCGCGCGCTCCAGTGCCGGATTGGGCAGCAGGTAGCACGTCCAGTGCACCGGCCGGTCCCGGTCTGCGTTGAGCCCGCGCATCCTGGCCGCCAGATCGAACAGCAGGTCGTTGCGGCCGATGTTGATCTCGGAGCAAACCAGCCAGATCCGGGTGACGCCGCGATCCGCCAGGAACTGGATATCGGCCATGACGACGTCCGGATCCCGCACCTGATGGCGGCGGCCCTTGACCATCGGCTCGGTGCAGAAGTAGCAGCGGTACGGGCAGCCGCGCTGCACCTCCACCGGTACGTGGACCTCCGGATCGGGGCCGAGGACGCGCTCGGCTCCGTAGAACTCCAGCAGGTCGTGCAGGATCTCCTCGGTGTACTCGGGAGCGCCGGCGGGCGGCAGGAAGACCCGTTCGTTGGTCCTGAAGCCGTCGCCGCTGCGGTGGGCCAGGTTGGCGATCCCGTCCAGATCGCGCCCGGCCAGCACGTCGTCCAGGCGGCCCAGCACCTCGTCCGCCTCGCCGACGACCCCGAAGTCCGGCCGCAGCCGCTCCAGCAGGGCGTGCGGCCTGGTGCTGAAGCCGAAGCCGCCCATCATGACCGGCCGGTCCGTCAACTCCCGTAACAGCTTGATCAACTGCTCGGACTCGTGCATCGGCCAGTAGCTGTTGCGGCGGACCTGCGGGGCGCCGGGCAGGTCGGCTTCGGCATAGTTCCAGATGAAGATGGAGTCGAGTTGCCGCAGGTGAATGCCGATCAGGCGGGGGTCGGTGCGCTCCAGTTCCGCGCTCAGCACCGAACGCCATTCGGTCCGGGGTGTGCGCAGCAGGTCCAGGCGGGCGGTCGTCAGGCCGTGGCGCGCGGCCACTGCCGAGACCTGGACGAAGGCGTAGGGGTAGATGGGCAGTGCCGGGTAGTTCGAGGCACTGAGCAGCAGGAGGTCCACGCCCTGCCGCCCGGATGTCTCCGAGGTTGGGTCCGACATGCTCGGGATGGTGGCATACGTTGCTCCGCCCCACCACCACGCGGTTCCACGCAAGGTGTCCTGATCGTCACGCTCGGCAAGGCACCCCCTTGACCGGAGCAGGCGCGGGACAACAATGGAATGCGAGCTGCGGCCGCCCCTGGAGCCCCTGTGGTGGCCTGCGAGTTCCGCGTCCCCCGCCTCGCCGTCGCCCCGAGCCGCGCTGCGCCCACCCGGGCACGCCGTGCCGGCTCTCCCCCGTGAGGAGTGCATTCGTGACCGCTCCCGTACTCTCGGCCGACTCGCATGTCGTCGAACCCGTGCGACTGTGGACCGAGGGCCTGGAACGCAGGTACCGCGACCGTGCGCCCCGGGTCTCCTGGGACGCGGGGCGGCGCGGCTGGTACTTCAGCTGCGACGACCTGCGGCCCGCCCTGGTCAACAGCCTCTATGCCACCGACGCGACGCCCGAGGGCTTCGTCACCGACGTGGAGACCGCGCTGGAGTCGGCCCGGCCGGGCGGCAGCGACCCGGCCGCGCGGCTGAAGGACATGGCCCTGGACGGTGTCGCCGCCGAGGTGCTCTACCCCAGCCTGGGCCTGCACCTGTTCTGGCTCTCGGACGGGGACTTCCAGCGCTCCTGCTTCCGCGCCTACAACGACTGGCTCGCCGACTACGTGCGCCACGCCCCGGAGCGCCTGGCCGGGCTCGGGCTGATCTCGCTGTGGGACACCGAGGAGGCCGTACGAGAGCTGCGGCGCTGTCGCGAACTGGGCCTGCGGGGCGCCGCGGTCTGGGCCTCCGCCCCCACCGAGCGGGACTTCGGCGGCCGGGCCAACGACCCGTTCTGGCGGGAGGCCCAGGAGCTGGCCATGCCGGTGTCGATGCACTGCCTCACCGGCTACCGGGACAGTCCGAAGCTCTTCGACTACGACAGCCCGCTGGGCCGCATCCAGCGCAACATGGGCTACCCGGAGGAACTCCAGCACACGCTCACCGACCTGATCTTCTCCGGGGTCCTCCAGCGCTTCCCGGATCTGCAGATCGTCCTGGCGGAGAACGACATCGGCTGGATCGCCTACCACCTGCTGCACGCCGACCGGATCTACGACAAGCTCGGCCCGGCCCTGCGCACCGACCTCACGATGACCCCCGGCGCGTACTTCCGGCGCCAGGTGCACGCCACGTTCACCGACGACGAGGTCGGCGTGCTCACCATGCGGCTGCTCGGCTCCGGGAACTTCCTCTGGGGCAGCGACTACCCGCACTACGAGGGGAGCTGGCCGGACTCCCGGAACGTCCTGGACCGCGGTCTCAAGGACGCCGGCCCCCAGGCGCGCCAGCACGTGACCACGGAGAACTGCGCCCGGCTGTACGGGTTCGACCTCGCCACCCTGGCTGCCGAAACCGCCGAGTGACCCGACCGCCCACCGTAGAGGAGCCCGCATGGCGGAGCAGAGCGCGAGCCACTGGTACCGCTTCATCGACGACGACATCGAACGCAGGACCCGGACGGACGTCGGCTTCACCAATCTGATCTCCGACCATCCCTATCCGATGGACGACGACACCTTCCAGGGCTTCGTCGACCGCAACGCAGTGATCCGCGAGTACCTGCGGATCACCCGTGACGTCTTCCTGGCCAGCGTGCGCGGCGAGGCCGACCCGGCCATCGCGGACACCCTCCTGACCGGCCAGCCCCCGGAGCGCGACCACGCGTTCCACAAGAATCTGACGGAACGGCACCTCGAACTGCCCCGGTACTTCCGTACCGACGAGCCGGCCCCCGGCCAGATCGCCGAGGTGCAGTGCCCGGCCTCGGGCTGGGAGATAGCCGACCAGGTGCACGCCCTGTACCAGGCGTTCCCCGACGACTTCGGCACCCCTGTACGACGCCTCGGCGCGCCCGTCGACAGCCTCGCCACCTCGCTGCGCGCCCGCTTCGGCGACGACCTGGTCGTGCACCATCTCACCGGCAACGCCTCCCGGCCGCACGGAGTCCAGTACACCGTGCAGCGGCTGCGCGAACAGGGCATCCGGCACTTCGGCTTCGACCGGGTGCACTGGAAGGACTGCGGGCTGGTCCGCGCCCACGAGTTCTACGACCTGCGCTACAACGGCTTCTTCGACCAGTGGATGGAGGCCTGCGAGCGCGGCGAGCTCTTCTTCGACCACCCGCCGACCCCGCTCTACGACGCCAAGGTGACCATGGCCTGGCCGTTCTGGGAGAAGACCCGTCAGTACTACCCGGACGCGGTCCGCGGACTCTTCCCGCACACCGAGATCATCACCCCCGACGGTTTCCACCTGGCCGACGGGAGATGGGTCAGCCTGGAGGAGTACTGCCGGCTGGGCATCCGCAGGCGCGACCACTACTTCAAGTTCGGCTCCCACCACCCCACGCTGAACTGGGGCAGCCGCGCGGTCTACTACTCCGGGAGTTTCACGGTCACTGCGCTGCGTGCGCTCTTCGACCGGATCCTGGCCGACACCGCGGCCGGCCACCTCTGGGTGGCGCAGGACGCGCGCATGACGCCCGAGCCGGCCTCGGGCGTCACCCGGGACGGGGACCAGGTGACTTTCGACGCCTACACCAAACTCAGCGGCTTCTACACGCCCGAGGGCCTGGTTGGCGTCATGGCCATGCAGGAGCACGCGCGCAAGGTGCACGGCTCACCGCAGACCGTGGTGAGCATCGCCTACTGACCGCCCCGACCGAGGGAGAACGTCAGCCATGACCGCACCGGACCCCGCCGAGCTCCCGCCGGAGCGGCAACAGGACGCCGGGTACTTCCGATTCCTGGAGAGCGACGGCGTGGACTGGGACGCCTGCTGGGATGTGCTCTGCGGCCGCGTCGCCGGCGCCATCTTCCGCGGGGCGCTGACTCCGGAGGTCTGCGAGCGCACCTGCCGCAGCTTCTGGGGCAGCCCCCTGCTCGCCAGCCCGAACGCCACCCGCAGCACCGAGCGTGCGATCGGGCCCCTGCTGCTGGCCTCCGGCTCCCTCGACGCCTACCTGACCGAGTCCGAGCGCACCCGCACCGCCCTCGCCGCCCTCTGCGACGGGCCCGGCCGCACCCTGCCCTCCCTGCTCGGGGAGTGGCAGGCCTACCTGGCCGGGCGCGGCATCCCGTTCCGGCTCGCCGAGCACGAGGGGCGTCGGGCCGGGGCGTACAAGCTCCGCTCCCGCGCGGACAGCAAGTCCTTCGGCCTGCTGCCGCACGACGACGCCGTGCACAGCTGGATGCTCCCGCATCTGGCCGGCTTCGAGATCGAGGGAGTCAAGCGCGTCTGCAACGCGCTCGT
Organism: Streptomyces sp. NBC_00876; assembly: GCF_045207435.1. Classification (NCBI taxonomy): domain Bacteria; kingdom Bacillati; phylum Actinomycetota; class Actinomycetes; order Kitasatosporales; family Streptomycetaceae; genus Streptomyces; species Streptomyces sp. NBC_00876. The sequence continues at coordinate 562,056 of NZ_CP108800.1, forward strand.
GTGCCTGGAGAACGGCCCCGGCGGCGAACTGGTCTACTGGAACGCCTCGTTCACCCCGGATGACCGCCAGGCAATGGGAATGCGGCCCGACAGCTACGGCTACCCGTTGGAGGCACTGACCGGGCTGGAGAGCATCACGCTGCCGATCCGCGCAGGAGACATGTACATCTTCGACGGCGCAAACGTGCACGCCGTCGCACCGAGCGGAGCCGAGGACCCACGCCGGACCGTAGCGGTGTGGATCACCGGCCCGCTCGACGACGGCACCGTTCTGCAGTGGGCCTGACCGGGCACGCCGACCGACCACGGGGGGAGAACCGCATGACGGAAACACCGGAGGCGGGTATCGACGTCCGCCGGCTCACGGGCCACATCGGCGCCGAGATCGGCGGAGTCGACCTGTCACTGCCCCTGCCCGATTCGATCATCGGCGCGATCCGTACCGCTCTGCTGCGCCACAAGGTGGTCTTCCTCCGCGGCCAGCGGCTCGGCCACGCCGGGCACATCGCCTTCGGCCGGCGCCTCGGCGAACTGACCCGGCGTCCGGGCCGCAAGCACGGCGTGCATCCGGACGGATACCCCGAGATCCTCACCGTGGATCCGGACGTGGAGGACACCCGGCACGGGCAGCGGTTCGAGGAGCGGCTGCGGCCGAAGTCCCTCGAGCCCTACTCCGGCTGGCACGTCGACCTGGCCGCCACCGTCAACCCCCCGGCCGTCTCGGTCCTGCGGGCCGAGGTGATTCCGCCGTACGGCGGTGACACCCAGTGGACCAGTCTGGTCGCCGCCTACCGGAGCCTCTCCGCGCCGCTGCGTGTGCTCGCCGACGGGCTGCGCGCCGAGCACACCCTGTACGCCGCCAACCGCCTGCTGCTGTCCGACAAGGAGGACGTCGAGGTCCTGCGCCGGCTCACCGAGGACACCCTGCTCTCCGTCCACCCGGTGGTGCGCGTCCACCCCGAAACCGGTGAACGGGCACTGTTCACGCCACCCGCCTCCGTCACCCACGTGCTCGGTCTGCTGCCCTGGGAGAGCCGCCACCTGCTGGAGCTGTTCCACGGGCACATCGGCCGCCCGGAGTACACGCTGCGCTGGCGCTGGGCCCCCGGCGACGTCGCCATCTGGGACAACCGCGCCGTCGCCCACCTCCAGCCGGCCGACCTGGACCACACCGGCCATCGCCGCACCCTCTACCGGGTGGCCGTGCTCGGCGACCGTCCGGTCGGCCCGGACGGCTTCACCTCCGAGGCCGTCCGCGGCGCACCGCTCTCCGCGTTTCCCCCTTCGTGACTGACGGTGGCACCCTCCGGAGGCTGCGCGCAGGCGTGATCGCGACTCCGCCCGCGCCCCCGCGGAACGGGTGCCCGCCCCCCTGGCCCGGGTGGGCGGGCACTCCTGCGGCCGGTACAGAGTGACGGGACAACCGGGCCACCGTCAAGGTTAATTACTAATTTATATCCCTGTGACCGGCCCGGTTCACGGCCGTGCGATGCGCGGGAGTCCGATCCGGTCCATGGGTATCCGCTGGTAGCCGGGGAGTTGAGCGGCGATCAGGCCGTCGTCGCCCAGGACCGGCCTCCCGTCCACGACCGTCACGACGCCGGGGTCGGCGGTGAGCGTCAGATTGTGGTCGACCGTCCCGTACCTGCGCGCGGAAGGAGCGATGTCCAGCGCGGCGACGGCACTGAGGACGTTGTACTCGACGACGTTGTACTTCGGGTACGCCGGCTGGTCGTCGGCGATGTTCACGAGGTGCGGATAGCGCGACCGCCATGGCTCGTCCCGGTACGGAACGGCGGCCAGCAGGTCGTACATCCCCCAGGCGCCACCGGGCGCCACGCTCCCCGCCGCCCAGTTGAGACCTCGTTCGTCGAGTGTCACGGAACGGCCCGACGACAGCACGATGTTGTTGCTGATGGTGTTGTCCCGGCCGCCGCCGATCTGGAAGGCGGTGTCGACCTCGTAGAAGATGTTGCCGAAGACCGTCGTCCCACTGAAGCAGTCGTCGAGGTAGACGCCCGAGGCGAAGTGCGCTCCGCCGCTCCCGACGATGTCGTGCAGGAAGTTGTAGCGGATGACCGTGCCGCGTCCGGTCCACTCCCGCCCCGCGTAGATGGCGCCGGCGTCGTTGGTCTCCTTCACCACGTCGTTGATCTCGTTGTACTCGATCACGTGATCGTTGCCGCGGAAGAGGATGGCGACGTGCGGCGCATCGTAGATGTGGTTGCCGGCGGCCCGGTTCCCGACGCCGGCGAGTTCGACCGCGGGACTGTACGTCAGCTGGAGCCGGCTGTAGTCGTGGATCTCGTTGCCGACCGCCCGGTTGCGCCCCGGGGTGAGGGTGGCCCGGTCGCCGCCGGCGAGGGCGATGCCACCCTGGCCGGTGGCCTGGATGTGACAGCCGCGGACCTCGTTGTCCGATCCGCCGTGCGGGCCGGCCGAGACGCTCGTGTCACCGATCGTGACCGCACGGCCCCCCAGGAACCGCAGGGTGCAGTCGGCGACCGTGTTGGACGTGCCGTCGGTGATGACGATGCCGTCGCCGCGCGACCCCTCGAACACGAGGTTCGAGAACGTCACGTTCGAGCAGCCGTCGAGGACGGCCATCGGTTCGGCGAGCAGGGACAGTTGCGCCGACGCGCCGGTCAGGTCGCTGGGCGGGTACAGGTACAGCTTGCCGGTGGACCGGTCGAGATACCACTCACCCGGCGAGTCCAGCTCCTCGAGCACGTTGTAGTAGTAGTAGCGACAGCCCTTCTTGACGCTGTACATGCTGGCGGTCCTGGTGGAGAGCGTCTGCGCCGCCGGGTCGATGGCCTTGATCTGAAGATTGCCGTCGGCCCACTCGTAGAACCAGTAGCCCTGCATCCACACGTCACCCGTGCCGGTCCAGGACGACGGCCTGGAGTCGGGGTACGCGAACGTGGCCCCCTTGGCGAACTCGGCGGCCATCTTGTCGGGGTCGCCGAGGACGCTGCGGGGGTTCCCGCCGGGATCGATGACCTCGCCGGCCGTGAGGAACCCGGTGCCCGGGTAGCGGGCGAGGGTCATCGCCTCGCTGTTGAAGAACAGTTCGGGCGGGGTGACCGCGCGCGGCAGCCCGTATCCGGTCTGGACGATCTGCCCGTAGTCCGTGATCCCCAGCGCCGTCAGGTCGAACTCACGGACCGCGTCACGCGATCCGGCCGGAAGGCGGTTGCGTACCGCCTCGTCGCCGACCGCCCCGAACCCCGCAGCAGGCAGGTCCACACCGCCGACGAGCCGGACCTGCTCGCCGCGGTAGGCGGCGTAGGTGACCGGGCGGCCCGGCGAACCGGAGTCCTGCGCCTCAAGGGTGAAGCTTCGCGTCCGACGGTAGGTGCCGCCCCGCAGGAAGACCGTCACCGGTGCCGCGGCACGGCCCGGCGCATGCTGCCGCCAGGCCCTGATCGCGTCGCGCGCCTTCTCCGGCGTCGCGAAGGGCTCGGCCCGCGTGCCCCGGTTCGAGTCCTTCCCGTCCGTTGCCACGAAGAAGTACTTCTGGTCCTCGGAAGGGTCCCCGCGGTCAACGGCGTACGCCGGTCCGGCAACAACCGCCGCCGACACACCGGCGCCGACGGCCCCTGCGGCCCTGAGGAGATCACGTCGAGAGAGTCTGGACATGCTGTGCCTTTCGTGGATGCCTACGGGAACCGGGCCCACGGTCCGGGCACGCGGCGGCTCCGGACGGGCCCTTGTTGCACAATGCTTCGACTACCGGCCCTGGTTGCAGGATGCTCGCGCCTTATCGATAATCGCTGAGCGACAAGTAGCGGGGCCACGACCGCGAGTGTCAAGGCGTCTTGCAGAACCCGTCGAAAGAAGCCGGGTTCACCCGCCTCGAAGGTTGCGAACAGGTAACGCTGCCGCCGAGGACCCTTGACCGTCGCCCGGCAAGTCCTCGAAGGTGAGCTCGCTATCGATAACCGATAAGCGATAAGCGTTCGTTGGAGGGTTCGATGGGTTCGGGTTCTCGCCGGCATCTGGTCAAGCTGGGTGCCATCGCCATATCCGCCGCACTGCTCACGGGCTGCTCGACCGGCTCGGACTCAGCAGGCGGCGACAAGAACATCCGCATGCTGGTCAACGTCACTCCCGTGCTGACCAAGCAGTTCTACAAGGACCTGGTGGCGGGGTACGTCGCCGCTCACCCCGGAGTGAAGGTCACGATCGAGGCGCCCACCGGCAGGGGCATCGAGGACACGCTGAAGCAGCAACTGGCCGCGGGCAGCCCTCCCGACATCCTCGCCGGCGGGCAGAACACCGCTCTCGCCGGCCAGATGGCTCCGCTGCCCGACGCGCAGTGGGTGAAGGACGCGCCGTTCGCGGAGGCGTCCAAGCTGGACGGCAAGGTGTGGATGGCCGGCACCGGCGTCCAGCTCCAGTCGCTGGTGTTCTACAACAGGACGGCGTTCACCAAGGCGGGTGTCACCGCAGCACCCAAGACGCTCGACGAGTTCACCGCCGCGCTGCGCAAGCTGAAGGACGCCGGGTACACACCGATGCAGACCGGCGGTGAGTGGACCACCGGCGCGCAGGCCCTGATGATGGCCAACCCGAACGTGATGAACTCCGAGCCGCGTTGGTACGCGAAGCGGAACAAGGGCTCCGTGACCTTCGCCGGCAGCAACTACGCCAAGTACCTGGATGTCTACCAGTCCTGGATCAAGGACGGTCTGGTCCCCAAGGACGCCAACGGCATCAAGTACCAGGACATGATCAACAACTTCACCGCCGGCAAGTCCGCGACCATGGTGATGGGCAACTGGCTCGCGGCCTCGCTCGCCGAGGCGAAGCCGGGCATCGACGCGGGCGTGTTCCCCGTCCCCACCTTCGACGGCTCCACGCCGCCGCAGGCGGCCAATCCGGCGATGCCGTACTCGGTGCTCAAGAGCTCCAGGCATGCGGATGCGGCGATTGACCTGGTGAAGTACCTGGTCAGCGACAAGAAGGCGATCACGAAGGCGCTGAGCGCTGAAGGCAACTTCCGTACCGGATACAGCTACGAAGCCTCCCCGCTGACCGACGACATCGCGAAGCTTCTCGACGAGGCCGGCGGCAGGACGGTGGCGATCGGCCCCGGGCTGGGCGACAACTCCTCCCCTTCGGGCTTCCCCGCGGAGTTCAACACCCAGGTCCAGAGCATGTATCTCGGCGCGACGGCCGGTCAGGTGTCGGGGGCCATGGACAAGTGGTGGGCCGCGAATGCGCCCAAGTAGCGAGACGCTCACCGCCCCCGGAGCGGCGGACGGCCCGCCGGTCCCCGGGCGCCCCCGTCCAGTCCCCCGCCCCGCCCCGCGCCCCCTGCGCGCACGCGCCGCCCGGAGCCTTTCCGGCATCTTCATGGTCGGTCCCGCCCTCGCGGCGATCGTGGCCTTCATCCTCATCCCCGTCGTGGTCGCGGGACGGCTCAGCCTCACCGACTGGGACGGTTTCTCCGACGACTACGCGTTCGTCGGCCTGGACAACTACGTTCAGCTGTTCCACGACCCGGACGTGGCGAGCGCGGCCTATGTCACGCTCGTGATCGCGGTGGTCGGCACCGTGGCCTGCAACGTCCTCGGCCTGGGCCTCGGGGTCATGCTCAATGGCCAGGGGCGCCTGAAGGCGATGCTGCGGGGACTGTTCTTCTACCCGCACGTGCTCGGCGCGGTCATCATCGGATTCCTGTGGTCGGCCGTACTGAGCAGCGAAGGCGCGGTCAACACGCTCCTGACCGCGGCCCACCGTTCGAAGATCCCGTTCCTCTCCGATCCGCAATGGGCGCTGGCGGCGATCGTCTTCGTGGTGATCTGGTCGACGTTCGGGGTGAACGTGGTCCTCTACCTCGCCGGGCTGCAGACGATCCCCGAGTCGCTCCTGGAGGCAGCACGCATCGACGGCGCCTCCCGCTGGCAGACCTTCCGTCAGGTCGTGCTGCCGATGCTGGCGCCCACCGTGACGATCAACGTGGTCCTCGTACTCGTCCAGCTGCTGCGGGTCTACGACCTGGTACTGGCGATGACGGACGGCGGTCCGGCCGGCCACACCCAGACGTACGCGTATCTGGTCCTGTCGGAGTCGTTCCTGAACGGGAAGATCGGCTACGCCTCGGCCCAGAGCATCGTCCTCATGATCGTCATCACGGTGCTCGCCGTCGTGATCGTGGCGCTGCGTCAGCGCAGCGAGAAGGCGGTGGAAGCGTGAACCGCAATGCAGGCAGCCGCGTCGGCTCGGTCATGCTCGGCGTCTTCGCCCTGGGCATGGTGGTGCCGCTCTACCTCGTGATCGTCAACGCCTTCAAGCCGGAGTCGGCGATCCGTCAGCGGCCGTTCTCCGCCGACCCGGGCGTGCTGTCCACGGACTACCTCCGATCGGCGCTGTCGTCACCGGACTTCAACATCATCACGGCGTTCGGTGTGACGGTGATGTTCGTGGTCCTGGTCAACGCGCTGTCCCTGGCGCTGGCCGGTCCGGCCGCGTACGTCATCGCCCGCGGCACCCGCCCGTGGCACCGGGGGATGCTGCTGGTGTTCCTGGCCGGCCTGTTCATTCCCGGGCAGGTGCTGGTCATCCCCGTGATCTACGTGTTGCGCTTCACGGGTCTGATGGGCACGATCCCCGGCTTCGTCCTGTACGAGGCGACGCTGACCCTGCCCCTGTCCATGTTCCTGTTCGTGGGCTACATCAAGTCCATCCCCCGGGAGCTCGACGAGGCGGCGCAGATCGACGGGGCCGGCCGGCTGCGCACCTTCTGGCAGGTGATCTTCCCGCTGATGCGGCCCGTCGTCGTGACCGCGGTCGTCCTGCACACCATCGGTGTCTGGACGGACTTCGTGAACCCGCAGATCGTCCTGGGCCCCACATCGGGCCTCTATACCGTGATGACCGGCGTGTACTCCGCGATCGGGCTGCACACGACCGACCTGTCCGTGGTGTATCCGACGCTGCTCCTGGCGATCGCGCCGGTGCTGGTCTTCTTCGTGATCATGCAACGCAAGATCGTCGGCGGCCTCACCGCCGGCGCGACGAAGGGATGACCGTGGGCAAGCGCCCGGTGAGTGTGACCGCGTCGGTGCCCGCCTGCGAACCGCCGGCCTGGGCCGTACTGCAACGGCGGTTGTTCTCGGTCCTGGACGAGGCGTGGCGGGTCTTCGAGGACCGCTACTGCCACCCCGACGGCGGGCTCCGCTTCGACGGGGAGCTCAAGGGCCGTGACGGGGCGGACGACTTCTACGAACCGTTCTTCAACTGGCCGATGCTGTACATGCTGGGCGGGGCGGACGACCTGCTCGACGCCGCCAAGAAGCACTGGAACGGGATCACCCGGCAGCTCTCCGCCGCCGGGTTCCTGGTCGACGAGTACGAGCGCGGCTACGACTGGTTCCACCAGGGCGAGTCGCTCCTGATGTTCTACGGGATCTGCGCGGCCGACCCGTCCGACGAGGCGTTCCGCCGGCGGGCCCTGCGCTTCGCCGACCTCTACCTGCCCACCTCGCCCGTCGGGAACGTCGACGGCCCGCTGAGGATCGTCCGGGCCCCGCACACCGGGGCCGGCGGACCGCGCCGGGGGGTGGACGACGCCTGGGCGCAGGGGTTCGGCGCGGAACTGACCAACATGAGACCGTACGGCCTGCCCCTGGAGGATCTGCCCGGCATCGGCACCTGGGACGACCTGGCCGACCCCGTCAACGCGCGGCGGATGGGCGAGGCGATGAACCGGCGGCTCGGCGACGGCGACGTCGCGGTGAACCTCGCCTCCACCTCGCTGATCGCCAACGCGTGGCTGTACACCGGCGGGGACCGGTACCGCGACTGGCTCGTCGACTACGTGCAGGCCTGGCGGGACCGGGCCGCCGCCGCAGGCGGTGTCGTCCCCGACAACGTGGGACCCCGCGGAGAGGTCGGCGAACTGCACGACGGCCGCTGGTTCGGCGGAGCGTACGGCTGGACCTGGCCGCACGGTCTGCACAGCGTCGGCGCGGTCGCGGTGGTCGCCGCCATGAACGCCGCCCTGGTCACCGGCGACAACGCGTGGTTCGACCTGGCCCGCGCCCCTGTGGACCGGGTGCTGGAAGAGGCGACGCGCGGGCCGGTCCGGGAGGGTGAGTCCAGCATGGCCACCACCTGGCTCCAGCGCCTGGGACCCGATGCCGGCAACGACCTGCAACTCGTGCCCTACCGGTACGGCCTGCACGGCTGGTTCGACCACCAGCCGTTGCAGATCGCCTTCCCTGCCTGGATCTGGTGGTGCACCGGCGATCCGCAGGACCGCCGGCGGCTGGAGCGTGTGGAGCGCGAATGCGGCTACGACTGGACGACCGTGCACGCCTTCCGCGACAAGGAGGAGGCCGGACACGAGGCGCCGTGGCTCGCCTACCTCGACGGCCGCAATCCCGACTACCCGGCGCTGGCCCTGCGCATGGCGCTGGGGCAGGTCGCCCGCAGGATGGCGCTCATCCGCGAGGACTCGACGACCACCCGCACCGATGACATCCACTGGTGGCAGCGGCTCAATCCCGTGGTGACCGAGGTTCTGGTGCAGCTGACCACGGGCGCTCCCGCCGCCCCCTACAACGGGGGACTCCAGCAGGCACGGGTGCGCTACTGGGACGCCGACCGCGACCGTCCCGGCCTGCCGGCCGATGTCGCCGCCCTCGTCACGGACCTCGACGAGGCCCGGGTCCGCGTCCGGCTGGTCAACCTGGGCAATACGCGTGAGCGGCGTCTGACCGTGCAGGCCGGCGCGTTCGCCGAGGACGCCATCGACCATGTCGTGGCGGACCGGCTCGACGCCGGCTACCCGGGCCCGAACCGCGCCTACCGGGCCGACGGGTACACGACCAGCACCCACCGCACCGACGTTGACGACAGCCACCTGTCGGTGATCCTGCCGCCCGGCACCCGGCTCGATCTGACGCTGTATGTGAGGCGTCGCCAGTTCACCCCGAGCCACCCCACGTTCGACCGATTCCAGGAGAAGCGCAATGACGAACGATGAACATGCCCAGCCGGTGTTCCCCCTTCCGGTGCGCGGCGGCGCATACCGGCGGGCCGATGCGGAGCTGGTGGAACGGATGGGCGGGGTGAGCAGCGCCACGGCGTGCTCGAAGCTCCATGGCATGGGCATCAGGCGCACGTGGATGGAAGGGCCGGAGCCGCTGACGTCCGGGCAGAAGATCGCCGGATCGGCGTTGACACTCCAGTTCATGCCGCAGCGCGAGGACATAGCCAGCGGCCTGGCGCAGGAGGCCATCGAACGCCAGACCGCCCTGTGGGCGGTCCTGGAGGCGGTCCAGCCCGGTGACGTCCTGGTCATCCAGGCGTACGGGTCGGCGTTCAGCGGCTGCGTCGGCGACATGCTCGTCCGCTACTTCAAGCGCAAGGGCGGAGCCGGCATCGTCGTCGACGGCCGGATCCGGGACGCTCCGCGGGTCCGCGAGCTCGGTGTGCCGGTCTGGTGCACCGGCACCACCCCGCACTACGCCTCCCAGTCGGAGCTGTTCCCCTGGGCGTACGACGTGCCGGTCGCCGCGGGAGGAGTGCTGTGCCTGCCCGGCGACATCGTGGTCGCCGACGACGACGGCGCCGTCGTCGTCCCCCAGGCGACCGCGCCGGAGGTGATCGCCTCGGCCCAGGACCACCAGGAGTGGGAGGTGTTCAGCCGGATGCGTCTCGACGAGGGCGCCCGGCTCGGCAACTACTACCCGCTGACGTCGGAGTCGCGTGCGGAGTACGAGCAGTGGCGCGACCGGACACGGGCGTCCCAGCGATGAGCCGTGTCCCTGCCCCGGGTGTGCTGGGCCGCGCCGGCCTCGTGGTCGGCAGCCTCGGCCTGGGCTGCGCCCCCCTGGGCAACCTGTACGAGCCGGTTCCCGAGCAGGACGCCGGAGACACGGTGCGTGCCGCGCTGGCGGGCGGAACGCGCTTGTTCGACACCGCACCCCGGTACGGCAACGGCGTGTCCGAACAGCGGCTCGGCCAGGTACTGGCCGAGGTGCCCAGGTCCGAGGTCGTCGTCTCGACCAAGGTCGGATACCGGCTCACCGACGGCGGGTCCGAGCCGGACTTCTCCTACGACGGCACCATGCGGAGCCTGGAGCGGAGCCTGGAGCGGCTCGGCCTGGACCGGGTGGACATCGCGCACGTGCACGACCCCGACCACCATGAGCGGGAGGCCCTCACAGGGGCCTTCCGCGCCCTGGTCGACCTCCGGGAGCAGGGCGTGGTGTCGGCGGTGGGCGCGGGCATGAACCAGAGCGGCATGCTGGAGCGGATCGTCGCGCAGGTCGATGTGGACTGCGTGCTGCTGGCCGGCCGGTACACGCTCCTGGATCAGGAAGCGCTGACGGGCCTGCTGCCCGCGTGCGAGGCCCGTGGTGTCGGGGTCGTCCTGGGCGGGGTGTACAACTCCGGTCTGCTGGCCGATCCGCGGCCCGGCGCGAGATACGACTACCGGACGGCCGAGCCGCACCGGGTTGCCGCGGCGCTGGCCATCGCGGAGGTCTGTGACCGCCACGGGGTGCCGCTGAAGGCGGCGGCCCTGCGATTCGCGTGGGGGCATCCCGCCGTGTCCGCTCTGGTCGTCGGGGCCAGGACCGCCGAAGAGGTGCGGGAGAATCTGGCGATGGCGCAGACCGCCGTCCCGGCAGACCTGTGGGCGGATCTGCGCGCGGCGGGACTGCTCCCGCGGGAGGTGCCGACGCCGTGACCGGCATCGACGCACACGTCCATCTGTGGGACCCCGGTCTGCACGACCACGGGTGGCTGCGGTCCGCGGGCGAGCTGAATCGCCCCCGCCTCCTCGATGACCTCGGCGCGGCCGCCGGGCCGGTGACGGCTGTCGCCGTGCAGGCCGGGCGAACCGTGGACGAGGCCCGTTGGCTGCTGGGCCTGGCCGCGTGCTCCCCCCGGATCGCCGGCGTCGTCATTCACGCGGATCTCGCCGACCCGGCCGCGGTGGACATGATCGACGCACTTCGCGCCGAGGACGGGGGTTCCGCGCTGGTCGGGGTACGCGACCCGGTCGGGGCGGGCGACGGCGCCCGCCTCGGGCTGCCCCAGGTGCGGCGTTCGCTCGCGGCGCTCGGCGAGCGGGGCCTGGCCGTGGACCTGCTGCTGGGGCACGGGACTCTGCGTGAGGCCTGCGCGGCGGCCGGGGATCTGCCTCAGGTACGGTTCGTCGTCGACCATGGCGCCATCTCGGCCGTCGACGTGCGACGCGACGGGCTCGGCGAGTGGGCCGCGCAGCTGACGCCGCTGGGGCGACTGCCCCATGTGGTGTGCAAGCTGTCCGGTCTCGGCAGGGCCACCGCCGGACCGGGCGGAGTGAGCCGGGACGCCGTGGCGCGGGTGCTGCTCGATGTGTTCGGGCCGCGCCGGCTGGCGTTCGGGTCCGACTGGCCGGTCAGCACGCAGTGGTCGCCGTACGAGGACGTGGTCGGGGCCGCGGCGCGGATGCTGGGCGGACTGACCGCGGACGAGGCGACCGCGGTGTGGGGCGGTACGGCGGTCGAGGCCTATGGACTCGATCCGGCGGCCGCCGCTATCGATACTAGGATGACGACGCGGCAGGGGGAGCACTGATGACCGACCTGAACGATCTGCTCGAACAGAACAAGAGCATGGCTTCCGGCGGACTTCTGTCCGACCGGGTGTACCGGCTGCTGCGCTCGGCCATCCTGAGCGGCGAGATGGTGCCGGATCAGCGGATCGTCGAATCCGACATCGCCAAGCGGCTGGGCATCAGCCAGGCCCCGGTGCGCGAGGCCGTCAAGCGGCTGGTCTACGAGAGCCTGGTCACTCATGTGCCGCGGCTGGGCAGCCGGGTCGCCCGTATCTCGACGGAACAGGCCGATCAGGCGCGGGAGCTGCGCGGTCAGCTCGAGGAGTTCGCTGCGCGAGCCGCAGCCCAGTGCCGCGCCGAGGGCTACGTCGAGCAGCTGACCGCCGTGATCGACGACATGCGGCAAGCGGCCCGGCAGGACGACCCGATCAGCTTCCGCGACAGCGACATGACGTTCCACCGTCTCGTCTGCCTGGCCAGTGGCAACTACCTGCTCCCGCGGTTGTGGGAGGTGATGGAGCCCAGCCTCTGGGGCCTGCTCGTGGTCTCCGACCCGTTCTACACCGGCAGTCGCGACAAGCTCGTCGACGAGCACGCACGGCTGCTCGACCTGCTGGTGAGCGGCCGGGAGGACGACGCCGCAGAGGCTTTCCGGCTGCACGCGATCGGCGCTTCCCAGCTGGCGCAGCGCGACAAGTAACCCGCCTGCTCACACGCGGTGAGCAGCGCGCGGATCGTCCGGGGGCAGTCGCCACACCCGCGGCTCGGTGCGCGTGACCGAAGGCGAGGCGATCGGCTGTCACCCGCTCGACGACGCCGAGCCGTACGCGCCCGGGGTGATGACCCAGCACGGCACGCCGGGCCCCGCCGGCGGGGTCCGGCTCTTGGGCACCTGGCGCGAGCTCCCCTGGGCGAGCCCTGTGACGGCCGTCCCCCCGTAGCAGCCATCCGTTCGTCACGGTCAGCCGGTCACCGGCTCGGCCGAGGCAACCCTTGAATGGGAGATTTCTCCATGAATGTCACGAATTCGAAGAACCATGTGGAGCCGCAGTGCCCGTCAGGGCACGCCATGATCACCGATATCCGCATCACACCCATCGCGTTCCCCGATCCGCCGTTGCTCAACGCCGTGGGCTGCCACGAGCCGTGGGCGCTGCGGGCCATCATCGAAGTCGACTGCGGGGACGGGCTCGTCGGGCTCGGCGAGACCTACGGCGACGCCACGCACCTGGCGGTGCTGCGTACGGTGGCACCGCTGCTGATCGGGCTGGATCCCTTCCGGACCGAATACATCAAGTCCGTGGTGGACGGACTCCTCGGCACCGCTGACGCACCCGCGGAGAAACTCGGTCCGTCGGGCGGCATGGGACCGGAGAAGGCGGCGCTGCGGGTCTTCGCCGCATTCGAGATCGCCTGCCTGGACGTGCAGGGCCAGGCGATCGGACGGCCGGTCCACGATCTCCTCGGCGGCCGGGTACGTGACGCCGTGCCCTTCTCCGCCTACCTGTTCTACAAGTGGGCGCAGCACCCCGGCGATGCCCCCGACCCCTACGGTGCCGCACTGGATCCCGCGGGGATCGTGGCGCAGGCGCGGACGATGGTTCAGACGTACGGATTCCAGTCGATCAAGCTGAAAGGGGGTGTGTTCGCTCCCGACGAGGAACTCGACGCCATGCGCGCGCTGCGCGAGGCGTTCCCCTCGCTGCCGCTGCGCATCGATCCCAACGCGGCGTGGAGCGTCGAGACCTCGCGCCGGGTCGCCGCCGAGACCGAGGGTCTGCTGGAGTATCTCGAGGATCCCACCGAGGGCCTGGCCGGCATGGCCGCCGTCGCCGAGACCGCCGGGATGCCGCTGGCCACCAACATGTGCGTGGTCTCCTTCGACCACCTTCCCGAGGCCGTCGATCGCGGCTCCGTCCAGGTCATTCTGTCGGATCACCACTACTGGGGCGGACTGCGGCAGTCGGTGCGTCTGGCCGGCATCTGCGAGACCTGGGGCCTCGGCCTGTCGATGCACTCCAACAGCCATCTCGGTATCAGCCTTGCCGCGATGACCCACCTCGGAGCGGCGCTGCCGCAACTGTCCTATGCCGCCGACACCCATACGCCGTGGCAGCTGGGGGTCGACGTGGTGGAGCGGCCGCTGACCTTCGTCGACGGCGCCGTGCCGGTGCCGATGTCGCCGGGGCTCGGTGTGCGGCTGGACCGGGACGCGCTCGCCCGACTGCACGAGAACTACCTTCGGCAGGGCATCACCGGACGCGACGACACAGGATACATGCGCCGGTTCCACCCGGGCTTCAATCCTGCGAAGCCGCGGTGGTGACCGGCCGGCACGTCCGGGCAGGCCGCGGCCGGCAGCGGGAGCGGACCCGGGTTCACGTGGTCCGCCGGCCGGCCTGCGGGGGTGCCGTCACAGCGGTCGTGGTGCCCGCGCGCACAGTCGGCCCGAGAACTATGGTCTCCCACCACATACGCCTCTGACCTGCCGACAGCAGCGCGTCCTGGACTTCGGTATCCACTCGCTGATCACTGTACCGTTGCAGGCCCGCGACGTGGTGCTGGGGATGGTCGACTTCTGGCGCTCGGAGAAGGATCCCTTCGCGGAGGAGGATCTGTCCTTCGCCGAGGAGTTGGCCGCCCGAGCGGCGGTCGCGATCGACAACGCCCGCCGCTACACCCGCGAGCACTCCATGGCGGTCACCCTGCAGCGCAGCCTGCTGCCCCGCGGTCTGCCCGGGCAGTCGGCCCTGGAGGTGGCCCACCGCTACCTGCCCGCTCAGGCCGGGGTGGGCGGGGACCGGTTCGACGTCATCCCGCTGCCCGGCACCCGCGTCGGCCCGGTCGTCGGCGATGTCGTCGGGCACGGCCTGCATGCGGCTGTCACCATGGGCCGCCTGCGCACCGTCGTCCACAATTTCTGTGCCCTCGATCTGTCCCCTGACGAACTCCTGGGCCACCCCGACGAGTTGGTCGCCCACATCGACCAGAGAGAGGCCGCCGAGGGCGAGAGCGAAGGTATCACGGGTGCCACCTGCCTGTTTGCGATCTACGACCCGGTCTCCGGCCGTTGCAGCATCGCCCGGACCGGCCATCCCGGACCCGCCCTTGTGCACCCCGACGGCACCGTCACCTTCCCCGACGTGCCCGTCCCACCGCCCCTTGGCCTGGGCTCCGGCGCGCCGATCGAGACCGTCGAACTGAACCTGCCCGAGGGCTCCCGGCTGGCCCTGTACACCGACGGGCTCATCGCAAGCCGCGACCGCGACATCGACACCGGCCTCGAACTCCTGAGGCAGGCCCTGGCTCACCCCGACCAGACCCCCGAGCAGGCCTGTCAGGCGGTACTCGACGCCCTGCTGCCCGCCCCAGCGACGGCATCGCCCTGCTGGTGGCCCGCACCCGGCTGCTGGACCCGGACCGGGTCGCCGACTGGGACGTGCCCTCCGAACCCGCTGCCGTCGCTCCTCTCCGCGCGGCCTGCGCCCGCCAGCTGGAGTCCTGGGGGCTGGATCAGGTCGCCTTCACCGCCGAGCTCATACTCAGCGAACTGGTCACCAACGCCATCCGCCACGGCACCGAACCCATCCGGCTCCGCCTGCTGTACGACCGTGACAGCCTGATCTGCGAAGTCTCCGACGGCAGCAGCACCTCCCCGCACCTGCGCCGCGCGGCCACCACCGACGAGGGCGGCCGAGGTCTGTTCCTTGTCGCCCAGTTCGCACGGCGCTGGGGCACCCGGTACACCGCCCGCGGCAAGGTCATCTGGACGGAACAGTCCCTGGACGACGCCGCAGCCGGGCCCGGTGACGCCATGGGCGACATCCTGCTGGATCAGTGGGACGGGCCAACACTGTGACCGCGGGCGGTCACCTCCGTCGATGGCAGCTGGCAGTCAGGAGGTCCCGCTGAACTTCCTCGACGGCGGAAGGGTGGCGCTGACCGGGGCCGTGTTGGCTACCGTCCGTTGACGGCCACTTCGAGCAGATCGGTCGTCGACCCGTTCGAGCCGCCGTCAAACACCAGCTTCACGTACTGGGCCTCGGCCGGTGTGCTGAGTGGGTAGTGGTCGTAGAAGCCGAAATAGGCGCTTCCCGTGGGGCCGTTGAAGGTGTCGGCATCCTTCCAGGTCACACCGTCGATACTGGTCTGGATCTTCATCGTCTTGGGTGTGTTGAGGTAATTCTGGTCCAGCGTGTTGAAGTTGACGTCGATGCTGGAGATCTCGTGCTTCGCAGGAAGCCTGAACTGTACCCAGGGCTTGTCATCTCCTGGCACCGACCACTTCGACCGATCGAACTGGTCGGTCTCGATGAGCTTGCCGTCGGTGAGGTTCGACACCGCGTCCTGCTGCTGGCCGGCTGTGATGTCGGCATCCTTGGCAAGGTTCCTGTACGGCAGCAGGTCCATGAAGACCCTGTTGGTCGTGAAGGTCTTGCCGTCCAGCGTCACGTCCGCCCAGACGACTCCTCTGGTCGGCGCCTCGACCTGCGGAGTGAAGATCTTGCCGTTCTTGAACGTGAACGTGTCCGATTCCTTGATGGCAACCGGCTTGTACTTGTCGCCGCCGCCCAGATCGACGATGCCGCCATGCCACTTGATCTGTGCCGCGTCCAGGCCGATGGGCCCGCCCGCGTCCGACCTGCCTTCGATCGCGTACGTCAGCCCGTCGTTCAGGCCGAACTCACCGTAGGTTTCCTTCCCTTCGACCAGAAGTGATGCGCCGATCACGTCCTCGGCGTCGTAGACGATGTGGTCCTCGACCCGCACCTTCAACGTGTCCTGCTTGGTCACGCCTTCATGGGTTCCGCGTACCGTGATGCTCGTCGTGCCGTCCGACTTCGGAGTCACGATTCCGCTGGGCCGAACCTTCGCCACCTCCGGATTCGAGCTGGTGTACCTCACGTCGGAAAGCTTGGCCTTCAGCGCGGGATACGTCATGTAGCCCTCGGCGTTGACCTTCAATGTCCGCGGCGAAAGCTGCTCACCGGTCGCGGTGACGTCGGTCAGCTTGTACGTGCGCTCAGGACTGTCGGTCACGATCTTGATGATCGTGTCGATCGGATCCTCCTGCACATGGGACAGGTTGATGGTCAGGCGGTCGCCGTCCTGGTGGAATGACGTGACCGGAACGTCGTTGTTCAGCCACTGCACCGACTTCACGTGGTCCTTGACCGGGGCAATGGTCAGGGACTTGTCGGTGATCGCGTCGAACCCCTTCTTGCCGTCCGGCCCCTTGATGATGTGGAGGTAGACGTTATTGTCCCTAGAAGTCGCGTATCCCCATTGCGGGCCGGTCGTGCTGTCGGGGTGCGCGAACTTCTCGTAGTTTCCTCGGCCGTCGGTCTCGTAGCCGTATCCGGACAGGAAGTACGGGGTCGTGCCCGTCGTGGACTCGTGCCTCTCCGGCTTTCCCTTCGGCGCGAACCAGTCGGCGAGCTTCTCTCTTACGTCGATGAACTCCTGGACAGCCTTCGGGTATCTGGTGGAGATATCCTTGGGGGAGTCCCAGTTCGGCCCGCGGCTGTCGAGCACACTCTGATCGTTGTTGTCGACCTCACCCCGACCGGCGTTCATCACCATCTCTTTCGTGACCTGCCGGAAGTCGTCGCGCTTCTCGTAATACGGCGACAGCATGTTCTTGGTGTGGATCATCTTCCACGGCTCCATGGGCGTCCGCTTCAGAAGATGGTTCTTCCCGCCGTTGCCGTAGATGCCCGACGCCTCGCCGGTGCGCAGATCAGGATCTCCGTATTCGGCCCCCCAAGCGTTCGAGTTCACGGTGATCTTGTCGCTGTAGTTGCGCACCATGCTGTACATGACGTCATAGTTGGCATCGGGCATTGCCTGTGGACCGTCGAAGTAGAGGTAATCCGGACCGTAGCGGTGGATGAGGTCCGCCACGTTCTGCACGAACACATCAGTGGAGTAGTGCTGCAAGCCTCCGCCCTCGGTCGCGTAGTACAGGCCGAACTTCATGCCGTAACGCTTCACCGCTTGCGCGTACTGCTTCAGCCCGTCCACGACCTTCCCGTCCTTGTCCTTGGGGAGGTACTCCGCCCTGATGTGCTTCGGGTCCGCGAACTTGGACGGCCAGAAGTAGTTCTGCTGCAGTGCTTCGATCGACACCAGCGAGTGTCCTTCACGCTTCGCTCGCACAGCCCATCGATCAGCGGAGAAATTCGGATCCACGAAGTAGTTGTAGGTCGGGGTGGAGTGCGTCAGTGCGCTGACCCTGCCCTGCTCGAACCACTTGTTGGGGCGTTCCTTCACCGTGATGGTGAAGTCTCTTGACGCGGTTTTCCCGTCCTTGTCGGTCACCTGGACGGTGAAGTGGTAGTCGCCCGGTTCGGTGTGGACGCTGATGACTCCCTTGGTGCTGTTCAGATCGACTTTTCCGTCGACGAGTCCGTCGGCGATGGAGCCGTCGGGGTTCAGCTCCAGACCGCCGGGCAGCTTCCCGTCGGTGATCTTCCAGGTATAGCCCGGCGCGCCACCAGCGGCCATGAACTGGAAATCCGATGCGGCGACACCATACTTGTTGTCGGACGCCGACTTGTTCCAGACGTACGGCCACTCCTTGTAGCCGACCGGCATGTTCCCCTTCGGTAGCGGCGTGCCGGTCGAGTCGTCGGTCGAGAGTCCTTGAGACACGATTTCGAGCTTGTCGGACGGACCTGCCACCGAGTTCACGAGGTCAGTGATCTCGTTGCCGGACTCATCCGTCACCCGGCCGTAGAACCCGAGATAGGAAACGTCCTGGTCCTTGGCGATCGGCACACCGTTTGAATTGATGTCCTCCGTGTAGGTGTGCTTGATCTGAATCATCAACTTGTTCCAGCCCGCGTGCAGTTGGACCGTCTGCTTTGTCAGGTCCTTCCGCACCTCCACCGGGGTGCTGGGCTTCGTCAGACATGTGTCGTTCGCGTACAGCCGGAATGAGCCGCTCGCCCCGACGTTGAAACTTGCCTGCCGGTCGGTCGGGCTGTAGACGTATGTGTGCGCGTACACATACTTGTTCCGTGTGTCGACACCCTTCTTCACGGAGTAGTACCCGTAGAGATCCTGGTAGTCGTCGTAGGTCCGGTTGTACATACGGTCGTCGAAGTACTCCCACTTCCGGCCCTCGTCGCCGGAGCTCAGCGACGTTCCGACCTTGGGTTCTATCTTCGTCTTTCCGTCGGCCGGCACCTCGCCGTCTTCCTCGCATGCGTACTTCTTGTCGACGACCGGTGAATCAAAGGGGCCCGACACCAGCCATGAGTTGATGAACGGGGCGTTCCCCGCCGTCTGTTGCGCGTATGCCTGATTTGTTCCGGGCAGGCCGAACAGGAATGACGCGACGATCGCCATCCCTAGCAGGTAGGCGACCTTCTGCAAGCGTCTGCTCACTGCCGAGATCCTTTCTTCAGTCAGCATTCAGTGGAGCGACATGGAGCGACATGGAGCGGAATCTCGAGCCGGGAAAGGGGAAGCGCAGCATCTCACGCAGATAGTTCATACTCTTCTGGCACGGGGTACGGCGGACGGCAGGCGTGAATACGAACTAGCATGCAGCTGGGGGCCCGGTGAGTCAAGGGATAGTTAGGATCTATCCCGGCCGGGAGTGCCGAGTCAGGCTCGCAGGTGCCGCAATGTCACTGCTAGCGCCCCTAGTTGGGTTATGTCGCGGCTCGCATCGGCGCGCCAATATGTATGAGTTATGACCGAAGTGGCGGCGACGTCGGAGATGTTGCACACGCACGCCACGCCGATCTACACCGACGCGCGGACCCGCAAGAAGCGCCACCCCTACGCCACCCGCATCCTCGCCAGCGCCTGGCTCCGCGTGATCTGGGCCCGCTGGCGTGACGGAGCCTGCTACGCCCCCGGGATCCATCAGACCAACGGGAGATCAACACAGCCGACGACACCCTCTTGGCGGCATAGAGGTTGATTCAGGGAACTCATGCGCCATGCCCCCGGGTGGGTTGGGCTGCGGCGTCTCGGCCGATACGGGCGGCGAGAGCTTGTGTGTCGGGGGCGAAATCAGCTCGCTCGCCAACCACAACACTCAACCGCCAACTGAGGCACTGAGTCACACTGACTGCTGGTCGTCCGCAGCGGAACCACCGGAGGCATGCGGTATCCACAGGGGGGCGGGCTGACCGCCGAACGCCAGGAGTTTCGCTCGGGGTGAGGCGAGTGCGCTGATCGCCAAGGACCTGCGGGTTAGCGTCCGGTCGGTGCAGCGGTGGTCGGTGCAGCGGTGGCGGCGGACAAGGAACGAGGGCGGTCCGCGAGCGCTGCGGTCGCAGGGGCCGGCGTCGCTGCCGACGCTCAGCCAGAAGCAGTTCATGCACCTGGAGGCGGACCTGGCCAAGGGGCCGCCCGAGCACGACTGGGAGGACAAACGATGGATGCTCGCCCGGACCAAGACGTTGATCGGCGGGCGCTTCCATCTGGCCTGCACGATTGAGGGCGTGCGGAAGCTTCTGGTGCGCGACGGCTGGTCGTGCCAGGTGCCGGCCCGACGCACCATGGAGCGGGATGACGACGCGTGGCCGGGTGGGGCAAGGACGCGAAGGTGTTCCGGCCGGAGGGCAGCCACGTCGGACCCGACCGCCGCATCCATCGAACGGCGGCACTCCGTGATCCGTACAGCCCACGGACGGCAACCGGGACAGACAACCCGCACCCGGTCACGCGGGCGGGGGGCGAACCATGACTTCTACGCCGCCCTTGACATGCCGTTCGCCACCCTGGTGGGCCAGATCTCCGCGGCCTACCAGGCATAGAGGACCACCAGCCGCCCGGTCATCGGTGGCCGTGCCCACGGCACCTTCCCGCGTCGGAGGCGCGGCGGCTGCGACTGCCCCCGCGCGGAGACGAAACCATCGGCATCGACGTCGACATCCTCGACCCCGGGTCTCATATGAGATCACCTCTGGTGCAGGTCGATGCAGCCCGGAGCTGTGATGCGCGGGCTGGACCGCATGCGGCCAGGCAGCGGACCCAACGGGCGAATGTCGAGTAGTTGACGGGGCGTTGACTCATGGTGCCTGTTGGCCTACGTTGCCACGACGGATGTCGGTTTCTGAGAGTTTCCGTTTCCTTCGCTGCCCCTCTTGCTTCACCGTGAGCCCGAACTCTCGCCAGACGGTGAGTAGTTCGCCCCATTTTCGACTAACTATGGGGATCATTGCCAAGCGGGAGTCACCATGTTCAATCAGTCTTCAACAATCCACGGTGCAGGTGAGGGAGAGGCGCGACCCCTCGCGCGCAGCCGCAGAAGTCTGCTGTGGGGCGTCACCGGCACGGCCGGCCTGGCCGTCGTCTCTGGTGGTCTACTGACGGCCTGCTCCTTCTCGTTGGGCACGAGGGAAGAAGAACGACGGCGTCAGCTTCTCCGGGGGCTCGGGCAATGTCGTCGGCAGCACGGTGATGTTCGGGTCGAAATGCACCGACCCAGCCAGGCAAGTCCGCCTTGTTCATGCTGACTTCGGCGGCTTCGGCGTCGGTCAAGGCGGAGACCAACATCAACCTTGCGACCACAACGTTCCGACAGAAAATCACCAGGTACCTGCAGGGCGGCCCGGACGACCTGTTCACCTGGTTAGCCGGATACCGCATTCGGCACTTTGCCGCGCATGGCCTGGTTCAGCCGATCGATACGCGGCTGTGGCGGTGGCCGAGGCGGGACGGCCGTCCCGCCGACTGGTGAGATCACCGCCTACCAGCTCGGATCCGCCACACCGGCGTCACGGTGGCCCAGCCGCCGCCATTGTTGATAGCCGACAGAACTACCACTGCAACTGGAGCAACTACCCAACGAGGTTGCGGAGGACGCGCCTCACGAAACGAAGGAGGTCACCGCCGATGGATGGGACGACAGGCGGCCCCAGGCGCCGCAATGTACTCATAGCGGGCTTCGCTGGTGCCGGCGTGATGTTGGTACCCGGTGGGCTGGCGAGTGCCGCATCTCGTGGAAAAGTAAACAAGGAAACAGGGCGGCGCACTCTCGGCCTCGACACTGACTGGGCATTCTGGCGCGACGATGTCCCCGGCGCGCAGGAGGTGTCCTTCGACGACTCCAAGTGGGCGGGTGTGTCGATTCCGCACACCATGCGGCTGGAACGCAAGGAGCCGATTGTCTACAACGTCTTCGGCGGCATCGGCTGGTACCGCCGGTACTTTCGCATGGATCCCGCCGATGCAGACCGCCGGGTGACGGTCCGATTCGACGGCGTCCAGACAAACTGCAATGTCTACCTCAACGGTGAAAAGCTCGTCGAGCACCACGGCGGCTATCTCGGCTTCTCCGTCGACGTCACCGACAAGCTCCACTGGGATCGCGACAATCTCCTCGCCGTGCGGGTTTCGAATCTCGACGATCCGCAGACGCCTCCTGGTAAACCCCGCGAACAGCTCGGGTTCCTCACCTACGGCGGCATCTACCGCAACGTCACGGTGCAGGTATCCGGGCGCATCTACATCTCGGATCCTCTGGAGGCCGACCGCGTCGCCAGCGGCGGGGTGTTTGTCACCTACCCGCACGCCGACGCCAAGCGGGCTGTCGTCCAAGTCAAGACCAGCGTGGTGAACAGCACCGATTCATCTGCCGTCACAAGGCTGCAGTCGACGATCTGCGATCCGCAAGGTGAGATCGTCGCCCGGGAGAGCCGGACCGCGACAATTGCGAGCGGTGCCAATCACGACTTCGAGCAGAGCCTGGAGGTGATCCGTCCCGACCTGTGGCACCCGGACAGCCCGCACCTGTACAAGCTCGTCAGTACGGTCTTCCATCGTGGCCATGTGTTGGACTCCCTCACCACACGAATCGGGATTCGCCGCATCGAATTCCGGGCGGACGGATTCTACATCAACGGCGAGCGCCTCTACCTGCGTGGGGCGAACATCCACCAGAACTACGCCTACGTTGGCGACGCCGCACCGGCTTCGATGAAATGGCGCGAGGCGCTCAGGCTGAAGCTGGGCGGTTTCAACGCGGTACGTGCCGCGCATTATCCGCACGATCCGGCGTTTCTCGACGCCGCCGACGAGCTCGGGTTGCTCGTCGTCGCGTGCGCACCGGGCTGGCAATTCTGGAGCGAGAACGAGACGTTCGTCAATCGCACCTACGCGGACGCCGCGCAGATGATCCGCAGGGACCGCAACCGTCCGTCGATGATTCTCTGGGAAACCTCGCTGAACGAGACGCATTACCCAGAGTGGTGGGCAGAGAAGGTTACCGCGGTTGCCCACGCGGAAATGCCCAACGACCAGATGTTCACCGCGGCCGACTATGGGTTGTGGGGCAAGGAGCACTATGACGTGAACTACAAGGTCGTCAATTCGGACGGCTCGGATCCCGATCTGGCCAAGCCGTTCCTCACGCGGGAGTGGGGCGACTGGGGGGGTGCCTGCCAGACGGGCCGCGAAAGGGGTGAGGGTGCACTTGTCCGACAGGTGGAGACCAGGCAGGGATACCTCAATGGTCCCGGGTACTGGGACTGGGGCGGACTGGACGCCAATCCCCGGATCGGCGGCTACTTCCTCTGGGTTTTCGAGGACTACGGCACGAACTCGCCGTACCAGAAATCCGGGGCCGTGGACATCGACCGGTACCCGAAGTACTGCTACTACTGGCTCAAGGGGATGCAGTCGCCGAAGAACCCCAATCATGGCGGCCCCATGGTATTCATCGCCAGCACTTACTCGGAAACATCCAGCCGGGACGTCATGGTCTTCAGCAACACCGACCACGTGAAGCTGTACCAGAACGGCACCCTTGTCGGCGAGAAGAGCCGGGCCCAGAACGCCGGCACCGCCAAACACGTCGCCGCGAAGGGCGGCAGTCCCTACTACACCTTCTCGCTCCCCTCGTTCGTCGCAGGCGAGCTGAGAGCCGAGGGCTACATCGACGGCAAGCTGGCCACCACCCAGGTCGTGAAAACCCCCGGCGCCCCGCACCGCATCGAGATCGAAATCGACGACGCGGGTGTCCGGCAGACACTACGGGACCTGCTCGCGTACTACCTGGGGGACGCGTCGCAGGCCGGGGTGAAGGCGGCCGCGGCGTTGGCCGACGGCGTGCAACCCCGCACGGTCGAATCGTTGATCAAGAAGGTAGGCGCGAAGCGCGGCAGCCCGCTGCCCGCTGCGGCGGCCGATACGCTTCGTCGTTACGCCCGCGCGCTCACGCGGATCCAGCCGGTGGCCGACGGCTCGGACCTGATCCCGGTGTTCATCAAAGTCGTTGACGCGAACGGCACCGTCATCCCGACGTCAACGGCGCAAATCAAGCTCGATGTGACCGGAAGGGGCAGCCTCGTCGGCCACGACATACCCCGCCTCGCGGTACAAACCCAGAAGGTTAAGGCCGGCATTGGCTACGCGTTGCTCGCGGTGGACACGGACCCAGGTGACATCAAGATCACAGCGACAGCCGACGGGCTGGAGTCCGGCAGCTACACAGTGGTGACAAGCCCCTATTCAGGCAGGCACATGCCCGACGGCCGTCATCCGGAGTGGAAGGACATCTCGACGCTGGAGCTCCAAGGCGCGCTGAACCTCGCCTTGAACAAGCCAACCACAGCCTCGAGCTTCCAAGAAGGCAACTTCCCCGGCAACGTGGTTGATGACGACCCGGATTCCAAGTGGGTCGCGAACGGCAACATCCCCGCATGGTGGCAGGTGGATCTCGGCCAGTCGTCGGACATTTCGGAGTTCCAGATCGTCTGGGAGTCCGACCAGGCAACCTACAAGTACGCCGTCCTCACGTCGGATGACGCGACGAACTGGACCAAGGCGGTCGACAAGGAGTCGAACACCACCAGCGGCGGCACCGTCAACCACAAGGTGTCGGTCAAGGCGCGGTATGTGCGGGTGAATGTGCTGTCGGGCGGCGGATGGTGGCCGAGCATCCGCGAGTTCCGCGTCGTTCCGCCAGGCGGCACGGGCGGGGGCCAACCGGCTGACCCTGGGCCAAAGATTCCCCGCAGCCAGATCAGCGAGGTGAGCGCCTCCAGCAACGCGAGCGGCTTCGAACCCGCCAAGGCGTTCGACGACGACATCACCTTCGGCACGGGATGGCTCGCCGCGTCGGCAACGCTTCCGCAGACGCTGAGCGTGCAACTGTCGGCCGCCCACAACCTGGCCGGCGCTCGCATCCACTGGGGCAAGGACAGCAGTTGGTACACCTACAACCTGCAAACCTCCGTGGACGGGAATTCATGGACAACCATGATCCCCACGGTGACCCGCGGCGGCCAGTACACGCTGGCGGATGCCTTCACCGCCGCAGGCGTACGTTACGTCCGCATCGACATCACCGACGTCGTCGGCGGCGGCGCGCAGTCAATTGCGGGCATCGCGGAGGTGATCCTGTACGGCTCGCCGAGCTGACCCATGAGACAGAGTCGGGAACCTGCACTCCGCGGCTCGTCGATTTGGACGGATGGGATGTCTCGGTGGTGTCAGGGGTGGGGCTGCGCGGGTTTGGCTGGGTGTGTCGATGATTTCCCGGTCCCCCGCGGCCTCGGTCCCGGCGTCAGCGCCGTGAGTGCGTGGCGACGTCTGTAGTTGAGAATCGTCTGGGAGCTCTCTGTCGCTGCCGAGTTTCTGCGCCGCCTGGACGTGGCCGGGATTGTCGACGAGTTGTGCCAGGCGGTGTGAGCGTGCGCTTGACGCATCGGCAGGTGATCGAGGCGCTTGTGGCGAACCGGCTGACCTCGCCCGCTCCGTTGGTGCAGGTCGGCGATTGGGGCCGCACCTGGGCGGTGGAGGAGGCTCCTCCCCCGGGTACGACGGGGCAGGGTGCCGGGCCGCAGGCAGCCCTTCCTGCCAAGGCGGCGCCGTCTTTCCCGGTAATGGCGCGGGCACCGTTCCCGCCTCCGCCCTGGTCACAGCGGTGATTTCGGCAGCGGACACGGCCAGGGTCTCGACCAGTTTCTCCCGCGTGATCACCCGCCGGTCCAACTCGTTCTCGGTCCCTCCAGCGCATCCGCTACATCCCTGCCGGCGGGCCTGCGACTGAACGCAGACACCAGCGGCCTCACCAGTATCCCGACCACCGGCACCGGCACCTCCGGAACACCGGACGCACGGACCTTCACGATCGGGGACGGAAGCCCACCGCCCACCAGGGACGGCCCGCAGAGCCGGATGAGACGCCAGTCGAGACCGGGAACAACGCGGGCCAACCATCAAATGCCCCTGACGGCACGAGCCCACCCGGGAAGACGACGAGGGCCTGTACGACCCCAGCGGGGTCGTACAGGCCCTCGTCATGCAGCCCTGGATTTACCGGCGGTATCCGTTCAGCCGACGTTGATCTCGGCAGCCGTGGTGAACGGATTGCCGCTCACCTCGCTGAGGGCGCGCAGCCGGATGTAGTGCGCGCGGACCGGGGTGAAGCAGGCCTTCTGTTCTGCGGAGGTGTTGGTCCAGGTTCCGGTGGCGACCGGGTTGCCCCAGGTGGTGCCGTCCTTGCTGGTGTATACCTCGTAGTCGGCGATGCGGCCGTTGGCACCGTCCTGGCGTGGCAGGTAGTAGAGGCAGGACACGGTGTTCTCGTCGCCGAGATTGAGCTGGATCTCGTGCGGCATCGGTGTGGCGGTGCCGGACCACTGGGTGTGCCAGAAGGTGTCCGGGTCACCGTCGAGGACATTGGCGGCCGGGGCGTTCTCGCCGGTGGTCTCCTGGCTGTCCGCGTAGGTCACCGACATCTTCGACTGCGGGAGGCGGATCGCGCCGACGATCCGCTCGTCGGTGATGGTGTGCGACCGGCCGCCCTGGACGAACTTCACGGTGGTGGTGAGCGGGTTCACCTGGCCGGGGGCGGCCGGCGCGGTGACGTCCCAGGAGAAGGTGGCCGATGTCGCGCCGGGTACCCTCACGGGCGCCGCCGCCGGGGTGTGCGGGCTGACGGTCCAGCCGTCGGGCGCCGCGAGCGCGGCGGTCACCCCGGTCGCCGGGGGCATGCCGGCAGGCACGCTGACCGTTGTGGTCGCGGTGAAGGACTGGCCGCCCGCGACCGATCCGGGCACCTTGAGGGCGACCGATGGTTGGTGCGGGGAAGGCATGGCGTACTTCGCCTTGTCGTAGCGGGGGCTGTCGTTCCGCGCGACCTTCAGGGAGGAGGCGTAGCTGCCGTAGTTGGTGAGCTCGACCTTGCCGAGGCCGCCGGTGCTTGCGTCGAGGTTCCACACGGCGATGGCGATCCGGTTCTTCCCGTGCGGGTCGAGCACGCCGTTCGGGACCGGGAAGCTGTGCTGGGGGCCGAGGTAGTTGACGTAGTTGCCCATGTGCCAGCCGTTGACGTAGATCTCCGCGCGGTACTTGCGGGAAGGGTCGTCGGTGAGGGTGAGGCCGAGTGAGGTGTCCTGTCCCTTGGGCAGGTCCAGGTCGACCTCGGTGGTGTACCAGGAGACGCCGGGGGTCTTGTCGGAGGCGGGCAGGGTGGTGGGGGTCCAGTCGTCGGTCGGGTAGCCGGGCAGCATCCAGCCCGCGCGCTCGCCGTACAGACCGCCGGTGGCCAGCGGGCCGCGCACGGTGTCGACCGGGGTCTCCCCGCCGCGTACGCCCTGCAGCCGCCAGGTGACGTTGGCCTGCGTGTCCCCTACCAGGGTGGCACTGGTCAGGCCGCGGACGGTGCCGGCGTCGGACCGTCCCCAGTTCTCGTCATGTCCCATGTTCACGGTGAGGACGGAGATGACGTTGTCGTCGCCGGTCCTGAGGACGCCGGCCGGGAAGGTGTAGGTGTGCTTGTTGTCGTCGGTGGAACTGCCGAGGAAGGTGCCGTTGAGCCACACGGAGGAGGCTGCCGCCTTGCCGCTGCTGCGGGCGGCCAAGGTGATGCCGGTCGTTTTGTCGTCGCCGGTGAACCGGCCGCGGTACCAGGTGGATCCCGTGTGGAAGCCGTAGTCGTCGGCGGACAGGACGGGGAGGGTGGCCGGAGTGGTGATCTTCGACGTCGTCTTGTCGGCCACCTGCCAGGAGGAGTCGTTGAAGCCGGGCTGCGATTCCGGCGACTCCTGGGTGTGCTTCCAGCCGGTGAGCGCGGGCACGGCGACCTCGGCGGCGGTGGGCAGCGTGCCGGTGAGGCCGCCGTCGTCCGTCACGCTGGTGTGGACCTTCCGGCCGTTCCAGGTCAGGGAGGTGGCCGTGGACCAGACCTCGACCGCGCCGTCGGTGCCGGTGTCGCCGGTCAGGGCGAGGGCCGTACCGTCGGACGAGGCGCCGCGCAGCAGGTGGGTGCCGCGGACCAGGACCGGGCCGGCGGCGGTGTCGTGGCGCCAGAAGGTCTTGGCGGTCGCGGTGTCGGCGAGCAGCAGCTCGAGCGGGTGTCCGCCGCCGCCGCTGATCTGTACCCGGGTCAGGCCGGTGTGCCGGTAGTTGAGCCGCAGGTCACCGGTGGACGCGTCCCAGGTGGAGGTCACATCGCCGCCGGTGGAGGCGACGGAGGGCTTCGTGTCGTAGTGCAGCACCGTTTCGCCGTCGGAGTCGTGGTCGCCGTAGAGGACCGCGGTGTCCCGCCCGCCGATGGTGGCGTTCGTCATGATCTGCGAGGTGGAGTAGCGCAGCAGGTTGTTGCTGCCGAGGTCGTAGTTCGCGACGATGATCGAGGACTGCCGGCCGTTCAGCGTCAGCGACGTGCCCTGCTGCTGCGGAACGGTGTAGGCCTGCGCGCCGAGGTTGATCTTCAGGTGCGCGCTGTCGGTGCTGGTCGCAGTCGAGTCGGCGTGCCGCAGCACGTGGAACTGGGTCCCGGTGTCGGGATTGACCCGGGCGGTGTCGCAGACCTTGGTGTTGTCGGTCGGGACCGCGGGCATGGCGTTGGTCTTGGTGAGCGGGGCGACGGCCTGCGTGAAGTAGCCGATCAGCTTTTCCTGGTCGTACTTCGGGGTGAGCTGGCGCGATTCACGGATTGCGGCGCCGTAGTCGTAGGACGTGTAGTGGCTCATCATGCTCAGCCAGCCCCAGTTGGTGCCGCCGTAGGTCATGTAGATGTTCTGCACGGTGCCGCCGACGGCGATGTTCTGCTTGTAGAACACGTCGGCGAACTGGTCGTTGAACTCCTTCGTGCAGTTGTCGAAGCCGGGGCCGGCCCACGAGTCGAACCAACCGCCCTGCATCTCCATGACGGACACCGGCCTTCCGGCCGGGTGGTTGTAACTGATGTCCGGGACGCCGCTCCAGCGCGACGGTTCGTAGCAGTCGCCCCCCATGGGATAGGAGTCGACCATGTCCACGTCCAAGGCGCCCGTGCCGGAGTTGAACGTGCCGTTGTTGTTTCCGACCAGCGGCACACTGATGCCGTCCGCCCTGGCCTTGTCCTCCAGGTGCTTCATGTACCCCCGGGCGACCGAGCCGGAGTCGTAGAACTCGTTCTCGACCTGGTACTGGATCACCGTGCCCGTGCCGTTGGTGAGCTGGTGCCGGGCGAGGATGCGGTCGATCTGCGTCTGCCACTCGTCGGAGTACTTCAGCCAATCCGGGTCGGTGGTACGGACCTCGCTGACCTTGTTGTGCAGCCAGGCGGGGAATCCGCCGCCGTCCACTTCGGCGTTGATGTACGGGCCGGGACGGGCTATCACGTAGATGCCGAGCTTATTCGCCATCTCCAGCATCTTGTCCATGTCGCGCACGCCCGTGAAGTCGTAGACCCCGGGTGCAGGCGAGTGGTAGCCCCAGTCGAAGTACACCGACACCGCGTTGAAGCCGGCCGCCTTCATCTTCTGCAGCACGTCGAGCCACAGGTCCTGGCTGGGCAGCCGGAACGGGTGGAACTCACCGGACCACAGGTACGTCCGCTTGCCGTCGATCATGAACGAGTGGTCGTCGAACGTCACCGAATGCGCCGAACCCGCCGGGCCGGCGGACTGACCGGCCTGCGCCGCTATTGGCCGCGACGCCGCCGCACCCGTGGCCACGCCCAGGCCGCCGAGCAGAGCGACGGCCGTACCGATCGCCAGGCAGCTGTGCAGGAGTCGGCGTCTTACGCCTCTCACGCTCATGGAAACCTCCACTAGATGGATCACAGCACTGAAGCGCTCCCGCTTCGGTGCCCGCGGAATCAGGAGCGATCAGAGTTCGTTGGTGCGTCATGCCTGGAAGGACGACGCCATATGGGCAAGCTGGCGTGCGTGATGTCGCAGCCCCCGTGCCTTTTGCCGGACGGCCTCCGGGCCGAGGAACACGGCCCGGAGGCCGTCCGGAGTGACAAGGGCGCCGAAACAGCACGTCAGGAGAAGGGCGACGACGAGCGGGTTGAGAGGTCCCGCTTCACCGAGGCCTCAGTGCAGAGCTGAACGCTGATGGGAACCGCCCGCGAGACGCTGGTGGTGAACAGCGCGCCCCGGCGAACGAGAAGTTCGTGCTGGATTACGTATGCCGGCCCGCACACCCCACAGCCGAGCAGCACAATCTGCTCCGATCGAGCTGTGGTGAGATGACCGGCTCGAGCTGACCTCCGCCTGTCGTGCAGCGGACTCATCAAGGTCGGCCACTGCGGTGACACGAGGGCCGTGGACGGGTCTGTGCGCCGTCGCGACGAGGGCGTGCCGCCCCCCGCACCCGATCGCGCCGATCCGCGGATCACCCACAGCTGCACACTCCCGTCGTCGCCAGGGGCCTGCGGCCCAACACCTCCAGCGGATGAGCGGTCCGTGGTACATGAGGTGGACTCGTCGCGCCAAATTGAAGCGCGGATCCGCACCAATCTCAATACTTTCCAACAGATTCGCTCAGAGAGCGTGACTCCTTTCAGTCGTCACGTCTTCGCATGCGGGGTGCCGCTTCCTTGTTGGATCACTTGGGCGATCCACGGGAACGCCGTGCTCGCAGCACACTCAGGGCCGATGGCGCGCCAGGGGCCGGTGGTACGCCCCACGGGGCCGCGCCCGAATTCTGTGGTTATGGGCACTGGCGGATGTGTGGCCGCATTAGCTGAAAAGCATGCGTTGCAACCGGCTACCGCTCGGATCTGTCGATGTCACGGTGCCCGCTCGGCTGCAGCGCGGGAAGGGAGTTGGCGTTCAGTAAAGGGCGTATGGGGTCCTACCCGAGCCTGCTGCTCTTGGTGAACGGTGCGGTGGTGACACGTTTTCCGCGGCATGGGTCCACGCAGCGAACCGGGCCGTAACCCTTCGCCCGTGAGAACTCGAACGCCCTGGAATCGCCCTCCGTGCTCCCGGTTCCGTCCCAGGTGGCGCGGATGCCGCTGACTTCCCCGCTCGATTCGTGCGCGAAACTGTTCGATACGTGACCGAAACTGAGCGATGTGGCGCCGTATCGATCATCGTGACGCACCGTATTGTCGGTGCGAAACCTTGACGCATCGAAGGGGCCTGCCTAACCTCAAGCCGTCTGAGCGAATCTGTTCGGTTTAGTTTGTTCAATTGTGCTTCTGGCTGGCCTCTCGCATCGCTCCACCTGACCAGTCGTCATCCATTTGGTCAGGGTGCCGTCCTTTAGGAAGCAAAGAACAAGCTCAGGCCTCGGCTGGGCCTGGTGCGCGTCTGATGCCCGACATCGGGAGGGGAGCGGCTCTTCACCCTCCGGCCACGAATCCGCCAAGGGGCCGGATCATGATCGTGATCGTGATCGTCTTTGATACCTGTCGCAGGAGGACCAACACCATGTTGCGCCGTACCTTGTCCGCACTCGCCGTCGTCTCCGTGCTCGCCACCACGGGGATCGCCCAGGCCTCGGCCGCCGAAGGCACCGGTGCCCGTGTGCTGGATGTGATGACGTTCAACATTCACCACGCCCAGGGCACCGATGATGTACTCGACCTCCAGCGGATCGCCGACGTCGTCAAGGAGAGCGGCGCCGACGTGGTCGGGCTGCAGGAGGTCGACAACCACTACTCCGGGCGCAGCAATTGGGCCGATCAGCCCGCCGAGCTGGCCGCCATGCTGGGATACCACGTGGTGTACGGCCCCAACATCGACAACAACCCGCCGACTGCCGGTGGGCACCGGATCCAGTACGGCACCGCGATCCTGTCCCGGTACCCGATCACCGAGTGGGACAACACCTGGCTGTTCAAGTCGCCCGGTCAGGAGCAGCGCGGGCTGCTGCATGCCACGCTCGACGTCCGCGGGAAGGCCGTGCACTTCTATTGCACCCACCTTGAGGCCAGCTCGCAGACCGACCGTCTCCATCAGGCCCCGCAGCTCGTCGACCTCATCGGTGACACCGATCCGTCGATCCTCGTGGGCGACTTCAATGCGGTCCCGTCCGCGCCCGAGTCCCAGCCGCTGCAGACCAGTTACACCGACGCGTGGATCAAGGCCGGGCACGGGGACGGGATGACCATTCCCTCTGAGGGCCCGACCGAGCGGATCGACGACATCTACACCACCGACGACGTCAAGCCGGTGGTCACCCGCGTCCTGCACACGGACCCCACGGCTTCGGACCACCTCCCGGTGATCAGTCGGGTGGTCGTCTCGCCCTGACGAGGCTTCCAGCCGGGTTCGAGCCGACCCCGGGCTTTACGGGAGTGCGGGGTCGCTTCGAGCGTGCATGGCACGTCGGCCGGGCTGGGGCCGGCCGTGACGCGCAGGTATCGCAGCATCGCGCGCGGCGCGTCCAGATCCGCCCGCGGCCTCTTCGATCACCGCTTTGTACGGATCTAGAGTCGTAGCCCGCGGCGGCCGCTTCCTGCGTGGCTCCGGCCAGGACGAGTCCAACGCCTTCCGCACCGTCCGCCAGGTCACGCCGTGCTTGCGCTCAAGCGCCCTCATCGACATGCCGCCGCGATGGTCACGCCGGATCGCCGCGAAAGGTCTTCAGGGCGCTGCGCAGGCGGCGGGCGGATACCCGCATCCGGTGGACTGCGTCGGGTTGGTCGCGTCGAACCGCGATGTCGAGGTCGGTGATGCGGGCCGTGTGTTCGCTCAGGTATCCGAGAACGACGTCGGCTGCGGAGGATCGCTTGGTTTTTCTCGTCTTCGTTCCATGCGGTGCGTGAGTGGGACGCGTTGGCTGCGCGGACAGCCTGGCCGGCAGCCGGTTTCCGAGGGCACGGGCGAGTTTGGATGCCGATCTGCTGCGCTGCATGCCAGCGGCAGTTACTGAGGTTGAACTCGGGATGTCGTGCTGCTGATCAGACAGGGCTGATGGTCGGGCCGGTCTCGGCGAGGCAGCCGTCTATGAGATGGCTGCGGTACTGGATGTGTCGTAGGCCGAGTCGGATGCGCTGGACGAGGTGTTCGGGAGTGCTGAAGGCGACGTTGGAGAGCCGGCCGCGTCGCAGGAGGGACCAGATCCCTTCGACGGGGTTGAGGTCGGGTGCGTAGGGCGGCAGGTAGTAGATGGTCAGCCAGTCCCGGGATGCGGGGAACTCCCGCAGTCCGGCGGCCTTGTGGACGTTGACGTTGTCTTTGCAGCAGGTCAGAGCCGCGATGGATATCCGTCTGCGGTAGCGGCCGCGGACCCGGACCACCGGGGTCCGGCCGCGCGGCGACCATGTCTTTGCGTGCGGCGGCGTCATGGAGAATCCGGCTTCGTCCTCGAAGACTAGCCAGGCTCCACTGGCCGCCGCGAGCCTTCCGCGCGGGGCCACACCTCCTTGACCCACCCCGCGACCGCATCGTTGTCCCGCTCCATCGCTCTGCGGGCCGCTACCTGACAGGACCAGCCGTTACGCACCAACAGCTTCCGCACACCCTGGATCGTGTACGTCAGATGGAAGCGCCGGCCGATGACCCTCTTCACACGGGCCAGCGTCCAGCGCTGGTCCTCCCAGCCATGCGCGGCCGGCCCCTTGGCCAGCTCCGCCTCAAACTGCGTGAACTGCTGATCGCTCAGCCTCGGCAGCGACGCCGGCCCCTGCGACCGCAAGGACCGCGGGCCGCCCTCGGCCCACGCGTGACGCCATCGCTGGACCGAGCGGACACTGACCCGCAGATCCCTGGCAATCGCTGTACTGCCCTCGCCCCGGGCAAACCGCCCGGCCACCTGGAGCCGTAACTCCTCGCGAAACCACTGCCGTTCGGCCGTCAGCCCGCCCCCTTGTGGATACCGCATGACTCCGGTGATACCGCAGCCAACGGCCAGCCTTCACCCCCCACGACACCACGAGTTCAACCGCAGTAGGAACGGCTTGCTCGGGTCGGGGTCGGAGCCGTCCGTTTTGACAACCTTGTAGTTGACGTCGAAGTGCTCCTCTCCCCCACAAGCCGTAGTCGCCCGAGGTGAACATCTGGTCTCCGGGCATTTCCGCGTGCGCGAGCTCGGCGACCTTCTTCGCCCACCATTCCGGGTAGTGCGTCTCGTTCAGCGAGGTTCCTCAGAGGATCACCAACGGGCGGTTACGGTCCCGGCGGATCATCTGCACGGCATCCGCGTAGGTGCGGTTCACGAACGTCTCGTCCTAGTTCCAGAACTGCCGGCCCGGCATGCACTCGACGACGGCCAGGCCGAGCTCGTCGGCGGCGTCGAGGTACGCCGGATCGTACGGATAGTGCGCGGCACGTACCGCGTTGAAACCACCCAGATTCAGCCGGAGTACCTCACGCCACTTCATCGAGGCCAGGGCGGCATCGCCGACGTAGGCGTAGTTCTGGTGGATGTTGGCGCCGCGCAGGTAGAGGCGCTCGCCGTTGATGTAGAAACCGTCCGGCCGGGACTCGATACGGCGGATGCCGATGCGCGTGGTGAGGGAGTCAAGGACTTGGTCGCCCTGGACGACCTCGTGACGAGCTCGTCCAGGTGCGGGCTGTCCGGGTGCCACAGGTCGGGGCGGAGTACTTCCAGGCTCACGGCCGCGACCGAACCGTTCCACCAGGACGGGGAGAAGTCTGGGGTTACCCGATCCCGACGTCGAGAGTTTGGATACGACTCACTGGAGCGTCAGGCAGAGACATGTATGGGAACCGTGACGCAGCGGGCGAGGACGATATGTGACACCGCGGAAGCTTGCGGGCAGGACGGCCGGGCAGCCGGCGCACCGGCCGCTGAGCCCCTACCGGAGACGGTCCACCAAACCAGGTGCCCGGGTCGGTGCGGGCGGGAACCACCTGCACCGACCCGGGCACCTTTCGACAGCTATCGACCAACACCGCCCCACAGGCACGGTTCAGGACGACTCGTCGCCGGGTATGACACGGCGCCAGATCTTCTGCTGGAACTGCTGGGCGGTCATGTCGATGTGTTCGGCCATCAGCGCTTCGGCGCGATCCGTTTCACCGGCGGCGATGGCCTCGGCGATGGCCTCGTGCTGTTCGGCGGCCACGTGCAGGGACCCGCCCGCGACACCGGCAAGACCTATGGTCGTGACCTGGCGCTGCAGGCGCCGCACGGCCTCGACGGTCGAGGCGAAGAACGTGTTGGCGGCAGCGGCCGCGATGCTGGTATGGAAGGCCTCGTCGGCGAGCGTGAAGGCGTCGATGTCACCCTGCTGTGCCGCCTGCGTGGACTGCTGCGCGGCTTCGCGCACCGCCTTGACCTGCGTGGGAGTGGCACGCTGCGAAGCCAGATGGGCCGTGGTGGTCTCCAGGTGGCGACGGAATTCGAAGAGTTCGTCCACCTGCCGCAGGTCCGCGGGCAGGAAGTTGACGAGCGACTGCTGCCAGGAGGAGTGCCCCGGCTCGGACACATAGATGCCGCGGCCCTTTTGCACGGAAAGCCGCCCCAGGGCGGAAAGGATCTTCACCGCCTCCCGCACCACGGTCCGGCTCATCTCCACTTCCTCGGCCAGGTCCTTCTCCGTGGGCAACCGGTCACCGGGCTGCAGCCCTTCCCGGACGACGTACTCAAGGACGCGTTCGGCTGCGACCTCGTATCCGGGTCGATACCCGCCCGCCGTGCTCGTCGGCACAGGCGCGGGTGCGGCGATCTTCTCTGAGCGGATCAACAGCTCTCCCTCGCTTCCCACTTGAGGCCTCCGCGCCCGGCAGGCTCCACTCTCGACATCAGCCACATGTTTCATATCCATCGCGCGTTACTGACTCAGTGAATCACACGCAGACCCTTGACGCCAGGATCCGGCGACCGCAGACTCTCTCTGCCCCTTTCGCGCCACCTCACCTGACTCGTTCCGTCCTTGGCGGCCGCGACAGCACCACCGGTTGACGACCTTCACTGGCACAACCTCGTTCCGAAGAATCCTGGTATGCATCTGACTTATCCCCTCCCAGGCGCCTCATGGGTGGCGATGTCGCCACATGTACTCGACTCTCCTCGCACCGCCTCACGCTTGCAGGCCGCGAACTTCGCTGATCCATCGCCGCATCAGCGACTCCCCCTCCCCCACCGCACACCCTTGCGGCAACCGTAGCTGCTTCAAGTCCCTTGAAAGGACAGCGCATTGAACGACCTCAGACTCAGCGTCGTCGGCCTGGGCAATCGCAGCGATCTGGTCGAGCTGGCCCATCGGCCGGGCTCGGGCTCCGTGGTGGCCGCCGCCTGCGACCGCGATCCGCAGATCCTCGCGAGCGCCGAGAAGCGCTTCGGCGAGCAGGTGCGGACCACTGCCGACCATCACGAACTGCTCGACGCCGGGCTCGACGGCGTGTTCGTCCTCACTCCCGACCACACGCACGAGCAGATTGGCCTGGACTTCCTCGCGGCCGGAGTGCCCGTCTTCCTCGACAAGCCGATGGCGATCACCGTCGAGAGCTGTGACCGGCTGCTCGCGGCGGCTCGCGCGCAGCGCACCCCGCTGTACGTGGGGCACAACATGCGGCACATGCCGGTCGTGGTGGCGATGCGCGAGCTGATCGAGGGCGGGGCCATCGGCGAGGTGAAGGCCGTCTGGTGCCGCCACTTCGTCGGCAACGGCGGTGACTTCTACTTCAAGGACTGGCACGCCGACCGGCGCAACACCACTGGTCTGCTGCTGCAGAAGGGGGCCCATGACATCGATGTCATCCACTGGCTGGCCGGCGGCTACACCCGGCGCGTGAACGCCATGGGCGGGCTCACGGTCTACGGAGGCATCGACTCACACCGCGACCGCAGCGGGGAGCGGATGACCGACTGGCTGTCGCACGACAACTGGCCGCCGCTCAGCCAGACCGGTCTCCACCCGGTGATCGACGTGGAGGACCTCAGCATGATGCAGATGCAGCTGGACAACGGTGTCTTCGCCAGCTATCAGCAGTGCCACTACACACCGGACTACTGGCGCAACTACACGGTGATCGGCACCGAAGGCCGCCTTGAGAACTTCGGCGACTCCGAGGGCGCAGAGGTCCGGGTGTGGAACCGCCGCGGCGACTACCGCGCCGAGGCCGATCTGGTGGTTCCCGTGCTCACGCCGACCGGCACCCACGGCGGCGCCGACCCGGTCCTGGTCGCCGAGTTCCTGCGGTTCGTACGGGAGGGCGGGGCGACCGTGAC
Organism: Streptomyces sp. NBC_00876; assembly: GCF_045207435.1. Taxonomy (NCBI): domain Bacteria; kingdom Bacillati; phylum Actinomycetota; class Actinomycetes; order Kitasatosporales; family Streptomycetaceae; genus Streptomyces; species Streptomyces sp. NBC_00876. The sequence goes on from NZ_CP108800.1 coordinate 598,954, forward strand.
CTCGCCGGTGGCGGCCCGGGAAGCAGTGGCCGCCGGGTACGCGGCCACCCTGTCACTGCGGAATGCAGGGAGCGCCGTCGACGTCGTCCCCGTACCGGAGGACGTGGCCGCGTACTTCGCGCACGGTCAGCAGTGAGCCTGTCGGCGCGTCGATGACTCGGGGGTGGCTCCGGTCCGCCAAAGGGAGGAGGGACCGGAGCCACCCGGTCGCGCGGGGGTCCCGGCACCGGCTCTCAGTCGGCAGGGCCCAGGTCCGGCTCGCCTCGGAGCTCGATCTCCTCGCCCGGTCGGTGCAGTTCGAGGATCACGAGCTCGTTGCGGCCTGCCCGCCACACCGGCGCGGGGGCGTAGAGCGTGCGCTGTGGGCCGCGGTCCCAATAGCGGCCGAGGGCGAATCCGTTGAGCCAGACGTGGCCCTTGGTCCAGCCCGGCAGGGCGAGGAAACCGTCGGCCGGGGCCTCGACCTCCACCTCCGCCCGGTGGAAGGCCGGGCCCTCGACGACTCCGACGGCTTCGGCGGCCCCGAACCGCAGGGCGGTCAGATCGGTCAGCGGGAGTGGACGGATCTCCCAGTCGGACTGGTACTGGGTGTCGATCCGGACCCCACCACTGATGCCCTTGCGATCCTCCAGCCAGGGTCCGTAGTTGACCCGCCCCATGTTCTCCACGAGCAGGTCGAGTTCGGCGCCGGTCTCGGGGATGCTGATCGCGAGCGCGTCCTGCGGTCCGTCACGCTCCAGGAGGCCGAGCGGCTCTCCGTCCAGGAACACCTGGGCCCGGTCGGCCAGGCCGTGCACGCGCAGGGTCGAGTCGGAGAACGGGCCGCGCACGCGGGTCCGGTAGTGGATCAGGCCGAGCGTCTGGCCCAGCGCCTCCATCGGCTCGGGCCAGACGCGATGGTGCGGGGCGGACAGCTCGTCCAGGCAGTTCAGCAGCGGCACGGATCCGGTCGGGCGCACCGTCTGCGGGGTGAGCCGGTCGGGCGGCAGGGGCGGCTCGTGTGTGATCGGGCCGCGGTAGCGCTCGATGACCTTGCGGAAGGCGTGGAACTTCTCGGTCAGCTCTCCCGCTTCGCCGACCGGGGCGTCGTAGTCGTAGCTCGTGCAGGTGGGCTGGTACGCGGATTCGCTGTGGTTGGCGCCGTTCCACCAGCCGAAGTTGGTACCGCCGTGACCCATGTAGATGTTGACCGAGGCGCCCTGGGAGAGCATCCAGTCCAGTTCCGTGGCGGCTTCGTTGGGGTCGCGGACGTGGTGCTGCTCGCCCCAGTGGTCGAACCAGCCGTGCCAGTACTCGGAGCACATCAGAGGGCCGGTCGGCTGGTGGCGGCGCAGGGTGGCCAGGGACTCCTCCGGTCGTGAACCGAAGGTCGCGGTGGCCAGGGTGCCGGGCAGGGTCCCTCCGCGCAGTACGCCGTCGGTGGCGCCGTCGGCGGTGAACAGGAGGCAGTCCACGCCGCGTCGTATCAGGCCCTGCCGCAGGTGGTCGAGGTAGGCGGTGTCGGTGCCGTAACTGCCGTACTCGTTCTCGACCTGGACGGCGACTACCGGCCCGCCCTGGCCGGCGAGGAGCGGGCGCAGGACGGGGATCAGCTCGTCGAACCAGGCGTCCACTGACGCCAGATAGCGCCGGTCGCTGCGGCGCAGGCGCAGCGCGGGATCGGCGAGGAGCCATGCCGGCAGGCCCCCGAACTCCCACTCGGCGCAGATGTAGGGGCCGGGCCGCACGATCACGTCCAGGCCGAGGTGTGCGGCGGTGCGGATGAAGCGGGTGATGTCGGCCTGACCGGAGAAGTCGGTCCGGTCGGGGGTCGGCTGGTGCAGGTTCCAGGCGATGTAGGTCTCGATGGTGTTGACGCCCATGGCGCGCAGGCGGCGCAGCCGGTCCTCCCACAGTTCGGGGTGGACCCGGAAGTAGTGGATGGCGGCGGAGATGATCTGGTGGGGTTGGCCGTCGCGCAGGAATCCGTGTTCGTTCATGGTGAGTTCGGCGGCGGGGCGGGGATGAGTCACGACTGTTCCCGGTGGTCAGGTGGTGTCGGATGGCGACAGGGGTGGAGACAGTGGTCGTGGCGGTGGGGCGGGCGACGGTTTCTCCGCCGCCGGCCCCACCGGGCTTTCAGGAGGCCGGACGCAGCTTTTGCAGGGTCAGCGTGGTGTCCGGGCCGACGGTGGTGGACGGCGTGTACGTGGCGGACTCGGGGGTCGGCCAGCCGGTGAAGTGGCTGGAGTTGATGTCGACGAAGGAGGCCGAGGCGCCGATCGGGAGGAACGGTGCCTGCTTGGCGAGGATCCGCAGCGCCGGTCCCGCGAGTTCCTTGAGCCGGGCGGTGTCGGTCGGGTCGACCGCAGCCATCTTCTTCAACTGGGCGTTGTAGTCGGAGTCGTTGAAGCGCCCGAAGTTGTTGACGGCTCCCTTGCCGAGCGGGGTGTAGTAGTCGCTGCCGAGGGTGCTCAGGACGCCGAAGATGCTGCCGTCGGCGGAGGGCGGGGTGAACGCGGTCTCCATCGAGAAGTCGCCCGTCGGCTCCTTCTGGTAGAAGGCGGACTCCGGCATGTTGGTGACGATGACGTCCAGGCCGAGTGCCGTCTTCCACTGGTCCTTGAGGGCGGTGCCCATGTCGACCCAGTTCGCGTAGGGCTGGAAGACGTTGAGCGTGAGCGGGTGGCTCTTGCCGTCCTTGGTGAGCTTTCCGTTCCGTACGGTCCATCCGCCGACGGCGAGTTCGGCGCGGGCAGCGGCCGCGTCCTGCTTCAGGGTCTTGCCGGCCAGGTCGGCGGGGAGCCAGGCGGCACCGACCTTGTTGTTCAGGCCGGACGGGTTGACGGCGGGCTGCTCCGTCCCCATCACCTGGAGCACCTTGCCGACGTCGACCGCCTTGGTCAGGGCCTGGCGGACGTGCACATCGGCGGTCGGGCCCTTCTTCGTGTTGAACAGCACGCCTTCGGAGCCGAGCAGCGGATAGACCTGGTACTTGTGGTGCTCGGGGTCCTGAGCGACGTAGTTCTTGTCCGCGCCCTGCCAGGACATGGTGCTCCAGTCGAGCTTGTCCTTCAGGAGCAGGCTGCGGATGCTGGACTCCTGGGCCGCAACGATGGCGACCTTCTTGACGGCCGGGAACGTCCCGTTCCAGTAGTCCTTGCGGATCTTCAGGGTGATCTGCTGCGGGCTGAAGGAGTTCAACGTGACCGGGCCGCTGCCGACCGGCTTGAGGTTCTGATACGTCTTCAGGTTCTTGCCGCTCCAGATGTGCTCCGGGTAGATGTTGCGGTTCTTGAAGGCGTAGAGGTCGCTGTAGCCGACCTTCGGGTAGTGCACCACCACCGTGGTGTCGTCGGGTGCGTCGACCGAGGTGTACGGCGCCCCCGTGATGTTCAACTCCTTGTTCTTCAGTGGCACTTCCAGGCTGTACTTGACGTCCTTGGCGGTGAGCGGTCTGCCGTCCGACCACTTCACTCCGCTGTGCATGCGGAAGGTGAGGGTCTTGCCGCCGTCGCTGAACGTCCAGGAGTCGGACAGCCACGGTTGTGGTGTGGGGTTTTGGGCGTCGGCGCGGATCAGCGGCTCGTAGAAGAACGACACCCCGGCGTTGGGCTGGGCCGCGAACGGGTTCCACCCGGCCTGGAAGGACTGCGTCGGGTGGGTGGTGAGGCGCACCGTGCTGGCGGCCCTGTCGCCGGATCCGTCCGACTTGGCGGTGCTGCAGCCGGTCAGCAGACCAGCGGTGGCCAAGGCCGCGACGGCCGCGGCGGTCGAGCGCTTCATGGGAGCTCCTTCGGTGTCGTTCTGTCGAGCTCGGCCGAGCGGCCGTGCTGGTGCAGCCAGCAATGCGCCCACTGGCCGTCGGCGAAGGTGGTGCGGTCGGGGAAGGCCCGCCGGCAGTCGTCCATGGCGAACGGGCAGCGGGGGTGGAACCGGCAGCCGTCGGGCGGCGCGGTCAGGTTGGGCGGCTCCCCCAGGTCCTCGGCGTCGTCGTCGGCCTCGTCGCGCAGTCCGCGTCCGGCCCGGTCGGGGTCGGGCGAGGAGTCGATCAGGAGGCGGGTGTAAGGGTGCTTGGGTGACTGGATCACCGCTTCCTTGGGCCCGCCCTCGACCGTCTGTCCGGCGTACATCACCTGCACCTCGTCGCACAGGTAGCGCGCGCTCGCGATGTCGTGGGTGATGTAGAGCAGGGCGAGACCCTCCTCGTCGCGCAGCCGGGCCAGCAGGTTGAGCACGTCGAGGCGGATGGAGACGTCGAGCATGCTGATCGGCTCGTCGCCGAGGAGCACGGTCGGGCGCACCGCGAGGGCCCGCGCGATGGCGACCCGCTGGAGCTGGCCGCCGGACATCTCGCTGGGGCGCTTGTCGATGAACTCCTCGGCGGGGGTGAGGTTGACCCGATTCAGCAGGGCGAGGACCTGTTCCTCCGTCTCGGCGCGGGTGCGGGCGTGGCCGTGCAGGCGCAGGACGCGCCCGAGGATGTGCCGCACCGTCTTGAGGGTGTTCAGCGAGGAGAACGGGTCCTGGAAGATCAGCTGCACCTGGCGGAAGTACTCCCGCCCGGCGGGCGGCGCCGGTTGTCCTTTGAGCTGGATCTCCCCGGCGCTGACCGAGTGGAACTGGGCCATCATCCGGGCCAGCGTGGTCTTTCCGCTGCCGCTCTCGCCGACGAGGGCCACCACGCGGCCGCGGTGCAGCGCCACCGAGGCGTTCTCCACGGCGCGCACGGTGGCCTTGCGGCCCAACTGGTCGCGCACGGTGAAGTGTTTGCTGACGTCGACCGCCGCGAGGAGCGCGGGCTCTTCCACGGTCTCCGAGGTCGTGAACATTGATGTCATGAAGCCTCCTCGGTGGCGATGGACGTGTGCAGCAGACAGGCCACCTGCCGCTCGCCGTGCTCCTGTACGACCTGGTGCAGCCTCGGCAGGACCTGCTCGCACTCCGGCAGGCGCCGGCCGCAGCGAGGATGGAACGCGCAGCCCGGCGGAGGGTCGCGCAGGTCGGGTGGACTGCCAGGGATACCTGTGAGTCGCGTCAGGGGCGCGTGCAGGGGCGGGAAGGCGTCGCGCAGGCCGCGGGTGTAGGGGTGCAGCGGGTCGGCGTAGAGATCCTTGGGTGCGCCGATCTCCACGATCCGGCCGGCGTACATGATGGCGATCCGGTCGGCGATCTCCATGAGGAGGGACAGGTCGTGGGTCACGAAAACGACGGCGTAGCCGAGCCGTCGCTGCAGGCGCAGGATCTGCGCCAAAATCTGACGCTGCATCACTACGTCGACCGCGGTGGTCGGTTCGTCCATGACGACGAGCTCGGGCTCGCAGGCCAGGGCGAGCGCGATGAGGGCTCGCTGGCGCATCCCGCCGGATAGTTCGTGCGGGTAGGAGCGGGCACGTTCGGGTGCGATGCCGACCATGCGCAGCAGCCGGGCGGTGCGCTCGGCCACCTCGTCGCGGGTGAGGCCGGGCTCGTGCTCGGTCATCACGTCGGCGAACTGTGCGTCCAGGCGCATCACCGGGTTGAACGCGGCCATCGCGCTCTGCAGCACGATCGAGAGGTCGCTCCAGCGCAGGGCGCGCAGCCGTCGTTCGTCCAGGGTGGTCAGGTCGTGCACCTGCCCGTCGCGCGCGTGGTAGCGGATCTGACCGCCGGTGGTCAGCGCGGGCAACCGCTGCAGTCGGGTCAGCGCGGTGATCAGGCTGCTCTTGCCCGAACCCGACTCCCCCGCGAGGCCCAGGATCTCGCCGCGGCGCAGGGTGAAGGACACTTCGTTGCAGGCAGTGACCGCGCCGCGTTCGGTGACGTAGTCCACCATCAGCCCTGATACGTCGAGGAGTTGCTCGCCACTCGGGGCTGCGGCGGGTGCGTCCGCAGAGGGGGCGATGTCGAGGGGACGGGCGCTCATGAGGCCACCTCCGCAGGGGCTGTACGGTTTCGGCGTGCGGCCAGGTGGGCGCGGGCGCGCCGGATCGAGGCGCGGCTGCTGTGGCGCAGTACGGGGTTGCCGATCTCGTCGAGACCGAAGTTGACCAGTGCGGTGGCCGTCCCGAGCAGCGCGATGAACAGGCCGGGCGGGGCGAACCACCACCACAAGCCGCGCACCACGCCTTCCTGCTGCTGGGCGTTGGCGATCATGGTTCCCCAGGTGACGCCGTCACCGCCGCCGATGCCCAGGAAACGCAGCCCCGCCTCGGCGAACACGCCGGTCACCACGGCCCGCAGGAAGAGCGAGGAGAGGACGCCGGTGAGGTGCGGCATGATCTCCACGAACACCAGCCGCCGGCGGCTCTCTCCCACCATGCGCAGGGCCTGGACGAAGTCGCGGCCGCGCAGGGAGAGCGTCTGGGCCCGCAGATAGCGGGCGCAGGCGGGCCACTCGAAGAGGCCGATCAGCAAAGCGATGGCGACCGAGCCGACGTTGGTCATGTATCCGGCCACGATCAGCATCAGCGGGAAGCTGGGCAGGGTGGCGAAGATGTTGGTGATCGCGGTGAGCCCCTGGTCGGTGCGGCCGCCGAGGAAGCCGCCGCTGACGCCGACGAGGGCGGCGACCCCGACCGCGATCACGCCGGAGAGCAGGCCGACGACGACGGATCCCCGGCAGCCGGTGATGAGTTGGGCCAGGACGTCCTGGCCCGAGGTGGTGGTGCCGAGCAGATGGTCACCGCCGGGCGATGCGCCGAGCGCGTCATAGTCGATGCGGTGCGGGTCGGTGCCCAAGGCTGTGCTCACCAGCCAGGGTCCGATGAGGGCGATCAGCAGGAACACGCCGAAGACCGCGAGCCCGACGCGGACCTTGCCATGGGTCAGGAACTGCCTCATCGCTCCTCCCGGGTGCGAGGGTCGAGCAGCACGTAGGTGGAGTCCGCGATCAGATTGGCGGCCAGCACGCCCAGGGTGATCAGCAGGAAGATCGTCTGCATCAGCGGGTAGTCGTGGCTGCTGACGGCCTCGAACAGTACGTAGCCCAGGCCCGGGTAGGTGAAGACGATCTCGGCGAAGACGACGCCGCCGAAAATGGAGCCGAGGGCCAGGGCGAGTCCGCTGACGTTGGGCAGGAGCGCGTTGCGGGCGGCGTAACGCAGCATGACCCGGTGCGGGCGCAGGCCCTTGGCTCGGGCGAGCAGCACGTAGTCCTCGCCGACGGTCGTGGCCATGACGTTGCGCATGGCGAACATCCAGCCGTTGATCCCGATGAAGATCAGCGTGAAGGCCGGCAGTGCGCCGTAGCGCAACACGCTGAGCAGGAACCACAGGTTGTTCAACTGGAAGGGCACGTCCGGGTCGTAGCCCCCGGAGATCGGGAACCAGCCGAGCGTGAACCCGAAGACGTAGACAACAAGGAGCGCCAGCCAGAACGGCGGAAGTGCGTAGAAGAAGGTGGTGAGCGGGGTCAGCAGCGAGTCGGCCCGGCCGCCGGGCCGCCAGCCGACGTAGGCGCCGAGCAGGGTGCCGAGCAGCCAGCCGATCACGGTGGTGGAGCCGGCCAGGAGCACGGTCCACGGCAGCGCGTCGAGCACGATGCTGGAGACCGGTGTCGGGTAGTGGCTCACCGAGAGACCGAAGTCGAAGTGCGCGAGGTTGTTCCAGTAGTCCAGGTACTGCTGGAGGAGGTTGCGCGTCGGATCGCCATAGAACATCCGCACCGCCCGCACCGCCGCCGCGTTCGGCGCAGCGCCGGTGGTCTGCTGGAGGTTCTTCAGCAGCGCGAGGGCGGGGTCGCCCGGCATGAAGCGCGGGATCAGGAAGTTCAGCGTGATCGCGGCCCATGCAGTGACAACGTAGAACCCCAGGCGGCGCAGCAGGAAGGTCAGGCCCGCGCGTGACCCGGTGCGTGAGCCACGGGACGTGCCGCGTTGCGTCGGCACCGGCACGGGCGCGGCGCGTGTCGCAGCCATCCCCGCTCCTTTCGTCGGTGATGCGGTGGTGGAGTAGGGCCGCCTACTTGGTGACTGGCGCACAAGCAAGCCACAGATAGATCTGATTCATGGCAGACCCGAGAAGGCGAACTGCATCGAACCGAGTGCAGAACCACCGCGGGGTACGGAGGGTTCGACGACGGTCGACGGGGGCCCACCTCATGTCAATTCCCCGTCAGATCAAGCCAACTGGGACGGGATGAGTCTGAGGTGGCCACGTCCTGGCGTCAAGAGTTTAGATGTGATTCACTATGACGCGATCACGCTATGTATAGTAAACATTGATGGGCGCCGAGGTCAGGGTGCGGGCCCGGCTGAGCCCTGAACCTCCAGCCGTGAAGGACATCCATGCGAATCACCGATGTGACCGTGGAACTGGTCGACCTGCCCGCTCAGCCGCCCTTCCGGTGGCGGGCCGGGCTGCCGGGCTCGGAGCCCGCGGTGGTGGGCGGAATCCTGCGCGTCCACACCGATGAGGGCGTGGTGGGCGAGGCCCACACACGGCGCGGAGTGATCGTCTCCGACCTGGTGGAGCGGCGGATCCGCGCGGACCTGAAGGGCCGTGATCCGCTGATGCGCGAGCTGCTGTGGCATCGGCTGTGGGAGCTGGACCGCATCGAGGAGCTTCCGCTCTACGCGCTCGGCCTGGTCGACGTGGCGCTGTGGGATCTCGCAGGCAAGGCCGCCGGGCAGCCGGTCCACCGGCTGCTCGGCCCGTACCGCGAGTCCATTCCCGCGTACGCGAGCACGGTCACCTTCGGCAGCGTCGAGGAGTACCTCGACGTCGCCGACCAGTGCCTGGAGCTCGGCTACGTCGCCATCAAGCCGCACGGCTGGGGCGACGCGAAGGCGGACGCGGAGCTGTGCCAGAAGCTGCGGGCGCACGTCGGCGACGACGTTCCGCTGATGTACGACGGCTCGGCCGGCTTCGACCTCGACGACTCGGTCTACCTCGGCCGGGCGCTCTCCGAGGCCGGGTATCTCTGGTACGAGGAGCCGATGCGCGAGTTCAGCGTGACCTCGTACCGCTGGCTCGCCGAGCGGGTCGACATCCCGCTGCTGGTCGCGGAGACCTCCGACGGCGCGCACCTGAACGCCGGAGACTTCATCGCGGCCGGCGCGGCGGGCCGGGTCAGGACGAGCGCACAGCTCAAGGGCGGCATCACCGGTGCGATGCGCATCGCACACCTCGCCGACAGCTTCCAGCTACGGGCGGAGGTGCACGGCAGCGGAGTGGTCAACGCCCATCTCTGCATGGCGATACCGAACACCACGTACTACGAGTCCCTGGTGTACACGAACCCCGTGGTGCGCGAGCCCTCGGTCGGCGCCGACGGTCTGGTCCGGGCTCCGTCAGCTCCCGGCATCGGGTTCGACTCGCCCAGTTGGTGAACCTGCTCGTGGGCGGCGGTCACCCGTGACAACAGGCGGTGCGGCCTGCTCCGAAAGACGTGAGTCGCCGCCGTCCGGATTGCCGGTCGAGGGGTGACGTTCGCCGACTGGTGGGTCGACGAACCGGCGGACGGTGGTGACGTCGCGGCCACCACGCCCCACCTCTGTTCGAGTGCGTAGACCAGGAAGCAGCCCCTGCTCCATGAGCAGGGGCTGCTTCCTCGTCGCAGCTCAGAGACGGTAGACCCGCGAAGCCGTGCCGCCGAAGACCTCGCTCAGTTCGAACTCCGACAGGTTCACCAGGAGTTCACGGGTGGTGGCGACCACCTGCCCGTAGTCGGCCGCCAGCGTGCACACCGGCCAGTCCGAGCCGAACATCAGTCGCCCCGGGCCGAAGGCGTCCAGCGCGACGGACACGTACAGCCGTAGGTCGGCGGGGCGCCAAGCCCGCCAATCGGCCTCTGTGACCAGGCCGGAGAGCTTGGCCACCGTGTTGGGCAGCCGGGCCAGGTCGCGCAGGTCCGCGGACCAGGTGTCGGGCCGGCGCGGGCGGATCGGAGGCTTGCCCAGGTGGTCGAGAACAAAGGTGAGTTCGGGCCGTGCGCGCGCCGCCGCCACCGCGGAGCGCAGCTGCTCGGGCCGCAGGACGAGGTCGTAGGCGAGCCCGGCGGACGCGATCGCGGCCAGGCCACGATCGACGTCGGGCCGGAGCAGCCAGTCCGGGTCCTCCTCGCCCTGCACCTGATGGCGGATGCCGACCAAGTGCTCGCCGCCGGGCCGGGCACGCAGTGCGGCCAGGGCGTCGGCGACCGCGGGCGAGGTCAGGTCGGTCCAGCCAACGACTCCGGCCACCAGCGGGTCGGCGGCGGCGAGCGTCAGGAACTCGAGGGTCTCCTCGGGTACGCAGATGGTCTGTACGAGAACGGTGGCGTCGACGCCTGCGGCCGCGGCTTGCGGGCGCAGGTCGTCGAGGGTGAAGTCCCGCCGCAGTGGGGTGAGTTCGGGCCCAGCGATCCAGTCCTGGTCGCGGACCGACAGGTCCCAGACGTGTTGGTGGGCGTCGATGACGGTCATGGCTGCTCCGCCTTCCGGGTGTTCGGGCTCGTTCACGATCCCTGCCGGTCGGGCACCGGCACGGTCCGGGGCAGCAGGCCCCCGGAGCGCAGCTCGTCCCACAGCTCCGACGGGATGGGGTGGCTGAGCATCGCGGCGGCGTCCGTCACCTCGGCGGCGGTGCGCGCCCCGAGCAGCACACCGGTGACCGCCTGATGTCCGAACGGGAACTGCAGGGCCGCCGCGCGCAACGGAACCTCGTGGCTCTCGCACAACCTCCGCAGGTCCAGGGCCCGTTCGAGCACGCACAGCGACGCGGGCGCGTAATCGAAGGTGGCGCCCGGCCTGGGGTCGGCCAGCAGGCCCGAGTTGAACACCCCGCCCACCAGGACGGACACCCCGCGCCTCGCGGCCTGAGGCAGGAGCGCGGTGAGGCCGCTCTGGTCGAGGAGAGAGTAGCGGCCGGCCAGCAGCACCACGTCGATGTCGGTGTCGCGGACGAACCGGGCCGGTATCTCGGTCTGGTTCATGCCGACGCCGATGGCGCCGACCGTGCCCTCGGCGCGCATCCGTTCCAGCTCGGGGTAGGCGAAGTCCAGGGCCTGCCGCTCGTGCCGGTCCGGGTCGTGCAGGTAGACGATGTCGACCCGGTCGAGGCCGAGCCGGGTCAGGCTCTCCTCGACGGAGGTACGGACGCCGTGGGCGGTGAAGTCCCACACCCGTTCGTGGGTGGCCGGGACGGCGAAGCCGTTGGCCCGGTCGTCACCATGCGGTCCCGTACGAGGACGCAACAGGCGGCCGACCTTCGTGGACAGGGTGTACTGGTCGCGGGGGCGGGTGCGCAGGGCTGCTCCGAGTCGGCGTTCGGACAGGCCGAGGCCGTAGTGCGGGGCGGTGTCGAAGCCACGGATTCCGCAGGACCAGGCCGCATCGACGGTGGCTGCCGCGTCCTCGTCGCTGATCGCGTGGAACAGGTTGCCCAACGGGGCTGCCCCCAGGGACAGTTCGCCAACCGCTGCGGTGGTGCGCATGAGTTCGGAGGTGCCTCTCGTTCAGACCCTGGTGTCGACCGGCCGGTCAGCCCTTCGTCGCCCCACCGGTGAGGCCCTTGACGAACTGCTTCTGGAAGGCCAGGTAGAACACAAGGATGGGCAGCGTCGCCAGGAACATGAGGGCGAAGACCGAGCCGTAGTCCGCCTGGTGTTCGCCGATGGCCCGGTAGATTCCGACGGTCACCGTGGTGCCGGAGGCCGGGCCCAGGATGATCAGCGGGTTGAGGAAGTCGTTCCAGATCCAGACGCCGAGGAAGATCAGCACGCTGGCCGACGCGGGTCGCATCAGCGGGAAGACCACCTGCCAGAAGGCACGGAACGCACTGGCGCCGTCGATGGCCGCCGCCTCTTCGACCTCACGGGGAATCGTCTTGGCGAAGCCTGCGAAGACGAAGACTCCGAACGGCATGTAGTACCCAACGTACGCGAGGATCAGGCCGGGAACGGTGCTCATTAGGCCAAGTCCCCTGAGTACGTCGGTGATCGGGGTGAGGATGACCGCCGGCGGCACCATGAGGCCGCACAGCAGCGCGACCATGGCGATCTTGGCCAGGGCGCCGGTCGCCCGCGCCAGGTAGTGGCCGAGCATGGCGGAGATGGCCGTGGTGACGATGATGGAGATCACGGTAACTTCCGTGCTGTTGATCAGCCCGTACCAGAAGAGGTGGTCGGGCCGGGACAGCACGCTGTGGATATTGTCCATGGTCGGCGGGACCGGCAGGCCCACCGGGTTCGACACGATCGTCGAACCGTCCTTGAACACATTGACCAGCACGAGGTAGATCGGCAGGAAGAACACGAGGCCGGCGAGGAGCGCGACGACCGGACGGAGCCAGGCCCTGGATGCGTTGGCCATCAGGAGGACACCTCGCGTTTCTGCAGGAGGCCGAGCGCGATCACCGACACAGCAGCGACCAGGATGAGCATCGCCACAGCCATTGCGGAGGCGTAGCCGACGTGGTTGCCGTTGAACGCGGTCTGGATCACTTGGAAAGCGAGGGTGGATGTGGTGCCGGGGCCGGGGCCGCCGTTGGTGAGGACCTGGACCTGGTCGTAGGCCTTGAAGCCGCCGATCAGCGACATCACCGTGTTGATGGTGACGGCGGGCGCCAGCATCGGCCAGGTGACATTGCGGAACCGCATCAGTGGTCCGCAGCCGTCGATCGCCGCAGCCTCGTGCAACTCCTGTGGGATTCCCTGGAGTCCGGCCAGGTAGATGACGACGCAGAAGCCGAGTCCTTGCCAGGCGATGACCCACGAGACCGTGTAGAGAGCGAGACTCGGATCGGAGAGCCACCCCGGCGGGTCGCTCACCCCCACCTGACGCAGCATGGAGTTGAGCAGGCCGTCGTCGACGAGAATCGACTGCCAGATGACGCTGACCACAACGGCGCTGAGGACGACCGGGACGAAGAATACGCTGCGCAGGACGTTGTACAGCCAGCCGCGTCGATCGAGGAGCATGGCGATCGCAAGGCCCCCCGCGTTGGTGACGAGGGTGACGATGACGGTGACGATGACGGTGTTCCCCAACGCATTGAGAAACTCGTCGTCGGAGGCGAGACTGGTCAGGTTGTCCAGGCCCACCCACTTGGTCGGTGGATTGAAGGGGTTCTTGTTGGTGAGGCTGTAGCCGGTCGTGATGGCGATGGGCACGAGCACCAGAGCCAGATAGACCAGCAGGCCCGGCGCCGCGAAGAGGGCGAAGCGGCTCATGCCGTCTCCTGAAAGTGCCCTCCGTGGCCTACTCGGCGCCCCCTTCGAGACGGTGGGTGCCTCCGGTTCTTCTGGTGCGTCGGGCTCTACGGCCGTGGGGGTACGCGGGCGCATCAGCGGGTGGCCTTGTCCCACTGGGTGTCCATGTAGGCACCGAATTGGGCGGCTGTCATACGGCCACTGAGGAGTTTCTGCATCCCTGCCGCGGCCTTGTCGGCGAGGCCCGGCGGCAGAGAACCGTCACCGGTCTCCTGGGAGAAGGAGTTGACGACTCCGTCGGACTTCTGTGCCCGCTGATAGACGGCCGCTGTCTCCCTGTAGACGGGGCCCATGTTCGGCGGCGGCGTATAGCCCTTGATGTCGATGATGAGCCCATCGGCCTTGACGGCGGCGTCGAGGTTCTTCTCGTCCTCCATGAACGCCTTCGCCCACTTCTTGGCGAGAGCCACGTCCGGTGCCTTCGAACTCACCGTCATCCCGCCGCCGGTGACGCCAGGCAGCGCCGGCGCTCCCTGATCGGTGGGCCACGCGAAGACACCCGTGTCGAAGCCCGGCCTCTTCGCGTCGGCGGAGGCTGAGAACCAGCTGCCCATCGGGTACATGGCGCCCTTGCCGTCACGGAAGGCCTGCTCGGTGTCGGCGTACGAGCGGGAGAGCCCCGCCCGGTCTATGTAACCTTTTTCGGCCAGATCGGCAACCTTATTGGCGGCCGTCACGAAGGCCCGGTCGGTGAACTTGATCTTGCCCGCGGCGCGTTGGGACAGCCAGTCCGGGGTCTCCTTGTAGACGTCGGTGGCCACGGTGCAGATCAGCGGGAACATGTCGGCCCATGAGTCCTTGCCGCCACCGCCGACCACGAAGGGATTGACTCCCTTGGCCTTCAACTTGGCGCTGTCGTCAACCAGTTCGGCGTACGTACGCGGCGGCGCCTTGATGCCGGCCTTAGCGAAGTCGCTCTTGTTGTAGTAGACGAGAGTCGTCTGGGCGGCATAGGGCAATTGGTAGACCTTGCCGTCGTACGTGTTGGCGTGCGGCTCGGCGTACTTGGCGAGCTCGCCGTCCGACCACGGTGCCAGCTTGCCCGCCTCGGCGAACCCGGCCGGGTTCAGGCCGATCATGACGTCCGGGAACTGGCCCGTGCTGTCCAGCTGCTTCGCGTATCCCGTGCGGTCCGCGCTGGGGGAGACGAGCTTCTTGATGGTCACCCCGGGCACCTTCGCCGAGGCCCTGGCGATCGCCGCATCCCAGTACTTGGCATCGAGGTTGGGCGTTTCGAAGGTGAGGAAGGTCAAGGTGACCTTGTCGCCTGACGACGCACTCCCACCGGTGCTGCCCGCCGTGCATCCGGCCAGGACCACTACACCCGCGAGAGCCACGACCCTCAGGAGTGTCGGATTGCGTGTCATGCGTCTCTTCCCCTAGCCGCCGAATGCGTCACATGGTTCAGACTCTTCCGGGATCTACGGAGAGCCCTACTGCGCTTGTGGGTGACCGCTCGCCGCGAGCGCCCCCGTCGAAAGCGCTCTGAGTATCGAAGTCCGTTCACAGCACTGTCAAGAGATGAAACATAACCATCCCTCAGAACCAATAACATGGATAGGAACTATATCTTGACTCGTTGCGCGGTCCACTGCACGCTAGATCGCACTTGTGCTGGACGTCTACCCGGAAGAGGCAAGGAATTCTCTCTCTTGGCGAGGATGCGGAAGTGGCAGCCTGCCGTCCTCCTGCCTCCGGCCCCTCGCAGAAGAGTACGAACTATCAAGGCTTCACCGAGGAGGAACCATGGACAGACGGCGTCTTCTTGTCGTCAGTGGTCTGGGCTCTATCGCGGCGACGGCCGCGATGGGGCTCACCGCCGCCCCGGCCGAGGCCGCAGAGGCGGCCGCCAGCGGGGCGTACCGGTCGCAGCGCGATCACCGGCGTGCCCACCGCCGCAGGCGCAAGCACGTTCGCCGTCGCCGCCCGAGGCGGCGGCCACACCGACGACGCCGAGATCACCTACCGGGTGACGACCCGGCCGTGGACAAGGCCTCACCACAGGCGAAGGCCGCTCTCTCCGTAGCGAGAGAGCGGCCTTCTGCCATCCCCGGGCAGTCGCAAACTCGCTTAATTCACGGTGACCTTCATCCGATAATTCACGGATACATCGGGCACTCCGCCACTGTTGCGGGCCGTGATGGCGAAGGACTTGGCGCCGGCACCGGTTGGTACTCCGGTGATCCCGCCGGTGTCCTTGTTGAGGGTCAGCCCGGCCGGCAGGGCGCCGGACGTGATCTCGTAGCGCACCGTCTGCGGCGTGCTCGAGGTGACCTTGAACGTGTACAGTTCACCGACCTTGGCCCCGGGAGGCGCGGGCGTGGTGAAGCCTGGCCGCGGCGCCTGCACCGCCTGCGGGGCGCCGACCGGGTTGCTGTCCGCGTCCATCTCCTGCAGTGACCAGCGCCTGCCGGCACTCTCCTCGCTCAAGTGCCAGTACTTGTTCTGGTCCGCCATGAGCTGCTGCTGAGCGGAGGTGAAGGCGCCTGCCGCGATCGCGGCGTTCCAGGTCTTGATGACGGCAAGGACCGCCTTGGTGTTGCCTCCCTGGGACAGGCTGCCCATGCTCGTCTCGAACCAGCCGAAGTTCACGCCGAGGGACGCGCCCCGCGCCAGGTTCGTCTCGATGTCGAGCGTCTTCGAGTCGCCGCCGATCGGAAGTGACCCGCCCATGAGGGGGAGGTAGTTGGCCCGGTAGAAGCTGACGTTCCTGGACACCTGGTCGTAGTTGGAGTCGGACCAGCCGATGCCGCCCCAGCTGACCCGGGACTGGGCGTGCCAGGAGTTGGACGACGGGTTGGAGGCTTCGGAGATGAAGTTGTCCTGGGACTTCAGCTGACGGTGGAAGCCGTTGAGCATGTGCGCGTAGCCCTGCCCGCTCCAGCCGTTCCAGGCCACCTCCTCAAGGCCGTCGAACGAGATGTTCCTGATGCCGGTGGTGTTGCATGCCGTGGCAAGGCGGGTGGCGATCTCATCGATGATCGGCAGGTCGCCCCGTGCTCCGCCGTACTGGTTCTCGGAGATCCGGACGGCGTTGGTCCCCTGCGGGTAGGACGCCGCAGCCGAGCCCCATTGCGCGCGCTTGACCTCGGTGAACTGCCATTCGTCCGGGCCGACTTGGGACACACCGGAGAAGGTGACGAACTCGTCGCCGAGGCGCAGGCGGTGACCGAGGACGTACCCGCCGCCACCCGAGTCGCCGTCGGCGTACAGGGTCGTGTCGGCGGCGGCGAGAGGACGCGTCAGCTGCACCGTCCTGCCGGTCGTGAGCCGCCTGTCGGCCGGCGCCGGAACGATGTAAGGGTCGTTGGAGGAAATGAAGTTGGACAAGGTGTGCACACCGACCCGCACACCGCTCGCAGCGGCCGTCGTCGCCATCTGGGTCGCGGTGGCGTCCGAACCGCCGAAGTTGCCGTTGAACTGGTAGTGGCCGGTCGACTTCCAGGGCCCTGCGGCCCCCTCGACGGAGTAGACGTTCTTGATGCCCGCCTGCTGGGCGAACGCGACGGCGGCGGCCAGGTTGGTGGTGCTCAGGTCATGCAGCACGAGGAACGGCTGCCGGGTCGCCTCGGCCACCTTCTGCCACTGCCCGTCGATGGTCGGATACGGAAGATTCTGGTCCTGCGCGACCTGGCTGAGCACGGTGAGCACAAGATCCGGTGCACTGCCGTACACCGCGAGCTTCGATCCGACGATCTCCGCTTCGGATCCGGAGAGCGGGCCGGTCGGGATCTGCCCGTCCCTGATCCTGGTCTTGGTGTAGTCGTAGGTGTAGGCGCGCAGGATGCTGCCCCAGGACGTCTTGGCGCCGGCGCTCCAGTCGTTCTGTGTCCCGCCCTGCCCGTACGGCTTGGCCTCGACGTCCGCGCCGAAACCGAACTCGGCGAACTCCTTGGGCCAGGCACCGACAGTCTTGTCGTTGAGCGGGTGGATGCCGAACACAAAGCGGCTGTCGCCGACCACGCCGACGCCTTCGCCCACCGTCTGGTTGACGCGTGCCGCGAGCGGCCCCCACAGCAGCGTCTGCACCTCGACACCCGACGCGGCGTCCAGACCGACGACCTCGAGCGTCGAGTAGGCCCCGTGCGAGACGACCTTGACTTCTACGGTCACCTTCTCGCTGCTGAACACCAGCACCCGCGGATCTCGTCGCGACGCCTGCACCCGGGCAGGGACTTCGCGTGTCCCGTCCGCCAGTACGACGGACACCAAGGGGCCCGTTCTGTCCGCCGCCACGTAGTCGGTGCCGTTGCGCAGGTCCACGAGGCCGGCCACTCGGCCCGCCCGGTCAAGGCTTATCGCCAGAAGGCCCGCCTTGATGCGCAGTGCGCCGGATCCGCTGGATTCGCCGGATTCCTGTGCCGCGAAGGCCGGTTCGGCCAGCGTCGGGAGGGCGACCGTCGCCAGCGAACTCACCCCGCCCGCGATCAGGAAACTCCGCCTGTCCATGATTCCTCCTGGTTGTTGTGATCAGTGCAGGGGCTGGTTCAGGCGCTGGTCACGGGCTTGTGGCCCGGACCTCGAAGCGCCAGAGCGAGTAGCCGAAGGACGAGGTGCGCTTGATCCCACGCATGCGCACGTATCGGGCTTTCGCAGGCGCGAAGACGAGTTCGTCCACACGCGCGCCCGACGGCTTGCCTCGGACTGTGGCGGCCGTCGTCCAGTGCTCCGCGTCGTCGGAGACCTGGATGTCGTAGTCCGCGGCGGAGGCCGTCTCCCAGTCGAGCAGGACGCGCCGGACGGTCCCCGAGCGGCCGAGGTCCACCTGGATCCACTCGTCGTCCCGATAGGCACTGGCCCACCGGGTCTTCCCGTCCCCGTCGGTGGCGTTCTCCGGTGCCAGGCTCGGCACTTCGGACGACGATGCCGTGGTCGGACGGTGCAGCGCGAGGTCGGGAGCGTCGAACACGCGCATGCTCCACAGCGCGTATCCGTCCTGCTTGCGGGCCGCTTCGCTGCCGACGACACGTACGTACCGGGCCGTGACCGGATCGAAGGCGAGCGTGTCGGAACCCGCGGACGCCCGGTCCGTGCGCGCGGCGACCGTGGTCCAGGTCGTGCCGTTCCCGGACACCTGGATCGCGTAGTCGCGCCCGTACTCGGGCGCCCAGTCCAGCTCGACCTTGCTGACCGTCTCCGGCCGGTCGAGATCCACGCGGAGCCAGGCTTTCTCCCCCGGGCCGCTCTCCCACCTGGTGGTGCCTACGCCGTCGAACGCCGCGCCGGCGTCGCCCGCGGACGCGGTCGCCGGTCGGCCCAGGCTCACCTCGCTGTTCGCCGGAGCGGCCAGCGTTGTGGCGACCTTGGTCAGACCGGTACCCACGCCGAGTCGGCGCACGGTCTTCAGGAAGGAGTCGTACGGCACGCCCGACGCGGCGCCGCTCCACATCTTCTGGGCGAGCACACCGAACGTGGGCTCGACCAGCCCATGGACGTCCAGTTCGCCGTAGGTGGCCTGGGTCAGGTCGTTCCAGACGGCGGACATGGCGCCGAGGAGTTGGGGGTCCTGGGGTTCGACGCTCTGGCCGCCCGGGAAGACGTTGGGTTCCCACTGGTCGTAGAGGTACTTTCCGTCAAGTCCTCGCCCATGGTAGTAGTCCGCGAACGGGACGATGTAGAGCAGCGCGTCGTTGGTGTTGATGAAGGAATAGCCGTCCCGCTTGGCGGCCTGCGGCCCGTACCACTGGTTGTTCCAGCTGTTGAGGGTGACGTCGCGGTCGTAGCCCTCGGTGTCGGACGCCATCACGGACAGGCTTCCCCAGGCCCGTGGATGCTTCCCGAGCGCGCGGATGTGGGCCGCCATCTCGTTGAAGTAGGTCTTGTAGCGGGGCTTGTCGACCGTGTACTCGTCGGCGCCGAAGTGCACGTCCGGGCTGCGGAACCAGGGGACGAACTCATCGAAGACCGACTTCATGAACGTGGTGGTCTCGGGCTTCGACAGGTCCAGATGGTCGGAGTCGCCGTTGTTCAGCCCCAGTGACGGCCGGAACCGGGTGAACGCCAGCGAGTGGGCGGGAGCGTCGATCTCGGGGATGATCGTGACGCCGTTGACGGCGGCGGTGTCCTCGAAGGATTCCCAGTCGCGCCGGTCATAGGCCCCGTCCTTCGAGGCAAGGCCGGCCAGTTCGGGGTTGTCGGACTTGAGCCGGAAGCCGGCCTGGACGTCGCTCCAGGACCCGCTGCCCTTGAACCCGTTGTCGTTCAGGTGCAGTTGGAGCTCGTTGAGCTTGAACCAGCCCATGAGATGTACGTAGTCGCGGATGAAGTCAGCGGTGAAGAAGCGCCGCCCGACATCCAGGCTGAAGCCCCGCACCTTGTAGTTCGGCCAGTCCACGGCGGTGCCCACGGGCACGGAGTCGCGGCCGTCGTCGAGCAGCAGGACCTGCAGCAGGGTGCGCGTGCCGTAGTAGACACCCTTCGCGGTCCGTGCGGTGATCCGCACGTTCCGGTCGGTGACCGTGAAAATGTACCCCTCCTCCTTGAACCGGGCCCCGCCCTCGGCTTCCGTCAGCGCGGGATCGACAGCCAGCACGATGTCGCCGTTCTGGGGAGACCGAGCCGAGAGGGCGGACCTGCGCCCTGACACCTGCTCGATCTCGCTCGGGAGCGCGGCCACTTGGTCGCGCAGGCCGTCGCCCTGCTTCCCCGCGAGCACGATGCGGCTGTGCCGACGCAGCTCGAAGGAGCCTGCACCGCCCTGCCACTTCTGCAGGGCGGGTACCACCGTGGGCCTGGCATTCACGGCGGCGGGTTCAGCGGTCGCCGGGGCGACGGGGACAGCCAGGGTCAGGGCCAGTAAGGAGACGAACAGGGAGAACAGACACGCGAAGCGTCTCAGGCGACATCTCATGGCGGGCTCCAAGCGTTCTCGACGGGATCGTTCCTGGAGGTGCGTGCGCGTTCCGAGAGGGGGCCTGTGCGGGACCGGTTGAGCATCCTCCCAAGACGACAGGCCAGATGGCCTAAACAATCGATCGTAGAGATCTCATATAGTTCAGATTCTTCTGATGGCCGTACAGGCCTAGATGACGCCCTCACGCCCAGCACCTGATCTTCAAGCTCCCCTGGCTCAGAAAAGTGTGCGGTTTAATCGCGAGCACGTCAAGAAGCGATAGCCAATAGATCCTATACATCTTGAGATCGCGAAGCACGTAGACCTGCGGCCCGGTCGCGGTGACCGGGCCGCAGGGGAGGAGACGGCCGAAGCCGTCGAAGACACCTCTCTACGGTGCGACCTTGGTCAGCTTCACCACGTGTCCACCGTTCGTCACGACCGGCACGCCGAGCGTGACTCCGGTCCGGATCGCCTTTCGTATGTGGACCAGGCCGCCGGACGGCCCGACGGTGATGATCTCGGCCCGCCACGTACCCGAGCCGAGGAAGGCCGTCGGGTACGAAATGGTGCCGATGTCCCCGTACTTGAGCGCGCCAACGAACCCGTCATCGCCGTTGTGCCGGGCGATGACGGCGCCGGTGCGCGGGTCTCCGGACACGTACTGGGTCTCGCCCCAGACGGTCGGAAGCCCGCACATCCAGCGCTGCGCCTCGGGACACACCTGGTAGTCCGAGAACGGCATCCGCGATGGGGGTGGGTCCTGCGGTGAGTTCGAGGATGCGGCGGCGGATGCCGGGCTGGCGCACGAGTTCCGCAAGGACGGGGGCGATGTCGTCGCGGGGGACGTCGGCGTAGTCGATGCCTGTCCGATGCGCTGCCGCTGCCCGGCTGCTTGGTGCCTCCGGTATCCAGCCGCGTTGGTCTCACACCGCGTGGCGACGGTTCGCCGATTACTGCGGAGAAGCACAGGGGGCAGCGGCTGGAGGGGGCGGACTGGTTGGGGGCGTTGTTGACATAGGCGTACGGCGAGGTGTTGGGCGTTCCGGCCGTGGAGGGTTCCGGTCGATGGTGGTGAAGCGGCGGTTGGCGGGGCATGGGTGTGGTCGCGTGGGTTCATCCGGCCGCCTATGTATGGGTTTCACGGTGCGGGGGCCTGCCGGTGCGGGACCACGTGCCACCAACCATGGCCGGCTCCGCAGAAACCCGCCAGGCCTGACCGCAGGCGCGGGGAAGGGGAGAACACGACCCGCCCGATCCGCCCCGAACGCCGAATTTCAACGCTGCGTAGTCAGCGCCAAGTCAGCACGGGCCAGGTGATCAGGGGTGCTGACATGCGGTTTCAGGTCAGCACCAAACCAGCACGGGAGTCAGCACCAGAGCAATAAACCATGCCTAATAGCGCAATCCTGACGAGCGCCTGCCGGCCTTCAATACGGTCCTCGAAGCAGTCTCGACGTGCCTGTCATAGTGGCCCCGCGCACACCCGCACCGAGAACTATGGTCTCCCACCACATACGCCCCTGACCTGCCCCTTCCTACGGTGTGGCGACACGACCCCCGTCCCCGCCCACCGTCCGGAAGTGGTACCCATGGCCGCCCCAGCATCCGCTCCCCCACCCCCCTCCAGCCTCCGGCGCATCGTCGCCGCCAGCCTTATCGGTACGACCATTGAATGGTATGATTTCTTCCTCTATGGATCAGCGGCCGCTCTGGTCTTCAACAAGCTGTTCTTCCCGGAGTCCGAGCCGCTCGTCGGAACGCTGCTGTCCTTCCTCACGTACGCCGTCGGCTTCGCCGCGCGGCCGATCGGCGCTCTGGTCTTCGGGCACTACGGCGACCGGCTCGGACGCAAGAAGCTGCTGGTGCTCAGCCTGCTGATGATGGGCGGTGCCACGTTCGCCATCGGACTGCTGCCGACCCATGCCACCGTGGGGGTCGCCGCTCCGGTCCTGCTCACCGTGCTCCGCCTGGTGCAGGGCTTCGCCCTCGGGGGTGAGTGGGGCGGGGCCGTGCTGCTGGTGTCGGAACACGGGGATGCGAAGCGACGCGGGTTCTGGGCCTCATGGCCGCAGACCGGTGCGCCGGCCGGGCAGTTGCTCGCCACCGGTGTGCTCTCCGCGCTCACCGCGCTGATGTCGGACTCGACCTTCGAGGCCTGGGGCTGGCGCATCCCCTTCCTGCTCTCCGGCGTACTGGTGATCATCGGTCTGTGGATCCGGCTGTCCGTCGACGAATCGCCCTTGTTCAAGGCCGCGCTGGCGCAGGCCGAGGAGCGCAGGGCCGCCTCGGGGGCGGCGGAGAAGATGCCCGTCGTGGCCGTGCTGCGGCATCACTGGCGCGATGTGCTGATCGCCATGGGCGCCAGGATGGCGGAGAACATCAGCTACTACGTCATCACGGCCTTCATCCTCGTCTACGCGACGACCGCGGCCGATCTCAGCAAGCAGACGGCCCTCAACGCCGTACTCATCGCGTCGGCGGTCCACTTCGCCGTCATCCCGATGTGGGGCGCGCTGTCCGACCGGGTGGGGCGCAGGCCCGTGTATCTGGCCGGTGCGGTCGGGGTGGGGCTCTGGATGTTCCCGTTCTTCGCGCTGATCGACAACCGGAGTTTCGGGAGTCTGCTGCTCGCCGTCACGGTCGGGCTGATCTTCCACGGAGCGATGTACGCGCCGCAGGCGGCCTTCTTCTCGGAACTGTTCGCGACCCGGATGCGATACTCGGGTGCGTCGATCGGTGCCCAGTTCTCGTCCGTCGCGGCCGGCGCCCCGGCGCCGCTCATCGCCACCGCGCTGCTCGCGGACTTCGGCACCTCGACCCCGATCTCGTTGTACGTGATCGCCGCCGTGCTCATCACCGTGCTCGCCGTCGTCTGCGCCAAGGAGACCCGGCACCGGGACCTGGCGGACGTGGAGCCGGGCGGCGGGCAGGACGCGCCCGCGGCCCTGCCCGCCGACACGGTGCGCAGCGTCTGAACCGGCGCGTTTCCGGGGCCGGGCGGGCCGTGCACGGCCCGCCCGGCCCGCGCGTTCACTTCTGCGGGGCGGTGGCCTCGAACCAGGTGGGCCCGTCGGTGAGCGCCAGCTTGATCCGCAGGAGCGCGAACTCGGCGAGCTCCGGCAGCGCGTCGACCGGGAACCAGGCCACCTCCAGCGACTCGTCGTCGTTGACCCGGGCCGTGCCTCCGGTGGCGCGGCAGCGGAAGGTGACGTCCAGGAACTGGCAGCGGTCGCCGTTCTCGTACTGCATGGGCGGCAGAACCTGGGTGAGCACGACCCGCTCAGCCACGCAGGTCACGGCCGTCTCCTCGTACACCTCGCGCTCCGCCGTCGCGGCGGGCTGCTCCCCCGGCTCGCAAATGCCTCCGATGACCGACCACTTGCCGGTGTCGGCGCGCCGCCCGAGCAGCACTCTGCCCTCGTCGTCGAACACGATGGCGCTGACGCCGGGCAGCAGGAGCAACTGGTGACCCGCGGTGGCGCGGATCTCGCGGATGAAGTCAGGAGTAGCCATGCTCCGACCCTACGTTGCGTGCGGCTCAACGGACGCGTCGTGCCCGTACCGCCCGCGTCGCCACCCAGCCGAGGCCGAACACCGCGAGCAGCGCCAGCAGTCCCTCGGGCAGCGGTCCCATCCGGGTCGCGGGGGTCAGCGAGGAGCGCAGGGGCACCTCGTCCACCAGGGCGTCCGGGGTGAACATCTTCGTCTTCTGGACGATGGTGCCGTCGGGGCGGATGACCGCGCTGACACCGCTGGTGACCGGAACGACGACGGACCGGCTGTGCTCCACCGCGCGCACCCGGGACATGGCGAGCTGCTGGTAGGTCATCTCGCTGCGGCCGAAGGTGGCGTTGTTGCTGGGGACGGCGATCAGCTGGGCGCCGTGCTCGACCGTGTCGCGCACGGCGTCGTCGAACGCGGCCTCGTAGCAGGTGACGAGCCCGACGTAGGTGCCGGCCAGGTCGAAGACGCCGACCTTCCTGCCCGGTCCGAAGTCCCGCTGCACCCGGTCCACGTCCGAGCTGAAGACGCGCACGAAGGAACGCATCGGCATGTACTCGCCGAACGGCTGGATGTGGCGCTTGTCGTACGTGGCCACCGGCCCCTTGTCCGGGTCCCACTGGATGAGGGTGTTGCGCAGCTTTCCGGTGTCGGGTTCGACGACCGCGCCGACCACGGTCGGCACGCCGATGGCCTTGACCGCGTCGTCGATCACGATCCGCGCGTCGGCGTTGCGGTAGGGGTCCAGGTCGGAGGAGTTCTCCGGCCACAGGACGAAGTCGGGCTGCGGGACCTTGCCCGCCTTCACGTCACGGGCGAGCTGCTGCGTACGGTTCGCGTGGTTGTCCAGGACGGCGCGGCGCTGGGCGTTGAAGTCGAGGCCCAGGCGCGGCACGTTGCCCTGGATCGCGGCGACGGTGGCGGTGCCGTCCTCGGCCGAGTCGTCCACCAGCGGCAGCGACCCGAAGGCGGCGGCCACCGGCAGCAGGACGGTCGCGGCCACCGCGACGACGGCGCCGCGGGGCAGTTCGCCCGTGGTGCGGTGGATACGGAAGCGGCGGACCGCCTCGAAGAGTCCGAAGCCGCACAGCACCACGGCGAAGGAGAGGAGCGGGGTGCCGCCCAGCGCCGCGAGCGGCAGGAACACACTGTCCGCCTGGCCGAAGGCGATCTTGCCCCAGGGGAAGCCGCCGAACGGCATCCTGGCCCGGACCGCCTCGTCCAGGGTCCAGACCGCGGCCGCCCACAGCGGCCAGCAGGCGAGCCGGGTCACGGCGGAGATGCCGATGCAGCCCACCGCGACGAACAGCGCCTCGGCGGCGGCCAGGGCCAGCCACGGCACCGGTCCGACCTCTTCACCGGTCCAGTGCAGCAGCGGCAGCATGAAGCCCAGCCCCGCGAGCAGGCCGAGTCCGAACGCGGCACGGAACCTGCGCTCGAACAGCACCCAGCCGAGCAGGGCGAATCCGGGCAGTACCAGCCACCACAGGGGCCTGGGCGGGAAGCTCGCGTACAGCATCACCCCGGAGAGCACGGCTGCGGCGGGACGTGCGAGGCGCGGCAGCATGCGGCCGGCTCTGGGGGCGGAAGCGGGCTTCTGCGGGTCGCCGACCTGGGCGATGGTGGTGCTCACCCGGCGGAGTCTACGGTGACGGCCCGGGTGCCGGGGAGCCCCGTCCCGGTGACGGAATCCTTACCGCCGGATCGTTTCTCCGCATCTTCTGCACAGATGGCGGCCGCGGCCGTTAGCCTGTGCGCCAGTCCCCCGCCGACCGGGCCGGATCCGGCCCTGGCGGACGGGACGGTCACAGGCCGGGGGACGGACCTGATGACTGCATCCACAGAACGCGGACACGAGGGTGGCAATGCGTCGGACGTGGCCGGGGCCCTGATTCTCGCCGCCTGCGCGATCTGGTCGCTGATCAGCGCGGCGGGCCGGGAGACCCGGCCCGAAGGGGTGCTGCTCGCGCTGCTCGCCGTCGCGGCGGGTTTCGCCTGCGGGCGTATCTGCGGAACGCTGCTTCCGGTGGCCGCGGCGACCACCGCGGCACTGGCCGCCCTCGTCATGGCGCTCGTATGGCGCCACGGCATGCCGGGGGCGACGGCCACGGCGGAGACCACGCCCGGACACACCGGGGCGGCCGCGGCTCTGCTGGTCCTCGCGGCGGGAGCCGCCTGCTGCGCGGCGGCCGCGGCCCGGCGGGAATCGCTGCGGTTCACTCTGCGCCTGCTCGCCCTGGGCGCGGCCTGCGCCTCGCTCGGTGTCGGCTCGGTGGCCGGGTTCGCGGCGGCTCTCGGGGTACTGCTGTGCTCACTGGCCGCGGCCAGGACGCACCGGCGGCTGCTCGGTCTCGCCGGTCTCGCGCTGGCCACCGCTGTGATGGCCGGCCTCTCGTGGGCGGTGGCCGAGGACGCGCTGCCCGAAGGGCTCACGGCCTCCTTCGAGGGCCAGCTCACCAGTAACCGCGTCCAGCTCTGGCAGGACGCGGCGCGGCTGGCCGGGCAGCACCCGGTGCTGGGTGTCGGCCCCGACCGGTTCGCCGAGCTCAGTCCCACCGCGCAGCAGAGCCTCGGTTCGGACGGCAAGCCGCACTCGGCCGCGCTGCAGCAGGCGGCGGAACAGGGAGTGGTGGGGGTGGTGCTGCTGGCGGCCGCGTTCGGCTGGCTGCTGTACTCGCTGTGGCGCTCGCCGCGCACCACCGCGGTCGTGCTGACGGCCGGAGCCGCGCTCACGGCACTGGCGGCGCTGGCGAGTGTGGGCAATGCGCTGAGCTTCACGCCGGTGACGGCGGGGGCGGGGCTGCTCGCCGGGATGGCCTCGGCACGACGGCCGATCGAGGCCGGTGCCGGGGCGGGCGGCGGAGGTGCAAAGCGGGCTGCGCGCGACGTGGAGGGTGCGCGCGGGGTCTGATCCCCGGGCGGACCGCGCCGGCCGTGCGGCGTGGGTCAGGCCCCTGCCGGTGCCCCGGTGGCCGGCAGGTGCAGACGGTCGCGGATGAACCGGACGCCCGCCTCGGCGTCGTCCACCGTGACGGTGAAGGTCCTGCCGTCACCGAGCCTGAGCACCAGGCCCTCGCCGCGGCGCACGACCACGGCCGTGCCCTGCTCGGGGCGCCAGCGGTAGCCCCAGCCGCCCCACTGGCGCGGGGTCACCCGGGGTACGAAGTCCGCGCCCACCACATGGGTGAGCAGGATCCGGCGGCGCGGCAGCCCCATGTGGCCGCAGCGCACCTCGAGGGCGTCACCGTCGACGCGGACCGCCACGTTCACGAAGGCGAGGGTTCCGAACAGCATCAGCAGTCCGGCCGCGACACAGCCGATCACCGACATCAGCAGCGGGGCGATGCCGGAGGTCCAGGTGGAGCTGACGGCGAGCTGGACGCCGAGCGCCAGGCAGGCGGCGCCGGCGGCCGCGAGCACCCACTGGGTCCGGTTGGTGGCCCGTCCGGTCCATACCGCGGTGTGGGTGTCGGCACCGGTGCGCGCCGGATTTCGGGGATGGTCCCTCATGCCAGCAGCGTACTGAAGAATCCGCGCGGGGGGACGGGCAGAACGGCTCCCGCGGGGTCGCCGTACGGTCAGCGGGCGGAGCTGACGGCGGCGAGCCGGCGCCCTTCCGGGTAGGCCAGCGCGACTTCCGGCAGCTCGGACACCTGTCCGCCGAGGAGGACGACGAGGCCGGCGGAGGGTTCGGCCGACGGAGCGGGTTCGGCCCCGATCCGGCGCAGGGCCTGGGCGGCGACGGCCCCCGCGGAACCGTGCAGGACGACGGGGGGCCGGCCGGGCTGCTGCACGGCGTCGCGGATGCGCTCGGCGACCAGCTCGTAGTGGGTGCAGCCCAGCACGACGGTCCGTACGTCGGGCGGGGTGAGGGCGGCGGCCGCGGCCAGGGCCTTCTCGATCCCGGCCTCGTCCGCGTACTGCACGGCGTCGGCCAGTCCGGGGCAGGGGACCTCGGTGACGGCCGTGGACCCGGCGAAGTCACGGATGAGTCCGCGCTGGTACGGGCTGCCGGTGGTGGCGGGGGTGGCCCAGATCGCGACCGGGCCGCCGGCCGCGGCGGCCGGCTTGATGGCGGGGACGGTTCCGATGACGGGCAGCGTGGGCTCGAGCTCGGCCCGGAGCGCCGCCAGTGCGTGCACGGACGCCGTGTTGCAGGCGACGATCAGCGCGTCGGGCCGGTGGGCGGCGGCGGCCCGGGCGACCGTGAGGGCGCGGGCCGTGACGTCCTCGGGTGTGCGCGGCCCCCAGGGCATGGAGCCGGGGTCCGAGGAGAGCACCAGATCGGTGTCCGGCCTCAGCCGGCGTACTGCGGCGGCGGCGGCGAGCAGGCCGATTCCGGAGTCCATGAGCGCGATCTTCACCCGGTCACCATAGTCGACCACCCTTGCGGTCCCGGCTCAGTGGGGCAGACTTCGGCCAATGAGCGCCGTTGCCTGGATCGCCGTGGGTTCGCTGGTCGTATGGGTGTGGCTGCTGCTGGGACAGGGGTTCTTCTGGCGGACCGACCAGCGGCTGCCCCGACGGACGGTCCCGGCGCGGTGGCCGTCGGTCGCGATCGTCGTGCCCGCGCGTGACGAGGCCGACATGCTCCCGGTGAGCCTGCCGTCGCTGCTGGCGCAGGACTACCCGGGAGCCGCCGAGATCTTCCTGGTCGACGACTGCAGCGAGGACGGCACCGGAGATCTCGCCCGTGAGCTGTCCGTACGGTACGGGGGGCTGCCGGTGACCGTGGTCTCGCCAGGTGAGCCCGAGCCCGGCTGGACCGGCAAGCTCTGGGCCGTGCGGCACGGGATCGCGCTGGCGCGGGCCCGGGATCCCGAGTACCTGCTGCTCACGGACGCCGACATCGCGCACGAGCCCGACAGCCTGCGGGAACTGGTGGCCGCCGCCGGGTCGGGCGGCTTCGATCTGGTCTCGCAGATGGCGCGGCTGCGGGTGGCGAGCGTCTGGGAGCGGCTGGTCGTGCCGGCCTTCGTCTACTTCTTCTCGCAGCTCTATCCGTTCCGGTGGGTGAACCGGGCGGGGGCGCGGACGGCGGCCGCGGCAGGCGGCTGCGTGCTGCTGCGGACCGAGGCCGCGGTACGGGCGCGGGTGCCGGATTCGATCCGGCAGGCGGTGATCGACGATGTGTCCCTGGCCCGGGCGGTGCAGCGCAGCGGCGGCCGGATCTGGCTGGGGCTCGCGGAGCGGGTGGACAGTGTGCGGCCCTATCCGCACCTGGGCGATCTGTGGCGGATGGTCTCGCGGAGCGCGTACGCCCAGCTGCGGCACAGTCCGCTGCTGCTGTTCGGCACGGTGCTGGGGCTCGCGCTGATCTACCTCGCGCCGCCGGTGACGCTCGTCGCGGGGCTGCTCGGCGGCGACCCGGCCGCCGCCTGGGCCGGGGGCGCGGCCTGGGCCGTGATGGCCGGCACCTACATGCCGATGCAGGGGTACTACCGGCAGTCGCTGTGGCTGGCCCCGCTGCTGCCGTTCACCGCACTGCTGTATCTGCTGATGACCGCCGATTCCGCGGTGCAGCACTACCGGGGCCGCGGTGCGGCCTGGAAGGGGCGTACGTACGCCCGTCCCGAGGCCGCACCGGATCAGTGACTCCCGGCCACTCGGCTCACTTGCGGCCCGGCGTCCAGTTCATGCCCCAGCCGTAGGCCTGGTCGATCGTGCGCTGCGGACTCACTCCGCGCTGCGGCACCAGGTAGCGGGCCTCGCGCTGCACGGTGAGGTCGTTGCCGTTGCTGGTGATGAGGGCGAGGGCGCAGACCGTCGAGGCGACGGTGCATTCGTCGAGCGAGAAGTCGATCGCTGCGCCGTGCTGCGGCTGGAGGGTGACCGTGGCATGCAGATCGGCGAAACTCCGGGCGCCTTCATAGATGGTGACGAAGATCAGGACCCGGCGGATCCTGGCCTTCTGGTCGAGGTTGATCGTCAGGTTCTCACCGGAGGCGACGGCGCCCGTCCGGTCGTCGCCGTCGAGCTGGATATAGGGCGGCTGGTGGAGGGCGCCGAAGGCGTTTCCGAGCGCCTGCACCACTCCCTTGCGGCCGTCGGTCAGTTCGTAGAGGGCACAGAGATCAAGATCGAGATCCGCGTGCTGTGCGATGGCCCTGCCGAGTTTGCTGCCCCACCCCTTGAACTGCTTGCGCACTTCCCAGTTGAGATTGACGCGCATGGATCCCGAAGTTCCGCCCTGCTTCGCGAGCGAGACGGACGGCGCGTCCTTCGTGAGTGTCACCTTGGTGAGGCGTACGGGCTGGGTGGCGGGCGGCGCCGGGGGCGCGGGAGGGACCGGCGGTGCCATCGGGGCGGCGAGCGTCGGCTGAGGATATTGCGGCGGTGGCGGTGTGGCGGCAACCCTCGTTGCCGGACGGGGCTGTTGAGGTTGCACGGGCGCTTGGGGCTGCGGAGCCCGTTGCGGCTTCTGAGGTTCGTCCACGGAGATCCCGAAGTCCGTGGCGAGCCCTTCGAGCCCGGTGCCGTATCCCTGGCCGACCGCCCGGAACTTCCAGGCGCCCTGGCGCCGGTAGAGCTCTCCGAGGATGTAGGCGGTCTCGACCGTGGCATCGGTGCTGTCGAAGCGTGCCAGTTCGGCTCCGTTCGCCGCGTCCGTGATCCGTACGTACAGCCCGGTCACCCGCCCGAACGTGCCGCCGTCCGCGGAGGCGGCCAGCACCACGCGGTCGATGGCGGGCTCCACCCGCGCCAGATCGACGGCAAGGGTGTCGGTGGCCGCACCGGCGGCGGTCCGCTTGCCCTCATGGCGTACCGCCCCGGACGCGTGGGCGGGCTGGTTGTAGAAGACGAAGTCCGCGTCGCTGCGCACCTTTCCCGAGCCGAGGAGAAGGAGCGCGGAGGCGTCCACGTCCGGTGTCCCCGGAGCGGTGCGCCACCCCAATTCGACGCGCACGGCCTGAGCCGCCACTGGAACATTGGTTCCCTTTAGCATGGTCATGCTCGCCCCCATTGCGAGTCCGGCTGCCGAGACCTTTCCGGGTCAACCTAATGCCAGCCCCACCCCAGGACCCACAGAGGTGCCGTGACGGCCCCTCCGATCCGCCGGCAACCGCCCGTGAACTCGCCGTTCACGGGGCGAAGCACATCGCTTCCGGCATGGGTGCGCGAGTCGGGTGAAGGGCTGCCGAACGTCATGTCGCACCCCTTCCACCTCCACACTCCGTCACACTGCGCACTGTGACGGATGCAAGGAGTCGTGGAGCCGCGGACCCGGCAGGTCCGCCGGGCCCGGCCGCGGGGTCGCCCGGGCTCGGCGAGGAGCAACTGCGGGTGCTGCGACGGCTGGGGCGGGCATGGGGGCGGGTGTCGGCGGCTCCGGAGGTGTGGCGGCGCGCCCTGCCGGTCGATCCCGACCTGGGGAGGTTCCCGCCCGTGGCGGAGCTCAGACCCGGCGGATTCGGCCGCCTGGTGCGCATCTCCGAACTGGGGCCACGCACAGCGGGGGAACAGGTCGACACGGAGGAGCTGCCTGCGCAGCGGCTGGGCCGCGCGACGGTACGGGCCCGGCGGGTGCTGCTGGGTGCGGCCCTGAAGAGTTCCGCGGTCGTGACCGAACGGATGCGCAAGGCACTGGCGCTGCCGGTGCTGTCGGCCGACGCGTTGTCGTCGGTCGCCTACGGCCCCGAGGCGATGCTCGCGGTCCTCGTGCTGGCCGGGACGGCGGGGCTCACGTACTCGATTCCGGTCGCCGCGGCGATCGCGTTCCTGATGTGCGCGGTGGGGCTGTCGTACCGTCAGACGATCCGGGCGTATCCGCACGGCGGCGGGTCGTACATCGTCGCGAGCGACAATCTGGGCCCGGTGCCCGGACTGATGGCCGCCGCCGGGCTGATGACCGACTACATCCTCACGGTGGCGGTGTCGATCGCCTCCGGGATCGCGGCCATCACTTCGGCGCTCCCCTCACTGACCTCCGCGACGGTACCCATGGGTGTCGGGGTGATCGTCCTGCTCCTGGCCGGGAATCTGCGGGGGGTCCGGCAGGCCGGAGCGCTGTTCGCGGCCCCGACCTACGCCTTCATCGTCGCGATGTTCGCGCTGATCGCCGTCGGTCTGGCCGACTCGGCCGGCCGGGGATTCGAGCCGGCCCCGGCCCCGCCACCGGCCGTCACCCAGACCGTCGGCCTGCTGCTGATCATGCGGGCCTTCTCCTCGGGCGCCACGGCGATGACCGGTATCGAGGCGATCTCGAACGCGGTTCCGGCGTTCAAGCCCGTCGAATGGCGCAACGCCCGTACGACCCTGACGTGGATGGTGACGCTCCTTGTCGTGATGTTCGCCGGGATCGTGGTGCTCGTCCGTCTCGCCGGGGTGGTGCCCACGGAGCAGGAGACCATGCTCTCCCAGCTCGCCCATCTGAGCTTCGGCTCGGGGTGGATGTACGTCTTCGTCCAGGCGGCCACCGCCGCGGTGCTCCTGCTGGCCGCGAACACCGCGTACAACGACTTCCCCCGGGTGCTCTCCCTGCTGGCGCGCGACGGCTACGCGCCGCGGGTGTTCATGCGGATGGGCGACCGCCTCGCCTACAGCAACGGAATCGTCCTGCTCTCGCTCGCCGCGGCCCTGGTGTTCGTGGCGTTCGACGGGCTGACCGGGTCGCTGATTCCGCTGTACGCCGTCGGGGTCTTCCTCGCCTTCACGCTCTCGCAGGCGGGGATGGTCGTCCACTGGTGGCGGCTGCGTGATCACCACTGGCGCAAGAGCCTCTTCTTCAACGCGACGGGCGGTCTGCTGTCGGCGCTGGTCTTCATCACCGCGGGTATCAGCAAGTTCACCTCGGGGGCGTGGGTGGCCATCGTCGCGGTCACCCTCTTCCTGCTGGTGACCACACGGATCCGCCGTCATTACGAGGCCGCCCACGTGGCCCTGCGACTGCATCCGCACATCATCGAACTGCCCGCGCGCAGCGAGGAGGGACCGCTGCCGGGTCAGCCGCCGCCCGTCGCTTCCGAGAGGAGCGCCGCGCCTGCGGACGGAAACGGGGAGGACGAGGAATTCCCGGAGGAGATCCGCCATCTCTCGGTCGTCGCCATCGCCACACTCGACCTCGCCGGTATGCGGGCCCTCGCCTACGCGGCCTCGCTCCAGCAGCCCGTCCTGGCCCTCCACATCGGCCTCACCGAGGACGAGGCCCGGCGCTTCCGCGGCTACTGGACCCTGTGGGGCGACCATCTGCCCCTGGAGATCGTCATCTCCCCCTACCGGGCCGTCGTCGCCCCGCTCGTCCACTACATCGAAGCACTCCACCGCCAGCACCCCGATCTCACCCTCACCGTCATCCTCCCCGAGATCGTCACCCGGCACCGACGCCACCAACTCCTGCACAGCCGCACCGCCACCCGCCTGCGCCGCGCCCTGCGCCCCCTGCCCAAGATCGTCATCACCACCGTGCCCTTCCACCTGTAGTCCGGGGCCGGACGGCGGCGGCAACCGGGCGGGCCGGCGACCCCCTTGCCCGCAGCGATTACCTCTGCATGAGAGGTATTATTCATATATGCCGGATATAGGAATCCCTGCGGAACTGGGTGCCCTGCTGGCCGCCGTCAACCGGCTCGTACGGCGCAGCCTGCGCGGCGGTCTGACCGGCCCGCCGATGCCGACGGCCCAGGCCGAACTCCTCCGGCTGGTCCGGGCGAACCCCGGCATCCGCGTCTCGGAGGCGGCCGGGGAACTGCGCCTCGCCGACAACTCGGTGTCGACCCTGGTCCGGCAACTCGCCGGGCTGGGGCTGATGGTGAGGGAACGGGACCCGCAGGACGCCCGTGCCGCATCGCTGAGCGTCACGCCCCGGGCCACCGAACGGCTGCGGGACTGGGACGACCGACGGGCCGCCGTCTACCGGGAGCAGTGGCGGCGGCTGTCCGCACGCGACCGGACGGCGCTGGCCGCCGCCGTGCCCGCGCTGCGCAGACTCGCCGCCCTGCTCCATGAGGAATCGCGTACCCGAACACGGAGATGATCCGGCCATGACCGGAAGCGCCATCGAATGCACCGGACTGGTCTACCGCTTCGGCGCCACCCGCGCCGTGGACGAGGTGGACTTCTCGGTCACCGCGGGTGAGGTCTTCGGACTGCTCGGCCCCAACGGTGCGGGCAAGACCACCACGATCAGGGCGATCACCACACTGCTGCCCGTGCCGCCCGGGATGATCCGGGTCTTCGGCCACGACGTGGCCAGGGAGCGGATGGGCGTGCGCCGCCTGCTCGGCTACGTCCCTCAGCAGCTGTCCGCCGACTCCGCTCTCACCGGGCGGGAGAACGTCACCCTCTTCGCCCGCGTCTACGACGTACCGCGCCGCGAACGTCCCCCTCGGGTGGCCCGGGCCCTCGACGCAGTCGGTCTCGGGGACGCGGCCGACCGGATGGCGGGTACGTACTCCGGCGGCATGGTCCGGCGTCTCGAACTCGCCCAGGCACTGGTGAGTTCGCCCCGCCTGCTGATTCTGGACGAACCGACCATCGGACTCGATCCGATCGCCCGTACCACTGTGTGGGAGCGGCTGAACCAGGCACGTGCGGCCACCGGGATGACCGTACTGGTCACCACCCACTACATGGACGAGGCGGGCCGTTACTGCGACCGTCTCGCTCTGATGCACCGGGGCCGCATCAGAGCCCTCGGCACCCCGGCCGGCCTGAAGTCCGGTCTGGAGCGCGTCGCTCCGGCCGGCCGTGCGCCCACACTGGAGGACGTCTTCCGCCACTACGCGGGCAACGGCCCCGACGACGAGGGAGGCGACTTCAGTGATGTGCGCAGCACACGTCGCACAGCGTCCCGCCTCGGCTGAACCCGGACCGCTGCCCATCGAGCCCTCCCGGATACGCACCGGCTGGTCCGTGCTGCCCTCGCGGGTGGCCGCGATGTGCGCGGTGGAGCTCCAGAAGATCCGCCATGACCGGACCGAGCTGTACACCAGGGCGATCCAGCCGGCCCTCTGGCTGCTGATCTTCGGCGAGACCTTCACCCGGATCGGCGCGATCCCCACGGGAAACGTTCCTTACCTCGACTTTCTCGCCCCGGGGATCATCGCCCAGTCCGCGATGTTCATCGCCATCTTCTACGGCATCCAGATCATCTGGGAGCGCGACGCGGGGGTGCTGAACAAGCTGTTGGTCACCCCGACCCCCCGGTCCGCGCTCGTCACCGGCAAGGCGTTCGCCGCCGGTGTGAAGGCGCTGATCCAGGCCGTGGTGGTGATCCTCATCGCCGCCGTACTGGGGGTCGGACTCACCTGGAATCCGCTGCGTCTGGCGGGGGTGGCGCTGGTGGTGGTCCTGGGATCGGCCTTCTTCGCCTGCCTGTCGATGACGATCGCCGGGATCGTCCTCACCCGGGACCGGCTGATGGGTATCGGCCAGGCGATCACCATGCCGCTGTTCTTCGCTTCCAACGCGCTCTATCCGGTGGCCCTGATGCCGAGCTGGCTCCAGGTGGTGAGCCGGGCCAATCCGCTGAGCTACGAGGTGGATGCCCTGCGCGGCCTGCTGATCGGCACCCCGGCCCACCTTCCACTTGATCTCGGAGTGCTCTGCTTCGCGGCGCTGGTGGGCATCGTCTCCGCCTCGGCGCTGATGGGCCGGCTGGCCCGCTGACCGAGCCGGTGAAGTCGGCGCGGCGCCTGCGGATTCCGCAATCGGCGCGGTACGGCAGGGACGGTGTGTTCCCGCGGTTCTGCGGGCTGCCGGAACCCCACCCGATTTCGTAGCGGCCCGACAAGCAGGCATCCCCGACCCGCCGGATAGGGGCAAGGCCGAGAAACGCCACAACACACCGCCCCGGGCATCTCACGATCCACTGCGGGCGCCTCGCGCCAATGGCCGTACGCAATCCCCATGAGGACCATCCCGTCCGCCTCGCGTTCACCTTCGCCCGGTGAACGCGACGACATTGCCCGGCCCCACAGCCGAATCCCGGCGCGTGGCGACGGGCCCGGGCCGATGCTGCACCGATCACTCCGGGGAATGCCTCTGCAAGGGGCACCTTTATCGCCGCTTTAGCAGGCCGGGCCCTCAGAATTAGCGTAAATCGGATGACCCCAAGATTGGGACTCCCCAATCAGCACATCGTGGGCTTAACTTAGGTGCCATGACCTCCCCCCGCTCCACCTACGGCGGCGGCTACTACGCCGCACCGTCGTTCCCCGACACTCCGATCTACGACTCCCTGGTCGCGGAGCGGGGCACCCCTCAGATCGCACCGATCCGAGTGCCTGCCGCCTATGACACCGGCAACAGCTATCTGCCGGCGCTCCCGGCGGCCCTGCCGGCTCTTCCCGCGGCACCCTCCCAGCCCCATCAGTCCTACGGCTACCCGCAGCCGACGGCACAGCAGGGCTACGCGCCGATGCAGCCGGCGCATCTGCAGCACGCTCCGGCGCCGTACATCCCGCAGCAGCCGATCGCCGGCCGCGGCGGGTACCAGTCGCCGCCGCAGCAACAGCAGCAGCAGCAGCACCAGCGGCCCGCGCCGGGTACCGGGTACGAGTCCATGCGGCCGGCGTCGCCGCGGCCCGCTCCCGTTCAGTCCCCGTACGAGGACCCGTACAACCGCCCGTACCAGGGCCGGGGGTACTAGGACCTTTCGCGGCGCCGGCCCGCGCGCGGCGGCGGGCTGCGAGGCGGTGTCCGGCAGGGTGGAGGCATGCTCGATCCCGTACTGGCTGCCGTCCACATCCACCCGGTCAGGTCGCTCGCCGCGTGCACGGTCGGTGAGGCCGCAGTCGAGCCATGGGGACTCGGCGGCGACCGTCGCCGGATGCTGACCGACGCCGGGGGCACGGTCATCACACAACGTCAGCAGCCCCGCCTGGCACTGATCCACGCCGATCCCCTGCCGGACGGCGGCATCAACCTGTCGGAGCCGGGGAGCGCGGAGCTGGACGTGGAGGTCCCGGAGCCGCAGGAGACGGCCGTCGCGGTCCACCCCTTCGGCCCGGGTAGAGGTGGTGGAGGCTGCGCGCCCGGCTCGACGCGCTGAACAGGCTCGTCGCCCGGGGCGATCACCCGGCCGAGGGTCCGCTGCCGATGGACCTCTTCCGGCCCGCCGTGGCCGTGAACGGCACCGCTGCGTGGCCGCAGGACGGCGGGACCCGGATCCCGGCCGGCGACGTGACGTTGCGCGCGGGCAGGCGCACCCGCCCGGCCGGGAACTCGTGAGGACGGGCGGTGCGTTGGACAGCGTGAGGTCGCGCTCTGTCCGCCTCCTCGGCGCGCGGACCGCACCGTATCGGGTTAAGACGGATACGGAAGGGGGTGCAGGACCTTGCGAGCACTTACGGGAGTCTGGCGTTGGCGGCACAATCCGCTGCGCCGTGCCACGGACCGGCGCGAGGCATGGGTGGCTCTGGTCGCGTTCATGCTGCTCGTCCTGGCGGCTCCGGCGATCGGCTGGTTCTGCGGGTCGCGCACGGACCACGCGCTGCAGGAGTCGGTGCGCGCCCAGCAGTCGGGCCGTCATCTCACCACCGCCGTCGTGGTGCGCCGGGTGACCTCACGGCGCTTTGTGGCCGACCCCGAGGTAGCCACGGACCGCATGGCGCTGACCTCGGTGCTGGCCCGCTGGCACGCCCCGGACGGTACGGGGCGCAGCGCCGTCGTGACGACCGCCTCGCGCGATACGGCGCCCGGGGCCCGGGTGCGCGTCTGGACCGACCGGGAAGGCGATCCGGCGGTGCGTCCGATGGACGCGCCGACGGCGCACACCCATGCCGCCCTGGCCGGGTTCGGCGCGGCGCTGCTGGCCGTCCTGCTGATCGAGTGCGTGCGGCGTCTGATCGTATGGCGCATGGTGCGGCGGCGGTACGACCTGCTCGACCGGGCATGGGCCAAGGCCGGTCCGGACTGGGGCAGGACCGGCACCGGCAGCTGAGCGCTCCGCGGATCCCGGCCGGACCGGCGAGCGGCGTGCGGCTGCCGGGCGGCGAAGCGGCCCCACCGGGCCGTCGCGGCGACGCCGCAGACGTGCGTGCGGGACTCCGCGAGCAGGGCCAAGATCCTCGGCGCCCTCCCAGGACCTGCGGATCGGGTCAACTCCCGCCCTCCGCGCGCGCTACGGTGGACCGGCCCGCCCGTCGCTTTGGCAGGCGGACCCCGGGTGTCCGCTGCCGCGAGGCAGGCGACACGGGCATCACACACGCACGAGGCGGGGGCACGACAGCGCCATGGCACAGGGCACGGTCCAGGTGACGCACACCGGCACATCGCGGTGGCGGCGCCGCACTGGCGAATACGCCTCTCTCACCGCGGCGCTGGAAGCGGCGGCGGACGGTGATGTGCTCACCGTCGCGCCGGGCACCTACCGGGAGAATCTGGTCATCGGCCGCGCGGTGACGCTGCGGGGGCCCGAGGGCTCGGTCGGTTCGGTACGGATCGCCCCCGTCGACGGCGTACCGCTGACCCTTCGGGCCTCCGCCGTCGTCCAGGATCTGCATGTGGAGGGGCAGGACTCGGCGGCCCCCGCCGTGCTGATCGAGGAGGGCGCCCCGGAGATCACGGATCTGCGGATCGTCACCCGTTCGGCCGCCGGGATCGAGGTGCGCGGTGCGGCCCGGCCCACCGTGCGACGCTGCACCGTCGACAATCCGGCGGGTGTCGGCATCGCCGTGCTCGACGGTGCCGGCGGTGTGTTCGAGGAGTGCGAGGTCGTCTCGGCCGGACAGTCGGGCGTCTCGGTGCGCGACGGCGGTCACCCCCGGCTGGAGCGCTGCCGCGTCCATCACGCCTCGGGCGCGGGTCTGGCCGTCACGGGCGAGGGCAGCGGTCTGGAGGCCGTCGGCTGCGAGATCTACGAGATCAAGGGCAGCGGTATACAGGTGTCCGCCCGCGCCGCCGCCCACCTCACCGACTGCACGGTGCACCGCACCTCCTCGGACGGCGTCACCCTGGACACCGACGCGGTGCTCACCCTGGCCGACTGCGATATCCACGACATCCCGGAGAACGCGGTGGATCTGCGTTCGCGTTCGGTCCTCACCCTGACCCGCTCGACGGTGCGCCGGTTCGGCCGCAACGGGCTGTCCGTCTGGGACCCGGGCACCCGTGTCGACGCCAACCAGTGCGAGATCCATGACAGTACGGGCGACTATCCGGCCGTCTGGGTCAGCGACGGGGCGACCGTGATACTGGATTCCTGCCGGGTCCACGACGTGCCGGACGCGCTCTTCGTCCTCGACCGGGGCTCGCGCGCCGATGTCGTGGACAGCGATCTCTCCCAGGTCCGCAACACCGCCATATCGGTCAGCGACGGGGCGACGGCGCAGCTCGACGACTGCCGGATCCGGGAGGCGTCCACGGGTGCCTGGTTCCGTGACCACGGGAGCGGCGGCACGCTCAACAACTGCACCATCGACGCGGTCCAGACGGGCGTGATCGTCACCAAGGGGGCCGATCCGACGATCGAGCGCTGCACGGTCACCTCTCCCGCCGAGGCCGGTTTCTACGTCTCGGCCGAGGGCCGCGGGACCTTCCACAGCTGCCGGGTCACCGGCAGCGAGGGCTACGGCTTCCATGTCATGGACGGCTGCCGTACGACGCTGACCCGTTGCCGTACGGAGCGGTGCGCCCGCGGCGGTTACGAGTTCGCCGAGGGCGGGGGGCTCGGCTCCCACGGCGACGGTACCGGCAGCGGACCGGTCGTGGAGGACTGCAGCAGCGACGAGAGCGGGCTGCGCACCGCCACTCCCCCGCCGCCCGCCGTGCTGACGGCGACCCAGTCGGCGCCGGGGCTGCTCGGCGCGGTTCCCCCGCCCCGTGCCGTGGAGGCAGTGGCGGCGCCGGCGCCGGCCGAGCCGGTGCGTACGTCCGATGCGGTGCTCGGCGAACTGGACACGCTGGTCGGCCTCGACAGCGTCAAGCGCGAGGTGCGCGCCCTCACCGACATGATCGAGGTGGGGCGGCGGCGTCAGCAGGCCGGGCTGAAGGCGGCTTCGGTCCGCCGCCATCTCGTCTTCACCGGTTCCCCCGGCACCGGCAAGACCACGGTGGCCCGGCTGTACGGCGAGATCCTGGCCTCGCTCGGAGTGCTGGAGCGGGGGCATCTGGTCGAGGTGTCCCGGGTCGATCTGGTCGGGGAGCACATCGGGTCGACCGCGATCCGTACCCAGGAGGCCTTCGACCGGGCGCGCGGCGGGGTGCTGTTCGTCGACGAGGCGTACGCCCTGTCCCCCGAGGACTCCGGCCGGGACTTCGGCCGGGAGGCCATCGACACGCTGGTGAAGCTGATGGAGGACCACCGGGAGGCGGTGGTCGTCATCGTCGCCGGGTACACCCACGAGATGGAGCGGTTCCTCACCGTCAACCCCGGGGTGGCGTCCCGCTTCTCGCGGACCATCACCTTCAGCGACTACGAGCCGGACGAGCTGCTGCGGATCGTCGAGCAGCAGACCGAGGAGCAGGAGTACAGCCTGGCCTCCGGCACCGGTGAGGCGCTGCTGAAGTACTTCACCGAGCTCCCCAAGGGGCCGGCCTTCGGCAATGGACGCACCGCCCGGCAGACCTTCGAGTCGATGGTGGAGCGGCATGCGGGCCGGGTCGCCCAGCTCGCGGAGACGAGCACGGACGACCTCACCCTGCTGTATCCGGAGGACCTCCCGGAACTCCCCTGAGTCCGGCGCGGGACGCGTCCGCCTGGTGCGGCAGGGCCGGGGCGAGGCGTGCCAGGAGAACGGCCCGTTCCTCGGCGAAGACCGGGTCGGCCTGGTAGTCGGAGTGGCCGAGCACCGGTTCGGGCAAGGGGTGTTCGGCAGTCCTCCCGTAGACCAGCGGGTCCTTCAGCGGGCCCCGGTCCACCTCGGGCCCCGACTCCTCGCCGAGCCGGATCTCGCCGCCGATCGGGTCGGTGGCCCGCCACAGATTGCGCCAGCAGTGCACCGACCGGTGCAGCCCGTGGAGTTGCGCGGGACCGAAGTAGGCCGGGAACCAGCGACCGTAGAGCCGCTCGATCGGCGATCCGTAGGTGAGCAGGGCGACCCGGGCGCGGGTCTCGGCGGGCAGTTGCCAGACCGCCGAGGCGGCCAGGACGCTGCCCTGGGAGTGGCCGGAGATGACGAGCCTGCCGCGGGTGCGCGCGGTCCAGCCGGACATGCGTGAGGTCAGGTCGGGCACGGCGCGCTCCGCGTAGCAGGGTGGTGCGAAGGGGTGCGCGGCGCGCGGCCAGAAGGTGCCGACGTCCCAGAGGATGCCGATGGTGCGCCGGGCGGAGGCGTCGCGGTAGGCGCGCCGCCCGCAGGTGACGAAGACCAGGAAGCCGAAGCCGACCAGCCAGGAGCCGGTCGACTGCGCCGCCTCGGCCACCGATTCCAGGAACGGGCTGCTGCCCTCCATGGCGAGTCCGGGGACCTGTCCGGTCGCCCAGGCCCCGCCGACCGCCGCGGCACCGAGCAGCAGGGTGGCGCCGGAGACCAGGGCGAGCATGCCGGGTGCGGAGTCGGTGAGCGCGGCCGTGGCCCGGGTCCGGGCGATCTGCTTCGTCCGGGCGGCGTCGGGCCGTGCCTCCTCGTACTCCAGGTCGACCACGGGCTCCAGACGGCGGGCGGCGAGATACGTCCGTACGCCGAGCACGATGCCCGGCACCAGGAGCAGGACCAGGAGCACGGGGATGACGGAGGCCTGCCAGCTGAGCAGTACCGGGGGTCCTGCGATGACGGCGCCGCTGCCCATGCCGGGGCTGCCGGGACCGTCGAGCCAGTCGGCTACACGCTGCGCCACCCCGCCGCTCATCACGCCGCCGAGCGCGCAGGCGAGCATCGCGACGGCCGGTCCGCCGAGCCCGTGGACGACGGTGCGCGGCTCGGGGCTGCGCCGGTACAGGCCCAGCGACACCGCGCCGAGGGCGACGACGAGTGCGCCCTGGGCGAGGGTGACGACGCGGAAGGTGACGTCACCGGGGAGGGGGCCCGCGGAGACCCAGCCGGGGCGTGACCAGGCGGCGTGCACGGCGGCCAGGACGAGCAGGACGAGTGCGGCGCGGGGCAGGTGTGTGGTGACGGCGCGGTCGAGCCGGTTGTCGAGGCGCCGCTCGCTGCGGCCGCGGCGGCAGACGACCCAGAGCACGACGAGCGTCCCGAGGACGAGCGCCACCTCGATCAGCCGGCCGAACACCTCGGGCACCGGCCCGGCGGCGGAACGGTCGTGGCGGGCCGCGGCGCCGGTGACGGAGGCGGTGACGGTCAGGAATCCGGCGGCGGTGTGAGCGGCGCGCAGTCGCGCGACGAGCCGGCGCCCGTACCAGAATCCTGGCCGTCCGAGCGCGGGGCGGACGGCCGGCGCGGGGCCGGCGCCCGTACCGGGAGCGGTCTGTGACGCGCTGTCGTCCGGGTCCGGGCCGGTGCCGGTGAGCGGGCGCTGGGACTCGTAGGCGCTCCAGGTCCGGTTGGACAGGTACCAGAGCAGTGCGACCAGTGCGGTGGGCACCAGCGCGGCGAGCGCGAGCCGGCGGCCCGGCTGGGACCACCAGCCACCCTGCGCCGAGGACAGGAATCCCAGCCAGGAGCGCCGGCCGGAACAGTCCGGTACGCCCGCGCACTGCCAGGCGGTGAGGTCGAGGGCGACCTCGCAGGCCGCGGCGGTGAGCAGGACGGTGAGGCTGAGCGCGAGGAGCCGGACGAGCGCGCCGTACAGCCGGACCGCGCGGGGCCGCCCCTTGGCGGCCGGGCGCATCCAGTGGGCGAGGTTGATCACCATGAACGGGAGCAGCAGGAGCCACAGCGCGCGGGATCCGTTGCCCGAGGTGAGGTTGGACCAGCAGTACGCCTCGGCGATGGGCCGGTCCCGGTACCGTTCGGGGTGCGCTTCCGCGTCGGTGTCCCCCGCGCGCCGGTAGATGGCGGCGGTGGCGTCACCGGTGACGCGGACCGTACGCGGGTCGACGAGCATCTCCTGGGGGGTGGCTCCGCCCACGCCGTGGACCAGCAGTTCCAGTGCGGGCCCGGTACTCTGCGGGGTCTCGGTGGGAGGTGGCACAGGCGTGGCTCGCTCTCGGGAGGGGGGAAGGCGGCTGATGCCCGGTCACCACGATGGCGGGCGGGCGCCGGTGTCCGCAGCGCTCTTACGGAATCTCCCCCGTGCGACGGCCTGCGACACCGCGTGGCAGGATGAGCCCGTCCGAACGGACTCCTGCACGGCCAGAGGGAAGGACCGGACCCGGCGTTGAGCGAGAACCAGAATCTGCTCGCGGAGCAGCGGCGTGCGCTGATCCTCGATGAGGTACGCAGGCGCGGCGGGGTCAGGGTCAACGAGCTGACCCGGAAGCTGAACGTGTCCGACATGACCGTGCGGCGCGACCTGGACGCGCTGGCCCGGCAGGGTGTCATCGAGAAGGTGCACGGCGGCGCCGTCCCCGTGGTCGAGGCGAGTACGCACGAGCCCGGTTTCGAGGCCAAGTCGACGCTGGAGCTCACGGCCAAGGAGGACATCGCCCGGCTGGCCGCGGCGATGGCCGTGCCCGGCAGCGCTATCGCGCTCTCCGGCGGTACCACGACCTATGCGCTCGCCCAGCATCTGCTGGACGTACCGGACCTGACGGTGGTGACCAACTCGGTGCGGGTCTCCGATGTGTTCCATGCCGCGCAGCGGCCCGGAACACCGGGTGCCCGGCCCGGCGCCGCGACCGTGGTGCTCACCGGTGGGGTACGCACGCCTTCCGACTCGCTGGTCGGCCCGGTCGCCGACCGGGCGATCGCCTCGCTCCACTTCGATGTGCTCTTCATCGGTGTGCACGGGATCTCGGTGGAGGCCGGCCTGTCCACGCCGAACTTGGCGGAGGCGGAGACCAACCGCCGCTTCGTGCAGTCGGCCCGGCGTGTGGTGGTGGTCGCCGACCACACCAAGTGGGGCACGGTGGGGCTGAGTTCGTTCGCCGCGCTGGGACAGGTGAACACGTTCGTCACGGACGCGGGGCTTTCGGACGCCGCCCGTGCGGAGATCGAGGAGCACCTGCCCG
This sequence comes from Streptomyces sp. NBC_00876, assembly GCF_045207435.1. Taxonomy (NCBI): domain Bacteria; kingdom Bacillati; phylum Actinomycetota; class Actinomycetes; order Kitasatosporales; family Streptomycetaceae; genus Streptomyces; species Streptomyces sp. NBC_00876. The sequence continues at coordinate 642,391 of NZ_CP108800.1, forward strand.
GTCTGGTGGTGGCGGGACGCAACGGGGACGGCGCGCCCGCGCAGGCCTGAACGGCGGATTCCGCTCAGCTCGCGGCGCGGCCGCCACCGCCTAGGATCGCCCTGTGGCCGTCTTCCGCATCGAGCGCTTCACCCCTCTGCCCGCAGCCGAGTCCTGGCGCCGGGTGACGGACTGGCAACGGCACGCCGCGCATGTGCCGCTGACGACGATCACGGTGCCGGCCGGGTCGCCGACCCGGGTCGGGACGGTTTTCGTGGCGCGCACCGGAGTCGGTCCGCTGGCGTTCGACGATCCGATGGAAGTGGTCCGCTGGTCTCCTCCGGCCGGCAGCCGGGCGGGGATGTGCCGGCTGGAGAAGCGCGGCCGGGTGGTGCGGGGCCGGGCGTCCATCGATGTGTATCCCACCCATACCGGCTCCCATGTGGTGTGGGTGGAGGAGCTCGGCGTACATCTGCTGCCCCGGTGGGGCGATCCCCTGATCGCCGGTGCGGGGCGGCGGATCTTCGGCCGGGTGCTCGACTCCATGCTCGACCCGCCGGCGCCACGGTACGGCTGACCGGGATGCGGTACGCGGGTCCGAGGCACCCGCGTACCGCATCCCGGCCGGACGGACGTCCCCGCACATGACGACATCTGACGGTGCGACAGTTATGGTGTGCGCGCAGCCCGTCCGCCGCCGGCCGCACAGGAGGTGCGATCCATGGCCCGCCGACTCCGCTCCGTGGGGCTCGACTTCGTCGACTCCGCTCCACTGAGGCTGGTCTTCGCAGCCGAGGTGTCCGCACCCCCGGATCTTGTGTACCGGGCGCTGGCCGAGGACGTCGAGGGCTGGCCCGGCTGGTTCACCCAGGTGACCGCGGCGCGCCCCCTCGATGCGGGCGCGGGCCGCGAGGTGCGGCTGCGCGGCGGGATCGCGTTCCGGGAGACGATCGTCGCCACGGATCCCGGCGAGCGGTACGCCTACCGGGTCGACGAGTCCAACGCCCCCGGCCTGCGTGCCCTGTTGGAGGAGTGGTCACTGACCCCGTCCGGCACCGGAACGCGTGTGCAGTGGACCTTCGCCGCCGACGGTTCGCCGCTGTTCCGGTTCACGATGCGGCGGGCCCGGGGAGCGGTGGGCAAGTCGTTCCGGGACGCGGTGCGCAATCTCGGCCGACGGCTCTCCGCACCCTCGGACTGAGGCGCACCCCCGGTCCGAGGCGCGCCCCCTGCCTGCGGCGCACCCCGCCTGAGGCGCGCCGCAGCCCGGGGCACGGCCCCCGGCCCCGCGCGACGTCCGGCGGCTCAGGCCCGGACCGCCTCCTGGCCGGGCCAGTTGCCGGTGGCCAGGAAGTCGTCGATGGTCCGGGTGTACGGGGCGATGTCCAGGCCCTGCGCGGCCAGCCAGGAGTCGGAGTAGTACTTGTCGAGGTAACGGTCGCCCGGGTCGCAGATCAGGGTGACGATACTGCCGGTGCGCCCCTGCGCGACCATCTCGGCAACCAGCTTGAACGCGCTCCACAGCCCGGTGCCGGTGGAGCCGCCCGCCTTGCGGCCGATGGACCGCTCCAGGGCTCGCACGGCCGCGACAGTCGCCGCGTCCGGGACCTTCATCATCCGGTCGATGGCTCCCGGGACGAAGCTCGGCTCCATGCGCGGTCTGCCGATGCCCTCGATGCGTGAGCCGCAGTCGCTGGTGGCGAGGGGGTTGTGGTGCGTCCAGCCGTCGAAGAAACAGGAGTTCTCCGGATCGGGCACACAGATCCGGGTGTCGTGCTGCATGTAGTGCACATACCGCGCGATGGTCGCCGAGGTGCCGCCCGTTCCCGCGGTGGCGACGATCCAGGCGGGTTCGGGGAACCGCTCGAGCCTCAGCTGCTGGTAGATCGACTCCGCGATGTTGTTGTTGCCCCGCCAGTCCGTGGCGCGCTCGGCGTAGGTGAACTGATCCATGTAGTGCCCGCCGGTCTCCGCGGCGAGCGTGGCCGACTCCTCGTACAGCCTGCGGGAATCGTCGACGAAGTGGCAGCGGCCACCGTGGAATTCGATGAGCCGGCACTTCTCGGGGCTGGTGGTGCGGGGCATCACGGCGATGAACGGAACGCCGATCAGCTTGGCGAAGTACGCCTCCGAGACGGCGGTCGAGCCGCTCGATGCCTCGATCACGGGCTTGTCGGGGCGGATCCACCCGTTGCAGAGCCCGTAGAGGAAGAGCGAACGCGCCAGCCGGTGCTTGAGACTGCCGGTGGGGTGCGTCGACTCGTCCTTGAGGTAGAGATCGATGCCCCAGCTCTCGGGCAGCGGAAAGCGCAGCAGGTGCGTGTCGGCGGAGCGGTTGGCATCCGCCTGGACCTTGCGGACGGCCTCCTTGAGCCAGGCGCGGTACGCCGGGTCGGTACGGTCGATGTCGATGGTCGCCGCGGCTTCGCCGTCGTGCCCGTGCTCACTTGTGTCCATCTGCGCGCTTCTCCTCGAACGACGGCCCTTAGCCTCACGATATGCCCCCTACCTGCGCAAACATTGACTTTGATACCCCATAGCCCTGCCTTGGTGTTGCGGGTGGGGCGGTGGCGGCGCGATGTGGCACATATGCGTCATTGCGGCGGGGTCCGCTCTGGTGCACGGGGCCCGGGATGTGCACACTTCCCCTCAGGGGTATGACGAAGGGGGCGAAGGGGCCATGTCCGAAACGGAGTTCAGCGAGACGGGCGTACGCATCGACCGGTGGGCGCGCTCACTCACCCGGGCCGGGCAGGTGACCGTCAAGGACGGCCGCGTGGCCCTGCTGACCAGTTACGGCCGGGAGATCGACAGCGCACCGGTGGGGACGGTGAGCGTGGGCAGGCCGTGGTTCGCGGGCGCGGACGCGACGGTGGCGCGGGTCAACGGGACGCGTTACCGGCTCACGATGCGGCGGCTCGGCGGGAAACCCGACGACGCGGGTCCCGCGCACCGGTTCCTCCAGGCGCTGCGCAGCGCGGGCGGCGGGCGGGGCTGACGGAGCGGCGCCGGAGGGACACCGCGAGTTGCGGAGCCGTATGCCCTGAGCGACATTGGAGTCACGTCACTCATGGTTTACCGGCGGTGACACTGTGACCCAGGCCGCCGGCCCGGACCCGGCAGCCAGCCATCTGCCGGCTCCGTTCCTTCGTCTTCTTCCGGACCTATTTCGGGGAGTCGCAGCCGTGATCAGCGAGCCAAGCAGGCACTGCACGGTGGAGCTCCAGGCCCTGCCGTCGCGGATCGGTCAGGTCCGCAGAATCATCTCGGCGCAATTGCGCTACTGGCATCTCGATCCTCTGATCGACCAGGCAGCGCTGGGCGTCACCGAACTGCTGACCAATGTCCACCGGCATGCACAGCCGGACAAATCATGCACCGTCGAGATCGAGCTGCTGCTCGAACGGCTGACGGTGTCCGTCCATGACCACGACCCACGGATGCCGACCGTGCGCAAGGCCGACGACTCCAGTACCTCGGGGCGCGGACTCGCACTGATCGCCGCGGTCAGTGAGAGCTGGGGTGTCCGCCGCCCCCGGGGCGGAGCGGGGAAGGTGGTCTGGTTCACGCTTCCCACACCCTCCCTGTTCGCCACGCAGCCACCGCATGTGCTGTACGGGGCGACGACCGACGGGCCGTTCGACCTGAGCGGCATCATGACGCCGGAGGGTGCGTCGCCCTCGGTGGCACGCTCGGTGGCCGTCGGCTGAGACAGCGGGAGCGGGGCGCCCCTTCCCGGGGGCGCCCCGCTCCTGTCGTGCCGTCTCCTGTCGTGCCGTTCCAGTACTCCTGGTCTGCTCCTGCCGCGCCTTCAGTCGGCGGCGATGGCGCGGAGCACATCCAGCCGCGCCGCCCGCCGGGCCGGACGCCGGCCGGCCAGCGCGCCGGCGGTGATGCCGACCAGGGCGACCACGAGCAGCCGCACCGGCGGAAGGGCGAAGGCGAACGCGGTGTCGCCCGCCCCTTCGGACGCCTTGACGAGCACCCACCCCAGGAAGCCGCCCAGCAGCAGTCCGCCCGCCGTACCGAACGCCGCGACCAGGACGGACTCCCAGCGGACCATGGCCCGCAACTGCTTCCGGGTCTGCCCGACGGCCCGCAACAGGCCCAGTTCCCTGGTGCGTTCGTGGATGGCCAGGGTCAGTGTGTTCGCGATGCCGAGCAGCGCGATCAGTACCGCGAGGGCCAGCAGTGCGTAGACCAGGGTGAGCATCATGTCGATGCCGCCGGCCGAGGACTGCGCGTACTCACCACGGGTCTGCACGTCGGGGTTGCCGTACGCGGCGGCCGTCTTCGCCACGGCGGCCTTGCCGTCGGCGGTGGACACCCCTTCCTTGAAGGACACGGCGATCAGCGAATCGGAGTCCTGGCCGCGGTGGGGCGCCCAGGCCTGCCGGGTGATGACGTAGTCCCCGGCCAGCTCCGACTGCCCGTACACGGCCCGGACGGTGAAGGTCCGCTCCTTGCCGTCGGTGAAGGTGAGCCGTGCGGTGGAGCCGGCGTGCAATCCGCGCCTGCCCGCCTCTGTGTCGGAGACGGCGAGGCCGTTCGTACCGAGCGCTTTCATGGACCCGTCGATCCTGCCGAGGTCGAAGACCCTGGCCAGGGCTGCCGGATCGGTGACGGTGAGAGCGCGTCCGGAGCCGTCGACCTCTGCGACGCCCTTGCCCAGGCCGACCGCGGTGGCCACGTCCGGAAGCCGGCCGACGGCCGGGGCGAGCCGCGGGCTGAGTCCGCTGCCTCCGGCCCCGAAGGAAGGCGCGCTGATCGCGACGTCACCGGCGAAGGAACGGTCGACGGTCTGGTTCATGGTGGCCTTCAGTGAGGCGCCGAACACCGTGAAGAGGGACACCACCGCGACACCGACCATGAGGGCGGTGGCCGTCGACGCGGTACGCCTGGGGCTGCGCAGGGCGTTGCGCCGCGCCAGGTGGCCCGTGGCGCCGCGCAGCCGGCCGAGCGGCGCACCGAGGATCCGCACGGCGTACGAGGAGGCGATGGGGCCGAGTACGACGAAGGCGGCGAGCGCCAGGACCGCGCCGACGGCCGAGAGCCAGACGGACGGGGCGGCCAGGGCGCCGGTCAGGATCACCCCGACCGCGGCGAGCAGCAGCGCAAGCCCGGCGAGGGCACGGGGCCGGGAGGCGGCCGAGTCGTCGACGGCGGTCTCGCGCAGGGCGGCCAGGGGCGCGGTGCGTCCGGCACGGACGGCGGGCACCAGGGCGGAGCCGGCGCAGACGACGACGCCCACGGCGAGCGGCAGCACCATGGACAGGCCGCTGATGACGAGGGCTCCGTCGGGGAACGGGAATCCGATGGCCGGGAAGAGAGCCTGGAGTCCGGCGGCCATCGCGATGCCGCCGGCCAGACCCGCTGCGGAGGCGATCACGCCGACCACGGTCGCCTCCACGAGGGTCGAGCCGAGGATCTGCCGTCGGGAGGCGCCGAGGGCGCGCAGCAGGGCGTTCTCCCGGGTGCGCTGGGCGACGACGATGGCGAAGGTGTTGTGGATGGAGAAGGTCGCGACCAGCAGCACGATGCCGGAGAACACCAGCAGCAACGTGGTGAACAGGCTGAGGAAGGCGCCGGAGATCATGTCCTGGTTCTCGGCGGTGGAGGCCTGGCCGGTGATGGCCTCGGTGTCCGGGGGCAGCACGGGCCGCAGCGCGTCGACGAGTTCGCGCTGACTGGTGCCGGGGCCGGCCCGCACCTGGATGCCCGACGCCTGGCCGGGCTTCGGGGTGAGGTACTTCTCGGCGTCGGCGAGCGTCATGCCGGTGTAGGTCACCTGCCCCATGCCGTCCTCGCCGCCGAAGGTGGCCAGGCCGACGACGGTGACGTGGACCGGGTCCGGGGTGCGCAGAACGGTCGTGTCACCGATCTTCAGCCCGCCCTTGTCGGCGGTGCCGCGGTTGACGACGACCTCGCCGGGTGCGGACGGGGCGTGTCCTTCGGCGAGCCGGTAGGGGTTGAGCTTCGGGTCGTCGATCCAGTTTCCGGCGAGGGTGGGCGGGCCCTGGCCGCCGATGGGCTTGCCGTCGGCGCCGATCAGCTGGCCGGCGCCCTGGATGTCGGGGGCGGCCGCGGCGACCTGGGGCAGCTGGTCGATGCGCCGGACGAGGCCGGTGGACACGGGCTGCCGGGTGCCTTCGGACTCGCCGGAGACGGTGACGACGTTGGTGCTGCGGACGACGGCGTCGGTGCCGCTGGCCGCGTTGGCGAACATCGTGTCGAAGCTCGCGCGCAGGGTGTCCCCCATGACGAGGGTCCCCGTGAGGAAGGCGACGCCGAGCAGGACGGCGGTCAGGGTGCCGGCGAACCGGCGCCGGTGGGTGCGGAGCGACGAGAGGCCGATGCGCACGGTGGCGCGGGTGCTGGTCATGGCGTCCCCTGGGTGCTCGGTGCCGGGTCGAAGGCCTTGAGGCGGTCGAGTACGCGTTCGGCGGTGGGGTTCTGCATACGGTCGACGAGCCTGCCGTCGGCCAGGAAGACCACTTCGTCGGCGTGGGCGGCGGCGACCGGGTCGTGGGTGACCATGACGACGGTGCGGCCGGTCTGCCGGACGGTGCGGCCGAGCAGCCGGAGCACTTCCTGGCCGGCGCGCGAGTCGAGGTTGCCGGTGGGTTCGTCGGCGAAGACGACGTCCGGGCCGCCCGCGAAGGCGCGGGCGACGGCGACGCGCTGCTGCTGGCCGCCGGAGAGTTCGCCGGGCCGGTGGTGCAGGCGGTCGCGCAGTCCGACGGTGTCGATGAGCGCGTCCAGCCGGGCCCGGTCCGGCCGCTCCCCCGCCAGGTCCAGGGGGAGCGTGATGTTCTCGGCGACGGTGAGCGTCGGCAGCAGGTTGAAGGCCTGGAAGACGAAGCCGATGCGCCGGCGGCGCAGCAGGGTGAGCCTGCGGTCGTCGAGAGCGCCGAGTTCGGTGTCGCCGATGAAGGCGGTGCCGGAGGTGAGGGTGTCGAGTCCGGCGGCGCAGTGCATCAGGGTGGACTTGCCGGAGCCCGAGGGCCCCATGATGGCGGTGAAGCGGCCGGCCGGGAAGCCGACGCTCACCCCGTCCAGGGCCCTGACCTCGGTGTCGCCCGTGCCGTAGACCTTCACGGCGTCGGCGACCCGGGCGGCGGTCGTGGTGCCGGTGACGGGAGCGGTGGTGGTCATGCCGCACCTCCCTTGCCGTGGATGCCGAACTGCTCGTCGAGGACGGAGAGCCGGCGCCAGTACTCGTCCTCGTCGATCTCCCCGGCGGCGAAGCGCCGCCCGAGCATGGTGATCGGTGAGGTTTCGGCGGGGCCGCCCTGCACCGCGCGGGCCTGCCAGGGGCCGCGGCGGCCGCGCCAGACGGTGCGGCGCAGGACGGTGACGACGGTGATGACGACGGCTGCCCAGACGAGCGGGAAGAGGAGGACCCATGGTCCGGGTCCGCCGTCGAAGGCCAGGGTGTTCATTTCGGTCAGCTCCTCGGTCCGGGTTCAGGTCTTTTCCCTCGGTTCCGATCCTGGCTCCGGGGAGGGGGTCGCGTCGTCGTACGGCCAGCGGCAGTGCGCGTACCCCCTCGGGAGTAGATGACGGTCCGGCGGCTGCTCCCGCCCGTCGTAACACCGGTCCTGGATTCTGTACCTACTAGTATGTACAGTGATCCCATGAGCACTCCGGACCGTCTGATCGAGGCCACCCAGGAGCTCCTGTGGGAGCGCGGCTATGTGGGCACCAGCCCCAAGGCCATCCAGCAGCACGCGGGCGCGGGCCAGGGCAGCATGTACCACCACTTCGCCGGCAAGCCGGATCTGGCGCTGACGGCCATCCGCCGCACGGCCGAGGAACTGCGCGGGACGGCGGGGCGCTTGCTGGACGCACCCGGTTCGGCGTACCAGCGGATCTCGGGCTATCTGCTGCGTGAGCGCGACGTGCTGCGCGGCTGCCCGGTGGGGCGGCTGACGATGGACCCGGAGGTCATCGCGAGCGACGCGCTGCGGGCGCCCGTCGAGGAGACGATCGGCTGGCTCCGCGACCGGCTCGCCACGATCGTCCAGGAGGGCGTGGACCGGGGCGAGTTCAGCTCCTCCCTGGTGCCGCAGGACATCGCTGCGGCCGTCGTCGCGACCGTTCAGGGCGGCTATGTGCTGGCCCGGGCCTCGGGATCGACGGACGCCTTCGACGCGGCCGCCCGCGGACTGCTCGCGCTGCTGGCCCCCCGCCCCGACGCCGCCTGACTCCCTGACCCCCTGGGTCACGCCGACATCCCGAGGAGCACCCCGCGCATGCGCATCACCAGGAACCGCCCGGGCACGCGGTCCGGACCGGCCGCCCACTTCAACGGCGCCGTCTGGCTGGACGAGATCGCCGCTCCCGAACCCCCCTCCCGGCTCCGGCTGTTCAGCGTGCACTTCGCACCGGGCGGGCACACCGGCTGGCACACCCATCCGCACGGCCAGGTCCTGCATGTCACCGAGGGCGAGGGCCTGGTGCAGCGCAGGGGCGGCCCGGTGGAGGCGATCCGGGCGGGCGACACGGTGTGGATCGAGCCGGACGAATGGCACTGGCACGGCGCGTCACCGCGCACCTTCATGACCCATCTCGCCGTCGTCGAGGCGGCCGTTGACGGCGCCACCATCCACTGGCACACCGACGCCGGCGTCCCCGAGTACCCGGCGGCCTGAGGAGCGAGCGATGCACGCCATGCAGTACGAGATCACGCTGCCCGCCGACTACGACATGGGCATCATCCGCGACCGGGTGGCGACGAAGGGCCACCTCATGAACGCCTTCCCGGGGCTCGGCATCAAGGCCTACCTGATCCGGGAGCGCGGCGAGGACTCCCCGGTGAACCAGTACGCACCGCTTTATCTGTGGGCCGGGCCCGAGGGTATGAACTCCTTCCTCTGGGGTCCCGGATTCCAGGGCATCGTGCGGGACTTCGGGCGCCCCGAGGTGCAGCACTGGACCGGTCTGGCGTACGAGGAGGGCCCGTCGCCGGCCGCGCTCCCCCGCTCTGCCACCCGCCACCGCTCCCCCGTACCGCCCTCAACCGCTCCGGCGGACGCGGTGGGGGCCGCCCTGGAGGAGAGCCGGCGGCTCGCGAAGGCGCCCGGCGCGGTCGCCACGGCGCTGGCTGTCGATCCCCGCCACTGGGAACTGCTCCACTTCACACTCTGGGACCATCCCGCGCCGCAGGAGCCCGGTGAGCGCTACGAGGTACTCCACCTCAGCCGGCCGGAGCCCGAACGGCTCGGGGCGGGGCGCCAGTGGTAGCCGCCGTCCGCACCGTCCTGGGGGACATCCCCGCGGGCGAGCTGGGGGTGTGCGACGCCCACGACCACCTCTTCCTGCGCAGTCCCGTGCTGCCGGGCCGGGAGCTCGACGATCCGGTGGCCGCCGCCGGACGGCTGCGGGCCTTCCACGGCTTCGGCGGCCGGTCCGTGGTGCAGTGGACGCCGTACGGCATGGGGCGCGGCGCGCAGGTGCTGGCGGAGCTGTCCCGTTCGACGGGGACGCACGTGGTGGCGGCGACGGGGCTCCACCAGGCCGTGCACTACCCGGCCGGACTGCTCGAGCGGATCAGGGGCTGTCTCGCCTCGCTCTTCGTCTCGGAGCTCACCGAGGGGATCGGCTCCACCTCGGTGCGGGCGGGACTCATCAAGGTCGCCGGCGCCTTCCACACGGTCGACGCCCACGCCCGGCTCACCATGACGGCGGCCGCCGAGGCGCATCACCGTACGGGGGCGCCGATCGCCGTCCATCTCGAGCTCGGCACCGCCGCCCCGGACGTACTCGACCTGCTGTGCGGCACGTTGGGGGTCCCCGCACACCGGGTGATCCTCGGCCATCCCGGCCGGTCGCCGGACGGCGCCGCGCAGCGGGAGGCGGCGCGGGCCGGGGCGTTCCTGGCGTTCGACGGTCCGTCACGGGCCCACCACGCGACGGACTGGCGGCTGCCCGAGGAGCTGGCGGCGCTGGCCGGGGCCGGGTTCGGCGGGCAGCTGCTGCTGGGCGGCGACACCACCGTGCCGGAGACCCCGGGCATGCCGCATCTGCTGCACCGGCTGCGCCCGCGGCTGACCGAGGTGCTCGGGGCGGACACGATGGAGGCCGTTCTGGTCACCAACCCCGCGCGGGCGTTCGCGTTCGAAGAGCCGGCGCGAGCCGCCTGACGGACGGGCGGCAGCGCCGGCCCCGGGCCGTCAGGCGAGCGCGCCCAGGGGGTCGTCCAGTACCGGCTGCCAGGCCAGCTCGGCCGCCCCGACCAGGCTGTTGTGGTCGAGGGTGCAGGGCAGGATCGGAACGCTGCCGCTGCGTCCCCACAGGCTGCGGTCGGCCACCACGGCCCGCAGCCGTTCCGGATCGGCGTCGAGCAGGGCCCGGTGCAGTCCGCCGAGAATGATCCGGTCGGGATTGAGGATGTTGACCAGGCCGGCGAGGCCGAGGCCGAGGCGGTCGATCAGCTCCTCGGCGGCATTGCGCACGGCAGCGTCCTCGTACTCGTTGCGCAGCAGGTCGCCGGACTGCTTGAGCAGCGACTCCTCGGGGCCGGGGGTGCGTCCGGCGGCGACGAGGAAGGCGAGCGGGTCGGTCTCGACGTCGAGGCAGCCTCGGCCTCCACAGTGGCAGGGGCGGCCCTCGGGGTTGACCGTGAGATGGCCGACTTCCAGGGCGAGCCCCGAACTCCCGGTGTGCAGGCGGCCGTCCAGCACGAGCGCGCCGCCGACACCGCGGTGGCCGGTGGCCACGCAGAGCAGGTGCTGGGCCCCGCGGCCGGCTCCGTGGCGGTGCTCGGCGAGCGCGGCGAGGTTGACGTCGTTCCCGGTGAACGCCGGCCCGGTGATGCCCGCTTCACGGATGCATGTGGCGAAGATCTCGCGGACCGGGGCGCCCGCGGGCCAGGCGATGTGGAGCGGGTTGAGGGCGGTGCCCTCGGGTTCGGCGACCGCGGACGGCACGGCGAGGCCGGCTCCCACGCACCGCAGCCCGCTGTCCCGCAGCAACCGTGCGCAGTCGTCCACGACTTCGCCGATGACCTGTGCGGGGTCCGCGGTGACGGTGACGCAGCCGGGGGCGGTCGCGACGAGCCGGCCGCCGAGTCCGACCAGCGCGGCCCGGAAGCCGTCCGCGTGCACCTGGGCGGCGACGGCCACCGGCCCGGACTCCCGTACGGCCAGCCGGTGCGAGGGGCGGCCCTGCGAGCCCGCGGCCGAGCCGGGGCTGGAGTCGACCCGGATCAGTCCGAGCGCCTCCAGCTCCGCGGCGACCGCACCCGCCGTGGCACGGGTGACGCCCAGCTCGGAGGTGAGGACGGCGCGGGTGGGTGCGCGTCCGGTATGGACCAGTTCCAGTGCGGGCCCGAGTGCGCTGCGGCCCCTCTCCAACTTCGTCCGGGTGGTGGTCACCTTGCCGTTCATGGGGGCGAGTCTCCCATGATCCGGAGGTGGTGCCGACGCCGTGGTGGCCTGCTTCTCCCCTGCGCCGCCCCGGTCCACGGCATGGGGCGAGCTCCCGCGGGGCGGCATCCGGGCCGGGCGGACGGCTGTCTTGCGCGCGTTGTCCGCGGACCCCTATGCTGAGTTTGTGCCGCACCTAAACAAACTGCGGACGGCACTGCCGGGGGGACCGGGCGGCAACACCGCCCCACCCCCGTCGGCCCGCCTCCGTACCGCGCTGACCCTGTTCTTCGCCCTCGACGGGTTCCTCTTCGCCGGCTGGGTGGTCCGCATCCCGGCCATCAAGCACCAGACCGGCGCATCGGCCGCCACCCTCGGCCTCGCACTCCTCGGCGTATCCGCCGGCGCCGTCATCACCATGGTGCTCACCGGCCGGCTCTGCCGCCGCTTCGGCAGCCACCCGGTGACCGTGGTCAGCGCAGTCCTGCTGTCGCTCGGCATCTCCCTGCCCGCGCAGACCCATTCGGCACTCTCGCTCGGCCTGGTCCTGCTGGTGTTCGGTGCCGCGTACGGCGGGATGAACGTGGCGATGAACAGTGCGGCGGTCGATCTGGTCGCCGCTCTGCGGCGTCCGGTGATGCCCGGTTTCCACGCCGCGTTCAGCCTCGGCGGCATGATCGGCGCCGGGCTCGGCGGGCTCGTGGCGGGTGGCCTTTCGGCCTCCGCGCATCTCTTCATCCTGACCGGAATCGGACTGCTGGTCACCGCTGCCGTGGGCCCGGTCCTGCTGCGGTACCCGTCCCCGAAGGCCGGCCCGACGACAGCCGACGGCGGGAAGAGCCCCCAGCGCCTGGACGGGCGGGCGCGCCGGGTGGTGCTCCTGTTCGGGGTCATCGCGCTCTGCACCGCGTACGGCGAAGGCGCCCTGGCCGACTGGGGCGCACTCCACCTGGAGCAGGACCTGCACGCCCACCCCGGGGTCGCGGCGGCCGGCTACTCACTGTTCGCTCTCGCCATGACAGCCGGCCGGCTCAGTGGCACGGCTCTGCTCGAACGGCTCGGGCAGACCCGCACGCTCGTCGCCGGCGGCGGTACCGCGGCAGCCGGGATGCTGCTCGGCTCGCTCGCCCCGACCACCTGGCTCGCGCTGCTCGGGTTCGCCGTCACCGGACTCGGCCTGGCCAACATCTTCCCGGTGGCGGTCGGCAGGGCCGGCGAGCTCGCGGGCCCCGGCGGAGTGGCCGCGGCCTCGACGCTGGGCTACGGCGGCATGCTGCTCGGGCCGCCCGCGATCGGGTTCCTGGCCGACTGGTTCTCGCTGCCCGTGGCCCTGACCACGGTGGCCCTGCTGGCTGTGGCCGCGGCGGCCCTGGGGTACGGCGCCCGCAATGCGGCACACACCTGAGCGGATTGGCGGCCCGGCTCAGGCATGAACGCCTCTCCCGGCGCACGACGGTCGTGCGAGCCCCGCCACGCCCACCCCCAGGGCGTCTCATCCCCTGGCAGAATCCCTGCCATGAAGATCACGGAGCACATCCAATCCCTGGCCGCCGAGGGCCGGTTGCTGGCGGACGCGGCCCAGGAGGCGGGCACCGGGGCGCCGGTGCCGACCTGTCCGGGCTGGCAGGTCCGCGATCTGCTCAGGCACACCGCGATGGTGCACACCTGGGCCGCCGCCCTCGTGACCGAGGGCCACACCTCCTACGTACCCGGCGACGGCGAGCCGGACCTGGACGGGGCCGAGCTGATCGGCCGGTTCCGCGAGGGGCACCGGCTCCTGGTCGAGGCACTGGACAGCGCCCCGGAGGACGTGGAGTGCTGGACGTTCTTCGCGGCGCCCTCGTCCCTGGCCTTCTGGTCGCGGCGGCAGGCGCACGAGACCACGATCCACCGGGTGGACGCCGAGTCCGCGCGCGGCGGCCCGCTGTCCCCCGTGGCATCCGCCCACGCACTGGACGGCGTCGACGAGTTGCTGCGCGGGTTCCACGCCCGCCCGAAGAGCAGGGTGCGCACCGAGGTGCCGCGCACCCTGCGCGTGCGGGCCACGGACGCCGCGGCGGTGTGGAACGTACAGCTTTCCACCGAGCCCCCGGCGGCGGCGCGCGTGGACGGACCGGCCGCCCGGTCCCGCGTGGACTGCGAGCTGAGCGCCACCGCCGAACAGCTCTACCTCGCGCTCTGGAACCGGCTGCCGCTCACGGATCTCACCGTGACGGGCGACGCGGACCTCGCCCGGCTGTGGCGCGAGAACTCCGCGGTCACCTGGTCCTGAGCCCGCGCGGAGAAGCGGCGGGTGCCCGGCCCCGCCACGTCCGGCGGGGGCGGGTGCGGGGGCCAGCGGGCGGGTTGTCCGGCGGCCACCGTACCTGTGACACTTCGGACATGGGACACCGGAGCCAGGCAGACCGTGATGCCATGACCGTCGAAATCGGCTTCGCCGTCGTGACCGGAGGCCTCCTGGCCGTCGCCGCCTTCATCACGGTCTGTGCGCCCGTCCTGTTTCTGGCACCGCACGGCGACGGGCGGTCCGTGCTCCTCGTGATCGCGGCCGCCGTGGCGGGCCTGGTGTTCATGGGGCGCGTCGTCGATGTGCTCCGGCGGTACGGCCACCGCGACCGGTTCCACGAGGTGGGCAGGCGCGGCCCCGTGCCGCCGGGTCAGCCCAGCCAGCCCGGACGTACGAGCCCCGACTCGTAGGCCATCACCACCAGTTGGGCCCGGTCGCGAGCGCCGAGTTTCACCATGGTGCGGCTGACGTGGGTCTTCGCGGTGAGCGGGCTGACGACGAGCCGGCGGGCGATCTCCTCGTTGGACAGGCCGATGCCGACGAGCGCCATCACCTCCCTCTCCCGGTCGGTCAGTTCGCTCAGCTCCGTCGTGGCCGCGGGTTCCTTGGAGCGGGCGGCGAACTCGGCGATCAGGCGGCGTGTGACCCCCGGGGACAGCAGGGCGTCGCCGCCGACCACCGCCCGGACGGCCCGCAGCAGTTCCTCCGGCTCGGTGTCCTTGACCAGAAAGCCGGAGGCTCCGGAACGGATCGCCTCGAAGACGTACTCGTCGAGTTCGAAGGTGGTGAGCATGACCACCTTCACGCCGTTGAGCGCGCGGTCCGTGGTGATGGCGCGGGTCGCGGCGAGGCCGTCGAGGTGCGGCATCCGGATGTCCATCAGCACGGCGTCCGGCCGCAGTTCGCGCACCAGACGGACGGCCTCCTCGCCGTCCGCCGCCTCCCCCGCCACCTCGATGTCCGGCTGTGCGTCCAGCAGGGCCCTGAACCCCGCACGGACCAACAGCTGGTCATCGGCGAGCAGTACGCGAATCACGGTGTCTCCTTCCGGTACGCCGCCCCGCCGGAACCGGCGGAACCACTGGAGCCGCCAGAACCGCCGGAACCGCCGGAACCGCCGGAACCGCCGGGTGGCATCGGCAGCTCGGCCCGTACCCGGAAGCCGCCGTCGGGACGGGTGCCCGCCTCGATCGTGCCACCCAGCGCCGCCGCCCGCTCCCGCATCCCGGCCAGTCCGTTGCCGCTGCCCCCGGCGTCCGTACCGGTGGCGGGCCCCTCGTCGTCGACACGGAGCCGGATGTGGCCGGGCTCGTAGCCGATCCGGACGTCCGCGGTACGCGAACCGGAGTGCCGCACCACGTTCGTCAGCGCCTCCTGCACGATCCGGAACGCGGCCAGGTCCACCCCGGGCGGCACCGCTCCGCGTACCCCGGCCGTCTCGACGGTGACGGCCAGCCCGGTGCTCGCGGCCTGTTCGACCAGCTCGGGCAGCCGGTCGAGTCCGGGGGCCGGGGCCCGGGGCGCGTCACCGGGCGTACGGAGGGTGTCCAGGACCTGCCGCACCTCGCCGAGCGCCTCCTTGCTGGCGGCCTTGATGGTGGTGAGCGCCGTGCGGGCCTGCTCGGGGTCGGTGTCGAGCAGCGCGAGTCCGACACCGGCCTGGACGTTGATGACGGAGATGCTGTGCGCGAGGACGTCATGGAGCTCACGGGCCATGCGCAGTCGTTCCTCGTCGGCCCGTCGTCGCTCCGCGGCCTCGCGCTCCGCACGCTGGGCGGCCCACTGCTCACGGCGTACCCGCACGAACTCCGCGGCGGCGACGATGGCCACCACCCAGGCCGCCACGCCCGCTTCCTGCCCCCAGGGCGGGGCGGAGTCATCGGCGGGAGGCAGCCAGCGGTAGAGCCAGTGCGCGACCAGGAGGTGGCCCACCCACACCATGCCGACCGCCGACCACGCCGCCTTCCGGTGTCCGGCGACGACGGCACTGAAACAGCCGACAGCCACGGCCAGGAAGACCGGACCGTAGGGGTAGCCGGCCCCGAGGTAGAGCGTTGCGGCGGCAGAGGCCCCGAAGACGGCCAGAACGGGGTACCGGTGACGGAACAGCAGCACCGCGACGGCGGCCAGGAGCAGCAGCCGGGCGAAGAGGTCGAGCGGGGCCTTCTCGTCGACCTGGCCCCGGGCCGCGATGGCCGAACCGGCGATGACGACGACACCGAGCAGGATCGTCGACGGCCAGGGCAGCCGGGCGGACGACCGCCCCCGCGCGCCGGTCAGCCAGCGGGGCGGCTCGCTGTGCCCCCAGAAGCCCCGGGCGCCTCGGGAACCCGCGGCCGTTCCGGGCCGGCCGGCCCCGCCGTGCGCCCCGGACGGTCGCCGCGGCACTCCGCCCTGCTCCCCCGGGGGACCGGCACTTGTCTGTGAGCGCTGCTCTTCCATGCCGGCCACGCTAGACGGCGCAGCACCGCACGGGCGTCCGCCGGGCGTGGCGATCACACGTACTCCCTGCGGAGTACGGCGAACGGCGCCGGCCCGATCCGATCCGGCCTGATCCGGCCTGATCCGGCGCGGTCCGAACGAGTGACCCTAGCTGCGGCCTGTGAGCAGCCCGACCGTCCGGCCCAGCTCGGTGACCGCCTGGCGGAAGAAGATCTCACGGGCCTCCACCACGCGGTTGAACTGGCCGAAGATCTCGAACGACAGCAGTCCGAAGAGCTGCGACCAGGCGGCAACGAGCGGTGCGGCAACCGCTGGGGGCAGATCGGGGGCGAGATCGGCGGCGAGCCGTTCGGCCTCGGGACGGAGCTCGTCGGCAAGGGGCGGCAGCGCCAGCCCCTGTTCGCGGTGCGCCTCCTCGAGTACGGCGATGAGGACGAGACCGACGCGGGACGCGGGGCCGACGGTGGCCTGCGGTGCGGTGTAGCCGGGCACGGGCGAGCCGTAGATCAGGGCGTACTCATGGGGGTGCGCCAAGGCCCAGTCGCGTACGGCGCACGCGACCGCGACCCAGCGGGACAGATGGACGGCGGATCCGGCGGGTCCGGCCCTCCGGGCGACCGCTGTCCGGTGTGCGTGTTCGGCGGCTTCGCCGACGGCGTCGTACGCATCGACGATCAGCGCCGTGAGCAGCTCGTCGCGGCTGGGGAAATAGCGGTACAGCGCCGAGGAGACCATGCCCAGCTCGCGCGCCACCGCGCGCAGCGAGAGCTTCGCCGCCCCCTCGGCGGCAAGCTGTTTCCTCGCCTCGTCCTTGATGGCGGCGGTGACCTCGATACGGGCCCGTTCCCTGGCTCCCCGGATAGCGCTCATGCACGTCAGTCTGCCATGACTTCAGAGCACCGACCAATAACGAGAGCGGTGCTCTTGCTTTTGAGCACTGCATCCGTGCACACTGATCTCAAGCGAGAGCACCGCTCTCCCAAACGTGTGGGGTCCCCATGTCGCAGCCGTACTACCTTCAGGGAAGCCCGTTCGCCATCCGGATGAACAACGTCATCGGCTGGCTGGCGCGGCACGGAGTGAGCCTGCTCGGATCGCAGGAGCTGTCGGTGCGGGGCCGCAAGAGCGGGAAGATGCAGCGCATCCCCGTGAACCCGCACACCCATGAGGGTGCGCAGTACCTCGTCTCGGCGCGGGGGCACTCGCAGTGGGTGCGCAACATGCGGGCCGCCGGCGGCGGCGAGCTGCGGGTCGGCCGCAGGAACCGTGCCTTCACCGCCGTGGAGATCGCGGATGACGAGCACAAGGCACTCGTCATCCGCACCTACCTGGAGCGCTGGGGCTGGGAGGTCAACGAGTACTTCAAGGGCATCACGGCGAAGTCCACGGACGCCGAACTGCTGGCCGCCTGCCCCGACCACCCCGTCTTCCGGATCACCGTCGGGAGCTGACCCGGCCGGACGGGCCGGCCCCGCCCCCGCCGCGGTCGGTCACGGCCGGACCTCCGCAACGCTCCGATCCGGAGGACGGAGCACGGCGGTCCGGAGCACGGCAGTCCGGAAGACTACGAACCGGAGCACCGCGAACCGGAGCGTCGCAATCAGGAGCACTGCGATCCGCGATCCGGCCGGACCTCCCGCGCCGCTGCTCCTCCAACCGTCTCCTAACGGTCCATCGCCGACAGCGCCCGCTGGGCCAGCGGGTGCGATCGGACCAGCTCGGCCAGCGAGGTCGTGCCCCGGGTGATACCCGCGAACGCGTTCCACGCGGGGCGGAAGCCCGTCAGCACCGCGTGCAGCACACCCGGGCGCCGCTCGAAGAGCTTCAGCATGCGCCGTCCCACGCTCATCTCGACGCCGAGTCCGGCCTTGATGGCGAACGCGTAGTTGAGCGCCTGACGGCGGGCGTCCACGGCATCGTGCGACTCCGCGACCCGCACCGCCCACTCACCGGCGAGCCGTCCCGAACGCAGCGCGAACGAGATTCCCTCACGGGTCCACGGCTCCAGCAGACCGGCCGCGTCCCCGCACACGAGCACCCGGCCGCGCGAGAGCGGCGAGTCGTCGCTGCGGCAGCGCGTCAGATGGCCGGAGGAGATCTTCGGTTCGAAGCCGGCCAGACCGAGCCGCGCGATGAAGTCCTCGAGGTAGCGCTTGGTGCCGCCGCCGTCGCCTCGCGCGGAGATCACGCCGACCGTCAGGGTGTCCCCCTTGGGGAAGACCCAGCCGTAACTCCCGGGCATGGGGCCCCAGTCGATCAGCACCCGTCCGGCCCAGTCCTCCGCGACCGTCTGCGGCACGGGGATCTCGGCCTCCAGGCCGAGGTCCACCTGGTCGAGCTTCACCCCGACATGGGCTCCTATACGACCGGCACTTCCGTCCGCGCCCACGACCGCACGGGCCAGGACGGTCTCGCCCCCGGACAGGACGACCGCGACCGTGCGCCGGTCCGGCACCGCGGCGCCATGCTGCTCCACGCGCGACACCGTCGCTCCCGTGCGGAGTTCCGCACCGGCCTTCTGCGCCTCCTCGACCAGACCCGCGTCGAACTCGGGGCGGTTGATGAGGCCGAAGAGCATGCGCTTGGAGCGGCGGGTGCGCGCCAGCCTGCCGTTCAGCGAGAACGTGACCGCGTGGATGCGGTCACGCAGGGGCAGTTCGAATCCGGGCGGCAGCGCATCGCGCGAATACCCGATGATTCCGCCGCCGCACGTCTTGTACCGGGGCAGTTCCGCCTTCTCCAGGAGCAGCACCCGGCGGCCGGCGACCGCCGCCGCGTATGCCGCGGAGGCTCCGGCCGGCCCGGCGCCGACTACGACGACGTCCCACACGGACGACTCTTCGTGCTCATGTCCGGCGTCTGCGTTCTCGCTGCTCACGATGTGCTTCTGCTCCCGATCCGACCAGTGGCCCAAGCTGCTCACGGCATCCTACGGCGCGTTCCGGCCGACCCCTGCTGTGGGAGGATCGGCCGAGTCCCCGTCGTACGCGCAATGCCGCACTCCAGGCGTGCATGTACCCGGATACGTACACATAACGTCGCACCTACGAGGAGCGTGCCCATGACCGGCCGGCCGATTTCCGAGACCGTCGCCTCACTGATGCCCCGCGCCAAGGCGGAGCTGACCGAGCTGGTGGCCTTCCAGTCGGTGGCGGACCCCGCGGTGTTCCCGAAGAGCGAGTGCGAGGCGGCCGCCGCGTGGGTCGCCGACGCGCTGCGCGCCGAGGACTTCCAGGATGTCGCCCTGCTCGACACCCCGGACGGGACCCAGTCCGTCTACGGCTTCCTGCCCGGTCCGGCCGGCGCGCCCACCGTGCTGCTCTACGCCCACTACGACGTGCAGCCGCCGCTCGACGAGTCCGCCTGGATCTCCCCGCCGTTCGAACTGACGGAGCGTGACGGCCGCTGGTTCGGCCGGGGCGCGGCCGACTGCAAGGGCGGCTTCATCATGCACCTCCTCGCGCTGCGCGCCCTCAAGGCGAACGGCGGGGTCCCGGTCTCGGTGAAGGTGATCGCGGAGGGCTCGGAGGAGCAGGGCACCGGGGGTCTGGAGCAGTACGCGCAGGCACACCCCGAGCTGCTCGCCGCCGACACCGTCGTGATCGGTGACACCGGCAACTTCCGGGTCGGTCTGCCGACCGTCACCTCGACGCTGCGCGGGATGACGATGCTGCGGGTGCAGCTCGACACCCTCGAAGGTAACCTGCACTCCGGGCAGTTCGGCGGCGCCGCACCCGACGCGCTGGCAGCGATGATCCAGCTGCTCGCGTCGCTGCGCGCCGAGGACGGCACGACGACCGTAGACGGCCTCACCACGGACGCGACGTGGGACGGCCTGCAGTACCCGGAGGAGGAGTTCCGCAAGGACGCCAAGGTCCTCGACGGGGTCGGGCTGATCAGCACGGGTACGGTCGCCGACCGGATCTGGGCGCGGCCCGCCGTCACCGTCATCGGGATCGACTGCCCCGCGGTGGTCGGCGCGACGCCCTCGGTGCAGGCGAGCGCACGGGCGCAGATCAGCCTGCGGGTGCCGCCGGGCGAGGACGCCGGCGAGGCGACGAAGCTGCTGACCGCGCACCTGCGGGCGCACGCTCCGTGGGGCGCGCGGGTCTCGGTCGAACAGGTCGGCCAGGGACAGCCGTTCCGCGCCGACATCTCGAGCCCGGCGTACACCGCGATGGCGGACGCCATGCGGATCGCCTACCCCGGCCAGGAGATGCAGTCCTCCGGCATGGGCGGCTCGATCCCGCTGTGCAACGCGCTGGCCGAGCTGTACCCCGAGGCGGAGATCCTGCTGATCGGGCTGAGCGAGCCCGAGGCGCAGATCCACGCGGTGAACGAGAGCGTGTCTCCCCAGGAGCTGGAGCGACTGTCGGTCACCGAGGCGCTGTTCCTCCAGAACTACGCCGCGTCGAAGCGCGTCTGAGCGGGCCTCCGGGCCGCTCTACGCGTTGGGCGAAGCTCGCCGAGAGCGTAGATCCGTGCGGCGGACGTCCGCTGCTGCGTACGTTCGCCGCATGGATCTCGTCGAAGTGCTTCCCCAGCTGTACATGTTCCGCTTCCCGATCGGCCAGGCGTACCTATGGTGCGACGGAACGGACCTGACCCTGATCGACGCGGGCGACGTGAACGCCGCGCCGGCCATCGAGGACGCGGTGCGCGGCCTCGGTCATGACCCCGGCCGTATCTCCCGGATCGTCATCACGCACGGCCACCGCGACCACTACGGCGCCGCCCGGGAACTCGCCGACCGCTACGGCGCCGAGATTCTTGCGCACCGGCTCGACGCGCCCGTGATCCGGGGCGAGGAGGAGATCGGCGCGCCGGTGCTGCTCGACTGGGAGCGGCCGCTGTACGAGCACGCGCTGACCGTGCCCGAGGCCCCGCCGACCCGGGTCGACCGCGAGCTGTCCGACGGCTCGACGATCGCCTTCGGCGGCGGGGCGCGGGTGGTTCACTCCCCCGGCCACACCCCGGGCTCCATCGGTATCCATCTCCCCCTGCACGGGGTGCTGTTCACCGGAGACTGCGTGGCCGGGGTGGAGCAGGTGATGCTCGGCGTCTTCAATATCGACCGCGAGCGGGCCGTGGCCTCGTTCCAGCGGCTGGCGGAGCTGGAACCGGCCACGGTCTGCTTCGGGCACGGCGACCCGCTCACCGTCGACGCCGCGGCAGTACTGCGCGCCTCAGCCGACCGGGACGCCGGCCTCCAGATTGAGCACGGCTGACTGTTCTCGGGCGCGCAGGGCCCAGCGCAGCCGTTCGTACCGGGTGGGCGGCAGCAGGGTGGCCGCCTCCGCTTCGGTGACGAACCGCCAGCCGCGCAGTTCATCACCGGGCAGCCGCAGACGTTCGGCCTGCTGACGCGGCAGCAGGCCGCCATCGAAGAGCAGGCGCAGCCCGCCGTATCCGGGTGGCTCCGGCGCCTCCCAGTCGATGACGAGAAGTTTCGGCACCCGATCGAGATGGATCCCGATCTCCTCGGCGACCTCCCTGATCCCGGCCCGCGCCGGGGCCTCGCCCGACTCCACCACGCCTCCGGGGAACTCCCAGCCGGGTTTGTAGGTGGGGTCGACGAGCAGGAACCGGTCGTGTTCGTCGAAGAGCAGCACCCCGGCGGCGACGGTCTCCGCCGTGGGATCGGGCGTCTGCACGATCTCGCAGGCCGGGGCCGTTCCGGTGCGCAGGGCCTCGGCTATGAGCTCGGCGGTCTCGTGCGGGGTGAGCGCACTGTTGTCGATGGTGTGGGCGTCCCCGGTGATCCAGTCGAGCGCCGACCGGTAGGGCGCGATGTGTTCCACCGCCCACTGCCGGACCCGACCGCTGTGCTCCGGATCGTCGGCGAATTCCACTCGGTCGGCGATACGCTGCCGCAGGATCGTTTCCTCCGGTGAGAGCAGCACATGGCGCACCGGAATGCGCCGGGCAGCGAGCCCTCCGAAGATCTCGTCGCGATACTCCTGTCGCAGCAGTGTCATCGGCACCACCAGCACCCCACCGACCTCGGCGAGCAGGGCAGCCGCGGTGTCCACCACAAGACGCCGCCAGATCGGCAGGTCCTGGAAGTCGGTCACCTCGGCGAGCTTCTTCTGGGGCAGCAGACATCGCAGCCCCGCGCCGGTCAGTTCCGGTTCGTAGAAGGTGCTGTTCGGGATCAGATCGATCAGTTCGCGCGCGGCGCTTGTCTTGCCCGAGCTGAACGCACCGTTGATCCAGACGACAATCACTGGTACTCCAAGATGGGAAGGCCGCTGAACAGCGGCGAAGCCGGATTCGCAGGGGCAGCTGGGAGAGGTACCGAAAATGAGGGTGCCCACGGCCCGGCTCCCGCCACCTCCTTCTCCCAGACTCCCTGGAAATGCCCATCCCTGAGATACCCAACTATCCACTCTTCCATGGGCGCTCCCCCACCCGGCAAGGCCCATTCCTCATCCGTCCCACCACGCAACCGCGGCATCACGTCTCCCTGACTATGTCAGTGATCTCGGAGACTTCCGGTGCGCCGGCATGATCAGCCGGCACACTCGGGGCTACCCCCAGGACCGATGTAGCTACTGAGGCGCGCCCTGTCACTCCACCCCCGTCCGGCGAGCAAGCCCCTTCTCTGACCGTGCGAATTACGCGGGCGAGCAACCAGCAACCCGGGGCGGGAACGACAGCGATGTGCGTGAGAGACCGGCTGGGAACTGTGGTGCGATGGGACTTCGCTGGCCGGCCCTCGCGTGACGGAAGCCCCGGGCTCTCGTCGACCCACGAGGGCGTGTCCGCAACTTGGTGACGAGGTCGAAGCCCTGCCCCCGGTAGACGTGCTTGGCAACACTGCCTCGTGGCTGACCGGACTGCGATCGGCCCATCCGATCGAGGCGCACTTCGGGCCGCTGCGGCAGTTCACCCCGGCGAACTCCAACCACCCCAACCACACCGTCCAGACCCGGGCCCTGCACGCCTGTCTACGCTGGCGCAACATCAACGCCCGTCTCCCCGACGTCCTGGCCGCCCAACGCAAGGAACGCGCCCGCATTCGCAGCGGGAAAGGCATCCGCTGGGGCGGTCTGCCGTTCTCCTCGGTAGCAGCCTGACCATCGAGTTCGGTGATTGTTTCCGCTCACGGCTCCAGGCCGGCGCGGACGAGCCGGAATGCAGCCACAGGGTCCGTGGCACGGGTGACGGCCCGGCCCACGACAATATGTGACGCACCTGCGGCAATGGCCGCACGCGGTGTGCCGGTCCGGGCGTGCTCACCTGGGGACTCACCAGGAAGCGCGACTCCCGGCGTGACGATCAGGGTGCCGGCTCCCAGCGCACGACGCAGTGGCCCGGCTTCCTGCGGCGATGCGATCACGCCATGGCAACCAGCACCTTCCGCCAGGCGTGCCAGCCGCAGCACCTGTTCCTCGGTCGAGGCTGAGCCGGTGACTCCGATGTCAGCGAGATCGGAACTCGTCATACTGGTGACGACGGTCAAAGCCAGCACGCGAAGACGTGGAAAGTCGCGGGCCGCATCGACAGCGGCGGACATGATGCCGGTGCCGCCCATGCTGTGGACGGTCACCATGGAGACACCCAGAGCACCAGCGGCACGGACCGCACCGGCCACAGAGTTCGGGATCTCGAAGAGCTTCAGGTCCAGGAAGACCTCCTTGCCCTTGGCCACAAGGTGCTCGATCAGATCCGGCCCGGCCGCCGTGAGCAGCTCCATCCCGACCTTGTAGAAACAGCACTCCTCGCCCAGCCGGTCGACGACTTCGTCAACCGCTCGGCGATTGTCAAAGTCCAAAGCAACGATGATCTGACTGTTTCGATCCACGGCGTCATTGTCACCCACGTGGCATTGAGGGCGTCAGCGGCCTGCACCGCAGCCGCCCGCCCTCACCAGTAATCCTGGCCGTCCAACCCGGTGAACCTTTGCGGCCGGAGCACTACATGCCGCCAGTAGCCCTCGCGCGTTCCTGATCTTCTGACGGCATCGGCCGTGCATGGTGCGGTCGTTCACGTCGTCTTGAGAGCGGCTCGTGCCCTCGGGGCGTGCAGCGGGTTGAAGTGCGGGTTGATCGCCAGGGCCTTGGTGAGGTCGTCGTGGGCTGCGGTGGTATTGCCCAGGGACAGCTGGATCATCCCGTGGTGGTAGCGGAACAGGGCGTTGCGGGTACCCAGGGCGAGCGCCTTGTCCGATGCGGCCAGGGCTTCCTTGTCCTGGCCGTTGACGTGCAGGGCCCAGGCGAGGGCGTCCTGGGAGTCGAGGAAGGGCCGGCTCTTCACGCTCTTTCGCGCGAGGCTGAGGGCCTTCTCGTGGTCTCCGTGGTCGGCTTCGAACAGGGCGGCGTCGGAGTCGGGTGTGACGCCGTTGGCCGCGAAGAGTTTCTGTTCGGCGCGGAGGATCTCGTACTGCTGGTCTGCTTCCTTCGAGCGGCCGAGTGACTGGTACAACTCACCGAGTTGGAGCACGTATTCGGGTAGCGGCAGGCTTTGTCCAGCCCGGGTGAGGTCGGCGATGGCCTCGGTGTTCTGTCCGAGGGCGGCCTCGGCCCTGGCTTTGATCTGGAGCAGGGGGGCGTCGCCGGGGACGGCGTGCAGGCCCTGTTCGGCGTTGGTGAGTGCCTGACGTGGATCGCCGTTGTTGAATGCCATTTCGCTGAGGTAGTAGTGGGCGAATGCCTGGTCGGCCGGGCTGCCGGCGCTCTGCAGGGCGCGCTGCATGTCGGTGCGCGCGGTGGTGGTGTCGCCCCGTAGTTCCGCGGCGTAGGAGGCGCGGGCCAGTGAGGGTGTGCCGGGTTTGAGGTCGACCATCCTCTGCACGGCGTCGGCGGCATCGGAGTAGCGGCCCAGCTGCGTGTAGGCGTCGGCGAGCGTCCCGTAGAGGGTGGCGTTGTACGGGTTGACGGCGACGGCTCGCTCGGCCCAGTCAAGCCCTTGGGAGAAGTTGTGCCGGGCCGCTTCGAGTGCGGCCATGCCGCCCATCGCGGCGAAGTTGTCCGCGCTCTCCAGAGCCAGTGAGCGCTTGAGGACTTCTTCCGCCTTGGAGTAGTACGTCGGGTCGGCGGTGATCTTCGCCTGCTGGACGTAGTTCAGGCCGAGGGTGCCGAGCGCGACGGGATCACGCGGGTTGCGTCGTGCGCGGTCCTGAAGTGTGGCGATGTCGGCAGCCAGTGGGTCGGCGCCCGTGCCGGGGCCGCGTCCCGTGTGGGCTTGAGGTGTGCTCGGGGCGCTCTGCGATGCGTGCCACGGGGCCAGTCCCAGTCCGCCTGCGAGGAAGAGAGCCGCGGCGAGAACGGTGGCCACGGCGGCGGACAGCACGATGCGTCGGTACGTGGGAAGTCGGCGGAGTTGCATGGTCTGTTCCCGCTCTGGAGGGTGTGGTCGAGCACGGTGGCTAGTGGGCAAGGGTGGCGTAGACGACGAGGTTGTCGAGGTACTCGCCCTGTGCCCGGTCGTAGGGGCCGCCACAGGTGATGAGCCTGAGTGCCGGTGGACCGGTGGTGGCGTAGACCTGGCTGTCCGGGAAGGCGTCCTTCTCGTAACTCCGCAGTGCCCGGACCGTGAAGGCGAGTTCCGTGTCGTCGTCGCGTCGGATGGTTATCCGGTCTCCGGGCCGCAGTGAGGACAGGCCGTAGAAGGCGGCCGGTCCGGTGGCGGAGTCGACGTGTCCGACGAAGACGGCCGCGCCCGGGTCACCGGGCCGCGGGCCGTCGCTCCACCATCCGACATCTGCCGGGTCATCGGGCGCGGCAAGCCTGCCGTCCTGCTGGACCCGTAGGCCGGTGAGTGGTTTGTCGAGTCCGATCGAGGCGATACGCAGGCGCTGGGGTGGTGCCGCGGGTCCGGTGCTGGTCGTGGTGGTGTCCGACCCCGGCTGGTCGGGGAGTTCTCCTATGTCGACGTCCCTGATGGCGTGGGTTGTTGAGGGAAGCAGGGCCCAGGTGCCGGCGCCGCCGAGTCCTATGCCCGTGGCGACAGCGACCGCTGCGGCTATGCGGCGGCGACGCTTCGGGTGGTGTTCCGGGGCGCGCAGCGGTCGCCCGCCCTCGGAGTCCGAGGGCGGGCGACCTGTGGTGGCGGGGCCTGTCATGCCTGGTTGGCGCGCCGCCGGCGCAGGGCCAGCGCTCCCGCACAGGCGAGGAGTGCTCCGCCGCCGACTGCGGTGGCGGCCGCGACGGGGAATCCGTCGCCGAAGGCGGTGCCGCCGAGTCCCGCTCCGACGCCGCCGTCGGGGTGCAGGGAGTCGGCCTGGTTGACGGCTGCGGTGTTGGGCAGCGCGACGTAGGGGAAGGAGGTGCCGGGCTGACGGTAGGGAGTGTCGACCGCGTCGCCCGCTGCGAGTCCGGCCACGATCTTGCCGGTCTGCGCGGCGCCTTCCAGAGCCTGGAGTTCGATGTCGACGACGTCGTCGTTGAGCCGGCGGCCGTTGGGGAAGCCTCCCAGGTCGTTGGCGAGGACGCCGAGCCGGTTGGGCTTGGCCGTGACGGGCACGGACATGTTCAGCCGCAGTTCCTCGGCCGGCACGAACGCGGCCTTGTCGACATCGGCGTTCAGCAGCTGGGAGTTCAGGTCCGCCTTGATCGGGCCGCATGCCTTGCAGATACCGGTGAGGAAGATCTCGACCAGGTCGTTGCGCGGCGTGGCCGGGGCCGGGATCCCGTAGATGCTCTGGATCAGCTTGGGCACGATCGGGTCCTTGACCTTGTCCACCACCGGCGTGACCGAGGCGTCCTTGTCCGGGCTCAGAGCGTTGAAGGCGTCCTTGTACTTCAGCGGCACGACCACCTCGTTGACCAGTGGGTTACCGAGGCGTGAGACCTGACGCCAGTCGGACTCGCTGCCCTGGTCGGGTGCAGTGTCCTTGTCCGGCCCCTTGGCGTCCCCGGTCGAGGACGACTCCCCGCCCTTGCCGCCGGCACCCACCACGGCCGCACCCTTGCGGTCGGTGGTGGACCAGACGCCGATCACGGGGTTGCGGGTGGCGTCGCCCTTGAGGGCCAGATCCTTCTTCGGCACCTGGAGGGCGATGGTGTTGACGTTGTAGCCGGCGAGCGTGTTGTGCCCGGTCTCCTTCAGATTTCCGCCGTAGAGGAGGTCGAAGATCCGCAGGTCCAGGAAGAACGGATCGGACGCCTGCCCGGCAAAGGACTGACCACCGTTCGGCAGGTCGAGAACGGCCTGCTTGCGCAGCGAGGCATAGTCGGGCATCGACGCGATACCCACGTTCGACGGGGCCGCCGGGGCGTCCTTGAGGAGCGTCTTGGTGTGTCCGCTGCGGTCGGTGGCCGTCAGGGTGTACGTCTGACGGAAGTTGAGGGTCGGGTCGTCCAGGTTCTTCACGACACCGGTGTTGTAGAGGAACTGATCGGCGTCGTCCCGGATGTGATCGGTGAAGGTCCAGGTGTACGTGGTGTCGGACTTGCCGTCCCCGTTCCCGTCGATCTTGATGTTGTAGCGGGCGTCGTTGGCGAACGGGTAGAAGTTCGGCCCGCCGTTGGGCTCCTCGAAGGGAATCCAGTTGGCGACCAGCGTGACCGTGTCCGGCTTGTCGGGACTGGTGAAGGCGTAGACGTCGGTGTTGTCGGCCTTCGGGTCGCCCGACGTCAGGGGCGCCTCGCGGTGACTGGAGGCGGAGCTCGTGGCGGGTGCCAGGCCGGTGAGCGCCATCGCGCTGACCAGGGCGAGCGTTCCTGAGACTGCGAGCGCTCGTTCGAGGCTACGAGCCGGGCGTTTCGATCGTGCGGAGCTGCAGGACTGCATGGGCCATCCGTTTCCGGTGAGAGCCGCGGCCCTCCGGAATCTGAAGGTGGGCGGCTGGGAACTGCGCTCGAAGAGCCACCTGGCAGCAGCCGGGCTCAACCCGGGCGAAACCCACGCGGCAAACGTCACACAATGTGACTAAGAGCTACATAAAGGGCACCATGCGTGAGGGGTCCTCGCACGACGGAAGAGCCGAACGAGGACCGGACAAGCACTGCCCTCTGCCCGCCAGAGGGCACTGTGAGCCGCGCGGGTGACGAGGCGGCCAGGACGGGCGCGCACGGAGAGCAAACGGGTACCACTGTGGTCCGCCCGTTCGGGCGGACCACCCCTCAGACTGCAGGCTGCGCCGGCCATCCAGGCGTGCCCCTGCGTCCCCGCCGGAGGCGAAACGGATGAATTCCCTGCTCGGACGTCGTCCAGCGGTGACCGCTCACCGAGTCCTCGCGCAGCGTGCGGCCCTGGTGACCACCGCCGCGCTCTGGCTGCTCGCCATGGCCGCACCCGCAGCCGAGGCACATCCCCTCGGTAATTTCTCGATCAACGAGTACGCCGGATTCACTCTCCACCCCGACCACGTCGACGTGCTGGCGGTCACCGACACAGCCGAGATCCCCACGCTCCAGGCCACGCCGGCGATCGACAGCGACGGTGACCGTCAGGCGAGCAGCAGCGAACGCACCGCCTGGGCCGCCACCCAGTGCGCCGCGACCTCCGCGAAGCTCAGGGTCACCGCCCCACGCCGCCTGGTCTGGACGACGCGGTCGGCGACCTTCCTCTTCCAACCGGGCCAAGGCGGTCTGCGCACCGGCCGGCTGGAGTGCCGGCTGCGCGCACCGCTGGATCTGACAGCGGGGCCGGTGACCCTGCGGGTCGACACCGGCGCCGACCGCAAGCGGGTCGGCTGGCACGAGATCACCGCGACAGGAATCGGCACCCGCCTCCAGAACTCCACCGTTCCCCGGACCTCACCCACCCATGAGCTCCGCAGCTACCCGCGCGACCTCCTCTCCACGCCGCGCGGCGACACCACGGCGCAATTCACCGCGCGCCAAGGCAGCCAGACAGCAGGAACCCTCCTCCGCAACACTCCGAACGCGGGACAAGGCGGCGGTCTCACAGGCCGCGTCGAAGCTCTGTCGCAACGCCTCACATCGATGACCGGCGCACGCGACCTCACCCTCCCGATCGGCCTGCTGGCGGTACTGCTCTCACTCGTACTCGGCGCAGGCCACGCGCTCCTGCCCGGCCACGGCAAAACCGTGATGGCGGCCTACCTCGCAGGCCGCCGCGGCAGCATCCGCGACGCCGTCACCGTCGGCGCGACCGTGACCATCACCCACACCGCCGGCGTCATCATCATCGGCCTCTGCCTGACCACCTTCTCCTCCCTGGCCGGCGACGCGGTCCTGAACTGGCTCGGTGTCATCAGCGGCGCACTCGTCACCCTCGTCGGCGCCACACTCCTCAACGACGCCACCCGCCGCTCCCGCCGCAATGCAGCCGCTACCGTTGCACGCCCGGCTGAAGTGCCGCCGCTGGCCATGGCCGGCGCCGGTGCGCATGGCCACGCATCCGCGACCACGGAGATGCCCCACGCCCACGGTCACACTGTCCACTCACACGAACCACACACTCGCTCCCACGGCCACGGTCACCATCACGAAAGGCGGCAACGACACGGCCTGTTCGGACACGGCCACCACCACGCGCACCCCCACTCACCGGCCGAAGACGGCACACAGCCCTTCACCACCCGCGGTCTCATCGGCCTGGGCGTCGCCGGCGGCCTGGTCCCCAGCCCTTCCGCGCTCGTGGTACTTCTCGGTGCCATCGCACTGGGCCGCACAACCTTCGGCGCGGCACTCGTCCTCGCCTACGGAATCGGCATGGCGGCCACCCTCACCGCCGTCGGAATCCTCCTCGTCAAGCTCGGCAGCCGAGCCGAATCCCTCGGATCCCGCCCCGCGTTCGCACTCCTGCGCAGGATCGCCCCCTACACCGCGCTGCTGACCGCGGCACTCGTCCTCGTCGTGGGACTCAGCCTGGTCGCGCGCAGCCTTCCCCTTGCCCTGTAGTCCGTGGCCAAGCGCCTGCGGCAGCGACTCCGGCCCGGCAGCCCAGAGTTCATCGACGTGCACCGCCACCCGACGGGACCAGGCACGACGACCGCCCCGACCTGGCTGGGCGGAGGCGGTCAGGGCGCGCGTCTTGGTCGACTGGTACCCGGACACGCGCAGCGCGCATACCGAGGGCTGAATCATGCACACGTGCCATCTCAACCGGGCTGGTTGGGCGAGAGTTACAGGCAAGTACGCTCGCTCACCCGGCTGGCAGGCCTCCACCGTCACCGATCCACTGGTACAGGTGATCTGGCGCAGCAGGACGCCGGGGGACGACACCCCCGGTGCGTGTCCGCGCTCGCGGTGTCCCATCGCGAGGGCGTCGAGGAGAACCACCGTGCCTGAGGGGGTTCGGAAGGTGGTCTCCGGGGCCAGGGTCTCGGGTACGTAGTCGGCGGGTGACCTCGCTCGGTCCGCGGGGCCGGATCGTCCAGTGCCCGGCCTCCTCGTCGAGCAGACGAGCGAAGACCGCTGGACTGTCGAAGCGCGGAAGACACAGCCAGTCCACGGAACCTGCCGTGGACACCAGCGCCGCCGAACGGCAGTCCGACAGCAGTGCGTAGTCACCGATCGGGCGCGTGCTCACGTTGGTCCTGCCTGCCGAGCGCGGATGGGGCCCGATCCCAGTGGCCTGGTCACGGGGCGGACTCGTGGCCAGGAGCGCCGTTGTCAGGCCCCGGCGGTGTCACGCCGGATCTGCCCACGCCCGTCTGCGGTGTGGGGCGGGAGCGCCCCATACGGATCAGCAGGGTGAGTGCGGAGATCGCGAACAAGGCGGCGGTGATGAGTAGCCAGCGGCCGAGGTACACGTCGGTGGAGAGCGTCGTGTACAGGGTGAAGCGGTGGCTGACCCGCTGCAGGATCAGGGGAAAGTAGGTCAGGAACAGCACGCCGGAGAGGAAGACCGGGACCCGGACGTAGTTGATCCAGCGCATTGCCGGGCGGAGAGTCTCACCCGGCGCGGCAGGTTCCCGGCGCTCACCCAGCAGGGTCTGGGCGGCGCGGTCGGTCACGGTGTAGAGGGGCAGCAGTACCAGGTCGTGCAGCAGGGCCGCACCGACGAACCAGAGGACCACCTTCCACGGCTCGGCACCGGACAGCAGCCTGATCCCGGCGTAGCCGGTCAGCGCGAAGGAGCACAGCACCAGGAGCAGATGCAGCGGTGAGGCTCCGTAGAGACTGCGGAAGCGGTTCATACGTTCTCTCCGAAGGTCAGCCTGGTGACCCATTTGGTGTTGTGGACACCCGGATTGGCCGGGACGATGATCCGCGCCGGGTAGCCGTGATCCGGTGACAGATCGGCCCCGTTGACCCGCAGGGCCAGCAGGGAGCGGGGGTCGCGGACCTGGTTGTCGCGCAGTGTGGTCGAGCGGAAGGAGCCGCTGAGCTGGGCGGACTGGACGAAGACGCCGGGCGGGTCGTGGGCGAACCCGACGAGGGCGGCCAAGTCGGCCAGCCGGACTCCGCTCCAGTCCTGGTCCTCGGTGGACCAGCCCTCCACGCAGGCGATCGGCAGCGCCGCACTGTGCTGCGGGAGCGCCAGGACCTCTTCACGGGTGAGGATCCGCTCGCGGCCCCCGCCTCGAACGACCAGACGCCAGGCCGCGCCCGTGTCGACGGCACGGATGCCCACGCTGGCCGCGGTCTTGTTGATCTGGAAGCCGTTGGGTCCGGAACCTGGATCCTGGCTGCGCGGCGCGAGCAGCGCGGTGGGCCGAAGCCAGCCTCCGATGCTCTGCCCGGCCGTCACGGCGAGCAGCGCGAGGGAGCCGGCCCCCACCATTCCCAGCGCACCGCGGCGGGACATGGTCGGCGCGGCAGGGCGAGGGCTGACCAGACCCGTGGAATCCGAAGGAGAGCTCTCGCCGGCCTTGGGCCGGCTACGCAGTTCCTCGCGGAGACCGCCGCTGCGCAGCATCCGGACCATGAGCGGAATCCGGAACGCGATGTGGACGACGAACGCGCCGATGAAGACCCAGGCCCCGTAGAAGTGCAGCGGGTAGAAGGAGCCGGGAAAAATGTAGTCCAGCTGGATGTTGAGTACCCCGGTGGCGAATTCGAACAGCACCCCGCCCACGAGCAAGAGCACCGAAATCCGCTCCAGCGCGTGACTGACGGACTTCACCGGAGGCCAGGAGAACAGCTTGGGGACCACCGACCACAGCTTCGCGAGCAGCACCGGGATCAGCACGATGCCAAGCGTGATGTGAACGCCCTGGGTGAGCCGGTAGAGCCAGTACGGATGAGTGGGCCAGGAGAACAGATAGAAACCCAGCCAGCCCCGGTCCGGAGTCTTGTCGTTGGCACCGAGGTCGGGGTTGTACGCCGCGTACGAAAGCAGTCCCGTGACGAACATCAGCGTGATGCCCACCAGCAGCACCGCACCGAGCACCGACGTCAACCAGGGCCCGCGCAACGGGCTGCGCCAGAACCCTGGCCGGGTCGGACCGGACGGCGGCCCCTCCCGCAACAGCCCCTCCAGACGGGCCCGCGGCAAGCTCTTCGCCACGGCCACCGGCCGTGCGGACGAGCCGGTCCTCGGCGCGGAGGATGCATAGCCAGTGCCGGCATCTCCATCCCCGTTCGGCGGGCCGGCCGAGGAGAGGCGGCCGCTACCGCTGCGCGGGCCCTCTTCGCCTCCATCAGGGGGCGGGGCCGGGTTCCGAGCCTGACCGGGACCACCGGTCGGTGCGGCTCCGGCCCGAGGCGGCGGCTCGTGGACGCCGGACGTATCGGGACCGTCCGCGCTTCCATGCCCTGCGTCCTGGGGCCTCGGGCCCTGGTCTTGCGAGTCACCCATGAGATTCCTTGTGCTTCATCAGACGGAAGATCACCGAATGGCATCGCACAGTAACCCTGGAATTTGCATCCGCCGCGTTCCTGAGGGCAGCCGTAATAATTTGTTCCCCAACCAGCTCGCACCAGTCGGTTCTACTTATCAACGCGAGATCCGAAAACCCGAACTTCCCCGTATGAATGGGTGACGAGACCGTGTGTGCAGGAAGAGCCCGGGCCCCGCTGTGCGACCGTTGGCAACGTGACGGGAGCAAAGAATCAGCCTGATCGTTCCCCGGGCAGTGACGCAATCTCAATCGCCAGCCGATCAGCCGGCCGCGCCGGGGAGTCCGCTGTCATTCCTGTATCGGCACAGCCTGACGCCCGGACTTGCAGCTCAGGACTTCCAGACCGTCGTGAGTACAGCGGAGTCGCCTGAGACCAGCCCTGGTCCCTGGCACGAGGAGACCTACACGGTCGCCGTAACCTCGGGGCTTGGCCCTCTCTGCCTGCAGTGCGCGGACGGGGCACGTTTCCCTTTGGACGTTGAGCGGTGGTCCGGCACCGCCGACGCCGCAGACATGATCGCCAACCGGACTCCCGACACGGGTCCCTGAGGCCGTCGCCTGAACGGTGACAGGGCAGTGTCCTCACCGCTCCCGGGCGTGAGCGCGAAGCGGGTTCGTGAGGGTCAGGGCGTAACCGGGTCCTGCACGTCGAGGCCGTGGGAGGCGACGAGTTGTGCGCTGCTGTCGGCCAGCTGGTCGCGCAAGCCCACGACGGCGGTCCGGCCGGCGGCGACCTTCTCGGCAAGCACGCGGGAGCGGTCCAACAGCAGGTTGGTGGTGTTGCTTACGTGCTCGGCGATGATCTGCCCGGGCTGCACCCGTCCAGCCGCCCTGGCTGCCAGGACGCTGGGAGCCATCCGCTCGACGACGTCCCGGACGTATCCGGCCGGTACTGCGCCGTTCTCCAGAACGGCGCACGCCGCGCCAACCGCGCCGCAGGAGTCGTGACCGAGGACGACGACCAGCGGGCAGCCCAGCAGATCCAGACAACAATCACTGGTACCCCTGGGTGGAAAGGCAGCTGGACAGCGGCGGAGCGGGATTCGCCGGTTCGTCTGGGAGAGACAGGGGAAGTGAGGGTGCCCACAGCCCGGCTCACACCACCCCCTTCTCAGACTCCCTGGAGATACCCAGCGATCCGCTCTTCCATCGCGATCGTCACCTCGCTGTACGTACCCTCCACACCGGCCCTCCAGTCTGCGCGACCGACCTGTCACCCAACCCTGCAGCAGACCCGCTAGCCGTTCTGAGGGTGTGGGTACTCGACCCTGGACGATGAGCTCTGGATGCTGATCGAACCGTTGCCCCCACCGTTGCGAATCGCCTGTGGCTTGGACGGGCAGCTACCTCAAGTGCACCTTCGCAGCGAGCACTTCACCCTCCCGCATCATCCCAACCGTGATACCACAGAGGGGGATTGTCAGGTCGACTGTCGAACGGGGTGATGTGGTGGCTGTGGGCTATCTGGTGAGCGTGGTGTTGGCCGTACTCATAGTGGTGTTCTGTCTGGCTCGCATACGCGGGCCGAAACCGCTCTTCTACTTCAGCTACCGGCTCGGACTGGTCTTCAATGAGATCCCGCACGTCGCTCTCTACGCGCTGGTGGCCTCGACGGCACTGGCCTTCTCCGAGGGCGACATCACCACGACCTCCGACCGGGTGAACGTCGGGGTGGCAGTGGCCGCGGCTGCCGGGCTTGTCGTGGTCACCCTGCGCGGAATGCGGGCGGCGTCCGTGGTACGTGTCGCCTTGGACGACGCGCTCGGTGCCCGTACGGGGACGCACCGTCGGCCGCCGCTGGCACGCATCCTGCTCAGGCCGGTCTTTCGCCGCCGCCGTGACGTCAAACGGGTGGGCAACCTCAGCTACGGGGACGGAGGCCGCCGCAACCTCCTCGACGTCTACCACCACCGCTCGCGCCCCGAGGGCGGCTCCGTGATGATCCACTTCCACGGTGGCCACTACGATCAGGGCCGGAAGAACACTCAGTCGCTGCCCCTGCTCTACCGGCTCGCCAGTCAGGGCTGGATCTGCATCAGCGCCAATTACCGGCTGCGGCCCGACTTCCAGCATCCCGCCCATCTGATCGACGCGAAGAAGGTCATCGTCTGGGCTCGCGAACACGCAGTAGAGTACGGCGCGGCTTCCGCGGCGGCCGTGTTCGTGACGGGGAGCTCCGCGGGTGGGCACATGGCAGCGCAGGCCGCACTCACCCCCAATGAACCGGCCTACCAGCCCGGGTTCGAGGAGGCGGACACCTCTGTGACCGCCGCCGTCGCACTCAACGGCTTTCTTGCGGAGTACTTCGACGGAGACCCGGCGACCTCGCCGGTGAACCTCGTCCGGGCGGATGCGCCACCGTTCCTCATCGCCCACGGGGACTTGGACGAGATGGTGGACACCGAGAATCCCACGGCCCTTGTCAACGCTCTGCGCTCCGTTTCCACATCGCCGGTCGTGTACGTCGAACTGCCCGGCGCCCACCATGCGTTCGACCTCTTCCACTCTTTCCGGTTCGAGGCGCTCATCGACGGGATCGAGGACTTCGCTGCGTGGGTGACGGCCCGGAAAAGCCGGGCCTAGAGCTCGTAACAGGGACTCGTTGATGTGGGCTGGTTAGGCGTAACCGGTGTGACGATTCGGCCGTTCGTGAGGGTGTGGG
Source organism: Streptomyces sp. NBC_00876 (assembly GCF_045207435.1). Taxonomy (NCBI): domain Bacteria; kingdom Bacillati; phylum Actinomycetota; class Actinomycetes; order Kitasatosporales; family Streptomycetaceae; genus Streptomyces; species Streptomyces sp. NBC_00876. Next base: position 677,832 of record NZ_CP108800.1, read on the forward strand.
TACTCGACCGTGGATCGTGGACGATGAGTTGTGGGCGTTGATCGAGCCGTTGCCGCCGCGATGGCCGGATCGGTCGCCGGGACCGCGGCCTGTGTCGGACCGGCTCTGCCTGCAGGGCATCCTGTTCGTCTCAACAACGACATAGCCTGGCAACTGCTGTCGCTGAAGCTGGGGTTCGGCTCGGGACAGACCTGCTGGCGGCGGCTGGACCGGTGGCAGAAGGCAGGGGTTCTCGACCGGCTGCACCGGGTCCTGCTCGCCGAGCTGAACGCGGCCGGCGAGCTCCACTGGTCGCGGGCGTGCGCAGCCCGACCGTTGCCCGAAGCTTCGAGGAAGTCCTCGGCTGGGCTCCGGGCAGCATCAAAACCACGCCGTCCGAGGCGATGGGCCGTGAGCCATCGGCCGACTCGGCCATGGACCTCGAGTAGGCGCGCTGGTCAGGGCTGGCTTCCGGGCGATTGCTGTCGTGGCCTGGTGAACAGTCCCGGCTCGGTTTCGGCAAGGATTCCGCGCCGGGTCAAACGCTTCAGTTTGATGCGGACGTTGTTGATGTTGTTCGGTGCGAGGTTCAGGTCCATTGCCTCGCACACGCTGCGCGCTCGCAAGGGGGCGTCGGCTTCGGCGAACACGGCCATGATCTGCTGGTGGGCGGGGCCGTCCGGCAGGGCCGCAGCCGGCGCTGCCGGCGCCAGGGGCGCCTCGTCGGCCAGTTCCAGGAGCGTGTTGCGGGTGATCGTGATGTGTTCGGCGGCCTGGGCGAGTCCGTCCAGCAGCGTGGTCAGCTGCGCGATCTGCTCGTGAGCGGCCTCCGCTTCCACGGCGATCTGCCGCTCGCGGACCTCCAGGCGGGCCAGCAGGGCGTCGAGGGTCTGCTGTGTGTCGCTGCTCACTCGCCGCGCCAGGACGGGGTGGAGGTGCCCGTCAGCCGACGGGCCATCACGTCGCTTGGGCCTTGACCCCTGATGTTGAACACACGAGACACTGGATCCTGCGGATCTGAGAACGGACATCTCGTGGTCATGAAGAACTACCCGCCGCAGTTCAAGACGGACGCGGTCGCGCTGTACGAGTCGCGGCCCGAAGCGACGATCAGGTCGGTCGCAGCCGATCTGGGGATCAACCCGGAGACGCTGCGGAACTGGGTTCGGGCAGCCGGGGTGAGCCGTCCCCGGGGACGGCGGACGCAGGAACCCTCTCAGCAGCCCACGCCGCTGGAGGCGGAGAACGCCGCCTTGCGGAAGAAGGTCAGCGAACTGGAGGAGGAACGCGAGATCCTGCGCAAGGCGGCGAAGTATTTCGCCGGGGAGACGCGCTGGTGAACCGCTTCCAGTGTGTCGCCGACCTCCAGCGCCGTCACGGCGTGAAGCGGCTGTGCAGCATCCTCGGCGTGAGCCGCTCGAGCTTCTACTACTGGCGCCGGACAGCCGCTGACAGGGCCGCCCGGCAGACGGCCGACGCACAGCTGGCCGTCCAGATACGGGCGGTGCACCAGGAATCGGACGGCACCTACGGAGCCCCAAGGATCACCGCCGAGCTCCGCGAGATGAGCGGTGAGGCGGTCAACCACAAACGCGTCGCCAGGATCATGCGGGCGTCCGGGATCGAAGGGGTCCGGTTGCGCCGCCGGCACCGCACCACCGTCCCCAATCCGGCTGCGGCCAAGGCCCCGGACCTGATCGGCCGCGACTTCACCGCGGACAAGCCGAACACGAAGTACGTCGGCGACATCACCTACCTGCCCATCGATGGCGGGAAGTTCTGCTACCTGGCGACCGTCATCGACCTCGCCTCGCGACGTCTGGCCGGCTGGGCGATCGCCGACCACATGCGCGCGGACCTCGTCACCGACGCCCTGGCCGCGGCGATCCGCACCCGCGGCAGCCTCGCCGGATCGATCATGCACACCGACCACGGAGCCCAGTACACGAGCAGGGCCTTCGCCGAAGCCTGCAGGTCAGCAGGGGTCCGGCGAAGCATGAGCGCGGTCGGGTCCAGCGCGGACAACGCACTCGCCGAGTCCTTCAACGCAACCTTCAAACGCGAGACCCTGCAAGGACGAAAGACCTGGCCGACCGAGCGCGAGGCCCGACTCGACGCCTTCCGATGGCTCCACCGCTACAACACCCGACGGCGACACTCCCGCCTCGGACAACGATCACCGATCGCCTTCGAGAACGCCCTCCACCGCTCACCAACTACGCTGGCACAAGCCGCATAACCCGTGTCCAGGATCCGGGGTCAAGGCCCGCTTATCGCCCAGTACACCCGTGACTCGGCCGAGGCCGGGCGGTGTTCGTAGTCGCGGACCAGCCTGCGGTGGAGCATCAAGATCCCGTTGGTCTGCTCGACTCTCCAGCGGATCGGTTGCGGGACGAAGCCGCGGTCGGCCGGGTTGCGCTCGACGATCTCCACCGCGATGCCCAGGCCGGCGCCGTAGTCGACCACGGTCTCCTTGAACCCCTGGTCCACCAGGGCCTTCATCACCGTGGAGGTCCCGGTGGCGACCATGTCCAGCAGCGCGGTGCCGAAGACGTTGTCGTGTACGGAGGCGGCCAGTACCACCACGGCGATCACCAGGCCCAGCACGTCAACGGCCAGCCCGCGCTTGCGGCCCGGAACCTTCTTGGCGGCGTCCCGTCCGGTCGTGGCCGCGGGTACCCCGGCAGCGGCATGCAGGCTCCGGGTGTCGAGCACTACCTGGCTCGGGTCGGCTCATCGTCCCCGGCTCTCACGCACCTGCCGGCGCAGCAGGTCATTGATGACCTCGTCGGTACCGTCGTCGCGCCATTTGTAGAAGTAGTACTTCACCGCGCCAGGCGGTGGCAGGTCGTGGGGCAGGTAGTCCCATTGGCAGCCGGTCGGGGACTGGTACAGGAGCGCGTTGACGATCTCTCGCATCTCGTAGTTGCCCTGCCGGGAGTCCCCGCAGCCACACGATCAGGCGACACCGAACCGGACATCAGGCCATTTACCGCCCTCTGAGACTGGACCGTTTGATCGTCGAGCCAGGTCGGGCCGGTGTTCACGGCTGGCAGAACGGCGCGGGTGTGCCTCTGAAATGCGGCGATAGTGCCGGATCAAGCAACCTTTTGCCCTGTTGTGATGTGACGCGCCGCCCGGGAACAGAACTGGCTGGCGCTACACCCCCGAGCGCCGCTCGACGGTGTACCGGACCCGCCGCCGGGCCGAGGAGATCCGCCGGTTCCAGGGTCGCGGCGCCGAGGTAGGCGCAGCCCCCACAGGGCTCGCGGGCGATGCGTCGTCGAACGGGACGTATGCACTGAGCATCGGCAATCGTGGTTCCCGAACCCGGGAGTCGGGCACGGGGCAGCTTCGGTCCTTCTCTCGTCGTCGGGAGCGGATCCCAGCACTTCTCGCGGCTGCTCCCCGCCTCAGTCCGTTGTCTCGGTCGCCAGCTCTCCCGCGCGCACGTACTCGTGCAGCAGCGGGCGGCGGTCGTCGGCGCGCCAGGCCAGGGCGAAGCGGCTGGGCGAGATGCCCCTCACCGCACGGGTGATGACTCCGCCGAGAGTGATCAGCGGGGTGTTCCCGGCCGCCAGCAGGACCACGCCGAGACCCGCGACGAGCGCCTCGTACGTCTCCTCGGTGCTCGCCACCTCCGCGCCGATGAGTGCCGGCCTCCCGCCGCGGGCGTCGGTGGCAAGCCAGTAGTCCCGCAGCGGCCCGGCGCTGTCGGGCAGCGCGAGAAACGGCTCGTCCAGCAGGTCGGTGAAGTCGATGATCTCCCGGTCGGCGAGCGGGTGAGTGTCGGCCATGGCGACCAGGCGGGGTTCCTCGGCGACCACCACCCACCGGTAGCGGTCCGGATCGGGCAGCGGGAGCCAGACAAACGCCGCGTCGCACGTGCCGTCGGCGAGCCCGGCGGTCGAGTCGTGCCAGGGGACCTGGCGAAGTCTGAGGCGGGCGTCGGGGCGCGCGGCGGTGAAGCGGGAGCGGATCGCCGGCAGCACGCCCCCGCGCCCCGGGCTGGTACTCATCCCCACGACGAGCACGGCCGCCTGGTCGGCCACGACCCGGGCGACTGCCTCCTGGGCTGCCTCCCACTCGGCGAGAATGCGCTGAGCATGCGGCAGCAGCGCTGCACCGACCGCGCTCAGGCGCACTTCGCGCCGGTCGCGCTCGAACAACGCGGCCCCCACCTGTTTCTCCAGCATCCTGATCTGCTTGCTCAGCGCGGGCTGCGAGACGTACAGCCGCTCGGCTGCGCGCGTGAAGTGCAGCTCCTCGGCCACTGCGGCGAAGTACCTCAGGTCCCGTGCGTGAACGTCCATAACCATCGGTTATCACAGCGGATCTTGGACGGGCAACCGGTATGCCTTGCAAGGTAGTTCACACACGGACCGCCGAGAACAGCGGATCACCCGCCACAAGGAGAAGAACATGAACAAGGTATGGCTGGTCACCGGGGCGAGCAGCGGGTTCGGCCGGGCGATCACCGAAGCGGCGGTGGCTGCGGGCGACATCGTGGTCGCCGCCGCCCGCCGCACTGCGCTGCTCGACGACCTGGTCGCCGCGCACCCGGACCAGGTCGAGGCGCTACCGCTGGACGTCACCGACATCGCGGGCGTCCAAGCCGCGGTCGACGGCGTGGCAGCCCGGCACGGCCGGATCGACATCCTGGTCAACAACGCCGGACGCGGCATGGTGGGGGCGGTCGAGGAGACCACCGACGCGGAGCTGCGGGATCTGATGGACCTGCACTTCTTCGGCCCGGCGGCGCTCACCCGGGCCGCGCTGCCGCACATGCGCCGCCGGGGCTCGGGCGCCATCGTGCAACTGACCAGCATGGGTGGGCGGTTCGCCTTCGCCGGAGTCGGCGCCTACTGCGCCACCAAGTTCGCCCTGGAGGGGCTCTCCGAGGCCTTGGCCGCCGAGGTCGTCCCACACGGCATTCGGGTGCTGATCGTCGAGCCCGGCGCGTTCCGAACCGGCTTCGCCGGCGCCGCAGCACTGCGGCCCTCCCCGGCCCTGGACGCCTACCAGGACACCGTGGGTCCCGTCCTTTCTGGGCTGCCGGGCGGTAGCGGCCAGGAACCCGGGGACCCGGCCAAGGCCGCGGCCGCCATCCTCACAGCTCTGGACGCCGACGAACCGCCGCTGCGTCTGCCGCTCGGCAACGACGCCGCCGACGCGATCACCGACCACCTCGACCGTGCCCACGCCGAACTCCGCTCCTGGGAAAAGCTCACCCGCTCCACCGACTTCGACGACTGACACCTCCTGCCGCCTCCGCCCCTGTTCCCGCCCACCGTCTCCACGCAGGCGTGGCGGAACGCCCAGGCGGCGGGCGCTGCGGACGGTGTGCTGCCCATACGGGGCGCCTGCTCGGCGACGCGTAGCTTCCGGCTGCGATCGTCGCGACGCGCTCCGACCAGCTCATTCCGGCCCAGTGATGACAGCGGCCTGGGGTGACGGCAACTGCCCACACAGGCAGCAGGCTGGCCGCACGTACCGCTACGCCCGGCGGCGGAGCCCTGTCGCACCCGGCACGTGGCTCCCCGCTGCAGGCCGGTCTGTCCGTGGTCGCTCCCTGGCTTCCAGTCTCGGTCGCATACGTTCAAGAACGTCTCAGGAGTGTTCTGATGAAATCGCTGCTCAAGTCCTCCCCGGCCGCCCGCACCACGGGCTCGGCTCCGGAGGCGGCCCGGGGCGGATCCTCCACGGTGCTCGGTGCCGCCCTGCTGGGCTTCTTCCTCATCTCGCTGGACGCGTTGATCGTCACCGTCGCGTTGCCCGACATCGGCCGCAGCCTTGGCGGCGGCATGTCCGGCCTGCAGTGGGTGGTGGACGGATACACGCTGATCTTCGCCGCCCTGATGCTCTCCGCGGGCGCACTGTCCGACCGCATCGGGGCCCGGCAGGCGTATGGCGGCGGCCTCGTGCTCTTCGGGCTGGCCTCGGCCGCATGCGGGCTGGCGCCCAGTCTCGGCGGGCTGGTGGCGGCGCGGCTGGTGCAGGGGGGCGCGGCGGCGGTGATGATGCCGGCGTCCCTGGCGCTGGTCCGGCAGGGCTTTCCCGACCAGGCGAAGCGGGCCCGGGCGATCGCCATCTGGACCGTGGGCGGCGCGGTCGCGGTGGCGGCCGGGCCGGTACTCGGCGGGGCGCTCACCGCGACCGTGGGCTGGCGGTGGATCTTCTTCGTCAATCTCCCGGCGGGCCTGCTGGCGCTCGCCCTGCTCACCCGCGTGCCCGCCTCCCCACGGCTGCCCGCGCGACTGGACGTGGTCGGGCAGCTGACGGCGGTTGTCGCAATGGGCGCGCTGACGTACGGCGTGATCGAGGGTGGCGACAAGGGCTTCAGCCGGCCGCTCGTGGTGGTATCGCTGCTGGTGGCCGCGGCCGCTGCAGCGGCCTTCCTCGCCGCTCAGGCCGAGGGCGCACACCCGATGCTCCCGCTGCCGCTGTTCCGCTCGCGGGTGGTGGCGGTGTCCTTGGTGGTCGGATTCATGCTCAACGCCGCCTACTACGGCGGGGTGTTCATCTTCAGCCTGTATCTGCAGCAGGAGCGCGGGCAGTCCGCCCTGTACGCGGGCCTGATGTTCATTCCGATGACGGCACTGGTCGCCGTGGTGAACCTGGCCTCAGCGAAACTGGCCTCGCTGTTCGGCCCGCGGGTGCCGATGATGGCGGGACAACTGATGGGGACAGCCGGACTGCTGGCCCTGCTCACCGTCGGCCCGCACACCAGTGTGTGGGTGGTGGCGGCGCTGATGGTGCCGGTCGGCCTCGGCGGGGCGCTGACGGTGCCGGCGCTGACCGCCATGCTGCTCGACGCGGTACCCGCAGACCGGGCAGGCACGGCGTCCGCCGTGCTCAACACCGGCCGCCAGGTCGGCGGAGCGATCGCGGTGGCGGTCTTCGGGGCGCTGCTGGCAGGGTCGGACACGTTCCTGGCCGGCATGCGGTGGAGCATGCTGATCGCGGCGGCCGGGCTCGTACTGACGGCTGGCGCGACGCTGACGCTGCCGCGGGACGGGCGCCGGGGTGCGGAGGCGTAGGCCGGGCGGTGTGTCACGGCAGGGCCGCACATCTCCTCGCCACCGGAACGGTGCGGACCGAGCTTCAGCGGGTGCCGCTGGAGCAGGCGGCGGCCGCACATGAGTTCGGCGAGCACGGCCGCCTGCGAGACCAGCTTGTTCTGCATACCGCCTGACCGGAAGTCCATCTCATCGAGTGGGGTGAACTCGAGGTGGACCTGGACGAAGGCAACCTGGCGCGGGCGCAGCGCCTGCTTACGCGGATCGCCGCCCACCGTCGCCGACATCACGCAGGCCCGCGATGCCGGCCTGGTCGACTTGCTCGCTGACACCATTGACCTGCAGATCCTTGCCGACGCCGGATACCAGGGCCGCGCGGCGCAAACCTACGGTCAGGTCGTCACCCCGCCACGCAAGCGCCGCGGCAGACACCTCGAGCATCTGCAATGGCTGATGGCACACCACGAAGCCGCACGCTTCGCCCACTCCTCAGCTTGGATGCCCGTGTGCAGCACGAAGAGGATGCCGCACAACACCTGTCGGTCCGGCAACGGCTTCCGTCCCGGGTGCCGAAACCGGCGTTCCTTGCGTGGCAGCAGCGGTTCCATCCGCTCCCACAGGTCATCCGACACGCTCCACGGCGAAGTCCCCATGCCCGAACAACGCTGCACTTCTGACGCGGACACGGCCACCAAGGCCGATCCACCTCGCTATGCACCGGAGGACAGCCGGCTCACGGCCTGGGCCCATGGCTGAGGCTCGACCACGTCGTCCCTGTCGAAGGCGTCCTCCTCGAACCAGCCCGTCCCCGCGAGCCATGTCTCCAGCCACGCTGCGAGGCTGGCGGAGTCGAGGAACCAACACTGCTCCCACGATCCGCCGCTATACGGGTTCGGCTCGAAGAGCAGGACCTGACCGTCCTCACTGAGACAATCAACGCCTGCGTACATGGCACAGCCCCAGGTCAGGATCGGTACGACGCCTTCGGGCCACTCCGGGTGCTCCACTCCAACGGACGCCTCACGTCGCGTCAGGTATTCGCCAACGACGCTGGAGCCCGAACCAAGCAGTGGCAACAGTCGATAGTCAGGGCCGAAGCCGCCGTCAGCGACCTCGCGATACAGGCGCGCAAGTAGGGGATGCAGCGCGATGCCCAGTTGCCCCTCGGCCTCCGCGATCTGGGCTTCGTCGACAGGCTCGGGAAGGTCCTTACTGTCCGATGCGGCCCGGGTGGCAACACGTTGCACAAGGTCATCAATATCGGTCATGGCCGTGATGCTGTCAGAGCCCACTGACACGTCGACGGTCAGGACCGCCGGGCGGACTGGTGGGCGACAGGATGTTCAGAGAAGCTTGCGTCCACTGCTCTCTTCTGCGTCCGGACCCCGCCCAGCGTGAGCGCCTCGTCGAGATCCGCGACAACCTCATCGCCCGCATCACGGAGGCAGAACAACAAGGCTGGCTCGGCGAGATCGAGGGGCTCCAGGTAAGCCTCACCGGGGCGGAGTCCAAGATCCGGCAGATCGACGACTCCTCGCCCGCATCTGGGCCGCCCGTGCACCTGGGACTCCCTACCTCGCGGAAGTCGCAAGTGAGTGTCTGGAACAGCGTTCAGGACGCAAGGGCTGATAAGGACACGGACGTGCCACCTACGGCGGGACGGACTCGGCCGACGAGGAACAACAGCGGGGGGTGGCTTTGACGTTTGGCGCTGCCTGGCCCGTTCTGCCTGGGTAGGGCGGCTTCCCCCTGAACCGTGGACACCGCCTGCCAGCGTCTGCGGTCGGCATAGCCGTTTGTTCGCATGAGCTTCTCCCTCGTGTGATCAGCCATTCGGACCGCCCCGGCTGCAGCGGCACCGGCTTGCGCCGAAGGTGGCCGTATGGCAGCGCAGAGCCCGGGCGGCGATCTCGGGGGGCACTCGTCCGTCGGTCTCCGCGGCATCGGAGGCAATATGAGCGGGCGATCGGCGCTACTGGTCCTCGGGGTGCTGGTGCTGCAGACCGCCTTTGTGCTGTCGTGCATCGGCGCATTCCGCGATCACACCGCGCACCGCATTCCACTGGCCGTCACGGGCCCCACAACGCGGATGGCCGACGACGCGTTCTACCGGCTCGCACTCCTCCCCGGCGAGCCGGTCGATCCGCGCCGGGTGGCCGACGAGGCCGCGGCACGCAAACAGATCCGCAGTCGCGAGGTGGACGGCGCGCTCGTCCTTGCCCCACGCGGCAGCGCCGACCTGTTGCTGGTCGCCGGCGGGGCGGGCCCCGTGCTCGCCGGGCAACTCGCCTCGCACGTCGTCGCGGCCGAGAAGCTCCACGGGCGCACTGTCCGCGTCCAGGACATGGTCCCGATTGCATCGGGCGACCCACGTTCCCTCTCCTCCTTCTCGCTCGTCGTGGGCTGGTGTGCGGGCGGCATCCTGTGCGCGTTGGTGCCGGCATTCGGGGCCGGCTGCCGGCCGGCAGGACCGCGCCGCACTCCGGTTTACATGGGTGTGCTGCTGATGTACTCAGTCCTTGCCGGGCTACTCGGTGCACTCGTCGCCGGGCCCCTTCTGAACGCGGTACCGGGAAACTTCTGGGCGCTGTGGGGGCTCGGGTCCCTGCTGGTTCTCGCGGTCGGAGCGCTCACACTCGCGCTGTACGAATTGGCTGGAGTGCTGGGAATCGGTCTGGTACTCCTGCTCGTGATCGTCCTCGGCATGCCGAGTGCGGGTGGGGTGTACCCCACCGAGCTGCTGCCGGCTCTCTGGCGAACGCTCGGCCCGTCGCTGCCGCCCGGCGCAGGCTTGGAGGCCGCCCGCTCGATCGGCTATTTCCGTGGCAACGGCGCCGCCGGTCCGTTGTGGACGCTTTCCGCCTGGGCGGCCGGCGGCGCGGCGGTGGCCCTGCTGTGCGGAGTCCTCGGGTCGCGGGCTCGCGCTCCGGCGGGGCGGGCCGGTCGCCGTTCCTGAGCCGGGAGTCACCGGCACAGCGCCCCGGCTCGTGAGCGCTCACCACTCGTCGTCGCCCCACTCGTCGAGCAGGGCCTCGCCGTCGAGACTGCTGTCCGGCACTCCGGCGCCGAGCGACTGCTCGGCCCAGATGACCTTGCCACGTGCGGTGTAGCGGGTACCCCACCGGTGCACCAGCCGGGCGATGATGAACAGGCCGCGCCCGCCCTCGTCCGTGCTGGCAGCCCGACGCACGTGTGGGGCGGTGCTGCCACCGTCGGCCACTTCGCAGATCAGGGTGTCGTCGTTGTGCAGCAGCCGGAGCCGGATCGGCGGGGCCCCGTAACGGATCGCATTGGTGACGAGTTCACTGACGATGAGTTCCGTCGTGTACGCGGCGTCCTCCAAACCCCACCCGTTCACCACGCGGGCGGCCTCCGCGCGGATTCCGGAGACAGCCGTCGGGTCGTCGGAGACGTCCCAGTCGGCGACGCGGCCCGGGTCCAGGAGGCGGGTTCGGGCGATGAGCAGGGCCACATCGTCTGTTTGCCTGGCAGGCAGCAGCGCATCGAGGACCGCTTGGCAGGTGGCCTCCGGGCTGAGGGAACCTGGCCGCTCCAACGTGGTGCGCAGGAGCTCCATTCCGACGTCGATATCGCGGCCTCGCCGCTCAATCAGGCCGTCGGTGAACAGGACCAAACTGCTCCCCTCGGGCAGCACCAGATCGGTGGTCTCCACCGGCAGGCCTTCGCTGATTCCGAGAGGCGGGGACCCGGGAATCTCCGGGAAGGTGACGGTGCCGTCCGGAAGAACCAGGGCTGGGCCCGGATGGCCGGCCCTGGCAACGGAGCAGTGCCCGGCAGCCGGGTCGTAGATGGCGTAGAGGCAAGTGGCCCCGGAGACTTCGACGTCGCTCGCTCCCTCCATGTCGAGGCGGCCGACGAGGTCGTCGAGGTGGGCGAGGAGTTCGTCCGGGGACAGGTCCAGGGCGGAGAAATTGTGCACGGCGGTGCGCAGCCGCCCCATGGTGGCGGCGGCATGCAGGCCGTGTCCTACTACATCGCCGACCACCAGTGCGACCCGGGCTCCGGACAGTGGGATGACGTCGTACCAGTCCCCGCCTACGCCCGGCTGAGCCGGGAGGTAGCGATGGGCCACCTCCAGAGCGGAGTGCACAGGCAGGACACGCGGCAGCAGACTGCGCTGAAGGGTGACCGCCATGGCGTGCTCACGGGTGAAACGGCGCGCGTTGTCGATGGCCACAGCTGCTCGGGCTGCCAGTTCATCGGCGACCGACAGGTCCTCCGGTTCGAACGGGCCCTTGGCCTTGCGCCAGAAGTCGACGCTGCCCAGCACCACACCGCGTGCCTGCAACGGTGCGGAGACCAGGGAGTGGATGCCGTAGTCCAGGACCGCACGCGCCCGTGTCGGGTCCTGGGCGGCCCAGCCATCGGAGGCCGAGAGGTCGGCCGCCAGGACGGCCCGCCCGCCGGTCACACCGAGCGCCTCAGGACTGCCGGGAGGGAACTGCAGCATCTCCCCCACCGGGAAAAGGGGATGATCGTCGCGGATTCCGGCGATCGCCGTGCGGCGCATGCCGGTGACGGCTCCTCTGGGTTCCTCTCCGCGCAGTACGGGATCCAGCAGCTCCACGGTGACGAAGTCGGCGAACCGAGGCACCACCACGGCCGCCAGTTCCTCGGCGGTGCGCACCACGTCGAGGGAAGTACCGATGTGCGTTCCGGCGTCGAAGAGCAGTTCCAGCCGCGAACGTGCCTCTTCGACCCGGCCCGCCAGCTCACGCAGCTCGGTCGTGTCGCGCAGGGTGACCACGCTGCCCCTCGGGCCCACTCCGCCGTCGACGGTACGGAGGTTGACGACGAGCAGCCTGTCTCCGGTGGCGTGGACCTCGTCGCTGGCCGTCCTGCCCGAGGCCAAGAGCTCCGTGGTGTCCGCGGCCAGGCCCAGGTCGGTCACCTCGCGCTGCTCGGCGTCGCGCGGCAGGTCGAGCAGGCGTCGTGCCTCGTCGTTGGCCAGCGTGAGGACGCCGCGGTCGTCGATGATGAGAACACCTTCTCGTACCGAGTGCAGGACCGCGTCGTGATGCTCGTACATCCGTGTCATCTCGGCGGGCCCCAGTCCACGGGTCTGGCGGCGCAGCCGTCTACTCACGACCGCCAAGCCGGCCGCGGCCAGCAGGAGTGCCCCGCCTGCGACCGAGAGGAGGACCGGCAGCTGGTGCGCGACCATCTCGTTCACGCTCTTGACATAGATCCCCACCGAGATCAGTCCGACCACACGGCCCTTGTCGTCGAAGACAGCGACCGTCGTGTCAACGGCTCGCCCGAGCGCGCTGTCGAACGTTTCCTGGAAGGGCTTGCCCGTGAGCGCGGGCTCGAAGTCACCGGTGACATGGCCGCCGATGCGGCTCGGGTCGGGATGCGACCAGCGGATGCCCTTCGGGTCGAACGCGACGACGTAGCCGACGTCGGCGTCCTTGCGCATCTTCTCCGAACTGGGTTGCAGCACCAGGGTGGGGTGTTCCGACTGCATTGCCGTGGCGGTGCCGGGTGCGTCCCGGAACGCCACGGCCACGGCCAGCGACCTGTCCCGCGCCTCTTGAGCGGCGTGCTGCTGGGACTGGACAACGAGCACCAGCAGAGTAGCGGCGACGAGCACGATCGCCACGACCACCTGCAGCAGGAACACCTGTCCCGCGACACTCCGAGGGACCAAGTTGGGGAACCGGCGAGGACGCCAGGTTCGGGACCGCCTCTGATGCTCATGCTCACCCATTGACTCAGCATCATCGAGGACGGGTCCGCAGAGCGGCTGGCCGCGCCGGTACACAGCACGACCTCACACGAGGGAGCCCACGGTCCACTGGCAGTACCGACGGCGGGCGGGAGGGCCCGGACAAAGCCGTGGACAGTTGTTGCCCGGCCCCGCCCGTTGGTGGGTGGGCGCGGCTGCCTGCACACGGGGCTTTGGCCCTGGCCGGTCAAGAACGTCCGCTCCAGGCCATCGGATTTCGCCCGTAACTGCACCTTCAAGGCGCTGGTGAGCGCCTCGACGTCGCCGGCGGCACTGCAACGGCACCGTCGCCCTTCTGTGGTCGTGGCCGCTGTCCGCCGATGGCACTGGCCACCAGCCCCAGGGCCTGCGACTGTCGAAACTGCCGCACCACAACACACTGGACGGAAAGCCGCCTGCTGGCAGCGTCGCCCCACCCATCCCGTGATCTTCCACTCGGACCCGCGGCTGCCAGTACACCAGCCGGCAATTCGCCGCCCTGGCGGCCGATTTCGGGGTCCGGCTGTCAGTCGGCCGCACCGGTCAGTGCTGGGACAACGCGCTCGCCGAGTCGTTCTTCTCGACCATCAAACGCGAACTGCTCGGCACCTCCGCCTGGCCCAGCCGGGCCGCAGCCCGCACCGCGATCTTTGATTTCATCGAGGGCTGGTACAACTTGCACCGACTGCACAGCAGCCTCGGCTACCTCAGCCCCGCCGAGTACGAGACCGCACTCGCAGCCTGACCATCACACCAATGGTGTCCGTCATAGCGGAGCAAGCTCAGTCCTGGACAGCACGACACTATGGCGTCGTGGCGAAGCGGCTCCTCGCCATGACGGCGGCCGCCGTCTGAGCGACCCAACGTTCGAGGGACGGTCTCCGTGAGACCGCCCCTCGAGTACCTCATGGCCATTACACCGCGACTGCGTCGCGAAACTCGCAGGTCAGGCAACGACGTGCTACTGGTGCGCTACGAGATGGTGAAGGTCTGACTGTTGCCGCCATCCATGGGCCGTTGTTCGAACTGGCTGCCCTGGGTAGCGCCCGCGGTGAGATAGAGCCCGCTGTAGCGGTTGGCGATGCGCACGCGGCCGTTACCGGCGTCTTCCAGGATCCACTCGTCGTTGGTGTACGTACCGGGGGCGTAGGAGTGCTGGATGATCTTTGCTCCGGCGGTCTGGGACGCGTCGCTCACGACCAGGTCCTTGCCGCTGTTCTGGTTGACGATGCGCACGTAACCGTCTCCGAGTGACTTGAACTCGAAGCGCTGGTTCGATCCGTTGCCGCTCGGCCAGCGGATGACCGGAGCATGGTCGGCCAGGCTGCCATTGCTCACGTCGATCACGTCGCCGGTTCCGGCAACGGTCACCTGTCGGTAGCCGGTCGGAACCGGCACCACCGGGCAGTCGACCTCGATCGTGGCGGGTGTGCCGTTGGTCGGTCCGTGCTGGCTGGTTGTGACGGGCGTGATGGTGGTGGTGCCGGCGGCCTTGGCCGTGACCTTGCCGTTCTGGTCGACGGTGGCGACAGCCGGGTTGCTGCTCGTGTAGGTGACCGAGGGCAGCAGGGGCAGGATCTTGTCCGCGCCGTTAGTGGTGATCTCGTCGGTGGTGACCTGTGCGAGGTCGGTGGAGTCGAGGTCGGCGCGGAGGTTCAGTCCGTTGTCGAAGTTGTTGTCCTTGATGACAGCACCGGACGATCCGCGGTAGGAGAACAGGGCCGTGGAGTAGGGCGACGTGCTGGTGGCCGCACGGACGTCGGTGGTGCCACCCAGGGCGACGCAGGTGTGGTCGGCGTGGGCGGTGAAGGCGGTGTTGCGGTCGAGGCGGAAGACGTCATTGCGTTCGAAGGTGATGCCGCTGACGCTCTTGGCGTCGAGGAGCCGGACGTTGCCGATCCTGAAGTCGTTGTCCTGGATGCGGATGTTGCGGTGCACAGGCTGGGTGGCGTCGAGGACTTGGTTGGTGGGCTCGATGAAGATCACCGGGCTCACGGGGCGCAGGAACGTGTTGTTGCTGATCAGGACGTCCTGGACGGGACCGGACTCGTACCACTGGTACGCGTCGGAGGAGATGAAGATGCTGGCCATCTGATTGCCGTCAAACACATTGTTCTTGATGACGACGGGCTTGCGGGTGGTTACCAGGATGCCGCGGGTAGGGATGTTGACGAAGGTGTTGCCGCTGATGTCGACCGTGGGTGTGTAGGTGGTGTTCTCCACCACGAAGTTCCCGGCGGTGACCGAGGCGGGGATGGCCTGGTCGAAGGTGACCGTCATGGTGGTTAGCGACTTGTCGTGGTCCCGGCCCGTCGGCCCGTCGACCGAGACGACCTTGGCGGTGATACCGGGGACCGGCGCCATGGTCCGCTTGTCCACGATCTCCACGCTGTCGCCGGGATAGAACTGGGGGAACCCGGCGCTCTGGGGGTGCTTGTATGTGAGAGTGAGCGCCTTGTCCGTGGGGCGGCCGGTGACCTCGACGTAGGTGCCGTGGATGTTGATCGCGTCGTCGTGGGCGCCGTCGAAGATGTTGTTCCTGATGTTCACCGCACCCTTGACGCCGGACATCTGTACGAAGTCCGCGAAACCAACCGTGCTGCGCCCAGTGGCTGGGTCGGTGCGGAACTCGTTTCCCTCGAGGGTGATGTTCTCGCTCATCTGTCCGAGGAAGCCAAATCCATGCAGGTAACGGGCCTTCAGGCCCCGTACGACGACGTCCTTCGACTCCCAGAAGAACGCGGAAGCGGTGTCCCGGGTGTCCTCACGCATCTGATAGACGAGGCCTCGGTCGGCCGGCTCCGCTCCGGTCGAGTAGTCGATGCGCAGCTTGTTGCCTCCAAGATCCGTCATCGAGGCGACATTGGTGAACAGCGGATTGGCGCCGCGCCAGGTGCGCTTCGCCGCCGGGTCGTGAACCTGTGTGTAGCGCATGCCGTTGACACCGGACCAATAACGCTCACCGGTCGCCGGGCTCTTCTCCCCCAGCCATGTCACCTGGTTGTTCGCCACGGTGAAGCCGTTGCCGGGCGGGACGCTCAACACCCGGTACCCGCGGCCGTCCGACACGCCCGTCTCGCTGACGGCGGCATCGACGACCTTGGGGGCGGTGACGTCGAAGCTGAAATCGCGGACGGACACGTTCTGGGAGCGGATGGCCGCAAACGTGGTCATCAGCCCGTGGAACTGCAGATGCGAACCACCGCCGTCGATCGTGACGTCACGCATGTCCTCGACGAGGATACCGATCCGCTTGTCCCGGAATCTCTGGTCGGCACCGACGGTATTGGAGAGGTACAGCTCCCTCGTCTCGGCCTGCTCCGGATAAATCTGGTAGGTCCCGCGCGGGAACAGTACTCGCACCGGCCCCTTCACAGTCTTCGCCTGGCGCAGGGCCTTCGCCACGGCTACGGCGCTGTCGTGCTTGCCTGTGGGGTCGGCACCGAACGTCGTGACATCGACGACTGTCTCGGTGGACTGGGCTTGTGCGTGCAGCGGTGCGGCGAGCAAGGCGCCTACGGTGGCGGCCAGGAGCGCCATCCACGCCCGGCCGCGAACGCCCTTCCTGGACAAGAGTGATCTGGTGCAGGCGGGTACTGGTGGAACGTCGCTGTCCGGCGACATGAAATGGGTCTGCACGAAGATCTCCAATGAGAGTAACAGTCGTGATCATGACAATGGAGCGCGTATGCAGCCAGCCTGACGGGACTGCGCCTTCATGGAAGCGGCCGTCGGGGACCGCGACGTGAAGCTGCTTCATCGGCACCCGTCCCGCCCTCCGCACCGACGGAAGCGGTCCACGCGGAGGCGGGTGGGCGTCACGCCACAGGACGTGGCTGGCGTGAGGGCGGGGCCTTGCCCGTCCGAGGCCAAAGCTGCGACTGCGCGTCACTGGGGCAGCCCGACAGGGTCTTCGCCGTTGCGACGTTGCTGGATGACGACGGCGGTGGCGAGGAGGGCGCCCTGGGCTACGTTCCGCCGGAAGGTGTTGGCTCCTTCGACGGTGAGGCCGTTCAGGCCCTACGGCAAGCACCGTGAAGACCTCCGCCGGCCCTGCGGCCGACGAACCCACGACGGGAGATCAGCTCTGGTCCCGAGATACCTACCTCGACTCCGAAATCAAATAGGAAACCGATGAGGAGATAGTGGGCTACGAGCGGCACCTCGTCAAGCCCCGCAGAGCAGTCCGCCGCCGCGGCCCGTCGGCACGACAGGGGAACGAGGCTGAATCTCCATCGCTAGGCGCTTCGAACCACAGGAAGTGGGCTACACATTGAAGCGATGACGGAATCGGCCGAGCCGCCAGGTCGAGCGACCCCTGAAGGGTCACGTGCATGACTCGCTGGAGGCGAGCGTAAATCCTATAGGGAAGTTGGTCAAAATCATTGACATGATCCGTCCGTGCCGGTGCACTTCTGCACAGTCCTCACCCTCGAAGAAGGAGCCGCACGGCCATGTCCTCCCCTTTCCCTGTCCAGCCTCCCTCCGAGGGCAAAGACGGCATGTCGCGCCGTGGCGTCCTGCGCGCCGCGGCGTACGGTGGCGCATTGGCCCTGACCCCTCTGGTCGCCAATCCGACCTCGGCGTCCGCGGCATCGGGCGGCTCCCGACCGGTTGCGACGAAGGCGGTGCGGCCCCCCGAGCTCGCCCGCCACTCCCTCTGGTACCGGCTCCCCGCCACGGACTGGCAGTCCCAGGCGCTGCCAATCGGCAACGGCCGGCTCGGCGCCATGCTCTTCGGCCGGCCCGACCACGAACGGATCCAGTTCAACGAGCAGAGTCTGTGGGGCGGAGTCAACGACTACGACAACGCGCTCGCCGGCCAGGGGGACGGTGCCTTCGACACGAGCATGACCGGCTTCGGGTCCTATCGTGCCTTTGGTGACGTCCTGCTCTCCTTCGGTGCCCGGCCGGAGGTCACCTCTCCCGGTGGTCCCTACCAGACTGCCCCGAACCAGGGCTTGGGAAATGCAGTCGACGGCGACCCGCGGACGAAATGGTGCATCGAAGCCCCGCCAAAGGAGGTCATCTGGCAGGCCGCCCTCACCGCACCTGCCGCAGTGTCGGCCTACCGGCTCACGAGCGCCGAAGACGTCCCTGACCGGGACCCTCAGAACTGGACTTTCCAGGGCTCGGCGGACGGAACCGCATGGACCACACTCGACACCCGGTCGCTTCCCGGCCCCTTCGACAGCCGCAACCAGACCAGGGAGTTCACTTGCTCCAACAGTGCGGCCCATACGTTCTACCGCTTCGTCTTCACGCCCCGCCCAGGAGTGAGCCACTTCCAGGTGGCCGAGATCGCCCTTGCCGGGGTCGACCTCGGCGGCCGGCACCTCCTGTACGTCTCCTCACCCTCCGGCCACGCCGACGGCTCCGGACGCGGGCACGACATCTCTCGGAGCATGGACGGGAACGGCTCCACGGTGTGGAGAGCGGCCGACGCAACCGGCGGAGCAGTGTGGCAAGGCGACCTCGAATCAGCTGCGACGGTCACCGGCTACAGCGTGACGGCTGCGCCTGACACCCCGCAAGAGGATCCCGGTTCGCTGACCCTCGAGGGTTCCGCCAACGGTCTGGACTGGACCCCCCTCGACGAGCGCGCCCTCCAGCCTGCACTCCAGCGCGGTGAGCGTCGGCAGTTCACCATCGGCAAGCCCGGGGCTTTCACCCGCTACCGTCTGACGCTACGCCCGAAGTCCGGGTCCAAAGCCGTGCGCGTCGCCGATGTCCGTCTCACCGGAACCGAGCTCGACACAGCGCAACTGGGCCCGGTCATCGAGTATCACCGTGCACTCGACCCCGAGTCCGGAATCCACACCACCCGGTTCGGGTCCCCCGGACAGAAGGTCCTGCGAGAGGCCTTCGCCAGCCGGTCAGCCGACCTGCTCGTCCTGCGCTACGAGGCCGACCGCGCCGGCGCACTCGACTGCGACATCGCACTCACCTCCGCACAGGACGCGCCCGCATCGGTCGATGCCGCAGCGGGGACCGTCCGATTCGGCGGCACCATGGGCAACGGCCTCAAGCATGCCGCCGTCCTCCAGGTGACCGACACCGACGGTTCCGTGACCGCCGCGGGTTCCCAACTGCGGGTTCGGTCGGCGACACGCATGACCCTGCTCCTCGATGCACGCACCGACTACAGACTTGACGCCGCCGCGAAGTGGCGCGGGCCGGACCCCCAGCCCGCCATCACGGCAGCCCTCGCCACCGCGTCCCGACGGTCCTACAAGGCGCTGCGCAAAGCACAACTCGCCGAGGCCGGCGCGGTGGCCTCGCGTGTCTCCGTGAACTGGGGGCGCACCGATGACGGAACCGCCGCACTCCCGACAGACGCGCGGCTTGCCCGTTACGGAGCCGGCAAGTCCGACCCCGGACTCGAGCAGAGCATGTTCGTCCTCGGCCGCTACCTGCTCCACAGCTCATCGAGACCGGGCGGCCTGCCCGCGAACCTCCAAGGGCTCTGGAACGACAGCAACCAGCCGCCGTGGGCATCGGACTATCACACGAACATCAACGTCCAGATGAACTACTGGGGCGCGGAGACGACGAACCTCAGCGAGAGCCACGAGGCACTTGTCGAGTTCGTGCGCCAGGTGGCGGTGCCCAGCCGCGTGGCGACCCGGAACGCGTTCGGCGCCGAAACCCGAGGCTGGACGGCCCGCACGAGCCAGAGCGTCTTCGGAGGAAACGCCTGGGAATGGAACACCGTTGCCAGCGCCTGGTACGCGCAGCACCTGTACGAGCACTGGGCCTTCACCCAGGACCTCACGTACCTGCGCGACGTCGCCTATCCGATGATCAAGGAGATCTGCCAGTTCTGGGAGGACCGGCTCGTCGAGAACGCGGCCGGTCAGCTCGTGTCCCCCAACGGGTGGTCACCCGAACACGGTCCACGCGAGGACGGGGTGATGTACGACCAGCAGATCATCTGGGACCTCTTCGGCAACTACCTCGACTCCGCGGCGGTGCTCGACGTCGACCCCGACTACCAGGCCACCGTCGCCACCATGCAGAAGCGGCTCGCACCCAACAAGATCGGCCGGTGGGGCCAGCTCCAGGAATGGCAGACCGACCGCGACGACCCGAATGACATCCACCGCCACACCTCTCACTTGTTCGGGGTGTATCCGGGCCGTCAGATCACGCCCGACACGTCGCCCGAACTCGCGGCAGCAGCGCTCGTCTCGCTCAAGGCGCGGTGCGGCGAGAAGGAAGGCGTCCCGTTCAGCGAGGCCACCGTCACCGGTGACAGCCGGGGATCGTGGACCTGGCCCTGGCGGGCCGCGCTGTTCGCGCGTCTCGGAGACGGCGAGCGCGCGCGGTACATGGTCCGGGGTCTCCTGCGGTACAACACGGGGGCGAACCTGTTCTGCAAGATCCCTCCGTTCCAGATGGACGGCAACTTCGGCATCACCGGCGCGATCGCCGAAATGCTGCTGCAGAGCCACGAGAAGGTCATTCACCTCCTGCCGGCGCTCCCGAAGGACTGGGCCGACGGCTCGTTCTCGGGTCTGCGGGCCCGCGGCGGCTACGAGGTCAGCTGCACCTGGCGGAGCGGGCGTGTCACGGACTTCACCATCGTGGCCGACCGGGCGCACAACCGGGACAAGGTTGCCGTCCGCGTCAACAACAAGGTGGTCTGGGTCAAGCCGGTGAAAACCCGCCGCGGCAACTGACCCCGACGCCCTCATGGCCAGGCCCTGTGTCCGTGGACGCCGTCCGGCATCCACGGACTCAGGGCCTGCCATCCGATGAACGGAGTGGACCTGCCTGCCGGCGAGCGCCACTCACGGCCTCGGCCTCTGGCGCACTCTCTCTTGAGTCCGTTGTGCGAAATCGACACCGGCCGGGTGCGGTTGCCTGGTGGGAAGGACGGTCGAGGAGGCGACCACGACGCCTCGACTGCGCTGCTGTCGGTGACGTCCACCAGGTGGAAGGTCACACGCGCGCTGCTCTGTTCCAGACCGCCGGAGCTCACGGTGCCTGCGCCCTGGTCCAGGCCGAACGAGGCGAATGCCCGCGCCTTCGCGTGAGTACCACTCGATCGGTCAACCGCCCCTGCCCACTCCTGTGCCATCGCACCCCCACCCGAAGCCGCGGCCTCGATCGTGCGGCGCTACGGGCACAGCCGCCACCCCACCCGCGATGGGCACTTGACAGCCTAGCTGCTATATCGCCAGGCTCCTTACTGCGTCACTCCATGCCCGCTTCACGGCCGGTGCCCGACGACCGAAAGTCCGAACAGGTGACCTCCCGCTATGTCCTGCGCCTACAGGTGGATCCCGACGCCGACCCGGCCGGAGTCGGAGACCGGCTGCTTGCCATGGCGCGCAGTGCGCGCGCCGAGGAGATCTGCGTGTTCCTCTTCGGCATGGAATACAACGACGGTCACGACAGCCTCGACCGGATCGACCACTGGTTGACCGCCACGCGTCCCTGGCGCACCATGCTCCGTGCCGAGGGCATCGCGGTGAGCCTCAACCCCGGCCACACCGTCGGCCACAGCGACTGGGCCCGCTCGTTGGCTCCGGACCAGGCATGGCAACGGATGACCGACCAGTCCGGGATGACCGCCGCCGCCCAGGTGTGCCCTCTGGACCCTGCATGGCGCGCGTACTACGCCGAGACGCTGCGCCGCTACGCAGCCGAGGACGTGGACGCGGTGTGGATCGAGGACGACATCCGGCTGCACAACCACCGGCCTCTGGACTGGGGGGGCTGCTTCTGCGAACTGCACCTGGCCGAGTTCACGCGCCGCACCGGTATCGCCACCACCCGGGAGGAGCTGGTCGCCGCCTGTACCGCACCGGGCGAACCCCACGCATGGCGTGGTCGGTGGCTGGACTTCTGGGATGCGACGCAGCGCGAGCTGCTCACGTCCTGGCGCGACATCCTGGGTGACCGGCTGGGCCTGATGTCCTCGCGCATCGATCAGCACGCCGCCGAAGGGCGCGACTGGTCGGCGTGGCTCGAACTGCCCGGTCTGCACCGCCCGCACTTCTGGGCCTACTCAGACACGGGAGGCACTGAACTGCCTTACGCTTCAATTCAGTTCGACATGCAGCGCTCGGTGCAGCCGGACGCGGTCCGCATCCTTCCGGAGATCGAGTGCTGGCCGTACGGGCAGTGGAACAAGTCGTTCCGGCAGACCGCCGCGCAGATGTCGCTGGCCCATGTGCTCGGCTGTGACGGGCTGGCGATCAGCCTGTACGACTTCCTCGGCAACCACCCGGACGACGAACCGCGCCGGGCGCACTTCCTCGCCCAGTGGCGCGACACGTTCGACTGGCTCTCCAAGACGTTCCCCAAGTCCTTGCGGACCGTCGGTATCGGCCTTCCATGGTCACAGGCGACCGGCCGGCGGGTCCACACCGAGACGGCTCGCTGGCAGTCGCTCGTCGTGGAGCAGGCCGGATGGGCCGGCCTGCTCGGCGCCACCGGCCATGCGGTGACCGGTCGCGGCGGCGCCAGGGTCAACGCCCTGTCCGGGGACACCGCCTGGGCCTTCGACGACGCCGAACTGCGCGAGTGGCTGAGCGGCGGACTCCTGCTGGATTCCGTGGCCGCGCGCATCCTCTTCGAACGGGGTTACGGCCCCTTGATCGGTGTGACCTCTGTCCGCCCCGCGCCCGAGGGGTACGTCCGCGAGGTGTGCACGGACCCGGAGTTCTCGTTGCGGCAGGGATGCCTGATCTCCCTCGACGTGGAGAGCTACGACCGCGCGGATCTCACACACGTGGAACACCTTCCGGAGGCACGCGTGGCAAGCGTCGTGCACGATCAGCTCGGGCGTGTGACGGGCCCCGGCCTGATCCTCCACAACAACGACCTCGGCGGCCGCATCGCGGTCGTCCCGTGGCCCGCGCACACGGCGGACCACGTACGGATGAACCCGCAGCGAGCTGTCCAGCTCAGTGCCGTCCTCGACTGGATCTCCGACGCGTCCCATGCACGAGCCACGGGCCATCCCTGGTTGGTGACACAAGCACTCACAGATGAGCGCACTTGGTGCGTGGTCATCTGGAACGCGTCTCCGGATGAGGCGGACGACATCCGGGTCCGGCTCCCTGTCGGCATGCCGGAGCCGGCTACGGCAGTCCAGGTCACCGCGCGCGGCACTCGCATTCCCGTGGGCTGGAGAGATGGCGGTGTCATCCTCGAACAGCCCCTGGGCCAGTGGGAGTACGTGGTGCTGAGCACCTAGAACTGACTCATCTGCCCCACCACGGCATCGGCCGACTCAGCCGGTGTCACCATCGAGGCCTTGGCTGCTGCCGACGGATCTCCCCATTTCGAAGCCATCCCCGGCGTGGCGCCCACCGTCACGACGCCTCCGACGGGCAGCGACGGGGAATCCCGCTGCGGCCGGGAATACGTCGCGAGCCCGTACGTACTGGCCACTTCACCGCGAGAGAATCGAGCGCTCATGAGACACCTTCTGAGGCATGGCCTGGCCTTCATGTGTTCCCTCATGCTGGTGGCCGGGGCCTCGTCGGCCGCCGCCGCGGCGGGCGGTGAGGGCCGCAGGGTTCATCACGTCGACTGCCGGTCGACCGACGGGCCGGCGAACGGGTCACCCGCCCACCCGTGGCACACTCTGGATCAGGTCAACTCCCTCTCCCTCGGCGCCGGTGACCGGCTTCTGTTCGCTCGCGGCTCACGGTGTACGGGCACGCTGACTCCGCAGGGCGCCGGGCGGCCCGGCCATCCGCTCGTCATCGGCGCATACGGCGAGGGGGCCAAGCCGGTGATCGACGGTGCCGGAGCCCCGGACACCGTCCTGCTCCACAACACCGAGTGGGTGGAGGTCTCCGGCCTGGAGATCACCAACGCGGGGAACCCCGCCCACAACAAACGCGGTGTCCACGTTCTGCTCGACGACTACGGCACCGGCACGCACTACCGGTTGACGGATCTCGACATACACGACGTGCTCGGCGACGACACGAAGCACACCGGCGGCTCGGCGGGCATCCTCTTCTCCGTCACCGGCTCCAAGGTGGAGACGCGGTTCGACGACGTCCGCGTGGAGGGCAACACCCTGCGGACCGTGGACCGGGAGGGCATCTACTTCGCGTCCAGCTGGAACAACCGGCCCGCGATCACCGACTACGACCCGACCGGCCCCCGGTGGCTGGCCGCCACCCGTGTCGTCGTCCGCGGCAACACCCTGGAGGACCTGGGCGGCGACGGCATCGTCATGACCGCCACGGACGGCGCTCTGGTGGAGCGGAACACTGTCCGCGGCTTCCAGCGGCGCTCTGCCGGATACAACGCCGGTATCTGGCCGTGGAACGCCGACCACACCGTCTTCCAGTACAACGACGTTTCCGGCGGTGAGACGACTCGAGACGGTATGGCGTACGACGTGGACGAGGGTTCCTTCGGCACGGTGTTCCAGTACAACTACAGCCACGACAACGCCGGCGGCTTCTTCCTCGTCTGCACTGCGGGCGGCACTCTCGGCGACGCGGTGATCCGCTACAACATCAGCCAGAACGACCGGTTCCGGGGCATAGAAACCTGCTCCGGGTCCTTCGACGACGTGCGCTTCCTCAACAACACGATCTACATCGCCCCCGGCGTCTCCCAGACCGTCGTGAACGAGAACACCGCCCAACGGCACGACATCGCGTTCCGCAACAACGTGGTCGTGAAGGAAGGAGCAGGCACGGCGACATTCACCCTGCGCTCCGGCGGGGTGACGGTGTCGGACAACGTGCTGCACAACGTCACGGGCGCGCCCGCGAATCCGGGTGGAGGCACATCCGATCCGCTGCTGACAGGCCGGGGCACGGCCACGGGGATCGCAGACGCGGGCACGGCGTACGAACTGCACGTGGACTCCCCCGCACTGGGTGCCGGCGCCGCAATCCCCGACATCGGCGACCGCGACTTCTCCGGAAACCCAGTCCTTCCCGGCACGACCCCCAGTATCGGCGCCTACAACGGGCCAGGTGTCGAAGGCGCGCGTCCCAGTCCGGTGGAGGCTCCACCGCTCCCCCCGCTGCTCTCCAACGGCGGCTTCGAGAACGGCCTCACGGGTTGGGCGACACGCAACGCGGCATCCGTCGCCGAGGCCCACGAAGGAACAGGGGCGGCGCGGCTCACCGCACCCGCCGACGGCTTCGCCACGGCGGAACAGTACGTGACGGGCCTGCGCCCCGCCACACGCTACGTCCTCTCGGCCTGGATCAGGAACGACGGCGGGTCCACAGCTCTGGGCGCCAAGGGCTTCGGAGGAGTCGCCACTTCCGTCTTGGTCTCGGGCATCGAATGGACGCTCGCCTCAGTGGAGTTCACCACCGGCCCATCCGGCAGTACGGCAACGGTCTTCTGCTACCGGGAGCAGCCCGGCACAGCGGTCTGCGACGGCATGGCCCTTCGCGCACTCTGACTGAGTGAAGCCATCGGGCACCGGCTCCCACCCGGCCGGCAGCGGCCTTCCCGCGTGGGGATACGGGATCCGGCGGACTTCCCGACCGGCGGGACCTGGAGTGGGGCCGTGTTCCAGCGGTGAGGCGGCCGCCTCGCCACCGCCCATCTCCAGTTCAGGGGCAGCCTCCTACCGGGGTCCCCTGCGGTCATCTCCGGAGTTTCACCCCAAGCTGTGACACTTCGTCATCCATTCGGGAGTCGGGGAGATTCCGGCGCCACACGTGTCTGATAGGAGCTTCTGTGTCCAGAACTTCCCCCATACCCCCCGCACGCACGGGGGCCCGCCGTGCAACGCTGACGGCGTTCGTGATTGCGTCGTCGGCCGGTCTCGCGATTACCTCTCTCGGCGCCTCCGGGGCTGTGGCGGCTGAGAAGAAGCATCCGATCACGATTGCGGTCACGACCGATCCGGCGCTGCCACAGCCGAACGACAACGGCACGGCGTATATCGCCGAGGTCAAGAAGAGCGTGAGCGCTGCGGCGGAGTTGTGGAGCGACGAGTCCGACGGGAACGTCGAGTTCTCGATCGAGGCCACGCGTTGGGTGCCCGGTCTCGGGACGTGCGACGGCGATCGTGGGCACGCCCGTAGCGAGGTGTCAAAGGCCGTCGGCTTCACCGGCGGTCCTCGTAAGCACCTGATCGTGGCAGTCGGCAACTGCACCGGCGGCTCCGCCACGGGCTCGGTGACCAGCGGTCCCGACAGCGGCGGGGCCATCTACGTACCCGGTCTCGGGAGCGGTGGCACCTACGCCCACGAACTCGGGCACAACCTCGGCTTCGGTCACGCCGGCGTGCTCGTCTGCCCCGATGGCATCGTCGACGGCTCGCTGACGGCTGACTGGGGCGAGAAGGGCACATGCAAGGGCTCGGAGTACGGCGACGCGTGGGACGTTCAGGGGGCAACGCGCTCGTGGATGTTCAAACCGCTCTCCAGCCCGAACCGCATCCGGTTGGGCTGGCTCCCTGCGGATCGCTACGAGGTGGTCAAGGGTGCCGGCGTCAACCAGAAGGTGACGATCCGCTCGCGCGACAACGAGTCGGGCCTCGTCGCTGTCCAGGCGACAGATCCGACCACTGGGCGCACGTTCTACGTCGAACTGAGCCAACCGGTCGACCGCGACAAGGGCATCGAAGACCCGGACGGACGCATCACCGAAGCAGAGGGAGCGAAGCTTCGACGCGGCTACGGCGTGCGCATCCTGCGCTACGTCGGCAAGGGGACCTCGACCATGGTCGTGCCCACCGCTGCCGGCAGCGACGGCGTGCGCAACCTGTACTGGTCGGCCGGTGAGACGTTCGAGACCACCGAGGCCGGCCTGCGCATCGAGATCGTCAGTAACGATGGCGGGCAGGCGACGCTGCGGATCGGAGCCACGGCCGACGGCGAAGAACCGCTCCGGGCGCCCGCACCGGCGGTCGCCGGTCTCGACGAGGACACCCCCGCCCACGGCGACGCGGGCGACCCGGCCGACGCCGCCACCGCAGCCCCCGCACCCGCCGCTGATGCGGCGGCCGAGAAACCGACCGACACAACGACTGAAGCTTCGACGCCCAACCTCGCCTCGTCGGGTACCGATCTCTCGATCGGCGTCCTCGGGCTCGTACTGGTCGGCGCCGGTGCCGGCGCCTTCATGATCGGCCGGTCACGCCTCGTGCGCACCCGGCGCTGAGCAAGCTACGTGTGAGGGAACGGCCGCAGAAGACGGTGGGCGGCGGCGTGGATCGCGGCTGCCGGCGGACTGTCTGCGGCCGGGGGGCATGAACGACGGCGTCACGGGTTCGCCACCGCCGCCCAATTGAACCCGGTTGGTTCGCCGAAGCGGGCACCCGGAAGGGCCTCCTCTTGATGTGCGGCTCTGCCGGCTGTGCGCGGTCTTCAGTCCTGGGTGAGGACGTTCAGTTCCGCCGCTCCCGCCCACGGCTGACCGTTGACAGAGCTGAGGGCGACGAGCTTGATGAAGCCGCCGGTGCGTCCGCCGAGCGGGACGATCTGCTCGTCGGCACTGTCGGGCCAGGTGCCCTTGGCGACCGGCGCGCCCCAGTCCTGGCCGTCGGCCGAGACGTAGACCTCGTAGTCCTTGATCCGGTCGTTGGTGTGGTTCTGGCGCGGCAGGTACCTGAACTCCTTCAGCCGGTGGGCGCCGCCGAGGTCGAGTGTGATGTGGTGCGGGTAGTCCGGGGACGAGGCCGACCAGCCGGTGCCCCACCAGGTGGCGGGGTCGCCGTCGAGGGCGTTGACGGCGGGAGTGTCCTCACCCTCGGTCTCCTGGCTGTCGACATCCACGATCTTGATGCGGTCTTGGGGCAGGTAGTCGGGCGGGACCGTACTGACCTCGACAGCGGCCGCGGTCGAGGTCTTCTTCTCACCCGCGGTGTATGACGCCCGGGCGTTCAGGGTGAACGTGCCGGCGGGGATGCCGGCCTTCGGGGTGACCTTCCAGGTCACCTTGGCGGTGGCGCCGGGGGCGACGGAGTCGAGCGTGTCGGAGGTCTCGGGCCGGGCGGTCCAGCCGTCGGGGACGGTCAGCCCGGTCTCGACGGCGGTGGCCGGCGTCGTCTCGCCGTTGGTGAAGGCCACGTCGACGCTGTTGACGGCGCCGGGCACGAGCTTGCCGGACTTGGGGTGGACGGCGAGCGTTGCGCAGGAGGTGAGGTCGTCCGTCTCGCCCAGGTCGGTCACGGTGAAGTCGTCCATCACAAAGTCGGCCTGGTCGGGGGCACTTCCGACCTTGCGGATGCCGATGTAGTAGTCGCCGCAGTCTCCTGCGGTGAACTCGTGGTTGTAGCGGGCCGTGGTCCGCTGCTGCCCGAAGGGAATCTGTTGCGTCTCGGTCGTCCCGGCACCGGTCGCGTTCAGCCGGTCGTATCCGGTGGACAGGGCGTACTGGCCGGCGATGGCGTTCTGGTAGTCGAAGGAGACACGGTAGCGGTGGCCGGGCTCGAACCGCACGGTCTGCGGGATCGTCCGGTAGACGAGCTGGGCGCCCTCCTCGTGGGACTTCAGCGAGTGGTTTCCGTCGAGGGTCTGGTCAATGAGCTGTCCGTTCCAGCCCGCTTGGGTGTACGGGGCGTGCTTCTCGGAGCGCACGGTACGGATGTTTCCGGGCTCGGTCTGCACGAACGGGCCCCAGCCCTGTTCGTTGTCCTCGAAGTCCCAGTGGGCGACGGCGCCCGCCTGCTCGGACTTGGTGGTGTTGACCACGCGGACGTCGTCGAGCTTGACGGCAGCGTCGCCCGCCGCCGCGTCGACGGTCAGCCGCGCCGTCCGGGCCGTGGCCGTGAAGCGGACGGTCGTACGCTGGAAATAGGTGCCGCTCTTCTCATCGATTCCGACGGCGTCCTTCGCTGTCGACCGGTCGATCCAGTTCCGCGCACCACCGGCGGTCAGTGTCACCTTGCGGGACTTGCCAGGCTGTACCTCGGTCCAGGCGGATGCGGCGTAGCGCTTGCCCGGGATGAGGTCACTCAGGGTCGTGGTGAGTCGGGTGCCGGTGGCGGAGCCGGGGATGACGGCTTCGTACTGGCCGAGTGCGTTGCGCTGGACGGAGGCGGGTCCGTCGGTCTGCCAGCCCTTGAGGGTGCCCGAGTTGAAGCCGGGGTCGGTGACGTGGGAGCCCTGGCCGAAGTCCGGCCGCTGGGTGCTGCCGTGGTCGTTGCGGTAGACGACGTAAGGCTGGTTCTTGGCCGCGTCGATGGTGATCTTCCCGTTCTGGACGGGGAGCGTTGCGGCTTCGGCCCGGCCCTGGTCGGTCAGCTTGTAGAGGGTGACCGACTTCTCGTTCTTCCACTGCTTCGGGACCGGCCAGGTGCTGGTGCCGCCGGCCGGGTTCCAGTGGTAGGCCTTGGCGCCGCTCCAGGGGAGGAGGTAGGAGTTGCCGTCCTGCACCTTGTCGTCGCCGACGAACACCTGACGGCTGCCGGAAGCGTCGGTGACGCGGACGCCGCCGGTGAGTTGCACCTCGTGGTCGCTCCAGCGGGTGATCTGCTGTTGCTGCAGGAACTTGGCGGGAAGGTTCCGGTTCCAGATGTTGGCGTAGAACGCGTTCCAGTCGTTCTGGTTGCCCCAGCCCTCCCACTCCTTGATGTTCGCGGAGCCGAGCAGCGGGTTGTCGATCCAGACGTCCTTCTCGCTGTTGCGGATGAACCGGATGACCTGGGAATTGATGCCGCGGTTGGCATCGCCGCCGTAGCTCGGTTCATTGGCCCAGTGTGACCAGAGGGAGGAGCGTTCCATCTTGTCGCCCCACTCGGTGCCGAGCTGCCAGCCCTGTTTGCGCAGTTCGGTCTGGAGGCGGTCGGACTTCCAGCCGTGGCTGTAGTAGACGTCCATGTAGAGGAACTTGAGGTTGGGGTCGGTCTCGTCCCTGAGCTGCTGGAAGCGCTTGGCTATGTCACCGCTGGTGAGATCGCGGCGCTGATCGATGTAGTACGACTGGCCGAGCCAGTCCCAGCCCTTGGCCTTGGCGTCGACCAGCGTGTCGCTGAAAGCCTTGGCCTCCGGGTACGCCTCGGTGGAATTCACGTGGACGCCGAACGAGGCGCCCCAGGCCTTGCCCGCCTTCGCGAGGGCGTTGAGGTCCCCCAGCCCGCCGGCCCGGGTGTTGTAGTTGCCGCCGTAGTCGGGGTGGGCGGAGTCGTGGCCCTCCTGGGCGTAGCCCTTGAGGATGGCGAGCTGGCCGAGGCCGTCGGTGGCCAGCGAGATCCGCTTCACGTTGTCGAGTGTCTTGGTGAAGGGGTTGCTCGCGTAGCTCGCGAAGTTGAAGGGGATGTGGGTGACCACACGGCCGGGGGTGTCCTCGGATCCCTCGGCCCGCACTCCGATCGAGCGGAAGGCGATGGCACCGTCCTGCCAGTCGACCTCGGCGTCGTCGTTGCGGTCGCCGGTGACGACGACCTTCGCCCAGGGAAGCTCCTCGGTGAAGGGTGAGCCCGCGGCGCGGTAGGTCCACTGTCCGCTGGAGATTCCGACCTCGGTCGTCCCGTCGGTCTTGACGGCCTGACGCTTCACGCGGGTGTTCTCGCTGGTGGCCTCGTCCTGCACGGAGTTGGTCTCGATCGCGGCAGCGAGCCGGTCCGTGTTGACGACGGCGTACGCCGAGCCCTGCGGGGACGCGTCGGCGGGTGTGTCCTGGGTGACGGCGGTGAAGGTGTCGCCCTTGCCGTTCTTGTCGGGGTCGACGCGGGCGGCGGTGACGTGCGCGCCGGGCTGGTCCCCGCGTACGGAGAGGAGGTTGTGGCCCGGGATGTCGATGGTGTGGACGCGGAAGTCGGCGGTGTCGGTGATCTTGTCGATCCGGAAGGTGACCTGGGAACCCTTGAC
The DNA here is from genome assembly GCF_045207435.1 of Streptomyces sp. NBC_00876. Lineage (NCBI taxonomy): Bacteria > Bacillati > Actinomycetota > Actinomycetes > Kitasatosporales > Streptomycetaceae > Streptomyces > Streptomyces sp. NBC_00876. The sequence goes on from NZ_CP108800.1 coordinate 708,323, forward strand.
CGCGATCTCCGCGTCGATCCGGACGCCGTCGAGGTCGGGGAAGGCCAGCTGGTAGCGGACCGTGGCACCGTCGACGCTCGCGCGGCCCGTGGCCCGGTGCGGCGTGCCGTTCAGTACCACAGTGTCCAGGTGTGTGGCCCGACCTCCGAGGACGGCGCCGTTCGTCCGGTCGGTGTAGTCGACGATGTAGGGGAACTGCGCTCCGGTGCGCACTCGTAGGCCTGCGGATTCGATGACCAGTGGGGTATCCGCCGAGTCCGTTGCCTCGGTCGTCGCGTGCGCCTGCCCCATGACGGCAGGCGACACGGTCAGCACGGCCGCCAGAAGCAGGCCTGCTCGTGAGTATCGTTGCATGCGTACTACTTAGCAGTTAAGCAGCTATGCCCACTAGATCTCGCACACTTCAAGTTCGAGCGGCACTCGGTGACAACTGGCGGCTGAGCCAGTTGTCTTCGGCCTGCACGATCACCAATTCATCAGCCAGGCCTTGTTGGTGGCAGCGGTCACCCGCCGGCGCAGCACTGGGGCATCCGAGAGGTGGCGCCTAGCCGAGCAGTTCGGATCGCGGCCGACTTCGCGAAAGGCGATGTGGGTAGCAGGAAAGGGGGAGGCGCCCTCACGTCGGACTCCGAGGGGCACCCTGCGTGGCGTCCTCGCGTCGGTCGACGCCTCATGCCGGCACGACGGTGGGACGGCGAGGACGGCGGGCATCCGAGGTCGCTTCAGCGAGGGACCACGATCGAGCGCACTGCACCGGAGCAGGCCGAACGCCCGGCAGTAGGCTGATGCCGCCCAGCAGCATCCTCGAAGGAGTCCCGACGTGGCAGTGCGCCGCACCACGCTGTTCGATCAGGTCGCAAGCGAGATCATCACGCTGATCGAGGAGTCCGACCTGAAGCCGGGCGACGAGATCCCGCCGGAGGGCGAACTGGCTGCCCGGTTCGGGGTGAACAGGCTCGCGGTCCGTGAGGCGATCCGGGCGCTGGCCGCGCGGGAGATCCTCGTCTCCAGCCAGGGCCGGCGGGCTCGCGTGAATGTGCCGACCGCACGCGTTTTCGGTCAGATCCTGGGGTTCCGGCTGCGCCAGCAGTCGCTGCGCTTCGAGGATGTGCTGGACGCCCGTGGCGCGGTCGAAGGGGCCATGGCCTCGCGCGCGGCGGTGCGTGTGGGTGCGGGAGCTGCGTCCACGGACGATGCCACCGCACTGCTGGAGAAGATGGAGGAGGCGGTCGACGACCGCGACCGCTTCGTGGCGCTCGACCTCGCGTTCCACCACGAGATCGCCAGGACGGCCGACAACGGCATCCTGGAGCTGGTCCTGGAGTCCCTCGGTGATGTCCTGACCGAGCACCGGCTGGCCAGTTACGACGGCCGTTCCCTCCATGGCGAGAGCCAGCAGGACACGATCACTGCCCACCGCGCGATCCTGGACGCCATCACTGCGGGCGATCCCGAGGGGGCTGTCGCAGCCATGGCGGCACACCTGACGGAGACGGGTGAGGACTTGGAGATCACGCCGTAACGACGCCCTCGCAAGGGCCGGATCCACGGCTTCGCGCAGGCGGTTGGCACGCCCCCGCGAGGCCTCATCCATAACGAATGAACGAGTCGTCCCACCCCACCCGAGCACGTTCGCAGCTTAGCTGCCAATATGCAGACCACTCGGAGCTGCCCTGCTTCCGGGCACGTCGCATGACCAGACGCTTCACCCAGCACGCCGGAGTCGCCGTGGGACTCGCGCTCACCGCCATCGCCCTCACCTCCTGGAGATCCGGGAACCCCGCCAGGAAAGCACCCGGCCGGCGTGGGCCCGCATTCTGGACGCCGGCGTGGAACTCATCGAGGAAGGCGACCACGAAGCGTTCAGCATCGCGGCCCTGAACGACAAAGCGCAGGTCGCTCCCCGGGCCCTGTACGACCGCACCACCAACAAGGACGCCCTGTTCCTCGCCGTCCACGAGCACGGCATCTCGCGCGCGGTCGCCGACCAGCAGATCTTCAGCGAACCCTCGCCCTGGCGGGACCTGGACCCCGGCGAACTCATCACAGCGGCGGTCACAGAGTTCACCGACCTCTTCCGCCGTCACGCAGCCTTCCTGAAAGCGGTCGTACTGCTCTCCGGCGCCCACCCCGAAGTCCAGCGACGAGGCCGCACTCACGTACACGCCCTCGCCGACACCTTCACCGCGCTCCTGCTCCGCACCCGCGACCACATCACCCAGCCCGACCCCGACGAAGCCGCACACCAATGCTTCGCCACACTCTTCTCCACATTGCGCGGTACGCACCGCCCACGGCCCCGACTTCGCCACACACGCCGTGACCCACGACGCCCACAGCGCCTACCTGGCACTCACCGCCCGCCGCACCCTCCTGGCCCGGGAAGTGACGACGTGGACAGCCACGTCAGCCATCAGAGGCGGAATCTCAGGCGCCGCCCTCGTACCGGTGGAGATGTCGCCCGAGGCTGAGCTCCAGATGCTCGCGCATGGCCTCTTCCGCCCTTTCGGGGTTGCGCCGGAGCACCGCTCGCAGGATCCGGCTGTGCTCTACGGCCGTGGCGGGGCTGCCGCCCGTGACCGGACTGAGCCGGAAGAGGTGGAGGTGCGTGTGCAGCCGCTCCACCGCGGCGGCGAGCAGCGTGCGTCCCGAGGCGGAGGCGAGCGCGTCGTGGAAGCGTTGGTCCAGCACGGCGAAGCGGCCGTATACGGCGAAACTGTGGCCCTGGTCGGGCAGGCCCTGCATCTCCTCCACCAGACTCTCGATCCGGTCGAACACGGCGTCGTCGGCCTGCTCCGCGGCCAGAGCCGCGGCCCGCGGCTCCAGAAGGAGCCGCATTTCGAAGAGTTCCTCCACGTCCCGGCGGTCCAACAGCTCGGTGGCACGGTAGCCCGCCAGCGACCGCTTGAGGACCAGGCCGTCCGCCTCAAGGCGGGCCAGAGCCTCGCGCACAGGGGTAGGTGAGACGCCGAGCGATCGGGACAGCGCCTCAATGCCGACGCGGGCACCCGGCTGGATCACGTGGTCCATCACCATCGCCTTGACGGCCTCGTAGACGCTGTCGCCCAGCACCTCGCGCTTCACCGTCACGTCGGCGCGCCGCTCGGTGGCGGCGAGCGGGACGGACTCCGACCCTTCGTTGTTGTTCACCGGCATAGCATCACTCTCTTCCCCCAGGCTCCAAGAATCCTATGCGATTCAACAGGACCCGATCCCGGAAGGCCACACGCCGCCAGGCCGGGATCCCGCTCGACGCAGGGCAGGCGGGCAGCTCACAGCGGAATGAACCCGCCTTGCCCGAAATAACCGATGCGCAGGTCTTGACGTGGCGATCCCACCTCCCGCACCATCTCGGCAACGGAATCCTATCTGATTCAACTGAGGCAATGATCATGATCCTTCGTAGATCCGCAGTGTCCGCCGTCGCCACCCTCGCCCTCCTGGCCCTCGCGTCGACGGCATGCACCGTGAAGTCCTCCGACGACACCGGGCCGGCCGACACCGCAACCGCCAAGACAGGCAAGGGAAGCGCCGAACTCGCCGACGGTTCCGGCACCAAGATCGCCCTCGTACCGGGTGGCGCCCACCCGTACTTCCAGCCGTGGAAGCAGGCGGGCGCGGATGCCAAGAAGACGCTGAAGCTGGGCGACGTCACGCTCGACGAGACCGCCGAGTGGGACCAGCAGAAGCAGAACAACCTGCTGTCCACCCTGGCCGCACGCGGTTACAACGCCTTCGGCGTCTTCGGGGTGTCCCCCACCGACATCAACACCACCTTCGCTGACCTCAAGTCCCAGGGTTTCGCGGTGGCCTCCCTGGGCTCATGCCCCGCCGGCGGCAAGAACGAGGCCGATTTCTGCCTCTCCACCGATGTGGAACTCGCCGCTTACAAGGCGGCCAAGGCCACCATCGAGGCGATGGGCGGCAAGGGCACGCTCGTTCACCTGACGGGCAACAACGTCGACGCCAACACGCAGCTGCGGATCAAGGGCGTGGAGAAGGCGGTGAAGGAGTCCGGCGGCAAGGTCGACCTGCTGCAGAACATCACCGATATCGACAAGGACCTCCAGACCGCGCAGAAGGCCGTTTCCGACCTGCTCGCGACCAAGGGCTCGCGGATCCAGGGCATCGTCTCGACCGCGTACAACCCGGCGGTTGCCGCCGCTGAGGCGGTCCAGGAGACCGGCTCGAAGGCCAAGGTCGTGGCCATCGACGACGACGCCAAGATCCTCTCCTCGATCAAGAACGGATCGGTGAGCGCCACGGTCGTACAGAACCCGGTGGGTCAGGCCGAGATCGGATCCTGGGCGCTCGCGCTCCTGCAGACCAAGCAGTGCACGATGAAGCAGCCGGGCCAGATCGCCGACTCGGGTTCCTTCGTCGTCACGAAGGAGAACGTCGGCACCTACGACGAGGCACGCAAGGCCAAGACGGCGGAGCTGAAGAAGCAGTTCGCCGACGAGTACCTCTCCTGCGGCTGACCGGCCCGGCACAACGACAGAAAGTCAGCACACGCGCATGACCATGATCACGAAAGCGTCGGCCCTGCTGGCCGACATCGCGGTGGAGACCGACCGCACCGACGCCGTGCAGTCGTTCGTCAAACAGGAGACGATCCTCGTCACCCTGACGACGACGGACGGCATCGAGGGAACCGGTTACGCCTACACGATCGGCACCGGCGGTACATCCGTCCTGGCGCTGCTGCGCGACCATTTGCTGCCCCTCCTCGCCGGGAAGGACGCGCGCAACGTGGAGGGGCTCTGGCAGGATCTGTTCGGCCTGACCCGCGCCACCACCACGGGCGCCATCACTTCGCTCGCGCTCGCCGCGATCGACACCGCCCTGTGGGATCTGCGCTGCAAGCGCGCCGGCGAGCCGCTGTGGCGGCTGGCAGGCGGTCACCGCCGGGAGATCCCGGTGTACGACACCGAGGGTGGCTGGCTCCACCTCGGCACCGACGAGCTGGTCGAATCGGCCCTCGCCGCGAAGCAGGCGCAATTCGCGGGCGTCAAGATCAAGGTCGGCAAGCCACACCCGGCTGAGGACGCGGAGCGCCTGCGTGCCGTACGCGAGGCCGTGGGACCGTACCTGCACATCATGACCGACGCGAACCAGTCGCAGTCACTGTCCTCCGCCGTGCAGCTGGCCGCCGCCCTCGAACCGTACGACCCTTACTGGCTCGAGGAACCCATGCCCGCGGACGACATCAGCGGCCACGCCCGGCTCGCTCGCTCGACGCGGATACCGATCGCGGTCGGCGAGTCGATGTACTCGCCCATGCAGTTCCGCACCTATCTGGAGACGGGCGCGGCCTCCGTCGTACAGGTCGACGTGGCCAGGGTCGGCGGGATCACACCCTGGCTGAAGGTGGCCCACCTGGCCGAGACCTTCAACGTCAAGGTCTGCCCGCACTTCTTGATGGAGCTGCACGTCAGTCTCGTCGGCGCCGTCTCCAACGGGGCGTACGTGGAGTACATCCCGCAGCTGCGCGCGGTCACCCGCACAGAGATGACCGTGCGGGACGGTCTGGCCGTCGCTCCGGACGAGCCGGGCATCGGGATCGACTGGGACATGGACGCCATCGACCGGAGGAGGGTGTCGTGAAGACTGACGTCGCTCCGCCCGACAGCGAGACGGACCGCCCCACCGACGGTGCCCGGCCGGCGCACCGGCTGCCGTTCTGGGTCAACCAGCGGCTCGGACTCGTCGTCCTCATCATCGCGCTCGCCGCTCTGTTCGGTGTTCTGCGGCCGGCGTTCTTCGACGAGCGGCTGGTGCTCTTCCCGCTCATGAGGGACATCTCGACGCTGACAGTGGTGGCACTGGCGCAGATGGTCGTGCTGTCCATCGGGCACATGAACCTCGCCGTCGGGCGCATGGCCGCCTTCGGCGCGTTCTTCGCCGGCTTCGGCTATGACCGGCTCGGCCTGTCGCTGCCGCTCGGCCTGGTGCTGTGTCTGGTGGCGGGCTGTGCGATCGGCGCGCTGACCGGCTGGATCATCGCCCGCACGGGGGTGAACTCCTTCGTCGTGACCCTGGCCATGGACTTCGCCCTGCTGGGACTCGTCTCTCTGCTCTACTCGGCCTTCACGGAGAACGCCGCGTTCACCACCCGTCCCGACGGGCTCACGGAACTGCGTTCCTCCTCACTTGCCGACGTCTGTCTCGGACAGGTATGCGGCTCCGCGGCCGTCCCGCAGATCATCCAGTTCACCCTCATCGCCCTCGTCGGCCTCGGCTTCCTCTACTCCCGTACCCGGATGGGACGCGAGCTGCTGCTCACCGGCGCCAACCCGAGTGCCGCCGAGCTGTCCGGCATCCCCACCGGCCGCAGGATCGTGCTCGCGCACGCGCTGTCGGGCCTGCTCGCCGCACTGGCCGGCTTCATGGCCGCCGTCGGCACGGGAACGTTCCGTGCGTCCATCGGCGAGGACTTCATGCTCCCTTCGTTCCTGGGCTCGGTCCTGGGCGGGACTCTGCTCACCGGCGGCGTCGTCTCCGTCGTCGGTGCTCTGCTCGGCACCTCGCTGGTCGGTGTGATCCGCAAGGGTCTGGACCTGCTCGGCGTCGGTCTCGAAAGCCTCAACATCTACCTCGGGTGCGTCCTGCTCCTGGCCCTGTCCGCCGACCGGGTACGCACCGTCGTGTCCTACCGCAAGGTGGTGCGTTCCACATGACCCCGCTCCAGGACCGGAAGGCGGCGGCCCGGTCCGCACTGCACCGCTTCTCGCGCTCCACGACGACGACCCTGCTGGGTGTGGTGATCGTCGGCTACGTCGCCCTCGGAGTCTCGTCGTCCGGCACCTTCTTCGAGGGGCCCTCCCTCCGTACGTTCCTGCAGTACCTCGCCACACCGGTCCTCATCGGGCTGGCCCAGATGGTTGCCCTGAGTGTGGGGCAGCTCAACCTCGCGGTCGGGGCGCTGGGCGGGTTCAGCGCCTGCCTGATGGGCGTCCTGATGGTCGACGCCGGTGTCCCGGCCGGGCTCGCCGTTCTCATCGGTGTCCTGGGCGCGACGCTGATCGGTCTGATCACCGGCTTGTTCATCGTCGCCACACGGATCAACGGCTTCATCGTGACGCTCGGCACCATGACCATCCTGCTGGGTGCGCAGTACCGGCTCTCCGGCACCCGCACCATCGACGGGTACTCCGCCACGCTGCGCGACTTCGGCCGTGCCGCCCCGCTGAACATCCCGCTCGTCTTCGTCACGGCCCTGGTCTCGGCCGGTCTCCTCGCCGCCTTCATGTACCGCACGGTGGCGGGGCGGCGGCTGCTGGCCGCCGGCGGGAACCCGCTCGCCGCCAAGTTGTCGGGCATCTCCACCGACCGGCAGATCGTGCTCGCGCACACCCTGTCCGGGCTGCTGATCGGCATCGCCGCCCTGACCGCCACGGCCTCGCTGCCCGGGGTCAACCGCAGTGTCGGCGGAGACTGGCTGCTGCCCAGTTTCGCGGCGCCGATCATCGGCGGCGTGGCGTTGACCGGCGGCTCCGTCGCCGTGCTCGGGACCGTGCTCGCCGCCTTCGTCATGCGTCTGATCGATACCGCGCGGGCTCAGTTCTCCCTCGACCCGAGCTGGGTCAACTTCCTCATCGGGGTCGTCGTTCTCGGCACCGTCGTCGGCGGTCGCATCCACCAGAGTCACCTCGCCAAGAAGGTCGTGTCACCGGGCGGCACACCCCCGCCGGCACCTCCCGAGGAAACACCCCGGCCGACGGCCGTACCGACGCCGACGGGAGAGGCACGATGAGCGAAGTCCTGCTGGAATGCGATCAGATCGTCAAGGTCTTCCCTGGTGTCCGCGCCCTCGACGGCGTCGGTCTGCGGCTCGCCGCAGGCTCCGTGCACGCCCTGCTCGGCGAGAACGGGGCGGGGAAGTCCACCCTCATCAAGGTGATCACAGGCGTGCACGCGCCCGACGGCGGCCGGCTGCTCCGGGCCGGCCAGGAGATCCACCTGCGCTCCCCCTTGGACGCCATGCGCGCCGGCATCGGCGTCGTCCACCAGGAACGCAACCTGATCCCAGGGTTCTCCGTAGCCGAGAACATCACCCTGCAGAACCCACCCTCGCGCCGTGGCCTGGTCGACCGGGAAGCCATGACGGCGCCGGCCCGGCGCTGCCTGGCCGAACTCGGCCTCGATATCGATCCGGACCAGTTGGTGTCCGAACTCTCGGTTGCACAACAGCAGTTGGTGGAGATCGCCAAGGCGCTCCACACCGACAGCAAGGTCCTCCTGCTCGATGAGCCGACCGCCTCCCTCTCCCCGCAGGAAGCGATGAGTCTCTTCGACGTCGTCCGGCGGCTCACCGAGCGCGGCACGTGCGTGGTGTTCGTCAGCCACAAGCTGGAAGAAGTCTTCTCCGTCTGCGACACCGTCACCGTGCTGCGCGACGGCCTGTCCGTGCTCGAATCGGCGCCGCTCTCGGAGCACACCCAGGACGACATCGTGACTCTGATGGTCGGACGCGCGCACGCGGTGACGGCGATGTCGCCACGCCCCGTGGACACATCCGCGGCTCCCGCCCTCTCCCTCAGCGGCCTCTCGACGGCCTCGGGGCACCGTGACATCTCGCTCGCCGTGCGACCCGGCGAGATCGTCGGGCTGTACGGTCTGGTCGGCGCGGGGCGCAGTGAACTGGTCAAGGCGGTGCTCGGTCTGGAGCGCGTCACGGGCGGTGAGATCCGCGTGTACGGAGAGCCCGCGAAGATCGGCTCGCCGCGGCAGGCACTGCACGAGTACGGCATCGGCTACCTCACCGAGAACCGCAAGGAGGAGGGCGTCTTCCTGGAGCAGCCCATCCTCCGCAACATCACCGTGACGGTGTGGCGGAAGCTGGCGAAGGCCCTCGGGTACGTCCCCGCCCGCCGGGAACGCGAGACAGCCGAGGACCTCGTCGAGCGCCTCGGCATCAAGATCTCCGGTCTCGCGCAGAACGCCGGTGAGCTGTCGGGCGGCAACCAGCAGAAGGTGAGCCTGTCGAAGTGGCTGGCGGCCGACACCCGGCTGCTGGTCGTCGACGAGCCGACCGTCGGCGTGGATGTTCGGACCAAGCACGCCTTCCACGAGCTGATCTGGGAGCTTGCGCGCGGCGGACTGCCGATCCTGCTGATCAGCAGCGACCTGGCCGAGATGGTGACCCTGGCCGACCGGGTCGTCGTGATGGCCGACCACCGCATCCGCGGCGAGGTGGCCAACGACCACGACTACGGCCGGATGAGCGGTCGCATCATCCGCATCATCCACGACCGACCGGTCTCCGCCACCTCCCTGAAGGACCCGACCACGTGAGGCGTGTCGCGCAGGTCATTGGCCTGCGCCCCGAGAAGGCCGGGGAGTACCGGGAACTGCATCGTGCCGTCCCCGAGCCCGTGCTCGACCGGCTGCGGCGTTCCCACATCGCCAACTACTCGATCCACCTGCTCGGCGACCGGCTGTTCAGTTACTTCGAGTACCACGGCGACGACCTGGACGCCGACCTCGCCCTGATGGCCGACGACCCCGCCACCCAGGAATGGTGGCGGCTCACCGCCCCCTGCCAGTCGCCCGTGGCGGAAGCCGCACCCGGCACGTGGTGGGCGTCGGCGGAGCAGGTCTTCCTCATGGAGTAGGCCGCCGGCCCTGGTCCCCCGCACACCCGAACCGTCCAGCGGCGCCGGCGCGCCGCTCCCGCAAGGAGAACCACGTGAAACTGATGCGCCTCGGCGCGCCCGGCGCCGAGCGCCCGGCCGTCCTCACCGACGACGGACGCACCTACGACCTCACCGGCCGGACCGGCGACATCGACGGGCCGTTCCTCGCCTCCGACGGAGTCGAGCGAGTCGCAGCGGCCCTGCAGGCCGGCTCACTTCCCGTCCTGGACACCACGGGACTACGCATAGGCGCGCCGATCGCCCGTCCAGGAAAGGTCGTGTGCATCGGCCTCAACTACCGGGACCACGCCGAGGAGACCGGGGCCGCCATACCGCCGCGCCCGGTGGTGTTCATGAAGGACCCCGGCACCGTCGTCGGCCCGAACGACACCGTGCTCGTCCCCCGTGGGTCCGAGAAGACCGACTGGGAAGTCGAGCTCGCGGTCGTCATCGGCCGCCGCGCCCGCTACCTGGACGGGCCCACCGACGCCGCGGGCGTGATCGCGGGCTTCGCGATCAGCAATGACGTCTCCGAGCGCGCCTTCCAGCTCGAGCAGTCCCCGCAGTGGGACCTCGGCAAGTCATGCGAAACGTTCAACCCGCTCGGCCCCTGGCTGGTGACCGCCGACGAGATCCCCGACCCGCAGGCCCTCGGCCTGCGCCTGAACGTCAACGGCGTCCCCCGGCAGGACGGCACCACCAAGAACATGATCTTCCCGGTCGCCCACATCGTCTGGTACCTGAGCCAGTACATGGTCCTGGAGCCGGGCGACGTCATCAACACCGGAACACCGGCCGGCGTGGCCCTCGGACTCCCGGGAACCCCGTATCTGCGGGCCGGCGACATGGTCGAGCTCGGTATCGACGGGCTCGGCAGCCAGCGGCAGACCTTCCAGAACGCGTGAGGCCGGCATGAACACCCACGACAAGCGCGACGGCGGCATGGCACGCGTCACCGATGTCGACGTGATCGACATCCGCTTTCCCACCTCGCGGGAGCTCGACGGCTCCGACGCGATGAACCCCGACCCCGACTACTCGGCCGCGTACGTGATCCTGCGGACCGACGCGCTCGACGGCCTGGAGGGCCACGCCTTCACCTTTACCATCGGCCGCGGCAACGAGGTGCAGGCAGCGGCCATCGCCGCGCTCCGCGACCACGTCGTCGGTCTGCCGGTCGACGCGTTGTGCGCCGACCCCGGTTCGGTCAGCCGCGCCCTGAACGGCGACAGCCAGCTCCGCTGGCTCGGGCCGGAGAAGGGCGTGATGCACATGGCGATCGGCGCGGTCGTCAACGCCGTGTGGGACCTGGCCGCCAAGCGGGCCGACAAGCCGTTGTGGAAGCTGCTCGCCGACGCCGCACCGGAATGGCTGGCGGACCAGGTCGACTACCGCTACATCGAAGACGCCCTCAGCCGTGAGGAGGCCGTGGCCCTCCTCACCCGCGGCAAGGAGGGAGCCGGCGCGCGCGAGGAGCATCTCGTGGCCCAGGGCTACCCGGCGTACACCACGTCCCCCGGCTGGCTGGGCTACTCCGACGAGAAGCTGGTCCGGCTCGCCCGCCAGGCGGTCGCCGACGGCTTCACCCAGATCAAGCTGAAGGTCGGCTCGGACCTGGCCGATGACCTGCGCCGGCTGCGTACGGCTCGCGAGGCGGTCGGCCCGGACGTCCGCATCGCGGTCGACGCCAACCAGCGCTGGAACGTGGCCGAGGCGATCGACTGGACCAACGCCCTCGCCGCCGACGCCCCGTACTGGATCGAGGAGCCCACCAGCCCGGACGACATTCTCGGGCACGCGGCGATACGCAAGGGCGTCACCCCGGTCAAGGTCGCCACCGGCGAGCACGTCCAGAACCGGATCGTGTTCAAGCAACTGTTGCAGGCCGGTGCGATCGACATCCTCCAGATCGACGCGGCCCGGGTCGGCGGCGTCAACGAGAACCTGGCGATCCTGCTGCTGGCGATGCGGTACGGCGTCCCCGTCTGTCCGCACGCCGGCGGCGTCGGCCTGTGCGAACTCGTCCGCCATCTGTCGATGTTCGACTTCGTCGCGCTGTCCGGGACCACCGAGGACCGGGTGATCGAGTACGTGGACCACCTGCACGAGCACTTCAAGGACCCTGCGACCATCGCGAACGGCCACTACACGGCTCCCCTGACGCCTGGCTTCTCTTCGGAGATGCACGCCGAGTCGCTCGCAACATACCGCTACCCGGACGGCGCCTTCTGGGCGGCCGACCTTGCCGCACAGGAGAAGGAGACGAACCGATGAGCGAACTGTCCGGCCTCAGGGCCCTGGTGACCGGCGGTGCCTCCGGCATCGGAAGGGCCACCGCGGACCTGCTGTCCGCCCGCGGTGCCGCCGTCGCCGTCGTGGACCTCGACCCGTCCGCGGTGGACAAGCCCCTGCGTGGGTACACGGCCGACGTGAGCGACGACGCGTCCGTGCGGGCCGCCGTCGCCGCCGTCGCCGACGACCTCGGAGGCATCGACATTCTGATCAACAACGCGGGCATCGGTGCGGCGGGCACCGTGGAGGACAACGACGACGCGCAGTGGCACCGGGTGTTCGACGTGAATGTCCTGGGCATCGTGCGCACGACCCGCGCGGCCCTTCCCCGCCTGCGTGCTTCGGCGCACGCCTCCGTCGTCAACACCTGCTCCATCGCGGCCACGGCCGGGCTTCCGCAGCGCGCCCTCTACAGCGCCAGCAAGGGAGCGGTCCTGTCGCTGACGCTCGCCATGGCAGCGGACCACGTCCGCGAGGGAATCCGCGTCAATTGCGTGAACCCCGGCACGGCCGACACCCCGTGGGTGGGCCGTCTGCTCGAGCGGGCCGCCGATCCGGACGCCGAGCGGGCGGCGCTCAACGCCCGCCAGCCCATGGGCCGTCTGGTCACCGCCGAGGAGGTCGCCGCCGCCATCGTGTACCTGGCGAGCCCCACCGCCGCCTCCGTCACGGGCACCGCGCTCGCGGTGGACGGCGGGATGCAGGGCCTGCGACTGCGGCCGGAGGGTCAATGACGAGCGCATCGGGCGACAGCGGAGCAGGGTCGGTGATGAGCGCCCGCACCCTCGGCCGCAGCGGTGTCTCCGTCACGTCGCTCGGGTTCGGCGGCGCCGCTGTCGCCGGTCTCTTCGAGGACGTGGGCGAGGAAGCGGCGGCAGCGGCCGTGGACGCTGCCTGGGAAGCGGGCATCCGCTACTTCGACACCGCCCCGCATTACGGGCTCGGTGTCTCCGAGCGCCGCATGGGAGCGGCCCTGCGGTCCAGACCCAGAGACAGCTTCACCCTGTCCACCAAGGTGGGCAGGGTGCTCGAGCCGCACGAGGGCGGCGGGGACGACCGGGCCAACGGCTTCGCCGTTGCGGCCACGCACCGTCGCCGCTGGGACTTCAGCGCCGACGGCGTGCGCCGCTCGCTGGAGGACAGCCTCACCCGGCTCGGGCTCGACCGCGTCGACCTGGTACTCCTCCACGACCCCGACGACCACGAGGAACAGGCCTTCAAGGAGGCATATCCGGCGCTGGAGGAGCTGCGGGCACAGGGAGTCGTCCGGGCGATCGGCGTCGGTATGAACCGGACGCGGATGCTGACACGTTTCGTCACGGACACGGACATCGATGCCGTGCTGTGCGCCGGAAGGTACACGCTGCTGGAGCAGGGCGCGCTGGACTCGCTGCTGCCCGCGGCGGCGAGGACGGGCAAGAGCGTGATCATCGGTGGTGTGTTCAACTCCGGTCTGCTGGCGAACCCGGCTCCGGACGCCACGTACGACTACGCCACCGCCCCCGAAGCGCTGGTGCGGCGGGCGCTTCGGATACGCGACGTCACCGAGGCCCACGGGGTGCCGCTGCGTGCCGCGGCACTCCGCTTCCCCTTCGGGCATCCGGCGGTCGGTTCCGTCCTGCTCGGGGCTCGGTCGGCCGAGCAGGTCCGTGACGCGGCCGAGCAGTTCCACCGTTTCCTGCCCGACACCGTGTGGGAGGGCCTGCGGGCACAGGACCTGCTGACGGCCGGCGTCCCGGTGCCCAGGAGGAGTGAACCATGACCCTCATCGATGCCCACCACCATCTGTGGGACCTGGACGTACGCGACCAGGAGTGGATCGAGGGCCCTGAACTGGCCCCGCTGCGGCGCTCGTTCCTCCACCACGACCTGGAGGCGGAGGCCCGGGAGGCCGGTGTGTCGGCCACGGTGCTCGTGCAGACCGTCACCGTGGCCGAGGAGACACCCGAGTTCCTGGCCCTGGCCGCGGCCAGTGACCTGATCGGCGCGGTCGTCGGCTGGACCGATCTCACCTCGCCGGGCATCGCCGACGAACTCGCCCGGCTGCGCTCACTGCCGGGCGGCGGACTCCTGCGGGGCATCCGCCATCAGGTACAAGGGGAGGCGGACCCGGACTGGCTGACGCGGCCGGAGGTGCTGCGGGGACTGCGCGCGGTCGCGGCGGCCGGACTGGTGTACGACCTCCTGGTCCTGCCGCACCAGTTGCCGGCGGCGACACGGGCGGCAGCGGCAGTCCCCGGTCTCACCTTCGTCCTCGACCACCTGGGCAAGCCCCCGATCGCCTCGGGCGAACTGGAGCCGTGGGCCCGGCGGGTACGCGAGCTGGCCGCGCTGCCCAACACGGTGTGCAAGCTCTCCGGGATGGCGACCGAGGCCGACTGGCGATCGTGGACCGTCCGGGACCTCAGGCCGTACGCCGACACCGTGCAGGACCACTTCGGGCCCCGGCGGCTCATGTTCGGCTCCGACTGGCCGGTGAGCACGCTGGCGGCGAGCTACGGCGAGGTCGTGGATTTCACCGGGGAGTTGCTCAACGCGCTCACCCCCGTCGAGCGGGACGAGGTATGGGGCGGGACCGCGCGGCGGGTCTACCGGCTGACGCCCGTCGCGGCGCCGGCCCAGCCGGTCACTCCTCCTCGAAGCGGCTGAGCTGGCGCTCCAGACTGTGGGCCAGATGGTCCGTCATCGCCTGTGCGGCCCGCTCGGCACTGCGCCGCAGTATCGCTCGGACGACCCGCTCGTGCTCAGCCAGAGTCGGGTCGTCCTCGGCGGGGAGGCTGCTGAGGCGGAAGATATGGAGATGTGCGTGGAGCCGCTCGACCGCGTCCCGAAGCAGGGGGCGACGGGCGCCGACCGCGACCGCGTCGTGGAAACGCTGGTCGAGGGCTGCGAAGTCACGGTAGGACGCGTACGGTCCGGCCGGGCTGGGGTGGACCTCCATGTCCTCCTGGATGGCCTCGATGGCGTCCAGCTGTGCCTCGTCGGCATGCAGGGCCGCCAGCGCCGCGGCCTGCGGCTCCAGCAGCAGCCGCATCTCGAACAGTTCCTCAATCCCCTGCCGGGTGAGGAGTTCAGTCGCCCGGTATCCGGAGAGGGAACGCTTGACCACCAGACCGTCGGACTCCAGGCGGGCCAGCGCCTCGCGAACCGGGGTCGGGGAGACGTCGAGCCTGCGGGACAGGGCTTCGATGCCGACCCGGGCGCCCGGAGCGATCTCATGGTCCATGACCATGGCCTTGATGTCCTCGTAGACGCTGTCGGACAGTGGCTGGCGGACCGGCGCCGCGGCGGGACCGGGCCCCCCGGCCCGGTCATCGAAGACAGGCGGGTCATTCGCCGGCATCCAGATCCCCTCACTCCACTACACGTGCGACCACCAGCAGCTTAGCGAGGCGGGAACGAGCTGCCCCGGGCACTGCCACTTGACCCGAGACGGAGTTCCGTTCCCGCCATCGCACCCAATACGGTCCGACCACCCTCCCTGGAATCCCATAGGAAACAGGTATGGGTGACCGCTATTCATTGGAGACATTCTACTTATTTAGGGCAGAGCGATCTTTTCTCCTATATGAAATGGCGTCGGATCTCTTGACACGCCTCCTGGATGCCGCTGCACTGCTGCTGTGCCGCCGAGTCCGGCCCGCCCCCCATCGAAGGAGCCGCACACCCATGTCCGATCACTCCCTCACACCTCCCCCCGCCGAGGGCGGAATGTCACGCCGCGGAGTGCTTCGAGCGGCGGCCTCAGTGGGCGCCCTGTTCGCGCTCTCCTCGCTGCCCGAGTTCACGTCGGCTGCCACCGCCGTTACGCGCCCCGACGCTCAGTCGCTGGTCCCGGACGCGGAGACGATCAGGCTCTGGTACACGCGCCCCGGCGCGGAAAGCAAGATCATCGAGGAGGGCCTGCCCATCGGCAACGGCCGGCTGGGCGCCCTGGTCACAGGAGACCCGTCCCGTGACGTCCTGATCCTCTCGGACGCGACCCTGTGGACCGGTCACGCGAACGCCGCCCTGCAGTCGGACGGGCAGTTCCCCTACGAGGCATCCAACTTCGGCACGTTCGGGATGCTCGCCAAGGCGTACCTCGACATACCCGCCCACGCCGCATCCGCGATCAGCGGATACCGCCGCAGCCTCGACATGAGCAACGGCCTGGTGACCGCCGAGTACCAGGCAGGCGGGGTCACCTACCGGCGCGAGGTGTTCTCCAGCCATCCCGACGACGTGATCGTGGTGCGCCTGACCCAGAGCGGTGGCGGGAGCTACACCGGGTCGATGACACTGGCCGGAACCCGCGGCGAGACCGTGACGTCGAACGCGAGCGCCGCCGAAGTGTCGTTCGACGCGGCGCTGCCCAACACACTCAAGTACGCCACCGCAGTACGGGCCGCCGGCAAGGGCGGCACCGTCTCCGCGACCGGCGCTAAGGTGACATTCAGCAACTGCACCGAGGTCGTACTGGTCCTCTCCGGTGGCACGAACTACAAGGCGGACGCGTCCGTTCAGTACAAGGACGCCACGCTGGTGCCGCTCACCGTCGCGCGCACCAAGGCTTCACAGGCCGCCGCCGTGGCCGGCTCGACGCTGGTCGCCACTCACGTGGCCGACTACCAGCGACTCGACCAGCGAATGACGGTGAACCTGGGGGCCTCCAGCGCCGCCCAGCGGGCGCTGGACACACCGGCCCGGCTCGCCGCAAGGGCCGCCACCGGCTCCGCCCCCGACCCCGAACTCGAAGCCTCCTACCTTCAGTTCGGCCGATACCTGACGATCACCGGTTCACGCGGCAGCCTCCCGACCAACCTCCAGGGACTGTGGGTCGACAGCAACCAGCCACCGTGGTTCAGCGACTACCACACCGACATCAACGTCCAGATGAACTACTGGCTGCCCGACCGTGTCGGCCTGCCCGAGTGCTTCGACGCCTTCACCGACTACTGCGTGGCCCAGCTGCCTGGCTGGCAGGCGACGACCACCGCCCTTTTCCAGGACTCCCGCAACCGTTTCCGCAACACGTCCGGCAAGGTCGCCGGCTGGACGATGGCCATCACCGCCAACATCTGGGGCGGCAACGGCTGGTGGTGGCACCCCGCCGGCAACGCCTGGATGTGCAACTCGCTCTTCGAGCACTACGAGTACACCCTGGACGACGCCCACCTCGCCAAGATCTACCCCCTGCTCAAGGGCGCCTGCGAATTCTGGGAGTCCCGGCTCATCACCATGACCGTGGCGGGACGTGAGGTCCTGGTCGATGACCACGACTGGTCACCCGAGCACGGCCCGGAGAACGCCCGTGGCATCACATACGCCCAGGAACTGGTCTGGCAGCTGTTCGCCAACTACCGCACCGCCGCTGCCAAGCTCGGCAAGGACGCCTCGTACGCCTCCACGGTCGCCGGCCTCCAGGGCAAGCTCTACATGCCCGGGGTCAGTACCACGAGCGGCTGGCTGGAGGAGTGGATGAGCGACGACAACCTGGGCGAGACCTCCCACCGCCACCTCTCCGCCCATGCGGGTCTCTTCCCCGGTGACCGCATCAACCTCCAGGACTCCCCCGACTCGCTCATCAGAGGTGCCACCAAGCTGCTGGAGGCGCGGGGCCTCGCGAGCTACGGCTGGGCGAGTGCCTGGCGGGCCATGTGCTGGGCCCGGCTGAAGCATGCCGACAAGGCGTACGACCTCATGCTCTCCGTACTGAACCCGTCGGGCACCGCCGACGCCGGCACCGCGATCAACATGTTCGACATGTACCGCTACGGAGGCGGCTACATCTTCCAGATCGACGGCAACTACGGCACACCGGTCGCGATGGTCGAGATGCTGGCGCAGTCCCGGCCCGGACGCGTCGAGCTGCTGCCCGCGCTGCCCGAGGCATGGGCGGCGGAAGGATCGGTCACCGGCTTGGGCCTCCGCGGCGGGCTCAGCCTGAACATGAGCTGGAAGTCCGGGAAGGTCATCAGCGCCACCGTGCGCGGTGCGGCCGGTCGGTCCACCACGATCGTCTACGGCGACTGGAGCCAGCAGGTCACGATCCCCTCCACCGGGTCGGTGACGGTCACGCCGCCCGCACAGTACACCGTCTTCCAACTGGTCAACCGCCAGTCGGGACGGGCGATGGACATCCCGAACGCGTCGACGGCCGCAGGCACGGGGGCCGTTCAGTACACACCGAGTTCTGCGGCGAACCAGCAGTTCCGGTTCACCCCGGTCGGCGGCGGTGTGTACGAGATCTGCACGACACACGCAACCACCCCGCTGGCGCTGGGCATCAGCGGCGGAGGGTCGGCCGACGGCGCGAAGCTCATCCAGTGGCAATCGCTGCACGACACGAACATGCAGTGGAAGATCACCGACACCGGTGACGGCCATGTCGTCCTCACCTGCCTCCGCAGCGGCAAGGTGCTGGGTGTGACCGGCGGCTCGGCGTCCAACGGCGCGACGATCGAGCAGCAGACCGCCAACGGCGGCACCGGCCAGCAGTGGCGGCGCGTCGGCAAGTGAGCCCGGCACGGACGACGTAGCGCATCCGGGCGCAAGGGCACGGGACGCCCGGCGAGAGCCGGGCGTCCCTGACGAGAAGCCGACGCGCCCTGAGCACAGGACGGGCTCGCGCAGCACACTCCCCTCTCCCCGCCGGGCAACTGATTTCGCATCAACTACCCCGATGTGCAACGAAATCCGTGCTTCATAAATACGGAGACAGCTGTATAGCATTCCAGCCAGGTAGTTCTGATCCGAAATCCGAAGATCCACGTGAGGGGTCTCGTATGCCCAGATTCAGTGATCATGAGCTTGGGATGGGTCGAAAGGTCACGCGCCGTGACTTCATCGACGGGGTGGCCGTCACCGCCGTGGGCGCGGCCGCGGCGATGGCGCTTCCCGGAGCGGCGCAGGCGGCTCCGAGCGCAGGGCACGGCCCCACCCATCACGGGCACGGTAAGCCGGTCACGCCCTACCCGCCCGGCGTGAACGGCCTGCGGGGCCAGCAGCCGGGCTCCTACGACGTGGCGCACGCCGTACGTGACGGTGCGTTCGCACCCGGGCGTATATCGGATACCCGTGAGACCTACGACCTGGTCGTGGTCGGCGGTGGCCTCAGCGGTCTGGCCGCTGCCCACCTCTACCGCAAGCACGCCGGCCCGCGGGCCCGGGTCCTCGTCCTCGACGCCCTCGACGACTTCGGCGGGCATGCCAGGCGCAACGAGTTCCACGTCGGCCGCACTCAGCTCCTGTCCAACGGCGGCACCGTCAACATCGACACCCCGAGCACCTGGTCGCGCGGCGCCCGCGACCTTCTCACCAAGGACCTCGGCGTCGATCTGAAGGCACTGGAAGCCACGGTCAAGAGCGACGCGTACGCACCGTACTCGCTGCGCAGCGGCACCTTGTTCAACTCCGAGCGCTGGGGCAAGGACCAGCTGGTCATCCGCGAATCGGGTGAGTCCTGGGCGTCGTACGCGACCAGGCTGCCGATGAGCGAGGCGAGCCGGGCCGCACTGGTCCGCCTCTACACGACGGACGAGGACTTCTACCCGGGACTGACGGACGCACAGAAGAAGGAGATCCTCGCCCGCACCCCGTACGAGACCTATCTTCGCGAGAAGCTCGGCCTGGACGACGACGCCCTCGAGATCGTCAAGCGCGGCACCAACGGCCTGTGGGGCGTGAACGTCGACCACGTCGCCGCGGCCGACGCGTGGGCGACCGGACAGCCGGGCTTCGGCGGCCTGGGACTCGCACACACACCGTGGCCCGGCGCCGGCCTGACACCGCTGATGCACCTTGCCGAGACCGAGGAGGACGGCAACTTCTACTTCCCCGAGGGCAACGCCTCACTCGCCCGACTGCTGGTCAGCAAGCTGGTCCCCGATGCCTTCGACGAGCGCCGGCCCGACTGGCGGGAGATCGTCACCGCGAAGGCGGACTACTCCCGCCTCGACGACCGGGACAACCACGTCCGCATCCGCCTCGGGAGCACAGCCTTCCAGGTCCGCAACGAAGGCCGGAAGGGCGCGGTCGTCGACTACTCCAAGGGCGGCCGCAGCTATCGGGTCCGGGCCAAGGGCGTGGTCATGGCCTGCTGGAACTCCGTCTCCTCGTACGTCGTACCCGAACTGCCGGCGGAGCAGGTCACAGCGATGCGCTACGGCACGAAGGTGCCACTGGTGTACGCACGGGTCGCGCTCCGCGACTGGCGGGCCTTCGCCCGTGCCCGCGTCTCCCGGGTCAGTACACCTTCGATGTTCTTCTCCAGCTTCGGCCTGCCCACGGTCACCGAGATCGGTGACTTCGCCATGCCGCACCGACCCGAACTCCCCACTGTGGTCTCCCTGTCGGCGACCCCCGGCTCTCCCGGCCTCATCTGCCGCGAACAGCACAAGGCCGGCCGCCGCACACTGATCAGGATGCCGTTCGAGGACTTCGAGCGCGAGATCCGCGACTCGATGACCCGCTCCCTCGGCGACCACGGGTTCGACCCCGCCCGAGACATCACGGCCATCACCGTCAACCGCTGGGCCCACGGGTACGCCTACGAGTACAACTCCCTCGACGACCCGTCCCTGTACCAGCCCGAATCACAACGGCCCTATGCCCAGGCCCGCCGCCCCGTCGGCCGGATCGCCATCGCCAACTCCGACGCCGAGGCGTTCGGCTACACCCACGCCGCCTTCGACGCAGCAATCCGCGCCGTGGATCACCTGCTCTGAGTCTGCCGTGCCGTGTGGGACCCTCGCGCCGTCGACGGGCGGCACGAGGGGCCCACCGCACACGTACGCCCCGGGTCAGGGGCGGGTTGCCTTCGACCGGCCGGCGAGCCGGGTCAACAGGCTGGTGCGCTGATCCTGGTCCGTGGCCAGGATGAGCGCCGTCCACGCCATGGCCAGTCCGCCGTCGAGAACGGCCCTGTCCGCTCCGGCACCGGTGCCGTAGCGGGTGAACTCGGGGTTGTGCATGATCGTGTCGCCGCAGTCGTAGCCGATCACGGGGTGGATGGTGGGGACGACGTGGGACACGTTGCCCATGTCGGTGGAGCCGGCGCGCATCGAGTCCGCAGTGTCCGCGATGTCGCGGCCGAGGCCTGCGACCGCGTTCCGGTAGGCGGCCGAGATGGCCAGATCCTGCCGCAGGTCGGCGTAGTCGTTCCCCACCGCTTCCAGGGCGAGTTCGGCGCCGGTGGCGTGGGCGCCGGCCTCGAAGCAGGCCCGGATCCGGACCTGAAGTTCGGCCAGGTCCTCAGCGGTGGCGGCCCGGCAGTCGTAGTCCGCGGTCACTCGCGCCGGGATGACGTTGGGCGCCTCACCCCCACCGGTCACGACTCCGTGCACGACGCCGTCAGGGATCATCTGCTGCCGGTACGCGCTGATGGCCACCTGGGCGACCAGCATGGCGTCCGCTGCGTTGATGCCCCGGTGCGGCATGGCGGCGGCATGGGCGGGTCGGCCGGTGTAGCGCACCTTCCAGCTGCCGATGGCGAGGGACGTCATGCCGACGCCGTCCACCGGTGCGGCGTGCACCATCATGGCGGCTGCCACATCGTCGAAGGCCCCCGCGTTCAGCAGATCGACCTTGCCACCGCCGTACTCCTCCGCCGGAGTGCCCAGCAGCTTGACGGTCAGGCCGAGTTCGTCGGCCACCGGCGCCAGGGCGAGTGCGGCGGCGGGCGACGGTGGCACGGGTGTGCTCGCGCAAGGCGTGCTGATTCACTGCGGGCACGTCTTCCACCTGCGGCTGTTCGCGGAACCGGGAATGCTCGGCTACCCGGTGGAATCGCGCTTCCAGCTCCGCGTCGAACACGTCCACCTCGACGCGGCGTTGCGCCACCCGGCCGGTGACCCCTCGGTCCGGCACCTCGTCGTCACCACCGGCAAGGACAACGTCCTCGGCTACAGCAGCCACACCACGACCGCGGACATGCACGACTTCCACGACCGGGCGTTCTCGGCGCTGGAGGGTGTACGAGAAGTCCAGACCGCCCTGCTGATACGCACCTACAAGCGCGCCGGACACCTCGTACCGAGGTGAGAGCTGCCCTCAGGCGGACAGACCCTCGGAGTGGAGCAGAAGCCCTGGCCCAAGAGCTGTCCAGCAATTCCTGGCGGGGCAGCCCTCAGCACCTGCCATCGGCCCAGGAAGCCGGTGTGGCGACGACCGGTCGAATCCGTGCGCGGGACTGGTGCGTGGCCGGGAAGATCCGATGGAATGCGGCCGTCCCCCCACTTCGCTCGACGGGAATGCGCTTCGTGACGCTCGACCTGCACCGCCTATGGATCTTCCTGCACGTCATCGATCACCACAGCTTCTCCGCTGCCGCCCAGAAGCTCTTTATGAGCCAGCCGTCGGTCTCGAACCAGATGCGCAGGTTGGAGGAGTCCCTGCACATCACCCTGATCGACCGCTCGGGCGCCAGAATCCGCCCCACCGCCGAGGGCGAACTGCTGGCCGAGTACGCCAGGCGTGTCTTCCTGCTGGCCGACGAGGCGGTCTCGGCGGTGCAGCAGCTCAGCGGCCTCCAGTCGGGACGGCTCGTCGTGGGTGGGTCGACGACCCTGGGCACCTATCTGCTGCCGGATCTGCTGGCCGAGTACCGCAGACGGCATCCCGGGATCGAGAGCCATGTCTTCGTCGGCAACAACGCCACCGTGACCCAGCACCTGACGAGCGGTGAGGTGGGCGTCGCTGTCGTCGCCGGGACTCCCGCCGAGCCCCGGCTGGTGAGCGAGCCCGTCCTGGAGGACCACATGGTGCTCATCGCCCCGCCGGGCCATCCCCTCGGCGGCCGGGAACCGCTCACCGGTCAGATGCTCTCCGGCGAGCGGATCGTGCTGCGCGAGCCGGGATCGCAGACTCGGGAGGTGCAGGAGCGAACACTGGCCGGATGGGGCATCGTCGATCCACCGCATACCGACGCGTGGGGCCCCGAGGTCCTCAAGAGATGTGTGAGGGCCGGTCTCGGCATCGCCCTTATCTCGGAGCACGCGGTGGCCGACGAGCTGCGGGCAGGCACCCTCGTCGCGCTGCCGACGCAGGAGCCGGCGCAGTCGCGGGTCATCTCGCTCGTCCGCCGCCGCGACCGCATCCTGTCCCCCGCCGAGAACGCGTTCGTGGAACTCGTGAGAGAGCAGACGAGCTGGCCCGGACTCTGACCGCCGACGCCTGCTCGTCGGTACGCGCCCCGGTCGCAGGACGCCTCACCCGGTCCCGTCCGGGGACATCCCACCGATGGCACACGCCCCGTACCCGGCGGAAATCGGCAGGTCACAGCTCCGGGCGGACGCGGCACGAGTAATCGAATACCCCTCATAACCGAATCGGGGGTTCCTCCTCCGTCACCGCACCCGCCAGTCTCGTCGTCAGCGATTCAGCCACGCAACGCAACGAGGAGCACCCGTGACCGTATCGACGTTCACCGTCAACGGCAGGACCTACACCAGGCCCTCCGCCCCTGTGGTGGTGATCTGCATCGACGGCAGTGAACCCGACTACCACCTCGAGGCGATGGCGGCCGGACGGATGCCCTGGCTGAGCAAGGTCCTGGAGAACGGGGGGACTTCGTGGCCCGCACACTGCGCCATGCCCGCCCTGACCAATCCGAACAACGTATCCATCGCCACGGGCCGGCCCCCCAGCGTGCACGGCATCAGCGGCAACTACATCTTCGACACCGAGCTCGGTGAGGAGGTGCTGATGAACGACAAGCGCTTCCTGCGCGCGCCGACGATCTTCGGCGCCGCCAACGAGGCGGGTCTCGACGTCGTCGTCGTCACGGCCAAGGACAAGCTGCGCCGGCTGCTCGGAGCCGGTCTGGTCGAGGAGGGCCCCCCGCTCGACGGATCCGATGGAGAGTTCACCGTGCCGTCCCGGCGCGGCATCTGCTTCTCGGCGGAGAAGGCCGACCGGGCCACTGTCGAGGAGAACGGCATCGGTGACGTTCTGGAGCTGGTCGGCAAGCCGCTGCCGAGCGTCTACTCGGCCGATCTCAGCGAGTTCGCCCTCGCGGCCGGGGTGAAGATCCTCGAGACCCGCGGCGCCGACCTGATGTACCTGTCCCTGACCGACTACATCCAGCACAAGAACGCCCCGGGGACCGAGGCCGCCAACGACCTCTACGAGAAGATCGACCACTACGCGGGGCGGCTCGCCGAACTCGGGGCGACGGTCGTGCTCACCGCCGACCACGGCATGAGCGCCAAGACCGACGCGTCCGGCGTCGCGCAGGTGATCTACGTGGAGGAGGAGGTCCGGCGCATCCTCGCCGTCCCCGCCGAAGCGGACGCGGACGGCCTGCGGGTCATCCTGCCCATCACGGACCCGTACACGGTGCACCACGGTGCTCTCGGTTCGTTCGCGTGTGTATACCTGCCGGAGCACGCCGACCGTGGGGCCGTCATCACGGAACTCGGTGCCATCGAGGGCGTCCAGGAGGTCCACGGCCGGGAGGAGGCCGCCGAACGCTTCGCCCTGCCGGCCGACCGCATCGGCGACATCGTCGTCCTCGCCGAGGCAGGCACCGCGCTCGGCCGCTTCGCCGCCTGGCACGACCTGACCGGCCTCGACGCGCCGCTGCGGTCGCACGGCGCGCTGGGAGAACTGCAGATCCCGTTCCTGATCAACCGGCGCCTGCCGGAGCCGGAGCCGCTCGCCAGCCCCTTCGGCGACCTTGCCCGCATCCACAACTACGACGCCTACTGGGTGGCCATGACTCCGGCCGGCCGCGAGGAGTCCCCGCACACCGTCTGATGTCCGCTCCGGCCGCCGCACCGCTCGGCGGCGGCGGCCGGAGCGGCTCCTGGCGCGGGTCCCCGCCGCGCCACCTCAACCACCACAGGTGGATCGCCCAGCCACATCGCAGATCGGTTGGAAAGCCATGTCCAACTCGGAAAAGATCCTGTCAGGGACCACCGGTCCCCAGCCGCTGGCCGAGAACGAGTACAAGCGGCTCAAGTGGCGCATGCTGCTGTCGGCCATGTTCTGCTACTTCTTCTTCTACACGGGCCGCCAGACGTTCGGCTTCGCCATCCCGGGCATCGAAGAGGACCTCGGCCTGAGCAAGGCCACGCTCGGCGCGATCAGCGGCATCCTTCTGTGGTCGTACGCCGCCGGGCAGATGATCAACGGCAACCTCGCGGACAAGTGGGGCGGCCGGCGGATGATGACGGCCGGCGCGATCCTGTCGACGCTCCTCAACTGGTGCACCAGCTTCTCCACCGGGCCCAAGACCCTCGGGCTGTTCTGGGGAGCCAACGGATTCGCACAGTCCCTGGGGTTCCCCTCCGGCGGACGCGTGATCTCCAACTGGTGGGCCCCGCACGAGCGCGGCCGGAGCTTCGGTTTCTACACCTTCGCCGCCGGCATGGCCTCCGTTCTCGCCTACGTCACGTCGACGATCGTCGTGGATACCCTTCATCTGGACTGGCAGTGGATCTTCCGCGTCCCCGTCCTGCTGATGCTCGTCGGCGGCGTGACCTTCTACATAGTCGCCCGGGACAGCCCGGCGAAGGCCGGTGTCACCCCGCCCGCCTCCTACGCGCTGCCCCCCGAGGAACAGGCGGCGGACGCCGCGGCCGCGGACGAGACCAGCCTCCAGCGGTACAAGGCGGTGCTGCGCAATCCGAAGATCTGGTCGGCCGGCATCGCTATCGGTTTCCAGAACGCGGCCCGCTACGGTCTGCTGATCTGGGTCCCCGTCTACTTCCTCGGCAATGACTGGGAAACCGGCGGAAGCGGGATCAGCCCCCTGTGGATCTCCGTCGCGCTGCCTGTCGGGATGGCTGTCGGCGCCCTGGTCAACGGCCAGATATCCGACCGCCTGTTCGGCGCCCGCCGTGACCGTCCGATCTTCCTCTTCATGGTCCTGGGCGCCTTGATGGCGACCACCATGTACGTGGCTCCGCTGGGCACGACGAGCGGCATCGTCGTCCTGTTCCTGACGGGCTTCTTCGTCTACGGTCCCCAGTCCTCCTTCTGGGCCCTGTGTCCGGACATCGCGGGCCGGCGCATGGCGGGCACGGCGACCGGAGTGGTCAATTGCTTCGCGTACCTGTTCGCCGGTGCGGCCGAGCCGATGGTCGGTGGCCTCATGGACAGCACCGGCAACACCAGCCTCATCTTCCCCATCGTCGCCGGGGCCTGCGCGTGCAGTGCCCTGGTCGCCCTCACCATCCGACGCTAGCGGAGACCGACCATGACAGATCCGAGCAGTCCGTCGTCCGCCCGAAGCGCCGCACCGCTGCCCCTGGCGGCCGTCTGGTCCGGTCCCGACAGCGGCTTCGCCCTCACCCCCCGGCCACGCCCGGAACTGGCCCCCGGTGAAGTGCTGGTCCGCATCGAACTGGCCACCATCTGTGGCAGCGATCTACACACCCTCTCCGGCGACCGGCCGACCCCGACGCCGACGGTCCTCGGCCACGAGGCGGTCGGAATCGTCGAGGAGGTGGCCGGCTCCGTTCGCACGGTGGACGGCCGGCTGGTCGAACCGGGCGGGCGCGTCACGTGGACCATCGGAACCTCCTGTGGCTCCTGCCGCCGGTGCCTGCGCGGTGTGCCGCAGAAGTGCACCGCCGTCCGCAAGTACGGACACGAGGCCATCACCGGCCACTGGGGGCTCAACGGCTGCTTCGCCACCCACTGCCACCTCGTCGGGGGCACCGGGCTGGTGACCGTGCCCGAGTCCCTCCCCGCGGCAGTGGCGGCGCCGGCGAACTGCGCCACGGCCACCGTGGTCTGCGCCGCGCGGCGGGCGGAGCTGTCGGCCGGCGACTCCGTGGTCGTGATCGGCTGCGGCATGCTCGGCCTGACCGCCATCGCCTACGCGCGTGAACTCGGGGCCGAGCATGTCGTCGCCTGCGACATCGACGGGAAGCGACGGGAGATGGCCCTGGAGTTCGGGGCGACCGCCCTGTGCGACCCGTCCGAACTGGCGGAACACGCCCTCAAGTACGGAGCCGACGTCGTCATCGAACTCTCCGGCAACAGCCGCGCCGTGCAGTCCGCGCTGGACATCGTCGGAATGGACGGACGCGTCGCCCTGGTCGGCTCGGTCTCCCCCGGGCCGGAGGTCCGCTTCGAACCCAACACCTTCGTACGCAACCTCTCGCACATCGTCGGCAGCCACAACTACACCGTGGACGACCTGGCCGAAGCCATTCGCTTCCTGGCAGGGACACCGGCCCAGGACCTGTTCGCGGGGCTCGTTTCCGACCCGCTGCCGCTCACCGACATCGACGCGGCGGTCACGGCCGCCCGCGAAGGCATCGCGCCGCGCATCGCGTTGCACATGGACTGAGACGCCCCTCGACCGGCCCACCCGCTCCGTGAACGCCACGGACCGGACCCTCCCCACCCGGACCTCCGGCCGCACCGGCCGATTCCTCCCCTGGAGCCCCTCATGGCAGAGCCGCGCCCTGATCACCTCCTCAACCACATCGACGGCAGTTGGGTGTCGTCGTCCACCGGCGCGGTTCGCGCCAACCTCAACCCGGCGAACACGGACGACGTCATAGGCGACTTCGCGGAGTCCGGCGCCAAGGACGCCGCCTCGGCGGTAGACGCGGCAGCGTCCGCTCAGGGCGCGTGGGACGCGCTCGGCCCCATAGAGCGAGCGACGTTCCTGACCGCGGCGGCCCGGCTGATCGACGAGCGCCGCGAGGAGTTCGCCGAGGCGATCACCCGTGAACAGGGCAAGCGCCTGTCCGAGGGGAGGGGCGAGGTGTCGCGCTCGCTGGCCATCCTCGACTTCACGATCGGCGAGGCCCGCCGGATCAACGGAGTCACCACCCCGGCGGAAGAGCCGCGGACCATCGCGATGACGTTTCGGCGTCCGCTCGGCGTGGTCGGCCTGATCACCCCGTGGAACTTCCCCGTCGCCATCCCGATGTGGAAGGTCGCTCCGGCGCTGATCGCCGGCTGCACCGCCGTGCTGAAGCCGTCGCCCCTGACTCCCTGGACATCGTCCCTGCTGGTCCAGGCGTTCACCGACGCGGGGCTGCCGCCGGGGGTGCTCAACCTGGTGCAGGGTGACCGGGACCCGGGAGAGGCACTCGTCGCCGACGCCCGGGTGGCCGGAATCTCCTTCACCGGCTCGCTGCCGGTGGGCCGGGCGATCAACCGGGCGGGAGCGGACCGGCTCATGCGCACCCAGCTCGAACTGGGCGGCAAGAACGCGCTCATCGTCCTCGCCGACGCCGATCTCGACGCGGCCGTCGAGGCGATCGTCCACGGCGCCTTCGGTCAGAGCGGCCAGAGGTGCAGCGCCACGAGCCGGGTGATCGTCGACCGTTCCGTACGGGAGACGCTGCTGGAGCGGCTCCTTCCCCGGGTGCGTGCCATGCGGATCGGCCGCGGTGACCAGGACTGGGCGGACATCGGCCCGGTCGTCAACGAGGCACGCATGCGGGCGTGCCTCGATGCCGTCGCGTCGGCGGTCGCCGCCGGGGCCACGGCGGTCTGCGGCGGCCGGGCGGCCGAGCTCGGCACCCCGGGGTACTTCGTGGAGCCGACCGTCCTGACCGACGTGGCGCGGGACAGCGAGATCGCCCAGGAAGAGGTCTTCGGCCCGGTGCTCTCGGTGATCGACTGCGACGGCTACGAGGACGCCATGCGCATCTCGAACTCGGTGAAGTACGGGATGTCCGGGACGATCTTCACCCAGAACCCGTCCCTGATGTTCCAGGCCCTGCAGGACTTCCAGGCCGGCATGCTCCACGTCAACCGCCCGGGCGTGGGCGCGTACTCCCACCTGCCGCACATGGGCGCCAAGGCCTCCCAGCTGGGTGCGCCCGAATGCTCGCCCGACGTCTGGAACTTCTACACCGACCTGCGCTCGGCCTGCATCCGCTACTGAGCACGGGCATCGCGCCCCGTGCTGTCCATCGGGAACGGCCGAACCGGTCCCGCCCGTGACCCACATCCCGGAGGAACTCGCGTGACCCAACCGCCCAGCCGCCGCAGCGTTCTCGCTGCGGGCGCCGCCACCGCCGCGACAGTCGCCGTCACGAATTTCGCCATCGCACCCGCCGCCCAGGCTGCCGCACCGGAATTGCCCGACGGCATCAGCAGGGACAAGGTCCTCATCATCGGCATGGACGGTCTGCGCGCGGACCGGCTCGAAGCGGCCGACGCCCCGAACCTCAAGTCCATGATGGCGAAAGGCACCTTCGCCAAGTCCCTGCTCTATACGAACCCGATGGCTCCCACCGTCTCCGGCTGCGGCTGGTCGACCATCTCGACCGGTGTCTGGCCGGACAAGCACAACGTCATGGACAACACCTTCGAGGGCAGCCGCTTCGACACGTATCCCGGTCTCCTCGCGCGGCTGGCCCAGGTGAAGCCGGGGCTGTCCACATACGCCGCTGTCGACTGGGTGCCGCTCGACGAGTCCGGGGTCATCACCTCGGGCGCCGACGCCAAGCTGGTTCTGCCCACGCACAACGCCGCCAATGACGCGCAGATCGCCGCCGAGGCGGAGTCGGTCATCCGGAAGCAGAACCCGGACGCGATGTTCATCTACTTCGGCAACACCGACCAGACAGCTCATGACGTGGGCACGGGCCCGGAGTACATGGAGGCGATCACCGGGCAGGACGCGCACGTGGGCAAGTTGTGGGCGGCGATCAAGTCCCGTCCCACGTACTCCGACGAGCGGTGGACAGTCATCGTCACCACAGACCACGGCCACGTGGACGCAGGCGGGCACGGCGGCAGCTCCTGGGAGGAACGGCAGACGTTCATCCTCGCCCAGGGGCCGGGCATCGAAGCGGGCCTCCGGCCGATCGACACCCGGCTCGTCGACGTCGTCCCCACGGTCTTCGAGCAGCTCGGCCTCCCGGTGGACTCCGACTGGGACCTGGACGGCAGACCATTGCAAGAGCGTACCGGCGACCCGTTCGACGCTCTCCAGGGGAAGTTGAAGACGCGCGCGGACGAGACCGGCATTCCCGCCGGCGTCCTGGGGTACACCCATACCGCTCCCAGCGGCTGGTCGGTGATCAACAGTGCGATGGGAACGGGCGGCGTCACCGAGTGGCGCGGCTGGACGTTCACCACGAACGAGTTCTGGTCCCGGACCCAGCGCGACCAGTGGCGCGAACTCAACGTGCGGGCACGCGGCGTGTTCGCGGTGGCCGACTCCGACGAATGGTCCGACAAGGCGTTCTCCGGGCAGTTCGAATCGACGCTGGTCTCCCCCGCCTACGGATACCTCTCCGGCCGGAGCAGGATCACCGTCAAGTTCATGACCCACTACCGCCAGGCGGACAAGCAGACCGCGAAGGTGCTCGTGTCCTTCAACGCCGGCCCACCCCAGGAGATCAAGAGCTACACCTCCGACGTCATCGCCCAGCAGCAGTCGATCGAGGTCCCCATCCCTGACGGCGCCACGTCCGCGCACGTCCGTTTCCAGTACACCGGTGACAACGACTTCTACTGGGTGGTCGACAGGTTCCAGTTCTACGCCTCTTAGCCGGACCGAAAGGAGGGTTCGGACGTGCCATCGGCGCTCAACCCGGGTGACACCGTCGTACGCAGGGGTCTGTACCCCGACGGGAGGATCGCCTATGCCCAGTGCGGCCGGGTCGTCTCGGACGACGACCGGGGGCTGCTGACCTGGGTCGGGGCCGGCTCCGCGACCATGCGGCGTGTGGCGCTCGACGGCACGCCGACCCGGGCCTGGCCGAGGTACCGGGCCATGGAAGTGCCGACACTTCTCACTCCGGCCACCTGGGAGCCGTACGGCACCCTGATGCTCACCCGGCCCGGTCGGCGGCACTCCGTGTGGTGGTCGTTCGACCGGGCCGGTGAGTTCGTCGGGTGGTACGTGAACCTGGAGGCGGGCGCGGGCCGGTGGCCGGGCGGTACGGACCATGTGGACCACGCACTCGACCTCCTCGTCGCGCCGGACCGGCGTACGTGGGAGTGGAAGGATGAGGACGAGTTCACCGATCTGACCGGGCGTCCCGGTTTCTGGGAAGCCGACGAAGCTGCCGCCATCCGGGCCGAAGGGCTGCGGATGGCGGCTCTCGCCGTCTATGGGGCGTTCCCCTTCGACGGCACCTGGCGTGACTTCCGGCCCGCCGCGGGCGCGGAGCCGAGTGCGCTGCCGCCCTTCTGGGATCTGCCGCCGGCCGCCGCCGACATGCCCGGGTGATAACTCGTATAGCCAGAACGAGGGAGCCCGAGGGGTTGTCCCAGGTGGGGCCCACGCCGTTCCATTGCGTGACCCTGTTCGATCCCTTGCATTTCTGTTGGAAAAGAAAGTTTTTTGTTGAAGCGCATGCGCTGGGATCGACCTCGTCGAACGGCTTCGCGCCGCCGGACCCCCTCAAGGAATTCCATGAAGGAAAGCCGCACCGCCAGCCCCTCTCGCCCAAGCCGGCTGCGCGCCTTGGCGATGGGCGTCTCCGCGACCCTCTCGGTGGCGCTCCTCCCCCTCGGAGTGGTGAACGCGCCCTCCGCCGCCGCCCAGGACAACGGCGTCTCGCCCACGCCGCCCATGGGCTGGAGTAGCTGGAGCTACACGCGCTACGACGCCAACGAGGACAACATCAAGACCCAGGCGAAGGCCATGAAGGACCTCGGCCTGATCGAACATGGCTGGAACCGGATCAACATCGACGACTTCTGGTACCTGAAGCCGTCCGAGACGGTCGACGAGCACGGCCGGTGGAAGACGGACCCGGCCCGGTTCCCGAACGGCATGAAGGCCATGGGGGACTACGTCCACGGCCTCGGTGAGAAGTTCGGCATCTACCTCACACCGGGCATGCCGAAGGCCGCGTACGACCAGGACACCCCGATCGAGGGCACGAGCTACAGCGCCCGCGACATCGTGTCGGACACGTCGAAGTTCGAGAGTGGCTTCGGTCCGAACCGCGACGGCATGTACTACATCGACTACGCCAAGAACCCGGCCGCCGCACAGGCCTTCGTCGACTCGTGGGCGAAGCAGCTCGCCTCCTGGGGCGTCGACTACCTCAAGCTCGACGGGGTGGGCACCTGGAACATCCCCGACATCGAGGCCTGGTCGAAGGCGCTCGACCGGACCGACCGTGACATCCATCTGGGTCTGTCACTCGCGCTCGACATCAAGCACGCCGACACTTGGAGGCGGCTCTCGCACAGCTGGCGCACCAACGGCGACCTGGAGTGCTACTGCCCGATCACGTCCAAGTACCCGCTGACGAGCTGGGCGAAGGTCTCGGAGCGGTTCAGGACCGCGCCGAAGTGGACCCAGTACGCGGACCCCGGCAGCTGGAACGACTTCGACTCCCTGGAGGTCGGCAACGGCGCGGACACCGGCCTGACCGGCGACGAACGCAGATCCCACATGACCTTGTGGGCCATCTCCGCCTCGAACCTGCTGCTCGGCGTCGACATGACGAAGATGGACGACGACGACCTCGCCATGCTGAAGAACGACGAGGTCATCGCCGTCAACCAGGCCGGCCGCCCGGCCCGCCCGGTGGACCAGCTCACCGATCAGCAGGTGTGGACCGTCCCGAACCCGGACGGCAGCCAGACCGTCGCCCTGTTCAACCTGGGTTCCGCATCGGCCAAGGTCACCGCCCGTTTCCCGGATCTGGGCCTCGCCGGACCGGCGGCCGTCCGTGACCTGTGGTCCCGTACCGATCTGGGCACCTCGACGGATGCGTTCAGCGCCACGGTGCCCGCTCACGGCAGCCGTCTGCTGAAGGTCACACCGTCGTCCGAGGCCACGCCCACCACAGTCCAGTACAACCTGGTCAACAGCGCCGGCGGCCGGCTCCTGGACGTCGAAGGCGGCTCCCGCTCGGACGGCGCCGGCCTGGTCGCGACCGGCGCCGGCAGCTCGGCATCGCAGAAGTGGCAGCTCCGGCCCACAGGCGACGGCCACTACGCGGTCCGTAACGTGAAGAGCGGCAAGCTCGTCAACGTCCCCGGTCCCACCAGCACGCCCGGTACGCAGCTCATCCAGTACAAGGACGACCACAAGAGCAACTCCCAGTGGAAGCTGAAGCCGGCCGGCAACGGTGCCTACACCATCGCGTCCCGTTACAACGGGCGGAACATCGCGGCGTCCGGGGGCAAGGTGGTCCAGCAGACCGCCTCCACCAGCGCCGCCCAGCAGTGGAAGCTCGTCCCCCTCGTGACGGCGGGCACGAAGTACAAGCTCGTCAACGCCGTCAGCGGCGGCCGCCTCGACGTCAACCAGGCGTCGAAGGCCGACAGCGCCACGATCGTCCAATGGCAGGACAACGGCAATCCCGACCAGCAGTGGACCTTCACGGCGCGGAGCAGCGGTCAGTACACCCTCGCCAACGTGAACAGCGGCAAGGTACTGAACGTCCCGGGTCCGACCGACGCGTACGGAACCCAGCTCATCCAGTACACGGACGACGGCAACAGCAACTCACGCTGGAGGGTCGTCGACGCCGGACCCAACCTGGTCCGGATCGAAAGCGTCCACAACGGCCTGGCCGTCGATCTCGACGACTCGTCCGTCAGCAACGGCGCCAAGATCATCCAGTGGGGGGCGAACAGTGGTGGTAACCAGAAATGGAACCTGGTTCCCGCCTCGTAGAGCGGCGACGGCCTGACGACATCGCGCTCGACGCTCGTGTGGCCCCGGGCCTGCCCGGGGCCACACAGGCCTGCCCGAAACAGCTGCGGCGCGCCTCGGAATGCCCGCCCGTTCAGGCGAGCGCCTGCCGTAAAGAGGAGCCGAACCCCCTTGGCCGACAAGGGGGTTCCGTGAGAAACGAGGCGGGGAGCGCCGAGCGTCCCAAGTGGGCTTCCACGCTTGTACTCAACGATGACCGGGCTACCGTTCTCATCCAGCCCAAGCGAGTCGATCCGGCCGCCATGGACCGGCCCGGTGCTGTACTCGCTCGCCAGGAACCGGATACCCAGCAGCGCCTTCATGTTTGCCTCGACAAGGCTCTGCACGTCTGCCTCAACGTCAGCAAGACGCGGCGTGACCTGGGTCGCGCCGCCTTTTGTGCTGAACAGCTTCAGGCCCTGCACCTTCCCCTCCTGGCTCATGGATCATGAACGCCGAGTGGGCACGGAATTGTTTCCGTGGACGGCTTCCGGAACGTAAAGAAGGCGTGCGCACGAAGCGTCTTGGGCACGCTTCTCGTCTGGCAGCCACTGATCGACGCTACTTCCGGTGGATGTTCTCCCAGCATGAAGCGCAGCCAGGGGTCCAACCCCGAAGAGCTGGACCCGCAGCCGCTGGCAGGCCCGCCACGCCCGCGAGGCAACCAAGGTGACTCCATCGAGGTCTGCGGCGATCGCCCGGCCACCGGCCCCGCGCAACTCGTCAAGGTTGGCTTCGTCGCCCAGCAAACCGCCGCACACCACACCCCTGCCGTCGCCGTCCCCCTCACACTCGGCGCCCGCCTCAACCTCCGCCGGGAAAGCGCGCCCGTCCACGACTGGATCGGCCGCACCGGCCTCGGCCCGGACCAGCGCGCCGACCGCCTGTTCTGCGGGCAGCACGCCCGACTCTCACTCACTCCGGACCTCGCAAACGCCCACCGACCACCTCGGCCTCGTCCGACCGGTCACCGCCCCGGGCCCTTTGGCCCGCTGCGAGTTTCTCGACCGCACGCATGCCAGTCATGCCGTTGCAATGCGAGCGACCCCATCCCCTCCACCGGATATCGCATACGATAGATGCATGACGCAGAAAAGCTGGGCCTCGCGACTGCCCGTAGTGAAGAGCAAGGCAGAGATGGCCTACGACAACCTGCGCGAGGCGATCGCGGGCGGCGAGCTGCGCCCCGGCGAGCGCATCAACATGGACGAGCTGGCACGCAATCTCGGCGTGAGCAAGATTCCCATCCGCGAAGCGATCAAGCGTCTGGAGTCCGAGGGGCTCGTCACCTCGCAGATGCACTCGGGGGTGGCGGTGACCCAGGTCGACAAGACCGAGATGCGGGGCGTCTTCCTCGCCCGCGAGGCGATCGAGGGCCTCGTCGCCAAGTTGGCGGCAGAGCGCATGAGCGATGCCCTGCTGGTCAGACTGGAAGCGGTGCAGACCATGATGCGCGCCGAACTCGCCGCCGGCGCCACAAAGCGTCTACCGGAACTCAATTCCGACTTCCACCGCGCCCTTTCCGAGGCCAGCGGATACCGCATCCTGGCCGAGCTGACCGAGCAACTTCTGCTCACCATTCGCCGCTTCCGCATTGCTTCCCCGGTGGACACGCAGAACTGGCAGTCAGTCGTGGAGGAGCATGACGCCATCATCGAAGCGCTGCGACTCGGCGACCCGGCGGGTGCGGCCGCGGCCGCACAGGCGCACACCATCTCGCAGGCCGGCCATGAGGTGGCCGAGGAGCCCTGACCGGCCGAGCGGGCAGTCGACACAACCGCCCCGTGCCCGGCCGGTCTCATCCTGTACCCAGTGGCGGCAGCCCCATCCGCTTGCGGTGACCGTCCCGCAACAGGCTGGCGGGGCTGACGGCAGAAGCACCCGCGTCCAGCACCAATTCCGAGCCGCTGAGCAAAATGGCCCCAGGCGAGGATGCGAAGGCCACCGAAGCGGCGATCTGTTCGGGGGTGCCCAGGGTACGCATCGGGTTGCTCTCCCGCAGGAGGCGCAGGTCATCCTGCCCCTCCAGCCGCGACTCGGTGGCCGGAGTGCGGACCCAGCCCGGCGAGACCGTGACGAACGAAATCCCGTGGTGGCCGTAGTCGACGGCAAGTTGCCGGGTGAGGGCGGCGAGTGCACCCTTGGCGGCGGCGTAGGCGGGCAGCCCGGGCGCGGCAGTGCGGTGCAGTACCGAACCCAGCGTGACGACCGCACCCGTACCCGCGGAGATCATCGAGGGCAGGACCGCACGCACACAGAGAAAGACCGAGGACAGGTTGGCCGCGAGGACCGCGTTCCAGTCCTCCTCGGTGGTGGCGTGCAGGGGCGTGCCGGCAGTGATGCCCGCGCAGGCGACCAGGACGTCCACACCTCCCTGCTCGGCGATGACCCGATCCACCATCGATGCGACCTCATCCGCGCGCGTGACGTCGGCGCGGTGGTAGCTGACGCCGGGCAGGACCGGATCACTGAGGTCGACCCCCGCAACCCGTAGGCCGTCGGCGACGAGGCGGGCAGCGACAGCACGGCCAATGCCGCCTGCCGCACCTGTGACTAGGGCAGTTCGGCTCATTTCGCAGGCACCTCACGCAACTGAAGGGGGCTCGGGACGGCGATCGCCCTAACCGAGGGTTGAAGTCAAAAGAGAAAGGTATACGATCTACTAAATATCATCAATGCCGTTCCGGAGGCACCCATGGCCACAGCTGCTCCCGATCTCCTCTCCGCCCTACGCACCGAAAGACTTCTAGCCATCGTCCGCGGCAGCGACCCCGAGGCCGCGCTCGACACGGTGCTCGCACTGTTCCACTCCGGCATCCGCATCGTCGAGGTGTCGCTGACCACCACGGACGCGCTCGACGTCATCACCAAGGCGCGCGCCCGGCTCGGCGACACGGCACTGCTCGGAGCAGGGACCGTCCTTACCGCCTCACAGGCCCGCCGGTCCGCCGAGGCGGGCGCCCGCTTCACCGTGACACCCGGACTGACCGAGTCCGTCGCCGAGAGCAGGGCACTGGGCCTGCCGGTGCTCGCGGGCGCCGTCACCCCGACCGAGGTCATCGCCGCCGTCAACGAGGGGGCGACCGCCGTCAAGCTGTTCCCTGCCACCCTCGGAGGTCCCGCGTATCTACGGGCGCTGCTCGGCCCGCTCCCCGACGTCCCATTCGTACCGGTCGGCGGGATCGACTCCGCCGCGGCCCGCGCCTACCTGGCAGCCGGCGCACTCGCCGTCGGCATCGGCAATCCCCTCGTCTGCGGGGCCGCGCACGGCGACGGTCTCGACGGCCTCGCCGAGCGCTCCGAGCAGTTCCGCACAGTGGCACTGGGGGCCCGGTGAGCGACGTCCTGACCTTCGGCGAGACAATGGCCGCGCTGCGTGCCGATCGCCCACTCCAGCTCGGCGGCTCACTCGGGCTCTCCGTTGCGGGCGCCGAGTCCAATGTCGCGATCGGGCTCGCCCGGCTCGGCCACTCGGTCCGCTGGGCCGGGCTGACCGGGACGGACGAGTTTGGCAGCCTTGTGCTGCGCACCCTGCGCGCCGAAGGCGTCGACGTCTCCTGCGCGGCCACCACCGGCGCCTGCCCGACCGGGCTCGTGGTCTTCGAACCGCGCGTCGCCGATCTCCTACGTGTCCACTACTACCGCGACCGTTCCGCAGGTGCGTCGCTCGGCCCGGAGCACCTGCGGCAGGCACTTGCCGAACCGGCGAGGGTCCTACACGTCACCGGCGTCACCACGGCCCTGGGCACGGGGCCGTGCGAGGCGGTGTCGGCAGCGGTCCGTGCCGCTCCTGCAATGGGCGCCCGGGTCAGCCTGGACGTCAATTACCGCAGCAGGCTCTGGTCCACTGCCGAGGCGGCCAGCAGCCTGCGCCCGCTCGCCCGCAACGTCGACATCCTCGTCGCCTCCGACGACGAACTTCCGCTCATCGCCTCAGAGCGGGCCAGTACGGAGGACGCGCGCGTGGAATCTCTGCTCGACCAGGGCGTCGGTGAGGTCGTGATCAAGCGAGGCGCCGACGGCGCCGAGGTCTTCTATCAGGGCGGTTCCTTCGCACTGCCCGCCGTCGCAGTGTCGGTGCGGGACACTGTCGGCGCCGGCGACGCGTTCGTGGCCGGCTACCTGTCAGCGCTGCTCGACGGTGAGCCCGTCG
Source organism: Streptomyces sp. NBC_00876 (assembly GCF_045207435.1). Classification (NCBI taxonomy): domain Bacteria; kingdom Bacillati; phylum Actinomycetota; class Actinomycetes; order Kitasatosporales; family Streptomycetaceae; genus Streptomyces; species Streptomyces sp. NBC_00876. The sequence continues at coordinate 745,977 of NZ_CP108800.1, forward strand.
AAGCACGGCTGGACCGCGCCGTCACCACCGGTGCCTTCGCAGTCGCCTCGGCCGGCGACTGGGAGGGCCTGCCCCGCCGGGACGAACTCGGCCTGCTGCGGCTCACGCCGGGCTCCACCCTCCGGTGACCTTCACCGGTGGCACCCCGAACCGCGCGAGCAAAGGGAAATGCGGTGGCTGACGACATCGCACGAACCAGCCCGCAGGCGCACGACCAGACGGGCACTGACTGGCAAGTCTGGACCCCCGGCCGCTACCAGCTGGCAGAGGGTTTGCGCCCGCACCGCGGCAGCATGGTGTTCGTTGACCTCCTCAAGGGCGACCTGTACCGCTGCGCGGACACCCCAGGGCTGACACCTGACCGCATATTCGGCCTCGGTGTACCCCTGGGCGCGGTAGCGCCTGTCAGCGGCGACGACGGCGAATGGATCGTCGCCGCGGACACCGGGATCGCCCTCGTCCCCGAGGGCGGTAGGCCCCGATGGCTGGACCGGCCCGAGGCACACGCGAAGCGCCCGATGCGGATGAACGACGGCGCCTGTGACCCTGCGGGCCGCTTCTGGGCGGGCAGCATGGCGCTCCGGGGCGACGCGCCCTTGGGCTCGCTCTACCGCGTCGACCACGACGGCACCGTGCACCGCATGCTGTACGGACTGACCGTCCCCAATGGCCCGGCGTTCTCGCCCTGCGGCAGCCTGATGTACCTGGCCGACAGCGCCGAGGGAACCGTCCTGCGCTACCCCGTCGACCCGTGCACCGGGGCACTTGGCGCACCCTCGCTCCTCGCCCACTTCACTGCGCCCGAGGGGCGCCCGGACGGCATGACGGTCGACGACGAGGGGCTGCTCTGGCTGGCGCTCTGGGGCACCGGCCAGGTCCGCTGCTACACGCCCGACGGTGTGCGGGTACAGACCCTGGGCCTCCCCACCCCGCACACCAGCAGCGTGGCCTTCGGCCTCGGCCGGATGTACGCGACGACGGCGCGGCACCGCCTGGCGATCCCCGACCCGCTCGCGGGAGCGGTGTTCGCCCGCGCCTCGCCGGTGACCTCTCCCCCTGCGCGGCCCTTCGGGCCGAGCCCTGCGCAGTGCGGTCCGTAGGCGGGCGGACACGTTCCGAGTTACCTGGAGTCCGTCGAGGGAAACCCCTAGTTCTTATTTCGTATATCGAATACGGTGAGCCCACCTTCCCCCGGCTCTTCGCAAAAGGTGGTGACGTCCTCATGAGCGCTGTCATAGCGGCCGAAGACGGCAAGATGGATCCGAAACGCACCAAGGCCGACCGGCGCACGATGGTGGCGAGCACCGTCGGCACGGTCATGGAGTGGTACGACTTCAACCTGTACGGCCTGGCCTCGGCGCTGATCTTCGGTCCATTGTTCTTCGGCTCGTCCTCGACGGGCGGCACGCTCGCCTCGTTCGCGACATTCGCGGTGGGCTTCGCCGCGCGCCCCATCGGCGGCATGCTCTTCGGTCACCTGGGAGACCGAATAGGCCGCAAGTACGTCCTGCTGATCACGATGATGGGCATGGGCGTCACGACCACCCTGATCGGCGTTCTGCCCACTCATGCAATGGTGGGGATCTGGGCGCCGATCCTCCTGATCTTCCTGCGGGTGTGTCAGGGCATCGCGGTGGGCGGCGAGTTCGCCGGCGCCACCCTGCTGACCGTGGAGAACGCTCCGCCAGGGAAGCGTGGCCTGCACGGCGCGATCCCCGCAATGGGCACCGGCGCCGGATTCGTCCTGGCCAGCGCCGTGTTCGGCCTCGTGTCCATGCTGCCCGACGACTCCTTCGAGTCCTGGGGCTGGCGCATTCCCTTCCTCCTGAGCGCACTACTCGTGCTGTTCGGCCTGTGGGTCCGCATGGGCATCGAGGAGACGCCCGTCTTCGCCGAGCTGGAGGAGAGCGGCGAGCGCGAGCGGTTCCCGCTGCTCGCCACCGTCAAGAGGCAGCCCGGCGCGATCCTGCGGGTCCTGGGCATCACTGTCTCGGGCTTTGTGTGGGGCTATCTGATCCAGGCCTTCGCCCTGTCATACGCCACCAAGGAACTGGACATCGAGAAGTCCACGATGCTGTGGTCGATCGCCCTGGCCTCGGCACTGGAGATAGCGGCCATCCCGTTCTGGGGCTGGCTGAGCGACCGGATCGGGCGCCGTGTCATGGTCGCCATCGGGCTGACCTGCACCATCGCCTATGCGTTCCCGTTCTTCCAGCTCCTGGAGACACGGAACACGGGCCTGATCTTCCTGGCCATGGTGATCGCCATCCCGATCTGCAAGGACATGGTCTTCGGCCCGCAGGCGGCCCTCGTCGCCGAGCTGTTCGACGCCCGTGTCCGCTACAGCGGCATCAGCGTCGGCCGCGAGTTCGGCGGCGCGATCTTCGGCGGCACGGCTCCGTTCATCGGCACCGCGCTCCAGGCCTCCAGCGGCTCGATCGCCCCCGTCGCCCTCTACGTCATGGCCGGCTGCGTCATCACCGCGATCGCGGTCTTCGCGGGCAGGGAAACCGCCCGCGACGAGCAGGCCTACACGAAGCCTCAGCCCCGGTGACCCACACCGCCACACCCGCATGGACCCCGCGTCCGAGCCGACCGAGTGGAGAACCCCACGTGAGCACTGCTCCGCTGACCATCACCAAGGTCGAAGTCCTGGCCCTCTCCGCCAGCTTCGACGACCTCTACGACTCCCCCGAGGACGTACCGGACTGGCTGCGTTACCCGGCCTCCAGCCATCTTGTCCTGCCGCGTCGCGGCCAGTACGCCACGCTGGTCAAAGTGCACGCCGAGGACGGCAGCGTCGGCATCGGCGAGTGCTATGGCCTCCCCTCGCCGGAGGTCACGGCAACCGTGGTGTCGACGGTCCTGGCCCCGCTCCTCGTCGGGCAGGACGCCCTCGCCACCACCGCGGTCTGGGAGCGCCTCTACCGCGGCCAGGCCGCCGGCGGTCACAACCGCGGCTTCTACCTCGAGGCCGTCGCGGGCATCGACCTCGCCCTGTGGGACCTGCGGGGCAAGGTTGCCGGGGAACCGGTCCACCGGCTGCTCGGCGGACCGGTACGCGAACGCATCGACTGCTACGCCAGCCCCGTGGCCCTGCACGCCGACCCGGAGGAATCAGCCCGCCAGGCACAGGGCTTTGTGGACCAGGGCTTTAAGGCGCTGAAGGTGAAGATCGGCCGCGGCGAGCGCACCGACCACGCGCACCTGTCGGCCGTCCGCGCCCAGGTCGGCCCTGACATCGAGATCCTCACGGATGTCAACTGCGCCTACGACCTCGACGAAGCGACCCGGGTCGGCGCCGTCCTGCGGAACCTCGGAATCTCCTGGTACGAGGAGCCCCTCCAGGTCGACGACCTGCGCAACCTCGCCGAACTGCGCCGCAGGACCGGGCTCACGATCGTCAACGGCGAGACCCACTTCACTCGCTTCGACCTGCGCGACTCCCTCCTCTTGGAGGCGATCGACGTATTCATGCCGAACGTGGCCCGCTGCGGCGGTTTCACGGAGGCGACCCGGCTCGCGGCGCTCGCCTCCGCCTTCCACGTCGACATCGCCCCGCACGGCGTCGGCTCCGGCGTCAGCCTCGCCGCAGCCCTCCAGCTCTGCGCGGCCACACCCAACCTGCGTACGTACGAGTACAACCGGCTGCCCAACCCCATCCGCGAGGCGATCCTCGTGAACCCGCCGGAGTTCCGCGACGGCGCACTCACCGTTCCCACCGGACCGGGCCTCGGTATCGAACTCGACGAAGCCGTCGTCGACCGCTACACGATCGCCCGCTGCTGAGCGCGGAAGCCGGGTCGCATCCCTGGGCCCGGCCTCCGGCGAAGGGTCCCGGCGCCGTGCACACCCGCGCCGAAGCCCGCACCACCGCACGCCCGAAAGTTCCGGCACACCCAACTTCCGTACCAAACAGTGGCGTTGACCACTCGGAGGACTACTGTGACCGACCAGTTCCCAGGCACCGCACCATCCCCCGCCCGCCGTGCCGTGCTCAGCGCGATGGCCGCCGCCGGTACGGGCGTCGCCCTCGGCATCACGGCAGTACCGCGCGCGACGGCCGCCACGGCGGCGTCGGGCTCGTATCTCATCCAGAGCGGTTCCTCCGGCCAGCGGCAGACGATCCTCGGCCTGGGCTTCGAGATCCAGTCCGACCACATCGGGGCCAAGGACAACGAGATGGACCCGGACGACCCGGTCAGGTCCGGAGCCCCGCACGACCTGACCGACAGTGAACGTGCCCGCTTCTACCGCGACATCCTGATGGGGGGGCGTGCCGACCGGGGCTTCCGCTATTGCCGGCTGGGCCAGGGCATCTGGCTGCGCGGCGTCTCGCAGGACAGAAAGCAGATCATCGGCCGCTGGTCCTCACAGATGGGCGTGCTCGCCGAGATGCACAAGCAGGCGAAGCTGGACGGCCTCGCGGCGACGTACTTCACGCCCGCGCCGTACTGGAAGTCCACGCAGAGCCTGATGAACGGCACGCTGGCCTGCTTCGCGCCGAGCTTCGCGACGACCCACCCCCAGTACAACGGCGACAAGGCCCGGTTCCTGAACGACTTCGGCGACTCCGTTGTCAGGGACCTGACATATCTGGAATCCAACGGACTCCCCGTCCGGGCGTGGGGCCTACAGAACGAGCCGGGCAACTGGGACCGCAAATACGGCAGTTGCGGCTACACGGCCGAGTCGTACCTCGAAACGTTCCGGGCCGTCGCTCCGAAGGTGCGGTCGGCCTTCCCCGGCGCACTCGTCCACGTCGACTCCCGTGACGGTCAGTCCGGCAGCTTCGGCACGGCCGTCCGCGGCGACAGCACCGCCCTGTCGTACGTCGACGCCTGGACGCACCACTACACCAGCCAGTCCTCGGACAAACTGATCTCCACCCCCGCCTATTACCTCGACAACCGTGAGGGACGCGAGGTCTTCAACGACGAGTTCGAGTGGGAGGGCGCTTCCACGCTGAACTACGAGCTGACGGTGGACACGGCCCATTCGGTGATGAACTGGATGACGTTCGCCAACTCCCGTACCTGGTTCTGGCTGCACGCCCTCAAGCCCACGTACACGAACGTCGCCGTGGGCTACGGCCTCGGCATCTGGCGGCCGGAGGAGGACGACGACTTCACCAACTACCCGGGCATCCAGAAGGGCCACTGGGACTACAACGCACCCGTCTGGAACGCGGTCAGTGGCTTCACCAGGTACATGCCGTGGAACTCGGTGCGCCACCACGTCGATGAGCCGGTGGACCCGGCGACCGGCAAGCCGTCCGTGAACAACCGGATCATGGCCTGGCGCACGCCGGAGGGAAAACTTGTCTTCGTGCTCACCCACCGGGTCCCGAACGCGGAGACGTCCACCGCCGCGCCGTACACCTTCAAGGTGAGCACTGGCAGCAGCCGTACCTTCACCGGCCACCGGTTCAAATGGAGTCCGCACACCGAGCCGCTGGCCGAGAACAACGTGGCGCGGGGCACCGCAAGCGGTCCCGAACTGGTCATCACCGTGCAGCCCAACACCATCGAGTTCTGGGTCGAGAACAGCTGACTCACCCGCACTGATCGGCCGACCGACTGACAGGAGACGAAGATGTCCCACCCCGGTGCCACACCCGAGCCGAGACACCTCAACCGCCGTTCGCTGCTGCGCGGCGCCGCGATCGCGGGAGCGGGCGCAGCGATCTACCCCGTACTCAACCGCGTTCCCGCCGCCGCAGCAGCCACGTCCGGCACCTACACCATCCGCTACGACCAGGCACGCCAACAGACCATCAAGGGCCTGGGATTCGAGATCCAGTCCGACTCCATCGGCTCCGGCAACGACGGCCTTCCCGACACCGTCAGTGGCGTGCCGTACGACCTCACGCCCTCCGAGCGGACCCGGTTCTACAAGGACATGCTCATGGCGGGCCGCTCCGACCGGGGCTTCCGCTACTGCCGGCTGGCACTGGGGCTCTACTACCGCGGCCTGGACTCCACGCAGAAGCACCTGAGAGGCCGCTACCCCGGGCAGACCGCGCAACTCGCGGACATGATCGAGCAGACCGGCATCGAGGGCATCTCGGCCGAGTACTGGTCACCTGCTCCCGGCTGGAAGTCCAACAACTCCTACATCGGCGGCACACTCAAGTCGTTCGCCCCAGCGGACCTGGACGCGCTCGGCGATGCCATGGCCGGCGACCTCGACCACCTCAGCTCCCGGGGCGTACCGATCTCCATGTGGGGACTACAGAACGAGCCGCGGTTCACCGCCGCGTACTCCTCGTGCAGGTACGACGCCGAGCAGTACCGGAAGGCCTTCGCCGCAGTGGCGCCGAAGATCCGGGCCAAGTACCCGGACGCACAGATCATGGCGGACAGCCTGGACGGCTGGGGCGGCGAGATCGGCGCGGCGCTCAAGGCCGACCCGAACGCGCTGAAGTACGTGGATGCCTGGACGTACCACCGCATCGGCGCGGACAGCAACGACCAGATGACCAAGGACTTCACTTCGGGCGCCGTCGGAAAGCCGGTCTACAACAACGAGTTCGAGTACCTGGACCACCAGACCTCCGACGTACGGACCGTCAACACGGCACAGTCGATCATGAACTGGATGGTCTTCCAGGACTCGCCAACCTGGTTCTGGCTGCATGCCCTCAAGCCGACGACCAACGCCGAGTCCCCGGGCTACTCGCTCGGATTCTGGCGCCCGCCGAGTGACAAGGACTTCAGTCACTTCCCGGACATCCCCGTCGGCCACTGGGACTACAACCCGCAGAACTGGAACGGCGTGGCCGGGTTCGTGAAGTACATGCCGTGGGACTCCGTCCGCTACATGGTGGACGAATCCACAAGGCTCGGCGACCAGCGGATCATGGCCTGGAAGACCCCACAGGGCAAGCAGGTCTTCGCCGTGACCAACCGGTCGCCCACGGACTCCTTCACCTACACCGTGGACACCCAGACAGCCGCGGCTTTCGAAGGACACCGGTACGGCCCCGCGACCAACAACAAGAACCTCGGCACCAGGACCGGCCCGGAGCTGACCCTGCCCCTCCCGCCCTTGTCCATCGAGTTCTGGGTACGCGCCTAGCAACCACCCCCGTCGTCACTCGTGACTGGGGCCTGTCCGGCGGGTCTTGTGACCGCGCAACGTGCAGGCATGGCACCTTCACTTGAGCGTCCCCCCTTGCAGGCCGATGAGCGCACCGCGCTCATCGGCTGGCTGGACCTCCAGCGGCAGATCCTGCGATGGAAGTGCGATGGCCTGAGCGAGGCCGACGCGCACCGTTCCGTAGTCCCGACCTCGCCGGCGATGGCGACGGCCGGGCTGATCAGCCACACGCAGTGGGTCGAGCACACCTGGTTGGAGGTGGCATTCCTCGGGGCCGACAAGACACAGAACCCGTCCTTCGACGAGACGGACGAGGACGCCGACTGGCGGGCCAATGGCGCTCCGCTGAAGTGGGCCGAGGAGACTCGGCGGCACGCGGGACACACGGACATCGTGCGGGGGCTGCTCGACGAGGTGAAGGGGTACTACTAGGCACTGTTCTCGGATCATGTTCTGAGCCAGATGACGAGGGCTGCGAGGGTGACGGTGCCGAGGTAGATGTAGGCGCGTTTCTCGTAGCGGGTGGCGACGGCGGCCCGCCATGTCGTTGCTTACCGTCAGGTCCACCGCGACTCCCACGGCCCAGCATGCGAGCTGCGCAAAGCTCCCATGACAAGGACGCCGAAGGCCGAGATCAGAGGGCTGATGCGGGTAGTCACACGGTCCCGCCCCCGCAGAGTCGCCGTGAAATCCGCCGACGGCGCCTGGCCCTCAGCCATGACCCAAGCCGCTCGCGTTCACAGCAGCGATGCCCCGGGCCTGCACGGTGGCCGCGACCGCAAAGGCGAAGAACGCACCCAGGGCCCAGAGGATGCGATGGCGGCGCGTCGTCACTGCCGCCCTACTCGCGCTCAGTCTGGGCTGGAAATGCTGGGCGCTCGGTCTTGAAGCATTCTGCTCAGTAGAGAGCCCGCCTTCCCGCCCCTCTGACCAGCGGCGTCGTCCGACTTGCGCTCGCCAACAGGTCGGTTCTAGGCCGGCTTGCCGTGCTCGGCGAAGTAGGCATCGAGCCATCTGCGCGCGGCTGTCACATGCACGTACGCGGCACATTCGGCGCCATGGGGATCTCCGGCCTCGATAGCCGTGAGGATGTTGTGGTGGTGCTGGACGGTCAGGTCGACTGCGTTGTCACTGACGATGCCGCCCCACAGGCGCAGGCGCACGGTCTTGCTTGAGAGACCCTCGAGCAGGCTGATCAGCGTCTGGTTGCCTGTGGCGCGGACGATTTCCGCGTGGAACTCCAGATCCCCATAGACCAGATCCTCGATCGATCTCTGTTCGCTGTGCCGTTCGTAGGCGGCGCGGATACGGGCCAGACTTTCGGGAGTCATGCGGGTGACTGCCAGGCGCGTGGCCGCCGGTTCGAGGAGTTCTCGGGCTTCGACCACTTCCAGGAGCGTCTCGTCGCGCATCACTTCCACGGCGAAGGCGATGCCCTCAAGGAGTTGAGCAGGCTGCAGCGAGCTGACATACGTCCCTGAACCATGACGGACATCAAGCACGCGCATCTGCTCAAGGACCCTGACCGCCTCCCGTAGCGAGCTACGGGACACACCGAGCTGCTCGGCGAAGTCGGACTCCTGCGGGAGCCGGTCCCCGGGCAGCAGACGCCCCTCGATGATCAGCTTCCGGACCTCGGCAACCACGCCGTCGATGACAGCCACAGCCTACCCCTCCTACACATAACGTTATGTCGCGATTACGCCGTGCCACATGTGCTCCAACCCGGCGAAGTTCTCCGATGTCTTTACGGCCCATCGTTGACATGAGCGTTCATTCGGGTGTCACATAGGCGCTCAGCGTACATGAGAGGTCGGAGAAGTCGCTCTGATGGCGCTCTAAGCTCATCCCGCCCTCCGAGGAAGAGAAGCACATGAAAGCCAGACTCGCGGTCGTACCTCTCCTTGCGGTGACCAGCCTGATGCTCGCCGGGTGCGGCGGGCAGAATGAGTCGAAGTCCGACGTGAAGCAGGACGCCGGTGCTCCGATCACCATCTGGGTCGACGACACGCGCACGAAGCCGGCCCAGGAGTTCGCCGCAGCCCATCCGGACCTGAAGGCCACGATCAAGTCCGTGGACAACACGCACGGGAACATATCGGCCCAGATCGCTCTCGCGGTCAAGGCGAAGAAGGACGTGCCGGACGCGATCTTCCTGAGCTACCCGGACGAGATCGCCGGCATGATGGTCAACCCCGTGAACTACGCACTCCCGCTGAACGACGTGGTCGGTCCCGATGTCCTGGGCGGATTCGCCAAGGGATCCACGGCGGCCTGCACGTTCGAGGGCAAGACCTACTGTCTGCCCAACGACCTCGCCCAGACCGTCCTGTATTACAACAAGAGCCTCTTCAAGGAGTTCGGCTACACCGTCCCGAAGACGTTCGACGAGTGGCTCGCGCTCGGTTTGAAGGTCGGCAAGGAGCACCCCGGATACTCTCTGGGCTCGGTGAACAGCCGATACGGGCTGAACGCCTACTACGGCTCGAGTGGTTGCGCCTTCAGCGCTTCGAGTTCTCCGACGACTGTCAAGATCGACTTGAAGTCTCCGGAATGCACGCGGGTCAACGACGTGATCGGTCCGCTGCTCGCCAACAAGACCCTCTCGCCGCTGGACCCCTTCGACGCGGCCTACACGCCTGTCGTCAAGAGCGGCAAGCTACTGGCATCGATCTCTCCGTCCTGGATGGGCGACTACGGAATCAAGCCGACCGCCCCGAAGGAGGGCGACTGGGCCGCTGCGCCCATGCCGACCTGGAAGGGGGCCACGACCAACGCGTCGGGCACCGCGGGCGGCGGTATCTGGGTGGTCTCTGCGCTCTCCAAGAACAGGGACGCCGCCGCGAAGTTCGCCTCGGGGATGGCCACGGACCCAGCTGTCCAGAGCACTTCGCCCGGCTACCCGGCCTCCACCGCGGCAGCTGACGCCTGGCTCAAGAAGGTGGCTAAGGACGGCTGGTACGCGGAAGACCCCTCGGCCGTCTACAGGGATGCCGCGGGCAGGATCTCCCCCACCCTCGGGTTCGTACGCTTCCAGGTCCAGGCGGAGGATGCGTTCAACGCCACCGTCGTCAAGAGCAGGGGCCGCGACATCGGCGCCGCGCTGACGGCCTTCGGCGACCGGGTGTCCAAGGCCGCGAAGTCGGCGAGCTACACGGTCAAGGGCGAATAACTGATGGCGCCGCCCACCTCCGCGGTGCGACGCCGTCTCCGGCGCCGCACCGCTGGTATCTCCTTCGTTCTGCCGTACCTGGTCTTCCTTGTCCTCTTCGGAATCGTGCCCACGGTCTACGGCATCGCCACCTCTTTCGAGGTGACACCCGTCATCGGAGATGCCCACCTGAGCCTGACGGAGAACTACGCGGCTGTCCTCAGTGACGACCGGACCGTCCGGGCAGCGAAGAACGTCGGCCAGTACCTGCTGATCTGGCTGCCGTCGATGCTGGTGATCGTTTTCGCGATCGCCCTGGCGATGGACGCCCGACGTACCCGCTTCGCGGCGCTGACCCGGTTCGTCTCCTACGTTCCCGGCGCAGTCACGGGAGCGGCCGCGGCCCTGCTGTGGCTGTTCATGTTCTCGCCTGCGGTCAGTCCGGTCGGGACGCTTCTGCAGCCGCTCACGGACGATTCCGGAACCATTGTCCGTGACAGCACGATGCCGGTGATCCTCTCGGTGATGGGCATCGCGGCCGGAGCCGGCGGCTGGATCGTGCTGCTCTACGGTGCGCTCACCGACATTTCGAAGGACGTGCTGGAGGCAGCCGAACTCGACGGGGCGCGCGCGTGGCACGTCGTATGGCACATCAAGCTACCGATGCTGCGCAACTACATCGGCTTCATCTTCATCGTCTCCCTCGCCAACGGCTTTCAGGTCTTCGTCGAGCCGCAGGTACTCGGTGCGGGCGCCCGCGGTCAGATCGACAGCGCCTGGTCGCTGAACCAGCTCGTCTTCTCCTACGCCACCGGCGAGTCCAACTACGGTCGCGCTTCCGCCCTTTCGGTGCTCCTGCTCCTGGTCACGGTGACGGCGGCAGTTGTCGTGATCAAGAAGACCCGTTTCCACTCGAAAGAAGCGGCATGAACAAGGCACCGTCCTCACCATCCTCCCCGTCCGGCCGGAGGGGGACGGGGGCACCGCTCGGCTCTCTGGGCCGTAACGCACTCCTGTCGATGACCGTCCTGTTCTTCGGGGTTCCGATCCTGTGGCTGCTGCTGGCCCCGACGAAGACCCGGAAGGAACTGACGAACGATGCGCCGCTCTCATTCGGCAGCGCCTCCCACGTCGGCGACGCCTGGTCACATGTATTCGGCTACAGCGACGGGATCTTCAGCACGTGGCTGGGCAACTCCGCCATCATCAGCGTTGCCGCCGTACTTCTGACCGTGTGCACCTGTGTCCCCGCCGGTTACGGCCTCGCCAAGTTCGCCTTCGTCGGCCGGACCACGATGCTGTTTCTGACAATGGTCACGATGATCGTTCCGCAGGCCGCCCTCATCCTGCCGCTCTACCTCGAGATGTCGGCGGTCGACCTTACGAACACGCTGTGGGCGGTCATCCTGCCCCTCTCCTTCTACCCATTCGGCGTCTACATCGTGTATCTGCACGCTGTGGCCTCGATGCCGAACTCCCTGATCGAAGCCGGCCGGCTCGACGGGGCTTCGGAGTGGACGATCTTCTTCCGTATCTACGCCCCCATAGCGCGGCCCGCGATCGCGATGGTCTCGTTCTTCTCGTTCGTCACGGCCTGGAACACGTTCTTCCTGCCGTACATCATGAATACCGATCCAGAGCTGGCCAACGTGCAGACAGGGCTTCAACTGCTCGTCCGCAACACCAACGCCCTCGGCGGCGCGAATTTCACGGGCATTCCCGTGCGCGAGCCCGAGGTGGCACTCGCCGCCCTGCTGTCCATCTCCCCGATCCTGCTCATCTTCCTCTTCGCCCAGCGCTTCCTGGTCGCCGGCCAGAAGGCTGGAGCAGAGAAGGAATGACTCTTCGAAAGGATCACATTCTGTGATCACCGACATACGCACTCTGTGTGCTACCCGGCTGCACGGGCGGGCAGACCAATGGCTGACCGATCGATACCGCAGCGTCAAAGCGGATGTGGCCATCGTCGTCGTGGAGACCGATGACGGCGTGACAGGGATCGGAGAAGCCTGCTCGTACGGCAATCCGCTCCAGATCGCCGACTGGGTCCGGTGGTACCGCCCCAGCCTCATAGGCAGAGATCTCGACGACTTTTCCATCGTGCCCCGTCCTACCGGGACCGCTCTGGAGCACGCGGTGGGCTCGGCACACGACTTCGCCGTCGCCGGCATCGACTGCGCCCTGTGGGATGCGCGCGGCCGCCTGGCCGGCAAGCCGGTGGCCCAGCTCCTGGAACCTTCGGCCTCTGTGAGCGAGGTCGATGTCTATGCCTCGGGCGGCGTGCGCTACGACTGGCACGACGAGCCTCGCACGCTGATAGAGGACGTGCTCGGCTACGTGGATGCGGGATACCGGACCGTGAAGTTCCGGCTCGGCACCGCGTGGCACTGGGACAATGTCACTCCGGCTCGCTTCCTCGCCTTGTTCGACGAGGTTCGCGAGGCCGTCGGCGACCGCGCGGGGCTGGCGGTCGATGCCAACAGCCGACTCTCGCGTGCCGAAGCACGTGAGCTCGCGGAGGGCCTGGCGGAGCGCGGAGCACTGTGGCTGGAAGAGCCGCTCGCCAAGGACGACATCGAGGGATACGCCTCGCTGACGCGGTCGGTGGACCTGAAGATCAGCGGTGGCGAGTCATTCACCACCATCGAGCAGTTCCGGCCGTGGATCGACCGTGGATGCTTTGACATCGTCCAGCCCGACGCCGGTGTGTGCGGCATCAGCGAGGTCATGCGGATCGGACGCATCGCCGACAGCGCGGGCCTCTCGCTCATTCCTCACTCGTGGCACAACGGGGTCATGCTGATGGCCAACGCTCACGCTGTCGCGGCGCTTCCGAACGCTTCGATGGTCGAGGAATGCATGGTCCAGGGCCCGTTGAGATGGGACATCGTCCAGGATGGCTCGCGCGTCAAGGACGGCACCGTCTCGGTACTCGAGTCGCCGGGCCTGGGGGTGGAGCTCATCGACGACCTTGTCGATCGGTATCCCTACGTCGAGGGCCACTACAGCGTCGAGGTGTACCGATGACAGGGGCCACTCCCAAGGGTGGGATCGAGCCTGTCGGCATAGGGCCGGACGGGATACCCGAGTACCGCATCGAGGGAGCGTGGACGCTGCCCGTCAAGGGGCCTGCGGTTCCCCGGCTGGACCCCGGTCTGGTCGAGTCCCTGCGGACGGTGACCGCCGCCACCGCGTCGGCCACGCTGCACCAGATGGGCATCACCAAGACCTTCATCCAGGGTCCTCGGTCCAACAAGCCGGGCCGAAGGATCATCGGTCGGGCTGTCACCCTGCAGCTCATGCCGATGCGGGAGGACATCTACAGCGACGCCGGCGTCACCCAGGAGTACGTCGAGCGGGCCACCGCGCTGTGGGCGGTCCTCGACTTCATCGAACCCGGCGACGTCCTGGTCGTCCAGGCGCACGGCTCCCTGCGCAGTGGTGTGGTCGGGGAGATGCTCGCCACCCACCTCCAGAACCGCGGTGGTCTGGGTCTCGTCGCGGACGGAGGCATCAGGGACTGGGCCAAACTCGACCAGCTCGACGTGCCGATCTGGTCGCTCGGGCCGACACCCCACTACGCCTCCCAGGGGGAACTGCTGCCCTGGGGCTACCACGTTCCGGTGGCCGTGGGAGGCACCCTGGTCCTTCCCGGGGACCTCATCGTCGCCGACGACGACGGAGCAGTTGTGGTGCCGGTGGCGAAGGCCACTGCGGTCGCCGAGGCCGGCGCCTCCCACGAGGCGTGGGAGGACTTCTCGCGGGCAAAACTCGCGCTCGGCGGTGCGCTGCGCCGCTACTACCCCCTCGATGACGTCGGACGCGCCGAGTACGAGGAGTGGGAGGCCGCCGGGCGGCCTCCGCTCAGCGCCTGACCCTCATCACTTCGCCGGAGCAGGGAGCACTTCGCCCTCTGCTCCGGCGAATTGCGCTGTCCCGGTCATGGTCCAGACAAGCGGGAGAATTTCGTCGGAGTCTGTTCCGTCCTCCAGCAGCTCGCTGATGATGGCGTCCCAGTCGGGGTCGACCGGGCCGATTCTCAGCATCCGCTCGACCATGACCTCATAGCGGTCCGTGGTCTCGATCAGGTGGAAGAGTCCCCTTCCGTCACGCCAGATCTGCCACCGGACCACGCCGCAGGAAGCCAGTGCGTCGCATACCGCGGAGGGGATCTCGGCATGCACTGCGGCGTACCGGATCTCCATTCCTGGCCGGACGCGGGTCCGCCTGCCCGTCACGTGGATTCGTTCTTCACTAGGAGCCCTATCCATCTGTCGCATGGGTCACCCTTCCTGGGCCGGTCGTTGCTCTTCAGAACTGCTGCTCATTGCGTGCCGTTCAGCGAACTCATGAGCCGGGGCGCCGCAAGGGTCTTCCCTCCGCGGCGCCCCGGCTTCGTCGTGCGGGAGCGGGTCAGCTTCTCTTCGAACTGGCTAGGAGGGGCTTCACTTGACCGGTCGGACAGTGAACTGCATATTGCCGACGTCGCTGCATGTGTACTGCAGGAGACCGACGCCGTCCTCAGTGCCGAGCCCGGCTACGTTGAGGCACTTGCCGGAGTGGGAGGCCACGATCTCTTGGTAGCCTGCGGCGGTTTCACGCACGTTCCACGAGAAGTGCGGCTGGGTGGAGCACGACCACTGGTAGACCGGCGCGAGGTTGTCCGTACGCCCGCCCGCGACTGCCAGGCACAGTCCGCTGGCGAGGTTCTTGATCTGCACGGTGCCCCCCGCCTGGGGCAGGATCTCCCACTGCTGTGAAGGACTGTTCGTGTCGGTCCGCTGCGTGATTTGCGCGGCGGTCCCGTCCGCAGCGATGTCCTTGCCGCTGTGCCGGGCCACGATGGTCACCTTCGCTGTCGAAGCCTTGCCGCACTCCGGTGCGATGGTGCAGCCGGTCAGCCATGCGGCCTGGCCCGCCTCGTAGGCTCCTTGGTCGGGGGCGCTGCCCGTGTAGCCGTCGGTCACTCCGGCCACCGGTGTGCCCTTGTCGATCGCGGGTGATCCCGCCGCGGGTGTGAAGTCATTCGCGGAGAATGCTGTGTAGCCGGGATTCGGCGTGTTGGCGGCGGGGTTCTGGCTGTACTTCGTGGCGAGGTTGTGTGACTCGTTCGGGGTGCCACCGGGGATGTATTCATAGGTCCGGTCAGCAGGCTTGTCGCCGTCGAGGATGTTGTTGCGGGCCGTGGTATTGGCGACCTGGGCAGCTGTCGCGTAGTAGTTCAGGATCGTCGACTTGTCGGGCGTGACGACAGTGTTGTTCGTGTATGAGCCCTTGAGGTACGGCAGGGGGTGACCCGCGTTCCAGCCGCCCTGCGCGATGCCGTAGCCGCTGTTCGCGCTGGATCCGAGACCCCAGATGACGTTGTGGTCGACGTTGACGTCGATGGTTCCGTTGTCGAAATGCAGGCCGTTGCCGACATGGGAGGGGTTATGGATCGTGTTGTGGTCGATCCTGCCGCGCAGCGAGGTGTCGCAGCAGACATAGACGGCGCCCAGGTCGTATCCGATCTTTGCGTAGTCGGACATGTCGTTGTAGGCGATCCGCAGGTCGTAGCCGGCGTTGGGGTAGGCGTTGGTGTTCATGTTGATGACGTCGCGGCCGGTGGAACGCATCGTGTTCTGGACGATGGAGGAGTTCTGGGTCCCGTCCTCGACGGTGACAGCAGCGGCGTACGAGCCGTTGTAGGCGATGTCGGTGATGAGATTGTTCCGCACGACGTGGCCGGAGCCCTTGAGGGAGATCCCTGCGCCGCCGGAGTACTGGATGCGGCTGTCGAGGAGCTTGTTGTTGCTGCCGTGCAGACGGATTCCGCTGTCGGCGCGGTGGTTGCCGGCGTAGATGCCGGCGTAGGGCAAGTCGCTTCGGTACTGCGTGGTCTGCCACTCGGACAGGTACTTTGCGTCGATCCTGGCCAGGGTGATGTCCGAGCTGGAGTCGTTCGTGCGGATCGTTGTGCCGAAGAACTTGATCCCGTCGATGACGATGGAGCTGCGCCCGGCGAGGTCGAAGCCGTAGTTGCGCTTCTTGGCCGTGATATTGCGCGGTGCCTGACCGTCGGATGCCCGCATGAACAGTTGGTGGCTTGCAGCGTCGTAGTACCACTGGTTCGGCTCACGCAGGAATGACTTCTTGCCTACCAGCCGGAACTTGGGCGAAGGGCCACCGATCATGACGGGTGAGTCGCTGTTGGGAAATGTCAGGTGCAGTGTCTTGTTGGTGCCGTCGAGGTTGCCGGAGGACACCGTGCTTGTCGTTGTCACCCAGTGGCCGGCCAGCTGGACGGTGGCGCCGGTGAGGTCACCCAGAGCAGGGAACCCGTCATATCTCAGGGTGCCGGTGCCCTGAGAGGTACAGGGCGGCTTCGCGCAGGTGCCGCCCGTGGTGAGGGACCCCGACCAGCCCGCGGAGACGTATCCCGCGTCCCAGACTCCGGCGCCGGAAGCCGGATAGGACGCCTCCGGCACTGGTGTCGAGCCCGTGAATATCTGATTGGCCCACAGGTCGGAGTTCGCGGGATCGACGCTGCTGCCGTAGGGCGCGCTCGCGGTGCCGGCCAGGACCAGGGACGTCTTGTAGACATTGCCCACGTCGGGGGTCCACCCGGAGACGGCGTCGGTGCCGTCCACTGTTACTTGGGCCCCCGGCGCCGCCTCGAAGCGGATCGGGGCCGTACCCGTACCGGACGTGGGCGGGGTGACTGTCTCCCGGTAGGTCCCGGACAGGATGCGGCAGGTGTCACCGGGCTGCGCGGTATCCGCGCAGTGCTGGATGGTGCGCAGGGGTGAGGGCTCCTCCCCGCTTGCCGAGTCGTCGCCGTCCGGCGAGACGAAGTACACGGAGCCGGCGGCCTGCGCCGGCTCCGCGGAGACTCCCACGAGGACTGTCGAAAACAACATCGCGGCGGCCGCCGCGATGGCTGTACTTGTCCGTCGGACCATGTCCACTCCCGTGTCGCCAGTAAGTGACGGCAACGTAACGAGAAAGTTCTCCTATGTCTACGCCCCCAACAGCATGGCATTGAGCCAGTAATACGGTGAAACCTGGATCTACCCACAACAAGAGGTATGAGCACTTGCTCGACGTCCGTCGCGTGGTCGCAGCCGCCGGATTCGGGGTCACCGACTGGTTCGCGGTACCAGACCCTTCTGGTCAAGGTCGTCCCACAGGGCATCAGGAATCGCGGCCCCGAACCGGGTGAGGTTCTGACGGATCTGGTCGGGACTGTCTGCGCCTACGACCACGCCGGCCACAGCAGGGTCGAGCAGGGGGTATTGCACGGCGGCCGCGGGAAGCTCGACACCGTGCGCGACACAGATGGATTCGATGCTGCGCGCCCGGGCGAGGACGTCCTCGGAGGCAACCTGGTAGTCGAACGTCGCCCCCTTGGTGGGCGACCGCGCCAGGAGACCGCTGTTGAAGACCGCCGCCGCCACCATCAGGGTGCCGTGACGACGGCTCGCGGCAGCAAGACCGGGCACCGCACCCTGATCGAGAAGGGTGTAACGGTTGGCGACCATGACGATGTCCGCCAACCCGGTCTCTACCGCGGAGATCAGCGTGCTCGGATCCATCGAGCCTGCGCCGACGAAGGTGACCACTCCCTCGTCACGCATCCGGCTGAGGGCCGCCATCCCCTCATGAACCGCCCGGGAGTCGCCGGAATGCTCCGGGTCGTGCAGGTAGAGGATGTCCACTCGGTCCATCCCCAGACGTTCGAGCGAGTCCTCCAACCCCGCCCGAACGCCGTGTTGACTGAAATCCCAGGAGCGGCGGAGCTGCGCGGGGACGACAAACCCTTCCGGGTCGGTCGATCTGCCGTCCCAGGCAGGGTCCTCCCGCAGGAGTCGGCCCACCTTGGTGGAGATCACGAACTCCGAGCGCGGTTTCGTCGCCAGAAACCGGCCGAGCCTCCGCTCCGACAGGCCCAGCCCGTAGTGGGGCGCCGTGTCGAAGTGCCGAACACCGGCCTCCCAGGCAGCTTCGAGTACGGCCTCGACTTCCTCGTCGGAACGCGCGCGGAACATGTTGCCGAGCGGAGCGCATCCAAGGCCGAACTTCGGCACCGCTGTGCCGCTCGCGGTGGTCAGGATCCGGGGGTGGTGTGCCATGGGCTCTCCTGTGAACGGGGTCTCAACGTGAGCTGGGACATGACTGATCTGGGGCATGGCTTCTCCGCATAAGCGTTGCGCCCTGCATCTCATCGATTGCCGGCAGACCGGCAAGCAGCCGCCACAGGGGAACACCTGCCTGCAGCGGCTCTACCTGAAGTGCGCCTGCACCGAAGCAAGCCACCCGCTGAACCACGGCGGCCGCCCCTCACGAGTGCAACCACGAGAGGTCTGATGACTTCTTGCGATGATCCCATGAAAACGCTAGGTTCGCTGCGATTCACCGCCGAGTTCTCCGATGTGTGGTGGTGAATCTGGATCAAGGAAGAAGTGTGAAGTGAAACTGTTGCGCATCGGTCCCCCTGGGGCCGAACGGCCCGCTCTGCTGGCCCATGACGGGCGGCTGCTGGACCTGTCCGGCCTCGTCGAGGACTTCGACGGCAACTTCTTCTCCGGCAACGGCCTGGAGCGGATACGGGTGGCGCTCGGTACCGGTGTCCTCCCCACCCTGGAGGCTGGAGAAGCCCGGGTCGGAGCACCCGTGGCTCGCCCGGGGAAGGTGGTCTGCGTCGGCTTGAACTACCGGGACCATGCACGAGAAACCGGGGCAGCGATCCCTGTGCGTCCTGTGGTGTTCTTGAAAGACTCCTCGACAGTGGTGGGTCCCTACGACCGTGTGAGGGTGCCGCGGGGGTCAGTGAAAACGGACTGGGAGGTGGAGCTGGCCGTCGTCATCGGCACCCGCGCCCGCTACCTGGATTCCCCCGAGGACGCCGCAGCGGTCATTGCCGGGTTTGCCGTCAGCCACGACGTTTCCGAGCGGGAGTTCCAGCTGGAGTACTCCGCGCAGTGGGACCTCGGCAAATCCTGTGAGACGTTCAACCCGCTCGGCCCGTGGCTCGTCACCGCAGACGAGGCAGGCGACCCCCAGAGCCTCGCGATGCACTTGTCGGTCAACGGTGTCCGGCGCCAGGACGGGCACACCAAGGACATGATCTTCGACGTGAACCATCTCGTCTGGTACCTGAGCCAGTACATGGTTCTCGAACCCGGCGACCTGATCAATACCGGCACCCCTGCCGGCGTCGCCCTGGGACTTCCGGACACGCCCTACCTGAAGGCGGGCGACGTGGTCGAGTTGGGCATCGACGGGCTGGGTGTGCAGCGTCAGGTCTTCGTTGCCGCACCCCTCGGTGAGCGGAACGGGAAGAAGTCATGAGCGACCTCACAGGGCTGCGCGCGGTCATCACTGGAGGCGGCTCCGGCATCGGCCTCGCCACAGGGCTCTTGATGGCCTCGCTGGGCGCCCGCGTGGCAGTCCTCGACCTCGCGCCGGCTGACGTGCCCGCGCCACTCATAGGTTTCCAGGCCGACGTCGCGGACGAAGCGTCGATCCATGACGCGGTGCTGAGGGCGGCCGACGCGCTCGGCGGCATAGACATCCTGGTCAACAACGCGGGTGTCGGGGCGGCGGGGACCATTGCGGACCACTTGGACGAAGAGTGGCTGCGCGTGCTCAACGTGAACGTTCTCGGAGTCGTGCGGACGACCCGGGCGGCTCTGCCATACCTGCGGGAGTCAGGCGCCGCCTCGATCGTCAATCTCTGCTCGATCGCCGCGACCGCCGGGCTCCCCCGACGCGCGTTGTACTCAGCGAGCAAGGGCGCCGTGCTGTCGCTGACTTTGGCAATGTCGGCCGACCACGTCGGCGAAGGAATTCGTGTCAACTGCGTGAACCCGGGAACTGTCGACACACCGTGGGTCGGGCGCCTACTGGACGCCGCCGACGACCCGGAAAGCGAGCGGGCTGCGCTGGAGGCCCGGCAGCCCACCGGCAGGTTGGTCACCGCAGACGAGGTGGCCGCTGCCATCGCCTATCTGGCCGGCCCGTCGGCGGGCTCGGTCACGGGCACCGCGCTGGCCGTGGACGGCGGCATGTCTGGTCTGCGGGTACGCCCGGCGCCGTCGCGAAGCGAACGCCCTTCGCGACCATGAGCGCTGCGACGAGCTTCGTGGATGCCCACGTACACGTGTGGGACCTTGCCGCGCGCCGCCAGCCGTGGATCGAAGGCCCCGGGCTCGCCCCGATCCGACGCAACTTCGGTGTCGAAGGCCTGGAGCCGGCCGCACAGGCTGCCGAAGTCACCTCGGCGATACTGGTGCAGACCGCTCCCACTCGGAAAAAGACCTACGAGCTCCTGGCTCTCGCAGGACAGCACACGCTCACTGCCGGAGTGGTCGGCTGGGTCGATCTGACCGCTCCCGACGTAGCCGACCAGGTGGCCGAACTGCGCGAGGGACCCAATGGCCGGTACCTCAGGTCGATCCGTCACCCCGTGCAGGGGGAGCCCGATCGACGCTGGCTCTGTCGTACCGACGTATCACCGCGGCCTGAAGGCCGTAGCCGCGGCAGGACTCGCATACGACCTGCTGGTCACCCCGGAACAACCGTCAGCTGCTGCGGAAACGGCAAGGGCGATTCCTCACCTGCGACTCGTCCTGAATCACCTCGGCAAGCCGTCGCCTGCACCGGGTTCTGCGGCACTGTGGTCTCACGGCCTGCGGGCCCTCGCGAGGAACGGGAACGTCAGCGCCAAGATGTCCGGCCTGCTGACCGAAATACCGCCGGGCTCAAGCTGGACCGACGCGGTGCGCCCCTACGTCGATATGGCACTCAATGCCTTCGGGCCGGACCGGCTGATGGCAAGGTCTGACTGGCCTGTATGTCTCTTGGCCGCCGACTACGGGAAGACTCTGGAAATCGGCCGCGCCCTGATCGCGGAACTCTCCGCCGGGGAACGGGCCGCGATCCTCGCCGGTACGGCCCACAGGGTCTACCGCTTCGCACCGTGACGCCCCGGCGGCCCCATCGGTCATACGCAGGGCCGCCGGCCCGTCCTCGCCACGTGCAGGGTGGAAGGTGTCTTCCCATCCGCCGCCGGGCCGCCGGGCTTCGCGCCTCAGGCGAATCGGGCGGAGACTCCACCGTCGACAGCCCAGTCCGCGCCGGTGACGAATCCAGCAGCGTCGGACAGGAGGAATGCGACGACAGAGGCGACCTGGTCGGGGGTGCCGAGACGGCCGAGGATGTGTTTGGCCATCGCTTCTTGGCGGACCTCCGGCGCCTCCTGGTCAAAATACTCGGCCAGCAGGTCGGTCTCGATATATCCGGGGCTGACCGCGTTGACCCGGACACCCTGCGGCCCCACCTCGAGGGCCATGCTGCGTGTCAGACCTACGAGTCCGGCTTTGGCCGAGGCGTAGGGGAACATGCCGGGGCAGGTCATCGTGGCGTGCATCGAGGCGATGTTCACGATCGCGCCCCGCCCCTGGGCGGTCATCCCCGGCAGGACAGCCCTGGCCATGAGCCACGCCCCCTTGAGGTCGACGCCGAACACCTCGTCCCACTGCTGGGTGGTCATGGCGACCACGTCGGCATACGAGTTCCGTCCTGCGTTGTTCACCAGGCCCGTCGCCGGTCCCAACTCGTCGCTCAGGGCGTTCACAGCGTCGCGGACCTGATCCTCGCAGGTGATGTCGCAGGCTGCCCAGCCGGCGGCCGGGCCGATACGGCGTGAGGTCTCCCGCGCGCCGTCACCGTCGATGTCCAGGAGGCCCACCCTTGCACCGGCGGCGGCTGCCATCGCTGCCACGGAGGCGCCGATGCCGCGGGCGGCGCCGGTGACCAGCACTACTTCATCGCTCAGGTCAAACATGTCGGTCTCCGTTCCGCGCGGGGCGCGGGAGTCGTCGAGGTGGGTAACGGAGCACACCGGGCAGAGCCATCGCTTGCGCGGGCCTCTGGGCCGGCGTGCTGAGCTGAATATGAGGCGAATTTAGCAGCTAAGCTGCTAAATATGCTGGCGGGTTGGTGGCGGACGGCTCCTGCCCAGAGGCGAGGGAGTGAACGCATGGCGATCGGGCGGACGACGCTGAGTCAGCACGTAGCTCAGGAGATCATCGGCGAGATCAAGCTGCGCGGTCTGCGGGCGGGCGATGAGATCCCGGCCGAGGCCGAACTCGCTGAGCGGCACGGCGTCAACCGTCTCGACGTGCGTGAGGCGATCCGCACGCTGGTCGCGTGTGGTGCCCTCATCTTGAGCCAGGGCAAGCGTGCGCGTGTAGCGGTCCCCGCTCCCGCTGTGCTGGAGCAGATTCTCGATTTCCGCCTCAGCCAGAACTCGATGGATCTGGCGGACCTGCTCGACACCCGGCGTGTGATCGAGGCGGAGCTCGCGCGCCGGGCCGCAGTGCGTCGCGGCGCCGGCGAGGGCTCCATGACGGAGGTGGATCGCGCGCTGGCCACAATGGGCCACGCGGTCGGTGAGCCGGAGGCGTTCATCGCCGCGGACCTCGCCTTCCATCAGGCTGTCGCAGAACTGGCCGCATCGGGCCCGTTCTCCTTCGTTCTCACGGCAATGAACGGCATTCTGCTCGACTCCCGCAGAGCGAGCTACCACGGTCGTGAACGCCGGGGGCGGGTCAGGAAGCCACGGGCGATGCGCACAGGCGCATCGCCGACGCGATCGCCGGTGGCGACGGGAATCGCGCGGCCGAGGCCATGACCGCCCACCTTGCGGGGACCGGTCACGACCTCGGACTGTGTTGCGCTCCGACGGCTGTCAGGGCAGCAGTCGCACCCGTGCCGTGCCGCTCCAGTCGGCCGGCAGCGTGATCGCGGGGTCGACGTAGTTGCCCCAGGCGAGGTCGGGATAGTTGATGCGGGCGCTGACGATCAGGCCCACGCCGGGAGCCCGGAGCGGGAAGGCGTCGCTCGACAGCGCCTCGAACGCGTCCAGGACCACATAAGCGTCCGTGGCGGCTGCGTTCTTGCGGCCGCTCACCTTGATACTGACAGTGTGCTGACCCTCGGCCAGGCCGGTGCGTTCGAGCACCCGTTGCTGGAACTGCTTGCTCGACGCATAGAGGTCAACCGCAGTGGCGGGCCCACCGTCGATGGAGATCTCAGCGATCCCCTGGTTGGGGCCCTTGGGACAGATGACGCGGACGCCCGTCCCCGAGAGCCTGACGGTCGCCGTGTCGCCCGCGGTTCCGCTGAAGGATTCGGTGCGCCCCAGATCGCCGCTCGTCCACGTCTTGCTCGAGTCCGCATGCGTCCACGACCCCTTGTAGACGACCGCGTCCGAAGCGTCGTCGATCACCGGGTCCACCACCTGGAAGGCGTCGACGAGGGCGAAGGCACCCTTCGAAGCGGCGTTCTTGGTGCCGGTGCACTCCACCCTGACGGTGTGCCGTCCGTACGCCAGTGATGCGCTTCGGAAGACGAGCTGGGCCGGCGCCTTGCCTGGTCCGTAAAGGTCGACCGTTTCCGCAGGCTTGCCGTCCACCGAGATCTTCACGATGCCGAGGTTGTCCGCCCGGGCGGAATACAGGCCGACTCCCGTACCCGTGAAGGTCAGTTCTGCTGCCGCACCCGCTGCGTTGGTGAAGGATTCCGTGCCGAACAGGTCTCCGGCGGTGTAGCCCGAGCTCGCGTCCGCATGGGTCCAGGAACCCGTGTAGACGATGTCCGGGGAGGCGTCGTCGATGAGCGCCGGCTCCAGCGGTGCCAGCCGGACCGAGTGGGTACCGTCCGACTCGACCTGCACACCCGGTCCCGACGTGCCCGCGGTGGCCTTGGCCACCCTGACGTTCGCCTTGGCGCTGCGGAAGTCATTGGTCCAGTGTGCGGCGCTGTCCTTGCCGAACAGGAAGTAGCTGTGGGTGTCCTGGGCCCATGACCAGTCCGGCTTCGTGCGGTATCCGTCCGCGCCGGTGGCCCGGCTGCGGGTCGCAGTACCGGAGGCCCTGCCGATGTGGTCGTCGGGGTACGCCGTCCACTGGGCGTCCCGCTGCCAGCTCAAGGTGTCCGTGCCGTCGGCGAGGACGTACCGTATGCCCACGTCGCTGACCTGGCCAGAGGGCGGGTTGGTGATCGTGTAGGTCGTGGTCAGCAGACCGCGAGGGCTCACCGCCACCTTGATCGTGGTGTCGATGGCGCCGAAGCTTCCCTTCAGGGTGACGGTCACCTGGCCGCCGGCCGTGGTCACGCTCGCCGATGTCCCCACCCACTGTCCGGGAACGGCACGGGAGATCACCAGGTCCGGGCCACTCGTCAGGATCACGGTGCCGTCGGCGGTCGCTTCGACGAGCCGTGCGGTGCGCTTGTCGAACACCACCGTGAACGGCGCGTCGACGCCCATGACGGTGATCGTGTCCGGGCTCTCGTTGACGGTGGGCGCCTTGCCGCTGTCGGAAGGGGAGGGCGGCGTCGCACGGGTGTTGAGCCAGAGCCGGTATTCGTCGATGAGGGCCGTGCCACGCCGGAAGGTGAGCCGGAGGGTGTCGCCGGCCGACCAGGCGCCGGCCGGGACGGTCAGGGTGCCGCTCTGCCGGGGTGCGATATCGACGCCGTCGATGGTGCCTGACCTGCTGCCGATTTGCCAGCCGACCTGGAGTTCTCCGAGGTTGCTGTGGTCGTGCCAGTTCTTGACCGGCACCGGTATGGCTCCTCCCGGGGTCAGGCCGGTGAGCACCCCGTCCGCGATCTGTACCGGAGAGTAGGCCTTCTGCGTGAGCCAGAACTCGGGCTTGCGGCGGCGCCACAGGTCGATGATGCCCCATTCGCCGTACCCCACAGGCCCGTTGGCCAGGTGGAACACCTCGTCGATGGCCGCCCAGATGGCGCCGCCCACGACTCCGTCCGTGGTGCGGAACTTGTCCGCCAGCTTCGCGATGCTGTGGCCCCAGAAGTCGCGCACCCCGGGGTCCTCCTTCAGGGTCCCCACGTTGTAGCACGGCACATGGGCGAACTCGCCGTACTGGATGGGCTGTTTGGCGTTGCCATTGGCGTTCTGGAGGTTGGGGTAGTGACCGCTGTAGATGTCGGTCTGATTACCGCCGTTGCTCTGGCCCATGTCCTCGAAGACCGTGGGACGCGACGGGTCTGTCTCGTGGGCGTACGTGTTCTCCGAGGCGAAGTTGCGGCCCATGCCGCTCTCGTTGCCGACGGACCACTCGATCACGCAGGGGTGGCTGCGGTCGCGTTCGATCATCTCGGCGAACTGCGTCATGTACTGCTCGGTGTAGGCGGGGTCGTCGACCGTGCCCTGCTGGAAGCAGACGGGGGCTTCGACCTCGACGTAGAGTCCGAGGCGGTCGGCCCAGTCGAGCAGCGCCGGTGTGGGCGGGTAGTGCGAGGTGCGGATGTAGTTGCAGTTCGCCTCCTTGTAGAGGCGGGCGGCCTGCTCCTCCATGGCCGGGCTGGTCGAACGGCCCTGCTTCTCCGTGATGCTGTGATGGCAGACGCCCAGCAGATGTACGGGGCTGCCGTTGACCACCAGCTTGTTCCCCTCGACCTTGACCTGACGGAACCCGACCTTCCGGGTCATTGTCTGGGTCACGCCTCCGGCGGTGAACTCGGCGGTCAGGGTGTAGAGGTGGGGGCGTTCCGCGTCCCACTTGAGGGGAGCCTTGACCGGGATCACGGCCTGCTGCTGCGGATCCGTGCCGGTCAGGTCGATCTTCGACGGAGTGATCGCGACCGGCCGGCCCTCGGGGTCGGTGAGGGTGAGCTTGGCCGTTCCGCTCTGGCCCGTCTGGAACGACGCGGCCGCGGTCACGGTGAGCGTGGCGTCCCGGTACGCGCTGTCGAAGGTCGTGTCGGCGTGCAGCCTCGTGAGGTGGGAAGCCGGCAGGGCGACCAGGGTGACGTCGCGCAGGATGCCGCCGATGATGTGGTGCGCGTAGTTGGACTGGCCGGCGATGCTGGTGGGCCGGTCGGTGACGCCGAGGGTGACGACGGCCGCGCGGCCCGGCGTGACCAGGGAGGTGATGTCGGCATACCAGGTGGTGAAGCCGCCGTCGTGGGTGCGTACGGCAGTGCCGTTGACCCAGAGCCGGGCGTAGCTGTAGACGCCATCGAAGCGGAGCATGACGCGCTTGCCCGCGAAGTCCGCCGGAACGGTGACCTCGACCGTGTACGCGCATTCGGTGTCCGAGGGGACGGACTGGTTCTGCAGGGCCGGTTCGCCGGGTACGTCGAGCGGGTGCCACGAGGAGGTGTCGGTGCCGGATGTCCAGAAGGATGCCGGAGGGCTGGACGTCCAGCGCCATCCGGAGGTGACGGGAACGCGCGGGTTGCTTACCCCGGAGACCGTCTCGGGAAGGGGCGGGATCACGGGCGGAGCGGTGGCGGCTTGGGCGGGTGCGGCAAGGAAGACATCACCTGCTACGGCGAGGAATCCCGCTGCCGCCAGGCTCTTCAGCACACCGCGGCGGCTGAACCCTCCTGCCTTTGCGGCGGGGCCGGTGTGTTCCGAAGGCGTGCTGCTGTGCGAGAACGTCACGTCAAACCCTTCTTGACAACTAAGCTGCTATGTGTGCGGATCGGTATGGGCACGTGGTTCGGCGAAAGGCTCTCCTTCCTTCCCGGGCCGCGTGGGGCCTGGCCCGGCTGAGTCAGTTGGGTAGTCCGACAGCGCGTTCGCCGCTGCGTCGCTGCTGGATCACGACGGCTATGACGAGGAGGGCGCCCTGGGCGACGTTCTGCCAGAAGGAGTTGATGCCCTGGACGGTGAGACCGTTCTCCAGGGCGCCGAGGAGGGCGACGGCGAGGAGGGTGCCGCCGATGCCGCCCTTGCCTCCCTTGAGGGCCGCGCCGCCCAGTGCGGCGGCGGTGATCGCCTTGAGTTCGAGGCCTTCGCTGCCGGAGGTGGGCTGGCCGGATCCGGTGCGGGCGGTGAGGAGGATGCCGGCGATGGCGGCCACGATGCCGATGAGGGCGTAGACGCAGATCAGGTATTTGTTGATGTTGATGCCGGCGAGGCGGGCGGCGGTGTCGTTGCCGCCGATGGCGTAGATGTTGCGGCCGATGTCGGTGTAGCGGAGCAGGATGTGGACGGCCACGGCGACGACGATGAGGATCCAGACCATGACGGGAAGTCCGGCGATCTTTCCGCGGCCGAGGAAGATGAAGACGTCGTTGTTCAGGACGTATCCCTGGGCGCGTCCGTCGGACAGGAGTTGGGCGAGGCCCTTGTAGGCGGCGAGGCCGGCGAGGGTGGCGATGGTGGGGTTGACCCGGCCGTAGACGATGATCAGACCGTTGAGGGCGCCGATGAGCAGGCCGACTCCGATGGCGGCCGCCATGCCGAGGAAGGCGTTGGTGCCTGTGCTGGTGAAGACCATGGCGCTGACCACGGATGCCACACCGGCCTGCGAGCCGACGGAGATGTCGAGGCCGCCGCAGATGATCACGACGGTCTGCACGATCGCGAGGAGCCCGGTGATGGTCGCCGCCTCCGCGATGACCTGCATGTTCGACAGGCTCAGATAGTTATCGTTGAGGACCCCGAACAGCCCGAGCACGAGGATCAGCGCGCCGACGAGGCTGATGTTTTGCCCGCTGATGCGGGAGAGCAGCTTCGGCATCGAGGAGGCCGGCCCTTCCGACGGCTCCTTGACTGCCGGGGATGGGGCGCTGGTGGTGGTCATGAAGAGGCTCCGGGGGTACGGGTGCTGATGATGTCGTCGGCCATGGCGAGCTGGAGGATGGATTCTTCGGTGGCTTCGCCGTGGTTGAGTTCGCCGGTGATGCGGCCGCCCTGCATGACGACGACGCGGTCGGCGAGGCCGAGGAGTTCGGGGAGTTCGGAGGAGATGACGAGGACGGCCACACCGTCGGCGGCGAGGTCGGCGATGATCTGGTAGATCTCGGCCTTGGCGCCGACGTCGATGCCGCGGGTCGGCTCGTCGAGGATGAGGACCTTGGGTTTGCGGGCGAGCCAGCGGGCGAGGACGACCTTTTGCTGGTTTCCGCCGGAGAGTTTGCGCACTTCGTGGTCGATCGAGGGTGTGCGGACCCGGAGCCGGTCGGTGTAGTGCTGGGCGAGCTCTCGTTCGGCGGTGCGGCGTACGAAGCGGGAGCGCCGTAGCCGGTCGAGGACTACCTGGGAGATGTTGGCGCGGACGGACTGCTGCAGGAAGAGCGCCTGCGCCTTGCGCTCCTCGGGGGCGAGTCCGAGGCCGGCGCGGATCACCGCGCCGGGGCGGCCACTTGGCAGTGGGACTCCGTCGAGGGCGGCGGTGCCGCTGTGGACGGGCTGGTCGCCGGCCAGCGCGAGGGCGAGTTCTGAGCGTCCTGCTCCGATGAGACCGGCCAGGCCGACGACTTCGCCGGCGTGGACCCGGAGCGAGATGTCGTGGACATCGTCGGTGGTGAGGTTCTTGACGTCGAGGACGAGGCGGTCGGTGGCGACCCGCTGTCGGACGAACATGGTGGACAGGTCGCGGCCCACCATGAGGCGTACGAGCTCTGCTTCGTTCGTCGTGTCGGCCTGCTGGACACCGACCAGGCTGCCGTCGCGCAGCACGGCGATGCGGTCGGCGAGCTGGAAGATCTCCTGCATGCGGTGCGAGACGTAGACGATCGCGATGCCTTGGTCCCGCAGTCGCCGGATCAGGGCGAACAGGGCGTCCACCTCGTGCTCGGCGAGGGAGGACGTGGGTTCGTCGAACGCGATCAGTGTCGCCGCGGTACTGCCGGTGAGGGCGCGCATGATCTCGACCAGCTGGCGTTGTGCCGGGGTCAGCTGTGAACCCAGGAGGTTCGGGTCCAGGACATCGGCGAAGCCCAGCCGGGCCAAGTCCGCGTCGATGCGGCGGCGGAGCTCGGCCCGGTCGAATCGCCGGCCGGACTTGCGCGGCAGGGCGCCGGCGTAGACGTTCTCGGCGACCGAGATGTGCGGGATGATCTCCGGTTCCTGCGGAATGATCCGGATGCCTGCCGTGCGTGCCTTGGCCGGGGAGTCGAGCACCACGCGCTCGCCACCCAGGACGATGTGCCCCTGGGTGGGCTGGTGGTCACCGGTGAGGATCTTGAGCAGGGTCGACTTGCCCGCGCCGTTCTCACCCATCAGTGCGGTGACCTGCCCGCGGGGGAAGTCGAGCGTGACCCCGCCAAGGGCCCGCACCGCCCCGAACCGTTTGGTGACGTCCACGATGCCCGGCGACGGGGAAGGCGGCGACGCTTCTTCAGTCTGTCCTTCGGAAGGGTCCGGGCCGGCGGGCGCGTGGGGGGCTTTTGTCATATGTCGTTCACCTCGAAGGCATGGCGCGCAGAGTGGTCAAGGGTGTTGGACCGGCATGGAGCGGTGCCGTTCCGGCCCGTGGCAGCAACCGCTGGTGCGGCCGCGGGCCGGGCCGGGTCAGCCGCAGGTGAGACCGGCGGTCTTCCAGGAGGAGTGGTCGACCATCGTGGTGGGAGCGAAGGCTTCCTGCGGGAAGCTCTTGCCGTTCTTGAGCTTGTCGTACATGGTCTGGACGGCCAGGGCGCCGACGTCCTTGCCGTTGATGAAGAGGGCGGCCTTCATGCCGCTCTTCTTGTCGGTCTGCCATTCCTTGCAGGCGAGGTAGGCGCCGAGACCGACGCCGATGACGTGGTCGGGGCCGATGCCGGCGTTCTGCAGGGCGGTGACCCCGCCCATGGCGTTCTCGTCGTTGCAGCCCCAGACGACCCAGTTCTTGACCTTGGAGTTCGCGGTGATCGTCGCGGCGATCTTGTCCTGGGCGCCGGTGGGGGTGTTGTCGGTGGGCACGTTGATGGTCTTCACGCCGGGCACCGCGGCGTCGAAGGTCTTCTTGGCCGCGTTGACCCGGTCGCCGCAGACGGTGACGTCCTGCTTCCAGGCCGAGATGACCCGGGTGTCGGCCGCCTTCCAGCCGGCCTTCTTGTACTCGGCGGCCGCGCGCTTGCCGACCTCCTCACCCATCTGCGCACCGCTGAACCCGATGCGGGGGACCAGGTCGTCCTTTCCGCAGGCGGCGGGGTCGGGTCCGGTGGTGCAGATCTGGTCGTCGGAGGTGAGCAGGGCGACCTTGCCGTCCTTCGCCGTCTGGACGACCTGCGGGCCGACGGCCGGGTCGGGGACGACGATGATGATGCCGCTCGTCTTCTGTGCGACGGCGGACTGGACCTCGCTGACGGTCTTGTTGGCGTCGTTGCCCAGGTTGACGACCTTGAGGTCGATGCCCAGCTCCTTGGCCTTCGCCTTGGCGCCGGCCGCCTCGCCGATGAAGTACTCCTGATCGCCCTGCTTCTGCAGGTACGTGAGGGAGATCTTGCCTTCGACCTTCTTGTCGACCGCGTCGCTGCCGGAGGACTCCTTGCCCGACGAACACGCCGTGGCGAGACCGAGAGTGAGCAGCAGGCCGGTGGCCACGGCGATGTTCCGGTGGAACGAAGAGTTCATGAGGAGCTCCTTCGAGCTGGCAGTGACCGCCGCGCATCGTGCTGTCGGGGCCGTGTGGTGAGGACTGATCCGGTGGTTCCGGGTCACGTCGGTGTGCTTGCCCGTCCGCGGAGGGCGCCGGGCTTCGTGCATTGGTGCGGGGGTGTGCGGGGGGCCGGTCCGCCGGTGCCCGACGGACGGGTTCCGGCGGTGGCGACAGGCGGTACGCCAAAGGTCAAGAAGCGGACGAGCCGCACCGGCGCATTGCGTACCACGGGTGAACCTCCGCTTCCGTGACAGCCGCACGCAGCCCCTGAGGCGTTATCGTCATTTGATAGCATCATTAAAACCGTCGGCAGGGCAAGCCCCTGCACGGTCACAGCACGGTCTCAAGCGGGCGGAACCGCGCGGCCGCACCCCATCGGAGGCTCATACATGGCAGAGCGAGAGACACCGTCAGCCACAGTTCCCGTCACCCGTCGAGAGCCACTCAGGAGCCGTGCCTGGTTCGGCGACGGCGGCAAGAACGGATTCATCGCCCGTCACCACCTGCGAGCCATGGGGCGCGGTGGTCACAACTTCGACGGCCGCCCGGTCATCGGCATCTGCAACACGTTCTCCGAACTGACCCCGTGCAACGGCCACTTGCAGATCCTCGCGGACGCGGTGAAGCGTGGAGTGCTGCAGGCGGGCGGCTTCCCCCTGGAATTCCCTGCCATGTCTCTCGGGGAACCGTTCCTGCGGCCGACCTCGATGCTCTACCGCAACCTGGCGGCCATGGAGATCGAAGAACAGATCCGGGCCAATCCGATCGACGCCGTCGTATTGCTCACCGGGTGCGACAAGACCACGCCCGCCGCGCTGATGGGTGCCGCCAGCGCCGGTGTGCCCGCCATCGTCCTCACCGGGGGACCCATGCTCAACGGCCGGTTCAAGGGCCGCAACGTGGGTTCCGGCACGGACATCTGGCGGATGACGGAAGAGCTGCGCGCCGGGACGATATCGCAGGAGGAGTTCACCGAGTTCGAGTCGTCCCTGAACCGCTCGGCGGGGCACTGCATGACCATGGGAACGGCCTCCACCATGGCCTGTCTCACGGAGGCCCTGGGCATGATGCTGCCCGGCGGCTCCGGACTTCCGGCCGTGGACGCCCGGCGCGGCACACTGGCCGAAGAGACCGGCGCACGTGCCGTGGCACTCGCGGGAAGCGACCTCACCCCCCGGCGCATCATGACGCGAGCCGCCTTCGAGAACGCCGTCCGGATCAATGCGGCGATCGGCGGGTCCACCAACGCGGTGGTACACCTGCTCGCCCTGGCCGGCCGGCTGGGAGTACCCCTGGAACTCGACGACTTCGACCGCCTGGGCGCCGAACTTCCGCTG
Source organism: Streptomyces sp. NBC_00876 (assembly GCF_045207435.1). Classification (NCBI taxonomy): domain Bacteria; kingdom Bacillati; phylum Actinomycetota; class Actinomycetes; order Kitasatosporales; family Streptomycetaceae; genus Streptomyces; species Streptomyces sp. NBC_00876. The sequence continues at coordinate 777,953 of NZ_CP108800.1, forward strand.
CTCATCGACCTGATGCCCTCCGGGCGATTCCTGATGGAGGAGTTCGCCTACGCCGGAGGGCTGCCGGCGCTCGTCAACGACCTGCAGGACGCACTGCACCAGGACACGGTGACGGTCACCGGACTTTCCCTGACAGCCAATTGCCAGGGTGCGCAGGTGTACGACCGTGAGGTCATCCGGGCCTTCGACAACCCGGTGCTGCCCGCGGGACGAGGGACGGCCGTGGTTCGCGGCAGCCTCGCCCCGGACGGTGCCGTCATCAAACTGTCAGCTGCCGCACCGCACCTGCTGGACCACACCGGCCCCGCCCTCGTCTTCGACTCCATCGAGGAATACCTCGCCGTTGCCGAGGACCCCACGCTCGACGTCTCCGCCGAGACGGTGCTCATCGTCCGCAACACAGGCCCCCGCGGCTATCCGGGCATGCCCGAGGTGGGCAACCTGCCCTTGCCGAAGAAGCTGCTGGACGCCGGGATCAGGGACATGGTGCGCGTATCCGATGCCCGCATGTCCGGCACCGCCTTCGGTACGTGCGTGCTGCACGTGGCACCGGAGGCGGCCGTCGGCGGCCCGCTGGCCTTCGTCCGCACCGGCGACCAGGTCAGACTGGACGTGCCCGGGCGGCGCCTCGACGTGCTGATCGACGAGACCGAGATGGACCGGCGGCGCTCCGCCTGGCAGCCGCCGAAACCGCCCGTCACCCGCGGCTGGACCTACCTCTACACCGAACACGTCACGCAGGCCGACACCGGCGCCGACCTCGACTTCCTCGTCGGCGCGACCGACTCGCCCCCGCCCCGCCAAGCCTTCTGAGGAACCGACATGTCCGCACCCGTACACAAGGATCTCGACACACTGATCCGAGGAGTCTCACCCGTACTGGAGGTTCCGTTCCACGACGACGGAGAGCTCGACCCCGACGGATTCACCACAGTGGTGGACCGGGTACTCGCGGCCGGGGTGAGCTCGCTGATGTTCCCCGGTTTCGCGAGCGAGTTCCACAAACTCGACCCCGACGAGCGGGAACTGCTCACCGGGCTTCTCCTCCAGCAGACCCGGCACCGCCACGATGTCGCCGCCATCGTCTCCGTCCCGGACCACGCCACCCGGTCCGCGGTCCGCCAGGCTCTCCGGGCCGCGGAACTCGGGGCCGACGCCGTCAACCTGCTCCCGCCCCACTTCCTCGCGCCCTCCAGGGACGCCGTCTCGGCCCACCTGCGTGCGATACTCGCCGCCGTCGATCCGCTGCCCGTCGTGGTGCAGTACGCCCCGGCGCAGACCGGAACGGCACTGGACGCTCCCACCCTGCACCGGCTCGCCGCCGAACACCCCAATCTGCGCTGGGTCAAGGTCGAGTCCGCTCCCCCGGGCCGGCTGATCGCGGCTCTGGCCGCCGGGCCACGTCCGCTGCCCTCGCTCGTCGGCTACGCCGGTCTGCAACTGCCGGACGCCCTGCGGCGGGGCGCGGTCGGCGTGCAGCCGGGCTGCTCCTTCACCGAGTTGTACGTCGAGCTCTGGAGGCGCTGGGAGGCGGGCGACGAGACCGGGGCCGTCGCCCTGCACACCCGGATGCTGCCCTACCTCTCCTACTGGATGCAGAACGTGGAGCTCATCATCGCCGTCGAGAAGGAGATCTCCGTGCGCCGTGGCTGGATTGCGTCCGCCCACTGCCGGGCCCCGGGGTACCGGCTCGACGAGGAAGAGTTGAAGATGATCGACCGCTTCTGCGCCGAGTTCGCCCCCCAGGTGCCGGAGCTGGCCCGATGAGCGCCGAGGTCGTCGTGTGCGGCGAGGCCATGCTCCTCATGCTGGCCGAACCCGGGGTGCCGCTGGAACACGCGCTCGCGTTCCGCCGTTCCATCGCTGGCGCCGAGAGCAATGTGGCGGCGGGTCTGGCCCGGCTCGGACACTCCGTCCGGTGGCTGGGCCGCGTCGGTGACGATCCGGCAGGGCGGGCCGTGCTGGCCCAGCTCCGCGCGCAAGGCGTGGACAGCTCGTACGCCATAACGGACCCCGAGGCTCCGACCGGAGTTCTCATGCGCGACAGCCATCCGGCGCGCGCCATCGACGTGCAGTATCTGCGTACGGGCTCAGCCGCCTCCCGGATGTCCCCGAACGAACTGGAGCCCCGCATGTTCGAGGGGGCGCGACTCGTCCACATCACCGGCATCACCCCAATGCTGTCGGATTCGGCGCACCGGGCCACCTTGCGCCTCTTCGAACTGGCGCGAGCCGCCGACGCGACGGTCTCGTTCGATCCGAACATCCGTCACAAGCTCGGCTCACCCGACCGCTGGCGCGAGGTCGTCACCCCCCTACTGTCCCGTGCGGACGTGGTGCTGGCGGGCGAGGACGAGTGGGAACTGCTCGGCGTCCCGGACCCGGCCACACTGCTCGACAAGGGGCCGCGAACCGTCGTCGTGAAGCACCGCGACAAATCGGCCACCTGTCTCACCTCCGAGGCGGAAGCGGCCAGACAGCCCGCCTTCGACGTACCGGTCTCCGACCCCGTGGGAGCGGGGGACGCCTTCGCCGCAGGATTCCTCTCGGGCCTGCTGCACGGTCATGGCCCAGATCAGTGCCTGCGCCAGGCCGCCGCTGTGGCGGCTTTGGTGGTCCAATGCCCCACGGACACGGACGGTCTGCCCAACCAGGCCGGACTCGATCGCGCCCTGGCCGGCTTCACGGACGCCGGATCCGAAACCGTCATCCGGTGACAGCGGCGACCGGCCACCGCCGAACCACCACACCCCTACACAAGCAAAAGAGTATGAACGTCATGTACCGATGGGAAACCACCCAGGCCGTCACCGCACAGCGCGTGTTCGGCATCATCCGCACGGCAGGTCCGGACGAGGCCGTCATCGCGGCGGAAGCCGTCCTGGACGCCGGGCTGCACGCCGTGGAGATCGCCCTGACCACACCACGTGCTCTCACCGCCCTGGCCCGCCTCGCCGAGACCCGCCCTGACGCGCTGCTCGGCGCGGGCACCGTCATCGACGCGGCTGCGGCCCGCGCGGCCATAGAAGCCGGCGCACGCTTCCTCGTGTCGCCAAGCCTCCACCCGGAAGTCATCCGCGCAGGCCACCGCTACGGAGTTCCGGTCTTCCCCGGCGTCGCCACCCCGACTGAAATGGTGCACGCCCTGGAGGAGGGCGCCGACGCGCTGAAGCTCTTCCCTGCCTCGGCTGTATCACCTGCCTGGCTGCGCGACGTGCGCGCGGCACTCCCCCAGGCCCCCCTGCTGCCCACTGGAGGTGTGACAATCGACAATGCCCCGGAATGGATCGCCGCGGGTGCGGTGGCCTGCGGGATCGGTTCGGCCCTGACGTCGGGCGGTGCCCCGAGCACAGGTGAACGCGTGGGCACGCTCTTGCGCAGACTCGCCAATTCTCGTTGACGAGCACCGGACGCCACAATCGGCAAATGTAGGCGCTTTCGAAACGGACGACAGGGAGTGGCGTGGAACTTCACGGACTGCACGGTCAGGTGGTCGAGCGCATCGGGGAGTCCCTCGCCGCGGAGCAGATTCGTGCGGGCGAGGTGCTCCGCCTCGAAGACGTACAGGACCGGTACGGAGTCTCCCGGACCGTGGCACGCGAGGCGGTCCGGGTCCTGGAGTCGAAGCGGGTCGTCACGAGCCGGCCCCGCGTGGGAATCACCGTGCGGCCGATGATCGAGTGGAACCTCTACGACCCCCAGGTCATCCGATGGCGACTGGCCTCGCCCTTCCGCAACGCCCAGCTGCGCGAACTCACCGAGTTGCGGGCCGCGGTGGAACCGTCCGCCGCTGCTCTCGCGGCGGTGGGCGCGTCACCCAGTTCGCGGAAGGCGCTCGTCGAGCTCGCCCGGGCGATGGAGAGTGTCGCTCGAGCTGATGACATCCAGGGCTTCATAGCGGCGGACCTGGCTTTTCACCGGGCGCTGCTGAATGCCTCAGGGAACGGGATGTTCGCCCAGCTCTCCGAGGTCACTGAGGAGCTTCTCCTCGCCCGCCGCGACCTGCCCCTGATGCCGGACCACGTGGACGTGGACGCCGTACGCCGCCATATGGAGGTGGCCGAGGCCATCGCCGACGGACGCCCGGACGATGCGTCGCGGTGCGTCCGCGCCATCGTCGATTCCGCCCACCGCGAGGTGGAACAACTCCTGGAAGGCGGCGCGCACTGCGCGCTCGGCAGCCGTCCCCGTACGGCTTGAACGGGGCAGCACACGAGCGGCACCTCCGGACGCTAACCCAGGCCAGTGGCAAGCCTGGGCACCGACACTCCTGGCCTTCCTCCTCACCAGCACTGCGGCCCGCCACATCGGCCCGCGCGGCCAACTGCTGGAAATGGCCCTCCTCCACGCCGCACCGTCTTCGCACCGACGGCACCGCGCTCGAAGCAGTCGCCGCCGCCCCTTCCCGCTCTCACAGCACTCAGGCGTGGCTCGTCGAACTGCCCGAACCGGCACTCGCCGAACCGGCCGCATCCTCCTGGGCCGCTACCCCCGACGGACTCGTCTGGCTCGTCCCCCGCCGAGTGCACCTGCTGCGCAGACGCACATTGATGCCGCACTCGACCACATCGCCTCGCGGGGCACCGGTGAGGCCCATCCGTCGCCTGCGAGAGTTGGCGGCCGATGGGCCCCAGGCCAGCGTTCTCCGAGCGGTGGTACAGAAAGCCGAACAAGCGCACCGGGAAGGTTCCTGGGTCGACGAACTCAGTCAGCTGATCCACGACCCCCGTCGACGACTGGTCAGGGACGGAACGGATCTGCTGGAAGTCATCCTCGCTCTCCTGAACAAAATGCAGGAAGCCCTGACCCAGGGGGCACTCCCCGCGGCATGCCGCGCCGCCCAACTTCCCCGCCTGGCGTGCCTCTCGCGCGGGCGATCGCCGAGGAGACCGGCGTGACACCCGCCCAGTTGGCGGTGGCCTGGGTACGCAAGCGCGCCGCCCATTCCGTGGCCACGCTCGTCCCGATCAGCAGCCCGCGCAACCTCTCCCGGCTCGACAGCTACAGGGTGTACTGCGCGCTGGGCGTCGAGGGCGCAGGGCCGAGGTCGGCGCGGCGCCGCTCATTGTGCCCCACGAGGGGATCGCGGTCTCCCTGGACCGCCGCCAGGGAGGCCGCGCCGACCGCGCCATCGCCCCGGTCGCGCCGGGGGCTTGATGGGTGAACGCGGCTGAGGACACAGCGCGCCCGCGCCGCAGCCAGAAAAGCAACACAAACTATCTTGCACTGGGAGAATCCCGGGGCGAGCGAAGTACCCCGCGATCGTGCGGGTGTGGGAGAACGCCTGGGCGGAGTTCGTGCCCTTCCTCCAGTTCGACGTCGAGATCCGCAAGATCGTGTGCACGACCAACGTGATCGAGTCCGTCAACGCCCGTATCCAGGCCGCCCTCAAGAGCGTCTACCTCGCGGTCATGAGCCTGGACCCGACCGGCACCGGCGCGAAACGCTGGACCAGGCGATGGAAGCCGGCACTCCAGGCATTCGACATCGCCTTCGAAGGCAGGCTCACTGCAGCACAGCAGTAACAACCAACCCCTGAGATACACCACTCGCTGTACAGACCCTGCTGTCCATGGATGCCGAACTGAGCAGGAACTCCGCAGGTGTTCCACTTCTTGCGATGCCCGACTGCTTCCCTGAGGGAACGCCCTGCTTGGGCTTTTGGGCCGGGCAGAACGGACCGGACTTGGCGGAAAAGACGGAACCGGTCGCATCGGCGGGGCCGGGGACGATATAGCCGATGGGGCCGTAGGGGTGGTCGGGGCTCGACCACCACGAAGGTGCACGAACGAAGGTGCATAGCCAGTGCCGACTGATTGCTGCGTTGCACGCTCTGCTGAAGGTTAGGTCGTGCGACCGTTGATCCAGACGATCACGGTTCCCCCTCTTCCGTAGCCCCCTGTGGCTTGCCCGCAACACCCTGCCTCGAAGACACGTTTGAGGCGATGCCGTTGGACGAACGCAACCACGGACGGCCGCCGGCGGAGGTCCTCGGGTACGGGGGCGGCGTCCGCGGAGCCGTAACGGGTACGGCCGGACGTCGTTGGAGCGGGCAGCAGGAAGAACGACAGGGGGTGGACCGTGCGTCGCACCGTGCTTGAACAGTTCCCCGCAGGGGGCCCGCGAGGCAGTTGGCCGGCGGAGGAGTTCGCGGCGGCCCGTCGCGGCGAGGGTGTCGCGGCGGAGGTCGTGATGGATCTGGAACAGGACGTGTTCCTGGTGATCGTGCCGCAGCAGTCCTCGGACCGGGGCCACTGACGTCCGGTGCGAACCGGCCGAACGCCCCGCTACCGCACCGCGGGTCAGTCCGTCGGGCCGGCGTTGCCCTAACCCGGCTCCTGGGTGGTCTCGGGCCGACGGGCGGACACCGCGTCGAAGACGCTCCATCCGTCGACCGTCCGGGGCACCGCGTCATCGGTGTCCCAGCCGTGAACGGATATCGCCTCGTCGACCAGTGCACGCACCGTTCCCGGCTCGTTCAGGTTGAGGTAGGCGCCCGCGGTGGCCACCCCGCCGGAGTGCAGCCTGCCGTCGGGCACCAGCCTGCCGGGTCCTGGCCGGAAGACGATCTCCAACCGCCCCCGGCCGTCGAGCGGATGGACGGCGAGTATCTCGCGGCAGTTCTGCTCCGGGCCACCGTCCCTCTCGTGCCGGTGACCGACCTTCCAGAGGAAGACGGTGCCGTCGACGACGAGGCGGCGGGACTTCTTCTCGCTGCGTGACATCCCCGGATGCTACGGCGTGTCGCCCCGCCAGTCCCACTTGTACGGCTCGTCCGGACGCGGCCCGTACTCGGCCCGGCCGCCCGGCCCGTAGGAGCCGATCTCGGTGATCAGGGCGGAGCCGTCCGCGAGGGCCACCTCCGTCCAGCCGGTGACGTCCAGCAGCAGCCCGTCGAGCGGGCCGCCCACCAGTTCCCGGTAGTTGCGACCCGGCCGGGGCCCCGGGTCGGGGTCGTCGTGATCGGCGCCGTACACCCGCCGCCGCATGATCTCGTCCATGCAGGCAGGATCGCACCCGCCACTGACAATCGCCTCTGCCATCGGGCCCGCGTCCCCCTTCCGTGCCTCCGGGGCCGCTCCGCCGGCGCACAGCCCCATGGGGCTGGCGGCTGCTCGGGAAGCGGGCGGTCGTCGACGACGCTCAGGCCTGCGGTGCCATGATGATCGTCGTCGGCGGGCACCTGCTGATGGAGCGCCTGGCAGGCTGTCGTGCCCGGCCCACCCCGTACGGCGTCCGAAGGAGAGCACATGGGACACCCCTCTGCGCACCAGGAAGAAGCGGACTCCGCGATCCGCAGGCGGGTCCAGGACAGCTTCGAGCGCCAGGGCCTCATGGCCCATCTCGGCGCACGCCTCAGCCACATCGGCCCCGGCCGGGTGCACATCGAGCTTCCGTCCCGGCCGGAGGTGACCCAGCAGCACGGCTACATCCACGCCGGTGCCACCAGCGCCATCGCGGACAGCGCGGGCGGCTACGCGGCGCTCACCCTGCTCTCCGAGGATTCCGAGGTCCTCACCGTCGAGTACAAGATCAACCTCCTGGCGCCCGCCGCCGGCGACCGCCTGGAGGCCATCGGCACCGTCCTGAAGTCCGGACGCACTCTGACCGTGTGTCTCCTGGAGGTGTTCGGCGTCCGCAGCGACGGCGAGCGGAAGCTCGTCGCCAACGGCCAGCAGACACTGATCCGTGTGGACAGGCCCACGGAATGACCTGGCTGCCGTTCCTGCCGGGCCCCACGTAAGCACCTGCTCCCCCAGCTCCCGGTCACCCCTTGCCGGAGCCCAGCGTGAGCGCCGCGATGAAGTGCCGCTGCAGCAGCAGGAAGGCGACGAGGGCCGGGAGCGCGACGATCACCGAGGTCTGTTTGGCGAGGGTCACGTACTCGTCCAGCGTCACCGGCGCCCGTTGGCCCCGTTCGCTGAAGAGACTCTTCCGGTTGAATACGGCCCACGGATAGCAGCAGTAGGGCGCGAGGTACTGCATGCGGTTTCCGGCGAACCACATGCAGACGTCATCGGGCTTCCCCGTAGATACCGTTTGAGTTTGATGTTCCCCTGAAGAGTGTTGTGGTCAACGGTATTGGCCTTCGCCTTCCGGCCGCCCGACTGAGCGGCACAGGCCTTGAAGGCCTCCGCGAACGTCTTCTCCGGAATGGGATCGGACGAGTTCGAGCCCAGAGTGATGGTCTTCCCGTCACCACCGGGACCGCCTCCGCACGCGGTGAGCAGCGCGGGAAGTGTTACCGCACCGGCTCCAACCGCCGCACCACGCAGCAGACTCCGACGGGACATCCGATATCCCGCGACGCTACCGGGCAGCTCTGGCCTGTCGTACGCGTGCGCCATGACCCCCTCTGCCGGAAGGCAACCCAACACAACCGAACGCCCGCTTGGATCCCACTCCCAACCAGGGGCCCCGTCAAGGGTTTTGACGAGATCCCGGGCAACCAGCACCCACCCTCTTCCAACATTCTCCAACAGGCTCTAACGTAATCGCTCGTCTTGATGTGTGCATGGCGCTACTCGATTCGGCACGAGTCCGGAGGAACCTAACGATGCGTCACTTTTCCAGCAGCGCAACCCGAACAAGCCGCCACAGAGTCATCGGAGCGCTGACCGCAGCCCTCCTGTGCGCGGCGGGAGCAACCGTTCCCGCCGCGGCCCACTCCCCGGCCACCCCGGCGCCGCCCGCCGGCGCACCGGCCGGAAGCGGCCTTGCCCTCACTCCCCCCATGGGCTTCAACAACTGGAACTCGACCCATTGCCGGGCCGAGTTCAACGAGTCGATGGTCAAGGGAATCGCCGATATCTTCGTCGAGAAGGGACTCAAGGAAGCGGGCTACGAGTACGTCAATCTGGACGACTGCTGGGCCAAGACGCAGCGCAATGCGGACGGCAAGCTGGAAGCCGATCCGGTGCGCTTCCCGAACGGGATCAAGGCCGTCGCCGACTACGTCCACTCGAAGGGGCTCAAGCTCGGCATATACACCAGCGCGGGTACCAGGACCTGTGACAGCGTCGGAATTCCGGGCGCGCTGGGCCACGAGTTCAGCGACGCGCAGCAGTTCGCCGACTGGGGCGTCGACTACCTCAAGTACGACAACTGCAACAACCTGGGTGTGGACGCGAAAGAGCGCTATACGACGATGCGTGACGCGCTGGCCGCGACCGGCCGGCCCATCGTCTACAGCATTTGCGAGTGGGGCGAGAACAAACCCTGGGAGTGGGCCGCCGAACTGGGCAACCTCTGGCGCACCACGGGCGACATCAACGACAGCTGGAACAGCATGCTGTCGATCATGAAGCAGAACCTTCCGCTCGCCGCGGCCGCGGGCCCCGGCCACTGGAACGACCCCGACATGCTGGAGGTCGGGAACGGCGGGATGACGGACACCGAATACCGCACCCACTTCTCCATGTGGTCGGTCATGGCCGCGCCACTGCTCATCGGGGCCGATCTGCGCAAGGCGACGCCGGAGACGTTCGACATCCTCTCCAACCACGAGGTCATCGCCGTCGACCAGGACCCGCTGGGCAAGCAGGGCACCGTGCTCTCCTCCGACGGCGGGCGCTGGGTCGTCGCCAAGGAGATGCAGGACGGCAGCCGGGCAGTCGCACTGTTCAACGAGACCGGCAGTGCGCAGCGGATCTCGACGACGGCCACGGAGGCGGGGCTGCCGGAGGCCACCGCGTACAGCGTGCGCGACCTGTGGACGCACACCACCACCAACACGGCGGGAGGCCTCTCGGCGACCGTCCCGGCCCATGGCACCGTGCTGCTGCGTGTCGCGGCCGACAAGCACTGGGCGGCCTATCCGCCCGCCGTTGAGCTCGCTCTGGACGGCAGTGCGCTGGTGGAGGCCGGCCGCACGGCGAAGCTGACGACCCGGGTCACCGATCTGGGCCGTACGCCCGCCACGAAGGTGTCGGCCGCGCTCACCGGGCCGGCCGGCTGGCAGGTACGGGCCGATTCCGCGACCACGGCGGCGGCGCTCGCCACGGGACGGACGCTGGCCACGCGCTGGCAGGTGACGGCCCCGGCCGGCACGGCCACCGGTACGTACGACCTGACACTCACCACTCGGTACCGCGCGCCCTCCGGGAAGCAGGTGCGGTCCTCCGTACCGTTCCAGGCCCATGTGGTGGTGGCGCCTCCGGCCGGGGGCGGTTATCTGAGCGATCTGCCGCGGCTCTCCGCCTCCAACGGCTACGGGCCGGTCGAGAAGGACACCAGCAACGGCGAGAGCGCGGCGGGCGACGGGAAGCCGCTGACCATCGGCGGCCAGGTGTTCACGAAGGGGCTGGGAGCTCACGCGTCCAGCAGCGTCGAGTACTACGCGGGCGGCGCGTGCAGCACCGTGACGGCCAGTGTCGGGGTCGACGACGAGACGGGCGCCAAGGGGAGCGTGGCCTTCGAGATCTGGTCGGACGGCACGAAGGCCGCCTCCACCGGCGTCCTGACCAACGACATGGCCGCGCAGTCCGTCTCGGCGGACGTGAGCGGCGCGCAGGTCGTCCGCCTGGTGGTCACCGACGGCGGCGACGGCGTCGACTACGACCACGCGGACTGGGGGGACCTCCGCATCACCTGCTGAGGCCGTGTGAACGGTACGGACCCGAGGGGCCGGGTGGCGGCGTGACGCCGTCGCCGCCCGGCCGCAGGATCCCCGCTCGCCGGACGGTCCGGGACCCGGCCGTCCGGCGGGCCCACCGGACGGCTGCGGTGTCTAGACGGAGACCGGGCCGTCCGCGCCGACGCGGGCAGCGAAGGCCGCCGCCGCCGCACCCACCAGCCCCGCGTCGTTGCCCATGACCGCCGGCACGACCGTCAGCTGCTGGACGAACGACAGCGTGGCGTACCGGCGCAGGGCGCTGCGCAGCGGCGCGAACAGTACGTCGCCCGCCCCGGCCACCCCGCCGCCGATCACCGCGATGTCGATCTCGACCAGCGTGGCCGTCGCCGCGATCCCCGCGGCCAGCGCCTGCGCGGCCCGCTCGAACGAGGCCACGGCGACCGGGTCGCCCGCCCGCGCCGCGGCCGCCACCGCCACCGCCGACGCGTCGCCGTCCGGGCCGGGGCGCCAGCCGCCCTCCAGCGCGCGGCGCGCGATGTTGGGCCCACTCGCGATGCGCTCGACGCAGCCGCGGGAACCGCACGGGCACGGGTCACCGTCGAGGTCCACGCTGATGTGTCCGATGTGGCCCGCGTTGCCGCTGGGGCCGGGGTGGAGCGCGCCGCCGAGAACGAGCCCGCCACCGACACCGGTCGACACGACCATGCACAGCGCGTTGTCGTGGCCGCGGGCCGCGCCCAGCCAGTGCTCGGCCGCGGTGATCGCGACCCCGTCGCCGACCAGCTCGACGGGCAGTCCGCCGGTCGCCCTGCTCACCCGCGCCACCAGCGGAAAGCCCCGCCAGCCGGGAACGTTGACCGGACTGACCGTCCCCGCGGAGGCGTCCACCGGACCCGCGCTGCCGATACCGACGGCGCAAGCCCGCCCCCACAGCGGCGATGCGGTCAGCTCGGCCAGCACCTCGCCGACCGCCGCCATGACGTGCTCGCCGCTCTCCCGGGCCGGCGTCGGGCGCTGCGCCCGTACGAGGAGCGTGCCGCTGCCGTCCACCAACGCGCCGGCGATCTTGGTGCCGCCGATGTCCAGCGCGGCGACGAGGTCGGTATGCATCGGTGTGGGCTCCGGATGGTGAGGGGGTGGACCTGCGGCTTCATTGAATAGTCTGCATAGTCTCCATTCAGCTGACAACGTTGTCCAGGGCCTATGCTCGACGCCACAGCCTCCGGCCCCTTCCGCGGCACCCTCCGCGGCCCCGCCGGACAGCCCGCACCCGACGACAGGACAGCGCACCGTGGCCGAGACCACCCGTCACCCCGAGCCCCGTTACGGCAACCGGCCGACCATGAAGGATGTGGCCGCGCGCGCCGGAGTGGGCCTCAAGACGGTCTCGCGCGTGGTCAACAGCGAGCCGGGCGTCACACCCGACACCGAGCGCCGGGTCCAGGAGGCCATCGACGCGCTGGGCTTCCGCCGCAACGACAGTGCGCGCGTGCTGCGCAAGGGGCGCACCGCCTCCATCGGCCTGGTCCTGGAGGACCTCGCCGACCCGTTCTACGGTCCGCTGAGCCGCGCCGTGGAAGAGGTCGCCCGGGCGCACGGCGCCCTGCTCATCAACGGTTCGAGCGCCGAGGACCCGGAGCGCGAGCAGGAACTCGTCCTCGCCCTGTGCGCGCGCCGGGTCGACGGGCTCATCGTGATTCCGGCGGGCGACGACCACCGCTATCTGGAACCGGAGATCAAGGCCGGCATAGCGACGGTCTTCGTCGACCGTCCGGCGGGCCGGATCGACGCCGACATGGTGCTCTCGGACAGCTTCGGCGGCGCCCGTGAGGGCGTCGCCCATCTGATCGCGCACGGTCACCGCCGGATCGGCTTCATCGGCGACCAGCCCCGCATCCACACCGCCACCGAGCGCCTTCGCGGGTATCACACCGCCATGACGGACGCCGGAATCACCGTCGAGGACTCCTGGGTCTCCCTCGGCTCCACGGACCCCGGCCGGGTCCGCCGCGCCGCCGAGACCATGCTCTGCGGTCCGGAGCCCGTCACGGCACTCTTCTCGGGCAACAACCGGGTGACGGTGACCGCGGTACGCGTCCTGGCGGACCGGGAACGGCCGGTCGCCCTGGTGGGCTTCGACGACATCGAGCTCGCGGACCTGCTGGGCATCACCGTCATCTCCCAGGACGCCGCGGCCGTCGGCCGCACCGCGGCCGAGCACCTGTTCCGCCGCCTCGACGGAGCCGACCACGCCCCGGCACGCGTGGAGCTCCCGACGAGGCTGATCCCGCGGGGATCGGGCGAACTGCGCCCGGCCTGAGCCCACTTGGGTATCCTGTGCCGCCATGCGGCCTCCAGGAGACCCGGCGTACGGTCCGCCAGGGCTCCGGATGCGCGCTCACCGCACTCGCCTTCCGGGGAAAGGTTCAGAAGCAGGGTGAACGAACGCACTCTTGAGGCCCTCGGCCTCGACGCGGCACCACGCGAGCAGCCGCTCATCTACCCGGGGGCCTGGCCCTCGGAATCGGGCCTGCTGCATCGGAACACGTACCTGCGACTGCGGCCCGGGCCGGGTGCGGGGCCGGCCCAGTGGCTGGTGGAAGGCCTGGAGGCGGGCGGGCCGCTGCCGCTGGACCAGGTGCTCAGGGACGCCGGTGAGCCGCTGACCGGCGACCGGATCCCCGTACTCTCGATCGGCTCGAACGCCTGCCCGGGACAGCTCCGGCACAAGATGGGCGGCCTCGGCGTCTCCTCGACGATCCCCATGGTCAAGGTGCGCGCGACCGGCATCCTGGCCGGGGTGTCCGCCAACGTGAGTCCGCTCGGCTACGTCTCGGCGTCCCCGTTCCACGCACCGGGCAGAACGCGCGACCTGTTCGTCACGTGGCTGGACGCGGTTCAGCTGAAGATCGTCGACGACAGCGAGGGCGTCTTCACGCCCGACGGCGAGTACGACCGGGTGCTCCTGCCGGCCGGCCGCTTCCCCATGGAAACGCCTTCGGGTGAACTGCTGGGCGGTGTCCACGCGTACGTGCACCGCCGCGGCGTGATCCACGACGGAACCGGCGTCGCCAGGGTGCACCCGGGCGAGCGGCAGTTGCTCACACAGCTGCTCGCGGAGTCACCGAGACTGCGCGAATGGTTCGGCGGCACCCCTGAGGAGTTCAGCTCGCGGGCACGCGGCAACAGACCGCTCTGCGAGAAGGGCACCCAGCTGTTCCGGGACGAGGGGCGCGTGACGCCGTCCGGTCTCGAGGACCTGGTCGACGGGGTGCCGGGGAGCCCGTCCGGCGACGGCTTCGGCACCTGAGCGCGGGCCGGCACCCTCCGCGCCGCTCGTCCGAGCGGCGCGGATACGGGCTACGGCGTCGTGACGGTCAGTCCCCCGCGTCGCGGTGAGGCGAAGGCGTCGAGGTCCGCGCGGGTCAGTCCGGTCAGCCGGGCCACCTCCGCGGTGTCCAGGGCCCCGCAGTCGATGCCTCGCAGGAGGTAGCCGCTGAGCGCCTTGGCGGTGGCGGGTTCGTCCATCACATCGCCGCCCGCCTTCGCCACGTACGCGGCGAGCCGGCCCGCGGCCTGCTCCAGGCCCTCGCGGTAGAACGTGTAGACGGCCGCGTAACGGGTCGGCAGGTGACCCGGGTGCATGTCCCAGCCCTGGTAGTAGGCGCGGGCCAGAGCGCGCCGCGTGAGGCCGTAGTGGAGCCGCCAGGCTTCGTGGACCTGGGTGGTGGGGCCGACGGGCAGCACGTTGGTCGAGCCGTCGCAGACGCGTACGCCGGTGCCGGCGGCGGCCACCTGCATGACGGCCTTGGCGTGGTCGGCGGCCGGGTGGTCGCTCGCCTGGTAGGCGGCGCTGACCCCGACGCAGGCGCTGTAGTCGAACGTGCCGTAGTGCAGCCCCGTGGCCCGGCCCTGCGCGGCGTCGATCATCCGGGCGACGGCGGCGGTGCCGTCGGCGGCGAGGATGGACTGGCTGGTCTCGATCTGGATCTCGAAGCCGAGCCGCCCGGCGGGCAGTCCGTGCGTCTGCTCGAAGGCTTCGAGGAGCTGCACGAAGGCGGTGACCTGTTCGGGGTACGTCACCTTGGGCAGGGTCAGGACGAGCCCGTCGGGAAGGCCGCCCGCCCGCATCAGCCCAGTGAGGAAGACGTCCGTGGTGCGGATGCCCCGGTCCCGTACGGCGGCTTCCATGCACTTCATCCGGATGCCCATGTACGGCGCCGCCGTGCCGTTCGCGTACGCCTCGGAGATCAGCCGGGCGGCGCGGGCCGCGGCCTCGTCCTCCTCCGCGTCGGAGCGGGGGCCGTAGCCGTCCTCGAAGTCGATCCGCAGGTCCTCGACGGGCTCGCGCTCCAGCTTGGCGCGTACGCGGTCGTGGACGGGCCCGGCGAGTTCGTCCGGGATGCCGAGCACCGAGGCGAGGGAGGCCGCGTCGGGAGCGTGCTCGTCGAGCGCCTTCAACGCCTGGTCGCCCCATGCGCGGATGGTGCCTGCCGTGAAGGTGTCGCCGGGTACGTAGACCGTGTGAACGGGCTGACGGGTGCCGGGGTCGCCCGGGTACCGGCGGGCGAGTTCGGCGTCCACCGCCGTGAGCGAGGCGCTGATCCCGTCGCTGACCGCACCGGCGAGGCTCGTCGCCGCCTTCTCCTGCTGACCCATTTCCGCACCCTCCACGCTCTCGTCATTTCCGCTTCCCGGAATCAACAATCCGTATAGTGAAGTTATAAGGCTGCTGTACCTGCGTCAATGGTGATCGGAAACGGTGCGGGGCCGCGCGGTGGGTTCACCGCGCGGCCCCGGGCCGTTGAATCGTGCGTGTGGTGCAGCCGTGCCGGCCGGGTCAGCCCTTGCGGGCGGTGATCTCGTCGGTGAGCTGCGGGACGACGTTGAAGAGGTCGCCGACGACGCCGTAGTCGACGAGGTCGAAGATCGGGGCCTCGGCGTCCTTGTTGATCGCGACGATCGTCTTGGAGGTCTGCATGCCGGCCCGGTGCTGGATCGCGCCGGAGATGCCCGAGGCGATGTACAGCTGCGGCGAGACGGACTTGCCCGTCTGGCCGACCTGGTTGGTGTGCGGGTACCAGCCCGCGTCGACCGCGGCGCGCGAGGCACCGACCGCCGCACCCAGCGAGTCCGCGAGCGCCTCGATGATGTGGAAGTTCTCCGCACCGTTGACCCCGCGGCCGCCCGAGACCACGATCGCGGCCTCCGTCAGCTCCGGACGGCCCGTCGACTCGCGCGGGGTACGGGAGACGACCTTGGTGCCGGTGGCCAGCTTCGAGAAGGAGACCGCCAGCTCCTCGACCGCACCCGCGGCCGCAACCGGCTCCACCGGGGCCGAGTTCGGCTTGACCGTGACGACCGGGATGCCCTTGGAGACACGGGACTTGGTGGTGTACGAGGCGGCGAACGCGGACTGCGTGGCAACCGGGCCCTGGTCGCCGGCCTCCAGGTCGACGGCGTCAGTGATGATGCCGGACCCGATCCGCACCGCGAGACGGGCCGCGATCTCCTTGGCCTCCGCGGAGGAGGGCAGCAGCACGGCGACCGGCGACACCGCGTCGCAGGCGGCCTGCAGCGCGTCCACCTTCGGAACGACGAGGTAGTCGGCGAACTCGGAGGCCTCGGCGGTCAGGACCCTGACCGCACCGTGCTCGGCGAGCGTGGCGGCGGTGTCCGCGGCGCCGTTGCCCAGGGCGACGGCAACGGGCTCGCCGATGCGGCGGGCGAGCGTCAGCAGCTCCAGGGTGGGCTTGCGGACGGCACCGTCCACGTGGTCGACATAGACGAGAACTTCAGCCATGGGACTTCAATCTCCTGCGTGTGCGAGGTAGGCGGGGGCGGTGAGGGAACAGCCGGGGCTCAGATGAACTTCTGGCCCGCGAGGAACTCGGCCAGCGCCTTGCCGCCCTCACCCTCGTCCTTGACGATCGTGCCCGCGGTGCGGGCCGGACGTGCGGCCGCGGAGTCGACCGCGGTCCACGAACCGCCCAGGCCCACCTCGTCCGCGTCGATCCCCAGATCATCCAGATCCAGCGACTCGACCGGCTTCTTCTTCGCCGCCATGATCCCCTTGAACGACGGGTAACGGGCCTCGCCCGACTGGTCGGTCACCGACACCACCGCAGGCAACGACGCCTCCAGCCGCTCCGACGCCGTGTCACCGTCCCGGCGGCCCCGCACGACACCACCGTCGACCGAAACCTCGGACAGCAGCGTCACCTGCGGCACACCCAGCCGCTCGGCCAGCAGCGCCGGAACCACACCCATCGTGCCGTCCGTCGACGCCATCCCCGAGATCACCAGGTCGTAACCCGTCTTCTCGATGGCCTTCGCCAGCACCAACGACGTACCGATCGCGTCCGTACCGTGCAGATCGTCGTCCTCGACGTGAACAGCCTTGTCCGCACCCATCGACAACGCCTTGCGCAACGCGTCCTTGGCATCCTCCGGACCCACCGTCAACACGGTGACCTCCGCATCGTCCGCCCCGTCCGCGATCTGCAACGCCTGCTCGACCGCGTACTCATCCAGCTCCGACAGCAGACCGTCGACATCCTCACGATCCAACGTCAGGTCATCGGCGAAATGCCGGTCACCGGTCGCGTCGGGCACGTACTTCACACAGACAACGATCCTCAAGCTCACGCCGGCTCTCCTACTGCATCGTCATTTCCGGGCTGCCTTGTTGCACGCAGCATAGGCGCCTGATGGGGCGATTTCCGGTCGGGGCGACCGACGCTCCGACCGTAATATTACTCGCCAGTACACCCAGTGCGTGCCCCATAAGCAAGCGCTTTGCGCTGTGATCTGCCCAACGCTCGGCGCCCGAGTGCCACCAAGGAGTTCTCAGTCTCGCAGAGCCGTGAACCGGCCCTGGTGATAGACCAGCGGCCGGCCTGACCCGGCCGGGTCACCGACCACGGCCTGGGCGATCACGATCCGGTGGTCCCCCGCCGGGATCCGCGCCACCACCCGGCAGACCAGCCACGCCAGCACGCCGTCCAGCAAAGGGACGCCTTCGGGCCCACTGCGCCAATCGGTGGACGGCCCGAACCGGTCGGCGCCGCTGCGCGCGAAGGTGGCGGCCAGCTCCTGCTGGTGCTCGCCGAGTATGTGGACGCCGACGTGCTCGGCCTCCGCGAGCACCGGCCAGCTGGAGGACGAGGTGCCCACACCGAAGGAGATGAGGGGCGGCTCGGCGGCCACGGAGTTGAGCGAGGTGGCCGTGAAGCCGACCGGCCGGTCACCGGCGGCCGTGATCACGGCGACTCCTGCGGCGTGCTGCCGGAATACGGAGCGGAGAAGATCCGGGGATGCCGTCCGGGCGTTGCCGAGCTCGGGTGATGCCGTCATGGAGCTGTCCTTCTGCGCGTCGGGTGTTCGGGGCCGTGGATGCTCAGGCATCCGGACAGCGCGCACTCGCGTTGCGTGCCAGGTCGACGTGCACCCGGCCGTAGAGAAGGAGTTCTGGCGGCATAGCGTCAGACTGACGATGCGTGGCCGGTGCAGTCAAGACCGTCCCACCAGGTGGGAGAAGCATCACGGCCCGTCACATCGCCTGCCCCAGAGCGGCGACGACGTCGACGGTGCGCGGCTGCCCGACAGCCCGCCGGACGATCCGGCCGCAGGCGTCGAGGACCAGCACCGTCGGGGTCCGGACGATGCCCAGCGCGCGCACAAGAGTGAGATGTGCCTCTGCGTCGATCTCCACATGAGCGACCCCCTCGACCATTCCCGCGACCTCGGCGAGGGTGCGACGGGTGGCCCGGCACGGCTGGCAGAAGGCGCTCGAGAACTGGAGCAGCGTGGCCCGCTCCCCCAATTCCACGCCGAGTTGGGCCGCGTCCAGCCTGTCCACATACGTCTGCCGGTCCACCTTCGGCCTCCTGTCAGAGCTCTACGCAAAGGGTCAGCACCTGCGGGCGCCGGGACATTCCCGCCCCTTCCACGTGACGAGAATCTCGCGCCCCGCGCCCGCCGAGACTGGCCACCACGTCGCGCATGGGGCACGATCGGCCCAATGCCGAAAACCTACGGCTGCGTAACTTCCGCCGGGAGAACCCTCCCCAGGCGCTGAAGAAGGGTCTTCTCCAGATGGCAGAACTCGTCTATCGACCGGTCGTCGGCGCCGCTCGTACGCTTTTCAAGGCGCTCGACCTGAAGATCGACACTCAGGGTTCGGAGCACATCCCGAAGACCGGTGGCGCCGTTCTGGTCAGCAACCACATCAGCTATCTGGACTTCATCTTCACCGGACTCGCGGCGCTGCCGCAGAAGCGGCTGGTCCGCTTCATGGCGAAGGAATCGGTGTTCCGGCACAAGATCTCCGGACCGCTGATGCGCGGCATGAAGCACATCCCCGTCGACCGCAAGCAGGGCGAGGACGCGTATGCGCACGCCCTCGCCTCGCTGCGGTCCGGTGAGATCGTCGGGGTGTTCCCCGAGGCGACGATCTCGGAGTCCTTCACGCTGAAGAGCTTCAAGTCGGGCGCGGCGCGCCTCGCCCAGGAGGCCGGTGTGCCGTTGATCCCGATGGCGCTGTGGGGCACACAGCGGGTGTGGACGAAGGGCCGCCCACGCAACTTCAAGCGCAGCCACATCCCGGTGACGATCCGTGTCGGTGAGCCGGTGGAGGCTCCCACCGACCAGTACGCGGGTGCGATCACGCGGCGGCTGCGCGAGCGGGTGCAGGAGCTGCTGGAAGCGGCCCAGCGCGCCTATCCGGTGCGCCCGAAGGACGCGAGCGACACCTGGTGGGTGCCTTCGCATCTCGGCGGTACGGCCCCGACGCCCGCCGAGGTACGCGAGCGCGGCTGACAGGCGGGGTCCGGGCCGCCGCTGAAACGTCACTCCGGGGTACGGACCACAGTCCGTACCCCGGCGCTCAGCTGCTCAACCCCGTCGGGAGCGCACCGGCGGTCAGCGGCGCGAGGCTCAGAGCGCAGCGGGGAGCGTGCGCCAGAGCTCGGCCCGGTCGGCGGCCGCCTTCATGCCGCGCAGGACCTCCGGGTGTGGCGCCGCATAGAGCACCGGATAGTCCACTTCATTGAACTGCGGGCGGATCGGCCACGCCAGCCGCTCCCCGTCCAGCGAGAACTGCGCATCGACGCCCGGCCGATTGCCGCGCGCGTCCTGCCGGGCCCAGCGCTCCCGGCCCGGAAGCCTGAGCGCGATCAGTCCGTGCACCGGGCCCGGATCCCCGTTCTCCTCGGCGAGCCGCTGATAACAGAGGGCTGCGGGGATGCCCTCCGCCCGGAGCAGCGCGGCCAGGGCATGGGACTTGGCATGGCAGATGCCGTTGCGGGTGGCGAGGACGTCCGAGGCGCGCCAGGTGACTCGCATATCGCCCGAGTCGGCGGAGTGCGCGATGGTGTCGCGCACGAAGCCGTAGGCGGCTACCGCGTATGCGTATGCACCCTCCGAGTCGGCGCGCAGGCGCGCAGCCGTCTCGCGAACCAAGGGGTGCTCATGGTCAATGGCCTCATCGGCGACCAGATACGCGGAGATTTCGGGGACCTGCTGAATCAGCTCCATGACCGCCGAGCATAGGCAAGCGGCCGACCGGAGTCAATCTTTTTCCGATCGGCCGCATATTTATGCACGAAGGGCCAGAGGCCCTAGGCGGCCATCTCCTCCTTCAGCGCGAGGAGGAAGGCGTCGACATCTTCCTCCGTGGTGTCGAAGGAGCACATCCAGCGCACGTCGCCGGCCTTCTCGTCCCAGAAGTAGAAACGGAAACGCTTCTGCAGCCGCTCGCTCACCGCATGCGGCAGACGCGCGAAGACGGCGTTCGCCTGGACGGGATAGAGGATCTCCACGCCGTCCACCCCACGGACTCCCTCGGCGAGCCGAAGGGCCATGGTGTTGGCGTGCCGGGCGTTGCGCAGCCAGAGATCGCCCGCGAGCAGGGCCTCGAGCTGGACCGAGACGAAGCGCATCTTGGAGGCCAGCTGCATCGACAGTTTGCGCAGATGCTTCATGGCACGGACCGCGTCCGGGTTCAGGACCACGACGGCCTCGCCGAAAATGGCCCCGTTCTTCGTCCCGCCGAAGGAGAGCACGTCCACGCCGACGGTGTTGGTGAACGTGCGCATCGGCACGTCCAGGGAGGCCGCCGCGTTGGCTATCCGGGCACCGTCGAGGTGGACCTTCATGCCGTGCCCGTGGGCGTGCTCGCAGATGGCGCGGATCTCGTCGGGCGTGTAGACCGTGCCGAGCTCGGTGTTCTGGGTGATCGAGACGACCTGCGGCATGGCGCGGTGCTCGTCGTCCCAGCCGTACGCCTGCCGGTCGATGAGCTCCGGCGTGAGCTTGCCGTCCTCGGTGGGCACCGTGAGCAGCTTGAGGCCGCCGACCCGCTCGGGGGCGCCGCCCTCGTCGACATTGATGTGGGCGGTCTCGGCGCAGATGACCGCGCCCCAGCGGTCGGTCATCGCCTGGAGCGCGACCACGTTGGCGCCGGTGCCGTTGAAGACCGGAAAGGCCTCGGCAGTGGGGCCGAAGTGGCTGTGCATGACGCGCTGAAGATGACCGGTGTAGTCGTCCTCGCCGTAGGCGACCTGATGGCCGCCGTTGGCGAGCGCGAGGGCCTGGAGGATCTCCGGGTGGGTCCCCGCGTAGTTGTCACTGGCGAATCCGCGTACCTGCGGGTCGTGGTGACGACGCGCGTCGGTCCTTATGGTTGCGGGGTCAGCCACAGGCGCTTTCCGTTCACTTCCGGGGCGGGCCGGTCCCAGACGCCGGCGATGGCGTCGGCCAGCTCCTTGACGTCGGTGAAGCCCGCGAACTTCGCATTCGGGCGCTCGGCGCGCATCGCGTCGTGCACCAATGCCTTCACGACCAGGATCGCAGCCGCGGTCCGCGGCCCCTCCTCGCCCCCCGCCTTGCGGAACTCGTCCGCGAGAGCGAGCGTCCAGGCCTCGGCTGCCGCCTTCGACGCGGCGTACGCGGCGTTGCCCGCGGTGGGGCGGCTCGCCCCGGCCGCACTGATCAGCAGGTAGCGGCCGCGGTCACTGCGCTGCAGGCCGTCCTGGAAGGCCATCGAGGTGTGCTGGACGGTGCGGATCAGCAGCTTCTCCAGCAGCGTCCAGTCGGCGAGGTCGGTCTCGCCGAAACTCGCGCTGCCGCGCCAGCCGCCCACGAGGTGGACCAGGCCGTCGATCCGGCCGAACTCCTTCTCCGTCCTGGCGGCCCAGTCACGGGCGGCATCGAGATCGAGCAGATCCACGGTGTCCCCGGTGACGGTGGCTCCGCCATGGGCGTAGCGGGCGGCGTCCACGGCCTCGGCGAGCCGGGTGGCGTTCGCATCGGAGGCGACGACGACCGCGCCCGCCTCGGCGAGGCGGAGCAGCGCCGCCCGGCCGGCCGGGCCGGCGGCACCCGCGACGGCGATCACGGCGCCTTCGAGCGCACCGTTCCCGTTGCCCTTGCCGTTTCCGTTCATGGCCACCGCCTCCTGACGACGTGCGCTCACGCGGCCGCCTGCCCGGCGTCCGCGGCGGTGATCCCCTTGGTGGAGGCGATCACGTTCTTCAGTTTCTTGGAGAGCGCCTCATAGAACATGCTCAGGGGAAACTCGTCCGGAAGCACGTCGTCGACGAGCTTGCGGGGCGGCAAAGAGAGGTCCAGTGCGTCCGGGCCCTTGGCCCAGCGGGAGCCGGGGTGCGGCGCGAGGTAGGTGGCGACCAGGTCGTACGCCGCGAACCAGTGGACCAGCTTGGGACGGTCGATGCCGTCCCGGTACAGCTTCTCGATCTCACCGCAGAGCTGGTTGGTGACCTGCGGGGCCCGCTCCCAGTCGATCTTCAGGGTGTTGTCGGTCCAGCGCACGACGTCGTGCTTGTGGAGGTACGCGAAGAGCAGCTGGCCGCCGAGACCGTCGTAGTTGCGGACGCGCTCGCCGGTGACCGGGAAGCGGAACATCCGGTCGAACAGCACGGCGTACTGCACGTCGCGGCCCTGGCCGAAGCCGTCGGCCTCCAGCTTCACGGCCTCCTTGAAGGCGGTGAGATCGCAGCGCAGCTCCTCGAGCCCGTACATCCAGAACGGCTGGCGCTGCTTGATCATGAACGGGTCGAACGGCAGGTCACCGTGGCTGTGGGTACGGTCGTGGACCATGTCCCAGAGCACGAAGGCCTGCTCGCAGCGCCGCTGGTCGGCGACCATCTCGCGGATGTCGTCGGGCAGCTCGACGCCGAGGAGTTCGACGGAGGCCTCGGTGACGCGGCGGAAGCGTGCGGCCTCGCGGTCGCAGAAGATGCCGCCCCAGCTGAAGCGCTCGGGGGCCTCGCGCACGGCGATGGTCTCCGGGAAGAGCACCGCGGAGTTGGTGTCGTACCCGGAGGTGAAGTCCTCGAAGGTGATGCCGCAGAAGAGCGGGTTGTCGTAGCGGGTCGCCTCCAGGTCGGCGAGCCACTCGGGCCAGACCATCCGCAGCACGACCGCTTCGAGGTTGCGGTCGGGGTTGCCGTTCTGCGTGTACATCGCGAAGACGACCAGGTGCTGGAGTCCGTCGGCACGGTCCTTCGCCGGCTGGAAGGCCAGCAGCGAGTCCAGGAAGTCGGGGACGCCGAAGCCGTCCGCGGCCCAGCGACGCAGGTCCTTGACCAGGGCGCGGTGGTAGGCGGCGTCGTGCGGGAGCAGCGGGGAGAGCTGCTCGACCGCGGCGGCCACCCGCTCCAGTACCGACTCGGCGACCGCCGGGGCGGGTGCCCCCTCGGCGTCGAAGTCGATGGAACCGTCCTTCGACTGCCAGGGCCGGATCTCCTCCACGGCATTCTTGAGCACCGGCCAGGACGGGTGATCGATCACCCGCCGTGCTGAAGCTATGCCGCCGGTGGCGACCTCGTGCACAAGAATTTCCGTCATAACACTTCCTCCACGGGAGAACCTCGCGTTAAGCAACCGTATCTGTGTACGGTTCTTCGAGACAAGTGGGGATCTGAAAATTATCCTGCCGCACCCCCATGGTCACCGCGAATTTTCCCGTCGTACGGCGGTGGAGCGGCCTGTTCCGTGGATGGATGACGGCCGAGCGCCGCTCGGGAAGAACGAGTCCCGCCACCCCTCGCACACCTGCACGGCAAGGCCTGGCAGGACGCGCCCACGCATGAGTGACGCGGCTCGCGGGGCGCGGGCCGCTGCCGGTAGGACGGACGGTGTCAGCCGTTCGTGCAGCCCCTGGAGAACCGCCGCGTGAGTATCCGTGCCGTCCTGGTCGCCGCCGTCATCACCGGATTCCTGCTCGGCACCGCCGGTGTCCGGGGACACGGCGCCGCTCCCCCGCGCCCGGCCGCCCCGCACTCGGCGCCGGAACACTAGGCTGCCGGATTGCGGTCATGCCGTAGTGCCGCGTGGGTAGGAGCAGCACGCGGGGAGACCACGCGGGGAGACACCGTCGACGGAAGCGAGATTGTCTTGTCTTTTCTCACCATCGGTCATCGCGGGGTGATGGGTGTCGAGCCGGAGAACACCCTGCGCTCGTTCGTCCACGCCGAGCAGGCCGGGATGGACCTCATCGAACTTGACCTTCATCTGAGCAAGGACGGCGCCCTCGCCGTCATGCACGACGCCGAGGTGGACCGCACGACCGACGGAAAGGGCCCGATCTCCGAGAAGACCCTGGCCGAACTGCGCGAACTCGACGCCGGGCAGGGGGAGCGGGTGCCGGTCTTCGAGGAGGTCCTCGACGCCGTGCGGTCCCCCCTGCAGGCGGAGATCAAGGACGTGGCCGCCGCCCGCACCCTGGCCGGGGTGATGCGGGAGCGCGATCTCGTCGACCGGGTCGAGGTGATCTCGTTCCACGACGAGGCGATCGCCGAGATCGCACAGCTGGTGCCGGGGGTGCGGACGGCGCTCGTGGCCAGCCGCTGGGGCGAGGACCTGGTGGACCGCGCGAAGGCGGTGGGCGCCACCCGGCTGGTGCTGAACGTCCGGCGCATCACCCTGGAACTGGTCGAGCGGGCCCATGCCGAGGGGCTGACGGTGGTCGGCTGGGTCGTCAACACCCAGGACCACCTGCGGCTGGCCCGCGGGCTCGGCCTCGACGGCGCGACCACCGATTTCCCCGAGATCCGCCGCGCGGGCCGTTTCACCGCGTAGCGCTCCCTCAGTCCTGCGCGAGGTCCTTGACCAGCAGTTCGAAGGCGAGGTCGTCGCGCTGCGGGATGCCGAAGCGCTCATCGCCGTACGGGAACGGGCTCAGCTGTCCCGTACGGCGGTAGCCGCGGCGCTCGTACCAGGCGATCAGCTCGTCGCGTACCGAGATCACGGTCATGTGCATCTCCCGCACCCCCCAGCTCTCCCGGACGGTGCGTTCGGCCTCGGCGATGATCACCTTGCCGAGGCCCTCGCCCTGGAGCGTGGGCCGGACCGCGAACATTCCGAAGTAGGCCGCCTCCCCCCGGTGTTCGAGCTGGCAGCAGGCGACCGGCTCGCCGTCGCGCTCCACCACGAGCAGCCGGCTGCCGGGGCTCTCCACCACCGCGCGCACCCCCTGCGGGTCGGTGCGCTGTCCCTGGAGGATGTCCGCCTCGGTGGTCCATCCTGCGCGACTGGTGTCGCCGCGGTACGCGGACTGGATGAGCTCCACGAGGGCGGGTACATCCGCGTCGGTCGCATCGCGGAAGGTCAGCTGTCCCGAGTCCCGGGGCGGGGCGGTGTCCATGGTGAGGCTCTCCGTCTTCTCTGCAGTCGCCGTGCCGCAGCAGCCTAACTCCCGGGACCGGATCGGGGCTGCGGACCTCGTCCGCCGGGCTGCGGACCACTGCACCCCCACCGCGCGCTCCCCAGTACCCCAGTGCGCCGCGTACGAGCGGCCGGCCCCGGGCATCGACTAGGCGACGGCGATGTCGATTCGCCGGGGGGGGAGGCTTGCCGTGCACGGACCGGCGGTGTCGGGCTGGCTGCTGATGGCCCTGTGCGCGGTGACGGGCGCGTACTGCCTGTCGCGGTCCCGCACGGGGACCGGGGAGGAACGCAGGACGGCGCGTGCGGAGGCGTTGATGGGCTTCGGGATGGCCGCGATGGCGGTGCCGGCCGCCGTCGTCGCCCCGCCCGCGTGGGGGTGGGCGGGGTACGCCGTGCTGTTCGGCGCCGCCGCGCTGCGCGCACTGTGGTTCGCCCGTCACAGCGGTCACCATCTGCACCATCTGGTCGGCTCGTCGGCGATGGTCTACATGGCCGTCGTGATGGCGCGGTCCGGCGGAGCGGCGCACGGCGGCCACGCCTCCCACACCATGGCCGTGGCCGGAGGCGTCCCGCTGCTGACCGGACTGCTCCTCGCCTACTACGCCGCGTATGTGCTGCGCTCGGGCGCGCGGCTGATACCCGTGGCCGTGACGGCCGATGCCGCAGGGGGCCCGGCAGCCGGGCCCCTGGCCACCGGCTGGGGCGCTCGGCCGGAGCTGGCCCTGGCCTGCCGTCTGACGATGGGGATAGCGATGTTCGCGATGCTGCTTGCCCTGTGAGGCGCGCAGCGATGTTCGCGATGCTGCCCGCCCGGTGAGACGCGGCGCACACCGTGGCGTGCGTCACTTGCCGAGCGCAGCCATACCCGTGCGTGCCGCACCCCTCATAGGCTGGCGCCATGTTGGTCTCCCTCGCGCTGCTGCTGCTCGGTGCACTGGCCGCCGTCGTGACCCCGCGGCTGATGGCGCGGGCCGAGTGGCCGGAGCGCGAGCCCGTGGTGGCGCTGTGGGTCTGGCAGTGCGTGGTGGCCGGTGTACTGCTCTCCTTCGGACTGTCCATGACGTTCAGTGCGGCCGCGGCCTGGCAGGCGGTGCGCGGCCATGTGTTCGCCCCCGCGCCGCACGCCGTCGTCGACGCGTACGCGCTCGCCGCCTACGGACCGTGGTCGGCCGTGATGGCCGTACTGCTGGCGCTCGGCGGTGTGTGGACGGCCGCGATGCTGACCCGGGAGATCCACCGGGCACACCTGCGCCGCAGCCGGCGGCGGGCCGAACTCCTGGTGCGTTCCCCCCTGCTGCCCGGCGAGGAGCCGGGCAGCGGACGTCTGGTGGTCCTGGAGGGCGAGCGCCCGGACGCCTGGTGGCTGCCCGGTGCGGCGCCCCAGCTCGTGATCACCACTGCCGCACTGGGGCGCCTGAAAGGCCGTCAGCTCGATGCGGTGCTCGCCCATGAACAGGGCCACGCGAAGGCTCGCCACGACTGGCTGCTCAACTGCTCGGCCGCACTGGCTTCCGGCTTCCCGCAGGTGCCCGTGTTCGCGGCGTTCCGCGAGGAGATGCACCGGCTCGTCGAACTGGCCGCCGACGACATGGCCTCACGGCGCTTCGGCCGGCTGACGACCGCCCTCGCGCTGGTCGAACTCAACGAGGACCGGGGCGTGTTCGGCCCCTGCCCGACCCCCGGCGCGCAGATGCCGCTGCGGGTCAACCGGCTGCTGGCGCCGGCGGGGCGGCTCACGGCGGGCCGGCGGCTGCGGCTGACCGCGGCGGCCACCCTCGTACCCGTGATTCCGCTGCTGGTGGCGTTCGTTCCGGGGCTCAGCGCACTGGGTTAGCCGCGGGCCCCGCACGGATTGCCTGGTGCGGGAATGGCCCGAAACAGCCCTCTTCGGCGAGGATCCACCCATGTACTCCCCGCCCCGCTCCCCCACGGACCGCACCCGCACCCCTTCGCCGGCCCTGTGGACGGGGGCCGTCTGCGCGGTCCTCGGCCTGGCGCTGCTGGCCCTGGTCGCCGCACGGTGGTCCCCGCTGATGAACCTGGACCGCCGGATCGCCGAAGCCCTGCACCGCCGGGCGGTGACGGAGCCCGGCCTCGTCCATGTGAACCGGGTGCTGACGGACTGGCTGTGGGACCCCTGGACCATGCGCGCGCTGATCGCCGTCGCGGTGGTGGCCCTGTGGTGGCGCGGCGCCCGGCTGCTCGCGGTCTGGGTGGCCGCGACGAGTCTGCTCTCCGCCGCTCTTCAGCAGGGCGTCAAGGCCGCCGTCGGCCGGGAGCGCCCCCAGTGGCCCGACCCGGTGGACTCCGCCCACTACGCGTCGTTCCCCTCCGGACACGCGATGACGGCCATGGTGAGCTGCGGCCTGCTGCTGTGGCTGCTGCACCGGTCCGGTGCCCGCCCGTGGATGTGGTGGACGGCACTGGCCGCGGCGACGGTATCGGTGCTCGGTGTCGGTCTCACCCGGCTCTACCTGGGGGTGCACTGGCCGTCCGACGTGCTCGGCGGATGGCTGCTGGGGGCTGCCCTGGTCGCCTTCGCAGCGGCCGGATTCGACCGGTACACCGCGCGCTGCCGTGCGGGGCGGTCAGAGACAGGCGTCTGAACAGGCGCCCTTGCCCCGCCTTCATCGTCTCGGCGAGGATCGGAGCCATGCCGATCAAGGGTGTGCTCTTCGACTTCTCCGGGACGCTGTTCCGGATCGAATCCGTCCGTTCCTGGCTCGGGGCGGCCCTCGCCGAGCGGGGGGTGAGCGTGGACGAGGCCGACTTCGAGCGGTACGTACGGGAGCTTGAGGCCGCCGGCGCACTGCCTGGCGGCCTCCCTCCGCAGCGGGTACCCGGGGGGCTGGCGGAGGCCTGGGCCTCCCGCGACGAGAGCGCGCACCGTCACCGCGCCGCGTACACCGGCCTGGCCCGCCAGGTCGCGCTGCCGGATCCGGGGCTGTACGACGCCCTGTACGACCGGCACCGGACTCCTCCCGCCTGGTGCCCCTATCCGGACGCGGCAGAGGTGCTGGGTGCGCTGCGCGAGCACGGGGTGCGCGTCGGCGTGGTCAGCAACATCGGGTGGGACCTTCGTCCCGTCTTCCGGGCGCACGGTCTGGACGCCTTCGTCGACGCGTACGTGCTCTCCTTCGAGCACGGCATCCAGAAACCGGACGCACGCCTCTTCCACACCGCCTGCACACTTCTGGGACAGCATCCGACCGATGTGGTGATGGTCGGCGACGACCGGCACGCGGATGCCGGGGCGGCCGCTCTGGGCTGTGAGGTGCGCTACGTGGAGCATGCCCCTGTGCACGAACGGCCGGACGCGCTACGGGAGCTCGGACTGGTCCCCGAGGTTGCCTGAGAGACATGTGAGAGATGTCCCTGACGCCCAATGGGTCGGATTGTCACATCGGGGCCTTAGCCTGGTACGTATGTCCCCGACTCCGTGCCCGCCCGGTTCCGTGCGTTCCGCCTCAGTGGTGAATGAAGACATTCGCGATCTGTGGCAGCGCTCGGGCGGCTGTCTGTCCCCGGAGGACGAGGAGGCGTACCAGCGGTTGCTGGTCGAGTGGGCCGCCGCCACCGGTGGCAGCGCCAGGACCGCCGCCTGACCCCCTCCGTCCCGCGGCGCGGCCGGTCCGGCTGCCGCTCGCCGATCTGCTGCCGGGCCGTGTTTCCGGTTCGCTGTGCGGCCGACCTCGCGGCGCCGCACCCTGGAGGCATGACCTCTCCCCCGATCGTGATCTTCCGCCCGTCCCCCTCCGGCGGGCGGCGCGTCACCGTGCAGCGCGACGGGCGGGTCCAGATACTCGGCCTCGCGCACTCCGACCACGATGTGATCGTGTTCCTGGAGGGTGCGGGGCTCGATGACCCCGAGCAGATCCTGGACAGCCCCGAGTGGGTCGAGTGGCGGGGCGGCCGGGCGCACCGGTACGAGGCCGCCTGAGACGTCTGATTCCGGCGATCCCCTGCGTCGCCGGAACCAGGCGGTCCACCCCGGCGGGCAGTACCGCCGCGGACCGCGTGACGGCCTGTGCGGGGCAGCCGGTGGCGCGGGCGTACAGCATGTCCCGGCGCGGCAGATCGGTCAATGAGCACGAGCCCCGGACGCACCCCGGCCCCGCCCGGATACAGCCGGGGCGGGACCGTAGCGCGGACCGCAGTGCGTCGCGGCGCCGTCTGCTGTCCGGCGGGTTTCAGCAGCCGGCTGCCGGTCGGCTGCCGTCGGGTTACCGGTCGAAGTAGTCGGGCTGCGTCTGGACGTTGAGCTCGTCCGTGCGCACCCGCTTCGCCGGGTCGGTCCGCCGGTCGTCGATCTTCAGGACGTCGAATCCCTTGGCGATGTCGTTGGAGTAGATGTAGCCGTTGTAGTAGTACGCCGACCACGGGCCGGCCGTGGTGACCGCGTCCGTGCTGACGGGGCCGCGCTCGAAGAAGCCGATCTCCTTCGGATGCGAGGAGTCGGTGAAGTCCCACACCGAGACGCCGCCCTGGTACCAGGCCTGGACCATCAGGTCTCGGCCCTTGACCGGGATGATCGAACCGTTGTGTGCGACACAGACCTCGGTGTCGGCCTGCGGGCGGTCGATCTTGAAGTAGCTGCGGAAGACGAGCTTGCGGTGGTCGCCCCTGCCGACGATGTCGTAGATGCCGTCGGCGCCGCGCTTCGGGCCGATCTCCTCGTTGCAGGTGGCCGCGCCGCCGCCGCCGAGTTCGTCGGTGAAGACGACTTTGTCCGCACGCTGGTTGAACGTCGCCGAGTGCCAGAACGCGAAGTTCACGTTGTCCTGCACCCGGTCGATGATCTTCGGGTTCTCCGGGTCCTTGATGGAGAACAGCAGGCCGTCACCCATGCAGGCACCGGCGGCCAGGTCCTTGGACGGCAGCACGGTGATGTCGTGGCAGCCCGTGGTCTTGGAGACACCCGGGTTGGTGGGACCGCCCGGGTTCCCGCCGTCCGGGAAGAGCACCGGGAAGTTGACGATACGGGCCTCTTCGGGTGCCTTGCGCGGCACCTTGATGACGGAGATCCCGTCGTGCGGCGGCTGACAGTCGGGGAAGGTGTCGCTCGGCGAGTACGAGGAGACGTACACGTAGACACTGTTGCGCTCGGGAACCAGCGTGTGGGTGTGCGATCCGCACGCGGTCTCGACGGCTGCGACGTACTTCGGGTTGCGCTTGTCGCTGATGTCGAAGACCTTCATGCCCTCCCAGGAGGACTTCTCCGTGGCGGGCTGGGTGGTGCTGGTGCAGGAGTTGTCGCTGCGCGAGGAGTCCGTGGACAGGAACAGCAGGTTCCCGGAGACGGAGATGTCGTTCTGCGATCCGGGACACAGGACCTGAGCGACCGTCCGCGGCGACCTCGGATTGCTGATGTCGAAGATCCGGAAGCCGTCGTAGTTCCCGGCGAAGGCGTACTTCCCCTGGAAGGCCAGGTCCGTGTTGAGTCCTTGGAGCGCGTCCTTGGGGACGTTGGCGAGATGGGTGATGTTGCGGCTGTGGACGATCTCGTCCACGCCGGGTATCTCACCGCTCGTGATCGCGGCGGTCGCCTCGGCCTGCCGGCTCGCGGAGACATCGGTTCGGCTCGCGGCCGCGTCACCGGGGTCGGGTGTCGCGGCCGCGGGCCCGGCCATCAGCAGAGTGGCGAAGAGCCCGGCGGCGGCTGCCGCCACGCCCAGACGTCTGCGCCGCACCGGGGTGGTGTGCAACGAGGTCACTGCGTCCTCCCATGGATCCGTATGTAGTTGACCGGTTCACGGACTCCGGCAGTATGGTCCTTGCCATGGGCATCTCAACAGATGGCAACAGAGACGTAATGAAAGTTATTGACTTTTGGCCATGACCAGCAGTGATTCAGCCACTGCAACTCGAACCCCGGGCATCGCTCCGGTGGTTTTCCAACCCGGCCCATGCCTGTTCTCTCCACAGATCAGGTGAATTCGATCACTAACCAGTAACTTCGATGCATCGCAAGGGCAGATCGCCGCGTATGTCAAGGCCACGCCGTTCGGAACTCCCGAAGACGAGCATCACCGCCACACCGAATACGGCGCCGCTCAGCACTGAGGGGTTCATGAGCGCACGTGTCCGGCCGCCGCGCACTCCCGGCCCTCTCCTCCGGGACGGTCGGGACTTCGTGCGAGCCGGCCGTCCAGATCGCTGGCCCCCGGATGCGGTGTGATGGATCGCGAGGCGGCCATCGAGCTGGTGCAGAAGATCATGAACGGCGGTTGCTCCGACGAAGCGGAGGAGCAGGTTCTTCTTGAGCAGCTCGACAGAGCTCTCGGCTGCCCGGCCGGCTATGTCAGCGGCTTGATCTTCTGGCCGAAGGGGCTGGAGCCGACCGCGGCGGAGGTGGTCGATCAGGCCTTGGCCTATCAACCGTTCGCGCTGTAGCACGTCCCCAGCTCACTGCTCCGAGCTGGATCGAAACCCCGGCAGTCAGGGCTGACTGCTGATCCGTTGAGAGAGCCCTTCGAAGAACTCCCGCAGACTGGCTGCGGCGAAGTCGAACTGATCGAACCACGATGCGGTGGTCGACCTCCAAACCCGTCCGGAGCCCGCCAGCGCGAACAGATGGCCGCCGCCGTCGCTGCCGAAGACCAAGGCAGGCTCTTCCCCGTCGATTCGGACGGCCCCGTATTCGCGAAAGTGGCCGGCAACCGTTGACGCCGGGTGCACAAAGTAGCCGTTGTCCACATCGGGCAGGGAGACCTCGCCGATCACCCAGTACATCGTGGTCAGATCCGAGGGGATCGGAGTCAGTTCCACGAGCGCGTCTGTCGCCTGGCGGCTCTCCTCCGTAGCGAGCACGACCAGGTTGTTGCCGGGCTCGATGCCGTGCCGCGCCTGGAACGACTGCATCAGCTCCGCGAGCGTCGCATCCACCTGCTCACGCCAGCCGCGAAGCCAGTCAGCACCAAGCCGTTCATCAACCACGGTCGCTCCCGTCGTCTCCCAGACCCGCCACCGCAAGTCCGGAAGAACCTACAGGAGCGTTCACGCAGCTCTGGGGCCGAGTCGTCTTCGACCGTCCTCATCAGCATTGCGACCACGGCGCCCGGGTCGGCTCCACTCAGTTGCACGAGCCGAACGGTGCCTCTTTGAAGGCGGTCAGCTCGGTGACGCTCTCATCACGTCTGGCGAGGCGTTCTTTCAGCTCCGCGACCTGGGTCTTGATCCGTGCGATCTGGGCGGCTCGCGGATCAGCGACGTGTCCGGCCGCCCGCAGAGCCTGGAGACGCCGCTCGAACTCTTCCGCGAGGTGCTGGTAGGGGCCAGGGCGCTTCGTAACGTCGCGGTTCTGCTTCGCGTAGAACGCGGTGCGGGTCACGCCGGCCTGAGCTGCCAGTGCTTTCATGTCGCATCCGCCGCCGGGCGGAACGTCACTGCTCAGTAGCCGCTCCATGGCCGCGCGGATGGCGTCCTCGTTGCGGGCTCAGGTCCGTACCGCTGCGACGGAACGCTCACGTGATGGTTCCAACTCGAGGCGGCGAACCGCGTCTTCAACGGCCCGTGCGAGCGGTAGAGGTCGTGATCTTGCTGGTCGGGGATGTGGGAGAGCCCCGGAGCTGCATGTGTCAGGACACCGGCTCTCGCCCGTCCAGCAGTCGCGTGGCGAACGCCCGCGCAGCGGCCAGGTCCCCGTCGTTCGGCCTATGTTTCTGGAAACCGCCGATCAGCTTGAAGGGCATCATGGTGTCCAACGCCCGGCACGAGAAGTTCCCGTCCACCTCGAAGCCCTTGTCTTCGAGGAGCTGGATCAAGGAGCGGGTGAAAGGCACCAGCGGCAGCTCCGGAAGCCCGCTGGTGGCGAACACGAATGCCCGGCCCCGCCCGGTGGGCAGGGCCTTGACGAAGTCGGTCAGGCGAGGGTGGAGCCTCTGATAGAAGACACCCGAGCCGAATCCCACAAGGTCGGCGCCGGCCAGCTCCGCCAGGTCTGCCTGCTCGGGCGAGACGACCTTCGCGCCCAGTACCTGAGCCATGCTGTCGGCGACACGACGCGTATTTCCGTGCGACACCGAGGCGCACACGATGACGGCCTTCATCCTCACGATCCCTTCTTTGGCTTCCGTGAACAGGACAGGCCAGCGGCATCGGATGTGACACCACTCGAGTGTGATGGCAGCCACATCATGTGGGGACAGCACCAAGCCCTCGTGATCTTGTACTCGCGCGAACATCACTCGACCGGGGGCGGGACACGCGACCCAGCTTCCCGCCCCCACCTTCGAATTACACGGGCCGCCGGATCGGCGCAACCGTCGCATCCGGCGTCGTCGCTCCGATAGATCGCCGGCCCCGCAGGGACTCATAGCGTGCCGCGCGCTCAGCTTGCAGCCTCACATACCGTTCCGTCGTGTGGGAACTCAGGTGGCCGAGCAGCGCCGATGTCCGGCGTAGCGCATGGCCGTATGACACTTGTTCGCGCAGCCGATCAAACTAAATGCGC
Source organism: Streptomyces sp. NBC_00876 (assembly GCF_045207435.1). Lineage (NCBI taxonomy): Bacteria > Bacillati > Actinomycetota > Actinomycetes > Kitasatosporales > Streptomycetaceae > Streptomyces > Streptomyces sp. NBC_00876. Next base: position 811,672 of record NZ_CP108800.1, read on the forward strand.
GCCGCCGACCGACGGATAGCGTGCCAGACCTCGCTCTCCTCGACGTGGATGCCGCACTCGTCGTATAGGTCATGCAGTCGTCGTCGCGCTGCCCAGCCGTAGGACCTGATCCGGTATGGGTTGGGGGTGTAGTACAAGGTTCCGTCGTCGTTGCGCCGGTCCCACCCGGGAAGTTACGGCGTACCTCTTCTTCAAGGTCCAGGGTGATCGGCATGACCTCAAACAGAACATTTCATTGCAACATGTGCGAAGAATGACAGATTCTGATCACTGCTCTGCGCTGACATGCTAGGACAGTGCGCAACCACCCATGTGTCAACGGAGGTCGCTTTGTTGATTCGTCGTCAGACTGATCGGATCCGCGGATTCGTGATCACAACGGCCGTAGCGGCTGTGCTGCTCGGCGCCGCCGGCTGCGATGCGGGCGGTGGTGACAGCGGTCCGAGGACCGCGGCCCACGGGGGTGGTTCGGTCGTGGCGCCCGGGAAACCGGGGGAGCCCGCGCGGACGCTCTCGGCCTCCCAGGCCGCCGAGGAGGCCGGGGTGGACACGCCCAACTCGGCGGACGTCGGCTATGTGCAGATGATGATCCTGCACCACACTCAGGCACTGGAACTGACCGGGCTCGTCCCTTCCCGCTCCCGTTCGGCCCCGGTCAAGCGGCTCGCCGAACGCATCACCGCCGCCCAGCAGCCCGAGATCGGTGCGATGGAGGGCTGGCTCACCCATCACGGCCGGGCGAAGGAGCCCGCCGGGCACGACCACGCGGCCATGCCGGGCATGGCCACACCCGGGCAGCTGAAGCAGCTCCGGGCGGCGAAGGGCGCGGCCTTCGACCGGCTGTTCCTCAAGCTGATGATCACCCACCACCAGGGGGCGGTCACCATGGCCACCGAGGTGCTCTCGGAGGGGAACAACGTGCAGGTCGAGGAGATGGCCGGCGACGTCGTCGCCCAGCAGACCACCGAGATCAGCCGGATGCGCGCACTCTCACCCTGAGAACACCCGCCGCGCACCTCCCCCGCCCGGCCCTCCGGTGCGATGCTGGAGGAACCCTCCGGGAAGAGGTGCGCCGTGCTCCGTGTCGCTGTCGTCGGCTCCGGTCCCAGCGGGGTCTACACCGCCCAGGCCCTGGTGACGCAGACCGTGGTACCTGATGTGCGGGTGCACGTCCTGGACCGGCTGCCCTGTCCGTACGGGCTGGTGCGGTACGGCGTCGCACCCGACCACGAGAAGATCAAATCGCTTCAGCAGAGCCTGCGGGCCGTCCTGGAGCACGAGCGCGTCACCTTCGTCGGCAATGTCGCCGTGGGCGGGGACGGGGTGGCGCCCGAGCGGCTCGGCGAGCTCTACCACGCGGTGGTCTACTGCGTCGGAGCGGCCACGGACCGCCCGCTGGGCATCCCGGGCGAGGACCTGCCCGGCAGCCACTCGGCGACCGAGTTCGTCTCCTGGTACAGCGCACACCCGGACGCGTCCGCCGGTCTCTTCGCGCTGCAGGCCCGTTCGGTGGTGGTGATCGGAGTCGGCAACGTGGCGGTCGACGTGGCACGGATCCTCGCGCGGGGCGCCGATGAGCTGCGGCCGACCGATGTGCCGCAGCCGGCGCTCGGTGTGCTGGCCGGCAGCCGGGTGCGCGAGGTGCACATGGCGGGGAGGCGGGGGCCCTCGCAGGCACGGTTCACCACCAAGGAGCTCCGCGAGCTCGGCAGCCTCCCCGGAGCACGGATCGTCGTGCACCCGGCGGACCTCGCTCTGGATCCGGCGTACGCCGGTTCGCTGCCGGGTTCCGCGCCCCTGCCCGCACTGGTACGTCGCAACCTCGACGTCCTGCGCGGGTGGGCCGTGAACCCGCCGGACCCGGGCCGCGAAGCGGACCGGACGATCGGGCTGCGGTTCTTCCTGCGCCCGGTCGAACTGCTGGAGCGCCGGGGGCGGGTGGCGGGTGTGCGGTTCGCCCGTACGGTTCCGGACGGCAGTGGCGGAGTCCGTGACACCGGCACATACGAGGAGATCGGCGCCGGCCTCGTCCTGCGGGCGGTCGGCTACCGAGGGACGCCGCTGCCCGGACTGCCGTTCGACGCGGCGCACGGCACGGTGCCCCACCGGGCCGGCCGGGTGCTGCGGGACGGGGCGGCCTCGGCCGGGGAGTATGTCGCGGGGTGGATCAAGCGCGGGCCGACCGGCGTCATCGGATCGAACCGTTCGTGCGCGAAGGAGACCGTTGCATCCCTGGTCGAGGACGCGCCCCTGCTCGCCGGCCGCCCGTCGGCCCCGGATCCACTGGTCGTGCTCCGGTCGTGGGGGCTGCGACCGGTGGAGTGGGACGGCTGGCTGTCGATCGAGCGGGCGGAGACGACGCTGGGGCGGTCGCTGGGGCGGGGCCCCGTGAAGATCCCGGACTGGCCGGGGCTCATGGACGCGGCGCGCGGCGACATCCCGTAGACCGGACCGCCCCGCGCGAGGGCGAGCGACATCCCGTAGACCGAACCGCCCCCGCGTGAGGGCGGCGGGTCAGCCCTCGCCGAGACGGGCCGCCTGGAGGTTCGCCGCCTCGAGCACGCGGTCCAGCAGGCCGGGGAACAGCGCCTCCAGGTCCTGGCGCCGCAGCCCGTTCATCTTGGCGGTGCCGCGGTAGTTCTGCTGAACGATGCCGCTCTCGCGCAGCACCCGGAAGTGGTGGGTGCTGGTGGACTTGGTCACCGGAAGCTCGATCCGGGAGCAGGTGAGCTCGTCGTCGGCGGCCGCGAGCTCGCGGACCACCAGCAGCCGCACCGGGTCCGAGAGCGCGTGCAGCACCGACTCGAGCCTGATCTCGTCGCGCGCGGGGTGGGCCAGTGCGCGGGCGCCGGCTGCCGGGTCTGTGGCACTGGCAGGGGTCACGGTGGCTCCGCATCGTCGCTTCGTCCTGGGCTCCCCATAATACGAGATCTGTCGTAGTTGAAGCCCGGCCGCGGCAGCGGGACGAGAGGGGGCCACACGCGGAGCCGCGACCGTACAGGACGGAATCTGTCCTGAGGTACCGGCCGATCTCGCCGGCGCCCTGACCGCCGACGGGCCCGCCCGGCTGTTCTACGAGCGGCTCGGCAGGTCCGTCCACTGCCCGGTGCCGCTGCGCCTCATGACGGCGAGGGCCCCGCACGTCAGGGCGGCCCGCCTCCAGAGGGTGGTGGCCTCTCTGGCGGCGGGCCGGAAGGTCCGCTGACGCCGGATCAGCCGCTCAGCAGATCCGGGTCCTTGGCGAGCGCGGCGAGGCGTCCGGCCGGGTCGGCGACCAGCCTGCGCGTCGTCAGGTCGAGAATGCCCGCCACGCCCGTGACCTCGGCCGCCACCGTTCCGTCCTCCTTCAGGATCTGCTGTGCCACCGTGAAGGTCTTCCCCTCCCCGTACTCGAACCGGCACGACACGCGCACCCGCTCGCCTCCCCGCAGCTCCCGGAGGAATTTCACCGTGACCTCCAGCGCGACGGGCCCCACGCCGTCGGCGAGCAGCTTCTCCTGCGGCAGTCCGGCGGCACGAAGGAGCTCCCAGCGAGCGTGCTCGGCGTACTGGAGGTAGACGGCCTGGTTGAGATGTCCCTGCGTATCGAGCTCGTAACCCCGTACGGTCACGTCCACAAAAAAGGTCATGAACGCAGCAACGGCACGGCCGGTTCCCTCATTCCCGCGCCGGGGCGGCGAAGTGGTTCGGAATCACCGCGCCGGCGCGAGGTGCGGGAAGCGGAACTCCGTGCGGCTGCGGAAGACCTGGTCCGGGCGCAGGACCGTGCCGGGCTGGTCGGGCCGGTTGGGTGAGTCGGGCAGGTGCTGGGTCTCCAGGCAGACGGCGCTGTGGCGCTCGTGGCGTCCGCCGTCGGGGGCGGCCAGGGTGCCGTCCAGCTGGTTGGCGGTATAGACCTGGATGCCGGGTTCGGTGGTCCACACCTCCATGATCCGCCCGGCACCCGGGGCGGTGAGCCGGGCGGCGCGGCGCAGGCCGGCCGGTGCGCCGGGCCCGTCGAGGACCCAGCAGTGGTCGAAGCCGCCGGCGCGGCGCAGCTGTTCGTCCGGCGCCGCGATGCGTTCCCCGACGGTGTGCGGGGCGGTGAGGTCGAACGGGGTGCCGTGCACGGCCGCGGCGGGCCCCTCGGGGATGCCGTCCTCGTCGACGGGAAGGTAGCGGTCCGCGTCCACCTGGAGGGTGTGCCCGAGGATGTCGCCCCGGTCGGTGAGGTCGAAGTAGGCGTGGTTGGTGAGGTTGACGACGGTGGGACCGTCCGTGGTCGCGGTGTAGTCGAGCGCCAGGGTGCCGGTCGTGTCGAGGGTGTAGGTCACGGTGACGTCCAGCGCACCGGGGAACCCCATGTCGCCGTCGGGGCTGTGCAGGGTGAGCCGGAGCGACGCGGCCTCGCCGGTGGAGACGCCGGCTGCCTGCCAGACGCGGGTGTGGAATCCGTCGGGCCCGCCGTGCAGGGCGTGGCCCCGGTCGGTGGCGGGGACCCGGTACGACGCTCCGTCGAGGGTGAAGCGGCCGTGGGCGATGCGGTTGGCGAAGCGGCCGATGAGGGCTCCGAAGTACGGGTTCTTGCCCGTGTAGTCGTCGAGGGCGGCCAGCGAACGTACGACCGAGGCGGGGACTCCCCCGGTGTCCGGCACGGTGAGGCGGTGCAGGATGCCGCCGTAGGTGAGGATCTCGGCGCGGACTCCGGTGCCGGAGTCGAGGGTCCAGACGTCGATGTCCGCGGGCCCGTGGGCGCCGAAGGGTGTGCGGTTCACGGTGGGGCGAGGCATCTCGGATCCTTGGGACGAACGGACGGCCGGGCGGCCGGGCGGGACGGGGACGGCAGGCCCTGGAGCTGTTGCGCCGAACCGCCGCGGAGCGTGGGGCGGTCCGGCGCGGCTGCCTACGGTCCGGCCTGCTCGGAGGGGGGCCGGGCAACGGTGGATTCGCGGACGACGAGTTCGTAGCCGGGCCGGGGGCGCCGGGGTTCGGACACCGGGTTGCCGGAGAGGCGCTCGACGAGGCTGTCGACGGCCAGCCGTGCGATGGCCTCCTTGTCGGGGGCGACCGTGGTGAGCGTGGTGGCCCCGTAGAGGCTCTCCTCGATGTTGTCGAACCCGACGACGGCCACGTCCTCGGGGATGCGCAGCCCGCGTTCGGAAAGGGTGCGCATCGCCCCGATGGCGATGAGGTCGTTGTACGCGAAGACCGCGTCGGGCTGCTCCCCGCGGTCCAGGAGGTCGGCCATGCCGGTGGCCCCGTCCTCGCGGCCGTAGCCGTCGGTGACGACGACGAGCGACTCATCGGCCTCGATGCCGGCGGCGGTGAGCTCCTCGCGCCAGCCGCGCAGGCGCAGATGAGCCGGCTGGCGTTCGCGGCCGGTGCGTGAGCCGAGGAAGGCGATGCGGCGGTGGCCGTGGGCGATGAGATGGCGCACGGCGTCGCGGGCGGCCGCCACGTTGTCGATGGCGATGTGGTCGTACGGGGCCTCGTACTCGCGCTCACCGAGCAGCACCAGGGGTGCGGTCTCGGTGCGCGCCATCAGGTCCTCGGTCTCCAGGTGGATCGGGCTGAGGATGAGCCCGTCGATCACATGGGACCGGAATCCCTGGCTGACCAGGAGCTCCTTCTCGCGCAGCCCGCCGGTGTGGTCGACCAGCACGGTGTAGTCGTGCCGGGCCGCCGCGTCGACGACCGCTCCGGCCAGCTCCGCGAAGTACGGGTTGCCGAACTCGGGGACGGCGAGGGCGATGATGCCGGTGCGGCCCTTGCGCAGATGGCGTGCGGTGAGGTTCGGCCGGTAGCCGAGCTCGTCGATGGCCTGCTGCACCTTGGCCCGCATCTTCGGTGTGACGTGCTGATAGTTGTTCACCACGTTCGACACGGTCTTGATGGACACGCCCGCCCGTAGTGCAACGTCCTTGAGGCTGACGCCCACGGCACTCCCTGGATCGACTTGTCGCGCGATGACGCGCGGTGGCCCGGCTCCGCCGGTTCGGCTCGAGACGGTGCCGGGGCCGTCGGCCCCGGCACCGTCTCAGGTGGTTCTGCGGCTGCGCGCCAGATAGCGCTGGGCCACGACGACAACGATAAGGAACCCACCGCTGACGACGGACTGGTACGAGGAGTCCAGCGAGCCGATCTGGTTGATCAGGTTCTGGATGACGGCCAGCAGCAGCACGCCCCAGAGCGTTCCGCTGACCGATCCGGCGCCGCCGATCAGCAGGGTGCCGCCGATGACGACGGCGGAGATCGCGTCGAGTTCCATGCCCACGCCGACGATGGTGACGCCGGAGGAGAGCCTGGCCGCGCTGAGCGCACCGGCGAATCCGGCCAGCAGTCCGCTGAGCGTGTAGACGAGGATCTTGGTACGGGCGACGGGCAGGCCCATCAGCATGGCCGCGTCGTTGCTGCCGCCGACCGCGAAGAGCGTCTGCCCGAACGAGGTGCGCTGGAGGAGCAGTCCGCCGATGCCGAACAGCGCCAGGGCGATCAGGATCGGGTAGCCGAAGCCCCGGACGCTGCCCTGTCCGAGTTCGGCGAAGGCGGAACCCTTGGGAATCAGGTAGGTGGTGGCACCCTCGTCGGTGATCGCGAGGAGCAGGCCGCGTGCACCGAGCAGGGTGGCGAGCGTGACGATGAAGGGTGCCATCCCGGCGCGGGCCACGAGCAGTCCGTTGAGCAGGCCGATCGCCCCGCACGCCACGAGCGGTGCGAACAGGGCGGCCAGGAAGCCCCATTGCGAGGCCCAGGCGGCGAGCACGCCGCCGAGGGCGAAGACGGATCCGACGGACAGATCGATGCCGCCGGTGATGATGACCAGGGTCATGCCGAGGGCGACCACGGCGCCGAACGACGCCTGGACGCTCACGCCCCGGGCGTTGTCCAGCGTGCCGAAGGTCGGGTATATGAAGGACGCGACGATCACGACTGTGAGCAGGACCGCGAGCACGCCCTGGCGCTGAAGAAGTCCGGCGATGCGCTGCCCGGCCGCGGGACGGGGCGCGCCGCCGGTCGCTTCCGGTGTCTTGAGGGGTGCCGGGGCCTGGGCCACAGGGGCGGGTGAGGTGTGGTTCATCGGGACCGACGCTCCCGGGCGACGTAGACGGCGGCGATGATGATGGCCGCCTGGGCGATCTGTGCGGTGGAGTCGGGCAGGTCGTGCTTGACGAGGGTGGCGCGCAGCAGCTGCATCAGCAGGGCGCCGGCAACCGTGCCGAGGACCCGGATGGAGCCGCCGTTGAGCGGGGTGCCGCCGACCACGACCGCCGTGATGGCGGAGAGTTCCATGAGGGTGCCGAGCGAGGACGGATCGCTGGCGGTGAGCCTGGCCGTGGCGAGGATGCCGGCCAGGGCGGCGAGGACTCCGCAGAGCACGTACACACCGATGAGCACCCGCCGTACGGGAAGTCCGGCGAGGGCCGCCGCGGACCGGTTGCCGCCGATGGCGACGATCTGGCGGCCGAAGGTGGTGCGCTGGACCAGGAAGGCGACGGCGGCCGCGAGAGCCGCGGCGATGAGCACGACCAGGGGGATGCCGAGGAACGATCCGGTACCCAGCGAGAGCAGGTCGGGGTTGACGATCTGCTTGAGCTGACCGTCCGCCATCACCAGGGCCAGGCCCCGGCCGCCGACGAACAGGGCGAGGGTGGCGACGATCGGCTGCAGCCCGACGAGGGAGACCAGTGTGCCGTTGACCGCTCCGACGAGCGCGCCGGCCAGCAGGGCCATGACGAGGGCGGGCACCAGCCCGTACCCGAGGTAGAGCGGCAGCAGGGCGGTGGCCAGCGCCATCGTCGAGCCGACGGACAGGTCGACGCCCTCGGTGCCGATGACGAGCGCCATGCCGAGGGCGACGATGACGATGGGGGCGACCTGGACGAGCTGGGTGCGCAGGTTGTCCGCGGTCATGAAGTGCTCGGTGAACAGGGCGTTGAAGAGCAGGACGACCGCGACGGCGAGGTAGACGCCGTACTCCTGGTACCAGGCGGGGTCGCGCAGCCGGGCGAGCGGACGGGCTGCGGGCGTGGTGAGTGCGGCCTGTGTCATCGGGGGTCCTCCTTGGCCGCCGAGGTCTTGCCTGCGGGCGCCGGTGCGTGGTCGGCGAGCACCTCGAGCAGATGGCTCTCGGCCACCTCGTCGCCGGCCAGTTCACCCGCGACCGCGCCGCCGCGCAGGACGACGATGCGGTCGGCGCCCTCGATGAGTTCCTCGATGTCGGAGGAGATGAGCAGGACGGCGAGGCCTTCGCGGGCGAGTTCGTCAATGAGGCCCTGGACTTCGGCCTTGGCGCCGACGTCGATGCCGCGGGTGGGTTCGTCGAGCAGCAGGACCTTGGGCTCCAGGCAGAGCCAGCGGGCCAGCAGGACCTTCTGCTGGTTGCCTCCGGAGAGCTCGCCGACCTTCTGCTCGGGGCTCGCGGCCTTGATCCGCAGCCGCTTCATGAAGATGTCGACGATGCGGTCCTGCCTGGCGCGCGAGACGATGCCGGCGCGGGAGAGGCGGGGCATCGCGGCGAGCACGATGTTCTCGCGGACCGAGAGTCCGGGCACGATGCCTTCGGCCTTGCGGTCCTCGGGCAGCAGGCTGATGCCCGCGCGGATGGCTCCCGCAGAGGTGAGGCGGCGCAGGGTGCGTCCAGCGATGCTCAGTTCGCCGGAGTCCAGGCTCAGCGCACCGGCCAGGGCCTTCGCGGTCTCGCTGCGGCCGGAGCCGAGGAGTCCGCCGAGGCCGAGGACCTCACCGGCGTAGAGCGACAGGGATATGTCGTGGAGCTGGTGGTCGCGGGAGAGGCCGGTCGCGGTGAGGACGGGGGTGCGCGAGGTGTCGTGGCCCTCCGGGCCGAAGCTCGTGAGTCCTGAGCGGCGGACCTCGGCCATGTCGCGGCCGAGCATCATCGACACGAGCCGCATGCGGTCGAGGCCGGCGAGGTCCCCGGTGTGGATGTGCTTGCCGTCGCGGAGCACGGTGACGCGGTCGCAGATCCGGTAGAGCTCGTCCATGCGGTGGCTGACGTAGAGCACGGCGATGCCGCGTGCGCGCAGGTCCCCGATGACGCGGAAGAGGGTCTCGACCTCGCGGGGCTCCAGCGAGGAGGTGGGCTCGTCCATGATGACGACCTGGGCGTTGACCGAGACGGCGCGGGCCAGGGCGACCATCTGCTGGGTGCCGATGCCCAGGGTGTGCAGCGGCCTCTTCGGGTCGACGCGGACGCCGAAACCGTCGAGCAGTTCGGTGGTCTCGCGGTGCATCCGGGAGAAGTCGATCAGCCCGAAGCGGTTCTTGGGTTCACGGCCGAGGAAGATGTTGCGCGCCACGCTCATCAGCGGGACGAGGTTCACCTCCTGGTAGATCGTGGAGATGCCGGCCTGCTGCGCCTCGAACGGCCGGGCGAAGGCGATCTGTTCGCCGGCCAGCCGCAGTTCGCCCTCGTCGGGCCGGTAGACACCGGTCAGCACCTTGATCAGGGTGGACTTCCCGGCCCCGTTCTCCCCCACCAGTGCGTGGGTCTCCCCGGCGCGCAGGGAGAAGGAGACTCCGTCGAGGGCGACGACGCCCGGGAACCTCTTGCTCACCGAGCGGGCTTCGAGGACGGGCGCGGCCGGTGCGGAGTCCGGTCGCCCGCCATCCGGTCGCGCATCGGCGTCGTGCGCGGGTGCCTCCTTCACACCGGCGGCCGGCTCCGGCGGCTGCGCCTGCGGTACTGCTTCGGGTGGTGCCATGGCTGGTCTCGGCCTTCCGCTCTTCCAAGGGGGTGGGCCCGGGCGCCGCCGTGACGGGTGGGAAGGGTCACGGCGGCGGGTGGGCCGGCAGGTCCGGCAGGGGCCGGGGGCCGCGTACGGATCAGTACGCGGCCGGTGCCGGCCGACGGACTGCCGGCGATACGGGCAGGTGGGGGCGGTTCGGTCAGAACGCGCCGCCGAGCGAGGCCTTGGCGTTGGACTCGTCGTAGGCGCGGTCGCTGATGATGACGTTCTCCGGGATCTCCACGCCGCCGTAGAACTTCTGGGCGGTCGCGAAGGCCAGCGGGCCGAAGCGCGGGTTCGACTCGATGACAGCGTTGTACTCGCCGTTGACCAGGGCCCGGACGGCGTTGCGGGTGCCGTCGACGGAGACGATCTTGACGTCCTTGCCGGGCTTCTTGCCGGCGGCCTTCAGAGCGGTGACGGCGCCGAGGCCCATCTCGTCGTTCTCCGCGTAGACGGCGGTGATGTCGGGCTTGGACTGGATGAGCTGCTCCATGACCTGCTGGCCCTTGTCACGGGCGAACTCGCCGGTCTGCTGGGCGACGATCTCCAGGCCGGGGGCCTTGGCCTTCAGCTGGTCGACGAAGCCCTTGGTGCGGTCGGTGGTGACGTTGTTGCCCGACGCACCGAGGAGAATGGCGACCTTGCCCTTGCCGCCGGTCGTCTTGATCATCGCGTCCGCGGCGCGCTTGCCCTGCTCCACGAAGTCGGAGCCGAGGAAGGCCACATAGTCCTTGCACGCGGTGGAGTTGACCTTGCGGTCGATGGTGAGCACCGGGACCTTCTTGGCGGCGGCCGCCTTCAGGGCCGGCTCGAGGCCGTCGGAGTTCAGCGGGGCGACGATGAGGAACTGGGCGCCCTGGGACAGCATGTCCTGGATGTCGCTGATCTGCTTGGACAGCTGCGACTGGGCGTTGGTGGTCAGCAGCTTCTTCACGCCGACCTTCCTGGCCTCGTCCTTGATGGACCGGGTCTCGGCGATACGGAACGGGTTGGCTTCCTTCTCCGACTGGGAGAAGCCGACCACGGCGTTCTTCAGGTCCAGCTTCGGGGCCCCGTAGGTCTGCAGGGAGCAGCCCGAACCGGACGAGCTCTCCGGGGACTTGGCCGCCTGGGCGCCCTGGCTGGTGTCGGCGTTCGCGGTGTCCGAGGTCTCCGACTTGGAGCAGCCGGAGGCGGCCAGCGTGGCGGTGGCGGCGAGGAGGCAGGCCACGGCGAGGGTACGGGATCGGCGCTGGATCATCATGCGCGGGAGCTCCTTGGCGGGATGACGGCACGCCGATGGGCATGCGCGGTCGGTCATGGCTGGACGAGGCATCGGCCGCTCGGCGGCTGATGCCGCTGCATTCCTCACGACCCCGCCAGCTGGGCGAACTTCGGTCGTGAGAGCCTGCGGGGCCTCTCGGCGGCTCGGTTTACAACGTTATATACGCGGCGCGGCGCAGGCGGCAAGAGCGTTGTCGATGCGTTTCCAAAATGTGTCGGAGCGGCAAAGGGCGAACGGGCGGTCATGGCCCACGGGTTACCGCCACAGGCCTGGACAGCCACCCGACGGCGTGCTGTCATACCGCCGGAGCCCAATTTTCCAACGTTGCAAGCGTGTTGCCGTGCCACCCGCCCGGGTAGTCACGGCCTTCCTCGCCCTGCGCGCGCCCCGGCCCGGGCACGACGCACCGCGGCAACCCCCGGGCGTCATGTGCCCTCACCGAGCCGGAACCCCGCACGGCCGGCAGACCAGGAGCCCCCCTCCATGCCCCTGAACCGCAGACAACTCATGACCGGCGCGCTCGCCACGATCGCCGCCACGACAGCGGCGGGCCGGTGGTCGGCCACCGCGACCGCGGCCGAGCACCGGGCGAAACCGGCCCGCGGCGGTCACTACTCCCCCAACGCCGCTCCCCTGCACCCGACGGCGTTCCTGAAGCTGCCGCCCGGCCGCGTCACCGCGCGCGGCTGGCTCGCCGGACAGCTGAAGCTCCAGCTGGACGGATTGTGCGGCCGCTACGAGGAGTTCTCGCACTTCCTGGACTTCACCGCCACCGGCTGGGTACGCCCCGAACTCGGCGGCTGGGAGGAGGTCCCGTACTGGCTGCGCGGATACACCGACCTCGCGATCGTCACGGGCGACGCCAAGGCCCTCGCCGCGGTGCGCCGCTGGTTCGACGCGATTCTCGCCACGCAGCAGTCCGACGGATTCTTCGGTCCGAAGCCGCTGCGTAAGTCACTGAACGGCGGTCCGGACTTCTGGCCCTTCCTGCCGCTGGTCCAGGCCCTGCGATCGTGGCAGGAGTACTGCGGCGACACCCGCGTCATCCCGTTCCTGAGCCGGTTCTTCCGCTACATGAACGCTCAGGGGCCCGGCGCCTTCAACACCAGCTGGATCGCGCTGCGCTGGGGCGACGGCCTGGACAGCGTCTTCTGGCTCTTCAACCGCACCGGCGACACCTTCCTGCTCGACCTCGCCGACAAGATCCACGCGAACGGCGCCGACTGGGGCGACAACCTGGTCAACCTGCACAACGTCAACATCGCGCAGGGCTTCCGCGAGCCCGCCCAGTACGCGCTGCGCAGCGGTTCGGCCGAGGACACCCGCAACACGTACGGGACGTACGGCAAGGCCATGGACCAGTACGGCCAGTTCCCCGGTGGCGGCTTCGCCGGGGACGAGAACGCGCGCCCCGGACACGGCGATCCCCGGCAGGGCTTCGAGACGTGCGGCATCGTCGAGTTCATGGCCAGCCATCAGCTGCTCACCCGGATCACCGGAGATCCGCTGTGGGCGGACCGCTGCGAGGAGCTGGCCTTCAACTCACTGCCCGCGTCGCTGGACCCGTCGGGCAAGGCGGTCCACTACATCACCAGCGCCAACAGCGTCGATCTGGACAACGTGCCCAAGAGCGGCCGGCAGTTCCAGAACGGCTTCGCCATGCAGGCGTTCCTGCCCGGCGTCGACCAGTACCGCTGCTGCCCGCACAACTACGGCATGGGCTGGCCCTACTTCGTCGAGGAGCTGTGGCTCGCCACCCCCGACGGCGGTCTCGCCGCCGCCATGTACGCGAGCTGCGAGGTCACCGCGAAGGTCGCGGACGGCACCGAGGTCACCTTCACCGAGGAGACCGGCTACCCCTTCACGGACACGGTCACGCTGACGCTGACGGCACCGAAGAAGCTGTCGTTCCCCTTGGTGCTGCGCGTTCCCGCCTGGTGCGACAGCCCGGAGATCGAGGTCAACGGGCGTCCGGTCGACGCCCCCGCAGGGCCGGCCTTCACCCGCGTCGACCGCACCTGGACGGACGGCGACCGGGTGACCCTGCACTTCCCGCAGAGGACCACGGTCCGTACCTGGGAGCAGAACCACGGTGCCGTGAGCGTGGACCGGGGCCCACTCACGTACTCCTTGCGCATCGGTGAGGAGTACGAGCGCATCGGCGGCACCGATCAGTTCCCGGAGTACGCGGTGCACGCCACGAGCCCGTGGAACTACGGGCTCGTCCTCGACGAACGGAGGCCGGCGGCCTCGCTGCGCCACCACACGGTGCGCCACGCCAAGGACGCCAATCCGTTCACCCTCGACGGCACCCCGCTGACCATGACGGCGAAGGCCCGGCGGATCCCGGAGTGGACGGCGGACGGCGAGCATGTCGTGGCCCCGCTCCAGGACGGTCCGGCGGGCAGTACGGAGCCGGTGGAGGAGATCACGCTCGTCCCCATGGGAGCCGCGCGGTTGCGCATCACCTCGTTCCCCACGGCCGGTCCGGACGCGGAACCCTGGCTCTCGGACCGCTGGTACCGCATCCGCAACCGCCACTCCGGCAAGGTCCTCGGCGTCGACAACATGTCCACGGCCAACAGCGCCCACGTCGTCCAGTTCGGTGACACGGGCACCGACGACCACGACTGGCAGCTGGTCCCCGAGGGGGACGGCTGGTACCGCATCCGAAACCGCCACTCCGGCAAGGTCCTCGGCGTCGACAACATGTCCCTCGCCGACAGCGCCCACGTCGTCCAGTTCGACGACAACGGCACCGACGACCACCTCTGGCAGCTGGTCCCCGAGGGCGACGGCTGGTACCGCGTCCGAAACCGCCACTCCGGCAAGGTCCTCGGCGTCGACAACATGTCCACCGCCGACAGCGCCCACGTCGTCCAGTTCGGTGACACGGGCACCGACGACCACCTCTGGCAGCTCGTCTGACCCCGACTGTTCCCCGCCCACATCCCGCACCGCCTGGGCGGTGGAGGCGCCCCGGGAGCCGTGATCCGGCTCCGCCCGCTCCCTCCTGTACGGGCCACGGCCCGGATGCGACGCCGACCGCGTCGTGTCCGGTCCGTCGGTCGTCTACCGCGTCCCCGCGCCCGGGGCGACGTACGTGTGCAACAGTGCCGTCCGCCCGTCGGCCGTCGTCCAGTCACCGGTGCGGCTGCCGGCATGACGCCACCCCGCACGTTCGTAGAGGGCCACGGCGGCCTCGCCACCGTCCTCCACCTCCAGGACCGTCCGCAGTCCTTCGTCTGCCGCAGCCGTCGTCACGGTGGCGAGCAGGGCGCTCGCCACGCGGCGCCGGCGCGCTGACGCCGTCGTGAACAGCCGGGCCACCGAAACCAGTTCCTCCGGCGGAAGTCCCACGTCCGATGCCAGCACGTCGCACGTACGGGTGAGTGCCACATGGCCCAGGACGTCCGGGCCTTCCACCGCGACCCAGGCGCCGAGCATGCCGTCCGGTGTCAGCCAGCCTCGCGGATCGCCCGGCCACTCGGCCGGGTAGCGGTCGGCATCGTGCACCGTGGCCAGCGCCTCGACGCACGCCTTCAGGTCGTCGTCGCGGCGGCGGCGGATCTCCGGCTCTCCCATCCCCCGATCCTCACACGGTGGCACCCCGGCAGGTTCGACGCTGTTGGCCAATTTCAGATGTTGAGCCCGGCGTGGGTTGACGCTTGCACCGGGCTCTCCTGTCGATGCCGGGGCTGAGGTGCGAGGATGCGTAAGTGTTGACGGAAGCAGAGTGGCAGCGAGTGCAAGGCGAGCTGCGCTTCGGTCAGGTCTTCACGGGCACTGTCGTCCGGGTGCCCAGGCCGGGGGCGATCGGTGTCTTCGTGGACATTGGCCTCGGTGTCGGAGGGTTCGTCGACGTCGTGCTCTTGCCTCGTGGGCGAAGCGAGGACTGGCCTGTCGAGGGAACAGTGACCGAATTCGAGGTCTGGTGGGTGCACAGCGGTCACCAGCAGATACGGCTGAAACCCTCCGACCCGCGGTACCTGTGCGAGGACTTCGCCGACTTCGTTGCCCGATACAGGCCCAGTTGGCCATCCGACATCGGCAAAGTCGTAAGGGGTTTTGGGGCCATCAATCCGTGAGCACTGCTCAGCCCTCGCTCTGCTGAAGAGCCGCAGAGCATGAGACGCGTGTGCGGGCATGGCCGGTACCGGAGAGCCAGGCGTCGATGCGGGCGAGGTTGATGGCAGCGCCGGTGAGCAGATCGTGGCTGGCGCCGGGAACGCTCATCGCCACAGTTGTGGGCCGTTGCCGGAGCATCCTGTCGACGTCCGGCTCGGAAACGATGCTCGACTGTGCGAGCACGACGAGGGTCGGGCAGGTTGCAACGGCGACAGTCTCGTCGCTCGGTTCCTTGCCGCTTTGACGTGACCTTCGGCGATTTCTAGAGACCATCCAGGCGCCTGGTCACTGTGCCGAGTGTCGGCCAAGGCGGACCCTTGCGCAGCAAGCGCAGGAGTTCCTCTCCGAATCGCCTCCCATTCGGAAACTGGTCGCCGAGCTCCCAACGCCACGCGGCGACCATCGCGATAACGAGCTGCCGGCACTCGTCCAGCAGCCCTTGGTCAACGCTTGGGTAGTGCTCGCAGACCGCCTCGGGAACATGGGCGAGATCGAACTCGACGGGTCCACGGCAGCACGTCTCAAGGTCGATGAACAACGGGCCGTTCTTCGTGCTGAGCACATTGCCCGGATGGGGCTCGCCGTGGAGCAGCTGCTCCACGGCGCCGCGCCCCTCGATCGCTCGTCGCAGGCTTGCCAGCCTGCCGCTGAGGAACACGCGGTCCGCATCGGTGAGCTCCGGCGAGCGATCCGGGTCGGCGACAACTTCCTCCGCCTCCGTGATTCGGTCCGTGTACCTCGGGCTCGGCACATCGACCTCGCGCATGCCGGCGTGCAGCTGCTCAAGCGCCTTGGCGTAGTCGACTGGTGAGGTGTGAGGTGTCACGGGCTCGTAGAAGGTCCACAGCGTCACTGCGAAACCATCGCGCGTGTACGTACGCGGGTCCGCCCGAGGCTCCAAGGGACACACCGGGCATCCGGCCTCGATGAGCCGCTGAGCGAGATCGACTTCGAACTGTCCAACCTCTTGTCCCACAGGGGCGACCCGGGCAAAGACGTCGCATGGCGTCAGCCGCAGTGCCAGCTTGTTCGAGTTGTGGAGAACGGTTGCATCGTTGGCTGGCAGGTCGAGCGATGCGGCGACCGAAGTCGCAGCCGCGATCGCACGCGTGACGTCGGTCATGTCCACCCTCGAATCTTGGCACAGATGAGCGAGGGCGGTCCCAACCAGCGTGGCCAGGTGCCACCCATCGTGGCTCGGCACACCGGAATTTAGGGAACGCGGCCGCGAGGTCGAAGGCGAGCACCTGCATGTGAAGTCAGAACCTGCTGACGACCTGGGGTCCGGGGCGACGCCGGCCTTGTCTTGAGCGTTCCCGGTCTCGTCACATCCACCGATGGGTCACACGATGCAGGCTGGGAGACGATCAACGTGCGCGTGGGAGACGATGGTGCAAGGCAGGCCGATCGAGTACTCGCCGGTGACCCGGTAGTCACTCCCGGACGCACGAAGACCCGGTCCCGGGGCCAGTGGCCCCGGGACCGGGTCTTCGACCGCGTGGGCGGCCCGGCGTCAGCGGGCGGCAGTGCCGCCTGCGGCCTCGGCGCGCAGTGCCTGCGCCACGCGCTCCTCGACGATGCGGGCGACGGCCCAGCAGGCCGCCGCGTCCAGCCGCTTGGACGTGACCGCCGGACGTGCCTCCACGACGGCGGCCGTCTCCTTTGACCCGGTCGTGACGCGGACCTGTACGGAGACCGTCGTGTCCGACGGCCCGCGCAGGGACAGGTCCAGGGTGCCGTGCCCGAACGCGGTGATCTCGTCCAACCGCAGGACGGGGTCCTTCTCGACCGCGTACCGCACGCTGTCTGTCAGCTGGAAGGCGGTCCTGCCCTCGATGGCTGGTACCCGCACCTCACGGACGGAGGGCAGGGCCACGGCTTCGGGGCCGAGCGTGAGCCCGTACCGGCGGGCCGTGCGGGCCGCGCTCACCACTGTGGAGGTGGACAGCGCGGCGGTGAAGGCCAGGGCGACCGCCGCGCCTGCGGCCAGGGCCTGGGCGGCGGCCCCGATCCAGGGCGTGCCGTCGCCCAGGACCAGCGCGGCGGTCATGGCTGCCCCGCACACCGCGCCGGTCGCCAGCGCGGGCAGGGCCAGCCGGCGGACGACCGCCAGCCAATAGCCGAGCATCGCATCGTTCCTCTCGCATGTGGGGAAGTCGAACCATACGGCGCCCGGTGCCCGGGGGCTCTGCCGCCCAATGCAGTTGCGATTCCACCCCCTGCGCCGACGTGTCCCTGCACGTAGCCCGACGTCATACCAGTTTGAGGAGCAGGTGCTCAAAGCTTCAAGATCACCCCTACCCGTTGGCGCGTTTCTCGATCGCATCCCGAATTCGCCAACAGCATCATCTTCGCCGGGGCGCGGCGCATGCCGCTGCCTGCTGCCGCGCGGATGGCGGCAGCAGGCAGCGTTCAGTGGTTCAGTCGTTCACCGACAGCCCCGGGGCTACGGCTGCTCGGTGTCGTGCAGCGCGCTCACCTCGTCGGCGGTCAGGGCCTTGTCGTACACCGAGACCTGGTCGACCGAGCCGTTCCAGAAGTCGGTGTTGCCGCCCGACCACTTGGCGCGGCCCACGGACAGTGCGCCGCTGCTGACGTCGGCCGATCCGGCCGCAGCGGTCGCGGCGAGCTTGCCGTCGACGTACAGCTTGATCTCGTCACCGCTGCGTACGCCGACCACGTGGTACCACCGGCCGAGCTCGGGCTTCATGTCCAGCCGGGCGCGGTGGGCGCCGGGGGTGGAGAAGGCGAAGCCGCCCTGACCGTACTGGAGATAGAACGGGTTCTCCTGGCGCCGGCCGTCCTGGCTGACGATGGTGGCGTAGTTGCCGGGCAGGGCGTCCAGGGACGCCCAGGCGGAGACGGTGTAGTCGCCGGTGGTGTCGACGACCGGGCCGTCGGTCTCGGCGTACTGGCCCTCGCCGTCGAACTTCAGCGCCGCACCGTGCACGCCGGCCGTCCAGGACGTGCCCTCGGAGAGGGTGAGGTCCTTGTGGTTCGGCCCGCTGTCGGCGGCCTCGGTGCCCTTGTTCTCGTCGAGGGACCAGGCGCCGCCGCCCTTGATCTCGTCCCGCTCGCCGGCGGCCGCGCCGGCGGCGATGACCTCTCGGTTGATCTTGCGGACCTGGGCCGGGTCGACCTTGATCTCACGGCGGTCGTACGTCCAGAGGCCGTTGAGCTCGTTCTCCAGGTCGGTCACCTGGGTGTAGATGGAGCCGGACAGTTCGGCGCCGGCCGCCTCCAGGTAGTACTTACGGGTGTTCTCGACGTACTTGGCGGTCAGCGCGGCCTTGTCGGCGACACCGCTGTAGATCGCGGTGGGCGCGCCGGGCCACATGTGTCCGGGCGACCGCAGGGTGAATCCGCCGTGCTCACCGTCCATCGCCGCACGGTTGTCGTCCGGGAAGGCAGGGTCGGTGTTGTTGTAGTCGTGGTGGTCGATGATGTCGCCCTTGCCCGAATCACCCTTGGAGTTGCAGCAGTTGACACCGCTGTGGGCGTTGACGACGCGGGAGGGGTCGGCGGCCTGGACCTGCTCGGTGATCTTGCCGGTCTCGGTGCGGTCCCACTCGCCCCAGCCTTCGTTGAAGACGATCCAGGCACCGATCGAGGGGTAGTTGTGCAGCTGCTTCATCATCTCGGCGCCCTGGTCGAGGAAGGCCTTGTGGCCCTTCTCGCCGGTGAGGTTGCCGGAGACGAAGTCCTGCCACACCAGAAGACCCAGCTGGTCGGCGTGGTAGTACCAGCGCGCGGGCTCGACCTTGATGTGCTTGCGAACGGAGTTGAAGCCCAGGTCCTTCTGCGCCTTCAGGTCGAAGAGCAGGGCGGAGTCACTGGGCGCCGTGTTCAGGCCGTCGGGGTAGAAGCCCTGGTCGAGCTGGGCGAGAGAGAAGAACGGCTTCCCGTTGAGGACCAGCTTCCGGTAGCCGCCGACCTCGGCGACGCCGAACGAGCGCATGCCGAAGTAGCTGTCGACGGTGTCCTTGGAGCGGCCGTCATCGAGGGTGACCTTCAGGTCATAGAGGTAGGGGTCGTCAGGTGTCCACAGGTGCTGCTTGGCGACCGGCAGGCTCAGCTCACGGTTGGCCGGGCCGCTGACGCTGCCGACGACCTTGCCCTTCTTGTCGCGGGCGACGGCGGTGATCCGGGCGGACGTCGAGGCGTCCTCGGAGTTGACCGTCAGGGCGAGCCGGCCCTTGTCGATGTCCGGGGTGGTCGTCAGGGAGTCGACGGCCGCCGGGGCGACGGGCTCCATCCAGACGGTCTGCCAGATGCCGGAGGAAGCGGTGTAGAAGATTCCGCCGGGGTTGGCCGACTGCTTGCCCGTGGGCTGGTCGGGCCCGGTGGTGTCGGTGACCGCGACAACGATTTCCTGCGGGCCGCTGCCCTTGACCGCGTCGGTGATGTCGGCGCTGAAGGCGGTGTAGCCGCCGGTGTGCTCGGCGACCTGCTTGCCGTTGACCCAGACGGTGGCCTGGTAGTCGACGGCACCGAAGTTGAGCTTCAGCCGGTTGCTCTTGCCCTTGTCGCTCTTGACGGCCCAGTTCTTCGGGACGGTGACGAGCTTGCGGTAGAACATGTGGTCTTCGTGGCGCTCAAGACCGGAGAGCTGCGACTCGACCGGGTAGGGCACGGTGATGCGCTCACCGAGCTTCTTACCGAAGACGGGCTGCTC
Source organism: Streptomyces sp. NBC_00876 (assembly GCF_045207435.1). Classification (NCBI taxonomy): domain Bacteria; kingdom Bacillati; phylum Actinomycetota; class Actinomycetes; order Kitasatosporales; family Streptomycetaceae; genus Streptomyces; species Streptomyces sp. NBC_00876. The sequence continues at coordinate 831,467 of NZ_CP108800.1, forward strand.
ACCGGCCTTGGCCCCGGCGAACTCCCAGGGGCCGTTGAGGTTCTTCCAGTCGTCGCGCACCTGCTGAGGCCGGGGGTACTCGGGCAGCGGGTGGTTGCGGTCGAGCTTGTCGCCCCAGGTCGTGGTCAGCCGGTGTGTGGACAGGTTCGTGGCCGTGCGGCTGATCTGCGGGACGGCCTCGCCGCCCACCTGGAGGCCGGCCTCGCCGTCGTACGCGAACCTGACCTGCTGGCCCTTGAGGACGGGCCCGGTGAGCGTGACGGCCAGCGCCTTGGCGTTGCCGGGCACCCGGGCGACGGACTTCACCGGGATCGGCGAGGTGTCGGCCTCGATGGTGAGGTGGTCCTTCAGCGCCGCGTAGTCGCCGACCCTGTCCTCGAAGGCCGCCTGGAGCTTCAGGCCGTCGGCGGCGACGCTCAGCCCGATGGGGTAGACCTCGAAGTCCGCCGGCGGGGTGAAGGCGGACTCGGGCACGATCTGCTTGGCGAGCGTCGCGCTGGACCAGCGCAGGAACATGTTGGCGCCGCCGGTGTCCTGGAACATCTCCAGCTTGAACGTGTGCGGCTCACCGGCCTTGAGCGCGACCGGCTTGCTGGTCTGCTCGTTGTCCCAGTCGGGCTCCCAGTGGTCGATGACCGCCTGGCCGTCGATGTAGAGCCGGAAGCCGTTGTCGCCGCTCGCGGCGAAGGTGTAGTCGCCGTCCTCGGGGGCCGTGATGCTGCCGGTCCAGCGGGCGGTGGTGTTCTCGGTCCGGCCGGTGGTGGACTCGAACGTGCCGGTGAGGCCGGGGAAGTTGATCTGCGGGTCGAGGGCGACTCCGCCGAGCTTGTCGAAGTCCCGCGCGCCGGGCGCGGACATGCTGAAGTACTCGCCCTTCAGCCCGTGGGCAGCGGTGGCCGGGTCCTGGGCCGCGAACGCGGTTGCGGCGGCGGAGGCGGCCGGGGTGGCCGCGGCGGCCGGGACCAGGGTGGCGCCGACGGGGATCAGCAGGGCGGCGGCGCAGGCCGCCGTTCTGAACAGAGCGCGGGGAAGGGGCATTTGTCGTCTCAAGGCGTCGTCCTGTCGAGAGAGCTCAAGCGCCTCGAACCTGTGAGGCACAGCACATAATCGAACATTGAGCCACAGCGCCAAACTCAAAACAACAGTCGTGCAGAGAGAATTTTCAACGATAGAAAAATGGGCTGCCCCACCCTCGCGACGCCCTGTGCCGGATCCGCCGCGAACGGGCCGCGGCGGATCCGGCACAGGTTCACCGTCCGGCTACCGGGGTAGTCCCGAAGTGGCCGTGGCCCACGCGGTGTTGGCCGTTCCGGCCAGCCGGTAGGTCAGCTTGCCGCCCCGGGCCAGCAGGCTCGCGTCCGCCCACGACCGGTCGTGGGCACGCCCGTTGACCGTCACCGCGTCGATGTACGGATGGGCGGCGCCGGCGGCCGGGGCGCTGATGGTGATGTCCCTGCCGCGCGGCCGGTCGATCACCGCCTTGGGGAACAGCGGTGCTCCCAGCAGGAATTCGGCGCCGCCCGGTGTCTGCGGGTAGAGGCCGAGTGCCGAGAAGACGTACCAGGCGGACATGGTGCCCAGGTCGTCGTTGCCGGGCAGGCCGCGCGGACCCGTGCCGTAGACCGCGTTCATGATCTCGCGGACGGTCTCCTGGGTCTTCCAGGGCTGCCCCAGCGCGTTGTAGAGCCAGGGGGCGTGGATGCCGGGCTCATTGGTCGGGTCGTAGCGCACCGCGTCGCCGCCCTTCACCGACCAGGAACCGTCCGCCTTGTGGAAGAAGCCTTCGAGGCGCCGCGCCGCGACGTCCCGGCCGCCCATCGCCCCGGCCAGGCCCTGGACGTCCTGCGGGACCATCCAGGTGTACGTGGCGCTGGTTCCCTGCGCGAAGCCCCGCTCACTGCCCGGACTGAACGGCGAGAGCCAGGATCCGTCGAGGTTGCGGGCCTGGATGTAGCCGTCGGTGCCGGCGCCGTCCGTGGCCTCGGGGTTGTACACGTTGCGCCACCAGCCGCCGCGCTCCCTGAACGCCTTGGCCTCCTCGTCACGCCCGAGCAGCTCCGCCCAGCGTCCGAGCGCGGCGTCGGCGACCGCGTCCTCCAGCGTCTCGGCGGCGCCGCCCCAGCAGTGGCAGACGTCCTGCGGCGCGTAGTGGGACTTCAGGTACTGGGCCAGGTTGGGCCGTTGCCCGGTGCACTGTCCCGGGCAGCCCGCGTCCGAGAGGCCGCCGTCGACGGGGACGGTCGCCTGGCGCGCCAGCGACTCGTACGCGCCCTCGTAGTCGAAGTTCCGCACCCCCATGGCGTAGAAGGTCGCGAGGGTGGCCGCGGTGGGGTCGCCGGTCATGACGTGCGTGGCGCCGTTGATGTGGACCCAGCGGTCCCACACCCCGCCGTTCTGCCGGGCGAAGTTGTACAGCGACTGCGCGAAGTCCCCGGCGATCTCGGGCTTGAGCAGCGCGAGCAGCTGTATCTGGGCCCGGTACTGGTCCCAGCCGGAGAAGTTGCTGTACTGGGCTCCCTGTCCGCGCTCGATCCGGTGCGGCTGCCCGTCCATGCCGGGGTAGCGGCCGTCGGTGTCGCTGACCAGGTTGGGCTGCATCAGCGAGTGGTACAGCGCGGTGTAGAAGGTGGTGCGCTGGTCATCGGTGCCGCCTCCCGTCTTTACGGAGCCGAGCTCGCGGTCCCAGTTCCGGCTCCCGGCGGCGGCGACGTCGTCCACCCCGGCGCGCGGGGCGATCTCCGCCTTCAGATTGGCCTCGGCGCCCGCCTGGCTGACGTAGGAGATGCCGATCCGCATGCGGACATCGTTGTCGGACGCGGTGTCGAAGCCGACCCAGCCGCCCGATCCGCGGCCCGCCCGGTCCGCGCCGGTGGCGTAGCCCTCACCGCCGCTGCCGGTGGTCGAGCCGGGGGCGAGCGTGCCGTCCTTCCAGGTGCCCGTGGAGGCGAAGGCGCGGTCGAAGGAGGCGCTGAAGTACAGGCGGTAGTAGCTCTTGCGGTTGTTGGTGCCGCCGTTGGCGCGGCGGCCGCAGAAGGCGCCGGTGAGCACCGAGCCCGTGACCTTGCGGTGTGCGGTGTCGATCCGGACCTGGGCGTCCTCGCTGCCGTTGAGCGAGTTGGAGACCCGGAAGAGGAGGTTGGCGGGCTTTCCGGCCGGGAAGGCGAAGTCGGCCACGCCCGCGCGGCGGCTCACCGCCAGGTCGGCGGTGGCTCCGGAGTCCAGGCCGACGGTGTAACGGCCCGGGACGGCGCGCTCGTTGTCGTGCGAGAAGTTGGCGGCGTAGACGGCGTCCTTGGTGTCGGCGGACGGCGACGAGGTGACGTCCCCGACGAACGGCATGATCGGGATGTCACCGGCCGCGCCGGGGTTGCATCCGGCGCCGTTGACATGGGTGAGGCTCAGTCCGCGCAGCCGGGTGGCGCCGTACTCGTAGCCGTTCGCGGCGCCGGTGCCGGTCTGGTCGCCGGTGGTGCTCGTCGGCGACCAGGCGATCATGCCGTACGGGAGGGTGGCACCGGGAAAGGTGTTGCCGCCGTTGGCACTGCCGATCAGCGGGTCCACGTAGGCGGTGGGGCGGGTGACGGGCGCGACGGCCTCCGCGGCGGGGGGCAGGACGGCGGCGGCGAGCGCGCCGGTGATGACCACGGCGGCTGTTCGCGCGGCCAGTCTCCGGGTTGCGGTCAGCGGTCTGGGGGGCATGCGGAAGTACCTTCCAAGGGGCCTGGACAACGTTGTCACCCGTCGGGGTCCGGCCGGGAACAACGATGATCGATTCGCGGCCGAGCGTAGGTCCCCGTGGCGCGGGAGGGAATGCCTCAGCGTTCATCCCGGGTGAATGCACGATGAACGGATACCGCGATCCGGGCGGCACGCACGCAACCGCCCTCCCCGCGGGCCCCGGTGACCCAGCGTCGGGAGACGGCCGGGTGGGACGCGCGAGAAGGGCGGAGGAAGGCTTCGGCTGTTCGGTCAGATCGCGTAGCCGTACTGATCGGGGGCGTGCACCCGGCCGCTCAGCTCGCGGGCCGCGTACCGCGCCCACGACGGGCTGCGCAGCAGTTCGCGCCCGAGGAGCACGGCGTCGGCGCGATCCTCGGTGAGGATCTTCTCGGCCTGCTGCGGGTCGGTGATCAGGCCGACGGCCGCCACGGGCAGCGAGGTCTCCCGCTTCACGCGCTCGGCGAAGGGGACCTGGTAGCCCGGGCCGGTCGCGATGCGGGCGCGGGGGGCGTTCCCGCCGGTGGAGACGTCGAGCAGGTCGACGCCGTGGGCCCGGAGCTCCTCGGCCAGCCGCACGGTCTCGTCCGCGGTCCAGCCCTCGCGCCCGTCCTCGGTGTTCTCGGTGAGCCAGTCCGTGGCGGAGATACGGAAGAAGACGGGCAGGTCCTCGGGCCACACCTCGCGGACGGCGTCGACGACCTGGAGGGCGAAGCGGACGCGGTTGTCGTAACTGCCGCCGTATTCGTCGGTGCGCCGGTTGCTGTGCGGGGAGAGGAACTGTCCGATGAGGTAGCCGTGTGCGCCGTGCACCTCGGCGACCTGGAAGCCCGCTTCGACGGCGCGGCGGGCGGCCTCGCGGAAATCGGCGACGACGCCCCGGATCTCGTGCGCGGTCAGCTCGTGCGGCAAGGGGTAGCCGGTGTCGAAGGGCAGCGGGCTGGGGGCGACCGGGGTCCAGCCGTGCGCTTCCGGGCCGACGGGACCGCCGCCGGTCCAGGGCGCGGCGGTGGACGCCTTGCGGCCGGCGTGCGCAAGCTGGATGCCGACGGCCGAGCCCTGCGCCTTGACGAAGTCGGTGATCCGGCGGAACGCCGCAACCTGGGTGTCGTTCCAGATGCCCAGGTCGGCCGGGCTGATCCGCCCCTCGGGGCTGACGGCCGTCGCCTCGGTGAGGATCAGGCCGGTTCCGCCGGTGGCGCGGGCGGCCAGATGGGCGAAGTGCCAGTCCGTGGGCACACCCGCGCCGGGCCCCACCGGTTCGGCGCTGTACTGGCACATCGGCGCCATCCACACCCGGTTGGGCACGACAAGCGACCTCAGGGTGAAGGGCTCGAAAAGGGCACTCACGACGGACTCCGATTCGTCGGGTACGGAAGGATCGCTAGTACGATACATCCCGTACTACGACGTCCGTCAAATTACGACGCCTCTCGTACAAGGAGACGGAACGGAGCGCCCACGAACCATGCTCCTCAGGTCAGCGGGTACGACGTCCGGCCGGACGCCTCGTCGATCTCGTCGTGGGCCTTGGTCAGCAGCTTCATCGCCAGTTCGTTGAGTGCGCGGGCCCCCGCGATCTCCTCGCCCACCCTGGGCTGTTCGGAGTCGGAGGGGTGCCGGCTGGCATAGCCGTGCGCCCGGACCTCGCTCCCGTCGGAGAGCCGCACCAGGGCGGCCGCGCGGGTGCGGTGCGTGTCTTCCTCGAATTCGAGCTCGATGTGCCATCCGACAGCCGTCTGCGTCATGGCGCTCACCTCCGGAGCCTCCCCTCCAGGGTGCGCCCCCTCTCGCGGCAGTGCGCGGCAGGAAGGGGCCACCGACAGGTCTACCGCCCGCGGCGACGCAGGGTGATGCGGGCGTCGGCGTCGTACTGCTGGTTCCAGCTGCGCCCGGCACCGGACTTCCAGGTGACATGGGCGGTGGCCCCGTCGACCCTGATCCCGTCCACCGTCATGGCGCGGTCGCCGTCCCGTACGTCTCCGCGCCGCAGCTCGCCGGCCCTGACCTCGACGGGGTCCGAGGACCGCACGCTCTCCACCTCGTCCGCCGCGAGGCGCAGCTCGGCAGCCAGTTCCCGGGCCCGGTCCGGGCTGCAGATCAGCGAGAGCTCCCCCGAAGATGTGCCGATCCGGAGCTCGACCCCCGCATCGGCGGGCACCGCCTCCAGACTGTCGGCCGGCGCACCGGTCGCGTCGTTCCCGCTCTTCATTCGCTCTGCTCTCCCTTGCACGGCCCCGGGCTCGGCGCAGCCGGAGGCTTTCCGGCGGCTGGGCCGGGGTCCGCCGGCGCCGGCCACCGGGTTCTGCGGCACCGCCGTCGGGCCGGCCATCCAGAATTTCAGCACACGCGCACCGGTGGCGGTGACGCGGTGCACCGTACTGGTGCCGCCGACCTTGCCGGAGGTGTTGCGGGGCGACTGCCCGGAAGGTTCTTCGAAAGTTTCGTGAACCTCCGCGGCAGCCGGCGGACAGGCCGGCCTGGAGGAGCGGGGAGGTTCACGAACAGGATGGTGCGCCGGTCAGTTCGCGGCCGGCTCCGGTACGGGGGCAGGCTCGACAGAGGTGCCGCAGACGAGCCGGCGCCGGTGGTCGACGATGCGCTCGGGGCCGGTGAGCCGCAGCCGTACCGTCCTGCGGACGTCGGCCGCGTCGCTGGACGTGGCGAGCCGCAGTTCGAGCTCGCCGGGCTCGACGACGCGACGGCCGCCGATGCCGGTGAACGACGTGAGATCCGCGTGGAAGCGGAACCGGACCCGGGCTGCCGCGCCGGCGGCGAGCGGGACCCGTGCGAAGCCGATCAGCCGCGCCTGCGGCCGGGTGGTCTGGGCCACCGGGTCGTGAAGGTAGAGCTGCACCACTTCGGCACCCTCCCGCTCCCCCGTGTTCCGGACGGTGATCTCGATCTCGGCCGAACCGTCCGTGGGGATCTCGGCCGGGACCGGACCGCCGGGCTCCCAGTCGAAGGTGGTGTACGACAGGCCGTGTCCGAAGGCGTAGAGCGGTGTCGGGTCCAGATTGCTGACCCCGCTCACCAGCCCCAGCGGCGGCTGCAGATACGTCCACGGCTGACCGCCGGGCCCCTGCGGTACGCCCACCGGCAGCCGGCCGGAGGGGTTGACCCGGCCGGAGACCACCCCGGCCAGCGCCGGACCGCCCTCCTCGCCGGGGAAGAAGGCCTGCACGACGGCGGCCGTCCGGTCCGCCCAGCGCCCCAGCGCGTACGGACGGCCCGTCAGCAGCACCAGTACCACCGGGGTGCCACTGGCCAGCAGGGCATCGAGGAGCTCGCCCTGGACACCCGGAAGCGCGAGATCGGCCGCGTCGCAGCCCTCACCGGAGGTGCCGCGGCCGAAGAGACCGGCCCGGTCGCCGAGCACCGCGACGCAGACATCGGCGTCCCCGGCCAGCCTGGCGGCATCCGCGATCCCGGACGTGTCGGCGCCGTCCACCTCGCAGCCCGCGGCGAACCCGACGCCGGAGTCCGGGAATTCCGCGCGCAGCGACTCCAGCACGGTCGGCACGTCGATCCCCGTCTCGGACCCGGGGTGCGAGACGCCGACGTGGCTGGGGAAGGAGTAGCAGCCGAGCATGGCCAGCGCGTCGTCGGCGCGCGGTCCGACCACGGCGATCCGCCCGGCGTCGCGCAGCGGCAGCGTGCCGCCGGGGTTGGCGAGCAGCACACAGGCCTGTTCGGCGAGTTGCCTGGCCAGGGCCCTGTTCTCCGGCGGATCGAGGTCGACGGTGTCACGGGCGCGCTCGGGGCCGGTGCCGCCCTTCAGCGCGGCGGGCAGCGGCGACCAGTCCGGGTCGAGCAGCCCCAGTTCACACTTCTGGAGCAGGACGCGGTGCAGGGCCCGGTCGACGAGCGCCTCGTCCACCGCTCCCTCCCGCACGGCGGCGACGAGGACGTCGCCGTAGCTGCGGACGGTGGGAAGCTCCACGTCGACCCCGGCGCCCAGGGCGAGCCGGGCGGCATCGGCGCGGTCGGCGGCGACCTTGTGCAGGGTCTCCAGGAAGCCGATGCCGAAGTAGTCGGCGACGACGGTGCCGGTGAATCCCCAGGTGTCCCGGAGGAGTCCGGTGAGCAGCGTGTGGTCGGCGGCCGGGGGCACACCGTCGATCTCGGCGTACGAGTGCATCACCGAACGCGCCCCGCCCTCGCGCAGGGCCATCTCGAACGGCGGCAGGATCACGTCCGCCATCTCGCGGGCCCCGGCCCGCACCGGTGAGAGGTTACGGGCGCCGGCGGAGGCCGCGTACCCGGCGAAGTGCTTGAGCGTGGCGATGATTCCGGCGGACTCGAGGCCCCGGACATAGGCGGTGCCGATGGTGGCCACCAGGTAGGGGTCCTCCCCGATGGTCTCCTCGACCCGGCCCCAGCGCAGGTCGCGCACCACGTCCAGGACGGGCGCGAGGCCCTGGTGGACACCGACGGCGCGCATGTCGGTGCCGATCCGGTGGGCCATCTCGGTGACCAGGTCCGGGTTCCAGGCCGCGCCCCACGACAGGGGCACGGGGTAGGCGGTGGCGCCCCAGGCGGTGAAGCCGGCCAGGCACTCCTCGTGGGCCAGGGCCGGGATGCCGAAACGTCCGGCCCCGGCGATCCGCTCCTGGGCGCGGGCCAGGGAGAGGGCCCCGAGGCCGGGGTCGACGGGTGCGGTGCCGAAGGGGCGGGTGAGCTGGCCGAGGCCGCGGGTGGTGAGGTCGTCCCAGTCGACCGGGTCCACCATGTCGTTCTGGTGCGGTGCGACCCCGTCGCCCTCGGAGTCGGCGCCCACCCAGATTCCGTACAGCTGGGCGGTCTTCTCCTCGAGGGTCATCCGGGGGATCAGATCGGCCACCCGCTCCTCGGGGGTGAGGCACGGGTCGCGCCACGGGCCGTCGACGGCCGGGGCCGCTCCGGTGCTGCGGGCGTGCGGGGCAGCGTGGATTGCCATGGGGGCAGGGGTTCCTCTCATGAGTGCGGTGGTGCGGGGCGGCGTGGAGCGCTACTTGCCGCCCACCCCCATCAATCCGTTGACCAGCGCCTTCCGTGCCACGAGGTACACGGCGAAGATCGGCACGACGGAGAGCACGATCGCGGCCAGCACGGCGGGGATGTTCACCCCGAACTGGGACATGAAGGTGAAGAGGCCCAGTGTCAGCACGCGGTTCTCCTCCGACTGGGTCAGGATCAGCGGGAACAGGAAGCCGTTCCACGCCTGAAGGGCCGTGTAGATGGCCACGGTGCTGATCCCGGCCTTGGACATCGGGATCGCCAGCTGCCGGAGCATGCGCAGGGGCGTCGCGCCGTCGAGTGCCATCGCCTCGTACATCTCCTCGGAGACGTCACGCATCGTGCCGCTGAGGATCAGGACCGCCACCGGCATCGCGAACGCCGCGGTCGGCAGGATGATCGCCGGCAGGCTGTCGTACAGGCCCAACTTGCCGATGAGCAGGTAGAGCGGCACGATCACGGCCTGCGCGGGGATCGCGACGCCCAGCAGGAAGGTGCGGAAGGCGAGCGAGGAGAGCCGGCTGCGGGTCCGTACCGCGACGTACGCGACGGGCACCGAGAGCACCAGGACGATGGCCACGGTGGCCACGGCGACGATCGCCGTGTTGGTGAGCATCGAGGAGAAGCCGCTGTCCAGGACCGTGCGGTAGTTGTCGAGCGTCGGATCGGCCGGAACGGCCAGCGGATCGCCGTTGAGCGCCTCGTCCTGGTGCATGAGCGACGAGGAGACGAGCGTGTAGAGCGGGACGACCACGAGGAGCAGCCAGACCAGCGAGCCCAGACCGGCCAGTGGGTTGCCCCACTTCCTGCGGCGCCGTGCGGCGGACGGGCGGCCGCGGGTCACGGGCGACGTGGGGCGCGGGGCGGGGCGGGTGTCGATCGGCATCTCGTCACATACCTTCCCGGGTGGACCGCATGTTCCCGAAGCCGCTGAAGCGGACCAGGATCAGCGAGAGGGCGGTGGCCACCACGACCAGGGCCGTGGCGATCGCCGCGGCGTAGCCGAGGTCGTAGGTCTGGAAACCGGTCCGGTACATCAGGTACGGCAGCACGGTGGTGTCCGTGCCGGGACCGCCCTTGGTCATGATCAGCACGGTGTCGAAGTAGGTCAGCGAGCCGACGATCATCAGGACCGACGAGGTCGTGAGGGTGTTGCGCAGCTGCGGCAGGGTGATGTGGAGGAACTGCCGGAGCATGCCCGCTCCGTCGATCTCCGCCGCCTGGTACAGGACCTGGGGGATCTGCCGGGTGCCGCCCTGGTAGATCAGGGTGTGGAAGGGCATGAACTGCCAGCCGCCGACGAACGCCACGGTGAGCAGCGCGCCGGTGGACGAACCCATGACGTTCGGGTCGATGCCGAACCAGGGCCCGATCGTCCGGATCACGCCGAAGTTGGGGTCGAGCAGCGCGTGGAAGAGCATCGCGATGGCCGTGGTGGAGAGCAGCAGCGGAATGAAGAAGACCGCGCAGAGCACGGCCCGGCTGCGCTGCCTGCCCGCCGCCCAGACGCCGAGCAGCAGGGCCACGGGAGTCTGGAAGAGCCAGCTGATCGTGGTGAGCAGCAGGCTGAGCCAGGCGGCCTGGCGGAACTCCGGGTCCTTGAACAGGCGGGTCCAGTTGTCCGTGCCGATGGGCGTCGGGGAGTTCAGCCCGTCCCAGTGGCAGAAGGAGAGGCAGACGGCGATCGCCAGCGGGACGATCGCGAACAGGGCGAAGAAGAGGATGCCGGGCAGGGCCCAGCCGACCGGGGGGCGGCCGGCGTTTCCGGCGGCCGCCTTCCTTCCTCCGCGCACCTTTCTGTACGAAGAGACGTGGGACATGTCTACTTGACGGCCTTCATCGCGGCGACGAACTGCTCGGGCGTGGACTTGCCGGCGAACAGCTTGCTGATCTCGGTGAGCAGCGGGGTGGCGTACTGCGACTCCAGCGCCTGGTCCCAGGAGAGCGTGAAGTCCGGCGCCTTCCGGACCATCGTGTACTGGTCGGTGGCGAACTGCGGGTTGGGCGAAGTGCTCAGCATCGAGGCGGCGTTCGAGGTGGTCGGGACGTCTCCGTTGTCGACGAGGGCCTTGCTGTAGGACTTCGCGGCCATGGCCTTCAGAAACGCTATGGCGGCGTCCTTGTGCTTGGTCCGTGCGTTGACCGACCAGTAGTTGGTGGGGTTGCCCACCACGTTCGCCGCGTCACCGACGCCGCCTGCCACCGTCGGGAACGGCGCCCAGCCGAGGTCCTTCTCGGCGAACCCGGGCGCCTTGCCCAGCTGGGTGGAGTACTCCCACGAACCCATCAGGTGCATGGCGGCCTTGCCCTTGTTGAGCAGGGCGGGCGCGCCTCCGTTGCCGTAGTCGACGGAGGTGAAGTTCTTGCCGAAGGCACCGTCGTCGACGAGCTGTTTGACGGTCTGCGCCGTCTTGAGCACGGCCGGGTCGCCCCAGCCGGAGGTGTCGCCGCTCTGGATCCTCCGGAAGACGTCGGGGCCGCCGATCCGGTCGAGGAGGTACTCCATCCACATCAGCTCGGGCCACTTGTCGGAGCCGCCGAGGGCGAACGGGGTGATGCCCTTTCCCTTGAAGGTGGTGATGGCCTTCTGCAGGTCCTCCCAGGTCTTGGGGGCCTCGAGCTCGTTCTCGGCGAAGAGGGTCTTGTTGTAGAAGAGCATCACGGGCTGCATGCCGCGCATCGGGATGCCGTAGGTCTTCCCGTCGAGGCCGCCGGCGGCGACGATCGAGGGCAGGAAGCCGTCTCTGAGCGTCGCGTCGTTCTTCACCGTCGACGTGAGGTCGACCAGCTGGCCGGCGTCGGCGTACGGCTTGATGGAGCCGCCGCCCCAGTTGAAGAAGATGTCGGGGGCGCTCGGGGAGCCCATGGCGCTGCGGAGCTTGTTGACGTAGTCGGTGCCGGGGACGGGGACGAGCTCGACCTTGACGTCGGAGGTCTTGTTGAACTCCTTCACCGCGGCTTGCTGAACCTTCACGGCGTCGTCGCCGTAGACATACGCGGTGAGGGTCGCGCCGTCCTTGCTGTCGCCGTCGGATCCGCAGCCTGCCAGCAGACCGGCCATGACCATGGCGGCACCGGCCGCGGTCCATCTCGTCGTACGTGAGCCCTGAGTGAAATTACCCGACCGCATGACCGCACCTCTGTCGAATGTTTCGGTACTGCTTCCGAATGTTGCCGGAACCGTACGGTCGCGTTTCGGGTGCGTCAAGGGGGTGGGACGAGGTAGCCGGCCGGGCCCGACCGGAACCTTGCCCGCCGTGCGCGGGAAGCTACGATCCCTTCATGAGCCCCGCAAACGTCCAGTCACCTCAGGAGAGTGCGCCGGCCGGCGAATCGTCGGACGGCACTGCCACCCTGGCGGAAATCGCCCGAGCGGCCGGAGTCTCGGCTCCGACAGTTTCGAAAGTGCTGAACGGGCGTGCCGATGTCGCCCCGGGTACGCGCGCCAAGGTGGAGGAGCTGCTGCTGCTGCACGGCTACCGCCGCAGGCGCGGCTCCACCACCCAGTCGCAACTGATCGACCTGGTCTTCCACGAGCTGGACAGCGCCTGGGCCATGGAGGTCGTCCGCGGGGTGGAGAACGTCGCCCGCGAGGAGGGCCTGAGCCTGGTGCTCTCCGAGAGCGCCGGGCGCCTCACCCCCGGGCAGACCTGGGTCGACGGCGTGCTGGCCCGCCGCCCGGTCGGGGTGATCCTCGTACTCTCGGACCTCACCGCCGCCCAGCGCGCCCAGCTGACCAGCCGCAGCATCCCGTACGCGGTGGTGGACCCGGCGGGAGACCCGGGCGACGACGTCCCGTCGGTCGGGACGACGAACTGGCAGGGCGGCCTGGCCGCCACCCGCCACCTCACGGGCCTGGGGCATCGCCGCATCGGGGTCATCAGCGGTCCCTCGCGCATGATGTGCAGCCGGGCCCGGGTGGACGGCTACCGGGCCGCCCTGGAGACCGCCGGCCTGCCGATCGACCCCGGCCTGGTCCGCGAGGGCGAGTTCCACCACGAGTCCGGCTACACCGCGGGCCTGGAGCTGCTGCGTCTGCCCGACCGGCCGACGGCGATCTTCGCCGGCAACGATCTCCAGGCGCTCGGTGTGTACGAGGCCGCGCGCGAACTGGGACTGCGCATCCCGGAGGACCTCAGCGTCGTCGGTTTCGACGACCTGCCGCTCACCCGGTGGATCGGACCGCCGCTGACCACGGTGCGCCAGCCGCTCATCGAGATGGCCGAGACCGCGGCCCGCCTGGTCCTCGACCTCGGGCGTGGCCGGCAGCCGGCGACCACACGCGTCGACCTGGCGACCAGCCTGGTGGTGCGCAGCAGCACGTCCGCGCCCGGGCACTGAGCCGGATCTTCGCGCCCGCGGCCGGCCGCGGGCGGCGTCGCCCGGCAGGAGAACTCCCACCTGCCTCAAGGCGCCCCGGTTCGGCGCGGCCCGCCGCACGAGCGCTCTCCGGACTCGGAGTGCCGCCGCCCGCCGCCGAAGCGGCAGTGTCCGGAGCCGTCCTGCGCGCCGCTGTCAGTGCCCGGGTGCAGACTGGCCCGTATCCGGCACAACGGCGTTTCGGGAGGTTCGGTCATGACCGATGTTCTGCTCACCGTCGGCACCCGCAAGGGGCTCTTCATCGGCCGCAGGCGAGGTGGTACGTGGGAGTTCGACAGCCCGCATTTCAACGCGCAGGCGATCTACTCGGTCGCCATCGACACCCGCGGGAAGGCTCCCCGGCTGCTGGTGGGCGGCGACAGCGCGCACTGGGGCCCCTCCGTCTTCCACTCCGACGACCTGGGGGCGAGCTGGGTGGAACCGCGGCAGCCGGCCGTGAAGTTCCCGGAGTTCACCGGGACGTCCCTGGAGCGGGTCTGGCAGCTGCATCCGGCGGGCCCCGAGGCGCCCGGTGTGGTGTACGCGGGCACCGAGCCGGCCGCGCTGTTCCGTTCGCGGGACGGCGGGGAGTCGTTCGAGATCGTGCGCCCGCTCTGGGAGCATCCGACGCGCTCGAAGTGGGTGCCGGGCGGGGGCGGCGAGGGACTGCACACGGTCCTGACCGATGAGAGGGACGCGCAGGCCGTGACGGTCGCGGTCTCCACCGCCGGGGTGTTCCGGACCGCCGACGGCGGCGAGAGCTGGGCCCCGGCCAACAAGGGGGTGTCGGCCGTCTTCCTGCCCGACCCCGACCCGGAGTTCGGCCAGTGCGTCCACAAGGTGAGCCGGGACGCGGTCGACCCCGACCGGCTCTACCTCCAGAACCACTGGGGTGTGTTCCGCAGCGACAACGGCGGGGACGACTGGACGGACATCGGCGCGGGCCTGCCCTCCGACTTCGGATTCGCCGTCGCCGCGCACCCGCACCGCGCGGACACCGCGTACCTCTTCCCGATCAACGCGGACGCCGACCGGGTGCCTGCCGGGCACCGCTGCCGGGTGTTCCGGACAACGGACGCGGGCAACAGCTGGGAGCCCCTGTCGGCAGGTCTGCCCGCCGGAGCGCATTACGGCACGGTGCTGCGGGACGCGCTGTGCACGGACGACGCGGATCCGGCCGGCGTGTACTTCGGCAACCGCAACGGCGAGGTGTACGCGAGCGCCGACGACGGGGACAGCTGGCAGCAGCTCGCCTCGCATCTGCCGGACGTCCTGTGCGTCCGGGCGGCCGCCGTCGACGGGTGACCGGTGGCGTGGCAACCGCGATGAGGTGACGGACGGCGCCGCCGGGACCGCCCACCGGGGTCCGCGCCGAGGGCACGTACGCGGTCGTGCGGGCCGCGTGGTGGGCGCCCCGCCCCCGCCTACGGCAGGCGCCAGTCCACCGGCTGGGCTCCCTGGCGGACCAGGAGTTCATTGGTGCGGCTGAAGGGGCGCGAGCCGAAGAAGCCGCCGTCCGCCGACATGGGGGACGGATGGGCGGACTCGATCGCCGGGTAGTCGCCCAGTGACGGCCGCAGATTGCGGGCGTCACGGCCCCACAGGACCGATACCAGCGGGGTGCCCCGCGCGACCAGTGCCCGGATGGCCTGCTCGGTGACCTCTTCCCAGCCCTTGCCGCGATGGGCGGCGGGCTTGCGGGGCGCCGTCGTGAGCGCCCTGTTCAACAGCAGAACGCCCTGCCGCGTCCACGGGGTCAGATCACCGTTCGACGGGCGCGGCAGCCCCAGGTCCGTGTTCAGCTCGCGGTAGATGTTCTCCAGGCTGCCGGGCAGCCGGCGGACGTCCGGTGCGACCGCGAAGCTCAGCCCGATGGCCATACCCGGCGTGGGGTAGGGGTCCTGACCCACGATCAGCACACGCACCTCGTCGAAGGGCTGCTGAAAGGCGCGCAGGACGTTCGCCCCGGACGGGAGATAGGTGCGGCCTGCCGCGACCTCCGCGCGCAGGAAGTCCCCCATCTCGGCAACGCGCCCCGCCACGGGGGCCAGCGCCTGAGCCCAGCCGGGCTCCACAACTTCGTTCAACGGTCGTGCTGTCACGAGGCATCACCCTACCGGCGCAGCGCCGGCACTCCCGCGCCGCCCGCATCGAAGCGTCCGGCCGGGGAGACGGGCGCATGGGGCCGCCTCCCGGACCGGTCCGCGTCTGCGTGCGCGTCACCGGAGTTGGCGGGCGAGCGGCGGTGCCGGGACCTCCGGCCGGGCCGGCCGGCGCCCGGGATAGGGTGCTGCCGTCCTACCCCTTCTTCCGCACTGGAGCCGGTCCATGACGTCACGCAGGCATGAGCCTGGGGAGTACGTCCTCGCGGTGGACTCGGGCGGTTCCGGACTGAGGGTGGCGCTGGGCACCGTGGACGGGGACGCCCCCCTGGCCACCGCGGCAGCGGCCGAGCCGGTCCGTACCGGACCCGCCGGCATCGACGCCGCACATCTGCTGGAACTGCTGCTGCCCGCCGCCCGGCACCTGCTCGCCGGGCGCGGCGACGCCACCGTCGTCGCCGCGGCGCTCGGTGCGGCGGGCATGGCCACACTCGGCGATCAGCTGCGCGCCGAGCTGCCTGCGGCCCTGGCCGCTGCGCTCGGTGTGCGCCGGCTGGCACTCGCCGCCGACGCGGTGACCGCGTACGCCGGAGCCGTCGGGCAGCGGCCCGGCGCCGTGGTGGCTGCCGGGACCGGTCTGATCGCACTGGGCACCGATCTGACGCAGTGGCGGCGGGCCGACGGCTGGGGCCATCTGCTGGGCGACAGCGGCGGCGGTGCCTGGATCGGGCGGGCCGGACTCGATGCGGCGATGCGCGCGCACGACGGGCGACGCGGTGGCTCCGCGGCTCTGCTGTCCCGGCTGGAGGCGGTGTTCGGCCCGGCGCAGGAACTGCCCGGCCTGCTCTATCCGCGTACCGACCGGCCCGCGGTCCTGGCCTCGTTCGCGCCCGAGGTGGCCGCGTGCGCGGCGCACGATCCGGTCGCCGGGGCAATTCTCCGCGATGCCGCCGAACATATCGCCGAGGCCGCCGCCGCGGTGTGCCCGGCGGCCGGGCTTGACGGCGCGGAGTACGAAGTGGCGCTGACGGGCGGCCTGTTCCGGATGGGCGACCCGCTGCTCGTACCACTGCGCGAGAAGCTGGCGCAGCGGCTGCCGCACGCTCGGGCGGTCCCCGGTTCGGGTGATCCCCTGACCGGTGCGCTGCGCATCGCGCAGGCGCTGGCCACCGGGGGCCTGCGGCTGCCGCACCACCCGACGCTGCTCTGCGTTCCGGTGCCGTCGCCGGTGTCCGCGCCGGAGAAGGGCCACGACCAGGGGTGACAGAGCAGGGCGGTTGACCTGTATGCCGCCGATCGGATAAATGCGGACAGACGACGCTCGACCGGACCCTCCCCGAGCAGTGGGGTACCCAAAACCAGTAGCATGCGGCGCCATGAGCACCCCCACTGGGCCCGCTTCCGGCCTGCCTGTACGAATGCCGCGACCTCGCCAGTCCGGACGGCACCGCCGCCCGGAGCCCGTGGTCGCACCTGAGGGCGCTGCCGCGCTCGTTCTCGCCGTTCCCGGTACCCCCTCCCCGGCCAGCCGCAGTCTGGCCGAAGAGGTGATCAGCATTGCCCGCTCCGAGCTGCCCGGTCTGAACGCCCTGATCGGTTACCTCGACGGCGACGATGCCGAGTACCCCACTATCGCCTCCGTGGTCGCGCACTCCGCCGCCGAGCGCATCGCGCGCTTCGAGCAGGCGCAGGCCGTCGGCCGCGAGGTCTCCGAGCCGCAGGGCCCGGCCGCCGTCGTGGTGCCGCTGCTCGCGGGGCCGGACAGCGCGCTGATGCAGCGGATACGCCATGCGATCGCGGACAGCCAGGCCCCGGCCGAGCTGACCGACGTGCTCGGCCCGCACCCGCTGCTCGCCGAGGCGCTGCACGTGCGCCTCTCCGAGGCCGGTCTCGCCCGCGCGGACCGCGCCAGGCTGTTCACGGTGGCCACGGCCGCCGACGGCATCGTGCTGGCCACGGTGGGCGGCGAGGAGGCAGTGCAGGCTGCGGGGATCACCGGCATGCTGCTGGCCGCGCGGCTCGCGGTGCCGGTGATGGCCGCCGCGCTCGATGTCGAGGGTTCGGTCGCCTCGATCGCCGAGCAGCTCAAGGACTCCGGCTCGCTCCAGCTGGCGGTGGCGCCGTACCTGGTGGGCCCGGAGGTGGCCGACGGTCTGCTGGACGCCGCCGCGAAGGAGGCGGGCTGCGCGAGCGCCGAGCCGCTGGGCGCGTACCCGGCGATCGGCAAGCTGGTGCTGTCGATGTACACCACGACGCTCGGTATCGCTCCCCCGGTGGCGCAGGGAGCACAGGCCCACTGATCCGTTCCGCCGGGCGACCGGCGGGGTCCGGTGTGCCGTCCGGCGCGGTCGGGAGAAACGGGTGACCGTATCTCCCGGCCGCGCCGGACGCATGCCCTCGCCCGCGAAGCGGTTCGCGGGCGAGGGTCCTCAGGCGAAGATCACGCAGGAGGGCGCAGGGGTCTCCAGGGAGCCCTCCGGCCGGGGGATGCCCGTCTGCGGGTCCACGGCGAACCAGCTGATGTTCCCGGACCGCTCATTGGCCGCGTACAGCCGTCGGCCGGCGGGGTCGAGCGCGAGGTCGCGCGGCCAGTGCCCGCCGCAGCTCACGGTCGTGACCAGGGACACCTGTTCACCGGTGGCGTCGAGGGCGAGCACGGAGATGCTGTCGTGCCCGCGGTTGGCCACCCACAGGAACCGGCCGTCGTGCGCGGGAACGACCTCGGAGGCGTAGCTCTCCCCAGCCGTGCCGCCGATCGCCTCCGCAGGCAGTACGGGCGCCTCCCCGGCCGGTTCCAGGACCCCGGTGGCGGCGTCCCACCGGCACACGGTGAGCGTGGGCTCCAGCTCGTTCAGCACATAGGCGTGGGTCCCCGCGGGGTGGAACGCGAGATGGCGCGGACCGGTGCCGGGCCGCAGCGCGGTCTCACCGTGCAGGCGCAGCTCCCCGGTGGCCGGGTCGAGCGCGCAGATCCGTACCGAATCGGTGCCGAGGTCGACGCTGAGCACCCAGTTCCCCGACGGGTCGGGGAGGACCTGGTGGGCGTGCGGACCCTCCTGGCGGGAGGCGACCGGTCCGCTGCCCTCGTGGGCCAGTACGCTGCCGGCCGGGCCGAGCGAACCGTCCTCGAGCACGGGCAGGACGCTCACACTGCCGGAACCGTAGTTGGCGGTGACCACGTGCCCCCTCGCGAGGGCGAGGTGGGTGGGGCCGTCACCGTCCACCGAGCGGGTCTCCCCGAGGGGCTGCGGTATGTCGTGGGTGATGTCCAGGGCGGCGGCCGCCCCCTGTTCCCTCTCGCTGACCGCGTAGAGAACCGCGCCGCCGGGACCGGCTCCCCGGCCGAGCGCGAGGTAGGAGGGATCGGGTACCACGTCCGTCGTGCCGAGGACGGTGAGCGCCCCGGTCTCCTCGTCCACGGCGGCGGCGGTGATACCCCGTCCGCCCGCCGAGGTGAACGACCCGATGAATGCCCGTCCGGCACCGTTGCTGCTGTCCACCGCACTGCCTCTCTCCGCCGACTGATCGCGGCAGCGGCGGCCGTCGCGATCTTCCGCGGCGACGGTAGCAGTGCCCCTGTGTGGTCTGGACCAGGGGTGCGGTCAGGAGGCGGGAAAAAGGGGCGCACGGGGCGGGCCGTGCAGGTGGGCGAGGGCGGGTTCCGTCGTCGCCACGTGCGCCGGGAGGCCGCCGTCACGGAGGGGTCTGGGCCGGGGTGAGGCGCGGCCGCCCCCGCGCGACGGTCAGGCGCCGGCCGGGATCCGATAAGGCCTCCGCAGGGGCACGGCCAGTTCGATCAGGGCCCTCTCCAGCGCGTGGAGGTGGGCGAGCACCGGTTCGGCGCCCGCCGGCTCCGCAGCCACCGCACTGTCGGTCCGGAGTTCCCGCCCGACGGCCGGCGCTTCGGTGAGGGCCTCGACGGCGGCCTCCACCCGCCAGCAGGCCGCGGCGAGCCGGATGTCGTGCGAGGCCTCCGGGTCGGCGGCGACGGAGGCCAGGCCGCGCACCTCGCGGGCGCAGTCGTCGAGGAGCGCGAGCACGTGCCGCGCCCGTTGCTTGCGGGCCTTCACCGGGTTGAGGGGATGCACCAGCGGCGCGAGCGACAGGCGCACCCGGCCGAGGATCGCCTCCAGTTCGGCAACGCTCCGGGGCGGGTCGGCGTCCTCGCTCCCCGCGAGCCGGGCGGCGGCCTCCGCCGTGCACGTGTGCACGCACCGCAGCGCCCGCTCCACCCACGCCTCGGTCACCGAGTGCGTGGTTACCGGCAGCACGAACAGCACCGCCAGTACGGCGCCGAGCGCACCGGCCGTCGTCTCGGTCACCCGCAGCATGAGCAGACCCGCGTCGAGGACGCCGAGCAGCCCGTACAGCATGCTCGCCATCACGGTCACGGCCAGCATCATCCACGTGTAGGAGACAGCGGCGGTGTAGAAGATCCCGAACACGCTCAGCGCCACGACCACAGCGGCCACGACGGGCTCGTGGTGCAGCGGCACGGCCACGGCGAAGCCCAGGCCGATCCCGAGGACCGTCCCCAGGAATCGCCGGAACCCGCGCACGACGGTCTCGCCCCGCGAGGTCGTGGCCACGAATACCCACCAGGTGGCGCCGACCGCCCAGTACCAGCGCTGATCGGAGAGCATCTGCCCCACCGCGAGCGCGAATCCCGCCCCGAACACCGCTTGCACGGCCTGCCGCGTCGTGATCCGTCCGAACCCTGCCGCTCCGGCGGGGAGGGCGACCGCCACGGGGGCCGCGAGCCGCCGCTCGTAGCACCACACCCCGAACCGCACCACCGACGAAGCGATGAGCGACAGCAGCACTGCCGTGTACAGCTCGGGCAGCTGTCCGGGCACGGTGTGCAGAAACTGGGCCGAGAAATAGGCCATGAAGCCGAACACACCCAGCGAGTGCCCACGAGGTCCCCACCGCCGCGCGTACACCCCCGCCCCGACGACAGCGAGAAACGCCAGGTCGCGCGCGATGGGCACATCGTGCAGCACGGCGGCGAGCGTGAGTACCGGGAGACCGACGACGGGGAGGAGCGCGGTCGTGACGGCCTGCCCGCGCACCGTCGGGTCGGTCACCGTGAACAGCGCGAGCAGCGCGGCCAGGCCTCCGGTGATGGCCGCCGCCAACGAGTGCCCGGCCGCCCCGCACAGCACGACGGCGAGCCCGATGCCGAGTACGGCCCGGGACGCGAACCGCAGCCGGATCCGCCCCGGATCGTGTGCGATGAACGCCCTCTTCAGCAAGTCGCCCCGCCCCTTTCACGCATTGCACCAGCGCAGACATGAGAAAGGCGCCGTGGAGATCCCCAGGGGGGACCCGCAGCGCCATTGATAGATCCATCTCAGCATCAAGAGGGCTAATGGTTCAACTCGGACCCGACCCTGTAGGCCAATGGCCCAGGATTACGCCACCTCGCCCGGCCACAGAAGGGCCAACGGACCAGCCGGACACCCGGCCGCTGCCGCTGCCGCTCCTGCGCAGCTGACACAGCAGGGGCTTCCCGGCCGGCGAGGCGGCAGGTCGCGCGACTGCCGGGATCGCACTGCCCCGACCAACCCTGCCGCGATGTGACTTTGAGTGGTCGTCAGGATACTTTGTGTGCATGACCGGTGCGGCGTCGCTCTCCTCAGCGCATCGCCGTGTGCGGGACGGCGGCGTGCTCGTCATCCTGATCTGGGTGGCGTTCCACCTGCTGGCCTGCGTGCACAGCCACGGGCCGGCGTTCGCCAGTCAGCACCATCAGCCCAATACGCTCTCCGTGGCTGCCTTCGCCGCGCCCGGTGGCGGGACAGCCGGCGGGGCCACGGCCTCTCCCCCTCAGCGCGCACCGTGCTGCCCCGAGACCGGCGACCACGCAGTCGACCGGGTCCGCAGCGACGCACCCTCCCCGCCGGTACTCGGCGGCGCACTCCTGACGGACGCCCGGCCCGACGTGGCCGACGCCGGGCTGACCGGTGCCGGTGCTGCCCGAGCCCCCGGCCAGGGGGCGGCCGGCGGCCGCTGCATTCTCACGGCCCTGTGTGTGGCGCGGACCTGACCGGTCCCGCGCAGCCGCTTTCCGTCACGCCGGACGGCGTGACGGAAAGCGGCTGCGCGTCCGCGCCGTTATCCGCCGATACCCCGCGCCTGCTTCTGCGGCCGGGGCGAGGAGCCGTGACACCTTCATGAACCCCCTTGCGTACAACCCTGCCCCCACCTCGGCCAGTGGCCCGTCCGGCCTGGTCGGCAACACTCCGGTCCTGCGGATCGGCGAACCCTTCGCCGGCGAAGGACGCGGCTTCTGGGCCAAGCTCGAAGGCGCCAACCCCGGCGGCATCAAGGACCGCCCCGGCCTTCACATGGTCGCCCGGGCCAAAGCCCGTGGGGACCTGGCCGACGGTGCGGCGATCGTCGAATCCTCCAGCGGCACCCTGGGGCTCGGGCTGGCCCTGGCCGGCATCGCCTACGGGCACCCGGTGACCGTCGTCACCGACCCCGGCCTCGAACCCGTGATCCGCCGGGCCCTGACCGCCTACGGCGCCCGCGTCGAACTCGTCACCACCGCTCATCCGGTGGGCGGCTGGCAGCAGGCCCGGCGCGAGAAGGTGGCCGAGCTGCTCGCCGAGCATCCGGGCGCCTGGTGCCCGGACCAGTACAACAACCCCGACAACACCGCCGCCTACGCACCGCTGGCCGCCGAACTCATCGCCCAGCTGGGCCGCATCGACGTCCTGGTCGCCTCCGTCGGCACCGGCGGCCACTCCGCGGGAATCTCGGCCGCACTGCGCCGGACGTTCCCCGACCTGGCGCTGATCGGTGTGGACGCGACCGGCTCGACGATCTTCGGACAGCCGGCGCGGCAGCGCCTCATGCGCGGGCTCGGCTCCAGCATCCACCCGGGCAACGTCGCCCATGACGCGTTCACCGAGGTCCATTGGGTCGCCCCCGCCGAAGCGGTGTGGGCGTGCCGCGCCCTGGCCCGCCGCCACTACGCCTCGGGCGGGTGGAGTGTGGGGGCGGTCGCGCTGGTCGCCGGATGGGCTGCACGTACCTGGCCGGCAGGATCGCGGATCGCAGCGGTCTTCCCCGACGGCCCCCACCGCTACCTCGACACCATCTACAACGACGGCTGGTGCCGGGGCCACCACCTGCTGGACGGTCCCGTACCGCGCGAGCCCGACGAGATCACCGACCCCGGCGAACGGGCTGTCGTGTCCTGGACGCGCTGCACCACCGTCACCGATCCGGTTGCGGCTGCCGACCACGTCGCGCTCGCGGGTGCACGGTGAGGCGGCTGCGCGCCCAGGTGCGCTCGTTCGAACCGGGCCTTCAGCTGCTGATGGTCAACCAGTTCGGCATCAATCTCGGCTTCTACATGCTCATGCCCTATCTCGCCGACCATCTCGCCCACGGTCTGGGCCTCGCCGCCTGGGCCGTCGGCCTGGTGCTGGGCGTACGCAACCTGTCCCAGCAGGGGATGTTCTGGCTCGGCGGAACGCTGGCCGACCGGATCGGCTACAAGCCGATGATCCTGGCCGGATGTGCCCTGCGAACGGGAGCGTTCGCGCTGCTGGCCCTCGCCGGCTCCCTGCCCGCCCTGATCATCGCCTCCGCGGCCACCGGATTCGCCGGGGCGCTGTTCAACCCGGCTGTGCGCGCCTACCTCGCAGACGGAGCCGGCGAGCGCCGGGTCGAGGCGTTCGCCTGCTTCAACGTCTTCTACCAGGCGGGCATCCTGCTCGGCCCACTCGCCGGGCTGGCCCTGCTCACCCTCGACTTCCGATGGGTGTGCGCCGTCTCGGCGGCCGTGTTCGCGGTGCTGGCGGTGGTCCAGGCCCGGGCCCTGCCCGCCCGCCGTCCGGTGCCTGACGCGCAGCGCACGAGCGGGTGGCGGGGCGTCGCCGCGGACTGGCGCGCCATCGGCCGCAACCGGCCCTTCGTCCTGTTCTCCGCCGCGATGGCCGGCTCCTACCTGCTGGCCTTCCAGACCTACCTCGCCCTGCCGCTGCAGGCCCGCACCCTCCTTGGAGACTCCGGCGGCACCGCGATGGGCGTGGTCTTCGCCGTCTCCGCCCTCGTCGCGGTCGCAGGCCAGCTGCGGCTCACCGACTGGGCCCGCACACGGCTGGATCCGCCGAAAGCCATCGCCATCGGTCTGCTCGTGATGGGGGCCGCCTTCCTGCCGCTGCTGCCCGGCCCCCATCACTCCGTGCACGGGGTCGCCGCGGTAGTCGGTCTCGCCGGTCTGGCACTCTGCGCGGCATTGCTGGCTGCCGGCTCGGCGCTGCTCTACCCGTTCGAGATGGACACCCTGGTCCGGCTCTCGGGTGAACGGCTGGTCGCGACGTACTACGGTGCCTACAGCACCGCGGCCGGCATCGCCGTCGCCGGCGGAAACCTCGCCGTGGGCGCCCTGTTCGACCTCGCCGCCCGCACGGACACCCCCTGGCTGCCCTGGACCGCACTGACCGCACTCGGGCTCGGCTGCGCCGCCGCCCTGGCCGGCCTGCGCCGTACCGGACAGCTCCGCCCCGCTCCTGCCGCAGCACCGGCCCTGTCCTGAGACCGCCCGGTGGGCGCCGCCGGGGTCAGCCCGACTTCGGCGGCTTCCGGGCGTCGAAGGCGAAGACGGTGTTCCTGGCGGCGGCCACGATCACCGCCCGGCCCACGACGGTCACGCGCGGGCTTGCGCCCTGCTCGCCCGTCAGACCGTCGGCCTGCGGATCCGTGGTCCAGAGGGGTCTGCCGTTGCGCGGGGACAGCGCCACCACCCGGCCGGTGGCCGAGCTGAAGTACAGTGCGTCAGCTCCCGCCACGGGACCCGATGCGCCCTCCACGCCCATCTGCCGTGACCACTTCTTCCGGCCGGTCGCGGGGTCGAACGCCGTGACGAGTCCGGTCTGAGCGCTCACGTAGACGGTGCCGTTCACCATGCCGGGCGTCCCCGCGCAGGTCTGGGCCAGCCGGGAGTACGTGACCTTCCGGGTGGCCGGGTCGACCCGCGCCACACCGTCGTAGCCGGCCAGTGCCGTTCCCTCCATGTGCTCCTGAAGGAGTACGAGGCTGCCGTCGGCGACGCCCATCGGAACGGCCGGGCCCTTGACCGCGATGGCCCTGCCCCACGTCCCCGAGGTCCGGTCGACGGTGTGCACCGTGGAGTGGCGCACCGCAGTGCCGTCGACCTCGGCAGCCGTCGCGCACATCGCGAGCAGCCGAGGGCCCGCCGGAACGGGAGCGCACTGGGTTCCCGCGGGGAACGACGCCCTCCACGCGACCTCGCCGCTGTGTGCGTCCCGGGCCTCGAAACGGGAGTTGGAGGCATCGACGGTCACCACGGTGGAGCCGATCACCACGGCGTCCCGAGTCCGGCCGGTGACGGCCGTCGACTGGGCGCCGGACGGCACGGACCACAGCTCCCGGCCGGTGTCCGCGTCGATGGCGACCACCTCGTCGCGAGGGTCCTGCGGGGCGTCCTGGGCGGCGAATCGGTAGCCGAGCACCGTGTCGTCGGTGGCACCCACCAGATGCATGCCCTGGACAGGGACGCCCGGGCTCTTCACCGTCCACACCCGCGAGCCGTCCGAGGCCCTGATACGGGTCGCGACGACACCGCCGCCCCCGCAGAACAGCGCGCCGTCGCGGGCGACACAGCGCAGCTCGTCAGGAATGTCCGCCTGACCGCCCTTCACGGTCGTGCGCCACGGTCCGAAGCCGTCCGGAAGGGCACCCGGCGCCGCGACGTTCTTGCCCTGGCCGCCGTCGCTGTTCTCCCCGAGGCCGCCCGCCTTCAACGCGGCGACTCCCCCGCCGATCGCCGCCACCGCCACCGCGGCCGCGAGTACGGGCCGCCATCGGCGCCGCAGACGGCGGCCGACGGAGGTGCCCGTGCTCCCGGAATCCGGACCGGCCGATGCAGTGGCCGGGGCAGTCGGTGCCGGGGTGGCCGGGGTCGCGAGGTGGTGCTGGGTGAGTATGTCGCGGGTGTGGCCCGCACCCGCGAGGTTCGTCTCCGTCCCACCGAGGTCGGCCGGCAGGTCCCGCAGCAGCACGAGGAGTTCGTCCGCCGAGGGGCGCCCGTCGGGCTCCTTGTCCAGGCACGACTCGACGACCGTACGCAAAGCCGCAGGCACGGCGTCCAACGACGGTTCCTCGTGCACCACCTGATACGCCGTGATGTACGGGCTCTCCGCGTCGAAGGGCCCGCGGCCCGTCGCCGCGTACACCAGCAGCGTCCCCAGCGAGAAGACATCGGACCGCGGCCCCACCCCACGCGGCGCCTGCAACTGCTCGGGCGACATGAAGGGCGGCGTACCGATGACCCGCCCTGTCATCGTCATCGTCTGCTGGTCCACCGCGCGCGAGATGCCGAAGTCGATGACACGCGGCCCTTCGGACGAGAGCACGACGTTGGAGGGCTTCAGGTCGCGGTGGACGACCCCGACCCGGTGGATATCGCGCAGGGCCTCCGCCAGCCCGATGGCCAGCCTCCTCAACTCCGCTCCGTACACCGGCCCCTGTGACGCGATGCGCTGGGCGAGCGTGTGCCCCTCGATATAGGTCGTCGCCATCCACGGCTGGTCGGCGTCGGGGGCGGCGTCGACCACGGCGGCGGTGAACGCGCCGCTCACCCGCCGCGCCGCCTCCACCTCCTGCCGGAAACGGATGCGGAACTCGTCGTCCCCCGCGAACTGCTGGTGGATCAGTTTGATCGCGACAGGCCGTCCCGAGTTCGTACGGGCCAGAAAGACCGTGCCCATGCCACCCGAGCCGAGGCGCGCCTCAAGCGGATATCCGCCGATCTCGGCGGGATCACCTCCGCGCAGCGACACTCTTCCCGACCTCCCGTCCCCCGTGCGTCCGTACCGCCACGGGCCTGCGTAACCGTCCTGCACACAAACTAGCCGCAGGGCGGAAGGGCAGAGCAAAGCGGGTGACGATCGCGGGGCCCGGCAGTGCTCCCGTGCCGCACGTCAGGACCGTGGGGATACGGCCGGACTTCCCCTCCGCGGTCCCACCGGGGCGACCGGCCGGCCGCGGGAACCCGGCCCCGCGTGACGGTCCGTACGGTTGACGCGTCCCGTGGACCCGGGCCGGGCGCCGGTCAGGAGGCTCCGGCGAGCATGAGGACCGCGATGACGGTGAGGCCACCGAGCACGACCGGCCGGAAGCGTTCCGCCGGGACCCGCCGGAAGACCCGGTCACCCACGGCCCAGCCCAGCGGCAGACCCAGTACCCCGGCCGCGGTCAGGAGCAGCGCGGTTGCCGAGACGTGTCCCAGCGCGACGAAGACCGTGACCGCGACCACGTCCTGTCCGCAGAAGACGGCCTGCAACGTCGCCCGGTAGCGGCGCGGTTCGAGCCCCTGCAGCGCCAGCACCAGCGGAGGGCCGTTCATGCCGGTGGAGGTGAGCAGGCCGCCGCTGACGACTCCGGCCGTCCACGTCGTGGCGCTCCCCTCGGGAAGCCGCACACCGAACGACAGCAGTCCGACCAGCACCAGCAGCGCGCCACCGATCAGCAGCGAGAGGGTGTGCTCGTCGGCGAGGGCGAGTGCGACCAGTCCGAGCGGCATGCCGAGCACCCCGGCGAGCGCGAGGCGCCGGGCCTTTGCGCCATCCACGTGGACGCGCTCACGCCGCCAGGAACCGGCGGTGAGGACGAGACCGGCCATGGTGGCGGCGACCACCGCGGTCACCGGGTCGACGACGAGCGCCAGGAGGGGCACGGCGACCAGCGCGGCGCCGAATCCCGTCACCGCCTGGGCGAGCGCGGCCAGCAGGAAGACGCCGACGGCGGTGCCGGCGAGGGGCAGGAGGTCAGCCATCGGTCACCGAAGCGTTCCGGCGCCACGGGCCCGGCCACTCGGACCGCACGGCCGGGCCGGGCGGCACCGGCTCCGCACCGAGGTCTCCCCCGGACAGGACGTCATGCACCTGTTCCTCCTCTTCGTCACGGACCTCCGGGGGCGACTTCGCGGATCGTGGCACCGATGGCCGCGGACTCCGGCACGATGTCGGTCCTCGCCCGTCCCCTTCCCGCCGATGGGTCCTGTCGGGCTATTGGAGCCGTTGCCGCGCCGTACCGCAGGCATCGTCCCGGTAGGCGGATCCAGCACGACGTGGCCGGTCCGGCGGTGGCGCCGACGTCCCGGCAAGGGCCGGCGTGCACTGCCGTGTGTGCGGCAGGGGCGCGGTTCGACGCCCGGGGTGCGCACCGTGGAGTCCTCACGGACCCTGCTCCTCGTCGCAGCGGACGACACCGCGCAGGAAGCTTCGCACCATCTGCTCGTGCAGCTGCCGCGGTGTGAGCGGATTCGATTCCATGGCGTCCGAGAGGGTCGGGTGAGCCGCCCGGTTCACGTTCGCGAAGACCCTGGCGCTCTTGGCCGCCGGCCTCATCGCCTCGGTCAGCGTGACACCCAGCGTCAGCTTCTCGAGTCCGTCGAGCAGCTGCACGTGCAGGCGCACGGGGACCCCCATCTCCGCCAGGTAGACGGCAGCGGCCTCGAACATGTCGGTGACGAGGTCGCGCGGGAGGAACTGCAGCAACACGGGCGCGGCATTCCGGTGCCGAAGCACCACATCACGAAAGTTCAGGCTGTACGCGAGCACCCAGTCCTGCCAGTCGCCGGACTCCGGTCGCCGGGGGATCCTGGTCTCATACACGATCGCCCGCGTCACCTCCGTAAGGACCTCCGTCCGGTCGGAGAAGTGGTGGTAGAGCGACGGAGTCTTGACGTCGAGGTGCTGGGCCAGCCGGGCCAGGCTGAAGGCCTCCAACCCCTCGCTGTCGATGATCGCGATGGCTCCCGCTACTGCGGCGGCCCGGCTGATCAACGGTTTCGGCGGTCGAGCCATTGGAATGCGGTCCCCTCTGCTCGGCGCCTGACAGCCTCTTGCGATCCAGGTGTGCGCATGTGCAGGGTATCTGCGGTGTCCGGTCGCTCCCGTGGGTCCTCGCGGCCCCGAATGCCGCGTCTCCCGGCCGACGGTGCCCGTGGGCGGACATCACCGGACGGATGCCCCTCTGGCCGCGACCCCGCCGGGTTCCGGCGCGGCAGTGGATTCGCGGGCATTGCGCACGCTTGCACAGGTGATCACCACCGCCGCGGCCAGCGTCGGAACGACGAACACCAAGAAGATCGAATCCACCGCCCAGGAGCGGTCCACCAATACTCCGACCCCCAAGGGAGTCGCGATGCTGCCGATGCGGCCCAGGCCTGCCGCAATTCCCAGAGCCGATACCCTCGCATCCGGACGGAACAGAATCGGCACCATGACGTACAGCCCGGCATAGGCGGCGCTCAGGCACAGCCCGAGCAACGCCGCACCCACCAGCGTGGGGCCCAGCCGACTGGACACCGAGGCCATGACGGCGAACAACAGGGCGCCGGCCAGGACGAAGGCTGCGGTGACCCTCATCGAGGCGAACCGAAGCGTCAGTACCGCCAGCAGCAACATGCCGAACGCGCCGCCCAACGAGAAGAGCAGTCCTCCTCCGATTCCCTCGTTGTTCGACAGGCCGGCCAGTTTCAGCAATTTCGGTGTCCATGTGTTTCCGAAGAAATAGGCCGAGTTGACCAGACAGAATGCCACGCAGGTGGCGGCCAGTGCCCACGACCTCAGGGCAGCCGATCCCGCCGTGCCCGGCGGCGCCACCTCGATCACGTCGCGCGTCCCGGCGCCCCCGGGGGTGCCCGGCAGGTTCATCGCCTCGATCAGCGCGGCAAGTTCCTTTCGGGCGGCTTCGGTTCCCCTGGCCTCCAGATAGTCCGGGGACTCCGGGATTCCCAGATATGCCACGCCCACGGTCACCGCAGTGATGACCGCTCCGAACACGAACGCCGCACGCCACCCGAAGCTCGACATCAGAAGCGTCCCGACCGCACCGCCGAGCACCCCACCGGCCGGA
Source organism: Streptomyces sp. NBC_00876 (assembly GCF_045207435.1). Lineage (NCBI taxonomy): Bacteria > Bacillati > Actinomycetota > Actinomycetes > Kitasatosporales > Streptomycetaceae > Streptomyces > Streptomyces sp. NBC_00876. The sequence continues at coordinate 860,545 of NZ_CP108800.1, forward strand.
ATGCCGATGGCAAACAGAGCGATCAGAGTGGAGCGCTTCCGGGCGGGACTGTACTCGCTGACGATGATCGGCAGGCTGGGGATGATGCCGCCCATTCCGAGTCCGGTCAGGATCCGCAGCAGAACGAGCTGGGTGACGTCACCGGCGACCGCGGAGAGCGCGACGCCGACTGTGATGACGACGAGTGAGCCGATCAGCAGTGGCCGACGGCCGTAGCGGTCACCGACCGGTCCGAGGGTAATGGAACCCACGGCCATCCCTATCAGACCTCCACTGAAAAGGAGGCCGGACTCACCGCCGGATATACCCCAGTCATCGGTGATGGGCAGCACGGCGAGAGATATCGAGATGATGTCGTAGCCCTCGGCCATACTGACCAGCGCACAGAGCACGATCACCCGTACCTGGAGTCGGCTGATCGGTGAGCTGTCGATCAATTCTCGCGCTGAAATCATCGGTTTCCTAACCTGCCGAGGTGGCGCACACAGGCACGACCGCTCGACCAATTGCCCACCAGGGGGACCGAGAAGGATGCAGCCAGAACGGAGTCGGAGGAGGCCATCAGTGACACGGCTTCAACTGTGACTCAGGGCGCAGCGCAAAACTAATGCCCGTTGGTTTACGCGTCAACGCCTGCGCCGCAGACATTTCGAGCGAACGGAGAGCTGTGACGTGGATCACACGCCCTGTAAACCTAATGACCAATGGTTTAGCGTGTGGATGGCTACGACGGAGACCTCCCCGGCCGGAAGTGCGCAGGGTCAGCCCTGTTCGCGCTCCGCCGCCCCGGGCGCAACCCGATTCGATTGCATTCGCAGACAGCTCCTGGAAACGCCCCCGCACAGCCGCGGCCGGCAGGATGGGAAGGACTGATCCCATGCTTCTCTCACACTTCTTCGATCAAGGATGGAACCTCGATCCGGAGGCGGTCGCCTACCGCCACGGCGAGATCGACTGGACCTTCGAGGAGGCAGGCACGCTCTCCTGCCGCATCGCGAACGCGCTTCACCGGGACGGACTCGAACTCGAGACCAAGGTCGCGGTCCTGTCACCCAACGATCCGGCCGCCTGGCTGTGTGTCGTCGCCGCCTGGCGGGTCGGCGGAACCTGGGTGCCGCTCAACCCCATGAGCCCCGTCAGCGAAAGCATCGGATTCATCAAGCAGTTCGACTGCGACGTGCTCTTCTACCACCCGTCGTTGTCTGCGGCCGTGGATGAGATCCAGGCCGAGGTCGGCGACAGCGTTCGGTTCATCCGGCTGGAGGGCGACCAGGCCGCTGCCGAGGCGCGCCGGTACGCGACCCCGCTGGCCGAGTGGCTCGGCGACGCCCCCGCCACCCGGCCGGCCGTCGATGTGCCGCTGGACACCGTCGCGATGATCTCGCCCACGGGGGGAACGACGGGCCGGCCCAAGGGCGTGATGAACACGCACCGGAGCTTCGGCACCTGCATCGCCCAGTTGATGCTGGTGATGCAGTACCGCGCGGACGAGCCGGTGGTCAACCTGGCCGCGGCACCGATGACGCATTCGGCAGGCATGCTGACCCTGCCCGCCAGCGCCCGGGGCGGATCCGTCGTGGTGCTCAAGCGGCCGGACCCGGTGACCCTGCTCGAATCCGTCGAGCGGTATGCGGTCACCGATCTGTTCCTGCCCCCCACCGTGATCTACCGGCTGCTCCAGCAGCCCGGCCTGGCCGGCTACGACCTCACGTCACTGCGGTACTTCCTCTACGGGGCGGCCCCCATGTCCACCGAGAAGCTGCGCGAGTGTCTGGAGACGTTCGGGCCGGTGATGCTCGAAACGTTCGGGCAGACCGAGGCTCCCGGCTCCATCAGCTTCCTGCGTCCGGAAGAGCATTTCGTCGGCGGTGAGGTCGCCGGGGACGCCCGCCTGCTCTCCTGCGGACGGCCGTCGCCGTTGATCCGGGTCGAGATCCGCGACGAGCAGGGCACCGCGGTGAACACCGGCGAGCGGGGCGAGATCTGCGTGCGCGGCGACCTGGTCATGAAGGGCTACTACGACAATCCCGAGGCGACGGCCGAGGCGGTCCGGGACGGATGGCTGTACACCGGCGACATCGGCTTCCTGGATGCGCAGGGCTACCTCACCCTCACCGACCGCAAGAAGGACATGATCGTCTCGGGTGGGTTCAACGTCTACCCCGCCGAGGTCGAGCAGGTCATCTGGTCCCATCCGGCGGTGCAGGACTGCGCGGTGATCGGCGTCCCGGACGAGACCTGGGGAGAGGCCGTCACCGCGGTCGTGGAACTCAACGAGGGCGCTCACATCGACGTGGCCGAACTGATCGATCTGTGCCGCACCAAGCTGGGGCCGGTACGGACTCCGAAGCGGGTGGACCTCGTCGAACGGCTGCCGCGGAGCGTCAACGGGAAGGTACTCAAGAAGGACCTTCGCGAGCTGTACTGGACGGACCGGACCCGGCGGATCTGACCGGGGCCGTAACCGGATTCCCTCCGTGAGGACCTCTCGTACGCAGCCCTGAGCATCTGCCCGGCCCGCGCCGGCCTTCCAGTACTCCGAAAATCCAGGAGATGTAACTCGTCATGCCTCCCTCGTTCGACGATGCGGCACTGCGGTGCGATGACACCGGTGTCACCCTCCGGGCCGCCCGTTGCTCCAGCTGCGACACCGTGGGCTTTCCCTCCCGGGACCGGTGTGTGCGGTGCTACGCCCCGGCAGCGCCGATCGACCTTCCCGGCAGCGGAGTTGTCGCCTCCCACTGCACCGCGATGTTCCCGATTGCCTGGGCAGAGCCTCCCGTGACCCTCGTGCAGGTCCGCATGGACGACTGCGACGTCGAAGTGCTCGGTGTCGGTGCGGGCGCGATGCGGATCGGTGATCCCGTGGCCGTGGTACCCCGCGTCGTCGGCATGGACGGCGCCCGGTTCACCGCTTATGGATTCGAGGCCCGGACCGACCATGCGTGACGTATACATATCCGGCGTCGGAATGACACCGATCGTTTCCAGGACGCAGACTCCCGCCCACGTCCAGGGCGGCCGGGCCCTCAGGTCGGCACTCGCGGACTCCGGCGTGGACTGGTCCGAGGTCGGCCTGCTCGTCGTCGGCGCGGTCGGTACGGGCATGTCCTCGGCGCCGCTGGTGCTGCACGAGATGGCCTGGACCGGGATTCCGGCGGTCGCCGTGGAGAACGCCTCGGCCACGGGCACGGCGGCGTTCGAGCAGGCGCGGCAGGCCGTCGCATCCGGGCGGGTGGAGACGGCCGCCGCGGTCGGCATCGGGAGCCTGGGGTCCCTGCTGATGAGCCGCGCCGCGCAGGACGAGCGGGCACCGGACCTGATCTCGGTGTCCGGTATGGCGGTCCCGGCCGTGTCCTTCGCGCTGATGAAGCAGGCGCGTATGCACCGGTACGGCGAATCGGCCGATGCCGCGCTGCTGGTGGTCGAGAAGAACCTGCTCAACGCGAGCCGCAATCCCGTGGCCCAGCGCGACAGGGCGCTCACCATGGACGAACTGAAGTCGGCCCCGATGCTGGTGGATCCGCTGCGACGGGTCGAGTCCTGCCCCATCGGCGACGGCGCCGCCGCAGCCATCCTCACCAGCAGCGGTTCCGCATCCGGGCAGCGCACGGTGCGGGTCGCGGCGGCGGTGGCCGAGACGGACAAATGGCACGGAGCCGGCGCCTTCATGCCGGATCTCGGGGTCACGGGGAGGGTGTCCGCACAGGCCTACGAGCAGGCAGGCATCCGCCCCGGCCAGTTGGACATCGTGGAGGTCCATGAGGCTTTCAGCGTCGAGGAGTTGCAGTACATCGAGGATCTCGGACTCGCCCCCGCCGGACAGGCTCCGTCCCTCATGACCGACGGCGAGTTCCACATCGGTGGCCGCGTGGCGGTCAGCCCCAGTGGTGGGCTCATCGGTCGCGGCCATCCGGGGGGAGCCACGGGACTCGCCCAGTTCGTGGAGATCACCCGGCAGCTCCGAGGCGGCTGCGGTGAGCGTCAGCACGCCGGGGCGAGGATCGGGTTCGCCCAGATGATCGGGGCCGGCGGGGTGAACTACGCACACGTCCTGATCGGCGAGGACTGACCCCGGACAGCAACCTGAGCGACCGTGCGTGGGGGCCGGTGGACCGGTCCCCACGCACGCACGACGAGAGGGAAAGAACGGCATGAACCGCGAAGGTGTCCGTGTCTACATCAACGGTGACATCCGCACGATGGCCGGTCCGGAGCCGGTCGCGCCGACGGCAATGGCCTGTGCGAACGGCCGGTTCGTGGCCACAGGCTCCGATGCCGAGATCCTGGCCCTGGCCTCCGACGGCGTCGAGGTGGTGGATCTGGGCGGCGCCGTGGTGGTCCCTGGATTCATCGAGACGCATCTGCACCCGATGATGTGGGGACTGATGCTGGACGGTGTCGATGCCACTCCGGCCGCCTGCCCGACGATCGACGGACTCATCGAGGCGCTGGCGGCGCGCGCCGGGCGAACCCCGGAAGGGCAGCTCATCGATGCGTGGGGGTTCGACGACAGCCTGGTCGCGGACGACCGCGGCCTGACCGTCGCGGATCTCGACAGGGCGTCGACGCGCCACCCCGTTCTCGTACGGCACGCTTCCGCGCACGCCGTCTACGTCAACTCGGCCGCCCTGGCGGCAGCGGGGATCACCGGGCAGACCCCGGATCCGGCCGGTGGCGTGCTCATCCGCGCCGCGGACGGATCGCCCACCGGGGAACTGCGCGAGATGCCCGCGATGCTGTTGTTCCCCGATTCCGTGCCGCGGATGGATCTCGAGCGGGGGCGTCAGGCGATGCTGCGCGCGCAGGAGGCGATGGCCCGGGTGGGGGTGACAAGTTTCCACGACATGTTCGTCACCGCCGAGATGTATGCCGCCTACCGCCGGCTGGACGCGGACGGTGATCTGCGTCTGCGGGCGCGGCTGTACCTCGCCCATGGCGTGCACGATCAGCTCGTGGAGCCGGCCGATCCGACGGATCACCTGGTGGTCGGCGGCGTCAAGCTCATCTCCGACGGCTCCATCCAGCTCCACACCGCCGCGCTGACCGATCCGTACCAGGACCTGGGCGGCTGCCACTGCGGCTCCATGGCGATCCCGCCCGGCCGGCTGGACACCCTGGTGGCCGAGAACCACGCGGCCGGCCGTCCTGTCGCCATCCATACCAACGGCGATCAGGCCATCGACTTCGCCCTCGACGCGATCGGCCGGGCGCAGGCCGCCCACCCCGATCAGGTACTGCCCCACCGCCTCGAACACGTACAGACCCTTCGCGAGGACCAGATCGGACGGATGAGTGAGCTGGGTGTCGCCGCTTCGATCTTCGTCAATCACGTCTACTACTGGGGCGACAGGCATCGGGACCGGTTCCTCGGCCCGGCCCGTAGCGAGCGGATCAGCCCTGTGGCGTCGGTGGCGGCCGCCGACCTTCCCTACGGGCTGCACTGCGACTGCCCGGTCACACCGGTGAATCCGCTCTTCACCATGAACACCGCGGTGCATCGCCTCACGCGCAACGGCGAACTGCTGGGCGCGGAGCAGCGCGTCACCTCCTACGATGCGCTGGCCGGCTACACCACCGCCGCGGCGCGCGTCACCGGAGAACACTCCGGCAAGGGCACGATCGCGGTGGGCCGGCTGGCGGACTTCGTGGTGCTCGACGGCGACCCGCTCCGGGCGGAGCCGGTGGAGCTGTCCGGTCTGCGGGTCATGCGCACCGTGGTCGGCGGCGATACCGTCTTCGCGGCGTGAGCACCCGGTCCGCGGTCCCGGCCGGGACCGCGGACCGGGTGGACGGACGGCGGGGCAGGCCTCAGGACTGCGCGGTGAAGCGGCGCAGCCGCAGGGAGTTGCCCACCACGGAAACCGATGAGAAGGCCATGGCGGCTCCGGCGATCATCGGGTTCAGCAGGCCCGCTGCGGCCGGCGGCAGGGCTGTCACGTTGCACAGGACGGCCCAGAAGAGGTTCGAGTGGATGGTTCCGAGGGTCTTACGGGAGAGACGGATGGCGTCCGCCGCCGTTCGCAAGTCGCCCCGGACGAGGGTGAGATCACTTGCCTCGATCGCCACGTCCGTCCCTGTCCCCATGGCCAGGCCCAGGTCGGCCTGAGCGAGTGCGGCCGCGTCGTTGATGCCGTCCCCGACCATCGCGATGCTGCCCCCCCCTGAAGGCGCTTGCCACATCCGCCTTGCCCTCGGGCATCACCTCGGCGATCACCTCGGTGATCCCGACCTCCGCCGCGACGGTGGCGGCAACCGTCTTGTTGTCGCCGGTGAGCAGGATCGGGGTGAGGCCGAGCGCGCGCAGCCGGCGGACGGCCTCGGGGCTGGACTCCTCGATCGCGTCCGCGACTTCCAGTACCGCGCGCGCCTTGCCGTCCCAGGCCACCAGGACGGCGGTTCGCCCTGCGGCCTCGGACTCGGTCCTGGCCCGCTCCATGCCGGGCGGCAGGCGGATCTCCCACTCGTCCAGCAGCTTCCGGCGGCCCACGAGCACCGCGCGCCCCTCCACGACCCCCTGGATGCCCAGACCGGCGACATCGGTGAAGTCCTCAGGGACCGGGAGCGCGCCGACCTCTTCCTTCGCACCCTCGGCGACGGCGCGGGCGATCGGGTGCTCGGAGGCGTTCTCCAGCGCGCCTGCCAGCCGCAGGACCTCGGCCTCGTCCTCCTCGGTCCGCACGGCGATCAGTGTCATCTGCCCCGTCGTGACCGTGCCCATCTTGTCCAGTACGACCGTGTCGACCTTGCGGGCCGTTTCGAGGGCTTCGGGCCCCTTGATCAGGATCCCCACCTGGGCGCCGCGGCCGGTACCCACCATCAAGGCTGTGGGGGTGGCCAGCCCGAGGGCGCACGGGCAGGCGATGATGAGGACGGCAACGGCGGCCGTGAACGCCGCCGACAATCCGGCACCGTTGCCGAGCCAGAATCCGAACGTGCCGAGTGCGAGCGTGATCACCACGGGCACGAAGACGGCCGAGATCCGGTCAGCGAGCAGCTGAGCGGCAGCCTTCCCGTTCAGATGTTGCCGGCACCGTCGCTCCGGGCGATGGTCAGCTCGACGGCGTGCGTCATCCCCGGGGTGCCCGCGGTGCCGAAGAACAGCGCCCACAGCGACCAGAGCAGCGCGGCCGTGGTCCCGACCGAGATCAGGGTGTCCATGGTCGCGGCACCGTGCCTGGCGTTGGTCCACGCGGCACGGTGGAAGGGCCAGGCCGCGTAGGTGACCAACGGAGCCGTCAGGGTGAGAGACAGCCACTGCCAGTATTCGAACTGGAACGCGGGGACCATGGCCATCGCGATGACCGGTACCTTCCAGCAGGTCGGCATCGCCGTGGGTATCGCGGCTGTCGGCGCCTTCTTCCAGAACCGCGTCACCGCCGGCTTCACCCGCTCCGAAGCCGGCGAGCGCGCAGCGCGCCGCTCCCTTCGACGACGGTTTCCAGGGAACCGGAGCTGATCGCGTGGGCGACCTCCTCGGCTCTGCCGGCGCCGAGTACGAGCAGATGCGGCGCGCCGGACAGGACGCCTATATGGACGCCTTCCACAGCGCCATGGACCTCTGTGCCGTCCTCGGGTTCGCCGCAAGTGTCATCGGCCTTCTCATGATCCGTACCAAGGATCTCCCTACAGCGCCATGTCCAACATCCCGCCCGACTTCGACGCTGACGGAGTCCGGCAAACGCCCACGGGGTCCGGAACCGTCATCTTCTGCTGGTCTAGACATGTTGAATTGACATCACTACGCTCACCCTTGGTCTAGACCGCAGCACTCTCCGGACATCACCCCACATCTCCAGGAGCGACGTATGCGCAGAAAGATCACTTCCTTACTGGCCGGGCTCGGCCTGGCCGGCGTGGCGCTGTTCGCCACCTCCGGCAGCGCGCAGAGCCACGGCTACACCGACTCCCCCGTCAGCCGCCAGCAGCTCTGCGGACTCGGCACGGTCAAGCACTGCGGACAGATCCAGTGGGAGCCCCCGAGCGTCGAGGGTCCCAAGGGATTCCCCACCCGCGGACCGGCCGACGGCCACATCTGCTCGGGCGGTATCGGCCGCTTCTCCCAGCTCGACGACCCGCGCGGGGGCGCCTGGCCCGCCACCCCGGTCACCGCCGGAGAGAACTACACGTTCAACTGGCGGATCGAAGCCCGGCACGCCACGACCGACTTCCGCTACTACATCACCAAGGACGGCTACGACCCCACGCAGCCGCTCACCCGGGCCGACCTGGAGCCGCAGCCGTTCCTCACCGTGCCCTTCGGCGGCAGACTCCCCGGCTCCACCGTGAGCCACTCGGGCGTGCTGCCGCAGAAGTCCGGCAAGCACCTGATCCTCGGCGTCTGGACGATCTCCGACACGGGCAACGCCTTCTACGCCTGCTCCGACGTGCAGTTCTGACACCCCGCGGCCGCCCCTTACCCGTCTCCGTACGCGGGCACGGGTAAGGGGCGGTGGCCCCGTCACCGCGGCCCTGAGCTGCGCCGTTGATACAGTCGCTGCCCCGACCGACGTACCCGAAAGAGGCCGGCGAAGCATGGCGGTGGACGCACTCGACACCCGGATTCTGCGGCTGCTCATCGAGCAGCCGCAGACGAGCGTGCGCGAGTACGCCCGCATCCTGTCCATCGCCCGGGGCACCCTCCAGGCCCGGATCGACCGGCTGGAGCGGGACGGTGTGATCACCGGCAGCGGTCCGGTCCTCTCCCCCGCCGCCCTCGGCCACCCGGTGCTCGCCTTCGTGCATCTGGAGGTCACGCAGGGACACCTCGACGATGTCGGCGAGGCGCTCGCCGCCGTGCCGGAGATCGTCGAAGCCTTCTCGACCACGGGCGGCGGCGATCTGCTGACACGGGTCGTGGCGCGGGACAACGGGCACCTGGAGGACGTGATCCAGCAGCTGATCCAACTGCCGGGCGTGGTCAGGACCCGGACCGAAGTGGCCCTGCGCGAGCGGGTCGCGCACCGGCTGCTGCCGCTGGTGGAATCGGTGGGCCGGGCGGCTCCGGCCGGCCAGGCATGATCGCCCACTGAGATCATGGCTGCCATGAACTCATCACACATGGGGCCACCTTGGGTCGTCTTCGACCTCGACGGCACGCTCGTGGACAGTGAACCGAACGCCTACGAGTCGGCGCGTCTGCTGCTCGAACGGTACGGAGTGCCCGACTTCACCTGGGAGCAGAACGCCCGGTTCATCGGAATCAGCAACCTCGAGGCGCTGACCGTCCTGCGCACCGAGTACGCCATCGAGGCGCCCGTCGACGAGCTGCTGGCAGGCCAGGAGGCGATCTATCTGGAGCTGGCACGGACATCGACCGAAGTCTTCCCCCGGATGGGCAGGTTCGTGGAGATGCTGCACGCCCGGGGCGTCGGCATGGCGGTGGCATCGGGTTCCTCCCTGGCCGTGATCGAGGCCGTACTCAAGAGCACCGGCCTCGACGCGTACCTCACCGAGTACGTCTCCGCCGAGGAGGTCGCACGCGGAAAGCCGGAACCGGATGTGTTCCTGGAGGCCGCCCGGCGCCTCGGCGCCGCGCCCGCCGACTGCGTGGTGGTGGAGGACGCGGCACCCGGCGCCCGGGCCGCGCACGCGGCGGGGATGCGGTGCATCGCGGTCCCGTACGTGCCCGCGACCGCCGGTGATCCGGCGTTCGCGGCGGCGGGGCTGCTCTTCCCGGGCGGGCAGGACGAGTTCACCGCCGAGGCCGCGTTCGCCTGGCTCTTCCCCGGCTCCGTACCGGTGGCGTCCGGGCGGAACGCGGCTTCCTGACCCGGCTTGCGCCGTGCCGGCACCGCCGGTTGCCGGTCCGTCACCGTCCGGGAGGCGGGGAAGGGGTGACGGCCGGTCGTACACGGTCCGTGTGCCGGATATCCTGAATCCTGCCGCGTACCCCACCCCGTCCCCGTTCCCGGCGAGGACCGCTGCGGCGGCCGAAGCGGTCCTCGGCCCGAGCTGTTCGAGATACGCGAGCCATTCGAGATAGGTGTGCACAGGTGCTGGTTGCTGGTCGGTACCGATTGATATCCGCCATCGGCCGTGGCGGGATGGGTGAGGTCTGGCGGGCCACGGACGAGGTCCTCGGCAGGGCCGTCGCCGTGAAGCTGCTGCTGGGCGAGCATGCCGACGAGTCGGCCACCGCACGGTTCCGGCTGGAGGCCCAGACCGCCGCCCGGCTGAGCCACCCGCATCTGGTGGCCGTGTTCGACTTCGGGTCCTGGGAGGACCGGCTCTTTCTCGTGATGGAGCTCGTCGAGGGCAGGAGCCTCGGCGATCTGCTCCTGGCGCAGGAACGGCTGGCCCCGGATCAGGTGGCCCGGATCGCGGGCCAGGCCGCCGCCGGTCTGGCCGCGGCACACCGGCAGGGCATCGTCCACCGGGACATCAAGCCGGGAAACCTGATGCTGGACGCCGATGGCTCGGTCAAGATCGGCGACTTCGGCATCGCCCAGTTCGTCGACGATCCCTCGGCAGCCCTCACCACGACGGGCCACATCGTCGGCACGAGTCTCTACCTCGCACCGGAGCGGGCCCTCGGCCACACGGCCGGTGCCGCCTCGGACATGTACTCCCTCGGCTGCGTCGTCTACCAACTGCTGCTCGGTCAGCCACCCTTCCGTTCGGACACCGCGACCGCGACCCTGTACCAGCACGTGGACACGCCTCCCGTGCCCCTGCGGCAGCGGGGCGTCGACGTGTCCGCGGCCTTCGACTCCTACCTTCTGGGCCTGCTGGCGAAGCAGCCGGAGGACCGGCCCACCGCCCAGCAGGTCGCCGACTGGTTCCACAGCGAGGCCTGGCGGGGCCAGGCGGAACCCCTGCCGCTGCACCGTCCCGCTCCCCCACGGGCACCGGCCCCGGCCTACCCTCCGGCCACCGCGCCGCCCTCCGCCACCGGCCGGCACTCCGGAACGGACTCCGGCGCCCCGACCACGTACCGTCTGCCCCAGGCACCCAGCGGCCACGGGCGGCGGGCGGCGGGCCGCTCCCGCAGCGGCAGCAAGCGGCGCAGCACGCGTGAGGCGATCAGACGCCGGCCCAGAGTCGCCAGCGCCATCGCGGGTACGGTCGCGTTCCTGGCCGCCGTCTACCTCGGGATGAGTCTGTTCTCCCCCGATTCCAGCTCGGCCACCACGCCGCAGGACAACGGACCGGCGAGCAGTCCCGCGGCGGGACAGGTCACGGGCCCGTAGCCCCGGCCGCGGGCGGTGGCGCGGCGGCCGGGTGCTCTCCTGATCAGTCCGCGTCCTGGCCCAGTGCGGCCAGCCGCCGCAGCTCGTCCTCGGTGAGCCGCAGGGCGCCCGCCGCCACATTGGCCTCCAGGTGACCGGGATTGCCCGTGCCCGGGATGGCCAGGACATGCGGGCCCTGCTGGAGCGTCCAGGCGAGCCGGACCTGGGCGGGCGAGGCGCCGTGGGCCCTGGCGACATCGAGCAGCGCCTCGTTGTCCGCCGCCGCGCCCGCACCGGACTCCCTGCCGTCACCCGCGATCGCGAAGAACGGCACGAAGGCGATACCCAGTTCGCCGCAGGTCCGCAGCACCTCCTCGGAGCCGGCGCGGCGGGCGCTGATCCCGTACCGGTTCTGCACACAGACGACGGGTGCGATGGCTCGGGCCTCGGCGATCTGATCGGGCCATACGTTGGAGAGTCCGAGGTGACGGATGAAGCCCTCCTTGCGCAGCTCGGCCAGTGCGCCGAACGATTCGGCGACCGGGGCGGGGCCGTTCACCCGGAGGTTCACCACGTCGAGGTGGTCGCGGCCGAGCTGACGGAGGTTCTCCTCGACCTGCCCGCGCAGCTGCTCGGGCCTGGCCCAGTCCAGCCAGTCCCCCGACGGCCCACGCCCGGGGCCGACCTTGGTGGTGATGACCAGGTCGTCCGGGTACGGGCCCAGCGCCCGGTTGATCAGCTCGTTGGCCGAGCGCAGCGGTGAGAAGTAGAAGGCGGCCGTGTCGATGTGATTCACCCCGAGCTCAACGGCCCGGCGCAGCACCGCAAGGGCCCGGTCCCGGTCGTGCGGGCCGCGGTCGTCGCCGAACGCCGCACCGTTCTGGGTCAGCCGCATGGCGCCGAAGCCGATCCGGTTGACGGTCAGGTCGCCGAGCTGCCAGGTACCGGCAGCCGCTGCGGTGATGGGTTGCGAAGTCAAGGCTGATGCCTTCCGTATGAGCGTTGGACCGAGGACAGCCAAGTGATGGTGCGACAGAAGGCTTGCATCGAGAATGCATTCGTGATACCTTCGCCTCAACAGTTGTGTATTTTTCCAACTTGACGCGAGTGCAGAATAGAGCCACTCTGCCGATCCGTCCAGCCCTTCCTCGCTCCGCACTCCCCCCGGCGCATCAGCCGAGGAGGTCACCGAGCGCGTCACCCCTCCCCCTCCACCGCCCCATTCCTGTGTGCCGGCTGTGCGATCCCACCGGGGTGACTTGACCAGACTTGCCAACTCCCTTTCGGTGGCCCTTAGTTCGTTGACGAGTTCATGGCGGCGTGTGAGTGTTCGGTCGCCCGATCACGGACACCACCTGGGCGGACGGCCCGCGCCGGACGCACGGTTGGACGCGTCTCCCCACGCCGTTGCCCGTGGCCGAGGTCCCCACGAACCGAGGAGCCTCGATGAAACGCAGACCGATGACGGCCGGGACAACCCTGGCCGTCCTCGCCGGAATGCTGGTCGCCACCAGTGGCCAGTCAGCTTCTGCAGAACCGTCTCCGCCCGCCCCGAGCCCGACCGCACTCACCGCCGCCGTCTCGGCCGCCGACCGGGCAGCGGCCGGCGGCCTCGACGCCCTGGCCAAGGGGCCCGACGAGCGCTACGAACGGCAGATGGTGACCCCGTGGGTCAACGGGCTCTACTCCATCGCGTACGAGCGCACCTACCGGGGCCTGCCGGTCGTCGGCGGGGACGCCGTCGTGGTGGCCGACTCCAAGGGCCGGGTCCGGGGGTCCCAGTCGGCGGTTTCCCGGCGCATCAACGTGCCCACCACCGCGACCGTCTCCGCGAAGACGGCCGAGGCCACCTCGCGCAAGGAACTCCGTTCGGTGGAGCGGGTCGACAGCCACCGGCTGGTCGTCCGGGCCACGGGCAGGAAGTCCAGGCTCGCCTGGGAGACCGTGCTCACCGGCCGGACCGCGAAGGCGCCCGGCCGGCTGCACGTCTTCGTCGACGCCGGCACCGGCGCGCTGCTCGACAGCTACGACGACGTCAAGGCCGGCACCGGAAACAGCCAGTGGAACGGCCCGTCCCCGCTCTCCATCAACACCACTTCCTCGGGCGGCAGTTACTCCCTGCGTGATCCGAACAGGCCGGGGCTGACCTGCGCCGACTACAGCACCGGGAGCGTCTTCACCAAGTCGAGCGACTCCTGGGGAACGGGCAGCGCCACCAGCAAGGAGACCGGCTGCGTCGATGTCATGTGGGCGGCCCAGCACGAGTGGGACATGCTCCGTGACTGGCTGGGGCGCAACGGCCACGACGGAAACGGCCGCAGCTGGCCGGTCAAGGTCGGGCTCAACGACGTCAACGCCTACTGGGACGGCTCCACCGTCTCCATCGGCCACAACAACGCCAATCAGTGGATCGGCGCCATGGACGTCGTGGGCCACGAGTTCGGCCACGGCATCGACCAGTACACACCCGGCGGCGCCAACAACGAGTCCGGGCTCGGCGAGGCCACCGGCGACATCATGGGCGCGCTCACCGAGGCGTACACCAACGAGCCCGCCCCGTACGACGACCCGGACTACACCGTCGGCGAGAAGATCGACCTCGTGGGCAACGGGCCGATCCGGATCATGTACAACCCGGGGCAGATCGGCGACCCGAACTGCTACAGCTCCTCCATACCCAGCACCGAGGAGCACGCGGCGGCCGGTCCCCTCAACCACTGGTTCTACCTGCTGGCGGAGGGATCGAACCCTGGTGGCGGCAAGCCGTCCAGCCCCACCTGTAACAGCTCCACCGTCACCGGCGTGGGCATCCAGAGCGCCGGCAAGGTCTTCTACGGGGGCATGCTGCTCAAGACCAGCGGCATGACGTACAAGCGCTACCGCACCGCCACACTCACCTCGGCCAAGAACCTCGACGCCACCTGCGTCCTGTTCAACCGGACGAAGGCCGCCTGGGACGCGGTGAGCATCCCCGCGCAGAGCGGCGATCCGGTCTGCGCCCCGAGCGGCAACAACGACTTCTCGATGTCGCTCGACCCGGCCGCCGGATCGGTGAAGCCCGGCAGCTCGGTGACGTCCACCGTCCGCACGACCGTCTCGTCCGGCAGCGCGCAGAGCGTGACGCTGTCCGCGAGCGGCCAGCCGAGCGGTGTGACCGTCTCGTTCAGCCCCTCTTCGGTCCAGTCCGGCGCGACCTCGGCCATGACCGTGTCGACGACGTCGGCCGCGGCACCCGGGACGTACACCCTCACCGTGAAGGGCGCGGGTACGCAGGAGCACACCGTCCAGTACACGCTCACCGTCAGTGACGGCGGCGGCAACCCGGGCGGCACGCCCCCCGACATCAGCGTCGCCAACGTGCAGTCGCATCTCTCACAGCTCAACACCATCGCCTCGCAGAACGGCGGCAACCGGCGGGCCGGCAGCGCCGGCTACACCGCCTCCCTCGCCTATGTGAAGGGCAAGCTCCAGGCGGCCGGTTACACCGTCAGCGAGCAGACCTGCACCAGCTGCACCTACTCCGGCAAGAACCTGATCGCGGACTGGCCGGGCGGTCCGGCCGACCGGACCGTGATGTTCGGCGCCCACCTCGACGGGGTGGCCGCCGGTCCCGGAATCAACGACAACGGCTCCGGCTCCGCCACCCTGCTGGAGAACGCCCTCACCCTGGCCCAGCAGAACCCGACGATGACCAAGCATGTGCGCTTCGCCTGGTGGAACGGTGAGGAGCAGGGCCTGGAGGGCTCCGAGTACTACGTCGGCCAGCTCACCACCGCCCAGCGGACCGCCATCACCGCGTACTACAACTTCGACATGGTCGCCTCGGTCAACGGCGGCTACTTCATCAACAACCTCAACTCGGCCGCCTCGGCCCCGATGAAGGAGTACTGGACCTCGCTCGGCCTCGCTCCGGAGGAGAACGTCGAGGGCCAGGGACGCTCCGACGACTACTCCTTCCAGCAGGGCGGGATCGCCACGTCCGGGTACGCGACCGGCGCGAGTGACACCAAGTCCTCGGCCCAGGCTGCCAAGTGGGGCGGAACGGCAGGGCGTTCGTACGACCCCTGCTACCACCAGTCGTGCGACACCACGGCCAACATCAACGCCACCGCGCTCGACCGCAGCGCCGACGGAGTGGCCTACACGGTGTGGAAGACCGCCGTCGGCACCACCGCTCCCGCCGACGACTTCTCCGTTTCGGTGAACCCGGTCTCCGGCAGCGTGCAGCCGGGCGCCTCCGTCACCGCGACCGTTTCCACGGCCACCACCGGCGGCTCCGCACAGAGTGTGCGGCTGACGGCATCGGGTGCACCGAGCGGGGTCACCGTCTCCTTCGCACCGTCATCCGTGCAGTCGGGATCCGCGTCCACGATGACTGTCTCCGCCGGGGCGCAGGCCGCCGCGGGTACGTACACGCTCACCGTGACGGGAACCGGCACCGCCACCCACACCACCACGTACTCCCTGGTCGTCGGGGGCGGCGGCAGCTGCACGGCGCGGCAGGTCGTGGCCAACGGCGGCTTCGAGAACGGAACGACGCCGTGGACCCAGACGGACGGCGTCATCAACAACCGGACCTCCGAGAAGCCCGCGCACAGCGGCGCCTACCAGGCCTGGTTCGGCGGCTGGGGCAGCACCCACAGCGACAGCGCCTCGCAGTCGCTGACCGTTCCCGCAGGATGCTCGACGTACAAGCTGTCGTTCTACCTGCGCACCGACACCGACGAGTCCGCGGCCGACTCGACCGCCTATGACACGTTCACCGTCAAGCTGGGCACCCGGACGCTGGCCACGTACTCGAACCTCGACGCGAGCAGCGGCTATGTCCAGCAGTCCTTCGACGTCGGCTCCGCCGCGGGCCAGACGGTGACGCTGGGCTTCACCAGTAAGGAGGACGCCTACCTGCAGACCAGCTTCGTCGTGGACGACGTGACGCTGGACGCCAGCTGACCGACCATCAGCACACGGGGGCGGGGCGTGATCCATACGTCCCGCCCCCAGGGTCTCTCGTTTGGATCATCAGCGGATGGCCGCCGCCAGTCTGCTGACGAAGTCGTCGGCCTCCGGGGGCCCGCCGGCGCGGCCCGCCAGCCGTCCGTGCAGCCCGCGCAGTTCCTGGCCGAGCAGCGTCGCCGGATTCACCTCGGTGGTGTCCAGGACCGGGCCCGCCACGGCTGCGGCGGCCGAGGCGTCACCGGCGCAGGCGTGGGCATCGGCCATCCGCGTGAGGAAGAGCATCCGTGCCGAGTGCATGCCGGGCGGCAGCAGCCCTATCGCGGAACCGGCCGCGTCGACGGCGCGGAGCGCGAACCGGCGGTCCCCGGTGGCGACGGCCAGATCGCGCAGGGCTCCGGCCGCACCGGACTCCACCCGCAGGCGCACGGAGGCGACGGAGAGCCAGGGCGCCTCGGTCTCGTCCCGTTCACCGGCACGGTCCATCTGTGACCGGGAACGGTCGATGTGGAGCAGGGTCCGGGCGGCGTCGCCGCGTACGGCGTGACCGCGCGCCTGGTACAGATCGCTCATGGCGCCGGCCCAGGGACGGCCCGCGGCGGTCTGCCCGATGGCGGCGCCGTAGGCCAGCGCCGAAGGGCCGTCTCCCTCCAGCCGGGCCAGGGTGCTCATGTCGCTGAGCGCCGCTACCTGCGTCCCGACGTGACCGGCCATGGCGGCCCAGAGCAGAGACCGGTCGAGCCAGGCCATGGCTGTTCCGTTACGGCCCCACAGCAGCCGCAGACAGCCCGCCGACTGCGCGTACTCGGCCGCCAGCGGCGCGAGTTGGCGCTGGTAGGGCGCGGCCGGGAGGGCCATCCAGCGGAGCATGGCGTGCAGCGTGCGTTCGACGACGGCGGTCGCTCCCGGCCAGGCACGTTCCTCGTCGGCACGCAGACAGACGGCGAGCAGGGCGGTCAGGGCATGGACGGTGTCGGTGTCCAGCGCCGGGCGGGACGACAGGCCGGGGCCGAGCGCGCAGAAGTCGGCGTGCAGGGCGATGACGTCGGTGAGAGCGGGGACCGCGCAGCCGTCCCGGCCGTGCAGCGGGCAGACGAGTCCGTATGCGGGCAGGTTCGCCGGCAGGACGGTGCCCGGTGGAAGCATCGCCAGGAGAGCGCCGCCCGCGGGCTCGCCGGGCAGCGGCCCCTGGCGCACGGGGACCGCTGCCGGCACGGTTTGCGGGCCGGCCGGCCTCCCCTGCGCGTCGGCGGACTCGCAGGCGGCCAGCAGGTCACCGCCCGCCGTCAGCAGGTCGTCCAGCCGCCGGGCGAGCGGAAGCGGTGTCCGGCGGCTGCCGTGCTCGAGTTTGCTGATGGCGGTGTGGTCGTAGCCGACGCGGGCGCCCACCTGGGCCTGGGTGAGCCCGGCCCGCCGGCGCCACTGCCGAAGCCGGGCCCCGAACGACCGCCACGCCTCCGCCGTCCGGCCGTCCGCCGGAACCGGCCCCATGTCCTCGGTCACCCGGAACCCCGTCGCGCCTGGTCAAGGGCGCTGCGCGTGCCACGCTCACGGCTCATGCCCGGAGAATAGCGAGCACCCTCGCCCGCTGTCCCCGAAGTGGCCGCAAGATGTCCAATAACAGGTGCAGTGGTTTCCGGTACATGGATCCACGAGCCCTTCACACGCGTGCGGGACCGCCGTTCGGTTGCGGTGGCAACGACTTGTTCCCGATTCCTCACTCCCCGTGCGCGCCACATCATCATCTAAATTGACGGTGCATCAGATTTTACCCAACTAACCTCCCAAGACAGATCGAATGCGCTCAATCGGGAGGTATCAGTCGTCAATTCTTGTTCTCAACAGCCCCTGATCAAGCGGTTGTTGCACACCTATTGACGCGTGGGATCCAAGGGAGAAGTATCCCCATCTGCCGGAGAGAGCGCTCTCCGGCTTCGTGTCGTGCACCCGCACCGCGACTCAGGAGAAGACCCCCATGAACGCACCCCCCGTGTTCCACAGAGCCGCACCCCCGACCGGAAGAAGACGCACCGGCGTGCTGGCCGCCGTCGCCGGACTCGTCGTCTCGCTCCTGGCCTTCGCGCCCTCGACCTCCGCGAGCGCGGCGCCCTCGCTGCTCTCGCAGGGCAAGACGGTGACCGCCTCGACCCAGGAGAACTACGGCACTCCGGCCACCTCCGCCGTGGACGGCGACAACGGAACCCGTTGGTCGAGCGCGGCCTCCGACCCTCAGTGGATCAAGGTCGACCTGGGCTCCGCCGCCTCCGTCAGCCAGATCGCGCTGAAGTGGGAGACCGCCTACGCCAAGAGCTACCGGATCGAGTTCTCCACGGACAACAGCACTTGGTCCACCGCCTACTCGACCACGACCGGCCCCGGCGGCAACGAGACGCTCAACGTCTCCGGCACCGCCCGCTACGTCCGGCTGACCGGCACCACCCGGGCCACCCAGTACGGGTACTCCCTCTGGGAGTTCCAGGTGTTCGGCACCACCGGCGGCGGAGGCGGCCCGCAGATCCCCGGCGGCGGCGATCTCGGCCCCAATGTCCTGGTCTTCGACCCGTCGACGCCGGACATCCAGGCCAAGGTCGACGAGGTGTTCAAGCAGCAGGAGTCGGCGCAGTTCGGCACCGGCCGCTACGCGTTGATGTTCAAGCCGGGCACGTACAACAACATCAACGCGCAGATCGGCTTCTACACCTCGATCGCCGGTCTCGGGCTCAAGCCCGACGACACCACGTTCAACGGCGATGTGACCGTCGACGCCGGCTGGTTCAACGGGAACGCCACGCAGAACTTCTGGCGTTCGGCGGAGAACCTCGCGCTCAACCCGGTCAGCGGCACGGACCGCTGGGCCGTCTCGCAGGCCGCACCCTTCCGCCGGATGCACGTCAAGGGCGGGCTCAACCTCGCACCCAACGGCTACGGCTGGGCGAGCGGCGGGTACATCGCCGACAGCAAGATCGACGGCCAGGTCGCACCGTACTCGCAGCAGCAGTGGTACACCCGCGACAGCACCATCGGCAGCTGGGGCAACGGCGTCTGGAACATGACGTTCTCCGGCGTCGAGGGCGCACCCGCCCAGAGCTTCCCCAACCCCCCGTACACCACGCTGGAGAACACCCCGGTCTCCCGCGAGAAGCCGTTCCTCTACCTCGACGGCAACGACTACAAGGTGTTCGTCCCCGCCAAGCGCACCAACGCACGCGGCGTCTCCTGGAACGGCACACCGCAGGGCGAATCCATCCCGCTGGACCAGTTCTACGTGGTCAAGCCCGGCGCCTCCGCCGCCACCATCAACGCGGCCGTCCAGCAGGGCCTGCACCTGCTGTTCACACCCGGCATCTACCACGTCGACCAGACCATCAACATCGACCGCGCCAACACCGTCGTCCTCGGTCTGGGCCTGGCCACGATCATCCCGGACAACGGCGTCACCGCCATCAACGTCGGCGACGTGGACGGCGTGAAACTCGCCGGCCTGCTCGTCGACGCCGGTCCGCAGAACTCCCAGGTGCTGGTCCAGGTCGGCCCCGACGGCGCATCGGCCGACCACTCGGCGAACCCCACCACCGTCCAGGACGTGTTCGTCCGCGTCGGCGGCGCGGGAGCCGGCAAGGCCACCACCGCCATGGTGATCAACAACGACGACACGATCGTCGACCACACCTGGCTGTGGCGCGCCGACCACGGCGACGGCGTCGGCTGGGAGACCAACCGCTCCGACTACGGCCTCCAGGTCAACGGCGACGACGTCCTGGCCACCGGGCTGTTCGTCGAACACTTCAACAAGTACGACGTCCGCTGGTCCGGCGAAAGGGGCAAGACGATCTTCTTCCAGAACGAGAAGTCGTACGACGCCCCCAACCAGGCAGCCGTCCAGAACGGTGGCACCAAGGGATACGCGGCCTACAAGGTCGACGACTCCGTCACCACCCACGAAGGCTGGGGCCTGGGCAGCTACTGCTACTACAACGTCGACCCGACCATCCGCCAGGACCACGGCTTCGAGGCACCCGTAAAACCCGGCGTGAAGTTCCACGACCTGCTCGTCGTCTCACTCGGCGGCCAGGGCCAGTACGAACACGTCATCAACAACACCGGAACACCCACCTCCGGCACCACCACCGTCCCGTCCAACGTGGTGTCCTTCCCGTGACACGACGACTGAGGTGACCGAACGGCGCGGGGCCCGGCGGCTGTTGCCGGGCCCCGTCCCGCGGTGCGGCGGCTACTGCTGCTCGTCGGGCGCCGGCGTCTCCTCGATCGTCTGCTCGGACCAGATGACCTTGCCCCGGTCGGTGTAGCGGGTACCCCAGCGCTCGGCGAACTGGGCGACGAGGAACAGGCCGCGCCCGCCCTCGTCCGTCGTCGCGGCGTAACGCAGGTGCGGAGAGGTGCTGCTGCAGTCCGACACCTCGCAGATCAGTGCCCGGTCGTGGAGCAGCCGCACCCGGATCGGCTCGTTGCCGTAGCGGATCGCGTTGGTGACGAGCTCGCTCAGGATCAGTTCGGTGACGAACCCCTCCTCGTCGAGCCCCTGGTCGGCGAGCCAGCGGGTGGCCTGCTTGCGGACCCCGGCGACGGCCGAGGGATCGGGGGTCACCTCCCACTGGACGCGGCGGGCCGGGTCGAGGATGCGGGTGCGGGCGACCAGCAGGGCGACATCATCGCCGGGACGGGAGGGCAGCATGGCCTCCAGCACGTCCTCGCAGGTCTCCTCCGGCGTCCGGCCCCGGCCGGCCAGCGAGCCGCGCAGCAGCTCCAGGCCCTCGTCGATGTCCCGGTCGCGGCGCTCCACCAGACCGTCCGTGTACAGGACCAGACGGCTCCCCTCCGGCACCTCAAGCTCGGTCGTTTCGAAGGGCATTCCGCCGATCCCGAGCGGCAGGCCCGCCGGGATGTCGGGGAACTCGACGGTTCCGTCGGGCAGCACGAGGGCGGGCCCGGGGTGGCCGGCCCGGGAGACCGTGCAGCGCCCGGAGACGGCGTCGTAGATCGCGTACAGACAGGTGGCCCCGGTGATCGCCTTGCCGCTGTCGGCCTCCTCGTCCTGGTCCATCCGGACGACGAGTTCGTCGAGGTGACTGAGGAGTTCGTCGGGCGGCAGGTCCAGGGTGGAGAAGTTGTGCACCGTGGTGCGCAGCCGCCCCATGGTCGCCGCGGCGTGCAGACCGTGTCCGACCACATCGCCCACGACGAGGGCCACCCGGGCGCCCGACAGCGGGATCACGTCGAACCAGTCCCCGCCCACCCCGGCCTGCGCCGGCAGATAGCGGTAGGCGACGTCCAGGGCGTTCTGTTCCGGAAGCCCGCGCGGGAGCAGGCTGCGCTGCAGGGTCACCGCCATCTCGTGCTCGCGGGTGTAGCGCCGGGCGTTGTCGACGCTGACCGCCGCCCGGGCCACCAGTTCCTCGGCGAAGGACAGATCCTCGGCGTCGAAGGGGGCCTCGTTCTGAGCCCGCCAGAAGTTGGCCATGCCGAGGATGACGCCGCGCGCGTGCAGCGGTACGGAGAGCAGCGAGTGGAATCCGTATTCCAGGAGCCGCTCGGCCTGCCCGGGATCGGGCAGGCGCCACTGCTGGGACGCGGTCAGGTCGGGCACCACCCAGGTGTGGCCGCTGATGCTGCCGATGCCCTCGGCGCTGGTGGGGACGAATCCGATGACGCGGCCCAGCGGGTAGAGCGGATGATCCCGGCCGACGCCGCACACGGCCGTGCGGCGCATGTCCATCACCGCGGCGGACGGCTGCTCCGGCTCCTCCCCGCGCAGTACGGAGTCGGCGAGGTCGACCGTCACGCAGTCGGCGAATCCGGGTGCGGCGACCTCCGCCAGCTCCTGCGCGGTGGTGGTGACGTCGAGTGTGGTCCCGATGCGGGCACCCGCGCGGTACAGGAGCCGCAGACGCTCGCGTACCGTCTCCGCACGGCCGGTGACGGCCCGCAGTTCCGTGGTGTCACGCAGGGTGGCGACCGTGCCGGGCGGTCCGCCGCGCTCGCCCGTCGGGCGGAGGTTGACGGCCAGCAGCCGGCTCCCGGCGGGCCGCACCTCGTCGGTGGCTCCGCGCCCCGAGGCCAGCAGTTCCGCGGTCCGGGGGTCCAGCCCCAGGTCCGTCACGGCGCGTCCCTCTGCGTCGGCCGGCAGTTCCAGGAGCCGGCGGGCCTCGTCGTTGGCCAGGACCAGCCGGCCGTCGGCGCCGATGATGAGGACCCCCTCGCGGACCGCGTGCAGCACCGCGTCGTGGTGTTCGTACATCCGGGTCATCTCGGCCGGGCCGAGTCCTCGCGTCTGGCGGCCCAGGCGGCGGCTCACCACGGCCGCGCCGCCGGCCGTGAGGGCCAGCGCGGCCACGGCGGCGCCGGCGGCGAGCGGGATGCTCGGGTAGGCGAGTTTGTTCACGGTCTCGACCTTGATACCCACGGACACCAGCCCGGCGACCGTGCCGTCGCGCCGTGGGACAGGGGCGACCGAGTTCACCGCGAGGCCGCGGCTGGCCGTGACGGTGCGGGTGAAGGACTCACCCTTCAGGGCTTCCTTGTACGGACCGAGTATGTGTTTCCCGATCAGTGCGATGTCGGGGTGGGTGTAGCGGATGCCGTTGGTCCCGGCCACGACGACATACTCCACCCCCGTACTCTGCCGGATCTGCTCTGCGCGTGGCTGGAGAACAAGGGTCGGATCCCTGCTGTCCAGCGCGGCCGCGACCCCGGGAGCGTGCGCGAAGGTCTCCGCGACACTGAGCGATCGGGCCCGGGCCACGTTCATGCTGTCGCGTCTCCCCTGCACCACCAGAGCGATGACCGCGGCCGCGACGAGCAGCGCGACGATTCCCAGCATCAGGAAGAAGACCTGGCCGGCCACGGTCCGGACGCTGAACAGTGCGCGCAGCCGCCGTCCCGGTGAGGGGGGCTTCTTCGTACTCCGGCCGGAGGGCGCAGGTCCGTCACCGCCCTGGCGTCCGCCATCGTGTTGATGGGGCCGCCGGGCGGAGCGGTGAAACCACGCCCGGAACCGACCTGTGCCACCCACATCTTCAGGTTTAACACGAATCGGTGGGGCCCGATCGGCGTGCGGGAACGGGCGGGCCGGAGCCGTCGGCCGTAGGCGACCGGGCGGTGCACGGTCCGGCGGTACGCGGCCGGGCTGTGCGAGATCCGACGGTGCCTGGTCCGGCGGTACGCGGCCGGGCTGCGCGCTGCCGTCCCCGTCCCGTGCGCCGGGACATTCGGGTGACGGGCCCCCGTCGGCGCGCGCCACCTCAGGGCGGTGGGCTGGGCGGCGGTGCTCCTCGCGCTGCCCCTGCTCCTGGGCTCCTGGGTGGTGCTCGTGGCCGAACAGCACGCTCCGCGCGCCACGATCACCCCCTGCCCACGGGCGCTGTGGTGGTCGGCGGAGACCGCGACGACCGTCGGGTACGGCGACGTCTTTCCGCTGACCCGGTGGGACCGGATCGTCGCCGTTGCCGTGATGGGCGTGGGCATCACGACGTACGGGACGGTGACCGCGGCCCTCGCGACCTGGTTCGTGGGGCACGAGCAGAAGCGCCGCCACCGCCCCGCCGGTGCGGCGGAGCACGCGGCGCGTCAGCTCCGGGACGAGACCTCGCAGCTCCTGCACGAGCGATTCGACCGCATCGAGCGGCTGCTCGCCGACGCGGACCGCAGACCGCCCGCCTGAGGGCTGTCGTCGGCGGAGCCCGCTGATCGGCGCGCTGACGTGTGAACGGCGTACCGGCGGGCATAGAACCGGTGACCGACAGGAGGTGGTGGCAATGGGCCGCATCAGGATCGTCCGACGTCCTCAGCTTCCGTCCCGGCCGCCGCCCCTCGACCTGCGCACCCCGTCCGGGCGTCCGCTGCCTTACTGACACGTCCGTCACCCGCCCGTCGCCCCCGTGGGCAGCCGCATCGCGTGCGGCACCCGCGGGCGAGCCGACGGGCGGGTTCCGTGCGTTCCCCGGGCCCTGGGCGGCCGGGAGACGCTGCCCCCGGTCCTGTTGATCACCCTGCGTGGGAGCGGGGCGAAGCGGCAGGATGTCGGTGTACAGGGCCGCCGTCCCCGGACGGCGCCGGTCCGCCCCAGGAAGGGAATCCCCATGCGGGAGACGCGTGCAGACCAGTCCCCGTCGGACGAGCAGTCCGGCCACGGTGCGGCCGAGGAGGCCGAGGTGATCGTGGTGGGGGCGGGGCCTGCCGGATCGTCCGCCGCGTACCACCTCGCCCGGGCGGGCGTCGACGTCCTGCTTCTGGAGAAGTCCGCGTTCCCCCGCGAGAAGGTGTGCGGGGACGGTCTCACTCCGCGTGCGGTTCACCAGCTGATCCGGATGGGCGTCGACATCAAGGCCCCGGGCTGGACGCGGTCACGCGGGATGCGGTGGGTGGCCGGTGACCGGCAGGTGCAGATCGACTGGCCCGCGCTGGGCGGCTACCCGGACTTCGGCCTGACCCGCAGCCGGCACGACTTCGACGACATCCTGGCCCGCCACGCCGTGTCCGCCGGGGCCCGGCTGCGCACCGGGGTGAAGGTGAAGGAGCCCGTGACCGACCGGGCGGGCCGGATCATCGGGGTCACCGCGGTCTCCGGTACGGGCGGGCCCGTCGTACACCGTGCGCCGGTCGTCGTCGCCGCCGACGGTGCCTCTGCCCGGCTCGCCCTCGCGATGGGGCTGCAGCGGGACACCCGACGGCAGATCGCCACGGCGGCCCGCCGCTACTACCGCAGCCCCGAGCGGTCCCGGGAGGAGTTCCTGGAGCTCTGGGCCGACCTCCGCTTTCCCCGGAGCGACCGCTATCTGCCCGGTTACGGCTGGATCTTCCCGATGGGCGACGGCCGCGTCAACGTGGGGCTCGGTGCGGTCCCCCACCGCCGCCACGGCAACGCCGACCTGCGGGCGACCCTGGACCAGTGGCTGGCCCGCACACCTGCCGAGTGGGGGCTGCGCGAGGAGAACGCGGAGGGGCCCGTCCGCAGTGCGGCCCTTCCCCTGGGTTTCAACCGCCATCCGCTGTACACACGTGGACTCCTCCTCGTCGGCGATTCCGGCGGCATGATCAGCCCGTGGAACGGTGAGGGGATCGGTCAGGCGCTGGAGGCCGGAGAGGTCGCGGCGGAGACCGCCGCGCTCGCCCTGGCCCTGCCCTCCGGGCCGAGGCGGGAGCGGGCACTGCACAACTATCCGGCCGAGATGAACCGCCGCTGGGGCAGCTACTACCGGCTCGGCAACACGGCCGCCGATCTCGTCTTCAGCCGGTCGGGCTTCCAGCCGGTCCTCAACCGCTATGTGATGGGCTCGCCGTTCCTGCTGAACACGCTGGCGCGACTGCTCAGCAACCTCACGGACAAGCCCTCGCGCGATGTGATCGACCACGTCCTCAACACCGCCGTACGACTCGTTCCTGCCCCGCGCGCACGCCGACGCTGACCGGCGGCCCGTCCGGCCCCGGCCGGCCCCCGTTCCGCGGCGACGGCGGCCGGGGGCTCGGACTCACGGGTTCGGGGCCGGCCCGTCGTCCGCGCCGGCCCATCGGGCGGCGAGCAGCAGGGCGATGTCGTCGGGCCGGTCCGGGGCCTGGCGGGCCCGGCCGATGACCTGGTCCGCCGTTTCGGCCAGGGAGGCCGCGCCGAGCCCGGCGATCGTGCTGCGCAGCCGCTCCACGCCGACGTCGATGTCCGTTCCCGACTGCTCGACCATGCCGTCGGTGTACAGGGCGAGCATCGCGCCCGGGGGCAAGCGCAGTTCGGTGACGGGGTAGGACGCCTCGGCGTCGATCCCGAGCACGATGCCGCCCGGCAGGTCCATGACCTCGGCCGCGCCGTCCGGGTGGCGCAGTACGGGCTGGGGATGTCCGGCCCGTACGGCCTGGGTGAGGCCGGTGGCCGGGTCCATGACGATGTAGCAGCAACTGGCGAACTGGCCGGGGTCGAGATCGATGAGCAGCCGGTTGGTCCCGCTCACGACCTCCTGCGGGTCGTGCCCGCTGAGCGCGAAGGCCCGGACGGCGCTGCGCAGTTGGCCCATGGTCGCGGCGGCCGCGACCCCGTGGCCCTGTACGTCCCCGATGACCAGGGCCAGCTTGCTGCCGGTCTCGATCACGTCGTACCAGTCACCGCCGACGTCCATGCCCTGGGTGCCGGCGAGATACCGGCCCGCGGTGTCGACTCCGGCGACGACGGGCAGCCGGTGCGGAAGCAGGGCGCCCTGAAGTCCGCGGGCGAGTGCGGCCTCGGTGTCGTAGCGCTGGGCCCGTTGCAGGGCCTGGGCGATGAGTCCGGCCAGTGCGGTCAGGACCGTACGCTCCTCCGGGCTGAAGCCGCGCGGCTGGTCGAAGCCGAGGATGCACGAGCCGACGAGCCGGCCGGAGGCGATCAGTGGCAGGAAGGCACGGGCGCCGATGTCGGCGTCCATGGGGATTCCGGGGTACGCGGCGGCCAGGCGCTCCATCGATTCGAAGAAGATGGGGCGCCCGGAGGTGAGTGTCTCCACGCCGGGGATGTGGGCTTCCAGGCCGACGGCGTCGAACCGGTCCAGGAAGCCCCGGGGGAAGCCCGTCTCCCACTCCAGATAGAGGTGCCCCTCCTTGAGCAGGTAGATCGCGAGCTGCCGGCCGCCGAAGGCGGGCAGCAGCTCCTCGGTGACCACGGCGGAGACCTGCCGGGCCGTGACGGCCTCCGTGAGGGCGATGGCCAGGGCGACCGGCCGGTAGAGCGCGGCGGACCGGTCGGCCGGGGACCCCAGCCCCAGCCCCGGCGTGGCGACGGACCCCGGCGCGTAGGCCGGCTGCTCGGTGGGGGTGAGAACGGCCGTCAGCCCGTCGTGGCCGGGGTACAGGGAGATGGAGAGCCAGGGCGACGGGGTGCGGCGGGCAACGAAGTGCACCGGGGCGTCGGAAATCATCGCGGCCCGGTAGTGGTCCTCGTACGCGGGGTTCGCGAACCATGGGAGGACCTCCCACAGCACCCGCCCGACCAGCTCGGACCGGGCCTTGCCGAGGAGTTCCTCGGCGAGGTCGTTGAGGTAGGTGATCCGGGCGAAGCGGTCGAGCGAGAAGATGCCGCGCGGTAGCCGGCCGGCCGCCTCGGGGACGACCGGGCCGATCCCGAGGTCCACCAGGAAGCCGGTCAGATGGGTGGCGGCGCCGGAGCCCGCACCGTCGTCCCGGCGGCCCGAGACCTCGAGCAGGTGCGACCTCCCGTCGGGGCCGCGCAGCCGCATCCTGCGCACGGCCGGGCCGCCCGACCCCGCCGCCTGGCGGGCCAGGGCCCACAGGCCGTACACGTCCTCCGGCGCGAGCTGTGCGGCCAGTGCGTCGATGGTGCCGGGGAACCGGTCGGGTGCGGTGCCGAGGATCGCGCACAGCTCCTCGTCCGCTCCGACGGCACCGCTGGCGAGGTCCCAGTCGAAGCGGCCGATCCGGACCGGGGGCGAGCTGCCCGCGGGCAGCTGAACCGGGAGTGGTTCGTCGTCCCACTGGGGCTGTGTCCCAGCGGCCGCCAGGCCGGCGAGTGAGGATCCGAGCTTGTCGGCGACGCCTTGCAGCCTGTGCCGTTCCTCGGCTGCCACCGGCGTCCCCGGGCTCGCCGCGCGCAGCACGACCAGGACTCCGACCGGTTCGCGGCCCAGGACGACCGGTACGTACAGGGAGCCGAACGGGAACGGAAGGCCGGCCATCAGCTGCGGGAAGCGGTGCATGGACTCCTCCGCGTCGGCCAGGAATACGCCGCGGCCCGAACGGAAGGCTTCGGCCACCGGGAAGGGGCGGTTCACATGCATCCGCCACCAGGGGCGGAAGAGGGCTCCGGGGAGCCCCGCCAGCACGGCCAGCCGCAGGAGCCCTGCGGTGGGCGAGGCCAGGTAGACGCCGCCGGCCTGCCCGCCGGCGGACTCGATCGCGTTCACGACGGCCTGGGCGAGCACCAGGGACAGTTCGTCCGGCGCCCGGCCGTCCTTCAGTCTCCCGGGCAGGCTGCCGCTCTCGCTGAGCGGAATACGCCGGGCCGCGCCGTACCAGGTCACACAGTCAGCATGCTCCCGGCCCGCTCGTGCACGCATGTCAGGCGGGACCGGCATACCTGACCGACATGCGGCGTTTGCCTATATATGCGAGTCTGAAAGCGGCCCATCGTCCGACATCCGCACAGGAGGAGCGATCATGGGCAAGAAGCAGAGCCGGCAGAACCGTGGCGCCCGCACCGGCGGCCATGAACATTCCGTGGCCGCGGAGGCCAAGGAGCAGACCGCAACGGCGCCCGACACACCCGACGCGGTGAAGGCGATCGGCGAACAGGTCTCCCACAAGCGCGAGCGGAAGTTCGGCCACAACTGATCTCTCGGCACACGGTCGCCACGCAGTCCACGGGAGCGGCAGACGTCCATTCAGGACGTCTGCCGCTCCTCGACGTCTGCCACTCCTTCGCGAAACGAGACGGACTGCGGCCTCACGAGACGGACTGCGGCCTCCCTCGCCCGGCCGGGCGAGGGAGGCCACAGTCCGCCGTGAGCGCCCTACTGTTCACCGGTGGGCGGCCGGCGGTCGCCGAGCTGGTCATTGAGCTTCTGCTGGACGGAATCGACCTGACCGCTGTACTTGCTTCCCGTCTTCTTGTCGACGAAGTCGCCACCCTTCCCGACCCCCTGACGGACCTGGTCGGGATGGCCCTTCATCAGGCCCTTGATCTTGTCGAGCATGCTCATGGCTGTCCTCCTCGTGGAACGCAGGCAGTCCCAGCATCCACGCGATGCCCCGGTGCCGCACCCCGGGACCGGGGCGCACGGCGGCCGGCGGACAGCCGGAGCCCGGGGAAATTACCCACAGGTATGTAGTGACTTCTCTGGCGAGCACCAGTAGAACTCGTTCCCATTCGATCGAGAGTGAGGAACGTCACATGACGGATTCGAGCTTACCCCACAAGGGATCGAGCGGTGTCTCACGTCGCGGATTCATGACTAGAACAGGTTTCATCCTGGGAGCTGCGGCGCTCTCGGGTCACGCCACCGCGGCTCAGGCACGTACCACCGGCGCGGCCGCCGTGATCGGCAGCGGGGACCACGTCCCGGTCCTGGTGATCGGGACCGGGTACGGCGGCTCCGTCGCCGCCCTGCGGCTCGCCCGGGCCGGCGTCCACGTGCACATGGTCGAGATGGGGATGTCGTGGGACACCCCCGGTTCCGACGGCAAGATCTTCGCCAACACGACTTCGCCCGACGCCCGTTCGTACTGGCTCCGGACGAAGACCAAGCAGCCCCTCAGCAACTTCTTCGGGATTCCCATCGACAGGGCGATCCCCCGCTACACCGGCATCCTGGACGCCGAGGACTTCAGCGGGATCACGGTGTACCAGGGACGCGGCGTAGGCGGCGGGTCACTGGTCAACGGCGGGATGGCGGTGACGCCCAGGCGCGAGAACTTCGGCGCCATCCTGCCCTCGGTGAACGCCGACGAGATGTACTCCACCTACTACCCGCGGGCCAACGCGGGGCTCGGGGTCGCCACCGTCGACCCGGCGTGGTTCGAGAGCGCGGACTGCTACAAGTACGCGCGGGTCGGCCGCAAGCACGCCCAGCGCTCCGGCTTCCCGTTCGTCTTCGTGCCCGACGTGTACGACTGGGACTACATGGAGCAGGAGGCGGCCGGGACCGTACCCAAGTCGGCGCTGGCCGGTGAGATCCTCTACGGCAACAACTACGGCAAGAAGTCGCTGCAGAAGACCTACCTCGCCCAGGCCGCGGCGACCGGGAACGTCACCATCTCGCCACTGCACCAGGTGACTTCGGTCGCCCCGGCGGCGGGTGGCGGCTACACGGTCGTCATCGACGAACTCCACACCGACGGGAGTGTGGCGGCCACCAAGACGGTGACCGCGGACAAGGTGTTCTTCGCCGCGGGCAGCGTCGGCACCAGCAAGCTGCTGACCCGGCTGAAGGCCACGGGCGCGCTGTCCGGTCTGAGCGACGAGGTCGGCAAGGGCTGGGGCGACAACGGCAATGTCATGTGCGGCCGCGCCAATCACGTATGGGACGCGACCGGCGCCGTCCAGGCGAGCATCCCCTGCGGCGGCATCGACAACTGGGATGCCGGCGGCGCGTTCGCCGAGGTCGCACCGCTGCCGACCGGGATCGAGACGTTCGCCTCGTTCTATCTGTCGATCACGAAGAACCCGAACCGTGCCCAGTTCTCCTGGAACGCCGCCACGGGCAAGGTCGACCTGAACTGGCAGGCCGCCTGGAAGCAGCCTTCCATCGACATGGCGAAGACGATCTTCGACAAGATCAACGCCAGGGAGGGGACGATCTACCGGACCGACCTCTTCGGCGTCTACAAGGTCTGGGGCGACCATCTCACCTACCACCCGCTCGGTGGGGCGGTGCTGGACCGGGCGACCGACAACTACGGCCGTCTGCACGGCTATTCGGGGCTGTACGTCATCGACGGCTCACTGATCCCCGGAAACACCAGCGTCAATCCGTTCGTCACCATCACGGCACTCGCGGAACGGAACATCGAGAAGATCATCGCCACCGACCTGTGACAGCGCTCCCCCCAGGACGAGCCGCCCGGTAGGAGCCGGCTGGACAGGCCTCCTACCGGGTACGCCGAGGCTCCTCAGTGCCCGGGCAGCACGCACACCGCGTCGAGGCCCAGGACATGGTTGAGGCGGCCGAACGCCAGCCAGGAGCCGATGCTCATGCTCAGCTCGACGATCTCGTGCTGGGTGTAGTGGGCCGTCATCCGGCTCCAGAACGCGTCGTCCAGTCCGTGGTGGTCCAGGGCGTACCGCTCGGCGTACTCGGCGGCCAGTCTGGTCCGGTCGTCGAAGACCCCGGTGGTACGCCAGTCGCTCACCGCGCCGGCGAACCCCTCCTCGACCTTCTGGCCGTCGCGTTCGGTGCGCCAGTCCAGGCAGAAGAGACAGCCGTTGATCTGCGCGATGCGCAGCCGGGCCGCCTCGAACTCACGGAGTCCGAGGGTCGTGTGCTCGTAGACGGACAGGGAGAAGTTCGCGGCGGCCATGCCGATACCGGGGACCATGTCGCCCCACACGTATCCGATCGGCTCCTGGCCCTCGGGTATGTCGATGATCATGGCAGCTTCCTTCCGAGTCGGCCGGCTGCGGGACGCAGGGGGACGTCGAGCGCGTCGTACAGTCCGGGTTCCGCTTCCACCAGCCAGTCGATGGCGTTCACCAGGCGGCCGACCGCGGTGGCGTTGCCGCCCGCCGAGCGGTTCTCGTCCTCGTCGGTGGCCTCGATCGTGACCTCGATGCGCGGACGGCCCTCGATGATCACCCGGTGCGCGCCGGCTCCGTCCGGCGGCGACGGCCAGTCCGGGGCGCAGGAGGGGTGGATGCGGGTGATGTGCTCGATGACGATGCGGGGTTCTCCCCCGACGATGCCCTGCACCTCGAACCGGACCGCGCCCTGGGTGCCGGCCTCGAACTTCCCCATGGTCCGGGTGACGACGGTGGTTTCGAGCGGCCGCCGGGCCATGGTCTCGCGGATGTCGTCGAGCTCCACGCCCAGGGCCCTGGCCATCAGCCGTATCTGGCCGCCCCAGACCATGGTCGGGACGGAGGGTGCGAGCATGAGCGGCTCGTACTCCATGGGGTGGCCCATGCCGATCAGCTGGCGGACCGAGTCGGGCTGGTCGTAGGTGGAGTAGTCGAAGATCTCCTGGCACCGGATCACGTCGAGCGTGGTGCCGAGTCCGCTGATCAGCAGCGGCAGTACGTCGTTGCCCCAGCCCGGGTCGACGCCCGAGACGAAGAGCGAGCCGCCGCCCGCGGCGACGGCGTCCAGTACCGGTTCACGCAGCTCGGGCGGGGCGCCCCGCTGGTCGTAGAGCGCGTAGAGGGCGGGGGTCACGACGACGGCGCCCGCCCCGACCGCCCGGGTGATGTCGGCCAGGGCCTCGTCGGGGCGGATGTCGCCGGAGGCGGCGTACACCACGGCACGGGGGGCGGCGGCCAGCACCGCGTCGATGTCGTCGGTCGCCGCGACGCCCAGGGTGCGGCCCAGCAGGCCGAGCTCCCCCGCGTCGCGGCCCACCTTGGCGGGGTCGTGGACGAGTACGTGCGCGAGTTTCAGGGCCGGATGGGCCTCGACGGCGCGGATGGCCGCGCGGCCGACATTGCCGGTTCCCCAGACCACCGTGGAAATCATGCGGCGGAGGGTAGCGCGCGGGATGAAAGGTTCATAGTGGCATCGCCCACCCGATCGTACGGGCGGACCCGGGCAGCCCGACGGGCCTTCCCGGGTCCGCCCGTACGGAACCCCGGGGCCTCTCGTCCGGACCGGGACGGGCCCACCGGGCCGGCCCCGATCCGGACGGAAAGGAACCTAGTTGTCGATCACGGCCCCGAACGAGGCACCCGCCGCCGGGCCGCCGAGCGATCCGCCGTCGACCGTCCACGAGCCGGAGGCGGTCACCCCGCCCGGACCCGACAGGAGACCCCAGACGACGCCGTTGCCCGCGTCCTCACCGGGTGCAGCGGCGAGCAGGCCGAGGCGGCCGTTGCTGTCCGGGTCGCTCAGCCGGACCTGACCGCCCCAGTGGTCACCCTTCTCGGGCACACCCCGCACATTGATCGAGTCCTGGTCCCACGAGGCGGCGCCGTCGGCGGTCAGCCCGTCGGCCGCACCGCGCAGCACCCACACGGCCCCGGCGTCCGCGACCGAGTAGATGTCCTCCCCCGGCGCTCCGATCGCCACGTCCGCGTACCCGTCGCCGTTGGTGTCCGCCACGGAGACGGCGGCCCCCCAGCCGTCGCCGCGCTCGTCCTTGCCGGGGACGCCGGCGGTGTCCTGGGTCCACCACACCGGCGGGGTGCCCGGGCCCTCGGCGCCGACCGGACCGTCACCGGCCCTTCCGTAGTACACGCCGACCACGCCGCCGTTCACGAATTCGCCGCCGTCGTCGGGGCTGCTGGGCTCCCCGGTGACGAGGTCGTCGTAGCCGTCGTTGTCGATGTCGCCGGAGGCCACCGCCGGGCCGCCGCGCAGATCGCGGTCGTAGCGCAGTCCCTGGACCTCGGCGAGGAAGAGGGACGACCAGCCGTGGCCCGGTTCGTCGCCCGTGGTGACTCCGCCGATGACGAGGTCGGCGAGACCGTTGCCGTCGTAGTCGCCGGTGGTCATGGCCCTGGGCTCGATCGGGCGCCCCGGGGTGCCGGGGATCAGGCTGCTGCGCGAGGTGGGAGCCTGGCGCGCGGACCTGCCCTGCGGCGCCGCTTCGTACTGGTAGAGGGTGAGATTGCTGCGGTCGGTCACGGCCAGTTGGTCACCCGGGATGTCGGGGCTGAAGTGGGCCGCCGCGAGTGCGCCGCCGAACCCGGCGCCGGCGGTGAGCTCATCGGCCTGCAGCCAGTCGCTGTCCCCGCCGGACAGGCCCGTCGGGGAGCCCCACAGGACGACGATGCCGCCGGCGTCCGTCACCGGTTCGATGTCCTCGCCCGGCACACCCACGACCGCGTCGTCGTAGCCGTCCCCGTCGAGGTCGCCGGTGGCGACGGCGCGGCCGAAGCCGTCACCCGCCTCGGCGGCTCCGGGCACCCCGGTGGTGTTCTGGCCGATGACGACAGCGGGGTGGGTCAGGAGGCCGGTCGAGGCGCCGTACTGCACGGTCACGTACCCGGCGGCCTTCTTCCCGCCGATGGTCCCGGTGGGCGCGCCGATGAGCACGTCCTCGAAGCCGTCGCCGTTGAAGTCGTTGTTGCGGTCGTTCGCGTGCGTTCCGCCGGGCGTGCCGGCGTAGGCGGAGGGCGCGGCGATGGCGGCCCCTGCCATCAGCAGAAAAGAGGCCGCGATCACAGCGGCCGGACGGTGGGTGCGCACAAGGGCTCCTCGGTTCAAGGATGACCGGGCGAGTCCGGGGGGACGCCTGGAAGGGCCCGTTGCCTCCCTGGCGCCGTGTTTGACCGCCTCCGAGCCGCAAGGGTTGTACGGCATGCGAAAAGGGGTGGAAAAGAGCGTCTCCGCTCCTTTCCACCCCTGCCCATGGCTCCGCCCCGAGCGCGGAACCGCCTGGATCAGTAGGCGCCGAACACGTTGTCGATCGAGCCGTACGTGGCGGCGGCGTAGTTGCACGCGGCGGTGATGTTGGCGACGGGGTCCAGGATGTCCATCGAGGTACCGGGCACGTGGTACGCCTCGAACGTGGGCTGGATGACCTGGAGGAGACCCTTGGAGGGCGTGCCGGCTGCGGCGTTCGAGTCCCAGTTGTTGACGATCTGCGGGTTGCCCGAGGACTCGCGCATGATGTTGCGGTGGATGGCGTCGTAGCTGCCCGGGATGCCGTTCTGGGCCATGACCGCCAGCGACTCCTTGATCCAGCCGTCGAGGTCATTGGTGTACGCCGTCGCGGTCTGCGCGGGAGCGGCCGCGGGGGTGGTGGCCGCGGTCTCCTGAGCGACGGGCGCCGTCGTCCGCTCGGAGCGGTCCGCGCGGTCTGCGCTCTCGGCCCGGTCGGCCGACGACTGCGCGGCGGCGTCGTTCTCCGTCGTGGATTCGGCCTTGGATTCGGCCTCGGGTGCTTCCTTGGGCGCTTCCTTGGCCGAAGCGGCCGCGGACTTGGCGCCGATCGTCAGCTTCAGACCCGGGTGAATCAGGTCGGGATTGCCGCCGACCGTACCCCGGTTGTCCTCGTACAGACGCTCCCAGCCGCCGCTGAGGGAATGTCCTCGGGCGATCTTGTAGAGCGAATCTCCGGAGACCACGGAATAGGTGGCGGGGCCCGCCTTCGCGGCGGCAATTCCCTTGGCGGCAACTTCCTTGACAGCAACGGAAGTCGGAGCTGCGGCCTTTTCGGCGACGACCGGGTGCGCCGGTGCGGCGGAGGCTGCTCCGGCCCCGATGACGGGGAGCGCGAGAGCGACCGATCCGGTGCTCACGGCGATGAACCCGCGGGTCAGGGAAATGGACTTGGAACGACGGTGCTTACCCTTGATGGGCATGGCGCTTTTCCTCTCCGCCGCCTGCGAGGTGAGCTGTCGGGTTCGGACTGGAGATGTCCGGCCGCACGTCATGGCGACTTCACCCCTAGCCGCTCCGGATAACCGGACCGGCGGCAAACCTGGGTCCCCCGCTCCTGCCGTACGTGAGTGGGTCGGGTTTCCGGACGGCGGCAGGATTCGGCGTTCCATCCGGATTGACGGCGACCGTAAGCGAGAAAGGGCGAACGAAACAAGCCCTGAATTCCGGACAGCAATTGATTCGCAAGATCAATTAAAGGAATTGCCCGCACCCGGCCCCGTCCGGCGGAGTCAACTTTCTTGGCAGGACAGGGAACCGATGGCTTCGGCGCCGCGTCCGCGACCGGAAACGTGACGCTGGCCACTGCGCCCGAAAGGGGCGATTTGCTCAATATTCAGAAACTATGACCCATTGAAAAGTGACCTCGATGGACATTCACTCCAATTGCGAATAATGGAGCAATTCAGGACATCAGGGAGTGGGCCTCGGCCCCGGTGCCGCACCGCGCGGGAGGAGCGGTGCGGCGGCCGGAGCGTGCTCACACGGGGTCTCCCCCACGTCGCAGCCGCGCCGCGAGGTGGTGTTGCAGCGGCCGGCCGACCGCCGCGAGATCGTGGACGAAGTCGAGCGTGCCGTCGTCCGTCAGCGTGTACCGGCGACGCGTGGCGTCGACCTCCTTGGCGGTGGGAGTGAGCGCCACCTGATGGCTGGCGAGGTCGACCGCACCGTCACCCGCGCGGCCGGTCAGGATCTCGGCGACCCCGGTGGGCTGGACGATCAGCGCCTCCACCCCGCCGTCCGGCTGCACCCGCCACCAGCCGCTCTCCCGGGCCGACGGCCGCAGCGGGGCACCTTCCGCGTCCAGCAGCCATGCGCGCGCCTCGTAGTGGAGGAAGGGCCGCCCGTCGTGACTGAAGGTGACCTCCTGCGCGTACGAGAATTCCTCGTCGAGCGTCGGGTATCCGCCGGTGCCCCGGCCGGCCCAGGTGCCCAGCAGCCCGGTCAGCGGTGCGAGCAGCGGATGCGGCGCCGGTGCTTCGTCCGGTCGCAGGGCGTCGGGATACGGGTGCTTGCGGGCGGGGTCGGACATGATGCGCACTCCTGGATCGAGGCCGTTACCGGGTGGCAGCCTAGAACGTCGGGCGGCCGGAACCCGGGCGGTGCGGCCGCGCCCCCACCCGGACCGGAAGCGGCCCCGGCCCCGGCCCCGGACATCGGTGCGGGGCTCAGTTCCACTGGTCCTGGTTGATGAAGCGGCTGAAGCCGCGCCAGGAGTTGGGGCCCATCGCTCCGTCGATCGGGCCGGTATAGCCATGGGCGGCGGCCAGTCGCTGGACCGCGGCCCAGGTATTGGTTCCTGGTACCCCGTCATCGGGACCGGTGTATCCCCAGTTACGCATGTTCCGCTGGAGCGCGGCGTACGTGTTGGGTCCCGGGACCCCGTCGATCGGGCCGGTGTAACCCGACTCGATCCGCAGCCAGTTCTGCGTCCGCTGCCACATCACCGGACCCGGAACACCATCCTGCTCCGTCGACGTCTTCGGCAACCCACCCCCGGTCGGCGGCGGGTCGGTCGGCTCGGTGAAGTCGAACGCCCAGGAGCGGGCGAGGTCGAGGTCGACGGGAGAGGTCCCGGCGACGGAACCGGCCGAGGTGTACTGGTGGACCGCCCAGTCGGGGTAGCGGCCGCCGAGGTCGGGCGCGCCGTGCCAGGTTCCGTCATTGGGCCCCCAGGAGGCCGCCCACAGATGGGCACCTGCGGCGATGGTGCGGCTCCAGGTGCCGGCGCGCAGCGCGCCCGCGCCGATGTAGAACCACGGGACGTACGTACCGACCCGTGCGCGCACCCGGTTGAACCAGGCGGAGACGTCCGCGTCGTTCCAGAGCCGGGTGGAGTCGTCGAGCACCTCGACATCGAGTGCGAGCACATCACCGGCCCGGTAGTCGTGCAGGTGGTCCACGAAGTAGTCGGCGGCGGCCGTGGGGGTGAGGAAGTCCCCCGACAGCCAGTAGTGACCCACGCGCAGGCCGGCGGCGCGTGCACCGTCGACATGACCGGCGTACGAGGACGTGACGTAGGGGCCCTCGGCGAGCTGGCACCCGCCGGCCTTGGCGATGGCGAAGCCCCGGCCTTCCGCGGCGGCGCGGGTGTAGTCGAGGCCGGCCTGGTAGTTCGAGACGTCCATGCCCTGCACGTCGGCCGCGGCCGGCGCGAGGGCCCGGCCGCCGGCGACTGCGGCTCCGGCCGCCGTGACGATTCCCGCCGGTGCCAGAGCCGTCGCCACGACGCCGCGAATCAGGGTTCTCCTGCGCATGTTTCCTCCGGTGAAGGTGTGGGGTCCCGGCTGGACATGTCATGTGCTTATCAAGTCTATGCGCGTAGGCTACCGTGCTCCCGAACCCCTTAGGCAGCTCAAGTCGTAGTGTTTACAAGGGAGTTGATATGCACGAGAACCACGGACCCAACCGCGCTCAGGAGCAACGGCCACGGATGGAGCTGAGCCGGCGCGCACTGCTTCGCGGCTCGGTCGGCACACTCGGCCTGGCCGCCGGCGGCGTGCTCTTCTCGGGGAGCCCCGCCCAGGCGCTGGACATCTACAACCCGTTCAGCGGCTACCAGCTCACGGGCACCTGGCAGGACCACCTCAACGACGGTTCACTGGGCGGCCTCGACTACGGAATGGGCGTCGGCACGGCACTGCCGGCCGCGGGCGCCGGCGTCATCACCAACATCCCGGACAACGGGACCGGCGGACACACGGTCACCATCACCCACAGCGACGGCTACCGGACGCAGTACATGCATCTGTCGCAGTTCCTGCTGCCCAACGGCGCCTCGGTCGGCAAGGGCGGCATCGTCGGGTACTCCGGGGGCGCCGTCGGCGCCCCCGGCTCGGGAAGTTCCACCGGACCGCACGTGCACTGGCACCTCATCACCCCGGGCGGCACACGGGTCAACCCGCTGAACTACCTGGGCGGAGGCGGGGGTGGGTTGCCGAAGACGTCGACGGAGCAGGATGGTGTTCCGGGTCCGGTGATGTGGCAGCGGACGCAGAACTGGCTGCGGATCGAGTCGGGTTACACCGGCCCGATCGACGGGGTCCCGGGACCCAACACGTACGCCGCGCTCCAGCGGAACATGCGTAACTGGGGATACACCGGTCCCGATGACGGGGTACCAGGAACCAATACCTGGGCCGCGGTCCAGCGACTGGCCGCCGCCCATGGCTATACCGGCCCGATCGACGGAGCGATGGGCCCCAACTCCTGGCGCGGTTTCAGCCGCTTCATCAACCAGGACCAGTGGAACTGAGCCACTCCGCCCCCGAGAACAGCACCGGCCGCCGGGCGACCCGGCAGAAGCGCCCGCGACCCCGGCTCCACAAGAAAATCCCCGGCCCACCTGGGTGGACCGGGGATTTTCCCGAGTATATTGAGTGTTTCTGTGTGCCCACAGAAAAGGCCCCTCACTGGGGGCCACTAAGAAACACCATATCCGGCAGGGAGCAATGTTGTCAACTCGGGAAAGTGCCGAATTGCAGAAGGAGCAGGAATTCATCGGCCGGCTCTACCACCGTGTCGACGACCTGCGCGGCGTCGCCGATGCGCAGGTGGAGGACGCGCTGACGCCGGTCGGGACCGGCCTCCAGGCACGCCTGGAACGTGACGTGCTCCTCGCCGAGCGCTCAGGTCTGCTGGCCGCCCTCAACGCGGTTGACGGCTCCCTGTGTTTCGGACGCATCGATCTCTCCGACGGCGCCGCGCACCACATCGGCCGCATCGGAATCCGTGAGGACGACACCGCGCGTACGCCTCTGCTGATCGACTGGCGTGCGCCCGTCGCCCGCCCCTTCTATCTCGCCACCGGCCACACACCCATGGGACTGCGCCGGCGCCGGCACATCACCACCGAGGGCCGCACCGTCACCGAGTTGCACGACGAGATCCTCGACGTCGGGGACCGGGAGCGCACCGGCTTCGAGGATCCGAGCGGCGACTCCGTGCTGCTCGCCGCCGTCAACTCCGCCCGCACCGGCCGCATGGGCGACATCGTGCGGACCATCCAGGCGGAGCAGGACCGCATCATCCGCGCCCCGCACCGCGGCGTTCTCGTCGTCGAGGGCGGGCCCGGCACCGGCAAGACGGCCGTGGCGCTGCACCGGGCGGCCTTCCTGCTGTACGAGCACCGGGAGCTGCTCGCCAAGCGCGCCGTCCTGATCGTGGGCCCCAACCCCGCCTTCCTGAGCTACATCGGCGAGGTACTGCCCGCGCTCGGTGAGACGGGGGTCCTGCTCGCCACGCAGGCGGAACTCTTCCCCGGTGTCCACGCCGACGGCACCGACACGCCCCGCGCCGCCGCCGTCAAGGGCGGTGCGGCGATGGCGGAGGCCCTCGCCATGGCCGTACGCGACCGGCAGCTGCTGCCCGAGCCCGGAGCGCCCGTGGTCATCACGCATGACGACGGGGATCTCGTCCTGGACTGGGAGATCGCCTACGAGGCCCGGCAGGCGGCCCGCGACACCCGTCTGCCCCACAATCTCGCCCGCCCGCACTTCGCCTTCCGGATCATCGACGCCCTCACCGCGCAGCTGACCGAGCGCATCGGTGCCGATCCCTACGGCGGCCCCAACTTCCTCGGCCCCGACGACAT
Organism: Streptomyces sp. NBC_00876; assembly: GCF_045207435.1. Classification (NCBI taxonomy): domain Bacteria; kingdom Bacillati; phylum Actinomycetota; class Actinomycetes; order Kitasatosporales; family Streptomycetaceae; genus Streptomyces; species Streptomyces sp. NBC_00876. Next base: position 900,285 of record NZ_CP108800.1, read on the forward strand.
CGCCCAGCTCGGCAGGGGCGTCGCCCTGAGCAAGGAGGTGCACCACGCCATCGACGAGCTGTGGCCGCCCCTCACCCCGGAGGGGTTCCTGACCGACTATCTGGCCGGCCCCGTGTACGTACCGGCCGAGGACGCGGACGCCATCCTGCGCACGCCCGGCGAGGGAACGTGGACCCCAGCCGACGTCCCGCTCCTCGACGAGGCCGCGGAGCTCATCGGCGTCGACGACAGTGCCGAGCAGGCGGCGGCCGAGGCCGAGCGCCAGGACCGGATCGCGTATGCGCAGGGCGTGCTGGAACTGACTCGGGGCTCGGAGACGTACGAGTTCGAGGACGAGGAGTCCGAGGTCCTCGCCGCCCACGACATCATCGACGCCGAACGGATGGCGGAGCGGCAGGAGGAGGCCGATCACCGCAGTGCGGCGGAGCGCGCCGCCGCCGACCGGACCTGGGCGTTCGGGCACATCATCGTCGACGAGGCGCAGGAGCTGTCCCCGATGGCGTGGCGGCTGCTGATGCGCCGTTCCCCGACCCGTTCGCTGACCCTGGTCGGCGACCCCGCGCAGACCTCCGAGGAGGCCGGTGTCGGCTCGTGGGAGAAGATCCTCGGGCCGTACGTCGGCGACCGGTTCGAACATGTCGCTCTCAAGGTCAACTACCGTACGCCCGCGGAGATCATGGAGCTGGCCGCCCGGGTCCTGCGCGCCGAGGACCCGTCGTTCGAACCGCCCGGTTCTGTCCGTTCCACCGGAGAGGTGCCGTGGACGCGGGACGCCGGGCAGGACCTGGCGGGCGCGGTGGCGCAGGCCGTCTCGGAGCTGACGCCCGAGGAGGGGCGCCTCGCGGTGATCGCACCACGGGCGCTCCACGAGGAGATCGCCGCTTCGCTGGCAGGGGTCACGGCCGGAGCCGACCCCGATCTGACCCGCCCGGTGGTCCTGCTCGGCCCCCGTCAGGCGAAGGGCCTCGAGTTCGACCATGTGCTCGTCGTGGAGCCCGCCATGTTCGGCACCAGTGATCTGTACGTGGCGCTGACCCGTGCGACGCAGCGCCTGGGGATCATCCACCGTGAGGAGCTGCCCGAGTCACTGCGCTGACGCCGGTCCTGCCGGCTGCCGACGGCGAGGGCCGGCCGGGCGACGCCCGGCCGGCCCGGGCGTCATGAGCGGCCGAGGTCGAACCGGTCCAGGTTCATGACCTTGTCCCACGCCGCGACGAAGTCCTTCACGAACTTCTCCTTGGCGTCATCGCTCGCATACACCTCCGCGAGTGCGCGCAGCTCGGAGTTGGACCCGAAGACCAGGTCGGCACGGCTGCCCGTCCACTTCACCTCTCCGGTGGCCGCGTCGCGGCCCTCGAAGGTGCTGGCGTCCTGGGACGTGGCCTGCCAGGTCGTGCCCAGGTCGAGGAGGTTGACGAAGAAGTCGTTGGTCAGCGACCCCGGGGTCGTGGTGAGGACGCCCAGCGAGGACTGCTGGTGGTTCGCCCCCAGTACGCGCAGACCGCCGACGAGGACCGTCAGTTCGGGGGCGCTCAGGGTCAGCAGGTTCGCCCGGTCGAGCAGCAGGTACTCGGCCGGCAGCCGGCTGCCCTTGCCGAGGTAGTTGCGGAATCCGTCGGCGGCCGGCTCGAGAGCGGCGAACGACTCCACATCGGTCTGCTCCTGCGTCGCGTCCACGCGGCCCGGCGCGAAGGGGACCTCGATGCCGAAGCCGGCCTCCTTGGCAGCCTTCTCGACGCCCACGGCGCCGGCGAGCACGACCAGGTCGGCGAACGAGACCTGCTTGCCGTCGGTCCGGGCGGAGTTGAAGGATTCCTGGATGCCCTCCAGCGTCCGCAGGGCCGTGGCCAGGCGGTCGGGGTCGTTGGCCTCCCAGCTGCTCTGCGGCTGGAGGCGGATGCGCGCACCGTTGGCGCCGCCGCGCTTGTCGCTGCCGCGGAACGACGAGGCCGCCGCCCACGCGGTGGAGACGAGCTCGGAGACCGACAGGTCCGAGGCGAGGACCAGTTCCTTGAGGGCGGCGACGCCCTCGGCGTCGAGCGGCTCGTGGGCCGCCGCGGGAAGCGGGTCCTGCCACAGCAGCGTCTCGGACGGGACCTCCGGGCCGAGGTAGCGCACGACGGGGCCCATGTCACGGTGGGTCAGCTTGAACCAGGCACGCGCGAAGGCGTCCGCGAACGCGTCGGGGTTCTCCAGGAAGCGCCGCGAGATGGCCTCGTAGGCGGGGTCGAGGCGGAGCGAGAGGTCCGTCGTGAGCATGGTGGGTGCGTGGCTCTTCGACGGGTCGTGGGCGTCGGGGACGGTGCCCTCCCCGCCGCCGTTCTTCGGCCGCCACTGGTGTGCGCCGGCGGGGCTCTTGAACAGCTCCCACTCGTGGCCGAACAGAATCTCGAAGAAGCTGTTGTCCCAGGCGGTGGGGGTGTTCGTCCAGATGCCCTCGAGGCCGCTGGTGATCGTGTCCCCGCCCTTGCCGGTGCCGAAGGAGTTGCTCCAGCCGAGGCCCTGTGCCTCGATCGGGGCGGCCTCGGGGTCGTCGCCGACGCTCTCCGCGGGTCCGGCGCCGTGGGTCTTGCCGAAGGTGTGGCCGCCCGCGATCAGGGCGACCGTCTCCTCGTCGTTCATCGCCATCCGGCGGAAGGTCTCACGGATGTCGCGGGCCGCGGCGATCGGGTCCGGGGTGCCGTTCGGGCCTTCGGGGTTGACGTAGATCAGGCCCATCTGGACCGCGCCGAGGGGGTTCTCCAGCTCGCGGTCCCCGGTGTAGCGGTCATCGCCGAGCCAGGTGGTCTCGGGGCCCCAGTAGACGTCCTCGTCGGGCTCCCAGACGTCCGCGCGGCCGCCGGCGAAGCCGAAGGTCTCGAAGCCCATCGACTCCAGGGCGACGTTGCCGGTGAGGATGAGGAGGTCGGCCCAGGAGAGGTTGCGGCCGTACTTCTTCTTGACGGGCCACAGCAGCCGGCGGGCCTTGTCGAGGTTCCCGTTGTCCGGCCAGCTGTTGAGGGGGGCGAAGCGCTGCTGGCCGGCTCCGGCACCGCCGCGGCCGTCGCTGATCCGGTAGGTGCCCGCGCTGTGCCAGGCCATCCGGATCATGAACGGGCCGTAGTTGCCGAAGTCGGCGGGCCACCAGTCCTGCGAGGTCGTCAGCACCTCGGCGATGTCCCGCTTGACTGCCGGGAGGTCGAGGGAGGTGAAGGCCTCGGCGTAGTCGAAGTCCTCGCCGAGAGGGTTGGCCACGGCGGGGTTCTTGGCGAGGATCTTGAGGTTGAGCCGCTCCGGCCACCACTGGCGGTTTCCGCCGCCCTGGGTCGGGTGCGCCGCGCGACCGTGCGCGACCGGGCAGCCGGCGGCCTCCTCCGGCTTCGGGTCTGTGACGATCGCGTCGTGGTTCTCAGTCATGGAATTCCTTCCGGACGGGGCGGATCACGGTGCTCAGGAACGACGGGCGGTGGAGCGGCCGGGGCGCGGGCCCCGGTGGAGCCTCGGACGGGGACGGACACGCAACAGGACCCGCCGCACGCGGGCCCTGCCGCACAGTGCGCGCCGATGATCTCGTGCGCGACTCGAACGGGGACGGAACCTGAACCGGCACGCGGCAGACGGCGGCCGCCTGCTCGCGGTCCGGCCGGTGGCGAGCGGCGCACCGGATGCGGGGCGAACGGCCCCGTCTCCTGAAGTCACGCACTTTCTCCTGCTGTTGTCCTGTCCCTTGGCTGTCGGCCGGAACCGATCCTACGATGGACATAGTCCAAGTCAATACGACACACACACCCGGACGGATCATTCGTCAGATGATGCACAGATAGGCTGGTGCGCATGAGTGACCTGCTGGAAAGGCTCCGTGGACGTGGCTGGCGGATGACCGCTCAGCGCCGGGTGGTCGCCGAGGTACTCGCCGGCGAACACGTCCACTTCACCGCGGAGGAGATCCTCCTGCGCGCCACAGCCCGGCTGCCCGAGATCTCCCGTGCCACCGTCTACAACACCCTCGGCGAACTCGTATCGCTCGGGGAGGTGACCGAGGTGGCGACCGCGGGCCGCGCCAAGCGCTACGACCCGAACGCCCACCACCCCCACCAGCACCTGGTCTGCTCGGGCTGCGGGTCCATCCGCGACGTCCATCCCGCCGGCGATCCGCTGGCCGGGCTGCCCGTCTCGGAGCGGTTCGGCTTCACCGTCAACGCGGTCGAGGTGACCTACCGGGGACTGTGCCCCGACTGCGCAGGTCCCTGACCCGGGTCCGTACGTACCGTCAGGCGCCGCCCCCGCCGAAGCGTTCGCGGAAGGACTCCAGGTCCTCCTGCGAGATCTTGGCGAAGAGGACCGGCGGCACCGTGAAGGGTGTGCCGGCCGGTACGGCGTCCAGTGACGCGGCCTGCCCGGGGGTCACCCACGTCGGGGTGTCGCTCTCCAGGGCGAAGGCGCCGCGCATGGCGGCGGCCGAGGCCGGGACGAACGGCTCGGAGACGATCGCGTAGAGGTGGATGAGGTTCATCGCCGTACGCAGGGTCAGGGCCGCCCCCTCGGGGTCGGTCCTGATCTCCAGCCAGGGGGACTTCTCCTCCAGGTAGGAGTTGCCCGCGGACCACAGGGCACGCAGCGCGGCCCCGGCCCTGCGGAACCTGAGGGCCTCCATGTGCTCCTCGTACTCGGCGAGCAGGCGCGCGGTCTCCTCACCCAGCCGCGCCTCGGCGGCGCCGGCCGCGTTCCCCGCAGGGACGGTGTCCCCGAACCGCTTGCGGGAGAAGGACAGCACGCGGTTGACGAAGTTGCCGAGCGTGTCGGCGAGGTCCTTGTTGACCGTGGCGGCGAAGTGCTCCCAGGTGAAGGAGGAGTCGTCCGACTCCGGGGCGTTGGCGATCAGGAAGTAGCGCCAGTAGTCGGCCGGCAGCGTCTCCAGCGCGGCGTCGGTGAAGACGCCCCGCTTCTGGGAGGTGGAGAACTTTCCGCCGTAGTACGTGAGCCAGTTGAAGCCCTTGACCACGTCGGCCTTCTTCCACGGCTCGCGGACGCCGAGCTCCGTGGCGGGGAACATCACCGTATGGAAAGGGACGTTGTCCTTGGCCATGAACTGGGTGTACCGGACGGTGTCGTCGGCTTCGTACCACCACGACCTCCAGTCGCGGGTCCCGCCGTCCCCGGCCGCGTCCGACCACTCCTTCGTCGCGGCGATGTACGCGATCGGGGCGTCGAACCAGACGTAGAACACCTTGCCGTCCGCCGCGAGCTGTGGCCAGGTGTCGGCCGGAACCGGGACACCCCATTCCAGGTCGCGGGTGATGGCACGGTCATGGAGGCCCTCGGTCAGCCACTTGCGGGCGATGGAGGAGGACAGCTGCGGCCACTGTTCCTCGTGGAGCGCGACCCACGCCTCGACCTCTTGCTGGAGCCTGGACTGCAGCAGGAACAGGTGCGTCGTCTCACGGACCTCGAGCGCGGTGGAGCCGCTGATCGCCGAGCGCGGGTCCAGGAGGTCGGTCGGGTCCAGGACGCGGGTGCAGTTCTCGCACTGGTCGCCGCGGGCCTTGTCGTACGCGCAGTGCGGACAGGTTCCCTCTACATAGCGGTCGGGCAGGAAGCGGCCGTCCGCCGGTGAGTACACCTGGCGGACCGCCCGCTCCTCGATGAATCCGTTCTCGTGCAGCCGGCGCGCGAAGTGCTGCGTGATCTCGGTGTTCTGCGGCGAGGAACTGCGCCCGAAGTGGTCGAAGGCCAGCTGGAAGCCGTCGTACACGGCCTTCTGCGCGTCGTGGGCCTGCGCGCAGAACTCCGCGACCGGCAGTCCGGCAGCCCTGGCCGCCAGTTCGGCCGGCGTGCCGTGCTCGTCGGTGGCACAGATGTACAGGACGTCATGACCGCGCTGACGGAGGTACCGGGAGTACACGTCCGCCGGCAGCATCGACCCGACCATGTTGCCCAGGTGCTTGATCCCGTTGATGTAGGGAAGCGCGCTGGTTACCAGGTGTCGAGCCATCCTTGGATGCTCCATTTCACGTCGCGAGGGCCGGATCCGGTCTGCCGGCAGTCGCCATCGTAGGTACCGGGTTCCGGTCGCGGCGAACGGTTTAGCCGTCCCTGTTCGCGTAGGCAGGAGTCCGGAACTGCGGTGAACGGTCCAGCCCGAAACTTCTCTATATCAGGCGTAAACCAGGAGAATGAGCGACTGTCATACAATGCTCCCCTGTTGGGCGCATTTCCCGCGCCCGCACGCTGCCGCCGTTCGGCAGACGGTCCGGCCGGCCCCGCGGGACCGTCGTTCCTCACTCCGGTCCTCCAGAAAAGAACACCCTCATGCCCCGCCCGCCTGCCCCCCGCCCGGCGACTCCCGGCCACCGGTGGTGGCTGACCACCCCGGCCCGCGTCGGCTTCGTCATCGCCGTGCCCCTGCTCGGGCTGGTCAACGAGTTCCTCGGGTTCCTGGCGCTGGTCTGCGCGGTGACCCTGATCTGGAAGGGCAACCCCTGGCAGAAGACCGCCAAGGTGGTCGCCACCATCGGAGCCATGGCGCTGCTCGGCGCGGTCCTTCCGTCCCCGCCCAAGGACACCGTGCCGCACGCGGACGGGAAGGCCTCGGCGACGCAAAGCCCCGCGGACCTCCTTGTCCCGCCGACGCCCTCGGCGACTGCCGGCAACGGGAGTCCTGCCGCCAGGCCCCGGCCGAGGGCGGCGGACTACAGCGGCCTGGCGCTGGACAAGGCCCGGGACAAGGCCGAGGCCGCCGGGTTCGGCGTGGGCGACCACAACGCCTCGGACGACGGCAGGAGCATCTGGATGCGGTCCAACTGGACCGTCTGTTTCCAGGAGACCGGCTGGACCCGGTCCGGCACCAGGACGATCGACTTCGGCGCGGTGCAGACCGGCGCCCCGTGCCCCGACGCGGACGGCGGAGCCGTCCCGTGGCCGACGATGCCGGATCTGGTCCGGAAGACCTGGAAGACCGCGCACAAGGAAGTCGTGGACCTCGGGACCGTCGCGGGCGACCACGTACGGGCGGATGAGGCGTACGGCAATGACCGGCTGCCCGACGAGGGCGAGTACGACGAGTGGCGCGTGTGCGAGACCGAACCCGCCGAGGGCGGGGACGTCACCCTCGGCATGTGGGTCACCCTGGAACTGACCGACCCGGCGAACGGATGCCCGGAGCCGGGCCGGGAGGACGGTGACGCTGCGAGGCTCCCGGACCGGGACAAGGACGGCGACCCCGACTACAGCGACCCGTTCCCCGGCGACCGGAACCGCGACAGCGCCTTCCCGAACGGCCTCCCGGACAGTTCCCACGAATCCGGAGGCTCCTCCGGCAGCAGTGGCGGGGGCGGCTTCAACTGCCCCCGCACCCGCTGGTGCTGACGGCGGTCAGCGGTCTCCGGCCGGTTACCGACGCCCCGGGGGCGCTTGTTCGGGCAGCCCCGGCAGCCCTTCTCCTGATCCCGCTCGAAGCGGAGCCCGCCCCCACGTAGGCTTCGCTCGGCATGTACGCGACGGGGGCGGAGCAGACAGATGACGGCTGAGTCGGCACCGAGGTGGGGGTCTGCCCTCGATACGGTCGTGGTCTACGCGCAGGGCGCGGTCTGCCACCGCCTGGCCCGGGGCAGTGTGCCGCCCGGGGGCCGGGTACGCGTGACGGGGCTGCCCCGCTCACTGGACCCCGGCTCGCTGCGGGCGCGGGTCCTGGGCGCACCCGGAGTGCGCGTCACCGAGGCCCGGGTGGAGGTCGGGGCCGAGCCGGCCGGCACCGACGCGCCCGATTCCTTGCGGCTCGAGTACGAGCGGCTGAACGACGCGTGCGAGTCGGCGCGGGCGCGCCGGGACCGGCAGCTGAGCGTGATCAAGGAAGTCGAAGCGCTCCACCCGGTCCCGCCCGCCCGCAAACGGGAGGATCCGCACCGCCGCACCCCGGCCGATGCCTGGCTGGAGCTCGCGGACTTCGTCGACGAGCGGCTGGTGGGCCTGCACAGCCGCCTCGTCGAGCTGGAGGAGGCACTGCGCCACGTCGAGCACCAGCTCAATGTCGCCGTGGACAGGCTCGAGCGCGCCTCCACCGACGCACCGTCGGCGCACGTGGAGACCACCGTCTGCGCGGCCTTGACCCTCGACGGCGCCGGTGAGGAGGAGGTGGAACTGGAGCTGGAGTACGGGGTGCCGGGCGCCGTGTGGGTCCCTGCCTACCGGCTGGCTCACCGTCAGGACGCCGACAGCGGGCGTCTGATGCTGCGCGCATCGGTCGCCCAGCGGACCGGCGAGGACTGGACCGGCGTACGCATCGCCCTGGCCACCGCCGATCTCCGGCGCCGCACCGATCTGCCCAGGCTCCGCTCGGTCCGGATCGGACGCAGTCAGCCCGCCCCCGCGCCCTCCGGCTGGCGCGAGCCCCCGGCCGGGCTCGCCGGCCTGTTCTCCGGGTACGACGCGGCAGGGCCCGGCCCGGAGCGGGCCGGCGCACCCGTGGCCGTCGCGGCGGGGGGCCCACCGCCGCCCATGGGCGGTGCGGGCGTCTCCGAGTTCGGCCCCGTTCCGCCGCCGGCACCGCTGAGTTACGGCGCCCCTCCTCCACCCATGGGCGGGATGCCCGCCCCCGCACAGCCGGGCGGAATGCAGCGCACCGCGCCCAGGTCCCTCACGGGTGCCCCCGCGGCCATGGCTCCCGGCGGGGCAGCGCCACCGCCACCGCCTCCGACGCCGGTGACCGGTCCGCCGCAGCCGAGCGGCGCCGAGCTCGACTACGCCGCCCTTGTCCTGTCCGGTCCCGACGAGCAGGGCGGCCGCAGGGGCCGGCTGTTTCCGGGCACCCCCTTCGACGCGGTGGCGGCCGAGTACCGGCGCCGCGCCGAGGCGGTGGCCGCACTGCCGTTGCCCGGACAGGCCGTGCGGCCCCGCGAGTCGGCGGGTTCCTTCGACCACCGCTACGATGCCGCCGCCCGCGCCGACATCCCGTCGGACGGCGCCTGGCACACCGTCGTCGTCGGCGAGATCCCGGTCGGACTGCGTACCGAGTACCTCTGCGTCCCGTCCGTGGAGCAGACCGTGTACGCCACGCTGGTGCTCTCCAACGCGACCGGCCAGGCACTGCTCGCCGGCCCGGTGGAGATCACCGTCGACGACGACTACCTGCTGACCACCGCGCTGCCCACGCTCGCCCCCGGCGGCATCCGCCGGGTGGGGCTCGGGCCGGCCGAGGGGATCGGGGTCACCCGCCGCACGAACCTGCTCGAGTCCACCTCGGGCCTGCGCAACAACTACACCGTGCTCGACCACCACGTGCATGTGGAGCTGGCCAACCGGCTCGCGCGCCCCGTCACCGTGGAAGTCCACGAGCAGGTGCCGGTCACCTCCGATCCGGACGTCCGGATCGAGGAACGGGCCGGCTGGACGGCACCCGAGGAAGGTGCGGGGCCCGACCGGTATGCGCCCGGCACCCGCGTCCGGCGACTGGACCTGCCCGCAGGCGCCACCGCCGCCCTCGACGGCGGCTACGAAATCCGCATCCCGGCCGGCAAGGCCCTGGCCGGCGGAAACCGCAGGAGCTGACACCCCTCATGTCCACGGCCCCGAAGCCGATCGCCCTCCCCGTCACCGCCGTCACATGCCTCGAGGACCGCGCCCACATCGAGCGCACCGCCGTGCTCGACCTGGAGGCCGGGGTCCAGCGGCTGCGTCTCGGACCGGTCAGTGCGCTGGCAGTCGACCGGACGCTCCACGCCGAGCTGACCTGCGACCATCCCGCGACCGTGCTCGACGTACGGATCGTGCGCACCTGGACGCCGCGCGGACCGGCGGCGCCCACCGACGACGACTCCGCCCTGCGCCACCGCGTCCACACCCTGCATGAGGAGCGGCGGACCCTGGAGCAGCGACGCGACCGGCTGCGTGCCCGTCTCGACCTGCTCGGCCGCCTCGCCGCCGATCTGCTGCGGGAGGTCGGCGAAGGCGCCGGCTACGGGGAGACCGAACGGCCCCGCTGGGCACGTGAACTGGACCGGGTGGACGCCGAGCGCGACACGCACGGAGAGCGACTACGCGTCGTGGTGGCCCGGTTGGCCTCCCTTTCCGCCGAACTCGGCGAGGCGCAGCAGGCGATGCACCTCTCCGAGGAGGAGCCCGCCGAGCTGGTGGGCCATATCGAACTGACCGTGGAAGCCGCGGTCGCCGGGCCGGCCGGGCTGCGGCTGACCCACCTCACCCCGTGTGCGCTGTGGCGGCCCGCCTACCGGGCCGTGCTCGACGGTGACTCCCTGACCATGGAGACCGACGCCATGGTCTGGCAGCGCACCGGCGAGGACTGGTCGGACGTACGGCTGACGTTGTCGACGGCCCGCTCGTCGCTGGCCACCGATCCGCCGCGGCTGGGCGAGGACCGGCTGACGCTCAAGGACCGCTCGGCGGCGGAGCGCCGCACCATCGACGTGGAGTTGCGCGAGGAGGAGATCGGAACTCTCGGCCCTGCGCCGGTGCTCGGTCTGCCGGGGGTGGACGACGGCGGCGAGGCGCGGGTGCTGAGATCCCCCGCACCGGTGTCGGTGGCGGGTGACGGCCGCGCCCACCGGGTGCGGCTCTCCGCGTTCACCGCGCCCGCGACCATCGAGTACGCCTGCTCCCCGGAGTTGTCCCCCCTGGTCACCCAGGTGGTGCGCTGCGACAACCTGTCCGGCCACGCCCTGCTCGCCGGACCCGTCGATCTGGTCCGCGGCAGTGGATTCAGCGGCCGCGGCACCCTCGATTTCACCGCCCCCGGCGCCCCCTGCGAGCTGGCCTTCGGCAGCAGTGACGACTACCGGGTGGTCCGGCATGCCGAGGAGACCCGCGATACCGCCGGCATCACACAGCGGACCGTGGTCACCCGTACGGTCCGGCTGCATCTGTCCCGGTTCTCCGCCCCCGGGGAGCACGACGAACGGTCGGTCGTTCTGCGGGAGCGGATCCCGGTCTCCGAGGTCTCGGCGGTGGAGATACGCCTGCACAACAACGCGTGCTCCCCGGTGCCCGACATGGTCGACGCCGAGGGCATCGTCCGGTGGGACGTCACCCTCCCGCCCGGCGGCCGCCGCACGGTCACCCTGGTCTACGAGCTGTCGGCGAGCGCCAAGGTCACCGGGCTCTGAGGCGGGCGCGCCGCCGCACACCTGCTGGTGCGGCGGCCGGCCCTCGGTTCCCGTCCCCGGTACGCCGTCTCACTCCTCGTCGCGCAGCCGGGCCGCCAGCGCGGCGAGCGGCCCGGACTCCGTCGTGTGGCCGAGAGCGGTCAGGCGGGAGACCGCCGCACCGAGACGGGTGAGCGCGGGGGCGGTCCGCTCCAGGTAGATGCCCTCCACGGCGCCCGCGAGACGGGTGCACTCGGCCCACTCGCCGGCGTGGTCCTGATCGGCACCCGGCTCGCCGAGCAGGGCAAGGGCCTTGTCCAGGGCGGCCAGGGAGTCCTCGTACTCACCGGCGTAGGCACGGACCCGCCCGTGTTCGTAGGCCAGGGCCGTGTCCAGGGAGCGGCCGTCGGCCTCGAACCCGGCGGCACGGGCCTCGTCGGCCACCCGGCCGGCGTCGGCGAGATGGAGGAGGGCGTCGGACAGGCCTTCGGGACCCTGCTGCTCGGCCTGGAGGCGGGCGAGTTCGCGCAGGGCGTTGCTGAGCTGCTCGTAGCGCGCAGCCCTGGCATGGGCGGCGAGCGCCTGCTCCATGGCCTCGCGGGCCCGGCCGAACTCGCCGGACTCGCCGAGGAGTACGGCCGTCTCCGCGGCGATCATGGCGTGGCTCCCCGGGTCGTCGTCCCAGTCCGCCGACTCGGCCGACAGGGCCACGAACTCCACCGTGGCGGCCTTGAGGTCCTCCCCCGCGTGCAGCGCGCGGGCGCGGGTCAGGCGCAGCTGGGCCACGAGCCGGCCGTCCAGTTCGCCGGCGACGACGTCCGGATCGGCCAGGAGGGAGTCGAGCAGGGCGATGCAGTCCTCGATGCGGCCCAGGTCGAGGCTGAGCCGGGCCGCGTTGCTGTACGCGCAGAACGCGTCCGTCCTGTTGCCGCGGCGAAGTTCCAGCTCCGCCGAGCGGGTCAGGTGCCGCAGTGCCTCTTCGGCGCGGCCCAGGTGCATGCAGGCCTGGGCCAGATCCTCGTGGAGGCGGCCGGTGTCGGCCACGACGGCCGGCCACTCGGCGGCCAGTCGCACGCCCTCGGTCAGGTCCGCGTGCGCCGCCCGGGCGTCCTGGAGGCCGAGCCCGATCCGGCCGCGCAGCCCGAGGGTGCGGGGCAGGTGCCAGGCGGGACCGTGTTCCTTCAGCCGGAGAAGGAGGGCGTCGAGTTCGGTGACCGCGGTGGGCAGGTCGCCGGAGATGGCGTACGTGCCGGCCCGCAGGAGAGCGGCTCCGGAGATGTGCACACCGATGTCGTGCCGGGTGGCGAACGCGTCCAGCAGCTCCAGTTCGGCGAACGACGCCGCGGCGTGGTCCTCGCTCCCCGACTCCTGGAGCCGCAGTCCGAGCGCGGTCGCCCGCAGCCGCAGCAGGCGGGCCTCCTGGTACGGGGCGAGTCCGGGGGTCTCCTCGTGCAGGCGGACCATGAACGCGTGGGCGGCGGTCAGCGCGGCGGCCTTCGCCCCGGCCCCGCCGTTTCCTTCGCCGTCTCCGTCGGCCCCGCCGTTGCCGTCTCCGTCGCTGTCCGCAGGGATTTCGGCGGCGGAGAGCGCGGCGCAGGCGCGGGCGAGCGCCGCGTCACCCGGCGCTCCGGCGTCCTCGTACAGGCCCGCGGCCTCCTCATGGAGGGCGGCCGCTTCGGCGGAGTCGTCCCTCTCACCCGCCCGGCTCGCCTCATCGGCCAGCAGGTCCGCGCGCAGCCGTACGAGCGGGCCCACGGCCGGGTCGTCGGGGTGGGTGTAGCCGCGGGCGGTGACGAGCCCGCGCAGCCGGGCCCAGCAGAGCTGTGCGTCCGGGTGCCCCTGCGCGTCCAGTTCCCTCGCCCGCAGGACGAGTGCGGGCAACGACTCGGGGAGGTCTGCGGCCTTGCCGGTGGCGGGCTCGGCGACCGGGGCGGCGGCCGGGTCCACGTCGTCGAGCGTGCGGGTGCGCAGGGTCAGTTCGAGTGCGTCCAGGAGCGGGGCGCGGTCGAGGCGGACCCTGCGGCGGTCGGTGTGGGCGGTGGTTGCGTTGCGGGCGTCGAAGCGTGCGGCGAGGTCGTCGGCGCGCCCCCGCACCTCGGCGCGCAGCCCGGCCACGGTCCAGGTGCGGCCCGCGTATCCGGCGGCGGGCAGTTCGCCGCGGCCGAGGAGCTCGACGCGCCCGAGGAGGACCTCCACACCCGTGAGGAAGTCGAACAGGTCCAGCGGCGAGTCCACCTCGTCGAACAGGCTCCGGTTCTCGGCCAGCAGTTCCAGGCCGCGTGCCTCGTTGCCGGTCAGCGCGCAGAACTCCAGGTGACGGCCGACCTCCCCGGCCATGGAGGCGTTGCGGCAGCAGCCACGGTAGCCGGAGAGGTGCAGTTCACGGGCCCGGTCGGCGTGGCCGGTGCGCAGCAGGGGCAGCAGCGCGTACGAGAGCGACCGGGCCGGCTCCTCCTGGCAGGACTCCTTGCCGTCCAGGACGGGTTCCCAGGTGCGCAGCGCACGCTCGTCGTCGCCTGCCGCGAGGTGGTACAGGGCGCGCTCACAGATCTCGCAGGCTTCGCAGTCACTGAGCGGGGTGCGGGTGCGGCCCGCCCACAGCTCGTAGGCGAGGGTGGTGTCCTCACCGAGGTGCGCGGCGAGCTGGTAGGCCTGTCCGTAGTAGGGCTGGAGCCCGAGGCCGGCCTTCTCGTAGCGGTCCCTCATCTCCGTGAGCCACTGGCGCAGGCTGGCCAGCGGCACCTCGGGCAGTGCGCGCAGGGCGTTCGCCACCCACTTGAACCGCCAGAACAGCTGGTGGCGCAGGCGCTCGTCGAAGACGTCGGGCTGCTCGTCGAACACGGTGAGCAGACGGGCGAAGACCACGGGCGACTTGCGCGGCTCGGAACCGTAGGCGTACGCGGCGTGGAGTTCGAGGAGGGCGTGCACGAGCGCGAGGGGCTCCGCGAACTGCTCGGCGGCGTCGACGAGTTCCTCGGCGTTGACGGTGCGGGTGCGGCCGTAGGGGCGCAGCCGGTTGTCCTGGAGCGCCTGGTACAGCTCGTCCGTGTTCTGGGGATGGGGTGAGGTCGGCATCGTCAGCTGTCCTTGCGGAGGGCGTGGGCGAGGAGGTCGAGGAACGAGCGGTTGATGAGGCTCGATTCGGCGGGCCTGAGTGGCCGCCGGGACAGCAGCGCGGCCTGACCGTAGAGGGCTTCGGCGCTGGTGCGGGCCAGCTCGGGTTCATCGATGGCCAGGGCGGTGCGCACGAGCGGGTTGAGCTGGTTGAGGATCAGCTGGGCCCGCGGGGCCTCCTGGCGCAGGGCGCCGAGGATGTCGCCCCACAGGCCGCCCTCCTGCTCGCGGGCGAGCTGGGAGCGGGTGCGCTCGTGCCGGGCCTCGCGGCTGTCGATGAGGAGGGCGGGGGCGGAGGCGGGCTGGAAGGTCCGCAACGCCACGTCGCAGTCGAAGACGGCGAGGGCGTCCCGGGCCTGGGCGAGATAGCCCGCGGCGGCCAGTTCCGTTTCGCGTTCGACAGGGTCGAGGTGTGCCGTCAGGGTCGCCGGGTCGAGGTCGGCGACAGTGACCTCGGGCCTGATCTCGGGGAGCCGGTGGACCAGTTCACGGTCGTAGGTGTAGCCGCCGTTGACCACGCCCAGCCCGGCGGCCGAGGCGATCGCCGCGACCTGCCGGAACTCCTCCACGCTCGATGTCACGAGCACGGTGCGATGGGTGCGCGCGAACTCGTCGAGGCTGGTGGACCCGTCGGTCGTCTCGAACGGCAGCCAGGGCAGCAGCATCCGCAGGATCTCGTCGTCGTGCACCGCGAGCGACTTCACGGCCAGGTGGTGGGCCCGCAGGAAGCGGGCGAGCAGCTCCGGATCACTGGCGGCGGCCCGGGCGATCCACGCGCGGATCCGCTCGGCCAGGGCGTCGCGGACGGCGGCGAGGGTGTCGTCCTCGTACAGGGACTCCCGGGACGCCGTCGGTCGCAGGCTCTCGGCGTCGACGACGCAGCGGACGAAGAAGGCCCACTCGGGCAGGATCTCCTCGGCCTGCTCCGACAGGAGCATGCCCTTGACGTGCACGCGGTGGCCGTGGCGGCGCCCGGTCGGCACCGTCTCGGGCAGCACACAGGCGATGCCCTTCAGGCCCACGGCCGGCAGGTCCAGATCGATGGTGTCCAGCGGCTTGAACCCGAAGATCTCCTCACCGTAGGCGGCGAGCGCACGGGACCGGGATCCCGGAGTGGGGTACGTACGTGTCCAGGGCGCGGGTTCGGGATTGACGCGGGCGCCCGGTCCGGCGGAGCCGTCCTCGAAGGTCACCGGATGGCGCAGCAGGGAGCCGAAGTGCCGGGCCAGCGCGTGCACCTGGGCCGGACGGGTCCATTCGCCCGCGTCGGCGCGCGGCGTCAGTGTGACGGTGGTTCCGGGGTGCGGACGGGCGGAGGCGGGCAGAGCACGGACTTTGTAGCTGCCGTCGCCGCGCCCCCGCCACTCCACCACCGGTGCGTCGGGGGTGCGGGCGCTGCGGCTCACGACAAGGATCTCGTCCGCGACCAGGAAGCAGGAGAGCAGGCCGATGCCGAACTGGCCGATGAAGTCGCCGCGCTGCTCCGCGATCTGCTCGGAACGCTTGCTGCTGCGGCCGATCGTGGCGAGGAAGGTGTGCACGTCGGCCTCGGTGAGACCGACGCCGTCGTCCTCGACGCGTACGGCCGAGCCGTCGGCGTACAGGCGGATACCGAAGGCGTCGGCGGGGGCTCCCGGTTCGAGCGTGTGCCGGGCGGTCAGCGCGTCCACCGCGTTCTGGAGGAGTTCGCGGAGGTAGACGCGGGGGCTGGAGTAGAGGTGGTGGGAGAGAAGATCGACGAGGCCACGCAGATCCACCTGGAAGGTGCGGTCGGCGTCGGCCGGGTTCGAGGCGGTGTCGGGCAGATTCATCGGGCAGTCCGGTGTGGGAGAGGCGGCGGATGGGGCGGGGCCGGGACCGTTGCGCTCAGGCGCGGCGGTGCTGACGGGCGAACTGCTTCTCGGGCTCCGCGAAGTAGGTCCAGGGCCACGTGGTGTAGGCACCGTCGAGCGCCTGGAAGACGCGCCGGACCGTGTGGCCTTCGGCGGCCAGTGACAGCGCCATGGCGAACACGTTGAAGTCGTGCTGCCACCCCGGACGCCGTACGTAGGCGGGGTGCAGGATGCTGTGGTCGGCCGCGTTCCTCAACTCGGTCTGGATCTCAGGGGTTCTGAGGCAGCGCGCGTCGTCCGACTCGACCCAGTTCTCGATGTGCGCCATGGCGATCACACAGCCGATCCGGTCCCCCTGCGGGGCGCGGGCGAACGTGTCACGGGCGAACGCCATGGCTTCGCCGGGTTCACCGCTCCAGCGGGGCTGCAGCTGCGAAAGCCATTCGACGTGGGTCTCCAGGTCCAGCGGGGCGCGGCGCAGGGCGGCATCGAGCCGGGTCTCGTTGACGGAGACGCCCAGCGACATGCCGCGGCCGGAGGTGAGGAGCCGGCTCCACGGTGTGACCCATTCCGGCCGCAGTTCGGCTGCCTCGAGCAGCTGCTCCTCGGCGATCTCGAGCCGCTCGCGGAAGACCCGCCACTGCTCCCGCGTCACGTTCACCGCCCGGTCGGAAGTGCGCGCCTCCCAGCCCCAGTTGATGTATCGCGTGCCGGATATCAGCAGAGCCGTCGCGCGGTGCTCCTTGTCCTCCTCGACGGCCCAGCCGATCCAGTCCTGCACACCGTCCACGTCGGCCAGTTCACCCAGGACCTGGTGATCACTGCCGAGATCGAAGGGCGCCACGGCCGCCTTGACCGCTTCCCAGTCACCCGCGCCGGCCGCCTCGACCGCCGCGAGCACCCGCGTGTCCCCGAGCGCGCGCAGCGTGTACATCCCGTTCTTCTGCCTGCGGGGGACGGGAAGGGCGTGCGGATCCGCCTCCGGTCTCTCGCCACCCCTGCCGAAAAACTTGCCGAACATGCCGCGCCCTCCCCTGGTCCCGCGTGATCGTCCGGTGCAGCATAAGGGGCCACTACGACATCACTTCCACAGGGTATTCACGGTTGCTTCATGAATCCGGCCCTCTCGGCGCGGAACGGCGGTCGCCCCGGCCACTGGACCGGGGCGACCGCACACGCCGGCGCCGTGGGAAGGGAACTCCCTGCGGGGAGGGTCAGAGTCCGGCGATCGTCCAGTCCTGGCCGGCCGAGCCGTCGGCCGGCAGCTGGACGATCCTGGCTCCGTCGCCCGTCGAGCCGTTCTCGACGGCCGCGTACAGACCGCTGGAGACGTTGACCAGGTGGTAGTGACCCGCCGTCCCGGCCGGCACCAGCTTCCACCACTGGTTGGGGGCGTCCGTGTCCGTCCACTGGTCCAGGGGCTGACCGTGGGTCGTGGAGGCGGCCGGGTTGTCGAGGACCTTGCCGCTGTTCAGGTTGGACAGGCGGAAGGATCCGTCGTAGTCCGGCAGCAGTCTCCACTTCTGGTTGGCACCGCCGGTCCAGGGCCACTGGATGACCGGGGCTCCGTTGCCGGTCGATTCGTCCGCCACGTCGAGGACCTTGCCGCTGGCGCTGTTGACCACACGGCAGACCCCGGCGAGCATGCCGACGGTGACCTGGGTGCGGACCCCCGCCTTGAGGGACAGTTCCCTCGCATGGGACCCCAGCGAGGAGGCACTCACGGCCACCGTCGTGGACAGCGACGTGATGCCGCGACGGGAGACGAACGTGATGGTCTGGGTGAGGTCCGAGACCAGCGTGACGGTGGCGGTGCGGGCGGCGGTGTCCCAGGTGAGGCTCTCGACGAGGACGCGGTTGCGGCCCCGTACGCCGCGGATCGTGCCCCGGGCCAGCTGCTCGGGCAGGGCGGGGAGGATCTCCAGGATGCCCGGCCGGGTGTACACCAGGGACTCGGCGATGATCGCCGGCAGCGCGTTGGCGGCGTCGCAGTTGTAGATGTGAAGGTCGGGGTTGTGGGAGGTCACCAGCGAGCGCCACACCATGTTGCTGCCCAGCACCTTGCGGATGTTGTCGTAGACGCCCGCACCGTCCTTCAGCCGGCTCCAGGCCAGCGCGCGGTAGAGGCTGCCGTGGGCCGAGTAGTTCTCGTCACCGCGCAGCCTGAGCGCCTTGCGTGCCGAGAACACCAGATCCGGCTTCTGCTCGGGGTTGATCTCGTGCAGGGGCCAGGCTCCGTACATGTGCTGCACATGCCGGTGGTTGTAGCGGTCGTTCAGGCCGGGCCAGGACCATTCGGCCAGCGCACCGTCGCCGTTGACCGTGTAGTCCGGCAGCTTGGCCAGCAGAGCACTCCAGCGCGCCACGCCCTGGCCGGCGCCCTGCTCCACCTTCAGCAGGTTCGCGGCGTCGACAGCCGCCTGAAGGGCGTGACGGCCGGCCATGATGTCGCCCGTGGCGTTGACGGACAGCATCTGACCGGTGTTGGAGGGCGAGTTCTCCATGGAGAACGACGGAACGAAGACCGCCTTGCCTTCGGAGTCGGTTCTGGTGAGGAAGTCCTCGTAGAACAGGGCGAGTTCCAGCAGGGCAGGGCCGAGCTTGTCCCGGAGGAATGCCGTGTCACCGGTCACCTGGTAGTACTCGAGGAGCGGATACAGGAGCCAGTCGGCTCCGCCGGTCCAGCACTGCCCGGGGAAGTCCGAGTTGTTGAAGTGGAGCATGTGTCCGTACTCGCCGTCGGTACGGGACGGAGCGAGGAATCCCCGGGTGCCGTACAGATTGGCGGCGTTCCTCCGCCAGTCGTCGAGCTGTCCCAGAATCAGGTCGAAGTAGCCCTGCATGGCATTGCCGTGGCTCAGGATGTTGCCGCCGGCGATCTGCAGGTTGATGTTGGCGTCGGTGGTGAAGTCATCGGCCCAGGCACCGTCCCAGCTGCCGGACCAGATGCCCGTCAGCCGTGGGGGCAGTACACCGCTGGAGCTGACGAACAGGTAGCGCCCGCTGTCGTACATCCGCTCCAGGAGCGCGATGTCGACAACCGACCGGTCGTTGTTCTGCCGTGCGGTCAGCTCGGATGTGGACAGTTTCCGGTCGGCAACGGAGACGCCGAGATCCAGACTCGAACCGTCGAACATGGCCTGGTGCAGCGGCGCGTGCCGCCCCAGCAGTGCGGCGTAGTCGGTGGGAAGCGCGGCCAGTGCGGCGTGCAGCGGCTTGGCGTTCCACTCGCCGGCTTTCTCGTACCGGCCCAGCTTGGTGAGCAGGAGCACCTTGGCCGCGCGGGCGACGACCAGTGTGTCACCGCTGACCGACACCGAGGCCTTGTTGCCGGTGACGACGACCCGGGTGACTCCCTCGTATCCGTACGCCCCCTGGCCGGACGGGTAGGTGCCGCGCAGGTTGAGGTAGCCCTGCCCGCCCGAGACGGTGGCGATCGTGGCGAAGGCGACATCACCGGGCACGCCTTCGAGGCCGGTGTTCACCTTGATGGTGGTGTCGACGGTCCTGCCGCCGGCCGGGAGAAGTTCGTGTACGACCACCTTGTCGGCCCGTGAGGCGAAGGCGTGCCGCTTCCAGACGCCGGCGCTGTCGGTCCAGGTGTGGGTGACCTCGCCGGTGCGGAAGTCGGTGATCCTGGCGTAGTCGTTGGCGGTGGTCGCGCCCGGAGTGCTGAGCTGCAGCTCGTATCCGGGGTGGAAGGTCTGGGTCCAGAGGAGGGACCAGCCCTCGGCGAAGGTCCCGGCCGCGCCCCAGTAGTCGCCTGCCAGAGCCTTGTCCCGCACCTCGTCCAGACGTCCGGCCAGGACGGGAGGGGTCACGTCGCGGGTGCCGTTGGGCAGCACGAAGCGGTGGTGGTTCAGAACGATCTTCTCCAGGGCCGGTGTCCCGTGGAACACCGCCCCGTACTCGCCGTTGCCGGTGACGAAGCCGTCGGTCCACGACGACGCCGCAACGGTGTCGTACATGCCCCGCTGGGGCAGCGTCACCTGGGGCGGGACGGCGGCCGCGGCCGGTGTGGGCAGGATGCCGCCGGGCAGCACCACCGCGCCGGCGGTGAGAGCGGCCGCGGCGAGGAAACCTCTGCGGTCCAGGGGGCTGTCGTGAGAGGACATGGCGTGACTCCTTCAGCAGGAGGAGAGCGAGGGGGGAAGTGCCGAGGCGGGGGGGCTGAGCGGCGGCCGCCCGGTGCCGGGTCCACCCCGGCCCACATCTACTGGGAACGTAAACATTCGATGCGCGCACCGCACCGCCACGTGCCGGGCCAGTGCAGCACGCACCACAACAACGCGTCAATATATGTGCGGTCCTGTTAATTTCTGGGGAACTTATGGGACGCCCGAGTCCGCTATCGAGCCACTTGCCCCGCGCGAGGCCGTGACCTGGGGCGCATGCCGCGTATCATCATGGTTGCGTAAACATTTGGATGCACCCCGGCGGCCGCCGACTCTCCACGCGGGTCACCGAGGTGGACGGGGGCCGCCCGCCGGCGGCGGCAGTGGGCCTGAACCCGGCCGAGGCTTGTCATGCTGGGTATGTTCACGCAAACATAGTGCCCGGCAGGCCCTCTCGACAGCGCACCTCACCCAACACAGGAGCACCCGTACATGCCTCTTCTTCAGCTCGACGACGGCGGCTTCACCCTCGACGGCGAACCGTTTCGGCTCCTGTCCGGCGGCCTGCACTACTTCCGTGTACACCCCGGGCAGTGGGCGGACCGGCTGCGCAAGGCCCGGCTCATGGGCCTCAACACCGTCGAGACCTACGTCCCCTGGAACCTGCACCAGCCGCGGCCCGACAGCTTCAGCCTGGACGGCGGGCTCGACCTGCCCCGCTTCCTCGACCTCGCCGCCGCGGAGGGCCTGTACGTGCTGCTGCGGCCCGGCCCGTACATCTGCGCCGAGTGGGAGGGCGGCGGCCTCCCGTCCTGGCTGCTCGCCGAACCGGACATACAGCTGCGCTCCCGCGACCCCCGCTTCCTCGCCGCGGTCGACGACTACTTCGACCGGCTGCTCACCCCGCTCCAGCCGTACCTCGCTTCCCGGGGCGGCCCCGTCCTGGCCGTACAGGTGGAGAACGAGTACGGGGCGTACGGCGAGGACACCGAATATCTGGAGCACCTGGCCGCCTCACTGCGCCGATGCGGGGTCGACGTCCCCCTCTTCACCTGCGACCAGCCCGCCGACCTGGAACGCGGCGCGCTGCCCGGCGTCCTCGCCACGGCCAACTTCGGCAGCCGCTCCGGCCAGGGGCTGGCCGCCCTGAGGTCCCAGCAGCCGAAGGGGCCACTGATGTGCACCGAGTTCTGGATCGGCTGGTTCGACCGCTGGGGCGCCCACCATGTGGTGCGCGAGCCCGAGCACGCGGCGCGGGAGCTGGACGAACTCCTGTCCGCCGGGGCCTCGGTGAACTTCTACATGTTCCACGGCGGTACGAACTTCGGCTTCACCAACGGCGCCAACGACAAGCACACCTACCGTCCCACCGTGACGTCGTACGACTACGACGCCCCGCTCGACGAAGCCGGCGACCCCACGGGGAAGTTCACCGCCTTTCGCGAGGTGATCGCCAAGTACGCGCCCGTACCGGACGGACCCGTCCCGCCGCCCGGCCCCAAGCTCGCCGGCCGGACCGTACCGCTGACCGAGAGCGCCGCTCTGCTGCCCGACGCAGCGGCGTTCGGGGCGGCCGTGGAGGCGCACCGGCCGCTCACCATGGAGGAGCTGGAGCAGGACTTCGGCTTCGTGCTGTACGAGACGGCCCTGCCGCTCAAGGGCCCGGCCCTGCTGGAGGTCGAGCAGGTCCGCGACCGCGCCCAGGTCTTCGTCGACGGGCAGCCCGTCGGCGTCCTGGAGCGCGAGAACCACGAGCACGCCCTGGCCTTCACGGTTCCCCGGGCGGGCAGCACGCTCACCGTCCTGGTCGAGAACCAGGGGCGGGTCAACTACGGCCAGGGCATTCACGACCGCAAGGGCCTGCTCGGCAGGGTCCTTCTCGACGGCGCCGAGCTCGCGGGCTGGAGCAGCCGGCCCCTTCCCCTCTCGTCCCTGGAGCACATCGCCTTCGCTCCCCTCGCCGCGTCCCCCGTCGGACCGGCCTTCCACCGGGGCACCTTCGAGGTGACCGGCCCGGCCGACGCCTTCCTCCACCTCGACGGGTGGACCAAGGGCAACGCCTGGGTCAACGGCTTCGCGCTCGGCCGCTACTGGTCCCGCGGCCCGCAGCGGTCCCTGTACGTCCCGGCACCGGTGCTGCACGCCGGCACGAACGAAGTCGTCGTGCTGGAGCTCCACGCGGCGCACCGGGCCCGGACGGTCGAGTTCCGCGCGACGGCCGATCTCGGGCCCACCGAGGAGTAGCCCCCGCCGGCACGTACACGGGAGAGGCGGGCCCGGTCGAAGGACCGGGCCCGCCTCCGTCTGCGTCAGCCCTGGCGGAGCTGCTGGGCAGCGGCGCCGTCGCAGGTCCGCTGGACGACTGCCGCGCCGTCCGCGGTGGAGGCCCCGGCCACTTGCAGGCACTTGGCGCTGTGCCGGGCCGTGAGCGTCAGGTATCCGTCGCCGGTGCTCCGGACCGCCCAGTCCTGGTTGCGGCCCTCGTTGCAGGTGTACTGGAGGACTTCGGCGCCGTCGGCCGTGGACTGTCCGCTCACGTCGAGGCACTTGCCGCTGTGGCGGGCGACGACGTTCACGTATCCGTCGCCGGTGGAGCGCAGCGACCACTGCTGGTTCGTGCCGGTGTTGCAGCCGTACTGGACGACGGCCGCGCCGTCCTGCGTGCCGGCGCCGCTGACGTCGAGGCACTTGGAGCCGTTCCGCAGGGCCAGGGTCTTCCACGCGTCCGGCGCCGTGCCCGGGAAGGTCCAGGACTGGTTGCCACCGGTGGTCGGCTGATAGACCCCGACCGGAGCCCCGTCGCCGGTGGAGGCACCTGTGACATCCAGGAGCTTGCCGCCGGCCGCGTTGATCAGGGTGCTGTGGCCGTCCCCCGTGGTCGAACGGATCCACTGCTGTGCGGTGGACGATCCGGGTGACGCGAAGGTGAGTGCACCGTTGGAGACCGAGAGGGCCTTGCCCGTCCTGACGTTGGTGACGCGGTAGGCGGCGGTGCTGCCCCAGTCGGTGGCCGACAGTTTGGTGAAGGTCCACTGCTGTGAGGTGTCCGCCGGGGCGGGCGTCTGCTGTACCGGGGTGTTCTTGCCGTTGGCGGTGGCTACGGCGAGCGCCTTGCCGCTGTTGTCGTTGAGCAGCAGGCGGGGTGTGCCCGTGGGGGCGGTGGCCGTCGCCGCGTTCACACCGGCGACCGTGGGCAGGACGAACGTGGTGACGGAGCCGGGGCCCACGGTGGCCTTGAGGGTCCGGCCGCTCACTGCCGCGTCGCTGTCACGCTGGAGGTTCCTGGTGGCATCGGTCGTCCACCGCTCAACGGGCCCGTTCGATGCCGTCTGGAAGCCGTCGAGGTTCAGGGTGACTTCGCGCTCCTGGCCGGTCGGGTTGGTGTGGACCACCACCACACCGTTGCCGCCCGGTCGCACCGCCGCCAGGGTCTGCGGGTCGTCGGTGTCGAGGATGCGCGCGCCGGGGCGGACGAAGCGGCTGTAGTTCGCCATCGCCCAGTACTTCTTGTTCTTGCGCAGGGGCTCGGTGGCCGCGTCGTCGGGGGTGAAATCGGTCTGTATGAGGCCCCAGTTCGAGTTCTCGTGCCCCGGCGACATGTTCTCGTAGTCCTCGACGGCCTGCCACAGGACCCAGGCACGCGGCTCCAGCTCGCGGATGTCGTCGTTGATGTGCTGGGCGAGATCGAGAGCGGGGCTCATGTCGGTGAAGCTCTGCGGGGCGCTGCCGCCGGTGTCCACCTCGGACATCCACAGCGGTGTGGTCTCGCCCTTGGCGATGTCCCGGGCCCCGGTTCGGCCGTTCGTCCCATAGGTGTGAGTGTTGAGCCGGCCCACCGCCTTGCGGACCTCAGGGGTGTACGCCTCCCAGTCGGAGCGGAACTTCCCCGGGTTCGTCTCGTCCATCGCGGCGATCGGGGTCGCCATGCCCTTCGCGTCGAGCGCGGCGCGCAGGGTCGTGATCATGCGCGCCTGGGAGGCCGGGTCCCAGTGCGAACCCTCCTGGCCGCCGCCCGCGTGCCAGTAGTCGGTGTCGGGCTCGTTGACCGGTGAGACGGAGTCGAAGGTGACTCCGCTGCCGGACTGGGCGCGCTGGACAGCTCCGGTGAGATAGGCGGCGAACCGGTCGTACTGGTCGGACCGGAGGTTGTCCTGCCAGCCGTTGGCCGCTCCCGAGGCCAGCCCGCTGTTGGTCATGAAGTACGGCGCGGAGTTGGAGAACGCCTCGAAGGTGGTGGCACCGCGCGCCTTGGCCGCGGTGAGCCACCAGCGCTGGTTGGCGTCGGCCCCGGGGTTCCAGTGGTCGGAACGGTTCGGGTCCCACCAGTCGGGGGCTTCCGGGCCGGGCCTGTTCCAGTAGCCCGGGACGGCCGCACCGGCCCGCATGTAGGGGGTGGTCTCGGGGCTGTCACCGCCGCCGATGTTGTAGCGGGCGATCGTGAAGCCGAGGCCGTCGGCGCCGTAGAGGGCGTCGGCGAGTGCGTTGCGCTGCGCGTCCGGCCATCCGCCGGTGACGTTGGCGAACCAGGCGAGCGCGGTTCCCCATCCCTCGAAGGACGGATGCTGGTAGCTGGGGTCGAGACGTACGGTCAGCGCCGCGGTGGGGCCCTCCGCGGCGCTCGCCGGCGCCGAGCCGGAGCCCACGGCCGTGACGGCTGTCGCGACGAGCGCCGCGGAGGCGCCGAGGGCGGTCAGACTTCTGGGGAGCCGGGCCCGGGGCGACGCCGGCCGCTTGCGGGTGGAGAACACGGATGCTCCTTCACGTGGGGGGGGTGGGGTGAGTGCGGGGTGGGTTCGGTTCCCGCCGCTGCGCCTCCTGGCCCGGGGCCAGGAGGCGCAGTGTCGCGTGGGGTCCGGGGACGGTGCCCGCCTCACGCCTGTCTTACGGCGGGTGGCGCGGTCAGGCCGCCGAGCGCTGCCACTTCTGGTTGTCGCCCGTGTTGCAGGTCCACTGCTCGAGGGCGGTTCCGTCGGCCGTCGACTGGTTGACGACGTCGAGGCACTTGCCGCTGTGCCGGGCCAGGAACTGGACGTAGCCCGCGGCGTCGGTCGTGCGGACCTTCCACTGCTGGGAGGCAGAGCCGTCGCAGGTGTTCTGCACGACGAGTGCGCCGTCCGCGGTCGAGGCACCGGCGATGCCGAGGCACTTCCCGCTGTGCCGGGCCATGATCTGCACATAGCCGGTGCTCAGCTTCTTGATCCAGAAGTTCTGGTTCACACCGCTGCCGCAGCCCCACTGGACCACCTGAGCGCCGTCCGCGGAGTCGAAGTTCGCCACGTCGGCGCACTTGCCGCTGTTGCGCGCGGTCAGCTTCTCCCAGGGCCCGTTCATTCCGCTCACGGTTCCCGCGGCGGTGTCGACGGTGAGCTGCGGGGAGTAGTCCATGGTCATGGTGGTGCTGGTGGGGAAGGCGAGCGGGAGCCAGACGTACTGGGAGTCGTTGACCATTCCGCCCATGGAGTTGCCCCAGCGGTCTCCCATGTAGAGGAAGGTGGTGCCCTTGGTGCCCTGGACGGGCAGGACGTAGGCGGTCTGGCTGCGGTAGGTCGTCGGGTCCCCGACGTCCTTCAGGTCGGACCAGGAACCGGTGATGCTGCTCGCGGTGCCGTACTTCTGCTGGTTCGGGGCCCATCCCGTGGCCCCGGAGGTCAGGAGGAAGTACACGCCGTCCCGCTTGAACATGGCGGGCGCCTCACGCCACTGGCCCGCCCACAGCTTCTGGACCTGCGACTCCACGGCGGTGTAGTCCGCGGTCAGACGGTATACGTGCAGGTCGGCGTTCTCGTTGGCCGCCGAGATCATGTAGGCGGTGCCGTCGGTGTCGACGAAGGTCGAGATGTCCCGGGACATCTCACCGAGGGGCCGGAAGCTGCCGCGCCAGGTGTAGTCGCCGTCCACCGTGGACGACACCGCGACCGCGGCGCGCGCCTCGCCGTAGTCGGAGCCGTTCTCCTTGTGCATCCACATCACGAACTGCTGGGTGGAAGCGTTGTAGATGACCTTGGGCCGCTCGATGTTGGCCCAGTCGAGCTCCGGGTCGGTGGCCTCGGTCAGGACGTGATTGCGGAACTCCCAGGACTTCAGGTCGGTGGAACGGTATGCGGAGACGTACCGGAAGGTGTTGTCGGTGTTTCGGTCCTCTCCGAACCAGTAGTAGTACTGCCCGACCTTGATCACGCCGCCGCCGTGCGCATGCACGGGATTGCCGGCCGGGTCGGTGAACTGTGTGCCGTTGGCGATGGTCACCGGGGCGGCGTGGGCGGTGCCCACGCTGCTGAGCAGGGAGAAGAGGAGGGCGCAGAGCAATGCCGCCGTCCTGGAGATCTTCAGTCGCATGTCGCGACACCTCGTGGTCTCTCGTCGGACTGGTGGTTCCGCTGGGGCAGCACGGCAGCCGGCCGCTGCGGGAGCGCGGAACAGCGGGGTGGGGGGAGACGGCCGTTCGGACCGTGCCGAGCACCGCCGTCTACGTAATGTTTTCGTAAACACGATGTAGCCGGAAGTTTGGGAGGGGCGCGGAAGCCTGTCAAGGATTCGGACGAAAGCGGCTTCGCTTTTGACCCCGGGGGCTTGTTTGCGTCAACATGACTCGATGGGGCGCGGCACCCACGCGCCCTCGAACCCCGGGGAAGGATCGGTCGAAGGTGGCGGACAAGGCAACGAGAACGCCCCGCTCGCGCCCGCCCCGCAAGTGGCCCTCCATGGCGGAGGTCGCGGCGAAGGCGGGTGTGTCGTCACAGACCGTCTCCCGCGTGGCCAACAACCACGACAACGTCGACGAGACCACGCGCGCCAGGGTGCTGGCCGCGATGCAGGAGCTCGGCTACCGCCCCAACGCGGCGGCACGTGCCCTGGTCACGGGCAAGTTCGGCGCGATCGGCGTGGTCAGCTTCGACGTGGGCGCGCACGGCAACGCCCGTACGCTCGGCGCCATCGCCGACGCGGCACGCGAGGCGGGCTTCTCCGTCAACTTCATGGGAGTCCGGGCACAGACCGAAGCCGCCGTACGGCAGGCCTTCCGCCACCTCATGCTGCAGTCCGTCGACGGCATCGTGCTGATCGAGTCGCAGATGCTCGACACACCGTCGCTGCACCTGCCGCCCACGATGCCGGTGGTCGTCGCCGACGGCGACACCGGGCACCAGTACCCGAACGTCGACTTCGACCAGGCCAGTGGCACCCAGAGCGTGGTCAGCCACCTGCTGGAACTCGGCCACCGGACCGTTCACCACGTCAGCGGTCCGCGCGACTCCTTCGCCGCCCGCAGGCGCGCCGAGACGTGGGAGCGCACGCTCGTCGCGGCCGGTGCCCCGGTACGTCCGACCCTGCACGGGGACTGGACCGCCGAATCGGGCTACCTGGCTGGCCGTACGCTGGCACAGATCCCCGACGCCACGGCGGTCTTCGCGGCGAACGACCAGATGGCGCTGGGGGTCCTGCGGGCCATGCACGAGGCCGGCCGGTCCGTGCCGGGCGAGATCAGCGTGGCAGGCTTCGACGACGTACCCGAGGCTCCGTTCTTCGAGCCGCCACTGACCACGGTGCACCAGGACTTCGATGTGGTGGGCCGGCACTGCGTGACCCTGCTGCTGGAACAGATCGAACGCCGCAGCAACGCTCCGCGGCGACTCGCCGTCGAGCCCACCCTGGTGATCCGGGGCAGCACGGCGCCTCCGCCCGCCTGACGGATTCCCGGCCCCGCCGACCCGCCCACCTGACGGATTTCCGACCACCGCCCCGCCGGCCCGCCCACCTGGCGGTTTTCCGAGCGCCACCCCGCCGGCCCGCCCCCGGACCGGGCCGGCGGGCGCGTCGGTGCACCATCGAGCCGTAGGCGTACCCCTGCCGGGCCTCCACGGGGAGGTTGCGCGGTCACGCGACGGGACCCCCGCTCCCCCACCTCACCCGGCGCAGCCCCGCCGGCCGACCGAGCCGCCGTCGGGGCAACCCTCCCGAGCGCCGAAATCGCACCCTCTCCGCCAAATCATGTTTGATCGCTACCTCCTTGTGCTTGACGCCCATCTGACGGTGATGCAACCATCAAGCCACCCGATGATTACGTAAACATGGATCATCGAGTCCTACTTCTTCCGGCCTTCCTGTCGAGGCCTTCGCTGTCTCCGTCCCGTTCCCAACCAGTCGGTCACGACGCAAGGAACCACCATGACGCTCCTGACGACCTCTGCGCAGGCGGCCCCATCGCCGCGCCGACGAACCAAATTCCGTCGCCGGAAGGAGGCCTTGGTCGGCTGGGGCTTCGTCGGTCCGTTCGTCGCGGTCTTCGGCCTCGTGTTCCTCGCCCCGATCGCATACGCGCTGTACCTCAGCGTCTTCCGGGACCGCCTGATCGGGGGCACGTCCTTCGTCGGCCTCGACAACTACAGCGAGGCGCTCGCGGACCCCCGGTTCTGGGAGG
This sequence comes from Streptomyces sp. NBC_00876, assembly GCF_045207435.1. NCBI lineage: Bacteria > Bacillati > Actinomycetota > Actinomycetes > Kitasatosporales > Streptomycetaceae > Streptomyces > Streptomyces sp. NBC_00876. Next base: position 928,834 of record NZ_CP108800.1, read on the forward strand.
GCCTGGCCCGCGTGGGTCTCTTCCTCCTGGTCCAGGTACCGATCATGCTCGGCCTCGCGCTGCTCATCGCCCTGGCGATCGACAGCGGCCGGCTGTACGGCACGGCCTTCTTCCGCGTCTCGGTCTTCCTCCCGTACGCAGTCCCGGCCGTCGTGGCCAGCCTGATCTGGGGCTTCATCTACGGCACCCGATTCGGCCTCGTCGGCAACATCAACGACACCTTCGGGGTGACACTTCCCGATCCGCTCTCCCCCTCTCTGGTCCTCGCCGCTATCGGCAACATCGTGACCTGGGAGTTCGTCGGCTACAACATGCTGATCTTCTACTCCGCGCTCAAGGTCGTCCCGCGCTCGCTCTACGAGGCCGCGGCGATCGACGGCGCCGGCGAGTGGCGCATCGTGGCGTCGGTCAAGCTGCCGGCGATCCGCAGTGCGCTCGTCATCGCCACGATCTTCTCGATCATCGGCAGCTTCCAGCTGTTCAACGAGCCGAGCATCCTCCAGAAGCTCGCGCCCAACGCCATCACCAGCGACTTCACTCCCAACCTCTACACCTACTCGCTGTCCTTCGCGGGCCAGCAGCACAACTACGCGGCGACCGTGGCCATCGTGATGGGCGTGATCACCGCGATCATCGCCTACGCGGTCCAGCTGCGCGGCATGCGGAAGGGCTGAGCCGATGACCACCTCCCTCACCACAGCGGCGGCGACCGAAGCCGCCGGGCCCGCCGGCGCCGCTCCGGTGACCGCGGCCCCGAGCATGACGTCCAGACGCCGCAAGCGGCTCCCGCACACCCCGCTCAGCCCCCGCCGCAGCCTCCCCCTCACGCTCGTCACGGGCCTGGCCCTCATCTACACCCTGCTGCCGCTCGGCTGGCTGGTCATCAACGCCACCAAGGACCAGAACGGGCTGCTCGACTCCTTCGGGCTCTGGTTCGCCGACGACTTCAACCTCTGGGACAACATCACCCGCACCCTCACCTACGACGGCGGAGTGTTCGTCCGCTGGCTGCTCAACACCCTGCTGTACGTCGTCGCCGGCGCGGGCGGCGCCACAGTCCTGGCCGTTCTCGGCGGATACGCCCTCGCCAAGTACAACTTCCCCGGACGCAAGGCGGTCTTCGCTGTCGTCCTCGGAGCCGTGGCGGTCCCGGGCACCGCTCTGGCGGTCCCCACCTTCCTGATGTTCAGCAAGATGGGTCTCACCAACACCCCGTGGGCCGTCATCATCCCGTCCCTGATCTCCCCGTTCGGGCTCTACCTGATGTGGGTGTTCGCCTCCGAGGCCGTCCCCACCGAGCTCCTGGAAGCCGCGCGCATCGACGGCTCCGGGGAGCTGCGCACCTTCTTCACGATCGCCCTGCCGCTGCTGATGCCCGGCACCGTCACCGTCCTGCTGTTCTCCATGGTCGCGACCTGGAACAACTACTTCCTGCCGCTGATCATGATCAAGGATCCCGACTGGTACCCGCTGACGCTCGGCCTCAGCGCCTGGAACGCCCAGGCCCAGACCGCCGGCGGTGAGGCCGTCTTCGACCTCATCATCACCGGCTCACTGCTGACGATCGTGCCGATCGTCGTGATCTTCCTGCTGCTCCAGCGGTTCTGGCAGTCCGGCCTGGCCGCGGGCAGCGTCAAGGAATAGCCCCGGCCCACCGCAGGCAGCGTCAGGGAACAGCCCCGCCCCTGCCTCCACCCCTCTCCCACTCCACCCGCACGACCGACCAGGAGCACAGCCCATGAGAACGCACACCCGCAGACTGCTCGGCGCACTCGCCGTGGTCTCCGCACTCGCTCTGACCGCCACGGCCTGCGGTTCCGACGCCGCGGACGGCGACGGGGGCAGCGGCCCGAAGGACGTCAAGTCCGCACTGGAGAAGGGCGGGAAGGTAACGGTGTGGGCCTGGGAGCCCACGCTCAAGAAGGTCGCGGCGGACTTCGAGAAGAAGTACCCCAAGGTCGATGTCGAACTGGTCAACGCGGGCACCGGCGACAAGCAGTACACCGCCCTGCAGAACGCGATCGCGGCCGGCTCCGGCGCCCCCGATGTCGCGCAGGTCGAGTACTACGCGCTCGGTCAGTTCGCCATCGGCAAGTCCGTCGAGGACCTGTCCTCCTACGGTGCGCAGAAGTACGACAAGACCTTCACGCCCGGCCCGTGGAACGCGGTCACCCAGGACAAGGCCGTCTACGCGCTGCCCATGGACTCCGGCCCCATGGCCTTCTTCTACAACAAGAAGGTCTTCGACAAGCACGGCATCAAGGTGCCGGCCACGTGGGACGAGTACGTCGACGCGGCCCGCACCCTCCACAAGGCCGACCCGAAGATCTTCATCACCAACGACACCGGTGATGCCGGCGCCACGACCAGCCTCATCTGGCAGGCCGGCGGCCGCCCCTACAAGACCGACGGCACGGACGTCACCGTCGACTTCGGCGACGCGGGCACCAAGAAGTACACCGCGACCTGGCAGAAGCTCCTGGACGAGAAGCTGGTCGCGCCGATCAGCTCATGGAGCGACGCCTGGTACAAGGGCCTGGCCGACGGATCCCTGGCCACCCTCTCCATCGGTGCCTGGATGCCGGCGAACCTCACCTCCGGGGTCGCGTCCGCCTCCGGCGACTGGCGGGTCGCACCGCTGCCGCAGTGGACCGAGGGCGACAAGGCGAGCGCGGAGAACGGCGGCAGCTCGCTGGCCGTGCCGAAGGCAGCCAAGAACAAGGAACTCGCCTACGCCTTCACGGAGTTCGCGACCACCGGAGCCGGTGCGAGCACCCGCGTCGCCGAGGGTGCCTTCCCGGCCACCCGCGCCGACCTGGAGTCGAAGACGTTCCTGGACACCCCGTTCCCCTACTTCGGCGGCCAGAAGGCCAACCAGGTCTTCGCCGAGTCGGCCCGTAACGTCGGCGCCGACTGGTCCTACCTGCCCTACCAGGTCTATGCGAACTCGGTCTTCAACGACACCGTGGGCAAGGCGTACGTCTCCTCCACCAAGCTCACCGACGGCCTGAAGTCCTGGCAGGACGCGAGCGTCAAGTACGGCAAGGACCAGGGGTTCACCGTCAAGTAGCCCATCCCCTGGGCCTGTTCACTTTTGTTGCGCCCTCAGTACGCCTGTGCGCGCTATCGGCATCGATGGCACGTTCAGGCGAACTGAGGGCATTTTGTTGCCCGTTCACACATACCGGCAACCGAACATCACAGACTCGTCTCGACGCGTCACAACTCTTGACGTTCAAGATGACACGTTGTGTTATGTAGTTAAACGTTGGATCCTGTTTGATTTCGAAGATCCAGGTTCCCTGTCGAGGCGCTCTTCGCCCCGCAACCCCTTCCGCCCTCTTCTCGAGCCGGCCTCCGCGCGTCTGTGAAGCGGCGGTCGCTGTCAGCACAAAGGAGCCACCGATGTTCCGTTCCACCCCCAGCCGTGCGGCCGCCGCCACCGGTCTGCTGCTGGCCCTCGGCCTGAGCAGCGCGTGTTCCTCGGGCAAGGAGGCCACCACCACCGACGACCAGGCCGGCAAGGTCGAGGGCGCGATCTCGCTCACGTATCTGCAGAAGCAGGGTGACCAGGAGTACTTCATCGGCGAGGCCGCGGGCGCGAAGGCCAAGGCGAAGGAGCTCGGTATCGGCCTCAAGGTCGTCAACCTCGGCAACGACGCCAACAAGACCGTCAGTGAAGTGCAGTCGGCGATCGCGCAGAAGACGAGCGGGGTCATCATCGTCGTACCCGACCCGGCCGTCGGTCCGCAGGTCGTGCAGACCGCCAAGGACGGCAAGGTCGCGCTGCTGACGTCCGACGACCAGATCTGCGCCACCGGCCCCGACCCGGCCGCCTGCGGCAAGGACGACCTCGTGCCGCGGATCGGTTTCAGCGGCGCCCAGATGGGCGGGGAGGTCGGCAAGCGCGCGGCCGCCGAGTACAAGAAGGCCGGCTGGAAGGCCTCGGACACCCGCGTCATCTCGGCGTGGAAGCAGGACGTGACGGTCTGCGGCGACCGGGTCACCGGCGCCAAGAAGGCCTTCCAGGCGGCCGTTCCCGGTGTGAAGACCATCGACGTCCCCACCGACAACACGCCCACCGGCGCCCAGGACAAGATCGCCGCGACCGTCACCGCGAACTCCAAGGTCAAGAACTGGGTGATCTGGGGCTGCAACGACGAGAACGTCATGGGCGGCGTGACCGCGCTCGCCAATGCGGGCATCAGCCCGGACAAGGTCATCGGTGTCGGGCTCGGCGCCTACCTCGCCTGCAAGGAGTGGCAGTCCGACAAGCCGACCGGCATGAAGGCGGCGCTCTTCATCAACGGCAAGGACGTCGGCGCCCTGGCCGTCCAGACCATGTACGACAAGCTCAAGAACGGCAAGAAGTTCCCTGCCGAGGCCTTCGCCCCCACCACCATGGTCGACCACACCTCGTGGAAGAGCGCCGGAGTCACCTGCAGCTGAGTACTCCCGGCGGGCGGCTGCGACCCGCCGCCGCCCGCCGGTGACCGCACCGCGCGCCCCCGACCTTGCCTGCACCATGCCATCGAGGTGAACCGACCCATGATCCCAGCGCAACACCCGGCCGCCGCACCACAACCCCCCGGCGGCCCGGCGGCGTCCCACCCCTGTCCCGTCGCCGTGTCGGGCATCACCAAGCGCTTCGGTACGGTGCAGGCGCTCGGCGATGTCACGCTCGAGTTCCCCGCCGGACAGATCACCGCGCTGATGGGCGAGAACGGCGCCGGCAAGTCCACCCTCCTGAAGATCCTCACCGGTGACCACCAGCCCACCGAGGGGAGCGTGGTCGTGGACGGGGAGCACATCGCACTCGACTCCCCCGCCCGCGCACGGGCCACCGGCATCCGGATCATCCCCCAGGAACCCGAGATCATCCCCCACATCTCCGTGGCGGAGAACGTCTACGCCGGCGCCCTGCCCCGCAGGCGCGGGCGGATGCTGGACCGGGCCGAACTCAACCGGCGCATCAAGGCCGACCTGGACCGGCTGGGATTCGCCCACGTCCTCGACCCGGCCCTGCTCGGCTCGCAGCTCACGCCCGCACAACGCCAGCTGGTCGAGATCATGCGCGCCCTCACCGGCAGCACGACCGCGAGGCTGATCGCCTTCGACGAACCCACCTCCTCGCTGTCGGAACACGAGGTGGACGCTCTTTTCACACTCATCCGGCGGCTGCGCGACGAGGGCATCGCGATCGTCTACGTCTCGCACCGCATGCAGGAGATCTTCCAGCTCGCCGACCGCATCGCCGTGCTGCGCGACGGCAGCCTGGTGGGCGTCCAGGACGCCCGTGCCACGAACGAGGGCGAGCTCGTGCGCCGGATGGTGGGCCGCGACCTGTCCTCCGTATTCGTGCGCCGGCGTGCGGCCGTGGACCGGCTGGTCCTCGACGTCCAGAACCTCACGACCGACGATGTCACCGACATCTCGCTGCAGGTGCGGGCGGGCGAGGTCGTCGGCCTCGCCGGCCTGATCGGGGCCGGCCGCTCGGAACTGGCCCTCGCGCTCGCGGGCGACCTCCCCATCCGCAGCGGTACGGTCACGCTCGACGGCACGCCGCTGCGCAGCGGCCGCCCGGGTGAGGTGATCAGCGCCGGACTCGGGCTCGCACCCGAGGAGCGCAAGGCCCAGGCCCTGTTCCTGCAGCAGTCCATCAAGGACAACACCTCGCTCGTGGTGCTGGACCGGCTGCGACGCTTCCGCTTCGTCCGACGCGCGGCCGAACGCCGCCTCGCGCAGGAGTACACCGACCGGCTTCGGGTCCGCGCCCCCTCGATCGACCACGAGGTGCGCAAGCTGTCGGGTGGCAACCAGCAGAAGGTGGTCCTGGCCCGATGGCTGGCCCGCAAGCCCAAGGTCCTGGTCCTCGACGAACCGACCCGCGGCATCGACGTCGGCGCGAAGGCCGAGATCTACCAGATCATCGCCGATCTCGCCGCCGAGGGAGTCGCGTTGCTGGTCATCTCCTCCGAGCTCCCCGAACTCCTCGGCCTCGCCGACCGTGTCGTCGTCATGCAGGGCGGCCGGATCACGGGCGAGCTCGACCGCAGCGAAGCCACCGAAGAATCCATTCTCCAACTCGCCATGGCCGATGACATCGTCGGCACCGCCCCCGGAGCCGCATCATGACCCTCACCAGTACCCCTTCCCCGGACGTGAAGGGCTCCCCCGGCGACGGCCCGGCTTCGCGTCGGCCGAACCTCCTCGCGGGCCTGGGCGGCCAGAACGTCAGCCTGATCGGCGCGCTCGCCGTCGTACTGATCCTGTTCGGTGTCCTGAACGACAACTACCTGAGTCTGTCGAACATGCAGGTCATCGCCGAAGCGGCGACGATCACCGGGCTGCTCGCGATCGTGCAGACCGTGGTCATCATCTGCGGCGGCCTCGACATCTCCGTCGGCTCTCAGGTCGGCGTGGCTTCCGTCGTCAGCGCCATGACGTTCACCGCGGCCGGCTCGAACGCCTTCCTCGGCATGGCCGCCGCCGTCGGCGTCGGGATGCTGATCGGCGCACTGAACGGGCTCGTGATCGTCTACGGCCGGGTCAACCCCACCATCGCCACACTCGCCGGCCTCGCCGCGTACAAGGGACTCGCCCAGCTCCTGTCCGACGGACGCGCGCAGGGCTATGTCCTCAACAACGATGTCTTCATCTTCCTCGGGCGCGGCAAGATTGCCGGTCTGCCGGTCATGGTCTGGATCCTGATCGTCGTGGCCGTCACCGTCCACCTGCTGCTGAAGTACACCGACATCGGACGCAATCTGTATGCCATCGGCGGCAACGACACCGCCGCCCGCCTCGCCGGCATCAACATCAACAAGTACCTGATCTGTGTCTACGCGCTCATCGGCGTGGTCGCCGCCATCGCCGGCATCCTGCTGACCGCCCGCACCGGCTCGGGCCAGCCCGTCTCGGGCAGCGAGGGCCTCGAGCTCAAGGCGATCACCGCGGCCGCCCTGGGCGGCGCCGCGCTCAAGGGAGGCAAGGGAGGGATCGGCGGCACCCTGCTCGCCGTGGCCCTGCTCGGCTGCCTCGAGAACGGTCTCACGGTGCAGGGGATCAACACCTTCTGGCAGAACGTCGCCCAGGGCGCGCTCCTCGTCATCGCCGTCGTGATCCAGCAGCGGCGCAGCGGCGAAAGGGCGGTCGGGCTGCCTCACTGACAGCGCCCGGACCGGCCACCGGCCGGACGGGAACGACGCCTGCCCCGCGGCACCGTGTGTGCGGCCGCGGGGCAGGCGTCGCGGTGCGGTGCGTACGGTTCCGCAGCGCGGGGCAGGCGTCGCGATCCGTGCGTACGGTTCCGCAGCGCGCCGCACCCCGCCGCCGCACCCCGCAGCAGTCCCGCCGTGCTGCCGCGACGGGTCGGTTCCCTCAGTCGGCGGCCGGCTGCCACTGCGGGCACCGCGGCCGCCATCGTGGTGAGCAGAGCGAGGACGGCGAGAGCCGTACACGGCTGTCCTACTGATGGTGATCACGTGCGGCGGTCCGGAGCGGTGGGCAGCCGAACAGCGCCGCACCGGACATACCTCACGGCGCGCAAAGCCGGTTGAGGTCGTTGACGTCCGCCTGTAGGGCTTGGGTACCCGGGCTGTTCCATGGGTGCTGGTTGAGGAAGTCCTGCGCGGCGTTGCGTACGCCCTGCCAGTCGGTGGCGCCGGTCGGTGCCCCTGCCTGCTGCAGATCGGAGCGCGTGTTACGGACGGCCTCGCCGCAGCTGGTGGCCTGGGGACCGGCGGATGCCGGGGCCGCTGCGGCGGCGGTGGCGCCGAGCGCCACCGCACTCATGACGACGGCGAGTGCCGCCCTCCGGATCTGCATACGCTGCACCTCTCTGGAAGGCGCCCCGTCACATGGAGGCGCTCTCCCTCAGTCATTGCACGGTGCCATGGAAGTCACTCCCGCCCGCCGCGAGGAAACGATCAGTCATCACCTGTACGAGTTGAGTTGAGGCGGCAGTTGGAGGCGCAAGGGGCATGGACAGACGTGGACGCCAGGCGTCGGGGCTGAGGTGAGAGCCCCGGCCGGTGGGTCCGGTGATGGGCCGGCCGGTAGGTCACGGCAGGGGATCTTTTCTCGCCGAGGGGTTACGCAGGCAACCTTCCGCAGGTGATGACCGTCATGTACGGCATGAAAATCTCATTTCTTATTCACAACGCATATGGGATAGGAGGGACGATCACCACCACGTTCAACTTAGCCCGAGCGCTGGCCGATCGGCACGGTGTGGAGATCATCTCGGCGCTCCGGAACCGGGAGCGGCCCAGCCTCGCACTCGACCCGCGCGTGCGGCTGCGGCCCCTGGTGGATGTGCGGCACGAGAAGAACGACCCGCGGCATCTGACTCCGGCGAAGATCTTTCCCTCGTCCGAGTACCGCTACCGGGAGTACAGCGCGCTCACCGATGAGCGCATCGGCGAGGCGCTGGCGACACTCGACGCCGACGTCGTCGTGGGTACCCGCCCCGGCCTCAATGTCCACCTGGCCCTCCAGGCCCCCGCGCGGACGGTGCGGGTCGGACAGGAGCACCTCACGCTCGACCACCACCCGCCGCGGCTGCGCCAGGCGTTGCGCCGGGTATATCCGCGCCTGGACGCGATCACCCCCGTCACGGAGGCCGACACCGCCGCCTACCGGCGCAAGATGCGGCTGCCGGGTGTACGTGTGCAGGCGCTGCCCAACAGTGTCCCGGCCCCGGCCCTCCCACCGGCGGACGGCAGCGAGCGCGTCGTGGTTGCCGCCGGGCGGCTGGCACCGGTGAAGCGGTTCGACCTGCTGATCGAGGCCTTCGCCGCGGTCGCCGCCGAGTATCCCGACTGGACGTTGCGCATTTACGGCAGGGGCGAGGAGAAGGAGCGGCTGCGCGGGCTCATCGACCGGCTCGGGCTGTACAACAACGTCTTCCTGATGGGCGCGGTGACCCCGATGGAAGCCGAGTGGGTCAAGGGCTCGATCGGTGCGGCGACGTCCGGTTTCGAGCCCTTCGGCATGACCATCGTCGAGGCGATGCGCTGCGGGCTTCCTGTCGTGAGCACCGACTGTGCGTACGGACCCGGCGAGATCATCACCCCCGGTGAGGACGGGCGGCTGGTTCCCGTCGGCGACCGGGACGCGCTGGCCGGCGCCCTGCTGGACCTCGTGAGGGACGACGAACTGCGCCGGCGCATGGGGCGCACCGCGCTGGAGAACTCCCGGCGTTACGCCCCCACTCCCGTCGTGGCCCAGGCCGAGCAGCTGTTTGAGGAACTGCTGGCGGCCCGGAGCGACGGCCGAGCGGCTCGCGGAACGGACCACGCCCTGGTGAGCAGCGGCTACGCGGCCAGGGACACCTTGCTCGTCGCGGCCGGCAGTGTCGCGAGGGTCGTACGGAAGGCACGGCGATGAGTGGCAGTGACGGCGATGGCGATGGCGATGGCGATGGCGTGAATGGACCGGTGGAGAAGCCCCGCGGGGAGGTGACCGCGCAGGAGGGAGGGCGGCTGCTCGTACGAGTCCGGCTGCCGCTGCCCGTCTCGGCGCGTCCCCGGTTGCTGCTTCAGCTGCGCCCGAAGAAGGGGAAGCCGGAGGGGACCGGCCGCTACGTCGACCTGGAGCCCGTGGGCCAGGATCAGTGGCGGGCCGTACTGGAGGCGGCCCCGGCTCTTGAGGAGGGCCGCTGGGACGCCTACGTCGTGGGCGCGCCGGGCGAGGAGCGCACACCGCTGCTGCCCGGCCTGCGTGATCTGCGCGCGCTGGTGTCCGGCGGGGGCCACGGCCGGGCCACGCCGCCGGCGGTCCGGATCCCGTACGCCACGAAGGACGGCCGGCTCGCCGTACGGGCCTGGCGGCGCGCCACGCATGCGGAGGCCGGCCGGATCGTCCTCACGGATGACTCGATGACCGTGACGGCGCGGCTGCTCGGCGCCCGGCTGGGGGAAGGCGCGGCGGTGTCGCTGACCCGACGGGGGCAGGACTCCGCCGTACGCCGGATCGCACTCCGGGTCGAGGGGGACCAGGACTTCTCGTTCACCGTCGACTACGAGGAACTCGTGGCGGAGGGCGGAGGGCCGGGCGCCGGGGAGGCACCGGTGATCTGGGACGTGTACGTCCGCCCGGCCGCCGGCGCGCCGCGGATCCGGGTGGCCCGGCTGCTGGACGACATCGCGGACCGCAAGACGGTCTTCGTCTACCCGGCCGCCACGCTCGGCGGGGTATCGGCCCGTCCGTACTACACACTCGACAACGACCTCTCTGTGGAAGTCGCACCGCGGCGCGCACGGTGAACGCCGGTGCGCCTGCGTCACGTACGCGGGCTCCGGATGACGTACGACATGTGCTGCGCGTTTCCGCACGCTCCGGAACCTGTGCGTTTCCAGCCCGATTGACCGAAGGATCGCCTGCCTGCCGCCTCACTCGGCCGGCTCGGCAGCGGTGTCAGTGTGCTGAAGTACCCTTTCCGCCACCGCACATCGACTCGGAGGACCAAGAGAATTGACTGCCCTGTCCGCTTTCCCGCTGCCCTTTCATGTCGCCCGTTCCATATCGTTCGCAACACCCCGGACGCTGCGGGAACTTCAGATGACGCAGTGCAGCTCACACCTTCGGGCGAAGCCTGGGTGGTTCGACAAGATGAACGATGCCGGCATCGTCGCCAGATGGACGCAGGAAGCGGTCGGCCAGGGGCTCACCGAGGCGCAGGTTCGATACGTGCTCGCGGAACTCGTGCATTACGCGAAGCTGCGGGACGAGCGGACCGGCATCGAGGTGTCCGCCGTCGACGGGGTGTGGCAGTCGGACACGCTGGTCGACGACAGGCTCAGATCCCGGCTGAGCAAGGCGGTTCGGGTTCTGGAACAGGTCCCCGAGGCGGAGCAGGACTGGCATCCCGGATCCGACGGCCAGGTGGTGGATCTGGTTCATCCCTCACTGTTCTGTCTGGTGAGAGAGGTGAGCGGTGCGCCCGAGCGGGCTTGGCAGAACCCGCAGGCGGCCCGCTACTCGAAGTACGAGTTCTCGGAGAGATTCCAGTGGCTGCCCACGGACATCGACGTCAGTTCCGAGGGCGATGTCACGTTCCGTTCGTACGTCAATAACGTCCACCCCGAGACTCATCACGAACTGGCCTCCGTCCTGCCGGACTTGTTCGCGCGCCTGCGCCCTCTGTTCGAGAACGTGCTCACCGATCTGCGCCATCCGCGGCCCCTGCGGATCGAGGCCGATCCTTATGGATGGTACGAATCGGAGCCGGAGACTCCGAACAGATCCTCCTACGGTGGTGACGCGGCCTACACAGAGGCCCTCGATGCCTGGGAGGTGGCCCAGGAGGACTGGTGGGAGAACCGCCGCCCGGTCATCCCGGACGCCCCGGCCTTCGCCCCGCCCGAGCTGCCCGCTGGATCCGCCCGAGTCGATCTGCGCGGCCGCCGTCTCCAGGTCATCGTCAAGCTCGCCACCATTCATCTCACCCCGGACGAGCCGGAGTACCCCGGCGGTTCCTGGCATGTCGAGGGGATGCTGAACGAGCGGATCGTATCGACCGGCATCTACTACTGGGACAGCGAGAACATCACCGAGAGCCGGCTGGGCTTCCGGGCGGCACTCGACGACCCGCACTACGAACAGAACGACGACAAAGGTCTGCGTGAGGTGTACGGCCTGGAGGACGAGGACGCACTGAACCAGGCGCTGGGATCGGCATCGACCCCAGCGGGCCGCTGCCTGGCGTTCCCGAACATCCTGCAACACCGCGTCGGATCGTTCCGCCTCGCGGACCCCACCCGTCCGGGATATCGCAAGATTCTCGCGTTCTTCCTGGTCGACCCGTCGGAGAAGATCGTTTCGACATCCGACGTGCCACCGCAACAACCATGGTCGGACACCTCGACCATGACGCTTGAACAGGCCAAGAACTACCGCGAGGAACTCATGCAGGAACGCAAGTTCTTCGTCGCCGAGCACAACGAGCAGCTCTACGAACGAGAGTTCTCCCTCTGCGAGCACTGAACCCCGTTGAGGTCTGTCGGGGGCAGTACTCGGCGCCCAGCGGCATGCCGCTGGAAAGCAGCGGGGACGGAGAGCGGCGGCCAGAACGCCGCCGCGCACCGCCGGACGGGCCGCGGTCATCGGCGAGACGTAGCGGCCCGTTCGCTACCCCCTCCCCAAGGGCGAGCACTGATACCGCACTCCCCGGCTGACCATCCTGAAGCGGTCGCGGCCCTGGACCGAGAACGGGTTCGGCAGGTCGAAGACGCGGCGGTCCTCCGGGACAAGGGCCGAGGTGATCAGGAGGATGCGGAAGCGGTTGTCCCGGGCGTGGCGGCGGGCCGCGTCCACCTCGGACTGTCCGAGCTCGAACTCCACCCGCCCGACGCACGGTTCGCTCAGCGCCTTCACCTCGTACCGTCGGGTGGTGTCACGCCATGCCACCTCGAAGTCGTATCCCAGGCTGTCGGACGCCTCACCGTCTCCGTTGACCACGGCCGCGTAGCCCGAGGTCCAGCGCACGTGAGGGTAGTGGCGCTGAAGCCATGCACGCGCGGCCACCTCACCGACCAGGCCGACGGCTGACCGCTGGTCGTCGTTGGCCTGGTTCACATTCGCGACGACGATGCGCGGCTTGGTGCCACCGGCACCTCCGGGCCGCGGCCGGGGCACACCGGACACGGTGTCCAGGCGCGCCCTGCCCGACTGAGTGAGGAACGCCTCACCGATGGTCCTCGAAGCAATGTCCGCGATGGTGGAGAGCTGGTCGCGCCCGACCCTGACCTCGGCCTCTCCGATGGTGATGGTGCGCGGAGCGACATCGACGGAGCCGCCGGCAATCCGGGACCGCGCCGTCTGGGCGAAATCGTTGTCGGTGAGACCCAGTGCCGCGGCATCCGCGGCACGCGGCATTCCGGCGGGCCACCCCAGCGCGTGTGCGACCGCGTCGAGCAGTTGTTCCTGGCTCAACGCCAGCAGGTCGCTCAGCCCGGTGCCGTCGACATGGCTCTTGCACTCCAGCAATGCCGCCCCGTGCCACCCGGCGGGCACCTGAACGCCGTGGCGGCGGCACCATGCGGCCACCAGGGGAACCAGGGTCGGCACGAGCGCGTCGAGCGTGGCGGCGTTGCGTACACGCAGCCGGTCGACGGGCTCGAGCTCGGTGGACCGTTCGAGGTCGTCCTCGGCTCCTTGCGCACGGAGCCACTCCCGCACCCTGCCGTACATCGCCTCCTCGGGCGGGGTGATGAACCGGGGAAGCCAGTCCGGGTCCGGTTGCAGGTCGTGAAATCCGCGGACCACGGCGTAACGGGAGATGTCCTCGCCCCGCTGCGCGACCATGGCGTACCGCTCGCGAAGCCGGTCGAGGATCATCCCGGAACGGGCGCGCACGAAGTCTCCGAAGGCCTGTTCATGGCGATCGGGGTAGTACTCCGGAGGGTGGCCGAGAGAGACGAGTGCGGCGTTGAACCGCTGGAAGTCGAGCCTCAGTTCGTCCCGGAGCTCGGCGGGCCTCGTACAGGAGCGGGCCAGAGCCACCAGATCCGTCGGCGAGCGCGGCAGATCAGGCGCGAGCCGGTCGATGATCTCGACGAGCTCACGCTCGCCGGCCGCGCGGTCGAGGATGTGGGCGGCCTCCTCGTTCCAGGTGTCGGCGACGAGACACACCAGTACCGGGCGGAGCAGTCTCAATGTGTCCTGCACATCGCCGGTGAGGTTGCGCCTGAACTCGGTGACCTTGGCCTCGGTCGTGTCCAGCGCCGCCGCAAGGACGCTGTCGTCGATGAGCGCGGGGCTGCGGCCGTCGAAGCTCCGCTCGAGTTTGACCAGGACCAGTTCCAGCGCGTCCTGCAACCACGGCCTGCCCAGCAGCTGTGCAACGGCGGGCGTCGCCGCCTGTAGCTCGTCCCAGCCCTCGTCGCTCCTCCAGACGACCACCGTGGGGTGCTCGTCATCCGGCAATGGCAGTGCGCGTGTCGACGACGGCGGTTCGGCCGGTGTCCCGGAGACGGTGATCTCCACATCGTCGGCGTGCACGACGCGGAGTGCACGGAGCCGTTCGAGCGCGGCACGGACGCCGCGCTCGCTGCGGCGCACGAACGCCCCGGACTTGAGTTCCATGACGAGCGCGACCACGGTGAACAGCCACTCCCGTCCCCTGGTGAACACCGCCGTCTGTCCCGACGGCATGATGGGGGCGCCGTCGCGATGACGTACCTGTACATGGGTCGCCGACGTGCGCTGCGCGCTCAGCCCGTTCGCCTCGGCGAGGCGGACGACGGCGTCACCGGACTCCGCCGGTACGACGAGGACGGGATGCCCGGCCGGCTCGATGAGCGCTTCCTTCAAGGGGTCCGCCTCGTCGCAGACGATGACCGGGGTTCCGTCGGCCGCCGGCGTGAAGGTGCCGAGCTCATGTGTGCGGCTCACCACGAGACGGACGTCCTCACCCGGCGCCCATGGCCACCGGCCCGTCCGGGCAATGTTCGACCACGCCCGCTCGTAGTGCCGTTTGAACGAGACGCTGAGGTACTCGGGCACCTCACCCTTGTCGAGCACGTCAGCGAGCTGTTTCACCGCCGCCCCGGCATGCTGCGGATCGTCCCACCGGCGGAGCCCCAGCCGGAGCATCCGCTCGGCGACGCCTCTGTCGCCGAGCAGGCGCCGGGTAGAGAGAGGCAACGCGGGTACGAAGACGGGCAGTTCACCGTCGGTGCTGAACCAGGCCCGACGAGGCTCGACGAAGGACGGACCCACCGGGTCCTCCACGGGGAGCCAGTCCAGGCTTCGAAGGTAGGAGGCCAGCGGAGTGGGCCAGACGTGCGCGTCCTTGAAGGGGTAGGTGGGCCTGTGCACCGTGACGGCGAGAACGTCCTCGCCCCAGGTGCGGAGCCCGTGCATCAGCAGCTCGGCGAACTCGCGTCGGGCGGCGGCGCCGAGCCCGGCGACCTCGGTCGCTCCCGCCAGGTACGCCGGCGCCTTCGTGAACTCGTACGGCGTGTACGGATGTGCGAACTTGGTCCACCCGCTCCTGACATCGGCCGACCAGGCGTCGGCGAGAGCGTCCTCCAGCCCGAGGCGCACGGCGAGGCCCGCGGGCCGCAGTTCGTACCCTTGACAGGCCCCCAGGCGTTCCCCGACGGCTCCCGGTCTCAGCCCGTCGCCTACGCCGAGGGCCTCCAGGAACTCGGCGTAGGCCACCCGGTCCCGGACCGGCGCGGGCCAGTCGTCGGGTCCGCTGATCCACTGGTCCTGCTGTGCGGCCAGGGCCGGGATCCGGGATCCGCCCTCGGCGAGGAACCGCTCCAGCCGCCGCGCCCCCTCGGTGCCCCAGGCGGGTGAGAAGGAACAGCGTGCGGCGCTGCTCCACCGGCCGGCGTCGGCCAGCGGCAGCCGGAAGGGAATCCGGGCCAGCCGCCGGCGCTGGGCCTGGGTCAGCAGGGGGTACTGCCGGAAGGTGAAGGTGAGGGCGTCGCGGCCCAGCGCCTCCGAGGCATGGTCGGTGAGGAGATCCTCCAACGCGTCGAAGACCCGGTCCAGTTGGTAGGGGCGCACAAGCGCGTTGCGCTCGAGGAATCCGCGTCCGGCCGTGTCCCAGGCAATCGCCGGGTGGGTGAAGGAGATACGGCGCCGGAGTGCCTTGAGGTCGCCCGGGACCCGGGTGACGGCGTCGCCGTCCGCGATGTCGTCGGGCTCGGGGTGGAAGAAGACGGTCGCGTCCTGCCTGCCGGACCCGGCCCGGCTGCCGAGGGCACTTCTCAGCCGCATGTCCTGGGTGAGGATGATGCGCCGGCCCCGCAACACGCCCTGGTCCCTGGCGAATGCCTGGGACAGGTCACTGTAGAAGTCCGCCCACACCTGTCCTGCTGGTTCCGTCCCGCCGAGCAGTGCCTGGGCCACGGTCTCGGCCCACTCGGCGGTCAGGAGCGCCGGCGGTCGGAAGGACCTGGACAGGACTGCTCTGCACAGCTTGTCCAGACGCGTGTGGCGGACCGGGCCGACGGACGGGGCCAGCAGGTCGGCTCCGGCCCTCGTGAATGCCTCCGTGGTGAGGACGCGCCAGGAACGCTTGCCGTCGTTCCATCCGTAGGAGTCCTGCAGCGAACCCCACGCCTCCCGGCCGTGCAGGGGGACGATCGGCTCGGCGGCGAGCTTCCCGTCCAGGGCGGCGTCCAGCCGTTCCGGGGCGTCCCAGCACATGAGGTCGAGCACTAGGTCCGCGGCGCGCGGATGCGGGGTCTCCGCGCGGATGCGCCTGCCCAGTTCAAGTGTCAGCGCGGCGAGTTGGTCAAGGAGGTACGCGTTCAGAGCGACGGCCTCACTGATGTCGAGGCGGGCCAGTTTGGTGAAGAACGGGGCATGAGCATGACCGGGGAATGGAGCGTGGACGCCTTCGGCCATCGGCAGGAAGGTGTACATGCGTCCGTGTGCGAGCGGTGCGTCGAGGCGCAGCGCGACCGCCACCCATGCCTCGGCATCCCAGTTCTCCCAGGCGGCGTCGATCTCGCGCGCCCGGACACTGCGGCGAACCGCTTCGTTCAGGTCCTCGGGATCGAGTGTCCGACGCGCCAGCAGGTAGCGGCCCGCCCCGGCGAGATCAATCTCCCGTACCCATTCGTTCTCGCCTGCGGTGACCAGGTCCGATGTGAGCTCGGTACGTGTGAGGGCTTGCCGGAAGGCGGTATCGGAGCCGTCGCGCACCTCGACGAGGAGTTCGGCCACTCGGTCGAGGAAGAGCAGAAGCGGGGCCTCGCCCGCCACCATGCTCTCCGCCTGCGCCACCGCGAGTCCCCAGGCGTGCCGGTCGCGCAGCGGGAGCCGGACGACCGTGGAATACCCGTCCTCAGCCAGTTCCTTGAGCACGGGATCAGTGACATCGGCCGGTACCGGCAGTGCCAGCGGCGAGATGTCCTCGATCACCCGGGTCGCGAGTGCCGGATCGTCCACCAGGGTGCGCACGTCCTCGGGCCTGGTGAAGCGGAAGCAGTATCCGTCGAAGCCGGGAGAGGACGGCGAGGACTTCGAGTAGATCTCGGGCCAGTCCGTCAGTTGCAGAACGCTGCGGAATCCGAGGCCCTTGTTGCCGATCCCCTCGCCCGCCGCCTTGCTCGACAGGGCCAGCTCCGTGATGGCGCGGAAGTTCTCCTCGGCGAACGCCGCGCCTTCGTTGGCGACGTACAGGACCCCGCCGCTCTCCTGGGAGACCGCCAGGACGGCGATTCTTCCCGGTTCGGCGCTGCCGAGTGCGTCGTGGCCGTTCTGCACGAGTTCGAGGATCGTGCGGCCCTCGTACTCCTGGGCGGTGTCCTCGCTGACGGACTTCAGGCTTTCGGCGAACCGCCAGCTCTCGCCGGCATCCCTGTAGATCTCGATGCGCCGCCGGGTCAGAGCGAGAACGGCCGCCCGGAATCCGTCACCCTCTGCGGCACTCCATGTGGACGTGATGGCTGTTCCCCCCTCGTTCGCGCACAGCCTTGGGTCGGTGAGCCGGCCAGGAGCCGGGGCCCGACCATTTCATCCAACCGGACAGAGGCCGTGATTTCCGGTGATTCCCTTTATGACGTAGCACATGGGCACAACAGGCCATGTCTACGGCTCATTTGATATCCGGTGCAGGCATCGCGACTGGATCCCTCGGGTGAGGTCTGCCCTTCCTGGATGTGGCTCTCCGACTGCCCGATGAAGGGGCGCACGTGCCGCACACTGCGCCCCCGAAAATGAGAACGGCCCCCGATTCACGGGAGTAGCGCCCCTCACCTGCGGAGAAGGAAACGGGAAACAGCACCGATCACCTTGTCCGTCCGGCCGGGACTGCCGCACGCTTTCCCTGCGAACGCCTGCGCCCGGACGGACGGTTCTGGAGGTTCCCGTGCCACAGCCGTCCACCGGGTTCGGCGAGGAGCTGAGGAAGCGTCGCCTGGACGCCGGACTCAGCCTCACCGCGCTGTCTGCCGCCGTGCACTACAGCAAGGCGCAGCTGAGCAAGGTCGAACGAGGCATCAAGGCACCCAGCCGCGATCTCGTCCGACTGTGCGACGCCGCCCTCCGGGCCGACGGAGCACTTGTCGCCCGGGCCACCGGACCCGCTGCCGAAACGCCGCCCTTACAGACGGCTGACGGAATCAATGAGGAGGAATGGACCATGCAGTTGTCACCGGACGGCCCGAGCTGGTTCCAGCCCGTCGGACGGCGACAGGCCGTGGGGGCCGGCGCCGCCTCGTTGATGAGACTGCCCATGGGCTCCCCCGGCCCGGTCGCCCCGTCCGCGGGCGCCGGCATGCTGGAGGCATCCCGCTCCCTGTTCACGCATTACCGGCGTCTGGGGCAGAGCGTCGAGCCCGGGTTCCTGCTTCCCGGCCTGATCGCCCAGACCCACACGCTGCGGGAACTGTCGGCGCACACCGACGCCGGCACCCGCAGGGACCTGCTGGCGCTCGGCTCCCGGTACGCCGAATACGTGGGCTGGCTGATGCAGGAGACGGGGGACGAGCGTGCTGCACTGTGGTGGACGCAGCGCGCGGTGGATCTGGCGTCGGCCGGAGGCGACCGCACACTGGGCGGCTACGCGCTGGTCCGCAGGGCCCTGATCACGCTGTACCAGGACGACGCGGCGCAGACGGTCGCCCTGGCGCAGCGGGCCCAGAGCGGCACACTGCCTCCGCGTATCCGGGGACTGGCGGCGCAACGTGAGGCTCAGGGGCATGCGCTGGCAGGCGACCGCGACGCCTGCAGGCGCGCTCTGGACCGCGCCCGCACGCTCCTTGCCCGCCAGGACGGCGCCGACAGCCCGGTGATCGGCAGCATGCACCTGCCCGACTCGGTCGGCATGGTGACCGGCTGGTGCCTGGTCGACCTCGGCCGCCCGCGGGAGGCCGCCGAGGAACTGGACCGGCAGCTCGCCCTGGTCTCCCGGGACGCGGTCCGCACCCAGGTGCGGTACGGCGTACGCCGGGCTTTGGCCTATGCGTCGGACGGCGAGATCGACCACGCCTGTGCCCTGACGGCGCCGCTTCTCGACGGCGTGGCCGCGATCCGGTCCGCAACCGTCACGATCGACCTCCGGCGCCTCGCCCGCCTCCTGGCCCGCCATCCGAATCATGATGCCGTACGCCGACTTGCTCCGCGGCTCGGCACCTTGACGCGCCCTCCCACTTCCTGACGAGAGGCTTCGAAATGACCGACGTATTCATCAACTACCGCACAGGGGACGGCGAGAAGACCGCCGCCCTGATCGACCAGGAGTTGTCGCGTCGCTTCGGCAGCGACCGGATCTTCCGCGCATCGAAGTCCATCGCCCCCGGCCGGGCCTATCCCGATGAACTGCTGACCGGTCTGCGTCGCAGCGCGGTTCTCCTGGCTGTCATCGGCCCTGACTGGACCAACTTCCAGAACCGGCTGCGCGATCCGAAGGACTGGGTTCGTAAGGAGATCATGGAGGCGTTCGCCTGTGAGCTTCCCGTCATCCCCGTACTGGACGGCAGAAAGACCGACCGGCTGAACGCTGGAGATCTGCCTGACGAGCTGGCCCGGCTCGCCGACATCCAGTCCGTCCCCTTCAGTACACAGGACGTGGAGACGGGACTGAAACGTCTCGGTGACGTGGTGGCCGACATGGTCCCCGGCCTGCGCGACCTGGACCGGGACACCGCCTCGTCGCTCGCACCGGACTCCGTGACCAACTCGATCGGGGACGTGAGCGGAACCGCGGTGCAGAGCCGTGACTTCACCGGAGACGTCGGCGGCACCGTGATCAAGGGATCCACCGGGCCCGTCCACACAGGTCAGGGCGACATCTACCAGAACTCCCGCCATGAGTCGGGCGGCCGGCACTTCTCCGGCAGCGGGATGACGTACTTCGAGGGCAACCACCAGGGCGACATCCGGCACCGGTTCGGTGAATCCGACGGGCAGGAGGACGACGGCCGGTGAGCGAACTCAATGGCACAACGTGGGTGACAGGCACGACCGGGCCACAGCACAACGGCAACGGGGACATCAACGTCACCGTCCTCGCCGACCAGCAGGCCATGGGCAGACCCTCTTTCACACGCTTCGCGGACGACCAGCTCGCGTGGCTGCGGCGCGTGCTGGTCGCCCCGCCCGGCATGGGAAACGCTCGTTCCCAGCTGGCCGACACCGGCACCGTGATCCTGGACGGCGAACCCGGCAGCGGCCGGTCGTGCGCGGCCCGAGTGCTCCTGCGCGAACACCACAAGGACATGGGCACCTTCCGGGAACTCCTGCCGGACGAGGCCGGCGAGCTTCCCCTCGCCGACCCGGAATTGGTCGGAGCAGGCGACCGGCTGCTGTTGGACCTGTCAGCTGCCGACACTGTCCGGTGGGCCGCCTGCCGAGCCGACCTCTCCGCCCTCCGCAAGGCCGTACACGAGGAGCGCGCGCATCTCGTGGTCGTCATGCCGCATGGCGGAACCCTCGAATCCGATCTTCAGCAATACAGAGTCGAGATCCTGCAGCCGCGCCGTGAGTGGGTCCTGCGACGGCACCTGCGTACGCATGGCCTACCGCCCGAGCAGTATCTCCGCCCCGACCCCACGGTCACGGAGTTCCTGTACGAGCGGCGGCCGCTGCGCGAAGTCGCGGACTTCGCCGACCTGGTACGGCGGGCGCGCGAGGCTGCCGCATCGGGCGATGAGTTCACGCAGTGGTGCGCAACTGCCAGGAAGGCGCAGGCCGACCGGCGGGAGGAGGTCGCCGCCCTCGTCGCCAGGCTGGGTGACAGTTCTCAGCGGGCACTGCTGATCAGCGTGGCCATGCTCCACGGCGCTCACGCCGATGTCGTCCACCGCGCCGCTCAGCTCCTCTTGCACACCGTCGGTTCGCCACCCGACGACCTCCCGCTGCTCCAGCGCAAAGATCTCGCCGAGCGCCTGGCGGAGATCTCCGCCGGTGCCGGACCGGACGGTCGCGTGTGGTTCAGGGACCTGGACTACGACTCGGCGGTCCGAACCCACTTCTGGGACCACATGCCCGATCTGCGTCAGCATCTCGGCGCATGGACCGCGCGCAGCGTGGCCCTGAACAGCCCCCATGTCACCCAGGAGCTGCGCGACGGCCTCGTGGCGAAGCTGGCAGGGGAGTATCTGCGGACCGGTCGCGCGGAAGGACTGGCGTCGCTGGCCGAGGACTGGGGCTCGACGGCCACGAGCAGGGCCGGGCTGGAGGCCGCCGTCCAGGCGCTCACCTGCGGTCTCGGCGATCCCGAACACGCAGGGGCCTTGCGTGGCTGGATCTACCAGTCGTGCGCCAACAAGCACCTCAAGGGAGAGTATGCCCGGGTCCTGGTCCAGGTCTGTGCCGATGTCATCGCAGCCGGCCACCCCGACCAGGCCATGCTCCGGCTGTACTACCTGGCGCGCCGCGAGCACGGCACCGCAGGCGCGCTGCAAGCGCTGAGTGACCTGGTGGAGTCGAGCCACCGACTGCGCCGTAGATTGCTCCACCGCCTGGCACGCTCCGAGCCCTCACAGGCCGACCTCGGCATCTTCCTGCGGGTCGGCGTCGCCGAGGCGCTGACCGACCCGTATGACAACGGGCGCGCGCTGGCGGAGGAGAGGAGAGTGCGGTCCTCCGTGATCACCTGCTGGAGTGCCGTACTCAACAGACTGCCGCGGCCGACCTGGCAACCGTACGCGGAACGCTGGCTCCACACGTCGGTTGATGCCGGAACCAGAGGCGACATGCTGCTCGACCTCCTCGTCGGCGCCGCCGACCGGTGCGAGGGCCGGCGCGGTGCGGCCTTCGCCGCGCTGTACGCGAGCGCCCGCGACGCCGAACGCACCGCGCCCGGCGGATCCTTACGCGCGGCACTCACCACCGACCTGCTGCTTCAGAAGATCTGCTCAGCTCAAGGCCTCAGCCGACCGATCACGCCGCCGCAGGCGGCATCACCCAGGGGGACCGCGCGGTGACCACCGGATGCAAGTCGACCACCGTCTTCCTCACCGTCCTGTGCGGTCTGGTGCTGACCATCCTGGGCGTGACACAACAGTGGCCCATGTGGGCGTGGGCGATCCTTTCGGTGCTCCTCTTCGCAGCCCCTGCCACGGCCTTCAGAGCCGCCGCGCTGCGCCGCGGCTCCGTTTCGGTCGCCTTCGAGGAACACCTCACCGCTGCTCCCATCGAGCGAACCGAACACCACGTCAGCCGTGTGGCACTGCCCAGCCAATGGACCGACTACGACTTCCTGATCTCCGCGACCGTTCGCTGGGACGCCCTCAACGCGTCCGGTCACGGCCGTGTGCTGAACCCGGCGGGCCTCGCCGTCGAAGCCGTACTCGACCGTGCCCGAGCAATCACCGAGCAGCGGGAGCCGGGCCGGGTTTCACTCGTCCAGCACGAGCTGAGCGGTGTGCTCAGCTCGCTGCTTCCCGACAGCACGGGGCAGCTCCATGCGATGGCCGAGGATGTGCGGCTCACCCTGCACGAGCACGACCAGGAGCGTCTGGACAGCCTCGCCGGTGTACGCAAGGACCAAGCGGTCTGGGAGCACCAGCGCAAGTACGAGCAGAGCAAGCGCAAGTACCTGGGCGAAGACGTCCTCAAGAACACAGGCAGCGCCGTGGTCTGGTGGCTCGCCAAGAATGACGAACAGGTGGAGAGGACAGTGGAGGATCTCGGCCTGCTCGCCCGGCTCACCTCCGCGGCCAATGACACCGACGTCCCCGAGCGGTTGCGGGACCTCATCCCTCAGCCGCGTGAGGACCAGGACGGCAAGCAGAACCCGGAATGGCACGCGGCCGCCTTCGAGCGGGCGCCCACGGCCGCAGACCACCTCGCTGACGCGCTGAACGCCTTGGGCCTCGAGGACGGGGACACCCAACGGAGGCTGCTGGCCAAGCAGATCGCGGACGCCATCAGGGACCAGGATCAGCATGAGACGGCTGACGACCTGGTGCACCGCTTCGACCCGCCGGCGGGCTTCACCCCGGACGGAGAGCCGCCGGACAGCACCACCGGCGTAACCCGGCCGCCGGCCGGGATCTGACCCTCAGGGAGGAATGATGGAATCCGAGTTCGCTGCTCTCGCCGCGTCGGGAGCCACCACATTGGTCTCACTCATGGTCACCGACTCCTGGGTACAGGCGCGTGCTGTCGTCGGACGGCTCTTCTCTCGTACCGGTCCAGGTGGCCCCACAGCCGCGGACCTGGATGCCGACCGGGCCAGACTGACAGCCGGGGACGCTGACGACGCGCAAGCCACCCGCGAGGTCAAGGATCGATGGCGCGCCGATCTGTACCGGCTGCTCCGGACGGACTCCGTCACGGCCGACGACTTGCATGAGGTGCTGTCCGCTCTCCAGCAGCTGGTCAGCACGGCCCAGGCCCGTCCGGAACCCGTACACAACGCCGTCAACGGCGGAGTTCAGCACGGCCCGGTGATCCAGTCAGGACGGATCACCGGGCTCACCTTCCATGTCCACGGCCCCGGCCTCCCCGTGCAGGACTGATCGACGAAGTGGCCGCATACTGCCAGGGAATCTCCGGCTCAGGTCACTCGGTGCCACACAGGGTGGGTCGTACGGCAGTGGGACAACGTATCGCTTCCATTGCTGCCGGCTCAGGGCGCCGGGGCTCCCGGCGCAGATGCGGCTGATGGCGGACTCGACCTTCAGGTCCCAGAGCGTGGCCACGCCGTCGTCGGTGGTGGCGGCCAGGGTGTGACCGTCCGGGCTGAACGCCACCGACCACATGCTGCCGCCGGGCACCGTCGGGGGACTGCCCCTGCGGGCCAACCCGGTGATCCGCGCGCACGCCGCGCGACGCGCGGCCCAGGGACATGCGCGCCGTGGCGACGCGGGGGCCTGCCGGGGGGGGGCGCTGGAGCGGGTCAGGAGCCACGCCGCCGAGGTCACCGGCGACCGGACCCCTCACTGGGGCCCGCGCATCGAGAACGGCAACCCCCGGCTCATCGAGGCGTCCTGCATGCTCGGCCTCAGTCGCTTCGAGCCGGCCGCCGACCTCTTCGCCGCCGAGCGCCTGCACGGCTCGGCCGTCCCGGCGGACAGCAACTCCCAGGCCCGCTTCGCGGTCCGGCAGGCGACAGCCCTGGCAGGTGCCGGCCGCCTCGACGAGGCGTGTCAGATCGTCGAGGCCACGCTGCCCGTGATCAAGCGCATCGACTCGGCCACCGTCGGCGCGGAGCTGGGCCGTTTCGTGGAACAGGCCCGGACACGGAGAGCAGGCCCGGGCCAACTCACCCTCATCGACGCATCGGCCGCCCTCGCGACCGGCTGACAGGCGCCTTTCGGCTGTCCACGTTGTTGTCGATCCCGATGTCGTCGCCTTTGATCACCCGGGAGACCTCGACACCGGTGGCATGGCCTCGGAGCATGGGCATTGCCGGTAGCGTGATCGCCTGCCGCATGGAATGGCCATGTGTCCGACCGGCCCGTGCGGGGAATTCCGGTGGCGAGCGATGGGACTGTGATGAGCGAACCGACAAAGCCCAGAATCGAGGTTCCGGAGGGCGACGCGCCCACCGAGCTGACGATCCGGGACCTCGTGGTGGGGGACGGCCCCGAGGCTCAGCCGGGCAGGGTCGTCCAGGTTCACTATGCAGGGGTCACGTTCGCGTCCGGAAGGGAGTTCGACTCCTCCTGGGAGCGGGACCAGCCGTTCAAGTTCGCCGTGGGCGGCGGCAGGGTCATCAAGGGCTGGGACCGGGGAGTGAGGGGAATGAAGGTCGGTGGCCGGCGCGAGATCATCGTTCCCCCGCGTCTCGGTTACGGCAAGCAGTCACCCTCTCCGTTGATCCCGGCAGGCTCGACACTGATCTTCGTCGTTGACCTGCTCACGGTCGTGGGCGGGCCCGCAGGAACGAGGCCCACCGCCGCGTAAGGACACCTGCGCTGATCGTCGGAAACCTCCTCAACCCGCGGTGCGGGACGCCGGCCGTCAAGGGCGCGCCCCGTCCCGGATTCCGCCACGCCGTGCACGATCTGACCGCGGCCCGGACCCACACCATTTGCCCATGAGGGTGAACCCCGTCGACAATTCCCCGATGGCCGGAATACAGCAGGACCTTGGAAGAATCAGAGGTGGAGTAGCCTTGGCGACGCGCATATTCGACTCATGGCACGACTGGAACACCGGAATTCAGGAACTGCCTCTCCTCGCCCCTTCGGTCTCACTGAAGCGTCTTGGCGCGGCCGTGGAGTTCGCCCGGCGATTCCACGGGAACCAGCGGCGGCCCGCCGGAGAGCCGTATATGGAGCATCTCCTCGAGGTTCTGGAGATCCTGGTTCTGGGTGCCGGTATCCATGATGAGGATGTACTGGTCTCTGCGATTCTCCACGATGTGGTGGAGGACACCGACTGCACGATCGACGAGGTCCGGGAGGAGTTCGGTCCCCGCGTGGCCGGTCTGGTGGCTTGGGTGACCAAGCCGGAACCCGCGCCCGGGGAGGATCCGGGGGAGGTCCGCCTCCGGTACCTCCGGAGCATACGGTCCGCCCCGGGAGAGGTCGTTTCGCTCAAACTGGCCGATCGCTACAGCAATGTACAGAGACTGAGTACACACCCGCGGCCCGAGAAGCAGCGCAGCTACTACAGCGAAACGTGCGAAAGCATTGTCCCACTCTCTGCCGGGATTCCATGGTTCGAAGAGGCATTCCGTTCCTGGCGGAACTCCCATCAGTACCTGGAGAGCCCGGCCGTCTGACGCATGCGCATCAAGGTGGCAGCGGCGCGGCCGGGCCGCTGCCTGAACTTGTCATTCAGCCTCACGCTTTCATGAGGCGGATGGCATGGGACCGTCCTCTCGCCCGCGGAGCGGGATCGCGCGTCCACGTGCCGAGACACCGTTGACCGCTTCCACGCGGCATCGCTACGTTCATCGCCATGTTCCGTTCAGCCCTGCTCACCTCGCGCGGTCACATCGACCTGCTGCGGGTGGCTTCCGCCGCGTGTTGTCGCGGCTGCTGACGTTCTCTCAGCACATCTGCCGTCAGTGATCCCGGGCGCACCGTCCGTCCGTTCCTGACCGCGAACGCATTCCGTCGCGCCCGTCCGGCCGCGTCCCGGTGTGTTCCGCCCCCGTCGGCCTGTTGCGGTGCTCCAACGGCTCCCGCAAGGCGACAGGGCCGTTGTGCGCCCGGTGTGAGCCATGCCCTCCCCTGCCCTTGAATCGCTCGTGGAGCTCTCATGACCGTCGACCACGCTCTCGCACCACCCGATATATCCCTCAAATCCGGTTCGCCGGTCCCTTCCTCCCCGCCTCGCCTCCTGGAACTGGAGCCCGTCACACCGCAGGCCGTCCGCGGGGCGCGGCTGCGGAACGTGCCCCGGTGGCTGCGGCGCACCGTTGGGCCGCTGCTGCTCCTGGCCCTGTGGCAGGTGCTCAGCGCCACCGGCGTGCTGCACCCCGATGTGCTGGCCTCTCCCGGCACCATCGCCCGTGCCGGGTCGGATCTGATCGCCGACGGGACCCTGCCGTCCGCCATGGGTGTCTCCCTTCAGCGCGTTGCCGCCGGTCTGCTGCTGGGGGGTGTCACCGGGACCGCGCTCGCGCTCGTCTCCGGGCTCTCCCGGCTGGGTGAGGATCTGATCGACGCGAGCGTCCAGATGCTGCGGACCGTTCCCTGGGTCGGGCTGATTCCCCTGTTCATCATCTGGCTGGGGATCGGCGAGGCCCCGAAGGTGGCGCTGATCGCGCTCGGCGTGGCCTTTCATCTCTATCTCAACGTGTACGCGGGCATTCGCAGTGTTGATCCCCAACTGATCGAAGCGGGTGAGTCGTTGGGGCTCGGGCGGTGGGGTCTGGTGCGGCATGTGGTGCTGCCGGGAGCGCTGCCCGGGGCCATGACGGGGCTGCGCTACTCGCTGGCGACCGCCTGGCTGGCGCTGGTGTTCGGCGAGTCCGTCAACGCCGACGCCGGAATCGGCTTCCTGATGAACCAGGCCAGGGAGTTCTTCCGTACCGATGTGATCGTCGTCTGCCTGGTCGTCTACGCCTTCCTCGGCCTCGCCGCCGATGTCATCGTCCGCATTCTCGAAAGGCTGCTGCTGCAATGGCGACCGACCTTCACGGGCCAGTGAGCGCCCTCTCGCCCGCCTCGGACGCGACGCCGCAGGATGCGGTGCGCGTCGAGGGACTGACTCGTTCCTTCGATGGAAGGGCCGTCGTCGACGGGCTCGATCTCACTTTGCGCGCAGGGGAGTTCACCGCTTTGCTCGGGCGCAGCGGGTGCGGGAAGTCGACCTTGCTGCGGGTGCTCGCCGGCCTCGACCGGGAGATCCGGGGAACGGTACTGGTACCCAGAAGGCGGGCGGTCGCCTTCCAGGCGCCGCGGCTGATGCCGTGGAAGCGGGTCTGGCGCAATGTGCTGCTCGGGCTTCCAGGGAAGCCCGAACGAGCCGTGGCGGAACGGGCATTGGCCGAGGTGGGACTCGCAGCAAGGTCGGGGGCCTGGCCCAGGACGCTTTCGGGGGGTGAGGCACAGCGCGCCTCGCTGGCCCGGGCGCTGGTGCGTGAGCCCGATCTGCTGCTGCTCGACGAGCCGTTCGGCGCCCTCGACGCCCTGACCAGGATCAGGGCTCAGCAACTGGTCGCCGAACTCTGGCAGCGCCGCGGCTGCGCGGTCCTGCTCGTCACGCACGATGTGGACGAGGCCCTGCTGCTCGCCGACCGTGCGCTGGTGATGCGGGACGGCGCCATCGCGTACGAGACACCTGTCGCCCTGGACCGCCCCCGCAGTCCCGGCACCCCCGAGTTCGCGGCGCTGCGTACGCGGCTGCTCTCGGAGCTCGGGGTGGAGACCACCGGTCCCGCGCCCGCAGAAGCCGTCTGAAACCTCACTCCCGCGCGACCGAAGAGAGACACCACCATGAATCGCCGTACCCTGCCTGCCCTCTTGCTGCCGCTCGCCCTGTTGCTCAGTGCCTGCGGGGGTGCCACCTCCGCCTCCACCGCTAGCAGCACGGACGGAAAGGGCAGCGTCACGCTCGACATCGGTGACCAGAAGGGGGGTTACGAAGCCATCCTGCGGGCCTCCGGTGAGCTCGACGATCTCGACTACCGCATCAAATGGTCCACCTTCACCTCCGGGCCGCCCCTTCTGGAGGCGGTCAATGCGGGGGCCGTGGACATCGGCGGGGTCGGCAATACCCCACCGGTGTTCGCGGCGGGCGCCGGCTCCAGGATCGTGGTGGTGGGCGCCACACACGGTTCCTCGGCCGGCGAGGCCATCGTCGTTCCCAGGGATTCGCCGTTGCGGGGCCCGGCCCAGCTCAAGGGCAGGTCGATCGCCGTCGCTCAGGGCAGCTCGGCACACTTCCAGCTGATCCGCTCGCTGAAGAAGGCGGGGCTCGGCCTGTCGGACGTGAAGCTGAACTATCTCCAGCCGGCCGATGCGCTGGCCGCGTTCAGCCGGGGCAAGGTCGATGCCTGGGCGATCTGGGATCCGTACACCTCGCAGGTGCTGCGCGGCGGCAAGGCGCGGGTGCTGACCACCGGTGAGGGGATCGTCAACGGCCTCGGGTTCCAGGTCGCCTCCCCCGCCTCGCTCAAGGACTCCGGGAAGTCGAAGGCCATCGGCGATCTGCTGGTACGGCTGGAGCGGGCGCAGGCCTGGGTGTTCAAGCACCCCGAGGCGTGGGCGAAGGTCTGGGCGAAGGAGACCGGGCTGCCCTACGAGGTGGCGCTGGACGCGGTGAAGCGCAGTTACGGAACCCGGGTTCCCGTCGCCGTCGATCCGGCCGCGATCGCGTCCGAGCAGGAGATCGCGGACACCTTCGCCGATCTGAAGCTCATTCCGCACCGCTTCACCTTCAAGGACTACGTCGACACCCGCTTCAACCGCGATCTCCCCGCGTCCTCGACCACTCCCCGCTCGTACGGAAAGGCCTCCTCATGAATGTCCATCTGCACTGGTTCCTGCCCACGGGCGGCGACGGGCGCACGCTCGTCGACCGTCATGCGTACACCGACGGCGGGATCAAGCGGGACCGGATCACGCCGGTCAGCGGGGTGCGCGCACCCGACATCGAGTATCTTGCGCAGATCGCGAAGGCCGCGGAGCAGCTCGGGTTCGAGGCGGTCCTGACGCCGACCGGGACATGGTGCGAGGACGCCTGGCTGACGACGGTGGCGCTGGCCCAGCACACCGAGCGGCTGAAGTTCCTGGTGGCGTTCCGTCCCGGGGTCATCTCGCCGGTGCTCGCCGCGCAGATGGCGGCGACCTACCAGCGCATCACCCGGGGCCGGCTGCTGCTCAACGTGGTGACGGGCGGTGACTCGACCGAGCAGCGGCGGTTCGGGGACCATCTGGACCATGACCGGCGCTACGCGAGGACGGCGGAGTTCCTGTCGGTGGTGCGGGGAGCCTGGAGCGGGCAGCCGTTCGACTTCGACGGTGAGCACTACCAGGTGGAGGGCGGGCTGACCGCGCTGCCGCCGGACCCGCTGCCCGAGGTGTTCTTCGGCGGTTCCTCGGCTGCGGCGGGGCCGGTCGCGGCCGCTCATGCCGATGTCTATCTGACCTGGGGCGAGCCGCCCGCGGATGTGAAGAAGAAGATCGACTGGATCCGGGGTCTGGCCGAGGAGCGGGGGCGCACGGTCCGCTTCGGGATCCGGCTGCACACCATCTCGCGCGACTCCTCGCGCGAGGCGTGGGCCACGGCCGACCGGCTGCTCGGCGACCTCGACGCCGACACGATCGCCGCCGCTCAGCAGGCCCTGGGCCGGAGCGAGTCGGTGGGGCAGCAGCGGATGCTGGCGCTGCACGGCGGTTCCCGCGACAAGCTGGAGATCGCGCCGAATCTGTGGGCCGGCGTCGGTCTGGTGCGTGGCGGTGCGGGCACCGCGCTGGTCGGCAGCCACAAGGAGGTCGCGGACCGGATCGAGGAGTACCACTCCCTGGGTGTGGAGCACTTCGTGCTCTCCGGATACCCGCATCTGGAGGAGGCGTACTGGTTCGGCGAGGGCGTCACTCCTGAGCTGGCCTCCCGGGGGCTGCTGTCGGCCGTCCCGGCATCCCCGTTGCCGGGGGTGCCGGCGGTGAACGGCCGGCCGGCCTCCGCGCCGGGCGGCGCGCCGCTGCTGTTCGCCGGGGGACGCTGAGCTCCCCGGGAGCCTCGGGAAGACCCACGCCCCCGACGTGGTTGGTAGAAGCGTGAACAACACCGGGGTGCACTCAGTGGATGTCGTGGTGATCGGCGCCGGACAGGCAGGTCTGTCCGGCGCCTACCATCTGCGCCGCAGCGGTCTGGAGCCGGACCGCGATTTCGTGGTGCTCGACCATGCGTCGCATCCCGGCGGCGCCTGGCAGTTCCGCTGGCCCTCCCTGACGTACGGCAAGGTGCACGGCATGCACGCGCTGCCCGGCATGGAGCTGACCGGCGCAGACGGCAGCCGGCCCTCGTCCGAGGTGATCGGGGAGTACTTCGACACCTACGAGCGCACCTTCGGCCTGCGGGTGCACCGGCCTGTCGAGGTGAGCGCGGTGCGCGAGGGCGACGGCGGGCGGCTGCTCGTCGAGACGTCGGAGGGTACGTACGCGGCGCGCGCCCTGATCAACGCCACGGGGACCTGGGACCGGCCGTTCTGGCCGCGCTACCCGGGTCAGGACACCTTCCGCGGGCGGCAGCTGCACACGGCGAACTACCCCGGGCCGGCCGAGTTCGCCGGGCAGCGGGTGGTCGTGGTGGGCGGCGGGGCCTCCGGCACCCAGCACCTGATGGAGATCGCGGAGGTGGCGGCGGACACCCACTGGGTGACGCGGCGGCCGCCGGTCTTCCGGGAGGGCCCGTTCGGTGCGGACGAGGGCCGGGCGGCCGTGGCCATGGTGGAGGAGCGGGTGCGGCGCGGGCTGCCGCCGCAGAGTGTCGTGAGTGTCACCGGGCTGCCGGTCACCGACGCCGTCCGGGCCGCCCGCGCGTCGGGGGTGCTCGACCGGCTGCCCATGTTCGACCGGATCACGCCGACCGGCGTGGCCTGGGACGACGGTCGCAGCGTAGAGGCCGACGTCATCCTCTGGGCGACCGGCTTCCGGGCCGCCGTCGACCATCTGGCCCCGCTGAGGCTGCGGGAACCCGGCGGCGGGATCCGGATCGAGGGGACGCAGGCCGTGCGCGACGAGCGCGTCCATCTCGTGGGGTACGGGCCGTCGGCCAGCACCATCGGCGCGAACCGGGCGGGACGGGCCGCCGTACGTGTCATCGGCCGGCTGCTGGAGCGGGCCGAGCCCGCTGAGCGGGGAGCGATGCCCGTGTCCGCTGCCCAGGAAGTGGAATCCGGGCCCGCTGCACTGGGAGCAGTGTCCGTGTCCGCGTGAACCCCCTCGGGCGTAGCGCTCGCGCGTAACGCTCAGCCGTTGCCCGCGTTGCGGCGGTTGCGGTTGAACTCGGCGACGTTGCGCTGCTGCTCCGCGTAGTCGTCGGTGAAGCGGGTGTCGCCGGGCGCGACCGTGACGAAGTACAGCCAGGAACCGCGGGTGGGGCTGATCGCCGCCACCATCGCCTGCTCGCCGGGATTGCCGATGGGCGTCGGCGGCAGCCCTTTGTGTTCGTAGCTGTTGTACGGGCTGTCGATCTTCGTGTCGCCCGTGGTGGTGTCCAGGGTGCTGCGATTCATCGCGTAGTTGAGGGTGGAGTCCATCTGGAGCGGCATGCCGCGCGCGAGCCGGTTGTGGATGACCCGGGCCACCTTGCCCATGTCGGACACGGTGTCCGCCTCGGCCTGCACGATGCTGGCGATGGTCACCGTCTGGTAGACGGTGACGCCGTTGCGCTGTGCTCCGGCCGTGATGTGGTCCGCGCCGAAGCGTTCGAGCGCGGTGTCCACCATGTAGCGCAGCAGGCTCTTCGGGGTCGTGGCGGAGGTGATGGGATACGTCGCCGGGAAGAGGTATCCCTCCGGGTTGCCCTTCGCCTCGGGGGGCAGGGGCAGGTCCGCCGTCGCAACGGCCTTCTTCGTGGTGCCGGCCGGCTCGCCGAGCGTCTTGTCGGCGGCCGCGTAGACCTGCGAGGCCCGCCACCCTTCGGGAATCACGAGGGTGCGGGTGGCCTGTTGGCTCTTCGGTTCCCTCGTCAGCAGGGGGACGAGCACGGCGGCGGCCACCGCGAGTACGAGGACGGCGCCGATGAGCAGCACCAGACGGCCGCGCCGGGTCGGGCGGAGCCTGCGGCCGGGCCTGCGGCGAGGAGGTACGTCCGGGGACTCGTTCACCATGCGGGCACGCTATCCCGCAGCGGTCGCGCCGTCCGGTACCCCGTCCTCGACGACACGCACCCCGCATCACGCGATGCGAACAAACGAACAAGGGATCGGATGTTCGCTGGAACGCGTGATCGTTTCGGCATTCGTTGCTCAACTGCCGTGCGGCAGCAGATGATTACAGGGCGCAAGCGACGGGCTGCAGACCGCGACTGTGCTGTCCCTGAGATACACCATGCACAAGGAGAAACACCGATGAACTTCCTCACCAACCTGCTTGCCGGCGTCGTCCACTTCGTGGGTTGGCTGATCTGACCATCGCTCCACCCGGCGCCGTCGCTCCCCGTCCCACGGGTGCGGCGGCGCCGTCGCGTGTGCGGTGTGCCGTCAGCCGCGCGGTCCCGGTCCGTTAAAGGGCGGCAGGGCGGCGAAGCCGGGGTCCACCGAGACGGCCTGGGCCAGCACGTCGAGTGTGTTCCGCACCCGGGTCAGCGGGTGATCGGGGAACTCCGCATCCCACCGCGCATGGTCGGCGACGTGGAACGGCAGACCGCCCTGGACGTCCGGGGCGTAGGGGTGGGGCCGGAAGTATTCCTGCGGTCCGACCTTGGCCAGGACGACGGCTTCCCGCATACCCGTCATGCCCCGCTCCACCGTCTGGATCTTCACCACGGTGCTGCACCCGGCGCGCGGCACCGTGAAGCTGCCGATGAACGCCTGGCCGCTCGGCTGGTCCGGCAGCGGAAGCTTGAGTATCTGACGCAGGGCCGGCAGCTCCCCCACCTTCTTCACGGACGCCTCGATGAGCCCGCCGCCCGCCCGCGCGGTGTGGTGCGTGAGCGCGTTGCGCAGCGTCGGACCGTCATCGAGACCGGCCGGCAGGTCGGGAGGCAGAGCGAAGAAGTGCAGCGACAGCAAGTCGTCATGCTCGTTCGCCCACGCGTCGTCGGCGACTGGCCGGTATCCGGGGAGTTCGACCCCGAGGAGAGCTCTCATGGGCGGCGATCATGCCCTAAGGACGCACGTCCCGGCACCCCGGGGCCCCGGTTGCTCACTGCGGCCGGTCAGCCTGCTACGGGGGCGAGTTGGGAGTCCCTGCGGACCAGCGCGGCATAGCGTCCGTCCTTCTGGAGCAGCTCTTCATGGCTGCCGCGTTCGGCGGTCCGGCCGCCGTCCAGGACCACGATCTGGTCGGCATCACGCACGGTGGAGAGCCGGTGGGCGATGGTGATCGTGGTACGCCCGGCGGAAAGGGAGTCGATCGCTTCCTGCACGGCGAATTCGGTACGCGTGTCGAGCGCGCTCGTCGCCTCGTCGAGGATCAGGACCGGCGGATCGCGCAGAATCGTGCGGGCGATGGCCAGGCGCTGCTTCTCGCCGCCGGAGAAGCGGTAGCCGCGTTCACCGACCAGGGTGTCGTACCCGTCGGGCAGCGAGGCGATGTGGTCGTGGATCTGCGCCGCACGTGCCGCCGCCTCGATCTCGGCCTCGGTCGCATCGGGCTTGGCGAACCGCAGATTCTCGGCGACGGAGGCATGGAAGAGGTACGTCTCCTGGGAGACCACCCCGACGGCCCGCGCGAGGGTGTCGAAGTCCAGATCGCGTACGTCGACGCCGTCGAGAGTGACCCGGCCGCCGGTGACGTCGTACAGCCTCGGTACCAGATAGCTGAGCGTCGACTTGCCGGAACCGGTGGGGCCGACGACGGCCAGGCTGGCGCCGGCGGGCACGGTCACATCGACACCGCTGAGCGTCGGGCCGCTCTTCTCGTCGTAACTGAAGTCGACGTCCTCGAAGCGCACCTCACCGCGGATCTTCTCCAGGTGTACCGGCTTCTCCGGCTCGGTGATGTCCACCGTCAGGTCGAGGTATTCGAAGATCCGCTGGAAGAGGGCGAGGGAGGTCTGCATCTGCACCCCGGTGGAGAGCAGGCTCACGGCGGGCCGGAAGAGGCCCTGCTGGAGCGAGACGAACGCGACGAGCGTACCGATGGAGACGTCCGGCCCACCGGACTGAAGGGCGATACCGGCGGCCCAGTAGATGACGGCCGGCATGGCGGCCATGACGATGCCGATCGTCGACATCCGCCAGCGTCCGGCCATGCTGGAGCGCACTTCGAGGTCGACCAGCCGCTCGGACTCCTCGGCGAAGCCCTTGGTGAGCGAGTCCGAGCGGCCCATG
Source organism: Streptomyces sp. NBC_00876 (assembly GCF_045207435.1). Lineage (NCBI taxonomy): Bacteria > Bacillati > Actinomycetota > Actinomycetes > Kitasatosporales > Streptomycetaceae > Streptomyces > Streptomyces sp. NBC_00876. The sequence continues at coordinate 963,155 of NZ_CP108800.1, forward strand.
GTGCGGCCGAGCAGGATGCCGCTGACGGAGAGCGATTCGGTGACCGTGGCGGCCATGGCCGCCATCTGCTTCTGGCGCTGGGTGGTGATCTTCTTGCGCTCGCGGCCGACCCGGCGGCTGATCCAGACGAAGACCGGCAGCAGGAGCAGCGAGACGACGGTGAGCCGCCAGTCGAGCGCCAGCATGGCGACGACCGTGGCGATGACGGCGGTGAGGTTGGAGACCAGCGAGGTCGCCGTCGAGGTGACGGTGGCCTGCATGCCCCCGATGTCGTTGGCGATCCGGGACTGGACCTCGCCGGTGCGGGTCCTGGTGAAGAAGGCGAGCGGCATCCGCTGGAGCTGTGTGTAGACGGCGGTGCGCAGGTCGTGCATGACCCGCTGGCCGACGGTGGTGGAGATGAGCGTCTGCAGCACGCCGAAGACGCTGTTCATCACAGCGGTCAGGATCATCCCGAGGGCGAGCAGCGAGAGCAGCCCGGTCCGCCCCTGCGGGATGGCTGTGTCGAGGATCTCGCGCAGCAGGAACGGCGAGGCGACCGACACCAGCGACGAGGCGCCGACGAGCAGTCCGACCACCGCGAGGCGGCCGCGGTACGGGTGGAAGAGGCGGAGGATGCGGCGCAGCTCGGCGGGCGGCTGGGCGGCATCCCGGTTCGGGGGTGTCCACGTGGGTTCGTCGGGTTTCATGGGCTCCTTCGTCGGACGTGCGACAACGGGGAACGGGAACGGCCTGCTGGTACGGCGTGGCGCGCCCCGGTCTGCGGCCGTCCGGGGCGCAGGGATCGCAGCCCGTGACAGTCGAACGGATGAGAGCATAGCTCATTGTTACCTATACTCACAATGAACAAGGTCCTGATATTGTTCCTGGTATGGATTCCCCCGACCCCGACGGCGTGCTCGCCGAACAGCTGCTGCGGCTGACCCGCAGGCTCCAGCGCATTCAGAGCCGTCAGCTGGAGCCGATCGGCATCACCCCCGCGCAGTTCCGGCTGCTGCGCACGGTCGCGCACTACGACGGCCCGCCGCGGATGGCGGATCTCGCGCAGCGTCTCGACGTCGTCCCGCGCGCCGTGACCACGCTGGTGGACGGCCTGGAGGCCAGCGGCCGGGTGCGCCGCGCCCCCGACTCGGACAGCCGCCGGGTGGTCCGGATCGAGATCACCGACGAGGGCGTCGCCACTCTCCGGTCGCTGCGCAACGCGCGCCGGGCGGCCGCAGAGGAGATCCTGGCTCCATTGACCGCCGATCAGCGTGAGGTGCTCGGCGGTCTGCTGACCGCTCTGGTCAACGGAATGCCGGAGCGCCGCTGCTGACCGGGTGCGGGGCACCGCGCCGAGCCGCCGAGGGGATCCGAGATGCCACTGCTGGAGCCGAACCCGGAAGCACTCCGCCCCGGCGCGGGGCGGGCGCCCTCCCACGACCGGGTGCCCGACGCGCAGGCGCCGGGCACACCCGAACCGCTGCGCGGCGAGCTGACCGCGCTGCTGGGCCCGCAGAAGGTGCTCTGGAAGATCTCCGACCTGGTCCGCTACGCCTCCGACGCCAGTCCTTACCGGTTCGTGCCCCAGGTGGTCGTCGTCCCCGAGGACATCGACGACATCTCCGCGATCCTGTCGTACGCCCACGGCAAGGGCCGCAACGTCGTGTTCCGGGCCGCCGGCACCAGCCTCAACGGCCAGGCGCAGGGTGAGGACATCCTCGTCGACGTACGGCACCACTGGGCGGGCATCGAGGTCCTGGACGACGGCGCGCGGGCCCGGATCCGCCCGGGGACGACCGTGATGCGGGCCAATGCCACCCTCGCCCGGCACGGCCGGCTGCTGGGCCCCGACCCGGCCAGCGCGATCGCCTGCACGATCGGCGGAGTCGTCGCCAACAACGCCTCCGGGATGACCGCCGGCACACGCCGGAATTCGTACCGGACCGTCTCCTCGCTCACCTTCGTGCTGCCCAGCGGCACCGTCGTGGACACCGGCGACCCGGCGGCGGACGAGGATCTGGCCCATGCGGAGCCGCGGCTCTGCGCGGGGCTGCTCGCACTCAAGGCGGAGATCGAGGCCGATGCCGCGCTCACCGCCCGGATCCGGGCCAAGTACGAGATCAAGAACACCAACGGCTACCGGCTCGACGCGTTCCTGGACGGCTCGACACCCGTGGAGATCCTGCGGGGGCTCATGGTCGGTTCGGAGGGGACCTTCGGTTTCATCTCGGAGGTCGTCTTCGACACGCTCCCGCTGGACCGCCGGGTCTCGACCGCGCTTCTCTTCTTCCCGTCCCTGACGGCGGCGGCGGCCGCCGTCCCGCTGTTCAACGAGGCGGGCGCCATCGCCGTGGAGCTGATGGACGGCAACACCCTGCGCGCGTCCGTCCGCGTCCAGGGGGTGCCGGCCGACTGGGCCGGGCTGCCGAAGGAGACCGCGGCGCTGCTGGTGGAGTTCCGGGCCCCGGACGAGGCGGCCCAGGAGGTGTACGAGCGGGCGGCGGCCGACGTCGTGCGGCAGCTGGAGCTGGTCCGGCCCGTCACCTCGGTGACCAACGAGTTCACCCGGGACGCCCGGACCATCTCCGGCTACTGGAAGGCCCGCAAGGCGTTCGTCACCGCGGTCGGCGGCTCCAGGCCGTCGGGCACGACGCTGATCACGGAGGACTTCGCGGTCCCGCCCTCCCGGCTGGCCGACGCCTGCGAGGCGCTGCTGGAGCTCCAGGCCGAGCACGGTTTCGACGCAGCCGTCGCGGGCCACGCCGCCCACGGCAACCTCCACTTCCTGCTCGCGTTCGACGCGGCGAAGCCGTCCGACGTCGACCGGTACGCCGCGTTCATGGCGGACTTCTGCCGGCTGACCGTGGAGCGGTTCGACGGATCGCTCAAGGCTGAGCACGCCACCGGACGCAATATCGCCCCGTTCCTGGAGCTGGAGTGGGGCCCGCGGGCGACCGAGCTGATGTGGCGCACGAAGCAGGTCATCGACCCCGACGGAGTGCTGGCACCCCGGATCGTCCTGGACCGCGACCCGAGAGCCCATCTGCGCGGGCTGAAAACCATTCCCCAGGTCGAAGCCGTGGCCGACCCCTGCATCGAGTGCGGCTTCTGCGAACCGACCTGCCCGAGCCACGACCTGACCACCTCGCCGCGCCAGCGCATCGTGCTGCGCAGGGAGATGATGCGGCAGCCGGACGGTTCACCGGTGGAGAAGGAACTGCTCGGCTCCTACGGCTACGACGCCGTGGACACCTGCGCCGGTGACTCCACCTGCAAGCTCGCCTGTCCCGTCGGGATCGACACGGGCGCCATGATGAAGGACTTCCGCCATCGGCGGCACTCCCCCCGCGAGGAGCGCGTCGCAGCCCTCACCGCGAAGAACTTCCGCGCCGTGGAGGCCGCGGCGCGCCTCGCGGTGGCCGCTGCGGGCCGGATCGACGACCGGCTGCTCGCAGGCGTCACCGGTCTGGCCCGCAGGGCCGTACGCCCCGATCTCGTACCCGAGTGGCTGCCGGAGATCCCCGGCGCCGCGGCCCGGAAGCTGCCCCGCACCGCCAGGGCGGGGGCGAGCGCGGTCTACTACCCGGCCTGCGTCAATCGCATCTTCGGCGGCCCCGAGGGGCATCGCGGCCCGTCCCTGCCGCAGGCCGTGGTCGCCGTGTCGGGGCGCGCCGGAAAGCCCGTCTGGATCCCGGACGACGTCGCGGGGACGTGCTGCGCGACGATCTGGCATTCCAAGGGGTACGACGCCGGAAACGCCGTGATGGCCAACCGGATCGTCGAGGCCGCCTGGGGCTGGACGGCCGGCGGGAAGCTGCCGCTGGTCGTCGACGCCTCCTCGTGCACCCTGGGCATCGCCCATGAGGTCGTGCCGTATCTGACCGAGGACAACCGGGAGTTGCACCGCGAGCTGACGGTGGTCGACTCCCTCGTCTGGGCGGCGGACGAGCTCCTGCCGGAGCTGACGGTGCTGCGGAAGGCCGCTTCAGCGGTTCTGCACCCGACGTGCTCGATGGAACATCTGGACGATGTCGGCCAGTTGCGCGCGGTCGCGGAGGCCTGTGCCCAGGAGGTCGTGATCCCGGACGACGCCGCGTGCTGCGGCTTCGCGGGCGACCGGGGCATGCTGCACCCCGAACTGACGGCCTCGGCTACGGCGAAGGAGGCCGCCGAGGTGAACACCCGGGAGTACGACACCTATCTGTCGGCCAACCGGATGTGCGAGATCGGGATGGACAGGGCGACGGGCCGTTCCTACTACTCGGTGCTGATGGAACTCGAGCGGGCGACCCGCCCGGGCCCGGGCCGGTAGCGGCCCGGGCGGCCGGCGTCAGGCCCGGAGACTGGCGCGGTCGCCCATCACGACGACCGGGTTCTGCTTCGGGTCCAGGGTGCGCAGCAGCTTCTCCATGGCCGCCTTCGGCATGCTCACACAGGCCGACGTGCCGCTGCCGTGGTCCATGTGCAGCCAGATGCTGCCGCCCTTGGACTGGCCCTGCGGGCGGGTCGGGTCGTTGGGCGCGGTGCCCTTGACCCGGTTGTAGTCGATCGCGATGACGTAGTCGAAGTCGTTCCAGTGGGACTTGGCCCAGTAGTGCGGGGCCTGGATGGACGCCGTCTCGGTGTACGGGAGCAGTGCGCCGGGATCGGGCAGCACACCGCCCGCGTCGGTGAGGGTGAAGACGCCGACCGGGCTGCGCTTGTCGTTCTCGTGATGGTCGGCCGTCCAGCCCTTCTTGCCGTTGTGGCCCTTCCAGCCGGCGGCCCTGTCCCAGGTGGAACCGGACTTGGTGTACAGCACGACCGTGGAGTCCGCCGAGTTCCTGCCCGCCCCGTAGACGGCCACGACCTGGCGGGAGTTGGACGGGATCTGCGACTGCAGCCGGTCGCCCACGTCCGGGATGCGCTTGAGATCGACGGTCCGGGGCTTGTCCTTCTGGGCACCGCCGGACCGTGCGCCCCTCGTCTTCGCGTCCTGCCCGTCGCCGCACGACGCCAGGGTCGTGAGGAGAACACCGCAGGCGGCCGCCGAGACCACCACTCGTACCGCACCGGCTATATGCATCCGCCCATGCTCGCACCCCGGGGGCATCGGATTGCGCCCGGCCGTACGGAGGCCGGCGAATGCGTGCCGAAACTTTACCCGTGCACCGCGCGGCCGTTGCTGCCGCGCCGTCCGGCAGCCCCTGCGCGTCCCACGGTCGACGTCGCCGTCCCTGAAGCCGTCACCGTCGTCACCGTCGCCGACCGCAAAAGGGTTTGCCCCAATCACCATGGCACGCGAAGCTTGGACGGTTTGTTATCCCAGCTGTCCTTCCTGCCTGTTCCCCCACGTGCTTCTGGAGATCCCCCCACGGATCTCAGCTCCTTACGATCTTTGGGACGTCATGCACATTCGCGATCTTCCGTACTCGGATCCCGGCGATCCCGATGTCCGGTCGGGCCCTCGCTTTCTGCTCTGGCTCGGCCGCAATCAGATCCGCGGCCAGCTCAAGTCCATGTCCTGGGGCCTGCTGCACCAGTGCTCCCTCGCCGGCCTGCCGCTTGCCGTCGGATTCGCCGTCCAGTCGGTCGTCGACCGCTCGGGCGGCCGCCTCGCGATGTCCGGGGGCATGATCGCGGTACTCGGCGTGCTGATCGCCGTCGGTGACACGATGCTCCACCGGACCGCTGTCACCAACTGGATCACCGCCTCCGCCCGGGTCCAGCAGCTGCTGGCCCGCAAGACCGCGGAGCTCGGCTCGGCGCTGACCCGCCGGGTCGCCGCGGGCGAGGTTGTCGCGGTATCCACCGGCGACGTGGAGAAAATGGGCTGGTTCGTCGAGGCGTTCTCCCGCTTCGCCGCCGCCGCTGCCGCCCTGGTCATCATCTGCGTCGGACTGATCCTCTACCTGCCCTCGCTGGGCGTGCTCGTGGCACTCGCCATGCCGCTGCTCGCCCTGGGCGTACTGCCGCTCCTGCCCCGCGCCACCCGCCGCGCCGACGCCCAGCGGGAGAAGGCCGGCAAGGCCACCGAGCTGGCCTCGGACACCGTTGCCGGGCTGCGCGTCCTTCGCGGCATCGGCGGCGAGGAACTGTTCCTGGAGCGCTACCGCCGCGCCTCGCAGGAGGTCCGCAAGGCCGCCGTGCGCACCGCGCGGATGTGGTCGCTGATCTCGGCGATCCAGGTGCTGCTGCCGGGCCTGCTGCTGATCGCCCTGGTCACCCACGGCGCCGCGCTGGCCCGTGACGGGAAGATCGAGGTCGGCCAGCTGGTGACGGTGTACAGCGCGGCGACGCTGATGCTCTTTCCTCTGCGGCACGTCGAGGAGATCGCGATGGCCTACTCCTTCTCGCGCCCGTCCGCGCAGCGCGCCGTCCGGGTGCTCTCGCTGAGCCGGGTCGCCCGGCCGTCGACGGTCGACGCCGCTCCGGCCGGGGATCTGTACGACCCGGTCACCGGGCTGCTGGCACCGGAGGGTCTGTTCACCGTGGTGGTCTGCGGCGACCCGGACGAGGCGGGCCGGCTGGCGGACCGGCTGGGCGGCCACCCCCCGGCCCTGGTGCAGGAGGAAGAGGCCGAGGGCGCGGCGGCGGCCACTGAGCAGCCCTCGGTCCTGCTCGGGGGCGTACCCCTGGACGAGCTGGAACTGGACGCGGCACGGACCGCCGTTCTGGTCCAGGACAAGGACCCGGTGCTGCTCTCCGGGACCCTGCGCGAACTGCTGGACGTGCCGTCGTCCGGCCGGGTGGCTGCCGAGGAGGCGTTGTCGGCCGCGCACTGCGGTGACGTCCTGGACGCGCTGGCGCAGGCGTCGGTCCACTCCGGCGGTGACCCGATGAGTACCCGGATCACCGAACGCGGCCGGTCGCTCTCGGGCGGGCAGCGTCAGCGGCTCGCCCTGGCCCGGTCGCTGGTGACCGATCCGCAGGCGCTGGTGCTCGACGAGCCGACGTCCGCCGTCGACTCGCACACGGAGGCGCGGGTCGCCGCGGGCATCAAGGCGCTGCGCAAGGACCGTACGACGGTCGCGTTCGCCTCCTCCCCGCTGCTGCTCGACGTGGCCGACCGGGTGGCACTGGTCCACCGGGGCTCCGTGGTGGCGGTCGGCACCCATCGCGATCTGCTGCGCAGCGAGCCGCGGTACCGGGCGGTCGTCACCCGTGAGACGGACGACGAGATCGCCGCCCCGTCCGCAGCGGGCAGGGGCGAGGACATCAGCACGAGCGAGGAAATCGAGGAGAGGGCATGATCGGCGTCGCACCACCGTCGTACGACCCGGCCGCCCCGGAGTCGGCCACGACCCTGCCGGTCGGCACCCCCACGACCGTACGGGCCTACGTGCGGGAACTGATCCGGCGCCACCGGCGGCCGTTCACCGTGGTCACCCTGCTCAACACGGTCGCGGTGATCTCCTCGATCGTGGGCCCGTATCTGCTGGGCGGACTGGTCGAGGACCTGTCCGACGGGGTCACCGACCTCCATCTGGAGCGCACCGCGGCGGTCTTCGGGCTGGCGCTGGTCGTGCAGACCGTGGTCACCCGGATGATGCGGCTGCGCAGCGCGATGCTCGGTGAGGAGATACTGGCCGATCTGCGCGAGGACTTCCTCGTGCGTTCGGTCCGGCTGCCCCCGGGTGTGCTGGAGCGGGCCGGGACGGGTGACCTGCTGTCCCGGATCACCACGGACATCGACCGGCTGGCCAACGCCATGCGTGAGGCGGTGCCGCAGCTGGCCATCGGTGTGGTGTGGGCGGGGCTGCTGCTTGCCGCGCTCGCCGTCACCGCTCCCCCGCTGGCCCTGTCGGTACTCCTCGCGCTGCCGGTGCTGATCCTCGGCTGCCGCTGGTACTTCCGCCGGGCGCCGTCGGCCTACCGTTCGGAGGCCGCCGGTTACGCGGCGGTCGCGGCGATGCTCGCGGAGACGGTGGATGCCGGGCGGACCGTGGAGGCGCACCGTCTGGGGGCGCGCCGGGTCGCCCTGTCGGACCGGCGGATCAAGGAATGGACGGGATGGGAGCGGTACACGCTGTTCCTGCGGTCCGTGCTCTTCCCCGTCATCAATGTCACCTACGTGACGATTCTCGGCGCGGTCCTGATGCTCGGCGGCTGGTTCGTCATCGAGGGCTGGCTCAGCGTCGGTCAGCTGACGACGGGTGCCCTGCTCGCGCAGATGATGGTCGATCCGATCGGTCTGATCCTGCGCTGGTACGACGAGTTGCAGGTCGCCCAGGTGTCGCTGGCCCGTCTCGTGGGCGTCCGCGACATCGAGCCCGACGCGGGAGATGCCACGGTGTCCCCGGACGGCCGGGACGTGCGTGCCGACGAGGTGCACTTCGGCTACCGCGCCGGCCTCGACGTGCTGCACAAGGTGTCGCTGGATGTCCCCCCGGGCACGCGCCTGGCGCTGGTCGGCCCGTCCGGTGCGGGCAAGTCCACGCTGGGCCGGCTGCTGGCCGGGATCTACGCCCCGCGGACCGGTGAGGTCACGCTGGGGGGTGCGCGGCTGTCACGGATGACGACGGAGCAGGTCCGTACCCATGTGGCGCTGGTCAACCAGGAGCACCATGTGTTCGTCGGCTCGCTGCGGGACAACCTGCTGCTGGCCCGCACCGGGGCGCAGGACGCGGATCTGTGGGCGTCCCTCGCCGCGGTCGACGCGGACGGCTGGGCGAGGGCTCTGGAGGCGGGACTGGACTCCGAGGTCGGCTCGGGCGGTCTGGCCGTCACTCCGGCCCAGGCCCAGCAGATCGCACTGGCCCGGCTGGTGCTGGCCGATCCGCACACGCTGGTGCTGGACGAGGCGACGTCGCTGCTCGACCCGCGGGCGGCCCGCCATCTGGAGCGTTCGCTGGCGCGGGTGCTGGACGGCCGTACGGTCGTGGCGATCGCCCACCGGCTGCACACGGCGCACGACGCGGACGTGATCGCCGTCGTCGAACAGGGCCGGATCAGCGAGCTGGGCAGTCATGACGAGCTGGTGGCGGCGGACGGCGCGTACGCGGCGCTGTGGCGGTCCTGGCACGGCTGACCCGGCCGGAACGTGACGGCACGGAAGGGCGCACCCGGCCCGCAGCTCCGCCGTCATGGCGAACGGCGCCCCGGGCGGAAGTGAATCCGCCCGGGGCGCCGTCGTGCCGGAGCTCGGCAGGGGTGCGTCAGATGAAGTTCATCGCGGCGGCTCCGCCCACTCCCCCGAGCACCATGAAGACCGGCATCAGTACCTTCAGCTCCACCCAGCTGCCGGCCCTGAACCGCATGGCCTTGGGCGGGCCGATCGGGTACCAGCGCTTGCGGCCGACCGGGATCGGCCACAGGATCGGGCAGCCGGAGACGGTCAGCGCGTCGCCGATGTCGTGGACGAGGGCGCCCAGCACGATCGGCAGCCCGAGCCAGAGGTACTCCTGGCCGGGTGCGTTGAACAGCCAGTCCGAGCCGTTGCCCGGCTTGTCCAGGACGCCGGCCAGAATCCACGCGCTGGTCGCGCCGAGCAGCCACACCAGGACGTCGCTGGACATCCGGGCGGCCCGCCAGAGCAGTCCCTCGACGGCGAGCACCAGGTGGACGAAGAGGATCGCCAGCACCGCCCAGCGGCCGCCGGTGATCGCCGCGGCGGAGGCGCCCGCTCCTATCAGGACCGCCCACAGCCAGGTGTGGGTCAGCGTCCGGTGACCGCCGTTGCGGTTCGAGTCGCCCCGCATCTTCGTGGCCTTGTAGACGGCGTGCGAGAGCGTGTCGACGATCTCGCAGAGCCCGCGGGAGACCGGTCCGAAGGCGCGCGAGATGGTCGCCGACTTGTGGTCGAGGTCCGGGGCGAGTGCCGCGCCCGCGGTGATCAGCGCGCCGACGACCAGGACGGGCCACGGCATGGTGTGTCCCGCGGCAGCCGCGGCCGCGCCCACCCCCAGCCAGGCCGCTGCTCCTGACAGAGAGTGTGCCGGTCCCATCATGGCTGTTTCCGCCCCCGTAGAAATCGATAGGTAGTGACAGGTATCGCCTGTGCACATGTTCCGGCCATCATCGTTGTGGTGCGGCCGAGTTGAGAGGGCAGCGTATCGCCCGTGATCTTCGCGCGGTCGTCCGGTTCCCTCATCGGGGTGGAAGACAGGCAAGATGGGGGCGTGACCCTTATCGATCAGCTGCCCCCGACCGACGACCCCGACGCCCTCTTCGAGGCTTTCTCGTCATGGACCGAGACGCAGGGCATCACCCTCTATCCCGCTCAGGAGGAGGCGCTGATCGAGGTGGTCTCCGGGGCGAACGTGATCCTTTCCACGCCCACCGGCTCCGGGAAGAGCCTGGTCGCGGCGGGTGCGCACTTCACCGCGCTGGCCCAGGACAAGGTCACGTTCTACACCGCCCCGATCAAGGCCCTGGTCTCGGAGAAGTTCTTCGACCTGTGCAAGCTGTTCGGTACGGAGAACGTCGGCATGCTCACCGGCGACGCCTCGGTCAACGCCGACGCCCCGGTGATCTGCTGCACGGCCGAGGTGCTGGCCTCCATCGCGCTGCGTGACGGAAAGTACGCGGACATCGGCCAGGTCGTGATGGACGAGTTCCACTTCTACGCGGAGCAGGACCGCGGCTGGGCGTGGCAGATCCCGATCCTGGAGCTGCCGCAGGCCCAGTTCGTCCTGATGTCGGCCACGCTCGGTGACGTCCGGATGTTCGAGGAGGACCTGACCCGCCGCACCGGCCGCCCCACCTCCGTGGTGCGTTCGGCGACCCGTCCGGTCCCGCTCAGTTACGAGTACCGGCTGACGCCGATCACCGAGACGATCACCGAGCTCCTGGACACCAGGCAGTCGCCGGTCTACATCGTGCACTTCACCCAGGCCGCGGCCGTCGAGCGGGCGCAGTCGCTGATGAGCATCAACATGTGCACCAAGGAGGAGAAGGAGAAGATCGCCGATCTCATCGGCAACTTCCGCTTCACCACCAAGTTCGGCCAGAACCTTTCCCGTTACGTCCGCCACGGCATCGGTGTGCATCACGCCGGCATGCTCCCGAAGTACCGGCGGCTGGTCGAGAAGCTCGCGCAGGCGGGGCTCCTGAAGGTCATCTGCGGTACGGACACGCTCGGCGTCGGGGTCAACGTCCCCATCCGCACGGTGCTGTTCACCGCCCTCACCAAGTACGACGGTACCCGGGTGCGGACGCTGCGGGCGCGTGAGTTCCACCAGATCGCGGGCCGGGCCGGGCGGGCGGGCTTCGACACGGCGGGCTTCGTCGTCGCACAGGCCCCGGAGCACGTCGTCGAGAACGAGAAGGCCGTCAAGAAGGCCGGTGACGACCCGAAGAAGAAGCGCAAGGTCGTCCGCAAGAAGGCGCCCGAAGGCTTCGTGGCCTGGTCGGAGACCACCTTCGACAAGCTGATCCAGTCCGATCCGGAGCCGCTGACCTCTCGTTTCCGGGTCACGCACACCATGCTGCTGTCCGTCATCGCGCGGCCCGGCAACGCCTTCGAGGCGATGCGGCACCTGCTGGAGGACAACCACGAGCCGCGCAGGGCGCAGCTGCGCCACATCCGCCGGGCGATCGCGATCTACCGCTCGCTGCTGGACGGCGGCGTGGTGGAGCAGCTGGACAAGCCGGACGCGGAGGGCCGCATCGTGCGGCTCACCGTCGATCTGCAGCAGGACTTCGCGCTGAACCAGCCGCTGTCCACGTTCGCCCTCGCGGCGTTCGAACTGCTGGACGCCGACTCGCCGTCGTACGCGCTGGACATGGTCTCGGTGGTGGAGTCGACGCTCGACGACCCGCGTCAGATCCTCGCCGCGCAGCAGAACAAGGCGCGCGGGGAGGCGGTCGGGCAGATGAAGGCCGACGGCATCGAGTACGAGGAGCGGATGGAGCTTCTCCAGGACGTCACGTACCCGAAGCCGCTGAGCGAGCTGCTGTGGCACGCGTACGACGTCTACCGCCAGAGCCACCCGTGGGTGAGTGACCACCCGGTGTCGCCGAAGTCGGTGATCCGTGACATGTACGAGCGCGCGATGACGTTCACCGAGTTCACGTCGAACTACGAGCTGGCGCGTACCGAGGGCATTGTGCTGCGTTATCTCGCGAGCGCTTACAAGGCGCTGGAGCACACCATCCCGGACGACATCAAGTCCGAGGACCTGGAGGATCTCATCGCCTGGCTCGGCGAAATGGTCCGTCAGGTCGACTCCAGTCTCCTCGACGAGTGGGAGCAGCTCGCCAATCCCGAGGTGGAGACGGCCGAGCAGGCGCAGGAGCGGGCCGACGAGGTCAAGCCGGTCACGGCGAACGCCCGCGCCTTCCGGGTGCTGGTGCGCAACGCGATGTTCCGCCGGGTCGAGCTGGCCGCGCTGGACCGGGTCCGCGACCTCGGCGAGCTCGACGGCGACGCGGGCTGGGACGAGGACGCGTGGGGCGAGGCGATGGACGCGTACTGGGACGAGTACGAGGAGCTGGGCACCGGGCCCGATGCCCGCGGCCCGAAGCTGCTGAAGATCGACGAGGACCCGGCGCACGGGCTGTGGCGGGTCCGGCAGACGTTCGCCGACCCGAACGGCGACCATGACTGGGGCATCAGTGCCGAGGTCGACCTGGCCGCGTCCGACGAGGAGGGCCGGGCGGTTCTCCGGGTCACCTCGGTGGGCCAGTTGTGAGCGCGTCCGTAACGGCGGCGCCGCTGCGAGAGTGGAGAAGAAGCGCATGACGAACCCCGCCGAGCGTCTGGTCGACCTGCTCGACCTGGAGCGGATCGAGGTCAACATCTTCCGCGGCCGCAGTCCCGAGGAGTCCCTGCAGCGGGTCTTCGGCGGGCAGGTGGCCGGTCAGGCGCTGGTGGCGGCGGGCCGTACCACCGACGGGGACCGGCCGGTGCATTCGCTGCACGCCTACTTCCTGCGGCCGGGCCGTCCCGGGGTGCCGATCGTCTACGAGGTCGAGCGGGTCAGGGACGGCCGGTCCTTCACCACGCGCCGGGTGACGGCCGTCCAGCAGGGCCGGACGATCTTCAATCTGACGGCGTCCTTCCACCGCCCGGAGGCGGCCGGGTTCGAGCACCAGCTGCCGCCGGCCCGCGTCGTGCCCGATCCGGACGATCTGCCGACGGTCGCCGACGAGGTGCGCGAGCACCTGGGCGGACTGCCGGAGGCGCTGGAGCGCATGGCGCGGCGCCAGCCGTTCGACATCAGGTACGTCGACCGGCTGCGCTGGACGCGGGAGGAGATCAAGGGCGCGGACCCGCGCAGCGCGGTCTGGATGCGCGCGGTCGGTCCGCTGGGTGACGACCCGCTCGTCCACACCTGTGCGCTGACGTACGCGAGCGACATGACGTTGCTGGACGCGGTGCGCATCCCGGTGGAGCCGCTGTGGGGGCCGCGCGGCTTCGACATGGCGTCCCTGGACCACGCCATGTGGTTCCACCGGCCGTTCCGGGCCGATGAGTGGTTCCTGTACGACCAGGAGTCGCCGGTGGCGACCGGCGGGCGGGGCCTGGCGCGCGGCCGGATCTACGACCGCGCGGGCAATCTGCTGGTGTCCGTGGTGCAGGAGGGGCTGTTCCGCCGGCTGGACGCGCCGGTGTCCTGAGGGTTCAGGTACCCGGCAGCGGGTCCTGCTCGACCTCGTGACGACGGGTGCGGATGTCCGGCGGCGCCGGGTGCAGTTTGGCGTCGCAGGCGGGGCCGAGGCCGGTACGGCGCGAGGCCGTACCGGTGAGCGGGCGGCCGCACATGCGACAGCGCACCTGGCGGCGCCCGGTGGCGGCAGCGGTTCCGGGCAACGGCTCGGCGTCGGGGGCGGGTTCTGGGGACTCCACGCGTCGATCCTCTCAGGTGCCCGTCTACGCTTCGACTTCCCGACCGCAGACAACGGAGGAGTCGCACGTGCTCAGCGCCCTGAAAGTGACGGCCCTGCCCAAGGACAGGAAGGCCGGGGACGTGATCCTGCCGGGCGTGGCCGAAGGCTTCCGCCACGTCGTCACCGACGAGTCCGCCGGCCCGTTCCACGTGATCGCGTACCTGGAACGCGAACTGCCGCCCGGCGGCATACCCGCGTACCTCGCGGCGCGGAAGACGGGCGCCCGTTCCTTTGTGATGTGGGACGGCCCGGAGCGGCGTGCACGGCTGGCCACGGTCGTCACCACGTCGGCGGGCGAGGGCGTGTCGGTGTATCAGGTGTGGGGCGGGCAGGGCGAACTCGTCGGCACCCTCGTGCGGGAGAAGGCCCTGTCGGGCAAGGGTCTGCGAACCCGGTGGACGGTCTCCCAGACCGGCTGCCCGGAGGCTGTCGGCTTCAAGGGCCGGATCTTCTGGTGGTACGTGTGGTGGCTGCTGTTCCCCGTCCAGGTGGCCATCGGTGTGGGCAGTCTGCTGAGCGGCAGCGGTGATGTGGCACGCGGGCCGCGGCGCATCATCTGGCGTGCGGGCGGGGAGGTCCCGCTGGAGTTCCGGTCCGACGAGGACGAGGTCCAGGTGCACGCGCAGTGGGTCGACCGGCGGCTGGCGGCCGCGCTGTCGGCGCTGATCCGGACGTTCGACAGCTGGATGGGCACCCCCTGGGACGACGGGAAGTGACCCGTGCGCCCGGGTCGTGACGTCGGCCGGCAGCGGTACGGCACCGGTCCGCGCGGCCTGCGTTAGCCCATACGGCGGATACCGGGGCGTCGGGGAGCCCGTCGGAGCGAGCCCTCGCGCCCCTGCCGTGCGCCGCCACGGAAGGTGGTCGCACGCGGTGCTCCGCGGGTCGCGACCGCTGCCCCGGCGCTCGCGCCGGAGGAGGCACGGCGATGACGGCGGATCAGGTACTCGTGGGCATCGGACTGATCGTGGTGCTCGCGGTCGGCTCACAGCTGCTGGCGAGCCGGCTGCGCGTACCGGCGCTGCTCGTCCTGCTGCCCGTCGGCTTCACCGCGGGTGTGCTCACCGACGACGTCGATCCCCAACGGCTGCTGGGCGCCGCGTTCTCCCCGCTGGTGTCGCTGGCGGTGGCGGTGATCCTTTACGACGCCGGCCTGGGCCTGGACCTCAGGAGGCTCAAGGGCCATACGCGACGGGTCGTGGTCCGGCTGCTCTGGCTGGGGACGCTGCTGACCGTGGTGTCCGTCGCGCTGTTCGCCGTACCGGTCCTGGACATGTCCACGCAGGCCGCGGTGATGCTCTCCGCGATCCTGGTCGTGTCCGGGCCGACCGTCGTCGGGCCGCTGCTCAACTTCGTCCGGCCCACCGAGCGCCTGCAGCGCGTCCTGATCTGGGAGGGCTCGCTGATCGACCCGGTCGGCGGCATCCTGGGGGCCCTCGTCTTCCACGGGGTCCTCGCGGGCGGCCGGCCGGGGTTCGGCAGTCAGGTGGCCGGGTTCGCGGCCAGTACGGCGGTGGGCGTGGCGGGTGGTGCGGTCGGTGCCGGCGTGCTGTGGCTGCTGCTGAGCCGGGTGCGGCTGAGCGAGGAGCTGGCCACCTCGGTGCAGTTCGCCGCCGTGATCGGCGTGGCGGCCGGCTGTGACGCGCTGCGCGACGACACGGGCCTGATCTCCGCCGTCGTGATGGGGATGGCCATGGCCAATCTGCCGGGCCTGGACCTCCCCGCACGGCGGCCCTTCTTCGACACGCTGGTCTCACTGATCATCGGTCTGCTCTTCATCTCCATCTCGGCCACGGTCACACCGGCGTCCCTGCGGCACGTGGTGCTTCCCTCGCTCGCACTGGTGGCACTGCTCGTCCTGGTGACCAGGCCCCTGGTGGCCCACCTCGCGACGCTCCGTACCGATGTGCCGCGCCGGGAGCGGTGGTTCATCGGCTGGATGGCGCCGCGCGGCATCGTCGCGGCGGCGACGGCCTCCACGTTCTCGGCCGAACTGGTCGACAGCCACATCGCCGGCGCCGAGCACATCCTCCCGGCGACCTTCGTGGTGATCGTCGCCACGGTCATGCTGTACGGCCTGACGGCGTTCCCGGTGGCCCGGCGGCTGGGCGTGCTGCGCCCGGCCCGGTCCAGGCCGTTGCTGGTCGGGGGTGCGCCGTGGGCGGTCGACCTGGCGTGCGCCCTGCGTTCATCGGGACTGGACGTCCTGATGTGGGCGGGGGCCGGCCGTGAGCGGGCGCGGATCGAGCAGGCCGGGCTGAAGCTGGCGCCCGGCGAGCTGCTCGCGTCGGCCACCGGCGCGGGTGCGGAGCTCGAAGGGATCACCGGGGTGCTGCTGCTCACCGATGAGGACGACTTCAACGCGCTCGCGTCGATGACCCTCCGGGAGAGCGTCGAGGGCCCGGTCCACCGTCTGGGGCCGCCCGCCACGAGTCACGGGGTGGTGGCTCCGTACACCGGTGGTGAATCGCTCTTCGGTGCCGGGCTCACCGGGCCCGAGCTGACCCGCAGGTACGAGGCGGGGGCGCGGGTGGTGGCGCGGCCCTCCGGCGGCCCGGTCCCGGCCGGTCATGAGCTGCTGTTCGTGGTGCGCCCGGACGGCCGGCTCGTGCCGGTCACAGAAGCGCTCACCCCGGTCGCGGACGCGGGTGACACCGTCGTCCTGCTGAGCCCGCCCGCCGGTGTCACCGCGGTCTGAAAGGGCGGCGGCGCGGGTGGCGATCAGTCCTCCCGCCGGTCCAGTGCCTCGTCCAGGGTGCGCGCCGCGGTGATGAGGGAGAGGTGGGTGAACGCCTGCGGGAAGTTGCCCAGTTGCTCGCCGCTCGGGCCGATCTCCTCGGCGAAGAGGCCGACGTGGTTGGCGTAGGTGAGCATCTTCTCGAAGGTGTAGCGGGCCGGCCGCAGCCGTCCGGCGCGGGCCAGGGCGTCGACGTACAGGAAGGTGCAGAGGCTGAACGTGCCCTCCGAGCCGCGCAGTCCGTCCGGGGACGCCGCCGGGTCGTAGCGGTAGACGAGGCTGTCGGAGACGAGGGTGCGGTCCATGGCGTCCAGGGTGGACAGCCAGCTGGGGTCCTTCGGAGCCAGGAATCCGACCCGGGGCATCAGCAGGAGCGAGGCGTCGAGCACCGCGCTTCCGTACTGCTGGACGTACGCCTGGTCCGGCTCGCTCCAGCCGCGCTCCATCACCTGCTCCAGAATGGCGTCCCTCGCCCGTGTCCACCGGACGGTGTCGGCCGGCCTGCTGAAGGCGGCCGCCAGCCGCAGACCGCGGTCGAACGCGGCCCAGCACATCACCCGGCTGTAGGTGAAGTCCCTGCGGCCGCCGCGGGTCTCCCAGATCCCCTCGTCCGGGCGGTCCCAGGAGTCCGCGAGCCAGTCCAGGGTGCGGGAGACGAGCTTCCAGCCGCGGTAGCCCGCCTGGATGCCGACCTCGCGCCCTTCGGACAGGGCGTAGAGGGCCTCGCCGTAGATGTCGAGCTGGAGCTGGCCGGCCGCCGCGTTGCCGAGCCGTACCGGCGCCGATCCCCGGTAGCCCGCGAGGTGTCCGAGCACCTCTTCGGCCAGCAGGGGCTCCCCGTCGACGCGGTACATGGTCTGCAGGGCCTCGCCGTCGATGTGCTCCCGGTCGTGCAGCCGGTCGCCGAGCCAGTGGGTGAAGGCCGTCGCCTCCGCCACGCGCCGTCCCTGACCCAGGTGTAGCGGTAGTCCCAGTTCCGCTCGCCGCCGATCTGTTCGGGCAGTCCCATGGTCGCGGCGGCGACCGGTGCGCCGGTGGGCGCGTAGGTGAGGAGTTTGAGGGTGATGGCGGAGCGGTTCACCATGCCGGGCCACCGGCCGCGGTAGGTGGAGGTGCGCAGCCATGTCTGCCAGAAGTCGACGACGGACCACAGCCCGGCGGTGACGCCTTCGTCGGTCGGGGCAGGCGGCGGTGCTCCGCCGGCGGCGCAGGTGGTGAACACGGCCACCGCCCGCTCGCCCACGTTCAGGGTCACTTCGCCGCGTACGTCCCGGCCGTCGCGCTCCAGGGGGAAGCTCGATTGCAGATGCGCGGCGCCTTCCGGTGCGCGGAACGAGGCTTCTCCCGGCCGGAGTTCGAGCTCGTGCGGGGCGCGGCCGTAGTCGAATCGCGGCCGGCACTCCAGGCCGAACCGGACGGTTCCGCGCACCGAGCGCACCGTCCGCACCAGGGTGTGCCGGTCGGTCGCCGCCGTCGTGAGCGAGGGGACCATCCAGTCGAGTACCTCACCGACCCCGTCCGGTGACATGAAGCGGGTGACCAGCACGGCGGTGTCCGGGTAGTAGAGCTGCCGGCAGGAGTGGCCGGGGCCGTCCGGCGACAGCCGGAAGAAACCTCCGCGGTCGTGGTCGAGCAGGGCGGCGAAGACGCTGGGCGAATCGAACCTCGGCGTCGCCAGCCAGTCGACGACCCCCTGCGCGGAGATCAGTGCGGCGGTCTGCAGATCTCCCACGAGGCCGTGGTCGGCTATGGGCGGGTACCGGTCCATGTGCGTCCAATCCCGGGCAGGTCCTGCACCCTCCACTATCCGCCGGACCTCGCGCCACCGCCCGGCCGCCCGGCTGCTGGTGCCGGAACGCCGCAGACCGGCGATGATCGGGAGGAGCCGGGCAGCGTCGTCCCTTGGTGCCCGCACAGTGGTCAGGAGGGTCCCGATGCCGCAGGACATCAGCCCGGTACGGTACGGCGGCGAGTATCCGACGCCCGACGAGCGGGCGGCGCGTGGCAAGGCCGCCCGTCGCGCGGTGCCGCGGTCGAGCCATGCCGTGTTCGAGCCACCCCCTGGGCGGCCGGACCCGCTGGACATCCTTCAGGGCCAGTCGGCGGCCAGGGTGCCCGAACTCGTCCCGATCCGCTACGGACGCATGACGGAGTCGCCGTTCCGCTTCTACCGCGGAGCCGCCGCGATCATGGCCGCCGATCTGGCAGCCACCCCGGTCTCCGGCATCAGGGCTCAGCTCTGCGGGGACGCGCACCTGCTGAACTTCCGGCTGCTGGCGTCACCCGAGCGGCAGCTGGTCTTCGACATCAACGACTTCGACGAGACGCTGCCGGGGCCCTGGGAGTGGGACGTCAAGCGGCTGGCGGCCAGCCTCGTCATCGCGGGCCGGGCGAACGGCTTCAGCGACCGGGAGCGCGCCGCCGTGGTGCTGGCCACCGTCCGGTCGTACCGCGAGTGGATGATCCGGTACGCCGGTATGCGCCACCTTGACGTCTGGTATGCGCGGACGGACGCCGAGCGGCTGCGCACCGTGGCGACGGAGCAGCTGCGCAAGCGCGGCCGCAAGGGAGTGGCCCGCGCCATGGCCAAGGCCCGTACCCGGGACAGTCTGCAGGCCTTCGACAAGCTCACCGAAGTGGTCGGCGGCCGGCGGCGGATCGCCGCGGACCCTCCCCTGCTCGTCCCGGTCGCCGATCTGCTGCCCGACCTGGAGCGCCACGCCTTCGAGGAGCAGTTCCGCCGGATGATCGACGGCTACGGCCGGAGTCTGGCCTCCGACCGGCGCACCCTGCTGTCGGAATTCCGCCTCGTCGATGTGGCCCGCAAGGTGGTGGGTGTCGGCAGTGTCGGTACCCGGTGCTGGATCATCCTCATGCTCGGCCGGGACAGCGGTGACCCGCTCTTCCTGCAGGCCAAGGAGGCCGACACCTCGGTGCTCGCCCCGTACGCGGGCGCGAGCCACTACCGCAACCAGGGCAGCCGGGTGGTCGCCGGACAGCGGCTGATGCAGGCGGCGAGCGACATCTTCCTGGGCTGGGAGCGGGTGGACGGGTTCGACGGGCGGCGCCGGGACTTCTACATCCGGCAGCTGCGCGACTGGAAGGGCATCGCGCAGCCGGAACTGATGGTGCCCCGGGGGCTCGGTGTCTTCGGTGAGGTGTGCGGCGCCACGCTGGCCCGGGCCCACGCCCGCTCCGGCGACCGGATCGCGATCGCGGCGTACCTGGGCCGCGGCGAGGTGTTCGACCGGGCGCTCCAGCAGTTCGCGGAGTCGTACGCCGACCGGAACGAGCGCGACCACCAGGCGCTGGTCGACGCGGTGCGGTCCGGCCGGTTGCCGTCGGCCGAAGGGTGACGGCAGCCGGCCGCGCCGCACCCACACAGCGCTGACATATCAGTCAAATCGCCACATCGTGGTATCACCTTGGGGACGCCCTGAGGACAGGGCGTTCAGGGTGAGGTTCCCGATGCCGAGGAGACCACGAGCATGTCGGCCAAGCCGTCCGGAGCACCCGCCGCCCAGCCCCCGGATCCCGTCACGCTGATCCGCACCCGGGGCTACGCGGTCCTGCTGGTGATGGCGGCGATCCTCGGGGTCCCGATCTCGGCGGCGGCCTTCGGCTTCCTCGCCCTCGTCTCCGAACTGCAGTCGCTCACCTACGACGATCTGCCCGACGCCCTGGGCTTCGCCTCGACACCCTCGTGGTGGCCGGTGCCGCTGCTCGGTGTGGCGGGGCTGCTGGTGGGGCTGACCGTCCGGTATCTCCCGGGCGTGGGCGGGCACAAGCCCGCCGAGGGACTGGTGAGCACCGGAGCACCCTCGGCCGCGCAGCTGCCCGGCATCGCCCTCGCCGCGATCGCCGCGCTCGGCCTCGGGGCGGTGCTCGGTCCGGAGGCGCCGCTCATCGCGCTGGGCGGGGGTCTGGCCGTGTACGCGGTGCGGCTGGTCAAACCCGATATCGATCCGGCGACGAGCGCCGTGGTGGGGGCGGCGGGCAGCTTCGCCGCCGTCAGCGCCCTGCTGGGCTCGCCGCTTCTGGGCGCGTTCCTGCTGATGGAGGCCTCGGGACTGGCGGGGATGATGCTCGGCGTTGCGCTCGTGCCCGGGCTCCTGGCTTCCGGCGTCGGCGCGCTGGTCTTCATCGGCCTCGGCTCGTGGACGGGGCTGGGGACGTACTCACTGGCGCTGCACGAGGTGCCGCACGCCGACGACCCGACCGTCGCCGAATTCGGCTGGGCCGTCGCCGTCGGCCTCGGCGCCGCCCTCGTGGGGGCGGCCATCCAGCGGCTGGCGCTGTTCCTCCAGCCGAGGGTGGAGCGGCGGACGGTGGTGGGCACCGCCGTGATGGGCCTGGTGGTCGGGGTGCTCGCGCTGATCTACGCGCAGGGGACCGGGAATTCCGCGTCGCAGGTGCTGTACTCGGGCGAGCACGCCCTTGACCCGCTGCTCGCGGACAGCGCCCGGTACTCGGCGGCCACCCTGGTGGTGCTCATCGCGTGCAAGTCGCTGGCCTACTGCGCCTCCTTGAGCTGTTTCCGGGGCGGTCCGATCTTCCCGGCGATGTTCGTGGGTGCGGCCGGCGGCCTGGCGCTCTCCCATCTCCCCGGGCTGAACCCGACGTCCGGATTCGCCATGGGCATCGGGGCGATGTGCGTGGCCATGCTGAAGCTCCCGATGACGTCGGTGCTGCTGGCCACGCTGCTGCTGGGGGCCCAGGGACTCACCGTCATGCCGCTCGTGATCGTGTCGGTGGTCGTCTCCTATGTGGTCGTCCTCCGGATCACTCCCCCGCCGGCCGCGTTCGCGACGAAGCCGCCCACACCGTGAGCGGCCCCGCCCGGAATGCCCCGGCGTCCCGTCAGAACTCCTCCCCCTTACGGGGTCCCGCGCAGAGCGCCCAGATGATGAAGACGTCGATGGCGATGAGCACGATGGACCACATCGGATAGTGCGGCAGCCACAGGAAGTTGGCGAGCGCGCCGAGTCCGGCGAGGACGATGCCCACGGCACGCGCCCAGACGGCCCCGGTGAACACGGCGCAGCCGGCGAGCACGATGACGATGCCGAGAACGAGGTGGATCCACCCCCAGCCCGTCAGGTTGAACTGGAACACGTAGTTGCGGGTGGTGACGAAGACGTCGTCCTTGGCGATGGCGGCGATCCCCTGGAAGATCGCCATCGCCCCGCCGAAGATCATCAGAATCGCGGCGAAGGCGGTCCAGCCCGTCTGGAGCGGGTGGGACTTCGTGGCGGTGTCGTGCTTGGCTCTCGGTTCGCTGCTGGTACTGGCCATTGCGGCCTCCTCGGGTAGCAGAGCCACCCGGCAGGACCGAAGCGCCCCGGCCGGGCAATCCTCGCTTCAAGCGTGGCACGACAGCGCTCGACCGGCAGAACGAGGGCGCGTATCCGGGAACCCGCACACCGGTTGTCTCAGCACAGAGATATGATCTCCAGCGTGAGAGACATGGGCAGAGGTGAGGCCGGGTCCGTCGAGGCCGGGCTCGCGGCGCGGCTCGCCGAGCTTCGCGTCGAGCGCGGCTGGTCGCTGGACGAGCTGGCCCGGCGCAGCGGGATCAGCCGCTCGACGCTCTCCCGGATCGAACGCAGTGAGCTGAGCCCGACCACCGCTCAGCTCGGACGGCTGTGCACCGTCCATGAGCGGACCATGTCCCGGCTGCTGCTGGAGGTGGAGACGCAGCCGCCCCGGCTCGTGCCCGCCGGGCGTCAGACGGTCTGGCGGGACGAGCGGTCGGGTTTCGAGCGCCGGTCCGTCTCGCCCCCGCACGCCGGTCTGCGCGCGGAGGTGATCGAGGGCATCCTCGACGCGGGTGCGGTGATCGCGTACGAGAATCCGCCGGTCCCCGGCCTGGAGCAGCACATCTGGGTTCTGGAGGGGGCCGTCGAGATCACCGTCGACGCCGCTGTGTACACCCTCGGTCCGGGCGACTGCCTGCGGTTCCGGCTGCGCGGCCCCTCGCGCTTCCACTGTCCGGGCCCGGAGCGGGTCCGTTACGCACTGATGATCGTCGCACCGTGAAAGGAACTGCCGCATGACCGAGATCGTCCCGGTGTCCGGACCCGAACTGGTCACGTACGCCGATGAGCTGGCCGCTCTCCTGGTGGAGACGGTCGACGGCGGATCCTCCGTGGGGTTCCTGGCACCGCTGGACCGGGGCGCCGCCGCGCGCTGGTGGCGGGAGCGCGCCGGGTCCGTGGACGCGGGGCACCACCAGGTCTGGATCGCCCGGGACGGTGAGCGGATCGCGGGGACCATCGGCCTCGCCCGGGCACCGCTGCCCAATGCCCGTCACCGCGCCGAGGTCGCCAAGCTGATGGTCCGTCCGTCGGCGCGCGGCCGGGGGCTGGGCCGGGCGTTGCTGGACGCGGTCGAGCGCTCGGCGGCCGGGGACGGCGTCACGCTGATGGTCCTGGACACCGAGAGCGGCAGTCCGGCCGAGCGGCTGTACCGCTCGGCCGGCTGGACGGAGTGCGGTTCCGTTCCGGACTACGCCGGTGACCCGGCCGGTGTCCTGAGGCCGACCACCTTCTACTACAAGGCGGTCGGCCGGGACGGTTCGGCGCCCGCTCAGGCCGCGAGCCCTTCGACGTCCTTGTAGGCGACGCCGTCCTTCATGACCAGCAGGATGTTCGCGGGGTCGCCGAGGGCCCGGATGTCCTCGAGCGGGTTGCCGCGGGCGATCACGACATCGGCGCGCTTGCCGGGCTCCAGGGTGCCGATCTCGGCGGCGAGTCCCATGAGTTCGGCGGCTTCGGCGCTGCCGGCGCGCAGCGCGCCCATCGGGGTCATGCCGCAGTCCACGAGGTGTCCGAGCTCGCGCAGGTTGGTGCCGTGCTCGGCGATGCCGCAGTCGGTGCCCATCGCGATCCGCACCCCCCGCTCGATGGCGCGCGGGATGTGCCGGCGGGCGACGTCCTGCCAGTGCTTCTTCTTCGCGTACGCCCAGGGGGCGGCCTTCGCGGGATCCGGGTCGGTGTTGGCGGTGGTGAGCGTCGGCACGAGGAAGGTGCCCCGCTCCAGCATCAGGCCGATGGCCTCGTCGTCGATCTCGTAGCCGTGCTCGACGCTGGCGACGCCGCCGCGCACGGCGTTGAGGATCCCGCCCCGGCCCTGGGCGTGGGCGGCGACCTTCTTGCCCCGGTGTCCGGCGGCGATCTCCGTGATCGTACGGATCTCGTCCTCCAGGAAGCCGTCGTCGTCGGGCTGGTCGGTGGGGCTCCACACCCCGCCGGTCGCTGCGATCTTGACGCAGTCGGCGCCCTGGCGCAGCACCTCGCGCACGGCCCTGCGGCATTCGGCGGGTCCGTCGGCCAGCCGTCCCATGGGGTTGCTGTTGGGCCGGTCGTCGTTGCCGGCCCGGAAGTCGCCGTGCCCGCCGGTCGGGCTGAGCATGGAGACCGCGACCTGGAGCCGGGGGCCGACGAGCAGGCCGGATTCGACGGCCCGCCGGTGTCCGGCGTCGGCGCCGCCGAGGTCCCGCGCCGTGGTGACACCGGCTTCGAGGGTCTGCTTCATGCGGGGCCCGGCCAGGAAGGTGAGCAGGCTGTGCGGCATCGTGGCGATCTCGGCATGGCTCATCGCCGTTCCCGGCGCGGCCATGTGGACGTGGCAGTCGATGAAGCCCGGGAGTATCGCGTCGCCGCGTACGTCGATGCGCCGGGTCGCGGCCGTGGTGGCGGGAGCGTCCGCGGTGCGGCCCGCCCACCGGATGAGGCCGTCCTCGATGAGGACCGCACCGTCGAGGACCGGTTCGCTCCCGGTTCCGTCGATGAGCAGGCCGTTGTGCAGGAGTACGGATGTGGTGGGGGCGGGCATGGCGCTGTTCCTTCCCTGGAGAGGGCGCAAGGGGGCGGGACGGTGGTTCAGTTGGCGGACTTCGCGGGGCGGGCCACGACCGCCGCGGCGACGGCGACGAGGACCGAGACCGCGGCGCAGCACCACCACACGGTGGTGTAGGCGTCGATCGTCGGGATCTTGGTGCCCTTGAAGGTGAGGGCGGTGAGGATGGCCGCGAACACGGCTCCGGCGACGGAACCACCGACGGTCTTGGCGGTGTTGTAGATGCCGGTGGCGATGGCGGTGCGCTCGTGCGGGCTGGAGTCGACGATCAGGACGGGCATCGCGCTGAGGGCGAGACCGACGCCCGTGCCGACGACGACGTTGACGACGACGAACTGCCAGGGGTCGTCGTGGGCGGCGATCAGGAACAGATAGCCGATCGCCATGAGGACCCCGCTGAGCGCGAGGGTGCCGCGTCCGCCGATGAGCTTGAAGAGCCGGGAGGCGAACAGCGAGGCGATGAAGGCCATGACACCGGACGGCAGCATCAGCCAGGCGATCCCGAGCGCGTCGTAGCCGAATCCGTAGCCGAGCTTGTCGCCGGGTGAGGACACGAAGAGCACCAGGGCGGTCTGGGCGCCGAAGAGAGCGGTGCCGAGCAGGAAGCTCGCCGCATAGACGGGGAGCAGGGTGCGCTGCACGGTGAGGCGGATGTCCACGATCGGCTCCGCGACGCGGAGTTCGACCAGGACCCAGGCGACGAGGGTGATCGCGGCGACGGCGAACAGTGCGAGTGTGGCTGCGTCGGTCCAGCCCCACTTGGGCCCCTGGGAGATGCCGAGCAGCAGCGTGGCGAGCCCGATGCTGAGGAGTCCGGCGCCGGCCCAGTCGACTCTGCCCTGGGCCCGGGTCTTGGATTCGGGCACCAGGAAGAAGACGACTCCGGCGCACAGGACGGTGGCGGCGGCCGGGATCCACAGGACGCCGTGCACGGAGGAGATGACCTCACGGAGCAGTCCGGCGATGACCATGCCGGCGCTGGCGCCGAAGGTCAGCGCCCCGACGAGCATGGCGATGGCGCTGCGGGCGCCCGCGGCGTCCAGCCGGTCGCGGACCAGCCCGATCTCCAGGGGCAGCAGCGCGGCGAGCGGTCCCTGGAGCACCCGGCCGACCAGCAGCACCTCGAACGACGGTGACCAGGCGACGAGCACGGAACCGACGGCGAGGCACAGGACGGCGATGCGCAGCAGCCGCCGGTGGCCGTACATGTCCCCGAGCCGGCCGAACAGCGGCACGGAGACGGCGGCGGCCAGGAGCTGTGCCGCGTTGACCCAGTTGAGGTCGCCCGCACCGACGTTCAATACGGTGCCGAGCTCCGGCAGCAGGGTCGGCATCATCCCCTGGATGATGCCGCTGGTGAGCTCGACGAAGACCAGGAATCCGACGACCGCGGCGACGCGGGCGGCGCCGAGGCCGGGCGCGCCGGCGCCCGCGGTGGGCTGGATACGCGACATGGGTTCTCCACTTGGGCACGGCCGCGCGCATGGGCGCGGCGGGTGGTGGTGGGGCAGGGGAATCTCGGGAGCGGCTTCGGGAGGGGCGGGCCCCGCCCGGCCGGGGTCAGGCGGCGGGCCGACGGCCCGCGTCGAACAGTGAGCGGGCCACGGCCCGTACGACGGCCAGGTCGGCGGGGCCCGGGGTGATCCCGATCGCGGCCAGCGCCGCCCCGGCGTCGGCGGATACGTCGTCCGGGGTGGGTGCGGGCGGCGCCGGGGACACGGGGACCGTCCCGGCGTGGTCCGGGTCCTGGAGCGGGGCGGGCCGTTGCCGGGGGTCGGGCGCGGCCCGGCGCAGATGCCAGGTGGTGGCCGACTGGTAGGCCTCGCCCGCGGCGATCAGGGTGTGCTCGCTGCGGGGGCGGCCGGCCAGCTGGAGGGAGAGCGGCAGTCCGGCCGGGCCGGCGCCCATGGGCAGCGCGAGGGCCGGAAAGCCGGTGGGGTTCCAGACGGCGGTGAGGTTGAGCTCCTCGCCGGGTGCGGCCTCCTGCGCGTACGGCCGCGCGGGTGCGGGCCAGGTCGGGGTGGCGATCAGGTCGACGCCGGCGGGGCCGTCCATCCGCTCCAGCAGCTGCGCGGTGAGCCGTTCGCGGGTGTGCTGGGCCCGGAGGTAGAGGTGGGCGGGGAGGAGTCCGCCCGCGGCGGCCAGCCGGCGAAAGCTCCGGCCGTGCCCGTCCCAGTCGGCGGCGAGCCGCTCACCGTGTACGGCGAAGGCCTCGGCGAGCATGGTGACGGCGTTGACCGCGAGCAGACCGCCGAACTCCGGGAGCTCGAACTCCCTGATCTCCGAACCGAGTTCACGCAGGGTCCGCAGCGCATCCTGGAAGGCGGTGCGGCATTCCGCGGTGATGCCCGGTGCGTCGAGCAGTCCGTACGGAACTCCGATGCGCAGTCCGCGCACCCCGTCGGCCGCGGGGGCGGGCCGCGGCCGGCCGGTCAGTGCGTCGAGGAGCAGTCCGCAGTCGCGGGCGGTGACGGCCATCGGGCCCAGGACGTCCTGCGAGGGGCTGAGCGGGACGCAGCCGTCGAGGGGCAGCAGTCCGAAGGTGGTCTTGAGGCCGGTGGCGCCGCAGAGCGCGGCGGGCAGCCGGACACTGCCGGAGGTGTCGCTGCCGAGGGCGCCGAGGAAGAGCCCGGAGGCGATGCCCGCGCCGTTCCCGGTGCTCGATCCGCCGGTCCAGCGCTCGGGGTCCCAGGGGTTGCGGGGCACCGGGAAGGAGTGGGCGGGATCGGGGCGGCCCATGGCGTACTCGGCCATGGTGGTCTTGCCCAGGACGACCGCCCCGGCGCCGCGCAGCCGGGCGACGGCCGGCGCGTCGAGCCCGCGCCACCAGTGCGGGTCGTGGACGGGGCTCTGTGCGGTGGCCGGGCCCTCGACGGTGGCGAGGTTGTCCTTCATCGCGAGGGGCAGCCCGTGCAGCGCGCCGCGCGCGGCGGCGGGGAGGGAGTCGGCCGCGCGGGCGGCCGCCATCGCCTGTTCCGGGAAGCGGGTCACGTACACACCGAGCAGCGGATCGAGCACCTCCGCGTCGGCGAGCGCGGCGGCGACGAGTTCCGCGCTGCCGACGGCGCCCGACCGAAGGGCCGAGGCGGCGTCGGCGAGGGTGGCGAAAGGCTGCTGCACAGTGCACCTCTGACGTGGGATGTGGCTGGTTCTGATGAAGTACGGCGATGCTAATCTCCGATCAACAATCGACCCGAGATTGCTTATCCCTGTCATGAATAGTGATCGAATGCAGTTTTCTCCCACCTCGCCTCCCAATACGGACCTTCGATGACTGAAAACCTCCCCTCACTGAGCGAGCTGGACCTGGCCCTGGTCAACGCCCTGCAGATCAACCCCCGGGCAGCCTGGACCGACCTGGCGAAGGCCCTGGACGTCGACGCCGCGACCGTGGCCCGGCGCTGGGAGCGGCTGCGCGCGGCGGGCCACGCCTGGGTCACGGCGTATCCGTACGGCGGCTCCGGTGCCGGTGCGCTGATCGAGATCGACTGCGCGCCGGGGCAGGCGGGGGCGGTCGCGGAGCTCCTGTCGGCGGACCCGCACGCGGTGACCGTGGAACATGCGGCGGGCGGCCGCGATCTGCTGGTCACGGCGATGGCCACCGGTTTCGGCGCGCTCTCGCGCTACATCGTGGACCGGCTCGGGACCATTCCCGGCATCATGGCGACCCGGGCACATCTGGTCACCCGCAGTTACACGGAGGGCAGTGTGTGGCGGCTGACGAGCCTGAGCCGCTCCCAGCAGGAGGCGCTGGCCGCGTCCCGCCGCTCGGCCCTGGGCGATTCCCAGCATCTGCCCGAGTACGCCGAACTCGTCACGGCGATAGGCGAGAACGGGCGCATGTCGCTCAGCGAGCTCGCCGAGGTGCTCGGCGTCTCGGTGAACACGGCGAGCCGCCGGCTCAACCGGCTGCTGGAGTCGGGCCGGCTGGTGCTGCGCTGCGATCTGACCCGCTCACTGTCCGGCTCACCGGTCGCGGTGACCTTCTTCGGCACCGTGGCCGCCGAGCATCTTGACTCCACCGCACGGGAGTTGGCGAAGCTTCCGGAGATCAGACAGTGTCTGGGACTGGCCGGTCCGCAGAATCTGATCGCCACCGTCTGGGTCTCGTCCCTGGTGGACGCCCAGGACCTCGAGGTGCGGCTCGCGGCCGCCCTCCCCCATCTGCGGATCGCCGACCGCGCGGTCGCGCTGCGCGCGGTGAAGCTGATGGGCAGGCTGCTGGATCCAGACGGCCGGGCGGTCGGCTTCGTACCGATGAACCTGTGGGCGTAAGAATGGCTCCGGAAGACACCGACGAGGAGACACCCATGACGCTGCACGACATCCCGCTCCACACCCTCACCGGCGAGCCGACCACACTGGGCGCCTACAGCGGCCGGGCGGTCCTGCTGGTGAACGTGGCCTCCAAGTGCGGGCTGACCCCGCAGTACGCCGGTCTCGAGCGGCTCCAGAAGGAGTACGGGGACCGGGGCTTCACCGTGCTCGGCGTCCCGTGCAACCAGTTCGGCGGCCAGGAGCCGGGGAGCTCGGAGGAGATCCAGACATTCTGCTCGACGACGTACGGGGTGAGCTTCCCGCTGCTGGCGAAGACCGATGTCAACGGCGCCGGCCGGCACCCGCTCTACGTGGAGCTCACCCGGCTCGCGGACGTGGACGGGGAGGCCGGTGACATCCAGTGGAACTTCGAGAAGTTCCTGATCTCCCCCGCGGGCGAGCCGGTCGCCCGCATCCGCCCCCGCACGGAGCCGGACGCCCCTGAGGTCGTCGCCGCCATCGAGGCCCTGCTTCCCGCCTGAGGACTTCCGGCGCCCCGCCCGCGCGACGGGCGGGGACCGCCGTCAGGCGTGGCTCAGCAGGAGGGAGCCCTTGGGGTAGGTGACGCCGTCGTTCACGTTCGCCACCTGGATGCTCACGGGCGTGCCCTCTTTGATGTTGCCGCTCTTCCACGGGCTGCAGTAGGGCGAGTTGTGACCGCGGGTGTTCACGGTCCGGTCCCAGGTGCCGTCGCGGCCGATGTCGAGCTTCACCTCGATCGACCAGCCGTCCGCGGACGTGTCACAGGCGCGGATCGCGTCGCCGGGGATGTCGCCGTAGGGGTCGGGGTTCCATCCGCCGTATCCGCCGAAGCTCGCGTCGACCGACTTCGGCGCGGCGGACGCCGTGCCCTGTGCGGCGACGACGAGCCCGAACGCGACGGCGGCAGCGGCCGCGACACGACCCGTGGTGGACCTCCGCATGTACTGCCCCCTCCATCGGCCGGCCACGATCTTCACGGGGAATCTACAGGGACATGCCACGCGCACACCATCCGGCACCGGCAGACGGACCGGCCCCCGCCTCCGGCCTGTGCGGCAGGAAACGGGGGCCGGATGGGGCGCCGGGGCCGGTGCGTCAGCGGATCGGCATCCCGGACAGCGTGCGGGCGATCACCAGGCGCTGGATCTCGCTCGTCCCCTCGAAGATCGTGTAGATCGCGGCATCGCGATGCATCCGCTCCACCGGGTACTCGCGGGTGAAGCCGTTGCCGCCGAGGATCTGGATCGCCTGGGCGGTGACCTTCTTGGCGGTCTCGCTGGCGTACAGCTTGGACATGGAGCCCTCGGCGGACTCGAACGGCTTGCCCGCGGTCGCCATCCAGGAGGCGCGCCAGACCAGCAGACGGGCCGCGTCGATCTGGGTGCGCATGTCGGCGAGTTGGAAGGCGATGCCCTGGTTGTCGATGATCGGGCGGCCGAACTGGGTCCGGGTCTTCGCGTAGTCGAGGGCGACCTCGTACGCGGCACGGGCGGTGCCGACCGCCATGGCGCCGACGGCCGGGCGGGACGCCTCGAAGGTGGCCATCGCCGCGTTCTTCACCCGCTCGCCGCCGCCGGAGGCGGCGCGCTCGCGGGCCCGGGCGAGACGCTGGTCGAGCTTCTCCTTGCCGCCGAGCAGGCAGTGGCCGGGCACCCGCACGTCCTCCAGGACGACCTCGGCGGTGTGCGAGGCACGGATGCCGTGCTTCTTGAACTTCTGGCCCTGGGAGAGCCCGGCGGTGTCCGGCGGCACGATGAAGGAGGCGTGCCCCTTGGAACCGAGCTCCGCGTCGACGACCGCGACGACGACGTGGACGTTGGCGATGCCGCCGTTGGTCGCCCAGGTCTTGGTGCCGTTCAGGACCCACTCGTCCTTGGCCTGGTCGTACACGGCGCGGGTACGCATCGAGGCGACGTCCGAGCCGGCGTCGGGCTCGGAGGAACAGAAGGCGGCGACCTTCACATCGTCGGCATCGCCGTACATCTGCGGGATCCAGGTACCGATCTGCTCCTCGGTGCCGTTGGCGAGGACGCCGACGGCCGCCAGGCCCGTACCGACGATCGACAGGGCGATACCGGCATCGCCCCAGAACAGCTCCTCCATCGCCATCGGGATTCCGAGGCCCGTCGGGTCGAAGAACTGCTGGGCGTAGAAGTCGAGGGAGTAGATTCCGACCTTGGCCGCCTCCTGGATGACGGGCCAGGGCGTTTCCTCACGCTCGTCCCACTCCGAAGCTGCCGGACGGATCACGTCCGCGGCGAAGCCGTGAAGCCAGTCACGGACCTGCTTCTGGTCGTCGTTGAGCTCGAGCGTGAACTCGGCCATGTTCCCCTCCACGTACTGCCTCGGACATCGATCGTTACTTCCGGTAACAACAGTCTGTTACCGACAAGTAGCCTCTGTCAACAGCTCGGCCGGCGAACCGCACGGCACTGGCCAGGGTGTTACGTTGCGCAGGCAGGACGGACATTGCACGGTCAGGGGTGGGAGAAGCGACATGGAGAGCACACGACAGGCCGAGCGGCAGCGGACCGCGGCCGAGCGCCGCCGCCGCGAACTGCTCGAGGCCGCCGACCGTGTGGTGCTCAGGGACGGCCCCGGGGCCTCGATGAACGCCATCGCGGCGGAGGCCGGAATCACCAAGCCCATCCTCTACCGGCACTTCGGCGACAAGGGCGGCCTCTACCGCGCCCTCGCCAAGCGGCACACCGACGCCCTGCTGAGCGCCCTGCGCGCCGCGCTCGACGCACCCGCCGAGCGCCGCGAGCGGGTCGAGGCGACGCTCGACACCTATCTCGCCGCGATCGAGGCCCGTCCGCAGGTCTACCGCTTCCTGATGCACCCGTCCGACGACGCGGTGCCCTCGCCCGAGCAGGGCTTCGACGTCGGGCGGCACTCCGCACCCCTGCTGCGCCGGCTGGGCGAGGAGCTCGCCACCGTCATCGCTGAGCGGGTCGATCTCGGGCCGGACAGCCAGGAGATGGCGCGGATCTGGGGCCACGGCATCGTCGGCATGATGCACGCGGCGGGCGACTGGTGGCTCGGCGAACGCCCCTGCTCGCGCGAGCAGTTGGTGCGCAGCCTGGCCGATCTGCTCTGGGGCAGGCTGGCCGCCGTGAGCGACCGTCCGGGCGGCCCCGGCTTCTGACCGGGAGGGGCCGGTCAGCCGGTGCGACCCCAGGGCGCCCGGCGGGCCGCACGCAGCGCCCGCGCACGGCGCAGTCCGGTCAGCCGGTCCGTGTAGACCGTGCCGTCGAGGTGATCGCACTCGTGCTGGAGGCAGCGGGCGAAGAACCCGGTCCCCTCGATACGTACCGGCTCGCCGCCGACCGTGAAACCCTCGACGACGGCCCGGTCGAAGCGCGGTGTGCCGGCCTCGATCCCCGGGAGCGAGAGACAGCCCTCGGGACCGCGCACGGTGAGGCCGTCCGCCTCGACGAGCGTGGGATTGACCACATGTCCCAGGTGGCGGACGTCCTCGTCGTCGGGGCAGTCGAAGACGAAGACCCGAAGCGGCACACCGACCTGGTTGGCGGCGAGCCCGACGCCCTGCGCCGCGTACATCGTGGCGTACAGGTCCTCCACCAGCCGGGCGAGAGAGGGCCCGAACTCCGTGACCGGCTCGCACGCGGCGTGGAGCACGGGGTCGCCCTGCAGGCTCATGGTCCGGACGAGTCCTGAACTGCCGGGGATGGGGCGGTTTCGCATGGCGGCCATCGTACGTTCCGCCGAATCCCCCCGACACACCGCCGCCACCTGCGCACACGTCGCCGAGGAGAGGTCCGCCCGGCCGCGGGAGGTCCCCGGCCCCGCCCGGCACCGGTGTTCACCGCGGGCCGGCCACCCGCTCACCCCGGCGCCGAGGGTGCACGTTCCACAGGAACTCCACGGCCCGGACGGTGCCGCCGTGCCTCCGGCGCGCCGGACATCGATAGGCTGGGTGCGGACCGATGCAAGGAGGATCTAGGACGATGGCAGGCAACACGGAGCCGTTGTCGCCGCGGGCCAAGCTGGCCGTGACGGCGGGCAAGGCCGCTGCGGCGGTGTCGCGAGCGGCCGGGCGGGGCAGCGGATCGGTGATCGGCGGCCGGGTCGCGCTCAAGCTCGACCCCGACCTGCTCGGGCGGCTGGCGCAGCACCTGGACGTGATCCTCGTGTCGGCGACGAACGGCAAGACGACCACGACCCGGCTGATCGCGGAGGCGCTGCGGGCTGCGGGCCCGGTCGTGTCGAACGCGCTCGGCGCGAACATGCCGGCGGGCATCACCTCGGCCCTGGCCGGCGGCTCGGACGCGCAGTACGGCGTGATCGAGGTCGACGAGAAGTACCTCGCGGGCGTCGCCCGCGACACGACACCCAAGGTGATCGCGCTGCTCAACCTCTCGCGCGACCAGCTGGACCGGGCCGCGGAGACCCGGATGCTGGCCGAGAAGTGGCGTGAGGGGCTGTCCGGCTCCAAGGCCGTGATCGTCGCCAACGCCGACGACCCGCTGATCGTCTGGGCGGCTTCCTCCTCCCCCAATGTGGTGTGGGTGGCGGCCGGCCAGGCGTGGAAGGACGACGCCTGGTCCTGCCCGTCCTGCGGCGGTGTGATGCAGCGCCCCGGTGACGACTGGTTCTGCGGTCAGTGCGGTTTCCGCCGCCCTGCGCCCAGCTGGGTCCTGCACGGCGACTACGTGCTCGACCCGCACGGTTCGGCGTGGCCGATCCACCTCCAGCTGCCCGGCCGCGCCAACAAGGCCAATGCCACCAGTTCGGCCGCCGTGGCCGCCGTCTTCGGGGTGCCGCCGCAGGTCGCCCTGGAGCGGATGTACCAGGTGCAGGCCGTCGCGGGCCGCTACGACGTGGTCACCTTCCTCGGCCGTGAGCTGCGGCTGCTGCTGGCGAAGAACCCGGCGGGCTGGCTGGAGACGTTCTCCCTGATCGATCCGCCGCCCACCCCGGTGATCCTCTCCGTCAACGCCCGCGGCGCGGACGGCACGGACACCTCGTGGCTGTGGGACGTGGACTACACCCAGCTCGCGGGCCACCCGATCTTCGTGCTCGGCGACCGCAAGCTGGACCTCGCGGTCCGCCTCGAGGTGGCCGGTCTCGACTTCCGGGTCTGCGAGAACCTCGACGAGGCCGTGCAGTACGCGCCGCCGGGCCGTATCGAGGTCATCGCCAACTACACCGCCTTCCAGGATCTGCGCCGTCGTGTCGGCAACTGACCCCGGCCCCGGCCCCCTCCGGAGAGGACGAAGCATGAGCAACAACAGCCTGCGGCTGGTGTGGGTCTACCCGGACCTGCTGAGCACCTACGGCGACCAGGGCAACGCCCTCGTCGTGGAGCGACGGGCCCGTCAGCGCGGACTCGACGTGTCGCGCGTCGACGTGCGCAGCGACCAGCCGGTGCCCACGTCCGGCGACATCTATCTGATCGGCGGCGGTGAGGACCGGCCGCAGCGTCTCGCCGCGGAGCGGCTGCGCCGCGACGGCGGTCTGAGCCGGGCCGCGTCCAACGGCGCGATCATCTTCTCGGTCTGCGCCGGGTACCAGATCCTGGGGCACGAGTTCATCAACGACCTCGGTGAGCGCGAGCAGGGCCTCGGGCTCCTCGATGTGGTGTCCACCCGCGGTGAGGGTGCGCGGTGCGTCGGCGACGTACTCGCGGACATCGACCCGCACCTCGGGCTGCCGCCGCTCACCGGCTTCGAGAACCACCAGGGCGTCACCCATCTCGGCCCGACGGCACGTCCTTTGGCCCGGGTGCAGTTCGGCCGGGGCAACGGCACCGGCGACGGCACCGAGGGGGCGTACAACGACACCGTCTTCGGTACGTACATGCACGGGCCCGTGATGGCGCGCAACCCGCTGATGGCGGACCTGCTGCTGAAACTGGCCCTCGATGTGAACGCGCTGCCGCCGACCGACGACCGCTGGTACGAGGCGCTGCGCGCCGAGCGGATCGCCTCGGCGACGCAGCCCGCCTGATGAGGCTCATTTCGCTCGTCTGAGCGGAGTCCAGCAGGCGGACGCCGGGTTCGGTCCCGCCACCCTGCGCCGGTAGGGTGGCGGGGATTCAACCGGACGACGTGGTCCGGTCGTCGGCCCACGTTGCAAAGGTTTCCCGGGCAATGCGAATTGGTGTGCTCACCTCCGGCGGCGACTGCCCCGGCCTCAATGCCGTCATCCGTTCCGTCGTCCACCGCGCTGTGGTCGACCACGGCGACGAGGTCATCGGCTTCCACGACGGGTGGCGGGGCCTCCTGGAGTGCGACTACCGCAAGCTCGACCTGGACGCGGTCGGCGGCATTCTCGCCCGCGGCGGTACGATCCTGGGCTCCTCGCGCGTCCAGCCCGCGCATCTGCGCGGCGGCGTCGAGACGGCCAGGGGGCATGTCGCCGACCTCGGCCTCGACGCGATCATCCCGATCGGCGGCGAGGGCACGCTCAAGGCGGCGAACCTGCTGTCCGAGGCGGGACTGCCCATCGTCGGCGTGCCGAAGACGATCGACAACGACATCGCGTCCACGGACGTCACCTTCGGCTTCGACACCGCCGTGGGCGTGGCCACCGAGGCCCTCGACCGGCTGAAGACGACCGCCGAGTCCCACCAGCGGGTCATGATCGTCGAGGTCATGGGCCGCCACACCGGCTGGATCGCCCTGCACTCGGGCATGGCGGCCGGTGCGCACGCCATCGTCGTCCCGGAGCGCCCCTTCGACATCGACGAGCTGACCGAGCTGGTCGGCCGGCGTTTCTCGGCCGGCAAGAAGTTCGCGATCGTCGTGGTCGCCGAGGGTGCCAAGCCGCGCGCAGGTTCCATGGAGTTCGACACCGGTGTGAAGGACATCTACGGGCACGAGCGCTTCGCGGGCGTGGCCACCCAGCTCTCCATCGAGCTCGAGCAGCGCCTGGGCAAGGAGGCCCGCCCGGTGATACTCGGCCATGTGCAGCGCGGCGGCACGCCGACCGCGTACGACCGCGTCCTCGCCACCCGCTTCGGCTGGCACGCGGTGGAGGCGGCGCACCGCAGCGAGTTCGGCATGATGACGGCGCTGCGCGGCACGGAGATCACGATGGTCCCGCTGGCCGACGCCGTGGAGACGCTGAAGACGGTCCCCGCCGAGCGGTACTCCGAAGCCGAGTGCGTGCTCTGAGCGACGCCACGACCTGAGACTGCCCCCGGCCGCGAACGCGGCCGGGGGCAGTTCTACTCTGGTCGGGACAACCGGCACGAAACGGGGACGTCCCGGCGTCCCCATCAGGAGTGAACAGATGGATCACAGCGGGCACGGCATGAACATGGATCTGCCGCCGTTCACGCTGGGACGCGGCCTCCAGTTCTCCGCGGACCCGTTCTTCCTGACCGGCTGCGTCCTCGCGGTGCTCCTGTACGGGTACGCGGTGGTGCGGCTGCGCAGACGCGGGGACGAGTGGCCGGTCAACCGGACCGTCTTCTTCGTCGTCGGCGTGCTCAGCATCGCGCTGGTGATGTGCACCAAGCTGAACGACTACGGCATGGTCATGTTCAGCGTGCACATGGTGCAGCACATGGTGATCAGCATGCTGTCGCCGATCCTGCTGCTCCTGGGCGCTCCCGTGACCCTGGCGCTGCGCGCCCTGCCGGTCGCGAGCCGTGGCACCAAGGGGCCCCGCGAACTGCTGCTCATGCTGCTGCACAGCCGGTACATGAAGATCATCACGCATCCGGTGTTCACCATCCCGCTGTTCATCGCCAGCCTGTACGCCCTGTACTTCACCCCGCTCTTCGACTTCCTGATGGGTTCGACGGCCGGGCACCTCGCGATGATGGTGCACTTCCTGGCGGTGGGGCTGGTCTTCTTCTGGCCGATCATGGGCATCGACCCGGGGCCGCACCGCCCGGGCTATCTGATGCGGATGCTGGAGCTGTTCGCCGGGATGCCGTTCCACGCCTTCTTCGGCATCGCGCTGATGATGGCGAGCCAGCCGATGGTGAAGGTTTACGAGAATCCCCCGGCCTCGCTCGGCATCGATGCCCTGTCCGACCAGAACGCGGCGGGCGGTATCGCCTGGGCGTTCAGCGAGATCCCGTCGGTGCTGGTTCTGGTGGCCCTGGTCTTCCAGTGGTACCGCTCGGAACAGCGGACGGCGAAGCGTTCGGACCGGGCCGCGGACCGGGACGGCGACCAGGAGCTCCAGGCGTACAACGCGTATCTCGCCTCGCTGCAGGCGCGCGGACAGTAGCGGTGGACGTGCTTTCGGGGAGACGATGGCATCCACGGCCGCGCGGCCGATGAGGAGGGTGCGCGCATGTCCGGATCCACGAAGACAATGGGAGTACTCACCGTAGGCGCCCTGGTGGCGGTCACCGCCTACACGGTGGCCCTGGGGAGCAATGGCTGGCTCTGGTTCGGCTGGGTGGTGCTGGGGCTGATCACCATGGGAATGGTCGCCACACGCGAGACCTGAGCCGGCCGGGACACCCGCGGCGCACACGACCGGGCCCCGTCGCTCCGGCCCGCGCGACGGGGCCCGGTCGCGTACGCCCGGACGGTGCCTGCCTGGGGTACGCGCCGAGCGCCTGCGCGGGCCGGGGCCGCCCGGACCCTACGTTGGGGCCCACAGCGCTGCCGTCAGGCGGCCCCCGGCCCGTGGAGTTCATGGTGGGATATCGCGCAGGATTGTCCGCTGCCGTACTGGCGACGGTACTGGCCGCCACCCTCGGAGCGTGTTCGGACAGCGGCGGGGGCAGTGGGAGCACCACCGCCACCCCGTCCGCGACCGCCACCTCGAAGCCGGCCTCGGCGCCCGCCTCCGCAGCGGCCACCGTGGCCTCGGTGTCCGGCCCGCTCGGCACGATCCTCGTCGACGGCGACGGACGCACCCTCTACCTCTGGGGGGCGGACACCTCCTCCAAGTCGACCTGCGACGGCGACTGCGCGCAGGCCTGGCCGCCCGTGACGACCACCGGGAAGCCGGTCGCCGGAAAGGGTGTGAACGCCGGCCTGCTGGGCACCACCACGCGTGCCGACGGCAGCAAGCAGATCACCTACAACGGGCACCCGCTGTACCACTACGCGGGCGACACGAGCGCAGGTGACACCAACGGTCAGGGGTCGAACGCCTTCGGTGCGGCGTGGTACGTGCTCGACCCGGCCGGGAACAAGATCACGAAGACCGCGCCGTCCCCGTCGTCGTCCCCGTCACCCTCGTCGTCCTCCCCGTCACCCTCGTCGTCCTCCAGCGGCGGCGGAGGCTACTGATCCATGCTCCTCGCACTGCTTCCCGCCAGGGCCCGCGTCGCCGTCGCGGTGTCGGCCGTCTGCGTGGCCGCGCTGACCGGCTGCTCCGGAGGCGGAGGCGGATCCTCCCCCTCCCCGAGCCCGTCCTCGGCCTCACCGTCCCCGCGCGGCGGCGCACTGATCACCATCAAGGACTTCGCCTTCCACCCGGCCTCGCTGACCGTGGCTGCGGGCACGAAGATCACGGTGACCAACAAGGACGCGGCGACCCACACGGTGACGGCCACCGGCGACAAGGCCTTCGACACCGGCCAGGTGAAGTCGGGGCAAACGGTCACCTTCACCGCTCCGGCCCGGCCGGGCTCGTATCCGTACATCTGCACCATCCATCCGACGATGAACGGAACGCTCACGGTCCGCTGAGACCCTCGGTTTTCCATGCCACGGCCCTTGGCCGCCGTACGCCATCGCGTATGGCAGCCAAGGGCCTCCGGGCACCGCTTGGACCCCGTTCGCCCCTCCCGCACCACGCCACCCTCCCATCACGCTCTGTCGCGCATGGTGTGCGGACGGCCGGTCAGGCAGCGCGCTCCGTCCACCCTGCGGGTGGCGCCTGCCGCGGCGCTGGAGTCCGCGTCCGGCAGGGCCCTGTCCTGCCGGTTCCTCTGCGACTGCGAACGGTGCGGCCCCTCGGCCGGGCGGTGCGGCGCGGGCGGTCCGCCACCGGCGCGCAGGGAGCCGGGCCTCGCCATCCGTCACCGGCTGTATGCGGACCCGCCGTCACGGGCCGGCCCGAAGGGCGACGGCGCGCAGCCGTTCGCGCGCGAATGCGAACGCGTGCGGCGGGCGCGGCACAGCCCGCGCACGGGCGCCGGCCGCGCCTGCGCGAGCACGTCCGTGAGCCCGGCTGGACCACGCATCCCGACCGGCGCCCGGCACTCCTCCCGGGACCGCCAACGGCCCCGCGCGAAGCGCCCGTTCGGCGTGCGTCCGAGTTAACGCGCTCTTAAGGCAGTTGTGATTTAACTCTTGACAGGTGCCTGTCGCCACGCCACTTTGGGAGCGCTCCCACAATCAAGACTTGCACACTCCACTCCCCTCCCTTCTCCCCCAACACCGGGTGACGACAAGGGTGTTACGGGGCGCAGCCGCGCTCCCCGTAACGCTCGACGCTGCCCGGCCGAGGAAGGCGTTCGTCATGAGCTTGGTGAAGCGCTGCAGACCCCGCCGCACCAGAGGGCTCCCGGCCCTCCTGGTCGGCGCCCTCGCCCTCGCGACCACCCTGGCGGGCGGACCGGCGACGGCCGCCCCGCAGGGCACATTGCATGAACTCGCCGCCGCACAGGGCAAGTACTTCGGTTCCGCCACTGACAATCCCGAACTGCCCGACGCCGCTTACGCGGCCACTCTGGGCTCCGAGTTCGGGCAGATCACCCCGGGCAACTCGATGAAGTGGGACACCACCGAGCCGGTGCAGGGCCGGTTCGACTTCGCCAAGGGCGATGTGGTCACCGACTTCGCGCAGCAGCACGGCCAGACCGTGCGCGGCCACACCCTCGTCTGGCACAGCCAGCTGCCCGGCTGGGTCGGCTCGCTGCCGCCGGCGCAGGTGGAGGCGGCGATGAAGAACCACATCACCGAGGAGGCCACGCACTACCGCGGCAAGGTCGCCGCGTGGGACGTGGTGAACGAGCCGTTCAACGAGGACGGGACCTACCGCGCCAGCCCCTTCCACACCGCCATGGGCAGCGATTACGTCGCCACCGCCCTGCGCACCGCGCACGCCGCGGACCCGGACGCCAAGCTCTACCTGAACGACTACAACATCGAAGGTCTCGGCGCGAAGAGCGATGCCATGTACGCGCTGGCGAGCAAGCTGGTCGACGAGGGCGTGCCGCTCGACGGGGTCGGGATGCAGGCACATCTGGCCGTCCAGTACGGCTTCCCGTACGAGATGCGGGCGAACATGCAGCGCTTCGCCGACCTGGGTCTCGATGTCGCCGTCACCGAACTCGATGTACGCATGCAGCTGCCCGCCGACGCCACCAAAGCGGCCACCCAGTCCGCGTACTACCGGCAGGTGACCGAGGCCTGTCTGGCCGTCGAGCGCTGCGTGGGGATCACCGTCTGGGACTACACGGACAAGTACTCCTGGGTTCCGGGCACCTTCCCGGGTCAGGGCTCCGCGAACCTGTACGACGAGAACCTGACGCCGAAGCCCGCCTACGACGCCGTGCGCACCGCGCTGGGCGGCGACGACGGCGGGGAGGGCGGCGACCCCGGCGCGCTGAAGGTGCAGTACCGCAGCAGCGACTCCTCGGCGGGTGACAACCAGATCAAGCCCGGTCTCCAACTCGTGAACACCGGAGCGACGGCGGCCAGCCTCCCGGAGGTGACGATCCGGTACTGGTTCACCTCCGACAACGGCGCCTCCACGTACAGCACTTGGTGCGACTGGTCCCCGATCGGCTGCAACACCGTGACCCATCGGGTCGCAGCCGTGAGCACCCCCAAGGCCGGCGCCGACCACTACCTCGAAGTGGGCTTCGGCAGCGGCAGCCTGGCACCGGGCGCCACGACCGGCGAGATACAGCTGCGGCTGAACAAGACGGACTGGTCGGACTTCGACGAGTCGGACGACTACAGCCACAACGCCGGCACCTCCTACGCGGACGCCCCGAAGGTCACCGTCTACGCCGGCGGCGAGCTGGTCTGGGGCATCGAGCCCTGACCTCCGGCCGCACCGGCCCGCACTCCTGCGCTCCACCCCCTTCCCCGCCATCCCCGCTTTCACCTCCTCCCTTCCCCCAACGACACCCGCCAATGGAGGATTTGTGTCGATATCACGTAGAACATTCAGCAGCGCCCTGGGCGGCAGCATGCTCGCCGCCGGCCTGGCGCAGGGCACCGCCGTCGCCAGGCCCGCCACCTCCGCGGCCGGCGGCAGCGCCAGGGCGGCCGCGGCCGACGACCCGTACACGCAGGCCTTCCTCACCCAGTACGGCAAGATCAAGGCGTCCGCGAACGGCTACTTCAGCCCGGAGGGCCTGCCGTACCACTCGGTCGAGACCCTGATGGTGGAGGCGCCCGACCACGGCCACCAGACCACGTCGGAGGCCGTGAGTTTCTGGATGTGGCTGGAGGCGGCGTACGGCCGGGTCACCGGTGACTGGGCACCGTTCAACGCGGCCTGGGCGGTGGCCGAGAAGACCATCATTCCCCAGCACGCCGACCAGTCGACCGCCGACTCCTACAACCCCTCGGCTCCCGCGACCTACGCCCCGGAACACCCGCTGCCCAGCGGCTACCCCTCCGCCCTGGACGGCACGGTCAAGGTCGGCACGGACCCGCTGGCCACCGAACTCGCCTCGTCCTACGGGACGATGGACGTCTACGGCATGCACTGGCTGATGGACCTGGACAACGTCTACGGCTACGGAAACAAGCCGGGTACCGGTGGCGAGTCCGGGCCGGGCGCCGGAGCCTCGTACATCAACACCTACCAGCGCGGCGCCCAGGAGTCGGTGTGGGAGACGGTCCCGCAGCCGACCACCGACCTCTTCAAGTACGGCGGTCCCAACGGGTATCTGGACCTGTTCGTCGGCGACGCGAGTTATGCCAAGCAGTGGAAGTACACCAACGCGCCGGACGCCGACGCCCGCGCGGTGCAGGCTGCCTACTGGGCGTACCGCTGGGCCTCGGACCAGGGCAAGGGGAGCGAGGTCGCGGCCTCGGTCGCGAAGGCCGCCAAGATGGGCGACTTCCTCCGC
The DNA here is from genome assembly GCF_045207435.1 of Streptomyces sp. NBC_00876. NCBI lineage: Bacteria > Bacillati > Actinomycetota > Actinomycetes > Kitasatosporales > Streptomycetaceae > Streptomyces > Streptomyces sp. NBC_00876. The sequence goes on from NZ_CP108800.1 coordinate 1,004,824, forward strand.
TACGCCATGTTCGACAAGTACTTCAAGCGGATCGGCGACTGCACCGACCCGGCCTCCTGCCCGGCCGCATCGGGCCGGGACTCCCAGCACTACCTGCTGTCCTGGTACTACGCCTGGGGCGGCGCCGCCGCGGGCAGCGGCGGCGGCTGGGCCTGGCGCATCGGTGACGGCGCCTCCCACCAGGGCTACCAGAACCCGCTGGCGGCCTGGGCGCTGTCCAACGTGCCGTCGCTGACCCCCAAGTCGGCCACGGCCAGGGGCGACTGGTCCAAGAGCCTCACCCGGCAGCTGGAGTTCCTGACCTGGCTGCAGTCCAGCGAGGGCGCCTTCGCGGGCGGCTGCACCAACAGCTGGGAAGGGAGCTACGGCGAGCCGCCGGCCGGCACGTCCACCTTCTACGGCATGGCCTACGACTGGCAGCCGGTCTACCACGACCCGGCGAGCAACAACTGGTTCGGTTTCCAGGCCTGGGGCATGGAGCGCCTGGCCGCGTACTACCACGAGACGGGCAACGCGTCCGCGAAGGCGGTGCTGTCCAAGTGGGTCGCCTGGGCCTCGTCCGAGACGACGGTCGGCGCCGACGGCAGCTTCCGCTTCCCGTCGACGCTCAACTGGACGGGTCAGCCGGACACCTGGAACGCGGCGAGCCCGGGGAACAACTCCGCTCTGCACGTCACGGTCGTGGACTACGCCAACGACGTCGGTGTGGGCGCCGCGTACGTCAAGACGCTCACCTACTACGCCGCCAAGTCGGGTGACGAGGACGCCGCGGCGCTGGCCAAGGCGCTGCTGGACGCGATGGCGCTGAACACCACCGACAAGGGCATCTCGGTGCCGGAGACCAGGAAGGACTACAACCGGTTCAACGACGAGGTGTACATCCCGGCCGGATGGTCGGGCACCATGCCCAACGGCGACACCATCGAGCCGGGTTCGACCTTCATCGACATCCGCAGCTGGTACAAGGACGACCCGGACTGGCCGAAGGTGCAGGCCTACCTGGACGGCGGCGCGGCCCCCACCTTCACCTACCACCGGTTCTGGGCGCAGGCCGCGCTCGCACTGGCCTTCGCGATCTACGCGGAGCTGCTGGTGGAGGGCGGCGGCGAGCCGGGCGGGGACACCGAGGCCCCGACGGTTCCGGCCGGTCTGACCGTGACCGCGACGACCAGCAGCAGCGTGTCGCTCTCCTGGTCGGCCGCCACCGACAACGTGGCCGTGACCGGCTACGACGTGTACCGCAACGGAGTGCTGGCGGGGAACGCGACCACCCGGGCGTTCACCGACGCGGACCTCGCCGCGTCCACCGAGTACAGCTACGCGGTCGCGGCACGGGACGCGGGCGGCAACACCTCGGCACTGTCGGCCGCGGTCACCGCCACCACCAAGAGCGGCGGTTCGACCGGCACGGGCGCGGTCAAGGTCCAGTACAAGAACACCGACTCCTCCGCGACCGACAACCAGATCCGCATGGGGCTGCAACTGGTCAACACCGGCAGCGCCCCGATCGACCTGTCGACGGTGAAGCTGCGCTACTGGTTCACCTCCGACGGCGGCCCGAGCACCTTCGGCACGTACTGCGACTACGCCGCGCTCGGCTCCGCCAACATCACCCACTCGGTGGTCGCCGTGGCCGGCCCGAAGACGGGTGCCGACCGCTATCTGGAGGTCGGCTTCACGGGCGGTGCGGGCACGCTGGCCGCCGGCGCCTCGACGGGCGAGCTCCAGCTGCGGCTCAACAAGAGCGACTGGTCGAACTTCAGCGAGAGCGACGACTACAGCAGGGCCGCCAACACCGCGTACGCGGACGCCTCCAAGGTCGGTGCCTATGTCGCCGGCGCCCTGGCCTGGGGGGTCGCGCCGTGACGGGCCTGCGGTTCCCGGCCCTGGCCGGGACGGCGGCGGCGCTGATGCTCGCCGCGGCGTCGCTGCTCACCGGTGCCGCGCCCGCATCGGCGGCGCCGGTCACCGACTGCAGCCAGTGGGGAACCACCGAACTGCGGGGCGGGGAGTACCTCTACCAGCAGAACGAGTGGAACTCCGAAGCCGAGCAGTGCGTGAGCGTCGACCCGGACACGGGAGCCTGGAGCGTCACCAAGTCCTCGTTCTCCCTGCCGACGAACGGCGCTCCGGCGACGTACCCCTCCAGCTACAAGGGCTGTCACTGGGGAGCCTGCACTTCGGACAGCGGACTGCCCCTGCGGGTCGACGAACTGGGCAGCGTACGCACCGACTGGTCGACCACCCAGGTCGACTCCGGCGCGTACAACGTGTCGATGGACATCTGGTTCAACTCGGCGCCGGTCACCGACGACCAGCCGGACGGCACCGAGGTCATGATCTGGATGAACCACCGCGGCGGGGTCCAGCCGATCGGCTCCCGCACCGCGACGGTGCAGCTCGACGGCCGGACCTGGGACGTCTGGACCGGTCCCGGCGCCTCGGGCTGGAAGGTGATCTCGTACGTCCTCCAGGGCGGCGCCACCGAGCTCGCCGGCTTCGATGTGAAGGGGCTGATCGACGACGGCGTCGGCCGTGGGTCGATCGACCCGTCGCACTACCTGATCGACGCCGAGGCCGGGTTCGAGATCTGGCAGGGCGGTCAGGGACTCGGGATGAACGGGTTCTCGTTCGAGGCGAGCACCGGGTCCGGCAGCGGTGGGCAGGACACCCAGGCCCCGACCGTGCCGGTGGGCGTGGCGGTGACCGGCACGACGGACAGCTCCGTCTCGCTGTCCTGGACCCCGGCGACGGACGACACCGCGGTCAGCGGGTACGACGTCTACCGCGACGGGGTGAAGGCGGGCTCCACCTCCTCGGCCTCGTTCACCGACACGGGCCTCGCCGCCTCGTCCTCGCACCGCTACACCGTGCGGGCCAGGGATGCGGCGGGGAACACCTCGGCGGCCTCCGCCGAGGTCCCGGCGACCACCGCGGCGGGCGGCGGCGGGACGGCCGGCGCGCTCAAGGCGCAGTACAAGAACAACGACTCGTCGCCGGGCGACAACCAGATCAGGCCCGGACTCCAGCTGGTCAACACCGGCACCACGGCGGTCGACCTGAGCGAGGTCACGCTGCGCTACTGGTTCAGCGGTGAGTCCGGCACCGCCTCGTACGGCACCTCGTGCGACTACGCGGTGATCGGCTGCGGCTCGGTCACCCACCGCGTGGCCGCCGCCGGCTCCCGGCCGGGCGCCGACCACTACCTGGAGGTCGGCTTCACCGGCGGCAGCCTCGCCGCGGGCGCCTCCACCGGGGAGCTCCAGCTGCGGCTCAACAAGGCCGACTGGTCCGCCTTCGACGAGACCGACGACTACAGCAGGGCCGCCAACACGGCCTTCGCCGACGCCTCGAAGGCCGGGGTGTACATCAACGGCGCCCTGGTCTCGGGCACCGCCCCGTGACCTGCCGCTGACCGGCCGGTCACCCACTGAACTCCCGATGGCGGGTCTTCCATCCCACCCCGCTGCGCCCGCCATCGGGGAACCACCCCCGTCCTCACGGACACACCGCGGGCCACCGTCTACGCCGACGGCGGCCCCGGGGGCCCCCGCCCCCATGCAGCACACCCCCATGAACCGTCCGCGGAGAGCTTCCGCGGGCGCACGAGAGGAGCACGGAGCCGCAATGAGTACCAGAGGCACCATCATGCACGGGCTACGCCGAAGGCTGGCCGCAGTCTCCGCCCTGGCCATGGGCGCGGCACTGGCGGTGGCCATCCCCACCCCCGCCGCCGCGGCGGCCCGGGTCGACAACCCCTATGTGGGCTCCACGGCGTACGTGAACCCCGACTGGTCCGCCAAGGCGGCGGCCGAGCCGGGCGGCAGCGCCATCGCCGACGAGCCGGGCTTCGTCTGGATGGACCGCATCGCGGCCATCGAGGGCTCGGCCACCGCGATGAGCCTGCGCGAGCACCTGGACACCGCACTCGACCAGGGCGCGAACCTGTTCCAGGTCGTCATCTACGATCTGCCGGGCCGCGACTGTGCCGCCCTGGCGTCCAACGGTGAACTCGGCCCCACCGAGCTCGACCGGTACAAGAACGAGTACATCGACCCGATCTCCGACATCCTCGCCGACCCGGCGTACGCGAGCCTGCGCATCGTCACCATCATCGAGCCGGACTCCCTGCCCAACCTGGTCACCAACGCGGGCGGTTCGGCCGGCTCCACCGAGGCCTGCGCCACGATGAAGGCGAACGGCAACTACGAGAAGGGTGTCGGCTACGCCCTGCACACCCTGGGAGCCATTCCCAACGTCTACAACTACATCGACGCCGCCCACCACGGCTGGCTGGGCTGGGACTCCAACTTCGTCCCCGCCGCCCAGGAGTTCAAGAAGGCCGCCACGTCCGAGGGCGCCACGGTCGCAGACGTCACCGGCTTCATCGTGAACACGGCCAACTACTCGGCTCTCAAGGAGCCGAACCTCAAGATCACCGACTCGGTGAACGGCACCACGGTCCGCCAGTCCAAGTGGGTGGACTGGAACTACTACGTCGATGAGCTGTCGTTCGCACAGGCGCTGCGCACCGAGCTGGTGAGCCAGGGCTTCGCCTCGGACATCGGCATGCTGATCGACACGGCCCGCAACGGCTGGGGCGGCAGCCGGCGGCCCGCCGGCCCGGGTCCGACGACCGGTGTGGACGCCTATGTCGACGGTGGCCGGGTCGACCGGCGCATCCACGCGGGCAACTGGTGCAACCAGAGCGGCGCCGGCATCGGCGAGCGTCCCACCACCGCACCCGAGCCCGGCATCGACGCGTACGTCTGGGCCAAGCCCCCGGGCGAGTCGGACGGCAACAGCGCCCCCATCGACAACGACGAGGGCAAGGGCTTCGACCGGATGTGCGACCCCACGTACACCGGTAACGGACGCAACGGCAACAACCTGACGGGCGCGCTGCCGAACTCCCCGCTCGCGGGCCACTGGTTCTCCGCGCAGTTCCAGGAGCTCGTGCGCAACGCCTACCCGGCGCTCGACGGCACCCCCGGCGGCGGCGACGGCGACACCCAGGCGCCGACCGCGCCGACCGGTGTGACCGCGACGGCGAAGACCAGCGGCAGCGTCTCGCTGTCCTGGACGGCGTCGAGCGACAACACCGGTGTGAGCGGCTACGACGTGTTCCGCGACGGTGCGCAGGTGGGCTCCTCCACCACGACCTCGTACACCGACGCGGGTCTGACCGCCTCGACCGCCTACAGCTACACGGTCAAGGCCAAGGACGCGGCCGGCAACGTCTCGGCGGCCTCCGCCGCACTGTCCGTCACCACCTCGGCGGGCGGCGGTACGGGAACGGGCGCTCTCAAGGCGCAGTACAAGAACACCGACTCCTCGGCGACCGACAACCAGATCCGCATGGGTCTGCAGCTGGTCAACACCGGCAGCACCGCGGTGGACCTGTCCACGGTGAAGCTGCGCTACTGGTTCACGCCCGAGGCGGGTGCCTCCACCTTCGGCACCTCGTGCGACTACGCGGTCATCGGCTGCGGGACCCTGACGCACGGCGTGAAGTCCGCCGGTTCGGCGGCCGGTGCCAGTCACTACCTGGAGGTCGGCTTCGGCAGCGGCACCCTGGCGGCGGGCGCCTCCACCGGTGAGATGCAGCTGCGGCTGAACAAGAGCGACTGGTCCAACTTCAACGAGGCGGACGACTACAGCCGTTCGACGTCCACGACCTTCGCCGACGCGTCGAAGATCGGCGTGTACGTGGCCGGTGCGCTCTCCTGGGGCACCGCCCCCTGACCCTGCCTGCGGCCTCCGTCCCCGTACTGACACGGTGACGGGGCCGGGCCCCGGGTTCACGTCCGACCCGCCCCCTGCCGGAGAAACCGGCAGGGGGCGGTGTCATGCGCGCGACCCCTCGGCACCGCCCCGTCCGCCGTACGACCGGCACCTCGCCGCGCGGCGCCCCGCCGACGGCGAAACCCCCGCATGAAGGGGTAGCGGTCAACTCTGCGGGAAACTGACAGTCACATGGCCGGACCAGGCCGAACGCCACCCTGGCGGCCGTCCGGCAGACCGGAGAGAGGTGCCGTGTTCTATTACCTGCTCAAGTACGTCGTCCTGGGGCCGCTGCTGCGACTGTTCTTCCGCCCCGTCATCGAGGGTGCTGAGCACATCCCGGCCGACGGCGCGGCCATCGTCGCGGGCAACCATCTGTCGTTCTCCGACCACTTCCTGATGCCCGCGATCATCAAGCGGCGCATCACCTTCCTCGCCAAGGCGGAGTACTTCACCGGGCCGGGTGTGAAGGGACGGCTGACCGCCGCGTTCTTCCGCAGCGCCGGACAGATTCCGGTGGACCGGTCAGGGAAGGACGCGGGGCAGGCGGCGATCCGTGAGGGGCTCGGGGTGCTGGGCCGGGGCGAGCTGCTGGGCATCTATCCGGAGGGGACACGTTCGCACGACGGCCGGCTCTACAAGGGCAAGGTCGGTGTGGCGGTGATGGCGATCCGGGCACAGGCGCCGGTGGTGCCGTGCGCGATGGTCGGCACGTTCGAGATCCAGCCGCCCGGAAAGGTCGTCCCGCGCATCAAGCAGGTCACCATCCGCTTCGGCGAGCCGCTGGACTTCTCCCGTTACGCCGGCCTGGAGAACGAGAGGGCGGCGATCCGCGCGGTCACGGACGAGATCATGTACGCGATCCTCGGACTCTCCGGTCAGGAGTACGTCGACGAGTACGCGGCCAAGGCGAAGGCGGCCGACCAGTCGAAGCGCGCGGGGAAGTTCCCCAAGCGCCGACGCTGACAGCGGATTCGCGGTCGGTGAACCCCGCTGGTCAGGGCGCCGGGAGCCGCCTAGCGTGCGGTGCATGAGCAAGGGACACGCATGGGTGCTGGGTGCTACGGGGCAGATCGGGCGGGCGGCGGTGCGCTCGCTCGTCGGGGACGGCTGGGAGGTGACCGCGGCCTCGCGCGGCGGTGGCCGTGACGCGAGCTGGGACGGCGGCGTCCGGACGGTGGCGCTGGACCGCGACGAGGACGGCGCCCTGGCGGCGGCCCTCGGCGACGGCTGCGACGTACTGGTGGACATGGTGGCGTACGGGGAGCAGCACGCCAGGCAGCTGACGGAGCTGGGCGGCCGGATCGGCTCGGCGGTGGTCGTCTCCAGCGGTGCGGTCTACGAGGACGACCGCGGCCGCAGTTTCGACACGCAGGGAGAGCCGGACGGGGCTCCGTGCTATCCGGTCCCGATCCCGGAGTCGCAGCGCACCGTCGCACCGGGCGGGGCCACGTACGCAAGCCGGAAGATCCGGCTGGAACAGGATCTCCTGGCGGCCGGTGACGCCCTGCCGGTGACGCTGCTGCGGGCGGGTGCGGTCCACGGTCCGTACTGCCGCTCGCCGCGCGAGCTCTACTTCGTGAAGCGGGCCCTGGACGGCCGCGCCCGGCGGGTGCTGGCCTACGGGGGATCCTCGCGCTTCCATCCGGTCCACTCCGCCAACGCGGCGGAGCTGATCCGGCTCGCCGCCCTGCGGCCCGGCTCGCGCGTGCTCAACGCCGCCGATCCGCAGGCACCGACGGTCGCGGAGATCGGCGAGGCGGTGGACGCGGTACTGGGGCGGCGGTCGCAGACCGTACTGATGCCGGGCGAACCCACGGCGGAGGATGTGGGTTCGACGCCCTGGAGCAGCGCGCATCCCGTCGTGTACGACATGACGGCCGCGGAGCGCGAGCTCGGGTACCGGCCGGTGACGGGCTATGCCGAGTCGCTGCCGGAGACGGTCGCGTGGATCACCGCGCAGCTGGCGGACCGCGACTGGACGGACGCGTACCCGGCCATGGTGCGGTCCTACGGCACCGGGCTCTTCGACTACGCGGCGGAGGACGCCTGGCTGGAGCGGTACGACCGGACGGCGTGAGGCGGGCGCGCCCATGCGAACGGGCCGCCGGAATCCTGCCGGCGGCCCGTCCTGTCACTCAGGTGCTACGGCTTGGGCGTGGCGTGCGGGGTGCACGTCACGTCGCGCCGGTCGGTGTTGCCCGTGAGCAGGTAGCTGTCCACCCGCTCGTTGATGCAGGGGTTGACCAGGCCGGTGACGCCGTGCGATCCGGCGCCCTCCTCGGTGATGAGGCGCGAGCCCTTGAAGCGCTTGTGCAGCTCGACGGCGCCCTCGTAGGGAGTGGCGGCGTCACGCGTGGACTGCACGATCAGCACCGGGGGCAGGCCCTTGCCGGTGCGGACGTCCAGCGGCGTCTGCTGCTCGGCCTGCCAGGTCGCACAGGGCAGGTTCATCCAGGCGTTGGACCAGGTCATGAACGGGTAGTCCCTGTGCAGCCGGCTGTTGTCGCGGTCCCACTTCTGCCAGCTGGTGGGCCACTTGGCATCCGCGCACTCGACCGCCGTGTAGACGGCGTTGCTGTTCTCGGACCGGATGTTGCCCGCCGTGTCCGACAGGTCGGGGGCGGCGGCATCGATCAGTGCCTGGGTGTCACCGGCCCGGTAGGCGCTCCAGGTCCGGGCGGTGGGCGCCCAGGCGGAGTCGTAGTACGGGGCGCTCTGGAAGAAGCCGATGAGCTCGGCGGGTCCGACGACGCCACCGATCGGGCTCTTCTTGGCGGCTGCGCGCAGCTTCAGCCACTCCTGCTCAACCTTCTGGGGCGTGTCGCCGATGTGGAAGGACGCGTCGTTGGCGGCGACCCAGGTCTTCCAGTCGTCCCAGCGCTTCTGGAAGGCGATGTCCTGGTTGAGGTTGGCCTGGTACCAGATGTTGTCCTTCGCCGGGTTGACGACGCTGTCGACGACCATGCGGCGGACATGGGACGGGAAGAGGGTGCCGTAGACGGCGCCCAGGTAGGTGCCGTAGGAGACGCCCAGGTAGTTGAGCTTCTTCTCACCGAGCGCGGCACGGATGACGTCCAGGTCCCGTGCGGTGTTCGGCGTCGTCATGTGCGGCAGCATCTCGCCGCTGCGTTCGGCGCAGCCGTCCGCGTACTCGGCGGCGAGCTTGCGCTGGGCGCTCTTGTCGGCCTCGGAGTCCGGGACCGGGTCGGCCTTGGGCGCCTTGACGAACTCCTGCGGGTCGATGCAGGAGATCGGCGCCGAGTGGCCGACGCCACGCGGGTCGAAGCCGACGAAGTCGTAGGCCTTGGCCGTGTTCACCCAGAGGGGGCTCTTGGTGGCTATCCGCTTGGGGAACGCCATGCCCGAGCCGCCGGGGCCGCCCGGGTTGTAGATCAGGGCGCCCTGACGCTCGCTGCTGGTTCCGGTGCTCACGTGCCGGTCGACGGCGAGACGGATCTGCTTGCCGTCGGGCTTGGCGTAGTCGAGCGGGACGGTGACCCATCCGCACTGGATCGGCTTGGCGATGGCCCAGTCGGCCGGGCAGTCCGCCCAGTCGATGCCGGCCCTGGCCGCGCGTGCTGCGGCCAGCTGCGCTCCGCGTGCCTCGGAGCCGCTGTGGTGGCGGCCGTCGGCAGTGGCGGCGGGTGCGGATATCGCACCCGCCATGAGCGTGCCCGCGATCAGAGCGCCGGCCGAGCCGAGCGCTGCTGTGCGTCTCAAGTGGAACCTCCCCATAGTGAAGCGCCTTTGGGTGCGGCGCCGTTCAGTAGGTACCTCTCGCGGATCCTGTCGTCTGTGAGGTGTCCGAGAACAGATCACACACCCACTTCTTTATCGAATCGATAACCGGTTACCGGTGTCCCGCTCAGCGGTGTTCAGCGGCTCGCGGTGCACGTCAGCTCGTCCGATGCCCGATCCAGCACGGTGCGCAGTTCCCGGGCGTCGGCTGCGAGGGCCGTCACCAGTACGGCGGGACCGGCGAGCCGGGTGAGGACGGCGGTCGGCCCCAGCACCCGGCTTTCGGGGCCCTTCTCCTCGAATGCCGGTTCCACGAGAAGGAGTTGACCGGCCGCCCGGTGTCCGCCGAGCACGGCCGGTCCGTCCCAGCCGCCGGGGGCCGCGGGCCCGTAGGCCACCTGCTGGTCCAGGAGCGGCCGCCCGGCGCGGTGGACGGTGAGCCTGCTGATGAGCGTGCCGGTGATCTCGCCGTGGCGGCCCAGGATCTGCTCCTCGCGCAGCATCAGCCGTGCGGTGGGGGCGAGTTCGGCCCGGGTGGTCATGGTGAGTACGCTTCCGTGCGCCGAGATGAGCTGTTCGGGAAGCCAGTCGAGCCGGGCGTCCTGCTCCACGTTCAGGGCGATGTCGTAGCGGGCGGGCTGCGCGGACGGCCCGGGTCCGGGCAGGGCGACGGTGGCCGCGGCCGCGTCGACGGTCAGCCGGGCCCCTCGCGCGGCCCGCACCTCGAGGGCGAGCCGGTCTCCGCCGAGGGGTGCGCTCATCGCGCCGACGACGGTGACCCGGGCGGATCCGGGGAGCACGGATCTCGTCCGGCGCAGGGCGAGCGGCCCGTCGCTCTCCAGGACGGGGAGCGAGGTGGTGCCGCGGCTGTCGCGTACGGCGGTGATGCGGGCGGTGGCCCGGACACTCATGCGGTCCAGGAGGCGAGCTGCCCCCGCACCCAGTCGGCGACGGGCCCGACGCCTTCGGCGGAGGTGAGCGAGGTGAAGGCGACGGGCCGTTCGCCCCGCTGCTCTGCGGCGTCCCGGGCCATCCGCCCGAGGTCGGAGCCGACGTAGGGAGCCAGGTCGGTCTTGTTGATCACGAGGAGGTCGGACGTGGTGACTCCGGGACCGCCCTTGCGGGGGATGTCGTCGCCGCCCGCCACGTCGATGATGAAGATCTGGGCGTCGACCAGCCCTTTGGAGAAGGTGGCCGTGAGGTTGTCGCCGCCGGATTCGACGAGGATGAGATCGAGCGGCCCGACGGTGTCCTCCAGGTCCTCGACGGCTTCGAGGTTGGCGGATATGTCGTCGCGGATCGCGGTGTGCGGACAGGCCCCGGTCTCGACGGCCTGGATCCGCTCGGGCGGCAGCACCGCGTTGCGCAGCAGGAAGGCGGCGTCCTCCCGGGTGTAGATGTCATTGGTGACGACCGCGAGGGACAGCTGGTCGCGCAGGGTGCGGCAGAGCGCGGCGACGGTCGCGGTCTTGCCGGAGCCGACGGGTCCGCCGAGTCCGATGCGCAGGGCCCGCCGGGTGCCGTCCGGGCGTGCGGCGTCGGCGCTGATCGCGGCCGCGCCGGGGTGGGAGTGGTCGAGGTGCATGGTGCGGCTCCTGTGATGTTGCGGGTCCGGGGGCGTTACGAGGCGAAGAGCCGGACCGGCCGTGCGGCATGGGCTTCGGCGCCGATGTCGAGCAGGGGGGCCGAGGCCGCGGGCAGTTCCTCGATGCTTCCGCGTGCGGCGGCGGCCGCCAGCCCGGCGATCCGGTCGAGGTCGGGGGCGAGCCGGGCGAGGACGGCGGTGGCCTCGAACGGGTTGAGGGAGAGTAGTCGGACGACGGCGGTGGCCGGTCCGCCGGCCGACTCGTACGCGGCGCAGTACGCGGCGTCCTCGGGCCCGAGCCCCGCCGCGCGGGCGGTGAGGCCGAGCACGACGGGCTGGTGGGCGCCGCGCGGCCGGGCCAGGGCGAGCGCGTCGAGTTCAGGGCCGGGCCAGGTGGCGCGGGCGGCCCGCATCAGCTGCCGGCCGAGCTTTCGGGCGGTGGCCCGCAGCGCCGGTGAGGGCGTACGGGCGTCGGCGGCCTCGTCCAGGGCCAGCGGGTCGTGCCCGTGGGCGGCCGCCGCGGCAAGCGCGGCGGCCGTGAGTCCTGCGGTGTTCAGGCGGCCCCGGCAGAAGTCGGCGAGGTCCTCGGCGTTACGGATGCGTCCTGCCTCGACGGCCGGTTCCGCGCCACCGGAGTGGGCGTGTCCACCGGCGGGAAACCGGCCGTCGGCCAGGACGAGCAGAGCTGCACGGCTCATCGGTGGCCCGTTCTCAGAAGAGGAAGTAGCGCTGGGCCATGGGAAGTTCGGCGGCGGGGGCCGGTTCGACCGGTTCGCCGTCGATCGTCACGGCGAAGCTGTCGGGGTTCACGTCGACCCTCGGCAGCGCGTCGTTCTCCCGCATGTCCGCCTTGGTGACGCCCCGGGTGCTGGTGATCGGCACGAACCGCTTCCCCAGGCCGAGCCGCTCGGGCAGCCCGTCCTCGATCGCCGCGCCCGACACGAAGTTGAACGAGTTGGCGGCCGGGGCCCGGCCGACCGCGCCGAACATCGGGCGGGGCAGGACGGGTTGCGGGGTGGGGATGGAGGCGTTGGCGTCACCCATCTGCGCGTACGCGATCTGGCCGCCCTTGATGACGGTCTGCGGCTTGACCCCGAAGAAGGCCGGTTCCCACAGGACCAGGTCGGCGAGCTTGCCGGTCTCCACGGAGCCGATCTCCCGGTCGAGCCCCTGGGCCACCGCCGGATTGATGGTGTATTTGGCGACATAGCGACGGACCCGGTGGTTGTCGGCCCGCCCGTCGCCCGGCAGTGCGCCGCGCCGCCTCTTCATCACATGGGCGGTCTGCCAGGTGCGCATGACGACCTCACCGATGCGTCCCATGGCCTGGGAGTCGGAGGAGATGATCGAGATCGCGCCGAGGTCGTGGAGGATGTCCTCGGCCGCGATGGTGGAGGGCCGGATCCGTGATTCGGCGAACGCCAGATCCTCCGGCACGGCCGGGTTCAGGTGGTGACAGACCATCAGCATGTCGAGGTGTTCCTCGATGGTGTTGACGGTGTGCGGCCGCGTCGGGTTGGTGGAGCTCGGCAGAACGTAGGGCTCCGAGACGACGCTGATGATGTCGGGAGCGTGCCCGCCGCCCGCGCCCTCGGTGTGGTAGGCGTGGATGGAGCGACCTGCGATGGCCGCCAGGGTGTCGGCGACGAAGCCGGCCTCGTTGAGCGTGTCGGTGTGGATGGCGAGCTGGGCGCCGGTCTCCTCGCAGACACCCAGGCAGGCGTCGATGACGGCGGGCGTCGCACCCCAGTCCTCATGGATCTTGAACCCGAGCGCCCCGGCCCGCAGTTGGGAGTGCATGGCCTCGCGGGACATCGTGTTGCCCCTGCCGAGCAGACCGATATTGACGGGGTAGGCCTCCAGCGCCTCGAACATCCGGGCAAGGTGCCAGGGGCCGGGCGTGATGGTGGTGGCCTTGGTGCCCTCGGCCGGACCGGTGCCGCCGCCGACGAGGGTGGTGATGCCGCTGGACAGTGCCTGGTCGAGGAGGGTCGGCGAGATGAAGTGCACATGCGCGTCGACGGCTCCGGCCGTGAGGAACTTGCCGTTCCCCGCGATGATCTCGGTCTCCGGCCCGATGACGAGGTCCGGGTGGACACCGTCCATCGTGTCGGGGTTGCCGGCCTTGCCGATTCCGGTGATCCGGCCGTCGCGGATACCGATGTCGGCCTTGACGATGCCCCAGTGGTCGATGACGACGGCGCCCGTGATGACGGTGTCGGGGGCACCTTCGGCACGAGTGGTGCGGGCCTGGCCCATGGACTCGCGGATCACCTTGCCGCCGCCGAACACCGCCTCGTCGCCCGCGAGTCCGGGGCCGCCGCAGCGGTCCTCCTCGATCTCGACGAGCAGATCGGTGTCGGCGAGGCGGATCCGGTCGCCGGTGGTGGGGCCGAACAGGTCGGCGTACACGGCGCGGTGGAGCTCAGCCATCGAGAGGGCCTCCGGTCTCGCCGCGCAGGCCGGGGACGACGCGCCGTCCGGCCAGGGGCACGAGTTCGATGTCGACGGGGACGCCGGGCTCGAAACGGACAGCGGTGCCGGCCGCGATGTTCAGCCGGAGTCCGCGGGCGGCCGCCCGGTCGAACGCGAGGCCGGGGTTGGCCTCGGCGAAGTGGTAGTGCGAACCGACCTGGACCGGCCGGTCGGCCGCGTTGAGGACGGTGAGACGGATGACGGGCCGGCCCGCGTTGAGCGGCACGGGGCCCTCGGCGTACAGGATCTCTCCGGGAATCATGAGCGGCGCCCCGTCAGACGATCGGATCGTGGACGGTGACGAGCTTGGTGCCGTCCGGGAAGGTCGCCTCGACCTGGACCTCATGGACCATCTCGGCTATGCCGTCCATGACGTCGTCGCGGGTGAGCACCTTGCGTCCGGATGCCATGAGCTCGGAGACCGTACGGCCGTCGCGCGCACCCTCCATCAGATGGGAGGTGATCAGGGCGATCGCCTCGGGGTGGTTGAGCCGCAGTCCGCGTGCGCGCCGCTTCTCGGCCACATCCGCGGCTACATGTATGAGCAGGCGTTCCTGCTCGTGCGGGGTCAGTTGCACGTGTCCACCTCACAGTCGTCCGCCCAGTACCGGCCCTGGGCGCAGCGAGACACTAGCCGCCCTCAACAGTCTGTTGAATGTCGAACCGGTGCCGCACGGCGAGGTATTGCACGTTAGAGCCGAAGTTTTTCCGGCGCGTTAACTGATCTTTTGCAGATCCATGGACATCAGCCCCCGCAGGCCGCGTTCCAGGAACTCGGGACCGGCGTCACCGAACATGGCGAGCTGGGCGATGAACCCCTGCGCGGTGGCGATCAGGGTGCGGGCGACATCGTCGTCCGGCACGTCGGCGGCGAGCGCGCCGGTCTCGCGGTACACCCCGACCAGTTCGGCCCACGCCGCCCGCAGGCCCGCGTAGGCCTCGCCGAGAGTCTTCGCCAGCCGCTCGCTGCGCAGGGTCTCCGACCACACCTGCACGATCAGACCGGCATAGGCCCGCCGGTCCAGGCCGCGCGCCGCATCCGCCTCGCCACCGAAGAGGGTGCGCGCGACGCTCCCGATCAGGACATCGGGCGCCGGCGGAGGGCTGAGGCGGGCCGCCTGCTCGAACGCCTCGCGGACACCGCCGACCGCCTCCCCCGCGATGGCCGCGATCAGGTCGTCCTTGCCACTGAAGTAGCGGTAGACCGCCCCCGCGGACAGCCCGACCTCCTTCAGGACGTCCTGCATGGAGGTGCCGTGGAATCCGTCGCGGGCGAAGCAGCGGGCCGCACCGTCGAGGATCTGCCGGCGGCGGGCATCGAGGTGTTCCTGGGATACACGGGCCATGACCCCAATCTAAAACGAACGTTCTTTCTTGACAAGCGGGCCACGCGGCAGGACAGTGGCGCCGTCAAGTAAAACGAACGATCATTCTCTTTGAATCGAGGCCCCCGTCATGTCCGCTGCCCCGAACCGCCGCCTGGTGGCGGTCGTTCTGCTGGTCCCCGCGGTGGTGGCCCTCGCCCTCTGGGCCTTCGCCTGGCCCGCCGCCCGGATGGCACCCCGGGAGCTGCCCGTCGGCGTCGCCGGCTCCGCACCGGCCGCCGATCAGCTCCAGCGACAGCTCGAGGAGCGCGTCGGCGCCTTCGAGGTCCATCGGTACGACTCCGAGGGGGCGGCCCGCACCGCGATCCAGGACCGGGCCGTATACGGCGCGGTGGTCGCCACCGCGAAGGGCCCTGAACTGCTGACCGCGTCCGCGGCCGGCCCCGTGGTCGCCCAGCTGCTGCACGACGCCCTGACCGCATCCCTCCCGGCCGGCACTACGGTGCCGGTCACGGACGTGGTGGCGGCGCCGGCCGCGGATCCGCGCGGCAGTGTGCTCGGCGCGAGCATCCTGCCGCTGGCCATCGCGGGCGTGGCCGCCGGCTCGGCCGTGACCCTGCTGCGGCTGCGCGGCGGGCGGGCGGGCGTCGCGCTGCTCGGCGTGGCCGCCCTGGCGGGGATCATCGCCACCGCGCTCACCGACAGCTGGCTCGGCGTCATCACCGGCGGCTGGTGGAGCGAAGCCGGGACCCTCGGCCTCACCGTGCTCGCCATCGGAGGGACGGTGGCGGGCCTCGCGGCGCTGATCGGCCCGGCGGGCGTCGGCCTCGGGGCCTTGCTGATGGTGCTCGTGGGCAACCCGTTCTCCGGAGTGACCAGCGCTCCCGAACTGCTTCCCGCGCCGGTCGGGACGATCGGCCAGTGGCTGCCGCCGGGCGCGGGCGGTTCACTGCTGCGGTCGGTCGCGTTCTTCGACGGACACGCGGCGGGTGGACCTGCTCTGACCCTGGCCCTGTGGGCCGCACTCGGACTGGCCGCGGTGGTCATCGGCGGCCGCCGCCGGCCCCCGGCACCCCACGCACCCGACGCCGAACCCGCGCGGCAGCCCGCCCTGGCGGGCTGAGCCATCCACGACCGGAGGCCGTGCACCCCGCAACCGCCGGGGTGCACGGCCTCCTCGCGTCCGGGTCAGCTCCCCGGGGCCTGATGTCCCCGGTGTTCGGCGGCGATCCCGAAACGGCGCCGTTCGCCCGCAGCGGACGGCGAGGTGCCGATCGAGGAGACCGAGCTGATCACCTGCTCCTGCTCCGCCGCCTCATCGCTCTCAAGTCGCTCCAGGTCAGCAGCCGATACGAACGCCACGAGCGGCTTGCCGTGCCGCGTCACGACCACGCGCTCGCCGCCGTAGACGACTCGGTTGATCAGTTCGGCGAGCTCAGCTCGGGCTTGCGTCACCGGAATCTCGTAGGCCATGCTCCCCAGCCTACGTAATGTCCAGCTGGTCGGCCCTGGTCCATGGCGACAGCGATCGTCCAGGTCAGACGCTCCCGCACGTTCTCGTCCGGCCCGCGCCGTGCGAGACGGCGCGCCCGGCCGGAGCCGGTCGGCCGGTTCGGGGCGCGGCAGGGCCGCGCCGTCGGTGAGAGCGAGCGCCACGCCTGATCCCGGGCCCCGGACACTTCGGGGCACCCGGATCAGAGGGCAGAGGTCCAGAGTCATGTCCGCCTGCAGCCCGCCGAGGATCTAGTCCACGCCCGTGGGGTCGAGGTTGCTTCAAGGCCGGTTGGCCGGCGCCTGGGCCGGGGCCCACAGCAATCGTCCTCGTGGGGGGCGGCTGCCGCGTGGCAGCCTGCTCGGACTCGTCCGAAGCAGGGTGGTCACCGGCCGGCAGGAGCCGTCGGAGTCGCCGCACGCATGGGGTGCACCACCCATGCCGCCCAATGACCCGTGGGCCACCTCAGCCGCGAGCACACCTCGCCCCGGCCGCGTCGCGCGGGTCACCCCGGCGTCACAAGCCCGGTCCTGGAGCTCCGTGCCGACACGCTGCCCGGCTCCACCCGAGCCCCGAGGGCCCGGCATCACCTCGGACCGCCTCACTTCCCACTCGGTTTCAGCGAGGGCGAAGCAGCCTGATGACCAAGGCGTCCAGCATTTGGCGGGATGTCCGCCCTCACGAACAGTCAGAACAGCATCCGTCCCGGGGATTTCAGTGGATCACCAGGGCCTACCCATCACAATCTTCTGTACGTCCTGTACATTTTCTACAGACAGGTGCACGTCGCCCTCCGGCGCCCGGCACCCCGGAGGAGAGGCCCCGCCATGCACCGCCCCGCCGCCCGCTACGTACTGCCCGAGTTCACCGAGCGCACGTCCCAGGGAACCCGCACCCTCGATCCGTACTCCAAACTGCTGGCCGAACGGGTCGTCTTCCTCGGCACACCCGTCGACGCCACGGCCGCCAATGACCTGATCGCGCAGTTCATGTATCTGGAGTACGACGCGCCCGACCGGCCGGTCTCGCTCTACATCAACTCTCCCGGCGGCGAGTTCGGCGCCATGACCGCGCTCTACGACACGATGGCGTACCTCTCCTGCGAGGTGGAGACCTTCTGCCTCGGCCAGGCGGGCGCAGGCGCGGCCGTGCTGCTCGCGGCGGGCACCCCCGGGCGACGGCACGCCCTGCCCGGCGCCCGCGTGGTGGTGCAGCAGCCCGAACTCGCCGAGCCGGTACGGGGACAGCCCTCCGACCTGGAGATCGAGGCGCGGGAAGTGGCCCGGATGCGCGACACGCTGACCGGGATGCTGGCCCGTCACACCGGCCGCTCCGCCGGACAGATCACCGCCGACACCGAGCGCGATCTCATCCTCGACGCCGAGGGAGCCAAGGCGTACGGGCTGATCGACCACATCCTGCAGAACCGCGGACCGTCGCCGGCGCCGCACACCGGGCGGTGAATCCCCGATGCCGCCCCCGGAGTTCACGCCACTGCCCGCCCTGACCCGCGCGGAGGGCGAGTTCATCGACCGCTACCTGCAAGTCCTGGACCAGGTGGGCCGGATCAATCCGGCCCGCGGCGGCGACACCTACCAGGCCCTGCGCGCGGCCCAGGCGCTGGCCTCGCACTCGGTCGCGCTGCGGGACGCGCTCGCGTTGATGCACACGCGGGGCGAAGCACTGATCCATACGGCCACGTTGACCCGGGCGCTGCGCGTGCTGGACGGGGAACGGCGCGCCGCGCGGGTCATCGTGCCCCCCGCCCCGCCGAGTTGACCGGCTCCCCCACCGCGACACGCCCGGCGGGGGGACCGAGTTTTCTCGCTCGTTCGGCGTAGGCGTTAGCTCGCACGAGGGACAACTCAATTTGCGTTTTCGAGGTGGACGGTGGGTGAAATCTCCCGTTTCTTCGCTGGTACGGCACCGGTCGGCACGGGCAGGCAGTTTCCCGAATAGCCACCTGTCCACCCGAACGGGTCAGTGGTGATGAGCCTCACATATCGTCGTTTCACCTCGGAAATCAGGCACTCGGTGAGTCAAGATCCCTGGGACGACAAGCCCCCGCCACCGCGGCGGGGCGGTCCGGGCGGACGCCGAGTCCTGCCGCCGTCCGGATGCCTGGTCGACAGGAGTGGATCGGCAGGAGTGGAGGACCCGAGCACAACGGGCCGACCGGATTTCCGGTCGTCCCTCGGGGTGAAGCCGCATCCGCGGCCGGGCAACTTCGCCAGCCCGAACCCGACAGGTCATCCTTCACAGGCGGCTGACGAAGGGTTGCGCATGTCTGCGCAGGTTCATGTCCCGTCTCTGCTTGCCCGGGCCACGACGGCCTCGGTGATGACTCTCGCCGCCGTCGGCGGCACCTTGTTCGTTCCCGGCGCCGCGGCCGAGGCCCAGGCCGCGACCCACTCGATGAAGGCGCTCAACGTCGCCGCGTCCAAGAAGGGGGCGCCGTACCGCTGGGGCGCCACGGGCCCCAGCCGCTTCGACTGCTCCGGTCTGACGCTCTACTCGTTCAAGAAGGCGGGCAAGACGCTCCCGCGCACCGCCCAGCAGCAGTACAACAAGACCCGCCACATCTCGTCCTCCAACCGGCAGCGCGGCGATCTGGTCTTCTTCCATTCCGGCCGCAGCATCTACCACGTGGGCATCTACGCGGGCAGCGGGAAGATCTGGCATTCGCCCAAGACCGGCGCCGTGGTCCGGCTGGAGAAGATCTGGTCGAAGAGCGTCTACTACGGACGGGTCCGCTGAGGCCCCTTCCCCGTCCTGGACCGGGCCCCTGCGTCAGTGCAGCAGCGGGCCGGTCACCAGGACCAGCCCCAGTACGGTGAGCGCCGCGCCGCTGCCGCCCTCGATCGCCCGGGCGGTACGCGGCCGGCGCAGCCACCGGCCCAGGC
Source organism: Streptomyces sp. NBC_00876 (assembly GCF_045207435.1). Lineage (NCBI taxonomy): Bacteria > Bacillati > Actinomycetota > Actinomycetes > Kitasatosporales > Streptomycetaceae > Streptomyces > Streptomyces sp. NBC_00876. The sequence continues at coordinate 1,024,129 of NZ_CP108800.1, forward strand.
GGTCCACCAGGAGCACCACGGCCGGGAACCAGATCAGCGCCAGCAGCACCACGATCGCGGCGAGCAGCAGTGTCCTGGGCAGCGGCGCGGCCCCTGCCGGGACGAACTGCGGAAGGAGGCTGAGGAAGAGTACGGGCGCCTTGGGGTTCAGTGCGTTGGTGAGGAATCCCTGGCGCAGGGCACGCCCGGTCCCGTCGACGGCCCGCCCGCCGTCCGCCCCGTCCCCGGGGCCCGGCGCCCGGCCCGTGCGGTGCCTGGCCGCGTACAGGGCACTGATCCCCAGATAGAGCACATAGGCGCCGCCCAGGAGCTGGACGGTCCGGAACAGCACCGGCACAGCCACCAGCACGGCCGCCAGTCCGGCGACCGCGAGCGCGGTGTGGACGAGCAACCCTCCGGCGACTCCGAGCGCGGTCGCCACTCCCGCCGCCCGCGAGGCGAGGGCGTTGCGTACGACGACGGTGAAGTCGGCGCCGGGCAGCGCGACCATGGCGGCGGCGACCCCGATGAAGGCGGTCAGTTGTGCGTCCATGGCTCCACCCTGGACCCCAGGAGCCTTTAGCATGTACTTGCAATCTCCTGGGTCTGCCAAAAGGAATGCTTAATGTACGACCCGACGCGGCTCGCGGCGCTGGTGGCGGTCGCCGAGGCCGGCTCGATCACCCGGGCCGCCGCACGCCTGGGCTACACCGCCCCGGCCCTCTCCCAGCAGCTCGCCAAGCTGGAGCGGGAGGCGGGGGCGGCCCTGCTGGTGCGCCACCACCGGGGGGCCCGGCTGACGGCGGCGGGCGAACTGCTCGCCGGGCGCGCCCGGCGGGTCCTGGACGAGATGGATCAGGCCCGTCACGAACTGGCCCGTCTCGCCGGGCTCTCCGGCGGGCGCCTGCGGGTCGGCACCTTCACCACGGCGGGTATCCATCTGCTGCCCCCCGTGCTGAGCGCGTTCCGCCGGGCGCACCCGGACGTGGAGCTGGTCGTCACGGAGTACGAGCCGCCGGACGGGGTGGCCGCGGTGGCGGCGGGCGAGGTCGATCTGGCGCTGACCCACGCCTACGAGCCCGCTGCCGCGACGGCGCTGCCCTCGGGCGTCCTGGCCGAGCCGCTCCTGATCGAGGAGCTGGTGCTGATCACCGCCGTCGGACAGGTCCTGTCCGACGGCAGCGGTCGGCTCCCGGTGACGAAGCTGGCGGGCCGGCCCCTGATCAGCAGCGCGCCCACCCATCCGCCGCGCCGGGGTGTGGAGAGCGCACTCGCCGAGGCGGGGGCGCTGCCGGCGGTGGTCTGCGAGTCGCCCGGCTATGCGCTGGTGTGCGCCCTGGTCAGTGCGGGCATCGGGATGGCGGTGGTGCCCGAGATGGTCGCCGCGATGTCGCCGACGCCACTGGCCGTCCGGCGGCTGGAGCCGGCGGCGTTCAGCAGGACGATCTCGGTGGTGCACCGCGGCGAAGGGACGAGCGCCGCGGCGGCGACGCTGCGGGCCCTGCTGCGCAGTGGCTTCGGACGGGCGGCCGCGGCGCCGCAGTGAGCGTGGCGGCCGCCGGAAGCACTCACTGCCGGACGGAAACCCTCCACGGCACCGCTCACTGCCGGACGGGAACCCTCCACGGCACCGCTCACTGCTGGACGGGAACCCTCCACGGCACCGCTCACTGCTGGACAGGCACGTGCCACGGCAGCGCGATCCAGACGGTCTTGCCGCCGTCGGGGGTGGGGGTGACGGTCAGCCGGCCCCCGTACTCCTTGGCCAGCGAGCGGATGATCACCATGCCGCGTCCGTTGTCCTGCTGGACGGCCGCGGGCAGCTTCTGCGGCCAGCGGGGGTGACTGTCCGTCACCCCGAGACGCAGCTGCTCCTCACGCTCCAGCCTCAGGTCCACGGTGAAGGTGGGTGACTGCCCGAACGTGTGCTGGACCGCGTTGGTCGCGAGCTCCGAGACGATGAGCCGGATGGTGTCGGCAGTCTCGGTGTCGTCGGGCAGTCCCCATTCGGCCAGTATCCGGGCCACATATCTCCGGGCCGCGGAGACCGAGACCGGCTCGCTCGGCAGAGTGACGCTTGCTTCTTGATGGTCTGCCATGGCGAGCCGTCCCTTTCCCACCCGCTACCGGCCCCGCGATCGACGGTCCGGGTTTCGCTTCGCGCCAGATTGCCATTGATGCTGCCCTCTGTGACGGCGATCCGCCAAGATATGCATATATCTGTCGCTCGAAGCGGTGAACTCTGCCCCGGATGCCCCGTACGGGCGCCACACTGTCGGCTCGGCAGGCAGTGGGAGGGAGACATCACATGCAGCACGGCCCTGCGGTGCGACGCCGCAAGCTCGGGGAGGAGCTGCGGAGGCTGCGCCACGCGTCGGGACTCACGAGCCGGGACGCGGCGCGCCTGCTCGGGTGGCACCAGTCGAAGGTCAGCAGGATCGAGACCGGCGTCAGCGGAGTGCGGCCCGGGGACGTGTCCCGGCTGCTGGACACGTACGGCATGGACGACCCGAAGCTGCGCGAGGTCCTGGAGGCACTTGCCGGTTCGGCGGGCGGCGGGGGCGCAGGCTGGTGGCATGCGTACCGGGGTCTGATCCCCCCGCAGTACCGCGATTTCATCAGCCTGGAGTCGCAGGCGCGCACGGCGCGCACGCTGGAGACATCGGTGGTGCCCGGTCTGCTGCAGACCGCCGACTACGCCCGCGCGGTGACCCGGGCATCGCTCGACGGGCTGCCCTCCGGTCAGCTGGACTCGCTGGTCGAAGTGCGGCTGGCCCGGCAGGGCGTGCTCCGGAGTGATCCGCCGCTGCGGCTGACCGCGGTACTCGACGAGGCCGTGCTGCGGCGGGAGGTGGGCGGTGGCCGGGTGATGCGCGAGCAACTGCGTCACCTCGCCCGGATCGCCCAGCTTCCTCACGTACAGCTGCAGTTACTGCCGTTCTCGGTGGGCGGATACGTGGGACTCACCGGACCGTTCGTTATTTTCTCATTTCCGACCGCTTCTGATCTAGACGTGGTCGTTCTTGACCATTTGACGAGTAGCCTCTACCTGGAGCGGAAAGAAGACCTTGAGGCGTACAGCTCGGCCTTCCGCACTCTGCAGGCGCACGCGCTGTCGCCGGAGCACTCGTTGGACCTGATCGCCGCAATCGACCGCGGCGGTCGGTGACCCCGGACTGCCCGAGGGAGCGTCATGCCGGATGGACTCGCACAGCACGCGTTACGGTGGCGGCGCAGCAGCCGCAGCACGGGAATGAACAACTGCGTGGAAGCCGCGCAACTGGGCCTGCGGCGACTGGCCGTGCGCGACTCCAAGGACGTGTCCAGGCCGGCTCTGCAGTTCTCGGCGGCGGCCTGGACGTCCTTCGTCTCCACTCTGAGCAGTGATTCGGTCAGCTGACGTCGCGGCTGTCTCCACTCCGAGTGGTGATTCGGTCGGCTGACACCGTGGCTGTCTCCACTCCGAGTGGTGATTCGGTCGGCTGACACCATGGCTGTCTCCACTCTCAGTGGTGGGTCGGGTCAGCTGACACCGCGGCGCACGGCGCCGGGTGGCGGTCCCTGCTGGGTCAGCCGGCCGGTGCGGTCCGCCGCACGAGCGCCACCGCGTGTGCGATCTGCTCGTCCGTCAGATCGGCGCGCGCGGTCAGCCGCAGCCGGGAGATGCCGTCCGGGACCGATGGCGGCCGGAAACACCCGACCGCCATCCCCGCCGTACGGCAGTCGGCGGCCCAGCGCACCGCGGCATCCGCCGACGGCGCGCGCACGGACACGACGGCCGCGTCGGGGCGGACCGCGGTCAGCCCCGCCGCGGTCAGCCCCTCGTACAGCGCGGTGGCCACCGTACGGGCCCGGCCCGCGCGCTCCGGTTCGCGGCGCAGCAGCCGCAGGCTGCCCAGGGCGGCGCCGGCGGCGGCCGGCGCCAGCCCGGTGTCGAAGATGAACGTGCGGGCGGTATTGACCAGGTGGTCGATGACCCGGGCCGGGCCGAGGACCGCTCCGCCCTGGCTGCCCAGGGACTTGGAGAGGGTGAGTGTGGCGACGACGCCCTCACGGCCGGCGAGACCGGTGGCCGCGAGCGCGCCGCGCCCTCCGTCGCCGAGCACGCCCAGGCCGTGCGCGTCGTCGACGAGGAGTGCGGCGTTCTCCTCGCGGCAGGCAGCGGCCAGTCCGGCCAGCGGGGCGGCGTCGCCGTCGACCGAGAAGACCGAGTCGGTGACGGCCAGCGCCCGGCCCGTGTGCGCGTGCAGGGTCTTGCGCACGGCCTCGGGGTCGGCGTGCGCAACGACGGCGGTCTCGGCCCGTGAGAGCCGGCAGCCGTCGACGATGGAGGCGTGGTTGCCCGCGTCCGAGACGATGAGGGAGCCCCGGCCCGTGAGGGCGGTGAGGGCCGCGAGGTTGGCGGCGTAGCCCGAGGACAGGACGAGCGCGGCCTCGAATCCGCAGAAGTCCGCGAGCTCTCGTTCGAGTTCCGCATGAAGTGCGGTCGAACCGGTGACGAGCCGGGAGCCAGTGGCCCCGGCGCCCCAGCAGCGTGCCGCCTCGGCCGCCGCGGCGGTGACTTCCGGGTGCCGGGTCAGGCCGAGGTAGTCGTTGCTCGCGAGATCCAGGAGTTCCGTTTCGGCGCTCCGGGGCCGCAGCCTGCGGACGAGCCCGGCGTCCGCGCGGCGGAGGGCCTCGTCGTCGATCCAGTCGAACGGGGTGAAGGACATGGACGGTCCCTTTTGTAGGCAGCTCACAGACCCTAGCCGGGGTCGCAATCAGGCATGGTGTGGCAATGCACACACCCTCCGCGGACTCTGTTGTCCGGTTCCTCCTTGGCTCGGAGCGGTGCCGTGCGTCAGGATCATCGCCATGGACCTCCTGAACACGCTGGTGGACAAGGGGCTGCGGCGCGAGCTGCCGACCCGTGAAGAAGCGCTCGCCGTCCTGGCAACCCCGGACGAAGAGCTGCTCGACGTGGTGGCCGCGGCCGGAAAGGTGCGCCGTCAGTGGTTCGGGCGGCGGGTGAAGCTGAACTATCTGGTCAATCTGAAGTCCGGTCTCTGCCCCGAGGACTGCTCGTACTGTTCGCAGCGGCTGGGCTCCAAGGCCGAGATCCTCAAGTACACCTGGCTGAAGCCGGACGAGGCGTCGAAGGCGGCGGCCGCAGGAGTGGCCGGGGGCGCCAAGCGCGTCTGCCTGGTCGCCAGCGGCCGCGGCCCGACCGACCGGGACGTCGACCGGGTCTCGCAGACCATCGAGGCGATCAAGGAACAGAACGAGGGCGTCGAGGTGTGCGCCTGCCTCGGTCTGCTCTCCGACGGACAGGCCGACCGGCTGCGGTCGGCGGGCGCCGACGCGTACAACCACAACCTCAACACGTCCGAGGGGACGTACGGGGACATCACGACCACTCACACCTACGCGGACCGGGTGGAGACCGTGCACCAGGCGCAGGCCGCCGGTCTCTCCGCCTGTTCCGGGCTGATCGCCGGCATGGGGGAGAGCGACGCGGACCTGGTCGACGTCGTCTTCGCCCTGCGCGAGCTCGACCCCGATTCGGTACCGGTCAACTTCCTGATCCCGTTCGAGGGGACCCCGCTCGCCAAGGAGTGGAACCTGACGCCGCAGCGCTGCCTGCGCATCCTGGCGATGGTGCGGTTCGTCTGCCCCGACGTGGAGGTGCGGCTCGCGGGCGGGCGCGAGGTCCATCTTCGCTCGATGCAGCCGCTGGCCCTGAACCTGGTCAACTCGATCTTCCTGGGCGACTACCTGACCAGTGAGGGCCAGGCGGGCCAGGCGGACCTCGACATGATCGCGGACGCCGGGTTCGAGGTGGAGGGCGCCGGGACGACGACGCTGCCCGGGCACCGTACGGACGCGGGCGGCGGCTGCGGTTCGCACTCCGGCGGATGCGAGCCGTGCGGCGACGCCTCCGCGACGGACACCGCGCAGGAGGCCGAGGTCCCGGGAGCGCGCACGGACCTGGTGGCGGTCCGCAGGCGCGGCGCGGGCACGGATCTCGCCCCCAATGCCTGAGCCGCTCTCCCCCGCCGCGCTGCTGGCGCTGGACCGGGCGCACGTCTGGCACCCCTACGGCCCGATGCCCGGCCGGCAGGACCCGCTGGTCGTGGAGTCCGCGTCCGGCGTACGACTCCGGCTCGCCGAACCGGCGCACGGGCAGCACGAGTTGGTCGACGGCATGTCCTCATGGTGGTCGGCCGTGCACGGGTACAACCATCCGGTGCTGAACGAGGCGGCGCGCGACCAGCTGGGCCGGATGAGCCATGTGATGTTCGGCGGGCTCACGCACGAGCCCGCCGTGCGGCTGGCTGCCCGGCTGGTCGAGATCACCCCGGAACCGCTTCAGCACGTCTTCCTCGCCGACTCGGGTTCCGTCTCGGTCGAGGTCGCCGTGAAGATGTGCCTGCAGTACTGGCGCTCGGCCGGACGTCCGGCCAAGCAGCGGCTGCTGACCTGGCGCGGGGGTTACCACGGGGACACCTGGCAGCCGATGTCGGTCTGCGACCCCGAGGGCGGCATGCACGAGCTGTGGTCGGGGGCGCTGCCCCGCCAGGTCTTCGCCGACGCGCCGCCGGCCGGTTTCGACGCGGAGCCCGACGCCGCGTACACGGCGCATCTGCGGGAGCTGATCGCGCACCACGCCGATGAGCTGGCCGCCGTGATCGTGGAGCCGGTGGTCCAGGGGGCGGGTGGGATGCAGTTCCACTCCCCCGCGTATCTGCGCGTGCTGCGCGAGGCCTGCGACGAGCACGGTGTGCTGTTGGTGTTCGACGAGATCGCGACCGGATTCGGGCGGACGGGCCGGCTGTTCGCCGCCGGCCACGCCGGTGTCTCACCCGATGTGATGTGCGTGGGCAAGGCGCTGACCGGCGGCTATCTGACGATGGCGGCGACGCTGTGCACGACTGAGGTGGCCGACGGCATCTCGCGCGGCGAGGTACCGGTGCTCGCCCACGGTCCGACGTTCATGGGCAATCCGCTCGCCGCCGCGGTGGCCTGCGCCTCCATCGATCTGCTGCTCGGCCAGGACTGGGAGCAGGAGGTCAAGCGGATCGGGGCCGGTCTGCGCGACGGTCTGGCGCCTGCGGCGGACCTGCCCGGGGTCCGGGACGTGCGGGTACTGGGCGCCATCGGCGTCGTCCAGCTCGATCACGAGGTGGACATGGCGGCGGCGACCCGGGCGGCGGTGCGCGAGGGCGTATGGCTGCGGCCGTTCCGCGATCTCGTGTACACGATGCCCCCGTACGTGACCGGTGACGACGATGTGGCGCGCATCTGCCGCGCGGTGTGCGCGGCGGCGCGGGAGGGCTGAGATGAACATTCTCGTGGTGAGCGGAACCGGCACCGAGATCGGCAAGACGATCGTGACCGCGGCCGTCGCGGCGGCCTGTGCGGGCCATCGGGTGGCCGTGCTCAAACCGGCCCAGACGGGCTTGGAACCGGGTGAGCCGGGCGACGCCGCCGAGGTTGCCCGGCTGGCGGGCAGCCATGTGACGGCGGTCGAACTGGCCCGTTTCCCCGAGCCGTTGGCGCCTGCGACGGCCGCCCGGCGCGCAGGGATGGCGCCGGTGCGCCCGTACGAGATCGCCGCGGCCGCCGAGAAGCTGGCGACCGACCACGATCTGGTCCTGGTCGAGGGCGCGGGCGGCCTGCTCGTACGGTTCGACGACGACGGCGCGACCCTGGCGGACGCCGCACGGCTGCTGGCGGCGCCGGTCCTGGTGGTGACGCCTGCCGCGCTGGGGACGCTCAACTCCACGGCACTGACCTCGGAGGCACTGCGCGCCCGCGGGCTCGACTGCCTCGGCGTCGTGGTCGGCAGCATGCCCGCCGAGCCCGGCCTGGCGGAGCGCTGCAATCTGGCGGACCTTCCCGTGGCGGCGGGGGCCCCACTGCTGGGTGTGGTCCCGGCGGGTGCGGGCTCCCTCGCCCCCGCGGACTTCCGTGCCCGGTCGGCAAGTTGGCTGGCGAAGCCGCTGGGAGGCAACCGGCTGCCCGGCTGAACCGCCGAATGGCGCGGGACCGGACCGCCGGCCGCCCGGCTGAGCGGTCCGAAACGGGGCAGAATCGAAGGAGCCGAGCCCTTCCTGCCGCACCGGCAGGACGGGGCGCACTCCGCCGTACGGCCTGCGCGCGCAGGCCCCGTCCAGGAGGTCCGCATGCACCTGCGCAGCACGAAGATCCCCCGGGACGCGGTGCACCATCCCGTCTTCGCCCGGTGCTATGCCCGGATGAGCGTGGCCGCCGAGTCTGCGGCGGGAATGGCGGCGGTGCGGGCGGAGCTGCTGACCGGGCTGTCGGGGAGGATCATCGAGATCGGCGCCGGCAACGGTCTGAACTTCGCCCACTACCCGCCGGCGGTGTCCGAGGTGGTGGCGATCGAACCCGAACGCACTTTGCGGCAACTGGCCGTACGGTCCGCGCTGCGTGCCGGAATCCCGGTGGACGTGGTGCCGGGTACGGCGGAGGCGCTGCCGGTGAAGAGCGAGGCGTTCGACGGGGCCGTCGCCTCGTTGGTGCTGTGCACGGTACGGGACGTGGAGCGGTCGCTCGCGGAGGTACGGCGGGTTCTGCGGCCTGGCGGTGAGCTGCGCTTCTTCGAGCATGTACGGGCCGACGGGCGCGCCATGGCCGCCACCCAGCGCGCGCTGGACCGGACCTTCTGGCCGTGGGTGGCCGGTGGCTGCCACACCTCGCGCGACGCGATCGGCGCGATCGAGGCGGCCGGGTTCACCGTGGAGACGTACCGGAAGGTCAACATGCCGGAACGCGGCCTCCGGCTCCCCACGTCGTCGTGCGTGCTGGGGGTGGCGCGACGGTCCGCGGTGGTGGACCGGGGGCGGCAGGGGCTCCGCTGACGGCGCGGGCGCGGGGACGGGATCGGGCAGCAGCAGGGTGGGCTACAGGCTCCACCGGCGCAGCTCGTCGGCGATGGCGCGGACGTCCGCCTTGCCCTCCTTGACCAGCAGGGCCAGATCGCGCACCTGCTCGGGCGAGGTGATGACCTTCAGCCCCGACGCGACGAGATAGCCGTAGGCGACGGCGGAGGCGAACATCGCGTTCGAGCGCTCCAGCGCGGGCACGTGCAGCAGAAGCTGCAGCAGTGAGGCCGCCCTGGAGTGCGGATCGCTGTAGACGGGGCTGCCGAAGATCTCCGCCTCGTGGCGGGCGACCGCGGCGACCAGCGCGCCCCAGTCGGTCACCTGGGGGTCACCGGGCATCTTGTGCTCCGCGACCATGAGCAGCCAGGAAAGCTGGATCCGGAGGTTCAACGGGTACCTTTGCGCTCCGGGCCGAACTCCTCGGCGAACACCGATTCGTACTGCTTCATGAAGTCGGCGGCGGCCTCGACGAACGTGTGGCCGACCTCGCCCGCATCCTGTTTGACGAGTTCCTCTATGTAGCGATTCACGCTCATCCCCCTCTGGAGCGCGCGCTGCCGCGCGGCCTCGGCGGTGGCCTCGTCCACTCGAACGTTCAGCTGAGTCTTGGGCACTCCACCACGCTAGCGCGGGGTTGCTAGCATCGGCAAGAGAACAAGCCGCGCCGGAGCGCGGGCCACGGTCGCCACCGGGCCCCTGTCCTCCTCGGCGGGCCGGCGGCCGTCCCGGAACGCAGTCGTCGCACGGCCGATGTCACCATCGGGCCGCGGGATCCGTGCTGCGGGGCGTCGCGCCCCCCATCACCTGGCCTGTCGCCGCGTCGGCCGGAGCAGGCGACGGCGCGCTTGCGGCCCTACCGTCGAAGCATGAGCGACGTATACCGCACCCGGCCGCCCCCTCGGCCGAACAAGTGGTCATAATTCCTGGTCAGGTAGCCGAAGTCACCGCAGTCGGCCACGTCCTGGCATCGAGTGCATGCCAACCGACCAGATCTCGCGACGACTCATGGAGTGACATTGAGTACGACGTTCCGTTCCCGCATCACCGCCCGGCTCGGGCGCAGCTACCTGGCCAGGATCCAGAAGCACGGGTTCGGGTCCTCCACGATCAGGCTGCTGCCCGAGGAACTGCTGACGCCGCTGCGCAGGGACGGCCTGGATCCCGTACGCCGGCCGGGCGGAACGCCGGCGAGCCCGCCGGTGTCCCGGGTCGAGCTGCCGTTCGGCATGGACGCGTGGGTGGTCACCGGATACGAGGAGTCGAAGGCCGTACTGGGCTCCGCAGACGGGTTCAGCACCGACTTCGCCCACCTGGCGGGGAACGCGGGGATCGCGGCCGAGCAGAGCCCCGGCGGACTCGGTTTCAGCGATCCGCCGGTGCACACGCGGCTGCGCCGCATCCTCACCCCCGAATTCACCATGCGCCGGCTGCGCCGTCTGACCCCTCGGATCGACGCCATCGTCGAGGAGCGTCTCGACGCGATGGCGGCTGCACCGGGACCGGTCGACCTCGTGCACGCGTTCGCGCTTCCCGTCCCCTCGCTCACGATCTGTGAACTGCTCGGCGTGCCCTACGAGGACCGGAACGACTTCCAGCAACTGGCCATGGACCGCTTCGACCTCTTCGCGGGGACCACCGCACCCTTCGGCGCCATGTCCGCTTCGCTGGACTACTTCAGGGGAGTTGTCAGGGCGCAGCGGGAGAAGCCGGGTGACGGCCTCCTCGGCATGATCGTGCGGGAGCACGGGGACAGCGTCGACGACGAGGAACTCGCGGGACTCGCCGACGGCGTGCTCACCGGCGGGTTCGAGACCACGGCCAGCACGATCGCGCTCGGCTCCCTCGTACTGCTGCGGAACGAGGACGTCCTGGAGCGGCTGCGCACGGACGACACCACGACCGCGCCGTTCGTCGAGGAGGTGCTGCGCTACCTCTCAGCGGTCCAGATGGCCTTCCCCCGGTTCGCCCGTGAGGACATCGAGATAGCCGGGGTGGTCATTCCTCGCGGCGACATGGTTCTCTGCTCCCTGAGCGGCGCCAACCGTGATCCGTCGTACGTCACGGACGACGGACGCTTCGACGTGGACCGCGTCCCTGCGGCGGGGCATCTCGCCTTCGGTCACGGCATCCACCGTTGCATCGGCGCCGAACTGGCCCGGATGGAACTGCGCGCCGCCTATCCGGCGCTGGCGAGGCGGTTTCCCCGGATGCGGCTTGCCGTCCCTCCGCAGGACCTCGCCTTCCGCAAGCTGTCGATCGTCTACGGCGTCGAGTCGCTCCCGGTGCATCTGCACTGAGTCCGCCGGAGCCCTGCCTCCTCACACGACCGGTTGCGGAACACCGGAGGATACGGACACCGGAGCGTACGGACACAGGGGGACGCGGGCACAGGGGGCAGGGGGCAGGGGGCAGGGAACACCGCAGGGCGGGGAATACCGGAGGGCGGGGAAATCGTTCGCCCATCGGAGTGACACTCTGCTTGGCTCTCGTTCCATGAGCGATCTCCACATCCGGTGTGCCGCCCTCGCCGACATCGACGCCGTGCTGCGGTTCTGGCGCGAGGCGGCAGAGGGAACGAGCATCAGTGACGACCACGACGGGGTGGCCCGGCTGGTCACGCGGGATCCCGAGGCGCTGCTCCTCGCGAAGCGGGACGGGCTTCTCGTGGGCACCGTGATCGCCGGCTTCGACGGGTGGCGATGCTCCGCCTACCGGCTCGCCGTGCTTCCCGCCCTCCGTCGCCAGGGCATCGCCACCGCATTGCTCGAAGCGGCGGAACAGCGGTTCGCCGCGCTCGGCGGGCGCCGGGCCGACGCCATGGTCCTGGAGGCCAACGAACGCGCGCACCGGGCATGGGCCGCGGCCGGCTATCAGCGCGAGGATCACTGGCGGCGCTGGGTGAAGCCGCTGTAGGAACGGCCGGTGCCCCAGTGCTCGGCGCGGCCGCCACCTGCGAAGGCGCGGCGCCGTGGGCACGGCCGAGGCGCACCGCTTTGCCGGTCCTTTACTATGGGTGCTCCCCCATCGATCACTACGAAAGGTGTGAGCGTCCGCCCATGGGCGAGCCTCCCAGTAGCCAATACGGCCGACATCGCGCGATCCTCCTGCCCCTGCCCGATCATGGGACGGAGGTGAACCGATGACCGAAGTGCTTCTGCTGCTCGTGGCGGTACTGCTCTCCCTTGCCTGCGGCGCCTTCGTCGCGGCGGAGTTCTCCCTGACCACCGTCGATCGCGGCCAGCTCGAACGGGCCGTCGAGCGGAACGAACGGGGCGCCGCCAGCGCCATGAAGGCGGTTCGCAGCCTCACCTTCCAGCTCTCCGGGGCCCAGCTGGGCATCACGGTCACCAATCTGGTGGTCGGCATGCTCTCCGAACCCTCCATCGCCAAACTGATCCGTGGCCCGGTGGAGGCCATGGGGCTGCCGCCCGGCGTGGCGTCGTCCCTGGCGCTCGTCATCGGCACGGCCCTGTCCACCGTCTTCCTCATGGTGGTCGGTGAGCTCGTCCCGAAGAACTGGGCCATCTCCTCGCCGCTCGCCGTCGCGAAGGCCGTCGCCACCCCGCAGCGGGCCTTCACCGCCGTCTTCCGGCCCTTCATCAGCCACCTCAACAACACCGCCAACCGGATCGTGCGCCGCTTCGGGCTCGAGCCGGCCGAGGAACTGGCCTCCGCCCGCAGTCCGCAGGAACTGGTTGCACTGGCCCGCCACTCCGCCAAGGCGGGCGCCCTGGAGGCGGACACCGCCGAGCTCTTCGTGCGCACCCTCAACCTGGCGGAGCTGACCGCGGAGAACGTGATGACGCCGCGGGTGCAGGTCACCGCACTGGAGGTGCAGGCGACCGCCGAGGACGTCGCCAACGCCACACGGGCGACCGGCCTGTCCCGGTTCCCCGTGTACCGGGGCAGCCTCGACACCGTTGTGGGCGTCGCTCACATCAAGGACGTCCTGGCCATCCCCGCCGAGCAGCGCCCCCGTAAACGGGTGTCCGAGATGTTGCGCGAGCCGCTGCTCGTACCGGAGACCCTGACCGTGGACCGGCTGCTGGACCGGCTCTCCGGCAAGCTCGCCATGGCGGTCGTCATCGACGAGTACGGCGGCACGGCCGGTGTCGTGACGCTCGAGGACATCGTCGAGGAGGTCGTCGGGGAGGTGCGGGACGAGCACGACCCGCATGAGACACCGGACCTCGCGCCGGCCGGTGAGGACGCCGACGGACGCACCCTGTGGTCGGCCGACGGTGCGGCCCGTACCGACCAGTTGGAGACGATCGGACTGAGAGTGCCGGACGGACCGTACGAGACCCTCGCCGGACTGATCGCCACCGAGGTCGGCCGCATCCCCGCCGTGGGCGACTCCATCGAGCTGGCCGGGTGGCGGATCGATGTGGTGGACGCCTCCGGGCGCCGCGCCGCACGAGCGCTGCTGCATGCGCCGCTCCCCGGTTCCGACGAGCTGTCGGAGGGCGAGCGATGATCGCCGTACAGCTCTTCATCGGACTGATGACGCTGGTCGTGAACGCCTTCTTCGTCGGCGCGGAATTCGCCCTCATCTCCGTGCGGCGCAGTCAGATCGAACCGCAGGCCGAGGCCGGGAACCGGCGGGCGCGGAGCGTCATCTGGGGGCTCGAGCACGTCTCCGCGCTGCTCGCGGCGGCGCAGCTGGGCATCACCCTGTGCACGCTGGTCCTCGGCATCGTCGCGGAACCCGCCATCGCCCATCTGCTCGAGCCGGTCTTCAACGCCGTCGGGATTCCGCACGGCCTCGTCCACCCGATCTCGTTCGTGATCGCGCTGACGGTGGCCACGTATCTGCACATGCTGCTGGGCGAGATGGTGCCGAAGAACATCGCGCTCGCCGAGCCCGTGCGGACAGCGCTGACACTCGGGCCGCCGCTGGTGACGCTGGCCCGCGCGCTGCGTCCGGTCATCTTCACCATCAACGCCTTCGCCAACACGCTGCTGAGGCTGATGCGGGTGGAGACCAAGGACGAGGTGTCGGCCACGTTCTCGGACGACGAACTGGCCCGGCTGGTGAAGGACGCCGGGGATGCCGGTCTGGTCGACGACCGTGCGGCCGAGCGGCTGCACCACGCGCTGGAGCTGGGCCGGCGCCCGGTGCGGGACGTGGTCCTGCCGGTGGACCAGGTGATGTACACCAGGGTCGGGACGACGCCGGAGGAACTCGAGCGGCTCTCGTCCGAGACCGGCTTCTCCCGGTTTCCCGTGATGGACAGCGAGCAGAGGATCCTGGGCTACCTCCATGTGAAGGACGCCCTCGACGTCACGCCCCGGGACATGGCGTTCCCGGTGACCGCGATGCGGCCGATCGCCCGGGTGCGGGCGGACACCCCCCTCGACGACGTACTGACCGCGCTGCGGCGCAGCCGTACGCACCTGGCGGCGGTCGTCGACGAGGACGACCGGCTGGCCGGAATGGTGACGATGGAGGACGTCCTGCGGGAGCTGGTGGGGCGGCCGCAGACACGCTGATCCCGGGGCGGGCGGGCACGCGGCGGGGCCGGTCCGGGGCAGGGTGCAAGGGGCCGGTCCGGACAGGGCCGGGGCTGGGTTCCGCGCTCGGGCCCGGCCCTCCCGCCTTCCTTCCGCCTCCTTCCGGCCTCCATCCGCCCTCCTCCGCTCTCCTTCCGGCAAGCGCCGGAGCGCACTGCGACGCACCGCGATACCATCGCATCGCCATGGAAATCAATGCCACCTACACCAGTTTTGTCGCGGTCGGCGACTCGTTCACCGAGGGCATGTCGGACCAGCTGCCCGACGGCTCGTACCGGGGCTGGGCCGATGTCCTCGCCGCCCGGCTCGCGGCTCGCACACCCGGATTCCGGTACGCCAATCTCGCCGTGCGCGGAAAGCTCATCAGCCAGATCGTGGACGAACAGGTGGACGCGGCGGCGGCCATGCGGGCGGACGTGGTGACACTGGTCGGCGGTCTCAATGACACCCTGCGCCCCAAATGCGACATGGGCATGGTGCGCGGACGGCTGGAGGAGGCCGTGGAACGCCTCGCGCCGTCGTGCAAGAAGCTGGTTCTGATGCGCAGCCCCGGTCGCAACGGGCCGGTGATGGAACGGTTCCGTCCGCGCATGGAGGAACTCTTCTCCCTGGTTGACGAGCTGGCCGCCCGGCACGGTGCGGACGTCGTCGACCTCTACGGTGCGACAGCACTGGGCGACCCGCGGATGTGGGACGTCGACCGGCTGCACCTCACCGCCGAAGGGCACCGCAGGGTGGCCGAGGCGGTCTGGCAGACACTGGGCCTGCCGCCCGAGAGCGACTGGCAGGCGCCGCTTCCCGCCTCCGTTCCGCCGCGCTGGACCACCAGACGCGTCGACGATGTCCGCTTCGCCCGCCGGCACCTGTTCCCCTGGATCGGACGGCGCCTGACCGGACGCTCGTCGGGTGACGGACGTACGGGAGCACAGTTCAACGCCGAGCTGGGCCAGGCCTTCTGGGTCACCCCCGAGGATGCCGGCCCGCCGGCCCCCGTGGCCGCGTGGCGCCGGGTGGACGCAAGCGAGTAGTCCAAGTCCGGCCCGTTGCGCCCGCCTTGCGCCCGAAGCGGCTTTCACACGTCTGGCGCGCCTTGTTGCGACTTGCCGGAAATAATGGAACGGACCGTCAAGTCGCGGCTACAGGCCGTTTGATGTGGGTAAAGAAATACCCTCTGTGACAAGACTTTTCCCGTGGGGATTTGAACTGATCACAAGATGGTCACTAAGGTCGGGCCTCGAACCTTCGCGCGATTGATCGCCCATCCGGGGTGACAGCGAAGGAACCGCCGATTCCGTGACGTGTACGGAGCCGGGGATTCCCGTCCCCCCATAGCCCGGTAGGCGGCTCGAGGAAGAAGGAGCTCGCCTTCGTGGCGTCCCACCGTCGTCCCAAGCAGCCGAGCCGCACCCGCGTGACCGTGCTCACCGCGACCGCCGCCGCAGCCGTGGCCCTGACCTCCCAGGCCGCGCACGCCGACCCCAAGCCGACCAAGAGCGAGGTCAAGACAAAGGTCGACAAGCTCTACCACGAGGCGGAAGAGGCCACCGAGCAGCACAGTCTGGCCAAGGAGAAGCAGGAGAAGCTCCAGAAGCAGATCGGCGCGATCCAGGACAAGGTGGCCCGCGGTCAGCAGGAGCTCAACACCCTCCGCTCCGGCCTCGGTTCCCTCGCCGCCGCGCAGTACCGCTCCGGAGGCATCGACCCCTCCGTGCAGCTCTTCCTCGCCTCGGACCCGGACAGCTTCCTCGACCAGGCCTCCGCACTCGACCAGCTGACGGGCAAGCAGGCCGAGTCGCTGGCGAAGGTCCAGGAGAAGCAGCGGGCCCTCGCGCAGGAGCGCAAGGAGGCCCAGGACAAGCTGAGCGACCTCGCCGACGTCCGCAAGACACTCGCCGAGAAGAAGCAGAAGCAGCAGACCAAGCTCGCCGAGGCGCAGAAGCTGCTCAACACCCTCACCGCCGCCGAGCGCACAAAGATGCGCGAGAGCGAGCAGCGCGCCAGCCGCTCCGCCGGTGAGCGGGTCGACCTCGGCAACGAGGCCCCCGCCTCCGCCCTCGGCGCCGCCGCCCTGCAGGCCGCCAGCACCCGCGAGGGCCTTCCGTACGTGAGGTCGGCCACCGGCCCCGGCTCCTTCGACTGCTCGGGTCTGACCCAGTGGGCCTACGCCCAGGCCGGTGCCAACATCACGCGCACCACGTACACCCAGATCAACCAGGGCACCCAGATCGCCCGCAGCCAGCTCAAGCCCGGCGACCTGGTCTTCTTCAACAACACTTCGCACGTGGGCCTCTACGCGGGCAACAACACCGTGCTGCACGCCCCTTACCCGGGTGCCTACGTGCGCTACGAGTCGATGAGCACCATCGGCAGCTACCAGACCGCGGTGCGCATCTGACCACCCCGGCGCGAGGCAATTCCCGCACCTCG
Organism: Streptomyces sp. NBC_00876; assembly: GCF_045207435.1. Lineage (NCBI taxonomy): Bacteria > Bacillati > Actinomycetota > Actinomycetes > Kitasatosporales > Streptomycetaceae > Streptomyces > Streptomyces sp. NBC_00876. The sequence continues at coordinate 1,040,937 of NZ_CP108800.1, forward strand.
TACTGACAGTCAAACCCCGCCGGAGACCACTGGTCACCGGCGGGGTTTGACGTACGTTCCCGTAGTGACCTGCACAGGCTCGCCGACCGGGACGGGTTGCCGCTGCAAGGCTCCCGCATGTGCGCGGGGAGGGCCTGTCGGCCGGAGAGTTCGGCTACCGCGTGCTGCGCCTCGGCCGCACGGGTCGCGCCGTCACCATCTCACTACTCTGCGTGCTCGAACATGCTGAAGTATGGAATGCGCGCCGATGGTGCACCGCTGCCGACATCTTCGGACCGGTACTCCGTCGCGTCTCGCGCGCACCTCGCACCCGTGGTTGCAGGGTGGTCCGCAAGCCCCTGTCGTGGCCCTGGACTGGGTGGACGCTCAAGGAGCACTGAAGACGACAGGTAAGCTCTGGACACGTGACTGCTGTGTCTGCGAAGCCTCGCATCCCCAATGTCCTGGCCGGCCGCTACGCCTCTACGGAGCTGGCTGTCCTCTGGTCCCCCGAGCAGAAGGTGAAGCTGGAACGTCAGCTGTGGCTGGCGGTGCTGCGCGCCCAGAAGGACCTCGGGATCGAGGTACCCGACGCCGCTCTCGCCGACTACGAGCGTGTTCTCGACCAGGTCGACCTCGCCTCGATCGCCGAGCGCGAAAAGGTCACCCGGCATGACGTCAAGGCCCGCATCGAGGAGTTCAACGCCCTCGCAGGCCACGAGCAGGTCCACAAGGGCATGACCTCCCGGGACCTCACCGAGAACGTGGAGCAGCTTCAGATCCGGCTGTCCCTGGAACTGATGCGCGACCGCACCGTGGCCGTCCTGGCCCGGCTCGGAAGCCTTGCCGGCGAGTACCGCGAGCTGGTCGTCGCCGGGCGGTCGCACAACGTCGCCGCGCAGGCCACGACACTCGGCAAGCGCTTCGCGACCGCTGCGGACGAGCTGCTGGTTGCCTACGGGCGGCTCGAGGACCTCCTGGACCGCTATCCGCTGCGTGGCATCAAGGGCCCCGTCGGCACCGCCCAGGACATGCTCGACCTGCTGGGCGGCGACGCCGGAAAGCTCGCCGACCTCGAACAGCGCATCGCCGGCCACCTCGGCTTCGCGCAGGCTTTCACCTCGGTCGGCCAGGTGTACCCCCGGTCGCTCGACTACGACGTGGTGACGGCACTGGTGCAGCTGGCCGCGGCGCCTTCCTCGGTCGCCAAGACCATCCGGCTGATGGCCGGCCACGAGCTCGTGACCGAGGGCTTCAAGCCTGGCCAGGTCGGCTCGTCCGCAATGCCGCACAAGATGAACACCCGCTCCTGCGAGCGCGTCAACGGCCTGATGGTGATCCTGCGCGGCTACGCGTCGATGACCGGAGAGCTGGCGGGCGACCAGTGGAACGAGGGCGACGTCTCCTGCTCCGTTGTCCGCCGGGTGGCACTGCCCGACGCCTTCTTCGCGTTCGACGGGCTGGTGGAGACCTTCCTGACGGTGCTCGACGAGTTCGGCGCCTTCCCTGCCGTCGTCGCCCGTGAGCTCGACCGCTACCTGCCGTTCCTCGCCACGACCAAGGTTCTGATGGGCGCGGTGCGCGCGGGCGTCGGCCGGGAGGTCGCCCACGAGGCGATCAAGGAGAACGCCGTCGCTTCCGCTCTCGCCATGCGTGAGCAGGGCACGGAGCGCAACGAACTGCTGGACAAGCTGGCAGCCGACGAGCGCATCCCGCTGGACCGCGCGCAGCTGGACGAGCTGATGGCCGACAAGCTCTCCTTCACGGGTGCGGCGGGCGACCAGGTCACCGCGCTCGTCACCCGGATCGAGGAGATCACCAAGCAGCACCCGCAGGCTGCCGCATACGCGCCGGGCTCCATCCTCTGACGGCTGTGGCCACCCGCCGGTGACACCACACCCGAAGAGCCCCAGGCCGCCCGCGACCGCATTGTTCCCGATGTGGTCACGGGCGGCCTTCGTATGCTGTGGCCGGGACGGATCCTGCCGAGTGCGTCCGTCGCGCTGCCGGGTCGCGCGCCGCCGCCGAGTTGGCGCAGAGGGTGCGTCAAGGCGCCCGTTCCGATGACGTTTCGCCCTTTTCTCGAGGCCGGCCGGTTCCCCTTTGCCATGCGGCGACCTGGGAAGGTTCGCTCATGGTCCTCCGTCCGTGCTCCACACTCGCACCGACCGGCAAAGCCCCCGTTTGATCGCCGGCGCGGTCGAACCGCACCATGCGGGACTTGCGCCCGGAAGCCGGGAACCCTCCTCACGCGCACCCGGACCTCACGGCGGATCGATCTCCGTCACCACCACGCTCAGCTCGCACCCTGGGCCCTCCTTCTCCAGGTAGAGCGCCAGGGCGATCCAGCGCTCCCCGGTGCGCCAGAGACGGAGGTACTCGCATCCCGCAACGGTCTCGGCCCAAGGGTCGGGTATCTCCTCGCCGGACATCATCCGCTCCTGGGCAGTCCACAGGCTGATCATCTGCGGCTCCCCCCAGCGCGCACCGAGCAGAGTGACCAGCGCCTCGTGCTCCGCGAGACACTGAGCGCGGTACTCCAGCCGCCCCGCCTCGTCGTCGTCCCAGTGATCGTCATCCGCGTGCAGGGATGCCGTGTGATACCCGGGCCCGCTGACTCCCGAGCCCGATCGGACACGTTCCACGGGAAAATCTCGGGTGCGCATCCCGTCGATGAGGCGGAGGTGATGTGCGGTGGTCATGCCGTCAGTAAACCGTCCAGCACTGACAACCGAGCCCCCTCGGTGCGATTTGATCTGTTTTCCGCCACAACGCTCCCGCGTTCCAGCGCTCCCCGCACCTTCACCTCATCCCGGTCATGCGCGTGACACCGCCATGCCCCCGCCTCGCCATGCCGTCTGCCTCGTCATGCCCTCCGCCTCGCCACGCCCTCCGCCTGGCCGTAAGCCTGTCGGGCGGCGCTCCCGTCAGGCGTCCCGGCGCCTCAGCGCCCACCATCCGGCCAGCAATGCCGCACCGGTCCACGCCGCGGTGACGGCCAGTCCCTCCCAAGGCCCGAGACTGCCCTCCGGGTATTGATGCAGGACCAACTGACCGGCCCGGTCAGGCAGATAGGCCGCCGCGCCACCGGCGATGTCCCCGACGACGAACGACACGATCAGGATGAAGGGGATGAGCAGGCTGAGGACGGCAACTGCGCTGCGCAGCAGGACCGTCAGCCCGGCTGCGAAGAGCGTCATCAGGGCCAGGTATATCCCTCCTCCGAACGCCGCCCGCAGGGCTCCGGGTTCCCCGAGCCCGATCGCGTACTCCCCCATGAACAGCTGGCCCACCAGGAACGCGCTGAAGCTGGTGACGAACCCGACCGCGAGGGCGGCTCCCCCGACGAGTGACATCTTGACCGTGTAGAAGAGAGTGCGCCGCGGAACGGCGGCGAGCGATATACGCAGCGCGCCGTTGAGATACTCGGACGAGATCGCTGTCGCGCCGAAGGCGATGGCCGCGATCTGACCGAAGTTCAGTGCGTAAAAGGCGCCGAAGACGAGTTCGGCGTCCGCGTTGTCCGCCTCGGCCTGGCCGACGGTGGCGAAGGTGAGGACCGTGACCGCGAGGGTGGCGAGGAAGACCGCCGCCAGGGATCCGGTCGCGGACCGCACCGATCTGATCTTGATCCATTCGGAGCGCAGAACTGCGGTGGTCGACATGCTCAGGCCACCTGACGGATGACGGTAGAAGGACCGGCGGACGCGAATTCAGCCGCGCCGGCGGTGAGATCCAGATAGGCCTGTTCCAATGTGACCTGCTCGTCGATGAGTTCAAGCAGCGGAATACTCTCGTCGGCGGCCACCGCGCCGATCGTCCCCGCCTTCACACCTTCGACGGTCCAGCGCCCGTCCTCGCCCTCCACAGCCCGGTACCCCTGGCGGCTGAGGACCTCACCGAGCCGGGTGGGTTCGCTCGTACGCAGCCGCACCCGTGGCCGGCCTCGGGAGTCCAGGAATTCCTGCATCGGAAGATCGACGAGCAATCGTCCCTGCCCGAGGACGATCAGGTGGTCGGCGAACGAGGACGTCTCGTTCATCAGGTGGCTGGAGACCAGCACCGTGCGGCCCTCGCGGGCGAGCCGCTTCATCAGCTCCCGGATCCAGACGATGCCCTCGGGATCCAGCCCGTTCGACGGCTCGTCCAGCATGACGACCTCCGGGTCACCGAGCATTGCCGCCGCTATGCCGAGCCGCTGGCGCATGCCGAGAGAGAACGTCTTGATCCGGCGGCCGGCCACCTGCCCCAGTCCCGCTTCCTCCAGTACGTCCTCGACCCGGTCGCCACCGATGCCGTTGCTCGCGGCGAGAGCCAGCAGATGGTTTCGGGCCGTTCGCGCCCCGTGGGCCGCCTGAGGATCGAGCAGCGCCCCGACCCTGCGCAGCGGGTCCTTCAGAGCCGTGTACGGCTGCCCGCCGATCGTTGCTGTGCCGCTCGTGGGCCGGTCGAGGCCGAGGACCAGTCGCATGGTCGTGGATTTTCCCGCGCCGTTGGGTCCGAGGAAGCCGGTGACCCGGCCCGGCCGCACCCGAAACGTGAGGTGGTCCACGGCGCGGGTCGCGCCGTAGTCCTTGGTGAGCTCGTTGACATGGATGCTGGTCATGTCCTCAGCGTCGCCGCCGCGGCCGGTGCCGGTCCTCCCCCGCCGGTGTGGACCGCCTCCCCCGCTCGGGGGAGCCGCTGCGCCGAGCGCGCTGGCACGATGGGCCCATGTTCGGACTCCTCCATCCACTGACCGCAGCGGTCACCTATACCCGGTGGCTGCATCTGCTCCTGCCGGGCGCCGTCGTGAGCGTGTGGCTGTTCATCTCGACGGACACCCCGTGGGTGCCCGTCGTCCTGGCCGCGCTGGTGGGGCTGATACCGGGCATGCGCCTCGCCGAGGGAATCCAGGCACAGCTGCTCCTCACACCCGCGGAGCGCGGCGATCCCGAGGCGAGCGTTTCGGCAGCCCCTGCCACCTCATGGCGTGAGCGATGGCGCACCGCGCTCTGGCTGGAGGTGCGGCTGGTGGCTTCCGGGCTGACCGGTATGGCGACGGTGTGGCTGGCGGCCACTTCGGTCGACCTCGTCCGCTCCGCCTCCGGTTCGCAGCCGAGCGACGAGTGGTTTGCCGCCGGGCTGGGCACGCACTGGTGGGCCGCGGTCCTCGCCCCTGTTCCCCTGGTGATGCTGCTCGCCATCGTCGTGAGCAGCGGGGAGCTGATCACCGCCGCCGCGCGATGGCTGCTCGGGCCGACACCGGTCCAGCGGCTGACCGCGCTGGAGGCGCGTACCGAGCAGCTCCTCGAACGCAACCGGATCGCGCGCGAACTGCACGATTCGATCGGACACGCTCTGACAGTCGCGGTCGTTCAGGCGGGTGCGGCCAGGACGGCACACGACCCGGAGTTCACCGAGCGGGCACTGGTGGCGATCGAGGAGACCGGTCGTGACGCCCTGGACGATCTGGAGCGGGTGCTGCGGGTGCTGCGCGAGTCCGGTCCCGCTCCGGGACAGCGTCCGTCGCTGAGCGAGGCGGACCGATTGCTGGATTCGGCGCGGGGGTCCGGGGCCGAGGTCGACGCCGAGATGTCCGGGCCTCTGGAGCAGGTTCCGGGACCCGTCTCCCGCGAGGGGTACCGCATCCTTCAGGAGTCCCTCACCAATGTCCTGCGGCACTCGGGGTCCGTCCCCGTCCGAGTGCGCATCCGCGTCGCGGACAACCGGCTGGAGCTGGAGGTGACCAACCCGCTCACAGGGTCGGCCGGTACGCCGGGGGGCGGCAGCGGACTGCGGGGCATCCGCGAGCGAGCCGCTCTACTGGGCGGAAATGCCAAGACGGGCCCGTACAGGGGGGAATGGATGGTGCACGCGAGCCTCCCGCTGCACGGCATACGCTGAGCGGATGCCGGTTACCGTTCTTCTGGTCGACGACGAGCCCCTGGTCCGCGCGGGACTGCGTGCGGTCCTGGAGGCCCAGCCCGATATCGAAGTGGTGGGTGAGGCGGGCGACGGTGCCGCCGTGATCCCTCTGGTGCGTCAGCTGCGCCCGGATGTGGTGGCGATGGATGTCCGCATGCCGCTGATGGACGGCATAGAGGCCACCCGGGTAGTGCTGCGCACGGTTCCGGATCCGCCGAAGATCCTGGTGGTGACGACGTTCGAGAACGATGAGTATGTCTACGAGGCGCTGCGCGCGGGGGCCGACGGCTTTCTTCTCAAGCGGGCCCGGCCGGCGGAGATCGTGCACGCGGTGCGGTTGGTGGCGGAGGGCGAGTCCCTGCTGTTCCCGGCGGCGGTGCGGCAGCTCGCCGCCGAGTACGGTACGAGCAAGGCGCGGCAGGCCATGGACCGGGCCTCGCTCACCGAGCGCGAATCCGCGGTGCTGCGGCTGATGGCACGGGGCCTGTCCAATGCCGAGATCGCCGCCAGACTCATGGTGGGTGTCGAGACCGTGAAGACCCATGTCAGCGCCGTGCTGGCGAAGTTGGGTGCACGGGACCGTACCCAGGCGGTGATCGCCGCCTATGAGTCCGGATTCGTCGCTCCGAGCTGATTCCGGGCCTTCCCGGGCGGCCCGGCGGCCCACGGTCGCTCAGCCCCTGTGCAGCGAGTACGATCCGCGTGACATGCGCACGAGCTGGGAGGAAACACCGTGGGCCGGCTGACCGGTGGGGACCCGTCGCTGTTGCGTCGGATCAATTCCGCGGTGGTACTGCATGCCCTCAGGGGCGCCGATTCCCCGACCCTCACGGACCTGACCCGGATCACCGGTCTGTCCCGTCCGACGGTCGAGGGCGTCATGGAGGGTCTCTTCGAGGCGGGACTGGTCGTCGAGTCGGCGCCCGACGGTGCCGAGGCACGACGTCAGGGACGTCCGGCCCGCCGGTTCCGGTTCCGCGCCGAGGCCGGGCATCTCCTCGGCGTCGAGATCGGTCCGCACAGGGTCTCGGCCCTGCTGTCGGGGCTGGACGGCCGGATCATCGGCGCCGGCTCCCGTGAGGTGTCGGAGACCGCCTGCGCCGACGACCGCCTCGACAAGGTGCGGACCGTGGTGGCCGATGTCCTTCGCCGGACCGGCGTGGCCCGCAGCAGTCTGCGAGCGGTCGGGGTGGGCAGTCCGGGCATCGTGGAGGCCGACGGCACGGTCCGGCTGGGCACCGCGCTGCCGGACTGGACGGGTCTGGCCCTCGGTGAGCGGCTGCGGCGTTCCTTCCGCTGCCCCGTGCTCGTGGAGAACGATGCGAACGCCGCCGCCGTCGCCGAGCACTGGAAGGGCGCGGCCACGGAATCCGACGACATCGTGTTCGTGCTGGCGGGGCTGAGCCCGGGAGCGGGTTCCCTCATCGGCGGGCGGCTGCATCGCGGTTTCGGCGGCGCAGCGGGCGAGATCGGTGCGCTGCATCTGCTCGGCCGTGACGTGACACCGGAGCGGTTGCTGTCGACGACGGACACACCGCTCGATCCGTTGGACGAGCATGCGGTGGCAGCCGTGTTCGCGAAGGCGCGGCACGGCGACGAGCAGGCGCAGGCGGCCGTCGAACGGTTCATTCAGCGTTTGGTCCACGATGTCGCGGCACTGGTGCTGGCACTCGATCCCGAGCTGGTGGTGATCGGGGGCTGGGCGGCGGGACTGGACGGGGTCCTGGACCCGCTCCGCGGTGAGCTGGCCCGATACTGCCTGCGTCCGCCGCGGGTGACGCTGTCGCTGCTCGGCGAGGCAGCGGTGGCCACCGGTGCCCTGCGTCTGGCGCTCGATCACGTCGAGGAGCAGCTCTTCGCCGTGGAGGGAACGGTGACGGCCCGCCGCTGAGTGCGACGGGCCGTGCGGTGCAAGCCTTGGGCGCCTTCACCCGGTCAGGGTGCCTGACCGGCGGTGCACGCCCTTGGGTGTCCCAACCCGGTCGGTGCGCCTGGCCCCGGTCGAGGCCTTGGGCGTGTTTACCCGGTCAGGATGCCTGGCGTTCCTGGTCGTGGCTGATCTCCAGGTCGCCCGAGTCGCCGAAGGTGAGCCGGCAGGTGTCCGCCCGGTACGTGGCGACGGAGACGGCCGCGGTCCCGCCGGCGGCGAGGTAGCGGGTGGTGACGACGAGGACCGGGGCGCCGGGGAGCCGGTCGAGCTCCTTGGCGTCGTCCGCGCGCGCGGAGCCGAGCTCGACCGAGCGGTCCTGGCCGTCGAGCCCCAGCCGGTGCAGTTCACGCACCACGCTCCGGGCCCGGGCGGCGCCGGACGGGGCGTCTATGGCCGACAGCTCCGGTACCGAGGACGACGGCACGTACAGCAGCTCCGCCGCGACGGCCTGCCCGTGGGTCAGACGGATCCGGCGCACGATGTGAACGGGCTCGTCCGTGCCCACGTCGAGCATCCCGGCGACGGCGGCCGGTGCGGCAGCGGTCCGGCAGTCGGCCGACTGCCAGGCCTCGCCCGCACCGCCTCCGGTCCAGTCGTGCTGGGCGGTGGAGACCGCGACGCCCACGCGCGGCGGCGCGACCGTGGTCCCGACGCCCCGACGGCGCTGCAGCCTGCCTTCGAGTTCGAGCTGTTCCAGGGCCTGTCGGAGCGTGGCCCGGGCGACGCCGAACCGGGCGGCGAGCTCGCGCTCGTTGGGAAGGATCTCCCCCACCGCAAAGTCCGAGTCGAGTGCCTCACTGAGCACGGTCTTGAGGTGCCAGTACTTCGGCTCCTGAACCGATTCCAGCTGCGTGGTCCCCACCCTGTCCTCCGCAATCGCCCAGCGGCTTTTCCGCGACGTTATTTATTAAAGGTTCCTGTCTTAACGTTGAGACCATAGGACGGCTCACCCCCTTGGTCAAGACCAATCCTCCGTCGGTAACGCTGTGAATCGGGGGTCTGCCGCAGAGCGTTCACAGGACGTTCGCGGACCGGCGGTGCTCGCGCAGCACAAAGCCCCACGTCCGGGCAGGTCCGTGGGGCTGTGGGAATCACTCGGCGGGATCGACCGGAGGCGGGTTCGCCGCGAGAAGCGGCCGTTCGGCGGCTGCCACCTATCTGCCGATAAATTGTATGAGTTTGTCAGGATTTCGGATGACGTACACACACTGAACGACTCCGTCCAGCACCTCCAGCTGAATGACGGAATCGGGCCTTCCGCCGGAGAGGACCAGCGCCGCCGGACCACCGTTCAGCTCCAGGAACCGGATCTCCTGATCCGGCACCGGGCCGTGGGCGACGGCGAAGAGGAAGCGGCCGACCTTGTCCGCGCTCTCCAGAATCCGCAGGGGCGCCTTGGATTTCCCGCCGCTGTCCCCGACGAGCCGCACGTCCGCCGCGAGCAGCACGAGCAGGTCTTCGATGTCGCCCCCCGCAGCCGCGGCGAGAAAGCGCTCCGTGAGATCACGGCGCCGGGCGGGGTCGACGTCGTAGCGCGGCTTGCGCTCCTCGACATGGCGCCGCGCCCGCCCCGAAAGCTGGCGTACGGCAGCCTCCGACCTGTCGAGCGTCGCGGCGATCTCACCGTACGGAAAGCCGAAGGCCTCCCGCAGGACGAAGACCGCCCGCTCCAGTGGGGACAGTGATTCGAGCACGACCAGCACCGCGACGGACACGGAGTCGGCGAGCACGGCCTGCTCCGCAGTGTCGGGCACGCCGGGCCCGAATCCGGTGACGAGGGGCTCCGGCAGCCACGGCCCGACATAGGCCTCGCGCCGCGTCCGCAACTGACGCAGCCGGTCGACGGCGAGCCGGGTGACGATCCTCACCAGGAACGCCCGCGGCTCGCGCACATCCTCCCGGGCGTCGGCCGACCAGCGGAGCCAGGCCTCCTGCACCACATCCTCGGCGTCGGCGATCCGGCCGAGCATGCGATAGGCGACCCCGGTGAGTACGGGCCGGTTCTCTTCGAAGACGTCGGTCTCGGTGTCGGTGGTCACCCTCCCATCCCAGCGGCCCCTGCGCGTGGTGTCCAGTTCACGCCGCCCGGCCCCCTTGAACTGGAAGCTACCTGACGGTAATTGTTGTTGACGGAATGTCTAAGCCGCTTGCGGGCACGGTCTCTTCGTGCCGAATACGGAGCACCCGGGAGCACCCCATGGCCAGCACCATCTCGTTCGGCGTCGAGTCACCCCGAGGACCGCGGACCGTGTCCGTGGCGTATGAGCGCACCGGTTCCGGGGAGCCGTTGCTGCTGCTCCACGGCATCGGTCACCATCGCCAGGCCTGGGACCCCGTCCTGCCGATCCTGGCGGTGGAACGGGACGTCATCGCCATCGACCTGCCCGGTTTCGGCGCCTCACCGCAACTGCCCGACGGAGTTCCGTACGACCTGACGTCCGTGGCGCCGCTGCTCGGGACGTTCTGCGAGGAACTGGGGCTGGACCGCCCCCATGTGGCGGGGAACTCACTCGGCGGACTGCTGGCCCTGGAGCTGGGGCGCGAGAAACTCGCACGCTCGGTCACCGCGCTCTCTCCCGCAGGGTTCTGGAGCGAGCGGGAGCGGGTCTACGCGTTCGCAGCCCTGCGCGCGATGCGGCTGGCCGCGGAGTCGATGCCGGTGCCTCTCATAGAACGGCTGTCCCGCACCGCGGCCGGCCGCACGGTACTGACCAGCACCATCTACGCCCGCCCCGGCCGCCGTTCGCCGCAGGCCGCGGCCTCCGAGACCCTGGCCCTTCGCCGGGCGACCGGCTTCCGTCAGACACTGACCGCCGGACGCGACGTCCTGTTCACCGACGATGTGCCGGGACTACCGGTGACCATCGCCTGGGGCGGCCGCGACCGGTTGCTCCTGCGGCGTCAGGGGATCCGGGCCAAGCACACCGTCCCTGGAGCCCGGCTGGTCCGGCTGCCCGGCTGCGGGCACGTCCCCATGAACGACGATCCGGCTCTCGTGGCCCGGGTGATTCTCGATACCAGCAGATGAGGCGGCCCCCGCCTCCCCGCCCCGCCGCCGCAGGAGCCCCGACCCGATCGCCACACCGAGCCCGACCAGGCAGCTTCCTGCCGCCTGGGCGAGACCGTACGAACCGGTCCCGGCCAGCGGTGCCGTGAGCGCGGCGGAGACCGGAATGAGTCCGGAGAAGAGCGTGGCGCGCTCGGCGCCGATGCGCTGCATGCCCATGTACCAGCAGACGAATCCGACAACGGTGACCACGGCGGCCTGCCAGAGCAGCGCCGCCGTCTCACCGGCGGTCGGCACACGCAGGAACCCGCCGCCGTCGAACAGCACCCCCAGCACGGCCGCCTCCACGGCGGCGATCACACAGACCGTCGCGGACAGCAGTTTCGGACCCAGCGGACGCAGTACCGGTACGGCGATGACGGCGAACCCCACCTCGCCAGCGAGCGCGCCGACGGAACACAGGATGCCCGCCGCGTCGGTCCGTCCCCAGCCCTGAACGGTGAACGCGCCCGCTGCGACGAGCGCGGCGGCGTACAGCACCGCACGTGCGGGCCGGCGCCCCTCCAGCAGCGGCACGAGCACCGCGACCAGGATCGGCGCGCATCCGACGAACACCCCCGGAACCGCGGGCTCCGCAGATCGTTCGGCAGCCAGGACCGCCAGATTGAAGCCGACCATGCCGACAGCCGCGAGCAGGGCGAGACGCACCCACTGCCGACCGCTGAGCGTGCGCAGCGTGGCGCAGGCCGAGGGCTCCCCGGTCCGGCGCAGCAGGGGCAGCAGGAGCAGCGCGGCCAGTGCGTAGCGCAGCGCCTGGCCGCCGGCGTACGGATAGTCGCCGAGGACGCTGTTGGCGGTGAAGGAGGCACCCACGAGGACGCAGGCGAGAGCGGAGAGAAGTGCTCCGCGCAGATAGGTCACGTTCATGGCACCGACGCTAGGCAGCCCGGCGGCCCGGATTAAGGTCCACATCCATGACGTCTTCGGGGACCAATCCAGCAGCCAACAGGGGCCGCGGCGCCCAGGAATCCGTCTCCGCGGCCTGGGAGCTGCTGCTCCCCGCGGCATCGGCTCCGGCCCGGGGACGCGGTCGCGCCCTGCAGTCGGCGCTGCGCGAAGCGGTCCGCGCCGGCCGCCTGGCGGCGGGGACCCGGCTGCCGTCCAGCCGTGAACTCGCCGCCGATCTCGGTGTCTCGCGCGGCCTGGTCACCGAGGCCTACGAGCAGCTGACCGCCGAGAGCTATCTGCGCAGCGGACGCGGCGCGGGAACATGGGTGAGCGGTTCGGCGCGAGCGGCGGCCGGCGGTGCCCGCGATCTCGCCCCGCGCGCCCCGGGCACTTTCGTCGACTTCCGGCCCGGCACCCCGGATCTCTCGCTCTTCCCGCGCAGCGCGTGGGCAGCCGCCCACCGTTCGGTACTCGGCCGGCTGCCGCACAGCGCCCTGGGCTATCCGGATCCGCGCGGCCTGCCCGAGCTGCGCACCGCCCTGGCCGCCCTGCTCACGAGGCGCCGCGGCGTGGTGGCCGACCCCGAGCGCCTGCTGGTCTGTTCAGGGGTGGCACAGGCGACGACGCTGCTCGGTTTCGTACTGCGCGGACGCGGGATGCACACCGTCGGTGTCGAGGATCCGGGGAGCCCCGAGCACGCCTCACTGTTCGCGTCGACGGGTCTCCGTACGGTCCGGCTGCCGCTCGACGCGGAGGGGCTGGCCGTCGAACCGCTGGTGCGCTCGGCGGTCCGCGCCGTTGTGACGACCCCGGCGCACCAGTTCCCCACCGGAATCGCTTACTCGGCCGCCCGTCGCAGCCGGCTCCTGGACTGGGCGCGGGAGACGGACGGGGTGATCATGGAGGACGACTACGACGGCGACTTCCGTTACGACCGCGCGCCCGTCGGCGCCCTGCAGGGCCTCGACCCGGAGCGAGTCGCGTACACCGGCTCGGTGAGCAAGTCCCTGGCGCCAGGTCTGCGGCTGGGCTGGCTGATCGCGCCGGCGTCGATGACGGACGAACTCGTCGACCGCAAGCGGACGATGGATCTCGGCAATCCGGCCGTCGACCAAGCCGTACTGGCCGACTTCGTCGCGGGCGGCGGCTACGACCGTCAGTTGCGGCGCTGCCAGCGCGCCTACCGGGAACGGCGCGACGTCCTGACCCGGGCTCTTGCGGAACACTTCCCCGGCACCGAGGTGAGCGGCATCGCGGCGGGGCTCCACATCATCGCCCGGCTGCCCGAACGGTACGGGCCCGAGGCCGGGTTCATATCCGGTGCAGCCGCTGCGGGGATCGCCCTGCGTCCGCTGAGCGACTGCGGTGCCGCGCGGTCCGCTGACCGTTCGGTGAGCCTGGTGCTCGGCTATGCGCACCTGGCTCCCGCGGACATCGCCCGGGGTGTGCAACGGCTTGCCGAGGCCCGGCAGGGCCCCCGCTGAACCGGAGCCGCCGTGGGTGGGGGCCGGGTATTCACTTCGCGGCCCGGAGCCGATTGTCAGTGGTGGGTTCTACGGTTTTTCCATGACCCGATCCGTGCTGGCACTCGCCTACTCACGTCCGTCCGCTCTGGAGCCCTCGCAGGCAGGCCAGTTGCTGGGCCTGGAGACAGCAGGCGGCCTCACGCCGCGTGGCGCGGAACCCCATCCGCGGTTCTTCGACGGCTTTCTCGCCTCGCCGCAGATCGCGTCGCGCGGACTGCTGGCCGTGGCGGACGTGGCAGCCACGCGCTATTACCAGCCGGCAGCGCGGGCCTCGCTCGACCCGGTGGTGACGGGCAACGGCGACCGGCTGCGGTTTGAGTCGTTCTCCGGATGCTGCGGGGTCTACGCCCGCCTCGATGTGCTCGAGGAGGGCCTGGAAGGTACGCGGACGGGGCACGGCACCACGAATGTGGATGTGAACAATCCTCTGCGGGAAGCACTTTCGCGGATGGCGGGCGATGATCCGCTGCATCTTCGAGTGGGTCCGCAGGAGATGGCGGTCACCACGACGAGCGGCTCCGTCGTGGAGAAGAAGGTGCCGCTGCCGGACCGTTGGCTGCGGGGGTTCGCCGAGGCACAGGTGGCATCCGCCGCCTTCGATCTGCGCGCCGAGCTCCCGGCGGCGGAGGCCGTCCGGTTCCTGCGGTCGCTGCCTCGCTCATCCGGCCACGCCTCGCGCGGCGTCCAGTGGATGGTTCCCGCCGGCCGGACGCTGCGGCCGACCACACGTCCGGTGTCGGGCGCTGTCTGTCTGCCGGGGCCGCAGCGGCTGGTCACACTGCAGCGCGTCCTTCGGCACGCGACCGCGTTGCGGGTGTACGGGCCGGTGGCCGACGGCGCCGCCGGCGCGAGTGCCTGGGAGGTGGTGCTGCCGGGAATGCGGCTCACACTGACACTCTCCCCCGATGTCTCACGCGGCTTCTCCGGTGAGGGCGGGGTGCTCGAGGCGCTCGCCACCGACGAGGCCGCAGCCGACGCCGAGCTCATCTCCGTCCTGCTGGCCTGGGAGCCCCGGATCGAACCCGCGGATCTGGCGGAGCAGTCGGGCCTTGCGGTGGGACGGGTACGGGCCGCGCTCACCCGGCTGGGGACGGCGGGCCGGGTGGGGTACGACCTCGCGGACGCGGCCTACTTCCACCGCGAACTGCCTTACGACGCGGACCGGGCCGAGCGGCACAACCCGCGCCTGGTGGCCGCGCGACAGCTGGCCCGCGAGGGCGCGGTCGTCCTCGACGGCGACCTTGCCGCGGTGAGCTCGGGCGACCGCCGCTACCAGGTCCGTGAGAAGTCCGGCGCGCTGAGCTGTACCTGCCAGTGGTGGGCGGACTACCGGGGCCGGCGCGGCCCGTGCAAACACGCGCTGGCCGTCCGGATGGTCCGCCGGGGCGCAGCGGTCAGCGGAGGCACGCGATGAACGAACTGCTCGCTGCGGTGCGCGAAGGCCGCCTCGACGACGTCCCCGCCCTGCTGGCCCCGCTGGACCGTGCCGAACGCCGGCTGGCACTGGTGGAGCTGAAGGCCCTCCGCAAGGAGGCACGGACCTGGGCTTGGGGAGAGCGCACCAGGGTCCGCAAGGCCGTGCTGGTGGCCGGTGCGGGCTGCCACACCGGGGCAGCGGGCTGTGCGACGTGGATCGGTGCCCGGGAGATGCGCGACTGGGTGCATGCACCGCAGTCGTGGCTGCTGCGCGTTCTTGCCGACCGCGACCCGGTCTGGCTTGCCGATCTCGCCCGGCGACTGGCCGCCCGCGCTGTGGAGTCCGAGGCGGAGTTCCGGTTCGTCCGCGAATTGGCGCGGAGGGCGAACTGCGCGCTGCCCACATCCGACGGCATGGTCCGGGGCTGGGTCGAGCGGGTCAGCAGCGCGCGATGGCAGTCCGGGCCGCGGCAGCCGCTGGCCGGTCTTCTGCGTGCGGAGCCACACCTCGATGTGCTGGCGCCGCACCTCCTGGACATGCCGGAACTCCCTCCGGCGGTGACCTGGGTCGATACCCGGCACGTCGCCGACAACTGGCCGACCGCACTGACCACCCTCGCCGCAGAGGGCCTGCTGGACCGGGACGCCCTCCTGGACAGCTGTGTCACCCGCCTGCTCCGTGGCGGGAGAACGGCCGATCTGCGTTTCTGCCTGCTGGTGCTCCACGGCCTCGAGCCCACCGCACAGGAGGAGAGCGCGCGGATCGCCGACTGGATCGCCATGGCGGCGGACGGCCCTTCGACGGTCGCGGGATACGCGCAGGACGTGCTCACCCGGCTGGACGGGCGGGGCGAGATCTCCCCGCAGCAACTGGCCGACGTCTCCGGACCGGTGCTCTTCCGTACGGAGAAGAAGCTGGTGCGCTCCCAGCTGGTGCTGCTGGGAAAGGTGCTGCGCCGGGACCCGTCGGCGGCCGGGGAGTTGCTGCCCGTGGTCGCCGAGGCCTTCGGGCACCCGGACATCGGCATCCAGGAGCGGGCGTTGAAGCTCGTCGCCCGCCATCTTGCCGCCGCGGGGCCGGATGTACGGGAGGAGCTCGCGGGCATGACGTCCCAGTTGGGTCCCGTGCACCGTTCGGCAGCGCAGGCGGTGTTCGGCGAGCTGCCGGCCGACGGACCGGCCGTCGACGCCCACGAGGAGATCCTGCCCCCGGCGCCCGCCCCTCGCAGGCTCGCACCGGCTTCGACGGACCCACCCGGACTCGTCGAGGAGGTGGTGGCCCTGCTGCGGTCCGGGCCGGGCGAGGTCACCGACTTCGAGCGTGCTCTGGACGGACTCGTCCGATGCGCGCACACCGGCCGGTCCGCTCTGGCCGATGCCCTGCGCCCGGCGATCGCCGGCCAGTGGTGGGCTGCCGAGGCCGGCCGGCAGGACGACATCGACCGGCGGTTCACCAGGAACCCCGCCGGCCTGCACGTCGTCACGGCGTCCCTCCTGGGCCAGGTCTCGCCGCGGACCATTCATGACGGGCAGGCCCGCTGGACTGCGACGGGCACGTGCGTCCACGCGGCCCTCGACGGGGTGATGTATGCACGGCTGTGGGAAGCGGCTGCCGAGATGCGTTCCGGGAGGCTGCCCTTCCTGTTGGCAACCCCCACCTGGCACACCGGCGCCATCGACCCGTTGGAGCTGGTCGAGCGGCTGCGCGGCTACCGAGATCTCGACGTCGCGCCGGGGCCCGCCGACTTCGCTCAGGCCCTGCTCCGGGTCCGGCGCACCGGCGGGCACGAGGCTGCGGCACAGGCCGAACGGCTCGGCACCGCGCAGGGCGACCGGCTGGCGGCCTGGATCCGGGCTGACGAGCCGGTGGCACCGGTGCTCCACCGACACGTGGAATACGAGGCACCCGCCGCCACGGGGTGGATGCCACGGCCGGCGACGGGGGTGCGGCGGATCCTGCTGGACACGAAGGAGCGCCTGGTCATCCAGCGGGAGTTCCCGCGCGCCTTCCGCTGGCTCGGACGCCCGCACACCCCTGGGCAGCAGCAGTGCCACCACTGGGGCGCCGGTTCCGCGCAGTGGATCGCCACCCTGCCCGAGGACGGCGAGACGCTCGCGGCCTGGCTGCTGCCCTCCCTCGCTTCGTGTGTCGAGGACCAGCGCGCCGGGTCATGGTCCCTGCCCGCGCTCGTCGAGACCGGCGGGCCTGCCGGCCGGGCCATTCATCTCTCGCTGGCGTACGGGCTCGGGGCCCGATATCCGCAGGACCGGCTGTCTGCGGTGGACGCTCAACTGGTCCTGGCCGCCCAGGGCCGGCTCGATGCCGAGCTCCTGGCCGGCGAGCTGGGCGTACTCATCGACCGGGACCTCGTGAAGCCCAGCCGGCTGGCCGACTCCGCCCGTACCGCCGCCGCCACCGGCGCGTACCGGACCGTGCTGTCCGTGCTGGCCCCGCTGCTGCCATCGCTGCTGGCCCGTGAAAAGGCACCTCGGGGGCTGAGTGATCTGCTCGCCGTGGCTGCGGAATGCACGGAGCGCTGCGGTCCGCCGAAGACCGGTCCGATAGCAGGCCTCGCCGCGACCGCCGCGCGCGGAGGGGCGACGGAGCTGGTGCGGCAGGCCGCACGGCTGGAAGCCGCCATCGGACAGACGGAGAGGTGAAGGGACCGGGCGCCGCTCACCCCGGGTGGAGAACCTGGTTCCGCTCACCAGGGGTGGAGAGCCCGGTTCCGCTCACTCAAAAATGCCTTGCCAACTGGCCAAAAATGGACGATAGAGGCGTAGATCCACACTTAACCCATCGGTCACAAGGCGTTCGTGATCAGGCAACACCGCTCGGTCACAGTGGATCCATGACTGATGTGACATCCGCGAAGAGTGCCCGCCGCCCGCACCACTGGCGGCGGGACCTGATCGAACTTGCCGCCCTGTTCACCGCGGTCGCGGTCGCCGACGCGATCGCCAACCTGATCGGACACCAGCCGGACGGACCGTACCTGCTCGTCGCCTCGGCGGTGGCGCTGGCCGCGACCGCCGCGTTCCACACCTGGTGGGCGCGGCGCCACAGCCACGCACCTCCGCCGGAATCGGACGGACTGCCCGGCGTGGACGGCTCCGTCGACGCCCCGGCTTCGACGGAGGGTGCGCCGGCTTCGGCAGAGGGTGCATCGGCTTCGGCAGAGGGCGCACCGGCGTCGGGTGCACCGGCCGGCGAGACGGTGCTGTGGCGGATGCGTACCACCGTGCGGGACGCTCCCGGCAGTCTGGCAGCCCTCTGCATCGTGCTGGCCCAACACCGGATCGACATCCTCACGCTCCAGACGCACCCGCTGGCGGACGGCACCGTCGACGAGTTCCTCCTGCGGGCCCCCGTCACACTGCCGGCCCGGCAGCTGACCCGGGCGGTCTCCGCAGCGGGCGGCAGCTCCACCTGGATCGAGCGGGCCGACGCCCACGATCTGGTCGACGCCCCGACCCGGGTGCTCGGACTCGCCACCCGGACCGCACTGGACGCTGCGGAACTCCCCCTCGCACTGCGGCAGTTGCTCGGGCGGTGCACGATCCACTCTCTGCCCGCCGTCTCGATCACCGGACGCGCCACCGGGGAGACCGCGCCCGTCGAAGGGGTGCTCGAGGAGACGGTGATGCGGCTGCGCGACCCGTCGGGCGGCGTCATCACCGTGGAACGTCCCTATCTCCCGTTCACGCCCACCGAGTTCGCCAGGGCGCGTGCCCTGGTCGAGCTCGACGCCCGGCTCGGGCCCCGCGTCCCGCGCAGTGCGCACGTGCTCACTCTGCCCGAGGGCAACGAGATCACCGTGCGCCGGGCGGACCGCGACGACCTCGTCGCAGCCCGCGCCATGCACGACCGCTGCTCGGAACAGACCCTGCGGCTGCGCTACCACGGCCCCGTCCGCGACGCCGACCGCTACCTCGACCACCTGCTGAGCCCGCGCTTCGGCCGCACCCTGGCCGTTCAGACTGCCTCGGGACGGCTGGTCGCCCTCGGACATCTGCTCTGGGACGGCGACGAGACGGAGGTCGCCCTGCTCGTCGAGGACGACTGGCAGCGCCGCGGAATCGGCTCCGAGCTCCTGGCCCGCCTGGTGGCGCTCGCCGTCGAGGCCGGCTGCGAGAGCGTCTACGCCGTCACCCAGGCTTCCAACACCGGCATGGTGGCCGCCATGCGCGCGCTCTCGCTGCCGCTCGACTACCAGATCGAGGAAGGCACGCTGGTGATCACCGCCCGGCTGGACGTGGCGCAGGTTCGGTCCCTGCCCCCGTACGAGCAGGCGGGGCGCTGACCGCACGCCGCCGTACGGGCTCCTCGCTGCTCAGCGCCTGACACAGGTCGGCCCAGAGGTCCTCGACGTCCTCCAGCCCGACCGACATGCGCAGCAGCCGGTCACCGACGCCCGAAGCCTGCCGGTCTCCCTCATCCACAATGCGGTGGCTGATGGAGGCCGGGTGCTGGATCAGTGAGTCGACACTGCCGAGACTGACCGCGGGTGTGATGAGCCGTACTGCGGCGATCACCCGGTGCGGGTCCCCGTAGACCTCGAACGAGACCATCGCGCCGCCCAGTTCCGGGTAGTGGACGCGGGCGATCCGGGGGTCGGCGGAGAGCCGGCGGGCGAGTTCCGCGGCGCTAGCGGACGCGGCCCGGACGCGCACCGGAAGCGTGGCAAGGCCCCGCAGCAGCAGATACCCGGCCATCGGGTGCAGGACACCGCCGGTGGCGAAGCGCACCTGGCGCAGCCGGGCGGCGAACTCCTCGTCGCAGGCGACGACTCCGCCCATCACGTCCCCGTGACCGCCGAGGTACTTCGTCGCGCTGTGCAGCACGATCCGTGCCCCGTGTTCGACGGGACGCTGGAGTACCGGCGTGGCGAAGGTGTTGTCGACCAGCAACGGCACCGAGCCGCAGGAGTGCGCGACCGCCCTGATGTCCACCTCGGCGAGGGTCGGGTTGGCGGGCGTCTCGACGATCACCAGGCCGGTGTCGGGGCGGATCGCCTCGGCGATGCCCGCCGGATCCGTCCAGGTCACCTCGGTGCCGAGCAGCCCGGCGCCCAGCAGGTGGTCGCTGCAGCCGTAGAGCGGGCGCACGGCCACCACATGGCGCAGCCCCATGCTCGCGCGGACCAGCAGGACCGCGGTCAACGCCGCCATTCCGCTGGCGAACGCCACGGCGCTCGCGGTCCCTTCGAGCCGGGCCAGGGCCGTTTCGAAGCGGGCGGTGGTCGGGTTGTCGAGCCGTGCGTAGACGGGCGGCCCGTCGAGGCGGGCGCCGGTGGCGGCAAAGGTGTCGATCCGTTCCGCCTCGGCCCGCGAATCGTACGAGGGGTAGGTGGTGGACAGATCGATCGGCGGGGCGTGCAGGCCGAGAGCAGCGAGGTCGTCGCGTCCGGCGTGCACGGCTTCTGTGGCCAGCGCCCGGGACGGGGGTGTCGTCGAGGGCGCCATCGGGGATTCGGTGTCCATGTTCACACTCTGAACAGCCACCGGGCCGGGCGTTCAAAAGCCCGTGCTACGTTCGGCAGATGACCGATTCTGTCGCTCTGGACACGGTGGATCTGCACATTCTGCGGCTGTTGCAGAACGACGCCCGGACCACGTACCGGGAGCTCGCGGCCGAGGTCGGCGTCGCTCCGTCGACCTGCCTGGACCGTGTGACCAGGCTGCGCCGCACCGGCGTCGTGCTCGGCCATCAGCTGCGCCTGGACCCCGCCAAGCTGGGCCGCGGCCTCGAGGCGCTGCTCTCCGTGCAGGTGCGGCCGCACCGCCGGGAGCTCATCGGCCCGTTCGTCGAGCGGATCAGGTCGCTGCCGGAGTCCCGCGCCCTGTTCCATCTGACCGGTCCCGACGACTATCTGGTCCACGTCGCCGTGGCCGATACCGCCGATCTGCAGCGGCTGGTGCTGGACGAGTTCACCTCACGGCGCGAAGTGGCCCGGGTGGAGACGCGGTTGATATTCCAGCAGTGGGAGTGCGGCCCGCTGCTGCCGCCGTCCGCCCGCACGGAGGGACAGCAGGTCCCGGGCCGGGCCCAGGGGGCCTGTTGATGGTGACGCGGAGGCCCTCCGCGTACGAGGATGTCCACATGTCAGACTCTTCCAGCAGCGCGCTGCCCCGACAGGTCGCCGACGCCTACGTCGACGCCTTCATCGACCTCGACCCGATCTCCGGCACCTACCTGGGTGTCGCGGAAAGCTCGCGCCGCCTTCCCGACTTCTCCCCCGCGGGGCAGGATGCCCTGGCCGGCCTGGCCCGCGCCACTCTGGCCCGGCTCGACCTCGCGGAGCGGCTGCCCGGCGCGGCCGATGACGCGGAGCGCCGTTGCGGTCGTCTCCTGCGTGAGCGGCTGACGGCCGAACTCGCGGTCCATGAAGCCGATGAGGCGCTGCGTGCCGTATCCAACCTGCATTCCCCCGCCCATATGGTCCGTGAAGTGTTCACGGTGACGCCCACGGAGACGGACGAGGACTGGGCGGCGGTCGTCGAGCGGCTGCAGGCCGTTCCGGCCGCGCTGGCCGGCTACCGCGAGTCCCTCGCCCTCGGACTGGAGCGCAAGCTGTACGGCAGTCCGCGCGCCACCGCCACGTTCATCGGTCAGCTCGACGAGTGGATCGGGGACGGTGCGCCGGGGTTCTTCCAGGAGTTCGCCGCCGCCGGTCCGGATGCTCTGCGCTCGGGCCTGGACGCCGCGGCCGCGCAGGCCACCGGGGCGCTGGAGGAACTGCGCCAGTGGATGCGCGAGGTGTACGCCCCGGCGATCGAGGGCGCGCCGGACACCGTGGGCCGTGAACGGTACGCCCGCTGGTCGCGCTTCTTCAACGGCACCGACCTGGACCTCGACGAGGCATACGCGTACGGCTGGTCGGAGTACCACCGGCTGCTCGCCGAGATGCGGACCGAGGCCGAGAAGGTGCTGCCCGGCGCCGGCCCCTGGGAGGCGCTGGCCCATCTCGATGTGCACGGCAAGCACATCGAGGGGGTCGACGAGGTCCAGGCATGGCTGCAGGGGCTGATGGACGAGGCGATCGAGGCCCTCGACGGCACGCACTTCGAACTGGCGGAGCGGGTCCGCCGGGTGGAGTCCCGGATCGCCCCTCCCGGCGGCGCGGCGGCTCCGTACTACACGGGCCCGTCCGAGGACTTCTCCCGCCCCGGCCGTACCTGGCTGCCGACCATGGGCGAGACCCGGTTCCCGGTGTACGACCTGGTCTCCACCTGGTATCACGAGGGCGTTCCCGGCCACCATCTGCAGCTCGCGCAGTGGGTGCACGTCGCCAAGAGCCTCTCGCGCTACCAGGCGTCCGTCGGCATCGTCAGCGCCAACGCCGAGGGCTGGGCCCTGTACGCGGAGCGCCTGATGGACGAACTGGGGTTCCTGCCCGACGCAGAGCGCCGTCTGGGCTACCTGGACGCGCAGATGATGCGCGCCTGCCGGGTGATCGTGGACATCGGCATGCACGTGGAGCTGGAGATCCCCGCAGATTCGCCGTTCCACCCCGGTGAGCGGTGGACGCCCGAGCTGGCCCAGGAGTTCTTCGGCAACCACAGCGGCCGGCCCGCCGACTTCGTGGAGAGCGAGCTGACCCGCTACCTCTCGATGCCGGGCCAGGCCATCGGCTACAAGCTGGGCGAGCGTGCCTGGCTGCTCGGCCGGGAGAACGCCCGCGCGGCGCACGGCGATGCCTTCGATCTGAAGGCCTGGCACATGGCTGCCCTGTCCCAGGGGCCGCTGGGTCTGGACGACCTGGTCGACGAGCTGTCGAAGCTCTGACGCGGATGGTGGCCGGTTCCGGGTTCCTGTGTCCGGGACCGGCCACCCGCCGTGAGCGGCCGCATTCGTCCACGTAGGGCCACCGCTCCGGCAAGCTCCTGTCAGCAGCCGCAGTCGTCCGTGCCGGCCGGTGCGGTGAGCGGGTCTGCCGAGCGCCGCTCGCGTCCCTGCCAGGTCTCGGACTCGAAGCCCTCGCGCGCCCAGTACTCGAAGCCGCCGAGCATCTCCTTCACCTGGTAGCCGAGTCCTGCCAGCGCGAGCGCCGCGCGGGTGGCGCCATTGCAGCCGGGGCCCCAGCAGTAGGTGACCACGGGCACGGCCGGGTCGAGCAGTCTCGGTGCCTGCTCGGCGATGAGTGCGGTCGGCAGGTGAACCGCCCCGGGGATGTGTCCCTGGTCCCAGGACGCGGTGGAGCGCGAGTCGAGGAGTACGAAGCCGGGGTCACCGCCGGCCGCCAGCGCCTCGGCGACGTCGGAGACATCGGCGTGGAAGGCGAGCGAAGCGCCGAAGTAGGCGGCGGCGACGGCCGGGGCTGCGGGCGGGACGCGGAGTACGGGGTTACCGGCGATGGTGGCGGGCTGCGAAGTCATGCCCAGAAATCTACGTCCGGCGATCCGGCTCCGGAAGGCGACTTCCCCGGCACCCCTCTTGATCCGCCGGGGATTTCCCTGTTTCCTCATCGCATGACCGACTATTCCCCGGACGCCACCGACTGGCGCATTCTCGACGTCCTGCAGCGCGAGGGCCGTGCGACATTCGCCGAGCTGGCACGGGCCGTGGCGATGTCGTCGAGTGCGGTGACGGAACGCGTGCGCAGGCTGGAGGAGGCCGGAATCATCAGCGGGTACGCGGCGGTGGTCGACCCGGAGCGGCTCGGCCTGCCGATCCTCGCCTTCGTACGGCTGCGGTATCCGAACGGCAACTACAAGCCGTTCCACGACCTCCTCGACAGCACACCGGAGATCGTGGAGGCCCATCACGTCACCGGCGACGACTGTTTCGTGCTGAAGGTGACGGCCCGTTCCATGAGTCATCTCGAGGCCGTGTCCGGGAAGATCGGCGCCCTCGGTTCCGTCACCACCAGCGTCGTCTACTCCTCGCCGCTGCCGCGCCGGGCCGTCAGTCGCTGAACCCGTCCGCCGCCCGGAGCCGTACGGCCGATCCGTGCCGTTCCTTGACCACTTCCAGCTGGGCCGGAATGCGGCGGCGCAGATCGGCGACATGGCTGACGATTCCGACGCTGCGGTCCCGCTCGCGCAGCGAGTCGAGTACGTCGAGCACCTCGTCGAGGGTCTGTTCGTCGAGGCTGCCGAAGCCCTCGTCGATGAAGAGGGTGTCCAGCCGTACGCCGCCCGCCTCGTCGGTGACCACGTCGGCGAGGCCGAGAGCCAGGGCGAGCGAGGCGAAGAACGTCTCACCGCCGGACAGCGTGGCCGTGTCGCGTTCACGGCCGGTCCAGGCATCGATGACATGCAGACCGAGACCGGCCCTGCGGCCTCCTGTACGGGCGTCGGAGTGCACCAGCTGGTAGCGGCCGGACGACATCCGCTGCAGCCGGGCGGTGGCGGCCGCCGCCACCTGTTCGAGCCTGGCCGCGAGTACGTAGGACTCCAGCCGCATCTTGCGTTCGTTGTCCGCCGAGGTGCCCGCGGTGAGCCCGGCGAGCCGTGCGACCCGCTCGTACTCCGCGCGCACCGGTCCCAGGCCGCGCACCTCGTCCGCCGCCCGGCGCGACAGTCTGCTGAGCTCGGTGCAGCGTTCCCGGGCCGCGGCGAGGGCGGCCGCGGCCTCTCTCATCAGCCGCTCGGCCGCGTCGTACACCGTCTGTGCCGCGTCCGGGGAGGCCGCGGGACGCTCGGCGGCGGCGCGGGCGCCGGTCTCGGCGAGCCGGTCGGCGACGGCGGCCGCCTCGGCCTGCCAGGCGTCGATCCGGTGCTGGAGCGCACGCTGTCCGGCGTCGTCGAGCAGGGTGTCCGCCGCAGCCTGCGGGGTGTCGAAACCGGCCCGGAACGCGGCGTCCGCGAGCCGGTCGTCGGCCTCCTTGAGCCGCGCTGCGGCGCTCTCCTCCTCACGCACCGTCCCGGCGGCCTCGACGAGCAGGGTGACGCGGTTGTTCAGGAGCGTGGCGTGCTCGCCGACGCTGCCCGATCCGCCGCGTGCCCGGTCCAGCACCTCCTCCAGGGCGGCCTGTTCACGGTCGAGCCCCTCGCGACGGGAGGTACGGGCGGCGGTCCTGCGTTCGGCCTGCTCCCGGTCACCGGCCCGCTGTTCCTGTTCGCGTTCGGCGGCTGCCAGGGCCTCGCGCGCCGCGTGCATCCCGGCCGCGGTCCGGTACGCCTCGGCGTGTTCCCGGGCCAGCGAGTCCACGAGCGCGGCGAGTGCGCCGGCCGTCGGACCCGCACCGTCCCCGTCCGCCGCGGTCCCCTCGCCGACCGCTTCCACGGCCTCGGCGCGGGCCGCCGCATACCGCTCGCGTACGGCACCGAGCGCGTGCTCGGCCTCGGTCCGCGCCTGCTCGGCCCGCCGGTGGCGGGCCTCGGCCGCCTCCTCGGCGGCCTGGTCGACGTGTCCGTCCCCGGCCCGGGCCGGCGCGGGGTGCTCCGCCGATCCGCAGACCGTACAGGGTTCGCCGTCGGCGAGTTCCCGGGCGAGTTCCGCCGCGATGCCGTGCAGCCGGCGTTCGCGTAGGTCGAGCCAGTGCTCGCGGGTACCCAGTGCGTACTCGCGGGCCTCGCCCAGCCGGCCCTCTGCCTGCGCTGCCTCCTGCTCCAGCGCGTCGCGGCGACGGGCCGCGTCCAGGCGCCGTCGTGCCGGCTCCAGCCGCCCGGCCAGCAGTTCGGCGCGGGTCGCCGCCTCCTGCGCCTCCTCGATGCGGGCGTGCAGGCCGTGCCGGGTGGCCTCCCAGCCGGCGAGCCAGCCGACGCTGTCTCGGATCAGGTCGTCGTCCGCCCCGGCCTGCCGCTCCAGCGCCGTGCGTTCGCTGTCGATCTCGGCGCTGCGCCGTTCGGCGCGCCGCGCGGCTTCGAGGCCGCCGAGCTCCTCGCGGAGCCTGCGCTCGAGCGCCGCCAGCTGTTCCGCGCCCGCTTCGGCCAGGCCGGCGGGAAGCCGGCCCCGGGAGCGGTCACGGGCCGCCCTCGCCCGGTGATACGCGCGCTCGGCCTCCTGGCGCAGCTCCAGTGCCGGGGCGACAAGATCCGCCTTGCGGGCCCGCTTCAGCTGCTCCTGGGCGTCGTCGTGTCCGGGACGGCCCGCTTCGAGTGCGGCCGCGCGGCGTCGTGTCTCCGTGTAGCGCTGCTGGAGGCCGGCCAGTTCGCGTGCGGCGTCCAGGGACCGGCGGGCGGCCGCCTGCCTGCTCTCGGCCGTGGCCAGCACCGAGGCGGCGATGTCGAGGCGCTCCCGGGCGCTGCTGCGGGCCGCCGCGGCCCATCCCAGTACCGCTTCGGCAAGGCCCGGTTCACCGGGCTGGGCCTCGGGCAGCGGGCACTCGCGCGCGGCGGGGCCGGCCGCCTGGGCGATCCGCTGGGCGAGGGCGAGGATCTGTTCGTCCCCGGCCCTCACCTGGGTCTCGGCGCTCCGGCGCAGATCGGCGAGGCGCTCCTCGACGGCCGCGAAGCGCCGGGTGTCGAAGAGCCGGCCGAGGAGTCTGCCGCGCGCCTCTGCGTCGGCGCGCAGGAAGCGGGCGAAATCGCCCTGCGGCAGGAGTACGACCTGACAGAACTGGTCCCGGCTCATTCCGATGAGCTGGGTGATCTCCTCCCCGATCTCCTGGTGCGAGCGGCTCAGCGCCTGCCAGCCCTGTTCGGGGTCGTACGCGCGCAGCCAGCTCTGCGCCTTCTCCGTGGTGTGCCCGCCGCCCCTCTTCTTGGGGCGGGGCTGCGCCGGACGCCGGGTGATCTCCAGACGGCGTCCGCCGACGGTGAGTTCGAGGCGGACCTCGGTCGGCAGGTCCGCCGGGGCGTGGTCGCTGCGCAGCGAGGTGCCTGGGCCCTGACGGGCACCGGGCACGGCGCCGTACAGGCCGTAGCAGACGGCGTCGAGGACCGAGGTCTTCCCTGCGCCGGTCGGCCCGTGGAGCAGGAAGAGCCCGGCGGCGGAGAGCGCGTCGAAGTCGATCTCGTGGGTGGTGCCGAACGGGCCGAACGCCGTGATGGCGAGCGTGTGGAGCCTCACCCGTTCACCTCGCGCACTGCGTCGTCGACGCGCACGTGGTCGAAGGCGCTGCGCAGCACCGTCCGCTCGTGTTCGTCGGTTCCGTGTCCGCCGCGGACATGGGCCACGAAATCCTCCGCGATGCTCTGGTCGTCGCGTCCCCGCAGACGCCGGGCGTACGAGGTGTCCGGGTCGTCGGGTGCCCGCTCCGGGTCGAAGACGAGGCTGAGTGTGTGCGGGAACCGCTCGATGAGGCGGGCCATCGGGTCGGCCGGGCGGACCGGATCGGTGAGGGTGGCCTCCACCCAGGAGTGCTCGTGCCGGTCCAGGGCGGGGTCGTCGAGGAGGGTGTCGAGGCGGCCGCGGAGCCTGGCGAGGCTGCGGGGCACCGGGCAGTCGACCCGCTCGGCGGCGATCGCGCCCGAGGCGTCGAGGTCGATCAGCCACATGGTCTTGCGGTGAGCGGCCTCGGAGAAGGAGTACGCGAGCGGGGACCCGGAGTACCGGACGCGTTCGGCGACGGTCTGGCAGCCGTGCAGGTGCCCCAGGGCGACGTAGTCGACGCCGTCGAAGACCCCGGCGGGGACTGCGGCGACGCCGCCGACGGTGATGTCGCGTTCGCTGTCGCTCGGCTCGCCGCCCGCGACGAAGGCGTGGGCGAGGACCACGGACCGGGTGGTGTCCGGCCGCCCGGCGAGGTCGGCGCGGACCCGGTCCATGGCCGCGCTCAGCACGGCCTCGTGCCCGGCGCGTTCCGCCTTGAAGACGTCCCTGACCAGGGCGGGTTCCAGGTACGGGAGGCCGTAGAACGCCACATCGCCGTGTGCGTCGGCGAGCACGACGGGGGTGGCGCAGTGGGCGGGGTCGGTTCTCAGGTGGATGCCGGCCCGTCCGATGAGCCCCGCGCCGACGCCGAGCCTGCGCGCCGAGTCGTGGTTGCCGGAGATCATCACGGTGGGTACGCCGGCGGCGGCCAGCCGGTGCAGTGCGTCGTCGAAGAGCTGGACGGCCGAAAGGGGCGGCACCGCTCTGTCGTACACATCACCTGCCACCAGCACGACGTCGACCTCGCGTTCGTGCACCGTCGCCACGAGCCGGTCGAGATACGCGGCCTGCGCCTCGAGCAGCGGGACCCGGTGGAACGACCGCCCCAGGTGCCAGTCCGATGTGTGCAAAATCCTCAAGAGCCGGCTCCGACCTGCATGTTTCGCTTCCTCCGCCCCCGGGTCCGCACCGGCTGTGCACCGCTGCGCCTCCGGACCCTGCTGCCGGCACCCACCCCGTTCACGGCGCCTCGTACCCGTTCCCTCCCGCACCACAGTCTCCCATCACCGCGGAACGGCAGGTGAGCCGATCGGCAGTGCGGACCGGCCGGATCACGCCCGGCCCCGGATACGCCCCTTCGCGCGCCAGGGGATCAGGCGTCGCCGTACGCCTCGCCGCCCAGCTCCAGCTCCGCCTCGCCCGCCGTCGCGTCGGCGAGCCAGCGCCGGAACTCCTCGACCTCGGCGTCGGGCAGCCCGATCCCGATGGTCACCGCCTCCGCGTACCGCACCTCGCGCACGGTCCTTCCGGTGGCCCGCAGTTCGTTCTCCAGCCTGCCGGCCCGCTGGTGGCCGACGGTGATGGTCGCGAGCCGGAACCGCTGCCGGGTGAGCGTGCCGAGGGCGTCGAGGGCCTCGCCGACCACTCCCCCGTACGCCCGGATCAGCCCGCCGGCGCCCAGCTTCACCCCGCCGTAGTAGCGGGTGACGACGGCGACGACGTACCGCATCTCGCGACGCGTCAGCATCTGCAGCATGGGAACGCCGGCTGTACCGCCCGGTTCGCCGTCGTCACTGGCCTTCTGTACGGAGGCGTCGGCGCCGATCACATAGGCAAAACAGTTGTGGGTGGCTGCCGGGTGTTCCCTGCGGATGCGGGCGACGAACTCCTGCGCCTCCTGCTCGGTGGCGGCGGGGGCGAGCGCGCAGATGAAGCGCGAACGGTTGATCTCGGTCTCGTGCACGCCCGCTCGGGCGACGGTCCGGTACTGCTCCTGCATCCGGCCACCCTATGCGTACCTGCGGGAATGGCCGGGACGGGCCGCCGGTTGTGCGGACCATGTACGCAGACACGGAGACGATCCGCAGAATTCTCACAGGCACCGGTGACACCTGGGCCGTGGTGGGGCTGTCCACCAACCGTTCACGCGCGGCCTACGGGGTGGCCGAGGTCCTTCAGCGCTTCGGCAAGCGCGTGGTTCCGGTGCATCCCAAGGCGGAGCGGGTGCACGGCGAGGACGGGTACGCCTCGCTGGCGGACATCCCGTTCCCGGTCGATGTGGTGGACGTCTTCGTCAACAGCGACCTGGCCGGGGCGGTGGCCGACGAGGCCGTCGCGATCGGTGCATCGGCGGTCTGGTTCCAGCTCGGTGTGATCGATGAGCAGGCCTGGGACCGCACCCGGGCGGCCGGACTCGACATGGTCATGGACCGGTGCCCGGCCATCGAGATCCCCGCGCTGAACGGCTAGAACGAGGAACGGCTGGAAGGAAGAACGGCTGGAACGAGGAACGGCTGGACCGGCTCGCGCCGGACGGTGGCCTCAGCCCGGAATGCCGAGCCCTTCCAGCACTACCGCGCCCGGCAGCGCCGCCAGCGCCTTGCCCGGCATGATCAGCTTGCCCCGGCGGCTGCCGCTGCCGATCAGGACCCACTCCTCGTCCGCGACGGCGGAATCGATCAGCAGGGGCCAGCCGGCCGGGAGCCCGACGGGCGTGATGCCGCCGTACTCCATGCCCGTGTCGCCGACCGCCGTGTCCATCGAGGCGAACCGCACCTTGCGCGCGCCGAGGTGCTTGCGGACCGTGCCGTTCACATCGACGCGGGAGTGGGAGAGGACGAGGCAGGCGGCCAGGGTGACCTCGCCACCGCGCTTGCCCGCGACCACGACGCAGTTCGCCGACCGGTTGAGCAGTTCGGCTCCGTGGTGCTCGACGAAGGCCGAGGTGTCGGCGATCTCCGGGTCGGTGTCGACGTGGATGATCTGCTCGGCCGGAAAGCCTCCCCAGCCCGCGCGTACCGCTGCCGCGACCGGGGCGGTGAGCAGGTCCAGGCGGTCGGCGGCGGGGCGGGCATTGTCGAAGGAACCGATGGGTGCGCGCATGTCCGCCACGCTAACAGCCGCTCGCGCCATGCCTGTTGGACGTCTCACCTGACGGGCGGGATGGACACGGCCATGGTGAGTTCGACGGGCTCCGAGCCCTCGTTCCGGTAGACGTGGGGGTGGTGCGCCTCGAAGGTGGCGGAGGCGCCTGCGGACACGATGTGCGGGGTGTCGTCGACGAACAGGGTGAGGGTGCCCGTGGTGACGTGGATCAGTTCCACGGTGCCGTCTGGGTGCGGGGCGGACGCGCTGTTGTCGCCCGGCATGAGCCGCCAGGACCAGAGTTCGAGCGGACCCCGTGCCTCCGTGCCGACCAGCAGGGTGGTGGAGCTGCCCGCCTCTGTGGACCACATGCGCACGGCCTGGTCGGCCGGGACCACGCGGACCGGTGAGCCCTGGTCGTGGTCGAGCAGCGTGGTGATACTGACCCCGAGCGCGTCGGCGAGCTTGACCGCGGTGCCGACGCTCGGATTGGTGCGCGCCTGCTCGATTTGGATGATCATGCCGCGGCTGACTCCGGCTCGGGCGGCGAGTGTGTCCAGGGTGAAGCCCCGCTCACCGCGCCAGCGCTTGAGATTACGCGCGAGGGACTGGGTCAGCTGGTCGAGATCTGTCACATTCCGTCCAATATTTTGAATAAGACGGTCGAGAATATCGCACTACGGTGTAGCGTACCGAGCCGTTCACCACACTGTACTGTGAGGGCCCGCGCATGACAGCACTGTTCGCCCTGGCCACGAGCCTCCTGTTAGGCCTGGCCGACTTCGGCGGCGGGCTTCTGACCCGGCGTACGCCCGCGCTCACCGTCGTGGTCGTCTCGCAGGCCGTGGCCGCCGCGGTGCTCGCCGTGATCGTGGTCGCCACGGGGGCCTGGAGCGAGGCGGGCGGACAGCTCTGGTACGCCGTGGCCGCGGGCGTGGTGGGGCCCCTCGCGCTGCTGGGCTTCTACAAGGCGTTGGCGCTCGGCCCGATGGGCGTGGTGTCCCCCCTCGGTTCGCTGGGGGTGGCCGTACCGGTGAGCGCCGGGCTGATCGTCGGTGAACGTCCGGGGCCGCTGCAGTTCGCCGGGGTCGCCGTCGCCGTGACGGGCGTCGTGATGGCGAGTGGCCCGCAGCTGCGCGGCGCGCCGGTGCAGCGCCGGGCGGTGCTGCTGACCCTGCTGGCCGCGTTCGGCTTCGGAGCAGTGATGTCGCTGATCGCCGAGGCGTCCACCACGGTGACCGGGCTGTTCCTGGCGCTCTTCGTACAGCGGATGACCAATATCGCCGTGGGCGGCACGGCTCTGTACGTCTCGGTGCGGCGCGGCGGCCGCGCCCTGCCCGAGGAAGGGGGCATCGCCATGGTGCGGGCCTCGCTGCCCGCCCTGGCGTTCGTGGGACTCGCGGACGTCGCGTCCAACGGCACCTACTCGGCCGCCGCTCACCACGGGCCCGTCACCGTCGCCGCCGTACTGGCCTCGCTCTACCCGGTGGTCACGGCGCTGGCCGCGCGCGGATTCCTCGGAGAGCGGCTGCGCGGGGTGCAGGCGGCAGGCGCGGGCCTCGCCCTGGTGGGCACGGTGCTGCTCGCGACGGGGTGACGGAGGCCGGCGCCCACTGCCGACGGGGATCGGTCAGTCAGCTCTCGTCCAGTTCGGCCACGGCCAGGAGCTGCTCGGGGGTCACACCCTCCGGGATCGGCACCGGGGCCGGTGTGCGCAGCGGAGGCTGCCAGCCCTTCTCGGGGTCCCAGCGCCGTACGACACGGGCGGGCGCCCCGGCCACCACCGCGTGGTCGGGCACCTCGCCACGGACCACCGCACCCGCCGCCACTACCACGTTGCGCCCGAGCCGGGCTCCGGGCAGGATCACCGCCCCGGTCCCGATCCAGCAGCCGGGCCCGATGGCCACCGGCTCCATTCGCGGCCACTGCTTGCCGACCGGCTCCTGCGGGTCGTCGTAGCTGTGGTTGGTCGAGGTGATGTAGACGTACGGTCCGCAGTACGTGTCCGAGCCGATCGTCACCGTGGTGTCGGCGACGACATGACTGCCGCGGCCCAGCACCACACCGTCGCCGAGCGTCAGGATCGGGTCCGGGCCGAGATCCAGATCGGGCATGAGCCCCGCGGTGAGGGTGACCTGCTCGCCGATGATGCAGTGCACACCGAGCTCGATCCACCGCTCCCCGAAGACGGTGCCCTGCGGGAACGCCAGCCGCGTACCCTCACCGATCCGGCCGAACCGCAGCCCGCCGGGGTGTGCCGCGGTGACGGCGCCGGCCTCCTGCACCCAGCGCCAGCCACGGTGGACGGCCCCGGACAGGACGCGCCGCCGCCAGGCGGACAGGGAGGAGAACGTGTTTCTGTTCTTCGGCACTCGCACACGGTAGTCGGCGGGCCGGGGACCGGCCGCCGCACCGGCCTGTGATCTTCACCCCAACAGGACACGGACCCGCCCGCCCGTCGCTTACCGTTTCCCCGCGGGAACGGCCGGCGGCGATCGGACCACCGCGGCCCACG
This sequence comes from Streptomyces sp. NBC_00876, assembly GCF_045207435.1. Lineage (NCBI taxonomy): Bacteria > Bacillati > Actinomycetota > Actinomycetes > Kitasatosporales > Streptomycetaceae > Streptomyces > Streptomyces sp. NBC_00876. Next base: position 1,073,232 of record NZ_CP108800.1, read on the forward strand.
GCACCGGAGCAAGGAGGAACGTGTGATGGCCGAGCAGGCGTTGATCACGGGAATGGGCGGCAAGGAGCCGGTCATCGACGCGGATGCCTTCACCGCACCGACGTCGGTCGCGATCGGTGACATCACCATGGCCGCGGGCTCCAGCCTCTGGTACCAGGCGGTGCTGCGCGCGGACTGCGGCCCCATCGTCATCGGTGCCGGCTCCAACATCCAGGACAACTGCAGCGTCCATGGCGACCCCGGCTTCCCCGTCACGGTCGGCGAGCGCGTCTCGGTCGGGCACAACGCCGTGCTGCACGGCTGCACCATCGAGGACGATGTCCTGGTCGGCATGGGCGCCACCGTCCTGAACGGCGCGCACATCGGTACCGGTTCTCTGATCGCGGCACAGGCCCTCGTCCCGCAGGGGATGCGGGTGCCCCCGGGCTCACTGGTCGCGGGCGTGCCCGCCAAGGTCAAGCGGCAGCTGACCGAGGAGGAGCTCGAGGGGATCAGGTTCAACGCGGTCGGCTACGTCGAACTGGCCAAGGCCCACCGCCAGGCGCACGAGGGCTGAGCACACGGGCCGCGAGAGCGGGCCGCGGCCCGCCCGGCCCGGCGGCCCTGGTCGGTCGGCTCGTCAGTCGGCGACCGGCACGGTCCCCGGCTCGGGCTCGGTGGCGACGGCCGTGGACTGCGCGGCCGCCTTCTTGGCCCGGTTCTTCAGGACCAGCATCGAGGCGAGCCCGATCAGGACGGCGATCGCCAGTCCCAGGTAGGAGAACCGCTTGAGCCAGGCCTCTGCGACGACCCCCACCGAGTAGATGACCGCCGTGGTTCCGCCCGCCCAGGCGATCCCGCCGAGCACATTGGCGATCAGGAACTTCCAGTACGGCATGTGCAGGACGCCGGCGAGCGGTCCGGCGAAGATACGCAGCAGCGCGACGAAGCGGCCGAAGAAGACGGCCCACATGCCCCACTTGTGGAACGAGCGTTCCGCCAGGGCGATCTGGCTCTCGCCGAAGTGCCGGGGGAATTTCCCGCCGAGCCAGGCCAGCAGCGGCCGCCCGCCCTTGCGTCCGATGGCATAGCCGATCGAGTCCCCGATCACGGCGCCGGCCGTGGCACAGGCGCCCAGGACCCACGGGTTGATGCCGTCGTGTCCGGCCGCCAGCAGCGCCGCACTGATCAGCACGATCTCACCGGGCAAGGGGATGCCCAGGCTCTCCAGGCCGATCACGACGCCCACCAGGACGTACACGCTGATTGCGGGGACGGTCTCCAGCCACTCCTGGATGTGCAACGCCGGTTCCTCCGTAGTGATGTCCTGTCGCCGGACAACTCCTCGGCGCACGGCGGGAAGCCTACCGGGCGCGCCGCCGGCCGGGACAGCGCGAAGGGCCGCCCGCTCCCTCCCGGGTGCGTGGCGGCCCGGCCGGGACGTACGCGATCAGCTGTTCGGGCGCAGCGTCCAGACCACGGTCATCTCACCGGTCACGGCGCCGTCCGCGCGCTGTATCTGGATCGCGACGGGGAATTCGGGGCGCAGGCCCGCGTCGAGCTCGGCGACGACGTCGGCCACCGGCCGGCCGAGGGTGGCGGTCGCGGTGACCTCGCCCATGGCCAGCTTCTTGTAACCGATCTCGGCCTTCACCGCGAGCGGGACGGCACGGGTCAGCTGGTCGCCGAACGCGGCGATGACGATGGCACCGCTCGCCGACTCGGCCAGCGTGAACATCGCCCCGGCGTGCGGTCCGCCGACGTGGTTGTGGAAGTCGGCCTGGTCCGGCATGCGGACCACCGCGCGTTCTGCGGTGGACTCCAGGAATTCGAGGTTGAGGGTCCGGACCATCGGAACCGTCGCGGCGACCATCTCGCCCGCGGTCATCTGTTCAGCGCTCATGAGCTCGATGTTACTCACGGGTAGGCCATTTTGGCCATGCTCCTCCGTCGCCGAACCCGCCCCGGGGCCGGATCCTTCACCGTCCGCTCACGGGGGCGGCCGTAGCCGCCCGGTCGGTGCCCCTCTATCGTTACTCGCCATGTGGCCAGGACAGCAGCCGCCCGGGGGCGAGCAGAACCCGCAGGACCAGAACCAGAACCCGTACCAGCAGCCGGGGTACCAGCAGCCGAATCCCTATCAGCAGCCGGGATATCAGCAGCCGGGTACCGGGCAGCAGCCCGGGTACCCGCAGCAGGGCCAGCCCGGGCAGCAGCCCGGATACGGCTACCCGCAGCAGGGCCAGCCGGGACACCAGCAGCCCAACCCGTACCAGCAGACCGTCACGCAGTACGCGGTGCCCGGTCCGCCCGGCGGGCCCGAGCCCGGCAACGACAAGAAGAAGACCACCGCCATCGCCATCGTCGCGGCGACCGCGGTCGTCGTGGCCGCGGTGGTCACGGGCGTCGTCGTCATGAACAAGGACGACGGCAAGGACGGCAAGAACGTCGCCGACGACAAGAAGTCGTCCGCGCCCGTCAAGCCTTCCGGCTCCGCGTCCTCGTCCGAGGCGAACCCGCGCGGTGACGACGGGGACGCCAAGCCGCAAATCGCGGGCTGGAAGGTCGTGACCAACCCCAAGTGGGGCACGCAGTTCGACGTGCCCGGCGACTGGGAGGTCTCACCGCCCAGCGTGTTCTCGTACTTCGAGGACGAAGCGAAGGAGGACAAGCAGCCTCTCATCGGCTTCACCGGACCGGCGGACCTCAAGAGCAAGTGGTGTGTCCAAGACTCCGACAAGGACGGCGTCGACGAGAACAGCAGCCTGGCCGGTGCGGGCACCCGGGGCGCCGAGGGTGCGACCGACGCCGATCTGAACGCCAGGAACGAGGCGGGCACCTGGGTGTGGGCCGCTTACGCGCAGCACATGCCGAAGAAGACCATCAAGATCAGCAAGGCCAAGCAGTACACCACCAAGTCGGGCCTGACGGGCAGCCTGGTCACCGCCACTGCCCCGAACGTCAAGAAGGTGACGAAGTGCGACACCGACGGCAAGAGCATCGCCTTCACCTTCAAGAACAGCAACGGCGCCTTCTCCTCCTGGGTGCTGTACGCCGCCGCTAACGTCGACGACGAGCTGCCCGACGCGACGATCCAGAAGATTCTGAGCACGGTACGGCTGGTGAAGATCACCGAGTCCTGACCCGGCGGGAATGCATTTGGCACAACGAGGTCATTGCCGCGATAGTCCCTGAGTGACTGCCGCACCCGACCCCGTATCCCGCTCCGACCGCCCCATTCCGGCGGGCCGCAATTACCGGCTGCTGACCGCCGCCGCGATCATCACGGGCCTGGGTACCCATGGCGCGCTGATCGCGGCGGCGTTCGCGGTTCTCCAGTCGGGCGGCGACGGCGGCGACGTCGGTCTGGTGGCCGCGGCCAGGACCGCGCCGCTGGTCCTCTTCCTGCTGATCGGCGGGGCGATCGCGGACCGGGTGCCGCGCCACCGCGTGATGGTCGCGGCCAACGCCCTGAACTTCGTCTCACAGGGGGTCTTCGCCTGGCTCGTCCTGGCCGGTGACCCCCAGCTGTGGCAGATGATGCTGCTCACCGCCCTGTGCGGCACCGGGCAGGCGTTCTTCAACCCGGCGGCCGAGGGCATGCTGATGTCCAGTGTCAGCGGCGAACAGGCGAGCCGCGCCTTCGCCCTGTTCAGGATGTCCATGCAGGGCGCGGCCATCGGTGGCGCGGCGCTCGGCGGCGCCATGATCGCCGCGATGAACCCGGGCTGGGTGCTGGCCGTCGACGCCGCCGCCTTCGCGGCCGCGGGGGCGCTGCGCGCCTTCCTCGACGTGAGTCACATCCCGTCGCGGGAGCCCGGCGGCGGTCTGCTCGCCGATCTGCGGGACGGCTGGCAGGAGTTCATCGGGCGCCCCTGGCTCTGGGCCATCGTGGCGCAGTTCTCCGTGGTCGTCGCCGCGGTCGGGGCCGCGGAGGCGGTGTACGGGCCGCTGGTCGCCCGGGACGAGCTCGGCGGCGCCCGCCCCTGGGGCTTCGCGCTCGCCGCGTTCGGTGTCGGCACCCTGGCCGGTGCGCTGCTGATGATGCGGTGGAAGCCGCGGCGCCTGCTGCTGGCCGGGACCCTCTGCGTCTTCCCCCTGGCCCTGCCTTCGGCGGGACTCGCCGTGCCGCTGCCGGTGGCGGGACTGTGCGCGGTGATGTTCGTCAGCGGGGCGGCCATCGAGGTCTTCGGGGTGTCCTGGATGACGGCCATGCACCAGGAGATCCCGGAGGAGAAGCTGTCCCGGGTCTCGGCCTACGACTGGTTCGGCTCCGTGGCCATGATGCCGGTCGCCACCGCGCTCGCCGGCCCGGTGGAGTCACTGGTCGGCCGCAGTCAGGCGCTGTGGGGCTGCGCGGGTCTGGTCGTGCTGGTCACCGCGGCGGTGCTGTTCGTGCCGGACGTACGCAATCTGACCCGCAGGACCAGGTCCACCGAGGTCCTGGCCAAGGTCCCGGCCGCGTCAGCCGATACCGAAGGCGCCGTCGGGCGGCTCGGGTGAGGCGACCGCCTCCTCGTCGCCGACCGGCCGGGCACCCTTGATGAACGCGGCGGCCGCGTCCCCGTACTCCACCCGGGCCGGAAACGCGTCGGCCGCGCAGCGGCGGATCAGGGCGGCCGTATCGACGGGGACCTGTGAGGCGACGAGGACGATGTTGCCGAAGCGCCGGCCGCGCAGCACGGCAGGCTCCGCGATCAGGGCCAGCTCGGCGAAGACGGTCGCGAAGGTGGCCAGCTGCGAGCGCAGGAAGCCGAACGGCGCCCCGTCGGCCAGATTCGCCGCGTAGATGCCGTCCGCACGCAGCGCCCGTGCCACGGCCTGCGAGTAGGGGACGGACGTGAGGTGGGCGGGGACCCTGGAACCGCCGAAGACGTCCGCGATCAGCACATCCACGGAGCCGGGCACGGTCTCCTCCAGCACCCTGCGGGCATCCCCCGCGTGCACGGTGATCCCGCTGTCCGCCGGCAGCGGGAGGTGCTCGGCAACCAGGTCCAGGAGACCGCGGTCCGACTCGGCGACCTCCTGCCGGGAGCCCGGCCTGGTCGAGGCGACGTAGCGGGGCAGAGTGAGGGCGCCGCCGCCGAGGTGCAGGACATCCAGCGGCGCGCCCGGTCCGGCCGCGCAGTCCACGACGTGGGCGAGCCGTCGCGCGTACTCGAATTCGAGGTGCTCCGGCGCGTCCAGATCGACGTACGACTGCGGCGCACCGTCGACCGTGAGGAGCCAGGCCCGCTCCCGGTCCACGTCGGGAAGCAGTCTGGCGGTGCCCTGGTCCACATCGCGGATGACGGGTATCGACTCGTTCACTCCCCCATTGTGGGGCGTGGGGGCAGCTGTTCCTGACCGCGGCGACGGCTTGGGGAAGAGACGACGGATCGACGGCGGGGTGCAGGACCCTCGGTCCCGCGCACGGCTCCGGGTCCGCCTCCCGTGGCGTACGGGAGACGGACCCGGAACGGCCGCACGCCTCAGAGCAGTCCGGTGACGGTGCCCGCGCCGACCGTGCGCCCGCCCTCACGGATGGCGAAGCCGAGGCCCGCCTCCAACGGGACGTCCCGGCCCAGCTCGACGGTCATGGTGACCGTCTCGCCGGGCCGCGCCACCGCCGCCGCACCGAGGTCGACGTCGCCGACGACGTCCGCGGTGCGGATGTAGAACTGCGGCCGGTAGCCGGTGGCGACGGGAGTGGTGCGGCCGCCCTCGCGCCCCGACAGGACGTACACCTGCGCGGTGAAGCGCCGGCTCGGGGTGACGCTGCCCGGCGCCGCGACGACGTGCCCGCGGCGTACCCGGTCGCGCTCGACCCCGCGCAGGAGCAGCGCGACGTTGTCGCCGGCCTCCGCGGACTCCATCGGCTTGCCGAAGGTCTCCAGACCGGTGACGACCGTCTCGATGTCCGCACCGAGCACCGCCACCCGGTCGCCCACGCGGACGGTGCCGCGCTCCACGGCGCCGGTGACGACCGTGCCCCGGCCGGTGATGGTCAGGACGTTCTCCACCGACAGCAGGAACGGCGCGTCGGTGTAGCGCACCGGCATCGGTACGTACGTGTCGACGGCGTCGAGCAACGCCTCGACCGCCGCGGTCCAGCGCGGGTCGCCCTCCAGCGCCCGCAGACCCGACACCCGGACGACGGGCACCGTGTCGCCGCCGTAGCCGTGGGAGGTCAGCAGCTCGCGCACCTCCAGCTCGACCAGGTCGGTCAGCTCGGGGTCTCCCGCGTCCGCCTTGTTGAGGGCGACGACGATGTGGTCGACACCCACCTGACGGGCGAGCAGCACGTGCTCCGCGGTCTGCGGCATCACGCCGTCGAGCGCGGAGACGACGAGGATCGCCCCGTCGAGCTGCGCCGCACCGGTGACCATGTTCTTGATGTAGTCGGCGTGCCCTGGCATGTCGACGTGCGCGTAGTGCCGGGTGCCCGTCTCGTACTCGACGTGCGCGATGTTGATGGTGATGCCGCGCTGCGCCTCCTCGGGCGCCCTGTCGATGCGGTCGAACGGGACGAACGTGCCGGTACCGCGGTCGCTGAGGACCTTGGTGATGGCGGCGGTCAGGGTGGTCTTGCCGTGGTCGACGTGGCCCATGGTGCCGATGTTGAGGTGCGGCTTGGTGCGCACGTATGCCGTCTTGGGCATGGTGAATTCCTTGGGTGCGAAGCTGAAGAACGAAGACCCCGGGGCCCGGCCGACCCTCCCCTTGCGGGGTCCGCCGGACAGTCGGGGGAGGGTCAGCTTCGGGCGCCGCCGAAGGGCGCTGCGGCAGCGGTGAACGCTGCTGCGACCACTGCTGCGAGGGGGCTCACGGCAGCCTTCGGCGTGTCCGCGACTGCGGACTGCGCTGCGAGGAAGGCGTACCGGAACATGACTCGATCATGTCCGACGGCTGTCGGCCCGTCGAGCGAATTTCGGTGGGCGGTACGGGGGTTGGGCCGCGGCGCACCTCAGAGGTGCTTGGTGGCCTCGCGTACGGACAGCGGCGCGAGCCGGTCCCGGGCGCCGTCGACGAATTCCCGTACGGCCTGCGGGTCCGTCTTGGCGTACTCCCGCAGGCACCAGCCGATCGCCTTGCGGATGAAGAAGTCGGGGTGGTCCGCCCGGCGCAGGCAGTAGGCGAAGAGCCGCCGGGTGTCGGTGGCCTCCTTGAAGCGGAGCTGGTGCAGCAGCGCGGTGCGGGCGATCCAGAGGTCGTCGTCCTCGATCCACTCGTCCATGGTCTGCCGGAGCGCCGGGTCGGCGGCCACCAGCGGGCCGGCGACATGGGCGGCCAGCACATCGACGGTGTCCCACCAGGAGACGGTGGAGACCAGATGGCGCAGTACCGGCACGAATCCGGCCGAGCAGCGTGCGGCATGGCGGCGCAGGTAGTCGGCCGCGAAGTACTGGTACTCGCGCTCGGGCAGCGCCCAGCGGCGCAGCGCGATCGCGGCGCAGTCCGCCTCGTCGGGGCGCTGGGTGCCTTCGAGGACGGAGCGGGACAGGGCGCGGCGCCGGGGCGTGGGAATGCCGAGGAACGGCGCCACGTCCTTCATGTACGCGGCGGCCGAACGCGCGCGCACGGGGTCGGCCGCCGTGGGATACAGCACGGTCAGCCGCTCCAGCACGGTGTCGGCGAGAACGCTCCGGGGCAGGCCGGGTGCCGGTTCGGCGCTCTCCCTGACCGGTTCGGCTCCGTGGCTCATAACGGTCACATTACGGCGATCACACCTGGGTGTCGGTTACTCTCCCCGAATGCTCGACCCCGTCCCCGCCACCCGGCCCGCCGGTGGCCTCGCCGTGCGCTGTACACGGCTGCTTCTGTCGCCCTGGTCCCGGTTCTCCCTGCTCGTGGCGGTGCTGCTGGCCGCCGCGACGACGATGCTGCTGCTGGAGCCCCAGCAGCTGCTCGTCTCCGGCCGCGCGTCCCAGCTGAGCGGCGGGGCCGCCGCGGCTGTGCTCTTCGGCCTGGCGTACGGCGTCTGCACCGTGGCGTTCGTGCCGCGCCCGCTGCTCAATCTCGCCGCCGGTGCACTGTTCGGCTCGCAGGCCGGGCTGGCGGCGGCGCTGGCGGGCACGGTGCTGGGCGCCGGCATCTCGTTCATGCTCGGCCGGGTGCTGGGCCAGGACGCGCTCAGGACGCTGCTGCGCGGGCGCTGGATGCGGGCGGCGGACGGGCAGCTGAGCAGGCACGGTTTCCGCTCGATGCTGGCGCTGCGGCTCTTCCCCGGGGTGCCGTTCGCCGCCGCCAACTACTGCGCCGCCGTGTCGCGCATGGGATATCCCCCGTTCCTGGTCGCGACCGGTCTCGGCTCGATCCCGAACACGGCCGCGTACGTCGTGGCGGGAAGCGAGGCAGCCTCGCCGACCTCGCCCGCCTTCCTGGCCGCGATGGGCTTCATCGTGCTGACGGGCGCCGGCGGGGCCGTGGTGGCCTGGCGCAGGCGTCACCGGCTGGGCACGGAGTGAGGGGGCGGGTGGCGCGGGCCGCGCCGGCCGGGCGACGGGCCGTGGGGCGGGCTGCGCGGGGGTTGTCGTAACTCTGTTCATCCGGGGGCGATACGCTGCCCGCGGCCGACCGACGATCTCCGGGTCCGACGCGGCCCTGTCATCGCACGACCGCAATCCGCACGCCGCCGACGGCAGATGCCGTCGGCCGATGCATGATCACTCCGGGATGGCCCAAGCCCCATGAGCTGGTTCGAATCGTTCGTCCTCGGCCTCGTTCAAGGACTGACCGAGTTCCTGCCGATCTCCTCCAGCGCGCATCTGCGGCTCACCGCGGCATTCGCCGGCTGGCACGATCCTGGCGCGGCGTTCACCGCGATCACCCAGATCGGCACGGAGGCCGCAGTCCTCATCTATTTCCGCAAGGACATCGTCCGGATCGTCACGGCGTGGTTCAAGTCGCTGACGGACCGTTCGATGCGCGGCGACCACGATGCGCAGATGGGCTGGCTGGTCATCGTCGGCTCGATCCCCATCGGCGTCCTCGGCGTGACGTTCAAGGACCAGATCGAGGGCCCGTTCCGCGATCTGCGCCTGATCGCCACCACGCTGATCGTGATGGGCATCGTCCTCGGCATCGCCGACCGGCTGGCCGCACGCGACGAGACCGGCGGCAAACACCGGGCCATCAAGGAGCGCAAGTCGCTCAAGGAGCTCGGCGTCAAGGACGGCCTGATCTTCGGCTTCTGCCAGGCGATGGCCCTGATCCCGGGCGTCTCCCGCTCGGGCGCGACGATCAGCGGCGGTCTGCTGATGGGCTACACCCGCGAGGCGGCGGCGCGCTACTCGTTCCTGCTCGCCATCCCGGCGGTGCTCGCCTCCGGCGTCTTCGAGCTGAAGGACGCGGGCGAGGGCCATGTGTCCTGGCCGCCGACGATCTTCGCGACCTTCATCGCATTCGGTGTGGGGTACGCGGTCATCGCATGGTTCATGAAGTTCATTACGACGAAGAGCTTCATGCCGTTCGTGATCTACCGCATCATTCTGGGCATCGTGCTGTTCATCCTGGTCGGCGCGGGGGCCCTGAGCCCGCACGCGGGCGAATCTGCAGGCTGATCAAGCGCCCATACCTAGCAGCATCTAGCACTTTCAGGCACCTCCACGCATCTGCGCACCATGATCATCTCCCACTCGTCTCCCGACAAGGAGACCGGGAGAAGCGCAACCGAACGGGATGCAAACGCAAAGTCGCGAAAACAGAGAAGGGCCCACACAGGGCCCTTCTCTGCGGGTCTGAGCCAGACCAAGCCGACCGGCCCCGCTGGCGCCGTAGGCACCCAAAATGCGCCGCGCCGTGGCTGTTCACAGGAACACGCCAATGTGACTCATCCCACGCAAAGGCTGCGGTCCCACGCTCCATGAGCTCAGCGCCGTCACCTCGCCGACGGTTCGGAACCGGACTCGAACCGGAACCGCGCAGACCTCTGACCAGGCACTTCTTGCCTGACCTGGGCCGCATCCCCGTCCGTTACCGTCCCTTCACGCGCCCATGCGCCCGTGGGCGCACGGGCCTTTCGCCCTCGGGTGCTACACCCCGGAACGACCCCTCTACAGACCGGTATGCAGGGCTCGCTCCAGCGTTGTGGCCCGATCCGCCATCCTTAGCTTCCACGGTGTCCCGTCCTCCACCGCGATCTCCCGCCACAGCGCCGCGGTGGCCGCGCCGAACGCTGCGAGGACATCCGGATCGGCGTTCCGCCACGACGGGAAGCGGCTCGCGAAGCCGACGGCTGCTTCCACAGGGTGGCCGGCATCCATCAGTCGCAGAGCCAGGGCGCCCGGGTCGATCCACGCTGCGCCTCGCGTCGGCCACGCCCAGTCGACGAGCCGGGCGCGGTCGCCGACGATCAGGACGTTGTCCGGCGCGTAGTCGGTGTGCAGCAGCGCGTCGCCGTCGAAATGCTGCAAGGTCCCCGCCGGGGCATAGTCCGCCCATCGATCCACCGCGTCCTTGATCTCCACGTCGGCGGGGGCCGAGACACCCTGCAACTCAGTCAGCGCCGCTTCCACGAGCGGCAGGTCTGGCGACCCGGGCGCGTAGTCGGCATGCCGGCCATCGACCACCTCGTACCCGAGGATGCTCCAGCCGTCGAGCTCCAGATGCCAGTACAGGCGCGGGCACGAGGCCGGCAGGTGCGGGGCCACCGCTGCCTCGCGGCGCTGCGCGGCGACCTGCGGGTGGTCTGCGGGGATGCCCTTCACGAAGACGCTGCCGCTCTCCGTGGAGAGGACGGAGGCGATGCCGGAGTTCATGCCGCCTGCCGCGGTCTCCGCCTGGTGCACGGCGCCGGTCTTGTTGGCGACGGCCTGGCGGACGTCAGGGGGAAGCAGGTCGAAGTCGATACGGGACATGGACACGCGCAGTTCCTCGGGTGGTCGGTGATAGGGAAATGCCGCCCCGGCCAGGGTACGGCCGGAGCGGCATTCAACGAGTGGATCAGGCGGTACGGGGCCGCCCGCGGTGGCGGCCTAGTACGGCTGGTCGTCACCGGCCGAGCAGCTGCACTCGGCTCCTTCGGCTGCCTCGTCGAGGTCGGCGATGATCTGGATCTCGTCGTCCTTGATCGAGGCGGCGGTCAGCGGCACCGGCAGGACGCCGGTCGGTCCGTCCGCCGGGCGGCGGCCGATCGTAACCGGCACCGGCTGACGCGGCGTGGCCAGGGTTGCGGTGGGTGGAGTCATGATCCGTAGCCTCCATGCTGGCAGTAGAGATCTCTTCTGTCCCCCGCCTCCTGATAGAGCTTGGCCAGCGGGCGACACGTACGACACGTGCCCGCGATCGTGCAGCCAGAGCATCCACCGGTGCGGAGCTGTAGGGACTCGGCGATCCCGCCGAGTCGGGGGAGGGCTTCGATGCCCTCAGTGACGAGGTTCACGCTCGGGTCGCGGCCGACCTTGCAGATCGACGCGATGCCGTGCGGGTTGACGTGAAAGAACGTGTGGCCCGCGTTGCAGCCGGTGAAGACGCGACGGGCCTTGATGTGGCTCTCGGCCTGCGTCGCCAGCGGGTTCGCCTCGCCATCGATCGTCGGTGACATGTTCGTGAACACCTGGTGCGTGAAGCCGTAGCTCTCGCACAGGGCCACCATCGCGTCGACTTCGTGGGCGTTGTCGTCGGAGACGATCACGTTCAGGCGGACCGGGAGCCGGTCTTCGCGGGCGGCGTCGAGGCCCTGTACGAAGCGGCCGAAGGCGCCGCGGTTCCGTGTGACCTTGTCGTACGTCTCGGCGGTCGCGCCGTACACGCTCAGCGTCAGCCGATAGGGCCGGTGGCGGGCGAACAGATCCCGGATCGGCCGCTTCCGCAGCGACGATCCGTTCGACGAGACCTGAACCATCATCCCGAGCCGGTGGGCGTACTCGTAGGCCGCTCCGAACTCGCGGTCGATCAGGGCTTCGCCGCCGGTAATCTGCAACCAGAGAACGCCGGCGTCACGCAGCGTCTCCAAGAGCTGCTTCTTGCCGCCCCAGTCCAGGCCCTCGAACCGCTTCTCGCCGAGGTAGCAGAACTGACAGTCGTAGTCGCAGCCGAGGTTGATCTCCCATGACGCCTTCCCGTACCCGTACTGGGATCGCTCGCGGACGAGGACGACATCGCCGACCGGCGCCTCGGGCAGCTCGGTGCCCCACGCCTTCATCGCCGCATCAACGAGCCAGGCCGGGACAGGGTGGCCTTCCGTGCTGGCGGTGTGCAGCTCCTCGTAGCGGATCTCCGGGATGCGCACGCCGGCTGCCCGGCCAGGCTGCACGAGGAGGTACTGGGCAAGGAACGGACTGGCCACGAGCTGCTGAGGGGCCGCGCCATTCCTGCGCTTCTTGGTGCTGTGTTCTCCGTTCACGGAACCTCCTAGGGGCGGAATTGGGCGGTCAGATCGCGTCAGCCACTGTCGCGCTCACCGCGGGCACTTCGTTCGTTGGGAGGGTCACCGACCGCCTCCTTGTGGGATTCGGGGCCTCCCTGCCGCCCGCCCTGGTTGTCGTCGGAAGGGATACAGCAACAGCCAGAGCGGGAGATGGGGAGGTGTAGCGCATATTCAGTGGTTGAGCCCCGCCCGTAGGAGACCGCTGTCATTCGCCTGCGGGCGGGAGATCGTCGGTCCAGGGCTCGGGGGCTCGGCGGTTATGAGCGCTGATCAGAGCCTCGATACGCCGGACGCACGGCAGACAGCAGTTGAACGAGGCGTCGCCCCATTCCAGACTCTGCACTGGGCCGAGCCATAGGACTGGCACCTCGGCGCCCTCGCAGCGCCAGCAAAGGCCAGGAATCCAGGTACGTTGCGCAGCCCGGCTACCCGTCTCCGATGCCGAGAACTAGTGCGGTTAGCAGCGCGGCGAGTGCGACGACGTAGAGGATCTGGCCGAGCCGTTCATTCACCGTGCGTCTCCTCGACGTCCGCCCACACGCGTTTACCAAAGTGGAGTGGGTCAACGCCCCACCGGCCGCCGCTCAGCGCGTCCACGATCGTCAGCCCGCGCCCTGATTCAGCATCCGTGCCAGCTGTGCAGAACCGCGGAAGTTCTCGCGACAGGTCTACGACGGCGATGCGGACGCGTCGCTGGTTGAGGCGCGTGACGGTCACCCGTACCGTCTCCCGCTGTGCATGGATAACAGCGTTCGACATCAGCTCGGCGGTGACGAGCAGGCCCGCGCTCTCCAGATGCGCGAGACCCCATGAGTGCAGAGCCGTCGACGTCAGCCGTCGAGCGGCTCCCGCCGCCTGAGGGGTTCTCGGAAGGCTCTCGGTGTACGCCGGCTTCCAGCCTGCCCCGGTCTCAAGCAATGTGGCCGTCCCACGTCGAGGCCTGTCGGCAGTGATACCGCCCTCTGGGGAGTGTCTGGCCGGCATGGTGGCATTCACAGCCAGGTGACTTGGTTCAAGTATCGCGGCGGCCTTCTGTGCCTCGGAGGACTTCGTGGACCTCCAGTTCAGTGTCCAGATGCGGCCCTGCCCCAGACACGTCGTCTGACCTCGGCTCGCCGCGGGCACAGCTACCGAATCTTCCCGCCCAGCAGGCGAGTTGAGTACGCTCGAGCACGGCGACTCCCATCCAGTCGTCCACGCCCCGGGCCGGCGGCCAGCACCGCCCCCGGGTCCTTGGCGTACAGAGTGCTGTTCCCTCGAAGGTCCTGCCTCCAGGCGCCAGGTATACCCATGATGGGTACACATCGTGGGGAACCACCACGCAGACTCAGGCGAGCAGGGAGAGTTGCCGCATGATCTACCAGCCGCCCACGGCCTTGCCGCCCAGCCTCCTCACCGAGGAGGACATGCGGCGTGCGCTGACGGATCATGACTTCGGAACGGTCTTCCGTCTCGCACGAGAGCGGGCCGGAATCAGTTACTCGAAGATCGCCGCCGAGTGCGACATCAAACCCGACCGAGTCGGAACGCTCGCGCGGGGCCAAGGCCGGATCACAACCTTCGAAAAGGTGGTCCAGATCGCGGATGCTTTACGCGTCCCTGGACGCGTGCTCGGGCTCGCCACTCGCCCGTGGGAAGAGGCCGCTACTCCTGCTGGGAATGGAACATCCAGCAAAGAGAACGGATCGCACGTGCACCGCCGAACAATACTCCGGGCAGCAACCACCACCGGCCTCGCCTCTGCCCTCCCGGCCCTTCACCGGCCCGAAGCCCCGAAACGCATCGACGACCCCTACGTCGACCGGCAACGCGAACGCACCGCCCGGCTACGCCGCCTGGATGACGTCCTCGGCGGAGGCGACACGTACCGCGTGTATCTCGGTGAAGCCCAGTACACCAAGGGACTCCTCCGCCGCAGTTCCTTCGCCGGCGACTCGCGCCGCCGACTCACCGCCCTTTTCGCCGAGCAAGCCCAGCAGGCCGGGTGGGCAGCATTCGACGGCGGCCGAAAGAGCGATGCCGAGAGCCTCTACGCAGAGAGCCGCGATGCCGCACGCGCGGCACAGGACAGCGACCTCTACGGCAACAGTCTGGCGTTCCTCGCCTACAGCACCATCGCGAACGACCCGCGCGCCGCCGTGGCGTTCGCCCGCGACTCCTGCGCCACAATCACCGCCAGGACGCCGTCCTCCGTCCGCGCCCTGCTCTACGAGCGGCTCGCCTGGGCCTGCGCCGTCGACAACCAGCCCGCAGGCGCAGAGAGCGCCCTCGCCACCGCACGCCAAGCCCTCGCCGAAGCCCAGCACGGCGAGCCCCAACCGGACTGGTCGGCCTGGGTCGACGAGACCGAGCTCGACATCATGACCGGCCGCTGCTGGACCGAACTACGCCGCCCGCTCCGCGCCGTACCCGTCCTCACTGATGCCCTGAGCCGGTACTCCGACGACCACGCGCGCGACAAAGCGCTCTACCTCTCCTGGCTCGCCGATGCCTACCTCACCGCCGGCGAGGTCGAGCAGGCAGCCGTAACGACCTCCCGGGCACTCGAACTCTCGTCAACCGTCGCCTCCATCCGGCCCCGGCAACGCATCGCCCCGCTACTCGACCGACTCCGTCCCCACGCGGATCTCCCCACCGTCCGTGACGCCCTGGCGCAATCTGCCGACTAAGGGCTGTCCCGTAATCCCTGGCGGGCGCACGACGACAGCTACTTCCCCAAGCTCTCGGCTGCGCTCGAGCAGGGGAGGCGCCACTCTCGCCGCGTTGTCGGAACGCCCGAATACATCCAGTATGCGGACGTCCCTCCGCCTTGCGATGCACCGCATCTGACGCCGCGCGCTGATCCGCCAGGGATTACGGGACAGCCCTTAGGACGACACAGTGTCGGCAATCCACTGCTGGCATCGCTCAGCGCCCATCGTGATCGGTACGGCGCAGACCTCCGGGTTGTCCCACGGGTGATGCTCCAGGAGGTACTCCTCCAGCTCGGGATACTGGTCCGACGTCGTCTTGAGGAGGATCTGCCACTCCTCGCCGGTGCCGTACTCGCCCAGGTGCCAGAACACGCTGGTGACTGGCCCGACGATCTGGGCACCTGCCGCGAGTCGCTTTTGAACTGCCGGGCCGGCGAGGTCGATTGCCTGCTGCCGCGTCTCGGTGGCCGTGGATACCTGAACGTATTCAGTCATGCCCGGGAGCCTAACCAGCAGCCAGCTCAGTCAGACGCCCAGTCTGAAGATTACACATTGTGAAGGAGTGTGACAGTGACTGTCCGTCAGTGTCACACCGGGTCCGGGTCCGGGCCCTCAGGCAGTCGGCCGGTGGTGGGGCTGGCCTGCTTCTCCCAGGCCGCGCGCCAGATCGTCAGTTCGTCCTCGGTGTATCGAACAGTCTGCCCGTCCAGCTCGCCCTCGGGCACCGGGATGCCGCGCTCTCGAGAGCGTTTCAGGTAACTGCGCATCGTCGACGTCTTCCACGGCAGGATCCCCTTCTTCCACGCCTCCTCCAGCGAGTACCGGACCGGCACGGGGCGGCCTGAGGCATCGTTCGCCGACACGGGCTGACGGATCACGGGCGCCGCGTCCGCGGCCTGCTGCGGCAGGGCAGGGCGGCCGGGCGGAACGACGGGACTGTGCCCGCACACATGCGGCCGTTCCTGTTCGAGCAGCGGTTCCATCCCGGCCAGGATCCGGCGCAGGGGCGGACCCGGGGCGCCGGCCGCAAGCGCCTGCGCCGCGAGCTCGGGCACGGTGGAACCGGCGGTACGCAGGCTCGCCACCCTGTGGTTGCGCACCTCCACCGCGACGGCAAGTTCCTTGAGCAGCTGCGTCCAGTCCATGCCCGGCACAACGCCAACGCCCAACGAGGGTGACGGGCGGCCGTCCTGCTCTTACCCGGCCCACGACTCCCGCCTCCTGGCAGTGGTCACGTCTGGGTTCCTTCGACGCGGGTGATCTGGTCCTTCACGTACCGCTCTACGGCGCGCCGGGAGATGCGCAGCCCCTCGCACCGCGGGGGAAGCTGGACCTGGCCCTGCTCGGCCTGCCGGGAGGGCATCCATCCTGCTGCGCACGGCTACCCAAGAAGGCGACTATGCCTACTTCGTCGACATCGCCCACTTCATGGGCGGACTTTCGCTCGAACATCCGTCACTGGCACGCTGGCTCGACGGAGAACGCTCGACCCGGCTGCGCTGGCACGCCCAGGTTGCCGCTCGTCGGCTTCAGTAGCAGCCAATTACTTCACCCAGGTTCTCTGAAAATCGGGCAACGGTAGGCCCAAGGTCCGAAGTTGTCCGGGTGCACCCTGAAATGAGAGCACCCTAATTCGTGAGGGACTTAAGGTTATTAATGGCGGCAACCGGGATAAAGCGTCCACCCTTTTGACCGTCTATCCTGCTTGCGACGATTGCTGCGAGACGCCCTGTCTGCTTATGGAGTGCGGGAGATCCAGACAGTCCGGGGACAAGCCAATCCCCATCGACTCGGATCCATGAGCCGCTCTTCCCTTGAACGCGAACGACGCATGAGTAAATTTCGACTCGGTTCGCCGCCTTGTTGAATTCCCATCCTTGGACAGCTAGCTCGTCACCAGGGAGTGGCTCAAAACCGTCTAGGACGATTCCGTGATGTGGTGCACTAAGCTCACTCGATGGGCTTAGGCGAAGTACAGCCAAGTTCGGGAAAGGGGTGGGTCTTGGCTGCTCATCAAGATTGTCGGGCCTTGCTGGAACAGTCTCAATAACCACCCCTCCCGCCTGCTTTTCACCTTGATAAACTTGCCAACCGTCCGCGCCTTGGTAGGCAATGTTTGCTGTGGTGATCACATGAAATGCGTCAAACGGGATCCCAGCGCCAGTAAATGTTCCGCCTCTGTAAATCCTGACTGTTGCTTCTGACAGTAGAGCCTGCTGATCCCGCCAAACAGGTGACTGCAACGTTCGGCGACTCTTACTGAAATGCTCTGGAGTATCTGGCACGTAACTAAATTGGGTACCCAGGCCGCTCTGTTCGACTTTGGCGAGCTGGCGTTCCAAGTACTCACATCGCGCTTCAGCCTGCTCGTGCATACTGCAGGCTTCTCGCAACGCTCCCTTCAGTTGCCGGACCTCCTCCTCGAGTCGGTCGCGTTCCTCCTGTAGTTCAACGGGATCCGCAGCAGAACTCGGCGTTGCTGCGGTTTGGCTAAATGACGTGAAGTCTCCCATTTGGATTTCACGCGCCTGTACCTGAAGGTCCCGAAGTTGCCGTTCGCGATCCTGGAGTGTTTCCTCTAGCCATCGCTCCCGCGCGGCGGATTGCCGCGCTTCCCGGTCCGCTTCTTCCAGTTGATGCTCCAGCAGTTGAACTTTATGCATGGAAGTTCCGCTGGCTTTGAACGCGTCATTATGCAACTTGCGTAGGAGTGCAACAGCCTCGGCAGTAGCAATTCCGCCGCGCTTCTCTGCAGCATCCTGCAGCAAGTTGAAGACAAAATCCCACGAGGGTAGCCTGCGACCGCTTAGGTAACGGGAAACCGTTCCCGGGTTGTAGTGTCGGCGTACGGAATAGCGACGGGAAGAAACGTCAAGGGCAGATAGTAGTTCCCTGAGCGCCTTAGCCAAGGCCAAAGCTTCAGGTGTGACTTCTCCGCTGAGTGGCTGTAATTCACCCATAACGCCCCCTTGGTGTTGCCAGCAGTCTGGCAACAGTGCTGCACCTACCGCAGCATCAGATGCCTCTCAGAGCCTAGTCACTCAGAGCTCACGCCGACGAGAGAGGCAGCACGATGGAAAGTAGCAACCCCCACCCGAACCCGGAGAACTCCGGCCCCCTGCTGAGCGTGCATGCCGCACTCGTTCTACTCACAGCCGCATGCGTGGGTGCAGTCATCGGCGTGCTAGCGGCGCACAGCACGGGAGACACCGCCGGTTCCCTGCTTGCCGGCCTGTCGGGCTTCGGCATCAGCGCCCAGGCTCTGCACAAGCTAGTCGGTGGCTGAGACCTGTCCCGTAATTGGTCAGGGAGAGTAGTTGCCCCACGGCAATCGGGCTGGCTCAGGCTTCGAGGTGGCCCGGTCACCTTGCCGATCGCCGCAGGGTTTCCCGCCACTCGTCCATCACATCGCGGGACTCATCCAGGGCAGGATCCCGGCTTCCACCTGGTGCATAGGCCGGGGAACGGTCAGCGCGGAGCGGCACATGGGCGCAGTACCAGGCCCGCTCGGCGCCTGCCTGCTCAGCGGCCGTACCGGTCCGAAGGTAGTCGAGCAGTGCGGTCATGACCCGCCGGCGGCCGAAGACGTAGACCGCTGGTTCGACGAACCAGCGGCAGAAGCTGGGGTCCGGATCGTAGACGGCTGCGGCCGTCAACGGGACGAAGATCTCTTCGGGCAGGTGGGCACGTTCGAGCAGTGGCTTGCGCAACGCGTGGGCCAGGCGCCGTGCGCGGAGTGGTTCCGGCACGTCGGCCGCATCCCCGAGATCCATCAGTCGCGCCACCTCGGTGGCGCACGATAGGAATGTGCGTACCGATGCCTCGTTGTGCTCTTGGTCTGCCACGGCGACATTCTGGACCGACTCAGGCCAAGAGGGTACGGGACGGTGGCTACTTCTCATCGAATGAAACGATCACGTAGTGGCTGGTGTGATCACGGCGTCGGAGCCGTCCTAATTCCTTGGTAATGGTCAGTGGGAGCCGGGGGTTGCCACTGCCCGTTCGAGCGCCGGGGACCGATGCTCTTCTGTCGTCCCGGTCTTCCACAGTGCAGGTGGTGGCAGCCTCGCGGGCACCGACCGTACGCCTGGAGCCGTCTGGGCACTCGATCCCTTTATCCAGAGCGGCGGCGTTCGGTGTCTTCGAGGTCGCCATCACCGTCAACACTGTCCGCTTGATCACTCGTTGGTGTTGGTGGCGTGAGCCCGCCGCACGGCGACCTCCTGATAGTCCAGAGCCGTCAGAGCTCCCGAGAAGACCGAGGCCCGTGGGGTGCGCTGGTGCCACGAACGGCTAGTGAGGTGGCGGACCGACCGGATGGTCGAGTCCTGGAATTAGGTCGCTGCGTGGCCCGCATGCGCTCGCAACCAGCGCAAACATTGCATCCCTGGGGAGGAAAGGTTGATCTACTGCGGCATCGACTGGGCGGAGAGGACACACGACGTTGCCTTGGTCGACGACACCGGTCAGCTACTTGCAAAGCGACACATCACCGACGACGCGGCCGGCTACAGCAGCCTGATGGACCTGCTGGCCGAGTACGGCGACACGGAGGAGACCCCGATTCCGGTCGCGATAGAGACCTCCCGCGGTCTGCTGGTCGCGGTGCTGTCGGGCAGGCAAGCGGAAGGTGTTCGCGATCAACCCGATGGCTGCCGCCCGCTACCGCGACCGGCACGCGGTGTCCCGCAAGAAGTCCGACCCTGGCGACGCCCTGGTCCTGGCGAACATCCTGCGCACGGATATGCATGCCCACCGGCCGCTGCCGAACGACAGCGACCTGGCCCGTGCCATCGCCGTACTGGCCCGCGCTCAGCAGGACGCGGTCTGGAACCGGCAGCAGGTCGCCAACCAGCTCCGCTCGCTGCTGCGCGAGTACTACCCCGCTGCTCTGGATGCCTTCGCCAAGTGGGACAACGGCTTGTGCCGGCCGGAGGCCCGAGAGCTGATGAAGCTCGCGCCGACACCGGCCAAGGCCGCGAGCCTGACTCGCACCCAGATTACGGCGGCTCTCAAGCGTGCGGGCCGCAAGCGCGGCATCGAGTCGGACGTCGAGCGGCTGCGCGAGGCGTTCCGCACCGACTGGGCCCGTCAGCCCGAGCTTGTCGAGGACGCGCTCGGCAAGCAGACGCTCGCCCTCCTCGGACAGCTCACGGCCGCCTGCATCGCTGCCGACGACCTCGCCCAGGCCGTCGAGGAGGCGTTCCCGCAGCACCCGGACTCCGAAATTATCCTCAGCTTCCCCGGCCTCGGTATCCAGCTTGCTGCCCGGATGCTGGCCGAAATCGGAGACGATCGCACCCGCTTCGCGGACGCCCGCGGCCTGAAGGCTTACGCCGGCGCCTCACCCGTCACCCGGGCCTCTGGCAAGAAGTCCAGCATCACCAGACGATGGGTGAAGAACGACCGGCTCAACCACGCCGGCTACCTCTGGGCGTTCTCAGCGATCACTGCCTCGCCAGGTGCCAAAGCCCACTACCGGCGGCGACGTGACGACCACGGAGACTGGCACGCCGCTGGCCAGCGCAATCTGTTCAACCGGATGCTGGGCCAGCTCCACCACTGCCTCAAGAACGGTCATCTGTTCGATGAACGCACCGCGTTCCCGACGCCGCAGGCCCCAGCACTGGCGGTGGCGTAGGTGATCCCGCCGACTCACCGCCTCCCGGAGGTCGCTCCGCAGCATGCTTGAATCACCGGATGATCGACTGGTCCACACTCCACGACGCCTACGGCCCGGCCCACGCGATACCCGTGTTGCTGGACCGAGCTGTCGGTCGTGACCAGGAGGCCATCGACGGGCTTTGGGGGCGCTTGTGCCACCAGGGGACGATCACCCCGGCGAGCATCGCCGCACTGCCTCAGCTGGCGGACATCGCGAAAACCGAGGGCGCCGGGCACTGGGCGCTCGATCTGGCCGGAGCCATAGCAGGTGGCCTCCTTCAACCACACGGCGCCGACGAAGAAGTCGCCCGCCGTGCGGCGACCTTGGCCGAGCTTCGCGCCCTGGCCGCGGCCCGGCTGCGGCCTGGCCTGACCGGGAAGATCTACCTGAGCCGGTTGCGGACCATGCTCGCGTTCGACGGCCAGCCCTTGTGGTTCGAGGCCCTGGACGACTTCACCGATTCCTTCGTCACTGTCGCATGTCCGCACTGCGACGCACCGGTGACGATCGCAATCGGCGACTACGGCTGCTACTCCTCGATCCGCGACTGGAATCTGGGGGATGTCCACCAGGTCCCGCTCCGGCCGGCCACCCCGGACGAGCTGACCGGCACCGGGAGGATGTTGCACGAGACGGCCGTACGGGATGGCCAGCAACGGCTCGCCTGGGGGCTACCGCACCTGTTCGGCCAGGCGGAATGCCCAGGATGCGGAAGCGTCTTCGGCATCGCAGACGAATACGCGGCCACCCACGCACCCGCTCCATGGGACTTCGCCCGAGGCCACATCAAGGACGCTCTCTGATGACCACCGGCAGGGCCCTCCAAATCGAACAGTGAGCTCGTACCCGGTGTCCCGACTTGACGGCTCAGCGCCGTGAGGTGTCTGGATAGCCCCGTTCACCGGGCTGAGCCCTCGTTCATTCGGGAAGTTGGTGACACTTCTGCGGCGTAAGGGTGCGGACGCGGTCCGCAGGGGTCGGCCGTGGAGCCTGCCGCTGGAGGACCGGGCCCTGCTGGTCGCGGCCTACTGGCGCACGAACCTGACCTTGCGGCAGCTCGCTCCGCTGTTCGGGGTGTCCAAGTCGGCCGCGGACCGGATCATCGACCACCTCGGGCCGATGCTCGCCCTCCAGCCCCGCCAGCGGTTCGCCAAGGACGCGGTGCTGATCGTGGACGGCACCCTGGTGCCCACCCGCGATCACACCATCGCCGAGCAGTCCAAGAACTACAGGTACTCCCCGAACCACCAGGTCGTCATCGATGCCGACACCCGACTCGTCGTCGCGGTCGACCGATCGTTGCCCGGAAACCGCAACGACTGCAAGGTGTGGGAGGAGTCCGGCGCGAAGGCCGCCGTCGGCAAGACCATGACGATCGCCGACGGCGGCTATCCGGGCACCGGGCTCGTGATGCCCCACCGACGACACAAAGGCGAAGAGCTGCCCGACTGGAAACAGGTTCACAACAAGTCCCACAAACGAGTCCGCGCCCGTCGAGCACGTCTTCGCCCGCATGAAAACCTGGAAGATCCTCCGCGACTGCCGCCTCAAAGGCGACGGCGTCCACTACGCCATGCTCGGAATCGCCCGGATGCACAACCTCAACCTCGCCGGATAGACGAGCGGTCGGATCGATCACCGACCACGTTCACACCAGTCAGAGATCATTTACGGGACAGGTCTTAGCACCATCTGGCACTTTCGGACACCACCGCACATCTGCGCGTCATGAACATCTCCCACTCTCCTCCCACCCGTCTCCCGCTACGGAGACCGGGAGGCGTGCAACCCCGAACGGGATGCGAACGCAAAGTCGCGGAAACGGAGAAGGGCCCGCACAGGGCCCTTCTCCGTGGGCCGAAACGCACTTGCCGCTCGACCGCCTGCGGGATGCCATGCCCACATCAGCAGAGTGGCGCCGGTCTTGGTCCTTGCAGGCTACGAGGACGAAGTGATGGAGCCGCTGAGGCGGCCAGCCGAGACACGTACGTGGCACGGCTCTTTCGAGCGGATACCCGACTGGTTCGTGAACCGTCAGAAGCGTGGCGGGCGTCAGCGTTGCCATGGCGCCGCAGATGGCCTTCCTCAGCGATCCAGTCGTCAGCGCAACCGCCGTGGGCCGACGGCACTTCGGACATTTCGCGCGAGGCTGCTTCAGTGCCGGCCCGGCCTGGCCGAATCCTCCGGCCATCGCGTCGGTGATCTCTACTCTGGCCACATGCCCGAACTGAACGCCGTAGACGCGCGAGACATGGCGCCCGGCCGCGTCGCCGGACCGTAGGCGGTCTCAACGTGCCGCGGGGGCGACACAGTGTGCAGGCCCACGCCAGGCGCTCAGAGGAACCGCAGCCCCTTCGCCAGGCAGTGCCGCTCGGATGCTTGGCAGCCAGGAAGCCCGCTACCGCTACACGCCGTCAAACCTCCGGAGTCGCCGTCATGAGTCCTGCACCAGTGAGCACGTGCTCCAACTCCAGTTGCTCAGGCGTTGTCATTCCGGGGAACACCTCGTGCCTTACGCACGCCACCTCTCCGGGGCGCAGGGCCTATCTCGCGGGACTCACCCCCGGCTCCGACATCGACCACCGGGGCACCCCGCTCCCCGGCTTCGTACTCGAGCCGCTCCTCCAGGCCCTCCACGACCCCGCCACCGATTGCATCAGAATCGGCAAAGCCGATTTCAGGGACGCAGAGCTCGAGGAGGCCCTATTCGACAATGCAGAGTTCTCCGGACCCGCCAAGTTCGACGGAACGAAATTCCGCGAAGCCGTATCATTTGCCCACTCACGATTCCTTGGTGGCGCCTCGTTCGACGGGGCCAATTTTCACGAAATGGCCGCGTTCACCCAGGCTCACTTCTCCGGGCAAGCCCGATTCGACGAAGCAGAGTTCGATGACTACGTAACATTCGACGCCACACAGTTCTCCGGATTAGCCACATTCAACAGGACACGGTTCTCCGGTGCGGCCAGATTCAACGGAAGCAAGTTCGATGGTCAAGCAACCTTCCTGAAGGCGCAATTCTCCGACGGCGCATCGTACTATGCGGCACAGTTCTCCGGTTTCGCCGACTTCGGCTGGGCAGAGTTCTCAGACGATGCCACGTTCACCGCAGCGAACTTCCATGCGCATGCCGGGTTCCGCGGGGCCCAATTCACCGCAGGCTCCGCGTTCGCTATGACACGGTTCTCCGGCGACGCCATTTTTACCAACGCACACTTCTCCGGCCCATCGAACTTCGGCGCGTCGGAGTTCTCCAGCGAGGCCGGCTTCAGTGGGGCGAGATTCTCCGGCGAAGCCGGGTTCGGCGAGACACAATTTTCTCGCAACGTCTCATTCGAAGCCGCACACTTTGCGCTGACAACCCGGTTCGGACCGGTGGTGTGCGCGTGGGAGATCGATCTGTCCGGTGCGGTGTTCGAGATGCCGGTAACAGTGGAGCTCGCGGCCCGTGCAGTACGTTTCGAGAGGACCCGTTGGGAATCTACGGCAACCCTTCGCCTCCGCCACGCGACTGTGGACCTGAGTCATGCCGTGCTGACCAATCCGGTGGCGATCACAGCCCATCCGACACCCTTCATGGTCGGCACCAGCACCGTGGTATCGGAAGACCTGCTGCAAGGCCCCCGGAGTGCGATACGGGTGGCCTCCGTGCGAGGGGTGGATGCTGCGCATCTGGTACTCACGGACGTCCTCCTCGTCGACTGCCTGTTCGCCGGGGCGTTCCATCTGGACCAGCTCCGCCTGGAAGGACGCTGCGCTTTCGCCGCCGCCCCCATCGGCCTCCACCGCCGCTACCTCATATGGCCGTACCGGTGGAGCCGGCGACGCACTCTGGCCGAAGAGCACCACTGGAGGGCGCAGGCCGCCGGCCAAACCGCCCCACCAGCGGGCCGGCAGCCCTCTCCGCGCGCCTGGCGCACCGGCCCACACCACTCCAACCTGGACCTCACCCCCGACCCGGAGGACGTGGCCACGCTCTACCGGCAGTTGCGCAAGGCATTCGAGGACGGCAAGAACGAGCCTGGGGCGGCCGACTTCTACTACGGCGAGATGGAGATGCGCCGCCACGACCGAACCGACACCCCGGCCGGCGAACGGTTCCTGCTGTGGGGGTACTGGCTGCTCTCCGGCTACGGCCTGCGCGCCTCTCGAGCCCTTGGCTGGCTGATCTCCGCAGTGGTCGCCACGATCGTCCTCATGATGGGGCTCGGCCTTCCCGACTCCTCACCCCACGAGGTAGCCACGGGCACGGTGCCCGTCGGTGGCGGGCAGGTGACCCTGACCGTCGACAAGGAGGACCCTCGGCTGACGTTGCCTGTCGGTGACCGGTTCACCGGGGAACGAGCCGACAAGGCCGTGCAGGTGGTTCTGAACTCCGTAGTGTTCCGTGCCAGCGGCCAGGACCTCACCACCTGGGGCACGTACACAGAGATGGTCAGCCGCTTCACCGAACCCGTACTGCTCGCCCTGGCCGTCCTCGCCATGCGTAGCCGCATCAAGCGCTGACTTCACTGCTGCCGTTGAGATGAGTGCTCGCAGTGTCGGCGTACGTATCGATCGCTGAACGAAGTCTGGCGTGGGTCAGGACCGGCTCGTAGCCGTGCATCGCTGCGGTCCAGTGCCCTTCCCCGTGATCGATGGTCTCTTCCAGCCCGCCAAGAACCCTCGCAAGGGCGATCACTGCGGCCTGCACCTCTTTTGCTGCACGGTGGACGCCCGCCGGACCTTCGAGGCCCACGTACCGCACTGCGGCAATTGCCTTGACCGGATCGCGCGCTTCGCGGATCTGGCCGCGGTACCGCTCCTTCGTTTCGTTGTCCAGGACCTGCGGGTCACCCGAGAGGCTGCCGGTCAGCTCCTCGATCAGTTCACACGCCATCGCGAGGATCCCGCCTGTCGCCGCCTCGTACTCGTTCAAGACGCTCAGCAGGTTCGTGTACGCCTGCTGTTGTGCTGTCCTCCGCGTCGCGTTGAGGGACCCCTGGTAGGCGCTGCGGGCCGCCTCCGCGGTCCGCTTCCCCTGGATGCTCGCAGACACAACTGCGGCTGCGCCTCCGATCACCGCACCCAGAAGGGCTCCGCCACCGCCCACCACGGCGACCATCATTTCGCTGTCCATGTCGCCAATCCTGCCCTCAAAGGTGAACACGGTGACTCCAGTTCGACGGACTGCGAGAAGGGGCGAAGCCACGTCACCGTCCACCCGGGACATTGAGTCACCTCGAGATGCGCCGCCCGTGCGCCCCTTCTCCCGATGGCCCGTTGGCCGCCCGCGGGGCGTTCGGTAGCAGCGCATCACGGCACGGTCCGTGTGCGGGTCGCGGCGCTGCGCGGCGGCTGGAGGTGGTCGGCCGGGACGCCTTTCACGAAGACGCTGCCGCTCCCGGCCTCCAGGACGGAGGTGATGCCGGAGGTCATGCGGCCGACCACGGTCGCGGCCTGGCGCACGGCGCCGGTCATGTCGGCGACTGCCTGCCGGGCGTCGGCGCGAAGTCGTGATCCGTAGCCTCCACACTGGCATAGAGATCCTTTCTTCCCCCGCAGTCCGGTGGAGCTTGGCCAGGGGCCGACGCGTACGGCACATACGACGTGTGCCGGCCATCGCGCGACCGGACCATCCAGCGGTGCGGCGCTTCAGGGACTCGGCGATCGCGCCGATCCACCTGTCCAGGGGTCCGGACGACCGGATGCGGACCCGCGCGCCTGGGGCCACGCTGGAGGTATGGCTACTCCCCCGATCGTGATCCACCGACCGACACCGTCCGGCGCGCGTCTCGTCACCGTCCACATCGCGGGCCGGCAGGAAAAGCTCGGGCTCGCCCACAGCGATCACGATGTCATCGTGTTCCTGGCCGATGCCGGCATGGCGGACCCTGCGCGGGCCCTCGACACTCCCTCGCTCGTCGAGTGGCAGGGCGCCGCCGCCCACGAGTTCGCGGCGGCCTGACCAGTGCGCTGCGGGCCTTCCCCGATCGCGGATGGGCGGACCTTCGCCTCGTGCGGGACGCGGACTCGGCAGCGGCAGCGGCAGCGGCAGCGGCAGCGGCAGCGGCAACGGCAACGGCAACGGCAACGGCAACGGCAACGGCAACGGCAACGGTACGCGGTATCGAACGCGGCCCAGCCGCCACCTCAGCGGATCGCGGGAACGAACTCCCGGACTGCGCGTGTCAGTTCCTCGGGGCGGTCCAGTGGGATCGGCGTACGGCTGCCGGAGAGCTCGACCGGCTCTCCTGCGCGCGGAGAGCGGCGAGGCGCTGTCCGCGCCCCGGGCGGCATGACCCGTTCGCCGGCGGCCAGGACGCGTCCATCATCAGCCCGTGCAGCAGGACCACCACGGGGCCGTCGCCGCCGGTGTCCTCGTACTCGATCGTCCCGGCGGACGGCCCGATCTCCTTCATGGCCGTCCTGCCCGGGGCGCCTCGGTGCGGCCGGCCGCCGGTGCGGCGAGCAGGTGGCGGCGCAGGAACGACAGCTCGGCCTGGACGGCCGGCTCGTGCTGTTCCATGAACGGGGCGTAGTGGCCGCCGGGCAGGTGGACCACTTCGGCCCGGGGTGCCCGCCCGGCAGCACGGACGGCCGGGGCGCTGAGCGCCGTACGGTCCTGGTCGCACACGAGCACCAGCAGCGGGGAGCGCACCTGCGGTGTGTCGCGGCCGGGCCGGTACAGGGCGACGCCCGGGACCGAGCGGGCGGCGATCTCCTGCTGCCACTGCGGGTACCGGTTACCGGGGTTGAGGGCCCTGTCGCCCTCGACGGCGTCCGGCGTGGAGAGCATCGCGACGGTGCCCGGCTCGCCCGCGAGCGGCACCAGCAGGGGGCGCCGGCCGAGCAGACCACCGGCCGCGTCCAGCAGGACCCTGGCGGTGAGCCGGAGCATCGCGAGTGGCTTCTGGTGACGGCTCGCGTTGCGCGAGGCGGCCGGCCCGTCTGCGTTCGGCGTCTGGGCGACTGCCGCAGCCAGACCCGGATTGCGCGCCGCGACGCGCAGGACGTGGCCGCCGGACAGGGAGAAACCCCAGATGGCGATCCGCGCCGGGTCTGCCTCCGGCAGCGATGCGGCGAACGCGATCGCCGCCTGCCAGTCGTCGAGCTGATCCTTGATCCGTACGGTCTGGCGAGGGCCGCCGCCACTCTCGCCGAGGCACCGGTAGTCGAAGGCGAGAACCGTGAAGCCGGCGGCGCTGAACCGGGCGGCAAACGGGTCAGTGCCCGGCTCCTTGGTCACGCCACCGCCGCCGGCCATGATCACGCAGCCGCCGTTCGTCCCTGGGTAGTGCCAGGCGGCGCAGTACGTACCGCCGACGGCGAAGCGGACCTTCTCGCGTATTACGGACGTGTCCATGCCGACCTCCGGGTGGGCGGATTCATCCCTCCCAAAAAGTGAACCACGTGGTTCACATCCTGTCCATGGCCCTTCGCCCGCCGCCCCGACGCGTCCGTCCGGAGCTCCTCGTCCGACACCCCGACGCGAGGGAATCCCTACGCGTCGGCGGCCTCCTCCCGTTCCAACGCACGGACCAGGGCGTCGAACCCGGCGGCGACCCCCTCCGTGTCGCCGCTCGTCCGGGCGTCGACCAGGAATCCGCGCAGGGTCGCCAGCACCATCTCGGCGACCTCCAGCTTGCGGCGGTCGGTCCAGCGGTCCGGGCAGACGGACAGAAGAGTGGGCAGGTACTGCTGGGACGCCTCACGGCCGAGGGCGGTGTAGCGCTCGGAGTCGTACATGGCGAGGCCGATGGCCTGGTCCAGCACCCGCGCCTCCTCGCCGACCAGGATGGGCCAGATCGCGCGTACCCATTCCCCCAGCGAGCGGCGGACCGATCCATCGGTGGCGGCCGCCAGGGCCTTGCGGATGCGCCGCTCCCGCAGTTGGACCACGGCCTGCACGAGGAGGTCGTCGGCCCCGTCGAAGTGATAGAGCAGCACCTTGTGCGTGGCACCGGCGGCCTTCGCGGCACGGCGCAGCGAGAAGTCCACGAGCCCGTTGGCCGCCAGGTCCTCGGTGACCCGCTCCAGCAGTTCCCGCCGCCGGGCCTCACCGCGCGGCGACCCGGCCGATCGCCGGTATCCGGCCCGCTCCGGTGCGTTCTCGTCGGCAGAGATGTTCATGGCCACAGCTTCCCCGATGCACCGCCCGGACACCGCCGCGGCCCACTCCGGCGGTCGGCAGACGGCAGACGGCAGACGGCAGACGGCAGACGGCAGACGGCAGACGGCAGACGGCAGACGGCAGACCTTAGGCCTGAGGCCGCGCGCCGCCGGGGCTATCGCGCCTGACGCCGCACTGCCCCCGCCCCGCCGGAGCGGGTACGGGGGCAGTGCGGACCGCTGAGCAAGTGGTGTCACTCGGTCTCGACGAACGGCGGAAGATCGGGTTCGACGAACAGCCCCTGGTAGCGCGGTGTCGGTACGGCCTCGACACGGCCCGGGGCCTCGGACGCCGAGCCCGCCCCGCTCTCGTCCGAGCGCCGCTGGACCTGGCGGGGCGGGGTATCAGCCATCGGGTCTCCTGTTTACATCGCAGTTGCTTGTGAGGGCCCCCGGGGCGCCGTCCGGTCCCTCGGACCGCGGCTGCTTCAGGGGTGTGCCACCGTCCCGGTCCCACACCCACCAGGGCACCGGTATCCGACGAGGCCTGCTGAGACTATCCGTTGCCGCAGGTCCGGCCGTAGGCGCCGTCGCCGGGTCTGCCCGTCATTCGCCTTCCCGGCCGCATCAACGGGTGACTACAGCCCATACGAGAGCCGCCGCGACGGCTGCCGCGTAGCAGCCAGCGGCAGCCCTGACCGCGGCCACCCGGGCCCGGGCACTCCATGAAGTGAGGGCGAGGAGGCGGGCCAGCACCGGGAGTACGAGCACGGCGTGGAGGCTCACACCGTGCAGAGGCTTGAGCGGCGCGGTGGAGGAGTACGCCGCCAACTGGTGCCCGGTGCGGGTGAGATAGACCCCCCGCGCGATCATGGCGGCGCCGGAGAGCAGCCCGATGAGGAGAATGCCGAAGCCCGCCCGCAGCGCCGGGGCCATGCCGGGCGGCCCCCCGGGCCGCCGGGTGAACGCGGCAACGGACAACGTGGCGAGAATGCCGACCAGTGCTCCCCCGCCGACCGCCAGCGCCATGGAGACCGCCGTGTCGAAGGAAGTTTCCATGTTGAAGTGGGACGGCACCCGTCGCCATGCCTGCAAGGTGATGCCGGCGACCTCCAGCACGCAGTCGGCCGCGAACAGGCCCAGCAGCACGGCCCGGGTCCGGACACCGATCCGCAGGTACGAGGAGATCCAGGTGACCGCGAGCAGCGTCAGGCCGAAGGAGAGCCCGAAGGTCACGGCTTTGCGCCAGGACACCGGGCCTTCCCAGGAGCCGCCGTCGGCGGTGAGGACCCCGGCATGCACCAGCCCCGAACCGAAGAGTACGACGGCTGTCGCGTAACAGAGCCGCTCGACCGGGCGCACACCCCGCCACCAACGGACGAGCGCGGCCGGACGGGGGACGCGGTCGTCCGGCACGGTTACCGGGGAAGCTGCTGGGATGCGGTTTTCCATGGTGCGGAGCCTCCCCCGGCGCCCGCCCGGCCGTCGTCGTCCGCCGGAAGGCTGCTGCCGTACCCCCCGGGGAGTACGGCGCCGCCCGTCGGCCCGCGGCAGGAAGACCGATGTCATCGGCGCCCCGCCGGGTGAACCGCCGCCCCTGCGGGCCGCGTACGCCCTCAGCGGGCTTCGCGGTCCTCCTGCCACCGGGCATACGGGACGCGGGAGATCTCCCGTACGCCTCCGAAGGTGCCCCACTCGTCCTTGCCGAGCCGGGTCAGCGGGCGCAGCGCGGTCACTTCCGGATGCCCGTCCGCCATGACGCCCTCGTCGACCGCGGCATGGACCACGCGGCCGAACACGACAGTGGAGTCGCCGAGCAGAACGGTGCTGTGGAGCTCGCACTCGAGCGCGGCCGGCGCCCCCGCCACGCGCGGCGGCTTCACCCGCAGGCTGGGTTCCTGCTCGACGCCCACAGCCTCGAACTCGCTGATGCCGCGCGGGAAGTCGGTGGCCGTGGCGTTGATCTGCTCGAAGAGGTGTTCCGGGGCGAAGTTGACGACGAAGGAGCCGGTCGCCTCGATGTTGCGCAGCGTGTCCTTGCGCCCGACCGAGGTGAACTGGACGACGGGCGGGCTGACGCAGGCGATCGTGAAGAAGGAGTGGGGCGCCAGATTGGCCGTCCGGCCGTCCGGGGTGACGGTGGAGATCCACGCGATGGGCCGGGGCACGACCAGCGCGGTCAGCAACCGGTAGAAGGCCGAGGACTGCGTGGTCCGAGGATCGAAGTCGACGCGCATGAACAGCAGTATCCCAGTGTGGCCGTGGTATTCCAGCCAGGGATCCCCGGCTGCCCTGAACCTGCACGACGACCTTTCCATGCGCTTTCCGCATAGGTTATGCACCCTGGATCGTGGTGCGTCCTGTACCTACATGGGCACTGCTTCGCACCGCCCCCTCCGCGGTGCGAAGCAGTGTCCATGCTGACCTTCCCTGCGGTGGATTTCGCCGCTGGGACGACGTGTTCGCACGGGGCATTCCTGTGGCCGGGTTCGGCCAGGGTGGGCACGGTGGTTGCCGCCGCAATGTCCGTGACTCCGCTCAACGGGGCGATTCTTCCCCTATGGCGCGAGTCGGGCCCTTTCCGTGCTTCTGGTGCGTCCACTTGCTGAGTGAAGCGCCGCCGCCAAGATCGTGAACTCGGTTAACATTTCCCCCGGCCATGAATCGGCCTGACGGGCGGCCGGTGGGCATGCCCACCACCGTGTCGTCGTCGCCCGGACACGGGCGACGGCAACGCGCTGAAGGATGACGCCGACACGCTGACGACGGGACACCCCCAAGCCCGTCCCCAGCGCGACAGCACCTCACGAGGAGAGTGCGGTACGTGCGTCCCGCAGCCCTCCTCCTAAGGACAAGACATGACGCTAGATCGAATTCCTCAACCCGCAAAGGTCCGGGCGCGCCACCAACAGGGCCTCACGCGCCAAACAGGTCTGCGACACCATCGTGAGCCGGGACGCCCGGACACCACGGACATCCCGCAGCTCCCCGGCACGACCGCAACAGCCTTCACGCGGCTGAACGCATCAGCCGCCACACGGCTGGGAGTCAGCCCGGACAAGTACGCCCACCTGGTCGGCATGGCCCCCCAGCATCTGGCGGGCGACCGCTACCGCACTCCGTCGTCCACCAATGTCCGCATCTGGGAACTCATGACCCTGCGGGCCCCATGGCATGAGGTCTCACTGCACATGGCGCACCAGAGCACCCTGGGAACCCTGGGGCTCTGGGACTACCTCCTCACCCAGGCGGCGACGCCGCTCGAAGGACTTCGCGACGCCGCCCGCTTCGTTGCCACGGTGGCTGACGCCGGCACCGAGGCCCTCCGTATCGAGGAGAACGAGCAGCACATCACTCTCAGCCACATCAACGCGGCCGACCTCACCGACGAGGTCGCATCCGCCATACGGGCCTACTCCCTGAGCCTGTTCCGGCCGCGGATCAGCGAGAGCACTCGCCGCGCAATCACGCCCACCAAGGTCGCCCTCGCGGCCCGCGCCCCCCGGACCCACGACAGCCTCATACAGCTGTACGGCACTCGCGCCATCGACTTCGCCGGCCCGGTCAACTCCATCACCTTCAAGACCGCCGACCTCACCGCGCCGCAACCGCACGCTCCCGGCCTGTCCGGCCTTCTCCGAAGACACGCGGAACAGCTGCTCGCCGAAGCCATTCCCCTGCGCGACTGGCTCGACATATTCCGCGCCGACCTCCGGGCGGCCCGGAACGAGGAGATCCCCACCCTTCAGTCCGCAGCCCGGCAGATGTCTCTCAGCACCCGCACCCTCCAGCGCCGACTTGAGGAGCATCAGACCACCTGGTCGCAAGAACTCCAGGCACTACGCCGCGAACAGACTCTCCGTCTGCTCTCTTCGACCGACCTGTCCCTCAGCTCCATCGCCGAACGAGTCGGCTACGCCGACACCGGCGGGGTGCGCCGTGCCGTCCAGCGCTGGACCGGACAACCTGTCGCGGCGGCCCGTGCACACAACGACGACTGTCACCCGAGGGAACCGGGAATCGCTCGAGACAGCTCCTGACGTCGGCATCGGCGAGCACGGCCCGGGGCCTGTTCCGGCCGCCGGACACCCAGGCACCCAGGCACCCAGGCACCCAGGCACCCAGGCACCCGGAGACAGCGCGCTCCCTCCGGCAGGCCCTCCTACGCCTCGGTGTCCTCCGGGCCGCCCGGCCCCTCGGAGCCGAACTGCTCGGCCCGCAGGGCGAGGTCCTGGAGCACATCCGCGGACGTCACGTCCGTCTGCCCCGAATCGTGCACCTGGGCCAGCATCGCGAACGCCAGGGTGAACGCGCCGACCAGTTGCTCCACCGCGCCCCCGACCTCCCGGCCGACCAGGGCGACCACGTCCTCGATCGTGGCGTCCTCGGGGATCGCGATCCGCGGCATCGTCTCGTTGAGGAGGGCGGTCACCACGGTCGAATCGGCGCTGGGGTCGTCGCGGTCCGGGTTCTCCTCCAAGAGCCGGCGCATCTCGCCCGCTTCGGTGAGGATGCCGATCACACGCTTCACGACTTCGCTCTGCTCCATCCCGCGAGCATAGGTGCAGGCGCACCGGCCGACGAGGACAACGGCCGCCCGCGGTCCGCCGTGCCGGGCCGGCGGACGACGAGTCCCACGCGCGTGCCCCCGCACGGGGCGGACGGCGAGTCCCATCGCGCATGCCCCAGCACCGGGCGGACGACCGGTCCCACCGCGCGCGCCCCTGCACGGGGCGCCGTCCGGCCGTAGCGTACGAGGCAGGTCCCCGGCAGGCCTGCCGGCCCGGCGGGCGGTCCGGGCGCCGTGCGGGCGTGCCGGCCCGGGACTCGTACCACCGGATTCAGGAGGCGTCCATGACCAGTACCGAGCTTCCCGTCGTCGCCGCGGTCGACGGGTCCACGCACAGCGGTGACGCGCTGGACTGGGCGGCCCGGGAGGCGGCCGGCCGGGGGCTTCCCCTGCTGATCGTGCACGTCCGTCTCCTGACCCGGCGTGCGGACCCGGAGGCGCAGGAGCGCGAGGCGGCGGAACTCCTCGCGCAGGCCGTGCGCCGTGTGAACGGGATCGCTCCCGGGCTGCGTCCCACGACGCTCGCACCCCTCGACTTCCCTTCGGCCGCGCTGGTCGCGCTGAGCCGTGACGCCTCGCTGGTGGTGGTCGGCTCGCGCGGGCTGGGCGGATTCCGTTCCCTGATGCTGGGCTCCAACAGCCTGGCGACCGCCTCGATGGCCAAGTGTCCTGTGGTCGTCATCCACGGCGGCCGGCGGGACGAGGAACCGGATGAGACCGCTGCGGAGGTCTTCCCGGACGTCGTCGCCGGAGTGGCCGCCGACGAGAGCAGTGAGGCGGTGCTGGAGTTCGCCTTCGAGACGGCGGCGGTCCGCCCCGGTGCGCGGCTGCGGATCGTGCACGGATGGACCATGTTCTCGTCGATGCTGTCCGGCGGACCCGTCTTCGACCGGGACGCGGCGGCCGACGCGGCCGAACGGTCCCTGGCCGAGCTGACGGCCGGCTGGCGCGAGAAGTATCCGCAGGTCGAGGTCGTGAAGGAACCGGTGAACGGCTCCGCGTCGCGCACCCTGGTCACGGCGTCGGCGACCGCGGCCCTGACCGTGATCGGACGGCGCAAGGGCGGTGAGTCCCTCGGGCTCGGCCTCTCACCCGTGGCGCAGACGACGCTCACGCACGCGCTGGGCCCGGTGGCCGTGGTTCCCTGCTGACACCGTGGTTCCGCCGTCCGCCACCGCCCCCGCGGCGACGGTGGCGCCCGGCCTGTTCCTGTGGCTCGCGGCCCGCCGCGGGTGCACGGCCCTTGGCCCCTGACGCCCGTGGGCCCACACTGACCCGATGACGCAGCGCGTGGATCTCTCGACCGTGATGGACCGGCTCTCCATCGATGCAGTGATCACCGGCTACGCGGTGGCGGTGGACGACGGCGCCTGGACGGACTACCGGGCCCTGTTCACCGCGGACGGCCGCGCCGACTACCGCACCGCGGGCGGTGTCGAGGGCCCCTCGGCCGAGGTAGCGCAGTGGCTCTCGCAGACCATGCTGCTCTTCCCCGTACGGCAGCATCTGATCGTCAACCGCCGCCTGGACCTCCAGGACCTCGGCGGCTACCCGGGCGACCGGGCCCGGGTGCAGGCCGACTACATGAACCCGATGCGGCTCGTGGGCGGACCGGACGCCGGCGGCGCCGAGGAGGCCGGCGCCGGGGACGGTCCGACCGCTCCGAACTTCGTCTCGGGCGGGCGGTACGCCTTCGAACTGCTCCGTACCGACGGCGGCTGGCGGATCCACCGCGTGACGGTCCACGAGAAGTGGCGGACGCTGTCGGGCTCCTTCTCCGGCGTTTGATCCGCCCCGGCCTGCTTCCGCTGCCCCACACTGGGGGAAGAACAGCGGGAACGGGTTCCGGATGATCCCTGCCACCGGGCAGGACGAGGAGGTGCGCCATGCCGAGCTGGGCCGGGCGGCACGAGCGGGGCGGACGGATACTCGGTTCAGCGCTGTGGCGCGGGTGCGCCGCGCTCCTGTCCGGTGCGCTGCCCGCGCTCGCGTTCCCCGCGCCGGGACTGTGGTGGTTCGCCTACGTCGCGCTGATCCCGCTGCTGCTCCTGATCCGGTCCGCGGGCACGGCGCGCAGGGCGGCGCTCGACGGCTGGCTCGGCGGGACGGGCTACATGCTGGCGGTGCACCACTGGCTGATGCCGAGCCTGCATGTGTTCATCGTCGTCCTGGCGGCCCTGCTCGGTCTGCTGTGGGCCCCGTGGGGGCTGCTGGTCTCCCGGCTGCTGGGCGGGCCGTCGTCCGGCGCCGGGGTCGCGGCGGCCGTGATCGTGATCCCGTGCGGCTGGCTGATGATCGAGATGGCCCGTTCCTGGGAGGGGCTCGGCGGCCCCTGGGGGCTTCTCGGCGCAAGCCAGTGGCAGGTGACACCGGCGCTCCGGCTGGCGTCCGTCGGCGGGGTGTGGCTGGTGAGCCTGCTGATCGTGGCCGTGAACACCGCGCTGACCCTGCTGCTCGTGTCGCCGGCCGCCCGCACGGCCGGCGCCGTCTCGCTCGTGGCGGGCGCTCTGGCGGTGGGTTCGGTGTGGGTGTGGGCACCGCAGCCGGAGAGGTCGGGCACCGCGCGGATCGCCGTCGTGCAGCCAGGTGTCATCGAGGGTCCGGGCAGCGTGCAGCGCCGCTTCGCCCGCAGCGAGGAGCTGACGCGCTCGCTGGCCGGCCGGGATCTCGACCTGGTGGTGTGGGGCGAGAGCAGCGTCGGGGTCGATCCGGCCCGGCGGCCCGAGGTCACCGCCCGGATCGCCGCACTGTCGCGCCTGGTGGGCGCCGACGTGCTGGTCAACGTGGACGCCAGACAGACCGACGCGTCGGGCCGGACCGGCATCTTCAAGAGCGCCGTACTGGTGGGCCCTCGGGGACTGACCGGGGACCGCTACGACAAGATGCGGCTGGTTCCCTTCGGCGAGTACATCCCGGCCCGTTCGGCACTCGGGTGGGCCACCTCGATGGGCAAGGCTGCGGGCGAGGACCGGCTGCGCGGCACGCGTCCGGTGACGATGACGCTGCCGGGTGCGAACGGCCTGCACATCGGCCCGCTGGTCTGCTTCGAGTCCGCGTTCCCCGACATGAGCCGGCGGCTGACCCGGGACGGTGCGCAGCTCCTGATCGCCCAGTCGTCGACGTCCTCGTTCCAGCACGGGTGGGCGCCCGGCCAGCACGCCTCGTTGGGCGCGCTGCGGGCCGCCGAGAACGGCCGCCCGATGGTGCACGCCACACTGACCGGCATCAGTGCGGTGTACGGCCCGCAGGGGCAGCGCATCGGCGCTCCCCTCGGTACGGGCACGAGCGGAGCGGCGGTGTACGGCGTACCGCTGGCCCGCGGCAGCACGCTGTATGTGCGGCTGGGCGACTGGCCCTTGTACGGCGCACTGGGGGTGCTGGCGGCCTTCTGTGCCGTCGAGGGTGTGCGGTCCGTACGCAGGGGTGGCCCGGAGCCCGTGGGTGAGGGCGCCGCCGTGGTCCCGGCCGGCGGTCCAAAAGCGGTGCTCCCGGACCGTACGGCCGCGAAGGCCCCGGCCGACTCGGCGCCGTGAGTCCGTCCGTCAGGCGGCCCGGCCCGGTCCGTTGACCGTGACGATGTCGCCCATGGCGTCGACGGTGAGCGCGAGGCGTTCGACCTTGTTGGTCACGCCGAGAACCAGCCACATCGCGCCCCACAGGAAGCAGGTGAACACCGTCAGGACGGCGTGCAGCACATGGTTCAGCGGCCGGCCGCGGACCATGACGGCCTGGGTCTCGGAGCGGGACTCCACCCGCCAGCCGCTCGCGATGCGCTGGTTGACCGCCCAGTCGAGGATCAGGGCACGCTGCAGGGCGTCGGGGGGCCGCCCGTCCGCCGAGTAGTACCCCGGCGGCGGCTGGAGCGCACCCCAGCCCTGTGGCTCACGGTGGGGCTTCACGAGGTCACCTCCACGGGCCGGCGGTCCATCCACCCAGCCTGCATCGGGCCCCGTCCGCACGCATCCGGAGCCGTGCCCGGCACCGGTCAGGGGCCGGGACGGGCGGGAGGTGCTACGCGCAGTCGAGGTCCCGCAGGATGCGCTCGCACAGCTCGTGCGTCTGAAGGGCGTCGCGCGCGCTCAGCAGCTTTCCGGCCCCTACGGCGTCCAGGAAGGACACCACGCTCTGCTCGATGCCGCGCTGGCGGGCCACCGGCACCCAGTCACCGCGCCGCCGCAGGCTCGGCCGGCCCTTGTGGTCGATGACCTCGGCCAGGTTGACGACCTCGCGCTTGGAGTCCTGGCCCGACACCTCGAGCCGTTCCTCGGTCGAACCGCTGAGCCGGTTCATGGCGCCGATGGCGGTGAAGCCGTCGCCGGACAGCTGAAGCACGACATGGTGCATCAGACCGTCGCGGACGCTGCCGCGCACCACGGTGCTCTCCACGGGTCCGGGCACCAGGAAGCGCAGCGTGTCGACCACGTGGATGAAGTCGTCGAGGACCATGGCCCGGGGCTCCTCGGGGAGCCCGACCCGGTTCTTCTGCATGAGGATCAGGTCGCGCGGGTGCTCGGCGCACTGCGCGTAGCCGGGTGCCACCCGGCGGTTGAAGCCGACGGCGAGAGTGACACCGCGTGCCTCGGCGAGCTCCACCAGGCGCTCGGACTCGGCGAGCTCGTAGGCGAGCGGCTTGTCGACGTAGGTGGGGACGCCGGCTTCGAGCAGCCGGCCGGTGATCTCCGGGTGCACAGCGGTCGGGGCGTGCACGAACGCGGCGTCCAGTCCCTGGGCGAGCAGCGAGTCCAGGTCGGTGTGGCACTGCGCGGCCGGAATGCGATGGGCTGCGGCGACGGAGGCCAGGGTGGCGGGGGTGCGGGTCTGCAGATGCAGTTCGACCCCCGGCAGGGTGGTGAGTACCGGCAGATACGCCTTCTGCGCGATGTCGCCGAGCCCGATGCAGCCGACCTTCACAGGGTCTCCTTCTCGCTGTTCATCGCCGGACGTCGCGGTCCTCCCCGGTCGGGGTCCACCGCTGGTTCGCCGGCGCGTCTTTCGTCCGGGCAGCATACGTGTGGTGCGGCGGCCGCCGGTCGGCGATGCCGTCGACCGTGCGCAGGACGAGTCCCGGTCCGGTCCGGGCCGGGAGGCGGCGGACTTCGCGAAGTCGCGTACGGCGACCGGCCGGGGCGGAGGCCGGCCGCATCAGCCGGCCGGCCTGAGCGGCCTTGCGGACGACGGCGGTGGTCCTCGGCAGCCGGTCGGCGGTGGCGCTGCCCGCCCCGCGCCCGGGCCCCCGCCCGGTGCCACGTGGTGACGGGCGCGGCCGCCACGGATCGGCGACACGCACGGCGCTGAGCTGACCGGGGTCACTCGTGCGGGCCAATCCGTGCTCCCCTGCTCACTCAATGAGCTCTCCGCACCCCAGAGTTGATCAGGTGCATCGAACCAGAACCATCGTGAGACTCCTGGCCGGCGTGGCCGTGACGGCCCTGTCCGGGTGTGTGTCCGTACAGCCGCAGCCGAGTGCGCCCGCGCATCCGGGGAGCAGCCGGCCGGCGCAGGACCTGGCCCCGCAGATCGGCCGGCCCCCGGTACGCGACACCCTGGAGGCGCTGCCGGACCCGAAGCCGTCGCCCTCGGCCGCCCGCCGGGCCGCTGCGGCGCCACCGGCGGCGGGGCGTGCCGCACCGCAGGCCCCGCAGCAGCACCGCCCCGGCCCGGCGCACCCACAGCCACGCCGGGCGGCGCCTCCCGCCCCCGTTCCGGTTCTGCCGAAACCCGTCACCGGGGCGGACGTGTGCGCGCTCGGGCGGGGATACGGGCACTGGCCGGCGGGCAGCCCGCAGTCGCGGATCTGCGACGACGCCTACGGCCGCTGACGCGGCGGCCCGCCGCGAGGACGGCCGGCGGGCCGCTTCGCACACTCCCGTACCGCCGTGCGGCTCACGACGCGCAGCCGGCCGGCGGCGCGGCTCACGACGCGCAGCCGGCCGGCGGCGCGGCTCACGACGCGCAGCCGGCCTGCGGTCAGAGCTCCCTCAGCCGAAGTTCCAGACGCCCGATGGCGGCCCGGACGCCTCCTCCGTACCCGTCGTCCGCCCCGTCGTCCGCGAGGACACCCGAGGCCTCCCGCGCCCGGTCCAGATGGATCCGGGCGGCGGCGGGACGTTGGAGCTTGATGTAGTCGGCCGCGAGGTTGAGGTGCAGTGAGGGATAGAAGGCACGTACCGCGAGCGCATCCCGGTGTTCCGCCAGGCGCTCACCGGTCAGTGCCTGAGCGGCGGTGAGCGCCCTCAGATCCCAGGCCAGTTCGTCCCCAGGGTCGTCCTGGGTGTCGGCCATGTAGTGCGCGAGGGTGCAACGGTGCAGCGCGTCACCGTCCTCGCCGATCTCCGCCCAGAGCACGCCGAAGCGGTTGCGGGCCTCCTCCCGGTCACCGCCGTGGAGCAGCATGATCGCCTGGCCGATTCTGGTCATGACGACGTCCGGCGACGCCTCCTGCTGCTCCGTCACTGCGGTCTCCCTCGCACCTGTCCACCCTCGCCCGGCCGAATTCGGCTCACTCCGGCCGGTCCCGGACGGATCCCGGCATTCCCTGCCTAGATCTGTCCCGTTCCGTCCGGTTGCGGCCGGTTCGACGCTAGCCGCCGCGGCGGCTGATCGCACTCAGGCTCGGGCGCGGCATCAGCCCAGGTCGGGGATGCGCCAGTCGATGGGCTGGTGTCCCTGTGCGACGACGGCCTCATTGATCTGGGTGAACGGGTGCGAACCGAAGAACTTCTTCGCCGAGAGCGGCGAGGGATGCGCCCCCTTCACCACCACATGGCGCTCCTCGTCGATCAGCGGGAGCTTCTTCTGAGCGTAGTTGCCCCAGAGCACGAAGACCGCCGGGTCGGGGCGCGAGGCGACCGCGCGGATCACGGCGTCCGTGACCTTCTCCCAGCCCTTGCCCTTGTGCGAGTTGGCCTCGCCCGCGCGCACCGTCAGCACCGCGTTGAGGAGGAGCACCCCCTGCTCGGCCCACGGCATCAGGTAACCGTTGTCAGGGATGGGCAGGCCGAGCTCCTGGTTCATCTCCTTGTAGATGTTGCGCAGGGAGGGCGGCGTCTTCACGCCGGGCCGCACGGAGAAGCACAGGCCGTGCCCCTGGCCCTCGCCGTGATACGGGTCCTGGCCGAGGATCAGGACCTTCACCTTGTCGTACGGAGTCGCCTCCAGAGCCGCGAACACCTGCTCCCGGGGCGGATAGACCGGCCCGTCGGCCCGCTCCTTCTCCACGAATTCGGTGAGCTCCCCGAAGTAGGGCTTCTCCAGCTCTTCGCCGAGGACGCCGCGCCAGGACTCGGGCAGCGGGTAGGTGTCGGTCACGTCAACAACCTCCGGTATGCAATCAGTTCTTGACTCAGAACCTACCGGTGACCACTGACAACGGGCTCCGGGAGCCCGGTGACAAGGCCCCGGGAGCCCGGTGGCAGGACGTCGGCCGCTACCAGCTGGCCTTGCGGTACAGCTCCCACATCTGCATGACGGTCTGCGGGTCCAGTGCCCGCTCGCCGCCGCCGATGTCCTCGCCCGCCGCGACATACAGCTTGCCCTGCCACAGCGGCAGCATCCGTACGTCATCGACCAGGATCTCCTGGGCCCGTTCGAACTCCTGGCTCACCGCACCCCGGTTGCTCTCCTTGCGGGACTGGGGAAGCAGCTGCTTCGTGATCTCGTCCTTGATGTACGGCCTGCCCGTGACGCTCTCCTTGCCCACGAACGGGGCGATGAAGTTGTCGGGGTCCGGGAAGTCCGGGAACCACCCGCGCCCGAAGACGGGGTACTCCCCCTTGTTGAATCCCTCCTGGAACGTCTTCCACGGCCTGCTCTTCAGGGTGATCCTGAACAGCCCGGAAGCCTCCAGCTGGCGCTTGAGCTCAGCGAACTCGGGCGCCGTCGAGGACCCGTACCGGTCGGTCGTGAACCAGAACGTCATCGGGACCGGCTTGGTGATGCCCGCGTCGGTGAGGATCTTCTTCGCCTTGGGCACGCTCGGGTTGCCGAACGTGTCGAAGAAGCTGGTCGTGTGCGCGGCGATGCCCTTGGGCACCATGGAGTAGAGCGGCTCGGCCGTGCCCTGGTAGACCTTGGCCACCAGCGCGTCGCGGTCCACGAGCTGGGCTATCGCCCGCCGGACGGCAGGATTCCCGGCCGCCGGGTCGTCCGGGTTGAAGACCAGGAAGCGGATGTCGGCGCCGACCGACTCGACGATCTGGAGATCGCTTTCCTTGTCGTTGTTGTCCTCCAGGGCGACGACCTCCTCGGCGGACAGTCCGCGGTAGGTGGCGTCGATGTCGCCCTTCTTGAGGGCGGGGACCAGGGACGAGGAGTTCTTGAAGTACCGGATGGTCACGGCGTCGTTCTTGCGCTTGGCGAAACCCTTGTAGTCGGGGTTCTTCACCAGCTCGGACCGGTCCCCCTGCTTGTACGCGTCCAGCAGGTAGGGACCGGATCCGGTGACCTTGCCGTCGGTGCGGATCTTGTCCTTGGAGTAGGCGCTCGGCGCCACCAGCGACATGGCCGGTGTGGCCAGCACGAACGGGAAGGTCGCGTCCGGCTTCGTCAGGTGGAAGATGACGATGTCGTCGCCCTTGGTCTCCACCCGGTCGAGCGAGCCGAGCATCCCGATGGGGCCGCCCTTGACCGCGATCGACCTGATCCGGTCGATGGAGTACTTCACGGCTTCGGCGTCGAGCTTGTCCCCGTTGGAGAACTTCAGGCCCTCGCGGAGCTCGCAGCGGTAGGCGGTGCTGGTCATGTCGGTGAACCGGCAGTTGTCCGCGGCGTCGGGCTCGGGAGCCGTACTGCCGGTGGGGAAACTGACCAGGGTCTGGAACACATTGCGCATCAGCTCCCAGGAGTTGTCCCACGCCGCCGCCGGGTCGAGGGTCGAGGGCTCACTGGTCGTCCCGACGGCGAGCTTCTGGTCCACGTCCGAATCGCCGCCGGGCAGGAGACCGCAGCCGGCCAGCAAAGACAGGGAAGCAAGGGCTGCAGCAGCCTGCAGACTGGCCCGGTAGAACACGTGCACGCTCCTCGATCAGCCATGGGTCGGCAGACCATACCGCAGCGCCCCACCGGGTCAATCCGCAGGCCCGGCGGGGCACTTGAGTCAATCATGGCCAAATCGGCCCAGGCTGTTCTCAGCTCACGCCGGCATTCAGGAAAATCCCGCCGTCGACCACCAGCGTCTGCCCGGTGATCCAGTCGGACTGGCTGGACGTGAGGAAGGCCGCGGCGCCGCCGATGTCCTCCGGCACGCCGAGACGGCCCAGCGGGTAGGCAGCGGCCGCCTCGGCCTCGCGGCCCTCGTACAGCGCCTGGGCGAACTTGGTCTTCACGACCGCGGGAGCGATCGAATTGACCCGGACCACCGGCGCGAACTCGTGCGCCAGCTGAAGGGTCAGGTTGACCATGGCCGCCTTGCTCATGCCGTACGCACCGATGAAGGGCGAGGCGGAGACACCGGCGACGGAGGCGATGTTGACGATCGCCCCGCCGTTCTCCTTCTGCCAGGCCTTCCAGGTCTGCTGGGCGAAGCCGAGCGCCGAGATCACGTTCGTCTCGAAGACCTTGCGGGCGACATTGAGGTCGAGCTCGGCGATCGGCCCGAAGACCGGGTTCGTACCCGCGTTGTTGACCAGGAAGTCGACCCGCCCGAACGCCTCCATGGTGCGCTCGACGGCCGCCGCCTGGTGCGCCTCGTCGTGCGCCTTGCCGGCGACGTGGATGACGCGGTCGGAACCGAGCGCCTCGACTGCCTCCTTCAGTGCGTCCTCGCCGCGTCCGGTGATGCACACCCGGTCGCCGCGGGCGACGAGAGCCTCCGCGATGCCGTAGCCGATGCCCCGGCTGGCGCCGGTGATCAGCGCGACCTTGCCACTGTCCTGAACAGTCATGATGTCCGCAGCCCTTCGGGTCAGTTGAGCGGTCCGCCGGCGACGTACATGACCTGGCCGGAGACGAAGCCCGCGTCGTCGCCCGAGAAGAAGGCGATGGCGTTGGCGATGTCCTCGGGGAAGCCGACGCGCTGCACCGGGATCTGGGTGGCGGCGGCGGCCTGGAACTCCTCGAAGCCCATGCCGACACGGGCCGCGGTCTGCGCGGTC
Organism: Streptomyces sp. NBC_00876; assembly: GCF_045207435.1. Classification (NCBI taxonomy): domain Bacteria; kingdom Bacillati; phylum Actinomycetota; class Actinomycetes; order Kitasatosporales; family Streptomycetaceae; genus Streptomyces; species Streptomyces sp. NBC_00876. The sequence goes on from NZ_CP108800.1 coordinate 1,116,670, forward strand.
ATCTCGGTGACGATGAAGCCGGGCGCGACGGCGTTGGCGGTGATGCCGAACTTGCCGAGCTCCTTGGCGAGGGTCTTGGTGAAGCCCTGGAGGCCCGCCTTGACCGCGGCGTAGTTGGCCTGGCCGCGGTTGCCGAGGGCCGAGGAGGAGGACAGCGAGACGATCCGGCCGAACTTCGCGTCCACCATGTGCTTCTGGACGGCCTTGGCCATCAGGAACGCGCCCTTGAGGTGCACGTTCATCACGATGTCCCAGTCGGACTCGCTCATCTTGAAGAGCAGGTTGTCGCGGAGCACACCCGCGTTGTTCACGAGGATCGTCGGGGCGCCGAGCTCGGCGGCGACCCGCGCGACGGCGGCTTCCACCTGAGCGCTGTCCGACACGTCACAGCCGACGGCGAGGGCCCGTCCCCCGGCAGCGGTGATCTTCTCGACCGTGTCCTTGCAGGCCGCCTCGTCGAGGTCGAGTACGGCGACGGCGCGGCCCTCGGCCGCCAGGCGTACCGCGGTGGCGGCACCGATGCCCCGTGCCGCTCCCGTCACGATGGCTACGCGCTGCTCGGTGGTGGACATGCTTGGTTCTCCTCGCCCTTGGATCGCGGCTCAGCGGACGTCAGGACGTTCCCTGCGAGAACGACCCGATAACTGAGCAACCGCTTAGTACCTTCAGCAGACGAGACGCTAGAAGCCCTGGCACCCGGTGTCAACGGCCCACGGGCCCAGCGGCGCATGTCACACCGGACGGCGCCGCCGCCGCGCGGTGCGCGGGCGGCGGCGCGGGGTCCCGATCAGCGCACCAGCAGGTCGAGCAGCCGTTCGACCTCGGCGGCCGGATCGGTGGTGAGGCCGCTGTGCACGGGGCTCGGCTGGATGACGGTCGAGCGCGGCGCGATCAGCCAGCGGAAGCGCCGTCCGGCGTCGTCACCGGCCGCCTGGCCCGCGTCCGTACCGCCCCGGCAGATGCCCTCCACGGCGTAGAGCGCGGCCCGCACCCCCGTCACGTCGGCGGCCGGGTCCAAGGCCCTGAGTTTGCCCTCGTCGAGCTCGGTTCGGGCGGCGACGAAACCCTTGGCTCGGCAGTAGACCACCACGCCGGCGTTGAAGAACTCGCCGCGCTGCACCCGTGGCACCACGCGCAGCAGGGCGTACTCGAAGACATCGCGCTTGCTCACAGCCGGCCGCCCTTGTCACTGTTCTCGTTGTCGTGCCGCGGGGCCAGGCGTTCGATGAGCCAGCCCGGGGCCTGGGAGGGCTTGGACGCCGTCGGTGCGTCCAGGACGATCCGTTCGTGAATGGTGGCGGCGCGCGGCAGCAGCGCGTCCACGTACGCACGGCGCAGCTGGTCCGTCGAGCCGAAGCCGGGCTCGTCCACCAGCCACTCGTCGGGGACGTCGGCCGCGACCTGAGTGAGCAGTTCCTCGGTGACCAGCGGGGCGAGCTCGGCGGCGGCCGCCGCGATGTCGGGCCCGAAGGGCGCCAGCGCGTGGTCGGAGGCGTTGTACGGCTTGGCGGCGGACGCCTGGACGCCCGGCCAGTTGTGGTGCCAGATCATGGTGGCGCCGTGGTCGATGAGCCACAGGTCGCCGTGCCAGATCAGCATGTTCGGGTTGCGCCAGGAGCGGTCGACGTTGTTGATCAGCGCATCGAACCAGACGACGCGGCCGGCCTCGGCCGGGTCGACCCGGTAGGCGAGCGAGTCGAATCCGAGGGAACCGGGCAGGAAGTCCATCCCGAGGTTGAGGCCACCGCTGGCCTTGAGCAGCTCCTGCACCTCCTGGTCGGGCTCGGCGAGGCCGATGACCGGGTCCAGCTGGATCTGTACGAGATCGGGGACACGCAGCCCCAGCCGCCGCCCGAGCTGTCCGCAGATCACCTCCGCGACCAGCGTCTTGCGGCCCTGTCCGGCCCCGGTGAACTTCATGACGTACGTGCCGAGGTCGTCGGCCTCGACGATCCCCGGCAGCGAGCCGCCCTCACGCAGGGGAGTTACATAGCGGGTCGCCGCCACCTCTGTAAGCACTTTTCCCAGGCCACCCATCTCTTCAGCCTTGCAATCCACGATCGATGCCAGAGGGGAGCAGTAGCGGAATCCGCCCGCCGACGGCCCTGGGGAGAATCCGGGGAGTTCCGCACGGCACGCAGCTCCCCTGCTTCCCGATGAGCCCGTCGGCGGCAGTACGCCCCCGGCTCCCGGCCTCCGGCATGAAGTGAGCATAGTAACCGAGGGTGATCGCGAGCGAGGAGTGCCCGAGCCGAGCGGGCGGGGCTGCGCCCGGTACGGCGGCAGGGCCCCGGTACGGCGGCAGGGCCCCGGTACGGCGGCAGGGCCCGGACCGCGCGTCGCGGTCCGGGCCCTGCCCCGTGCGGTGCCGCCCTGCGGCGGCCGTGCGTCAGCTCTGTGCGGTGTCGTCGTCCGTCTGCCCGGCGCCCTCGGCCGCCTGTGCCTTCTCGCGCATCTTGCGCACCAGCTCCGCCTTCTGGTCGGCTGCACCCTGACGGTCGAGGTTGCGGTGCGGACCGTTGTTCTGCCGCTCGGCGCGGGACAGCCGCTTGCGCTGGCCGCCGCCCATGCCCACGGGGTTGTTGATGTTCTTGCTCACGGTCACGGGTTCTCCCGGTAATGATGTGAAGTGATCTAGGGATTCATCGGTGAGGGACGGGCGGCGACGTTGGAAGGACGTCAGCAGCGGCCCATCACGCTCTCACTCGTAAATCGGCGTCTGGAAGAACATGACAAAGACGTTACCCGGTTCCGTCGGCCCCGCATACCAACCTTTTCGCCGCCCCGGCATCGGCCGGCCTCCGGCGAGCACCCGGGGTCAGCCGATTCCTCCCGGGAACCTCGAGAAAGCCAAGCCGGTACCGGAGGCCGTTTTGAGTCAGTACTACGACATGGGTGACCAGACCCTGTGGAACCCGTCCAACGGGGTCTCCCGGCTGTTCATGAGCCAGGTGAGCGTCTACCAGGCGGAACTGGGTCTGCCGTCCGGCATCGGACCCATGCGGGCTGACGAGTGCCAGATCGACGCCCTCGTGTTCAAAGCGTTCGTCGACGCCCTGCTCGCGTGGCACCGGAGAACAGGCCACGCTGTCATGGCTGCCCTGTCCGAGGGGTTCGTTGCCACGGTGCTGGTCCTGGCGGAGAGGGCAGTCCTCGACGTGACGTGGCAGCCGACAGGCTTCACCGAGGCCGGCGGCCTCAGCGATGTTCAGGTCCCGACGGCCCCGGATTCGTGCGAAACGGCTCGGGCAGCCGGCCTCCGGCGGAAGTCACGCGAGCTGGGCCGCCTCATGGCGGTCTGAATCGTGGCCTGCCGGCACGGCGAAGGGCTCGGAACAGGGCACGAAGCACGGGTGCCTCACGGCCGAGGAACATGCCCACCGGCCGGTTCGGTCTCGCCGGGGTCGGCTAGTCTGCGATCCGCTCCGGGTTCACGGAGCGGGAGTACTGCCTGTGCCACCGGCCGCATCCGTACGTGGTGCGCCGTGTTGCAGTCACGGCGGCTGTCGCGGTGGGCGGCAATCGAGAACGGGGTGGGGATGTCCAGACACCGGCTGTCCAAGAAGGGCCGATACATCGCCTGGGCAACGGCGGGTGCCGTCGTCGCAGCGGGTGCCGGGGTCGCGGCTCAGACGTCGATGGCGGCGACGGCGTGGCCTGCGCAGAAGACCTACACCGGACGGGCATTCGACGCCTGCACGGCGCCTTCGCTCGCGGCGATGAAGGCTTGGCGCACGGGGTTCTACGGTGCGGCCGCGGTCTACATCGGTGGCAGGAACCGCGGTTGCGCCCAGCCGAACCTGACCGCGTCCTGGGTGAAGTCGGTCAACTCCAGTGGCTGGAAGCTGATCCCGATCTACGTAGGTGCCCAGCCGCCCTGCCAGAAGAGCGCGAGCCCGGAGAAGTTCACCGCCTCGACAGCCGTATCCCTCGGCGCCGCCAATGCCAAGGACGCGGTCGCCAAGGCATCGGCGCTCGGCATGAAGGCCGGCAGCCCGGTCTACCTCGACATGGAGCCGTACGACATCACCGACAAGGCGTGCAACGACGCCGTGCTGGCCTACGTCCGCTCCTTCACCAAGACGCTGCGGGCGAAGACCTACCGCGGCGGCTTCTACGGCTTCAGCAGCTCCAGCGCGAAGGCCATCGCCACGGCCACGGACAGGACCGACCTGCCGGGAAACCTCTGGTACGCGATGTGGGACAAGAAGAACACGACCACAACGGACTGGCCATGGGGCGCGAAGCAGTTCACCGGCCACAGCCGCGGCCACCAGTACATGGTCAACAGCAAGGAGTCCCGCGGCGGCTACACGATCACCGTCGACCGTGACGCCTGGGACGCCCCGGTAGCCATCGTCGGGTGAGCCGGCTCGCGATCCCCGAGATCCGCATCCTCAGGTGCGGCCGGCCCGGCCGCACCGATGCCTGACACGGGCCCTGCCGGAAGGACTCCGGCAGGGCCCGTCGGCCCCCTGGGCCTTCGCTACAGGACGCCGGGGTCCGTGAGGGTCTCGGCGGCCGCTCGCCTACCTGCCTCGGCGGGGCCTGATGCGCTCCGGCGTCGTGCGATGCCGGAGCGCGGGAATCAGCTGTCGAAGCCGAGGCCGAGGCGGTCCAGCGTCCGGAGCCACAGGTTGCGGCGGCCGCCGTCGAGGTCGGCGCGGGCCATCGCCCACTTGGTGACGCCGACGCCCACCGAGCGGATCGGCTCGGGCGGGAACGGGAGCGGCTTGCGGCGGACGAGTTCCAGCGAGGTGCGCTCGGTGCGTGCGCCGTCGAGGAGGTCGAGCATGACCTCCGCGCCGAAGCGGGTCGCGCCGACTCCGAGTCCGGTGAAGCCGGCGGCATAGGCGACCTTGCCATGATGGCTGGTGTCGAAGAAGACGCAGAAGCGGGTGCTCATGTCGATGGCTCCGCCCCAGGTGTGGCTGAAGCGCACCCCGTCCAGCTGGGGGAACGTCGTGAAGAAGTGGCGCGCGAGGGTCTCGAAGGTCTCGCGCCGCTGGTCGTGCTCGGGACGTACCTTCCCGTTGTAGTGGTAGACCGCGTCGTAGCCGCCCCACAGGATCCGGTTGTCGGCGGAGAGCCGTACGTAGTGGAACTGGTTGTTCATGTCCGCGAAGCCCTGGCGGTTGCGCCACCCGACGGAGGCGAGCTGTTCCTCGCCGAGCGGCTCCGTCATGAGCGCGTAGTCGTAGACGGGAATGGTGTACGGGCGGTGGCGGCGCAGCAGTGAGGGGTACGCGTTGGTGGCGAGGGCGACCTTGCGGGCGGTGATCCGGCCGTAGGGGGTGCGGACGGCGATCGCCGGGCCCTGCTCGTCGAGCGACAGCGCGGGGGTGTGCTCGTGGAAGCGGACCCCGAGATCGGTGCAGACCTTCTTGAGGCCCCAGGCGAGACGGGCCGGGTTGACCATGGCCACGTCGTCCTTGTGCCACAGTCCGCCGAGGAAGGTCGGGGAGTCGATCTCGGCACGTACGGCGTCGGCGTCGAGGAGGACGGACGTGCCCCCGTAGCGGGCGACGGCCTCGGCCTCCTCCTGGAGTTCGGCGACCTGATGGGGCTGGGTGGCGACGACGAGAGAGCCGGTGCGCTCCCAGTCGCAGTCGACACCGTGGCGCAGGAGGGTGTCCTCCATGGCCTGGAGATTCTCGCGGCCGAGCCGTTCGAGCAGCCCGATCTCACCCGGCCACCGGGAGAGGCCGTTGGCCAGGCCGTGGGTGAGGCTCGACTCGCAGAATCCGCCGTTGCGTCCGGAGGCGGCGCCGCCGGCCTCGTCGGCCTCGATGAGGACCACGTCGAGCGAGGGGTCGCGTTCCTTGGCGATGAGGGCGGTCCAGAGGCCGGTGTATCCGCCGCCGACGACGAGGAGGTCGCAGGTGAGGTCGCCGGTCGGCGCGGGGGCGGCTTGCGGCTTCGCGGGATCGTCGAGCCAGAACGGTACCGGTTCGGCGTCCCGGAGAGAGGCGAGTGGGTCCATGACGGCGTGCTCCTTGGAATCGCGGAGATGTGGCCTCCGTATCCGTCATGAGACATACCGGGAACCCGTAAGGTCAACGGTGTTGACATAACGCGCGTGGCCCTGCCGCGCGGACCCGCGGCAGGCCCCCGTCAGGCGGGAGGCGCGTCCTCCCAGCGGTCCAGGATGTCCGCGGCGATCCGCCCGGCCTCCGGCTCGAAGCGGGCCGCGAGTTCACGGAAGAGCGCTTCGGCGCCGCCCGCCGGCCACTGCGGGGGGAGGTGCTCGGCCGGCAGGTGGGGGTCGCCGCGCACGACGTCGAGCCAGTCCGTGTGCAGCAGGAGCTGGCGGCCGAGGTCGTCCTGGGCCGCGGCCGCCCCGGCGCCGCCGCCCCAGCTGTCCAGGAAGTCGCGGTACCCCTCGGCGATGGCGTCGACATCGAAGGCGGTCCGGAGCAGGTCGCCGGCCCCGGTGGGCGCGGCGGCCTCGCCGTGGAAGCCCCTGATACGGTCCCCCAGCCCCAGCTCCGCGGCGATGGGGGCGATGTCGACGCGGCCCGGAGCGACCCACAGACCGCTCTGGAGCGGGCCGAACCCGGCCCAGACGAGCCGGGAACGCAGATCGTGGCGCTCCCGGCGCCACGACTCGGGCAGCGAGAATCCGACCAGGGTCCAGGTGCCGTCCCAGTCGCGGTTGACCGCGCCGGTGCGCCAGATGCGCTCCTGCCCGTCGGCGAGGACGACCGCGGCGCGTTCGGTGAGCGAGAAGTACATCCTGCGCCCGCGCCGGTGCCGCGCGAGCAGACCGCGGCCCACCATGCGCGTGAGGGTGGAGCGGACCGCGTCCTCCCCCACCCCGACGCGGGCGAAGGCGTCGATGACGCTCGCCGAGGAGAGCGCGGCGTTCGTGCCGAGGACGTGGATGCCGAAGAAGCTCAGCATCAGGGACTGGGGCCTGGGCGGGGCGCCGCGGTCGGTCGCGGGCTTCGGCGCGTGGGCGGGGTCGGGACGGGTCACCAGGACAGCGTAGGGGTGGAAGTGCCCGCCGGTAGGCAACATTCGGCTACTTCTTGACCGTCGACAGAAAAATGCCTAGCTTTGCGCCAACGCCCGTCCCTCAGGGAAAGGAACCCGCTCATGGACCTCACCGACAAGGTCGCCGTCGTCACGGGCAGCGGCCGTGGTCTCGGCCTCGCCTACGCGCAGTCCCTCGCCGCCGCCGGCGCCGCCGTCGTCATCAACGACGTGGACCCCGCGGCGGCGGGAACCGCGGTGGAGCTGATCACCGAGGCCGGCGGCCGGGCAGTCGCCGAAGTCGTGCCGGTCGGCACCACCGAGGCCGCCGAGGCCCTGGTCGCCCGCGCCGTCGACGCCTTCGGCCGCCTCGACGTCATGGTCACCAACGCCGGCGTCCTGCGGGACAAGGTCCTGTGGAAGATGACCGACGAGGACTTCGACACCGTCGTCCAGGTGCACCTGCGCGGGACGTTCACCTGCGGGCGCGCCGCCGCCGCGCGGATGCGCGAGCAGGGCGAGGGCGGCCGCATCATCGTCGCCGGCTCCCCCGCCGGCCAGCGCGGCAACTTCGGCCAGACCAACTACGCCGCCGCCAAGGCCGGCATCGCCGCGATGGTCCGCACCTGGGCGATGGAGCTGGCCCGCGCCGGGATCACCGCGAACGCCGTGATCCCGGTCGCCGCGACCGCCATGACGAAGACCATTCCCGCCTTCGCCCCGCACATCGAGGCGCTGGAGCAGCACGGCACACCGTTCCCGGACGCCCTGCGCAAGGGCGAGGGATTCGGCACCGCCGACGATGTCGCGGGCCTGGTCACCTTCCTCGCCTCGGATGCCTCGGCCGAGGTCACCGGGCAGTGCATCGGCATCGGCGGGGACAGGCTCGCCCTCTGGTCGCACCCCCGGGAGATCTCGGTGGCGTTCGCCGAGGGAGGCTGGAGCGCCGACGCGATCGCCGACGCCTGGCCGGTCTCGGTCGGACGTGTCCCGGAGACCTTCGGCATCCCCGCCCCCCGGCTGTGAGGAGCACGACCGTGCTGAACCTCGACGAACTCGTCGCGATCGACTTCCACACGCACGCCGAGGTCTCCGCCAAGGGCGGCTCCTCGCTCTCGGCCGAGCTGGACAGTGCCGCCGGCGCCTACTTCAAGGCGGAGCACCGCCATCCCACCCTGCCCGAGATCGCCGCGCACTACCGGGAACGGAAGATGGCCTGCGTCGTCTTCACCGTGGACGCGGAGTCGGCGACCGGCACCCCGCCGGTACCGAACGAGGAGATCGCCGAGGCGGCTCTGGAGAACCCGGACGTCATCATCCCGTTCGCCGGGGTCGACCCGTACAAGGGCAAGGCGGCGGTCCGTCAGATCCACCGTCTGGTGTCGGAGTTCGGCGTCAAGGGGTTCAAGTTCCACCCGAGCATCCAGGCGTTCCACCCCAACGACCGGATGGCCTACCCGTTGTACGAGGCCATCGAGGACGCCGGCGCCATCGCGCTCTTCCACACCGGCCAGACCGGCATCGGCGCGGGCGCTCCCGGCGGTGGCGGCATCCGGCTGAAGTACTCCAACCCGATGGACGTGGACGACGTGGCCGCCGACTTCCCCGGCATGCGCATCGTCCTCGCCCATCCGTCCTTCCCCTGGCAGGACGAGGCGCTGGCGGTGGCCACCCACAAGCCGCAGGTCTACATCGACCTGTCCGGCTGGTCGCCGAAGTACTTCCCGCCGCAGCTGGTCAAGTACGCCAACAGCCTGCTTCAGGACAAGGTCCTGTTCGGCTCCGACTATCCGATGCTCTCGCCGGACCGCTGGCTGGCCGACTTCGCAGGACTGCCGGTCAAGGACTCGGTGCGCCCGAAGATCCTCAAGGAGAACGCGGCCGCACTGCTCGGCCTGACCGACCGCTGAGGGATGGTTTCCATGCGTAATCAGGGCATCGGCTCCTGGGTCGTGCGACGCAACCGCAGAACTCCGCGGCGCACCGCTCTCCTTCACGAGGGCCGCGCCGTCACCTATGCCGAACTCCATGAGCGCTCCACGCGGCTCGCGCACGCCCTGCGGACGGCGGGCGTGCGCCGCGGGGACCGGGTGGCCTTCCTCGGACCGAACCATCCGGCCTATCTGGAGACTCTCTTCGCCTCGGGCCTGCTCGGGGCGGCGTTCGTGCCGCTCAACACCCGTCTCGCCCTACCGGAGTTGCTGCACCAGACGCAGGACTCGGGGTGCCGGGTCCTGGTGCACGCCCGGCAGTCCGGGGACCGGGTCCGGGCGCTGGCCGAAGGATCCGGGATCGGCACCGTGATCGCTGTCGAGGAGGGCCCGGGGCAGTCGTACGAGGAACTGCTCGCCGGGGCCGGCACCGAGCCGCTGGACGAGGAGGTGGGTCATGAGGACGTCTGTCTCATCATGTACACCTCGGGAACCACCGGGCGTTCCAAGGGTGCGGTCCTCACGCACGGGAACATCGTCTGGAACAGCCTCAACGTCCTGGTCGACACCGATCTCGCCGGCGATGAAGTGGCCCTCGTCGGGGCGCCGCTGTTCCATACCGCGGCCCTCAACATGAGCTGTCTGCCGACGCTCCTCAAGGGCGGCACGGTGGTTCTGGAGTCCTCCTTCGACGCGGCCCGCAGCCTGGAACTGATCGAACAGCACGGCGTCACCTGCATGTTCGGTGTCCCGACGATGTACGACTCGATGGTGTCGGCGCCCGGCTGGGCGACGGCGGACCTGTCCAGTCTGCGGAACCTGCTGTGCGGAGGAGCCCCGGTCCCCTCGCGCACGGCCCGCGCCTGTCTGGACCGGGGGCTCGCCTTCGTCCAGGGCTACGGCATGACGGAGACCTCCCCGGGCGCCCTCGTGCTCGGGCGGGCGGACTCGCTCGAGCATGCCGGTTCGGCGGGAGTGCCGCACTTCTTCACGGACGTCGAGATCCTCCTGCCCTCGGGCGGGAGTGCGCCGCCCGGCGAGAAGGGTGAGGTCGTCGTCGCCGGCCCCAACGTGACGCCCGGCTACTGGAATCTGCCGGAGGCGACCGCAGCGGCCTTCCTCGACGGGGGCCGGTTCCGCTCGGGCGATGTGGCGACCGTCGACGCGGACGGCTACGTCACCCTCGTCGACCGGCTCAAGGACATGATCATCTCGGGCGGCGAGAACATCTACCCGGCCGAGGTCGAGGACGTTCTGCTCAGCCACCCGGCGGTGGCCGAGGCGGCCGTCATCGGCGTGCCCGACCCCAAGTGGGGCGAGGTGGGGCGCGCCGTCGTCGTGATCCGCGGCGACGCGAGCGTCACGGCGGACGAGCTCATCGCCCATATGCGGGACCGGCTCGCCCGCTACAAGGTCCCGCGGTCAGTGGTCCTGGCCGCCGAACTGCCCCGCAACGCCACCGGAAAGCTCCTCAAGGCGCCGATCCGGGCGCGCTACGGCTCCGGCTGACCCTCCCCGTCATCCCCCTCTCACACCAAGGAGTTCCCATGTCCCTCACCGTGCACGGCATCGATGAGATCAAGGCCCTGGACGGCGCCGACCTCGGCCACAGTTCCTGGCTGGAGATCGCCCAGGACCGGGTCGCCACCTTCGCCGACGCGACCGACGACCACCAGTGGATCCACGTGGACGTGGAACGCGCCAAGGAGGGCCCGTTCGGCGGCACCATCGCCCACGGCTACCTGACCCTCGCGCTCCTCATCCCGATGTGGAGCGAGCTGCTCCACGTGGAGGGCGTGTCGATGGCCGTCAACTACGGCTTGAACAAGGTCCGTTTCCCCTCCCCCGTACGCGTCGGCTCGAAGATCCGCACGCACGGCCGCATCGCCTCGGTCGCGGACGTCAGGGGCGGTGTCGAGGTGGCCGTCGACCTGACCGTGGAGATCGACGGCCAGGACAAGCCGGCGTGCGTCGCCCAGGCGCTGTACCGCTTCTACGCCTGATCACCACAGATCCGCGGGGGCCCGCCGCGGGTCGCGCCCGCCCCCGCGGTGGTGCGGGTGATCCGGGTCCGTTCGCCGCCGGTCGTACGGACCCGGCCGTCACGGGCCAACTCGCGTCACGGCGCGGGCGGCGTACCCCACGGGGCCTCCCCCTCCAGCTGGGCCGCCAGGGCGAGCAGCACTCCCTCGCCGCCGAGGGGCGCGGCGAACTGCACGCCGAGCGGCAGGCCCCGGCTGTCGTGGCCGAAGGGGACGGACATGGCCGGCATCCCGGTCACGTTGTACACGCTGGTGAAGGCGGAGCAGACGGACGCGTGGCGGTAGATCGACTCCGGGTCCGCGGTGTCGAGGGTGCCGAGCAGCGGGGTGGGCTGCGCGAGGGTCGGGCTGAGCAGGACGTCGAACCGGTCGAACGCGGCGCCGGTCTCCCAGCCGATCTCCTGCGCGCGGCGCAGCGCGCGGCTGACATCGGCTGCCGGGAGGGCGCGGTAGGCCTCGTACAGGACCCGGGTGAAGGGTTCGATGTCGTCGTCGGCCAGGGGTCTGCCGAGGCGGTCGAGCCCGGCATCGATCTGGGCGACGAGGTCGGCGCCCATCAGGACGCCCGAGGTGCGGCCGACGTCGTCGGGCCGGTACCGGGCGCTCGTCTCGGTGACGTCGTGGCCGAGGCGTTCGCACAGGAGGGCGGCGGCGCGTGTCGCGCGCTCGCAGTCCGGGTGGACGTCGGGTCCGGCCGGCAGCGCGGTGAGCAGGCCGATCCGCAGCCGTCCGGGCGTGCGGCGGGCCAGCTCGGCGAAGGGCGCGGCCGGGGCCGGTGCGGCGTACGCGTCGCCGGGCAGCGGGCCGGCGAGGACGTCGAGGAGCAGGGCGCTGTCCCGCACGGTCGTGGTGAGGACGTGGTGTCCGGAGACGAGGCCCGACAGGGTGGTGGGGCGGGGCGCGGGCGAGACGCGCCCGCGGCTGGGCTTGAGGCCGAACAGTCCGCAGGCGGCCGCCGGGATACGGATGGAGCCGCCGCCGTCGCTGGCGTGCGCGACCGGGACCATGCCGGCCGCCACCGCGGCCGCCGATCCTCCGCTGGAGCCGCCCGGTGAGCGGTCGGTGTCCCACGGGTTGCGGGTGGGGCCGAAGAGCGCCGGTTCGGTAGAGGCGTTGAGGCCCAGTTCGGGGGTGTTGGTGGTGCCGAGTACGACGGCTCCGGCGCGGCGGCAGCGGGCGACGAGTTCGCTGTCGTGCCGGGCGGTCGCGCCGGCGAAGAGGCGGCTGCCGCCGGTCGCGGGAAGGCCCGCGACATCGGTGCCCAGATCCTTGACCAGCAGCGGCACACCGCGCAGCGGGCCGTCGGGCAGGCCGGCCGCCACCTCGGCGAGCGCGGCCTCGAACCGGGTGTGGACCACCGCGTTGAGGCGTGGGTTGTCCTTCTCGATCCGGGCGATCGCCTGCTCGGTGACGGCATGGGCATCGGTCTCGCCGTCCCTGACCGCGGCGGCCGTGGCGACGGCGTCGGGGCCCCTCACGACACGTACCCGGCGGGCGTGCCCCAGGTCTCGCGCCGGGTGGTGCCGCGGTCCACGAGCACGCAGCGAGTGCCGGTGAAGTTGGTCGGCATGCACTTGTTGCAGTGGATGCACAGGGACGGGGTGGTGGCGTCGTCCCGCAGCCGGTTGATGAGGTCGGGCTCGCGCAGCAGGGACCGGGCCATGGCCACGAACTCGAAGCCCTCACGCATCGCCAGGTCCATCACGGGCTTGCCGGTGATGCCGCCGAGCAGAATCATCGGGAGCTTCACGGCGGCGCGGATCTGCCGGGCGTCCTCCAGGAGGTAGGCGTCCCGGTAGGGGTAGCTGCGCAGGAAGTGCTTGCCGACCGCCTTCACGCCGAGCTTGATCGGCTGCGGCATGATCGCGGAGAACTCCTTGAGCGGTGCGTCTCCCTTGAAGAGGTACATCGGGTTGAGCAGGGAACTGCCCGCGGTCATCTCCAGGGCGTCGACGGTGCCGTCCTGTTCGAGCCACTGCGCCACCGGAATGGCCTCGTCGAGCCAGAAGCCGCCGGGCACCCCGTCGTCCATATTCATCTTGGCGATGACGGCGATCCGGCCGCCGACCGCGCCGTGGACGGCCCGCATGATCTCGCGGGCGAACCTGGCCCGGTTCTCCAGGCTGCCGCCGTAGGCGTCGGTGCGGTGGTTGATCCGGGGGCTGAGGAAGGAACTGGCCAGGTAGTTGTGGCCCAGGTGGACCTCGACGGCGTCGAAGCCCGAGGTGACGGCCCGGCGGGCGGCCTCGGCGTGGGCCTCGGTGACCCGCCGGATGTCGTCGATGGACGCCTTCTGGGCCCAGCTGATGGTGGTGGCGTGGAAGTGCCTGGACGGGGAGAGGGCGGGGACGCCGTTGCCCTTGGGGCTGGCGACGGGTCCGCCGTGCCCGATCTGCGCGGACACCGCGGCGCCCTCGGCGTGCACGGCCTCGGTGAGTACGCGCAGCCCCGGCATCGCCTCGTCGGTCCAGTAGATCTGGTGCCGGTCGGTCCGGCCCTCCCTGGCGACGGCGCAGTAGGCGACGGTCGTCATGCCGACGCCGCCGCGGGCGTAGGCGACATGGAAGTCGACGAGGTCCTGGGTGACCAGGGACTTGTGGCTGAGCCCCTCGTAGGTCGCGGCCTTGATGACGCGGTTGCGGAGTTTGACCGGGCCCAGCTGGGCGGGGGCCAGGACTTCGGGTGTCTCGGTGGTGGTCACGCGTGGTTCCTCTTCGGTTCGACGTGGTGGCAGGCGACCCGGTGTCCGGGCCGCATGTCCCTGAGTGACGGATCCTCGTCCGCGCACCGGTCGGTGGCCAGGGGGCAGCGGGTCCGGAAGCGGCAGCCCGACGGCGGGTCCAGCGGTGAGGGGAGTTCGGCGGCGGGCCCGGAAGGTGCGGCCGGTGCGCCGGCGGAGCCGGGGCCGGGGCCGCGCTGCGCCTCGGGCAGCGAGGCCAGCAGCAGGCGGGTGTAGGGATGGACGGCCTCGTGCTGCATTCCGTCGGAGGGCAGCACCTCGCAGACCTTGCCGAGGTACATCACCATGACGCGGTCGCTGATGTTCTTCACCACGGAGACGTCGTGGGCGATGAAGACCATGCTCAGCCCGCGCCGCCGCGTCGTCGTCTCCAGCAGGTTGAGGATCTGCGCCTGTACGGAGACGTCGAGGCTGGAGACGGGTTCGTCGCAGACCAGCACCTCGGGGTCCAGGAGCAGGGCGCGGGCGATGCAGACCCGTTGGCACTGGCCGCCGGAGAGTTCGTGGGGGCGTCGCTCCCGTACGGTCGCGGGGTCGAGGCCGACATCGCGCAGCGCCGTGTCGATGCGGTCGTCCTTGTCGCGGGGGTCCTCCCCGCTCCCCCAGATCGACAGGCCCTCCCACACCAGGTCCTTGACCTTGCGGCGCGGGTTCAGCGCGGAGACCGGGTCCTGCATGATGATCTGCATCCGGGCGCGGGCCCGGCGCAGTTCCCCGGGGGCGAGCCCGGTGAGGGTCAGTTCGCCGAGGCGTACGGTGCCCGAGTCCGGGGGCGGCAGCTGGATCAGTGAGCGGCCGACGGTGGACTTCCCGCAGCCCGACTCGCCGAGAATGCCCAGGGTTTCGCCCGCCGCGACCTCCAGGCCGACACCGGAGACGGCGTGCACCTTGCGGCCGCGGCCGGCCGGGAACTCCACGACGAGGTTCTCCGCACTCAGCGCCGGCGGACGCGTATCCCTGCCGGCGGGGTTGGTGTCGGTGGTCGTCATACGGCGGCCTCCTCGGCTGCGCCCAGGGGGTGATGGCAGGCGACGACGCCTCGGGCGTCGCGGTCGCCGCCGTGTCCGGCGAGCCGGGGGGACTCGGTGGTGCAGCGGTCGGTGGCGGCTGTACAGCGGGGGGCGAACCGGCAGCCGGGGGGCGGGTGCAGCAGGTTGGGCGGGCGGCCCTCGATCGTGGGGAGCAGGGTGTGCGGGGGCAGGTCAAGGCGCGGGATGGAATGGATCAGGGCGCTGCTGTACGGGTGCCGGGGGCGGTCGAACACGGCCTCGGTGGGCGCGTACTCGACGAGGCGGCCCGCGTACATCACCGCGACCTGGTCCGTGCGGCCGGCGACGGTGGCGAGGTCGTGGCTGATCAGGACCGTCGCCATCCTCAAGTCCTGGGCCAGCGTCTGGAGGAGGTCCAGGATCTGCTTCTGCACGGTGACGTCGAGCGCGGTGGTCGGTTCGTCGGCGATGAGCAGCCGGGGCCCGCAGGCCAGGGCCATGGCGATGACGACGCGCTGGCGCATTCCGCCGGAGAGTTCGTGCGGGTACTGGCGGGCGCGCCGGGCCGGTTCGGGGATGCCGACCTGGCGCAGGAGGTCGACGGCCCGGTCGCGGGCGCCGGCGCGGCTCAGGCCCTGGTGCAGCCGGACGCTCTCGGACAGGTGCGTGCCGACCTTCTTGACCGGGTTCAGGGAGGTCATCGGGTCCTGGAAGACCATGGCGACCTCGGTGCCCCACAGGGCGCGGCGCCGCGCCGGGCTCAGGGCGTGGACGTCCCGGCCGCCGAGCACGACGGTTCCCGAGACGGTGGTGCCGGGGCCGTCGGTGATCAGGCCCATGAGTGTGCGGCCGAGCACGGACTTGCCCGATCCGGACTCGCCGACGATGCCGAGGGTCTCGCCCTCGGACAGCGACAGGCTGACGCCGTCGACGGCCTGCACCGGGCCGCGGGGGGTGTGGAAGACGGTGCGTACGTCGGTGGCGGTCAGCAGCCGGGGCGCATCGGCGCCCAGTGCGGCCGCGGGGCCGTCGGACAGCGGTGTGGTGGTCACAGTTTCACGCTCCGGGAGTCCCATCGCCCGCGAGCCTTCTCGCCGACGATGTTGAAGGCGAAGACGGTGAGGAAGAGGAACGCGCCGGGCACCAGCACGATGTGCGAGTGCTCCTCGAAGACCCGGCCCTCCCCCTCGGCGATCATGTTTCCCCAGGTGGGTTCGGGCGGCTGGATACCGAGTCCGAGGAAGCTGAGGGAGGCCTCGGCCACGATCAGGACCGAGATCATCACGACGGCCAGGGACAGCAGGGGCAACAGGACGTTGGGCAGCAGTTCGCGCAGGAGGATGCGGGAGCGGGTCGCGCCCATGGCCCGGGCCGCGACGACGAACTCCCGGTTGGCGTACGCCATCGTCGTGGCGCGGGCGAGCCGCACCATGCCGGGGACGGTGAGCAGCGCCAGGGAGAACGCGACATTGCGCAGATGGGGCTGGAGCACGGTCGCGAGGGCGATGAGCAGGATCAGCGGGGGCACGGCGAGCAGCGAGTTGGTGGCGATGCCCACCGCCCGGTCGGCGGCCTTCCCGAAGTATCCGGCGATCATTCCGACGGCGCCGCCGAGGACGGTGCCGATCGTGACCGCGGACAGGGAGATGAGCAGCGAGGACCGGGCCCCGTACAGGGATCTGGCCAGCAGGTCGAGGCCGAAGGCGTTGGTGCCGAGCGGGTGGGCGCCGGTGAACACCGGGGAGCTGAAGACGGGTTCGGCGACGGTGCTCGCGACGTCCCGGTCCTCGGCGAGAGGCAGCCACGGGGCGAACAGGATCGCGAGGCCGAGCAGCAGCAGCCAGCCGGCGCCGAACCAGAACACCACGTCGAAGCCGGGGCCCGCCCACCGCTTGCCGAGCCGGGAGGCACCGGCGAACGTCAGGCCGAGGCCGGTCAGCGCGACGGCGGCCCTGGCGAGCGGGACGAGCTGGGCCGTGGTCGCGCCGAACACCAGCAGGGCGAGGCCGACGGCGGTGAGGGCCACGGCAGTGAGCAGGGGCAGCGGAAAGGCGGTCCGCGTGCGCGGAACGATGTCAGACATGGACACGTCGCGTCCTCGGGTCTAGATGGCCGTAGGAGAAGTCGATGCCGGCGTTGATCACCACGTAGATCACGGCGATGGTGAGCACGGCGCCCTGGACCATCGGGTAGTCGCCCTGGCCCGCCGCGTTGACGATGAGCGTCCCCATGCCGGGCAGCGCGAAGAGGTACTCCACGACGACGGTGCTCCCGATGAGCCGGCCCAGGCTGAGGCCGAGCAGGGTGACCAGGGAGAACGAGGAGGGGCGCAGGGCGTCGGAGAACAGGATGCGCAGCGGGTTCATGCCCTTGGCGCGGGCGGCGAGGATGAAGTCCTCCCGCAGCGTCACGATGAGGTCGCCGCGCAGGACCCGGGTGAACATGGCGAGTTCGGCCAGGCCGACGGTGAGTGCCGGCAGGAAGGCGTGGTGCAGATTGCCCGCGAGGTCGCCGTCGCCGAGCCGTACCCATTCGGAACGCGGGAACCAGCCTGCCGAGTTGACCAGTACGAGAACCAGCAGCAGACCGGCCAGGAATCCGGGCACGGACAGCACGCCGAAGGTGGCGGCGCCGATGATCCGGTCGGCCGCCGAGCCTTCCCGGTACGCCGACCACATGGCCAGCGGTACCGCGATCAGCAGGGCGATCAGCAGTCCGAGTGCCGCGATCTCGAAGCTGACGGGCAGCGCGGACAGCACCCGGTCGGTGACGTCGCTCTGCGGCGGTACGACGGAGTGGCCGAGGTCGCCGGTGAGGGCGTTGCCCAGCCAGTCGAAGTAGCGGGTGACCAGCGGCCGGTCGAGGCCGAGGTCATGACGGACCTCGGCGTACTCGGCGGGCGCCCGGCCGGCCCCGAGGATGTCGACGGCGGGGTCCGAGGGCAGCAGGACCACCAGGGAGAACACCCCGATGCTCGCGATGAGGAGCACGCCCACCAGTTCCACGGCCCGTAGGGCCAGACGGCGCAGCGCAGCGGGACTCATGGTTCCTCCAGATCTGCCCGGCGGTGGCAGGCCGGTCGACGGGATGTGCACCGCGGTGCGGTGAAGCTACGCGCGGGCGGGCCGGGCCGCCCAGGGCGGTGTCCCGCTGAGCGGGAGCCCGGCGGGCCCGGCACGGTACGGCCGGGCCCCGGTACTTCACTTGCTGATCCATGCCTCACCGAAGAGGGCCATGTACTCGTCGGTCGGCACGATGCCGTGGATGTTCTTGCCCCAGGCGGTGAAGCCGGCGCTGGCCCCGAGGTTCACGACGGGGACGTCCTCGTTGAAGAGCGTCTGGACGCCGTCGAGGATCCGCTGGGTCTCCGCGTCCGTGCCGGCCGCCTGCAGCTGGACCAGGAGCGCGTCCATCTTCGGGTTGGCGTAGGCACCGGGGTTGCCGTAGCTCGTGGAGTTCAGGACGCTCTGGAGCCGGTGGTACGGGTCGCTCTCGGAGACGCTCGCAGCGCCGCGGCTGATGTCGAAGTCGTGCTCCACATAGGTCTTCGCCACCCGGTCGGCGATCGAGGAGACCAGGTCGAGCTTCACCTTGAAGCCGACCCGCTCCAGCATCGCCTTGGTGACGACCGCCTTGGCACGGGAGACGGGGTCGGTGCCGTCCATGTAGGTGAGGGCGCCGTCGTAGCCGTCTTTCCTGGCCTCGGCGAGGAGCTTCCTGGCCTTGTCGAGGTCGATGCCGAGCGGCTTGACCGCGGAGTGCAGGCGCGATTCGGGCGGGAAGATCTCCTGGCCCGGCAGGCCCTTGCCGTCATAGGCGCGTGCCGTGTCGAGCTTGGGGTCCATGGCCAGCGCGATCGCCTTGCGCACGCGCAGGTCGGCGCCGGGCCGGCCGGTGCGGGTGTTGATGGTGATCATGTTGCCGAGGCCGGTGAGGGTCAGTTCCCCGGGGTGGCCCTCGTGCACCGCCTCGTCGACGACGTCGGGGCTGCGCATGTAGGTCACGTCGGCGGTGCCGTCGTTCAGCGCGTCGAGTTTGGAGCGGTCCGACTGCGGCCAGGTGAAGCGCAGCGCGTCGAGGTAGGGCGCGCCCTTCCAGTACTTCTTGTTCGCCTTGAGGACCATCTCCTCCTGCGGGGCGTACGAGCCCAGGGTGAAGGGTCCGGCGCCGATCGGCCGGAAGGTCTTCGTGGCGTACGCGGCGGGGGCCACGATCATGCCGGGGGCCTGGGCGAGCATCGCGGGGAAGGTGGCCCAGGGGCTGCGCAGGGTGAAGACGACGGTGGAGTCGTCGGTGGCCCGTGTCTTCGCGAGGTTCGGGGCGAGCAGTGCCGTATCGGCGCCCTTGTTCTTCTGGTACCAGGCGATGCTGGCGACCACGGCTTCGGCGTCCAGCGGTGTGCCGTCGGAGAACGTGACGCCGTCGCGGAGCCTCAGCGTCCAGGTCTTGAGGTCGTCGCTGCTGTCCAGCGACTTGGCCAGCCACGGTTCGTACTTCTTCGCCGCGGTGTCGTAGCGCATCAGTACGTCGTAGACGGCGGCGAGGGCGGATCCGCCGGACGCGCCCGTGGCGTAGGTGGCGGCGGGGCTGAGGCTGCGGGCCTCGGCGTAGTCCGAGAAGCGCAGGGTGCCGCCCCGGACCGGCTTGCCGCCCTCGGGCTGCTTGCCGATGCTGCCGAAGGTGTAGCGGCCGCGTTCGGCCTTGGGCTGTGTGCCGCTGTTCCCGTCGTCGGGTGAGGCGCATGCGGAGGTGAGCATCGCCGCGGCGGCCAGGACGGCGGCCAGGCGTGCTCTTGCCCGTGGTGCTCGCTTCATTTCTTCCTCCAGTTGTCCGGAGCCCGAAGTCGGGACGAGCCGGTGCCCGTAAGCGGGAAGACAGGTGCGGGGGGACGCCGGAGGGCCGGTGCCCGGGGGCGGATCAGGTGGGGGGACGCTACGGCCGTCGAAATCCGGCCGACGTGACGCATCCCACTCAGCGGGAGCCCGGCCGGGGCCCGACCGGGCAGGTGGTGCAGCCGTGTTCTCTCCGCGGGCCGCCCGTGGCACGGTGTCCCAGTGACCGGAATCAGCCGGGGAGTGAGGGACCCCGACTGCCGACACTGGCCTCGACCGCGATGTGGAGTTCACGACGCCCAGGAGTTCCCGATGCCCAGCGAAACGGATCACCGCGCCGCCGCCCTCGCCCCGGCGGCCGCGCTCACCGGACCTGGCGGCCGGTTCGAGCTCGCCGACGACGACGTGCTGGGCGCCCGGCTGCCGGTGTTCACCCACCGGCAGCGGGCCCTGCACGAGGTGCTGCACGCGTCCGTCGCCTACGCCGAGCGCGATTTCATCGTCACGTCGGACCGCCGGATCAGCTTCGCCCGGCACGCGGCGCAGGTCTCCTCACTGGCCGAGGTGCTGCGTGAGGAGTACGGCGTGGCCAAGGGCGACCGGGTGGCCATCGCCGCCGCCAACTCCCCCGAGTGGATCACGACGTTCTGGGCCACCGTGTCGATCGGCGCGGTGGCCGTCGGGTTCAACGCCTGGTGGTCGGCGCGCGAGATGGCCCAGGGCATCGCCAACGCGGACCCCGTGCTCGTGGTGGCCGATGCCCGGCAGTCGGCGAAGCTGGCCGGCTGCGCGGTCGCGGTGCTGTCCATGGAGGACGACATCACCCGGTTCGCCGGGGCCCGCCCCGAGGCGCCGCTGCCGTCCGCCGATGTCGCCGAGGACGACCCGGCCGTCATCCTCTACACCTCGGGCACCTCCGGCCGCCCCAAGGGCGCCGTGCACACCCATCGCAATCTGCTGGCCGTCGTCGAGTACCACCGCCTGAACGACGCCCTGCTCCAGGAGTTCGGCGACCCGCTGCCCCCGCAGGACCGCGTCTATCTGCTGACGCTGCCGCTGTTCCACATCGCGAGCCTGCACAACCTGGCCGTCCCCCGGCTCGCCACCGGCAGCCGGATCGCGATGCACCAGGGCGCGTTCGACGTGGACGCCGTACTGGGCATGGTCGAGCGGGAGCGCGTCACCAACTGGGGCGCGGTGCCCACCATGGCCAACCGGATGCTCGAGCACGGCGGGGCCGGCCGGTACGACACGTCCTCGCTGACGGCGTTCTCACTGGCCTCCGCCCCGTCGTCGACCGCGTTCAAGGAGCGGCTGCGCCGGGGTCTGCCGTTCGCGAGGAACTCGCTGGTGGACAGCTACGGGCTGACCGAGACCTGTACCGGTGTGGCCGCGGCGAACCCCCAGGAGCTGGCGGCCGCCCCCGGTACCCTCGGCCGGCCCGTCACCGGCGTGCGGCTGGAGATACGCGACCCCGCCGGCCGGGTTCTCGGGGAGGGCGAGGAGGGCGACATCTGGGTCCGCAGCCAGTACAACATGCTGGGCTACTGGCGCGATCCGCAGGCCACCACCGCGGCCATCGGCCCGGACCGCTGGCTGCGCACCGGGGACCTGGGGCAGTTGCGCGAGGGCCGGCTCCATCTCAGCAGCCGCCGCTCGGACCTGATCATCCGCGGCGGTGAGAACGTCTACCCCGCCGAGATCGAGACGGTCCTCGTCGAGCACCCGGACGTCCGCGAGTGCCTGGTGCTCGGGGTACCGCATCCCGACCTCGGCCAGGAGGTCGCGGCGGTCGTGGTCCTGAACGCGGGCTCGACGGCCACCGAGGAGATGCTGCGGGAGTACGCGGCGGGCGAACTGTCCTACTTCAAGGTGCCCAAGCACTGGCGGCTGACGACCGACGAACTGCCGCGCAACGCGACCGGCAAGGTGATCCGGCGCCAGGTGCGGGTCTGACGCGCCGGCGGCACGAAAGCGCCGGGCCCCTGCCGCATGAAACGCGGCCTGGCCCGGCGCTTCCCCGGAAGTCGCGCCTTCTCGGAAGTCGCGCTTCCTCAGAAGTCCGCGGGGCCGCGCAGGGTCGCCTCGGCGCCTCCGTCGACGTACACCACCTGCCCGGTGATGTGACTGTTCGCCTCGGAGGCCAGGAACAGCACGGCCCGTGCGACGTCCTCGGGCTCCAGATAGCCGTTGAGCGGCATCGGGACCGCCGCGTCCATGACCTTCTTCATGTCCGGGTCGTCGAACAGCCCCGCGCTCATCGGGGTGAGGACGATGCCGGGCGCGACCACGTTCACGGGGATTCCGGCGCCGGCCCAGCCCTCGGCGACCGCGGTGCGCCGCGCCCACTGGGCGAGCGCCGCCTTGGAGGAGGGGTACAGCTGTCGTGCGCGCCCGTCGGCCACCGCCCGGCCGGCGTGCTCCAGTGCCGTGGCCTCGTCGCCGGCCAGGCAGGCGGCGACGACGCCGGGGTCGGTGGGCTGGGTGGCGGAGATGGAGCCGATGGCCACGGCCCGGGGGCGCCGCGCCGCAGCCAGCGCCGGCCGCAGCGCCGTCAGGAACTCGGTGGTGCCGAAGTAGTTGACGGTCACCATCGCGGGCCCCGGTACGGAGGTGCCGGCGCAGGTGACGACGGCGTCCACCACACCATCGGCCGCCTCGGCGGCCGTCGAGGCGGCCGTGGCACGGCCTTCGGGGGTGGACAGGTCGGCGTCGACCTCACCGCCCCGCAGGTCGACCCCGATGACGTGGTCGCCCCGGGCGCGGAGCAGTGCGGTGAGTGCGGCACCGATCCCGGAACCGGATCCGGTGACGACGACGTTGCGCGGCATGGGTACTCCTCAGATCGCTGGATGCGCCGGCGCGGGATGTCCCGGCCCGTCGGGGTGGCCCCGCACGCCGGAGCGCCGCCCGGGCGGGGAGCCGGCCCCGTTCGCACCGTAAGGGGACCGGGCCCCGACGGGCGTGCGCCGTCCCGCTGACCGGACTCGGTCCACGGGCCGCGGTCCGGCTGCGCGGGGCCGCCTCAGGCGCGGTGTCCGGCCAGGACCGGGCCGATCAGGAGGCGGCAGGCCAGTCGGATACCGTCCTGCGCCGCCTGGACCGAGGAGCGTTCGTACAGGACGGTGGTCAGCAGGCCGTACCAGGCCTGCTCCAGGATGCGGACGATCCTGCGGTCCCGGTCCGAGGCGTGACTCACCCCGGCCGTGCGCAGCACCAGGTCCACCAGGATGTCGTCCGTGGTCCGGGCCCCGATGCCGGTACCGGTGTGCGAGACGTTGCCGGACTGCATCATCGCCAGGGCCAGCAGCGGCTGTTCGAAGAGCCGCCGGCTCGCCCCGGTGAGCAGATCGGTCACCGCCTCGACCGCTCCCGTGCCCGGCTGCGGCGCCGGGGTGTCGGCCTCGAGGCGGAGCACCTGGTCGTGCATGACGCCGGCGAACAGGTGGGCCTTGGAGGGGAAGTAGCGGTACAGGGTGGCGATCGCGACGCCGGACTCCCGGGCCACGTCGTGCATCTGCATCCGCTCGAGGCCGTGCTCGGCGCCCAGGTGCGCCGCGACCCGCAGGATCCGGGCGTGGCGCTGGTGCTGTCGGGCCGAGGTGGGATGCGCGGGCGTTCTCTCGCCGTTCGTTCGGGGCACGGTGCTGTCGTCCTTCCGCCGGCCGCCGATGGTCTCCTGTGCGGTCCGGGCGCGGCGGTCCCTGTTCCGTTCAGTGGGACCGGGCGCCGTGCGCCGGAGCGGACCGCGGCCTCCCGCCCACCGGGACGGAGCCTGCGCGGGTGCGGGCGGGCCGACTTGGATGGCCGTTCGCTCCACGTACCGTCCTGCCCGAGAGAGGTTCCCCATGCGGCTCGGCATCAACAGTCCCGTCGTCACGGCCGTCC
The DNA here is from genome assembly GCF_045207435.1 of Streptomyces sp. NBC_00876. Taxonomy (NCBI): domain Bacteria; kingdom Bacillati; phylum Actinomycetota; class Actinomycetes; order Kitasatosporales; family Streptomycetaceae; genus Streptomyces; species Streptomyces sp. NBC_00876. Next base: position 1,140,067 of record NZ_CP108800.1, read on the forward strand.
CCGGCGTCCACTCCCCCTGGGAGCGCACCGCCGGCATCGAGGAGCTGGGGGCGGTCGCCGAAGCCGCGGACCGGCTCGGCTTCGACCATCTGACCTGCTCGGAACATGTCGCGGTGCCCGTGGACATCGCGCAGCAGCGCGGTGGCACCTACTGGGATCCGCTCGCCACGTTCGGGTACCTGGCCGCCCGGACCCGCCGGATCCGGTTCGCCACGCAGGTCCTGGTGCTCGGCTACCACCATCCGCTGGCCCTCGCGAAGCGCTACGGCACCCTCGACCGGATCTCGGGCGGGCGGCTGGTGCTGGGGCTCGGCGTGGGCAGTCTGGAGGAGGAGTTCCGGCTGCTGGGCGCCGCCTTCGAGGGCCGGGGCGCGATCGCGGACGACGCGCTCGCGGCGCTGCGGACCTCGCTCTCCCGGCGTGAACCCGCCTACCACGGTGAGCACTTCGACTACGAGGGCCTCGTGGTCGAACCGCACGCGGTCCAGGACCGGGTGCCGCTGTGGATCGGCGGCCGCACCCCGCGTTCGCTGCGCCGGGCGCTCGCGTACGGCGACGGCTGGGTGCCCTTCGGGCTGCCGCTGGACCGGCTGCGCGAGATGGCCGGCGCCGCCTCACTGCCGGAGGGCTTCGAGGTGGTGCTGAGCGCGGGCCGCCCGCTCGACCCGTCCGGCGACGCGGACGGCACGTCCGAGGCCTTGCGGAAGGTGTCCGAGGCCGGTGCCACGCTGGTCAGCGTGTCGCTGCGCGCCGAGTCGGCCGGCCACTACACGGAACAGCTGGAGGCACTCGCCGCCCTCGCGGGCATCACGGCGGCCGCGGAGGCACACGCATGAGCGAGGACCGGCTCGCCGCGGTCGAGGCGCGGCTCAGGCTGCTGGAGGACGAACGCGACATCGCGCGCACGATGGCCTCGTACGGTCCGCTGGTGGACAGCGGCGACGCGGACGGTGTGGCGGCGCTCTGGGCACCCGACGGTGTGTACGACATCGACGAGATCTTCCTGGCGGGCCGGGAGCGGATCCGTGAGATGGTGCGGTCCCCCGCGCACCAGGGCTGGATACAGCAGGGCTGTGCCCATGTCGTGGGTCCGCCGCACATCACGGTGGAGGGGGACGAGGCCGTGGCGGTGTGCCACTCACTGATGGTGGTGCACGAGGCGGGCCGGTACGTCGTGCGACGGGCCACCGCCAACCACTGGCGGCTGCGCCGCGCGCGGTCCGGGGCCGGCTGGCAGGTGGTCACGCGGACCAACCGGATCCTGGACGGCCGCCCGGAGTCCCCGGAGCTGCTGGCCGCCGGGGTGCGGGGCGTACCGGCGGGAACCTGAACAGCCTCTCCCGCACGGGGTGGTGAGGCTTGGTCACCACCCCGTGCCGCGGTGCGTCAGGAGGCGCCGTACACGGGCTGCGGGGTCTCGGCCGCGGCCAGCAGACCGGTCACCGCCTCCCCCGCCCCGGCCGGGGTCCAGCGGGCGCCCTTGTCGACGGTGGGGCCCGGGCGCCAGCCCTCCATCACGGTGATCCGTCCGGCCTCGGTCTCGAAGACCCGGCCGCTCACCCCGGCGGACGCGGCGGAGCCCAGCCAGACGACGAGCGGCGAGACGTTCTCCGGGGCCATCGCGTCGAAGGCGCCCTGTGCCGGGGCCGCCATCGTCTCGGCGAAGGTCGCCTCGGTCATCCGCGTCCGGGCGGCCGGGGCGATCGCGTTGACCTGGATCCCGTAACGGCCCATCTCGGCGGCGGCCACCAGGGTCATGCCGACGATGCCCGCCTTGGCGGCGGCGTAGTTGCCCTGGCCGACGCTGCCCAGCAGCCCGGCCCCGGAACTGGTGTTGACGACTCGGGCCACGGGCGTCCGGCCGGCCTTCGCCTCGGCGCGCCAGTGCGCCGCCGCGTGCTTGAGCGGCAGGAAGTGGCCCTTGAGATGGACGCGCATCACGGCGTCCCAGTCGTCCTCGTCCAGGTTGACCAGCATCCGGTCGCGGAGGAATCCGGCGTTGTTGACGAGGGTGTCGAGCCGGCCGAAGGAGTCGAGCGCGGCCGCGACGAGCGAGGCCGCGCCCTCGGAGGTGGCGATGTCACCGTTGTGGGCGACCGCCTCACCCCCGGCCGCGCGGATCTCCTCCACGACCTGCTGGGCGGGGCCGGTGGCCGTGCCGGAGCCGTCGAGGCCCACACCGAGGTCGTTGACGACGACCTTCGCGCCCTCGGCGGCGAAGGCCAGGGCGTGGGCGCGGCCGAGTCCGCGGCCCGCGCCGGTGACGACGGCGACGCGTCCGGCGCACAGAGCGGTCGTTGAGGTCATGACGGGTGTCCTTTCCATTGCATGAGCAAGGAGCGGGGGCGCCACACCACTGAGTGGCATGACGCTCTCCCGCGGCGTCCGTATCACTGCTACGTTGAACCAAACAAACGTTAGGTGGAAAGGTAGCTGATCTGCTCATGGGTGTCTCCACCTCCGTCCCGGACGAGGGCATCGCCGTCGTCACCGTGGACTTCCCTCCGGTCAACGCCCTTCCCGTACAGGGCTGGTACGACCTCGCCGCCGCGGTGCGCGCCGCCGGGGCCGACCCGGCCGTGCGGTGCGTGGTGCTCGCCGCCGAAGGCCGAGGATTCAACGCGGGCGTGGACATCAAGGAGATGCAGCGCGCCGAAGGGCCCGAGGCGCTGATCGGCGCCAACCGCGGCTGCTTCGAGGCGTTCGCCGCCGTCTACGAGTGCGAGGTCCCGGTGGTCGCGGCCGTTCAGGGCTTCTGCCTGGGCGGCGGCATCGGCCTGGTGGGCAACGCGGACGCGATCGTGGCCAGTGACGACGCGACCTTCGGTCTGCCGGAACTGGACCGGGGCGCGCTCGGCGCGGCCACGCACCTGGCCCGGCTGGTCCCGCAGCATCTGATGCGGACGCTGTACTACACCTCGCGCACCGTGACGGCCCAGGAACTGCACCGGCACGGCTCGGTGTGGGACGTGGTCCCGCGTGACCGGCTGGCCGGCGCCGCCCTCGGTCTGGCCCGCGAGATCGCCGCCAAGGACGGATACCTGATCCGGCTGGCCAAGGCGGCCATCAACGGTATCGACCCCGTCGACGTACGCCGCAGCTACCGCTTCGAGCAGGGCTTCACCTTCGAGGCCAACCTCAGTGGCGTCGCCGACCGCGTGCGCGACACCTTCGGCACGGACAAGGAGCAGCAGACGTGACACACGACAAGACGATGACGGCCGACGATGTCGTCGGCCGGCTGGAGAGCGGTATGACGGTCGGCATCGGCGGCTGGGGTTCGCGCCGCAAGCCGATGGCCCTGGTCCGGGCACTGCTGCGCTCGGACGTCACCGATCTGACCGTGGTGTCGTACGGCGGGCCGGACGTCGGCCTGCTCGCGGCCGCGGGGAAGATCCGCAAGCTGGTCGCGGCGTTCGGCACGCTCGACTCGATACCGCTGGAGCCGCACTTCACCGCCGCCCGGCAGCGCGGCGCGTTCGAGATGGCCGAGCTCGACGAGGCGATGCTGATGTGGGGCCTGACGGCGGGTGCGCAGCGGCTGCCGTTCATGCCGGTGCGGGCCGGTCTCGGCTCTGACCTGATGACGGTCAACCCGGCGCTGCGTACGGTCACTTCGCCCTACGAAGACGGCGAGACGCTGGTGGCGGCGCCGGCCCTTCGCCTGGACGCGGCCCTGGTCCACCTCAACCGCGCGGATGTGCACGGCAACGGCCAGTACCTGGGCCCCGACCCGTACTTCGACGACCTGTTCTGCGAGGCCGCGGACCATGCGTACATCTCCTGCGAGCGGATCGTGGAGACGGCGGACCTGCTGAAGGAGCACGGGCCGCAGACGCTGCTCATCAAGCGGCCGTTCGTGGACGGAGTCGTCGAGACACCCAACGGCGCGCACTTCACCTCGTGCGTCCCCGACCACGACCGGGACGAGTCCTTCCAGCGCGCCTACGTACGGGCCGCCCGCGACCCCGAGGCATGGCCCGCGTTCGTCGAACGGTTCCTGTCCGGCGACGAAGCCGCCTATCAGGCCGCCGTCACCGCGTTCCACCAGGAGGAGCAGGCATGAGCACCGAGACCACCGGCATCCGGACGGCGAGCCGCGCCGAGTACTGCGTGGTGGCGTGCGCCGAGGCGTGGCGGGACGCGGGTGAGATCCTCGCCAGCCCGATGGGCACCGTCCCGGCGATCGGGGCACGCCTGGCGCGGCTCACCTTCTCCCCCGATCTGCTGCTGACCGACGGGGAGGCGCTGCTGATGGCCGACACCCCCGCGGTGGGAGTGGGGCCGGGAAGCATCGAGGGCTGGCTCCCGTTCCGTCAGCATCTGACGCTGACCGCCACCGGCCGCCGGCACGTGATGATGGGCGCCAGCCAGATCGACCGGCACGGCAACCAGAACATCTCCTGCATCGGCGACTGGGCCAGGCCCGCGCGACAGCTGCTCGGGGTACGCGGCGCACCGGTCAACACCCTGAACAACCCGACGAGTTACTGGGTGCCCAAGCACTCGTCCCGGGTGTTCGTGGAGCACGTCGACATGGTCAGCGGAGTCGGGTACGAGCGGGCGGCGGCGGCCGGTCCGTCCGCGACCCGCTACCACCGCATCCCCGAAGTCGTCAGCAATCTGGGCGTCTTCGACTTCGAGACGCCCGACCGCACGATGCGGCTGCGCTCCCTGCACCCCGGGGTGAGCGTCGGACAGGTCGCCGAGGCAACCGGGTTCGCCCTCACGATCCCCGACGACGTGCCGTTCACGCGCGAGCCGACGGAGACGGAACTGCGGCTGATCCGCGAGGTCATCGACCCCAAGGGGCTGCGCGAGCGCGAGGTCCCGGCATGACCGGCCCGGCCGGGTCCGTGCCGTTGCCGACCGCGCTCACCGAGCTGACCGGGGTGCGGTACCCGATCGTGCAGACCGGGATGGGGTGGGTGGCCGGCCCCCGGCTGGTGTCCGCATCCGCGAACGCGGGGGCGCTCGGGATCCTGGCCTCGGCGACGATGACCGTCGAGCAGTTGCGTGCGGCGGTCCGCGAGGTCAAGTCCCGTACGGACGCGCCGTTCGGCGTCAACCTGCGTGCGGACGCCGGCGATGCGGGCGACCGGGTGCGGATCATCATCGACGAGGGGGTGCGGGTGGCGTCCTTCGCGCTCGCCCCCTCCAAGGACCTGATCGCCCGGCTCAAGGACGCCGGCGTCGTCGTCATCCCCTCCATCGGCGCCCGCCGCCACGCCGAGAAGGTCGCCGCATGGGGCGCCGACGCGGTGATGGTGCAGGGCGGCGAGGGTGGCGGCCACACCGGCGACGTGGCCACCACGGTGCTGCTCCCCCAGGTGGTGGACGCCGTCGACATCCCGGTGATCGCGGCGGGCGGATTCCACGACGGCCGCGGCCTGGTCGCGGCGCTGGCGTACGGGGCGGCCGGGATCGGCATGGGCACCCGCTTCCTGCTCACCTCCGACAGCACCGTGCCCGACGCGGTGAAGGCGAAGTACCTGGCGGCCACCGTCAAGGACGTCACGGTCACCGACCGGGTGGACGGCCTGCCGCACCGCATGCTGCGTACGGAGATGGTCGGCTCGCTGGAGCGTTCCGGCCGGGTCAGTTCGCTGCTGAGGGCGGTGCGGCATGCCTCGGCCTTCCGCAAGGAGACGCGTGCGAGCTGGCCCCAGCTGGTCCGCGACGGGCTGGCGATGAAGCACGGCAAGGAACTGAACTGGAGCCAGGTGCTGCTGGCCGCCAACACCCCGATGCTGCTCAAGGCCTCGATGGTCGAGGGCCGCACGGACATCGGGGTGATGGCCTCGGGGCAGGTGGCGGGGCTGATCGAGGATCTGCCGTCCTGCGCCGAGCTGGTGGAGCGGATCATGAACGAGGCGTCGACGGCCCTGAAGTCCCTGCCGGGGGCGGGCTGAAGCCTGTGGCGTACGCGGCGGTGAGGGGGCCACCGGGATCCACGGGTGGCCCCCTCACCGCCGTCGGTCCCCTCCGACGCGTATCAGGAGGGCTGGATGAGACCGGCCTTGCCGTAGATGCTCGCCAGGCGTGGGCCGGGTCCCGAGGCGAAGCCCATGCCGATGCTGAATACACCGGGCTGGGCGGGGTTCGGAACAAGGACGCCGAGCCCTTCGGGTTCGCGGTACTCCAGCGAGTACGCGGCCGCGGTGAAGGCGGGATTGACGTTCTGGTTGAAGGGGGTGGGCGGGGCGGGGGCGAAGGCGCCCGTGATGAGGTTCACGCAGCTGATGAACGTATTGCCGACTCCGGGCGCCGAGATCACCGTTTCCTGGCCATTGATCTTCTGGGTGGAACCGTAGCTGTTGCCGTGCAGCATGTAGAGGTACTGACCGACGACGGCGTAACCCTGGAGGAACGGGTCGCCGTACGTGGTGAGGGGCCATCCGGGGATCGCGGTAAGTCTCGGCTCGCTGACGGTCGCGAGCGGCTCGCTCCAGACGTTGAGGCGTGCCAGATCAAGATCGTGAACCTGGAACTTCATCACGCCGTCCGTGTCGTGGTAACGGATGGCGAGGCGGCCGTAGACCGGGTCGATGCTGGCGGTGTAGGTGTCGGAGCCGGGGACCGGCTTGTACTTGGCGAGCGTGGATGAGGTGGTGTCGAGCACCTGGCCGTTGGTGAAGGGGAACCGGGCCAGGCAAGTGCCGCGGCTGGTCCTCTTGTCCGGGTCATCCGGGTGCACCGGGTCCGGTACCTCTTTGCCGTCGGCTTCCGTCCACAGATAGGCCTTGCTGCCGACCGGTTCGACGCCGATGCTCATACCGTGCCCGAAGCCGCGCAGATACATATAGCCGAGGGTGTTGCCGGACATGTCCCACTTGGTAATGGTCAGGTCGCCCCTCCTGTTGCGATCGACACTGCTGACCGGGGCGGACTCACCTGCGAGTTGCAGACCTCCCTGCGTCACCTGCGCCAGATAGATATGGCCGTTGGCGTTGTCGTAGCCGAACGACTGGATGATGGTGACATCACGGGTCGCCTTCTCGCGTATCCAGTTCTCCGACGCACTGTTCAGGTCGAGCCGGGCGGAAGGCACCAGCAGGGCGGAGCCCGGCGAGGGATAGGTGGCGGCCGATGCCGTCCCGGTGCCGAGGGATACGGTCGCAGCGGTCAGCGCGCCGGCGCCGCTCCACGCGAGCAGGGAGCGGCGGCTGGGGCGGGAGATCCTGTCCTGAGTCATGCGGCTCATTCAATCGACCGGTGCGGGCGGACTCAATGCTTCCGCCGTTGGTCTTGAATGCCGGCCTGCAGGCACCGCCCCGCACCGCCCCGGCATCAGGCCCAGGGGGCGAACGGCGGGCGGGCGGGGGCGGGACCGAGTGTGGTCGTACCCGGCTCGGCGCGGTGGCCGAGACCGGTCCGGTAGGCGTTCAGTGCCGCTTCCGTCCGGCCCTCGCTGCGCAGCAGGTCTCCGAGCAGCCGGCAGATGTCGGCGAGGTCTCCGGCGGCTCCCGTCTGTTCGAGCAGGGAGAGCGCGGTGGCGTAGTGCAGTTCGGCCGCCTCGGCGTCCCCGGCCTCTTCGGCGATCAGCCCGAGCAGCCGGTGCGCACCGCCGGCGTGCACCGCGCCGCGCCCGGACTTGAGGCCGGCCAGCAGGCTTTCCAGCAGCTCCGCGGCCTCCGTCGACTTCCCCCTTCTGCGCAGGACGTCGGCGAGCTCGACCTCCACCTGTGAGACGTACAGGGCTGCCCGTTTGGACACCAGCATCGAGTGCGCGGTGCGCAGTTCCGTCTCCGCCTGCACGAGGTCGTCGTGCTGGGCACAGACATAGCCCCGCATCCAGTGGCAGTGAGCGAGCTCGGTACGGATCTGCAGCTGCTGGTAGAGCTCGGTGGCCCGCGCCAGCGAGGCCTGGGCGGCGTCGGCCCTGCCTTCGGCGATCAGGGTGCGGGCCACCGTGCGGTGCATGGTGGCGACCAGTGCGGGGTCCGACACCTGGGGCACCAGGGCGAGTGCGAGTTCGGCGGCCTGCGCGGCGCGGGCGTGGGCGCCCATGTCCATGTACGGGGCGATCGAGGCCGTGTAGAGCTGGAGCAAGGCGCCCGGGTCGTGCAGCCCGGACGTGTTCAGTTCATCGATCGCGCTTTCCAGCAGGTAGCAGGAGTAGCGCAGTTCGCCGGCCAGGTAGTGGGCGACCGACCGGCCCCGGACCGCCCGCGCGCGGGCGGGGAGCGGCTCTTCGGCCAGCGCCTGTTCCGCCGCTCGGAACCGGATCAGGGCCTCGGCCAGTTCCCCGGCCTCCAGCGCGCATTCGCCGAGCCCGACGAGGGCGGCCGCCCGTTCCTGCGTGAGTCCGTACCGCTCGGCCCTGCCGAGGATCTGCTCATACGCGGCCCGCGCATCGGCGGCGTCCTCGACGGCCAGCAGCCGTTGGGCGTCGGCCAGTTCCATCAGGAGGGCCGTGGCGATGTGGGTGGGCCTGCCCGTGGCGAGTTCCTCGTGAGCGACGCCCAGCCGGTCGGCGATGTGCCGGAGGGCGGCTTCGGAGGGCCGCACCCTGCCGGCTTCCAGGGTCGAGACATAGGCGGCGGTGTACGCGGGTTCGGCGAGCTGTCGCTGCGTCAGTTCGCGTTCCCTGCGGAGCCGCTTCACCCGGCGGCCGATCGCGGCCGGGGCGTCCTGCGCCTCCGCCTGTTCCCGGTGCGGCCGGACGGCAGCCTCGCCCCCGGTCGTAGGCTCCGGTTCGCCGGTCACCGTGCCGCTTCCCGCCATGACTGCCCCTCGCCCTGCGTCCGCCGGTGTCACCGGCTGCTTCGTACCTCTGCGGCCCCGGCCACGAACCGGGAGACCGCCGGCCTCCCGTACTACCGCCCGGCCACGCTCCCCCATCACCGCCGGGCCTGCGGACTGTTGCCAACAGCTCGCCGCCCAGCCTAGGTTATGCGACACGTTAAGCATATTTACGTAATCGTTTTACTTCATCTCCGAGCCGGACGACAGAGTGAGGATCAGCATGCGCACCCCCAGAGTCGCCGCAATATCCGTGGGCGTCGCGCTCACAGCGATCGTGGGGGCGGCCCTCGCCGCTCCCGCGTTCGCCGTGGACCCCGAGCCCGCCCGGGAACCGCGTGTCTCCGTCGAGTACTTCCCCCAGCCCGGCGGCGAGGGCCGGCGGACCGAGGTCCCGCTCAACACGGGTACGGTGACCGGCCGTTCCGCCGCCCGGAGCGTGACGCCCACGGCGGAGACGACGGACGGCGAGGTCGGGAAGCTCTCCGTGACCGGCGCTTCGGACGACCGGCTCGACGTGGTGATCGTCGGCGACGGCTACACCGCCGGCCAGCAGGACGCCTTCCACGCCGCGGCCGCCACGAAGTGGGGGGACATCACCGGCATCGAGCCCTACTCGAGTTATCAGGGCCTGATGAACGTATGGACCGTCGACGCGGTGTCCGCCGAATCCGGCATCACCGGCGATCCGACCGCCGGCACCACCAAGGACACCGCGCTCGGCAGCTACTTCTGGTGCTCGGACACCGAGCGCCTGATCTGTGCCGACATCGACAAGGTCGCCTCCTACGCCGCCAAGGCCCCGGACGCCGACCTGGTCATCGTCATCTCCAACTCCACCAAGTACGGCGGCGCCGGCTACTCGGGCCTGGAGGCGGAGGGCTACCCGTTCGACGGTGTCTCGACCCTCTCCTCCGACAACGCGCAGTCGAGCCTGATAGCCGCCCACGAGATCGCTCACTCGGTGGGCCTGCTGGCGGACGAGTACGCGTACGACGGCTACGGCACCTGGCCGGGCAGCGAGCCCGCCGACCTCAACTCCAGCACCTTCACCGCGGAGCAGATGGCCGCGAACCGGACCAAGTGGTACCGCTGGCTCGGCGAGAGCGACCCCACGGGCAGCACCGTCGGCACGTACGAGGGCAGCAGCTACTACCCGTTCGGGATCTACCGCCCGACCGCCAACTCCCTCATGCGGGCCCTGAACATCAGCGACTTCAACCTCCCCGGACGCGAGGCCATGATCGCCGGCTTCTACCGCGAGGCCAACGCCCTGAGCAGCGGGGTCGGTACGGGCAGCGCGATCCTCAGGACCAGCCGCATCGAGGTCACCCGGGCCGAGCTCACCGGACTGGCCGCGCCGGAGCTGCGCTGGTACGTCGACGGCGTCCGGGTGAAGCGGGTGCAGGGTCTCACCAGCGTCGTCCCCGCCGCTCTGGGCGTTGCCGCGGACGGCAGGACGCACACCGTCACGGTCGAGTCGGCCGACCGGACCGAGGCGATCCGCGATCCCCGGGTCCGCGCCGAGGCCACCGAGAGGCTGACCTGGACCGTGAAGGCGTCCGGGCGCAAGGCCCACAAGCACCACTGACGGACGGCCACACGTCTGCACACGGCGCACGGCACCGATCACTCCGCCGGGGCGGGACACATGGTCCCGGCCCGGCGGAGTGCTCCCCATTGACGCTCAGCTCATAGCCGGGGCGGCCCCGTGCTCGGACAGCAGCCGCATGACGCGGCCCACCGCCGCGAGCCTCTCGTCGACCGTGGCATCGCCGGGAACCTGGATCTTCGCCCCCGCGTAGGAGAACGCGCCCTCGGCCGCGCGGAGGCAACGGCGTACCTCGTCGGCGTCCATGAGGGAGGTGGGCTCGTCCTCGGTGAGGGGCAGGTGCGCGTCCGCCCACGGTCCCCCGAAGCGGTTCGCGGCCGGGCCCGCGCCGGAGAACATGACGCCCTCCAGCAGGCCCTCGGCGGCGAGCCGCTCTATCTGGGCGAGCGGGCGGCCCGCATCCTGCGCCTCGATCGCCGAACGGCCCCAGTTGATCGCGATGCCGATCCCCCCTGCGCGGGCGAGGGCGATCTCGTCCTCCAGCGGCAGGAACCGCTTCTCGCCCGGGACGGTCGGCGCGTACGCGTCGCAGTGCTCCAGGACGAGCCGGGTGGACCAGCCACCCGCGGCGGGTTCGCCCGCCGCGATCTCGTCGAGGGAACGGGCGAACATCTCCCCCGCGGCGGTCACCGAGGGCGCGGTGTGGATGTGGATGACGGAGACCGACTGCTCGCCGGTGAGCTGGTTGACCTCTTCGGCGGCCGTGCGGGCCTGGCGGAGGAAGGCGAGCGCGGCCTGTCGGCCGTCGGGGTCCCCGGAGGCGAGACCGAAAACGCCCGAGGCTCCTACGCGCGCCATCGTGCCGGGAATCAGAGTGATCACCGAACGGGTGAAGCGGCCGCGCATCTGTGCGGCCAGCCAGCCGATGTCCTCACCGAGGCCGTCACGGAAGGGGATCTCCAGCCCGTCGGCGATCCCCCGGCCGGCGAGGCCGTCATAGAAGTGTTCCCGGTCGGCGCGCAGGGAGGGCAGCGCCGTATACGCCCCCACCAGCGAGGCAGGCAGTTCTGTGTTCATGGTGTCGGTACCCCTTCGGTTCACGGTCCGGAGTGACCCTACCGAAGATAGGACGTCAGATGTCCTGTCACGGCACTCCATCCCGTCCGGCCGCGGGCCGAACCTCGCCCCCGCCGAACCTCGCCCCGCCCGGACAGCTGCCCCGTGGCCCGCCCCGTCACGGGCTGGCCGCCGGGCAGCGGTACCCGGGCCCGGCGTTCAGAGGCGCTCGATGATGGTGACGTTGGCCTGGCCGCCGCCCTCGCACATGGTCTGCAGGCCGTAGCGGCCGCCGGTGCGCTCCAGTTCGTGCAGCAGGGTCGTCATCAGCTTGGTTCCGGTGGCGCCCAGCGGGTGGCCGAGCGCGATGGCGCCGCCGTTGACATTGACCTTGTCCGGATCGGCACCGGTCTCCTTCAGCCAGGCCAGGACGACCGGTGCGAACGCCTCGTTGATCTCGACCAGATCGATCTCGTCGATCGACATCCCGGCCTTCTTCAGGGCGTACGCCGTCGCCGGGATGGGCGCGGACAGCATCCGGATCGGGTCCTCGCCGCGCACGGAGAGGTGGTGGATGCGGGCCCGGGGCGTCAGGCCGTGCTCGGCGACGGCCCGCTCGGAGGCGATGAGCAGCGCCGAGGCGCCGTCGGAGACCTGCGAGGAGACCCCGGCGGTCAGCCGGCCGCCCTCGACGACCGGCTTGAGGCCCGCCATCTTCTCCAGCGAGGTGTCGCGGCGCGGCCCCTCGTCCACCGTCACTTCGCCGTACGCGACGGTCTCCCGGGCGAAGCGGCCCTCGTCGATCGCGCGCAGGGCCCGCTGGTGCGAGCGGAGCGCGAAGTGCTCCATGTCCTCACGGGAGATGCCCCACTTCTCCGCGATGAGTTCGGCGCCGTGGAACTGGTTGACGGGCGCCTCCCCGTAACGGGCGCGCCAGCCCACGGAGCCCGCGTAGGGGCCGTCGGTCAGCCCGAGGGGTTCGGCGGCCTGGCGGCTGGCGAAGGCTATCGGGATCATCGACATGTTCTGGGTGCCGCCCGCGACGACCAGGTCCTGGGTGCCGGACAGGACGCCCTGGGCGGCGAAGTGGACGGCCTGCTGGGAGGAGCCGCACTGCCGGTCGACAGTGGTGCCGGGCACTTCCTCGGGAAGGCCCGCGGCGAGCCACGCGGTGCGGGCGATGTCCCCGGCCTGCGGGCCGACGGTGTCCAGGCAGCCGAACACGACGTCCTCCACGGCGGCCGGGTCGACCCCGCTGCGCTCGACCAGCGCCTTGATGACATGCGCCCCGAGGTCGGCGGGGTGGACGGCGGACAGCCCGCCCTTGCGCCGGCCGACCGGGGTGCGGACCGCTTCGACGATGTAGGCCTCGGCCATGACTGCTCCTTGGTGAAGGGGTGATCGGGTCTCAGGTGCGGGTGGTGATGCCCGCGAGGACCATGGACAGGTACTGGCGGGCGATCTCCTCCGGGCTGTGGGCGCCGCCCGGGCGGTACCAGGAGGCGGCCACCCAGACGGTGTCGCGGACGAACCGGTAGACGAGCCGGACGTCCAGGTCGCCGCGGAAGGCGTGCTCGGCCACGCCGCGTTCCAGCGTGCGCAGCCAGGCGTTCTCGAACTTGAGCTGGGAGTCGGCGAGATAGGCGAAGCGCGGCTGGGCGGAGAGGTGTCTGGACTCCCTCTGGTAGATGGCGACCGCGGGTCCGTGGCGGTCGATCTGCCGGAAGGACTGGGTGACGAGGGCCCCGATGGTCTCCCGGGGCCCCAGGCCGGCGGCGAGGACGGTGTCGTAGCTCGTCCACAGCTCGTCCAGGAAGGCCGAGAGGATCTCGTCCAGCATCGACTCCTTCGAGTCGAAGTGGTAGTACAGGCTGCCCGCGAGCATCCCGGACGCGTCCGCGATGCGGCGGACGGTGGTGGCGTTGTAGCCCTGGTCGGCGAACACCCCGGCTGCGGTCGCCAGGAGTTGGGCGCGTCGCTCGGCGTTGGGGGTCGGGGTGATCGCGTTCACGCCCTCTGGCTGCTGACGGAGACGGTCTCCCCGGTCATGTACGAGGAGTAGCCGCTGGCCAGGAAGACGATGACGTTGGCGATCTCCCAGGGTTCGGCGTACCGGCCGAAGGCCTCGCTCTCGGTGAGCCGGGCCAGCAGCTCCGGGGTGGTGACCTTCACCAGGTGCGGGTGCATGGCCAGGCTCGGGGCGACGGCGTTGACGCGTACGCCGAAGTCGGCGGCCTCCAGGGCGGCGCACCGGGTCAGGGCCATGACGCCGGCCTTCGCGGCGGCGTAGTGGGCCTGGCCGCGCTGGGCGCGCCAGCCGATGACGGAGGCGTTGTTGACGACGATGCCGCCGGCGCCCCGGTCCTTGAAGTGGCGCAGGGCGGTGCGGGTGCAGCGGAAGGTGCCGTTGAGGGTGACGTCGAGGACCTTGGCCCACTGGTCGTCGGTCATGTCGACGAGGTCGGCGGTGCCGCCGAGGCCCGCGTTGTTGACGACGATGTCGAGGCCGCCGTGGCGCTCGGCGGTGAACGCGAACAGGGCGTCGACCTGCTCCTGGTCGGTGACGTCGCAGGGCAGCGCGGCGACGCTGTCCGCGCCGAACTCCTCGGCGAGTGCGGCGGCGCTCTCCCCCAGGCGGCGTTCGTGGGCGTCGCCGATGACGATGCGGGCGCCCTCCTCCAGGAACCTGCGGGCCGTCGCTCCGCCGATGCCGGCGCCCGCGGCGGCGGTGATCACCGCGGTGCGGCCCGCCAGGAGGGAGTGCCCTGCTACATAGGGCGGATTGGTCGTCACGGGCGGATCTCCTTGGGCAGGCCGAGGACGCGCTCGGCGATGATGTTGCGCTGGATCTCGTTGGATCCGGCGTAGATGGTGTCGGAGCGGGAGAAGAGGAACAGCCGCTGCCAGTCGTCCAGTTCATAGGGCTCCCCGGCGGCTGCCATACCGCCGGCGCCCAGGACGCTCATGGCCAGCTCACCGAGTTCCCGGTGCCAGGTGGCCCAGAAGATCTTCCCGATGGACGCCTCGGGGCCGGGTGCGCCGGCCGCCACCCCGTCGAGCATGCGCAGGGCGTTGCAGCGGATGGTCTCAAGACCCGTCCAGGCGCGGGCGAGCCGGTCACGGATCAGCGGGTCGCCGGCGGCGCCGTTGCGCCGGGCCAGGTCGATGAGTGTCTCCAGTTCGCGCCGGAAGCCGACCTGCTGGCCGAGGGTGGAGACTCCGCGTTCGAAGCCGAGCGTGGCCATCGCCACGCGCCAGCCGTCGCCCGGGGCACCGACGATGTCCTCGGCGCGGGTACGGGCCCCGTCGAAGAAGACCTCGTTGAATTCGGAGGTTCCGGTCAGCTGCTCGATCGGCCGGACCTCGACGCCCGCCTGGTCGAGCGGGACGAGCAGATAGGACAGACCGGCATGGCGGGACGAGCCGGGTTCGGTGCGGGCGACCACGAAGCACCACTGCGCCTCGTGGGCGAGTGAGGTCCAGGTCTTCTGCCCGGTGACGACCCAGTCCTCGCCGTCGCGCTCGGCCCTGGTCCGTACGTTCGCCAGGTCGGACCCCGCGTCGGGCTCGCTGTAGCCCTGGCACCACAGCTCCTCGACGGCGACGACCGGCGGCAGGAACCGGGCCCGCTGCGCGGGTGTGCCGAACGCCACCAGGGTCGGCCCGAGCAGTTGCTCCCCGATGTGGTTGACCCGCGCGGGGGCGTCGGCCAAGGCGTACTCCTCGTGGAAGGCGACCTGCTGCTCGATGGTCGCGCCCCGGCCCCCGTACTCCTCGGGCCAGCCCACGCAGGTCCAGCCCTCGGCGGCCATGTGGCGTTCCCAGCCGAGCCGTTCGGCGAAGGCCTCGTGTTCTCGTCCGGGTCCGCCGCGGCCCCGCAGGCCCGCGAAGGAACCGGTGAGGTTGGCGGCCAGCCAGCCGCGGATCTCGGTGCGGAACTCCTCGACGCTGCTCATGGGGGTACGTTAATCTACCAAACACTTGTTAGGGAAGGAGGGGCCGATGTCCGCTGCCCACGACGAACCGGTGCACTACGAGAAGCAGGGCCCGGTAGCGACGGTGACCATGAACCGGCCCGACTACCGCAACGCGCAGAATTCCGCGATGACCTACGCCCTGGACCGGGCGTTCTACCGCGCGGCCGACGACAGCGAGGTGAAGACCGTCGTGCTGGCCGGCGCGGGCGAGCACTTCTCCGCCGGTCATGACATCGGCACCCCGGAACGCGATGCCCATCTGCCGTTCGAACGCCGGGCGGGGCTCTGGTGGGACCACTCGGACAAGGCCGGTGCGGAGAGCCGCTTCGCCCGCGAGTCCGAGGTGTACCTGGGGATGTGCCGCCGGTGGCGTGAGCTGCCCAAGCCGGTCATCGCGTCCGTTCAGGGCGCGTGCGTGGCGGGCGGCCTGATGCTGGCCTGGGTGTGCGACCTGATCGTGGCCTCGGAAGACGCGTTCTTCGCCGATCCGGTGGTCCGCATGGGCATCCCAGGTGTCGAGTACTTCGCCCACCCGTGGGTGATGCCGCCGCGGATCGCCAAGGAGTTCCTCTACACCGGGGACCGGATGAGCGCGCGGCGCGCGTACGAGGTCGGCATGGTCAACCGGGTCGTGCCCAGGGAGGAACTGGCCGAGCGCACCCGGGAGCTGGCACTGCGGATCTCCGAGATGCCGCGTCTGGGCCTTGCCCTGACCAAGCGGGCCGTCAACCAGGCCGAGGACCTCCAGGGCATGCACACCGGAATGGACTCGGTGTTCGGCCTGCACCATCTGGCACACGCGCACAACGCCGAGACCGCACCGGACGCGCTCGGCGGCATGGACATCCGGGCGATGAAGAAGGCGGGCGCCTGATGGACCTCGATTTCGACGCGGCCGACGAGGCGTTCCGTACCGAGGTACGCGACTGGCTGGCCGCCCATGTCCCGGCCGCTGCCCTGCCGTCCCTGGAGACCCGCGAGGGATTCGCCGCCCACCGGGAGTGGGAGGCGACGCTGGCCGCCGACCGCTGGTCGGTCGTCTCCTGGCCCGAGGAGTTCGGCGGGCGCGGGGGCTCCCTGCTGCGCTGGATGGTCTTCGAGGAGGAGTACTACGCCGCCGGGGCGCCCGGCCGGGTCAGCCAGAACGGCATCAACCTGCTGGCCCCCACCCTCTTCGAGCACGGCACCGCCGAACAGCGGGCCCGGATCCTGCCCGCGATGGCGAGCGGTGAGGTCATCTGGGCCCAGGCCTGGTCGGAGCCGGAGTCCGGCTCCGACCTGGCCTCGCTGAAGTCGACGGCCGTACGGACCGAGGGCGGCTGGCTGCTCAGCGGCCAGAAGACCTGGTCCTCCCGGGCCGCCTTCGCCGACCGGGCCTTCGGACTGTTCCGCAGCGACCCCGGCGCGGACCGGCCGCACCGGGGGCTGACGTATCTGATGTTCCCGCTGGACGCCGAGGGGGTCACGGTCCGCCCGATCGGGCGGCTCGACGGGAAGCCGGCCTTCGCCGAACTCTTCCTGGACGAGGTGTTCGTCCCGGACGAGGACGTCATCGGCGAGCCCGGCCAGGGGTGGCGGGTCGCGATGAGCACCACCGGCAACGAGCGCGGCCTCACCCTGCGCAGCCCGGGGCGGTTCACCTCCGCAGCCGACCGGCTGACCGCCCTGTGGCGCGAACACGGCGACCCGGCGGACACCGCGCTGCGCGACCGGGTCGCCGACGCGGTGATCGGGGCCCGCGCCTACCGGCTGTTCTCCTACGCGGGCGCCTCGCGTGTCCTGCACGACGAGGGCGGACCCGCCGGAGCCGCCTCCAGCCTCAACAAGATCTACTGGTCCGAGCTCGACATCGCCCTGCACGAGACGGCGCTCGACCTGCTCGGCCCGTACGGCGAACTCGCCGATCACGCGGGCGAATCGCCCGCCGGCGGCGGCTGGGCGGAGGGCTACACCTTCTCGCTGGCCGGTCCCGTCTACGCGGGCACCAACGAGATCCAGCGCGACATCATCGCCGAGCGGCTGCTCGGCCTGCCGAAGGGACGCCGGTGATGCGCTTCTTCCCCGACGCCGAGCAGCGGGACTTCGCCCGCTCCCTCGACGCCCTGCTCACCTCCTGCGACACCCCGGCCGCGATACGGTCCTGGGCCGCCGGCGACCACGGCCCGGGGCGGGCCGTCTGGGCCCGGCTGGCCGAGGCCGGGGTGTTCGCACTCGCGGTGCCGGAGCAGCACGAGGGGTTCGGCCCGCTGCCCGTCGAACTGGCCCTCGCCTTCGAGGTACTGGGGCGGCACGCCGTTCCCGGCCCCCTGGTCGAGACGGTCGCCGCGGCCGCCCTGCTGGACCGGCTCGGCGACGGCCACGCGGCCGCCGCCCGGCTGCCCGCCATCGCCTCGGGCAAGTCCGTGGCCTCCCTCTGTCTGACCGCGCTCGGCCCGTACGCCCTGGACGCCGACGTGGCCGACGCGGTGTTCGTGGTGGACGGCGACACCCTGCGCGTCGCCGCCGCCGCGGGTACCGTGCAGCCCTCGGCCGATCCGGCGCGGCGGCTCTCGCAGCCGTCGGACGGAACGGTCCTGGCCCAGGGCCCCGCGGTCGTCGCCGCCGCGCGGTACGCGGCCGATGTGGCCGCGCTCGCCACGGCGGCCCAGTCACTCGGGGTCGGGCGGACCCTGCTGGCCCGTACCGTCGAATACGTCACACAGCGCACCCAGTTCGGGGTGGCGATCGGCTCCTTCCAGGCGGTCAAGCACCGGCTGGCGGACACCCTGCTGGCCCTGGAGTTCGCCGAGCCGCTGGTGCACGGAGCCGCGCTCGCCCTGGCCGCCGGCGACGACGACGCGGGGCGCGGGGTCGCCGCGGCCAAGGTCACGGCGGGCGAGGCCGCGTACGGGGCGGCGCGCACGGCCCTCCAGCTTCACGGCGCCGTGGGCTACACCGACGAACTCGACCTGTCGCTGTGGATCCGCAAGGCCCGGCCGCTGCGCGACGCGTGGGGTACCCCGGCCGCGTGCCGGGCCCGGGTACTGACCGCCTGACCGCCTACCCGAGGGGAGCAGCCCGATGAGGCTGACTGAGGAGCAGGAAGAGCTGCGGTCGGCCGTCAGGTCGCTGCTGCTCCGGCATCAACCCAAAGATGCCTGGGGTCCGTTGACCGAGCAGATCGGCGGCGCCGGTCTCGCCGTGCCCGAGGGGTACGGCGGGGCGGGCGGCGGCGCCCGGGACGTCCATGTGCTGATGGAGGAGCTGGGCCGGAGCCTGAGCCCGCTGCCCTGTCTGGGCTCGGCGGTGCTCACGGCGGGTGCGTTGCTCGCCTCGGGTGACAAGGAGGCCTGCGGGCGGCTGCTGCCGGGGCTCGCCGAGGGGACCTCGGTGGGCGCACTGGCCTGGGCGGAGCAGGGTTCCTGGGACGGGGCCGCGATACGCGCCGAGGCGGTGGGGCGGCCGGGCGGCGGCTGGCGGGTCTCCGGGACCAAGGAGCATGTACTGGACTGGCCGGGCATCGGCATCCTGCTCGTCGCCGCCCGTACGGCAGGCGGGGTGTCGCTCTTCGAGGTGGCGCCCGAAGGGGCCGGGGTGCGCCGGGAGCCCGTCGTGACCATGGACGGCACCCGGAGCCAGGCCCGTTGGGTGCTGGACGGCGCCGAGGGGCGTCTGGTCGGTGAGGACGGAGACGGCGGGCGGGTCCTGGAGCATGTGCGGGATCTGGCGTGCGCGGCACTCGCCGCCGAGCAGGTGGGCGCGGCCGGACGCTGTCTGGAACTCACCGTCGAATACGCCCGCGACCGGGTGCAGTTCGGCCGGCCCATCGGTTCGTTCCAGGCGGTCAAGCACCGGCTGGCCGACGCCTATGTCCTGGTGGAGTCCGCGCGTTCGGTGGCGCTCGGTGCCGCGTTCGCCGCCGACGAGGACCCGGGCGCGCTGCCGCGGGCCGCCGCCGTCGCGAAATCCGTCTGCTCCGAGGCGTTCTCGGCGGTGGCGGGCGAGATGATCCAGTTGCACGGCGGGATCGGCATCACCTGGGAGCACGACGCGCACCGCTACTTCAAGCGGGCGCACGGGGCGGGCGAACTGTTCGGCCCGCCCGCGCACCACCGGGCACGGCTCGCCGCCGGCCTGGGGCTGGCCGCCCGATGAGCGGGTTCCGGCAGACGGAGAAGGGCATGCAGCACATGGATATCGGCAACCCGCTGGACTTCACGGGGCGCGTGGTGCTGGTCACCGGCGGCACCAAGGGAATCGGCGCCGCCGTCGCAGGGGCGTTCCTCGGCGCCGGGGCGGACGTGGTCGTCTGCGGCCGCAACACCCCGCAGACCCTGCCGGCGGCCGGCGGCCGGCAGGCGGTCTTCGTCCCGGCCGATGTACGCGATCCGGCGGCGGCGTCCTGCCTGGTGGACGCGGCGGTCGAACGCTTCGGCCGGCTCGACGTGCTCGTCAACAACGCGGGCGGTTCCCCCGACGCCGACGCGGCCACCGTATCGCCGCGCTTCGTGGAGAAGATCGTCGCGCTCAACCTGCTCGCGCCGTTCTATGTGGCGCAGGCGGCCCACCGCGTGATGCGGGCCCAGGACGACGGCGGATCGGTCATCAACATCGGCAGTGTCTCCGCCCATGATCCACAGCCGGGCACCGCGGCCTACACGGCCGCCAAGGCCGGGCTGCTGGCCCTCACCAAGGCGCTGGCCCTGGAGTGGGCACCCGCCGTCCGGGTCAACCACATCACCACCGGGCTGATCCGCACCGAGAGCGCGGCGTCGGTCTACGGCGCGGACGGCGGGGCGTCGGTGGCCGGTGTCATCCCGATGGCGCGGATGGCGGTGCCCGACGACGTCGCCCGCGCCTGCCTGTTCCTTGCGGGCGGCCTGTCCGGATACGTCAACGGGGCGGATCTCGCGGTGCACGGCGGCGGCGAGTTCCCCGCCCGCTACCTCGCCGTGCGGTCGGCCGGCGGTGGCGGGCAGGTCTGAGCACGCGGAACGGTCCCGGACCTCTCGCGGGGTTCCGGGACCGTTGCGCGTACCGCGTGATCAGACCAGGTTGTCCTCGACCGTCAGGCCGAAGGCGCCGCGGCCGTACATGGCGAGGGCGCGCTCCACGTCGTTGGCGACGTGGACGCTGCCCGCGTGGGCGTCGCGCCAGGCGCGCTCGACGGGGTTGCCGCGCCGCAGCGCGTTGCCGCCGGCGGTCTTGAAGAGCAGATCGATCGCGGCGACGGCGCGTTCGGTGCCCCGGACCTGGTCACGGCGGGTGCGCAGCCGCAGCTCCATGGGGATCTCCTGCTCCGCCGCGGCGAGTTCGGACAGTTCGCGCAGGTTCCGGTCCATCTGCAGGACGGTCGCGTCGATGTCGGATGCGGCACGTGCGATGGCGACCTGGGCGAAGGGGTCCTCGGTGAACCGGCCGCCGCCCAGGCTGAGCCGTACCCGTTCCTTCATCCGCGACACGTACGACGCGTAGCCGCCCGACACCGCACCGATCACCGGCGCGGTGACGGCGCTGGTGAAGATCGCACCGAACGGCAGCCGGTACAGCGGCCCCGGGTTGATCTGCTGTCCCGGTCCCTTCAGCTGTGCCTGCTCGTAGTTGCGGAGCACCCGGTGGGCGGGCACGAACGCCGATTCGACGAGGATGTCGTTGCTGGCGGTGCCGCGGAGTCCGACCACGTCCCACATGTCCTCGATCGCGTAGTCGCGGCGGGGCACCAGGACGGTGAGGAAGTCCACCGGCCGGCCCCGGGCCCCCACGACGAGCGCTCCCAGAAGCGCCCACGAGGCGTGTTCGCAGCCCGAGGAGAAGCTCCACCGGCCGGTGAGCCGGTAGCCGCCGTCGACCGGGGTCAGCCGGCCCACCGGGGCGTACGCGGAGGAGATACGGGTGTCCCGGTCCTCGCCCCACACGTCCTCCTGTGCCTGCTGGGGGAAGAGTCCCAGCTGCCAGGGGTGTACGCCCAGGACCGACGCCACCCAGCCGGTGGAGCAGCAGACCGCGGAGATCTCCCGCACCACCCGGTAGAAGTCGACCGGGTCGGCCTCCAGTCCGCCGTAGCGGACCGGCTGAAGCATCCGGAACACACCGGCCGCGGTCAGCTCGCGGACCGTGGCATCCGGTATGCGCCGCGCCTCGTCCGTGGTGACGGCCCGTTTCCCGATGGCCGGCAGCAGGGCGCGCACCGACTCCAGAACCTCGTTGCCCATGGCCTGTCTCCCATCCCCTTGTGCACGGTGAAGCGTGTCGGTCAGATCGTCCGCAGGGCGGTCTTGTCCACCTTGCCGGTGGCGTTGCGCGGCAGGGCCGCCAGGACCACGACCTCGCGCGGGACCTTGAAGTTGGCGAGCCGGTCCCGGCAGTGGCCCAGGAGGTCGTCCGGGTCCGTCCCGGCGCCCGGCCGGACGGTCACGTACGCGCGGCCGACCTCTCCGAGGCGTGCGTCCGGGACTCCGACCACGGCCGCCTCGGCGACGCGGGCGTGCCCGGTGAGCACCTGCTCGATCTCGGCCGGATAGACGTTGAACCCGCCGACCACGAACATGTCCTTGGACCGTCCGGTGATCACCAGATTGCCGCGTGCGTCGAGGTGGCCGACGTCCCCGGTGTCCAGCCAGCCCTCGGCGTCGACGGCCGCCGCGCTCGCCGCCGGATCGTCCAGGTAGCCGAGCATCACGTGGTAGCCGCGCACCAGGATCCGGCCGTCCTGTCCGGCCGGCAGCGGACGCCCGCCGGCGTCGGCCACGCGCACCTCGGTGCCGTCGATGGGGCGGCCCGCGGTCAGGGCGACGGTCTCGGCGTCGTCGTCCGCCGAGCAGACGGTGACCGTGCCGCAGGTCTCGGTCAGTCCGTAGGCGGTGAGCACCTCGGGGAAGAGCTCGGCCCGCAGCCGCCGCACCAGGGCGACGGGCACGACGGCGGCCCCGGTCACCGCGAGTCTGAGCGACGACAGGTCGAACCGGTCCCGGCCGGGCGCGTCCAGCAGTTCGCTGTAGATGGTGGGCGGGCCGGGCAGTACGGTGATCCGCTCGGTCTCGACGGCGCGCAGGGCGCGGTCCACGTCGAACACCGGCTGGAGCACCATCGTGGCGCCGCGCAGCAGGCAGGCGAGTACGCCGGCTTTGTACCCGAAGCAGTGGAACAGCGGGTTGATGACGAGATAGCGGTCGTCGCCGGTGACACCGGTCCGCCCGCTCCAGGCCCGGTACGTGGTGAGGTTCTGCCGGTGCGTGGTCAGGGCGCCCTTGGGGCGGCCGGTGGTGCCCGACGTGAAGAGCAGGTCGGACGGGTCGTCGGGGTGCACGGCCGCACCGCGGGCGGTGGCCTCGGCGTCCTCCAGGTGCGCGCCGCGGCGGACGAAGTCGTCCCACGGCACGATGCCGGGGCGTTCGGCGCCGTCGAGCGTCACCACCGTTTCCAGGCCGGGCAGTTGCGGCACCGGCCGCCCGTCGCCGCCTGGCCCCTGTCCCGTACCCAGCATGGCGAGGTAGTCCTTGCCCAGGAAGCCGTTCTCGACGAACAGCAGCCGCGCCCGGCCGCGTTCCAGGAGCCAGCGGGCCTCGGCACCCTTGTAGCGGGTGTTGACGGGGATCAGGACCGCCCCCGCCGATGTGGCGGCGAGCGCGGCGACCACCCAGCGGTGGCTGTTGGGCGCCCAGACGGCGATCCGGTCTCCGGGGCGGGTGCCGAGGGCGATCAGTGACTTCGCCGCCTCCCGTACCCGGTCACGCAGCTGTGCCCAGGTCAGCCGTACGTCACCGTCCACGACCGCCTCCCGGCCGGGGTACCGGCGCGCGGCGAGGTCGAGGGCGCCTGGAATCGTGAGGGGGTGCTCGGTCTCGCTCATCTGCTCTCCGGGAGGGACGGTCCGCGCCGTGCGGGACGGGTACGGCGACAGGGCTGGGGAGTCGGCGTCAGGAGGTCGGCGGAAGGAGCCGCCGGGACGCCTCGTGGGCCGCGAGGGCCAGTTCGGCGCGGGGGAACCCGCTGCGCTTCTCGGCCGCTGCGGCATTGCCCCCGGCGACCAGCACGGGGCCGTCGGCGAGGTGTTCCAGCCCTTCCCGGGCGACGTCGTCCGGCTCGGCGACGCGCAGGCCCGGCAGGTCCATGCGCAGTCCGGCGCGCTCCATGGCGGGTGTGCGGGTCACGCCGAGGACGAGCTCCAGGACGTGCACGCCGTACGGCCGGAGTTCCAGCCACAGGCCCTCGGCGAAGACCCGGCTGAAGGCCTTGGCCGCCGAGTAGACGCTGATCTGCGCCTGGCCCAGGTACCCGGAGAGCGAGCCGACGAGCATGATGCCGCCCCGGCCGCGTTCCTTCATCAGGGCCCCGAAGTGGTGGGTGAGGGCCAGTTGCGCGGTGATGTTGAGGTCCAGGACACCCCGGATCCGGGCCGGGTCGCCGGTCACGAACTCGTGGCCGTAGCTGTTGGCTCCCGCGTTGAAGATCAGCAGTCCGACCTCCAGAGCGTCGGTGACCGCCCGGACCGTGTCCAGGGCCTCGGGGTCCAGCAGGTCGAGTTCGACGGTGCGGACCTCGACGCCCTTGGCGCGCACCAGGTCGGCGGTCTCCTTCAGCGGGCCGGGCTTGCGGGCGATCAGGACCAGGTTGATCCCGGCGTCCGCGAGCCGGTGGGCGAACGAGGCGCCGACTCCCTCGGACCCTCCTGCGACGACGGCCCACGGTCCGTACACGCTCTTCTCGACCATCATGTCCTTCTCTCGTCCTTGTCCCGGCCCGGCGGTGCCGTGACCGTAGAGCGCTCGCCGGTGGCCGCGCCCCGGGGGATCCCACTGGCCGGGATGTCCGCAGCGGGCGGGTCAGCCGGCGTCGCCGGCCCGCTTCTTCATGTGCCGCACGGCCAGCGAGGCGAAGACCATGGCGGTGCCGAGGGGAACACCGGGGCCCGGATAGACCCGGCCGGTGAAGGACGCGCTGGTGTTGCCGGCCGCGTACAGGCCGGGGAGCGGGCGGCCCGAGGTGGAAAGGACGCGGGCGTGGGCGTCCGTGCGGAGTCCTCCCTTGGTGCCGAGGTCGGCGAGGACCAGCCGGGCCGCGTAGTACGGCGGCCGCTCCAGCGGGACCAGGCACGGGTTGGGCCCGGGGGCGTTCGCGGTGTCGGCGAAGAACAGGTCGTAGGGGTCCTCGCCGCGGTGATGGTCCTCGTCCGTGCCGCCGGCCGCGAAGCCGTTGAAGCGGGTGACGGTGTCCGTCAGGGCGCCGGCCGGTACGCCGATCAGCCGGGCGAGCTCCGGCAGGGAGTCCGCCCGCACCCAGGTGCCGGCCGCCAGGTGGCCCGCGGGGTCGGCGGGCGGCACCGTGATGGCGGGCAGGGCGCCGCCCTCGCGGGAGTCGAAGACCAGGTGGACGGGCGCGTCCGCTCCCCCGGCCGCGGCGATGGCGCGGCCCATCCGGTCGTACGGCAGGGACTCATTGGCGAAGCGCCGCCCCGCGCCGTCCACGACCAGGCCGCCGCGCAGCCCGAGGGTGAAGGCGGCCGACCCGTCGGGGAGTTCGGTCCCCGGGCACCACCAGGCCTCGTCCATGAGGCCGGTGGCGGCGCCTGCCGCGACGGCCGCGCGCAGCACCTCGCCGGTGTTGGTCCCCCGGGGCGCCATGCTCCATGCGGCCCGGCCCGGTACCCGGTGCTCGGTGCGCAGGGTGTCGTCGCCCTCGAATCCGCCCGCGGCGAGCAGTACGCCGTGCCGGGCCCGCAGCCGGACGGTGCCGTGCGGGGTGCGGGCCTCGACGCCGGCGACGCGGCCGTCCTCGGTGACCAGCCCGGTGACGTGGTGCCCGGTGCGCACCTGCGCGTTCCCGGTCCGGGTGGCGGCCAGCAGGAGGCGGCCGATCAGGGCGCGGCCGGCGGTCAGCGGGGTGGCGGGGTGTCCCTGGCCCGCCCGGTCCCGGTCGACCGCCGGGCGTACCAGGGGCAGCAGGTCGCCGAGCAGCTCCGGTGCCAGGTCGAGCGGGACGAAGGAGCGGCCGGCGTCCATCCGCCCGGGGGCGGCCACGTAGTCGGGGAAGGCACGCCACTCGAACGCCATGGCCGGGTCGTCCTCGAGCCGGGCGACGAGTTCCGGGGCGTGCCGCAGGAAGGCGTCCCGGCGCTCCGCCTCGGCGTCCCCGGCCAGGGCCCGGAGATAGTCCCGGGCCGCTTCGGTGGAGTCGTCGAGGCCGGCCCGCTCCTGTACCTGGGTGCCGGGCAGCCAGCAGGCCGCCCCGGAGTAGGCGGAGGTGCCGCCGAGCAGTGCCGTCCGCTCCAGTACGACGGTGTCCAGGCCGTCCCCGGCGGCTGCCAGGGCCCCGGTCATCGCTCCCGCGCCGGACCCGACGACGATCACGTCGTGGGTGGCGTCCCGGTCCTGCCGGCCGTCCCGCATGGGGTGCTCCTTCTGCCGCTCGGTGGTGTGCGGCCTCAGCAGACCTGTTGCGGGGCCGCGCGGGCGGGGCCGGTCCCGCTGACCGGTACGGCGGTACGGACGCCGCCTGACGCGCTGCGGGGCCCGGCGTATTGTCTGAGCAGTTGTCGACACCACGGATTTCCGGAGGGGAGAGCGTGCCCAGAATCGCCGAGGCCAGGGCGGGGGCCGAGCCCACTTCGCCCCGGCAGCGCGCACGCCGTCAGGCCATCCTGAAGGTGGCGGCGGAGATCGCCGCCACGACGGGGCTGGAGCGGGTCCAGATGCACGAGGTGGCCAAGTCCGCGGGGGTGGCGATCGCCACCCTGTACCGGTACTTCCCGTCGAAGACCCATCTGTTCACCGCGTTGATGGCGGACCAGATCGAGGGGTTCGCGGCCCGGGTGCCCGAGCGCCCCGCGGGCACCTCGCCCGAGGACGCCGTCTTCGAGACGCTGGGCAGCGCGACCCGCAATCTGCTGCGCAGGCCGGCGCTCGCCACGGCGATGATCCAGTCGGCGAACGCCGCCCGCGCCTCGACCGTCCCCGACCTGGGGCGGATCGACTCGGGCTTCCTCGACCTGCTGCTGCATGCCTGGGGCGTGGCCGAGCCGACGGAACACCACATCACGCGTCTGCGGCTGCTGATCCTGCTCTGGTACGGGGTGCTGCAGTCCCGGCTCAACGAGCGGCTCACCCCGCAGGAGGCCGACGCCGATCTGCGGATGGCGTGCCACCTGCTGCTCGCTCCGGATCCTGACACCGGCTGACCCGGCCGGCCCCTGGTGTTCCGGCCGGGTGCGGACGGCGGTTCACGGGGTCGGCTGGGTACCCGTCGTGTCGAGTGCGGCGACGCTGTAGGCGGCGTACGTCCGGTGCGGGTCGCGTCCTTCGAAGTACGGCGTCAGCTGCGCGTCGAGCTCCTGCGGGGTGAAGGTGCCGTCGGCGGCGGTGAACTTCTGTTCCACGGTGGGCGGGGCGAGCAGGGCGACCATGTCGCCGTAGACGACGAAGACCTGCCCGCTGATGGTGTCGCCGGCCGGGGAGGCCAGGTGCGTGACGAGGGTGGCGACGCGTTCGGGCGCCATGATGTCGAGGCCGCCCGGTGTGAGGGCTCCCTCGCCGAACGCGTCGGCGGTCATGGCGGTGCGGGCCCGCGGGCAGATCGCGTTGGCGCGCACCCCGTAGCGGGCCAGGCCCTGTGCGGTGGCGAGGGTCAGCGCGGTGATGCCGGCCTTGGCGGCGGAGTAGTTCGGCTGGCCGGGGGCGCCGAAGAGGAAGGCCTCGGACGAGGTGTTGACCACCCGGCCGTAGACCGGGGCGCCGGACGCCTTGCTCGCCGCGCGCCAGTGCACGGCCGCGGCGCGGGAGACTGCGGCGTGCCCCTTGAGGTGGATCCGGATGACGTCGTCCCAGTCGGACTCGGTGAGGTTGAACAGCATCTTGTCGCGGAGCACGCCCGCGTTGTTGACGACGATGTCCAGACTGCCGAAGCTCTCCACGGCGGCCTCCACCAGGCGCTCGCCCATGGACCAGTCCCCGACGTCACCGGTCACCGCGACCGCGCCCGTGCCCAGGGCCTTGATCTCGGCGGCCACCTCCTCGGCCGACGGGCCGATGTCGTTCACCACCACGTTGGCGCCGAGCCCCGCGAGTGCCAGTGCCTCGGCGCGGCCGAGCCCCGCTCCGGCGCCGGTGACGACGGCGGTACGACCCTCCAGGGTGTGTGTCGCGCTCATGCTGCCTCTTTCCGTGTTCCGTCGAGCCGCTGGATCGGCGGGCGCACCCCGGCGATGGTGCCGGGGTGCGCCCGGGCAGCCGAAACTAGTATTGATTTCAGTTCGTGGCCTGGTGCTGTCCCGTTGAGTGGGCGAAGGAGACGGACACGGAACCGAGCCCCTCGAACTCGGCGCGGAACCTCTCCCCCGGCCGCACGTCCACCGCCCTGGTGCACGACCCCGGCAGGATCACGTGCCCGGCATCCAGCGTCACCCCGTACGACGCGACCTTGCGGGCCAGCCAGGCGACGGCCTCCGTCGGGTCACCGAGCACCGCACTCGTGTTGCCCCGGGCGATCTCCTCGCCGCCCCGGTACAGCACCGCGGCGATGTCGGCCGGGTTCAGATCGTCCGGGCGGACGCGGGCGGAGCCGAGGATCACACCGGCGGAGGACGCGTTGTCGGCGATGGTGTCGGCGAGTCCGATCCGCCAGTCCTTGATCCGGCTGTCGATGAGCTCGATGGCGGGGACGATGTACTCGGTGGCCGCGAGCACATCCGCGGTGGTGCAGCCCTCCCCGGGCAGGCTCCGGCCGAGTACGTAGCCGATCTCGACCTCGATCCGCGGGAAGCAGTAGCGGTCGCTCTCCACGGGGGTCTGCTCCAGGAGCACCATGTCGGAGAGCAGATGGCCGTAGTCGGGTTCGTCCACGCCCATCATCTGCTGCATGACCTTCGAGGACAGTCCGACCTTGTGCCCGCTGACGGTTCGGCCCCCGGCCAGCTGCCGGCGGATGTTGATCAGCTGGATCTCGTAGGCGTCGGTCGCGTCGATGGCCGGGTGGGTGACGGTCAGCGGGTCGACCGGGCTCCGGTCACGCTGTGCGGACCACAGCACTCCGGCGGCCTCTTCACGCTGTGCGCGGTCAAGCATCGGGGGTCTCCTCGGGCGGGGGCGGGGCGGGGGCGAATCGGGCGGTGCCGCCGGAGAGCACCGTGCGGTCGCCTGCCGACGCCTCGAAGAGCACGGCATCACCACCGGTGGCGCCGTCGGTCGGGGCGTCGTTCCAGCCGAGCACGTCGAGCCGGTCGCCGGGGAAGACGGGGGCCGCGAAGCGGGCGTCGAGCTCCACCAGATCGGCGGGGTGGGCACCGAGGGCGTCGGCCAGCGGCAGCAGGCTCGCGGCCAGGGTGCACAGTCCGTGCAGGAAGGGCCTGTCCATCCCGGCGGCCTTCGCCGCGGCGGGGTCGATGTGCATGGCGTGCCGGTCGCCGAGCAGACGGTAGAGCGCCGCCTGCCGGGAGTGCGTGGCCACGGTCGCGTTGTGCTCGGCCGGCCGGTCCGGGCTGCGCGGGGCAGACGGGCCGCGTTCGCCGCCGAATCCGCCGGCGCCGGGCGCGAAGACCGCCCAGGTCGCCGTGAACTGTGCGCAGGACACCTCGACGTCGAAGACGGCGGCCGAGCCCTTGTCCAGGACGCGCGAGACCCGCGCCGCCGCGTTCAGCTCGCCGGAGGGTTCCAGCGGCCGGTGCACCACGAGGTGCTGGCTGCCGTGCACGGCGGTGGTGGTGTCGAAGGCGCCGAGCGCGCCGAGCGCGTCGGGCGCCCACTGTGCGAGGGTCAGCGCGAAGGTGGGCAGCACCCGCAGGCGCTCCTCGTACACGAGGTCGAGCCGGCCGGCGGGTACGCCGACCGCGAGTGCGTACAGGATCGCGTCCCGCTCGGTCCAGGAGACGGTACGGGTGCCGAGTTCGCGGCCCTGCCAGGGGGATTCGGTCATCGGTCCGCTCCCAGGATCAGGCCGCTGGTGGGTACGCCGGTACCGGCGGTGACCATGACGTGGTCGGCCTTGTCCGGCTGGTTCACCGAGGTGCCGCGGATCAGCCGGACGCCCTCCGCGATGCCGTTCATTCCGTGCAGATACGCCTCGCCGAGCTGTCCGCCGTGGGTGTTGAAGGGCAGTCTGCCGCCGAGTTCGAGATGGCCGTCGGCGATGAAGTCCTTCGCCTCGCCGGGCTTGCAGAACCCCAGTTCCTCCAGCTGGGGCAGGACGAGCGGGGTGAAGTGGTCGTAGAGGACGGCCGCGTCGATGTCGTCGGGACCGAGACCGCTCTGCCCGTACAACTGCCGCCCCACCAGGCCCATTTCGGGGATCCCGGTGATGGTGGGCCGGTAGTAGCTGGTCATCATGTGCTGGTCGGCGCCGAGTCCCTGGGCGGCCGAGCGGATCACGGCGGGCGGGCGGGGCAGGTCCCGGGCGCGTTCGGCGGAGACGATCACGAGGGCCTGGCCGCCGTCGGTCTCCTGGCAGCAGTCCAGCAGCCGCAGGGGTTCGGCGATCCAGCGGGAGTCGCGGTGGTCCTGGAGCGTGATGGGGCGTCCGTGGAACCAGGCGGCCGGGTTGTTCGCGGCATGCTTGCGGTCCACCACGGCGACCCTGCCGAAGTCGTCGGTGGTGGCGCCGTACTCGTGCAGATAGCGGCGGGCGAACATGGCCACCCACTGGGCGGGGGTGCTCAGCCCGAACGGGGTCATCCAGGCGTAGGCGGCCCGGTCCGCCGTGGTGTCCATGGGGCGGGCCGCCTGGCCGAGCCCGTAACGCTCGCCGGAGCGTTCGTTGAACGCCCGGTAGCACACGACCACTTCGGCGACCCCGGTGGCGACGGCCATGGCCGCCTGCTGCACGGTGGCGCAGCCCGCCCCGCCGCCGTAGCCGATGCGGGAGAAGAACGTCAGGTCTCCCATCCCGGTGTTGCGGGCCACGTGGTTCTCGGAGTTGGTGTCCGCGGTGAAGGTGACCAGCCCGTCGACGTCCGCGGGATTCAGGCCCGCGTCGGCGAGTGCGGCGAGCACGGCCTCGCAGGCGAGCCCGAGTTCGCTGCGGCCGGAGTTCTTGGAGAACTCGGTGGCGCCGATGCCGGCGACGGCCGCGGCCCCCGAGAGCGTCCCTCTGCGCGTCGTCGCGATGCTCATCGGGCCTCTCCCGGCAGCTGTACCGAAACGGTTCCGGTGACGTGGGCGCCCAGGCTGTTGGCCCCACGGACGGCGATCTGGACGAGGCGGTCCTCGTCGGACTTCCCCGTGACCGTGCCGGTGAGCACCATCGTGTCGCCGGGGTGGTTGGGGGCGCCGAGCCGGATCCGGATCGCCTTGACGACGCAGCCGGGGCCGGCCCAGCCGGTGACGTACCGGTCGACCAGGCCGTTGCTGGTCAGGATGTTCATGAAGATGTCCTTGGAGCCGCGTTCCCGGGCGAGGGCCGGGTCGTGGTGCACGTCCTGGAAGTCGCGGCTCGCGAGCGCGGTGGCGACGATCAGGGTGCGGGTGACCGGGATGGGCAGTTCGGGGAGTACGTCTCCCACGGCCACGTCCTCGTAGGGGCGGGTGCCCGGCAGCGGGGTCACGCGGTCACCGCCCCGCCGGCCACCAGGGCGCCGAGGCGCTCGAGGTCCGCGCCCGTACCGCCCAGCGTGGTGGAGATCTGCTTGCCCCACAGGAAGTGGCGGTGCACCGGGTAGTCGGTGTCGACGCCGATGCCGCCGTGCACGTGCTGCACCCGGTGCACGGTGTTCAGACCGCCTTCGGTGGCCCACCACTTGGCGACCAGCGCGGCCCGGTCGGCGGCCGGGGCGTCGAACGGCTGCGCCAGTGCGTCCACCGCGTGCCACAGCGTGACCCGCATCGCCTCGATGTCGATGTAGCAGTCGGCGAGCTGGTGCTGCACGGCCTGGAAGGTGGCGAGGGGGCGGCCGAACTGCTCCCGCTCGCGCAGATGGCGGGCCGCGTGGCCCAGCGCCCCTTCGGCCACCCCCACCTGGACGGCGGCCAGGGCGAGGTATGCCTCGCGGACGAGGTGCGGCACGGCCCCGCCGCCCGGTACGCCGACGGCCTCGGCGGGAGCGCCGTCGAGGGCGAGATGGGCGCTCATGTCGTGGGTGGTGGTCTCGGCTTTCTCCCAGCTGACGCCGGGGGCTTCCGTGCCGGCCAGGAACAGGCCGGGCCCGTCGTCCGTGGCGGCGGTCACCAGCACGTGCCGAGCACCGGCGGGCGCGGGCACCACGGCCTTGACCCCGTCGATCCGCCAGCCCGCTCCGTCCTCGACGGCCGTGGTGCGGGGCGCGAGCGGTTCGGCGGGGCCGAACTCCTCCAGGGCGACGGTGAGCCGGCCGGTGCCGTCCGCGAGTCCCGGCAGCAGGGCCGACCGCTGCTCGCCGGTGCCGTACGCGGCAACGGTGAGCGCGCCGGTCAGCGCGGGCCACAGCGGGACCGGGGCCACGTGCCGGCCCTGCTCCTCGAGCAGGACGCAGAGTCCGGCCGTGCCGAGACCGGCGCCGCCGTACTGCTCGGGCAGCACGGCCGCGATCAGCCCGGCCGATGCCAGGTCCGCCCACAGCGTTTCGTCGACGCGGGCCGGTGAGCTCTCCACCTCGCGCAGCCGCTCGGGCGTGGCCCGGTCGGTGAGGATCTCCCGGGCCAGGTCACGCACCGCTTCGAGCTCTTCTCCCAGGGAGAAATCCATCAGGGCGCCTCCGTCGGGGCGGGCCGGAACACCGGCAGGGTCAGGTCGGGGTCGGCGTCGAGCCAGTCGAGGGCCACGGGCATGCCGATGGTGACGTCCCCGGGCGCCACACCGGTCAGGTTGGTGATGAGCCGGGTGCCTTCGGCGAGTTCGACGACGGCGACGAGATACGGCGAGTCGAAGGCGGGGTGCCGTGGGTGGTGGTTCACGACGAAGCTGTACACCCGGCCGCGGCCGGAGGCCTCGACGGTGTCCCACTCCAGTGACCGGCACTCGGGGCAGCAGGGGCCCGGTGGGTGGCGCAGAGCGGAGCAGCCGGTGCAGCGCTGGATGAGCAGCCGGTGCTGTTTCGCGCCGTCGAAGAAGAAGGCGTTGTCACGGTTGACCGCTGGACGGGGGCGCGGGGCGGGAGCCGGCGCCTCTTCAAGCGCAGCCGGTGCCGGTGGCTCTTCCGGCGGGGTGGAAGCCGGCGCCGGTGCTTCTTCCCGCGCAGCCGGTGCCGGTGCTTCTTCGGATGCGGGGCGGAACCTCAGTGTCCGCCACCGCTGGACGGCCACCGTCTCGCCGTCCTGGTCGGTGTACGTCTTGAGGGTGGTGACGAAACGTCCCGTGCCCAGGCCGGTCCGCTTCTCGGAGGAGACCGACTCGACGCTCTCGCGGACGGCGACGTGGTCCCCGGGGACCAGCTCCCGCAGGAAGGTGAACT
Source organism: Streptomyces sp. NBC_00876 (assembly GCF_045207435.1). Classification (NCBI taxonomy): domain Bacteria; kingdom Bacillati; phylum Actinomycetota; class Actinomycetes; order Kitasatosporales; family Streptomycetaceae; genus Streptomyces; species Streptomyces sp. NBC_00876. The sequence goes on from NZ_CP108800.1 coordinate 1,172,723, forward strand.
CGGAGTCGGTGGCCACCACGGAGGTGTAGCCGCCCTGGTCGAGGAGGGCGACGAGTTCACCGAAGCCGCCCGGCTCACCGGGCCGCGGGGCGACGGTGGCCGCGTATCCGCGCATCGTCCACGCCTGGACCATCGACGCGGGTGCCACGACCCCGTCGCGGCCGGTCGCGCGGGCGGCTCGGGCGTCGGTGTACACCGGGTTGGTGTCGCCCATCGCCTCGGCCCAGTGCCGGATCATCGGCTGGTTGACCGGGTCCTGGGCCGGTGCGAGGGCGCGCAGTTCGCGCCCCGTGAAGGCCTGGAGCCGTTCCTCGTACCCCGGCTGCTGCCCGACGGTCCCGGTCATGCGCCACGCCCCTTGCGCGGCAGTCCGAGACCCTGGGTGGCGACCATGTCGCGCAGGATCTCGTTGACGCCGCCGCCGAAGGTGTTCACGATGCCCTGCCGGGAGAGCTGTTCGACCTGCCCGGCCAGGACCGCGCCCGGCGATTCGGGCCGGATGCGCCCGGCCGCGCCGAGGATCTGGGTCAGCCCGCGCTGGACGTCGATATGGGTCTCGGTGCCATACACCTTGGCGGCGCCCGCGTCGGCGCCGGTCAGCGTGTTGCCGGCGACGGCGGCGGTCATCTTCCAGTTCATCAGCCGCATCGCCTCCAGCCGGGCGTGGGTGCGGGCGAACTCGGCCCGCACCCACGGGATGTCGGCCGTGCCGTTGTCCCGGGCCCACTCCAGCACCCTCTCCCAGAGCTGGATCATGCGGCCGCCGAGGGCGGCGAGGCCGATGCGTTCATGGTTCAGCTGGGCGGTGATCAGGCGCCAGCCGCCGTCCACCTCTCCGACCACGTCACCGGCCGGAACGCGTACCCCGCTGTAGTACGTCGCGGTCACGGCCAGTCCGCCGACGGTACGGATGGGGCTCCAGGAGAAGCCGTCGTCCCGGGTCGGCACGATCAGGATGGAGATGCCCCGGTGCTTGGGGGCGTCCGGGTCGGTGCGGGCGGCGAGCCATATGTAGTCGGCGGTGTTGGCACCGCTGGTGAAGATCTTGCTGCCGTCGACGACGTACGCGTCGCCGTCCCGCACCGCACGCGTGGTCAGCGAGGCGAGGTCGGTGCCGGCCCCGGGCTCGGTGTAGCCGATCGCGAACACGATGTCGCCGGAGAGGATGCCGGGCAGGAACCGCTTGCGGTGTTCCTCGGACCCATGGGCCATGAGGGTAGGGCCGACGGTGTTGACCGTGACGAACGGGAAGGGCAGGCCTGCTCGTTGGACCTCGTCGAAGAAGACGTACTGGTCCTCGGCCGGCCGGCCCTGGCCGCCGTACTCGGTGGGCCAGCCGATTCCCAGCCAGCCGTCGGAGCCGAGCCGCTTGACGACCTCGCGGAAGCGGTCGCCGCCCACGCCCTCCTCGCCGACGCGGCGGCGTTCGTCCTCGGGCATCAGGCCCGCGAAGTACGCCCGCAGTTCCCGCCGCAGCTCCTGGTGCGCGGCGCTCTCGCGCAGTTGCATGTGTGGTTCTCCTCGGGTGTCGCCGCCGGGCGGAAGTGGAGGGGCCGGTCAGGGCAGGAAGCGTGCGCGCCCGTTGGCCAGGAACTCGCCGCGCAGCGCGGCCTTGTCGTCGTCAGTCATCAGCGTGTACACGGGCCGGCCCCGGCCCGCCCAGCGGTACACCGGGTCGTCGGTGCGCCAGCCGTCCAGCTGCATCTCCTTCTTGCGGAGCTTGTTGGAGCCGGTGGTGGGAAGCGCGTGCGAGACGCGGACGAAGCGGGGCGCGCCCTTGCTGCCCAGGTCGTCCTGGCGGTCCAGGAAGCCGGGCAGGTCCAGGGTGTCGAAGTCGGTTGCGTCGGCGATCTCGACGGCTGCCATGACCTGGTCGCCGGAGCGCGGGTCGGGCACGCCGAAGACTCCGGCGGCGACGACACCCGGGTGCCGGCGCAGGATGCGTTCGGTGAGCAGGGCGGAGATGTTCTCGCCATCGACCCGTATCCAGTCGCCGGAGCGGCCGGCGAAGTAGAAGTAGCCGGCTCTGTCGACGTATCCGAGGTCGCCGGTCCAGTACCAGCCGTGCCGGACGCGTTCGGCGTTCGCCGCGTCGTTGTTGTAGTAGCCCTCGAAGCGGGCCGCACCCTCGGTGTCGACGATCTCGCCGATGGCCTCCTCCGGGTTGCGGACCCGGCCGTAGGGGTCGAGTTCGGCGGGCGAGCAGGTCTGCCGGGTCGTGGGGTGGACGATCCGGACGGCGTCCCGGGCGGGCATGCCGAGCGCGCCCGGGGGCGCCTCGGCGACCCGCTTGAGCAGGCCGCTGCCCTCGCTGGAGCCGTACCCCTCGACGAGGCGGCAGCCGAAGCGCTCCAGGAAGAGGCCGGCGTCCTCGGGGGACGCCTCGGTGCCGAAGGCGTGGGTGAGCCGGTTGTCGGCGTCCTGGCCGGTCTCGGGGCGGGCCAGGATGTAGCCGATCGCCTTGCCGACGTAGGTGAAGTAGGTGGCGCCGAAGTGGCGGACGTCCGGGAGGAATCCGGAGGCGGAGAACGAGGGGGTGAGGGCGATGGTGGCGCCCGCGGTGAGTGCGGGTGCCCACAGCGCCATCAGCGCGTTGCCGTGGAACAGCGGCATCGGGCAGTAACAGGTGTCCTTGCGCGTGATGTCGTACTTGGCGCTGTTGGAGGCACCGAGCGCGGCGAGCCGGCCCTGGGAGCAGATCGCCGCCTTCGAGGTGCCGGTGGTGCCCGAGGTCAGGAGCAGCAGCATCCGGGTGGCGGCGGTGACGTCGGGGGCGCTTGCGGGGTGGTGGCGGGCGCGGGCGGCGAGGCCGGACGCGTACGGCGGTGCGTCGACGACCAGGAAGCGGTCGCGGTCCACGCCGACGTCCAGACCGTCCAGCAGGGCGGCGCCCGCCCGGTCGGTGACGATCACCTGGCAGTCGGTGTGCCGGACCTCCCGTTCGAGTTCGGCGCCGCGGCGGGTGGGGTTGATGCCGACGACGGCCGCACCGGCGAGTGCGGCGGCGCCCAGCCAGAAGATGTACTCGGGCACGTTGTCCAGGAGTACGCCGATGTGGAACGGCCCGTCGGTGCGCAGCTCCTGGGCCCAGGCGGCGCGGGCCGCGCTCTCGTCGACCACCTCGTCCCAGGTCCAGGAGCGTTCACGGGTCAGCAGGCCCGGGTGGTCGTCCCCGGACCGGGCGAGCAGCAGGTCGGCAATCGTCTCGTGTGGCAACGTCGGTCCCTCTCACCCGGTGGCCGGGTCTGCCGGTGTCGGTACGGGGCCGGGTCGCGCGGGGTGCGCGGGGCGTCCCGTGGTGGTCGTGCGGCCCGCAGGGGCGGGGGGGGCTCCGGCGGCGGCTCGGGCCGCTCCCGGCCGGCGGTCCGCCCCGGGTCCGCGCCGCGCCGGTGGCGACGCTAACCGCGGGCGGGGCGGACGGGCCGGTGCGGTCCCGCTGACCGGGAGAGTGCGGTCGGCGGGACGCCGGCCGCCGCCCGCCATCGGCGAAGCCGGCCTGGCCGACCTCAGCCGAAGTTGGCCTGGCCGCCGTCGAGCGGCACCGTGGCGCCCGTCAGATAGCGGGCGTCCGGGCCGCACAGCATCGCGACCGCCCGCCCGATGTCCTGCTCGCAGTCGCCGATGTACCCCAGGGGAATGGACGCGCAGAATTCGGCGGCCTCCTCCGGGTGGGCGTCCTGCCATCCGGCGTAGGCGGGCGATGTCGCGTGCGGGGCGATGGCGTTGACCCGGATTCCGTCCCGGCCCCATTCGTTGGCGGCGGCCCGGGTCAGGGAGCGCAGCGCGGACTTGGCGGCCGCGTACGCGCCGTAGGTGCTCAGGTCCCAGCGGACCATCGCGGAGGTGACCAGGTTGATGATCACGCCCCCGCCGTTGCGCTTCAGGTGCGGATGCGCGGCCTTCATGAAGGCGAACGCCGCGAACGGGCCGCTGTCGAAACCCTTCTGGAACTGTCTGTCGCTCAGTGACAGGAGCGGTCCGTAGCAGCCGGTGTAGGCGTTGTTCACCAGGATGTCGATCCCGCCGAAGCGCTCGGCGACCTCCTCCACCACGGCGGGGATCCGTTCCGTGTCGAGCACGTCGAGGACGAACGGTTCGGCCTTCGCGCCCCGTTCGCGCAGCAGCTCGCACGTCGCTTCCAGCTTCGCCGCGGTCCGCCCCAGCACGGCGACGGATGCTCCGTCGGAGGCGAGGGCCAGGGCGATGCCCTGGCCGACGCCCTGGCCCGCTCCGCTGATGACCGCGATCCTGCCGTCAAGGTTTCCCATCGGTTCTCTCCCTCAACTCGGCCTGGGAAGGTGCTTGTTGATGAAGAGCCCCTCCACCGTGACGCAGGTGCGGCCACCGGCGGAGATCTCGCCGGCCGTACGGATGCGTGAACCTTCCACCGAGATCTGGCGCCCGGTGACCGTCAGGGGCTCGAACAGCGGCGTGGGCCGCAGATAGCGCAGGGTCAGCTCCGCGGTCATCCCCGAGGGGCCGCCCCAGTGGTTGGCCACCCCCAGCGTGTGGTCCAGGAGCAGCGCCGAGATGCCGCCGTGCACATGGCCGGGCGGTCCCTGGTAGGGCAGATCGAGGGTGACGACGCCCTCGACGGAGCCGTCCTCCTTGCCGCGCAGGTGCAGCGGCGGTGCGAGAGCGTTCTCCGGGCCGGTGACGGGGTCGTGCCGGGTGACGCCCTCGCCGCGCCACATCTCGGCGAGGCGTTCCTCCACGGCGGGTGCCTTCTCGGTGAGCCCTGCGGCGACGGCGTCGAGCCGGGCGGCGATCGCGTTCATGTCCGCGCCGGTTCCGTCGCCCGCGCGCAGCAGGGCGGCGATCACCCGGCGGGCCGCCGCGACGGCTGCGTCGACGCCGTCCTTGTGCGGTTCGGCGACCAGCCGGGGGGCCGTGGGCGGTGCGGTGGTCTCGCGCGAGGGGGCGCTCATGAGATCACCGTCGCCGTCGCGTGGGTGAGCACGGGCGCGCCGTCGCGCTGCGGGCAGGCCGACTGGAGCACGAGCCGCCCGGTGCCGTCGTCCGCCGGTTCGTCCCGCCATACGGAGGTCACGAGGGACTCCCCGGGGACGAGGGGGCCGGCGAAGCGCACCGTGAGGCCGGTGAGCCGGGTGACGTCACCGCCGAGGATCCCGTCGACGAGCGCCTTGCAGACCAGCCCGTAGGAGGCGAGGCCGTGCAGGATCGGCCGGTCGAACCCGGCGGCGCGGGCGGCGGCGGGGTCGGCGTGCAGCGGGTTGAGGTCTCCGTTGAGCCGGTACCACAGGGCCTGCTGGGGTGTGGTGACGGAGGTGAGGACGGTGTCGGCGGGACGGTCCGGTGCCGTCCACCGCTCCTGCGGGCCGGGGTCCTGGCTGAAGCCGCCCTCGCCGCGTGCCCAGATGCGGGTGGTGGTGGTCCACAGCGGTTCGCCGCCGGGGTCCGTGGCCGAGGATTCCAGGACGACGAGTGCGGCCCCGCCCTTGTCCCAGACCTCGGCGACACGGGTACGGAGCGTGGCGGTGCCCGAGGCGGGGAGGGGCCGGTGGACCCGGAGCCCCTGGCCGGCGTGGAGCAGGGCCCGCAGGTCGATGTCGATGCCGGGCAGATGGAGGCCCGGTGCGGCGCCCTCGCCGGAGGAGATCCCGGATCCGGCCACCAGGGCGAAGGCCGGCAGGACGGTCAGGCCGTCCTCGAAGGTGAGGTGCAGCTCGGGGTCGGTGGCCGCACCGGCGCCGGCGCCCAGGCTCAGGTGGTACAGAAGCACATCACGGGTGGTCCAGTGGATCTCGCGGACGGACGGGTCCGCGGTCAGCGCCTTGTCGCGGTCGATGGGCATGTCAGCCTTTCCGGGTGGGCTCGGGGTCGCGGGGCAGGCCGAGCATGCGCTCGCCGATGATGTTCAGCTGGACCTCCGTGGTGCCGCCCGCGATGGACAGGCAGCGGGAGTTGAGGAACTGCCAGGTGGCGTCGAGGCGTTCGCCCTCGCCGGTCAGGGCGGCGGTGCCCTGCCAGTCCACGCAGGTCTCCCAGACGCGTTGCTGGTGTTCGACGCCGAGCAGTTTGGCGACGGACGCCTCGGCGCCGGGCTGCTGACCCGCCACGGTGCGCAGGGTGGTGCGCAGGGCGAGGACGGCGCCGGTCTGGGCGTCGCAGAGGTGGCTGCCGAGGGTGGTGAGCTGTTCGTCGTCGAGGCGGCCCGAGGCTGCGGCGATCTCCAGCAGCGCCTCGGCGCCGGAGCCGACCGAGTCGTGGGAGAGGGCGACGCGTTCGTTGGCGAGGGTGGTCCGGGCGAGTTTCCAGCCGTCGCCCGGGGAGGCGACGAGCAGGTGGTCGGGGATGAACACCTCGTCGAGGAAGACCTCGTTGAACTCGGCGTCTCCGGTGATCTGCCGCAGCGGCCGGATGTCGAGTCCGGGGCTCGTCATGTCGAGGAGGAAGTAGGAGATGCCCTTGTGCTTGGGCACCTCGGTATCCGTACGGGCGAGCAGGACGCCCCAGTGGGCGTCGCGGGCCATGGACGTCCAGACCTTCTGCCCGGTGACGCGCCAGCCGCCGTCCGCCTTCTCGGCCCGGGTGGTGAGCCCGGCGAGGTCGGAGCCCGCACCCGGCTCGCTGAACAGCTGGCACCAGACGATGTCGCCGCGCAGGCTCGGGGCGAGGAACCGCTCCCGCTGGTCCGGGTCGCCGTGGGCGATGAGCGTGGGCACCACCCAGCCGCCGATGATCATGTCGACGGGGGTGAGGTCCGCGGCCCGCAGCTCCTCGGCGATGACGAGCTGGGTGACCGGACCCGCGCCCTTGCCCCAGGGGGCCGGCAGATGGGGGGCGGTGTAGCCGTGGTCGGCAAGGTGGGTGCGGCGCGCCTCGCCGTCCAGGGCGGCGGCCGCCCGCAGTTCGGCGCGGATGCCCTCGCGTTCCGCCTCGGCCTCCGGCGGCAGTTCCACGCCCAGGTCGCGCCGGACGCCGTCCAGCGTGAGGCGGGCGACCCGGCGGCGCCAGACGGCGGACGGGCCGAGGGCTATCCGGAGGGTCTGCGCACGGCGCAGCGCGAGATGCGCGTCGTGCTCCCAGGTGAAGCCGATGCCACCGAGGACCTGGATGCAGTCCTTCGCTGCGGAGAACGCGGCGTCGACGCCGACGGCCGCGGCGACGGCGGCCGCCAGCGAGGCCTCCCCTGCGTCGTCCGCACCGCCGGGGCCGGCCGCGCGGGCGGCGTCCCAGGCGCAGGCGCGGGCCTGTTCGGCCTGCGCGAGCATCCGGGCGCAACGGTGCTTGACGCCCTGGAACTGTCCGATGCGGCGGCCGAACTGCTCCCGTACCCGGGCGTACTGCGCGGCCGTGGTCACGCACCGGTCGGCCAGACCGGAGGCCTCGGCGGCGAAGAGCGTCGCGGCGAGGTCGCGCGGGGTCTGCGGATCGAGGTCCAGCAGGTCTGCGGCCGGTACCGGCACCGCGCGCGCGGTCACCCGTGACGAGCGCCGGGTGAGGTCGTGGCTGCGGAGGTCGGCGGTGTCCACAGCGGCGCGCGGCAGCACCAGCCAGGTGGTCCGGCCGCCGTCGGACGCGGGCAGTACGAACACATCGGCGAGATGTCCGCCGACGACGAGTTCGGACGTTCCGGTCACGGTGACCGTGCCGTCGGCGGCGCGGGTCAGGGCAAGAGTGCCGGGCGCGAGTCCCACGGCGCCCAGGGTGGTGCCGGCGGCGAGCGGGGCGAGGTGCGTCCGGTGTCCCGCGGCGTGCAGGACGGCGGAGGCGAGTGTCGTCGGCAGGAAGGGGCCGGGGGCCGTCGCGCGGCCCAGTTCCTCGGTGACGACGGCGAGTTCGACGAGTCCGTACCCGGCGCCGCCGTCCTCCTCCGGCAGGTGCAGGCCGAGCAGTCCCTGTCCGGCGAGTCCGCTCCAGTGGGCGGGGAGGGTCTCCTTGCCTGCGTCGGCAGCCGACCGGAGGGTGTCCTCGGTGATGTGCCGGTTCACGAAGGCCCGCACGGCGTCGCGCAGGTCGAGGTGCTCCTGGGTGAGTCCGATGGTCATGACGCGCCCCTCAGATGCGTTCGATGATGGTGGCGGTCGCGTGCGCTCCGCCGGCGCACATGGTGATGAGCGCGGTGGACTTCCCGGTGCGCTCCAGTTCGTGCAGGGCCTGGGTGATGAGCCGGGCACCGGTGGAGCCGACGGCGTGACCGAGCGCGATGGCGCCGCCGTTGACGTTGACCTTGTCCAGGTCGGCCCTGTGGACCTGGGCCCAGGACAGGACCACGGAGGCGAAGGCCTCGTTGATCTCGACGAGGTCGATGTCGGCGAGCGTCATCCCGGCGGCGCGCAGCACCCGTTCCGTCGCCATGACGGGTCCGTCGAGGTGGTAGTACGGGTCGGAGCCGACCATGGCGGATGCCACGATCCGGGCCCGTGGGCGCAGCCTCTCGCGGGCGGCGCGCTCCCGGCTCATGAGCAGGACCGCGGCGGCGCCGTCGCTGATCTGGGAGGAGTTCCCGGCGGTGTGGATGCCGTCCGGAAGGACCGGGGCGAGGGCGGCCAGCGCTTCGGCGGTGGTGTCTCGCAGCCCCTGGTCGCGGGTGACGGCGGCGATCTCACCGGTGGGTCCTTCGGGGCCGGTGACGGGAGCCTGGATCTCGATGATCTGCCCGTCGAAGCGCCCTTCGGCCCAGGCGCGGGCCGCCTTCTGCTGGGAGGCGAGACCGAGGGCGTCCGCGTCGGCCCGGGTGATGCCCCGGTGGCGGGCGATGCGTTCGGCGGCCGTGAACTGGTCGGGCATGTCCAGGGACCAGCTCTCCGGCACCGGGGAGCCGTTGCCGGGGGTGAGGGCGGCTCCGAGGAACACCCGGCTCATCGACTCGACGCCGCAGCCGATGCCGGTCTCGATGGCACCGGACGCGATCAGGCCCGCGACGAGGTGGACGGCCTGCTGGGACGATCCGCAGGCGCAGTCGACGGTGGTACAGGCGGTGGTGTGCGGGAGTCCGGTGTGCAGCCAGGCGCTGCGGGTCACGTTGTTGGACTGCTCACCGGCCTGGGTGACGCAGCCCCCGATGACCTGTTCCACGGTCTCGGGGGCGATGCCGGCACGCTCCAGGAGCCCCTTCTGGGCGAGGCCGAGGAGCTCCGCCGGGTGGAGCCCGGACAGGACACCGCGGCGCCGTCCGACCGGTGTCCGCGCGGCTTCGACGATGACGGCCTCGGTCATGGCTCTCCGTAGGGTGTGAGGGGCCCGTGGGGGCCTGGGCACGTGGGATAAAAACTAGAATTCGTTCTCGAAACAAGCAAGAGCCAGTCCCGCTCAGTGGCTTGGCGGACTCGCCGGTGGGCCGACGGGCCCGTCACCCGCCCGGCGGGCCCCACAGCGGGCCGGCGCGGCCGCGCTCGGCCCGGCGGGCCCGTCAGTGGCCGGCCGCACCGGCTCAGTGGCCCGGCGCGCCCGTGCCTGTGCGAACGCGGGCCGTCAGATGTGGGATCCGCCGTCGGCCCGGATCTCCGCCCCGGTGAGATACGCCGCGTCCCGCGACGCCGCGAACGCGATCACCCCGGCGATCTGCTCCGGCTGCGCGGTGCCGAACAGCGCGCGGATCCTTGCGTAGTACGCGGTGTCGAGATCCGGCGGCAGCACGTGCGGCCCGGCGAGCGGGGTGGCGACGGAGCCGGGCGACACGGGCACGACCCGGATGCCCCGGTGCGCCACCTCCGCGGCCAGGGACAGCGAGAAGCCGAGAACCGCTCCCTTCGAGGCGGCGTACGCGCTCATGTACGGGTTCCCGTGCGAGGCCGCCGACGAGGCCACGTTCACGATCACACCGGAGCCGTCCGGCAGGTGCGGCAGCGCCTCCCGGCAGAACACGGCCGTGCCCACCACGTTGACCGCGAAGAGCCGCTCCATGTCGGCCACGGCCAGCCGGTCCACCGGCGTCGACCGGTGGATCCCCGCCGCGTTGACCAGGACGTCGATGCCGCCGAGCGCGCCGGCGGCGGCCCGTACGCTCTCCATCACCTCGGCCTCGTCCGAGACATCGGCGACCCCTGTCACGATCCGCCCGGGTCCGGCCGCCGCCGCGGCGGTCCGTTCCAGGCCCTCGCCCGAGAGGTCGACGCCGTACACGGCGGCTCCCTCGGCCACCAGCCGCAGGGCGGTGGCCCGCCCGATCCCCGACCCCGCACCGGTGAGCAGGACCTTCACTCCGTCGAACCGGTCCATCACAGGCCCCTTCGCTGTACAACCCGGCAGATGAGGCGGCGGACGGTACCTCCCGCCGACGGCGTCCCGAAACCCACGTCCCACCGACCGGGACCGGCTCCCGGCGGCCCGGGCGGCACCTGTTCCGGTCAGTGGGACTCCCCCGGCCGGGCACCGGCACGGCGGCCTACGGTCCGGAACCCGGAAACCATGCGTCCTGAAGGGGATGAGAGCACCGTGAGCGCAGTCGAGTCAGCACCCGATGACGTCAGGGCCATCGAAGCCGCAGCGGCACCCACGCGATTCGCGCGCGGCTGGCACTGCCTGGGCCTCGCGGAGAAGTACAAGGACGGAAAGGCGCACTCGGTCCGGGCGTTCGGCCAGAAACTCGTGGTGTTCCAGGCCGGCGACGGCACGCTCAGCGTCCTGGACGCCTACTGCCGCCACATGGGCGGCGACCTCTCGCAGGGCACGGTCAAGGGTGACCAGGTCGCCTGCCCGTTCCACGACTGGCGCTGGGGCGGCGACGGACGCTGCAAGCAGATCCCGTACTCCAGGAGGGCGCCGCTCAGGGCCCGCACGACGTCGTGGCCGACGCTGGACCAGGACGGCATGCTCTTCGTGTGGAACGACCCGGAGGGCAATCCCCCGCCCGCCGGCGTGACCATCCCCCGGATCGAGGGCGCGACGAGCGACGAGTGGACCGACTGGCTCTGGTACGAGACCGTCATCGACGCCAACTGCCGCGAGGTCGTGGACAACGTGGTGGACATGGCCCACTTCTTCTACGTCCACTACTCCTTTCCGACATATTTCAAGAACGTCTTCGAGGGCCACACCGCCACCCAGTACATGCGCGCGACCGGCCGCCCCGATGCCCGCCCCCAGGAGCAGGACGACAAGCCGAAGACGACCGGCAGCAACTCGGTCGCCTCGTACCACGGTCCGTCCTTCATGATCGACGACCTGACCTACCACTACGAGAGCGGTGACACGCAGTCGGTCCTGATCAACTGTCACTATCCCGTCGACGCCGACCGGTTCGTCCTCCAGTACGGCATCATCGTGAAGCGCTCGCCGTCGACGGCCGGCGACGCGGCCGACGACCTCGCGGCAGGCATGGCTCAGTTCATCAAGCTCGGCTTCGCGCAGGACATCCAGATCTGGCAGAACAAGACCCGGATCGACAATCCCCTGCTCTGCGAGGAGGACGGCCCCGTCTACCAACTGAGGCGCTGGTACGAGCAGTTCTACGTGGACGCGGCCGAGGTGAAGCAGGAGATGACCGACCGCTTCGAGTACGAGCTGGACACCACCCGGCCCGTCGAGGCCTGGCGGCATGAGGTCGAGGCGAACCTCGCCCGCAAGACCGCCGCCGACGAGGGCCGGCCGGCCTGATGCCCCTCGACAACCGGCTCACCGATGCTGCGCCGATGCGGCCGCTGGCGTGCGAGCGGTGCGCCGCGCAGGTGCTGGTGCGCAAGAGCAGCCGGCAGCAGACGAGCGTGCAGTGGAACGGCCGGGCGGTGGCCCTCTGCGCGGAGCGTGGCGGGTCCGACGCCGCCTTCCAGGGCTGCGGCTCGCTGCGTGACACGATCCGTGAGGCCGCGCTGCGGGGCACGATCGCGCTCGTGGACGGCGGCGGGGACGGCCCGGCACCCGGCGCCTGACCCCGCGGGCGCAATCCCGTTCCCCCCGTGGACGCGATGAAGAGGCCGGGTACGCACTCACCGTGTGCGTACCCGGCCTCTCCGCCCGGATCGGTCACCGCCCGCCGCGGCCGGCGCTCCCGTCCCGGCCGGTGTCACCGGCCGGGACGGGGCAGGCTCACTCCGCGGTGCCGGGCGGGGTGAAGGCGGCCAGCGGCTCGGACCCGGACCAGTCGTGGCCCCAGTAGCTGTCGGCGGTGATCTCCTCGGCCGTGTAGTGCCTCTCGTCGACGCGCATCCCGTCGCAGCCGTACTCGATGTCCCAGCCGCCCGGTGCTCGCACGTAGAACGACACCATCTTGTCGTTGGTGTGCCGGCCCAGGGTGGAGGAGAGCGAGAAGCCCTGCTTGGCCACGTTGTCCAGGGCGCGGCCCACCGCGTCCAGCTCGTCCACCTCGACCATCAGATGGACGAGGCCCGGCTCCTCGCCGTGCGGGGCGGGGCAGACGGCGAGGCTGTGGTGGCGTTCGTTGACGCCCATGAACCGCACCCGGCGGGCGGGAGCGCCGGACGCCCCGCCGCCGAGCCGGATTCCGCCGCGCGGCAGGAACCCGAGCACCTCGGTGTAGAAGGCGACCGTCTCGTCCGCGCAGGTGGTGGGGAGTACCACGTGCCCCATCCCCTGACCGCCGGTGACGAACCGCTGACCGAGCCCGGTCAGCACGGGGCTGTGGTCGAGGACCGGGGCGAAGAACACCTCGACCGGTACTCCGGCCGGGTCCTCGAAGGTGATCCCCTGCTCCACGCCCCGGTCGTCGGCCTCCTCCTGGCTGAGCGGCTTCACCGCCGTACCGGATGCCTCGACGGCGCGGCCGACGGCGGCGAGTGCGAACTGGTCCCGTACCTCCCAGCCGACCGACAGCACCCGGTCGCTGTCGCCGGGCAGGAGGACGAGCCGGGAGCGGCGTTCGTCCATGCGCAGGTACAGGCCGTCGGGGTCCGGCCCCGAGCCTTCGGCGAAGCCCAGGGCGTCCACGGCGAGTTCACGCCAGCGGCCGATGTCACGGGTCTGGACCCGGAGATATCCGAGCCCGCGGATCTGCGTCATAGGTGTTCCTCTCTGAACGGACATGCGCCGGACGAAGGCGTCAGATCATCGAGCGCATCGGGCCGTGCGGCGGCTCGATCCCGATCTCGGTCAGCGCCGAGGCGTGGAAGACCGAGCCCGGTACATGGATGGCGTGCGCGAGACCCGTGTGCGCATCGCGCCAGAAGCGCTGGATCGGGTTGTCGAGCCGCATCGCGTTGCCGCCCGAACGGGCGACGATCTCGTCGACCGCGCGGACCGCCCGCCAGGCGGCGGCCGCCTGGGTGCGCCGGCCGACGGCCCGCCGCTCGAAGCTGATCTCCCGGCCGGCCTCGACCGCGTCGTACATCCGGCAGATGTTGTCCAGCAGCGCCGAGCGGGAGGCCGCGATCTCGGCCGCCGCGTCACTGACGGCGTAGAGGACGTACGGGTCGTCCCGCACCGCCTGGCCGGTGATCTGCACCCGGTCGCGCTGGTAGTCGAGGTGGTGGGCGAGGGCGCCCTCGCAGATGCCGATCACGGCGGCGGTGATGCCGAGCGGGAACGCGGCCGAGAAGGGCAGCCGGTAGGCGGGGTTGGTCAGCCCGGACTCCGCGGCCAGGGAGCCGTCCACGACCTTGGCGTACTCGATGACGCGGTGCGCGGGCACGAAGGCGTCCCTGACGACGACGTCCTTGCTGCCGGTGCCGCGCAGCCCGACCACGTCCCAGGAGTCCTCGACGATCTCGTAGTCGGCGCGGGGCAGGATCACGTGCACGGACTGCGGGGGGTTGAGCCGGTTGCCGTCGGCGTCCGCGAGGAATCCGCCGAGGAAGATCCAGCGGCAGTGGTCGGTCCCGGAGGAGAACTGCCAGCGGCCGTTGAAGACATAGCCGCCGTCGACGGGCCTGAGCAGGCCCATCGGTGCGTACGGGGAGGCGATCCAGGTGTCGGGGTCCTCGCCCCAGACCTCCTCCTGGACCCGGGGGTCGGCCATCGCCATCTCCCACGGGTGGACACCGACCACGCCGGCGACCCAGCCGGTGGCCCCGTCGCAGGAGGCGATCCTCATCACGGTCTCGGCGAACTCGCGCGGGTGCAGTTCGAGGCCGCCGTGGGCCTTGGGCTGGAGCATGCGGATCGCCCCGACGTCCCGCAGGATCCTGGCCGCCTGGTCGTCGAGCCTGCCGAGCGCTTCGTTGGCGGGACCGAGTGCGCGGATCTCGTCGGCCCGTGCCTCGACTGCCTCGAGTACCGGATTGGACATGGCTGTTCTCACTTCCCCGGGGAGTTCTGGGCGGCCGCGGCCCGGTTCTTCGCCGCGAGGGCGACCGCGATCTCGATGAGCTGGTCCTCCTGGCCGCCGACGAGCTTGCGGCGGCCGGCCTCCATGAGGATCTCGGCGCCGGACACCTGGTACGTGGCGGCCTGGCGGGCGGCGTGTTTCAGGAAGCTGGAGTAGACACCGGCGTATCCCATCGTCAGGGACAGCCGGTCGAGCAGGCATTCGCCGTCCATGACGGGCCGCACCACGTCCTCGGCCGCGTCGATGATCTTCAGTACGTCGATGCCGGTGCGGATGCCGAGCTTCTCGGCGACGGCGGCGAATCCCTCGACGGGTGTGTTGCCCGCGCCCGCCCCGAACCGGCGGGTCGATCCGTCGATCTGCGTGGCCCCCGCGCGTACGGCGAGTACCGAGTTGGCGACGCCGAGGCCCAGGTTCTCGTGGCCGTGGAAGCCGACCTGGGCATCGTCGCCGAGCTCGCTGACCAGGGCGGCGATCCGGTCACTGGTCTGCTCCATGATGAGGGCGCCGGCGGAGTCGACGACGTACACGCACTGGCAGCCGGCGTCGGCCATGATGCGGGCCTGCCGGGCCAGCACCTCGGGCGGCCGGCTGTGCGACATCATGAGGAACCCGACTGTCTCCAGCCCGAGTTCGCGGGCGAGTCCGAAGTGCTGCACGGAGATGTCCGCCTCGGTGCAGTGCGTGGCGATCCGGCAGATCGCGGCGCCGTTGTCCGCGGCCTCCCGGATGTCGTCCTGGAGGCCGAGGCCGGGCAGCATCAGGAAGGCGATCTTCGCCCGGCGGGCGGTCTTCACCGCTGCCTTGATGAGCTCCTGTTCCGGGGTGTGGCTGAAGCCGTAGTTGAAGGAGGACCCGCCGAGACCGTCGCCGTGCGTGACCTCGATGACGGGCACGCCCGCGTCGTCGAGGGCGGCGACGATGGAGGTGACGTGGTCGACGGTGAACTGGTGCTGCTTGGCGTGCGAGCCGTCCCTGAGGGACGAGTCGGTGACGCGGATGTCCAGGTCGGTGCTGTAGGGCATGACTCGTGTACTCCTCGGTGAGCGGGGTCAGGCGCCGGCGCGGCGGGCGGTGATCCGCTGGGCGAAGCCCTCGCCGACCCTGGTGGCGGCGGCGGTCATGATGTCGAGGTTTCCGGAGTACGGCGGCAGGAAGTCGCCCGCGCCCTCCACCTCGATGAAGACCGCGACGCGGGCGAGCCCGCCGCTGACCGCGGTCGGTCCGTCGAACTGCGGCTCGGTGCGCAGCCGGTAGCCGGGCACGTACGCGGCGACCCGGGCGACGGTCTCGCGGATCGACGCGGTGACGGCGGCCCGGTCGACACCGGCGGGGATGGCGCAGAAGACGGTGTCCTGCATCAGCATCGGCGGCTCGGCCGGGTTGAGGATGATGATGGCCTTGCCCTTGGCGGCGCCGCCGATCGTCTCGATGCCCCGGCTCGTGGTGAGCGTGAACTCGTCGATGTTGGCGCGGGTGCCGGGTCCGGCCGACGGCGAGGCGACGCTCGCGACGATCTCCGCGTAGGCGACCTCGGTGACCCGGGAGACGGCGTGCACGATCGGGATGGTGGCCTGTCCCCCGCAGGTGATGAGGGAGACGTTCGGCGCGTCTAGGTGGTCGCCGAGATTGACCGCGGGCACCACGGCCGGGCCGATCGCGGCGGGGGTCAGGTCGATGGCCTGGATCCCCAGTGCGGCGTACTTGGGCGCGTTGACCCGGTGGACGTACGCGGAGGTGGCCTCGAAGACGAGATCCGGCCGCTCGTCGCCGGCCAGCAGGGCGTCGACGCCGTCGGCACTCGCGTGCAGGCCGTGGTCCGCCGCGCGCTTGAGGCCGGGGCTCTGCTCGTCGATGCCGATCATCCAGCGCGGCTCGATCAGCTGCGAGCGCAGGAGTTTGTACATCAGGTCGGTGCCGATGTTGCCGGATCCGACGATCGCGGCGGTCGCCTTGGTCACTGTTCGAACCTCATCCGGGTCGAGTAATACGGAGAGCGGATACGGGAGTTGGGGAGGTCAGCCGTCGTAGGAGACGTGCAGCCGGTCGCTGACCGGGCGCGCCTGACAGGCGAGGATCAGCCCGTCGGCGAGGTCCTGCGCGTCGAGGACCTCGTTGTGTTCCATGACCACCTCGCCCTTGACGAGGACGCAGGCGCAGGCGCTGCAACTGCCCTCCCGGCAGGAGTACGGAGCGTCCAGCCCGGCGGCGAGCAGCGCGTCCAGCAGGGGCGATTCCCGCGGCCATGCGACGGTGCGGCGGGCCCCGTCCAGCTCAACCTCGGCCGTGCTGACCGGCCCGGAGGCGTCCTGGCCGGCCCCGGGCTCGCGCTCCGCGAACGGATCGCCGGACAGTGACGTGAACCGCTCCACCGTGATCAGGCGCGGTGGCACACCCAGTCCGGTGAGCGCGCCGGTGGCCAGGTCCATGAAGGGACCGGGCCCGCAGACGAAGGCGGGGCGTCCGGCGTACGGGCCGGCGAGGGCCCGCAGGCCGGACGCGGTGGGCCGGCCCTGGACGGACTCCAGCCAGTGCAGGACCGTGAGGCGGTCGCCGTACTCCCGTGCCAGGGCGGCCAGTCCGTCGCGGAAGATCACGGACTGCTCGTCCCGGTTGGCGTAGACGAGGGTGACGTTCCCGGTCCCGGCGTGCAGGGCGGAGATGAGGATCGACATCACCGGGGTGATGCCGCTGCCCCCGGCGAGCAGCAGGAAGTCGCCGTCGAGCGAGCCGGGGGTGAAGGTGCCGGCGGGCCGCAGCACCTCCAGGGTGTCGCCCTCGGTGACGTGGTCGCAGATCCAGTGGGAGGCGTACCCTCCCGCGGTGCGTTTGACGGTGACCTTCAGCTGCCGGTCACGCACCGGGGAGCTGCACAGCGAGTAGCAGCGGGCGGCTCCGCCGGGGCGGTCGGACGGCACCTTCACGGTGAGGAACTGGCCGGGTTCGTAGGCGAACTTGTCCCGGTGCTCGTCGGAGGGCTCCAGGACCAGGGAGTGCGCGTCCGCCGTCTCCCGGATGACCTCGACGACGCGCACGGTCAGCGGAACTGGTCTCACGACGCGCCTCCGGCGGTGCGGGCTTCCCGGGACGAGGCCGCGCGGGCGGCGGCGTGCCGGGCCGCGAGGTAGCCGAAGACGATCGACGGACCGATGGTGGCGCCGGGTCCCGCGTACTCGTTGCCCATCACGGACGCGGAGGTGTTGCCGGTGGCGTACAGCCCGGCGATGGCGGAGCCGTCCTCGCGCAGCACCTGGCTGTGCTCGTCGCAGACGAGGCCGCCCTTGGTGCCCAGGTCGCCGACCTCGATCCGGATCGCGTAGTAGGGGGCCCTGTCGAGCTCGTCCAGGTTGGGGTTCTTCAGCGTCGGGTCGCCGTAGTAGCGGTCGTAGGCGCTGTCGCCGCGCCCGAAGTCGGTGTCCTTGCCGGCCCTGGCGAAGCCGTTGAACCGTTCGACGGTGGCGGTGAGCGCGTCCTCGGGGATGCCGGCCTTGCGTGCGAGTTCCGCGAGGCTGCCGGCCCGGTGCACGGTGCCGTTCTCGTAGAACGCCCGGGGGAACGGCATGCCGGGCAGGATCTGGGCGAACGGGTAGCGGGCGCGGGCCTTGGCGTCCATCACGAACCACGCGGGTGTGTGCCCGCCCTCGAGCTGGTCGTGGACGAAGTTCACGTAGGGCGAGGACTCGTTGGTGAAGCGCCGGCCGTTGCCGGAGACGATCACCGACGGGGGGATGCACCGCTCGGAGACCAGCGGGATCGTCGCTCCGGCGGGATGGTGGACGGACGGCATCCACCAGGCGTCGTCCATGAAGTCGAGGGCGGCCCCGAGTGCCTGTCCTGCGACGATGCCGTCACCGACGTTCTCGACGGCTCCCGCGCTGTGGTTGTCCCGGCCGCCCTCGGGCAGGTACTTCTCGCGCATCTCCTGGTTGTGGTCGAACCCGCCGGTGGCCAGGAGCACCCCGTGCCGGGCCCCGACCCGTACCGCCCGGCCGTCGCGTTCGACGACGACGCCGGTGACCCTGCCGCTCGCGTCGGTGACGAGTCCGGTCATCGGGCTGCGCAGCCATACGGGAATGCCCGCGTCCTTGAGCGCCATGCGCATGCGCGCGACCAGGGCCCGCCCGCCGGTCGCCATGTGGCGGCGGCGGAACATGTTGGACGAGACCCGCCAGGCGGCGATCACCGAGGCCCAGCGGCCGCGCCAGGTCCGCTTGACCATGGCGAGGTCCCGGTAGTCCTTCGCGGTGATCCACAGTCCGAGCGGGCCCTTGAGGCTGTTGGGCCGCTGGTGCTCCTCGTCCTCGCCGAGCTTGCGGGTGTCGAAGGGCAGCGCCTCGACGGACCGGCCGAGCGGTCGTCCGCCCTCGTACTCGGGGTGGTAGTCGGCGTAGCCCTTGACCCAGAAAAACCTCATCCAGCGGCTCTTCCCGAGCAGCGCCATCGCGGCAGGTCCCTGGCCCACGTACGCGTCGAGACGGGCGGCCGGTACCCGGTTCCCGGTGAGCCGGTCGAGGTAGCGGCGTACGGACTCGTCGCTGTCGTCGTGGCCCCGGGCCCGCAGGGTGGGGTTGTTGGGGATCCAGATGCCACCGCCGGAGATCCCGGTCGTGCCGCCGTACTTGTGGCCCTTCTCGACCACGACGGTGCTCAGGCCGCTGTCGGCCGCGGTCAGTGCGGCGGTCATGCCGCCGCCGCCGCTGCCGACCACGACGAAGTCGAACTCCTCGTCCCAGGCTCCCCGGGCCGCGGCGCTCATGCCGCGTCCTTGAGGGTGAGGAAGGCGAGAACCGCGCTCTCCCAGGCTGCCTTCTGTTCGATCATCACCCAGTGCCCGCAGTCGGGAAAGATGTGCAGCTCGGCGTCGGGGATGGCGCGCATCGGCAGGATCGCCATGTCGACCGGGCTGACCCGGTCGTCGCGGCCCCAGGTGAGCAGGGTCTTCGCCCGGAGCCGGTGCAGCATGGCCCAGTACGGCGCTTCGTCGGACGCGGCGGCGGCCGCGGCACCTGCGGTGAACGCCTCGCTGCCGTACATCCGGCGGGCGCCGGCGAGCGTCTCGGGGTCGGTGGCCTGCGCCCACCGCTCCTCGATGAGCTCCTCGGTCACCAGGGACCGGTCGTACACCATGGAGTTCAGCCAGCGCACCAGGCCCTCGCGGGACGGTGCGTCGGTGAACTCGGTGAGCAGCTTGATGCCTTCGCCGGGCCCCGGGCCGAACAGGTTCCGGCCGATGCCGCCGATCGTCACGAGGCGGCGTACCCGGTCGGGGTGGGCGAGCGCGAACCGGGTGCCGACGATGCCGCCCATGGAGTTGCCGATGATGTCGACCCGGTCCAGTCCGAGCCCGTCCAGGAACCGGGTCACGGAGGAGGCGGCCGTCGCCATGGGGTGGCCGTCGGCCGGGTCGCTGACCCCGAATCCTGGGAACTCCAGGACGAGACAGCGGAAGTGCTCGGCGAACGCACCCAGGTTGTGCCGGTAGTTGCGCCAGCCCGTGACCCCGGGGCCGGATCCGTGCAGCAGGAGCAGGGGCGGGCCGTCACCGGCCTCGTGGTAGCGCAACACGCCCTGATCGGTAGCGAGTTCGCGCAGTGTGGAGTCGTGACTCAGCTCCGTCATCATCCCTGCCTCGGTTGACCTCGGTGTTCGGTGGCCCTGATGACCCGATGGGTCCGGGCGGTCGCCGTCCCTGGGTGGCCCATGGGTGCCGTGTGAACGGTTCCTGGACGGTAGCCACGGCCCGCGGGGCCCCGCGGCGGCCGTCCCGGTCAGCGGGATGCCTGGCGTCACGGGGGCCGGGACGGCCTCCGGCGGCCCGCTTCCGGGGGCGTTCCACTGATCGGGAACGGGCTCCCGGCGGGTCTGACCGGTGTCCTACCTTCGGCCACCTGCCCGGTCCCGGGCACACCACCGCACCGTCCCCCTCGAGGTGAACCCCATGACCGCAGAGTCCCTTTCCGCGCCCGAGGCATGCGAGGAGACCGAGCCGACACCCCTGCGGATGCGGCGCACGATGGGGAGCTTCGCCTCCGGAGTCACGGTGGTGACGGGGATCGGCCGGGACGGTGTGCCGGCCGGCTTCGCCTGCCAGTCCTTCGCGTCCGTCTCCCTGGAACCGGCCCTGGTCCTGTTCTGCGCCGACCACCGGGGGCGCGCATGGCCGAGGATCAGGGAGTCGGGGCGGTTCGCCGTGAACATCCTGGCCGAGGAACAGGCGGATCTCTGCGGCCGGTTCGGGTCGGGCAAGGGCCTCAAGTACGAGGGACTCGACTGGGAGGTCTCCCGCTGGGGAACGCCGTCGCTGCCCGGCGTCCTGACCCGGGTGCACGCCGATGTGTACGACGTGCACAGTGCGGGCGACCACGATGTGGTGATCGGCCGGGTCCTCGCCCTGGAGACCGTGAGCGACGGGCAGCCGATGCTCTTCTTCCGCGGCGGGTTCGGCGTCGGGAGCCCGGCGGCGCTCCCCGACCCGTGGAGCTGGGGCGACCACTGGGGGTGACGGGGCGGGGGACGACGACGGTCAACCGCCCCGGGCCCGGGCCCGTTTCGTATACGCGCGCGCCCCGGCCGTGGCCTGGTCCGTACACGCGCGCGCCCAGGCGTGGCGCGTTCTGTACATGCACGCGCCCGGCCGTGGCCCGTTCTGTACATGCGCGCTCCCGGCCGTGGCCCGTTCTGTACATGCACGCTCCCGGCCGTGGCCCGTTCTGTACATGCGCGCTCCCGGCCGTGGCCCGTTCTGTACATGCGCGCTCCCGGCCGTGGACCGTTCCCCATGCGTACGTACGCGCGCCCCGACCATGGCACCGAGGCGCGTGCGTCCCCGCCCGCGGTCCGCTGCCGGTCGCCGTACCGCCCCGCCTACTGCCAGTCGCCGTACTGGCCCGTGGCGAGCAGCCGGTCCATGGCCTGCGGGGACCACGTCTCCTCCGGCACGGCCGCCTCCCGGCGCGCACCCCTGACCGGCGTCTCCCGCTCGGGGAACAGCTCGCGCGACACCTGCCGGGCCGCGTCCACGACCAGCGGCGCCACCTTCTCCAGCGGGGACCAGGCGTCCCCCACCAGGGAGATCGCGGCGACGGGCCCCTCGGGACCGCGGATCGCGGCGGCGACGCAGGAGATGTCCGGGAAGCACTCGCCGCGCTCGAAGGCGAGGCCGTGCCGGCGGCGGATGCGGTTGAGTTCCTGGTGCAGGGTGCCGAGGTCGGCGATGGTGCGCTGCGTCAGACGGCCGATGGACTCGGCCGCCCTGGCCTCGACGTCCTCCGGTTCGAGCCAGGCCAGCATGGCCTTGCCGAGTGCGGTCGAATGGGCGGGGGCCCGGCCGCCGACGCGGGAGGGGACGGTCGCGGCGAATCGGCCGCCGACCTTGTCGAGGTAGTGCACCTCCGCCCCGTCCAGGACGGCCAGATGGACGACCAGGCCGGTCCTGATCTGCAACTGGTGCAGCCGGGCGGCGGCGGCCTCGCGGATCCTGCCGTGGGCGCCGTCCCCGCCGCCGAGACCGAGGGCGCGGCGCCCGAGTCCGTAGCCGAGTCCGGTGTGTTCGAGCCAGCGCAGCCGCACCAGTTGATCGAGTATCCGGTGCGCCGTCGACCTCGGCAGGTGGGTGGACCGGGCCACTTCCTCCAGGGACAGCCGGGCCGCCCGGCCCTCGAAGACGTCCATGATCAGCGTCACCCGCTCGACCATCGACGGTGGCAGCTCGCGACGACCCGGGACCTGCGCGTGGGGAGCTTCTTGGACAGCCGTCATGGGAGCCTCCAGTCACAGACTGAAATGAATTCTTGTTTTCCGGAATGTAACAGCGCCCCCCGAGCCCAGTGAAGACATGCGCACGGCCTGATTTCGCCCGGCCGGGCACGGACGCCCCACACGGCACCCCGGGAGGAATTTTGCCTGTGATGCAAAATTGCATAGCATGCACCTTCATGAGTGCCGACGAACCGCCCCTCGGGCTGCGCGAACGCAAGAAGCGCGCGACGCGTGACGCCCTTGCGGACATGGCGCTGCGCATGGCCGCGGACCGCGGGATCGAGAACGTGACCGTGGAAGCGGTCACCGATGCGGTCGGCGTCTCCGTCCGCACGTTCTTCAACTACTTCCCGTGCCTGGAGGACGCGATCACCCGCCCCGGCAAGGAACACGCCGAGCGGACCCGTCAGGCGGTACTCAACGCCCCGGCGCACCTCACGGCGCTCGACGCCCTCAGCGAGGCGCTCGCCCGGGAACTCGCCCACATCGAGGAGGACCACGAACGCTGGGCACTCCAGATGACGGTGCTCCGGACGAGCCCCTCCCTGCTCCCCGGCTTCCTCGCCGCCCAGGGCGCCGACGAGCGCGCGCTGATCGCGGTCGTGGCCGAGCGGCTGGGCCAGGACCCCGAGACCGATCTCCAGCCCCGGCTCCTCGCGCACGTGGCGATCGCCGCCCTGCGCGCCGCGGTCGAGGTCTGGGTCGCCTCCGGCCGCACCCGCACGTTCCAGAGCCTCCACCGCGAGGCGTTCGCCTCACTGGCCACCGGACTGAAGGCCTGAGGACCGGACGGCCCGCAGCACCCACAAGACCCGCACCGGTGTCTCTCACCGAGTCACCAGTCATTCGGACACGCAGAACCAGACACACAGAACCACGCACCGCAGAACCAGTCACCGCAGAACCAGTCACCAGAGAATGAGGAACGTCAGCCGATGACCGCTGCCGTCACACCCGAAACCGGCACCGCCGGTGCGACCGAGGGGCCCGCGTCCGGCATGACGCGCCGCCAGATACTCCAGGCCATGTCGGGCCTGATGGCCGGCATGTTCGTGGCCATCCTGGCCTCCACCGTCGTCTCCAACGCCCTGCCCAGGATCATCGCCGATCTGAACGGCAGCCAGTCCTCGTACACCTGGGTCGTCACGGCCGAGCTCCTCGCCATGACCGCGACCGTCCCGATCTGGGGCAAGCTGTCCGACCTGTACGACAAGAAGCTGCTCATCCAGCTCTCACTGTCGATGTTCGTCGTCGGCTCACTCGTCGCCGGCTTCTCGCACAGCGTCGGGCTGCTCATCGTCAGCCGTGTCGTGCAGGGCATCGGCGCGGGCGGGCTCACCGCACTCGCCCAGGTCGTGATGGCGGCGATCATCCCGCCGCGTGAACTCGGCCGCTACTCCGGCATCTTCGGTGCCGTCTTCGCCGTCGGCACCGTCGCGGGACCGCTCATCGGCGGCGTGCTCGTGGACACCTCCTGGCTCGGCTGGCGCTGGTGCTTCTTCATCGGTGTGCCGTTCGCGCTGCTCGCCATCGTGCTGCTCCAGCTGACCCTGAAGCTGCCGACGGTCCGCCGGGAAGTCAAGATCGACTATCTCGGCGCCGTCCTCATCATGAGCGGCGTCAGCGCCCTGCTGCTGTGGGTGACCCTGGCGGGCAACCAGTTCGACTGGGCGTCCTGGCAGACCGCCGCACTTGTCACCGCAGGCGTCGTCCTGCTGGCCACCGCGGTCCTGGTCGAGTCCAAGGTCCAGGAACCCATCATCCCGCTGGACATCTTCCGTAATCGCACGGTGGCCCTGACGACGGTCGCGAGCATGCTGGTCGGCGTGGCCATGTTCGGCGGCACGGTGTTCCTCTCGCAGTACTTCCAGATCTCCCTCGGCAAGACGCCGACCGCCGCGGGCCTGATGAGCCTGCCGATGATCCTCGGTCTGATGGTCTCCACGACCGTCGCCGGGCAGATCATCTCCGCCCGGGGCAAGTGGAAGGGCTTCCTGATCGCGGGCGGCGTCATCATGACCGCGGGCATGGGCCTGCTGTCCACGATCGGCGCGGACTCCTCGTTCGGCCTGCTCAGCCTCTACATGGTCGTGCTCGGTGTCGGCGTCGGCATGCTGATGCAGAACCTGGTGCTGGCCGCTCAGAACGATGTACCCGCCTCGGAGCTCGGCGCGGCGACCTCGGTGCTGTCGTTCTTCCGCAGCCTCGGTGGCGCGATCGGTACGAGCGCGCTGGGTGCCGTCCTCGGTCACCGGGTGGCCTCGGAGATGGAGAAGGGCTTCGGCGGGGCAGCCGACAACGGCGGTGCCGGGCACGGTGTTCCCGACCTCAGCACCCTTCCCGAACCGGCCCGGCAGGTGGTCGAGCACGCGTACGGCGTCGCGACCGCGGATGTCTTCCTGATCGGTGCGCCCTTCGCGTTCCTCGCCCTGATCGCGGTGCTGTTCATCAAGGAGAAGCCGCTCAAGACGCAGAGCGGCATGGAGCGGCTCGCGGAGGAGAGCGCCGCTGCGGCGAAGTCCCCCGCCGCCTCGACGAACTGACCGCCGGCACACGGTCACCGGAGCCCCGCATCGGCACGCGCCTCGCCGCGTACCGATGCGGGGCTTCTGCGTGCGGGGGCGGGCAGGCTCCGTATCTCCGCACCCGGCTGCCACGCACCCCGCTGCCACGCACCCGGTTGCCACGCACCCCGAAGAGAGCCTTGCATCATATGGGGTCGGACCGGGATGGATCGAGCGGTTTTCCACCTGTCATGGTGTCGCCATGACTCCCCCCTTCGACGCGTCCTCCGACGCGCGCGCGACTGCCGTGGACCGCTTCCCCCTCCAGTTCGCCCGTACCCGGCGCTTCTCGCTCGGCGTGCCGCGGCAGTTCAGCGTCTCCCCCGACGGCGAACGGGTGCTGTTCGTCCGCGGCACATCGGGCACCGACCCGGTCAGCCGGCTCTGGCTGTACGAGAACGGTGCGGAGCGGATGCTCGCCGATCCGCTCGGGCCCGGCTTCGCGGACGGGGCTCCGGGCGAGGTGCCGCCGGAGGAGCAGGCACGGCGGGAGCGGGCCCGCGTGACCTCCTCGGGCGTGGTGTCCTACGCCACCGACGCGTCCGCGCGGCTGGTGGCGTTCGCACTCCAGGGCGTCCTGTGGGTGCTCCGCACGGACGGCGGCACGCCGCGTCGTGTACCGACGGCCGGACCGGTCGTCGACCCCCGCCCCTCGCCCGACGGTTCCCTGATCGCGTACGTGTCCGGCGGTGCGCTGCGGACCGTACGGCCCGACGGCGAGGACGACCGGCCGCTCGCCGAACCGGACGGCGGGCAGGTGACGTACGGACTGTCCGACTACGTGTCGCAGGAGTCCATCGGCCGCTCACGCGGCTACTGGTGGTCGCCGCGGAGCGATGCGCTGCTGGTGGCCCGGGTGGACACGGCCGGGGTCGGGCGCCGCTACATCAGTGACCCCTCGGACCCCGAGCGGCCGCCCCGTGCCGTGGCGTATCCGGCCGCCGGCACGGCGAACGCGGAGGTGTCCCTGCATCTGGTGCGCGTAACCGGGGAACGCGTCGGCGTCCGGCTGCCCGCGGCGGCCGGCGAGGACCACCCCGCGGCCGCGTGGACGGATCCGAAGTTCGAGTACGTCGTGGCGGCGGGCTGGGACGGCGGGGGGCTGCTGGTCTCGGTGCAGACACGTGACCAGCGGTCGGTCCATGTCCTGGAGGTGGACGAGGAGTCCGGCGCGACCCGCACGGCGCACCGGGCACACGACCCGGCCTGGGTCGCCCTGCGTCCGGGCACACCTCTGCGTCTCGCCTCGGGGGCGCTCGTCGTACCCGCACGGCCGGGCGGCGACACCCAGGGGCTTGCCATCGGCGACATCACGACGCCGGCAGGTCTGGAGGTCCGCGAGGTGATCGGCGCGGCGGACGGACGGGTCTACTTCACCGCCGGCGAGGAACCGACCGAGGTCCATGTCTGGTCGTACGCCGTCGACGCGCCCGGGGAAGGCCTTGTACGCGTCACCGACGCACCCGGCGTGCACACGGCCTCGGTCGGCGGTCCGGCCGTGGTGCTCGAGAGCAGGACCCCGGACGGCCACACGGTGACGGTGCTGCGCGCCGGCGCACGCGTGGGCACCATCGCGGTCCTGGCAGAGGAACCACTGGTCACCCCGCGGCCGCTGGCCCTGAGCCTGGGCGAGCGGGAACTGCGCAGCCGTCTGTACCTGCCGTCGTGGCACCGGCCGGACGACGGCCCGCTGCCGGTGCTGCTCAGCCCGTACGCGGGCCACGGCATGCAGGTCGTCCTGGAGGTGCGGACCTGGTGGGTCGCGGTCGCCCAGTGGTTCGCGGAGCAGGGATTCGCGGTGCTGGTCACCGACGGGCGGGGCACTCCGGGGCGCGGTGAGGCCTGGGAGAAGTCGGTGCACGGCGACCGTCTGACGGCCGTTCTGGAGGACCAGATAGACGCCCTGCACGCAGCTGCCGCGCTCCACCCGGAGCTGGACCCGACCCGGGTGGCGATGCGCGGCTGGTCGTTCAGCGGGTACCTGGCGGCAGCCGCCGTGCTGCGGCACCCGGAGGTCTTCCACGCGGCGGTGGCGGGCGCCGCGCCGGCCGACCGGCGGCTCTACGACACCCATTGGGAGGAACGGTTCCTCGGCCACCCGGATGTGCTGCCGGAGAACTACACCCGCAATTCCCTGCTGGACGAGGCCGCCGCCCTGACCCGGCCGCTCATGCTGGTGCACGGACTTGCCGATGACAATGTGGCCGTGGCCCACACGCTGCGGCTCTCCTCAGCACTGCTCGCCGCTGGGCGGCCGCACACGGTGCTGCCGCTGTCCGGGGCCGGCCACATGGTCAGCCAGGAACGGACGGTCAGCGGTCTGTTGCTGCTGGAGCGGGATTTCCTGAGGAAGTCCCTCGGGCTTTGAACACGGGGTGCCGGCTGTGCGTACCCCTGGGCGAAGCGTCGGAACCAAGAACATCGCGGAAGGGAAAGCCAGCATGAGCGCATCGCAGGACCACGAGGTCCGTCTCGGACGCCGGACCGTAGTGACAGCGGCCGGCGCCGTCTCCGTGGCCGCCGTACTCACCGCGTGCGGCAGTTCGAACGAGCCGGCCGGTTCCGGTGTCGTCAAGCAGGCCGATGACAGCGGGGAGGGGGGCGGGAGCGGGGGCGCCGTTCTCGCGAAGACCGCCGACATCCCGGAGGGGGGCGGGAAGATCTTCACGGAGCAGGGGGTCGTGGTGACGCAGCCGGCGGCCGGTGAGTTCAAGGCGTTCTCGTCCAAGTGCACGCACATGGGGTGCGCGGTCTCGAGCGTCTCGGACGGCACCATCAACTGCCCGTGTCACGGCAGCAAGTTCGACGTGGCGACGGGCGAGGTGAGAACGGGTCCGGCCACCACGCCGCTGCCCGCGACCGCGATCACGGTCCAGGGCGACTCGATCAGCCTCGCGTCATAGCGCGTCCGCCCGGCCTCACCCGCGCGCCCTGGCCCGTCCGCTCAGCCAGCAGCCGAGCAGGTCGTCGGTCGTGGTCACGGTGGCGACCAGGGCGAGGGTGTTGCGGATCATCGCGGGGGTGTAGTCGGCCGGCACCCCCGCGATGGCGTCGGAGGGAACCACCGCCGTGTAGCCGAGGTTCACCGCGTCGAAGACTGCATTGGGGATCGCCACGTTGGCCGATACCCCCGTGACGATCAGGGTGCGGCAGCCGAGGTTGCGCAGCAGCGCGTCCACGTCCGTTCCCGCCATCGGCGAGAGCCCGTGCAGCCTGCGGACCACCAGGTCCTCGTCGGCCACCTCGATGGGCTCGGCGATCCGGACCGCCGTGGTGCCGGAATGCTGCTGGACGGGGAGCCGGCCGGCGGCGCGGAAGAGACGGGCGTTGTGGTTGGCGCCGCGGCCGTCGGGACGGCGCTCGGCCACCGCGTGCAGTACCTGGACACCCGCCTCGTGGGCAGCGGAGACGAGTCGCGCGACGTTGTGCAGAGCCCCGGAGGACCTGGCCTCCCTGGCCAGTTCGGGCAGCGCACTGTCGGGCCCCACCACACCTTGCTGGCACTCCACCGTCAGCAGCACGGTGGTGGCCGGATCGGTCTGCTCGGCTAGCTGTTCCCTGGACGGCACGGCTGCCCCTCTCGGTGACGGATCGGCGCGCGAGGCTAACCTCCATTGCGCGATGAAGGAAGAGGCCCCATGATTTCTGACACATAGTCAGCTATCAGAGGGGGCTTCCCATGGCCGTCAGTCAGCGGCGGGGCCGCCGGATCATGATGACGGACGAGGAGCGCGACGCCTACCTCGCCGGACAGCGCACCTGCCGGGTCGCCACAGTCGGCGAGGACGGACGCCCGCACGTCGGGGCGCTGTGGTTCTGCTGGGACGGCACCTCGCTGTGGCTCTACTCCATCACCCGGAGCCTGCGCTGGTCGCAGCTGGGCCGTGACCCGAAGATCGCCGTGGTCGTCGACGACGGGGTGGAGTACGGGGAACTGCGCGGCATCGAGCTCTCGGGCGACGCCGTCTTCGTCGGCGAAGCCCCGCGCACCGGTGAGCCGTGCCCGGAACTCACCGTCCCTGAGCGGCTGTTCGCGGCGAAGTACTTCGACATGGACACGATGCCGCACGACGGACGGCACGCCTGGCTGCGGCTCACCCCCGGTTCCGTCACATCCTGGGACTTCGGCAAAATGACCGGCCCGACCGGAGCTACCGGACCGACCGGAGCCACCGGAGCCACCGGAGCCACCGGAGCCACCGGAGCGTGAACGCCTGAGGCGCACGCCCGGGGCGTGAGCACCTGAACGTCTGAACGTCTGAGCCCCGGTGCCCGCGCGCGGGCGGCCGGAGACCCCCGGCCGCTACACGTCCCCCAGCGGATCGTTCAGCCTCCGCCCGGCCTCCCGGAGCGCCGCGACCGCCGCCCTGATCGAAGGACGCCGGTCCGCGTCCGCCCGCCATACCGCGTGGACGTGCCGCCGCATCTTCTGCCGCACCGGCACCAGCCGCACCCCGTCGGGCACCGGCCCGCGGCCCAGCCGGGGCGCCACGCAGACCCCCATTCCGGCGGCGATCAGGGCGAGCTGGGTGTGGTGCTCGCCCGCGAGGTGAGCGATGCGCGGCTCGATTCCCCTGGAGCGGAGGGTGAACATCAGCCAGTCGTAGCAGAATTCACCCTCGGGCCAGGACACCCAGTCGTCGTCGGCGAAGTCCTCCAGATCGACCTCGTCCTGCTCCGCGAGGGGATGACCGGCCGGCATCGCGATGTCCGGGGCGTCGTCGAGCAGTTCCTCGCGGGCCAGACCGCCCGGCACCGGCAGCCGCTTGTTGCTCCAGTCCAGCACCACCGCGAGATCGAGGTCGCCCCGGAAGACCGCCTGGATCCCGGCCTCGGGCTCCAGTTCCAGGGTGCGCACCCGGAGTTCGGGATGGGCCGCGCGCAGGGCGAGCAGCGTCGCCGGAAACAGGCCGCGGGCCGCGGTGGGGAACGCACCGAGCCGGATCTCGCCCACCACCTGGCCCCGCTGGGCCTCGATGTCGGACTGGGCGAGCTCGACCTGGGAGAGGATCCGGGCGGCATGGTCGGCGAGCAGCCGGCCCGCGTCGGTGAGCCGGACGCCGCGGCCGCTCCTGGCGAGGAGTTGCTGGCCCACCTCGCGTTCCAGCTTCGCCATCTGCTGCGAGACTGCCGACGTCGTGACGTGCAGCCCCTCGGCGGCGCCACTGACCGAACCGAGCCTGGCGAGGGCATCCAGGGTGCGCAGGCGCTCCAGGTTCAACATGTAAGCGATGCTACGCGAACAGCCATACAAGATCTCACTTGTGCTACGAGATCTGATTCGCCATGGTGGACCGCATGAGCGCACCGCCGGCACCGATCCCGCAACCGACCGCTACATCATCGGCGAGCACGGCATCGACCGTCACGTCACCGACTGCCACGGCATCGCCCGTCACGTCACCGGCGATCACGGCATCGGCCACTGCGCCACCGGCCACCCCCGTCCCCGGCCCGGTCCGCCCTCCGGCACTGGACTGGCGGCTGCGCTTCGCGGCGCTCTCGCTCATCTGGGGCTTCAGCTTCCTCCTGATCAAGGTCGGGACCCATGGCTACGCCCCGTTCCAGGTCACGCTCGGCCGGCTGCTTTCGGGGACGGCGGTCCTCGCCCTGGCCATGGTGGTGAAGCGGGAGCGGCTGCCGCGCACCGCCCGCACCTGGGGTCATCTGGCCGTCGCCGCGTTCCTCCTCAACGCCCTGCCGTTCTCGCTCTTCGCGTACGCCGAACTCACCATCCCGTCGACGCTGGCCGGCATCTGCAACGCGACCTCGCCCCTGTGGGGAATGGCCCTGTCGCTCGTCGCCCTCTCCGAGGACCGGCCGACCCGCCGCCGGGTCGCCGGTCTCGGGCTCGGCTTCCTCGGTGTGCTGACCGTGCTGGGGGCCTGGCAGGGATTCTCCGGCCTGGACTTCAGCGGTACGGCGATGGCGCTCCTGGCCTCCCTCAGCTATCCCGTCGGCTGGATCTACGTCCGCCGGACACTGGCGGGCAGCGGTTCGTCCGCCCTCGCCCTCACCGGCAGTCAGCTCTTCCTCGGTACGGTGCAGCTCGCCCTGGTGACCCCGCTGTTCACCTCGGCCCCGGACACGTTCCCGCTGTGGCCCACCCTGGCCGTGGTCGCCCTGGGGGCCCTCGGTACGGGACTCGCCGTGCTCCTCCAGTACGGGCTGGTCAATGAGGTCGGTCCGACGACCGCTCAGATGGTCACCTACTTCATTCCCGTGATCGCCACCGCCGCCGGAGTCGCCGTGCTGGGCGAACAGCTGAGCTGGAACACCCCGGTCGGCGCCCTCGTGGTCCTGGCGGGTGCCGCACTGACCCAGAGCAGGCCCCGCGCGGCCGGGGCAGCCGGGGCAGCCGCCGCGGCCGTCCCACCGGAACCCGCTGCCGGGACGCGGCGCAGGGGGCTGCCGTAGTCCTCCCGTCTCGAATCGTGCCGGGCTCGCCGGGCCCGGCCCGATCCGGACGAAGGGCCCCGGCTCACCCGTAGTTCAGCGGGTTCGCCGGTGCCGCCGCTGCCGCCACCGCGTCCGCCAGCGGCCCGATGTCTGCGTCGGTGAGCGGCGACACCGTGATCCGTATCCCCTGGGGTGCGGTCATCCGGAACCGGGCACCGGGCGCCACCGCCCAGCCCGCGTGCAGCAGCCGCGCCACCGCACCCGTCTCATCGCTGACCGGCACCCACACATTCATCCCGCTGCGCCCGTGCGCCTCGACACCCCGGACCTCCAGCGCCTGCACGAGAGCGTCCCTGCGGCGTGCGTACGCCCGGGCGACCTCGCGCGAGTCCACGGCGTCCGAGGTCCACAGGTGCACCATCACCCCCTGCAGCAGCCGGCTGACCCAGCCGGGCCCCAGCCGCTGCCGCCCGGACACCCGGTCGGCCGTGACGGCGTCGCCCGTCAGTACGGCGACCCGCAGATCCGGCCCGTACGCCTTGGCCACCGACCGGACGAACGCCCAGCGGTCCGTGGCACCGGCCAGCGGGTGCAGCGGCAGGTCGACAATGGCGTGCCCGTGGTCGTCCTCGATCAGCAGCACCCCCCGGTACCCGGCGAGGACCGCCCGCAGTTCGACCGCGCGCGCGGCACCGATCGCGGCTCCGGTCGGGTTCTGTGCCCGGTCGGTGATGACGACCGCGCGCGCGCCCTCCCTGAGCGCCGCGTCGAGCGCGTCCGGCAGGGGGCCGTCGTCATCGAGCGCGACGGGGACGGGGCGCATGCCCAGGGCCGGAACGAGGTCCAGCAGCCCGCCCCAGCCGGGGTCCTCCACCGCGACCGCGTCGCCCGGCCTGAGATGGGCGACCAGTACCCGTTCGATCGCGTCCAGCGATCCCGAGGTGGCGATCACCGGCCCAGCCGGAACGCCGTCGGCATCGAACCCGGCGCGCACCAGCGCCGCGAACTCCGGGTCCACCGGCGGCTGCGCATACATCCCGGGCGCCCGCGCGTACGCCTCGGCGACCGCGGCGAACGCCTCGCCCAGGGCGGGCAGCAGCGCCGGATCGGGATTGCCCTCACCCAGGTCCCGTACGCCCGGCGGCGCCTCGACCCGCACCGATCCGCGCGCGGTGCTCGCCGGACGCGGCCGGACGCGACTGCCTCTGCGCCCCGCCGTCTCGATCACCCCGCGCTCCCGCAGCGTGCGGTACGCGGCGGCCACCGTGTTGGGGTTCACCTCCAGCCGGCTCGCCAACTCCCGCATCGGCGGCAGCACTTGACCCGGCGCCAGCTCCCCCGAGCCGACGGCCTGCTCCACGCTGGCGGCAATTTCGGATGCACGCCGCCCACTGATCCGATACTCTCCTAGCACAAACATGAGTATGCACTAGTGCAATGGAGTTCGCAATGCCGGAGACCGAACCGCAGCAGACCACGGCCCCGGACGCCTCAGCCGCCTACGCACCGACCGGGCGGACGGTACCGACCCGGTCCCGCGAACGGGCCGCCTACGACCGCGCCCTGATCCACTCGATACTCGACGAGGCATACCTCTGCCACCTCGGCTTCGTGCGCGACGGGGCGCCCGTCGTGCTCCCCACGCTCTTCGGCCGGGTCGGCGAACGGCTCTACGTACACGGATCGACCGGCTCCCGTCCGCTGCGGGCGGCCGGCGGCAGCGACGACGGCCTGGCCGTATGCCTGACGGTGACCCATGTCGACGGCCTGGTGCTGGCCCGGTCCGCCTTCCACCACTCCCTCAACTACCGGTCCGTGGTCGTCCACGGCACGGCGTACACCGTGACCGATCCCGAGGAGCGGCGCACCGCCCTCGACGCGATCGTGGAGCAGGTCGTGCCGGGGCGGTCCGCCGACTCCCGGCCCGCCGACGAGAAGGAGCTGGCGGCCACGGCCGTGATCCGGCTCGACCTGCGCGAGGTCTCCGCCAAGATCCGCACCGGAGGCCCGAACGACGACGAACGGGACCTCACGCTGCCCCACTGGGCCGGCGTCGTCCCCCTCGCACCCGGTTACGCCGCACCGGTCCCCGCCGACGACCTCGACCCGTCGATCCCCGTTCCGGAGTATCTGCGCATCCTCTGAACCATCCCGGGGCGGGGTGGTGCGGCGGATCACCGCACCACCCCGTTCCGGTCAGACGGGAACGACCGCCTCACGTCGGGCGTCGGCGGCGCCGCGGGTCTCGGCGACGGCCTGCCCGACCACTGCGACGAGCAGCAGCAGCGCCCCGGCGACCGTGGCCGCCGAAAGCCGCTCATGGAGCACCACGACGGCGATGACCGCCGCGCTCACCGGTTCGAGCAGCATGACCACCGACACCGTGGCGGCCCGCACCACCGCGGCACCCGCGAAATAGAGCGCGTAGGCGAGCGCGGTCGGGACAGCCGCGACGTACACGAGCAGCACCAGCACCTGAGCCGTCTGCGCGGTCTGCGGGGCAAGCCCCTCACGGGCAGCCATCGGCAGCAGCAGGACCGCGGCGATACCGAAGGCCCAGGCGGTGGTCGTGATCGGATCCGCGCCGCCGCCGTCCCGGCCGAGCCGGCGGGTCAGCAGGGTGATCGCGGCGTAGCCCGCCGCGGAGAGCAGAGCCAGCGCGATCCCGGCGGGCCGCACCGTTCCCGATTCGCCCCCGAGCACCAGTACGGCCAGCCCGGCCAGCGCCCCGACAACGGCGGCGAGCCCCGCGAACCCCAGCCGCTCCCCCAGCGTCAGCCGGGCACCGAGGGCGATGAGGACGGGCCCCGCCCCGAGTGTGACCACCGTCCCGACCGCAAGGCCGGTCGCCTGGACAGCGGCGAAGTACGCGGTCTGGAAGACGGCGAGCCCCACACCGGTGCCGACGATGCGCACCAGCCGTCGGCGCCGCGGCTCGACACGGGTCGCCGCGCGCCGGGGCCGCAGCACCACGGCCGCGAGCAGAAGGACAAGACCGCCGGCGCAGCGCCAGAACGACAGCGCGAGGGGGCCGAGATCGCTGGCCCCGAAGATCAATGAGGCGGCGGCTCCGGCCGTACCCCAGGCCACTCCGGCAATGATCAGATAGCACAGGCTCCGCCCGACGGACAGGCCGGAAGCAGGATTCGACACGTGACTTCTCCAAGGAAGACGGGAAGGTGGTCGCTCGGCTCCGCACGCGGGCAGCGACGAACCGCTCGGGGACTGCCCGAGCCCGGTCTTCGTCAGATGTGGCCGCCCGCGCTAGTCGGCAGGGGGCGGAAGTACGGTCAAATGCATGATCGTCACCCTATGTGGCGGCGCGCCCGGCGGACAACTCCCCCGTGGTCCCCGCAAGGTCACCACCCGGCCCCGAGGCGACGGGCCCGGAGGGCGCTTTCGGCGTCGACGACTGCGCGATGAAGGCGCCGATCAGCACCAGTGAACCGCCGATGAGCTGGGGCGCGGCCAGATGCTCCCCGAGCAGGACCCAGGCGAGCACGGTCGCGATGACCGCTTCCAGGCAGGCGACGACACCGGCGACCGCCGGGGACAGCAGCCGCACCGAGATCACGCCGGTGACGTAGGCGATGACGGTGGCGAGCAGCACGATCCAGGCGAGCAGCACCCAGGCGGGCACTTCCGTGCCGTTCATGCCCGCGCTTCCGCCGAGGAGGGACCAGTCCATGCCCCACGGACGGGCCACCACGGTGAGAACCGCGGCCCCGATCAGCAGCCCGTACGCGATGACCCCGACCGGATGGGGAGGTTCGGCTCCTCCCGCCGCCTCGCCGCTTCCCTGATCGGAGAGGACGAAGTAGCCGACCTGGCAGCAGGCGGCGCCGAGTGCGAGCAGCAGTCCGATGACGTCGAAGCTCAGTCCGGACCACACCTCGACCACACAGGCCAGGCCGCCCACCGCCAGCACCACACCGACGGCGGCCGCCCGGGTCACGGGCCGGCGCTGAACGAAGCGCACCCAGCCGAGGACGAGCGCCGGGGCGAGATACTCGACCAGCAGCGCGACACCGACCGGGATGCGGGAGATCGCCGCGAAGTAGCAGGCCTGCACCCCCGCGACGGCGAGCAGGCCGAATCCCAGCAGCAGCACGGGCCGGCTGCGCACCAGGGCGCGGTGGCGCCAGGCCACGGGCAGCATGACGAGTGCGGCACCCGCCACCCGCAGCCACACCACGTGGAGCGGGTCGAGCCCGGCCTCGATCAGCGGCTTGGCCGCCACTCCTGAACCGCCGAATGCGAAGGCCGAGGCGAGGGCGAGTCCCAGGCCGGCGCTTCTCCCCTGAGACGCGTGCATCGGCACATCATGACAGCTGCCGTCAGGAGCGTCATCCTCATGACACCTGACTTGAGTAACACTCCGATGTCATCGACGCCCCTGACATTCCGAGGGCGGCGCTGCGCCCACCGTCGTCGACCGCGCTGCACGCCCGGCCGGGTGCTGCCGTCCATCCTGATGGACATTGCGGCCTTTCCCGGCCACGACAGGCCATGACTCCGCCCGGGACCGACAGTCGCCCCCGGCCACGACAGGCCATCACTCCGGCCGGGACCGACAGCCGCCCCCGGCGGGACCGGCGGTCACT
The DNA here is from genome assembly GCF_045207435.1 of Streptomyces sp. NBC_00876. Classification (NCBI taxonomy): domain Bacteria; kingdom Bacillati; phylum Actinomycetota; class Actinomycetes; order Kitasatosporales; family Streptomycetaceae; genus Streptomyces; species Streptomyces sp. NBC_00876. Next base: position 1,208,233 of record NZ_CP108800.1, read on the forward strand.
CCCGCCCGGAGGCCTCGACGATCCGGTCCGCGAGCAGCGCCGCGTCGACACCCGCCCGCTCCAGCACCTCGACGGCCCGGCACTCCGGGTCCGCGGCCAGCGCGGCAAGCAGGTCGAGTCCGCCGGCCCGGTCCTGCCCGCGGAGCCGCGCACGCCGGTGCGCGCCGGCCATCGCGGACGCCGCGGCGGGCGACCAGCCCTCGGCCTCGACCACGGCCTCGGCGTCGGGCGCGCCCTTCACCACCGCACCCGTACCCGAGTTCTCGACGGAGCCCTGCCAGCGGAGCCCATAGCCGATGCTGCGCTGGACGAGGTAGCCGAGCACCCTGGCCGGCTGCGGTCCGCCGCCGAAGGCGGTGCGGACCTCCCGGTCCGACTCGATCAGGGAGTGCAGCAGATGAGCCGTGTCGATCTGACGGTCGCCGTCACGGAGCGCACGCCGGCGCGCACCTGTCACCACGGCGGCCAGCTCCGCAGTGAGCATGGCGTCGGTCTCGGCACGGTGGTTCGGTGCGGGCTGCTGAGGAATCCGCGGCGTCCGGTTCTGCACACCCCCACCTCATCAGTCCGCCCTGGCCGAAACGTCCCCGGAGAGGCCCATTGATGCATCCCACCCGAGTTGGGCACTGGAGAGCGTTCCCTCCTCCTTACGGATGAGATCGCGCCGTGCCGGGATCCGATCCCGGAAAACAGCGCGCGCCGCCTTGCCTCACGCTCCCGGGGCAACCGGAAGCCTCCCCGTACACGTCCCACACGCCGGAGCACTATTGCGGCGGAGGGAGGGGCCGGAGATGAGCTGGCTCGTCGCCCTGCCCGCACTCGACGGGCGCGACTACGTCTACCGGGTCCACGCACCCCACGACGCCCTGCTCGCGGATCTCTTCTGGGCGGCGTTCCACTGCCATGACGACGGACCGCACCCACGCGCCTGCGACCGCTTCGACGAGGCGCGGATCTGGCGGGCGGGAACAGAACCCGCAGATCTGACACTTCATCAGTATTGAATGTTCTCGCCACTGCGGCTACGTTCCGCGACACCGTAACCCGTCGAGAAGGGGTGGTCGTATGGCCGAAGTCAGTGCAGAGGCGCGCATCGAGGCACCGGCCGAGAAGGTCTGGGCCCAGCTGACCGACTTCAGTACGTACGGGGAGTGGAACGCCACCCACACCAGCTTCCCCAAGGGCGGCCCGGCCACGCTCGAACTCGCGGGCACCTACGAGGAGAACATGAAGCTCATGGGCTTCCCCGCCGAAGTGACCTGGACGGTGTCGGAGCTGGAGGACGGCCGCCTGCTGACGACCACGGGGAAGGGCCCGATGGGCGTCAATCTGAAGATGAGCTACGCGCTGACGCCGGACGGGGACGCCACCACGATCCGCATCGACGGCGAATTCACCGGCGCCGCGGTATCCCTGATGGCCGGCAAGCTCAAGGACTCGGCCACGGCCGCGCTGATCGAGTCACTGCGCAAACTGGACGGCCTGATCGTCGCCTGACACCCGGCAGCGACCCTGCGACCGGCCGGCACGCGAAGGGGCCCCGCAGCAGGCCGCGGGGCCCCTCGATGCACCTGTCCTCAGCGATCGCACCGTCCGGCTCAGTGCTCGTCGGCGAGAATGAGATAGAGCTTCTTTCGGGCGTCGTTGATGACCGTGAGCGCCTTCTCGCGCTGATCGGCGGAGCCGGTCTTCCAGACCTGGCCGAACGCCTCCATGAGGCCGAACCCGGCCTGCCGGATCTCGTTCACGCCCTCCCAGTCGACGCCGCGCCCCGCTTCCTCCCAAGGCGCGTCGGGCCCCGACTCCGCCTCGGTGCGGCCGGCGTCGGTGAGCGTGAACAACTTCTTGCCACCCTCGCTCGCGCTGGCGATCAGACCCTCATCCTCCAGCAGCTGAAGGGTCGGATACACCGAGCCCGGGCTGGGCCGCCAGGCCCCTCCGCTGCGCTCGCCGATCTCCTGGATCATCTCGTAGCCGTGCATCGACCGGTCCTTCAGCAACGCCAGGATCGACGCACGCACGTCACCGCGCCGCGCCCTCCCCCGGCCGCCGCCCCGGCCGCGTCCGCCGCCGAAGGGGCCACCCCCGAAGGGACCGCCACCGAAGGGCGGACCGAACTGCCCGAACGCCCGGCGGCCCTCGAAGTCACCCCGCCCCCGCTCCCCGGGCCCGCAGGGGCCGTGCCCATGTCCGTGTCCGTGTTCGTGTCCATGTGAACGCATGACTGCACTCCTTGTTGCATAGTTTCGACTTCTATCGCTGAACTGTCGCGATGCGTCAACGATATATCGGAACCGGTCGCTTGACAAACCCCCTGGCCGGACTGCCGTTGACCTGTGTCAGCGGGATGACCGCCTGCGGGCTTGTGACAGCGGAAGACGACCGCAGACGGCGACGATGACTCGGCTCGACGGGTCTGTAGTGTGCGGCGATGACGAGAAGCGAGCGGCTCGCGGAGCAGTTGGACTGGCACTGGCGCAAGAACCTGCGGCCACGGCTGGACGGTCTTACCGACGAGGAGTACTTCTGGGAGCCGGCGCGCGGCTGCTGGAGCATCCGCCCACGTGGCACATCGGCCGCATCGATGGCGGCAGGTTCGGGGAAGTGGACGATGGATTCCGCGTCCCCTGCCCCGGTGCCGGCGCCGGTGACCACGATTGCCTGGCGGCTGGCGCACATCATCGTCTCGTGCCTGGGCTATCGGGTCGGATGGTACTTCGGCGGCCAGGACGTCGACTCCCGGACATTCGCCTACGCGGGGACCGCTGACGAGGCGCTGGAACAGCTCGATGAGATGTATGGGAGATGGAACGCGGGGGTCCGCGAACTCTCGGACGCCGACCTGGACAATCCGCCCACGGTGGGTCCCGAGCGGTTTCCCATGGAGAACAGGGTCCTGCACGTCAACAGGGAGCTGATCCATCACGGCGCCGAGATTTCCCTGCTGCGCGACCTCTACCGCCGTCAGGACGGAGCCGTATCGCACCGAATATGAGATTCGGTGGCCGGCGATCGTTCTTCGACGCGTGTGCGCAGGCGGACGGGGCGACGGGATCCGCCTGCGCACGAGGGCCGGCTGCCCTGGGCTGCCTTGTTCTCCTCCTCATCGGCCGGTCCTGGGAGTGGGGCCTGCCCGGCGGCAAGCCGACATGGGGACCCGTCGGCCGGGCGGCGCTCGACCGTGCTCCGGCACCCGCCCGACAACAGCGGCCGGCCCGGCGGCGCCGAGCAGGCCGCACTGCTCCCGAGCCGGGCGTATCCCGCCCCGGGGCCTCCGTTCCCCCGCCAGGGACCGGATCGGCCGCGACTCACATTCCGTGCCGCCGGTCCCGGATTGGCCTTGGCCCGTGGGTTCGCTACGCGTCTACGGTCGGGGCATGAGGATCCGTACTGTCGACGCGTTCACCGACCGCCCCTTCACCGGCAATCCCGCAGGGGTCCTGCTGTTCGGCCCCGGGGGGTTCCCCGAGGACATCCGGCTCCAGCAGATCGCCACCGAACTGAACCTGTCCGAGACCGCGTTCGCCCACCCTCTGCCACCCGGCGGCATCGCCGACTGGGCGCTGCGCTGGTTCACCCCGGCCACCGAGGTCGACATGTGCGGCCACGCCACCCTCGCGACCGCCCACGTCCTGCACACCACATCGGCCGCGAGCGGCACCGTTCGATTTTCCGCCCGGTGCGGGATCCTCACGTCGGCCACGCACCCGGACGGCTCGATCACGCTCGACTTCCCGACCGCACCGCTGACCCCCGAGACCCCTCCCGCCGGGCTGGCCCAAGCCCTGGGCGCAGAGCCCGTCTCCGTTCACGACACCGGCCCGCAGGTGGGCGACCTGCTCGTGGAACTGGCCGATGAAGCAGCCGTACGCGGGCTCGCCCCGGACTTCGCGGCGCTGGCCGCCCATTCCCGGCGCGGCGTCATCGCCACGGCCGCGGCCGCCGCTCCCGGCTGCGGCTACGACTTCGTCTCCCGCGGCTTCTTCCCCTCGGTGGGCATCGACGAGGACCCGGTGACGGGCAGTTCCCACACCGCCCTGGCACCGTTCTGGTCGGCGCGGTTCGGCCGCGACGAGCTGACCGGTCTGCAGGCGTCCGCCCGCTCCGGACTGGTCCGCACCTCGCTGCGCGGCGACCGCACTCTGCTGACGGGGCACGCGGTCACGGTCATGGACGGCGAACTGCTTGTCACGCTGTGAAACGCCGGAAGGGGTGCACGGACCACTCCGCACACCCCTCCGGACACCCCGGCCCCGCGCCCGGTCACGGGGTGGGCAGCCAGCCCACTTTCCCGGCCAGCAGCGCGTAACCGACGAACGCCCCGATGTCGAGCAGGGCGTGCGCGGCGACGAGCGGACCCACCCGCTGCCAGCGCCGGTAGAGCAGCACGAAGACGACCCCCATCACCATGTTGCCGATGAAGCCGCCGATGCCCTGGTACAGGTGGTACGAGCCGCGCAATACCGAACTGGCCACCAGGGCGGCCATCGGCGTCCACCCCAACTGCCCCAGCCGCCGCAGCAGATATCCGACGACGATCACCTCCTCCACCACGGAGTTCTGGATCGCCGACAGGATGAGCACGGGGAACTTCCACCACACATCGGGCAGCGACTCGGGCACGACCGTCAGGTTGAAGCCGGCGGCCCGGGCGACCAGATAGAACGCCAGTCCGGCACTGCCGATGCCCGCCGCCACCAACGTTCCGCGCCCCAGGTCCGGCCACGGCCTGGTCCGGTCGAAACCGATGGCCCGCAACCCCGTGCCCTCCCTCATCAGCAGATGCGCCACGAGGGCGACAGGTACCAGGGCCGTCGCGATTCCGAAGAGCTGCCAGGCGAGATCCAGCCAGGGACGTCCCGGCGCGTACGAACTGTTGAGAGTCGCCGCCTGATCCTTCAATCCCCCCGGTTTCGTCAGTGACCCGACAAAACTGATCAGGGCAGACAGCCCGCTCGCCCCCAGCGAGAGAGCCAGCACCAGCATCGTTTCGGACCGCAAGATCCGTCGTGACACGGCCTCCTGGGGATAAGTATCAGCCACGCGCCCCGCCTCCACCTGTACACCTGCCTTCAGTTGTGCATTCACGTCCCATGCCGCTCCCCGTCCGGCTAAGGTCTCGAATGCAGGTACGAAGATCATGCGCGACAGGCCGGGGGACGAGCACCATTGCCGATGGTGTGGTCCCCCTTTTCCTTGTTCATCCTCAAGGAGGGGCACCACCGACATGGGACGTCACAGCTTGCCCGACGACTACGCCCCGGACGGAAGCGGGGGCCGCCCTCCGCGCCGCCGTCGCACCGTCGCCATCGCCACCATGCTCGTTCTCGCCGTGGCGGGCGGAACCGTGGTCGCGGCACAGGGCGGCCTGCTGTCGTTCTCGAAATCCTGCGAGGAGACCGCCGTACACCTGTCCATGATGACCTCCCCCGACATCGCCCCCGCCGTGCGTGCCGTCGCCGACAAGGCACGCAAGGACGATCTGAGATCCGACGGCCGGTGTGTCGACGTGAACGTGGTGTCCCGTGACTCGTACAAGGTCGCCGATGAGCTGGCGAACGGCGCCCACCGGCCGGACTACCAGATATGGCTCCCCGACTCCGATCTCTGGCTGAGCCGGGCGAAGGGCAACGGGGACGCCGTCCCGATCAGTCCGGGCGAATCCATCGCCTCCTCCCCGGTCACGCTCGCCATGGTGCCCGCCGCCGCCAGGAGCCTCGGCTGGCCGGGGAAGAACTACTCCTGGGCGGAGTTGACGGCCGCGGCCATGGAGTCCGACAAGGTACGGCTCGGCGCGGCGGACCCCGCACGCAGCGCCACCGGGCTGCTGGCGCTCACCAGCATCAGCGCCTCCTCCGACAAACAGGGCGGGGACAGCGACACCAGGGTCGCCGCCACCGCGAAACTGCTCGCCGAGCGGATGTCGGACGGCGACACCCAGGTCCTCGAGACGCTGGCCCGGGACGGCTCGGGCGCCGGGAAGGGCGACCCGGCACGCAATCAGGCGGTGCTGCTCTCCGAGCAGGCGGCGTTCAGCCACAACGCCGAGGCGACGGGTGACGGGAAGCTGGACCTCTTCTATCCCAAGGACGGCACCCCTCTGCTCGACTACCCGTTCACGCTGGTCGACGAGGCGGACCAGAGCACGCGGGAGAGCCGGGCCGCGTTGCGGTTCATGACGCTGTTGTCCGAGGACAGCTCCCTGCGCACCCTGCGGGAGCACGGCTTCAGGACCACCGAAGGCACGGCGGACGAGGAACTGGTCGCATCGGCGGGCGGCAAGTCGCCCCAGCCGTACGCCACCTCACCGGGCACCGCGCCGTCGGACGAGACGCTTCAGAAAATGCTCGGCATGTGGACGATCACCGTACAGAGCGCGCGGCTCACCACGGTCGTCGACGCCTCGGGGTCGATGGCCACCATCGTGCCGGGCCGCAACCAGTCCCGGATGGACGTCACCAAGGCGTCCCTCATCCAGGCCCTCAACCAGTTCACTCCGAACGACGAGATCGGCCTGTGGGAATTCGCCACCACCCTCGACGGGGACAAGGACTACCGCCGGCTGGTGCCCACCAGCCGGCTCGGCGACCCGGCGAAGGGAGGAGGCACCCACCGCGAGAAGCTCTCCGCGGCCTTCTCCGCTCTGCAGCCGGTGCCGGACGGCGCGACCGGCCTGTACGACACCACGCTGGCCGCGTTCAAGGAGGCGCAGCGCACGTATGTGAAGGGCAAGTTCAACGCCGTCGTGATCCTCACCGACGGTTCGAACCAGGACGAGCGCTCCATCACCCGCTCCGCCCTCATCGCGGAGCTCAAGTCAATCGCCGACCCGGCGCGACCGGTGCCGCTCCTCGCCATCGCGGTCGGCCCCGACGCGGACCGCGAAGAGGTGAACGAGATAGCCGAGGTGACCGGTGGGGGCGGCTACCAGGTCAACGACCCGGCCGAGATCCAGGCCGTGATCCTCCAGGCGGTCATGACCGCCGCACAGAGCAACCGCGCAGCCGGGGAGTAGGACCGCCGCACAGAGCAACCGCGCAGCCGGGGAGTAGGACCGCCGCCCCGAACCGCTGCGGAGGTACTCCCGGGGCCGCTCACTCCCCCGGCCATGCGGTACGCGGCCGGCGGCCGGTGCGCAACCGACTGGCTGCGCATCCGGCGGCCGGCAGGCGGCGCATCCGGCCGCCCCGCCCGGTCATCGTGCCGGGTTGCCCACCGGCCAGCTGTGCACCGGTTCGCCCTCCTGCATCAGTTCGCCGTAGCGACGGGTCATGGCGGCGAGCGCCGCACCCCGCTCCAGCCCTGCCTCCCGCGCCCGGTGGTAGGTGTCCGCCTGCCAGGACGCACCGTTGGTCCGCCGCCTGCAGCGCTCCTCGATGATCCCCAGGTAGTGGTCGCGGTCCGCCGGCTCGATGTTCCAGGCGTCGAGCCCCGAGGCGGCCAGCGGCAGCAGTTCGTCCCGTACGAGCTTCACGGCGGGTACCCGGGCCAGTCCGCCCGAGCGGCCGGGCCGGGGCCAGAGCAGCTCGGCGTCGATGCCCCGGCGGCAGGCGGTCTCGAAGTTCTCCGCGGCGGCGGCGAACGGCATCCGGGTCCAGACCGGACGTGATTCCTCGGCCAGGGAACGTACGAGTCCGTAGTAGAGCGCCGTGTTGGCGATCACATCGGCGACGGTCGGCCCTGCGGGCAGCACCCGGTTCTCCACCCGGAGGTGCGGAACGCCGTCCGCCAGCCCGTACACCGGCCGGTTCCACCGGTAGACCGTGCCGTTGTGCAGGACGAGCTCCTGGAGCCGTGGCACCCCGCCGTCGGCGAGGACGCGCAGCGGCTCCTCCTCGTCGCAGATGGGCAGCAGCGGGGGGAAGTAGCGGACGTTCTCGTCGAAGAGCTCGTAGGCCGAACCGATCCACCGCTCGCCGAACCAGGTCCGCGGCCGCACCCCCTGGTTCTGGAGTTCGGGCGGCCTGGTGTCCGTGGCCTGCTGGAACAGCGGGGGCCTCGACTCCCGCCACAGCTCCCGGCCGAACAGGAAGGGGGAGTTGGCCCCGATCGCCACCTGGACCGCCGCGACGGCCTGGGCGGCGTTCCACACATCCGCAAAGCGTTCCGGCGTGACCTGAAGATGCAGCTGAACCGATGTGCAGGCCGCCTCCGGCGTGATCGACCCCGAGGTGCAGACGAGTCTCTCCACACCTTCGATATCCAGTGAGAAATCCTCCCCGCGCGCCGCCACCATTTGATCGTTCAGCAGCATGTAGCGGTCCACGTCGGAGAGGTTGGACCGGACCATGTCGTCACGCCCGAGCGTGGGAAGTATTCCGATCATCATGATCCCGGCATCGACCTCACCGGCCTTCCGGTCGGCATATCCGAGTCCGGTCCGCAGCTCCTCGGCCAACTGATCGAGAACACGACCTGCCAGATGATGGGGAACTATGTTGACTTCCAGATTGAACATCCCCAGTTCCGTCTGGAAATCGCGACTGGCGATCCGCTCCAGAACTTGTCCATTCAGCATCTTCGGCATGCCGTCGGAGCCCGTCAGATTCAGCTCGATCTCCATGCCCATGAGGTTGCGCGGCCGGTCGAACCTCCGCTCCGCCAGCAGCCTCCCCAGCCCCTCCAGGCACTGGTGCAGCTTCCGCCGGTACCTCGTCCGATCGGACAGGTCAAAGGCGCCCGCCACGACCTTCTCCCCCATCGAAGTGTCCCTCCTCGAGTGGGCAGCCCGCGGCCCAGGCCGCTCGCATCACGATCGATAATGCCCAGACAACGTGATCCATAACGCTCCGCGGGCGGCATGCACCCGCTAATCTGATGACGGCGGCCGGGGGCACATTCACTCGGCATGACACAGTGCGCAGTTTCCCCGTTCGGGCGCCGGTAAAGCACCGGCAGGTTTCGGCCTACCGCGTCGCGGGAAAAACCCGAGGCGGTGGCTGCGCCGCTCGCACCGAATCAGCGTAATCTCCGCATAATTGAGTCCGAATACAGCCTTGTCGGCAATAGCTGCGGCGGCTAGTGGAAACACCGCGTGAACACGTGTCGTATAAACTCCGCGGACGAGGCAGAGAGTTGACGCACCGGCCCAGTCACCGGCCTCCTCTGGCCCCGCACGCCGACAGCGCCGTCTGCACCCGCCCACGCACCACCGTGTCTCCGAAGTGAGAGGCGACCCACTATGCCGCTGCATGTTCCCCCGGCTCCCGCGCCCGCTCTGCGAAGCGTTCTCGCGGCGCTCGGTTCACCCACCGCGGTCCGCGAGGCCCGAACGCCCGCCCTGCGGTCCGCCCAGGGACCTCTGAGCCCCGAACACCCGCTCCCCGTCCATGTGCTGGACCTCGTCCCGGGCGGGCTGTCACCCACCACCAGGCTCGCGGCCTGGCGCTTCCAGATCCGCAGCACGGAGCGGGCGGTCGCGGCGGCGGACACCATGCTCACCCCGGACGGCTGGACGTTCTCGCACTTCTTCGAGGGCCCGTACATCGCCTCGACCGAACTGGCCCTGCGCCAGGCCGAAGCCACGAGCTCGCACTACCAGCCGAGGCTGCTGTCCATCCCCGACCTCTACATGCTGGCCCTGTGGCTGCACGGGGACACCGGGGCCGACGCGTCCGGCGGGTCCCCCGCACCGGCCGATCTGCTCGTACCGCTGGCTCCCGCCCCACCGGGTATCGCGGCACACCGTCCGCACCGGGTCGCCGACCTGCTCCCCGTGATCGCCACCCGCATCACACCCGGCCCCGGCCCCCTGCTCGGCTCCCCGGCCTGAAGTCCGGCCGCCCCCCACTTGCGCGCACAGTGCCCCGCCGCCGGTTCCGGTGGCGGGGCACAGTGCGCCGGAGCCCGCGCGAGCGCTCACGCCCCATCCGGACTAGTCCTATCCGGCCACCCCGAACCACCCGAAGGGACAGTGCAGTTGCGTTGAACCGTCCGGCCGGGTGATGCGTCATGGGAGGAGAAGAAGCGCTGCTGCGAAATCCCTGCGGATTGACGCCCGTAGGGCAACACTGGGACCGGACCGATCGATACGGGGGCGGCCATGAACACCTCGTCAAGCCGCAGGACATTCAACTCTACGCAGCGAAAGAACCCATCCATGTGCCAGCACCAGCCACCCTGCCCGACAGCCGACTCAGCCGACCGGGAAGCCGCCCGCCAGGTGGCGCACCATCCGGAACAGGGCTGGAGCCTGCTGTGCAACGGCGTCCTGCTCTTCGAGGACACCGGTGAGCTGCTCCCGGACGGGCAGATCATCGCCCCGCACCGGCCGCCGGCGACGAAGCGGGTGATGAAGGCCGCCTGACAGCGGCCCGGTACGGAAGAGGGGCCGGCCCGGAGAAGTCTCCGCACCGGCCCCGACGCATGTCCGCGTCCTGCTTCGGCCTCAGTTGTCGTACTCGTCCAGCGGCGGGCAGGAGCAGACGAGGTTACGGTCACCGAACGCACCGTCGATCCGGCGCACCGGCGGCCAGTACTTGTCGGCGGCCGAGACCCCGGCCGGGAAGACCGCCACCTCACGGCTGTAGCCGTGATCCCAGTCGCCGCCCAGGGCGGCCGCGGTGTGCGGGGCGTTGCTCAGCGGGTTGTCGTCCGCGCTCCACTCACCGGAGGCGACCTTCTCGATCTCGCCGCGAATGGCGATCATCGTGTCGCAGAACCGGTCCAGCTCGGCGAGGTCCTCGCTCTCGGTCGGCTCGATCATCAGCGTCCCCGCGACCGGGAACGACATGGTCGGCGAGTGGAAGCCGTAGTCGATGAGCCGCTTGGCCACATCGTCGATGCTGACACCGGTCGCCCTGGAGATCGGCCGCAGGTCCACGATGCACTCGTGCGCGACCAGTCCGGCCGGGCCGTTGTACAGGATCGGGTAGTGCGGTTCCAGGCGCTTGGCGACGTAGTTCGCGGCGAGTACGGCGACCTGCGTCGCACGCTTCAGACCCTCGCCACCCATCAGGCGTACGTACGACCAGGAGATCGGCAGGATGCCGGCCGAGCCCCACGGGGCCGCCGAGATCGGTCCGACACCGGTCTTGGGACCGGCTGCGGGCTGCAGCGGGTGGTTCGGCAGGTACGGCGCCAGATGGGCGCGCACGCCGACGGGACCGACACCGGGGCCACCGCCGCCGTGCGGGATGCAGAAGGTCTTGTGCAGGTTCAGGTGCGAGACATCGCCGCCGAAGTGACCCGGCTTGGCCAGGCCCACCAGCGCGTTGAGGTTGGCCCCGTCGACGTACACCTGACCGCCGGCGTCGTGCACCTCGGCGCAGATGTCGGCGACGTGCTCCTCGAAGACACCGTGCGTCGACGGGTAGGTGATCATCAGCACGGCGAGCTCGTCGCGGTGCTGTGCGATCTTGGCCCGCAGGTCCTCGACGTCGACCTCGCCGTCGTCGGCGGTCTTCACCACGACGACCTTCATGCCGGCCATCACGGCGCTCGCCGCGTTGGTTCCGTGGGCGGAGGACGGAATCAGGCAGACGGTCCGGCCCTCGTCGCCATTGGCACGGTGGTACGCGCGAACGGCCAGCAGCCCCGCGAACTCGCCCTGCGAGCCGGCATTGGGCTGAATGGAGACCGCGTCGTAGCCGGTGACCTCGGCAAGGCGCTCCTCCAGCTCACGGATGAGCGTCAGGAAGCCCTCGGCCTGCTCGGCCGGTGCGAACGGGTGCAGCGCACCGAACTCGGGCCAGGTGATCGACTCCATCTCGGCGGTCGCGTTCAGCTTCATGGTGCAGGAGCCGAGCGGGATCATGCCGCGGTCCAGCGCGTAGTCGCGGTCGGCGAGCCTGCGCAGGTAGCGCAGCATCGCGGTCTCGGAACGGTGCTGGCGGAAGACCGGGTGGGTCAGGATCGAGTCCGTGCGCAGCAGCCCCTCGGGCAGCGCGTCGACGGTCGTGGCGTCCAGCGCCTCGATGTCGCCGCCGGCACCGAAGGCCGCCCAGACAGCCTCGACCTGCGTACGGGTGGTGGTCTCGTCACAGGCGAGCGAGACGAGGTCGGCGTCGACGAGCCGCAGGTTCACCCCACGGGCGCGGGCGTCGGCGACGACCTCGGCGGCCCTGCCCGGGACGCGGACGGTGAGCGTGTCGAAGTGGGCGCCGGTCACCACGTCGATCCCCGCGGCGCGCAGGCCCTCGGCGAGGATAGCGGCGTAGCGGTGGGTGCGCTGCGCGATCGTCCGCAGCCCCTCGGAGCCGTGGTAGACGGCGTACATGCCGGCCATCACCGCGAGCAGCACCTGAGCGGTACAGATGTTGCTCGTGGCCTTCTCGCGGCGGATGTGCTGCTCGCGGGTCTGCAGGGCCAGCCGGTAGGCCTTGTTCCCGTCCGCGTCCACGGAGACGCCGACCAGGCGGCCCGGCAGGCTGCGGGCGAACTTCTCGCGCACGGCCATGAAGCCCGCGTGCGGTCCGCCGAAGCCCATCGGCACGCCGAACCGCTGCGTGGTTCCTACGGCGATGTCCGCGCCCAGGTCGCCGGGCGAGGTGAGCAGGGTGAGCGCCAGCAGATCGGCGGCCACGGTGACGATGGCGCCGAGCTCGTGGGCCTGCTCGATGACGGGCTTGATGTCCCGCACGGCTCCGGAGGCGCCCGGGTACTGCAACAGCACGCCGAAGACGCCGCGCTCGGCGATCCCGGCCGGGATGCCTTCGCTGAGGTCGGCGACGACGACCTCGACCCCGGTCGGCTCGGCACGCGTCTCTATGACGGCGACGGTCTGCGGCAGGGTGTCCACGTCGACGAGGAAGACCCCGTTCCTGACCTTGCCGACGCGCCGCGCGAGCGCCATGGCCTCGGCGGCGGCGGTGCCCTCGTCGAGGAGCGAGGCTCCGGAGGTGGGCAGCCCGGTCAGCTCGGCGACCATCGTCTGGAAGTTCAGAAGGGCTTCGAGGCGGCCCTGGGAGATCTCCGGCTGGTACGGCGTGTAGGCCGTGTACCAGGCGGGGTTCTCCATCACGTTGCGCAGGATCACCGGCGGGGTGAACGTGCCGTAGTAGCCGAGCCCGATCATCGGGGCCAGGACCTGGTTGCGGTCGGCGAGCAGCCGCAGCTCGGCCAGTACCTCGGCCTCGGTGCGGGCCGACGGCAGCTGCAGCGCCTCCGCGCTCCTGATCGCATCGGGCACGGCGGCCGCGGTGAGCTCGTCGAGCGAGCCGTAACCGACCTGGGCGAGCATCTTCTCCTGCGCCGCGGCGTCAGGACCGATGTGACGCTGCTCGAACGGGATTCCCTGTTCCAGCTGGGAGAGCGAAGTGCGACGGGGGGTCATGATGGAGGCCTCCTGGTCTGTCACGACCTGCGAGGGGCACCACGGCGCGGGGTGCCCGAACGGCCTCCCCCTCTGTCATCTCAACCTGAGAGCTTCACCGGCACCCAGCGGGCACCGGCTTTCACCGTCGGTGAGGGAGAGGTCCGCCCGGCCGATGGCCGCGCGAAACCCGCCCTGCTTTCCAGAGTGACCTCGTCCATGCGGTACGGGGGCCTGAGAGATTCCGGGGAGGATTTGCTCCTTCGGCGCCTCCGGATCTGCTCCGGAGGACTCTCCCGCACGGGGTCAGCAGCCATGGCCAGCCTACCAGCGGCGATCCCGGCAGAGTTTCTCGAGTGGCCGATGCCACGGATCTGCACTTCTGTAGTGCCTGTGCAGTAGCCGCGACCAGTGGGAGGGACCGTGCAGACGGACATCGATCCGCGCAGTCTGATCGGCCGCAAGGCGTTCGACCGCAAGGGCACCAAGATCGGCACCGTCGACGAGGTGTACCTCGACGACGCGACCGGTGTGCCCGAGTGGGCGGCCGTACGGACCGGACTGTTCAGCCGCGACGCCTTCGTGCCGCTGGAGCCCAGCGAATTCGTCGAGGACGCGCTGCGCATCCCCTTCGACCGTGCGCTGATCAAGGACGCGCCCGACTTCGGGGTGGGCCGCCATCTCTCGCCGGAGCAGGAGCTCCAGCTCTACCGGCACTACGGTCTGGACTCGGCGCCCGGGGAGACAGGCCCGGACCGCGACTTCGGCAGACTCGCCGGCCAGGACGAGTAGTCCACGGGGTTGCGCACCAGCGGCAGCGGATCGGCCGGCTGCAGATCCGGATCGTCGATACGGAACGTACGCACCCGGCCGGGGGCCGATTCGGGCTCCTCGAACCGCACGGTCACCCGGCCGACCCCGCTCCCCTGCACCCAGCCATGGCCGAAGCCGCTGTGCCGCACGTCGTGCCCGGCCGGCCAGCGCCGGGCGGCCAACTGCTCGGCACTCTCCTGCTCCGGCCCCTCGTCCGCCGTCCCGGCCTCGTCCGCATCGGCGTCCGCGACCGACTGGGCCGCGTCCGTGAGCCCGGACGCCGCCCGTTCACCGGCGGCCTGCGCGAACAGATCCTCCTGGGTGTAGTCGGCGAGCCCGGTGACGCCGACGCCGAGGAGCCGCACTCCCCCGGTGGTGTCCACGGACTCCAGGAGCCGCGCAGCGGCCTCCCTGACCACCGTGGGGTCGTCGGTGGGCCCGCGCAGCGTCTCGGACCGGGTGAGGGTAGAGAAGTCGTACCTGCGGACTTTCAGTACGACGGTGCGCCCCGACCGCTCCGCGCCCCTCAGCCGCTGGACGCACCGGTCCGCCAGCCGCTCCACCTCGGTCCTGACCCGGACCCGGTCGTGCAGGTCCGTGTCGAAGGTGTCCTCGACGGAGACCGACTTGGCGTCGCGCTCGGCGACCACGGGCCGGTCGTCGTAGCCGAACGCCATACGGTGCAGGGCGCCGCCGTGCGCCTTGCCCAGCAGCCGTACGAGCTCCGCCTCACCCGCTTCGGCCAGGTCGTTCACCGTGGTCATGCCGGCGCGGCGGAGGTGGTCCGCGGTGGCGGGCCCGACGCCCGGCAGCGTACGTACCGGCATGGGGGCGAGCAGCTCACGCTCGGTGCCCGGTTCGATCAGCAGGATCCCGTCGGGTTTCGCCTCCTCCGAGGCGATCTTGGCCAGCATCTTGGAGCCCGCGAGTCCGACGGAGCCGCTGAGCCCGGTGACCGCCTCGATCGCACCCCGTAGCTGCGCACCGATCTCGAGGGCCGAGGCCGTGTCGTCCGCGGTCCCGCCCGCCTCCAGGTCGACGAACGCCTCGTCCAGGCTGAGCGGCTCCACCAGCGGCGAGAGCCGGCCCAGCAGCTCCATCACCTGGTCGCTCACGGTCCGGTACAGCGTGAAGCGTGGCACCAGATAGGCGGCGTTCGGCGCCAGCCGCCTGGCCTGCGCCATGGGCATGGCCGAGTGCACCCCGAAACGCCTGGCCTCGTACGAGGCGGTGGCGACGACGCCCCGGGGCCCCAGCCCGCCCACCACGACCGGCTTGCCGCGCAGACTCGGCTTCGCCGCCTGCTCCGCAGAGGCGTAGAAGGCATCCATGTCCAGATGCAGGATGGTGGGCGCGGCTCTCACATCAATCGATGCTGCCCTATGGCACTGACAATCGCCGTGCCGCAGGGCCGCGCTCCGGAGCCCCGGGGCGCGGCCTCGTTCCCACGGGGTCAGCCGGCCCGGTTGCGTCGCCGGGCGAGCTCGTCGGCCGGATTGTTCCCGATGAGCGTCTCTCCGGTGTCCACGCGCTCCCCGTGGAGCTGGGAGAGTGCGGCGTCCACGTCCCGCCACACCACCCCGACGGCGATACCGAAGACGCCCTGACCCCCTTGGAGCAGGTCGACGACCTCGGCGGGCGAGGAGCACTCGTAGACCGTTGCCCCGTCGCTCATCAGCGTCATGCGTTCCAGATCCTGGAATCCGCGGGCCCGCAGATGCTGGACCGTGGTGCGGATGTTCTGGAGCGCCACTCCCGTGTCCAGGAAGCGCTTCACAATCTTCAGCAGGACGACGTCCCGGAAGCTGTAGAGCCGCTGTGTGCCCGACCCGTAGGCCGGACGTACGCTCGGCTCGACAAGGCCCGTCCGGGCCCAGTAGTCGAGCTGCCGGTAGGTGATCCCCGCCGCCGCGCATGCCGTCGGCCCGCGATAGCCGATGTCCTTGGCCGATGCCACGCCGTCCCCCGCCACCGCAGCCGGCGCAGCCGGTTGCCTGATGGTGTGGCCGGCTGTACTCCCCTGCTGCGAATACGGCCCACCCGCTGCCGTACCGTCGCCGCTGCTTCTCACGCCGACCTCCGTCCTTGACCTGCCCACTCGAAGGTAGGCAGTCACCCGGGGTGCGTCAACGATCGCCACACTCGGCACGCCGAGTGATAATCACCCTGAGGGTGGTTTCCCGTGACCCGTGGCCGGGAAAGGCTTTTCGGATACGCAGCCGGCGCCACCTCACAACGTCACTGGCTGTTGTTCGTACCGAAGTCCTCCGGCGAGATCTGGTCGAGGAACTCGCGGAACTTCTCCACCTCGTCCTCCTGCTCGTCGGGGATCGCGATTCCCGCGTCGTCGAGCACCCCGTCACTGCCGTAGATCGGCGTTCCGGTGCGCAGGGCGAGCGCTATGGCATCGGAAGGCCGTGCGCTCACCTCGACCCCGCTGGCGAAGACCAGCTCCGCGTAGAAGACCCCTTCGCGGAGGTCCGTGATACGGACCTCGGTGAGCTCCTGGCCGACGGCCTCGAGCACATCCTTGAAGAGATCATGGGTCAGCGGCCTGGCCGGAGCCATGCCCTGCTGAGCGAAGGCGATCGCAGTCGCCTCACCAGGACCGATCCAAATGGGGAGGTACCGGTCGCCTCCCACTTCACGCAGGAGCACGATCGGTTGGTTGGAGGGCATTTCCACCCGGACACCCACAACGTCGAGCTCGTTCACACAGCAACCCTAGGACGTGCTCGGCAGGTTTGGGTAGTCGGGCTCCATCCGCATCAGCGGAGACGGATCTGCAGAGCGGTGTGCACGAGGGCCGAATGCAGCCGTACGGAGAGCTCCGCGAGCTCTCTCGCGGTGGCCTCGGCATGTGCCCTGGTCTGCGGATTCCGGTGCCGGCGCAGGGGCGCGACCACTTGCTCGATCAGCCCGGCCTCGCGGTCCGCGGCCGCCCGCATCGCACGCAGATGACGTGGCTCCAAACCGAATCGGCCCAGATCCGCCACAAGTCTGGCGACGGTGACCGTCTCGGCGTCGTAGCCGCCCTCGGCCGCCGGCGCCACGAGGCCATAGGACTCCCAGGCATCGAGGTCACTCTCGGTCACCTCTGCGGCGGCGAGGAGCTCGGCGCGGCCGATACGGCCCACCGTGGCCCGTCCGGGCCCGCCGGCCCAGCTGCCGTCCGGCAGGTCCCGCTCCCCCTCCTGGGACGGCAGGGCGACCTGCTCGCCCCGCGCGAGGGCCTCCAGGTGCTCCCGGATGACCTTCAGCGGAAGATAGTGGTCCCGCTGCATCCGCAGGACCTGAGCAAGCCGCTCGACGTCGTCGGGACGGAACTTCCGGTATCCGGAAGGTGTCCGCTGCGGCTCGACGAGCCCTTCGGCCTCCAGGAAGCGGATCTTGGAGATGGTGACTTCGGGGAACTCGTCCCGCAGCTGCAGGAGCACCGTGCCGATGCTCATCGGACGGTCGTCGGCGGTGGCGGTGCCGTGTCCGGCACCGCCCGTCGGTGTTCTCAGCATGGACCTTCCCTGGGAGTCCCCCCGGCGGAGCCGGGGGGCGGGTCAGATGCCGCGCTGGCTTGCGTAGAAGACCAGCCGGTACTTGCCGATCTGCACTTCGTCGCCATTGGAAAGGGCGACGGAGTCGATGCGCTCACGATTGACGTAGGTGCCGTTGAGGCTGCCCACATCCCCGACCGTGAAGCTGCCGTCGGGGCTCCGGCGGAACTCCACGTGGCGACGCGACACCGTCACGTCGTCGAGGAAGATGTCGCTCTGCGGGTGGCGGCCGGCCGTGGTCAGCTCCCCGTCCAGCAGGAAACGGCTGCCGGAGTTCGGACCGCGCCGCACCACCAGGAGCGCCGAGCCGAGCGGCAGCGCGTCCACGGCGGCCTGAGCCTCCGGGGAGAGCGAAGGAACGGACGTCTGGCCGGTCGCCTCCGCCTCGTAGGCCTCGAGGCCCGAGATGGAGATGGTCGACGTCGTCTCCGACGCACGCTCCGGAATCCCGCCCCTGAGCGGCGCACCGCAGTTGGAGCAGAAACGGCTGGCTTCGGCGTTGCGATGCCCGCACCTCGTACAGACCGGCATGGACGAAGCCTCCTGCCTCGGGGCGAACCCTCCACCCGTACTTGAGGTTGACGGTTCTCCGAAACCTATGCGGCCGGGACCGGCAGGGTCAACAGACGACGCGCCGGAACCACCCGAATTGTCACCCCCCGAACCTGCCACCTGATCGCGGAAGAGCGGGCGCTCCGAGCCCTGCTCATCGGCCTGGCCATGACGCGGCGCGCGATGGCGTGCAGCCTCATCGCGTGCGCTCTTGCCGAACAACTTCCCAAACAACTTCACGGGCGATTCCCCTTGACCGAAACAGACCCGCCCGTGGGGCAGGACGAACCCTGAATGAACACACCTGCCGACCCGGACATCTTCACAACGTCCGTATCCACTCGACAGTTTCCACCACGCACCACCATTACGATGCGGCGACCCCCCGCAACCTTCTGCCCGAGTCCCGCGACGCCCACGCGTCCCGCGTTCACTGGGCCGACGACCGAGCGTAGTCAGGCCGCTCCGCCGGTCGCAAGGCGTCCACCACAATGTCGTCGGCCTGAACCACGTGCACGGTGGCCTGCTCCTTCTCCAGCGTCTGCACCACACCACCGGGGATGTTCAGCGCCGGCTCCAGGTCCTGCGGCTTGCCGATGACCTGGAAGACATACGGGGCGGAGATCTTCCGGTCGTCCACCTCGATCGCGCCGGCATCCCCGGAGAAGTACGTATTGGCCACCACCCGCACGCCGTTGACCTCGATCGCCTCGGCGCCGGCCGCCCGCAGCTCCTGCAACGCGTCGAGCAGCATGTCCGGCTGCACCGCGTCACCGGGATCGTTGACCGTCATCGTGATACCCGGTCCGTGCGCCGCCACGGTGCCCGCCAGGATACCGAGTTGGCGCTCCTTCTCCACCGTCTGCTTCCGGGCCTCCTCGGCCTGGTCGGAGCTGTTCTCGAGCTCCGTGCGCTGGTCCTCCAGGCGCTGCTTCTCGTCCACCAGCCGCTGCGTACGGTCGTCGACCTCGTCGAGGATGCGGACCAGGTCCTCCTGACGGGCGCCCCGCAGCGCACTGTTGTCACTGTTGGACCGCACCTGGATGGCGAGCCCCAGGCCGAGGACGAACAGCAGGACAGCGACGATGAGTTGGGCACGGGTGATCCGCGGCGGCCAGACAGCAGCGATCAGCCGTTGGCGTCCGGTGAGTTCCTGGGGAGCATCCGCGGGCTGCTCGCCGGGCTGCTCGCGTTCGTCGAATGCGTCGTTGCTCATCGGCCTCAGGCCCGGAAGACGTGCCGGCGGATCGCCGCGGCGTTGGAGAAGATCCGGATGCCCAGGACGACCACCACACCGGTGGAGAGCTGGGCGCCGACGCCCAGTTTGTCGCCGAGGAAGACGATCAGGGCGGCCACGACCACGTTCGAGAGGAACGAGACCACGAAGACCTTGTCGACGAAGATGCCGTCGAGCATGGCCCGCAGACCGCCGAAGACTGCGTCGAGGGCGGCCACGACGGCGATCGGGAGGTAGGGCTCGACCACCACCGGCACTTCGGGCCGGACCAACAGTCCGACCACGACTCCCACGACGAGGCCCAGTACGGCGATCACGATGTGCCCTTCCCTGCGTCTGCCGCACCACTACCGGTGTCTGCGGCCTTATAAGGCTCTGCTGTCCGTACGATCAGGCTCGGGGCCGCCGGAAGGTTCACCTTCTCCTGGACGGAGATGCTGGTCCTGATGTCGAAGGTGTCCTTCAGCGCCTGCAGGTACTGGCCGTCGGCGCTGTCCTGGAAGGCGGCGCTGAGCTTCTTCCCGTCCCCCACCGCGAGCACCGTGTACGGCGGCACGAGCGGTTTGTTGTCGACCAGTATGGCGTCGCCCGCGGCACGGATCGCCGACAGGGCGGTCAGACGCTGCCCGTTGATGGCGATCGCTTCGGCGCCGGACTGCCACAGACCGTTGACAACCCGCTGCATGTCCCGGTCCCGGACCCGTCCCGTATCGGAGAATCCGCTGGTCTCACGCGGTCCGCCACCGCCCTGGTCGGTGTTCTTCGCATCGTCCACGACCAGCTTCACCCCGGGGCCGTACACAGGTGTCGCGCCGGAGAGCAGAGCCACCAGCTCGGCCTGGTCCCCGCCGTGCTCCTCCAGCGCCTTGCGCTGACGCCTGCCCACGTCGTCGCGGACTTCCTCCACCTGCGCCTCGAGGGTGTCGGCCGCGGCCGTCTCCGCGTCGATCCGGTCGATGAGCTCCTGGCGCTCCTTGGCGAGTACCGGCGCCGACACCCGCGCCTGGGCGGCGCCGAGAGTGACGACAAGGGCAGCCAGCACCAGACAGGCCGCGAAGCCCAGTTTCGCCTTGAGCGTCCTCGGCATCCCGGCACGCCCGTCGGCCTTGCGGCGGGCCGATGCCTCGGCATAGCCGTCGTCCAGGCTGTGGTCCATCACATTGGTCAGCAGCGACATGGACGCGTCGGGGCGCTTGGGCGGCGAGGCGGAACTCCGGTCGGGGGGCTGCTGCGACATGCCGCACATCGTCGCATGTCGCGGCAGCTACCGCCGAATGGCCCCACTGATGTGCCGGAAGCGGTCGGACACCGCGTCCGGGCGTACCGGGAACGGTCTCACGGCCGGGGGTATGGCACAGCCTCCGCCCCCGGCCGCGGGACCTCTCAGTTCCCTGCGCTGTCGACGACCGCCGCCCATTCGTCCAGGAGCGCCTGCGCCGAGGCGTCGTCGGGCCCCTCCGCCCACAGATGAGTGACCGCTTCCGCCCGGTCCGGAAGGACCATCACCCAGCGTCCGTCCGCCTCGACGACCCGTACGCCGTCCGTCGTGTCGACGTTGCGGTCTCCGGCCGCCTCCACGACACGGCGCATCACCAGCCCCTTCACCGCCCACGGAGTCGCCAGATCACGACGCAGCACATGGGCACGCGGAATGCGCGCGTCGATCTGGCTGAGCGTGAGCTGTGTCCTGGCCACGAGCCCGATCAGCCGCACGAACGCCGCCGACCCGTCGAAGACGCTGCTGAACTCGGGAACGATGAACCCGCCCCGCCCGTCCCCGCCGAAGATGGTGCCTTCCTCGCGCCCCACCCGGGTCAGATCATCGGGCGACGTCGTCGTCCATTCGACCTGGGTGCCGTGGTAGGCGGCCACTTGCTCCGCGACCCTGGTGGTGGTCACGGGCAGGGCGACCCGCCCACTGCGACGCTCGGCGGCGACGAGATCGAGCATGACCAGCAGGGCTCTGTCGTCCTCCACGATCCGGCCCCGCTCGTCGACCAGCGAGAGCCGTTCGCCCACCGGGTCGAAGCGGACACCGAAGGCCGCCCTCGCCGAGGAGACGATCTCCCCGAGCCGCACCAGCCCGGATCGCCGGGTCTCGGCCGACTCGGTCGGCCGGGACTCGTCGAGGCCGGGGTTGATGGTCAGCGCGTCCACCCCGAGCCGCCCCAGCAGGCTCGGCAGCACAAGCCCCGCGCTGCCGTTGGAGGCGTCGACGACGACCTTGAGCCCGGCTTCGGCGATCCCCGCGGTGTCCACGTTCCGCAGGAGTGATCCCGTGTACGAGTCGAAGACACTGGACGGGAAGTACAGGTCACCGATCTCGCCAGGGAAAGCACGCCGGTACTCCTGCCGGGCATAGACCCGGTCCAGCTTCCGCTGCCGCGCCTGGGAGAGGTCCGCTCCCCGCTCATCGAAGAACATGATGTCGACGGAGTCGGGCACACCCGGCGATGTACGGATCATGATGCCGCCGGCGCTGCCTCGCGCGGTCTGCTGGCGCGCCACAGGCAGCGGTACGTTCTCGAGGTCACGGACATCGATGGCGCTCGCCTGGAGAGCCGAGATCACCGCCCGCTTGAGCGCACGGGCACCACGGGAGTGGTCACGCGCGGTGGTGACAGTGGACCCCTTCTTGAGCGTCGTGGCGTACGCACCGGCCAGTCTCACGGCCAGTTCAGGAGTGATCTCGACGTTCAGGATCCCGGATACGCCTCGGGCCCCGAAAAGATGAGCCTGTCCGCGCGACTCCCAGATCACAGAGGTATTGACGAAGGCGCCGGCCTCGATGGTCTTGAAGGGATAGACGCGCACATTGCCCTGGATGATCGATTCCTCGCCGACCAGGCATTCGTCGCCGATGACCGCGCCGTCCTCGATCCGCGCCGCGCGCATGATGTCGGTGTTCTTGCCGATGACGCAGCCGCGCAAATTGCTGTGATCACCGATGTACACGTTGTCGTGCACCACGGCCTTGTGCAGGAAGGCGCCGCTCTTCACGACGACGTTCGAGCCGATCACCGTATGCTCGCGAATCTCCACACCGGCCTCGACCTTGGCGTAGTCGCCGATGTACAGAGGCCCCCTGAGAACGGCGTCGGGGTGTACTTCCGCGCCCTCGGCCACCCATACGCCGGGAGAGATCTCGAACCCGTCGATCTCCACGTCGACCTTGCGCTCGAGCACGTCGGCCTGGGCCTTCACATAGCTCTCGTGCGTGCCCACGTCTTCCCAGTAGCCCTCGGCGATATAGCCGTAGATGGGCTTGCCTTCCTTCATGAGCTGCGGGAAGACATCGCCGGACCAGTCCACGGAGACATCGGCCTCGACGTAGTTGAAGACCTCGGGCTCCATCACGTAGATGCCCGTATTCACGGTGTCGGAGAACACCTGCCCCCAGGTGGGCTTCTCCAGGAACCGTTCGACCTGGCCCGCTTCGTCCACAATCGTGATCCCGAATTCCAGGGGATTGGGAACGCGGGTGAGGCAGACCGTGACCAGTCCGCCCTTTTCTTTGTGGAAGGCGATGAGATCGGTGAGGTCGAAGTCGGTGAGCGCGTCACCGGAAATGACGAGGAAGGTGTCGTCCTTCAATGCCTCCTCGGCATTCTTCACACTGCCTGCGGTGCCGAGCGGTTTCTCCTCGTTGGCGTAGGTGAGCTCCATCCCCAGCTCTTCGCCGTCCCCGAAGTAGTTCTTCACCAGAGAGGCGAGAAACTGGACGGTCACTACCGTCTCGTTGAGCCCGTGCCGCTTGAGCAGCCGAAGCACATGCTCCATGATCGGCCGATTGGCTACGGGCAGGAGCGGCTTGGGCATGCTTGAGGTCATGGGGCGAAGGCGAGTGCCTTCACCACCTGCCATCACGACGGCCTTCATGTCGGAACGTCCTCCTTGAAGAGACGACGGTCTAGCCGACTTCGCCCGTCAGGGCAGCATGTGTGTCATCAGCCGCGGGCCGGCCACATTGCGCGGCACCGCATCAACGAGCTCAATCGGCTACTGCATCCGCCTTGACGAGCCGGCGGACCTGAACCACGTAGAGGATCCCTGCCCACCAGTAGAGCGTTGTACCCCATCCTGCGAACGCCCATCCGAAAACAGTGGCCAGCGATGCCAGCCAACCACTTCCGTCGCTGAGCAGCAACAAGGGAAAGGCGTACATCAGGTTGAACGTGGCCGCCTTGCCCAGGAAGTTCACCTGGGGTGGCGGATAGCCGTGACGGCGCAGGATACCCACCATCACGAGAAGCATCAGCTCGCGTGCCAGAAGAGCTGCGGTCAGCCAGAGCGGGAGGATCTCCCGCCAGGTCAGGCCGACGAGCGTAGAAAGAATGTAGAGACGGTCAGCAGCCGGGTCGAGCAACCGTCCGAGGCTGCTGATCTGGTTCCAGCGACGCGCGAGCTTACCGTCGAGGTAGTCGCTGACGCCGCTGAACATCAGTACCAGCAATGCCCAGCCATCACTCTGGGGCCCGCCGAACTCAGGGCGGAGAATCAGCCACAGGAAGACAGGTACGCCAACGAGGCGAGCCATGCTGAGGATGTTGGGGATGGTGAGTACCCGGTCCGTCTGAACGCGAGTCTCCTGGACCTCCACCCGGGGGCCTCCTGTGAAGAACGTGCCAATGATGCCCCCTGACCCTACCCTCAGCGTTGGCCGGCGGGCGCACAGGGGTGCCAGAAACTCTCCGTAAACGCAGAAAAGCCCCGTGCCACAAGGGCACGGGGCTTTTCCACAATGATTGTTCGGCGGCGTCCTACTCTCCCACAGGGTCCCCCCTGCAGTACCATCGGCGCTGAAAGGCTTAGCTTCCGGGTTCGGAATGTAACCGGGCGTTTCCCTAACGCAATGACCACCGAAACACTATGAAATTAACCAACACCGGATAAAAACACGGCCGTTCGTTATTTCAGAACTAACACAGTGGACGCGAGCAACTGAGGACAAGCCCTCGGCCTATTAGTACCAGTCAGCTCCACCCGTTACCGGGCTTCCACATCTGGCCTATCAACCCAGTCGTCTACTGGGAGCCTTAACCCCTCAAGAGGGTGGGAATACTCATCTCGAAGCAGGCTTCCCGCTTAGATGCTTTCAGCGGTTATCCTTTCCGAACGTAGCCAACCAGCCATGCCCTTGGCAGGACAACTGGCACACCAGAGGTTCGTCCGTCCCGGTCCTCTCGTACTAGGGACAGCCCTTCTCAATATTCCTACGCGCACAGCGGATAGGGACCGAACTGTCTCACGACGTTCTAAACCCAGCTCGCGTACCGCTTTAATGGGCGAACAGCCCAACCCTTGGGACCGACTCCAGCCCCAGGATGCGACGAGCCGACATCGAGGTGCCAAACCATCCCGTCGATATGGACTCTTGGGGAAGATCAGCCTGTTATCCCCGGGGTACCTTTTATCCGTTGAGCGACAGCGCTTCCACAAGCCACTGCCGGATCACTAGTCCCGACTTTCGTCCCTGCTCGACCCGTCGGTCTCACAGTCAAGCTCCCTTGTGCACTTACACTCAACACCTGATTGCCAACCAGGCTGAGGGAACCTTTGGGCGCCTCCGTTACTCTTTAGGAGGCAACCGCCCCAGTTAAACTACCCATCAGACACTGTCCCTGATCCGGATCACGGACCCAGGTTAGACATCCAGCACGACCAGAGTGGTATTTCAACGACGACTCCACAACCACTGGCGTGGCCGCTTCAAAGTCTCCCACCTATCCTACACAAGCCGAACCGAACACCAATATCAAACTATAGTAAAGGTCCCGGGGTCTTTCCGTCCTGCTGCGCGAAACGAGCATCTTTACTCGTAGTGCAATTTCACCGGGCCTATGGTTGAGACAGTCGAGAAGTCGTTACGCCATTCGTGCAGGTCGGAACTTACCCGACAAGGAATTTCGCTACCTTAGGATGGTTATAGTTACCACCGCCGTTTACTGGCGCTTAAGTTCTCAGCTTCGCCGACCCGAAAGTCAGCTAACCGGTCCCCTTAACGTTCCAGCACCGGGCAGGCGTCAGTCCGTATACATCGCCTTACGGCTTCGCACGGACCTGTGTTTTTAGTAAACAGTCGCTTCTCGCTGGTCTCTGCGGCCACCCCCAGCTCACCGAGTAAATCGGATCACCAGTGATGGCCCCCCTTCTCCCGAAGTTACGGGGGCATTTTGCCGAGTTCCTTAACCATAGTTCACCCGAACGCCTCGGTATTCTCTACCTGACCACCTGAGTCGGTTTAGGGTACGGGCCGCCATGAAACTCGCTAGAGGCTTTTCTCGACAGCATAGGATCATCCACTTCACCACAATCGGCTCGGCATCAGGTCTCAGCCTTAATGTGTGACGGATTTACCTACCACACGGCCTACACCCTTACCCCGGGACTACCACCGCCCGGGCTGGACTACCTTCCTGCGTCACCCCATCGCTTACCTACTACAAGTCTGGTTCATCGGCTCCACCACTACCCTCAACTCCGAAGAGATCGGGCCGGCTTCACGGACTTAGCATCGCCTGATTCAGTACTGGGCGTTTCAAAGCGGGTACCGGAATATCAACCGGTTGTCCATCGACTACGCCTGTCGGCCTCGCCTTAGGTCCCGACTTACCCTGGGCAGATCAGCTTGACCCAGGAACCCTTAGTCAATCGGCGCACACGTTTCTCACGTGTGTATCGCTACTCATGCCTGCATTCTCACTCGTGAACCGTCCACAACTCGCTTCCGCGGCTGCTTCACCCGGCACACGACGCTCCCCTACCCATCCCAGCCCCCGTTGGGGGTACATGCTGGAATGACACGACTTCGGCGGTACGCTTGAGCCCCGCTACATTGTCGGCGCGGAATCACTTGACCAGTGAGCTATTACGCACTCTTTCAAGGGTGGCTGCTTCTAAGCCAACCTCCTGGTTGTCTCTGCGACTCCACATCCTTTCCCACTTAGCGTACGCTTAGGGGCCTTAGTCGATGCTCTGGGCTGTTTCCCTCTCGACCATGGAGCTTATCCCCCACAGTCTCACTGCCGTGCTCTCACTTACCGGCATTCGGAGTTTGGCTAAGGTCAGTAACCCGGTAGGGCCCATCGCCTATCCAGTGCTCTACCTCCGGCAAGAAACACACGACGCTGCACCTAAATGCATTTCGGGGAGAACCAGCTATCACGGAGTTTGATTGGCCTTTCACCCCTAACCACAGGTCATCCCCCAGGTTTTCAACCCTGGTGGGTTCGGTCCTCCACGAAGTCTTACCTCCGCTTCAACCTGCCCATGGCTAGATCACTCCGCTTCGGGTCTTGAGCGCGCTACTAAATCGCCCTATTCGGACTCGCTTTCGCTACGGCTTCCCCACACGGGTTAACCTCGCAACACACCGCAAACTCGCAGGCTCATTCTTCAAAAGGCACGCAGTCACGACGCACCGAGTAAACTCGATGCGCGACGCTCCCACGGCTTGTAGGCACACGGTTTCAGGTACTATTTCACTCCGCTCCCGCGGTACTTTTCACCATTCCCTCACGGTACTATCCGCTATCGGTCACTAGGGAATATTTAGGCTTAACGGGTGGTCCCGCCAGATTCACACGGGATTTCTCGGGCCCCGTGCTACTTGGGTGTCTCTTAAACGAGCCGTTGATGTTTCAGCTACGGGGGTCTTACCCTCTACGCCGGACCTTTCGCATGTCCTTCGCCTACATCAACGGTTTCTGACTCGTCTCATGGCCGGCAGACCATGAAAAAGAGATCCCACAACCCCGCATGCGCAACCCCTGCCGGGTATCACACGCATACGGTTTGGCCTGATCCAGTTTCGCTCGCCACTACTCCCGGAATCACGGTTGTTTTCTCTTCCTGAGGGTACTGAGATGTTTCACTTCCCCTCGTTCCCTCCACACTGCCTATGTGTTCAGCAGCGGGTGACAGCCCATGACGACTGCCGGGTTTCCCCATTCGGAAACCCCCGGATCAAAGCTTGGTTGACAGCTCCCCGGGGACTATCGTGGCCTCCCACGTCCTTCATCGGTTCCTAGTGCCAAGGCATCCACCGTGCGCCCTTAAAAACTTGGCCACAGATGCTCGCGTCCACTGTGCAGTTCTCAAACAACGACCAGCCACCCGTCACACACCACTTACGCGGTGCTTCACCGGGGCCGGCAACCGAAGGACGACCTTTACGGCCGTACCTTCAGATACCCAACAGCGTGCCCGACCCGACCGATCACTTCCCACATTCCACGCCGAAGCAGTACTAGTGAAAAACAACCTGTCGTGCCGAATAGTCAACGTTCCACCCATGAGCTAACCACCGCCGAACATTTGCCGGCGTAGTGGCTCTGGATTCCTTGCGGAATCTAGATGCTCCTTAGAAAGGAGGTGATCCAGCCGCACCTTCCGGTACGGCTACCTTGTTACGACTTCGTCCCAATCGCCAGTCCCACCTTCGACAGCTCCCTCCCACAAGGGGTTGGGCCACCGGCTTCGGGTGTTACCGACTTTCGTGACGTGACGGGCGGTGTGTACAAGGCCCGGGAACGTATTCACCGCAGCAATGCTGATCTGCGATTACTAGCAACTCCGACTTCATGGGGTCGAGTTGCAGACCCCAATCCGAACTGAGACCGGCTTTTTGAGATTCGCTCCGCCTCGCGGCATCGCAGCTCATTGTACCGGCCATTGTAGCACGTGTGCAGCCCAAGACATAAGGGGCATGATGACTTGACGTCGTCCCCACCTTCCTCCGAGTTGACCCCGGCAGTCTCCTGTGAGTCCCCATCACCCCGAAGGGCATGCTGGCAACACAGAACAAGGGTTGCGCTCGTTGCGGGACTTAACCCAACATCTCACGACACGAGCTGACGACAGCCATGCACCACCTGTATACCGACCACAAGGGGGGCACCATCTCTGATGCTTTCCGGTATATGTCAAGCCTTGGTAAGGTTCTTCGCGTTGCGTCGAATTAAGCCACATGCTCCGCTGCTTGTGCGGGCCCCCGTCAATTCCTTTGAGTTTTAGCCTTGCGGCCGTACTCCCCAGGCGGGGAACTTAATGCGTTAGCTGCGGCACCGACGACGTGGAATGTCGCCAACACCTAGTTCCCAACGTTTACGGCGTGGACTACCAGGGTATCTAATCCTGTTCGCTCCCCACGCTTTCGCTCCTCAGCGTCAGTAATGGCCCAGAGATCCGCCTTCGCCACCGGTGTTCCTCCTGATATCTGCGCATTTCACCGCTACACCAGGAATTCCGATCTCCCCTACCACACTCTAGCCTGCCCGTATCGACTGCAGACCCGGGGTTAAGCCCCGGGCTTTCACAACCGACGCAACAAGCCGCCTACGAGCTCTTTACGCCCAATAATTCCGGACAACGCTTGCGCCCTACGTATTACCGCGGCTGCTGGCACGTAGTTAGCCGGCGCTTCTTCTGCAGGTACCGTCACTTTCGCTTCTTCCCTGCTGAAAGAGGTTTACAACCCGAAGGCCGTCATCCCTCACGCGGCGTCGCTGCATCAGGCTTTCGCCCATTGTGCAATATTCCCCACTGCTGCCTCCCGTAGGAGTCTGGGCCGTGTCTCAGTCCCAGTGTGGCCGGTCGCCCTCTCAGGCCGGCTACCCGTCGTCGCCTTGGTAGGCCATTACCCCACCAACTAGCTGATAGGCCGCGGGCTCATCCTTCACCGCCGGAGCTTTTAACCATCCCCCATGAGAGGGAAAGTGTTATCCGGTATTAGACCCCGTTTCCAGGGCTTGTCCCAGAGTGAAGGGCAGATTGCCCACGTGTTACTCACCCGTTCGCCACTAATCCACCCCGAAGGGCTTCATCGTTCGACTTGCATGTGTTAAGCACGCCGCCAGCGTTCGTCCTGAGCCAGGATCAAACTCTCCGTGAATGTTTTCCCGTAATCGGGTAGACACCACGAGAGCGGAACGACCATGTCGGAATATGACCGGTCGTCCACTGAATCCTCGCTGTGTGCATTGCCTACCAGGCCAGTGGCCTCGTAGGACCTTCAAAGGAACCTCGAACCTGCCGAAGCAGGTCGGGGTATCAACGTATCTGGCGTTGACTTTTGGCACGCTGTTGAGTTCTCAAGGAACGGACGCTTCCTTTGTACTCACCCTCAGAACATTTTCTGGGGCTTTCCTCCGGGCGCTTCCCTTCGGTCTTGCGTTTCCGACTCTATCAGACTCTTTCGTGTCCGATTCCCGGTCGAAGCGGGTTTTGCATTTCTCACCTTTGAGGAATTCGCTTTCGCGTTTTCCTTTCCGGTGAGACCGACTCTATCAGGCCTTTTCTCTCCCCGTGACCGGCCCCCGCAGACATGCGGGTGCCCGATTTCGGGTTAGGGTCTGGGCTTAATAGTCGCCGCCGACCCCCGACTCAAAGTCGCGTTGGGGCCAGGCAGGAGTACGACAGTACAGGCTGCTCGGAGTCGAGGCAAATCGTTTCCGGTGCACCCCTAGGTCCTCGAACCGGTAGGACTCGGGCGGAACCGGGACTTCTTATGACTTACTCTGCTGAGCAGTACGCCGTCCCCTGTATGCAACGGCGGCGCCATCGAAGCTCCACTCTGGGAGGCACCCCCCATGACCACTGTGACGTCCCCCCTCGCCGGACGCGCCATCGGGCTCACCGCGGTACCCGACCCGGTCTTCTCCGGCGCGATGGTGGGCCCCGGGACCGCCATCGACCCCGTGCGTGAGCCTTCGGAGGCCGTGTCGCCGGTCGACGGAATCGTCGTCTCCCTGCACCCGCACGCCTTCGTGGTCGTGGACAGCGAGGGCCACGGGGTACTGACGCACCTCGGCATCGACACCGTCCAGATGAACGGTGAGGGTTTCGAGCTGCTCGTGAACAAGGGTGACACCGTCACCCGTGGTCAGGGCATCGTCCGCTGGGACCCCTCTGCCGTCGAGGCGGCAGGCAAGTCGCCGGTGTGCCCCGTCGTCGCGCTGGAAGCCACGGCCGACTCCCTTTCCGATGTCGTCGAGAGCGGCGACGTGAAGGTCGGCGACGCGCTGTTCGGCTGGCAGTAACGCGTTCGGCGCAATGACAGCCGAACAGATACCCACCGCGGCGGCGTCTGCCGCCGCACGACCGGAGACGGGTGAAATGGAGACAACGCTGCGAGGCGTAGGCGTGAGCCACGGTGTGGCGATCGGCGAGGTACGGCACATGGGCACAGCAGTGCTCGAACCGCCGGCCAAGCAGATTCCGGCCGAGGAGGCCGAGCGCGAGCAGGGACGGGCCCGGCAGGCCGTGGAGGCTGTGGCGGCCGACCTCATCGCGCGCGGCAACCTGGCCGGTGGCGAGGCCCAGCATGTGCTGGAGGCCCAGGCCATGATGGCCCAGGACCCCGAGCTCATGGCCGACGTGGACCGCCGTATCGCCGTCGGCAGCACCGCCGAGCGCGGTGTGTACGACGCGTTCGCGTCCTACCGGGCGCTGCTGGCAGGGGCCGGTGAGTACCTGGCGGGCCGCGTGGCCGACCTCGACGACGTGCGCAACCGGATCGTGGCCCGGCTGCTCGGTGTGCCGATGCCGGGTGTGCCGGACAGCGACGAGCCGTACGTGCTGATCGCGCGGGACCTGGCTCCGGCCGACACGGCGCTGCTCGACCCGACGCTGGTGCTCGGCTTCGTCACCGAGGAGGGCGGACCGACGAGCCACAGCGCCATCCTGGCGCGGGCACTCGGAGTGCCGGCCGTGGTGGCGCTCCCCGGTGCCGGCGAGCTGGCCGAGGGCACGGTGATCGCCGTGGACGGCAGCACCGGCGAGATCTTCGTCGAGCCCAGCCCCGAGAAGCGGGCCGAGCTGGAGGGCGCCGCCGCCGCGCGCAAGGCCGCGCTGTCCGCGTCGACGGGTCCCGGTGCGACGTCCGACGGCCACAAGGTGCCGCTGCTCGCCAATATCGGCGGACCCGGTGATGTGCCGGCGGCCGTCGAAGCGGGTGCGGAGGGCGTGGGCCTGTTCCGTACCGAGTTCCTCTTCCTGGACGACAGCAAGCACGCGCCGTCCGAGGAGAAGCAGATCGCCGCCTACCGCGCGGTGCTCGAGGCCTTCCCCGAAGGCCGGGTCGTGGTTCGGGTGCTGGACGCGGGCGCGGACAAGCCGCTGGACTTCCTGACGCCGGCCGACGAGCCGAACCCGGCACTGGGCGTGCGCGGGCTGCGCAGCCTCCTGGATCACCCCGATGTGCTGCGGACCCAGCTGACCGCTCTGGCGAAGGCGGCCGAGGGGCTGCCCGTCTATCTCGAGGTCATGGCGCCCATGGTGGCGGACCGTGCGGATGCCAAGGCCTTCGCCGACGCCTGCCGGGCGGCCGGGCTGCAGGCGAAGTTCGGTGCGATGGTCGAGATTCCCTCTGCCGCGCTGCGGGCGCGCTCGGTGCTGCAGGAAGTGGAGTTCCTGTCGCTGGGCACCAACGACCTGGCTCAGTACGCCTTCGCCGCAGACCGTCAGGTGGGTGCGGTGTCCCGGCTGCAGGACCCGTGGCAGCCGGCTCTGCTGGATCTGGTCGCGATGTCGGCCGATGCGGCCAAGGCCGAGGGCAAGAGCTGTGGTGTCTGCGGTGAGGCGGCCTCCGATCCGCTGCTGGCCTGTGTGCTGACCGGTCTGGGAGTGACCTCGCTGTCGATGGGTGCCGCGTCCATTCCTTATGTGCGCTCCACTCTGGCGAAGTACACGCTCGCCCAGTGCGAGCGCGCCGCGTCGGCAGCACGTGCCGCCGACTCCGCCGAGGAAGCACGGGTTGCCGCGCAGGCTGTGCTTTCGGGCGAGTAGGAACGCAGCGGCCGGACGATTGAGCGAAGGGGCTTCCCGCCGATGGCGGCGGGAAGCCCCTTCGGCATGTCAGTGGTGCTGTTCCGGCTCGTCGGCACCGATGTCGAATCCTGCGCAGTACTCCACGCCGGACTCCGGAGAGACGGGTTCACCGGTGTCCGCGTCGGTGCAGTAGGCGCTGAAGACCTCGCCCGCGGTGAGCGGGGCAAGGCCACCGCCGGTGAGCCGCCAGCCGTGCACCCGGTCAGGGACGCCCGGGGCGCTCGTCCGCAGCACGACTCCCCCGTGGCTGTCGAGGGCGATGCCGAGAGCCAGCACGGTCACGAATTCGGCACCTTCCGCCGAGTCGAGCTGTGCGGGACCGGTGGTGCCGCGCTCGGTGTGCAGGGCGGCGAGCAGCTGCTCGTTCTCAGTGGGGGTACTGCAGACCAGGTGGTGGGTGCCGGGACCGGCTGCCTCCAGGGTGCGCAGCAGGAGGTGGGAGGCGCGGTCGAAGGCGGCGCGGCCGACGTCCTGTCCGCAGTCCGCGCATTCCCCGAGCCCGGCCAGCAGCATCGTGGCGTACTCCCATGTCGCCTGCCGGACCGACCGGGCGACCAGGAGCGGGATCAGCGTGTCGATGGGTTGTCCGGTGTAGGCGACGGTGGCTCCGCGGGCCGCGACCTCCGCGGTGAACCGGCTACGGCCGGCCGGGGTGTCGGGTGTGATGCGCGATTCGGCGCAGAACTCCGTGTACTCCTCCGGGTCGAAGAGTGCGACGGTCGTGTGCATGCCCTGTGCGGCGAGGGCTTTGAGCAGGCCTTCCACCTGCTCCAGGTAGACGGAGTAGTCGTCGAAGGTGAAGGTGCGGTAGCGGCGCATGGCCGCGAAGTCCTGTTCATCGGTCAGCAGGCCGATGGTGCTGGGTGCTTCGCGGCGCAGCGTGCGTCGCATGGTGGTGCCGGTCCGGCCGTGGACGGTGGTCCGCTTGTTCCTGGTCTGCGCCATGACTCCCCCAGTGCGCTGTCGATCATTGCTCACTCAGAGTAGTCAGCGGCACTGACAGTGGCCTGGGTCAGCGGCGTTTGCGGGCCAGCTCCTCGTAGAAGTGGAGGAGTTCCAGGTTGTCGATCGAGCCGGGGTTGACCGCCTTGGCCAGGGCCGTTCCCTGGAGCAGGCGCTTGACCGGAACCTCGATGCGCTTGCCGGTGAGGGTGTGCGGGATGCCGGGGACCTCGATGACCTCGTCCGGGACGTGGCGCGGCGAGAGGTTCTCGCGGATGGTGCGCTTGATGGCATCGCGGAGCTCGTCGTCGAGCGCGGCGCCCTCGGCGAGGTGGACGAACAGCGGCATCCAGTAGCCGCCGTCGGGTTCCTCGAGGCCGATGACGAGTGATTCGCGGATTTCGGGGAGGCGCTCGACCGCTTCGTAGATGTCCGCGGAACCCATGCGGACTCCCTGCCGGTTGAGGGTGGAGTCGGAGCGGCCGTGAATGACGACGGAGCCGCGGTCGGTGATCGTGATCCAGTCCCCGTGCCGCCAGACGCCGGGATACATCTCGAAGTAGCTGTCGTGGTAGCGGCTGCCGTCGGGGTCGTTCCAGAAGCGGACCGGCATGGACGGCATGGGCTGGGTGACGACGAGTTCGCCGACCTCCCCGGTGAGCGGCCGGCCCGCGGGGTCCCAGGACTGGAGGTCCGTGCCGAGGCACGCGGCCTGGAGTTCGCCGATGTGGACCGGGAGGGTGGGGACCGCTCCGGCGAAGCAGCTGCAGACGTCGGTGCCGCCGCTGACGGAGGCGATCCACAGGTCGTCGGCGACTTCGTCGTGGAGCCAGCGGAACCCGTCGGGCGGCAGCGGCGATCCGGTGGTGGCGACGCACTGGATACGGGAGAGGTCGAAGTCGCGTCCCGGGTGGATGTCTGCTTTGCGGCAGGCCATGACGTACGCCGCGGAGGTGCCGAACAGGGTGGCGCCCGTCTGTTCTGCGACGCGCCACTGGGCGCTGACGTCGGGGTAGCCGGGGCTTCCGTCGTACAGCACGAGTGTGGTGCCGGTGAGGAGGCCGGAGACGAGGAAGTTCCACATCATCCAGCCGGTGGAGGTGTACCAGAAGAAGCGGTCCTCGGGGCCGAGGTCGCAGTGGAGGCCGATCTGCTTGAAGTGTTCGAGCAGGATCCCGCCCTGGGACTGGACGATGGCCTTGGGCAGGCCGGTGGTGCCGGAGGAGTAGAGGACCCAGAGCGGGTGGTCGAAGGGGACCTGCTCGAAGACGGGTTCGGTGTCCGCGGCGGTGAGGGCGGACCAGTCGAGGGCGCCTTCGGGTGCGTCGGTGCCCAGCAGCGGGATGTGCACGACGGCGCGCAGGGTGGGAAGTTCGCGGCGCAGCTCGGCGACGGTGTCCGCGCGGTGGTGTTCCTTGCCGCCGTAGCGGTAGCCGTCGACGGTGAACAGGACGACGGGTTCGACCTGCTGGAAGCGGTCGAGGACGCTGCGGGCGCCGAAGTCGGGGGCGCAGGAGGTCCAGACACCGCCCACGGCGGCGGTGGCGAGGAAGGCGACGACCGCCTGCGGGATGTTGGGGAGGTAGCCGCTGACGCGGTCGCCCGGGGTGACGCCGAGGGCGCGCAGTCCGGCGGCGAGCGAGCCGACCTGGCGGCGCAGCTCCGACCAGGAGGTGGGGACCTGGGTGTGGGTCTCGTCGACGTGGAGCAGTGCGGGGGCGTCGGCGCGCAGAGGGTCCTCCGCGGTGCGCAGCGCGTGTTCGGCGTAGTTG
The DNA here is from genome assembly GCF_045207435.1 of Streptomyces sp. NBC_00876. Taxonomy (NCBI): domain Bacteria; kingdom Bacillati; phylum Actinomycetota; class Actinomycetes; order Kitasatosporales; family Streptomycetaceae; genus Streptomyces; species Streptomyces sp. NBC_00876. The sequence goes on from NZ_CP108800.1 coordinate 1,243,180, forward strand.
AGGGTGGCGCCGGGGAACCACTGGGCGCCCGGCATCGTGCGGTCGCCGATGACGGTCTCGTAGGGGGTGGAGAACCGTACGTCGAACCATTCGGCGACGGCCTGCCAGAAGGTGTCGAGCTCGTCGACGGACCAGCGGTGCAGGCTCGCGTAGCCGCCCTCGGCCGGTGCTCCGTGGCGCTCGGCCGCCCAGCTCTGGAAGCGGGTGACGGCCGCGGTCGCGATGCGGTCCGGGCCGGGCTGCCAGAGGGGCGCTTCGTCGGCTGCTGAGGTCATGGTTCGGCTCCCTGGCTGTACGGGTACGCGGGGTCTGCGAGGTCGCGCGCACGGGCTGGGGTGTGCGCGTGAGGCGGCCTCACGGACGATGCCATGTGATCGTCTTTCGCACCAGGGTTCCCCGCCCATGGCCGCGTGTCCCGGTATGTGGTGCGGCCACGCCCGCGCCGCGTCCTGCGGCGCCCGGCTCCGGGTGAACGGAAGTTGAACAGAACCCGTTCCCGGATCACCGGGTGGCAGGGTGAGCTGCATGGACGGTCGTGGCCTGGTGCGCTCGGTGAAGTTGGTCGGTTCGAAGCAGGGCATGCGTACGGTGCGCTCGGCGTGGCGGCGCTCGCGCGCGGATGCGCGGGCCCTGCCGTCGCGGGGTGCCGAGCGGGCACGCGTGCCGGGCGCCCTGGTGGGTGCGGAGCCGGGTCCGGGGGGCGGTGTGGTGAGGTTCGCCCGTTCGGAGCTGCGCATCCGGGTCTCGGTGGGCGGTGCGGTGTTCTGGGGATGGGACGGGGCGGAGCCGCTGCCGTCGTACGCGCTGCCGGGTGCCGCGCCCGACGCCGATCCGCGGGCCGCTCTGGAGCCCGACAAGGACGGCGGCTGGCAGGTGGTGTCGGAGCGGCTGACGGTCGTGGTGTCGCGGCACGGTGCGGTGGAACTGCGGACCCCGGGCGGGGTGGTGCTGCGGCGGGAGCTGCCGCCCCGGTGGTGGGAGCCGGAGAAGGGCGGGCCGGCCCGGTGGGTGCAGCGGTCCGAGGTCCCGGCGGACGCGCGGTTCTTCGGGCTGGGCGGGCGGGCGTCGGGTCCGCGGTTGAGGGACGGTGTGTACGGGCTGTGGAACACCGATCCGGGTGGGCGGTTCGGTCCGGACGACGATCCCCTCTATCTGACGATGCCGGTGCAGTTGGTGGTCTCGGACGCGGGGACGCACCTGGTGTTCCACGACAACACCTGGGCGGGGCGGGTGACGTTGCGCGAGGGCGAGGAGGGGGAGGGCTCCGGGCACGACCGTCCGGGGACGTGCGAGGTGCGGATGGACGGCGGGCCGCTGCGCTGCTGGGTGGTGGCGGGTACTCCGGCCCGGGTGCTGCAGGGGTGGTCGGCGCTGACGGGGGCGCCGGCGCTGCCGCCGTCCTGGGCGCTGGGTCCGCAGCATGCCCGGTGGGGGTTCGGGAGTGAGCGGGAGGTGCGGCGGATCGCGGCGGGGTACCGGGAGCGGGGGCTGCCGTTGTCGGTCCTGCACCTGGACATCGACCACTACGACGCGCACCGGGTGTTCACCGTGGACCGCGAGCGGTTCCCCGGTCTGCCGGGCCTCGCGAAGGAGTTGCGGGAGGACGGGGTGCGGCTGGTGTCGATCGTGGACCCGGCGGTGGCGGCGGAGCCGGGGAACGCGGTCTTCGACAGCGGTGCGGCGGTGGGGACTTCGGGCGCGTTCGTCCGGGACGGCCGGGGAAGGCCCGTGCGCGGGGAGGTGTGGCCGGGCGAGTGCGTGTATCCGGACTTCACCGATCCGCAGGTGCGTGAGTGGTGGGGCGGGCTGTACGCGGAACGGCTGGCGCAGGGGTTCTCGGGTGTCTGGCACGACATGAATGAGCCGGTGTCGTTCGCGGCGTTCGGCGAGCCGACACTCCCCCGTTCGGCCCGCCACGCGCTGGAGGGGCGCGGCGGCGATCACCGGGAGGCCCACAACGTGTACGGGCTCGCCATGGCTCGCGCAGGATATGAGGGGCTGCGCCGCCTGCGGCCGGACGAGCGGCCGTTCCTGTTCTCGCGGTCCGGCTGGGCGGGGATGCAGAGGTACGGGGGCACCTGGTCCGGTGATGTGGCGACCGGCTGGCCGGGGCTGCGGGCCTCGCTGTCGCTGGTGCTGGGTCTCGGGCTGTGCGGGGTGCCGTACTCGGGGCCGGACGTGGGCGGGTTCGACGGGTCGCCGTCGCCCGAGCTGTATCTGCGCTGGTTCCAGCTGGGGGCGTATCTGCCGCTGTTCCGTACGCATGCGGCGATCGACGCGGGGCGCCGGGAGCCGTGGGAGTTCGGGGCGCGGGTGCTCGACGGCGCGCGGGAGGTGCTGGTGGAACGGGAGCGGCTGCGTCCGTACTGGGTGACGCTGGCGCAGCTGGCCCGGCTGACGGGTGCGCCGTATGTGCGTCCGTTGTGGTGGGCGGCGCCGGGTGACCGGGAGCTGCGGGCGTGCGAGGACGCGTTCCTGCTGGGGGATGCGCTGCTGGTGGCCCCGGTGCTGGAGCCGGGGGTTTCGCAGCGGGCGGTACGCCTGCCGCCGGGGCGCTGGTACGACACGGTGAGCGGCGCGGTGTACGAGGGGCCCGGTCAGGTGGTGGTCGGTGCGCCGCTGTCGCGGGTACCGGTGCTGGCGCGGGCCGGGGCGGTGATTCCGGTGCGGGGTGCGGACGGCGGGCTCGAACTGGAGGTGTGGGCTCCGGCGGAGGGGCGTGGCGGCGGCGGATCGGTGGTCCGTGACGCGGGTGACGGCTGGGAGCCGGCGGTGGTCGAGCGGTACACGACGCGGCTGGTGGACGGGCGGGTCGTGGTGGAGCGGGACGGTGCGGAGGGGCTGGTGGACTGTCCGGTCCGGGTGCGGGGGATCTGAGCGCGGCCTGGCGGGTCCGCGGGTCGCGCCTCGGCGGGTACGGGGGATCCGAGCGCGGCCGTGCAGGCTCGCGGATGCGGGGATCCGAGCGCGGCGGGGTGGGCCGGGTCCCGTTCCGCTGCGGGTCGGCGGCCGGGATCCGGTTCAGCGGTAGCGGCCGGCGAACCAGGAGCGGACGGCCTCGGTGTGGAGCGGGAAAGCGAGTTCGTCCGGAGTGCGCAGCACCGCGTATCCGGACGTCTCGTCGGTCGGCACGGACGGCGGGAGCGCGGCGGCCGGCCGTTCGGGGAGCAGTCCGAACAGGAGCAGGTGTCCGTCCGGGTCGCTGAGGGCGTCGGCGAGGCGGACGTCGTCCCGGTGGGCCTCGATGCCGGTCTCCTCGTGGAGTTCGCGGACGACCGCGCGTTGCCAGTCCTCGTCGTGGTCGATGAAGCCGCCGGGAAGGGCGGTGCCGCCGAGGCAGGGCTCGATGGTGCGGGTGATGACGACGAGTCCGGTGCCGTCCCGGTCGGTGACGGGCAGCAGGGCGACGGCGACCGGCAGCGGGTTGCGGTAGGCCGTGGAGCCGCAGGCGGCGCAGGTGCGGGGCCAGGCGTCCGGGGACGCGAGTGCGGTGTACGGGGTTCCGCAGCTGCCGCAGTGGGAGTCCTTCACGGGCTTCTCCGGTTTCCTGGTGGTCTCGGACACGCGCGGACTGTCTTCCTCGTGGTCTCGGACACGCGCGGACTGTATCCGATCGCCTGCCGGGCGGCGCCGGACTGATGGACGATGTGCTCATGACAGGTCTCCTCTCCGCCTCCCGCGTCCTGGCAGCCGCTGCCGCCACTCTGCTCGCCGTCACCGCCGCCGCTCCGGTGGCGCAGGCGAAACCCGAGCCGAAAGCCCCCGGGGAGTTCGTCGCGCTGCGCTCGGTGGATCCCACGATCATCCAGGAGATGCGCTACCCCACCGGGCACGACTTCATGGGCGTCCCGGTGGACGGGTACCGCCAGTCGCTCTGCATCCTGACCCGGCCGGCCGCCGAGGCCCTGCACCGGGCTCAGCTCCGGCTGCTCCCCCAGGGCTACTCGCTGAAGGTGTACGACTGCTACCGGCCCCAGCGGGCCGTCGACCACTTCGTGCGGTGGGCGAAGGATCTCGACGACGCCTCCATGAAGGGCGAGTTCTATCCGCAGGTCGACAAGACCCGGCTGTTCGCGGACGGTTACATCGCCGAGAAGTCCGGGCACAGCCGGGGCAGCACGGTCGACCTGACACTGGTGCGGCTGCCGGCCGCGGCGACCAGGCCGTACCGGCCCGGCGAGGAACTGGTGCCGTGCTACGCCCCGCAGGCCGAGCGCTTCCCGGACAACTCGGTCGACATGGGAACCGGTTTCGACTGCTTCGACACGCTCTCGCACACGGACGACCCGCGCATCCAGGGGGTGCAGCGCGCCAACCGTCAGTTCCTCAGGACGACGCTCACCGATGCCGGATTCGTGAACCTGGCCGAGGAGTGGTGGCACTACACGTTCAAGCCGGAACTGTTCCCGGACACCTACTTCGACTTCCCGGTGGCCCGCAGGTCCGTCGCCGGCCACTGAGGCGGCACGTACGGGGCAAGGGAGCGGGCGGCCGGGACCACCCCCGTGGGCTCCGGCCGCCCGCTCTACTTGTCGGACGCCGGGCGGCCGTATCCGGTTGCCGGCCGGCCGTATCCGGTTGACCGCCGAGCCATTACGGTGCCCGTATGTCACAGCAGACGTTCGATTCGTACGAAGAATTCTGGCCCTATTACGTCGCGATGCACTCGCGGGCCGCGACCCGCTGGGTCCATCTGACCGGCACCCTGACCGGTCTCGCCATCACCGCCTACGGACTGGCGCGCGGCCGCAAGCGGCATGCGGCGGCACTGCCGCTGATCGGGTACGGGACGGCCTGGCCCGCCCATTTCCTGATCGAGAAGAACAACCCGGCTACCTTCGGTCATCCCGCCTGGTCGCTGCGCGGTGACGCGCAGATGATCGGGATGATGCTGTCCGGCCGCGACCGGGAGCTCGCGGAGACCGCTGCCAAGTGGCTCGCCGACAACAGCTGATCGTGGCACACTTCTGACGTTCCGTCAGATCCAGTGCCGGGAGGGGCTTTGCCGAGCAAGCGCATACCCGTGGTGGCCGGGTGGTTCACCGAGGACGGGGCGGAGGAGGACTTCCGGCTGCTGGGCACCCGCTGCCCGCTCTGCACGTCGGTCTTCTTCCCGCCCCACAAGGGCTTCTGCCGCAATCCGGGCTGTACGGGCGGTGAGCTCGCCGAGGTGCCGCTGTCCCGGCGCGGCACGGTCTGGTCGTACACCGACGGCCGCTACCGGCCTCCCGCCCCCTACCTCTCGGACCCGGAGGTGCCCTGGGAGCCGTACACGCTGGTGGCCGTGGAGCTGGCGGCCGAGCGGATGGTCGTGCTCGGGCAGGCGGCGCCGGGCGTCGGCGTCGGGGATCTCGCGGTGGGAATGACGGTCGAGGCCGTACCGGGAGTCCTGGACACCGGCGACGGTGACGGCACGGTGCGGACCACCTGGCACTGGCGTCCCGTACCGGCCGGCTCCCCGGGCGGTGCGGCATGAGCGGGGACGTGGCCGTCCTCGGGGCCGGGATGCATCCCTGGGGCAAATGGGGCCGCAGCTTCGTGGAATACGGCACCGTGGCGGCCCGCAACGCGCTCGGGGACGCGGGCATCGAGTGGCGGGACGTGCAGTCCGTGGTCGGCGCGGACACCGTGCGCGGCGGCTATCCGGGGTACGTGGCCGGGGCGACGTTCGCCCGGGCGCTCGGCTGGCAGGGCGCCCGGGTGACCAGTGTGTACGCGGCCTGCGCCTCGGGCGCCCAGGCGGTCAGCACCGCGAGGGCGCAGATACTGGCAGGCCTGGCGGACGTGGTGCTGGTGGTGGGGGCGGACGCGGCGCCCAAGGGGTTCTTCGCGCCGGCGGGCGGCGAGAGGCCGGACGATCCGGACTGGCTGCGGTTCCGGGTGCTCGGCGCGACGAATCCCGCGTACTTCGCGCTGTACGCCCGACGCCGGATGGCCCTGCACGGGGACACTCCGGAGGACTTCGCCCTGGTCAAGGTGAAGAACGCGGCGGCCGGCGCACTGAACCCGAACGCCCGCTACCGGGCCCCGGTCAGCGCCGGGCAGGTCGCGGCCTCCGCGGTGGTCGCCGATCCGCTGCGGCTGCTGGACATCTGCGCCACCTCCGACGGCGCGGCGGCCCTGGTGCTGTCCAGCATGGAGTTCGCCCGGCGCCACGGGGCCGCGGACCCGGTCCGCATCCGTGCCGTGTCGACCGTGACACCCACCTACCCCAGGACCGTGCTCGACCTGCCGGACATCGCGACCGATTCGGCCCTCGCCGTGGAGCCCTCAGCCATGAGTTTCCGCGCCTCCATCGCGCAGGCCGCGTACGAGGAGGCGGGGATCGGGCCCGGCGATCTCTCCCTGGCGGAGGTGTACGACCTCTCCACGGCGCTGGAGCTGGAGTGGTACGAGGACATCGGGCTGTGCGCGCCGGGGGACGGCGCGTCGCTCGTGCGCACCGGGGCGACGGCTCTCGGCGGACGCGTTCCGGTGAACCCGAGCGGCGGTCTCGCGTCCTTCGGCGAGGCGGTTCCGGCCCAGGCCATCGCCCAGGTCTGCGAGCTGACCTGGCAGCTGCGCGGCACGGCCGGGGACCGTCAGGTCCCGGGCGCGCGGGCCGGGATCACGGCCAACCAGGGGCTGTTCGGACACGGCTCCGCGGTCGTCGCGGTGCGCTGACAGCAAGCCACGTTCCCGGCACCGGCCACCAACAGCGGTTGTTGTCAGCGTCCTTGACGGTCAGTCAAGTGCGGTGAACACTCCATTCCCAGTCGATGCCGTCCGCCCGCTCCGGGGCGGCGGCCGGCTGGGTCATCACGCTCGTCACGGCCGCCGCGGGGCACACCACCTGCCCCCGGCCCCCGTAGCCATGGAAACGCCGGCGAGACCCGCCGGACAACCACTGGGAGCGCCATGAGCAATGGAGACATCTTCGCCGGGGAAGTCCTCGGAACGGCCATCCTCATCCTCTTCGGCGCGGGCGTCTGCGCCGCCGTCACCCTCCACCACTCGAAGGCCAGAGCCGCGGGCTGGGTCGTCATCGCCTTCGGATGGGGCTTCGGCGTACTGGCCGGGGCCTACACCGCCGCCCCGCTCTCGGGCGGCCACCTCAATCCGGCGGTGACCGTCGGCATCGCCGTCGACACCGGCGAGTGGGACAAGGTGCCGCTCTACATCCTGGGCCAGCTGACCGGCGCCGTCATCGGCGCGGTGCTGGCCTGGCTGACGTACTACGCGCAGTTCCGCGCCAACGCCGACAAGGACACGTCCGGGCCCACGCTCGGGATCTTCGCGACCGCTCCGGAGATCCGCGATCCCGTGGCCAACCTCGTCACCGAGGTCATCGCGACGGCCGCCCTGGTGCTGCCGGTCCTGGCGTTCGGGAAGAACCCGGGGATCGGCATCGGGCCGGTCGCGGGGGCCGGTGCGGGCATCTACGGCTCCGGGATCTCCGTACTCCTGGTGTCGCTCCTCGTGGTGGGCATCGGCCTCTCACTGGGCGGGCCCACCGGCTATGCCATCAATCCGGCCCGTGACCTCGGTCCCCGGCTGGTGCACTGGCTGCTTCCGATACCCGACAAGGGAACGTCCGACTGGGGATACGCCTGGATACCGGTGGTGGGACCGCTCCTGGGCGGGCTGCTCGGCGGCGTCGTGTTCAACGCCGCGTTCTGAGGCCTCGGCCAGAGGCACCCGACGGACAAGGGGACGTCATGACGAACAGGTTTGTCGCCGCCATCGACCAGGGCACCACCTCCAGCCGCTGCATCATCTTCGACCAGGGCGGTGCGATCGTCGCCGTCGACCAGCGCGAGCACCGGCAGATCTTCCCCCGCCCGGGCTGGGTGGAGCACGACGCCTCCGAGATCTGGACCACCGTGCAGGCCGTCGTCGCCGGCGCACTGGACCGGGCCGGACTGAGGGCGGACCGGCTCACCGCGCTCGGCATCACCAATCAGCGCGAGACGACCGTGCTGTGGGACCGGGCCACCGGGGTCCCCGTCCACCACGCCATCGTCTGGCAGGACACCCGTACCGCCGCGCTCTGTCACCGGCTGGGCGGCGCGGACGGGCAGGACCGGTTCCGCGCCACCACCGGTCTTCCGCTGGCCAGTTACTTCTCCGGCCCCAAGGCGGCCTGGCTGCTGGACCATGTGCCCGGACTGCGCAGCCGGGCCGAACGGGGCGAGATCGCGTTCGGCACCATGGACTCCTGGCTGATCTGGAATCTCACGGGCGGCACCGAGGGAGGCGTCCATGTCACGGACGTGACCAACGCGTCGCGCACCATGCTGATGGATCTGGAGACCCTGCGCTGGGATCCGGACATTCTCGCGGCGATGAACATCCCGGCGGAGATCCTTCCGGAGATCAGGTCCTCCTCCGAGGTGTACGGCACGGCCGTGGGCGCACTCGCCGGGGTACCGGTGGCCTCGGCCCTGGGCGACCAGCAGGCCGCGGTGTTCGGACAGGCCTGCTACGAACCGGGGACGGCCAAGAACACGTACGGCACCGGCAGTTTCCTGCTGCTCAACACCGGGAACCGTCCCGTGCCGTCCAAGAGCGGGCTGATCACCACCCTGGGCTACCGGATCGGCGACGAGCCGCCCGTCTACTGCCTCGAGGGGTCGATCGCGATCACCGGGGCGCTCGTGCAGTGGTTCCGCGACCAGCTCGGGATCATCGGCAGCGCGGCGGAGATCGAGACGCTGGCGGCGAGCGTCGAGGACAACGGCGGCGCGTACATCGTGCCCGCCTTCTCCGGGCTGTTCGCCCCCTACTGGCGCTCCGACGCCCGGGGCGTGATCACCGGCCTGACCGGCTACGTCACCAAGGCGCATCTGGCACGGGCCGTCCTGGAGGCGACCAGCTGGCAGACGCGTGAGGTCGTCGACGCGATGTACCAGGACTCCGGGGTGCCGATCACCACGCTCAAGGTGGACGGCGGGATGACCGCCAACCACCTGCTCATGCAGCACCAGGCCGACGTGCTGGGCGTGCCGGTGATCCGGCCGAGGATCTCGGAGACCACCTGTCTGGGCGCCGCGTACGCGGCGGGGCTGGCGACCGGGGTCTGGTCGGGGCTCGACGAGCTGAAGACGCACTGGCAGCGCGATGTGGAGTGGCAGCCCCGGATGGAGCCGGAGGTCCGCGAGCGCGAGTACGGCAACTGGCGCAAGGCCGTGGAGCGGAGCCTCGGCTGGCAGGAGGAGGGTGACGGCGGGCAGTAGGGCCGGGCCGGCTCCCCTGGCCCGGCTCCTCTGCTTGCCCGACGACGCGGCCCGTACCCCCGTCGGCGGGGGTACGGGCCGCGTTCCGCCGGCTACGTCGTGACGGGTTCGCGGAGCCGGTCCGCGCGGGCGAGCGCATGCTCGACGACGGTCACCAGTACGTCCCGCACCGATGACCGGTCCCGTGCGTCGCAGATGAGGACGGGCACCCCGGGATCCAGGTCCAGGGCCGCCTGCACCGTCTCGGTGGGGAACCGGCCGGCCCCCTCGAAGCAGTTGACCGCGACGGTGAACGGGATGTCCCGGCGCTCGAAGTAGTCGACCGCCGCGAAACAGTCCTCCAGGCGCCGGGTGTCCGCGAGGACGACCGCACCCAGTGCGCCCTGGGCGAGTTCGTCCCACAGGAACCAGAACCGGTCCTGGCCGGGAGTGCCGAAGAGGTACAGCACCAGGTCCTCGCGCAGGGTGATCCGCCCGAAGTCCATGGCCACCGTCGTCGTGGTCTTCCCCTCGACCCCGTCCAGGTCGTCCACCGGACGTCCCGCCTCGCTCAGCATCTCCTCCGTACGCAGCGGTCTGATCTCGCTGACCGCGCCCACCAGGGTCGTCTTGCCCACGCCGAAGCCGCCCGCCACCAGGATTTTCAGGGTAACGGGCTCAACGGGCCGCCTGTTGCGGCTAGAGCGCCCGAAGGCCATTGATCACCTCGCGAAGAATGTTCACGTCCGGCAGCTCGGCCGGCGGAACGGGACGGGTTACGTGCACCAGCTCGTCCTCGACGAGGTCTCCGACCAGGACCCGGACCACCCCGACGGGGAGGTCCAGACCGGACGCGAGCTCGGCGATCGACTGGGGCATGTCACTGCAGAGTTCGACGATCTCCACATGTTCCGGGGAGAGCATCTGGTCCCTGCCGGGGTCGTCGGCCGCGGGTTCGGGAACGACGATCGCGATCAGGTCGAGACGGTGACGGGAGGCGCTGCTGGTGCGTCCCCTGGTCATCGCGTACGGACGGACGACCGGCCCCGCGTCCGCGTCGTACCAGCGCGAGGACTGCGGACGGGCGGGGGTGTCCGGGGCACGGAAGGAGTCGGCGCTCATGCCGTCCACTCACCCTCCGGAGGACAGACCGGTCGTCCGGGGAGCGTTGGCCAGGTGGGCTCCCACGCGCTTGACCATCAGTGTCATCTCGTACGCCACCTGCCCGACGTCGGAGTCGGAGTCGGCCAGCACGGCGAGACAGCTGCCGTCGCCGGCCGCCGTGACGAACAGGAACGCCTCGTCCAGTTCGACGACGGTCTGGCGGACCCGACCCGCGTCGAAGTGGCGGCCGACGCCCTTGGCGAGGCTGTGGAATCCGGAGGCGACGGCCGCCAGGTGTTCGCCGTCCTCCCTCGTCAGGTCCTTGGAGGCACCGGTGGCAAGGCCGTCGCTGGAGAGCACCAGTGCCTTGTGGATGCTGGCGACGCGCTCGACGAGTTCATCGAGCAGCCAGTTCAGTTCGCCGGACCCCTGGCGTGCGGAGTTGAGTGCTGCGGCGTTCGGTGCGGTCATGGACCGTCCCCTCCCGGAGTGGTTCCTTGTGCTGTGTCACCGGGGCCGGTCACGTCCTCGGCGTTCTGCAGTCGGCCGCGCTGCCAGCCGCGCTGGAGCGAGGCCATACGGCTGCGTACCTCGTCCGCGTCCCGCTCGATGTCCTCGGCGCTCTCGGTCCGTGGCGGTTCGGGCTCCCGGCCGGCCGATCCCTCGCGCAGTTGCGGGGCGAGGCTGGCCTGCCGGATCCGGCGGGGCAGACCGCCCACCGTGTCCGCCGCGGGCTGCGGAGCGGACGGGGCGGGGGACGACGAACGGGGTGCGGGGACCGGGGGCGTGACGGACGGGGACCCGGTGGGGTTCCGGAAGCCGGTGGGCTGCCGGGGTTCGGTGGGGCGGAGCCCGCCCCCGGACGCGCCGTGGCCGGTCGCCGGGCGGGTGTTCGCCGGGCGGGCGCTGTCCGAGCGGGCGCTGTCCGAGCGGGCGCTGTCCGAGCGGGCGTTCTCCGGGGCGGCCGGGTGGGCTCGGCCGGGCTCGTCGACGCGGCGGCCGCGGTCGGTGACCAGGGTCGGCGGTTTGCGGCGGGGCAGCTGCCGTGTGCCGTCGGGGCGCAGTTCCCGGACACCGTCGGAGTCCGCCAGCTGATCGGGGGCCTGCTGGTGCTGTTCGCGGTCGCCCTCGCGCCGGAGCGCGCGGGCGCGGAAGATGCCGCCGCGTTCGCTCTCGGTGTCCTCGAGGTCGGACACCCCGTCGAGCAGGGGGCCGAGCTCCGGGCCGGGGACCGCCTCGAGGACCGGGTCGCGGCTGAAGTCCAGGGGGCCGATGGGGCCTTCGAGCTCGACGGGACCGTCCATCAGGGCGGGGTCCGCCAGTCCGGTGGGGACCGGCGAGAGGCCGCTCGTTCTGCTCTGCGGGCGGTCGGGTGCGCCGTGGCCGCTGTCCTCGCCGCCGGCCCTCCCACTGCCGGGTCTGCTGCTGGCGATCGCCTTCTCGGACCTGCGATCGAGGCGGAATCCGGTGCCGTGCGACTCCGGGGCGTCGGTGAGCAGCGGCGCGGGGATGAACACGACCGCGGTGGTGCCTCCGTACGGGGAGATCTGGAGCGACACCCGGACGTTCTGCCGCTGGGCCAGCCGGCTGACCACGAAGAGACCGAGCCGGTCGGTGTCGGACAGCTCGAACTCCGGCGTTTCGGCCAGGCGCAGATTGGCGTCCAGGAGCACTTCGGCGGGCATGCCCAGCCCGCGGTCGTGGATCTCGAGGGTGAAGCCGTTGGCGACGCGCTCCCCGTGCACCTGCACAGCGGTGTGCGGCGGCGAGAACACCGTGGCGTTCTCCAGGAGTTCGGCGATCAGGTGGGTGAGGTCGGCGACGGCCGGGCCTCCCACACCGATCCGCGGCAGCCGGCGGACCTCGATGCGTTCGTAGTCCTCGACCTCGGCGACGGCTGCCCGCACCACGTCCATCAGCTGGATGGGCTTGCGCCACTGCCTGGACGGCGCGGCTCCGGAGAGGATCACCAGCCCTTCGGCGTGGCGTCGCATGCGGGTGGTGAGGTGGTCGAGGCGGAACAGGTCCGCGAGTTCGTCGGTGTTCTCGGTACGGCGCTCCATCGTGTCCAGGAGCGTCAGCTGGCGGTGGAGCAGGACCTGGTTGCGGCGGGCCAGGTTGACGAACACCTCGGAGACGCCGCGGCGCATGTCGGCCTGTTTGACGGCGGCTTCGACCGCGGCGCGCTGCAGGGTGTTGAGGGCCTGGCCGACCTGGCCGATCTCGTCCCGCTCGTACTGGAGGTGCGGGGACTCGGTCTCCACGTCGACATGCTCACCGGCGGCGAGCCGGCGCATCACGCTCGGCAGACGTATCCCCGAGACCTCGTGGGCGTCCTTGCGCAGCCGCGAGAGGTCGCGGATGAGCTCGCGGCCGATGCGTACGGATACGAAGACCGAGACCAGCAGGGCCAGGAAGCCGAGCACTCCGGCGACGCCCGCCTTGATCAGGACCCCGTAGCCCGCGGGCCTGCCGCGGTCCTGGAAGCGGTTGTTCATCTCGGTCGAGTCGTTGGCGAGCCGGTCCAGCGCCGGCGGGGCCACTTCCTGCCAGCGCGCGGCGTCGACCGCGCGCGGGCTGCGGGTGGGGCCCTGGGCGATGAGCTTGTCCTCGGCGGAGCGCAACGGCTCGCTGTCCGGGCCGTCCCAGTACTGCTGGACGCGGCGTCGCTCGGACGCGGGGAGCACCTCGGTGTTGATCTCGTACAGCAGGCCTCGCCGGGCGACGAGGTCGGTGATCTGCCGGAGCTCGGGTGCGGTGAGCCGCCCCGCCAGCAGTCCGGAGGCGACCAGCGCGTCTTCCCTGGACAGCATTTCGCGGGCGCGGGAGATGCCCGTCAGGGCCCGGACCTGCTTGTCCATCGACACGTTCTCCATGGTGTGGAGTCCGGTCAGGAATCGGTAGCAGGGGTCGATCAGATCGTTGTAGTAGTTCATGGCCGTGGCCCGGCCGATGGTCCGCTTGTCGACGGAGTCGCGCAGCGCCTCCAGCCCCTCGACGGCTCCCAGGATCGAGGAGAGCTGGGTCTCGGCGTCGGAGCTCAGGGCGTCGCGGATGTCCTTCTGCGCCGCGCTCCTGGTGACCTGTTCCACGACCCGGTCGGTCTCGGCACGTTGCCGGCGCAGGACGGGAAGGGCATCGGAGGCACGCGGGTCCGCGAGGAAGAGGAGGGTCTGGCGGCGCTCGCTCTGAATGACGCGGACGGTGTCCTCGAGGGGATGTCCGACCTTCTCCACGATGGTGCTCGCGCTCAGCAGCTCACCGGCCTCGCGCCCGGTCAGGTAGGTGGCGAAGCCCCACAGTGCGGTGAGGGAGACGAGCGGCACCAGAAGCAACGCCACGATCTTCCTGCGGATGGACTTTCCGCGAAAGCGCATGGCCTCCCCCAGCTCGGCCCCGCAGGGCGGGGATGGTGTTTCGTCAACAAGCGGCGCGAGCCTACTACCGACACACAGACAACTCGAAGGCGTGTCCGGACGATTTTCAGCCGCCTTACTGGGAGTTGATCATGACTTGTCCCGGTATTCCGGGAGATGAAATTCGCGAAAGGGACAGAAGAGGCCCTCCGGGGTGGCAAGTTGGGCCTCTCCCCGGTTGGCTGGAACTCTTCGCTCCCAGAGGGGCCGGGGGAATCTTCACTGCCCGGCACTCGTCTCTCTGTACGGGGGCAGGGGGACTGCGGGGGCACCCGCGACAGGACGGGACGAGTCCGTCCGCGTAGAAAGGGTGCATGCCGGGCAGCAACCCTGAAGTCCGACAGCGGTGGGGAGTTGAAAGTCCTTGGACACGGAAGAGCGTCATGGCGCGGTGGAGTCGGCACCGGCCCGGACGGCGAGGGACCAGTGGGGCACGGTGGCCGGGGCGCGGGAGAGACCGGCCGTCGCGCGGCAGCCGCTCTGGGTCGAGGAGCCCGCGCTCCGGCGGCGGATGCCGGATCCGGTGCGTACGGCCGCCGTGCGTGCCGTTCTCATCATGTCGCTGACGATCATCCAGGCCATGGTGGCGTTCCTCGCGGCGCTGACGGGGTCCTGGCTGTCCTTCCCGATGGTGCTGTGCGGTGTGGGCAGCACGGTGGTCGCGACCTGGTCGGTACTGGACGTGTGGGTCACCCGGCAGGTGTGGAACCAGCGCAACGGTGTGGTGTCGGTACCCAGCAGTTCCGCCCGGCAGCTGCGCCGCGAGCGGCGCAGGGCGCGGCGGGCGGAGCGGGCGGCGCAACGGGACGGGGCGCGGATACGCCGCCGGGGCACGGACCGCCGCCTGTCCCGGGCCTGACCGCCCCCGCGCAGGTCCGCGGGGCCGTTCCGGGGTACGGAGCGGCTCCGCGGAACGGGACGGCTCCGGTCTACGGGGCCGTTCCGGTCCTCCCGTCGGTGGATGCGGGTGCGGGTACGGCCTCGGATGCGGCTGCGGCCGCCGGTGTCCCCGGCGCCGTGGTGCTCCGCTTGAACATGCGGGTGGCGGTGATCTCTCCGTGCACCGTCTCGGCGGCCGGGTCCTGCTGGGGCAGTCCGGGGCGCAGGTGCTCCTCGACGCTGATGTACTTCAGACCGGCCCGCAGGTCCGCGTCGTTGCGCAACCTGATCACCAGCGGGAATTCCGCCAGCGCCGTGGTGTCGAACAGCCCTGTGGTGTACAGCAGTTGCACACCGAGCGCGTCGGACACCGCCCGCTGGAGCTCCAGCAGGTAGGTGGCGTTGGCGCGGCCGATGGGGTTGTCGAGGAAGAGCGTGCCCGCGTGGCGGTGCTGGTGCCGGTCGCGGCCGCGGTCGTTGCTGCGCAGGGCTGCCATCGTGCAGTACAGGGCGATGGCCGCGGTGAGCAGCTGGCCGCCGGAGAAGACGTCGCCCATCTGCCCGACCGGGACGCGCTCGGCCCGCAGCACCGCGTCCGGCTTGAGGATCTCCACGGCGATGCCCTTGGGCTCCAGCGCCGCCTGCACTCCGCGCAGCAGCAGGGACATCCCGTCGCGGCGCAGGTCGGAGTTCTTCCTCAGCGCGGCCCGGGTGGCCTCGTCGACGACGTCGCCGAGCCGTTCGGTGAGCGTCGCCTGGTCGGGTTCCTCGAAGCGGATCCGCAGGAATTCCTGGCCCGACCACTCCCCCAGGCCCTCGGGGAGGCGGGAGAGCCGCTGGGCGGAGCGGAGCGTGGTGAGGGCGGAGTCCACGAGGCCGCGCAGCCGGTCCACGATGGAGTCGCGGTTGCGTTCCAGCTGGGCCAGTTCGTCGGTGAGGACCCGCAGCCGGGGCGCGAAGGCCGTGGCCCACTTCTCCGCGTGCTCGGGGAGCGCCGCGGCCGGGAGTTCGCGGATCTGCTGGCGGGCGGGGGTGCGGACCTGCTCGTAGCGGGTGGAGTTGGCGTGCCGTACGAGTACGTCGCTCGCCTCCCGTACGGCCGCTTCCGCGGTGGACAGGTCGGCGGCGCAGCCACGCAGGGAACGACGGGCCTCGGCGGCGGACTGCCGGGCCTCCTCCAGAGTGCCGGGGTACGGCTCGGGGCTTTCGGGGTCGTCGTCGGCGCCGTGGTCCCTCAGGAGGTCGCGCAGCAGGGCCGCGGTCTCGTCGAAGCCGCCTGCCGAGTCCTCCGCGGTGCGGTGGGCGTGGAGCAGTTCTGCGTGGGCGGCCCGGGCGGTGTCCAGGGCCGCGGCCCTGGAGGCGAGCTCGGCCGTGGCGGTACGCAGGAGCGCCTGGGCCTGTTCGGCGTCGGCGGGGACCTGGTCGCCGGAGAGTTCGGTGTGCAGGCCCTCGCCGTCGGCGGGGGCCAGCCGCTCGGCCTCGCCGCGCAGTCGGCCCAGCTGCTCGCTCGCGGCCGACGCGCGCGTCTCCAGCAGCTGGACCAGGGACTCGGCGCGGGCGGCCGCCGCCTGCCGGGAGGGGCCGTCGGCGCCGTCGGTGCCCTCCAGGAGCTGGGCGGCCCGGGTGCGGACCTTGTTGGTCAGCCGGTCGAGCTCGGCCAGAGCGGCGCTCTCGTCGCTCTCCGCGCGGGCCTGCTCGGCACGCAGATCGGCGCCGACGCCGACCTTCTCGTAGAGCTGGGACGCCGCCCGGTAGGCCTCGCGCAGGGCGGGCAGCGCGTGGCGCGGGGCGTTCGGCGAGGGTTCCGGAAGGTGTTCGGGGGCGCCGGCGATCTCGGCTCGTTCCGCGCGAAGGGCGCGGGCGGTGCGGCGGGCGTCGTCCGCGGCGCGCTGGGCGGCCCGGCGGTCCTCGTCGGCGGCCCGGGCGCGCTCCAGGAAGACGGTGGCGCGGGCCTCGGACTCCGCCGCCTCGTCGACGAGTTCGCGCAGCTTCGCCTGCCATCCCGCGCGTTCGCGGAGCCGGAAGGCGAGGCCGGCGAGCGCGTCGGCGGCCCGGCGGGCGCGCTGGGCGGCCTCCTGGCGTTCGTCGCGGACCCGGGCGGTGTCCGCGGCGGCCTCGTCCGCCTCGGCACGCACCGTGCGCGCTTCGGCGAGGGCGGCCTCGGCCGTTTCGGCGGCCGTACGGGCGGTGCGGGCGCCTTCGGCGAGTTCGGTGAGCATGCCGGGCGGGCAGTCCGCGCGCCAGGAGCCGATCCGGGCGGCGAGCGAGCGGTCGGCCGTGAGGCGGGCCGCCAGTGCGCGGATGTCCTCGTCGCGGGCGGCGGTCCGGCTCCGGAGCGCATGGCGTTCCTCGTCGGCGGCGTGCTCGTCGTGCATCGCCGGGTTCGGCGAGACGAGGAAGACTCCGTCGGTGCTCGCGGACGAGCCGGTACCGGGGTCCGGCACGGGTGCGAGCAGCGCGGCGGCGGTACCGACCGCGACGGCGGAACGCGGCAGCAGGGCCGCGGCGCCGAGCACCTCGCGGGCGCGGGCGTGCGCGTCCGGGTCGGTGATCACCACGCCGTCGACGAGTTCGGGACGGGCCGCGAGAACGGCGGCGTGGTCGGCGGGGTCGACGGCCTGGGCGAGGTAGCGCCAGCCGGGCAGTGCCGGGATGCCGTGCTCGCCGAGGTATTCGACGGTGGCCAGGACATCGGGTCCCGGCGGCAGCAGACCGCCGTCGCCGAGCGCGCCCAGGATGCGCGCGTCGTCGGCGGCCGCGGTGCGCAGTTCGAAGAGGCGTCGTTCCGCGGCGGCGACGCTCTGGTCGAGGAGGTCCCTCAGGTCGTCGGCGTTGCGGTCGAACTCATCGCTGGTGAGCGGCTGTTCGGCGCCTCCGGGCTGTGCGGCCGTGACGGTGTGGGCGCCGTGCGCGGCCGGTTCGGCCCCGTCCGTTCCCGGACCGTCCGTGGCGGCGGAGCCGGAGCCCGCCGACTGGGTCTGCGGACCTTCCCCGGGCCCTGACCCGTCCGCGCCGGCCGCGCCCCGCCGGGGCCGGGGTACGCCGCCCGGCTGCCCCGTGGGCAGGCCGAGCAGTTCGGCGAGGCGGTGTTCGGCGGCGATCGACTCGGCGGCCCTGAGCTCGGCCTCATGGGCCCCGTCGGCGGCCCTCGCCGCGTCGGCGGCCCTCGCCGCGGCGAGCTCGGCCCGGCTCTCGGTGGCGGCGGCCTGCCTGGACCGGTCGGCTGCGGCCCCGGCTGCCTCGCGTGCGGTGTCCCAGGCGGCCACCGCGGACTTCTCCGCGTCGTTCGCGGCGAGGGCGGCGCGGGCGGGATCCGCGTTCGGCGCGGTGTCGTCCAGCCATCCGGCCCGGACGGCCTCGGCGGTCTCCTGCTCCACCTCGGCGAGGCGCTGTCGCAGATGGCCGGCCTCGCTGCGGGCGCGCTGCGCCTCGGTGGCGGCGGTGGTGGCGTCCCGGTGGGCGGCCTCGCCAGCACTCTGGAGGGTGTCGGAGCGCTCCTCCTCCTCGTTGGCCACGCTCTCGCCCGCCTCGGCGGCGGTGTGCAGGGCACGGACGAGATCGCCGGCGGCGGTGGCGCGGGCGGCGAGCGCCGGGGCGGCGTCGCGCTCGGCCTCGCGGATCGCGACGGCGACGCGCGCGGAGCGGTCGGCGGCCGCGCGGTGGCGCAGCACGGCCTCGGCGGCCTGCCAGGCGGAGTGCAGGGTGCGGGCGTCGCCCAGTTCCCGGCGCTGGGCCGCGGCACTCTTCTCGGCCGCGGTGAGCGCCAGGGAGGCGTGCCGGTAGGCGAGTTCGGCGGCGATGAGGGCGCTGCGGCCGCGGATCTCCTCGGCGCCGGTGACGGTGTGGGCGGCGCCGGTGACCTGCTGGGCGAGCTCGGCGGTCCGGCCGCGCTCCTCGCCGGCGCGGGCGGAGAGTCTGCGGGCCAGGGTGCGGGTGCGGCGTTCGGCGCCGGCGTGGATGTCCCGGGCCCTGGAGCGCGTCCCGGCGGCCTCGACGATGCGGCCGAGCAGATCGACGGAGCCTGCGGTGAAGTCGCGTTCGGCGGTGAGTTCGGAACGGCGGCCCAGTTTGTTGCCGAAGCCGCTGACGAGGTCGGCGAGGCCGTCGGTGTCGCGGGTGTCGGTGACGGCGCGCAGCAGCAGGTCGGTGAAGTCGGAGTCCTTCTTCACCGCGAAGAGACCGGCGGCCTCGCCCTCGTCGGCGTTCATCTCGCGCTGGTAGCGGAAGAGTTCGGGGTCCAGGCCCAGGTCGCCGAGGTGTTCGTTCCAGCGGTCGTGGATCTCTTCCCAGTGCACGTCGAGGTGCTGGTAGAACTTCCCCGCCTCGGTGAGCGCGTCGCGGAAGCCCTTCATGGTGCGGCGCCTGCCGCGGGCACCGGAGACCCCTTCGGCGGGGCGGCCGACCGAGGTGGCCTCGGCGACGGGCAGGGAGTCGAGGCTGAGTCCGGGTCCGGGCCGGAAGGAGTACCAGGCCTCGGCGAACTTCCTGGGGTCGTTGGAGACCTGGCGTCCGCGCCATTCGCTGACCTTGCCGACGACCAGACACTCGCCCGTGAGGGTGTGCTGCCACTCCAGCGCGACATGGCCGCAGTCCTCGGCCAGCAGGAACTTGCGCAGGACGCCGGAGCTGGCGCCGCCGAGGGTGTTGCGGTGGCCGGGCAGCATCACCGAGAAGATCAGTTTCAGCAGAACGGACTTGCCGCCGCCGTTCTCCAGGAAGAGCACGCCCGCGGGGGCGGGGCGGCGCGGCGGCCCGACCGGCTCCTCCTCGAAGAACTCGGCCTGTGCCGGTGCGGGGTGGGGCACGGGCTCGCCGACCCCGCGCAGGTCAAGGACGGTGTCGGCGTAGCGCGCACCGGCAGGCCCGATGGAGTAGAGGCGGACCCGGGACAGCTCGTACATGGCGGCGGACTCTCGTCGTTCAGGCAGCGGGAGGGAGGCGTCGGTGGCGGGGCCGGCCGGGGCCGGCCGCGGCGGTGGTCAGCCGTGGAACGGCAGGCCTGCGCCGGCCGCCAGTTCCAGGTCGTCGGGGTCGGGTGGCGGCAGCAGCGTCGCCGTTCCGTCGGTGACCGCCACCACTCCCAGTTCCAGGAGTTCGGCCATGGCGGCGCTGCCCGCCATGTCGCGGACCTGGAGCTGGTAGCGCGCGGTGGTACGGAAGGCGCCTCCGGAGTCGTCCCCGGTGCGCTGGAGGAAGCCCGAGTCGGTGAGGAAGGCCACGGCCTTGCCGACGATGCCGGTGGTGGAGCCGGCCAGGCGGCGGGCGTCCTTGGTGGCTCCGGTGGCGCTGCGCCGGGCGTAGATCCGCCAGCCGGCCTCCAGTCCCGGGGCGTCGCTGGCCGGGTCGGTGTTGTCGCCGTGTTCCTCGGCGTGCTCCTCCAGGCGGTGGCACGCCTGGCGGACGAAGGCGTCGACCCCGTTGACCGTGATCCGGCCGATGTAGGCGTCGTCGGCGAGGTCCTCAGGCCGCGGGAAGGCCATCGCTGCGACGGCCAGGTGGGCGAGCCCGTGCAGGAAGCGGTCGGCGGAGTCCGACGAGGCCCGGCGGGCGTAGTCGCCCATGCGGACGGCGAAGACCGAGTCCTCGCCCGCCGTGACGGCCATGCCGGCCCGGGTGGACACCTCCAGCACGACGAGACCGAGTCCGGTGGCGACGGCGTCGGCGAGCCGTGCGAAGGCCGTCTCCTCCCGGTAGCGGCGCAGCAGTTCGGCGTACTCGGCGTCGCGGGCCGGCAGCAGCTTGGGCTGGAGCCCGAACGCGACGAGCCGGGCGGCGTCGGCGGCGTCGGCCGGGGTGACGGCGGGGGCGGCCTGCGGTGCGGTCGCGGTCCGGTCGGCCGGGTACGCGGCGGTGGGCTCGCTCCACGCGTCGGCGTGCTCTGCGCGGGGGTCGCTCACGACGCTTGCTCCTTGCTGCGGAAGGTCTTCGGTACGGGGTGGCCGGCCCGGCTGTCCGGGGCTGTGCGGTGCGGACGGGTGGCGGCCGGTCTCTCGGGAGCGAGGGGGCCAGGTGTGTGCCGGGAGGTGCTCATGTCGCCTCCGAGCGGTCCGCCGCCATGCCGACGGCGTCCAGCAGGGCCGTGCCGACGATCAGGTCGGCGCCGCCGAACTCGTGGTCGTCGAGCGGGGTCCCGTCGTCGACGGAGAACAGCAGCCGGCGCTCGCCCTGCCGGTAGGCGGTGCCGACCGGGGGGCTCGCGGCGTGCACCGCGAGCAGGGCGACCAGGTAGGGCAGGTCCGGGTCGCTCCGCCGGGCCTCGGCCAGGAGTCCGGAAAGGCGGCGCGGCGCGTCGTGTTCCAGATCGAGCAGCTCCATGGCGGCGGCCAGCTGCTCCTCGCTGAACCGGCTGTCGTCCGGGGTGGCGATCAGGTCGGGTTCGGGCATTTCGGCGCCGAGGTGTTCGCGTTCCAGGGGCGGGGTGAGCAGCATCTCGACCAGGTCGCCCACCCGTACCGAGGTGGGGGTCCGCAGGCCCGTGCCGTGCGCGAAGAACGCGTCGGTGGCCCGGATGCCCCGTTCCATGGGGAGCGGCAGCAACGGGGCCAGGAGCTGTCCGTACAGGTCGAGGCCGGAGCGGGCGGCGGGTGCGGCGAAGGCCTGCCGGTCCTGCTCGGCGCGGAACAGCGGTCCGGCCTCCAGCAGGCGGGACTGCAACTGGGTGTGGCGGCGGATGCAGTCCTTGACGATGTCGACCAGTTCGGCGGCGCGCCGCTTGTGCTCGGGGTCCTCGGCCTCGTCGCGGGCCTTGCGGATGTTGGTGAGGATCGCGTTCTCGTGGCGGTAGCGGTCGGCGACGTGGTCGAGCGCCTCGGCGATCATGTCGGGCACGGCATTGAGCCAGTCGACCGCGCGGACGTTGCGCCGGGTCGCGTCGAGCGTCTTGCGGAGGGTCTCCGCGTACTGCACGGTCCGGTAGCGGGCCTGCTCCGCGGCGAGCTGCGCGTCGGCGAGACGGCCTCGGCTGATCAGGACCTCCAGTTTCACCTCGGCGGCGATCTGTGCGCTGGTGACGTCCGTGTCGAGGGCGCCGACCAGGACGTTGACCGCTTCGTCGGTGGCCCGCAGGAAGACGCTGCCGCCGTATCCGGGGACTTCCTCGATCAGTTTGAAGTCGTAGTCCCGGCGGACGTAGAGGCCGTCGGGCCCGAAGGTCCCGTAGACGGCGCGGAAGCCGCGGTCCACGCTGCCGACGTTGATGAGGTTCTCCAGCACCCAGCGGGCGACGCGTTCGTGTTCCGCGGCGGGGCGGCGCGGGGCCTGCGCGGCGACGCGCGGGAGGAGTCTGGCCACTATCTGGTCGTGGTCCGCGCCGGTGTCGAAGTCCATGTTGAGCGTGACGTGGTCGATCGCCGCGAGCGCGACCTCGGCCATCGCGTAGACGCTGTACTCACCTGCGAGGTTCGCCTTGCGCACGTCGAGGTCGTGCAGCGGCGCCGTGCAGGCGAGCGCGCGCAGCCGTCGCGAGAGCCCCTCGTCGGCGGCCGGGCCCGGGGCGGGCCGCGGCCCCGCGCTGAGCTGGGGCGCAGCGTTGTCCGTGTAGGCAGGCGAAGTCACGCTGCACAGATTAGGTCCTCGCACCGACAACGGTCGAAACGGCGCAGAAGCGCCTGCTTGCCCCGGAGTCGGTCATGCCCCGCCGCGCGGTCCCGGAGGCGTCCCCGAAGGGCCGCCGTGGCCGCCCCGAGGCATCGCCGAGGCGGCCGCTCCCCGAAGCGCCCGGTCAGCGGTCCGGGGTCCCGTATCCCCCGCCGCCCGGTGTGCGCAGGACGAGTACGTCCCCGGCCTCCAGCCCGGCGGTGTCGCAGCCCTTCAGGTCGGTCCGGCTGCCGTCGGCGCGCTCGATGTGCTGGCTGCCCAGGGCGCCGGGGCCGCCGCCCGCCATGCCGTACGGAGGGACCCGGCGGTGCCCGGTGAGCAGGGCCACCGTGACCGGTTCGAGGAAGCGGATCCGGCGCTCCACCCCGCAGCCGCCGTGCCGGCGGCCGGTGCCTCCGCTCCCCTCCCGTACCCGGAAGCTCTCCAGCAGCACCGGGTATCGCCATTCGAGGATCTCGGGGTCGGTGAGCCGTGAGTTGGTCATATGGGTCTGTACGGCGTCGGTTCCGTCGAAGTCCTCGCCCGCGCCCGATCCGCTCGCCACGGTCTCGTAGTACTGGACGCGGTCGTTGCCGAAGGTGAGGTTGTTCATGGTGCCGGATCCCTCGGCCTGGATGCCCAGGGCCGCGTACAGCGCTCCCGTGACGGCCTGCGAGGTCTCCACGTTGCCCGCGACCGTGGCCGCTGGATGGGCGGGCGCCAGCATGGATCCCTCCGGGACCCTGATCTCCAGTGGGGTGAGGCAGCCGCTGTTGAGCGGGATGTCGTCGTCCACCAGGGTCCGGAACACGTACAGCACGGCGGCCATGACCACCGACTTCGGCGCGTTGAAGTTCCCCGGTTGCTGCGGTGAGGTGCCGGCGAAGTCGACCACCGCGCTGCGGGCGTCCCGGTCCACCGTCAGGGTCACCTCGATCACGGCGCCGTTGTCGGTCTCGTAGCGGCAGGTGCCGTCGTGCAGTTCCGCGACGATGCGGCGCACGGACTCCTCGGCGTTGTCCTGCACGTGGCCCATGTACGCGTCCACGGCATCGGACCCGAACTGCTCGACCATGTGCCGCAGTTCGGCGATGCCCTTCTCGTTGGCGGCGGTCTGGGCGCGCAGGTCGGCGAGATTGGTGTCCGGGTCGCGGGAGGGGTACGCGGCGGTGGTGAGCAGCTCGCGGGTCTCGGCCTCGCGGAAGGTGCCGTCCCGCACGAGGAGCCAGTTGTCGAAGAGCACCCCCTCCTCGTCGATGGTGCGGCTGAAGGCCGGCATGGAGCCCGGGGTGATGCCGCCGATCTCCGCGTGGTGGCCGCGCGAGGCCACCAGGAATCTCAGTGCGGGAGCATCGCCCGCCTCGTCGAACACCGGTGTCACGACGGTCACATCGGGCAGGTGGGTGCCGCCGTGGTAGGGATCGTTGATGGCGTACACGTCCCCGGGGCGCATGGAGCCGTCGTTGCGGCGCAGCACCTCCTTGATGGACTCGCCCATGGAGCCCAGGTGCACCGGGATGTGCGGTGCGTTGGCGATCAGGTTGCCTTCCGCGTCGAAGAGCGCGCAGGAGAAGTCGAGCCGCTCCTTGATGTTGACGGAGTGGGCCGTGTTCTCCAGACGTACGCCCATCTGCTCGGCGATCGACATGAAGAGGTTGTTGAAGACCTCCAGCATCACCGGGTCGACCTGGGTGCCGATGGCCTGCCGGGCGGGGCGCGGGCGGGCCCGGGTCAGGATCAGGTGGCCGGTGGCGCCGAGGACGGCCTGCCAGCCCGCGTCGACGACGGTGGTGGCGTCGGCCTCCGCGATGACGGCGGGGCCGGTCACGGTGTCGGCGGGCCGCAGATCCGCTCTGCGGTGGAGCGGGGCGTCCTGCCACCGCCCGTCCGTGAACATCCTCGCGGTGTCGTGGGGCCGCGGTGCGGTGGCGCCGCCCGGCTCCCGCGCGGGCGGCACGAGCGTGCCGTGCTCCCCCGAGGTTCCGGTGGCCTCGGCGGAGGCCGCCTCGACGACCAGGGGCCGGTCCATCGTGAAGCCGTAGCGCGCGCGGTGCTCGCTCGTGAACGCCTCGGTCATGGCGGCCGCGGTGTCCAGGTCGACGGAGAGGCTCGCGTCGGTTCCCTCGTACCGAAGGAGCACCCTGGCCCGCGTGGTGATCGCGCTGTCGGGGATTGCGTCGGCGCGCAGTTCGGCCCGGGTACGGGCGGACAGTTCACCGCACAGGTCCTGCAGCCGGGCGTGGGCCGCGGTGTCGAGCGGGGCCTCGACGGACCGCTCGCGCATCGCGGTGGCGTCGGCGAGACCGATGCCGTACGCGGAGAGCACTCCGGCCAGCGGCGGTACGAGAACCGTGTCGATGCCGAGGGCGTCGGCGACGGCGCAGACGTGCTGGCCGCCTGCGCCTCCGAAGCCGGTGAGGGCGTACCGGGTGATGTCGTGCCCGCGCTGCACGGAGATCTTCTTGACCGCGTTCGCCATGTTGAGCACGGCGATCTCCAGGAATCCGGCGGCGGTCTCGGCCGCTGTCCGCCGGGTTCCGGTGGCGCGTGCGACCTCGTCGGCAAGTGCCTCGAAGCGTCTTCTTACGAGGTCCGCGTCGAGGGGCTGGTCGCCGTCGGGCCCGAAGACGGCGGGGAAGTGGGCGGGCCGGATCCGGCCGAGCATCACCTGGGCGTCGGTGACGGTCAGCGGCCCGCCTCGGCGGTAGCAGGCCGGGCCCGGCACCGCTCCCGCCGAGTCGGGTCCGACGCGGTAGCGCCGCCCGTCGAAGTGCAGGACCGAGCCGCCGCCCGCCGCGACGGTGTGGATGTTCATCATGGGGGCGCGCATTCGCACACCGGCGACCTCGGTGCCCGGTTCGCGTTCGAACTCGCCCGCGTAGTGCGAGACGTCGGTGGACGTACCGCCCATGTCGAAGCCGATGACGCGGTCGTGGCCGGCCTGCGCGGAGGTACGGGCCATGCCGACGACCCCGCCGGCGGGTCCCGAGAGCACCGCGTCCTTGCCGCGGAAGTGGGCGGCCTCGCGCAGGCCGCCGTTGGACTGCATGAACTGCAGCCGGATGCCCTCGAGCTCGGCGGCGACCGAGTCGACGTACCGGCGCAGGATCGGCGAGAGGTAGGCGTCGACGACCGTGGTGTCGCCGCGCGGCACCAGCTTGATCAGCGGGCTGACCTCGTGGGAGCAGCTGATCTGGGTGAATCCCGCCGTCCGGGCTTCGGCGGCGACGGCCTTCTCGTGGTCCGGGTGACGGTAGCCGTGCATCAGGACGACGGCGGCGCTGCTCAGCCCGTCGGCCCGCGCGGCCCGCAGCTGCCCGGCCACCGCGTCGGTGTCCAGGGGGGTGACGGTCCGCCCGTGGGCGTCGATCCGCTCGGAGACCTCGATGACCCGCTCGTAGACGGCTTCGGGGAGCAGGATGCGCCGGTCGAAGAGACGGGGGCGGTTCTGGTACGCGATGCGCAGGGCGTCCCGGAACCCTTCGGTGATGACCAGGACGGTCGGCTCGCCGCGCCGCTCCAGCAGGGCGTTGGTGGCGACGGTGGTGCCCATCTTCACTGCGGCGACCCGGTCGGCTGGAACGGGTTCGTCCGGTCCGATCCCCAGCAGCAGCCGGATTCCGGCCACGGCGGCATCCGGATAGCGGTCCGGATCGTGCGAGAGCAGCTTGCGGGTCACGAGCTGTCCGTCGGGGCGCCTGCCCACCACATCGGTGAAGGTGCCGCCACGGTCGATCCAGAACTCCCAGCGCCCGGTCATGTCCCCATACTGGCGTGCGGTCCGGGGAACGGGGAACAGGGCACGATCAAGGATCGTCCCTCACAAGGCGCGGCAGGGGCCCGGCCCGGTGACGGGCGGCGTGACGCGGCGCGCCCCCGACGCGCTGCGTTCCTGCGGTTCTCCTGTGGTGCGGCCGCCCTGCGGCGGGGCGTGCCTCGCGGTCAGAGCGCCGGTGCGTCCGGGCCGATCCTGCTGCGTACGGCCGACTGCACCTCGGCCTCCTCGGCCGGGTCGGCGGCCAGCCGGCGCAGGCGCTCGGCCACCCTGATGTCGCCCGTCTCGGCGTGGAGTGCCGCGACCTCCCGCGTCGTCTCCTCGCAGTCCCACAGGCATTCGACGGCGAACCCGGTGGCGAAGGACGGATCGGTTGCAGCGAGGGCCCGGGCGGCCCTGCCGCGCAGGTGGGAGGAGGACGTCTCCCGGTAGACGTGGCGCAGCACGGGAGCCGCGCAGGCGATGCCCAGCCGCCCGGTGCCGTCGACCAGGGTCCACAGACGTGGCGCGTCGGGCCCGTCGCCGCGTACGGCGTCGCGCAGGGCGCCGAGGACCAGCTCGGTGTCCTGTGCGCCGCCGCGGCCGGCCAGCACACCGGCCGCGCTGGCGCCGAGCGCGTCGGGCCGGCGGGCCCAGCGGCGGGCCCGGTCCACGGCCGCTTCGCCGCACATCCGCTCGAAGGCGGCGACGGCCGCGTCGGCGACGGTGTGCGAGGCGTCGGCGGCCGCCGTCTCGATCAGGTCCAGCACGGCCGGGTCCCTGACCTCGGCCGCGAGATAGTGCAGCGCGGCGCAGCGGGCGCCTTCCGGACCGCTGCGGGCGGCCTCGACGATCACGGACCGGTCCTCGGGTCCCGCCACCGCCGACAGGCAGCGGGCAGCGGGGACGTGGAGGGCGCTGCCGCGGTCGATGCCGTCCTGGGCCCAGTCGAAGACGGCCTGGACGCTCCAGCCGGGCCGGGGGCCGCCCGGCCGCATCTGGCGCTGCCAGCGGTCGAACGAGCCCTGTTCCGAGGCGGCCCTGACCCGGGCGCCGACCGCTTCGCGAGGATCGTCGGCCCAGAGCCGCCAGGGGCGGGGCTCGAAGGCGTCCCGCACGGTGGCGGCGAGCTCGGCCCGCCCCTCGGCGTCGTCCGGGAACCGGGCCAGCACGGGCACGGCGAGGGAGCGGAGCCCGGCGTCGTCGTCACGCAGAGCGAGCTCGTCCAGTGCCCAGGCCCAGTTGGAACCGGTCGCGGCGTAGCGCCGCAGCAGGGTCAGGGCGTCGTCCCGTCCGTACGAGGCGAGATGGCCGAGGACCGCCAGGGCCAGCCCGGTCCGTGAGTCGTCCGTGTCGAGGTGGTCGTCGGGGTCACACAGGTGCCGCTCGATCTCCTCGATGCCGCCGTCGAGGTCGAGGTACAGGCGTGCGTAGTACAGGGAGCGGTTCTCCACCTGCCAGTCGTGGCGCGGATCACTCAGAACGCAGTGGTTGAGAGCCGCCAGGGCCTCGGGCCGCGGTGCGGCCAGTGCGTGGAGCGTGCCGTCGCCGCGGCCCCTCTGCAGCAGGCCGAGCAGGGTGCCGCTCGGCGCTATGAACGGATCGAACATGGGGATAGCCTCACATCAAGCTGTCGACGCAACCGGGACTGTGCAGTTCCACGTGCCGGGTAGGCACTAGGCCGCGCAGCAACATGATCGGCCGACCGCCGTCTTCTGCCTGGTGCAGACCATCTTCCTCTACCTCTCGTCGGTGGCCCGGATCGGGCCTGCGACGTCATGATGACCCAGCCATTTCGCCACCGCGACCACATTTACGGCGAACCCGTTCAGCGGGCGCCGAAGAGTTCCAGCAGGTCGGCCTTGCCGAACATGCGTGCGGTGTCCAGTGCGGAGGGTGTTCCGGCCGCCGGATCGGCCCCCGCTCCGAGCAGGGCCCTGATCACGGCGTCCTCGCCCTTGAAGACCGCTCCGGCAAGGGGCGTCTGCCCCCGGTCGTTGGCCCGGTCCGGGTCGGCGCCACGGCCGACCAGTGCCGTGACCGCGGGGGCGTGCCCGTGATAGGCCGCGAGCATCAGCAGCGAGTCGCCCCGGTCGTTCGTGAGGTTCGCGGGGACGCCGGCGTCGACGTAGGCCGCGAGCGTCTCGGCGTCACCGCGCCGCGCCAGGTCGAAGACCTTGGCAGCCAGCTCCACCACCTCGGGATCAGGGGTTTCGCTCATCGGGGGAACCGCCTTCCATTAACCGTTCGCGCCGCCGCCGGCCAGCCGGGAGGTACGCGGTGGGGGCCGTACGAGTGAATCGACAGGGTACTGCCCGGGGGCACACATGACCCGGCCCACCCTTGGCAAAGGATCACGTCGAGTGACGACGGGGAGGGACAGCGCTCCGGAAATCCCTCCGGACTGCGCTTACTTGTCCGCCAGTCCAGTGAAAAACCAGACTTTTCACCCAATTGCACCTTTTATCCTATAGATACTTCGGGTGAGCCTGGAAGGACTCATGGTGACTGTCCCCCCAACCAGGAGAACCACTCATGATTCTTTCCATGTCAGGCGTCGTCATCCTCGGCATCATCGTCTTCCTGTTCTTCAGGAAGGACGGCCTCAAGGCGTCGCACGCCCTCGTCACCGCCCTGTTCGGCTTCTACCTGGCCGGCACCGCCATCGCACCGAGCATCACCGCGGGCGGAGCGAGCCTCGCCGGCCTCTTGGGCGGGATCAAGTTCTGACCCTCCGCTCCCGCTCCCACCCCCTCCAGGAGACAGACGTGGCCCGGCGACCACTCCCCCGCATTCTGAGCAGCGGCAGCGCTTCGATCACTCGCAGTCGCGAGTTCGCGCGCACGGCCGCCGACAGCGCCACCGACGTACTCCATCCGCTGATCACGATCACTCGTGGTCTGCGGCTGCTGGCCGGTGCAGGACGGCAGAAGTGGGCCGCGACGCCCAAGGACCGGCGTGGTCCCACGCTGTTCCTCGTCGCGGCCTGCGTGCTCGTGGTCGCGCTCATCCCGTACGGGCCGTTGCTGGCCCTCGTCATGGTGATGGGCGCAGCCGCATGGAAGGGACGCGAGCGCACGCCCGTCAGAACGGGGCCCGACGAGGCGGAGACCGCGCGCCTCCAGGCCCTGTACGACGCGCTCGTGCCCTACTTCTCCATGGCCGACGACCCCAGTCCGCTGTTCACCCACGGCGGCGACTGGGACAAGGTCTTCAGCGGATACGAGTTCGACGGCGACGGCCGTGTCTCGCGGCTCCACGTCACGTATCCCGCGTACTTCACCGACAGCGAGGCCGCTTCCCGCACACGGATCGAACAGCTGCTGCACGCGAAGTCGGGCCGCGGCCGGGAGTACCACTTCAGCTGGGACGAGGAGGGCAACCGGCTCGTCATGAACGTGCTGGACGCCCTGCCCACCTCGATCACCGCCCAGCGCTTCGTCACCGCGCCCGGCGAGACCGTCCTCGGGTTCACCGACGACGACGCGGTGCAGCGCACCGTTCCGGTGAGCGACGGCGACGAGACCCGGGACGCCCCCGGCGTCGTATGGCGCACCGGCGCCCGCTCCACCGAACCGCATCTGCTCATCGCAGGACTGCCCGGCAGCGGCACCACCGCACTGATGCGTTCCATCGCCCTTCAGGCCCTCCACCAGGGCGACGTCCTGATCATCGAGGGCAGCGGCACCGGCGAGTACGCCTGCTTCACGGGGCGCGAGGGTGTGCTGGCCGTCGAGTGCGGCCTGGCCGGGGCGCTGGGCACCCTGGAATGGGCGGCCAGCGAGACGGAGCGCCGTCTGATCGAGGCCAACCGGGCCCGGCAGTCCGGTCACGCCGTCCCCGAGGACACCAGGCGGCCGCTCTGGATCCTGCTGGACCGGCCGAGCGTGCTCGGCCACCTGGCCGCCGCCGACGGCGGACCCGATCCGCAGGAGCTGCTCCAGGTCCCGCTGCGGCACGGCAGGGCCGCCAACGTCACCGTGGTGATGACCGAGCAGTTCGACGGCCTGGACGGCCTGAGCGAGACCGTACGGACGCACACCAGGGCCCGGGTGGTGCTCGGCCACTGCTCCCCCGGCCAGATCGAGTCCGTGCTCGGTGCGCAGCCGCACACGACCCCGCCCCCGGACGTCCCGCCCGGCCGCGGGTACGCGCGGCTCGGCACCGGCCAGGTGCTGCGCATCCAGGTACCGGCCACCCCCGATCCGTACGACGACGCGACCAGCGAGGCGCAGCGGCAGGCGGTGCTCGGCCTGCTGCCCGAGCGGCGCACCGCCATCGAGGCGAGCGTGCCCGACCCGGTGATGGCGGACACCGTCACCGCGTCGGTGGCCGTCGAGGGGCTGGCCCTCAGCGACTGACCGGGAACGGCAGGAAGAGCCCGTGGATCCGTTGATCCGCGGGCTCCTGCCCGTACTGCGTCAGCTGCTCAGGCCACGAAGGTCCGCGGTGCCTCCGCCCCGGCGCCGGCCCCCGAACCGACCAGCCGGGCGGCGGCCGCGAGCCGCAGGGCCGCCTCGTCCGCCACCGGCCCGCCGACCGTGAACGGCAGCCGTACATAGCCTTCGAAGGCCCCGTCGACACCGAACCTGGGTCCCGACGGCACCCGCACCCCGACCCGCTCCCCGGCCACCGCCAGCCGCGATCCGGAGAGGCCGCCGGTGCGCACCCAGAGGGTCAGCCCGCCGCGCGGCACGGCGAACTCCCAGTCCGGCAGCTCCCGGCGCACGGCCGCGACGAGCGCGTCCCGGTTGTCCCGGGCCTGTTCCCGGCGGATCTGCACGGCCTGCTCCCAGCCGCCGGAACGCATCAGCCAGTTGACGGCCAGCTGCTCCAGGACCGGGGTGCCCATGTCGGCGTAGGCGCGGGCGGCCACCAGGCTGCGGATCACGTCCGGCGCGGCGCGCACCCAGCCGATGCGCATGCCGGCCCAGAAGGCCTTGCTGGCCGATCCGACGGTGAGGACGGTGCTGCCCGCCGGATCGAACGCGCAGACCCGGCGCGGCATCCGCACCTCGTCGTCGAGGTACAGCTCGTGCATCGTCTCGTCGACGACCAGGACCGTGCCGGCGGAGCGGGCGGCTTCCACCAGCGCGCGGCGGCGGTCCTCGTCGGCCAGCGCGCCGGTGGGGTTGTGGAAGTCCGCGACGACATAGGCGAGCCGGGGGGCCGCGTCCCGCAGCACCTGGCGCCACCGGTTCATGTCCCAGCCGCCGAGCCCCTCCTCCATCGCCACCGGGACGAGGCGGGCGCCCGCCTCCCGCATCAGCTGGAGGATGTTGGCGTAGCTCGGGGACTCCACCGCGATCCGTTCGCCGCGCCCGGCGAAGAGGTGGCAGATCGCGTCGATCGCACCCATCGCCCCGGTGGTGACCATGATCTGCTCGGGCATCGTCGGGATGCCGTCGGCGGTGTACCGGTCGGCGATCATCTGCCGCAGGGCGGGCAGCCCCGCCGGGTAGTCCCCATGGGTGTGCGCGTACGGGGCCAGCTCCTCCAGGGCGCCCTGGACGGCCCGGGTCAGCCATGGTTCGGGGGCGGGCAGCGAGGCGCAGCCCAGGTCGATCATCGATCCGAGCGCCTCGGGCGGCAGCGGTTCCAGGCCGCGGGCGGGCAGCGGGTTGCCGGCGGGCACGGCCGTCCAGCTCCCGGCCCCGCGCCGGGACTCCAGGAACCCCTCGGCGCGCAGCGCCTCGTAGGCGGCGGCGACCGTCGTACGGCTGACGGAGAGGGCGAGTGCCAGCTCGCGTTCGGCGGGGAGCCGGGCGGCGACCGGGACCCGGCCCTCGAGGACGAGCAGGCGGACACCGTCGGCGAGCGCGCGGTAGGCGGGCGGCCTGCGGCTGCCCGGGCCCGCGGGCCTGGGCTGCTGTGCGTGGAGCTGCCGGGCGAGCTGGGCCGCCCCTACCGCTGAAGTCCACTGCGCCATGAGAATCAGTCCACCTTCCTCGGATTGGCCATAGTTGGCAACCAATCCCCTGCCACAGAGTGACATGGAGCAGTCCAACACCACCACACCAGGGGGCACCTCTTGTCCGTCACCGCCGCCCCGCGCGGGGCGCACCTCACCCGTCGGCTGATCCAGCTGTACGCGGGTCTGGCGCTGTACGGGGCCAGTTCGGCGCTGCTGGTCGCCGCCGGCCTGGGGCTGGAGCCCTGGGGTGTGCTGCACCAGGGGCTCGCGGAGCGCACCGGGATCAGCATCGGGGTCGTCTCCATCATCATCGGCGCGATCGTCCTGGTGCTGTGGATCCCGCTCCGGCAGCGGCCGGGCCTGGGCACGGTCTCCAATGTCTTCGCCGTCGGTCTCGCGATGGACGGCACTCTCGCGCTCGTCCCCGAGGTGCACGGGCTCGCCGCCCGGGCCACGGTGATGGCGGCCGGGATCGTGCTCAACGGCATCGCGACGGGGCTCTACATCGCCGCCCGGTTCGGCCCCGGGCCGCGCGACGGGCTGATGACCGGGCTGCACCGGCGGACCGGCCGTTCCATCCGGCTCGTGCGCACCGCGATCGAGGTGGCGGTCGT
Organism: Streptomyces sp. NBC_00876; assembly: GCF_045207435.1. Lineage (NCBI taxonomy): Bacteria > Bacillati > Actinomycetota > Actinomycetes > Kitasatosporales > Streptomycetaceae > Streptomyces > Streptomyces sp. NBC_00876. The sequence continues at coordinate 1,275,630 of NZ_CP108800.1, forward strand.
GGCCACCGGCTTCCTGCTCGGCGGCTCGCTGGGCGTGGGCACCGTCCTCTACGCCCTGGCCATCGGCCCGCTCGCCCAGTTCTTCCTGCGCTTCTTCGAGATCACGGACAACGGTGGCACCACCGTCGCCGGCCGGACATCCGGGCAGGCCATACTGCCGCAGTGACTTCCGTACGCCACCCCTATCTGGACCACCCCGCCCCGCTCGCGTTCGCCCACCGCGGCGGGGCCGCGGACGGGATCGAGAACACGGAAGCGGCTTTCCGCCGGGCCGCCGACGCCGGGTACCGCTACTTCGAGACCGATGTGCACGCCTCGGCGGACGGGCGGCTGGTGGCCTTCCACGACGCCACGCTGGACCGGGTGACGGACTCCCGGGGCCGGATAGCGGAGCTGCCGTGGAGCGAGATACGGCGGGCCAGGGTGGCCGGCCGTGAGCCGCTTCCGCTCTTCGAGGAGTTGCTGGAGGCGTTCCCCCGGGCCCGCTGGAACGTGGACATCAAGGCGGGGCCGGCCTTGGCGCCGCTCGTGGAACTGATCCGCAGAACGGACGCCTGGGACCGGGTGTGCGTCGGCTCGTTCTCCGAGGCGCGGGTCGCCCGCGCGCACCGGCTGGCCGGCCCACGGCTCGCGACCTCCTACGGCGTGCGCGGCGTCGTGGGCCTGCGGCTGCGCTCGTACGGCCTCCCGGCGGCGCTGCGCGCGGGCGCGGTGTGCGCACAGGTCCCGGAGAGCCAGGGCGGCATCCGGGTCGTCGACCGGCGCTTCGTCCGCGAGGCGCACGCACGGGGGCTCCAGGTGCACGTCTGGACGGTGAATGAGCCGGAGCGCATGAGAGCCCTCCTCGACCTCGGTGTGGATGGCATCATGACCGATCACATCGAGACGCTGCGCACGGTGCTGAGCGAGCGGGGGGCCTGGGCCTGACGCCGGCCCGGTCACGTCTCCACGGGGAGAGACAAGGGGAGCGCAATGAGCGCCGAGACCGCGGACACCGCTGATCCGACGCACAGTCCGGCCGGGCCCGACGGCCCGGAGGACCGCCGGCGGGAGCAGCGCGGCTGGTACTTCTACGACTTCGCCTGCTCCGTCTATTCGACGAGCGTCCTCACGGTGTTCCTCGGGCCCTATCTGACATCGGTGGCCAAGGCCGCCGCCGACGCCGACGGCTTCGTCCACCCGCTCGGCATCCCGGTCCGCGCCGGTTCGCTGTTCGCGTACGCGGTCTCGGTGTCCGTCATCGTCGCGGTGATCGTGATGCCCGTCGTGGGCGCCGCCGCCGACCGTTCGGGCCGCAAGAAGCCCCTCCTCGCCGCCGCCGCGTACACGGGCGCCACCGCGACGGCCGGGATGTTCTTCCTGGACGGCCACCGCTATCTGCTCGGCGCCTTCCTGCTCATCGTGGCGAACGCGGCGATATCGGTGTCGATGGTGCTCTACAACTCCTATCTGCCGCAGATCTCGGAGCCCGACGAACGCGACGCGGTCTCGTCGCGTGGCTGGGCCTTCGGCTACACATCGGGGGCACTGGTACTCGTCCTCAACCTGATCCTGTACACCGGCCACGACTCCTTCGGCCTGTCCGAGTCGGACGCCGTACGGATCTGTCTGGCCTCGGCCGGGGTGTGGTGGGGCGCGTTCACCGTCATACCGCTGCGCCGGCTGCGCGACCGGAAGGCGGCGCCGGGCGGGGACGGCGCGGTCGGCTCCGGCTGGCGGCAGCTGAGGGCGACGCTGCGCGACATGCGCCGCCATCCGCTGACGCTGTCCTTCCTCCTTGCCTACCTCGTCTACAACGACGGCGTGCAGACCGTGATCTCCCAGGCGTCCGTGTACGGCTCCGAGGAACTGGGCCTCGATCAGACGACGCTGATCACCGCGGTGCTGCTGGTCCAGGTGCTGGCGGTCGCCGGGGCGCTGGGGATGGGGCGGCTCGCCCGGGTGTACGGCGCGAAGCGCACGATCCTCGTGTCCCTGGTCGTCTGGACGCTGATCCTGATCGCCGGATACTTCCTGCCCGCCGACGCGCCGGCGTTCTTCTACGCGCTGGCCGCGGCGATCGGGCTGGTCCTCGGCGGCAGCCAGGCGCTGTCGCGCTCGCTCTTCTCTCATCTGGTGCCGCGCGGCAAGGAGGCCGAGTACTTCTCCGCGTACGAGATGAGCGACCGCGGACTGAGCTGGCTGGGGCCACTGGTGTTCGGTCTCGCGTACCAGCTGACCGGCAGTTATCGGGATGCCATCATCTCGTTGGTGATCTTCTTCGTGGTCGGTTCGGTACTGCTCGCGAGGGTGCCGGTCCGGCAGGCTGTGGCGGCGGCCGGCAATCCCGTTCCCGAACGGATTTAGACGTTGAAGTGAAAGGCCGGTAGTGTACGCCTTTGGCCTGCCCGGAGGACCGTTACTGCGAGTGGAAGATTCCAAACCGTTGGGTGACAACTTCTGCCAGATGTGACAAACCGGGCGTTGGCGGGTACTTGAACCCAGGGAAACCTGAAAATGCAGCGGCACGACGGGCGACGCATGACCGGCAACGGGAATCTTTGCCGCCGACCGGACGTTGACCGGATGACGACGACAGCGACACCTGTCCTGTGGGCGACAAGCCCGGGAGGCACGATTCATGAGTGAGCGAGCTCTCCGCGGCACGCGACTCGTGGTTACCAGCTACGAGACGGACCGCGGCATCGATCTGGCCCCGCGCCAGGCGGTGGAGTACGCATGCCAGAACGGACATCGATTTGAGATGCCGTTCTCGGTAGAGGCGGAAATTCCGCCGGAGTGGGAGTGCAAGGCGTGTGGCGCCATGGCACTCCTGGTGGACGGGGATGGCCCCGAGGAGAAGAAGGGCAAGCCTGCGCGCACGCACTGGGACATGCTCATGGAGCGGCGCACACGCGAGGAGCTGGAAGAGGTGCTGGCCGAGAGGCTGGCGGTTCTGCGCTCCGGCGCCATGAATATCGCCGTGCATCCGCGGGACAGCAGGAAGTCTGCTTGACCGCGTAGCACCGCACCGAGACAGAGCCGCGGGCCGCGACACACATTGTGTGTGTCGCGGCCCGCGGCTCTGTGCGTTGGCCTTGGCGGCCGGCTGCGGGGGTTGCGGTGCGGGCTGCCCTCTTGGGCCTGGGCCCGGCCGGGTGGTGTTCGGCTCGGTCGCCGTTCGGCTCGGTCGCTTTCGGCCGCGGTCAGAGATGTCCTCAATCGCCGGACGGGCTTGATTTTGCCGGGCTCGGGCTTGTATTGGCCGGGCTCGGCGGTTGAGACACGGGGCTCGGGCTCGATTTGGCCGGGCTCGGGCTTGAGGTTGCCGGGCTCGGGTTTGTATTGGCCGGGCTCGGCGGTTGAGACGCCGGGGGCGGTCGCCGGGCGTGGTTACTTCGTCAGCGGCGGGCGCGGGTTGTCGTCCGGGTGGGAGGGCTCGTCGCGGATGACCTCACCCTGGACGACCTTTCCGTCCGGGCGGTGCATACGGGCCTGCTGAAAGGCGTCCGAGAGGCCTCCGGGGGCCGCCGCGCGCATCCGCCGTTCCAGCGAGCGCTCCGCGTACCTGCTGAGCGCCGAGCGGACCGGCGGAATGAGGAGCAGCAGTCCGGCCACGTCCGAGATCATCCCCGGGATCATGATCAGCAGCCCGCCGAGCATCAGGAAGCCGTTGCCCCTGGTGCCCGAAGGCGCGGGCGGGGAGCCGCCGGCGCCCGGCTGCCCGGGCGTCTGCTGGAGCGTCTCGGTGAGATTGCGGAAGGCGCGGCGGCCGGCCCGCTTCATCACCACTGCCCCCAGGACGACCCCGGCGGCCAGGAGCAGCAGGACGGTGAACCCGCCCGCGACGTCCGCCACCACGGTGAGCAGCCAGATCTCCAGCACCGCCCAGGCGGCGATGGCGAGAGGTACGAAGGTCCGGGCGCGGGAGCGCCTGCGGGCGGTCGGGGGCGGTGTGCCGGTCGTCATGCCCCCAGTGTGCCTGGGCGCGCGTCCGGACGCGGTAAGGGGGTGAGGGACGGCGGGCCCCGGTCGCGTCAGGGCGTCCGGCGGCCGAGCACCCGGTTCGTGCGGCTGGTGACACCCCAGGCCGTCACGCGCCAGAGCGCCTCGACGAGGATGTCCCGGCTCATCTTGGAGTCACCGATCTCCCGGTCGACGAAGGTGATCGGGACCTCGACGACGTGATATCCGGCCTCGATCGCGCGGCGGGCCAGATCGACCTGGAAGCAGTACCCCTGGGAGGCGACCTCGTCGAGGCCGATGCCCTTCAGGGTCTCGGTGCGGAAGGCGCGGTAGCCGCCGGTGACGTCCCGCGTCCGCAGCCCGAGCATGAGCCGGGAGTACGTGCTGCCGCCGCGGGAGATCATCTCGCGGGACTTGGGCCAGTTGACCACCCGCCCGCCGGGCACCCAGCGGGAGCCGAGCACCAGGTCGGCCCCCTTGAGGGCGGTGAGCAGCCGGGGCAGTTCCTCGGGCTGGTGGGAGCCGTCGGCGTCCATCTCGACGAGGACCCCGTAGTCGTGGTCCATGCCCCACCGGAAGCCGGCGAGGTAGGCCGCGCCGAGCCCTTCCTTGCCCTTGCGGTGGAGCACGTGGATCCGGTCGTCGGCAGCCGCCAGCTCGTCGGCGATCTTGCCGGTGCCGTCGGGGCTGTTGTCGTCGGCGACGAGGATGTCGGCCTCCGGCACGGCGGCGCGCACCCGGCTGACGATCGGCTTGATGTTCTCGGCCTCGTTGTAGGTCGGAATGATCACCAAGGCTCTGCCGAGCGGGCCGTATCGCCTCTGACCGCCGTCGTTCACTTACTGCCCCTCACGTCCGTACGCAGATGCACACCATATCGAGCGCGGAGGGGCCTCAGGCCGACCCGGTCGGGCAGTGGGGGAAGCGGCGGAGGACAGAAGTGCCGAAGTGCGGACAGAACTGCGGATCGGGGCCCGGCGTCCTTCGGGCCGACCTGGGACCCGCCGGCTGCGGGTCGACCTAGAGCCGTTGTCTACTGAACGTCCGGGCCCCACCCGGGTCGCACCCTCCGTCCGGCTGAAACCTTCCCTCGCCCCCGAGGCGCGGGCGCTGAACCTGGCTGTCAGTGGTGGTGCGCCGGTGCGGCACACCACCCCATGACCCAGCGGCGTTCGACGACTGCGTGGAGGTTTAACCGGTCGGACGTCCTGTGGTGGACTCGGCCGAACCTACCGGCCGGTGGGCGCATTCTGTCAATACTTGCCTGACCTGCATCGTTTACTGAACTTGCCTGGTCAGTACCGAAGATCCCCAGGTCGCGGGAGAGCGAGGGCCCCTTCGATCGGCGGTACGAAATGTCCGTACGTCACTCGTTCGGCCGTACGTAGACAGTTTGTCCGAGGACGACCGTGCGCAGACAGACCGGGAGTTCGGCCCCAGGGCTGAGGTCGGGCAGTCCGGGCGTCCCCGACCTGGGGTCCGTCGACCAGCGGGCGACCCGGTCGTCCGGGGCCTGGACCACCAGGTCATCGGTGCGCCAGACCGCGTAGTCGGCCGGGGCACCGGGCACGAGGGTCCCCGCGTCGTCACGGCCCACGGCCCGCCAGCCGCCCCTTGTGTGGGCGGTGAACCCCGCCCGTACGGAGATCCGGTGCTCGAGCGTCCGGTGGAAGGCGGCGGCCCGCACGGTCCCCCACGGGTCCAGCGGGGTCACCGGGCTGTCGGAGCCGAAGGCGAGGGGCACACCGGCCCGCAGGAGCGCCGCGTACGGATTGAGAGTCCCGGCCCGCCCGGCGCCCAGCCGCTGGGCGTACATGCCCTCCTCGCCGCCCCAGGCGGCGTCGAAAGCGGGCTGGACGGAGGCGGTGAGGCCTAGTTCGGCAAAGGCGGCGACGGTTTCGGGCGTGAGCATCTCCGCATGCTCGATGCGGTGCCTGGCGGCCCGGACCCGGCCGAGGCCGACCTTCTCGGCCGCGGTCCTGATGCCGTCGACGACGGCGGTGAGCGCCGCGTCGCCGATGGCGTGGAAGCCTGCCTGGAGTCCGGCCTCGGTGCAGGCGGCGACATGGGCGGCGATCTGCGCGGCGTCCAGATGGGCGGCGCCGGCGTGCGGTGCGTCGGCGTACGGCTCGTGGAGGCAGGCGGTGTGCGAGCCGAGCGAGCCGTCGACGAACAGGTCCCCCGCCGCACCCACCGCACCGAGCTCCCGGATGCGCAGGGCGTCCTTCTCGTCGCCGACCTGTTCGGCCCAGTAGCCGAAGACCCGCGGCCCCGGCCCGCCGGCCGCCAGTTCCAGCAGCGAGGTGAAGTCCTCCTCGTCGGAGATGTCCGGCCCGCCGCACTCATGGACCGTGCCGATCCCGAGCGACGCGGCGCGGGCCAGCGCGGCGCGCTGGGCGCCGGCCCGCTGCCGCGGCGAGACGGCGCCGTGGGCGGCCGCGCGCACCGCGTGGTGGGCGGCGCCGGTCAGCGGCTCCTCCGGCCGGTATCCGCTCATCGAGGCGATCCCCGGCACGAGGTCGAGCAGCGCGGTCGTGACGACCGCCGAATGCACGTCGATCCGGGGCAGATAGACCGGCCGGCCCGCCGCCGCCTCGTCGAGCTCGGCGCGCGAGGGCGGGCGCTGCTCCGGCCAGCGTGCGGCGTCCCAGCCGTGCCCGAGAACCACCCGGTCGGCGGGGTGCGCCGCCACGTACGCCGCCACGAGAGCGAGCGCCTCGCCGAGGTTCCGGGCCCCGGAGAGGTCGAGGCCGGTGAGGGCCAGACCGGTGGCGGTGGTGTGGACATGGGCGTCGGTGAACGCGGGAGTGACCAGGGCCCCCTCGAGGTCGATCACTTCGTCGACGCCGCTCGCGAAGGCGTCGGCGGCCCCTTCCGAGCCCACCCAGGCGACATGGCCCCGTTCGACCACCATGGCGGTGGCGAAGGGGTCGGCGGGGCTGTGGACGTCTCCACCGCGCAGCAGCACGGTGCGGTGTTCGCTCTGGGGGGCGGTGCTCTCGGTCATGGGGACCAGTCTCCCGCCTGCCGGGGACCGGCTCGTGCGCGACCCCCTCAGATCTGCGGCGGCCGCGCCTCGTACGGGGTGGAGAGGACGACGGTGGTGCGGGTGGAGACGCCGGCGAGCGAACGGATCCGCGTCAGCAGGTGCTCGAGCTCCAGCGGGGTCGCGACCCGCACCTTGAGGATGTAGTTCTCGTCACCCGCCACGCTGTGGCAGGCCTCCAGCTCCGGGACGCCCGAGAGCCGCTCCGCGATGTCGTCGGGGGCGCTCGGATCGAAGGGCTTCACCGAGATGAACGCGGTCAGCGGCAGGCCGACGGCCTCGGGGTCGACGACCGCGGCATAGCCCCGGATCACCCCGCGCTGCTCAAGCCTGCGGACGCGCTGATGAACGGCCGAGGTGGACAGGCCGGTGGCCTTGCCCAGGTCGGTGTAGCTCATCCGCCCGTCCCTGACGAGCAATTCCACGATTTGACGGTCCAACTCCTCCATATGGATCAATCTATGGCCCCGGGTCCCTCCAGGCACAGCCGTGGGGGCTCGCGAAGGGCATCTGCGGCAGGCATGTGACGAATGCCACAGGTTTACGGGTCGGTAGCCGGACACCTCGCGGTTACGGCCGATGCGCGACGGGAAGTGCTTGCTGTGGTCGAGGCCGCGGCGCCTTGTCGGCCCACCCGAGGGGGGAATTTCCCATGCAGAGCCTGAAGCTCACCGGACGTACCGAACCGGAGCCCGTTGATCCTTTCGAGGACACCGCTCCCGACGCGTACGACACGTTCGAGATGTACCGGGTCATCTGCCCGGACTGCGCGCAGCCCATCGCGCTCCTGGCGGACGAGGACGTGCTGCCGGAGCACGCGCTGTGCCCGACCCCGTGGAACCCGTTCGTGCTCACGGTGTGCGCCGGTACGGGGCGTGCCGCCTCGAAGGCGCGGCCCGCGGACGAGACGGCCGATGCCCAGGAGCAGGAGACGGCCCTGCTGCTGACGCTCCCTCAGGGGCTCGACTGGAGGATGCAGCCCTTCTCCCACGCCGGCGCCTCGCGCCCGTTGCGGATTGCGGACCAGCCGCGCCGCGACGCCGCCTGAGCTTCCACGGGAGTCCCAAGCCCGCACCGGCCGGTGCGGTGCGGGCTTGGGACTCCCGTCCGGATCATGCCGGGCTCGCGGGGCCGCCCGGCGCCTCGCCCTCCGGGGAGAACCTGGCGAACAATCGCTCGAATCGGCAGGGCAGTGACCCCGCCCTGTCCCGCGGCGTTGGCGTGGCATGACCCTGCTGCACTCCACGGCCGGCCCCGGTCGCCGCCGGCTGGCCGCTCCGCCCTCCGAAGAATCGGTTCCGCGACGTGGTTCCGCACCGTCGCCGCAGCCCGACCCGTCCCGCGCGGTGCCGCGCCCGGCGCCCCACTCGAGCGATCCACCCCTCTACCGGGCGCTGCTGCGGCACTGGGAGAGCACCGGCAGGACCCTGCCGGGCCGCCATGACCAGGAGTGGAACCGGATCATGACGACGCCCGTGTGGTCGGACCGGCCGCTGCGGGTCAGCGCGTCTCAGGACCCGCGAGGTGGCGGGCGATGACCATTCGCTGGATCTGATTGGTGCCCTCGACGATCTGCAGCACCTTGGCCTCGCGCATGAGCCGCTCGACGGGGAAGTCCAGCGTGTAGCCGTATCCGCCGAGCACCTGGACGGCGTCGATCGTGACCCGCATCGCGGCGTCCGTGCAGAACAGCTTGGCCATGGCCGCCTGCCGCGAGAACGGGCTGCCGGCATCCCGCAGCCTGGCGGCCTCCAGGTAGAGCGCCCGGCCCGCCTCGATCTGGGTGGCCATGTCGGCGAGCATGAACCTCAGCCCCTGGAAGTCCGCGATGGGGCGGCCGAACTGCTTGCGCCCGGTCGCGTAGTCGACGGCCTCGTTCAGCGCGGCCTGGGCCACGCCGATGGCACAGGCGGCGATGCCGAGCCGGCCCGAGTCGAGCGCGGACAGCGCGATCGCGAAGCCCTGGCCCTCCTCGCCGATCCGCCGCGCATCCGAGACACGTACGCCGTCGAAGTGCAGCTGGGCGGTGGGCGACCCCTTCATCCCCATCTTCCTCTCGGGGACGGCGGCGCTCAGGCCCTCGGCGTCGCCGGGGACGAGGAAGGCGGTGATGCCGCGGGCGCCCTCGACACCGGTGCGGGCCAGGACCGTGTAGAAGTCGGCGATGCCGCCGTGGGTGATCCAGGCCTTGGTACCGGTGATGACCCAGTCGTCCCCGTCCCGTACGGCCTTGGTGCGCAGCGAGGCGGCGTCGGATCCCGAGGCGGGCTCGGAGAGGCAGTAGGCGCCCAGCAGACCGCCCGCGAGCATCGCCGGGAGGTGTTCGGCCTGCTGGTCCTTGGTTCCGTACCCGGCGACCGCGTGGCACGCGAGGGAGTGGACGCTGACGCCGAGGCCGACGGTGAGCCGGGCGGCCGCCAGTTCCTCCAGGACCTGGAGGTAGACCTCGTACGGCTGGTCGCCGCCGCCGTGGGCGGAGTCGTACGGCAGACCGAGCAGGCCGGACTCGGAGAGCAGGGTGAACACTTCGCGCGGGAAGCGGCCCGTGTCCTCCTCCTCGGCCGCGTGCGGCACGATCTCCCGCTGGGCGATGTCGCGGACGAGCGCGATGAGCTGCCTGGACTCCTCGGTGGGCAGACGGCGTTCCACCAATTGCGGGGCACGGTCGGACATGACGGCGCTCTCCTCCCTGTCGGGCGTTGCGGCGGTCGCGCGCGCGGGGTGTGAGCGGCGCCGCCGGGGGATCTCCGGACTATGCCCGGAAAACACAGCTGTCCAGCCGATGTTGCCCTCGGATTACGAGAGATGCAGGCCGGCGGCTGTGGCGGGTCGAGTATGCCCGATCGGACGGTATCCGTCACCGGTTGACAGAACACGCACGGCGGGGACGGCGCGATCATCGAAATTGGTCCGAACCATTGACCCGACTGGTCTAGTCCATCTACGGTTCCCAGCGAACCGGCTTTCCGCGTTCATGCCAACTCAGACTGAACGCCGAAAGCCGGTCGTCCACTGGCAAGTCCCCTCCCCCACGAGGAGCAACCATGACCGGACTGCATCGCCCGGGAGCCCGGCTCCGGGCTCTCGCCGCTGCCGCGTGTACCGCCGCCCTGGGCGCCGCCCTGCTGGGCGTCGCGGGCACCGGATCCGCCGGCGCGGCCCCCGCCGCCCAGCCGGCCGCCGCCCCGGCAGCAGCGCCCGCCGCCCCCACAGCGGCCGGCGACAAGGTGGTCGGATACTTCACCAACTGGGGTGTCTACCAGCGCAATTACCACGTCAAGAACATCGAGACCTCGGGATCGGCCGACAAGCTCACGCACATCAACTACGCCTTCGGCAACGTCCAGGGCGGCAAGTGCACGGTCGGCGACTCCTACGCCGACTACGAGAAGGCCTACACCGCCGACCAGTCGGTCGACGGTGTCGCGGACACCTGGGACCAGGAGCTGCGCGGCAACTTCAACCAGCTGCGCAAGCTGAAGAAACTGCACCCCGACCTCAAGGTGATCTGGTCGTTCGGCGGCTGGACCTGGTCGGGCGGCTTCGGTGAGGCGGCCAAGAACCCGGCCGCGTTCGCCGAGTCCTGCTACAACCTGGTGGAGGACCCGCGCTGGGCCGATGTCTTCGACGGCATCGACATCGACTGGGAGTACCCCAACGCCTGCGGTCTGACCTGTGACACCAGCGGCCGCGACGCCTACGGCAACCTGCTGTCGGCGCTCCGGTCCAAGTTCGGCACCGGCAACCTGGTCACCTCGGCGATCAGCGCGGACGGCTCCGAGGGCGGCAAGCTCGACGCCGTCGACTACGGCGGCGCGTCGAAGTACGTCGACTGGTACAACCCGATGACGTACGACTTCTTCGGCGCCTGGGACGCGAAGGGGCCGACGGCCCCGCACTCCCCGCTGACCTCCTACACGGGGATCCCCAAGGAGGGCTTCAACAGCGAGGCCGCCATCGACAAACTGAAGGCGCAGGGCGTCCCCGCCTCCAAGATGCTGCTCGGCATCGGCTTCTACGGCCGCGGCTGGACCGGCGTCACGCAGGACGCCCCGGGCGGCACCGCGACGGGCGCGGCCCCGGGTACGTACGAGGCGGGCATCGAGGACTACAAGGTCCTCAAGAACAGCTGCCCCACGACCGGCACCGTCGCCGGCACGGCGTACGCGCACTGCGGCACCAACTGGTGGAGCTACGACACCCCGGCCACCATCGGCACCAAGATGGCGTACAAGAACCAGCAGGGCCTGGGCGGCACCTTCTTCTGGGAGCTCAGCGGTGACACCACCGACGGCGAGCTGATCAAGGCGATCAACTGACGTCGCAGCGGGTATGACGGAGGCGGGGAGCCGGGCGGGGCTCCCCGCCTCCGTCGCGTCCGCGGAAGGTCACATGAGGCCGAGCTGGGTGACGAGCATGGCGATGACGACGACGAGCGTCCAGCCCGCGAGGTTCTCCAACAGCTTGGAACGGTCCCCGGGCCCGCCGGTCCGCGCGCGGCGGCGGGCAGGGGTGGTGGTTGCGGCGGCAGTCGCGGTCATGGCATCTCGTTCGGTCGGCCGGCAGTCGGTGTCCCCCGAGGACCCGACCACAGTGCCAGCCGGACGGTCCCCAGGGGTAGAGACCTCCGTCACTGCCCCGGGGCGCCGCGCCCTGCCGGCGGACGCCGACGGACGCCGGAGCCCGGCGCCGGTCGGGTGTCGGGGGCACGGCGTAGCGCAGGCGGCCGACGCCGCCTGTGCCCGAGACCACACTGCCGTATGCGTGGATACGCTCGGCGCGGAGCCGGATCGACCCCGGCCGGGTGGGCGCCGGTTGTCACGCGACACCTCCCCGGCCAGGTGGGTGCCGGTTGTCACGCGACACCTCCTGCACGAACATGCAGGTCACAGGCGCGTAAGACGGACGACGAATCGATCCCTCAGGCGCTCGTACCGATCCGGTGCCGGGTGCACAGCACCGTGCTGCCCAACCGCCGCGCGGATGCCGCGGCCGGGAACGGCCAGGCCTCGGCCGAAGGAGTACACGACAGCAGCGGTCAGGTCGCGAGGACCGGACTTCACGAGGATCCGCGCGAGGCGTTCGACCACTTCGTGCAGGAGGGGAGACGGCCGTCGGCCAGGCCGGGACGGCCCTGTCTCCCAGCCGGACCGTCATCGACCGGCGGCGTACCGGTCGCTGTGGCCGGATCCACAGTGGTTGACGTGACAGCACGGACCGGGCGGGCGGAGCCGGCTCCACGCCTACCGTAAGCGACGGTGGCTGTCAGTCCGTAAGGTTCCGGATTCTTTGGCCGCCGTCCCCTCGCTACCCTCCGAACCACCCTTCACAGGGCCCCACTTCACCCTCATCGAACTTCCGACCAGGAGGTCACCTTGACCGCGCAGCACCCCACCCGCAGAAACCTCCTCAAGTCCGCCGGCGGGCTCACTGCCGCGATGGCGCTGGGTGCCGGAGGGATGCTCTCGGCGGCGTCACCGGCCGCGGCCGCCGGCGACGGTTTCGGCCTGCACATCGTGGACCACAACGAGGACGACCGCCGGATGTGGTACTACCGGTTCCAGACGAGCGCGGTCGGCTGGAATCCCGCTGTCAACGTGCTGCTGCCCGACGACTACCACACCAGCGGCCGCCGCTATCCCGTTCTCTACCTGTTGCACGGCGGCGGTCTCGACCAGGACTTCATCACGTTCGACCGGCACGGCATCCGCGAGATGACCGCGGGCAGGCCGCTCATCGTGGTCATGCCTGACGGCGGCCACACGGGCTGGTACTCCAACCCGGTCAGCTCGAACGTCGGCCCGCGGAACTGGGAAACCTTCCACATGTCCCAGCTGATCCCGTGGATCGACGCGAACTTCCGTACCTACGCCGAGTACAACGGCCGTGCCGTGTCAGGGTTCTCCATGGGCGGCTTCGGCGCGCTGAAGTACGCCGCCAAGTACTACGGCCACTTCGCCTCGGTCAGCGCCCACTCGGGCCCGGCCAGCCTCCGCCGGGAAGGCGGCATCGTGGCCCACTGGGCCAACCTCTCCTCCGCGGCCGTGGACCTGGGCGGCGGCACGATCTACGGCGTGCCGCTGTGGGACGAGGCCCGGGTGAACGCCGACAACCCGGTGCAACGCATCGAGAGCTACCGGAACAAGCGGATCTTCCTGGTGGCCGGCACCAGTCCCGACCCGATCAACTGGGCCGACGTGGCCAACGAGGGTCATGTGCTGCGTGGCCAGCAGGAGTTCAAGAGCCTGCTGCAGAACGCGGGGATCCCCTTCGACGGCCGGGAAGTGGGAGGAGGCCACGTCATCCGGCCCGATTTGCTGCAGACCGACATCGACGGCGTCGTCGCCCACCTTCGCAAGGCGTGACGGGAGGAACTGACATGCTGTTCAGTCACTCCCGACTACTCTCCGGACGCGCGCTGCGCGTCCTGCTCGCCGCGACCGCGGCCCTGGTACCCGCACTGGTACTGACGTCGTCGACGGCGGCCCACGCCGTCGACCTCGCGGCGTGCCCGGCTGCCGGCATCGTGTCCCAGCACTACGGCGGCGACCACAACGGCGTCGACATCGCCAACGACTACGGAACGCCGATCTACGCCGTGAGTGATGGCGAGGTGATCAACTCCGGTAGCGCGAGCGGCTACGGTCAGTGGATCCGCATCCAGCACGCCGACGGCCGGATCTCCGAGTACGGGCACATGTACCAGCGTGACGTGTTCGCCGGCGAACACGTCACGGCCGGTCAGCGGATCGCTCTGATGGGCTCCGAGGGCAACTCGACCGGTCCCCACCTGCATCTGCGGATCTGGGGGGACCCGTCCGCCTCGTACGGTATCGACCCCGAGCCCTACCTCGCCGGGCGCGGCGTGGTGCTGCCCTGCACCCCTGGCAGCGGTCCGCGCCCCACGCCGTTGGTGTATCCGGCGGAGTCGGGCCGGGTGGTGTCGGCGCGGTCGGCCGACGGACGGCTCGAGGCGTTCGCGGCCGGTGCGGACGGCGTGCATCACGCGTGGCAGCTCCGTGCCAACGGAGACTGGTCGGCATGGGAACCGCTGGGCGGCCCCGGCGGCGCGGAACTCGCCATCGCACCGAACGCGGACGGGCGCCTGGAGATGTTCGCCGTCAACGGCAACACACTGCAGCACCGCTACCAGGTCTCACCCTCCGGCAACTGGTCCGGCTGGGAGACATTCGGCGGAGGCGGACACGACATCGCCGCCGGCGTGAACGCGGACGGCAGGATCGAGGTCTACGCATCCGGCCCCGTCGGCCTCTTCCACAAATACCAGACCGCCCCCAGCGGCGGCTGGAGCGAATGGGAACCGACCGGCGGCGGACCGGCCAACGCCCGAGTCGAAATGGGCAAATCACCCGACGGACGACTCGAAGCATTCGCACTCAACGGCGACGTATTCCAGCACCAATACCAGACAGCGGTCAACGGCGGCTGGTCACCCTGGGAAACCTTCGGCGAAGGCGGACACGACCTCACCGTGGACCACAACGCCGACGGCCGACTCGAAATCTTCGCATCCGGCCCCGTAGGCGTCTTCCACAAATACCAAACAAACCCGACGACCTGGTCGGACTGGGAAAGCACAGGAGGCCCCGCCGACTCCCAACTCACCAGCGAACGGACACCCGACGGCCGCGTCGAAGTATTCGCGATCAACAACAACGTCGCACAACACATCTGGCAGACCGGAGTGAACGCACCCTACGGAACATGGGAGAACTTCGGCGAAGCCGGCACCGAAATCACCACCGCGACCAACGCCGACGGCCGCATCGAAGTATTCGGAACAAGCCACGCAGGCATCTACCACAGATGGCAGACCGGATTCTCCACATGGTCCGACTGGTCCTGGCTCAACAACACCGCCGGACCACCCGTCAACTGACCCGGCATTTCGGCACCACCTTCGAAGGAGACAGCAGTTGAGCAGCAGTCGGCGCTCCTCCCGAGCTCCCCGTCGCATCATCCTGTCGACGCTCGCCTCGTTACTTCTCGCGGCGGGTGCTCTCGTCGGCGCCTCGCCCGCGTACGCCGCCCCCAGTGACCTGTGCGCCCAGGTCGGCTACAACGCCGGCTTCCGGGGCGACGGTCTGGTCACCGCCGTCGCCGTCGCCCTGGCCGAGTCCAGCTGCAACCCGTCGGCGTCCAACGTCCAGAACAACACGCCCCCTTCCACGGACCGCGGTCTGTGGCAGATCAACAGCTACTGGCACGCCGAGGTCGACGACGCGTGCGCATACGACGCCCAGTGCAACGCGAACGCGGCCTTCGGCATCTCCTCCGGCGGTGCGAACTGGGAGCCCTGGTCCACCTACAACCAGGGCATGCACTGGCGGCACATGGACGAGGCGCGGGCTGCGGTCGAGCGCCTCGGGCATCCGGGCGGCCCCGGTCCCACGCCGTTGGTGTATCCGGCGGAGTCGGGCCGGGTGGTGTCGGCGCGGTCGGCCGACGGACGGCTCGAGGCGTTCGCGGCCGGTGCGGACGGCGTGCATCACGCCTGGCAGCTCCGTGCCAACGGAGACTGGTCGGCATGGGAACCGCTGGGCGGCCCCGGCGGCGCGGAACTCGCCATCGCACCGAACGCGGACGGGCGCCTGGAGATGTTCGCCGTCAACGGCAACACACTGCAGCACCGCTACCAGGTCTCACCCTCCGGCAACTGGTCCGGCTGGGAGACATTCGGCGGAGGCGGACACGACATCGCCGCCGGCGTGAACGCGGACGGCAGGATCGAGGTCTACGCATCCGGCCCCGTCGGCCTCTTCCACAAATACCAGACCGCCCCCAGCGGCGGCTGGAGCGAATGGGAACCGACCGGCGGCGGACCGGCCAACGCCCGAGTCGAAATGGGCAAATCACCCGACGGACGACTCGAAGCATTCGCACTCAACGGCGACGTATTCCAGCACCAATACCAGACAGCGGTCAACGGCGGCTGGTCACCCTGGGAAACCTTCGGCGAAGGCGGACACGACCTCACCGTGGACCACAACGCCGACGGCCGACTCGAAATCTTCGCATCCGGCCCCGTAGGCGTCTTCCACAAATACCAAACAAACCCGACGACCTGGTCGGACTGGGAAAGCACAGGAGGCCCCGCCGACTCCCAACTCACCAGCGAACGGACACCCGACGGCCGCGTCGAAGTATTCGCGATCAACAACAACGTCGCACAACACATCTGGCAGACCGGAGTGAACGCACCCTACGGAACATGGGAGAACTTCGGCGAAGCCGGCACCGAAATCACCACCGCGACCAACGCCGACGGCCGCATCGAAGTATTCGGAACAAGCCACGCAGGCATCTACCACAGATGGCAGACCGGATTCTCCACATGGTCCGACTGGTCCTGGCTCAACAACACCGCCGGACCACCCGTCAACTGACCCCGACACCGCGGCCGGCCGGTTCGGCCGGCCGCGGTCCTCACTGGAGAACGACATGCATCCGATCAGCAGACGGCACGTGCTGCGGGCGACGGCGGCAGCGGGCGCGCTCCTGTGCACGGGACGGCCCGCATCCGCTGCCCAGGCCGACCCGCCCCACCAGTGGATCGGCGCCGGTCCCTTCACCCACGTCTACGACCCCTCCCTGCCCGGACGGCGGCGCTATCTCAACGACCACACTCTGATCAAGGCAGCGGGCCGGTGGCACCTGTTCAGCATCGTCGGCGACAGCGCGCCCCCCGGTGAGGTCCCGGACAGTGCCTCCGAGATCTCCTTCGCGCACGCCTCCGCACCGGACCCGCACGGCCCGTGGACCACGCACCCCGACGCGCTGACCGTCGATCCCTCGTACCACGGGGAGGAACACCTGTGGGCACCGCACGTCGTCGAGGCGAACGGCACGTTCTGGATGTTCTACGCCGCCGGCGGCCGGGACGGGGCCGCCATCAACCTCGCCACCTCGACCGACCTGTTCGTGTGGACCCGTGTTCCGTCGGGCCCGCTGTTCCGGGGGCTCGTGGCACGTGACCCGATGGTGCTGCGGATCGGCGGCGCGTGGGTGATGTACTACACCGAACTGTCCGGCCCCGGCGGCCGGCACGTCGTGTCCTTCCGCCGGTCCGACGACCTGGTGCACTGGAGCGAGCCGGGCACGGCCTACACCGACGAGACCACCGAAGCCACCGTGTCGGTCACCGAGTCGCCGTTCGTGGTCGAACGGGACGGCTGGTACCACCTGTTCATCGGGCCGCGCAACGGCTACGAGGGCACCGACGTCCTCGCGTCCCGGGACCCGTTCCACTTCACCCTCGACGGCTACGCGGGCCACGTGCCCGGTCATGCGGTCGAACCGGTCACCGACGGGCAGGATTGGTTCGCGAGCGCCGCGGGATGGTTCCAGCAGGGCCTGCACCTCGCGCCCCTGTACTGGCGGAACACGCCACCTCCCTGGCAGAGCGCGGACAACCCGGTCGCTGCCCCGGACGTCGACGGCCGGCTGACCGTGTTCGCGCTCGACGCGGTGGACCGTTCGGTGCTTCGGCGCGTCCAGCTCGACCCGGCCTCCGACGCATGGTCGGCGTGGGAGCCCTTCGGCGGACCGGCCGGAGCGGTTCCCTCCCTCGGCCGCAACACCAACGGCAGGCTGGAGGTGTTCTCCCTCGCCCCGGGGGGCACCGGCCTGCACCACAGGGTCCAGCGGCCCGACGGCGGCTGGCACGACTGGGAGGAGTTCGGCGGCCCGGCGGGGGCCGCCCCCGCGGTCGGGCGCGGCGCCGACGGCCGCCTGGAGGTCTTCGCGCTGAGCCCCGGCGGCTCCGCCGTCGCGCGGCGGCGGCAGTGGTCGCCCGGATCGCTGACGTGGGAGGCGTGGGACCCGGGATTCGGTGGGGCGGCGGGCGGACCGCCGGTCGTCGCGGCCAACGCCGACGGCCGCCTGGAGGTCTTCGCCCTCTCGCCCGGTGGCTCCGGGATCATGCACCGCTGGCAGGAGTCACCCAGTGGCGGTTGGTCCGCATGGCGCAGCTTCGGCACCGCGGCCGGCGCCACGCCGCGCGTGAGCATCGACGGAAGCGGCAGACTCACCGTCGTGGCGATGGCCCCGTCCGGCGTGGCGTCCTTCTGCCGGCGACAGGCCGTGCCGAGCGGTGCCTGGGAGGACTGGCAACCGCTCTTCGGCTGGACGGCGGTGACCCCCGTGCTCGCTCCTGGTGCCGACGGCAGGCTGGAGGCCTTCGCGCTCTCCCCCGGCGGCGAGCTCCTCAGCCACCGGTGGCAGGTCGCGCCCGGCGGCAGCTGGAGTACCGAGGAGAGCTTCGGCGAGCCCGGAGTCCGCCTCGCCGCCGCACCGGCTGCCGCTGCCGACGCCACCGGCCGGATCCACCTCTTCGCCGTCACCACCGACGGCCAGGTACGCACCCGTGTGCAGGCACAGCCCAGCGGGGGCTGGCGCCCGTGGACGGCGTTCGGCGATCACCCGGTCACACCCGCCCGTTCGGGCAGTCCCGGCTACTGACGGGCTGTAGGCGCCGGCGTACTGACGGACTCCGGACGGCCGGGCCCGGGCCGGCCCCGAGGGCACCGGCCCACTGGGGACCCGCTCGCTCACGCCGTCACCGGCCGGCGTCGCCCTCGTCCCGCGCGGCCGGGGCCGGCACTCCGGGATCTTCGCCGACGCCGCCGTGCCTGAACCGGTGGAGGAGAGCAAGGACGGCCTCGACGCTCTCATCGGGTTCCGCCCCCTGTGCCGCGTACCGAACGAGCCCTTTCGCCCCGGTCCGGGCTCTTGCCGGCCGGGCGGCCGGTCACAGAAGTGGCCAATGCGAGACGGTGAATTCCCGCACACACGCGGTAGCGTTCGTTGTGCAGGGCAACTGATCACGCGTGTGACAGGGGGTGTGGTGAGCGGCATTGTCGTTCATCTGCCGCGGGGGAGCGGCGGTGTCGTCGACGGAGAGCCGTACGGCGACGCGGTGACCTTCAGACTCGGCCCGGGGGAAGGTGCGCGTTTCGGCCGCGGCTCCTCAAGGACGCCGGTCGAGCTGCGTCTCGCCGATGCGGCCATATCCCGCCTCGCGGGTGAGATCCGGGTGACCGACGACCACTGGCAGCTGACCAACCACAGCTCGACCCACAGCTATCTCGTGGAGAATCCGGAAGGGGCGGGCGAGTATCTGCGGGTGCCGCCACGGCGCGTAGGAGCACCCATCCCGTTCGAGTTCTCCCGGGTGGTGCTGCCCACGCGCCACGACACCACGGTCTCCTTCCAGGTGTTCGCGCCCGCCCACGTCTACCTGGACCCGGAGGGCGCCGGCGGCTCAGGGGAGAGCCTCACGGTCACGGCGTACTCCCTGGACGAGACAGCCACGTACTTCCTGGTGCTGGTCGCGCTCTGCGAACCATGGCTGCGTGACGAGTCGCCGGTCGCGATACCGACCACCCCCCAGGTCGTCGAGCGGCTCAGGGGCCACACGTCCTGCGTCAAGTTGACGTCGCGTGCCGTCAGTTCGCACATCGACTACCTCGCCGAGGAGAAGCTGAGGATCGGCTCCCCCACGGAGGCCGAGGTTCGCCGGGGGGACCGCCGGAACGGCAAACGCGAAGCCGTCGTGGGACTCGCCCTGCGGTTCGGCATCGTCCGGGAGGAGCATCTGGCGCTGTTACCCCTTCGGGCCGAACCCGCCCCGCGGGGACAGTGGAGGGCGTGACGATGGTGCCGAGCCGAGGCGCGTCATGGGGAAGCGACCGGACGGACTACCTGCCCCGGGGCTACCGGATCGGCGACTGGGTGGTCATCGAGCCGATCGGGTCCGGTGGCTGGGCGACCGTGTACGCCGGACGGCCCTCCCATGATCAACCGGACGGCCCGCACCGCCCGGACGGCGCGGGCCGGGCCGCGGACGAGGCAGTGACCACGGCGGGCCGGGCGGCGGTGGACCGGCCCCCGGTACGGGGTGAGGTCGCGCTCAAGATCATGCCGACCGCCGGACTCGCGCCCCGCCAGGCCCGCAGAGTGGCCGAAGCCGCCAGGCGCGAGGTCGAGATCGGCCGCCGGGCAGAGCATCCACGGCTCGTCCGGCTGCTGGACCACGTCGTCCTCGGCGCACCGGAACACCCGTCCCTGGACGGCGCGATCGTCCTGGTCATGGAGCGTGGCCGGTGCACGCTGCGGGACCTCCTAGGCGCCCTGGTGACGGAAGCCGAAGGCGGCCGGCTGATCGCGGGCATCTGCGAGGGGCTGGCCCATCTGCATCGGGCCGGCTGGGTGCATGCCGACCTCAAGCCCGAGAACGTCCTCATCGGCGAGGACGGTTCGGTGAAACTCGCGGACTTCGGGCTCGCCACCGAACTGACGGGGACGCACGGTCACGCGCCGCCGATGGGCACCCCTGACTATCTCCCGCCCGAGCGGTGGAAGGCCCCGCTCGGGGACCTGGGGGTGCAGATCCGGCCGAGTGCGGATGTCTGGGCCCTCGGCATCGTGATCCACGAGGTGTTCGCGTCCGGTTCCTCGCCGTTCCCCGGCGCGACACCGCTGGCGCGGGGTGCCGCCGTGCAGGAGTACGCCGAGGGTCGCGCTCCGTTACGGATGGACAACGCGGTCCCGGAGTTCTGGCGCGCCCTGGCCGCCGACTGCCTCGCCCCCACCCACGCCGCGCGCGCCGCCCATTCGGCCGACAGCCTGCTGGCTCGGATCTCGGCCCAGCAGTCCGGAAGGCCGGGCCGTGCTTCCGGGAGAGGCTCGTCCCGCCTGCGGCGCTGGATCCGCGCCGCGGTCCTGGTCGTCACGGTGTTCGCAGCGGTGGGCGCGGCGATCTGGTCGTCCGCCGGACGGGAGGGGTCGCCCGGGTCGCCGGGCGGAGTCGGCGAACACCCGCTCCAGATAAGGGTTTTCAACGCCCAACGTGGCTGCCAGAACCGTACGGACCGGGATCCGCAGTGCAGTCTCGGCCTGGCGATCGATCCGCTGCGGCCGTACACCGCCGACAACGTCGTCCCGACACGGGTCTGGCACGGTGATGTCCTCGACGCCTACTGCAGGTTGCCCGACGGCGAGCCCATCACGGACGAGGAGGACCTGCAGTCCGCCCTCTGGTTCCGTGTTCGCCTTCCACAGGCGGGCGTACGGGCCATGGCCTGGCTACCCGCTGTTCGGACCAAGGGGCGCCCGGCGCTCCCACGCTGTCCGCACCCCACGCCGGCCCACTGACCGGCTGGGTCGGACGCGGCTCGTCGGGCGTCACACGGCCGCTTTCGCCGTCGAGGCGAAGAACGGCAGGCGAGATGGGATGCACGCCGACCCCGGAAGACGTTCACGGCGGCACCCTGCGGCACACGTGGACCACCGCGACCTCGACGAGCGGCGTGTCCGGCCACGAGGTGTCCCGCCGGCTCGGGCATCGCTCGGTCAAGGTCACGGTGGTCCACTCCGGCCACCTCGCGCAGGACGGCCACGAGCGCTGCCGCCAGGTGGTCGAGGTGGCCGTGGGCCCCTACATGCTCACAGCAGCCCGAGCGACTTCAGAGCCCGTCGCTGGCTCGGTGCCGGGTCAGCGGGCCAGTAGACGTAACAGACACCGCCCGTACCGCTTCTGACCTGGCCGTTCGCGTCATAGCGCTTGGTGCGGAGCCAGATCGTCTCCCATTCGTGCCGGAGGTAGACGCGCCGCACCGCCTCGTCGCTCGGTGACGCGGGATCGTTGGCGATCACGTCGCCGTCCTCGGTGAAGCCGATCACCGTCATCAGGTGGCCGGAGGTCCCGTAACCCGCACCGGTCAGTTCCGTCTTGAGGAACGACTGCGACGTTATGACCGGGATGCCCGCCCGGACCAGGGTCTCCAGGTCACTCAGGGAGCCCAGCCGGGTCACCATGGCGCTCATGTCCTCGTACGTCGCCGCGTAGGCGGCGTTGAACGGCCAGTTGCCGCAGCCCTCGTACTGGTTGTCGTACGTGAAGCGCGCCGCGTGGCAGACCTGCGGGTCCTCCAGTCCCGGCTTGACCCAGGCGAGGTCGTCCGCGGAGGGCTTACGCCCCCAGTACTCGATGATCATCTGCGAGGAGGTGGGGCTGCACCACGCCTCGCCGCCGTTGTCGTACTCGGGGTACTGCCCCACGTGCACGTTCTGCGAGAAGCGCGGCACCGCCAGCTCGCGGACGAGGCCGGGGACGGAGGCGGGCACCGTGAAGCGGTCGGGGATGTCCGAGGCCATCGCGCCCAGGCGCCACACCGTGGGCGTGAGCCGGGTGCCCGGGGTGCGGTACAGCGTCAGCCGCAGCCGGTAGGACAGCAGGCGCAGACCGCTCGCCGCGTCGTCCACCGAGAAGGTGTCGGTCCAGATGGAGCTCTTGCCGTCGCTCTGGTCGTCGACGGACGTGCGGCGGATGTCCCCGTCGCCGGCCGCCCAGCGGCCCATGACGTACCAGGGCGTCTCGGTGCCGTCCGAGTAGCTGCCCCGCAGTTCGATCTGGATCCAGGTGCCGGCCGGTGTGTCCGCGTTCCAGGAGGCGATCACCTCGGTCGCCGGGACGGCGGAGCGGTGGACCGGCGAGGTCCAGGTCGCGTACTCCCAGGCCGCCGTCGTACCGGTGTGCGGGTCGGTGTAGTCGGTGCTTCCCAGCGAGTGGCCGATCACCAGTCCCGCCCGGCGGCCCGCAGTGGCCCGGGTCCCGGCGCCGGAGCCGCAGCGCCAGTCGGTGTAGGTGGTCCAGGCGTGGTTGTCAACGAGCGAGGCCGCCGCGGCGGGCGCGGGGGGCCGGGTACCGGACGGAGCGGCGGCCGCCGCGGAGGCGGCCGACGAGACCGCTCCGGCGCCGGCCGCTGCCGCGATCGCGGCGGTGAGCACGGTTCTGCGTGAGGTCGGACTGGGCATGGGCGAGACCCCCGGTCATAAGCGGAATGGGGCTGCAGGTACACGACAGTGGGGCAACTATTGCGGGTCGTCCCCCGGTTCGGCCAGCGATTCGGCTCGCGCCGGTCAACCAATATGGGTCTGGACCACTGGCGTGACCTGCGACTGTCCGGACGGCTCGTACGCTGGACGCATGAACGACCTCACGCTCCGCGCCGCGCGGCTGCGCACTCTGACGCCGTCCTGCGGGCCGGTCCGGCTGATCGCCGTCGACGGCCACGCCGGATCGGGCAAGAGCACCTTCGCCGGCCGCCTCGCGGCCGCACTCGGCGGGGCACCCGTGCTGCATCTGGACGATCTGGCCACCCACGAGGAGCCTTTCGCCTGGACCGGCCGGCTCCGCGAGCAGGTGACGGGGCCGCTGTCGCGCGGCGAGCACGGCCGCTACGCGCCGTACGACTGGACGGACCGCACCTTCGGCCCGGCCCGCGGACTGGAACCCGCCCCGGTGGTTCTGATCGAGGGGGTCGGCGCCGGCCGGCGGGCCCTGCGCCCCTTCCTGGCCCACCTGTTGTGGATGGATCTGACCGCCGAGGAGGCCTGGGAACGGGGCCGCCGGCGCGACGGAATCGCACTCTCCGCCTTCTGGGACGGCTGGACGGCCGCCGAGACGGCACATTTCTCGGCCGATCCCTCACGCCCTTCGGCGGACACGCTGGTACGGCAGTTGCCTGTGGGGTACGAGTTGCTGGAGGGACCCGGCGCGACAGCAGGAATGGATCATTCCGTCACCCAACGTGATCACCTCGCGCCGCCATACTGAACAGTCGGAAGTCGGCTCGGAAGTGCCTCAACTCTGCTTGACCCGAGGGCGGTACAGGTCTTACGTTCTCAATGTGCGGCTTTTCGGAGCCCCCGCAGACGCGAAGCCCCCGGTTGTTCCCCCGTGATCGGGGGCTTCGTTCTGTGCTCGATCCTCACGCACGACCTCGGCCGACCCCTTTGCGCTCACCCTGGGTCACGACAGGCCTTCGGCCTGCGGCACCCTTAGTCGGACACTCCCTGCGCAGGTACGATGCCTCTCGGTGCGGTCAATTCCCGTCCACGGCACAGTGATTCGGCGCGCCTCGGCGGGCAGTCGTGCGGCGGGACTTCCTGGGGGCACGGTTTGTGGGGGACCTGATGGACATCGGCACGCAGGGCGCACAGGCCCCGGCCGACCTCGCGTGGCTGCGCGGCATGGACGCCTACACGATGGGCGCCTACCCACAGGCCGAAGAGGAATTCAGAGCGGCGGTACGCCTTGATGAGGGCATGGCGGACGCCTGGCTCGGCCTCCACGCGCTGCGGGTCGACACGACGGCGGCGCTGTTGCACATGTACCGCCACCGCGACCGCTTCGGCGAGCAGCGCGGCCGGCACCGGCGCACGCTGAACTCCTGGTACTGGCTGGGCTGGTGGGTGCAGCCGGTGCTGGAGAGCCCGCGTGATCTGCTGCTGGCGCACGCCTCGCACTGGCTGGACGGCCGGCATGTGCCCGAGCTGGACCGGGCGCTGGCCGGACTGCCGCCGGTGGACGCCGACCCTCAGGTCCGCTTCCTGCACGCCTGCCGCTCCTACCTCGTCAAGGACTGGGAGCAGCTCGTACGCCATACGGAGCAGCTGATCGACGATCCGCTGCTGGGGATCGAGGCGGGGCTCTTCGGCGGGATGGCACGGGTACGGCTGGAGATGTACGGGCAGGCCGAGCCGCTGCTCTCCACCGCGCTGATGCGCTGCCGCAGCGAGCAGCCGCAGCGCAAGGAGCTGCGCTACTGGCTGGCCCGGGCCCATGAGGGCACCGGCCGCAGCGCGGCCGCGCTTCCCCTGTACCGGGCCGTGCACCGGATCGACCCGGCGTTCATGGACACCTCGGCCCGGCTGGCCGCGATCGCGGACTACGACGGCCTGGACGGATCCGAGGAGGCGTCCGGTCTGGCCGCCGTCTCGCTGACCGGCCTGGAGGCGGACGGCACCTTCGCCGAGGCCCAGCCGGACGGCGACTCGCTGCTGGGCACCGATCTGGTGGACGGCCGGGAGCTGCGGCCGGGCAGTGAGCCGCAGGATCTGCCGGTCGTCGGGGTGACCGCAGCGCCGGGCGGGGCGCGGGAGAAGACGGCGGTCCCGGGTCAGTCGGCGCCGCAGCTCTTCCCGGCCGGTCCCAGTGATCCGGAGCTCCTGGCCGAGGCGCTGGCCGAGCTGGAGCGGATGGTCGGGCTGGAGCCGGTCAAGCGGCAGGTGAAGGCCCTGTCCGCACAGCTGAACATGGCCCGGCTGCGGGCCGGCCAGGGGCTCCCCGTACAGCCGCCGAAGCGGCATTTCGTCTTCTCGGGCCCGTCCGGCACCGGCAAGACCACGGTGGCCCGGATCCTGGGCCGGGTGTTCTACGCGCTGGGCCTGCTCGGCGGGGATCATCTGGTCGAGGCACAACGCGCCGACCTGGTGGGCGAGTTCCTGGGCCAGACCGCGGTGAAGGCGAATGAACTGATCGATTCGGCGCTGGGCGGGGTGCTCTTCGTCGACGAGGCGTACAGCCTCTCCAACACGGGGTACAGCAAGGGCGACGCGTACGGGGACGAGGCCCTCCAGGTCCTCCTCAAGCGCGCGGAGGACAACCGGGATCATCTCGTGGTCATCCTGGCCGGGTACCCGGAGGGCATGGACCGGCTGCTGTCGACCAACCCCGGGCTCTCCTCGCGCTTCACCACCCGGGTGGACTTCCCCAGCTACCGCCCGCTGGAGCTCACCTCGATCGGTGAGGTGCTGGCCTCGGACAACGGGGACGCCTGGGACGAGGAGTCGCTGGAGGAACTGCGCTCCATCAGCGGCCACGTCGTCGACCAGGGCTGGCTCGACGAGCTGGGCAACGGGCGGTTCCTGCGCACGCTGTACGAGAAGAGCTGTGCCTATCGCGATCTGCGGCTGTCCGGCTACATGACGGTGCCGACGCGGGACGATCTGGCGACGCTGCGGCTGCCTGATCTGATGCAGGCGTACGGCGAGGTGCTGTCGGGGCGGGGGCCGGTGGGGCGCGGGCCGCAGGAGCCCCCGGCCGTGTGAGCGGGTGAAGGTGTCCCCCGGGCCGCCGGGGCATCCCGGAGGACCGGCGGCCGGGGGACGGTGCGGGTCAGCCGACCAGGGCCGTGAGTTCGTCCGGTTCCATGGCCGGCTCCTCGGTGCGGCGGGGTTCCGAGACCCGGTGGGCCGGGTCCCGTACCTCTCCGACCAGCATTTCCAGCACGTCCTCCATGGCGACCAGGCCGAGGACCCGGCCCGACGCGTCGGCGACCTGCGCAAGGTGTGTCGCCGCGCGGCGCATCACCGTCAGGGCGTCGTCCAGGGGGAGCTCGGCCCGCACGGTGGCCATCGGGCGCCACACGTGCTGCGGAACGGCCCGCCCGCCGTCCTCCAGGTCGAGGACGTCCTTGACGTGCAGGTAGCCCATGAACGGGCCGCCGCCCTCCGCGCAGACCGGGAAGCGCGAGTAGCCGGTCCGTACCGTGAGCTCCTCGATCCGGTGCGGGGTGACCGAGGGGTCCACCGTCACCAGGGACGCCCGGCGCAGCAGCACGTCGGTGACGGGCCTGCTGCCGAGCTCCAGGGCGTCCTCGAGCCGTTCCTGCGCCTCCGGCTCCAGGAGGCCGGCCTGTCCGGAGTCCTCGACGAGCCGGTTGAGCTGTTCGCTGGTGAAGACGGCCTCCACCTCGTCCTTGGGCTCGACACCGAAGAGCCGGAGCACCAGCCGGGCGCAGGCGCCCAGTGCGGCGGTGACCGGCCGGCAGATCCGGGCGAAGCCGACGAGGCCGGGGCTGAGCCACATCGAGGTCTTCTCGGGCGCGGCCATGGCCAGGTTCTTCGGAACCATCTCGCCGATGACGAGGTGGAGGAAGACGACGAAGACCAGCGCCAGTACGTAGCCGAGCGGATGGATCAGCCCCTCGGGCAGACGCACGGCATGGAAGACCGGCTCCAGGAGGTGGGCGACGGTCGGTTCCGCGACGGCGCCCAGGGTCAGTGAGCAGATGGTGATGCCGAACTGGGCGGCCGCCATCATCTGCGGCAGGTTCTCCAGGCCGTACAGGACCTGACGGGCCCGGCCCGACCCGGCTGCCGCGAGCGGTTCGATCTGGCTGCGGCGCACGGAGACGAGAGCGAACTCGGCCCCGACGAAGAAGCCGTTCGCCAGGACGAGAAGTCCGGCGAGGAGCAACTGGACCAGGCTCATCGCGCCGCCTCCAGGACACCGCGGGACGGCTGTTCCGCGGCGGCCGGGCCGCCGGCGTCGGCCGCCCGCACGAATCGGACCTTCTCGGCCCGGTAGTGGCCGACCTGGCGGACCGCGATCCGCCAGCCGGGCAGTTCGGCCCGGTCACCGGGGGCCGGGATCCGGCCCAGCAGATCGGCGACGAGTCCGGCCACGGTCTCGTACGGGCCGTCGGGTACGTCGAGGCCTATCCGGCGCAGGGTCAGCACCCGGCAGCTGCCTTCGGCGTCCCAGGCGGGCCTGCCGTCCTCGGGGGCGGCCGGGGCCAGCTCGGGGCGGTCGGCGCCTTCGGCGTCGTGCTCGTCCCTGACCTCGCCGACGAGTTCCTCGATGATGTCCTCGAGGGTGACGACGCCGGCGGTTCCGCCGTACTCGTCGACCACCACGGCGATCGGCTGCTCCTTGCGCAGCCGCTGGAGCAGCTGCTCGACGGGCAGGGTCTCGGGCACCAGCAGCGGCGGCACCGCTATCCGGCCGGCCGTGGTGCGCATCCGCTCCGCGGCGGGAACGGCCAGGGCGTCCTTCAGATGGATCATGCCGACGACCTCGTCGATGCGCTCCCGGTAGACGGGGAAGCGGGAGAGCCCGGTGGCCCGGGTGAGGTTGAGGACGTCCGCCGCGGTGGCGGACGTCTGCAGGGCGCTGACCTTCACGCGCGGGGTCATGACGTGCTGGGCGGTGAGCCCGGCGAGCGACAGGGTCCGTACGAAGAGGTCCGCGGTGTCCTGTTCGAGGGTGCCCGCCTCGGCGGAGTGCCGGGCGAGGGAGACCAGCTCCCCCGGGGTGCGGGCGGAGGCCAGTTCCTCGGTCGGCTCGACGCCCAGGAGCCGCACCAGCCGGTTGGCGACGGTGTTCAGCAGGCCGATCACCGGGCGGAAGACCCGGGTGAAGCGCTGCTGGGGTCCGGCGACGAACCGGGCGACCTGGAGCGGCCGGGAGACCGCCCAGTTCTTCGGCACGAGTTCGCCGATGACCATCTGGACGGCGGCCGCGATCAGCATGCCGGTCACCACGCTGATGCCGGGCAGGGCACCCTCGGGCAGGCCGGTCAGGGCGAGCGGGCCGTGCAGCAGTTGGGCGAGCGCCGGCTCGGCGAGCATGCCGACCACCAGTGAGGTGATGGTGATGCCGAGCTGGGTGCCGGAGAGCTGGAAGGAGAGCTCACGCAGGGCGTCGACGACGGTGCGGGCCCGCCGGTCCCCACCGGCGGCGGCGCGCTCGGCGTCCGCCCGTTCCACGGTGACGAGCCCGAACTCGGCCGCCACGAAGAAGCCGTTGGCGAGGATGAGAAGGAATGCCGCGCTGAGCAGCAGCAGGGGGGTGGTCATACCGCCGCCTCCGCAGAAGGGGCGGCGCAGGTACTACCGGACGATCCGTCCATTGCTGGAGGGAGTCACTCCTTGGGTCGCAGGAAAGCCCCGCGGGCCTCGGGGACCTCTGGTGCGGGGCGGGGCGCACAGGGCGCCGCCGCTCTCCAGAGTAATCAACAAGAGGCCGTACGGGGCAGGGGGCTCAGCCGTTGTCCGTGCCGGTGCCGCGGTTCTCGGCGAGGGCGCGGAGCGTACGGGCGTCGTGGATGGCCCGCTGCTTGGCGATTCCGGGCTGGATGCCGAGGGCGGGCATGCTGGTCCCGTCGCTGAGGTCGAGGAAGACCCACGGGTCCCCGGCGCGCAGGTTGACGCGGATGATCTCCGCCCAGGACAGCCGCCGGGTCCGGGTGAGGTTGACCACGGTCACCCCCTCCTCGTCCGCGACGATCCTGGGGCGGCTGAGCAGCGCCAGGACGCCGAAGAAGAGCAGCGCGGTGAAGATGAAGCTGGCCCGCTCTCCCCCGCTGAGCTGTTCCAGGGTGAAGGCGACGACGGTGATGACGGCGAACATCGCCGCCCCGACGCTCAGCAGGACCACCCGGGTGCGGGTGGGCCGGAAGGTGACCGGAAGGTCGGGGAGTGCGGGGGCTGACATGGTCTTCTTCTGTCTCCCGCCGTCAGAGGCGGCAGGCGTGGATGGCCGTGGTGAGGATGGCGCGGGCGCCGAGGTCGTACAGATCGTCCATGATCCGCTGCGCCTCCTTGGCGGCGACCATGGAGCGGACGGCGACCCAGCCCTCGTGGTGCAGCGGGGAGATGGTCGGCGACTCCAGGCCCGGGGTGAGGGCGACGGCGCGCTCGAGGTGCTCGACGCGGCAGTCGTAGTCCATCATCACGTAGCTGCGGGCCACCAGGACGCCCTGGAGGCGGCGCAGGAACTGCTGGACCTTGGGCTCGTCGTCCGGGGCGCCGGTGCGGCGGATGACGACCGCCTCCGACTTCATGATCGGCTCGCCGATGACCTCGAGTCCGGCGTTGCGCAGGCTGGTGCCGGTTTCGACGACGTCGGCGATGATCTGGGCGACGCCGAGCTCGATGGCCGTCTCGACGGCGCCGTCCAGGTGGACGACGGAGGCGTTGACGCCGGTCTCGGCCAGGTGCTTGGCGACGATGCCCTCGTAGGAGGTGGCGATCGTCATGCCGTCGAAGTCCTGCGGGCCGACGGCGGTGCCGGGCTTGGTGGCGTAGCGGAAGGTGGAGCGGGCGAAGCCGAGCTGGAGGATCTCCTCGGCGTCGGCGCCGGAGTCCAGCAGCAGATCGCGGCCGGTGATGCCGATGTCGAGGCGGCCCGAACTCACATAGATCGCGATGTCGCGCGGGCGCAGGTAGAAGAACTCGACCTGGTTGTCGGGGTCGACGAGGACGAGTTCCTTGGACTCCTTGCGCTGCTTGTAGCCCGCCTCATGGAGCATCGCCATCGCAGGCCCGGAGATAGCACCCTTGTTGGGGACGGCGATGCGCAGCATGAGCTCGGGTTTCCTTTGCGAAAGGGGTGTCTGGAGACGTACGGGCGGAGTGCGGAGGTCGTGCTCAGAGATGGGCGTAGACGTCGTCGAGCGAGATTCCGCGCGCGACCATCATCACCTGGACGTGGTACAGCAGCTGGGAGATCTCCTCGGCCGCTGCGTCCTTGCTCTCGTGCTCGGCGGCCATCCAGACTTCGGCGGCCTCCTCGACGACCTTCTTGCCGATGGCATGCACGCCCTTGTCCACCAGTTCGGCGGTACGCGAGGTGGAGGGGTCGCCGTTGGCGGCCTTGAGCTGCAGCTCGGCGAAGAGCTCTTCGAAGGTTTTGTTCGCCATGATGTCCTTAGAATACGGGGTCCCCGGCCGGCACTCAGCGCCAGGGTTCGCTGACCGAGCGCAGTGTGGTGGCGGTGGCGACGGCGGCGGTGACCGCTTCGTGCCCCTTGTCCTCGTTGGACCCCTCGAGTCCTGCCCGGTCGAGTGCCTGCTCCTCGGTGTCACAGGTGAGGACGCCGAAGCCGACCGGGACGCCGGTGTCGACGGCGACCTGGGTGAGGCCGTTGGTGACGCCGTGGGACACGTATTCGAAGTGCGGGGTGCCGCCGCGGATGATCACGCCGAGGGCGACGATCGCGTCGTAGCCGCGTCCGGCCAGCACCTTGGCGACGACGGGGAGTTCGAAGCTGCCCGGGACCCTCAGCAAGGTCGGCTCGTCGATGCCCAGCTCGTGCAGGGCGCGCAGGGCGCCGTCGACGAGACCGTCCATGATCTTCTCGTGCCACTGCGCGGCGACGACCGCCACACGCAGGTCACCGCAGTTGCGTACGGACAGTTCGGGTGCGCCCTTGCCGCTCATGTGTCTCCTACCGCTCATTTCCTCGGGTGACTGCTGGGGGTGTGCCGGGCTACTGGTTGCCGCAGGTCGACGCCGTGGCGGCGTCGAGCCAGGGCAGGTCGTGGCCCATGCGGTCGCGCTTGGTGCGCAGGTAGCGCAGATTGTGCTCGCCGGCCTTGACGGGCATCGGCTCGCGGCCGGTGACGGCCAGGCCGTGCCGCAGGACCGCGGCGGTCTTCTCGGGGTTGTTCGTCATCAGGCGCAGGCTGTGCACGCCGAGGTCCTTGAGGATCTGGGCGCCGGCCGCGTAGTCCCGGGCGTCGGCGGGCAGGCCGAGCTCCAGATTGGCGTCGAGGGTGTCGACGCCGCGTTCCTGGAGTTCGTACGCGCGCAGCTTGGACAGCAGTCCGATGCCGCGTCCCTCGTGGCCGCGCAGATAGACGACGACGCCACGGCCCTCCTGTGTGACGCGTCGCATGGAGGCGTGCAGCTGGGGGCCGCAGTCGCAGCGCTGGGACTGGAAGATGTCGCCGGTCAGGCACTCGGAGTGGATCCGGACCAGGACGTCCTCGCCGTCCCCGATGTCACCGTGGACCAGGGCGACGTGCTCGACGCCGTCCACGGTGGAGCGGTAGCCGAAGGCGGTGAAGGCGCCGAAGTCGGTCGGCAGCCGTACCTCGGCCTCGCGCCGGACGGTCGGCTCGGAGGTCCGCCGGTAGGCGATCAGGTCCTCGATGGAGATGATCGTGAGGCCGTGCTTGCGGGCGAACGGGACCAGCTGCGGCAGCCGCAGCATGACGCCGTCCTCGCCCGCGATCTCGACGATCGCCCCGGCGGGCCGCAGCCCGGCGAGCCGGGCGAGGTCGACGGCGGCCTCGGTGTGGCCGTTGCGTACGAGTACGCCGCCGGTGCGGGCGCGCAGCGGGAAGATGTGGCCGGGGCGGACGAAGTCGCCGGGGCCGGCGGTGCCGCCCGCCAGCAGCCGGAGCGTGGTGGCCCGGTCGGCGGCCGAGATGCCGGTGGTGACGCCGTGGGCGGCGGAGGCGTCGACGGAGACGGTGAAGGCGGTCTTCATCGACTCGGTGTTGTGGTCGACCATCTGCGGGAGTTCGAGCCGCTCCAGCTCGTCGTTCTCCATGGGTGCGCAGATGAGTCCGCGGCACTCGCTCATCATGAAGGCGATGATCTCGGGGGTGGCCTTCTCGGCCGCGATGACGAGGTCGCCCTCGTTCTCCCGGTCCTCGTCGTCGACGACCACGACGGGCCGGCCTGCGGCGATGTCGCGGACGGCCTGCTCCACGGGGTCGAGGGAGAGGTCCTCGGCGGGTGCGTCGTGTTCCCGGTGCAACCAGGTGGGCTGGGCAGTCATGCCGTGGCTCCTTCCAGAGCGGGTGTCCGCGTACGCAGCCACCAGTCGCGCATGCCCCACAGGACGAGGGCGCCGTAGACGACGTAGATGAGACCGGAGAAGGCGAGACCGCTGTGGAAGTTGAGCGGGACGCCGACCAGGTCGACGAGGAGCCAGGCGAACCAGAACTCGACCATGCCGCGGGCCTGGGCGAGCATCGCCACGAGCGTCCCGGCGAATATGTACGCGTCCGCCCACGGGCTCCAGGAGAGCGAGGGGAACGCGGTGAACAGGCCGCCGACCGCGAGGGTGCCGAGGGCGGCGCCGCCCAGCAGGTAGCCGCGCTCGCGCCAGGTGGCGAACCGTACGGCGATGGAGCCGTCCTGGGCCTGCTGCCGGCCCCGGGTCCACTGCTGCCAGCCCCAGACGGCGACGGCGACGACGACGAGCTGTTTGCCGACGCTGCCCGCCTGGTGGACGGAGACGTTGGCGGCGACCAGGACGACGCCGGACAGGAGCTGGGCGGGCCAGGTCCAGACCGAGCGGAGCCAGCCCAGGGTCAGGGCGATCAGACCGATCGTGTTGCCGATCATGTCGGACCAGATGATGTGCTGGTCGAAGAGGGTGAACGCCTCCGAGTTCAGCCAGTGCAGGGCGCTCACTTCGCCGGCCCCCCCGGCTCCTGGGCGGAGTTGCCGAGCAGCCGCTCGACGTACTTCGCGATGACGTCCACCTCGAGGTTGACCGGGTCGCCGGGCTCCTTGATGCCGAGCGTGGTCAGGGCGAGGGTGGTGGGGATGAGGCTGATGGTGAAGTAGTCGGGTCCGGCGTCCACGACGGTCAGGCTCACGCCGTCGACGGTGATCGACCCCTTCTCCACCACGTAGCGGGTCAGCTCCGCGGGGAGGGAGATCTTCACGATCTCCCAGTTCTCGGAGACCTCGCGCCCGATGATGCGGCCCGTGCCGTCGACATGGCCCTGGACGATGTGGCCGCCGAGCCGGCCGCCGAGCGCCATCGGGCGCTCCAGGTTGACCCGGGAGCCGGTGGCCAGTGCGCCGAGGCTGGAGCGGTTCAGGGTCTCGGCCATCACATCGGCGGTGAACTCGTGCTCGCCGAGGTCCACGACGGTCAGGCAGACGCCGTTGACGGCGATCGAGTCACCGTGCTTGGCGCCCTCGGTGACCACGGGCCCGCGCAGGCGGAATCGGGAGGCGTCGTCGAGCTTCTCGACGGCGGTGACCTCACCCAGTTCTTCGACAATTCCGGTGAACACTCAGTTTTCCTTCCGGGCGGGGCCGGGGACGGCGGTGATGCGCAGATCGGGGCCGATGCGAACGGTCTCGGTCACATCGAGGCGCAACGCCTCGGCGATGGTGGAGATTCCGGCGTCGGCGAGGGCCGCGGGACCGGCGCCGAGGAGTACGGGGGCGAGGTAGCCGACGACCTTGTCGACCAGTCCCGCAGCGACGAAGGCCCCGGCCAGGGTCGGGCCGCCTTCGAGGAGTACGGAGCGGACGCCGCGCCCGTGGAGGGCGGCGAGGAGCGCGGGAAGGTCCAGGCCGGGGCCGCCCGCCGCGCGGGGCAGCCGCAGGACCGCCTCCTCGGGCAGGTGGCGGGTGTCGGCGTCGCCGGCGACCGCGATCACCGTGGGTGCGGTGGCGTCGAGGACCCGGGCGCCGGGCCGTACGGCGGTGGCGGCGGTGTCCACGACGACCCGCAGGGGCTGGACTGCGCCGTCGATGCCCCGTACACCGAGCTGGGGATCGTCGGTGCGGGCGGTGCCGGAGCCGACCACGACGGCGTCCGCCCCGGCGCGCAGCCGGTGGACGTCGGCGCGGGACTCGGCGGAGCTGATCCAGCGGCTGGTGGCGTCGGCGGCCGCGATCCGGCCGTCCAGGGTCGCCGCGTACTTCCAGGTGACGTGCGGGCGCCCGAGGCGCACCGAGGTCAGCCAGGCGGCGTTGACCGCTTCGGCCTCCTCGGCGAGCAGTCCCTGCTCGGCCGTGACCCCGGCGTTGCGCAGGGTGTCCGCACCGCCGGTGGCCTGCGGGTTCGGGTCGCCGACCGCGTACACGACACGGGTGACACCGGCCTCGATGAGCGCCTGGGCGCAGGGGCCGGTGCGTCCGGTGTGGTTACAGGGCTCGAGGGTGACGTAGGCGGTGCCGCCGCGGGCCTTCTCGCCGGCCGCGCGCAGGGCGTGGATCTCGGCGTGCGGCCCGCCGGCGCGCTGGTGGAAGCCCTCGCCCACGGGGTGTCCCGCCGGGTCGAGGACGACACATCCGACGACGGGGTTGGGGCTGGTGGAGCCGAGGCCGCGGGCGGCGAGCGTGATGGCTCGGCGCATGGCGGTGGTGTCGGCTGCGGTGTCCACCGGGTCCTCCTGCCTCTTCGGGCACGGACTCCGGGGCCTGTCGATGACGACAGATGAAGCGGAACGCAGGGCAGGGACGCCGAATGCCCGAAAAACGGATGGATCGGTCGCCCGAAAACCATCCGCCGACGGCGGCGTACCCGCGAAACGGCCCGCCGCGCACTGCCTCCCATCCGGACTTTAACCGTCGGTCCAGGAATCCCACCTGGTCAACCGGCCGCTGGATGCGGACGGGTCGCGGACTATAACCGCCGGTTCGGAATTGCACCGACCCCGGAGTGCGCTGCTGCTGGTACACGATCAGTGTGCCACGACTGACCGCGGGCCATACGGGTGAACGCTGTGGAGTGGCTCACAGACAGCCCGTGACAAGGGCTCTTTTCGGACACCCGCACCTTAAAGGTCCAGACCTATTGACGCAGTGGTCTAGTCCTTTTAATCTCTGCGTCACCTCCGAGGAACGGTTCCCGCGGTGTGCGCACGCCCGGGACCCAACACGACCCACCCCCTTGTCAGTTGTGTTCTGCCGACCTCCCCAGGAGGAACCGAACGTGCTGTCCCCCACTCGTGCGAGAGCCACGCTGCTCGCAGCCGGCGTCAGTGTCGCCGCACTGCTGCTCGGCTCGCTCGCCGCAACCCCCTCGCAAGCCGCCGACCAGGAGTCCTGTCGCCCCGACGGGCTCTACGAGACGCCGGGCGTCGCCGTCCCGTACTGCTCCGTGTACGACTCCGAAGGCCGCGAGAAGATGGGCGCCGACCACCCGCGGCGGGTCATCGGCTACTTCACCAACTGGCGGACCGGCAAGGACGGCAAGCCCGCCTACCTCGCCTCCGACATCCCCTGGGACAAGGTCACCCACCTCAACTACGCGTTCGCCCACGTCGACGGCGCCAACAAGATCTCGGTCGGCGCCGACGGGCCGGACAACGCCTCGACCGGCATGACGTGGCCGGGAGTCGCCGGTGCGGAAATGGACCCGGATCTCCCCTACAAGGGCCATTTCAACCTGCTCAACAAGTTCAAGAAGCAGTACCCGAACGTGAAGACGATGGTGTCGGTGGGCGGCTGGGCCGAGACCGGCGGCTACTTCGACGACAGCGGCAAGCGGGTCGACTCCGGCGGCTTCTACTCGATGGCGACCAACGCCGACGGCTCGGTCAACCAGAGCGGGATCAACACCTTCGCCGACTCGACCGTCGACTTCATCAAGAAGTACGGCTTCAACGGCGTCGACATCGACTACGAGTACCCGACCACCATGAAGGACGCCGGCAACCCGCTGGACTGGACGCTGTCCAACGCCCGCCGGGCCGGCCTGGTCAAGAGCTACGCCGCCCTGATGAAGACCCTGCGCGAGAAGCTCGACCGGGCGTCCGCCGCCGACGGCAAGCACTACCTGCTCAGCGTCGCCGCCCCCTCCTCCGGCTATCTGCTGCGCGGCATGGAGACCTTCCAGGTCCAGAAGTACCTGGACTACGTCAACATCATGTCGTACGACCTGCACGGCGCCTGGAACGAGTACGTCGGCCCGAACGCGGCACTGTTCGACGACGGCAAGGACGCCGAACTCGCCCAGGCGAGCGTCTACTCGACCTCGCAGTACGGCGGCACCGGCTACCTCAACACCGACTGGGCCTACCACTACTTCCGCGGTTCGATGCCGTCCGGCCGGATCAACATCGGCCTGCCGTACTACACGCGCGGCTTCAAGAACGTGCAGGGCGGCACCGACGGCCTCTGGGGCAAGGCGGCCACCACCGACTGCCCGGCCGGCGCGGGTCTGACCAAGTGCGGGGACGGCGCCGTCGGCATCGACAACCTCTGGCACGACCTGGACACCAACGGCAAGGAGGCACCGGCCGGCTCCAACCCGATGTGGCACGCGAAGAACCTGGAGAAGGGCGTGGTCGGCGACTACGTCACGGACTACGGATTCCCCGCGGACACGAAGCTGACGGGCACCTACGTCCGCAAGTACGACTCCACGCTGGTCGCCCCCTGGCTGTGGAACGCGCAGACGAAGGTCTTCCTCTCCACCGAGGACGAGCAGTCCGTGAAGGCCAAGGCGGACTACGTGGCCGACAAGGGCATCGGCGGCACCATGATCTGGGAGCTCGCCGGCGACTACGGCTGGAACGCGGCCAAGGGCCAGTACGAGCCGGGGTCCACGCTCACCTCGACGATGTACGACACCTTCAAGTCGGCCGCGCCGTACGGGGCCAAGCGCTCCACCATCGACCTGCCCACGCAGGCGCTGGACATCGACGTGTCCTTCGACCAGTTCCCGCTCGGCGACTCCAACTACCCGATCAGCCCCAAACTGAAGATCACCAACAACACGAAGGCGACGCTGCCCGGCGGCACGGAGTTCCAGTTCGACTACTCGACCTCGGCGCCCGCCAACGCCAAGGACCAGTCCGGCTTCGGCACCACGATCGTGCGCAGCGACCACACCGCCGCGAACAACATCGGCGGCCTGAAGGGCGACTACAACCGCGTCTCCCTGAAGCTGCCGGCCTGGCAGACGCTGACGCCCGGCGCCTCGGTCCAGGTGGACTTCACGTACTACCTGCCGACGTCCACGCCGTCGAACTGGACGGTGACCTTCGGCGGAAAGTCCTACGCGCTGGCCGCCGACCTGGCACGCGGTACGACGGTCGTCGAGCCGGGCGGCAGCACGCCGTCGCCGGACCCGTCCGGCACGGGCGGTCCGAGCCCCGACCCCACCGGCGGCACGTGCGCCGCGGCGGCCTGGAGCGCGACCGCCGAGTACGGCTCGGGTGCGACGGTCAGCCACGGTTCGCACCAGTGGAAGGCCAAGTGGTGGACGAAGGGTGACACGCCTGGTTCCGCCGGCGAATGGGGTGTCTGGCAGGACCTCGGCGCCTGCTGACGCGTCCCGCGCCCGGGGCTGGGTGATGTTGCCCGGTCCCCGGGTGCGGGGTTCCGTCCTCAATCGCCGGACGGGCTTGACTGGTGCGGGTGCTCCGCGACGCGGAGGCGCGTTCCCCGCGTGGTGGGGGTCCGGTGCCCCTCCGGGGAGACTCCTCAGACGACGAACGTTCGGCGGGTACGCAGGCGACCCGGGTCGGTGTTCGTCGTCCTGCGGGGACTCCCCTGCACGGCCCCGGACCGGCCGCCATCGCGTCTGCGGCAGCAGTACCGCCGGCGTGCAGACGCGATGACGGCCGGGTGGGGACGTGCAGGGGAGTCCCCGCAGAAAATGGCGTACGACCCGGGCGCCTGTTCGTCGTCGGGTGCACACGCCATTTTTGAGGAGTCTCCCCGGAGGGGCCCCACCCCCGCCCACCGGACAAGGTGCCCCGCGGGGCACCCGCACAAAAGCCCGTCCGGCGATTGAGGACGGAACCCCGCGCCCCCGGGAAGGGGCAAGATCCCTCACCCCGCCGGGGCGAACAACGCCTCCTGGGCCGCCTCGCGCGCAGCGAGAAGCGCGCCGCGCAGGACCGCCGTGCCGCCCAGCAGCCCCGCCCTGACCTCGGTACGCAGGGGGGACATCGCCGCAAGCCGCTCCTCGACCCGCGCGGCCAGCTCGTCGCCGCCCGCGTGCCCGACCTCGCCGGCCAGGAGTACGCAGCCGGGGTCGAGCACCGAGGCTACGGCCGCGGCGCCGAGGGCGAGGCGGTCGGCGAGGTCGCCGAGGAAGGTGTCGCCGTCCCCCTCCCCCGCCAGGGCCGCACGCACGGCGGCGGCCGCGCCGGGTTCCCGGCCTCCGGCCGGTGCGGTGATGCCGTGGGCGGCTGCCAGTTCGCACAGGGCGGCCGAACCCGCCAGGGAGTGGAACCCGCCGTCGCAGTTGGCGGCCGAGGGGATGCCGGTCGTGCCGGGGACCGGCAGGAAACCCAGCTCGCCCGCACCCCCGGAGGCGCCCCGGCGCAGCTTGCCGTCCAGCATGACGGCCGCCCCGATGCCGTGGCCGAGCCAGAGCAGGACGAAGGTGTCGCGGTCGCGGGCGGCGCCGACGCGGTGCTCGGCGACGGCGGCGAGATTGGTCTCGTTCTCCACGAGCACCGTCGCGGGCAGCCGCTCCTGGAGCACCCGGACCAGGCTGCGGTGCCAGGCGGGCAGACCCGTGGTGTCCCGCAGCTCCCCGGTGACCGGGTCGATCAGTCCGGGCGCGCCGATGCCGACGCTGTGCAGCGGAGCCGTGCCGGCCGTGCGCGCCGTGCGTTCCAGGAGGGCGACGGCCTGTTCCACCGCCTCGTCGACGGCGGTGGAGCCGCCGATCGGCAGGGTCGCCTCGGCGAGGGTCACGCCCAGCAGGTCGGCGACGACCACGGCGACGCTGTCGGTGCGTACGTCGAGACCGGCCAGAT
Organism: Streptomyces sp. NBC_00876; assembly: GCF_045207435.1. Lineage (NCBI taxonomy): Bacteria > Bacillati > Actinomycetota > Actinomycetes > Kitasatosporales > Streptomycetaceae > Streptomyces > Streptomyces sp. NBC_00876. The sequence continues at coordinate 1,314,475 of NZ_CP108800.1, forward strand.
GGGCGCGGTCGGCGACGATCCCGTAGAGCCGGGCGTTGGGCCCGCGGCGCTCGGCCCCGGCCTCGCCGACCACCTGGATCAGGCCCGCTCCCTGCAGCCGTTCGACCAGGTCGGCGACGGTGGGCCGGGAGAGTCCGGTCAGGGTCTTCAACTGGGTGGCCGTCAGCGGGCCGTCCTGCTGGAGGAGGCGCAGGGCGAGCCGGTCGTTGATGGCCCGGGCGGTGCTCGGTGATGCGGGCATGCCGGGATCCTTCCAGATCTCCGTCACGGTGCCGGACCGGACGGTCTATTTATCAGGCAGGGTTCCTGATAGTTTACTGCCCGCATCGTGGAGTACAGATTTTCCAGGGGAGGACACGCGGGATGACAACGGATTCCACGGCTACGGGCTTCGGCACACAGGAGGTGCGGCGGGCCAGGTACGCCATCGCCGCGGTCTTCACCGTGCACGGCGCGGTGACCGGCAGTTTCGCCACCCGGGTGCCCTGGATCCAGGACCACGCCGGGGTCAGCGCCGGGCAGCTCGGTATCGCCCTGGCCTTCCCGGCGATCGGCGCCTCGCTCGCGATGCCGCTCGCAGGAACGATCAGCCACCGCTTCGGCGCCCGGACCGCGTTGCGCGGGCTGCTGGCCCTGTGGACGCTGGCCCTGATCCTGCCCGCCCTGGCCCCCAACCTGGTCACGCTGTGCGCGGCACTCTTCGTGTACGGGGCGTCGGCCGGCATGTCGGACGTGGCGATGAACGCGCTCGGTGTCGAGGTGGAGAACCGCCTCGACAAGTCGATCATGTCCGGGCTGCACGGGATGTGGAGCGTCGGCGCCCTGATCGGTTCGGCGGCGGGCACCGTGGCCGCCCATATGGAGGCCGACGCGCGGCTGCACCACATGATCGTCGCGCTCGTCCTCACCACCCTGGGCCTGATCGCCTGCCAGCGGGTACTGGACCTGCACAGCGAACCGGACCAGGAGCCGCCGCCGCGCTTCGCCCTGCCGCCCAGGTCGGCCCTGATCATCGGCGCGGTGGGCTTCTGCGCGGTCTTCGCCGAGGGGGCCAGCCTGGACTGGTCGGCGGTCTACCTCCGTGACGTGCTGGACAGTTCGGCCGGTCTGGCGGCCGCGTCGACGACCGCGTTCGCCCTGACCATGGCCATCGCCCGGATCGCAGGCGACCGGATCGTCGACCGCTTCGGGGCGGTGCGGACCGTACGCACCGGCGGCGTCCTCGCCACGGTCGGCGGGGTCATGGTGGTCACCGCCCCGAACGCGGCGGTGGCGATGTCCGGGTTCGGACTGCTGGGGCTCGGCATCGCCGTGGTCGTCCCGCTCGCCTTCGCGGCGGCCGGGCGCAGCGGGCCGAACCCGAGCCAGGCGATCGCGGGCGTCGCCACGATCACGTACACCTCGGGACTCATCGCCCCGTCGGCCATCGGTTCGCTGGCCGAGGCCACCTCGCTGGTCGTCTCGTTCGGCGTGGTGTCGGTGCTGGCGTTCGGGCTGGTGCTCGGTGCCGGGGTGCTGCGGGCCGGGGACCGCAAGACCGTGACTTCCTCGGACGCGGCGGGCAAGGCGGTGGCGGAGCCGCGCCCCTGAGCCGTACGCGCCCGCGGCCCGACCGACCCGGACATCGCCAGGCCCTAACATGGCGCTGATCATTTCTGCAGTGAGCGCCGTGCCCGGCAAGGTACTGGACTCCGCACTACACACAGGGAGCAACCATGGGCCTCGGCGTGCGCTGGACCTTGCACGGCGACGGGAAGACGCCCGCACCCGGGGCGGTGGTCCGCCCCGACGAGCGCCTGACCTGGCCCCGGACCTTCGGGCTCGGTGCGCAGCACGTGGTCGCGATGTTCGGGGCGTCGTTCGTCGCCCCGGTGCTCATGGGCCTGGACCCCAACCTGGCGATCATGATGTCGGGTGTCGCCACGGCCATCTTCCTGCTGGCCACGCGCGGCCAGGTGCCCAGCTATCTGGGCTGTTCGCTCTCCTTCGTCGGGGTCGCCGCGACCATCCGGGCCAGTGGCGGCAGCAGTGCGGTCGTCACCGGTGCGGTCTTCGTGGTGGGGGCCGTGCTCTTCCTCGCCGGCCTCGCGGTGCAGCGCTTCGGCGCCCGGATCATCCACGCGGCGATGCCGCCGGTGGTGACGGGCGCGGTCGTCATGCTGATCGGCTTCAACCTGGCGCCGGTGACCGCGTCGACGTACTGGCCGCAGGACCAGTGGACCGCGCTCCTCGTGATGCTGTTCACCGGACTGGCCGTGGTCTGTCTGCGCGGGTTCTTCTCCCGTATCGCGATCTTCCTGGGACTCGTCTTCGGCTACGTCCTGTCCTGGGTGCTCGACCGGGTCTTCGGGAAGATCCATTCCCCGGCGGGCGGTGCCGAGGCCGTGGACCACTGGCGGCTGGATCTTTCGGGGGTGGGGAAGGCCGACTGGGTCGGGCTGCCGTCGTTCCACGCCCCGAGTTTCGAATGGTCGGCGATCCTGGTCGCGCTGCCCGTCGTCATCGCGCTGATCGCCGAGAACGCCGGACATGTGAAGGCCGTCGGCGAGATGACCGGCCGTTCCCTGGACTCCAAGCTGGGCACGGCGATCGCCGCCGACGGCGCCGCCTCGATGCTCTCGACCGCGGCCGGCGGTCCGCCGAACACGACGTACTCCGAGAACATCGGTGTGATGGCCGCGACCCGGGTGTACTCCACCGCCGCCTACTGGGCCGCCGCCTGCTTCGCCCTGCTGTTCGGCCTCTGCCCCAAGTTCGGTGCGGTCGTCGCCGCCATTCCCGGCGGGGTGCTCGGCGGCATCACCGTCATCCTGTACGGCATGATCGGCCTGCTCGGCGCCCAGATCTGGCTGACCGCCAAGGTCGATCTGCGCAATCCGCTGAACCTGGTGCCGGCCGCCGCGGGCATCATCATCGGCGTCGGCGGGGTCAGCCTGAAGATCACCGACAATTTCGAGCTGAGCGGTATCGCGCTGGGCACCATCGTCGTGATCACCGGCTACCACGTACTGCGGGCCTTCGCTCCGGCCCACCTCAAGACCGAGGAACCGCTGCTTGATTCGGGGACCTCGTCGTATGACGAGGACGAGCCCCCCGCGCGCTAGAGAGGCAACCGGCAGTGGGCGGTGGCATCCCGGGTCCCGGGATGCCACCGCCCACTGCCGGTTGCCGCCGGTCAGGAACCGATGACGGACAGGGTGGCGCAGGTGGTGTACGGTCCGCCGTCGACCGCGGTCAGGGCGCGGAAGCGGAGGTATCGGGCGGTCGTGGACGGGAAGCCGACCGTCTTGCGGCCGGCGTCGTCGGTGAAGGTGCCGGCGGCGACCGGGGAGCCCCAGGTGGTGCCGTCGGAGCTGACGTAGAACTCGTACCGGCCGACGCGGCCGTTGACGCTTCCGTCCTGGCGGGGCAGGTAGGCGAAGCCGGTGATGGCCTTCGACGAGCCCATGTCGATCTGGATCTCGTGGGGCGGCGCCGGTACGGGGGCCGCGCCCGTGTACCGGGTGTGCCAGATCGTCGTCCTGTCGCCGTCGAGGACGTTGGCGGCCGCGCCGTTCTCGCCGCTGGTCTCCTCGCTGTCGGCGTACTTCACGCTCCAGCCGGTGGTGGGCAGGAACGCGGCGCCGGGCCCGTCGACCTTGACGTTGAAGTTGCAGACGCCGTTCATCGTGAGCGCGAGGGTGAGGGTCTTGGTACCGGCGTCCCAGGTCTGGGTCTGGGTGTAGGGGCGGGTCACACCGGCGTAGTCGTCGAACACGACCACCGGCCGGCCGCCGTTCCACGTTCCCCGGACGGCGACGGTGACGTTGCGGATGTCGCGGGCGCTCCGGTCGGGCAGCGTGTGGCCGCCGACCGTCGGGATGGTTCCGTCGGCGTTGACCACCGGGTTGCCGGACGGGTCCATGACCGGCGCCATGTAGTTCTGCCCGAACTGGAACGTCGTCGGCTTGTCGGTGACCTGGGAGAGCGCGTTGGTGAGATCCAGCCGGTGGTTGTAGGCGTGGAAGCCGAGGCTGCCGGTTCCCTCACTGACGATCACATTGGAGTGCTCGTCCGCGCTGATGGTCACGGACGCGCCCGGGATGCCGGCCGGGGTGAACGTGGCGAACGCCTTGCGCTGCACGCCCATGTACGGGTTGGTGTAGAACCACTGCGGCACGGCGGTGTCGGTGCGGACCAGCCAGGCGTCGCTCTCGGTGGCGTAGCCGGGGTAGAGGTTGTCGTAGTAGCTCTTCGGCTGGGCCGCGGTCACGGTGGTGAAGGGCGACAGGTCCGCCGCCGGCATCGTCGTCGGGACCAGGGGAAGCATCCCGTAACGGCCGTCGGAGGCCATCGCGTTGTTGACCGATCCGTTCCAGCCCGGAGTGGTGTAGGCGGACTTGCCCTTGGCGACCGTGAGGGTCTGGGCGGCGACCTGGGCGCGGGTGGGGATCTTGATCCGGCCGCGGACCACGTCGTACAGCAGCGGGTACACCCCGAAGTGCGCGCCGGCGTAGCGGTGGCCCCAGGCGCCGTTGGTGAAGAACGAGGCCTCGCACAGGAACACGGTCGCGCCCTGCGACATGTCGCGGACGATCGACTGCATCTGGAGGCCCTGCGGGTACTGGAGGATGTACTTCCAGTCCTGGCCGCCGGAGCCGCCGGGGAAGACTCCCCTGCCGTCCAGACCCCACTTCCACCAGTCGGTGGAGCCGCCCCAGTTGCCGATGTGGCCCGTCAGCCACAGGCCCTTGAGCAGGGCGTCGGTGGTGTCGGTGGCGAAGGACTCCTTGTTGAGCAGCACCAGGTTGGCGGCGTTGGCCTTCATCGCCGGCAGGAACGCGCCGTTGTTCTGCATGTAGTCGAGCATCATGCCGTTGGTGCCGAAGATGTTGGTGTCGGTCCAGAAGAAGAACATGCCCTGCCGGCCGGCGAGGTTGAACAGGTCGATCAGATAGCCGCTCTGGTCGGGTCCGTTGTACAGCTCGGCGGCGTTGAACCCCTTGAGCGAGACCGGGTTGGCCGCGGCCCAGGTCTCCCACTGGGCGACCGGAATACGGTCGGTGGTGCCGGTCTGGCCGTGGGCGACCTGCACGGTGACCGGGATCTGGTGCGCGGTGGCGAAGGCCAGCTCGGCGGCGATCCAGTCGGTCTGCGCCGGCACGTTGTGGATGTTCGCGCCGGGGATCAGGTTGATGTAGACGTACGGCTTCAGGTAGTCGGGAACGGTGCTCCACAGCTTGGCGGTCGTGTCGCCGTTGAGCTGGTCGTCCTGACCGAAGTTGATCAGGTGCGCCGGGTGCGCCGCGTCGATCGTCGCGCGCAGGGGAACCGCCTGTGCGGCGGAGGCGGTGTTCATGAAGGCGCCGATCAGGCCGGGCGCGGCGGCGCCCGCACCGATGGCGGCGATCGACTTGAGGAATCCGCGCCGTCCGGGGCCGTTGACGGGCACTGGGTTACGTTCCTGACCTGCCACCGCTGTCTCCTGTCGGGTTCACCGGCCCGTCACAGGGCCGTGCTACGGGTGAGGCAACGGCAAGGTAGGTGACGGCGATCACGCCGGGGAAGTCTTCTGGAGGGAATCGGCGAGGTTCTTCATAACCCCGTCGCAGCCCGCGCTGAGCTGCGACGGAGCCACTTATGAAAGATCCGGGACGAGATTTTCATAAGGCTTGCGTCACGTTCCCGGGGCCGCATAACTTCCTCCCACCGTTATGAAAGCGCGTTTCGGAACGAGGCTTCGAAACCAGCGTTCGGAACCTGGGCACCGGGAGGGGGAAGTGACTGTGCCGACGACAAGCGGCGAGGGCGGGACCACCGTTGTGGCGTGTGCCGCCGCCCTGCACTCCCTGGGGGAGGCGACACTCACCGAGCTGTCGCGTACCACCGGTCTGTCCAGGCCGACGGTCAGGGAGCGGCTGAACGAGCTCGGCTCCCTGGTCGAGATCACCTCCGGTGCCGATCACCGGGAGTCGCCGACACCCGGCGGCGGCCGGCCCGCGTCCCGGTTCCGGTTCCGCGGCGAGTACGGCTTCGTCGTCGGTGCGGAGATCACCCGCCATGACGAGCGGATCGTCGTCTGCGACATCGCGGGCCGGATATGCCACTACAGCGAGCATCACGATGCCGAGACGCTGCCGGGCCGGGAACGCATCGCGGCGTTCAAGGCCCGTCTGAACCACATCGTGTCCCGGCTCAGCACGGGGCACGAACGCTGGCTCGGTGTCGGGCTCGCCCTCACCGGGGGGATCGGCGCGGACGGCTGGATCGGTTTCTCACCGGACTTCCCGGACCTTCAGGGGTCCACTCCGGCGGAAGCCGGGCTGTCCTTCGGCGACGTGCCCCTCCGGGTCGAGCACGACCTGAACGCCGCGGCCATGGCCGAGTACGTGTACGGTGCGGCGCGCGGCGCCGGCACCTTCGCCCATGTGCTGGCCTGGCATCAGATCGCCGCGGGGATCGTGCTCGACGGGCGGGTGCACCGGGGAAGCCGCAATCTGGCCGGTGAACTCGGACATTTCGACGACGGTTCCCCGGCGCCCGCGTCCTGGGAGGACATCACCACGTTCCTCCCGGTGGTGGAGGCCGCGGCGCGCGGCGATGCCGCGAGCGCCGCCGAGCTGGACGCGTTCGCCGACGCCACGGCCCGTCAGATCGCCTATCTGGCCCTGGCGATCGACCCTGATCTGGTCGTTCTTGGAGGTCCGCTGGTACACAGCCCGGCCTTCACCGACCGAGTCGGCAGGACGGTGCAGACGCTGCTGCGCCGCGCCTACCCCCTGGACCTGGCCATCACCCGGTTCCCCCGTCTCGGTCCTTCCCTCGGCGCCCTGCAACTGGCGTTGAACGGAGCCTTCGGGGACCTCCTGGGCGATGGCTCGTTCCACGCCCGAATCGATGTACGTCCCCTGAGCCGCCTCGCGGCGGCGGACCACCACCATCGGCGCGGCTCGGCCGTCACCGTCTGAGCCGCCCGGCCCTGCCGGGCCGCCGGCCATCGTCTCCCCCAACCACCGCACACCCAGAGGAAATCGCCATGCGCAGAATCGGAATCCTCGCCTCCACCGGAGCGGTTACGGCCGCCCTCGTCCTGAGCGGCTGTGGCTCCGACGACCAGGACGGGTCGTCGGGCTCGGCCGGATCCGTCACGGTCACCTTCATGCTCCCCTCGTCCTGGGTCGGCGTCGCCGGCTTCAAGGACAACGTCGCCGCCTGGGAGCACAGGACCGGGAACAAGGTGAAACTCACCCCCGTACCCGACGCCAACTACGACGCCCTCATCCAGGCGCGCATCGCCGCCAAGAGCGGGGTGGACATCTTCGGCGGCCAGGACACCGTCAAGAACAAGGCGGCGATCATGCGGCCGGCGTCCGGCCCGTGGGTGGACCGGCTCACCCCGAGCGTGCGCAAGGCCATCACCGGCACCGACGGGAAGATCTACGGAACCCCGAGCGCCGACGGGCTCGCCGGCTACGGCGTCATCTACAACAAAGCCGTCTTCACCAAGGCGGGCGTCACCTCCCCGCCCACCGGCCTCGCCGCCTTCGAAGCCGGCCTTGAGAAGGTCAAGGCCGACGGCACCACCCCGCTGTGCCTGAGCGGCAAGGACGGCTGGACGCTGCTTCAGCACCGCAATGCCGTCAACTCCGGTCTCCTCGGCACCACCCCGGATCTCGTCACCACTCTGGACGCCAACAAGAGCGAGTGGGGCGACGCCTCCGGTTTCACCGCCGAGTACAACGCCCTGGCGAGCTGGGTCGGCAAGGGCCTGATCAACAAGGACGCGCTCACCGCGACCTTCGACTCCCAGAACGCCGCACTCGCCGACGGCTCCTGCGGCGCGATCATCAACGGCACCTGGGCGTTCTCCGCGATCACCACGGTCAAGAAGAACGCGGACATCGGCTTCTTCCCGCTGCCCTCGGCCGACGGCAAGAACACCATCGGTCTGGCCAAGCCGAACCTGCTGAAGGTCGCCTCCTTCTCCAAGGCCGCCACCCAGGCCCAGGACTTCCTGAACTTCATGGTCGAGCGGCCGCAGGCGCAGAGGTTCATCGACGCGAACCCGGGTGTCTCGCCGTTCTCCGACGTCACCGTCACCAAGGAGACCAGCGCCGTCGGTGACTTCCGCAAGCTCGTCGAGGGCGGCGCCACGGTGACCCCCTTCGATCAGCAGTCGACGGTCCCGCAGCCGCAGGACGACATCATCGCCGCCTACCAGGAGCTCATCGGCAAGCGGATCGACGTCCCGGAGTTCACCGACCGGGTCCAGTCCGCCTGGCAGAAGTCGGGCGCCAAGGCCGGCGTCACCGGCTTCTGACCGAAAGAGCGGCTGACACACATGAGCACGGCCACCATGCGGCGGACCGACGTCGAACAGAGCGAGCCCGCGCCCACTCGGCGCCCATCCCGGCGGCGGCAGGGCGGTGTCATGGGTACCTACCGGTACGCCTACCTCCTGCCGGCGGTGGTCGTCTTCACCGTCTTCTTCCTCCTGCCGGCGATCTTCGGCATGTACCTGTCACTGACCGACGCCTCCACCTTCGTCCCCGAAACCCGGTTCGTCGGCCTCGACAACTACCGGCTGATGTTCTCCGAGGGGGGTGTCCTGTGGCAGTCCGTCCGTAATCAGTTCGTCTACGCGATCGTCGTGACGGTCCTCAAGACCGTCATCGGCATCATGCTGGCCCTCCTGCTGAACAGGGCGTTCAAGGGCCACAAGTCGCTGCGCACCGTCGTCTACCTGCCGGTCATGTTCTCCACGATCGTGGTCGGCATGCTCTTCGGCTACATACTCAAGGCCGACGGGCCCGTCAACGCCCTGCTGGAGCCGCTGGGCCTGGCCCGTGACTGGTTCGGCGACTTCGACCTGGCTCTCTACAGCGTCACCCTGGTCGACACCTGGATGGGTGTCGGCTGGACCGCGGTCCTGGTGCTGGCCGCCCTGCAGGCCGTTCCCGCCGATGTGCTGGAGAGCGCGCAGATCGACGGCGCGGGCCCCTTGCAGACGACCCTGCGCATCAAGCTCCCGCTGGTGCGGCACGCCATCAGCCTGGCAGCGCTGCTCACGTTCATCAGCGGCATGAAGGCCTTCGACATGATCTACGCCACCACCGGCGGCGGCCCCGGCACCGCGACCGAGGTGCTGACCAGCTTCGTCTACAAGCAGCTCAACACCGGATCGCTCGGCTACGCCTCCGCGGTGAACGTCTTCCAGTTCGTCCTCATCACCGTCATCGCCCTGGTGATCAACCGATTCGTCCGCCGGGTGGAGGCCCAGACATGAACCCACGCTCCGTCCGTGTCCGCAGGCTCCTCGCCCCGGCCGCCACCTACGCCGCCGCGGCCCTCGTCGCCCTGGTCTTCCTCGCGCCGCTCTACCTGGTGATCCTGACCAGTCTCAAGAGCGCCGGCGACACCAAGACCATGAGCTTCGCTCTCCCCGGCACCTGGCACTTCGACAACTACCTGGAGGTGATCAAGTCGGGCGGCGTCGCCCGCGCCACCCTCAACAGCGCTCTCATCACCGTCGCGGTGACGGCGGGGACCGTCCTGGTGTGTTCGCTCGCGGCGTTCATCATCGCCAGACGGCCGGGCCGGGTCACCGGCAGTGTCTACAACTACCTGCTGTCGGGGCTCATCGCCCCGTTCGCCTTCATCCCGGCCATCAAGATGCAGCAGGTCCTCGGCCTGGGCGGCTCCTACACCGGCCTGATCCTCACCGACATCGCCATCCAGATCCCGTTCATCACGCTCATCTTCGTCGGATTCATCCGCCAGGTGCCCCGCGAGATCGACGAAGCCGCCCTCCTGGACGGCGCCGGCTTCCTCCGTCTGTTCTTCCGGATCGTCTTCCCGCTGCTCAAGCCGGTCACCTCCACCGCGCTGATCCTGGTCTTCACCTATGCCTGGAACGAGTTTCAGAACGTGCTCTTCTTGATACCCGACTCCGACCGCTGGACGCTGCCGATGTCGGTGTTCAACTTCCAGACCACCTACAGCTTCGACTACAGCCTGGTCTGCGCCGACCTGGTGATCACCATGCTGCCGGTGGTGGCGGTCTACCTGTTCGCCCAGAAGTACATCGTCAGCGGCCTGGCCTCCGGGGCGGTGAAGTGATGACGACGGCGACCACCCCGCTGAATCCCGGGCCGGTCCCGCCCGGACCCGATGGCGTCCCCGACCGGTTCGCCCGCTCGTCCTGGTTCCGTCAGGACCGGTTCGGCATGTTCATCCACTGGGGCGCCTACGCGGTGTGGGCGCGGGGCGAATGGGTCCGCTCGCACGAGAAGGTCGACGCCGGCACCTATCAGGACGCGGTCGACCGGTTCGGCGCCGAGCACTTCGACCCGGAGACCTGGGCCGATCTTGCCGTGGCCGCCGGCATGAAGTACGCGGTGCTGACCGCCAAGCACCACGACGGCTTCTGCCTCTTCGACTCCGCCCTCACCGACTACACCAGCCTGCACAGCGGAATCGGCCGCGACCTCGTCCGGGAGTTCCTCGACGCCTTCCGCTCGCGCGGTATCAGGGTCGGCCTCTACTACTCGCTGCTGGACTGGCACCACCCGGACTACCCGCACTACGGCGACGAGCACCACCCGCACCGCGACGATCCCGCCCACGCCGGCCACGTGGCCGACCTGGACTCCTACCGGCGCTTTCTGCACGGCCAGATCCGTGAACTGTGCACGGACTACGGCCCGCTGGACATCCTGTGGTTCGACTTCTCCTACCCGGACATGGGCCCCGCGCAGTGGGGCGCCCAGGAGATCGTCGACATGGTCCGGGACCTCCAGCCGGACGTCCTGATCGACAACCGCCTGGAAACCAGCGGCGGCGGCCTCGGATCCATCGCCACCAACACGCCGAACCCCTACAGCGGCGACTTCGTCTCTCCCGAGCAGGTCATCCCCGTCGACGGGATCCGCGGCCAGGACGGCATGCCCGTCCCGTGGGAGGCCTGTGTCACCCTCAACAACAGCTGGGGCCACTGCGCCGACGACGGCCTGTGGAAGACCCCCCAGCAGCTGATCACCAAGCTGGTCGAGTGCGTGGCCAAGGGCGGCAACCTGCTCCTCAACATCGGGCCCAGGCCCGACGGCACGCTCCAGCCCGAGGCCGAGCAGCGGTTGCGTGCGATCGGCGCCTGGCTGGACACCAACGGTGAATCGATCCGCGGCGCGGGCCCGGCCGGGCTCGGCACACCGGAATGGGGCTACTACACCCGTACCGCGAACGCGGTCTACGCCCATGTCCTGCGCGCCCCGATCGGACCGCTGGCCCTTTCGGGGGGCATCCCCAAGGACCGCATCGCCCGGATGACGTCACTCGCCGACGGCCGTGAACTCCAGTTGTGCGACTCCTGGGTCATCGATTCCTACCCGAACCTCCCGTTCGTCCAGTTCGGCGAGATCGGCCACCACACCTATCCGCTGCCCGACCCCGTGGACACGGTCATCAGGATCGAGCTGCGGGAGGAGCGGCCGGCCTGAACGCGGGCACCGTCTCTGTCACGGCGCCGGGCGGGGCGGGGCGGCCGTACGGGTCAGAAGCAGTCGCCGTACCAGTGCACCGCGCCCGGCGCCGTGACCGTGGCCCGCACGGACTCGGCCGTGGCGTGCAACGGCCGCGCCATTCCCACGTGTTCCGTCACCTGCCGGGCATCCGCCAGCAGGGCGGGCAGCGCGGCCGCCACCCCCGGGGCGTCGGGCAGCCGGACCCGGGCCCGGGTCAGCCCCGCCGCCCGGCCACGCGAACCGGCCGCGGCGAGCAGCGTCTCCAGGCTTCCGTCCGCGCCCGCGAACTCGCGCACCTCCACGCGGTCCCCCACGTGCTGCGCCACGATCCAGCCGGTGAGCGCCCCGGAGCCGGGGTCCACCGCCACGAGCGGCTGCTCGGCCGGGCCGTACCAGGCAGGCACGCGCACCGCCCAGTCCTCGGGCGCCCGCAGTGAGCTGAGCGGTCGGTTCGCGTTGTACGCGTGGTGCAGCGCGGCCACCTCCACAGCGTCCTGAGCCGTGGCCTCACGGACCGGGAACGTGTCGGGGCCGGCCGCGGTGGCGAGTGTCCCCTCGGTGTACGTACTGCCGAACTCCTGCCACCCCGAGCCCCGGTAGACGCCGGGCGTGCCGGTGAACAGCAGTGACCAGGCGCACTGTTCGGCTGTCATGGTGCGCTCCGCCGCCGCCAGCAGCCGCCGTACCAGTCCCTGGCCGCGGGCCTCGGGGCGGGTCGCGACACTGCCGATACCGCCGACGCGCTGCGGGGTGCCGGCCGCGTCGCGGATCAGCCGCGGCACATAGACGACGACCGCGTCGATCCCGTCGCCCGCGGCGTTCTGCGCGACGAACGTGTGACGGTGGCGTTCCGGGTCGAGGGCATGCAGGGCGGCGATGTGCGGGGCATCGAAGCAACGACGCCACAAGGCGGCCAGGGCGGGATCGTCTGCGGCGGTCGCCGTGCGGATGTTGGCGCTCACAGGATGAGGTTCCCGTCCGTGCGCACCGTGTCGCCGGCCGGGGGCATCGCGCTGCGTCGCGTGCCGTCCTCGACGCAGGTGGTGTGCAGAACCGATGCGAGGGCGTCCGGGGCGAGGTGGAGGGCGCCACCGGTGAAGCGGCTGCCGGTGGCCGCGTAGTGGTTCGTGCCGTCGGCGATCCGGACGTGCGCGGTGTCGGGCCCGGCTGCCGCGCTGCCGAGGCCGGTGATGTCCCAGGTCGCCTTCCCCGGACCGGCCGCGCGGCCGAGCAGCGCCTTGGCCTTGTTGCTGCCGGTGAACCTGACCCCGCCGGTCACGGTGATCCGCTGGTCGCGCACGCCGCTGAGCTCGATGCCGGTGTTGTCGTACGTACCACCGTCGATCCGCAGGTCCGCGGAACCGACGGAGAGCGGGGCCGCGTTCTCGGCGCCGGTGACCGTGCAGTCGGTGAAGTGCACGGGGCCGGCACCGCGCAGGATCGCACCGTCCACGCCCTTGAACGTACAGCGCACGAAGTGGACGGGCGCCGTGACCGGGGTCTGGACGAGGACGGCTCCGGCAGGCGGTTCGAAGGAGCAGTCGCTGATGGTGGTCGGCCGGGTGGAGCGGGCGGAGCGCTGGGCGACGGCGAAGGTCTTGGCGGTGCAGCCGCGTACCTGGGCCCCGTCGGCGTTCACGGTGAGCGTGCCGGCCTGGTCGAAGGTGGGCCGTGCGATCACCGTGATGTCCTCGAGGGTCAGATCGGTGATCTTCGTGTTGGCGGTGAACCAGGAGCAGACGTGTCTGCGTACGGTGATCCGCTTGGCGGAAATGCCCCACTGGGCCCCGGAGTTGGCGATGTCCATCAGCCCCGAGTTGCCGTCGAAGAGCAGGTCGTGCTCGTACTGGCCATGGGTGGTGAAGGGGTTGCCGCCCGCGTCGTCGCCGTCGCCGTGGCAGTTCACCACGGTGCAGTAGGCGGAGGCGGTCAGGTCGTTGAGGTGACGCACATTGCTGGTCGTGCAGTCGGCGACCCGCCCGTACAGGCAGTAGATCTGCTGGGTGAGATAGCCCGCACCGCCGTACTCGACCGTGGGCGGGTTCTTCAGCGAGCAGTCCTCGGTACGGAAGCGGGTGCACCAGCGGCGCATGATGACCGGCCAGAAGGAGCCGGTGGCGTGGATGCCCGAGACATCGCAGCCGACTGCGTACTCGAAGCTGACGGGGTGCGATCCGGTGTACTCGTCGGGTCCCGCGCCCTCGAAGACCATGTTGCGGATATGGGTGTTGTGCACCGGCTCGATCCGGGTCCAGGTGAGATTTCGGCCCTCGGCCAGTTCCCAGCCGTTGAGGTAGCCGATCCGGATCCGGTCCGCGTCGAGGATCTCGGTGATCTCGACCAGTTTCTGCAGCTCGCGCTCGTCGCCGCCGCCGCCCGCGACCGGGTCGACCTGTACGGCCCACCACTGGCCGACCTCGAACGCCTTGGCGTCGGGGACCGGGAACGTGTCGGTGAGTTCGATGACCTTGCCGGAGAGCGCGTGCCGGACGGTGGTGTCGGTGACGGTGCCGCGGAAGGAGAGGACGGCGCCGAAGGGGTTGTCGTGGGTGTTCTTCTCGATGTTCTCGGTGCGGATGTGGTGGCCGCCGAAGTCGAGTTCGATGTTGGAGCGGTCGAAGAGGTGGCGTTTGGTGAAGAGGAGGTCGGTGTGGGCCTCGATGCGGTGGACGCTGTGGTCGTTGATCATGGCGTCGAGTGCGGCGTCGGCGGAGGTTTCGGCGTCGAAGTGGCCGAAGGTGCGGAAGTCGAGGGTTCCGGTGTGGAGCTGGTGCCAGCGTCCGGTGCCGGGCGTGCCGTTGGGGGCGATGACGGTGCCGGCGTTGTGCGGGGTGGTGGACTTCTTGTTCCAGCGCAGGGCCATGGTGCCGCCGTCGCCGGGGGCGTTGTATCCGGCGACGATGACCTGGGTGCCGTCGGTGAGGGGTTTGGTGTTCAGTGCGCGCAGGGCGGCGACGGTGTCCAGGTGCAGGACGTCACCGGTGTGGGCGGGTGCGGCCTGCGCGGACCCCGTGGTCACGGCCGTACCGGCCATGACCAGACCGGCCAGACCCGAAGCCCGCAGCAGATTCCGGCGGGACGAAGCGGAGGACGAGGCATTGACGGGCATGACGGAGGTGCTCCTCGCGTTGTCGATGCGTGCTCGATGTGGATCGGTGGGAACCGAACCGGCGACCGGTCTCGGTCAGATCGTGTTGCGGTACGGCGGCATGAAACGCATCCGCGGCATCTGGTCGGCCAGCACTCCCCCGTCGACGACGAGGCGCGCCCCGGTGAGGTACGCCCCCGCGTCCGAGGCGAGCAGCAGCAGTGCGCCCACGCATTCGTCGGCCTGTGCATACCTGCCGAGCGGGATGCGCTCGCGGTAGGCGGATTCGAAGGCCTCCCGGTCGAAGGGGAACTCGCCGTCGATGGGCGTCTCGACCATGCCGGGGGCGAGGGTGTTGGCGGTGATGCCGTGCGGGGCGAGTTCGACCGCCAGGGTCTCGGTGAGCAGTTGGGCAGCGGCCTTGGAGGCGTTGTAGTGGGCCAGGCCGGCCTCCGCCACCAGGGCGTTCTTCGAGGTGATGGTGATGATGCGGCCGGCCACGGCGTCGGCCGTCATGTGTTCGGCGACGCGCTGGCTGAGGAAGAACACGGCGTCGACGTTGACCCGCATGATGTGCGACCAGCTGGCCGGGGTGATCTCGTTGAAGCGTTCCAGGGCCGCCGTGCCCGCGTTGTTGACCAGGATGTGCAGCGGCCCGGCCCCGGCGCGCACGGTGTCGACGAAGGCGGACAGCGCGTCGATGTCTGCGAGGTCCTGCCCGTACACACGGCAGCTCCGGCCGAGCGCCTCGACCGCCGCGGCGGTCTCGGTGACGCCCTCGGCCCCGGGCAGGTCGACCAGGACCAGATCGGCGCCCGCCTCGGCGAGCCCGACGGCGAAGGACCGGCCGAGGCCCCGGGCCGCTCCGGTGACGAGCGCGGTGCGGCCGGTCAGGTCGAAGCGGTCGGTGCCGCGGGGCGGGACGGCTGCGGTCATGGCGCGTTGCCTCCAGGCGGAGAGGGACAGGCGGAGAGGGACAGGCGGAGAGGGACAGGCGGAGACAAGGAGAGAGGGACGGGCCGCCGCGCGGGGACACAGGGGGATGCGCGGCGGCCCGGCTGCCGGCCGGTGCCCGTGGACCGGGGGGTGGCCCGGGCACCGTACCGGCAGTTCGGGGGAACGGCCGGGGCCGGCTGTTCGGGCCCGGCCGTTCGGGGAGAGCGGCCGGGTCAGCCGTTCAGGCCCAGCAGATCGAGAGAGGGCCGGTGGATGATCTCCTCGACCGCGTCCGCGTCGAGCGGCGGCAGTCCGGGGATGCCGGGGATGCGGGCGATCTCCCGCAGCCCCTTCACCGAGTCGTCGACCGTCGTGAACGGGTAGTCGCTGCCGAACAGCACCTTGTGGAAGACCCCGTAGTCCTGGACCAGCCGGAGGCTGTGCCAGAGCTGGAAGGGCCGGTAGTGCAGGGCGCTGAGGTCGGCGTACACGTGCGGGTGCTTGCGGATGACCGCGATGCACTCGCCCTCGAAGGGGTGGCCGAGGTGCGCGAGGACCATCCGCAGTTCCGGGTGGCGGATGGCGACGGCGTCCAGGTGCCGGGGCATCGCCCATTCCAGCGGTGCGCTGGAGACGAACGTCGTTCCGGTGTGCACCAGGAGCGGCAGCCCGTTGCGTTCGGCGTACGCGTACAGCTCGTCGTACTCCTCGGCCGCCGGGTCGAAGCCCGCGTACATCGGCATCAGCTTGATGCCGCGCAGCCCCAGCTCCTGGTGGCCGTAGCGCAGTTCCTCCTGCCAGCCGGGCTGGGTGGGGTCGAGCGCCAGGTAGCCGATGAGCTGGTCGGGGTGTTCTCCGACGTACGCGGCGACGGCGGCGTCGTCGACCCACAGACCACTGCGCCGGGCCTTGCCGCCGACGACGATCGTGCGGGTGCCCTCGGGTGCGGTGGCCGCGTACTCCTCCCACTTGACCGTGAGGTCGACCTCTCCCGCGTGGGCGCGGGCGGAGTCGGACATGAACGGGTCGGTGAAGTCGTGGCTGTGCCGGAAGAGGTGCGAATGAACGTCGACGATCATGTACGGTTCCGCTTCTCCCAGCCGTCCGCGAACATGTTCCAGAAGCGGTGGCTGGGCGGGTGTTCCTCGAAGACCTCGTCGACGAGTTCGACGCCGAGTCCCGGGGCGGTCGGCAGGCCGATGCGGCCGTCCTTCATCGGGAGGGTGCCCTTCAGGGCGTCGAAGACGAACGGCTCCAGGAGCCCGTCGAAGGTCTCGAGGATCTTGAAGTTGGGGATTCCGAGCGCCGCGTGCACCGAGACGGTGGTGCAGAGCGGGGAGTTGGAGTTGTGCGGGGCCACGAGCATGCCGTGGGTGTCGGCGATCGCCGCGAGCTTGCGGACCTCGGTGAATCCGCCGGCCATGGAGAGGTCGGGCTGGATGATGTCGACGGCGTTCGTCGCGAAGAGCTGCTTGTACTCGTAGCGGTTGTGGAAGTGCTCACCGCCGGAGATGGGGAACGCGGCGCGCTGACGCAGTTCCGCGTACCGCTCGATGTGGGTCCAGGGCATCGGCTCCTCGAACCAGCCGATGTCGAAGGGCTCCAGCTCCCGCACGAGACGGGCCGCGGTCGGCATGGCGAACCGGGCGTGGCCCTCGATGAAGAGGTCGATGTCCGGTCCGATGGCCTCGCGGACGGCGGCCACGAGGTCGATGGAGCGGCGCAGTTCGGCCCGTTCCAGCTCGTGCAGTCCGGGGCCGAAGGGGTCGAACTTGAGGGCGGTGTAGCCCTTGGCCACGGTCTCCTTCGCCTTGGCGGCGAAGGTCTCGGGCTCGCGTTCGCCGGTGTACCAGCCGTTGGCGTAGACGCGGACGTCGTCGCGGCAGGCGCCGCCGGTCAGCCGGTACGCGGGAACTCCGAGCGCCTTGCCCATCAGGTCGTACATCGCCTGGTCGAGGCCCGACAGGACGATGCCGCCCATGTCGCCGCCGCGCAGGAAGTCGCCCTGGTAGACGCGGAGCCAGAGCTCCTCGATGTCGAAGGGGTCGGCGCCGATCAGGTGGCGCTGGGCCAGTGCCTCGGTGAGGGCGCAGACCTCGCTCACCCGGTACGGGTGGGTGATCTCGCCGATGCCGGTCAGGCCCTCGTCGGTGTGGACCCGGACATAGCCGAAGTCGCGCCAGGAGGTGCCGAGCATCAGGGTCTCGACGCGGGTGATCCGTCCGGCGGGGCCGGCGGGGCGGGTGCGGTTGACGGTCAGCATCAGCGGGTCGCTCCGCCCATGGTCGAGGTGTTCTCCAGGTCGCGGGCGCCACCGTCGGCGAGGACGGCCTTGACGGCTGCCTCGGTGCCCTCGATCAGGCGGTCCACGTCGGCATCGGTGTGCGCGTAGCTGATGTGGCTGCGCTTGAGGTTGAGCGGCAGCTCGAACAGGCCGTGGTCCAGGAGCTTGCGGCGGTAGCCGACGAACAGCGAGGCGTCGTTGGCCAGCAGGTCCGTATAGGTGCGGGGGGCCTCGCCCGGCATGAAGTAGCTGACGAAGACCGAGCCGTAGCCGGTGACGACGGCGGGGACGCCGAGGCGCTCGTACAGTCCGGTCAGTTCGGTGCGGACGCGGTCGCCGAGGCGGAAGACATGGTCGTGGACCGGTTCTTCGCGGAGCTTGCGCAGCGTGGCGAGGGCGGCGGCGACGACGGACGGGTGGCCGTTGTACGTGCCGGCGAAGAAGGCGGGGGCGCCGGGGCGGGTGGAGAAGAGGTCCATCAGGTCGGCGCGGCCGCCGATCGCGCCGACGGGGGCGCCGTTGGCGATGGCCTTGCCGAGGGTGGTGAGGTCGGGGGTGACACCGGAGATCTTCTGCCAGCCGCCGATGTCGTGGCGGAAGCCGGTGATGACCTCGTCGAAGATCAGGACGCTGCCGGCCTTCGTGGTCTCCTCGCGCAGCGTGGTGAGGAACTCCTGGTACGGCAGGAGCGCGCCGACGTTGTGCGGGACGGGCTCGACGATGACGGCGGCGATGTCGGAGCCGTGCTCGGCGAAGGTGCGGCGAACGGCCTCGCTGTCGTTGAACGGCAGGACGAGGGTGGCTTCGAGGACCTCGGGCAGGATGCCGGTCGAGATCGGGTCGTGGCCGCCGACCTTCGACGGGTCGGAGATGACGTTGAGGCTGACCGAGTCGTGCCAGCCGTGGTAGCAGCCCTGGAACTTGACGACCAGGCGGCGGCCGGTGGCGGCGCGGGAGACGCGCAGCGCGTGGAACGTGGCCTCGCTGCCGGTGCTGGTGAGCAGCACCTTCTCGATCGACGGGATCAGTTCGGTGAGCTGTTCGGCGAGGAGGACCTCGCCCTCGGTGACGCCGACTCCCATGTGGCCGAGGGTGGCGCCGGCCTCCGCGGTGGCGCGGGCCACGTCGGGGTCGTTGTGACCGAGCAGCGGCGGGCCGAACGCCGAGTGGAAGTCGGTGTACTCGCGTCCGTCGGCGGTACGGAACCGTGCGCCGTCGGTTCCGGTGACCACCAGGTCCGTCAGTCCGGGAACGCTGCGCTGACCGCTGTTCACGCCGCCGGGTACGACCTGGCGGGCGCGCTCGGCGAGTCGGGCTCCGGATTCGTTGCCTACCGGGCCTGAACTCATGGTGCTTGCTCCTTGCGTCGAGAGTCGTCGGTTTTCGCGGGCCCTGCCCGGCCCGTGAGTCCCTGGCGCCATCCGCCCGGCAGTCGCCGCAGGAAGGAGGTGATCCGTGGTTGCTCGGTGGTGCGTGGTTGCTCGGTGGTGCGTGGTTGCTCAGTCGTGCGTGGTTGCTCAGTCGTGCGTGGTGTTCGGTGATGCGTGGTGCTCGGTGGAGCGTTTCGCTTTTTCAGAACACTGTTCTGTAGAGCAGAACAGTGCCTGGATATTACGTCCGCCCCCAGGGCCGGTCAACCCCTTTGGGCGCCTTCAAGCCCCGCGCGTCGGGCACCCTTTGCCGCGGAAGCGGTCGACAGGCACTCGCGCCTCCCCTCAGGCACTAAGCTGTTCTGCTATGACGAACAGTGCTGCCCCAGAAGAGCCGAAGTACTGGGTCAAGAGCGTGGCGAGGGCAGCGGACATCCTCGAAGCGCTCGCCGCCCCCTCCCAGGGAAACGGCCTGAGCGTCACCGAGGTCGGCCAGGCGTGCTCCATCTCCAAGAGCGCCGCCTTCGGCATGCTCCAGACCCTGCGCGCCTACGGCCTCGTCTCGGACGACGGCGAGGGCATGAACCGCCGCTACCGGCTGGGCATGAGCCTGGCCCGGCTCGGTGACCGGGCCAGGTCCCAGGTCTCGCTGCGGGGGGTCGCCCATCCCGTCCTGCGCGACCTCACCCGCGCCACCGGCATGGCCTCCCGTCTCGCCGTGCCCGAGGACGGCCACGCGGTCGTGGTCGACCAGGTCGAGCTCGACCAGCGCGTCCGGCTCGATCTGCGGATGGGGCAGCGGGAACTCCCGCACTGCACGGGCCTGGGCAAGGCACTGCTCTCCGCCGTACCGCCGAGCGAGGCCGCCTCCGTCATCGAACGGTTCGGCCTGCCGCGGCGCACGTCCCGCACCATCACCGATCCGGCGACATTCCTGTCCCATCTGCGCGATATCGCCCGGGTCGGCTACGCGCTGGACGACGAGGAGGACGCCGAGGGCATCATCTGCATCGGCGCCCCGGTCTTCGACGACCGTTCGGTGTGCGCGGGGGCCGTCTCGATCACCGGCCTCAAGCTCGGTCTGCCGGCCTGGCGCTACCAGGAACTGGGCGGCCAGGTACGGGAGGCGGCCCGGCGGATCAGCGTCTCGCTGGGCTGGGCCGAGGACCCGGACGTCACCGCGCCGGAATCCGACACGACGGATTCCGACGGAATCAAGCCTTGACCGATCGCCTTAACCGGACGTATGTTCCCTGCCAACTGAGGTGACTTTCACCGGTCACCCCTGATTTACCCCTTCCGGTCCGCTTCCGACGCCTGCCCACCGCGTCGTGAACACCCGACGGCCGGACCCTTTTCAGCCATCCGCCTCATGGCAGTCCACCGCAGGAACGCTCCCTCCCTCGTCGCACTTCTCGGAAGGCGAAGTCCGCATGAGCGTTCCGCACCACACCCCTGTCGCGCCCGTTGTCCCGTCCTCCGCTTCGTCCCGCCGGAATCTGCTGCGGGCTTCGGGTCTGGCCGGTCTGGTCATGGCCGGTACGGCCGTGACCACGGGGTCCGCGCAGGCCGCACCCGCCCACACCGGTGACGTCCTGCACCTGGACACCGTCGCCGCCCTGCGCGCACTGAACACCAAACCCCTCACCGACGGCACCCAGGTCATCGTCGCCGGATACAACGCCCCCGGCGACGGCGGCACCATGGCCCTGCGCTGGAACAAGAAGTCCACCACCCCGCACAACGCCGGCACCGTCATCGCCCCCAACGGCACGCCCGGCACCGGACGCTGGCACCAGCTCCACACCGGAACCCTCGACTTCCGCACCTTCGGCCACTTCGACGCCGAAACCCCCGCCGACGCCGCACTCGACGCCATGATCAACGACCACAGCGTCCACCGCATCGAGGCCCACACCGACCTCCTCTTCACCAAACGCCACCTCTTCGACCGCTCCAACATCGAACTCGACTTCGGCGGCCACCACATCCGCACCGAGAACATCGAGAAGAACACCCACGACAACCCCTTCGGCGCCGTCCTCTCCTTCCGCGGCACCGTCACCGACACCACCGTCGAGCACAGCCTGAGCGCGGCGATGCCGGACCTGTCGGACCTGTTCGAGGTGGGTGACTCGTCGAAGTTCTCCGTCGGCCAGTGGTGGGCCGTGGAGATCAACGCCCTGGCGGGGAAGTACGAGAAGGAGATCCAGCGCCTCGTCCAGGTCACCGGCGTCGTCGACGCTTCGCACATCCGGGTCAACTACCAGATCGGCTGGGACCTGGCCGCCGGCCGCACCCTGACCTGGACCCGGATCGAGCCCGTCGAGCGCGCCCACGTCCGCAACATGGTCTTCGAGGGCTGGGGCGAGGACGAGATGACCGGCTCGCACCCGGTCGCCTACGAGTACGCGGTGCGCTGCGACGTCTCGGGCATCGAGGCCATCGGCACCTTCTGGCCGGTGGTGATGCGCCGCTGGTGCACGTACTACCGCACCGAGCAGTGCTCGCTCACCAACCCGAAGTCCGTCACGTACGGCGGCGCGGGCTATCTCACCCAGCAGATCTACTGTCTGTACGGGCACGTGGAGGACTGTCACACCTCCAACGCCCGCCATCTCAACGACTTCACGGCCTCCGCCTACTGCTACGTCACCAACTGCCACGGCGACGGTGACGACGAGGGCCCGTTCGTGACGCACGGCCAGTTCGAGCACGACCTCGTCTACACCGGCAACTCCGGCCTGATGACCTTCGCCAACTCGGGCGCGGCCTGGGGCGGCAGGGCCAAGCGGATCACCGTACGGCGCCACGCCTGTTCCTGGTTCGTCGCCCGCGTCAAGATCACCGATCTGACGCTCGAGGACGTCCTGGTCATCGGCAAGAAGTCGCTGGCGGGCTCGGGGATGCTCTGGGTCAACGCGGACGGTGTGCAGATGCGGGGCTGTACGGCGACGGGTCCGCTCATCGTCTCGCGGGCCTCCGACCTCTCCGCCCGCCCCAACGTCATCGCCGACTCCTCCTTCGCGTTCGCGGCGGGCGCGGAAGTCACCCAGGCCGGTGTCACCGTCCCGCTCACCCTCCAGCGCACCTCGCTGAAGGGCGTCGACGGCGCGGCGTTCAACGGCACCGGGCCGCTCGTCCTCGACCAGTGCACGCTCACCGGGTCCGAGGACACCGCCCCGGTCTCGCTCGCGCACAGCGACATCACCGTGCTCGGCGGCGAACTCCGCAACACCGGGCTGAAGCTGAACGCGGCGAAGGACCAGCGGCTGCGCATCGACGGCACGCGTCTGTCCGGCACCAACAAGGACGGCGCCCTGCTCGCCCGTACCGGCTCCGGCAGGACCGTCGACTGGCAGCTCACCGGCCTCGACTCGAGCGCGCCCGAGGGCACCGCCCATGTGCTGCTCACCGAGGGCACCAACCGCTACCGGGCCACCGGCTCCACGTTCACCGGCGGCCGCCTCGAACTGCGCCCCGCGGCGTTCTCCTCGTCCGCCGGCCATCTGCTGCACACCGGCTGCGTCGAGGACGGCACCGAGCGCACCGCGCTGCCGGACGAGGGCGCCCGCGTCGCCCACACCGCGGCCACGTTGCGCTTCTGACCACCCCCGCCCAATGAGCACCACCGAGCACCAGGGATTCCCCGTGTCCACGCATACCCCGATCACCGGCCGGCCCGTACGGGTCGCCCTCGTCGGCGCCGGCAACCGCGGTCTGACGTACGCCGAGTGGATCAAGGCGCACCCCGAGCGCGCCGAACTCGTCGCCGTCGCCGACCCGCGCCCCGCGGCGCGCGCCGCCGCCGGTGCGCCGGTCGAGTTCGACGACTGGCGGCCACTGGTCGACAGCCGCATCGCGGACGCCGTCATCGTCGCCACCCAGGACCGCTTCCATGTGGAGCCGGTGCTGGCCCTGGCCGAGGCCGGCTACGCGATCCTCGCCGAGAAGCCCCTGGCCCCGACGGAGGAGGAGACCCGGCGGATCGTCGAGGGGGTGGAGCGGGCCGGGGTCCTGTTCGCGGTGTGCCACGTCATGCGATACACCCCGTACACCGACCTGGTGAAGGAGGTCGTGGACTCCGGCGTCCTCGGGCAGCTGGTGTCGATCGACCATCTGGAGCCGGTCGGCTGGTGGCACTACGCCCACAGTTACGTACGCGGTCCCTGGCGCAGCGAGAAGGACTCCTCGCCGATGCTGCTCGCCAAGTCCTGTCACGACCTGGACTGGATCACGTACATCATGGGCGGCCGGATCGAGCAGGTCACCGGGTTCGGCGGGCTGAAGCACTTCAAGCCCGAGAACGCCCCTGCCGGGTCCGCGGACCGTTGCCTCGACTGTGCGGTCGAGCACGAATGCCCCTACAGCGCACTGAAGCTGTACATGCCGACGCTGCGCGAGAAGGGCGCGGTCTGGCCGGTCACCCATGTCACCGAGGCGACCGACGAGGCCGGTCTCGTGCAGGCGCTGCGCGAGGGCCCGTACGGGGTCTGCGCGTACCGCAGCGACAACGACGTGGTGGATCACCAGGTCCTCGCCATGCAGTTGTCGGACGGGGTGACCGCGACCTTCCAGATGGTGGCGTTCACCGAGCAGACCCACCGACAGACCCGGATCTTCGGCTCGCACGGCTGGCTCATCGGTGACGGTGAGCGGGTCACGGTGCAGGACTTCCGGACCGGTGAGTCCACCGTCCGTGAACTCGGCACGTCCGGTTCGAACGCGGCCGACGGGCACGGCGGCGGGGACGCCGCGCTCGTCGAGGCGTTCGTCACCGCCGTCGCCACCGGCGACTCCGGGGCCGTCCGCTCCGGCCCCGCCACCTCGCTGGGCAGTCATCTCGCGGCGTTCGCCGCCGAGCGTGCCCGGCACACCGGAACCGTCCAGACGGTCCCGGCGCAGTGACTCCCTCTCCCACCGCCCTCACGTCCTCGGAGGACCACCTCATGTCCCGTCTGCTCACCCGCCGTTCCAGAGTCCGTGCACTCGCCGCCCCCGTCCTGGTCACCGCGCTCACCGCCGGTGTGCTGGCCGGCTGTTCCAGCAGCGACGACGGCAACACCGTCACCATGTGGACCTACCCGGTCATCTTCGACGAGGCCAAGAACAAGGCGTACTGGGACGGCCTGGTCAAGGCCTTCGAGAAGGAGCACTCCGGCGTCAAGGTGAAGGTCGAGACCTTCCCGTGGGCCAACCGCGACACCGCGCTGGCCACCGCGATCGCCTCCGGCAAGGGCCCGGACGCGGTCTACCTGATCCCGGACCAGCTGCCGAAGTACGCCAAGAACATCGTCCCGGCCGACGAGTACATGCCGGCCGACGCCAAGTCCGACTACACGGACTTCGCACTGACCTCCGTCACGGTCGGCGGCAAGGCGCTCGCCACCCCGATCCTGACCAGCGCCAACCCGCTGATCTGCGACAAGCGCGTGTTCGACGCCATCGGCGAGAAGACGTACCCGACGACCTGGGCGGACCTGGACGCGCTGGCCCCGAAGCTGAAGAAGAAGGGCTACTACGCCACCAGCTACAGCGGGGACACCCAGCAGACGCTGAACATGACGTTCTACCCGCTGCTGTGGCAGGCCGGCGGCGACGTCTTCTCCGAGGACGGCAAGAACGTCACCTTCAACGACGCGGCCGGCGTCAAGGCGCTGACGTACCTGAAGAAGCTCGTCGACGGCGGCTACACCGACAAGGACCTGGTCACGACCACGCCCAAGCTGGAGCAGACCCCGGTCGCCAAGGGCAAGGTGGCCTGCACCTGGCAGAACACCCCGGCGGACGTGGAGCCGTTCTGGGGCAAGGAGAACATCGTCGTCCAGCCGCCGCTGAAGGACACCGAGTCGATCGGCTACGGCACCGTGGGCGCGCTGTCGATGCTCAAGGGCGCCGACAAGAAGAACACCGGTGACTGGCTGAACTTCGTCGCCGAGTCGAAGAACGCGGCCGGTCTACAGAAGGCCGCGGGCTACTTCCCGGCCCGTAAGTCCGGTGGCGACCTGTACCCGGACGACGCGCTCCAGACCGCCGTCGGCGCCACGCTGCCGAGCATGACCGTGGGCCCGCTCCAGGACAAGGCGCGTGAGGTCCAGGGCGTGCTCGCACCGGAGATCCAGGCGGCGCTGCTCGGCAAGAAGAGCCCGCAGGACGCACTGGACGCCGCGCAGAAGGCCGCACAGGCGATGCTCGGCCGCTGATCCGTCGCGGGGCCGGGGTCCGGCCGCATCCGGACCCCGGCCCCGCAACCCCCTGGGGCACTCCCCCAACCCCCCGCAATTCCCCCGTACCGCAAGGAGATCCCCGTGGCAGTCGTCGCGGAACCCACCCGCCGGGGCCGTCGCAGCGGGCCGCAGGCGCGCCGCGAGGCCCGGATCGGCCTGCTCTTCGTCCTCCCGTGTTTCCTGCTGTTCCTCGCCTTCCGGTTCGGTCCGGGCGTCGCCGGTGTGCTGATGAGCTTCACCGACTACTCCCTCACCGGCGGCGGCAGCTTCATCGGACTCGACAACTTCACCCGCCTGTGGGACGACCCGCTGTTCTGGCAGGCGCTGAAGGTCACCGTCCTCTACACGGTGCTCGCCGTGCCGGGCACGCTCATCGCGTCGGTGTCCCTGGCACTGATCACCCGCCGCGCGTTCCGCGGCGCCAAGTTCTTCCGCTCGGTGTTCTTCCTGCCGGTCGTCACCTCGCTGGTGCTGGCCGCGACCGTCTTCGTGTGGATCTTCTCGACCGGCGGCCCGTGGTCCACCCTGATGGGCTGGTTCGGGATGTCCGAGGGCTCCTGGCTCTCCGACGACGTGCTGGTGCTGCCCGCGCTCGCGATCGTCGGCGTCTGGTCCCGCTTCGGGTACGGGATGCTGATCCTGCTCGCCCGGATGCAGGACATCCCGCGGGAGCTGGAGGAGGCCGCGCTCACCGACGGGGCCGGCCCCTGGCAGCGGTTCCGGTACATCGTGCTGCCGCAGCTCAAGCCCGCCCTGTTCTTCCTCGCGGTGATCGAGACGACGGCCTCGTTCCAAGTCTTCGACGCCGTGTACACGATGACGGGCGGCGGCCCCGCCAACGCCAGTTACACGCTCGTCTTCCAGCTCTACGACGCGGGCTTCAAGTACTTCGACCTGGGTTACGCCTCCGCCATCGGGGTCGCGCTCTTCGTGCTGACCGTGGTGGTCGCGGTGATCCAGCGGCTCGTGATCGGGAAGGACCAGTGACCATGACCGCAGCACCCGCAGAGACGAAGACCCCGCCCGCCGGCCGGGCTCCCGCACCGCCGGACCGGGCCGCACGCCGGGCGGAACGCAGACTGCGCAAGCTCTCCGAGCAGGACACCGTCCCGTACGGCATGCGCCCCACCCGGACCGGAAAGATCGCACGCGGCGTGCTCCTGACGGTTGCCGCGCTCGTCACGGTCTTCCCGTTCTACGCGATGGTCGTGCTCTCCCTGAAGCCGTCCGCTGCGGTCGACTTCCCCGGAAGTCTGCTGCCGTGGCCGCTGACCGGCGAGGCGTACGACACCGTCATGGGCGCCCAGGACGTGCCGCGCTGGCTGCTGAACACGCTGATCTACTCGGTCGTCTCCGTCGTCGGCGTACTGCTGCTCGCCTCGCTGGCCGGATACGCCTTCGCCAAGAAGCGCTTCCCGGGCCGGGAGACGATGTTCTGGTCGTTCCTGTCGATGGTGATGGTCCCGTACCACGTCACGATGATCCCGACGTTCGCGATGATCGCGAAGCTGGGCGGCGTCGACACGTACTGGGGTCTGATCGTGCCGACCCTGGCGAACGCCCAGGCGGTGTTCCTGATGCGGCAGTTCATCCAGGGCCTGCCGGACGAACTCTTCGAGGCGGCCCGGCTGGACGGCTGCAACGAGTGGCAGATCTTCTACCGGATCGTGCTGCCGCTGCTGAAGCCGATCCTCGCCACGCTCGGCGTCTTCGTCTTCCTGTGGCACTGGAACGACTTCCTGTGGCCGCTGGTCATCGGCCAGTCCACCGACATGCGCACCCTCACCGTCGGCATCGCCTCGCTCCAGCAGCAGAACGTGCCGCTCAATGTGGTGCTCTCCGGCTCCGTCATCGCGTTCGTGCCCATCTTCGCCGCGTACATGGTGGGCCAGCGCTACTTCACCGAGGGCGTCACCGCGTCCGGAATCAAGGGATAGCCACACATGTTCACCGATGAGGCCGCACTCGAAGAGCGGCTCGCCACCCCCTCCCCCGCGCTCATCGCCGACCTCGGCCGCCTCGAAGGCGATCTGCTGGTGCTCGGCGCCGGCGGCAAGATGGGCCCCAGCCTGTGCCGGCTGGCCCGCCGGGCACTGGACGCCGCGGGCCGCACGGACGCGACCGTGTACGCGGTCTCCCGCTGGTCCGACAAGGCCGCCGCCGGGGAACTGGAGGCCGACGGGGTCCGTACCGTCGCCTTCGACCTGATGGACCCGGCCGGCGATCTGTCCGCACTGCCCGACGCCGGGAACATCGTCTTCATGGTGGGCGCCAAGTTCGGTTCCGCCGGGGCGCCTTCGCACGCCTGGGCGGTGAACGCCGCCATGCCGGACCGGGTGGCCCGGCGCTGGCCGGATGCGCGGATCGCCGCGTTCTCCACCGGCAACGTGTATCCGCTGGTGCCCGTCGCCTCCGGCGGCTGCACCGAGAGCGACCCGGTCGGCCCGGTCGGCGAGTACGCGATGTCGTGCCTGGGCCGCGAGCGCATCTTCGGCCACGCGGCGCTGACCCGGGGCACCAGGGTCGCCAACATCCGCCTCAACTACGCGGTCGACCTGCGCTACGGCGTCCTCGCCGACATCGCCTACCGCGTCCAGGCGGGCGAGCCCGTCGATGTGACGACCGGTCACGCCAACGTGGTGTGGCAGGGGTACGCCAACGAGGTCGCCCTGCGCTCCCTGCTGCACGCCACCGACGGCGAGGCGTTCACGCTCAACCTCACCGGCCCCGAGACCGCCTCGGTGCGCCGGATCGCCCAGTGGTTCGGCGAGGAGTTCGGCAAGGAGCCGGTCCTCGCCGGCGAGGAGGCGCCCACCGCGCTGCTCTCCGACGCGAGCCGCTGCCATGCTCTGTTCGGCTACCCGGATGTCGCGCTGCGCACCCTCGTCGAGTGGCAGGCCGACTGGCTGCGCCGCGGGCTGCCGCTGTCCGGCAAGCCCACCAAGTTCCAGGTACGTGACGGAAGGTTCTGATCCACTCCATGTCCACTCCCTCCGCCCTGTCCACACCCGCGCTGGAGCTGCTCGCCCGCGGCGCGGCGATCCCCGCCCATCCGCTCGCCCTGCACGCGGACGGCACCTTCGACGAGCGCCGGCAGCGCGCGCTGACCCGGTACTACCTCGCCTCGGGCGCGGGCGGCGCCGCCGTGGCCGTGCACACCACCCAGTTCGAGATCCGCGAGCGTGAGGTGGGCCTGTTCCGGCCGGTGCTGGAGCTCGCCGCCGAGACGATCGACGCCGAGGCCGGCCGCCCGTTCGTGAAGGTCGCCGGTGCCTGCGGCTACACCGCGCAGGCCGTCGCCGAGGCGGAGACCGCCGCCGCGCTCGGCTACGACGCGGTGCTGCTCAGCCCGGCCGTCCCCGGAGCCGACGAGAAGGGGCTGCTGGAGCGGGCGCGGGCGGTCGGCGAGGTGCTTCCGGTCATCGGCTTCTACCTCCAGGAGGCCGTGGGCGGGCGGTACCTGTCGCCCGCCTTCTGGTCGGCGTTCACCGACCTGCCGAACACCGCCGCCGTGAAGATCGCCCCGTTCGACCGCTACCGCACCGCCGATGTCATCCGGGCGGTGGCCGCCGCCGACCGGGCCGACGAGGTGGCGCTGTACACCGGCAACGACGACGACATCATCGGCGATCTGCTCACCCCGTACGAGACGGCCGCCGGCACCCCGCGCTGGTTCGCGGGCGGGCTGCTCGGCCAGTGGGCCGTCTGGACGAGCTCCGCCGTGACCCTGCTCGACGACATCCGCCTGGCCCGCGCCGGGGACCACGCGGCGATGGTCCGCTGCCTGGCCCGCCGCTCCGAGCTCACCGACGCCAACAGTGCGGTCTTCGACGTACGCGGCGCCTTCCGCGGCTGCATCGCCGGTGTGCACGAAGTGCTGCGCCGCCAGGGCCTGCTGGCGAACATCCGCTGCCTGGACCCGGCCGAGACCCTCTCCCCCGGACAGGCCGACGAGATCACCCGGGTGGCCGCGGCCTACCCTTGGCTGACCGATGACGCCTTCGTTGCGGAGCACCTCGATGCCTGGCTCTCCTGAATCCGACGACCGCTCCTCACGGGTCGTCGTCGCCGTACCACCGGGCCTGCGTGCCGAGTTCTTCACCGCCGAGGTGTGGCAGGAACTGGAGCGGGCGGCCGAACTCACCGTCGTCGACGAGCACTCGGACCGGGCGGCGGTCGCGGCGGCCCTGCCCGGCGCCCGTGCGCTGATCACCTCGTGGCGGGCGCCCAAGGTGGACGCGGAACTGCTGGCGCACGCGGACCGGCTGGAGCTGGTGGCGCACACCGGTTCGGCGGTCGCGCCCTATGTCACCGAGGACGTGTTCAGGCGCGGCATCCGGGTCACCCAGGCCGGTGACGAAATGGCCCGCCCGGTCGCCGAGGTGGCGCTCGCGTTCACGCTCTCGCTGCTCCACCGCATCCAGCGCTTCGACCACGCCCTGCACGCCGGGCTCGAGTGGGCGGCGGCGAGCGAGGCCCCGCCGCGCCACGAGATCCACGGCAGCGACATCGGCGTGATCGGCGCCTCCCGCACCGGACGCGCCTACATCCGGCTGGTGCGGGCGATGGGGGCGCGGGTGAGCGTCACCGACCCGTTCCTCTCCGAGGCCGAGGCCCGGGAGCTCGGCGTGACGTCCGTACCGCTGGAGACACTGCTCTCCCGCAGCCGGATCGTGGCCGTGCACGCCCCGGTCACCGAGGAGACCCACCGGATGATCGGCGCGGCGCAGCTGGCGCTGATGCCGGACGGGGCCGGCCTGGTGAACACGGCCCGGTCGTGGCTGGTCGACGAGGACGCGCTCCTGGCCGAACTGTCCACGGGCCGGCTGGACGCGGCGATCGACGTCTTCGACGCCGAGCCGCTGCCCGTGGACCACCCCTTCCGCGCGCTGGCGAACGTACTGTTCACCCCGCACCAGGCCGCGGGCAGCGTCGAATGCCGGCAGCGGCTGGGCACCAGCGCCGTCAACGAGGTGCTGAGGCTGCTCGCCGGGCGCCCGCCGGTCCACGCCGTCACCGCCGACGCCCTCACCCGCCTGCACTGACCTTCGCCGACTCCCCGAACCCCCTTACCCGTCAGGAGATCTCACCGTCATGCGACTGATGCGCATCGGCGAGCCGGGCCATGAGCGCCCGGTCGCCGTCTGCCCCGAGGGCCGCCACTACGACCTGTCCGGCATCACGGACGACATCGACGGCGCCTTCCTCGCCGCGCTGGCCGCCAATCCCCACCTGATCCCCGCCGAACCGACGCTCCCGGAGACCGACATCACGGGGCAGCGCATCGGCGCCCCGGTGGCCCGCCCCTCCGCTCTCCTGTGCATCGGGCAGAACTACGCGGCCCACGCCGCCGAGTCCGGTGCCGAGCCGCCGGAGCAGCCGATCCTCTTCTACAAGTCGCCGAACACCGTGGTCGGTCCGTACGACGACGTCCTCATCCCGCGCGGCTCGAAGAAGACCGACTGGGAGGTGGAGCTGGCCGTGGTGATCGGCCGCCGCGCCTCCTACCTGGACTCGCCCGCCGACGCCGCCGCCCACATCGCGGGCTACGCGGTCAGCAACGACGTCTCCGAACGCGCCTTCCAGCTGGAGGAGTCGGGCGGCCAGTGGTCCAAGGGCAAGAGCTGCGCCACCTTCAACCCGCTGGGCCCGGTGCTGGTCACGGCCGACGAGGTGGGCGACCCGCAGCAGCTGCGGCTGCGCAGCTTCGTCAACGGTGAGCCCCGGCAGGACTCGTCCACCGCCGACATGATCTTCAGCGTGGCGCATCTGGTGCACCATCTGTCGCAGTACCTGGTGCTTGAGCCCGGCGACATCATCAACACCGGTACGCCGCAGGGGGTGGCCCTGTCCGGCC
This sequence comes from Streptomyces sp. NBC_00876, assembly GCF_045207435.1. NCBI lineage: Bacteria > Bacillati > Actinomycetota > Actinomycetes > Kitasatosporales > Streptomycetaceae > Streptomyces > Streptomyces sp. NBC_00876. The sequence goes on from NZ_CP108800.1 coordinate 1,345,735, forward strand.
GTTTCCCGTACCTGGGTCCGGACGATGTGATGGAGGTCGAGATCTCGGGCCTGGGCCGGCAGCGCAGCGTCTGCCGGCCCGCGTAACCCGTAAGAGGTCTCAGTCCTCCGGGAGTTCGACCGGGGCGATGTCGTCGAAGACGTCACCGGGGCCGGGGTTGGTCGCGTCGGTCGCACCGCCGAACTGGGTCATCACGCCCCAGACGGCGTTCAGCGCGGTCTGTACGGCCCCCTCGGCCCAGCCGGCCGTCCAGGAGATGTCGTCACCGGCGAGGAACAGGCCCCGCTTGTCGGCGGGCAGCCGGTCCTGCATGAAGTGGGTGAAAAGCCGCCGCTGGTAGCGGTAGTGGCCGGGCAGGTTGGCCTTGAACGCGCCCATGAAATAGGGCTCGTTCTCCCAGGAGACGGTCACCGGGTTGCCGGTGATGTGCCCCCGGATATCCACGTCGGGGTAGATCTCGCCGAGCGACTTCAGCATGACGTCCATGCGTTCGGTCGCGGAGAGCGGCAGCCACTTCAGGCTGTCGTCGCACCAGGTGTACGAGAGGCAGATGCTGGCCGGCCGGTCCGGTCCGTCGTCGAGCAGGTACGTGCCCCGCGTCATCCGGTCGGTCAGCGTCATCGACATGGCGTCGCGCCCGGTGGTCTCGTCCTTGTCCAGCCAGAACGGCCGGTCGACGGGGACGAACAGCTTGGACGACTCCATGTAGTGGGTGCGCTCCATCGCCGTCCAGTGGTCGATCGGGAAGAGCGCGTCGTCGCAGGCGATCTTGGAGAGCAGCAGCCAGGACTGTCCGGTGAAGACGGCGGCGCGGAAGGTGCGGATGTCGCCCGTGGCGTCGGTGACGGTGATCCGGTTGCCGGCCGTGCGGTGCAGCCGGGTGACGGCTCCGCGCGGCTCACCGCCGTGCAGCGAGGCCAGTGAGGTGCCGAGCGGCCAGTGGACGATCTTCTGGGGTTCGCGGTCCCACAGGCGCAGCGGAAGCTGCTGGCTGCCGCCGACGATGGAGCGGTGGTGGTCGTCCGCCTCGGTGTAGACGACGCGCAGGATCTCCAGGATGGAGTTGGGGAAGTCGGTGTCCCAGCCGCCGGTGCCGAAGCCGACCTGTCCGAAGATCTCGCGGTGCCGGAAGGACTTGAAGGCGTCGGAGTCGCAGAGGAAGCCGTAGAAGGTCTGGTTGTCGAGCTTCTCGACGAGGCGGGCCCAGATCTCCCGGATCCGCGGCACGTCGCGCTCGCGCATCGCCCGGTTCATGTCGGAGAAGTCCGCCCCCTCCTCCAGACAGGCGTTCCACGCGTCCATCACATCGCGGTAGACCTGCGGGAGGTCGTCGATGGTGGTGGCGTAGTGCGACTCGCCCTTCAGGTCGACGACGGTCGACGGGGTGACCGGGGAGAGCGGGTTGGGGAACGGCTTCGTCTCCAGCCCGACCAGGTCGATGTAGTGCTGGAGCGCCGTCGAGGACGGCGGGAAGCGCATCGCGCCCATCTCTGCGGTGAGGGGCTCGCCGTCCGTGGTGCAGCCGTCGAACTCGACGGTGCGCAGCCGTCCGCCGATGCGGTCCGCCTCGTAGACGACGGGCCTGAGCCCCATCTTCATCAGCTCGTAGGCGGTGACGATGCCGGAGAGCCCGCCGCCGATGACGGCGACCTCACTGCCGTGCTCGGTCGCCGGTATCTGTCCGAGTCCTGCCGGGTGCGCGAGGAAGTCGTCGTACGCGTAGGGGAAGTCCGGCCCGAACATGGTGATCGGCGGGGCTGCGTCGGTGTGCGGGACGGCCGGGGGCACCGTGGACGTCATGGGGTACGGACTCCTTGCGGGAACAGGCGGGTGAACGGTGAGGGGCGGCGGTCTCAGACGAGGGAGCCGTACAGACCGGGGCGGCGGTCGCGGAGATACGGGTTGCCGGCCCGGGACGTGGCCAGCAGGCCGGGGTCGACCTCACCGATGACGAGTTCCTCGCCGCGCCCGGCGCGGGTGCGGACCGTGCCGTCGGGAGCGGCCAGGCAGCTCAGACCGACGAACTCGAACGCGTCCTCCGTGCCGGTCCGGTTGACGTAGGCGACGTACAGCTGGTTCTCGAAGGCGCGGACCGGGACGAGGGACTCGGCGACGAACGGGAAGGGGTGCATGAGCGCGGTCGGGACCAGCAGCAGATCGGTGCCGGCGAGTGCGTGCGCCCGTACGTTCTCCGGGAACTCGACGTCGTAGCAGATCAGCAGCCCGACGCGGATGCCGTCGAGCTCGGCCTGGACGACGGGCCGGTCACCGGGGGTGAACCACCGCTCCTCGAACTCACCGAAGAGGTGGGTCTTGCGGTAGTTGGCCAGGGAGGTCCCGTCGGGCCCGATGAGCTGCGCGGCGTTGTACAGGGTCTCGCCGTCGCGCTCCGGGTAGCCGTAGTGGACGGCGATCCCGTGCCGTGCGGCGATGCCGGCGACAGCACGGGCGGCGGGCCCGTCGGCGGCCTCGGCCAGCCGGGGCACGTCGCCGCCGATCGCGTACCCGGTCAGGAACATCTCGGGGCAGATCAGCAGCCGGGCGCCGTCCGCGGCGGCCCGCCGCGCGGCGTCGTCGAGCAGGTCGAGACTGCCGGCCACCGACCCCGGGGTTCCGGAGCTCTGGAGCAGGGCGGTGCGCAACGGCGGCATGGCTGACCTCGGACGATACGGGCGGGGCGGGGAGACGTATCGACGGTACGTTCCGCGATTCCCCCCGGACAAGGCGCGAGCGTTGCGCACCGACCGTCGATCCGTTGCGCGGGATCGGGGGTGGGCAGCGATTCATTGCACGCGGTGGCAGAATCCAGCCCGTCCGGTGTTCGAGGACGCAACCGTTGCCGGGGCACCCGGCCGCCTGTGCGTGGACCGGCCGACGCACAGGCCCCGCTGCCCGGACTGCCGCACCGCTATCCCGGCGACCCCGACGAGTAGCGCCGCAGCAGCGGCGAGAGCACCAGCACGGACTTGGTCCGCTCGACATACGGCTCGCCCGCGATCCGCTCCAGCACCTGCTCGAAGTGGCGCATGTCCGCCGCGAACACCTGGACCAGCGCATCCGCGTCCCCGGTCACCGTGGACGCCGAGGCGACCTCGGGATACCGGGCGAGGCCCTGCTTGATCGACTCCGGTGAGGTGTTGCGGCTGCAGTAGATCTCGATGTAGCCCTCGGTCTCCCAGCCGAGCGCCGCCGGATCCACCCGCACGGTGAACCCCGTGATCGCCCCCTCGGCGCGCAGCCGGTCCACCCGGCGTTTCACCGCGGGTGCGGACAGCCCGATGATCGACCCGATATCGGCGTAGGAGCGGCGGGCATCTTCGGCGAGGGCGTGGACGATGCGTTCGTCGAGGTCGTTCAGTCGCACGTCGTACGGATCACTTCTCTGCGATGGCGAGGCCCGGGTTCGAGGCAGGGCACGGCTGTTCCGGGGGCGGCCGTGCCGCCCCCGGAAGTAGACCATGGGCCCGCCCCGCAGGGCGTGCTCACCGCAGGTGGCGCCGGGTCAGAACGGGAACTGCGAGCGCCCGTGCTGCACGGAGATCCACTTCTGGGTGGTGAAGGCCTCCAGCATCGAGTCGCCGTTCAGCCGTCCGAGCCCGGAGTTCTTCTCGCCGCCGAAGGGGACGATGGGCTCGTCGTGGACCGTGCCGTCATTGATGTGGATCATGCCCGTGCGGATGCGCTGCCCGATGCGGACACCGCGCTCGATGTTGCCGGTGTGCACGGCGCCGCTCAGCCCGTACGGGGTGTCATTGGCGATCCGGACCGCCTCGTCCTCGCCGTCGAAGGGCACGAGGAGGGCGACCGGGCCGAAGATCTCCTGGGAGAGCACCGGGGAATCGGCCGGCAGCCCGGTGAGTACGGAGGGGCTGACGAGGTTCCCGTCGGCGCGTCCGTGCAGCAGCGCGGTCGCACCGGCCTCGACGGTCTGGTCGACGAGGGTGGAGATGGCCTCGGCCTGGGTCGAGTTGATCAGCGGGCCGATCTGGGTCGCCGGGTCGGCCGGGTCGCCCACGCGCAGCGAGGCGACCTTGGCGACGAACTTCTCGGTGAACTCCTGCTCCACCGCGCGGTCGACGAGGATCCGGTTGGCCGCCATGCAGACCTGTCCCTGGTGCACGTACCGGCTGAAGACAGCCGCGTCGACGGCGTAGTCGACATCGGCGTCGTCGAGCACGATGAGCGCGCTGTTGCCGCCGAGTTCGAGCACGGAGCGCTTGAGGTTCGCCGCGCACACCGTCGCGACGTGGCGTCCCACCTTGTCGGAGCCGGTGAAGGAGATGACCTGCGGGACCGGGTGCTCCAGCAGCGCGTCACCGATCTCCGCGATGTCGGTGACGACGACGTTCAGCAGGCCCGCCGGCAGCCCTGCGTCCTCGAACACCTTGGCCACCAGGGTGCCGCCGCAGACCGGGGTGTTCTGGTGCGGCTTGAGCACCACGGCGTTGCCCAGCGCCAGGGCCGGCGCCACGGACTTCAGGGACAGCAGGAAGGGGAAGTTGAAGGGGCTGATGACGCCGACCACGCCGACCGGCACCCGGTAGACCCGGTTCTCCTTGCCCGGGGTCGGCGAGGGCAGGATCTGCCCGGTGGAGCGCAGCGCGAGCTGGATCGCCTCGCGCAGGAACTCCTTCGCCAGGTGCAGCTCGAAGGCCGCCTTCAGCCGCGTGCCGCCGAGCTCGGCGACGATCGCGTCACCGATCTCGTCCTCGCGGTCCTCGACGATCCGCAGCGCCTTCTCCAGTACGGCCCGCCGGGCGTACGGGTTGGTGTCGGCCCACGCCTGCTGAGCGGTCTCGGCCGCACGGTAGGCCTGGTCCACCTCGTCGGCGGTGGCGACCGTGATGGAAGCGAGCTGCTCGCCGTTGAACGGGTTGAAGTCGATGATGTCCCACGACCCCTTGCCCGGCCTCCACTCGCCGTCGATGTACTGATGGGCCAGGTCAGTGAAGAAGGACATGAGATCCCTTACCGCAGAGTGGCGGGCAGTTGACGGGGATTCATATTACTTATTTTCCAACCCGGTTGGAATGAATCCCAGCCCCGCCCAGGCGCCGTTTCCGGCCACATCGCGGGCCTGCCGGCCTCCGGAAAACACCGGTGCCCCTCCCGGCGTGAACAGCCGGAAGGGGCACGGTCGGTGCGGGAGTGCCCGATCAGCTCCAGCTGGCGTGCAGCGGCTTGCCCTCCGCGTAACCGGCGGCGCTCTGCACGCCGACGACCGCCTTCTCGGCGAACTCCGCGAGGGAGGCCGCACCGGCGTAGGTGCAGGAGGAGCGGACGCCCGCGATGATCGAGTCGACCAGGTCCTCGACACCGGGACGGGCCGGGTCCAGGAACATCCGCGACGTGGAGATGCCCTCCTCGAAGAGCGCCTTGCGGGCCCGGTCGTACGCCGACTCGTCGGACGTGCGGTTCTTCACGGCGCGCGCGGAGGCCATACCGAAGGACTCCTTGTAGAAGCGGCCGTCGGCGGACTGCTGGAGGTCGCCCGGGGACTCGTACGTCCCGGCGAACCAGGAGCCGATCATCACGTTGGACGCGCCCGCGGCGAGCGCCATGGCGACATCGCGCGGGTGCCGGACGCCGCCGTCGGCCCAGACGTGCTTGCCGTACTTCTTCGCCTCGGCGGCGCACTCCAGGACGGCGGAGAACTGCGGGCGGCCCACGCCGGTCATCATCCGGGTGGTGCACATGGCCCCGGGACCGACGCCGACCTTGATGATGTCCGCGCCGGCCTCGATGAGGTCGCGCACCCCTTCGGCGGCGACGATGTTGCCCGCCACGATCGGCACGTGCGGGTCGAGTGCCCGGACCGCGCGCACCGCGCTGATCATGGACTCCTGGTGGCCGTGCGCGGTGTCGACGACCAGGGTGTCGGCGCCCGCGTCGAGAAGCTGCTTGGCCTTGCCCGCGACATCGCCGTTGATGCCGACGGCGGCCGCGATCCGCAGCCTGCCCGCCCCGTCGGTCGCCGGGGTGTAGAGGGTGGCGCGCAGTGCGGCCTTCCGGGTGAGGATGCCGACGAGCCGGCCGTCCGCGTCGACCGCGGGGGCGAGCTTGCGGTTGGCGCCGTCGAGCTTGTTGAACGCGTCGCGCGGGTCGATGTCCGCGTCGAGCAGCACCAGGTCCTTGGACATGACCTCGGAGAGCTGGGTGAAGCGGTCCACGCCGGTCAGGTCGTGGTCGGTGACCACGCCGACGGGGCGGCGCTCGCCGTCGACGACGACCCCGGCGCCGTGCGCGCGCTTGGGCAGCAGGGACAGGGCATCGGCGACCGTCTGGCCCGGGGACAGCTCGATGGGGGTGTCGAGCACGAGGTGGCGCGTCTTCACCCAGGTGATGACGTCGGTGACGACCTCGATCGGAATGTCCTGCGGGATGACGACGAGCCCGCCGCGACGGGCGACCGTTTCGGCCATCCGGCGGCCCGCGATGGCGGTCATGTTCGCGACGACGAGCGGAATGGTGGTGCCTGTTCCGTCGGGCGAGGACAGGTCCACACCTTGGCGGGATCCGACCGCCGACCTGCCCGGAACCATGAAGACATCGTCGTACGTGAGGTCGTACGGGACCGAGGGGGACTCTGTGTATCGACCGGTGCCGGGCTCAAGAAAACGCATAACACTCATTTTTTCACACGAAATGGCGCAGGTCGTTTCCACGAAGACACAGCAAACGACTCCCGCCTTCGTATGTTCCTCCAAGGAACAAGTTCGGGAGTCCCGGGCAAGTGGAACCTGCCTTACCCACGGACCCTACCCGAACGCCTGTCAATCATTCGCGATCATCTCCCCTGGACCTGGTGACAAGGGGTCAGGTAGCTTCAAAACCCGCAGGTCCCGTGGGTCACCACAACGCCCCGGAGAACAGACGGAACGGCCCCAACTTCCGTCACATGTACGACCGGAGAGGATCACGACCCGCCCGTGGAGAGCGAACTGCCCGACATCTACTGTCCGTTCCCGCAGCGGACGAACCCGCACGTCCCGCACGTACGGGACCATCTCGACACCTGGACCCGCAACACCGGCCTGGTACACCGGGATTCAGCCAGGGAGCGCTTCGAGCAGGCGGACTTCGGAGCCTTCGTCGGCATGGTGTACCCGACCGCCGAAAGCGAAGAACTGGACCTCGTCGCCGACTGGTTCGTCTGGCTGTTTCTCGTCGATGACCAGCTCGACGACGGCCATCTCGGCCGCAGCCCGGACCGGGTACGCGACGTGGTCGGACTGATGCATTCCGTGGTCGAGGGCACCCGCACGGGCACCCTGGCGAACGAGGAACTGCCCGCCGCGGTGGTCGCCCTCGCGGATCTGTGGGGACGCACGACACCGACCGCCGCCGTCCACTGGCGGCGCCGCTTCGCCTGGCACCTGATCACGTACCTCACGACGACCACCACCTGGGAGGCCGGCAACCGGGCCGAGGGCACGGTCCCGGCCGAGGACACGTACATCGAGAAGCGCCGCCACACCGGCGCGATACACGTGTGCATGGACCTGATAGAGATCGTGGCAGGTATCGAGGCTCCGCAGTCGATCCACAACGATCCCCGCTTCATCACCGCCCTCGAGGCCTCGTGCAACGTCGTGTGCTGGGCCAACGACGTGTATTCGTACGAGAAGGAGCAGGTGCTCGGCGAGATCCACAATCTCGTCCATCTGGTCCGCCACCACCGCGGTTACGGCAAGCAGCAGGCCCTCGAGCACGTCTGCGCGGAGATCGCCACCGAGACCGAGCGTTTCCTGACCGCGGAGGCCGAGCTGCTGGCCGCACACCCGCAGCTCGCCCCGATGCTGGAGCCGTATCTGGACGGGATGCGGAGCTGGATGCGCGGGAACCTCGACTGGTCCCGGCAGACCCCTCGCTACAACCCGGCCGACGTCAGCCAGTACAAGGAGCCGGAGCAGTATCTGGAGGCGACGGTCCTGGGGCTGCGGCAGGACTGACCGGGTCGCACCGGAACGGGATGGAAGAGGGGGGCGACGGTGATATCACCGTCGCCCCCCTCTTCCATCCCGTTCCGTTCCGGCTCAGTCGCCGTCCGGGTCGGCGCGCTCCAGTGCGGGCCGGCGCGGCGCGGCCGACTCGGTCAGCAGGTAGTCGGCCGCCGCGGTGTCCGTCACCAGGCTGGTGACGAGGCCGGACCGCAGGACCGCCCCGATCGCCGCGGCCTTGCGCTGGCCGCCGGCGATCGCCACCACCTCGGGGATCCGGCGCAGCCGGTCCGCCTCGACGGTGATGCAGCGCTCGCCGAGGTCGCGCCCGACCCGGCGCCCTTCCGAGTCGAAGAGATGCGCCGACATCTCGGCGGCGACGCCGAGCGAGGCGTAGTGCGCGCGCTCCTCGTCGGAGAGCATGTCGTGGACGGTCGAGATGCCGGGCTCCCAGGAGCCGATGGAGACGGCCGCGACGGTCACCTTGTCGAAGTACTCGAAGGCGCGGGCGATGCCGGTCTGGTGGCGCAGCGCGGCGGCCGTGGCCGGGTCGGGCAGCAGCATCGGGGCATAGATCGGGTGGGCCTCACCGCCGGACACCTGGGCGGCCCGCCGGACCGCCTCCACCGAACCGCGCTCGGCGGTTCCCGCGTCGTAGACCCCGGTGAGCTGCACGACCGTGCACGGCGGGAGCCGGTCGAGGGCCGCAGCCATGTGAATCGTGGACCGCCCCCAGGCGAGCCCGAGCACATCGCCCTCGTTCACCAGTTCGCCGAGCAGGTCGGCCGCGACCTCGCCCAGGTTCTCCGGGTCGGCGGCGTCGTCCTGCTCCTCCGCGGGGGATTCGACCACGACCGCGTGGCGCAGCCCGTAGCGGGCGCGGAGCGCGTCGGAACGCTCGGCGTCGAGCTCTGCGGGGACGCGGATCTCGATCCGTACGAGGTCACGCTCCAGGGCCGTCTCCAGGACCCGGGCCACCTTGAAGCGGCTGACGCCGAACTCCTCGGCGATCTGGATCTTGGATTTGCCCTCGAGGTAGAAGCGGCGGGCCATGGCCGCCGCCTGCACCAGCTCCGCGGGCCCCATCCGCAGGGCGGACCGGCCCGCCGACATTGCAGACACCGCGTTCTCCTCACTGCTGTTCACACTCTCGATACGCCGTTCATCCTGTCAGATACGGCGATCCTTGATCGGTCCCGTCGGACCGCGTTCATCTGCCCTTGGCCCGGCCGCCCTGCGATCGGGGGCCGGAGCGGACGCCTGCGCCGGGTCACCGGCGTCAGTGGCCGCACGCCCACCCGGCCGAGGCGATGGCCCCGTCGGCCTTCGCGCGCAGGGCCCGGACGGCTTCGGCCGGGTCCTTGGCGCCGTACACGGCGGAACCGGCGACGAAGACATCGGCGCCCGCCTCCGCGCACCGTTCGATGGTGGACTCCGAGACGCCGCCGTCGACCTGGAGCCACAGCTCGAGTCCGTGCCTGGAGATCAGCTCACGGGTGCGGCGGATCTTCGGCAGCATGATGTCGAGGAAGGACTGGCCCCCGAAGCCCGGCTCCACCGTCATGATCAGCAGCATGTCGAGCTCGGGGAGCAGGTCCTCGTACGGCTCGATGGGCGTCGCCGGCTTGAGCGCCATGGACGCGCGGGCGCCCTTGGCCCGGATCTCCCGCGCCAGCCGCACGGGGGCCGCCGCGGCCTCCGCGTGGAAGGTGACGGATCCCGCCCCCGCCTCGACGTACTGCGGGGCCCAGCGGTCCGCGTCCTCGATCATCAGATGGCAGTCCAGCGGCGTGGCCGTGGCCCTGCTGAGCGATTCCACGATCGGAACGCCGAGGGTCAGATTGGGCACGAAGTGGTTGTCCATGACATCGACGTGGAGCCAGTCGGCGCCTTCGACGGCCTGCGCCTCCTCGGCGAGACGTGCGAAGTCGGCGGAGAGAATGCTGGGGTTGATCTGGGCCATGGCCCAAGCCTGCCATGTTCTGCGGCACTTCCCCGCTTCGGTGCGCCCCAAAGCCTCACGGGATCATTACGGTTCGCGCATTCCCGGCGTTTCGCCCCCGGCCCAGCTCCTCCGGGGCGATCAGGCGGTACGCCGCAGCAGCGCGAGGTACATCGCGTCCGTGCCGTGCAGATGCGGCCACAGCTGGACGTCCGGACCGTCGCCCAGGGCGGGCACCCCGGGCATCAGCGGACGGGCGTCCACCCACTCGGCCCGGATGGCTTCGCCACCGCGTCCCTTGAGCACGTCCTCGACGACCACCCTGGTCTCCGCCAGGTGCGGCGAGCAGGTCGCGTACCCGACGACGCCGCCGACCCGTACGGCCTTCAGGGCCTCGCGCAGCAGTCCGCGCTGGAGCGGGGCGAAGCTCTCCAGGTCCTCCTTGCGGCGGCGCCAGCGGGCCTCCGGCCGGCGGCGCAGCGCGCCGAGGCCGGAGCACGGGACGTCCATCAGGATCCGGTCGAAGGTGCCGGGCAGCCACGGCGGGCGGGTGCCGTCGGCCGTGATCACCTGGTACGGGCCGGGGTTGCCGGCCAGTGAGCGCTCGACGAGACGGGCCCGGTGGGGCTGCTTCTCGGCGGCCAGCAGGGCGGCGCCGCGGCCCGCCGCCAGAGCGGCCAGCAGAGCGGCCTTGCCGCCGGGGCCGGCGCAGCCGTCGAGCCAGCGGGTGTCGCTGCCCTCCAGCGGGGCGTTGGCGAGGGCGGCGGCGACGAGCTGGCTGCCTTCGTCCTGGACACCGGCGCGGCTGTCCTGAACGGCGCTCAGGGCGCCGGGCTCGCCGCCCTCGGCCATCCGCACGGCGTAGGGCGACCAGCGGCCCGGCAGGCCGTTCTCCTCGCCCAGGGCGTCGAGCAGTTCATCGGTGGTGGAGCGGCCGGGGCGGGCGACCAGGGTGACCTCGGGCCGTTCGTTGTCGGCCTCCAGGAGGTCCTCGATCCCCGCGCGCCCGCCGCCGAGCGCGTCCCAGAGCGCCGAGACGATCCATCGCGGATGCGAGTGCACGATCGCGAGGTGGTCCTCCGCGTCGTCCTCGTAGGAGGGCGCGACCTTGGCCACCCAGCCCTCGAGGTCGTCCGCGGAGACCTTGCGCAGGACGGCGTTGACGAATTTGGCGCGCCCCTCGCCGAGCACCACGCGGGCCAGCTCCACGCTCGCGGAGACGGCGGCGTGGGTCGGGATACGGGTGCCGAGCAGCTGGTGCACGCCCATGTTCAGTACGTCCAGGACCGGCGGGTCGACCTCGCGCAGGGGCCGGTCGATGCACGCGGCGACGATCGCGTCGTAGGTGCCTTGGCGGCGCAGCGTGCCGTAGACCAGCTCGGTCGCCAGCGCCGCGTCCCGGTTGTCGAAGTCGCCCTTGGCGCGGGCCTTCTTCAGCAGCGGGGGCAGCACGAGGTTGGCGTACGCGTCACGCTCGTCGACGGCCCGGAGGGCCTCGAAGGCAAGGAACCGGACCGGGTCCTTCTGCGGACGGCGGTGCGGCTTGGCGGGACGGCGACGCGGCTGGTCGTTCACGTGAAAGGTGCTCCGCTGATGGTGAGAGGACGAACCCTCCCAGCCTACGTCCCCGCCCCGGCCCGCCGGTCCGCGCGGGCTAGATGCCCACGAGCTCGCCGGGAACGATGCGTACCCCGCGCGCCCAGTCGGCGGCGCGCATCGGCTTCTTGCCCTGGGGCTGGACCCAGAGCAGCTCGATCGCGTGGGATCCGGTGCCCACGTACACGTTGTTCTTGGCCGCGGACAGCTCGCCGGGTGCCAGGTCGGCCCGGTCCACGACGGGCACGGCCTGGATCAGCTTGAGGCGCTCGCCGCGAAAGAGCGTCCACGCGCCGGGGGCCGGGGTGCACCCGCGGACCACCCGGTCGACACGCAGGGCGGGCGCCGCCCACTGGACCTGGGCGTCCTCGACGGTGATCTTCGGCGCGAGGGTGATCCCCTCCGCGGGCTGCGGTACCGCGTGCAGGGTGCCGTCCTCGATGCCGTCCATGGTCGCGACGAGCAGCCCGGCGCCGGCGAACGCCAGCCGGGTCAGCAGGTCGCCGCTGGTGTCGGTGGGCCGCACCTCCTCGGTGAGGACGCCGTAGACCGGTCCGGAGTCGAGCCCCTCCTCGATGAGGAAGGTCGAGGCCCCCGTCACCTCGTCGCCCGCCATGACCGCGTGCTGCACGGGCGCGGCACCGCGCCAGGCCGGCAGCAGCGAGAAGTGCAGGTTGACCCAGCCGCGGGCGGGGACGTCGAGTGCGGCCTTGGGCAGCAGGGCCCCGTAGGCGACGACCGGGCAGCAGTCCGGTGCGATCTCCCGCAGCCTCGCCAGGAAGTCCTCGTCGCGTGGCCTGGCCGGCTTGAGCACCTCGATCCCGGCCTCCTCGGCCCGCTCGGCGACGGGACTGGCCACCAGCCGGCGCCCACGCCCCGCGGGGGCGTCGGGCCTGGTCACGACGGCGGCCACGTCATGGCGACCGGAGGCGATCAGGGCGTCCAGTGCGGGTACGGCTACCTCGGGGGTGCCTGCGAAGACGAGCTTCATGGGTGGCTGACTGCCTCTCAGGCCGAAACGTTACGGTGACGAGCAACGCACAAGTCTATGGGCCCGGCGCCCGGGGGGCGTACGCACGGTTGCGCGCCCCTTGCATGTGCATATGCGCCCCCGGAGCGTGACCAGATCCCCGGGTGAGGCGTTGGTCAAGAGAGATTGACCGAAGCGAGCCGCCCTGGTGCGGCCCGATCCCTTTCAACGCCGGTTCGAGAGGCTTCTTCATGGCCGACCACGCAACCCACGACGCCCAAGCGCGGGCCAGCCTGCATCTTCTGGTGCGGGACATCGAGCGGGTCCGGCGGCAGGTGGACGCACTGCGCACGCTCACGGCCCAACTGGGCAACGTCTACCGTCCGCGCCGCTCCGGCCCTTCCACGGGCTTCGTCGTCTACGGCAGGGCCCCGGCCCCCACCGTCAGGCTGGCCCAGGAACTGCGGGACAGCGTCGAGACCCTGGTCACGGCGGCAGTGGACTTCGACCGTTCACTGGGCTTCTCCTGGGACGCCGTGGGCTCCGCGCTCGGGGTCACCAAGCAGGCGGTCCACCGCCGTTACGGCGCACGGCGCGCCGCCCCTCAGCCGGTGACGGCCGAGGGCGCCGCCGAGGTCGTGGCGCAGCGACCGGTGCCGATGGTTCCGGGCTCCCCCGTCGCGCCCGCGGTGCCTGCCGCGCGCTCGATGCCGCCGCAGCCGTCGGCGGACCACCCGTCGCTGCGCGAGGAACTGCGCCCCGGCGCATTCCCGGGACCGCGCAACGGCTGAGCCCTCCACGCGGCCCGGCACACCTGCGCGGGGCCCCTTGGTGCGGGGTTCCGTTTGTGCGGGGTTCCGTTTGTGCGGGGTTCCGTCCTCAAGCGCCGGACGGGCTTTTGTGCGGGTGCCCCGCGGATCGCCTTGTCCGGTGGGTGGGGGTGGGGCCCCTCCGGGGAGACTCCTCAAAAATGGCGTGTGCACCCCGGTCCGTAAGGGACCCGGGTCGTACGCCATTTTCTGCGGGGACTCCCCTGCACGTCCCCACCCGGCCGCCATCGCGTCTGCACGCCGGCGGTAGTACTGCCGCAGACGCAGGGCGGCCGGTCCGGGGCCGTGCAGGGGAGTCCCCGCAGGACGACGAACATCGACCCGGGTCGCTTGCGTACCCGCCGAACGTTCGTCGTCCGAGGAGTCTCCCCGGAGGGGCACCGGACCCCCACCACCGGGGGAACGCGCCTCCGCGTCGCGGAGCACCCGCACCAAGCCCGTCCGGCGATTGAGGACGGAACCCCCAGCCCCGGACCTGGGCAAGGTCAAGACCCCCGCTGCCGCCCGCCCAAGGGCCCCGCACCGTCACCCGATATCCGGCGGGTCCACCCGGATCCGTACCGCACCGCCGGCGCCGCCCCCGCCGCTCCCCCGGGACATCCGTGCCGCCTGTGCCGCCTTCAGCGCGGCCGCCAGCGCCGCCCCGCTGCCCGGTGGCACCCTGATCAGCGCCCGCTCCCAGGTCTCCCCGGCCGGCGCCTCGAAGGGTCTGCGGGGCCGTCCCGGCTCACCCCCGGGGACCGGCACCGGACCGAGCACCTCGGCGTCCGGCGGCAGCTGTGCGGCGTCCAGGAACCCGGCGAGTGCCTCCGGCGCCCCCGTCACCGACGCCATCCGGGACACCGGCGGAAAGCCCAGCTCGGCCCGTTCCGCGAGTTCACGCCGCGCGTGGCCGACCGGGTCCCAGCGCACCAGTGCCTGCACGGGCCGCAGCGTCGGCTCGGCCACGATCACCACCGTGCCGCCCTCAGGCTGCCCCCGTACCAGTGAGGCCGCGGCCGTCCAGCGGCGCAGCGCCTCCTCCCCGGCCCGCAGGTCGGGGCGGCCGACCATCGCCCAGCCGTCCAGCAGCAGCGCCGCCGCGTACCCGCCCTCGGCGACCGGCTCCGCCCCCGGCGTGCTGACCACCAGCGCGGGCTGGTCCGGCACCGAGTCCAGGATGTGGTCACGGCCCGACGTGCGCACCGGCACGTCGGGAAACGCCCGGCCGAGCTCCTCCGCGGTCCGGCGGGCGCCCACGATCTGAGCGCGCAGCCGGAAGGAGCCGCAGGCGACGCAGTGCCAGGAGGTCTCGGCCCGGCCGCACCAGGCACAGTTCAGGTCCTGCTGGTCGGGCGCCTCCAGGGGCCCCGCGCAGTGCCGGCACCGTGCGGGTTCCCGGCAGCGCTCGCAGGCCAGCCGGGGGACGTAGCCGCGCCGGGGCACCTGCACCAGCACCGGTCCGCTGCGCAGCCCGTCCCGCACCGTCTGCCAGGCGAGGCTCGGCAGCCGGGCGGCGCGGGCGGCACCGTCCCGCGCGAGCTCGCCGTCGCCGACGGTGCGCACCAGGGGCGCCGCGATCCGCAGCTGCTCCCGGTCCGGGCGCAGCGGCAGCGCCCAGCCGCTCTCGACGAGCTGCGCGGCCTCCACGGTGCAGTTCGTCCCGCCCAGCAGGAAGGCGCACCGGCCGTGCGCGGCCCGCAGTTCCAGGACCTCGCGCACATGCGGGAAGGGGGCGTGGTCGTCGCTGTGGCTGGAATCCCCGTCGTCCCAGATCGCCACCAGGCCGAGATCGGCGACGGGCGCGAACATCGCGGCCCTGGTCCCCACCACGGCCCGGACGGACCCGCGCCGTACGGCGAGCCACTCCCGGTACCGCTTCTCGGGTCCCGAGCCGGCGGTCAGCAGGGCGTGGCGGCCTTCACCGAGCAGCGCGGTGAGCGCGGCGTCGACCCGTCCCGCGGTCCGCCCGTCGGGGACCACGACCAGCGCGCCGCGTCCCGAGGCGAGGGTCGCGGCGACGGCCGTGGCGATCTCCTGGGGCCAGTGCGGTCCCGGCAGCGCGGTCCACACGGCCCGGGGGGCGCCGCCGCCGGCCAGAGCCGTCAGGAACGCCGCCCCCTGCCCGTACCGCTCCCAGGTCCCGGGCGACGGCGCAGCGGGCGCGGGGAGCGGTTGCGGGGACGGTCTGGACTCGGCCTTGGCGTTCCTGGGTGGCACGGCGAGCTGCAGGACGTCGGCGAGGCTGCCCGCGTACCGGTCGGCGACGGCCCGCGCGAGGCCCAGCAGCTCCGGTCCCAGGACGGGTTCGGGCGAGACGACGGAGGCGAGCGCGGCCAGCGCTCCGCTGTAGTCGGACTCGGCCAGCCGCTCGACCAGGAATCCGTCGATCAGCCCGCCGCCCTCGCGACGCCCGCCCCGCACATTGCGTCCTCCGGCCCCGAACCGCACGCGCACGCGCACACCGGGCTGAGCCTCGGCGTCGAGCTCCTCGGGCACGGCGTAGTCGAAGTACTGGTCGAGGTGGAGGGCGCCCTTGTTGACCAGCACGCGGGCGACGGGGAGCTCCCTGGCGAGCGCGGCCCCTCGCCAGGTCCGGGGTTTGGCGCGCGGCACGTCGGCCCGGCGCACGGTCTCCCGGATCAGCGCAAGCTGTTCCGGCGCCCCGGCTTCGGGCCGGTCGGACTGCTCGTTGTCGCTGCTCACAGCCAAATTCCTACCAGATGCCTCTGACAGCGGGGTCCCCACGGACGGACGGCCCGGACACGAACGCGCCGGAGCCCGGACACCGTGACGGTGTCCGGGCTCCGGCGGTACGACTGGGAAGGCCCCGGGCCTACAGGCCTGCGGCCGTGCGCAGCGCGTCCACCCGGTCCGTGCGCTCCCACGTGAAGTCGGGGAGCTCGCGGCCGAAGTGTCCGTACGCCGCGGTCTGGGCGTAGATCGGGCGGAGCAGGTCGAGGTCGCGGATGATCGCGGCCGGACGGAGGTCGAAGACCTCGCCGATGGCGTGCTCGATCTTCTCGGGCTCGATCGCCGCGGTGCCGAAGGTCTCGACGAAGAGGCCCACCGGCTCGGCCTTGCCGATCGCGTACGCGACCTGCACCTCGCAACGGGCCGCGAGGCCCGCCGCGACGACGTTCTTGGCGACCCAGCGCATCGCGTACGCGGCCGAGCGGTCCACCTTCGACGGGTCCTTGCCCGAGAAGGCGCCACCACCGTGGCGGGCCATGCCGCCGTAGGTGTCGATGATGATCTTGCGGCCGGTCAGACCGGCGTCACCCATCGGGCCGCCGATCTCGAAGCGTCCGGTCGGGTTGACCAGCAGGCGGTAGCCCTCGGTGTCCAGCTTGATGCCGTCCTCGATCAGCTGCGCCAGCACGTGCTCGACGACGAACTCGCGGATGTCGGGCGCGAGGAGCGAGTCGAGGTCGATGTCGCTGGCGTGCTGCGAGGAGACGACGACCGTGTCGAGACGGACGGCCTTGTCGCCGTCGTACTCGATGGTGACCTGGGTCTTGCCGTCGGGACGCAGGTACGGGATCGTCCCGTTCTTGCGGACCTCGGAGAGGCGGCGCGAGAGCCGGTGCGCCAGGTGGATCGGCAGCGGCATCAGCTCGGGCGTCTCGTCGCAGGCGTAGCCGAACATGAGGCCCTGGTCGCCGGCGCCCTGCTTGTCGAGCTCGTCCTCGTCGCCCTCGACCCGCTTCTCGTACGCGGTGTCGACGCCCTGCGCGATGTCGGGCGACTGTGCGCCGATGGACACCGAGACGCCGCAGGAGGCGCCGTCGAAGCCCTTCTTCGAGGAGTCGTAGCCGATCTCCAGGACCTTGTTGCGGACCAGCGTCGGGATGTCGGCGTAGGCCTTGGTCGTGACCTCACCCGCAACATGCACCAGACCGGTGGTGATCAAGGTCTCGACGGCGACACGCGACGTCGGGTCCTCACGCAGGAGTGCATCGAGAATGGTGTCGCTGATCTGGTCAGCGATCTTGTCGGGGTGACCCTCGGTAACGGACTCCGAGGTGAAGAGACGGCGGGACACATCGCTCCCTGGGGTTGCAGCGGCTGCTGGCTGATCATTGGGCGGACGGCCGGGAGCTGCGCCCGGTACGGTCCGGGACCAGTTTATCGGTCGGCTCCGGCTGCCGGACAACGTGTCTCGCCCTTTGGGAGTTCTGTGACATGCCCCACCGGCCGCCGGAAGCCGCCCGGGACGCCGTTCCCACCCGTATTGCAAGGGATCGGGCCGTCGCGGCCCGGACACGAGAAATTCACCCGAGACGCGCAGACACGAGATCCCAGACCGTGTCGGCCAGTGCCTCCTTGGGCCCGTACGGCACGGGGGTCTCGCTGCCGTCTGCCGCGAGCACCACGGCTTCGTTCTCCTCGGAGCCGAAGGTCTTGAGCTCCCCCACCTCGTTGACCACCAGCAGGTCGCAGCCCTTGCGGCGGAGTTTCTCGCGGCCGTTGGCGAGGACGTTGTCGGTCTCGGCGGCGAATCCGACGACGATCTGCTCCGGCGTGGCGCGCTCGGCCGACACCTCGGCGAGGATGTCGGGATTGCGTACGAGCGCGACGGGGGCGGGCTCCAGGCCGTCCTTCTTCTTGATCTTCCCCTGGGCGTACTCCGCGGGGCGGAAGTCGGCGACCGCCGCGGCCATCACCACGACGTCGGCGTCCGCCGCCGCCTTCAGCACGGCCTCGCGCAACTGCACCGCGGTGCCCACGCGGACGATGTCGGCGCCGGACGGATCGGGCAGTCCGGTGTTGGCCTCGACGAGCGTGACCCGCGCGCCCCGGGCGACCGCGGTGCGGGCGAGCGCGTACCCCTGCTTGCCCGAGGAGCGGTTGCCGAGGTAGCGGACCGGGTCGAGGGGCTCGCGGGTGCCGCCCGCGCTGATCACCACGTGCCGGCCGGCGAGGTCGGGGGCGACGGGGCCGCGGGCCAGGACGCGGCGGCAGACCTCGAAGATCTCCGCCGGGTCGGGCAGCCTGCCCTTGCCGGTGTCGACGCCGGTCAGACGGCCGACGGCGGGCTCGATGACGACGGCGCCTCGGCGGCGCAGCGTGGCGACGTTCTCCTGAGTGGCGGGGTGCTCCCACATCTCCGTGTGCATGGCGGGCGCGAAGACGACCGGACAGCGGGCGGTGAGCAGGGTGTTGGTGAGCAGGTCGTCGGCCAGTCCGTGGGCCGCCTTGGCGAGCATGTCGGCGGTGGCGGGGGCGACGACGACGAGGTCGGCGTGCTGGCCGATCCGTACGTGCGGGACCTCGTGGACGTCGTTCCAGACCTCGGTGGAGACCGGGTGGCCGGAGAGCGCCGACCAGGTGGCGGCGCCCACGAAGTGCAACGACGACTCGGTCGGGACGACCCGTACGTCGTGGCCGGACTCGGTCAGCCGGCGCAGCAGCTCGCACGCCTTGTAGGCGGCGATGCCCCCGCTGACCCCCAGGACGACCTTCGGCTTGTCCACTGCGTCTCCCCGCACTCGGATACGTACGCGCTCCGTACATCCACCATGCTGCCTCACCGCCGCAGCCGTTGGCCCGTCGCCCCGGACACACCTCAGGCCCGGCGGTGGTGACCGCCGGGCCTGAGGTGAAGGTGCGTTTCCTGCTTACTGCGCGGGGCCCTCGATGGCCTCGGAGGTGAGCAGGCCCGCGTTGATCTCGCGGAGCGCGATCGAAAGCGGCTTCTCGTGCACGTGTGTGTCGACGAGCGGCCCGACGTACTCGAGGAGTCCCTCACCGAGCTGCGAGTAGTACGCGTTGATCTGGCGCGCGCGCTTGGCGGCGTAGATCACGAGGCTGTACTTCGAGTCGGTTGCTTCGAGGAGCTCATCAATCGGCGGGTTGATGATGCCCTCGGGCGTGGTGATGGAAGAGGACACTCTCTGCCTTCCGAAGGGGGTGAAGATCAAAGAAATCTTTGACACTCAGGGGCTTTGTGGCCGGTGCCCCCGTGTCGGTGCGTTCATTCGCCGCCGGCACGGTGGCCGGAAGCCTCCAGCATCAAGGTTAGCAGCTCACGTGCCACGTCCTCGACGGAGGTGTTGACAAGCGTCGTATCGAACTCGGATTCGGCGGCCAGTTCGACCTTGGCCGCGCCGAGACGGCGCTCGATCACGTCGGGCGCCTCGGTCCCGCGGCCGGTGAGCCGGCGCACCAGCTCGTCCCAGCTCGGCGGGGCGAGGAAGACCAGCTGGGCGTCGGCCATGGACTGGCGGACGAGCCGGGCGCCCTGGAGGTCGATCTCCAGCAGCACCGGCTCACCGGCCTCCAGCCGCTCCTGCACGGCACGCCGCGGCGTGCCGTAGCGGTTGCCGGCGAACTCGGCCCACTCCAGCAGCTCACCATTGGCGATCAGCTTGTCGAACTCCTCGTTGTCCACGAAGAAGTAGTGGACACCGTTGCGTTCGCCGGGGCGGGGCTTGCGGGTCGTCGCCGACACGGAGAGCCATACCTCGGGGTGGACCTTGCGCATATGCGCGACGACCGTGCTCTTGCCGACCCCCGAGGGGCCGGAGAGCACGGTCAGCCGCGGACGTACGTCCGGGGGTACGGGGGACGTCCCCCGGGATGTTGCAGCCATGGAGCGATTATCCCGGTTCTCAGGAGTGCCTGAGACCGTCAGGCGGCACTGCCGCCGAACTCACGCTCCAGGGATGCGATCTGGTTGGAGCCGAGACCCCGGACCCGGCGGCTCTCGGAGATGCCGAGCCGCTCCATGATCTGCTTGGCGCGGACCTTGCCCACGCCGGGCAGGGACTCCAGCAGGGCGGAGACCTTCATCTTCCCGATGACGTCGTTCTCCTGGCCCGACTTGATGACCTCGTGGAGGGAGGCGCCGGAGTGCTTGAGTCGATTCTTGACCTCGGCCCGCTC
Source organism: Streptomyces sp. NBC_00876 (assembly GCF_045207435.1). NCBI lineage: Bacteria > Bacillati > Actinomycetota > Actinomycetes > Kitasatosporales > Streptomycetaceae > Streptomyces > Streptomyces sp. NBC_00876. Next base: position 1,365,880 of record NZ_CP108800.1, read on the forward strand.
CCGGCGAGCCGCGGCGGCCTTTTCGAGCGCGGCTGCGCGCTGTTCAGGGGTAAGGGGCGGAAGAGCCACGCCTACGTCACCTCGGATGTCGATCTGTCGGATACGGACCGGTGAGGCGACTGGATCGCCCCTCACCTGGTGAGCCGCGAACAACCTGTGCTCGTTGGCTCTCGACGGAGACTAGCGGCCAGGGCCGCTCGAGTCAGCGAGAACGGACTAAAAGTCCTGGTCAGCCTTAGCCGACCAGGACATTCCAGGCATAACAACCGAGTTTTTTGGTCAGGATTCCGTCAACACGCTGTTACGTGGCAGTGTCAGCGGTCCGAGACGGCCGCACGGACCTCGTCCGCGAACCGTCCGGCGGCTTCGCGCAGCCCTGACGCGTCCGGACCGTGGCGCAGCACGCCCCGGCTGACGCTGGGCACCACGTTGCGCACCGCGTCGCCGAAGACACCCGGCAGATCCGCCGGCGTGGCCCCCTGGGCGCCGATGCCGGGGGCGAGCAGCGGGCCGTTGATCGCGAGGTTCACACCCGCGTCGCCGAGCGTGGCCCCGACCACGGCGCCGACCGAGCCGAGCGGGGTGGCCCCCTCGTTCTCGGCGGCCATGTGGTCGAGCATCAGCTGGGCCAGCGAGCGGCCGTCGGCCGCGGTGGCGCGCTGCACCTCGGCGCCCTCCGGGTTGGAGGTGAGGGCCAGCACGAAGACGCCCGATCCGGAGACGGCCGCCGCGTCGAGCGCCGGCCGCAGCGAGCCGAAGCCGAGGTAGGGCGAGACGGTGACCGCGTCGGAGAACAGCGGCGAGTCCTTGTCCAGGTAGGTCGCGGCGTAGGCACCCATCGTGGAGCCGATGTCCCCGCGCTTGGCGTCCATCAGGACCAGCGCGCCGGCCGCCCTGGCCTCCTCGACGGCCTTCTCCAGGACGGCGACGCCGCGCGAGCCGAAGCGCTCGAAGAACGCGGACTGCGGCTTGAGCACGGCGACCCGGTCCGCCAGCGCCTCGACGACCGTACGGGTGAAGCGCTCCAGGCCCGCGATGTCGTCGTTCAGACCCCAGGAGGTGAGCAGGGAGGCGTGCGGGTCGATGCCGACGCAGAGCGGGCCACGGGTGTCCATGGCGTGGCGCAGACGGGCGCCGAAGGGTTCCGGGGTCATTTCGCTGCCTTCCTGGTTTCCGCGCCGACCGCGTCGGCGAGGGTGGCGTACGGGGAGGCGGCCAGGCGCGCGGCCAGGCCCTTGTGGATCGCGCGGGCGTAGAACGGGCCCTCGTAGATGAAGGCGCTGTAGCCCTGGACGAGCGTGGCGCCGGCGAGGATGCGCTGCCAGGCGTCCTCGGCGTTCTCGATGCCGCCGACGCCGACCAGGGTGATCCGGTCGCCCACGCGCGCGTAGAGGCGGCCCAGGACCGCCAGGGAGCGCTCCTTGAGGGGTGCGCCGGACAGGCCGCCGGTCTCCTGGACCAGGGAGGCCGGGGACTTCAGCCCCAGGCTCTCGCGGGCGATGGTGGTGTTGGTGGCGATGATGCCGTCCAGGCCCAGTTCCACGGCGAGGTCGGCGACCGCGTCGACGTCCTCGTCCGCGAGGTCGGGGGCAATCTTGACCAGCAGCGGAACCCGGCGGCCTGTGACGGTCCGGTCGGCCGCCTCGCGCACGGCGGTCAGCAGCGGGCGCAGCGACTCGGTGGCCTGGAGGTTGCGCAGTCCGGGCGTGTTGGGCGAGGAGACGTTGACGACGAGGTAGTCGGCGTGCGCGGCGAGCCGCTCGGTGGACTTCACGTAGTCGGCGGCCGCGTCTGCCTCGGCGACGACCTTCGTCTTGCCGATGTTGACGCCGACGGTGGTCCGGAAGACCGGGTTGCGGGCGGCCAGGCGCTCGGCCACGGCGGCCGAGCCCTCGTTGTTGAAACCCATGCGGTTGATGAGCGCGCGGTCCGCGACGAGGCGGAAGAGGCGCTTCTTGGGGTTTCCGGGCTGCGGTTCGCCGGTGACCGTGCCGATCTCGACGTGGTCGAAGCCGAGCATGGCCATGCCGTCGATCGCGATGGCGTTCTTGTCGAAGCCGGCGGCGAGGCCGAAGGGGCCGTGCATCCGCAGGCCAAGGGCCTCGGTGCGCAGTTCCTTGTACCGGGGGGCGAGCGCGGCGGCGACGAAGGTGCGCAGCACGGGGACGCGGGCGGCGAGGCGGATCCAGCGGAAGGCGGCGTAGTGGGCGCGCTCCGGGTCCATGCGCTTGAAGACCAGCTGGAAGAAGAGTTTGTACATCACGGTGTCCTCATGAAGAGGGGGACACCGTTTCCGGTGTCCCCCTGCTGGGCTGCTAGTCGCGGGCCGCGGTCAGATGTTCCGCGTGTTCCTGGAGCGATCGCACGCCCACGTCCCCGTGGTTGAGGGCGTCGATGCCCTGGACGGCCGCGGCGAGTGCCTGGACCGTGGTCAGGCACGGCACGGACCGGGCGACGGCCGCGGTACGGATCTCGTAGCCGTCGAGACGGCCGCCGGTGCCGTACGGCGTGTTGACGATGAGGTCGACAGCGCCGTCGTGGATCAGCTGGACGATGGTCTTCTCGCCGTCCGGGCCCTCGCCCTCGGACTGCTTGCGCACGACCGTGGCGTTGATGCCGTTGCGCTTGAGGACCTCGGCGGTGCCGGAGGTGGCCAGGAGCTCGAAGCCGTGGGCGACCAGTTCGCGGGCCGGGAAGATCATCGAGCGCTTGTCGCGGTTGGCGACGGAGATGAAGGCGCGGCCCTCGGTGGGCAGCGGGCCGTACGCGCCGGCCTGCGACTTGGCGTACGCCGTGCCGAAGACCGAGTCGATGCCCATGACCTCACCGGTGGAGCGCATCTCCGGGCCGAGGATCGTGTCGACGCCGCGGCCGTGGATGTCGCGGAAGCGCGACCACGGCATGACGGCCTCCTTGACGGAGATCGGCGCGTCCAGCGGCAGGGTGCCGCCGTCGCCGTTCTTCGGCAGCAGGCCTTCCTCGCGCAGCTCCGCGACGGTCGCGCCGAGCGAGATCCGGGCGGCGGCCTTGGCGAGCGGGACCGCGGTCGCCTTCGAGGTGAAGGGGACGGTGCGCGAGGCGCGGGGGTTGGCCTCCAGGACGTAGAGGATGTCGCCGGAGAGCGCGAACTGGATGTTGATCAGTCCGCGTACGCCGACGCCCTTGGCGATGGCCTCGGTGGAGGCGCGCAGCCGCTTGATGTCGTGGCCGCCGAGCGTGATCGGGGGCAGTGCGCAGGCGGAGTCGCCGGAGTGGATACCGGCCTCCTCGATGTGCTCCATGACGCCGCCGAGGTAGAGCTCGGTGCCGTCGTAGAGCGCGTCGACGTCGATCTCGATGGCGTCGTCGAGGAAGCGGTCGACCAGGACCGGCCGGGTGGGGCTGATCTCGGTGGACTCGGCGATGTACGAGGAGAGCCGGGTCTCGTCGTACACGATCTCCATGCCGCGGCCGCCGAGCACGTAGGACGGGCGGACGAGGACGGGGTAGCCGATCTCGTCGGCGATGTCCTTGGCCTCGGCGAAGGTGGTGGCGGTGCCGTGCTTCGGGGCGGGCAGGCCGGCCTCGGCGAGCACGCGGCCGAAGGCGCCGCGGTCCTCGGCGGCGTGGATCGCCTCCGGGGAGGTGCCGACGACGGGCACGCCGTTGTCCTTGAGCGCCTGCGACAGGCCCAGCGGGGTCTGGCCGCCGAGCTGGACGATGACGCCGGCGATCGGGCCCGCGAGGGACTCCGCGTGCACGATCTCCAGCACGTCCTCGAGCGTCAGCGGCTCGAAGTACAGGCGGTCGGAGGTGTCGTAGTCGGTGGAGACCGTCTCGGGGTTGCAGTTGACCATCACGGTCTCGTAGCCCGCGTCGCTCAGCGCGAAGGAGGCGTGGACGCAGGAGTAGTCGAACTCGATGCCCTGGCCGATGCGGTTGGGACCGGAGCCGAGGATGATCACCGCGGGCTTGGTGCGGGTCGCGACCTCGCTCTCCTCGTCGTACGAGGAGTAGAAGTACGGCGTGTTCGCGGCGAACTCGGCGGCGCAGGTGTCGACCGTCTTGTAGACCGGGCGGATGCCGAGCGCGTGCCGCACCTCACGGACGACGTCCTCGCGCAGACCGCGGATCTCCGCGATCTGGACGTCGGAGAAGCCGTGGCGCTTGGCCTCGGCCAGCAGCTCGGGAACGAGCTTGTCGGCGCCGGCCAGCTCGTCGGCGATCTCCTTGATGAGGAAGAGCTGGTCGACGAACCAGGGGTCGATCTTCGTGGCGTCGAAGACCTCTTCCTGGGTGGCGCCGGCCCGGATCGCCTGCATGACGGTGTTGATCCGGCCGTCGGTCGGGCGGACCGCCTCGGCCAGCAGCTCGGCCTTGTCGCCGGGCTCACCGGTGAAGGCGAACTGCGAGCCCTTCTTCTCCAGGGAGCGCAGCGCCTTCTGCAGCGCCTCGGTGAAGTTCCGGCCGATCGCCATGGCCTCGCCCACCGACTTCATGGTGGTGGTGAGGGTGGAGTCGGCGGAGGGGAACTTCTCGAAGGCGAAGCGCGGGGCCTTGACCACGACGTAGTCGAGGGTCGGCTCGAAGGAGGCCGGGGTCTTCTCGGTGATGTCGTTGGGGATCTCGTCGAGCGTGTAGCCGACGGCCAGCTTGGCGGCGATCTTGGCGATCGGGAAGCCGGTGGCCTTCGACGCCAGCGCCGAGGAGCGGGAGACACGCGGGTTCATCTCGATCACGATGACCCGGCCGTCGACCGGGTCGATGGCGAACTGGATGTTGCAGCCGCCGGTGTCGACGCCGACCTCACGGATGATCGCGATGCCGACGTCGCGCAGCCGCTGGTACTCGCGGTCGGTGAGCGTCATCGACGGGGCGACGGTGATGGAGTCACCCGTGTGGACGCCCATCGGGTCGAAGTTCTCGATGGAGCAGACGACCACGACGTTGTCGTTCTTGTCGCGCATCAGCTCCAGCTCGTACTCCTTCCAGCCGAGGATGGACTCCTCCAGGAGCACCTCGGTGGTCGGGGAGAGCATGAGGCCCTGTCCGGCGATGCGGCGCAGCTCGTCCTCGTCGTGGGCGAAGCCGGAGCCGGCGCCGCCCATGGTGAAGGAGGGGCGGACGACGACGGGGTAGCCGCCGAGGGTGTCGACGCCGGCGATGATGTCGTCCATCGTGTGGCAGATGACGGAGCGGGCGGACTCGCCGTATCCGATCTTCGCCTTGACGGCCTCGACGACGCCCTTGAAGAGGTCGCGGTCCTCGCCCTTGTTGATGGCCTCGACATTGGCGCCGATGAGCTCGACGCCGTACTTCTCCAGGACACCGTTCTCGTGCATGGAGATCGCGGTGTTGAGCGCGGTCTGGCCGCCCAGTGTCGGCAGCAGCGCGTCGGGGCGCTCCTTGGCGATGATCTTCTCGACGAACTCGGGGGTGATCGGCTCGACGTAGGTGGCGTCGGCGATCTCCGGGTCGGTCATGATCGTCGCCGGGTTGGAGTTCACCAGGATGACGCGCAGGCCCTCGGCCTTGAGGACGCGGCAGGCCTGGGTGCCGGAGTAGTCGAACTCGGCGGCCTGCCCGATGACGATCGGACCGGAGCCGATGACCAGGACGGACTGGATATCGGAGCGCTTAGGCACGCTGGCCCTCCATCAGGGATACGAAGCGGTCGAAGAGGTACGCGGCGTCGTGCGGGCCGGCGGCTGCTTCGGGGTGGTACTGGACGCTGAAGGCCGGCCGGTCGAGGAGCTGAAGGCCCTCGACGACCTGGTCGTTCAGGCAGACGTGGGAGACCTCGGCCCGCCCGTAGGCGGTGTCGGAGACCTTGTCGAGCGGGGCGTCGACGGCGAAACCGTGGTTGTGCGCGGTGACCTCGACCTTGCCGGTCGAGCGGTCCTGCACGGGCTGGTTGATGCCGCGGTGGCCGTACTTCAGCTTGTACGTGCCGAAGCCGAGCGCGCGGCCCAGGATCTGGTTGCCGAAGCAGATACCGAAGAGCGGGGTCCGGCGCTCCAGGACGCCCTGCATGACGGAGACGGGGTGGTCGGCGGTGGACGGGTCGCCGGGGCCGTTGGAGAAGAAGACTCCGTCGGGCCGGACCGCGTACACCTCCTCCAGGGTGGCGGTGGCGGGCAGGACGTGCACCTCGATGCCGCGCTCGGCCATCCGGTGCGGGGTCATGCCCTTGATGCCGAGGTCGATCGCGGCGACGGTGAACTTCTTGGTGCCGATCGCGGGGACGACGTACGTCTCCTTGGTGGCGACCTCGGCGGAGAGGTCGGCGCCGTTCATCTCGGGCGCCTGGCGCACCTTCGCGAGGAGCATGCCCTCGTCGGCGAGTGCGTTGCCGGAGAAGATCCCGACGCGCATCGCGCCGCGCTCGCGCAGGTGGCGGGTGAGGGCGCGGGTGTCGATGCCGCTGATGCCGACGACGCCCTGGCTCGCGAGCTCCTCGTCGAGCGAGCGTTGCGAGCGCCAGTTGGACGGCACCCGGGCGGGGTCGCGCACGACGTAGCCGGCGACCCAGATCTGCTTGGACTCGGGGTCCTCGTCGTTCACACCGGTGTTGCCGACGTGCGGGGCGGTCATCACGACGACCTGGCGGTGGTACGAGGGGTCGGTCAGCGTCTCCTGGTAGCCGGTCATGCCGGTGGAGAACACCGCCTCGCCGAAGGTCTCCCCCACAGCCCCGTAGGCGCGGCCGCGGAAGGCGCGGCCGTCCTCCAGGACGAGTACGGCGGGAGCTTTGGCGGCTCCCCGGGTGGAGATCGTCATCGTGCGGTGCCTTCCGTAGTGCTGGTGAGGTGGTTGACGGCTTCGACCCAGGCGGGGTGTTCGGCCGAGTGGTCGGAGCGGAATCCGGAGTCGATCAGCTGGTCGCCGAGCGCCCAGGTGATGATCAGCAGACCGCCCTCGGGCAGGACCTTGCCCGCGAGTGCCTTGTCGGTCCGGGCCTCGCGCAGATCGGCGGCGGGGACGAAGAAGTCCGCCGCGCCGGGCCGTACGACGTCCAGGCCCTGCTCGGTGAGGGTGAGCTCGACGCGGCTGCGGGTGCCGAGGCCGTGGGCGACGATGCGGTCGAGCCACTGTCCGGCCGTCGTCGAGGCGTGGTAGCGCCCGGTCAGGGTGAGCAGCTTCTCGCCGTCGGCGTAGCCGTCGGGGGTGGTCGCGAGGTCGGACAGACCGGACTGGAGGCTCGCGCGCCACTTCCATCCCTGGCGCATCAGCCAGTAGACGAAGGCGATGAGGACGAGCAGTCCGATCACCCAGCTGATGCGGGCGGACCAGTCGGTCACGTCCGCCGACTTGCGCTCGGCGGCCAGTTGGTACAGGTGGGTGAGTGTTGTCACGCGAGCTTCCCGTCGACGACCGTGGCACGGCCCCGCAGGAAGGTGTGGGTCACTCGGCCCGGCAGCTCGCGCCCTTCGTAGGGGGTGTTGCGGCTGCGGGAGGCGAAGCCCGCGGGGTCCACGACTCCACGGTATGCCGGATCGACCAGGGTGAGGTTGGCGGGCTCACCCGCCGAGACGGGCCGGCCGTGTCCCTCGAGCCGGCCGATGGCGGCGGGGCGCGCGGACATGCGGTCGGCGACGCCCGCCCAGTCGAGCAGACCGGTCTCGACCATCGTCTGCTGGACGACGGAGAGCGCGGTCTCCAGGCCCACCATGCCCATGGCGGCCGCGGCCCACTCGCAGTCCTTGTCCTCGTGCGGGTGCGGGGCGTGGTCGGTGGCGACGCAGTCGATGGTGCCGTCGGCCAGCGCCTCGCGCAGGGCCAGGACGTCGGCCTCGGTGCGCAGCGGCGGGTTCACCTTGTAGACCGGGTTGTAGGAGCGTACGAGCTCGTCGGTGAGGAGCAGGTGGTGCGGGGTGACCTCGGCGGTGACGTTCCAGCCCTTGGACTTGGCCCAGCGGACGATCTCGACGGAGCCGGCGGTCGACAGGTGGCAGATGTGCACCCGGGAGTCGACGTGGGCGGCGAGCAGGACGTCGCGGGCGATGATCGACTCCTCGGCGACGGCGGGCCAGCCGCCGAGGCCGAGCTCGGCCGAGACGATGCCCTCGTTCATCTGGGCGCCCTCGGTGAGGCGGGGCTCCTGGGCGTGCTGGGCGACGACTCCGTCGAACGCCTTCACGTACTCCAGGGCGCGGCGCATGATGACCGCGTCGTCGACGCACTTGCCGTCGTCGGAGAAGACCTTCACTCCGGCGGCGGAGTCGTGCATGGCGCCGAGCTCGGCGAGCTGCTTGCCCTCCAGGCCGACCGTGACGGCGCCGATGGGCTGCACGTCGCAGTAGCCGGACTCCTTGCCGAGCCGCCAGACCTGCTCGACGACGCCGGCGGTGTCGGCGACCGGGAAGGTGTTGGCCATGGCGTGCACGGCGGTGAAGCCGCCGACCGCCGCGGCCTTGGTGCCGGTCAGGACGGTCTCGGAGTCCTCGCGGCCGGGCTCGCGCAGGTGGGTGTGCAGGTCGACCAGACCGGGCAGCAGGACCTGGCCGGCCGCCTCGATCACGGTGGCGTCAGCGGCGTCGAGCCCGGTGCCGACCGCCGCGATGGTCTCGCCGTCGATGAGGACGTCCTGGGGTTCGCCGCCGAGGACCTTCGCGCCGCGGATAAGGATCTTGCTCATGGTTACTTGTTCTCCTCGGTACGGGCGGCGGCAGGGGCGGTGGGGGCGGGCTCGGAGCCGCCGAGCAGCAGGTAGAGCACGGCCATGCGGATCGAGACACCGTTGGCGACCTGCTCGACGACCGTGCACCGGTCGGAGTCGGCCACCTCGGCGGTGATCTCCATGCCGCGGACCATCGGGCCGGGGTGCATCACGATGGCGTGCTCGGGCATCTTCGCCATCCGCTCGCCGTCCAGGCCGTAGCGGCGGGAGTACTCGCGCTCGGTCGGGAAGTACGCGGCGTTCATCCGCTCACGCTGCACACGGAGCATCATCACAGCGTCCGACTTCGGCAGCACCTCGTCGAGGCTGTAGCTGATGTCGCAGGGCCACTGCTCGACGCCGACGGGGACCAGGGTGGGCGGGGCCACCAGGGTGACGTGGGCGCCGAGGGTGGTCAGCAGGTGGACGTTGGAGCGGGCGACCCTGCTGTGCAGGATGTCGCCGACGATCGTGATCCGGCGGCCGTTCAGGTCCTTGCCGAGTCCGGTGTCGGCCCCGACCAGCCTGCGGCGCATGGTGAAGGCGTCCAGGAGGGCCTGGGTGGGGTGCTCGTGGGTGCCGTCGCCGGCGTTGACGACCGCGCCGTCGATCCAGCCGGAGGTGGCCAGTCGGTACGGGGCGCCGGAGGCACCGTGCCGGATGACGACGGCGTCCGCGCCCATCGCCTCCAGGGTCAGGGCGGTGTCCTTGAGCGACTCGCCCTTGGAGACGGACGAGCCCTTCGCGGAGAAGTTGATGACGTCGGCGGACAGCCGCTTGGCCGCCGCCTCGAAGGAGATGCGGGTACGCGTCGAGTCCTCGAAGAAGAGGTTGACGACGGTACGGCCGCGCAGGGTCGGGAGCTTCTTGATCGGCCGGTCCGCGACCCTGGCCATCTCCTCGGCGGTGTCGAGGATCAGGACGGCGTCGTCGCGGGTGAGGTCGGCGGCCGAGATGAGGTGACGCTTCATCTGGGTGTTCTCCGGGTTGCTGGAGGATTCGGGCGTGCGGGCGTGCGGAAGCCGTCGTACGGCGGATGAGCCGTACGGACGTGCAGCTACCGCTCGGCCGCCGGACCGGTCTGCTCGACGCCCAGCAGCACGGCGTCGCGGCCGTCCTCCTCGGCGAGCTGGACCTTGACCGTCTCCCGCAGCGACGTGGGGAGGTTCTTGCCGACGTAGTCGGCGCGGATCGGGAGTTCGCGGTGGCCGCGGTCGACGAGGACCGCGAGCTGTACCGCACGGGGCCGGCCGATGTCGCCGAGCGCGTCGAGAGCGGCGCGGATCGTGCGGCCGGAGAAGAGAACGTCGTCGACGAGGACGACCAAACGGTTCTCGATGCCCTCGCCGGGGATCTCGGTGCGGGCCAGGGCCCGTGCCGGGCGCATCCTCAGGTCGTCGCGGTACATGGTGATGTCGAGGGAGCCGACCGGCATCTTCCGGCCGGTGATCTCCTCGAGCTTGTCGGCGAGCCGCCGGGCGAGAAAGACGCCCCTGGTCGGGATGCCGAGAAGTACCACGTCGTCGGCGCCCTTGGCGCGTTCGACGATCTCGTGGGCGATGCGGGTCAGTACCCGGGCGATGTCGGGAGCCTCGAGAACGGGGCGTGCCGCATTGCCGGTGGCGTCGTGCTGTGCGTCCATAAGAAACGGACCTCCTTCTCCGCCTCACTGGACGGATCTTAAAGGACGTCGAAATTGCGTCATCAACGTTACCAGGGCTTGCGCAGGGCCCTGGCCGCACCCCCGGGAGGAGCCGGTACGGACCATTCAGCTTGACGCACCCAAGTAACGCTGCGTAACCTCACAGTGAGTTACCAAGCCACGCGGCGGAGCCGCAAAACGTTCCAGCGTCCGGGGAGCCTTATGTCCAGCGAATACGCAAAACAGCTCGGAGCCAAGCTCCGCGCCATCCGCACCCAGCAGGGCCTCTCCCTCCATGGCGTGGAGGAGAAGTCCCAGGGCCGCTGGAAGGCCGTCGTGGTCGGTTCGTACGAGCGCGGCGACCGTGCCGTGACCGTGCAGCGCCTTGCCGAGCTGGCGGACTTCTACGGTGTTCCGGTGCAGGAGCTCCTGCCCGGCACGACGCCCGGCGGGGCTGCCGAGCCGCCGCCGAAGCTCGTTCTCCAGCTCGAGCGCCTTGCCCACGTGCCGCCGGAGAAGGCCGGACCCCTGCAGCGCTACGCGGCGACGATCCAGAGCCAGCGCGGCGACTACAACGGCAAGGTGCTGTCGATCCGCCAGGACGACCTGCGCACCCTGGCCGTGATCTACGACCAGTCGCCGTCCGTGCTGACGGAACAGCTGATCAGCTGGGGCGTGCTGGACGCGGACGCGCGCCGTGCGGTCGGCCACGACGAGGGCTGACCAGCCCAGCAGAAACGTACCGCCGGGTCGGCGGGGCCCTTTCCGGGCGCCCCGCCGGACCCGGCGTTTCCGTTTTCCGGGCAGGTCTCCCGGAGCCGTGCGGGCCGGAACAGGGCAGGGCGGACCAGGGCGGGGCGGGGTATGCCGAAGGGCCCACGGCCGGCGGCCGTGGGCCCTTCGTCGGCTGAAGCACCGCCGGGGCTACTGCTCCCGGCGAAGGTTCGGCTTGAGGTCCTTGAAACGGGCCAGCAGGCCGTTCACGAAGGACGGGGAGTCATCGGTGGAGAACTCCTTGGCGATCTGGACCGCCTCGTCGATCACCACCGCGTCCGGGGTCGCGTCCACCCAGATCAGCTCGTACGCACCGAGCCGCAGGATGTTCCGGTCGACGACCGGCATGCGGTCGATCTCCCAGTCCACGGCGTAGGTGATGATGAGGTCGTCGATGCGGTCCGCGTACTGCGCGTACCCCTCGACGAGCTCCATCGTGTACTCGGTGACCGGCGGCTGACGGGTGTCGGACCGCGAGTGCCGGACCCAGTCCGCGAGGACCGTCTGCACGGACTCACCGCGCTGGTCGGCCTCGAAGAGGATCTGGAAGGCTCGCTTGCGGGCCGTATTCCGGGCAGCCACGGTTAGCTGTTCACCCGGCCGAGGTAATCGCCCGAGCGGGTGTCGACCTTGATCTTCTCACCGGTGGTGATGAAGAGCGGGACGCCGATCTCGTAGCCGGTCTCCAGCGTGGCGGGCTTGGTGCCACCGGTGGAACGGTCGCCCTGGACGCCCGGGTCAGTGTGCTGGATGGTCAGCTCGACGGCGGCCGGCAGCTCGACGTAGAGCACCTCGCCCTCGTGCTGGGCGACGTTGGCGGTGAAGCCCTCGATCAGGAAGTTGGCGGCGTTGCCGACGGCCTTGCGGTCGACCATCAGCTGGTCGTAGGTGTCCATGTCCATGAAGACGAAGTACTCGCCGTCCATGTACGAGAACTGCATGTCGCGCCGGTCAATGGTGGCCGTCTCGACCTTGATGCCGGCGTTGAACGTCTTGTCGACGACCTTGCCGGACAGCACGTTCTTGAGCTTGGTGCGCACGAAGGCCGGGCCCTTGCCGGGCTTGACGTGCTGGAACTCGACGACGGACCAGAGCTGGCCTCCGTCGAGCTTGAGCACCAGGCCGTTCTTGAGGTCGTTCGTGGAAGCCACGGTTGCGGAATCTCCTGGACTGAAGCTGGTGGAACGGCCGAGGATGCGCGCTAGAGCGCGAGCAGCTCCTTGGTCGTAATGGTGAGTAGCTCGGGTCCGCCGTCCGCCTCGGGGCGCACGACGAGCGTGTCATCGATCCGGACTCCGCCCCGGCCCGGGAGGTGGACCCCCGGTTCGACGGTGACCGGCACACAAGCGTCCAGTTTACCCATGGCTGCAGGTGCCAACTGCGGGTCCTCGTCGATTTCGAGCCCGACCCCGTGCCCGGTCCAGGGTGCGAGGCCCTCACCGTGGCCCGCGGTCTCCAGGAGCTGGCGGGCCGCACGGTCCACGTCGCGGTAGGCGGCGCCCGGCACGAGCGCCTCGCGTCCGGCCCTCTGAGCGGCGAAAACCAGGTCGTAGAGCTCGATCTGCCAGTCGGCCGGAGCCGTACCGATCACGAAGGTACGGCCGATCTCGCAGCGGTAGCCGCGGTAGCTCGCACCGAGGCAGACGGAGAGGAAATCTCCTTCCTCCACCCGTCGGTCCGAGGGCCGGTGACGGCCCCGGCCGGAGTTGGGGCCGGTGGCGACGGAGGTCGCGAAGGCGGGGCCGTCGGCGCCGTGGTCGACCAGCCGGCGTTCCAGTTCCAGGGCGAGATGCCGTTCGGTGCGGCCGACCAGGATCGATTCGAGGAGTTCGCCCAGCGCCTGGTCGGTGATCTCGGCGGCGATCCGCAGACAGCCGATCTCCTCCTCGTCCTTGACGATGCGCAACTGCTCGACGGTGGCGCCGAGATCGGCCAGCCGGAGCTTCGGTGCGACGGAACCCATGGCCCGGTGCCGGGCGACCGTCAGGTCGTGTTCCTCGACGGCCAGGGACTCCGCACCGCTGGACGTGGCCAGATCCGCGGCCGCTACCACCGGATCACCGCCGCTCACCGGCAGCAGGCCCACCCGGAGGTGTTCATCGGCGCGGCCGTCGGCCGGGTCACCGCTCGGTGGCCGGGGGCAGAGCAGCACGTCCTCGTCGGGGCCGAGCAGCAGCACGGCGCCCGGGGGCGCCGCTCCCGCCAGGTAGCGGACATTGGCGGGGCGGGAGACCAGGGCGGCCGCGGATCCGACTGCGGCGCACCGGTCGCGGAGCAGCCCGCGGCGGACGGCGTACACCTCTGACATGCGTCGAGCCTACGAGCGGAGCGGCCGGCCCGCCCGGTCAGCGCATCCGACCGGGGGGGTGGCCGGGCGCCGGCGGGCGGCCGGCGCCGTCCCCGGCCGGCTCACCAGGCCGGGGGGCTGGCTATGGAACGGGCGAGGATGTCGTCCAGGACGCGGGCGGTGGTCTCCACGTCGTACGTGGAGTTGTCGATGATCGGCAGGCCGGAGCCGTACCAGCCGGCCATCCGGCCGTGGATCCGGGCGACCTCCTCGTCGGAGAGCCGGCGGTTGCCGCTGCGGGCGGCGTTGCGCTCCAGGACGATCTCCAGGCCCGGCAGCAGGACGACGGGCAGGAGTCCGGGGCCGACATGGCGCTTCCAGCCGCCGAGGCCGACGACGGGCCGGTCGGGGAAGACGGCGTCGTCGAGGATGCAGGAGATTCCGTTGGCCAGGAAATTGCGGGCGGCGAAGCCGCAGGTGCGGCGGGCCAGGCGGTACTGGGCCTCGGACTGGTCGTTCCACCCCGCCTGCGGGTCGGCGAAGCCGGTGCGGACCCACTCGCGGACGTCGTCGAGGCTGACGTGTGCGGTGGGAACCCGGCGCCGGCTGGCCCAGAGCTTGGCCACGGTGGTCTTCCCGGCGCCTGCCGGGCCGATCAGGAGCACCGCGAGGGTCGTGGCGCCGGTGCCGGGCTCGGCGGGCGGTGCGGGCAGCGGGACGGGCCCGCCGGGCGGCAGCTGGATGTGTCCGGTGGTCTCCCTGGAGACCGGGGCCGGGGCCTGGTGCGGCGCCGGACCGGCCCAGCCCTGGCCCTGCTGGGCGGGCGGTGCGGGGGGCGGCGGTCCGGGGTGTCCGGCCGGGGGCGGACCCGGGCGACCGCTCGGGGGCTGGACCGGCGGACCGGGGTGGCCGGGGTGCTGGGCCTGGTGCGACCAGCCGACGGGTCCGTTTCCGGGTCCCTGGGGCGGCGGCAGCGGGGCCCCCACTGCGTGCGGCATCCGGTGGCACTCCGTCTCGTGCAGGCAACTGGCGCTGGTGGAACGGCAACCGTACCGTCCCCGGCCGCCACAGGGGCAACGGCCGGGGGCGCTGCGGAGTGCCCCGGCGGCCGGTCGGCCGTCCGGTGCGGTGGTGCTTCAGTCCGTCAGCTCGTCCGCGAGAGCGCGCAGGGCGAGCCGGTAGGAACCGATGCCGAATCCGGCCACGGTCCCGGTGGCGACGGGCGCGACCACGGAGTTGTGGCGGAATTCCTCCCGTGCGTACGGGTTCGAGATGTGCACCTCGATCAGCGGGGCGGTGCGCTGGGCTGCAGCGTCCCGCATCCCGTACGAATAGTGCGTGAAGGCACCCGGGTTGAGAACGACCGGAATTGATCCGTCCGCGGCCTCGTGGAGCCAGCGGATCAGCTCCCCCTCGTCGTTGGTCTCCCGGACGTCGACGTCGAAGCCGAGCTCCTTGCCGAGGGTGCGGCAGGCGTCGACGAGTCCGGCGTACGAGGTCGCTCCGTAGACATCGGGTTCGCGGGAGCCCAGCCGGCCGAGGTTGGGGCCGTTGAGGACGAAGACCCGGCGGGTCACGCCGACACCTCCCCGAACGCGGCGAGCAGCACGGCGGGATCGGGGCCCTCCAGGACGGTGGGCTTGCCGAGGCCGTCCAGGACGATGAAGCGCAGCAGGTCGCCGCGGGACTTCTTGTCGACCTTCATGTTCTCCAGCAGCTTGGGCCACTGGTCGCCTCGGTAGGTGAGCGGCAGTCCGACGGACTCCAGGACGGCGCGGTGCCGGTCGGCGGTGGCGTCGTCGAGGCGTCCGGCGAGGCGGCCCAGTTCGGCGGCGAAGACCATGCCGACGGAGACGGCGGCACCGTGGCGCCACTTGTAGCGCTCGTTCTTCTCGATCGCGTGGGCCAGGGTGTGGCCGTAGTTGAGGATCTCGCGGAGCCCGGACTCCTTGAGGTCGCTGGAGACGACCTCGGCCTTGACCCGGATGGCCCGCTCGATCAGTTCGGCGGTGTGCGGTCCGGCGGGTGTACGAGCCCCCTGGGGGTCCGCCTCGACGAGGTCCAGGATCGCCGGGTCGGCGATGAAGCCGGCCTTGATGATCTCGGCCATGCCGGAGACGTAGTCGTTGACCGGGAGCGAGTCCAGCGCGGCCAGGTCGCAGAGGACACCGGCGGGCGGGTGGAAGGCGCCGACGAGGTTCTTGCCCTCGGCGGTGTTGATGCCGGTCTTGCCGCCGACGGCGGCGTCGACCATGCCGAGCACGGTGGTGGGCACGGCGATCCACCGCACCCCGCGCAGCCAGGAGGCGGCGACGAAGCCCGCGACGTCCGTGGTGGCGCCGCCGCCGATGCCCACGATGACATCGGTGCGGGTGAAGCCGGTCTGGCCGAGCGCCTTCCAGCAGTAGGCCGCGACTTCGACGGTCTTTGCCTCCTCGGCGTTCGGCAGCTGGATCGCGATGGCCTCGTAGCCCTGGTCCGCGAGGTCCTGGCGGACCGCTTCGCCGGTCTCGGCGAGTGCCTCGGGGTGCAGGACCGCGACGCGCTTGACGCGGTCACCGATGAGCGTGGGCAGCTCGCCCAGGAGCTGCCGGCCGATCAGCACCTCGTACGCGTCGGTGCCCGCGCTGCCGGCGATCTGGATGCGGGTGGATGCCTGCTCCGTCATACGTGTGTTCTCCCGGCCGGACGACGGTGCGTCCGGCAGCTCCAGTACGTCGAGGACCGCCTGGGCGACCTCTTCCGGTGTGCGCTCGTCGGTCGCGACGACCGCGCGGGCCACCTCCGTGTAGAGGTGGCGGCGGGCCTCCATGAGCTCGCGCCACTGCCGGCGCGGGTTCACGGCGAGCAGCGGGCGCGCGGTGTTCAGCCCGACCCGCTTGACGGCCTCGTCGACGTCCATCGACAGATAGACGACGGTGTGCCCGGCGAGCAGGGTGCGCGTGGCCTCGTCGAGGACGGCGCCGCCGCCGAGCGAGAGGACTCCCCCGTGCTCGGCGACGGCGGCCTCGACCGCCTGGCGCTCCAGCGCGCGGAAGTGCTCCTCGCCCTCGTCGTAGAAGATCTCCGGGATGGGCTTGCCGGCCGTGGCGACGACATCGGCGTCGGTGTCCCGGTAGCCGGTGCCCAGGCGGGCGGCGAGCAGTTCACCGACGGTGGACTTGCCGACGCCCATCGGCCCGACCAGGACGATCAGCGGACCGCTCGTCGGATCGCTCATCGGATCGCTCATCGGATCTCGAGGTGGTCGAGGTACGACTGGACGTTGCGGTGGGTCTCGGCGACGCTGTCGCCGCCGAACTTCTCCGCGACCGCGTCGGCGAGGACCAGGGCGACCATCGCCTCGGCGACGATGCCGGCCGCCGGGACGGCGCAGACATCGGAGCGCTGGTGGTGTGCCTTGGCGGGCTCACCGGTCACCACGTCGACGGTGGCGAGCGCGCGCGGCACGGTCGCGATGGGCTTCATGGCGGCGCGGACGCGCAGCAGCTCACCGGTGGTCAGACCGCCCTCGGTGCCACCGGCGCGGCCGGAGGCGCGCTTGATGCCGTCCTCGGTCACCAGGATCTCGTCGTGCGCCTTGGAGCCCGGCACCCGGGCGAGATCGAAGCCGTCACCGACCTCGACGCCCTTGATGGCCTGGATACCCATGAGCGCGGCGGCGAGGCGGGCGTCGAGGCGGCGGTCCCAGTGCACGTGCGAACCGAGGCCGACCGGCACTCCGTACGCGAGCACCTCGACGACGCCGCCGAGCGTGTCGCCGTCCTTGTGCGCCTGGTCGATCTCGGCGACCATCTGCTTGCTCGCGGTGGCGTCGAGGCAGCGCACCGGGTCGGCGTCGAGCTTCTCGACATCGGCGGGGACGGGGTAGACCCCGTACGGCGCCTTGGCCGCGGCCAGCTCCACGACGTGGCTGACGATCTCGATGCCGGCGGTCTCCTTGAGGTACGACCGTGCGACGGCGCCGAGCGCGACGCGGGCCGCGGTCTCCCGGGCGCTGGCGCGCTCCAGGATCGGCCGGGCCTCGTCGAAGCCGTACTTCTGCATGCCGGCAAGGTCGGCGTGACCGGGCCGGGGGCGGGTCAGCGGGGCGTTACGGGCCTGCGCGGCCAGCACCTCGGGGTCGACCGGGTCGGCCGACATGACCTGCTCCCACTTGGGCCACTCGGTGTTGCCCACCATCACGGCGACCGGCGAACCCATGGTCAGCCCGTGCCGGACACCGCCGAGGAAGGTGACCTCGTCCTTCTCGAACTTCATCCGGGCACCGCGGCCGTAACCGAGCCGCCGCCGGGCGAGCGCGTCCGCCACCATCTCCGTGGTGACCGGGACACCGGCGGGAAGACCCTCCAGCGTCGCCACCAGTGCGGGGCCGTGCGACTCCCCCGCGGTCAGCCAGCGCAACCTGCTCAACGGTGCTCCTCATGCTCGCGCCTGAAATCCAACGGCGCGACCGGCTGCGCGGCCCTGGCCCGCCGCCCCCGATCCTCCCACGACATGCGGGCCGGCCACCCACCCGTCCAGACGTCGGACTGAACGGGTGGGTGGCCGGCAGCCTGCTGCCACGTCAGGCGTGAGTCAGGCACGGATCCGAATGAGGCCCCCGCAATGGCGCGCGAAGGGCGCGTCCGACCCGGTGCCAGGATTAGCCACAGTGGCCGAAACTACTGGTGTAACTGTCCCAGAATATTCCGCCTGCATAGTACTCAACGCCGCCGGTGTACTTCACGCATTTGTTGGCCGCATAAGCATAGACAGGGCCAGCGTAATAACTGTAATCAGCCTTGTCGCGCTTCCAGCTGCCGCCCTCGACGAGAATCCCCGCTTCGGTCTGAGCGCCAAAGCCGACATACCCATTGATATGCATCGTGACGACGCAGTTATACCCATTCGAGGAGTTGTACAGTAGGTACACACGAGCGGCAGGGCTGACCGTGCTCTTGTCGTATCCCACGGTTTTGGATTCGAGCACGCTATAACCCGATCCACAGGCGGCCTGCGGCGTCGAGGCGGCCGCAGCGGCGGGCGTAGCTCCAGCCAACGTAGCCGCACCGAGTAAACCTGCGGTGACGCCTGCGACATATAGGCTTCTTCGCATTACTTCATCCTCTCGAATGGGAATAAGCAAGGCGATACTATTCGCGTGCAAGTCACCAATCAAGAGCAGGCGGACATTCGAAGACAATCACGAAGATCCGGAATGAAGCCTTCCGCGCTTTGCGTAAACGCCGGATTCGGGAGCCCGGCTATACAGCCGATCTACCATTCAGTGCACGCTCCCCCGCAAATCGCATTTCGGCCAGGGGGGCAACCGGCACCCCTGTCATCTGCTGGACCTGGAACACGGCCTGATGCACCAGGAGGTCAAGCCCACCCACCACGGACGCTTCCGTCGACGCCCAACGAGAAGCAAGCGCGGTCGGCCACGGCTCATAGAGGACGTCGAATAGCGTGCCGGGATATTCAGGTACGGCATCCGCGAGGACGTCCGTCGCACCTGCAGGCGTGGTGGCGATGACCAGAGGGGCATGAAGGCCCTGCTCCGCTTCCGCCCAATCCGCGATCCGGACGTCCACGCCAAGGCGGCCCCCCCAGACCCGCATCTCGTCACCGCGCCCCCTGCTACGCACATAGGCAGTAACCGCCCCTGTACAGATCTCGGCAAGGGCCGCGACGGCCGAGGATGCAGTCGCACCAGCGCCGAGGATGGCTGCGGACTCCACCTTGTTCACACCGCGTTCGCGCAGCGCCGCGACCATGCCGGGGATGTCCGTGTTGTCACCAACCCTTCGGCCATCCTTGGTGAACACCACAGTGTTGACCGCCTCGACCGAGGCCGCCGTCTCACTGACCTCGTCCAGCAGCGGAATGATCGCCCGCTTCAGCGGCATGGTCAGCGAGAGCCCGGCCCAGGAGTCGTCCAGCCCCTCGACGAAACCGGGCAGCGCCTGCTCGTCGATCTCGAACCGGTCGTACGACCAGTCGTCGAGGCCGAGCTCGGCGTACGCGGCCCGGTGCAGGACCGGGGAGAGGGAGTGGGCGATGGGCGAGCCGAGGACGGCCGCCCTGTGCGGATTGCTCACTGGCCGGACTTCTCCTTCTCGTACTTCTCCCGGTTCCGTTCGTGCTCGGCATTGGTGACCGCGAACAAGGTCTTGTCCTCGGTCACCGAAACGAAGTAGTACCAGGGCCCCGGGGTGGGTTTGATCGCCGACTGGAGTGCGGCATCGCCAGGGTTGTTGATCGGGCCAGGTGGCAAACCGTGGATGTAGTACGTGTTGTACGGGTGCTTGAAGTTCCGCTGCTCCGACACCGGACCGATATCGAGCGTGCTCGACTTCTTCGCGTAGTTGACGGTGGAGTCGAAGTCGAGCAGACCGTTGGTCTCGGTGTTGTTGGGCTTGAGCCGGTTGTAGACGACCCGGGAGACCTTGTCGAAGTCGTGCTTGTACTTGCCCTCGGCCTGGACGAGGCTGGCGACCGTGATCAACTGCCAGGGGTCTTTGAGCCCGAGCTTCGCGGCGTTGGCCTTGAGGTCGGCCTTGTCGTACTCCTCATTGGCGCGGGAGACCATCTTCTTCAGGATGGCCTCCGGCTTCATGCCCTTGGTGACCGGATAGGCCGCCGGGTAGAGGAACCCTTCCAGGGGGTCGATGATGTCGCGATGTCCACCCGCCCAGTCCGGCAGGCCCATGCTGCCGGACTGCTTCTTGGCGACCGCACGGGTGGTGCCGCTCTTGACGCCCAGCTTGTTGTCGATCGAGGCGTACACCAGACGGTTGGGAGTGCCCTCGGGAATGATCAGAAGGTTCTGACTCTTCGGGTCGACCATCATCTTCACGGCCTCGGCCGCGGACATCTTCTCGTGGAGGAGATAGACGCCGGCCTGGATGAACTTGCCCTTGGGGTTCTCGCTCTGTGCGGACACGAACGCGTCGACGCTCTTGACCACACCCCGCTTCTTCAGGATGTTGCCGATGTCCGAGACGTATGAGCCCTTGGGGATCTCCACCTCGACGGATCCCGAACCGCTGCCCGCGTAGTCAGGTGCCTCGCCGAACTTGTCCTTGTAGTACGAGTAGCCGACGTAGCCCACTCCGCCGAGACCGCCCACCAGGACGAGGGAGACGACCAGACAGGCGCAGCCGCTGCGGCCCTTCTTCTTCTTGCCCTTGCCTCGGCGCTCGCCTCCGCCGTCGCCGCGGCGGGACTCGCGGGGATCGTCGTCGTAGTCGTCGTCCCTGGCGTCGCCGTCGTCGTCCGCGCCCGTGAAGAAGGGGTGCGTCTCCTCGGGCTGGACCTCCGGGTCCCAGTCCGGCTGCTGCGTGGGAGCCTCCGCCTGCGCGGGCGCGGCCTCACGGCGGCCCGGGGGCTGCGGAGGCGGGTAGGCCTCGGGGGTGCCGTAGTAGTCGTTCGTCCCGTCGTAGCCGTACGGGGCGGCGGGCTGCCCTTCGTACGGCATCGCGGCCGGCTGCTGACCGGTGTCCCAGCCTCCGTTGTAGGGGGGCTGCTGGGCGTACGGGTCCTGCTGGGCTCCGTACTGCGGCTGCTGTTGGTACTGCTGCTGCGCGTACGGATCCTGCTGCGCCTGCTGCTGGGCGTACGGATCCTGTTGTTGCTGCTGCGCGTAGGGGTCGTGCTGCTGCTGCTGTTGCGCGTACGGGTCCTGCGGCTGCTGCTGGGCGTACGGGTCCTGCGGGTAGGGCTGCTGCCCGCCGTTGTACTGACTCTGGCCGTGGGCAGGCTGCTGGCCTCCCCATCCCTGGTCCCCGTACAAGGGGTCCTCGGGATGCCACGGTTCGGAGCCGGGGCCCCGGCCATACTCAGTCATCGATCCCCTTGAGCCGCGAGACGACGTTCCGTCTCTTTGCTGTGCGGTGTTTGTTCGAACACCGCCGCATCGCGCGGAACGTTACCGTATCGCGATCAGACAACCACTTCGACGCCCTCGCCGGGAGGATTGCCCGAAGCCCGTTCGGACTCCAGAGCGTTCTGAAGGATCACCACAGCGGCAGCCTGATCGATGACGGATCGGCCTTTTTTGGACTTCACGCCCGATGCGCGCAGCCCCTGAGTGGCCGTCACTGTGGTCATCCTCTCGTCCACCAATCGCACCGGAATGGGTGCAACCGCGCGGGCGAACACATCGGCGAAAGCGCGGACCTTGGCCGCGGCCGGGCCCTCTCCGCCGCCCAGGGAGCGGGGCAGGCCGACGACGACCTCGATCGGCTCGTACTCCGCGACGATCTGCCCGAGCCGCCGGTGGGCGGCCGGGACGTCGCGTCCCGGCACGGTCTCCACCGGCGTGGCGAGGATCCCGTCGGGGTCGCACGAGGCGACCCCGATCCGGGCGTCCCCGACGTCGATCGCCAGCCGGCGACCGCGGCGCATCTGCGTCATGTCCGGCGTCACGCCGTCTCGGTGACGAGGCGTTCGACAGCGGCGACGGCGTCGCCGATGGCGTCCGGGTTCTGGCCGCCGCCCTGGGCGACGTCCGGCTTTCCGCCGCCACCGCCGCCGAGCGTCTTGGCGGCGGTACGGACCAGGTCACCGGCCTTGAGGCCGCGCTCGCGGGCGGCCTCGTTGGTGGCGATGACGGTCAGCGGGCGCCCGTTGGCCGTGGTGAACAGGGCCACGACGGCCGGCCGGCCGCCCTGGATGCGTCCTCGGACATCGAGGACGAGCTTGCGCAGGTCGTCGGCGGAGGTGCCGTCCGGCACCTGGCCGGTGACCAGGGCGACGCCCCGTACGTCCTTGGCGGAGTCGGCCAGTCCGGCGGCGGCCTGAAGGACCTTCTCCGCACGGAACTTCTCGATCTCCTTCTCGGCGTCCTTCAGCTTGCCGAGCATGGAGGCGATCTTCTCCGGGAGTTCCTCGGAGCGGCCCTTGACCAGCTCCTGGAGCTGGGCGACGACCGTGTGCTCCTTGGCGAGGAAGTTGTACGCGTCGACGCCGACGAGGGCCTCGATACGGCGCACACCGGAGCCGATGGACGACTCGCCGAGCAGCTTCACCAGGCCGAGCTGGGCGGTGTTGTGGACGTGCGTGCCGCCGCACAGCTCCTTGGAGAAGTCGCCGATGGTGACGACGCGGACCCGCTCGCCGTACTTCTCGCCGAACTCGGCGATGGCGCCCTGCTTCTTGGCCTCGTCGATCGACATGACCTCGGCCTGGACGTCCAGCTCCCGCGAGAGGACCTCGTTGATCTTCTGCTCGACATCGACGAGGACCGTGCCGGGAACGGCGGCGGGCGAACCGAAGTCGAAGCGGAAGCGGCCCGGGGAGTTCTCCGAGCCGGCCTGGGCGGCCGTCGGGCCCAGGGCGTCGCGCAGCGCCTGGTGCGTGAGGTGGGTGGCGCTGTGGGCGCGGGCGATGGCGCGGCGGCGGGTGTTGTCGATGGTGGCCAGGGCGGAGGCGCCGACCGTCACCTCGCCGACCTGGACCGAGCCCTTGTGCACGGAGACACCGGGGACCGGCTGCTGGACGTCGCGCACCTGGATGACGGCGCCGGTGTCGAGCCGGATCCGGCCCTGGTCGGCGAGCTGGCCGCCGCCCTCGGCGTAGAAGGGGGTGCGGTCCAGGACGACCTCGACCTCGTCGCCCTCGGAGGCGGCGGGCGAGGGGACGCCGTCGACGAGGAGGCCGACGACCGTCGACTCGCCCTCGATGGAGGTGTAGCCGGTGAACTCGGTGACGCCGGAGTTGTCGGCGACCTCGCGATAGGCGGACAGGTCGGCGTGACCGGACTTCTTGGCCCTGGCGTCGGCCTTGGCCTTGTCCCGCTGCTCCTGCATGAGGCGGCGGAAGCCGTCCTCGTCCACGGACAGGCCCTGTTCGGCGGCCATCTCCAGGGTGAGGTCGATCGGGAAGCCCCAGGTGTCGTGGAGCAGGAACGCCTTGTCACCGGCGAGGACCCGGCCGCCGGCGGCCTTGGTCTCGTCGACAGCGGTCTCGAGGATGTTGGTGCCGCCCTTGAGGGCCTTGAGGAAGGCGGCTTCCTCGGCGAGGGCGACGGTCTCGATGCGCTTGCGGTCGGTGATCAGCTCGGGGTACTGCAGGCCCATCGTGTTGATCACGACGTCGACCAGCTCGCTGACGACCGAGCCGGTGGCGCCCATCAGCCGCATGTTGCGGATGGCCCGGCGCATGATGCGGCGCAGCACGTAGCCGCGGCCCTCGTTGCCGGGGGTGACGCCGTCACCGATGAGCATGACGGAGGTACGGATGTGGTCGGCGACCACGCGGAGCGAGACGTCCGTGCCCTGGGCGGCGCCGTAGCGCACCCCGGTGAGCTCGGTGGCCTTGTCCATCACGACGCGCAGGGTGTCGGTCTCGTACATGTTCTGCACGCCCTGCAGGATCATCGCGAGGCGTTCGAGGCCGAGACCGGTGTCGATGTTCTTGGACGGCAGGTCGCCGAGGATCGGGAAGTCGTCCTTGCCGTCGCCGGCGCCGCGCTCGTACTGCATGAAGACCAGGTTCCAGATCTCCACGTACCGCTCGTCGTTGACGGCCGGACCGCCCTCGGCACCGAACTCGGGGCCGCGGTCGTAGTTGATCTCGGAACAGGGGCCGCAGGGTCCGGGGACGCCCATGGACCAGAAGTTGTCCTTCTTGCCCAGGCGCTGGATGCGCTCGGCGGGGACACCGATCTTGTCGCGCCAGATGGCCTCGGCCTCGTCGTCGTCGAGGTAGACCGTGATCCACAGACGCTCGGGGTCGAGTCCGAAGCCGCCGTCGGCCAGGGAGGCGGTGAGCAGCTCCCAGGCGTACTCGATGGCGCCTTCCTTGAAGTAGTCGCCGAAGGAGAAGTTGCCGCACATCTGGAAGAAGGTGCCGTGCCGGGTGGTCTTGCCGACCTCTTCGATGTCCGGCGTGCGGACGCACTTCTGCACGCTGGTGACGCGCGGGGCGGGCGGCTTGACCTCGCCGAGGAAGTACGGCTTGAAGGGCACCATGCCGGCCGGGACCAGCAGCAGAGTCGGGTCGTCCGCGATGAGCGACGCCGAAGGGACAACGGTGTGACCGCGCTCCTCGTAGAAGCTCAGCCAGCGGCGACGAATTTCAGCCGACTCCATCAGTGGTCCTCATTCCGGTTGTACGAGTTGTAGGGGAGTTTGCGGTAGGTGGCGGGCGACTTGCGCCCGTCCGGTTCGGCCGCCTCGACGGCGAAGTGGCGCTGCACGGGGAGGTCGGGATCGACGGGTGCCTGAAGCCCCAGCGCCTCGCCCAGTTCGGCCTCGCGCCTGACCATGCCCTCGCGGACGTCCAGGGCGAAGCCCTTGAGCCTGTGACCGGCCACGAGCGCCTTGTCGGCGGCCTGCGCCGCGAGGCTCTCGGGGGTCAGCTGCTTGATCTTCCGGTTGACCTTGGCGGTGGCCCAGACCCCGGCGGCTGCGCCGGCGGTGAACCAGAACGTACGGCGGAACATCGCTGCGTCAGTCCTTCGATCCGCGGGAGTTTCTGCCGTCGCGCTTCCTGCCACGCGCGGACGGCACGGTCCGGCCGACGATCACCGAGCGCCGGGAACGCGCTTGCGGTTCGGGTGCGGCCCTGCGGCCGATGGCCTGCCGGACCCCGTAACCGAACGCCGCGACCTTGACCAGCGGGCCGCCGAACGTGGAGGCGACAGTGGTGGAGAGCGCCGAGGCGTTGGAGGTGACCTCCTGCACGTCCGTCGCGATCGCGTCGACCTTGTCGAGCTGGGTCTGCGCGGAGCGTACGGTCGCGGAGGCGTCGGCGAGCAGCGGGACGGCCTGTTCGGTCACGTCCGCCACGAGTTTGGTGGTCGCCCTGAGCGTCTGGGCGAGCCTCACCAGCACGACGGCGAGGAACGAAACCAGGATCGCCCAGAAGACGGCCACCAGGATCCCGGCCACCTCACCACCGGACACAGTGCACCGCTCTCTGGCTTGTCGTCTGTCTCTGTCTTGATCTCTGTCTTGCTTGCTCTGCTCGTTCGGTGACGGCCGTCGCGGCAGCCGATCACCGTCCCCCGAGCCTATCGCGCCGGGGCCGAGGCCCTGTACCGCATTACCGGCGTGCACGGCGGGAGTTCCCGCAACGAGATTGTACGGAGAGCTTTCAAGCCAGTACTCTGCGTGTTTCATGCGACGCTCCCAGCGCCCCTTCCCCCACCCGGACGACTCCGGTTACCCGGACAGCGCCCCGAGCGGCCCCGCGCCCACGCTCCGGGGCAATCTGCCGGCCGAGCTGAACAGATTCGTGGGGCGCGACAGCGAGTTGGCCGATCTTGTACGGCTGCTGGAGGGGTCCCGGCTCGTCACGGTCGCCGGAGTGGGCGGGGTCGGCAAGACCCGGCTGGCCACCAGAGCGGCGGCGCTCATGGAGAAACGGTACTGCGACGGGGTATGGCTGGTGGAGCTGTCCGCCGTCCACGACGCCGCACTGCTGGAACACGCCCTGGTCGACGCGCTGGGACTCACCGACCACACCAACAGGCCGCCCCGCACGACACTCCTCGAACACTGCGCCGATCGCCATCTCCTGCTGGTGATCGACGGTTTCGAGCATCTCGTGGACGCCTGCGCCGAGTTGGTACGGGACCTGCTGCGCCGGGCCCCTCGGCTGCGGGTTCTGGCCGCCGGCCGGCTGCCCCTGGAACTCGCCGGTGAGGCCACGTACTCACTCGCGACCATGACCGACGAGGACGCGCTCCTGCTCTTCGCCGAGCGCGCCGCGGCGGTGCGGCCGGACTTCCGGCTCACCGAGCACACCCGCGGCCCGGCCCGGGAACTGTGCCGGCGGCTGGACGGGATCCCCCTCGCGCTGGAACTGGCGGCCGGCCGGCTGCGCGCCCTGTCGGCCGAACAGGTGCTGCAGCGCCTCGACGACCGCTTCCGGCTGCTGACCGGAGGCTGCCGCAGCGCACCCGCCCGCCACCAGACGCTCCGCACGGCGATCGGCTGGAGTCATGAGCTCTGCGCCCCGCAGCAGCGGCTGCTGTGGGCACGGCTCTCCGTCTTCGCCGGACAGTTCGACCTGGAGGCGGTCGAGTACATCTGCAGCGGCCCCGATCTGCCGGCCGATTCGGTGCTCGATGTGCTCTCCGGGCTGCTGGCGCAGTCCGTGGTCCTGCGCGAGGACTCACCGGCGGGCACCCGCTACCGGATGCTGGAGACCGTGCGCGAGTACGGAGCCGAGTGGCTCGCGGCCACGGGCGACACCGAGCGGCTGCGCCGACGGCACCGGGACTGGTTCCTCGGGCTCGCGACCTGGTGCGAACTCGACTGGTTCAGCCCACGGCAGGCCGAGGTGGCGGCCCGGGTGGAGAGCGAACTGCCGAATCTGCGGCGGGCCATGGAGTGCTCGCTGGACAGCCCGGACGAGGCGCATCTCGCGCAGTACCTGGCCGGCACGCTCTGGTTCCTGTGGGTCGGCTGCGGGCGGCTCTCGGAGGGGCGGCACTGGCTGGACCACGTGCTGGAGGAGGAGACCCCGTACGACGCCTCCCGGCTGAAGGCGCTGTGGGTGCTCGGCTACGTCGCGGTGCTGCAAGGGGATCCGGTGGGTGCGATCTCGGCGCTGACGGAGTGCCGGGAGGAGGCGGATCTGGCGGGCGACGCCACGGCGGCCGCGTACGCCGTGCACCGCACCGGCTGCCTGGCCCTCGTCACGGACGACATGGCGCGCGCGCAGGACCTCCTGCACGACGCGCTCGGCCGCTACGGGGAACTCGGCGAGCTGAACAGCAATGTGCTGATGGCCCAGGTCGAGCTGGCCATGGCGATCGGGTTCCGGGGCGATCTTGACCGTGCGGTGGTGATCTGCGAAGAGGTCCGGGACATCTGCGAGGACCACGGGGAGCGGTGGGCGCTCAGTTACGCCTTGTACGTGCTGGCCTTCGCCACGCTGCAGCGCGGCCGCCCGGAGCGGGCGCGGGAGCTGCTCGGGCAGTCGCTGGCCATCAGCCACGCCTTCCACGACCTGCTCGGCACGGTGCTCGCGCTGGAACTGCTGGCGCTCGTCACGGTGGTCGAGGGCGAGGCGGCCGAGGCGGCGCTGCTCCAGGGCGCCGCCGACCGGATCTGGCCATCGGTCGGGCTGCCGCTGTTCGGTTCGGCGTACTACGGAGCGCCGCGCGCCCGTTGCTCGGAGCTGGCCCTCCACGAGCTGGGCGAGGTGCGGTACGCGTCGGGTCTGCGCGCGGGCAGGGCGCTGGGGGCGGACGCGGTGGTCGCCAGGGCGCTGGCGGCGCGGCCCGGCAAGCGGCCCGGGGCGGCGGAGGCCGGTGACGGCGAACCGTCCGCCGCCGTGCCGGCGCCCGCGAGAACGCGAAAGCCCGCCGCCTCCCCGACATCGGGAAGGGGCGGGCCTGAGCGCTGGTGAAGAGCGACTACGCCTGAATCAGCGGGCGTAGTACTCGACGACGAGCTGCTCGTCGCAGATCACGGGGATTTCCTTGCGGTTCGGGTCCCGGTCAAGGCGGAAGGCCAGGGCCTTCAGGTTCACCTGCAGGTAGCGCGGGGTCTCACCGTCGGTGTCGTAACCACCCTCGCGGGCAACCTGGAAGGGGTACTTCTCGCGGCTGCGCTCGCGGACCATGACGATGTCGTCCGGACGGACACGGAACGACGGCTTGTCGACCTTGCCACCGTTGACCTCGATGTGGCCGTGGACGACCATCTGGCGGGCCTGGTAGATCGTCTTGGCGATGCCCGAACGAAGAACCAGGGCGTCGAGGCGACGCTCGAGCTCGACGACGAGTGCCTCGCCCGTCTTGCCTTCGGCCTTCTTGGCGCGGTCGTAGGCACGCGCCATCTGGCGCTCGCTGATGTCGTACTGGGCGCGCAGACGCTGCTTCTCGAGCAGACGGACCTTGTAGTCCGAGTTCTGCTTGCGGCCGCGGCCGTGCTCGCCCGGCGGGTAGGGGCGGGCCTCGAAGTACTTGACGGCCTTCGGCGTCAGCGCAATGCCGAGCGCGCGGCTCTTCTTGACCTTGGGACGCGACTGATTAGGCACGTTCTCCAGACCTCCGTTGTAGGTTAGGTTAGGCTCACCTTACTCAAGGAGATCGCATGTCTCGCCCTGGGAACACCACACACGTCACGGACAGCACAGACAGCGGCAGCACACATGAAGGTGCTGCTACGACGGAAGGCCGATCTGATCGTGGTCAGCCGCGTCCCAGCGGGCTTGAAAACACACGGATGCCGTCAGCAGCCGAGCGCACACGAACTCTCGTACAGAGTACCTGCTCCGCGGTACTGCTCATCCCCGGGCTGGAGAGGGCGGGCTCGGACCAGCTGATGCCGCTGTCCCGCAGCGTGGGTCCCGAAGGGGATCTCTTCCTCGAGTTCCCCCTGGATTCCCCGGCCGTACGGGCCGCGACGCACGCCCAGGACGACGAGCTGTCGGCCGTGCTGGAGATCACGGACGTCGCCCCGGTCTCCGTACCCCACCGTATCCGCGGCCGGGCCCGCGTCTGCGGCTGGCTCACCTCCGTGCCCGGCATGGCGGGTCCCGGCCGGATGCTGCTGCGGCTGGAGACGGGCGAGGCCCATGTCGAGGACCTCTGGGGCGCGGAGCCGGTGGATCCCGAGGACTTCCGGGATGCGGCCGCCGACCCGCTCGTCGAGCACGAGACGGAACTGCTCCAGCATCTGCACGCGGCACACGGCGAACAGCTTCAGACCCTGTGTGAGCTGCTCGGCGAGCGGGCGGCCCGTGCCTGCGCGACGAGCCGGCCGTCCGTGGTGCCGGTCGCGCTGGACCGTCTCGGGCTGCGGGTCCGGTTCTTCGAACGCAACGGCGGGTGCTTCGACGCGCGCTTCGAGTTCCCCGAGCCGGTGCGCGACGTGGTGGAGCTCAGTCACGCCATGCACACCCTCTTCGAAGCGGCCGCGCACTGATACCCGTGGGTTGCGGTCTACGGGCTGTCGGGCGCGCTCGCGGCGCCGCCGTCGTCGTCGCCCGCACGGCCCAGACGCTCACGGACCCGGTCCGCCACATCCGCGTACCGCGCCTCCGCCCCGTAGCGGGTGGGCCGGTAGTAGCGCTTGTCGCGGACGGCGTCCGGGGCGTACTGCTGAGCGGCGATGCCGCCCGGGACGTCGTGCGGATAGACGTAGCCCTGGGCGTGGCCCAGTTTGGCCGCGCCCTTGTAGTGGCCGTCGCGCAGATGGGCCGGGACGGGGCCGGCCAGCCCCTTCCGCACGTCCTCCTGGGCCGCGAAGATCGCCAGTGTCGCCGCGTTGGACTTCGGGGCGAGCGCCAGCGCGATCGTGGCGTGGCCCAGGGTGAGCGCCGCCTCCGGGAAGCCGATCATCGCGACGGCCTGGGCCGCCGCGACCGCGGTGGGCAGCGCCGTGGGATCCGCGAGGCCGATGTCCTCGCTGGCCGAGATCATCAGCCGCCGGGCGATGAACCGGGGGTCCTCCCCCGCCTCGATCATCCGGGCCAGATAGTGCAGCGCCGCGTCGACGTCGGAGCCGCGGATCGACTTGATCAGGGCACTCGCCACGTCGTAGTGCTGGTCGCCGTCGCGGTCGTACTTCACGGCCGCCCGGTCGACGGTCTCCTCCAGGGTGAGGAGGGTGATCTCCTCCTCCTGTTTGGACATCGCTGCACCGGCCGCGGCCTCCAGGGCCGTCAGTGCGCGTCGCGCGTCGCCCCCCGCGATGCGCAGCAGATGTGCCTGGGCGTCCTCGTTCAGCGTCACCGCTCCGCCGAGTCCGCGCTCGTCGGTCAGGGCCCGGTGGAGCAGCCCGCGCAGATCGTCGTCGGTCAGCGATTCCAGCGTCAGCAGCAGTGAACGCGAGAGCAGCGGGGAGATGATCGAGAAGTACGGATTCTCGGTGGTCGCGGCGATCAGCGTCACCCAGCGGTTCTCCACGGCCGGGAGCAGCGAGTCCTGCTGCGCCTTGGAGAAGCGGTGGATCTCGTCCAGGAAGAGGACGGTCTCCTTGCCGTAGCCGCCGGTGGCGCGGCGGGCCCCCTCGATCACGGCCCGGACTTCCTTGACGCCTGCGGTGATCGCGGAGAGCTCGACGAAGCGCTTGTTGGTGGCCTTGCTGACCACGTACGCCAGGGTCGTCTTCCCGATGCCGGGCGGGCCCCAGAGGATCACCGACGACGGGCCGGCCGGTCCCCCGCTTCCTTCGCCGACGAGGCGGCGCAGCGGCGAGCCCGGCTTGAGCAGATGCTGCTGGCCCACGACCTCGTCGAGGGTACGCGGACGCATCCGGACAGCGAGGGGGCTGCTGGACGGGTCCTTCTCCTGGCGGTCTTCGGCAGCTGCGGTAAAGAGGTCGGGCTCCACGTTTTGAAGCCTATGTCACCGCACCGACATCCCCGCCGGGCCGGTCACCGCACGACGTCTGCGCCGGGCCGGCGGGCCCGGCGGCGGGGCGGGTCAGCTGGTCCAGAAGTCCCACCAGCGCGTCAGGATCAGCATCCCGATGATGCCGATCCACAGGACCGGCGGGACCCAGTGGAACTCGGTGAGTCCGTTGCGCAGCCAGCTGGGCGCGGGAATGATCCGGTGCTTGATGTTGTGCGTGGTGACGTAGCAGAACATGAAGATCGTGGCGACCCAGGCCAGGCAGCACCACAGGCAGAGCGAGTTGATGCTGTACAGCGACTGGTACTGGAGCCAGGTGCAGAATCCGACCCCGAACAGCGTGCCCGCGTTCATCCCGAGCCAGTACCAGCTGCGGAAGCGGGCTCCGGCCAGCAGGGCCAGTCCGATGCCGATGATCACGGAGTAGGTGACGAGTCCGAGCATCGGGTTGGGGAAGCCGAAGGCCGCCGCCTGCTCGCTCTTCATGATGTTGCCGCAGGCCACCACCGGGTTGAGGCTGCAGCCCGGGGTGAAGTTGGGGTCCTCGAGAAGCTTGAACTTGTCGATCGTGATGACCCACGCGGCAAGGAGTCCCGCAGCGCCCGTGATCACCAGCAGCAGTGCGAACGCGCGACTGCCGCCGATGGTCCTCTTGCCGCCGTCCTCGTCCTGGTCGGAGGAGGGATGGTCAACTGCTGCAGTCGTCATATCGCCGTTCCGTCAGTGAGTAGCCTGCTGGGCACGGTCATTCTGCCGTACGCGTCCGCCGGTCTCCCGTTCGATGCGGATAAAGACCTGTACCGGAAACAGGCCCGCGGGGCACGGGGCGCGGGCTGCCCGGAGGCCTTCCGGGTCAGGGCCGAACGCGCAGGTGACGTACGCGGACTGCGACGGCGCCGCGGCGAACCGGCCGTGCCCTCGGGCATGTTCCGGACCGGGCCGGGCGTCACCGCGCCTGCGCAAGGAAACGTCCGGCAGGGTGAACGGGCGCTCGCCGGGTTGACGGTACGGAAAGTCGTGACGCACCGCGCCCGTTGGCGCACTGCCGGACCTCCGGCGCCGGGAGCGGGGCGGGCCGGGTGGCTCACCGGGTCGCGGGCGGGCTGTACGGCCCGCCCACGACCCGGATTCGGTCATCCGAGGCGCGCGCGGACCGCCTCGGTCACATCGGCGACCGGCACGGCCGTCTGCTCGCCGGACTCCATGTCCTTGAGCTGGACGATCCCCTCGGCCAGATCGCGCTCGCCGGCCACGATCGTGAACCGCGCGCCTGAGCGGTTGGCGCTCTTCATCGCACCCTTGAGACCGCGGCCCCCGAACGCGAAGTCCGCGGCCACGCCCTCGCGGCGCAGCCGCGTCACGACGCCGAACAGCACCCGGCGCGCCTCCTCGCCGAGCGGGACGGCGAAGACGCTGGTGGTGGAGGGCAGTTCGAGCTCGATGCCCTCCGCCTCCAGGGCGAGCACGGTGCGGTCCACGCCGAGCGCCCAGCCCACCGACGGGAGCGCCGGGCCGCCGATCATCTCGGACAGTCCGTCGTACCTGCCGCCGCCGCCGACCGCCGACTGCGAGCCCAGTCCGTCGTGGACGAACTCGAAGGTGGTGCGGGTGTAGTAGTCGAGGCCGCGGACGAGCCTCTCGTCGTCCTCGTACACGACGCCTGCCGCGTTGAGCAGGTCCCGGACCTCCTCGTGGTACGCCTTGCAGGCGTCGCACAGGTAGTCGCGCAGCACCGGCGCACCGGTCAGCTGCTTCTGGACCTCGGGGCGCTTGTCGTCGAGGACCCGGAGCGGGTTGATCTCGATGCGGCGGCGGGTCTCCTCGTCGAGGTCGAGCTCGCGCAGGAAGCCCTGGAGCGCGTCGCGGTAGACGGGCCGGCACTCCTTGTCACCCAGCGAGTTCAGCAGGATGCGGAACTCACGCAGGCCCAGGGCGCGGTACGCCTGATCGGCAAGAATGATCAGTTCGGCGTCGAGCGCCGGGTCCTCGGCGCCGATCGCCTCGGCACCGACCTGCGAGAAGTGCCGGTAACGGCCCTTCTGCGGGCGCTCGTAGCGGTAGTACGAGCCGGAGTACCAGAGCTTCACCGGCAGGTTGCCGAGCTTGTGGAGGTTGGCCTCCAGCGCGGCGCGCAGCACGGACGCGGTGCCCTCGGGGCGCAGGGCGAGCTCGGAGCCGCCCTTGGTGGTGAGGGTGTACATCTCCTTGGACACGATGTCGGTGGACTCACCGACACCGCGCGAGAAGAGGGCCACGTCCTCGAAGCCGGGGGTCTCGATGTAGCCGTAGCCGGAGTTCTTCAGCGGTGCGGAGATCGCCTCGCGCACCGCGAGGTACTTCGCGGAGTCGGGCGGGGTCAGGTCGTACGTGCCCTTGGGGGCCTTGAAGGTGCTCACGATGTCGCTCTCGTCACATTCCTCGTCGGGGCGCGTCCATACCGCTCAGATACGGATTGGTGGCGCGCTCGCGGCCGATGGTCGTCTGGGGGCCGTGGCCGGACAGCACCACGGTCGAGTCGTCGAGCGGCAGGCACACGCGGGCCAGCGACTCGAGGAGCTCGGCGTGGTCGCCGCCGGGCAGGTCGGTGCGTCCGACGGAGCCGGCGAAGAGCAGGTCGCCCGAGAAGAGAACCTGCGGAACCTCCGCGGCCTCGGGCATCCTGAACGTCACCGACCCCTTGGTATGGCCGGGCGCATGCGAGACGCCGAACTCCATGCCCGCCAGCAGCAGCCGGGCGCCGTCGCTCAGCTCCTTGACGTCGTCCGGCTCCCCCACCGTCAGCTCGCCCATGAGCGGCATCCCGATGGAGCGGCCGAGGGCCTTCTCCGGGTCGCTCATCATGTACCGGTCCTCGGGGTGGATCCAGGCAGGGACATCGTGTGCGCCGCACACCGGGACGACCGACGCGACATGGTCGATGTGGCCGTGGGTGAGCACGACCGCGACGGGCTTCAGCCGATGCTTCTTCAGCGCTTCCTCGACCCCGGACGCGGCCTGGTGGCCCGGGTCGATGATCACGCACTCCTCGCCTGCGGCGGGGGCGACCAGGTAACAGTTGGTCCCCCAGGCCCCGGCGGGGAACCCGGCAATGAGCACGATCGTCCTTAATGGTCGTCCGACGGGAGAGGGCTGCCGCGAGGTCGCAGCAGTTCAGAGCCTACCGGCGCTCCTCATTCCACAGCTAACCCATATACGGTACGGGGCAACCCAGGCCCGATCACACGACGTCAAGGAGATCACCCGGTGGTCAGCAGCGATCAGCGGCGGCGGCAGCTCGCCAGGGAGAAGTTCGAGCGGCAGCAGCAGCGCCGGGAGGAGGCCCGCCACAGGACGCGGCGGCTGACGCTCATCATCACTTCCGCGGTGGCCGTGGTGGCGGTCATCGGCGGCGCCACGTACTTCGCCACCAGCGGCGACGACAAGGACGACAAGGCGGACGCGGCCGCGAGCCAGAGCCCGTCCGCGGAGCCGTCGCCCTCGGCGAGCGAGAAGAGCGCGCCCGAGCCGGCGATGAAGATCGACAAAAAGGCGAAGTACACGATGTCGCTCAAGACGAGCCAGGGCGACATAGCGTTCACGATGGACGCGGCGAAGACTCCGCACACCGCGAACTCCTTCAAGTCGCTCGCCGACAAGAAGTTCTTCGACGGCACGAAGTGTCACCGTCTGACCACGAGCGGCATTTTCGTCCTCCAGTGCGGCGACCCCAAGGGCGACGGCACCGGTGGTCCCGGCTACACGATTCCCGACGAGAACCTGACCGCGCTGGGCAAGGCGGGCGCCGACGGCACGGTGACCTACCCGGCGGGCACGGTGGCGATGGCCAACACCGGTCAGGCTCACACCGGCGGAAGCCAGTTCTTCCTCGTGTACAAGGACAGCAAACTGCCGCCCAGCTACACGCCGTTCGGCACGATGGACAAGGACTCGCTCAAGGCCGTCGAGGCCATCGGCAAGGCGGGCGTGACCGGCGGCGCCGCCGACGGTGCGCCGAAGAAGGCCGTGAACATCACGAAGGCGGCGGTCGGCAAGGCGTGAGCCCGTCGGGCCCGGCCTGATCCGTACGAAGGCGCTCGGCGCGGTCGAATAATTTCGGCCGCGCTGAGTGCGGACAGCCGGGCGGCCCTTCGCCTAGATTGGCGTTGTGCAGGGCGGGCGCTGCCCGCCCCAGGAAACTGTGGACGATGCCAGGGGGGCGAACCCTCTCGGGGGCATCAGGTGGAGGAGGCGCTGTGACCAGCGACCCGTGGGGCCGTGTCGATGAGACGGGCACCGTGTACGTGCGTACAGCCGACGGCGAGCAGGTTGTCGGATCGTGGCAGGCCGGTTCTCCGGAGGAGGCCCTGGCCTACTTCGAGCGCAAGTACGAGGGCATTGTGGTCGAGATCGGCCTCCTCGAGCGGCGGGTGAAGACCACCGACCTGTCGGCGAAGGACGCGACGACCGCCATCGAGCATCTGCGCGGGCAGGTCGACGAGCACCATGCCGTCGGCGACCTGGACGCGCTGCGCAAGCGGCTGGACGCCCTGGTGGCGACGGTCGACTCGCGACGCGAGGAGCGCAAGGCCCAGAAGGCGAAGCAGACCGACGAGGCGAAGCACGCCAAGGAGGCTCTGGTCGTCGAGGCCGAGGAGCTGGCGCAGAGCGAGCAGTGGCGCTCCGCGGGCGAGCGGCTGCGCGCCCTCGTCGACACCTGGAAGGGGCTGCCGCGGCTCGACCGCAAGTCGGACGACGAGCTGTGGCACCGCTTCTCGCACGCCCGCTCGGCGTTCTCCAAGCGCCGCAAGGCCCACTTCGCCTCGCTGGACGCCCAGCGCGAGGAGGCCCGCAAGGCCAAGGAGAAGCTGGTCGTCGAGGCCGAGTCGCTCTCCGGCTCCACCGACTGGGGCACGACGGCCGCCCGTTACCGCGACCTGATGACGGAGTGGAAGGCGGCGGGCCGCGCTCAGCGCGAGGCCGAGGACGACCTGTGGAACCGTTTCCGCGGCGCCCAGGACGTCTTCTTCGCCGCCCGCAGCGGGGTCTTCGCCGAGCGGGACGCGGAGCAGGGCGGGAACCTCACGCTCAAGGAGGAGCTCGCCGTCGAGGCCGAGAAGCTGGTGCCGGTGAAGGACCTGAAGGCGGCCAGGGCCGCGTTCAGGGCCCTCAACGAGCGCTGGGAGGCCATCGGCCACGTACCGCGTGACGCCCGCCCGAAGGTCGAGGGCCGGATGCAGGCGGTGGAGCGGGCGCTCCAGGAGGCCGAGGAGTCGGAGTGGCGCCGGACCAACCCGGAGGCACGTGCCCGTGCCGCGGGTCTGACCGGGCAGCTCCAGGCGGCCGTCGACAAGCTGCGTACGCAGATCGACACGGCCCGCGCCTCGGGCAACAACGCCCGTGCGGACAAGCTGGCCCGTGAGCTGGAGGGCCGGCAGGCGCTCCTGGACCAGGCGCTCAAGGGCCTGGAGGAGTTCGGCGGCTGATCCGGCCCCGGCAGGACATGGAGCGGGCCCCGGTACGCATTGCGTACCGGGGCCCGCTCCATGTCCTGGGGCGTGTCCTACGGCCTGCGGGCCGAGGTCACCCGGTAGACGTCGTAGACGCCCTCCACGCCGCGTACGGCCTTCAGGACGTGCCCCAGGTGCTTGGGGTCGCCCATCTCGAAGGTGAAGCGCGAGGTGGCCACCCGGTCGCGGGAGGTCTGCACCGCCGCCGACAGGATGTTGACGTGCTGGTCGGACAGGACCCGGGTGACGTCCGAGAGGAGCCGGGAGCGGTCCAGCGCCTCGACCTGGATGGCGACCAGGAAGACCGAGGACTGGGTCGGCGCCCACTCGACCTCCAGGATCCGTTCCGGCTGCTGCGACAGCGAGTCGACGTTGACGCAGTCGGCGCGGTGCACGGACACGCCGCTGCCGCGGGTGACGAAGCCGATGATCGGGTCGCCGGGGACGGGGGTGCAACAGCGGGCCAGTTTGACCCAGACGTCGTCGACGCCCTTGACGACGACACCCGGATCGGCGTTGGAGCGGCGCTTGTTGCGGCTGCGGGAGGGCGGTGTGCTCTCCTCCAGGTCCTCGTTGGCCGCGTCCTCGCCACCGAGCGCCTGGACCAGCTTCTGCACGACGCCGGCCGCCGCCACATGTCCCTCGCCGATCGCGGCGTAGAGGGAGGAGATGTCGGGGTAGCGCATCTCGTGGGCGAGGGTGACCAGTGAGTCGCCCGTCAGGATGCGCTGGATCGGCAGGTTCTGCTTGCGCATGGCCCGTGCGATGGAGTCCTTGCCCTGCTCGATCGCCTCGTCGCGGCGCTCCTTGGAGAACCAGGCGCGGATCTTGTTGCGGGCCCGCGGCGACTTGACGAAGCCGAGCCAGTCGCGCGAGGGCCCGGCGCCGGCCGCCTTGGAGGTGAAGACCTCCACCAGGTCACCGTTGTCGAGCGTCGACTCCAGCGGTACCAGCCGCCCGTTGACCCGTGCTCCTATGGTCCGGTGGCCGACCTCCGTATGGACGGCGTACGCGAAGTCGACCGGTGTCGCCCCTGCCGGGAGCGCTATGACGTCGCCCTTCGGTGTGAAGACGAAGACCTCGTTGCGCGAGAGGTCGAAGCGCAGCGACTCCAGGAACTCGCTGGGGTCCTCGGTCTCCTTCTGCCAGTCCAGGAGCTGGCGCAGCCACGCCATGTCGTTGACGGTGTCCTGGCCGCGGCCGGTGTTCTTGGGGACGTCGGTACGCACCTTGGAGGCGCCCGCGACGGCCTCCTGCTTGTACTTCCAGTGCGCGGCGATGCCGTACTCGGCACGGCGGTGCATGTCGAACGTACGGATCTGCAGCTCGACGGGCTTGCCGCTGGGGCCGATCACCGTGGTGTGCAGGGACTGGTACATGTTGAACTTGGGCATCGCGATGTAGTCCTTGAACCGGCCGGGTACCGGATTCCATCGCGCGTGCACCGTGCCGAGCGCCGCGTAGCAGTCGCGGACCGTGTCGACGAGGACGCGGATGCCCACCAGGTCGTAGATCTCGGCGAAGTCGCGGCCGCGCACGATCATCTTCTGGTAGACGCTGTAGTAGTGCTTCGGCCGCCCGGTGACGGTGGCCTTGATGCGGGCGGCGCGCAGGTCGGACTGGACCTCGTCGGTCACTATGGCGAGGTATTCGTCGCGCTTGGGCGCCCGCTCGGCGACGAGGCGGACGATCTCGTCGTACATCTTGGGGTAGAGGATCGCGAAGGCGAGGTCCTCCAGTTCCCACTTGATGGTGTTCATGCCCAGGCGGTGGGCCAGGGGGGCGTAGATCTCCAGCGTCTCGCGGGCCTTCTTCTCCTGCTTCTCCCGCTTGAGGTAGCGCATGGTGCGCATGTTGTGGAGCCGGTCGGCGAGCTTGATGACCAGGACCCGGGGGTCCTTGGCCATGGCGACGACCATCTTGCGCACGGTCTCGGCCTGCGCGGCCTCGCCGAACTTGACCTTGTCCAGCTTGGTGACGCCGTCGACGAGCAGGGCGACCTGGTCGCCGAAGTCACGGCGCAGGGTGTCCAGGCCGTACTCGGTGTCCTCGACCGTGTCGTGCAGCAGCCCCGCCATCAGAGTGGCCGGATCCATGCCCAGCTCGGCGAGGATCGTCGTCACGGCGAGCGGATGCGTGATGTACGGGTCGCCGCTCTTGCGCTTCTGGCCGCGGTGCCAGCGTTCGGCGACCTGGTAGGCGCTCTCGATCTGGCGGAGCGTGGCGGTCTCGATCTTGGCGTCGTTGCTGCGGACGATGCGCAGCAGCGGTTCCAGCACCGGGTTGTACGGGCTGGAGCGCTGGACGCCGAGGCGGGCCAGCCTGGCCCGGACCCGGTTGGAGGAGCCGCCGGCGCGGGACACCGGGCCCGAGGACGCGGACCCCGCCGCGGGCTTCCCAGGAGGCTTGGGCGCCGTCGGGGCCGGGGAGGCGGGGACAGCGGGCTGGGCGGGTGAAAGGGGGGCGGGTCCGTTCGCCCCGGCGGGCGCCGGTCCCGTGCCGGGCTCGGGCGCCGGGGGCTTCGGCTTCTCCGCGGGCTGCTGCTTCGCGGGCGTGACGGAGGCCGCCGCGGGCTTGTCGGGCTGCGGGGCGGCGACTGGCTGGGCCTCGTCTGGCAAGAGCGCTCCTCGTGCGGATCCGGACACCCGGAAAGGCCATCGTATCGACCTCGGCGCCGGTCCTCCCCCGGGGACCGTGACAGCCCTCACCATGCGCGACGGGCACCCGGTTGTTTCCCGGGTGCCCGTCGTTGCGCGTGCGCGGTGTCCGCGCCGGTTCCTGCGGCCGCTCAGACCGTGATCAGGGCCTCCAGCGGAGCGCCCTGAAGGCTCTGGGCCAGTCGGTCCCGGCCTGCCAGGAAGCCCAGCTCCATGAGGACCGCGACGCCGGCGACCCGGGCTCCGGCCCTGCGGATGAGCTCCAGCGAGGCACCGGCGGTGCCGCCGGTGGCCAGGACGTCGTCGATGACCATGATCCGGTCGTCG
The DNA here is from genome assembly GCF_045207435.1 of Streptomyces sp. NBC_00876. Lineage (NCBI taxonomy): Bacteria > Bacillati > Actinomycetota > Actinomycetes > Kitasatosporales > Streptomycetaceae > Streptomyces > Streptomyces sp. NBC_00876. The sequence goes on from NZ_CP108800.1 coordinate 1,404,993, forward strand.
GCCGACAGGTCCTCCGCGTGGACCTCGATCTCCGCGGTGCCGTACTCCAGCTCGTACGCCTGGCTGAGCGTGGCCCCCGGGAGCTTCCCCGCCTTGCGGACGGGTACGAAGCCGAGGCCGGCCCGCACCGCTACCGGTGCGGCCAGGATGAAGCCGCGGGCCTCCAGGCCGACGACCTTCGTGGCGCCGTGCCGTACGCACAGTTCCGCGAGGGCGTCGGTGAGGGCCGTGAAAGCGACCGGGTCCGCGAGCAGCGGCGTGATGTCCTTGAACATCACGCCCGGCTTCGGGTAGTCCGCGACGTCACGGATCCGGCTGAGCAGGAGTTCCCTCGTGCTCTCGGTGGTGCTGGTCATCGACGCTTCCCGGGGGTCCGGCCGTGGCCCCTGGGGGGCTGCTGGCGCTGGCCGACGACCGCACCGGCGGGCGCGGCGTCCTCGGGCTCGTACTCGTCCTGCTCCTGCTCCGCCTCGGCGTCCTCGCCCTTGGCGGCGGCGGCCGCGCGCTTGGCGAGGACCCGCTTCTTCAGGGCCTTCATCTGCGGGTCGCGTTCCTTCAGGTCGGCGACGAGCGGGGTGGCGATGAAGATCGAGGAGTACGCGCCGGCGGCGAGGCCGACGAAGAGGGCCAGGGAGATGTCGTTCAGCATGCCGGCGCCCAGGACGCCACCGCCGATGAACAGCAGACCGGCGACCGGCAGCAGCGCGACGACCGTGGTGTTGATCGAGCGGACCAGCGTGCCGTTGATGGAACGGTTGGCGATCTCGCTGTACGTCCACCTGGTCTGCTTGGTGATCCCCTTCGTGCCCTCCTTGAGGCTGTCGAAGACGACGACCGTGTCGTAGAGGGAGTAACCGAGGATCGTCAGCAGACCGATCACGGTGCCCGGCGTGACCTCGAAGCCGACGAGGGCGTAGACGCCGACCGTGATGGTGATGTCGTGGATCAGCGCGACGAGGGCCGCGATGGCCATGCGCCATTCGAAGGCGATGGCCAGGTAGATGACCACGAGGACCATGAAGACGCCGAGACCGGTCCATGCCTTGTTGGCGACCTGCTCACCCCAGCTGGGGCCGACCAGGTCCGCGGCGATCTTGTCGCGGGGGACGCCGAGGTCCCCGGCGAGCTTGTCCTGGATCTGGTCGGACTTCGCGGTGTCGACCTCGGTGATCTGGATGCGCAGACCGCCGTTGCCGAGCTTCTGGACGATCGCCTGGTGCCCGGAGGCCTCAGTCGCCAGGTCCTCCGCCGCGGAGACGGACACGCTCGTCTTCGGGGTGGTGAAGACGGCACCGCCCTTGAACTCGATGCCCATGTTCAGGCCGCTGACCGCCAGGCCGACGATGGCCGTGATGGTGATCAGGATCGAGACGCCGTACCAGATCTTGCGCTTGCCGATGAAGTCGTAGCCGACCTCGCCGCGGTAGAGACGGGCGCCGAGATTGCCGAGTCGCGACATCTCACGCCTCCTTCGGGTCGGTGGGGGCGTTGACACGGCGAGAACGACGCAGCGGCGGCTTGGCACCGAGCCGCTTCGGGTCCAGCCCGGACCACGGGTGGCCGCTCGCGAAGAACTTCGTGCGGGCCAGGATCGTCATGAGGGGCTTGGTGAACAGGAACACCACGACCACGTCGAGCAGGGTGGTGAGTCCCAGCGTGAACGCGAATCCCTGGACCTTGCCGACGGTGACCACGAAGAGCACCGCCGCGGCCAGGAACGACACGAAGTCGGAGACCAGGATGGTGCGCCGGGCGCGCGGCCAGGCCCGCTCGACGGCCGGACGCAGCGTGCGGCCCTCGCGGATCTCGTCCCGGATGCGTTCGAAGTACACGATGAACGAGTCCGCGGTGATACCGATGGCCACGATGGCCCCGCAGACAGCGGGCAGGTTCAGCGCGAATCCGATGGCCGGGCCGAGCAACGACATGATCGTGTAGGTCAGGATGCCGGAGACCAGGAGGCTGAGGAGCGCGATGAGCGCCAGCCCGCGGTAGTAGGCCACCAGGTAGATGACCACGAGGGCCAGACCGATGGCGCCGGCGATGAGGCCGGCCCTGAGCTGCTCGCCACCGAGTGCGGCGGTGACGGTGGTGACGCTCTGCTCCTTGAAGGAGAGCGGGAGCGCTCCGTAGGAGAGCACGTTGGCCAGGTCCTCGGCGGACTGCTGCGTGAAGCTGCCGGAGATCTCGGCGCTGCCGCTGAGCGTCTCGTTGACCTGGGGTGCGGAGACGACCTCGCCGTCCAGCGCGATGGCGAACTGGTTCTGCGGGGACTGCTGCGCGGAGAGCTTCTTGGTGATCGTCTGGAACTGCTTGGAGCCCTTGTCGGAGAACTCCATGGAGACGATCCACATGCCGCGCTGCTGGTCGAAGTTGGCCTTGGCGCTGTCGACCTCGGTGCCGGACACCTCGGCCGGGCCGAGCACGTACTTCGCGTCGCCCTCGGAGCTGCACGCGACGACCGTGTCAGTGGGCTTGGCGCCCTGGGCCGCCTTGGCGCGGGAGGCCTGGCTGGAGCAGTCGAGCGTCTCGAACTGCTTCTGCAGCTTGGCCGCGGCCGCCTGCTCCTCCGCGGAGGCGGTGGGGGTGGTGCTCGCCTTCGGCGTGGGCGAGGAGTCGGCCTTCAGGGCGCCGGTGACCGCGCGGCCCTGGGTGGTGGCGGTCGTGCTCGGCGTCGAGGACGGGCTGGCGGCCTTGTCGCTCGACGATGCCTTCGGCGTCGCCGAAGGGCTGGCCTTGTCGGAGGACGAGGCGCTGGGCGCGGGGGTGGGCGTCCCCTGGGCGACGGTCAGCACCGGCCGGAAGTAGAGCTTGGCCGTGGTACCGACCTGCTCCCGGGCCTGGGCGGAGTTCGTGCCCTTGGGGATGTTGACGATGATGTTGCTCTTGCCCTGCGTCTGGACCTCTGCTTCGGAGACCCCCAGTCCGTTGACACGGCGGTTCATGATCTCGACCGCTGTATCCATGTTGGTCTGGTTGATCGCCTGTTCCTGGCCCGGCTCGGCCTTCGCCTCGAGCGTGATGGACGTGCCACCCGCCAGGTCGATGCCGAGTCGCGGCGTCGGCTGGTCGGCCAGGAACATCCCGCCGGTGAGGGCGACCATGACGATCAGGATCAGAGCCAGGGCACGCCCCGGCCTGCCCTGACCGCCGGCCGGTCCTCGGCCCTTCTTCGGTGCTGCCACCTTCTCGTATCTCCCTGTCCAACCGCCCCGCGCCGGGTACGCGCCCGAGCGGCCACGAAGTTTAGTGGGGACCCGCCCCCGCAGAAGACCGCACGGTCCGGGGATGGCCGGATGCCTGTGGGCTCACGGCATCCCCGGGTCGTGTGCTACTTCGCGTCGGCCTCGCCGTCGGCCTTGCCCTCGGACTTCTTGTCGCCCTCGTCGTCGGCCTTCACGGTGTCGTCCGCGTCGGATCCGGTCTTCTTGACCAGGTCGGTCTTCGCGTCGTCCGAGGTGTCCTCGTCGGCGGCGTCGGCCTCGGTCAGCGAGGAGGCGTCGTCCGGCACGACCGCGCCGTCGAGCTCGCCCTCGTCGCCGTGGACGATGCGGTTGTACTCCGCGTCGTCGAGGACGGCACCGATGGCGTTCTTGGCGTAGATGGCGTGGACGCCGGGGGCGACCTCAAGGAGGACCGTGTCGTCGTGAAGCTCCTTGACGGTGGCGTACATGCCCCCGATCGTCCGGACGCCGGTGCCGGGCTGCATTTCATTGCGCATGTTCGCAGCCGCCGCCTGCTTCTTCTTGGCGGACCGCGTCATCAGGAACATGGCCCCGATGAGCACGATGAAGGGGAGGAGAGTCACGGGATTCACGGGACGAGTTTCCTTCGCACGACCGCGCTGGAAGGCGGCCTGGTCTACGGGGGTGGGTACACCGACCTTTAAGGGCGGCATCGGCGGAGTCTAAGCGAGTCCGCATCGATGGAACAACGCCCAGCATGGCACCGGGGTTCCTCTGCGGGCCAACCTGTGACGCATCACGCCCCGAACAGGCCCTGTTGTCCCTTTCCGCCGTGCTGCGGAGGAACCAGGCCGAGGTGGGCCCAGGCAGCGGGTGTGGCGACCCGTCCCCGCGGCGTCCTGGCCAGCAGTCCTTCCCTTACGAGGAACGGCTCGGCGACCTCCTCGACCGTCTCGCGCTCCTCCCCCACGGCGACCGCGAGCGTGGACAGGCCGACCGGGCCGCCGCCGAAGAGCTTCAGCAGGGCGCCGAGCACCGCGCGGTCCAGCCGGTCGAGCCCCCGGGCGTCGACCTCGTACACCCGGAGCGCTGCGGCGGCGATCTCCCGGTCGATCCGGCCGTCGGCCTTGACCTGCGCGTAGTCCCGTACGCGGCGCAGCAGCCGGTTGGCGATCCGGGGCGTGCCGCGGGAGCGTCCGGCGATCTCCGCGGCGCCCTCGACGTCGATCTCGACGTCCAGGAGGCGGGCCGAGCGGTGAATCACCCGTTCCAGTTCGGCGGGGGCGTAGAACTCCATGTGCCCGGTGAAGCCGAAGCGGTCGCGGAGCGGGGGCGGCAGCAGTCCGGCCCTGGTGGTGGCGCCGACCAGGGTGAAGGGCGGCAGCTCCAGCGGGATGGCGGTGGCTCCGGGGCCCTTGCCGACGATCACGTCGACCCGGAAGTCCTCCATCGCCATGTAGAGCATCTCCTCGGCGGGCCGGGACATGCGGTGGATCTCGTCGAGGAAGAGGACCTCGCCCTCCTGGAGCGAGGACAGGATCGCCGCCAGGTCCCCGGCGTGCTGGATGGCCGGACCGGAGGTGATCCGGATCGGCGCGTTCATCTCGGCGGCGATGATCATGGAGAGGGTGGTCTTGCCCAGCCCCGGGGCGCCGGAGAGCAGTACGTGGTCGGCGGTGGCGCCGCGGGCGCGGGCCGCCTTGAGTACCAGGTCGAGCTGTTCGCGCACCTTCTCCTGGCCGACGAACTCGTCGAGGTCCTTGGGGCGCAGCGCGGCCTCGACCGCGGTGTCCTCGCCGTCCGCGACGGCGTCGACGAGCCGCTCGTCGAGGAGCTCGTCGGTGTCGGGTCCGGTCTCGTCCCAGTTCATCTCGTCAGTCCCGCCTCGGGTGTCTCGGTGCCGGGCCGCGGTGTGCCGGGCCGGGCGTCAGGGTGGTGCCCGGGCCCGCTCAGCGCGCGCGGTTGAGGGTCTGCAGGGCGGCGCGCAGCAGTTGCGGCACGGGCGGCTGGGCTCCCTCGGCGAGGGCCGCCTCCGCCTGCGGTGCCACCGCGGACACCGCCTCGTCCGCCTCGCGGGTCGCGTAGCCGAGACCGATGAGCGCGGCCTGGAGCTGGTCGCGCCAGGAGGAGGAGACCGCGGCGCCGATGCCCTGCCGGCCGATCTGGGCGCCGACGGGCTCGCCGAGCCGGTCCTTCAGTTCGAGCAGGAGCTTCTGGGCGCCCTTCTTGCCGATGCCGGAGACGGCGGTGAGCGCCTTCTCGTCGCCGGTGGCCACGGCGACGCGCAGCGTGTCGGGGCTGTGCGTGGCGAGCATGGCCTGGGCGAGCCTGGGCCCGACCCCGCTGGCCGTCTGGAGCAGCTCGAAGACCTGCCGCTCGTCGTCGTCGGCGAAGCCGTAGAGCGTCAGTGAGTCCTCCCGTACGACGAGGGAGGTGGCGACCTTGGCCTCCTTGCCGATACGGAGGGCGGCGAGGGTGTTCGGCGCGCACTGGACGGCCATGCCGATGCCGCCGACCTCGATCACGGCCGTGGTCGGGGAGAGTGCGGCGACAGCGCCGCTGACGAAGGCGATCATCGGGGGACCTTCCGGACGGGGACTGCTGCGGTGCGCGGGACGCGCGGGGTACGGGCCGCGGCGGCCGCGTGCGCCTGCTGGAGGCGGTTGAGCGCGGGGGCGCGCCAGATGTGGCAGATGGCGAGGGCGAGGGCGTCCGCCGCGTCGGCGGGTTTCGGCGGGGCGTCCAGTCGCAGGAGCCGGGTGACCATGGCGCCGACCTGCGCCTTGTCCGCACGCCCGCTGCCGGTGACGGCGGCCTTGACCTCGCTGGGGGTGTGCAGGGCCACCGGGATGCCGCGCCGGGAGGCGCAGAGCATGGCGACCGCGCTGGCCTGGGCGGTGCCCATCACCGTACGGACGTTGTGCTGGGCGAAGACCCGCTCCACGGCCACGAATTCGGGCCGGTGCTCGTCGAGCCACTCCTCGATGCCGCGCTCGATGGCCACCAGCCGGTGGCCGAGCTCGGCGTCGGCCGGGGTGCGCACGACTCCGACGCCGATCATGGTCAGGGGACGGCCGGCGACGCCTTCGACGACTCCGACACCGCACCGGGTCAGCCCTGGGTCCACCCCGAGAACTCGCATGGTTCGCCCCCTCCCTGCCGATCGGTCAACTGTTCTGGCAGGCTATCGGCTCGCACTGACAATGCGACGGGCCGACGGGGTGTGTCCCCGTCGGCCCGTCCCCGCAGAAGCTGCGCAGGTCACCCGGTAACGCTCAGGCGTCGACCTTCTCCATGACCTCGTCGGAGACGTCGAAGTTGGCGAAGACGTTCTGCACGTCGTCGCTGTCCTCCAGCGCGTCGATCAGCTTGAAGATCTTGCGCGCGCCCTCCTCGTCGAGGTCGACCTGCATCGTCGGCAGGAAGTTGGCCTCGGCCGAGTCGTAGTCGATGCCCGCCTCCTGGAGCGCGGTGCGGACCGCGACCATGTCGGTGGCCTCGCTGACGACCTCGTAGCTCTCACCGAGGTCGTTGACCTCCTCGGCGCCGGCTTCGAGCACCGCGCCCAGCACATCGTCCTCGGAGAGTTCACCCTTGGGGACGATGACGACGCCCTTGCGGTTGAACAGGTACGAGACCGAGCCGGGGTCGGCCATCGAACCGCCGTTGCGCGTCATGGCGACACGCACGTCGGAGGCGGCGCGGTTGCGGTTGTCGGTGAGGCACTCGATGAGCACCGCGACACCGTTCGGGCCGTAGCCCTCGTACATGATCGTCTGGTAGTCGACGCCGCCCGCTTCGAGACCGCCACCGCGCTTGACCGCGGAGTCGATGTTCTTGTTCGGGACCGAGCTCTTCTTCGCCTTCTGGATCGCGTCCACAAGGGTCGGGTTGCCCTCGGGGTCCACACCGCCGGTGCGGGCAGCGACCTCGATGTTCTTGATCAGCTTCGCGAAGAGCTTGCCGCGCTTGGCGTCAATCACGGCCTTCTTGTGCTTCGTCGTAGCCCATTTAGAGTGGCCGGACATCTGCCTTCTCCTTCGCGTCACCAAATTCCGTACGAACCCGAGAGATCCTACCGGGGTCGAGTCAGGTGACTGCGCGCACCATGTCGACGAAGTACGCGTGAAGCCGGTGGTCCCCGGTCAATTCCGGGTGGAAGGACGTGGCGAGGGCGTTTCCCTGCCGTACCGCCACGATATGGCCGCCGTGCTCGGCGACCACCTTGGCCTGCGCGCCCACGGACTCGACCCAGGGGGCGCGGATGAAGACGCCCTCCACCGGCCCGCCGTCGATACCCGCGACCTCCACGGCCGCCTCGAACGACTCGTTCTGCCGCCCGAAAGCATTACGGCGCACGATCATGTCGATGCCGCCGACGGTCTCCTGGCCCGAGCGCGGGTCGAGGATCTTGTCGGCGAGCAGGATCATTCCGGCGCAGGTGCCGTAGACCGGCATCCCGGCGCGTACCCGCTCGCGCAGCGGTTCGAGCATGCCGAACAGGGCGGCCAGCTTGGACATCGTGGTGGACTCGCCGCCGGGGATGACCAGGCCGTCGACCTCGGCGAGTTCCTCGGGACGCCGGACCGGCCTGGCCAGGGCGTCCGCCGAGGCCAGGGCGATCAGGTGTTCCCGTACGTCGCCCTGGAGAGCCAGGACGCCGATCACAGGGGTGTCGCTCATCAGTGACTACCAGCCGCGGTTTGCGTAGCGCTCGGCCTCGGGCAGGGTGTCGCAGTTGATGCCGACCATGGCCTCGCCCAGGTTGCGGGAGGCGTCCGCGATGATCTTCGGGTCGTCGTAGAAGGTGGTGGCCTTCACGATGGCGGCGGCGCGCTTGGCCGGGTCGCCGGACTTGAAGATGCCGGAGCCGACGAAGACGCCCTCGGCGCCGAGCTGGCGCATCAGCGCGGCGTCGGCCGGGGTGGCGACGCCACCTGCGGAGAAGAGGACGACGGGCAGCTTGCCGAGCTCGGCGACCTCCTTGACCAGCTCGTACGGGGCGCGCAGGTCCTTGGCGGCGGCGTATAGCTCGTTGTTGTCGTAGCCGCGCAGCCGGGCGATCTCGTTCTTGATCTGACGCAGGTGACGGACGGCCTCGACGACGTTGCCGGTACCGGCCTCGCCCTTCGAGCGGATCATGGCCGCGCCCTCGGCGATACGGCGCAGGGCCTCGCCCAGGTTGGTGGCGCCACAGACGAAGGGGGTGGTGAAGGCGAACTTGTCGCTGTGGTTGACCTCGTCGGCCGGGGTGAGGACCTCGGACTCGTCGATGTAGTCGACGCCGAGGGACTGCAGGACCTGCGCCTCGACGAAGTGCCCGATGCGGGACTTGGCCATCACCGGGATGGAGACCGCCTCGATGATCTCCTCGATCATGTTCGGGTCGGACATCCGGGCCACGCCGCCGTCCTTGCGGATGTCGGCCGGCACCCGCTCCAGGGCCATGACGGCCACGGCGCCCGCGTCCTCGGCGATCTTCGCCTGCTCGGCGTTGACGACGTCCATGATCACGCCGCCCTTGAGCTGCTCGGCCATGCCGCGCTTGACGCGGGCGGTGCCGGTGGCGGGGGCGTCGGCGGACTGCGGGGTGGTGGGAAGCGTGGACACGGATCGACCTCACTCGGAGAAAAGATGCTGAACGTGCAGGGGTGATGCACTGCTGAGCAAACTCTCCGGCACCAGTCCACAGCAAGGGCCAATGGAAGGCCGGTGGATCGTTTTGGCCCGGTACGGCGGCGGACGCGGGCAGGCCGCGCACCCCGAGCCCGCCGATGTCACCTCGCCCCCGGGCCGCCGGTGTCAGCTGACGGGGCGGTCCGCCAGGGCGACCGGCGGCTCGTCGTCCATCTCGAAGGCCAGCGGGAACGGGGCGTGCCCGGCCAGCCGGAACCAGCGCACCGTGCGGTGGCGGCGCAGCGCACGTGCGGCGCGCACCGCGTCGTTGTGGAACCTGCGCGCCATCGGGACCCGCCGCACGGCCGCGGCCAGCTCGGACGCGGCCTCCTCGCCGCCGGGGATCTCCTTCACCGCCTCCACCTGGGCCGTCTCGCCGAACACCGCGCGCAGGGCGGTGCTCAGTTCGCTCTCGGCCACCTCGCGGTGCTCCTGAGGCGACTGGCGGGCGGCGTGCGCGGCCTCGTACAGGACGATGGAGGCGGCCGGGTCGAGGACACCGGACGTGGCGAGTTCCTGGGTGACCGAGGCGCGGCGCAGCAGTTGCGCGTCGAGGGCGGCCCGGGCCGCGTCGATACGGGTGTGCAGCCGGTCGAGACGGCCGGCGGTCCAGCTGAGATACAGGCCGATCGCGATGATCACGACGGCGGTCCAGATGAGGGTTTCGGTCACGGGCGGCAAGGCTACCGGGGAGCGGGCGCCGCACAGCGTCCCCGGGCGGCGCGGGTGCCGTCCGGGGAAACTCTCACTCCCGGGCCAGCCCGAGCCGGGCCCGCAGCCCCGTGCGTTCGTCCGCGGCCACCGATGCCGCCCCGTCCGCCACCGTCTCGTACACCGCGAGGATGTCCGCCCCGACCGTCGACCAGTCGAAGCGCCGCACATGTGCGCTGCCGCGCTCGCGCAGCTCCGTGCGCCGCTCCGGGTCGCCGAGCAGCCGGACGGCCGCCGCGGCCAGCGCGTCGGCGTTCTCGTTGGCGAACAGTTCGCCCGCCGCGCCCAGGTCCAGGACCTGCGCGAAGGCGTCCAGATCGCTGGCCAGGACCGGCGCACCCGCCGACATGGCCTCGACCAGGATGATGCCGAAGCTCTCGCCGCCGGTGTTGGGCGCGACGTACACGTCGACGCTGCGCAGCAGCCGCGCCTTGTCCTCGTCGCTCACCATGCCGAGGAACTCGACCCGCGAGCGCATCTCCTTCGGCAGCGAGGCGACCGCCTCCTCCTCGTCGCCCCGGCCGGCCACCAGCAGCCTCGTGTCCGGCCGTGCGGCCAGGATCGCGGGCAGGGCCCGCATCAGGACGGGCAGGCCCTTGCGGGGTTCGTCGATCCGCCCGATGAACCCGATGGTTCCCCCCTGCCACTCGGGCCTCGGCTCGGCCGCGGCAAAGAACCCGACGTCCACCCCGTTGGGGATGACGACCGCGTCGCCGCCCAGATGCTCGACCAGGGTCCTTCGCGCGTACTCGCTCACCGCGATGCGGGCGCTGATCTTCTCCAGCGCCGGCTGGAGGATCGGGTAGGCGGCGATCATCGCCCGGGAGCGCGGATTGGACGTGTGGAACGTGGCGACGATCGGCCCCTGGGCGGCCCAGCAGGTCAGCAGCCCCAGCGAGGGCGAGGTCGGCTCATGGATGTGGATCACGTCGAAGGTGCCGTCGTGCAGCCACCGCCGCACCCGCGCCGCGGACAGGAAGCCGAAGTTCAGCCGGGCGACGGAACCGTTGTACGGGACGGGTACGGCCCGGCCCGCGGACACGACGTACGGCGGCAGCGGCGTCTCGTCGTCGGCCGGGGCCAGCACGGACACCTGGTGACCGAGCCGGATCAGGTGCTCGGCCAGATCACGGATGTGGAACTGCACGCCGCCCGGGACGTCCCAGGAGTACGGGCAGACGATGCCGATCTTCACTGCTAGGGCCTTTCGGTTGGGTCAGGCCGGATCAGGGAGCGGGGTCCGGTGCGTGCAGCTGCGAGGCGGAGGAGGGAGTCGGATGGGGTCTCCCCCGCTCGAGCGAAGCCGAGAGCTCGGGGAAGGAGCATTGGCGACCGACGACAACGCCGGAGGGGTCCCCCTGGTCGAGCGAAGCCGAGACCTCGGGGGAGCGCGTGCCGGACCGCGTGGGCCCGGCATGATCCAAACGAGAGGCCCTAGTCTCCACGGGGTTCGAGGTCGGCGAGCCAGAGCCGTTGCAGCATGTGCCAGTCCTCCGGGTGCTCGGCGATACCCAGGGCGAACGCGTCGGCGAGGGCCTGTGTCATCGCGGACGTCCGCTCCGTCCGGTCACCTGAGCCGGGCACCTCGACGGGCGGATGGATGCGCGCCTTCATCACCGGCGTGTCGTCGTAGGAGAGGGTCACCGGCAGCAGCAGCGCACCGGTCTGCTGGGCCAGCAGGGCCGGGCCCGCGGGCATCCGGGCCGTATCTCCGAAGAACGTCACCTCGACGCCGGAGGCCGACAGGTCGCGGTCGGCCACCAGGCAGACCAGGCCGCCCTCGCGCAGCCGGCGCGCCAGCGTCCCGAACGCGGTCCCGCCGTTGTGCGCCAGGACCTCCATGCCCAGGCCCTCGCGGTACGCCACGAACCGGTCGTACAGCGACTCGGGCTTGAGCCGCTCGGCGACCGTGGTGAACGGAACCTTCAGGTCCGTGGTGACCCACGCCCCCGCCAGGTCCCAGTTCCCCAGGTGCGGCAGGGCGAGGATGACACCGCGTCCCGCGTCCAGCCCTTCGGTCAGCCGGTGCGCGTCCGTCACGTCGATGGACGCCTTGATCCGCTCCGGACTCCAGGTGGGCAGCCGGAACGACTCCATCCAGTAGCGCATGTACGAGCGCATCCCGGCCTTGGACAGCGCCGCGAGACGGGCCGGGCTCGCGTCCGGCACCACCCGCGCCAGGTTGGACTCCAGCCGCAGCACGCTCCGGCCGCGCCGCTTCCACACCTGGTCGGCGATGGTGCGGAACAGCGCCTGCGCGGCCGGTTCGGGAAGCTTCTTCACCGCGGCCCAGCCCAGCCCGTACAGCCCGTCGCTGAGCCGTTCCTTCGGACCGGGCTTCGCCTCCCCGGACGCGCCGCTCACTGCGCGGCCGCATCGGCCTCGGCGGACTCGCGGCGCACGGTCACGACCCGCTGCACCAGCGTCACCAGGCTGCCCGCGGCGACGATCCACAGGGCGATCGGCAGGAGGATCTCGATGCCCGGCACACCGAACTTGTGGAGACCCGCCAGACCTGCGGCCACCAGCGAGATCACGAGCCGCTCGGCGCGCTCCACGAGCCCGTTGACCGCCACCGGCAGGCCGATCGACTCACCGCGTGCCTTGGTGTACGAGACCACCTGACCGCTCGCGAGGCAGAAGATGGCGACCGCGCACAGGACGTTGTCGTCGCCGCTGCCCGCGTACCAGAGGGCGAAACCGGCGAAGATCGCGCCGTCGGCCACCCGGTCGAGGGTCGAGTCCAGGAACGCGCCCCACCGGCTGGAGATGCCGGCCTGCCGCGCCATGTTGCCGTCGACGAGGTCGGAGAAGACGAAGATCGTGATGACGATGGTGCCCCAGAAGAACTCCCCCATGGGGAAGAAGACCAGCGCACCTGCCATCACCCCGGCCGTGCCGATCAGAGTGACCGCGTCAGGACTCACGCCGAGACGGAGCAGCAGTGCGGCGAACGGCGTGAGGACACGCGTAAAGAATGCACGCGCGTACTTGTTCAGCATGGCCTTCCCGAGGGTCGGGGTGGGCCGCATGGCCCCATCGGCCACCGGCTGGAGGGTGCTGACGGACCCGCCGGATCAGGGAGCGGCGTCCGGTGCGTGCGGCTGCAAGGCGCCGGAACCTCCCCATGGCAGGACCATCGGGACGATTCGGCAACGCCGCAGACGTGCGTGCCGGGCGCCGCGAGCCCGGCCAGGACCTTCAGCACCCTCCTGGCCCATCGTAGTCACGCCCGCGGCACTCCACCGTCCGGGCACCCCGGGCCCCGTGCAGCGCCGTGCGACGTATGGACGCATCCGGCGGGGAGTGGAAAGCTCGGAATACCGCGGGCGTCGCCGTAGCCGCCGCGGCGGCTCCCCCGTGCCCGTGCGTCAGCTCCCCACCCCGCGTCGGCGGTGCTCCCGCCCACGCCACCACCCGGGAGGCACGAACCATGGGCGACAGGGCACACGCACACACCGGCGCCGCCGGAAGAGCAGCGGCGGCCGATCACCCCCGCGCCATACGCAACGTGGTACTGGTCGGCCACAGCGGCTCCGGCAAGACCACTCTCGTCGAAGCACTCGCGCAGACCGCGGGCGCGGTCAACCGGGCGGGCCGGGTCGAGGACGGCGCGACGGTCTCCGACCACGACGAGATCGAACAGCGCCGCCGGCGCTCGGTCCAGCTCTCACTGGTCCCCGTCGAATGGGGCGGCTTCAGGATCAATCTGCTGGACACCCCCGGCTACGCCGATTTCGTCGGGGAACTCAGGGCCGGTCTGCGGGCAGCGGACGCGGCCCTCTTCGTCGTCTCGGCGGCCCAGGAGGCCGACGCCGTGGCCGGCACCACCCGCGCCGTCTGGGAGGAGTGCGCGGCCGTCGGCATGCCCCGCGCCATCGTGGTCACCCACCTCGACACCGCACGCACCCCGTTCGACGCGATGACCCGGGTCTGCTCCGAGCTCTTCGGCCACGACGACCCCGACGCCGTGGTGCCCCTCTACCTGCCGGTGCACGGCCCCGAGACCCCCGACGGGCACGCCCCGCTCACCGGGCTCACCGGACTGCTCTCCCAACGGGTCTTCGACTACGCCGGCGGCGAGCGGCAGGAGCACCCGCCCGCCGAGGCCCGGCAGGCATCGCTGACCGAAGCCCGCAACCGCCTGATCGAAGGGATCATCGCCGAGAGCGAGGACGAGACCCTGATGGACCGCTACCTGGCCGGTGCCACCGTCGACATCAAGACACTCGTCGACGATCTGGAACGCGCCGTGGCCCGCGGCGCCTTCCACCCCGTCCTCACCGCGGCCCCCGCGGCCGACGGAGCCCGTCAGGGCATCGGCACCGTCGAACTCCTCGACCTGATCACCGGCGGCTTCCCGACCCCTCTCGAACACCCGCTGCCCGCCGTCACCACCCTGCACGGCGCCCCGCTGCCCGCCCTGGACTGCGACCCCGAGGGCCCCCTGGTCGCCGAGGTCGTCAAGACCACCTCCGACCCCTACATCGGCCGGCTCTCGCTCGTACGCGTCTTCTCCGGCACCCTGCACCCCGACGACACGGTGCACGTCTGCGGCCAGGGGCTCACCGGCCCCGGCCACGATCCCCGCCCCCTCCACGAGGCCCGGACCCGCATCGGCGCCCTCTCCTCCCCCTTCGGCAGACACCAGCGCCCCCTCACCCGGTGCATCGCCGGAGACCTCGCCTGCGTCGCGAAACTGGACACCGCCGAGACGGGCGACACCCTGTCCGCCCCGGACCACCCCCTGCTGATGGAACCCTGGCCGACGCCCGATCCGCTGCTTCCGCTCGCCGTCCGGGCGCACAGCAAGGCCGACGAGGACAAGCTCTCCCACGGCCTCGCACGGCTCGTCGCCGAGGACCCCACCATGCGGCTCGAGCAGAACCAGGACACCCGCCAGGTGGTCCTGTGGTGCCTCGGGGAGGCCCATCTGGAAGTCGCGCTCGACCGGCTGCGCAGCCGCTACGGCGTACAGGTCGACGCCGTCCCCCACCGCGTCGCCCTGCGCGAGACGTTCGCCGGGCCCTCCACCGGACACGGCCGGCACGTCAAACAGTCCGGCGGCCACGGCCAGTACGCGATCTGCGAGATCGACGTCGAGCCGCTGCCGCCCGGATCCGGCATCGAATTCGTCGACAAGGTGGTCGGCGGTTCGGTCCCCCGCCAGTTCATCCCCTCGGTCGAGAAGGGTGTCCGCGCCCAGGCCGCCCGCGGCGTCGCCGCCGGACACCCGCTCGTCGACGTCCGGGTCACCCTGCGGGACGGGAAGTCCCACTCCGTGGACTCCTCCGACGCCGCCTTCCAGACAGCGGGCGCCCTGGCCCTGCGCGAGGCCGCCGCCGACGCCCGGATCCGGTTCCTCGAACCCGTCGCCGAGATCCGCGTCCTGGTCCCCGACGACTACGTCGGCCCGGTCATGAGCGACCTCTCGGGCCGCCGCGGCCGGGTGACCGGCACCGAGCAGTCCGGGCCCGGACGCACCCTCGTACGGGCCGAGGTACCGGAACTGGAGATCGGCCGGTACGCGGTCGATCTGCGCTCCCTGTCCCACGGCACCGGCCGTTTCGACCGCTCCTACGCCCGCCACGAGGCCATGCCCCCACAGCTCGCGGACCGCATCCGCGAACAGCAGGAAGACGCCACGAACGACTCATGAGCCACCGGAGCACCCTGGTTGTCCACAGGTCCCGACGGCCTATTGATCCGGACGATACGCTGTGGTGCCAGCTCAGAAAGTGTGCCGGGCACGGCAGTTGGGAAACAGCCGCAGGAGCGGTTCGTCGACGGCGAGTGGGGGGCGACAGTGGCCAGCAACGGATTCGATTTCTCTCCCGGAGCGCAGATTCCGCTCCAGGGGTCGGCAGGAGCGGCGGTGGCGACCAACGCCCTCGCCTCCGCCGCGTACCGCGACAGCCCGGTGGAGGAGATCCTCAAAGCCAACAGCGAGTGGCACAAGTCCGAGGTGAAGGCGGGCAGCTCGAAGATCCTCAAGTCCGACTACTTCAAGCCCAACCTCGGCGAGGCCTTCTCCCGCGCCGTCCAGGAACGCACCCTGGGCGGCGCCCGCAAGGCCCTCATCCAGTCCTTCGGCAGCGACCCGCAGACCGTCGTCGAGCACTGCCTCTCCGCGACCCGGCTCCGCAAGGCCCGCGACACCAAACTCACCGCCGTGACCGCCCTGTTCGGCTTCGCCTTCCTCCCCGGCATGCTGATGTGGGTCATCGCGTTCCGCCTGCGCGACGGCCTCGGCAACACCAAGGACAAGGCCCTCGGCGCCCTCGGTAACGCCCTGCTGCCCATCATCGGCATCGCAGCCCTCTTCCTGCTGATCAAGGCACCCCTCAACGGACTCCTGGGGCTGTACGTACGGGCGATGGTCATCGCCCCCGTCATCGGCTGGCTCATCGCCAAACGGATCGCCGAGAAGTCCGCCCAGGACATGCGCGCCCGGTGGGAAGGGCTCCTCTCCGGTGGCGGCGTCGTCGCCAAGATCCCCGAAGCCGTACCGAAGAACCCCAACGAAACCGCCCGCGAGGCACTCCGCCAGGGCCTGGAGAAGCTCTCCGCCGAACAGCAGTCCAACTCGGTCTTCTACGCCGGCCCCAAGGGAATCCTGGGCATGGGCACCCGCTGGGGCAGCTGGCAGCTCGCCGAGGACCTCGTGTCCAAGGAGCCGGGCAAGGAGTTCCACCAGTTCCGCAGCTGGGACCTGATACGCGTCATCCACGACCAGCTCAAGATGCTGGAACGCGGCCCGCTGAACACCGGCGGATTCCCCACTCCCTCGGTCACCCACTGGATCGTCTCGCCCGTCGGCGAGAACGCGGACTCGGTCTCCCGCCCCGCCGGCGAGGACGTCGCGACCTTCCAGGTCAAACCCCACGAGATACAGCGCATCTGCAACCACCAGCAGTTCGGCGGCGGAGACCGGCACTACCTCGGCGTCCAGTTCACCCTCTGGGACGGCCAGCTGGTCATCACCATGATGATCACCGTCACGGTGCTCTTCGAGACCCTGCGCATCGAAGTGACCGGGCACGCGCTCGGACCGGTGCACTCCCTGTTCACCAGCAAGCCCGAAGCCAAGAAGAAGACGGTCAACAAGACCGTCAGGTTCTGGGAGACCCGCGACATAACACTGGCACTCGTGGAGTCCAGGGAAGTCGTCCGCCTGGCCCTGCGCGCCCCGTTCACCTGGTACCCGCCGCTCCTGGACTACCTCGGCGGCAAGATCGCCCTGCCCGAACCCTTCGGACTGCGGCACGCCTGGGCCGAGAAGCCGTGGCGCCACCGCTTCATGGCCGACGACGCGATGCGCGCCGCCACACCCGTACTGCGCGTCGTGCACAACGCAGCCATGAAGGTCCTCGACGACAACGGCGTCGACACCGAACGCTTCGGTAACCGCTCGACGATACTGAGCGGACTGGTCCAGGACCCCACCCCGCGCAAGGCCGACCTGTACGACGTCTAGGGCCTTTCGTCGTCGGCAGCGCGTACCGCCGGCCTCTCGTACCGCCGCGAACACCCGTGGGGCGCCCCGGAGAACCGGAGCGCCCCACGCGGAACAGATCAGGGATCAGGCAGCGGGCCAGGCGTCGGCCAGCATCGCCCGCGTGTCGGCCAGCAGCTGCGGCAGCACCTTGGTGTGACCCACCACCGGCATGAAGTTGGTGTCACCGCCCCAGCGGGGCACCAGGTGCTGGTGCAGATGCGCGGCAATACCCGCACCGGCCACGGCACCCTGGTTCATCCCGATATTGAAGCCGTGCGCCCCCGACGCCGCACGCAGCGCCGTCATCGCCCGCTTGGTGAAATCGGCGAGCTCCACCGTCTCGGGACCGTCCAGCTCGGTGTAGTCCGCGACATGCCGGTACGGCACCACCATCAGATGCCCACCGTTGTACGGATACAGATTCAGCACGGCATAGACCTTCTCGCCGCGCGCGACGACGAGCCCGTCCACGTCCGACTTCGACGGAATCGCACAGAACGGACAGCCGTCGCCGGCCTCCGGACCGGTCGGCTTGTTCTCGCCCTGGATGTACGCCATCCGGTGGGGCGTCCACAGGCGCTGGAACGCGTCGGGCGTCCCCACTCCGATCTGCTGCTCCGGCTCACTCGTCATGCCGATCAGCATATTGCGTACCCCGCGAGAAGCGTGTCGCCGGGGCCGATCCCGTTCACCCACCGCGATGCTGGGCCGATGAGCGACCGCACCCCGGACCGGCCCTCACCCGCCCTGACCCTCTGGGAGCAGCGCACCGAGGTACCGCTCTTCGCCGCCTCACTGCTGTTCATGCTCGGCTACGCGGCCCGAGTCCTCGCCCCCCACGACGCCGAACCGTGGCACGACCTCGCCCTCGCCCTGGTCGGCGCCACCTGGCTGCTCTTCGCCATCGACTACGCCGTACGGATCCGGCTCAGCGGCCTGGGACACCGCTTCGTCCGGGTGCACTGGCTCGACACGATCGTGCTCCTCCTGCCGCTGCTGCGCCCGCTGCGCCTGATCAAGGTCTACACGGCCGTCCAGAAACGCCGCGACGAACCGCGGCTGAGCCTGTACGCCCGGGTGATGTCGTACGCCGGCCTGACGTCCCTGCTGCTGGGCCTCTCCGCCTCCCTCGCGGTCTACCACCAGGAGCACGACGCACCGGGCGCCTCGATCCGTACGTTCGGCGACTCGGCCTGGTGGGCGTGCGCGACCCTCACGACGGTGGGGTACGGGGACGCCGTGCCGGTGACCCCGGTCGGCCGGGTCATCGCCGCGTTCCTGATGGTCTGCGGGCTGGCCCTGCTGGGGGCGGTGACGGGTTCGTTCTCGTCGTGGCTGATCCAGGTGTTCCGGCGGGAGGACGAGAAGGGGCCCCCGGCGAGCGCGTAGCTCACCGGGGGCCCCTGCCGGGCACGGATCAGACCTGGACGCGGTCCTCGACGGCCTTGGCGATCTTGGCGATGGCGTCCTCGACGGGGATGCCGTTCTCCTGCGAACCGTCGCGGTAGCGGAAGGAGACGGCTCCGTTGGCCATGTCCTCGTCACCAGCGATGATCATGAACGGAACCTTGGCCTTCTGGTGGTTCCGGATCTTCTTCTGCATCCGGTCCGACGAAGCGTCCACGTCGATGCGCAGACCCTTCTTCCGCGCCTGGGCCGCGAACTCCTGGAGGTACGGGATGTGCGCGTCGCCGATCGGGATGCCGACCGCCTGGACGGGCGCCAGCCACACCGGGAACGCACCCGCGTAGTGCTCGAGCAGCACGGCGAAGAAGCGCTCGATGGAACCGAACAGGGCTCGGTGGATCATGACCGGGCGCTGCTTGGTGCCGTCGGGGCCGGTGTACTCCAGGTCGAAACGCTCCGGCAGGTTGAAGTCGAGCTGCACGGTCGACATCTGCCAGGTCCGGCCGATGGCGTCCCGCGCCTGCACCGAGATCTTCGGGCCGTAGAACGCGGCCCCGCCCGGGTCCGGGACCAGCGGCAGCCCCTGCTTCTCGGCGACCTGGCGGAGCGTCTCCGTGGCCTCTTCCCAGGTCTCGTCGCTGCCGACGTACTTCTCCGGGTCCTTGGTGGAGAGCTCCAGGTAGAAGTCGGTCAGACCGTAGTCGCGGAGCAGGTTCAGGACGAAGGTGAGCGTCCTGTCGAGCTCCTGGGCCATCTGCTCCTTGGTGCAGTAGATGTGCGCGTCGTCCTGCGTGAAGCCGCGCGAGCGGGTCAGACCGTGCACGACGCCGGACTTCTCGTACCGGTACACCGTGCCGAACTCGAAGAGACGCAGCGGCAGTTCGCGGTACGAGCGGCCGCGCGCGTCGAAGATCAGGTTGTGCATCGGGCAGTTCATCGGCTTGAGGTAGTAGTCCACCCCGTCGTCGAGCTGCATGGGCGGGTACATGCCGTCGGCGTACCAGTCCAGGTGGCCGGACTTCTCGAAGAGCTTGCCCTTGGTGGCGTGCGGCGAGTAGACGAACTCGTAGCCCTCCTCCTCGTGGCGGCGCCGCGAGTAGTCCTCCATGGCCCGGCGGATGATGCCGCCCTTGGGGTGGAAGACGGCGAGGCCGGGGCCGATCTCGTCCGGGAAGGAGAAGAGGTCCAGCTCGTTGCCGAGCTTGCGGTGGTCGCGCTTGGCGGCCTCCTCCAGGAACTCCAGGTGCGCCTTCAGCTCGTCCTTGGTCGGCCAGGCAGTCCCGTAGATGCGCTGGAGCATCGGGTTCTTCTCGCTGCCGCGCCAGTAGGCAGCCGCGTTCCGCATCAGCTTGAACGCCGGAATGAACCGGGTGGTCGGCAGGTGCGGGCCCCGGCAGAGGTCCTTCCAGCACAGCTCGCCGGTCTTCGGGTCGAGGTTGTCGTAGATGGTCAGCTCGCCGCCGCCCACCTCGACGTCCGCGCCGTCGTCGGAGGAGGCGGAGCCCTTGATGCCGATGAGTTCCAGCTTGTACGGCTCGTCGGCGAGCTCCTCGCGGGCCGCCTCGTCCGTCACGACCCGGCGGGAGAACCTCTGGCCCCGCTTCTGGATCTCCTGCATCTTCTTCTCGATGGCCTTGAGGTCCTCGGGCGTGAACGGCTTCTCGACGTCGAAGTCGTAGTAGAAGCCGTCCTTGACCGGCGGGCCGATGCCGAGCTTGGCCTCGGGGTGGAGCTCCTGCACGGCCTGCGCCATCACGTGCGCGGTGGAGTGCCGCAGGATGTTGAGGCCGTCCTCGGAGGAGATCAGGACGGGCTCGACGGTCTCGCCGTCGGCGAGGACGTACGCGAGGTCCTTCAGCTCACCGGCGATGCGGGCGGCGACGACGGTGCGCTCGCCGGGGAAGAGCTCGGCTGCCGTAGTGCCCGTCGTCACCACGCGCTCTTCCCGCTCGGAATCGCGTTGGATGGTCACACGGACGTCTGACACCGGTCTCTCCTGACTGAGGGGGCGCACCCGCATTCCCATGGCGGACGCAAGGGGAATCGTACCGAGCCGACGGCCCCCTTAGCGAAATGGACCGCCTGCGCCCCGCTGCTCCCCCGTGCACGCCTCCTCGAAATAGTCGACGTTCTCCTGGAGCGACTTCATCAGCCGGTCCCGTTCCTCCTCGTCGACCTGCACCGGCACCACCTGCGAGGCCCTCGTGAGCCGCCGGAAGCCGCCCCGGCTCTCCAGCCTGCCCTCCACCCGGACGGGCAGCCCCACCAGGTGGGCGTGGCCCGCGATCCGGTACGCCTCCTCGTCGAGCTCCAGCCGTACGTGCGGCACCTCGGCTCCGGCGAGCACCCGCAGCCGTACGATTCCGGCTCCGCGCGGTCCCGAGCGGCGCATCCGCACGACGGCGCCGGTGATCCGTACCGGCACCGCGGGCTCGTCCCTGAGGTAACGGGCGCCCGCCCGGCGCAGGGCCGGCAGGTCGCCCGGGGAGAACTCGACCGGCTCGGGGCGTGCCGGGCAGCCGTAGGGAGTTCCCGCGGCGGGCGCCCATTCCAGGGCGATCCCGGCTCCTTCCGAGCCCCGGACGAGCGCGACGACGGCCTCGGTCAGTTCACGGCTGACGCCCGCCTCCACGGCGGTGTCGAAGGCCTCCATGCCGCCGGTTGCGCGTTGGTAGTCGACGGCCTCCCGGGCGGCGTGCAGGGCGTGGTAGAGCCGTACGGCGACGGGACGGCCCGCCTCCACGGGGACGAACGCCGTGAGGTCGCGGCCGCCGGGTGCGGGTCCTATCAGGACGGAGCCGAGCGCCGCGAGGGCGCGCCGACGGTGGCGGGCACCGTGGTAGCCGGCCCGGCCCCGCACGGCGAGCGCCCCGGCCAGCAGGATCTGCCGGGCCGCGCCGTGCAGCTGCTCGGCCCCGGTCCAGCTGGCCGCTCCGGCGGCTCCGGCGGCCGGTTCGGGCACCTCGCGCCACCAGCGGATCTCGTCGCTGGGGACGGTGAGGGAGACCAGGATGTCGCGGGCGGAGGGGGCGGCGCTGCGGGCGAGGGCGGTCAGCGCCTCCCCCAGCAGGTCCGCGCTGTCGGGAAAAGCGGTGGTGTCGGGCAGGAGCAGACTCGTGGGCCCGCCGGCCGGGGCGGGCGGTCCGGGCGGGGTCCAGCGGCTGTAGCGTCCGGCGGCGCCGCCGCGCCGCTGCCAGCCGTGGCGGGCGAGCAGGGTGGCGAGCACCACGGGGTCGACGCGCGCCGGGTCGGGGAGGCCCCCGGCCGGCGGTGAACCGGCGGGCCAGGGTCCGGCCGGCCCGGTGGGGTGGGGTCGGATGGCTGACGGGATCGCTTCGTTGACGGACTCGTCCATCGGCCGGTGCATCAGGGTCTCCCTCCCGCCCCGACACGGGTCATGATCTCGCAGAGCGCTCGGTCGTCGAAGATGCGCGAGGTCGGGATCCGTACCGTGGTCCGGTGCCGGCCGGTCACGGCGTGGCCGGCCAGGTTGGTCCAGTAACAGCAGTGCCGCAGGTCGAGGCGGTCGTGCCCGGCCCGCAGCCAGTCGTCCTGGCTGCGCGGGACGAGCATCACGACCAGGATCTTGTGCACCGACACGGGCGTCCGGGCGAGCTTCACGAGGTGGGCGTTGTCGAGCGTGAAGGCGAACGTCGCGCCGGGCGGGCGGGCCGGTATCTGGTAGGTGCACTTCAGCTGGACCTTGATGGTCACCTCGTCGTCGACGACGTGCCCGGGGGCGCCGTGGCTGACGTGCCAGTCGATGCCGTTGTCGGGGAAGGGCTGCGACAGGGAGCACCCCGCCGCGGCCGCGACCGCGTGCAAGTAGCCCACCTGGAGGGTCTCCATGCAGGCGGTGGTGGCGAGTGCGCCGCGCAGCGGTGCGGTCCGCTGGGGCAGCAGCCCACTCGGTTCGGGCTGCGCGAGCGCCATGGCTCCGTATGCCTTCCGGGCTGTGCCGATGGGTTGCCGGAGGCGGAGGTGTGTCAACTTCCGTCCCCGTCACCTGTGTTGTCACCGCAGCGAGCGCCCCGCAAACGGCGTATCAGGCAAAGGGTGCGGGTATCACCGAACCGGGCAGGGGAATCACGCCATCTGCCGCGCGGGTGCGAGGAGTTCGGGGATGACTCATTGGTACGAAGGGCCGTTGGCCGCTTTCGACACGGAGACGACGGGAGTGGACGTCGAGGAGGACCGGATCGTTTCGGCGGCCCTCGTCGTCCAGGACAGTGCGGGCGGACGGATGCGCGTCACCCGCTGGCTGGTGAATCCGGGGGTGCCGGTGCCCGCGGGGGCGACGGAGATCCACGGGCTGACCGATGACCACCTCCAGCGCAACGGGCGGTGGCCCGCGCCGGTGGTGGAGGAGATAGCCCGGGCGCTGGCCGAGCAGTGCGCGGCGGGCCGGCCGCTGGTGGTGATGAACGCGCCGTTCGATCTGACGCTGCTGGACCGGGAGCTGAAGCGGCACCGGACGTCGTCGCTGGCCGCGTATCTGGAGCAGTCGTCGTTGTGCGTGCTGGATCCGCGGGTGCTCGACAAGCACCTGGACCGCTACCGCAAGGGCCGGCGCACGCTCACGGATCTGTGCGAGCTGTACGGGGTGGTGCTGGACGGGGCGCATGACGCGGCGGCCGACGCCGCGGCCTCGCTGGAGCTGGTCCGGGCGGTGGGGCGGCGGTTCGCCACGCGTCTTGAGCGGCTGTCGCCGGCGGAGCTGCACACACTGCAGGCGGTGTGGCACGCCGCCCAGGCCCGTGGTCTGCAGGCCTGGTTCACCAGGAGCGGGACGCCGGAGACGGTGGATCCGGCCTGGCCGCTGCGCCCGGAGCTGCGCGCGGCGGCGTGAGCGGGTGCTCCGCCCGGACTGTACGGGCGGGGTCCGGCAGCCGGACACGCAGAAGCCGGTCCGTCGCTGTTGCTGACGGACCGGCCTCTCCCGGGGTGGGCGATACTGGTTTCGAACCAGTGACCTCTTCGGTGTGAACGAAGCGCTCTACCACTGAGCTAATCGCCCGGGAACGGGTTGAACCATACAGGGCCGGGCGGGTGTGGTTCAAACCGCTTCCAGCCGGGCCGCGAGTCCGCGGCGGCCGGCCCGCATCATCAGGGCGTGATTGGCCCGGAACACGGCGCGTCCCGGCACGGCGAGGACGCGCATCAGCCTGCGGCGCACCACCACCTCCTGTTCGTACGTGGCCCGGCTCCCGGTGCCGTGCGGGGTGACGGTCCAGCGCGCCCAGCCCTCGAGGTCGCCGGTGAGGGCCACTTCGAGGACGCCGTTCGGTGCGTCGCGGCGGCGTTCGCGCACGGTCACGACGAGGTCGTAGGGCAGCAGGGAGCGGATCCGGGTGGTGCCGGAGGTGTCGTCGACGGGCGTGACCTCCCGGACCTGGGGCCACCACTGGGGGTAGTGCTCGACGCGTTCGAGGTGCTCGTAGACGGTGCCGGGCGGTGCGGACAGGTCCCAGACGCTGACAAATCGGTAGTGACTCCAGTCCATGTCCCCAGGATGCCCATACTCAGTCCGGGAACTGAGTACCCGTGCGCATGTCCGATTCCGTGGGTCCCGCCACACTCGCGTCCATGGAACATGTGCCGCCACCTGCCGAGGAATTGGCGCTCCTCGATCGCGAGCTCGCCCGGCTGGACCAGCGCCGGTCCCAGCTGCTGACCCGTCGTGTCTGGCTGGTGAGCGTGCTCCAGGCGCCCGGGCCGCTGCCGGCCGCGCCGCCCGGACCGTCGTTCCCGCCGCCTCCGGGCCGGGCGTCGTCCCCGTTCACGCCCCCGTTCGCGCCGGCCGCTCCCCCGGCCCGCTCCCGCAGCGCACAGAATGTGCTGCTGACGCTCGGCGGTCTTCTGCTGACGATCGCGGCACTCGCGTTCACGCTGGTCAGCTGGGGTCACATGGGGATCGGCGGCCGCAGTGCGGTCCTGACGGCCGTGACGGCCGGTGCGCTGGCGGCGCCGGCGGCGCTGCTGCGCCGCGGGCTGTCCGCGACGGCCGAGTCGCTCGCGGCCCTCGCGTCGGTCCTGATGGTGCTCGACGCCTACGCCCTGCACCGGGTGGCGGTGCCGGAGACGGGCGGGCTCGGCTACGCGGCGACCGCCTCGGCCGTACTGGCCGTGCTCTGGGCGGCCTACGGTCTGCTCCTCGGCCGGCTGCGGTTGCCACTGCCGCTGGCGGTGCTGAGCGCGCAGCTGCCGCTGGTGCTGTGGGCGTGGGCCGAAGGGGCGGGCCCGCTGGTGTTCTCCGGTGCGCTGCTGGCGACGGCGGCGCTGGACTGCGCGATCGCCGTGCGGTTCAAGGGTGTCGCGGTACGGATCACGGCGTGTGCGGGTCTCGCGGTGACCGGGGCCGCGGGGCTGCTGGTGGCCCTGGCGCAGTCCCTGTCGGCCGGGGGGCCGGCGGGGGCGGTGGCGCCGGGGGCGCTGCTGCTGGCCGGTGCGGTCATCGCGCTGACGGGAGCCCGGTGGGCCCCGGCGGGGTTCGCGGTGGCCGGTGGCACGGTGGCCGGGCTGGCGGCCGTGGCCGCGGTGGGCGGCGTGCTGGGCGCCGGGCTGTCCGGCGGCTGGGACGTCGTGGGGTATCTGCTGTGCGGCGTGGCGCTGCTGCCGGGGGTGCGGGCTCCGCTGGCGCGTCCGGCCCGTCAGGGTCTGGTGTGGGCCTCGGGGCTGGTGACGGCGGGTTCGGTGCTGTTCTCGGTCACCCCGGTCGCCGTGGTGCTGGTGGGCCCGGTGACGCAGCTGGGCCGGATGTGGGCGGGCACGCCGCGCGGCGGGGCCCGGGAGGCGGTCGGTGCGACCGGACTGCCGTGGTCCCAGATGGCGGCGGCCCCGGTGGTGCTGTTGCTGGTGGCCGCGGCACTCGGGGCCGTGTACCGGTCGTGGGAGGGTGTGGTGCGGTGGGCCGGGTCCGCGATCGGCCCCGGGCCCACGTGGCGGGGCTCGGCCGGTGCGGGGGCCGTGGTGCTCGGCTGGGCGGGGCTGACCGTCCTGCCGGCCGCTCTGGACCTCTCGTACGCGGCGGCCGTCGCTGTGCAGCTGACCCTGGTCGCGGCGGTGTTCGCCCTCTCCGTGTACGGACTGCGGCGCGGCCTGACAGGGGCGGCGCTGACCGCGGGGGTGATCGGGGCGGCCGGTGCGGTGGGAGTGGCTCTACTGTCGCTGGGCACGGAGCCGGCCACGTACGCCGTGTTCGGTGTGCTGCTCTTGGTGTTCGCCGGTGCGGCGGCGGCGCTGGACGCGCCGGTGGTCGCGTCCAGGACTCCGGCTCTCGTGGCGGTGCAGGCGGTCGCGGCGTGCGCGGCCGTGGTCTGCGCAGCGGTGACGGCGGGTGCGCTCGGCGCGTCGCTGGAGCTGGCGGTGTACGAGGCGGCGCCCCTTCTGCTGGCCGTTCCTGCCGTCACGGTGCTGCTGGGTGCCTGGCCGAAGGGGCGATCGGTGGCGCTGCCGGTCGAGCTGACCGGCGCGGCGGCAGGGCTGGTGGCCGTCGGCATGGCCCTGGGCGACGGGCGGTTCCTGGCCCTCGTGCTGGCGCTGTGCGGGGTGCTGGCCGCGGGCACGGCGCTGCGCGCCGAGCGGCGGCCGGTGGCCGGGTATCTGGCGACGGCCCTGTTCGTGCTGGCGGCGTGGGTCAGGCTTTCGGCGGCCGGGGTGTCGTCCCCTGAGGCGTACACCCTGCCGGTGACCGTGCCGGCGCTGGTGATCGGTGCGCTTCGCCGGCGACGCGATCCCGAAGCGTCCTCGTGGACGGCGTACGGGGCGGGCCTGGCGGCGACGCTGGTGCCTTCGCTCCTCGCCGCCTGGGCCGATCCGCACTGGCTGCGGCCGCTGCTGCTCGGGGCGGCGGCGCTGGTGATCACACTGCTGGGTGCGCGGATGGGGCTCCAGGCGCTTCTGGTGCTGGGCGGTGCGGTGCTGGCCCTGGACGCGGTGCACGAACTCGCGCCGTACGTGGTCCAGGTCGTCGGCGCGATGCCGCGCTGGGTGGCGCCCGCGCTCGCCGGGGTGCTGCTGCTCGCCGTCGGGGCGACGTACGAGAAGAGGCTGCGCGATGCCCGTCGGCTGAGGGACGCCCTGGGCCGGATGCGGTGAGGTTCCGCATGCCGGCCCAGGGCGCCCTCACGGGCCTCAGCCCGGCATGCGGTCGCCGACCAGCGCGAGGTTCTCGATGGCGGCGAGTCCGTAGAGCGCGGTGTCGTTGGTGTAGACCCAGTTGGCCTCGCTGCCCGGGACGGTGGTGACCGGGCCGCTCACCTTCTCGGTCTTCCAGGGGGCGGATTCCTTGTATCCGTCGCTGTTGTAGAACTTCTCCCAGGCACGGGCGGCGAGCTTCTCGTCGCCCGTCTGCACGGCGGCGTACGCGTCCATCCGGGAGTGGCCCTGGAACAGGAGCAGGGTGCCGAAGTTGGAGCCGTAGCGGGCGGCCTGTTCGGTCTTGGTGGCGTTGAAGTAGCGGCAGTAGTCGAGGTACGCCTCCTTGAACTCCGGCATGTCGACCAGGCCGATGAGTTCGGCGCACAGCTCGTTGAGCCCGAAGACGCCGGACAGGTGGGAGACGCTGACGACGGGCTCGGTGGCGACGGCGAACTTCCCGGTGTCCAGGTCGTAGAGGCCGCTGCCCTGGACGAATCCGTTGGGCTGCGCGGCGATCGTCTCCATGGTGCCGAGCACCCGGGCCCTGGCCTTCTCGGCCTGCGGACCGCCGCGCTCCCATTCGGTGAGCCAGGCGGAGACGAGTCCGCTCCAGTCGGTGCCGAAGCCGACGGACAGGGCGTGCCGGTCCGGGGTGTAGGGCTCGGTGCGGATCTTGCGCAGCGGGTCGAGGCCGAGGAAGGTCTCGTCGGAGTCGACGTTGGCGCGCATCAGGTCGCCGACGCGTTCGTCCGCGGTGAGGAAGTAGTAGAAGCGCCGGTAGGTGGTGTTGGCGATGCGCTGCTGCTTGGCGCTGTCCGCGTAGTGCTGGACCCCGTGGCGGGTGCCGAGGCCGGCCCAGTCGCCGAGGTGGTACACGTCGACCTCGCCGGTGTGGCGGGTCATGGCCTCGGCGAAGCGGAAGATGTCGGCGCGTCCGGAGCGCAGATAGGCGTACCAGAGCCAGAGGTCGGGCGAGAGCTCGGAGTTGTCCCAGGCATAGCCACCGACGTCGTAGCGCCACTGGTGCCGGGCGGGGTCGTAGGAGTGCATGATGTCGCCGTAGTCCCAGAAGCCGTACCAGCGGCGCATCTCGACCTGGTCCTTGTAGTACGTGAAGAGGAAGTCCAGGTGGTCCTCGATCTTCGCCTTTGCGGGGGTGGAGCGGTCGACCGGGGAGAAGAGTCCGCCGAAGACGCCCGCGCCGATCAGCTGGGACGGCGGCGCGGCGAGCTGCGGGAGGGTGCGCACGGTGCGGGTCTGCCGGGCGAGCGCCTCGGCACTGGGGGTGGAGTCATTGGCCCAGAAGACGAGTTCGCTGGTACGGGCGATGCCGTACGGGGTGCCGAAGCCGGGCTCGTAGTCCTCGTAGGTGATCTCGAGACCCTGGAGCTGTTCGGCGAAGGTGTCCTGACCCAGCCCGTCGTGGTAGAAGCGCAGGTCCATCGGTTCGGCCTCGGGCGACCAGAGCCAGATGGTGACCTCGGCGGCGTCGGTGTCGGCGCCGCGGATGTCGAGCTGGGCGGGGTACTTCTCCCAGAAGTCGCGCAGCCCGAAGGAGAGTCCGCCGCTCGCACCGCCCACGTACCCGAAGCCGGAGGCACGCCGGCCGCCGCCCGCGGCGATCCAGCCGTGGCCCTTCTTGGTCCGCTTGCGCAGCGAGAAGCCGTCGGCGGAGAGCTGGCTGAGGGTGTAGTCGCCCCAGGTGGGGATGAGCGGGAGGCGGCTGGTGACGCGCTGGTCCCAGGTGGCCGGGTCGGGCAGTTTCGTGCCCTCGAACTGGGCTGCCTGGACGGCCGCGCCGGGGTCGCGGCGCAGTCCGGTGATGCCCTTGACGGCCTCGCGGAGCATGCCGGTCTCGTCGCCGCCGATCCGGATGTGCCGGTCGTACGTCTCGTCGCGCATCGGGACGGTGAAGCGGACGCCGAGGCCGCGGATGAAGTCGCCGCTCGCCTTTCCGGGTTCCTGGGTGCCGTCGAAGGTGATGGTGTGCATCATGCGGAACGATTCGGCGCCCGCGTAGAAGTAGAGCCGGACGGAGAACGGCAGCCAGGAGCGGTTGCCGCGGCGGTGCTTGCCGTCGATGCGGACGACGGCGCGGACGGGGCCGCTCTGTTCGACCTCCGTCCTGCTGATGGCGCTCTCGAAACGTTCGTACTTCTCCTGCCCCTGGTCGCCGTCCTCGATCTCGCCCTGGCGGATCAGGACGAGGCGGCCGTCCTTGGCGATCTCGGTGGAGCCGCGGGTGAGGGAGGTGATGAGCGAGGAGCCGCTCTTGCCGATCTTCGCGGTGACGACTCCGGTGGAGACGGTGATCGAGCCGCCGCTGTTCTTGACGGTGACCTTGCCGGCAGGGGTGGCGGGCTCACCGGCGGTGAGGGTGAACTTCTTGGCGCCGCCCGCCTCGGGGCCGACCGCGTGAGCGGTCCACTTCAGGGAGCCGTCGGGCCATTTGGCGGTGGTCCAGGTCTGGACGGGGATGTCCTTGCCGTCGGCGGTGGCGAGAGCGAATTTCTGGTCGGCGGGGAAGCGGCCCTTGGCCCACGGGACGCCGAAGGTGGAGCCGGGCGCCGCACCGAGGCCGGCCTCCTCCAGCCAGCCGATCTCGACGGGGCCTTCATCGGCCTTCCCGGTGGCGGCGGTGGCCTGCTGGGCGGTGTCGCTCAGCACCCACGAGAAGGGGGTGGCCGCGCCGGCGACGGCGGCTGCCTTGAGGACGGTACGGCGGGGGATCGGGGACATCACGACTCCAGTTCGTGGCGAGAATGCGTGGCGAAAATGGGCATGACTGATCGCACGCTGACGCGTGGTGAGATGTGGTGCGGTAGGTGGGACCGGGTCAGCGGCGGTCGGCGGCGACCGCCGCAGCGGCCAGGCAGCCGAGTGCGGGTGCGGCCAGCGGCGGGATCTGCCGGGCGGTGAGGGCCAGGGCGACGAACCCGCCGACGAGCAGCAGAGATCCGGCCGGGTCGGTGAAGGTCCGACGTCCCGCAGTCCGTACGGTCTGCGCCCAGGGTGTACCGGGCTGCCAGGCAGCGGCCGTACGCAACCCCCAGACGGCGACGGCCGGAAGTCCCAGCAGACTCACGGCGACGAGCGCGGGGCCGCCCGGCAGCAGGCCGGAGCGGGCGACCTGCCAGTCGAAGGCGAGCAGGGCGAGTGCCGCCCACCACAGCAGGGAGATCCGCCAGCCGCCGCGGAAGGCCTCCCGTACGTCGGCGGCGAACTCCCGCACCCCGCCCGCCTCACCGTCCAGATAGCGGCGCAGGTGGCTGCTCCCCGCGGCGAACGCCGCGGGGAACGTGACCAGCGGCAGGGCGGCGACGGTGATCCACACGCCGGTGAGCAGGCACTCGGAGAAGACGCTGAATCGCTCCCGGACGAAGGAGGTCCTGGGCGCGGTACCGGATTTGGTCGCCACGGGGTGCTCAGCCCTTCAGGCCGGAGGTGGCCATGCCGTCGATGAGGTAGCGCTGGAAGGCGAGGAAGAAGGCGAGCACCGGCAGCAGGGCCACCAGCGACATCGCGATCATGCCGCCGTAGTCGGCGACGGCGTCCTGGTCGATGAACATCCGCAGCCCCATGGAGACGGTGTACTTGTCCGGCTCATTGAGATAGAGCAGCGGGCCCATGAAGTCGTTCCAGGCCTGGATGAAGGTGAAGATGGCGCTGGTGATGAGCGCGGGCCGGCACAGCGGCATCACGATCGACCAGTAGATCCGCAGGTGCCCGCAGCCGTCCAGCCGGGCGGCCTCGTCGAGTTCCTTGGGCAGTCCGCGCATGAACTGGACCATCAGGAAGACGAAGAAGGCGTCGGTGGCCAGGTACTTGCCGATCAAGAGCGGAGTGAAGGTGTTGATCAGCTCCAGCTTCTGGAACATCACGTACTGCGGAATGATCAGTACGTGGTACGGGAGCAGCAGCGTCCCGATCATGATGGCGAACATGGCGTTGCGCCCGGCGAAGCGGACCTTGGTGAAGGCGTACGCCGTGAGCGAGCAGGAGAGGACGACACCGATGACCGAGCCGACCGATATGTAGGCGGAGTTCAGGAAGAACTTCCAGATCGGGATGTCGGCGATGCCGTCGGCGAGCCGCCGGTAGTTGTCGGTGACCGGGTCGGCCGGGAAGAGGTTCAGCGCGCCGACGATGTCCTCGCTCGGCTTGAACGAGGCGCCGATCGTCCACACCACCGGGTAGAGGATCACCACCAGGAGGACGAGCGCGCCGATGTGCCAGGCGAGGGAGGCGGGAAGCCGGCGTCGTACGGCAGTGGTGTCCATCGGGGTCATCGGCCCCCCTCCTCGTAGTGCACCCAGCGCTTCTGGGACCAGAACAGCACGGCGGTGACCAGGCCCACCGCGACGAGCAGCAGCCATGCCATGGCCGAGGCGAAGCCCATCCGGCTGTTCGCGAAGCCCTGGTCGTACAGGTAACAGGTGTAGACGAGCGTCGCGTCGGCCGGGCCGCAGCTGCCGTTGCTGACGATGTAGGCGGAGGCGAAGATCTGGAAGGAGTGGATGGTCTCCAGCAGGACGTTGAAGAACAGCACCGGCGAGATCATCGGCAGGGTGATGTTGAAGAACTTGCGCCAGGAGCCCGCGCCGTCCACGTTCGCCGCCTCGTAGAGCTCCCTCGGGACCTGCTTGAGGCCGGCCAGGAAGATCACCATCGGGGCGCCGAACTGCCAGACCGTGAGGGCCACCAGCGCGTAGATGATCATCTGCGGGTCGCCGATCCAGCCGCCCGCGTCGATGCCGAACAGCTGCTGCCCCCGGTCGACGACGGCGCCGTCCGAGAACAGCGCGCGCCAGACGATGGCCGCCGAGACGCTCGCCCCGATCAGTGACGGTGCGTAGAACGCCGCCCGGTAGAAGGACTGGCCCCAGCGCTTCTGGGCCAGCAGCATGGCCACGGCGAGGGCGGCGGCCAGCTTGACCGGGGTGCCGATCACCACGTACCAGGAGGTCACCTTGACCGACTGGCGCCAGCGGGGGTCGGCGAACATGTCGGTGAAGTTCTTCAGACCGACCCACTTGGGGGCGTCGAACAGGTTGTAGTCGGTGAAGGCGAGGTACAGCGAGAACACCATGGGCCCGGCGATCAGGAACAGGAAGCCCGCGATCCAGGGCGACATGAAGAGATAGCCGGTCAGATTCTCGCGGCGGCCCCGCGGTTGCGGCGCGGGGCGGGTCTTGCGTCCCGCGCCGCTCCGCTCCACGGCGGCGAGGTCCGTGTCGAGGACCGGGCCGCTCGTGGACGTCTGGATGTGAGTCACCGCGTTCTCCTCTCAGTTCGAGGCGAGGGCGGTCTTCGCCTCGGAGAAGAACTGCTTGACGGAGTCCTCCGGTGAGGCCTTGCCCAGGGACATGTCACCGGCGATGCGCAGGAACGCCGCCTCGACGACATCGGCGCCGGCCGGGTGCGGGGTGATGGGCTCCAGCACGCCCGCCTCGGCGATCTCGGTCTCGTACGCGCCGATGGCCTTGCTCGGGGCGTCGGTGGGCTGGAAGGCCTCGAACTGCGCGGTGGTGGCGGGGACTCCGCGGTCGTAGCCCATGATCCGGGCGACCGCGGGATCGTGGGTCATGAAGCTGATGAAGGTGGCGACCTCGGCGGGGTGCTTGGTGCGGGCCGTGCCGCTCAGCATCAGGGAGCCGAGGTACTGGCCGGTCTTCTTGCCGTCGGTGCTCGGTATGGGCGCGAGGCTGTAGCTGCTCTTGCCTTCCGCGCTGTAGCGGACGGAGAAGTTGTCCCAGGTGAACTCACCGGCGGAGAGGCCCTTGGCGAGCGCGGAGGCCGGCTTGATCTGCTCGACCTTCTTCTGGTCGGCGTAGATGCCGGACTTGACCCGGGCGAGCGCCTCGGTCCAGTAGGGCAGCAGTTCGCTCTCGCCGAAGCCCATGCCGTCCTCGGTGAAGAACGCCTTTCCGTTCTGCCGCAGCACCAGGTCGTACAGGTACATGACGCCGTGCGGGCCGGAGTCGCCGGCGACGCCCTGACCGGACTTGATCTTCCGCAGTCCGGCGTACCAGTCGTCCCAGGTCCAGCCGAGGCTGTGGTCGACGCCGGCCTTCTCGAAGACCTTCTCGTCGATGACCAGGGCCATCGAGTTGCTGCCGACCGGGACACCGAGGAGCTTGCCGTCGATCTCGGCGAACTTCTCCAGTCCGGCGCGGAAGCCGTCCAGCTGGAGGTTGCCCTTCTTCGCCTGCGGGCCGAGGTCGAGCAGGACGTTCTTCGCCTCGTACTTGCGCAGGAAGGTCACCGCGTTCTGGATGACGTCCGGCGGGTTGCCGCCGGCCGCCTGGGTGTTGAACTTCTTCCAGAAGTCCGGGTACTGCTGGAAGTCCGTCTTCACCTTGATCTTCGGGTGCTTCTTCTCGAAGAGCCTGACGCACTCCTGGACCTTCTTGGCCCGGTCGTCGGCGCCCCACCAGGCGTGCCGGATGGTGACCGGCCCGTTCGAGCCGCCGCCCGAACCGCAGCCGGCCGCGGTCAGCCCGAGACCGGCAGCCGAGAAGCCCGCGAGCTTCAGCATCTGCCGCCGGTCCATGCCCTGGTTCCGAGACATAGTTCGCCCCTACGCTTGATTGAATCGTTTTAGAAAGCGCTTGCCGGGTCAAAGTAGGGAGCGCCACCGGCGACGTCAACACTTGGGACGAAAATCGATCGAAGCGCTTGAACGGGACACCCGGAAACGCCGACGGCCCGGAAGCTTCAAGAAGCTTCCGGGCCGTCGGTCCGGGGTGGGCGATACTGGGTTCGAACCAGTGACCTCTTCGGTGTGAACGAAGCGCTCTACCACTGAGCTAATCGCCCGGGCGCAGGCCAAACATTACCCCATGTCAGCGGCGCCCCCCGACCACCTCCGGGTCACTCGTGGATCTTCCACGGCATGACGATTCCGAACTTCCACAGATAGATCCCCATCAGCACCGCGATGATCACGAGCCCGATCACCGTGAGCGCGATGTTGCGCCGTCTGACCTTGGGATCGAGCGCACGCTGGGCAGCCTCGGTGACCTTCCGCCGCGTCCAGCGCAGCACCAGCTGCGCCCAGACGAACTCGGTCGCCCAGATCGCCATGCCGCCGAAGATCACCAGCCAGCCCGGACCGGGCAGCGGCAGCATCACGATGCCCGCCCCCACCACGGCGAGGCCGACCACGAACACACCGACCTGCCAGCTCAGGTGCAGCGTCCTGGACGCCTTGATGAACCCCGGCGCCCTGGAGCCGAGCTCCCGGTCCTCCTTCGTCACACCCTCCGTGACGTCCCCCGTCACGCTCTCCGGCACATCCCCCGTTACGGGCGCCGGATCCGCCGGTGCGGCGGCCCCGTCCCGCTCGTCACTCTCCGCATTCATGGTCGCCAACCTACCGGAACGCCCGCCGTCACCGGAATGGCCGCATAACCCAAAGTTACACACCGCTGTACGAGCTACCTGAAGGATCACAAAACGGTCAGAGGGGTTTACAACGCCACCGTAGGTGGCATGTCGATTTCGCCGACGTGCGAATCCCCGAGCGCACACTGAGCGAAAGGCCCTGGCGCTTATGAACACCACGGTCAGCTGCGAGCTGCACCTGCGCCTCGTTGTGTCGAGCGAGTCCTCACTGCCTGTACCCGCGGGCCTGCGGTATGACACGGCCGATCCGTATGCCGTGCACGCCACCTTCCACACCGGAGCGGAGGAAACGGTCGAGTGGGTTTTCGCCCGCGACCTCCTTGCCGAGGGGCTGCACCGGCCCACCGGCACCGGAGACGTCCGCGTCTGGCCATCCCGAAGTCACGGCCAGGGCGTCGTCTGTATCGCACTGAGCTCCCCAGAGGGCGAAGCGCTGCTCGAGGCCCCGGCAAGGGCCCTGGAGTCGTTCCTGAAGAGGACCGACGCCGCGGTACCGCCTGGCACCGAGCATCGTCACTTCGATCTCGATACGGAGCTCTCACACATCCTGGCCGAGAGCTGAGCCAGGCCGAGAGCTGCACGGCGCCGTCCGACTCGGGGAGACGGCGCCGCGCAGACAACCTCATACGGCAGACACGGCGCCGCCACCACGGAATCCACCGTGGTGGCGGCGCCGTCCGCGTTCACCCGCCCGCACATCTCCGCGCCCACCCGCTCGCGGGGCGCCCCCGCCGAGGCATCCGCGGCCCCGCCAGGCGCCCGAGGACCGGTCGCACCGGGGGATTGGCCGGTAAGTGCGCCCCGGGAGCCCCAGGAGCCCCTCAGGCCCCCTGTCCGCCACTGCCGAGCCAGTAGAGTCAGCCGGCATCGGCGGACACCCGCCCGCCGGAGGCCAGGGAGCGGAAGCGTGCTGATCCCCCACGACACCCGGATCGCCCTCGACATGGTGGTCGATCTGGTGAACACCGCGCCGGAGAGCGATCAGCCGGAGGGCGGCTCCTCACCGGCCGACGGGCTCGCCGACACCGCGGCGCTGTACGCGTTCGCCGGACGCCATCGGGTGAGCGGGGTGGGCGAGCTCGACGAGAAGGACCTCCGGGCCGTCCACGACGTACGGGCACGGTTCGCCGAGGTCTTCGCCGCCGAGGACGCGCGGACCGCCGCACCGCTCGTCAATTCCCTCGTGGCCGCCGCGGGCACCACACCGCAGCTCAGCAATCACGACGGCTACGACTGGCATGTGCACTACTTCGCGCCGGACGCCTCGATCGCAGACCACCTGGCGGCCGACTGCGGGATGGCTCTCGCCTTCATCATCGTGGCGGGCGAGACGGAGCGGCTGCGGCGCTGCGAGGCGCCGGACTGCCGGCACGCGTTCGTCGACCTCTCGCGCAACCGCTCGCGGCGCTACTGCTCCAGTCGCACCTGCGGTAATCGCCTGCACGTCGCCGCGTACCGGGCGCGTCGCAGGGAAGCGGCCGGCTGACCGTTCACAGCACGAAGAGATCGTGCAACGCGGCCATCAGCAGCAGGCTGCCGATCACCGTGAGGAAGATCATCAGAGGGGGCTGGGAAAGCGCGAAGAGGCAGCCACGCGGCTCTTCGGCAGGGGGTGCGGGGGCATCGCCCCGGGAGGTGTCCACCATCTCGGGACGATCATGACGCAGAGCGGCTCCCGCCGACGATCAACACGCCTTTTTGTGACGGGAGTTCACTCCTCGCCGGGCGAGCCGATTCGCTCCGGCGTCCGATCACCCGGCATATTTTCGGAACCGCCGGACCCCGTACGCCCTCCCCCGGCCCCGGTCGCGCTCCCCCCGCCCCCCTGTCGTGTCAGCCCAGGTCGCGCAGCATGCGCAGCTGCACCTGGCGGTGGGCGGAGGCGCCGCCCTCGTGGCCGTTCCAGGGGTAGACCTCGATCTCCTTGGGGCCCGCCCAGTGGTTGTAGGCGGCGAAGACCGTGGACGGCGGACAGACGGGGTCCATCAGGGCCACCGAGTAGAGCGCAGGAACGTCCGCCCGGGCGGCGAAGCTGATGCCGTCGAAGTACGAGAGGGTCCGGAACACCTGGTCGGCGGCGCCGTGTTGGGTGGACAGGAAGCCCACGATCTCCTGGTACGGGTCCCTGTCGGTGATCTCGACGGCCCGCCGGTAGTGCGTCAGGAACGGTACGTCGACGAGCGCGGCCGTGACGTGGGGGCTGAGCCCCGCCACCGCCTGCGCGATGCCGCCGCCCTGGCTGCCGCCGTGCACGACGATCCGGTCCGGGTCGACCGAGGGGTGGGTGCGGGCCACCTCGACGGCGCGCACCGCGTCGGTGAACACCCGGCGGTAGTAGTACTCGTCGGGGTCGAGGATGCCGCGGGTCATGAATCCGGGCGCCTGCGGATTGGCGCCGCCGTGCGGGTCGGGGGTGGAGCCTGCCGAGTGAGCGTTGACGGCGCCCTGGCCCCGGGTGTCCACGAGGAGGGTGGCCCAGCCGGCGGCGGGCCAGACCAGGTGGTCGTGCGGCAGTCCGCGGCCGCCGCCGTAGCCGAGGTAGTGGACGACGGTCGGCAGGGGGCCATCGGCGCCCGCGGGCACGTTCAGCCAGGCGCGTATGCGGTGTCCGCCCCAGCCGGCGAACGACACGTCATATGTGTCGACGGTGCTCAACGCCGCGTCGTACGGGGTGAAATCGGCGTCCAGCGGGTGCGCGGCCGCCTCGTCGAGGGTGCGCCGCCAGAAGGCGTCGAAGTCGTCCGGCTCACCGGACTCGGGCCGGTACGTGCGGAGTTCATCCAGGGGGAGGTCGAACAGGGTCACGGCATCTCCGTTTCGGGCATGCGGAAGGGAAG
Source organism: Streptomyces sp. NBC_00876 (assembly GCF_045207435.1). Lineage (NCBI taxonomy): Bacteria > Bacillati > Actinomycetota > Actinomycetes > Kitasatosporales > Streptomycetaceae > Streptomyces > Streptomyces sp. NBC_00876. The sequence continues at coordinate 1,441,853 of NZ_CP108800.1, forward strand.
GGATCGGCGGCCAGGGGGCACAGGCGAGGCAGGCCGGGCCTCAGCGGGGTGTGGAGCTCGATGCGCGCACGACGAGTTCCGGCTGGAGCACCACGCTTCGGTGCTCGTGGTGACCGTCCTCGTCGTCGGCCTCCTCCAGCAGGAGTTCGGCGGCCATCCGGCCCATCACGACCGCGGGCTGGCGGACCGAGGTGAGCGGTACGGCAGCGGCGGCGGCGAATTCGATGTCGTCGTATCCGACGATGGCGATGTCCTGCGGCACGCGCACCCCGGCGGCATACAGGGCCTGCAGCACACCCAGGGCGAGCAGGTCGTTGGCGCAGAACACGGCGGTGGGGCGTGGCACGAGTCCGAGCAGCCGGGCCCCGGCGTCACGGCCCGCCGCCACGTCCAGGCGGTCGGAGGGGATCTCGACGAGTGCCGCGGGATCCAGCCCGGCCTCGGCGAGGGCCGTCAGCGCGCCCTCACGTCGGTCCCTGATCTGGTGCAGGTCGCCCGGTCCGCTGACGTAGGCCACCGAGCGATGGCCGGCGGCGATCAGATGCCCGACGGCCAGCGCGCCGCCCCGCACGTCGTCGACGGAGACCGCGCAGGTCCCCGTGCCGGAGGCCACGCGGTCCACCAGGACGTAGGGAATCCGGTGGCGGGCGAAGGACTCGAGGTTGCGGCCGGAGGCGTCGGCCGGTGTGACCAGCACCCCGCACACGCGCTGTTCGGCGAAGAGGCCGAGGTACTCGGCCTCTTCCGCGGGGCTCTGACCGCTGTTGCAGACCATGACGCCCAGGCCCGCCTGCCGGGCGGCGCGCTCGGCGCCGCGGGCCACGTCGACGAAGAAGGGGTTGCCCATGTCCAGGACGAGGAGCGCCATGATCCGGCTGCGGCCCGCCCTGAGCTGCCGCGCGGACTCGCTGCGGACGTATCCGAGCTCCTCGATGGCGGCCAGCACCCGGGCACGGGTTTCGGGCAGCACGGCCTCGGGCCGGTTGATCACATTGGAGACCGTGCCCACGGAGACCCCGGCCTGCCGGGCCACATCCTTGATCCCTGCCACACGCGCCACTCGTCCTGCCCCACTGGTGCCCCTGGCCGCACTCGTCAAGCGGCGTCACCCCATCGTACGGACGGCGTGAATGAATTGTTTCAACGCGCTCGGGACGCTAGCCCGATCACCGGGCACCGTCAAGGATCATGACTGAATCGATTCATAACACATGGTTCCCGTCCGGCGCCCAACGGCTCCCGTCCCGCACCCGAAGGATGCGGGACGGGTGCGGGGACGGGCCGGCGGTCAGATGCCGTGCTTCTTCAGAATGGCCTCGATGTCATCGAAGTCCTCACCCTGCTCTGCCGAGGCGGCCTGCTTCTTCGGCTGCGGCCGGGTCCGGCCGGCGGGGGCGCCCGCCCCCAGCGTCGGGGCGGAGGCGGTGGGCGCCACGGCGTCGCCCTGTGCGGCACGGGCAGCCGCCTTGCGTTCCTTGCGGCTGCCCCCGCCGCGGCGTTCGATCGCGCGGGTGGTCATGAACAGGAGCCAGGCCACCCCCAGCACCCCGAAGCCCAGCCAGACGCTCGGCTTGAAGGCGATGCCCGCCAGCCACTCGACGACCCCCGTCAGCACCAGGCCGATCGGGACCAGTGAGTACGCGGCGATCCTGGCCGCAGTGAGGAACCGCTTCCGGTACGCGGTGACGGCGGCGATACCCAGGCCCGCCGCGGACGCCGCGGAACAAATCGTCTCGGCAAGCATCAGTGCCTCCAGGCGCAGGGGAAACGTCCCTTCCATCCTGCACCGGTCACCGGGCGGGAGGCCACGCTCCCGGCCCGCATCAGGGACATTTCAGGGCCGGGATCCTCCCCAGGTGCCGTAGGACCGGCCCCGGCCGGTGCCGGTCGGTATCCCCGCCTGCTCCCTGCGAGACTGGCCCCATGAGCGATTCCACCTCCGCAACACCGGTCGTCCTCGACATCTGGTGCGAGCTCCAGTGCCCCGACTGCCACCAGGCCCTCGCCGATGTGCACGCCCTGCGCGCCCGGTACGGCGACCGGATGGAGATCCGGCTGCGGCATTTCCCGCTGGAGAAGCACAAGCACGCCTACGCCGCGGCGCAGGCCGTCGAGGAGGCCGCGGCGCAGGGCAAGGACTGGCCGTACATCGAGGCGGTGCTCGCCCGCACGGCTGGCCTCGCCCGCGCAGGCGAGCCGCTGCTGATCGAGGTTGCAGGTGAACTCGGCCTGGACGCGGAGGAGTTCGACACCGCACTGATCGACGGCCGGCACATGCTGATCGTCGACGCCGACCAGGCCGAGGGCAAGGCGATCGGGGTCACCGGCACGCCCACCTATGTCATCGGCGGCGAGCGGCTGGACGGCGGCAGGAGCCAGGACGGGCTGCGGGAGCGGATCGAGCAGATCGCCGACCGGCTGCTCGCAGAACAGGACTGAGCGGCGGCCGGCACCGGCCCGGCCGGAACACGCCTACAGCGGCTCGGACAGGCTGCCCGGATCACGCCTACAGCGGCTCGGACAGGCTGCCCGGATCACACCTACAGCGGCTCGGACAGGCTGCCCGGATCACACCTACAGCGGCTTGGCCAGGTTGTACTGGGTCGGTGCATAGCCCAGCGATTCGTAGAGCCGGACCGCCGGGGTGTTGGCCGTGACGACGTGCAGGCCGATCCTCTCGTCGCCCGCCTCGAGAGCGATCCGCTCGGCCTGGAGCATCAGAGCCCTTCCGTACCCCCGGCCCCGGAACCGCTCGTCCACCTCCACGTCGAAGACGTAACCGACCAGCAGACCGGGGTGCATCTCGAACGGCGCCACCCACAGGTACCCGACCGTCTCGCCCTCGAGGACCAGGTACTGCAGCCGCGCCCCCTCGGTGGCGTGGCCGTGCGGCAGATGCCGGGCGTGGGAGGCTCGGGCCGCCGCCAGGGCCGTCTCCTGCGGGGCGCCCCGGGCCACCAGGCTCTGCGCGTACGCGGAGATGGCCCCGGCCTCCCACCGCGCGAATTCCTCGGGCGTCATCGGGCGTGCGGTGAGCCCGTCCGCCAGGGGCACCGGGCCGGAGGGCAACGTCTTGACCATGTTCCTGCTGCGCTCGGTGTAGCCGAGTGCGGCGGTCAGACGCTGCCCCGCGGTGTTGCCTGCGGTGACCTCCGCGCACACCTGGGTGCACCCCCAGCCGCGCAGAACCTCTTCGGCCGCCAGCGCGGCGATGGTGCCGCGGCCACGCCTGCGGACGGGTTCGTCGATCCGCAGGGACCGCAGCAGGCCCGTTCGCCCGGCCGCCCCGGCCTCGGTGCCGATCACGAGGGAGCCGACCGGGCGCCCGTTGTCGCACACGTCGTACGCGCGGCTCTGCGCGCCGTCGGCGCCTGACTCGATCGGCCCGGACGGCCGGAGTGTGGTGGTCATCAGAGGATTTCTACCCGCTGGGCGCTGACCAGTCATCCGCTTTACGGGCCGGCCGGCCGCTCCAGCGGCGACGGCGGCACCGGCAGGCGTTCCCGTCACGGGTCCAGGTCGTTGCCGGCCCGCTCGTCGAAGACGCGCATGGCCTTGGCGGTCACCGGCCCCGGCCCGCCGGGAAGCTCCCGGCCGTCGACCCGGTGGACGGCCTGGATGTCGCGGAGGGTGGAGGTCAGGAAGATCTCCTCGGCCCGGTCCAGGACGTCGAACGGCAGCTCCGTCTCCTGCGCCCCGGTCCACTCCACGGCCAGTGCCCGGGTGATCCCGGCCAGGCAGCCGGAGGCGACCGGCGGCGTGTGCAGCTGCCCGTCCAGGACGACGAAGACATTGGATCCGGTGCCTTCGCAGAGCTGTCCGACGGTGTTGGCGAACAGTGCCTCGGATGCGCCCTGCTCGTGGGCGCGGGCGAGGGCGACGACGTTCTCCGCGTACGAGGTGGTCTTGAGCCCGGTGAGGGCGCCGCGTTCGTTGCGTGTCCAGGGAACGGTGATGACGGCCGTGGTGTCCGGGCGGCGCGCCACCTCGCCGAGGGCGACCACCAGGCCGGGTCCCGCGGTGCCGCGGTCCGAGCCGAGCGGTGAGATCCCGCCGGTGTAGGTGATGCGGAGCCTGCCGAGCGCGGCCGGATTGGCCTCGATGACGGCGGCACAGGCCCGGCGTACCTCGTCGAGGTCGGGCGTCGGCAGGCCCAGGCCCCGGGCGGAGCGGGTGAGCCGGTCGAGATGGCGGGTGAGCGCGAAGGGCCTGCCGCCGGTGGTCCTGACCGTCTCGAAGATTCCGTCGCCGACGGTCAGCCCGTGGTCGAGCACGGACACCCGGGCGTCGTCGGCGGCCCGCAGCGCGCCGTTGACCCAGATCCTCATGGTGCGGTCCTTCCGGTTGCTTCGTATGCGCCCGACGCTACAGCGAGCAGCCTGGACGCCTTCAGCTCGGTCTCCTCCCATTCACGTTCCGGATCGGACCCCCAGGTGATGCCGGCCCCGGTGCCGAACCGCAGCACCGGTACGTCGCCGGTGCGGTCGGTCCAGAAGGTGCGGATGCCCACGGCGAGGGAGGCGGTGGCCCGGTCGGCGTCCACCCAGCCGATGCCGCCGCAGTACGGGCCGCGCGGGGCGGTCTCCAGTTCCTCGATGATCCTCAGCGCGCTGGATTTGGGCGCCCCGGTGACCGAGCCGGGCGGGAAGGCGGCGGCCAGGAGCTCCGGCCAGCCGGCGCCGTCGGCGAGCCGGCCGCGCACGGTGGAGACGAGGTGGACGAGGCCCGGGTGCTTCTCGACGACGCACAGGTCGGGAACGGTGACCGATCCGGTGGCGCAGACCCGGCCCAGGTCGTTGCGTACCAGGTCGACGATCATCACGTTCTCTGCGTGGTCCTTCTCCAGCAGATCGGCCTCGGTGCGGCCGGTGCCCTTGATGGGCCCGGACTCGACCGTACGGCCGTCCCTGCGCAGGAACAGCTCCGGCGAGGCGGTGGCGATCTCCACGCCGTGACCGGGCAGCCGGATCGTTCCTGCGTACGGGGCCGGGTTGCCGCGGGCCAGCAGTGCGGTGAGGGCGTCCACATCCGCCGCCGCCGGATCGGGCAGCGGCGCGGTCATCACGCGGCAGAGGTTGGCCTGGTAGACCTCACCCTTCGCGATGCAGGCACGGATGCGGCGTACTCCCGCCGTGTAGGCGACGCGGTCGAGGGACGAACTCCAGTCGTCGGCGGCGGGGCCGCGCCAGGCACCCCGCACCGGCGCGGGCACGGCGGCGGTGCGCACGGTGGCGAAGCGGGCGCAGACGAGACGGCCCTCGAAATCGGCGCATACGGCCCAGAAGCCGGACGAGTCGAGGGCTGCGGGATCACTGGTCACGTCCTGCAGATCGGAGGCGACGAGGCCGCCGAAGCGGGCCATTGGAGCGAGGTCGTGCACGTCGGTGAGTCTAAATCGGCGCGCGGCGACGTGCGCCGGGCCGAGCGCACCTCAGCACGCTGCACAAACGCGTTTTTGTGCTGGCCCCGGAATCCGCTAGAGTTCAACACGTCGCCGGGACACGCAAGTGAACCGGAACCGACACGCGGACGTAGCTCAGTTGGTAGAGCGCAACCTTGCCAAGGTTGAGGTCGCCAGTTCGAACCTGGTCGTCCGCTCGCAGAAGGTAGGGGATCTTCCCGAGCCCCTACCCCTGGTGGAGTGGCCGAGAGGCGAGGCAACGGCCTGCAAAGCCGTCTACACGGGTTCAAATCCCGTCTCCACCTCCAAGGACGATTAGCTCAGCGGGAGAGCACTTCCCTGACACGGAAGGGGTCACTGGTTCAATCCCAGTATCGTCCACTGATCCGCAAGGATCCCCGCGCGATTAGCTCAGCGGGAGAGCGCTTCCCTGACACGGAAGAGGTCACTGGTTCAATCCCAGTATCGCGCACGCATTACACGCAGGTTCACCCTGCGCGATTAGCTCAGCGGGAGAGCGCTTCCCTGACACGGAAGAGGTCACTGGTTCAATCCCAGTATCGCGCACCATCTGAAGCCCCGGTCGTCTCGACGACCGGGGCTTCGTCGTTGCCGCACACGCCGGTACTGCGGCCCGGACGGCACGCGTCCGGGCCGCAGTGCGGCGAGCTGCGTCAGGACGAGAAGAGCATCCGGCCGAAGCTCTTCTGCCGGTAGTGCCCCTGGTGGTGACCGCCGTGCTGCTGCGGGGCGCCCCAGGCGGGCGCGGGGGCGGCCGGGTAGGCCTGCGGGGCCGGCGGCGCGGGCGGGGCCTGCTGGGTCCACTGCGACTCCATGCGGGTCAGGGACTCCAGCTCGCCGTAGTCCAGGAATATCCCCCGGCAGCCGCTGCACTGCTCGATCTGAATGCCGTTGCGGTTGTACGTGTGCATCTGTGCGTGGCACTTGGGACACTGCATGTTCGGGCTCACTCCTCGCCGTCGGGTAGCCGTCGCCGGAATGCGTGCCCGCCGACGGTCGGTTCACCCTACGACGAGTGTTCGGCGGCCAACTCGGGCGGGAGAGAGGCAATTCGGGCACAGGCGTCGATCATCACCTGTTCCACCTCATCCGGAGTGCGCCCCTCCGCCGCGGACTTGGCCAGGGCCAGCGCCGCGGTCTGTACGGTCAGCGCGCGGGCGGCGGCGTCCAGTTCGGGCCACGGGTCCCCCTCGGCGCGTACCGCGGGACCGCCCGCGGTCCGGTAGGCGTCCAGGAAGCGGAGCCAGACCTCGGGGGGCAGCAGCCCGGCCGCGTACCAGGCGGCGGGGCGCGCGAGGTCCCAGGCGGGGTCACCGAGGCCCGCGTCGTCGACGTCGATCAGCAGCCAGGGCCCGTGCGGCGCGGGGTGCCGGACGAGCTGGCCCAGGTGCAGATCGCCGTGGCAGAGGTGGTGCGCCCGGTGTGCGGGAGCGGGCGCCTCGTCGCGGGCCCAGGCCGGCAGCCCGCGCCAGGCGGCGAGCACGGGGGCGGCGGCCGGACCGGCCGCCGGTACGGCGCGCATCCGGGCCACGGCGAGGGCGGCCTTCGCCGGCCCCCGCATGGCGGGGAGTCCCGCCGGTGATGCCACCGCAGACGGTCCGGGCGCTGCCGCGGGGCGCAGCGGCGAGGGGTGGGGCGGCCGGATCGCGGTGCGGTGGAGGCGTGCCAGAAGCGTGGCGGCCTCCTCCCACGGAGCCCTGTCCGGGTCGTCCGGATTCACCGGCTCCCCGTGGGGCCACAGCGTGACCGGGCGGCCGTGCAGTTCGGTGAGGTGCGGCGGGCCGGCGGAGGGCCCGGCGGCCGGCGACGGGTCCGGGGCGGGCCGTACCGGCAGGGGCGCGAGCAGGATGCCGGCCAGGGCCGGATCGGCCGCCAGCCGGAGGCGTGCGGCCAGGGCGGCGGTGTCCGTGCCGGGGGCGTGGGCCTTGGCGACGACCGGACCGCTGCGGACCACGGTGCCGTCCGCCCGGTCGGCGAGGACGGCCGGTGGAGGGCAGGAGCAGCCGGGGCCATGGTGGCTGTGGGCCGCCTCGTGGGCGAGGACGCCCAGCGCGCGTACGACTGCGGTGGTCACGGTCTCCCCCGGTGGCGCGGGCTCGGCGGGTCCGGGCGGCGCCTCGCCCGGACCCGCCGAGCGTACGCGGATGGGGCAGAGGCCTGCCCGGGGCCCGGGTGCGCTGCGCCGGCGACCACGCGAGCCGGTCCGGCCCGGAACCGCTCGATGGAACCGGTCGCCTTCCCTGGCGCACGCCTGCGACGCGTCGGCGACCGTGCGAATCGGTTCGGCCCCGGACAGCGCGATGTCCGGTCAGCTCCCCAGCTGACCGGACAAACGCTGCCGCCCGCCGCACCCCCGTCCCCACGGGGTTGTTGGCCGGATGTCCCGGTCCGAACCGCTCTTCCGGACCCGGGGCGCCGCTCAGCGCCCCAGCATCACGCCCACGGACGACGCCTGTGTGACCACCGCTTCCCAGCCGCCGAAGACGACCACGAGCAGGGCCGCCAGAGGAAGAACCATGGCCGTCGCCACCAAGGGGTGGCGCTTGCCGGAGGACGGACGGCTGCCGAACGAGGCGTAGGCCCTGCGTCCCTGCGCGCGGATCATGGTCCGCGTTGCCGTGTCCGCCATGGTTCCTCTCCTGACCTGATCTGGAGCAGCGGGCGTGTGACCTCGGGGGACGAGTGCAACGCCCGCTGCTTGACTTCAACACTAGGTATCCGGCGGGCGGGCGGCGTCATGCCCGCGTACCGAATGCCGGGCCTCCCGGAGGATGAGCCGTGGGTGGTCGGCGTACTCCCCTGGGTGGAGACGGGACTACCCGGCGTTGGGGTCATCCCCGAGGGAACGCTCGGAGGTGTCCTCCCTGGGTATCGGTTGTTCGACCAGGGCGAGGACCCTGGTCGCCATGAAGCGGGCGGTGCGCACCACCGACCCGTTCCTCGTGACTTCACTCACTTCGACGACCCCTCGGCGGACCGCGGTCTCCACCCGCCGGCCTGCTCTGGAGGCCACCACTTCGTAGGTACGGGTCGTGTCCCCGGCGTCCACGACTATCTCGACTCGATCGCCCTTCATTGATCCAATCCCCCTTCTGCGACGGACCTTTGAGATCTCGCACGGGCCCGGGAGCGTGGATCTGCGGCTCCCTGACCACTCCTCAAGTTTCCCACCCGGCACTGACAATCGATTCTCCGGCGAGGGCGCGGCCTCTGAGCGCCCCGGGCGGCGGGTACGTAAGCTGTGCCTCGTCAGGCGGACCAGGCAGCGGGGATGGGCAGACATGGCGATGATGCGGCTCCGGCGCGAGGACCCGCGTGTCGTCGGCTCGTTCAGGCTGCACCGGCGGCTCGGGGCGGGCGGCATGGGTGTCGTGTACCTGGGTTCGGACCGGCGGGGCCAGCGGGTGGCGCTCAAGGTGATCCGCCCTGACCTGGCGGAGGATCAGGAGTTCCGTTCGCGGTTCGCGCGCGAGGTGTCCGCCGCCCGGCGGATCCGCGGTGGCTGCACGGCACGGCTGGTGGCCGCCGATCTGGAGGCCGACCGCCCGTGGTTCGCCACGCAGTACGTACCGGGGCCCTCGCTGCACGACAAGGTGGCCGAGGAGGGCCCGCTGTCGGCCGCCGAGGTGGCCTCGATCGGGGCCGCGCTCTCCGAGGGCCTGGTGGCGGTGCACGAGGCCGGTGTCGTCCACCGTGACCTGAAGCCGTCGAACATCCTCCTCTCCCCCAAGGGCCCGCGGATCATCGACTTCGGGATCGCCTGGGCGACCGGGGCGTCCACCCTCACGCATGTCGGTACGGCGGTGGGCTCGCCCGGGTTCCTGGCGCCCGAGCAGGTGCGCGGCGCGGCGGTGACGCCCGCGACGGACGTCTTCTCCCTCGGGGCCACGCTGGCGTACGCGGCCATGGCCGATTCGCCCTTCGGGCACGGCAGTTCCGAGGTCATGCTCTATCGCGTGGTGCACGAGGAGCCTCAGCTGTACGACGTGCACGACGCGCTCGCTCCCCTGGTGAGTGCCTGTCTGGCGAAGGACCCCGAGGAGCGGCCGAGCACGCTCCAGCTCTCCATGCGCCTCAAGGAGATCGCGGCGAGGGAGGCCCAGGGGCTGCACGAGAGCCGGCCGCCCGCCCAGCGTTCGGCGCAGGAGGCGGACCGGCCGACCGGACGTCTGGACGGCCCGTACACGGAGCAGCAGACCCGTCGGGCGGCCGGTCCGGCTCCGGCGGCGCGTCCGCAGAACCGGCCGGCGGCGCCCCGTCCCGCCTCGCCCCGTACCGGGGGGTCGCGCCCGGCTCAGCAGCAGTCGCGCGGGACGACGGGTTCGGGCAGGCGGCCGCAGGGAGCCAAGGGGACGAACGCCAGGCCGGGGACCCGGCCGGGGCCGCGTACCACCTCGACCGGCCGGCGTCCGGCCAATCCGCGGCTGCTGCGGCAGCGGCTCGTCGTCTTCGTCGTGGTGACGCTGCTGGTGGCGCTGGGGATCGCGGCGGCCCAGGGCTGCCAGGGGCCGGCGCGCGGGCTCGGCACGGGCCACGGCCAGCCCCAGAGCCAGACCCAGAGCGAGCGGTAACCGCCGGGCCCTGCCGTCCGGAACGGGCCACCGTCCGGCTTCAGGTCGAACCGGGCGTCGGACCGGGCGTCGAACCGAGCTCAGCCGAGACCGCGGTGGGCGGCCCACAGTGCCCCGGCACGGCCGGCGGCGTCGGCGATCAGGGCCGCCAGCTCGGGTCTGTCGGGGACGGTGAACGAGACGTATCCGCCCCGGCCACCGCTGACCGGCCGGCCGTACGCCTTCGCGGCGAGGCGGCCGTCGGGGAGGAGCCGGACGTTGAGTGTGGTCAGCGTGAACGTTTCACCGCGTCGGGTGTCCGTCCAGCGGAGCGACTGCGGGATCGTGACATTGATCGCCAGAGCACTTACTTCCAGGTCGCCGCTCATGGACGGATGATCTCACGCGAGCGCCGGAGGCGGCCGCCACAGGCGCGAGCCCGGGCTGAGCCCCGCATGATCCGAACGAGAGGCCCTAGTTCTCCGGGCGGCCCGTGGCCACCGCGTAGAAGGCGACCGCGGCCGCCGCGCCCACGTTCAGCGAGTCGACGCCGTGGGCCATCGGGATGCGTACCCATTCGTCCGCTGCGACGAGGGCCTGGGTGGACAGTCCGTCGCCCTCCGCGCCGAGCATCAGGGCCACCTGGTCCATGCGGTGCGGCGCCGCCTCCTCGATGCTGCGGGCCTTCTCGTCGGGCGTCAGCGCGAGCAGCTTGAAGCCCGCTTCCCGTACGGTCTCCAGAGCCTTGGGCCAGGTGTCGAGGCGGGCGTACGGGACGGAGAAGACCGCGCCCATGGAGACCTTCACGGAGCGCCGGTAGAGCGGGTCCGCGCAGTCCGGGGAGAGCAGGACGGCGTCCATGCCGAGCGCGGCGGCGCTGCGGAAGATCGCCCCGATGTTCGTGTGGTCGTTGACGGCCTCCATGACGACCACGCGGCGCGTGGTGCGCAGCAGTTCGTCGGCGGTCGGCAGGGGCTTGCGCTGCATGGAGGCGAGGGCGCCGCGGTGCACGTGGTAGCCGGTGACGCGTTCGGCGAGTTCGGGGCTGACCGCGTAGACGGGCGCCGGGACCTCGTCGATGACGTCGCGCATCAGGTCGACCCACTTCGCCGAGAGCAGCATGGAGCGCATCTCGTACCCGGCGTGCCGGGCGCGTCTGATCACCTTCTCCCCCTCGGCGATGAAGAGGCCCTCGGCCGGCTCCCGCCGGCGTCGTAGCTCGACATCGGTCAGACCGATGTAATCGCTCAGGCGGGGGTCGTCGGGGTCGTCGACGGTGATGAGATCAGCCACAGGTTGATACTGCCTTGTCCGGTGTGTGGTGCCAACGGTCTGGAGGAAGATCCGTTACCGCTGGTTACTCGGCGGATCGGCCGGCGGTCGCAGGGCCGACCGCGACGACGTCGCCGATGACGATGACGGCGGGCGGGCGGACGTCCTCGGCCACGGCCCGCTCGGCGACGGTCGCGAGCGTCGCGTCGACGCGGCGCTGGGCCGCCGTGGTCCCTTCCTGGACGAGGGCGACCGGGGTCTCGGGGGACCTCCCATGGGCGATGAGCGTAGCGGCGATGGCACCGATCTTGTCGACGGCCATCAGGAGAACCAGGGTGCCGCGCAGCCGGGCGAGGGCCGCCCAGTCGACCAGTGAGCGCTCGTCGTCGGGGGCGACATGGCCGCTGACCACGGTGAACTCATGGGCCACACCGCGGTGGGTGACAGGGATGCCGGCCGCTTCGGGCACCGAGATCGAGCTGGAGATGCCGGGGACGACGGTGCACGGGATGCCTTCGGCGGCAAGCGCCTGGGCCTCCTCCATGCCGCGCCCGAAGACGAACGGGTCGCCGCCCTTGAGCCGGACGACGGCCTTGCCCGCCTTGGCGTGCTCGATCAGCGCGTTGTTGATCGCCTCCTGCGCCATGTAGCGGCCGTACGGGATCTTCGCGGCGTCGATCACCTCGACGTGCGGCGGGAGTTCGTCGAGCAGGTCGCGCGGGCCGAGCCGGTCCGCAATGACGACGTCGGCCTCGGCCAGGAGGCGGCGGCCGCGGACGGTGATCAGGTCGGGGTCGCCGGGGCCGCCGCCGACCAGGGCGACGCCGGGAGCCCGGGTGCGGTGGTGGGGGGCGGCGAGGGTGCCGTCGCGCAGGCCCTCGACGATGGCGTCGCGGACGGCGGCGGAGTGGCGCGGGTCCCGGCCGTGCGCGTCGGTGGTGAGCACGGCGACGGTCACGCCCTCGCTGCGGCCGGTGGCGGGGGTCCAGGCGGTGGCGGCGTCCGCGTTGTCGCTGCGGACGCACCAGGTGCGGGTGCGCTCGGCCTCGGCGGATGCGGCGTCGTTGGCCGCGGTGTCGTCGGACGCGATGAGGGCGTACCAGGTGTCGGCCAGGTCCCCGTCGGCGTACGGGCGGCGCTCCCAGCGGATCTCGCCGGCGTCGGCCATCGCCTCGACGGACGGGGTGGCGGACGGCGAGACGAGGACGATGTCGGCGCCGGCCGCGATGAGTGCGGGCAGGCGGCGCTGCGCGACCTGACCGCCGCCCACGACGACTACGCGGCGCCCGCTCAGGCGGAGTCCAACGGGGTAGGCGGGGCGATCGGCGTGCTCGGCCATGGCGGTGCGGGCTCCTCGTGCGATGCGGGGCTGCGGCCGCTGCGGCGGTGGAGCGGCTGTGACGTGCGGGTGTGGGGCGGGGTTCACGATACGGGGTGCGGTGCGGGGGTGGGCGGGGGCGCCTGCGGCGGGCTTGTTCCCCTACTCGCCCCTTCCCGTTACCGGGGCTCCGCCCCGGACCCCGGTACCTCAAACGCCGGCGAGGCTGCGTACTTCAGGCCCCTCCGGTGATTGAGGAGCGGGGGTCCGGGGGCGGTGCCCCCGAAAACCCCCGCGGCTGCGCTACTTCTCCGTGACGCCCGCCGAGTCGAACGTCGCCACCTCGTGCATCGCACGGGCCGCGCTCTGCACGATCGGCAGCGCCAGCAGTGCGCCGGTTCCCTCGCCGAGGCGGAGGTCGAGGTCGACCAGCGGGCGCAGGCCCAGCTTGTTGAGCGCGGCGACATGGCCGGGCTCGGCACTGCGGTGGCCCGCGATGCAGGCGGCCAGGGCCTCCGGCGCGATGGCGCGGGCGACCAGGGCCGCCGCGCCCGCGCTCACCCCGTCCAGGATGACCGGCGTACGGAGCGACGCCCCGCCGAGCAGGAACCCGGCCATCGCGGCGTGCTCCAGGCCGCCCACGGCAGCCAGGACGCCGATCGGGTCGGCCGGGTCCGGCTGGTGCAGATCCAGGGCACGGCGCACCACGTCGACCTTGCGGGCGTGCATCTCGTCGTTGATGCCGGTGCCGCGGCCGGTCACCTCGGCCGGGTCCATCCCCGTGTACACGCAGATCAGGGCGGCGGACGCGGTGGTGTTGGCGATGCCCATCTCGCCGGTCAGCAGGCCCTTGTTGCCTGCCGCGACCAGATCGCGGGCGGTCTCGATGCCGACCTCGATCGCCGCGAGGACCTCCTCACGGGTGAGCGCGGGTCCGGTCGTGAAGTCCGCCGTTCCCGCGCGCACCTTGCGGGGCAGCAGACCGGGCGTCGCGGGCAGCTCGGAGGCCACACCGACGTCGACCACGCACACCTCGGCGCCGACCTGGGCGGCGAAGGCGTTGCAGACGGCGCCGCCGCCGAGGAAGTTGGCGACCATCTGGCCGGTGACCTCCTGCGGCCAGGCCGTGACGCCCTGGGCGTGCACCCCGTGGTCGCCCGCGAAGATCGCGACGGCCGCGGGCTCCGGGATCGGCGGCGGGCACATCCGGGACAGCCCGGAGAGCTGCGCCGAGATGATCTCCAGCATGCCGAGCGCACCGGCGGGCTTGGTCATCCGCTTCTGGCGCTCCCACGCCTCACCGAGCGCCTTGGCGTCGAGCGGCCGGATGTTGGAGATCGTCTCCTGGAGGAGGTCGTGCGGCTCCTCGCCGGGCAGGGCGCGACGGCCGTACGTCTCCTCGTGCACGACCCAGGACAGCGGCCGCCGCTTGGACCAGCCCGCCTGCATCAGCTCGGGCTCCTCCGGGAACTCGTCGACGTAACCGACACAGAGGTACGCGACGACCTCGAGGTGCTCGGGCAGGCCCAGGGCACGGACCATCTCCCGCTCGTCGAAGAAGCTGACCCAGCCGACCCCGAGCCCTTCGGCGCGGGCGGCGAGCCACAGGTTCTCGACAGCGAGTGCCGAGGAGTACGGAGCCATCTGCGGCTGCGTGTGCCGGCCGAGGGTGTGGCGGCCGCCGCGAGTCGGGTCCGCGGTGACGACGATGTTGACCGGGGTGTCGAGGATCGCCTCGATCTTCAGTTCCTTGAACTGCTTCGCCCGGGCCTTCGGGAGCGACTTGGCGTACGCGTCACGCTGCTGCTGCGCCAGTTCGTGCATGGAACGCCGGGTCTCCGCGGAACGGATGACGACGAAGTCCCAGGGCTGGGAGTGCCCCACGCTCGGCGCCGTGTGCGCGGCCTCCAGGACGCGCAGCAGGACCTCGTGAGGGATGGGATCGCTGCGGAAGCCGTTGCGGATGTCGCGGCGTTCCCGCATGACACGCAGTACGGCTTCGCGCTCGGCGTCGTCGTATCCGGGGGCGGGGGGTGAGCTGACGGGCTCCTCCTCGGCCTCGGCCGCGGCCTCGGGGGCCGGGGGGTCGGAGATCTCTGAGACCTCTGAGACCTCTGAGACCTCGGCGGGAGCGTTCTCGCCTTCGGCCGGTGCGGTCGCTTCGGGAACGGGCCCGGTGGTCTCCGGGAGTGCGGCGACCGGGGCCTCGGGTTCCGTCCCGGGCCCGGCGACGGTCTCGTCCGGTGCGGGCTCCGGAGCGGTCTGCTCCTCGGCCACGGGCAGGCTGTCCGTCAGGTCCGGGGTCTCGATGAACTCCGGGCCCGTCTCCGGCTCAAGCACGGCCACCGGCTCCGGAGCGGCGGTCTCGACGGCCGCTGCCGCCTCCACCACATCGGCCGGCGCGAGCTCCGCGATCTCCGCGACCGGTGCCACGGCCTGCGGAGCGGGCTCCGCCGGCTGCTCCGCCACAGGCGTCGGGGCCGGGTGCGGGGTGGTCGGCAGCAGTTCCGACACCGGTACGAACCGACGGGCCGGCCGGCCCTGGGACGCTTCGTCCGCAACCGGCTCGGCCGACGGCTCCACCACTGCTGCGGCTTCGACAGCCCCGGCCTCGACCGGCGCGGCTTCGGCGGGCGCGGCCTCAACCGGTGCCGCGTACACGGATGCGGGTTCCGCCGGGGCCTCGGCCCCGGTCGCTCCGGCGGGAGCCTCGGCCGGAATCGCTGCCGCCACCGGCGCGGGTACGGGCTCCTCGACGACGGCCACGGGCTCGGAGGGCTGAGGCTGAGGCTGCACGACGACGGGCGCGGGCTCCACTGCCTGCACCTCGGTCTGTACCTCCGCCTGCACGGCCTGCACCACGGCCGGGGACTCGGTCACGGGCTCGACGGGCGCCTGCACCTCGGTCTGAATCTGTGCTTGGGTCTGGCTCTGCGCTTCCGTCTGGCTCTGCTCTTCGGTCTGCACAAGAGCCACGGCCTCGGGCGCGGCCTGCTCCGGCACGACCGTTTCTGCTGCGGTCGTCTCCGCCGCGGCCGGTACGGCGGCCTGCTGCGGCGTCTGGGCCGCCCACTGGCTCGCGCCCTGCGGCGGGATCTCGCCGAGCTGGGGGCCCGGGAGCGCGGCCGCGTCGTCGGCCGGCAGCTCGTAGTACTCGGGTTCGGGTTCGGCCGTGGCCGGGCCGGCGTGCCGTGCCGGCGCCTGGACGGCTGCCTGCACCTGGGGCTGTGCCTGCGGCTGGGGCGCACCCGCCGGGCCGCGGTCGGCCAGGGAACGGACCACACCGCCGCCGGAGGTCCCCCCGTAGGAGGGGCCGGATTCGGTTGAGGCCGGGCCGCGGTGCAGCGGGCGGCGCGCAGGTGCCTGGGCCTGGGCCACGGGAACCTGGGCCTGTGCGTGCGCGGGGACGGGTGACGGGATGCGTACGCCGCCGAGGTCGACATGGCCGGAGTCGCGGCCACCGGATTCGTGGGTCCCCCGGCCGGTCTCCTGGAGCGGTCCGGCGGCGGCCTGCTGCATGGCGTACGCCGGAACCTGCTCCTGGAACTGCACCGGGCCCTGGGCCTGCGCGTCGCCCTGCACCTGGTACTGCGGCTGCGGGGCGGGCACGGCCTGGAACCCGCCGCCCTGCTCGGGCAGGGGCACCGGGGCGCCCTGGGGTTCGCTCCAGGCGCCCTGGGAGCTCGGCATCAGCAGAAGGTCGTCGTCCTCGGACGCGTGCTCGGAGGGATCGAGGAAGGTGTAGGCATCCGGGGCGGGGATGCCCGGCTGCTCCACCATGCCTGCGCTCTCCGGCAGTCCCTCGCCCGGGATCTGGCCGGTGTCACTCATGCGTACCCCTCGCCCATCGTCAGTGCTCCTTCGGCCCTTCGCCCGGGACGCCCGAACACGGCACGCCGGTGCTCGTCCAGTGGAACGAGCGGGTGCGCCGCGCGGCACGAATCGGTCGCGGACATACTGCATTCTCGCGCTCGTTCGCCGCCGCGGCATGTCATTTCGCCACGGCTCGCTGTGGACTGCGCCACGTTGCGCGTCCCCCGGTTCTGCCGTACCACAACGAGGGCCAAAACGGTCCCCTTTTCCGGACATTGACGAACGAAGCGACGAACGTCCGGGCGCGGTGCAACGATCGGCCAGCCTACCTCGCGCCGTGTCCGGGCAGGGTCAGGGGGCGAGGTCCGAACGCAGTGCGGAGAGCAGAAAGACGACCGAGCGTTCGCGCTCCGACCATGCGGACGTGTCGAGTTCGACGGACTGCAGGAGCGAACAGGCGACCGTATATCCGTTCTCGGCGAGGGCTGCTCCCAGCGCCTCGGCCTCGTCGCGGGTCGAGGCATGGGTGACGATCCGTTCGGGCCTGCGGTCGGCGACGGCGGTGACGACGGGTACACCGCCGCCCCCGATCCGTACGACGTCGGGCTCCGGCAGCCGTTCCAGCACATGCGGGGCCCGCCCCTCGACGACCTGGAGCTGGACCCCGAAGGCCCGTGCGGCCGCGGCGGTACGCGCACAGGCGGCCGGGTCGCTGTCGACGGCCAGGACCGCCGCGCCGAAGCGGGCGGCCTCCACGGCCAGGGCGCCGCTGCCGGAACCGATGTCCCAGAGCAGGTCGCCGGTGCGGGGTCCGAGATGGGCCAGCTGAGCGGCGCGGAGTCCGGGGGCCTCGCCCTCGCCGCTCTCCCCCTCGGCGTCCTGCCCGGCGCCCCGGTAGGCGTCGGCGGGCAGCGCCCAGCCGCGTACGCCTTGCGGGTAGGCGGGGTGACGGCCCGCGATCCAGGCCCCTTCGGCCCGCCGCTCGGGGCCGCCCCCGATGACGATGACGACGTTGGGGTCGCGCCAGACGTGATCGGCCGCCGCGTCGGAGGTGACGACGGTGACCTGTTCGCGGTCCGTGCCGAGCTCCTCGCAGATGACGAAGGTGCGGTGGACACCTTCGAGCAGCAGGGCGAGTTCGGCGGGGCCCGCGCCGGGCGAGGTGAGGACGGCGACCTTGTGGTGGGCGCGGCAGACGTTCACGGCGCGGCGCAGGGTACGGGGGTGGGCGACGACGGTCTGGGCGTCCTCCCACGGCATGCCGGCCCGGGCGAAGGCGGTGGCGACGGAGGAGACGGCGGGCACCACTTCGACCTCGAGGCCGTGTTCGGGTGCGCGCAGCGTGCGTACGACGCCGAAGAATCCGGGGTCGCCGTCGGCGAGGACCACGGCGCTGCCGCGGTGGCCGGCGATGCGGCGGGCGGCCAGGTCGACCGAGCCGAGGCGGATGCGTTCCGCGGCCTTCGGTACTTCGGGCAGTGCGAGGTGGTGGGCGGCTCCGGCGACCAGGGTGGCGGCCGAGAGCGCGGCGGTGGCCGCTCTGGTCAGCGGTGAGCCGTCCCAGCCGATCACTGTGACCCGGTCGGCCATCTGTTGTCAGTCTCCTGGAGTCGTCGCAGGTGGGGGCTGGTTGCCCGGGATGGGCAGGGTGAGGCTACCTGGTCCGTACCAGTGCGGCTCCGGGGCCCCGGCGCAGGTCAGTTCCAGTCGTTGTACGTGCCGTACCCGCCGGCGTCGGCGAGCTGTTCGGCTACGCCTTCGAGGTCCTCGGGGAGCAGACCCCAGACGATCAGGTCGGTCCTGATGTCGGTCCATCCTCCGTCCTCGGTCTGCGACCGGGCTATGCGGGCGTTGCGCAGGATGCCCTCGCTGATGCAGCCGAGCTTCTGCGCGACCTGCTGGGAGGCCGTGTTGTCGGCGGCGGTGCGCAGTTCGATCCGCTCGAAGCCCCGGTCGCGGAAGAGCCACTGGGCCAGCGCCAGCACGGACTCGGTGGCGTAACCCTCGCCGCGCGCCCACGGGGCGGTGATGTAGTCGGCCTCGGTGGCGAGGGTGCGCCAGTCGGTGTTGCGCAGCCGCACAGAGCCGACGAGGCGCTGGGTGAGGAACTCGGTGACGGCCAGGACGATGCCGTCACCCTTGGTGCGCTGTGCAGGAGCGATCCTGCGGACCCAGCGTTCGGCGTCGACCTGGGTGTAGGGGTGGGGTGCGTCGGTCCAGGCGGTGACCAGTTCGTCGTTCATCATCTCGATGTACGCGGGGAGATCGGCCATGTCGAACGGGCGCAGCACCAGCCGATCCGTGCTGATGGAGATGTCCGGAAAGATGGAAGTCATGCGCAGCTCCATGCCGAAGACCGTGTAAAGGCACAGCATGCAGCATCACACGGGCCCTGCGCATGGGCGGGTCCGCACGACGGAGCCCCGCACACCCGGGCGGGGTGTACGGGGCTCGTCGGGCAAGTGCCGTGCGGGGGTCAGGACTTGGCTGCGGTACCGAAGGCCGGGATGACCGAGCCCTGGTAGCTGTCCTCGATGAACTTCTTGACCTCGTCGGAGTGGAGGAGCTTCACGAGCTTCTGGACGCGGGCGTCCTTCTCGTTGCCCTTCTTCACGGCGATGATGTTGGCGTACGGGTTGCCGTCGGCCTTCTCCAGCGCCAGCGCGTCCGTGGCGGGCTTGAGGTCGGCCTCGATGGCGTAGTTGCCGTTGATGACGGCGGCGTCCACGTCGTTCAGGGCGCGGGGGACGGTTGCGGCCTCCAGCTCCTTGAACTCCAGGCCCTTCTTGTCGGTGATGTCGCTCAGCTTGGCGCTGGTGCCGACGCCGTCCTTGAGGGTGATCAGGCCGTTCTCGGCGAGCAGCTGGAGCGCGCGGCCCTCGTTGGTGGTGTCGTTCGGCACGGCGATGGTCTGGCCGGACTTGATGTCGCCCAGGTCCTTGACCTTCTTGGAGTAGAGGCCGAGGGGCTCCAGGTGCACGGTGCCGACGGAGACGAGGTGGGTGTCGTTCTTCTTGTTGAAGTCGTCGAGGTAGGGCTGGTGCTGGAAGAAGTTGGCGTCGACCTGGCCGGTCTCGGTGGCGGTGTTCGGCAGGACGTAGTCCGTGAACTCCTTGACCTCCAGCTTGAGCCCGGCCTTGGCCGCCAGGTTCTTCTTGACGAAGCCCAGGATGTCGGCGTGCGGCGTCGGGGACGCGGCGACGACGAGGGCCTTGGACGTGTCGGCCTTGGCTCCGGTCCCGGCCTTGGACGCCGGGTCGGAGTCCGTACCGCAGGCGGTGAGGCCGAAGGCGAGTGCGGCGGTGGCGGCGGCAGCAGCGGTGATCTTGATGTTCTTACGCACGAAGAGTGCCTCTTTCAGGTGGTGATGGTGGTGCGCCCGGACAAGGAGTGCGGGCTTGTGGGGAAAGGAAGTCTCAGGAGGTGGTGCGGCCGCGGCGGGCCAGCAGGCGTACCGCTCCGTCACCGATCAGCTGGATCACGGTCACGATGACGATCAGCAGCGCGACGGTGATGAGCATGAACCGGTTGTCGAAGCGCTGGAATCCGTAGGTGACGGCCTTGGACCCGAGCCCTTCGCCGCCGACCGCGCCGGCCATCGCGGAGTAGCCGATGAGCACGATGACGGTGGTGGTGGCGCCGGAGACGAGGGACGGCAGCGCCTGCGGGAGCAGGACCTTGCGGACGATCGTCGGGATGGAGCCGCCCATGGACTGGACCGCCTCGACGAGCCCGTGGTCGACCTCGCGGACCGCCGTCTCGACGAGCCGGGCGAAGAACGGGATGGCGCCGACGGCGAGCGGCACGATCATCGCGGTCGGGCCGATGAAGGTGCCGACGACCCAGGTGGTGAAGGGGATCAGGGCGATCAGCAGGATGATGAAGGGCAGCGAGCGGCCGATGTTCACGATCACGCCGATGACCTTGTTCACCGGGGTGTTCCGCAGAAGTCCGCCCTTGTCGGTGAGGACGAGCAGGACCCCGAGCGGCAGTCCGACCAGGACGGTGACGACCGCGGACCACAGGACCATGTAGAGGGTGTCGACGGTGCCCTGCGTCAGCAGCGGCTGCATTTCGGACCAGGTCACTTCGTCACCTCCTTGGTGAGCGGTGCGGGAATGAGTGCGGGTTCGGCGGCGGCGTCCGTGCTCTGCGCGTCATCGATGACCTCGGCCTGCAGGCCCTGCTCGCGCAGGAAGCCGATCGGGACGACGTTCTCCTCGAACCGGCCGGGCAGCTCGATGCGCATCCGCCCGATCTGCTTGCCGCCGACGGTGTCCATCGCGGCACCCAGGATCGAGATGTCGATGTTGTACGTACGGGAGAGCTGCGAGATCACCGGGCGGGCGGCGGCGTCGCCGTGGAAGGTGACGTCGACGACCGTGGCGTCGGGGCCGGAGGCGCTGCCGCCGACCGGGAACAGCTCATGGGCGAGTTCGGAGCCGGGAGTGGCGAGCAGGTCGCCGACGGTGCCGGACTCGACGATGCGTCCCTTCTGCATCAGCGCGGCCGAGTCGCAGATCGTCTTGACGACGTCCATCTCGTGTGTGATGAGCAGGACGGTGAGGCCGAGCTGCTGGTTGAGGTCGCGCAGCAGCTGGAGAACGGAGCGGGTGGTCTCGGGGTCCAGGGCCGAGGTGGCCTCGTCGGAGAGCAGCACCTTGGGGTCGCCGGCGAGTGCGCGGGCGATGCCGACGCGCTGCTTCTGACCGCCGGAGAGCTGACCGGGGTAGGCCTTGGCCTTGTCGGCGAGGCCGACGAGGTCGAGGAGTTCGAGCGCCTTGCGGGACCGCTCGCGGCCGGTGACGCCGAGGATCTCCAGGGGGAGCTCGACGTTGCCCTGGACCGTGCGGGAGGCCAGCAGGTTGAAGTGCTGGAAGACCATGCCGATGCGGCTGCGCGCCTCGCGCAGTTCCCTGCCTGCCCGGTGGCCCCGGCCCGCGAGGGCCGTGAGGTCCTGGCCGGCCACGGTGACGGTGCCGGAGGTGGGGCGCTCGAGCAGGTTGACGCAGCGGATCAGGGAGGATTTGCCGGCGCCGCTCTGACCGATGACGCCGTACACCTCGCCCTCGCGGACATGCAGGTCGACGCCGTCCAGAGCGGTGACCTCGCGGTCGCGCGACTGGTAGACCTTCGTGAGGCCCGTAGTGGTGATCACAGGGGTTTCCGTCACTGTCGAGTGCGCGGCGCGGTGTCCGCCGGGCACGGGGCATGCGTCCGGTATGAGGCTCTTCGGACGTTTCGATCGGACGTTCGAGCGGGGTCCGGCACAGCCCGGCGCGGCGACGGCCGCGGGGCGACGTGCTCGGACGGGCTCGTTCCGCTGGGTGCGGACGGCACGGGCTCGGTCTCGCTTCGGGGCGCGAGGCTCAGGCGGGGGCCCTCAGAAGGCGCGCATTCGACCCATACAACGAGCACCGGGCGTCGTGATCGCCTCGGTCGCAAGGATGCGGCTGCTCGTCGTGGTCATGGGCCCAAGTAAAACAGACGTAACGTTCCGCCTGAACCCGCCGTCCGGATAGCGGACAGCCGTGGATGGCGCGGCGGTGCCGCCCGACCCGCTGCGACACGTCACCACCACACGGCTGTGACCTGCATTGATACGGATGCAGTGACCCTGGGTGACACCCCTGGCCGCCAGTCCGGAACTTTGTGGCGTTGTGGCCAAGACCACGGCCCCGGCTCCGCCCGCCCTGCCGCCCGCCCCGCGGGTCTCTCTGCGCGCGGGCCGCCCGTCCCGCGGGTCCCGGCGGCCGGGCACGGGGGCGCACGCAGCGGGCGCTTCGGCCCGTAATACCCTCGGTTCATGCTTGACGCCCTGACGATCGCGGTCGGCGTGGCCGCCCTCGCCCTTGCCGCCTGGTGCGCATTCGCCGCCTACCGGGACCAGCCCACCAAGGACTGGCACTTCATCGGGATGGGCGTGGTCTCGCTGCTGGCGCTGGCCCAGCTGGTGGTGGGCGTCGTGCAGATGGCCCGCGGCGAGCGGCCGGAGCAGGGCATGACCATCTTCATCGCGTATCTGATCGGCGCCTTCCTCGCCGTACCGGCGGCAGGCTTCCTGTCGCTGAGCGAGCGGACCCGGTGGGGTTCGGTGACGGTGGCGGCGGGCGCGGTCGTGCTGGCCGTCCTCGAAGTACGGCTCTACGACATCTGGGGAAACTGACCGTGACCGAAACCGATCGCACCCCCGCAGCGGCCGCCGACGAGAGGCAGCCCTTCGATCTGGGCACCGGTCCGGGCCGGGTACTGGTCTGGTTCTACGGCGTGTTCACCGTGGCGGCGGCGTCCCGGGCGGTCGTCCAGATGATCCTGGACTTCGGGAAGGCCCCCCTGGCCTACGTCCTGTCGGCCGGCGCCGCGGCCGTATACGGCTTCATCACGTACTCGCTGGTGCGCGGTGGCGAGAAGGCTCGGCGGACGGCGCTGGTGTGCTGCGCCGCCGAGCTCGCCGGGGTGCTGATCGTGGGTACGTGGACCATGATCGAGCCCTCGGCGTTCTCGGACGCCACCGTCTGGTCGTACTTCGGCAGGGACTACCTGTTCATCCCGGTGATCCTGCCGGTCACCGGGATGATGTGGCTGCGCCGCGCGAGGACCGCGTAGGTCCTTCCTACGCGCTGGCCACGTAGGCGGGCGCGGAGGCCTCCTTCTCCAGGAGGATCATCCTGACCCCGTCCCGGCCGGTGGCGTTGCCCACGGTGGCGTATCCCGCCCGCCGGTAGAGCCGCAGATTGCCCTCGCTGCGGTGTCCGGTGTGCAGCCGGAAGCGGGTGGCCGCCCGCTGGTCGGCGAGTCCGGCCTCCGCCGCGCCCAGCAGCCGGGCGCCGAGGCCGTGGCCCCGGAGCCGGGGGTGGACGCAGAGCCTGCCGATCCGGCCGGTGCCGTCCTGATCCGCCGACCCGCGTACCGAACCGACGACTTCCTCGCCGAGCCGAGCGACGAGCACCACGTCCGTGGCGATCTCGGCGCGCACCGAGTCGAGGGTCTGGACGAGCGGGTCGATCCGGTAGTTCCCGTACAGCTCCGCCTCACTCTGAAAACAGAGGTACTGGAGCTTCAAGATCTCTTCGGCGTCCTGTGCGCTCGCCGCCGAGATGATCACGCTCATGCCCATGTGCGCATGCCTCCCGCTCACCTGATCCGCCGGTTGTCTACCGCTCCTTTCCCCGCAGTTCAGGAGCTACAACCTCCGCCGCCAGCATTCTGCGCAGACATCCAAGGCATCGGGAACGGATCGGACCCAAACTCCCCTGTGACATACCCAACTTCCCTGCGATTTGGCGGTAGGTGGGATCGCCCGGCGCGAGGAAGGCACCCAGTAACTGTGCGCAGCGGCCGGGGAGCCGCTCCACCGCCGCGCGCAGGACCCGGCGTTCGTCCGCGCCGACGGCGGCACGTTCCGGGCAGCCGGCCGGATCGGGGGTGTGCTCGTCGCGGTAGGGGCGCTCGCGACGGGTGGTGCGCCGCGCCCGGCGGGCCTCCGCCCGCACGGTGTCCCGCACCCAGCGGGCGGCGTCCGCGGGTGGCCCCTGGTCCGCCAGCCGTTCCAGCAGCCGCAGCCAGACGGCCTGTTCGAGATCGGCGGGGTCGACCGCCGCGCCGGTGGCGGCCGCGGCGGCCTCCGCCGTCGCCTCCGCGCTGACCAGCGGACGGAGGGCGCTGACAACGGTCGCGGGGACCGGAAGATCGAGAAGCGTCATGCCCCACCCGACGTCCGGCACCGGCCACCGGTTTCCGAACCGGGCGGGCACCACCCGACCGGGGCACGCCCCGGCCGGATGCTGACGTCCCCGGCAGGCCCCGGTGTCGAACGACGGCCGGGGCGTGAGCGCTACTTGCCGGTGAAGTCCGCCGCCGCGAGCAGCGCCGTGTCCGGGTTGTCGGAGAAGATCCCGTCGATGCCGGTGGCGAAGTAGGCGGCGAAGGCGCCGAACGCGTCGCCGTACGCGTTGGGGTCCGTGCCGCGCCGGAAGTCGGCGGGCAGGAAGGTGTTCTCGTTGCGCATCGTGTACGGGTGCAGGATCAGGCCCTGCGCGTGTGCGTCCCGTACCAGGGTGGTGGGTGTGGTGAGCCGGCCGGCGCCGTCCTTGGGGATGATCAGGTCCAGGGTGGGGCCGATGCCCTGGGCGTAGGACGCCATCCACTTGAGCCCCGCCGGCTTGACCAGGTCGTCGACGGTGCGCGGGTCACCGGAGGCGACGAAGTCCCAGGGCCTGGTGCCGGCGCCCGAGAGCAGCACGACGCGCGGGGTGGCGACGAGCCTCGACAACCGCTGGATGCTGCCGGGCTCGAAGGACTGGAGGATGAGCGGAGACTGCGCACGGTGGCGGTTGTAGCGGCGCAGCAGCTTGGCGAGCGGCTCCTCCAGACCGAGGCCGAGGCCGCGGAAGTAGGTGGGGTGCTTCGTCTCGACGTACAGCCAGACGGGCTTTCCGCGCCGGCGGCCCTCGCGGTCGGCCCAGCGCAGGACCTCCTCGAAGGTGGGGATCTCCCAGCGGCCGTCGTACAGGGTGTTCTTCTGGCGGTTGCCCGGGATGCGCTCCTTGGCCCGCAGTGTCTTCAGCTCGGCCAGAGTGAAGTCCTCGGTGAACCAGCCGGTGAGCGGGATGCCGTCGACCGTCTTGGTCGCCCTGCGGCTCGCGAACTCGGGGTGGGCGGAGACATCGGTGGTGGCGGTGATGTCGTTCTCGTGGCGGCACACGAGGTGTCCGTCCCTGGTCGGGACCAGGTCCTGCTCGATGACATGGGCGCCCATGTCGAGGGCCAGCTGGTAGGAGCCCAGCGTGTGCTCGGGGCGGTAGCCGCTCGTGCCCCGGTGCCCGATGACGGTCGGCACCGGCAGGTCGAGGCGGTGACCGCCGCCGTGCCCGCCGGACTTCCCCGCCGTGTTCTGCGCTGCCTGCGCCGTCCCGGTGAGGCCGAGGGCCGCGCTGCCGAGTACCGCGGCCCCCACGCCCATGACGGTCCGTCGTCCGGGACCGGCCTGCGCACGCTCTGTCATGAATACTCCTCGCATGTGATGTCCGGCACCTGTCGGGCGAGGACCGAGCGTAAGCAGCGGTATGGTCCGGACGGCGGCACCTGGACGAACATGGCGCAAACACAGGTCAACACTGCGTATCCACTGAGTGAACCCGATGTGCGATCAGCGAGTACCCGCGAGTATCGTCCTCACCTGCATGGACCCTCTCAATCCGTCGCTCGGCCGGCCCGGCCACTACACCGGAGGAACCGTTGTCCCGACTCGCACTCATCAAGGCAGTGCTCGGACCGATCCTGCGTCTGATGTTCCGTCCGCGGATGGAGGGCATCGAGAACATTCCGGGCTCCGGGCCGGTGATCCTGGCGGGAAACCACCTGACGTTCATCGACTCGATGATCATGCCGATCTGCTGCGACCGTCCGGTGTTCTTCATCGGCAAGGACGAGTACGTCACGGGCAAGGGGCTCAAGGGCCGTCTGATGGCCTGGTTCTTCACGGGCGTCGGCATGATCCCGGTGGACCGGGACGGCGGCCGCGGCGGCGTGGCGGCGCTGATGACGGGGCGCCGGGTGCTGGAGGAGGGCAAGGCCTTCGCGATCTACCCGGAGGGCACCCGCTCCCCCGACGGCCGGCTCTACCGGGGCCGTACGGGCATCGCGCGGCTGACCCTGATGACGGGCGCCCCCGTGGTGCCGTTCGCGATGATCGGTACGGACAAGCTGCAGCCGGGCGGCTCCGGTCTGCCCCGGCCGGGCAAGGTCACGGTCCGCTTCGGTGAGCCGATGGAGTTCTCGCGTTACGAGGGCATGGACCGCGACCGCTATGTGCTGCGGGCGGTGACGGACTCCGTGATGGCCGAGGTGATGCGGCTGTCCGGTCAGGAGTACGTCGACATGTATGCGACGAAGGCCAAGGCCGCCTGAACCGGAGCCCGACGGCGTGGCACAGAACGACAGGGAAGGGCCCGTACCCCGGTTGGTGGTACGGGCCCTTCGGCGTGTCCGTTCCCGTTCGCCGGGCCGCCGGACGGGTGACATCGGGCCTCGCCGGCCACGCTCACGACGGCCGCGCACGGGGTGGTCAGTCGTGCACGATGCCTTCCTCCAGTTCCTGGCCGCGCAGCAGGAACCAGGCGGCGACCGCCGTCGCCAGCAGGACGGCCGCGCCGATGCTCGAGGCGAGTCCCAGTCCGTGGACGAAGGCGTCCTGGGCGGCTGAGACCAGATCGGTCGCCTGGTGTTCGGGCAGGGCCGCGGATGCCTCGACGGCGCCGCCCAGTGATTCATGGGCGGCGGACGCGACATCGGGCGGCGTTCCCGCGGGTGCCGTGAAGTCCTGGTAGACGCTGGTGACGATGGAGCCGAGCAGGGCGATGCCGAGGGCGGCGCCGAGCTCGTACGCCGTCTCGGAGACCGCCGACGCGGAGCCGGCGTGCTCCTTGGGGACGCTGGAGAGGATCACGTCGGACGTCACGGTGAAGGCGAATCCCGCGCCCACGCCGACGACCAGCAGCAGGGCGCCGATCAGCGGATAGGCGGTGTCCTTGTGGACGGCGGCGACCGCCGCCAGCGCCAGGCCGATCGCGCCGAGACCGCCGGTCACCACCACCCGTACGGAGAAGCGGCGGGCGGTGGTTCCGGCCAGCAGACCGGCGGTGACCGCGCCGATGGCCGCGGGCAGTTCCGCGAGGCCCGCCTCCAGCGGTCCGCGCCCCTGCACCAGTTGCAGGAACTGGGAGAGGAAGAAGACCAGGCCGGAGAGACCGAGGATGGTCAGCAGGTCGGCGAGGACCGCGCCGGAGAAGCCCCGGTGGTGGAAGAGCCGCATGTCCAGCAGTGGTGCGGGGAGCCGGAACTGCCGGCGTACGAACCAGACGAGTGCCAGTGCGCCGCCGACGCCCGACAGCGCCACCTCCCAGCTCACGCCGTGTGCGGCCAGTTCCTTGATGGCGTAGACGACGCCGATGATGCCGACCAGGGAGAGCCCCACGCTCGCCACGTCCCACGGTCCGGGCGCCGGGTTCTTCGACTCGGGGATCATCTTGATCCCGACCACCACGAGCACGGCCATGACCGGCAGGTTGATCAGGAAGACCGAGCCCCACCAGAAGTGCTCCAGGAGGAATCCGCCGACGACGGGCCCGACGGCCGCGCCGGCCGAGGCCATCGCGCCCCAGATGCCGATGGCCAGACTGCGCTCGCGGGGGTCGTGGAACAGGTTGCGGATCAGGGCGAGGGTGGACGGCATCAGGGTGGCACCCGCGACACCGAGCAGGGCCCGCGCCAGGATCATCATCTCGGCCGAGTTCGCGTACGCGTTGAGCACCGAGACCGCACCGAAGGCGGTCGCGCCGCAGAGCAGGAGCTTCTTGCGGCCGATGCGGTCACCGAGACTGCCCATCGAGACCAGGAGCCCGGCGATCACGAAGGAGTAGATGTCGCCGATCCAGAGCAGCTGGGTGGCGGTCGGCTCGAGGTCCTCGCTGAGGAACGGGGTCGCCAGGCCGAGCACGGTGGCGTCGACCGCCACCAGCAGCACGGCGAGCACGAGCACGGACAGCGCGATCCACCGCCCGGGGCGGTACAGCTCGGGCGCCGGCTCCGGTTGCTGTTCCATGCTGCTCATTGCTCCACGCTCCGGCGTGCGCCGCCGAGCAGCAACTCGACGATCATGTACGGGAAGTCCTGTGCGGCCACCCGGCCCACCTGGACGGCCCAGGCGCCGCTGCTGATGAGCCCGTAGAGGGCTTCGGTCAGCCAGGCGGGGGTCAGGTCGATGCGGAGCTCGCCGCGTTCCTGGCCGCGCCGGAAGAAGGCGGAGACGCGGGCGTCCAGCCGGTCCCAGCCGGCGTTCTGCTCGTCGCCCTCGAAGAGCTGATTCTCGGTCACGAGGAAGGAGAGCAGCCCGGCGCTCGGCTCGACGGCGACGACGAACCGGTGCAGCGCCTCGTGCGAGGTGCCCTCGTCGAGCGCCGCGGCGTCCAGCGCCGCTTCGAACTCCTGGATCCCCAGCTCCTCCAACGCCCTGACCAGGGCGTCCCGTCCGGCGAAGTGGCGGTGCAGGGTGGCCCGGCCGATGCCTGCGGCTCTGGCGACCTCGTCCATGGTGGCGGTCGACTTACGGGTCAGCAGGGCGGCGGCGCTGCGCAGCACCTGCTCACGATCAAGAGTCATGAGACGACACTAACCCATTTGAGACATCAATGTCTCATCGTTAACCTCTCGCCCCGGCCGCCGGGGCCGGGGACCATGGCGTCATGAAGCCGCTGCTGCTGATCGATATCGACGGTCCGCTCAATCCGTACGCAGCGCTGTCCCGGCGCCGGACGCCGGAGGGATACACCCGGCACCGGATGCGGCCGACCGGGTGGACCTCCGGGCCGCCGCTGCCGGTCCTGCTCAATCACGGCCACGGCCAGGAGCTGCTCGCCCTGGCCGGGCGCTACGAGCTGATCTGGGCGACGACCTGGAAGGACGAGGCGAACGAGTGGATCGGTCCGCATCTCGGGCTGCCCCCGCTGCCGTACATCGACTGGCCGGCCATGCACGGCAGCGCTCCGGACGGGACGTACTGGAAGACGCAGTACGTCGTGGAGTACGCGGCCGGGCGGCCGTTCGCGTGGGTCGACGACGAGATCGGCGACCGGGACCGGACGTGGGTCGCCGGCCAGGGAGCGGGCGGGGCGAGTCTGCTGCTGCGGATAGACCCACGGGTCGGTCTGGAGCGCGCCGATTTCGACGCCCTGGCCGCCTGGGCGGACGGCCGGGCAGCCGGCTGACAGGCCTTGCCCGCGGCGGACCTGCCGGACGCGCTCAGCCCCACGGCAGCGACGCGCGGCGTTGCCAGTACGCCTCCGGCTCCTCGACCAGCGCGTCCAGCCGGGCCCGCCGCTCTTCGTCCAGGACGGGGACGGCCGCGTGGAGGTTGCCGGCGAGCTGGCCGACGGTCGCCGCGCCGGAGAGCACGACCCCGGCCCACGGCTGGTGCAGCACCAGTGCCAGGGCGACGGCGTCGCTGCCCAGCCCCTCCTCGCCGGCGATCTCCCGCATCACGGCGGGGGCCTCCGTTCCCGCGAGCCGGCCATTGGCCATGGCTTCCTTGACGATCACGGTGAGCCCCGCGTCATGGGCCTCGGCGAGAGCCGGTGCGGCCGAGGTCTCCAGCGCGTTGTAGGTGGCCTGGACCGTGCGGAAGAGGGGCTCGCCGTCGACCGTGACGGCGAGGGCGGCCCGGATGGCGTCGGCCTGCGCGGGCCCGCTCGTGGAGACGCCGACACTGACCCCCTCGGCGGCGAGCGCGGCAAGGCGGGCGTGCAGTTCCTTGTCGGTGAGCGCCGGGCTGTCGGGGGTCACCGAGTGGATCTGGTAGAGGTCGAGCCGGTCGCCGAGCAGCGCACCGGTCTCGGCTCGCTGCCGCAGATACGTACCGAGGCTGTGGTCCTTGACCTCGTGCGCCTCGGCGTCGACGCGCCAGTCGGCGGTGTAGGTGTAGCCCCACTTGCTCCCGACCACGACGTCGCCGATCTCCGGCCGCGCGGTCAGCCACTCGGCGAGGAACTCCTCGGAGCGGCCGTAGGAACGGGCCGCGTCGAAGTAGCGGACGCCCTGCGCGTAGGCCGCGTCGAGCAGTTCGTGCGTACGCGCGCGCAGCGCCTCGACGGAACGGTCGTCCGGCAGGTCCCGGTCGCGGTGGAGGTTGATGTAGCCGGGCCTGCCGACCGCTGCCAGGCCGAGCCCGATGTGGGCGGTCGGGGTGGTCGCTGTGGCGAGTCGGGCGAACGGCATCGCGGGCTCCTTGTGGTCGGCAGGAAACTCGACTGCCCCCAACGTAGCCCGCGATGCCGGTCCGGCTACTTACGGGCCGCCGCCCAGGCGTGCTGCGTCGCCAGGTCCGCCTTTACCTCGGCCAGCTGGACGGCGACGGCCGAGGGCGCCGTGCCGCCGCGGCCGCTGCGGGAGGCGAGCGCGCCGGCCACGTCGAGGACCGTGCGGACCTCCGGGGTGAGGTGCTCCGAGATCTTCGCGAACTGCTCGTCGGTCAACTCGTCGAGCTCGATGCCGTGGTGCTCGCACTCCTTGACGCACTCACCGGCGACCTCGTGGGCGACACGGAACGGCACGCCCTGCTTGACGAGCCACTCGGCGATGTCGGTGGCGAGCGAGAAACCGGCCGGGGCCAGCTCCTCCATGCGCTCGCGGTTGACCGTGAGGGTGGCCATCATGCCGGTGAAGGCGGGGAGCAGGACCTCGAGCTGGTCGCAGGAGTCGAAGACCGGCTCCTTGTCCTCCTGGAGGTCGCGGTTGTACGCGAGCGGCAGGGCCTTGAGCGTGGCCATGAGCCCGGTCAGGTTGCCGATGAGGCGCCCCGACTTGCCCCGTGCCAGCTCGGCGATGTCGGGGTTCTTCTTCTGCGGCATGATCGAGGAGCCGGTGGAGAAGGCGTCGTGGAGGGTGACGAAGGAGAACTCCTTCGTGTTCCAGATGATGATCTCCTCGGCGATCCGGGAGAGGTTGATGCCGATCATCGCGGTGATGAACGCGAACTCGGCGACGAAGTCGCGCGAGGCCGTGCCGTCGATGGAGTTGCCCACCGAGCCGCGCTCGAAGCCGAGGTCGGCGGCGACCGCCTCGGGGTCGAGCCCGAGCGAGGAGCCGGCGAGTGCGCCGGAGCCGTACGGCGAGACCGCGGTGCGCTCGTCCCACTGCCGCAGCCGCTCGGCGTCCCGGGACAGGGGCTGCACATGGGCCAGGACATGGTGGGCGAAGAGCACCGGCTGGGCGTGCTGCAGGTGGGTGCGGCCGGGCATGGCCACGTCCGGGTGGGCCTCGGCGAGGCCGACGAGTGCGTCCTGGAGTTCGGCGATCAGGCCGCCGATGATGCGGGCGTGGTCGCGCAGGTACATCCGGAAGAGCGTGGCGATCTGGTCGTTGCGGGACCGTCCGGCGCGCAGCTTGCCGCCGAGGTCGGGGCCGAGCCGCTCCAGGAGTCCCCGCTCGAGGGCGGTGTGGACGTCCTCGTCGGCGATGGTGCCGGTGAACGAGCCGTCGGCGACATCCGCCTCCAACTGGTCGAGCCCGGCCGTCATCCGGTTCAGCTCGTCCTCGGTGAGCAGGCCCGCCGTGCTGAGGGCGCGCGCGTGGGCGCGGGAGCCGGCGATGTCGTACGGCGCGAGCCGCCAGTCGAAGTGGACGGACGCGGACAGGCGGGCCAGCGCCTCGGCCGGACCGTCCGCGAAGCGGGCGCCCCACAGACGTACGTCGCCGTTGCCGTTGCCGTTGCTCACTGCGTGCTCCTCGGGAGTGCAAGGGTTGAATGCGCGGCTGCTTCCCCGCACGCGTACGGAGGGGATGCGGCGGTGACGCCGGGAATCGGGCGAGGTCGCGCTCGGCCGCGATCTTCGGGGAAGGACCGACGATCCCGACAAGGCATAACTATGCAGTCCTCTGCATGAATTGTCAAAGTTGCTGGTGGGAGCGGCCAGGGCCTCTCGTTTGGATCCGGCCTGACCCAAACGAGAGACCCCGGCGCTCTCTAGGCTGCGCTCATGCGACACCTCATCCCCCTGTCC
This sequence comes from Streptomyces sp. NBC_00876, assembly GCF_045207435.1. Taxonomy (NCBI): domain Bacteria; kingdom Bacillati; phylum Actinomycetota; class Actinomycetes; order Kitasatosporales; family Streptomycetaceae; genus Streptomyces; species Streptomyces sp. NBC_00876. Next base: position 1,473,782 of record NZ_CP108800.1, read on the forward strand.
CCCACTCTGTACCTCCCCCCGCGGGACCGCCTCCTGCGGGGCAAACCCCTGGCCGTGGCCCTGGACACGGCCGATCCGGAGGCGTGGGCCGACCTCGGCCGGGAGGTACCGACAGCGACCGCGCGGCGCCCTGGCGTCCTGCCGCTGCGGTCCCTGGTACAGGACCGTCGTGGGGGCGGGCACGGATCGGTCGACTGGGCCACCGCACCCCAGTGGGACGAGGAGGCCCGGGACGTCACCTGGTCACACTTCCCGCCGGGTGAGGCGGAGACCGCGATCGCCCTCTGTCACCACCGGTGGCAGGTGCGCGGGGCCGCCCTGGCGTTCGCCCCGGGACGGCCCGCCCTCCTGCCTCTGCTGCTGGTCCGCTGCGCCGATCAGCAGCAGGGGGTACGGGAGCGGGCCCGCCGCATGCTGGATGCGGCCCTGCGCGAGCCGGGGGCGGATCCCGCGGAACTGGCGCCCCTCGCACTGCGCCTGGGCCCGCGCCCGCACGGAGGCTGGGCCCTGAAGCGGATCCTGGCCGCCGCCGGACCCCGCCCGGCCGGACTGCCGGACCTGCTCCGCGCGAGCCACATGCCGCAGGTCCGGATCCTCGGGGCACGGCTGTCCCTGGAGCTGGAGCTGCTCACGCCCCTGGAGCTCACGGACCTCGTCCTCACCGCCCCGGACCCGGCCGTCCGCCACCTGTGCACCGGCGCACTGCTGGCCCGGGTCACCTCAGGCGATCCCGAGCGGCTCCTCGACCCCCTGCTCACCGCCTCCTCGGCCGTGGCACGGTCCTCCGCGGTCACGGCACTGCACCGGGCGGACCGCGGCCCGGAGGCCGTGTCCCACCTGACCGATCCATCGGCCCGGGTGCGCGCCGCCGCCCGCCTGGTCCTGCGGATGGAGGGCCAGGACCCCCGGGAGCACTACCGCGCCCTGTGCGCCGGCCCCGCCGCTCCCGGCCTGCCGCCCGGAGCGCTGTTCGGCCTGGCCGAAACCGCCGCGCCCGACGCCGCAGCCCTGCTGCGGCCGCTGACGGCACATCAGGAGGGCCGGGTGCGCGCAGCGGCTCTCGCCGCGCTGCGCATGCTGGACGCGGTCTCCCCCGACGAGTTGATGGCCGCCATGGAAGACCCCCATCCACCGGTGGTGCGCACCGCCCGCAAGGCGCTCGTCCCGTACGTCCTGCTCGTCCCGGAGGAGTGGCTGGCAGGCCTGGTGGCCCCCGGCCGCCCCCGGCACCTGCGGCGGTCCGGTCTGCGTCTGCTCTGCGCCCACAGCCCCGCCCTGCGCAAACGCGTACTGGCCGAACTGGAGGACGACGAGGACCCCGAAGTCGCCCACGAGGCCCAACGCGCCCGCTACGAACGGCCGCCCGCCGGTTCCGGTGGATGAAATCGTTACGTGCAACGGCATTCGGCAACGGATAATTCGTTCCATGGGAAAAACGCACGAACGCATCGACGGGCGGCTGCGCACCTTCATGGAGGAGCAGCACATCTTCTTCACGGCGACCGCGCCGCTGGACGGGGACGGCACGGTCAACCTCTCCCCCAAGGGTGTCAGCGGTTCCTTCGTCGTGCTGGACGAGCAGCGTGTGGCGTATCTCGACTTCGCCGGGAGCACGGCCGAGACCGTCGCCCATCTCCGCGAGAACGGACGCATCACCCTGATGTGGTGCGCCTTCCAGGGACCGCCGAACATCGTGCGCGTGCACGGCCGCGGTGAGCCGGTCTTCCGTGACGACCCCCGGTTCCCGGAACTGCTCGGGCGCTTCGACGGCGTCGATCCCTCGCGGCACGGGCTGCGGGCCGTCATCGTGGTGACGGCCGAACTGATCCGGGACAGCTGCGGGTTCGCCGTCCCCTATATGACGTACGACGAGGACAGGGCCCTGCACGGGCAGCGGTTCGCGCGGGACGACGACGCCTCGCTCAGCGCCTACTTCGAGAAGAAGGACCACATCGCCACCAGCATCGACGGGCTGCCGGGGCTGCCGCTCCCGCTGCCGGCCATGCCGCAGGCCATGTGAGCGGCTGGGCCGTACGGAGCATGCGCGCGTGTGGCCCGGCGGCGGGCGGTCTACGGTCCGGGGCATGCGCAGACTTCTGGTGACCGGTTCGGTCCTGCTCGCTCTCGCCGGTCTGACCGGCGCCGGGCGGCCCCCCTTGGCGACGGCGCCGCTGCCCGTGCGGCTGGCCGACACGGGCGGCGGCAGCCAGCTCATCACGGCCCTGGCGTCCTCCACCGGGTCCACCACGGGCACGGTCACCTGGTGGAGTCTGCGCGAGGGGCGGTGGGTGGCGGCCGGGTCGGCGCCCGCCCGCTTCGGGGCGAACGGGCTGACCGAGGGGGCTTCGCGCAAGCAGGGGACCGACACCACGCCCACCGGTCTGTACGGTCTGCCGTACGCCTTCGGGGTGAAGGCGGCCCCGGCCGGCACGCGCTATCCGTACCGCCGGGTCAACGACCGCTCGTGGTGGTGCCAGGACAACGCGGCGCGCGGATACAACCGGTGGGTGGAACCGCGGCCCGCCGACTGCCGGGCCGCCGAGGCCGAGCACCTGATCGCGTATCCGGCGCAGTACGCGCGGGCACTCGTCGTCGGCTTCAACTACGACCGGCCGGTACGGGGCCGGGGCGCCGGGATCTTCCTGCACGTCAACGGGCGCGGAGCGACCGCCGGCTGTGTGTCCGTGCCGGCGGCCGCGATGGACCGGATCCTGGCCTGGGCCGATCCGGCCCGCCGTCCGCACCTCGCGATCGGGACCCGCTCGGGCCCGACCGCGATCACGCGCTACTGACGTCAGCGCTCGTTCTGCGCGAGCCGCAGCAGATGGTCGGCGAGCGCCTGCCCGCCGGCCGGGTCGCGGCTGATCAGCATCAGGGTGTCGTCGCCGGCGATGGTGCCGAGGATGTCGTGCAGTTCGGCCTGGTCGATCGCCGAGGCGAGGAACTGGGCCGCGCCCGGCGGCGTACGCAGCACCACGAGGTTGGCCGAGGCCTCCGCCGAGATGAGCAGTTCGGCGGAGAGGCGGCGCATCCGCTCCTCCTTGGCCGACCCGCCGAGCGGCGCCTGCGGGGTACGGAATCCGCCCTCGCTCGGCACCGCGTAGATCAGCTCGCCGCCGGTGTTACGGATCTTCACCGCACCCAGTTCGTCCAGATCCCGGGAGAGCGTCGCCTGGGTGACGCTCAGCCCGTCGTCCGCGAGGAGCTTGGCCAGCTGGCTCTGCGAGCGCACCGGCTGCCGGTTCAGGATGTCCACGATCCGGCGGTGGCGCGCCGTGCGGGTCTGCGGCACGGACGGCCCGCCGTGCTCGGATTCCTGCGCCTCGGTCATCGTCGTCGCCTCATTCTCCGGATCGTCCGTCCCCGTATGCCGCGTCGAGAGCGGCCGGCAGCGCCTGGAGGAACGCGTCCACCTCCGCGTCACCGATGATCAGCGGCGGCATCAGCCGCACGACATCGGGGGCGGGCACGTTCACCAGCAGTCCGGCTCCCTGAGCCGCCGCCTGCACCTGGGGTGCCCGGGGCTCGGTGAGCACGATACCCAGCAGCAGACCGGCGCCGCGGACATGGGAGACCAGGGGGTGCCCCAGGCCCTCCACCCCGTCGCGGATCCGCTCGCCGAGCCGCTTGACGTTGTCGAGCGCACCGTCGGCGGCCAGGGTGTCCAGGACGGCGAGACCGGCGGCGCAGGCGACCGGGTTGCCGCCGAACGTCGTGCCGTGCTGACCGGGTGCGAGAAGATCCGCGGCCGCGCCGAACGCCACCGTGGCGCCGATCGGCAGTCCGCCGCCGAGCCCCTTGGCCAGGGTGACCAGGTCGGGCTCCACGCCCTGGTGGGCCTGGTGCTCGAACCAGTTGCCGCAGCGGCCGATGCCGGTCTGCACCTCGTCGAGGACGAGGAGGGTGCCGGTGGCCCGGGTGATCTCCCGGGCCGCCTCCAGATAGCCCTTGGGCGGGACGACCACACCGTTCTCGCCCTGGATCGGCTCGATGATCAGGAGCGCGGTGTCGGTGGTCACCGCGGCCCGCAGCGCCTCGGCGTCCCCGTACGGGACGTGCGTGACGTCGCCGGGCAGCGGGACGAAGGCCTCGCGCTTCTTGGGCTGGCCGGTGAGCGCGAGGGCGCCCATGGTCCGGCCGTGGAAGCCGCCGTCGGTGGCGACCATGTGGGTCCGCCCGGTCAGCCGGCCGATCTTGAACGCGGCCTCGTTGGCCTCGGCCCCCGAGTTGCAGAAGTAGACCTTGCCGGTGCGGCCGAAGAGCTGGAGCAGCCGTTCGGCGAGCGTGACGGGCGGCTCGGCGATGAAGAGGTTGGAGACATGGCCGAGGGAGGCGATCTGGGTGGAGACCGCCTCGACGACGGCGGGGTGGCCGTGGCCCAGCGCGTTCACCGCGATACCGCCGACGAAGTCGAGGTACTCGGTGCCGTCGGCGTCCCACACACGGGCGCCCTCACCGCGGACGAGGGACACCTTCGGGGTGCCGTAGTTGTCCATCAGCGCGGACTTCCAGCGCTGCGAGAGCTCGGCGTTGGTCATGCTTCCCCCTGTGCGTCGGGCACGACCATCGTGCCGATTCCCTCGTCGGTGAAGATCTCCAGCAGGATCGAGTGCTGGACCCGGCCGTCGATGACCCGGGCGGTCTCCACGCCGTTGCGCACGGCGTGCAGGCAGCCCTGCATCTTGGGCACCATGCCGCTGGAGAGCTCCGGCAGGAGCTTCTCCAGTTCGGTGGCGGTGATGCGGCTGATCACGTCGTCGCTGTTGGGCCAGTCCTCGTACAGGCCCTCGACGTCGGTGAGGACCATCAGCGTCTCGGCGTTCAGCGCGGCGGCGAGTGCGGCGGCCGCGGTGTCGGCGTTGACGTTGTAGACGTGGTTGTCGTCGGCGGAGCGGGCGATGGAGGAGATGACCGGGATGCGGCCGTCGTCCAGCAGTGCCTGGATGGCCCCGGTGTCGATCGCGGTGATCTCGCCGACCCGGCCGATGTCGACGGCCTCGCCGTCGATGACCGGGCGGTGCTGGACCGCGGTGATGGTGTGGGCGTCCTCGCCGGTCATGCCGACGGCGAGCGGGCCGTGCTGGTTGAGCAGGCCGACGAGCTCGCGCTGGACCTGCCCGGCGAGCACCATCCGTACGACGTCCATCGCCTCGGGCGTGGTGACGCGCAGCCCGGCCTTGAACTCGCTGACCAGGCCCTGCTTGTCCAGCTGGGCGCTGATCTGCGGGCCGCCGCCGTGCACGACGACGGGCTTGAGGCCGGCGTGCCGCAGGAAGACGACGTCCTGGGCGAAGGCGGCCTTCAGCTCTTCGTCGATCATGGCGTTGCCGCCGAACTTGATGACGACGGTCCTGCCGTTGTGCCGGGTCAGCCAGGGCAGCGCCTCGATGAGGATCTGCGCCTTCGGGAGTGCGGTGTGCTTCCGCGCGGTGCTCATGAGCTGTACGCGCTGTTCTCGTGGACGTAGTCCGCGGTGAGGTCGTTGGCCCAGATGACGGCCGACTCGGTGCCGGCGGCGAGGTCCGCGGTGATCCTGACCTCCCGGTAGCGCATGTCGACGAGGTCGCGGTCGTCGCCGACCCCGCCCTTGCGGCACACCCACACGTCATTGATCGCGACGTTCAGCTCGTCCGGCTCGAAGGCCGCCTTCGTCGTGCCGATCGCGGAGAGCACCCGGCCCCAGTTGGGGTCCTCGCCGTGGATGGCGCACTTGAGGAGGTTGTTACGGGCGATGGAGCGGCCCACCTCGACGGCGTCGTCCTCGGTCGCCGCGTTCACGACCTCGATCCGGATGTCCTTGGAGGCGCCCTCGGCGTCACCGATCAGCTGCCGTGCGAGGTCGTCGCAGACGGCCCGGACGGCCTCGGCGAACTCCCCCTGCTCCGGGGTGATTCCGCTGGCCCCCGAGGCCAGCAGGAGCACGGTGTCGTTGGTGGACATGCAGCCGTCGGAGTCGACCCGGTCGAAGGTGGTCCGGGTGGCCTCGCGCAGCGCGGCGTCGAGCGCGGGGGCGGCGACGTCGGCGTCGGTGGTGAGGACGACGAGCATGGTGGCCAGGCCCGGTGCGAGCATGCCCGCACCCTTGGCCATGCCGCCGACGGTCCATCCCTCTCCGCCGGCGACGGCGGTCTTGTGGACGGTGTCGGTGGTCTTGATGGCGATGGCGGCCTTCTCGCCGCCGTGCTCGCTCAGGGCGGCCGCGGCCTTCTCGATGCCCGGCAGGAGCTTGTCCATGGGGAGCAGCAGGCCGATGAGCCCGGTCGAGGCGACGGCGATCTCACCGGCGCTGTGGCCCTGAAGGACCTCGGCCGCCTTCTCGGCGGTGGCATGGGTGTCCTGGAAGCCCTGCGGCCCGGTACAGGCGTTGGCGCCACCGGAGTTGAGCACGACGGCGGAGACCTCGCCGCCCTTGAGGACCTGCTCCGACCACAGGACCGGGGCGGCCTTGACACGGTTGGAGGTGAAGACGCCCGCGGCGGCGCGACGCGGACCGTTGTTGACCACGAGGGCCAGGTCCGGGTTGCCGCTGTCCTTGATTCCGGCGGCGATGCCCGCCGCGGAGAATCCCTGTGCTGCCGTGACGCTCACGGTGCCACTCCGATCGTGGAAAGTCCGGTGTCCTCGGGGAGCCCGAGGGCGATGTTCATGCTCTGCAGGGCGCCGCCCGCGGTGCCCTTGGCGAGATTGTCGATGGCGCTGATGACGACGATCCGGCCCGCCGACTCGTCGTACGCGACCTGGATCTGCACGGCGTTGGAGCCGTACACCGCGGCGGTGGCGGGCCACTGCCCCTCGGGCAGCAGATCGACGAACGGCTCGTCCGCGAAGGCCTTCTCGTACACGGCGCGCAGCGACTCGGGGCTCACGCCCGGCTTCGCCTTCGCGCTGCACGTGGCGAGGATGCCGCGGGGCATCGGCGCGAGGGTCGGGGTGAAGGAGACGGTGACCGGCTCGCCGGCCGCGGCGCTGAGGTTCTGGATCATCTCGGGCGTGTGCCGGTGGACGCCGCCGACACCGTACGGCGACATGTTGCCCATCACCTCGGACCCGAGCAGATGCGGCTTGGCCGCCTTGCCCGCGCCGGAGGTCCCGGAAGCGGCGACGATCACGGCCTCGGGCTCGGCGAGCTGGGCCGCGTACGCCGGGAAGAGCGCGAGCGACACGGCCGTGGGGTAGCAGCCGGGCACCGCGATACGCTTGGTCCCCGCCAGCCCGGCCCGCCCACCGGGCAGCTCGGGCAGCCCGTACGGCCAGGTTCCCGCGTGCGGCGAGGCGTAGAACTTCTCCCAGTCGGCGGCGTCCTCGAGCCGGAAGTCGGCCCCCATGTCCACCACGAGCACCTCGTCACCGAGCTGCTCCGCCACGGCGGCGGACTGCCCGTGCGGCAGCGCGAGAAAGACCACGTCGTGCCCGGCGAGCACCTCGGGCGTGGTCGGCTGAAGCACCCGTCCGGCGAGCGGCCGCAGATGCGGCTGCAATGCTCCGAGGGGCTGTCCCGCGTTGGAGTTCGCGGTGAGAGCCCCGATCTCGACCTCGGGGTGGACCAGCAGAAGGCGGAGCAGCTCCCCGCCGGCGTATCCGCTCGCCCCTGCCACTGCTGCACGTACCACCATCGAAATCCTCCTCGTCGATGGCATGACTATACGCATCCTTGCACTTTTATGCAAAGGAATGGATCGGCGCGGCCGCTCGGCCGGGACCGGGCAGCCGATCCGACGGCCGGCCATCGCCGGGGCCCGGGTCGGGGCGCCCCCGGGCCGGACGGGGACGGCGCCGGCTCCGGTGCCGGGAGGACACGGCGGAGCGGGTGCATAGGATCGCCGGCATGGCACTGCGACCTGTCCAGGTGAACATCAAGGCTCTCGACGACGCGGCGGTCGGCCGGTTCTGGGCGGAGGCGCTCGGCTGGGGCGTTTCCAGCGAGGGGCCCGGCGTGACCAACGTGGAACCCGGCGGCGGGTTCGTCTGGCCGGACCCGGTCGCCGTCTGCATCGACGTCGTCGCCGTACCGGAACCCAAGGCGGCGACGAAGAACCGTGTGCACCTCGATCTCGCCACCAGCTCGGCGGCCCATCAGGAGGAGTTGGTCACGCGCCTCCTGGCTCTCGGTGCCACGCATGCCGATGTGGGGCAGGGCGACGTGCCGTGGACGGTCCTCGCCGACCCCGAGGGCAACGAGTTCTGTGTGCTGGAGCCGCGGCAGATCTACCGGGACACCGGGCCGATCGCCGCGGTGGTCGTGGACTGCGCGGATCCGCGGGCGATGGCCCGGTTCTGGGACGGGGCGGTGGACTGGACCCTGCACGAGGTGACCGACGAGTCCGCGGTGCTGCGCTCCGCCGAGGGTGTCGGCCCGTACCTCGAGTTCCTCCGCAAGGGCGTGAAGACCGTGCCGGACCGTGTCCATCTCGACCTGCTTCCGTACCCCGGTGACGATCAAGGCGCGGAGGTGGCCCGGCTGATGGCCCTGGGCGCCACCGGCATCGATCTCGGTCAGGGCGATGTCCCGTGGAGGTGCCTGGCCGACCCGGAGGGTCACGAGTTCTGCGTCCTCAGCCCGTCCTCGGCCCCGTCCTGACGGAGCGTCGACGACACGCTGACGGCGATGTGTCCGGGACCGGGCCCACGAGCCGATTGCGTGACATGCCAGGAAGGCCGCGTCACCCTGCGTCGCGCAGCTGAAGAAGGTACGTCGCGGTCAGTGCGACGGCACGGTCCTGGTCGCGCGACAGCTCCACGAGGGCACGGGACGCCTCTGCCCCCGGAACAGCGGCCAGTGCCTGGGTCAGCCGGCCGCGGGCAGAGGCTCCGGCGGTGACGTGAGCCAGGCGTTCGACGAGCCCGGTCGCGATCCGGTCCGCCGTCGCGGTGTCTCTCGCCAGCACGCTCAGAGCATCGGCCGCGTCGGTGTCGTTGCTTCCCTCCACGATCGTGTCGATCAGCGCCGGAACGGCATCGGCCACTCCACGTGTCCCGAGCTCCAGAGCCGCGTACCTGCGGACCACGCCGTCGGGGTTCGCGAGGGCCTGCCGCAGCAGCGCGGTCGCCTCGTCGCCCGGCATCTCGGCGAGGGATTGGACGGCACGTTCCCGCACCGCGGCCACCGGTGAGCCGAGGCCCTCCGCCAGCAGTTCCGCGCCGCCGTCGCCCGAGCGTGCCAGCGCCCATCGAAGCGCTCCGGCGACGTTCGGTTCCGTCTCGCTCAGTACCGCCTCGACCAGGGCTTCCACCGGCACCGGAACCTCGTTGCCCGAGGAAAGGGCCGCTCCCTGGCGCGCGTCGGGGTTCTTCGAGGCCAGTGCCTGGAGGAGAGCGACGACCTGGAGAACGTCCTCCCAGCCCGAAGGGTCCGCGGCATCGATCCGGCGCAGCCGGGTGAGCAGCTCGGTCTCGGCCGCGATGCGTTCGCGCGCCTGACCGATGAGGTCGCCGACGAGCGCCGCGGGCGTGAAGTCCGGATCGTCGAGTGCCCGCCCGACCTCACTCAACGACAGCCCCAGCGACCGCAGGCTCTCGATATGGAAGATCCGCCGGATGTCCTGTCCGGAGTACTCCCGATAGCCGGCGCCGGTACGGCAGGCAGGCCGCACCAGGCCGAGCGACTCGTAATGCCGGAGCATGCGGGAACTGACCCCGGACCGTCGCGCCACCTCACCGATCAACACGCCCTATCGTCCCTCCTCGCCGGACCCGCCGAGGGCCACGGCGCGCTTCGCCTCCTCGACAGCGAACTCGAATCCGGCGTCCGGGTCGCGCAGCAGCCGTCGTGTGGCGAGCGCGTGGGCGCGCACGCGCGGGTCGGCGACCGTCGTCGCGGCAGCGGCACACAGAGCCGGCGCGACGGCCTCTCCCAGTGCGACCAGCGCCCGGCTGAGACTCAGCTGCGTCTCCCGCTCACCGCGCCCGAGCTGCGTCGCCAGCGCCGCGGCCAAGCCGGGCTCCTCGCCTTCCGGTACGAGCACGACCGCGGCCCGCCAAGCGCTCCGCGCCACTTCGTCGTCGGCGTCGGACAACAAGGCCCGTGTGATCGCCGGCCACGCCTGGCGGTCCCCGATCTTGGACAGCGTGTGCAGGGCCTGGCTCCGGGCCTGCGCACGCTCCGAGCGGACCTCTCGGACCAGTTCGGGAAGCGTGAGGGACACGGGGTGGCGGGTGAGCGCCCAGGTCAGCATGTCGCGGACGAAGAACTCGGGCTCGATCGCGCTCCGTTCGACGAGCTTGTCGACGAAGCGCGGGTCGGGTTCCGTACCGACCGCGAGGGCAGCCCGCAACCGCACGGACGCACGGTCGTCCTCCAGCGCCTGGAGCGCTCGTTCCGCATCCGTGTTCTGCCTCGTGACCGTCATCGAGACCACCTCCTCGCGATGCAGTGAAGGCCTTGTCACCGTGTCAAGGTCAAGCCGGGCCACCCCCCGGGCGTCACCGCTCGCAGCGGGCCCGACGCGCGGAGGCAGGAAGGAACGGGTCAGGGGCGCTCTTGGGTACCCTCGTGCCCCATGCCAGCCTCCCGCCTGCATCACGTCGCGGTCCTCGTGCTCGAGGGTGCGAAGCCGCTCGATGTCGGCATTCCCGCGCAGGTCTTCACGACCCGCGCCAGCATGCCGTACGAGGTACGGGTGTGCGGCGCGGCGCCCGGCCTCGTGACCGGCGGCGACGGGCTGTCGTACTACGTCACCCATGGCCTCGACGCGCTCGAATGGGCCGACATCGTCTTCGTGCCCGGCTACCGGTTCCCGGACCGTGAGGACCCGCCCCCGGCCGTCATCGACGCGCTGGTCACCGCCCATGCCCGGGGCGCGCGGCTCGCCGCCATCTCGACGGGGGCGTTCGCACTCGCGGCCACGGGCCTCCTCGACGGCAGGCGCGCCACGACCCACTGGCACTACACACGCTCGCTCGCGGCGAAGTATCCGCTCGTCCGGGTCGACGAGAACGTCCTGTTCGTCGACGAGGGCACCGTCCTGACATCGGCGGGTGCCGCCTCGGGCATCGACCTGTGCCTGCACATCCTGCGCGGCGACCTCGGGGTGGCGGCGTCCAACTACGCGGCCCGGCGCCTGGTCGCGGCCCCGTACCGCAGCGGCGGCCAGGCGCAGTACGTGCCGCGCAGCGTGCCCGAGCCGCTCGGTGAGCGGTTCGCCGCCACCCGCGAGTGGGCGTTGCACCGGCTCGGCGAACCCCTCACCCTCGACGCGCTCGCCCGGCACGCGGCGGTGTCGCCGCGCACGTTCTCGCGGCGCTTCGCCGAGGACACGGGGTACACGCCGATGCAGTGGGTCATGCGGGCCCGGGTCGATGTGGCCCGTGAACTGCTCGAGCGTTCGGAGCGGGGTGTGGAGCAGATCGCCGCCGATGTCGGCCTCGGCACCGGTGCGAATCTGCGGCTGCACTTCCAGCGGATCCTCGGCACCACGCCGAGCGAGTACCGGCGCACCTTCGCCCAGGGCGAATAGCCCGCAGCCCGGGTGGCGGGATCCTTACGGACCATGGCGATCGCGCCGCTGTCAGGGGCGTCGGGCGAGCGCGATGCTGAAGGGGCGAAGAGAAGGGACTCTCACATGACTCGCATCGCCATCAACGGATTCGGCCGCATCGGACGCAACGTGCTGCGCGCGCTGCTCGAGCGCGGCAGCGACCTCGAGGTCGTCGCCGTCAACGACCTCACGGAGCCCGCCGCACTCGCGCGGCTGCTGGCCTTCGACAGCACGGCGGGCCGGCTCGGCCGCCCGGTGACCGTGGACGGGGACACCCTCGTCGTCGACGGCCGCCGCATCAAGGTGCTCGCCGAGCGCGACCCGGCGCAGCTGCCGTGGGCGGAGCTCGGTGTCGACATCGCGCTGGAGGCGACCGGCCGCTTCACCTCGGCCAAGGCCGCCCGCGCCCACCTCGACGCAGGGGCGAAGAAGGTGCTCGTCGCCGCGCCGTCGGACGGCGCGGACGTCACGCTCGCGTACGGCGTGAACAGCGACGCGTACGACCCGGCCCTGCACACCGTCATCTCCAACGCCTCGTGCACGACCAACGCGCTCGCCCCGCTGGCCGCGGTGCTGGACGATCTCGCCGGTATCGAGCACGGCTTCATGACGACCGTGCACGCCTACACGCAGGAGCAGAACCTCCAGGACGGTCCGCACCGCGACGCGCGCCGCGCCCGCGCCGCCGGGGTCAACATCGTGCCGACCACGACGGGCGCCGCGAAGGCGATCGGCCTCGTGCTGCCGAACCTCGAGGGCAAGCTGTCGGGCGACTCCATCCGCGTACCGGTGCCGGTCGGCTCGATCGTCGAGCTCAACACGACCGTCGCCCGCGACGTGACCCGCGAAGAGGTGCTGGAGGCGTACCGCGCCGCCGCCGAGGGGCCGCTGGCCGGCGTGCTCGAGTACTCGGAGGACGCGCTGGTGTCGTCCGACATCACGGGCAACCCCGCCTCGTCGATCTTCGACTCGGAGCTCACCCGTGTCGACGGACGCCACATCAAGGTGGCCGCCTGGTACGACAACGAGTGGGGCTTCTCCAACCGTGTGATCGACACGCTCACGCTGCTCGCCACCCGCTGAACGGCCGCGGGGGCGGTCCCACCGCCCCTGCCGGCGGCCCCCGGCGTGGACTCCCTTGCCGCCCGGCCGAGTTCACCCCGTGTTCACCGGACAACCTTCCGCCCCTCGCGCATGTCTCACCCATGAGCCCTCACACCTCGTACGCCACTGGCTCGACGTACGCGACCAAGGAGGAATGGTGGGCATACGCACCATGCTGGCCGTGACCGTCTGCGCGGTCACGGCACTTACGGGCGGCGCCGCCGCCGCGACGGCAGCGGGTACCGCCGGGGGAACGGCGACCACCACCGTGCGCGAGGACTTCAACGGGGACGGCTACCAGGACGTGGCCGTCGCCGCTCCCGCCGGCACCGTCAACGGCCATTCCTGGGCCGGCTACATCACCCTCGCCTACGGCTCCGACCAGGGGCTGAGCACGGCACACACCACCGTCATCGACCAGGACACCCCGGGCGTCCCCGGCGATCCCGGCGACGATCACGGCTTCGGTTACCGGATGTTCGCCGAGGACCTGGACCACGACGGCCTGACCGACCTCGCCCTCGTGACCAACGAGTCGATCGCGGCCACGGACAACTTCGGCTCGGTCGTCGTCCTGTGGGGCCGCAGCGGCGGCATCACGGGACAGGGCGCCGTGCGGGTAGCGGCTCCGGCCGCCGCCATCATCGGCGAGAACCTCACCGCCGGTGATTTCGACGGCGACGGCAACACGGACCTGATGATGTCCCACAGCGGCGACTGGGACCTGCGCAGCGTGCTGTACGGGCCGTTCACCCGCGCCGGGGCACCCTCCCGCGAGCAGGAGGTGAACATGTTCGACACGGACAACTCCATGTCGAACACCGCGGCCGGCGACTTCAACGGCGACGGTATCGACGACCTGTGCACCTTCTACGTGTACGAGAACCACGCCGAGGGCGGCAAGCTGTGGCTGGGCACCCCGCAGGGCCTGTCGTCGGTCTCCACCCGGCTCCCCGGCGCCGCGGCCACCGCGGTCGGTGACTTCGACAAGGACGGCAAGGCCGATCTCGCCACCCGGGTGATCCCGAACGGCATCACGGAGGACCTGCCCACCGACCCCGGCACCGTCAAGGTCTACTACGGCTCCGCGACCGGCCCCAGCACCACCCGGACGAAGACGATCACGCAGGACACCACCGGCGTGCCCGGGGCGAGCGAGAAGGGCGACCAGTTCGGGGCGCGGCTCAACGCGGGTGACGTGAACGGCGACGGGTACGCCGACCTCGCCGTGGGGGTGCCCTTCGAGGCCATCGAGTCGGTCAGGGGAGCGGGCGCGGTGGTGCTGCTGAAGGGCGGTCCGGGCGGTCTGAGCGGCACCGGCGCGAAGTCCTTCCACCAGGACAGCGCGGGCATGCCGGGCGTGGCGGAGAGCGGTGACCACTTCGGCGGATCGGTCCGGCTGCTGGACACCGACGGGGACGGGAAGGCGGACCTCTCGGCCGGCGCACCCGACGAGAACCTCGGCGCGGTCGCGGACGGCGGTGCGGTGTGGTCCCTGCGCGGCGCCTCCACGGGCCTGACCACGACGGGTGCCCTCGCCTTCAACCCGGTCGACCTGGGCGCTCCGGTACCCGGGGCCCGGTTCGGCCTGGACCTGTCCGGCGACAACGGGCCGAACTTCGGCTGAGCCCGTGAGGGCACGGGGCCACAGCCGCCGGCGGTGTTTCCCCGGCCCCGCGATGACACAGGGGTGGGCCCCGTTCCCTTCGAAGGGAACGGGGCCCACCCACATCGCGGTTTCAGCGGCGGGTCAGGAACGGGGCTCCTGCGCCTTGCCGCTGCGCTCCGCGTTCCGCTCCTTGATGCGCACCGTTTCCTTGCGGACCTCGGCCTGGGTGGCGCGTTCCTTCCGCAGCCACTCGGGGTCGTCCTGCTTCAGCGCGTCGATCTGCTCCGTGGTGAGGGCGTCCGTGACGCCACCGCGTGCGAGACCGGAGATGGAGATGCCGAGCTTGGCCGCGACGACCGGCCGGGGGTGCGGGCCCGTGCTCCGCAGATCCTGCAGCCACTGGGGCGGATCGCTCTGGAGTGCCGCCAGCTCGGTGCGCGAGACGACACCCTCCTGGAACTCGGTGGGGGTGGCCTCGAGGTACACACCCAGTTTCTTCGCCGCGGTCGCGGGCTTCATTGTCTGGGCGCTCTGGTGCGACGTCATGGTGTCAAGAGTATCGAGCGTGTGCGCCGCCGCTGACCACGACCGGTAACCTGGCGGGGTGACAGGCCCGGAAGCAACCCCTTCGTTCCGGCTCGCGTACGTCCCGGGGGTGACACCCACCAAGTGGGTGCGGATCTGGAACGAGCGCCTGCCCGGCATCCCCCTGACGCTCGTCGCGGTCCCCGCCGCCGAGGCGTCCGCCCTGCTGCGCGGCGGTGACGCCGACGCCGGCTTCGTACGGCTGCCGGTCGACGGGGAGGATCTCAGCGCGATCCCCCTGTACACCGAGACGACCGTGGTCGTGATCCCCAAGGACCACGTGGTGGCCGCGGTCGACGAGGTCTCCGTCGAGGACCTGGCCGACGAGATCGTGCTGCATCCGCTGGACGACACCCTCGGCTGGGAGCGGCTGCCGGGCCGTCCCGCGATCGAGCGCCCGGCCACGACGGAGGACGCCATCGAGCTGGTGGCGGCCGGGGTGGGCGTCCTCGCCGTCCCGCAGTCGCTCGCCCGCCTGTACCACCGCAAGGACCTCACGTACCGGCCGCTCTCCGGCGCCCCCGAGTCGCGCATCGCGCTGTCGTGGCCGCAGGAGCGGACCACCGATCTCGTGGAGGACTTCATCGGGATCGTCCGGGGCCGGACCGTGAACAGCACCCGCGGCCGCAGCACGGCGCCCGCGCCCGCGAAGACGAAGGGCAAGGCCCCGGACACCGGCGGCGCCCGGCGCAAGCCCGGGGCCGGCTCACCGGCCGGGAAGGGCGCCCGCAGCGGTTCCGGCGGCGCGAAGGGGGCCAAGGGCTCCCGGGGTGCCAAGGGTGCCGCCGCGGCCAAGCGCGGCAAGCCCCGCCGCCGGCCGTAACGGCATCGCTGTCCGGACATGGTGGTGGCTGCCACCGCGCCCACCACATGCCGCCGGCCCACCACCCGTGCGCACCGCTTCACCGCGCCCGCCCGTCGGGACCTCACGGGCAGATGTCAGGATGGTTCCATGACGAGCAAGGTTTACTTCGACATCACCATCAACGACGAGCCCGCCGGGCGGATCGTCTTCAACCTGTACGACGACATCGTTCCCAAGACCGCGGAGAACTTCCGCCAGCTGGCGACCGGTGAGCACGGCTTCGGCTACAAGGGTTCGTCCTTCCACCGGGTCATCCCCGAGTTCATGCTGCAGGGCGGTGACTTCACCCGCGGTGACGGCACCGGCGGCAAGAGCATCTACGGCGCGAAGTTCGACGACGAGAACTTCAAGCTCGCGCACACCAAGCCGGGCCTGCTCTCCATGGCGAACAGCGGACCGAACTCCAACGGCTCGCAGTTCTTCATCACGACCATCGTGACCTCGTGGCTGGACGGCAAGCACGTCGTGTTCGGCGAGGTCGCCGACCAGGAGAGCATGGACCTGGTCACGAAGATCGAGGGTCTCGGCTCGCAGAGCGGCCGGACCAAGGCGAAGGTCACCATCGCCGACTCCGGGGTCCTCTGATCCAGGCCCGCTCGCGGAACGACTGACCGGACGCGCCGGCCGACGAACACCGTCGGCCGGCGCGTTCTGTCGTACGGGCACCACAGTGTCAACTGAAGGTTGACACCCCTTCCTCTGTCAACCTAAGGTTGACACATGACGCAGCCCACAGGCATGACGCATCCGGTCCGTCTCGACGATCTCATCGACGCCATCAAGAAGGTCCACCCCCACGCCCTCGACCAGCTCCAGGACGCGGTCATCGCCGCCGACCACCTCGGCGACGTCGCCGACCACCTGATCGGCCACTTCGTGGACCAGGCCCGCCGTTCCGGCGCCTCCTGGACCGAGATCGGCAAGAGCATGGGGGTGACCCGGCAGGCGGCCCAGAAGCGGTTCGTCGCCAAGGACCCCGGCGAGCCCTCCGACCTCGACCCCAGCCAGGGCTTCGGCCGCTTCACCCCACGTGCCAAGAACGTCGTGATGGCCGCACAGAACGAGGCGCGCGCCGCGGCCAACGCCGAGATCGGCACCGAGCACCTCGTACTGGGCCTGCTCAGCGAGCCGGAAGGGCTCGCCGGAGTGTTCATCAAGGCACAGGGCGTGGCCCTGGACACCGTCCGCCAGGCCGCCACCGAAGCACTCCCGGCAGCCACCGAGGGCGAACTGCCCGAGCTCATCCCTTACAACGCGGACGCGCGCAAGGCCCTGGAACTCACCTTCCGCGAGGCCCTGCGGATGGGACACAACTACATCGGTACCGAGCACATCCTGCTCGCCCTGCTGGAGCACGAGGACGGTACGGGTCTGCTGAGCGGCCTCGGCATCGACAAGGCGGCCGCGGAGAGGGGCATCACCGAGGCACTCTCGCTCCTCGTCTCCGCACAGCAGCCCGCGCCCGCCGCGCAGGAGGCTCCCGCGCGGGAGGAATGACCGGCCGAGCGGCGGAACCGTGCTGACGGCGAACGTGTCGCGGCCCCCGCCCGCCGCAGCGGCATCTACGTTCTCGAAGTGGACACAGGGCGCGGCGCGCCCCGGCTGAACGGCCCGTCCCTTCCTCCGGGAGAACGCATGGCCCCGCCCAGCAGCAGCACGTACGCGGCACCGGCGAAACCCCGCGGGGGGTGGCTGCTGCGGCTGGGCGAATGGTGCGCACGCCATTTCGTCGTGGTCATCGTCGCCTGGCTGGTCGCACTCGGCGGGCTGCACGCGCTCCAGAGCGCGTTCGGCGGAACGTACTCCGACGACTTCAACCTGCCCGGCACCCAGTCGAACACGGGCGCCGAGCTGCTGAAGGCGCACGATCCCGCCGCGGGCGGCACCGGTGCGCAGGTGGTCCTGCACGATGCCCAGAAGCCCCTGACCGACGTGCAGAGCCAGGTCGACCAGGTGGTGGGCAACCTGCAGAAGCTGCCGCACGTGCTGTCCGCCCAGAACCCGCTGCCCTCCTCGTCCTCGGCGACGTCCACCGCGCTGTCCAAGGACGGCAAGACGGGGTACATCACCGTGCGGTTCGACGTGAACCCGACCTCGCTGGACCACGCCTACCTCGACGAGGTCGACACGGCGGTGAAGCCGCTGCGCACCGCCGGCGTGCAGGTCGAGTACGGCGGCCCGCTGGGCGAGCTCGCCAGGCCCGAGACCACGGACCTGACCAGCGAGGCCATCGGGTTCGCCGTCGCGGTGGTGGTGCTGCTCATCGGATTCGGCAGCATCATCGCCGCGGGCGTACCGCTGCTCACCGCGCTCATCAGTGTGATCGTCGGGCTGAGCTGTCTGGCGCTGGTGGCGGCGGCCACCACCTTCGCGAGCGTCTCGCCCACGCTCGCCACCATGATCGGACTGGGCGTCGGGATCGACTACGCCCTGTTCCTGATCACGCGTCACCGCCAGCTCGTCAAGGACGGCGCCGATCCCGTGCAGTCCGCCGGCCGGGCGGTGGCGACCAGCGGGCGGGCCGTGCTGGTCTCCGGCTGCACCGTCATCGTCGCGCTGGCCGGACTGTACGTCTCCCGGGTGAGCTTCATCGGCAAACTGGGCGCAGCCGCCGCGGTCACCGTGATCACCGCGGTCATCGGCGCGCTCACCCTGGTCCCGGCCCTGCTCGGCCTCGTCGGCAGGCGGATCGACCGCTACCGGGTCCGGCCGCCGGTCGCCGAGGGCGGGGCGGCACCCGGCACCCCGTCGCAGGGCGGCTGGCACCGGTACGCCCAGCGGGTGGAGCGCCGGCCCTGGTGGTTCCTGCTCGCCGGACTCGTCGTGGTGGGGGTCCTCGCGATCCCCCTGTTCTCCATCCGGCTCGGGCACATCGACGACGGAGCCGATCCGACCAGCTTCACCGACCGCCGCGCGTTCGACCTCATCTCCACCGGGTTCGGTCCCGGCGCCAACGGTCCCTTCACCCTGGTCGTCGATCAGCAGGCGGTGCCGAGCGCGGACCGCTCGGCGCTGGCGAGCAGCCTCCAGAAGGCGCTCACCGATGTCCCGGGCGCGGCCAGTGTGAGCCCGCTCCAGCCGACGGACGACGGCGCGCTGCTCATCGGCAGCGCCGTCTCCACCGAGGCCCCGCAGGACGCGGGCACGACCACGCTCTTCAACCACCTCAAGGACGATGTCCTGCCGCAGGGCGTGTCCGGCACCGCGGCATCCGCCTATGTGACCGGAACGACCGCGGCGCAGGAGGACTTCCTCGACATCATCGTCAGCCGTCTTCCCCTCATCATCGCCGTCGTGGTCGGTCTGGCCTTCGTGATCATCCTGATCGTGTTCCGCGGCGTCCTGGTCGCGGTGAAGGCCGCCGTCCTCAACCTCCTGTCGATCGCCGCCTCGTACGGGGTGGTGGTGGCGGTCTTCCAGTGGGGCTGGGGCGGTCCCTCGCTGGGCGTCTCCGGGACGGTGCCCATCGAGAGCTATGTGCCGATGATGATGTTCGCGATCGTCTTCGGGCTGAGCATGGACTACGAGGTGTTCCTGATCTCGCGCGTGCACGAGGCGTGGCTGCGCACCGAGGACAGCAAGGGGGCCGTGGCGCACGGGCTGGAGATCACCGCCCGGGTGATCACCTGTGCCGCCCTGATCATGGTCAGCGTGTTCGCCGCCTTCATCCTCAGCGACACCATCGTGATCAAGATGCTGGGGCTCGGGCTGGCGGTCAGCGTCCTCGTCGACGCCACGATCGTCCGGCTGCTGCTGGTGCCTGCGGTGATGACGCTGCTGGGGCGCAAGGCCTGGTGGTGTCCTCGGTGGCTGGACCGGGTGCTTCCCCACATCGACACCGAGGGCGAATCGGTCCCGCCGGTGGCCGCCGCGTGACGGCCTGTCCGGGGGTCACAGGGACGCGTACACGGCCTCCGTCAGCGCCGTCCTGCGCGGGTCGTTCGCGATGTGCGGGCCCATGCTGTTCATGACGTAGCCCAGCGCGACGCCGTTCTCCGGGTCGGCGAGGCCGCAGGAGCCGCCCGCGCCGTCGTGGCCGATGGCGCGCGGGTTGGGGCCGTACGAGCGGTCGGGCCCGCTCAGCCAGAGGCCGAGCGCGATCTCCGTCTCGTGGGCGAACCCCGCACCCAGCACCAGATCGCGGCAGCTGCCCTGGCCCTCGCGGACCCGTTCGGCAGCCGTCTCGGACAGGATCCGCCGGCCGTCCAGGCTGCCCCGCCCGGCCAGGACGCCGTAGAGCGCGGCGACCGCCCGTGCCGTGCCGTGGCCGTTGGCGGCCGGGATCTGCGCCGCGCGCCACTCGGGGGTGTTGGCGGCCGCCGCACCCGTGGGCGGATTGAGCAGCGAGGCGACGGCGACGGGCTCCATCTGCGCGAAGTACGCGGCCTGCCGGGCCCGGTCCGCCTTCGGGACGACGAGCTCGGCGACGCGCGGCGCCTCCTTCTGAGGCAGGCCGACGGTGAAGTCGATGCCGAGCGGTCCGGTCACCTCCTGTCGCAGGAACTCCCCCGGCAGCACGCCGCTGACGCGGCGGATCACCTCGCCGACCAGGAAGCCGTAGGTGAGCGCGTGGTATCCGGACCTGGTGCCCGGCTCCCACCACGGTTCGGTCGCGGCGAGCCGGGCGGTGGTCAGTTCCCAGTCGTAGAGCTCGGCCAGGGTGTGCGGTTCGCGGAGTCCCGCCAGGCCCGCACGGTGGGAGAGCAGATGCCGGACGAGCACGGCCTCCTTGCCCGCCGCGGCGAATTCCGGCCAGTACGCGGCGACCGGGGCGTCGAGGTCGAGCAGGCCCCGGTCGGCGAGGATGTGGGCGCAGAGCGCGACCGGCCCCTTGGTGGTGGACCAGACGTTGACCAGCGTGTCCCGTTCCCAGGGACGGGTGCGGGCGCGGTCCGCCCAGCCTCCCCAGAGGTCGGCCACGGGTGCTCCGTCGACCAGGACGGTGACGGCCGCACCCAGTTCGCCGCGCTCGTGGAAGTTCGCCTCGAAGGCGCTGCGCACCGCGGAGAACCGCTCGTCGCAGTGGCCGTGGATCTGCGGCACAGGGGACCTCCCTCGCCCGGTGCGTGCCGGGTCGGACCTGGTTCCCGGACAACGTACCGACTGGTCGGACCGACGGGAAGGGATGGGCGCCGCGATCCTGCACGGGCCGACCGAGGGGCGCTGCGCCGGCGCGCTCAGGTCTCCAGGCGCAGGCTCCAGCGGCGCGGCAGGCCGGTGAGGGTGATGGTGGAGAGCGGACGGACATCGACGTTCCAGTACGTCGACGGCGGGGCGTTCAGCGCGTAGACCAGGGCGGCCCGGACGACGGCGGGTTCGGCGACCGCGACGATCGCCCCGTCACAGGCGGGTCGGGTGTCCAGCCAGCCCCCGATCCGCGAGATGAACGCGAGCAGCGGTTCGCCGCCGTGCGGGGCGGAGCGCGGGTCCGTCAGCCAGGCGTTCACGGCCGCCGGTTCGCGCGCGGTGACGTCCGAGAGCGTGCAGCCCCGCCACCGCCCCATGTCGCAGTCGCGCAGCGCGGGCTGGACCAGGGGGGCGAAGCCGAGCGCCTCGCCGGTGGCCCGGCTGCGGGCGGTCGGCGAGCAGTAGCGCAGTTCGGCCGCGCCCAGGGGTATCAGGGCCGGGGCGGCGAACTGCACCGCGTGCCAGCCGGCCTCGTCGAGCGGCCGGTCGTCGTCGAAGCGCTCGCCGAGCAGGGAGGAACTGCGCGCTGCGGCGACGAGCGAGACTCGAACACTCATGGGCGAGATCGTGGAGCCGATCGCACGACAGGTCAAGAGTGCGTCCGCAAGCGCTTCCGGCTCAGCCGAACCGGAGGCACATCCACTGGTCCGGGTTCTCGAGCGGCTGGAAACCGACCTTCTCGTACACACCGTGGGCGTCGGCCGTGGCGAGCAGGAACCTGCGGACGCCCAGCGGGGCGAGGTGGTCGCGCGCGGCGGTGACGAGCCGGCCGCCGATGCCGTGTCCGCGGGCGGGGCGGTCGACGTACACGTCGCAGAGCCAGGCGAAGGTGGCGAGGTCGGTCACCACGCGGGCGTACCCGGCCTGTTCGCCCGTCACCGTGTCGTAGGCCCCGAAGTTGAGCGAGCCGGCGATGGCCAGGTCCTGGTGTTCCCGGGTGCGGCCCTCGGCCCAGTAGGCGTCGTTGGAGAGCCAGTCGTGGATCCGGGCGCCATCGAGCCGGGCAGGATCGGACGAGATCTCGTAACGGAGCGGTTGCGTTTCGTTCATGGCCGGAGACTATCGGCCGAGGTGGCCAGGGTCCCTTCCCAGGCGGTACGCAGCCGGCGCACCCCCTCGGCGATCTCCGCCGGTCCGGCGACGGCGCAGAAGCTCAACCGGACCTGGGGCGCCGGGGGTTCGGCGCAGAAGTACGGCCGGCCCGGCGCGACGGCGACGCCGGCGCGCAGCGCGGCGGCCACCATCGCGGACTCGTCCGTGCCGGCTTCGGCATCGGGCAGCCGCAGCCACAGACAGCCGCCGCCCACCGGGATGTGCTGCAGCGAGAGACCGGGCAGACCCTGGCGCAGCGCCACGGTCATGGCGGTGCGGCGGGCCCTCAACTCGGTGGAGACGGAACGCAGATGGCGGCCCCAGGCCGGTGAACCGACGAGTTCCAGGGCGGCTTCCTGGAGCGGCCGGGGAACGAAGAAGCTGTCGACGATCTGGATGGCGCGCAGCCGTTCGAGGACCGGGCCGCGGGCGGCGAGCGCGCCCACCCGGAGACTGGGCGAGGCGGCCTTGGTGAGGGAGCAGACGTGGACGACGACTCCGTCGGGGTCGTCGGCGGCCAACGGGCGCGGCAGCGGGCCCGCGTCGTCATGGACGAGGAAGCGGGCGAAGTCGTCCTCGACGACGAACGCCCCGGCCTCCCGGGCGATCCGGACGACCTCGGAGCGCCTGCCCTCGGCGAGGACCGTGCCGGTCGGGTTCTGGAACAGGGGCTGGCACACGAAGACCCGGGCCCCGGTGGCCCGGAACGCCTCCGCGAGCAGGTCGGGGCGGACGCCGTCCGCGTCGACCGGGACGGGCACCGGACGCAGTCCGGCGGCGCGGGCGGCGGCCAGCATGCCGGGGTAGGTGGGCGACTCGACGAGTACGGGCGCGCCGGCCGGGGCGAGCGCCCGCAGGGCGGTGGCCAGGGCGCTCTGGCCACCCGCGGTGATCAGCACGTCGGCTGCGGTGAACGCGGGTCCGATCTCGCGGGCGAACCAGGCGCGCAGCTCGGTGAGTCCGTCGGTGGGCGGGCGGCTCCAGGCCCCCGGACGGCGGCCGGCCCGGGCCAGGGCGGCCGCCAGGGCGCGTTCGGGCTGGAGCGAGCTGTGCAGGTAGCCGCCGTTGAACTCGATGACGCCGGTGGGCGGGGCGGCCAGGGAGACCAGGACGCCGGACGCGTCGACGGTGCGCGGCACGGCCCCGGGGCTGCCGTCGCCGCTGAGTGACACCTCCTGCCAGGAGGTGTCACCGGGGGGCGGTACGTCGCCGCGGGGGTGCGCCCGGAACGCACCGGCTCCGGGGCGGGTGACGACGAGCCCTTCCGTGGCGAGCTGCGCGATGGCCCGCGAGACGGTCACGGGGCTGGCCCGGAAGCGTTCCACGAGGGACCGGCTGGACGGAAGCTTCTCACCGGGCGAGTAGCGGTTCAGCTCGCTCCGGAGGTTGCTGGCCAGATCGGCCACACTGCTACGCTCATGCATGACAGCACAGGATAGCGCTACTCCCGGCTCCACGATAGCGGCCGGCCCGGCGGCGGGTGCACACCCCGGCGGCCCCGCGGCGAACGGCCCGGCATCGCCCGGCCCTGCGGGGGTTGCGCACCCCGCCGGCCCCTTGCTCCCCGCCGCCGGCCGGAGCGGGACGCTGCTCGCCCTGCTAGGGGTCGTCACGTTCTCGCTGACCTCCCCCTCCACCGCATGGGGCCTGGAGAGCTTCGGGCCCTGGTCCCTGGTGGCGCTGCGCAGCCTGCTGGCCGCCGCGCTCTCGGGCGGTCTGCTGCTCGCGGCCCGGGTGCGGGTGCCGGCGCGGGAGCACTGGGCCGGTCTGGCGGTGGTCGCGGGCGGTGTGGTGGTCGGGTTCCCGCTGCTGACCACGCTGGCGCTGCAGACCTCGACGACCTCGCATGCCGCGGTGGTGGTGGGGCTGCTGCCGCTGACCACGGCGGTGTTCTCCTCCGTACGGACCGGAGCGCGCCCTCCCCGTGCGTTCTGGATCGCGGCGCTCGCCGGGGCGGCCGTGGTGATCGTCTTCACCCTGCTGCAGAGCGACGGCACGGTGTCGGCGGGCGATCTCTTCCTGTTCGCCGCCCTGCTGGTGTGCGCGGCGGGGTACACCGAGGGGGGCAGGCTGGCGAAGGTGATGCCGGGCTGGCAGGTGACCGGCTGGGCGCTGATCCTCACCCTGCCGCTCTCGGTGGCGGGCGCCGCCCTCGCGTTGCCGTTCGAGCCGGTGCGGCTGACCGCGCACGGGGTGATCGGCCTGGTCTGGGTGTCGGCGGTCTCCACCTTCTTCGGCCTCTACGTCTGGTACCGCGGCATGGCGGAGATCGGTGTGGCACGGGCCAGCCAGCTACAGCTCGCCCAGCCCCTGCTGACCCTGTTCTGGTCGTTCTTCCTGCTCGGGGAGGACATCGCGGCGGCGGCTCCGGTGGCGGCGGTCGCGGTCCTCGTCTGCATCGCGGTCACCCAGCGCGCGGGGGCCGGCCGCCCGCCACGGCGGTGACCGGGCCGTCCGTGGCGGGGGTGGCGTCCGCGCCACCGGGCGAAGACGCCACCCGGTCATAGACTTGTCGACATGGAACGCCACCCGTGAGGAGGTCACTCCCGATGGAGGCACACATGGGCGACCGGCTGCTGACGCACGGCAGGACCGTGGGACAGCACGACCGGGTCGCAGAGATCGTCGAAGTGCTCGGGGACGGAGGCACTCCCCCGTACCGGGTCCGTTCCGACGACGGACACGAGCATCTGATCGCCCCGGGCCCCGACAGCATCGTCCAGCACACCGCCGGCCGGGACCCGGCGTAGGGTCTCTCGTCCGGATCATGCCGGACCCGCGAGCCCGGCATGATCCAAACGGAAAGCCCTGGGGGCGGCCGGTCAGCGGGGCGGGCGCGCCCGCGTCCGGTAGTGATCGGCCACCACCTGAGCCATGGCGCCCGCGCGGTCCGCGACCACGTCCTTCCCCGAGAAGAAGACGTGGCCGCGGACCTGGTCGTACCCGGCGGCGAAGTCGATGTGGCGGGAGAGCTCCGCCGGGTCCTGCCAGGCGGCGGGCTGGGCGGAGTCGCCGGATTTGTAGAGGGCCTCGCCGATGAAGAGGTCGACGCCCGTGCCCCGTACCACGTCATCCCACCAGGGCAGCAGCTGTGCGTAGTCGGCCGGGGCGAAGCCGATGTTCCAGTAGAGCTGCGGGCAGATGTAGTCGATCCAGCCCTTCTTGATCCAGCCGCGGGTGTCGGCGTACAGATCGTCGTACGTCTGCACACCCGCGTCGCCCGGCGAGCCGAGCGGATCGGTGGAGGCGTTGCGCCATACACCGAACGGGCTGATGCCGAACCGGACGCCCGGCTTGACCGCCTTGATCCGCTCGGCCGTCTCGTGCACCAGCTTGTCGGTGTTGGCGCGCCGCCAGGCGGCCCTGTCGGGGAAGCCCGCCCCGTACTTCGCGTACGTGGCACCGTCCGCGAACTCCTGTCCGGCCGCCGGGTACGGGTAGAAGTAGTCGTCCCAGTGGACGGCGTCGATGTCGTAGCGGCGGACGGCGTCGAGCATCGCGTCCTGGACGAAGCTGCGGACCTCGGGCAGCCCCGGGTTGTAGTACAGCCTCCCGCCGTACGGCAGGATCCAGCCGGGGTGGAGCCGCGCGGGGTGGGTGGCGGTCAGCCGGGAGGGGTCGGTGTGGTTGGCGACCCGGTACGGGTTGAACCAGGCGTGCAGTTCCAGCCCGCGGCTGTGCGCCTCCTGGACGGCCGTGCCCAGCGGGTCCCAGCCGGGGTCCTTGCCCTGGACTCCGGTGAGGCACTGGGCCCACGGCTCGTACGGCGAGGGCCAGAGCGCGTCGGCGGACGGGCGGACCTGGAGGATCACCGCGTTCAGCCGCCGCTCGACGGCCTCGTCGAGGTAGGCGATGAGTTCGGCCCGCTGTGTGGAGGCCGGCAGGCCCGGAGCCGAGGGCCAGTCGACATTGGCGACGGTGGCCACCCACATGCCGCGGAGCTCGCGCCGCAGCACATCGCGGGAACCGCCCGCGCGGCCGGGACGACCGGATTCCCGCGGGGCCGCGGCGGCGTCACCGGCCGCCGTGAGCGAGGCCACAGCCCCGGCCGCACCCGCCACAAAGCTCCTTCGGGCCATTTGCCGCATATCGCTGCACCTGCCGTCTCTCTGCTCTGGTCCGCATCCCCGCATTCCGGGCACAGAGCCGAGCATGCCCGCCCCGGCCCCTGATCCCGGGCAGGGCGCGGAGTAACGTCGTGGGGTCGTGGTGGAGCCCGGAATCAGACGGAAGCCGCCGAACGGAGAACAGCGAAAGGCACGAGGTGACGGACTCTATGGCCGACATTGCACGCGTCGGAGTGGTGGGCTGTGGCCAGATGGGCGCAGGCATCGCGGAGGTGTGCGCCCGCAGCGGCCTCGAGGTCAGGGTGGCCGAGACCACCGGCGAGGCGCTGGAGATCGGCCGCACCCGGCTCCACAACTCCCTCTCGAAGGCGGCCGAACGCGGCAAGATCACCGCTCACGAGCGCGACGAGACCCTGGCGCGTCTCAGCTTCACCACTGACCTCGGAGAGTTCGCCGACCGCGATCTCGTCATCGAGGCAGTGGTGGAGAACGAGGGGGTCAAGACCGAGATCTTCCAGGTGCTCGACCAGGTGGTGACCAGGAAGGACGCGATCCTGGCCTCCAACACCTCCTCGATCCCGCTGGTGAAGCTGGCCGTCGCGACCTCCCGCCCGGACCAGGTCATCGGCATCCACTTCTTCAACCCGGCCCCGGTGCAGCGGCTCGTCGAGCTGATCCCCGCGCTGACCACGTCGGACGAGACGGTCAAGCGGGCCGAGGCCATGGTGCAGGACGTGCTGGGCAAGCACCCTATCCGCGCCCAGGACCGCTCCGGCTTCGTCGTCAACGCGCTGCTGATCCCGTACCTGCTCTCCGCGATCCGGATGTTCGAGTCGGGTATCGCCAGCCGCGAGGACATCGACAACGGCATGGAGATGGGCTGCGCGCACCCGATGGGTCCGCTCAAGCTCGCCGATCTCATCGGCCTGGACACCGTGGCCTCGGTCGCCGACTCGATGTACGCCGAGTACAAAGAGCCGCTGTACGCCGCTCCCCCGCTGCTCCAGCGGATGGTGGACGCGGGGCGGCTCGGCCGCAAGACGGGGTCCGGCTTCTACCCGTACGCCTGACACCGCTCACCGCCGCGTGCGAGGGGCCGGCCGGTCCCTCGCACGCGGTGACGGTTCAGCCGAGCCGTAAGTGGTGGAGCATCATCAGCCCGGCCGCCATTCCCGCGGCCGGGACCTCGCCACGGGCGATCATGTCGGGCACCAGCTTGAGCGGTATCCACTCGCGCCGCGAGGACTCGAAGGCGTCGCTGGGGTCGCCGGTCCAGCCGGCCTCCTCGCCCCAGTAGAAGTGGTGCCGGGCATCGGTGAGCCCGTTCGACGGTTCCAGCGTCAGCAGCGGACGCAGCGGTCCGGGGCGCCAGCCGGTCTCCTCCTCCATCTCCCGGGCGGCCGCCGCGCTCGGGCTCTCGCCGTCCTCGACCACACCCGCGGCGATCTCCCAGCCCCAGCTGTCGGTGATGAAGCGGTGCCGCCAGAGCAGCAGGACCTCGTTGGCCTCGTTGACGACGGTGGCCGCGGCGACGGGGCGGAGCCGGATGACGTAGTGGTCGAGGTGGTCACCGTCGGGCAGG
Organism: Streptomyces sp. NBC_00876; assembly: GCF_045207435.1. Classification (NCBI taxonomy): domain Bacteria; kingdom Bacillati; phylum Actinomycetota; class Actinomycetes; order Kitasatosporales; family Streptomycetaceae; genus Streptomyces; species Streptomyces sp. NBC_00876. Next base: position 1,501,347 of record NZ_CP108800.1, read on the forward strand.
ACGACATCCGCCTGATTGACCCGGAACCAGCGATTCTCGTACACAGTCTGTTCGTTCAGGTTCGTCCACTGCACAGTTCTGCCACCTTCTGACTCGTAGGTGGCCATATCGCAGCAGACCTGGGCTCACAGCGGTACGCGCAGGGATGCGTCGACGAGTTCGGCGGCCCGCTCCGCCTCGGCGCTGCCGCTCGCGACCAGATGCTCGCGCACCGTCCGCAGCCGGTCGCGCAGCCGCTGCGACTCCATGCCCCTGACCCGTTCCGCCATTTCCGCGGCCGTCACCGCGGCCCGGTCGGCCTCGCCCTGCCGCAGCTCGATCGTGGTCAGCATCGCCAGCCGGTGGACCCGGCCCCGGTCGTGCGCGGGGGTGCGCACCGCGGCCGCGGCGTGCGCCCTGGCCGCCGGCAGATCCCCGAGACCGAGCAGAGCCTCCGCCACCTGTACGTCGACCAGGCCCGGCTGGACGTACCCCGTCTCGTCCGGCTCCTGGCCGGGCCGGATGCGTCCGGCCTCCGACTCGGCACGCCGGATGCACTCCCGGGCACCGGCCCGGTCCCCGAGACGGGCGTACGCCTTGGCCTGCATCGCATGGAGATCCGCGGCCAGTGCGGGCGTGATGTCGCGGCCGGCGGCCCGCAGCGCCGCCTCGGCGAAGGCGACGGACTGCCGGTAATCGGCCAGGAACAGCGACTGGTTGACCAGCAGGGCGATCACATAGCCGCCGAGCCCCCGGTCCCCGCTCGCCTTGGCCAGGCGCAGCGCCTGGTGGAAGTAGCGCTGGGCGAGCCCGTGCGCGTCGGAGTCGTAGGCGCAGATGCCGGCGACGGCCACCAGAGCGCCCGTGGCGCGGTGCAGCTGACGCCCCATCGCATCGCTGTAGCCGCCGCGCAGCAGCGGGGCGGTCTCGGCGTTGAGGAAGCCGACGATGCGCGAACGCGTCGCGATTCCGCCTGCCCTGCGGTACATCAGTTCGTAGTGGGCACGGGCGGCCCGAAGGGTCGCTATGTCGGCCGCGCAGACGCGGGTCGGGCCGGCCCGGGACACGTCGGCGTCCTCCGGCGGGTTCTCCCACTCCCAGACGGGCATCACCGCGGTGGTTCCGGTGACCGCCGGGGCGGCGACGGCATGCGGGCGCTGCTGTTCGTCCGAGCGCCACAGGGCCGTGGCCCGCTCGACGAACCCGGTGAGCGAGGAGCCCTGCGCGGGCGGGTGGCCGCCGTCGGCGGCCAGACCGATGCCGTCGAGCGAGACGGCCCTGTTCAGGCGGTTGCCCAGCACTTCGCAGATCAGGTCGGGCACCTGGCCGCGCGGCCGCTGGCCCTTCAGCCAGCGGGCGACGGCGGTGTGTTCGTAGCGCAGGCACAGTCCCCGGGCGCGGCCGGCCTGGTTCACATGTGCGGCGAGCCCGGCCCGGGAGAAGCCCGCCTCGTCGATCAGAGCCTCTAGCAGAGTGTTGGGCTCCATGGCCCCCATTGCCCCCTCCGGTGGTTCGGCACGCCAGGACGTGTCGCCCCAGTGGAGCACGATTCACACGGGGTGTGAACGGAATGCCCGAACCGTCCCGCTGCGCACTCTGTTGCGCCGGTCCGCGGATCGCTTGACTGAGTCCCTCGCAAGAGGCGGCCGGGTCGTCTGCTCCCCCTCGTACAGCATGGCGACCCGCACCCGCGCCGTCCGTTCTGCCGACCTGCCCGACACTCCGCGGCAGTGCGGACGGCGCCGGATCGCACGACCCACTGCCCACGGATCGGAGGGTGGCTTCGGGGCCGGCCGGGAACCGGGTTCCCCCGGGCCGGGCCGGAGCCCGCGTGCGGTCCTCGCCCCTGTGCGAGCACACAGGAGGGGCGTATCCGGTGACCGGATACGCCCCTCCTCACTGTGTGCGGAACCGCGTGGAGCCTTACGCGCCGCGCAGCACCGCGCCCGTACGCACGGCGGCCAGCGCCACCGCCGCGTCCCGGGCGGCGCTCGCCTCGTCGACGGTCAGCGTGCGGTCCGCGGCACGGAACCGCAGCGCGTACGCCAGGGACTTGCGGCCCTCACCGATCTGCTCACCCGTGAAGACGTCGAACAGCCGCAGCGACTCCAGGAGTTCACCGGCGCCCGCGCGCAGCGCCTGCTCCACATCGGCGGCGGGAACGTCCTGGCCGACGATCAGCGCGACGTCCTGGGTCGCCACCGGGAAGGTGGAGATCCGCGGAGCCTGGAGGGCGCCGTCGGCTGCCTGCTCCAGAACGTCGAGCTCGACCTCCATGGCGCAGGTGCGCTCCGGCAGGTGGAGCTCCTTGACGACGCGCGGGTGCAGCTCACCGGCGTGCCCGAAGAGCGTCTCCTCGCCGTTGACCGTCACGTACAGCGCGGCGCAGCGGCCCGGGTGCCACGGCTCGTGCCGGTCGGCGCGGACCGTCAGGTCGACACCGGCCTCACGGGCGATGGTGCGGGCGGCCTCGACGGAGTCCGCCCAGTCGGCCGGGCGGCCCTTGCCCCACCAGCCGGCCTGCTCGCGGGCGCCCGCGAGGACGACGGCGGCATGGCGCGGCTGACGCGGCAGCGCGGCGTTGAGGGAGGCGATCTCCTCGTCCGAGGGGCGCCGGTCGACGGGCAGCCGGACGGGCTTCGTCTCCTGGCCGGTGGGCCTGAAGACGAGACCGGTCTCGAAGAGCGCCAGGTCGTGGCTGCCGCGGCCGTCGTTGCGCCGCAGTGCGCCGAGGAGGCCCGGCAGCAGCGTGGTGCGCAGCGACGGCTCCTCGTCGGAGAGCGGGTTGACGAGCCGGACGGTACGGCGGCGGGCGTCGTCCGCGTCCAGGCCCAGCTGGTCCAGGACGGCTTCGCCGGTGAACGGGTAGTTCAGCGCCTCGACGTAGCCCGCACCGGCGAGTGCCCGGCCGACCCGGCGGTGCAGCCGCTGGCGGTCGGTGAGCCCGCGGCCGGAGGGCGGCGTCGGGAGCGTGGAGGGGAGGTTCTCGTAGCCCTCCAGCCGGATGACCTCTTCGGCGAGGTCGTTCGGCTCGTTCAGGTCGGGCCGCCAGGACGGGGCGGTGACGAGGAGCTCGTCCTGCCCGTAGACGTCGCAGCCGACCTCCTGGAGGCGGCGTACGACGGTCTCGCGGCCGTACGCGACACCGGCCACCTTGTCGGGGTGGTCGGCCGCCATCGTGATGGTGCGGGGGCCGGACGGGGCGGCGACCTCGGTGACGCCGGCCTCGGCGGTACCGCCGGCGAGCAGCACCAGCAGGTCGACGGTGCGCTGCGCGGCCGCGGCCGCTGCCTGCGGGTCGACGCCGCGCTCGAAGCGCTTGGACGCCTCGGAGGACAGCTTGTGGCGGCGCGCGGTACGGGCGATCGAGATCGCGTCGAAGTGCGCGGCCTCGATGACGACCTCGGTGGTGTGCGCACCCTCGGAGGCGTCGGCGATCTCCGTGTTGGCCCCGCCCATGACGCCCGCCAGGCCGATGGGCCCGCGGTTGTCGGTGATGACGAGGTCGGCGGCGTCCAGGACGCGGACCGTGCCGTCGAGCGTGGTGAGCTTCTCGCCCTGCTCGGCGCGGCGCACCCCGATCGGACCGTCGATCCGGGTCCGGTCGTAGGCGTGCAGCGGCTGGCCGAGCTCGAGCATCACGTAGTTGGTGACGTCGACGGCGAGCGAGATCGGCCGCATCCCGGCCTTCTGGAGCCGGCGCTGCATCCAGATCGGGGACCGGGCCTCGGGCTGGAGGCCGACCACGGTGCGCGCGGTGAAGCGGGAGCAGCCGATCGGGTCGGCGACCTCGACGGGGTAGCCGTACGCGTTGGGCGCGGGCACGTCCAGGAGCGCCGGGTCGCGCAGCGGCAGGCCGTAGGCGATGGCGGTCTCACGGGCGACACCGCGCATCGACAGGCAGTAGCCGCGGTCGGGCGTGACGGCGATGTCGAGGACCTCGTCGACGAGCTGGAGCAGCTCGATCGCGTCGGTGCCCACCTCGTGCTCCGGCGGCAGCACGATGATGCCGTGCGTGCCGTCGTCGCCCATGCCGAGCTCGTCGGTCGAGCAGATCATGCCGTGCGAGGTCCTGCCGTACGTCTTGCGCGCGGCGATCGCGAAGTCACCGGGCAGCACGGCGCCGGGCAGGACCACGACGACCTTGTCGCCGACGGCGAAGTTACGGGCTCCGCAGACGATCTCCTGCGGCTCGCCGGTGCCGTTGGCGGTGCCGACGTCCACCGTGCAGAAGCGGATGGGCTTCTTGAAGCCCTCCAGCTCCTCGATGGTCAGCACCTTTCCGACGACCAGCGGGCCCTTGAGGCCGGCGCCGATCTGCTCGACCGTCTCGACCTCCAGGCCGACGTCGACGAGCTTGGCCTGTACATCACGGCCGGTCTCGGTGGGCGGCAGGTCGACGTACTCCCGCAGCCAGGAAAGCGGGACGCGCATCAGATCTCCATCCCGAAGGGCCGGGTGAACCGGACGTCGCCTTCGACCATGTCTCGCATGTCTTCTACGTTGTGGCGGAACATCAGCATCCGCTCGATGCCGAACCCGAAGGCGAATCCGCTGTACTTCCGGGGGTCGACGCCGCAGGCGATGAGCACCTTGGGGTTGACCATGCCGCAGCCGCCGAGCTCGATCCAGCCCTCGCTGCCGCAGGTGCGGCAGGGGCGGTCCGGGTTGCCGACGGACTCGCCACGGCAGACGTAGCAGACCATGTCCATCTCGGCGGACGGCTCGGTGAACGGGAAGAAGTTCGGCCGCAGCCGGGTCTTCATGTCCGGGCCGAAGAGCGCCTGGACCATGTGGTCGAGGGTGCCCTTCAGGTCGGCCATGGTGAGGCCCTCGTCGACGGCGAGCAGCTCGATCTGGTGGAAGACCGGGGTGTGCGTGGCGTCGAGCTCGTCGGTCCGGTAGACCCGGCCGGGGCAGACGACGTAGACGGGGGGCTCGCGGTCGAGCAGGGTGCGGGCCTGGACCGGCGAGGTGTGCGTGCGCAGGACGACACCGGACTCGTCGTTCTTGGCGCCGTCGGCACCCTGGACGAAGAAGGTGTCCTGCATCTGCCGCGCCGGGTGGTCGGGCACGAAGTTCAGGGCGTCGAAGTTGAACCACTCGGCCTCGGCCTCGGGGCCCTCGGCGACCTCGTAGCCCATGGCCACGAAGACGTCGGCGACGCGCTCCATGATGGTCGTCAGCGGGTGGCGGGCGCCGGCCGGGGTGCGGTCGTACGGCAGCGTGACGTCCACCGCCTCCTCGACCAGGACCCGGGCGTCCCGCTCCGCCTCCAGCTCCGTCTGGCGGGCCGCGAGGGCCCTGCCCACGGCGGCGCGGGCCTGGCCCACGCGCTTGCCCGCCTCGGCCTTGGCCTGCGGCGGCAGTGCGCCGATCTCGCGGTTGGCGAGCGACAGGGGCGAGGTACCACCGGTGTGCGCGGTCTTCGCCTGGGCGAGCGCGTCGAGGTCGCCCGCGGCGGCGAAGGCGGCGAACGCCTCGTCCCGGATGCGCTCGATCTCTTCCGGTTTCAGTGCCTCGACCTCGACTGGGTCGTACGACTTGTTCGGTGCCGACATCTCTTCCCGTACTTCCGATTGGCTGGTGGCGCGGCCCCGCTCGACGACCGGAGGACGCAAAGGTGCCAAAGGTCGAGTCTAAGGGCCACAGGATGCGGGGGCCGCCCGTGGTCCGCTCAGGCCCGCTACTTCATGTAGGCCGGCGTGCTCACGGGCAGGATAAATCGGAACTCGGCGCCGCCCCCGGGGCCGCGGCCGACCGTGATCGTGCCGCCGTGCGCCTCGACGATGCCCTTGACGATGTAGAGGCCCAGGCCGGTGCCGCCGCGCTTGCTCCCCCGCCAGAAGCGGGTGAAGACACGGCTCATCGACTCCTCGGGGATGCCGGGACCTTCGTCGCTCACAGTGACGGCCGCTCCCCTCTCGTCGCTCTTCGCCGGTGCGGGTGCCACCTCGATGGTGACGGTTCCCTCGCCGTGGCGCACCGCGTTTTCCAGCAGGTTGCCGAGCACCTGGTCGACCTTGTCCGGGTCGGCCCACACCGCGGGCAGCGGCTGGCAGGTGCGGACCAGGAACCGGCCGGGGTCCTGGCCGGACGCGGTGAGCGCCTGGACATGGCGCTCGACGGCGGCGGAGAGGTCGACGGGCTGGCGGCGCAGCTCGAGTCGCCCCGAGTCGATCCGGGAGATGTCCAGGAGCTCGGTGATGAGCCGGGTAACCCGGTTGGCGTCGGCGTCGACGGTCTCCAGCATCAGCCGCTTCTGGTCGTCGGTGAACCTCTCCCACTTGGCCAGCAGGGTCGCGGTGAAGCCCTTGACGGACGTCAGCGGCGAGCGCAGCTCATGGGCGACGGTCGCGATGAGCTCGGCGTGACTGCGTTCGTTGCGGCGGCGGGCCTCGGTGCCGCGCAGGCTGACCACGACCCGGCGCACGGGCCCGGTCGGGCGCTCGCGTACGTAGCGGGCGGAGACGAGGACCTCGCGGCCGCCGGGCAGCAGGAGGTTGCGTTCGGGCTGTCCGACGCGGGTGGCGAGGCCGCCGTAGGGGTCGGTCAGCTCCCACCAGCGGCGGCCCTTGAGGTCCTCCAGCGGCAGTACGTGCTCCAGCGGGCGGCCGAGGGCCGAGGCGCCCGGCACGGCGGTGATCCGTGCGGCGGCGGAGTTGAAGCAGATGACCCGGCCGCTCTCGTCGGCGACGACGAGCCCGTCGGGAAGGTCGTCGGGGTCCAGCGCCAGCGCCCGGCCGCCCGGTCCGAAGTCCGCGACGCTCACGCCGTCGGCGTCCCCGTCGGCGTCCCCGGCGGCGCGCACGACGGCCGCGTGTGTCGCCCGCGGCCCGCTCATGCCGACAGCCATATTCCCGTACCCCACCTCTCGAACCGGTGCAGTGGGCCCCCGAGTTCGTCACCCTACTAGTCGTCGGTGACGGAGCGACACCCTGCGGGGGCTCTGCGCCGGGAGCGGCGCAACGCGGTGGGTCAGCGGCCGTCGCGGGCCGGGCGCTGGGCGCGGGCGGAGGCGTACAGACAGACCGCCGCGGCGGTGGCCAGGTTGAGGCTCTCCGCCTTGCCGTGGATCGGCACGCGCACGACGGCGTCGGCCAGTTCCCGGGTCTCCTCGGGCAGGCCCCAGGCCTCGTTGCCGAAGACCCAGGCGGTGGGTCCGCCCATGGTGCCCGCGTCGAGCTCGTCGTCGAGGTCGTGCTCGCCCGCGCCGTCCGCGGCAAGGATCCGTACGCCCGCGTCCCGCAGGCCCTGCACGGCCTGCTCGACGGGGACGCCGACGGCGACCGGCAGGTGGAAGAGCGAACCGGCGGACGCGCGCACGGACTTGGGGTTGTACAGGTCCACGGAGGCGTCGGTGAGGACGACCGCGTCGGCGCCCGCGGCGTCGGCGCAGCGCAGCACCGTACCGGCGTTCCCCGGGTCACGGACGTTCGCCAGGACGGCGACCAGCTTCGGCCGTGCGGCGATGACCGCGTCGAAGGGTGAGTCGAGGAAGCGGCAGACGCCGATCAGCCCCTGCGGGGTGACGGTCTGCGACACGTCGGCCAGGACCTCGCTGTCGGCGAGGTGCACCCGGGCGCCCGCGTCGAGCGCGGCGTCGACGATGGCTTCGTAGCGCTCGGCCGCCTCCACGGTGGCGAACAGCTCGAGGAGGGTCGGCTCGCCGTCGCTGCCGCGGTGGCCGGCGGCCTCGCGCACGGCCTGCGGCCCCTCGGCGATGAACCGGCGCTCCTTGCCGCGGAAGTTGCGCCTGGCCAGCCGCCGGGCGGCGGCGACCCGTGGCGATCGCGGGGAGATCAGTTCAGGGATGCCCATGGTCGGCGGCGAGCCTCTCTGCGTACGAAGGTGCAAGTCGTGCAACGCACCGGACCCGCAGACGGCGAGCGCCTGCGGGTCCGGCTCGGAAACCGAGAAGTGCGGCCTGGATCAGGCGGCCTTCGGGGCGTTGACGTCGCTCGGGAGGGCCTTCTGGGCAACCTCGACGAGGGCGGCGAACGCGTTGGCGTCGTTGACCGCGAGCTCGGCCAGGATCTTGCGGTCCACCTCGATGTTGGCGGCGTTCAGACCCTGGATGAGGCGGTTGTACGTCATGCCGTTCTGGCGGGCCGCAGCGTTGATGCGCTGGATCCACAGCCGACGGAAGTCGCCCTTGCGCTTCTTGCGGTCGTTGTAGTTGTAGACCAGGGAGTGGGTGACCTGCTCCTTGGCCTTGCGGTACAGGCGCGAGCGCTGACCGCGGTAACCGCTGGCGGCCTCGAGAATTGCCCGGCGCTTCTTGTGGGCGTTGACTGCCCGCTTGACGCGTGCCACTTGTTAACTCCTTGTAGCGGGGCCGTGGTCGTACTCACACGGCCCGGAAACGAATTGGTCCCGGTCGGATCGAGGGCGCGTTCCCGGTGTCACCGGGAACGACGGCCTCACTTGCCGAGAAGCTTCTTGATCTTCTTGGCGTCGGCCGGAGCCACGACGACCGTGCCGGACAGCGAGCGGGTCTTCTTGGACGACTTGTGCTCGAGCAGGTGGCGCTTGCCGGCCTTCTCACGGAGCACCTTGCCGGAGCCGGTGATCTTGAAGCGCTTGCTGGCACCGCTGTGCGTCTTGTTCTTCGGCATAGCGCCGTTCTCTCCTCGTCAGTGGCGCCCCTCTCGGTGCGGGCACCGGAACGCAGGGGCGTCAGATCTTGGTGGGATTCCGGGGGGACCCGGGGGCGCCTGGATGGCAGCCCCCGAAGGTCACGCCTCGGAAGGTGTCTCGGCCGGAGCCTCGGAGGTCGCCTCGGCCGGAGCCTCGACAGCCTCGTCCGCAGTCTCGGCGTCGTCGTCGTGGGTGTAACCCTGACGCTCCGCCTTGCGGGCGGCCTGGGCCTCGCGGGCCTCGGCCATGGCTTCGGTCTTCTTCTTGTGCGGGCCCAGAACCATGATCATGTTCCGGCCGTCCTGCTTCGGGTTGGACTCGATGAAGCCGAGTTCCTCCACATCCGAAGCCAGACGCTGGAGCAGTCGGAAGCCCAGCTCCGGGCGGGACTGCTCACGACCACGGAACATGATCGTGATCTTGACCTTGTCGCCCTGCTTGAGGAACCGGACGACGTGACCCTTCTTGGTGTCATAGTCGTGCGGGTCGATCTTCGGCCGGAGCTTCATCTCCTTGATGACCGTGTGCGCCTGGTTCTTGCGCGCCTCACGGGCCTTCATGGCCGACTCGTACTTGAACTTCCCGTAGTCCATGAGCTTGCACACGGGCGGACGGGCGGTAGCCGCCACCTCGACCAGGTCGAGGTCGTACTCCTGTGCGAGTTCCAGGGCCTTGGCAAGCGGAACAATCCCGACCTGCTCGCCGCTGGGACCGACAAGTCGCACCTCGGGTACGCGAATCCGGTCGTTGATGCGGGGCTCGGCGCTGATGGATCCTCCTCGGTAGCACCACGCGGCCGTCTGGCGGACAGCCACGTAACGTCTGTTTCGACAGACCAACCGCATCAGGACAAGAAAAATGCCCCGGACGGGACACAGGCGGGGCTCCAGAACAACCGGAACACCGCCGCGGTCAACCGCGGGGCGCATCGGGCGGCTCCATCGTCCGTACGGAACGATGGGCGCCACCTGACCGGTGACCCGCCGTCCTGAGGACGGCCAGGTGGGAGATCGGAGCCTCCACTTGTGGGCCGGGCACATAGGTACCCAGCCGGTCGTTACACAAGGTTAGCAGCTCCCCCGGAGTGGTGCGAACCTCGCATCGGGGGACGCGACGGCCGGGGCCGGTGCGCGGCTCCCGGCGACGGGAGCGTCCGGCCGTGGGCCTATCGTATGGCGCATGAGTGACGCGACCCCCAGCAGCAATTCCCCCGGCTTCGACGAGATGGCCCGCGACATCGCGGAGGTGCCCGCCGTCGAGGTGATCGTGACGGTCGCCGTCAATCTGATGAGCGCCGCCGCCGTGAAGCTCGGACTGACCGAGGACGGCGACGAGCACAAGGACCTCGACGAGGCCCGCAAGCTGGTCCACGCGCTGGCCGGCCTGCTGGACGCGAGCACCACCGAGATCAGCTCCTTCCACGCGGCCCCGCTGCGCGACGGCCTGAAGTCGCTGCAGCTGGCGTTCCGCGAGGCCTCGCTCGTACCGGACGAGCCGGGCAAGGGTCCCGGCGAGAAGTACACCGGCCCCGTCTTCGGCTGAGCCCGCCCCTTCCGTTCCAGGTGTCCGTGAGCCCCCTGCCCGACCCGGCAGGGGGCTCACGGCGTACGGGGCCCGGTCAGGCCCGGACGGGGTGCTCCAGCCGTCCGGGAGCCGGGTGGGTCAGCCGGTGGGCGAGCGCCGCGATCACTCCGCCGGCCAGCGGGGCGACCAGAAACAGCCAGAGCTGGGAGAGCGCCGCCCCGCCCGCGAACAGCGCCGGTCCCAGACTGCGCGCCGGGTTGACCGAGGTGCCGGTGAGCGGGATGCCGACCAGGTGGACCACGGCGAGCGCGAGCCCGATGGGCAGACCGTCGAAGCCGATGACGGCGACCTTGTGGGTCACCGCGAGCACGACGAAGACGAGCAGGAACGTGAGCATCACCTCGGCGAGGAAGGCGCCGCCGACGTTGATGTGCACGTCCGAGCGGTCGCCGTAGCCGTTGCTGCCGAACGTTCCGCTCGTCTTCAGTCCGGGCACCTGCTTGGCGAGCAGGAACAGCAGGGCCGCGCCGGCGATGCCGCCGAGGAACTGCGCGATCCAGTACGTCACCGCGGTCCGCACGTCGATCCGCCGGGCGGTCAGCATCCCCAGCGTCACCGCGGGGTTGAGATGGCAGCCGGATATCGGGCCCAGCGCGTAGGCGAGGGCGAGGAGCACGAAGCCGAAGGCCAGCGCGATGCCGACGGTCCCGATGTACTGGGCGCCGAGCACCGCCGATCCGACGGCGAAGAACACCAGCAGCAGTGTGCCGAGGAACTCCGACACAGCTGTCCGCGTCTGCATACAACCACCTCGCGAAGATCGAATGTTGTCCGATTCGTTCGCAATTCTCCGGCCGGTGGCGGCTTCGTGCGCGTTGGGCCGATCGGGTGATCAGCGCGTGAACAGGGCCTCACCGGGCGTGTGCGCACCGGCCGGGATCAGTGCCAGATCCAGGCCGCGGACCAGCCGGGCCCGCAGCACCTCGTCCGCCGCCAGCGCCCGCGCGAGGCGGCCGGCCGCCTCGGCGGGGTCGGCGCTCTCCTCCAGTACCAGCGCGAGCGTGCCGTCGGCGCGGCCGGGGCCCAGGTGGGCACGGAGCACCGCGGGTTCGGCGGCGACGGCGTCCCGTACCGCCGAGATGACGGCGGGGTCGTCCAGCGGGTCGGCGCTGGTGCGGCCCTCGGCGAGGGCGAGCAGGGCGGAACCGGTCAGTTCGAAGGCCACCGGCCCCGCGAGGTCGAGCACCACCGTGTCGGCCTTCTCGTGCACGGCGGCCTGGAGTGCCTGGTGCAGGGGTACGGCGACGGGGCGGGCCTGCGGGTCCCAGCGGGCCAGCGAGGCGGTGGAGGTGAAGGCGGGCAGGGCCCGGCGGTCTCCGGCCTGGAGGGTGGGAACCGCCATGTCGCTGGTCTTCTCGCGGCGCAGCCCGTTCTCGTCCTCCTCCACCTCACCGAGGACGGCCACCACGGGAACCAGGAGCCGGGCCCCCCTGAGCGCTTCGAGCACCGGGCCGACGGCCTTGCGGTCCTCGGCCCAGGCGGCGAGTGCCGCGGTCAGTGCGGGGTCGGCCGTGCCGTCGTCGTCGGAGTACCCGGGGTCCGGAATGTTCTTCTGCGCCACGGGGCGAGCCTAGTGCCTGGGCATTCCCATCCCGCCGACAGGTCGGCCCCAGCCCGCTCTCAGCCGCGGTTCCCGGCGTCCTGGCCATGTCCCGACACCGCGTACCCGGATCCGCCCTGTCCGTCACGGCCGCGCTCGTGCCGGCCCTGACGGCCGCCGGGGGCGCGTATCTGACCGGCCGGTCCGCGGATCACTCACCGGCGGCCGTCGCCTCCGTATCGTCCGTGTCGCCCGCCGTCTGCTCTCCGGCCGCGGCGCCGAGAAGCGAGGAGCCGGTGGTGGATCTCGACGCGGAACCGGCCGGGGCCGTCGAACCGCTGCCAGTCGGCGGCGGAGCCGGCCGTGGAGGTGCTGAGGGCCGCCGGGTGAGGCCGGGTCAGCGGCCGGGGCGGGAGGCCCGGACGCTCCTGCCGCGCCACAGCACCACCGCCAGTGCCAGCAGGACCGCACCGAGGCCGCCCGCCGCCGGGGCGAGCCAGCCGGCTGGGCCGTCGTCCTCGGGCTGCGGGGTGGGGCCGGCTCCGAAGTACCGCTTGCGGTAGCCGGCCGGGGCGGAGTCGGTGCGCAGCCCTTCGGGGCGCATCGTTTTTCCGGCTTTGACGGCCGCGGCCGGGTCGACGATGCCGTACCCGCGCGCGTCGTCGCGGCCGGCGGCCGGGGAGCTGCGCGCGGTGTCCGTGAGGAGCTTCTTGATCTGGGCCGGCGTGAGGCCCGGATGGGCGGCCCGGACCAGCGCGACCGCGCCGGAGACGAACGCGGCGGCAGCGGAGGTGCCCCACTCCACGTAGTACTGGCGGTCGGGTGCGGGGACGACGATGTCGACGCCGGGAGCGCTCACCGTGGCGTACCAGCGGCGGGTGGAGAACGAGGCGTGGGTGCCGTACCGGTCGACCGCGGCGACGGCGATCACGCCCGGGTAGGCGGCGGGGTAGGAGATGTGATCGCCCTTCTCGCCCCCGTTGCCGGACGAGGCGACGACGGCCGCGCCCTTCTTCAGCGCGTACTGGACGGCGGCGTCCTCACCGGGCTCCGGGTGGGCGGACTCGCTGTCGTCCCCCAGGGAGAGATTGATGACGTCGGCCCCGTGGTCGGCGGCCCAGCGGATGCCGTCGGCGAGGGCCGTTCCCCGGGACTTGCGGGCCTTGGCGCGGGACGGGTCGTTCGCTTCGAGGATGACCCGGACAGGGAGGATCTTCGCCTCGGGCGCGATGCCGAGTACCCCCTCCTCGCGTCTGCTGCCGTGCCCCCGGCCCGCGATGATCCCGGCCATCGCGGTGCCGTGCCGCGCCCAGGACCGGTCCCCGCGGCCTGCTCCGAAGCCGATCATGTCCTTGCCCGGCAGGACCTGACCCGCCAGGTCGGGCAGGCTGCCGTCGACCCCGGTGTCGACGACGGCGACGGTGATCCCCTTGCCCCGGGTGGTCTGCCAGGCCCGGTCCGTGTGCAGGGCGTCCAGGCCCCACTGCTGGGCCCTGATGGTGTCCGCCCCGGCCGGGGACGCGGGCAGGAGCGCGAAGGCGGTGGCGGCGCAGAGCGCGCCGAGGACGCGGCGGCGGGCAGGGCGGGTCATTCCGGCTTCTCCGTGAGGTCGGCGACGGTTCTGCGCAGTGCGCGCTCGACCCGGTCGGCAACTCCCCTGGCCTCGTGCCCGAGTCCGGCCTGGGCGGCGGCGGTCGTGGCACGGGCGGCCATGGCCTTGGCGGCGGGCTGCGGGTCGGTGACCTTCCGGCCGTCGGCGAAGCCGGAGACGGCGAACACCACGACGGGCACCTCGGTCAGGACGTGCACGGTCCAGCTGGCGCGCTGCCGGTCGCCGAATCCGGCGGCGGGGCTGTTCTCCACGGCGTAGGCGCGGGGCATCAGGTCCGTGCGCGTGTCGAGGTGCTCGCCGGCGAACCGGGTGCTCAGCGCCCGCATCGCCTCGGTGCCGGCCTCGGTGAAGACCAGTCCCACCGTGGTGACGCTGCTGCTCGTCGCGTCGGTGTACGTGGCGCGCAGCAGGCGGGCGCAGCCGACCGGACGCAGCGTCTTGAGCAGCAGCGGGTCGAGTGCGCCCGTGCACCCGCTGTCCGGGGCGACGGCGATCCTGGTCCAGACCCGGTCGGCGCCGCCCGGCCCCGCGCCGTCCCCCTTCAGGGTGCGGGGGAACAGGGTGTCCACGGGGATGCTGTGCCAGGCGCCGCGGCCCACGGTGTACGCGCTGTGGGCGGCCGGATCGGCCGAGGAGTCGCTGACGAGCCAGCTGCCGGTGACCGCCCCGCCGATCAGCCCGAGGCCGAGCACGACGCAGACGGCGGCGGCCGCGGTCCTGAACGGATGCCGGGCCCGCAGCGGGCGGAGCCGGGTGGCGGTCTCGGAGGGTGTCCCGGCCGGGGCGTGGTCGTGCGGGGGCCGGTAGGGGTACGGAGCGGTGGTGCCGGCGGGCCGTGGGGGCGGTCCGCCGAGTTCCACGGCGCCCACCGGCCGGCGCCGGGTCGCCTCGGGCGGCGCCGGAGGGCGCGGCGGGAAGCCTGCGGGGGCGGGGGCCCCGGCGGCCTCCGCCCGTTCGGGCGGAGCCGGGGGCACGGGACGCAGCCGGGCGGTCGTCTCCACGGAGGGCGGAACGGCGGGCGGTACGGCGGGCGCCGGCGGGGCGGCTGGACGGTCGGCAGGCGGCTCGACACGGGCCGGCGGCGCGGCGGGTGCAGGCGGGACGGTCGCGTCCATCACCGGTGCGGCGGGCTCCACGGGTGCCGGTACCGGTGGCGGCGGCTGGACGGCCGGTGGGGTGGTGGGGCGTGGCGGGACGGGAGCGCGCTGCGCCTCGGTACTCATCCGCCCCCCTGGTCCGTTCCGTACCGCACGCGGATCGCCTTCACAGGCAGGCCCGTTGCTCGCCGCGTGACCGTCACTCTACGGGCTGGGGCGGCGGCGATGGGAGCGGGCCGCCGCGCTCGCGGCCGATCTGCGCAGATCGTCCCCCTACCCAGCGGTACGGCGGTCTGGCAAGCTGCGGCCATGACTGCCCGCGCCGCTGACCGGACCCGGTACGACCGGGCCACCGCCCATCTCGACGCCCCGATCGCCGTCGTCGATCTGGACGCGTTCGATGCCAACGCCGACGACCTGGTACGCCGGGCCGCCGGAAAGCCCGTCCGGGTGGCGAGCAAGTCGGTGCGCTGCCGGGCCCTGCTGGAGCGGGTGCTCGCACGGCCCGGGTTCGCCGGGATCATGTCGTTCACCCTCGCGGAGTCGCTGTGGCTGGCGCGGGCCGGGTTCGAGGACGTCCTGCTGGCCTATCCGTCGGCCGACCGGTCCGCCTTCGCGGAACTGGCCGCCGACCCCAAGCTGGCCGCCGCCGTGACGGTGATGGTGGACGACCATGCGCAGCTGGAGCTGATCGACGCGGCACGGGCCGGGGGCACGGAGGAGATCCGGGTCTGTCTGGAGCTGGACACCTCCTTGCGGCTGCTGGGCGGCCGGGTCAGGATCGGGGCCCTGCGCTCACCGCTGCGCTCCCCCGCCCAGGTGGCCGAGCTGGCCAGGTCCGTGGCGCGCAGGCCGGGGTTCCGGCTGGTGGGGCTGATGGCGTACGAGGGGCACATCGCGGGGGTCGGTGACTCGGTGGCGGGACGGCCGCTGCGGTCCCGGGCGATCCGGCTGATGCAGGCCACGGGACGCAGGGAACTGGCGGCCCGGCGGGCCGAGGTGGTGCGGGCGGTGCGGGCCGTGGCGCCGGACCTGGAGTTCGTGAACGGCGGCGGCACCGGCAGTGTGCAGCACACCGCGGCGGAGCCCGCGGTGACCGAGATCGCGGCCGGTTCGGGCCTCTATGTGCCGCGGCTGTTCGACAACTACACCTCGTTCACGGCCCGCCCTGCCGCGCTGTTCGCACAGCCGGTGGTGCGCCGGCCCGGGGTGGGTGTGGTGACGGTGCTCGGCGGCGGCTACCCGGCGTCCGGAGCGGCCGGTCCGGACCGGCTGCCGGTCCCGTATCTGCCGGAGGGGCTGCGCTACGACCCGCAGGAGGGACCCGGCGAGGTACAGACGCCGCTGCTCGGCGCCCCGGCCGACGATCTGCTGATCGGCGACAAGGTGTGGTTCCGGCACGCCAAGGCCGGTGAGCTGTGCGAGCGGTTCGACGAGCTTCAGCTGATCGAGGGGGACCGGGTGACGGCGACCGTGCCGACGTACCGGGGCGAGGGCCGCACCTTCCTCTGAGGAGGCCGTGTCAGGGCGCGACGGAGCTGCCGACGCCTCCGCCGGTCTCGCTGTCGCCGATCGGCCGGATGCCCTTGGTGAGGGTGTCCATGAGGGCGAGCGGGGGCCCGTCGGGGCCGGCGTCGAAGGCGTAGCGGACGAGGACGGGCGACTCGCTGCCGACGGGTGAGGGGAAGGCGAGCGACTGCACATAGCCGCCCGGCCCCTTGCCGGTGGAGACCCGCCAGCGGATGAAGTATCCGGTGCGCCCGGCCACGCTCACCGGGCCGGCGGCGATCTGCCGGTGCGAAGTGATGCCGCCGTGGATCCGCTGCCCGACGACGTTCTCCTCGTAGGCACGCTCCGCGGCGTCGCCGATGTCCTTCTTGGCGAGCGCCTCGGGCGTGGTTGCGTCGGTGCCGCTCGGGGTGAAGGTGGTCACCGTGCCGTGGTAGCAGAAGGCGGAGGAGGCCCCGGGGCAGTCGTAGGAGCCCTTGGTGCGCATGGTGAGCAGTTCCTCGACGGTGCTCTCGGGCCGCTCCCAGCCGTCGGGGACCGGCAGGGTGACACCGTTGAGCTGGTCGACGAGCACCGTGGGGTCGGCGGCGGCCGGGGAGCCGTCCGGCGACGGGCTGTCGCCGGGGGCCTCGTCGGTGCCGGTGCCCGGGGGCTGCGGCGCGGAAGTGCCCGAACGGGTCGTGGTGGGCGAGGCGTCGTCGTCCCTGCCGAGCAGCACCGCCCCGGTCACGACCGTGCCGACGACCACCGCGCCGGCCGCCACGAGCGCGATGGTCCTGGCGCCGTTGCCGCCACCGCCCGTGCCGCCGGCCCGGCCCGGCCCGGACTGCTGGGGCACGGTGGCGTACGAACGGGTGTGGGCGGTCCATGCGGCGCCGTCCCACCACCGTTCGCCGCCCGGTGCGGATGTGTCCGGGTACCAGCCGGGCGGGGTCGCGTTGCTCATCGCTCCACTCTAGGTTCCGGTCCGGGTTCCGGGCCCCGGGACTACAGCGGTGTGACGTACGCGCCGGAGATCCCGCCGTCGACCAGGAAGTCGGTGGCGTTGACGAACGAGGAGTCGTCGCTCGCCAGGAAGGCGACGGCGGCCGCGATCTCGGTGGCCTCGGCGAACCGGCCGAGCGGAATGTGGACGAGCCGGCGGGCCGCGCGTTCCGGGTCCTTGGCGAACAGTTCCTGGAGGAGCGGGGTGTTGACCGGTCCGGGGCACAGGGCGTTGACCCGGATCCCCTCGCGGGCGAACTGGATGCCCAGTTCGCGTGACATCGCCAGGACCCCGCCCTTGGACGCGGTGTACGAGATCTGGGAGGTCGCCGCTCCCATCCTGGCCACGAACGAGGCGGTGTTGATGATCGATCCCCGCCCCTGGCGCCGCATGTAGGGCAGGGCCGCCTTGCAGCACAGGTAGACGGAGGTGAGGTTGACGTCCTGGACGCGCTTCCACGCCTCCAGTCCCGTGGTGAGGATGGAGTCGTCGTCGGGCGGCGAGATGCCGGCGTTGTTGAAGGCGATGTCGACGGATCCGTAGGTGTCGTACGCGGCCTTGAACAGCGCCTCGACCTGTTCGGGATCGGTCACGTCGACGCGTACGAAGATGCCGCCGACCGCTTCGGCGGCCGCCTTGCCGGCGGTCTCGTCGATGTCGCCGCAGACCACGTGCGCCCCCTCGGAGGCGAGCCGGTGGGCGGTGGCCAGGCCGATGCCGCTGCCGGCGCCGGTGATGACGGCGGTGCGGCCGACGAGGCGTCGGCAGATGTTCTCGTTGTCCGTGGTCATACCGGTTCAGGCCTCCGTACTGAGGAAGACGTTCTTGGTTTCGGTGAAGGCGGTGAGGGCGTCGGGGCCCAGTTCCCGGCCGAGGCCGGACTGCTTGAAACCGCCGAACGGGGTCCAGTAGCGGACCGCGGAATGGGAGTTGACGGAGAGGTTGCCCACCCGGACGGCCTGCGAGACGCGCAGCGCGCGCCCCACGTCACGCGTCCAGAGCGATCCGGCGAGGCCGTACTCGGTGGCGTTGGCGAGCCGTACGGCGTCCGCCTCGTCCTCGAAGGGCTGTACGACGGCGACCGGGCCGAACACCTCCTCGGTGGCGACGGGCGCGTCCGGCCGGGTGTCGGTGAGGACGGTCGGCGGGAACCAGAAGCCGGGGCCCTCGGGGGCGCTGCCCCGGATCGCGGCCGCGCCCTCGGGGACGTATCCGCGCACCCGCTCCAGTTGCGTACGCGAGATGAGCGGGCCCATCTGTGTCTTCTCGTCGCCCGGATCGCCGACGACGACCGCGGCGACGGCGGGGGCGAGGAGTTCCAGGAAGCGGTCGTACGCGGAGCGCTGGACGAGGATGCGGGTGCGGGCGCAGCAGTCCTGGCCCGCGTTGTCCAGGAAGGACAGCGGGGCGGCGGCCGCCGCGGCTTCGATGTCGGCGTCGGCGAAGACGATGTTGGGGCTCTTGCCGCCGAGTTCGAGGGTGAGCCGCTTCACGCGCTCGGCGCACTTGGCCATGATCTGCTTGCCGACCCGGGTGGAGCCGGTGAAGACGATCTTGGCGACGCCCGGGTGTTCCACCAGGGCGTTGCCCGCTTCGTCGCCCGCTCCGGGCAGCACCTGGAGGAGGTGCTCGGGAAGGCCTGCCTCCAGGGCGATTCCGGCGAGCCGCAGCGCGGTCAGCGGGGTGGTCTCGGCCGGTTTGAGGATCACGGCGTTGCCGGCCGCGAGGGCGGGGGCGAACCCCCAGGCGGCGATCGGCATGGGGAAGTTCCACGGTGCGATCACCCCGATGACGCCGAGGGGTTCGAGCAGGGTGATGTCGATGCCCCCGGGCACGGGGATCTGCCGGCCGGTGAGGCGCTCCACTCCCCCGGCGGCGTAGTCGAGCAGATCGCGGACGTTGCCCGCCTCCCAGCGCGCGTTGCCGATCGTGTGACCGGCCTCCCGCACCTCCAGCCGGGCCAGTTCCTCGAGACGGCCGTCCACGGCGACGGCGAAGCGGCGCAGCAGCCGGGCCCGGTCGGCGGGGGCGAGCGCGGCCCAGACCCGCTGGGCCGCGGCGGCGCGCGTGACGGCGGCGCCGACCTCGGCGGCCGTGGTGGCGGGGACGGTGGCGAGGATTTCCTCCGTCGCCGGGTTCAGTACACGGTGCTCACGGATCAAGGCGGTCCTCACAGGCGTTCGAAGGAGCGGCGGAGCTCCCAGTCGGTCACCGCTGCGTCGAAGGCGTCCAGCTCGACGCGTGCCATGTTGCGGTAGTGCGCCACGACTTCGTCCCCGAAGGCCTCTTGGGCGATCTCGCTGTGTTCCCAGGCCGCGGCGGCCTCGCGCAGGGTGGTGGGGACGTGGTCGTACGGGGCCGTGTAGGCGTTGCCCTCGCACGGCTCGGGGAGTTCGAGGGCGTGCTCGATGCCGTACAGGCCGGCGGCGACGAGTGCGGCGACGGCGAGATACGGGTTGACGTCACCGCCGGGGAGGCGGTTCTCGAAGCGCAGGGACGGGCCGTGGCCGACGACGCGGAGTGCGCAGGTGCGGTTGTCGTGGCCCCAGGCGACGGCGGTCGGGGCGAAGGAGCCGGGCTGGAACCGCTTGTAGGAGTTGATGTTCGGCGCGTAGAGGAGGGAGAAGTCGCGCAGGGCGGCGAGCTGGCCGGCGAGGAAGTGCCGCATCACCGGGGACATGGTGCCGTCGGTGTCCGCCATGACGCTGCGTCCGGGGGTGCCGGTGGAGCGGAGCGAGAGGTGGATGTGGCAGGAGTTGCCCTCGCGCTCGTTGAACTTGGCCATGAAGGTGAGCGCGACGCCCTCCTGCGCGGCGATCTCCTTGGAGCCCGTCTTGTAGACGGCATGCTGGTCGCAGGTGACGAGGGCCTCGTCGTAGCGGAACACGATCTCGTGCTGGCCGGGGTTGCACTCGCCCTTGGCGGACTCGACGGTGAGGCCCGCGCCCGCCATCTCGTTGCGGATGCGGCGCAGCAGGGGCTCGATGCGGCCGGTGCCGAGGACGGAGTAGTCGATGTTGTACTGGTTGACCGGGGTGAGGTCGCGGTAGCCGCGGTCCCAGGCCTGTTCGTAGGTGTCCTTGAAGACGATGAACTCGAGCTCGGTGCCGACGTGGGCGGTGTAGCCGTGTGCGGCGAGGCGTTCGAGCTGGTGGCGCAGGATCTGGCGGGGCGCGGCGGTGACGGGTGAGCCGTCGGCCCAGGCGAGGTCGGCGGTGACCATCGCGGTGGCCTCGTTCCAGGGGACCCGGCGCAGGGTGGTGAGGTCGGGGTGCATGGCGAAGTCGCCGTAGCCGTGGTCCCAGGAGGACATGGCGTATCCGTCGACGGTGTTCATGTCGGTGTCGACGGCGAGGAGGTAGTTGCAGCCCTCGGTGCCGTGCCCCACGACCTCGTCGAGGAAGAAGGCGGCGGCGAAGCGTTTGCCCTGGAGCCGTCCCTGCATGTCCGGGAAGGCCAGGACCACGGTGTCGATCTCACCGCTCTCGACGAGGAGGCGGAGTTCCTCGACGGCGAGCGGGGCTGTTCGGTCGGACACGGATGGATCCTCTCCTCGCGGGCCGACAGATGATCCAAATCTATGGGCAGTGCAAGGGATTTGGATACGGTGCCTGTGCGTTCCGCGTGCCGTGCGACCAGGAGGTCAGATGAACCGTCCGCTGATCGGGATAAGTACGTATCTGGTGCCCTCGGCACGCTGGGGGGTCTGGGACCTGCCGGCGACGCTGCTGCCCGCCGGTTATGCCCGGCTGGTCAGGGAGGCGGGCGGACTGGCCGCGCTGCTGCCGCCGGACGACCCGGAGCTCGCGGCGTCGGTGGTGGCCCGGCTCGACGCGGTGGTCGTGGCGGGAGGACCGGATGTGGACCCGGCGCGGTACGGGGCCGGGCGCGATCCGCGGAGCGGGCCGCCCGCGCCGGAGCGCGACGGCTGGGAGGCGGCGCTGATCGGGGCGGCTCTGGAGTCCGGCACCCCGTTCCTCGGCATCTGCCGGGGGATGCAGCTGCTGAACGTGGCGCTGGGCGGCACACTGACGCAGCATCTGGACGGTCACACGGGTCCTGACGGGACGACAGGGGTGTTCGGGACGCACACGGTGACGGCGGTCGCGGGGACGCGGTACGCCTCCGTGGTACCCGGGGCGTGTGACGTACCCACCTACCACCACCAGGCCGTGGACCGCCTCGGTACGGGCCTGGTGGCCTCGGCGCACGCGGCGGACGGCACGGTGGAGGCGGTCGAGCGGCCCGGGACGCCTTGGGTGCTCGGGGTGCAGTGGCATCCGGAGATGGGTGACGACGTACGGGTGATGCGGGCGCTGGTGGCGGCGGCCTCGCCGGCCGGCTGAGGACCGGTGTGGGCGTGCCGCGTCCGGTGCTCCCGCGGGAACGGCCGCGGCCCCGGGCGGCCGTCGGCGGCCCGGCGGCGTAGCGTGGCGGACAGGAGAGAATCCGGCGCCGTCCCGTCGGGCCGCCCGCCGTGAGCGCGGCCGGCCGTCCGCCCGCCCGCTTCCCCTCGTGGCCCGGTGGCGAGAGGAGGAGCGATGTCCGTGATCACACCGGACGCGGTGAAGCAGGAGGCGTTCGCGGGCCGCATGGTTCAGGTGGTGAATGACACCTGCCTCGGTCTGATGGCGGGCCTGGGTCACCAGAGCGGCCTGTTCGACACCATGGCCGGCATGGCACCCGCCACGAGTCAGGAGATCGCGCGCGCCGCCGGGCTGAACGAGCGCTACGTCCGGGAGTGGCTGGGCGCGATGGTCGTCGGGCGCATCGTCGACTACGAACCCGGGCAGGGCACGTACGTGCTGCCGCCGGAACACGCCGCCTCGCTGACCCGGGCGGCCGGGCCGGACAACCTGGCCCGGATCGCACAGGACTTCGGCATGATGGGCGAGGTCGAGCAGCAGGTGCTGGAGGCGTTCCGCACCGGCGGCGGGCTGCCGTACTCGGCGTATCCGCGGTTCCAGTCCCTTCAGGCGGAGGAGTCCGGTGAGGTCTTCGACCTGGCGCTGGTGAACGGGATCGTGCCGCTGGTGCCCGGTCTCACGGAGCGGCTGCGCGCGGGCATCGACGTGGTGGACATCGGTACCGGTCACGGCCACGCGGTCAACGTCCTGGCCGGGGCCTTTCCCGCGAGCCGCTTCCAGGGGCTCGACATGTCCGCGGAGGGCATCGCCGCCGCGCGCGCCGAGGCCGCCTCGCTGGGCCTGACCAACACCGCCTTCGATATCGGCGACTGCGCCGAACTGTCCGGCTCCTACGCCCTGATCACGGCGTTCGACGTCATCCACGACCTGGCGCGGCCGGCCCGCGCGCTGGCCGCCGTCGCCGCCGCCCTGTCGGACGACGGTGTGTTCCTGATGGGGGACATCGCGGCGTCCAGCCGGCTGGAGGAGAACATCGACCACCCGCTGGGCCCGGCGCTGTACACGTTCTCGGTGTTCTACTGCATGAGCGTCTCGCTGGGAGAGGGCGGCGAGGGGCTGGGCACCGTCTGGGGTGAGCAGACCGCCCGCAGGATGCTCGCCGAGGCCGGATTCGGCCACGTCGACACCCAGCGGGTCGAGGGCGACATCCTGAACGTGTATTACGTGGCGCGGCGCTAGAAGACGTCGTCGAGCGCGTGGCGGGTCCGGCGCCGCAGCCAGTCCAGGGCGGCCGCGCCCTGAGCCGCCTGGAACGCCCGCACGGTCGGCAGGCCCGGCGGCGCGGGGCGCAGGGAGTGCGCGACGAAGTAGCCGGCCAGTGCGGCGAGCACGGCGGTGACTCCGGCGGGGTCGGCGTCCCGGCCGGGCGGGTGGGCGGTGAAGAGGGTCTCCGGATCGGGGCCGCCCTGAGCGGCCACGCACGGCAGCATCGCCAGCAGGTCGAACCAGGGGGCCGCACGCATCGCGTGGGGCCAGTCGACGAAGACGACCCGGTCCTCGGTCAGCAGGATGTTGTCCGCGCGCAGGTCGCCGTGGACGAGGCTGTCGCCGGTGGCGGGTTCCACCCAGCCGGACTCCAGTTCCGCGAGTGCGCCGAGGTGACGTGCCGCCCAGGGGTCGAGGCGGCCGGTGTCCCCCGCCGCGTGCAGGGTCCGCCAGCCGGTGAACATCGAGGCCTCGCGCTTGGCGACGGGGGGCGCCTCGATCGGGGCGGGGGTCAGGAGCCGGGTGAGTTCGCCGACGGCTGCCAGGACGCGGTCGAGTTCGGCCGGGTCCCACGGTACGCGGGGCTGGTGGCCGTCGATGTCCTCCAGCACGAGCGCGACGCAGGTGCCGTCGTCGTACGAGCCGAGCAGTCGCGGTACGGGGGCGTGCGCGGGGAGCGCCGCGGTGTTGCGGGCCTCGGCGCGGTGCAGGTCCGGGCTGCCGGGGTTGGTCTCGGCGCTCACGGCCTTGACGAAGGCGCGCCGGCCGTTCGCGAGCCGGACCCGGGCGGCGACACCGGGCGAGAACCCGCCGCTCTGGCTCCGGGCCTCGACGACGGGTGCGCCGAGGATGTCCTGGACGGCGGTCCGTACGGTGGCGGGCAGTCCGGCCCAGTGGTGGCGGACTCCGGCGGCGGGTGGGGCGGTCACGGTCATCCGCCCATCCTTTCCGCCCGGCAGGCGGGCGGCCACCGTATTTGTCCGCGCGCCGCCCTCAGCCGCCGGACGGGTCCGTCCGGGTCAGAGAGAGCAGATCGCGGGCCGGCCCCGTGGGGCGGTGGCCCGCGGGCCAGACCGCGCGGAGCTGACGGCGCAGGCGGACGCCGGCGATCGGCACCTTGACCAGGCGCCGGGCCGACAGCTCCTCGCCGAGGGCCAGTTCGCTCAGGACGCAGGGGCCCGCGCCGCTCTCCGCCGCCCCCTTCACCGCGGTGGTCGAGGAGAGCTCCAGCAGCGGCTGGGCCAGTCCGCCGTGGACGGCGAGGGCGGCGTCCAGGACCTGACGGGTGCCCGAGCCGTACTCGCGCAGGATCAGCGGGGTCGCGGCCAGCTCCTGCGGGGTCAGCGGGGTCCGGCGGCG
Organism: Streptomyces sp. NBC_00876; assembly: GCF_045207435.1. Taxonomy (NCBI): domain Bacteria; kingdom Bacillati; phylum Actinomycetota; class Actinomycetes; order Kitasatosporales; family Streptomycetaceae; genus Streptomyces; species Streptomyces sp. NBC_00876. Next base: position 1,525,285 of record NZ_CP108800.1, read on the forward strand.
GGCCCAGGCGTGGGACGGGGCGACCACCACGACCAGGCGGTCGTGGGCGATGACCGTTGCGTCGAGCCCTTCGGGGACGGACAGTCCCTCGACGAAGCCCAGGTCCGCCTCACCGGCCAGCAGCCGCTGGGCGACCGCGGCGGAATTACCGGCGAGCAGGGACACGGCGGTGTCCGGCCGTTCGCCGCGCAGGGCGATCAGCCAGCCCGGGAGGAGGTACTCGGCGATGGTCATGGAGGCGGCGACCCGCAGCCGGGAGTCGCGGCGGTCCCGCAGCGCCTGGGCGCCCGCGTCGAAGGCCTCGGCGGCCTCGACGACCCGGCGTGCCCAGTCGGTGACGAGGGCGCCCGCGTCGGTGAGCCGGGAGCCGCGCGGCGACCGGTCGAGGAGGGCGAGGCCGAGCTGGCGTTCCATCGAGCGGATGCGGCTGCTGGCGGCGGGCTGGGTGATGCCGACGTCCCGGGCGGCCCGTCCGAGGCTGCCGTGCCGGGCGACGGCGAGGAGCAGCTCCAGCGCGCCGAGATCGGGTACCCGGTGGGACAGAAGTGCAGGTGAATCGCTGGACATAAGTCCACCTTATGACCTCATAGGGCGGGACTCCCTGGTGGGGGACGATCCCGGCGCCGAAAATCGTGGCATGGCCATCTTTCCGCAGACCCGCACCGCCCTCCCGTACTCCACCGCCGTCCGGCGCCCGGCCCTGCGGCATTTCGGCCCCAACTGGTACGCGACCGTCATGGGCACCGCGATCGTGGCGAGTGCGGGTGCCGCCCTGCCGGTGCACATCCCCGGGCTGCGGGCGGCCTGTGCGCTGGTGTGGGTGCTCTCCGCGGTGCTGCTCGCCGCCGTGCTCACGGCCCGCGCCGGGCACTGGGCCGCACACCGCGACCAGGCCCGCGCGCATCTCCTGGACCCGGCCGTCGCCCCGTTCTACGGCTGTCTGGCGATGGCGCTGCTGGCCGTCGGCGGGTCCGGGATGGTGGTCGGCAAGGATGTGATCGGGCACCAGGCGGCCCTGGTGCTGGATGTGCTGCTGTACACCGCGGGCACGCTGACCGGACTGGCGGCCGCCGTGGCGATTCCGTATCTGATGATCGTGCGCCACCGGCCGGAGCCCGGCACCGCGTCCCCGGTGTGGCTGCTGCCGGTGGTGGCGCCCATGGTGTCCGCGGCGCTCGGCCCGCTGCTGGTGGCGGAGCTGCCTGAGGGACAGTGGCGGGAGGCGATGCTGCTCGCCTGCTACGCGATGTTCGGGCTGAGCCTGCTGGCGACGCTGGTGATGCTGCCGCTGGTCTTCGCCCGGCTGGTCCACCGGGGCCCGCTGCCGCTCGTGCTGACGCCCACCCTGTTCCTGGTGCTCGGCCCGCTGGGCCAGTCGACGACCGCGGTCAACGCGCTGGCCGATTTGGCGCCGGGTGCTATCGGGGCGCCGTACGCCTCCGCCTTCAGTGCCTTCGCCGTGCTGTACGGGGTGCCGGTGATGGGGTTCGCGCTGCTGTGGCTGGCCCTGTCCGCCGCCCTGGTGGTGCGGGCGCTGCGGGGCGGGATGCCGTTCGCCATGACGTGGTGGGGCTTCACCTTCCCCGTGGGGACGTGTGTGACGGGCGCCGCCGGTCTGGCCCGGCACACCGGTCTGACGGCGTTCACCTGGCTGGCCGTCGCCCTGTACGTACTGCTGGTGACGGCCTGGGCGGTGACCGGGGTCCGCACGGTGCGCGGGCTGCTGAGCGGGGCGCTGCTCGCGGCGCCGCAGAAGCCGGCGCCGGTGGCGGCCCCCGCCGCCTGAGCGCCGCCCCGCCGAGGACCTCAGCGGCGCGGGTCGAAGGTGGCGTCGATGTGCTCGGCGACCGCGACGAACAGCAGCCGGGTGCCGGGGACCGTGGCCCGCCAGCGGTGGCGCACCCCGCCGGACAGGAACAGCGTGTCACCGCGCTCCAGCCGGTAGGCCTGTCCCTCCGCCTCCACCTCGGCGGCGCCCTCCGCGACGTACATCACCTCGTCGTTGCGGTGCTGGAACTCGCGCCCGAGATCGAGTTCCCCGGTGAATTCGAGTGCGCTGAGCTGATGACGGCCGCGCACCACCCTGCGTACGCCGTCCTCCTGGCCGCCGCGCACGACATCGACCGCGCGTGCCGAGTCCGCGGCGGCGCGCAGGCGTGCGGTGGTGGTCTCCAGCGCCTCGGCGACCCGGTCCAGGGAGCGGGCGCTGGGCCTGGCCCGTTCGTTCTCGATCTGGCTGAGGAACGGTACGGACAGACCACTGCGCCCGGCGACCGCGGCCAGGGTGAGTCCCAGGGATCTGCGCTGTCGGCGGACCGCGGCGCCCACCCGAAGTGTTTCCTTGTCGTCCATTGTCCGGCTCCCTCCCGACTCGCCATCCTTCCGGCTGCCAGCACCTTACGCACACCGATACGCCAGGTCGGCCGGTATGAGATGTCCGGACAGCCCGAAAGGGGTGGGCACCGCCGCCGGCGGTGCCCACCCCTTTGCGTGCCGCTGCCCCTGGTGGGACCGCTGCCGGTGTTACTGCTGAGGCGCCATCCTGTCCGCGATGCCCGGATTCTTGTCCATCCAGGCCTTCACGGCTTCCTCCTCGTGCCCCGCGCCGAGCTTCTGGATCTGGTTCTCCAGGCCTGCGAGCTGTTCCTCGCTGAGCTTGAAGTCCTTGAACCACTTGGTCAGCTGCGGGTAGTTCCGCGGGAACTCCTTGGAGGCGATGGTGTGCAGCCGGTCGCCGTCACCGAAGGCCTTCTCCGGGTCCTGGAGCTTGGTCATCCCGTACTCGCTGTACGCCCAGTGCGGGGTCCACAGCAGTACGGCGATGGGCTCCTTCTTGGCGTACGCGCGCTTCAGCTCGGCGAGCATTCCGGGCGTCGAGGAGTCGAGGACCTTGTACTCCTTGTCGAGCCCGTAGCCCGGCAGCACGTTCTTCTTGAGGTTCTCCATCGTGGCGGTGCCCGGTTCGATGCCGACGATCCGGTTCTTGAACTGCGAGCCCTTGCCCTTCAGATCGGCCAGGGTCTTCACGTCCTTGACGTAGTCCGGCACCGCGATCTCGATGGAGGTCGGGCCGTACCACGAGCCGATGTCGGTCAGCTTGGAGCCGTACTTGTCCCAGTAGTTCTTCTGGGTGTACGGCAGCCAGCCGTCGAACTGCACGTCGATCTGGCCGCGGGACATCGCGGCGTACATCGGGCCGACCTCGAACTGCTTGAGGTTGATCCGGTAGCCGCGGTCCTCCAGGACGGCCTTCCACAGGTACGTGGCGGCGATGTCCTCCTCCCAGGGGAACCAGGCCATCTCGACGGCGCGGTCGCGCTCGTCCTTGCCGTTCGCACCCTTGGAGGCGGCGGCCTTCTTGACCGGGGTCCACGTGTCGGCGACGCCCGGGTTGGCCTTCAGCCAGGTGCGGACGGCCTCCTGCTCCTTGCCGGAGCCGCTCTTCTGGATCTGCGCCTCAAGACCGGTGAGCTGGTCCTCGGTCATCTTGAAGTTCTTGAGCCAGCTGCCGACCTCGGGGTTGTCGGCCGCGAAACCCTTGCGGGTCAGGGTGTGGATTCCGTCGCCCTTGCCCCAGAGGTTCTTGGGGTCCTTGAGCTTGGTGAGGTCGTACTGGTTGTACGCCCAGTGCGGCGACCAGAGCGGAACGACGATCGGTTCCTTCTTGGCGTACGCGCGCTTCAGCTCGGCCAGCATGGACGGCGTGGAGCCGTCGACGACCTTGTACTCCTTGTCCAGGCCGTAGCCCGGCAGGATCTTGTCCTTGAGCAGGCCCGTCTCACCGGCGCTCGGCTCGATGCCGACGATGCGGCCCTTGAAGTCGGACGCCTTGCCCTTGAGGTCGTCGAGCGAGTCGACGCCCTTGACGTAGGAGGGGACGGCGAGCTCCAGCGAGGTGGGGCCGTACCAGGAGCCCATGTCCTCGAGGCGGTCCTTGTACTTCTTCCAGTACGCGGCATGGGTGACCGGCAGCCAGGAGTCGGTCTCGAAGTCGATCTGACCGCCCGCCATACCGGTGTAGAGCGCGCCGGCCTCGTACTGCTTGACGTCGACCTCGAAGCCGCGCCGCTCCAGCATCTCCTTCCACAGGAAGGTGGAGGCGATGCCCTCGTCCCACGGGATGTAGCCCATGCTGATCTTCTTGCCGGCTCCGATGTTCTTCGGGTCGGAGCTCGCGGTGTCGTCGGTGTCCGAGGAACCGAACAGGCTCATGCTGCCGGCCACCAGGGCGAGGACGACGATGCCGGCCACGGCGACGACGGGCTGCGGGCGGTGGTTCCACACCTTGAGTCCGCCGGCCACCGACTGCGCCCTGGCGAGCGCGCGGCGGGCCAGCGGGGAGACCTCGCGGCCCAGGGCGCCGGTCATCCGGTCCAGGTACATCGCCAGGATGACGATGGAGACGCCCGCCTCGAAGCCGAGCCCGACGTCGACGTTGCCGATGGCGCGGTAGACGGAACCGCCGAGGCCGCCGCCGCCGACCATGCCGGCGATGACCACCATGGACAGGCCCAGCATGATGACCTGGTTGATTCCCGCCATGATCGTGGGCAGCGCGAGCGGCAGCTGCACCCGCAGCAGGGTGTTGCGCGAGGTGGTGCCGAAGGCCTCGGCCGCCTCGACGAGTTCGCCGTCGACCTGGCGGATGCCGAGCTCGGTCATCCGGACGCCCGGGGGCAGCGCGAAGATGATGGTGGCGATGATCCCGGGGACGACGCCGACGCCGAAGAAGATGACGCCGGGGATCAGATAGACCATGGCGGGCATGGTCTGCATGAAGTCCAGGACCGGCCGGGTCACCGCGCTGACGGTCTTGGAGCGGGACGCCCAGATACCGAGCGGCACGGCCAGGACCAGCGTCACGATGGTCGCGACGAGCACCAGGGTGAGGGTGTCCATCGCCTCGTCCCACAGCTCGACGGAGTCGATGAGGGCGAAGCCGGCGAACGCGAGGACACCGGCGAGCAGTCCGCGCAGCCACCAGGCGATGACGGCGACGATGCCCGCGAAGAGCAGGGGGGCGGGGGCGGACAGCACGGCGGCGATGCCGTCGAACATGCCGCTCACGACGGAGCTGATGGCGTCGAAGAGCCAGGCGAGGTGGGTCTGGAGCCAGTCGACGGCGGAGTCGACCCAGTCGCCGAGGTGGAGCCTAAACACTGGCCACCTTCTTCAGCGAGGCCTTGGCGTCCTGGGGAGCCTCGGCGGGAGTCATCGGCTCACCGAGCACGGCGAGCAGCCGGGCCCGCGGCACGACGCCGACGAGCTTGCCCTTGTCGTCGGTCACGGCGACCGCGACCCCGCTCTGCGAGCAGGGCGTGAACAGCTCGATGATCGGGGTGGACCCGGTGACGGTGGCCGGGGCCTCGCGCAGGACGTCGGCGGGGGTACGCAGTTCCTTGCCGTCGTCGGTCATGGTGCCCATGACGGTGTGCGGTTCGGCCATGATGGCGCCCGCGGTCAGCACCCGGGAGCGGTCCACGTCCTGGGTGAAGGAGGCGACGTAGTCGTTGGCCGGGGTGACGAGGATGTCCTCGGCGGTGCCGAGCTGGACTATCTCGCCGTCGCGCATCACGGCGATGCGGTCGCCCAGGCGCATGGCCTCGTTGAGGTCGTGGGTGATGAAGACGATGGTCTTCTTCAGCCGCTTCTGCAGCTCCAGGAGCTGGTCCTGCATGTCGCGGCGGATCAGCGGGTCGAGCGCGCTGAAGGACTCGTCCATCAGGAGCAGGTCGGCGTCGGTGGCGAGCGCGCGGGCCAGGCCGACGCGCTGCTGCATGCCGCCGGAGAGCTCGTCCGGCCAGGACTTCTCCCAGCCGGCGAGACCGGTCATCTCCAGTGCCTCGGCGGCGCGGCGGTTGCGCTCGGCGCGCGGCACGCCCTGCACCTCCAGGCCGTAACCGGCGTTCTCCAGGACGCTGCGGTGGGGGAACAGCGCGAAGTGCTGGAACACCATGCTGATCCTGGTGGAGCGGACGTGGCGGAGTTCGGCGGGGCTCAGGGCGGTCAGGTCCTGTCCGTCGAAGAGCACCTTGCCGGCGGTGGGCTCCAGCAGTCCGTTGAGCATGCGCAGCAACGTGGACTTGCCGGACCCGGACAGACCCATCACGACGAAGATCTGGCCCGGTTCCACAGTGAACGATGCGTCGATCACCGCTGCGGTCGTTCCGTCGGCGCGCAGCTCGTCGCGGTCGGTGCCGCTCTCGAGTTTCCGCACGGCTTGATCGGGTCGTCTGCCGAACACCTTGTACAGGTTCTCGGCTTGCAGCCTTGACACATACACCTCACGCGTTGAACCGAAAACGGTCTGCCACCCCCTCCGGCAGACCGTGGAGCGGTGCGGATTCGGTCCGCATGGCACGTGCACCAGTTGAAATTGCAACGTGGTCCGCTCCGATGCCGCGCCTGCCCCCGCTTACACGTGGCAAACATGAGAGTGACTCAGGACACAAAAGAGCGGCCCGCGATCGGGAACCGCGTCCCCGGCGGCCCCTGTCACAGGGGTGCGGCATCATCGGGGTTGTGACGCGACGCCTGATGCTCCTCGATACCGCCTCCCTCTACTACCGCGCCTACTTCGGGGTCCCCGACTCGGTGCGCGCGCCGGACGGCACGCCGGTCAACGCCGTGCGCGGGCTGCTGGACTTCATCGGCCGGCTCGTGCAGGACCACCGGCCCGACGATCTGGTCGCCTGCTGGGACAACGACTGGCGGCCGCAGTGGCGGGTCGACCTGATCCCCTCGTACAAGGCGCACCGCGTCGCGGTGGAGACCGGCGAGGGGCTGCCGGACGAGGAGGAGACGCCCGACACGCTGGCCCCGCAGGTGCCGGTCATCGCGGATGTGCTCGATGCCCTCGGCATCGCCCGGGTCGGTGCCGAAGGTTACGAGGCCGACGACGTGATCGGCACGCTGACCGGCCTGGCGACCGGCCCGGTCGACATCGTCACCGGCGACCGGGACCTCTACCAGCTGGTGGACGACGCCCGCGGGGTGCGGGTGCTGTACCCGCTGAAGGGTGTCGGCACCCTTCAGGTGACGGACGAGGCCTGGCTGCGTGAGAAGTACGGGGTGGACGGCTCCGGCTATGTCGACCTGGCGCTGCTGCGCGGCGACCCGAGCGACGGACTGCCCGGTGTCCCCGGCATCGGCGAGAAGACGGCGGCGAAGCTGCTGGACGCGTTCGGTGATCTGGCCGGGATCATGGCCGCGGTCGATGATCCGGCAGCCAGGCTGACCCCCTCGCAGCGCAAGCGGCTCGACGAGGCCCGCGCCTACGTGGCCGTCGCACCGACGGTGGTCCGCGTCGCCGGGGACGTACCGCTGCCGGAGTTCGACCCCGCGCTGCCCGCCGAGCCGCGCGACCCGGCGGCTCTCGAAGCGCTCGCGGACACCTGGGGACTGGGTGGAGCCCTGCAACGGCTGCTCTCCACACTGCACACCTGAGGTGCTAGCTTAGGTAACCCTAAGATCAAAGCTCCGAAATTCTGGAACAGGGAGACAACCACGTGGCTGAACGACCGGCGCGGCGGGCACCCAAGGCTCAGGGGGCGCAGGTTCTGCGCACCGAGCAGATCACCCCGCACATGGTCCGGGTGGTGCTCGGCGGCGACGGTCTCGCCGGCTTCACGCTCTCGGGTTTCACCGATCACTACGTCAAGCTGTGCTTCGCCCCCGAGGGGGCCGACTACGCGCACCCCTTCGACATGGACCGCATCCGCGCGGAGTACCCGCGCGAGCTGTGGCCCACCACCCGTACGTACACGGTGCGTTCGTGGGACCCCGCGGCCCGGGAACTGGCCATCGACTTCGTGGTGCACGGCGACGAGGGCCTCGCCGGTCCGTGGGCGGCCCGCGCGGCGGCGGGTGACCAGGTGACCTTCCTGGGCCCGGGCGGCGGCTACGGCCCGGACGCCTCGGCCGGCTGGCACCTGCTGGTGGGCGACGAGAGTGCGCTGCCGGCCGTCGCCGCGGCGCTGGAGCAGATGCCCGCGGATGCGGTGGTGCACGCGTTCATCGAGGTCGCGGACGCCTCGGAGGAGCAGAAGATCGCGACGCCCGACGGCGTCCGGGTCACCTGGCTGCACCGCGGTGAGCGCCCCGTCGGCGACGCGCTCACGGAGGCGGTGAAGGCGCTGGAGTTCCCCCCGGGCGACGTCCAGGCGTTCGTCCACGGCGAGGCGGGCTTCGTCAAGGAGATCCGCCGCCACCTGCGACTGGACCGTGCGATCCCGCCGGCCCAGCTGTCGATCTCCGGCTACTGGCGGCTCGGCCAGAACGACGACGCCTGGCGCTCCGTCAAGCGCGAGTGGAACGAGCAGGTGGAGCGCGAGCAGGAGACCGCCGCGTAGCCGGCTGTCCACTGTGCCCCGGTCCGCGGACCGGGGCACAGTCATGTGCCCTCAGGCCCCCGCCTCCTCCGTGGCTCCGCCGGGCCCCTCCCCCGCCGGGGCCTCGCCGTACGCCCGCGCAGACACGTCGACATGGGCGAGCCGCCGCAGCGCGGCGAACATCGCCTCACCCAGCACCGTGCCGACGACCACGCTCTCCACCAGGTCCTCCCGCGCCACCCGCCGGCCGACGTAGTCGAGATCGGCCCGGGCGATCCGCTCGGCGGCGTCAGCGTAGTCGTCGAGCAGTTCGACGAAGCCGCCGTGCCCCGCCCGGCGCAGCGCCACCAGCACCTCGGCCAGCGACTCCCCGCCCGGACTGTGCGCCTCGGACACCCAGCCCCGCCGCTTCAGCAGTTCCTGTACGTCCTCGCGGGCACAGCCCACCCCCCAGCAGCGGGCGGCGGGAAACCTCGGCACGGCCGATGTGATCGGGGCCCATTCCGTCGGCGTACCGGACGGCGGACCCTCGATGCCGCTGACCGGCTGGTCGACGACCGGCGGCGATCTGCGCATCCCGCACTTCGTGGGCATGCACGCACTCCAGCTGCTGCCGCTCCTCCTGCTCGCCCTCGTCACGCTGGCACCGCGTGTTCCCCGGCTGCGCAGTCCCCGGGTGCGACTGCGGCTGGTCCTGGTCGCTTCGGGCGCCTACGCCGCGGTCGTCGCCCTGCTCACCTGGCAGGCGCTGCGCGGTCAGCCGCTGATCCATCCGGACGGCGCGACGCTCGGCGCCGCCGCCCTGATCCTGGCCGTCACCGCCGCCGGCACCCGTGCGGCGCTGCGCCCGGCCGGCGCACCGCAACCGCCCCCGCAGGCCGCCGAGAAGGAGCTCGTGTCATGACCGGCGCACTCTTCGAGATCTCGTTCCTGCTGGCGGCGCCGTTCTGGCTCCTGATGATCTTCGCGCCGGGCCGGGCGGTCACCGCCCGGGTCGCCGCCTCGCCCCTGACCGTCCTGCCGGTCCTGGCCGTCTACCTGGCGATGGCCCTGCCGGTCCTCCCCGAGCTCTGGACCGCGGTGAGCAGCCCGGACATCGACACCTTCCGCGATCTGACCGCACTGTCGAACGGGGCGGGGGCCGTGTGGGCCCAGGTCATCGCCTGGGATCTGCTGCTGGGGCAGTGGATGTTCCTGGAGGGCCGGCGGCTGCGGCTTCCGCCGTATCTGATGGGCCCGCTGCTGGTGCTGACGATTCTGCTCTCGCCGTTCGGGCTGCTGGTCTTCCTCGCGCTGCGCGCGGTCCGGGAACGCCGAACCCGGTCCGGGAGCGGACTCCCGGACCGGGCCGGTGACACAGCGGCGTACGGCCGGTGAGGCACCGGCCGGCGGCAGGTCCGCCGGACCTGCCGTCAGACGGACTTCTGATACGAGCGGAAGGTACGGGTCGACAGCCAGACCGCGGCCACGGCGAGCGCCAGCAGCGCTCCCCCGCGGCTGAGCACGAGCCCCGTGTCGGGGTCCGAGGTCAGCGCCGAACGCCCAGCCACCATCGCCCAGTTGACCGGGTTGAAGTCGGCTGTGTGGCGCATCCACGAAGGCATCTGACTGGGGGCCATGAAGGAGGAGGACAGGAACGTCAGCGGGAGCAGCAGGAAGGTGTTGATGCCGATGATCGACTCCCGCCGGCGGACCAGCATCCCCAGGGCGTTGGAGAGCGCGCCGAAGACCGTACCGAGCAGGATGGAAGCGACGACCAGGATCAGCAGTCCGCCCGCCCCGCCGGGGTAGGTGGCGCCCGCGGCCCGGCCGAGCAGGACGATGATCACGGACTGCACGGCCGTACTGATGCCGTTCTGCACCACGTTGGCGTTCATCAGCGCGTTGCGGCTGACGGGCGTCGTCAGGAAGCGGTTGAGCGTGCCGCGCTCGATCTCCTCCAGGGTGCCCATCCCGGCCCACATGCTCGACCCCAGCGCGCTCATCACGACGATGCCGGGGATCAGGTAGTCCAGATAGGACGTGGTGCCGAAGCCGCCCAGCTCGACGACCTTCCTGAAGAGGTTGCCGAACAGGAACAGCCAGATCACCGGCTGGATCAGCGAGATCACCAGGAAGACCGGCTGCCGGAGGATCGCCATCAGCTGGCGCTGGGTCATGTACCAGGTCTGGGCGAGTGCCTGACTGCTCATCGGGTGCCTCCTGCGGCGGCCGGTGCGGGAGCGCTGAGCGGACCTGCGGCCTCCGCCTCGGAGAAGCGCCGGCCGGCGTAGCGCAGATAGACGTCGTCGAGGGAGGGGCGGGCGACGGTGGCGGCGGCCACCGCCGCACCGGCCCGTTCCAGCGCGGCGAGCAGGACCGGGACGGCGGCTGCGCCGTCCTCGGCGCGGACGCTGACCCTTCGGCCCTCCACCAGGACCTCGTGCACCCCGGGCAGGGGGGCGAACGCGGCGGTGACGGCCTCGCGGTCGCCGTCGGCGCGCAGTTCCATGTGGACGGCGTCGCCCCTCAGTTCACCTTTGAGCTCGTCGGGGGTGCCTTCGACGACGACGCGGCCGCGGTCGACGATCGCGATGCGATCGGCGAGCCGGTCGGCCTCCTCCAGGTAGTGCGTGGTGAGCACGATGGTCAGGCCCTCCTCACCGGCCAGCCGGGAGATCTCCTCCCACATCGCCGTACGGGCCTCCGGATCGAGGCCGGTCGTCGGCTCGTCGAGGAACAGCACCTCGGGACGGTGGACCAGGCCGAGCGCCACGTCGAGACGGCGCTGCATCCCGCCGGAGTACCCCTTGACCTGGCGTTTCCCGGCGTCCGCGAGATCGAAGCGGTCCAGCAGCTCATCGGCGCGGTGCTGGACGGCGGCGCCGCGCATCCCGTACAGCCGGCCCTGAAGCAGCAGGTTCTCGCGGCCGGTGGCGACGGGGTCCGCGCCGGACTTCTGGGCGACCACGCCGATGGCCCGGCGGACCCGGTCGGGGTGGCGCAGGACGTCGTGCCCGGCGACGGCGGCGGTGCCCGAGTCGGGGCGGGCGAGGGTGGTGAGGATCTTGACGGTGGTGGATTTCCCGGCTCCGTTGGGCCCGAGGAGCCCGAAGACGGTGCCGGGTGCGACGGTGAGGTTCATTCCGCTGAGCGCGGTGACATCACCTGGATAGGTCTTGATCAGCTGCCTCGCCTCGACGGCGGGCGCACGGGTGCTCATGAGGGAGCTCTCCTGTGGTCGGCGGGGCACTCGGGTCCCCGAGTGCCCGCGGGAGTGCCCCGCCGGCCAGGAACGGGTCCTGTCCGGCAAGGCGCCCCCGGTGGGCCGAGCCGGTCCGCGCGTGAAGAGCCGGGCTATCCTGGGTGTGCCGCACCTCGATCGCCTGGCGCGCCTTCACGGCTTGTCCGGTCCGGGGTTCGAGACCCCGGCGGGCGCTGCTCCAACAGCTCCTGCCGGGGTCTTCTCTTCTTCTTGTCCGTCCTTCCCTCACGCCTTGCGTTCGGGGTCGAGGACGATGTCCTGCTCGTCCAGGTCCTGCCATTCCTGGGGCACCTCACCGGTCTCGTGGAACGACTTCCATTCCTCGATGCCGCTGATGGTGGAGTCGGTGAGCTCCTTGCGCAGACTCCTGATCCACTCCAGCTGCGCCTCCACCATGTGGAGCTGGTACTCGGTCTCGATGACGAAGACCCGGGGCAGCGTGCCACCCAGCTGGGTGAGCACTCCACGGAGCGCCGCGGCGTGCACGGTCTGCGCCTGCTCCCGGTCCAGCAGGAGCTCCGCCACCTCGTCCGGCGGCAGCACCGGAAGCAGCGACAGGGCGGTGTCGAACGAGGGGTACTCGTCCGCCGGCACGGCGATCAGGTCGGACAGCCAGTCCAGCATCTCGGCGCGACCGGCCTCGGTGATGCCGTACAGCGTGCGTTCCGGACGGTTGCCCTGGCGCTGCACGCCCGCGACCTCGACGTACCCGTGCTTCTCCAGGTTCTGGACCACGGTGTACAGCGAGCCGAAGTTGATCTTGACGCTGTACTGCTTGCCCCTTCGGCGGAGAGTCTGGGCGATCTCGTACGGATGCATGGACCGCTCCGCGAGGAGCACCATCACCGTGAGCGCCAGCGGGTTGCTGAGCTTGCGCCGTTTGGCCACCGCCCCGACCCCCTTCGCTTCGTCACCTCGTCACCGAATACTCGTAGCCGAACATATCGCGAGTCCGCGCGACACGTCAACCACGATGTATCTCGAATTCCGGTGAACGTGGAAGGATTTCGTCCCCTGACCAATCCGCGCTGCCACCGGCTCCGAATCACCCGTGGAGACCGATGAGCACCCTGGGAGGAAGCCCGCGTGAAAGAAGCCGTGCACATCAGCGAACTGGCCTCTCCCGGGCCCGATCTCCAGGAACTCCTGGGGATGGTCGCCCGGGGAGATCAGGACGCCTTCTCCCAGGTGTACGAGGCGGTCTGCGGTCCGGTGCTCGGTCTCGTGCGCAGCGTGCTGCGCGATCCGGCCCAGTCGGAGGAGGTCGCCCAGGAGGTGCTGGTCGAGGTGTGGCGCACGGCGCCGCGCTTCCAGGCCTCCCGCGGGAGCGCCATGAACTGGGTGCTGACGCTGGCTCATCACCGGGCCGTGGACCGGGTGCGTTCGGTGGAGGCGGCGACGGCCAGGGAGCACAAGGCCGCGCTGCTCGACCGCACCCCCGCCTTCGACGACGTCACCGAACAGGTCGAGAGCCGGCTGGAGCGCGAACAGGTACGCCGCTGCATGCGGACCCTGTCCGAGCTGCAACGGGAGTCCGTCACCCTGGCGTACTACCGCGGACTGACCTATCGCGAGGTGGCGGAGCTGCTCACGGTGCCACTCGGAACGATCAAGACTCGACTGCGCGACGGACTGATCCGGCTGCGCGACTGCCTCGGGGTGAGCGCATGAGTGACGCCGGACTGCACACACTGACCGGGGCCTACGCCCTGCACGCCCTGCCGGATCCCGAACGCCGGGAGTTCGAACGGCACCTGGGCGACTGCGAGGCCTGTGCCGTCGAGGTACGCGAGTTCTCGGAGACCGCGACCCGGCTCGGGCTCGCGGTCTCCGCCGCACCCCCGCGTGAGCTGCGCGAGCGGGTGCTGCGGGAGGTCGCGACGGTACGTCAGGAGCCGCCGGCCGGCGGACGCCGCGCACACACCGGTGGCACCGGCCGCGGCGCTGCGGGCCGGGCCGCCCGGTGGCCGAGGTTCGCACTCGCCGCGAGCCTGGCCGCGGCGGCGGGCTTCGGCGGCATAGCGGTGTGGCAGAACCAGGAGGCACAGGACGCCCGGCAGGACGCCGACGCCACGCAGCGGGAGAGCGAAGAGCTGGCCCAGGTCCTCGCGGCGCCCGACGCGCGGTCGCGGTCCGGGGCCCTGGAGGACGGCGCGCAGGGCACGGTCGTGGTGGCCAGGAGCCAGAATCGCGCGGTGTTCCTCGCGTCCGGACTCCCCGAGGCGTCCCCCGGCAAGGTCTACCAGCTGTGGTTCGACGACGACGGCGCGATGCGCTCGGCGGGCCTGATGGAGGCGGCGGACGGCTCGACGACGTACGCGGCGCTTCTCGACGGACCGGTGGACGGCGCCACGGGCATGGGCGTCACCGTCGAGCCTGCGGGCGGATCCGAGCAGCCGACGTCGACTCCGGTGGCTCTGATGAACCTGCCCTCGGCGTGAGCGGGCGACCGGCCGCATGAACGCCGCCCGGACGGGCACCCGTCGCAGGTGACCCGCACGGCCGCTCGTCCGGCCCCATGACGCAGTGGTCACGGCGCTCGCCCCGGGTCGGGTCGTCCCGGCGGGCCGTGACCGTTTCGCGGTGTCCACCCCGTGCTTCCGCCGTTGGGAGGCGGCGGAGCACGGGGCACACTGGCCCGGCGGGACGGCGGCCCGGCCGCGCTGTCGTGGGCGGCCCGGCCGAGGCGCAGGTGGGCGGTTCAGCACCGGCGTCGGACTGGGCGGCTCAGCCGCGGCGCAGGTGTCGTCGGCTCAGCCGCGGCGCGGCGGGCGCGGGAAGAATCCGCTGGTCCGCGCCGTGTACGCGGCGAAGCCGGGGCGCTGGGCCATATGCCGTTCCAGGAGCGCTTTCCCACTGCCGCCGATGAGCAGAAAGCTCATCAGGAGGGGTGCCACCAGCGTGGCGACGGCCGCCCCGGGTGCCTGGCAGACGATCAGGAACAGGCCCCACCACACGCAGAAGTCACCGAAGTAGTTCGGATGCCGGGTCCAGGCCCAGAGTCCGCGGTCCATGATCTTCCCGCGGTTGGCCGGATCGGCCCGGAACCGGGCCAGCTGACGGTCTCCCACCGCCTCCAGGGCCAGCCCCACCGCCCACACCCCCGTACCGGCCCAGGTCCAGCCGCCCACCGGCCCGGTGAGATACCCGGCCGCCTGCACCGGCAGCGAGATCAGCCAGACCAGGGCGCCTTGGAGGAGGTACACCTTGCGCAGGGCGTACAGGTCCGGGTTGCCCGGCGCCTTGGCGAGCATCGCCCCGTAGCGCGGATCCTCGCCGTGACCCCGGCCCCGCAGGGCGATGTGCCAGGCCAGGCGCAGCCCCCAGACAGCCGTGAGCACGGTGACCAGAAGGCGGCGGGTGGCGTCCCCGTCCCCGGCCGACAGGGCGCAGGAGACGAGGGCGACGGCGGCGAACGCCGGGCCCCAGGCGACGTCCACGACCCGGTGCACGCCCTTGTGCAGACCGACGGCGAACGTGGCGAGCATGACGCAGAGGGCCGCGCCCGCGCAGGGCGCGAGTCCCTGCGCGAACGCCGCCCAGGCGAAGCCGGTCATCCCGTGAGTCCGGCCGTCGCCCCGTCGCGGGCGGCCGGCAGCCCGTCCCGGACAGCTGAGACACCGTCGCGGGCGGCCGGGGCCCCGTCCCCGACAGCCGGGACCCCGGCCGCGTACCAGCCGCTCCGGGTGGCCGGCATCCCGGCGTCCCCGGTCGCCTCCGGCCGTACGGCGAGGATCTGGTCCACGCCCATCCGCCGTTCCTCGAAGGCGAGGGCCCCGCCGGCCAGGTAGAGCCGCCACACCCGCACGGTCTCCTCGCCGACGAGGTCCGTGAACTCCCGGTGCTGCTCCTCCAGGGTGCGGCGCCACGCGTCGACGGTGCGGACGTAGTGTTCGCGCAGCCCCTCGACGTCGCGCACCTCGAGTCCGGCGCCCTCCAGCAGTGCGACCGTCTCGCCGAGCGGGCGCATGTGCATGTCGGGCGCGATGTACGACTCGATGAACGCTCCGCCGCCCGGGGCGTCGCGCCCCCGCGACATCTGCTGGACGAGCACCCGGCCGCGTGGCCGCACCATGGTGTGCAGCGTCCCGGCGAAGGCCGGGTACTGGGCGTCCCCGACGTGCTCGCCCATCTCGACGGTGGACACGGCGTCGTACCCGCCCTCGTGGCCGGGGGCCCGTGCGATGTCCCGGTAGTCGCAGCAGCGGACCTCGACGAGGTCGGTCAGGTTCCGTTCGGCCACCTGGTGGCGGACGTACGCCGCCTGTTCCCGGGCGAGAGTGACCGCGGTGACCCGGACGCCGTGCCGCTGCGCGGCGTACAGCGTCAGCGATCCCCAGCCGCAGCCGATGTCCAGCAGCCGCGCGCCCGGGCGGAGTCCCAGCTTGCGGCAGATGAGTTCGAGCTTGTCGCGCTGTGCGTCCGCGGGGCCGTAGCCGGGGGCGTCACTGGTCCAGTAGCCGCAGGAGTAGGCCATCGTCTCGTCGAGGAGCAGGGCGTAGAAGGCGTTGGAGAGGTCGTAGTGGTGGCTGATGGCGGCCCGGTCGCGGGCCTTGCTGTGCAGGACGCCGTGGAGTCCGGCGCGGGCGGCGGGGACCGGTGGCCGCGGGCCGGCCGCGCCCATGCGCAGGGCGGCGCCGACGGCCCGCAGCCGGCCGCCGACGCCGGGGCGCGGCGGGCGCAGTCCGCGCTCGCGCACCGCGTGGCGCATCGCCCGCAGCCCGGCGGCGAGGTCTCCCTCGATGTCGAGGTCGCCGGTGATGTAGGCCTCGGCGAGACCGAGTTCGCCCGGGGCCCAGAGCAGTCTGCGCAGCGCCCGGCGGGAGCGGACGTGGACCAGGGGGCCGTCGGCGGCGCCGGTCTCGCTGCCGTCCCACATCCGTACCCTGACCGGGAGTTCGCCGCCGAGCAGTTGCTCGACGAGGGGTTCGAGGCGTTGCGCCGCGCCGGGGGCGGCCCGATTGCCGGTGAGTGTCATCGCACGGTTTCCTGACGGGTCAGCAGCAGTTGCTGCACATGGAGGTAGCCGGATCGGAATCCCGCCTCGGAGTAGGCAAGGTAGAAGGTCCACATCCGGCGGAAGGTGGCGTCGAAGCCGAGCGCGGCGGCCTCCGCGGCCCGTTCGGTGAACCGTTCCCGCCACAGCCGCAGGGTCTCCGCGTAGTGCGGGCCGAAGTCGTCGCAGCGGTCGATGCGCAGGGCGGTGTGTCCGGCCGTGACCTGTTCGATGGCCTCGACCGAGGGGAGGAGTCCGCCGGGGAAGATGTACTTCTGGATCCATGTGAAGGTGTTCCCGCCGGCGCGCATCCGGTCGTCGGGCATGGTGATGGCCTGGAGGGCGATCCGGCCGCCGGGGGTCAGCCGCTGTTCCAGGGTGCGGAAGTAGACGGGCCAGAACTCCGCGCCGACCGCCTCGATCATCTCGACGCTGACGATCGCGTCGTACGCGCCGTCGACGTCCCGGTAGTCGCAGAGCCGGACGTCGACGCGGTCCTCGAATCCGGCGTCCCCGATCCGGCGGCGGGCCAGCTCCTGCTGTTCCCGGGACAGGGTGACGGAGACGACGCGTGCGCCGCGTGCGGCGGCGCGGATCGCCAGTTCGCCCCAGCCGGTGCCGATTTCGAGGAGGTCGGTGCCGGGTCCGACGTCCGCGAGGTCGAGCAGCCGGTCGATCTTGCGGTGCTGGGCGGCGGGCAGCAGGGCGGGCTCGGCGGGGAAGCCGCGGAAGACTGCGGCGGAGTAGCTGAGGGTCTCGTCGAGGAAGAGTGCGAACAGTTCGTTGGACAGGTCGTAGTGGTGGCTGATGTTGTCGCGGGCGCCCTGGCGGGTGCCGAGCTGCCCGGCGGGACGGCGGCGGGCCCAGAGTCCCCGCAGCCGCTGGAGGGGCTGCGGGATCAGGGTCGCGACGTGGTCGGCGAGGACCGTCAGGACGCTCACCGGGTCGGGTGCGTCCCACTCCCCCGCCATATAGGACTCGCCGAAGCCGATCAGGCCGTTGACGCCGATTCTGCGGAAGAACGTGGCGGGGTCGCGGACGTCCATCAGCGGGCCGCCGAGGCCGAGGTCCTCGCGTCCGGCCAGCCGGACCCGGAGCGGCAGACGGGCCAGCGCGCGGCGGACGAGCCGTTCGGCGAGGGCGGTGCGCAGCCGGGAGCCGCGCGGCGGCCGCACGACGTCGGGCCAGCGGCCGGGGTCGATGCCCGCGGTGGCGTGCACGGGAGGCGAGGAGGAGGGGGACGGGGAGTGGGACGTGGACACGCTCACTGCATTCCTTCCTGGGTGCGGTGGTGGGGACGGGGCTGTACGGGCAGGCCGCGCAGCAGGAGGCGGATGCCGTGCAGCCGGATGGCGGCCGAGACGACGGCCGTGGACCAGGGATGGCGGACGGCGAGGCGGAGCAGCACGCCGGGGGTGGCCGGCCGTCGTACGCCCCGGACGGTGGCGGTGAAGGGCCGGGTGCCGGAGCGTTCGAGATGGATGGTCAGGGCGAGCCGGGGTCCGGGCTCGGGCAGCCGCATCCGGTAGTCGCCGTCGGTGTCGAAGAACGGCGACACGTAGAACTCCTTGCCGGTGTCGGCCCGGCCGGAGCCGTCCGGGTGCAGCAGGTAGCAGTGGCGTTCGCCGTAGGTGTTGTGCACCTCCGCGACCGTGCAGAGGGGGGTGCCGTCGGCCCGGCGGCACCAGTAGACGGTCAGCGGGTTGAAGACGTGCCCCAGGACCCGGGCCTGGGTGAGCATCGTCACGGACCCGTCGGCGAGATCGGTACCGTGGGCGGCCAGGAAGCGGGCGAGGCCGGCCCGGATGGTCGGGGCCGTGCCGCCGAAGTGGTCGCGCGGGTCGAAGCCGGCCAGCGGGCGCAGGGCCCGGGGCAGCAGCGGGGGCGCGTCCGGGTCGATCAGCCACAGATAGGTGCGGTGCCGGAAGGCGTATCGGCCGGGCGCGGTCCGTACGTGCGTGATCGTGCAGGGGTAGAGGGCGTTCACCAGTCCACCCCCAGCGCGGCGGCCGCCTCGGCGCCCGAGCGGCAGCCGTCCTCGTGGAAGCCCCAGCCGTGGTACGCCCCCGCGTAGGCGGTGACCGGGCCGGACAGTGCGGGCAGCCGGGCCTGCGCGGCCACCGACTCGGGGGTGAAGACGGGGTGTTCGTAGACCATGCGGGCTCGGACGAGGCCGGGGGCGACGCGGTCGGCGCCGTTCAGCGTGACGACGAAGGTCTCGGGGGCGTCGAGCCGCTGGAGCCGGTTCATGTCGTAACTGACGGCGACGTGCCCGGCGTCGGCGGAACAGGAGGGCATCAGGTAGTTCCAGGAGGCGCGGGCCCCGCGGGCCCTCGGCAGCAGCCGGGTGTCGGTGTGCAGGAGGGTGGGGTTGCGGGAGTAGCGGAAGGCTCCCAGGGCGCGGGTCTCCTCGTCCGTCGGGTCGGTGAGCAGCCGCAGCGCCTGGTCGGGGTGGGTCGCGATGACGACGGAGTCGAACGGCTCCGTGGCGTCGTCGGCGGTGACGATGTCGACACCGTCCGTGTGGCGGCGCACGGCACGGACCGGGGTCGCCGTACGGACGGCGCCGAGCTGTTCGGTGACGCGTTCGACGTAGG
Source organism: Streptomyces sp. NBC_00876 (assembly GCF_045207435.1). Classification (NCBI taxonomy): domain Bacteria; kingdom Bacillati; phylum Actinomycetota; class Actinomycetes; order Kitasatosporales; family Streptomycetaceae; genus Streptomyces; species Streptomyces sp. NBC_00876. The sequence continues at coordinate 1,544,452 of NZ_CP108800.1, forward strand.
CGCCCGATCCGCCGGTGACGGTCCGCCACACCGGGGAGCCACCCACCGCGAGCATCCCGTGGTGGTCGAGGAAGCGGAAGAGGTAGCGGGCGGGGTAGCGCATCGCGGTCGCCGGGTCGCAGGACCAGACCGCGGAGACCACGGGGGTCAGGAAGTGGGCGGTGAAGTACGGGGAGAAGCGGCCGCGGGCGGCGAAGTCGCCGAGCGTCATCGTGTCCGCGTCCGGGCCGCCGTCCTCAAGCAGGCGCCGGGCGGCCCGGTGGAAGCGGGGCACGGCGGCCAGCATCCGCAGATAGGCGGGGCTGCGGACCGCCGCCGGCCGGGCGAGGAGACCTGCCGGGCCGCGGGCACCCGCGTACTCCAGGCCGCATCCCTCGCACCGTACGGACATGCTCATCTCCGACTCCTGCGTCGGGACGGCGAGTTCCGCGAAGAGCCGCAGCAGATGCGGATAGGTGCGCCGGTTGTGCACGATGAAGCCGGAGTCCACGCGGTGGACGCGGCCGTCCGACGCGGGAAGGTCATGGGTGTGCGCATGGCCGCCCACCCGGTCGTCCGCCTCGAACAGCGTCACGTCGTGGGCCGTGCGCAGGATGTGGGCGGCGGTCAGTCCCGCCACCCCGCTCCCCACCACCGCTGTGCGTTGCCGCCTGCCTGTCATGCCGCTCCCTCCGAGTGCCGGCGCCGGTCGCTCCTGATTCCGGTGCGCGGGAGCGGCCGGTGCCTCTCGGCTGTGGTTCGTTACCGGTCGCGTCGCGGATTGGCCGGGATCGACTCTCATCCATTCGGGTGACAGACCAATCCGCCGGGCGTCCGGTGACGAATCCCGGTTGTGAGTGAAGATCAGAACGAAGCGCAGAGCGGGGCCCACGGGTCCCGGCGGTCCCGCTGGGCACGCGCCGCCTTCGCCGCGCTCAGCGGTTTGATCGCCGGGTTCTGCGCCCTGGCCGTCGCCGAGCTCGTGGCGGCCGTCGTGCGTCCCGAGGCGGGTCCGGTCACGGCGGTGGGCGGTGCGGTGATCGACCGCACTCCCCCGGCGCTGAAGGACTTCGCCGTACGGAACTTCGGCACGAACGACAAGCTGGTGCTGGAGCTCGGCATCCTGGTCCTGCTGGCGGTCTTCGCCATGGCGATCGGGGTGCTGGCGCTGCGGCACCGGCTGACCGGCTCGGCGGCCGTACTGGTCTTCGGGGTGGTCGGGGCGGTCGCGGCGGTGGGGCGGCCGGAGGGCCGCCTGTCCGATGCCCTGCCCTCGGTGGTGGGCGCCGTGATCGCCGCTGGAGTGCTGTATCTCCTGGCCGGACGGCTGACACCGGCTCCCGGCCTCTCCCCCGCGGCCGGCGGTGGGGACGGGGAGCGGGCCCTCGGCACCTTCGACCGGCGGGGCTTCGTCATCGCGGCGAGCGTCGCGGCGGCGGCCTCGGCCGGCGCCGGACTGCTGGGCCGGCGGCTCACGTCCGACGTGCAGGCCGGGGCCGACGCCTCACGGCACGACCTGGTGCTGCCCGTGCCCGACTCGGCGGCGCCGGCCGTACCGGCGGGCGCGGATCTGCGGATCCGGGGTCTGAGCTCGTTCATCACCCCGAACAAGAGCTTCTACCGGGTGGACACGGCCCTGGTCGTGCCGCGCCTCGATGCCGGCGAATGGCGGCTGAAGATCCACGGCAAGGGCGTGAACAGACCCCTGACGCTGAGCTTCCAGGACCTGCTGCGCCGGGAGATCATCGAACGCGACATCACCCTGGCCTGCGTCTCCAACGAGGTGGGCGGACCGTACGTCGGAAATGCCCGGTGGATCGGGGTGCGGCTGGCGGATCTGCTGCGCGAGGCCGGGGTGAAACCCCCGTCCCGGGGCGGCCCCGCCGATCAGATCGTGGCGCGTTCGGTGGACGGCATGACGATCGGCACCCCGGTCGAGACGGTCATGGACGGACGCGACGCCCTGCTCGCCCTGGGCATGAACGGTGAACCGCTGCCCTTCGATCACGGCTTCCCGGTCCGGATGGTCGTGCCCGGCCTGTACGGATACGTGTCGGCCTGCAAGTGGATCAAGGACATCGAGCTCACCACGTTCGACGACTACGACGCGTACTGGGTCAAGCGGTCCTGGTCCCAGCAGGCGCCCATCAAGACCGAGTCGCGTATCGACACCCCCCGCCCCTTCGCCTCCCCGAAGGCCGGCACGATCCCGGTCGCCGGGGTCGCCTGGGCCCAGCACCGCGGCATCTCGCGGGTCGAGGTCCGGGTGGACGGCGGACCGTGGAACACCGCGCGGCTGGCGGCCGAGGACAGCCGGGACACCTGGCGCCAGTGGGTGTGGCCATGGCCGGCCACCTCCGGAAACCACACGCTCGAGGTCCGTGCCACGGACGGCACCGGCGCCACCCAGACCGGCCGGCGCGTCGGCACCGTGCCCAACGGTGCGACCGGCTGGCACTCGGTGGTGGTCGACGTGTCCTGAGCGGACGGCCAGCCTGCTCACGTGTCCCGCGAGCGCCCCCTGCATCACACCCTTCATCCATTACACAGCGCAACAAATCAGTCACTCAACCGAACCCGGAGAACCATCATGAAGGTCATCCACGCCCGTCGCGCCGCCGTCGCCCTCTCCGCGGCGTTCGTCCTGCCACTGGCCCTGACGGCCTGTTCCAGCGACTCCAAGGACAGCGCGTCCGGCTCCACCGCGAGTCCGGCGAAGCCGTCGGACGCGGCCTCGGCGTCCGCCGGCGACACCACGCCCATGGACCAGCCCTTCGGCCCGGCCTGTTCGTCGGTGCCGAAGAACGGCGCGGGCTCCTTCGACGGCATGGCGAAGGACCCGGTCGCCACGGCCGCGTCGCACAACCCGGCGCTCTCCACCCTCGTCACCGCGGTCGAGAAGGCAGGCCTGGTCGACACCCTGAACAACGCGCAGAACATCACGGTGTTCGCCCCGACCAACGACGCCTTCGCCAAGGTCCCGAAGGCCGACCTGGACAAGCTGCTCGCCGACAAGGCCGCGCTCACCAAGGTCCTCACCTACCACGTGGTGGGCCAGAAGCTGACGCCGAAGCAGCTGGAGAAGGGCTCCTTCGACACCCTGGAGAAGAGCGAACTGACGACATCCGGTTCGGGCACGGCGTACACCGTGAACGACTCGTCGAAGGTCGTCTGCGGCAACGTCCAGACCGCCAACGCGACGGTCTACATCGTCGACACGGTCCTGATGCCCGCCAAGTAGCGGCTCTCCCGCGCGGGGCCTCACCGTCACACCCCCGGCAACCCGCCCAAGGGCGTGAGCACTTCGGCCCCGCGCGGACACGGTCGCGTCACGCCCACGAAACAGCTCGTCCCTAATTTCTGTCGCCCGACAGGAAATCGGCGACAGGGGCTGACATGACCGCCACCGCACCAACAGACGTACGACCGGATCCAGCCGGAACCGGCCAGGGCGACGACCACGCCTCCCTGGCCGGTTTCGGCTACCGGCAGGAACTGCACCGGTCCATGGGGCGCTACGCCTCGTTCGCCGCCGGATTCTCCTTCATCTCCGTCCTCACGACCGTCTTCCAGTTCTTCGCGTTCGGCTTCTCCTTCGGCGGGGCCGCCTTCTTCTGGACCTGGCCCGCCGTACTCGTGGGCCAGCTGCTGGTCGCCGCGTGCTTCGCCGAACTCGCCGCCCGCTACCCGCTGTCCGGGGCCGTCTACCAGTGGGCGACCCGGCTGAGCACACCCGCCTTCGGCTGGTTCGCCGGATGGATCATGGTGATCGGGCAGATCGTCGTGGTCGCCGCCGCGGCGCTCGCGCTCCAGGTGGTGCTGCCGGCGATCTGGTCCGGGTTCCAGCTGGTGGGCGGGGACCCTGCGCCCACCGCGGCGACGGGCGCGGCGAACGCCGCGATCCTGGCCGTCGCCCTCCTCGCCCTCACGACGACGGTGAACCTGCTCGACAACAAGGTCATGTCGGCGGTCAACCGGATCGGGGTGAGCGCCGAGATCATCGGCGCCGTCCTCATCCTGGTGCTCCTGTTCACCCACACCGAACGCGGCGCCGGCGTCACGCTGCACACCGGCGGCCAGGGCGGCGCCCTCGGGGCGCTGCTGGTCGGTTCGTTCACGGCGGCCTACGTCCTGATCGGTTTCGACAGCGCGGGCGAGATGAGCGAGGAGACCCGCTCCCCGCGCCGCACCGCACCCCGCACGATCCTGCTCGCGCTGGCCTCGGCCGGAGTGCTCGGCGGGCTGCTGGTACTTGCCGGCGTCCTGGCGGCGCCCGACCTGACCGACGGACGGCTGGCCACGGAAGGCCTCTCGTACGTGCTGACCAGCAGCCTCGGGGACGGCGTCGGCCGGGCTCTGCTCGCCGATGTGGCGGTCGCCGTCGCGGTGGCCACGCTCGCCATCCAGACGGCCGGTTCCCGGATGCTCTTCTCGATGGCGCGCGACGGGGTGCTGCCCTTCTCCCCGCGGCTCGCCGAGGTGTCCCCGCGCACCGGGATGCCCGCCGCCCCCGCCCTGCTGGTCGGCGCGGCGGCCGCCGCGCTCGGCCTGCTCAACCTGGCCTCCCCGGAGGCGTTCCTGGCGATCGGCACCACCTGCATCGCGATGCTCTACCTGGCGTACGCGATGGTCACGGGCCCGATGCTGCTGCGCAGGCTCCGCGGCCTCCCGCTCTCCCCCGCCACCGGTCCGCTGCGCGACGAGAGCGGCCATCCCCTTTTCTCGCTGGGCCGTTGGGGCCTGCCGGTGAACGCGCTGGCCTTTGTGTACGGCACGGCGATGACCGTCAATCTGGCCTGGCCCCGGGCGGCGGTGTACGACCCGGCGGGCGGGCACTGGTACTTCCAGTGGTTCACGGTGCTGTTCCTGGCCGCCACGGTGCTGCTCGGCGCCGCCTGTCGCGCGTACGCCGAACGCCGGGCCTCCGTACGCTGACCGGATGGGCTCCCTGAGCAGGCAGGACCGGGTGGCCGGTGCGGTGGCCGGGTCGGCGGTCGGTGACGCGCTGGGCGCACCCTTCGAGTTCGGTCCGGCGGGCGTCTACACCACCCGCTTCCCGGACGGTGCCGGAACGATGTGCGGCGGCGGTGGCTGGGATCCCGGCGAGGCGACGGACGACACGCAGATGGCCGTGCTGGTCGGGGAGTCACTGCTGGAACGCGGCGGCCTCGACCTGCCCGACCTGTTCGGCCGGTTCCGCCGGTGGGCGGCGGGCGGGCCGAAGGACATCGGCCTGCAGACGGAGGACGTACTGACGAGCGGTGACCCGTGGGACACCGCGGCGGCACTGCATTTCCGGGTCAACGGCCGGGCGGCGGGCAACGGTTCACTGATGCGCGCCGCCACATCCGCCGTGTACTTCGCCCGGCCCGGCCGGCCGGCGGACGAGGCGCGGGCGGCGACCATGGGCGCGGCCCGCCGGATCGCCGCCCTGACCCACGGGGACCGGGCGGCCTGGGAGGGCACCGCCGTGCTGCACGAACTGATCCGGGTGGCCCTGGACGGCGCCGACCCGCTCGCCGCCGTCCCCGGCGCCCTGGCCGGCGTGCACGGGGATCACCGCGCACGCTGGGCCACCGTCCTCGCGCCCGGCTGGCACCCGGACGCGGCGACGGAGTTCAACGGTGCGGTGTGGCCCTGCCTGGGCACCGCACTGTGGGCGCTGCGCACCACATCCTCGTACGAGAACGCCCTGGCATCGGCGATCGATGTGGGCGGGGACACCGACACCGTGGCGGCGGTGACCGGGGCACTGGCGGGTGCGGCGTACGGGTTCGGCGCGATCCCGTCGCGGTGGACCGGGCCTCTGCACGTCCCGCTGCCGGGGTACGGCGACCGGGTGCTGCGCACACCGGATCTGGTGGCTCTGGCCGGGCGGCTGGACGGCTTGCGGACCGATGCGATTCCTGCCGATGTTCAGCTGCCTTGAACCTACACATAAGCGACAAATAAGAGCAGAATGGCAGTGCGGGCCGCTTGTCGCACGAAGCGTCGGTCAGGTCTGCAGGATCGAAGGAGGCGACCTCATGTCAAACGTCTCGCATGCCGGCCACGACATGGCCGCACACCCCGATGTCTCCGAAATGCGCGACCGTTACGCCCGGATGCTGGGTGGCCGCGATGTGGCGCTGGTGGACGGGCCGGTTTTCCTGGTCGGTCTGTACTGCGCCGTCTCGCCCTGGGTGCTGCATTTCACCACCACCCAGTCCGCCCTGGTGACGCACAACCTGATCATGGGAATCGCGATTGCCGTACTGGGCCTCGGATTCACCGCGATGCCGCAACGTATGTACGGCCTGAGCTGGGCCATCTGCGCCATGGGCGCCTGGATGATCATCTCGCCCTGGGTGGTGGGGAGCAGCCCGGACATGGGCGTCGTGCTCAACAACGTCATCATCGGCGGTCTGGCCGTCGTGCTGGGGCTGGTCTGCACAGGCGCGTCGATGAGAAGCATCGGAGGCCGTTCCCAGAAGTGACTACAACTATCCATTCCCTTCACGGGCCTTGTGGGTTGCCGGCAGCGGCCGGCAACCCCCTGCGCAGCCGACCGCCGCACTCGGGAGACGCGAAACGGGGAGTGGGCAGATGACACGGCGCACGATGGCTGCTTGTGCGGCTCCGGCGACAGCGCTGGTGACGGGCGCCGTCGTGGCACCTGCCGCCATGGCCACTGGCGTCGCACCCGGCAGAAAGGGCCCGCTTCGGCGCGGCGGTCGGAGCGACGACCACCCACTGACGGCCGGACTCGTCACCCCGGGGCCGACGAGAGCCGCACGCGTCGCCCCGCGCCGACCACAGCCGCACGCGTCGCCCCGCGCCGACCACAGCCGCACGCGTCACCCCGGGCCGACCACAGCCGGACCAGCCCCAACCGGCCGAGGCCCGGGGCAACCCCGGCGCCGCCCGCCCGCCGGGGCCCAGGACCGCCCGCTCTCAGACCGTGACGCCCACGATCCGCAGAGCCGCGTCCGCCGTGGCCTGTGCGAAGGCGCCCACGGCGCGTTCCCCGCCGGCGAGGTGCACCAGGATCACGCCCTCGATGAGCCCGAAGACCAGGTCGGCACGGAGCTCCGCCTCATCCTTCGCGAGTGCCGCACCCGCATCGGTGGCGACCAGCAACTGCCCGTACGCAGAACGCAGTTCGGCCCGCACACGGTGGAAGTCCGCGAAGCGCTCGGCCCGCACCTCCGGCAGTACGTAGAGCGCGCCCAGGTTGTACGGGCCGCCGCACAGGAGCGCCACGTCAGCACGGCACAGCTCCCGCAGCCGGTCCTCGGCGGGCCGCCCGCCGTCCGCGAGGAGCTCCCCGGCCAGTGCGAGCGACGGGGTGACGGTCGATTCCAGGAGAGCCGCGAGGAGATCCTCCTTGCCCGCCACGTAGTGGTACATCGTCGCCTGGCGCATGCCCGCGCGTTCGGCGACGGCCCGGGTGGTGGTGGCCGCGTATCCGCGGGTGGTGAACAACTCAGCTGCTGCGGCCAGCAGTTCGTCACGCGCGGACAGTCCGGTGTCGGGCCGCTGGGTGGCGCGCGGCCGGCCGACCCTTCGTCCGCCGCCGGTTCCTGGGGTGCTGGGCATGGGCCGATCGTCGCACATCCCCGCACGCCACGATCTTGGTGAGCACTCGGTAACTCCCGCGCAACCAACGGGCAATGGTCCCGAATCCCCCGCCTCCTAATTTCTGTCACGCGACAGAAATCAAGGTCGGCTCAGTCACGGCCGGCACCACGTCGAGCCGGAGGGTCGACCATGGCGACAGCGACGACACACGGGGCCCGGGACCACGCCCGCGCCCAGGACGGCACCCGCACCGGGGCCATGCCCGTGGTACCCGCGAGCGACTGGCCGGACACCACCCCCGCCACCCCCGTCTGGGCCGAGACCGTCGCGGGCGGCAACTACACGCACCGTGTCCTGGCGCGCGGCACCGAGCTGCGGCTCACCGACCTCGCCGGCGACGCCTGCGCGCATCTGCTGCTGTACGCGGACGGACGGCCGTGGGAGCGGCTCAGCACCGCGGACACCGTGAAGGTCCAGTGGAACGCCTACCTGGGCGCCGGCCGGCTGCTCCTGTCCGACCAGGGCCGGGTGCTCGCGTCGGTCACCGCCGACTCCTCGGCCCGTCACGACGCCCTGTGCGGCACCTCCACCCTGCGGCGGAACACCGAACGGTACGGCGACGGCACCCCGCAGTCGCCCTCCCCCGCCGGGCGTGAACTGCTGAAGCTGGCCGCTCTGAAGAACGGCCTGGAGCCGCGCGACCTGCCGCCGTCGCTCTCCTTCTTCCAGGGGGTACGGATCGGTGAGGACGGCGCGGCGGAGTTCACCGGCTCGGCGGGAGCGGGCGCCGCGGTGACCCTGCGCGCCGAGCAGGACGTGACCGTACTGATCGCGAACGTCCCGCATCCACTGGACCCGCGCCCCGCCTACACCAGCACGGCGCTGGAGGTGCTGGCCTGGCGTGCCCGGCCGGCCGCCCCGGGCGACGCCCTCTGGGACGCCACACCGGAGGGCCGCCGCGCCTTCCTCAACACACTCGGCTTCCTCACCGCCCGGGGGCTCGCATGACCACGACGGCCACGGCTGTCTCCACGACCGTCATCCCCGCCCGCGCGGCCTGGTCCGCGACCCTCCGGGCGGGTGAGCAGCTCACCCTCACGGATCTGCACGGCAACCAGGCGGTGGACTTCCTGGTGTACGACGCCCACGACACGGCGGTCCGCTACAGCGCGCCCGACACCATCCAGGCCGGCGGCGGCATCTTCCTGACCACCGGCAGTGTGCTGATGTCGAACGAGTACACCCCGCTGATGACCGTCACCGCGGACACCTGCGGCCGTCACGACACGGTCGGCGGCGCGTGTTCCAAGGAGTCCAACACCCTGCGCTACGGCCATCACACCTGGTCCCAGCACGCCTGCGTGGACAACTTCCTGGCCGAGGGCGCCCGGCACGGGCTCGGCAAACGCGACCTGGTGTCCAACATCAACTGGTACATGAACGTGCCCGTGGAGCGGGACGGCACGCTCGGCATCGTCGACGGCATCTCCGCGCCCGGCCTGAGCCTGACCCTGCGGGCCGAGACGGACGTGCTCGTGCTGATCTCCAACTGCCCCCAGATCAACAACCCCTGCAACGGCTTCGATCCGACGGCGGTCGAGGCCACTCTCACCGGGACGGGCCGATGACCTCCGACACGCCGACGACGTCCGGCACACCGATGACCTCCGGTTCCCCGACGGCCTTCGGCACCCTGCTGATCGCCAATCGCGGTGAGATCGCCGTCCGCATCATCCGTACGGCCCGCCGCCTCGGCCTGCGTACGGTCGCCGTCTTCTCCGACCCGGACCGCTCGGCCCCGCACGTCCGGCTCGCCGACGAGGCGGTACGGCTGGGTCCGGCGCCGGCCAAGGAGTCCTATCTGGACGCCGATCTGGTGCTGAGAGCGGCGAAGGACAGCGGGGCCGGGGCCATCCACCCCGGTTACGGGTTCCTCTCCGAGGACGCGGAGTTCGCGCGGCGCTGCGAGGACGCCGGGATCGTCTTCGTCGGCCCGACCGCCGCCCAGCTGGATCTCTTCGGCGCGAAGCACACCGCGCGCGCCGCGGCCGAGGCCGCGGGCGTGCCGCTCGCCCCCGGCACCGGGCTCCTCCCGGATCTGCCGTCGGCGCTGGCCGCCGCGGAACGGATCGGCTATCCCGTGATGCTGAAGGCCACGGGTGGCGGCGGCGGAATCGGCATGTCGGCCTGCCGGTCGGCCGAGGAGCTCGCCGGTGCGTGGGAGCGGGTGCAGCGGGTCGCCGCCGCGTCGTTCTCCTCGGCGGGGGTCTTCCTGGAGCGCCTGGTGGAGAACGCCCGCCATGTCGAGGTACAGGTGTTCGGCGACGGGAACGGCCGGGTGGTGACGTTCGGCGACCGCGACTGTTCCCTCCAGCGCCGCAACCAGAAGGTCCTGGAGGAGGCCCCGGCTCCCGGCCTCCCCGACCGCATCCGCACACACCTCATCGATTCTGCACGTGAGTTGTGCGCTTCGGTCGGCTACCGCTCGGCCGGCACGGTGGAGTTCGTGTACGACGCGGAGCGCGCCGAGGCGTACTTCCTGGAGGTCAACACCCGCCTCCAGGTCGAGCACCCGGTCACCGAGGAGATCCACGGCGTCGACCTCGTCGAGTGGATGCTGCGCCTGGCCCAGGGCGACACCGCGGTCGTACGGCAGCCGGACGCGCCCCGCGGCCATGCGGTGGAGGCCCGGGTCTACGCCGAGGACCCGAGCCGCGACCACCGCCCCGGTGCCGGGCTGCTGACCCGGGTCGAGTTCCCCCGGGGCGAGGGCCTGCGGGTGGACGGCTGGATCGAGACGGGTACGGAGGTGACGACGGCCTACGACCCGATGCTGGCCAAGGTCATCGCGTACGGCGCCGACCGTGCCGAGGCCCTGGCCCGGCTGGACGAGGCGCTGGCCGCCACCCGTATCGACGGCATCGAGACCAATCTGGGCCTGGTCCGGGCGGCACTGGCCGACGACCGGTTCCGTACCGCGTCGCACTCCACAGCCACACTCGCCACGATCACCGACCCGGCGCCCCGCGTCGAGGTGGTCTCCGGCGGCACCCTCACCACCGTGCAGGACTGGCCCGGCCGCACCGGCTACTGGCAGGTCGGCGTGCCCCCGTCGGGTCCGATGGACGACCTGTCGTTCCGGCTCGGCAACACCGCCCTGGGCAACGCCCCGGGCGCCCCCGGCCTCGAGTGCACCCTCCAGGGACCCACGCTGCGCTTCACGCACCCCACCACCGTGTGCGTCACAGGCGCCCCGGCCCCGGTGACCGTCGACGGCGCACCGGTCCCGCAGTGGGAGCCGCTGACCGTTCCGGCGGGCGCCGCGCTCACCATCGGCGCACCGGCGGAACACGGGCTGCGTACGTACCTCCTCTTCGCCGGCGGCGGTCTGGACGTCCCGGAGTTCCTGGGCAGCGCGGCCACGTTCACGCTCGGCGGCTTCGGCGGGCACGGCGGCCGGGCCCTGCGCACCGGCGATGTCCTGCACGGGGGAGGCCTCGCACCGGCGGCGCTCCCCGTCCCCGTGGCCGAGCGCCCCCTCCTCACGGGCAGCTGGCACATCGCCGCCGCCGAAGGTCCGCACGCGGCGCCGGAGTTCTTCACCGAGGAGGACATCCACGACTTCTACGCGGCCGGCTGGAAGGTCCACTTCAACTCGGCCCGCACCGGTGTCCGCCTCATCGGCCCGAAGCCGCGCTGGGCCCGGACGGACGGCGGCGAGGCGGGGCTGCACCCCTCCAACATCCATGACACGCCGTACTCCGTGGGCGCGGTCGACTACACCGGCGACATGCCCGTACTGCTGGGCCCCGACGGTCCGTCGCTCGGCGGCTTCGTCTGCCCGGCGACGGTGGTGACGTCCGAACGCTGGAAGCTGGGCCAGCTGCGCCCCGGCGACACGGTCCGCTTCCTGCCCGTGACGGTGACGGGCGAGCCCCGCCCCGAGATCACCGACGGCGGCATCCTGTTCCGCGACGACACCCTCACCTACCGCCGCAGCGGCGACGACAACGTCCTGGTCGAGTACGGGCCGATGCAACTGGACGTGGCCCTGCGCATGCGCGTCCACGCCCTGATGGAAGCCCTGACGGCCGCGGCCGTCCCCGGCATCACCGGCCTGACCCCGGGCATCCGCTCGCTCCAGATCCAGACGGACCCCACGGTCCTCGCCCAGACCGAACTGCTGGAGCTGCTCCACCGCACCGAGGCCGCCCTCCCGCCCACCGACGCTCTGACCGTCCCCTCCCGCACCGTGCACCTCCCCCTGTCCTGGGACGATCCGGCGACCCGCGAGGCCATCGCGCGCTACATGGCGGGGGTCCGGGACGACGCGCCGTGGTGCCCGTGGAACATCGAGTTCATCCGCCGGGTCAACGGCCTGGACTCGGTCGACGACGTGTACCGCACGGTCTTCGACGCCGAGTACCTGGTGATGGGGCTCGGTGACGTGTACCTCGGCGCACCGGTGGCCACCCCGCTGGACCCGCGCCACCGCCTCGTCACCACCAAGTACAACCCGGCCCGCACCTGGACCGCGGAGAACTCCGTCGGCATCGGCGGCGCCTACCTCTGCATCTACGGAATGGAGGGGCCCGGCGGCTACCAGTTCGTGGGCCGCACCACCCAGGTCTGGTCGGGCTGGCAGCAGCGCGGCGCCTTCGAGCCGGGCTCACCGTGGCTGCTCCGCTTCTTCGACCGCATCAAGTGGTATCCGGTGGAGGCGGACGAACTCCTGGAGCTGCGTGCGGACCTCGTCTCCGGCCGCTTCGTCCCGCGGATCGAGGAGGGCGAGTTCTCGCTGGCCGCGTACGAGGAGTTCCTGGCCCGGAACGCGGACTCGATCGCCAAGTTCCGCAGCAGCCAGGGCAAGGCCTTCGCCGCCGAGCGGGACGCGTGGGAGGCCGCGGGCGAGTTCGCCCGTGCCGACGCCGCCGACGCACCGGCGCCGCCCGCCGCCGAGGTGACGGTGGTGCCGGGCGGCCGGCTGGTGGAGGCCGAGTTCGCGGCATCGGTCTGGCAGCTGAACGTGGCGGAGGGCGACACGGTGACGGCGGGTCAGCCGCTGCTGGCACTGGAGGCGATGAAGATGGAGTCCCGGGTGCACGCCCCTGCCGACGGCGTGGTGGACAGGATCCTCACCCGCCCGGGCGCCCAGGTGGAAGCGGGCACAGCTCTGCTGACCCTGGCCCCGCTCACCCGTACGAACCGAGGAGCACCCTGATGTCCACTCCCGCCCTCACCCGTACGAACTGAGGAGCACCCCGATGTCCACTCCCGTACTCGCCCGGATCCGCGCCGCGTACGCCCGCATCACAGCGGTGGACCGCCCGGAGATCTGGATCACTCTGCGCCCGAAGTCCGACCTGGAGGAGGAGGCCCGCGCCCTCGAACCCCGCCTGGCAGCGGGTGAGTTCCTCCCCCTGGCGGGCCGGCTGGTTGCCGTCAAGGGCAACATCGACGTGGCCGGCCTGCCCACCACGGCGGGCTGCCCCTCCTACGCCTACGATCCCCCGGCGGACGCCCCCGCAGTCGCCCGCCTCAGGGCCGCCGGGGCGCTGGTGATCGGTACGACGAATCTGGACCAGTTCGCCACGGGCCTGGTCGGCACCCGCTCCCCCTACGGCGCGGTCCGCAACGCACTTGACCCCGACCGCATCAGCGGCGGCTCCAGCTCCGGTTCGGCGGTCGCCGTGGCCCTGGGCATCGCGGATCTCGCACTCGGCACGGACACGGCGGGCTCGGGCCGGGTCCCCGCGGCGTTCAACGGCGTCGTGGGGCTGAAGCCGACCCGCGGACTCGTCCCGACGGACGGCGTGGTCCCGGCCTGCGCAAGCCTGGACTGCGTCACCGTCTTCGCCCGTACGCTCCCCGAGGCGGAGTCGGCGCTCACCCTGATGACCACCCCCACCCCCATCCCCACTCCCCTCCCCGTTCCTGCCCGCGTCCCGGGCCCGTGGCGGATCGCGGTACCGCCGGTGGAGCAGCTGGGCGAGCTGGATCCGGGCTGGGCCGAGGCCTACGCATCCGCCACGGTCCGCCTTCGTGCGGCGGGCGCCGTGCTGCGGCCCGTGGACCTGACGCCGTTCACACAGGCGGCGGCGATGCTGTACGCGGGGGCGTTCGTCGCCGAGCGCTACACCGCGGTGGGCGCGTTCGTCGACAGCGGCCCCGCCGGCCTGGACCCCACGGTGGCGGGCATCATCACGGCGGCCCGGGACATCCCGGCACACCGCCTGTTCGCGGACCGGGACCGCCTGGCGGAACTCCGTACCGCCGCCGAGGCCGCACTCGGCGACGCGGACGCCCTGTTGCTCCCCACCGCACCCGGCCACCCCACGCTCGCCGAGGTGGCGGCCGACCCGCTGGGCACGAACGCCCGGCTCGGCCGGTTCACCAACTCCACCAACCTGTTCGGCCAGTGCGCGGTGGCCGTTCCGGCGGGCCAGGTGGCCGGTCTGCCCTTCGGCGTGATGCTGATCGGCCCGGCCCACACGGACGAACGCCTGACCCGGATCGCAGCCCTGCTGCCCCCGCCGGTACGCGTCGCGGTGGCCGGCGCCCACCTGACCGGCGAACCGCTCAACCCCCAACTGCTCTCCCTGGGCGCCCGCCTGATCCGTACGACGACGACGGCCCCCGTCTACCGCCTGCACGCTCTGGCGACAACGCCGCCCAAGCCGGGCCTGGTCCGCACGGACGAGGGGGGCGCGGCCATCGAAACAGAAATCTGGGAACTCCCGGCCGAAGGCCTCGGCACCCTGACGGCAGCCCTCCCGCACCCCATGGTCCTGGGCCGGGTGGACCTGTCGGACGGCACAACGGCCCCGGGCTTCCTCTGCGAGCCGTACGCGGTGGAGGGGGCGAAGGACATCACGGAGTACGGCGGCTGGCGCGCGTACAGGTCAGCAACCTCAGCCACACCTTTCGCCCCGTCCCCACCCCGCCCCTCCGGCGTACCTTCCAGCCCTTCCCGCACCCCCTCCAGCCCCTCCGGCGTACCTTCCAGCCCCTCCGGCGATTGAGGAGCGGGGTCCGGGGCGGAGCCCCGGTTACGGGAAGGGGCGGGGAGGGGAACAGGCCCGCCGCAGGCGCACCCCACCCGCACCCGACAACGCACCGCCCCACCCCGCACCGCCCCACCTCACCCCACGGAGCTGTAGGCCACCACTCCCCGCAGCACCTCATCAACCGCCTTGCGCGCATTCCGCGCCACGGAACTCCCCTCGCGCGGAGCCGCCGCCGCCACCTGCCCCAGCACGTCGATCACCTGCTTGCACCACCGCACGAAGTCCCCCGCCGGCATCTCCGCCTCGCGCAGCACCTCGTCCAGCGTCCGCCCGGACGCCCACATGTAGACCGCCCAGGCGAATCCGAGATCGGGTTCGCGCTGCCCGACCCCCTCCGCCTGGTTGATCTTGAAGTCCTCCTCCAGGGCGTCGAGCCGCCCCCAGATCCGGACCATCTCGCCCATCGCGGTCTTCGCCGGCCCGGACGGCAGCTTCGGCGCCACCGCGTCGTCGGCCTGCCGCGCCTCGTACACCAACGCCGAGACGCACGCCGCGAGTTCGGCAGGGTTGAGGCCTTCCCACACACCCGCCCGCAGGCACTCGCTCGCCAGCAGGTCCAGCTCGCCGTACAGCCGGGCAAGTCGCCGTCCGTGCTCGGTGACCTCGCTGCCGCGCAGATAGTCGAGCTCGGTGAGCAGGGCGACGATCCGGTCGAAGGTACGGGCGATCGTGTTCGTCCGCCCCTCGATCCGCTGCTCCAGCTGCCGCGTGTCCCGCTGGAGCCGGTGATACCGCTCGGCCCAGCGCGCATGGTCCTCGCGCTCGTCGCACCCGTGACACGGGTGGGCGCGCAACTCGGCGCGGTAGCGGGCGATCTCCCGGTCGTCCGCGGCGACGGACCGCTCCCTGCGGTGCCGGTCCGGCACGATGTGCCCGGCCTTCGTCCGCAGCGCCGACGCCAGATCGCGGCGTGACTGAGGCGAACGCGGGTTGAACGACTTCGGGACGCGCATCCGCTCCAGCGCCTCGACCGGCACCGGGAAGTCGATCGAGGCGAGCCGCTTCACCTGACGCTCGGCCGTCAGCACCAACGGCCGCGGCCCGTCGTGGTACTCCATCCCCCGATGCCCGTGTCCGTTGGTCCGCCCGGCAGGCAGCCCGGGATCCAGGACGAGCGCCAGCCCAGCGAACTTGCCGGTCGGCACATGGATGACGTCGCCCGGCTTGAGCTTCTCCAGGGAAGCCGCCGCCGCGACCCGCCGCTGCGATGCGCCCTGTTTGGCGAGCTCCGTCTCCCGGTCCTTGAGATCGCGGCGCAGCCGCGCGTACTCCTCGAAGTCACCGAGGTGGCAGGTCATGCCCTCGCGGTAGCCCTCCAGGCCCTCCTCGTTGCGCTGGACCTGGCGGGAGATCCCGACCACCGACCGGTCCGCCTGGAACTGGGCGAACGAGGTCTCCAGCAGTTCGCGCGAGCGGTGCTTCCCGAACTGCTGCACCAGATTGACGGCCATGTTGTACGAGGGCCGGAAGCTGGAGCGCAGCGGATACGTACGGGTGCCCGCGAGTCCGGCCAGCGCACCCGGGTCCATTCCGCGCTGCCAGAGCACCACGGCGTGACCCTCGACATCGATCCCTCGCCGGCCGGCCCGGCCGGTCAGCTGGGTGTACTCGCCGGGGGTGATGTCGGCGTGCTGCTCGCCGTTCCACTTGACGAGCTTCTCCAGGACCACCGAACGTGCGGGCATGTTGATGCCGAGCGCGAGGGTCTCCGTCGCGAAGACCGCCTTGACGAGGCCGCGGACGAAGAGCTCCTCGACGACCTCCTTGAACGTCGGCAGCATTCCGGCGTGGTGCGCGGCGATGCCGCGCTCCAGGCCCTCGAGCCATTCGTAGTAGCCGAGGACGTGCAGGTCCTCGGTGGGGATGGACGCCGTGCGCTGTTCGACGATCTCCCGGACCAGCCGGCGCTTGTCGTCGTCGTTGAGCCGCAGTCCGGCGTGCAGGCACTGCTGGACCGCGGCCTCGCAGCCGGCCCGGCTGAAGATGAACGTGATGGCGGGCAGCAGCCCCTCCGCGTCCAGCCGGTCGATGACCTCGGGCCGCGAAGGGGTCCAGATCCGGCTGCGCTGGCGGCGCTCGCGCTCGCGGTCCGCCTCGCGGACCATCTTTCCGCGGCGGCGCTCGCGCGGGTTGTATCCGCGCTGGTTCTCCATGCGGGCGAGCCGGACGAGGTCGGGGTTGACCTCACGGCGTCCGGCGCCGCGGCCGCCGTGGTCGCTCTCCTCCTCGAAGAGGTCGTACATCCGGCGGCCGGCCAGCACGTGCTGCCAGAGCGGCACCGGCCGGTGCTCGGAGACGATCACCGCGGTGTCGCCGCGCACGGTGTCCAGCCAGTCGCCGAACTCCTCCGCGTTGGACACCGTCGCCGACAGGGACACCAGGGTGACGGACTCGGGCAGGTGGATGATCACTTCCTCCCACACCGCGCCCCGGAAGCGGTCGGAGAGGTAGTGCACCTCGTCCATCACCACGTAGCCGAGGCCGACCAGCGCCTGGGAGCCCGCGTACAGCATGTTGCGCAGCACCTCGGTGGTCATGACGACCACCGGCGCATCGGCGTTGACGCTGTTGTCCCCCGTCAGCAGACCGACCTTGTCCGCGCCGTAGCGCTTGACCAGGTCGGCGAACTTCTGGTTGGACAGGGCCTTGATCGGCGTGGTGTAGAAGCACTTGCGGCCCTGGGCGAGGGCCAGGTGCACGGCGAACTCGCCGACGATCGTCTTGCCCGAACCGGTCGGGGCCGCGACGAGCACGCCGTTGCCGGCCTCCAGCGCCGTACAGGCCTCGATCTGATAGGGGTCCAGATCGAACTCGTACATCTCGCGGAACGGCCCGAGCGCGGTCGCCTGCTCGGCGGCTCGGATCCGGGAAGCCTGGTATCGCTCAGCTGGTGAGAGGTCCTCTGTCATCTTGTCCACGAGCCTACCCGCCGCCCATGACAGTCACTCGATCTTTAATTCCCCGCGGGAGACCGCGCCCCCAGCACCCTGACGGCGCCCCGTACACACGTGGCGGTCAGCGGCAGTGCGCCGAGCGGTTCACCGTCCGCGTACGCGGTGACACCGACCGCTTCGAGGGCGATGGAGGAGACCCGGTGCACGGTGACGACGGGGTGGGTGAGGTGCGTGCCCCTGTAGACCCTGGGGAACACCTTCAGGAGGGTGGTGCGGCTGCAGTCGCCGACGACGGTCACGTCGAAGAGGCCGTCGTCCATGACGGCGTCCGCGCAGATCCGCATGCCGCCGCCGTAGGTCGATCCGTTTCCGACGGCGATGAGGGTGGCCTCGATCTCCCTGACCGGCCCGCCGTCGAGGCTCAACCGGTAGGTGATGGGCTTGAAGGCGGCGAGCTCGGCGAGGATCGCCAGGTCGTACTTGAACCGGCCGCCGGCCCAGCGCATCCGGTTACCCCGGTCGTTGACCCGGGAGTCGAAGCCGGAGGCGAGCACGGACCCGAACCACCGCTCACCGACCCGGCCGAGGTCGATCTCCCGGACGGCGCCGCCCTTGAGCGCCTCGGCGGCCAGCCGCCCGGCCGCGGCGGGATCCCGTATCGGCATTCCGAGGGCGCGGGCGAAGTCGTTGCCGGTGCCGACGGCGACGACTCCGAGCGGGGTCTGCGTTCCGGCGACCGCCTGGAGGGCGAGGGACATCATCCCGTCCCCGCCCACGGCTATCAGTGCGCCGGTTCCCTCCGCGACGGCCCGGCGCGCCCGCCGCAGCGCGTCGTCCGCGTCCTCGCCGAGGACCGTACGGACGGAGAATCCTGCGTCCCGCAAAGCGGAAGCGGCCGGCTGCGCGGCATGCGCGCCCCGGCCGCGTCCTGCGGTGGGATTGACGAAAAGGGTGATCTCGCTGGTCACCCGGGGGACCTTACAAGGTCAGGTGATGTCGTCGTAACCGTCTCGCCGCGTCGATCGTCCGCCGTCGTGTTCCCCGTCGGCCTGCTCGGGCAGCGTGGTGCGCGACGCGGAGACGTGCTCCATGTCGCCGATGTCCTCGGGGGTGAGGTCCAGCTCGGAGGCCTCGTCGTCGTCCAGCTCCGCGTCGGGGTTGTTGCGACGCCTGCGCCGGTCGTTGGCGATGCAGATACCGAGCGCGAGGAAGTAGAGCAGCACGATCGGTGCGGCCAGCGAGATCATCGTGAGCGGGTCACCGGTCGGGGTGGCCACCGCGGCGAAGACCGTGATGCCCATGACCATGGCGCGCCACCAGGAAGCGAGCCGCTTGGCCGTGAGCACCCCGGTGAAGTTCAGCAGGACGAGCAGCAGCGGCAGCTCGAACGCGAGCCCGAACACGATGACCATGCGCGTGACGATGTCGAGATAGTCGTCGACGGGCAGCAGGTTGGTCGTGTTGTCCGGGGTGAACTCGAGCAGGACCGCCGCGGTCTGCGGCATCAGGATGTACGCGAGTGCCGCGCCGACGAGAAAGAGCGGCACGCCCGCACCGACGAAGCTCAGCGCGTACTTCTTCTCGCTCTTGTGCAGACCCGGGGCCAGGAACGCCCAGAGCTGGTAGAGCCAGACGGGAGTGGAGAACACCACGCCCGCCATGAGGGAGACCTTGAGGGCGATGGAGAACGGGGCGACCAGACCGTTCACCGTCATCTCGGCGCAGGGGTGACCGTTCGCCTGCTTCTTCTGGCCGTTCGTGCACCCGACCGACTCCAGGATGGGCCGGATCAGGAAGTCGATCAGGTCCTGGTAGAAGAAGGCCGTGACCGACGTGATCACGATGACCGCCACGACCGCGATCAGCAGTCGGTTACGCAACTCGCGCAGGTGATCAGCGAGGGGCATCCGCCCCTCGCCGTCCTTCTCCTGCTTGCGGGCAGACTTGAGCAACCCACTTCCCTCGTCTCGTGCGGCAGCTGTCGGGGAGACCCGCCAGCGATCAGCTCTGGGTGGTGGGCTTCGCTTCGTTCACCGGGCGGGAGCTCGTGACATCGCCGGGAGCGGCCTGGATCGTGCGCGCGGCGGCGGGCTGCTGGGCACTCTGGTCGGCGACCGTGTCCGTCGGGGCCGCCGGCTCGTCGTCCTTCTTCATCGCCTTGGCCTCGCTCTTGAGGATGCGGGCCGACTTGCCGAGCGAACGGGCCATGTCGGGAAGCTTCTTGGCACCGAACAACAGCAGGATGACAGCAATAATCAGAACGATCTCGAGAGGCTTCAGATTGCCCATGATGTGCTTCCTTCTCGCTGAGGCGGCTGGCGGTGGGCTCGCTGCCCTTGGGCCGGACACACATCCGACCATTTCGCTGGGAGCGATCGTAACCCGCGGGAGTAAACGCGAGGCAATGCCCGTGCATACATTCGATAGCGGCCCGCACCTCTGCCTGGGCCGTCACCAGCAGCGTACCTCCCGAAACTGAGAAACAGGAGGCCGCGCCCCCTCGGATCGAGCGGGCCCGCCGGGCCGCTTCCGGCCCGGTTCTGCCGGACGGCTAACTCACCGATTCCCCCGCGGCCGCCAGGTTCACGGCAGCGCGCTCCAGGTCCTCGGCGGCCCTGTTGATGCGCTCGGTGGTGCGGGTCACCTGGTGACCGAGGCGCTGGGCCTCGATGAAGACCTTGACGGCCAGCACCCCGAGCACGGCGATCCCGAGGAACCCCAGGGCGATGGCGAGCATGGGCCAGAACATGCGCAGAGCCTCGATATGTCTAGTGTCCGAAGGTCCGGAGGCGGTGCCTCAGGGACCCGTGTGCAGGCGCAGCGTCCGTACCCCGCCGCCGGTGAGGAGCTCGACGATCCGCTCCCCCGCGGGCTTGCGGACGGAGGCGCCGCACTCGGGGCAGGTGAAGGAGTAGAACGTGGTCCGGCTGGTGGCACCGATGACGAGCCGGAACGCGGCCGCCGCCAGCTCGAACCGTGCACGGCAGTCCGGGCAGGCGGCCTTGAAGCGCACGGAATCGGGAACGACCACGGTCGGAACGGCAGAAACATCGGACACCGCAGACATATTGCTCATATCTCTTCAGGTATCCCTTCAGGCCGGGCCGTCGTAGGCGGCGAGCGCCGCGCGGGCCGCACGCTGCGCGCTCTGCGCCAGTTCCGGGGGCGAGACGATGCGTCCCTCCCCGCCGAGACGGAGCGCGAGCCTGCGCAGCGAGGCCGGGTCGGGCGTGCGCAGGGTGATCCGCAGACCTCCGTCGGGCAGCTCCTGCGCGCTGTCGTGCGGGTAGTACTCGGCGACCCAGCGCCCGCCGGGACCGACCTCGACCACGACCTCCGGGTCCTCGGCGGAGGGCTGCACCAGCCCCTCCGACAGATCCCGCAGTTCCAGTTCCGGCGGCGCGGCCGGCTCGTCGAGCAGCCGGATCTCGGCGACCCGGTCGAGACGGAAGGTGCGCCGGTCCTCGGAGGACCGGCACCAGGCCTCCATGTAGGTGTGGCCGACGGCGAAGAGCCGGATCGGGTCCACCTCGCGCTCGGTGAGCTCGTCGCGCGCGGGCGAGTAGTAGCGCAGCCAGAGCCTGCGCCGCTCGGAGATCGCCCGGTCCACGTCGGCGAAGACGCCGCCCTCGGACTCGAAGGTGACCGAGAGCCGGGAGCTCGCGGCTCCCACCTCGCCGGCGGCGGCCTCCAGTTTGGCCGTGGCCCGCAGCAGTGCCTGCCGGTCGCTCTCGCGCAGTCCGGGCAGCGTCGCGACGGCGCGGGCGGCCACCAGCAGGGCCGTCGCCTCGTCGGCCGCGAGCCGCAGCGGCTCGGCGACGTCGTCCGGGTTGTGCCACCAGATGCGATCGCCGTCGGTGTCGATGTCGAGCAGATCCCCGCCGCGGAAGCTGGTCCCGCACATGGGCAGCACGTCGAGGTCCGAGATCAGCTCGTCCTCGGTGATCCCGAAGGCCCGTGCGACGTCCTGGACATGGGCGCCGGGGCGCTCACGCAGGTATGTCACCAGGGAGAGCATCCGGCGGGTCTGGTCGATGGCGTTCGTGGCCATGAGTACGGTCCCCTCAGTCCTTGGCCACGGCGCGCAGCCGGTCCACCACATCGGCCCGCAGATCCGCAGGTTCCTGTACGACGACGTCGGGGCCGAACTCGACGAGCCAGGCGTCCAGACCGTGTCCGTACGGGATCTCCAACTCCTCCCACCCGTCCCCGAGTTCCCGGACCGATATGGCCCGGGCCCGCAGCGGGTAGCCGGAATCGGCCCGCAGCCTGATCAGCGCGGTGCGCGTGGCCGTCTCCCCCGCCCAGCTCTCGACGGTCTCGCGGACGGTGACCACGTCGGGCACCTCCGCGGTGAAGGCCCCGGCGCGCGAACGCACCTTGCCCGTGATCCGCGAGAGCCGGAACACCCGCTCGGCGCCCCGGCCCCGGTCCCAGCCGGCCAGATACCAGTGGCCGCGCCAGCACTCCAGCGTCCACGGCTCGACCTGACGCTGCTCGGGGCGGGCCGCGTTGGCCTTGCGGTAGTCGAAGGTCACCGGCCGGCGGTCGCGGCAGGCCAGCATCAGCGGCTCGAACGCGGCCTCGTGCACGGGGATACGGGGTTCGAGGGCGCTGTGCACCTCGTAGGCGTCCTCGGCCTCGGGCATACCGGCGGCCCGCAGTTTCTGCAGGGCGCCACTGGCCGCGCCGGCCAGCCGGGCCTGCTGCCAGACCTTGGCCGCCAGTCCGAGCGCGGCGGCCTCCTCGGCGTCCAGCGTGATCGGCGGCAGCCGGTTGCTGTCGCGGCGGGCGAGGTAGCCGGTGTCGCCGTCCAGGTTCTCCACGGTCTCGATCACCAGACCGAGCTCACGCAGATCGTCCTTGTCGCGCTCGAACATCCGGTTGAAGGCGTCGTCGGCGCCGGCCTCGAGATAGGCCTCGATGGAACCGCGCAGTTCGCGCTTGCTGAGCGGGCGCCGGGTCCCCAGCAGACACAGCGCGAGGTTCATCAGCCGCTCGGCCTTGGCAATCGCCATCGACGCCCTTTCTGTTTTGCTCTACGACCCTCGACCGTACCGCTCCGGGGTGTCCGGACAAAAGCGAGGGCCCGTGCCTTGCGGCACGGGCCCTCGGAGCGCAGGGGCGCGGGATCAGACGGCGACCAGGTCGCAGACGAAGATCAGCGTCTCGCCGGGGGCGATCGAGCCGCCGCCGGCGCCGCGGTCGCCGTACGCGAGGTGCGCGGGGATGGTCAGCTGGCGACGGCCGCCGACCTTCATGCCCTGCACGCCCTGGTCCCAGCCCTTGATGACCTGGCCGGCACCGAGCTGGAACTTCAGCGGCGTACCGCGGTTCCAGGAGGCGTCGAATTCCTCACCGGTGGAGAAGGCCACGCCCACGTAGTGGACGGAGACGGTCTGGCCGGCCTGGGCCACGGCGCCGTCGCCCTCCCAGATCTCCTTGATCTCCAGGTCGGCCGGCGGCTCGCCACCCGGGAAGTCGATCTCGGGCTTCTCGATGCTCACTGACTTACTCCTCTAAATGATGAACTGGGCAACCGGGACAGTCTTACATCTTCGCCAGGATGTCCACGGCGAAGACGAGCGTCGAGTTCGCGGGGATGGACTGCTGCGCCTTGTCGGCGAAGGCCTGGTCCGGCGGGACGACGAGCAGCACGCGGCTGCCGATCTTCTTGCCGATCAGGCCGTCCTTCAGGCCCTTGAGGGTGACCTGGGCCAGCGGGAAGGTCTGCGTCTTGCCCGTCGCGTAGGTGCTGTCGAACGTCTTGCCGTCCTTCCACAGCAGACCCACGTAGTTCACGATGACGCTGTCGGTCTCCTTGACGACCTCGCCCTTGGACTCCAGGACGTAGTTGGAGACCAGCTTCTTGGGCGGGGCGGCCTTGGTGGGGACCTTGACGGTCGGGGCCTTGCCGTCGGTGTTCGTGCCCACCTTCGGCAGATCGGCGTTGTCCTGGGCCACCACGGCGCCCTTGGCCGACGCCGGGATCTGCTTCGCCTTCAGCACGTCGACGACGAAGACGAGGGTGGCGTTGGGCTTGATGTCGCCCTGGCCCTGCGCGCCGTAACCGAGGTCCGGCGGGATGACCAGTTCGACCCTGCTGCCGACCTTCTGGCCGACCAGTCCCTTGTCCCAGCCCTGGATGACCATGCCCGCGCCGAGCGTCAGATCGAAGGGCTGCTTGCGGTCGAAACTGTTGTCGAACGGCTTGGTGGAGTCCCACGCCTGCCCGAGGTAGTTGACCTGGATCGCGTCGCCGTTCTTGAGCGTCGCACCGTCACCCTCACTGACGACCTTGGTCTTCAGCTCTTTGGGCGGCGTTCCCGTGCCCTTGGCCAGGGTGGGCTTCTCGCCGAACTTCGCGCCCGCGGTGATGGCGGGGAATCCACCCTTGGAGGGGGCGGACGCGGAGGCGGAAGCGGAGTCGGAGCCCTTGTCGTCGTTGCCGCAGGCCGCTGACAGCAGCAGCAGGGGGACGACGAGAAGGCCGGCAAGTCGGCGCACTGGTTCCTCAGATCTCAGACGACACATGTGTAGGGGGTCCCGAACACTCTAGGGCGTGCGCAGGGCCCCGTACGAGGAACGTACGGGGCCCGAGTCGCTCAGGTGCCGAGGCGCGTCCTGCGCCGGCTCACATACCCGCGATCAGCTTCTCCACTCGGTCGTCCACGGAACGGAACGGGTCCTTGCACAACACCGTGCGCTGCGCCTGGTCGTTGAGCTTGAGATGGACCCAGTCGACGGTGAAGTCCCGCCGCTGCTCCTGGGCCCGCCGGATGAAGTCGCCGCGCAGCCGCGCCCTGGTCGTCTGCGGAGGCACCGACTTGCCCTCGAAGATCTTCAGGTCGTTGCAGATGCGGGCGGCCTGCCCCTTGCGTTCCAGCAGGTAGTACAGGCCGCGGCGGCGGTGGATGTCGTGGTAGGCGAGGTCTATCTGGGCGACCCGCGGATTCGACATGGTCATGTTGTGCTTGGCCCGGTACCGCTCGATGAGCTTGTACTTCATGACCCAGTCGATCTCGGTGCCGATCCGGTCGAGGTCCTCGGCCTCGATCGCGTCGAGCGTGCGGCCCCAGAGCTCCAGGACCTTGGCGACGTTGCCCGTGCGGATGCCGCGGCGGTCGACGAAGTCCACGGCCTTCTCGTAGTACTCGCGCTGCACCTCGATGGCGGACGCCTCGCGGCCACTGGCGAGGCGGACCTTGCGCTGTCCCGTGATGTCGTGGCTGACCTCGCGGATGGCCCGGATCGGGTTCTCCAGGGTCAGATCACGCATCACCGTGCCCGCCTCGATCATGCGGAGCACCAGGTCGGTCGCGCCGACCTTGAGGAGCATGGTCGTCTCCGACATGTTCGAGTCGCCGACGATGACGTGGAGGCGGCGGTACCGCTCCGCGTCCGCGTGCGGCTCGTCCCGGGTGTTGATGATGGGACGGGAGCGTGTCGTCGCGGAGCTGACGCCCTCCCAGATGTGCTCGGCACGCTGGCTGACGCAGTAGACCGCGCCCCGCGGGGTCTGCAGCACCTTGCCGGCGCCGCAGATCAGCTGCCTCGTGACGAGGAAGGGAATGAGGATGTCCGCGAGCCGGGAGAATTCTCCGTGCCGGGCCACGAGGTAGTTCTCATGACATCCGTAGGAGTTTCCCGCCGAGTCGGTGTTGTTCTTGAAGAGATAGACGTCGCCCGCGATTCCCTCCTCGTGCAGGCGGCGTTCGGCGTCGACAAGCAGGCCTTCGAGAATGCGCTCGCCGGCCTTGTCGTGAGTGACCAGTTCGGTCAGGTTGTCGCATTCGGGGGTTGCATATTCCGGATGCGATCCCACGTCGAGGTAGAGGCGGGCGCCGTTCCGCAGAAAGACATTGCTGCTGCGGCCCCATGACACAACACGGCGGAAGAGGTAGCGCGCCACTTCATCAGGAGACAGTCGGCGCTGTCCCCTGAACGTGCACGTGACGCCGTACTCGTTCTCCAGCCCGAAAATGCGGCGGTCCATGACTGAACATTACGCCTGATGGCCCGAGCTGAAACCGGGTTCGACAGCACCGTTTCGATCATTTTCCGATCCTCGCACCGCAACGGCGCTATACCCGGGAGCTGCGAGGACCCTTCCGGTGGCCAGCAGAACGAGCAGAGCGGCCACTCCACCGGCCCCCGCGACGGCGAAACTCCACGCCGTCCCGCCCAGCTCCACGGCCGGACCCGCCACGGCCGTTCCCGCCGCGGCGCCCACCCCGAACGTCGTCACGAGCCAGGAGAACGCCTCCGTCACCGTGCCCCGCGGGGCATGCCGGTCCACGACGATGAACGAACAGGCGATCGCCGGGGCCAGGAACACGCCGGCGACGGCGGCCAGGACCGTCATCGCGACCACTCCCGGCGTCAGCGTCAGCGGCAGATAGCCCAGCGCCAGCAGCGCCACGATCACCCGCAGCCTGCGCTCGGGCGGCCCCGGCCACTGCCGCGCCCCGTACACCACGCCACCGATCAGGGCGCCCAGGCCCAGCGCGGCCATCAGCCAGCCGTAGACGGACTCCTGGCCGTGGTCGTCCGCGTACGCCACGCCCGCCACGGTGATGGAGCCCAGCGCCAGCCCGATGAAGAAGAAGGAGCCGAGCAGCGCCAGCAGTCCCGGCGAGCGCAGCGCGCCCAGCCAGTGCGCCTCGCGCGGCGCGGAGCGCCAGTTCCTGGACGGCTCGGACAGGACGACGGAGAGCGCGCCCAGGACTCCTATCGCGTTGATGACGAGCAGGGCGGCCGCGGGCGACCAGAGGGAGACCAGCACGGTCACCAGCAGCGGCCCCACCGTGAACATGACCTCCTGCGCGACCGCGTCCATGGCGTACGCGCGGTGCACCCGGTCCTCGCTGCCGAGCACGCTCGGCCACAGGGCCCGCAGGCCGCCCTCCAGGGGCGGTGTGAAGACTCCGGCCACAGCCACGGCGGCGTAGGCGAGCGGCAGCGACCCGAAGCCCGCCACGGCGAGCAGGACCATGCCGAGGGCCGACAGGACGGCGGCGGGCAGCTGGACGCGCGGCTGGCCGTACAGGTCCACGGCGCGGCCCAGCAGCGGCTGTCCTACGGCCGTGCCCAGCCCGTACACCGCGGCGAGCGCGCCCGCGAGGGCGTAGCTGCCGCCCTCCGCGCGGGTGAACAGCACGATCGCGATGGGGGCGGTCCCGTTCGGCAGCCGTCCCACCAGCGTGCCCGTCAGCAGCCGGGCGGCATGCCGCGCCCGGAGGATGTCCAGATATCCCGCGGCCATGTCCCGCCCCTCTCCCTGGAGCACCCTTCCGGCACCGCAGGTTTTACGTATAACTTCGAGGTTCATACGTACCATGAGCCCAGCCCGCAGGTCCACCGCGCGGCGCTGCCCCGACCGGCCCGGAGGCCCGTGTGACCAGCCCAGCACCGCCCGGCCCGCCCAGGCCCACCAGCCGCGACGTGGCACGGGACGCAGGCGTCTCCCAGGCCACCGTCTCCCTGGTCCTGGGCGGCAAGTGGCGCGGCCGGGTCTCCGAGGCCACCGCGGAGCGCGTGCGCGGAGCCGCCCACAGCCTGGGCTACCGGCCCAACCTCGCCGCCCGCAATCTGCGCCTCGGCCGCACCAGGACCGCCCTGCTCGTCGTCCCGGCCCTCACCAACGAGTTCTTCGCCCGGGTGTACACCGGCGCGGCCGCTGTTGCCGCCGAACACGACTTCGGCGTCGTGCTCTATCCCTCGCCCGACGGCACGGGCCCGGCCCGGGACCCGTTCGCCTCGGCCCGCGCCTCGCTGGACGGGGTGATCGCCTCGTCCATGGCCGCCGACGCCCTCGGCGCCCTGCACGGCGCCGGTCTGCCCCTGGTCATGCTCGACAGTGATCCCGCGGCGCCGGGGCCCGCCGCCCGGGTCAACCTCGACATCGCCGAGGGAATGCGTCAGGTGACAAGTCACCTGCTCGCCCTCGGCCACCGCCGCTTCGTCCATCTCGCCTCGGCCGTCGACTCCTGGACGTTCGCGGTCCGCGCCCGCGCGCTCCACGAGGCCCTGCGGGCGGTCCCGGGCACGGACGTGCGCACCGTCGCGGCCGCGCTGGACGTGCGGGCGGGCCGTGCGGCCGCGGAGCGCGCGCTGAGTCTCCCCGGGCCCCGCCCCACGGCCCTCGTGTGCGACGACGACATCCTGGCCGCCGGCGCCTGCAAGGCCGCCCGCCGGCTCGGGCTGCGGGTACCGGACGACCTCTCCGTCACCGGGTTCGACGACCTGGCCCTGGCCACGGCCGTCGAACCCGAGCTCACCACCGTGCAGCTGCCCGCCGAGCAGGTCGGTGAGCGTGGCATGAGGGCCCTGCTGGCCGTGCTGGACGGCCGGCAGGCCGAAACGGGCAGCCTGCCGGTGCGGCTGATCGTCCGCGGTTCCACGGCGCCACCGGCCGGCCGACGCACCTCATGACAGCGCCCCGGCCCGCCGGGAAGGCGGACCGGGGCACCAGAACCTGCGGGGCGTCTACTCCACGTCTCCGCCGGAATCCTTGGAATCGCCTGCGTCCTTGGAACCGCCGGCATCCGGGGCGGCCTTCTCGCCGCCCGCCTTGCCGGTGTCCGTCGTCGCAGCGGGGGTGCCGGCGCCCTCGCCGTCCTCCGTGTCCGACGGGGCGTCCGTCGGTGTCGAACCGGCGCCGTCCGCCTCCAGCAGCCGGGCCAGCTGCCGGCCGACGATCCGCTTGAACTTGCGCTGCTGCGGCCTCGTACGGTCCAGGACCGCGACCTCCAGCCGCTCCGCGGGGATCTCCCGCTCGCTGCCGTTGGGATCACGGGACAGAGCCTGCACCGCCAGCTTCAGCGCCTCCGCGAGCGACATCCCGTCACGGTGGCGCTGGTCCAGGAAGGTACTGATCTGCTCCGCGTTGCCGCCGACCGCGACCGAGCCGTGCTCGTCCACGATCGAGCCGTCGTGCGGCAGCCGGTAGATCTGGTCGCCCTCGGGCAGCGCACCCACCTCGGCGACCACCAGCTCCACCTCGTACGGCTTCTCGGCCGCACTGGAGAAAATAGTGCCGAGCGTCTGCGCATAGACGTTCGCCAGTCCGCGCGCCGTCACATCGTCGCGGTCATAGGTGTATCCGCGCAGATCCGCATAGCGCACTCCGCCGATGCGGAGATTCTCGTACTCGTTGTACTTGCCGGCGGCGGCGAAACCGATCCGGTCATAGATCTCGCTGAACTTGTGCAGCGCACGGGACGGGTTCTCGCCGACGAACACAATGCCGTCGGCGTACTGCAGCACAACCAGGCTGCGACCACGAGCGATGCCCTTCCGGGCGTATTCCGCCCGGTCGGCCATGGCCTGCTGAGGTGAGACATAGAACGGCGTCGACACCGGCTATCCGTCCCTTTCTGTCAGTGACAAGAGCATCGAAGAAGCCTCGGTACGGGCGGTCAGAGCAGCGCGGCGCGCGGGCCGTCGGGCTGTTCCATCCGGCGTTCCAGAATCGAGCGGGCGATCCCGGAGGATTCCGTCTCGGTCAGCTTGCGGAAGCCCTCGTCGGTGATGACGGTGAGAATCGGATAGATACGACGGGCCACATCCGGTCCACCGGTCGCGGAATCGTCGTCCGCCGCGTCGTACAGCGCCTGCACGACGAGCGTGAGCGTCTGCTCCTCCGTCAGGTCCTCGCGGTAGAGCTTCTTCATCGAGCCCTTGGCGAAGATCGAGCCGGAACCGGTCGACGCGTACCCGTGCTCCTCGGAGCGGCCGCCGGTGACGTCGTAACTGAAGATCCGTCCCCGCTCGCGGTCGACGTCGTAGCCGGCGAAGAGCGGCACCACGGCGAGCCCCTGCATGGCCATCGCCAGATTGCTCCGGATCATGGTGGAGAGCCGGTTCGCCTTGCCCTCCAGGGAGAGCTGTGCTCCCTCGACCTTCTCGAAGTGCTCGAGCTCCAGCTGGAAGAGCTTGACCATCTCCACGGCCAGCCCCGCGGTACCGGCGATGCCCACCGCCGAGTACTCGTCGGCCGGGAAGACCTTCTCGATGTCGCGCTGCGCGATCATGTTGCCCATGGTCGCCCGCCGGTCACCGGCCAGGACGACGCCGCCGGGGAAGGTCGCCGCGACGATCGTCGTGCCGTGCGGCGCCTCGATGGCCCCCTTCATGGGCGGCAGCTGCCGGTTGCCCGGAAGCATTCCGGGCGACTGGTCGGACAGGAAGTCCATGAAGGAAGAGGACCCGGGCGTCAGGAAGGCAGCTGGTAGACGCCCGGTGCTACGAGTGTTGGCTTCCACGCGTTTCCCTCCAGGTAAGCGATGGCCCTGCGCAAGGTGTCAGGATCATCTCCCAACTTGCCTACGGCCGAATTGCAGTTGAAGCACCGTATGCCACGGACCCTACCCGTCCGGCGGCAGTGATCCACATGTACGGCGGAGGCATTCGGAACGATTGCGTACTGCCGCGGCCGCGGCCGTGCGGTGCGGGCGTTCGCCCGCACCGCACAGGTCGTCCGCCTCCGGCGCCGTGCCGGTTACTCGCCGCCCTTTTGAACGAACGAGCGCACGAAGTCCTCGGCATTGGCCTCGAGGACGTCATCGATCTCGTCGAGGACGTCGTCGACGTCGTCGCTCAGCTTCTCCTGTCGCTCCTTGAGGTCCTCGGAGCCCTGCGCTTCCTGCGCCTGCTCCTCGGTCTCCTCGGTGGAGCGCGTCGCCTTCTGCTGTCCGCCGCCGGTGTCCTTGGTCGCCATGTAGCTCACCCCGCTCGGTTCGAAGCACTTGATCAGACCCTACCTACGGGGTCCGACATTGGCCCGGTACTTGTCTCAACGTCCGGAGGTCATCGGAATGATTCCCAGTCGGCGGCCCTTTCAGCCGCCCGACAGCACCCGGACCAGCTCTTCCGCCGTGCGGCAGCGGTCCAGGAGGCCTTTCACATGCTCACGGGTGCCCCGCAGCGGCTCCATCGTGGGGACCCTCTGCAGCGAGTCGTGGCCCGGCAGGTCGAAGATGACCGAGTCCCAGGAGGCCGCGGCGACGTCGTCCGCGTACTGTTCCAGGCAGCGGCCGCGGAAATACGCCCTGGTGTCCTCCGGCGGCGCCGTACGGGCCTGCTCGACCTCGGTCTCGTCCAGCAGGCGTTTCATCCTGCCGCGGGCCACCAGACGGTTGTAGAGGCCCTTCTCGGCCCGTACGTCGGCGTACTGCAGGTCCACCAGGTGCAGCCGGGCCGCGTCCCAGTCCAGGCCGTCGCGGCGGCGGTAGCCCTCCATGAGCTCCCGCTTGGCGATCCAGTCCAGCTCGCGGGACAGGCTCATCGGATCGGTCTCCAGCCGGTTGAGCGTGTCCTCCCAGCGGATCAGGATGTCCTTGGTCTGTTCGTCGGCGTCCGCCCCGTACCGCTCCTCGACGTACTTGCGGCCCAGCTCGAAGTACTCCATCTGAAGCTGCACAGCGGTGAGCGTCCGGCCGCTGCGCAGAGTGATCAGCTGCTGGAGATCCGGGTCGTGGGAGACCTGGTGCAGGGTGCGCACCGGCTGGTCGACGGCCAGGTCGACGTTGATGAAGCCGTCCTCGATCATGGAGAGGACCAGAGAGGTGGTGCCCAGCTTGAGGTAGGTGGAGATCTCCGAGAGGTTCGCGTCGCCGATGATCACATGGAGCCGGCGGTACTTCTCGGCGTCGGAGTGGGGCTCGTCGCGCGTGTTGATGATCGGGCGCTTGAGCGTGGTCTCCAGGCCGACCTCGACCTCGAAGTAGTCGGCGCGCTGACTGATCTGGAAGCCGTGCTCGTGACCGTCCTGGCCGATTCCGACCCGGCCGGCGCCGGTGACGACCTGGCGGGAGACGAAGAACGGCGTCAGATGGCGCACGATGTCGGAGAACGGCGTCTCGCGCTTCATCAGGTAGTTCTCGTGCGTGCCGTACGAGGCGCCCTTGTTGTCGGTGTTGTTCTTGTACAGGTGGATCGGCTGTGCGCCGGGGAGCTGGGCCGCGCGTTCGGCGGCCTCGGCCATGATGCGTTCGCCGGCCTTGTCCCACAGGACCGCGTCCCTGGGGTTGGTGATCTCCGGGGAGCTGTACTCGGGGTGCGCGTGGTCGACGTAGAGCCGGGCCCCGTTGGTGAGGATGACATTGGCCAGGCCGATGTCCTCGTCCGTGAGCTGGCTGGAGTCGGCGGTCTCGCGGGCGAGGTCGAAGCCTCGCGCGTCTCGCAGCGGGTTCTCCTCCTCGAAGTCCCAGCGGGCGCGGCGCGCCCGGTGCATCGCCGCCGCGTACGCGTTGACGATCTGGGATGAGGTGAGCATGGCATTGGCGTTGGGGTGGCCGGGCACGGAGATCCCGTACTCGGTCTCGATGCCCATTACTCGCCGTACGGTCATGCGGCCCTCCTTGCCCGGCGGCGCTCCCTTCCGGGGCGGCGCTCAAGTACCGCTGCTTTTCCGGTGCGTGCGCTGGTTGCCCGTCCCTGCACTGCGCGACCGGGCGGTACGCCAGAGCCTAGAGCGCCTCTGTGCCGGTGGGGAGATCAATTGCGTCATTACTGCGGTGTCGCGGGAGCTGTCCGGAAAGCAACCGGCTGCGGATGCCCGGCCGGGCATCCGCAGCCGGTCCGCGTTCTAGAGGTACTGCCCGGTGTTGGCCACCGTGTCGATGGAGCGACCGGTGTCCGCGCCCTGTTTTCCGGTGACGAGCGTGCGGATGAAGACGATCCGCTCGCCCTTCTTGCCGGAGATCCTGGCCCAGTCGTCCGGGTTGGTGGTGTTGGGAAGGTCCTCGTTCTCCTTGAACTCGTCCACACATGCCTGGAGGAGATGGGAGACGCGAAGGCCCTTCTGGCCCTGGTCGAGGAAGGCCTTGATGGCCATCTTCTTGGCCCGGTCGACGATGTTCTGGATCATCGCGCCGGAGTTGAAGTCCTTGAAGTACAGGACTTCCTTGTCGCCGTTGGCGTACGTGACCTCGAGGAAGCGGTTCTCCTCGGACTCGGTGTACATCCGCTCCACGACCGACTGGATCATGGCGTGCGCGGCGGCTTCCCTGGAGCCGGTGTGCTCGGCGAGATCGTCCGAGTGCAGGGGCAGCGAGGGGGTGAGGTACTTCGCGAAGATGTCCTTCGCGGCCTCCGCGTCGGGGCGCTCGATCTTGATCTTCACATCGAGGCGGCCCGGGCGCAGGATCGCGGGGTCGATCATGTCCTCGCGGTTGGAGGCGCCGATGACGATGACGTTCTCCAGGCCCTCGACCCCGTCGATCTCGGCGAGCAGCTGGGGGACGATGGTGTTCTCCACGTCCGAGCTGACGCCGGATCCGCGGGTGCGGAAGAGGGACTCCATCTCGTCGAAGAAGACGATGACGGGGGTACCCTCACTCGCCTTCTCGCGGGCACGCTGGAAGACCAGGCGGATGTGGCGCTCGGTCTCGCCGACGTACTTGTTGAGGAGCTCCGGACCCTTGATGTTGAGGAAGTAGCTCTTCCCGGTCGGCTGACCGGTGACCTCGGCGACCTTCTTGGCAAGGGAGTTGGCGACCGCCTTGGCAATGAGTGTCTTGCCGCAGCCCGGCGGGCCGTAGAGCAGGATGCCCTTCGGCGGCCGCAGCTCGTGTTCCTTGAAGAGGTCTGGGTGGAGGTAGGGGAGCTCGACCGCGTCGCGGATCAGCTCGATCTGGTCGCCCAGACCGCCGATCTTGTCGTAGTCGATGTCCGGGACTTCTTCGAGGACGAGTTCTTCGACCTCGCTCTTGGGAACCACTTCATAGACGTAGCCGGACCTGGGTTCGAGCAGCAGGGCGTCGCCGGGGCGGATGGTGATGTCCAGCAACGGCTCGGCGAGCCGCACCACCCGTTCCTCGTCGGTGTGCCCGACCACCAGGGCACGTTCGCCGTCCTCAAGGATTTCCTTGAGGGTGACGATGTCCCCGGCCCGCTCGAATTCCATGGCCTCGACCACGTTGAGCGCTTCGTTGAGCATGACTTCCTGGCCTCGCCGGAGGTCATCGAGCTCAACACTGGGACTGACATTCACCCGGAGCTTGCGGCCCCCGGTGAAGATGTCGCAGGTGCCGTCCTCATTGCTCTGCAGGAACACACCGAAGCCGGCCGGTGGCTGTGCAAGCCGGTCGACCTCTTCCTTGAGGGCCACGATCTGGTCGCGGGCCTCCCGGAGTGTGCTGGCGAGCCGCTCATTCTGCGCGGACACGCCTGCGAGGTTGGTCTGGAACTCGACGATCCGCTCTTCGAGAATCCTCGTATGCCGCGGAGAGTCGGCGAGCTTACGTCGCAGGACGGCGATTTCCTGCTCGAGATAGGCGACCTGGCCGGCTGGGTCATCGGACCCCCGCCCGGGCCGGATGCCGCGGTTGATGTCGTCGTCGTGGGCTGCCACGGTCCTCACCTCCTCCAAGGGGAGCTGGACGCTTCCTGACCCTACCTGGGTGGGTGATGATTGAAACCCCTAGATCACAAAGACTGTGGGGCGTGTCCGATCTTCACCCTTGCACTCTCCCTCGTGTCAGGTGAATACCCACCCTTCAACATCCGAAAGCGGCCGGTTGTATCGTCGAACTGTTCAACACCCGTCAGGGCTGGCTTTTTTTGGTTCGGATACGCAGGAAACGGCAGGAGAAATGACCGTGGCGCAGGACGCTCCCACCGGCAGCGAGACGCAGGACCTGGAGGTCTGGATCGACCAGGACCTCTGCACGGGGGACGGTATCTGCGTGCAGTACGCGCCCGAGGTCTTCGAGCTGGACATCGACGGTCTCGCGTACGTGAAGAGCGACGAGGACGAGCTGCTGCAGGACAAGGGGGCGACCACGCCCGTACCGCTGCCGCTCCTCCAGGACGTCGTCGACTCGGCCAAGGAGTGCCCGGGTGACTGCATCCATGTACGGCGCGTTTCGGACAAGGTCGAGGTCTTCGGCCCCGAGGCCGCCTGACCGGCGGCCGAGCCGGGCCGGCGGATACGCAGGGTGACGGTCAGACGCCGGCCGTGGACTCGGTGGACTGGCTGCTGCGCACGAAGGCACCGTTCTGCCACTGCCAGGTGACCTTTTCCTGCTGGTCCGGGCAGCAGGAGGGGATCGAGGGCGAGGAATAGCCGAGGAGCGTGGCGGAGACCACTGCGTCACGCACCGCGAAGTCACCGACGCTCATCTTCTGGGCGGGGTCCACCAGGGTCGCGACGATCCGTGGTGCGGCCCCGCTTCCTTGTGTGAGGACGTAGACGCCGCTGGGCGGGGTGCCGGATCCGGCCGCGCAGTGGACCACGGCGACGGTTTCGGGGCGGTTGTCGCCGTCGAGGTCGCCCGGGGCCTGCTTGGCCACGGTGGTGCCCGCGCCGCCGCATTCCAGGGGGAAGTCCGCACGGGCCGGGTCGGGCGCGGCCACGGGGGCCGTCCCGTGCTGGACGGCGGTGCGGTGGGACGTGGAGGCCGAGGCGCTCGCGTCGGGCTGGAGCAGACCGGCTGCCGCGACGACGGCGGCCATGGCCGCCGCGGTGGCGAGCCAGTGCATCGGGGTGGTGTCGGTGTGCGCGAGGTCCGGGAGCGCGGAGGTCTGCACGCGGGATGTCTCCTGTGATTCCTGTGGTGCCGAATGCCTGAAGGGGCAGTGCCGCCGGCGGGACGTCGGCGGCGGGGTGGGGGTGGCCAGCATCGTGCCACACCTCACACGGCAGCGGAACGGTGGGGTCGCCACGGACCGCGGCCGGTCGCGGTCCGTGGCCGGGCAACGAAAAGGCGCCGCCGCCGAGTTCCCGGGTCGGTCCGGAAACTCGGCGGCGGCGCCGGTGCGTTGCCCGGGCTGCTCAGGGTCTTTCGTTTGGATCAGGCCGGCCCCGCGAGCCCGGCATGATCCGAACGAGAGGCCCACAGACGGATCTGAGAGACAGTCCCTAGTCGCGGGCGGAGCCGCTCTGGCTGCCCGGGCCGTCGTAGTCGTCGCCGTAGGCACCCTTGGAGGGGCGGCGGCGGCGCGGCGGGGCCTGGACCCCGTCGGCGAGCCGGCGGGCGGTGACGAGGAAGCCGGTGTGGCCGATCATGCGGTGGTCGGGGCGCACGGCGAGTCCCTCGACGTGCCAGTTGCGGATCATCGACTCCCAGGGCTGCGGTTCGGCGAAGCAGCCGATCTCGCGGATGGACTCGACCGTCCGGGAGAGCTGGGTGGTGGTCGCCACGTACGCGCAGAGGATGCCACCGGGGACGAGCGCCTTGGAGACCGCTTCCAGGCACTCCCAGGGGGCGAGCATGTCCAGCACGACACGGTCCACATCGGTGTCCGTGAGGTTGTCCTGGAGATCGCCGATGGTGAGCTGCCAGGCGGGGTGCGGGCTGCCGAAGTAGCGCTCGACGTTCTGCTGGGCGATCTCGGCGAAGTCCTCGCGGCGCTCGTAGGAGTGCAGCATGCCCTGCTCGCCGATGGCGCGGAGCAGGAAGGTGGAGAGCGCACCGGATCCGACGCCGGCCTCCACGACGCGGGCGCCGGGGAAGATGTCGCCGAAGGCCAGGATCTGCCCCGCGTCCTTGGGGTAGACCACGGCGGCGCCGCGGGGCATGGACAGGACGTAGTCGGGGAGCAGGGGGCGCAGCGCCAGGTAGACGACGTTCCCCGTGGTACGGACAACACTGCCCTCGGGAGCACCGATCAGCTCGTCGTGCTGGAAAGAACCCTTGTGGGTGTGGAAACTCTTTCCGGCCTCGAGCGTGAAGGTGTAGTGGCGTCCCTTGGGATCGGTGAGCTGGACCTGGTCCCCGACCTTGAAGGGCCCACGTCGGCGGGCGGCACCGGTCGGTTCAGACATGTGACCAGCCTACCGGTGTTTCCTGGGGCTCCGACCGCTGCCCGTGCCGTGCTGCGGGCGTCAGGCGGCGGGCCGTGCCATGGCGGCGACGAACGCCCGCTCGACGTCGGCGGTGGACAGCACCCCGTAGATCTCACCGGTGTCCTCCACCACGAGGTACTCGGTGGCGGGGCTGGCCTTGAGGCGGTCCAGAAGGGCTTCGCCGGCGAGCTCGGCGGAGACCTTCATTCCGTCGGTGAGGTCCTGGGCGACACCGCCGACGGCGACCCAGGGGCGGCGGTGCTCGGGGACCGCGACGATGGCGGCCTCCCGGACGAGTGCCTTGGGTTCGCCGTTCCCGTCGACGACGACGAGGGCGCGGGCACCGGCCTCGTTGGCCCGGCGCAGGGCCTCGGAGAGCGGGGTGGCCGCCTCGACGGGGACGGCGCGACGGGTGAGGCTGCGGGCGCGCAGGTCGGGAAGGTGCTCGCGGAGCCGGGCCATGCGCAGGCTGTTGCCGGCGCCGGTCCAGATGATGGCGGCGAGGATCGCGGCGAGCAGGGCGTCGGTGACGGTGTCCATGCCGCTGATGGTGCTGGTGTCGTTGCCCAGGGTGCCGGTGCGGGTGAGGAGGGGCAGGCCGACGAGGGTGCCCACGGCGAGGGCGCGGCCGACCCAGGCGGCGGCGACGGTGCCGCTCATCGGGCGGCCGGTGATCTTCCAGACGACGGCGCGGAGCATCCGGCCGCCGTCGAGCGGGAGGCCGGGCAGCAGGTTGAAGGCGGCGACGATGAGGTTGGAGATCATCAGGCCGCCGAGCAGGACGCCGGGCACGGTGCCGCGTTCGACGAAGTGCAGCGGCACGTAGAAGACGCCGGCCAGGACCAGGGAGAGCAGCGGGCCGACGAAGGCGAGGACGAATTCGCGGCCGGGGGTCTCGGACTCCTTCTCGATCTCGGAGACGCCGCCGAAGAACTGGAGCTGGATGCGGCGGACCGGGAGCTTGTAGCGCAGCGCGGCGACCGTGTGCGCGAGTTCGTGGACGAGCACGGAGGCGTAGAAGGCGATCGCGAAGAACAGTGCGACGAGGTACCGGGCCGCGCCGAGGCCGGGCAGGACACGGTCGAGCTGGCCGCCGAAGACCCAGGTGATCAGGGCCGCGACGAGGAACCAGCTGGGTGCGACGTAGACGGGCACTCCGAAGGGGCGGCCCATGAGGATGCCGCCCCCCGGCTCGTCCCGGCGCCTGGGTGCGCCCTTGCCGGGGCCGTCGCCGGGGTCCGTTCCCCCTGCGCCGGGCTGCGGCCGCCCGCTGTCGCCGCTCTCGTCCACGGGGTCCCTTCGGTCGGTGCCGTTCGGCACGATGATGCAGTGTTCGAGGGTCTGTGGTCGATGGTATGCCGGTTGTTGTCAGTGGCGGGTCGTAGGGTCTTCGTCATGACCTCAGTGCCGCGGCCGCCTCAGCCGCCCTCGTCCCTCTCGCCGTCGAGGGCGAGCGACTTCATGCAGTGCCCCCTGCTGTACCGCTTCCGGGTCATCGACAAACTGCCGCAGAAGCCCAGTGAGGCGGCTACCCGGGGCACGCTGGTCCATGCGGTGCTGGAGCGGCTCTTCGACAATCCGGCGGCGGAGCGCACGCCGGGCCGGGCCACGGCGCTGATCCCCGGGCAGTGGGACCGGCTGCTGGAGTCCAAGCCCGAGCTGTCGGAGCTTTTCGCCGGGGACGCGGAGGGCGAGCGGCTGTCGGGGTGGCTGTCGGAGGCGGAGCGGCTGGTGGAGCGCTGGTTCTCGCTGGAGGATCCGACGCGGCTGGAGCCGGCGGAGCGGGAGCTGTTCGTCGAGACGGAGCTGGAGTCGGGGCTGCGGCTGCGCGGGGTGATCGACCGCATCGATGTGGCGCCGACGGGCGAGGTCCGGATCGTCGACTACAAGACGGGGAAGGCGCCGCGTCCGGAGTACGCGGAGGGCGCTCTCTTCCAGATGAAGTTCTACGCCCTGGTCATCTGGCGGCTCAAGGGTGTGGTGCCGCGCCGGCTGCAGCTGGTCTACCTCGGCAGCGGCGACGTGATGACGTACGACCCGGTGATCGCGGACCTGGAGCGGGTGGAGCGCAAGCTGCTGGCGCTGTGGGAGGCGATCTCGCAGGCCACGGAGACGGGTGAGTGGCGGCCGCGGCCCACGAAGCTGTGCGGCTGGTGCGACCATCAGGCGCTCTGCCCCGAATTCGGCGGGACTCCCCCGGTCTATCCGCTGTCGGTGCGCCCGGCGGACGCGGCGCAGGATGACCAGGGCAGAATGGACGCGGTCGGGGCTGAGGCCGGCCGGCCTGCGGCCCTCGAAGGACATTGAGGAGATTCCGTGGCTATCCGCGTCCTACTGGTCGACGACCAACCGCTGCTGCGCACCGGTTTCCGGATGATCCTGGAGGCGGAGGGTGATCTCGCGGTGGTGGGCGAGGCCGGTGACGGCCTCCAGGCCATCGACCAGGTGCGGGCGCTGCAGCCCGACGTGGTGCTGATGGACATCCGGATGCCGCGGATGGACGGCGTCGAGGCGACGCGTCAGATCACCGGTCCCGGCCGGGACGGTCCGGCGAAGGTGCTGGTGCTGACCACGTTCGATCTCGACGAGTACGTGGTGGAGGCGTTGCGCGCGGGTGCGAGCGGCTTCCTGCTGAAGGACGCCCCGGCCGATGAGCTGGTGCAGGCGATCCGGGTGGTCGCGGGCGGCGAGGCGATGCTCGCCCCGAGCATCACGCGCCGGCTGCTGGACAAGTACGCGGACCATCTCCCGTCCGGCGAGGAGCCGGTGCCGGACACCCTGCACACGCTGACGGACCGCGAGGTGGAGGTCCTGAAGCTGGTGGCGCGCGGCCTGTCGAACGCGGAGATCGCCGCCGATCTGTTCGTCAGCGAGACCACCGTCAAAACGCATGTGGGCCATGTGCTGACGAAACTGGGACTGCGTGACCGGGTGCAGGCCGCGGTGTACGCGTACGAGAGCGGGCTGGTGCGCCCCGGCGCGCAGTGACGCCGCCCTGCGGGGTCCGGGAGGGTCAGCCGGTGCCGCGGCCGAGTTCCCAGAGGTGGATGTCGGCGGAGGAGTTCACCGCCCACTCGACGCCCGTGAGGCCGTCCAGGGAGGCGACGTACTGCTTGCCCTGCCAGACAGGGAGGACGGGGACGTCCTCGGCGACGATGTCCTGGAGCTGCTTGAAGGTCTTGGCGGCGGCGGCGCGGTCGGTCTCACGGCGGGTCTGCGGGATGAGGTCGGTCCGGGCCCGGACCGACCGGTAGGGCGAGTTGAGGAAGTTGTTCGCGCCGAGGAACGGCGCCGTGTAGTTGTCCGGGTCCGGGAAGTCGGGGAACCAGCCCATGCCGTAGACCGTGTAGTCGCCGTGCAGCGCGGCGGGGCGGTACTGCGCCCAGGGCGTGCCCTTGACGCCGACGTCGAAGAGACCGGTGGCGTTGAGCTGTTTCTGGAGCATCCTGAACTCGGTGGCGGTCTCCCGGCCGTAGTAGTCGCTCGCGTAGTTCAGGGTGAACCTCACCGGGGTGTGTATCCCGGCGTCCTTCAGGATCGCGGCGGCCTTGGCGGCGCTGGGCTCGCCGTACTTGTTGAAGAACGAGTCGGAGTGGGCCGTGATGCCGGACGGGATCAGCGAGTAGAGCGGCTCGACCGTCGTGCCGTAGACCTCGCTCGCGATCCGGCCGCGGTCGATGATCTGGGCCATGGCCTGGCGGACCGCCTTGTTCTTCACGGCCGGGTCCTCGGTGTCGAAGGCGAGGTACCTGATGGCGAGCCCGGGCATCTCGGTGAGCTTGATGCCGTCCCCGGGATCGGCCACCATCTGCTGGGCCTGCTCCGGCGACATGGTGCGGGTCATCATGTCGATCTTCTTCTCGTCGAGCGCTCTGCCCATGGCGGCGGCATCGGGAAAGTAATCGAGTTCGACCTTGTCGTTCATGACTTTCAGGCCCCCCTTGTAACGGGGGTTTCTCGTGAAGAGAACTTTCACGATCCGGTCGCCCTTCACCTCGGGCTTCATGGTGTACGGACCCGAGCCGTCCACCTGGAATCCGGCGCGGGCGGCGGTCGCCGGGTATGTGTCCTGCTGGACTATTCCGGCCGGCGGCGTGGCGAGCTTGTACGGGAAGGTGGCGTCCGGGGTCCGGAGGTGGAATACGACCTCCCGCTCCCCCTTGGTCTCGACGGTGTCGATGTTGTCGAGCAGGGCGACGGGCCCATTGGTGGACTTGATCCGGATGACGCGGTCGATCGAGTACTTGACGTCCTCGGCGGTGACGGCGCCGCCGTCCGCGAATTCCAGGCCGCTGCGCAGCCGGCAGCGGTAGCTCTCGTTCGCCCTGTCCGTGAAGGTACAGCTCTCGGCCGCCTCGGGCACCGGCGCGCCGCCGCCCCGCGGAATGCTCATCAGGGTCTGCACCGTCTGCCGCAGCACGTTCCAGACGCCGCCTTCGTAGCCGATGGCGGGGTCGAGCGGCGCGGGTGCGTCCTTCGACGCGACGAGCCGGTCCGTGGTGCCGACGACGATGGCGCCGTCGCCATCGCTCCCGCTGCCCGACGCGCCGCAGGCGGCGAGTACGGGCGCGAGCAGGCCCACCACGGCCGGCAGCACCAGCGTCTTGCGGTTCATATGGCCGTTCTCCCTCATCCGCTCATGGGAAAACGACATTAGTAGGGGTCATCGGCAATGCCGGACCGGCTCCGTCCGCTTCGTAATCGCAGGGCAATGGGGAGCTATGGAGATCACCGCCCGACTCCCGGAAGGATTCGTACACGGATTAACGAATCGGGA
Source organism: Streptomyces sp. NBC_00876 (assembly GCF_045207435.1). Taxonomy (NCBI): domain Bacteria; kingdom Bacillati; phylum Actinomycetota; class Actinomycetes; order Kitasatosporales; family Streptomycetaceae; genus Streptomyces; species Streptomyces sp. NBC_00876. The sequence goes on from NZ_CP108800.1 coordinate 1,585,522, forward strand.
CACTTCAGTCCGCCGGGGTGAGCGTTCGCGCAGATCTCGACGGCACCCGGCCGACGATTGGGTGACAAAGGTCACGAGGCGACCCATTCGCGCACTTGTCATGCACCGGACTTAATTACACGGTGCGCGACATGGAACGCACGGTCCCTCGCAAGAGCTTTTCCATTCATTCACAGAATTGCCCTCGGTATGCGATCAGCGCATTCCCGTGACCAGGCCCCTGAGGAATTCGAGATCGACTTCCTCGAGGGAACTCACGACCACCCGGCCCGCGGCGGGTGCGATCGGGGAGACCGACGGCACGGCCACCACCCGGCATCCCGCGGCCTCGGCCGCGGCCACTCCGGTCGCGGTGTCCTCGATGACCGCACAGAGCCGCGGATCGGCCCCGAAGCCGCTCGCGGCGGTGAGGTAGGGCTCCGGGTGCGGCTTGGTCCGGGAGACCTCGTCGCCCGCGACGGTCAGCGCGAAGTGGTGACGGCCCACCGATTCCAGGACCCGGTCGATGATCCGCCGGTGCGAGGCGGAGACGAGGGCCGTCGGGATGTCGTGCCTGCCCAGCTCGGCGAGCAGCCGTGCGGCACCCGGCATCAGCGGCACGCCGCGGGTGATGCGCTTCTCGAAGCGGTCGTTCAGCAGCACGGTGAGCTCGTCGAGCGTGATGTCCGCGCCGGTGACGTCCATGAGGTAGCCGGCGCTGCGGGTCATCGGGCCGCCGACGACCACGTCCTTCCACGCCTCGTCCAGCCGGTGCCCCAGATCGGCGAAGACCTCCACCTCGGCGTCCCACCAGAAGCCCTCGGTGTCCACCAGGGTGCCGTCCATGTCGAGAAAGACGGCCTGCAGGGCCGCGCCCTCGGCCGTACGGGTCAAGGACGCGGGGATCGTACTGGTCATCCGGCACACCTTCCATGAGGGGCGAGAAGGCCGGCCACCTTTCCCGGAGGAAGGGCGACCGGCCTGCACTGGACCGACCAGTGTACGACTCGTGCTGCTGCCGCGCGCCGAACGGAGTCCTACCGCGCGTTGAAGTACTTGGCTTCGGGGTGGTGGATGACGATCGCGTCGGTGGACTGCTCGGGGTGGAGCTGGAACTCCTCGGAGAGGTGGACACCGATCCGCTCGGGCTTGAGCAGGTCCGCGATCTTCGCCCGGTCCTCCAGGTCGGGGCAGGCCCCGTAACCGAGGGAGAAGCGCGCGCCCCGGTACTTCAGCGCGAACATGTCCTCGACGTCGGAGGGGTCCTCACCGGCGAAGCCGAGCTCCGAGCGGACCCTGGCGTGCCAGTACTCGGCGAGCGCCTCGGCCAGCTGTACGGACAGGCCGTGCAGCTCCAGGTAGTCCCGGTAGGAGTTGGCCTCGAAGAGCTTGGCGGTCTCGCCGCCGATCCTGGAGCCGACCGTGACGACCTGGAGGCCGATGACGTCCGTCTCGCCGGACTCCTCCGGGCGGAAGAAGTCGGCCAGGCACAGCCGGCGGCCGCGGCGCTGGCGCGGGAAGGTGAAGCGGGTGCGCTCCGAGCCGTCCTCGTGCAGCAGGATCAGGTCGTCGCCCTTGGAGACGCAGGGGAAGTAGCCGTAGACGACGGCCGCCTCCAGCAGGTTCTCGGTGTGCAGCTTGTCGAGCCAGCCGCGCAGGTGCGGGCGTCCCTCGGTCTCGGCCAGCTCCTCGTAGGTCGGGCCGTCACCGGCGCGGGCCTGCTTGAGGCCCCACTGGCCTTTGAAGAGGGCGCCCTCGTCGAGCCAGGAGGCGTACTCCTTGAGCGGGATGCCCTTGACGACCCGGGTGCCCCAGAACGGCGGGGTGGGGACCGGGTTGTCGACGGCCACGTCGGAGCGGACACCGGCCTCCGGCTCGTCAACCTCCAGCACGGCCGTGTCGCGCTTGGGCACGCGGCGCTGCTTGAGCTCGGGGAGGACGGCGCCGGGGACGCCGCGCTTGACCCCGATGAGCGCGTCCATCAGGCGCAGCCCCTCGAAGGCGTCCCGGGCGTAGCGCACCTCGCCCTCGTAGATCTCGTGCAGGTCCTGCTCCACGTACGCCCGGGTGAGGGCCGCGCCGCCGAGGATGACCGGGTATTCGGCCGCCAGCTTGCGCTGGTTCAGCTCCTGGAGGTTCTCCTTCATGATCACGGTGGACTTCACCAGGAGACCGGACATGCCGATGACGTCGGCGCGGTTCTCCTCGGCGGCCTCCAGGATCGCGGAGACGGGCTGCTTGATGCCGATGTTGACGACGTTGTAGCCGTTGTTCGACAGGATGATGTCGACGAGGTTCTTGCCGATGTCGTGGACGTCACCGCGGACGGTGGCCAGGACGATGGTGCCCTTGCCCTCGGCGTCCGACTTCTCCATGTGCGGCTCCAGATGGGCCACCGCGGTCTTCATGACCTCGGCGGACTGGAGCACGAACGGCAGCTGCATCTGGCCGGAGCCGAAGAGCTCGCCGACGACCTTCATGCCTTCCAGCAGGGTGTCGTTGACGATGTCGAGAGCGGGACGGGTCTGCAGCGCCTCGTCGAGGTCGGCCTCCAGCCCCTTCTTCTCGCCGTCGATGATCCGGCGCTGGAGGCGCTCGTCGAGCGGCAGGGCGAGGAGTTCCTCGGCCTTGCCCTCCTTCATCGACTTCATGTTGACGCCCTCGAAGAGCTCCATGAGCCGCTGCAGCGGGTCGTAGCCTTCGGCGCGGCGGTCGTGGATCAGGTCGTGGGCGACCTTGACCTGCTCCTCGTCCAGCCGGGCGATCGGCAGGATCTTCGAGGCGTGCACGATCGCGGAGTCGAGACCGGCCTTGACGCACTCGTCAAGGAAGACGGAGTTCAGGACGACGCGGGCCGCCGGGTTCAGGCCGAAGGAGATGTTCGACAGGCCCAGCGTGGTCTGGACGTCGGGGTGGCGCTTCTTCAGCTCGCGGATCGCCTCGATGGTGGCGATGCCGTCCTTGCGGGACTCCTCCTGCCCGGTGCAGATCGTGAAGGTGAGGCAGTCGATGAGGATGTCCGACTCATCGATGCCCCAGTTGCCGGTCAGGTCCTCGATCAGCCGCTCCGCGATGGCGACCTTGTGCTCGACGGTGCGGGCCTGGCCCTCCTCGTCGATGGTCAGCGCGATCAGCGCGGCGCCGTGCTCGGCGGCGAGCTTGGTGACCTGCACGAAGCGCGACTCGGGCCCGTCGCCGTCCTCGTAGTTGACCGAGTTGAGGACCGCGCGGCCGCCGAGCTTCTCCAGTCCGGCCCGCAGCACGGGCAGCTCGGTGGAGTCCAGCACGATCGGCAGGGTCGAGGCGGTGGCGAAGCGGCCGGCCAGCTCCTGCATGTCGGCGACCCCGTCACGGCCCACGTAGTCGACGCACAGGTCGAGCATGTGCGCGCCCTCGCGGATCTGGTCGCGGGCCATCTCCACACAGTCGTCCCAGCGCGCCTCCAGCATCGCCTCGCGGAACTTCTTGGACCCGTTGGCGTTCGTACGCTCACCGATCGCGAGGTACGAGGTGTCCTGGCGGAAGGGCACGGTCTGGTAGAGCGAGGCGGCGCCGGGCTCGGGGCGCGGGTCGCGGACAGCGGGGGTGAGTCCGCGGGCCCGCTCGACGACCTGGCGCAGATGCTCGGGCGTCGTACCGCAGCAGCCGCCGATCAGGGACAGACCGTAGTCGGTCACGAAGGCTTCCTGCGCGTCCGCCAGCCCCTCGGGGCCGAGCGGGAAGTGCGCGCCGTCCTTGGTCAGCACGGGCAGGCCCGCGTTCGGCATGCACATCAGCGGTGTACGCGAGTGCCGGGCCAGATAGCGCAGGTGCTCGCTCATCTCGGCCGGGCCCGTCGAGCAGTTCAGCCCGATCAGGTCGATGCCCAGCGGCTCCAGGGCGGTCAGCGCGGCGCCGATCTCGGAGCCGAGCAGCATGACGCCGGTCGTCTCGAAGGCGAGCGAGCAGATCAGCGGCACGTCGATGCCCAGGGCGTCCATCGCCCGGCGCGCGCCGATCAGGCTGGACTTGGTCTGCAGCAGGTCCTGCGTGGTCTCCACGATCAGGGCGTCCGAGCCGCCGGCGAGCAGGCCCTCGGCGTTCTGCTGGTAGCCGTCCCGCAGCACGTCGTACGCGATGTGGCCGAGCGACGGCAGCTTGGTGCCGGGACCCACCGAGCCGAGGACCCAGCGCTGGCGGCCGTCCTTCGCCGCGAACTCGTCGGCGACCTCGCGGGCGATGCGGGCGCCGGCCTCGGACAGCTCGAAGATCCGGTCGGCGATCTCGTACTCGTTCGCCGCCGAGTGGTTCGCGCCGAAGGTGTTCGTCTCCACGCAGTCCACGCCGACGGCGAAGTACTCCTCGTGCACGGAGCGCACGATGTCGGGGCGCGTGAGGTTCAGGATCTCGTTGCAGCCTTCGAGGTTCTCGAAGTCCTCGAGCGTGGGGTCCTGTGCCTGGAGCATCGTGCCCATGGCACCGTCGGCCACCACCACACGGGTGGCGAGCGCCTCGCGGAGGGCTGCGGCTCGGTTCCGGCTGTCGGCGGAAGGGGTCGGCGACGAGGCCATGGATGTACTCCCTGGGATGCGACGGCTGTCGGCTTTGCGTCTTCGGCGGAAGGCGCACCCGGCCAGGGTAGCCGGGCGGCGTCCCTGGCCGTCACTCTGTCCCACGAACCGGACTGCATGCTGTTCAGCGGGCTGTCCGGACGGGTGGGGTGCCGCAGACTTCCCTTGCGATCGAGCACGGGTCGGCATCGACCGATAGTGTTCAGCATTGTCGAACAAGGTGGAGGAGTACGGCGCGATGGCCAAGAACATCCAGTCGCTCGAGCGGGCGGCCGCGATGCTGCGCCTGCTGGCAGGCGGCGAGCGGCGGCTGGGACTGTCGGACATCGCCTCCTCACTGGGCCTGGCCAAGGGAACCGCGCACGGCATCCTGCGCACGCTCCAGCACGAGGGCTTCGTCGAACAGGACGCGGCGTCCGGCCGCTATCAGCTCGGCGCCGAGCTGCTGCGCCTGGGCAACAGCTATCTCGACGTCCATGAGCTGCGGGCCCGCGCCCTGGTCTGGACGGACGACCTGGCCCGTTCCAGCGGCGAGAGCGCCCACCTGGGCGTGCTCCACCAGCAGGGCGTACTGATCGTCCACCACGTCTTCCGGCCGGACGACAGCCGCCAGGTCCTGGAGGTCGGGGCCATGCAGCCGCTGCACTCCACGGCCCTGGGCAAGGTGCTGGCGGCGTACGACCCGGTGGCCCACACGGAGGCCCTGGAGGCCGAGCGGCAGTCCTTCACGCCCCGCACCGTCACCGACCCGCAGGAGTTCGAGTCGATGCTCGACCTGATCCGGGCGCGCGGCTGGGCGGCCGATGTGGAGGAGACCTGGGAAGGGGTGGCCGCGGTGGCCGCCCCGATCCACGACCGGCGCCGGATGCCGGTGGGCGCGGTCGCCGTGACCGGTGCGGTGGAGCGGGTCTGCACGGACGGCGCACTGCGCCCCGAGCTCGTCGCGGCGGTACGGGACTGCGCCCGCGCGGTCTCCCGGGATCTGGGCGCCAGGCGCTTCTGAGCACCCCGCGCCGCCGCCGGTAACGATCGAGTCATAGGCCACACACCTCTTGACGCTGCATTCACCTGGGAGAAACACTGCCGTTCATCGGTCGGCATTGTCGAACGCTTAACGGAAATACGCGTTAGGGTGTGACGTGCCAAGGGCCGGTAACGCCCTCACCTGAGGGCGCGGACCACCGGAGGGACCCGGGGTTCGGTTCCTGGACGAAGGACAAAGGAGTCGCGGGTGTCCAGCTCCGACATCTTCATCGGCGAGACCATCGGTACCGCCGTGCTCATCCTGCTGGGCGGTGGTGTCTGTGCCGCCGTCACGCTCAAGCACTCCAAGGCGCAGAACGCCGGCTGGCTGGCCATCACCTTCGGGTGGGGCTTCGCCGTGCTGACCGGCGCGTATCTGGCCGGCGGCGTCTCCGGGGCGCATCTCAACCCGGCCGTCACCATCGGCCTGGCGATCGAGGGCGGTACCGAGTGGAGCGACGTACCGCTCTACCTCGGCTCCCAGCTGCTCGGCGCGATGATCGGCGCGGTGCTGGTCTGGCTGACCTACTACGGACAGTTCCGGGCGCATCTGACGGATCCCGAGGTGCTGAACGCCCATACGGGTGAGGAAGGCATGGTCGACAAGGCCGCGGCCCCCCAGGCCGGACCGGTGCTCGGCATCTTCTCGACGGGTCCGGAGATCCGCAACGCCGTGCAGAACGTCGTCACCGAGGTCATCGCCACGTTCGTCCTGGTCCTCGCGATCCTCACCCAGGGCCTCAACAACGACGGAAACGGCCTCGGCACGCTCGGCGCGCTGATCACCGCGCTGGTGGTCGTCGGCATCGGCCTCTCGCTCGGCGGGCCGACGGGTTACGCAATCAACCCGGTCCGGGACCTCGGTCCGCGTATCGTGCACGCGCTGCTTCCGCTGCCGAACAAGGGCGGATCCGACTGGGGATACGCCTGGATCCCCGTCGTCGGCCCCCTCATCGGCGGCGCGCTCGCCGGCGGGCTCTACAACCTCGCCTTCGCCTGAACCGCAGAGCCCAGAGCCGTCACCCCCAAGACCACACAGACTTCCGGGAGCACACCGTGACCGACGCACACACCACCGGCACCCACGGCACCGGGCCGTTCATCGCGGCCATCGACCAGGGCACCACCTCCAGCCGCTGCATCGTCTTCGACAAGGACGGCCGGATCGTCTCCGTCGACCAGAAGGAGCACGAGCAGATCTTCCCGAAGCCGGGCTGGGTCGAGCACGACGCGACCGAGATCTGGGAGAACGTCCAGGAAGTCGTGGCGAGCGCCATCGTCAAGGCGGGCATCACCGCCGCGGACGTGAAGGCGATCGGCATCACCAACCAGCGCGAGACCACGCTGCTGTGGGACCGGCACACCGGTGAGCCCGTCCACAACGCCCTCGTCTGGCAGGACACCCGCACCGACGCGCTCTGCAAGGAGCTCGGCCGCAACGTGGGCCAGGACCGCTTCCGCCGCGAGACCGGGCTGCCGCTCGCCTCGTACTTCGCCGGCCCCAAGGTCCGCTGGCTGCTCGACAACGTCGAGGGACTGCGCGAGCGCGCCGAGCGCGGCGACATCCTCTTCGGCACCATGGACTCCTGGGTCATCTGGAACCTGACCGGCGGCACCGACGGCGGCGTCCACGTCACCGACGTCACCAACGCCTCGCGCACCCTCCTGATGAACCTGCACTCCATGACGTGGGACGACAAGATCCTCACCTCCATGGACATCCCGGCGGCCGTGCTGCCCGAGATCCGGTCCTCGGCCGAGGTGTACGGCAACGCCAGGGGCGGTGTGCTCGACGGCGTACCGGTGGCCTCCGCGCTCGGTGACCAGCAGGCCGCGCTGTTCGGCCAGACGTGTTTCGCCGAGGGCGAGGCCAAGTCCACGTACGGCACCGGCACCTTCATGCTGCTGAACACCGGCGAGACACCCGTCAACTCCTACAACGGGCTGCTCACCACGGTCGGTTACCAGATCGGCGACCAGAAGCCGGTGTACGCCCTGGAGGGGTCGATCGCCGTCACGGGTTCGCTGGTGCAGTGGATGCGCGACCAGATGGGCCTGATCCAGTCCGCGGCGGAGATCGAGACCCTGGCCTCCTCGGTCGAGGACAACGGCGGCGCGTACTTCGTGCCGGCCTTCTCCGGCCTGTTCGCCCCGTACTGGCGCCCCGACGCCCGCGGTGTCATCGCCGGTCTCACCCGCTACGTCACCAAGGCGCACATCGCCCGTGCCGTGCTCGAGGCCACCGCCTGGCAGACCCGTGAGATCAGCGACGCCATGACCAAGGACTCCGGCGTCGAGCTGACCGCGCTCAAGGTCGACGGCGGCATGACCTCCAACAACCTGCTGATGCAGACGCTCGCCGACTTCCTGGACGCACCCGTGGTGCGGCCCATGGTCGCCGAGACCACCTGCCTCGGCGCCGCCTACGCCGCCGGCCTGGCCGTCGGCTTCTGGCCCGACACCGACGCGCTGCGCGCCAACTGGCGCCGGGCCGCCGAGTGGACCCCCCGCATGGACGCGGACACCCGCGACCGCGAGTACAAGAGCTGGCTCAAGGCCGTACAGCGGACCATGGACTGGCTCGAGGACGAGGAGTAGACAACATGACCACCCTGCAGAGCGTCCCCGCACTCGGGACGCATCCGGCCTCCGGCTCCCTTCCGAGCCGCGCCGAGACCCGGGAGCAGCTCTCCAAGGCGACGTACGACCTCCTGGTGATCGGCGGCGGCATTCTGGGCATCTCCACCGCCTGGCACGCCGCGCAGTCCGGGCTGCGGGTGGCTCTGGTGGACGCCGGCGACTTCGCCGGCGCCACCTCCTCAGCCTCCTCCAAGCTGCTCCACGGCGGTCTGCGCTACCTGCAGACCGGCGCGGTGAAGCTGGTCGCGGAGAACCACTTCGAGCGCCGTGCGGTATCGCGTCAGGTGGCCCCGCACCTGGCCAACCCGCTCACCTTCTACCTGCCCGTCTACAAGGGCGGGCCGCACGGCGCGGCCAAGCTCGGCGCGGGTGTGTTCGCGTACTCGGCGCTGTCCGCCTTCGGTGACGGGGTCGGCCATGTGATCAGCCCGGCGAAGGCGCAGCGCGATGTGCCGGAGCTGCGTACGGACAACCTGAAGGCCGTCGCGGTGTACGGCGACGACCAGATGAACGACGCGCGGATGGCGCTGATGACGGTCCGCGCGGCCGTCGAGGCGGGGGCGACCGTCCTCAACCACGCGGCGGTGACCGGTCTGCGGTTCACCCGGGGCCGGGTGACGGGCGCCGACCTCCAGGACCGTATGGACGGCACGGAGTTCGGTGTCACCGCCCGGCTGGTGCTCAACGCCACCGGCCCGTGGGTCGACCACCTGCGCAAGCTGGAGGACCCGAACGCGGCACCTTCGATACGTCTGTCCAAGGGCGCGCACCTGGTGCTCAGGCGCACCCGCCCCTGGAAGGCCGCGCTGGCCACGCCGATCGACAAGTACCGCATCACGTTCGCCCTGCCGTGGGAGGACATGCTGCTGCTCGGTACGACGGACGAGGAGTACGAGGGCGACCCGGCGGATGTCGCGGTGACCGAGCAGGACACCGCGCAGATCCTGGACGAGGCGGCGTTCTCGATCCGGGACCAGCAGCTGTCGCGCGATCTGATCACGTACTCCTTCGCGGGGCTGCGGGTGCTGCCGGGCGGGCCCGGTGACACCTCCAAGGCCAAGCGCGAGACGGTGGTGACCGAGGGGCGCGGCGGGATGCTGTCGGTCGCGGGCGGCAAGTGGACGACGTTCCGCCACATCGGCCGCACCGTGATGAACAAGCTGGCCGCGCTCCCCGGGCACCCGCTGGCCGAGGACATGGAGCCGATGGCCCGGCTGCCGAAGAAGCTGCCGCTGCCGGGCATCGCCAACCCGAACGCGGTCGCCCACCGGCTGCTGGTCGACGGCGGTGCGCCCGGTCCGCGGATGTCGGCCGACACGGCGCGGCACCTGGCCACGCACTACGGTTCGCTGTCCTTCGACATCGCCCGGCTGGCCAACGAGAACCCGGAGCTCGCGAAGCGCATCCACCCCGACGCACCGGAGATCTGGGCGCAGGTCGCCTACGCGCGCGACCACGAGTGGGCCGAGACCGCGGACGACGTGCTGCGGCGCCGGACGACGCTGACGATCCGGGGTCTGGCCACGGACGAGATCCGTGCGGGCGTCGAGTCCGTGCTCGGCGACCGCGCGAGCTGACGCACAGGGGCGGGGGCGGCATCCGGGGGGATGCCGCCCCCGCCCCTGTGTGTGCCGAGTCACGCCGGGCGGTTTCGGACCCTGCCTTACATAAGCAGGCAAAGCGGTGCACTCCCATGGAACGGGCGTCGCGCGGGTTGCCCCGAAGGGCGCACCCGCCGCCCCTCGGGACGCATAATGGAGCGATACATCGGATGTCTGGAGGTCGCCCATGGCTGTCACTGACGAGGCCATCGAGAAGATCAAGGGAATGATCGTCTCGGGTGCGCTACGGCCCGGCGATCGTCTCCCCAAGGAGAGCGAACTCGCCGCGGAGCTCGGCCTGTCCCGCAACTCACTGCGGGAGGCGGTGCGCGCCCTGTCGCTGATCCGCATTCTCGATGTGCGCCAGGGCGACGGCACCTACGTCACCAGCCTCGACCCGCAACTGCTGCTCGAGGCGCTGAGCTTCGTCGTGGACTTCCACCGCGACGACACGGTGCTGGAGTTCCTGGCCGTCCGCCGGATCCTCGAACCGGCCGCGACCGCCATGGCGGCGAGCCGGATCAGCGAGGAGCAGCTGGACGCGCTCAGCGCCCAGCTGGACGCCCTGGGCGAGCGCCCGTCGGTCGAGGAGCTGGTGGCCGGCGACCTCGAGTTCCATCGCGGGATCGTGCAGTCGTCCGGCAATTCGGTGCTCTGCTCGCTGCTCGACGGTCTTTCGGGTCCGACGACCCGGGCGCGGGTCTGGCGCGGGCTGACGCAGGAGGACGCGGTGAGCCGCACGCTCCACGAGCACCGGGCGATCGTCTCGGCGCTGCGGGACCGCGACGCGGAGGCCGCGCGGGCGTGGGCGACGGTGCATGTGGCGAGCGTGGAGCAGTGGCTGCGGTCGACGCTTTAGTCGCGGCCGCGGGAAGGGGCGGGTGGGGTTTTCCCCTGCCCGCCCCTTCCTGTGTCCGGGGCTCCGCCCCGGACCCCACGCCTCAACCACCGGCGAGGCTGAGTGTGCCTCGTCCGTTCAGTCCTGCTTCTCGCCGCTCGCGAAGCGGGAGATGACCAGGGCCACGATGATGATCGCGCCGTTGAGGAACTGGTTCCACAGGGCCGGGACACCGCCGAGCGTCATCACGTTGACCACCAGTTGCAGCGTCAGCACACCGGTCAGCGCGCCGAACAGCGTGCCGCGCCCGCCCTTCAGGCTGATGCCGCCGATCACGGCCGCGGCGAACACCTGGAAGATCCAGCCGTTGCCCTGCGTGGCGGCGACCGCCCCGTAGTGGCCGGTGTAGAGGATGCCGGCGAACGCCGCCAGCAGTCCGCCGATGGCGAGCACGATCCAGGTGACCCGGTCGACCCGGATGCCCGCGGCGCGTGCCGCTTCCGGGTTGCCGCCGATCGCGTACAGCGAGCGTCCGTGGCGCAGCCAGGCCAGCGCCGCGCCGCCGACCGCGAACAGGAGCAGACAGATCCAGACCGCGGCCGGCGCACCGAACCACGAGGTCTTGCCGAGGTAGCGGAAGGACTCCGGAACGTCGGTGATGGACTTGCCCTCGGTGATGCCGATGTGGAGCCCGCGCAGCATGGTGAGCATGCCGAGCGTGGCGATGAAGCCGTTGACCCGCAGCTTCAGCATCAGGAAGCCGTTGACCGCGCCGATGGCGAGGCCGACCAGCAGACAGAGCGGGATCGCCGACCAGGTGGGCAGCAGTCCGAGGCCGGCGAAGCGGCCGCCCTCGGTGGGCAGCACCAGCCACATGGCGACGACGGGCGCGATGCCGATCGTCGACTCCAGTGACAGGTCCATCCGCCCGCAGATGAGGATCAGCGCCTGGCCCAGGACCAGCAGGCTCAGTTCGGAGGACTGCTGGACGACGCTGATCAGGTTGTCGGAGGTGAGGAAGACCGGCGAGACGATGAAGCCGATCACCATCAGCACCAGGATCACCGGCACCAGGGAGAAGTCGCTCCACCGGATCAGCTTGAGCCGGCTCAGCGGGCTGTCGTCGCCCACCCCGCCCTTCAGCGCCCCGTTGATGTCATCGGCCGTGGACGGCCGTATCGTGCCGGTCATTCCCTTTCCCCCACACCTTCCATGGCGGCGACGAGTTCCCCGTCGGTCCACCCGCTTGCGAATGTCGCGACGACCCGCCCGTGGAACAGGGCCAGGACCCGGTCGCAGACCCGCAGATCGTCCAGCTCGTCCGAGACGACGACGGCGGCATTGCCTTCGTCGGCGACCCTGCGTACGACCCCGAGGAGCGAGTCCTTGGACTTGATGTCCACACCCGCGGTGGGCCGGACCGCCACCAGCACGCTGGGCTTGCGCGCCAGCGCGCGGGCGACCACCACCTTCTGCTGGTTGCCGCCGGAGAGCCCGGCGACGGGCTGTTCGGGTCCCTGCGTCTTGATGTCCAGGGATTCGATCATTCCCCGGGCGAACTCCCTTGTACGGGAGGGCAGTACGGTCCCCCACGGGCCGAGCTGGTCGGTGACCGTGAGGGTGGCGTTCTCCGCGACGCTGCGCCCGAGCACGAGGCCCTGGTCGTGCCGGTCCTCGGGGATGTAGCCGATCCCGGCGGCCAGCGCGTGCGGCACGCTTCCCGAGCGCACGGTCTCGCCGTGCACCCGGACGGTGCCGCCGCCCGCCTTGCGCATGCCCGCCAGCACCTCGCCCAGTGCGGTGTTGCCGCTGGCCGCGGAGCCGGCGAGGCCGAGCACCTCACCCGGACGCACCTGGAGGTCCAGTGGTTCGAACCGGCCCTCCAGGGTGAGCCCTTCGGTGCGCAGAACGGGCTCCGCCGACGCGTCGGCGGCTGCGGCGGCCGCGTGCCAGGCGACGGCCCCGCCTGACTTCTCGCCGGTCATGGCCGCCACCAGCTCCGTCTTCGCGACGTCGGCGACCGGGGCGGTCAGGACGTGGCGGGCGTCGCGGTAGACGGTGACCGCCGTGCACAGTTCGTACACCTCCTGCAGATGGTGGGAGATGAAGAGGAACGCCACTCCCTGGCTCTGCAGTTCCCGGAGCTTGTCGAAGAGCCGGCCGATGCCCCGGGCGTCGAGCTGGGCGGTCGGCTCGTCGAGGATGATCAGCCGCGCGCCGAAGGACAGCGCGCGGGCGATCTCGACGAACTGCCGCTGCTCGACCGCGAGATCGCGCGCCCGGGTGTTCGGGTCGACCTGGACGCCGTAGTCGGCGAGGAGCTGCTCCGCGCGCTTGCGCAGCCGCCCCCAGCTGATCCAGCGGGCCTTCTCGTCGAACCGGTTGAGGAAGAGGTTCTCGGCCACGGTCAGGTCGGGCACGACCATGGACTTCTGGTAGACGCAGGCGACCTTCGACTGCCAGGCCGTGGTGTCCCCGAAGGCGGGCGCGGGCTCCCCGCCGAAGGTGACCGAGCCCGCGTCCGCCTTGTGAAGCCCGGTCAACACGCTGACCAGCGTCGACTTGCCCGCGCCGTTGCGTCCGACGAGTGCGTGCGACTCACCGGGCCGCACCGTGAGCTTCACGCCGTCGAGCGCCACGGTCGGCCCGAAGCGTTTGACGACGCCTTCCGCCTGTACGGCAGGTGGTGGTGCCTGGTCCATGACTAGCTCTTCTTCTCCAGCTGGTTGGCCCACAGCTTCGGGTCGTCGACGTTCTCCTTCGTCACCAGGGGCGCGGGGAGCTGGTCCTCGAAACCGTTCGGGATCTTGATGATCGTGGAGTCGTGGTCGGTCGGGCCCTCCTTGAAGGTCTTCCCGTCCAGCGCCGCCTTGGCGTAGTACAGCGCGTACTTCGCGTAGAGGTCGGCGGGCTGGGAGATCGTCGCGTCGATCTTCCCGGCCTTGATGGCGTCGAACTCCTCCGGGATGCCGTCGTTGGAGATGATGGTGATGTGGCCCGGCGTCCCGGCCGGCTTGAGCAGCTTCTTCTGCTCCAGCAGCGCCAGGGTGGGCTGCAGGAAGACGCCGCCGGCCTGCATGTAGATGCCGTTGATGTCCGGGTGGGCGGCCAGCGTCGACTGGAGCTTCGCGGAGGCGACGTCGCCCTTCCAGTCGGTGGCCAGCTCGAACACCTTGATGTCCGGGTAGTCCTTGTCCATGCAGGCCTTGAAGGCCTCGGACCGGTCGCGGCCGTTGATCGAGGAGAGGTCGCCCTGGAACTCGACGACCTTGCCCTTGCCCTTCAGCTGCTCGCCGAGGTACTTGCAGGCGTTGGTCCCGTACGCCTTGTTGTCGGCGCGGACCACCATGTAGATGTTGCCCTTGTCGGGGCGGGTGTCGACGCTGATGACGGGGATCTTCTTCTCGTTCAGCGTGTTGAGCGACTCGGCTATCGCGCCGGTGTCCTGCGGGGCCATCACCACGGCCTTGGCGCCCTGGTCGGTGAAGGTCTGGACGTTGGCGACCAGCTTGCCGATGTCGTTCTGGGAGTTGGTCAGCGGCAGTGCCTCGACGTCGCCGTCCTTGACCCCCTTCTCGACGTAGTTCTGGTAGGAGTTCCAGAAGTCGCTGTCGCTGCGCGGCAGGTCGATGCCGACCTTCCCGCCTCCCGCACCACTGTCCGATGATTCGCGGTTGCAGCCCGCGAGGGCAGTGACGGCCAGCAGTACGGCGCAGGCCGCCGCACTCGTCGTACGCACTCTCATTGGTGTCCCGTTCCCTTGTGAAGTACCGGCTCGAAGGATCTGAAGGATCTGACGGCATTGCGGGGGTGCGTGGTGCAGGTGGTGCGGGAGGTGCGGCCCTGATGGTCCGGCTCGGACCGCGCCTCCGGTCAGCTGTCGGCGGGGCGCAGGCGCAGGCCCTGCATTCCCCCGTCGACGGCCAGTGCCGTCCCCGTCACGGAGGCCGCGGCGGGGCTGGCGAGGTACAGGATCGCGGCGGCCACCTCGTCGGCGGAGACCAGCCGGCCCAGCGGCTGCCGGGCGTTGAGGGCCGCGCGTTCGGCGGCCGGGTCGCCGGCCTGCCCGAGCAGCCGGCCGATCCACGGGGTGTCCGCGGTGCCCGGGTTGACGCAGTTCACACGGACGCCTTCGCGGACGTGGTCGGCGGCCATGGCGAGTGTCAGCGAGAGGACGGCGCCCTTGCTCGCGCTGTACAGGGCGCGCTGGGGCAGCCCCGCGGTCGCGGCGATCGAGCAGGTCTGGGTGATCGATACGGCGCCGGGGCGCTCGGCCGCGGCCCTGCGCAGGTGCGGCAGCGCGTGGCGGGCGGTGCGGACCATGCCCAGGACGTTGATGTCCAGGACCCTGGTCCACTCGTCGTCGTCGTTGTCCTCGACGGAGCCGATGGAACCGATGCCCGCGTTGGACACGAGCGTGTGCAGGGAGCCCAGTTCGGCGGCGGCACGGTCGACCGCCTCGCGGACGGCGGCGTCGTCGGTGACGTCCGCCTTGACGGCGAGGGTGCCCTCGGGGGCGCCCGCCGTCTCCCGGTCCAGGACCGCTACGCGGGCCCCGCGCTCCAGCAGCATGGTCGCGACGGCGGCCCCGATGCCGGAGGCACCGCCCGTCACCAGGGCGTTCATTCCCTCGAAGTCGCGTGTGCCGGTCATCGGCCGTCCTCCTCGTTCGTGCGGCGGGCCTGCCATACGGGGCCCTCCGGGTAGCGGTGTGCGGCGATCGACTCGGGGTGCATCCGGGCCGAGAAGCCCGGCGACGCGGGAGCGGCGTAGCGCCCGGACTCGATCACGGTGGGGTCGACGAAGTGTTCGTGGAGGTGGTCGACGTACTCGATCACCCGGTCCTCCCAGGTACCGGAGACGGCCACGTAGTCGAACATCGAGAGGTGCTGGACCAGCTCGCACAGCCCGACACCGCCGGCGTGCGGGCAGACCGGGACGCCGAACTTGGCGGCGAGCAGCAGGATCGCCAGGTTCTCGTTGACGCCCGCGACGCGTGCGGCGTCGATCTGGACGAAGTCGACGGCTCCGGCCTGGAGCAGCTGCTTGAACACGACGCGGTTGGCGACGTGTTCACCGGTGGCGACCTTGACGGGCTGGCCGGCGCGCACGG
The DNA here is from genome assembly GCF_045207435.1 of Streptomyces sp. NBC_00876. NCBI lineage: Bacteria > Bacillati > Actinomycetota > Actinomycetes > Kitasatosporales > Streptomycetaceae > Streptomyces > Streptomyces sp. NBC_00876. Next base: position 1,601,266 of record NZ_CP108800.1, read on the forward strand.
CGGCGTGGCCGAGGATGTCGTCGGGGCTGGTCGGCTCCTCGATCCAGTGCGGGTCGTACGGCGCGAGCGCGTTCATCCACTCCACGGCGTCGGCGACGTCCCAGCGCTGGTTGGCGTCGATGGCGATCCGTACGCCGGAGCCGACGGCCTCGCGGGCGAGCGCGAGCCTGCGGACGTCGTCGCCGACGTCCCCGCCGACCTTCAGCTTGATCTGGGTGAAGCCGTCGGCGACGGCCTCCTTCGCCAGTCCGACCAGCTTGTCGTCGGAGTAGCCGAGCCAGCCGGGCGAGGTGGTGTAGGCCGGGTATCCCTCGGCGCGCAGCCGCTGCGCGCGCTCGGCCCGGCCCGGCTCGGCGGCGCGCAGGATCGCGAGCGCCTCCTCGGGGGTGAGGGCGTCGGTGAGGTAACGGAAGTCGACGAGGGAGACGAGCTCCTCCGGCGTCATCTCGGCGAGGAACTGCCAGACGGGTCTGCCCGCGTGCTTGGCCGCCAGGTCCCACGCGGCGTTGACGACCGCGCCGGCGGCCATGTGCATCACGCCCTTCTCGGGCCCCAGCCAGCGCAGTTGCGAATCGTGGGTGAGGTCCCGGTAGAGCGCTCCGAGGTCGGCCGCGGTACGGGGCACGGGGCGCCCGACCACATAGGCGCGCAGCGCCTCGATGGCAGCCGCCATCACCTCATTGCCCCGCCCGATGGTGAAACAGAAGCCATGCCCCTCGATACCGCCGCCTTCGTCACTGTCCGCGGCGTCGGTACGCAGTACGACATAGGCGGCCGAGTAGTCGGGATCGGGGTTCATGGCGTCCGAGCCGTCCAGTTGTTCCGAGGTCGGAAAACGGATGTCGTGGACCTCGAAATCCGTGACGGTCTGACTCATGTGCGCCCCCAGGGGAAATAACATCGGACCTCTGCTCTGGTCATCCGATGTATAGCGCCCCGAAGACCCCAACGTCCAGCCTTGGGCGGAAATTCACCACACACAGCTCGGATGTATTGCCCGACTGATACCCAGGTTCGGCCGGTGATGCACCCCGGACGCCCGGGTATACCAGGCTGTGCACAGGGGCTGCGGCGGGAGTGGCCGGAAGCCGTAAGGTTGTGCCGTACGCAAGGGAACTTCGGAAGGAGGCCTGGGTGATCGAGCTCGAGGGGGTTCCCGAGCTGATCGACCCGGTCATGGTGGCCGCGTTCGAGGGGTGGAACGACGCCGGTGACGCCGCTTCCACAGCGGTGGCGCACCTGGACCGGGAGTGGAAGGGCGAGGTGTTCGCGGCGCTGGACGCCGAGGACTACTACGACTTCCAGGTCAACCGGCCGACGGTCTGGCTGGACGGCGGGGTGCGCAAGGTCACCTGGCCGACCACCCGGCTCTCCGTGGTCCGTATCGGCGGGGACAAGCCCCGCGATCTCGTCCTGGTCCGGGGTATCGAACCGTCCATGCGCTGGCGCTCGTTCTGCAACGAGATCCTGGGCTTCGCGCATGAACTGGGCGTCGAGATGGTGGTGGTGCTCGGTGCGCTGCTCGGCGACACTCCGCACACCCGGCCGGTACCGGTCAGCGGTGTCACGTCCGATCCGGATCTGGCGCGGACCATGGACCTGGAGGAGACCAGGTACGAGGGTCCGACCGGCATCGTCGGCATCCTCCAGGAGGCGTGCACCCATGCGGGCGTGCCGGCGGTGAGCCTGTGGGCGGCGGTGCCGCACTATGTGTCGCAGCCGCCCAACCCGAAGGCCACCCTGGCGCTGCTGAACCGCCTGGAGGACCTCATCGGACTGCGCATCCCGCTGGGCGAACTGCCCGAGGACGCACGCGCCTGGCAGCTCGGGGTCGACCAACTGGCCGCCGAGGACAGCGAAGTGGCGGAGTACGTGCAGACGCTGGAGGAGGCCCGGGACACCGCGGAGCTCCCCGAGGCGAGCGGTGAGGCCATCGCCCGGGAGTTCGAGCGCTATCTGCGGCGCCGGGATCCCGGCCCGGCGCCGGGCGGGCACGCGACGGAGAGCGGCGACGGTTCGTATCTGCGGGACACCTCCAGCGGGCGCACCCGGCCGCCGAAGCCGATCCGGCCGGAGACCGGCCCCGGGCCGGTGAGCGGTACCGGCCCCGGGACGGGTTCCCCGCCGGAACCGCCGGAGGATTCCCCGGAAGATTCGTCGGAGGACTGATCCGGGCAGACGGGAGCCGGGCGGGTACGTACCCGCCCGGCTCCCTTGCGTCACTGCGGACATTCAGGAACAGCGGACATCAGGAACAGGTGAAGCGCGCCGCGCCCCAGTCCCCGTGGTCCCCGGTCTTGAGCCCGTTGGTGTCCGTGACCTTCAGACGCACATGGCGCGCGCCGTCGAGTGCCACGTCGACCGGTACGGTCGCCGACGCCCCGGTCACCTTCGGCGAGGTCCAGAGCACCTTGCCGTCAGCCTCGACGGAGAACGCCACTTCGCCGTAGCCGTTGATCTCGTCGTCGATCCCGGCGTCCGCGGTGAACTTCGTGCAGTGTCCGCCGAGATAGACCTCGATGTCGGAGTCGGCGTGGGTGCCGATCCCCTTCTCGTAGACCTTCCCGGCCAGGGTCAGCGGGTGCCCGTCGGCCGCGCCCGACTCGCCGTTGCTGCGGTCGCGCTCCGCCGGCCCGTACCCGTTGGCCGAGGTCAGCCACTCCAGGTCGCTCGCCCACACCTCACCGGTGGGCGGCGCCGGCATCACGGCGGCCGCGAACCGCTGGGCGGCCGTGCGGGACTCGCCCGCGGAGCGGTAGCGCGCGAGCGCGGTAATCCGCGCCTCCCCCGCCCCGGCGTCCTTCGCCGGGGTGACCTTCACCTCGACCCGCCGGGTGGTGCCCGCCGGGATCCGGTCCACGGCCGCGGCCGGGGTGACCTGCCAGCCCTCGGGAACGTCGAGCGAGAGCGCGGCGTCCGTCACATCGGCCTTGCCTGCGGTGATGTCGACGGCGACGGTGCCCGTGGCCCCGGCGCCGATCTCCTGCCCCTGCGGCGCGGAGACGGTGGCCGTCGCGGCGGCGTCGCGGCCGCCGACCGCGCTGGTGTTCTCCAGCTCCACGGAGAACTTCTTGCCCGTGGACAGCGGCGCGGTCTTGATCTTCACGACACCGCCGCGGTCGTCGCGGTCGTACCACCAGCCCTGCTTCGCCGAGGCGTACGCGGCGGCCGAGTCCAGCCTGGGCAGCTTGGAGCCGAGCTTCACCGCGCCCGGCGCGGAGCCGGTGTGCACGCTGAACTCGTACGGACGGGTGCTCTGCTTCCCGGTGAACCTGCCCTTGCTCTCACCGATGCTGACGGTGACGTCGCCCGCGCCCCTGGCCGGTGCGTGGACATCGGCCGTCTGGGTGGCGTACGCGCCGTCGCGGTGCTGCCGGGTCACGCCGTCGTCCTCGTACAGGGTGAACGAGGAATCGCCCTGCGGGTAGATGTCCCAGGCGAGCGGGGAGCCGGCGGTGCGGTCCTTGTACGAGCGGATGCCCGGCCACATCGGCACACTGGCACCGCCCTTGACGAACAGCGGCAGCGTGTCGAGCGGTGCGCTGTAGTCGTCGACGGTGACCGGGCCACGGTAGGTCCGCCCGGTCCAGTAGTCGGTCCAGGTGCCCTTCGGCAGGTAGATGCCGTCGCGCTCGGTGCTGTCCTGGTAGACCGGGGCGACGAGGAAGTCCTCGCCGGACATGAACTCGTACTTGGCCGCGTCCGTCGCCGCCTTCGGGTCGTCCGGGTACTCCAGCACCAGCGGGCGGACCATGCCGACGCCGGTCTTCGTCGCCTCGTGCGCGTAGGAGTACTGGTAGGGCAGCAGCGACTCCTTCAGCTTGAGGTAGTCGCGGTTGATGGAGGTGTACGGCTCGCCGTAGCGGAAGGGCTGCTTGTCGCTGGCCGCCCAGCCGTCCATGGTCATCGTGGTGCCGAGGAACATCTTCCACTGGAGGTCACGGGTGTACGTCTTGGCGCTGCCGCCGAAGATGCCGTCGACGTCGCCCGTGGTGTAGGCGAGGCCGGACATCGTGGCACCCGCGTAGGTCGGGATCTGCCAGCGGATGTAGTCCCAGGTGCCGGACTGGTCGCCCGACCACTGGACGCCGCAGCGCTGCGCGCCCGCCCAGCTCTCGGGGGCGTAGGTGAAGCCGCGGGCGTCGCTGTTGTCCTCGATGCCCTTGTACGCGTCCTTGCAGCCGTCCAGGGCGAACTTGTAGCCCTCGCCGATCCAGGCGACGTCCAGCTTGGCGACGCGCTGGCCGGCCTTGACCTGGTCGGCGATCTTCTCGATGCCGTCCTGGGTCCACAGACCGAGCTGCATGTCGCGGTCCTGGAGACCCTTCGAGGTCTCGGCGAGGTCCTCGTAGCCGCAGCCGTAGCCGTCGTTGACGAGCATCCAGCCGTTCGGCATGTCGTTCTCGACATAGCCGTCGGCGACCTTGAGCGAGTCCAGGGTGCGGCGCTCACCGCGGTTGGCGTTGTGCAGGTAGCAGTCGGCGTCGCCGATCTCCATGCCGTACACCGGGGGCAGGAACGGCTTGCCGGTCAGCTTCGTGTACTGGCCGATGACGTCCTTGGCGCTGTCGCCCGCGAAGTAGTAGGCGTCGAAGCGCTGTTCCTGCTCGGTGGTGGTCACCGGGTCGGTGAAGGCGTAGGTGCCCGGTGCGAAGGTGTTGCGGAAGACGCCGTAGCCGGCCGACGAGAGGTAGAAGGGCACCGAGTTGGGGTGCCCGCCGTCGTCCCAGTTGTAGTCGACGCCGACCTCGACGGTCTTGTCCCGGTGCGAGGTGTTGCCGCGGCCGTTCTGCATGCCGGCGCCGTAGAACTGCTCGTCGGCTCCGCGGGCGAGGGTCTGGGTGGTCTTCTCGGCGTCCCAGCTCAGCCCCTTCGCCTCGGACCAGACCTGACTGCCGTCGGCCCGGTAGAGGGCGAACCGCAGGGGCGACTTGTAGACACGGAGAGTGACATCGCCCGTGGAGAGGTCGTATCGGTCGCCGCGCTCCTTCCACCGGGTGCGGGGCGGGGTGCCCTGCGGCAGAACGATGGCGTCGCCCGCCGGGTCCTGGAAGGTCCCGTCGGGGGCGAGTTCGATACGGAAGGTCTCCTCGGACACAAAGCTGACGCGGGCCTTCGCGGCCCCCGCGTCCAGCCGGTAGACCGGTCCGTCGGCCGTGAAACCGGTGAGGTCGCCGACCGTCGTGCCGGCGGATTCGGCCGGGTCGGCGGCCTGGGCGCTGCCCGGCCCCGAGACCGCGGCGAGCAGTCCCAGCAGCGCTGCAACTACTGCCCCTCTGATGCGCGTTGATGATTGCATAGAGCGCTTTTAGCGCAGCATCGAGCATTTGACCATGGACAAAACGGAACCGGCCCCGAACTTCATCAAGAAGTTCGGGGCCGGTGAACGGACGTAATACGGCGGGCAGTTACAGCGCGACACCGAGCAGCGCGTCGACGGTGCGCGAGACGAGGCCCGGTGCCCCCTCGTCCGTACCGCCCTCGGCGCTCTGCCGCGCCGCCCAGCGGTCCACGGCGGCCAGGGCTGCCGGGGCGTCCAGATCGTCGGCGAGGGCCTCACGGACCTCCTCGACCAGCGCGTCGGCGGACAGCCCGTCGGGGCGAGAGACGGCGGCGCGCCACCGTGCGAGCCGCTCCACCGCGTCGGAGAGCACCTGGTCGGTCCACTCCCAGTCGGAGCGGTAGTGGTGCGAGAGCAGGGCGAGACGGATCGCCGCCGGGTCCACGCCGTCGCGGCGGAGCGCCGAGACGAAGACGAGGTTGCCCCGGGACTTGGACATCTTCTCGCCGTCCAGGGCGACCATGCCGGCGTGCACGTACGCCTGGGCGAACGGGTGCTCGCCGGTCAGCACCTGGGCGTGCGAGGCGCCCATCTCGTGGTGCGGGAAGGCGAGGTCGGAGCCGCCTCCCTGGACGTCGAAGCCCATGCCGAGGTGGTCCAGGGCGATGGCCACGCACTCGATGTGCCAGCCGGGCCGGCCGGCGCCGAGCGAGGCCCCGTCCCAGCTCGGCTCGCCCTCGCGGGCGGCCATCCAGAGCATCGGGTCGAGCGGGTTCTTCTTGCCCGGGCGCTCCGGGTCACCGCCGCGTTCGGCGGAGAGCAGCCGCATCGCGTCGGCGTCGAGGTTGGAGACCTCACCGAAGTGCGGGTCCGTGTCGACGGAGAAGTACACATCGCCGTCGAGTTCGTAGGCGGCGCCCGCGTCCCGGAGCCGTTCGACGAGCGGCACGATGCCGGGTATCGCCTCGACGGCTCCGATGTAGTGCTGCGGCGGGAGCATGCGCAGGGCGGTCATGTCCTCGCGGAACAGGGCCGTCTCGCGCTCGGCGAGTTCGGTCCAGTCCTGCCCGTCGCGCACGGCCCGCTCCAGCAGCGGGTCGTCCACGTCGGTCACGTTCTGGACATAGTGAACCTGCCGCTTGGTGTCGAGCCACACGCGCTGGACGAGGTCGAACGCGTTGTAGGTCGCCGCATGACCCATGTGGGTCGCGTCGTACGGCGTGATGCCGCAGACATAGATGCGGGCGACGGGACCGGGGTCAAGGGTGATCCGTCCGCCGGTCGCGGTGTCGTGGATCCGAAGGTCGCGGCCCTTGCCAGGCAGGGCGGGGACCTCAGAAGCGGGCCAGGCATGCATGCCACGAGCGTAACCGGACGCGGCTTCCGGATACGAACCGGAGGGGGGATCCTGACCGAAGAGGCACCCTTGCGCCCGGGCCCGGAAGGTGCTTGCCCCGGCGGCTCCCCGGCCCTCGCGGGGGCCGGGGTGGCCTGATCACACCGGCGGCCACGGGATGGCCGGCCACTCGCCGCTCGGCTCCCGGTGGCGCCCGGTGGCCCGCAGACCCGCCACCCGGGCCCGCAGGGCCTCGATCTCGGCCGCCGTGATGAGTTCGGCCAGCCGGGTGACCAGCGCGGCCCCCGGTTCCAGTTCCGCGGCGAGCCGGTCCAGCACCTCGACGGCCTCCGCCGGCAGCGGCTCACCGGCCCAGCCCCACAGCAGGGTGCGCAGCTTGTCGTCCGCGTTGAACGTCACACCGTGGTCGATGCCGTAGAGCCGGCCGTCGGGAGCGGGCAGCAGGTGGCCGCCCTTGCGGTCGCCGTTGTTGATCACCGCGTCGAGGACCGCGAGGCGGCGCAGCCGGGGATCGTCCGCGTGCACGAGCAGCGCGGTCTTCCCCTCCCCCACCTCGGCGAGGGCCACGGGCTTCCAGCCCTCGCCCGGCTCCTCGTCCTCGACGAGTGCGAGCAGCCCGGGGGCGTCGTCCTCCTGGGGCGCCGCCTCGATCCACAGCTGGCACATCCCCTGGCCGTACGGTCCGTCCCGCAGCACGGTCGGGGGCACCAGACCCCACCCCGTCGCCTCGGAGACCTCGTAGGCGGCCACCTCGCGCTGGGCGAGGGTGCCGTCGGGAAAGTCCCACAGGGGCTGCTCCCCGGCCACCGGCTTGTACACGCAGCGCGTCTGCTCGCCCTCGTACTCGACCGAGCAGTGGAGCACCGCGTTGGACGCGCCGCGGACCTGGCCGAGGACGGTGAGCTGCCCCTTGCCGAGCAGGGTGATCAGCTCGGCGTCGCTCAGGCCCCGCGACGGTATCCGTTCTGGCGCGGGCATACGTGTCCTTCCGGATCGAGCGGCAGGCTGCACAGGGGGCACGGCGGGCGGCCGGCGTTCACGACACCGAGGGCGCGTTTGGCGAAGGCCCGGGCCTGGGCGCCGCTGAGCCGGACCCGGAGCATCGGCGGGCCGTTCTCCTCGTCCTGGAGCAGCCGCTCCTCGGCCTCGGCGAGGTCCTCGACGGAGTCCGCGTCCAGTTCGACCAGGGCCTGCGCCTCGACGATCATGCGCTGTTCCTCGCCGTCCCAGGCGAGTGCCATGGTGCCGACCCGGAACTCCTCCTCGACGGGGTTGTCCAGCGGAGCGGTGTCGGTGACGTCCATCGGGGCGACGGCGGGCACCGGGGAGTTCCCGCCGGTACGCCGCACCACCTCGTCGAGCAGTTCGTCGACCCGCTCGGCGAGCGCGGCGACTTGGGTCTTCTCCAGGGCCACACTGGTGACACGTCCGCCTGAGGAAGCCTGCAGGAAGAACGTACGACGTCCAGGCAGCCCGACCGTACCGGCCACGAAACGGTCCGGGGGGTCGTAGAGGAACACCTGACGGGACACGTCCTGTCTCCCTTGAAAGTTGACGGCAGATGAGGGTCGGCCGGGGCCCGGGAGAGTTCTCCCGGAAAGGCGCCTACGGCGCGTCCACCCTACTGCGCGCGGCGATCACGGCGCCCCAGCGCCGCCCCCTACCGCCGCGTTCGCATCGCCGCCGCCGTCCGCGCCCGTCGCGGCGTCCGCGTCCGGGCCCGGTTCGCGGGGCGCCAGGGGGGCGAGGTCGCCCGTGTCGCCGAGCCTCAGCAGGAAGGGCCGGAGCCTCGTGTACCGGATCGCGGTGACCGAGCACGGGTCGGCGTGGATGCGCTGGAAGAGGTCCAGATGCATGCCGAGCGCGTCGGCGACCAGGGCTTTGATGATGTCCCCGTGCGAGCACATGACGTAGCAGGCGCTCTCGCCGTGCTCCTCCTCGATCCTCGCGTTCCAGTCCCGCACCGCGTCGACGGCGCGTGCCTGCATCGCCCGCATCGACTCGCCGCCCGGGAACGCCGCTGCGGACGGGTGCTGTTGCACGACCGTCATCAGCGGCTCGTCGGCGAGTTCCGCGAGCTTGCGTCCCGACCAGTCGCCGTAGTCGCACTCGCTGATCCGCTCCTCGGTGTGCAGCCGCAGGTCCGGGCGGGCCTCCAGCAGCGGCCGGAGCGTCTCCCGGCAGCGTTGCAGGGGGCTGCTGACGGCGGCGGCGAGGGGCAGCGCGGCCAGCCGTCCGGGGAGTGCGGCGGCCTGCTCGGCGCCGCGCTCGTCGAGCGTGACACCGGGGGTGCGGCCGGCGAGCACCCCGGCCGTGTTGGCGGTGGAGCGTCCATGACGTACGAGGATCAGGGTCGGCATAACGGCCAGCGTAGGCCGATGTCCCCGCAAAGATGCGCCGGGGAGCGGAGCAGGGAAGAATGCGCGCGTGATCGTGGACGCCGCCCTCGTACGCTATGGCCCGCCACCAGGAAGAATGTCCAGATGATTGTTGATTGCGCCATTTACCGGGACGGACGCCGCACCGAGGGCCCCGCTGATTTCTCCGATGCCCTCGACGAGGCGCGGGCCGGCGGCGACGCGTTCTTGTGGATCGGCCTGCACGAGCCCACGGAGAAGGAGTTCGCACTGGTCAGCAGCGAGTTCGGGCTGCACCCGCTGGCGGTGGAGGACGCGCTGGCCGCACACCAGCGGCCGAAGCTGGAGGTGTACGACGACTCGCTGTTCGCGGTGATCAAGCCGATCGTGTACGACCACGAGAGCGACACGGTCAGTGCCGACGAGCTCATGGTGTTCATAGGCGACTCGTTCGTGGTGACGGTCCGCCACGGGGAGGGTGCGCCACTGGCCGCGGTACGCCGCCGGCTGGAGGCCGAGGCCGAGGTGCTCAAGCACGGGCCCACGGCGGTCCTGTACGCGATCAGCGACGCGATCGTGGACCACTACATCGATGTCGCCGGTGAGCTCCAGGTCGACCTGGAGGAGCTGGAGACGCAGGTCTTCGCCCCGGACGGCACCGGCGACTCCAAGAACACCGCCGCCCGCATCTACACCTTCAAGCGCCAGGTGCTGGAGTTCCGCCGGGCCGCGATGCCGCTGGCCGCGCCGATGGCCCGGCTGGCGAGTGCGGGCGTGCCGTTCGTCCACGAGCACTCGCAGCCCTTCTTCCGGGACGTCCAGGACCACCTGACGCGCGCCAACGAGCAGGTGGAGGGGCTGGACCGGCTGCTCTCCGACATCCTGTCCGCGCATCTCGCGCAGATGGGGGTGCGGCAGAACGACGACATGCGCAAGATCTCCGCGTGGGCGGCGATGGCCGCCGTACCGACCATGGTGGCGGGGATCTACGGCATGAACTTCGACCACATGCCGGAGCTGCGGTGGATCTGGGCCTATCCGGCGGTCATCCTGCTGATGGCGGGCGCCGTCGTCGGGCTGTACCGGCAGTTCAAGCGCCGCGGCTGGCTCTGAGAGGGCCGCGCGCCGCAGCGACGGGGCTCAGGCGAACTCGGGCGCCGGTACGGCCGGACCGCCCAGCGCGTCGAGCCGCTCGGGCAGGGTGAGGCTGACCATGCGCCGCCAGCCCACGAGGCGCTCGTACGCGTAGACGGCGTGGATTCCCGCCGCCAGCACCGCGGCCCTGACCCGGGACCAGCCCAGGACCCGGCCCATGTGCTCCATCACGGCGAGGCTGACGTCGCGGTACACCCGGATCTCGGCGAGCGCGCACTCGCGCAGGATGTGCTGGATCGTCCGGCCGTGTCCGGCCCGCGCGAAGCGCAGCAGCTCCTCGTGGCAGTACGCCAGGTGGTTGTCCTCGTCGTTCGAGATCATCTTCACCGCGCGGCCCAGGTCCGGGTGGTCGGCGAAGTGCTTGCGCAGCAGCTGCATCTGCTCGGCCGCGCGCTGCTCGGTCACCCGGCTGTGGGACAGGTACGTGATGATGTCGCGCTCGGTGAGCGGCTCCTCGCCCCCCAGCTGTTCGTGGGCGAGGCCGATGCCGTGCTTCTCCAGCAGCATCGTGTAGTCGGTCTCGTGCGGGACCTCGACCGGTTCCAGACCGCGCTTCCTCAGCAGGGCGTTGAAGATCCGCCCGTGCTTGTCCTCGTCGGCGCCGTGCCGGGCGATCTTCGGGGCCAGCGCGCGCTGGCTCACGGGCACGAGGGCCGCGATGCGGCCGTTCTCCCAGCCGCCCTGGGACTCCCCGCTGGCAGCGATGGAGCAGAACAGCCGGAACGACTCGTCGTCGTCGAGAATCTCCTGGAACAGGTTCTTTGCCGAGAGCATCACTGCCACCTCCGTACCGGCGTCCGCCGAGCGCCAGTCAAGTGCGCCCGGCTCCGAGCGGCAACAGGAGGGCCCGCAGGCTGCGCCGAACGGGCTCCCGTCCCGTGGGACCGGCCCGCGGGACGGACCCGCGGCGCCCGGCGATGGCATCCGGCGATGGCATTCGGATGCCCCGGGCGAACCGTTTCCTCGCCTGTCCCGTAACCCAACCGCCCCCTCCCGCGTTGTTCCGCACGACGGCCGTGGCGGGGAGGACCCCCCGAGCCCCCACCACGGCCGTAGCGGCACACCCGGGCGACGGGCCCGGCGTGATCCGGCCCGAGAGGGCCTTACGCAAGCCCGGCCCGCTCCAGCGCGTCCGTACCGGCCCGCAGCGCGGCGATCCGCTCGTCGAGCGTGAAGCCCGCCGGGGCGAGGGTCAGGGTCGTGACACCCACGGCCGCGTACGCCTGCATCCGCTCGGCGATCCGCTCCACCGAACCCAGCAGCGTGGTCTGGTCGATCAGCTGGTGCGGTACGGCGGCGGCCGCGCCGTTCTTGTCGCCGGACAGGTACTTCTCCTGGATCTCGGCGGCTTCCTTCTCGTACCCCATGCGCTGGGCGAGCTGGTTGTAGAAGTTCTGCTTGGGGCTGCCCATGCCGCCGACGTAGAGCGCGGTGTAGGGCCGGAACATGTCGGCGAGTCCGTTGACGTCGTCGCCGACGGCGAGCGGCACCGTCGGGCAGACGTCGAAGCCGTCCATCGTCAGGCCGGCCTTCTCGCGGCCCGCCCGCAGGTGCTTCACCGCGGTGTCCTCGAGGTGATCGGCGGACGGGAAGATCAGCAGGGCGCCGTCGGCGATCTCGCCGGTCTGCTCCAGGTTCTTCGGCCCGATCGCGGCGATGTACAGCGGGATGTGCTCACGCTGCGGGTGGACGGTCAGCTTGAGCGGCTTGCCCGGCCCGTCCGGCAGCGGAAGGGTCCAGTGCTGCCCCTCGTACGAGAGCCGTTCGCGGGTCATCGCCTTGCGGACGATCTCGACGTACTCGCGGGTGCGGGCCAGCGGCTTGTCGAACTTGACGCCGTACCAGCCCTCGGAGACCTGCGGTCCCGACACCCCGAGGCCGAGCCGGAAGCGGCCGCCGGAGAGCGAGTCGAGGGTGGCCGCCGTCATGGCGGTCATGGCGGGCTGACGGGCCGGGATCTGCATGATCGCGGAGCCGACGTCGATGGACTCGGTCTGCGCGGCCACCCAGGCCAGCACGGTCGGCCCGTCGGAGCCGTACGCCTCGGCCGCCCAGCAGACGTCGTAACCGAGCCGGTCGGCCTCCTGCGCGACGGCGAGGTTGTCGCCGTCCATACCCGCGCCCCAGTAGCCGAGATTGATGCCGAGCCGCATAGCCGCTCCCCTTACTGATCAGTAACGTCCCTGAGCCTCGGACTCTAGCGCGCGGGAACGGGATCCGGCAGGGGACGGCCGGGCCCCGGTTGTCCACAGGCCTGCGCCGGGCGGGGTCCTGGCCAGTAATCTCAGCGCCCATGGAGCAGAGGCAACTCGGCCGCACCGGCCTTCGAGTGTCCCGGATCGGGCTCGGCACCCTCACCTGGGGCCGGGACACCGACGAGCACGACGCTGCCGAGCAGCTGAAGGCCTTCTGGGAGGTGGGCGGCACCCTGGTCGACACCGCCGATGTGTACGGCGGCGGCGAGGCCGAGTACCTGCTCGGGCGGCTCGTCGAGGGGCTGGTGCCCCGGCGCGATCTGGTCATCGCGACCAAGGCCGGCAGCGTGGCCGATCCGTACCGCAGGTTCGACGGCTCGCGCGGGCATCTGCTGGCCGCCCTGGACGCCTCGCTGGCCCGGCTCGGCACGGACTACGTGGACCTGTGGCAGGTGCACGCCTTCGACCCGGAGACCCCGCTGGACGAGACCCTCCAGGCCCTGGACCTGGCGGTGTCCTCCGGGCGCGCCCGCTATGCGGGGGTGTCGAACTACTGCGGCTGGCAGCTGGCCAAGGCCGCGACCTGGCAGCTCGCCTCGCCCGGGGTGCGGACCCGGCTGGCCAGTACGCAGATGGAGTACTCCCTGCTCCAGCGGGGCGTGGAGCGCGAGGTGCTGCCGGCCGCGCTCGACCTCGGCGTCGGGCTGCTGCCGTCGTCGCCCCTGGGCCGGGGGGTGCTGACCGGCAAGTACCGCACGGGAACCCCCGCGGACTCGCGCGGCGCCTCCGAGCTGCTGGCCCCCTTCGTGGAGCCGTACCTCGACGATCCGGCGAGCCGCATCGTGGACGCCGTGGCGACCGCGGCGGACGGCCTCGCCACGACGCCGCTGCAGGTGGCCCTCGCCTGGGTACGGGACCGGCCGGGCGTGGTGGCCCCCATCGTCGGCGCGCGCAACGCGCGGCAGCTCGCGGAGGCATTGTCAGTGGAGGCGCTTAGTCTTCCTGACGAGATCTGCCAGGCGCTCGACGATGTGTCGGCGCCCGTGCACCGCTATCCCGACCAGGACTGGAGCACGCTGTGACTGCGCTGCCCCGGGGGGAATCCCCCGGCCCCTCGGCCACCGACGACCACGTCGTCGCGGACGAGTCCGCCACCGCGCCCGCACCCGCCGACGAGGCCGCCGCCGGAGCCGAGAGCGGGGAGGGCGCCGAGGACGGGGAGACGTCCGCGGACGCGCAGGCCGCCGACGGCCCCGAAGGGACGGACGGGCCAGCGGAAGCCGAAGGGGCCGCCGCTGAGGAGAGTGCCGCGGGTGAGACCGCGGCTGCGCCGGTGCTCTCCGAGGCCGAAGCGGAACTGGCCGCCCAGCGCGAGTTGCGCGAGCGGATCGAGAAGCGCAAGGCCGAGAAGGAAGGCCCCATCGCCGCCGGTGCGAAGCTGAGCGGGCCCGCAGCCGACCTGCTGGCGGCCGTGCGGGCCGTCGAGAGCGGCGAGAAGCCCGGCACCGCGTTCTTCGACTCCCCCGCCCCGTCTCCGGCCCGCCGGACCGTCCCCGCTCCCGGACCGGCGCGGGTACGGGTCCCCGAGCCCGCCCGAGCGCCGCTGGGCGCGTCCCCCGAGGCCGTCGCCGCCGTGGCGGCGGTGCTGGCCGAGGGCGGGGCCCCCGAGGCCCTGGCGGGGCCCGCGGCGGCCACGCTCGGCGCCCAGGCCGCCGGTCTGCTGCGCGAGGACCCCTGGCAGCTGCTGTCCCTGCCCGGCGTTGGCCCCGAGCAGGCCGACGGCTTCGCCCGCGCCCTGCTGGGCACCGGCTGCGGCCCCGACGACGAGCGGCGTACCGCCGCCCTGGTCGGCTGGCTGCTGGAGCGCGCCGCGCTGAAGGGCCACACCGCGCAGGACGCGGAAGACGTCCGCGCGGCGCTCGCCGGACATGCGGTGGCGGACCCCGGGGCGGCCGTGCAGCACGCCATCGCCGAGGGCGTCGTCCTGGTCTTCCAGGACGGCCCGGACGACGAGGCGGCCGAGGAGCCACAGGACGAGGGCGAGGGCGGGGCGGACACCGCCGCGCAGGAGGACGCGCAGCCGGCCGAGCCGGTGCAGGTGCTCCTGGGCCTGGACCGCTACGCACTGGCCGAGGAGAGCCTCGCCGACGGACTGGCCCGGCTGGTCAACGCCTGCGAGAAGGACGCCGACTGGTCGGACGCGGCCTCGTCGGCCCCCTCCCCCTCGGCCACCGAGCTGATCCGCACGGCCGCGGCCCACGGCCTGGTCGCGCACACCGGCGGTGAGGCGGCGAGGGCCGAACCCGCCGCGCTGATCGCCGCGGCGAGCGGCCTCGGCCTGCGGGCCCTGGGTGCCGCGCACAGCGTCAATGGCAGGCAGCGGCTGGCCGGGGCCGTCGGTGACCCGTCGGCGGCCGTCACCCTCGCCGGGCTGCTGTCGGGCGCGGAGGGCCCCGGACGGGACGAGGAGGGGGCGCTCGCCGTCGACCTGCTCGTCGTGCTGGACGCCCCGCAACTGGACGTCGAGACCGGCGCGATGCTGGTGGAGTCGCTCGCCGACGGCACCCGTCTGGTGCTCAGCGGCGATCCGGGTGTGCTGGGGTCGGCCGGTGCGGGGCGGGTGTTCGCGGATGTGCTGGCCGCCGGCGCCTGCCCCCGGATCGTCTCCCGCACCCCGGACCCCGGTCCGATCGGCGAGCTGGTCTCGGGCATCGGCATCGGCGAGCTGAACCAGGTGGAGGCGCCCGGCAAGGAGGTCGTGATCGTCCCCGTGCGCGACGCGGGCGAGGCGGTGCACCGCACGGTGCAACTGGTCGCCGACTCGGTGCCGCGCGCCATCGGGGTGCCGTCCGGCGACACCCAGGTCATCACCGTCGGCCACGGGGGCTCGGCCGGCACCCGCGCGCTGAACGAGGCGCTCAAGCAGCGGCTCAACCCGGGCCCCGGACGCTTCGGCGGCTTCGACCCGGGCGACCGGATCGCCCATGTCCCCGCACCTGGCAGGACCGTTCCCGGCGTGGTCGTCTCGGCCGACACCGAGGGGCTGCACCTGGACTGTGCGGGGACCCCGGTCGTCGTACCGCAGGAGCGGGTGGCGGCGTCCGTCCGCCACGCCTGGGCCCTCAGCGCCCACCAGGCGGCCGGAATGCGGTGGCCCGCGGTCGTCGTCGTCCTGCCCGGTGACGCGGCGCAGGGACTGAGCCGCCCCTGGGTCTACACCGCCTTCAGCCGGGGCGAACGGCATCTGTCCGTGGTGCACGGGGTCGACCAGGCCCTGCCGCGCGCGGTGGCCCAGGCCCCCGCTCAGGAGCGCACCACCCGGCTGCGCGCCCTGCTGGAAGCCTCCGACGGCTGATGCCGAAGGGCCCGGCGGACGCGTGACGCGTCCACCGGGCCCTTCGGTTCGGCACCTGTCGGCGAAGACGGATCAGGTGCTGTCAGTCAACGGAAAGATCAAGTGCTGTCCCGCGCCAGACCGTCCAGCTCCTCGTCCAGATCGTCCTCGTCGAACACGGCACTGACATCGAAGCGGCAGACCACCAGCTGCGGGTCCGCGTCGTCGAAGGGTGCGGCGAGCCAGTCCCCCGGTTCCGGCAGTTCCTCCGCCGCAGCGACCCAGAGGGTGGAGTCCCCCTCCTCCAGACCGAACTCCGTGTGCCGGGAGGCGATCTCGTCCGCCTCGTACTCCCCGAAAAGCACCCCGAGCGCCGCATGAACACTGCTGCCGACCACGGCCGCGGTCTCGCTGCCGCGCTCGTCGGAGTCCACGTCGGCAAGGCGCTGCGCCTGCGCGAGCAGCCGCTGCGGCTCCACCACCGCGTAGTCGCGGCGGATCAGCACGCTGAGCGCGTTCGGCTCCTCCGGGCCGCTGTAGGGCGGCAGCGAGTCCTGCGCCCCCGGGATCTCGAACGGGGTCACCTCGTCATGGCGGTCGTAGAGCAGTTCGTCGTAGACCTCGGCCGCAGCGGCCAGTGCGTTGAACGCGTCGTAGACAGCGGGGTCGTCGTCCCCCGACCGGCGTTCGACCGCCTCGAGGTGGTGGTCGATCGCGGCTTTGACCGCATCGGCGGCGGCGCGTACCTCGGCAGCGGTGGGCTGCGCAGCATCAGACATAGGGCAGACGCTATCCGTACAGAGGCTCTGCCCGCACAATAGATGCGATGCCGGAATACGAATTTGTCGACGTGTACGTGCCGCGCGGGGTGTCCCGGAAGGAGACAGCCCGCCTGTTGACCGACCATGCCGAGTACGGGCACTGGGAGTTGGACCGACTGACGCTGCGCCTGGACGGCAGTCGCCGGGTGCGGCTGCGCCGCCGGATCATCCGCCAGCTCCGGGCCACCTGGTGAGACGGAGCGGGCCCCGCTGCTGCGGGGCCCGCTCCCTTCGCCGTGCTGCCTGATCCAGACGAAAGACCCTAGGCGGCGGCCTTTGCGCGGCGGTACAGCACCGTGCCCGCGCCTGCCAGCAGCAGACCCGCGCTCGCCGGGACGAGCAGGTCGAGCCCGCCCGCTCCGGTGTGTGCGAGCTGTGGAGCGCTCGCGGGCAGGGTCTGCGTCCCGGGCGCGTTCGGGATGGTGCGCGGTCCGGGCGCCGGCGGCGCCTCGTGGGTGACCGGGGTGACCGGAACGCCGACCGGCGGTGTGCTGTCGTTCTCACACGAGTTGCCCAGCGCGGGGTTCAGCAGGCCACCGATGGTGACGCTGTTGCCGCAGGCGTTCACGGGGATGTCGATGGGCGCCTGGACCTGGTTGCCCGAGAGCAGACCGGGCGAGCCCTGGGCGTACCCCTGCGCCGTCGCGCCCCCCCTGTCGTCATTGCTGACGGCCCGGTGCTTCCCGGTGCCCGCCCGCACCCCCTGGCCGCGGCCGTCCGATGCCCGGCCGTCCGCCGCGTGGCTGCCCGGCGTCCCCGCGGTCGAACCGTGGCGGCCGGCGGACGCACCTTCCGAACCGTTTCCGCAGGCATTTCCCGCGGTCGGGTTGAGCAGTCCGACGACGCTCACGGAGTTGCCGCACACGTTGACCGGCACGTCGACCGGAATCTGTACCGAATTCCCTGAAAGCACCCCCGGGGAATTCGATGCGCCGCCGGCCGCTCCCGCGTCGGCGTGCGCGTAACCGCCGCTGAGCGCGAGAACGCCGCCGGCGGCCGCCATGGTGATCAGGCCTTTACGCGTGACCTGTCGCATAGGTTGTTCCTGCCTTCTACCTTCCGGAAATACCCCCGGACTTGACCGTGCGGGGGCAAAGGACCCGACGGCCCCGGAGCACATGGCGTGCGCTCCGGGGCCGAACGGGTTCAAACCCTTACGGGTTGACGCACAACGTCAGGCGTTGACGCAGGTGTTGCCGAAGGTGGGGTTCAGCAGCCCGATCACGGAGATCGTGTTGCCGCACACGTTGACGGGAACGTGGACGGGAACCTGGATGACGTTGCCCGAGAGCACGCCGGGGCTGCCGATGGCGGCACCCTGGGCGCCGGAGTCCGCGACGGCCATGCCGGCGCCCGCGAGAACCAGACCACCGGTGACAGCCGCAGCGGCGACGATCTTCTTGATCATTATTCCTCCTAGTTGGCAAATGCGGTCCCAGCCGCGGACCGCATCACCTGTAACGAGGAAGAAGTAATCGGGCTACGAGCGGAACGCCCCTTTCACTCGTTCCGGTTATATGCGTACACCCGGGCGATTACCGGGACGGGAGGTCAGCTGTTGTCGATGAAACGGTCGAGAACCCGCACACCGAACTTCAGGCCGTCGACCGGCACCCGCTCGTCCACACCGTGGAACATGCCCGCGAAATCGAGCTCGGGCGGGAGCTTCAGCGGGGCGAATCCGAAGCACCGGATGCCCAGGTCGTCGAAGGACTTGGCGTCCGTGCCGCCGGAGAGCATGTACGGGACGGCGCGGGCGATCGGGTCCTCCGCCTTGAGCGCGATCTGCATCGCGTCCACGAGCGAGCCGTCGAAGTCGGTCTCCAGCGCCTTGTCGCCGTGCACGTCCTCGCGCCGGACCCGCGGGCCGAGGATCCGGTCGAGGTCGGCCAGGAACTCCTGCTCGTACCCCGGCAGGAAGCGGCCGTCGACATGGGCGGTGGCCTGGCCCGGGATCACGTTCACCTTGTAGCCGGCGCCCAGCATGGTGGGGGCGGCGGAGTTGCGCAGGGTGGCGCCGACCATCTTGGCGATGCCGCCCAGCTTGGCCAGTGTGGCGTCCATGTCCTCCGGGTCCAGCGGGGTGCCGAGCGCGTCGGACAGCTCGTCCAGGAAGGAACGCACGGTCTTGGTGACCCGCACCGGCCAGGTGTGCCGCCCGAGCCTGCCGACCGCCTCGCACAGCTCCGTGATCGCGTTGTCGTTGTTGGTCATGGAGCCGTGGCCGGCCGTGCCGTCCACGGTCAGCCGCATCCAGTGCATGCCCTTCTGGGCGGTCTCGACCAGATAGAGCCGCAGGTTCTCGTTGACCGTGAACGAGAAGCCGCCGACCTCGCCGATGGCCTCCGTGACGCCCTCGAACAGGTCCGGGTGCTTGTCGACCAGATAACGGGCCCCGTACGTGCCGCCCGCCTCCTCGTCCGCGAGGAAGGCGAGCACGATGTCGCGCGGGGGCTTGCGGCCGCTGCGCATCCGCTCGCGCACGACCGCCAGGGTCATCGCGTCCATGTCCTTCATGTCGACCGCGCCCCGGCCCCACACGCAGCCGTCCGCGATCTCTCCCGAGAAGGGGTGGTGCGTCCAGTCGTGGGCGTTGGCCGGGACGACGTCGGTGTGGCCGTGGATCAGCAGGGCGGGCTTGGACGGGTCCTCGCCCTCGATCCGCGCCACGGTGGAGGCGCGGCCCTTGTGGGACTCGAAGATCTGCGGCTCGAGGCCGACCTCCGCGAGCTTCTCCGCGACGTACTCGGCGGCAAGCCGCTCGCCCGGTCCCGAGTGATCGCCGTAGTTGCTGGTGTCGATCCGGATCAGGTCACGACAGAGGTCCGCCACCTCGTTCTCGGCGTTCTCACCCGAACCGGTCCGGGCCGCTTTGGTCTCACTCACGCTGGTTCCTTCCACTGTCGCTGTGGTGCTCCCCCTCATCCTCCCGCGCCCGGCCCGCACACCCAAGGCCCCCCGCCCCCCGTCATGCGCCCTTCACGAGGACCGGGGCGTGATCGAGCACCCTCGAATGTTTGCTATGGTTTTCCACGTCGGAACGGGCCGAGCCCGCGAGACAGACACCTTGTCCGGGTGGCGGAATGGCAGACGCGCTAGCTTGAGGTGCTAGTGCCCTTTATCGGGCGTGGGGGTTCAAGTCCCCCCTCGGACACCAATCACAGCCCCACGGTCCTTCACGGACCGTGGGGCTGTGTCGTTGTCCGAGTGGATACCCACCCGGACCCCACCTCCGCTCCACCCGGCGCCCTCACCGGCCGCGTCCCCCTTCGGGCGACCGGCCGGTCCGTACCGGAACACCGCCCCACCGCGCCCTCACCAACCGTGCGCCCACCCTTGTTGAAACGGTTCAGTCGTGACTAACGTCCACCCTTGAGAAGGGCGTCACCGAACGAGGAGAACCATGACCCGCACAGACACGGACACGCTGCCCTGGTACGAGGACCCGAGCCCCGGTTCGGGTGGACTCGCGCCGCGGTCCTGGTACGCGGCGTCCGATGCCCGGCGGATGTCCCTGAACGGCGAGTGGGCCTTCCGGCTGTCGCCGGGCGCGGGAACCGTGGACGTGTCGTTCGCGCAGCCGGGGTTCGACGCCGCGGCATGGGGAACGCTCGCCGTGCCGGGGCACTGGGTGCTGCAGGGAGCCGGTGGCGCTCCCGCGTACACGAACGTCGTCTATCCCTTCCCCGTCGATCCGCCGCGTGTTCCCTCCGAGAACCCCACCGGTGACCATCTGCGGACGTTCGAACTGCCCGCCGGCTGGGCGGACGGCGGTGG
Source organism: Streptomyces sp. NBC_00876 (assembly GCF_045207435.1). Taxonomy (NCBI): domain Bacteria; kingdom Bacillati; phylum Actinomycetota; class Actinomycetes; order Kitasatosporales; family Streptomycetaceae; genus Streptomyces; species Streptomyces sp. NBC_00876. Next base: position 1,621,543 of record NZ_CP108800.1, read on the forward strand.
GACCGTCCTGCGGTTCGACGGCGTGGAGTCGTGCGCCCGGGTCTGGCTCAACGGCCGGGAACTGGGCGACTTCAAGGGGTCCCGGCTGCCGCACGAGTTCGCCGTCGGCGACCTGCTGCGGACCGGCGAGAACGTGCTGGCCGTACGGGTGCACGCGTGGTCGTCGGGGAGCTATCTGGAGGACCAGGACCAGTGGTGGCTTCCCGGCATCTTCCGTGACGTCACCCTGCTGCACCGCCCGCAGGGCGCCGCCCGCGACTTCTTCGTGCACGCGGGCTACGACCACCTGGCCGGCTCCGGGACACTGCGCGTGGAGTGCGAGGGCGCCGAGGGGCGGATCCTCGTACCCGAGCTGGGTGTCGACATCGCCGCGGGCGAATCCGTGACCCTGCCGGTCGAGCCGTGGACCGCCGAAACACCCCGGCTGTACGACGCGGAGCTGGTGACGCCCGGCGAGCGGACGCCGCTGCGGATCGGTTTCCGTACCGTGCTCGTCGAGCACGGGGTCATCAAGGTCAACGGCCGGCGGCTGCTGTTCCGCGGGGTGAACCGGCACGAGTTCCACCCGGAGACCGGGCGGGCCGTCGACGCGCAGACCATGCGGCGCGATCTGGTGCTGATGAAGCAGCACAACATCAACGCCGTGCGGACCAGCCACTATCCGCCGCACCCGGCCTTCCTGGACCTGTGCGACGAGCTGGGGCTCTGGGTGATCGACGAGTGCGATCTGGAGACACATGGCTTTGTCGACCTGGAGTGGCGGGGCAACCCGGTCGACGACGCACGCTGGACCCCCGCACTGCTCGACCGGGCGGCCCGCATGGTCGAGCGCGACAAGAACCACGCCTCGGTGATCATCTGGTCGCTGGGCAACGAGTGCGGTTCGGGCAGCGGCCTGACCGCGATGGCGCAGTGGATCCGGGGGCGGGACCCCGAGCGGCTGGTGCACTACGAGGGCGATCTGTCCTGCAAGGACGTCGACCTCTACTCACGGATGTATCCGACGCACGCCGAGGTCGAGCTCATCGGCAAGCGGGCCGAGGAGCCGTGGGACGACGCGGAGCTCGATGCCCGGCGGCGCGCGATGCCCTTCATCATGTGCGAGTACGGGCACGCCATGGGCAACGGTCCGGGCGGACTGAGCGAGTACCAGCGGCTGTTCGAGCGGTACGAGCGCTGCCAGGGCGGCTTCGTCTGGGAGTGGATCGACCACGGCTTCGCCCATCCCGAACACGGCTTCGCCTACGGCGGGGACTTCGGCGAGGAGCTGCACGACGGCAACTTCGTCTGCGACGGCCTGCTCTTCCCGGACCGCACCCCCTCCCCCGGGCTCGTCGAGTACAAGAAGGTCATCGAGCCGGTGCGGATCGCCCCGGGTCCGGCGGCCGGCTCGTTCACGGTCACCAACGGGTACGACTTCTCGGGGCTGGGGCACCTGGAGTTCCTCTGGTCGCGCGAGGTGGCCGGAGCGGTCGTCGCCTCGGGCACGCTGGCGGTGCCGGACCTCGCCCCGGGCGCGTCGGCCGAGGTGACGCCGGACGCCGGCGGCGACGGGGTGTGGACGGTACGGGCGGTGCTCGCCGGGGACACGGCCTGGGGCGAGCGCGGGCACGTCGTGGCGTGGGGCCAGGCGGAGGCGGGTGCACCGGCAGCACCGGCCCCGGCGGCGGGCGAGCGGCCGGTGCGCGCCGCCGGCGTGATCACCCTCGGACCGGGCGTCTTCGACGCGGCGACCGGGGCGCCGGTGCGCATCGGTGACGTCGAGGTGGAGGGAGTGCGGCTGGATGTGTGGCGGGCGCCCACCGACAACGACAACGGTGCTCCGTGGCAGCCGGACGAGCGGTACGGGCTGCGCTGGCGGGAGCTGGGGCTGCACCGGATGCGGCACCGCGTCGACGCGGTCGAGGAGGGCCAGGACGCGCTGACCGTGCGGACCCTGGTGGCGCCGGCCGGCTGGGACCTGGGGCTGCGGACCACGTACCGCTGGACGGCGGCCGGGGACCGGCTCGGGCTGACGGTGTCGGTGGCGCCGGTGGGCGACTGGCGGGTGCCGCTGCCCCGGCTCGGCATCCGGTTCGCACTGCCCGCGGCGTACGGGGATGCGCGGTGGTTCGGCGGCGGTCCGGGTGAGGCGTACCCGGACACCCGGGCCGCCGCGATGCTCGGGCAGTGGGCGTCGGAGGTGGACGCGTTGCAGACCCCGTATGTGAGGCCGCAGGAGAACGGGGCCCGCGCGGACGTCCGCTGGGCGGAGCTGACGGACGGCTGCGGCGCCGGGCTGCGGGCCGAGGGCGGCGCGCCGTTCTGGTTCACCGCGCGGCGCTGGACGAGCGAGCAGCTGGACGCGGCGGAGCACCTGCCGGATCTGGTGGCCGGGGACCGCGTCTGGGTCAACCTGGACCACGCGGTGCAGGGCATCGGCTCCCAGTCCTGCGGCCCGGGCGTCCTGCCGGAGCACCGGCTCCAGGTGGCACCGACGGAGTTCTCGTTCGTGTTCTCGGCGCTGGGCTGACCCCGCGAACCGGCCCGCCCCGCCCCGGATCCGCCGGGCGGGGCGGGGCTCCGGTCAGCGGAACAGGCGTCCCGGCAGCAGGTGCTGTTCGCGCAGGGCGTCACGGACCATGGCCGCGTACTCCGTGGCACCGCGCTCGGACGTGTGCGTGTTGTCGCGCTTCTCGTCCGTCAGATAGAGCGCCTTGGAACCGTCGGGGCCGAGCTCCTCGACCAGTCGGCGGGTGAGGGCGGTGAGGTCGATGAGAGGTACGCCGCGCTCGGTGGCCAGGGAGCGGATCTGCGCCGGCAGATCGACGCCGAGGCCGTTGACCAGCAGGGCCGTTCCGTTGTCCAGCGTGCCGTCGGCGTTGAACCAGCGGCGGACGATGGGGGTGGCGAGCACCGGCCGGCCGCCCTCGGCGCGGATTGCGTCGATCATGGTGGTGAGGTTGGCACGGTAGTCGGCCTCCGTCGTCTGCTTGTCGTTGTGGGCGAGCTGGATCAGCACGGTGTCGCCCCGGCGGATCAGCGGGCGGACCGTGGGAAAGAGCTGGGGCTGGTCGAGATATGTCTGCGAACTCTCGCCCGAGTCGGCGTAGTTGGCGACTGATATGCCGGACCGGAGGTACTGCGGAAGCTCCTGGCCCCAGCCGGTGTACGGAGCGGCGAGCTGGTCGCAGACGGTCGAGTCGCCGATCAGGAACAGCTGCGGGGTACGCGGCGCCGGGGTCACCCGAAGGCCCGCCAGGAGCGGGGCCGGGCCGCCGAAGGTGAGGTCGAGTCCGGGGCTGCCGCTCGCCCCGGTGGGTTCGCCCTCGGGGTCGCGTACATCGACCGCGAAGGAGCGAACCACCTGTTGACCGGGGCCAGTCGGCGTCTCTCCGAGCACGGTGCGCCGCGTCTCGGCACCGACGGCCGTACGGCCTTCGGCGGCACCGCCGATGCGTGCGGTGACGCGATATGTCCCCGGCGCCACGTCGAGGTGACAGACGACGGGAGCGGTTCCCGTACAGGCGGCGAGGTCCCCCGCCCCGGAGACGGGGACCGGGCGCGGGGCGGCAACAGCGGGAACGGCAAGGGCCGTTACGACTGCCAGTGCGGCCAGCAGGGCGGGGCCGGTTCGGCGGAGGCGGACAGTGGACATGGCGGGGCTCCTTCAGGGCTGCGGGTGCGGTGCGCTGGCGGCCGTGCGGTGCGGTGGCGGGGGGGGTCACCCGTACACCGCAAGCGCTTTCTTCCCCCGCGAACCCCGGGTTGAATCCTTTCAGTCCATGCGGGCTTCTCCACCCCCTCCTCGGCCGTGACCCATGACGACGTAGCATCGGCGTTTTGCTTTGCTCTTCGTGATTTGCCAGGGGGAATGTCATGGGCATCGGTGGCAGGCGGCGGGCCGCGGTCCTCGCCGGGGCGGTCGCCGGGGCGGTGCTCGTATCCGGCACCGTCCTGTGGGCGACGGACAGTTGGCCCTTCCGCGACCAGTACTGCTGGGGCGCCTGGGAGCAGAACAGCGGTGCTCCGTTCCTCGGCGACGAAGCGCTCGGCAAGTCCGGATCGGAGCGCAGGGCCACCGAGTCCGCACCGCCCTCGGCGCAACGTCCCAGCGGGACCTGCACATTGGCGGTCACGTCCGAGGTGGAGGACGACGACTCGGACCAGCCGCTCACCTTCAAGGAGCGGATCACCCTGGAGTACGGCCCCGCCCCTGCCGGGTTCACGGAGCGCCGCGCCTGGATAGCCCGGTTCTTCCACGGCTCCGCCTCGCCCCTGCCCCAGGGGTTCGACGGAATGGTGGCCACCGACCGGGGCATGCTGGTCCTGCCCGTGACATGCGATGTGAACGGCAGGCCGTCCACCGTGACGATCCGGAGCGAGAGCTCGGGCGACGGCCATCTCGGCAAGGTGGCCATGCCCTTCGCGATCGGCAGCGTCAACGAGGTCGGCCGGATGCTGGTCGACGCGGCCAACACCGTGATGGAGAAGACGGGTTGCGGACCCGGCCCCGAGCACATCACGCAGCCGGTCGTGACAGTGGCCGAGGACGGCGAGCCGGCCGGTACACCGCTGTGCCGGATACCCGGGATGACCTTCGACTTCGGCAAGGGCTCGCGCTACGAGCAGCAGGTGGGCGCCGTCACGGAGGAGCTCCAGACCTGCTCGGTGGTGTGGAGGACCCTGCGGATGCCCGACGAGCCGTCGGCGCAGTATGTGATGGTGCGCCGGCCCCGCCTGGTCGCGTTGTTCGACCGTCTCCCGGAGGGATCCGCCGAGGGGCTGCTCCGCACCCGCTGCGGCGGACAGCCGACGGTGTTCTACGGCCATGTGGATACCGGTCTGAAGGGCCGGGGCCGTCCTGACGACCGGCGGGTGTTCGACCGGTTCACCCAGTCCGTGGGCAAGCGCATCGGTTGCAACAGCGGTGAGGGCTCATGAGTGAGGAGAAGTCCGTGACCAGCACCGGAACCGAGGGTGCGGAGGAGGGTGCCGGCGCCGGGAGCCCCGCACCCGTGGCCGCCGGCCCCGCAGGCGACACCCCTCCCGAAGCCGCCGTCCCCACCGACACCACTCCTCCCGGGGGCCCTCGGCCCTCCTTCGCGCGCCGCGTGCTGCGCAGCCGTACCGTCCGGGCCGTCACCGCTGCCGCGCTGGCCGGGGCGCTCGTCGGGGCCGGTGCGGTGGCCTGGCGCACCGACACGCTCCCGCTGCTCGGGCCGGCGCCCTGCTGGGACTCGCTGGACGGCTCCACCATGTCGGAGCTCTTCGGCGACCGCAGGACCGAGGTCGAGGAGCAGTCACTGCGGACCGACCCGGTGGGCGACGGCCTGTCGTTCGGCCAGTGCCGCATCACCAGTTACAAGGACGACCGGGCCCGCCGCCAGGTGACTCTGAAGGTGCACCGGCTGGACGGTCTGAGGGGAACCGACGGGCGGCAGTGGCCCCAGGAGTTCCTCGGGGCCGGCATGGTGTCGCTCGGCGAGGGGCTTCCCGGGATGGTGTCCTCCTCGCGCGGCTGGATCGCGCTGCCGCAGAGCTGCACGGGCCGCGACGATTTCACCGGCCCCACCGTGGTGGACATCGGCATGGGCCAGGCGGGCCTGGACTTCTCGTCGGAGTACGAACAGGCGGACCGGGCCGCCCTGACCGGCGCCCTCGTGGAGGCGGCCAACGGCGTCATCCGGTCCCTCGGCTGCTCGGGGTCCTATACGACGCCCCGCCCGCTGCCCTCCCCCGTGACCTGGCAGGACACCGAGGCGGCCGCCTTCTGCGGCATCAAGGACTTCGACCTCCCCGTGGCCTACCGCAAGGATTTCCCGCGTACCCGCGTCGGCGGTGCGGGCGGGCCTGCCCGGGTCTGCGAAGGCGGCGGCAACGACCGGGAAGCCGTCGTGCGCCTGACGACGGTGGTGGACCCGGCGCTGACCGAGATCTACTCCTGGGACGCCCTGCGCTCGGGTGCGCCCGTGAAGGGCACCACGGGCTACGGCAAGCTCGGCGGGAACCGGGCGGTGTTCCGGGCGGTGTGCCAGACCGGTCCGGTGGTCTTCGTGGTGGAGCAGCTGGGGCAGACGGACAGCGGCGGCTTCGATCTCGCGCGCGACCTGCTGCCCGGTTACGCCGCGGCGGAGGCCGACCGGATCGGCTGCGGCCCGCTGAAGGTGACGTACCCCGAGGCCTGAGGCGCCCGGGGCCAGGGGCCAGGGGTGACGGTGCGGGGCATCGCGGAGCCCCGGGGAGACGATGCGCGTCCTCGGGACGACCCGGGGCGCGCGCGTCTTCGGGGCGCCGTCCCTGTGGAAGGATGCCCCGCACCATGAGAACCAGCACTTCAGGTCCGGCCCCGCCGGCCGGCGGGCTGCGATGAGGGGCCGCGCGAAGCCCCCGCCGTCGCCGCTGCCGCAGCGTGACGGGATCGATCCGGTCCGGGTGCGGCTCCCGGACGATCCGGACGGGGAGTGGCCCACTCTCCGTGATCATCTTGTGGCCCGGTTCGCCGGTGCGATCGGCGCGGACCGGGTCGAGGCCATGCTCGACGGGGGCCGGTTCGTCTCCGCCCGGGGTCCTGTGTCCGGGCACGAACCGTATGCGGCGGGCCGCTACCTCTGGTTCCACCGGGACTTCGCCCCGGAGCAGCCCGTGCCCTTCCCCCTCGGTGTGGTCTACCGGGACGAGCACCTGGTCGTCGCGGACAAGCCGCACTTCCTGGCGACGACACCGCGCGGCCGGCACATCACCGAGACGGCGGTGGCCCGGCTCCGCCGCGAGCTGGAGCTCCCCCAGCTGCAGCCCGCCCACCGGCTGGACCGGCTGACCGCGGGCCTGGTGCTGTTCGTCGTGCGGCCCGAGGAAAGGGGCGCGTACCAGACGCTGTTCCGTGACCGGCTGGTGCGCAAGGAGTACGAGGCGGTGGCACCGTACGACCCCGGCCTGGTCCTTCCCCGTACGGTGCGCAGCCGCATCGTGAAGGAGCGCGGGGTGATCGCCGCCCGGGAGGAGCCGGGCGAGCCGAACAGCGAGAGCCGGGTCGAGCTGCTGGAGCACCGGGAGGGGCTCGGCCGCTACCGGCTGCTGCCCGCCACCGGGCGGACACATCAGCTGCGGGTCCATATGAACAGCCTGGGCCTGCCGCTCGTCAACGACCCCGTCTATCCGGTGGTGGAGGCCGAGGGGGCGGCCGACGACTTCTCCCGGCCGCTCCAGCTCCTGGCCGGTGTGCTGGAGTTCACCGACCCGGTCACGGGAGAACCGCACCGCTTCGGGAGCGGGCTGCGGCTCTCCGCGTGGCCTGGCGGGTGACCTGCGGCGTCAGTGGCCGCGGGTGATCCACTCGTCCAGGTGCGGGGCCTCCGCGCCGATGGTCGTGGAGTCTCCGTGTCCGGTGCGGACGGTGGTCGCCGGGTCCAGGGCGAGCAGCCGGTCCCGGATCGAGGCGACGATCGTCGGGAAGTGCGAGAAGGACCGGCCGGTGGCGCCGGGTCCGCCCTGGAAGAGCGTGTCACCGGTGAAGACGGTGGACAGCTCGGGGGCGTACAGGCAGACGGCGCCCGGGGCGTGCCCGGGGGTGTGCAGGACGGTGAGCGTCGTCCCGGCGATCCGGATCTCCTGGCCGTCGGCCAGTTCGCCGTCCGGGGCCCGGTCCGGGTGGGTCTGCTTCCACAGCGGCAGGTCGTCGGGGTGGAGCAGGACCGGTGCGCCGGTGGCGTCGGCGAGCGCCGGGGCGGCGTCGATGTGGTCGTTGTGCGCGTGGGTGCAGATGATGGCGCGCAGCGTACGGCCGCCGAGCGCGGCCTCGATGGCGGCGGCGTCGTGGGCGGCGTCGATGACGACCGCCTCGGTGTCGTCGCCGACGATCCAGACGTTGTTGTCGACGTCCCACTCGCCGCCGTCGAGGGCGAAGGTGCCGGAGGTGACGAGGTGGTCGATGCGGGCGGTCATCAGAAGACCACCACCGAGCGCAGGACGTCGCCGTCGTGCATGCGGGCGAAGGCCTGCTCGATGTCGCCGAGGCCGATGGTCTCGGTGACGAACGCGCCGAGGTCGATCCGGCCCTGCTGGTGCAGGTCGATGAGCATCGGGAAGTCGCGCGAGGGCAGGCAGTCGCCGTACCAGGACGACTTGAGCGAGCCGCCGCGGCCGAAGACGTCCAGCAGCGGGAGTTCGAGCTGCATCTCCGGGGTGGGGACGCCGACCAGGACGACGGTGCCGGCGAGGTCGCGGGCGTAGAAGGCCTGCTTGTACGTCTCGGGGCGGCCGACCGCCTCGATGACGACGTCGGCGCCGTTGCCGTCGGTGAGCGAGCGGATGGCCTCGACCGGGTCGCCGGCGCGGGAGTTGACGGTGTGCGTGGCACCCATCTTCTTCGCCGTCTCCAGCTTGCGGTCGTCGATGTCCACCGCGATGATCTTCGCCGCGCCGGCCAGCCGGGCGCCGGCGATCGCCGCGTCGCCGACTCCGCCGCAGCCGATGACCGCGACCGAGTCGCCGCGGCCGACCTGGCCGGTGTTGATGGCGGCGCCGATGCCCGCCATCACACCGCAGCCGAGGAGTCCGGCGACGGCCGGGGAGACCTCGGGGTCGACCTTGGTGCACTGGCCGGAGGCGACGAGGGTCTTCTCGGCGAAGGCGCCGATCCCGAGGGCCGGGGAGAGCTCGGTGCCGTCGAGCAGGGTCATCTTCTGCTTGGCGTTGTGGGTGTCGAAGCAGTACCAGGGGCGGCCGCGCAGACAGGCACGGCACTGTCCGCACACGGCACGCCAGTTGAGGACGACGAAGTCGCCCGGCTCGACGTCGGTGACGCCCTCGCCCACGGACTCCACGACGCCCGCGGCCTCGTGGCCGAGGAGGAAGGGGAACTCGTCGTTGATGGCGCCCTGCTTGTAGTGCAGGTCGGTGTGGCAGACGCCGCAGGCCTGGATCTTCACCACGGCCTCACCGGGGCCCGGGTCCGGAATCACGATCGTCTCGACCCGTACCGGCTCGTTCTTTCCCGGTGCGATGACCCCTTGTACGTGCTGCGGCATTCCCGTGGTCTCCCTTTCCCGACTTCTCCTGAGATCGATTCCCGACTTTTCCGGAGATCGATCACGAACAACCGTACGCCGTGCGAGGGGGGCGCGGAGCACGCCGCGGTGGCGCACCACGGTACTGCCGCGGCGCCCCCGCGGTGTACGGGCCCGCTGTCAGTCCCCGTAGACCCGGCGGCCGCCCACGTATGTCGCCAGGACCCGGGCGTCGGCGATCTCCTCGGCCGGTGCGGCGTAGAGGTCGCGGTCCAGGACCACCAGGTCGGCCAGGGCGCCGGCGCGGATGCTGCCCGTGTCGTCCAGATGGTTCACGTACGCCGATCCCGCCGTGTACGCGGCCAGCGCCTCGGTCAGGGAGATGCGCTGCTCCGGGAAGAAGACGGGGCTGTCGCCGCCGGGCACGACGCGGTTGACCGCGGTGTGGATGCCGTGCAGCGGTTCGGCGCTGCTGACGGGCCAGTCGGAGCCCGCGGCCACCGTGGCGCCGGCGCGCAGCAGTGCGGCGAACGGGTACTGGAGAGCGGCTCGTTCGCCGCCGAGGAAGGGGATGGTCAGCTCGTCCATCTGGGGTTCGTGGGCGGCCCAGAGCGGCTGGATGTTGGCCGTGGCCCCGAGGGCGCGGAAGCGGGGGATGTCGTCGGGGTGGACGACCTGGAGGTGGGCCAGATGCGGCCGGGTGTCGGTGTGTCCGTTGGCGGCGCGGGCGGCCTCGACGGCGTCCAGGGCCTCGCGCACCGCGCGGTCGCCCAGGGCGTGGAAGTGGGTCTGGAAGCCGAGGGCGTCCAGCTCGGTGACGTAACGGCGCAGTTCGACGGGGTCGACGAAGCTGGTGCCGGTGTTGGCGGTGGCGCAGCCGCAGGCGTCGAGGTACGGGGCGAGGAGGGCGGCGGTCCCGGTCTCGGCGATCCCGTCCTGCATGATCTTCACCGTTGCGGCGCGGAAGTTCCTGCCGCTCAGCTCCTCGCGCCTGGCGACGAGTCCGGGGATCTGTTCGGCGCCGCGTTCGCGGTCCCACCACAGGGCTCCGGTGACGCGGGCGGTGAGCGTGCCGTCGCGGTCCGCCGTCACATAGGCGTCGCCCACGTCGTCCATGGAGCCGTAGGTGCCGACGATGGCGTCCTGCCAGGCGGTGATGCCGTACGCGTGGAGCAGGCGCTGGGCGCGGAGCAGCCCGGCGAGGCGCTCGGCCGCCGTGGAGCGCGGGGCGTGCTGGGCGACCAGGTCCATGGCGCCCTCCTGGAGGAGGCCGGTGGGCTCGCCGTGTTCGTCGCGTTCGATGCGCCCGTCGGCCGGGTCGGGGGTGCCAGCGGTGATGCCGGCCAGTTCGAGGGCCCGGCTGTTGACCCAGGCGCCGTGGTGGTCGCGGTTGGCCAGGAAGGCGGGGCGGTCCGGTACGGCGGTGTCGAGCTGCTGCCGGGTGGGTGCGCCGCCTTCGAAGGCGTCCATGGACCAGCCGCCGCCGGTGATCCACTCACGTTCCGGGTTCGCGTCGGCGTAGGCGCGTACGGCCGCGATGGTGGCGTCGGTGCCCTTGGTGTTCGCGAGGTTGCACTGGGCCATTTCCTGCCCGGCGTTGACCGGGTGGATGTGTGCGTCCTGGAAGCCGGGGAGCAGGAGGCGGCCGGCGAGGTCGACCACCTCGGTGCGCGGGCCGATGAGGTCGCGTACCTCGTCGTGTCCGACCGCGGTGATCCGGTCGCCGGTGACGGCGACGGTGGTGGCGCGGGTGCGGGCGGCGTCGGTCGTGTGGACGGGACCACCGGTGAACACGAGGTCGGCGGGGGTGCGGTGCATGAGCTCTTCCGTTTCGTTGCTGCGCGGGTTCGGGGCGTGCGGGTGACGGGAGGTCAGACGGTCTCCGGGGCGGTCTCCCGGACCGTCTCCGGGGCGGTCTGCGGGAGCGGGTCCGCGAGCGCGTCCGGGGCGGTGGACCGGCCGGTGACGAAGTACGGGGACTTCCTGACCCACTTGGCCCAGGCCGCCGCGATGAAGCCGGTCAGCAGGATGACGGCCGGGCACAGCAGCATGAACCAGCCGTTGTCCGGGCTGACCTCGAAGTGGTCCACCGAGGTGGCGAAGGTCCAGCAGAGGTAGCCGCCGAGCGCGAGCAGGACGAGGGCGCTGGTCACGGGGAGCACCACCGCCCGCACCGCCAGGGTCCAGCTCTCCCGGAACGAGCCGCGGAAGCGCGAAGCGGCGGCCAGCGCGGTGAGGGCGTAGTAGATCGAGACGACGACCCCGATCGCGTTCACGGAGGCCAGGATCAGGTCCCCGACCTTCGGGATGACGAGGGAGAGCACGGCGATGGCGGCGGCGATGCAGCCCACCGCGACGGTTCCGGCGGCGGGTGTTCCGTACCGCGGGCTGACCTTGGTCCACAGGGGTCCGAGCGTGCGGTCGCGGCCCATGGCGAACATGCCGCGCACCGTCGGGATCACCCCGGACTGCAGGGAGGCGACGGCGGACAGGGTGAGGGCGATCAACGGGAGGGCGGCGAGCGGCTGGTCGGCCAGCTGGTTGCCGAAGTAGGTGAGCCCCTGGGCGCCGTGGGAGGTCAGCTCGTCGAGCGACAGGACGCGCTGGAAGGCGAACGAGCCCAGCAGGAAGAGTCCCAGCATCGTGAAGAGCGTGATGATCCCCGCCTTGGAGGCGTCCTGCGGGTCCTTGATCTCCTCGGTGACGCTGAAGGTGGACTCGAATCCCCAGAAGCAGAAGACGGAGAGCAGCAGCCCCTGGGCGAGCTGCTCGAAGGAGGGGATGGTGAACGGGTTGAGCCAGTCGAGGCTGAAGGGCTGCGAGCCGGCGAACAGGCCGTATCCGCAGAAGCCGAGCAGGACGGCGTACTCGAAGACCAGCAGGTACTTCTGGAACGTGGCGGCCGACCGCAGGCCGGTGACCGCGGTGAAGGTGACGGCGACCAGGACGACGATGCCGAGCACGGTCGACTGCGCGGTGGAGTCCGGGTCGAGCCGGAACCCGGCCACCTGGTGCAGTCCGCCCTCGCCCGCCAGTTGGAGCAGGGCGGAGCCGGTGACGGTGGTGGTGTAGGCGAGGAACACGATCGTGGAGACGATGCCGATCCAGCCGACGAGGAAGCCGAGCCAGGGGCTCAGCGAGCGGCCGACCCAGACGTAGCCGCTGCCCATGTTCGGCTCGACCCTGTTGAGCCGGGAGTAGGCGCTCGCGATGCCCAGGATGGGCAGGAAGGCGAGCAGCATGATGATCGGCAGGTGCAGTCCGACCGCGCTGGCGGTGACGCCAAGACCGATGCCGATGCTCGTGGTGGCCGCGGTGGACGAGGCCGCGATGGCGAACCCGTCGACCACACCGAGGCTCTTGCGCAGGGCCGCGGGCGGCTGTGCCGCTCCGGGTGGTCCGTCGCCGTGGGGAGTACGAGAGGACATCGCGGTCGCTCCTTCACCGAGGGGCGCTTTTCGGCCCGCTGGCGGCACATCGAACTCCTCAGGGGTTCCGCATGTCAACGCCGTTGTCATAAGGTCCTCGCATGAACGCGAGCGAGCGGGTGGTGGCGGAGGGCGCGCGCCGGCGCAGGCGTCCCACCAAGCAGGGCACCGTACTGTCCGAGCAGCTGATCGTGGAGACGGCGCTGCGGCTGATCGGTGAGCACGGGGCGGCCGCTCTCACCGTGCGGCGGCTCGGCTCGGCCCTGGGATGCGATCCGAGCGCGCTCTACCGGTACTTCCGGGACACCGACGAGCTGTTGCTGGCGGTGGCGGACGAGCTGATCGGCCGGACGCTGCGCACCTGGGCGCCGGCCGGTGACTGGCGGGGCGACCTGCGGGACCTGGGGCTGCGGATGCACGCGGACTATCTGGCGCATCCGCAGGCGGCGATGCTGACGTTCGCCCGGGTGACCGGCCGTACGCACGAGGTCCGGTCGGTCGAGGCGATCCTCGGCGTCCTGCGGGGCGCGGGGTTCCCGGACGGCGAGGCGGTCCGGGTCTACCACGTCTTCGTCGACCTGACGCTGTCGTTCGCGGCGCTGGACGCGTCGACGCTGGTGCTCTCGGAGCAGGCGCGGAACCTGGAGTTGCAGGCCTGGCCGGATATCTACGCCCGGCAGCCGGAGCGGACACACCCCAACATCGCGGCGGCCGCGGCGGTACTGGTGGCGGAGATGGGACGCAGCGGATATCCGGCGGCGCTGGAGATGGTGCTGGCCTCGGCCGCCGCGCGGTTGCAGCATGTACGCCCGAGCCCGCCGGCCGGCGCCTGAGCGGACGGGTTCAGGGCCTCCCGTCCGGATCATGCCGGGCTCGCGGGATCCGGTGCGCGCATCCGGCCTCGCTCCCTGATCCGGCCTGATCCAAACGGAAGACCCTAGGGCGCGAGGACGTCCAGTTCGTGCAGGGCGCCCACCGCGATCTCCTTCGTCAGCCGTTCCGCCGCCCCGCCGTCGCCCTCACGGACCGCCTCGGCGAGCCGGACGTGGAGGGTGACGGCCGCCGGGTCGGGGTCCTCGAACATCACCTGGTGGTGGGTGCGGCCCGCCAGGACCTCGGCGACCACGTCGCCCAGGCGCGCGAACATCTCGTTGCCGGAGGCGTTGAGGACGATCCGGTGGAACGCGATGTCGTGTTCCAGATACCCCTCCAGCTGCTGGCCGCGCGAGGTGGCGACCATGCCGAGGGCTCGTTCGGTGAGCTCGGCGCACTGCTGGGGGGTGGCGTGGCGGGCGGCGAGCGAGGCGGCGACGGGTTCGATCGCCGAGCGCAGGACGGTCAGCGAGCGGAGCTGGCGCGGGCGGTCGGCACCGGCCAGCCGCCATCGGATGACCTGCGGGTCGTAGACGTTCCATGCCTCGGTGGGCCGTACGGTCACGCCGACCCGGCGGCGGGACTCGACCAGGTGCATGGACTCCAGGACCCGGATCACCTCACGTACGACGGTGCGTGAGACGTCGAAGCGCTGGGCCAGCTCGTCCGTACGCAGGACCTGGCCGGGCGGATGCTCACCCGCGGCGATCTCCAGACCCAGGGTGTCCAGCACATGTGTATGCAGCCCCTGGCCCTGTGTGGTCATGGACCCAGAGTACGGGGGCCTCTTCACGCGGCCCTCTCGGGTTCACGGCCCCCTCGGGAACAAAAAGTACGACGTTAATGTCACACCATCTTGAATAAGTCGTACGTATAGGTTTCAGTAGCGCGACGGACCGATGTCGAGGAAGACATCGAAGAGGACAGCGAGGCACCGTAATGAGCACCCCCCACGTCGTCGTGGTGATGGGCGTCGCAGGGACCGGCAAGACCACGATCGGCCCCCTGCTCGCCGCCGCACTGGGCGTTCCGTACGCCGAGGGCGACGATTTCCATCCCGCTGCGAACATCGCCAAGATGTCGGCCGGCACCCCGCTGGACGATGCGGACCGGTGGCCCTGGCTCGATGCGATCGGGCAGTGGGCGCACGGCCGGGCGGGGCTCGGCGGCGTGGTCAGCAGCTCGGCCCTGAAGCGGTCCTACCGCGACCGGCTGCGCAGCGAGGCCCCCGGCGCTGTCTTCCTGCATCTGAGCGGCGACCGGTCGCTCATCGAGGAGCGGATGGCGGGCCGCCAGGGCCACTTCATGCCGACCGCACTCCTCGACTCGCAGTTCTCCGCCCTCCAGCCCCTTGAGGCCGACGAGGCCGGCGTCGCCGTGGATGTGTCCGGCAGCCCCGAAGAAATCACCCAGCGAGCCGTCGCCGCACTGCGCCGGCTCGATAACTAAGGATCATCACCGTGACCAGTCTCAGCGTCGAGATGCTGGCAGCGGACGCCGTCGAACCGATCACTTCGGCCGGCAACGCGCAGTTGGGCATCGCCGTGCTGGCGGGCATCGCCGTCATCGTTCTGCTCATCACCAAGTTCAAGATGCACGCGTTCCTCGCGCTGACCATCGGCTCGCTGGCACTCGGTTCGTTCGCCGGCGCCGCGCCGGCGAAGACGATAGCCAGCTTCACCGCGGGCCTCGGCTCGACCGTCGCGGGTGTCGGCGTCCTCATCGCGCTCGGCGCGATCCTGGGCAAGCTGCTCGCCGACTCCGGCGGCGCGGACCAGATCGTCGACACGATCCTCGCGAAGACGAGCAGGCGGGCCATGCCGTGGGCGATGGTCCTGATCGCCTCGATCATCGGTCTGCCGCTGTTCTTCGAGGTCGGGATCGTGCTGATGATCCCGGTGGTGCTGCTGGTCGCCAAGCGCGGCAACTACTCCCTGATGCGGATCGGCATCCCGGCGCTGGCCGGCCTCTCCGTGATGCACGGGCTCATCCCCCCGCACCCCGGCCCGCTCGTCGCGATCGACGCGCTGGGCGCCAACCTCGGCGTCACGCTGGCCCTGGGTGTGCTGGTCGCCGTCCCGACGGTGATCATCGCGGGTCCGGTCTTCTCCCGCTACGCCGCCCGCTGGGTGGACATCAAGGCGCCGGAGACGATGATCCCGCAGCGCCCTGCCGAGGACCTGGACCGCCGGCCCAGCTTCGGCGCCACCCTGGCGACGATCCTGCTGCCGGTCGTCCTGATGCTGGTCAAGGCGCTCGTCGAGATCGTGGTGGACGACCCCGAGCAGGGGTTCCAGCGCGTCACCGATGTGATCGGCTCCCCGCTCATCGCGCTGCTCGCAGCCGTCATCGTGGGCATGTTCACCCTGGGCCGGGCGGCCGGATTCACCAAGGCGCGCCTCTCCACCACCGTGGAGAAGTCCCTCGCCCCGATCGCCGGTGTGCTGCTCATCGTCGGCGCGGGCGGCGGCTTCAAGCAGACCCTGATCGACGCCGGCGTGGGCCAGATGATCCTGGACTTCTCCGAGAGCTGGTCGATTCCCGCCCTGCTGCTCGGCTGGCTGATCGCCGTGGCGATCCGGCTCGCGACCGGTTCGGCGACCGTGGCCACCATCTCGGCGGCCGGTCTGGTCGCCCCGCTGGCGGCCGGCATGTCGACCTCGCACGTGGCCCTGCTGGTCCTCGCCGTCGGCGCCGGCTCGCTCTTCTTCAGCCATGTCAACGACGCCGGGTTCTGGCTGGTGAAGGAGTACTTCGGGATGGACGTCGGCCAGACGGTGAAGACCTGGTCGGTGATGGAGACCATCATCTCCGTGGTCTCGCTGGCCTTCATCATGCTGCTGTCACTGATCCTCTAGCGACCGCTCCTCCGGCTCCCGCCACAGCGGGTGCTCGCGACGGGCCCACTGGCGCTCGACCGACCCGGTGCGCATGCCACGGCGTGCCTCCGGGTCGGCGAGCGCCATCGCCATGTGTCCGCCCAGCACGATGCCGATCGCGAGCGCCAGCCAGTCGTGGACGAACGTCGCACCGGTCCGCCACATCAGCGGGGCGAGCCCGGTGAACCACATCAGCAGCCCGGTGCCCGCCATGACGAGCACCGCTCCCGCGATCCAGGCGGCATACAGCTTCTGCCCCGCGTTGAACTTCCCGGCCGGGCGGGACTCCGGCCGGTGGTCACGCCGTCGCACCGCCCGCAGCCACTGCCGGTCGTGCGGTCCGAAACGGTTGAGCCGGCCCAGATCGGCCCGCAGCGACCGCGCGAGGAGTCCGGCCAGCAGCGGTACGGGAATGAGCAGCCCGGACCACTCGTGCACGGTGACCACGAGGTGGCGGCGTCCGACGAGTTCGGCGAGCTGCGGGACGTACAGACAGGCCGCGGTCGCCACGCAGGTCAGCGTCAGCGCCGCCGTGGCCCGGTGCACCCACCGCACCGGCCGGCTGAACCTTCGTACGCGAGCGGCCGGCTCAGGTCGTGGGGGCATCGTCGCGGCCGTTGGACCGGCCGACCCAGGCGTCGACGTCATATCCGAGCTTCTCCCAGTAACCGGGGCGAACCGAGTCCGTGACGGTGATCCCGGAGAGCCATTTCGCCGACTTGTAGAAGTACATCGGGGCCACGTAGAGCCGGACCGGGCCGCCGTGGGAGTGGGACACCGGCCGGTCCTGCATCCGCAGCGCGACCAGTACATCGGCCCGGCGGGCCTGCGCGAGGGTGAGGCTCTCGCTGTAGGTGCCGTCGAAGCAGGTGAAGCGGACCGCCTTCGCCTCCGGCCGGACCCCCGCCGCGTCCAGCAGGGCGGAGAGCCGTACGCCCTCGAAGGGGGTCTCGGGCACCCGCCAGCCGGTGACGCACTGGACGTCCCGCACCATCCGGGTCTGCTCCATCTCCTTCAGCGCGTCCAGGGTGTACGTGGCCGGGCGGCCGACCAGGCCGTCGACGGTCAGCCGGTAGTCGGCGGCGCTCTTCTCCGGTACGGACGAGGCGACGGAGTAGTACCGGAAGCCGCCGCCGTTGGGCAGCAGACCGGTCAGCCCGGTGGGGTCCTTGTCGGAGAGCGCGCCCAGGCCGGATTCCAGCGTCCGTTGCAGTACGGGCGCGGCGACGAGCCCGGCGGCGCCCAGACCCAGCATCGTCAGGACCAGGCGCCGGCCCACGGGGGTGCCGGTGGCGTCCGGATCGGGGCCCGGCGGCTCCGTATCCGGTTCCGCGCCGGAGGAAGAACTGTTCACCCCGCGATTCGAGCACTCCGGGGCGCCGGACGCCAGGGGCGGCGGCGGTACGTCACCGTCCCGTCAGATTCTCCCCGCCACCGGCGGGCCGCCGGTGGCAGACTTGCGCCATGCCGAACCGTGAAGCCCTCAAGCCCTTCCTTCTCGTCTTCCCCGGACCGCTGCGCGATCGGCTGGTCGCCGCGGTTCTCGAGGGACGGAAGGTGTCGACGACCGGACTCCTCGCGGAGTACGAGGCGGAGAAGGAGGAACCGCCCCCGGTGGGCGAGCGGTCCGCGCTGATCGACTCGGACGGGCAGGAGATCGCGGTGCTGGAGGTGACCGAGGTACGGATCCTGCGGCTCGGTGACGTCGATCTGCAGCACGTGCTCGACGAGGGCGAGGGCGACACCTCGGTGGCCGGATGGCGGGCCGGCCACGAACGGTTCTGGCACAGCGCGGAGATGCGGGAGGGGCTCGGCGACCCGGAGTTCACGGTCGACGACGACACGCTGGTCGTCGCCGAACGGTTCCGGGTCGTCGAACTGATCGGCCCCGCCGCGGGGACATCCGCGGGCTGAGAACAGCCCGGGGCCGGACGCGGTCCGCCCCGGCCCCGGCGGAGGCCGGTCCTGGCCGGTCCTGGCCGGTCCTGGCCGGTCCTGGCCGGTCCTGGCCGGTCCTGGCCGGTCCGAGGGCTGCCCGGCCCCGGCTTCGGCCCGCCCTGCCGCCCGGCCCGCCGGGATCCGTCCCCCGGGTCAGGCCACCGCCGCCGCGGCCGCCCGGCCCGCCGCCCGGCCGGAGAAGATGCAGCCGCCGAGGAAGGTTCCCTCCAGCGAGCGGTATCCGTGCACCCCGCCGCCGCCGAATCCGGCTGCCTCACCGGCCGCGTACACCCCGGCCAGCGGGGTGCCGTCCGCGGTGAGCACCTGCGAGGACAGGTCCGTCTCGAGTCCGCCGAGCGACTTGCGGGTGAGGATGTTGAGCCGTACGGCGATCAGCGGCCCGGCCTTGGGGTCGAGGATGCGGTGCGGCGCGGCCGTGCGGATCAGCTTGTCGCCGAGGTAGGCGCGGGCGCCCCTGATCGCGGTGATCTGGAGGTCCTTGGTGAAGGGGTTGGCGATCTCCCGGTCGCGGGCGGTGATCTCGCGGCGCAGGTCGTCCTCGTCGATGAGCGATTCACCGGTGAGCGCGTTCATGCCGCGCACCAGTGCCCCGAGGTCCTTCTCCACGACGAAGTCCACACCGTTGTCCATGAACGCCTTCACCGGCCCCGGCACGTCCGCGCGCGCCCGGCCGATCACGTCACGGACGGACTTGCCGGTCAGATCGGGGTTCTGCTCGGAGCCTGAGAGCGCGAACTCCTTGCCGATGATCTTCTGGTCCAGGACGAACCAGGTGTAGTCGTGGCCGCTGTGCATGATGTGTTCGAGGGTGCCGAGCGTGTCGAAGCCGGGGAAGAGCGGCACGGGCAGCCGCTTGCCGCGGGCGTCCAGCCAGAGCGAGGACGGGCCGGGCAGGATCCGGATGCCGTGTCTGGCCCAGATCGGGTTCCAGTTCTCGATTCCCTCGGTGTAGTGCCACATCCGGTCGCGGTTGATGTGGTGGGCGCCCGCGTCCTCGGTGATGCCGAGCATCAGCCCGTCGACATGCGCGGGAACGCCGGAGAGCATTTTCTCCGGCGGGGTGCCGAGCCGCTCGGGCCACTGCTTGCGGACGAGATCATGGTTGCCGCCGATGCCGCCGGAGGTGACGATCACCGCCTGGGCCCTGAGCTCGAACGTGCCGGCCGTCTCCCGGCTGCTCGCCGTGCCGCGGGCCGCGTCGCTGGGCGCCAGGATCTCGCCGCTCACGGTGTCGACGGTGCCGCCGGTGCGGCCGAGGCCGGTGACCCGGTGACGGAAGCGGAAGGTGACGAGCCCCTTGGCGACACCCTCGCGCACCCGGCGCTCGAAGGGGGCGACGACGCCGGGGCCGGTGCCCCAGGTGATGTGGAAGCGGGGGACGGAGTTGCCGTGGCCGTTCGCGTCGTAGCCGCCGCGCTCGGCCCAGCCGACGACGGGGAAGAACCGCATGCCCTGCCGGTGCAGCCAGGAGCGCTTCTCACCGGCGGCGAAGTCGACGTACGCCTCGGCCCACTTGCGCGGCCAGTGGTCCTCCTCACGGTCGAAGCCGGCCGTGCCGAACCAGTCCTGGAGGGCCAGCTCATGGCTGTCCTTGATCCGCATCCGGCGCTGTTCGGGTGAGTCGACGAGGAAGAGACCGCCGAACGACCAGTGCGCCTGTCCGCCCAGCGACTGCTCGGGCTCCTGGTCGAGCAGGATCACCGAGCGGCCCGCGTCGACGAGCTCCGCGGTGGCGACCAGTCCCGCGAGTCCTGCCCCGATCACGATCACATCAGCGTCGTACGCCATGGGTTCCATCCTTGTCGGGGCGACCGGGCCGCGGTCCGGCGCAGGGACCGCACGTCACCCGTGCGGCCGCTCGCGAAGTTACTCGTGCGTCAGATCTTCGGCACCGGCCGCCCCGGCGTCAACCGCCCGGTCGGCCGCGCCCCGGCCGCACCGGCGGGACCCAGGCGTTATCGTCGAAACAAATCACCCTCTTCCGGCCTGACTTGGGGTGGACAAGCGTGTCGGTGCTGGTCCTCGTGCTCGCCGTGAGCGCGGCCTGCTGTCTGGGCTTCGGCTTCGTCCTGCAACAGGCCGCGGCCCGCCACGCCCCGAAGAGCGACTATCTGTCGCCGCGGCTGCTGCTCGACCTGATGCGGGTGCGCAGCTGGCTGGCCGGTATCGGCCTGATGGTGTGCGGCATGGTGCTGGGCGCCCTGGCCCTGGGCAAGGGCGAGGTCTCCGTCGTCGAACCGCTCCTCGCGACCAATCTGCTCTTCGCGATGGCCCTGTCCCGTCACCGCACCGGCCAGCGGCTGGGCCGGCAGGGCTGGGCCGGGCTCTGGCTGCTCGCGGGCGGCGTCGCCGCCTTCCTCGTGGCGGGCGAGCCGAAGGGCGGGCAGGCGGTGTCGAGTCCGCTGCGGCACTGGCTGGTGATCGGGGTGGTGGTGGGCCTGGCCCTGCTGCTCACCGCGTTCGCGAAGCGCTCGCGGTCGGGGGCCTCCCCGGCGCTGCTCGCGGTGGCGGCCGGGCTGCTCTACGGACTCCAGGACGCCCTCACCCGGGTGAGCGGCCAGCGGTTCTCGGACGGCGGCTGGGCGGCCCTGGTGATGAGCTGGCAGCCGTACGCGGTGCTGGTGCTGGGGGTGACGGGGCTGATCCTCGTACAGAGCGCGTTCGAGACCGGCCCGCTGCGGATGTCGCTGCCCGCGCTGACCGCGGCCCAGCCGCTGGCCGGGATCGCCTGCGGGATCGGTTTCCTCGGCGACCAGGTGCGCACCGACGCCGGGGCACTGGCCGGGCAGGCGGCCGGGCTGGCGGCGATCGTGGCCGGGATCGTGCTGCTGGGCCTGCATCCGGCGATGCCGGAAGGGCCGGTGGGCGGACGGCGCACGCAGCGCCTCCAGCCGCGCTGAGGGACCCCCGGGGGGGGCGTCCCACTGTCCGCTTCCTCACAACCGGCTGCCCGCGCTGGCAATTAATAATGGCCAGCATTACTTTGGCTCCATGGCGAGAACATCGGGACAAGAGACCCGGGACAAGCTGATCCGCGCGGCCGAGGAGATCTTCGCCGCACAGGGCACGGACGGCGCCCAGCTGCGGGACATCGTCGCTCTCGCGGGCCAGAGCAACCCCTCCGCGGTGCAGTACCACTTCGGTTCCCGCGCCGGGCTGCTGGACGCCGTGATGGCCGGCCGTCAGGAGCGCACGGAGCGAGTCGTCGCCCCGCTGCTCGACGCGCTCCCCGAGGACTGCGGTGTACGGGAACTGCTCACCGCGCTCCTGGCGGCGGAGGCGACCCTGCTCGCCGACGACCGGGGCCGTCGCTGTCTGCGGATCTCCGCACAGCTGAGCCACGAGACCGGGCTGCGGACCGGCCGGCCGCACCCCGCTCTGGACGGCACCGCCTACGGGCGGCTGATCAGCCGGATCGGGGACCGGCTGGACGCGCTGCCGGAGCCCGTACGCCTGGAGCGGCTTGATCTGGCGCTCACCCTGATCGGTGCGGCGCTGGCCGACCGGGCCCGCCAGGGGCTCGACGGCACCCGGCCGCTGACCGGCCAGGAGCTCTTCCTCGCCGATCTCGTCGGCACCACCACCGCATTCCTGCACGCCCCCGCGCCGCACGGCGCGTGAACCACCCGCACCACACGAAGCAAGAAGGACATGTCATGACCGACAAGAACAGCCTCACCGGCCGGACCGTCATCATCACCGGCGCCGCCCGCGGCCTGGGCGCCGAGGCCGCGCGCCTCGCCGTGGACGGCGGCGCGAACGTGGTGATCACCGATGTACTCGACGAGGAGGGTGCCGCCACCGCCGCCGCCCTCGGTACGCGGGCCCGCTTCCTCCACCACGACGTGACCTCCGAGGAGGACTGGCAGCGCGTCGCCGCCTTCGCCCTCGCCGAGTTCGGACGGATCGACGGCCTGGTCAACAATGCCGGCGTCTCGACCGGACAGCCGCTGGAGACGGAGACGGTCGAGCACTTCCGCAAGGTCATCGACATCAATCTGACGGCCGTCTTCATCGGCATGAAGACGGTGATCCCGGTGATGAAGGAGAACGGCGGCGGTTCGATCGTCAACATCTCGTCGGCGGCCGGGCTGATGGGCCTCGCGCTGACCTCCAGCTACGGCGCGTCGAAGTGGGGCGTGCGCGGACTGACGAAGGTCGGCGCGGTGGAGCTCGGTACGGCGAAGGTACGGGTGAACTCCGTGCACCCCGGCATGGTGTACACCCCGATGACCGCGTCCGTGGGGATCCGCCAGGGTGACGGGAACTACCCGAACACCCCCATGGGCCGGGTCGGTGAGGCCGGCGAGATCGCGCAGGCCGTCGTCTTCCTGCTCTCCGACGCCGCCTCGTACGTCACCGGCGCCGAACTCGCCGTGGACGGCGGCTGGACCACGGGGCCGACCGTCAAGTACGTCATGGGGCAGTGATCGCCTGCGGGGTCTGATGTTGGATGTGCGGCATGACACCTTCTGACGAGATCCTGGACATCGTCGACGAGCACGACGTGGTCGTGGGGCAGGCACCGCGCGGTGAGGCGACCGCGCGGGGCCTGCGCCACCGCTGCGTCTTCATCGAGGCCAGGGACGCCGGCGGCCGTGTCTTCGTACACCGCAGGACCGCCACCAAACTGGTTTTCCCCTCCCACTACGACATGTTCGTCGGCGGGGTCGTCGGCGCCGGCGAGACGTACGACGAGGCCGCGCTGCGGGAGGCCGAGGAGGAGCTGGGCGTCTCGGGACTCCCCCGCCCGGAGCCGCTGTTCAAGTTCCTCTACGAGAGCGCCGGGCACAGCTGGTGGTCATACGTCTACCGGGTACGGTGCGAGCTGCCGGTGAAGCCGCAGGTGGAGGAGGTCGCCTGGCACACCTTCCTCACGGACGCCGAGCTGGAACAGCGGCTGGAGGACTGGCCGTGGGTGCCGGACGGCCTGGAAGGCTACCGGCGGCTGCGCGCGTTCCGGGGGACGCCCTGAACCGGCCCGGAACGAGGGATTGAGCGGCGGATAAGGTCCATACGTGAACGAATTTGTACGGAGCCTGCGGCTGTGGTTCGCACCGGAGCGGATCCGCGACGAGGGCGACACCCCCGACTACCGTTTCTCGCTCGCCAACGAGCGGACCTTCCTCGCCTGGATCCGGACGGCCCTCGCACTGATCGGCGGCGGTTTCGCGGTCGACCAGTTCCTGCCCGAACTGGCGTGGGGCGTCCGCGCCGGTCTGGCGCTCGCGCTGCTGGCCGCCGGTGTGCTGTGCGCGCTGCGGGCCGTCAACCACTGGGTGCGGTGCGAGCGGGCGATGCGGCGCGGGGAGGATCTGCCGGTGTCCCGGTTCCCGACGCTGCTGAGTGTCGCGGTCGCCGTGGTGGCCGTGGCGATGGTGGTGGTGGTCCTCTTCGGCTGGGAGGGGCGGTGACCGCCGCCGGGCGCGACCCGGGGCTCCAGCCCGAGCGGACGCGGCTGGCATGGCGGCGTACCACGCTCTCCTGCACGGTGGTGGCGCTGCTGGCGGGCAAGCAGGCGCTGCACGGCGGTGCGACGGGGGCCGGGATCGTCGCGCTGGCACTGAGCGTGCTGGCCTGGCTGGGGTTCCTGCGGGTGGCCAACCGCCGCGTGCAGGGCATGGGCACCGCCCGTCCGCAGCCGCTCGGGCCCCGGGCGGCCCTGACGGCTGCGGCGTGCACGGTCGCGCTGGCCGTGTTCGCCGCGGCCATGCTGTTCTGAACCGGCGGCCCTGAACCGGAGCCCCTGGACCAACGGCCCCGCGGCTCAGTCCTCCGGGGCGTCCCAGTCGACGGTGACGACGATCTTCCCGCGGGTGCGGCCCTCGGCATTGAGCCGGTGGGCCCGGGCGGCCTCGGCGAGGGGGAAGACCCGGTCCACATGGACCGAGACGATGCCCCGCTCGGCCAGCTCCGCCAGATGGGCCAGATCCTTGGCGTCGGGGCGCACGAAGGCGTACTTGCCGCCGTACGAGAACACCTCGGGGTCCACGATCGAGGCCAGGCGCCCGTCCGGCGCGAGGGTCTCGGCGGACACCCGCAGGGCCTCACCGCCCACGGTGTCGAAGGCGGCGTCGATCCCGTCCGGGGCCAGCGCCCGCAGCCGGTCCGCGAGACCGTCCCCGTACTCCACGGGCTCCGCGCCGAGCTGCCGGAGGTAGTCGTGGTTGTGCTCGCTCGCGGTCCCGATGACCCGGCATCCGGTGTGGCGGGCGATCTGCACCGCGAGCGAGCCGACGCCGCCCGCCGCCGCGTGGACGAGGACGGTGTCCCCGTTGCGGATGCGCAGCGCCCGGTGGAGCACCTGGTAGGCGGTGAGGCCGGCCAGGGGCAGCCCCGCGGCCTCCTCGAAGCTCAGGCTCAGCGGCTTGCGTGCGAGGGTGCGCACGGGGGCGGCCACGTACTCGGCGAAGGTGCCGCGGCTGAGGAAGTCCTCCCGCACGTATCCGATGACCTCGTCGCCGACGGCGAACTCGTCGACGGCGACGCCGGGCTGGACGACCACCCCCGACACGTCCCAGCCGGGGATCACGGGGAAGACCGTCTCCAGAACGGCGTCGAGGTGCCCCTCCCGGGCGTGCCGGTCGACGGGGTTGACCGCCGCGGCCCGGACCTTCACCAGGACGGTGTCGGGGCCGACCTTGGGGTCGGGCCGCTCGCCGTACTCCAGGACTTCGGGCCCGCCGTACGCGTGGTAACTGATCGCCTTCATGTACCGACCCTCGGGGCGGGGCGCGGCGTCCGCAACTCAGGCCGGCGCGGGCCCGGACGCACCGGCGCTCACCAGCGCGGGACCTGCGGCGTCCGCCACTGCGGTTCGGCCTTGCGCATCGCGGCGGCGTCGTCGCGCTCGCGCATCGTGCCGTCGTCGTCGAGCCAGCGGCGGTGCAGTGCGGCGAGGCGTTCCCGGTCGAGTTCGACACCGAGGCCGGGGGCGTCGGACACGGCGAGCCGGCCGTTCTCGAAGACATGGCGGGCGGTGATCACGTCCTCGCCCTGCCAGGGGTAGTGGCTGTCGCAGGCGTAGTCGAGGTTGGGGACGGTGGCCGCGACGTGGGTCATGGCGGCGAGGCTGATCCCGAGATGGGTGTTGGAGTGCATGGAGAGCCCGACGCCGAAGGTGCGGCAGATCCCGGCCAGTTCGCGGGTGCGGTGCAGGCCGCCCCAGTAGTGGTGGTCGGAGAGGACGACCTGGACGGCGCCCCGGGCGAAGGCCTCCGGGACCTCGGCGAGCGTGGTGACGCACATGTTCGTGGCCAGCGGCACAGCGGTGCCGGCCGCGACGGCGGCCATCGCCTCCGTGCCGCCCGCCGGGTCCTCCAGGTATTCGAGGACGTCCTCGAGCTGCGCGGCGACGTACAGCGAGGTCTCGACGGACCAGGCGCCGTTGGGGTCCAGCCGCAGCGGCTGCCCGGGGAACGCCTCCGCCAGCGCGCGGACGGCGGCGATCTCCTCGTCGGGCGGGAAGACGCCGCCCTTCAGCTTGAAGGAGGAGAAGCCGTACTCGCGGGCGAAGCGCCGCGCCTGGGCGACGACTCCGGCCGGGTCGAGGGCCGCGCCCCAGTCGTCGCGCTCGCCGCCCTCCGGGTGTCCGGCCCACCGGTAGAAGAGGTAGGCGCTGTATTCGACGCTGTCGCGGACCTTGCCGCCGAGCAGGGCGTGCACGGGCAGGCCGAGGGCCTTGCCCAGCGCGTCCAGGCAGGCCACCTCGAAGCCGGAGACCACCGAGAGGCGCAGCTTGTCCGCGGTCTGGACGCCGCGCAGCCCGCCCGCGTCGACCCGCTCGTCGGCCGCGCGTGAATCTCCGCACACCTCGTCGGCGAGGGCGAAGAGTCCGTTCACATCGCTGACCGGGCGTCCGGCCAGGGCCGCGGCGAGCGGCTCGGCCAGTTCGAGGTACTTGCCGTCGCCGTAGGTCTCCCCGATGCCGGTCACTCCCCCGCGGGTGACGACCTCCACGATGAGCCGCGGGGTGTACGGCTGGTGGACGCCCTGGGTGTTGAGCAGGGGCGGGTCGGCTATGAGGATCGGAGTCAGCCGGACTTCGTCGATCAACAACGCTGTATCCATACGTGAACTCTATTCAGGGATACGACCGGGCGCCAGGGTCCGGCCACCATTCGGACCGGATTCCGCGCATCCGGTTCCGGAAGTTCACTGGACGACATACCGACTGGTCGGCATCATGAGCACCGACTGCTTTTCCACCTCCGGAGGTGCGCACGATGAGCCCAGTCCACCCGCCAGGTCTCGACCTCGACCGGTTGCGCGGACATCTCGACCGCGAGCGGCCGGGCCTGGTGAACGGACCGCTGGCGGCCCGGCTCATCGAGGGCGGCCGTTCGAACCTGACATACGTCGTCACTGACACGGAAGCGGACGCCGCCGGCACCGGCCGCTGGGTGGTCCGCCGGCCCCCGCTGGGCCATGTGCTGGCCACCGCGCACGACATGAAGCGCGAGCACCGGGTGATCAGCGCCCTGCACCCGACGGCCGTCCCGGTCCCCGAACCGGTACTGCTCTGCGAGGACGACTCGGTCATCGGCTCGCCGTTCTACGTCATGGAGTACGTCGAGGGCACCCCGTACCGCACGGCGGAGCAGCTCGCCCCGCTCGGCCCCGAGCGCACCCGCAGCGCGGTGCTCGGCCTCGTCGACACCCTCGTCGAGCTGCACGCCGTGGACCCCGCCGCGGTCGGTCTCGGCGACTTCGGGCGGCCCGAGGGGTTCCTGGACCGTCAGCTGCGCCGCTGGGGCAAGCAGCTGGACGCCTCCCGCAACCGTGAACTGCCGGGCATCGACGAACTGCACGCGGCGCTCGGCCGGGAGCTGCCCGCCTCCCCCGCCCCGACGGTCGTCCACGGCGACTACCGCCTGGACAACGTCCTGATCGGCGCCGACGACGAGATCAAGGCCGTCCTGGACTGGGAGATGTCGACGCTCGGCGACCCGCTGACCGACCTCGGCCTGCTGGTGATGTACAGCTCCGACCTGGACCTGCCCGAGTCGCCGGTCTCCACCACCAGCGGCGCGGCCGGCCACCCCTCCCCCGCCGAGCTGATCGAGCGCTACGCCGCCCGTTCCGGCCGGGACACCTCCGCCATCTCCTGGTACACGGCGTTCGCCTGGTTCAAGCTCGCCGTGATCCTTGAGGGCATCCACTACCGCTACACCCTGGGCCAGACGGTCGGCGGCGGCTTCGACCGCATCGGCGACCTCGTCCCCGTCTTCATCGAGCACGGCCTCACCACCCTCCAGGAAGGCTGACCCACCCCCATGGACTTCGCATTCGACGCCCGTACCGAGGAGCTGCGCGCCCGGCTGCTCACCTTCATGGACGAGCACGTGTACCCGGCCGAGAAGACCGCGGACGAGCAGCGCGCGCTGCTCGCTTCGCCGTGGGACACCCCTCAGGTGGTGGAGGACCTCAAGGCCGAGGCCCGCAGGCAGGGGCTGTGGAACCTCTTCCTGCCGGACGCCGAGTACGGCGCCGGGCTCACCAACCTCCAGTACGCGCCACTGGCGGAGATCCTGGGCCGCTCGCCGCACCTGGCGCCGACCGCGCTGAACTGCGCGGCGCCGGACACCGGGAACATGGAGGTGCTGGCGCAGTTCGGCACCGAGGAGCAGAAGAAGCAGTGGCTCCAGCCGCTGCTGGCCGGGGAGATCCGGTCCGCGTTCGCGATGACGGAGCCGGAGGTCGCCTCGTCCGACGCGACCAACATCGAGACCCGCATCACCCGCGAAGGCGACGACTACGTCATCAACGGCCGCAAGTGGTACATCTCCGGGGCGATGAACCCGGACTGCGCGATCTTCATCGTGATGGGCAAGACCGACCCGGACGGCGACGACCTCCGCCGCCAGCAGTCGCAGATCCTCGTCCCGCGCGACACCCCGGGCCTGACGGTGAAGCGCGCCATGCAGGTGTACGGCTACGAGGACCACTCCCACGGCGGCCACGCCGAGGTCGTCTTCGAGAACGTACGCGTGCCCGCGTCGAATCTGATCGGCGAGGAGGGCGGCGGCTTCGCCATCGCCCAGGCGCGGCTGGGTCCGGGCCGCATCCACCACTGCATGCGGCTGATCGGGATGGCCGAGCGCGCCATCGAGCTGATGTGCCGCCGCGCGGTGTCGCGCACCGCCTTCGGCAAGCCGCTCGCCCAGCAGGGCGTCGTGCAGAACTGGATCGCGGACGCCCGGGTGACGGTGGAGCAGCTGCGGCTGCTGGTGCTGAAGACGGCCTGGCTGATGGACACCGTCGGCAACCGCGGCGCCCACACGGAGATCCAGTCCATCAAGATCGCCACCCCGCGCGCGGTGGTCGCCATCCTCGACCAGGCGGTGCAGCTGCACGGTGCGGGCGGGGTCAGCCAGGACTTCCCGCTGGCCGAGCTGTGGGCGGCGGCGCGGACGCTGCGGCTGGCGGACGGCCCGGACGAGGTGCACCAGCGTTCGCTGGCCCGCCGGGAGATCAAGAAGTACCTGTGAGCGACCGGCCGGGCGGCCCCTGACCCGCACGGGCCGCCCGGCCGTCAGTAGCCGCCGTACGGTACGTGGTCGGCGAGCGCCAGTTCGCGGGCGAAGGCCCGCACCCGCAGGAGGCACCGGGCGATGACCCGGACGACCGCCGGCCGGTGCGGCCCGTAAGCGACGTTCCACAGAGCGGGGACATGCGTCGAAGACTGTATGTGCGCCATATATCCAGCTTCGCCCCGCGGACCGGTCCGGTCCTGCGGGGCGGGCTCTGCGGCAGTGGATCCCGGCGAGGAACGAGAGGCCCTAGGGGCGCAGCGCGCGCAGCAGCAGGTCGGCCAGGTGGTCGGCGACCTCCTGCTGGGTCAGCGGCCCGTCGGGCCGGTACCAGGTCGACAGGTGGTGGACCGAGCCGAAGTGGTAGTCGACGATCAGGTCGGCCGGGGTGGCCGTGGAGAACACGCCGGCACGCTGGCCCTCTTCCACCAGGGCGCGGAAGCGCTCGTGGTAGCGGCGCCGCTCCACCCGTACCTGCTTGTTCTTCTCGGGGCTCAGATGGTGCATGGAGCGGAAGAAGATCGAGGCGTCGTCGAGGTTCTCGATGGTGGTGACGACCACGTCGGCCGCGGCGTCACGCAGCCGCTGCTCGACCGGTGCGTCGGCGTCCGCGAAGGCGTCGAGCCGCTCCTGCTGGAGCCGCAGCACCCGGGCGTACACCTCCTGGAGGAGGTCCTCCTTGGAGCCGAAGTAGTGGTACAGCGCACCCTTGGTGACGCCTGCCGCCTCGACGATCTCCTGGACCGAGGTGCGGTCGTACCCCTGCTCGGCGAAGAGCCGGGTGGCGGCGGCCAGCAGCCGCTGGGGGACGGGGACACCGCTCCCGTCCGTCGCCTTGGCCATAGCCGCCGCCTTCCTTCCGTGCCGTGGGTCAGCCGTTCTTACGGGGTGAACGCAGTTCCCGCCTGAGGATCTTCCCACTTGCCGTCTTGGGAAGTTCCGTCAGGATCTCGACTTCGCGCGGGTACTTGTACGCGGCAAGCCGTTCCTTGCAGTACGCACCCAATTCGCCGGGTTCGACCGAGGCACCGGGCCGCAGGCTGACGTAGGCCCGCACCGTTTCGCCCCGGTAGGCGTCGGGCACGCCGACGACCGCGGCCTCGCGTACGGCCGGGTGGGTGTAGAGGACATCCTCCACCTCGCGCGGCCAGACCTTGAAGCCGGAGGCGTTGATCATGTCCTTCTTGCGGTCGACGACGTAGAGCCAGCCCTCGCGGTCCATGAAGCCGATGTCACCGGTGCGCAGCTCGCCGTCCGGGAAGGCGGCGGCGGTGGCCTCGGGCAGCCGCCAGTAGCCGGAGACGACCTGCGGGCCGCGCACGGCGATCTCGCCCTGCTCGCCGAAGGGCACCTCCGCGCCGTGCTCGTCGATGATCCGCACGACCGTGTCCGGGCCGGGCACGCCGACCGAGAGGGTGCCGGAGACCGGGTCGACGGGCGCCTCGCGCTCGGGCGGCACGGAGGCGCAGGGCGCGGTGCACTCGGTGAGCCCGTAGCCGTTGCGGATGTACGGGCCGAAGCCCGCCCGGAACTTCTCGACGAGCGCGGGCGGCAGCGGTGCGCCGCCGGAGGAGATCACCTGGAAGGAGGCGAAGTGCTCGGGCGTGACGCCGGGGGTGGCGGCGAGCGCCATGAAGGCGGTCGACGGGCCGACGGTGTACGCGGGGCGGTGCTCGGCGAAGGCGTCGAGGACGACGCCGGGGTGGAAGCGGTACGCCAGGACGAGGGTGCCGGCGTTGGTGAGGCAGGCGGCCAGCTGGCAGACCATGCCGGTGATGTGGAAGAGCGGGGCGAGCGCGAAGTAGGCGGCGCCCTCGGCGATGGGGTGGCCGGCGCGCTGGCGCTCGGCGTTGACCATGATGTTGCCGTGGGAGTTCATGGCGCCCTTGGGGGTGCCGCTGGTCCCGGAGGTGTAGCTGATCAGCGCCACGTCGTCGGCGGTGAGCTCCCGGCCGGCCGGGCCGGCGAGGCCCTGCCGGGCGACGGCCACCAGGTCGTCGGCGTCGCCGGCGGGCGGCAGCCGGTCGAAGCCGAGGACCCGCTCGTCGTTCTCCGTCTGGAGGTCGAGCTCGCAGGCGGTGAGGGCGATCCGGACGGCCGGGGCGCCGGCCGCGGTGTCCCGCAGATACGCCTCCCAGGCCCGGTCGGAGCAGATCAGCGCCGTGACCTCGGCGTCCTTCAGTACATGGCCGACCTCGGCGGACTTGTACATCGGGTTGAGCGGGACGACCGTCGCCCCGGCCTTCCAGGCGCCGAGCAGGGCGAGCACGAACTGCGGCGAGTTCTGCAGCATGATCGCGACCCGCTCGCCGCGCCGCAGCCCCCGGGCGGCGAGGTGCCCGGCCACGGAGTCGGAGAGCGCGTCGGTCTCGGCGTAGCTGAGGCGTCCGTCGAAGTAGGCGAGCGCCGGATGGGCGGGGGTCCGGGCCACGGAGTCACGGAAGGCGTGCACCAGGGTCGCGGCGGGGCTGACGGGGGCCCGCTGGGCCTCGCTGAGCAGCGGGAGCCAGGGCTTCGCCGCGTAGATCGACTCGCTCATGCGCCGGTCTCCTCCCACTTGCGCTGGAGGTGGTTCATACTGCCGAGCCAGTGGTCGGTGTCCTTGGCGCGGGCCCGGTAGTACCCGGCGACCTCGGGGTGCGGCAGGACGAGGAAGCGGTCCTGGGCCATCGCGTCGAAGAGGGCCTCGGCGACGTCCTCGGGCTCGATCGCGCTGGGGGCGAGCACGAGCTTCCCGGCCGATCCGGCGGCGGTGAGCATGTCCGTACGCACGCCCTGCGGGCAGATCGCGTGGACCTTGATGCCGCGGTGGCGGTAGGTGAGGGAGAGCCATTCGGCGAAGGCGACCACGCCGTGCTTGGTGACGCTGTACGGCGCCGCGCCGATCATCGTCAGCAGTCCGGCGGCGGAGGCGGTGGAGACGAACCTGCCGCTGCCGCGCTCCAGCCAGTCCGGCACCAGCGCCTTGGCCGCGCGGACGTGGGCCATGACGTTGACGTCCCAGGCGGCGGCCCAGACCTCCTCGTCGGCGAAGACGTCGCCGGGCGAGGCGAGGCCGGCGTTGGCGCAGTAGATGTCCACGGTGCCGTCCAGCGCGTCACGGGCGGCGTCGACGATCCGCGAGGCGTCACCGGCGACCGCGACGGCGCCGATCTCCTCGGCGAGTGCCTTGATCCGGCCCTCGTCGAGGTCGTTGACCACGACCCGCGCGCCCTCGGCGGCGAATCTGCGGGCCAGCGCGGCGCCGATGCCGCCTCCGGCCCCCGTGACCACTACGCCCGCGCCCTGCACCGTACTCATCGCTCCCGCCTCTCTCAGCCGACTGCACCGGCAGACTAACCGGTCGGTATGTCGTCCGGGAAGAGGCTGGAGCCTCTCATCCGCCACTCCGTGCACAGCCGCCCCGTCCGGCACGTTCCCTGCGGCCCGAACGCGCGCTAGCGTGCGTGGCCATGACAGTCGTCGCGATCATGGAGGTAGCCCGATGAGCCTGTCCAGACGTGGTTTGCTGGCCGCCGGCGGTGCGGTGGGAGCTCTCGCGGCGACCGCCGCGTCGGCCGGACCCGCCGCCGCCCGGGCCGCACAGGGCAAGGGGCACGGCGGCGGGCAGGGCGGCCGGGTGCGCACCGGCTTCGACCGGCTGGCGGCGGACGGCTACGCGCTGCTGAAGGGGCAGCGGGTCGGCATCGTCACGAACCCGACCGGAATCACCTCCGACGTGCGCCACATCGTCGATGTGATGCACCCGGACGACCGGGTGAACCTGACCGCCGTCTTCGGCCCCGAGCACGGATTCCGCGGCACCGCGCAGGCGGGCGGTTCGGAGGGGCGCTACGACGACCCGGCGACCGGGCTGCCGGTCTACGACACGTATCTGAAGAGCGGGCAGGCGCTCGCCGACGTCTTCACGGCGTCGGGCGTGGACACGATCGTCTTCGACATCCAGGACGCGGGCGCCCGCTTCTACACGTACATCTGGACGCTGTACGACTGCATGGAGGCGGCGGCCCTCGCGGGCAAGAGGTTCGTCGTCCTGGACCGGCCGAACCCGGTGACGGGGCGGGCGGCGCTCGGCCCGGTGCTGGACCCCGCGTTCGGCACCTTCGTGGGCCGCCGGGAGATCGCGCAGGCGCACGGCATGACGGTCACCGAGCTGGCGCTGCTGTTCAACGGGGAGTTCCTGGCGGACCGTCCGGCCGAGCTGGAGATCGTGAAGATGTCGGGGTGGTCGCGCTCGGACTTCTTCGACGGGACCGGGCTGCCGTGGGTGCCGCCGAGCCCCAACATGCCGACGCCCGACACCGCGCTCGTCTACTCCGGCACCTGCCTCTTCGAGGGGACCAACCTCTCCGAAGGGCGGGGCACCACACGGCCGTTCGAGCTGCTCGGCGCGGAGGGGATCGACCACACGTGGGCGGCTGCCGCGAACGCGCTCGGGCTGCCCGGGGTGGCCTTCCGCGAGGCGTACTTCGCGCCGACGTTCTCCAAGTTCCAGGGCAGGACGGTGGGCGGGGTGCAGGTGCACGTCCTGGACCGCGAGGTCTTCGACCCGGTGCGCACCGGGATCGCGCTGCTGGTCACGGCGAAGCAGACCTGGAGCGGGTTCGCCTGGCGCTCCGACAACTGGATCGACAAGCTCACCGGCAACACCCGGGTCCGCACGATGATCGACGCGGGCGCGGACACGGACGAGGTGGTCGGCGCGTGGGCGGCGGACCTCGCCGCGTTCCGGGCTGTACGGAAGCGGTACCTGCAGTACCGGTGAGCCTGGCGGGCGGGCCCGCGTGCATGGGTGAACCATGTGTGCGGGCCCGCCCGGCCTTCCGGTTCCGTCCTCAATCGCCGGACGGGCTTGATTGACCCGCCGGACGGGCTTGGATTGCCCGCCCGGCGGGTTCGGCCTCAGCGGTGTGCCGGGAACTCCACCACCTGCTGGTAGGTCGGGCGGTTCTGCCAGTGGACCGCCTTCTGCCCGATCCCGCCCAGGGCCCGGTGGATGATCGAGTCGGTGCACCACTGCTCACCGGCCTTGCAGGTGCCGTCGGCCGGGTACACCTCGGCCGCCGGAACCGCCGCCGCCCGCTTCAGCGTGGACAGCAGCGCCGCGCGGCAGCTGCTCAGGTCACCGTTGCCGCAGTACGTCCTGGCGAGCGGCCCCTTGACCGGCTGCCCCAGCACCTGGCGCAGGTCCTTGTCGGCGAAGCCCCACCAGCCGTACTGGAACGCCGATCCGCTGTGCGCACCGCTCGGTCCGTGGCTGGCGGCCGGGGACTCGTCGGTGGCGAGGTTGGCGGTCAGCGCCCCGTAGAGGTCGTCACCGAGCCCCGGCTTGAACTCCGACTCGATGAGCTCGGGCCACCACGCGTCCATGATCCGTACCGCGTCCGCGTGGGTGTACGCGTGCGAACCCGGGCTGGACTCCTTGC
Organism: Streptomyces sp. NBC_00876; assembly: GCF_045207435.1. NCBI lineage: Bacteria > Bacillati > Actinomycetota > Actinomycetes > Kitasatosporales > Streptomycetaceae > Streptomyces > Streptomyces sp. NBC_00876. The sequence goes on from NZ_CP108800.1 coordinate 1,655,627, forward strand.
GCTGGGCGCCCGCCGCCCGCCAGGAGTCCAGCTGCTGGACCACCGCGTCGAGGTCCGGGTCGGTGACCGGCTGGGAGCGGATCACCTTCAGCAGCTCGGGCAGCAGCTGCTCCCCGCGCAGATCGGTGAGCGCGGCGTCCGCCATCGCACGGGTGAGGGAGGCGCGGGTGACGCCGCCCTCCTCCACCAGCTTCGACACCCGGTCGTCGAGCAGGTCGGCGCGGTGCACGGCGCTGAGCCCGAAGCCCGCGGAGGCGAACCCCTCGGCCTGCTTGTTGTTCCAGGAGACGTAGTAGTCCTGGCCGCTGGAGTGCGGGTGCTCGGCGAAGGGGGTGTAGGCGGCGGTGTTGGCCGCCGGGTCGAAGCCCTTCCACTCGTACGCCTTCCCGGCCCTGACGGGCAGCGCCGGGTCGACGCCCGCCGCGCGCACCGGGTTCATGCCGCTGTTGTAGTAGGCGGCGGTGCGGGAGTCGGCGTAGAACCAGTTGAATGCGTAGTCGATGTTGCTCGCCGCCCGCTGGAAGGAGGCGGCGTCGGTGACGTAGGACGGGTCGTTGAGCATCTGGAAGCCGATGATCGAGTCGGCCTCGTGCCGGTAGGTGGTGCGCAGCGTGGTGTACGCGACGGGCTTGCCGTCCACGGTGGCGCGGTGGGTGACGATGCCGTAGTCCGTGCGCCGGACCTGCATCCGGTAGGAGCCCTTCGCCGTGGAGTCGGCGACGGTCGGCTTCCAGGAGTTGGAGCGCTCCAGCTTCTCCATGGCGGTGCAGTCGCCGCCACGGAGGTAGTGCGTGGAGTTCTTGGTGGGGGCGGAACCGTCGGGTTCGCACAGGTCGACGGCGTAGGTGTCGGTGATGTCCTGGCCGGCCGAGGTGGCGCTCCAGGCGTAGTCCTGGCCGCGCCCCATCTGGATGTACATGCCGACTCCGGCGAAGGAGACGCCTCGGGCGCTGATGCCGGGGCCCTGGAGCTCCTGGAGCATCATCAGCTGCGGGGCGAAGTACCCGGTCTGCGGGCCGAAGACCGCGATCGGGTTTCCGCTCGCGGTGTTCCTGCCGGAGACCAGCAGGGCGTTGGACATGCCGCGCTTCTGGGCGCCCGAGCCGGAGCCCGGGAGCGAGCCCTCCGGGATGACTCCCCCGTCGTAGATTCCCTGGGCCTTCTTCAGCATGGCCGGGGCCTTGACGGGGGCCTTCGCGTTGGTGCCCGCGGAGCCGGTGCGGTCGTAGATCAGTGGTTCCGCGGTGACGGAGCCGGGATCGGGAAGAGCCGTGCCGACGGCGTGGTCGGGCTTGTTCGCGTAGGGGAACGCGGTTCCGTCATGGACGGTCAGCACGGCCTCGGGGTCGTTGCGCTGACGGAACGACTCCCAGACCCTGGTCCCTTCGGCGACGCCGTACTTCTGCTGGGCGGACAGCAGCGAGAGCGCCGCCTGCACCTCGCCGCCGCCACCGCCGCCGAACTGGCCGCCGACCACCGAGGCGATCGAGATCAGGTCGGTCAGCTGGAACGGCTGGATCTCACCGATGTTGGTGATGGCGTCGACCTTGCCGGTGAGGACGTACTCGCCGGGGAAGTAGCGGCCCTTCTTCGACTTCTCCCGGTAGGAGTTGATGCCGTCCACATACGCCTGCGCGTCGGCCATCGCCTGTTCGCCGCGGGCGCCCTCCTGGGTCCTGATGTATTCGACCTGCGCCTGCAGATCGGCCTCGGTGTACGGGGCCTGCGGCCAGAACTGCTGCTCCAGGCCCTGGTTGGCCAGTGCGCCGCCGGCGAACGAGGTCAGTTCACCGCGTCCGATGTGGCGGAAGAGGTCCATCAGCCAGAGCCGGTCCTGACCTGCCGCGAATCCGGCGCCGAACTCGGTGCCGTACCGGGTGGTGCCCTTGATGTGCGGGACGCCGGAGACCTTGTCGCGGGTGATGGTGACGTCGTCGCGGGGCGAGGTGACGGACTCGACCTGATCCTTCGCGACGCCGAAGGAGGCGTCGTTGAAGAAGTCGGTCAGCTTCCGGTCGGTGAGGCCGGTGTGTCCGGCCACCAGGCCGTCGTACCGGTCGAGTTGGTCGTCGCTGTGCGCGGGATGGGTGCCGAACGCCTTGTTGCCGAGGATCTCGACGAGGGTGGCGTTGCCGTTCTCGCCGGGCGGCAGGATGTCGTCGCACTGCCCCCGGCAGTAGTCGACGACGGGGACGGGTTCCGCCTCGGCGGCGCCCGCGTGGGGCGCGGAGGCCAGCAGGGACGTACCGAGTGCGAGAACGGCTGCGACGGCGGCGGCCCGCGTCCTGCCGGTGCGTGCGGACATACGGGTGCGTGGGGGCATGCGTGCTCCTCCGAGAGGCCTGTGCGCCGGAGGTTACCGACGGTATGACCCCTCGGTAAGGTGAACATCAATCACCTTCTCCGAATCGCCACATGCCGTCACATGACGGCCTGTCATCTCACCCACCGGACGGCCGCACCCTTGGATGGAGCCGATCCGGGCACTCGTACGTCCACTCACTGACGCCGAAGTGCGGGCGACGGAGTACGAGCGACGGAGGTGGCGGCGCGATGGCCGGGTTCCGGAGTCTTGCGAGACAGGTCCGTGATCCGCGGAGCGATCTGGCACTGCGGCGGTACTCGCTGCGCAAATGCCTGGAGCGCTTCGCACCGTACGGACACCGGGCGACCTGGGACCACCTGTGCGCCCGGCACGGGATAGGCCCCGAGGACCGGGCGCCCGACCCGGCGCGGCTGATGCGCGCGCTGGAGGAGCTGGAGACGGCCCGGGGGGTCTGGCTCGGTTACGAGGCGGGGTTCGCCGAGCGCCGCAGGCGGGAGAAGCACGACGGGCTGCGCCGGCCGGGCGCGTTCGACGACTGGCACCGGCGCACCTGGGGCGGCAACGGGGTCGCACGGTGCGACGACCCGGCCGTGCACCCGGCGGCGCCGCTCGCCGAGGTACTGGCCCGGCTGATCCGGGCCCTGGAGGCGGAGCCCGGCACCGACTGCCCGGTGTGCGCGCAGGCCCGGATCGTCTGGCGGCAGGACCTGGACCGCGAGCCCTGGTCCGGCCCGGTGTGCGCCGGGTGCGGGATCGTGGTGCCGCAGCCTGTGCTCACCCCGGCCGCGCTGGCCAAGGCCCGGCGGGCCAGGCTGGGCGGCCTGGCATCGGCGGCCTGAGGAACGGGACGGCCCGCCCGGCGCCCGGGGACGGGGGCCGGCGACCAGTGGCCCGAGGCCGGGGACGGCCCGTCCGGTGCCCGGGACCGCGGCAGCCGGACGGGCATGCACGCCGGGCATGCACGCCGGGCACGCACGCCCGGCATGTACGCCGGGTGCGGCCTCAGCAACCCTCGGCGGGCCGGTCCGGGGACCTGCGCTCCGGCATCAGGCGCGAGCCGCTGATCCGCTCACCGGAGATGTCGTCCGGATTGGACAGCACACAGTTCTCCAGCGAGAGGCAGCCGCAGCCGATGCAGTCGGTGAGGTGGTCGCGCAGCCGGGCCAGCTGCTGGATCCGCTCGTCCAGCTCCGAGCGCCACGCCTCGGAGAGCCGCGCCCAGTCGTCGCGGTTGGGGGTGCGCTCCTCGGGGAGTTCGGCCAGGGCGTCACGGATGGTGGCCAGCGGGATGCCGACCCGCTGCGCCGCGCGGACGAAGGCGACCCGGCGCAGCGCGTCCCTGCTGTAGCGGCGCTGGTTGCCACTGGTGCGGGTGCTGCTGATCAGGCCCTTGGCCTCGTAGAAGTGCAGGGCCGACACGGCGGCGCCGCTGCGCGCGGAGAGCTGGCCGACCGTGAGTTCATGGAGTGTCTGTGGGATCTGGGGCACTCATCGAACCCTACGTGCCCCGTTCCCGGCCGGTCCGTCGTTGACAGGAACGCACCCGCCAACCATGCTGAGCAAGCGCTTAGACAGCGTGCACTACGGATGGCCGACAGAGCGGGAAGGCAGGGCCAGCGACATGGCAGAGCCGAGGATCTTCACGTCCGCGCAGGAGCTGAGCGACGGCGTGGGTGAGCAGCTGGGGCACAGCGACTGGCTGGAGATCGAGCAGAAGCGGGTCGACCTCTTCGCCGACGCGACCGGTGACCACCAGTGGATCCACGTGGACCCCGAGCGGGCCAAGGCCGGTCCGTTCGGCACGACCATCGCGCACGGCTACCTGACGCTCTCGCTGCTGCCCTCGCTCGTACCGCAGGTCATGCAGGTCGAGGGCGCGAAGATGGGCATCAACTACGGGACCAACAAGGTCCGCTTCCCCTCCCCGGTACCCGTGGGCTCGCGACTGCGGGCGACGGCCGTACTGAAGAGCGTCGAGGAGGCGGGCGGTGGCGTACAGGTCACCGCGGTCGTCACCATCGAGCGCGAGGGCGGCGACAAGCCGGCGTGTGTCGCCGAGTCGGTGTCGCGGTACTACTTCTGAGTCCACCGGTGACGTGCCACCACCCCCCGGCCGTGAGGCCGGGGGGCGGCCGCGTCAGCGTTCGGCCGCGGGGCCGGGGGCGGCCGCGTCAGCGTTCGGCCGCGACCATGCGCAGCACGAGACCTGCGTACAGCTCGCCCACCTCGTCCGGGGTCCGGCTGCCCTGGGCGTTGAACCACCGCGCCACATCGATGCAGAGCGAGAGCACGGCGAGCGTGGTGCCCGGCACGTCCGGGACGTCGAACTCCCCCGCGGCCACACCTTCACCGATGATCCGGCGCACCACCGCGTCGCTCCTGCGGCGCAGTTCGACGATCTCGGTGCGGTGCTCCTCGGCGAGGGCGTCGAGCTCGTACTGGACCACGCGCGCGGTGGTGTGCCGCTCGGCGTGCCAGCGGACGAAGGACCGTACGGCGTCGGCGAGCCGCTCGGCGGCCGTTCCTTCCCCGTCGGCCGCCGCCTCCAGAAGAGCCAGGGCGCGGTCGTGGCCGATCCTGCTGATCCGGTGGAGCAGCTCTTCCTTCGTCTTGTAGTGGATGTAGAGCGCGGCAGGGCTCATTCCGGCACGGCCCGCGATGTCCCGGGTGGTGGTGGCGTGGTACCCGCGCTCGGCGAAGGCGTCGACGGCCGCGACGAGAAGCCGGCGGGCGGCCTCGGGCGTCACTTCCTCCCACGGCGCGCTCTCGCCGCCGGTCTCCTGCGCCGTGCTCATCGTCGGTTGCCCCTCTCAGTCAGCAGGACGCACACCATACCCCGATCCTGAGCAAGCGCTTAGGGCCTCTCGTTCGGATGATGCCGGGCTCGTGGTGTTCCGGCCCGATCCGGACGAAAGACCCCAGGGGGTCCGGCGGGTGGGACCGTCACTGATTCCGGAAGGGGTCGTGCTCCGCGAGGATCTTCTCCAGCCGGGCCTGGTCGACCCGGCTGATGATCTGGCCCGCCTCCTGCCGGTCCCTGATCACCTTGGCGAGCGTGAAGGCGGAAGTGACGAGGTAGAGCACTCCGATGGCGAAGAAGCCGCGCACCCAGGCGTCGGCGTCGAGGAAGTAGATCCCGATGGCCACCGCCCCCATCGCGACCCCGAAGGACGCGACGGCCTGGCCGTAGAAGGCGGCGGTGCTCTGCTGCTTGACCGATGTCGTCTCACTCATGCCGCTCAGCATCGGGCGGCGTGGCGCGCGCCACATCCGTCCGCGTACTCAGCCCGGTACTCAGACGCCCGTTCGAGTGCGCGGCACAGGACTCCTCAGAACGCGGAGACCCCCGTCAGCGCCCGGCCGATGATCAGCTTCTGGATCTGGCTGGTGCCCTCGTAGAGCGTCATCACCCGGGCGTCGCGCAGCAGCTTGCCGACCGGGTACTCGTCGATGTAGCCGTAGCCGCCGAAGACCTGGAGGGCGTTGTTCGCGGCGCGGACCGCGGCCTCGGAGGCGAAGAGCTTGGCCTGGGAGGCGGCGGTGGCGAAGCTTTCGCCGCGGTCGATCAGATCGGCCACCCGCCAGGTCAGCAGGCGGGCGGCGTCGACGTCCACGGCGATGTCGCTGATGAGTTCCTGGACGAGCTGGTAGCTCGCGATGGACTTGCCGAACTGCTCACGCTCGGCCGCGTATCCCACGGCCGCGTCCAGGGCCGCCTGCGCGATGCCGACACAGCCGGCGGCGACCGACATCCGCCCCTTGGCCAGCGCCGACATGGCGATGGAGAAACCCTTGCCCTCCGGGCCCATGAGGGTGGCGGCGGGGACACGGACGTCCTCCAGCACCAGTTCGGCCGTCGCCTGGCCGCGCAGGCCGAGCTTGCCGTGGATGGTGCGCCGGGTCAGACCGGGGGTGTCGGCGGGGACCAGGAAGGCGGATACGCCCTTGTGGCCGGGGGCGTCGCCGGTGCGGGCGAAGAGCAGCACCACATCGGCCCAGGTGCCGTTGGTGATGAACATCTTGCTGCCGTTGATGACGTAGTCGCCGCCGTCCCGCACGGCCCTGGTCGTCAGGTTCCCGGCGTCCGACCCGGTGCCCGGTTCGGTGAGGCCGAAGCAGCCGACCGCGTCCCCGGAGGTCAGCCGCGGCAGCCACTGCCGCTTCTGCTCCTCGTCGCCCCAGGCGGCGATGGTCTTGGCGACCAGGCCCAGGGAGACCGAGACGATGCCGCGGACCGAGGAGTCACCGCGGCCCAGCTCCTCGGTCACCAGGCAGTACGCCAGGTGGTCGCCGCCCGAGCCGCCGTACTCCTCGGGGACGGTGAGCCCGAGGAAGCCGAGGGAGCCCAGCTTCTTCACGATCGACTTGTCGACGTTCTCGGCCCGGTCCCACTCGACGGCGTACGGGGCGACATCGCGGGCGACGAAGTCCTTGGCGAGCTGCCGGACGGCTTCCTGCTCCTCGCTGAGCTCCAGGTTCATCCTTCGACTCTCCACTTTAATTAGCACTGCTAGTTTTACCGGGACAGGCCCTACTATGTGCCGCATGGCCCGCCCGCGCAAGCCCCTCCTCAGCAGAGACCGCATCGTCGAGACGGCGAGCGCCCTCGTGGACGCCGAGGGGCTCGGCGCCGTCTCGACCCGCCGTCTGGCGGCCGAGCTGGGGGTCAGCGGACCGTCGCTCTACAACCACTTCCGCAACAAGGACGAGATCCTGGACGCGGTCGCCGACGCCGTCTCCGCACAGGTCGATCTGTCGATGTTCGACGAGTCCGACACCCGCGACTGGCGCGCCGCCCTGCACGACTGGGCGGTCTCCTACCGTGCGGCACTCACCGAGCATCCGCACATCGTTCCCGTGCTCGCCCAGGGCCCCGGGCGCCGCCCGGCCGGTCTGCGGGTCGCCGACGCCGTCTTCGGCGGCATGGTCCGCGCGGGCTGGCCGCCCGCCCAGGCCACCTACATCGGCGCCCTGATGCGCTACTTCATCACCGGCTCGGCGCTCGGCTCGTTCGCCCGGGGCTTCGTGGACGACGAGACGGCGTACGACCCCGCCGACTACCCGCATCTGGGCCAGGCCCACCTGCTGGCCGACCGGCGCCAGCAGGTCGACGAGGGGGCGTTCGAGACCGGGCTGCGGGCCCTGGTCGACGGGCTCGCCCTGCAGTACGAGCAGCTCGCGCCCGCCCGGACCACCCGGCCGGCCCCCGGCCCCTCCTGACCGCGGGCGCCCAAGGGCTGTCCCGTACCGGCAACAAATAATTGGGTGCCGTGGCGTTCGCCGCCTACCGTCGGCGCCATGACGACGACACCCTCCCCCGCCGCACCCCGTGACCGGCGGGCCACGGCCGCCGCGTGCACCACCGTGGTGCTGTGGGCCTCCGCCTTTGTCTCCATCCGGAGCGCCGGCGAGGCCTACTCCCCCGGCGCACTGGCCCTCGGCCGGCTGCTGGCGGGCTCCCTGGCGCTCGGCACCCTGCTGCTCGTCCGGCGCGAGGGGCTGCCGTCGCGCGCCGCCTGGCCGGGGATCCTCTGGTCCGGGCTGCTCTGGTTCGGCCTGTACATGGTGGTGCTGAACTGGGGTGAGCAGCAGGTGGACGCGGGCACCGCCGCGATGGTGGTGAACATCGGGCCCCTGCTGATCGCCCTGCTCGGCGCCCGGCTGCTCGGCGAGGGGCTGCCGCGCCGGCTGCTGCTGGGCATGGCGGTGTCCTTCGCGGGCGCCGCGGTGGTGGGGCTCTCCATGTCGGGGCACGGGAGTTCCTCGGTGCTGGGCGTGCTGCTCTGTCTGCTGGCGGCGGTGGCGTACGCGGGCGGGGTGGTCGGCCAGAAGCCCGCGCTGCGGCACGGCTCGGCGCTCCAGATCACCACGTTCGGCTGCCTGGTCGGCACGGTGGCGTGCCTGCCCTTCGCCGGCGCGCTGATCTCCGACGCCGCCGACGCACCCCTGCCGGCCACCCTGAACATGATCTATCTGGGCCTCTTCCCGACCGCACTGGCGTTCACCACCTGGGCCTACGCGCTCGCCCGCACCACCGCCGGACGGATGGGCGCCACCACCTACGCGGTCCCCGCACTCGTGGTGCTGATGTCGTGGCTGCTGCTGGACGAGGTTCCCGCGCTGCTCACTGTCGGCGGCGGGCTGCTCTGCCTGGCCGGGGTGGCGGTCTCCCGGATGCGTCCGCAGACTGGTGCGACCCGCAGGATTGCGGCCCGGCCGGTGGAAGGACCCCCTCATGACGCGGAGCGCCAAGCAGCGGACCGGCCGTAGGAAGGCGATGAGGGACGACGACGACCCGGTGCTGGTGACGCCCGAGGGCCGTCCGCGCGACGCCTGGCGCGAGGACTACCCGTACGCCGAGAAGCTGGGCCGCAAGGCGTACGAGAAGTCCAAGCGGGCCCTGCAGATCGAGCTGCTCAAGCTCCAGCACTGGGTCAAGGAGCACGACGAGCGGCTCGTCATCCTCTTCGAGGGGCGCGACGCCGCCGGCAAGGGCGGCACCATCAAGCGGTTCACCGAGCACCTGAACCCCCGTGGTGCGCGAGTGGTGGCGCTGGAGAAGCCCACCGAACGCGAACGCTCCCAAGTGGTACTTCCAGCGGTACGTGGCCCATCTGCCGGCCGCCGGGGAGATCGTGCTGTTCGACCGGTCCTGGTACAACCGGGCCGGTGTGGAGCGGGTGATGGGGTTCTGCTCGACCCGCGAGTACCTCGAGTTCATGCACCAGGCGCCGGGGTTCGAGCGGATGCTCGCCCGTGACGGCATCCATCTGGTGAAGTTCTGGTTCTCCGTCTCGCGCAACGAGCAGCGCAACCGGTTCATGACCCGGCAGATCGATCCGGTGCGGCAGTGGAAGCTCAGCCCGGTCGACCTGGCCTCGCTCGACAAGTGGGACGCGTACACGGAGGCGAAGGAGCTGATGCTCTTCCACACGGACACGGCGGACGCACCGTGGACCGTGGTGAAGAGCAACGACAAGAAGCGGGCCCGGCTGGAGGCGATGCGGCACGTCCTGCACCGCTTCGACTACCCGGACAAGGACGCGACGGTGGCCGGGGAGGCGGACCCGCTGATCGTGGGCCCGGCCTCCCGGCTCTTCGAGCGGGGCGAGATGGAGGCCCGGCTGCTCACCACGAGCCGGTCGGAAGCCTCCCCCGGAAGTTAGAAGACCACCAGGGCCCGGCCGCCCTTGCCGGCGATCATGTTGTCGAAGGCCGCCGGGATGCCGTCGAGCGCGATCCGTTCGGTGACCATCATGGAGAGGTCGAAGCGGCCCGCCCGGATGTGGCCGGCCAGCACCGGCAGATCGCGGGCCGGGTCGCTGTTGCCGTACACACAGCCGGTCAGGGACCTGCCCCAGTGGAAGAGCTCCAGGGCGTTGAACGTCACCTGCTGGTCCTTGCCGCCGATGCCGACGACCGTCGTGCGGCCGCCGCGGCGGGTGGACTCCCAGGCGGTGCGGATGGTGGCGGCCCGGCCGACGCACTCGACGGCCACATCCGCTCCCTGGCCACCGGTGAGCCCCCGGATCTCGCGGGGCGTGGTGGCGGAGGCGATCACGTAGTCGGTGGCACCGGCCAGGCGTGCCAGCTCCTCCTTCTCCGGGGAGACGTCCACCGCGATGATCTTCGAGGCGCCCGCGATCCGGGCGGCCTGGAGAACGGCGAGACCGACGCCGCCGATGCCGAACACGACGACGGACTCGCCGGCGCGGACCTGGGCACTGTGGTGGACCGCGCCGTACCCGGTCAGCACCGCGCACCCGAGCAGGGCCGCTTCGGTGAGCGGGATGCCGTCCGGGGCGGGCAGCACGCAGTTGGCGGCGACGACGGTCTCCTGTGCGAACGCGGCGACGTTCAGCCCGGGGTGGAGCTCGGTGCCGTCGGTGGTGCGGGCGTGGATGTCCGCCGACCCGGCCAGGGCGTTGGCGCAGAGCCAGACCTCGCCGATCCCGCAGTGGTGGCAGCTTCCGCAGGACGGCGCCCAGTTGAGCACGACTCCGTCGCCCGGGGCGACATGGCCGACGCCCTCGCCCACCGAGACGACGGTGCCCGCGCCCTCGTGGCCGAGGACGGCGGGGACGGGCACCCGCATGGTGCCGTTGGACAGCGAGAGGTCGGAGTGGCACACGCCGGCGGCGGCCAGGCGGATGCGCATCTGGCCGGGGCCGGGCTCCGGCAGGACGATGTCGGTGATCTCCAACGGAGCTCCGACGGCGGGCAGTACGGCGGCGCGGACCACGGACTGGCTCCTTGCTGATAGGGGGCGCGGACTCTGCGGACTCGAGGGGTGGCTCAGAACTGGAGGGACTTGGTCTGGAGGTACTCGGCGAGGCCGTGCTCACCGAGTTCGCGGCCGACCCCGGACTGCTTGTAACCGCCGAAGGGGGCCAGCGGGTTGAAGCGGCCGCCGTTGATGTCGACCTGCCCGGTGTCCATCCGGCGGGCGAAGGCGACGGCCTCGGCCTCGTCGGCGGCCCAGACGGCGCCCGCCAGCCCGTACACGGTGCCGTTGGCGATACGCAGCGCGTCCGCCTCGTCCTCGTACTTCAGGATCGAGACGACCGGGCCGAAGATCTCCTCCTGGGCGATGGTCATCTCCGGGGTGACGTCGGCGAACACCGTGGGGCTGACGTAGTACCCCGTGGGCAGGGGCGCCTCGGGGCCGCCGGCGACGAGGCGGGCACCCTCCTCGACGCCCTTCTCGATGTAGCCGCGCACCCGGGCCTGCTGCCTGGCGTTGACGAGCGGGCCGACCCGCTCACCGGGTACGTACTTGGCGACGGCCGCGGCGGCGAGCGCGACGGCCTCCTCGTACCGTTCGGCGTCCACCAGCATCCGGGTCCAGGCGCTGCACGTCTGGCCGGAGTTGGACATCACGTTGGCGATGCCGACGTTGACCGCCTTGGCCAGATCGGCGGAGGGCAGGATGACGTTGGCCGACTTGCCGCCGAGCTCCAGCGCGACGCGCTTGACGGCGCCGCCCGCCGTGGCGCCGATCCGCCGGCCGACGGCGGTGGAGCCGGTGAAGGAGACGAGGTCGACGTCCTCGTGCCCGGCGAGGGCCTGACCGGCGACCGGGCCGAGGCCGGTGACCAGGTTGAAGACACCGGCGGGCAGACCGGCCTCCTCGGTGGCCTCGGCGAAGAGCTGAGCGGTGAGCGGGGTGTCCTCGGCGGGCTTGAGGACGACGGTGCAGCCGGCGGCGAGTGCGGGGGCGACCTTGGCGACGATCTGGTGCAGCGGGTAGTTCCACGGGGTGATCGCGCCGACCACGCCGACCGGCTCCAGGAACACGGTGGAGTTGCCGCGGCGCTCCTCGAAGGCGTACGTCGCGGCCAGTTCGGCGTAGGAGCCGGCGACCAGCACCGGCACGCCCGCGTGCACCATCTGCGACATCGGCAGCGGCGAGCCCAGTTCGGCGGTGACCGTCTCGGCGATCTCGTCCTTGCGGGCGGCCAGCACATCGCGCAGGGCGCCGATCCGGGCGGCGCGCTCGGCGGGCGGGGTCGCGGCCCAGCCGGGAAGGGCGGCGCGGGCGGCGCGCACCGCGGCGTCGACGTCCTCGGCCGTGCCGGCCGGCACATGGGCGATGACCTGCTCGTCCGCCGGATTCAGCACCGCGATGGTGTCCGCTCCGGCGGCGGGCCGCCACGCGCCGCCGATGTACATACCGTTGTGGGCCTTCATGGCTGTTCCTCCCGGGCGTGGTGACGGACGAGGTCGTCCGCGCCCCAAACTAGCGCTGTTAGTTTTCGGGCGCCAGAGACGCCCGTCACGCCGGACCCGGCGATCCGCCGGGGGTCGCGGCGATCCACCGGAGTCCCCGGCGGTCGCCGGGGACCACCGGGGCCGCCGGAGCCGGTCACGGTCCGCTGGGTTCGCCGGCCGGTCCGGTAACTCCCCAGTAACGGCACCGTCCTAACGTTCCGGACAGGCTCGCCCCCGTCCGCGATACCCGAGGCCGCGGACCGGGGCGGGGCCGCTCACCCTGCCCCGGCAGCACAACGCCCTCTCCGTACTCGCGGCCACCGCCGACATGCCCATCGGCCCCGAGGCAGAGCAAGGGCATCGGGCGGGGGGTCGCAGGCCCCCGGGCAGACCGCCCGGGGGGCCTGCGGGATGTCCGAATCCGCGCGTTACAGTGGCGCCCTGATGGGCACAGACGCGGCGAACCACGGCACACACACCACGCCCCCTGTGCTGCGCCTGCACCTTTTCGGCGGATTCCGGGTGACTCGTGACGGTGGCCCCGCCCTCTCCGAGCGGTGGCCCCGCCCGAGCGCCCGTGCCCTGGTCAAGCTCCTCGCCGTCCACCCCGGCCACAGCCTCCACCGCGAGCAGGCGATGGAGATCTGCTGGCCGGACGCCGATCCGCAGGCCGCGCTCGGCAGCCTCCGGGTCGCGCTGCACGCCGCCCGCCGCGCCCTCGAGCCCGAACTCGCCCCCCGCTCCTCCTCGTCCTACCTCACCGGCGAGGGCTCCCTGCTGCGGCTCGATCCGCAGACCGTCGTGATCGACGCGGACGAGGCCGAGGCCCTGGCCGAGCGCGCGCTGGCCGATGGCGGCACCGCGGCCCTCGCCGAGGCGCTCGCCGCGTTCACCGGGGAACTGCTCCCCGAGGACCGCTACGCCGCCTGGGCGGAGGCCCGGCGCACCCGGATCGCCGCGCTGCACGACCGGGTGCGGCTGGCGCTGGCCGAGGCCCATCTCGCGGACGACGAGAACGAACCGGCGGCCGAGGTGGCGCTGCACGCCCTGGCCGTCGCCCCGGCGGAGGAACGGGCCCACCGCGTCGTCATCGAGGCCTTTCTGCGCCAGGGGCTGCGCCGGCAGGCGGTGCGCCAGTACCACCTGTGCCGGGAGGCGCTCGACGCCGAACTCGGGGTACGGCCGGGACCCGAGACCGAGCGGCTGCATCTGCTGGCGCTGGACGCCACCACGACGGTGCTGCCCGCCTCGGCCTCCCCGGTTCTGCCCGCCGCGATCCGCACCCCGGCGGGTCCCCCGCTGCGCGGCCGGGACGACGCGCTGCGGACCCTGCTCGCCGACGGCGGCCCACCCGTGCGGCTGGTCGGCGGCGAGGCCGGAGTGGGCAAGACCCGGCTGACGACCGAGGTGGCCCGGGCGGCCGCCGCGGCCGGCACCACGATCCTGTGGGGCGCGGGCCACGACGCGGAGGGCCACACCCCGTACGGCGTCTTCGTGGAGGCACTGGACGCCTGGCTGGCCGACCGGCCATCGGTGGAGCGGGCCCGGATCGGTGGCGAGTACCCCGAACTCGCCGCCCTGCTGCCCTCCCTGGGGCAGATCGGGGCCGGCCGGGAGCGCAGCCCCGAGGAGGAACGCGACCGGTTCTTCCGGGCCACCGCGGGACTGCTCGGCGATCTCGCGGCGGGCGCGCCGGTGCTGCTGGTCCTGGACGACCTGCATGCCGCCGACGCCGGTTCGTACCAGCTGCTCAGCCATCTGGCCCGGCGGGCCGCGGCCACGCGTACGGCGTGGCGCTTCGTGGTCACCTACCGCGCGGAGGAGTTCGACACGGGCGACCCGCGCCGCGCCGCCCTGGAGACGCTGGTACGCGGGCAGCTCGCCGAGGCCGTCGAGCTCGAGCGGCTGGACCGGGACCAGTGCCTGGCGGTCGCCCGGGACGCGGGGGCCCTGACCGGCCTCGACCGGGTCTGGGAGCTTTCCCTGGGCAATCCCCTGTTCGCCCTGGAGCTGGCCCGTACGGTCCACGAGGGCGCGGATCCCGGCGCCCCGGGCGCCCCGGAGGGCGTGCGTCAGCTGGTGGCCGCACGGCTGGCCCGGCTGGGTCCGGCGGCCCGGCGGGTGGTCGAGGCGATCTCCGTGACCGGTGGCGGCGCCGCCCTCACCGAGATACTCGACATGGCCGGGCAGGGTCTGCACCCGCCGCTCTCCCCCGCCGAGGCGGCCGACGCCGTGGACGCGGCGGTGGCGGCCTCGGTCGTCACCGAACGGCCGGTGGTGGCCGGCGGCAGATCGCTGCCCGGTCTCGCCTTCCGCCATCCGCTGGTGCGGTTGACCTGCTACGACGGCATGTCCACCGCCAGACGCCGCCAGCTGCACTCGGCCTACGCGGAGGCGGTGCTGCGCCACCGCCCCGACGCGGTCGACACCCTGGCCACGCAGCTGACCCGGGCCGACGACCCGCGGGCGACCGGATATCTGCGCCAGGCCGCCGAACGCGCTGCCGCCCTCTGCGCCAACGACACCGCGGACCGCTACTACGCCGAGCTGACGGCCCGGCTGGACGCGTCCGCCGCCGACGCGGCCCGCGCCCGCATCGACCGGGGGGCCGTGCTGCGCCGGATGGCCCGCTACCGGGACGCGGCCACCGTGCTGCGCGAGGCGCTGGACGACATGGTGCGGCGGGGCGACGGGGACGGGCAGGTGCTGGCGGCGGCCCGGCTGAGCGAGGTCCTGATGAAGTACCGCGGCATCGAGGAGGGCGAGGAGCTGCTGCGTACGCACCGGCCCGGCCCGCACACCCCGGCGCTGGCCGTGGCGACCCACCATCTGGCGGCCGGGGGCCTGCGGTTCGTGACCGGACGGTACGACGAGGCGCACACCTCGGCCCGCATCGCGCAGGAGGCGGCCGACAGCGTCGCGGGCGGCGAGCGCAGGGGGCTGCTCGCCCGGTCCCTGGGGATGCAGGCGACCTCACTGGCCCTCGCCGGCCGGTTCGACCTGGCCCGGCCCGCGGCGGAACGGGCCCTGCCGCACGCGGAGGCGTACGGGGACCAGGAACTCCTGGTCACCACGCTCTCGGTGCTGCGCGAGCACGCCCGCAGGTCCGGCCGGCTGGGCGAGGCCGTCTCCATCGGCCGGCGGGCGATGAAGCTCGCCGAGCACACCGGCGATCCCACGGCGGTCGCCTTCGAGCGCGCCAATCTCGCCGAACTGCATCTGCTGCTGCGGGAGTTCACCGAGGCCGAGGAACATGCGCAGGCGGCCGCGGAGGAAGGCGAATCGCACCGGAGCTGGTGCACCGCCTACGCACTCGCCGCCCTGGCCCGCGTCCGGATCCGGACCGGCGGGGCGGGGGCCGGCGAACTGCTGGAGCGGGCCGGACAGGCCGCCGAGGCACAGGCCGACCGGCAGGCGCTGCACGAGGTACGGACGGCACAGGCCGAACTCCTGGTCCACCAGGGCGCTCCGGCCGAGGCCCTCACCCTGCTGGCCGGAGACAGCGGACCCGGCACCGCCCATCTGGTGGCATGGGCGGAGCTGTACACGGGCAGGCCGCAGGCGGCGGTACGCCGCGCCGCCGAGGAGACCGCGCGCGCGGAGCAGGTCGGCGAACGGCTCGCGGAGACCGACGCGCGTACGGTGCTCGGGGCCGCGCTCGCCGCGTGCGGGCAGCAGGACGCGGCCCGTGAGGAGTTCGGCCGGGCAGCGGCCCTGGCGGCCGGACTCCCCTATCCGGCGGGGGCATTCCGGGTCGACCGGGCACGGAAGCAGGGCGGGGTCTTCCCGCCCGGCCGGGCGGGCGGTCCGGCCGGGGACTCCCCCACGCACCCGGCGCAGGATCCCGCCGGCCCGGCCACAGGCTGACACGGCTGAGCGCCCGCAGGATCCGGCGGGCCCGCCCGCCGGCTGACACGGCTGAGTGCGGCAGCCTGCGGACGGACCGGGTGCGAAGGTCCTGCACGTCGGGTCGCTACACGTCGAGTCCCGGAACATCCCTCGGCAGCGGGCAGATGCGCCGCCCCTGATGGTCGAAGACATACAGATGCGCCAGATCGACCAGGAGCGGAACCTGCCCTCCGGTGCGCAGCCGCATGTCGGGGCCGGTACGGACGACGAGGTCGCCGGCCGTGACGGCGGGGCGGTCGGGGCTGCGCACCCCCGGCGCCTCGGGGCCCGGTTCGTCCAGGACGGCGACGGGAGCGCCGGCGTGCCCGGTGGCGCGCCCCCTGATCCTCTCGAGCACCCCGGCACCGCCCGGTGCGCCGCGGCGCCTGCGTACGGTGCCGCGTTCCGTACGGGCGGACTCCAGATCGGGCACCACGGCGGGCTGGGAGCCGGTGCTGAGATGGACCAGCGCCTCGTGGCCCTGGTACTCGACATGCTCGACGATGCCGCTGAGGGCGACCTCTCCGGGGCGGGCCTGGCTGGGCGGGGCGATCCTGACCGCTTCGGAGCGCAGTCCGACGATGATCCGGCGGCCCTGCTGGATGCGGAGCAACTGGTGGTCGGGGCTGAGGGGTTCGGACAGCGGCAGGCGCTGACGGCCGAGGTCGATCGACATCCGCCCCTCCAGGGGCGCGTGGACGACGGCCTGAAGCAGGTTGATGCGCGGCGTGCCGATGAACGCGGCGACGAACACGTTCTCCGGCAGGGCGTACACCTCACGCGGCGGGCTGACCTGCTGGAGTACCCCGCCGCGCATCACGGCGACCCGGTGGCCCAGCGACATGGCCTCGGCCTGGTCATGGGTCACGTACACCGTGGTGACACCGAGTTCCTTGGTGAGCAGGGATATCTCGGCCCGCAGATGGTTGCGGAGCTTGGCGTCGAGGTTGGAGAGCGGCTCGTCCATGAGGAAGGCGGACGGCTGGCGCGAAATGGCCCGGCCCATGGCGACCCGCTGGCGCTCGCCGCCGGAGAGCTGTCCGGGGAAGCGGTCCAGGACGCTCTCGATCCCGAGCATCCTGGCCGTGCTCTCGATGCGCTCGTTGTGGTCCTGGCGCGGGTTCTCCAGCTTCAGCGGGAAGCCGATGTTGGCCCGGTTGGTCATGGTCGGGTAGAGCGCGAAGTTCTGGAAGACCATGGCCATCCCGCGTTCGCGGGGTGTGAGGTGGTTGGCCGGTTCACCGTCGAGCAGGATCTCGCCCTCGGTGACGTCCTCGAGGCCGGCGATCATGCGGAGCACGGTCGACTTGCCGCATCCCGAGGGGCCCAGCAGGACGAGGAACTCGCCCGGGTCGATGGAGAGCGAGAGACGGTCGACGGCACGCGAGGACCGTCCGTACGCCTTGCTGACATTGTGCAGAGTGATGGCGCGAGTCATGTGGTTCCGCCCGGAAGGATGATGGTGGAGCGGTGGGGAGCGGCAGCAGTGGCCTGAAATTAACCCACTGCGCGGGGTGAGGGAATGACTCGCGCAAAGGTTGCGCGGGAGCGGGCTTCCGGTCCGGAAGTGTCAGAGGCGATTCCGGTTCGGCCGGGACTGCCCGGGGACGGCTCGATCCGGCCGGGGCTGTGCGGGAACGCCCTGATCCGGCCGCTTCGTACGGCCCTGCCCGGCTCGGGCGCCCAGACCTGCCGCCGCGAGCAGCAGTGCGCCCAGCATCACGAAGGGCGCCGCGCTGCCCGCCACTCCCGCGACGAGTCCGGCGGAGGCGGGGGCCGCCACCTGGCCGAGCCGGTTGCCGGTCAGGCGCAGGGCGAGCGCGGTGGAGCGGGCGCCGGCGGGGGCGGCCCGGACGACGGTGGTCATCGACAGCGGCTGGCCGGCCCCGAGACAGAAACCGAGTACGGCGAGCATCACGGCCAGCACTCCCACGGGGACGGGCAGGGCGATGCCGGCGCAGAGCACTCCGGCCAGCAGACAGGTGGTGGCGAGCAGGGCCGCCCGGCCCAGGATCCGGAGCATCGGGGTCATCACCAGCCGGCAGGCGATGGTGGCGGCGGCACGCAGGCTCAGCAGCAGCCCGACCGTGGCGGGGGCGATGCCGCGGTGTTCGCCGACGACGGGCAGGTAGGCGGTGAGGATGTCGGTCGCGCAGAGCACGGCGAGGCTGATGAAGATTCCGGCCGGGACACCCCGGGCGCGCAGGATGCGGCCGACGGGGACCTTGGCCGCCGGGTCCGCACGGCGGAGCACCGGTGCGGACCGGTGCTCTATGCGCCAGAGCGCGGTGAAGGAGACGGCGGCGACGGCCGCCGAGACGACGAGGGCGAGGGCGCTGGTGCGGCCCATGGCGCCGTCGCGTTCGGAGATCAGGTACCCGGCGGCGATCGGTCCGATGAGCTGGCCGAGGGAGGCGCCGATGGTGAAGTGGCCGAAATTGCGGTCCTGTTCGGCGGGCGCGGACTGCCGGGCCACGATCGACTGGGCGCCGATCACGAAGCAGAGGTGACCGAGCCCCATCACTCCGCTCCAGGCGGCCATCGCGGTCAGTGAGCCCGCCCGGCCGCTGAGGGCGCAGCCGCCTGCGATCAGTACGACGCCGAGCGGCAGCAGGGGTGCGCACCGGCCGTGGTCCGTCCGGCGCCCGAGCGGTACGGCGGCGAAGAGTGGGAGGAGCGCGTACACACCGGTGATGACACCGATCGCCCGCGCATCGGCGCCAAGGGCCAGGGCCCGGTAGGAGACGGCGGGCCGCGCCATCGACACCGCCCCCTGCGCGAAGGCGAAGGCGATGACGAGGCGCAGCAGCCAGCTCCGGCCGGGCCCGGTGGTGCGGGTCGTGGTCACGCTCTCAGATGATCCCGAAGAGGAGGCCGGCGCCGAGCACGACCAGGGAGGTCAGTGCGGCCCACTTGACGGTGAAGCGGGTGTGGTCGCCGAACTCGACCTTGGCCATGCCGACCAGCACGTAGACGGCGGGGACCAGCGGCGACGACATGTGCAGGGGCTGGCCGA
Source organism: Streptomyces sp. NBC_00876 (assembly GCF_045207435.1). NCBI lineage: Bacteria > Bacillati > Actinomycetota > Actinomycetes > Kitasatosporales > Streptomycetaceae > Streptomyces > Streptomyces sp. NBC_00876. The sequence goes on from NZ_CP108800.1 coordinate 1,674,568, forward strand.
TCAGCGAGGCGCGGGCGATCTCGAGCGGGGAGACGCCGTGCGCGGCACCGGCCTCGGCGAGCACGGGCACGACGCCGAAGTAGAAGCCGTCGTTGGACATGAAGTACGTGAGCGGGATGCTCAGCACACCGGTGACGAGGGCCATGTGCGGTCCCATGCCGTCCGGGATCGCGCCGACCAGCCAGTCGGCCATGTGGTCGACCATGCCGGTGCCGGTCAGGACTCCGGTGAAGACGGCGGCGGCGAAGACCATGCCGGAGACGTTGAGGACGTTGTCCGCGTGGGCGGCGAGCCGGGCGCGCTGGTCGGGCATGTGGGGGAAGTTGACGGTGAGGGCGAGGGCCGCGCCGAGGAGGAAGAGGACCGGGATCGGCATCAGTTCCATGATCATCGCGGTGAGCAGGGCGACGGTGAGCCCGGCATTGAACCAGTAGAGCTTCGGCCGCAGGGTGGCGCGGTGGGGGTCGAGACCCTTGAAGCCCGCGTCCTCGGCCGCGTCGTCCGCCGCCTCGTCGTCGGGTGCCGCGCCGCCCGTACCGGCTCCGCCGCCGCTCTTGCGCAGCCGGTCACCGCCGCCGCCCGCGGCGACCAGGACGCTCTCGGTCTCCGTGACCGTGCCGGTCACCGGCGCGTCGTCCAGGGTGAGGGTGCCGAGCCGCTTGCGCTCGCGCCGGCCGAGGACGACGGCCAGCAGGATCACGGCGAGCAGCCCGACGCCGAGCGCCGGGATCATGGGGACGAAGATGTCGCCGGCGTCCAGCTTCAGGGCGGTGGCGGCGCGGGCCGTGGGGCCGCCCCAGGGCAGGGTGTTCATGACGCCGTTCGCCGTGGCGGCGATGCCGGTCATCACGACCAGGCTCATCTTCAGGCGCTTGTAGAGCGGATACATCGCCGAGACGGTGATCATGAAGGTGGTGGAGCCGTCGCCGTCCAGCGAGACGATCGCGGCGAGCACGGCCGTACCCACGACGATCCGCATCGGGTCCGCCTTGCAGAAGCGCAGGATGCCCCGGACGATCGGATCGAAGAGCCCGACGTCGATCATCACGCCGAAGTAGACGATCGCGAACATCAGCATGGCGGCGGTCGGGGCGAGGTTGCCGACGCCGTCGATGACGTAGTCACCGAGCTTCGCGCCCTGCCCCACGGCTACGCAGAACAGTGCGGGGATCAGGACCAGCGCCGCGATCGGCGACATCTTCTTCATCATGATCAGGACCAGGAAGGTCGCAATCATGGCAAAGCCGAGGATTGTCAGCATATGGATACCTATCGTTCACCCTTGAACTCCCGCCGGAGCCGGCGGTGCGGATGACGTTAGGGCGCGCCATATGGCGTTAACAAGACGTTGACATGCGAGCAATACGAGCAAAACCCCAGGTCAACGCGAGGGTGCCACCACGACGGGGATGGCGTTGAGCACGGCCGTGCCGGAGAGCGGGTCGAGCCGGGTGCCGTCGAGCAGCTGGTTGACGTTGACGCCGGGCTGCGTGGCGGCGACGGACAGCCTGGTTCCGGGCCGGTTGTGCCCCCAGCCGTGCGGAAGGCTCACCACACCGGTCCGTACGGTGTCGGTGATCTCGACGGGGGCGGTCAGCTCGCCGCCGTCCGCCGTGACCGTGGCGGGGGCGCCGTCGGTCAGCCCGAGGCGGGCCGCGTCGTCGGGGTGCACCTGGAGGGTGCAGACGTTGGAGCCGCCGGCGAGCGCGGCGACGTTGTGCAGCCAGCTGTTGTTGGACCGCAGATGGCGGCGGCCGATGAGGACGAGCGCGTCGGGGCCGGCCCGCCCGTCGAGGGCGCGGCGCAGCCTGGGCAGATCGGCGGCGATCGGCGCGGGGAACAGTTCGATGCGTCCGCTGCGGGTGGTGAGGACCTCCGGAACGCGGGGAGCGAGGGGGCCCAGGTCGATGCCGTGCGGGTGGGCGAGGAGCCGCTCCAGGCCGAGGCCGTCGGGGTCGGCGCCGAAGCCCTCGCCGTACGGGCCGAGGCGCAGCATCAGGTCGAGGCGGCGCTCCGGACCGCAGTCGCCGGTGAGCGCGGCGGCGAGTTCGGCGGGCACGCGGCCGTGCACGGGCGAGTGCGGGTCGGCGACGGCCTTGCCGAGGGCCCGGTCGATGATCATCGCGTCCACGGCCGCCGGGTCGGCGCCGTGCATCCCGGAGACGGCGAGGACGAGCCGGGCGAGAATCTCACCCTCGTCCATCCGGTCGTCGTCCAGCGGGACGGCGGGGCGCGTGAAGCGGACCTGGTTGCGCACGGCGAGGGTGTTGAACGCGAAGTCGAAGTGGGCGCTCTGCGAGGGCGGCGGCGGGGGCAGCACCACATCGGCGTGGCGCGAGGTCTCGTTGAGATACGGGTCGACGCTCACCATGAAGTCGAGCCCGCCGGCCAGCGCACGGTCGAGCCGGTCGCCGTCGGGTGCGGAGAGCACGGGGTTGGCGGCCAGGACGACCAGGGCGCGGATCCTGCCCTCCCCCGGCGCCTCGATCTCCTCGGCCAGTGCGGAGATGGGCAGTTCGCCCTTGGCCTCGGGATGTCCGGAGACCCGGCTCGCCCAGCGTCCGAGAGCGAACCCCTTGCCGGGAGCGGCCGGGCGCGGGGCGCGGGCGGTCGCGGAGAGCGGGAAGAGGGCGCCGCCGGGGCGGTCGAGGTTGCCGGTGAGGATGTTGAGCACGTCGACGAGCCAGCTGGCGAGGGTGCCGTGCTCGACGGTGCAGCTGCCGATGCGGCCGTACACGGCGGCGGTGGGGGCGGCCGCGAGCTCCCGGGCGAGGGTGCGGATCGTCGTGGCGTCCACGTCGCACGCGGCGGCCACGGCCTCGGGCGAGAAGTCCCGTACCGCTTCGGCGACTTCCTCGATCCCCTCGACGTGATCGGCGAGCACGCCGGGGTCGGTGAGCTTCTCCTCGAAGAGGACGTGCGCCATCGCGGCGAGCAGGAGTGCGTCGGTGCCGGGGCGGATGGCCACGTGCCGGTCGGCGAGGCGGGCGGTGCGGGTGCGGCGCGGGTCGACGACGGTGAGGCTGCCGCCGCGGCGGCGCAGTGCCTTGAGCTTTCCGGGGAAGTCGGGGGCGGTGCAGAGGCTGCCGTTGGACTCGAGCGGGTTGGCGCCCAGCATCAGCAGGTGGCCGGTGCGGTCGAGGTCCGGCACCGGGATGGTGTTCGGGTCGCCGAAGAGCAGCCCGCTGGAGACGTGCTTGGGCATCTGGTCCAGGGTGCTCGCGGTGAACAGGGACCGGGTCCGCAGTGCCCCGATCAGGGCGGACGGATAGAGGGCACCGGCCATGGTGTGCACATTGGGGTTGCCGAGGACGACGCCGACGGCCCGCGGTCCGTGTTCCTGTGCGATGACCGGCAGGGCGCGGGCGATCGCGTCGAACGCCTCGCTCCAACTGGCCTCCGCCAGTACGCCGTCCTTGCGGACGAGGGGCGCGCGCAGCCGGTCGGGGTCCTCGTCGAGCCCGCCGAAGGACGCGCCCTTGGGGCAGATGAAGCCCCGGCTGAACACGTCGTCCCGGTCGCCGCGCGCACCGGTGACCCTGGTCCCCTCGATCGTGAGGGTGAGTCCGCAGGTGGCCTCGCAGAGGGGGCAGATGCGCAGGGCGGTACGGGAGCTGCTGGGGTCGTGCGACATGGGCCCTCCCCGGGGCGGCGGCTGCGGTGGTGCGGACACGGCCAGGCACGGTCAAGCACGGCCGAGCATACCGACCGGTACGCATGGTGGGGAGGTGCGGGGAGAGGGAGGTTCTCCGGGATGGGCCCGGGGAGGCTCGCCGGATGGCCGGGAAGGTTCTCCGGATGGCCGGACCCGCTCAGTCCAGCACCCGCGCGAGGTAGGCCTGGAGCAGCACGCGGGTCTCGGCGACGATCGCGTCGTCGCCGGACGGATCGGTACGGAAGGCGAGTTGGAGGAGGGCGTCGGTGGCCTCCACGCAGACCAGGACGGCGCGCAGCAGGTCCTCGTCGGGGTCGCGGCCCAGATGGCCGGCGAGCAGTTCCATGAGCCGGCCCGCGACGCGCTGGTTGGCGTCGTCGGCCGGGTCCTCGTCGGGTGCGGGCGCGCCGAAGTCGATGAGCGCGAAGCCCGGGACGGCCGTCTTCATCGCCAGGTACTCGTCGAGCACGGCGTCGATGGCGTGTCGCCAGTCGCCGGCCGGGATGGTTTCCAGCCGGGCGGTGATCCGCTCGGCGTAGCTGTCCAGATTGCGGCGGGCGAGGGCGTCGGCCAGTGCGCGCTTGTTGGAGAAGAACCGGTAGACGGAGCCGATGGGCACCCCGGCGCGTACGGCCACGGCCCGGGTGGAGAGCTGCTCGTAGCCGGTCTCGTCGAGGAGTTCGGCGCAGGCGTCGAGTATCCGGGCGAGGCGCTCGGCGCTGCGCTGCTGCACCGGGGTGCGGCGGAGATTCGTGTTCGCATGGGGCACGGGTTCCATGATGCCGTGGGCCTCCTCTGCGCAGGACGGGGGTGCCGCTCCGGGCTCAGGCGATGAGCAGGGTCAGTCCGCCGACGGTGTACGCGATCATCAGGATCAGCAGCGGGAGCTGGCCGGCGACGGCGCGGCCCGGCGGGAAGAGCCGGACGGAGCGGTCGTGGGCGGCGATGACGCCGAGGACGTGTCCCAGGACGATCGCGACGACCTGGAGTACGGCGATGCCGCCCGGTCCCAGCGGCGGTTCGGGCGGTTCGGGATCCACGGCACCGAGCGCGAGCATGACGGTGCGCGGGCCTTCGGTGACGAACAGCGTGAAGTAGTGGGCGACGAGATAGCCGAGTGCGATCGGGACGAGCGAGTGCGCGAAGGCGGTGAGGGGGTGCGGCAGCCGGCCGGAGATCAGCCGGGTGGCGCCGGCGCAGAGCGCGTAGAGGGCGGCGACGAGGGCGACCGCGGCCAGGAGCCCGAGGGAGGCGGTGGCGGTGCGGCCCAGGGACGAGGTCTGGACGGTGGTGATCCAGGAGGGCGCGTCGGAGAAGCCGTCGTAGGCGGTGGAGCCGAGCATCACGCAGACGGTGGCGACGAGTCCGGGGAGCTGCGGGGTGGCGTCGAGTCCGTTGAACGGGGAGCGCAGGACGAGGCGCCGGTCGGCGGGGCGGCGGCCGAGCGGGGAGAGCCGGGCGAGGAGGCCCGAGTAGACCTCGAAGGCGTCGCCCTGCTCGAACCAGCCGGCTCCGTGGCGGGCGGCGCCGGCGAGGTTGACGGCGGCGTACAGGCCGAGGAAGAGCAGCAGGGCGGTGGGTGACGCGGGGTCGGGTGCGACGAGTTCGAGCCAGGTGAAGGCGAGGAGTCCGGCCGCCGCCGGCCACATCCCCAGGCGTACGGGCAGGGGGCGGCCTGCGGCCGGGTCGCGGCCCAGGGCGCGGCAGCCCAGGAGGTGGAGGGTGCGAAGGGGGTTGAGCAGCCGCCAGACGGGCCCGAACAGCAGGGAGGCCGGAACGAGCCCGACCCACAGGAGTACGTAGACGGCGCCGGGGGCCGGGTTGCGGTCCGGGTCGGCCGGGCCGGACAGGAGGTTGAGTACGACGAGGAGCGCGGCCGCCAGGCCGAGCACGCGGGCCGCGGTACGGGTGGAGCGGGCATCGGCCGCTCGCTGGACGGCGGTCGGCAGCGGGGTGCCCGCCCGGTCGCCGCGGAACCGTGAGGCGGACCAGAGCAGGCCGAGTGCGAGGAAGGAGACGAAGAGCGCGGCGAAGGCTCCGGCGAAGGCGTAGAAGGGCGAGAGCGGAAGGTCGTGCCGGGCGCCGATGCCGTGGGCGAGGACGCTCACGGCATCGGCTCCGGCGCGTCCGGCGGGAACGCCCGTCACCGGACGACGAGTTGGGTCAGGAGCAGTTCGGACTCATGTGTCTCGACCTCGAAGAGCCCGGTGCGGTCGGCGGTGAAGGTGAGGGTGACGGTCCGTCCCGCGGGCAGCCGCGCCTCCTTGTCGTAGCCGTGGACGTGCAGGGTGTCGGCGCGGTCGCTGGTGATCCTCAGGCGTACGGTCCGGCCCTTCTTGATCTCGGTGCGCCCGGGCGCCGGGCTGACCTTGCCGTCGCGGACGGAGATCTCCACGGTGGTGCCGGGGGTGGGCGTGGGGCTGGTCGCCGGGGCGCCCTCGGTGAGTGTGGCGGTGGCCTGGACCGGGGCCGCGTCCACGGCCCAGGCGGTGTGGTCGTCGGCGTAGAGGCGGGCGGTGAGCCGGGTGCCGCCCCCGGCGGCACGCAGGAGCGACTCCGGGAGGTGGAACCAGGTGCCGTAGACGCGGGCGAGGGAGTGGCCGTCGAGGAACAGCCGGGCGTGGCCCCGGCCCAGGAGTGCGGCGCCGCCCACGCTGTCCGGGGTGAACCGGAAGTTCCTTACCGAGAGGTGGACGTTCCAGCCGTCCTCCGAGTCCGGCCGCACGGCGAGGGTCACCCCCGGGGCGCCCTCGGCGTCGACCTGGCGCAGCCGGTGGCCGGACCCGTCGGTCGCGGTGAGGAGCCGCCCGGTGCTGCCGGTGGCCTGCTCATGACTGGTGCCGGGTTTGTGGTGGGTGGTGGCCCGCCCGCCGCAGGCGCCAGCGCCGAGCACGAGGGCGGCCGCGGCGAGCAGGGAGAGTGCGGCGCGGCGGCCGGCCCGCAGGGCCGGGGCGGCCTGGGTCCGGGGAGCGGGCCCGGCCGGGTTCGGGTGTCGTGTCACGAGGCTTCTCCGTCCGGGGCGGGGGCGGGTGACGGGGACGGACCCGGTGCGCCGTCCGGATCCGGGGCGGAGTCCGCGGCCGGGGCGGCGTCCGGCGCGGAAGCCGGAGCGGAAGCCGGAGCGGAGACCTTCATGCGGTCCGGTGCGGGGTCATCACCGTCCTCGTCCGTGGCCGCTTCCCCGTCCGGGTCCGGCGCGTCCGTCGCGCGTTCCCCGTGCCGGGCGGCGGCCACCACGGCCCACACCACCCAGACCACGCCGAGCAGCCCCCGCACCCAGGCGGGGCTGAGCGGGATCCACGGGATCATGAACACGCCCTTGTCCAGCGCGTCGAGCAGGGTCAGCCCGCCCAGCACCACCGTGGTCCAGCCCAGCACGGGCCGCTCGCGCCGCAGCACGAGCCCGATCCCCGTCCACCAGAGCCCGGTGAGCAGCAGCGCGAGGGCGGGCACATAGGTGGAGGCGAGTCCCATGGTCGACCCGGCCACGTCCAGTCCGAGGCCGATGAGGCCGAGGAGCGTGGCCGCCGTGGCGAGCCGGCTGGTGCGCAGCCTGCGCCACCACAGCACCCCGCCGACCAGCACGAGCACCGCCGCGGTGCCCAGGGCCGCCTGGAACTCGATGCGCTCGATGCCGCGCGCCCCGTACCAGTCGCAGCCGGCCGGCAGCAGGCGCGCCTGCACGTTGTAGTCGGCGCAGACCAGCAGCTGGGCCAGCTTGACGGGTTCGCCCGCCAGCCGGTCGGTGTTCCCGGTGACGGAGCCGCGTTCGGTTCCGCACGCGGGCAGGGAGCGAGGCGTGGACGCGCCCGTGTCCGACTGCCAGCAGTTGCCGTTGCCCTGGCCGTCCCACCACACGTCGGCGCCGTTCGGGCGTGACCTGCCCGCCTTGTCCGTGCCGAGGTGGTTGTTCGCGTACCGGTTGTGGTGCGAGGTGTCGGTCTGCTTGCCGAGCGCGTCCTCGCCGCGGATGAAGGCGGGGACGGCACTCAGGAAGAAGCCGGCCCGCTTCTGCCCGTAGACCCAGTTGTTCTCGTAGAGGTTCCAGTTGCCGCCCGCGGTGATGATGCCGGTGCCCGGCGGCATGGAGATCTGCGGGCAGACCACCCCGTCCTCGTAACCGCGCTCGACGGGCGGCTTGGCGCAGGTGCCGTCGGCGACGTACCGGTAGTAGTCGGCGTTGTTGTCGTGGATCAGGTTGCGCTCGAAGCGGGCGTGGTTCTGCGGCAGCCCCGGGTGGCCGGGGAAGGCGCTGTCCATCGAGGCGCCGCCCATGTTGTGGTCGAACTCGTTGTCGTGGACGTAGACGGAGTCGCCCGCGGTGCCGGAGTAGCCGACCATGTTGTGGTGGCTGCGGCAGCCGGTGATCTCGATCGAGTAGCGCGGGACCTTGTAGCCGTATCCGTCGTTGATGTCGGAGGCGCTGCCCGGATAGATGCCGGAGTCGCCGTTGCCGTACGACTCGCAGTTCTTGTACAGGCCGTGGTCGCTGGCGAAGGTCAGGAAGCCGTACTCGTCGTTCCAGCGGGTCAGGACGTCGTCGATGACGAATCCGTCCTGGGCCAGGATGTACAGCGAGTTGAAGGTGGTGCGCTGGGCGGTGAAGTTCTTGAAGTAGACGCCGTCGGAGCCGTCCGCCCGGATCGCGTTGAGCTTCTGGTACTTGGCGTCGATGACGACGTCCGTGCGCTCGGCACCGGTGCCCTCGATCTGGAGGTCCTTCTTGCCGAGGATCGCCACCAGGTTCTGGTTGTGCGGGCACTTCGCCTGCTGCTCGTAGCTCAGGATCTGGTAGCCGAGCTGCGAGTTGGAGGCCTTCAGCCGGGCACACTCCCCCTTCGGCTTCGGCAGCGAGGGCTCCTCCTCGTAGAGGCCGGGCAGGATCGCGATGTTCTGCCCCGGCCGGGTGACCGCGTCGACGGCCTGCTGGAGGTGGCGGTAGCCGGATTTACGGCACTGTTCGAAGAGCGCCAGGTTCCGGGTCCGCAGGGCGTCCGGGAAGCCGGATATCCGGCGCTCGAAGTCGGCCCGGTCGCTCTTGCAGACCAGGAGGTCGGGCTCGCCCGTGCGGTACGTGGGGACGCTGCCGGTCCCGTCGGGCAGGGTGACCGGCCGCTCCTCGTGCGCCTGGGCGGCCGGGACCGCGAGAAAGGCGGCCGCGAGCGCCGCCAGGACCACCAGAAGTCTTCGTGTCCACGACATGTGCCGGAGAGTAGAGCATTGTTCAACTTTTGGAACCCCCCTGTGCATCACGAATGCCGTTGACTCCCCCCGATCTGATTCCTACGGTTGTCCATAGGATTTCTTCGGCACCGGGAGCGCACATGAGCGGCATCGAGCAGGCGAGGAAGACGGCGGAAGGGCTTGCGTATTCCGCCGGTTTCGGAAATCAACACAGCTCGGAGGCGGTGGCGGGGGCGCTGCCGCACGGCCGCAACTCACCGCAGCGGGCCCCCCTGGGTCTCTACGCGGAACAGCTGAGCGGCTCGGCCTTCACCGAACCGCGCGTCCACAACCACCGCTCCTGGCTCTACCGGATCCGCCCCTCGGCGGCCCATCCGCCGTTCGTCCGCATCGACAACGGCAGCGTCAGGACCGCCCCCTTCACCGAGTCCGTCCCCGATCCCAACCGGCTGCGCTGGGACCCGCTCCCGGAGCCCGCCCCCGGTACGGACTTCCTGTCCGGCCTGTGGACGCTGGGCGGCAACGGCGACGCCGGGCAGCGGACCGGGATGGCCGTGCACCTCTACGCCGCCAATGCCGCCATGAAGGACCGGGTGTTCAGCGACAGCGACGGCGAACTCCTGATCGTCCCCGAGCACGGCGGACTGCTGCTGCGCACCGAACTGGGCCTGATGCGCGCCGAACCGGGCCATGTCGCGCTGATCCCGCGCGGCGTCCGCTTCCGGGTCGAACTGCTCGACGCCACGGCGCGCGGTTACGTCTGCGAGAACTACGGCCGCCCCTTCACCCTCCCCGACCTCGGCCCGATCGGTGCCAACGGCCTGGCCAACGCACGCGACTTCCTCGCCCCGGTCGCCGCCTACGAGGACGTGGAACGCCCGGTCGAGGTGATCAACAAGTACTGCGGCAACCTCTGGTCGGCGACGTACGGCCACTCGCCGCTCGATGTGGTCGCCTGGCACGGCAACCACACCCCGTACGTCTACGACCTGCACCGTTTCAATGTCATCGGCTCGATCAGCTACGACCACCCGGACCCGTCGATCTTCACGGTGCTGACCTCGCCCTCGGACACCCCCGGTCTGGCCGGGGTCGACTTCGTGGTGTTCGCGCCGCGCTGGCTGGTGGGCGAGGACACCTTCCGTCCGCCGTACTTCCACCGCAATGTGATGAGTGAGTACATGGGCCTGATCGAGGGCGCGTACGACGCGAAGACGGCCGGCAAGGGGGGATTCGTACCCGGCGGCGGCTCGCTGCACAACATGATGTCGGCGCACGGCCCGGACCGGGAGACCTTCGAGCGGGCGAGCGCCGCGGAGCTCAGGCCGCAGAAGATCGACGACGGCCTTGCCTTCATGTTCGAGACCCGCTGGCCCGTCACGGCGACCGCGCAGGCGTCGACGGCCGGCCATCTTCAGCACGGTTACGACGACGTGTGGCAGGGTCTGACCCGCAACTTCCGGCCGTAACGGACCCGAGCCGCAGCAACGACGAATGTGCAGGTGACCCAGGTGCCGCAGCCCCCTCTGAAGCCCCCCGCGCCCCAGGGGGCCGCCTTCGCGCCCGACTCACTGGTCCTGAACCGCAAGCTGCCGCTGTGGTACCAGGTCTCGCAGTCGCTGCGGGCCTCGATACTGGGCCGCACGGCGGACGCCACCCTGCGCCTGCCGACGGAGGAACAGCTCGCCGCGCACTACGGCGTCAGCGTCCTCACCATGCGCCAGGCGCTCAAGGAGCTGGAGACGGAGGGGCTGATCAGCCGTCACCGGCGGCGCGGCACCTTCATCGAGCCGCGCGCCCGCCGGGTGTCGCCGGTCCGGCTGCTCGGTTCGATCGACGCGATCGTCGCCCAGCAGTCGGGCGAGCGGACCACCCTGCTCGACCACGGGCCGTCCCCCGTGCCGGGCGATGTCGCGGAGTACTTCCCCGACTGCCCGGGGGTCGTCGGCTACCGGCGGCTGCGGTGCGACGAGGAGACCGGCGAGCCGACCAACTGGGCACAGAACTGGCTCCGTCCGGAGATCGCGGCCGATCTCGACCCCGCGGATCTGGACCGCTGGCCGATGACCAAGGTGCTGCGCGACCGCGTCGGTGTCCCCATCGCCCGGATCACCGACACGGTCGAGGCCCGGCTCGCCGACCCCGTCACCGCCGAACTCCTCCTGGTCCCGCTGCTCAGCCCGATCCTGTACTACACGGGCGTCACGTACGACGAGAGCGGCCGGGTGGCCGATGTCGCGCAGATCCGCTACCGGGGCGACCGGTTCTCGTTCTCGGTCACGGTGGAGGCGCACTGAGACACCGTCCGCGCAGGCACCCTGCCGGGCCCCGGGGCCACGCCGTTACGATGCCGGGGAAGGCGGCAGACGTGGCGACGGGGAGGACGACACGGTGGCAGCTCCGGCAGCGGCCGGCTCCGGCGAGGGCCCGCGCGGCCCGCTCCTCGACGACCTCATGCCCTGGTCCGTACGGCCGCTCAGGACCGGACGCCCCTGGGTGACCGCCCCGGACGCGGCGTCGCTCCGGGCCCGCTGGGAGCGGCTGGTACGGGCCCCGGGCGACGAGCGGGAGCAGCTGTTCGAAGCCACCCGTGCCCGCACCCCGTGGACCGCGGTGGCGGCCCTGCCCGGTCAGTCCGCCGGAACCGGCCGGTTCGCCCGAGAGCCGGGCCCGTGCCCGGAGCCGGTACGGATCCTGCACGGGCCGTTCGACGAGCAGTGGCTGCTCCCCGACCACCGGCTGATCGACGTGGCCCGGCCCGAACTGTGGCGGGTCGCCGACGGCCATCAGCTCTTCGTCGTCGAGCACGGCCGGGTGCCCCAGGACACCGGCCCGGCCCTCTCCGTGACGGCTCTCCTTCCCGACGGCCACTCCCCCGCGGGCCGGCCCGGCCGGATCCGTCCGCTGTACCGGCGCCCCGGCGGCGCCGAACCCAATCTCGCCCCGGGGCTGCTCAGCCTGGTGCGCGCCCGCCACGGGGACACGGTCACCGAGACGTCCGTGCTGGCCTGGATCCTCGCGGCGGCCCGCCCCTCCCCGGCCGGGTGCGTGGTGCCGCTGCCCACGGACAGCGCGCGCTGGTCGGCGGGCGTGGAGCTGGGCCGGGAGCTGCTGCGGCTCCAGCTGCGCGGGGCCCGCGGCCGGGAGCGCCCCCGGCTGCCGGGCGGGCGCCGCCCGTATGTGCGGGCCGCAGTGCCGCCCGCCCCGTCGGAGCTGTCGTACGACGCCGGGGAGCAGGTGCTGTGCCTCGGCTCGGGCCGCATCTCGCCGGTGCCCGCGGGGGCGTGGGAGTTCCGGGTGAGCGGCGTACGGATGCTGGAGCTCTGGTTCGGGCGCCGCACGGCGGTGTCCGGGGCCGGCGGCCTGGAGGCCGTACGCCCCCGCGCCTGGCCGCAGGAGTGGACGTCGGAGCTGCTGGAGCTGATCGCGCTGCTCGCCCTGCTCGCCGAACTGCGGCCCCGGCAGGACGAGCTGGCGGACGGCCCGGGGATCGGCGAGCGGGAGCTGCGGGCGGCGGGCGTGCTGCCGGTGGCGGCGGCCGCCCGGCGGCCCGCCTCCGTGCTCGATCACCAGGAGGAGGGGCCGGACGGCCAGTTCGCGCTGCTGTGACCGGGAGGGGCCGGTCCCGCCCTACGGCCGGCCGAACGAGTCCAGCACCCGGGCGAGCGCCCGTTCGAACACCGCGTCCAGATCGATCGGCCCGGGGTCCTCGGCGAATCCGGCCGCCATCCGCGGATACTTCCCGGTCATGATCTGGCTGATCAGATACCCGGTGCGGGCGGCCTGCTCCTGCTCCTCGGACCAGGGCAGCGACCGGCTGCGCTCCGCCGTGGCGATCTCGTTGGCGGTGTAGGTGGTGACCACGCCGTTGAGCATGGCGATGAGTTCCATCTTCTCGCCGAACCGCACGTCGGCCCCGTCCAGACAGCTCAGCGCGTACTCCAGGTAGCGCAGGACGTTCGGGCTGAACCCGTACACCGGTGACATCAGCCGGGGCACCCAGGTGTGGCGGTGCATCATCGCCCGGGCCTGGTGGGCGAGGGCGAGGAGATCGGCGCGCCAGTCACCGGACGGGTCCGGGTAGTCGTACCCGGCGCTGACCGCGTCGAGCATCAGCTCGTACAGGTCCTCCTTGCGGGGCACGTAGTTGTACAGCGACATCGTGCCGCAGCCGAGCTCCGCGGCCACCTTGCGCATCGACACCGCGTCGAGCCCCTCCGCGTCCGCGATGCGCACGGCGGCCGCCGCGATGTCCGCACGGCTGAACGCGGGCTTGGGACCACGCCCCGCACGCTCGGGGCGCGCCCAGATCACTTCGGGTACAGCGGGTCGCCCCACCATTGATCATCACCTCGACCACCATGGTAGTTACGTACACCGTACGTAGTGCGGTACGGTTACGGCATGCCAACTACGTACGCTGTACTTAGTGAAGGTCTGGAGAAGCGCTATGGCGACGTCCATGCGCTGCGCGGTCTCGATCTGGCCGTCGCCGAAGGCACCGTCTGCGGAGTGCTGGGGCCCAACGGCGCCGGCAAGACCACCGCCGTCCGCGTTCTCACCACACTGACCGCACCCGACGGCGGCAGCGCCCGCATCGCGGGGCACGACCTGGTGCGGGAGGCCGGCGCCGTACGGGCGGCGATCGGCGTCACGGGGCAGAGCGCCTCCGTCGACGGCGAGCTGTCCGGCCGGCAGAACCTGCGGCTGTTCGCCCGGCTGCTCAAGTACCGGCGCGAGGCCGCACGCACCCGGGCCGAGGACCTCCTCGAACGCTTCGAGCTGACCGGCGCGGCGGACCGGCCGGCCCGCACCTACTCGGGCGGGATGCGCCGGCGCCTGGATCTCGCCGCAAGCCTGCTGGCCCGCCCGCAGGTGCTGTTCCTGGACGAGCCGACCACCGGGCTCGACCCGCACAGCCGCAACCAGATCTGGGCGGCGGTACGGGAGCTGGCGGGCCGCGGCACCACCGTCCTGCTCACCACGCAGTATCTGGAGGAGGCCGATCAGCTGGCCGACGACATCGTGCTCGTCGACAGCGGCCGGGCCGCCCACAGCGGCAGCCCCGCCGAACTCAAGGCCCGGATCGGCAGTTACGCGGAGGTCGTCGTCGCGCACGCCTCGGCGCTCGCCCCCGCCGCCGCGGTACTGGACCGGCTGACGGGCGTCGAGCCGGTGCTGGACCACGAGCTCCGCACGGTGGGAGCCGTCGCCACCGACCCCTCACTGACCCTGCCGCGGATCGTCCGCGAGCTCGACGCGGCGGGTGCGGCGGTGATCGACGCGAGCCTGCGTCCGCCCACGCTCGACGAGGTCTTCCTCCGCCTGACCGGCCGCGGCACACCCCTCAAGGAGACGACGGCATGAGCACCGACGCACTCGTGACAGAACCACGGACGGCGTACGCGGCAAGGAGCGCGAGCACCCCGGTCGCGGACGGCCTGGCCGTGCTCGGCCGCCATCTGCAGCGGATCAAGGCGGCCCCGGGCGTACTGATCCTGACCCAGACCATGCCGATCACCATGCTGCTGTTCTTCGGATACGTCTTCGGCAGCGCCCTGGCCGTACCCGGCCAGGAGTACCGCGCCTTCCTGGTGCCGGGGCTGCTGGCGGCGACCGCGGCGAACGGCATCATGACCGGGATGTTCCAGTCCGCGCAGGACTGCCACCGGGGCGTGACGGACCGGCTGCGCACCCTGCCGATGAGCCGGTCCGCCGTACCGTTCGGGCAGACCGCGGCCGATCTGCTGACGACGGCCGTCGGCATGGTCCCGCTGATCCTGGCCGGGCTCGCCGTGGGCTGGCGGATCGAGGGCGGCCCGGGCGCCGCCCTGGGCGCGTTCGGACTGCTGCTGCTGTTCCGGTTCGCCACCGCGTGGGTGGGCTGCTGGCTGGGACTGCTGATCCGGAACGAGGAGGCGGCCGGACAGCTGGGCAGCGCCACGTTCATCCTGCCGCTGCTCTCCAGCGCGTACATCCCGACGGACAATCTGCCGGGCCGGCTGCGCACGCTCGCGGAGTGGAACCCGATCAGCGCCGCCGCCGCGGCCACCCGCGACCTCTTCGGCAATGCCGCACCGGCTGCCGACGCCGCCTGGCCGGTCGCCCACCCCGTGGCCGGAACCCTGCTCTGGTCAGCCGTGCTGCTCGCGGTCGCCGTACCGCTGTCCGTGCGCCGCTACTCGCGCGGCGACGCATAGGGGCGCACGGATGGGGGCCGCTCAGCCGCGCAGGGTGGCCGGCCGGTCCAGGGAGCCCAGCAGGGAGATGAAACTCGACTCCAGGAAGGCCCCGAGCTCATCGAGCGCGTCCGGCTCATCGAGGGGCCAGCCGGTGACGGCCTCCTCGGCGAAGGCCATCCAGGCCCGCGCGGCGACGGGCAGCCGCGGCGAGTCCGGCATCCCGAGCCGCCGCTGCCCCTCCTCGACCCGGCGGGCCAGTGTGCTGCGGGTCGACTCGACGATGTCCTCGACGGCGGGGTGACTGCCGGCGGCGCCGCGGACCAGGGCGAGGTAGACCTTGCGGTGCTCGGTGACGTACGCCGCGAATCCGGCGATGAACGACCGCAGCCAGGGAACGGGTTCCAGAGTGAAATCCGGTTCCGTGGCTGCGGCGAAGTCGTCGCACTCCTGCTGCACCACGGAACGGTAGAAGTCGCGCTTGGAATCGAAGTAGTGGAAGAGCAGCCCCCGGGAGATGCCGGCGCGGCGCGCCACATCATCGGTGGAGAGCTCGTCCAGCGAGCGATCGACGAGCATGTCCACGCCAATAGCGACCAACTGCGCCCTTCGTTCGTCGGGGCTCAGGCGTGCGGCTCGCTTCTCGGGCATGCGGACAGTGTAGAAGTAGTTCGAAGCCGAATTACTTGGGCACCCATTTCAGCGCGAATCCTCCTGCCGCCACCGCCGCACCCCGGACCTCGTGCGGACATGGCGACGCGCCCCTGCCCGCTCCGGGGATGACGGAAGAGCGAGCAGCGGCGCGATGCCGGGACCGGGGCCGTCGAGTCAGCGGCGGCTGCCGAAGAGCGAGCGTCGCAGCCGCCGCAGCGGCGCGAAGAGCGAGACCCGCGCACTCTTGCTGCGGCGGGTATGTGCGGCGTCACGCGAGGTGAGCTCACGCATCAGCAGCGTCGCCTCGGCGGACTCCCGCTGCGGGACGGCGGGGCCGCCCAGCACCGCGAGATGACGGTCGAGGCGCGAACTCGTCGCACTGCTCCCGCATGTAATGGCAGGCACTCGCGGCCTGCTGCGCACCGATATCTGTTCCATGTCACTCCCCACCCGTACGAGGGCACCCGGCCCGGGCAGGTTAACCCTATCCCCCCGCGACGACACTCGTGTATCCCGGGCGCAGGATTGAGCACACATATACGGAGGTTGACGACCGGTCTGCGAATCCGCCCGATTCCAGGGCGAGTTGGACAGACCACCGGAGGACGGGCACGCCCCGGGAATCCGGGAACGGTCCACCGGAAAGAGGCCCCGGCCTGCGGGACCTCCCCCTCGGTGAAGAGCCCGCCGGGGTGACGGACGGTGTGCGCCCGGTCAGGCGAGCGAGTTGAGGACGGGCAGATATCCACCGGACTGCCCGGCGGCGAAGGGGTGGTACGACTCACCGATGTTGAGCCAGTTGAGACTGTGCAGCCAGGCACTTCCCGAGCAGATCTCGTGCCCGGTGAACTGTCCGGCCACGTCACCGAAGGTGAAACCGTAGTCGGCCGCGCGCTTGGCGGTGGCCGCGTTGAGGTAGTCGGAGGCGCTGTTGATGGCGGTGCGCACCTTGTCGCTCAGGCCGACGACACAGCTGCCGCCGATCTTGTAGAAGCGCGGGTAGCCGAGCACGACGACATGGGCGGACGGCGCCTTGGCCCTGATCGCCGAGTACACCGAGTTCAGGTTGCCGGGCAGTGTGGTGTCCACATAGCTCCGGGCGGTGGCGATCCGGTTGAGGCAGGTGGCCTCCGACTGGAGGACACAGGTCGTCATGACATCGGCGAATCCCGCGTCATTGCCGCCGATGGAGATCGAGACGAGGTCGGTCGAGGCGGTGAGCGGTCCGAGCTGATTGGCGGTCACATCGCCGGTACGCGCCCCCGAGCAGGCGGTGAAGGCGAACGAGGCGGGCGCATGGGCGGACGCCCAGAGCGAGGGGTAGGCCAGGGTACTGCGCTTGCAGTCACCACTGGAGCCGATGTAGCTGCCGGAGCCGACACCCGAGGAGTACGAGTCACCGAGGGCGACATAGTCGACGGCCTGAACGGACGAGGCGGCGTTCGCGGTGGCCGCCCCGGTAAGGGCGATGACAGCGCCGAGCAGGAGCGAGGACGAGAACGCCACGAGTCTGGACAATTTCATGGAACCTCCCTGGGACCGACCGGCAGGATCTCTGCCACGTCCGTGGTAGCAGCAGCGAAGGCCTTTTCGGAAGTGTCCATGCCAAGTCCATCGGATGAGCTTTTCCCCGGAGCCTCAGGGAATGGCGCGGCGGGAAGGTGTCGAAACCTGGGTGCGCGGGGGGTCCCCGTGCCGGATCATGTGCGCCATGTCCGCCAACCCCGAGTCCGCGCTGCCGATCCGGCTCACCGTCGACGACAGCGACTCCCCGTCCGACGTCGTCGACGCGCTGTTCCTCGGCCGCTTCGCGACGGGCGAGCAGCCGTACTCGCACAGCTCCTCCCTCGACCGGGTCAGGACGGGAGCCACGCTGCTTCCGCCCACCGCGAAGGTGCTGCGCGCCGCCCGGGACGACGACCGCAGCGCCACGCTCGCCGAGGGCGAGGGCTGGACCCTGCTCATCTCGCGGTGGAACCGGGGCGCCGACGTCACCGTCACCGCGACCAGCCCCGAACTGGCCCGGGCGGTGCTCAAGGAGGCCACGGACGGCGCCCAGGACGAACCGGAGCCCCAGCCCGAGAACGTGACGATGGGCTTCTGGTACGTCTCACCGCGCCGCGGCCCGTACCGCACGACCCGTCAGATCGCGGCCGGTACGTGGGACGAGGTGCGCGCCAACTACACCGCACCGGTGGCCGATGCCATGGACCGGCTGATGAAGGTCACCCCGGACGACATCGCGGGCCGGCTGCTCCTGCTGCACGGACCGCCCGGCACCGGCAAGACCTCCGCCCTGCGGACGCTGGCCCGGTCCTGGCGGGACTGGTGCCAGGTCGACTGCGTACTCGACCCCGAGCGGCTCTTCAACGACGTCGGCTATCTGATGGACATCGCGATCGGCGAGGACGACGGCAGCGCGAAGGGCCGCTGGCGGCTGCTGCTCCTGGAGGACTGCGACGAGCTGATCCGCGGCGAGGCCAAGCACACGGCCGGCCAGGCACTGTCCCGGCTGCTGAACCTCACGGACGGACTGCTGGGCCAGGGCCGCAACGTACTGGTCGGGGTGACGACCAACGAGGACCTGGAGCGCCTGCACCCGGCGGTCGTCAGGCCCGGCCGCTGCCTGGCCCGGATCGAGGTGGGCCCGCTGACCCGCAAGGAGTCGGTGGCCTGGCTGGGTACGGAGGAGGGGCTGGGCCGGGATGTGACCCGCGAGGGGACGACCCTGGCGGAGCTGTACGCGCTGCGCCGCGGCACGGGCCCCGCATCGGTGCCCAAGCAGGACTCGGGGGCGGACGCGGGGCTGTACCTCTGAGGGCTGCCTGGTGCACGCCCTTCAAGCCGGTCCGGTACATGCCTTCAAGCCCGTCCGGGTATTTCTTCAACCCCGCCCGGAAATTCCTTCAACCCCGTCCGGACATGCCTTCAAGCCCGTCCGGACATGCCTTCAAGCCCGTCCGGACATGCCTTCAAGCCCGTCCGGGCATGCCTTCAAGCCCGTCCGGCGATTGAGGACAGAACGGCCCGCCGGGCGCCCGGCGATCGAGGAGAAACGGCCCGCCGGGCGGCCCGCCCGCCTACGCGGGCCCGGGTCTCACCCCGCGTACACCGCCCGCACCGCGTCCTGTGCCAGCTCCAGCGCCCGCGCCCGGGACATGCCCAGCCGCCGGGCCTGCTCCGCGTACTCCCGCGCCGCGGACGCCGCGTTGCGTTCGGCCGCGTCGCCCGCGGCGGCGACGAACGTGCCGTTGCGCCCCCGCGTCTCGATCACCCCGTCCGCCTCCAGCGCCCGGTACGCCTTGGCGACGGTGTTGGCGGCGAGGCCCAGTTCCTCGGCGAAGCCGCGTACGGTCGGGAGCCGGTAGCCGACCGGCAGCGCCCCCGAGCGAGCCAGTTCGGAGATCTGCGTGCGCAGTTGCTCGTACGGGGCGGTGCCGGAATCCGGGTCAACAGCGATCTTCAGAGTCACGGCCGCATTCTCCCCCACTCACCGCGAAAATTCGGGGGCGCCCGGACAGACCCTGCGGGTACGGTCCGGCGCATGACTGTCATCGTGCGCGACTTCCGGCCCGCCGACGCCGAGGACTGGGTGCGGGTACGACGCGCCGCCCTCCCGTTCATGGTCACGACCCCCGAGCGGGTGGTCTTCGACCTGGCCACGGCCCATCCGGACAAGCGGTACCGGATGCTGGTCGCGGAGGAGGACGGCGAGGTCATCGGGACGGCCCAGATGGGCCTGGCCCATGAAAGCCCCGAGCCGGGGCAGGCGTTCTGCAATCCGTACATCCATCCGGAACGGACCGGCCGGGGCGCGGGCACGCTGCTGCTGCGCACGGCGGAGGAGTATCTGGCGCTGGCCGGGGCGACCTCGGTCTACGCCTGGGTGCTGGACACCCCCGGCGACCTGGCGTTCGCCGGGAAGCACGGCTATGCGCCGAGCCGGCCGGCCCACTTCTTCCATCTCGATCTGGCGCACTGCACGCTGCCGCTCCGTCAGGAGCTCCCTGCCGCTGTCGAGCTGCGCACCGGCGCCGACTTCGCCGACGACCCGCGCCCGCTCTTCGAGGCGGACGCCGAGACCACCGAGGACGAGCCCAGCGACACACCGGCCCAACTGGCGGACTACGAGGACTGGCTCTCCGGGACCTGGCGCAACCCCTGCCTCGACCACCACCTCACCTCGGTCGTCGTCGCCGACGGCGAGGTGGCGGCGTTCAGCGCTGCGGAGACCGACGGTGTGAGCCGCTACTGGTCGGGGATGACCGGCACCCGGCGGGCCCATCGCAACCGCGGGCTGGCGAAGCTCGCGAAGAACGACTCGCTGCACCGGGCGCGCGCCGCCGGGTACACCGACGCGTACACCGGCAATGACGCCGACAACGGTCCGATGCTGGCGATCAACCGCTGGTTCGGCTACGAACTCTGTGCCACGGAGGTGCGCCATGTCCGCAGGACCGGCTGATGCCGGACTGACCGTCGTCCTGGTCAAGGCCGGCAGGACCAAGATCCGGTATCCCGCCGCCCTGGTGGCCGACAACGGCACCCGGGTGACGGTCCGGGCCCCCTGGGCCGCCCCCGGGGTCCGTGACTTCGGCTTCGTCCGGTTCGAGCCGGGCGACGTGTTCACCGAGCACTACTGGCGCGATGCCTGGTTCGCGGTGAAGGAGGTCCGCACGGGTGCGGGTGAACTCAAGGGCTGGTACTGCGATGTGACCCGCCCGGCCGTGCTGCGGGACGGCGAGCTGCTCGTCGAGGACCTGGATCTGGACCTGTGGGTGTCGGCGGACCGCTCCGGCGTACTGCGCCTGGACGAGGACGAGTTCGAGGAGAGCGGCCTGGCCGGACGGGATCCGGAGGCGGCGAGGGCCGCCATGGCGGCCCTGGACGAGCTGGAGCGGCTCGCGCGTACGGAGGAGGGGTTCGCCGGGCTGCTGGGCTGATGTCCGCACGGCCGGGCCTCACCACTCGACGGGGCGCGCCCCACCGGCATGGAACCCGCCGACCGGCAGCGGGACGGCCCGGCGCGTCCCGTCGGGTTCGAACGCGACGGTGTCGCCGTCCTCGTGCCAGTGGATCAGGAAGCGCTCCCCCGCCCGGTAGCCGTCCAGTCCGGCGCGGCAGTACGCGACCATGTCGTGCGGGAGCCCGTCCAGCGGGTACCACTCCAGCTCGGAGCACTTGTCCGGCTCGCGGTTGTACGGCGGCCGGGCCGGATCGTACGCGGCCTCGAAGAACCAGCCGGTCCTGGGACTGCCGCCCGGGCCCCGGTGCTGCATGACGAGGGCCATGCGCAGTTCCCCGGGGGCGAGTTCGACGCCGATCTCCTCGGCGGTTTCGCGGATCACCGCCTCGCGGACGTCCTCGCCGTCCTCCACATGGCCGGACGGGGCGTGCAGCAGACCGTCCGCGTACCCGGTGCCGGCCCGGCGGGCGAGCAGGACATCGGGGCCGCGGCGCAGGATCAGGTGCACATCGACGACCTCGGTGTGACGGCGCGGCGGTGCGGCGTGCGCGACCAGAACATAGCGCTCGTCGTCGACCTCCTTGCCCCAGAGGTCACGGTCGCCGGAGAGCCGCTCATGGTGGATGCGCTCGGTGAACGGGGCCAGCAGCGCGGTGAGCCGGCCGGCGGACAGACCCACCCCGTTCCACACGCCCTCGACCAGCACCAGTCTTCCGCCGGGCCGCAGCAGGCCGGCCCAGTGGCGCAGGACCGCTGCCGGGTCGGGCAGCAGCCACACCACGTGCCGGGCCAGGATCACGTCGAAGCGCTGCTCGCCGACGGGCGGCGCGGCGGCGTCCCCTGTCAGCACCTCGGTCCCCGTGCCGGCCAGCTTGGCGCGTGCCTGCTCCAGCATCTGCGGCGAGCTGTCGACCGCGGTGACGTGGTGCCCCTGCTGCGCCACGAGCAGCGCCAGGCTTCCCGTGCCGCAGCCCAGGTCGAGGACCTCGCTACGCCCCCGGGGCAGCCAGCTCTCCATCCGCTGCGCCCAGGCGCGGCGGACCACCGGGTCGAGCAGGCCGTGGTCCGGCTCCTCGTCGAAGGAGCCGGCGGCGGAGTCCCAGTCGGTCGTCGTCATGAACCGATCGTGCCAGCCGCCACTGACAACGGGACCGGCATCCGTCCGCCGCCCGGCACGGATGCCGGGCGGCGGACGGCGGGCGGCGGACGGCGGACGGCGGACGGCGGACGGCGGACGGCGGACGGTCACTGTCCGGGAGCTGTCCTCCTAGCCGATGGCCGAGGCGCAGGTCGTCGGGGTGGCGTGCGCCGGGTCCAGGGCGTTGGCCACCTCGTGGTAGGCGACCTTGTCGATGGTCCCGATCGCCACGTGTTCGGACAGGTCGACCGGGCACAGGTCCTGGAGCAGGACGTTGTGCACGTCCGGCCCGTCCAGGAACTGTGTCCGGTACGGGGTCACGACCTCGTCGTACCTGGTCGCGATGACGGTGTAGTGCACGCCGGGCACGGTGTCGGGGACCGAGTTGAGCTTGGTGACGAAGGGCGATCCGGCCACCTGGTCGGCGAGTCCCGGCGTACCGGCGTTGAGCAGGTACTCGGCGCCGGGGAAGTACGGCAGCAGCTCGGTCAGGCCGAGGAGCGTGGTGCCGTGGTTGTCGGGTGCGATCCCGACCAGCGCGTTCACCTTGGCCGCTCCGCCGAGGAACTTCAGGTAGTAGTTCGGCATCATGCCGCCCTGGGAGTGGCCGACGAGGTCGGCCTTGGGGGCCCCGGTGGAGGCGAGCACCTTGTCGACGAAGGCGGCGAGCTGTCCGGCCGACTTGTCGATCGGGCCGAGGCCGTTGAACAACGGCACCCCGGGAAGCTGCCCGTAGTCGAGCGAGTAGACGCAGTAGCCCCGGTTGACCAGGTAGGGGGCGAGGACGAGCCAGTTGTCGACCGAGTTCCCGAAGGTTCCGTGGACCAGGACGACAGGACGCGGGTGGGCGGCGGAGGGCTTGCAGGAGTAGTCGTTCCAGCCACGTGAGGTGGCTGTCGCGGCGGTGGGGGTGGCTGCAGCGGCAGTGGCCGTGGGGGTGGCGACTGCGGCAACGGCGAGGAGCAGTGCGGCGAGGGCAGTCCGCGCACGTGGGGTGCGCGGCGCACGGTTCCAGGGCAGCATCGTGTGGTCTCCTTGCGGCTCAAGGGAGTTGCGATGTCTGTGCACCCTGCGGCCCGGACCACAAGTTCCGACAACGTTCTATGTGCTCATGCCAAATTACGCACGAGTAAGGTTACCTGGGAAGTTACGCGTCGGTAAAAACTGACGCGGCAGCACTCGCGACTTCAGGACAGCCCCCGACGGGCAGGTCAGGCCGCGAGCCGCCCCGGCATCACGGCCTGCGGCCCGTACTTCTCCCTCAGCCGGTCCGCGACCGCCTCGATCCGCCGCACCCGTTCGTCCACCGGATCGAAGGTCAGCTGGCGGGCGGCCCGCCCGGCGTCGCCGAGCCCCTCGGCACGCAGCGCGATCCCCCGCACCCGGGCCCGTTGCAGGGCGAACGAGTCATGGATCCGGTACGCGAGCGCGGTGAGCTCCGCGGAGTGGGCGGTGGGCTCGCGGAGCGTACGGCTGCGGGTCAGCGTCGAGTAACCGGTCCGGTCGGCGTAGCGCACGGAGACCGCGAGCGAGCGGCACACCTGCCCCTCGCCGCGCATCCTCGCCCCCAGTTCCTCGGTGAGCGACATGAGCGCACGCCGCTGCCGCTCGCGGTCCAGCTCGTCGCGCGGGAAGGTCCGTTCGGCGGCGACCGACCGGGCGGCGGCGTTCGGCACGACCGCCGTGCGGTCGATGCCGTGCGCCCGCTCCCACAGTTCGCGCCCGGTCCGCACCCCGGTGATCCGTTGCAGGGTGGAGAGCGGGGCGGCCGCGATCCGGCCGACGGAGTCGAGCCCGTATCCGCACAGGGTGCGGGCCGTCGCCGCCCCGACGCCGTCCAGTGCGGCGGCCGGCCGGTCCGCGAGGAAGGCGGCGGCCCCGCCGGCCGGCACCACGAAGGTCGTCCCGGGCGCGGCCTGCCGCAGCGCCATCCGGGCCAGCATCGGGTTCTGCGCGGCCCCGATCGCGCAGTCCGCCCCGTGCAGGGCCAGTGCGCGGACCCGGATCACCGAGGTCAGCCCCTTCACGTCCCGCCCGAAGTAGCGCAGCGCGCCCCGTACATCGGCGAGCGCCCCGTCGGGCGGGGCCGCCTCGACGAGGGGGGTGAACGAACCGAGCAGGGCGAGCAGCCCCGCGTAGCCGGCGCCGTCCGGGAGGCCGCCGCCGACCCGGCGGAACCGCAGGCAGAGAATTCCGGGCTGCTCGTTCATCCCGCGCTCCCCGGGCTCTGGTGCCACAGTTTCCTTCCGGTGGGTACGCCTTCGCCGGGTGGCTGGAGGTCGGACCAGGGGTTCATCTCGTACCCGGTGGGCATCCGGATCCGGCGGCCGTCATCCGCCGGGGGCTCGTGCGGCGCGGCGTCCTCCTCCAAAACAGGCGCCTGCGCCAGCCGGGCCGCGACCGCGTCGAGTCCGCCGGTGCGCCGCAGTTCGGCCAGCTCCGCCAGGTTCCAGGCGGCCGCACCGACCACGCTCAGGCTCCGCGGCCCGCGCCGCTGCACCACCCCGCGCACCAGCAGCAGCCAGGAGTGGAAGACGGTGTACGCGCAGGCGGCGTGACTGTCGTCGAAGAAGGCCAGGTCCACCAGGCCCGTACCGTCGTCCAGGGTGGTGAAGACGACCCTGCGGCCGGAGCGGACCGGCGGGGTCTGGGTGGCCGCCTTGGCGCCCGCGACCAGCACGGTGTCCCCGTGCCGCGCCTCGCGCAGCCGCTTGGCCGAGACCGCGCCGAGCTCCTTCAGGAAGGCGTGGTGATCGCTCATCAGATGGCGTGAGACGTCCATGCTCAGCACGCCCAGCTCGGCGCTGAGCCGTTCCGCCTCGTTGAGGTCGGGCAGGCCGATGGAGCCGGTGCGGTGCCCGCCGCCGAGCGGGAGCTGCGCGCCGGAGCCCGCGCCCCGCTGGGCGCGGTGGAGTTCGGACAGATGCAGCAGCAGATCGCGGCGGTTGGCGCCGAACGCGTCCAACGCGCCGACCTGGGCCAGCCGTTCGGCGGCCGGTTTGCCCGGCCTGGCCCGCTGCCAGAAGTCCAGCAGCGAGGTGTAGGGCTGTCCGGCCTCGATCCGGGCGACCTCGGCCTCGCTGATCCCGTGGACGTCCGAAAGCGCCAGCCGCAGTCCCCAGGTCCCGCCCTCCCCCTCCGCACCAGACACCAGTTCGATTCGATGGGCGGCCGCCGACCGGTTCACGTCCAGCGGCAGCACCGGCACCCCGCGCCGCCGCGCGTCCGCGAGCAGCAGCCGTTTCGGGTACATCCCCGGGTCATGGGTGAGCAGCCCGGCGTAGAAGGCCGCCGGGTGGTGCACCTTCAGCCAGGCCGACTGGTACGTCGGTACGGCGAAGGCCACCGCGTGCGCCTTGCAGAAGCCGTAGCTGCCGAACGCCTCGATGATCTCCCAGGCGCGGGCGATCACTTCCACGTCGTACTTCCGGGCCGCCGCGTGCTGGGCGAACCAGAGCCTGATCCGGCCCTGCGACTCGGGGTCGGAGAGCCCGCGCCGGACCCGGTCGGCCTCGTCCCGGCCGCAGCCGGTCATGATGTCGACCATCTCGATGATCTGCTCGTGGAAGACCACCACTCCGTACGTCTCGCGCAGCGGCCCCTCCAGATCGGGATGCGGATAGCGGACCGGCGCCCGGCCGTGCCGGGCCTCGATGAACGGGCGCACCATGTCGGCGGCGACCGGGCCGGGCCGGAACAGCGAGATGTCGACCACCAGGTCGTGGAAAGTGGCCGGCTGGAGCCTGCCGACCAGATCGCGCTGGCCGGGCGACTCGATCTGGAAACAGCCCAGCGTCTCGGCACTCCTGATCAGCCGGTACGTCTCCGGGTCGCCCGGCTCCACGGCGTCCAGGTCGACCTCCTGGCCCGAGGCCCGCTCGACCTCCGCGACCGCGTGCGCCATCGCCGACTGCATCCGCACACCGAGCACGTCGAGCTTGAGCAGCCCGAGGTCCTCCACGTCCTCCTTGTCGAACTGTGCCATCGGGAAGCCCTCGCCGCTGGTGGGCATGACGGGGGTGCGGCGCAGCAGTGAGGCGTCCGAGAGAAGGACCCCGCACGGATGCATGGCGATGCCGCGCGGCAGTGCGTCCAGCGCCTCGACCAGCTCCCAGAGCCGGCCGTACTTCTCCTTCTCCCGCGCGACCTCGCGCAGTTCGGGCAGTTCCTCCATGGCCGCGAGGGCGTCGCGGGCCCGGATGTGCGGGAAGGCCTTGGCGAGCCGGTCGGTCTCGGCCGGGTTCATGGAGAGCGCGGCGCCGACGTCGCGGATGGCGTGGCGCACCCGGTAGGTCTCGGGCATGGCGACGGTGGCGACCCGTTCGGTGCCGAAGCGGCCGATGATCGCGCGGTAGACGTCGAGACGGCGGGCCGACTCGACGTCGATGTCGATGTCGGGCAGCACGAAGCGGCGCTTGGACAGGAAGCGTTCCATCAGCAGCCCGTGCTCGACCGGGTCGGCGTGCGCGATGCCGAGGAGGTGGTTGACCAGGGAACCGGCGCCGGAGCCCCGCGCGGCCACCCGGACCTTCATCTCCCGTACGTCGTCCACTACTTGGGCGACCGTCAGGAAGTACGAGGCGAAGCCGTGGTGGGCGATGATGTCCAGTTCACGGTGCATCCGGTCCCAGTACGCGCGTCTGCCGTCGTAGCCGCGCAGCACCATGCCCGCGGCGGCCCGGGAGGCCAGCACCCGCTGGGCGGTCCGGCGGTCCGCGCCGACGAGGTGCGGTTCGGGGAAGTGCACGGAGCCGAGGCCGATGTCGCCCTGGGGGTCGACCACGCAGGCGTCGGCGGTGTGCCGGGTCTCGGCGAGCAGCCGCGCCCCGGCTCCGGGGCCGAGTCCAGCGGCGGCGGTGATCCGCTCGGCGGTCTCCGCCATCGCACGGGCGTCCTTGAGCCAGCGCTCACCGCTGTCGAGCGGGGCGCGGCGCGGGTCGACGGGGACGAGCCTGCGGGCGGAGTCGAGCACATCGGCGACCGGCCCCTGTCCCGCGTCGGCGTACCGGACGGCGTTGGTCAGCACGGCCCGTATCCCCTGTTCGGCGGCGAAGCCGACGGTACGGGCGGCGAGCCGCAGCGAACCGGGTCCGGTGCCGTCCCGGCCGTGGTGGACGGCCTCGAGCCGCAGGCCGTCGCCGTACACCTCCCGCCAGGGGGCGAGCAGGGCGGCGGCCCGGTCGGGGCGGCCGGCGGCCAGCGCCCCGCCCACCTCGGAGGCGGGGCCGAGCAGCACGGTGAGCCCTTCGGCGGGCAGTACGGAGCGGTCGAGCAGGGGCCGCCCGCCGTCGGGCACCACGGCATGGGCGGCGGTGACCAGGCGGCACAGCTCGGCCCAGCCCTGGGCGCCGTCGCGGGCGAGGAAGGTGACCCGGGGTGCGGATTCATCGACAAAGGCGCCGCCGCGTACCGGGGTCCGCAGCCGGTGCGTACGTCCGTCACCCTCCGCGCGCCCGGCGGGGGCCACCGCGAGCTCCACTCCGAAGAGCGGCCGCACCCCTGCCCTCTCGCAGGCCTTGGCGAACCGGACCGTACCCGCCAGGGTGTCGCGGTCGGTCAGCGCGAGAGCGTCCATCCCGCGCTCGGCGGCGCGCTCCGCCAGCCGCTCCGGGTGCGAGGCCCCGTACCGCAGGGAGAACCCGGAAACGGTATGCAGATGCGTGAACCCGGGCACCCGCACCTCCTGAACCGATCCGTACTCACCACCCCCTCGTTCTCCACCATAGACCAAGTTTCGAACATTCGTGCGATACCCGGAGCGCGGGCCACCTCCTCAGCCATTCGGCCCGGCCCCGACTGCGTGAACGGCGGGCACCCCGGACCGTGAGGACATGACTTTCGCTGACGAGGTGAAGAACGCCGTCACTCCCCGGGCCGCACTGCTCGTCATCGGCGTGCTGGCGCTGCAGCTGCTGTTCATCGCCTCCTACGTCGGAGCGCTCCACAAGCCGAAGCCGACCGATGTCCCCTTCGGTGTCGTGGCCCCCCAGCAGGTGTCCACCCAGCTCGTCACCGATCTGAAGAACCTCCCCGGCGGCCCCCTGGACCCCCGCGCGGTCACCGACGCGGCCACCGCCCGCGAGCAGATCCTGAACCGCGACATCGACGGCGCACTGATCGTCGACCCCCGGGGCACCACCGACACCGTGCTGGTCGCCTCCGGCGGGGGCACCGTCCTGGCCGACTCCCTGGCGAAGATCATGACGAAGGTCGAGCTCACCCAGCAGCGCACCGTGCGCACCGTGGACGTGGCCCCGGCATCGAGCGAGGACTTCGACGGGCTCTCTTCCTTCTACCTGGTCGTGGGCTGGTGCGTCGGCGGCTACCTCTGCGCCTCGATCCTGGCGATCAGCGCCGGCTCCCGCCCCGCCAACCGTCAGCGCGCGCTGATCAGGACCGGGGTCATGGCGCTGTACTCGATCGCGGGGGGAATCGGCGGCGCGATCATCATCGGCCCGATCCTCGGAGCCCTGCCCGGATCCTTCTGGGGACTGTCGGGCCTGGGCGCGCTGACCGTCTTCGCGGTCGGCATGATCACGCTCGCCCTGCAGGCACTCACCGGCATCGTCGGCATCGGCCTGGCCGTACTGATCGTGGTGATCGCGGGCAACCCGAGCGCGGGCGGCGCCTTCCCGCTCCCGATGCTGCCGGACTTCTGGCGGGCGATCGGCCCCGCACTGCCGCCGGGGGCCGGCACCTGGGTGGCGCGCTCGATCGCGTACTTCAAGGGCAACGCGGTGACCGGACCGCTGCTGGTGCTGTCCGCGTGGGCGGTGGTGGGCACGGTCATCACCCTGCTGATGGCGATGCGGAGGAAGCCGGAGGCGGCGGATGTCCCGCTCGCGGGGGCGGCGGGCGGGGGCTCGACACAGGCGTAGCGGAGAACAGCGCTCCAACAGTTGTCCACCTTCGGTGTCCAGTTGACCCAACAGCTAGGCACGGCAGGCGCATGGCGGCATTCTGGGGTGGCCCCGCACATCCCACGAGATGAGCGGGACAGCACAACTCTCCCTCACCCCACGGAGGTTGCTCATGCGCCGCCATGCCGCCGCGTTACTCGGCACCGTAGCCCTGTCGCTCCCGCTCGCCCTGCTCCCCACCGCATCCGCCTCGGCCGCCCCCGCGGACAAGCCCCAGGTCCTCAGCTCCTGGACCCAGACCAGCGCCTCCAGCTACAACGCCTGGAACGCCGCCCGCAACAACCAGGGCGCATGGGCGTCCTACGGCTTCGACTGGTCGACGGACTACTGCAGCACCTCGCCCGACAACCCCTTCGGCTTCCCCTTCCAGACAGCCTGCGCCCGCCACGACTTCGGCTACCGGAACTACAAGGCCGCCGGCACGTTCTCCGCCAACAAGGCCCGCATCGACTCCGCGCTCTACGCGGATCTCAAGCGCGTGTGCGCCGCCTACTCCGGCGCGAAGCAGACCTCGTGCAACGCGACGGCCTGGACGTACTACCACGCGGTCGACATCTTCGGCGTCGCACCGGCGAAGGCGAACTCCGGCAGACCGGCTCAGGCCGCCTGACCGGCACGGTCCGAGTGGTCCCCGGCACCGTCGGGGACCACTCGTCCGACACTCCCGTCGCTCATACGGCCAGCGGTTCCAGTTCGCGCCGGAACCGGTCCTCGCCCCGGGCGGTCCGGGTCAGCGGATGGTCGTCGCCGAGCCGGCGCCCCAGCTCGTCGGCCGTCTCCGTCCTGACCCGGAGTGCCTCCTCCCCGCGCCCCATCGCACCGAGGGTGACGGCCATGTTCGCCGTCATCGCCAGCGTCTCCGGGTGACGGTCCCCCAGTGCTTCCCGGAGCCGGGCGGCCACCCGTCGCTCGGTCTCCAGCACCAGGTCCGGTTCGCCCCGTCCGGCCATGGCGTTGGCCAGGTTCATCGTGGTGAACAGCGTGTGGGGGTGCTCCTGCCCGTACACCTCCTCCATCGAGGCGACCACCCGGGTCAGCAGCTGCTCCGCCTCCTGGACCGCACCGTTGCCCCCGAGGTAGACGCCCAGGTTGTTCAGGGCGGCCAGGGTGTACGGGTGCTTCTCGCCCGGCATCTCCATGTACTGCTCGACGACCCACTGGGCCGCGTCCCTGGCCTCCGCCGCCTCGCCGGCCGCGAACAGATCGGCCGCCAGGCTGAGGTCGCAGGCCAGCGATTCGGGGTTGGCCGCGTCGTCCTTGGCCCGGTACCGGGCCCGGGTCGCCGCCGTGAGCCGGCGCGCGTCCTCCAGCCTGCCCGCGCGCCGCAGCGACACGGCCAGGCTCGTCGCCACGCCGAGCGTGCCGGGGAAGGCCCGGCCGAGCGTTGCCTTGTAGCTGTCGTACGTACGGCTGAGAAGGGTGACCGAGTCCTCGTACCGTCCGACGTCACGCAGGTCGCGGGCCAGGTTCATGGCCGAGGAGAGGCTGTGCGGATGCTCGGCGCCGAACATCTCGGCGCGCCGGTCGTAGACGTCCTGGTCGATCTCGCGGGCCCGCTCGTACTGACCGGCGACCCGGAGCGTGAACGCCAGGTTGTCGGCCGCCGCCAGGCTCTGGGGATGCCAGTCCGAGAAGATCTGGCCGAACCCCTCGGTGGCCGCGGTGGCCAGCTCGGTCGCCTTGATGTGCTCGCCCAGCGCGCCGAGGTCCGTCGCCAGACTGCTGGTGCTCATGTACGTGTGCGGATGCTCCGGACCGAGCACCTCCGTCTGCCGTGCCAGGGTGATCTCGTCGAGTTCCCTGGCCTCCGCGTAACGGCCCTGCGAGCGGTGGATGCCGGCGAGGTGGAAGCGGAGGTAGAGGTACTGGATGTCCCGCTCCCCCAGCGTCTCGCGCCAGAGTTCGCGCAGTTCCTCGCAGAGCGTGGTGGCCGCCCGCAGATCACCGCGCTTCCACAGGTAGCGCACCCGGTCGATCAGCAGCCTGCGGGTCTCGGGCTCCTTGCACGTCCGCGCGCCGGACGGATCGAGGTGCGGCCAGATCGTGCTGAACTGCGCCCAGTTGGCCGGGCTGTCGACCGGCTCGTCGTCATAGGGCCTGGCGCCCGCCAGAATGCGGTGGACGACGTGCCGGGCCTCCTGCTGCTCCTCCTCGTTGAGCTGGGCCCGGATGACGGACTGGACGAGCCGGTGCATCTGGATCGAGTTGGAGACCTGATCGACCTTGGCCAGGGCGAACCGGCCGATCTCCCGGATGACCCGGCCCAGCACCAGCTTCTCCTGGAGCGAGACGTCGTACGTCTTCAGCGCGTCGATCATCTCCTTGCTGTACAGGAGATTCGCCGAGATCGGCCCCGGGTCGAGGAAGGCGCAGAGCTGGAGCAGCCGCACCGCGGCGGGCGAGCGCTCCTTGAGACGCCGGATGGAGATGTTCCAGGTCGCGGCGACCGGCTCGGGGTAGCCGGCCGGCTGGCTGAGGGCCAGCGTCTCGGGGGCCTGCCGGGCCAGTTGTTCCAGATAGACGCCGATCGGGGTGGCGGTCTCCGCGATCCAGGCCGCCGCCTGTTCGACGGCCAGCGGCAGGTCGCCCAACGCGGCGGCCACCCGGGCGGCCTCGTCATCGCTCAGCCCCGGCGCCCGGCGCCGGAGATGCTCGACGGACTCCTCGCGCCGGAAGACATCGACGGGCAGCGCGTCACCGTGCTGGGACCACGCCTGGTTGCGGGAGGTGACCAGGATGTGTCCGGAGCCGCCCTGCGGAACGTAGCGCCGGAGCTCCTCGGGGTCGTCGGCGTTGTCGAAGACCAGCAGCCACCGGCCCGACGGCACACCGCGCCGCAGCAGGTCCACGGCCTCCTGGGAGGCCGCGGCCATGTCGTCGCCGCCCTGGACGCCGAGCCGGACGGCGAGCTCGGCGAGTCCGGCGACCACGTCGTCGGACCGCTCGGAGGTGATCCACCAGACCAGGTCGTAGTCGGCCATGAACCGGTGCGCGTACTCCAGGGCGATCTGGGTCTTGCCGACACCGCCGAGTCCGTACAGGGCCTGCGGCTGCGGCAGCACCACGGTCATGCCGCCGCCGAGTTGGTCGCGCATCCGCTCGAGCAGCTGGGAGCGGCCGGTGAAGCCGGGGTTGCGCGGCGGCGCGTTCCAGATCCGCGGGACGGTGCTGGGGAATCGCGGCCCGGACGCGTCCGCGTCGGTGAGCTGTACGGGCCGGTCGAGCGCACGCATCAGGGCGGTGGTGGCGTGCGCCTCGTCGAGCCGGAAGAGATCAACGGTGTTGCGGTCGGGGCAGGCCGGGGGCAGCCGCACATCACCCGTCCTGAGCAGCAGCGGCCGGTGCCGCCCGTTGCCCGGGGCCTCGGCGGGACCCACCGCGTCCTGCGACCTGAGGTAGGCGGCGGAGAGCAGCACCACGGTCCGGGCTCCGTTCCCGGCGGTGGTCTCCGGTGCCGGCGTCTCCTGTCCGGCGGACGCATCATGCTTCACGACACGGAAGCCCGCCCGGGTGAGCACGGACTCGGTCCAGTCGGCCCACATCCGGTCCTCCGCCACATAGCTGAGGTGGAGGTCGACGGGCAGAGCCGGCCTGCGCCGGGTGAACGCGTGACGGATGCGCATCCGCACCTCGTCGTCGACCGGGGGCATCGAGGTGATCCGCCGCCCGGTGATGACGGAGGTGAGCCGTTCGAAGGCGGAGAGCAGTGAGTTGGTGAGCCCCGCCTCGTCCCCGAAGGTGGCCAGCGTCTCCTCGTACGCGTAGTAGGGGCGGTAGGGAATCTCCACCGCGCCCCAGTAGGCGGCGAGTTCGTCACCGTCGAGATCGAGCGGAAGCCGGTCGAACTTCAGCCGGGCCAGTGCCCGGCCGGCGTCCACCTTCTCCTTCTCGCCCTCGTCGATCCGCATCGGAACGGGGAAGATGGAGATCGGGCGGCCGGTGTACCGCTCGGAGATCTGCCGGGCGACCGAGGCGGCGCCGTCGATGGACTGGTCGCTGAGGGTGAAGCAGTCGATGAGCATGTCCGGCAGCTGGACGGTGCAGATGTCGGCGATGTCGCTGAGGCCGGTGCGGCTGTCGATGAGGACGTAGTCGTAGTTGGCCTTCATGTCCTCGCGCAGGGCGTCGAAGAAGTGGCCGCCGCCGAGGCGGTCGTAGAAGTTGTCCCAGTCGAAGGTGGAGACGGTCGCGGAGTACTCGCGGTTCTGCCGCCCGGCGGAGACGAAGTCGAGCGTGCCTCCCCGGGGGAACTCCCAGCCGAGCGCCTCGGGGGTGAGCGAGACCGCGTGCGGCTGGATCCGCGCGTAGTCCCGGTGCCAGTCCTCGGCCCGCTGCACCGGGCTGGTCGCGGCCCAGGCGTACTCGGTGATCAGGTCGACGATGCCGGTGGTGGCGCTGAGGGTCGACGGATCGAGGAAGGGGTGGAAGAACCGGTGGAGTCCGGGTGCCTCCAGGTCCCAGTCGACAGCGAGCACGCGTTGGCCGTTGGCGGCGAGGATCCAGGCGGTGTTGGCCAGGGCCATGGTGCGCCCGGTGCCGCCCTTGTACGAGTAGAAGGTGACGATGCGCCCTTCACGACTGGCCGTCATCCGTGTCCTCCGCGTGCGTCGCAACGTCATGTGTCTCGGGGATGTACTGGGTCTGCGCCATCGGTCCCGTCAGCCGCGTCCGTTCCGCGGCGCCTGCGCTGCCCGGGGCCGGCGGATAGACGGCCGCGTGTCTCAGGTACTGCTGGGCGGCCACCTCGACCACCTGCGGCAGGATCTGGCCGAAGGCCTCCATGGTCGGTACGCCCTTGGCCGCGACGCGGGAGTAGGCCCGCCCCTGGCGCATCTTGGTGGGCATGGTCCGTTCGAGTTCCGCGGTCAGCTCCGCATCCGCGGCCCTGCTCTGGGGGTCGTCGCGGTTCGACGGGACGACCACGGTCACCCAGGGGCGGTTCTCCGCGTCGAAGGCGGCGAGCCGGCGGCGCCGGTCCTCGTCCTGGAGCGCCCAGCGGTCGATGAGCAGGATCTCCGGTGTGGACGGGGGCTGCCTGAAGCCGGGATCGCCGGACCCCTCGTCGAAGGAGACGACCGTGGCCTGGTAGTTGAGTGAGCGCACCAGGTCCTCGGCGATGTAGGCCAGGGGGCGTGCCGCCGCCGGGTGGTAGGGGTTCCAGTCCTGCGGCGTATCGCCGTAGTAGCCGGCGTCCCGTCCCTGAGGCAGGTCGTGGCGGGTGGGGGCCGCGATGGTGACCCGCATCGGGCGGGGGCCGCCCGTTCTGCTGCCCGGCGTGCCGAAGGCGCTGGGCGCCAGCCGGTAGTCGACAGCGCGGCCGGCACCGATCCCGGCCGTGTCGGCGACGCTGACGATGCGTTTGGCGAGCTCGTACACCGCGCGCTCGTACTCCTCGGCGAAGAGCCTCAGCTTGATCAGCCCGTAGAGCCCGTCGCTGACGTAGCGGTCCCCGAAGTCACGGTGGTTGAACTGCAACCGCTCGGCCGGTCCGGGCAGTTGACTGGGCGGGACCGGCACCCAGAGCGCCGGGACGATCGCCTCGCCCTGCTGTCCGGAACGGGCGCGGTGATGGATGGCCCGCTGGGCGAACGCGTACCACTCCCTGCCGCACGTCTCGCTGGCGAAGTAGCGCGGGGAGAACAGCGGGACGAACACGCGGCAGGTGGCGAGCGCCTCGCCCAGCCGCTCCGACCAGCCCTCGCCGGACCGTACCTCCCGGTCGATGACCCCTGCGGGAGCGCCCGCCGGGAGGTCGGTCATCGCCATCACATGGCCGCACAGATCCCGGAACAGCCGCTCGACCCACATGTCGGGGTCCGCGCCGCCACCGCCGTATGCCGGAGTGCGGGCATAGCTCAGGAAGAAGTACGGCCGATGGTCCGCTGCCCGCTGCCGCGTCGCGTACACACGCCCCCCGTCCTGTGTGAGCTCCCGCACCCGAGAAGTAAAGAGTATGGCCCCCAACGAGGTTGACCGGGGCGGGGCTTCACCGATGTACTCCCCTGCATGCCGAGCACGCATGCCCATGAGTCGACCGATTCGCACCCTTCCCCGGCCAGCCCCGTGAACACGGTCCAGGACTACCTGGACGGCCGGCTGTCGCAGTATCAGACGTGGTACGACCGGAAGGCGGTCAAGACCAAGGCCATGCATCTGCGGATGCGGACACTGTCCGTCGTCGGAGGCGCCCTGGTACCCGTTTTAGTCAATATCGATCTGCCGGCCTCGAAGCTCATCGCCACGGTCCTGAGCCTGATCGTGGTCGGCTCCGTCTCGCTGGAGAGCGTGTACCGCTATCGCGAGCAGTGGAAGAACTACCGGTCCACCGAGCAGCTCCTCGGACACGAGCGGATCTACTTCCAGACCAAGGTGGGGCCGTACTCCGGACTTCCGAAGGGTGAGGCGTTCACCATGCTGGTCGCCCGGGTCGAGCGCGCGATCGCCAACGAGAACTCGGCGACCCTGAATGTGATGACCCTGGGCGGTCAGGTGAACGCCGACGTCCAGACCCCGCAAGTACCGGAGTCGCGACAGGAGTTGCGCCCGGGGACAGCCGGAGAGAGCCCGGCACCTGAATGACCGTTCGCCCCGCACGACGACGCCGGCCCCCGGGACCGAGGTATCGGTCCCGGGGGCCGGCCTGGCACCTGTCGGTCAGTACACGCTGACGCCGTACGCGCTGAGCGCCTCGGTGACCGGCTGGAAGAACGTCGTGCCGCCGGAGCTGCAGTTGCCGCTGCCGCCCGAGGTCAGGCCGATCGCCCTGGAGCCGGAGTAGAGCGGACCGCCGGAGTCGCCCGGTTCCGCGCACACATTGGTCTTGATCATGCCGTAGACGATGTCGCCGCCGCCGTAGTTGACCGTGGCGTTGAGCGCGGAGACGGTGCCGCTGTGGATACCGGTGGTGGACCCGCGGCGGGTGACGGACATCCCGACCGTGGCGTTGGCCGCGCTGGTGATGTCGACGCTGCCCACGGTGCCCTCGTGGCTGACCGCGGCGTTGTCGTAGCGCACCAGGCCGTAGTCGTTGGTCGGGAAGCTGGACCCGACCGTCGGGCCGATGTAGGTGGTGTTCGAGGAGTTGGTGTACCAGGGGGGGTTGCCGTCGGTGCAGTGACCGGCGGTCAGGAAGTAGTACGTGCTGCCGCTGCGGACGTTGAACCCGAGGGAGCAGCGCCAGCCGGGTGCGTAGATGGCGTCACCGCCGGAGAGCAGCTTGCTGAACTTTCCGGCCGTGCGCTCGATGCGCAGGGCACCCGAGTTGACGCCCGCCGAGTCCTTGATCTGCTGGATCTCCGCCGCGGAGACCGTGCTGTCGGCCGTGACCACGAGCTTCTTGGTCACGGGGTCGATGTTCCAGGCGGTCCCGGCCACGTCGGCGCCGAGCACGGCGTCACTGGCGGCGGAGAGCTGGGTGGCGCTGTACGTTCCGGTGGAGCTGGCCTGGGCGGTGGGTACGGCGAGTGCGGCGACCGCCACGAGACCTGCGGCGATGGCGACGGCCCTGCTGCGTCTCGCGGCAGTGCTGAGGGGGGTGGTGCGCTTGATCCTCACTTGTCATTCCTCCCGAGGGAAGTCGGGGACCCGCCTGTGGGGTGGTCGGGTCCGTGAGGCGCAGTCATGCGCACGGTCACCTGTCCGCGTTCCGGATGTGCCGTGCCCCTGACAAGCGCTGCTCGGGAGTATTCAAGGCGTCAACTTCCCGCGCAAGACCGCCCCTTGGCCTGAGCTCCGCACCGCGCACATGCGTCCGGCCCCGGCAGGTGACGGTCTGCCGGGGCCGGACGCGGACGGGAAGGAGCGGTGGCTCAGCCGTCGATACGGTTGCGCTCCCCCGCCTCGACGGCGACCGGGAGGGTGTTGCCGGGCGGCGGGAAGGGGCAGATGAAGTGGTCGGCGAAGGCGCAGGGCGGCAGCAGGACGCGGTTGAGGTCGACCGTGACCGTGCCGTCGGCGGCCGGGGCCGCGGGCCGCAGGAAGCGGAAGCGGTAGCTGGTGTCCCCGCTGGTGGCGTCGGCGAAGACCGCCCAGAGCGAGCCGTCGCCCTCCACCGCGACCTGGAGCGTGCGCTCGGCGCCGTCCAGCTCGAAGGCGATCTCCCCGCCGAGCCCGAGTCCGCGCTCGACACCGTCGGCGTTCTCGACCCGGACCGTACGGGAGATGCCGTACGGGCGGAAGGTGCCGGGCCGCACCCAGCGCTCGTCGTACGGTGTCGCCTCGATGGCGCGGAAGGCGCGGCGCGCCGCGGAGTCCGGGTCGAAGTCCCGTACCGCCCACAGGCCTTCACGGCTCAGCACGACCAGCCGCCGCCCGCCGTGCGCGACCCGGGACCCGTCGATCGGGCCGCGGTCGGCGCCGAGCCGGACCCGGCCGCTGAAGAGCTTCCCGTCGACGGTCAGCCCGTCCTCGGGAACGGCGGTGAGCACCAGCTCGCCGTCTTCCTCCTGCCACTGCCCCGGGACATCCGGAATGCGTCCGTCCGGGTGGTCGGAGAGCCAGTGGGTGCCGTTCAGGGAGAGCGGCCCGTAGGGTGCCGCGACCGTGGCGGTCCGCTCCTCGTGCCAGTGGTTCCAGCCCCGTGCTGCCTGCTGCTGTGCGTCCGTGCTCATGTGGTCAACCTTTCCATACCGGCTCGGCGAGTCCGAGGTGCGACCGCAGGGTGGAACCGGTGTACGCGCAACGGAACACCCCGCGTTCCTGGAGGAGCGGTACGACACGGTCGATGAACTCGTCGAGGCCGCCGATGGCGGGATGGGGAACGAGGACGAAGCCGTCGGCGGCTCCCGCGGCGACGTACTCGGCCAGCCGCGCCGCGACGGCCGGCGGGCTGCCGGCGAGCGGCTGCCGCCCGGTCGCCCCGATGAGCGTCCGCCGGGCGGGGAGCCCGCCGCCCCGGGCCGGGGCCGCGTGCTGGGGCGGGATACCGCCCGGGCGGATCGCGTCCGCCCGTTCCCGCGCCTCGGCGTCGCTGTCGCCGAGCACCACATGGACGCCGGGCATGACCTTCAGCTCGTCGGGCTCCCGGCCGTACTTCGCCAGACGCCCCTTCACGTCCGCGTAGAAGGAGCGGGCCGCGTCCGGGGTGCCGAGCCGGGTGAGAACGATGTCGGCGGCGGCCGCGGCGGACTCGCGGCCCCGGCGGGAGTCCGCGGACTGGATGACGACGGGGTGGCCCTGCGGGGAGCGCGGGACGGTGAACTCTCCCCCGACCGAGAAGTGCCGCCCGTGATGGGCGAAGGGGCGCGGGACACCGTCGGGTGTCCAGGAGTCCCACAGCTCACGGGCGGTGGCGACGAACTCGGCGGCGCGCGTGAAGGGGGTTCCCCCGGTCCGGGTGAAGCCGGGCCCCCGCAGGAGCCCGGCCCCGTCGGGGCCCGCGCCGCGCCGGAAGTTCTCACCGGCGAGGGCGTCGCGGGAGCTGACGACGTTCCACGCGGCCCGGCCCGCGCTGAGGTGGTCGAGGGTGGCGAGCCTGCGGGCCAGTTCGTACGGCTCGTTGAAGGTGGCGTCGGCGGTGGCGGCGAGGCCGAGCCGTTCCGTGACGCCGGCCAGCGCGGCCAGCATGGTGAGGGACTCGGGCCGGCCGGCCACGTCCTGGCCCGGGACCGGCCCGTCGGGCCCGCCCGGCCACGGCCCGTCGGCGAGGAGGAGGAAGTCGAACAGGCCGCGTTCGGCGGTGCGGGCGAGGTGCTCGAAGGAGGAGAAGTCGGTCCGGCCGCGGAAGGGGTCCGTCCGGACGGTGGTGCCGTCCGCCCCCGGGAAGTGCGCGGCGAGGTGCATCTGCTTCGGGGCCGCGGCCGTCATACCCGTTCCCCCTCGAGGGCGTACCGGTTGGCCGGCCGGGCAAGGCCGAGGTGCTCGCGGAGGGTGCCGCCCGGGTAGAAGGTGCGCAGCAGGCTGCGGTGCTGGAGCAGGGCCGCCGTGCCGTTGACGATTCTTTCGAGGTCGCGCTCGGGGGTGATCGGCGTGAGGTGGAAGCCGTCGACGGCGCCGGCCCGGTGCCACTGGGTGATCAGGTCGGCGAGGTCGACCGGGCCGCCGCGGTAGTACGTGCCGTGCGCGGCGAGCGGCGGTCCGCTCTCCAGCCCGGGTTCCGGTGGCGATTCGGCGTCGCCCAGATCGACGGTGAGCGCGGCGAGCACCCGCACGGCGCCGGGGTCACGCCCGTGGGCTGCGGCGCGGCGGCGCACGTCGTCGCTGATCGCGGCGGTCCGCTCGGGCGTGGTGGCCCGTACGAGCACCACGTCGGCGTGGCGGGCGGCGGTCTCCCTGGCCGGATCCGCCGTGCCGTCGACGACGACGACCGGGCGGCCCTGCGGGGGTCTGGGCACCACGGCCGGGCCGCGCACGCCGAACGTGGCGCCCTCGAAGTCGACGCGGTGCAGCCTGTCGCGGCCGGTGAGGCCTCCGGCGCCGTCCTCCCGGCTGTCCCAGAGCCGTGCGCCCGCGTCGGCGCACTCACCGGCCTCGCGCCACAGTTCGGCGGCGGGGGCGGCGGGGCGGCGGCCGAACAGCCGGGCCTCGGCCGCCGTCGTCGACACGTCCACGCTCCAGCCGGCCCGGCCGCGGCTGATCCAGTCCAGGGTGGCCACGGCGGACGACACGTGGAAGGGCTCGGTGTGGGTGGTGGTGACCGTCGGCACGAGACCGATCCGGCGGGTTGCGGGTGCCACCCGGGAGAGGACGGCGAGCGCATCGGGTCCGGGCCGGGCGAACGAGTCGCCGAGGGTGACGAAGTCCAGGGCGCCGCGCTCGGCCAGCCGGGCGAGTCCGGTGTAGTGCGCGGGGTCGTAGCGGGGCGGGCCGCCGATCTCGGCGGCCAGGTGGAGCGGTCGGAAGGCAGGCATGGAAGGCCCTTTCGGCACGGTGGGGGTGCGGCTTCGGGTCACAGGACCTCGGAGAGGAAGGCGCGGGCGCGTTCGTGGTGCGGCCGGTCGAGTACGCCGGCGGCCGGGCCCCGCTCGACGATCCGTCCCTCGTCCATGAGGACGACGGTGCCGTCGACGGCGATCGAGCCCGTTGGCCGTCTTCACGGGGATGTCCTCGGACGGTTCGGATCGGGGGCGCGCCTGCCGGTCAGCCATCGCCGCCGGGGAGGCCCCGCAGGAAGGGGAGGCCGCGCAGGAGGGTGAGGGCGGCGCGTGCGGTGGCGTCGTTCTGCCCGAAGGCCGGGCCACCGGTGCGCGGCCGGGTGAAGGCGCCGCTCGTCCGCGCCGCGGTGTGCGGACCGAGCGCGAAGCGGCGGGGGTGCGGCACTCCGTCACGGTCCAGGATCCGCCCGTCGTCGGGATCGACCGCGAGCAGCCCGGTGACGGTCGCCGCCGCCCCGTCCTCGTACAGCGCGCGGAGCAGGGCGCTGCGGGTGCGTCCGGGCGAGGGGTCCGGCAGCCGGGCCTCGACGAGGGCGCGGGCCTCGATCCGCTCCCCCGGCACGGTGGCGCTGGACGCCCGGAACAGGCCGCTGCGTTCGTCGGCCTCGACCGCGGTCCCGGCGCCGAGGAAGCGGACGACGCCGGCCCGCGACAGGGCGAGCAGCTGTCGCAGCCGGGGGCCCGGCGGGCCGGAGGCGAGGTAGCTGAAGAAGCCGTGCCACCGGTCCCCGATGTCGCCGAGCCTGATCAGCTGGCCGTAGGCGGAGAGCAGTGCGAGGAAGACGGCGAGGTCCTCGCTGTGTCCGGGGTCGTGCCGGCGTTCGAGGTCGGCGGCGATGTAGTCGCGCGTCGCCGCCTGGAAGGCTTCGGACGAGGTGTGGCGCACTTTGTCCAGCGGGTGGTCGAGCGCCTCCAGGTCGAGCCGGTCGGCGGGGTCGGGGACGGCGGCGGCGATCAGGGCGCTCAGTTCGGCGCTGCCCGGACCGGCGGCCGCGTACTTCTCCTCGAAGGCGGGCCACTCGGTGGCGGTGCGCTCCGGGTGGGCGGTGAACAGCCGGTGGTAGTGGGCATGACCGAGCTCTTTGTCGACATGTGGCCAGATGTCACGGCGGAAGTCGAGCGGCTGCGGCCGCTTCAGGAGCTCCGCGGTCAGGTCGGGGCCGAGGAACCGCGGCAGCGGCGGCCGCTCGCCCTGCCAGCCGTATCCGATCTTGGAGCGGTACGGGACGCCGCGCCGCGACCCGACGTACAGGACGGGTTCCCTGCCGGAGGGTACGTAGACACCGTTCTCGTACCGTCCGCCGCGGCCCTCGGTGAGCAGCACCATCAGGTCGATGAAGGCGAGTCCGAAGCCCCGCACTATGACGGGTTCGCCCGCGGGCAGGGCGCTCAGATCGCTGTCGGCGGTGAAGTCGGGCGGCAGATGGATCAGACCGTGCCGGTCCGCGAAGCGGGACAGCCGCTGCTGCTCGTCGTCCGGTTCGGCGTCCAGGTGGCCGATGGTGAGGACCACGAGGTCGGCGGCGAGCGGTTCGCCGCCGCTCTCCAGGTGGACGAGCTGGCGGCCGTCGCGCCGGCCGGTGACGCGCAGGGCCCGGTCGCGGTGTTCGTG
Organism: Streptomyces sp. NBC_00876; assembly: GCF_045207435.1. Lineage (NCBI taxonomy): Bacteria > Bacillati > Actinomycetota > Actinomycetes > Kitasatosporales > Streptomycetaceae > Streptomyces > Streptomyces sp. NBC_00876. The sequence goes on from NZ_CP108800.1 coordinate 1,715,747, forward strand.
GACGGTGACCGCGGGCGGGAGCGCGGACACCGACTGCTCGTACACCCAGCGCAGATAGGCGCCCTGCAGCCGGCGGCTCGGGAAGTCCTGCCCTCCCAGCGCCTCGATCTCCGAGCGGAGTGCGGGTTCGGCGGCGGCCTCACCGGCCGTCTCGGTCCGTCCCTCGCGCACGTCCGCGGCCCAGGTGTCGAGTGCGGGTCCCGGCCGCACGGGCCCCTCCTGGCGGACGGTGTCGTCGGTGAACATGGTGACGTCCTCGGCCATGGAGTTCATCCACAGCAGCGGCGACTGACCGTGGCGCCAGATCCGGCCGCCCCCGGGCGGGTAGGGGTCGACGAGGTGGATGTCCAGCGGCCGGTTCCCGTACAGGGCAGGTGCGTTGGCCGCGATGCGTTCGATCAGGCCGGTGCCGCGGGGGCCCGCGCCGATGACGGCCAGCACCGGTCCGCCGCTCACCGGGCACCTGCGCTGCCGTGTGCGTGGTACCGCTCAGTGGAGTGCCGGCCGATGCCGGACAGCGAGGTGACGGCCACGCGCCAGAGGCAGATGCGCAGGCGCTCGGCATCGTTGTCCTTGGCCGGCGGGGCCGGATGAACCGGTGGAAGGGTGTATGTCTGCGCGGACATGCGAGGGCTCCGTGGATGCAGCGATCGAACACGGGGCGTGCCCTCGGCACGGAACACAACAGGGTGGAACACCACTCGGACCGGGCCCCTCAGCGCGGTCCGCCTCCGAGGTAAGCGCTGTTCACGGCGGATTGTCAAGCGTGTCCACACTATGAGCCATACACATCAGGTCAGTTGACGGACCACCGGATGCCTGTTCCACTTGGGCCATGCATTCGCAGCAGTGGCTGGTCAAGCGCTCCCACATCGACTTCGGTCGCGTGTGGTCCTCTTCCTGTTGAGCCGACTCCCTGCTCCCGCCGCTTTTCCGCTCGCGCCGTGACCGGCGTCCGAGCTCTCCCCGCGTGCCCTCGCGTACACCACACCGCAGAACCCCTCCCCTCACGCCGGCCCCTGTGCCGCCGTACCCCGTCTCCATCCGCCCCGGCCGTGGGCGGCCGCGTGCTCTCGCGCGTCCGGTCCCGGCCGGCGAATCCTCCTCGGCCTACGACCGGATCCTGAAGAAGTGGGGCATCCGCGACTCCGCGATCAAGACCTCGCAGATCTCGCCGCCCGAGCTCACGTGGCGGGGACTCGGCGACCGGGACTCAGCAGTCGCACCCGCAGTCGCAGTCGCAGCAGTCACAGCTGGAACAGCAACCGCCGCAGTTGCCGCAGCAGTCGCAGGCATCGCAGCAGTCGCCGCAGTCGCACTGACTGCACAGCCCCTCGCGCCGCTGGCGGCTCCACGGATCGTCGAAGGTTCCGCAGCACATCTGGCAGGTGCAGGCGAGCCCCGCCCACACCAGGCACCCCATGACGAGCCCCCGCCGGTCGCGCGGGGGCTCCGGCGGCGGCTGCGGCGGGCCGAAGGGCGCGCCCGGCCCCGAGGGGGCGTAGGGATTGCCCGGCGGTGGCCCGAACGACCCCGTGTGCGGCTCTCCTGACGGGTGGCCGGCTCCGCCAGGCCGTCCGGTCAGCAGACCGCCCGCCTGATGGGAACAGACGTCCGTGGCGAAGGCCCGGTCCACCGAGCGCCGCAGTTCGTGCGCCAGCAGCACGTGCGCCAGCTTGCCGTCGGTGAACTCCGCGTCGCGCAGTGCCAGCCGTACGCCGTGCAGCGCGTCGTCGCACAGCCGCCGGGCTTCGGTGCGCGAGGTGCCGGTCGCGGTGAGCGGGTTCCAGGCACCCGACGCCGCGTCAGCTTCCTGGTCCTCCACGGCATCCAGCAGATGCGCGAGGCGTCCGAAGAGGCGTCCGGCCTCGGCGAGCGGCGCGGCGTTCTGCGGTTTGCCCGCGAGTACGGCGGTGTGCGCGAAGGCCGCGGCGGTGGCGGTCTCGGTGGGCTCGGTGACCGTCAGCAGCGGGGTGCCGGGCCCGGCGATCAACTCGATGCCGGTCTGCCGGTCGACGGCGTCGACGAGCAGCGCGGTGTCGAAGCCGAGCTGCGCGCCGGTGCGCGCGCCGGCCCGGTCCCAGCCCGCCGCCACCCGGCGCGCCGCGGCGGCCACCGGGCGCCGCCTCAACAGACCGTCGCGGTCGGCGACGTGGTCCCGTATCTTCGCCGAGGCCAGCACCAGCGAGACGGCGGCGGCCAGCCTGGCGCCCTCACCGCGTGCGACGGGCGCGGTACGCATGGAGCGCAGCGGACAGGGCCCCGCCGTGCGCCGCTGTGCGGGGGTGCGCTCGGTCTGAGCCTCCGTCAGGACCGAGACGATCAGACCGTCATAGTTGGTGACGATCCGGGCGAACTGTCCGTGGTCGGAGCGAAGTGCCAGACAGAGCCCGCAGAGATGGGCCATCCACTCGGTCCTGAGCCCTTCCGACAAGCGGTGAGTGCAGGGCCTCACGATTCCGAACACAGCCATCCCCCGGGAGTCGTTCGCCTGTGCGCCGCGCTCGGGCGCGTGCGCGACGTGCATCGTATCGAGTGGCCCGTTCACCCGTACGTCCCCCATGTCACCCGTACGGACCGGAGCATCATATTTTCTTTCCCCAGGGCCCTTTTGCAGGATGAACCTTGACGAATCGCCACATCCTCTGCACCAGTACCGTCACGAATGCCCAGCGCGCCGCCTATCCCCTTGGCGCACGATCCGCATCATGGACGACCATAGGGATACGAAAGACATGCGGAACGCCAAGGAACCGCGGTGAGAGGAGGCGTCCATGGGATCGGTGCGCAAGGCGAGTGCCTGGCTGGGCCTCGTAGAGGACAACGACGAGCGGTACTACGACGACGACGAGTACGCCGAGGGTGCACGGACCGGGACCGGTCAGGCCTGGGTGACCGATCCGCGGGTGCGGGTGGTCTCCGAGGCGGCCGAGGAGACGGGCCGGCGGATCGCGACCGTGACCCCGGACAGCTTCCGGGACGCCCGGAGCATCGGCGAGCTCTTCCGGGACGGCGTCCCGGTGATCATGAACCTCACGTCCATGGACTCCGCCGACGCCAAGCGCGTGGTGGACTTCGCCGCGGGACTGATCTTCGGACTGCGCGGGTCGATCGACCGCGTGGCCACCCGGGTCTTCCTGCTGACCCCCGCCGACACCCAGGTCGTCAACGGCGAAGCCGCCGGCCGGCCGGCCGACGGCTTCTTCAACCAGAGCTGAGCGGGGCGCTCACCGATCGGTCCGGCCGCGCCGTCCCGGGTTCACCGGAACGCGTCCAGACCGGTGAGCGCCTTGCCCAGTACCAGCTGGTGCATCTCCACGGTTCCCTCGTAGGTGAGCACCGATTCCAGATTCGTCGCGTGCCGCATCACCGGGTACTCCAGCGAGATCCCGTTGGCGCCGAGGATCGTGCGTGAGGTGCGGCAGATCTCGATGGCCTCCCGCACATTGTTCAGCTTTCCGAAACTGACCTGCTCCGGCCGGAGCCTGCCCGCGTCCATCCGGCGGCCCAGATGGTGGGCGAGCAGGATGCCCTTGTGCAGCTCGACGGCCATGTCGGCGAGCTTGGCCTGGGTGAGCTGGAAGCCGCCGATCGGCTTTCCGAACTGCTCACGCGTCCTCGCGTAGTCGACGGCCGCCTCGAAGCTGGACCGGGCGGCGCCCATGGCTCCCCAGACGATGCCGTAGCGGGCATGGCTGAGGCAGCTGAGCGGGCCGCGCAGACCCGTGACGCCCGGCAGCACGGCGTCCGCGGGCAGCCGCACCTCGTCCAGGATCAGCTCGCTGGTGACCGAGGCGCGCAGGGACCACTTGTGCCTGATCTCGGGCGCGGAGAACCCGGGGGCACCGGCCGGCACCAGGAATCCGCGGATGCCGGTGCCCGCACTGCCCTCGTCGGTCTGCGCCCAGACCACGGCGACCCCGGCGACCGAGCCGTTGGTGATCCACATCTTGCGGCCGCTGAGGACCCAGTCATCGCCGTCGCGCCTGGCGTACGTCCGCATGCCCGCCGGGTCCGAGCCGTGGTCCGGCTCGGTGAGGCCGAAGCAGCCGATGATCTCACCGGCCGCCATGCCGGGCAGCCACTGCCGCTTCTGCTCCTCGGACCCGAAGCGGTGGATGGCGTACATGGCGAGTGAGCCCTGTACGGAGACGAGCGAGCGGATCCCGGAGTCGGCAGCCTCGAGCTCCAGGCAGGCCAGTCCGTACTGGACGGCGGTGGCGCCCGCGCAGCCGTATCCGTGCAGGGACATGCCCAGGGCGCCGAGCGAGCCCAGTTCGCGGGCCAGCTCGCGGATGCCGGGCAGTTCGCCGTTCTCGTACCACTCGGCGATGTGCGGCAGGACCCGGTCCGCGGCCCAGGTCCGGACGGTGTCGCGGATCGCGAGATCCTCGGCGCTCAGGAGATCGTCGACGCCGATCGGGTCGCGGGGGTCGAAGGGCGGGAGTTTCGAGGACGGGGCGGTGGACATGAGGGAGTGCCTCCGGCGGCTCGCACGGTACCGATGTCGGTGGGGAAGCCGAAAACTAGCAGTGTTAGTTACGGCGTCGTGCCGACGTTACGACTCAGTGTGCCGCGCGTCCAGAGCCGGTCGCCTCGGCCGGGCGGCGCCGGGCGGGCAGCCGGAGCGGCACCTCGGGCCGTTCCTGGACCGGCACCTCGCGCGGGCCCTGGAGATCGCGGTGGCCGAGGGGCTCCTGCGTATCCCGGGCACCGGGCACCCCGCGGCCGTCCGGGGACTCCCGGGGCTCGCAGAGTTTCGGCGGGCACTCCATCACGCGCGGCAGCTTCAGCGCCGCGAACGCCCCGAGCAGCAGCAGACCGGCGCTGACCAGCAGCGTGATGTGCAGCCCGTCGACGAAGGCGTCCCGGGCGGTGGAGCGCAGCACGGCGCCGAGCGGCCCGCCCAGCTGTGAGGCCACCTGGTAGGCCTCGCCGAGCGAATGGGCGGCGGCGGCACCCGCCGAGGCGGGAACGCCTTCCTCGGGGAGCTTCGCCAGGCCGGGCGTGTACGCGGCGTTCATCACGCTGCCGAGCAGCGCGATCCCCATGCCGGCACCCAGCTGGTACGAGGTCTCGCCTATCGCCGCCGCCCCGCCGGCCCGGTCCGCGGGCGCCTCGCTGAGCATCGACTCGTACGCGCCGAAGAGCGTGGACTGGAGGCCGAAGCCGAGCACCACGAAGGACACCGCCAGCAGCCCCGGCCGGTCGTGCAGGCCCATCGCGGTCAGCATCAGCACCGCGACCGCCGTCAGCACGAATCCCCAGCCGACCATCCGGCGCGGTCCGATCCGGCGCAGGGTGTACGAGCCGGTGGCACCCGCGGCCATGGCGGCGAAGGTGAGCGGCAGCAGCCGCAGGCCGGTCTCCAGGGGGCTGAGGTCCAGGACGAGCTGGAGGTACTGGACGGCGATCAGTTCCAGCCCGACCAGGGCCAGCATGGCGAGGACGATGCAGCCCACCGCGGTGGAGAAGGCCGGCCTGGCGAACATCCCGATGTCGACCAGCGGATGTGTGCGCCGCTTCTGGCGGCGGACGAACGCGGTCAGCAGCGCGGCTCCGGCCAGCAGCGGCACGAGCGTGGCCAGGTCGAGCAGCCCCTCGCCGGTCCCCGCACGCTTCACACCGAGGACCACACCGAGCACCCCGGCGGCGGCCATCAGCGCGCCGAACACGTCCCAGGGGCCGTCGTTGCTGCCGCGCGACTCGGGGAGCAGCAGCCGGCCGAGGGGCAGGATCAGGGCCATCAGCGGGATGTTGATCAGGAAGACCGAGCCCCACCAGAAGTGCTCGACGAGGAATCCGCCGATGACGGGTCCGGTGGCGGCGCCCACGGCGGCGACGGCGCTCCATACGCCGATCGCCATGGCCCGCTCGCGACGGTCGGGGAAGACCTGGCGGAGGATCGAGAGGGTCGCCGGCATGATCATCGCGCCGCCGACGCCGAGCATGGCCCGGGCCGCTATGAGTACGCCCGCGCTGTCCGCCATGGCCGCGACGGCGGAGGCGACCCCGAAGAGCGCGTAGCCCAGGAGCAGGATGCGCCGCCGCCCCACCCGGTCACCGAGCGTGCCGAAGAGGATCAGCAGCGAGGCGCAGACCAGCGGATAGGCGTCCACGATCCACAGCAGTCCGACGGCGCTGGGCCGCAGGTCCTCGGTGACGGCGGGGACGGCGACATGCAGCACCGTCGCGTCGAGTGCCACGAGAAGCAGACTGAGGCACAGGACGACCAGGACGACCCATCGGTTGGCCCCGTCGGCGGCTGCGCGCAGACGGATTCGGGCTGTGGTCGTCCCGGACATGCATCTACCTCCCAAAAGGTCCCTCGCGCTCGGCGGGCCCACCGGGGAGTCAGCGTCCGCTGTCCCTCCGGGCCCGGCATCGACGGGCGAGTGATGCGTCAGCGTACGCGAGTTCGGCAGGGCCACACGTGGCCCATGTCATAGCCCGGAGCGACGTCGAGTGTGGCGTACGCCACTGCGGCCGACCGCGCCGACCCCCTCCGGGGCACCGCCCCGACCTGCGACGACCGGCCGGTACGCCGCGCGGTCAACGGGCTCCGGGGGTTGTCCGGGCCTCCTGCGGGGCGCCCGGCGAAGGCGTCCAGTAACCGGACCGGCACCGTCCGTTCCGCTCCCCCGGAGCGCTTGGCAAATGCACTTCGGCACTCCGCGCATTTCCTCTTCCCTCACCGAATACACTTCCGGAACGCGCACCGGGAAATGGAGCTGAAGGGGCCGAGGATTCTTCGGGAACTCAGAGAAATGGCCCGGACTGAGACATAGTCCACATCACATCGTCATCACAAAGCGGCCGGATCGACCAGGACGCCCACTCACTCGCTGTAACGTCGATTGGGTGCGTACCGACATCTTTGCCCGTCTGGACCGGGAGCCGGAACCGCCGAAGATAGAGACACCGCGGATGAGCCGTCACCGCATCGCTCTCTTCGGCGGGACGTTGGCGTTCTATCTGGCCATCGTCATTGCCGTGCTCATGTCGTCCTGGCTGGTGACCCTGGACTGGAAGGTCATGCTCTTCCGGCCGTACCAGCAGTGGCCCGAGATCCATGCCTTCCTCGACTACTACGTCGTCCTCGGCCAGCGCGGACCCACGGCGGTCATGGTCGCCTGCTGGCTGGGCTGGCGCTCCTGGCGGCAGCACACCCTGCGGCCCCTGCTGACACTGGGCGCCTCGCTGCTGCTGCTCAATGTGACGGTGGGGGCGGTCAAGATCGGCCTCGGCCGGCTCGGCCCGCACTACGCGACCCAGATCGGCTCGGCGGAACTCTTCGCCGGCGGCGATATATTTCCGTCCGGCCACACCGCCAACGCCGTCGTGACCTGGGGAATCCTCGCCTACCTGGCCGCCACCCCGCGAGCCAGGCGGTATCTGTCGGCCATGTCCGCGATCGTCTCGCTCGGGGTCGGCCTGACGACGGTCTACCTCGGTACGCACTGGCTCAGCGACGTACTCCTGGGCTGGGCGGCGGGTCTGCTGATCCTGCTCGGCCTGCCCTGGGTCGAGCCGCTGATCACCCGGGCCGAGAACTGGATCTTCGCCGCCCGGGCGCGGCTGGGGGCTCCGGGCAGCAGGCCCGTACAGCCGGTCCCCGTCGCGGCGGACACCCCTCGGCCCGTACCGGTCGGACAGCCGGCCGTGGACGAGACGGCGGCCCGGAACCCGGCCTTCGAGCCGGTCGGGGCGGGCGGACGCCAGCAGGCCGTGGTCGCGGGCGGCCGCGGGCGCGCCCACACCCCGCCCCCCGTCCACCAGAACCACCCGGCACGCTCGGAGCGCACCCCGGTCACCCCGGCCGGCAGCCGCCGCCCGCCGCACGCGGACCGCACACCGCGCGGCGGTACGGCTCCGGCCCGGCCGGTGGCCGGCGGCTGACCGCACCGGCCGCAGGAACGGTACGCACGCCTCCCCGCACGGGCGAAGGCCCCGACTCCGGTCGGGGCCTTCGCTCGTGCGGCAGAGAGGGCGTCAGGACCTTCGCCGCGCGACACAGGGGTCATCAGCGGCGGTACGGGTCCTCAGCCGGTCCAGCAGCGCCTGACGACACCGCCGTCGACCTCGAAGTTGATCCGGCCGCCCTGGAACTCCATGGTGATGACCGTGCCCGGCGGAAGGGCTCTGACCGTGGCCCAGCCACGCTCGCGGGCCCGCCGTTCGGCGGTCTCGGCGGCGAGGCCGACGTACGCACCGGGGGCGTCGTCGGGCTGGGCGGGAGAAGACGGTATGGGTGCCATACCCCTCACCGTAGGCGGCCCCGGACGGCGACGGAAGCCGGGGCGCCACCCGGCCGCACGGCATCCTCGCGTACCTCACCGGTCACGCTTGTGTCACAGGATCACCACACGTGTTCCCTTCGAACTCCCTCGCCCGAACGTGCGATTCACAACCGGACGCACAGTAATCACACAGGCCCGAAAGCGATCACTCGAGCAGGGCGGAAAAGGTCGGGGAACGCGCGTGATATCCACTCCCGAACCATGCCGATATCCCACCGGAATTACCTCTCGTAAAGAGGCACACCATCGGGAATTCACCCTTCCTTATTGCGCCCTTATCCCGGGGTGACGATATCCACACCATCGCACCGCCCCGCCGCCGGGCGTCCGGGCGTATAGCGGACAACCCGAATCATCCGCTTTCCGGCACCTGACACCCCTTCCCCGTCCCGGGCCCGCGCAGCCCCCTCGGCGGGCGCGAGGGCGGCCCCCGTCCGCCCGGGGCGCGCCCCGCCGCCCGGCCGATGCACCCACGTACGGAATCCACACATTTCATCACTTCTCGGATGGCTGCTCCGGAAGCCGCCTCGCCCGGTTCGATTCCGTTCGCCTTCCCGCGTGACCCCGGCAGCGGATCGCCCGTTGTCATCTTCATGAGCCGGGAACCGCCCGGCGCACGTACCGAGTTCGAGGAGCCACCCGTGCCGCGCATGCTCGACGTCAGCGAGGACGTACGCGCCGAGATCGGCGACGCCGAAGCCGACCGGCTGCTCGTCGGCGACAACGCCCCCGGCAGTTACGACTGCACCTCCTGCCGCACCCCCGGCGACTCCGAACAGGAACGCACCAGCACGGTGCTGTTCGTCGGCGACGAGACCGCCGTGCTCGCCTTCGCGCACGCCACCTGCATCCCCTCGCAGGTCGTCCAGGTCGCCGAGGAACAGCTGCAGGGAGCCGTTCGCAGCATCACCGGGAGTGAGCAGGAGGGCCCGGGCCGGCCGGGGTCCGAGCAGGCCGTGCTCGGGATCACCAGCGGCCTCGTCCTGATCGACGACGAGCTCCACCCCGCTCTGGTCGTCGAGCCGACCGGGGCGATCGCCCGTCCGGGCACGGACGGCAGCGGTGGCGACGAGTTCCTCCAGCTGCTGCTGGAGCAGGGCTTCCACCCGGTCCACCGGATGGACCAGGTCCCCGAGGTGCTGCACGGCTGGTCGATCCTGCTCGCCATGGGCCAGCTGCACGCCGTGCTCCAGCCGGGCACGGGCGGCGGCTCGCCGGTGGCCTGGTGGCAGGCGCACGCGCCCCTCCAGGTCACCGAGGGCTGGCGGACGGCGGCCAACAAGTCGCAGACCGTACTGGTCTACGCCGCCCCGGCCGGTTCGATCGGCCAGCAGCCCCGCGAGGACCTGCTGCGCGATGCGCTGGAGAAGGCCTCGGCCGGTGGGCTTCTGGTCGCCGCGGCCATGCCGCTGGCCGGGACCTGATCATGGCCGCGCGCCCCGTGCACCCTGGGCGAACAGCTAATTCTCCGACGGGCCCGCATCCGACGGCCGACGGTGTCGTTGGCACATACGTGCACTCATACGACCCCTCCCACCAGCGTCCGAGCCCGATCCCTGCCATGCGTCCCGCGCAGGACCCATCGGGCGGCCCGTCCCACACCCCGATCTACGACGCTCTGTACTCCGAGTACCGCCGGTCGTTCAGGGCGTTGCCGGGCGACCGGAGCGGCGAGGAGAGTCTGGGGCTGCAGGGCTTCGGTACCGGGCTCTTCGGCTCCAGGGCCCCGCTGAGCGGCCGCTCGGGCCACGTGGGGCACGGTGGGGCGGTCACGACCGGGGCGGGGACCACAGGCGGCACAGCCGGGCACGGCAGCGGCCCGGGCACGCACACCGGGAGTCTCGGCACCTGGCAGCGGGTGGGACGGCACGCGGGGCGGGTCCAGCCCGCGCTGCCCCCCGGCTCCCGGGGAGCCTGACCGCAGCAGCACCGCCGTACGACGGAGCCCCGTACCACTCGTTCACCGAGTGGTACGGGGCTCCGTCGTACGGCGGTGCTGCCGGCCGGCTACTTGTTGCGGCCGCGCTTCTCGCGGACGCGCACCGAGATGTGGATCGGCGTGCCCTCGAAGCCGAACTCCTCACGCAGCCGGCGCTCGACGAAGCGCCGGTAGCCGTGCTCCAGGAAGCCGGAGGCGAAGAGGACGAAGCGGGGCGGCTTGGTGCCCGCCTGGGTGCCGAAGAGGATGCGGGGCTGCTTGCCGCCACGGATCGGGTGCGGGTGGGCCGCGACGATCTCGCCGAGGAAGGCGTTGAGGCGGCCCGTCGGAACACGGGTCTCCCAGCCCTCCAGCGCCGTCTCGATCGCCGGGACCAGCTTCTCCATGTGACGGCCGGTGAGGGCCGAGACATTGACCCGCGGGGCCCAGGCGATCTGCGCGAGCTCCGTCTCGATCTCGCGCTCCAGGTAGTAGCGGCGCTCCTCGTCGAGGGTGTCCCACTTGTTGAAGGCGAGCACGATCGCGCGCCCGGCCTCGACGGCCATGGTGACGATGCGCTGGTCCTGGACGCTGATCGACTCGCTGGAGTCGATCAGGATCACGGCGACCTCGGCCTTCTCCACCGCGGCCGCGGTACGCAGCGAGGCGTAGTAGTCCGCGCCCTCCTGGAGGTGGACGCGGCGGCGGATACCGGCCGTGTCGATGAACTTCCAGGTGATGCCGCCGAGCTGGATCAGCTCGTCGACGGGGTCACGGGTGGTACCGGCCAGCTCGTTGACGACGACGCGGTCCTCGTTGGCCACCTTGTTCAGCAGCGAGGACTTGCCGACGTTGGGGCGGCCGATCAGCGCGATGCGGCGCGGGCCGCCGAGCGCGGTGCCGAACAACTGGGCCGGGGCCTCGGGAAGAGCCTCCAGCACCGCGTCCAGCATGTCGCCCGTGCCGCGGCCGTGCAGCGAGGAGACCGGGTGCGGCTGGCCGAGGCCGAGCGACCAGAGCGCGGTGGCGTCCGCCTCGCCGCTCTGACCGTCGACCTTGTTGGCGCAGAGCACGACGGGCTTGCCCGCCCGGCGCAGCAGCTTGACGACGGCCTCGTCGGTGTCGGTGGCGCCGACGGTGGAGTCGACCACGAAGACGACGGCGTCGGCCGTCTCGATCGCGTACTCGGCCTGGGCCGCGACGGAGGCGTCCAGCCCGAGCACGTCCTGCTCCCAGCCGCCGGTGTCGACGACCTTGAAGCGGCGGCCCGCCCACTCGGCCTCGTAGCTGACACGGTCACGGGTGACGCCCGGCTTGTCCTGGACGACCGCCTCACGACGGCCGATGATCCGGTTCACCAGCGTCGACTTGCCGACGTTGGGGCGGCCGACGACGGCGAGGATCGGCAGCGGGCCGTGACCGGCCTCGCCGATCGCACCCTCGACGTCCTCGGGGTCGAACCCCTCCTGCGCGGCGAGCTCCATGAACTCCGCGTACTCGGCATCGCCAAGCGCTCCGTGCTCGTGGTCCGAGCCGCCGGAGTGAATCTGGTCGTTCATGAAGTCCGTTCCTCTTTGCATCATCATCGATGGACCACGCAGCACGCGGTCCACTACTCAAGTCTTACTCAGGGCGCCCGGTGAGGCGCCTGGCCTGCTCCAGGTGGCCGGTCAGCCGCCCCTGGATCCGCACCGTCGCCTCGTCGAGCGCCTTACGCGTCCGACGGCCGCTCCCGTCGCCCGCCTCGAAGGCCTCGCCGAAGACGACGTCGACGCGGCTGCGCAGCGGAGGCAGTGCCGATATCAACCGTCCGCGGCGCTCGGTGCTTCCCAGTACGGCCACGGGCACGATCGGCGCCCCGCTGCGTACCGCGAAATACGCGAGCCCGGCGCGCAGCGAGGCGAAGTCTCCTTCGCCCCTGGTGCCCTCGGGGAAGATCCCGAGCACCCCGCCGTCCCCCAGCACGCCGAGGGCGTGGGTGATGGCGGTGCGGTCGGCGGTCGTACGGTCCACCTTCAGCTGACCGATTCCGCGCAGGAACGGGTCCAGCGGGCCGACGAACGCCTCTTTCTTGATCAGGAAGTGGACGGGCCGGGGCGCGGTGCCCATCAGCATCGGCCCGTCGATGTTGTGAGAGTGGTTCACCGCGAGTATGACGGGTCCGGAGGCGGGTACCCGCCACGCGCCGAGTACCCGGGGTCTGAAGAGCCCGTACATCAGCCCGATCCCGATGCCGCGTCCGACCGCTGCTCCGCGCAGCGTGGGCGCCCCCGTGGCCGGTGTCACTTGGCGGCCTGCTTCTCCCCGACGAGGGTGACGACGCACTCGATGACCTGCTGGAGGGTCAGCTCGGTGGTGTCCACCTCGACCGCGTCGTCCGCCTTGGCGAGCGGTGAGGTCTTGCGGCCGGAGTCCGCGGCGTCCCGCTTGATCAGCGCCTCCTTGGTGGCGGCGAGATCGGAGCCCTTGACCTCGCCGCTGCGGCGGGCGGCGCGCGCCTCGGGCGACGCGGTCAGGAAGATCTTTATGTCGGCGTCGGGCAGCACGGTGGTGCCGATGTCGCGGCCCTCGACCACGATGCCCTTCTCCGCGCCCGCGGCGATGGCGCGCTGCAGCTCGGTGATCCGGGTGCGCACCTCGGGGACCGCGCTGACGGCGCTGACCTTGGAGGTGACCTCCTGGGTACGGATCGGGCCGGCGGCGTCCTCGCCGTCGACGGTGATCGTCGGGCCGGTGGGGTCGGTGCCGGAGACGATGACCGGCTTGGCGGCCGCGGTCGCCACCTCCGCCGCGTCGTGCACGTCGATGCCGTTGTTCAGCATCCACCAGGTGATCGCCCGGTACTGGGCGCCGGTGTCCAGGTAGCTCAGGCCGAGCTGGGCGGCGACGGCCTTGGAGGTGCTGGACTTGCCGGTTCCGGAGGGTCCGTCGATGGCGACGATCACTGCGGCCGGGGCGGTCCGGGCGGCGGCGCTTACGGTTTCCACGGTGGTGGACACCTTCCTGGTACACGGGGCGGGCGGGACGGGACGCGTGAACCCGCCCCGCACAAGGTTACCGAGTGCCGGGACGGGTCCGACCACCCCTGTGGACAAGTGCCTCCCGGCCCGGTGTCCCAAGGGCCTGGCGCGGGTCCCTACTGCCGGATCGACCAGCCGCGCTCGCGCAGGGCGGCGCCGAGTGCGGGGGCGGCGCTCGGTTCGACCATGAGCTGGACGTGGCCGGCCTGCTGGCCGGTGGCGTGCTCGATCCGTACGTCCTCGACGTTGACCCCGGCCCGGCCGGCGTCCGCGAAGATCCTGGCCAGTTCGCCGGGGCGGTCGCTGATGAGGACGGCGACGACCTCGTACGAGGCGGGGGCCGCCCCGTGCTTCCCCGGCACCCTGACCCGGCCCGCGTTGCCGCGGCGCAGGACGTCCTGGATGCCTTCGGTGCCCTCGCGCCGCTTGTCCTCGTCGGTGGACTGGAGCCCGCGCAGCGCTCGTACGGTCTCCTCCAGATCGGCGGCGACCCCGGCGAGGACGTCTGCGACGGGTCCGGGGTTGGCGGACAGGATCTCCACCCACATCCGCGGGTCGGAGGCCGCGATCCTGGTGACGTCCCTGATGCCCTGGCCGCACAGGCGTACCGCCGTCTCGTCGGCCTCCTCCAGACGGGCGGCGACCATCGACGAGATGAGCTGCGGGGTGTGGGAGACGAGGGCGACCGCCCGGTCGTGGGCGTCGGCGTCCATGACGACCGGCACGGCGCGGCAGAGCGCGACGAGCTCGAGCGCGAGGTTGAGCACCTCGGTGTCGGTGTCGCGGGTCGGGGTGAGGACCCAGGGGCGGCCCTCGAAGAGGTCCTCGGTGGCGGCGAGCGGGCCCGAGCGCTCCTTGCCGGCCATGGGGTGCGTGCCGATGTACGGCGTGAGGTCGGCGCCGAGCGACTCCAGCTCGCGGCGCGGGCCGCCCTTGACGCTCGCGACGTCGAGGTAGCCGCGGGCGACGCCGGCGCGCATGGCGGTGGCGAGCACGGACGCGGTGTGGGCCGGCGGTACGGCGACGATCGCCAGGTCGACGCGGCCCTCGGGCGCCTCGTCCGTACCGGCGCCGAGCGCGGCGGCCGTACGGGCCGAATCCGGGTCGTCGTCGACGAGGTGGACCTTGATGCCGCGACCGGCGAGGGCGAGGGCGGCGGAGGTGCCGACGAGGCCGGTTCCGATGACCATGGCGGTTCTCACTGGGCGATGTCCTTGCGGAGAGCGGCGGTGGCGCCGAGGTAGACGTGGGCGATCTCGGACTTGGCGAGATACGTCTCGACATGGGCCATGATCCGGACCACGCGGGGCATGGCCCCTTCGATGTCCAGTTCCTGGGCGCAGATCAGCGGGACGTCGACGATCCCGATGCCGCGCGCGGCGGCGGCCGGGAAATCGCTGTGCAGATCGGGGGTGGCCGTGAACCAGATGCTGATCAAATCGTCCGCGACGAGGCTGTTTCGTTCCAGGACGGCGGTGAGCAGGGCGCTGACCTGCTCGTCCATGTGTCCGGCCTCGTCCCGCTCCAGCTGGACAGCTCCGCGGACCGCTCGTACCGCCACGTCGTGCTCCTTGCTTGTCCGTACCGTTTCGTGCGCTTGTGTTTCAGCTGTTTCAGCGTAGAGGGGTGGCCCGGTCCCCTGCCTGGGCGCCCTGTCCGTGAGACGCGGCGGTGGAGTGCACCGCGATCAGCATCCGCCAGACGCTGCCGGCGAGCTGCGCGGGGGTGGCGTCGATCCGCTCGTGCACCCAGTCGGCGAGAACGCCGGTGAACAGCCCTGCGACGGCGCCTGCGATCACGTCCTGGCCGGTGCCCGACGGGCGCCGGAGCCGGAGCTCGGCGACGCTGCGCGCCCGGAGCTCCTCATGCAGCAGCTCGCCGAGCGGCCCCCCGCCGCCGGTGTTCAGCAGGCTCCGGTAGACCTCGGCCCGGTCCCGGACGGCGCCCAGCAGACCGGCGAGCTCGCCGGGGGGCGCGTCCGGCCCCGGGGGCGCCTCGTCCCAGGCGTGCAGGGCGTCGACGGCCTGCCGGACGATCTCGGCGCAGGCGTCCACGGCGAGGGCGCGCAGATCTTCGTAGTGCACATAGAACGTGGCCCGGCCGACCCCGGCGCGGCGGACGATCTCGGACACGCTGACCCGGTCGAGCGGCTGTTCCCCGCAGGCCGCCAGGAGCGCCGCGCGGAGCTTGCCGCGGGTTCTGGCCGTACGCGGGTCGCCGCTGTCCGCGGCTGCCTGGGGCGCCACCGTCTCAGCCCGCCGCCAGGACGAGCCCGAGGGCCGCGGCGGAGGGGACGGCCTGCACGAAGAGGATCTTGCGGTTGACGGTGGCGGCGCCGTACACGCCCGCCACGACGAGGCAGCAGAGGAAGAAGATCTGCGCCTGGTGGGCCACGGGGTCACCGGCGATCAGGCTCCAGACGAGCCCCGCCGCCATGAACCCGTTGTAGAGCCCCTGGTTCGCGGCGAGCGGGGCGCTCTCGCGGGAGAACTCCGGCGTGGTGGCGAACACCTTGCGGCCGCGCGGGGTGTCCCAGAGGAACATTTCGAGGACCAGGAAATAGGCGTGGATCAGTGCGACGAGCGCGACGAGCACCTGGGCTGCGGTCTGCATGGTGAACGACCTCATGGCTTTCCGTATCGACTTCCTGGACAACTGTACAAGAAGTCGCCGACCGTGTCGGCCGGAACCGGAGCCCCTGCCACTCGGGCCGGCGCCCCGGCCCTCGCGTACCCTCCCCGCATGATCACCCCCGCCGACAAGGCTCTGGTACGCGATCACACGGTCTACTCGTGCGTGATGGGCTCGCGCGCGTTCGGGCTCGCGACCGACGGCAGCGACACCGACCGGCGCGGGGTCTTCCTCGCCCCGACCCCCCTGTTCTGGCGGTTCGACAAGCCTCCGACGCATGTCGAGGGGCCGGCCGACGAACAGTTCTCCTGGGAACTGGAGCGGTTCTGCGAGCTGGCGCTGCGGGCCAACCCCAATGTGCTGGAGTGCCTGCACTCGCCCCTGGTGGAGCGGATCGACGCGACCGGCCGCGAACTCCTCTCGCTGCGCGGGGCGTTCCTGTCGCGGCAGGCCCACGAGACCTTCGCCCGGTACGCGCTGGGGCAGCGCCGGAAGCTGGAGGCCGACGTGCGGCAGCACGGGGCACCGCGCTGGAAGCACGCGATGCATCTGCTGCGGCTGCTGGCGAGCAGCCGGGATCTGCTGCGTACGGGAGAGCTCACCATCGACGTGGGAGCGGACCGCGAGGCGCTGCTGGCGGTCAAGCGGGGCGAGGTGGGCTGGCCCGAGGTGGAGCAGTGGATGTCCCGGCTGGCCGCGGAGAACGACGCGGCGGCCACCGGCTCCCCGCTCCCGGCGGAGCCGGACCGGGCGCGGATCGAGGACTTCCTGATCCGCACCCGCCGGGCTTCGGCGACAGGCGGCGGTTCAGCCGGCTGAGCCCGGGACAGCCGTCAGGGTCAAACGAGAGGCCCCAGGCGGGCCCGGACCACGAGATCGTGGAGCGCGTCGAACCCGCCCGCACGGTCCGGGAGTCCCGATTGCGCCTGGGCCTCGTCGAGCACCCGGTGCAGCGACTCGACGTCCGCCGCCGCCACCGCCCCGTCCACGCCGTCCGCACCGCGGTGCTCGGCCTCGGCCTTGGCCGTGATCAGACCGGGCAGGTAGGACGGCGCCGGCACCCGGGTGAGCAGCGACGGCAGATGGGCCAGCACCTCGCCGCTGCGCATCAGATGGATGCCGGTGAGCAGCGCCCGGAAGGTGTAGAGCAGCGGCTTCAGCTCGCCGGTCCGCCCGAAGAGCCGCCACTGGGTGCCGGCGAAGCCCCGGTAGTGGTGGGCGTGGTTGCGGGTGAGGACGTCCGGCGCGAGAGCCACGAGTTCCGCGTGCAGGGCGCTCGTGTGGACGACCAGCGGCGACAACAGCTGTTCCAGCACATAGCCGTTCGGCTTCAGCATCAGCCGGACGAACTTGCGGAGGTCATGGGTGACCAGGTCCATCTCCACCCCGTCGCTGTCCCACATCCGCGAGCAGGTCTCCTCCGGCTCGCGGAGCCCTACGAGGTCCTCGGCGGGCAGGAGATGGACACCCCGCAGGTCCACGTCGGAGTCCCGGGACGGGAACCCGTACAGATGCGCCCCGGAGACCGTGGCGAACAGCAGCGGGTGGCGTTCCGCCGCGAGGGCCGGGCCGAGGTCGGTGACCGGCAGACCGGCGTCCTGGAGGTGCGTGGTGTCCGTGGGCATGGGTCAAGCGTCCCAGAGCGCGCCCAGCGACAGCAGGTCGCTCCGGTACTCGATCCGTTCCGACCACTCCTTGGGCCAGGCCGCGGCCCCCAGATGCGCCCCGGCCAGTGCGCCGGTCAGGCAGGCTATCGAGTCCGAGTCGCCCCGGGTGCAGGCTGCGCGGCGCAGGGCCGTGACGGGTTCGTCGGGGAAGAGCAGGAAGCAGTGCAGGGCCGTGGCGAGGGCGTCCTCGGCGATCCAGCCGTCGCCGGTCCGCTCGCACGGGTCGGTCTCCGGCGACGGGTCACGCAGGGCGTCCCGTACGGCCGTCAGCGCGGCCAGGCACTCGTCCCAGCCCCGGCTGATGAATGCCTCGGGCGAGGCGTCGTGCGTGTAACGCCACAGGTCGCCGAGCCACCGGGTGAGATAGCGAGCGCGGTTCTCGTACGCATAGGAGCGCAACTGGCCTATCAGACCCAGCGGTTCGGCGCCGTGGGCGAGCAGGAACACCGCGTGGGCCATCAGGTCGGAGGCAGCCAGGGCCGTCGGATGGCCGTGGGTGAGGGCGGCCTGGAGCTGGGCGGCGCCGGCGCGCTGCTCCTCGCTCAGGCCGGGGACCAGCCCGACGGGTGCGACGCGCATATTGGCGCCGCAGCCCTTGGAGCCGGTCCGGCTCGCCTCCTGCCAGAGACGGTCGCCGTCGAGCAGTTCACAGGCTTCCAGGCAGGTCCGGCCGGGGGCGCGGTTGTTGTCGGGCGAGTGGTACCAGGCGACGAACTCGGCGCGCACCGGGTCCACCAGCCGCTCGGGGGTCAGCAATCCGCGGTCCATGGCGGTGCGGATGCCCCGGCCCAGGGCCAGTGTCATCTGGGTGTCGTCGGTGACGAAGGCCGGCTTCGGCAGCTCCATCCGCCGCCAGGGCCCGCACTTGGCGAGGATCGACGGCACGTCGTTGAACTCCGTCGGGAAACCCAGCGCGTCGCCGAGCGCGAGCCCGGTCAGCGCCCCGGTGGCCGCCCTCTGGGTGCGGGTCGTGGTCATGTGTTCCGTCCTTCGGGTCTCAGCAGCGCAGGGTGCAGGGCGGTGGCGTCGCCCGCCGTGTAGAGGGCGGCCGGTTTCCCGCGTCCGCCGGTTCGGCGCGGCGCCCCCTCCGCGGCCCGGACGAAGCCGGGTGTGGCGAGGACCTTGCGCCGGAAGTTGGGCCGGTCCAGCTCGACGCCCCAGACCGTCTCGTAGACCTGCTGGAGTTCGCCCAGGGTGAATGCGGGCGGGCAGAACGAGGTGGCCAGGCAGGTGTACTCGAGCTTGGCGCCGATCCGGTCCCGGGCGTCGCCCACGATGCGGTCGTGGTCGAAGGCGAGCGCGCCGAGCCCGCCGGTGTCCCACCACCGGGCACCGGCCGCGTCGCCGCCGCCGCGCGGTTCGGGCAGATCGGGGACGAGCGCGGCGTAGGCGACGGAGACGACGCGCATCCGGGGGTCGCGGTCCGGGTCGCTGTAGGTGCGCAGCTGCTCCAGGTGGAGGCCCGGGACGGTCTCCTCGGTCAGCCCGGTCTCCTCGGCCAGCTCGCGGCGGGCGGCGGCGCCGGCGGACTCGCGGGGCAGCACGAAGCCGCCGGGCAGGGCCCAGTGACCCCGGTACGGGTCCTCGCCCCGTTCGACGAGCAGGACGTGCAGCCGGGTGTCGCGGACCGTGAAGACGGCCAGGTCGACGGTGACCGCGAAGGGTTCGAAGGCGGACGGGTCGTAGCCCTCGGGGGCCGCGGCGCTCATCGCCGTTCCGGAAGGGGTGCGGCGAAGTCCCAGCCCTCGGCGAGCAGGGCGTCGACCGCCTCGACGGCCTTGGCCAGCCGGTCCTCGTGGCTGCCGGTCAGCTCGATGAACGTCCGTCCGGTGCGGGAGAGTTCGGCCCGGAAACGGTCGGTCATCCAGGGACGCAGCTCCTCGCCGTCGCGCAGCCCGTCGTCCTCGAAGTCGACGCCCTCGTGATCGGTGAGCAGCCACAGGTGGTGGGTGACCCGGTCGGCCGTCCGCTCGACGAGCGGGTTGCGGCCGCCGACGTACCGTTCGTGCCACACGGTCGTGGCGAAGGAGTCGGTGTCGCAGATGAGCACCGGGGACCCGGCACGGGCCGCCTCCTCCTCCCGGGCGTTCTGGACCTCGGCGATGACGGGGAAGTCGTCGGTGGTGAAGGCGACGTCCTCCCACTGGGCCCGGGGCCACCGGGCGCGCAGCCCGGCCAGCTTCTGTTCGCTGAACTCGCGCCCGTACTCGGCGACGTAGCCGGTGTGCGCCCAGACTCCGCCGCGGCGCCGGTAGTGGCCGGCGAGGGCGCGGGCCATGGTGGTGGTGCCGGTGGACTCGGCGCCCAGGACGACGACGCGGCGGGCGAGCGCCGCACGCACGGGCGGTTCGAGGAACTCCCAGCAGCCGGCCGGATCCGCGCGGACAGCCGTACCGGAGACCGGGAAGGCCGTGCGGCCGGGGTCGACGCAGACGGACTCGGCGCCGAAGCGGCGGGCGAGTTCGTCCCCGTACGACTCCGAGGTGAAGACGGCGTCCACGGGCTCGGGCACCGCCCCGGTGAAGACGGCCATGTGGGCGTCCCAGACCGCCGGGTCGTGGAGATCCATCCGGGTGTCGTCCATGGCGCCCACCACCGTCACGTCGGGGTGCGCCTCCCGCATCCAGGCGACCCTCTCAGCCAGTGGGACGGACTCCACCGAGGCGGCGCAGACCAGCACGGTCAGCCGCTCGCAGCGGTCGCGGGCGGTGCGGACGAGGTGGTGGTGACCGGCGTGCGGCGGATAGAACTTGCCGAGGACCAGCCCGTGTGCGAAGCGCTTCACGCCACGGCCTCCACGGCTTCGGGGTGCGGGGCGGCGAGACCGCGTCTCCAGTTGCGCAGGCCGATCAGGCACAGCGTCAGGAAACCGGCGTACAGCAGCGAGGTCAGGTAGAGCTCCTTGTACGCGTACAGCGGGATGTACACCACGTCGGCGGCGATCCACAGCCACCACGACTCGACGAGCTTTCTGCACTGCCCGTACGTCGCCGCCAGTGACAGCGCGGTCGTCAGGGCGTCGAGGAAGGGCACCGTCGAATCGGTCGCCCGGTCGAGCAGCACGGTCAGCGCGAGGGTCCCCACCACCCCTGCCACGAGCAGCCCGGTCCACTCGGTGCGGCTGGTGTGCCGCACCGGCAGGCCGTCCGTCCCTGGCCCACCCCCGTGGGTCCAGGTCCACCAGCCGTACGCGGCAAGGGCGATGAAGACGATCTGGAGACCGGCGTCGGCGTACAGCCCGGACTGGGTGAACAGCAGGATGAAGAAGAGGTTGTTGGCGATGCCGATCGGCCAGTTGCCGAGGTGCTGGCGGGCCACGAGCCAGACGCACAGCGCCCCGCTGCCGAAGCCCAGCACCTCGGTCCAGCTGACCGGGGTGTCGAGCACCGTCACCAGGGGTTGCTGCAGGGGATCGAGGATGTCCGCGAGACTCACGCCCGCCTCCTTAATAGTCACTCTGACTATAAAGGGTGCGTGAGGGCAGCGAAAGGCCCGCGGCCGGTTCCCTTCCGGGAATCCGGAGATCCGGATTCGGGAGCGGGGAACCGGCCGCGGGCCGTGAGCGGTGGGTGCGTGCGGTCTACAGACCGACCTCGCGCATCAGCATGCCCACTTCGGTGTTGGTGAGCCGGCGCAGCCAGCCCGACTTCTGGTCGCCCAGCGGGATCGGCCCGAAGCCGGTCCGTACGAGCCGGTCGACGGGGAAGCCGGCCTCGGCCAGCATCCGGCGCACGATGTGCTTGCGGCCCTCGTGGAGGGTCACCTCGACGAGGTAGTTCTTGCCGGTGTTCTCGACGACACGGAAGTGGTCGGCGCGGGCGTACCCGTCCTCCAGCTGGATGCCGTCCTTGAGCCGCTTGCCCAGGTCGCGCGGGAGCGGGCCCTGGATGGCGGCCAGGTAGGTCTTCTTCACGCCGTACTTGGGGTGGGTGAGACGGTGGGCCAGCTCACCGTGGTTGGTGAGCATGATGATGCCCTCGGTCTCGGTGTCGAGCCGGCCGACGTGGAAGAGACGCGTCTCACGGTTGGTGACGTAGTCACCGAGGCACTGGCGGCCGTCCGGGTCCTCCATGGAGGAGACGACACCGGCCGGCTTGTTCAGCGCGAAGAAGAGGTAGGACTGGGTGGCGACGGTCAGCCCGTCGACCTTGATCTCGTCCTTGTGGACATCGATGCGCATGCCCTGCTCGACGACGATCTGGCCGTTCACCTCGACGCGCGACTGCTCGATCAGCTCCTCGCACGCACGGCGCGAGCCCATGCCGGCACGGGCGAGGATCTTCTGCAGCCGCTCGCCCTCCTGCTCCGCACCGGGGTGCGTCCTGGGCGTCTTGATCTCGGGCTTGTCCGCGTACCTGTCGCGGTTGCGCTGCTCGATCTTGGCGTCGAGCTCCCTCGGACGCGCGGGGGCGCCGTACGGGGCACGCCGGCCGCCGCCCTTGGAACCGGACGACGCCGCCTTCGGGCCGCCCTTGGCACCGCCGCGGGCCGCCGCGCCGCGGCCCTTGCGGGTGCCGCCGTCGCCGCCGGGCTTGTCGTTGCCCACGTCGTAGCGGCGCTCCTCGGGCCGGGGCCGGCGGGCACGCTGCTCCTGCTTGTCGTCCCGCTCGGAGCTGGAGACCCGCGGGTTCGGGTTGCTGTTCCTGCCGGTGCCGGTGTTGTTCCTGGCGCCGCTCCGGCCGCTGCCGCCGGCGCCACGGCCGCCGGCGCTTGCGCCCCTGCCGCCACTGCTCCGGCCGCCGCCCGCGCCGCCGCTCCGGCCGCCGCTGCTGCCGCCGCTGCCGCTTCCGCTGTTCCTGCCACTGCTTCGCATCAAAAATCCGTCTTGTCGTCTGCGTGAGTATCCGGGGTGTCCGGTGCGTCCGGATCGAACGACGGCACACCCTCTAGCGTCTCAGCCTCGATCGCGTCCGCCTCGGGGAGGAAGGGCGCGAGCTCCGGGAGCTCATCCAGGCCACGCAGGCCCATCCGCTCCAGAAAGTAGTTCGTCGTCCTGTACAGGATCGCACCTGTTTCGGGTTCCGCGCCCGCTTCCCCGACCAGCCCCCTCTGGAGCAGGGTCCTCATGACCCCGTCACAGTTCACGCCGCGCACCGCGGAGACCCTCGACCGGCTCACCGGCTGGCGGTACGCGACGACCGCGAGGGTCTCCAGTGCCGCCTGGGTCAGACGGGCGTGCTGGCCGTCCAGGACGAAGCCCTCGACCGCCGCCGCGTACTCCGGACGGGTGTAGAAGCGCCAGCCGCCGGCCACCAGCCGGAGATCGAAACCGCGACGCTGCACGGTGTACTCGTCGGCCAGCTCCCGGAGCGCGTCCGCGACGGCCCGCCGGGGCCGCTGCACCACCTTGGCCAGGTGTTCCTCGGTGGCGGGCTCGTCGACAACCATGAGGACGGCCTCGAGAGCGGGCTTGAGATCGAGGTCCGCGACCGCGGAACCGGTGACGTCCTGCTCGCTCATGTCTTCACATCCTGCTGCACGTCCTGCGCCTCCTGGTCGAACTCGTCCGTCACGGTGGGCACGGCGCCCTCTTCCCCGGCCCAGCGCACCATGAGCTCGCCGAGCGCCTCGTCCTGGTCCAGGGCGACGGCCTTCTCGCGGTAGAGCTCCAGCAGGGCGAGGAACCGGGCGACGACGGTCAGGGTGTCCGGGGCGTCCTCGGTCAGTTCCCGGAAGCTGAGCTCCCCCACCGCGCGCACCCGCGCCACCACGATCCCGGCCTGCTCGCGCACGCTGACCAGCGGGGCATGGATGTGATCGATGTAGACCTGCGGCCTGGGCCTCGGCTGCATCGCCTTCACGGCCAGCTTGGCGAAGCCCTCGGCCCCGATGCTGATGACCACGTCCGGCAGCAGCTCGGCGTGGTGCGGCTCCAGCCCGACGGTACGGGGGAAGCGCCGGCCCTCCGACTCGAGACGGGCGCTGAAGATCTCGGCGATGCGTTTGTACGCGCGGTACTGGAGCAGCCGCGCGAAGAGCAGGTCCCTGGCCTCCAGCAGCGCCAGGTCCCCCTCGTCCTCCACCTCGGCGGCGGGCAGCAGCCTGGCGGCCTTGAGGTCGAGGAGGGTCGCCGCGACGACGAGGAACTCGGTGGTCTGGTCCAGGTCCCAGTCCGGCCCCATGGCCCGGATATGGGACATGAACTCATCGGTGACCTTGGACAGGGCGACCTCGGTCACATCCAGCTTGTGCTTGGAGATGAGCTGGAGCAGCAGATCGAACGGCCCCTCGAAGTTCGCCAGCCGAACGGTGAAACGCCCGTCGTCGGACCCGGCGGCCGGAACATCCGCCACGGGGGCCGGGGCATCCGGGGGGCGAAGGTCGTCCGGCAGATCCGGGACGTCGGGCAGATCCGGGTGGTCCGGGAGATCCGGGTGGTCCGGGAGATCCGGCCCGTCCGGCAGATCCGGGGCACGCGGCGGCTCGGCCCCGGTACCGGCGGCAAGGTCAGGGACCGGCGCATCGCCCTCCGCCTCCGCGCCGCGGCCGTCCCCGGGCGCAGGCCCGCCCCCCGGCCCGCGGCCCAGCGGGCGGCGGGAGGTGCGGGCGGGCTCGTCGGGTGTCGGCATGGAGATCCAGGGTGCGGCGGGACACGGGCGGCGGCCCGTACGGGAAGGGGCCGGACCGCTCGCAGGACGGCGGCCCTCCCGGGCAGGCTACCGGCGCCGCGCCGGTCAGCGGCCGCGCAGCCGCCGTACGAGGATGCTCGCGTCGCCCCGCGACTCCAGGTCCGCGAGGACCACGGCGACCGCCTCGCGGACGATCCGGCCGCGGTCGACGGCCAGGCCGTGCTCACCGCGCAGCACGAGGCGTGCGTGTTCGAGGTCCATCAGCTCCTCGGCGGAGACGTAGACCGTGATCTTCTCGTCGTGGCGCTCGCGGCCGCTGGGCCGACGGTTCGCCCCGCGTCCCCCACCGCGCCGGCGCTGCTGCTGCACGACGGGGGCGGGAACGGGTTCCTGCGAGGAGGGCGGCTGCGGGCGGCGTCCGGCCTGTGCGGCCACCGCCACCCGGTCGTTCTCACCGCCGCGGCTGCGCGAGTCGCCCGCGTCGGCGTCCGCCGCGGAGTGCTCCTGGGGCGAGGGCCGGGCCGCGCCGGCGGGGGCGTCGGAGCCCTCCCCCGCCGTGTCGGTCCCGGATTCGTTCTCGCCGGCCGGAGCCGGCACCCGGGCCTCGCCGTTCGCCTTGCGCCGCCGCTCCGCGGGGGACGAGGACTGCAGCCCCATCCCCCCGGTGGTACGGAACAGTTCGTCGGCCCCGGGCAGACTCACTCGGCGTGACACCGGGCGAGCACCTCCCTGGCGAGCTGGCGATAGGCGGCGGCACCGACGGAGTTGGAGGCGTAGGTGGTGATGGGCTCACCGGCGACCGTGGTCTCCGGGAAGCGGACCGTGCGCCCGATGACCGTGTGGTAGACGTGATCGTCGAAGGCCTCGACGACCCGCGCCAGGACCTCGCGGCTGTGCACCGTACGGGAGTCGTACATGGTGGCGAGGATGCCGTCGAGCTCCAGTTCCGGGTTGAGCCGCTCCTGGACCTTCTCGATGGTCTCGGTGAGCAACGCCACACCGCGCAGCGCGAAGAATTCGCACTCGAGCGGCACTATCACCTTGTGCGCGGCGGTCAGCGCGTTCACGGTGAGCAGGCCCAGCGAGGGCTGACAGTCGATCACGATGTAGTCGTAGTCGGCCATCAGCGGCTTCAGGGCGCGCTGCAGCGTGGACTCCCGGGCCACCTCGCTGACCAGCTGGACCTCGGCGGCCGACAGGTCGATGTTGCTCGGCAGCAGGTCCATGTTGGGCACGGCGGTCTTCAGGAGGACCTCGTCGGCCACCATGCCCCGCTCCATGAGCAGGTTGTAGACGGTGAGGTCGAGCTCCATCGGATTGACGCCGAGACCGACCGAGAGGGCGCCCTGCGGGTCGAAGTCGACGAGCAGGACGCGTCGTCCGTACTCCGCGAGTGCCGCGCCCAGGTTGATGGTCGACGTGGTCTTGCCCACGCCGCCCTTCTGGTTGCACATCGCGATGATCTTCGCGGGCCCGTGATCGGTCAGCGGGCCCGGGATCGGGAAGTAGGGCAGGGGCCGGCCCGTGGGGCCGATCCGCTCGCGGCGCTGCCGGGCGGCGTCGGGCGCGAGGGTGGCCGCGTACTCCGGATCGGGCTCGTACTCGGCGTCGGGGTCGTAGAAGTGCCCCTTGGGCGCTTCGTCGAAGTCGGCGAGGCGGGCGGTGTCCCGGCCACTCTCGTTGCCGGCCATGGCGTTCACGTGTAGGCCGTCCATCATCTGGGGGGCTGTCGTCATGTGCTGGTGGGTGGCGAAGGTGCGGACAGCGACGGAGCCGACAGCCTCCAGCCCGTTCGGGCTCTGGCCCCGTGCAGGCATCCCTGAGTGAACACCCCCGGGAGTAAATGTCGACTCATTCACAAGTCGTCTTACCTCCTTGGACGTGACCAGGAAACTTATCGATAGGTCAGCGTGGCACCATGCCGACGATTGGCGACTCTATGGCGTGTCACCGGTTCGCAGCAACACAATCCGCCGGACCCGGCACGATGTGTCGGCAATCGAACACCCCGCTGTCAAGGGTGCGCAGCCCATCGGGCACACTTTTCGCGGGGGCACGAATCGGTTAAAGGGTTACGTTCGAGGCGAGTTGCGCGGGGCCCTCGGGAGGCCCGACATGCGTCCGGCCGGACCTTGCTCGGCAAGGTCCGGCCGGACTCACGAGGTTGACGGGAGATGTTGACCCGTCAGCCGAGAAGCGTGCTCAGCTCGACGTGCCCGAGGCCGTGCGCCTCGGCCACCTCACGGTAAACGACCTGCCCGTCATGGGTGTTGAGCCCCTTGGCGAGTGCGGCGTCACGGCGCAGCGCCTCGACCCAGCCGCGGTTCGCGAGCTCCACGATGTAGGGCAGCGTCGCGTTGGTGAGGGCGTACGTGGAGGTGTTCGGCACCGCTCCCGGCATGTTCGCGACGCAGTAGAAGACCGAGTCGTGAACCATGAAGGTCGGCTCGGCGTGCGTCGTCGGGTGCGAGTCCTCGAAGCAGCCACCCTGATCAATTGCAATGTCGACAAGTACACTTCCGGGCTTCATCTTGGCGACGAGCTCGTTGGTGACCAGCTTCGGGGCCTTGGCGCCGGGGATCAGCACGGCACCGACGACCAGGTCGGCCTCGACGACGGCCTTCTCCAGTTCGAAGGCGTTGGAGACGACGGTCTGCACCTTGGTGCCGAAGATCTTGTCGGCCTCGCGGAGCTTGTTGATGTCCTTGTCGAGCAGCGTGACGTGGAAGCCGAGACCGACGGCGATCTGTGTGGCGTTCCAGCCGGAGACGCCGCCGCCGATGACGACGGCCTTGCCGGCCGCCGTGCCCGGGACGCCGCCGGGGAGCACACCGCGGCCGCCGACCGAGCGCATCAGGTGGTACGCGCCGACCTGCGGGGCCAGCCGGCCCGCGACCTCGGACATCGGGGCGAGCAGCGGCAGCGCGCGGTTCGCGGTCTCGACGGTCTCGTACGCGATGGCGGTGGTGCCCGACTCCAGCAGCGCGTCCGTGCACGCGCGGGAGGCGGCGAGGTGCAGGTACGTGAAGAGGGTCTGGTCCTTGCGGAGGCGGTGGTACTCCTCGGCGACCGGCTCCTTGACCTTCAGGAGCAGGTCCGCGGCGGCCCAGACCTCGTCGGCGGTGGCCAGGATCTGCGCACCGGCGGCGACGTACTCCTCGTCCGTGATGGAGGAGCCGGCCCCGGCGTTCTCCTCGACGACGACCTGGTGGCCGTGGCGGACGAGCTCGTGCACACCGGCAGGCGTGATCGCCACGCGGAACTCGTTGTTCTTGACTTCGCGGGGGATGCCGACCTTCACGTCGATCACGGTCCTTGATTCAGAGGGTTATCCGGACATGGCTATGCATACCCGGACAGACGCAGCGTAAATGGAGACACCGCGAACACCCGCGGCAGAGCCAGTCTAATGAAGGGCTTCCCGCTGTCTAGCCTTACAAAGCATTAATTTTCTGTCGTCGCACTACGGATTTCGTAGGCTGCGCTCTCTTCTCCCAGCAATCTGTCGGCCGTACCCCGGTGCAGCCCCGCAGCTGCGGGGTCGCCGAGCCGGTCCAGGGTGTCGGCCAGCCGGAGCTCCAGGGCGGCCTGCAACCGCAGGTCCTTGGCCTGCCGGGCCCACTCCACAGCCTCCCGGCAGGTCTGCAGCGACTCCTGCGGGCGCCCCGCGTACTCCTGGACCCGGGCGGCCTCACTGAGCGCCCGCGCCTGGGCGGGCAGGTCGCCCAGCCTGCGGTAGCCGGCCGCCGCGGCCCGCCAGTTCCGCAGCGCCTCCCCGTACCGCGCGGCGTAGGTGTGGACGGTGCCGAGCCGCCCGTACAGCCGCGCCTCGTCGGCCCGGTCCCCCTGGGTGAGCCGCTGGGCGAGCGCCCGGCCGTACCAGTCGGAGGCCCGGTGGAAGTCGCCGAGCTCGGCGTAGGCGCCGCCTACGGATTCCATGGCGCGCCCGGTGGCGTACGGGTCCTTCGCGGCCCGTCCGGCGTCCAGCGCCGCCCGGTAGCGGGCCAGCGCCTCCCGCGTACGGCCGGTCCCGGCGTCCAGATCGGCGAGGTTGAGCAGGGCGGCCGCCTTCTCCCGGGGCAGTTCGCGCCGCTCGGCGACGGCCAGCACCAGTCCGTGCAGTGCGTACAGCTCGGGCGCGGCCGCCTCGGTGCCCTCGTGCACGGCCAGCGCCCGCACCAGCGCGGCGACCAACCGCCGCGCCAGGGTGTCGAGTTCACCGTCCTCGACGGCGATCCGGGCGGAGGCGAGCAGTGCGGGCCGCCGGATCCGCAGCCATGCGGCGGCCGCTTCGGGGCCGGGGAAGCGCAACGAGCGCGGCAGCCCGGCGAGCTTGCGCCGGGCCGGGGAGCCCTCGGGTTCGGTGACCGCCCGGCAGGACTGGAGCAGGCGCACGGTGCGCTCCAGCATCCGGGCCCGGGCGAGCTGGATCTCGGCCGGGCGGTCCCGGTCCTCCAGCAGTGCCCGCAGCAGCGCCGCGAGGCAGCCGGGCACCTGGTACTGCGGCTGCCCCGCCTCGTCGCTGCGCAGCAGTCCCAGCCGTACGAAGTCGTCGAGGGTGGTCTGGGCGGCGGATACGGAACAGCCGGCCAGCGCCGACGCGGTGTGGGCGTCGGCCAGTCCGGCGGGAGCCAGGGAGAGCAGGCGCAGTATCCGGGCGGCGGTCGGCGGCAGCGAGTCGTGGACCAGCCGGAAGGCCCGGGTCAGCGGGCGGGCACCGGTGGGCTGGTCGCCGTCCTCCGGAAGTTCCCGCAGCTGTTTGGTGACGTCGGCGACCGAGGCCGTCGGGTGTGCGGCCAGCCAGCCCCCGATCATCACCAGTGCGGCGGGCTGGCCTCCGCACTCCTCGGCCAGCGCCTGAGCCGTCAGCGGGTCGACGGTGATCCTGACCTGGCCGATGGTCCGGGCGAGCAACTGGACGGCGGAGCCCGCGTCCAGGCCGCCGATGGTGCAGGGCCGGACCCCGGGGATGCCGGTCAGCGGGCCCTGCGCGGTGGCGACGACCAGGCAGTCCGGGTTGTCCGGCAGCAGCGGGTCGACCTGCTCGGCGTCGGGCGCTTCGTCGAGCAGGAGCAGGGCGCGGCGTACCGCGAGCGCCTCGCGCACCATCTCGGACAGTTCGTCCGCGTCCGCGCCGGGCGGTCCCACGATGTCCAGCTGCTCGAGGAGGTCGCGGGCGACGCGCTCGGCGGGCACGGGAGCGCCGCCGGTTTCGGTGAGCCGGACGCGGAGCAGCCCGTCCGGGTAGTCGCCCGTACCGAGCAGCCGGCGGGTGAGTTCGGCGGCCAGCGCGGTGCGTCCGGAACCGGGCCGTCCGGCGATCAGCAGGACCCGGGCGCGGGCGCTCCTGCGACCGGCCATCGTGTCGAGTCCGGCCCGTTCGATGTCGGCCCGCAGTTCCTTCAACTCGCGCTCGCGCCCGACAAATTGGGCTGGTGCGACGACGGCCGGCTCCTCGGTCCCCGCAGCCTCGGCCGGGTCGCTGGTGTCCACCGCCTGATCCGTCACGGGCCACGCTCCACTTCGCTGCACGCGTCGCCCGCCGGGACTCCGGTCAGGGCATTCAGAGCGTAGTTCAGACGGGTGGGCGAATCGGGTGGAGCGCGACCGGAACGTCCCCCGATCGGATCAGCATCTTTTACGATCGGAAGGTGTGCGCGTGTCTGCGCGGGAGGCCGCGCGGGCGGTGGCCCGCACGGCCCCCGACGGTCCGTCAGACCTCGAAGGGCCGGGCCGGCCAGGGCGCCTCGGCGGGCCGCAGCGAGTCGGTGCCGTCACCCGCGAGCACCGCCGCGAGCGACAGCACGCCGACCACCAGGCAGTTGTTGTGCAGATCGCCGGCGAGCACACCCCGCACGAGATCCTGGAGCGGCACCCGGGCCAGCTCCATGTCGGCCTCCTCCTCGGAGACCTCGAAGCGCTCCCCGTCCGCCTCGGAGATGTTCCGGGCGAGGAAGATCCGTACGGCTTCGTCGCAGCCGCCGGGCGTGGTGTAGACGTCGGTCAGCACCCGCCAGTCCTCGGCCTTGACGTACGCCTCCTCGTAGAGCTCGCGCTGCGCGGCGTGCAGCGGGTTCTCACCGGGGACATCGAGCAGCCCGGCCGGGATCTCCCACAGCTTGTGGCGCACCGGGTGGCGGTACTGGCGCAGCACGAGGACGCGGTCCTCGTCGTCGAGCGCGAGCACGGCGACCGAGCCGGGGTGGACCTGGTAGTCGCGGCGTACGACCGTACCGTCCGGCATCTCCACGTCGTCGGTGCGGACGCTGGTCTTGTTGCCCCGGAAAGGAGTCACGGTCGCGGTGACCGGCCATTCCTCGGGCGTGTCCTGGAAACCCATCTGCGTCCTCCCGCAAATAACAGTGGCCGGGGTACGTGTCCTCGAAGGACCCGTACCCCGGCCAACCGTAACGCCTGCGGGGATGCCGTTACTTGCCCGGCGTGGCGTCGGCCGCTGCGCCCGTCTTGCGCGCGACGGCCGCCTTCACCAGGCCCGCGAAGAGCGGGTGCGGGCGGGTCGGGCGGGAGCGCAGCTCCGGGTGCGCCTGCGTGGCGACCAGGTAGGGGTGGACCTCGCGCGGGTACTCGACGTACTCGACGAGCTTGTTGTCCGGGGAGGTGCCGGAGAAGACCAGACCGGCCTTCTTCTCCAGCTCGGCGCGGTAGGCGTTGTTGACCTCGTAGCGGTGGCGGTGACGCTCCTCCACGTACGGCAGGTCGTCGTAGGCCTCGCGGACCAGCGAGCCCTCGGCGAGCTTCGCCGGGTACAGGCCGAGCCGCATGGTGCCGCCCAGGTCGCCCGCGCCCTCGACGTACGCCAGCTGCTCCTCCATCGTCGAGATGACGGGGTGGGAGGTGGCGGCGTCGAACTCGGTGGAGTTGGCGTCGGGGATCTCGGCGAGGTTGCGCGCCGCCTCGATCACGATGCACTGCAGGCCGAGGCAGAGGCCGAGCAGCGGCACCTTGTTCTCACGGGCGTACTGGATGGCGCCGACCTTGCCGATGACGCCGCGCTCGCCGAATCCGCCGGGGATGCAGATCGCGTCGACGCCGCCGAGCGCCTTCTGGGCACCGGCCGGGGTCTTGCAGTCGTCGGAGGCGACCCACTCGACCTTGACCCGGGCCTTGTTGGCGAAGCCGCCGGCCCGGATGGCCTCGGTGACCGAGAGGTAGGCGTCCGGCAGGTCGATGTACTTGCCGACCAGGGCGACGGTGACCTCGTGGTCGGGGTTGTGGACGCGGTCCAGCAGATCGTCCCAGGTCGTCCAGTCGACGTCACGGAACGGCAGGTCGAGCTTGCGCACGACGTAGGCGTCCAGGCCCTCGGTGTGCAGCACCTTGGGGATGTCGTAGATCGACTTGGCGTCGACACAGGCCACCACGGCGGCCTCGTCGACGTCGCACATCAGCGAGATCTTGCGCTTGATGGCGGTCGGTACGTCGCGGTCGGCGCGCAGCACGATGGCGTCCGGCTGGATACCGATGTTCCGAAGCGCGGCGACCGAGTGCTGGGTGGGCTTGGTCTTGAGCTCGCCGGACGGGCCGATGTAGGGCAGCAGCGAGATGTGGACGACGAAGACGTTGTCCCGGCCGACCTCGTGGCGGACCTGGCGGACGGTCTCCAGGAAGGGCAGCGACTCGATGTCGCCGACCGTGCCGCCGACCTCGGTGATGACGACGTCGACGTCGTCGGTGGCCATGCGGCGGATGCGGTGCTTGATCTCGTTGGTGATGTGCGGGATGACCTGCACGGTGTCACCGAGGTACTCGCCGCGCCGCTCCTTGGCGATGACCTGCGAGTAGACCTGGCCGGTGGTGACGTTGGCCGAGCCGTCGAGGTCCACGTCGAGGAAGCGCTCGTAGTGGCCGATGTCCAGGTCGGTCTCGGCGCCGTCGTTGGTGACGAACACCTCGCCGTGCTGGAACGGGTTCATCGTGCCCGGGTCGACGTTCAGGTACGGGTCGAGCTTCTGCATGGTGACCCGAAGGCCGCGCGCCTTGAGCAGGGCACCGAGGCTGGAGGCAGTCAGACCCTTGCCGAGGGAAGAGGCGACACCCCCGGTGACGAAGATGTGCTTGGTCGTCGTGGATGTGGGCTGCATAGCCAAAGGGGACTCCCGTGGTCGCGATCGTGAGTGCGTACCGGCGTTGCCGTCCGGAGGTTCCGGAGGTGCCGTCGCTGCGGTTCGGGGGCCTCGTCTGCTGTTGCGGAATGACCACCGGTCCACGGGCTACCAGGGTAACAGCGACAAAGGGAGCCTGCTTCCGGCCACACCCTGCACACTCGCCACACACAATCGCCCCATGCAACTCGCGCCCCACTCGATCGGCTCAGTCCAGTTGCCGAGAGGGTCGCGCGGATCACCCGGGTGCGTCGTATCCTGCTCGGACACTCGCTCCGGGCGAGGTATTGAGCTCGCAGGTTCCCCCACATCAACCCCTTGCAACGACCTCTTGACCCGCAGTAAGCGCCCTACGGGGCGACATGGCCGTTCGACTGGAGATGCACGTGGCCGGGCGCATCGAGGATTACGCACTCATCGGAGACATGCAGACCGCCGCCCTGGTCTGCCGGGACGGCACAGCAGACTGGCTGTGCCTGCCCCGCTTCGATTCACACGCCGTCTTCGCGGGGCTGCTGGGCACCGAGGAGCACGGCTTCTGGCGCCTGGGCCCGGCCCGCGCCGAGGGTGAGGCGCCGCCGTCGGCGGACCGCCGCCGCTACCGCGGTGACTCACTGATCCTGGAATCGGAATGGGACACGCCGCGCGGCACGGTCAGAGTGACCGATTTCATGCCGCCGCGTGACGGTGCCCCGCAGCTGATCCGGATCGTGGAGGGAATCAGCGGCCGGGTGCCGATGCGCTCGGAACTGCGGATGCGGTTCAGCTACGGGCGCGTCACTCCGTGGGTGCACAAGGTGGACGGCCGTACGGTCGCCGTCGCGGGCCCGGACTCCGTCTGGCTGGACACCTCCGCCGACACGTTCGGCGAGAACCTGACGACGTACTCCGACTTCACCGTCGCCCCCGGTGACCGGATCGCGTTCACCATCAGCTGGCAGCCCTCGCACCGCGAGCCGCCCGCGCTCCCGGACCCCGAGGGTTCGCTGGAGGCGACCGCGGACTTCTGGCGCGACTGGGTCGACCAGTGCACGTACCACGGGCCCTACCGCGAGGCCGTGGTCCGCTCGCTGATCACGCTGAAGGCCCTGACCTACGCGCCGACCGGCGGCATCGTCGCCGCGCCGACCACCTCCCTGCCGGAGGACATCGGCGGCTCGCGGAACTGGGACTACCGCTACACCTGGCTGCGCGACGCCGCGATCACCCTGTCCTCGCTGCTGCGCACCGGCTACCGCGAGGAGGCCCGTGCCTGGCGCGAGTGGCTGCTGCGGGCGGTGGCGGGCGACCCCGAGAACCTGCAGATCATGTACGGCATCGCGGGCGAGCGGGAGCTGGGCGAGGCCGAGCTGGAGTGGCTGCCCGGTTACGAGAACTCCGGCCCGGTCCGGGTCGGCAACGGCGCCGCGGGACAGCTCCAGCTGGATGTGTACGGCGAGGTCACCGAGGCCCTGCACCTCGCGCACATGACGGGCCTGACCCGCAACGACTACGCGACCGGTCTCCAGCTCAAGCTGATCGAGTACCTGGAGAAGCACTGGCACGAGCCGGACGAGGGCATCTGGGAGGTGCGCGGGCCGCGCCGGCACTTCGTGCACTCCAAGGTGATGGCCTGGGTCGCGGTCGACCGGACCATCAAGCTGATCGAGTCCGGCGACACGGACGGACCGCTGGAGAAGTGGCGCGAGCTGCGCGACGACATCCATCGCGACGTCTGCGAGCGGGGCTACGACAAGGAGCGCAACACCTTCACCCAGTCCTACGGGTCGAAGGAGCTCGACGCCTCCCTGCTGCTGATCCCGCAGATGGGGTTCCTGCCGCCCGACGACAAGCGCGTCATCGGCACGATCGAGGCGATCCAGCGGGAGCTGTCCACCGAGGACGGCTTCGTGCTCCGCTACCCGACCTCGGGCGAGGACGCGGGCGTGGACGGTCTGGAGGGCGACGAGGGCGCGTTCCTGGCCTGCTCCTTCTGGCTGGCGGACGACCTGGCGATGATCGGCCGGGTCGACGAGGCCCGTCGGCTCTTCGAACGCCTGCTGGCCCTGCGCAACGACCTGGGCCTGCTGGCCGAGGAGTGGGACGCGCGGCTCCAGCGCCAGGTGGGCAACTTCCCGCAGGCGTTCAGCCATGTGCCACTGATCGACACGGCACTGCGGCTGACGGCGAGCGGGGCGTACGTGGGATGACGGCGACGCTGCGGGGCCGGACGGCCCCGCAGCCGACCCGTCACCGCGGCACGTTCCGGTCCGCCGGGCGGGCCCGCTTCAGCCGCTCTGCGGCTCCGTCACGACGGGACGGCCCCCCGAGGGCAGCCCCCATTCGCTCCAGGACCCGTCGTACACCGCCGTATCCCGGTATCCGGCCAGCTCCGCGCCCAGCGCCAGGACACATGCGGTGACACCCGATCCGCAGCTGAACAACAGCCGCTCCCGGTCTCCGGCCAGGGCGCGGAACGCGGCGCGCAGCTCGGGCGCCGGATGCATCCGGCCCCCGTCCTGGATCTCGCCGAACGGCAGGTTGACCGCCCCCGGCATGTGGCCGCCGCGCAGCCCCGCGCGCGGCTCGGGGGCCGTACCGCGAAACCGTTCCCGTGCCCTGGCGTCGAAAACGGCGGACGCCGGGTCGGCCAGAGCGGCCGCCACCTCGCCGGCGCCGACGATCAGACCGGGCCGGGGCCGGGCCGTGAAGTCGCCGCGCACCGCGGCCGACGGCGCAGCGCTCTGTGTCGGCAGTCCTGCGGCGGTCCAGCCCGGCAGCCCGCCGTCGAGGACCGCGACACGGTCGAAACCCATCGCGCGGAACATCCACCAGGCCCTGGCGCCGGAGTAGATGCCGGCCGCGTCGTAGACGACGACGGTGTCCGTGTCGTGGAGGCCGAGGGTGCGCAGCTCCTCGGTGAACCGGCCGGCGTCGGGCATGGTGTGCGGCAGCGGGCCCGAGTGGTCACTGAGCGATCCGTCGATGTCGAAGTCCCGGGCCCCCGCGATCCGCTGTGCCGAGCCCCGGTACGCACCGACCGAGGCGTCGAGCACCAGCAG
Source organism: Streptomyces sp. NBC_00876 (assembly GCF_045207435.1). Classification (NCBI taxonomy): domain Bacteria; kingdom Bacillati; phylum Actinomycetota; class Actinomycetes; order Kitasatosporales; family Streptomycetaceae; genus Streptomyces; species Streptomyces sp. NBC_00876. The sequence goes on from NZ_CP108800.1 coordinate 1,751,016, forward strand.
ACCGGGCGCGCCCAGCCGCTCCGCGAGCCAGCCGGCGCCGACCAGCGGGCCGGGCAACGCGCCCACGGGCGCGTCCGGGACCGGCGTCCCCTCCGACAGAACGTCGTCGCCCACAATTCCTCCCCATTCGACATTCGACGGCACAGGTTTTTCAAGATCGCAGCGGGGCCCGGCCCTGTCAACGGCGTACCGCCCCGACGACGCCTCCGGGGTCCCGGGCCGGTACCGTCCTGACCAGGGCGGCCGCAGCGGGCGGCGGCCCGGTCCGACCGAACCCCGAAGCGCGAGGCCAGAGCCAGTGGAATCCCAAGGCGGCATCACCGTGCAGCGCGCCCTTGAGCTGCCGGGGCTGCGCAGCGGGCTCCCGGAGGTGGTCGCGGGCGCCGACCGGCTCGGCCGCACGGTGCGCTGGGTGCACGCGGGCGAGGTCCCCAACATCGCTTCGCTGCTCAAGGGCGGTGAGCTGCTCCTGACCACCGGTCTGGGACTCGGCACCCGCCCCGCCGAGCAGCGTGCCTTCGTCCGCAGGCTCGCCGACCGCGGCATCGCCGCCCTCGTGGTGGAGCTCGGCCCACGCTTCAGCAGGCTGCCCGCGTCGATCGTGGACGCCGCGCGCGCGGCCGGGCTGCCGCTGGTCCAGCTGCACCGCGAGGTGCCGTTCGTGACGGTGACGGAGGAGATCCACACCGAGATCGTCAACGGTCACTACGCGCTCCTGCAGCAGGCCGAGGAGGTCCACCGGCGCTGCACTCAGGCGCTGCTGGGCGGCGGCGGGGTACCCCAGGTGCTCGGCATCCTGGCGGACTTCACGGCCAACCCGGTCTTCCTGGAGACGGCCGACGGCCAGTTGCTGTACGCGGCGGGCACCGAGTCCGGTCCGGTCTCCGCCGATCCGCTCCAGGTGTGGGACGGGATGCGCGGCGGCCGGGCGGCCCGCGAGTCGCCGCCCGTCGGCGCCGTGCTGGTGGATGTGCCGGGCGGCGGCCCGGGTACCGGTTCGGTACGGGCGCGGCTGGTGCTGCTGGCCGTGGACGGGCCGCTGGTGCCGGTGCACCGGATGGCGGCGGAGCGGGCGGCGGGCATCCTCGCCGTGGTGCTGATGCAGGCCCGCCAGGAGGAGGAGCTCGCGGCGCGCGGCCGCGGCGACTTCCTCACCGACCTCGCGGAGGGCCGGATCGCGCCCGAGGACGCACCGGCGCAGGCCCGGGTGCTGGGCTTCAAACCGGGCGAGATGCCGCTGCTGCCCGTGGTGATGCGACTGGCCCCCGAGCTCTCCCCCTCCGGCAACTGGGCACTGCTGGCGCGCGCGGTCCTGGAGGAGCTTTCCTCGGTGGGCGTACCGGTGCTGCTGGGGGTGCGGCCCGTGGAGGGCCGGGTGCCGCTGCTGCTGGGGCTGCGTACGGAGACGGAGCGCACGGCGGTGGCCGACCGGGTCGCCGCGGCGCTGCGGGCCGGGGTGGAGCGGGCGGGCCTGGAGCGGGCGGGCTCCCATCCCCCGGTCGTCGTGGTCGGGGTGTCGGGCGGCTGGGCGGCGGCCGGGGCGGGGCTCCGGCATGCGGCGGAGACGGCCACGGCCGCGCAGGGGCTCAGCGACCGGCCCTGGTACGACGCCCGGCGCCTCGATATCGACCTGCTGCTGTGGCGGCTGCGGGACCATCCGGATCTCGCGGCGTTCGTGGAGCGGGCGATCGGTCCGCTGCGCGACCACGACCGCACCTCACGCCCGCCGCTGCTGCCCACCCTGGAGACCTATCTGGCCCATGCGGGCCGCAAGGCGGAGACGGCACGCGAACTGCATCTGAACCGGCAGACGCTGTACAACCGGCTGGCCCGCATCGGTGAACTGCTCGGTACCGACCTGGACGATCCGCAGGCCGTCCTCGCCCTGAGCCTGGCGCTGCGCGCACGCCGCCACGCGTCGTAGCGGCCGCCGCCTCGGGGCGCGTCAGTGGCTGCGCCGCGTCGCGAGCGGCTGGACCAACTCGTCGTACACGCTCAGCACCTGGGCGATCGTGTCGTCCTCCGTCGGCCAGCTCGCCGCCTGCCGAGGTCCGGCAGCGGACAGCCGTTCGCGTTCCGCCGGGTCGCCCAGGAGCCGGGCCACGGCCCGGGCGAGCGCTTCCGCGTTCGCGTACGGCACGAGTTCCGCGGCGTCGCCCACGAGTTCGGGCACCCCGCCGACCGCGGTGGCGACCAGGGGCACGCCGTTGCGCAGCGCCTCCTGGGCCATCAGCGAGCGGGACTCCCAGCGGCTGGGCAGCACGGCGACATCTGCGGCGGCCAGGAGTCCGGCGGCATCGGTACTGCTGCCGATCAGCGCGACGGGCAGGTCCTCGGTCCTGATCCGGCGCTGCAGAGCCGCCCGTTCCCGTCCCTCGGTCCTGATCCGGCGCTGCAGAGCCGCCCGTTCCCGTCCCTCGCCCGCGATGACCAGCAGGGGTACGGGATCGAGCCGGCGCCACGAGCGGGCCGCGTCGAGCAGTGTGCCGTACCCGTGATCCGGTACGAGGCTGCCCACCGCTACGATCAACGGCCGCTCCACCGCACCGAGTTCGGCCCGCACCTTGCCGTCGGGCACGGTGGCGGGCGCACATGGCACGGGTGTGGCGAGGGGCGCGAGCCTGGCGTCGCGCGCCCCTCGGCGCCGGGCCCGGTCGACCAGGTCCGACGAGGTGCCGAGCACAACTGCCGCCGCACGGGCGGCCCTTCGCTCCAGCAGATGCAGCAGCCGGCGGCGGGCACCCTCGACGTGGGACCGGGTGTGCCAGGTGACGACCAGCGGGACACGGCGGCAGCCGAGCGCCAGGGCGGCCCGAACGGCGGCGTGCACCCCGTGCGCATGGACGACGTCCGCACCGGCGCAGGCGGCGCGCAGTGCGGCGACCGCGGCGGGATCACTGCGCCTGGGGACGGGAGCGAAGCGGGCCCCCGTGGCGGCGAAGTCGTAGGCGCGGTCCAGCCCGGCCGGTGCGCAGACGGTCACCTGCACCCCTCTGGCGACCAGCCCGGCAGCCAGCGAGCCGACATGGGCGCTGCTGCCCGCACTGCCGCCGCCGAGCACTTGGACCGTACGCAGCTGTGACACGTTGAATGGCTCCCGGAGCTCCCGAGTCGGCGGTAAGGGCGGTCCCGTCATCCCTGGTGGATCGGCGCGCGGCATCGTATGCGGCGCATCGCGTGGCGGAGGGACGCCCGCACACTGGATGCATTCGGGTGTTCCGACAGCCCGGCGCAGTGCCGTGGCCGTCGTCGTCGCACGCCCGCCGGGGATGATCGGGACAGCCCTTATGTACATGGCCAAGGATGCCAGTCCGTACGCACGTTCCGGCCCGGCTGAACCGTTACGCCGGTGCGCATCGCAACAAACCGGGCGTGGCGTACCACTCGCACGGGTGAAGAACGGTGCGGTTCCATGACGCCGTGCGCGGGTTCGGCGGACGCGACCGCGGCCCGCGCAACTGCCGCTGTCCCCACGCCTCCCGTGCACGGCGGGTCAGCGCCGGCCGAGCGTCCCGGCGAGCCGGGTGACGCGGTCCCCGAACACCGCCGCCGCGACGAGCCCCGCCGCATGAGCGACGAGCCCGGCCCGTCCGCCGGCCGCGACGATCCCGACGCCGAGCGCGGCGCCCAGGGCGTGCGCCCCGGTGTCCCCGATCATTGTGCGCTCCCCCAGGTCGTCGGCCGCGATCGCCGCGGCAGCCGCCATCGGGGCGGCGACGAGCGGGCTCCTGACCAGGCCGGGGGCCCCGAGGGCGAGCACGGTGGCGACGGCCGCTCCGGGACGTACGTCGGTCAGATTGACGAGGTGGGCGGTGCCGGCGATCACGACGCCGCCGAGGAGCCGGTCGACCGGGCGTTCCCGTATCAGCGCGCCGGCGGCGATCCCGACGGCGCCGATCCCGAGGAGCTTCACCGCCCCGCCGGTCACCTCGCCGTACCGCAGCGCGCTCAGGTGGGCGCGGAATCCGCGGCGCGGATCGTCCGCGCCTGCGAGGTCGTCGTACGCGCCGCAGCCGGCCGCCACCAGCACGGCGAGCACAGCCGCGCTCCGGGTACGGGAGGGCAGGGGCAGGACTGCGGCCCCGGCAGCCGCTCCCAGGGCGACGGCCGGGCCCGCGCACAGGTCCACGGTGCGGCCAGCGTAGTTGGTGCGCTGCCAGGCCGGCCTCGGCCGCGCCCGCAGCACCCGGTACACGCCTCCGGCCACCGCCGCGGCGACGGCGGCGCCCGCCGGCGTCCGCACGGCGGTCCCTATCCGTCCGCCCGAGCCGTGGCCAGCAGTTCCTCCGCGTGGGCCCGGGCCGTCTCGGAGTCCTCCTGGCCCGCGAGCATCCGGGACAGTTCCCGTACCCGGTCCTCGCCCTCCAGGACGGTGACTCCGCTCCTGGTGACCGAGCCGTCCACGGTCTTCTCGACCAGCAGCTGCCGGTCGGCGAACGCGGCCACCTGGGGCAGGTGGGTGACGACCACGACCTGGGCCGACCTGGCGAGCTTCGCCAGTCGCCGGCCCACCTCGACGGCCGCCTTGCCGCCGACGCCCGCGTCCACCTCGTCGAAGAGGTAGGTGGGTACGGGGTCGGAACCGGCGAAGACCACCTCGACGGCGAGCATCACCCGGGACAGCTCACCGCCCGAAGCGCCCTTGGCGATCGGCCGGGGCTGGGCGCCGGGGTGCGGTGCCAGCAGCAGTTCGACCTCGTCGGCGCCGGACGGCCCGTAGGTCACGTTGCGTCCGCCGATCTCGATGCCGGACGCCTCGTCCGCCGCCTCGGTCTGCCGGATGTCGAAGGAGACCCGGGCGTGGGGCATGGCCAGGGAGGCGAGTTCCTCGGTCACGGCTTCGGCGAAGAGCGCGGCGGCCGCTGTCCGGGCGTCGGTCAGCGCCTGGCCGAGGCCGGAGAGTTCGGCGCGCAGGGCGTCGCGTTCGGCGGTCAGTTCGCCGATCCGGTCGTCGTCCCCCTCGAGTTCGGTCAGCCGGGCGACGCCGTCCTCGGCCCAGGCCAGGACCGCCGCGATGTCCACGCCGTACTTGCGGGTGAGCGCGGTGAGCGCCGCCCGCCGCTCCTCGACCGCCGCGAGCCGCAGCGGATCGGAGTCCAGCTGGTCGGCGTACCCGGACAGTTCGCCCGCGACATCGGCGAGCAGGATGGAGATCTCGCCGACCCGGTCGGCGAGCGCGGCGAGCGCCGGGTCGTGTGCGCGCACCCCGTCCAGCGCCTGCCGGGCGGCCGCGACGACGGTCGTCGCGTCCACGGCCTCCTGGTCCTCCGGGTTGCCGGCCAGCGCGGTGTGCGCCAGCGCGGCGGCGGAGGCGAGGGCGTCTGCGTGACCGAGCCGCTGGGCCTCGGCGGCGAGCTCGGTGTCCTCACCGGGCAGCGGTTCGACCGCGGCGATCTCGTTCAGCCCGAAACGCAGCAGATCGGCTTCCTGGGCGCGTTCGCGGGCGCGCGTCGTCAGCTCGTCGAGTTCACTCGCGACGTCGCGCAGCCGCCGGTAGGCCGCCGCGTACTTCGCGTGCGGACCGGCGACGCCGTCGCCCGCGTACCGGTCCAGGGCCTGGCGCTGCCTGGCCGGCTTGAGCAGCCCCTGCTGGTCGGTCTGACCGTGCACGGCGACGAGTTCGTCGGCGAGTTCGGCCAGCACACCGACGGGCACGGACCTGCCGCCGAGATGCGCCCGGGAGCGCCCCTCCGCGGAAACGGTACGGCTGATGAGCAGCGCACCGTCCTCGATCTCGGCCCCGGCCTCCTCGGCCCGCAGCGCCACCGCGTCGCCCTCGGCCACCGTGATCCGGCCCTCGACGACCGCGGCCTTGGCACCGATCCGCACCAGGGCGGGGTCGGCGCGGCCGCCGAGCAGCAGCCCCAGGCTGGTGACGACCATGGTCTTGCCCGCGCCGGTCTCACCGGTCACCGCGGTGAAACCGGGTGACAGTTCCACCACCGCGTCGTCGATGACTCCGAGCGACCGTATCCGCATCTCCTCCAACACGGACATGACCATACGAGGTTTCGTGGCCCGCGCGCACACGGGCTGCGGTCCCGGCGGCGGATCCGCCGGTACGAGAGCCCTGCCGAAGGTCAGTGCGGCGCGCCCCGCCACCCCGACACCGGCAGCGCGAACTTGGCCACCAGCCGGTCCGTGAAGGACGCCTGGTGCAGCCGGGCCAGCCGTACGGGCACCGCGCCGCGCCGCACCTCGACGCGGGCGCCGGCGGGCAGTTCCACGGTCCTGCGCCCGTCGCACCACAGCACCCCGTGCGGGGTGTGCGGCTGGACCTCGACGGCGAGCACCGAGGTCGGTGACGTCACCAGCGGCTTGGCGAACAGCGCGTGGGCGCTGATCGGGACCATGAGGAGTGCCTCGACCTCGGGCCAGACGACGGGGCCGCCGGCCGAGAAGGCGTACGCGGTCGAGCCGGTCGGCGTCGCGCACACGATGCCGTCGCAGCCGAACCCGGTCACCGGCCGGCCGTCGATCTCCAGTACGACCTCGAGCATCCGCTCGGGCGACACCTTCTGCACGGCCGCCTCGTTGAGCGCCCAGTCGGTGTGGACGACGGTGCCGTTGCTGTGCACGACGACGTCGATCGTCATGCGTTCCTCGACGGTGTACGCCCGGGTGACGACCCGGTCGACGACCTTGTCGAGGTCGTCGCGCTCGGCCTCGGCGAGGAAGCCGACCCGGCCGAGGTTGACGCCGAGCATCGGCACGCCGGAGGCGCGCGAGAGTTCGGCGCCCCGCAGCAGCGTCCCGTCGCCGCCGAGCACGATCAGCAGTTCACAGCCGTTCACCGCCTCGGGCGTGGCATCCGTGACGGTCTCGACGGACGGCGGCAGCGGCAGATCGGCCGCCTCATGGGCCAGGACCCTTACGCCCAGGCCGCTGCGGAGCAGCCCCTGGACGACGAGCTCGGCGCTGCGGATCGCGGCCGGCCGGCCGGTGTGCGCCAAGAGAAAGACTGTTCGTGCCGCATTCGTCGTCAACGAGGCCCCTCCGCCACTGCACGGTCGACATCCGCGGGATCCAGTTCCGGTGCTCCGGCCCGCAGCCACAGAAAGTACTCGACATTCCCCGACGGCCCCGGCAACGGGCTGGCCGTCACACCCCGGACCCCCAGGCCCAGCGCCCAGGCCCGGCGGGCCACCTCCCTTACCGCTTCGGCGCGCAGCTCCGGGCTGCGCACCACACCGCCGGCGCCCAGGCGCTCCTTGCCCACCTCGAACTGCGGCTTGACCATGAGGACCAGGTCCGCGTCGGGGGCCGCACAGCGCGCCAGGGCGGGCAGCACGAGCCCGAGCGGGATGAACGACAGATCGCCCACCACCAGGTCCACCGCCTCGCCGTCGATCGCCTCCAGGGTCAGTTCCCGCACATTGGTGCGGTCCTTGACGGTGACGCGTTCATCGGACTGGAGCGACCAGGCGAGCTGCCCGTAGCCGACGTCCACCGCGAGCACACGGGCGGCTCCGGCGCGCAGCAGCACATCGGTGAACCCCCCGGTCGACGCCCCGGCGTCGAGCGCCCGCCGCCCCTCGACCTTCAGCCCGAGGGGGACGAAGGCGGCGAGGGCGCCCGCCAGCTTGTGGCCGCCCCGGGAGACGTACTCGGGGTCGCTGTCGTCCTTGGTGACGACGAGGGCGGCGCTCGTCTCGACCTGGGTGGCCGGTTTGGTCGCGGTGTTGCCGCCGACGGTCACCCGTCCTGCGGCGATCAGCTGGCTCGCGTGCTCGCGTGAGCGGGCGAGCTTTCGGCGTACCAGCTCGGCGTCGAGGCGGCGACGGGCCACTCCTGCCACGTTCGGTTCAGCTCCTGTTGTCGTACGAGGGCATCGGTGCGGGTACCGGTGCGGGTGCGGGCCTGGCGTCCAGCGCGGTCAGCGATTCGCGCAGGCCACGGTGTACATCCTCGTACACCTCGATGTGTCCGTCCGCCGGGAGGTGGTCGGCATCGGCCAGACGCTCCAGCCGCGTGTCCACGTCGGCGTGCCCCGTGGGTGTGCGGACGACACCGAGGGGCGCGGGACCGGCGGGCTGCGGCGGGGCCGCCGCGGGTTGCTGCGGCGCGTCCTCGGGCAGCTCGCCGGGCGCGGACGCGGTGGCCGTCGCCGGCCCCGGAATCGAGTCGCTCATGCGGGAAACGCTACCGCGAAGGCCTGCGGTACCGTCGATCACAATGGCGACCATGGCGGAGTGCCGCAGCGCACTCGACAGACTTTCCGACAGCCTCGCGGGGGCCGACGGCGACGTGCGCAGCGCGGCCGCCCTGGACCGCTCGCTCAGCTGCCACATCAAGGACCTGGACATCACGTTCACCGGGCGCCTGACCGGCGGCCGGATCCGGGTTCTGGACACGGTCGAGGGGCCGCCCCGGGAGAGGGCCGGGATCCGGCTCGCGATGACCGGGGACGATCTGGTGGCCATGGTGGACGGCGAACTGAACTTCGCCAAGGCCTGGAGCTCGGGCCGGGTCCGTCTGGAGGCCGGCTTCCGCGACCTCCTGAAACTCAGATCCCTCCTGTAGCAACACCGACCGAATCAAACAACGCCGAAGCCCCGATCAAGCCCGTCCAGCACCCGAATCAAGCCCGCCCGACGCTTGAGGACACCCTTCAAGCCCGCCCGACGCCCGACTCAAGCCCGTCCGGCGCTTGAGGACAACCCATCCAGCCCGTCCGGCGCTTGAGGACAACCCATCCAGCCCGTCCGGCGCTTGAGGACAAAGCGTGGCCGCAGGTCACGCGCCCGACCACGCACCCGCACCGCACCACCTCCGGGCCCGCCCCCTACACCCCCTACACCCCCGCACCGCGCACCCCGCGCACACCCCGCACCCGCGCAGCCGGCACCACCAGCGGCGTCCCGGTCTCCGGGTCGGGGATCACCTGGCAGCGCAGCCCGAACACCCGCTCCACCAGCTCCACGGTGACGATCTCCCCCGGCGGCCCCTCCGCGACGACCTCGCCCTCCCTCATGGCGATGAGGTGCGTGGCGTAACGCGCGGCGTGGTTGAGATCGTGCAGGACGGCCACGAGCGTGCGCCCCTGCGTCTCATGCAGCTCCGCACACAGGTCGAGCACATCGATCTGGTGCTGGATGTCGAGGTACGTCGTCGGCTCGTCGAGCAACAGCAGCGGCGTCTGCTGCGCCAGCGCCATCGCGATCCAGACACGCTGGCGCTGACCGCCGGACAATTCATCGACATAGCGATCGGCGAGTTCACCGACACCGGTCGACGCCATCGATTCCTCGACAATGCGTTCGTCGTCGGGTGACCACTGCCGCAGCAGTCCCTGGTGCGGGTAGCGTCCCCGGGCCACGAGATCCGCGACGGTGATGCCCTCCGGCGCGATCGAGGACTGGGGCAGCAGCCCCAGGATCCGGGCGACCTTCTTCGCGGGCAGGCCGTGAATCGTCTGACCGTCCAGCAGCACCCGGCCGCGGCTCGGCTTCAGCATCCGCGAGAGCGCCCGCAGCAATGTCGACTTTCCGCAGGCGTTGGGGCCGACGATCACGGTGAACGAGTGGTCGGGGATCTCGACCGAGAGGTTCTCCGCGATGACCCGCTGGTCGTATCCGAGGGTCACCGAGTCCGCGGTGAGGCGCTGCATGGTCGTACTCCGTGAGTCGGTCGGGATGCTGGTCGGGGTACTGGAGGAAGAAGGGGCGGGCGACGGCCTCACACCACCTGTGCCGGTCCTCATATGCGGCCCGCCTTGCGCTCGGACACCAGGAGCCACAGCAGATAGCAGCCGCCCACCACCCCGGTGACCACGCCGACGGGCAGCTGCCGGTCACCGAAGGCGTCCAGCGCGATCCAGTCGGCGACGAGAAGAAGGGCCGCGCCCATGAAGGTGGCGGCCACCAGATTGGGGCCCGTGGAGCGGGTCAGCCGGCGTGCCAGCTGAGGGGCGCTCAGCGAGACGAACGCGATCGGCCCGGCGGCCGCCGTGGCGACGGCGACGAGCAGTACGGCGGAGCCCATCAGGACGAGCCGGGTGCGTTCGACCCGTACGCCGAGCGCGTACGCGGCGTCGTCGCCCATCTCCATCACCCGCAGGGCCGGCCCGTGCCCGAACACCAGCGGCAGCAGCAACCCGCACACCGCGAGCAGCGGCCAGACCTGCGCCCAGTCCCGGCCGTCGAGCGAGCCGGTCATCCAGACGACGGCACGGGTCGCGTCGACCAGGTTGGCCTTGGTGATGAGGTACTGGGTCGCGGCGGTGAGCACGGCGGCCGCGCCGATCCCCACCAGGACGAGCCGGAAGCCGTGCACCCCGCGCTTCCACGCCAGCAGGTAGACCGCGACACCGGTCAGCAGTCCACCGGCCACCGCACCGCCCGCGACGGCCGTCGCACCGCCCTGGAAGAGGATGATCACGGTCAGCGCGCCGACGGTCGCGCCCTGGCCGAAGCCGAGCACGTCGGGGCTGCCGAGGGGGTTGCGCGAGATGGTCTGGAAGACGGCGCCGCCGGCACCGAGCGCCGCACCGACGAGGAGGCCGACCAGTACCCGCGGCAGCCGCAGGTCGGTGACGATGAACTCCTGCTGGAAGGTGCCGTGTCCGAAGAGCGTGGTGACGACCTCGCCGGGGGTCATCGAGAAGTCGCCGCTGCCGATGAGGACGACGGCGGCGCCCGCCGCCACCGCGGCGAGCAGCACGGTCACGAGGGACGCCCGGACGTTCATCCGGAACGAGTACCCGCCGCCCGTCCGCACAGCCCGCATGGGCCGCACCCGCCGGGCCGTCCCCGCTGTCTCCTTCGTGGCGTTCACAGCTGGGACATCCTCTTGCGTCGTACGAGGTGGATGAAGACCGGCCCGCCGATCAGCGCGGTGACGATGCCGACCTGGAGTTCGGACGGCCGTGCGATGACCCGGCCGACCACGTCCGCGCCGAGCAGGAGCACCGGCGACAGCACGGCCGCGTACGGCAGGATCCACCGCATGTCGGGCCCGGTGAGGGTGCGCACCAGGTGCGGGATCATCAGCCCGATGAAGACGATCGGCCCGCACGCGGCGGTCGCGGCCCCGCACAGCAGGGTGACGGCGAGCATCGCCAGGACGCGGGTCCCGGTCAGATGGGCGCCGAGGGCCCGCGCCGTGTCGTCGCCCATCTCCAGGGCGTTGAGCGGACGCGCGATGAGCAGGGTCAGCAGCACACCGAGCGCGATGAACGGCCACACCTTGCCGACGGTCTCCATGTTCGCGGACGCCAGCGAGCCGACGGTCCAGAACCGCAACCGGTCCAGCGCCGCCGAGTCCAGCAGCTGTACGGCGTTGACGTAGCCGTACAGGGCCGCGGTGACGGCGGTCCCGGCGAGTGCGAGCCGTACGGGAGTGGCGGACCGGCTGCCGCCGAGCAGATACACGGCCACCGAGACGATCGCGGCCCCGGCGAAGGCGAACCAGACGTATCCGGTCAGCGAGGTGACACCGAAGAAGCTGATGGCGGAGACGACCGCGGCCGACGCCCCCGCGTTGACGCCCAGCAGCCCGGGCTCGGCCAGCGGGTTACGGGTCAGCGCCTGCATCACCGCCCCGGCGAGCCCGAGCGCGGACCCGACGATCAGTCCGAGCACGGTCCTGGGGATCCGTACCTTCCGTACGAGGACGTCGTCGCCGCTCCCCGCGTAGTGGAACAGTCCGTGCCAGACATCGGCGAGCGGCAGCGCCTTGGCACCGATCGCGATACTGGCCATGCACACCAGTACGAGGAGCGCCAGGGCCACCAGGAGCCCTGCCGCTCGTGCCGCATGCCGCCTGGGAGGCGCGGTTCTGTCCAGGGCCGCTATCGGGCCCGGGCTCGGGTTCGGGGGACTCTCAACCAACACGAGGTTAGGTTAGCCTACCCTCCCATGCCCTCGGTCCGGCCGTCTCTGCCGCCGGCCGGAACCCCCGACAGCGGCGGACGACCGGAACCGACGGCACGGGAAAACCGGCTGCTACAGCCCGAGCCGGGCCACCGCCTTCCCCGCGTCCAGGGCGCACGCCCCCTCCCCGGCCTGCGACCACGCCGCCCCGCACAGCGCCCGCAGACCGTCGAGCGCGTCCCCGTCGCCCTCAAGCACCAGTTCGCCGCCGCGCACGAAGGCCCTCCAGTCACCGCAGGCGTACGCCTCGCCGGTCCGCGCCACCTCGGGCTGGCCCGTCAGCAGACCTCGCAGGTCCGCGTCGATGTACGTCGGCCGGTGCTCGGGAACCGCGGCCACCAGCTGCGCCGCGTCCGTCACCCCGGTGAGCACCAGCAGGGAGTCCACGCCGCCGTTGAACGCCCCCTCGATATCCGTGTCGAGCCGGTCCCCGACCACCAGCGGCCGCTCCGCCCCGGTCCGCAGCACCGTCTCGCGGTGCATCGGCGGCAACGGCTTCCCAGCCACCTGCGGCTCGGCACCGGTCGCGATCCGGACGACCTCCACCGCCGCCCCGTTGCCCGGCGCGATGCCCCGGGCGCCCGGAATCGTCAGATCCGTGTTGGACGCGAACCACGGCAGACCGCGGTTGATCGCGTAGGAGGCCTCGGCGAACCGGCCCCACGCCATGTCGGGCCCGCCGTATCCCTGCACCACCGCGACCGGGTCGTCGTCCGCCGACTCCACGGGCTCCAGCCCGCGTTCGCGCAGCGCCACCCGCAGCCCCTCGCCCCCGATCACCAGCACCCGCGCCCCGGCCGGCAGCTGATCGGCGACCAGCCGCGCCACGGCCTGCGCCGAAGTGATCACATCTGCGGGCTCGGCCGGCACTCCCAATTCGGTCAGATGCTCCGCCACCGCGGCCGGCGTGCGCAGCGCGTTGTTGGTCACGTACGCCAGGTGCATCCCGCCGTCCCGCGCGGTGCCGAGTGCCTCGACGGCATGGTCGATCGCCTGCCCGCCCGCGTACACCACCCCGTCCAGATCGAGCAGCGCCGTGTCGTACGCCTCGCTCAGCGCGGTGCTGTTCCCGCTCGGCCTGGTCCTGCTCGCCTGACTCATATCCTGCGCTCCTCGTTGCCTGCTTCTCCCCCGATCATCGCGCATCCCCGAACCGCACATACGATGCAGAAATGAACACAAGAGGCCGGGCGGAGCAGGGACTGCGTCTGATTCCCTTCCGAGGACTGCGCTACGTCCCCGAGCGGGTCGGCAGCCTCGCCGCGGTGACCTCGCCCCCGTACGACGTCGTCGTACGGCCCGACGGGCTGCTCCACCTCGAATCGGCGGATCCGCACAACATCGTGCGCCTGATCCTGCCGCAGGCCGACACGGCGGCCGCCCGCCACGAACAGGCCGCCACGACCCTGAACCACTGGCTCGCCGAGGGCATACTCGCCCCCGACTCCGAGCCCGCCCTGTACGTGTACGAGCAGCGCAACGGCGACATCCTGCAGCGGGGCATCGTCGGTGCGCTGGCGCTCTCCGCCCCCGCCGACGGCATCGTGCTCCCGCACGAGGACGTGATGGCCCATGTCGTCGAGGACCGCGCCGATCTGATGCGGACCACCGCGGCCCATCTCGAACCGCTGCTGCTGACCTACCGCAGCGACGACGAGGCCACGGGGGCCACCCAGGTCATCGAACGCACGATCCACCGCCCGCCACTGCTCGCCACGACCACCGAGGACGGCTACAGCCACCGGCTGTGGGCAGTGACCGATCCCGCGGACCGTACGGAGATCGGATCGGATCTGGCCCGGCATCAGGCCCTGATCGCCGACGGGCACCACCGCTGGGCCACGTATCTCCGGCTCCAGCAGGAGCACACCGCCCCCGGCCCCTGGGACTTCGGCCTGGTCCTCCTGGTCGACACGGCCCGCTACCCGCTCCGGGTGCGCTCCATCCACCGGCTGCTGCACGGACTGCCCGTCGCCGACGCGCTCGCCGCGCTGACCGGCCTCTTCCGGATCCGCGCCGTCGAGGGTCCGCTCCCCCGGGCCCTGGACGCCCTGGCCGGTGCGGCGGCCGAGGGCAACGCCTTCCTGCTCGCGGGCGACGGCCGCTTCCATCTGGTCGACCGCCCCGACGACGCCCTGCTGGCCCGAACCGTTCCGACGGACCGGCCGGCGGCCTGGCGGCGCCTCGACGCGACGGTCCTGCACACGACGCTCCTCGACCACGTCTGGCACATCCCCGACGACCCGGCGCACATCGCCTACATCCACGACACCGCAGCCGCCGTCGAACAGGCGGAGCGCCACAACTCCACGGCGGTACTGATGCATCCGGTACGCGAAGAAGTCGTCCGGGACCTGGCCCGCCAAGGCGTCACCATGCCGCGCAAGTCGACCTCCTTCGGCCCCAAGCCGGCCACGGGCCTGGTCCTGCGCAGCCTCACTCTCGGCTGACCCCGGACACGGAAAAGGGCGGCACCCCTGGGGGGTGCCGCCCTTCTCTGCTGCGTTATGCCTTGGCCGGACCGTCCTCGCCGGTCTCGTCCTCGTCGTCCTCGTCATCGTCGAAGTCGTCGATGTCACCGATGTCGTCCACATCGACGACTACCGGCGCCGGGGCAGCGGTGACCGCGGCGTCGTCCTCGTCACCGAGAGCGTCGACGAACTCGACCCCGTCCAGCTCGGCGAGGCGGTCCGACGCGTCCGTGGAGCCGTCCTTGTCGGCCTCCAGCGCCTTTCCGAACCACTCACGCGCCTCGTCCTCGCGTCCTGCGGCCAGCAGCGCGTCCGCGTACGCGTAGCGCAGTCGCGGCGTCCACGGGTGCACGGCGCTCGAAGCCAGCTCGGAGCTCTGGAGCGTCACGATGGCGGCGTCGATCTGCCCCATGTCCCTGCGGGCACCGGCAGCCACCAGACGCATCTCGACCTGTCCGGCCTTGTCCAGCTTCTGCACCTCGGGCTCTCCGGCCATGGCCATGGCCCGCTCGGGCCGGCCGAGTCCGCGCTCGCAGTCGGCCATGACCGGCCACAGTTCCACCGAACCGGTCATCCGCCGGGACGCCCGGAACTCCGCCAGCGCCTCCGCGTACTTCTGGGTCGCGTAGGCGGCGAAGCCGGCTGCCTCACGTACAGCTGCCACGCGCGAGGCCAGCCGCAGGGCGATGCGCGCATACGCGTACGCCTGCTCGGGGTCCTCGTCGATCAGCCGGGCCACCATGACCAGGTTCCTGGCCACGTCCTCGGCCAGGGTCTTCGGCAGGCTCATCAGCTCCTGGCGGACGTCCTTGTCGATCTCGTGACCGGTGACGTCCTCGGGGATGGGAAGCCGCTTGATGGGCTCGCGCTCCCGGTCATCCCGACGCTCGTACCCACCACGGTCATCGCGACCGCGGTAGCCACCCCGGTCCCGGTCATCCCGCTGACCGCGGTATCCACCGGAGGACGAGCCACCACGGCTGTCATCGCGACGGAACCCACCACCGGACGACGAACCACCACGGCTGTCATCACGACGGAAGCCACCGCCGGAGGAGGAACCACCACGGCTGTCATCACGACGGAACCCACCACCGGAACCGCCGCGGTCGTCGTCGCGACGCGGCGCACGATCCCGGTCACGGTCGTCACGGCGGAAGCCGCCGCTGCGGTTGTCGTCGTCGCGGCGCGGGCCGCGCGGCCGGTCGTCACGACGCTCGAAACCACCGCTCGGACGCCCACCACGGTCATCGTCACGACGCGGAGCCCGGTCATCACGACGGAACCCACCACCGGAAGAGGAACCACCACGGCTGTCGTCACGACGGAACCCACCACCGGAGGACGAACCACCACGATTGTCGTCGCGGCGGAAGCCACCGGCCGAACCACCACGGTCATCGTCACGACGCGGAGCCCGGTCATCACGACGGAACCCACCACCGGAAGAGGAACCACCACGGCTGTCGTCACGACGGAACCCACCACCGGAGGACGAACCACCACGATTGTCGTCGCGGCGGAAGCCAACGGCCGAACCACCACGGTCATCGTCACGACGCGGAGCCCAGTCATCACGACGGAACCCACCACCGGAAGAGGAACCACCACGGCTGTCGTCACGACGGAACCCACCACCGGAGGACGAACCACCACGATTGTCGTCGCGGCGGAAGCCACCGGCCGAACCACCACGGTCATCGTCACGACGCGGAGCCCGGTCATCACGACGGAACCCACCACCGGAAGAGGAACCACCACGGCTGTCGTCACGACGGAACCCACCACCGGAGGACGAACCACCACGGCTGTCGTCACGACGGAACCCACCACCGGAGGACGAACCACCACGGCTGTCGTCACGACGGAAGCCACCACCGGAACCGCCGCGGTCGTCGTCGCGGCGCGGGCCGCGCGGCCGGTCGTCACGACGCTCGAAACCACCGCTGGGACGCCCACCACGGTCATCATCACGACGCGGAGCCCGGTCATCACGACGGAACCCACCACCGGAGGACGAACCACCACGGCTGTCGTCACGACGGAACCCACCACCGGAACCACCACGGTCATCATCACGACGCGGAGCCCGGTCATCACGACGGAACCCACCACCGCTGGACGAACCACCACGGCTGTCATCACGACGCGGCGCACGATCCCGGTCGCGGTCATCACGACGGAAGCCGCCGCCACCGCTGGTGGGCCGGCTGTCATCGCGACGGAAACCGCCGCCACCACTGGTGGGCCGGCTGTCGTCACGACGGTTGCCGCCGCGGTCGTTGTCCCGACGCTGGCCGCCTGACCGGTCGTCACGACCGCCGCTGAAGCCGCCCCGGTCACCGCCGTCCCGGCGACGCGGCTCGCGCTCCGAACGATCGTCGGGAGAGTTGGTGGACATCGGTGGTGCTCCTGTCATCGGGTACTACAGACATTCTTGCGCAGCCGGACACCCGACGCGCTTCGGAAAAACAAAAAGGACCCTTGGTCCCAGCGTTGAACGCTGGGACCAAGGGTCCTTCAAAGATTGTTCGGCGGCGTCCTACTCTCCCACAGGGTCCCCCCTGCAGTACCATCGGCGCTGAAAGGCTTAGCTTCCGGGTTCGGAATGTAACCGGGCGTTTCCCTAACGCAATGACCACCGAAACCCTATCGGGTTCTAGCGAACAAGCACACTTTTCAATTAAGTAGTGACGCTGTTCAACCGGTGCGATAACTGTTCGCAACCCGGGAACAACACAGTGGACGCGAGCAACTGAGGACAAGCCCTCGGCCTATTAGTACCAGTCAGCTCCACCCGTTACCGGGCTTCCACATCTGGCCTATCAACCCAGTCGTCTACTGGGAGCCTTAACCCCTCAAGAGGGTGGGAATACTCATCTCGAAGCAGGCTTCCCGCTTAGATGCTTTCAGCGGTTATCCTTTCCGAACGTAGCCAACCAGCCATGCCCTTGGCAGGACAACTGGCACACCAGAGGTTCGTCCGTCCCGGTCCTCTCGTACTAGGGACAGCCCTTCTCAATATTCCTACGCGCACAGCGGATAGGGACCGAACTGTCTCACGACGTTCTAAACCCAGCTCGCGTACCGCTTTAATGGGCGAACAGCCCAACCCTTGGGACCGACTCCAGCCCCAGGATGCGACGAGCCGACATCGAGGTGCCAAACCATCCCGTCGATATGGACTCTTGGGGAAGATCAGCCTGTTATCCCCGGGGTACCTTTTATCCGTTGAGCGACAGCGCTTCCACAAGCCACTGCCGGATCACTAGTCCCGACTTTCGTCCCTGCTCGACCCGTCGGTCTCACAGTCAAGCTCCCTTGTGCACTTACACTCAACACCTGATTGCCAACCAGGCTGAGGGAACCTTTGGGCGCCTCCGTTACTCTTTAGGAGGCAACCGCCCCAGTTAAACTACCCATCAGACACTGTCCCTGATCCGGATCACGGACCCAGGTTAGACATCCAGCACGACCAGAGTGGTATTTCAACGACGACTCCACAACCACTGGCGTGGCCGCTTCAAAGTCTCCCACCTATCCTACACAAGCCGAACCGAACACCAATATCAAACTATAGTAAAGGTCCCGGGGTCTTTCCGTCCTGCTGCGCGAAACGAGCATCTTTACTCGTAGTGCAATTTCACCGGGCCTATGGTTGAGACAGTCGAGAAGTCGTTACGCCATTCGTGCAGGTCGGAACTTACCCGACAAGGAATTTCGCTACCTTAGGATGGTTATAGTTACCACCGCCGTTTACTGGCGCTTAAGTTCTCAGCTTCGCCGACCCGAAAGTCAGCTAACCGGTCCCCTTAACGTTCCAGCACCGGGCAGGCGTCAGTCCGTATACATCGCCTTACGGCTTCGCACGGACCTGTGTTTTTAGTAAACAGTCGCTTCTCGCTGGTCTCTGCGGCCACCCCCAGCTCACCGAGTAAATCGGATCACCAGTGATGGCCCCCCTTCTCCCGAAGTTACGGGGGCATTTTGCCGAGTTCCTTAACCATAGTTCACCCGAACGCCTCGGTATTCTCTACCTGACCACCTGAGTCGGTTTAGGGTACGGGCCGCCATGAAACTCGCTAGAGGCTTTTCTCGACAGCATAGGATCATCCACTTCACCACAATCGGCTCGGCATCAGGTCTCAGCCTTAATGTGTGACGGATTTACCTACCACACGGCCTACACCCTTACCCCGGGACTACCACCGCCCGGGCTGGACTACCTTCCTGCGTCACCCCATCGCTTACCTACTACAAGTCTGGTTCATCGGCTCCACCACTACCCTCAACTCCGAAGAGATCGGGCCGGCTTCACGGACTTAGCATCGCCTGATTCAGTACTGGGCGTTTCAAAGCGGGTACCGGAATATCAACCGGTTGTCCATCGACTACGCCTGTCGGCCTCGCCTTAGGTCCCGACTTACCCTGGGCAGATCAGCTTGACCCAGGAACCCTTAGTCAATCGGCGCACACGTTTCTCACGTGTGTATCGCTACTCATGCCTGCATTCTCACTCGTGAACCGTCCACAACTCGCTTCCGCGGCTGCTTCACCCGGCACACGACGCTCCCCTACCCATCCCAGCCCCCGTTGGGGGTACATGCTGGAATGACACGACTTCGGCGGTACGCTTGAGCCCCGCTACATTGTCGGCGCGGAATCACTTGACCAGTGAGCTATTACGCACTCTTTCAAGGGTGGCTGCTTCTAAGCCAACCTCCTGGTTGTCTCTGCGACTCCACATCCTTTCCCACTTAGCGTACGCTTAGGGGCCTTAGTCGATGCTCTGGGCTGTTTCCCTCTCGACCATGGAGCTTATCCCCCACAGTCTCACTGCCGTGCTCTCACTTACCGGCATTCGGAGTTTGGCTAAGGTCAGTAACCCGGTAGGGCCCATCGCCTATCCAGTGCTCTACCTCCGGCAAGAAACACACGACGCTGCACCTAAATGCATTTCGGGGAGAACCAGCTATCACGGAGTTTGATTGGCCTTTCACCCCTAACCACAGGTCATCCCCCAGGTTTTCAACCCTGGTGGGTTCGGTCCTCCACGAAGTCTTACCTCCGCTTCAACCTGCCCATGGCTAGATCACTCCGCTTCGGGTCTTGAGCGCGCTACTAAATCGCCCTATTCGGACTCGCTTTCGCTACGGCTTCCCCACACGGGTTAACCTCGCAACACACCGCAAACTCGCAGGCTCATTCTTCAAAAGGCACGCAGTCACGACTGCATGTGCAAGCACATACAGCGACGCTCCCACGGCTTGTAGGCACACGGTTTCAGGTACTATTTCACTCCGCTCCCGCGGTACTTTTCACCATTCCCTCACGGTACTATCCGCTATCGGTCACTAGGGAATATTTAGGCTTAACGGGTGGTCCCGCCAGATTCACACGGGATTTCTCGGGCCCCGTGCTACTTGGGTGTCTCTTAAACGAGCCGTTAATGTTTCAGCTACGGGGGTCTTACCCTCTACGCCGGACCTTTCGCATGTCCTTCGCCTACATCAACGGTTTCTGACTCGTCTCATGGCCGGCAGACCATGAAAAAGAGATCCCACAACCCCGCATGCGCAACCCCTGCCGGGTATCACACGCATACGGTTTGGCCTGATCCAGTTTCGCTCGCCACTACTCCCGGAATCACGGTTGTTTTCTCTTCCTGAGGGTACTGAGATGTTTCACTTCCCCTCGTTCCCTCCACACTGCCTATGTGTTCAGCAGCGGGTGACAGCCCATGACGACTGCCGGGTTTCCCCATTCGGAAACCCCCGGATCAAAGCTTGGTTGACAGCTCCCCGGGGACTATCGTGGCCTCCCACGTCCTTCATCGGTTCCTAGTGCCAAGGCATCCACCGTGCGCCCTTAAAAACTTGGCCACAGATGCTCGCGTCCACTGTGCAGTTCTCAAGCAACGACCAGCCACCCATCACCCCGCCTTACAGGCGAGTTCACTGGGGCCGGCGTTTGAAGGCAGCCTTACGGCCATACCTTCAGACACCCAACAGCGTGCCCAGTACTCGCAATCCAATCGGTTCGTTTTCCACGCTCCGAAGAGCAGTACTTACGACCCGGTTGAACCACCAGGTACTGAATAGTCAACGTTCCACCCATGAGCAACCAGCACCGAACACTCGCCGGTGTACTGGCCTCTGACCCGGCGAACCGAGTAAGAAGTGCTCCTTAGAAAGGAGGTGATCCAGCCGCACCTTCCGGTACGGCTACCTTGTTACGACTTCGTCCCAATCGCCAGTCCCACCTTCGACAGCTCCCTCCCACAAGGGGTTGGGCCACCGGCTTCGGGTGTTACCGACTTTCGTGACGTGACGGGCGGTGTGTACAAGGCCCGGGAACGTATTCACCGCAGCAATGCTGATCTGCGATTACTAGCAACTCCGACTTCATGGGGTCGAGTTGCAGACCCCAATCCGAACTGAGACCGGCTTTTTGAGATTCGCTCCGCCTCGCGGCATCGCAGCTCATTGTACCGGCCATTGTAGCACGTGTGCAGCCCAAGACATAAGGGGCATGATGACTTGACGTCGTCCCCACCTTCCTCCGAGTTGACCCCGGCAGTCTCCTGTGAGTCCCCATCACCCCGAAGGGCATGCTGGCAACACAGAACAAGGGTTGCGCTCGTTGCGGGACTTAACCCAACATCTCACGACACGAGCTGACGACAGCCATGCACCACCTGTATACCGACCACAAGGGGGGCACCATCTCTGATGCTTTCCGGTATATGTCAAGCCTTGGTAAGGTTCTTCGCGTTGCGTCGAATTAAGCCACATGCTCCGCTGCTTGTGCGGGCCCCCGTCAATTCCTTTGAGTTTTAGCCTTGCGGCCGTACTCCCCAGGCGGGGAACTTAATGCGTTAGCTGCGGCACCGACGACGTGGAATGTCGCCAACACCTAGTTCCCAACGTTTACGGCGTGGACTACCAGGGTATCTAATCCTGTTCGCTCCCCACGCTTTCGCTCCTCAGCGTCAGTAATGGCCCAGAGATCCGCCTTCGCCACCGGTGTTCCTCCTGATATCTGCGCATTTCACCGCTACACCAGGAATTCCGATCTCCCCTACCACACTCTAGCCTGCCCGTATCGACTGCAGACCCGGGGTTAAGCCCCGGGCTTTCACAACCGACGCAACAAGCCGCCTACGAGCTCTTTACGCCCAATAATTCCGGACAACGCTTGCGCCCTACGTATTACCGCGGCTGCTGGCACGTAGTTAGCCGGCGCTTCTTCTGCAGGTACCGTCACTTTCGCTTCTTCCCTGCTGAAAGAGGTTTACAACCCGAAGGCCGTCATCCCTCACGCGGCGTCGCTGCATCAGGCTTTCGCCCATTGTGCAATATTCCCCACTGCTGCCTCCCGTAGGAGTCTGGGCCGTGTCTCAGTCCCAGTGTGGCCGGTCGCCCTCTCAGGCCGGCTACCCGTCGTCGCCTTGGTAGGCCATTACCCCACCAACTAGCTGATAGGCCGCGGGCTCATCCTTCACCGCCGGAGCTTTTAACCATCCCCCATGAGAGGGAAAGTGTTATCCGGTATTAGACCCCGTTTCCAGGGCTTGTCCCAGAGTGAAGGGCAGATTGCCCACGTGTTACTCACCCGTTCGCCACTAATCCACCCCGAAGGGCTTCATCGTTCGACTTGCATGTGTTAAGCACGCCGCCAGCGTTCGTCCTGAGCCAGGATCAAACTCTCCGTGAATGTTTTCCCGTAATCGGGTAGACACCACGAGAGCGGAACGACCATGTCGGAATATGACCGGTCGTCCACTGAATCCTCGCTGTGTGCATTGCCTACCAGGCCAGTGGCCTCGTAGGACTTTCAAAGGAACCTCGAACCTGCCGAAGCAGGTCGGGGTATCAACGTATCTGGCGTTGACTTTTGGCACGCTGTTGAGTTCTCAAGGAACGGACGCTTCCTTTGTACTCACCCTCAGAACATTTTCTGGGGCTTTCCTCCGGGCGCTTCCCTTCGGTCTTGCGTTTCCGACTCTATCAGACTCTTTCGTGTCCGATTCCCGGTCGAAGCGGGTTTTGCTTTGCTTCCCAGGAATTCGCTTTCGCGCTTTCCCTTTCGGCGTGTTCACTACTTTAGCCGATTCCCCCGGTTACTCATAATCGAGTCAGTGGGCCTGAATTTCGGCACGCCGAAATTCGCACCCTCTGGGGTGAGTCGTAGGTAGTGGTTGGCCGCTTCGAGTCTGTCCGGCATGCGATCCGATGGATCGAACCGAAAGCTGTACCCGTGTCAAGCGGCTCGGACTACATTAGGCGTCCCCCAAGGGCGAGTCAAGTTGACCGTCGGCGTGGCGCATGGGCCCTGTACGGGCTCACCGTCGGGTCGCCGTCGATCCAGAAGCGCCACGGATGCGTGGCTCCGTCACCGCCCACTCCGGTGCGCGGACCGCTGCGTACCTGGTCGCGGGGTGGTGGGGTGCCGTGCAGTACGGAGAGGAAGGCCCCGGGGTGCGCGATGGCGTCGGTGCCGTTCAGGGTCCGGTCGATGTCGAGGGCCGTCGCGAGGCGGGCCGGCCCTTTGGCCAGTTCCCGGTCATTGCGGGCCGAGAGTCGACGTTTACGGGTGAGGTCGGCGCCATCGAGGATGCCGCCGGCTCGCAGCAGCACACCGCTCGCCATGCCCTCCGGACCGCACACCAGGTTCAGGCAGTGCCACATGCCGTAGGTGAAGTAGACGTATGCGTGGCCGGGTGGTCCGTACATGACGCTGTTGCGGGGCGTCCGGCCGCGGAAGGCGTGGGATCCGGGGTCGACCTCTCCCGCGTACGCCTCCACCTCGGTGAGGCGCAGGGCGATCGGGCCGTCCTGCGTGGTGCGGACCAGGGTGCGGCCCAGCAGATCCGGTGCCACCTCCAGTACGGGGCGGTCGAAGAAGTCCCGCGTCAGCGGCGTGCAGTCCCTGCCATCGATCATGACGTTCGAGGTTAGCGGGAACCGACTACGGTCATGGCGCGTATGTAGAGGTCAGGACCTAGGAGGAGTAAACATGGGCTTCAAGCGGCTGCTCGCGAGCATGGGTGCCGGTGGCGCCTCGGTGGAGACGGAGCTGACCGAGCTCAACGTCGTACCGGGCGGGGTTGTTCAGGGCGAGGTGCGGATCCAGGGCGGGTCCGTGGACCAGCAGGTCGAGGGGCTCTCCGTCGGTCTGCAGGCCCGGGTCGAGGTCGAGGGCCAGGACCAGGAGACCAAGCAGGACATCGAGTTCACCAAGCTGCGCCTCGGCGGCGCGTTCGAGGTGCGGGCGGGAGCGGTGCACGTCGTGCCGTTCGGCCTCGAGATCCCGTGGGAGACGCCGATCACGATGTTCGGGGGGCAGCACCTGCACGGCATGAACATCGGGGTGACCACGGAGCTGGAGATCGCGCGGGCGCTGGACTCGGGCGACCTGGACCCCATCAACGTGCACCCGCTGCCGGCGCAGCAGGCCATCCTGGACGCCTTCGGTCAGCTGGGCTTCGGCTTCCGCAGCGCGGACATGGAGCGCGGCCACATCCGCGGCACCCGTCAGCGGCTGCCGTTCTACCAGGAGATCGAGTTCTTCCCGCCGTCGCAGTACCGGGGGCTGAACCAGGTCGAGCTGACGTTCGTCGCGGACGACCGCGAGATGGACGTCGTCCTCGAGATGGACAAGAAGCCGGGTCTCTTCAGCGAGGGCAGCGACTCGTACCGCGCGTTCAAGGTGGGTCTGAACGACTTCCAGGGGACCGACTGGGCCGCGTACCTCAACCAGTGGCTGGCGCAGGTCGGCGGGCAGCGCAACTGGCTCTAGGGTCGGAGGGAAGGAGACCTTCCCCCAGCAGAACCGATCAGGAGAGGTGCCGACGTGACCGAGCCGAAGAGGGCCCCGCTGCCGCACGACTTCCATCCCGAGGTCCCCTCGTTCACCGTGGTGAGCGAGGATCTCGCCCCGGGAGCCGTGCTCGCGGACGCTCAGGTGTTCGCGGCGGGGAACACATCGCCGCAGCTGCGGTGGGAGGGCTTCCCCGCGGACACGAAGAGTTTCGCCGTGACGTGCTTCGACCCGGACGCCCCGACGGGCAGCGGGTTCTGGCACTGGGTGGTCTTCGACATCCCGGCGTCGGTCACGGAGCTGCCGGTGGGCGCGGGCAGCGGAAAGTTCGAGGGACTGCCCGCGGGGGCCGTGCAGGTCCGCAACGACTACGGGTCGAAGGAGTTCGGCGGCGCCGCCCCGCCGGCCGGCGAGAACCACCGCTATGTGTTCACCGTGTACGCGGTGGACAGCGAGAAGCTCGGTCCCGACAGCGACGCGTCTCCCGCGGCGGTCGGCTTCAACCTGCGTTTCCACACCCTGGGCCGCGCCCAGCTGATCGGTGAGTACGCGGAGCCCGCCGCGAGCGCGTGAAGCCGAAGCTTCCACCCCTGTTTGCCCTGCCCTGGTCTTGGAGAGATCAGGGCAGGGCATTTTTTATTGCGTTGTCCATCACGGCCTGTCCGGACAGAGTTGATCCGGGCCTGCCAGGGGGCGGCCGGCACACGGGAGGTGGGCGAGATGCGGGACACGCTGGTGCTGAACGCGAGCTTCGAGCCGCTGTCGACGGTGACGCTGAACCGTGCGGTGGTGCTGATTCTGCAGGACAAGGCCGTCGTCGAGCAGTCGCACCCCGATCTCCGTATGCGCGGTGCCGCCGTGGACATTCCGGTGCCCCGGGTGATCAGGCTCTGCCGGTACGTACGGGTGCCGTTCCGAAGACAGGCCCCGTGGTCCAGAAGGGGTGTGCTGATCCGGGACCAGCACCGGTGCGCCTACTGCGGGCGGCGGGCGAGCACCGTCGACCACGTGGTGCCGCGTGCCCAGGGCGGGCAGGACACCTGGCTCAACACGGTGGCCTCCTGCGCCGAGGACAACCACCGCAAGGCGGCGCGTACACCGGAGCAGGCGGCGATGCCGCTGCTGAAGCAGCCGTTCGTGCCGTCGCCGGCGGACGCGATGCTGCTGGCGCTGGGGGCCGGTGACCGGTCCGCGCTGCCGGAGTGGCTGGCGCAGTCCGCGGCGTAGGTGTCGTACGCCTGGTGACGTAGGGGAGCCCGCTTCCGTGAGGAGGCGGGCCTCCGTATGTCAGCGGAGCAGCAGCTGGACGATGGCGGCCGTTCCGACCGTGACGATGAGGACGCGCAGGAAGGTGGGGCTGAGCCGGCGGCCGATCTTGGCACCGATCTGGCCGCCGAGCGCGGAGCCGACCGCGATCAGTACGACGGCCGTCCAGTCGAAGTCCGCGACGAAGAGGAAGAAGAGCGCGGCGACGCTGTTGACGACGGCGGCCAGGACGTTCTTCACGGCGTTGAGACGCTGCATGGTGTCGTCGAGCAGCATGCCCATCAGGGAGAGGTAGATGATCCCCTGGGCGGCGGTGAAGTAGCCGCCGTAGACACTGGCGAGCATCAGACCGATGAAGAGCAGCGGCCCGCCGTCGGGGCGGGCCGCGGTGCCGTTGTGTTCGCGTCGGCGCTGGACCGCTTTGCTGATGCGCGGTTGCAGGATGACCAGGACGAGGGCCATGGCGACCAGGACCGGGACGATGGTCTCGAAGGCGGTGGAGGGCAGCGTCAGGAGCAGGGTCGCGCCGGTGAGGCCGCCGATCATGGCACCGACAGCGAGCTTGAGGACGCGTCGGCGCTGGCCCTGGAGTTCCTTGCGGTAGCCGATCGCGCCGCTGATGGAGCCGGGGATCAGTCCGAGTGCGTTGGAGACGGTGGCTGTGACCGGGGGCAGGCCGGTGGCGAGCAGCACGGGGAAGGTGATCAGCGTTCCCGAGCCGACGATCGTGTTGATCGTGCCCGCGCTGATGCCCGCGGCGAAGACCGCGAGCATCTCCCAGATGTTCATGCCGGATCCCCCGTGCCTGATCGGTGCTTGGTGCACTGATCATGCCCGAGGGGGTGTACACGTCAGTCGACCGGGGGCTCCTCGCGGCGTTCCTTGCCGCTGGTGTCGAAGCCGGGCATGCCGGTGCCGAGGTTCCCGAAGGCGCCGCTGAGGCCCTTGAGGGCGTCACCGATCTCGCTGGGCACGATCCAGAGCTTGTTGGCGTCGCCCTCGGCGAGCTTCGGCAGCATCTGGAGGTACTGGTACGAGAGGAGCTTCTGGTCCGGGTCGCCGGCGTGGATGGACTCGAAGACCGTACGGATGGCCTGGGCCTCGCCCTCCGCGCGCAGGGCTGCCGCCTTGGCCTCGCCCTCGGCGCGCAGGATCGCGGACTGCTTCTCGCCCTCCGCGGTGAGGATCGCGGACTGGCGCGTACCTTCGGCCTGGAGGATCGCGGCCCGCTTGTCGCGGTCGGCGCGCATCTGCTTCTCCATCGAGTCCTGGATGGAGGTCGGCGGCTCGATCGCCTTGAGCTCGACGCGGTTGACGCGGATGCCCCACTTGCCGGTGGCCTCGTCGAGGACTCCGCGCAGGGCCGCGTTGATCTCCTCGCGGGAGGTCAGGGTCCGTTCCAGGTCCATGCCGCCGATGATGTTGCGGAGCGTGGTGACGGTGAGCTGCTCGATGGCCTGGATGTAGCTCGCGACCTCGTACGTCGCCGCCCGTGCGTCGGTCACCTGGTAGTAGATGACGGTGTCGATGTTGACCACCAGGTTGTCCTGGGTGATCACCGGCTGCGGCGGGAAGGGGACGACCTGTTCACGCAGGTCGATCCGGTTGCGGATCGAGTCGATGAACGGGACGACGATGTTCAGGCCTGCGTTGAGGGTGCGGGTGTAGCGGCCGAAACGTTCCACGATGGCGGCGCTGGCCTGTGGGATGA
Source organism: Streptomyces sp. NBC_00876 (assembly GCF_045207435.1). Classification (NCBI taxonomy): domain Bacteria; kingdom Bacillati; phylum Actinomycetota; class Actinomycetes; order Kitasatosporales; family Streptomycetaceae; genus Streptomyces; species Streptomyces sp. NBC_00876. The sequence goes on from NZ_CP108800.1 coordinate 1,778,159, forward strand.
CCTGGATCGTCTTGATCAGAGCGATGAAGACGAGCACCACCAGAATGATCAGGACGATGATGATCGGTTGCATCGTTTTCTCGTGCCCTTCGGTTGCCGACGGATCGCGATGATCGAGGTCGTGATCGGTATGGGGGGGCCGTGGGTCAGGTCGGTCGTCCTGCCGCACGGTTTCCATGATGATCGACATCGAGTCTGGCAGAACGGGCTCTGGTGCGGGGGCTGTTCGGTCACATGACGACGGCCGTCGCCCCGTCGATGTCGACGACATCGACCTGTTGACCGGGTTCGAAGCTCAGTTCCGCGTCGAGGGCGCGGGCCGACCAGATCTCCCCGGCCAGCTTGATCCGGCCGCCGCTGCCGTCCACGCGCTCCAGGACAACGGCCTGACGGCCCTTCAGCGCGTCGATTCCGGTGGCGAGCCGGGGCCGGTCCGCGCGCTGTCTGTTGGCGATCGGGCGGACGACGGCGATCAGCGCCACCGAGACGATGACGAAGACCAGTACCTGGGCCACGATTCCGCCGCCGAGGGCCGCGACGACCGCCGCGGCGACCGCCCCGACGGCGAACATACCGAACTCGGGCATCGCGGTCAGGACGAGCGGAATGCCCAGTCCCACCGCGCCGATCAGCCACCACACCCACGCGTCGATGTCCACGTGGTCATCGTAGGACCGTGAGCACCCCCGCGGACAGGGCGCGAGCCGCCCCGATGGCCGGGGATCGTCAGGCGAGCGGGAGTCCGCGGGCGGTGTAGCGGTCGCCCTGGTGCTCGACGACGAGCGGCAGGCCGAAGCAGAGGGAGAGGTTACGGGAGCTGAGCTCGGTCTCCATGGGACCGGCGGCGAGCACCTTGCCCTGACGGATCATCAGGACATGGGTGAAGCCGGGAGCGATCTCCTCGACGTGGTGGGTGACCATGATCATGGAGGGGGCGTACGGGTCACGGGCCAGCCGGCCGAGCCGGCGGACCAGGTCCTCGCGGCCGCCGAGGTCGAGACCGGCGGCCGGCTCGTCGAGGAGCAGCAGCTCGGGGTCGGTCATCATGGCGCGGGCGATCAGGGTTCGCTTGCGCTCGCCCTCGGAGAGGGTGCCGAACTTCCGGTCGAGGTACTCGGTCATGCCGAGCCGGTCGAGGAAGGCGCGGGCGCGGTCCTCGTCGACCTTGTCGTAGTTCTCGTTCCAGGTGGCGGTCATGCCGTAGGCGGCGGTGAGCACCGTCTGCAGGACCGTCTGGCGCCTGGGCAGCTTCTCCGCCATGGCGACGCCCGCGATACCGATGCGGGGGCGCAGGTCGAAGACGTCGGTGCCGACGCCGCCGAGCCGCTCGCCGAGGACCGTGGCGCTGCCCCTGGTCGGGAAGAGGTAGCTGGACGCGATGTTGAGGAGAGTGGTCTTGCCGGCGCCGTTCGGGCCGAGGATGACCCAGCGCTCACCCTCCTTGACCGACCAGGAGACGTCGTCCACCAGAGCGCGTCCGTCGCGGACCACGGATACGTCCACCAGCTCCAGTACATCGCTCATGAGCGCGTTGTCTCCCCATGCAGTCTCGAGATCGTCGCGTGCCTGTGGGCACAGCTCCCAGGGAAAACCTACGCCACTGCGCGAGCGCTTCAGGCGCTGGGCCCGTCGTCGCGCGGTTGCCGTACCGCGCGCGTCCGGCCGGGGGCCCGGTCCGGGGGAGGGTGAGGACAGGGACCGGGTCGGTTCCGAACGGAAGACCCTAGGCTGTCGCCATGCTTTCGGAACCACGCTCAGGGCTGCTGGCCGCTTGGGGCAACGCGCTGCTGGCCGGGCTCGTGTCGCCGGACGACGCGGCGCTCACCATTGTCGGGGAGGACGCGGTGCACCGCGTCGAGGGGCTGCCGGGCGAGGCGGGGCCGGTCGGTCTCACGCTCGCCCTGGGGCGGCTGCGCGGTCTGGGGGTGACGGGCTTCCGGGTCGCGCTGCCGGTTCCCGGGCATCCGCTGGGGCTCAGCGGGCCGGCGGAGTTCAACGCCCGGGCGCTGGAGGCCGAGGAGGCCGTGGTCACCTACGGGGCGCCGTACGGGCTGGTGCCCGAGGTGCGCGAGGCGGGGCCGGCCGGGGATCTCCACGTGAACGTGATGTGGCACTGCCTGGCGGTGCGGGAGGCGCCGCCGGCCGATGTGCCGTCGCTGGGTGAGGCGGAGCGGGAACTCGCCGAGGCGTTGCGGGATGCGACGGCTGTGCTGTCGCGGCTCGATGTGGCCGGTTCCGGGCCGGTGGCCGAGGCGGCGGTGGACGCGTACCGGGCGCGGGCGGAGCGGGGGCGCGAGGTGCTCGCCCCGGGGTATCCGCCGCGGGCGGTGCGGGTGCTGGAGCTGGCGCAGCGGGTCGGGCTGCTGGTCTCGGTGGCGCAGGAGAACGGGCACGGCGGTGCGGTGAGCGCGTCGGAGATGGCTGCGCGCGGGGATGCGTTGCGGCCGGTGGAGCGGGTGGCGCGGCGGGCGCAGGTCGCTGCCTACAACGCGTATGTGGAGGAGCGGGCGCGGTAGGGGCGGCGTGATGGCGCCGGCCCGTCCCCGGTGGGACGGGCCGGCGCCATCACCGTGTGTGCGTGGCGTCAGCCGTTCAGGCCGAAGTTGCCGAACGCCGGGTTGAGCAGGCCGATCACGTTGACCGTGTTGCCGACCACGTTCACCGGGATGTGGACCGGGACCTGGACGAGGTTGCCGCTGGCCACGCCCGGGGAGTGGGCCGCGACCCCGTGGGCACCCGCGCCGCTGTGCCCGGTGGCGGAGGCCGCGCCGGCACCGGCGGCGATGATGCCACCGGCGATCATGGTGACGGCAGCAGCCTTCTTCAGGTTCTTCACTTCAGGATCCTCCTAGCGTCGCTGCGGCCAGCCGCCGCAGCACGCCATGAAGAACGCCCCGGGCCGAAAGAGGATGCGCCGTTCGGGTGACGTACACACGGGAGTGTGAAACCTGGGCCGGGGAGGTGACGCCGTGTTTCGTTCGCCTGTTCAGCCCGCCGCCCCGTTCCGGACGGCCCAGAGGGCCGCCTGGGTCCGGTCCGACAGGTCCAGCTTCATCAGGATGTTCGAGACATGCGTCTTGACGGTCTTCTCGGAGAGGACCAGGGCCCGCGCGATCTCCCGGTTGGACCGGCCGTCGGCGATCAGGCCCAGTACCTCCCGCTCCCGTTCGGTGAGGGTGCTCCCCCGTCCCGTACCCGTGCCCGGGCCGTCCTGCGCGAGCAGCGCGCCGGCCACTTCCGGCTGGAGCAGCACATGGCCCGCGTACACCGATCGGATGGCGCCGGCCAGGGCGTCGGGATCGACGTCCTTGTACACATAGCCGGAGGCGCCGGCGCGCAGGGCGGGGACGACGGTGCGCTGTTCGGTGAAGCTGGTGACGATCAGTACCTTGGCCGGGTTCTCCAGCTCACGAAGCCTGCGCAGCGCCTCTATGCCGTCGGTGCCGGGCATCTTGATGTCCATCAGCACCACGTCGGGCCGCAGCTCCTCGGTCCTGGCCACTCCTTCGGCGCCGTCGGATGCCTCGCCGACGACCTCTATGTCGTCCTGGATCTCCAGGAACGTACGCAGACCGCGGCGGACCACCTGGTGGTCGTCGACCAGCAGCACCCTGATGATCCTGTCAGCCACCGGGTACCTCCATCTCGATCGTCGTGCCCTTGCCGGGCTCGGATTCAACGGTGAGCGTCCCGCCGACACCGCTCGCGCGGTCCCGCATCGAGACCAGGCCCAGATGTCGCCCCGCCAGGCGGGTGGCCGTCGGCTCGAAGCCGCAGCCGTCGTCGGTGATCCGCAGCACCGTGCCGCTGCCGCGGCGGCCGAGGGTGACGTCCACGTGCCCGGCTCCGGAGTGGCGCAGGGCGTTGTGCAGCGCCTCCTGGGAGACCCGCAGCAGGGCCTCCTCGTGGGCTGCGGGCAGGGCCCGTACACCCACGCTCCCGAAGGTGACGCGGGCCGTGTGGGCGCGGTCCAGGACCTGGATCTGGGTACGGAGGGTGGCGATGAGGCCGTCCTCGTCGAGCGCGGCCGGGCGCAGCTCGACGACGGCGGCACGCAGCTCGTCCACCGCCTCCGCCGCCAGGGCGGCGACCTGCTGGAGCTCTCCCTTGGCGCGGACCGGGTCGCGGTCGACCAGGGTGGCGGCGGCCTGGGCGGTCAGCCGCAGGGAGAACAGCTTCTGACTGACGGCGTCGTGCAGCTCGTGGGCGAGCCGGGAGCGTTCCTCGGCGATGGTGAGCTCGCGGCTGCGCTCGTACAGCCGGGCGTTGGTGAGCGCGATCGCCGCGTGCTGGGCGAGGATCGACAGCAGTTCCTCGTCCTCGGCGGTGAACCCGCAGCTGCCTTCGGGCTTCGGGCAGCGCTTGTTGGCGAGGAAGAGGGCGCCGATGATGTCGTCACCGTCCCTGATGGGCAGCCCGAGGAAGTCGGACATGTCGGGGTGGGCGTCGGGCCAGCCCTCGAAGCGCGGGTCCTTGCGGACGTCGGCCAGCCGCTCGGGCTTCGCCTCGTGGAGCATGGCGGCGAGGATGCCGTGCTGGCGCGGGAGCGGGCCGATGGCCTTCCACTGCTCGTCGCTGACGCCGTCGACGACGAACTGGGCGAAGCCGCCGTGGTCGTCGGGGACCCCGAGGGCCGCGTACTCGGCGTCCAGCAGTTCGCGGGCCGAGGCGACGATCGTCTTCAGGACGTCCCGCATCTCGAGGTGCCGGCTCATGGCGAGCAGCGCGGCACTCACCGCTGCGAGGCCCGACGGTGGGCGATGGCTCATGGCCTCAACCTACCGGCGGCCCGCCCGCCGGCGTATCGGCCTGTCGGCGGCCTCCGCTTAGGGCGCAGGGACTAGGTCCTCTCGTTCGGATCGCGCCGGGCCCGCGGGGCCCGGCAGGCCCGTCCGGCCCCTCCGAACGCCTCTTCGCACCCTTCAATGGACCGGATTCTCACACTCCGCATTGCTGACGCAACGACTGGTGAGCTTGTTACGCGGTCGATGTGAGGCCGCACATAGGACCCACGTCACTTACGAAGCGCCTTAGTGGAGACCTGAGGGCGATAGGGGTGGGCATGAGCGCGGGCCGTCACGTACGAGCGCGGTGGCGATCCACTACCCGGCTTCGTACGTCACACCTTTGCCACAGCATTTTGCTGTCGCTAAGAATTGCACTCGTCCCCGACGGAGATGCGAAGCCGCCTCCCGTCCTCGTCCTCCGTGAGGACCCCAGCGATTCGAAGAGGTAAGCCTGTATGTCCGCGTCCAGCATCCCCGGCCGTCTCCGTCGCCTGAACAAGACCCAGAAGCTCTCCGTCGCCGGCATCTCCGCCGTCGCCGCCGCTGCCCTCTCCTTGTCGCTGGTGCCGGGTAACGCCCAGGCCGAGACCGAGCCTCAGGCACTCTCCGCCGCCCCGGTGGTCTTCGCGTCCGCCGCCGGTGCCCCGCAGGCCAGGACCATCCAGGCCAGCATCATCGAGCAGCACTCCACCGCCGAGCAGCTGGTCAAGGCCGCCGACGCGGCGAAGGCCAAGAAGGCCGCCGCCGTGAAGGAGAAGGCCCAGGCCGCCTCGAAGGCCGAGGCCAAGAAGGCCAAGGCCAAGGCCCACCACGAGGCGAAGGTGAAGGCGGCCGCGAAGGCCAAGGCCGCCTCGAAGGCGAAGGCCAAGAAGGCCGTCTCCACGCGCACCACCCAGGCCGCCAGCCGTTCCGAGGCCCGTACCCCCGTCTACGCGAACAACCTGGACGGCTGGATCAGCGAGGCGCTGTCCATCATGCGCGCCAACGGCATCCCGGGCTCGTACGACGGTCTGCACCGCAACATCATGCGCGAGTCGACCGGCAACCCGAACGCCATGAACGGCTGGGACGTCAACGCCCAGAACGGCACCCCGTCCATCGGGCTGCTCCAGGTCATCCAGCCCACGTTCAACGCGTACCACGTCTCCGGCACCCCGTCGAACATCTACGACCCGGTCGCCAACATCACCGCCGCGGCCAACTACGCGGCCGACAAGTACGGCTCGATCGACAACGTCAACAGCGCGTACTGATCCGTTCCGGACCACGCCGAAGGGCGGCACCCCGTGTGGGGGTGCCGCCCTTCGGCGTCGTGCGGTGTGCCCGGACAGCGGTTACTTGCGCATGACCTCGGGCTCGTGGCGGCGCAGCAGTCGCGCGACCGCGAAGCCGCAGATGGTGCCGAGGAACAGCAGCACCGCGATGTTGATCCCCCACTGGCCGGCCGTGTGCTCCCACAGCGGGTCCAGGTCCGTGGGGTTCTTCTGGTCCCACGGCGGCATGAGGTGGGCGAGGTCGAGTGTCGAACCCGCGGCCGCGATGGCCCAGCGGGACGGCATCAGCCAGGCGAACTGCTCCAGGCCGGGCGATCCGTAGACCTGGAAGAGGATGCCGGTGAAGACGACCTGGACGATCGCGAACATGACCAGCAGCGGCATGGTCTTCTCGGAGGTCTTCACCAGCGAGGAGATCACCAGGCCGAACATCATCGAGGTGTAGCCCAGCGCGATGATCGTGACGCAGAGCTCGACGGCCGGCGGCATGATCAGGCCCTCGGCCGGCAGGTCGCGGGTGGCGAAGCCGATGCCGCAGATGATGACGCCCTGGAGGGCCGTGATCGCGCCGAGAACGATCACCTTGGACATCAGGTAGGCGGAGCGGGACAGGCCGGTGGCCCGTTCCCGTTCGTAGATCACCCGCTCCTTGATGAGCTCTCGTACGGAGTTGGCCGCTCCGGAGAAGGTCATGCCGACCACGAGGATCAGCATGATCGTGCCGGCGTCGCCGTTGAACCTGGACGGCGGCTTGGGCGGGGCCAGGCCGAAGTCGGCCGGAATGACCACGCTGACGATGCCGAGCACCGCGGGCAGGATCACCATCAGGCCCATGAAGCCCTTGTCGGACGCGATCACCGACACATAGCGGCGCATCAGCGTCCACAGCTGCGTCATCCAGCCCTGCGGCTTCGGCGGACGCATCTGCTGATGCGGCGGCATGTGTACGGGCTGCGCGGCGACGGCGTCGATGTCCGCGGCGTACATCTGGTAGTGCTGCGAACCGCGCCAGCGGCCCGACCAGTCGTAGTCGCGGTAGTTCTCGAAGGCGGAGAAGACATCGGCCCAGGTGGTGTAGCCGAAGAAGTTGAGCGCCTCCTCAGGCGGGCCGAAGTAGGCCACGGCGCCGCCCGGCGCCATCACCAGGAGCTTGTCGCAGATGGCCAGCTCGGCGACCGAGTGCGTGACGACCAGGACGGTACGGCCGTCGTCGGCCAGGCCGCGCAGCAGCTGCATGACGTCGCGGTCCATGCCCGGGTCGAGGCCGGAGGTCGGCTCGTCCAGGAAGATCAGCGACGGCTTGGTGAGCAGCTCCAGGGCGACCGAGACCCGCTTGCGCTGGCCGCCGGAGAGCGAGGTGACCTTCTTGTCCTTGTGGATGTCGAGCTTGAGCTCGGCGAGGACCTCGTGGATCCGGGCCTGGCGCTCGACCTCGGTGGTGTCCGCGGGGAAGCGGAGCTTGGCCGCGTACTTGAGGGCCTTGGTGACCGTGAGTTCCTTGTGCAGGATGTCGTCCTGCGGGACCAGCCCGATGCGCTGGCGCAGCTCGGCGAACTGCTTGTAGAGGTTCCGGTTGTCGTAGAGGACGTCGCCCTGGTTGGCGGGCCGGTAGCCGGTGAGCGCCTTGAGCAGGGTGGACTTTCCGGAACCGGACGGGCCGATGACCCCGATCAGCGACTTCTCCGGGACGCCGAACGACACGTCCTTAAGGATCTGCTTGCCGCCGTCGACCGTCACCGTGAGGTGGCGGGCCGCGAAGGAGACCTCACCGGTGTCGACGAACTCCTCGAGCCGGTCGCCGACCAGCCGGAAGGTCGAGTGACCGACGCCGACGATGTCGTTCGGGCCGATGAGCGCCGAACCGGACTTGGAGAGCGGCTGGCCGTTGACGTACGTGCCGTTGTGGGATCCGAGGTCACGGATCTCGAAGCGGCCGTCGGGCGTCGCGTGGAACTCGGCGTGGTGCCGGGAGACCTGGAGGTCGGAGACGACCAGCTCGTTCTCCAGCGCTCGGCCGATGCGCATCACCCGGCCGAGGGCCAGCTGGTGGAACGTGGTCGGGCTGCGGTCCCCGTACACCGGTGGCGCCCCCGCGGCGCCGCCGCTGTGCGGCGTCGGTGGCATGCCCTGCTGGTGCGGCACGTGGGGCTGCTGCGGCGGGGCCTGGGGGCTGTTCTGCCAGGCCTGCGGCTGCTGGGCGGGCTGCTGCTGCCAGCCGGGTCCGCCCTGCTGGGGCTGTGACGGCGGGGCCTGCTGCGGCTGGACGGGCGCGTTGACGCCCGCGGCGGCCTGCCCGCTGTACATACCGGCGCCGGCCGCGGCGCCGCTGAGACTCACCCGGGGCCCGTCGGTGGCATTGCCCAGGTTCACCGTGGACCCGGGCCCGATCTCCATCTGATGGATCCGCTGGCCCTGTACATAGGTGCCGTTGGTGCTGCCGTGGTCCTCGATGAACCAACTGTGGCCGCCCCAGCTGATCGTGGCATGCCGCCACGACACTCTGGCGTCGTCGATCGTCATGTCGCCCTGCGGATCGCGTCCGAGGGTGTACGACCTGGACGGATCGAGCGTCCAGGTCCTTCCATTCAATTCCAGTACGAGTTCCGGCACTCCGCGCCCCACTAGTTGTCCCCCGAGTCACCCCCGTTGCAGGGAGTCTAGGGATGCTGAACATCGTGGCGAACTATTCCAGGAGCAGTCCCCGATACGAAAGCCGGGCGGCGCAGGGTGACCGCACCGAGACCTGGCCGGCCGGGCCTCCGGCCGGTCGAAACGCTCCTGTTCCGTCGTAATAGGCCACGAGAGACGGCAGACCGCTCGCAAGGGGAATACCGGGTGCCAACGGGCGGGCTGTCCGGTCCTCGGGACGGGCCGCCGGGGGCCTGACGCGGACCGATACGGTGGGGACACCATGAGCGCATCTCAGCCCCCTCAGCCCTCCCCGTCTCCTGAGCACCCTGAGTCACGTCAGGGCGTGGACACACCGACTCTTCTCGTGAAGATCTTCGGGAAGGACCGCCCCGGAATCACCGCCGGGCTCTTCGACACCCTCGCCGCCTACTCCGTCGATGTCGTCGACATCGAGCAGGTCGTCACCCGTGGCCGCATCGTCCTGTGCGCCCTGGTCACCGCTCCGACCGCGGGCGGGACCACCGAGGGTGACCTGCGGGCGACCGTGCACAGCTGGGCCGAATCGCTGAAGCTGCAGGCCGAGATCATCTCCGGTACGGGCGACAACCGGCCCCGCGGCGACGGACGTTCCCATGTGACGGTGCTCGGGCACCCGCTGACCGCGGAGTCGACCGCCGCCATAGCGGCCAGGATCACCTCGACCGGCGGGAACATCGACCGGATCTTCCGGCTGGCGAAGTATCCGGTCACCGCGGTCGAGTTCGCGGTGTCCGGCACCGCGACCGCGACGCTGCGCACCGCGCTGGCCACCGAGGCCGCCGGGATCGGCGTCGATGTGGCGGTCGTCTCGGCCGGGCTGAGCCGCCGGGCGCAGCGGCTCGTCGTGATGGACGTCGACTCGACGCTCATCCAGGACGAGGTCATCGAGCTCTTCGCGGCCCACGCCGGGTGTGAGGCCGAGGTCGCCGCGGTGACCGAGCAGGCCATGCGCGGCGAGCTCGACTTCGAGCAGTCGCTGCACGCGCGGGTGGCGCTGCTCGCAGGTCTGGATGTGTCGGTGGTGGACAAGGTCCGCTCCGAGGTCCGGCTGACGCCCGGCGCCCGCACCCTGATCCGTACGCTGAAGCGGCTCGGCTACCAAGTGGGCGTCGTCTCGGGCGGGTTCACGCAGGTGACGGACGATCTGCTGGAGCGCCTCGGGCTCGACTTCGCCTCTGCCAACACCCTGGAGATCGTCGACGGGAAGCTCACCGGCCGGGTGACCGGGGAGATCGTCGACCGGGCGGGCAAGGCCCGGCTGCTGCGCCGCTTCGCCGCGGAGGCCGGGGTGCCGCTGTCGCAGACGGTGGCGATCGGTGACGGGGCGAACGACCTGGACATGCTGAACACCGCGGGGCTCGGGGTCGCCTTCAACGCCAAGCCGGTCGTCCGCGAGGCCGCGCACACGGCGGTGAACGTGCCGTTCCTGGACACCGTGCTCTATCTGCTCGGGATCACCCGCGAGGAGGTCGAGGCCGCCGACGGCCTCGTCGAATAGGGATACCCGCCCCGGGCCGCCGCGAGAATCCGCCGCCCCCGGCCGCGACGGCCCCGGCAGCACGAAGGGCCCCGGTGCGCAAGCAGGAGCTTGTGCACCGGGGCCCTTCGCCGGTCCGGCGGGGTCAGTCGTTGGGGTTCCAGTACTCGAGGAGCTTGCCGACCCCGTGCTCCACGCTCTTCCAGGTGCCGGTGAACTCGACGACGGCGAACGCCGCGGTCGGGAATCCGCCACGGGCCATCCGGGCCAGGGCATCGCCCTCGGCCGCGCCCGAGAGCGCGTCGGCGACCGCGTGCATGCCGGGATTGTGGCCGATCACGAGCAGGTCGGCCACATCGTCCGGGGTCTCGTTGAGCAGAGCGATCAGCTCGCCGAGCGAGGCCTCGTAGAGCCGCTCCTCGTACACGGTCCTGGGGCGCTCGGGCATCTCGTGCACGGCCAGCTTCCACGTCTCACGCGTTCTGAGGGCGGTCGAGCAGAGGGCCAGATCGAAGACGATCCCGGAGTCGGCGAGCTTGCGGCCCGCCACCGGGGCGTCCGTGCGGCCGCGCTCCGCGAGCGGCCGCTCATGGTCGGAGTCCTGCGACCATTCCGCCTTTGCGTGCCTGAGAAGGACGATCCTGCGAGGTGTATCGACGCTCATGCGTCTCAGCTTCGCATGAAATGTGCCACCTGGCGCAGGGTGTTGGAGGGCTCCCCCACTGCGGGTGACGGGCGTCAGCGGGTGAACAGCTCCACGATTCGCTCGAGCAACCGGCCGACGGCCGGATCCCCCGTGGCGGCGTGCGCCTGGCCCGGTCCGGCGATCAGCAGGAGGAGCACGGCGAAGGCGACGGCGGGCAGTGCGACGGCCCACCACGGCAGCCGGACATCGACGCCGGCCGTATCCGGGCGGGTGGACCGGTTGTGCGCAGGGGCCGGCATGTCCGCCTCCGTGGGTGCTGGGTCTCGATACTCGAACCTACGGATCCGGGGGCGCCGCCCCCATCCGGTAAGCCACCCACTTCACCCTGACCCTGGCCCCCTAGGGGATGGTGGGGCCAGCCCCACCATCGCGCCGGGAGCCCTGTGTCACGGAGAGGCGATGGAGGCGATGATGCCGACGACGACCGTGATCAGCAGCATCGCTCCGAAGACGAGGAGCAGCTTCTTCTGACCGTTCTGGGGATTCGGATCGAGCACAGGAGACATGGCCCCAGTCTCGCATCTCAGCATTCGTCCTCGATCGTCCGGTCCCGGCCTGCGATGATGCCCGCCACCATCTGCGGCACCATCAGGGCCGCCATCAGCGCGATCGGCAGCCCCCAGCCGCCGCTGTGCTGGTAGAGCACGCCGACCAGGAGCGGGCCGGGGATCGAGATCAGATAGCCGGTGGACTGGGCGAACGCGGACAGCCGGACCACTCCGGCACCGCTGCGCGAGCGCATGCCGATCATGGTGAGGGCGAGCGGGAAGGCGCAGTTCGAGATGCCCAGGAGCAGCGCCCAGGCCCAGGCGCCGCCGGCCGGTGCGAGGTAGAGGCCGGCGTAGCCGATGAGGCCGCAGGCGCCGAGGAAGACGACGATGGGGCCCTGGTTCTTAATCCGGGCGGCGACCCGCGGGATGACGAAGGCGAGCGGGACGCCCATGGCCATGGTGACCGCGAGCAGGACTCCGGCGGTGCCGGCCGACACCCCGGCGTCACGGAAGATCTGCGGCATCCACCCCATGGTGATGTAGGCGGCGGTGGCCTGGAGGCCGAAGAAGCAGGCGAGGCCCCAGGCGGTGCGGCTGCGGGTGATCCTGAGGGCGGGAGCCTCCTGCCGGTGTTCCGCGGGCTGTCCGGGGGCGCCGGTGCGGTCCCGTACCAGCGGGATCCAGGGCAGGATCGCGGCGGCGGCGAGCGCGGCCCAGATGCCGAGACCGGCCTTCCAACTGCCGCCCATCGCCTCGGTCATGGGCACGGTCACGGCGGCGGCGAGCGAGGTGCCGAGGGCCAGGGCCATGGAGTAGAGGCCGGTCATGGAGCCGACGCGGTCCGGGAACCAGCGCTTGACGATCACCGGCATCAGGACGTTGCTGACGGCGATGCCCATGAGGGCGAGCGCGCTCGCGGCGAGGAAGCCGGCCGTGCCGCCGACGAGGGGCCTGATCGCCAGGCCGGCGGCGATGGCCACCATGCCCGCGCAGACGACCGCGCCGGGTCCGAAGCGGCGGGCCAGGCGCGGCGCCATGATGCCGAAGACCGCGAAGCAGAGCGGCGGTACGGAGGTGAGGACCCCGGCGACGCTGCCGCTCATGTGCAGCCCGTCACGCACCTCTTCGAGGAGGGCACCGAGGCTGGTGATGGCGGGGCGCAGGTTGAGTGCGGTGAGGACGAGCCCGACGACGACCAGACGGATCAGCCACGGCGCGGGGCCGGCCTGCGGGGCGGGAGCGCCGGTGCGGGGGGCCGCCGGGGTGGCCGGACTCATCGTCCGGGTCACGGTCTGGGGAGAGGTTTCGTCGTCACGCATGGGGCCATCATAGAATCATGGGATGATTGATTGTCCATTCCGCTGATCCCCTGAGATCATTCGGATCCCCCCGGGAGCGGCGGAACGGCCCCCGCACTCCGGCCCGCGAGCAAGGAGCACCATGACGCTGACGTCTCCGCGGCGTTCGGCACTCGCCGACCAGGTGATTGCCCAGCTGAGGAACCAGATCACCTCGGGCGAGTGGCCCGTGGGTTCGCGCATCCCCACCGAGCCCGAACTGGTCGAGCAGCTCGGGGTGGCCCGCAACACCGTCCGCGAGGCGGTGCGCGCGCTCGCGCACAACGGCCTGCTCGACATCCGGCAGGGCTCGGGGACCTATGTGGCCGCCACCAGCGAGCTGGCCGGGGTGATGCACCGCCGGTTCGCGTCCGCCGACCCGCGCCACGTGGCCGAGCTGCGCTCGACGCTGGAGTCGTCGGCGGCGCGGCTGGCTGCCGCCCGGCGTACCGAGCGGGACCTGAAGCAGCTGGACGCGCTCCTGCGGCGACGGGAGGAGACCTGGGCCGCCGGGGACACCGAGGCGTTCGTGGCGGCGGACGCGACGCTGCACCTGGCCGTGGTCGCCGCCTCGCACAACGACGTACTGACCGGGCTCTACGCCGACCTGGGCGATCTGCTGCGGGACTATCTGCGGGTCGACGTCGGCCATGAGCTGCGGCCGGAGAACCACATGGACCACGGGCGGCTGGTCGAGGCGATCCGCGCCGGCGACGCGGAGACGGCCGCGGCCGAGGCCGCGAGCCACGCGCTGAACTGCCTGGTGGACCGGGTCTGACGGCCTCAGGACCTCAGGGCACCTTGGCGGTCTCGTCGGAGTGGGTGACCCAGGCGGCGCCGACCTCTTTCCAGCAGCGGTCGTCCAGCCGTACGGTCCGCCCCGGGCGGACGTCGACCGGCTCGGAGTCGGCGTCGATGTCCCACCAGCGGGCGCATTCGGTGTGCAGCTGGACGCGGTCGGTGGACGGGTAGGGGTTGTGGCAGTAGGCGACGACCCGGGATCCGTGCACCGCCGTACGGCACTCGGCGCCGGAGGGTTCGGGGTCGGGCGCGGGAGGTGCGGCCGCCCCTACGGCGCCGACGTGTCCCGCCGTGTACAGACCGGCGGGCACGAGCAGCCCGGCGACGACGGCGGAGGCCGCCAGCAGGGATCGGGTTCGGGTTCGGTGACGTGTGCCGTGCACAGCGATCTCCTCCCCTAGGGCCTGTCCGGCAGATCAAGGCCGGGGTCACGACCTCCGGCACGGCACCTCGCCGCGTCACCGGAACGCCCTGATAGCTCCGCTATGAGGACGTTCCGGCGCCTTGCGATGCACCGCACCGGACGCCGCACCCTGCCCGACCCCGATCCGCCGGACAGGCCCCAGCCTGACCAGAAGTCCGGTTCCTCCACATTCTGCGGTGGATCGACCAGGTTTTCGACCTGAGCGCCGGGAGGCCGGGCGGGGCAAGGCAAACGGCCGCCCACCACCTCCGGAGAGGCGGTGGGCGGCCGGGGTGCGAGAAGGGTCAGGCACCCATCATGTGCACGCCACTGTCGACGTGGATGATCTCGCCCGTCGTCCTCGGGAAGAAGTCCGAGAGCAGCGCGACGATGCCGCGGCCGGCCGGCTCCGGGTCCTTCATGTCCCACGCCAGCGGCGCGCGGGTGTTCCACACGTCGGCGAGCTCACCGAAGCCCGGGATGGACTTGGCGGCCATGGAGCCGATCGGTCCGGCCGAGATCAGGTTGCAGCGGATGCCGTCCTTGCCCAGGTCGCGGGCGAGGTAGCGGGAGGTGGCCTCCAGCGCGGCCTTCGCCGGACCCATCCAGTCGTACTGCGGCCAGGCGTACTGCGCGTCGAAGGTGAGGCCGACGATCGAGCCGCCCTCGCTCATCAGCGGCTTGCACGCCATGGCGAGCGACTTCAGCGAGAACGCCGAGACGTGCATCGCCGTGGCGACCGACTCGAACGGGGTGTTGAGGAAGTTGCCGCCGAGCGCGTCCTGCGGCGCGAAGCCGATGGAGTGGACGACACCGTCGAGCGAACCGAGCTCGTCCCGCACCAGCCCGGCGAGCCGGTCCAGGTGCTCGGCGTTGGTCACGTCCAGCTCGATGACCTTGGCCGGCTTGGGCAGCTTCTTGGCGATGCGCTCGGTCAGCGTGGGCCGCGGAAAGGCGGTCAGGATGATTTCCGCGCCCTGCTCCTGGGCCACCTTGGCGGCGTGGAACGCGATGGACGACTCCATCAGCACCCCGGTGATGAGGATGCGCTTGCCGTCGAGAATTCCGCTCATGGTGATCAGTGACCCATGCCCAATCCGCCGTCAACGGGGATGACGGCTCCAGTGATGTACGACGCGTCGTCGGAGGCGAGGAAGCGCACCGCGGCGGCGATCTCCTCGGGCTGCGCGTAACGCGCGAGCGGCACCTGGGCGACGATGCCCTTGCGCTGCTCCTCGGTGAGAGCCTGCGTCATGTCGGTGTCGACGAATCCGGGCGCGACGACGTTGAAAGTGATGTTCCGCGAACCGAGCTCGCGCGCCAGCGACCTGGCGAAGCCGACCAGACCGGCCTTGGACGCGGCGTAGTTGGCCTGTCCCGCCGAGCCGAGGAGGCCGACGACGGAGGAGATGAGGACCACGCGGCCCTTCTTGGCGCGCAGCATGCCGCGGTTGGCGCGCTTGACGACCCGGAAGGTGCCGGTGAGGTTGGTGTCGAGTACGGACGTGAAGTCCTCCTCGGACATCCGCATCAGCAACTGGTCCTTGGTGATACCGGCGTTGGCGACCAGTACCTCCACATTGCCGTGCTTCTCCTCGATCTCCTTGTAGGCCTGCTCCACCTGCTCGGCGTCGGTGATGTCGCAACGGACCGCGAGAACGCCGGCCTCGGTGAGCGCCACGGGCGGCTCGCCGGAGCGGTAGGTGATCGCGACCTTGTCGCCGTTGTCGGCGAAAGCGCGGGCGATGGCGAGGCCGATGCCCCGGTTTCCTCCGGTGACGAGAACCGAGCGGCTCAACGGATCACCCTTTCGATAGCGGTCTGGTACCTCGAAAACCTATCGGTACCACCCGCTTCACGAGGAATCGGCCCCTGACAGCGCCTTACCCCGGGCACTGTGGGGTTCCTACAGTCATGTCCCCGCTCCCGCCGCACACGACGGGAGCGCCGGCCCTTTCCTGCGGCCGCCCGTCCCGCCCGGAAATCGACCGCGACGCCGCGTGGGCCGTGCTTCACTGCCTCGTAAACGATCCGAGGGTATGTGACGCAGAGGAGAGGCCGCCCGTGCCCCATGAGGTAGATCAGTCCTTCCTGGCCCTCCCGCTACGGCCGCTCGCCGACGCGGCGCTCGCCCGTGCGCGGGCGCTGGGAGCCGTGCACGCCGACTTCCGGTTCGAGCGGGTGCGCAGCGCCACATGGCGCCTGCGGGACGCCCGGCCGGCCGGGTCCTCGGACACCACCGATCTGGGGTACGCGGTACGGGTGGTGCACGGCGGGGCGTGGGGGTTCGCCTCCGGGGTGGACCTGACGATGGACGCCGCGGCGAGGGTGGCCTCGCAGGCCGTCGCCATGGCGAAGCTGTCGGCGAAGGTGATCGCGTCGGCGGGATCCGACGAGCGCGTGGAACTCGCGGACGAGCCGGTGCACGGGGAGCGGAGCTGGGTGTCGGCGTACGACATCGACCCGTTCGACGTACCGGCCGAGGAGAAGGCGGGACTGCTCGCCGAGTGGAGCAGCAGGCTCCTGGGGGCGGACGGCGTGGCGCATGTGGACGCCTCGCTGATGACCGTCCACGAGAACAAGTTCTACGCCGACACGGCGGGCACGGTCACCACGCAGCAGCGGGTGCGGCTGCATCCGCAGTTCACCGCGGTCGCCGTGGACGCGAACACGGGTGAGTTCGACTCGATGCGCACGATCGCGCCGCCGGCCGGGCGTGGCTGGGAGTACCTGACCGGGACCGGCTGGGACTGGGACGCGGAGCTGGAGAGCATCCCCGGGCTGCTGGCCGAGAAGATGCGGGCGCCGGGCGTCGAGGCGGGGACGTACGACCTGGTGGTCGATCCGTCCAATCTGTGGCTGACCATCCATGAGTCGATCGGCCACGCCACCGAACTGGACCGGGCGCTGGGGTACGAGGCGGCTTACGCCGGGACCTCGTTCGCCACCTTCGACCAGCTGGGCAAGCTCGCGTACGGCTCCCCGGTGATGAACGTGACGGGCGACCGCACCGCCGAGCACGGGCTCGCCACGATCGGGTACGACGACGAGGGTGTCGAGGGCCAGTCCTGGGACCTGATCAAGGACGGCACGCTGGTCGGCTACCAGCTGGACCGCCGGATCGCGAAGCTGACGGGCCTGGGCCGGTCCAACGGCTGCGCGTACGCGGACTCGCCGGGCCATGTCCCCGTACAGCGGATGGCGAACGTGTCGCTGGCGCCGGATCCCGGCGGACTGTCCACCGACGATCTGATCGGCGGGGTGGAGCGCGGGATCTACGTGGTCGGCGACCGGTCCTGGTCCATCGACATGCAGCGGCACAACTTCCAGTTCACCGGCCAGCGGTTCTTCCGGATCGAGAACGGCAAGCTGGCCGGGCAGCTGCGCGATGTCGCCTACCAGGCGACGACGACGGACTTCTGGGGCTCGATGGAGAAGGTCGGCGGTCCGCAGACGTACGTCCTGGGCGGCGCCTTCAACTGCGGCAAGGCCCAGCCGGGCCAGGTCGCGGCCGTCTCGCACGGCTGCCCCTCCGCCCTCTTCCGAGGCGTGAACATCCTCAACACGACGCAGGAGGCCGGACGATGAGCGGCAACCACGGAACCGGCCGGGGGTCCGGGGGGCGTCCCCCGGTCAGGCGCAGTCTCAACACGACGCAGGAGGCCGGGCGATGAGCCGCGTCAGCAAGCCGTACGAGATCGTCGAGCGCGCGCTCGAGCTGTCCACCGCCGACGGCTGCGTGGTCATCGCCGACGAGGAGTCGTCGGCCAATCTGCGCTGGGCGGGCAACGCGCTCACCACGAACGGGGTGACCCGGGGCCGCACCCTGACCGTCATCGCCACGGTCGACGGGGCCGAGGGCGCCGCGTCCGGTGTGGTGTCCCGGTCCGCCGTCACCGCCGCGGACCTGGAGCCGCTGGTGCGGGCCGCCGAGGCCGCCGCTCGCGGGGCCGGTCCGGCCGAGGACGCGCAGCCGCTGGTCAGCGGGGTGCCGGCCTCCCCCGATTTCACGGACGCGCCCGCGGAGACGGACTCGGACGTGTTCGCGGCGTTCGCCCCCGCGCTGGGCGACGCCTTCGCGCGGGCCCGTTCCGGCGGCCGGGAGCTGTACGGCTTCGCCCACCACCAGATGACCTCGACGTACCTCGGTACGTCCACGGGGCTGCGGCTGCGCCACGACCAGCCGAACGGAACGCTGGAGCTGAACGCCAAGTCGCCCGACCGTTCCCGTTCTGCGTGGGCGGGCCGCTCGACGCGCGACTTCAAGGATGTCGACCCGGCCGAGCTGGACGCGGAGCTCGCGCAGCGGCTGGGCTGGGCGCAGCGCCGTATCGAGCTGCCCGCCGGCCGGTACGAGACGCTGCTGCCGCCGACCGCCGTCGCCGACCTGCTGATCTACCAGCTCTGGTCGGCGACCGCGCGGGACGCCGCGGAGGGGCGGACGGTGTTCTCCAAACCGGGCGGCGGCACCCGGCTCGGCGAGACCCTGTCCCCGCTGCCGCTGACCCTGTGCAGTGACCCGAACGCGCCAGGGCTCGAATCCGCCCCGTTCGTCATCGCCCACTCCTCCGGGGACGGCGGTTCGGTCTTCGACAACGGGCTGCCGCTGGCCCGGACCGACTGGATCAGGGACGGCCGGCTCGAGCAGCTGACGACGACCCGGCACACGGCGGGACTGACCGGTCTGCCGCTCGCTCCGGCGATCGACAACCTGGTGCTCGAGGGCGGCGGTGAGCGGTCCCTGGAGGAGATGGTCGCCGCGACGACCGGCCGCGCCCTGCTGCTGACCTGCATGTGGTACATCCGGGAGGTCGACCCGGCGACGCTGCTGCTGACCGGGCTGACCCGCGACGGGGTGTATCTCGTGGAGGGCGGCGAGGTCGTCGGCGAGGTGAACAACTTCCGCTTCAACGAGTCCCCGGTCGACCTGCTGTCGCGGGCCACCGAGGCGGGCCGCACCGAGAAGACGCTGCCGCGCGAGTGGGGCGACTGGTTCACCCGCGCCGCGATGCCCGCCCTGCGCATCCCGGACTTCAACATGAGCTCGGTGAGCCCGGGCGTATGACCCGCCTGGACCGACCTGTTGGGGACGGCGCGGACCAGTGCCCGGGGCCCGCGTGACGCGGTCCCCAGCGCCCCCAGCACTGCGGCCGGACACGCGTCATGCGTGTCCGGCCGCGGCCGTTCGGTGGTCCCGTGGTTCAGGTCTTCTGCTTGCTGCCGCGCATCGAGGCCCACAGCATGTCGCCGACACCGACCACCACCACGGCTCCGATCAGCTGGAGCACATGGCGTGTCCAGTCGATGCCCTTGGTGTCGTTGACGCCGATCCAGGTGGCGACAGCATTGCCGAGAATGCTGCCGATGATGCCGAAAATGGTCGTCAGCCAGAGTGGGATCTCCTGCTTGCCGGGCAGGATCGCCTTCGCGATCAGACCGAGCACGAAGCCCACGATGATTGCCCACAACCAGCTCATGCCGCCTCCTCGTGCGACGCGGTGTCGCCCATGTTCCGCCCAGTCTCGATCCTGGCGCTGTACGCCGCATGTCGGACACCTCCGTACGTGTGGCGGCGCGGCCGGCTGCCGCATGCGGCGCGCCCCGGTCTCGAACCCGCGGGATGCCGGGCGTACCGTGGAATCCGGTCCGGTCCGGGGAGCGTCCGGCGCAGGAATGGGTCTCCCCCAGTTCGTCATGAGCTCGGGGAAGGTTGGTGGAGACGTGTTGCGGAAGCAGAGCGGTGCGGAGGTCTTCCGGATCACGGGGGCCCGCCAGGGGCTCGAGGACGATGTGCGCGGCAGGCAGCGGCGTTATGTCATCTCGATGTCCGTGCGCACGGTCTCGGTGGTCGCCGCGGCGGCCCTGTGGAACGTGGAGCGCCATGTCGCGATGGTGGCGCTCGCGCTGGGCGTGCTGCTCCCCTATGTCGCGGTCGTCATCGCCAACGCGGGGCGGGAGAACACCCCTTCGCTGCCCTCCACATTCGTGCCGGCCCCCACGCGGCCTGCGCTCGATGCCGCACCGTCGGCCGGTCCGGCGGGGTCCGGACCGGAGACCGACCAGGCCTTCCGGTATCCGGATCCGCAGGAGCACAGCTGAGCCCACGGCGGGCCCAAGCTCAAGAAAAGCTCAGATCAATCATGAAGTTCCAGTGCCCCGCACCATGGTCTGCGTGACATACTTCGTACGCGCTCCGTATCCCCCGTCGGAGCGACGGACCGACGCCGGGCAGCTCCCCCCGTGGCTGCTCGGCGTCGCCATTTCTCCGGCGGGGATACGTCAGAGGGCCGCCGGTGCGGCTGGCCTAGGCTTGAGCCTGTGATCTTCCCCGAATCCGCGGCCGATACCGCTGCGAACACCCCCGTCTGTTCGGCCAAGGGCTGCCGTGCCGATGCCGTGTGGGTGCTCGCCTGGAACAACCCGAAGCTGCACACCCCGGAGCGCCGCAAGACCTGGCTGGCCTGTGACGAGCACCGGGAGCATCTCTCCTCGTTCCTGGGGGTGCGGGGCTTCCTCAAGGATGTGGTGACGCTGGCGGAGTGGGAGTCGCAGGAGTCGCCGCCCGTGTGACGGGGTGCGGGGTCCTCAGCCGCCGATCGCCGACATCGGGCGGTCGGGCTGGAGGAAGGCAGGGTCGTCAAGACCGGATCCGGCCTTCTTGCCCCACATGGCGAGCTTCCAGATCCTGGCGATCTCCTCGTCCGGCGCCTCGGAGCGCAGTGCGCCGCGCAGGTCGGTCTCCTCGCGGGCGAACAGGCAGGTGCGCACCTGTCCGTCGGCGGTGAGCCGGGTGCGGTCGCAGGCCCGGCAGAACGGCCGGGTGACGGAGGCGATGACGCCGACCCGGTGGGGTCCGCCGTCGACGAGCCAGCGCTCGGCGGGGGCGGAGCCGCGCGCGTCGTCGTCCTCGGCGGTGAGCTCGAAGCGGGTGCGCAGCGACTGGAGTATGTCGCCCGCGGTGATCATGCCGTCGCGCTTCCAGCCGTGCTGGGCGTCGAGCGGCATCTGCTCGATGAAGCGGAGCTCGTACTCGTTCTCCACGGCCCAGGCGAGCAGGTCGGGGGCCTCGTCGTCGTTGAGTCCCGGCATCAGGACGGTGTTGACCTTGACGGGGGTGAGCCCGGCGTCGCGAGCGGCCTCGAGTCCGGCCAGGACGTCGTGGTGCCGGTCACGGCGGGTGAGGGTCTTGAACACCTCGGGGCGCAGGGTGTCCAGCGAGACGTTGACCCGGTCCAGGCCCGCGGCCCGGAGCGCTGCGGCGGTCCGCTTGAGCCCGATGCCGTTGGTCGTGAGCGACATCTTCGGGCGGGGCTCCAGGGCCGCGCACTGCTGGACGATGGAGACGAGACCGGGGCGCAGCAGCGGCTCTCCGCCCGTGAAGCGGACCTCGGTGATGCCGAGGTCGGTGACGGCGATGCGGACGAGCCGGACGATCTCGTCGTCGCTGAGCAGATCGGGCTTGGCCAGCCACTGCAGGCCTTCCTCGGGCATGCAGTAGGTGCAGCGCAGATTGCACCGGTCGGTCAGCGAGACGCGCAGGTCGGTGGCGACCCGGTCGTAGGTGTCGATGAGCATGGTGGGCCCCCTCCCCCGGTGACTTCCCGGTTGCGGTATCTGACTCTTTCGAGACTACGCGAGACCTGTGACAGCGGAGGGGCCCGTTTGCCACGAGGAGCGGCGCGGCCGCGTCGTAGGACTCTACGACGCGGCCGCGGGACGGAAGGGGTGCGGCAGGTGCGCTCCTTCGTGAATTCCTGCTCTCAGTGGGCTCCGATGCCGGTGAGGGACTTGACCTCCAGCTCGGCGTACTTGCCCTTGTCCGGCTCCTCCTTCGACAGGAGGGAGCCGATCCAGCCGAGCAGGAAGCCCAGCGGGATGGAGATCAGGCCGGGGTTCTCCAGCGGGAACCAGGCGAAGTCGACGCCCTTGAACATCGAGGTCTTCTCGTTGCCGGAGACGACCGGCGAGAACAGCACCAGGATCACCGAGGCGGCGAGACCGCCGTAGATCGACCACAGCGCGCCCTGGGTGGTGAACCGCTTCCAGAAGAGGCTGTAGAGGAGCGTCGGCAGGTTGGCCGAGGCGGCGACGGCGAAGGCGAGTGCCACCAGACCGGCGACGTTCATGTCGCGGGCGAAGGCGCCCAGGACGATCGCGGCCGCGCCGATGAAGACGGTGGCCCAGCGGGCGGCCCTCATCTCCTCCTTCTCGGTGGCCTTTCCCTTGCGGATGACGTTGGCGTAGATGTCGTGGGCGAAGGAGGACGAGGAGGCGAGGGTCAGTCCGGCGACGACGGCGAGGATCGTGGCGAAGGCGACGGCGGAGATGACGGCGAGCATGACGGCGCCGCCGGTGGTGCCCACCCCGCCGAGGTATTCGGCAAGCTGCGGGGCGGCCGCGTTGCCCGCCGGGTTCTTCGCCCTGATCTCGTCGGGGCCGATGAGGGCCGCGGCGCCGAATCCGAGGGCGATCGTCATCAGGTAGAAGGCGCCGATGATGCCGATGGCCCAGTTGACCGACTTCCGGGCGGCCTTGGCGGTCGGCACCGTGTAGAAGCGGATCAGGATGTGCGGCAGTCCGGCGGTGCCGAGTACCAGGGCGATACCGAGGGAGAGGAAGTCCAGCTTCGAGGTCCCGGTGGCCCCGTACTTGAGTCCGGGCTCCAGGAACGAGGCGCCGTGACCGCTCTTCTCGGCGGCGGTGCCCAGCAGGTCGGAGACGTTGAAGTCGAACTTCCACAGGACCATGAAGGTCATCAGGATGGCACCGGCGATGAGCAGCACGGCCTTGACCATCTGCACCCAGGTGGTGCCCTTCATGCCGCCGATGGTGACGTACACGATCATCAGTACGCCGACCAGCGCAACGATGAGGATCTTTCCCGCGTCGCTGGTGATGCCGAGCAGCAGCGAGACCAGAACTCCCGCTCCTGCCATCTGTGCCAGCAGGTAGAAGATCGAGACGACGATGGTGGAGACACCCGCGGCGGTACGTACCGGGCGCTGGCGCATCCGGTAGGCGAGGACGTCGCCCATGGTGTACCGGCCGGAGTTGCGCAGTGGTTCGGCGACCAGGAGCAGGGCCACCAGCCAGGCGACGAGGAAGCCGATCGAGTAGAGGAAGCCGTCGTATCCGAAGAGGGCGATGGCTCCGGCGATGCCGAGGAACGAGGCGGCGGACATGTAGTCCCCGGAGACCGCGAGACCGTTCTGGAAGGCGGTGAACTGGCGCCCGCCCGCGTAGAAGTCGGAGGCGCTCTTCGTCTGCCGGCCGGCCCAGACGGTGATGCCGAGGGTCGCGGCGACGAAGACCGCGAAGAGGGTGATGATCAGCGGCCGGTGCTCGGTGGTGGACGAGGCGGCGAGGGTCACGGCGGTGTGGGAGTGGTACGCGGCGCTCATGCGTCGGCCTCCATACGGGACTTGATGGCCTCGCCCTTCGGGTCGAGCTTCGCGTTGGCGTACCGCGAGTAGAACCAGGCAATGAGGAAGGTGGTGAGGAACTGGGCGAGGCCGAAGACGAAGGCCACGTTGAAGTTGCTGTACACCTTGGTGCCCATGAAGCCGCCGGCGTAGTTGGAGAGCAGCACGTACAGCAGGTACCAGAGGACGAACGCGATGGTCAGCGGGAAGGCGAACGAGCGGTACGAGCGGCGCAGTTCGCCGAATTCCGCGCTCTCCTGCTCCGCGACGAACGCCTCGGTGGTGGGCTGGGCGGGGCCGCTCTGCTTACTGCCCTCGGGCGGCGGTGCATCGGTAGCCACGGAATCTCCTCGCGACGCGGGTGCGGTGGTGGTGGGGACGGATTTCACTGGGTACCTCGGATTCGGGGGGTGATGGTGCGCCTCCCCTGACAACGGCACGCAGCGCGCGGCGAAGCGGTTCACCGCGGTTTCCGCTGTCTCCCGGTCACTCCTTCGGACGCTCCGGTACGAACGCGTTCCCCCGAACTCATTGATGAGCCGGGATGATCAGCGATAGCTTCACTGGTCATGTACGCGACTGGACGCACTCCGTGTCCGGTCGCCCGGCACGGATGAAGTGGAGACCCCATGGCTCATCTGGGATCCAGACGGACGCGCGCGCTGACGCTGCCCGTCGGGTTGGCCCTCACCGCATCGCTCGGCTTCCTGCCGACGGGCGCCGCCACCGCCGCACCGGCGGACGGCGCGTCCTCGGCAGCGGTGCCGACCGACGGTCCGAAGCTGTCGTACGTGGTCAACACCAGGGGCGGTCACGGCACCGTCAAGCAGGTGAGCAAGGCGATAGAACGGGCCGGCGGCACGGTGGTGATCGCCTACGACCGGATCGGGGTCATCGTCGCCCATTCGCAGAACCCGGAGTTCGCGCAGTCGCTCCGCCGGGTGAAGGGCGTCGACTCGGCGGGCGCCACCCGTACCAACCCGATCGTCCCGCAGGCCACCAAGGACATCGGGGTCGACCAGCCGCTGACGGCGCAGCAGGAGCGGACGGCGGCCGCGCAGGCGACCGCGGGCCAGGATCCGCTGGAGCCGCTGCAGTGGGACCTGCCCGCCATCAAGGCGGACAAGGCGCACGAGAAGACCCTGGGCAGTTCGAAGGTCACGGTCGCGGTCATCGACACGGGTGTCGACGACACGCACCCGGACCTGGCCCCGAACTTCGACCGCGGCGCCTCGGCGAGCTGTGTGTCCGGTGCGCCGGACACCACGGAGGGCGCCTGGCGTCCGGCGGCCGGTGAGAGCGATCACGGCACGCATGTCGCGGGCACCATCGCCGCCGCGAAGAACGGCATCGGGGTGACGGGGGTCGCGCCGGGTGTGAAGGTGGCCGGGATCAAGGTGGCGAACCCGGCGGGGTTCTTCTACACCGAGTCCGTCGTCTGCGGCTTCGTCTGGGCGGCCGACCACGGCGTCGACGTCACCAACAACAGCTACTACACCGACCCGTGGCTGTACAACTGCAAGAACGACCCGGACCAGGCCGCGCTCGTCGAGGCGGTCACCCGGGCCACGCGGTACGCCGAGAACAAGGGCACCGTCAATGTCGCCGCGGCCGGCAACTCGGCCGAGGACCTGGCGGCCGACACGCTCGAGGACACGACCAGCCCGAACGACACCGAGCCGGTCACCCGGACGATCGACCCGAAGCAGTGCTTCGACATCCCGACGATGCTGCCGGGTGTCGTGACGGTCTCGGCGACGGGCGCGAAGGGGCTGAAGGCCTCGTACTCGAACTACGGCAACGGCGTCATCGACGTCGCCGCGCCGGGCGGTGACTCGACGGTCTACCAGACGCCCGCACCGCCCGCGACGAGCGGTCTCATCCTCTCCACGCTGCCGGGCGGCAAGTACGGCTACAAGGCCGGTACCTCGATGGCCTCCCCGCACGTCGCGGGGGTCCTGGCCCTGATCAAGTCGACGCACCCGTACGCGTCGGCGGCCGCGGTCAAGGCCCTGCTGACGCTCGAGGCCGACGCCACGGCGTGCGGTGAGCCGTACGACATCGACAAGGACGGCAAGATCGACGCGGTCTGCGAGGGCGGCAAGAACCGCAACGGTTTCTACGGAGCCGGAGTGGTCGACGCGCTGGACGCGGTGCGCTGGTAGCCGGACGGTGCGGGGGGCCGGCCCGTCCGGCACCCCCGCACCGGGCCGGGAGGGGCGGTCCGTGTCCGCTCCTCCCGGCCGCCTTCACCCTGTTCCGCGAGGGGGCACGCAGTGCCGTGGCGTGGGAATGACTCACACCCCGCGTCTCCGGTACGGAGCAGGCCCGGGCCGCTCTCGGCGGTGACCCCGCACTTCCGGTCGCGTCCGCCCGGCCCGCTCGGGGCGGACGCGGCCGGCCGGCTCACGGCTTGATGAGGACCTTCAGCGCCGTGCGCTCGTCCATCGCCCTGTAGCCGGCCGGAACCTCGTCGAGGCCGATGGCCAGGTCGAAGACGGGCGACGGGTCGAGGGTGCCGGACAGGACGTCGGGGAGCAGCTCGGGAATGTAGCTGCGTACGGGGGCGACGCCACCGCGCAGGGCGATGTTCCGGTCGAACATGACGCCGAGGTCCAGTCCGGTGCCGCTGCCGTGCGGTACGCCGACGTAGCCGATCGCACCGCCGTCGCGGGTGATCTCCACGGCGGTGCGCATGGACTGCTCGGTGCCGACGGCCTCGATCACCGCGTGGGCGCCCTCGCCGCCGAGCAGTTCCCGTACGGCGGCGACGGCGGCCTCGCCGCGCTCGGCGACGACGTCGGTGGCGCCGAAGGCGCGGGCGATGTCGGTGCGCGCCTCGTGGCGGCCGAGCGCGATGATCCGCTCGGCGCCGAGCCGCTTGGCGGCCATGACGCCGCAGAGGCCGACGGCGCCGTCGCCGACCACGGCGACCGTGGAGCCGGGCTTCACCCCGGCGCCGACGGCGGCGTGGTGGCCGGTGCCGAGGACGTCGGAGAGGGCCAGGAGTGCGGTGAGCAGGTGGTCGTCCGAGGCCGCGGCGGCGGGGAGCTTGACCAGGGTGCCGTCGGCGAACGGGACGCGTACGGCCTCTCCCTGCCCGCCGTCGGAGCCGACCGAGCCCCAGAAGCCGCCCTGCGGGCAGGACGTGGTCAGGCCCTCGGCGCAGTAGGCGCAGGTGCCGTCGGACCAGACGAAGGGGGCCACGACGAGGTCGCCGACGGCGAAGCCGTTGACCTCGGAGCCCGCTTCCTCGACGATCCCCAGGAATTCGTGGCCGATGCGCTGGCCGGGCTGCCGGGCGGACTCGCCGCGGTAGGCCCACAGGTCACTGCCGCAGATGCAGGCCCGCAGGACCCGCAGCACCACGTCGGTGGGCTGCTGGATCGCCGGGTCCGGGACCTCCTGCACGCGGATGTCGTGGGGGGCGTGGATGACGGTGGCGCGCATGCGTGGGGGTCCTTGCTGATCTCAGATGCTGATACTCCGTTCACGGTACGCCCCGAGGACCGCACCGGCCCCTCTCGCCCCCGGGGCGAGCACTCCCAGGGTCAGCAGGAGCTGGGCCGCCGCATAGGTGAGCATGACCCAGAAGTCGGGTGCGGGAAGCTGTGGCCAGTCGGCGATGCCGGTGGCGATCAGTGCGTCGGAGAGCAGGAAGAGCGCGCCTCCGGTGGCGGCGTACCGGCCGAGGACCCCGGACCGGTAGGCCATGGCGGTCAGCAGCAGGCTGTAGCCCGCCATCGGGATCCGCAGCCCGGCCGGCAGCCCGTTCCAGATCAGGGCGACGAAGACCGTCAGGAGGACCGCGTACCCGATCCCGGGCAGCAGTGCGCCGCGGGCCCGTCCGAAGAGCCGCAGGTAGCAGATGTGTCCGGCGGCGAAGCCGCCCATGCCGATGAGGAAGGCGAGGTCGGCGTCGGCCAGCAGGAACACGTCCCCGGTCCAGCCGCAGAGCAGGGCGGCGATCAGCAGCCGGGGCCCGCGCCGGGCGGCGGCGTATCCGGCGAGCAGGGGCATCAGCAGCGGCTTGGCGACGAGGTGGACGGTGTCGCTGCCGGCGAGGACGCCGACGAGGTCGACGGCGCACGCGACGAGGAAGGCGGCGAGCAGGGGGCGTACCCAGCGCTCCCGCCGGTCCGGGAGCGGGCCGGCGCTCATCCGGTGCGCTCCCGCGCGGGGGTGGCGGTGGGGACGGCCGCGGCGCGCGGGGCCGTCCCGGCCGGCTGCCAGCCCGGCCCCCGGAAGACCCGCCCGGCCCGCTCGCCCCAGCTGCCCGCGGCGCGCACGTCGCGGGCGATGGCGGCGTACTCGTGGGTGGCGACCCGCAGCGGGTTGAAGGTGTCGATGTTCTTGGTGAGCCCGAACACGGGCCGCTCCGTCTCCACGGTGAAGGACCCGAACCACCGGTCCCACACGATCAGGATGCCGCCGAAGTTCCGGTCCAGGTAGCCGCCCTGGGAGGCGTGGTGCACACGGTGGTGGGAGGGCGTGTTCAGCACGTACTCGAAGGGCCGGGGCAGCTTGTCGATCCGCTCGGTGTGCACCCAGAACTGGTAGACGAGGTTGGCCGACGAGCAGAAGGCGAGCGCGGCCGGGTGGACGCCGCAGGCGATGAGCGGGAGGTAGAACGGCCAGACGGTCAGCGAGGTCCAGGGCTGGCGCAGCGCGGTGGAGAGGTTGAACTTCCGGCTCGAGTGGTGGACCACGTGGCAGGCCCACAGGATCCGGATGACGTGGTGGCCGCGGTGGGACCAGTAGTAGAAGAAGTCCTGCGCCAGGAGCATCAGCGGCACGGTCCACCACAGGACGGGCACGCGCAGCGGTGTCAGTTCGTACACCGCGGTGTAGACCGCGACGATGGGAATCTTCCACAGCAGGTCGAAGGCCAGGCTGCCCAGCCCCATGGTGATGCTGGTGACGGCGTCCTTCCCCTCGTACCCGGCGGCCTCCTCGTCCGGGTGGAAGTGGTGGAGGGCCATTTCCAGGACGGTGAGCAGGACGAAGGCCGGTATGGACCAGAGCACTACGTCGGGCAGGTTCGTCGGCATGTCTGCACCGTAGAGCCGCAGGTCGGCCGGGGACTAGACGTTGTTACCAACAAGTATGCGAGACGTGCTGTCAGCAGGATTTGGCACATTCTGACAGTGCGGGCGTCGTACGGCCCGTGCAGCGGGGTCCCCGGTGGAAGACGGCGCCTGTCACACCCCCGCCGCCCCCAGCAGCTCCCCCGCCGCATAGGTCACGGCCATCGCCACCGCTCCGCCTCCCACGTTCCGCAGCACCGCCGGGCCCACCGCCGCGTCGCCCAGCCGGGCGCTCCACCAGCCCGTCAGCGCGAGCGCCGCGAGCACCGACAGGACGGTCACCAGCAGCCGCACCGACGAGGGCGGCAGCACGATGGCCAGCAGCGGCAGCAGCGCGCCCACCGTGAACGCCAGGAAGCTGGCGCCCGCCGCGTGCCAGGGGTTCGTCAGGTCGTCGGGATCGATGCCCAGCTCGACCTCGGCGTGGGCGCGCAGCGCGTCGCGTTCGGTGAGCTGCACGGCGGCCTCGCGGGCCACCTCGCGGCTGAGCCCCTTGCCCTCCAGCAGGCCGGTGAGCTCGGCGAGCTCCGCCTCCGGCGCCTCCTGGAGCTCCCGTTTCTCCGTCGCCAGCGCGGCCTTCTCCGAATCGCGCTGGGTGGAGACCGAGACGTACTCGCCCGCCGCCATCGACATGGAACCGGCCAGCAGCCCGGCCAGACCCGCCGTCAGCAGGGCGCCGCGGTCCGAGGTGGCCCCGGCGACGCCGACGACGAGGCCCGCGGTGGAGACCACACCGTCATTGGCTCCGAGGACCGCGGCGCGCAGCCAGTTCAGCCGCGCGCCCAGCCCGTTGCCGTGCGGTTCGTGGTGCGCCTGGGTATCCGTCACCCGGGGATGGTCTCACTCCTCGCCGTCACCAGACGCGCACCGACCCGCCCGGCGCGAAGGCGGGGCTGGTCGCGTCCGCCGGGATCTCCTTCAGGGGTTCGGCGATCTCGTCGACGGTCGGGCCGACGCCGGCGGCGATGCGGTCGAGGGCGGCCAGGTCGAATCCGTAGACGCGGGCCGCGTTGCCGCCGGTCATGGCCGCGATCTCGGCGGGCGGGAGTCCGGCGTACGCGATCCGCAGGCCCTCGCGTGAGTACGGGGCGGTGCCCTCGTCGTGCGGGTAGTCGCTGCCCCACATGATCTTGTCGAGGCCGATCCGGTCGCGCAGCGGCACCTCGTGCGGGCGCATGAAGCTGGCGCCGACGAAGCAGTTGTCGCGCCACACCTCACTGGGGCGCGCACCCATCGAGTCCGCAAGCCCCGCACCGAACTTGGACTCGGCGGTCGCCGCCCGGGAGGCCGCCGCGACCAGCCTGCCGTGGTAGTAGTCGAGCATCTCCACGACGCCCGGGATCCAGCCCGAACCCTGTTCGGTGAGGACCAGTTTCAGGCCGGGGTGGCGGCGGAACACCCCGCCGAAGATCAGGTGCCACAGTGCCCGGTGCGAGAACCAGGTGGTCTCCACCATGAAGACGGCGCGGGCCGCCGGTTCGTCGCCGAGCGGCGGGGAGGCGGAGCCGCCGTGGTGGTTGACCGGTACGTCGAGTTCCGCGCAGACCGCCCAGATCGGGTCGTACACCGGGGAGTGCAGTTCGGGGACGCCGGAGCCCGGCGGGGCGCCGGGCAGCAGGATGCCGCCGGTGAGGCCCGCCTCCTTGGTGCGGCGGATCTCGCGGACCGCCTCGGCCGGGTCGTTGAGGAGGATCTGCGCGACGCCTGCCCGCCGGCCGGGCGCGGCCGCGCAGAAGTCGGCGAGCCAGCGGTTGTGGGCGCGCAGCCCGGCCCAGCGCTGTTCGTACTCCTGCCGGGAGGGTGCGGGGGCCATCAGGGAGGCGGAGGGGAAGAAGGGCGGGATGGTGTTGGGGAAGACGACTTCCGCCACGATGCCGTCCGCCTCCAGTTCGGCGAGGCGGAGGCCGGAGTTCCAGTTGCGGTCGGCGGTGTCGGCGACCAGGTCCTCGTACGGGTTGACGTACGCCGCCGCCCAGGTGTCGAAGTCGTCGTGGTGCCTCGACTCCAGGTACGGCCGGTAGTCCAGGAGGTCGGCGCCGGCGTGGCAGTCGGCGGAGATGACGGTGTAGCGGTCGGTCATGACGCCCCCAGGACCGGGAAGTCGTGGTCGGTCAGCCAGTGCCGGCCGACCTCGCGCGAGCGGGCCCAGGACGCCTCGACCGCGCCCTGGTCGGCGCTCTGGCCCAGGTCGGCGGGGGTGGGGCCGATGCGCGCGGCGATGGGGGCGAGCTTGTCCGTGTCGAAGCCGAAGACCTCGGCGGCGGCCAGGCCGAGCATCCGGCGGGTCTCGGCGACGGGGATGTCGTGGAAGGTGTTGCGCAGCCAGTTCCCGGTGTCGGGCCAGGTGCCCTCGGGGTGCGGGAAGTCGCTTCCCCACAGGATGTTGTCGACGCCGATCTCGTACCGCTGGGCCAGCTCGCGGCGTTTGGTGTTGGTGGCGCAGATGAACACCTGGCGGTCCAGGTACTCGTGCGGCGGGCGCTTCAGTTCGGCGAACGGGGAGAGTTTCTTCCCGCCGTGGGCGCCGAGGTAGAGCCGGTCCATGAACCACAGCAGGTTCGGCAGCCACCAGCAGCCGGACTCGGCGACGCCGAACTTCAGCCCGGGGTGGCGTTCGAAGGCGCCCGACCAGAGGAGGAACCAGAGGGGGCGGGACGGCCACCAGGTGACCTCGGAGACGTAGATGCCGAGGTGGTCGCCGTACTCGTGGCGCGGCGCGGCGCCGGAGTGGGTGACGACCGGCATGCCCGTCTCGGCGGCGGCCGCCCACACGGGGTCATAACGGCGGTCGTGGTACGGGGCCTTGTCCACCCACATGGAGGGGATCATCAGGGCGCCGAGGCCGGACTCCTTCGCCCGGTGGATCTCGGCGACGACCCGGTCCACCTCGCCGGTGACGGGCAGCAGGGCGACGCCGCAGTGGCGTTCGGGGTGCTGTGAGACGAACTCGGCGAGCCAGCGGTTGTGGGCCTGCGCGCCGGCCATGCCCAGCTCGGGGTCCTGGTCGCCGGAGAGGCCGAGACCGACGCCGAAGGGGGCCGCGGTACGGCTGTCGACGGCGTCCGCGTCGGGGAAGACGACCTCGGCCGCCACCCCGTCGCCGTCGAGCTCCTTGAGCCGCTGGGCGCTGTCCCAGCCGCCCTTCAGACCTTCCTCGTTGTCGTGGAACCACTTGTCGGCGAAGGCCTCGTTGCGCACGCCCAGGCGGGTCATCTCCTCGCGGCGGCGGTCGCGGCCGGCCAGGAAGTCGTCGAACTCGCGGTGGAAGCGCGCGTCCAGATAGGGCCGGTACTCCTCGGTGGGGAGTCCGGCGTGGCAGTCGGAGGAGATGATCAGGTACGGGTCGTCGTCGGTCATCGCTGGGTCCCGGCTCCTCAGTCGAGTACGAACTTCTCCAGGTAGGACGGGTTGGAACGGTCGAGCATCGACTGCGACCTGGCGCGGATCTGCCCGTCGCTGTGCTCGCTGTCCGGCAGCATCCAGAAGCGGTCGGCGCGGATCCCGTCCACGACGGTCCCGGCGACGTCCTCCACCGGGGTGAACTCCACCTCCTGGCCCGCCGATCTCATCGCGGTCTCCCACTGGTCGAGACTGCGGTACGGGGTCCGGCGCGGGCGCTCCTTGGCGTACCGCTCGGGCCGGTTGCGGTGCGACTCCCACAGTCCGGTGCGCAGCATGTGCGGGCCGGGGAAGAGGACCGAGGCGCCGACGGCGGCCTCTTCCGCCCTCAGGTGGGCGTACAGCGACTCCGTCATCGTGACGACGGCGGACTTGGTGACCGCGTAGACGGAGGCGGTGGGCAGCGGGGCGATCCCGCCGTCACCGGACGAGGTGTTGACGATGTGGCCGGGGCCGCCGTCCGCGAGCATGCGCGGCACGAAGGCCTGGATGCCGTGGAAGACGCCCCAGACGTTGACGGCGAAGGCCCACTTCCAGTCGTTGGGTTCGTGTTCCCACATCCGGCCCTCGGCGCCGGAGCCGACACCGGCGTTGTTGCACAGCACGTGCACGGCGCCGAAGGTGTCGTACGCGGTGTCGGCCAGCGCCATGACGGAGTCCCGCTCGGCGACGTCGACGACCGCGGCCAGCACCTGCGCGCCCTCCCGGCGCAGTTCACCGGCCGCCTTGCCGAGTGCGCCCTCCTCGACGTCGGCGAGCACGACCTTGAGCCCCTCGGCCGCGAACCGCCGGGCCATCGCGAGGCCGATGCCGCTCGCGGCACCGGTGACGACGGCGGTCTGCCCCTGCTCGAGCCTCATCGCGCGCTCCCCTGCGGCGGGCCGTCGTGGATCTGCTGCGGGTCGTCGTAGCGCTGGTGGACGTACGGCAGCAGCGCGTCGGCACTCACCCGCTCGACGGCCCGGCCCTGCTGGTCGCTGGTCTTCTCGCCGATGGTGATGTCCACGACGCGCAGGACGGGAAGGTCGGCGACCGGGTCGTACATCGATTCGCGCAGCACCACGTCGCCGGTGATCCGCTCCAGTCTGCGGACCTTCTCGTGGCGGGTGCAGTGGATCAGTACGGGATCGGTTTCGAAGCCCTCACCGTCCACGGCGGGCAGGAACTTGAAGTAGAAGTCGAGCTTGGTGGCCGGTGCGGGCAGCGGAAGCGGTTCGGCGACCGCGCCGCGGATCTCGACGAAGGCGATGCCGTGGCGGGCGAGCGAGGCCCGTACCAGCAGACCGTCACGCTCGACGTTCACCTCGCC
This sequence comes from Streptomyces sp. NBC_00876, assembly GCF_045207435.1. Lineage (NCBI taxonomy): Bacteria > Bacillati > Actinomycetota > Actinomycetes > Kitasatosporales > Streptomycetaceae > Streptomyces > Streptomyces sp. NBC_00876. Next base: position 1,811,322 of record NZ_CP108800.1, read on the forward strand.
CAGCTTCTTCGGTTCGCCGAACACCTCGCGGCCACCGGTCAGCGCCCGTTCGTGGGTCATCGGCATGACGAGCGGATACCAGCCCTCGTGCCCGTCGTGGACGGCGGCGACGGCGACGGAGCCCGCGCCCAGGGGGTAGCCGGTCAGGTCGACCTTGCTGATATTGGCCCGGACGAGCGGGCGTCCGGAGGGTTTCAGGGGTGGCGGGAGGACCGCCGCCACCGCGTCGGGGTCGCTCTCCCAGACGGCGGCGACGCCGGTGGACCAGATGTCGGGGAGCCGGGAGCGGGCCTCACGGGATGCCGCGATCTCGGCCTCGGTGCGCGCGCCGTACCGTACACGTGCCATGCGGTGCCACCCTTCTCGGTTGTCCGTGCCGGGTTCTGTAACACAGTTACACCGGAGCCCGCGAAGGGTAAATAGCCGTGCGTGTAACGGAGTTCTGGACCTTGGAGGAGCTGTGGCGCGATCGGCGCTGACCCGCGAGGAGGTTCTCGCGGCCGCTGCGGCCCTGGTGCGCCTGCACGGCCCGCAGACCCTGACCATGCGCAAGCTGGCCGCGGAGCTGGGCACCGCCGTCACCTCGATCTACTGGCACGTCGGCAACCGCGAATCGCTGCTGGACGCCCTCGTCGAGCGCACCGTCCAGGAGATGGGCACCCTGCGCCCCGCCGGGCGGGCCCCGGCGGCCCGGATCGTCTCCGTCGCCCGCGGTCTGCGCCGCGAACTGCGCTCCCGTCCGCATCTGATCGCGATGGTCCACGAACGGGGGCTCACTGAACGGATGTTCCTGCCGGCCCAGCAGGCGCTCGTCCACGAGGTGCACGCCGCCGGGCTGCGCGGCGCACGTGCGGCGGCGGCGGTCCGGGCGGTGCAGTTCCACACGGTCGGCTTCCTGCTCGTCGAACGCAACCGGGAGCGGTCCCCCGTCCAGTCCCCCGGCGAGGGCGAACTGTGGTCGCTCTCCCCGGCCGGCGACGACCCGGCGCTGGCCCGCGCGCTGGCCCGGCCGGCCGACCCGGACCGGCTGTTCGTCACCTCCCTGCGGGCGCTGGTGGAGGGGTTGCTGGCCGGCTGCGGGTAGCGGCCCGTGCGGCCCCGGCCGGCCGGTGGGGGCCCGGGGATGACGGCCGAATAGGGGACTGTCGGTCGCGGCCCGTATTCTCTGTGACCATGCTCGACGACCGTCAGACCGCACCGCCGTGGCCGACCGCCTACCCGCAGGGGTACGCGGTCGTCGACGTGGAGACCACCGGACTCGCACGGGACGACCGGATAATCTCCGCCGCCGTCTACCGTCTGGACGCGCAGGGCGACGTCGAGGACCACTGGTACACCCTCGTCAACCCCGAGCGCGATCCCGGACCCGTCTGGATCCACGGCCTGACGAGCGATGTCCTGGAGGGCGCCCCGCTCTTCCCCGAGATCGCCGGCCAGCTCTCCGAGCGGCTCGCCGACCGCGTCCTCGTCGCGCACAACGCCGCCTTCGACTGGTCGATGATCGCCCGGGAGTACGCACGGGCCTCGGTCACCGCTCCCGTCCGGCAGCGGCTGTGCACCATCGCGCTCTCCAAGGAGCTGCGGCTGCCGCTGCCCAACCACAAGCTGGAGTCGCTGGCCGCGCACTTCGGTGTCGTGCAGCAGCGCGCGCACCACGCGCTGGACGACGCCCGGGTGCTGGCCGAGGCGTTCCGCCCGAGCCTGCACGCGGCGGCGCGGGGCGGGGTGCGGCTGCCGCTGCTGGAGTGCCGGCCGCTGACCGAGTGGTCGGACTCGCCGGTCACCCCGAGGATCGGCCACCAGGCCTCGTACGGCGCGCAGACCAGCTGGCGCCCCTCGCGCAAGCGCCCGGCCTGCCCGTATCCGAACCCCGGCCGCTACGACAAGGACAAGCCCCTCATGCAGGGCATGCGGGTGGCGTTCTCCGGGGACACCTCGGTCGACCGCGAACTGCTGGAGGACCGGGCCGTGGAGGCGGGGCTGCACGTGGCGACGAGCGTCTCCCGGCTGACGAGCCTGCTCGTCACCAACGACCCGGACGCGGCGACGTCCAAGACGGTGAAGGCCAAGTCGTTCGGTACCCCGATCGTGGACGAGAGCGCCTTCACCCATCTCCTGCGGGACGTGGCCGGGTCGACGAAGGTGCCGGCGCCCACGCCGTCATCGGAGTGAACCGGGGGCGACTCGCCCGCCCGCCGCTCGCCCGCCGCCGCCCTCGCGTCCCACCCTGTGGCGCATGGCACGTTGTGAGGTTTGCGGAAACGACTACGGGATGTCCTTCGAGGTGCACGCGCAGGGCGCGATTCATGTCTTCGACTGCTTCTCCTGCGCCATCCACCGCATGGCACCCATCTGTGAGCACTGCCGGGTCCAGGTCATCGGCCAGGGTGTAGAGGTCGACGGGCACTGGTTCTGCGGCGGTCACTGCGCCCGCGCGGAGGGAAAGGTGGGCATCGTCGACAAGGTCTGAGCACCGGGCCCCGCGCCCCTTCCCCCACCCCCTCCGCAATGCACCCCATGACGCAGTTGTACCGTCATGGGGTGTACCGCTTCCTGTTGACCCGGCAGTGGCTGATTCTCGCCCTCATCACCCTCGTGCTGATTCCCACGATGATCGAGCTGGGTTTCTGGCAGCTGCACCGGCATGAGCACAAGGTCGCGCAGAACGCCCTGATCTCGCGCAACCTCAAGGCCGCGCCCGTCTCGGTGTCCACGCTCACCTCCCCCGGTCATGTCGTTCCGCGCTCCGACTACTGGCGCGCGGTGACGGCCACCGGGACGTACGACGAGAAGCACGAGGTCGTCGTGCGGCGCCGGACCGCCATCGACGGCAGCATCGGCGTCCATGTGCTGGTCCCGTTCGACCTCAAGGGCGGCGGCACGGTCATGATCAACCGCGGCTGGGTCCCCGCCGCGGACGACCAGCACGCCTTCCCCGACGTGCCGGCCGCCCCCCGGGGCGAGGTGACCCTCACCGGGCGGCTCAAGGCCGACGAGACGACCGGCGCCAGCGGCATCAAGGACCTCGCGGACCTGCCGGACCGCCAGGTGATGCTGATCAACAGTGCCCAGCAGGCGAAGCTCCTGTCCCGGCCGGTGCTCGGCGGCTACATCGAGCAGACCGGGCCCGTGCCGAAGGGCGACTCCCCCGAGCTGATCGAGTCCCCCGACGACGGCTCCATCGGCCCGCACATGGCGTACGCCGTGCAGTGGTGGCTGTTCGCCGCCGGTGTGCCGGTCGGCTACGTGGTCCTGGCCCGCCGCGAGAAGCGCGACCGGGTGGCAGCGGCGGCCGCGGCCGCCGAACAGGCCGATGCGGCGGAGCCCGAGCCCGCGAAGGCCTGACGGAGCGTCCGCGGCGGCGTCCGCCGGGGTGACTCCCGCCTCTCCTCGCACCGTGACTGCTTAGCCGGGCCCAGGTTCGGGAACACGGCAGAACGTGACCCCACGCATCGAGGACTACGCCCTCATCGGCGATCTCCAGACAGCGGCCCTCGTCGGCAGGAACGGTTCTGTCGACTGGCTGTGCCTTCCCCGCTTCGACTCGGGCGCCTGCTTCGCCGCGCTGCTCGGCGACGAGGACAACGGCCACTGGCGCATCGCCCCCAAGGGCGCGGACACCTGCACCCGGCGCGCCTACGCGGGCGACTCCCTCGTCCTGGAGACCTTCTGGGAGACCCGTACCGGCACCGTCAAGGTCATCGACTTCATGCCGCAGCGCGACCGCGAACCCGATGTGATGCGCATCGTCGAGGGCATCAGCGGCACCGTCGACATGGCCTCCGTCATCCGGCTGCGCTTCGACTTCGGTTCCGTCGTGCCCTGGATGCGCCGCTCGCAGGGGCACCGGGTGGCGGTCGCCGGTCCGGACTCCGCCTGGCTGCGCAGCGATCCACCGGTCAAGACCTGGGGCCAGCAGTTCTCCACGTGTTCCTCGTTCAGCGTCTCCGCGGGCGAGCGGGTGGCCTTCGTCCTGACCTGGCACCCCTCGCACTCACCCCGGCCCGATCTCGTCGACCCGTACGAGGCGCTGGAGAACACCCTGTCCGACTGGGCCGAGTGGTCCGCCCGCTGCAAGTACCAGGGGCCCTACCGGGAAGCCGTGATCCGTTCGCTGATCACCCTGAAGGCGCTCACCTTCGGCCCGACCGGCGGCATCGTGGCGGCCCCCACCACCTCGCTGCCCGAGGAGATCGGCGGCGTACGGAACTGGGACTACCGCTTCTGCTGGCTGCGGGACTCCACGCTCACCCTCGGCGCGCTGGTCTCGGCCGGCTATCTGGAGGAGGCCGCGGCCTGGCGGGACTGGCTGCTGCGCGCCGTCGCCGGTGACCCGGCCGATCTGCAGATCATGTACGGGCTCGCGGGCGAGCGCAGACTGCCCGAGTCGGAACTGCCGTGGCTGCGCGGCTACGAGAACTCCGCCCCGGTCCGGATCGGCAACGCCGCGGTGAGACAGCGCCAGCTCGATGTCTACGGAGAGGTCATCGACTCCCTCCGGCTGGCCCGCGACGCGGGTCTGGACGACAAACCGCACGCCTGGAGCCTGCAGCTCAGCCTGCTCGGCTTCCTGGAGTCCACCTGGCGCGAGCCGGACGAGGGGCTGTGGGAGATCCGCGGGCAGCGCCGCCACTTCGTGCACTCCAAGGTGATGGCCTGGGTGGCGGCCGACCGGGCCGTGCGCAGTCTCGAGGAGGACCCGTCGCTGACCGGTGACGCGGAGCGCTGGCGCGCGATGCGCGACGCCGTGCACCGGGAGGTCTGCGAGAAGGGCTACGACCCGGTGCGCAACACCTTCACCCAGTCCTACGGCTCCCGGGACCTGGACGCCGCGACGCTGCTGATCGCCCGGACCGGTTTCCTGCCGCCGGACGACCCGCGCGTCATCGGGACGGTGGACGCGGTACGCGACGAGCTGGGCAGCGACGGACTGGTGCGCCGCTACAGCACCGACGGCACCTCGGTCGACGGACTGCCGGGCGGCGAGGGCGCCTTCCTCGCCTGCTCCTTCTGGCTGGCGGACGCGTTGCGGATGACGGGGCGCACCGACGAGGCCACCGAACTCTTCGAGCGTCTGCTCGCCCTCCGCAACGACGTGGGGCTGCTGGCCGAGGAGTACGACACCGCCGCGATGCGTCAGCTCGGCAATTTCCCGCAGGCCTTCAGCCATATCGGCCTGGTCGGCACGGCGGTGGCGCTGGCCGAGGCGCAGGCCGCCGAGGACACGGCACGGGAGGGCACGGCAGGATAGGGCCATGGATCTTGGACTGAAGGACCGTGTGTACATCGTCACCGGAGCGACCCGGGGGCTGGGCAACGCCACGGCACGCGCGCTGGTCGGCGACGGCGCGAAGGTGATCATCACCGGCCGCGACGAGAAGAGCGTCCGGGAGGCCGCCGACGAGCTGGGCCCCGACGCGGTCGGGCTCGCCGCCGACAACGCCGACCCGAACGTGGCGCAGCGGCTCGTGGAGGCCGCGCAGGAGGGGTTCGGCCGGCTCGACGGCATCCTCATCAGCGTCGGCGGCCCGGCGCCGGGCTTCCTCGCGGACAACACCGACGAGCAGTGGCAGTCGGCCTTCGAATCGGTGTTCCTGGGTGCGGTGCGCCTGGCCCGGGCGGCGGCCGCGGCGCTCGGCGAGGGCGGCGTCATCGGCTTCGTGCTCTCCGGCTCCGTCCACGAACCGATCGCCGGGCTGACCATCTCCAACGGGCTGCGCCCCGGCCTGGCCGGGTTCGCCAAGTCGCTGGCCGACGAGCTGGGCCCGCGGGGCATCCGGGTGGTGGGCGTGCTGCCGGCCCGGATCGACACGGACCGGGTACGGGAACTGGACGCCCTGTCCGGTGACGCCGAGGCCTCGCGCACGGCCAACGAGGCGAAGATCCCGCTGCGCCGCTACGGCACTCCGGCGGAGTTCGGCCGGACCGCGGCCTTCCTGCTCTCGCCCGCCGCCTCGTATCTGACGGGCATCATGGTGCCGGTCGACGGCGGGTCCCGGCACGGCTTCTGAGCCGCGCGCCCGGACGCGGGACGCGAGAGGGCCGGACGGTGTGGACCGTCCGACCCCTTCGGTGATGCGTACAGCCCGTCAGCTCACCCGCTCGGCCCGGTGCTTGACCGCCCGCAGCCGTACCTCGGCGGGCAGCTGTGCCAGCCCCGCGGAGTCCCGGGCGTGGGCCAGCGCCTCGTCGGCCAGCCGGCCCAGCGCCTCGTCGGGTGCGGCGTGCGGCTCCATCAGCAGCCGGACCCTGGCCTGCGGGGTGGAGCGCCTGCCGGTCAGTACGACCTGTGCGCGGGCCACCCCGTCCAGGGCGCCCGCCTCCGCGGCGAGTACCCCCTCCAGGGCCCGGCCGCGCAGCAGTGCTCCCTCGCCGTCGCCGCTGTCCACCAGCACCTCGGCGAGGCGGGCGCGGCGCAGCTGGGCCAGCAGCCACCACAGCGCGAGCACCACGAGCACGGCGAGAACCGCGATCACCACCGGCCACCACCAGCCCTCGGAGCGCCAGCGGTCCCGGTCCGCCTCGCTGAGCAGGACGTCGCTCTTGCCGTACCACGGCCACCAGGACGGCACGGAGAGGCCGAGCCCCGCGGCCAGCACCCCGCCGCCCACACAGACCAGTACCAGTCCGGCGAGGCCGAGCAGTACCCGGTTGACGGTCCCGATCACTCCGCTCACCCCTTCTTCGCCGGTCGGCGGACGTGGACGGACAGGCTGGGCGGCTTGGCCAGGCCGAGTTCGCCGATGCCCGTGGAGAGCACGGTGTCCAGATCGGCCCGTACGTCGTCGAGTTCACGGAAGTGGGACACGGCCCGCACCCCCACCTTGGCGCGGCCCATCCGGACCCGGACGGACTGCACCCCGGACACCTCGACGGCCCGGTCGCGCAGGACCATGGCGGCCGCGGTCCGGTCGAGGGCCGCCCGTACGCCAGGGCGGTCGCGGCGCATCGGCAGCAGATCACGCAGTCCGGGCGTGAGCGCGAGAACGATCAGCCACAGGCCGGCCGCCACCGCGACCGCGGCGCCCGTCAGCACCCAGACGTCGTTCAGCGGCCGCTCGGCCAGTTCGCGGGCCAGCGAGCGCCGCCACTGCATCGCCGGGTGGTCGGCGCGGACCGCCGCCACGTCGTAGAGGAGCAGCCCGGAGCCGCCGAGTGCCACCAGGGCGACGATGCCCGCCGGGATGCGGCGGGCGGACCAGAACCTGCCCGCACCGCCGTCACCGCGTTCCTTGGCCGGCACGGGGTCGTAGGCCGCCGACGAGGCGGACTGGTCGAGCGCGAGGACATCCCCGTGTTCCGTCGCGCCGGTGGGCAGACGCTGCGTCGTGTGTTCCGGGTTCTGGGGCTCGGTCATCGGATCCTCCCCTGGGCCGCGAGGCTCGCTCCTGAGGGGTGCAGGCGCTCGACCTGTACGGCCACTTCGGGCACCTCCATCCCCGCCAACGCCTTTACCCGTTCGGCGACCCTGCGACGCACGGCACCGCACTGTCGGCCGATGTCGCTGGGATATCCGAGCTCCAGAGTCACCCGTACGCGGGCGGTCTCACGGTGCACGGTGACCGTGGCGCGCGGCGAGGCGGCGTCCTTCGCCGGCGCGTCGACGGCCTCCTTCGCCGCCTGCGCGGCGATCTTCGCGACCACCCGGTCGGCGATCCGGGTCTCTCCCCGCTCCGCGGCCGGGACCCGGCCGCCCGCCCCCGACAACGCCGTCACCGCCGTCGGTCGCCGCGCTCGCGACTCCGGAAGAAGTCGCCGGGTTCAAGGTCGCCGTCGATGAAGCGACCGGCGATGAAGCCGATCGCCCCCAGGGCGGCCACCAGCAGAAAGGCACCGAATCCGCCGAAGTATCCGGCGAATCCGAGCGCCATGCCGGCCACCATGCCGACCACAGCCATGCTCATCGTGTGCTCCTCAACTGCCTGGTGCGGGAGGACTACTGGAGACGTGGCTCGGGCTGGTCCTCGTCGTCGTCCTCGTCGGGCAGCTTCACGTCGCTGACCGCGATGTTGACCTCGACGACCTCGAGACCCGTCATGCGCTCGACGGCCGCGACAACGTTCTCCCGTACATCCCGGGCGACATCGGCGATCGACACGCCGTAGTCGACGACGATCTCCAGGTCGAGGGCGGTCTGGGACTCGCCGACCTCGGCCTTCACGCCCCGGGTGACGGACTTGGAGCCGCCGGGGACCCGGTCGCGCACCGCTCCGAACGTACGGGAGAGGCCGCTGCCCATCGCGTGCACGCCGACCACGTCACGTGCGGCCATTCCGGCGATCTTCTCGACCACGCCGTCGGCGATCGTCGTACGGCCACGGGTCGCCGGGTCTCCCCCGCCGCGCTTGGTCAGGGGGCTGTTCCTGCTGTCGCCGCCCGTCGAGTCCTTGTCGGGGTTCTCGGGCCGGTTCCGCTGTGGGGTGTCGGTCATCGCCGTTCTTCCCTTCGGGGCAGATTGGACTTCCTCGCCCAGATTAAGGTCGCTTGCCCCGTCTCGCGCCGTGGATGCGGCAGGCTGGGGCAATGACGACGGCTGACGGCCCGCACAGGGCCCAGGGATGGACGGCTGCGGTTCGCCAACGGCTCGGGCTGGGCCGACTGCTCCCTCTGGGCGGTCCGGCGGACGGGGCCTGGATCTCGGAACGGGCCGCGGTCGCGGTGCTGCGCCGGGCGGTGGCGGTTCCGGGGCCCGGGCCGGTGCTCGGGGAGCTGAGGATCGCCGTCGCCGATACGGAGGCCGCTCCCGCCCCTCAGGTGCCGTCGCCCCCGAGCGCGCTGGCGCCGGGCCCGCTGCGGATCGAGGCCACCATGGCCGCGACGGCGGACCAGCCGCTGCCCGTAGCCGCCGCGGCGCTGCGCTCGGCGCTCCTGACGGCTGCCGCGCGGCGCCTGGGCCTGGTGGTCGCCGAGGTGGATCTGCAGGTGACGGAGTTGCTGGACACGGCTCCGGAACGGCCCGCCCCGGAGCCGGACGAGGTCCGGCCGGCGCAGCCGGAGGGCGTGGCGGGCCGTGCGGCCGCCGGAGTGAAGGGGGTCTCGACGCTGACCCGGGTACTGGGCACGGCGGTACACACGGGCGCGGACCATGTACGGGTCGAACTGGCGACGGAGGGCGGCCACCGGGCGCTCGACGTCGCCCGCGCGGTGCGGGTGGCGGTGGCGGAAGCGGTGGAGGGGCATCCACCGGTCGCGGTGCTGGTCACGGCCGTGACGGGGGAACCGGGTCCGGAGGATCCGCCGGGTCCCGTGGACGTGACGGCATGACGGCATGACCGGAGGCGGTACGCCTCCGGTCCGGTGCCGGGTCAGCGCGGGGTCACCTCAGTCGAGCATGCCCGACAGGTCGCGCAGCCGACGGCCCTGCGCGGCCCGTTCGGCGGTGCGCTGCTCCTCGTACGTCCGGGAGACGGCGCCGCTCAGCAGGGCCTTGGTCTCGATGACGGCGTCGCGCGGGGCGGCGATCAGGGCGCCGGCCAGATCGCGGGCGGCTCCCTCGAGCTCCGCGGCCGGCACCACGAGGTTGGCCAGGCCGGTGCGCTCGGCCTCGGCCGCGTGCACGTAACGGCCGGTGGCGCAGATCTCGAGCGCGCGTGCGTACCCCACCAGGTGCACCAGAGGGTGCGTGCCGGTGAGGTCGGGCACCAGACCGAGGCTGGTCTCGCGCATGGCGAACTGCACGTCCTCGGCGACGATCCGCAGATCGCAGGCGAGGGCGAGCTGGAAGCCCGCACCGATGGCGTGCCCCTGGACGGCCGCGATCGACACGATGTCGTTGCGGCGCCACCAGGTGAACGCCTCCTGGTACTCGGCGATGACCGCGTCGAGCTCGGCCTCCGGGCCCCGCCCCAGGTCGAGGAACGACGGCTCACCGTCGAACCCTTCGGGGGTGAATGCCTGGCGGTCGAGTCCGGCGGAGAAGGACACACCCTCGCCGCGCAGCACGACGACCCGCACACTGCCGGGCAGAGCCCGTCCGGCTTCTGTCAACGCCCGCCACAGAGCGGGGGACTGAGCGTTGCGCCTGGCCGGATTGGTGAGGGTCACCGTGGCAACCGCGTCGTCGACGGTGAGTCGTACGCCGTCCTTGTCGAGCACAGAGTCGAGCGAGGTCATGAAGCGCCTCCGGATCGGGTGCAGTCAGCACATGGAGCTAAGTGACTGAACAGTAACCACCCGGGCGACCGCACGATCGACCGGGTGGCCACCGCCGAAACCGGTGAGCCCCGGGGCAGGTCCTACGGCCCGCCCCGGCCCGCGGACGGCCGTCAGGCCGCCGCGGCCTTCTTCCCTCGTGTCGCTCCGCCGCGTCCCCGCAGCGTTACTCCGGACTCGCTGAGCATCCGGTGAACGAATCCATAGGAGCGGCCGGTTTCCTCGGCCAACGCCCGGATGCTCGCACCGGAGTCGTACTTCTTCTTCAGGTCTGCCGCGAGCTTGTCGCGCGCGGCGCCGGTTACCCGGCTGCCCTTCTTCAGAGTCTCGGCCACCCGTGCCTCCTCGTGGGAAGTGCGCTCTGGACTCTCATGATCACCCCTCGACGCCGTCCTGGCCACCCATTCGGCAAGGTCCGTGCAACCGGATTGGCGCCCCGCGCACGCTCCGGCACGACCGGAATCCTGCATTCCGCGGGGCTGTGGGGAGCACCGGGGAACCGCGCCACAGGAACGGCCAGGTCAGGGCCGCACGAGGGCCGGGCCACCAAATGAGTGCGCCCGGCAGGTATCTGCCGGGCGCCGCGCCGAGGTACGAGACGTACTCACGCAGATGATGGATCACGCGTAGGCCGAATGATCCAGTGCGAGTGGATCAGCGGGCCCCGGGGCTCCGGATCCGGCCGCCGGACAGGCGGCCGGGGCCGGGTGACGCGGCCGGTACGGGTGACGCGGCCGGCAGGGGCGGCCCCGCCGGTACGGGTCAGGCCAGTGCGACCAGGTCCCGGTAGTCCGCACCCCACAGGTCCTCGACACCGTCGGGGAGCAGGATGATGCGCTCGGGCTGGAGCGCCTCGACCGCTCCCTCGTCGTGCGTGACGAGGACGACCGCGCCCTTGTACGTGCGCAGCGCGCCGAGGATCTCCTCGCGGCTGGCCGGGTCGAGGTTGTTGGTGGGCTCGTCGAGCAGGAGCACATTGGCGGAGGAGACCACCAGCGTCGCCAGGGCGAGCCGGGTCTTCTCACCACCGGAGAGGACCCCTGCGGGCTTGTCCACGTCGTCGCCGGAGAAGAGGAACGAGCCCAGCGTCTTGCGGACCGCGACCAGGTCGAGGTCGGGCGACGCGGAGCGCATGTTCTCCAGGACGGTGCGGTCCGGGTCGAGGGTCTCGTGCTCCTGGGCGTAGTAACCGAGCTTGAGCCCGTGGCCCTCGATGATCTCGCCGGTGTCGGGCTTCTCGGCGCCGCCGAGCAGCCGGAGCAGGGTCGTCTTGCCCGCACCGTTGAGGCCGAGGATGACGACCCGGGAGCCCTTGTCGATCGCGAGGTCGACGTCGGTGAAGATCTCCAGCGATCCGTAGGACTTGGAGAGGCCCTCCGCCATCAGCGGCGTCTTGCCGCACGGCGAGGGGTCGGGGAAGCGCAGCTTGGCGACCTTGTCGGAGACGCGGACGGCCTCGAGGCCGGAGAGCAGCCGGTCGGCGCGCTTGGCCATGTTCTGCGCGGCCACGGTCTTGGTGGCCTTGGCGCGCATCTTGTCGGCCTGCGCGTTGAGGGTCGCGGCCTTCTTCTCGGCGTTCTGCCGCTCGCGCTTGCGGCGCTTCTCGTCGTCCTCGCGCTGCTGCTGATACAGCTTCCAGCCCATGTTGTAGACGTCGATCTGCGACCGGTTGGCGTCGAGGTAGAAGACCTTGTTGACGACGGTCTCGACGAGGTCCGCATCGTGGGAGATCACGACGAAGCCGCCGCGGTAGGTCTTGAGGTAGTCGCGCAGCCAGACGATCGAGTCCGCGTCGAGGTGGTTCGTGGGCTCGTCGAGGAGCAGGGTGTCGGCGTCGGAGAAAAGGATCCGGGCCAGCTCGATGCGGCGGCGCTGACCGCCGGAGAGGGTGTGGAGCGGCTGGCCGAGCACCCGGTCGGGCAGGCTGAGGGCCGCGGCGATGGTGGCTGCCTCGGCCTCGGCGGCGTACCCGCCCTTGGTGAGGAACTCCGTCTCCAGGCGCTCGTACTTCTTCATGGCCTTCTCGCGGGTGGCGCCCTTGCCGTTCGCCATCCGCTCCTCGTTCTCCCGCATCTTGCGCAGGATCTCGTCGAGACCGCGGGCGGACAGGATGCGGTCCCGGGCGAGCACGTCGAGGTCGCCGGTGCGCGGGTCCTGCGGGAGGTAGCCCACCTCGCCGGAGCGGGTGATGGTGCCGGCGGCGGGGGTTCCCTCGCCCGCGAGGCACTTGGTGAGGGTGGTCTTGCCCGCACCGTTGCGGCCGACGAGGCCGATGCGGTCACCCTTGGCGATACGGAAGGAAGCGGACTCGATGAGGAGGCGGGCGCCGGCGCGCAGCTCGATGCCGGAAGCGGTGATCACGGGAAAAACTCCAGGGCGGAATGGACGGCGGAGGAACGGCTAGCGATTCACGACTCGACGCCGTTACTCACGCACACGCACAAGGAGGATGGGCATGAGGACCAGTCTACTGGCGGTGTCCAACCACTTTTCCGCGTGCTCCCCGGGCGGTTACCGAAAGCTCGCCCAGCGCGCCGTACCCACTCCACAGCGTGAACACAAACGGGCATTGCGGTGTGAATTATCCGATACTCGGCGCAGGGCTGTGCGGCAGCCGCGAGCGGAGCGGAGGGTGGTGCCATGCAGTTCGACGACGACGCCGATCTGGACACGTCCGAGGTCAAGGACGTGCGCGGCAGCCGGATCCCGGGCGGCAGAGCCACCGTGGGCGGCGGGATCGCGGGTGTCATCGCACTGGTCCTGGGACTGCTCTTCGGTGTCGGACCCGATCAGCTCGGCCTCTCATCGGGCGGCTCGGACACGACCGCCACCGCGTCCTCGGCGGCCCAGGTCGAGCAGAACTGCCGGACCGGACAGGACGCCAACACCAAGGACGACTGCCGGATCGTCGCGGTGGTCAACAGCGTGCAGGACTACTGGAAGCAGGAGTTCGCCCGGCGCGACGCGACGTACGGGAACGCCCGCACGGTCCTGTTCACCGACCGGATCAACACCGCCTGCGGCTCCGCGACCTCGGCCGTGGGGCCCTTCTACTGCCCCGGCGACCGGCAGGTCTACCTGGACCTGGGCTTCTTCGACGAGCTGCGGACGAAGTTCGGATCGAGCGGCGGGCCGTTCGCCCAGGCGTATGTCGTCGCGCACGAGTACGGACACCACATCCAGAACCAGACGGGGACGCTGGCCCGCTCGCAGGACGGGCGGACGGGCGAGAACAGCAACGCGGTGAAGGTGGAGCTCCAGGCGGACTGCTACGCCGGGGTCTGGGCGCACCACGCGACGACCACGCCCGACGAGTCGACCGGACGGCCGCTGATCACCGAGCTCACCCGGGCGGACATCCGCGACGGCCTGGACGCCGCCGCGTCGGTCGGGGACGACCGGATCCAGGAGAGGTTCCAGGGCCGGGTCACCCCGGAGTCCTGGACGCACGGCTCGGCCGCGCAGCGGCAGGAGTGGTTCACGAACGGCTTCCGCAGCGGCGACATGGCCGGCTGCGACACCTTCCGCTGACCTGCGGGAACCGTCTGCACGCCGTCGCCGGACAGGTCGTTGTCAGTGCCCGGTGGAAGACTGAGACGCAGATCACACACGAGGCGCGCGCGGAATACGGGCGGCGCGAGAAGGGGTGAGCGCGATGGCAGGCGCAACGGCGGGCGTTCCGTCGGTCTATCCGACGATTCTGTACGACGACGCGAAGGCCGCGATCAGAACGCTGACGGAGGGCCTCGGATTCACCGAGGAAGCGGTGTACGAGGGCGAGAACGGCACGGTGCTGCACGCGGAGCTGTCCTGCGGGAACGGCCGCGTGATGCTGGGTTCCAAGGGCCGCGGGGGGATCTTCGCCGAGGCGATGCAGGGGTCGGGTCCGGTCGGGGTCTATGTGGTGGTGGACGAGGTCGACGCGCACCACGCACGGGCCGTGGAGCACGGGGTGGAGATCCTGATGCCGCCCACCGACCAGGACTACGGCTCGCGTGACTACATGGCGCGGGACGCGGAAGGCAATGTCTGGAGCTTCGGGACCTACGCCCCGGGCTCATCCGACTGACCCGGGCTCATCCGACCGACCCGGGCTCATCCGACTGAACGGCATCGGGCGGCATCGGACTGAGCGGCATCGGACCGGTCCCGGACTGAACCGGTCTCGGACCGAGCGGTTCGGGACCGAGCCGGTACCGGGCTGAACCGGTACGGGACCGGCAGCGCGGCGGTCGCGGGCCGGGCCCGTGGCCGCCGCGCGGTGCGCGGGCCGGCTCAGGCGCCGCCGGTGTGCACCTGGAACGCCGCCTTGCGGACGGCCTTGGCGAGGGCGGGGTCGGGGTGGGCGGCGGCCAGGGCCACCAGGACCTGGACGGTGCGCGGATGGCCGACGGCCCGCACCTCGTCGAGCAGGGCCGGGACGGTGCCCTGCACGGCCGAGTCGAGATGGCGGACCAGCAGCCCCGTCTCGCCGTGGTCGGCGACGGCCGCCGCGGTGTCGACCCAGAGCCAGGTGGCCTCCTCGCGGCTGAGGACGTCCTGGGCGTCCTCGGGGTCGGCTCCGTCGTACTCGGCGAGCCAGAGCAGCGCGTAGGGGCGCAGCGACGGGTCGGCGACGACGGCGCGCACCTCGGGCTCGGCGGGTGCGCCGACGACGCGGAGTGCCTCGAAGGCGAGCCCGCGCAGCAGTGCGTCCTCGCCCCGGGCCACACCGAGCAGTTCGGCGACGGCGCTGCCGACGGGACGGGCGGCCAGCCAGGCGCGGTATTCGGCGCGGGCGGGTCCGGGGGTGAGGCGGGCGCAGCCGAGCAGCATGTCGGCGGCGGACTGTTCGATGTTCCCGGCCGGGCTCTGGGCGGCGACACAGATCTGTTCCAGCTTGACCCAGACCGCCCAGTTGCCGAGGGGGGTCAGGGTGGCGTGGCCGGGGCCGAGAGTGAGCGCCCCGACGGCGGCCAGGCCCTCCAGTGCCCAGTCCAGCAGGAGGGCGACCAGGTCGGCGGAGTGGGCCGTGGGCGGCGCCTCGGTGGGGGCGGGCAGCGGCTGCGGCCCGTACGGCACCTCGCAGCGCTCCTCGTGCAGTTCGGCGACGCGCTGGCCGAGGAGGTCCAGCAGGGCCGGCACGGTGACCGGGCCGGCCGAGAGCTGGAGGAGGGAGAGCACCTGGGGCACGGCCTCGACGGCCTCGGCGACCGCGGTGGACTCGATGTCCCGTGGGGCGGGGTGGACGAGCGACCAGGCGTCGAAGAGCGCCACCCAGCCGCGGAGCACGGCGGAGTCGTCGCGGTCCCAGGCGCGCAGCCGCCAGCCGGGCCGTGCGGTGTCGCCGTGCAGTTCCACGAGTCCGGCGAGGCGGGCCCGGTCCCAGCCGGAGCGCACCTGGGCCGGGGACAACTCCAGCGCCGCCGCGGCCCGTTCGAGGGCCTGGGCGGCCAGGGGCGGGGTGCCGGGGCTCGCACCGTCGGCCGCCCAGCGGGCGATCCGTACGGCGTCGGCCAGGGCGGTCCTGGCCTGACGGGCCAGTTCCGCGCGGGGCGGAGTGCCCTCGGGCGGGCGGGGCGCGGGCCTGGTGCGCCGGGTGATCACGGCCTTGCGGGCGGTGGCGAGGGGTCGCGGGCGGACAAGTCGCAGCCTGGAGTCGCGCGGGGTACGGGACGTCACGGGAGCAGTCTTGCCTCTGACGGCCCGAAAGCCCAAACGGAACCCGGAGCGCCGGTGCCGGAGGGTGCCCGCACCGGCCGGGACCAATCGGCCGAAGCGGCACATCGGCTCACATCAGGGGCGTGAGGAAGCGGCGCAGCGTCTCTTCGTAGCGGGCCGGGTCGGCGTTCCACATCGCCGCATGCGGAGCCTGGGGTACGGAGTGCAGGGCGACCAGGTCCGGCCGGTGGGCGGCGAGCTGCCGGGACGGCTGCCAGGGGGCCAGGGTGTCGTCGGGGCCGTGGAAGATCAGCACCGGGACATGCAGTGTCCGGGGCAGGGATGTGTCCAGGAGCCTGGCTCCGCGCAGTCCCGTCTGTCCCTGGGCGGCGCGGACGGCGAGGGGCAGCAGTGCGGACGGGACGCCCCGGGCGGCGGCCAGGGCGCGCAGGGTGGTGGCCCAGTCCAGCACCGGGGAGTCGAGGACGAGGCCGCAGATCCGGTCCCTGAGCGCGGAGTTGGCGCAGGCGTGCAGGGCCATCGAGGCGCCGGTGGACCAGCCGTGCAGGATGACCTTCTCGGCGCCGTAGCGCACGGCGAAGCGGATGGCGGCGTCCAGGTCGCGCCATTCGGACTCGCCGAGGTGGGAGAGTCCGTCCGGGGAGCGCGGGGCCCCGGCGTCGCCGCGGTAGGCGAGGTCGAGCACCGGCAGCTGCTGTCCGTGCAGGAAGCCCATCACGTTCAGCGGGTGTTCCCGGGTGGTGCCGATGCCGTGCACGGTGATGACCCAGGTGTCACGGGGCCCGGGAACGAACCAGGCGGGCAGGCCGCCGAGTTCGCCGGGGATCTCCACCTCGCGGAAATCGAGGCCGAGGGCCGTGGCGGGGTCGCCGCTGTACAGCTCCGGGGTGAAGCGGACCTGGGCCCCGGGGAGCAGGGTGCCGCGGCTGACGCGTTCCAGCCGGCGCACGACGGTGTCGGGGGCCTGGTGGGCCTGGTCGATCACCGGTCCCACGACGGCGTGGACGTCGTCGCCCACCAGTCCGTAGGTACCGGGGCGCAACGACGTGAAGGACCGGGTCAGGGTGACCTGTCCGGCCGCCGTCGCATGCACGGTGAGCCTGCGGTCTGCGGGGAGGGGACGTCCGGACGGCGCCTTGAGGGCGACGTCGCCGGCGTACCGGCCGGCCGCGACCGCTGCCGCACCGGCGCCGAGGATGGTGGTGACGACTGCTGCCGTCGCTTTAGCCGGGCGCACGGCTTCAGTGTCCGGGGCGCCACCGCACGCTGCCAGCGGACGGGGGCCGTCCGGGGAGGGGGCCGTCCGGCGGGCGGTACGGCAAGGGGCGTCCGGTGCGGAGCCCACACGGCCGGAGCCCACACGGCCGGAGCCCACACGGCCGAGGCCCACACGGCCGGAGCCCGCCGGGCAGCGGCAGGCCGAGGCCGGGTCCGGACCTGATTCAGCCGGGCTGCTGCCCGTATCCCTTCAGCGCTTCCTGGACGTCGCCCAGCTGGTCCGGTGTCAGCAGGGCCGGGGAGCGGCCGGGCACGGAGCTCGCGGCCAGCCAGACGCGGCAGAGCCATTCGAGCTGGGCGGTGCGGTCGTACGCCTCGTCGAGGGTGGCGCCGTAGGCGACCGTGCCGTGGTTGGCCAGCAGACAGCCCGTCCGGTCGCGCAGGGCCGTGAGCATGTTCCCGGCCAGCTCGTCGGTGCCGTACCGGGCGTAGGCGGCGACCCGGACGGGGCCGCCCAGCATCGCGGCGGCGTAGTGCACCGACGGGACCTCGGCGACCAGGGTGGAGACGGCCGTGGCATGCACCGCGTGGGTGTGCACGACGGCGGCGGCGCCGGTGTTCCGGTAGACCGCGAGATGGAGCGGGAGCTCGCTGGTGGGGGCCAGCTCGCCGAGGACCCGGTTGCCTTCCAGATCGACGCCGACGGCGTCCTCGGGCCGGAGCCTGTCGTACGGCACTCCGCTCGGGGTGACCAGGACGGTCGCGCCGACCCGCGCCGACACGTTGCCGGAGGTGCCGACGACGAGACCCTCGGATGCTGTCCTGCGGGCCGTGGCGACGACCGCGCCCCAGGCCTGTTCGATCGAATCCCGCCGCTGCTCGCTCATACGAAGATCCTTTCAACGGATGAGCGACACCTTGCCACCCCTCCCGCGAAGGCCCGCCCGAACCCCGGATTCCGGGCCCACACCGGCCTGTGCCGGAATCGCACCACCGGCCGACACCCGAACAGGGCAGTGGCACTCCGGTTGGGGTCACCACAACGCCCTTCCCAGTTCATCTTCCGTTCACCCAGATTGCCTACGGTCCACGTGCCACTGACGTCGAACGATTGCCTGGGTAAATGGAACACATCACGCTGCTGCTCGCGATTGTGATCGTGACAGCTCTAGTGTTCGATTTCACGAACGGTTTCCACGACACCGCCAACGCGATGGCCACCACCATCTCGACCGGTGCACTCAAACCCAAGACAGCGGTGGCCATGTCCGCCGTTCTCAACCTCGTAGGCGCGTTCCTGTCGGTGGAGGTCGCCAAGACGATCTCCGGCGGGATCATCAACGAAGACGGGCTCAGAACCGAGGTCATCTTCGCGGCCCTGGTGGGCGCCATCCTGTGGAATCTGCTGACCTGGCTGGTCGGACTGCCCTCCAGCTCCTCCCACGCACTGTTCGGCGGCCTCATCGGCGCCGCGGTGATGTCCGCGGGCTGGTCGTCGGTCGACGGCGGCACCGTGGTCACCAAGGTGCTGCTCCCCGCGGTCGCCGCGCCGGTCGTCGCCGGTCTCGCCGCGCTGCTGGCCACCAAGCTCACGTACCGCATCGGCGGGAAGATCCGCAGCGACGCCCAGGGGAAGGCCACCGCCAAGGGCTACCGCGCCGGCCAGATCGCCTCGGCCGGGCTGGTCTCCCTCGCCCACGGCACCAACGACGCGCAGAAGACCATGGGCATCATCACGCTCGCCCTGGTCACCGGCGGCGTCCTGGCCCCCGGCTCCAACCCGCCGGTCTGGGTCATCGTGAGCGCCGGCCTCGCCATCGCGCTCGGCACCTACCTGGGCGGCTGGCGCATCATCCGCACCATGGGCAGCGGCCTGACCGAGCTGAAGCCGCCGCAGGGCTTCGCCGCCCAGACCAGTGCGGCCACCGTCATCCTGGCCTCCTCGCACCTCGGCTTCTCCCTCTCCACCACCCAGTCCTGCTCCGGCGCCGTGATGGGCGCGGGCCTCGGCCGCAAGGGGGGCGTGGTCCGCTGGTCCACCGCCACCCGGATGTTCGTCGCCTGGGGTCTGACCCTGCCGGCCGCCGGACTGGTCGGTGCGGGTGCCGAGCTCCTCACCAAGCAGGGCACCTGGGGCGTCGTGGTCGTCGCGGCGCTGCTCATCGCCGGCTCCGGAGCGATCTGGATGCTGTCGCGCCGCAAGCCCGTCAGCCACGAGGACGTCGCCCCGGCCGGTGCGGACGCCGAGCCCGCGGGGGTCGTCACCACGGCCATCGCGGCCGTCAGCCCGCCGCCCACCGCGGCCGCCCAGACCACCCACGACCTCACGGCCACCATCCCGGCCCCGGCCGGACCCGTCTCCGACCCGGCCCGACCCGCCACGGTCTAAGAGCCTCCGGTAAGGACAGATCATGCACATCGACTGGGCCGCCCTCGGCACCGTCTTCGGCGTCTCTCTCGTCGCCACCGTCGCGCTGGTGGGCCTCTTCACCCTCGGCATCGTCGGCCTCTCCAAGCAGCCCGAACCGGCCGCGCAGGGCGGTTCGGCGGGCGGATCGCTCATGCTGGCCCGTGCCGGCGCGTACGTCTGCTTCGGACTGTGCGCCGCGGCGGTGGCCTACGGCATCTATCTGATCGTCGCCTGACGCCACACCCGCCCCATTCCGCTCGTACGCATCGGGCCGGACACACCTCGTGTGTGTCCGGCCCGATGTGTGTCTGCGCACACTGCGCCGCCGCAGGTCAACGGCAAGTTGACGGGTGTTCGCGGAGCGTGGTGGACTGCCGGAGCCATTACGGCGACAGCAGAGGAAGCCGGTGCGAATCCGGCGCGGTCCCGCCACTGTCACCGGGGAGCAGTCCCCCACCCGTACGTCACGGTCCACGCAAGCGGGCTGGAAGACCGGGGGAACTGCGGATCCGGAAGCCAGGAGACTCTCGTCGCCGGTCACGTCGAACCAGGGCGCGGACCCTGAGTGAGGACATATCGTCATGCCCGCCTGCCGTGCGTCCATTCCTGTACCGCTTCTGCCAGCAGTTGCCCGTACGAAGGTCCTTCGAGGCGTAACGGCCGGCTGAACCGTGCGTGCCGATCGCATTTTCGCGTACGGCGCCACGGCCGGTCTGATCGGCGATCTGCTGCTCGGTGATCCCCGCAGGGGGCACCCGGTCGCCGCCTTCGGGCGGGCCGCGGCAGGCGTCGAACGCCGTCTGTGGCGCGACCACCGCGGGTGGGGCGCACTGCACACCCTGATCTGCGCCGGAGGCGCCGCCGGGGGCGCAGCGCTGGCCTCCCGTGCGCTGCGCCGCCACCCCGCCGCGTCCGTCGCCCTGACCGCCGCCGCCACCTGGTCCGTCATCGGCGGTACGTCGCTGGGGCGCGAGGCCCGGGCCATCGGTGGCGCGCTCGCCGCCGGGGACATCGACCTGGCCCGTGAGCGGCTGCCGCATCTGTGCGGCCGCGACCCGCACTCCCTGGACGGGCCGCAGATCGCCCGTGCCGTCGTGGAGTCCGTCGCCGAGAACACCTCGGACGCCGTGGTCGGCGCCCTGGTGTGGGGCGCGCTGGGCGGGGTCCCCGGACTCGTAGGCTTCCGGGCCGCCAACACGCTCGACGCGATGGTCGGCCACAAATCGCCGCGCTACCGGCGCTACGGCTGGGCCTCGGCGCGCCTCGACGACGTCGCGGGCTGGCCGGGCGCCCGGCTGACGGCCCTGCTCGCCGTGGCCGCCGGGGGGCGGCCACGGGGAGCGGTCCGGGCCTGGCGGGCGGACGCGGCCAAGCACCCGAGCCCCAACGCGGGCCCGGTGGAGGCCTCGTTCGCGGGCGCCCTCGGCGTACGGCTCGGCGGGACCCTCGCCTACGGCGGCCGGGTCGAGCACCGGCCCGTGCTCAACGGGGAGACCGGCCGGGCGGTGGAGAGCGCGGACATCGAACGCGCCGTACGGCTGTCGCGCCGGGTGAACGCGCTGGCCCTCGGCGTGAGCGTGGCGGCCCGCCTGGGCATCGGCCTCGCGGCACGGCGCATCGCGGGCTCCCGCACCCCGGGGGCCACCGGCGCAGCGCCCCGTACCGCAGCGCCCCGTACCGCAGGACCTCGACTCTCTGGACGGAGACGGACATGAGCGGTGGACTACTGGTCGCCGGGACCACATCGGACGCGGGCAAGAGCGTCGTCACGGCGGGCATCTGCCGCTGGCTGGTGCGCCGGGGCGTGAAGGTGGCGCCCTTCAAGGCGCAGAACATGTCGCTCAACTCCTTCGTCACCCGCGAGGGCGCCGAGATCGGCCGCGCCCAGGCCATGCAGGCCCAGGCCGCCCGGGTCGAGCCCACCGCCCTGATGAACCCGGTCCTGCTCAAGCCCGGCAGCGACCGCTCCAGCCAGGTCGTCCTGATGGGGCGCGCGGTCGGCGAAATGAGCGCCCGCGGCTACCACGGCGGCCGGCAGGAGCAGCTTCTGTCCACCGTCGTGGACTGCCTGGAGCAGCTTCGGGGCACGTATGACGCAGTGATCTGCGAGGGGGCGGGCAGTCCGGCCGAGATCAATCTGCGGCGCACGGACATCGTGAACATGGGCATCGCACGGGCGGCACGCTTCCCGGTGGTGGTCGTCGGCGACATCGACCGCGGCGGGGTCTTCGCCTCGTTCTTCGGTACGACGGCGCTGCTCGCGGCCGGGGACCAGGAGCTGATCGCCGGCTATCTGGTCAACAAGTTCCGCGGCGACGTCTCCCTGCTGGAGCCCGGCCTGGACATGCTGCTCGACCTGACCGGACGGCCGACGTACGGGGTGCTGCCGTTCGCCCACGGCCTCGGCATCGACGAGGAGGACGGGCTGCGGGTCTCGCTGCGCGGCACCGTACGGGAGTCCGTCGTCGCCCCGCCGCACGGCGAGGACATCCTGCGCGTCGCCGTGTGCGCCGTGCCGCTGATGTCGAACTTCACCGATGTCGACGCGCTCGCCGCCGAACCGGGCGTCGTGGTGCGGTTCGTGGACCGCGCCGAGGAACTGCACGACGCGGACCTCGTCATCGTGCCCGGCACCCGCGGCACCGTGAAGGCGCTGGCCTGGCTGCGCGAGCGCGGGCTCGCCGACGCGCTGCAGCGGCGCGCCGCCGAGGGACGCCCCGTCCTGGGCATCTGCGGCGGCTACCAGATCCTCGGCGAGCACATCGAGGACGACGTGGAGTCGCGCGCCGGGAAGGTCGACGGACTCGGACTGCTGCCCGTGCGCATCCGGTTCGACCGCGAGAAGACCCTCGCCCGGCCGGCCGGCGAGGCGCTCGGCGCCCCCGTCGAGGGGTACGAGATCCATCACGGCGTCGCGGACGTGCGCGGCGGCGAGCCGTTCCTCACCGACGGCGGCGGGCAGCGTCTCGACGGCTGCCGCTCCGGAGCCGTGTGGGGCACCCACTGGCACGGCTCGCTGGAGAGCGACGCGTTCCGGCGCCGCTTCCTGACCGAGATCGCGCGGGCCGCCGGCCGCCGTTTCGTCCCCGCCCCCGACACCTGTTTCGCCGAGCTGCGCGAGGAACAGCTCGACCGCCTCGGCGACCTCATCGAAGAACACGCGGACACCGACGCGCTGTGGCGGCTCATCGAGTCGGGCGCACCGGCAGGACTTCCCTTCATCGCCCCCGGAGCACCTGGAGCACGCGCATGAACGCCCCGTCGAACGCCCCGCTGAGCACCGTGCTGCTGTTGTCGACCGCCGACACGGATCTCCTCGCCGCCCGCGCCTCCGGCGCGCCCTTCCGGATCGGCAACCCGACCCGTATCGACGCCCGGGAGGAACTGCCCGCGCTGATCGAGGGATCCTCCGTCGCCGTGGTCCGCCTGCTGGGCGGCAAGCGCGCCTGGGAGGACGGGCTCGCGGTCCTGAAGGCGTCGGGCATCCCGACCGTGCTGCTCGGCGGTGAGTCCGTGCCGGACGCGGAGCTGATGGCGGACTCGTCCGTACCGGCCGGGGTCGTCGCCGAGGCGCTGCGCTACCTGGTGGAGGGCGGGCCGGACAACCTCGCCGAGCTGGCCCTCTTCCTCTCCGACACCGTCCTGCTGACCGGGCACGGCTTCGCCGGACCGCTGAAGATGCCCGAGTGGGGGCTCCACGGCAGCCGTACGTTCACCGAGGGCCGCCCGACCGTCGGCGTGCTCTTCTACCGGGCGCACCACCTCTCCGGCAACACCTCGTTCGTCGATGTGCTGTGCGACGCCGTCGAGGCGCGCGGCGCCAACGCCCTGCCCGTGTACTGCGGTTCGCTGCGCGGCGCCGACGCCGGACTGTACGAGCTGCTCGGCCGGGCCGACGCCCTGGTCGCCACGGTGCTCGCGGCCGGCGGCACCCGGGCGTCGGACGCCTCCGCCGGGGGCGACGACGAGGCCTGGGACATCGGCGCGCTCGCCGATCTGAACGTGCCGGTGCTGCAGGGGCTCTGCCTGACGTCCTCGCGGGCCGCATGGGACGCGTCGGACGCCGCGCTCTCCCCCATGGACGCGGCGATGCAGGTCGCCATCCCGGAGTTCGACGGGCGGCTGATCACCGTGCCGTTCTCCTTCAAGGAGCAGGGCCCGGACGAGGTGCCCGTCTACCGCGCCGACCCCGAGCGCGCGGCCCGCGTCGCCGGGATCGCCGTGCGCCACGCCGTCCTCAAGCACAAG
The DNA here is from genome assembly GCF_045207435.1 of Streptomyces sp. NBC_00876. Classification (NCBI taxonomy): domain Bacteria; kingdom Bacillati; phylum Actinomycetota; class Actinomycetes; order Kitasatosporales; family Streptomycetaceae; genus Streptomyces; species Streptomyces sp. NBC_00876. The sequence goes on from NZ_CP108800.1 coordinate 1,835,011, forward strand.
ACCAACGCCGAGAAGAAGCTCGCCCTGGTCTTCACCGCCTACCCCACCAAGCACTCCCGCGTCGGCAACGCGGTCGGCCTGGACACACCCGCCTCCGCCGTCCGTGTCCTGGACGCCCTGCGTGACGCCGGTTACGGGGTCGAGGGCCACCCGGACAACGGCGACGAGCTGATCCACCGCCTCATCAACGCCGGTGGCCACGACGTGGAGTGGCTGACCGAGGAGCAGCTCGCGGCAGCCCCCGCGCGGGTGCCGCTGGCGGACTACCGGGAGTGGTTCGCGAAGCTGGACCCGGCGATGCGGGATTCCATGCTGGAGCACTGGGGCGAGCCGCCGGGCCAGTTGTACCTGGACGGCGACGACATCGTCCTCGCCTCGCTCCAGTTCGGGAACGTGGTGGTGCTGATCCAGCCGCCGCGCGGCTTCGGCGAGAACCCGATCGCGATCTACCACGACCCGGACATGCCGCCCTCGCACCACTACCTGGCCACCTACCGCTGGCTGGAGAACACCTTCGGCGCGGACGCCGTCGTCCACATGGGCAAGCACGGCACGATGGAGTGGCTGCCCGGCAAGGGCCTCGGCCTGTCCGCCGGCTGCGGCCCCGACGCGGTCCTCGGCGAACTCCCGCTGATCTACCCGTTCATCGTCAACGACCCGGGCGAGGGCACCCAGGCCAAGCGCCGCGGCCACGCCACCGTGGTGGACCACCTGGTGCCGCCGATGGCCCGCGCCGACACCTACGGCGACCTGGCCAAACTGGAACAACTGCTCGACGAGTACGCGCTGGTCAGCGACCTGGACCCGGCCAAGGCGCCTGCGGTACGGGCGCAGATCTGGACGCTGGTCAAGGCCGCGGAGCTGCACCACGACCTGCATGTCGACGCGCAGCCGGGCGACGACGACTTCGACTCGTTCGTCATGCACATCGACGGCTACCTCTGCGAGATCAAGGACGTCCAGATCCGCGACGGCCTGCACATCCTGGGCGGCGGCCCGGTCGACGAGGCCCGGGTCAACCTGGTCCTCGCGGTGCTGCGCGCCTCGCAGGTGTGGGGCGGTACGGCGAACGCGCTGCCGGGTCTGCGGGCGGCCATCGCCGAACACTTCGGGCTCAGCGAGAAGGAGCTGCTGGCCGAGCCGGGCGCGGCCGTGAAGGTGCCCGCCGAGCTGAGCGAGCTGGTGGACGGCCCGGCACGGACGGGCGCGGACGCGATCGACCTGCTGGAGCAGCTGTGCCGCCGCCTCGCGGAGGGCATGGAGGCACGCGGCTGGGAGCTCTCGGCGGTGGCCGGCCTGGCGCGGGAGGTGCTTGGGTTCGAACTCCCTGACGCCGTCGCCGTCCTGGGCTTCGCCTGCGAGGAGGTCGTGCCCCGGCTGGCCCGCACGACGGACGAGATCGATCACATCCTGCTGGCGCTGGACGGCGGCTTCGTCCCGGCGGGGCCCTCGGGTTCGCCGACGCGCGGACTCGTCAACGTCCTGCCGACCGGACGCAACTTCTACTCCGTGGACCCGAAGGCGATTCCGTCCCGGCTGTCGTGGGAGGTCGGCCAGTCGCTCGCGGACTCGCTGATCGCCCGGTACCTCGCCGACACGGGCGACTACCCGAAGTCGGTCGGCCTCACCGTGTGGGGCACCTCCGCCATGCGCACCCAGGGCGACGACATCGCGGAGATCCTGGCGCTGCTCGGCTGCCGCCCGGTGTGGGACGACGCCTCGCGCCGGGTGACCGGCTTCGAGGTGGTGCCGGTGAGCGAGCTGGGCCGGCCGCGCATCGATGTGACGGTCCGCATCTCGGGCTTCTTCCGGGACGCGTTCCCGCACGTGGTGGGGCTGATCGACGACGCGGTACGGGCGGTGGCGGAGCTGGACGAGCCGGCCGACGCCAACTACGTACGGGCGCACGCCGACGAGGACACCGCGGAGCACGGTGACCGCCGACGGGCCACGGCACGCATCTTCGGCTCGAAGCCGGGCGCGTACGGGGCGGGGCTGCTGCCGCTGATCGACGCGCGGAACTGGCGCAGCGATGCGGACCTGGCCGAGGTGTACGCGGTCTGGGGCGGTTACGCGTACGGGCGCGGGCTCGATGGGCGGGCGGCGCGCGGGGACATGGAGACGGCGTTCCGGCGGATCGCGGTGGCGGCGAAGAACGTCGACACGCGGGAACACGACTTGGTGGATGCCGACGACTACTTCCAGTACCACGGTGGCATGGTCGCCATGGTGCGGCATCTGACCGGGGAGTCGCCCGAGGCGTACGTGGGGGATTCGGCCACGCCGGACCAGGTGAAGACGCGGACGCTCGGCGAGGAGACCCACCGTGTGTTCCGGGCGCGGGTGGTCAACCCGCGCTGGATGGCGGCCATGCGGCGGCACGGGTACAAGGGCGCCTTCGAGATGGCGGCGACCGTGGACTACCTGTTCGGGTACGACGCGACGGCGGGGGTCGTCGACGACTGGATGTACGAGAAGTTGTCCGCGGAGTACGTGTTCGACGAGACCAATCGGGACTTCATGAAGAAGTCCAACCCCTGGGCGTTGCGCGGGATTTCGGAGCGGTTGCTGGAGGCGGCCGAGCGGGGGCTGTGGGCGGAGCCGGACGCGGAGACGCTGGAGCGGCTGCGGGCGACGTATCTGGAGCTCGAGGGCGACCTGGAGGGGGACGAGTGAGCGGGCGTTGCGTGGCGCCTGTGGCGGGTCTGTCCCCTACCCGCCCCTTCCCGAACCGGGGCTCCGCCCCGGACCCCGCTCCCCAATCGCCGGAGGGGCTGGGTTGTGCCCCGGAGGGGCATCGATTCGCCCTCGTCAAGGAGGTCTCGTGAGTACGCCTTATCCCTTCACCGCCATCGTCGGGCAGGACGATCTCCGGCTCGGGCTGCTGCTCAACGCGGTGAGCCCCGCCGTCGGCGGCGTCCTCGTGCGCGGCGAGAAGGGCACCGCGAAGTCCACCGCCGTGCGCGCCCTGGCCGCCCTCATGCCGGAGGTGGCCGTCGTCCCCGGATGCCGGTTCTCCTGCGCCCCGGACGCGCCCGATCCGGCGTGTCCCGACGGGCCCCACGAGGCCGGGTCCGGCGTGTCGCGGGCCGCGCGGACCGTGGAGCTGCCCGTCGGCGCCTCCGAGGACCGGCTCGTCGGGGCGCTCGACATCGAGCGGGCGCTCGCCGAGGGCGTGAAGGCCTTCGAGCCGGGGCTGCTCGCCGACGCGCATCGCGGGATCCTGTACGTCGACGAGGTCAATCTCCTCCATGACCACCTGGTCGACCTGTTGCTGGACGCGGCCGCCATGGGTGCCTCGTACGTGGAGCGCGAAGGCGTCTCCGTACGGCATGCCGCGCGCTTCCTGCTGGTCGGGACCATGAACCCGGAGGAAGGGGAGCTCAGGCCCCAACTCCTCGACCGCTTCGGGCTGACCGTCGAGGTCGCCGCCTCCCGTGAGACCGATCTGCGGGTCGAGGTGGTGCGGCGGCGGCTCGCGTACGACGACGATCCGGCCGCCTTCGCCGCCCAGTGGGCCGACGAGGAAGCCGCGTTGCGGGCCAGGATCATCGGGGCGCGGGCACTGCTGCCGCAAGTACGGCTCGGTGACGGCGCGTTGCGGCAGATCGCTGCCACCTGCGCCGCCTTCGAGGTCGACGGGATGCGGGCCGACATCGTGATGGCCCGGACCGCCACGGCGCTCGCCGCCTGGGCGGGGCGTACCGATGTGCTCGCCGAGGACGTGCGGCAGGCCGCCCTGCTCGCGCTCCCCCACCGGCGCCGGCGCAATCCTTTCGACGCGCCGGGGCTCGACGAGGACAAGCTCGACGACACGCTGGAGCAGAACAGCTCCGAGGACGACGATCCGGACCCGGACGGGCCCGGTGGCGGGGGCCGGCCGCCGGAGGGCGACGGGCCCGACACGCCGCCGCAGGGCGAGGGCGGGGCCGACGACACGCCCGCGCAGTCCGTCCCCGAGCAGGGCGGGGAGAAGGAACAGGGGCCGACGGGCGGAAGCGGCGAGCAGCAGCCCGTGCGGGCCGGTGAGCCGTTCCGTACGAAGATGCTGAGCGTGCCCGGTCTGGGCGAGGGCGCGGCGGGGCGGCGGTCCCGGGCGCGTACCGAGCACGGGCGGACGACCGGTGCGCGGCGTCCGCAGGGTGCGCTGACCAAGCTGCATCTGGCCGCGACCGTGCAGGCCGCCGCCCCGCATCAACGGGCGCGGGGCCGGTCGGGCCGGGGGCTGGTGGTGCGGCGGGACGATCTGCGGCAGGCGGTGCGGGAAGGGCGCGAGGGGAACCTCGTGCTGTTCGTCGTGGACGCGTCCGGGTCGATGGCCGCCCGGCAGCGGATGACCGCTGTGAAGGGTGCGGTGCTGTCCCTGCTGATGGATGCCTACCAGCGGCGCGACAAGGTCGGGCTGATCACCTTCCGGGGCAAGGACGCCGAGGTGGTGCTGCCGCCGACGTCGTCCGTGGACGCGGCGGCCGCGCGGCTGGAGATGCTGCCGACCGGCGGGCGCACCCCGGTGGCCGCCGGGCTGCTGAAGGCCCATGACGTGCTGCGGGTGGAGCGGCTGCGCGATCCCTCGCGGCGGCCGTTGCTGGTCGTGGTGACCGACGGGCGGGCCACCGGGGGGCCGGAGCCGGTGGCGCTGGCCGCGCGGGCGGCGCGGCTGCATGAGGCCGATGGCATCGCCTCCGTCGTCGTGGACTGCGAGTCGGGGCCGGTGCGGCTCGGGCTCGCGGTGAGCCTCGCAGGCGAGCTGGGCGGCACCGCCGTCACGCTCGAGGAGCTGCGGGCAGAGTCGATCGCCGGGCTGGTCAAGGACGTTCAGAGCTACAGCAGGAGGGCCGCGTAATGCCGCAGGGACAGCCGACCACCGTGCCGGACGACGGGCTCACCACCCGGCAGCGCCGCAACCGGCCGCTGCTGGTGGTGCACACCGGTATCGGCAAGGGGAAGTCGACGGCTGCCTTCGGGCTCGCGCTGCGCGCCTGGAATCAGGGGTGGCCCATCGGGATCTTCCAGTTCGTGAAGTCGGCCAAGTGGAAGGTCGGCGAGGAGAACGCGCTGAAGGTCCTCGGCGCGAGCGGCGAGGGCGGGACCGTCGCCTGGCACAAGATGGGCGAGGGCTGGTCCTGGGTCCAGCGCGATCAGCAGCTGGACAACGAGGCGGCCGCGCGGGAGGGCTGGGAGCAGGTCAAGCGCGATCTGGCGGCGGAGACGTACCGGCTGTACGTCCTCGACGAGTTCGCCTACCCGATGCACTGGGGGTGGGTCGACACCGATGAGGTCGTCGAGGTGCTGCGCCGGCGGCCGGGCAGCCAGCACGTGGTGATCACCGGGCGCAACGCGCCCGCCGCGCTCGTGGACGCCGCCGACCTGGTCACCGACATGTCGAAGGTCAAGCACCCGATGGACGCCGGGCAGAAGGGCCAGAGGGGCATCGAGTGGTGAACGTTCCGCGCCTGGTCATTGCCGCGCCGTCGTCCGGCAGCGGCAAGACGACCGTCGCGACGGGTCTGATGGCCGCCTTCGCCGGGCGGGGGCTCGCCGTGTCCGGGCACAAGGTGGGGCCCGACTACATCGATCCGGGCTACCACACCCTTGCCACGGGGCGGCCGGGCCGCAATCTCGACGCGTACATGTGCGGGCCGGAGCTGATCGCTCCGCTGTTCGCGCACGGTGCGCAGCGGTGCGACCTGGCGGTCGTCGAGGGCGTGATGGGGCTGTACGACGGGGCGTCCGGGCAGGGTGAGCTCGCTTCGACCGCGCAGGTCGCGAAGTTGTTGCGGGCGCCGGTGGTGCTGGTCGTGGACGCGTCGTCGCAGTCGCGGTCCGTGGCGGCCCTCGTGCACGGCTTCGCCTCGTGGGACACGCAGGTGCGGATCGGCGGCGTGATCCTGAACAAGGTGGGGTCCGACCGGCACGAGGCGTTGCTGCGGGAGGCCCTGGACGAGTCCGGGGTGCCCGTGCTGGGGGTGTTGCGGCGGGCCGAGCAGGTGGCGGTGCCGTCGCGGCATCTGGGGCTGGTGCCGGTGGCTGAGCGGCGGGGCGATGCGGTGGGCGCTGTCGCGGCGATGCGGGGGCAGGTGGTGGCGGGGTGTGACCTGGACGCGGTCCTGGCTTTGGCACGGTCCGCGCCTCCCGTGCCGGGTGCGGTGTGGAGTGCGGCGGAGGCGGTGGGCGCCTGCGGCGGGCCTGTTCCCCTCCCCGCCCCTTCCCGTAACCGGGGGCTCCGCCCCCGGACCCCCGCTCCTCAAACGCCGGAGGGGCTGGAAAGCACGCCGGAGGGGATGGATCGGGCCCTGGAGGGGCTGGAAGGTACGCCGGCGAGGCCGGAAGTGGTGGTTGCCGTCGCCTCCGGGGCCGCGTTCACCTTCTCCTATGCCGAGCACAGTGAGTTGCTCACCGCCGCCGGGGCCACCGTCGTGCCGTTCGATCCGTTGCGGGACGAGGCGTTGCCCGAAGGGACGCGGGGGCTCGTCATAGGGGGCGGGTTTCCCGAGGTGTACGCGTCCGAGCTGTCGGCCAACGAGCCGTTGCGCAAGGCCGTTGCGGAGCTGGCGCTCTCGGGTGCTCCGGTGGCCGCCGAGTGTGCGGGGCTGCTGTATCTGGCGCGGTCGCTCGACGGGCTTCCGATGTGCGGGGTGCTGGACGCCGGGGCCCGGATGTCCGAGCGGCTGACGCTCGGCTACCGGGACGCCGTGGCGGTCTCCGACAGCGTGCTGGCGGCTACGGGGACGCGGATGCGCGGGCACGAGTTCCACCGCACCGTGCTGGAGCCCGGCGCCGGGGAGGCGCCGGCCTGGGGCATGCATCAGCCGGAGCGGCGCGTCGAGGGCTTTGTGCAGCAGGGCGTGCACGCGAGTTATCTGCATACGCATTGGGCTTCGGCGCCCGGAACGGCCCGCCGATTCGTGGAGAGGTGCAAAGGATGAACACACTGGTCGGGGTCGGGGTCGGTCCCGGTGATCCGGAGCTGGTGACCGTCAAGGGTGTCAACGCGCTGCGTGACGCCGCCGTTGTCGTGGTGCCCGTGATGGACACGGGTGAGCGGGGGCGTGCCGAGGCGACCGTGCTGCACTACGTCGGGGCCGAGAAGGTCGTGCGGGTCGTGTTCGCGCTCAACGAGCGGACGGACCGGGCGCGCCGGGAGGCTGCGTGGGACGCGGCGGGGGCGCGGGTCGCGGAGTTGCTGCGTACGCGTGGTTCGGTGGCGTTCGCGACGATCGGCGACCCCAATGTGTACTCGACGTTCACGTACCTCGCGCACACGATCGGTGAGCTGTTGCCGGGTACGGCCGTGGTGACGGTGCCGGGGATCACGGCGATGCAGGATCTGGCCGCGCGCAGCGGTGCGGTGCTGACCGAGGGCACCGAGCCGTTGACGCTGGTGCCGGTGACGGCGGGGGCCGCGGTGCTGAAGCAGGCGCTGGAGGGTCCGGGGACCGTCGTCGCGTACAAGTTCGGGCGGCTCGCCGAGGAGGTCGCCACGGCGTTGCGCGAGACGGGGCGGACCGAGGACGCGGTGTGGGGTTCGGCACTCGGGCTGCCGGAGGAGTCGATCCGGCCGGCGGCTGAGCTGGCGGACGGCCCGTTGCCGTATCTCTCCACGCTGATCGCGCCCGCGCCGCGCGACGGCGGGCGGGGCGGCAAGTTGTGAGCCGGTCACTGCGCGATGCCCACCACCAGCCAGATGAAGCCCACTCCGGCCACCGTGCACAGCAGGGTGGAGCGGGCCGGGTGGTCGTGGTGTGCCTCGGGCAGGATCTCGGCGGCGGCCAGGTAGAGGAGCGCGCCGCCGAAGAAGCCGAGATAGCAGCCGAGGAGTTCCTCCGGAAGGGTGAACAGGAGTGTCGTCGCCGCGCCGATGACGGGCGCCGCCGCGTCCGCGTACAGCATCGTCAGGGCCTTGCGGCGGTCGTTCCCGTACAGGCTGGTGATCGTGTACGTGTTGAAGCCGTCGGCGAAGTCGTGGGTGATGACGGCGAGCGCGACGGCCGCTCCCATGCCGCCGCCGACCTGGAAGGCCGCGCCGAGCGCCACGCCGTCCATCAGGCTGTGGCCGACCATCGCGGCCGCCGCCGTGAGCCCGACCTGGGGTACGCGTTCCTCGCCGGCCCCGTGTGCCGCCTGGCGTACCGCGAGCAGACGCTCCACCAGATGGGCGACGAGGAAGCCGCCCACGAACAGCAGCAGGGCGGCTGGTACGCCGAAGACGAGGCCGCCCGCGGCATCGATCGCCTCCGGCAGCAGGTCGAGGCCGACCACGCCGAGCATCAGTCCGCCGGCGAATCCGAGTACCAGGTGGCGGCGGTCGGTGACGCGCTGGGCGACCCAGCCGCCGGCCAGGGTCATCAGGAACGCGCCGAGCGCGACGAACACCGCCATGGGCTCTTGCTAGCCGATTGACCCCGGTGTGCGCATCTCCGGGTGCCCACGACCCTCTTCCCGTATGTCACTTCCCGAAAGGACCCGTCCCATGTCCGAAGCAGTCGACGCAGCCGCCGCGGTCGCCGCGCCCACCCGTGGCACCGTGACGTTCGTCGGTGCCGGCCCCGGCGCCGCCGATCTGCTGACCTTCCGGGCGGCGCGGGCCATCGCGGACGCCGACATCGTCATCTGGGCGGCCAGCCTGGTGCAGGCGGAGGTCCTCGATCACGCCCGGGAGGGTGCCGAGATCCTCGACTCCGCGCAGATGTCCCTCGAAGAGGTCGTCGCGGTGTACCGGCGTGCGGCGGACGAGGGGCTGAAGGTGGCGCGCATCCACTCCGGCGATCCGGCGCTGTGGGGCGGCACGCAGGAGCAGGTCGACCGGTGCGGTGAGCTGGGCGTCGCGGTCGAGATCGTGCCCGGTGTGTCGTCGTTCTCGGCGGTCGCGGCCATCGCGCAGCGCGAGCTGACGATCCCGGAGGTGGCGCAGTCGGTGATCCTGACCCGGCTCGGCGGCGGCAAGACGCCGATGCCGCCCGGTGAGGAGGTGCGGGAGTTCGCCCGGCACGGCACGACGATGGCGCTGTTCCTCTCGGCCGCCCGGTCCGGTCAGCTGACGCAGGAGCTGCTGGAGGGCGGCTACCCGACGTCCACGCCGGTCGTGATCGCGTACCAGGCGACGTGGCCGGAGGAGCTGATCCTGCACTGCACGATCGAGACGCTGGAGGCCACGGTCAAGGAGCACAAGCTCTGGAAGCACACGCTCTTCCTGGTCGGCCCGGCCCTGTCGGCGTCGGGGACCCGTTCGCACCTGTACCACCCGGGGCATTTCCACGGGTACCGCAAGGCCGACAAGGCGGCGCGGGCCGAGTTGCGCGCCCAGCGGTCCGGCTCGTGATCCGGGTCTTCGGTACGGGGACGGGGGCGCCGCTCTCCCCCGATGCCGTCCGGGCGCTGGCCGGGGCCACGCTGGTGGTCGGGGCCGGGCGTCATCTGGACGGTGCCGCACTGCCGGCGGATGCCGGGCGGGTGGTGCTGGGTCCGCTGGCCCCGGCGCTCGACCGGATCGGCGAGCACCTGGCCGGGAACGGTGCCCGGGTGGTGGTGCTCGCGTCCGGGGATCCGGGGTTCTTCGGGATCGTGCGGGCGCTGGCGGAGCGGTTCGGGCCCGCGGCGCTCGATGTGCGGCCGGGTGCGCCGTCGATCGCCGTGGCGTTCGCCCGGCTGGGCGTTCCGTGGGACGACGCGGTGGTCGTCAGCGCGCACGGGCGTGATCCGCGGACCGCGGTGAACGTGTGCCTCGCGCACCCCAAGGTCGCCGTGCTGACGGGGCCGGGCGCCGGGCCCGCGGAGCTGGCGGCCGGGCTGCTGCACCACAGCGAGGAACGCACCCTGGTCGTCGCGACGGCGCTCGGGGACCCGGAGCGCGAGCGCGTCGAGCGGCTCACGCCCCGGGAGGCGGCCGCCCGCCCGTGGCCGGATCCGGTGAGTGTGGTGCTGTGCCTGGACGAGTCGCGGGCCCTGTCTCCGGTACGGACGGTGGCGGGTCCGGCCGCGGGTCCGCCCGGATGGGCGCTGCACGAGGCGGAGTTCGCCCATCGCGACTCGATGATCACGAAGTTCGAGGTGCGGGCGCTGGCGCTGGCCCGGCTCGGGCCGCGTACCGGTGATCTGGTGTGGGACATCGGTGCCGGTTCGGGGTCGGTGGCGGTGGAGTGCGCGCGGCTCGGCGCGGCTGCCGTGGCCGTCGAGAAGACGGCGGACGGGGTCGAGCGGATCCGGGCGAACGCCGCGGCGCACGGCGTGTACGTGCGGGCGGTGCACGGTGCCGCGCCCATAGTGCTGTCCGATCTGGCGGACCCCGACGCGGTGTTCATCGGGGGCGGCGGCAGTGAGCTGCCCGCGATCGTGACGGCGTGCGCCCGGCGGGCTCGGCGTTCCGTGGTGGTCGCGGTGGCGGCCCTGGACCGGGTGGGGCCGGTGCGTACGGCGCTGGCCGCCGCCGGGTTCGAGCCCGAAGGGGTGCTGCTCCAGTCGTCCCGGCTGGCGCCGCTGCCCGGTGACGTGACCCGGCTCGCCGCGGCCAATCCGGTCTTTCTGCTGTGGGGCGTCCGCCCCGCGGTTCGTGCAAGTGAAGGAGCAATCCAGTGATCGGCCTGATCTCCGCCACGGCGGCGGGCGCCGTCGCCCGCGACCGGCTGGCCGCGGCCTGGCCCGGCCGCGCCGTGGTCTACGACGGCCCGGTGCGCGAGGCCGTGCGGCGGGCGTTCGCCGAGTGCGAGCAGCTGGTGTGCTTCCTGGCGACGGGGGCCGTGGTCCGGCTGGTCGCCCCGCTGCTCACGGACAAGTCGGCGGACCCCGGCGTCGTCTGCGTCGACGAGGCGGGGCGCCATGCGGTGGCCCTGCTCGGCGGGCACGCCGGCGGGGCGAACGCCCTGGCGGTGGCGGTCGGCGAGGTGCTGGGCGCGGCGCCGGTCGTGACGACGGCGACGGACGCGGTGGGCGTGCCCGGTCTCGACATGCTGGGGCTGCCCGTGGAGGGGGACGTCGCGGGGGTGTCGCGGGCGATGCTCGACGGTGCCCCGGTGGCCCTGCGGGCGGACGCGGTGTGGCCGTTGCCCGCCCTGCCGCCGAACGTGGGCCCGGCGAACCAGGGCGCGGCGGTGCTGCACCTCACCGACCGGGTCGTGGAGCTCGGGGCGCGGGAGGCCGTGGTGCGGCCGGCCTCGCTCGCCGTCGGGGTCGGCGCGTCCAGGGACGCGCCCGCCGACGAGGTGCTCGGGCTGATCCGGGACGCTCTGGAGGGGGCCGGTCTCTCGCCGTCGAGCATCGCGGAGCTGGTGACCGTGGACGCGAAGGCCGGGGAGCCGGGGATCGTGACCGCCGCCGCGGAACTCGGTGTGCCGCTGCGTACGTACCCGGCCGACGAGCTGGCCCGGATCCAGGTGCCGCACCCCTCCGACGCACCGCTCGCCGCCGTCGGCACACCCTCGGTGGCGGAGGCCGCGGCGCTCGCCGGAGGCGGTGAACTCCTCGTACCGAAGCGGAAGTCGCGGCCTGAGGGGCGGGCGGCGATGGCGACGTGCGCCGTGGTCCGCCGGACCCCGCGCGGGCGGCTCGCCGTCGTGGGGCTCGGCCCCGGGGCCCGCGATCTGCTGACGCCGCGCGCCCGCGACGAGCTGCGGCGGGCGTCGGTGCTGGTCGGGCTCGACCAGTACGTCGACCAGATCAGGGACCTGCTGCGGCCCGGCACCACGCTGCTGGAATCGGGGCTCGGCGCCGAGGAGGAGCGGGCCCGCACCGCGGTCGCCGAAGCGCGCAAGGGGCATGCGGTGGCGCTGATCGGCAGTGGTGACGCGGGTGTGTACGCGATGGCGTCGCCCGCGCTGGCCGAGGCGGGCGCGGACATCGATGTGGTGGGTGTGCCGGGGGTGACGGCCGCGCTGGCGGCGGCCGCGATCCTGGGCGCCCCGCTGGGCCACGACCATGTGTCGATCAGCCTCTCCGACCTGCACACGCCGTGGGAGGTCATCGAGCGCCGGGTACGGGCCGCGGCCGAGGCCGACATCATCGTCACGTTCTACAACCCGCGCAGCCGGGGCCGCGACTGGCAGCTGCCCAAGGCGCTGTCGATCCTGTCCGGGCACCGGGAGCCGGCCACGCCGGTCGGTGTCGTGCGCAACGCCTCGCGCCCCGACGAGTCCAGCCGGGTGACGTCGCTGGCGGCGCTGGACCCCGCGACCGTCGACATGATGACCGTCGTCACCGTCGGCAACACGGCCACCCGCGAGATCGCGGGCCGCATGGTCACCCCGCGCGGCTACCGCTGGCAGTCGGCCACGGCCGGCCCTGCCGGGGAGCCGGCCCCGTGATCCGCCCCGTGATCCGCCCCGTCGAACCTCGTCCCACCCCCCGTGAACATCAGGAGAGAGAACACGTGAACACCCCGTCCGCACAGCCCGCCCTGCTCATCGCCGGTCACGGCACCCGGGACGAGGGCGGGGCCGCCGCGTTCCGTGACTTCGTGGCCGAACTCGGCGCCCGTAACCCGCAGCTGCCCGTCGCGGGCGGATTCATCGAGCTGTCGCCGCCACCGCTCGGCGACGCCGTGACCGAGCTCGTCGAGCGGGGCGTCAAGCGCTTCGCCGCCGTTCCGCTGATGCTGGTGTCGGCCGGCCACGCCAAGGGCGACATCCCGGCGGCGCTGACCCGTGAGAAGGAGCGCCACCCGGGCATCTCGTACACCTACGGGCGTCCGCTCGGCCCGCACCCGGCGCTGCTGAAGGTGCTGGAGCGGCGGGTCGACGAGGTGCTGGGCGACACCGACCGTTCCGAGGTGACCGTCCTGCTGGTGGGGCGCGGTTCCACCGACCCGGACGCCAACGCCGAGGTGTACAAGGCGGCGAGGCTGTTCTGGGAGGGCCGGGGCTACGCGGGTGTGGAGACGGCGTTCGTCTCGCTGGCCGCCCCCGATGTGCCGTCCGGTCTGGACCGTTGCGTGAAGCTGGGTGCGGGGCGCATAGTCGTCCTGCCGTACTTCCTCTTCACCGGGATCCTGCCGGACCGGGTGCGTCACCAGACCGAGGAGTGGGCCGCCGCCCACCCGGAGCTCGACGTCCGGCCGGCCGAGGTGATCGGCGCCGCGGAGGAACTGCTCGAACTGGTCATGGAGCGCTACCGGGAGGCCGTCAAGGGCGATCTGCGGATGAACTGCGACTCTTGCGTGTACCGGATCGCACTGCCGGGCTTCGAGGACAAGGTGGGACTGCCGCAGCAGCCGCACTTCCACCCTGACGACGACGGCCATCACCACCACCCCCACCATGGCGGTCATGCACACTCCCACTGAACGCCCCGACGCGACAGGCGCGGGCGCGCACGATCTGCGGCACCACGGTGACGCGGAGGTACGGGGACGGGGCCGGGATCTGACCGATCTCGCCGTCAACGTACGGGCCGGTACCCCACCGGCCTGGCTGAAGGAGCGAATAGTCGCGTCCCTGGGCGAGCTCGCCGCCTATCCGGACGGGCGTCAGGCGCGTGCGGCGGTCGCCGCGCGGCACGGACTGCCGCCGGAACGAGTCCTGTTGACGGCCGGTGCGGCGGAGGCGTTCGTGCTGATCGCACGCGCGCTGCCGGCCCGGCGCCCGGTCGTCGTCCATCCGCAGTTCACCGAGCCGGAGGCGGCGCTGCGTGCGGCCGGGCACGAGGTGGGGCGGGTGCTGCTGCGGGCCGGGGACGGCTTCCGGCTGGATCCGGCCGCCGTACCGGCCGACGCGGACCTGGTGGTCATCGGCAATCCGACCAACCCGACGTCCGTGCTCCATCCGGCAGCCGTACTGGAGCGACTGGCACGTCCGGGGCGGACGCTGGTGGTCGACGAGGCGTTCATGGACGCGGTGCCGGGCGAGCGCGAGGCGCTGTGCGGCCGTACGGACATCCCGGGTCTCGTGGTCCTGCGCAGCCTCACCAAGACGTGGGGGCTGGCCGGGCTGCGGATCGGTTACGTGGCGGCCGCGCCGGAGACCGTGCGCAGGCTGGAGGAGGCGCAGCCGCTGTGGCCGGTGTCGTCCCCGGCGCTGGCGGCGGCCGAGGCGTGTGTGGAGCCGCGGGCGCTGGCCGAGGCGGCCGCGGCGGCGGACCGTGTCGTGGTGGACCGCTGCCATCTGGGCGCCGGGCTGCGGGAGTTCACCGAGATACACGTGGTGGAACCGGCGGAGGGACCGTTCGTGCTGATCCGGCTGGAGCGGGGCGCGGAGATACGCGAGCGGCTGCGGATGCTGGGCTTCGCGGCCCGGCGCGGCGATACGTTTCCGGGGCTCGGCCCCGAGTGGCTGCGGCTGGCCGTGCGGGACCGGACGACGACCAACCGTTTGGTGCAGGCGCTCGACCAGGCACTCCAGGCACTGACCACGGTCGGCCGGTGACACCCCCGACCGGGCGGCGAACGGGGCGGGCGCTGAGCGGGGCCGGGCGGCGAACGGGGCGGGCGGTGAGCGGGCCGGGCGGTGAGCGGGGCTTCCTGTGTGGAGCACTGCTCACGGTCCGGTGACCTGCACCGAATAGTGAGCGGTGCTTCATGTGCGGGTCACCGCTCACGGTCCGGTGACCTGCACCGAATGGTGAGCGGCGCTTCAGGTGCGGGTCACCGCTCACCAGGCGGTGACCCGCACCGAACGGTGAGCGGTGCTTCCTATACGGAGTACCGAACGGTGAGCGGTGCTTCCCATCCGGAGCACCGCTCACCGCCCCCTTCTCCCCCTACGGCCCCCCGGCCGCCCCCTCGGGCCCCGATTCCCTCCCCCGGGCGTCAGTCCTGCGCACGTCGCCGGGCGACGATCATCGCGCCGGCGCCGAGCGCCAGCAGGAAGGCCGCACCACCCGCGATGTAGGGCGTGGTGGAGCTGCTGCCCGTCTCGGCGAGGTCGCCGTCGACGACGGCGGGCGCATGACCGGTGCCGGTCTGGGGCTTGACGTCGCCTCCGGTGTCACCGGTCGAGCCACCACTGCCACCAGTGCCGCCGCTGCCGGAGCCGCCGGAGCTGCCGCCGTCGGTCGAACCACCGTTGCCGGAGCCACCGTCGGTCGAACCGCCGCCGGACGAACCGCCGTTGCCCGAGCCACCGTCGGTCGAACCGCCGCCGGACGAACCGCCGTTGCCCGAGCCACCGTCCGTCGAGCCGCCGTTGCCGGAGCCGCCGTTGCCCGAACCCCCGTCCGTCGAGCCGCCGTTGCTCCCGCCGCCCGTGCCGCCCCTCTTCGGGGTCTCGCAGGTGGCCTCGGCGAGTGTGACCTCTCCCTTCACATCGGCGACGTTCAGGTCGAACGGGTTGACCGAGACCTTCAGCTGGAGGGCTGCCGCAGCGGCGGTACGCGAGGTGGTGCTCGTCTTCGACAGGTCGAGGGTCACCTCGCCGACACCCGGCACGGAGACCTTCGTGGTGCCTCCGGCGGAGAGGGTGATCCGCTGGCCGAGGACCTTCACATGACCCAGCACATTCGACTCCGCGACCGGCTTGCGGCCCACCTCGCAGACCGCCTTGGAGGTGACCTGCTCCACCTCGACCAGCGAGAGCAGCGGCAGACCGGGCAGGTGCAGCCGCGCCTTGACGACATTGCTGTACCCCTCGGCGCGGTGCTTGCCGACGGTCGCGCTCGCCGTGGCCACGTCGGCCCTCAGCACACTGACCGGCCTTCCGCCCTCCACCCCGTCGAGCTTCACGCTCAGCGCGGTCTTCTCGGCACTGCGAGGGGCCTGCACCTCGTTGAGCGTGACCTTGAGCGGCACATCGATCGTCTTGTTCAGGAGCGAGACGTCGAGTGCGGTACGGAGCACGACCGCGCTCGCCTTCCCGTCGCGCGCGGTCGTGGTGGTGGTCGCGGCGGTCGCCTGCGCCGGGACGGCGACCAGCAGGGCGACGGGAGCGGCGGCGACCGCCAGGGCGGCGAGGCGGAAGGTGTTGCTGTTCAAGATGGTGGAACCCCCACAAGAGACATGGAGCCACCGGCGCCGTCCAATGGGGGACATCGCGGGCACCGGTGGCCTCGACTCCGTGAATCTTTACGCACAGAGAGTGAACTGGCGGACACCTGAAGGGAGTTCACTCCAAAGGGGGGTTTCCGTGCCTTTATTCGATTATCCCGGCACGTACGTTCCTCGAGTTCACCCTTTTCACCGAGCGCGGGAGGCCCGGAGGGCGATCGCGCCGGAGTGGACAGAAATGATTCAACGAGCGGGCCGGCCCCCGGTAACTGCCGGTCAACACGGTGCACCCCGGCCCCGTCCGGGCCCGGGTCACCCGGATCAGCCGATCACGCGCCCGTTCAGCACGACCCGGCGCGGGGCCGCCAGCACGCGGACGTCCGCCCGCGGGTCCTGGTCGTACACCACCAGGTCGGCCGGGGCGCCTTCCTCCAGACCGGGCCTGCCGAGCCAGGCGCGGGCGCCCCAGGTCGTCGCGGACAGCGCCTCCAGGGCCGGGATGCCCGCTTTGACGAGCTCCGCGACCTCGTCGGCCACCAGACCGTGGGCGAGCACCCCGCCGGCGTCGGTGCCGACGAACACCGGAACCCCGGCGTCGTAGGCGGCGCGCACGGTGTCGTAACGGCGCTCGTGCAGCCGGCGCATATGGGCGGACCAGCGGGGGTACTTGGCGTCGCCGCCCTGCGCGAGGGAGGGGAAGGTGGCGATGTTGACCAGGGTGGGGACGATCGCGACGCCGCGCTCCGCGAAGAGCGGGATGGTCTCCTCGGTCAGCCCCGTCGCATGTTCGACGCAGTCGATCCCGGCTTCGACGAGGTCGCGCAGCGAGTCCTCGGCGAAGCAGTGCGCGGTGACCCGGGCGCCCAGGCGGTGCGCCTCGGCGATGGCCGCCCCGACCTCCTCGCGGGGCCAGCAGGCGGTCAGGTCGCCCACCTCCCGGTCGATCCAGTCGCCGACCAGCTTCACCCAGCCGTCGCCGCGGCGCGCTTCCTGCGCGACGTAGGCCACGAGCTCGTCGGGCTCGATCTCATGGGCGTAGTTACGGGTGTAGCGCCGGGTCCTGGCGATGTGCCGGCCGGCCCTGATGATCTTCGGCAGGTCCTCGCGGCCGTCGATCCAGCGGGTGTCGGCGGGCGAGCCCGCGTCCCGCAGGAGCAGCGCACCGGCCTCCCGGTCGTCGAGGGCCTGCTTCTCGGTGGTCGCCGCGTCGACGGCGCCGTGGTGGTCGAGCCCGACGTGGCAGTGGGCGTCGACCAGTCCCGGCAGGGCCCAGCCGGTGATGACGGTCGCGTCGTCCGCGCCGGCCGGCCGCTCGTACGAGATGCGGCCGTCGACCGCCCAGAGCTCGTCCCTGACCTCCTCGGGTCCGACGAGTACCCGCCCCTTCACCTGCAGCACCCGAGGCGCCTCGTGATCGCTCATGGACAGCACTGTACGAGGCGGCGGACGGGACGCCGAGCCCTGTCCCGCCCGATCCGGCGGACGGGTCCGGGCCGTCCCCGGAGCGCTCGGTACTCTCGGAGCAAGCCCGGTCCGCAGGCCGGGCCGCACACCGATCCGATCGCGAAGAGAGCACCACCGTGACGCACCCCTTCCTCGACCTGACCCCGCTCACCGCCGCGCACTTCGCGGCGATCGAGCGGCGGGTGGCCGGTCTTCTCGCCACCGAGCAGGACGTCGTCATCATGCAGGGCGAGGCACTCCTGCCCCTCGAAGGCTGCATCAGGGGCGGCGCCCGGCCCGGTTCGACCGCGCTGAACGTCGTCACGGGTCCGTACGGGCAGACCTTCGGCAACTGGCTGCGCGACTGCGGCGCCGAGGTCATCGATCTCGAGGTGCCCTTCCACACGGCCGTCACCGCCGGCCAGGTAGCCGAGGCGCTGGCCGCGCACCCGGAGATCGACTTCGTCTCGCTGGTCCACGCGGAGGCCGCGACCGGCAACACCAACCCGGTCGCGGAGATCGGTGAGGTCGTCCGTGCGCACGGGGCGCTGTTCATGCTGGACGCCGTCGCCTCGGTGGGCGCCGAGCCGCTGCTGCCGGACGTATGGGGCGTGGACCTGTGCGTGATCGGCGCGCAGAAGGCGATGGGCGGTCCGGCCGGGGTGTCCGCGGTGTCGGTGAGTGCGCGCGCCTGGGAGCGGATCGCCGCCAACCCGCAGGCGCCGCGCCGCTCCTACCTCTCCTTGCTGGACTGGAAGGAGCGCTGGATCGACGGCGGCCGCAAGGCGCTGCTGCACGCCCCGGCCCAGCTGGAGATGCTGGCGCTGGAGGCCTGCGTGGAGCGGATCGAGGCGGAGGGCCTGGACGCGCTGATCGCCCGTCATGCCGCGGCGGCCGCGGCCACCCGGGCCGGTGCGGTGGCGCTGGGCGGCGGCCTGGCCCCGTACGTGCACGAGGCGGCGGACGCGGCGCCGGTGGCGACCACGCTGCGGGCGCCGGAGGGTGTGGACGCGGCGGACCTGGTCGCGCAGGCGCTCGCGGCCGACCCGTCGCTGCCGCTGATCGCGGGGGGCGGGGCGCTGTCCAAGGAGATGATCCGGGTCAATCACTACGGGGTGGATGCGACGCGGGGCGCGGTGCTCTCCTCGCTCGCGGCTCTGGGGGCGGCACTGGCCGATACGGGCCGGCAGGTCGATCTGGAAGCTGCCCGCAAGGCCGTTTCGGAAACCTGGCTCAGCGAATAGATTCCGCCCCATTCAAAGAATGCGGGGAGCTGCTTTATTCAGAGCAGCTCCCCGCATTCTTCTGCCCGGTTTCACGAAGGCTAAACACCCCAGTTTCCCGGCCGTTCGGACCAGGTAATTCGGTTGCGTCTCACGAGAGTTACGACCTTGTGACCGACTCCACACCCGGGGCATTATGCCGGATAAATGCAGACCAAATCGGCAGATAACGTAACCGATTCGCGCCTGGGCGCACGCTCGCGTGATAACACAAAGCGTCGCGCCACCCAACCCCCTGCGTCGATGCAATTTCGGAATTTGCTGGGTAAATTCAATTCGCATGACCGCCGCACCAGCAGATTTTGCCCGTGCCCGAAGCGAATTCATCACTATCGACACCCCGCGAGTGGAGGACGGAGCCGCGATCTGGCGCATTGCCCGCGACTCCGAGGTCCTGGACCTCAACTCCTCGTACAGCTACCTGCTGTGGTGCCGTGACTTCGCGGCGACCTCCGTGGTCGCCCGCGACGAGACCGGCAGCCCGGTCGCCTTCGTGACGGGGTACATCAGGCCCGACCGCCCCGAGACGCTCGTCGTCTGGCAGGTGGCCGTCGACCACGGCCACCGCGGCAGCGGCCTGGCGGCGAAGCTGCTGGACGAGCTGACCGCGCGTGTCGCCGCGGAGCAGGGCCTCGCCTCGGTCGAGACGACCGTCACGCCGGACAACACCGCGTCGGACCGCCTGTTCACCTCCTATGCGCAGCGCCACGACGTGGCACTGGAGCGCGAGGTGCTCTTTGACGGCGGGCTGTTCCCCGAGGGCACCCATCTGCCGGAAGTGCTCTACCGCATCGGCCCGTTCCACGCCTGAGCAGCACTCGCGCCGACGGACAGCAGGTCCGTCGCACGCACTCGCGCCGACGGGCCGCAGGTCCGTCGCACGCACTCGCGCCGACGGGCAGCAGGTCCGTCGCACGCACTCGCGCCGACGGGCAGCAGGTCCGTCGCAGCCACGTCCACCGCCGTCGCCCGTCACAACCCCCCTCACGCAGGAGACCCGCTGTGACCATCACCCCGCCCGCCCTCAGCGTCTTCGAGACCCTGGAGTCCGAGGTCCGCAGCTACTGCCGCGGCTGGCCCGCCGTCTTCGACCGCGCGCAGGGCGCCCGGCTGACCGACGAGGACGGCCACTCCTACCTCGACTTCTTCGCCGGAGCCGGCTCGCTCAACTACGGCCACAACAACCCGGTGCTGAAACGCGCGCTGATCGACTACATCGAGCGCGACGGCATCACCCACGGCCTCGACATGGCGACCACCGCCAAACGGGCGTTCCTCGAAACGTTCCGACACGTGATCCTGCGCCCCCGGGACCTGCCGTACAAGGTGATGTTCCCCGGCCCGACCGGCACCAACGCCGTCGAGTCGGCGCTGAAGCTGGCCCGCAAGGTCAAGGGCCGCGAGTCCGTCGTCTCGTTCACCAACGCCTTCCACGGCATGTCGCTCGGCTCGCTGGCCGTGACCGGCAACGCCTTCAAGCGGGCCGGCGCCGGCATTCCGCTGGTGCACGGCACGCCGATGCCGTTCGACAACTACTTCGACGGCCAGGTCCCCGACTTCATCTGGTTCGAGCGGCTCCTGGAGGACCAGGGTTCCGGGCTCAACAAGCCCGCCGCCGTGATCGTGGAGACCGTCCAGGGCGAGGGCGGCATCAACGTCGCCCGCACCGAGTGGCTGCGCGCGCTCCAGGACCTGTGCCACCGCCAGGACATGCTGCTCATCGTCGACGACATCCAGATGGGCTGCGGCCGTACCGGCGGCTTCTTCTCCTTCGAGGAGGCCGGCATCACGCCGGACATCGTGACGCTGTCGAAGTCCATCAGCGGCTACGGACTGCCCATGTCGCTCTGCCTGTTCAAGCCGGAACTGGACATCTGGGAGCCGGGCGAGCACAACGGCACCTTCCGCGGCAACAACCCGGCGTTCGTCACCGCCGCCGCCGCGCTCGACGCCTACTGGGCCGACGGCCAGATGGAGAAGCAGACGCTGGCCCGCGGCGAGCAGGTCGAGTCGGCGCTGCTCGCCATCTGCGGCGAGCACGACACCGCGCGGTTCCGCGGCCGCGGACTGGTGTGGGGGCTGGAGTTCGACGACCCGGAGCGTGCGTCGGCCGTCTGCGCCCGCGCCTTCGAGCTGGGGCTGCTGCTGGAGACCTCCGGCCCGCGGAGCGAGGTCGTGAAGCTGCTGCCGCCGCTGACCATCACCCCCGAGGAACTGGACGAGGGCCTGCGCACCCTGGCCCGCTGCGTCCGCGAGACCGCCTGACCCGGGGCCGTCCCGAACGGCCCCGCCGAGAAACACCGTTGCAGAGAGAAAGGCACCGACCCACCGTGATCGTCCGATCGTTCAGTGACATCGAGAACACCGACCGGCATGTGAAGGCCGCCTCCGGAACCTGGGAGAGCAAGCGCATCGTGCTCGCCAAGGAGAAGGTGGGCTTCTCGCTCCACGAGACCGTGCTGTACGCGGGCACGGAGACCTCGATGTGGTACGCCAACCACATCGAGGCCGTGCTGTGCACCGAGGGCGAGGCCGAACTCACCGACGACGAGACCGGCGAGAAGCACTGGATCTCCCCCGGCACGATGTACCTGCTGAACGGGCACGAGCACCACACCCTGCGCCCGAAGACGGACTTCCGCTGCGTCTGCGTCTTCAACCCTCCCGTCACCGGACGGGAGGACCACGACGAGAACGGTGTCTACCCACTGCTGACCGAGGAGGGCTGAACCACCATGACCACTGATGTACGCGCCGACCTGTACCCCTCGCGCGGCGCCGCCGAGATGACCACTCCCCGCCAGGACCCGGTCATCTGGTCCGCGCCGGGCGCACCGGGTCCGGTCGCCGTGAAGGATCTCCAGGGCTTCGAGCGCGACGGATTCCTCACCGTCGACCAGCTGATCACGCCGGACGAGGTGGCCGGCTACCACGCCGAGCTGGAGCGGCTGATCGCCGATCCGGCGGTACGCGCCGACGAGCGCTCGGTCATCGAGCCGAAGTCGGACTCCGTACGGTCGGTCTTCGAGGTCCACCGGATCAGCGAGGTCTTCGCCCGGCTCGTCAGCGACGAGCGGGTGGTGGGCCGGGCCCGCCAGATCCTCGGCTCGGACGTGTACGTCCACCAGTCCCGGATCAACGTCAAGCCGGGGTTCGGCGCCTCGGGGTTCTACTGGCACTCGGACTTCGAGACCTGGCACGCAGAGGACGGTCTGCCGAACATGCGGGCCGTGTCGGTGTCGATCGCGCTGACGGCGAACCACGACACCAACGGCGGGCTGATGATCATGCCCGGCTCGCACAAGTCGTTCCTCGGCTGCGCGGGCGAGACGCCGAAGGACAACTACAAGAAGTCGCTGCGGATGCAGGACGCGGGCACCCCGTCCGACGGGGCGCTGACGAGGATGGCCGACCGGCACGGCATCAGGCTCTTCACGGGCGCGGCCGGTTCGGCGACCTGGTTCGACTGCAACTGCATGCACGGTTCGGGGGACAACATCACCCCGTACCCGCGCAGCAACGTCTTCATCGTGTTCAACAGCGTGGAGAACAGGGCCCAGGAGCCGTTCGCGGCGCCCGTGCGCCGCCCGGAGTTCATCGGGGCACGCGACTTCACGCCGGTGAAGTAGAAACTGACGCGGCGTCGGCGGGGTGGGGGCGGAGGCGCAGTACCGCCCCCATGCCGCCGTCGTAACCCGCTGGACCGGGGCATGGGCATCGAGCGACAGTGAGGCCCATGACTTCACACGTACATCACGTCACCGTCGACTGCGCCGACGCCTACAAGCTCGGCACGTTCTGGGCCGAGGTGCTGGGTGCCTCCCTGGCCGACGACGATCTCCCCGGTGACCCCGAGGCGCTCGTCGAGACCCCCCGTGCCGCCCTGTTGTTCGTCACCGTGCCCGAACCCAAGAGCACCAAGAACCGCATTCACGTCGACATCCAGCCGGACGACCGCACCCGGGACGAGGAGGTCGAGCGGCTGCTCGCCCTCGGTGCCACCCTGGTCGGCGACCACCGCAAGCCGAACGGGCGGGGCTGGGCGACCCTGGCCGACCCGGAGGGCAACGAGTTCTGCGTGGAGTGCAGCGCGGGCGAGCGGGCACGGCTGACCGGAAAGAGGCTGCCGGTCACGGCGGACGACGTGACGTCGGCGGTACGGCTGGCGGTGGACACGCTCGGCCGGTCACCGGCCGAGGACTGGCACATTCCCGCGGGGACCCTCACCTGGGACTGCTGGGAGACCGTGGAGCATCTGAGCGACGACCTCTTCGCGTACGCCGTCCAGCTCGGCCCGCGCAGGCCCCCGCTGGACACCGAGGTTCCCTATCGCTGGGCCCCGGAACGCGAGGGCGGCCCCTGGAACGCGGTCTTCGCGAACCCGGAGGCGGGAACCGCCGGGCTGCTCCAGACCCTGGAGGCGAGCGGCGCCCTGCTGTCCGCGATGGTGCGGACGGCCTCCCCCGATGTCCGTTCCTTCCACTCCTACGGCGTCTCGGACCCGGAGGGCTTCGCCGCGATGGGCATCGTGGAGACCCTCGCGCACACCCACGACGTCGCCGCCGGTCTGTCGCTCTCCTGGACCCCGCCGAACGACCTCTGCGACCGGGTCCTGGCCCGCCTCTTCCCCGACGCCCCGGCCGACGAGGACCGGTGGACCGTCCTGCTCTGGGCCACCGGCCGCGCGGATCTGCCGGGCCGTGAGCGCGTGACGTCGTGGAAGTGGCACGGGGCGCCGCTGGAGGAGGCCCCGCAGCCGTAGGGCCTGCGCGCGGGCCGCGCCGCCGGGTGTCACTCCCCCAGCACCGGGTAGTCCGTGTAGCCGCGGTGGTCGCCCCCGTAGAAGGTGGCGCGGTCCGGGGTGTTGTAGGGGCCGCCCGCCCGGAGCCGCTCCGGGAGATCCGGGTTGGCCAGGAAGAGCGCCCCGTACGCGACGACGTCCGCGACGCCCTCCTCGACCAGGGCCAGCGCCTCGGGCCCGGTCGGGCCCTCGGTCGCCGGGTTCAGGACGAGCGTGCCGTTGAACTGCTTGCGCAGCGTCTCCGTGAGCGTACGGTCGTCGGCGGTGCTCTCGACGAGGTGCAGATAGGCGAGCCCGAGCGGCTCGACGGCCTGCACCAGGGCGCTGTACGTGGCCTGCGGGGCGGGCTCGTCGATGTCGTTGTACGGGTTTCCGGGCGAGAGGCGGATCGCGGTGCGCGCGGCTCCGATCTCGGCGGCGACGGCGCGCACGGTCTCGACGGCGAACCGGATCCGGTCCTCGTCGGATCCGCCCCACGCGTCGGTGCGCCGGTTGGAGTTGGGCGCCAGGAACTGGTGGATCAGGTAGCCGTTGGCGCCGTGCAGCTCCACTCCGTCGAAGCCGGCGTCCACCGCGTTGCGCGCGGCGGCCGCGAAGTCGGCGACGGTGGCCCGGACCTCGGCGTCCGTCAGTTCGTGCGGGGTGACGAAGTCCTTCGCGCCCTCGTCGGTGAAGACCTGCCCGGTGGCCGCGATCGCGGAGGGGCCGACGGGGACGAGCCCGCCGGGCAGCAGGACCGGGTGGCCGATGCGGCCGCTGTGCAGGAGCTGGGCGAAGATCCTGCCGCCCTTGTCGTGCACGGCATCGGTGACCTTGCGCCAGGCGGTGGTCTGCTCCTCGCTGTGCAGACCCGGAGTGCGGGGGTAGCCCTGGCCCACGGCCGACGGCTGGACGCCCTCGGTGATGACGAGCCCGGCCGAGGCGCGCTGGGCGTAGTACTCGGCGGTCAGCTCCGTCGGTATGCCGTTCCCGCCCGCCCTGTTACGGGTCATCGGCGCCAGGGCGATGCGGTTGGCGAGCTGTGTACCGGCCAGGTCGAACGGGTCGAATGCGGTGGTCATGGTGTGCCCCCAAAGAGATATGTGGTCGGCCAAGCATAAATATGTGGTCGGCCAAGCATCTGCGACATCCGTCACTGTAGCGCATTTAATTGGCCGACCAAGGTAAAGTCGGCAGAAACCCGCTTCCCCCGGCAGCAGAGCCGGTCCGCGCACACCCCGAGGAGTCCCGATGACGTCCGACCCCGCCTGTGACGAGCTGCCCAGCGCTGCCCGGGGCGGCCCGGTCAGCCATGCCGTCTCGCGGGTCGCGCGGCTCCACCGGATCGCGGCGGGCAAGCTGCTCAAGGGCGCGGGCCTCTACCCCGGCCAGGAGTTCCTGATGATGTACCTCTGGGACTCGGGCGCGGTGCGCCAGTCGGAGGTGATCAAGGCCGTCGACCTCGATCCGTCCACCGTGACCAAGATGCTCCAGCGTCTGGAGCAGTCCGGACACGTGCGCCGCAGCCCCGACCCGGCCGACCGCCGGGCCGTCCTGGTCGAGGCCACCGACAACAGCTGCGCCCTGCTCTCCGATGTGGAGCGGGCCTGGACGAACCTGGAGGAGCACACCCTGGCCGGGCTCGACACGGGTGAGCGCAAGGAGCTGGCCAGGCTGCTGGCCCGGGTAGAGGAGAACCTCTGCCGGGAGACGGCGGACTGCCCGGAGAACCGCTGACTGCGCAGGGCGGCCGCCCTCAGCCGGAGAGCACGTCCAGCGCGCGGTCCACATCGGCCTCGGTGTTGTAGAGGTGGAAGGCGGCCCGCAGATTGCCGGCCCGGTCGGAGACCATCACCCCCGCCCGTTCCAGGTCCGGCGCCCGGTCACCGAGTCCGGGCGCCGCGACCACGGCCGTGTCCCCGGGCACCGCCTCGTGCCCCAGCCCGGCCAGCCCGGTCCGGAAGCGGGCCGCGAGACCGGTGGCGTGCGCCCGGAGGGTGTCGACGCCGATCTCGTTCAGCAGCGCGAGGGAGTGCTCGGCCCCGTGGTACGAGAGGAACGCGGGCGGCTCGTCGTAGCGGCGGGCGTCGGCGGCGAGACGCCGGACCGGTTCGTACAGGTTGTTCCACGGGTCCTCGGCGGCGACCCAGCCCGCGAAGGCCGGCGGCAGCGACCGCTGCGCATCCTCGGTGACCGTGAGGAACGACGTACCCCGGGGGCAGAGCATGAACTTGTATCCGCCGGCGACCGTGTAGTCGTACGCCCCCGCGTCCAGCGGCAGCCAGCCGGCGGACTGGGTGGCGTCCAGCAGCGTACGGGCGCCGTGGGCGGCGGCCGCGGCCCGCACCGCCTCCAGATCGGCGATCCGGCCGTCGGCGGACTGCACGGAGGAGAAAGCGACGAGCGCGGTCCCGGGGCGCACCGCGCCGGCCAGCTCGGCCAGGGGGACGTACCGCATCCTGAGGTCGCCGCGAACGGCGAACGGACTGGTGACCGAGCTGAACTCCCCTTCGGGAGCGAGGACTTCGGCGCCCGCAGGCAGCGAACCGGCGATCAGGCCCACATGGACGGTGACGGAGCTTCCGACAGCGACCCGGCCGGCGTCGACACCGGCGAGCCGCGCGAAACCGTCCCTGGCCCGGCCGACCGCCCCGAAATCACCCGCATCAGCCCTGCGGCCCGTGGCGTTCGACTCGACGAGCGCCCTCACGGCGTCGACGGTACGGCGGGGCAGCAGCCCGCAGCTGGAGGTGTTGAGGTAGGCGGTCTCCGGCGCGAACTCGGCGGCCACCGCACGGCTGAGCGAAGAGATCATCATGCGCCCAGCCTGTAGCCCCCTTAACTCATAGTCAATTACCAAGAGTTAAGGGGGCTACCCAAGCAACGCTTATAAACGCAGGTGGCCGAGGGGTCAGCCGTTGCTGCCGGTCTGCGGAACCTCGCACGCCCCGTCGGCGTCGCAGGCCGCCGCGTCCCCGCCGATCGCGGTCAGCGGGCGGTCCTTCCACGCCTGCTCCAGCGCCTGGGCGAAGACCTCGGCGGGCTGGCCGCCGGAGATCCCGTAGCGCCGGTCGAGCACGAAGAACGGCACCGCGTTGGCGCCCAGTTCGGACGCCTCCTGCTCATCGGCCCGCACGTCGGCCGCGTACGCCTGCGGGTCGGCGAGCACCGCGCGCGCCTCGTCGGCGTCGAGACCGGCCTCGACGGCCAGCTCGACCAGGACCTCGTCGTCGAAGACGGAACGCTCCTCGGCGAAGTTCGCCCGGTAGGCCAGGCTCAGCAGCTCGTCCTGACGGCCGCGGGCCTTGGCCAGGTGGAGCATCCGGTGGATGTCGAAGGTGCTGCCGTGGTCGCGGCCCTCGGCGCGGTAGCCGAGGCCTTCGGCCTGCGCGTTGGCCGCGACGTTCGCCTCCATGGACTGCGCTTCCTCGCGGGTGCGCCCGTACTTCTGCGCCAGCATGTCGATGACCTGAGCGGTGTCGCCCTTGGCTCGCCCCGGGTCGAGCTCGAAGGAGCGGTGCACCACCTCGACCTCGTCGCGGTGGGCGAAGCCTGCCAGGCCCTTCTCGAAGCGGGCCTTGCCCACGTAACACCAGGGGCAGGCGATGTCGCTCCAGATCTCGACGCGCATGACTCTTCTTCTCTCCAGGCTCTCGGGTGGCGTGCGAGCGGACCCCCGCGCACCTCACGTCGAACGCGCCCGCACCCCGCCGCATTCCCGCACCCCGCCGCATTCCCGGGCCCCGTAGCGCTCCCGGGCCCGGCATGATCCAAACGGGAGGCCCTGGCGTGATCCGAACGAGAGGCCCTAAAGGACGGCCCGGGTCATCGGACGCGGCAGGGGCTCCAGCGCACCGGCCTCGCGCAGCTTCACATAGGCGTCGACGACCGCGCCGGTCTCCCCGGGCGGTGCGATGTCGAGGAGTACGCCCGCCCCGCTCAGCTCCTCGCGGGCCGTGCCCACCCCGTCGGGGGCCAGCAGCGCACGCCCCGGGGAGAGGTAGCCGAGCCGGCCGACGCACAGCTGGGACTGCGTGTAGTCGTAGCCGGCGTCGTCCTCCAGGGCGTCGAGCAGGTCGTCGTCGGTGACATCGCCGATGTCCGGCTGCCAGGTGTCCGCGATCAGCGCGAGGAGCGCGGCTTCGGGGACCTCCGCGTCGTCCGGGGAGCGGACGGTCAGCACGACGGCCTGGGTCGCGTACTCCGATTCGCCGCCGCCGCGTCCGGAGATGTCGATCTCCCAGCCGGGCTCACCCTTGCTGACCAGGTGGAGTCCCGCGCCGTCCGAGGTCTGCGGGGAATCGTGGTCCGCCTGGAGCGCGGCGCGCAGTTCCTCTTCCCCGGGCCGCAGTTGCGTGGGGCGGCCGGAGGCGTGGACCTGGCTCCAGGTCCACGCCTGGCCCGCCGGGGCCTGGCCCGCCGCCGGGAGCAGTACGGCAAGCGCGTCCAGCATCGTCTTCCAGCGCCCCGCGAGCTCCGGGGGTGACTCACGCCTGGGCCCCCAGAAGCCCCGCACCACACGTCGCATGTCCCGCCTCCACCTTGTGAGCCGTCATAGGTCCCGCCCGCAGCGCGTGCGGAGCGGCACGCGGTCCAGGCTAAGGGCTGTCGAAGGCCTCCGGCTTCCTGGTGCTCGTGGCCGGGTTCTGCTTGGTGTAGACGACCTTGATCGGAAGGCCCTCGTCACGGAACGCCTTACGGGCCGCCCTGGCCACGTCCGGGTCGGAGAAGTGCCATTCGACCGCGCGGCCGCCGGAGGCGCTGACCTGTTCCGTCGCCTCCTTGATGAACTTGTCCCGGCCCGACTTGGTGAGCGTCCCGGGGGTCTCCTTCGACAGATAGCTCTTGTAGCCGTTCTTGGCCTCCAGGAACGTCTGCCGGCCGGAGTCCCATCCGTCGTACTCCACCGGAGGCTTGCCCTCCTTGGGGTTGGCGACGATGTACTCCTTGCCGCGGTTGGTGCCCGTGACCTGTTCCTGGTAGCGGAGCCAGGACTCGTTCTTCCAGTTGGGCTTGGGGTTGCGGTCGCGGCTCCCCCAGAATCCGTCGCCGGCGTCGGCGGAGCCGAGCTCCGGGTCCTTCAGGTCCTTGGCCCAGTCCGGCGAGTTGTAGTTGCGCGGGTCGGAGGTGTCGTTGCGCTTGGCTTCCGGCCACGGCTTCTTGTTCGCGAGCGCCTTGGCGGCGCGGTCCTTCTCCTCGGCACGCTTCTTGTCCGTCCAGGCGGCGCGCTCCTGGTCGCGGGCCTCCTTGGCCTTGGCCTCGGCCGCCTTGTCGCAGCCGTCGTCGGCGAGGATCACATGGCCGGGCGGACCGGCCGCGAGCACTCCGGTACCGGACCCGGCGACCCCTGCTCCTCCGTAGCGCGTCAGGGGTCCGGACGCGATGGTGCAGCCGGTCTTGCGGGCCGTGTCCTCGGCCTTGTCCGCCGCGTCGTCGGCCTCCTTCGCCGCCTTGCGGGCGCCGTCGACGTCCCCGGCCTCGGCCGCCTTGCGCGCTCTGCGTGACGCCTGGCCCGCGTCCTCGGCGGCTTCCGCGACGTCGGAGGCGATCTTCCCGATCTTGCCGAGCCTGCTGGTCTTGCCGACGACCTTGGCCACGTCGTAACCGGGGATGAAGAGGGAGCCGATGTTCCACGCCACGTCGGTGACGGCCCGGGTCTTCTCGCCGTTGTTCCACCGCTCGCGCACGTCGTCGCCGACGAACATGTCGTCGCCGACCTTCACCACGGTGTTGACGGACGCCTTGCCCCAGTCACCGATCGCGCCGAGGTAGTCGCCCTTGCTCCACTTGTCGCCGGCGTCCTTGGAGTCATCGACCCACTGGCTGCCGAGCTGCTTGCCGTAGTCGGCGATGCCGGACCACGTCGAGGGCTTGAAGAGGTCGATGACCCCGGTCACATCGCCCCAGACACCGTCCACGGCGACGCCCTTGACGACCTGGGTGGTGCGGTCCCAGGCGCAGCCGAAGAAGCCCCAGCCGCTGCAGTCCTCCTGCTTGTCCTCGCCGTCGCCGCCGTCCTCGTCCTCGCCGGACGCGTTGATGTCGTCGTACTCGGCCTCGGGTTCGTCTGCGGTCTCGGGGTAGGTGTCGCTGCCGGGCCCGTCGGGGCCGGCCGTCCCGCCGGTGGAGTCGCCGCCGGTGGACTCGCCACCTCCCGTGGAGTCGCCGCCACCCGTCCCGGCGATGGTCCCGCCCGTGGAGTCCGCGCCACCCGTCCCGGCCGTGGCACCGCCCGTGGAGTCCGCGCCGCCGGTGCCGGCGGTGGCACCGCCCGTGGAGTCCGCGCCGCCGGTGCCGGCGGTGGTCCCGCCGTCGGCGGTGCCACCGGCCGCGCCGTTCGCACCGCCGCTGCCACCGTTCGCACCGCCGCTGCCACCGTCGGCACCACCGGTGCCGGATGACCCGCCCGTACCGGCGTGCCCGCCACCGGTGTCCGCGGCGCCACCGTCCGCACCGCCGACGACCGTGGCGCCCTCGTCGGCCCCGCCCGTGTCCGTGCCGCCCGCGGTGTCACCGGCGTTCACCGTGTCACTGCCGCCGCCCTTGGCCGGGCAGGACGTGCCCGTGACGGAGCAGACCGCCTCCTGGAACCGGTCCGCCATCCGGCCGCCCATGCCGCTCAGCAGCAGGGCCACGACGATGGCCGCGACGACCATGACGAGCCCCACGTACTCCAGGGCCGACTGCCCCCGGTCGCGGCGCCAGGTGATCATGTGGGCGAACGAGAACTCCGGCTTGTCCTCACGCTCCCCGGCCGCCAGCCGGAACCACGCACGGCTCTCCGCCCGGGTCAGGAACCACAGGGTCACGACCGGCAGGAACACCTGCGTGAAGCCGCGGAGCGATCCGTCGGCGGCATTGGCGACGCCGCCCAGGATCAGCCACACCTGTACGGCGACCAGTCCGCCCCACACGCGCGTGCCGCCGGTCCACGTGCGGCGCGAGAGCACCCAGCCCACGACGCCGGGAAGGGCACCGTACAGCAGGAGCCCGAGCGTGCCGGCGTCCATCGCGTCGGCGGAGAGCGCGGAGCCGAACAGGCCCGCACCGCCCAGCAGGGTGGCGCCTAGGAGGACATGGAGCAGCATCCGGGCCGCGCCCATGGCGCGCGGCAGTTCCCGCCGTCCTGCTCCGGGCGCCGGTCCGGCGCCCCCGTACGCGGGTATGCCACCAGTCACAGACATGTCTCGCTCCCCCCACCGCACTGCCCCGAGGCAGGATGACGGCTTCTCAGGCTAGGGAACAGGAGCGCCGCCGTCATGGGCCCCAGGACCCAACCCGGGCCCCAGCGTCACTGGGCCTACGAGGGGCGCCACGAGCGGGACCTGCTCATCGCGGCGGCAGTCCGGCGTCCGGCACCGCGAGACACAGCACCACGTGCGTGCCCGCCCGGGGGTGCAGGGGATCGGGGGTCCAGCCGTGGGCGGCGTAGAAGGCCTGGGCGCGGGTGTTGTGGACGAACACCTCCAGCCGGGCCTGCGCCACCCCGTCCCGCTGCCAGGCGGCCACGCACTCGGTGTGCAGGGCGCTCCCGACTCCCTTGCGCCAGTGGGCCGGTGACACATGGAGCTGGGTGAGGTGCATCATGCCGTCGCGCAGTGCGTAGGCGGCGATGCCCGCGAGGGTCCCGTCCGGTTCGGCGCAGAGCACGGTGGCGTCGTCCCGGCCGATGGCGCGCGCCCAGCCGTCCCGGCTGCGGCCGACCTCCTCCGCACCCGCGTACTCCTCCTCGGCCAGGTGGCCGCGGTAGTAGGTGGCGCGTGCCTCGGTGTGCAGGCGGACTATGGCGTCGAGATCGGCGGGCTTCGCAGTTCGGATCATGGTGATGGTGACGCCCGCGCCCACCCGGCGGTTGCCGCGGGCGTCACCCTGCTGAACGAGGAGGCCGGGCACGCGCCTTCTCCCGCTCCCCATGTGCCGGCCGGTTCTATGGCGCGGTGGTGAGTTCCCAGAACCGGAAGACGGTCGATGTGTCCAGGCAGTTCTGAAGGCCCCGGACGTTCTCGTGGGCCACCGCGTACTGCTTGCCCTGCCAGAGCGGCAGGAGCGGCACCTCACGCGCCACGATGTCCTGCAGCTCGATGAACTTCTGCCGGGTGCTCGCGCGGTCGGTCATGGACGAGGTCTGCGGGATGATCCGGTCGATGATCGCGCTGTTCTTGTAGTTGTTCGACAGGACGTTGTCCTTGCCGAAGAACGGCTGGGTGAAGTTGTCGGGGTCGGGATAGTCCGGCACCCAGCCCTTGACGTAGACGCCGTACACGCCTTCGGCGATGTCCTTCTCGTACTGGTCGAACGGGACGGTCTCCATCCGGGCGTCGAACAGTCCGCTCTTGTTCAACTGCTTGGCGATGGTCCGCAGTTCGTCATCGGTGGAGGGTCCGTAACGGCTCGGGGTGGACCAGAGGGTGAGTTTCACCTTGTCGGTGACACCCGAATCCTTCAGGGCGTCCTTCGCCTTCTGCAGCTGTGGGCCGTCGCCGTACGTGTCGAAGAAGGCGGTGCTGTGGCCGGTGATGCCGGCCGGGACGATCGAGTAGAGCGGCGTCGCCGTGGACTCGTAGACCTCGCTCAGCAGGGAGTTGCGGTCGAGGAGGTAGGCGATGGCCTTGCGCACACCGATCTTGCCGACCACCGGGTCGTCCATGTTGAAGACCATGTGCTGGACCTCTGCGCTGCTGCCCGTGACGACCTCGATGCCCTCCTTGCCCGCGGTGGGCGAGGTGTCCAGGGCGGCTATCGCCTTGGCGGTGAGGCCACGGTAGGCGATGTCGACCTCGCCCTTCTTCAGGGAGGACTGGAGGGCCTGCTGGTCGCCCTGGAAGAGTCGCAGCGTCACGCCGGCGTTCTTCACCTCGGCGGTTCCGTGGTAGCCGGAGTAGACCGAGAAGTCGGCCTTCGACTTGCTGATGGAGTCCAGCCGGTAGGGGCCGGAGCCCACCGTTTCGCCGCCGTCGAGCAGCCTGTCCTTGGGATAGACGTGACTGTCCACGATGGAACCGGCACCGGATGCGATCTTGCTGGGAAATATCGCGTCGGGCACCTTGAGGTTGAAGACGACGGTCTCCTCGCTCGGGGTGCGGATCGAGGAGATCGTGGAGAGCAACGGCGCCGGGCCCGCCGGGTCGTTGATCCGGATCGCCCGGTCGAAGGAGTACTTGACGTCCGCCGAGGTGAGGCTGTTGCCGTTGCTGAACTTCAGCCCGTCACGAAGGGTGCACGTGTAGGTCCTGCTGCCGTCCGAGAAGTGACACTCCTGGGCGGCCTCCGGCACCGGGGTGGAACTCCCGGGCGGAAAGCTCATCAAGGACTGGAAGACGTTGTTGAACAGCAGCCAGGACCCCGGGTCGTACCCCGAGGCCGGATCCGTCGCGAGGATGCCGTCGGACATCCCGACGACCATTTTCCCCTTGTACTCGTCGAATGGCCAGATCCCACCCTGGGAGCCGCAACCTGTCAGGAGCACCCCTGTTAATCCCCCTGCGACCAGGGTGCTCGACCACCTCTTACGAACCTTCACAGAACGTGCCTCATACTCTCGGCCGGCTCCATGGGGGGTATCCCCGGCAGCCGGATCGGGTCAGGAAGTACTGCGAACGCCGCGACCGCCCAGCACTGTCAGCCCGGCCGAGCGCGGTGGTGCTGACCGGCAGCCTGCCTGGTCCCGGCGTTCACCAGGAAAGTCCACGCGCGTTGACTGGCTGCCAAATTCCCTGCCGGTGAACGAAAGAGGGCAGGTGATGGTCGGTCTCGTGATGCCGCGAACAATCTAGTTGCCCGCCGCTTTGCGCGATGGCACATCGTGCGCCAAAAATCGCCGGTGCTGTTGGCCGGGTATGCCTGGTATCGGATCATGGTTCTCGAGCCGTCCGGCCCGGCCGCCGCCGCCGCCCGGCCGGCCGCCGGACAGGCCCCTGAGCGGGCGGTACAAGGGCCGCACGGCATCAGCGCGGACCGCGCCGCGGAATCCGTGGCTCCCCACCGGGCTCCGGACGGCCGTCCCGTTCCCTCACCGCACCGCCGAGGCCGAAAATCGTCGATCATCCACGGCCCGCGCACGCCCCCGACGGCCGCCGGCGGGCCTTGGATGCCCTCATGCCGGCACAGACGCATATATAGCGTGTGGTGGGTACGGATAGGCGCCATTCCCGGAACGCCGGGGTGCTGCGCACGAGAGGCCCCAGCTGGCCGCCGGGGCCGCCTCATCGCTGACCTCCGGGGCCGCCTCATCGTTCAGCTGCCGTCGCGCAGGTCGACGAGCCCGGTCGCGCGGAACGCGATCCGGTCGAACGTCACCCCGCAGCCCTCACCGGTCGGTGACTGGGCCAGGAAGCCGATCGATGCCTCGGCCGCCCGCTCCGGCTCGCCGAGGGCGAAGACGCGGACGAAGGTCCACTTCTCACCGTCGGGCGAGGCGTGGCAGGCGAAGGCGTTGCCGGTACGGCTCAGGCGCAGCCAGTAGGTGTCACCGTCCACGACGAAGGAGTTGACGTCGTCGGAGTGGCCGCGGGTGACGACGGTACAGACGGTGGGGCGGTCCGGGGAGAGCTCCAGGCAGATCTTGGCCCACTCCCGCTCCCCGACGTGGAGGTAGAGGACGCCCGCGTCGAAGGCGGCGGCGAAGCCGGCCTTCACCCGGGCGAGCAGCTGGAAGTCGCCCGCCGGGGCGGTGCCCAGCAGCCGGGGCGCGTCGCTCGCGGTGTCCAGGGCTTCGCCGCCCGGCGGTACGAAGCGGTCCTGGCGGGCGCCCGCCCGGCCGGTCAGTACGCCGTTCTCGTACGCCCACTCACCCTCGGGGCCGAACGGACGCAGGTCAAAGGGGAGTTCGGGGAGTCGCAGGGTCATGCGCGGCGGCCGTCCACTCGTCGGGGCAGGTTCAGGGGGTTGTCCTCGCGCAGCTCCGGCGGGAGCAGCGCCTCGGGGACCGTCTGGTAGCTGACCGGGCGCAGCCAGCGTTCGATCGCGGTGGCGCCGACCGAGGTGGAGGTGGAGGTGGTGGCCGGGTAGGGGCCGCCGTGGTGCTGGGCGGGGGCGACGGCGACGCCGGTCGGCCAGCCGTTGACCAGGACGCGTCCGGCCAGCGGGGTGAGCGCGGCGAGGAGTCCGGCGGCGCTGCCGTCGGCTTCCTCGGTGGCGATCTGGAGGGTGGCGGTGAGGTTTCCGGGCAGCCGGGACAGGACCGCGGTGATCTCGTCGTCGGAGGTGTAGCGGGCGACGACGGTGACCGGGCCGAAGCACTCCTCCAGGAGCGCGTCGTGCGGGCCCTCGGTGGTGAGCAGGTGCGCCGGTACGGTCAGGAAGCCGGCCGCGACGGTGTGTTCACCCCCGGCGCCGGGGGTGACCGGGGCCTCCACCTGCGGGAGTGCGGCCCGCTCGCCCACTCCGGCGAGGAAGGCGTCGCGCATCCGGTGGTCGAGCAGGATTCCGGCCTCGGTGTCGCTGACCGCGTCGGTCAGGGACTTCAGCAGCCGGTCGCCGCTCTCGCCGGCCGGGGCGAGGACGAACCCGGGCTTGGTGCAGAACTGGCCCGCGCCCATGGTCATCGAGCCCGCGAGCCCGGCACCGATCTGTTCGCCGCGCTCGGCGGCGGCCGCCTCGGTGACGACGACGGGGTTGAGGGAGCCGAGCTCGCCGTGGAAGGGGATGGGGACCGGCCGTGCGGCCGCCGCGTCGAAGAGGGCACGTCCGCCGCGGACCGATCCGGTGAAACCGGCGGCGCCGATGAGCGGGTGCCTGACCAGTTCGACACCCGCCCCGAAGCCGTGCACGACGGTGACGACGTCCTCGGGCAGCCCGCTGCGCACCGCGGCCCGGCGCAGCACGGCGGCGCACAGTTCGGAGGTGGCGGGGTGGTCGGGGTGCGCCTTGACGACGACCGGGCAGCCGGCCGCGAGGGCGCTGGCGGTGTCGCCGCCGGGGACGGAGAAGGCGAGCGGGAAGTTGCTGGCCGCGTAGACGGCGACGACGCCGAGCGGGATCTTGTAACGGCGCAGGTCGGGCCATGGCGGGGTGCGGGTGGCGTCCTCGTGGTCGATGTGGATGTCGAGGTACGCACCTTCGTCGACGACCTCCGCGAAGGCCCTCAACTGGGCTGCGGTGCGGGCGAGTTCACCGGTGAGGCGGGCCGGGCCGAGGGCGGTCTCGGCGTCCGCGGCCTCGATGACGTGCTCACCGGCCTCGACGAGGAGTTCGGCCGCGGTGCGCAGGAAAGCGGCGCGCACCGTGCGGTCGGCGAGCGAGTGCCGTACGGCGTGGGCGGCCCGGACCGCACGGTCGACCTCCTCCGCTGTAGCCTCCACCGCAACCTGCTCGCGCGGGTTCCCGGTGCGGGGGTCGACGCTCCAGACTGGTGCTGCTGCCACCGTTTTTCCTTCCGCTCCACTGCCACACATCAGAAGAAGTTGTTCGGTATTCTGAACAGAGTTCCTGATCGTGAATATGAAGCGACTCTATTTCCGGGCGTTCGGTGTTGGCAAGAAGTCGCAGGGTTTCGTAAGTGGGCTGGAAGGGGCGTAGCGCGATGTCGGTTGCCGAGTCTGGTGGGGCACAGGTCAAGTCCGCCGTTCGGACGGTGGAGCTGCTGGAGTACTTCGCCGGACGGCCGGGCATGCACTCGCTCGCCGCGGTGCAGGAGGCCGTCGGATATCCCAAGTCCAGCCTCTACATGCTGCTCCGCACCCTGGTCGAGCTGGGCTGGGTGGAGACGGACGCGACGGGGACGCGGTACGGGATCGGCGTACGGGCGCTGCTGGTCGGCACCTCGTACATCGACGGCGACGAGGTGGTCGCGGCCGCCCGTCCGACCCTGGACCGGCTCTCCGACGACACCACGGAGACCATCCACCTCGCCCGCCTCGACGGGACGAACGTGGTGTACCTCGCCACCCGCCAGTCCCAGCACTATCTGCGCCCCTTCACCCGCGTCGGCCGCCGGCTGCCCGCGCACTCCACCTCGCTCGGCAAGGCGCTGCTGGCCACCCACAGCGACGAGCAGGTCCGCAAGATGCTGCCCGAGACGCTGCCCGCGCTGACCGAGCACACCCTGACCGACCGGGAGAAGCTCATCGAGGAGCTGCACCTGATCCGCGAGCAGGGCTACGCGGTGGACCGCGAGGAGAACACCCTGGGGCTGCGCTGCTTCGGTGTCGCGGTGCCGTACCGCACCCCGGCCCGGGACGCCATCAGCTGCTCGGTGCCGGTCGCCCGGCTCACGCCGGCCCACGAACAGACGGTCAAGGACGCGCTGTTCGACGCGCGCGACCGGCTGGCTCTCGCCACGCGGAGGCTCTGACCATGAACGTCTCACTGCGCCCGGTACGGGGCGCCGATCTGCCGTTGTTCTTCGTCTGGATGTCCGACCCGGAGTCGGTCCGCGCGGCCGCCTTCACCAGTGAGGATCCCAGCGACCGGCAGGCGTTCGACGCGCACTGGCAGCGCATCCTCGCGGACCCGTCCGTCGTGATGCGCACGGTGCTCGCGGACGGAGCGGTGGCCGGAAGCGCCGGGGTGTACGGGCCGGCGGGCGAGCGAGAGGTCACGTACTGGATCGACCGGGCGCGCTGGGGCCGGGGGCTGGCCACCGCCGCGCTGGGCGCGCTGCTCGACGTCGTACCGGAACGCCCGTTGTACGCGCGTGCCGCGGCCGACAACACGGGTTCGCGGCGGGTGCTGGAGAAGTGCGGGTTCACCGTGACGGGCGAGGACCACGGCTACGCGCACGCGCGCGGCGAGGAGACGGACGAGCTGCTGTTCACCCTGCCCGGGTGAACCGGCGCACACCTGGCGGGGTCCTTTCATGAGGAATGGGTGAGAAGCGGCACAAGCGGGAACGGCCCGCCGCGCCCCGCACGTCCCTTGTACGGGATGAAAAAGACGATCAGGTGTACGGGATGAACAAGACGATCAGGCGTGCGGGGGTCTTCTCCCTGCTGCTGGTCCTCGCCCTGCTGGGGCGGGCGACCTGGGTGCAGGCGTACCAGGCGAAGGCGCTCGCGGACGACGACCACAACCGGCGGAAGACGATCGCGCAGTACGCGCAGCCGCTCGGCGACATCATCGTGGCCGGCTCTCCGGTCACCGGATCGAAGAAGACGGAGGGCAGTGACCTCGCGTACAAGCGGACCTATGAGCAGGGCGACCTCTACGCGGCCGTCACCGGCTACAGCTCGCAGGCCTACGGCTCCACCCAGCTGGAAGGGATCTACAGTCATGTCCTGGACGGCACCGACGACCGGCTGAAGAACCCGCTGGACTCGCTGACGGGCAAGCAGAACGCGCCGGGCAGCGTGATCACGACGATCGATCCGGACGTGCAGAAGGCGGCGTACGACGCGCTCGGCGACGACAAGGGCGCCGCCGTCGCGATCGACCCGAGGAGCGGACAGATCCTGGGGATGGTCTCCTCCCCGTCCTACGACCCGTCCACCATCAGCGGGACGACGGACGGCGACACCTGGAAGAAGCTGCTGAACGACCCGGACAAGCCGCTGATCAACCGGGCGATGCGGCAGCCGCTCGCACCCGGTTCGACGTTCAAGCTGGTGGTGGCGTCGGCCGCGCTGGAGAACGGGCTGTACAGCTCGGTCGACGAGCCCACGAAGAGCCCGGTCCCGTACACCCTGCCCGGCACCACCACCCCCCTGAGGAACGAGAGCGCCTCCGCCCCCTGCGAGAACGCCACGCTGCGGGTGGCGCTCCAGTACTCCTGCAACAACGTCTTCGGCAAGGTCGCCGCCGATCTCGGCCAGGACAAGGTACGGGCGATGGCGGAGAAGTTCGGCTTCAACACCGAGAAGCTCGACGTGCCGGTGCGGGCCTCGAAGAGCGTGTACCCGACCGGGATGGACAAGGCGCAGACGGCGCTGACCGGCATCGGCCAGTTCGAGGTCACCGCGACCCCGCTGCAGATCGCGATGGTCTCGGCCACCCTCGCCAACGACGGCGAGCTGGCCGCGCCGCACATGGTCTCCAAGGTGACGGACGCCGAGGGCGGCACGCTGGAGGACTTCGCGGACGGCGACACGAAGCGCGTCGTTTCCTCGTCCACGGCGAAGCAGCTGCGCAGCGCGATGGTGACCGTCGTGGAGCAGGGCACCGGCACCAACGCCCGGATCGACGGCGCCGAGGTGGGCGGCAAGACCGGCACCGCGGAGAACGGCGTGGGCAACAGCAACACCCCGTACGCCTGGTTCACCTCGTACGCGAAGGCCGGCGACCGGGAGGTCGCGGTCGCCGTGATCGTGGAGGACTCGGGTTCGGCGGCGTCGGAGGTCAGCGGGAACGGCCTGGCGGCCCCGATCGCCCAGAAGATGATGAAGGCCGCCCTCGCGAGGTAGCCCGATGCGGCCCGGCACCCGCTGTTCCGGGGTGCCGGGCCGATCGCCGCGTACCGGGCTCTTCAGGTTTTCGCCGTGTTACGCCTTACTGGTGGTGCACCCGTGTCGAAGCGCTTCCGGGGTGCGCTGGTACGCTCTCGCCCCGCCCGCTCGCCGTGGGCGGCGGCCGGGAACGTACACAGCCCGAACGCGTGCACTTGGACTTCGAGCGCAGAGATGAGGTAGCGGTGGGCAACCCCGTCAACGATGCCGAAGCCGCTGCCGCCGAGTTCCATGAGTTCTTCGAGGCCCACTACGCCGAACTCGCCCGGCTGGCGCATCTGCTGACCGGTGAGGCCGATGCCGCCGACGATCTGGCGGCCGATGCCCTGCTGGCGCTCTGGCACCGCTGGGACCGGGTCAGGAACGCCGACCATCCGGTGGCGTACGCGCGCGGGGTGGTCGCCAATCTGGCCAGGACCCGGATCCGCAGCGCGGTGCGCGAGCGCCGCCGGGTCGCCCTGTTCTGGGCGCCGCGCGGCGGCGGGGACGGGTACGCGGTGGACGGTCCCGATGTGCCGGCGGTGGTCGACGTCCAGGGGGCGCTGCGCAGGCTGCCGTTTCGCAAGCGCGCCTGTGTGGTGCTGCGGCACGCCTTCGACCTCTCGGAGCGGGACACCTCGCTGGTGCTCGGGATCTCCGTGGGTACGGTGAAGAGCCAGACCTCGCGCGCCGTCGCCGAACTGCAGCGGCTGCTGGGTCCCGGTACGCCCGCCGCGCACGTACAGGTGGCCGTCGCGGCGCAGCGCAGCGGAGGAAGTCAGTGAAGGACGAGGAACTGCCCCGGCGGCTGCGGGACGCCGCCGGGGCCCACCGCCCCGACCGGGAGCGGATGCTCGCCCGGGTCGAGCGCGGGATGAACGGGGGGAACACCCCGGCCCGGGTCGTACGCCCGCCGCGCGCCGTGACGCCGTGGCTGCGGGTCGCGGGGGCGACGGCGGCGGTCTGCGGGGTGCTGGCGGTCGGTGCGTTCGCCGTCACCTCCACCGGCGGGGACGGGTCGCACGGGGAGCAGGTGGCCGCCCCCGTGACGTCCTCCCCCACCGCGGCCGCGACGCCGCCCGCGCCCCTCGGGGCACTGCGCGCCGAGGACGGGCCGCTGTGGACGGACGGCGTCGTCGACCCGCACAGCAACGCGTACTGGGCGCAGAGCAATGTGACGCTGAGGACGACGGAGCCGCTGTCCTCGCTCACCGTGGAGCTGCGGATCGCGCTCACCGGCGGGGTGAACACCACCGGTTCCTGGCGCTCGCTGCCCGAGCGGGACTTCACGGTGTCGGCGACCGAGGACGGCGGCTACCTCGTCTACCGGTGGGCACTGAAGGCGGGACGGACCGTCCCGGCCGGTACGCACACCTTCGCCGGGCAGTACGACCACGCCGAGGGCGACCGGGACGCGACGGGCGACTACGTGACCGCGCACGCGGTACGCGCCTCCGGCGAACGGGCCTCGGTGGGCGACCGCTTCGGCCCGGATCGCTGAGCGGCCGGCCGGGAAAAGAAGACAGCGGTACCCGGCAACCCTTGTTCCCCGCGGTGGCGACCAAAGAGCGCAACGCTCCCCCACCTTCGAGGAACGGGACACCGACATGACGAAACGAGCCGCACCGCACGGCAGCCACGCACGGCGCACCGGGCGCCGCCGCGTGTTCGCCGCTTCCACGACCGCGCTGGCCCTCACCGGCGCGGCACTCACCACCGGCCTCCTCGTCCAGCCGGCCGGCGCGGCCCCTTCGGCCGCCGCTGCCGCCGCCTGGCCGACGCCCTCCGGTTCGCAGGCCGTCACCGCGACCATCAAGGTCTCGGGGACGTACGACGGCGGACTGAAGCGCTTCTACGGGAGCGGGGACCTGGGCGACGGCGGCCAGGACGAGGACCAGGACCCGGTCTTCGAACTGGCCGACGGGGCGGTCCTGAAGAACGTCGTCGTGGGCTCGCCGGCCGCCGACGGCATCCACTGCCTGGGCAGCTGCACGATCCAGAACGTGTGGTGGGAGGACGTCGGCGAGGACGCCGCGTCCTTCAAGGGCACCTCGTCGGGCGCCGTGTACAAGGTGACCGGCGGCGGCGCCCGGAAGGCCGATGACAAGGTCTTCCAGTTCAACGGCGCGGGCACGCTGACCGTCAGCGGGTTCCAGGTCTCGGACTTCGGCAAGCTCGTACGGTCCTGCGGCAACTGCTCCAAGCAGTACAAGCGCACGATCGCGGTCAGCGATGTCGATGTGACGGCGCCGGGCAAGGCCCTGGTCGGGATCAACACCAACTACGGGGACACCGCGACGCTGAGGTCCGTCCGTATCCACGGCGACAGCAGCAGGAAGATCAAGCCGTGTGTCCGCTACACGGGCAATGACGACGGCGACGAGCCGACGGAGACGGGCAGCGGGCCGGACGGCACGTACTGCAAGTACTCCGCGTCGGACCTCTCGTACGACTAGGTAACCGGGTACGGGGAAGCGGTGGGCGGGCCGTCGACGGCCCGCCCACCGCTTCTCGTCGTCCTCGCTCAGCGCAGGATGCCCGCTCCCGCGCCCCGGTCGACCAGTGCCGGGACGGCGCGCGGGTGGTCGATCCGGCTGCGCAGGGCCGGTGTCCAGCCGGCGCCGGCGGTGAGCTGCTCCGCGGGGACGCCCGCGTTGTGGACGGCGATGAGGTCGGTCCTGCGGCCGTTGACGTAGTTGTCCGCGGCGGTGATCGGGGACTCCGACCACTTCTTGAGGATCTTCGCCCGGTCGAATCCGGCGCCGAGGGTGAACGCGTTGTGCTCGGCGACGAGCCGGGACTCGGCGCCGACTCCGTACGTGTAGCCGTAGACGCTGCCCGTGGTGGCGACGAAGTGGTTGTTGTAGGAGTCGACCTGTCCGAAGCGGACGCGGGGGGCGCGCTCGTTCACGTCCTTGAAGAGGTTGTGGTGCAGCGTGACGCGGAGCTTGCCGCGGTCACTCGCCCCGGCGCCGTCGCTGTTGCCGATGAGCATCGTCTTGTCGTGGTCCTTGAGGACGTTCCAGGAGGCGGTGACCAGGTCGGCGCCCTTGACGATGTCGAAGAGCCCGTCGTGCTGCTGGTACCGCTCGTTGAAGTAGAGCGGCTGGCCGGCGTCGGGGCGGTCGCCGTCACCGAAGGTGTTGTGGTCGACCCAGACGTGGTCGGAGCCGTAGACGACAAGGTTGTCGTACTCGGAGTTCCAGTGGCCGGTGTCCCCGTCGGTGGGGTCCCACTGGGGGAAGCAGTCGTAGGTGTCCTCGAAGCTGATGTTGCGGACGATGACGTTGGAGACGTTCTGGATCTGGATGCTCGCACCGATGACCGTGGCGTCCTTGCCGACGCCGATCAGTGTGGTGTTGGACGGGACGTAGACGTTGACCGCGGCCTTCTGCAGCTTGGCGGAGGCGAGCCGGGCGTCCTCCATGGGTCCGGACGGAACCTCGTCGCGGCCCCAGGTGGCCGGGTCGTAGGCGGCGAGGTAGTTGTCCAGGGTGTAGCCGCCGGTCTCGTACTCCTCGCAGCCGATCGGGGTGCCCGAGGCGTCGGAGTTCCCGTGGACGGTGCCGTCGATCCTGACGATCTTCGGTGCGTCGCCCGCGTCCTCGAAGGCGGCGATGAGTTCGGCCCGGTTGCTCACGGTGTAGACGTGGTCGGGGGTGGCGGCGGCGCCTCCGGTGGTGGAGCCTTCGGCGGACGCCCAGCCGTCGCCCTTCGCGAGGACGGCGCGCTCGATGCCGCCGTGGTGGCCGGTGGCCTGGGCGGGGACGGTGACGGCGAGCGCCAGGGAGGCGCAGCCCATCACCAAAGCAATGGCGCGGGCATGACAGATGCGTGCGGGCATGGCGGATCCTTCGGTGGCGAGGAGGTGAGGTGTGGCGGGAACGGAGGCGGCGGCCGGCGTCAGGCCTGCGGCCAGGTGATCCATTCGTCGGGGACCGCTGAATCGGTGCGGCGCACGTCGCGCGGGGCGAGTACGTGCCCGGCCACCAGGGCCCGCGCGACGAGCCGGGCGACCTCGATGGCGCCGCGGGGCCGGAAGTGCGTGTTGTCCTGCTGCCCGTCGGGGTAGTTGGGCGACTGGCCCGGCTCCAGCCAGTTGAAGCAGGCCTGCGTGCCGTCGGGGCCGAGCTCCTGCCAGCGGGCGAGCGTGAGGGCCTGGAGGTCGAGCAGGGGCACGCGCTCCTCGGCGGCCAGCGCGCGCATCGCGGCCGGGTACTCGCCGTGACTGGGCTTCGCCGTGCCGTCGGCGGCGAAGCGCCGCCGCTCGACCGGGGTGAGCAGGACCGGCAGCGCCCGGCGGGCCCGCGCGCTGCGCACGTACTGGCGCAGGCAGTCCTGGTAGGTGGTGTACGGGTCGGTGCCGCGGGCCGGGTCCTCGGTCTTCTCGTCGTTGTGCCCGAACTGGATCAGCAGGAGGTCGCCCCCACGGACGTCCTCCAGCAGGGCGGCGAGCAGCCCCTCGTCGATGAAGCTCTTCGAACTGCGGCCGTTCATCGCATGGTTGGCGACGTCCAGGGTGCGGCCGAGGAAGAACGGCAGGGCCATGCCCCAGCCGGTCTCGGGCGCCGCGTCGGCATACTTCCGGGCCGCCGTCGAATCGCCCGCGATGTGCACGGTGCGCGGGCGGGGGCGTGCGCCGGGGCCGTGCGCGGCGGCGGG
Source organism: Streptomyces sp. NBC_00876 (assembly GCF_045207435.1). Taxonomy (NCBI): domain Bacteria; kingdom Bacillati; phylum Actinomycetota; class Actinomycetes; order Kitasatosporales; family Streptomycetaceae; genus Streptomyces; species Streptomyces sp. NBC_00876. The sequence continues at coordinate 1,878,439 of NZ_CP108800.1, forward strand.
GGTGGCGGCGAGCGCCAGGGGCAGCGCGGCGATGACCGCCGCGGTCTGCCTGCGGGTGAGTGACACGGTGAAGCTGCCTCTCTCATGGATGCGTAACGGCGCCGTACGTCGGACGTACGGCGGTACGGGGTGCAGGAGGAGAAGTGCAGGAGGGATGGGGGCCGGCGGCGGGACGTGGCCCTCGGCAGGGCGCGGTCCGCCGCCGGCACCCCGGTCACCGGGGTGCCGGCCCGGCAGGAGGCCGGATCAGCCGTTGCCGATCTCCTTCCACTCCTTCTGGGCCTTGTTCAGCTCGTCCGCGATCTTGTCCAGGAAGGCCTTGGCCGTGACCTTGCCGAGCAGCAGCTTCTGGAACTCCGGCTCGTTGTCCGCCTTGCTGATGTTGTTCCAGTCGGGCAGGTAGTACGGCAGCTGCACGATCTTGGTGGAGCCGTCGGTGAGTGCCTTCGCGGCGAGCTCGGTGGGCTCGGCCGCACTGATCCACGGGTCCCTGGCTGCCTCGGTGTTGGCCGGGATGGCGCCCGCGGACTCGTTCCACTTGCTGTTCGAGGCGTGCGAGGCGGCGAACTCGATGAACTTCCACGCGGCCGTCTTGTTCTTGCTCGACCGGAACAGGCCGAGGCCGTCGACCGGGTTGGAGACCTGGACCCGGGTACCGCCGTCACCGACCGGGTTCGGAATACCGGCGAACTTCTCCTTGCCCAGGGCCTTGAGGTGGTCCTGGTAGGAGCCGAGGTTGTGGCTCAGCATGCCGATGGTGCCGGTGTCCCACTGGGCGACCATCTTGGTGAAGTCGTTGTTGACGTCGGCGGCGGGCGTCGTCCTCTTGTACAGCGCCACGTACTTCTCCAGCGCGGCGACGTTCTTCGGGTCGTTCAGCGTCGTCCTGTCGCCGCTCCAGAACTCCGTGATGCCGGACTGGCCGTACGCCGCGTCGAAGGCCTGGGCGATGGAGCCGGCGCCGCCGCGGATGGTGTAGCCGAACTTGTTGTGCTTGCCGTCGGTGAGCTTGTCGGCCGCCTTGTAGAAGTTGGCCCAGGTGGTGGGTGCTTCGAGGCCGGCGGCCTTGAACAGGTCGGTGCGGTACCAGAGCGCGCCGTTGTTGGCGGAGGTCGGCACGGTGTACATGTCCTCGCCCCGGCCTCCGGCGTCCTTGACGCTCGCGACCATGCCCTCGACGAGCTTGCCGTTGAGGGAGGAGTCCTTGATCCGGTCGTTGAGCGGGTCGAGGGCCTCCTGCGAGACCATGTTGGCCAGGTAGGCGGTGCCGACGCCGCCGACGTCCGGCAGTCCGCCGCCCGCGATGGCCGTGTCGTACTTGGACTGCACGTCCGCGATCGGGATCGGCACGTACTTGACCTTGATGTCCGGGTACTTCTTCTCGAAGTCCTTGATGATCTCGGTCCAGATGGCGGTGCGCGGACCGCCGTTGTTGTCCCAGAAGGTGATCTCGCCCTTGCCGCTGCCCTCGGTGCCGGTCCCGCTGCCGTCGTCACCGCAGGCGGTCGCGGTCAGGGCGAGCACCGCCGCGAGGGACACCGCTGCCGCGGCACGCCCCCGCTGCGTCTTCGAGATGTTCATGGTCGGCTCTTCTCTCTCGGTTGTCTCGGTCGGTGCGCATGAGTGGGGGGTTCGGTGGTCTGCGGGGCACGCCCGGCCGGGCCGGGGCATGCGGTGGTGCGGAACGCGGTGAAGCAGGCCGTCCCGGCCGGCCCCGTCCCGGTGGGTGCGGTGGCGAACAGGCCGAGCAGGGCGCCGACCCAGCGCCACGGCGTCGCGGCGAAGACCTGGCCCGACGGCCGCCATCCGGTCCCGTCCCCGGTGTCGGCGAAGAAGCGGCAGCGGGCGCCCGGGGAGACCTCGACGCGAAGGCGGGCCCGGCCCTCGGGGGCCGGCCTGCTGTGTTCGGCGTCGCGTTCGTGCTCGGCGACCGTCTCGGCGTACCGGTGCACGAGCCGAATCCCGCCGTCACCGCCCTCCGCCGACCGCTCCAGGCCGATCCAGCTGAAGGCGTCCCCGAGCACGGCGAGGCCCGCCCTGGCCCCCGCCACCTCGCTGTCGAGGGTGAGTCCGGCCTCGGCGGTGAACGTCTCGGCGGGCAGCCGCTGGACCAGCACGTGGGGCAGGGCCCGCAGATCGTGCGCGTACGCGGACCGTACGCAGCTGAGCCGCAGCCCGTCCCCGCCGTGCTCGACGCTCCAGCCGGGGCGGGGGTTGGCGGTCCACTGCCACTGCCTGCCGTACCGGCCGCCCGGGAAGCTGTCGCCACTGGCCGGGGCCGCGGCCGGCTGCTGGGGCGCGGCCGGTTTGGGGTGTACGGAGACGGGTTCGCCCGCGTCGCCGATGACCGGCCAGCCGCCGTCCTCGGCGTCCCAGCGCATCGGCTGGAGGTGGACCACCCGCCCGTACGCCCCGCGCTCCTGGAAGTGCAGGAACCAGTCCTCGCCCGCCGCCGTCCGGACCCAGCCGCCCTGATGCGGCCCGTTGACCCCGGTACGGCCCTGGGCCAGGACGACGCGCTCCTCGTACGGTCCGAAGAACTCCCGGGAGCGGAAGGCGCCCTGCCACCCGGTGCTCACCCCGCCCGCCGGGGCGAGGATCCAGAACTCCCCGTCGTGGCGGTAGAGCTTGGGGCCCTCCAGGGTGAACCAGCCGGGGATCGTGTCGGCGTCGATCAGGGTCCTGCCCTCGTCGAGGAGTTCGCGTCCGTCGGGGCTCATCCGGTGGCCGGTGAGCCGGTTCTTGATGCCGGAGCGGGACCTGGCCCAGGCGTGCACGAGGTAGGCCTCGCCGGTCTCCTCGTCCCACAGCGGACAGGCGTCGATCAGTCCCTTGCCGGCCTTCACCAGGTGAGGGGCGGTCCACGGGCCGCGGATGGACTCGGCGTTGATCTGCTGGATGCCGTGGTCGGGGTCGCCCCAGAAGATCCAGAACCGTCCGGCGTGGTGCCGCAGCGACGGCGCCCACACCCCGCGGTCGTGGCGGGGCACGGCGAAGTCGGCGGCCGGTTCGAGGCGGTCCAGGGCGTGGCCGATGAGGGTCCAGTTGACGAGGTCGCGCGAGTGCAGCAGCGGTAGTCCGGGGACCCGGCCGAAGCTGGAGGCGGTGAGGTAGTAGTCGTCGCCGGCCCGGATCACGTCGGGGTCGGACCAGTCCGCGTTCAGCACCGGGTTGCGGTAGGTGCCGTCGCCCAGATCGGCGGTCCAGGGGCGCTCGCCCTCAACGCTCACGCGGTCACCGCCCGGCGGACGTGGGCGGCGGCGGTGGCCCGGTCGAGCCGGCCGTCCGCGATGACGGTGACGACCCGGCGCACGACCGTCGCGCCCGCGGGAACGGGGAGCCGGTCGGCGGCGGCGAGGGACGAGCCGACGCCCGGGTACTCGGTGGTCCGCACGAACCACGGGTCCCGGCGGGTCTCCTCGGTCGCCCCGGCGAAGACCAGGGTCCAGCCGTCGCCGCTCATCGCGACCCAGTCGGCGGCGTGTCCGTGAACGGCCTCCTCCCCCTCCCCGTACCCGCTGAACACGGCGGGCGCGGAGGGTTCCTTGGGCGCGCGCCAGAAGAAGCCGCCGTATCCGGCGCCCGGCCGGCCGTTGGTGGCGGGGCTGCCGATCGACAGGTCCGAGGTGCCCCGGTTGGTGAGCGAGAAGGAGAAGTCCAGCGCCCATGCGGTCGCGGAGAGTTCGGCGGCGGCGACGGTGCGGTGCTCCCGCAGCAGTTCGGTGCCGTCCGCCTCCCAGCTGAGCTCCTCGACGAACCCGTCCGGGTCGCGGAGCTTCCAGCCGAGGTGGCGCTGGACCCCGTGGTTGTCGAGCGCGATGGGGCCCCTGTCGCGGACGAAGGTGCGGCCGCCCCAGAAGTTGTGCCCGGCGACGTCCGGCACGGCGACGGAGGTGCCCAGGTGATGGAGGTGGTCGGCCGGGTGCTCCTCGGTGACGGGGGTGCCGCCGAGGGTGGTGACCGGGTGGAGGTAGGGGCGGTCCCCGGGGGCCGGAAGGTAGGTGTAGCGGCCGACCGGGCGGCCGGCGCAGCTCAGCAGTGCGGTGGTCGTCACGGTGAACTCATCTCTGTCGGGAGCGCCCAGGGGGCGCCGAGTTCGGAGAAGAGCGTGAGGGTTTCGGCGCCCGCAGCGACCAGCGCGTCGATCCCGCGCACCACCCGGCGGGTGGTGGCGGAGCCGGTCACGGGTGCGGTGTACCAGGCGCCGGGCGGCAGGGCGAGCGGTTCGGGTGCGGTCCGGACGGCCTCGACGACCTCCATGAACGCCCCGGTGCGGTGCGGTGGTACGAGGAGCGGCGCATCCCGCACCAGGTGGTCGACGAGGTTCTCCAGGAGGTCGGTGCGCCCGTACACCGCCTCCTCGGGGCCGTGTCCGGCGCGCTGGACGAGGACGCGGTCCTGCTTGTACCAGAAGGTGATCCGGCCGCGGTCGCCGTGGACGGTCACATAGGGTTCCCCGGCCTGTTCGGCGCAGAGCGTGACGGCGGCGGTGACCGGGATCCCGGCCGCCGTGGTGATGCGTACGCACGAGGTGTCGTCGGCCTCGATGTCGTGGGCTCGGAAGAGTTCGGTCTCCACCGAGGCGATGTCCTGCGCGGTGCCGCTGCCGGCGAGTTCGAGCGCGGTGGCGACGGCGTGGGCGAGCGGGTTGGTCAGCACCCCGTCGACGACGTCGGTGTCACCGATCCGGCGCCGCCCGGCCCAGGGCGCCCGCCGGTAGTAGGCGTCGTCCCGGACCCAGGCGCCGGCGGCGCCGTAGCCCCGGACGGTGCCGATGGCTCCGGTGCGCACGAGCTCACGGATGGCGGGTACGGCGTGCGAGCCGAAGGACTGGAAGCCCACCTGGCAGGCGATGCCGGCGTTCCGTACCCCGGCCAGGATCCGTTCGAAGTCGGCGCGGGTCGCGGCGGGCGGCTTCTCCAGCAGGAGATGGACGCCGCGTCCGGCGGCGGTGAGCGCCAGTGCGGTGTGGGTCTGGATCGGGGTGCAGATGACGGCGGCGCGGGCCCCGGTGGAGTCCAGGAGCGCACCGAAGTCGGCCGACTGCTCGGGGAGTTCACCGGCGAAGGCGTCGAGTTCACCGTCGTCGAGGGGGATCAGCTCGCAGATTCCGGCGAGCCGGACGAGACCCTGGTGCTGGAGGCGGCGGATATTGGCCAGGTGCCATCGTCCGTGGCCACGGGCGCCCGCGAGGACGACCGGGACGGGTGGGACGGCGGGCAGGGACGGCATGCCGGTCATCCCTTCACGGCGCCGGCGCTGAAGCCGGTGATCAGCCACTTCTGGATGAAGGCGAAGACGATCACCACGGGGACCGCGGCGATCACACCGCCCGCGGCGAGTGCGCCCAGGTCGACGCTGTCCGCGCCGATGAGGGTGTTCAGGCCGACCGGGATCGTCTGCTTGTCCTGCTCGCTGAGGAACATCAGGGCGAACAGGAAGTGGTTCCAGCTGTGCACGAAGGCGAACGAGCCGACCGCGATGAGGCCCGGCCGCAGCAGCGGCAGCACCACCGCGCAGAAGGCCCGGAAGCGCGAGCAGCCGTCCACCCAGGCCGCCTCCTCCAGGGTGGCGGGTACGTTCTTGATGAATCCGCTGATCAGGATGATGGAGAGCGGCAGCTGGAAGACCGTCTCGGCGATCACCACACTCCCCAGGGAGTTGATCATCTGAAGGTTCTTGAAGATCTCGAAGAGCGGTACGAGCATCAGCGCGCCCGGGATGAACTGCGAGCAGAGCAGCGCCAGCATGAAGGCGTTCTTGATCCTGAAGTCGAAGCGGGCCAGCGCGTAGCCGCCGGCCAGTGCGACGAGCGTCGTGCTGACCAGGGTGCAGATCCCGACGATCATGCTGTTCTGGAAGAAGACGGCGAAGCTGCGCTCGTTCCAGACCTTGGCGAAGTGCTCGCCGGTCATCGGCCACGGCACCAGCGAGGTGGAGCCCGCGGGGCGCACGGCGAACAGGAACATCCAGTAGAACGGGATGAGGGTGAAGACCAGGTAGATGCCCAGCGGGACGTAGATCTGCCAGCGCGGTACGTCGTCGAAGGCGCGTTCACGGCCGGGCTTGCGGCGTCGGTGCGCGGCGGGCGGGCGAGTGCTCCGGGCGGGCACACGCGCGGAGTCGGTGTCGTTCTTCTCGGCCAGTGCGGCAGTCATTTGTGGTCGCCTCCGAACTTGCTCAGGCGCAGATAGACGATCGAGCAGAAGAGGAGGATCACGAAGGCGACGGTGGTGAGCGCGGAGGCGTACCCGAAGTCGTGGCCCTCGATGCCGGTGTTGGCGACGTAGAGCGGCAGGGTGGTGGTCTCGCCGGCCGGTCCGCCGCCGGTGAGGGTGTAGAGGAGGTCGACGTTGTTGAACTCCCAGACCCCGCGCAGCAGCGTGGACAGGATGATCGCGTCCCGCAGGTGGGGCAGGGTGATGTGGAAGAACTGGCGCAGCCGCCCGGCGCCGTCGACCGATGCCGCCTCGTACAGCTCCTTGGAGACGGACTGGAGGTCGGCGAGGATGAGGATGGCGAAGAAGGGGACTCCGCGCCAGAGTTCGGCGACGGTCGCGGCCCAGAAGACGGTTCCGGTGTCGGAGAGCACGGAGGTCCCGTAGTCGCCGATCCCGGCGTCCGCGAGGTAACGGCTGAATCCGGTCGAGGAGTTGTAGAGCAGGATCCAGATGGTGCTGGTCAGCACACCGGAGACGGCCCACGGCGAGAAGACCATGGCGCGGGAGACGCCGCGGCCGATGAAGCTCTGGTTGACGATCAGGGCGAGCGCGAGGCCGAGGGCGAGCTGGAGCGCGACCTGGGTGACCACCCACTGGGCGCTGAAGCCGAGCGTGGTCCAGAACTGGTCGTCCTCGGTGAAGATCCGGGTGAAGTTGCCGAAGCCCGCGAAGCCGTTCCGCCACGGCTTGGTGACGTTGTAGTTCTGCAGGCTGTAGTAGAAGACGCTGATCACCGGGTAGGCGATGAAGCCCAGCATCAGCAGCCCCGCCGGGGCGATCAGCAGATACGGCAGCCGGCGGGGGCTCGCGGAGCGGCGCCTGGGCACCTTGGGCGGGGTGGCCACAGCGGCGGCTCGGGCCATGACACGTCTCCGTTCTCTGGAGGTACGGGGGTGCGGGGTGGTGCCGAGCGAGGTGCGTGTACTGCGCAAGCGCTTGCCGCATGGCGTTCGGTATACCGAACAGCGCGGGGCGCCGGAGTCGGGGCGGGCCGTTCAGCCGGCGTACGGGTCGGGCACTTCTCCCGGCCGGGCCAGGAAGGCGAAGTCGCAGCCGGTGTCGGCCTGGGTGATCTGGTCGTGGTAGAGCGCCCCGTAGCCGCGCTCGTACCGGGTGGCCGGCGGGGTCCACTCGGCCCTGCGCCGCGCCAGCTCCTCTTCCGTCACGTCGAGATGGAGCAGGCGCGCCTCGACGTCCAAGGTGATGGCGTCACCGGTGCGGACGAGTGCGAGAGGCCCGCCGACATAGGACTCGGGGGCGATGTGCAGCACGCAGGCCCCGTAACTGGTGCCGCTCATCCGGGCGTCGGAGATCCGCACCATGTCCCGTACACCCTGCTTCAGCAGGTAGTCGGGGATCGGCAGCATGCCGTACTCGGGCATCCCGGGGCCGCCCTTGGGCCCGGCGTTGCGGAGCACCAGCACGTGGTCCGGGGTGAGGGCCAGGGCCGGGTCGTTGATGGTGCGCTGCATCTCCCGGTAGTCGTCGAAGACGACCGCGGGACCGGTGTGGCGCAGCAGCTGCGGTTCGGCGGCGATGTGCTTGATGACCGCGCCGTCCGGGCAGAGATTGCCACGCAGCACCGCCACACCGCCCTCGTCGGCCAGGGGGTTGTCGCGTTCCCGGATGACGTCATTGTTGTGCACGAGGGCGCCGTCGAGCTGTTCGCGCAGGGTGTCGTGCGCGACCGTGGGCCGCTCCAGATGCAGTACGCCGGTCAGCCGGGCCAGGAACCCGGGCAGCCCGCCGGCGAAGTGGAAGTCCTCCATGAGGTACTTCCCGCCGGGGCGAAGATCGGCCAGCACCGGCACGGTGCGGGCGATCCGGTCGAAGTCGTCGAGGGTGAGCCTGACACCGGAGCGGCCCGCCATGGCGATCAGGTGGATGACGGCGTTGGTGGAGCCGCCGAGCGCGAGGACGGTGGCGACGGCGTCCTCGTACGCGTCCGCCGTGAGGATGTCCGACAACTTCCGCTGCTGCCAGACCAGTTCGACGATCCGGAACCCCGACTGCGCGGCCATCCGGTCGTGACCGGAGTCGACGGCCGGGATGGAGGAGGCGCCGGGGACGGTCACACCGAGCGCCTCGGCGGCGGCGGTGAGGGTCGAGGCGGTGCCCATCGTCATGCAGTGGCCGGGCGAACGGGCGAGCCCGTTCTCCAGTTCGCCCATCTCGCAGTCGCCGATGAGCCCGGCCCGCTTGTCGTCCCAGTACTTCCACATGTCGGTACCGGAGCCGAGGACCTCGTTGCGCCAGTGCCCCGGCAGCATCGGCCCGGCCGGCACGAAGACGGCCGGCAGGTCGACGGAGGCGGCGCCCATCAGCAGCGCGGGCGTCGACTTGTCGCAGCCGCCCATCAGCACCGCACCGTCGACGGGGTAGGAGCGCAGCAGTTCCTCCGTCTCCATCGCCAGCATGTTGCGGTAGAGCATCGGGGTGGGCTTCTGGAACGTCTCCGAGAGGGTGGAGACCGGGAATTCGAGCGGGAAGCCACCGGCCTGCCAGACACCGCGCTTGACCGCCTGGGCGCGGTCGCGGAGATGGACGTGGCACGGATTGATGTCGGACCAGGTGTTGAGGATCGCGATGACCGGCTTGCCGAGGTGCTCCTCGGGGAGGTAGCCCAGCTGGCGGGTGCGGGCGCGGTGGCTGAAGGAGCGCAGTCCGTCGGTGCCGTACCACTGGTGGCTGCGCAGCTCCTCAGGGGCGATGCGGCCGGTCATATGGACCACCCCGCGATCTGGTCGGCGACCTCGGCGCGCTGCGACTCCGGCAGCACCCGGCTGGGCGGACGCACCTCGCGGCCGCACAGGCCGAGCGACGCCAGGGCCTCCTTGACGACCGTCACGTTGTTGGCGGACTGCCGGTCGGCGCGCAGCTCCTCGAAGCGGCGGATGCGCTCCCAGACCTTCATCGCTGCCGGGTGGTCGCCGGCCCGCAGCGCCTCCAGCATGGCCAGCGAGACACCGGGGGCGACGTTGACGAGGCCGGAGGTGAATCCGGTGGCGCCGGCGGAGAAGTAGGCGGGGGCGTACAGCTCGGCGAGGCCGGCGATCCAGACGAAGCGGTCCAGGCCCGCGTCCCGGGCGAACGCGGCGAAGCGCGCCGCGTCCGGAACGGCGTACTTGACGCCGATGACGTTGGGGCAGGCGTCGGCGAGCTCGGCCAGGCAGGCCCCGTCCAGGTGCGGGTTGCGGATGTAGGGCACGACGCCGAGTCCGGGGACGGCCCCGGCGATGGCCCGGTGGTAGTCGATCCAGCCGTCCTGCGAGACGTAGGGGTGGACGGGCTGGTGCACCATCACCATCTCGGCGCCGGCGTCCCTGGCGTGCTCGGCGGCGGCGACGGCGGTCGGCACGTCGTGCCCGACCCCGACCAGGATCGTCGCGCGGCCGCCGGCCTCCTCCACGGTCAGCTCGGTGACGGTGCGCCGCTCCTCGGGGGTGAGCGCGTAGAACTCCCCGGTGTTGCCGTTCGGGGTGAGGATGCGCACGCCGCCGTCGAGCAGCCTTCGCAGCAGGGCGCGGTGCGCCGCCGTGTCGATGGTCCCGTCCTGGGCGAACGGGGTCACCGGGATCGCGACGACATCCGCGAGGGCCGCCTTCAGCGGGGTGAGGTCCATACGGACAGGCCTTTCGTCGGTGTGCCGGTTCACGCCGTGTCACCCCCGTCTTCGTCGTCGGGGAACGCGCGGCGGACGAACGAGGCGATGTGGTCGTGCAGGGCCCCGGCCGCCGCGTCCGCGTCGTCGGCGAGCGCGAGCCGCAGGATCTCGCGGTGCTCGGCCGCCTCCCGCTCCCAGGACGGGACGGCCGACCAGGCGACGGTCGACACGAGCGCGGCCTGGTCGCGGACCTCGTCGAGCATCCGCGCCAGCAGCGGATTGCCGCAGGGCAGGTAGAGCGCCCGGTGGAAGTCCCGGTTGGCCAGCGACCTGTCGGCCTTGTCGCCGGCCGAGTCGGCGCGCTCCAGGGCCTCCTGGGCCGCGTCGAGCGAGGCCTTGCGGGTGACGGAGCGGCGCAGCGCCTCCGGTTCGAGCAGCAGCCGCACGTCGTACACCTCCCTGGCCATGGTCGCGTCGACCAGCCGCACGGTGGCGCCCTTGTACTGGCTCATGACGACGAGTCCGGTGCCGGCGAGGGTCTTCAGCGCCTCACGGACAGGTGTCTTGGAGACCCCGAACTGTGCGGCGAGCTCGGTTTCGACGAGCGCCTGCCCTGGTCTCAGCTGCGCGGTGAGGATCGCGTGCTTGATCGCCTCCAGCACGTACTGGGTGCGGGACGGAATCGGGGTGGGCGCAAAGGTCATGGGTGAAGGGCTCTCGCATCTCGCGTATCGCGTCTCATATATGACGTACGAAGTACGACGCGATGAAGCTAGAGGCGGTGCGAATGTTTCGTCAACGCTTCCGACGAAAGAACTTCGCGGAACGGGGACATGTGCCCTACCCCGGCCGCCGGGACCGACGGCCGCGTCACCCGCCGTAGGGCATCCTCCCGATGCCCCGCGGGGGCCTCAGCGGCCAGCCTGACTGCGTAACGGACGTGCAGGTCAGGGAGGTTCGGTGGGTACGAGGAAAGGGTCGGCGGCCGGGCGGGTGCTGCGGGACCGGACGGCCGGGCTGTTCCTGGCAGCGGTCGTCGTCTCAGGATTCGGCAGCTCCGCGATGTCACTGGCGGCGGGTATCTGGGTCAAGTCGCTGACGGGTTCGGACAGTCTGGCCGCGCTCGCCCTCTTCACCGTCTGGCTGCCGGTGCTCTTCGGTCCGGCCCTCGGGACCCTGGCCGACCGATGGCCCAGGAAGCCGCTGCTGGTGTGGTCGAACATCGTCATGGCCCTGCTGCTGACCGCCCTGACCGCGGTGGACTCGGCGGGACGGATCTGGATCCTGTTCACGGTGCTCGTGCTGTACGGGAGCGCCTCCGTCCTGATGGACTCGGCCGAGTCGGCCCTGGTCGCCCGGGCCGTGGACACCCGGCTGCTGGGCGACTTCAACGGCCTGCGGATGATGGCGAACGAGGGCATGAAGCTGGTGGCCCCGCTCACCGGCGCAGGCCTCTACGCCCGCTTCGGGGGCGGCGCGGTGGCGCTGCTGGACGCGCTCTCCTTCGCGCTGGCCGCCGGGCTCTACGGACTGCTGCGGGTACGCCGGCCGGACCCCGCGGCGGCCGGCGGCCGGCAGGACGGATGGGCCGCCGGGTTGCGGCAGCTGTGGGGGTCGCCGGTGCTGCGGCCGCTGGTGCTCGCCGGATCGGCCACGATGCTGTGCGCCGGGCTCAACGGCGCGACGCTGTACGCCGTCGTGGACGGGAGGCTCGGCCACTCCCCCTCGTACGCGGGTGTGCTCTCCGTGGCGCAGGGCGCCGGGTCCGTCACCATCGGGCTGCTGGCCGGGCCGCTGCTGCGGCGGCTGCCGGAGCGGGTGTTCACGGCGGTGGGCATCGCCGTGTTCGCGGTGGGGGTGGGGCTGCGGGCGCTGCCGTACGACGCCGTGGCGCTGGCGGCCTGCGCACTGATCGGCGTGGGCCTGCCCTGCGTGCTGATCGCCGCGATGACGGCGGTGCAGCGGGAGACCCCGGACGCGCTGCTCGGCCGGACGTCGGCGACCGCCGACACACTGATGTTCGCACCCAACGCGATGGCGCTGGGGCTCGGCGCGGGGCTGGTCGCACTGGTGGATGTCCGGGTGCTGCTGCCGGTGGTGGGCGCGGTGGCACTGCTGACCGCGGTGCTGATGGTCACGGGCCGGCGGGGACGGCTGACGCTCGCCCCCACCGGTCCGCTCCCCTCGTCAACCGAGGCGTGAAAGCGCTCCGGCGACGGTTTCGAGGTCCGGGCCGGAAGCCAGCCCGGCGTGGTACAGGCGCAGTTGGTCCGCACCGAGCGAGAGCGCGTGCTCCGCGTCGCGCTCCAGGGTGGCGGGGCTGCCACCCATCCCCCGCACCACCGTCAGGTTGGCCGCGAGGACGCCTCCGCGTCCGGCGAACGGGCCGAGCACGGCCTCCCGGGCGGCGTCGGGGCCGGTGCAGGGCACCACCACACCGTCCGCCACGGACAGGATGTGCTCCGGGTCGACGCCCACGTTGGCACCGCAGCGGTACGGCGCGGGGTCGGCGTGCAGCAGCACCTGGAAGCCGGGGGCGGCGGCCGCGCGCACCGCCGCGACCGCCGACTCCTGGAGCCCGCGGGCCACCTCGGTGCGCCACCGGAGGGTGGCGGCGGCGAGATCCGCGCCGAGCAGCTTCCCGACACCGGCCCAGCCCGCCTCCGGGGCGCCCGTACTCGCCCAGACCGGCTCCAGGGCCCGGCGCACGGCCCGGCCCAGCTCGTCGGCGTCCAGTCCGTGCGCGCCGTATCCGGCCCGGCAGGAGGGGCAGAAGCAGAGCGACATCAGGTACTGCGCCGCGTCACCGAGTCCGACGCCGGCGACCTTGTCGTGGGCGTGCAGATGGGCGAAGCCGTACCAGCCGCACGACTCCAGTTCGGTGCCGTGCGCCCCGTCGCGCACCGCCGCCTCCGCGGCGAGGTCCACCAGATACGCGCGGACCACGGGCTGCGCGATGCAGGGGGCCCACGGGTAGCGGTCCCCGTAGGCATTGACCACGGAGGTGTCCGGATGCTCCGCGCCCAGCCGGGAGTTGTGCGCGAGGACGACCCAGCTGTGCACCTCGAGCCCGGCACCGGCCAGCGCCTCGGCGGCCTCGGCGAACGGATCGTCCGAGGCCACCCAGGACTGTGCGTACGGACGCAGTCCGCGCCCCGCCCACCTGGCACCGTCCGGCGGGTAGAGCACCGCCGCGTGCCCGGCCGTGACGACGCGGCGCACGGGGTGGCGCGGCGTCAGTGCCCGGGTGGAGTGGTAGGCGGCGGCGAGCGTCACCTGCTGGACGCCGAGGTCCGCGACGCGGGCGGCCGCGTCCGGGTCCCCGACGATGTCCCAGGGGTAGAGGAAGGCGGAGGTCCTCACCCGCGCCCCCCGGCGCCGCCGCTGCGCTCCAGCAGCGCACGGCCGCTCGCGATGATCCCGGCCAGCTCCTCGATGTGCGCGGCCGGCGGCTCGGTGAGCGGGCTGCGCACCTCCCCGACGTCCAGCCCCTGGAGCCGGACGGCCGCCTTGACCAGCGAGACGGCGTAGCCGCGGCCCTTGGCGCGCAGTTCGACGAGCGGGCGGTAGAAGGTGTCGAGCAGCGCGTTGACAAGATCATCGTCACCCGATTCCAGGGCGCGGTAGAAGGCCAGCGCGATATCGGGCGCGAAGGCGAACACGGCAGACGAGTACAGCGTGACGCCGATGCCCCGGTAGGCGAGGCCGGTGAGCTCGGCGGTGGGCAGGCCGTTGAAGTACAGGAAGTCCTGGCCGGGCAGCCCGGTACGGACGGCGCTGACGATGCGCTGCATCAGATCGAGGTCGCCGTAGCCGTCCTTGAGGCCGATGATGCCCGGCGTCCGCGCCAGCGCGACCACGGTCTCGGGGGTGAAGACGGCGTTGTCGCGCTGGTAGACGATCGTCTCGAGCCCGGTGGCGGCGGCCAGCACCGCGTAGTGGGCCAGCAGCCCCTCCTGGCCGGCGAAGACCAGATACGGCGGCATGGCGAGCAGCCCGTCCGCACCCGCCTCCTCGGCGAGCTTCGCGAACCGGACCGCCAGCGCGGTGCCGTATCCGGCGCCCGCCACGACGGGCACCTGCCCGGCGGCCTCCTCGACGGCCGCGCCGACGACGAGGCGGAACTCCTCAGGTGTCAGGGCGTGGAACTCGCCCGTACCGCAGCAGGCGAAGACGGCCGCCGCTCCGGCGTCGATGCCCCGGCGCACATGCGCACGGAAGACATCGAGGTCGACGGAACCGTCCGGCCCGTAGGCGGTGACGGGGAAGAAGAGCGGCCCGGCGACAGCGGTGAGTCGGGCGGCGAGTGGGGCTGAGGTCACGGGCGCTCCCTGAGCGTGCACAATTCTGATTGACGTCCATATTCGTGAACGCCTTTACGCTAAGGCAGCGCCTCGGCACGGGTCAAGGCGCGTTACCCCTTTCCGGGGCGCGGGGTTCCGTCCTCAATCGCCGGACGGGCTTGGTGCGGGTACTCCGCGACGCGGAGGCGCGTTCCCCGGGTGGTGGGGGTCCGGTGCCCCTCCGGGGAGACTCCTCAGGCGACGAACGTTCAGCGGGTACGCAGCGGACCCGGGTCGGTGTTCGTCGTCCTGCGGGGACTCCCCTGCACGCCCCCGGACCGGCCGCCCCACGTCTGCGGCAGTACTACCGCCGGCGCGCAGACGCGATGGCGGCCGGGTGGGGACGTGCAGGGGAGTCCCCGCAGAAAATGGCGTACGACCCGGGTCCCTCGCGTCGTCGGGTGCACACGCCATTTTTGAGGAGTCTCCCCGGAGGGGCCCCACCCCCACCCACCGGACAAGGCGCCCCGCGGGGCACCCGCACAAAAGCCCGTCCGGCGATTGAGGACGGAACCCCGCACAAACGGAACCCCGCACCAAGGACCGGGGCACCCGACAACCCCTTGACGCACACACACCCGCTCCGTAACTTGTCCACGCATGTGAATCCCATCCATGGACCCGGCGAGCGCAGCCGCCCCCGTACCGAGGAGATCCGCGTATGCCCGCCCCCCGCACCGTCCTGCTCACCGGCGCCGCCGGCGGCCTCGGCACGCTGATGCGCGGCCTGCTCCCCGCCCACGGATACGAGCTCCGCCTGTTCGACATGGTTCCGGTCGAGGGCGAGCCGGACGCGATCACCGCCGACCTCGGGGACAGGGAGGCGCTGCGCGAGGCCGTGCGGGGCGTCGACGCGATCATCCACCTCGCGGGCATCTCCCTGGAAGCCTCGTTCGACAAGATCCTCAAGGCGAACATCGAGGGGACCTACAACCTCTACGAGGCCGCACTCGCGGAAGGCGTGCGGCGGATCGTCTTCGCCTCCTCCAATCACGCCATCGGCTTCACACCCCGGCCGCTCCCCGGCGACCCGCTGATCCCCGTCACCACCCCGCGCCGCCCGGACACCTTCTACGGTCTGTCCAAGTCCTTCGGCGAGGATCTCGCCCAGCTGTACTGGGACCGGCATGGCCTGGAGACCGTCTCGGTGCGCATCGGCTCCTGCTTCCCCGAGCCGACCTCCGTACGGATGCTGTCCGTCTGGATGAGCCCCGCCGACGGCGCCCGGCTCTTCGACGCCGCGCTCACCGCCGAGAACGTGGGACACACGGTCATCCACGGCTCCTCCGGCAACACCCGGCTGTGGTGGGACCTGACGTCGGCCCGCTCGCTGGGCTACGAGCCGCAGGACGACTCGGAGCCGTACGCGGCCGGGCTCATCGCCGAGCAGGGCGAACTCGACCCGGACAACCCCGACCACGCCCACCTCGGCGGCCAGTTCTGCACCGACGCGCCGACCTGGCCCCGCTGAACGGCCGGCGCTGCCGCCGTACGGGCGAAGCCACCCAAAGGTAAGGGAACGGCAAAGCCGGGTCATTCGTTACTCCGTGCATGACCGCTATGACACCCGGCTCGAACATCCCCCTCTCCGCCGCCCGCGTGACGGTGGACGTCGCCGCTCCCGTGCGGCTCGACGTATCGGGCCTGCTGCTCACCGCCGACGGCAAGGTGCGCTCCGACGACGACTTCATCTTCTACAACCAGCCCACGGGCTCCGGGGTGACCTACCGCTCCGGCGGCGGCACCGCGCCGGACGCCATCGTGGTGGACACCGCCGCGGTGCCGCCCGGCATCGAGAAGATCGTCGTCACGGCGAGCCCGGACGGCGCGGGTCAGACCTTCCAGGGCATCGAGCCCACCGCCACCGTGCGCAACGCGGACGACGGCAGCGCGCTCGCCACCTTCACCCCGCCCCAGCTCGGCTCCGAGACCGCGCTCGTGGTCATCGAGGTCTACCGGCGGGGCGGGGCCTGGAAGGCCCGCGCGGTCGGGCAGGGGTACGCCAACGGGCTGGCCGGCATCGCCACCGACTTCGGCGTGTCCGTCGAGGAGCCCGCCGCCCCGGTCGCACCCCCGGCCCCCGCCGCCCCGCCGGCGGACCCGCGGATCGCCGCTCCCCCGGTGACGGCCGCACCGCCCGTCGCACCCCAGGCGCCTCCGGCGCCCCCCGCGCCCCCCGCGCCCCCGGCCTCCGGCAAGATCAACCTCGACAAGGGCCGGGTCAGTCTTCAGAAGAACCAGACGGTGTCGCTGGTCAAGGGCGGCCGCCCGCTGCTCTCCCAGGTGAAGATGGGCCTCGGCTGGGAACCCGCGTTCCGCGGCAAGGACATCGACCTGGACGCGTCGGTGATCGCCTACGGGCCCAACCGCAACCACCTGGACAGCTGCTACTTCGGCAAGCTCTCCATCCTGAACGGCGCCATCAAGCACTCGGGCGACAACCTCACCGGCGAGGGCGCGGGCGACGACGAGGTGATCGTGGTCGACCTGGGCCGGATCCCCCCGGAGGCGACCGGTCTGGTGTTCACGGTGAACTCGTTCACCGGCCAGAAGTTCACCGAGGTGGCCAAGGCCTACTGCCGGCTGATCGACGCGGCCACCGGCGAGGAGCTCGTCCGCTTCGATCTGACCGGCGCCGAGCCGCAGACCGGCGTGATGATGGCCAAGCTGATCAAGCAGTTCTCCGGCGAGTGGGAAATGACCGCGATGGGCGACTTCGTGAAGTCGCGCACGGTCCGCGGCATGGTGAAGCCCGCCGCCCAGTCGCTGTAGCGCGGCATGGTGAAGCCCGCCGCCCAGTCGCTGTAGCGGGGCCGTGGAACGACTTCAGGGGCACCCGGCTGGTGCGGGTGCCCCTGAAGGCCGTCGGCGGGGTGAGAACGGCGGACGCTGCGCGTGCTCGTCGCTTCTCTCAGAGCTTGGTCAGCTTGGAGTACGGGCTCAGGATCCTCCCCTGTCGCCCCGAGAAGTCGATGAGCACTGCGTCGTTGTCGCCCTCGACAGCAAGGACTCGACCGAGTCCGAACTGGTCGTGCGACACCCTGTCGCCCACATCGAACAATTCGACCGGTGGGGCCGCCTGGGCCGGGCGGTTGAAGGGACTGGAAGGCAGGTGACGCCGGGATCCGGCTGACTGTTTCATTACCTTGAGTATGCGCCCTGGAAACGCCCGACGCCATGCCCGACCGCTCCTGGGGCCCCACTGATGCCGGATTCGTAATCAGCGATTCCGGGCCCGACCGGCCCCCTGCCCCGCTTCCGGCCGGGCCGCCGCGCGCGACGCGGCGGCCGAAATGCCCACCGAAGGTGTGGCGGTTGTCGCATTTGCGTACGGAGCGTGCCCGGCCGGATTCCCGGTGTCATCCGCCGCCCCCGCCCGCCCTCCGAAGAGGGGACCGGGCCCCGGCCGGATCACGGCTGCGGGCTACTGCTCCCGGCGCGAGTGGCGCTTCCACGGGCCGGTGATGGCCAGCATGATGCCCGGCGTCTGGATGTTGGCGTAGAGCGTCTTCCCGTCGGGCGAGAAGGTGACTCCGGTGAACTCGCTGTACTCCGGGTCCGCCTCGGTGCCGGCGTTCAGCTCGTTGCGCGCGATGGGGTAGGTGCGGCCGCTCTCGGTCGCCCCGAACAGGTGCTGGACGCCCTCGCCGTCCTCGGCGATGACCAGGCCGCCGTACGGCGAGACGGTGATGTTGTCCGGGCCGTCGAAGGCGCCGTCCTTGGAGGGGTCGGCGTTGACGCCGAGGAGCACCTTCAGCGTCAGGGTGCGGCGCTTGGGGTCGTAGAACCAGACCTGGCCGTCGTGCTGGACGGGGCTCTCGGCACGGGCGAACGAGGAGACGATGTAGGCGCCGCCGTCGCCCCACCACATGCCCTCGAGCTTGCGGGCGCGGGTGACGTCCTTGTCGCCGAACTGCTTGCGCACCGAGACGGTCTTGGCGTCGCGGTCGGGCACGTCGACCCAGTCCACGCCGTACACGGTGCCGATCTTCGTGGCCCGGGAGAGGTCGTCGACGAACTTCCCGCTCTTGTCGAAGCACTTGGTGGCCTGGAGGACACCGGCGTCGTCGGCGAGCGTGCGCAGCTTCCCGCGGCCGTGCTTGAAGCCGTGCGGCGGGACCCAGCGGTAGAGCAGTCCGTTGGGACCGGACGCGTCCTCGGTGAGGTAGGCGTGGCCCTGCTTGGGGTCGATGACGACGGCCTCGTGGGCGTACCGGCCGAACGCCTTGATCGGGCGCGGGTCACGGTTGGCGCGCCGGTCGGACGGGTCGACCTCGAAGACGTAGCCGTGGTCCTTGAGCAGACCGTTCTTGCCGGCCTTGTCCTCGGTCTCCTCGCAGGTGAGCCAGGTGTCCCACGGGGTGGCGCCGCCGGCGCAGTTGGTGGAGGTGCCGGCGATGCCGAC
Source organism: Streptomyces sp. NBC_00876 (assembly GCF_045207435.1). NCBI lineage: Bacteria > Bacillati > Actinomycetota > Actinomycetes > Kitasatosporales > Streptomycetaceae > Streptomyces > Streptomyces sp. NBC_00876. Next base: position 1,897,012 of record NZ_CP108800.1, read on the forward strand.
CCATTCGGCGGTGCGGCCGTCGCGGCGGGTCTCCACGACGGTGCAGCCGCCGGCCGCGACCGGGTCGTAGACGAGGCCGTCGGTGAGCGGGACCGGGTGCTCCCAGCCGGCGCGGGTGCCGCTCAGCTCGTGGTTGTTCACCAGCAGCGTCACGCCGCGCGCGCCCTCGAAGGCGGCCGTGCCGTCGTGGTTGGACGGCGTGTACTCGCCGGTCTCCAGCTTGGTGACACCGCTGTGGGTGATGACCTTGTACGAGAATCCGGCGGGCAGCGCGAGTATGCCCTTCGGGTCGGGGACCAGCGGCCCGTAGCCGGGCTCGTGGCTGTGCCCGTGTCCGTGTCCGTCGTGTCCGTGGCCATGGTCGTCGTGGCCGTGCTTCGAGTCCTCGGCGGCGAGGGCGCCGGGTGCGGTGGCCAGCGCGGCGACGGTTCCGGTGAGGGCGATGCCGGCACCGGTGAGGGCGGACTGTCTGGTGAATTCCCTGCGCGTGAAGGCCATCACGTACTCCTGGTGCAGCTGGGGCGGGTTGTTGTTGGCCCGATCACCGTCCCGCCCCTGCACCAACATCAGTTGAACTGGGGACGACTTCGGGGGAACCCCTTCCGTGAACATCCCCGTCGGCGGGCGGCCGCGTCTTCCGGCCGCCCGCCGCCGTCCCGCTGGTCCGGCCGCCCGCCGGTGACCCGTCTCAGCTGGCCGAACCGCCGCGCGAGCGGGCCTTGAACGCGGCCTTGCGGGCGTCCTTCGCCTGCTTCTTGTCGCTGTGCAGCCGTCCCATGGCCTCCAGGACGTCCGCCGTCGCCGGGTGGTCCACCCGCCATGCCTCGTCGAAGAAGCCGCTGTGCTGGCCGGACAGTCCCTCGACCAGGCCCTGGAGCTCGTCCAGGTCGCCGTCCGCCTCCAGTTGGGCCGCGATCGTGTCGATGGCGAGCCAGAAGATCATCGTCTCCGAGGGTGCGGGCACGTCGGCGGCGCCCCGCTCGGCGAGCCAGACCCGTGCGAGTCCGCCGAGCTCCGCATCGCCCAGGACCGCGCGTACGGCGGTTTCGGCCTCCGCGCCGACCAGGGCGAGCGCCTGCTGGCAGTGCAGCCGGCGCAGCGGTGCCTGCGGGTCCTCGCCGCGTGCCGCGTCCAGGAGTGCGGCGGCGGCCCCGTCGGCGCCGTGCCGGGCGAGCCACAGCTCGATCTCGCCGCGGGCCGCCTCCTCGGGGTAGTACGCGATGCCGCCGAGGAGGACGTCGGCGCCCTTGTCCGCCAGGTCGCCGATCGCCGGGGCGTCCACGCCGGCCTCCAGCATCCGGGCCCGGATGCCGTAGAGGCCGAGGGGGGTCAGCTTCACCATTCCGTACCGGGTGACGTCCTCGTCGTCGGCGGCCGCCGCGCCCTCGTCGCCCTCTTCGCCCTCCTCGACCAGCAACGCCTCGTCCACCGGCCGGTACTCGACGATGCCGATGGGTTCGAGGACCCGGAACTGGTCGTCCAGGCGCATCATCGCGTCCGACACCTGCTCCAGGATGTCGTCGGTGGGCTCGCCCATGTCGTCGGGCACGATCATCGAGGCGGCGAGCGCGGGCAGCGGCACGGGGGCGCCGTCCGCCCCGTCGCCGACGGTGAGCAGGTAGAGGTTGCCGAGCACTCCGTCGAGGAATTCCGCCTCGGTCTCCGGGTCCCAGTCCAGGGCGTCGAAGTCGATCGAACCGTCCTCGCCGACGAGGTCGGCGAAGTCGTCGAAGACGGGGGCGGTGGCATCGGCGTGGGCGGCCTCGAGTCCGTCGAGCCAGATCGCCAGGACGTCCTGCGGCGAACCGCCGGTCAGCAGCGCGAGGTTCTCGCCCACGGTGACGGTTCCCTCGGTGTCCTCGCCGAAACCGTCCAGATCCGAGCCGCCGTCGTCCGAACCGTCCGCTCCGAAGCCGCCCTCCGTCTGCTCCGGGGACGGGTCCTCGACCTCGACGAGCCCGGTGTCGACCGCGAGGCGCCAGGCCTCGCTTGCTTCCGCCGCACCGTCCTCGTCCGCGGCCAGGCCGAGGTGCTCGGCCGCCGCGGGCAACTGCGCGTCGACGAGCTCGCCGCCCGCGCCGACCCGCGTGTCCGGCCCGGCCCAGCGGGCGAGCCGTACGGCGCGGGCGAGCAGCGGCGCGGCGAGCGCGTCCCGTGCCAGCTCCGCCTCGGTGTGCAGCCGTACCGGCGGCAGGGTGGGGCGCTCTGCGGACATCAGGGGGTTCTCCTCGAAACGTGCGGGGCGTACAGGTCGCCGGAATCACTGCACCGGGCGTGTACGGGGTCAGGCGGCCCAAGCGTAGACGCATTTCGCCCCCTGCCGCCCGGCGCACGGAAAGATGACGGCAGCCCGCCCGGCGCACCCCTGCGATGCGTCCGTTCCGGCCACTCCGTTGGTGCGACGCGCTCAAGGTCGCCCTCGGCCGGCCCGGTCCTCGTTAGCCTGATGCACCGGACGAGGAACGGAGTACCGCATGTCGCTGCGGGTCCAGCCCATCACCCCGGAACAGCACCTGGCGTTCGTCGCCGGCCGGGGCTCCGCGAGCCATATGCAGGTCCCCTCGTGGGGTGAGGTGAAGCCCGACTGGCGTGCGGAGAGCATCGGCTGGTTCGAGGGCGGGGAGCTCGTCGGCGCCGGGCTGGTGCTGTACCGGCCGATCCCCCGGGTGAAGCGGTATCTCGCCTATCTGCCGGAGGGCCCGGTCATCCCCTGGCACGAGGGGGATCTGGGACGGTGGCTCGATCCGCTGGTGGCCCATGCCAAGGGGCAGGGGGCGTTCGCGGTGCGGATGGGCCCGCCCGTGATCGCGCGCCGCTGGGAGGCGCAGACGGTCAAGGAGGCCATCGCCGATCCGGCCGCGGGCCGGCTGCGCGACGTCGAGCCGGACGTGAGCGAGCCGGGGGCCGCCGAGGTCGTGGCGCAGCTGCGACGCCTGGGCTGGCGGCCGGGCGCGGACGGGGACGCGGACGGGTTCAGTGCCGGGCAGCCCCGGTACGTGTTCCAGGTGCCGTTCGCCGGACGGTCGCTGGAGGAGATCCGGGGCGGGCTGAACCAGCAGTGGCGGCGCAACATCAAGAAGGCGGAGAAGGCGGGCGTGAAGGTGGTCGAGGGCGGCCTCGACGACCTTCCGGTCTTCTACGAGCTGTACCGCGAGACCGCCGAGCGGGATCGCTTCATCCCCCGGCCGCTCGCGTACTTCGAGCGGATGTGGACCGCGCTGCGGGCCGAGGACCCGGACCGGATGCGGCTCTATCTCGCCCACCACGACGGGGAGGTGCTCTCCGCGGCGACGATGCTGAGTGTCGGCACCCATGTCTGGTACTCGTACGGCGCTTCCACCAGCCGCAGGCGCGAGGTGCAGCCCAACAACGCGATCCAGTGGCGGATGATGAGCGACGCGTACGAGCGGGGCGCCGCCGTGTACGACCTGCGCGGCATCACCGACACCCTCGACGAGGGCAACCACCTGCTGGGCCTGCTGCGGTTCAAGGCGGGCACCGGGGGGCGGGCCGCCGAGTACATCGGCGAGTGGGACTACCCGGTCAACAAGGTGCTGCACAAGGCGTTCAACCTGTACATGGCCCGCCGCTGAGCACCCGTGCGGCCCGCCCCGCCGAAGCCGGTGGTGCGGGCCGCCGACTTGGATGTTGCGGGCGGCCGTTTGCGGGCAGGCTGGCGGGATGACGTTCTCCGTGGCACATCTCAGCGATCCCCACCTCACCACCGGCGCCCTGGCCGCCGAACCGGCGGCCGGTCTCGACCGGGCGCTGCGCCGGGTGCTCGCACTCGACCCGCTGCCCGACTGTGTGGTGATCACCGGCGATCTCGCCGACCGGGGCACGCCCGCGGAGTACGCCCTGCTGCGTGAGGTGATCGGGAGGTTTCCGTTGCCGCTTTATCTGGTGGCGGGCAATCACGACGACTCGGCGGCGCTGCTGGACGCGTTCGGCGGCACGGCGTTCGTGGGCGGGTGCGGGGCCGGGGGCAAGGAGGTGTACTACGCCGTGGACCGCCCGGCGCTCACGGTGACCGTCCTGGACTCGGCGGTGCCCGGCTCCCCCGGAGGGCAGCTGGGGGCGGAGCAGCTGGAGTGGCTGGACGGCGCGCTCTCCCGCAGGCCCGGAGTCCCGGCCCTCGTGTGTCTGCATCATCCGCCGGTGCCGGTCGGGATCCCTTTCCTGGACGGGATGCGGCTGGCGGACGGCGATGCGCTGGCCGAGGTGGTCGCGGCCCACCCGAACGTCGTCCGGGTCCTGGCCGGCCATCTCCACCGTCCGGTCACCGCCGCCTTCGCGGGCAGCGTGCTGGCCGTGGCGCCCAGCACCTTTCGGCAGAGCGGCCTGGCGCTGCGCGACAACGTGCCCGGCTATCTGCCGGAGCCGACGTCGTTCCTGCTGCATCTGCTCGCGGGCGATGCGTGGGTCACCCATACCGTGCCGGTCAGCCATGCGGCCGGAGTCCTGGCCGGGTACTGACGCGCGCCGGGCCCCGTGCCAGAATCCGGGCGTGATGCTGCGAACCGCCACCCGCCAGGACCTGCCCGCCGTGCTCGCTCTCCTCGCCGACGAGGAGAAGGCCGTCGACCCCGCCTCGGTCGTCGTCGACGCGGCCTACGAGAAGGCGTTCGCCGAGATCACGGAGGATCCGCGCAACGAGATCCTGGTGCTGGTGGACGGCGACACGGTGGTGGGGTGCCTTCAGGCGACGTACATCCCCGGGCTCGGCAGGCATGGTGCCGAGCGGGCCCTGATCGAGGCCGTGCGGATCCGGCCCGATCTGCGCGGCGGCGGGCTCGGGCGGGAGCTGATGGAGCGGACCGTCGAGCGGGCGAGGCGGCGGGGGTGTGCGCTGGTGCAGCTGACCAGTGGCAAGCGCCGGGTGGACGCGCACCGCTTCTACACCTCGCTGGGCTTCACCGCGAGCCACGAGGGTTTCAAGCTCGCTCTCTGACCGGTCCGCGGCGGCCGCCGGGGGCCCCGGGCTCGCCACCCCTCCGATAGTTGAGCGCTGCTTCACCTTCCCCCCGAGAAGAACTAAGTGGACCTTCACGGTCCGGCGGGCCGACACTTCGGACATGACATCGCCCGCACCCTCCCGCCCGCACCCCTTCGGCCGCGCCCTCTGTGCCATGGTCACGCCGTTCACCGCCGCCGGAGACCTCGACCCGGACGCCGCCGCCGAGCACGCCGCCGCGCTGGTCGCCGGGGGCTGCGACGGTCTGGTGCTCAGCGGCACCACCGGGGAGTCGCCGACCACCTCCGACGCCGAGAAGGCGGCGCTGCTGCGCGCGGTGCGCGAGACGGTCGGCGCGGACGTGGCGGTGATCGCGGGCGTCGGGGTCGCGGACACCCGGCACACCGTGGAACTGGCCCGGCAGGCGGAACAGGCGGGCGCCGACGGCCTGCTGGTCGTGACCCCGTACTACAGCAGGCCGCCGCAGGCCGCCGTCGAGGCGCACTTCCTGCGGGTCGCCGACGCGGCCGGCCTTCCGCTGATGCTGTACGACATCCCCGGCCGCACCGGCACCCGCATCGAGCCGGAGACGATGCTGCGGCTGGCGGAGCACCCGCGCATCGTGGCGGTGAAGGACTGTTCGTACGACCTGCTGGGTGCGACGAAGGTGATCGCCGCCACCTCGCTCGCCTACTACTCGGGGTGCGAGGAGCTGAATCTGCCGCTGTACGCGGTGGGCGGGGCGGGCTACGTCAGCACGGTGGCCAATGTGGTGCCCGGCCGGCTGCGCGCCGTACTGGACGCCTTCGACGCCGGGGACACCGCCGGGGCGGCGCGGCTGAACGCTCTGCTGGCCCCGCTCACGGAGCTGATGATGGCGTCCGGGCTGCCCGGCACGGTGACCGCGAAGGCGCTGCTGGGCGCGGGCCCGGTCCGGGAACCGCTGCAGCCCGCCGGGCGCGAGGCGTCCGACGGGCTGCGGAGGGCGTACCAGGAACTGCTCGCCGCGGGTTAGCCGTTGCTGTGCAGGACGTCGTTGAGACCGTCCCAGACCGCGTTGTTCGGGCGGGCCTCGACGGCGCCGGTCACCGAGTTGCGGCGGAAGAGGATGTTCGAGGCGCCGGAGAGCTCGCGCGCCTTGACGATCTGACCGTCCGGCAGGGTGACCCGGGTACCGGCGGTGACGTACAGACCGGCCTCGACGACGCACTCGTCGCCGAGCGCGATCCCGACCCCGGCCTCCGCGCCGACCAGGCAGCGCTCGCCGATCACGATGCGCTCCTTGCCGCCGCCGGAGAGCGTGCCCATCGTGGAGGCGCCGCCGCCGATGTCGGAGCCGTTGCCGACGACGACGCCCGCGGAGATCCGGCCCTCGACCATCGACGTGCCGAGGGTGCCGGCGTTGAAGTTGACGAAGCCCTCGTGCATGACGGTGGTGCCCGGGGCGAGGTGCGCACCGAGCCGCACCCGGTCGGCGTCGGCGATCCGGACGCCCTTCGGCGCGACGTAGTCCGTCATGCGCGGGAACTTGTCGACCGAGGTGACCTGGAGGTGCAGGCCCTCCGCGCGGGCGTTCAGCCGGACCTTCTCCAGGTCGTCGACGGCGACCGGGCCGAGCGAGGTCCAGGCCACGTTGGTGAGCAGGCCGAAGACGCCGTCGAGGTTCTGCCCGTGCGGCTGGACCAGACGGTGCGAGAGCAGGTGCAGGCGCAGGTACGCGTCGTGCGCGTCGAGCGGCTTGTCGTCCAGCGAGGCGATGACCGTGCGGACGGCGACGACCTCGACCCCGCGGCGGGCGTCCACGCCGATGGCCTTGGCGGCGCCCTCGCCGAGCAGGTTGACGGCACGGTCGGGAGTGAGCCGCTCGGTTCCGGCCGGTCCGGGCTCGGCGGTGAGCTCGGGCGCGGGGAACCAGGTGTCGAGAACGGATCCGTCGCCGGCGATGGTGGCGAGGCCGGCGGCGACGGCGCCGGTGGTACGGGGGGAAGTCGTGTCGGTCATGACCAGAACCTAACCGGCCGGGGCCCGCCCCGGCGAACCGGTCTCAGCGTCCGGGCGTCGCGAACCCCTCGTACGCGTACAGCCCCCGGCCTCACCCGCCACGCCACCCCGTCAGCGGTCCGGGACGCGGCCGGGAGGGGTCCGGGCGACGGCTCCGGCCGTTGGATCCCGCCCGGCAGGGCCCCGGTCCACGCGGTCAGCCGCTGATCCGGCCCAGCATCTCCCGCGCGTACGCCTCGTCGTAGACGCCGCCGGTGAGCAGCACCTGCAGACAGATCCCGTCCATCAGCGCGACGAGGGCCCGCGCGGTGGCCGGGTCGGTGCGCGGCGCCAGGAGCGCGGCCGTGGCGTCGGTCCACTCGGCCGCGACCGGGCGCAGCGCGGGCCTGCGCAGGGCGGCGAGGTAGAGCTCGTACTCCAGCTCCGCCTTGCCGCGGCCGCCGCCGAAGAACTCCCCCAGCAGCCGGGCGAGTTCGGTGGCGAGGTCGGCGGCCGGGTCGGCGAGGGCCGGGCTCTGCCGCATGAGCGTGGCGAAGTTCTCGTTCGACCGGCGCAGTGCGGCGATCAGCAGTTCGTCCAGCGAGGCGAAGTGGTACGTGGTCGAGCCGAGCGGCACATCGGCCTCGGCGGCGACGGAGCGGTGGCTGAGCCCGGCGATCCCCTTGGCGCCGGCCACCCGGATCGCCGCGTCGATGATCCGGTCGCGCCGCTCGGGGTCGTACCGCCGTGCCATCAGTGCGCCCCGCCCAGGTTGAGGACCACCACACCGGCGATGATCAGGGCGATGCCCGCCGCCTTGACCAGACTGCCGGACTCTCCCATGAAGAGCATGCCGATGACGGCGATGGCGGCCGTGCCGATCCCGGCCCATATCGCGTACGCCGTCCCCATCGACATCGTCTTGAGTGTCTGGGCGAGCAGCGAGAAGGCCAGCAGATAGCCGGCGACGGTGATCAGCGAGGGCCACAGCCGGGTGAATCCCTCGCTGTACTTCATGGCCGTCGTCCCGGCCACCTCTGCCGCGATGGCCGCGGCAAGCAGTCCATATCCCATGTGTACGAGTGTACGCAACGCCGGGTGCGCACCGCCCGGGACCGGGGCGGCGGCGGGGCGCTACCGTGGTCCGTCCAGCACATGCCAGTTCATGATCGACTGACCGACGGAGCAGCAGTGGCGCAGGACGCAGGGTGGGGCGGCGGTCCCTATGGGGGCGCGCCGTACGGGGGACCTCCGGGGCAGCCCGGTTGGGGCGGCTGGGGCGGGGGCTGGATGCCGCCGAAGCCCGGGGTGATACCCCTGGGGCCGTTGAGGCTCGGGGACATACTCGGTGGCGCGTTCTCCACCGTGGGCCGCTACGGCAAGCAGCTGTTCGGCATCGGCGCGGCCGTGTACGGCGGTGCGCTTGCGGTGGTCGCGGCCTCGCTCGCGATCGCCTACTCCGCCGTGGCGGACCATCTGGACCGGATCCTGGAGCTCGGCTCCGAGGAGAACCCGCGCTCGGAGGACTGGGTGCCGGCCGCCGTCGCCTTCGGCTCGGTCGCGCTGGTGGGCCTGCTCGCGCTCGCGGTCTCCACGGCACTGATGTACGCGGCCGTACCCGCGATCCTCCAGGAGGCGGTCCTGGGCCGGCCGACCACCTTCTCCGCCGTCTGGCGACGCGCCTGGGCACGGATGCCCGCCGTGACCGGAACGGTCCTGCTGACCTGGCTGATCGCCATGGTCCCGCTGCTGCTCGCCTGGGCGGCGTTCATCGCCTTCGTCATCGGCATGGTCAGCATGGACGGCGACAGCAGCCCGCTCGTCATGATCCTGATCGGCCTGATCGGCGTCCTGGCGACGGGGCCGCTGGTGACGTGGCTCTGGGTGAAGTTCAGCCTGGCGCCCTCGGCCGTCGTCTTCGAGAACCAGGGACCCATCGCCGCGCTGCGCCGGTCCTCCCGGCTGGTGCGCGGGGACTGGTGGCGGATCTTCGGGATCACCCTGCTGGCAGGCGCCATCGCGGGTGTCACCAGCTATCTGATCCAGCTGCCGTTCTCGCTGCTCGGCATGTTCTCCGGCATGCTCGGCTCCATGAATCTGGGGGACGACCCCAATCCCGCCTCGGTCGTCGTCGCCATGAGCGGTTACATACTGGCCCTGCTGCTCGGCCAGTTGGTCAGCCAGCTGATCGTGGCCACGTTCCCGCCGCTGGTGACCGGACTGCTGTACGTCGACCGCCGGATCCGCACCGAGAACCTGGGCCCGGTCCTCGCCGAGGCCGCCGCGGTGCCCCCGCAGTACACGGCGTAGGGCACGCCCGAGGCAACGACCGTGCCCGCCGGTCCGTCCGGCGGGCACGGCCGGTCGCGTACGGACCGGCCCAAAGCCTCCGGACCGGCCAGAGCCGCCGGACCGGCTCAGCCGTTGACGGTGAACCAGGTCGCGCGGGACTTCTTCCACTCGTCGTGGTCGAGGTCCTTGGCCTCCGTGCCGTCGCCGTAGAGGTCCGCCGATCCGGCGTCGGTGATCAGCTGCGCCCGCGCGCCGGGCACCGTCAGGTCCGGCACGTCGACGATGGCCTCCCAGCCGCCCGGGTCGGCGGTCGGCAGGTCGAGCCGCTTCACCGGCGCGTGGGCGGCGACGCCGTCCCAGGAGTAGAGGGCGTACGGGTCGGAGTTGTCGTCGGCGGCCCAGGAACCGGCCACGATCAGGTACTGGTCGGCGGAGTTCTTGCGGATGTCGCGGATGCTGAGGCCGCCGAGGTCCAGCTCGATGGGGGTGCCGATGACCGCCTTCGCTCCGGAGCCGGCCACCTTGTCGAAGTTGGTGACGGGCACGATCAGCGCTTTGCCGCCCGACTTCGGCGGGACGAGCGGGGCGCGGAAGCCGAGGTAGGCGGTGGTGGTCGAGCCGGGGGCGAACTCCAGGCCCTCGATGTTGAACCCGTCGATCTGCTTGGGCGCTTCACCGTCGGCGGTTCCCGCGGCGAAGCCGTAGCGGTTGCCGTTGTTCTTGTCCCAGGCGACGAGGTCGTCCCGGAGCTTCTTGTAGGAGCCGCCGACGGTCAGCTGGGTGGACGCGCCGGAGCCGCTCACCGTCGTCGTGAAGACGGTGTTGCGGTCGGACTTGTACTCGCCGTCCTTGTTGTTGCCCAGTGAACCCGTCCAGTAGACGGTGTTCCCGACCCGGGCCGCGCCCTCGATGTCGATCTCCTTGTCGACGCCCAGCTTCGAGGCGACGTCCCAGGTCCGCACGGGGGCGCCGGAGACCGAACGGTCGTAGAGGCGCAGGGTGTTGGACTCGTCGTCGGCGACCACCACGTAGCCGTCCCCGGCGTCGACGGCGGCCGAGGAGTCGGAGGACCCGGTGAGGTAGCGGGTGTCGGAGGCGTTCTGCACGGCGGCGGAGGCCGCGAAGTGCAGCGTCCTGGTGGCGGTCTTGCCGCCGAGGCCGGTGACCTTGATGGTGAGGTCGGTGTAGCCGCGGGCGTGGGCGGCGACGCGGAGCTGCCGGGTGGCGCCGGTGCCGGTCACGGTGACGTCCCCGGTGGCGGCGACGGACGTCTTGGAGCTGGCGGACGCGGCCACACCGAGCGCGGTGACGTCGGCGCCGCTCTGCGCGACGGTGACCGTCACGACGGGGTCGGCGGTGGCGCCGACGGCGCCGGAGAGATAGCCGGCCGACAGGGTGATCGTCGGCGTTCCGTAGCTCGCGGCGTGCGCGGGGGCGCCGAGACCCAGGGCGGCCAGCGCCAGGGCGCCTCCCGCGGCGGCGACGGTCCGGCGGTGGCGGAGGACAAGGTGATGCGGCACGGCGTACCTCTCGTCGGCGTGGTGTCGAGGAGTAGGTTCCGGCTCCCGTGCCAACGGACGGCACACGCCACGCGTACGCCGGACGAACAAAGCCGAACGGCCCCCGACTCGCGCCGGGGGCCGTTCACACTCGTACGGGGGTGCTCAGACGTTGAAGCCCAGCGCGCGCAGCTGCTCGCGGCCGTCGTCCGTGATCTTGTCCGGGCCCCACGGCGGCATCCAGACCCAGTTGATCCGGAGCTCGTTGACGATGCCGTCGGTGGCGGACTTCGCCTGGTCCTCGATGACATCGGTCAGCGGACAGGCCGCGGACGTCAGGGTCATGTCGAGGGTGGCGATGTTGGCGTCATCGATGTGGATGCCGTAGATGAGGCCCAGATTGACGACGTCGATGCCCAGCTCGGGGTCGACCACGTCGTACAGCGCCTCGCGGACCTCCTCCTCGGAGGCCGGCTTGGTGGTAAGAGTCTCGTTCTCGCTCATGCCGTCTTCCCTTCGGACAGCGCCTTCGCCGTCGCGTCCTTCCACGCCATCCAGCTGAGCAGCGCGCACTTGACCCGGGCCGGGTACTTGGAGACACCGGCGAACGCGACCGCGTCCTCCAGTACCTCCTCCATCGCGTCGTCCGGCTCCAGCTGACCCTTGGACTGCATCAGTTCCAGGAACGCGGCCTGGATCTTCTGCGCCTCGCCCAGTTCCTTGCCGACCAGCAGCTCGTTCAGCACGGAGGCGCTGGCCTGGCTGATGGAGCAGCCCTGACCCTCGTAACTCACGTCGGCGATGGTCTCGCCGTCGTACCGCACCCGCAACGTGATCTCGTCACCGCACGTCGGATTGACGTGATGCACCTCGGCGTCGCCGTCCCGCAGGCCGCGCCCGTGGGGGTGCTTGTAGTGGTCCAGGATCACTTCCTGGTACATGGAATCAAGCTTCACGAGTCAGTCCTCAGCCGCTGTCTAACCGAAAAAGTTCCGGACGTGTTCCAGACCGTCCACCAGGGCGTCGACCTCGGCGGGCGTGGAGTACAGATAGAACGACGCTCGCGTCGTCGCAGGAATTCCGTACCGCAGGCAGACCGGCCGTGCGCAGTGGTGTCCGACCCGGACCGCGATGCCCAGCTCGTCGAGCACCTGGCCCACATCGTGCGGGTGGATGTCGCCGAGCGTGAAGGAGATCGTGGCGCCACGGTCCTCCGCGGTGGCCGGACCGATGATCTTCAGGTCCGGGACCTCCAGCAGACGCTTCACCGCGTACGCGGTGATGGCCTGCTCATGGCGGTGGATGTTCTCCATGCCGATCGCCGAGAGGTAGTCCACGGCCGCGCCGAGGCCGACGGCCTGGGCGATCGGGGGCGTACCGGCCTCGAACTTGTGCGGCGCGGGGGCGTACGTCGACGAGTGCATCGACACGGTCTCGATCATCTCGCCGCCACCGAGGAACGGCGGCAGGTCTTCCAGGAGCTCCTGCCGTCCCCAGAGCACGCCGATGCCGGTCGGTCCGACCATCTTGTGGCCGGTGAAGGCCACGAAGTCGGCCTGCAGCGCCTGCACGTCGAGCACCATGTGCGGGGCGGCCTGCGAGGCGTCGATGCAGACCAGCGCGCCGACTTCCTGGGCGCGCCGGACGATCTGCTCGACCGGGTTGATCGTGCCCATGATGTTCGAGACCAGCGTGAAGGAGACGATCTTCGTCTTCTCGGTGATGATCTCGTTGATGTCGGACAGGTCGAGCCGGCCGTCGTCCGTGATGCCGAACCACTTCAGCTTCGCGCCGGTGCGCTGCGAGAGCAGCTGCCACGGCACGATGTTGGAGTGGTGCTCCATCTCCGTGGTGACGATCTCGGTCTCGTGGTCGACCCGGTAGGGCTCATCGGCCCAGCCGAGCATGTTGGCCACGAGGTTGAGCGACTCCGAGGCGTTCTTGGTGAAGATCACCTCGTTGCGGCTGGGCGCGTTGATGAACGCGGCGACCTTGTCACGGGCGCCCTCGTACAGCGCCGTGGCCTCCTCCGCGATCGTGTACACGCCGCGGTGCACATTGGCGTTGTGCCGCTCGTAGTACTCGTTGAGGGCATCGAGCACCTGGCGCGGCTTCTGCGAGGTCGCAGCGCTGTCCAGATAAACGATCTTCTTCCCGTCGTGGACCGTACGATCCAGCAGGGGGAAGTCCTTGCGGATCGCCTCGGTGTCGAGGAGGCCCGGCAGCTGTGTCACGCGGAAGCGCCACCCTTCACATATGCCTCGTAGCCCTCGTTCTCCAGCTTGTCGGCGAGCTCGGCGCCACCGGACTCGGCGATCCGGCCGTTGGCGAACACGTGGACGAAGTCGGGCTTGATGTACCGGAGGATCCGGGTGTAGTGCGTGATCAGCAGGGTGCCGACCTCACCGGTCTCGCGGACCCGGTTGACGCCCTCGGAGACGATGCGCAGGGCATCGACGTCGAGGCCGGAGTCGGTCTCGTCGAGGATCGCGACCTTCGGCTTGAGGAGCTCGAGCTGAAGGATCTCGTGGCGCTTCTTCTCGCCGCCGGAGAAGCCCTCGTTGACGTTGCGCTCGGCGAAGGACGGGTCCATCTGGAGGCCGGCCATCGTCTCCTTGACCTCCTTCACCCAGGTACGCAGCTTGGGCGCCTCGCCGCGGATCGCGGTGGCGGAGGTGCGCAGGAAGTTGGAGACCGAGACACCGGGGATCTCGACGGGGTACTGCATGGCGAGGAACAGGCCGGCACGGGCGCGCTCGTCGACGGACATCTCCAGGACGTCCTCGCCGTCCAGCGTCACGGTGCCGCTGGTGATCGTGTACTTGGGGTGACCCGCCAGCGAGTAGGCGAGGGTGGACTTGCCGGACCCGTTGGGGCCCATGATGGCGTGGGTCTCGCCCTGCTTCACGGTCAGGTCGACGCCCTTGAGGATCTCCTTCGTGGCGTTGTCGGCCTCGACGGTGACGTGCAGGTCGCGGATTTCAAGCGTTGCCATGGGTGACTCAGGACTCCTGGGTGACGGAGACGAGCACATCGTCCCCTTCGATCTTGACGGGGTATACGGGGACGGGGCGCGTCGCGGGAAGGCCGGACGGCTTGCCGGTGCGCAGGTCGAAGCTCGATCCGTGCAGCCAGCACTCGATCATGCAGTCCTCGACCTCGCCCTCGGACAGGGAGACGTTCGCGTGCGAGCAGATGTCGTTGATCGCGAACACCTCGCCCTCGGTGCGGACGACGGACACCGGCGTGCCGTCGAGCTCCACCCGCTTGGGGGTGTCGTCCTCCAGCTCGCTCAGCGCACAGGCTTTGACGAAGGCCATCAGACCGACGCCTTCAGCTCGGTCTCGATCTTGTCGAGGAGACGGGCTTCGACGTCCGGCAGACCGATCTGCTGGACCAGCTCGGCGAAGAAGCCGCGCACGACCAGGCGGCGGGCCTCCTCGGCCGGGATGCCGCGCGACTGGAGGTAGAACAGCTGCTCGTCGTCGAAGCGGCCGGTCGCCGAGGCGTGGCCGGCGCCGACGATCTCGCCGGTCTCGATCTCCAGGTTCGGCACCGAGTCGACCCGTGCACCGTCGGTCAGAACCAGGTTGCGGTTCATCTCGTAGGTGTCGGTGCCCTCGGCACTGGCCTGGATGAGGACGTCGCCGATCCAGACGGCGTGCGCGCCCTCGCCCTGCAGCGCGCCCTTGTACGCCACGTTGGACTTGCAGTGCGGGGCGTTGTGGTCGACCAGGAGGCGGTGCTCCTGGTGCTGGCCCTTGTCGGTGAAGTACAGGCCGAAGAGCTCGGCCTCGCCGCCGGTGCCCGCGTAGGCGATCCGCGGGTGGAGCCGGACGAGGTCGCCGCCGAAGGTGACGACGATGGACTTGAAGGAGGCGTCCCGGCCGATCAGCGCGTTGTGCTGGCCGACGTGGACGGCCTGCTCGTCCCAGTCCTGGACGGAGACGACGGTCAGCTTGGCACCGTCGCCCAGGACGTAGTCGACGTTGGCGGCGAGCACCGTGTCACCGGTGTGGTCGATGACGACGACGGCCTCGGCGAAGGCGCCCAGCTCGATGACCTGGTGGCCGTAGGCCACACCGCCCTCGCCGTGCACGGCGATCCGGATCGGCTCGGTGAGCACGGCCTCCTTGGCGACCGTGACGACGGATGCCTGCTCGAAGGACGAGTAGGCCTGCGCCGCGACCCGGTCCACCGGCGTACCGGCCTTGCCCAGGCGGGCGTCGTCGCGGCCGACGGTCTCGACCGTGACGCCCTCGGGTGCCTCGACGGCGACCTTCACGCCGCCGCCGGTGGCGACGGCCGTGCCGTCGTGGAGCCCGCGCAGCCGCTCCAGCGGAGTGAACCGCCACTCCTCCTCGCGGCCGTGCGGGACCGGGAAGTCCGCGACGTCGAAGGACGGGGGCGCGCTCATGCGCGTGGCGACGGTCGACTCGGCGGCCACCGCGATCGAGCCGGCGGTGGTGGAGCCCGCCGGAGTGTTCTGAGCCTCAGCCATGGCTGTCGTAGTGCTCGCTTTCTCAGTCAAATGTCAGGGGGACTCGGTCGGTGGCGTTACTAGCCGACCGAACCCTCCATCTGCAGCTCGATCAGCCGGTTGAGCTCGAGGGCGTACTCCATCGGGAGCTCCTTCGCGATCGGCTCGACGAAGCCGCGCACGATCATCGCCATCGCCTCGAACTCGGTCATGCCGCGGCTCATCAGGTAGAAGAGCTGGTCCTCGGAGACCTTGGAGACGGTCGCCTCGTGGCCCATCGACACGTCGTCCTCGCGGACGTCGACGTACGGGTAGGTGTCCGAGCGCGAGATCGTGTCGACCAGCAGCGCGTCGCAGAGCACGTTGGACTTGGAGCCCGGCGCACCCTCACCGATCTCGATCAGACCGCGGTAGGAGGTACGGCCGCCGCCTCGCGCCACCGACTTGGAGACGATGTTGGAGGAGGTGTTCGGAGCCATGTGGACCATCTTGGCGCCGGCGTCCTGGTGCTGGCCCTCGCCCGCGAAGGCGATGGACAGCGTCTCGCCCTTGGCGTGCTCGCCCATCAGGTAGACGGCCGGGTACTTCATGGTGACCTTGGAGCCGATGTTGCCGTCGACCCACTCCATGGTCGCGCCCTCGTAGGCCACGGCGCGCTTGGTGACCAGGTTGTAGACGTTGTTCGACCAGTTCTGGATCGTCGTGTAGCGGCAGCGGCCGCCCTTCTTCACGATGATCTCGACGACCGCGGAGTGCAGGGAGTCCGAGGAGTAGATCGGCGCGGTGCAGCCCTCGACGTAGTGGACGTAGGCGTCCTCGTCGACGATGATCAGCGTCCGCTCGAACTGGCCCATGTTCTCCGTGTTGATACGGAAGTAGGCCTGGAGCGGGATCTCGACGTGCACGCCCTTCGGCACGTAGATGAACGAGCCACCGGACCACACGGCCGAGTTCAGCGAGGCGAACTTGTTGTCGCCGACCGGGATGACGGTGCCGAAGTACTCCTTGAAGAGCTCCGGGTGCTCCTTCAGCGCGGTGTCGGTGTCCATGAAGATGACACCCTGCGCCTCCAGCTCCTCGTTGATCTGGTGGTAGACGACCTCGGACTCGTACTGCGCGGCGACACCGGCGACGAGGCGCTGCTTCTCCGCCTCCGGGATGCCGAGCTTGTCGTACGTGTTCTTGATGTCCTCGGGCAGGTCCTCCCAGGACTCCGCCTGCTTCTCCGTCGAACGGACGAAGTACTTGATGTTGTCGAAGTCGATGCCCGACAGGTCCGAGCCCCAGTTGGGCATGGGCTTCTTGCCGAAGAGCTTGAGGCCCTTGAGCCGCAGCTTCAGCATCCACTCGGGCTCGTTCTTCTTCGCCGAGATGTCGCGGACGACGGCCTCGGAGAGGCCGCGCTTGGCCGCTGCGCCTGCCGCGTCGGAGTCGGCCCAACCGAATTCGTACGTGCCCAGGCCATCGAGCTCAGGGTGGGCAGTCTCCGTAGGGAGCGTCATGCGGGGTTCCTCCCGGCCGTGCTTGCTGATGCTGAATTGGTGGTCTGTGGGGTGGGGTGGCCGCTGCGCGGAATGTACGTCGTACACACCCCGTCGCCGTGGGCGATGGTGGCCAGACGCTGCACATGGGTCCCCAGGAGGCTGGAGAAGATCTCCGTCTCCGCCTCGCACAGCTGCGGGTACTGCTCGGCGACGTGTGCCACCGGGCAGTGGTGCTGACACAGCTGTTCACCCTGCTGCGGGCCCGGCGCGCTTCGCGCCGTAGCAGCGTACCCGTCGGCGGACAAGGCCTTGGCCAGAGCCTCCGTACGGGTCTCGGGCTCCGCGGCCTCGATCGCGGCACGGTAGGACGCCGACTGGTCGGCGACCCTGGCCCGCGCGAACGCCATGACCGCCGCATCGCCCGAGGTCTCGGCGATCCAGCGCAGCGCGTCCGCGGCGAGCGCGTCGTAGGACTGGTCGAAGGCGTCCCTGCCGCAGTCGGTCAGGGCGAACACCTTGGCCGGACGGCCACGGGTCCGCGCCCCGTACACCCGCTGCTCACGGGCCTCGACGACATCGTCGGAGACGAGTGCGTCGAGATGACGGCGGACGGCGGCCTGGGTGAGCCCCAGGCGCTTCGCCAGGTCGGCGACGGTGGACGGGCCGTGGTCCAGGATGGAGCGCGCGACCCGGTTGCGCGTCGAGCGCTCACCGGTCGCGAGTTCCTCCTGCGGAGCCTCGCCAACGTATTTCACAACGCCATTGTTGCGTAATTCCCTCGGCCCTGACAACCACGGTCCGGAACGATCAAGGGTGGAATCGATCACTTAGGGTTACCTAATCAAGCCCCCGGGCCGGGGTGCGGCGGACGGCTGCCTAGACTTACCGCCCATGAAGAGCGAGCCCGCCTCACCCCCCTCCGGCCCGGCTGTCCAGGTCCGCGGCCTGGTGAAGCGGTACGGCGGCAGGACCGCAGTGGACGGCCTGGACCTGGAGGTCTCGGCCGGTGCGGTCACCGCCGTCCTCGGCCCCAACGGTGCCGGGAAGACCACCACGATCGAGACCTGCGAGGGCTACCGCCGCCCCGACGGCGGGACGGTACGGGTCCTGGGCCTCGACCCCATCGCCGACGCGGCGCGGCTGCGCCCCCGGATCGGCGTGATGCTCCAGTCGGGCGGCGTCTACTCCGGCGCCCGCGCCGACGAGATGCTGCGCCACATGGCGAAACTGCACGCCCACCCGCTGGACGTGGACGCCCTGATCGAGCGCCTGGGCCTGGGCGGCTGCGGCCGCACCGCCTACCGCAGGCTCTCCGGCGGCCAGCAGCAGCGGCTCGCCCTGGCCATGGCCGTCGTCGGCCGCCCCGAGCTGGTCTTCCTGGACGAGCCGACCGCGGGCCTCGACCCGCAGGCCCGCCGCTCCACCTGGGACCTCGTACGGGAACTGCGCACCGACGGCGTCAGCGTCGTCCTCACCACCCACTTCATGGACGAGGCCGAGGAGCTCGCCGACGACGTCGCCATCATCGACGCGGGCCGGCTCATCGCCCAGGGCAGCCCCGAGACGCTCTGCCGCGGCGGCGCCGAGAACACCCTGCGCTTCACCGGCCGCCCCGGGCTCGACCTCGACTCCCTGCTGAAGGCGCTGCCCGACGGTACTGAGGCGGCCGAGCTCGCCACCGGCACGTACCGCATCACCGGCCAGGTCGACCCGCAGCTGCTGGCCACCGTCACCTCCTGGTGCGCGCAGAACGGCGTGATGCCCTCCGGCATCTCCGTCGAGCGCCACACCCTGGAGGACGTCTTCCTCGAACTGACCGGCAAGGAGCTGCGCGCATGAGCGCCGGTACGTACACCCCCCGGCCGGGCGCCGCCCCGCTGCCCCGCATGATCGCGGCGCAGACGGCGCTGGAGACGCGGATGCTGCTGCGCAACGGCGAACAGCTGCTGCTGACGGTGGTCATCCCGACGCTGCTGCTGGTGCTGTTCAGCGCCGTCGACATCGTGGACACCGGCTCGGGCGAGTCGGTCGACTTCCTGACCCCCGGCATCCTCGCGCTCGCCGTGATGTCCACGGCCTTCACCGGCCAGGCCATCGCCACCGGTTTCGAGCGGCGCTACGGGGTGCTCAAGCGGCTCGGCGCGTCGCCGCTGCCCCGCTGGGCGCTGATGACCGCCAAGACCCTCGCCGTGCTGGTCACCGAGGTCCTCCAGGTCGTCCTGCTGACGGTGATCGCCTTCGCGCTGGGCTGGTCGCCGCACGGCAACCCGTTCGCCGTACTGCTGCTCCTGATCCTGGGGACCGCCGCGTTCTCCGGGCTCGGACTGCTGATGGCCGGCACGCTGAAGGCGGAGGCGACGCTGGCCGCCGCCAACCTGGTCTTCCTGCTGCTGCTCGTCGGCGGCGGGGTCATCGTGCCGCTGGACAAGTTCCCGGACGCGGTGCAGTCGGTACTGGCGCTGCTGCCGATCGCGGCCCTCTCGGACGGGCTCAGGGACGTCCTGCAGCACGGCGCCGCGATGCCCTGGGGCGACCTGGGAATCCTCACGGTCTGGGCGGTACTCGCACTGGGCGCGGCGGCGAGGTTCTTCCGCTGGGAGTGAGCCCGCGGCTGCGCTGAGTCGACGTTTCAGGCAACTCGTCCCCCTCGTGAAAGCTTGCACAAGCGGCCGCCTACGATGGTGCGCGTGCCCAAGCTGACCCGAGCCGAAGTCGCTCAAGCCCTGCGCAACCCGCTCCAGTACATCGCCGAACGCTGGACCCCGTCCCCCCGGACGGTCCGCCGTGCGGCCATGTCGGCCGTCGTCATGGCCGTCGCCATCGTCGTCACGGGTGGCGCCGTGCGGCTGACCGGTTCGGGCCTCGGCTGCCCGACCTGGCCCAAGTGCACCGACGAGAGCCTGACGGCGACCAGCGAGATGGGCTTCCACGGCGCCATCGAGTTCGGCAACCGGATGCTCACCTACGTCCTGTGCGCGGCGGTCGGCTGGGCGATCATCGCCGCCCGGTCCGCCAAACCGTGGCGGCGCAGCCTCACCCGGCTCGGCTGGATCCAGTTCTGGGTGGTGATGGGCAACGCCGTCCTCGGCGGCATCGTCGTGCTGGTCGGCCTCAACCCGTACACCGTCGCGGCCCACTTCCTGCTCTCCACCGCGCTGCTCACGGTCGCCCTGGTCACCTGGCAGCGGACCCGCGAGGGCGATGAGGCGCCACGTCCGCTGGTCGGCAAGGCGGTCGCGCAGCTGACCTGGCTGCTGGTCGTCGCGGCGGGTCTGCTCGTCGCGGTCGGCACGGTGGTCACGGGGGCCGGCCGGCACGCCGGTGACTCCAGCGACGTCCACCGCATCCCGATCGACTGGAAGACGATCGCCCAGCTGCACGCCGATCTGGCGTGGGTCGTGGTGGCGCTGACCGTCGCGCTCTGGTTCGTCCTGAAGGCCGTCGACGCGCCCGTGGGCCCGCTGCACCGCGCGCGGGACCTGTTCCTGATCCTGATGGCGCAGGGGCTGGTGGGGTATGTGCAGTACTTCACCGACACGCCGGAGATCCTGGTCGGGCTGCACATGTTCGGCTCGTGCCTGGTGTGGATCGGTGTGGTGCGCGTCCTGCTGTCGCTGCGCGAGCGGCCGGTGGCCGTCGCCCCGGTGCCCGGCCCGGCGGCCGAACGTCCGGAGCCGGCCACCGCGGGCTGACCCCGCCGGTCACCCGCCCCGGGCCCACTCCTGCGCACCCGCGTCCAGCAGCTCCGCGATCCGGGCGCGGTCCGGCAGCGGCCCGTGGTCGCCGGTGACCCGCAGCGCGGCGCCCGCGGTGAGATGCCCCAGCCGCAGCGCCCGTACGGTGTCCTCGCCACGCAGCAGCCCGGCGAGGAACCCGGCGGCGAACGCGTCACCGGCGCCGACCGGTTCGACGACGTCGACCGCGGGCGCGGGCACGGTGTGGACCCGGTCGCCGTCGAAGGCGGTGGCGGCCCGCCCGCCGTCCTTGACGACGAGGACGCGCGGCTGGGGAAGCAGCGCCCGTACGGCGGCCGCGTCGGCCAGCTCCTCGCCCCACAGCGCCTGCGCCTCGTCGAGACCGACGAAGGTGATGTCCGCCTGCCGGGCGAGGGCCAGCAGTGCACCGGGCGCCGCGCCGTCCGGCCACAGGGCGGGCCGGTGGTTGACGTCGAAACTGACCGGGCGGGTCCGTTCGGCGGCCGGGGGCTCCAGCAGAGCGGCCACCAGGTCGCGGCAGCCCTCGGAGAGCGCGGGCGTGATGCCGCTGAGGTGGATGAGCCCGGCGGTTCGCACCGCCTCCTCGTCCAGCAGGTCCGGGGTCAGGGCCGAGGCCGCGGAGCCGCGGCGGTAGTAGTGGACCCGAGTGCCGTCGGTGCCGGGGTCCTTGACCAGCAGTCCGGTCGGGCGGTGCGGATCGGTGCGCACCCCGCTGACGTCGACGCCGGACGCGGCCACCTCGCCGCGGATCCGGCGGCCGAACGGGTCGTCGCCGAGCGCGGAGACCCAGCGGGCGGGCACCCCGTGGCCGGCGAGGTACATCGCCACATTGGATTCGGCGCCCGCGATCCGTACACCGAGCTGATCCGCGCCCTCCAGCGGCGCGGCCGGTTCCGGCACCAGCGCAACCATCGTCTCCCCGATGCAGACCACCGGGGGCCGGACCTGCGGACGCTCGGTCGGGGTCGTGCTCGCGGTCATGCGGAGCTTCCCTGCCTTTGGGCCGCGGGCAGGCGTACGGCGTCGAGGAAGGCGCGGGTGCGCTCGCGCAGCGCGTCGGCGCTGCCGCCGTCGGCGGCGTCGCCGATCAGCGGGGAGCCGACGCCCACGGCGGTCGCGCCCCGGGCGAGATAGGCGCGGGCCGCTTCGTCGTCCACTCCCCCGACCGGGACGAACGGCGCGTCGGGGAACGGCCCGCGCAGCGCCTCGAGATAGCCGGGGCCGCCGGCCTGTGCGGCGGGGAAGAGCTTGTACGCGTCGGCGCCGAGCCGCTGCGCTGCGACGATGTCGCTCGGGGTCATCACTCCGGCCAGCACGGGCAGCCCGAGACGCTTCGCCTCGGTGACGCCCTCGCAGACGGCCGGCGTGACGACGAAGTCCGCTCCCGCCTCGCGGACCGCGGCCGCGTCCTCGGCGGTCAGGACGGTGCCCGCGCCGAGCGGTGCGGCGGGGCCGAGGGCGGCGCGGGCCCGGCGGATGACATCGAGTGCGTCCGTGCCGCTGAGGGAGACCTCGATGAGCGCGAGTCCCTCCTCGGCCAGGGTGAGTACGGTCCTGAGTGCGGCGTCCGCGTCGGCGCCGCGCACGATGGCGACGATCCGGTGGGTGCGCAGCGCGGTCAGCAGCTCCACGTGCGGGTTTCCTTCCTCTTCTGCCGGCCGGTCGGCCGGCCGGGCGCTGTGGTCGCCACGGCGCTCACCACTCGGCGAAGGCGCCGTCGTCGTGGCGCCAGACCGGGTTGCGCCAGGCGTGCCCGGCACGGTCGGCCGCGCGTACGGCGGCCTCGTCGACGGTGACGCCGAGCCCCGGCCGATCGGTCCGCCGGGCGTGGCCCGCCTCGAAGCGGAACGGTTCGGTGTCCACGACGTAGCTGAGCAGGTCGGCGTCCTTGTTGTAGTGGATGCCCCTGCTCTGTTCCTGGATGAGGAAGTTCGGGGTGGCGAAGGCGATCTGGAGACTGGCCGCGAGGGCGATCGGGCCGAGCGGGCAGTGCGGGGCGAGCTGCACCCCGAAGGTCTCGGCGAGCGAGCCGATGCGGTGCACCTCGGAGATGCCCCCGGCGTGCGAGGGGTCCGGCTGGGCGACCGCGATCCCGGCCGTCAGCGCGGGCAGGAAATCGGCCCGCCCGTAGAGCCGTTCGCCCGTGGCGATGGGGACGCAGGTGGCGCCGACGAGCGCGGGCAGCAGATGCCCCTGCTCGGGGAGGAGCGGTTCCTCGACGAACAGCGGATGCAGCGGCTCGATGGCGTGCAGCACCCGGCGGGCCCCGGCCGGTCCGAACCGGCCGTGCATGTCGATGGCGACGTCGCGGCCGGGGCCGAGCACCTCGCGGGCGACGGCGACCCGTTCGACGACGGCGGCGGTGTCGGCGGGGGCGGGCAGCGGTGAGGTGCGGCCCGCCGCGTTCATCTTGACGGCGGTGAAGCCGGCCTCGACCTGGGCGGTGATCTCCTCGGCGAGCTGGGCGGGTTCGTCGCCGCCCACCCAGGCGTAGACGCGGACCCGGTCGCGCACGGGGCCGCCGAGCAGGGCGTGCACGGGGGCGCCGTACGTCTTTCCGGCGATGTCCCACAGGGCCTGGTCGATTCCGGCGACGGCGCTGGAGAGGACCGGGCCTCCCCGGTAGAAGCCGCCCTTGCTGAGCACCTGCCAGTGGTCCTGGATGCGCAGCGGGTCCTGGCCGATCAGGTATTCGGCGAGGACGTCGACGGCAGCGCGGACCACCTCGGCCCGGCCCTCGACCACGGGTTCGCCCCAGCCGACGACGCCCTCGTCGGTCTCGATCCGGCAGAACAGCCAGCGCGGCGGGACGAGGAAGGTCTCGATACGTGTGATCTTCACCGGTCCGCGTTCCCCTCGTCACGTGTGGTCTTCACCGGTCGGCATCCCTCTCATCACGTGTGATCCTCATCGGTCCGTGTCCCCTTCGTCGCCGGCGTCGGCGCCGTGTACCCGGTCGAGGTCGCGGACCGCCTGGTCGAGCAGGGCCCGCATGGCGCGTTCGGCGGCGGCCGGGTCCCGGTCGCGCACGGCGTCCAGGACGGCCCGGTGGCTGGGTACCGGGTCCTCGCCGTGCCGGGAGCTGTGCACGATCTCGTCACGGTGGGCGAGGCCGGACTCGATGACCATCTCCATGCGTTCCAGCAGTTCGTTGTGGGTGGCCGCGAGGAGGGCTCGGTGGAAGGCGAGGTCCGCCGCGACCGCGTGGGCCGCGCCGCCCTCCTGCTCGCCCATCGCGGTGATCGCCGCTTCGAGGGTGACCAGGTCCGCCTCGGTGCGGCGTTCGGCGGCCAGCCGGACGGCGGCCGGCTCGATGATGCCGCGGACCTCGCCGAGGTTGCGCAGCAGTGCCGCCTCCGCGCCGGCGTCGGCGCCGCCGGCGAACTGCCAGCGCAGCACGTCCGCGTCGAGCAGGTTCCAGTCGGAGCGGGGCCTGACGAAGGTGCCGCGCTTCTGGCGCGCGTCGACGATCCCCTTGGCCGCGAGGACCTTCAGGGACTCGCGCAGGGCGGTCAGGCTGACGTCGAGCTCGCCCTGGAGCGCCACGAGGTCGAGTGTCGCCCCTTCGGGGATCTCGCCGCTCAGGACCCGGCGCGCGAGGGTCTCCACGGTCTGGCCGTGCACTCCGCGGCGCGCGTATGGCGTCATGTCCGGGTGCCTTTCTGCTGGGGGACGGATACGGCGGCGGTCAGGCCGAGGCCTTGACGACGGACCAGCCGCCGTCCACGAGCAGGCTCGATCCGGTGATGTAGGACGCCTCGTCGGCGGCGAGGAAGGCGATGGCCGCGGCCGCCTCCTCGGGGGTGCCGAACCGGCCCGCGGCCGTCTCGGTGACGCTCTTGCGCCGGTCCTCCTCCGCCACCCGGTCCCAGGCCGCGGTGAGGATGGGGCCGGGCAGCACGGCGTTGACCCGCACCTCGGGCCCGTACTCCACCGCGAGCTGTCCGCACAGGGAGAGCAGCGCCCCCTTGGACGCGGCGTAGGCGGGGTGTCCGGGGATGCCCTTGTGGGCGTGGACGGAGGAGGTCAGTACCGCGGCGCCGCGCTGTGCGCGCAGGTCGGGCAGGACCGCGCGGAAGCCGAGGAAGGTTCCGGTGAGGTTGACCGCGAGCTGGCGCTCCCAGGAGGCGACGGTCATCTCGTGGGCGGGGGTGACGTCGACCGTGTAGGCGTTGCTCACCAGGACGCCGACGGGTCCGAAGGCGTGCGCGGCGGTCACGGCCCGCTGCCAGTCGGCCTCGTCGGAGACGTCCGTACGGACGAAGAGGGCCCTGCCGCCCCCGCTGCGAATGGATTCGGCGACGCTCTCGCCGAGATCCTGCGCGATGTCCGCGAGGATCACCGCGGCGCCTTCGGCGGCGAGCCGTACGGCGGTGGCCGCGCCGATGCCCGAGGCGGCTCCGGTGACGACGGCGACCTTGCCGGCGAAGCGGGGGTACGTGTTCATGGGGCGGGTCGGCTCCTCGGATTCTGGGCGTGCTGTCGGCCGCCGGGCTGGATACAGCGTGCCGGTGCGGGAAGGAGACAGTCAAGATTAATTACTAATTAAGTAGAACTCGCGCCCATGGAACGGGGACAACACGGCGGAGGCCGGTCGGACAGGTGTCCGACCGGCCTCCGCCGTCGTGTGTGCGCCGGGCCCGCGCGGCCGCTGTCAGGCCTGGTCGGCCGGGCCGCCGATCTGGATGCCGGCCATCCGGGTCCACTCGTACGGACCCGTGTGGACCTTCGCGGCGAACTCACCGTCGAAGGAGTCGTGCATCGTGATCCCGGACTTCTGCGTGGCGCTCTCGGCGACCGCGTACGAGGGAGCGACCAGATCACCCCAGCGGCCGTCCTCGCCGACGAGGACGATGCGGGTGCCCGTCTGCCCGATGTAGGCGAGCTGCCCCTCGGCACCGCCGTGCTTCTTCGCGAAGGCGCCGATCTGCTTGGCCAGCCTGGCCGCCCTGCGCTCCGCGCGCGCCGCCTGCTTGCCGTCCACCTGCTGGGTCTCAGCCGTCTCTGCCATGCACAGGATGCTACCGAGCGGTAGATCAACGTGCGACGGGCGGGGACCGTGGCGTGGGCCACGCTCCCCGCCCGTCGGCAGGTCCAGCAGGGGGTGCTACCTCAGGAAGGGGTCCACCGCCACGGCGACGAACAGCAGCGACACATAGGTGATCGACCAGTGGAACAGCCGCATCTCCTTGAGCTTCGCCCCGGCCACCCCGGCCTTGGCCCGGCTCTGCAGGCCATGGGCCTCCCAGAGCCAGAAGCCGCCCGTCAGCAGCGCCACCGCCGTGTAGAACCAGCCGGTGTAGCCCAGCGGGGTCAGCAGCAGCGAAACGGCGACCATCACCCAGCTGTAGATGACGATCTGGCGCGCCACCACTCGATTGGAGGCAATCACCGGAAGCATCGGAACGCCGACCCGCGCGTAGTCCTCCTTCACCTTCATGGAAAGCGGCCAGTAGTGCGGCGGCGTCCAGAAGAAGATGACGGCGAACAGAATCACCGCGGCCCATGACATCGAATTCGTCACGGCCGACCAGCCGATGAGGACCGGCATACAGCCCGCGATACCGCCCCAGACGATGTTCTGCGAGGTACGGCGCTTCAACAGCATCGTGTACACGACGACGTAGAAAAGCAGGGCCCCGAGCGACAGTGCCGCCGACAGCCAGTTGACCAGCAGACCGAACCAGACCGTGGAGACGACCGCGAGGCCGATGCCGAACGCCAGACACTCGCGCGGGCTCACCATCCCGGTGACCAGCGGGCGCTGCGACGTGCGGTCCATCAGCGCGTCGATGTCGCGGTCGATGTACATGTTCAGCGCATTGGCACCGCCGGCGGACAGGAATCCGCCGATGGTGGTAGTGAGCACGAGCCACAGGTCGGGTACACCCTGAGCGGCCAGGAACATCACCGGAACAGTGGTGATCAGCAACAGCTCGATGATCCGAGGCTTGGTCAGTGCCACGAATGCCTTGACCCGGGCCCCGAACGGGCGATGGCCCCCTGGGCTCGGAGTCAAGGCGACCCCTGCGGGTCGGGACTCGACGGCCGTCACGCACACCCCTGACAGAGAAATCCCAGCAAGCTCCGGGCGTGAAGGCCCAGTAAAGACTTGCGCGAACCAGACCACTGTAGACGTTGGGGACAGGCCGTCCTTCGCGGGGGTGGGGTCGTGTTGATGTGGCGCGAAGGGGTAGTGCGGCGCATCCGCGAACACGCTCGCCCGAAGGGGCGTCACGGGGGTATTGCGGAGTGTTCCCACCGGTCGCCCAGGAGCACGCCGGCGCACTGTTCGGAGCACCTCAGGAGTGAGTCCCGACGCTCATCGGAGTGGCCCATCAGTGAGGCCCGGCGCTCATACGGGAGGCGAATTCGGCGGGCCGCCCGCACCCTTGAAGGAGCCGGAAATCGCGGGTGCGGACGGGGGTAGGCTCGACAACGCCCGGTGCGGTCACAGCCACCGGTTTACAACAGTGGAGAGGAGCCCTGACTCAGGGTGAGCACCAAGCCGACCACCACAGACCTCCAGTGGACCGAATTGGACCAGCGGGCCGTGGACACCGTCCGCGTCCTCGCCGCGGACGCCGTACAGAAGGTCGGAAACGGCCACCCGGGTACGGCCATGAGCCTGGCTCCCGCCGCGTACACCATCTTCCAGAAGGTGATGCGGCACGACCCCGCCGACGCGGAGTGGACCGGCCGCGACCGGTTCGTGCTCTCGGCGGGCCACACCAGCCTGACGCTGTACATCCAGCTCTACCTGGCCGGGTACGGCCTGGAGCTCGATGACCTGAAGGCCTTCCGCACCTGGGGCTCCAAGACCCCGGGCCACCCGGAGTACGGCCACACCACGGGCGTGGAGACGACGACCGGCCCGCTGGGCCAGGGTGTCGCCAACGCCGTGGGCATGGCCATGGCGGCCCGCTACGAGCGCGGCCTGTTCGACCCGGAGGCGGCCCCCGGCACCTCCCCCTTCGACCACATGGTGTGGGCCATCGCCGGCGACGGCTGCCTCCAGGAGGGCATCTCCGCGGAGGCGTCCTCGCTGGCCGGGCACCAGAAGCTGGGCAACCTGGTCCTGCTGTGGGACGACAACCACATCTCCATCGAGGGCGACACGGAGACCGCGGTCTCCGAGGACACCCTCAAGCGCTACGAGGCGTACGGCTGGCACGTCCAGCGCGTCGAGCAGCTGCCCAGCGGCGACCTGGACCCGGCGGGTCTGTACAAGGCGCTGCTGGCCGCCAAGGCCGAGACCGGGCGCCCGTCGTTCATCGCGGCCCGCTCGATCATCGCCTGGCCCGCGCCGAGCGCCCAGAACACCGAGGCCTCGCACGGCTCCGCGCTCGGCGACGACGAGGTCGCCGCGACCAAGCGGGTGCTGGGCTTCGACCCGGAGAAGACCTTCGAGGTCGCCGACGAGGTCATCGCGCACACCCGTGAGGCGCTGGACCGCGGCCGCGAGGCCAAGGCCGAGTGGGAGAAGTCCTTCGCCGCCTGGCGCACCGCCAGCCCGGAGCGCGCCGCCGAGTTCGACCGGATCTCCGCGGGCGAGCTGCCCGAGGGCTGGGAGGACGCCCTCCCCGTCTTCGAGCCCGGCAAGGGTGTCGCCACCCGCGCCGCCTCCGGCAAGGTGCTCCAGGCGCTCGGCGACATCGTTCCCGAGCTGTGGGGCGGCTCCGCCGACCTGGCCGGCTCGAACAACACCACGATCGACAAGACGTCGTCGTTCCTCCCGGCCGGCAACCCGCTGCCGGAGGCCGACCCGTACGGCCGCACGATCCACTTCGGCATCCGCGAGCACGCCATGGCCGCGGCCATGAACGGCATCGCGCTGCACGGCAACACCCGCATCTACGGCGGCACCTTCCTGGTGTTCTCCGACTACATGCGCAACGCCGTACGGCTGTCCGCGCTGATGCACCTGCCGGTGACGTACGTGTGGACGCACGACTCGATCGGTCTCGGCGAGGACGGCCCGACCCACCAGCCGGTGGAGCACCTGGCCTCGCTGCGCGCCATCCCGGGCCTGAACGTCGTGCGCCCGGCCGACGCCAACGAGACGACCATCGCCTGGCGCGAGATCCTGCGCCGCTACACCAAGGTGTTCGGCAAGGGCGCTCCGCACGGTCTGGCGCTGACCCGCCAGGGCGTGCCGACGTACGAGGCGAACGAGGGCGTGACCAAGGGCGGCTACGTGCTGTTCGAGGCCGAGGGCGGCGAGCCCCAGGTCCTGCTGATCGGTACGGGCTCCGAGGTGCACCTCGCCGTCGAGGCGCGCGAGGAGCTCCAGGCCGCCGGCATCCCGACCCGCGTCGTCTCGATGCCGTGCGTCGAGTGGTTCGAGGAGCAGGACCAGGCCTACAAGGACAGCGTTCTGCCGCCGTCCGTGAGGGCCCGGGTCGCCGTCGAGGCGGGCATCGGTCTCACCTGGTACCGCTACGTCGGGGACGCCGGCCGGATCGTCTCGCTGGAGCACTTCGGTGCCTCGGCCGACGCCAAGGTCCTCTTCCGCGAGTTCGGCTTCACCGGCGAGGCCGTCGCCTCGGCCGCCCGGGAATCTCTCGCGGCCGTCACGCGCTGACGCCGTTATACGACTAGTAGGAGATGCAATTCTCATGACAGACGCACTCAAGCGCCTCTCCGACGAGGGCGTGGCGATCTGGCTCGATGACCTGTCCCGCACACGGATCACCTCCGGCAACCTCGCCGAGCTGATCGACCAGAGTCACGTCGTGGGTGTCACGACCAACCCGTCGATCTTCCAGAAGGCGATCTCCCAGGGCCACGGTTACGACCAGCAGCTCACGGACCTCGCCACCCGCAAGGTCACCGTGGACGAGGCCATCCGCATGATCACGACGGCGGACGTCCGTGACGCCGCCGACATCCTGCGTCCCGTCTTCGACACCACGGACGGCCAGGACGGCCGGGTCTCCATCGAGGTCGACCCGCGTCTGGCCCACCACACGGCGGCCACGGTCGCCGAGGCCAAGCAGCTGGCCTGGCTGGTGGACCGGCCGAACACACTCATCAAGATCCCGGCGACGAAGGCCGGCCTGCCGGCCATCACCGAGGTCATCGGCAAGGGCATCAGCGTCAACGTCACGCTGATCTTCTCGCTGGAGCGCTACCGCGAGGTCATGGACGCCTACCTGGCGGGCCTGGAGAAGGCGAAGGCCGCGGGCCTGGACCTGTCCAAGATCCACTCGGTCGCCTCGTTCTTCGTCTCCCGCGTGGACTCCGAGATCGACAAGCGTCTCGACGCCGTCGGCACCGACGAGGCCAAGGCGCTGAAGGGCAAGGCGGCTCTCGCCAATGCCCGGCTCGCCTACCAGGCGTACGAGGAGGTCTTCTCCTCGGACCGCTGGGCCGCGCTCGACAAGGCGCACGCCAACAAGCAGCGTCCGCTGTGGGCCTCCACCGGTGTGAAGGACCCCGCGTACAAGGACACGCTGTACGTGGACGACCTGGTCGCGCCCGGCACGGTGAACACCATGCCGGAGGCCACCCTGGACGCCACCGCGGACCACGGGCAGATCACGGGCAACACGATCGCCGGCACCTACGAGCAGGCCCGTGCCGAGCTCGACGCCGTCGAGAAGCTGGGTGTCTCGTACGACGACGTCGTCCAGCTCCTCGAGGACGAGGGCGTCGAGAAGTTCGAGGCCGCCTGGATCGACCTGCTCAACTCGACCGAGGCAGAGCTCAAGCGCCTCGCCCCTTCGGAGGGCTGACCACTTTGTCTGGTGTTCCCGGAGCCAACCCGCTCCGTGACGCCCAGGACCGACGGCTCCCGCGTATCGCGGGGCCGTCGGGCCTGGTCATCTTTGGCGTCACGGGCGATTTGTCCCGTAAAAAGCTGATGCCCGCCGTCTATGACCTGGCCAATCGCGGCCTGCTGCCGCCGGGCTTCTCGCTCATCGGTTTCGCGCGCCGCGAATGGCAGGACGAG
Organism: Streptomyces sp. NBC_00876; assembly: GCF_045207435.1. Taxonomy (NCBI): domain Bacteria; kingdom Bacillati; phylum Actinomycetota; class Actinomycetes; order Kitasatosporales; family Streptomycetaceae; genus Streptomyces; species Streptomyces sp. NBC_00876. Next base: position 1,927,372 of record NZ_CP108800.1, read on the forward strand.
GACTTCGCACAGGAGGTCCACGACGCCGTCAAGCAGCACGCCCGCACGGAGTTCCGCGAGGAGGTCTGGCAGCAGCTCATCCAGGGGATGCGCTTCGTCCAGGGCAACTTCGACGACGACGAGGCCTTCGAGACCCTGAAGGCCACCATCCAGGAGCTCGACCAGGCGCAGGGGACGGGCGGCAACTTCGCCTTCTACCTCTCCGTGCCGCCGAAGTTCTTCCCCAAGGTCGTCCAGCAGCTCAAGAAACACGGGCTCGCGGACCAGAAGGAGGGCTCCTGGCGGCGTGCCGTCATCGAGAAGCCCTTCGGTCACGACCTCAAGAGCGCGCAGGAGCTCAACCAGCTCGTGCACGACGTGTTCCCGCCCAACGAGGTCTTCCGGATCGACCACTACCTGGGCAAGGAGACGGTCCAGAACATCCTGGCGCTGCGGTTCGCCAACACGATGTTCGAGCCGATCTGGAACCGCAGCTACGTCGACCACGTCCAGATCACGATGGCCGAGGACATCGGCATCGGCGGCCGGGCCGGCTACTACGACGGCATCGGCGCCGCCCGTGACGTCATCCAGAACCACCTGCTCCAGCTGCTGGCGCTGACGGCGATGGAGGAGCCCGGCTCCTTCCACCCGAAGGCCCTGGTCGCCGAGAAGCTCAAGGTGCTCACGGCGGTCGAGCTGCCGGAGGACCTCGGCAAGTACACCGTGCGCGGTCAGTACGCGCACGCGTGGCAGGGCGGCGAGGAAGTCCCCGGCTATCTGGAGGAGGACGGCATCGACCCCAAGTCGAAGACCGACACCTTCGCCGCGATCAAGCTGACGGTCAACAACCGCCGCTGGGCGGGTGTGCCGTTCTACCTGCGGACCGGCAAGCGGCTCGGCCGCCGCGTCACCGAGATCGCGATCGTCTTCAAGCGCGCCCCGTACCTGCCCTTCGAGTCCGGGGCGACCGAGGAGCTGGGCAGCAACGCCCTGGTGATCCGGGTCCAGCCGGACGAGGGCGTGACCGTGCGGTTCGGCTCCAAGGTGCCCGGCACCTCGATGGAGGTCCGGGACGTCACGATGGACTTCGCCTACGGCGAGTCCTTCACGGAGTCCAGCCCGGAGGCCTACGAGCGGCTCATCCTCGATGTGCTGCTCGGCGACGCCAACCTCTTCCCCCGCCACCAGGAGGTCGAACTCTCCTGGGACATCCTCGACCCGATCGAGGAGTACTGGGACAAGCACGGCAAGCCCGCGCAGTACCCGGCGGGCACCTGGGGTCCGGCCGAGGCCGACGAGATGCTCGCACGAGACGGACGGAGCTGGCGCCGGCCATGAAGATCGATCTCACGGAAACCACTTCCAGCAAGATCAACCAGGCGCTGGTGTCGGCCCGCCGTGCCATCGGCACCCCGGCGATCGGCATGGTGCTCACGCTGGTCATCGTCACCGACGAGGAGAACGCCTACGACGCTCTCAAGTCGGCGGGCGACGCCTCGCGCGAGCACCCCTCGCGGATCATCGCGGTGATCAAGCGGGTCAGCCGTTCGCCGCGCAGCCGGCGCGACGCCCGGCTGGACGCAGAGGTCCGGGTCGGCTCCGACGCGGGCACCGGTGAGACCGTGGTGCTGCGGCTCCACGGCGAACTCGCCAACCACGCCCAGTCGGTGGTCCTGCCGCTGCTGCTGCCGGACGCCCCGGTCGTGGTCTGGTGGCCCGAGGCGGCGCCCGCCGTTCCGGCGAAGGACCCGCTGGGCGCGCTCGCCCAGCGCCGGATCACCGACGCCTACTCGGCGGAGCACCCGAGCGACGAACTGGCGGTGCGCGCCAAGTCGTACACCCCCGGGGACACGGACCTGTCCTGGACCCGGATCACGCCCTGGCGCTCGATGCTGGCGGCCGCGCTCGACCAGCAGGCCGTGAACATCGTCTCGGCGACGGTCGAGGGCGAGTCCGAGAACCCGAGCTGTGAGCTGCTGGCCATGTGGCTCGCGGACCGGCTCCAGGTGCCGGTGGAGCGCACCATGTCCGGCGGTCCCGGTCTGACGGCCGTCCGGATGGAGACCACGGAAGGCACGATCGTGCTGGACCGGGCCGACGGTTCGCTGGCCACGCTCTCCATGGTGGGACAGCCGGACCGCGCGGTGGCGCTCAAGCGCCGGGAGACCGCGGAGCTGCTCGCCGAGGAGCTCCGCCGGCTCGACCCGGACAACACCTACGAGTCCTCGGTGAAGTTCGGCGTGGAACGGCTCGGGGAAGCGGCGAGGCCCAAGGCCGCAGCCGCGGCGCAGGCCGCTCCCGCCGCCAAGAAGGCGGCGCCGGCGCCGGCGAAGAAGGCGGCGTCGAAGTGAGCGTCGTCCCCCAGCTCGTCGTGCACCGCGACAAGGAGCTGATGGCGCAGGCCGCGGCGGCCAGGCTGATCACGAAGATCGTGGACGCCCAGGCCGCCCGCGGTCACGCCTCGGTGGTGCTCACCGGCGGCCGCAACGGCAACGGCCTGCTGGCCGCACTCTCCGGCGCACCCGCGCGGGACGCGATCGACTGGACGCGTCTGGACCTGTGGTGGGGCGACGAGCGGTTCCTGCCGGAGGGTGATCCGGAGCGCAATGTCACGCAGGCCCGCGAGGCCCTGCTGGACTCGGTGCCGCTGGACCCGTCCCGGGTGCACGCGATGCCGGCGTCGGACGGGCCGTACGGCCCGGACGTCGATGCGGCAGCGGCCGCGTACGCCGCCGAACTGGCGGCCGCCGCCGGTCCGGAGGACCACGGCCCGGTGCCGGTGTTCGACGTGCTGATGCTGGGCGTCGGGCCCGACACCCATGTCGCCTCGCTCTTCCCGGAGCTGCCCGCGGTACGGGAGACCGAGCGCACCGTCGTCGGTGTGCACGGGGCTCCCAAGCCCCCGCCCGTCCGCGTCTCGCTCACGCTGCCCGCGATCCGGGCGGCGCGCGAGGTGTGGCTGCTCGCGGCGGGCGAGGACAAGGCGGAGGCCGCGGCCATCGCCCTGTCGGGCGCCGGGGAGATCCAGGCCCCCGCGGCGGGCGCCTACGGCCGCAGCCGCACCCTGTGGCTGCTGGACGCGGCGGCGGCCTCGCGGCTGCCGCGCGCCCTGTACCCGCCGGCGTCCGCCTGAGCGGCCGTCAGCGACAGTGCGCACAGGCCCGGTTCGCTCCTCGGAGCGGGCCGGGCCTGCGGCGTGAAAGGCTCGGCCCATGGTGCACATCGGAAGCGTGGTGATGGGCGCGTCGGACGTACGGCGCGCGGCGGCGTTCTGGAAGGGAGCGCTCGGCTATGTGGAGCGCGAGCCGCTGACGGAGGACTGGGTGGTGCTGGTCCCCGCCGAGGGGCCGGGCGCCGGGCTCTCCCTGGGCCGGAGCGACGTACCCGTGCAGGAGGTCCCGCGGGTCCACCTCGACCTGTACACCGAGGATCAGGACGCCGAGGTGGCCCGGCTGCTCGCGCTCGGCGCCGTGGAGACCGACTGGAAGCTGTACCCGCAGGACCCGGACTTCGTGGTCCTCGCCGATACCGAGGGCAACCGTTTCTGCGTGATCGACACGACGCACGGCTGAGGGACCTCAGTCCCCCGGCCGCTCCCCCGCCCCGGCCGGCTCCAGGAACGGCTCCAGCAGGCCCGGCACGGCCTCGGAGGCGAAGGCGAGGCCCTCGGACGCGTCCGCGTCGTACACGGTGTACTCGCCCGCTCCGGCGGCCGTCGTGGCGGTGATGCTCAGCACCCCGGCCCGCCGCTGGAAGTACGACTGCCGCACCGTCCAGCCGATCACCCCGGCCCGCTCCAGCGCGGCAGTGGAGCGGCGCAGGGAGCCCGAGCGGGTCACCAGGTAGTCGCCGCCGACCGCGTGTCCCAGGCTGCGGTACGCATCGCGTGCCAGCAGCACTCCGACGGGCAGTCCCACGACCGCGCAGCCGAGCGCGGTCCAGAGCAGGACGGGCGTCAGCAGGGCGCCGAGCAGGGCCAGGACCAGGACGGGGACCAGGACCGCCCAGAAGGCCCTGCGCAGTCGCCGGCCGCGCGCGGCGGGCGGATGCGGGATCAGCGGGACACCGGTCGGGGACACCGTCTCGCGCAGCACGGCGGCCGCGACCTCGTCGGCGACGGTCCGGGGCGCGGGGGGCAGCAGGGTTCTGTGGTCGCCGTGCTGCTCCTCGTCGTCCTTGGCCAGTCCGGTGGTGATGGCGTCGACCCGCGCGGCGCCCAGCAGCCGGACACCGAGCGGCTCGACGAGGTCGACCCCGCGCAGCCGGCGCTCCTCGATGGAGACGGACCGGGAGGTGAGCAGTCCGCGGCGGATGCGCAGGGTGCCGCCCGGTTCGCGTTCGAGGCGGTAGTTCCACCACATCTCGACCCAGAGCCCCAGTGCGCCGACGGCGCCGGCGAGCGTCGCGGCGACGGCGAGGAGCACGACCGCGGAGGGGAGGGAGAAGTCCCGGAACCGGTCGCTCACCCACTCGATCACCTGGCCCTGTGCCCCGAACCAGTCGCTGACCTGCAGCACGGCCCCGGCCGCGGCGCCGCCGAGTGCGGGTGCGGCGAACGAGACCGGCGCGTAGCGGATCCAGCGCGGGTCGAGCGCGACGAGTTCGCCCTCGCGGTGGCTGCCGGACGCTTCGGTGAGCCCGCGTTCCAGGAGTGCGCGTCGCAGCCGTTCGCCCTCGGCGCGCAGGACCGGGTCGAGTTCGAGGGTGGAGTCGTCGCCGTGGTGCTCACCGGTGCCGATCCGGACCGTGACCAGGCCTAGGACGCGCTGGAGCAGGTGGGCGGTGAGGTCGACGCTGCGGATGCGTTCCCGGGCCAGGGAGCGCTTCTTGACGAGCAGGAGGCCGGTGTGGAGCTCGACCCGTTCGGCGCCGACGCGGTAGCGGGTGCGGCGCCACCGTACGTAGTCGGCGCCCGCGCTGCCGGCGATCAAGAGGGCCGCGCCCGCCAGCACCCAGGCGACGGCGGGCCCGAAGCCGAACCGTCCGGAGAGCCCGAGCGTGGTCGGCACCGCCGCTCCGGCCGCCACCCCGGCCGTGACGAGGGCGGTGATCAGGACCGTACGCCGGGCGAGTCCCCGCCATTCGGCGACGGGGGCGGGCCCGCCCCTGTCGCCCGCGCCGTCGGGGGCGGTGGCGTCCGGGGCGGTGTCCGCCGTGCTCACGTGGCGTCCCCGGGGATGTCCTGGGTGATCCGGGTAAGCCGCTCGGCGAGCTCGGCGGCCAGCTCGTGGTCCAGGCCCTCGATCCGGACCGCGCCCTTGGCCGACGCGGTGGTGACGGTGACGGTGGCGAGCCGGTAGAGCTGTTCGAGGGGGCCGCGCACGGTGTCCACGGTCTGGATCCGGGACATCGGCGCGATCCGCCACTCCTGCCACAGCACCCCCGTGCGGACGTACACCGCCTCGTCGGTGACCTCCCAGCGATGCGTACGGAACCACCAGAGGGGCACGAGGAAGGCGCAGGCCGTACCGAGCACCGCGAGCACGGCGGCGGGCAGCAGCAGCCAGAACCGGGCGGACGCGAGGAACGCGCCCAGCACGGCCAGGACCGCCACCGGCGCCGCCGTCAGCAGCAGCCACCGCGCCCGCCACCAGCGAACGGCCCGCGGGTCCAGCGTGTGGGCCGGAGCCCGCAGCCGTACCGCCCCCTCCCCCGTGGTCATGGGCTCAGCGCCCCCGGAGCTCGCGGTACGCGGCGACGAGCGAGCGCGTCGAACTGTCCAGCTGCTCGGCGCCCTTGCCCTCGGTCAGCACCGGCTCGATCCGCTTGGCGAGGACCTTGCCGAGCTCGACGCCCCACTGGTCGAAGGAGTCGATGTTCCAGACAGCGCCCTGGACGAAGACCTTGTGCTCGTACAGCGCGATCAGCTGGCCGAGCACGGACGGGGTCAGCCGGTCGGCGAGGATCGTCGTCGTGGGGTGGTTGCCGCGGAACGTCTTGTGCGGCACCAGCTCCTCGGAGACCCCTTCCGCGCGCACCTCGTCGGGCGTCTTGCCGAAGGCCAGCGCCTGGGTCTGGGCGAAGAAGTTGGCCATCAGCAGGTCGTGCTGGGCCACCAGCCCGGGCAGCAGCGCGTCGACGGGCTCGGCGAAGCCGATGAAGTCGGCCGGGATGACCTTGGTGCCCTGGTGGATCAGCTGGTAGTAGGCGTGCTGACCGTTGGTGCCGGGGGTGCCCCAGACGACGGGGCCGGTCTGCCAGTCGACCGGATTGCCGTCCCGGTCCACGGACTTGCCGTTGGACTCCATGTCGAGCTGCTGCAAGTACGCGGTGAACTTGGACAGATAGTGGCTGTAGGGCAGCACGGCATGCGACTGGGCGTCGAAGAAAGCGCCGTACCAGACGCCGAGCAGGCCCAGCAGCAGCGGTGCGTTCTCCTCGGCCGGGGCGGTGCGGAAGTGCTCGTCGACGAGGTGGAAGCCGTCGAGCATCTCCCGGAACCGGTCCGGCCCGATCGCGATCATCAGCGACAGGCCGATGGCGGAGTCGAACGAGTACCGGCCGCCGACCCAGTCCCAGAACTCGAACATGTTGGCGGTGTCGATGCCGAAGCCGGAGACCTTCCCGGCGTTCGTCGACAGGGCCACGAAGTGCTTGGCCACCGCGTCCTGACCGGCCCTCAGACCGGTCAGCAGCCAGTCGCGGGCGGAGGTGGCGTTGGTGATCGTCTCGATCGTGGTGAAGGTCTTCGAGGCGATGACGAAGAGCGTCTCGGCCGGGTCGAGGTCGCGCACGGCCTCGTACAGGTCGGCGCCGTCGACGTTGGAGACGAAGCGGACGGTCAGCGAGCGGTCCGTGAAGGAGCGCAGCGCCTCGTACGCCATGGCCGGGCCGAGGTCGGAGCCGCCGATGCCGATGTTGACGATGTTCTTGATCGGCCTGCCGGTGTGGCCGGTCCACTCACCGGACCTGACCCGGTCGGAGAAGGCGGCCATCCTGTCGAGCACCGCATGCACGGCCGGCACCACGTTCTCGCCGTCGACCTCGACCGCGGCGGCCCGCGGGGCGCGCAGCGCGGTGTGCAGGACGGCACGGTCCTCGGTGGTGTTGATCTTGTCGCCGCGGAACATCGCGTCCCGCAGCCCGGCGACCCCGGTGGCCCCGGCGAGCTCACGGAGCAGCCGGAGCGTCTCGCCGTTGACCAGCTGCTTGGAGTAGTCGATGTACAGGTCACCGACGCGCAGGGCGTATTCGGTGCCGCGCTCCGGATCGTCCGCGAACAGCTGTCGCAGCTGCGTCGCCCCGAGCTCCTCGCGGTGCTTGGCCAGCGCGGTCCATTCCGGCAGCTGGTTGAGCCTGGTTCGGCTTTGCGTGTTCATCCCGGACATCAGCCCACTTCTTCTCGTAACCGCAGTTCCCCGCTGCCCCACCAACTTAATTGATCAGGGCGGCGGACGGGACAACGGCGGGCTGCGGCAGGGCAGAAGCGTTCCGGCCGGGCACCCTGGGGGTGTCCGGCCGGTGAACAACTTCTATCGAGGCACGAGATGCCCTAGATCTCGCCGCGGAGTTTCGCGAGGGCCTCGGCGAGGATCGCCTCACCGTCCGCGTCGCTGCGCCGCTCGCGTACGTACGCCAGATGCGTCTTGTACGGCTCGGTGCGCGGCGGGTCCGGTGGGCTGTTCTGGTCCTGGCCGGCCGGGAATCCACAGCGCGGGCAGTCCCACGTCTCCGGTACCTGCGCGTCATGGGCGAAGCTCGGCTGCGTCTCGTGCCCGTTCGAGCACCAGAAGGAGATGCGGGCCCGTGGCGCGGACTCGCCGCGCTCGGCCTCCCCCATCGGCCCCGCTCCGACCCGGCTTCCCCGGATCGCGTTGCCACTTGCCACGGTCGTAACTCCCTGCGTGATGGTGCTCGAAGATGCCCCAGTCTACGTAAGGCCCAACGCGCGTCCAGTGATTGGAGTTACACCCTCACCGGAATCGCGTACGACGGGTCAGTTGTCCAGCTTGATGAGCAGACCAAGCACCACAATGCATGCGAACCAGCCCAGACCGACCACAACGGTGATCCGGTCGAGGTTGCGCTCGGCGACCGAGGAACCGCCGACGGACGACTGCATGCCGCCACCGAACATGTCGGAAAGACCGCCGCCCTTCCCCTTGTGCATCAGCACCAGCAGCATCAGCAGCAGGCTGAAGACGATCAGGGCGATCTCGAACCCCAAAATCACGGCTGGTCCCTACTTTCCGGAATTCCTGACTGCATGTGCGAACAACGGGGGCCGGGAGGCTGCCCTCCTCGGCCCCCGCAAGGGTACGACGGATCCGCGCTACCGCATACTCACTGGTCGCGGAAGCGGACGATCTTGACGAACTCGTCGGCGTCCAGTGCGGCGCCGCCGATCAGTGCGCCGTCCACATCGGGCTGCGCCATGATCGCCGCCACGTTGCCGGACTTCACCGAGCCGCCGTACTGGATACGGACCGCGTCGGCCAGCTCCTGCGAGTACAGCTCGGCGAGGCGGCCGCGGATCGCACCGCAGACCTCCTGCGCGTCCTCGGGGGTGGCGACCTCGCCGGTGCCGATGGCCCAGACGGGCTCGTAGGCGACCACGATGGTCTCGGCCTGCTCGGCCGGGATGTCCTTCAGCGCACCGTCGAGCTGGGCGAGCGTGTACGCGACCTGGTCACCGGCCTTGCGGACGTCCAGGCCCTCGCCGACGCAGAGGATCGGGGTCAGGCCGTACTTGTACGCGGCCTTCACCTTGGCGTTGCAGACCTCGTCGGTCTCGGCGTGGTACTGACGGCGCTCGCTGTGGCCGACGGCGACGAAGGTGCACTTCAGCTTGGCGAGCATCGGGCCGGAGATCTCACCGGTGTACGCGCCGGAGTCGTGCGCCGAGATGTCCTGGGCGCCGTACTTGATCTTCAGCTTGTCGCCGTCGACCAGCGTCTGCACGGAGCGCAGATCGGTGAAGGGCGGCAGGACGGCGACCTCTACGGCGTCGTAGTCCTTGTCGGACAGGGCGAAGGCGAGCTTCTGGACGTGGGCGATGGCCTCGAGGTGGTTGAGGTTCATCTTCCAGTTGCCCGCCATCAGCGGGGTGCGGGTGGTCATGAAAGGTCAGTCCTCCAGTGCGGCGAGGCCGGGAAGCGTCTTGCCCTCGAGGTATTCGAGGCTGGCACCGCCACCGGTCGAGATGTGTCCGAACGCGTTCTCGTCGAAGCCCAGGATGCGGACCGCGGCGGCGGAGTCGCCACCGCCGACCACGCTGAAGCCCGAGGAGTCGACGAGAGCCTGGGCCACGGCCCGGGTGCCCTCGGCGAAATCGGGGTGCTCGAAGACGCCCATCGGGCCGTTCCAGAAGACGGTGGCCGCGTCGGCGAGCTTCGATGCGTAGAGCTTGTTGGTCTCCGGACCGTTGTCCAGCCCCATCTGGCCGGCCGGCATGGCGCCGGCGGCGACGGTGGTGGGGTGGGCCGGGGCCTTGGTCTTGAGGTCGGGGAACGCCGGGGCGACCACGACGTCGACGGGGAGCACGAACTCCACGCCCTTGGCCTCGGCGCGCTTGAGGTACTCCTGCACCACCGGGATCTGGTCCTCCTGAAGCAGCGAGCTGCCGACCTCGTGGCCCTGGGCCTTGAGGAAGGTGTACGCCATGCCGCCGCCGATGAGGATGCGGTCGGCGCGCTCCAGCAGGTGGTCGATGACGCCGAGCTTGTCGGAGACCTTGGCGCCGCCGAGCACGACGGCGTACGGCCGCTGCACGTCGTCCGTGAGCTTCTTCAGGACGCCGACCTCGGTGGCGATCAGGTCGCCCGCGGCGTGCGGAAGGCGGGCCGGGAGGTCGAAGACGGAGGCGTGCTTGCGGTGCACGGCTCCGAAGCCGTCGCCCACGTACAGGTCGGCGAGCTCGGCCAGCTGGTCGGCGAAGGCGCCACGCTCGGCGTCGTCCTTCGAGGTCTCGCCGGGGTTGAAGCGGAGGTTCTCGATGACGGCGACCTGGCCGTCGGTGAGGGCGGCGACCGTGGCGCGGGCGGACTCGCCCACCGTGTCGGTGGCGAACGCCACGTCGGTCCCGAGCAGCTCACCGAGGCGGGCGGCGGCGGGCGCCAGCGAGAACGCCGGGTCCGGGGCGCCCTTCGGGCGGCCCAGGTGCGAGGCGACGACGACCCGGGCGCCGGCCGCGACCAGCTTCTCCACGGTCGGCTGGACGGCACGGATGCGGCCGTCGTCGGTGATGGTGGTGCCGCTGAGCGGCACATTGAGGTCGGCGCGGACGAATACGCGCTTGCCGGCGACCCCTTCGGCGAGAAGTTCGTCGATCGTCTTCATCTGTCTGGACTCCTTGGAGGACGAGGGAGCATGCGACGGGGCTCGAACGGCGCTGCGTTGCGCTGTTCGAGCCCCGTGCTCACATCGAGGTGCCTGCCGGTTCGACGGTCAGAGCTGGTCGCCGACGAAGACGGTCAGGTCGACGAGGCGGTTGGAGTAGCCCCACTCGTTGTCGTACCAGCCGAGGATCTTCACCGTGTTGCCCTCCTGGACCATGGTCAGGGAGGAGTCGAAGGTGCAGGACGACGGGTCACCGACGATGTCGGAGGACACGATCTGGTCCTCGGTGTACGTCAGGAAGCCCTTGAGGTCGCCGTCGTCGGACGCCTTCTTGAACGCGGCGTTGACCTCGTCCTTGGTGACCTCGCGCTGCAGGGTCACGACGAGGTCGGTGGCGGAGCCGGTCGGGACCGGGACGCGCATCGCGATGCCGTCGAGCTTGCCCTTGAGCTGCGGCAGGACCAGGGCGGTGGCCTTGGCGGCACCCGTCGTGGTCGGGATGATGTTCTCCGCGGCGGCGCGGGCGCGACGCAGGTCGGAGTGCGGGAAGTCCAGGATCCGCTGGTCGTTCGTGTACGCGTGGACCGTCGTCATCAGGCCCTTGACGATGCCGAAGTTCTCGTCGAGAACCTTGGCCATCGGCGCCACACAGTTGGTGGTGCAGGAGGCGTTGGAGATGACGTGGTGGTTGGCCGCGTCGTACTTGTCCTGGTTGACGCCCATCACGATGGTGATGTCCTCGTCCTTGGCCGGAGCCGAGATGAGGACCTTCTTGGCGCCGCCCGCGATGTGCTTGGCGGCGTCGGCCTTCTTGGTGAAGATGCCGGTCGACTCGATGACGATGTCGACGCCCAGCTCGCCCCACGGGATGTCCGCCGGGTTGCGCTCGGAGAGCACCTTGATGGTGTGACCGTCGACGGTGATGGTGTCGGCGGTGTGGCTCACCTCTGCCTTGAGACGACCCAGAATGGTGTCGTACTTCAGCAGGTGGGCCGTGGTCGCAGTGTCACCCAGGTCGTTGACAGCCACGATCTCGATGTCCGCACCCTGCTCCAGCAGCGCGCGGAAGTAGTTACGACCGATGCGGCCAAAGCCGTTGATGCCTACGCGGATCGTCACGAACCGATCTCCTCGTTAGGACGCCGGTTTTCGACGCCGGCGAGTTGTATGGGATGTCCCCGACCGCCTACGACCCTACCCTTCCCGAGCCCTCGGGGTGACATCGAGCAGGGCCGCGGGAACGACGCAGGTCCGTACTCCCCAGTAGGAGTACGGACCTCCGGTTGCGCTCCCCCGCTCGCTGCGCCGATTACGCAGCGTCAACGCCCGCGGGTGCGTGGCTCGTTCCCGCCGCGGCTCGTCGGCGGGGGCCGGGATCAGCCGACCAGGTGGTCGGCCAGCTCTTCGCCGAGCGTGGATTCCGTGCTGGGGATTCCGAGGTCCTGGGCCCGCTTGTCGGCCATCGCCAGGAGACGGCGGATCCGTCCGGCGACGGCGTCCTTGGTCAGCGGCGGGTCCGCGAGCGCGCCCAGCTCCTCCAGGGAGGCCTGCTTGTGCTCCATACGCAGCCGTCCGGCCGCCGCGAGGTGCTCCGGGACCTCCTCGCCGAGGATCTCCAGCGCGCGTCCCACCCGGGCGCCCGCGGCGACCGCGGCCCGGGCGGACCGGCGCAGGTTCGCGTCGTCGAAGTTGGCGAGCCGGTTGGCCGTGGCGCGGACCTCGCGCCGCATGCGCCGCTCCTCCCAGGCCAGCACCGACTCATGGGCGCCGAGCCGGGTGAGCAGCGCGCCGATCGCGTCGCCGTCGCGGACGACGACCCGGTCCACGCCGCGCACCTCGCGGGCCTTCGCCGCGATGGAGAGCCTGCGGGCGGCGCCGACCAGCGCGAGCGCGGCCTCCGGGCCCGGGCAGGTCACCTCCAGCGAGGAGGAGCGGCCCGGCTCGGTGAGCGAGCCATGGGCCAGGAACGCCCCGCGCCAGGCTGCCTCGGCATCGCAGGTGGCCCCCGAGACCACCTGCGGCGGGAGGCCCCGGATGGGACGGCCGCGGCCGTCCACCAGTCCTGTCTGGCGGGCCAGCTGGTCGCCGCCCGCCACCACCCTCACGACATAGCGCGAACCGCGGCGCAGCCCGCCGGGGGCCATCACGATCAGTTCCGAGCTGTGCCCGAAGATCTCGAGGATGTCCCGCTTCAGCCGGCGCGCCGCCATCGCGGTGTCCAGCTCCGCCTCGATCACAATCCGGCCGCTCACCAGGTGCAGCCCACCCGCGAACCGAAGAATCGCCGAGACTTCTGCCTTCCTGCAGCAGGTCCGGGTTACGGGAAGCCGAGAGATTTCGTCCTTCACCGCTGGCGTCATCGCCATGGGCCGATCCTTCCATGCATCCGAAAAATACGGTCGTACGCGGCGGCCAACAGCTCCGGATCATGAATCGGAACGCCGTCGGGTGAGGCCACGGGCGCCAGCTCGACCGCGGCGCCGAGCCGTTTTGCGGCATCGGCGAGGGACTCGCGGTCGGGCACGGCGGCCTCGTCGGCCAGCACCACGTCCAAGGCGAGTTTAGGGGCGTGTCGTCCCAAAACCTCCAAATGACGCTGCGGAGAGAAGCCATCTGTTTCACCGGGTTGCGGTGCGAGGTTCAGCGAGAGGACCTTGCGGGCCTTCGTTTCGATCAGTGCGTCCAGCAGATCGGGGACGAGCAGATGCGGGATGACCGAGGAGAACCAGGACCCCGGACCGAGCACCACCCAGTCCGCGTCCAGGACCGCGGCGACCGCTTCGGGGACGGCCGGCGGGTCGTGCGGGACGACGTGCACGGACTGGACCTCGCCCGGGGTGAGCGCCACGGTGGCCTGGCCGCGCACCGTGTCCACGTCGTCCGGGCGCTGCGGGTCGTGTCCTTTGACGAGGGCCTGGAGCTCCAGCGGCACGGCGGACATCGGCAGCACCCGGCCGTGCGCGCCGAGGAGCTTGCCGACCAGGTCCAGGGCCTGGACGTGGTCGCCGAGCTGCTCCCACAGGGCGACGATCAGCAGATTGCCGACGGCGTGCTCGTGCAGGTCGCCCTTGGACTGGAAGCGGTGCTGGATGACCTGGGCCCAGGTCTGGCCCCAGTCGTCGTCGCCGCACAGCGCGGCCAGGGCCTTGCGCAGGTCGCCGGGGGGCAGGACGCCCAGCTCCTCGCGGAGCCGGCCGCTGGATCCCCCGTCGTCGGCGACGGTGACCACGGCGGTCAGATCGCCGGTGATCCGCCGCAGGGCGGTGAGGGAGGCGGACAGCCCCATGCCGCCGCCGAGCGCGACGACCTTGGGCTGTGCGCCGCGTTTGCGGCCGGAGAGCGCGGGGGCGCTCCTGCGCAGCCGGCGCAGACGCAGGTTGCGGCTGGTCACTCGCGCCCCATGTCCCGGTGCACGAGCACGGTCTCGATCCCCTCGGTGGCGAGCCGCGCCGCCAGCTTCTCCGACATGGCCACGGAGCGGTGCTTGCCGCCCGTGCAGCCGACGGCGATGGTCACATAGCGCTTGCCCTCGCGGCGGTAGCCGGCGGCGACGAGCTGGAGCAGCTCCGTGTACTGGTTGAGGAACTCCTTGGCGCCCGGCTGGTCGAAGACGTACGCGGACACCTCCTCGTTGAGCCCGGTGAAGGGGCGCAGCTCGGGGACCCAGTGCGGGTTGGGCAGGAAGCGGCAGTCCACCACCAGGTCGGCGTCGACGGGCAGCCCGTACTTGTAGCCGAAGGACATCACCGTGGCGCGGAGCTCCGGCTCCTCGTCGCCCGCGAACTGGGCGTCCATCTTGGCGCGCAGTTCGTGCACGTTGAGGCTGGAGGTGTCGATCACCAGGTCGGCGTCGCCGCGCAGCTCGCGCAGCAGATCGCGCTCGGCGGCGATCCCGTCGACGATGCGGCCGTCGCCCTGGAGGGGGTGCGGGCGGCGGACCGACTCGAAGCGGCGCACCAGCGCGTCGTCGGACGACTCCAGGAAGACGATCCGCCGGGTGACGCCCTTGGACTCCAGGTCGGCGAGGGACTCCCGCAGATTGTCGAAGAAGCGCCGGCCCCGTACGTCGACGACGACGGCGATCCGGGCCACGTTGCCCTGCGAGCGGGCGCCGAGCTCCACCATCGTGGGGATCAGCGCGGGCGGCAGGTTGTCGACGACGAACCAGCCGAGGTCCTCCAGACACTTGGCCGCGGTGCTGCGGCCGGCGCCCGACATACCGGAGATGATCACCAGCTCGGGGATGGCCACCGCGCTGTCGCCCGTCTCGATCGAGGTGCCCGTACTCACTTGCTCTGCTCCGTCTGCTCGGTCTGTGCTGTCGTGCCCGTGTTCATGTTCGTGCTCAGTCATGTCGTGCTGCCCCCGTCGTCCTCTTCAATGATCTCTCCTGTCGCCGTGTTCACGGCGGGCGTGGCCGGGGCGGCCGCGGCGAGGGCTACGGCCACTGATTCCGCCGTCCTGCGGCCTATCCCCGGAACCTCGCAGATCTCGTCGATTGTCGCCTGCTTCAGCTTCTTGACGGAGCCGAAATGCTTGATGAGCGCCTGTTTCCGGGTCTCACCGAGACCGGCGACCGCGTCCAGGGGGCTGGAGCGGATGCGCTTGGCCCGTTTGGCCCGCTGGTAGGTGATGGCGAAGCGGTGCGCCTCGTCGCGGACGCGCTGCAGGAGGTAGAGGCCCTCGCTGGAGCGGGGCAGGACCACCGGGTCGTCGTCATCGGGCAGCCAGACCTCTTCGAGGCGCTTGGCGAGGCCGCAGACGGCGATGTCGTCGATCCCCAGCTCGTCCAGGGCCCGCTTGGCCGCGGCGACCTGGGGCTGCCCGCCGTCGACCACGAGGAGCTGCGGCGGGTAGGCGAACCGCTTGGGCCGTCCGTCGTCCTCCCGGGGCTCGGCGGAGTCGGTGGATCCGGCGGAATCCGTGGCTCCCGGCCGGGGTGCGCCGGCCGCGGCGTCGGCCGGTACGGCTCCGGTGGCGGCCGGGCCCTCCTCCCACTCCCCCGTCCGTTCCTTCTCCTGGAGGTAGCGGCGGAAGCGCCGGCTGATCACCTCGTGCATCGAGCGGACGTCGTCCTGTCCCTCGAAGCTCTTGATCTGGAAGCGGCGGTACTCCCCCTTGCGGGCCAGCCCGTCCTCGAAGACCACCATCGACGCCACCACGTCGTCGCCCTGGAGGTGGGAGATGTCGAAGCACTCGATGCGCAGCGGGGCCGTGTCCAGGCCGAGCGCCTCGGCGATCTCCTCCAGGGCCCGGGAGCGGGTGGTCAGGTCGGAGGCGCGCTTGGTCTTGTGCAGCCCGAGGGCCTGCTGGGCGTTGCGCTGGACCGTGACCATCAGGTCCTTCTTGTCGCCGCGCTGCGGAATGCGCAGGCTGACCTGCGAGCCGCGGCGGCCGGCCAGCCACTGGGAGACCGCATCGGGGTCCTCGGGAAGGGCCGGGACGAGGACCTCCTTGGGGACGGAGTCGCCCGTCTCCTCGCCGTACAGCTGCCGGAGCGCGTGCTCGACCAGGCCTGAGGTGTCGACGTTCTCCACCTTGTCGGTGACCCAGCCGCGCTGGCCGCGCACCCGGCCGCCGCGGACGTGGAAGATCTGGACCGCGGCCTCCAGCTCGTCCTCGGCGACCGCGATCAGGTCGGCGTCGGTGGCGTCGGCGAGCACGACGGCGCTCTTCTCCATGGCGCGCCTGAGCGCCTCGATGTCGTCGCGCAGGCGCGCCGCGCGCTCGTACTCCATCTCCTCGGCCGCCGCCGTCATGTCCTTCTCCAGGCGGCGGATGTACGTGCCGGTGCGGCCGGCCATGAAGTCGCAGAAGTCGTCCGCCAGTTCGCGGTGCTCCTCGGGGGTGACCCGGCCGACGCAGGGGGCCGAGCACTTGCCGATGTAGCCGAGGAGGCAGGGGCGGCCGGTCCTGGCCGCGTTCTTGAAGACGCCGGCGGAGCAGGTGCGTACCGGGAAGACCCGGAGCATCAGGTCGACCGTCTCGCGGATCGCCCAGGCGTGCCCGTACGGACCGAAGTAGCGCACGCCCTTCTTCTTGGCGCCGCGCATGACCTGGACGCGCGGGAACTCCTCGTTGAGGGTGACCGCGAGATACGGATAGCTCTTGTCGTCGCGGTACTTGACGTTGAACCGGGGGTCGAACTCCTTGATCCAGGAGTACTCGAGCTGGAGCGCCTCGACCTCCGTGGACACGACGGTCCACTCCACGGACGCGGCCGTCGTCACCATCGTGCGCGTGCGCGGATGGAGGCCGGACAGGTCCTGGAAGTAGTTGGCCAGGCGCTGGCGCAGGCTCTTCGCCTTCCCGACGTAGATCACCCGGCGGTGTTCGTCGCGGAACTTGTAGACCCCCGGGGAGTCGGGGATCTGTCCCGGCTTGGGGCGGTAGCTGGAGGGGTCTGCCATGTCTCCCACCCTACTTGCGGGCAGTGACAGCACGGTGTGCTCATGGGCGGCGCCGTGCTCCGGTACACGCGGCGGCGTCGCGTGTACCGGAGCACGGGGTCAGCGGTCGCGGACGGCTCTCGCGCTCACCGGGTCGTGCGGCGGCGGGCCCGGTGGCGCAGGGCCGTGACCGCGCAGAGGGCGAGTACGGCGGCTGCGCCCACGGCGGCGGCCGCCGAGCTCGCGGTCAGAGCGGTGTCCGCGGTGGTGCCACCGGGGGCGTCCGCTGCGGCGTCCGCCGCGATGGCGGGCCCGGGCCGGCCGGTGCCGGCCTGTGCACCGGAGGGGCCGTATCCACCGGCCCGGCCCGCGCGGGCGTAGCCGGAGCCGGGGAGCTTGTCCGCGTACGCGGCCCGGACCCGGGTGCCGTAGGCGGCCCGGGTGGTGCCGTCCGCACCGACCGCACGGACGGCGTCCGCGTCGAGCGGGAGCACCCGGCTGCCCTTCTGCACGTACCAGGCGTCTATCTGCGGCTCCCGGAAGACGATGCCGCCGGGCAGTTTGCGGGCGCCCTCGGCCGCGTACCGGGTCTCGTCGTCACCGGTGGCGATGTTCACCACCTGCCAGCTCCCGTCCTTCCCCGGCTCGGGAAGCGTCCAGAGGGAGGCCTTCTGTCCGTCCGAGGAGACCGCCGTGCTGGCCAGGTAGTCCAGCGCGGCGATGGGCGCTCCCGGTTCACCCGCGACGAAGTCCGCGGACAGGGTGCGTACGGGAACGGCCGCGCCCTGGATCCGCGGCGCGGCCGCCGACCTGGTGACCGCGCCCTCGCGGGCGAAGAACCTCGACAGCGTGTCCAGGGTCGCCGGGTCGGTGGCCGCCTCGTGGGCGGCCGCCAGGGCCGCCGGGGTGGCCGAGGGGCCGGTGGCCGCGGCGGCCTGCGGGGCGACGGTGAGCAGGGCGGCTCCGGCCAGCAGGCCGCTCGCGGCCAGGGCGGCGGCGAACGGGCGTGCGCCGCGCACGGTACGCGCGGCGGATCGGTCCGGGGAACTGGTGGAGGTCATGCCGTCACGCCCCGATCCGGTAGAGCGAGTGGGTCCAGGAGAACTCGCTGTTGTTCACGTACCAGGCGTGCGAGGCCCAGTTGTAGCGGTTGCTGGAGGGCCAGGGATCGCCCCAGTAGACCCAGCTGTTCGCGTCGTCGTATCCGTAGAGGACGTGCATGTGACCGCCGCCCGAGGACCACTGGATGCGGGTCTCCACCGGCCGTCCGGCGGCTATCTCGGCCTGCACGGTCGGGTAGCGCAGCCAGCCGGTGACGTACGAGCCGGGATTGATGCCGGCCCAGGACAGACCGTCCTGGACGTTGCCGAGCGAGGCCTGCGAGTTGGGGCACTCGTAGCCCTGGGCGCGGCCGAAGGCGGCGTTGCAGAACTGGTTCTGGGTGTAGTTCCTGCCGAACCAGGTGGCGATGGTGTTGCCGGCGGCGGCCCAGCACCAGTTCGTCTTCTGCTGGGCCTGCATGGTGATGTTCAGCCGCTGGGCGGCGGCCAAGGTGCCCGTCGCTACTGCGGTGTGGTCGCGGGTGGCGCCGTGGTCCTGGTTCGCGGCGGTGGCGGTCGCCGTGGGTGCGGCGAGCAGTACGGCGGCGAGAACGGCTGTCACAGACAGCCGTCCCGGCCGGACTCTTCGGTTGCGCATGGCGTTCCTCCCGGGGCGGGGGCGGGGCGGGGATTCCAAGGAGCGCGTCCGGACGCTGTCGAGGAGCATCAACCGTTGTCGGGAACGGGTCAACACGCTTCAATGCGGGGGAACATCGCGGTGTGAACGCCGGTGGCGGGTGCGTGAACGCCCTCCCCCGGCCACCTGCGGTCCGGCACCCGTCGGCGCGGCTCCACGGCCCGCCCGTCGTGAACGTTCACCTGGAGGACCCATGCAGCACACCGAGGCCGAACTGGCGCAGGTGCTGCACACCGGCCCGTTCCATCTGGCGCTGCGTACCGCGCTCTCGGTGCGCGGGCTGCCCCTCCAGCGGGTGCAGCACCATCTGGCGCACCGGGGGGTCAAGGTCGGAGTGACCAGCCTGAGTTACTGGCAGCAGGGCGCCCGGCGCCCGCAGCGCCCGGAGTCCCTGCGGGCCGTGAAGGCGCTGGAGGAGGTGCTGGAGCTGCCGGGGAACTCGCTGCTCGGGCTGCTGGAGGACGAGGAGTCCCGCACGGACGCCGACCGCCCGCCGGCCCGCTCCTACCGTTCCCTGGTCGAGGCGTCCGGTGCGGTGGAGCGGCTGCTCGCGGCGATGGAGTCACCCGCGGACGGCGGGCTGCACACGGTGGGGCATCAGGAGCGGGTACGGATCGGTCCCGGCCGCCAGATGCAGCGCCGGGACTCACAGCACGTCGTACGCGCCCACCGCGACGGCATCGACCGCTATCTCGCCGTGTACCGCGGCGATCCGGGCTGCGATCCGGCGCGGGTCGAAGTGGGCGCCCGGGAGAACTGCCGGACGGGGCGGGTCCGCTGGGACGCGGAGACGGGTGTGCTGGTCGCGGAGCTGCTCTTCGACACCCGGCTGCGGGCCGGCGAGACGTACCTCTTCGGCTACGGCTTCGAGGACGGTACGGGAGGGCCCTGCGTCGAGTACGTCCGCGGCTTCAGCTTCGGCGGCGGGCAGTACGTACTGCAGGTCCGGTTCGACGAGGAGGCGCTGCCGGTCCGGTGCCGGCGCTTCGCACAGGTCTCGGCGGGCGCACCGCGCGGCGCGCGGACCGACCTCACGCTCACCGGCCGGCACCGGACCGTGCATCTGGTGGAACAGGGGGTGCGGCCCGGCCTGGTCGGCATCGACTGGGACTGGGAGTGACGCCGGCCGGTGGGCGGCCGCGGCGGTGAGCGGCTGGGCCGGTTGGCGGCCGGGGGGCGGCCGGGTCAGGCGTCGGGGCCCGCGATCAGCTTCCCGCCCTCGACTCTGACCGGGACGGAGGGCAGCGGCACGGTCGCGGGGCCGTGCAGGGCCTTGCCGGTCGTGGTGTCGAAGAGGCTGCCGTGGCAGGGGCAGTGCCCCTCGTTCTTCTCGACCCTGTCCAGCAGGCAGCCCGCGTGGGTGCACTGGGCGCTGAACGCCTTGTACTGCCCCTTGGCCGGGCAGCTGACGATGACGCGCTGCTCGCGGTAGAGCTTGGACTCACCGACGGGAACCTCGTCCGGCGCACCGAGCTCGACGGGTGCGGTGGGGGTCGGCGTCTCGGCGTGCCCGAGCTTCGAGTCGGTCGAGCAGGCGGCCACTCCCAGCCCGGCGACGCCCGCGAGAGCGGCGCCCTTCAGCACGGTGCGGCGGGCGGTGGGCTGGCCGGGCATGCGGTCTCCACGGGTCAGAGGGGCAGCGGGTGTCAGGGATGCCCGGGGCGCCCTGCGCAGCAGCGGCATCGGTGACGTAACCGACGATACCGGCGGAGACGGACGCTCCTGCGCCCGGGCCGGGCACACCCGATCGTGCCTGGTCAGGGCAGGGGCGGAGGGCGAGGCAGCGCGAGCGGGGCAGGGCGAGGTGAGGCAGGGCGAGGTGAGGCACAAGAAGGTGGCGGCCTCCTCGGAAGGGGCCGCCACCTCGGGACGTCCGTCGGGACGTCCGTCGGGACGTCCGTCGGGACGTCCGTCGGGACGTCCGTCGGGACGTCCGTCGGGACGTCCGTCGGGACGTCCGTCGCTACGCGCTGTCCGGCCCGGACGGCGGGCCGTCTCGTCAGGCCTTGCGCGCGCGGGTCGCCTTCTTGGCCGCGGGCTTCTTCGCCGCGGCCGTCCCGGCGGTCTTCGCCGTGGCGGTCTTCGCCGTCGCCGTCTTCCTGGCGGGGGCCGACTTGGCGGCGACCGCCTTCTTCGCGGCCGTCTTCCGGGCCGGCTTGCGCGCCGTCGGCACGGCCGCCTCGCTCACCCGGTCCGCGTCCAGGATGCCCTGGAGGAACTTCCCGGTGTGGCTGGCGGGGACGCCGGCCACATACTCCGGGGTGCCCTCGGCGATGACCAGGCCGCCGCCGTTGCCCCCCTCGGGCCCCATGTCGATGACCCAGTCCGCGGTCTTGATGACATCGAGGTTGTGCTCGATGACGATCACCGAGTTGCCCTTGTCGACCAGGCCGGAGAGCACCTTGATCAGCTTGGAGATGTCCTCGAAGTGCAGACCGGTGGTCGGCTCGTCCAGGACGTAGACCGTGCGCCCGGTCGAACGCTTCTGGAGCTCGCTGGCCAGCTTCACCCGCTGTGCCTCACCGCCGGAGAGCGTCGGGGCGGACTGCCCGAGCCTGACGTATCCCAGGCCGACCTCGTTGAGCGTGCGCAGGTGGCGGGCGATGGTCGGGACGGCCTCGAAGAACGCCAGGCCCTCCTCGATCGGCATGTCCAGCACCTCGGCGATGGACTTGCCCTTGTAGTGGACCTCCAGGGTCTCCCGGTTGTAGCGCGCTCCGTGGCAGACCTCGCACGGCACGTACACGTCCGGGAGGAAGTTCATCTCGATCTTGATGGTGCCGTCGCCGGAGCAGTTCTCGCAGCGGCCGCCCTTGACGTTGAAGGAGAACCGGCCCGGGAGGTATCCACGGACCTTGGCCTCCATCGTCTCCGCGAACAGCCGGCGGACGTGGTCGAAGACACCGGTGTACGTGGCCGGGTTGGACCGGGGCGTACGGCCGATGGGCGACTGGTCGACGTGCACCACCTTGTCGACCAGGTCGTCCCCGTCGACCCGGGTGTGCCGGCCGGGCACCGACTTGGCGCCGTTCAGCTCGCGGGCCAGGTGGGTGTAGAGGATGTCGTTGACCAGCGTCGACTTCCCGGAGCCGGAGACTCCGGTCACGGCGGTCAGCACGCCGAGCGGGAAGGAGACGTCGATGTCCTGGAGGTTGTTCTCCCGGGCACCGTGCACCGTGAGCAGGCGCGAGGGGTCGACGGGACGCCTGATGTCGGGCATCGCGATCGACTTCTTGCCGGTCAGATACTGGCCGGTGATCGACTTGTCGTTGGCCAGCAGCTCCTTGAGCGAGCCGGAGTGGACCACCTTGCCGCCGTGCTCACCGGCGCCGGGGCCGATGTCGACGACCCAGTCGGCGACCTTGATGGTGTCCTCGTCGTGCTCGACGACGATGAGCGTGTTGCCCATGTCGCGCAGCCGGACCAGGGTCTCGATCAGCCGGTGGTTGTCGCGCTGGTGCAGGCCGATGGACGGCTCGTCCAGCACATAGAGCACGCCGACCAGGCCGGAGCCGATCTGGGTGGCGAGCCGGATGCGCTGGGCCTCGCCGCCGGACAGGGTGCCGGCCGCGCGGTTCAGCGAGAGGTAGTCCAGGCCCACGTCGACCAGGAACTTCAGCCGCTCGTTGACCTCCTTGAGCACCCGCTCGGCGATCTTCTTGTCGCGGGCGTTCAGCTTCATCCGGCCGAGGAACTCGGCGCACTCGCTGATCGACATCGCGGCGACCTGGGCGATGGACTTCTCCATCACCGTGACCGCCAGGACGATCGGCTTGAGCCTGGTGCCCTCACAGGTCGGGCAGGGCACCTCGCGCATGTAGCCCTCGAAGCGCTCCCGGCTGGAGTCGCTCTCGGCCTCCGAGTGGCGCCGCTTGACGAACTGCACCGCTCCTTCGAAGGAGGGCGTGGTGTAGGCGCGCTCGCGCCCGTACCGGTTGCGGTAGCGGACCTCGGTCTGGATCTTGTGTCCGAAGAGCAGGGCCTTCTTGGCGCGCTGCGGCAGACCGGCCCAGGGGATGTCCGTACGGAATCCGAGGGCTTCGGCCAGCGCGTTGATCTGGCGGCCGAAGTACTCCTTGGTGTGGCCGTGGGACCAGGGGTGGATGGCGCCCTCGTCGAGCGACTTCTCCTCGTCCGGGACGATCAGCTCCGGGTCGACCTCCATCCGCGTACCGATGCCCGTGCAGTCGGGGCAGGCGCCGAAGGGCGAGTTGAAGGAGAAGGAGCGCGGCTCCAGCTCTTCGAAGGAGAGGTCGTCGTACGGGCAGTAGAGGTGCTCGGAGTACATCCGCTCACGCTCGGGGTCGTCCTCGGGGAGGTCGACGAAGTCGAGCACGACCATGCCGCCGGAGAGGCCCAGCGCGGTCTCGACCGAGTCGGTCAGCCGGCGCTTGGCACTGTCCTTCACGGTGAGGCGGTCGATGACCACCTCGATGGTGTGCTTCTCCTGCTTCTTGAGCGTGGGCGGCTCGGAGAGCTGGATGGTCTCGCCGTCGACCCTGGCCCTGCTGTACCCCTTGGTCTGCAGATCGGCGAAGAGATCGACGAACTCGCCCTTGCGCTCGCGCACCAGCGGCGAGAGCACCTGGAAGCGGCTGCCCTCGGGCAGGCCGAGGACCTTGTCCACGATGGCCTGCGGCGACTGGCGCGAGATCGGGCGGCGGCACTCGGGACAGTGCGGCTTGCCGATCCTGGCGAAGAGCAGCCGGAGGTAGTCGTAGACCTCGGTGATGGTGCCGACCGTCGAGCGCGGGTTGCGCGAGGTCGACTTCTGGTCGATGGAGACGGCGGGCGACAGGCCCTCGATGAAGTCGACGTCCGGCTTGTCCATCTGGCCGAGGAACTGCCGGGCGTACGAGGAGAGCGACTCCACATAGCGCCGCTGGCCCTCGGCGAAGATCGTGTCGAACGCGAGCGACGACTTGCCCGACCCGGAGAGCCCGGTGAAGACGATGAGGGAGTCGCGGGGGAGGTCGAGCGAGACGTTCTTGAGGTTGTGCTCGCGAGCGCCACGGACGATGAGACGGTCGGCCACGCCGGTCCGCACCTTTCTAGAGAGAAGCGGGGGAACTGAGCCCCTGTCCCAGGGTATGGGGGGCGCCACAGCGGTGTACGAAGCTTTCGACTCCGAGCGTATAGCACGCGCATTCGATTTACGGACGGCTGATGACTCCTTCACCCGAATGAGTGGCGGGGCTAGGCTCGGCCCCATGACTGATCATGTGCACGACCTGGCCGCACTGCGTGAAGCGACCGACCGACTGCTCAGCGCCACGGAGAAACTGGACGACGCGGCACTCGCCGAACCGTCGCGCCTGCCGGGCTGGACCCGGGGTCATGTCGTCGCCCACCTCTCACGTAACGCCGACGCGCTCGTAAATGTTCTCCAGGGCCGGCCCATGTACGCAGACAGCGAAACCCGCGACCGCGACATCGAGCGCGACGCGCCCCGGCCGCAGGCGGAGCAGCTCGCCGACCTGGCCGCGAGCGCGGCCGGCTTCGTGGACGCCGCCGCGGCCCCGGCCGACTGGTCGCGCACGGTCGCGATGCGCAACGGCGTGACGGACTCCGCCTCCCGCATCCCCTTCCGCCGCCGCATCGAGGTCGAGCTGCACCACGTCGACCTGGGGATCGGATACGAGCTGGAGGACCTGCCGGACGAGTTCACCGCCCGGGAGATCGACTTCCTGGCCGAACGCTTCGCCGGGCACCCCGCGGTCGTCCCGACGGGTGTGGCCGACGACCGGGGCCGGACCTGGACGACCGGCGGCGGCGCTGAGGGCGGACCCGTCGCGGTCCGCGGTACGGCTCCCGAGCTGCTCGGCTGGCTCAGCGGGCGGCGCGACGGGTCGGCCCTGACCGTCGAGGGCGGACTGCCGCTGCCCGTACTGCCCCCGCTATAGGCTGAGAGGTATGACGTACAGCGGAGCGGTCAAGGTCGGCGGGCGGGCGGACGTACACGAGCTGACGGATCTGATGATCTCCAAGGCGGCCGTCGGTCCGATGAACAACAACGCCTATCTGCTGCGCTGCCGGGCCACCGGCGAGCAACTGCTGATCGACGCGGCCGCCGACGCCGGAACGCTGCTGCAGCTGATCGGCGACGACTCGATCGCCTCGGTCGTCACCACCCATCGGCACGGCGACCACTGGCAGGCGCTGGGCGAGGTGGTGGCGGCCACCGGCGCGCGTACGTACGCCGGGCGGTTCGACGCCGAGGGGATCCCGGTCCCGACCGATGTACTCGTCGACGACAACGGCACGATCCGGGTCGGGCAGGTCTCGCTGACCGCCCGCCATCTGACCGGTCACACCCCGGGCTCGATCGCGCTCATCTACGACGACCCGCACGGCGCTCCGCACGTGTTCACCGGGGACTGCCTCTTCCCGGGCGGGGTCGGCAACACGTTCAAGGACCCCGAAGCGTTCGTGAGCCTGCTGCACGACGTGGAGACGAAGCTCTTCGCCCCGCTGCCGGACGAGACCTGGGTCTATCCGGGGCACGGTCACGACACCACCCTGGGCGACGAGCGTCCGCACCTGCCGGAGTGGCGCGCCCGGGGCTGGTGACGACGACGGGGGCCGGACACGCGACGCGCGTCCGGCCCCCGTCTCCGCTCAGGCGGCTCAGGCGTCGATGCCGGCGCCCTTGTCCGCGGCGTCGTCGGTCTTCGCCGACTCCACCGCCGCATCGGCCTCGGCCTGCTTCTTGTTGGCGATGAGGCTCGTGATCGTGGTGATCACCAGCACGCCGCAGATGACGCCGAGCGAGACCGGGATGGAGATCTCGGGGACGTTCACCCCGGACTCGTGCAGGGCGTGCAGCACCAGCTTGATGCCGATGAACCCGAGGATGACCGAGAGCCCGTAGCTGAGGTGGACCAGCTTCTTGAGCAGGCCGCCGATCAGGAAGTACAGCTGGCGCAGGCCCATCAGGGCGAAGGCGTTGGCCGTGAAGACGATGTACGGGTCCTGAGTCAGACCGAAGATCGCCGGGATCGAGTCCAGCGCGAACAGCACATCGGTGGTGCCGATGGCGAGCATCACGACCATCAGGGGCGTCAGGACGCGCTTGCCGTTGTTGCGGATGAAGAGCTTGGTGCCGTGGTACCGGTCGGCGACACCGAAGCGGCGCTCGATGTTCTTGAGGAGCCGGTTCTCCTCGAACTCCTCTTCCTCCTCGTCGGCCCGCGCCTCCTGGATGAGCTTCCAGGCGGTGTAGATCAGGAACGCGCCGAAGATGTAGAAGACCCACGAGAAGTTGGCGATGACCGCGGCGCCGGCGGCGATGAAGATCGCCCGCAGCACCAGCGCGATCAGCACGCCGACGAGCAGCACCCGCTGCTGGAGGTGGGAGGGCACCGAGAACTTCGCCATGATCAGCACGAAGACGAAGAGGTTGTCGACACTCAGCGACTTCTCGGTGATGAAGCCGGCGAAGAACTCGCCCGAGGCCTGGCTCTCGCCGAAGACGAGCAGGCCGAGTCCGAAGAGTGCCGCCAGCGCGATCCAGACGATCGTCCAGATTCCGGCTTCCTTGGTCGACACGTCATGGGGCTTGCGCCCGATGAAGAAGTCGACGGCGATGAGGGCGCTCAGACCAAGAATGGTCAGCGCCCAGAGGGTCCATGAAACGTCCACTGCGCCTCCGGCAGTTCGCTACGGCTACTGATCAGCGTCGTCGCTGCCGGAGGTCTCTTCCACCCGGGCGCACGGGGTGCGCGCCTGGGCCGACGCCCCGGGACCGGTCACAGTCCGTACTGACGGGAACGTCGCGTATGGGAGTACTCCCCTCCGCTCAATGAACAGTACAGGGAACACCAAGGAAAGGTAAAGAAAGGGGTAAAGGATCTTCAAAATTGCAGGTCAGGGCGGTTGGTCCAGGTCGTTTACTCAGCGGTGTCCGGTGCGGCGCGCGGTGGCCACCCGGGCCAGCACCTGTTCCAGGACCGCACTGCCCGGCGGGGTGACCGGCGGTTCGTACGTCCAGGCGTGACCGACCCAGGGGTCGGCCAGATGGTCGTCGGCAACCGGGGTGATCCGGAGCAGGGAGCGCCACAGCGGGTCGAGCACCGGCCCGTAGGCGGAGGCGTCCTCCCGGTCCGCGACCATCAGGAGATGGACGCCGACGGACGGCCCCTCGTCGGCGAGGTAGCGCAGCTGGGTGACGGCGCGGTCGTCGAAGCCGTGCGGGAAGTCGTTGACGATCAGCAACTGCTCGGCCGGGTCCAGGTCGGGCGGCAGTGAATCGGCCGCACCGGCCCGGATCGCCATCTGCACCAGGTCGACCCGCCGGGTGAGCCGGGCGAGCACCGAGGACACTCCCCCGGGCCCGGACGCGGGCGGACCCGCGAGCACCCCGGAGCGGACCAGCGGGGCGAGCGGCCCGGCGGCCGATCCGGCCGGGTCGATGACATGGACCGAGAACTCGTTCGCCGGGTACACGGCCAGCAGCCGGGCGGCGTGCAGGACCGCGCTCTCCATGGCCATGCGCCGCAGCTGGTCCGCATCGGTCAGGGCGGCGGCCTCGGACGCGGTGCGCCCGCTGTCGATCCAGATGCCCCGCTCCAACGGCAGCCTGACGAGCAGCGGGATGCGCAGGGCGGCGCTCTCCGGCAGATGGAGATCGCCGATCCGCAGGGCCATGGGGATCTCCATCGGGACACGGTAGCCGTGCCAGACGGGGTTGTCCCAGCCCGCGTACGAGGCGGGGAGCGCGGGTTCCACGACGGCGGCCTCGGCGGCGAGCTGGGCGAGGTCGCGGTCCAGCGCCTCCCGGGCCCGGCCGGTCAGTTCGTCGCGCTTGGCCCGGGCCTCCTCACGGGCCCGGTCGCCCGCGCCGCCGATCCGGCTGCGCGGATCGGACAGGGTCCGCTCCAGCTCCTGGTCCATCCGGGACTCGGCGAAGTCGACGGCACTGCGGTACGCGGCGGCGGCCCGGGCCAGGTCCTCGAACATGCCCCAGACCTGGTTGTAGAGGCGCTCGTCCATGGACCAGCCGGTCGCATCCCCCGCGACGGGCTGGGCGGGCTGTCCGGGCCGGGCCGGCGGCGCGACGGGCGGGGGCGGCGGGGGCGCGGTGGACTGGCGGCGCGGGTGCGCGTAGTCGATGGGGCCGCCCGGGATCCCCGGAGCGGCGGGCGCGGTGGGTTCGGCCAGGGGCTGGGGCTGCGGGGCGGCCGCCGGCGGGACGGGCGGCTGCCCACCGGCCGGACCCGGGGCGTGCCGGACCCGGTCGCCCTCCGGGGTGCGGGGCGGGGGCGGCGCCACGGAGCGGGCCATGCCGCGGGCGACCGCTTCCTGGATCGAACCGGCCAGCTCGGCCGCCCGGTCCAGGCCCTGGTCGGCGAGCATCGCGGCGAGGCCGCCCGCATAGCCCTGGCCGACCGCGCGGACCTTCCAGACGCCCTGCCTGCGGTACAGCTCCAGGGCGGTGACGGCGGACTCGCTGTCCAGGCCCGTCAGGGTGAAGGTGGCTATCTCGGCGCCCTCGAGTCCGGTGACCGCGACGAAGGGCGAGGCGACGGCCCCGAACCGGGTCGGACCCCCCGCCTCCATCGGCAGGGCCAGCAGCACCGTGACCCGGTGGACCTCATCGGGCAGGGCGTCCAGGTCGACGGCGAGCCGGTGGTCGGCCGCGGCCTGCCTGGACACCTCGAGCCCCGGCAGCTGCGGCGATCCGGGGTGGGCGATCCACTCGACACCGCGCACCGTGCCGCGCTCGTCCCCGAGCGTGGCTCCGGCCACGACGGGTGCGCCGGCCGAAACCCGGATCTCCAGACGGGTCTGGGGCAACGTGTGGTTCTGCCCCCGGACCAGCTCGGCCGTCATTGCCCTGTCCCCTCGACGAGTGCTGCTGCGCGATGCGGTGGTGTACGTGGTGCGGTGTCCGTGTGCGGTGCGTTGTCCGTGTGCGGTGCGGCGTCCGTGTGTGGTGCGGTGTCCGTGTGCGGTGCGGGTCCGCCCGGCACCGGGTGCGGCCGGGTGCTGTGATGCGGTGCAGCTCCCGGCGGCCGATGCCACCGGGAGCTGCGCATACCGCGATGCGGACCTTGCCGGTCCGGCGCCGGCCTACAGGTGAGGCAGGATCGACGGCATGAGGTCCTGGAAGGTGCGGCCGTTGGCCGGGGTGCCGATGGCGGTCATCTGCCACCCGTTCCCGGAGCGGTGCACCTTCGCCATGATCTGGGCGGTGTACTGCCCGCCGCCGTCCAGCGTGTAGCGGGCGAGTTCCTGGCCGTTGGTCTCGTCCACGATGCGGCAGAAGGCGTTCTGCACCTCCTGGAACGTCTGGCCGGTGAAGGAGTTCACCGTGAAGACGATCTGGTCGATGTGGACCGGCACCCGCTGGAGGTCGACCAGGATCGCCTCGTCGTCGCCGCCCGAACCGGCGCCGCCGACCAGGTTGTCCCCGGTGTGCTTGACCGAGCCGTCATCGCTGACGAGGTGCCGGAAGAAGACGACGTCGACCGGCTGCTTGTCGGCGAACAGGACCGCCGAGGCGTCCAGGTCGATCTCCCTGGTGCGCGAGCCGAACAGACCGCGGCGCGGCGCCGCCTGCCAGCCGAGCCCCATCCGTACCGCGGTCAGGGTCCCCCCGTCGCTCTTCTGCAGGCTGATGGCCTGACCCTTGGTCATATTGACCGTCACGCGCTGTCCCCTCTCCGCTGTCCCCGCAACCGTCCTTGCGCGGTTTCCAGCACCCTACGCAGTCGTGCCACCGGCGCCGAGGTTCCGGGCCGTTTTGTGTCGGTCCTGCAACACACCAGGTGCGACGGGGTCAGGCCAGACCCGCCTCCCGCATCTGGCGCAACTCCTTCTTCAACTCCCCGACCTCGTCACGCAGTCGGGCGGCCACCTCGAACTGCAGGTCCGCGGCGGCCGCGCGCATCCGGTCGGTCATCTCCTCGATGATCCCGGCGAGCTCGGTGGCCGGGCGGTCGGTGACCACCGGTCCGCTCCCGCCGGCCTTCCCCGCCTTCCCCTTCGCGGCACCGGTCTTGATGCCCAGCGACGGCACGGGTGCCTTGGTGCCCTTCCCCTGCCGGTATCCGGTGCCGAGCAACTGCTCGGTGTCGACCTCCTCGCGGGCGATCGTCGCGACGATGTCGTTGATCTTCTTGCGCAGCGGCTGCGGGTCGAGGCCTCGCTCGGTGTTGTACGCGATCTGCTTCTCGCGGCGGCGGTTGGTCTCGTCGATCGCCTGCGCCATCGCCGGGGTGATCTTGTCCGCGTACATATGGACCTGCCCCGACACGTTACGGGCCGCGCGTCCGATGGTCTGGATCAGTGAGGTGCCCGAACGCAGGAAGCCCTGCTTGTCGGCGTCGAGAATGGCCACGAGCGACACCTCGGGCAGGTCGAGGCCCTCGCGCAGGAGGTTGATGCCGACCAGGACGTCGTACTCGCCGGAGCGCAGCTCCCGCAGCAGTTCGATACGGCGCAGGGTGTCGACGTCGCTGTGCAGATAGCGGACCTGGATGCCGAGCTCCAGGAAGTAGTCGGTGAGGTCCTCCGACATCTTCTTGGTGAGGGTGGTGACCAGGACCCGCTCGTCCTTCTCGGTGCGCTTGCGGATCTCGTGCACCAGGTCGTCGATCTGGCCCTCGGTGGGCTTGACGACGACCTCCGGGTCGACCAGGCCGGTGGGGCGGATGATCTGCTCCACGAAGCCGTCGCCCCGGGACAGCTCGTACTTGCCGGGGGTGGCGGAGAGGTAGACCGTCTGGTTGATCCGGCCGAGGAACTCCTCCCACTTCAGCGGGCGGTTGTCCAGGGCGGACGGCAGCCGGAAGCCGTGGTCGACGAGGGTCCGCTTGCGGGAGGCGTCGCCCTCGTACATCGCGCCGATCTGGGGCACGGTGACGTGAGACTCGTCCAGGACGAGGAGGAAGTCGTCGGGGAAGTAGTCGAGAAGGGTGTTGGGAGCGGTGCCGGGGGCACGGTCGTCGAAGTGCATCGAGTAGTTCTCGACGCCGGAGCAGGTGCCGATCTGGCGGAGCATCTCGATGTCGTACGTGGTGCGCATCCGCAGCCGCTGGGCCTCCAGCATCTTGCCCTGCTTCTCCAGCTCGGCCAGGCGCTGCTCCAGCTCCTGCTCGATGCCGCTGACGGCCTTCTCCATGCGCTCCGGTCCCGCCACGTAGTGGCTGGCGGGGAACACGTGGAGCGACTCGTCCTCGCTGATGACCTCGCCGGTCAGCGGGTGGAGGGTGGAGAGCGCCTCGATCTCGTCACCGAACATCTCGATGCGGACGGCGAGCTCCTCGTAGACCGGGAAGATCTCGATGGTGTCGCCGCGCACCCGGAAGCTGCCCCGGGTGAACGCCAGGTCGTTGCGGCTGTACTGGATCTCCACGAAGCGGCGCAGCAGCTGGTCGCGGTCGATCTCGTCGCCCACCTTGAGCTGGACCATCCGGTCCACGTACTCCTGCGGGGTGCCGAGGCCGTAGATGCAGGAGACGGAGGCGACCACGATGACGTCGCGCCGGGTGAGCAGCGAGTTGGTCGCGGAGTGGCGCAGCCGCTCGACCTCCTCGTTGATCGAGGAGTCCTTCTCGATGTAGGTGTCCGACTGCGGGACGTACGCCTCGGGCTGGTAGTAGTCGTAGTACGAGACGAAGTACTCGACGGCGTTGTTCGGCAGGAGCTCGCGGAACTCGTTGGCCAGCTGGGCGGCGAGGGTCTTGTTCGGCGCCATCACCAGGGTGGGGCGCTGCAGCTTCTCGATCATCCAGGCGGTGGTCGCCGACTTTCCGGTGCCGGTCGCGCCGAGGAGCACGACATCCTTCTCACCTGCCCTGACGCGCTTCTCCAGCTCGGCGATGGCCGCGGGCTGGTCGCCGCTGGGCTGGAAGGGACTGACGACCTCGAAAGGCGCCACCGAACGTTCGATCTTCGAAACGGGCCGCATGGAACCACCGTACGACCCGCCACTGACAACGGGGCCCGGTCAGTGGCTGTGCCGGGTCCCGGTCACCAGTCCCGGGGCTGAACGGCGTCGCGGGGCTGCGAGTGGAAGGACGCCGGGTCGGCGTGCGTGCCGAAGCGCGGTATCTGGCGCTGGGCGGGGATTCCGGGGGCCCGTCCGGCCCCTTGCGGGGCACCGGGGTCGTTCCAGTCCGGGGTGCCCATGACCACCAGGGGGTCGAACATCACGACGACCGCGGCGAGCAGCAGGAAGCAGGCCGGGCCGATCAGCATGGGCACGAGCAGTGTGGTGGCGCTCTCCCCGGCGGGGCGGCCGTCGAGGGCGGCGGGGTGCAGATGGACCCGGAGTGCGGCCATGCCCGTGTAGTGCATTCCGCTCACCGCGACGCCCATCACGATGCTGGCACCGAGGCTGGGCAGGAAGCCGTGGATGGAGACTGCGGCCCACAGTGCGGCGGTCGAGGCCACCACGGCGACGACGACGGAGAGCGACACGGTGAGCGTGTCGTACTCGAACTGCCCATCAAGTCGCATACCGGCCATGCCGAGGTAGTGCATGGAGGCCACGCCGAGTCCGGTGATCGTGCCTCCCGTCACCAGTGCCATGCGGGTGGCGCCCCGGTAGCCGACGAGGAAGATCCCGATTCCGACCATGCCGATCGCGACGGCGAGGCTGGCGAAGGTGATCGGCTTGTCGTAGCCGATCGGTACCTCCACGACGGAGAAACCGGCCATCGCGATGAAGTGCATGGTCCAGATGCCCGAGCCTATGGAGGTGGCACCGAGAGCCAGCCAGCCGGCCTTGAAGGACCGTTCGGTGCGCAGCGACCGAGTGGTGCAGCGCAGGCCGAGTGCCGAGCCGAGGCAGGCCATGAGGAACGCCGCGGCCGGGGTCACCGCCCCGTAGCTGAATCCGTCGATTGTGCCGTGCATCCTCAGTACGCCCTTCGCAGAAGCCCGGGTTCGGACGACCCTAAGGCGCAAGGCCCGGCAAACAAACAGAAGGGCTGCATTTTATCGACAGGGGCGGCGGCCCATGACCCGGTCCCCGGGGTGCGTTCACGTCGTGGCCATCCTTCACCTCATCCCCGTTCGGCGGCGGCTGGAACGCTTGGGCCGTCCGCCAACTCCGACGCAAGGAGTCCACGTGTACGCAGGCACCGCAACCGCCTCCGTCGCTGCCGCCGCCCTGCTGGGCGCCGGCACGTTGATGATGTCGACCACCGCTGCACCGGTCACGGACACCACCGCCGCCGGGCGTTCCGCGACGGCGACCCCTCACACCGTCACGAACCGGTACACGACAGCCGCCGGCGCCCGGTCGCTGAGGGGCCGGGCCACGGATCTGACCCGCACCCCGCTCGTCCTCGCCCACCGGGGCGCGTCGGCCTACGCGCCCGAGAACACCCTGGCCGCCGTGGACAAGGCCGACGCCCTCGGCTTCGACTGGGTGGAGAACGACGTCCAGTCCACCAGGGACGGTGTGCTGGTCGTCATCCACGACACCGATCTGAAGCGGACCACCGACGTCGAGCAGGTCTTCCCGGACCGTGCGCCCTGGGCGGTCAAGGACTTCACGTCCGCGGAGATCGCCCGGCTGGACGCGGGCAGCTGGTTCGGTCCCCAGTACGCCGGGACCCGGGTGCCCACCCTCCGGCAGTACCTGAACCGGATCGGCCGCAACGGCCAGAACCTGCTGCTGGAGATCAAGAGTCCCGAGATCTACCCGGGGATCGAGCCGGCGACCCTGCGGGTGCTGCGTGAGGAGGGGTGGCTGGACCCCGGCCACGTCAGGAACCGCCTGGTGATCCAGAGCTTCGGGGCCGACAGCGTGCGCAGGGTGCACGCGCTGCGCCCGGACGTGACCACGGGCTTCCTCGGTACCCCGGCCGTCGCCGATCTGCCCGCATACGCCGAGTTCACCGACCAGATCAACCCGCCGTACACCTCGGTCTCGGACGACTACGTGGCCGCGGTGCACGCTCTGAAGGGGCCGCACGACAAGAGGCTCCGGGTCAACACCTGGATCGTCAACGACGCGGCGCACGCGCTCCGGGTCGCGGACTTCGGCGTGGACGGCATCATCACCAACACCCCCGACGTGGTGCGCGAGGCCATGGCCGGCCGGCCCCGCGGGCCCGTCGGGAACCCGGACCGCTGAAAGCCCTTCCGGCTCTCCCGCGGACCGCCGTCACGACCGTTGCACGGTCCGATGTCAGTGGCCGGTCGTACGGTGGTTCCCATGAACAGCGACGGGGTTGTCGAGTGGGCCGTGGTCGGGAGTGACATCGGCCCGCTGCTGCTGGCCGCGACCGATGCCGGGCTGGTGAGCGTGGTCTTCCACGCCAGCCCGGAGATACGGGACAGGGCGCTGGCCCAGCTGCGCGGCCGGCTCGGCGCCGAACCCGTGGAGGCACCCGGCTCCGCCCGGCTCGCCGAGCCGATACGCCAGTTCGCGGCGTACTTCGCGGGGACGCTGCGGGAGTTCTCGCTCGAGCTGGACTGGTCGCTGACCGGCGGCTTCAACCGCCAGGTGCTCCGCGAGCTGGCTGCGGGCGTGCCGTACGGTGCGGTCGCCGGTTACGGGGACCTCGCCGAGCGGGTCGGGCAGCCAGGGGCGGCCCAGGCGGTGGGAGCGGCCATGGGTTCCAATCCGCTGCCGGTCGTGGTGCCCTGCCACCGCGTGGTGGAGAGCGGCGGCGGGCTCGGCGGTTTCGGCGGGGGTCTGGAGACCAAGCGGCAGCTGCTGGCCCTGGAGGGCGTGCTGCCGCAGCCGTTGTTCTGATCCCGGGCCGGGGATCACCCCACCCCATTTTCGTACATGCGTACGTGCTGGCACACTGCGCCAGTGACCAACACCCTCGACGCCTCCGACACCCCGGGCGGGCCGATCCCCGCCGGGCGTGTCACCGCGGCCGACCTGCCCGGACTCCGCCGCAGGACGTCCGCCGTCCTCATCGCAGGCCAGATACTCGGCGGCCTCGGCGTACCCATCGGCATCGCCCTGGCCCCCGTGCTGGCGACCCAGGTCAGCGGCTCCGAGGCGCTGTCGGGCCTCGCCCCCACCGCATCGGTGGCCGGGACGGCTCTGCTGTCGCTGCCGCTGGCCGCGCTGATGACCTCGCGGGGCCGGCGCCCCGGCCTCGTGCTGGCGTATCTGATCGGCGCGCTGGGCGCGGGTCTCGTGGTGCTGTCCACCGTGGTGGAGAGTTTCCCGCTGCTGCTCCTCGGCATGGCCGCCTTCGGCGCGGGTTCCTCCGCCAATCTGCAGGCCCGGTTCGCCGCGGCCGATCTGGCCGAACCCGACCGGCGCGGCCGGGCCATCTCGACCGTCATCTGGGCCACCACGATCGGCTCGGTGCTCGGGCCCAATGTCGCCGCTCCCGCGGGCCGGGTCTTCCGGGGCACCGCCGTGTCCGAGACGGCGGGCCCGTTCGTCTGGGCAGCCGGCATCTTCCTGCTCGCCGCCCTCGTGGTCGCCGCGCTGCTGAGGCCCGATCCGCTGCTCACGGCACGTGCGCTGGCCCCACAGGAGAGCCGGACGGCCGGGGACCATTCACTGCGTGCGGGACTCGCGGCCGTGCGGGCGTCGCCGATGGCCCGGCTGGCCCTGGTGACCGTGGCCGTCTCCCACACCGCGATGGTCTCGATCATGGTGATGACCCCGGTCGACCTCGGCCATCACGGCGCGGACCTCCAGCTGATCGGCCTGGTGATCAGCGGCCACATCGCGGGCATGTACGCGTTCTCGCCGGTGATGGGATGGCTTTCGGACCGCTTCGGCCGCCTCACCGTCATCGGACTGGCGGTCGGACTGATCTCCTGCGCCGCGCTCCTGGCGGGAACCGCGGGCGCCGCTCACGGCAGGACCGCGGCCGGTCTGTTCGTGCTCGGACTCGGCTGGTCGGCGGGGCTGGTCGCCGGTTCGGCGCTGCTCACCGACTCCGTGCCGCAGCCCGCCCGCGCCGCCGTGCAGGGCCTGTCGGACCTCACGATGAACGCGGCGGCGGGCATCGGCGGGGTGGTCGCCGGGGTGATCGTCTCCCGGGCGGGCTACGGCTGGCTGAACCTCAGCGGCGCGTGCCTGCTGCTGCCGTTGGCGGCGCTGGCCCTGCGCCGCTCCCTCACCCGCCCCGCCGCGGCCTGAACCGGCCCGGGGCACGGCTGCGGGGGCACCGGCCACGGGCGGCGGGGAGACCAGGAGGGCCGACAGGCCGACAGGCCGGGAGTCCTGGAGTCCTGGAGTCCGGGAGTCCGGGAGTCCTGGAGTCCGGGAGTCCGGGAGGAATTACAGGCTGATGTGGTAGGCCTTGCGCAGCGTCTCGTGCACGGTCCACGTCGTACGGTCGCCCTCGCGCAGCACACACGCGTCGCCGGGTCCGATCTCCATCGTGGCACCGCCCTCGACCGCCACGGTCGCCCGCCCGCTGACGACCACGAACAGTTCGTTGGCCTCGGTGTCCGTGACCACGCCGGGCGTGATCTGCCAGATCCCCCGCAGCTGCTTGCCGTCGGCGGACTCCCACAGCACCTTGCCGGTGACCTCGGGCTCGCCCGAAACGATCTGGGTGGGATCCAGCGGTTCCGGCTCGAGCACGGCGTCCGGGATGTGCACGGCGAAGGAGGCAGAAGCTTGATCAAATGTGGTCATGGGCGGTCACCTTAGCGACCGCTCCAGGACGTCTCGTCACCAGGACCGGCTGAAAGAAGTCCGACTCGTCCGGCTCGCGCCCCCTGCGCCTCCGGCGGCCGCACACGTACCGGCCAGGACGGCACTCACGCACCGCGGACCGGCAGACGTACGTTTGAGCCCGGCCGGTCCGCGACAGGGATGTGGACATGTCACTGACTGCGCCGCTCGACGCCGCCGCCCACGCGCCCGTCCTCTCCGCCGAGGTGCGGGCCGCCCTCGCCACGCACCGGCCCGTGGTCGCCCTGGAGTCGACGATCATCGCCCACGGGCTGCCCCGCCCCCGCAATCTGCGGGTCGCCGAGGAGCTGGAGGCGCTCGTGCGGTCCGGCGGCGCCGTGCCCGCCACCGTCGCCGTACTGGACGGCAGGGCCAGGGTCGGCCTGGACAAGGCCCAGCTGGAACGCGTCGCCGAGGACCCGCAGATGCGCAAGCTGGGGCACCGGGACCTCGCGCCGGCGCTGGCGTCGGGTGCGAGCGGGGCGACGACGGTGTCCGCGACGGCGTTCCTGGCCGCACGGGCCGGCCTGCGCGTCTTCGCCACCGGCGGGCTCGGCGGTGTGCACCGGGGCTGGACCGAGACACAGGACGAGTCCGCTGACCTGCGGCTGCTGGCACGGACGGGCATCACCGTCGTCTGCGCGGGCGTGAAGTCGATCCTGGACGTGCCGGCCACGCTGCAGCGCCTGGAAACACTGGGCATCGGGGTGCTCGGCTACGGCACCGACCGCTTTCCCGGCTTCTACCTGAGCAGTTCGGGCGAGCCGGTCGACTGGACCGTGCGGTCGCCGGAGGAGGTCGCCGAGGTCATGGCGGCCCAGGACGCGCTCGGCGGCCCGGGAGCAGCGCTTGTCGTGGCCAACCCCGTACCGCGGGAGGAACAGCTGGATCCCGCGCTGCACGACCGGGTCCTGGCCGAGGCGCTGGACGCGTGCCGGGAGCGCGGCATCGAGGGGCAGGCCGTCACGCCGTTTCTGCTCGACCACCTGATGCGGGGCACCCAAGGGGCCTCGCTGGAGGCCAATCTGGCGGCCGTCCGCGGCAATGTGGCGCTCGCCGCACGGATCGCCACCGTCTGGGCGGCGCGGTGAGCGGCGGCCTTCTCGTCGTCGGGGACGTGGTCACCGACGTGGTGGCCCGGCACGGTTCGGCGCTGGTCCACGGTACGGACACGGCGGCCCGGATCCGGACCCGGGCGGGCGGCGCGGGGGCCAATGTCGCCTGCTGGGCGGTGCGTTCGGGCTGCCGGGACGTACGGCTGGTGGCCCGGGTCGGCGCCGACTCCGTGGACTGGCACCGGGACCTGCTGCGGCGCGCGGGGGTACGCGGCCTGCTGGCCGTGGACCACGGGGCCCCGACGGGCACCGTCGTCGCGCTGGTCGACTCCGCCGCCGAGCGCACGTTCCTCACCGACAGCGGCGCCGTGCTGCGCCTGGCCCCCGACGACTGGTCCCCGTCGATGCTCGACGGCATCGCCCGTCTCCATCTCTCCGGCTACCTCCTCTTCGCCGCGACGAGCCGCGCGACGGCCCTGCTCGCGCTGCGGGAGGCCGGCCGGCGGAACATCCCGGTGAGCATCGACCCGGCTTCGGCGGGGTTCCTCGCCGAAGCGGGCGTCGACCGGTTCCTGGCCCTGATCGAGGGCATCGATCTCCTGCTGCCCAACGCGGACGAGGCCCGGCTGCTCACCGGCCTCCCCGAACCCGCGGACGCCGCGGCCAAGTTGAGCCTGCTGGTCCGTCAGGTCGTCGTGACACTGGGCGAGGAGGGCGCCCTGCTGGCCACCGCGGGCACGGTGACCGGGCGCGTTCCGGCGGCGCCGGTGCGGGCGGCCGTGGATTCCACCGGCGCGGGCGACGCGTTCACCGGGGGTTTCCTCGCGGCGCGGCTGGCGGGCTCCGACGACTCGACGGCCATGGCGGCGGGGTGCCGTTCGGGAGCGGAGGCGGTCATGACGGTGGGCGGGCGCCCGCCCCTGCCGGGCGAGTGACGCCGCGCGCTCCCCACAGCGGCCGGCAGCCCGCCTACCCGCCCTTCCGCAGCCCGGCCCAGGCGGGATGGTGCGGGTCGTCGGCCCGCACGGCCACGTCGGCGTTCCCGGCGGGCACCACCTCGTCCTCGTACCGGGCGAAGGCGGGCAGGGTCCACTGCTCGTCCTCCTCCGTGCGCCGCCTCAGCGCGCCCGGCGACAGCCCCAGATGGACGCTCAGGTCGAACGGGAACCAGTGCCCCAGCAGCAACGGCCCGTGCAGGACCAGCACTCCGCCCTCCGGCAGTTGCCGGTACGGGCTCCGCGTGGCCCGGTCCTTCACCGGATCCCACAGATCGGGCAGCACCCGGCCGCTGCCACCCGGCTCCAGCGGACCGAACACCTCACGCCACAGCGCCCCGGTGTCGAACCAGCTGCCGAAGTACGAGTCGGGGTCCCGCTTGCCGTACTCGTAGCGCAGGCTGGCAGGCCGCAGGAACCCCTCGGTGGACACCAGGAGTACGGCCCGGCCGCGCAGCCGCAGTGCCTGTGCGACCGACTCGGCGAGCTCGCCGGTGCGGGCGGCCGGTGCGCCGTCGACGGCGATCCTGAGCCAGGGCCCGCCGTCGGCCGGCTCCAGGGCGTCGGCATGTGCGGCGAGCGTGTCCGCCAGCCGTTCCCAGGTGATCGCTTCGAATCGCACAGGTCCATGATGGCCGCTATCCGCAACCCGGTCACCGACGGCCGTCCCACCATCTGGGCAGGCTGTCGTCCGGCACCTCGGGGCTCGCGAAGTGGAACGGCACCCCGAACCGTTCCCCCAGCTCGCGCCCGGTCCGCGCGACCTCGTCGATGCCCTGCTCACCTCGCCGGAAACAGGCCAGGCATGCGTCCTGCCAGGGCTCCGCCAGGACGGCCACCAGCACCACGACCCAGCCCTGGGTATCTCCGTCCCAGTAGGCCTCGAACGCCACCGGCCGGCGGGGCAGCGCGGCGGCCTTCGCCGCGAGTGCCGCCGCATCGCGCGGCGGCGGTGGCGGGACGCGGTCGGCGAGCGCTACGCGTCGTCGGTACACCAGCTCCATACAGGTGTGCAGTCCGGGCACGGGGTCGAGGCCGCACCCCCTGATCAGTGCCACCGCCTGTACATCGCGGCTCAGGACGGCCAGCTCGTCGACCCGGTCGCGTACGGCATCGGGCAGGGCCTGCCGGAGGAAGTCCGTCCGGTGGTCCGAGGCAAGGTCCCGCACCCGTTCGGCGAGCGGGCCCAGGGCCGGTTCGCTCACCGCCGCCGCCTCGGCGAGGCGCGTGATGTCGCCGGCCCAGTCCCCGGTGACGGCATCCGCCGCCCCGATGCGCGCGAAGCCGCGCTCCAGGAGGCCCCTCGCGGTCCGCGGCTGTCCGCGCAGCACCGCCTTGACCGCGGCGACCGCGTTGGCGAGGGCGCTGGCGGGTCTCGACCAGTCGTCGCCGTGTGCCGCCGGGTTGTCCTGGTCGTAGCCGGGCAGGCCGGCGACGGAGCGTGCGGTGATCTCCAGGTCGAGCCGCCAGAAGAGCGGGAGGCCGTCGAAGTCGACGAAGAGCAGGCGCCGCTTGCGGGAGTTGAGGAGATCCGGGTCGGCGCGCACCGAACGGACCGCACGGACCGTCCCCAGCACCTCCGCGGCGGCGGCCGCACAGTCCTCGAAGCGGTCGTCGGGGACGATCCAGGCGAGGTCGATGTCGCTGTACGCGTCGGCCGTCCCCCGGGCGAGCGAGCCACGCAGCTCCGCTTCCGAACCGGGACAGCGGCCGGCGAGCGCGGCCAGGATCCGCTCCGCCAGGGCGGCTCGGCGCGCCGGGCCGAGATCCCCGTACCGCTCCGTCCCGCTCACGGCCGGCCGCCGCCCTCGGCCGTCCCACCGGGCTGCCCCGTTGCCGAGAACTCGCGTCCCACGCCGGTCACCCCTTACGGTCCTGCCCATGGATCTCGAATTCGCCCGCACGTTCGCCGCCCAGTGGCAGGACGACTGGAACTCCCACGACCTGGAGCGCATCCTGACGCACTATCACGAGGACGTGACGTTCAGCTCCCCCATGATCGCGCAGTTCACCGGCGACGCCTCCGGCACGGTCCGCGGCAAGGACGGGCTGCGTGCCTACTGGGCGCGTGGGCTGGAGCTCATCCCTGACCTCAGGTTCGAGGTGATGGACGTGCGGGTGAGCGTCGACACCCTGGTGATCGACTACCGCAACCAGATCGGCGGCCGGGTGTACGAGGTGCTGACCTTCCGCGACGGACTGGTGAGCGCCGGTCTCGGCGCGTACGGGGAGACACTCGCCCGCTGACGGCCGGCGCCCGGCGGCCCTGCGGCCGGCCGGGGCGCCAGAGGGCGGGTGCCGCGCGTCACTTCTTCTTGCCGCAGTCCACCGCGTCGGCGTCGTCGGAGAGTGGGCTGCCCTCGGGCAGCAGATAGGTCACCCAGAGGACAACGGGCTCGGTGCCCAGATTGCGCCCGATGTGGCGGTGCTTCGCCCCGGACGGCTCGATGAAGGACGTGCCCGCCGGTGTCACCTCGACCGAGCAGTCGTCCAGAGTGCGGGTCAGCGTGCCCGACTTGACGACGGCGATCAGCTGGCCGCGGTGGGTGTGCCAGCCGGTGGAGCCGCCCGGCTCGACGGTGATCGTGCGGAAGGTGACGTCGGTACGTCCCTTCGGCGCCTTCACCTTCAGCTTGCCCACCGAGGTGCCTTCCGCGACCACGGTGCCGCTCACCCCGCTGCCGGGGGTGGCCACGGCCGCCGCCGGTACGAAGCCGAGCGCGGCCACGCAGCCCCCGACGACGAGGGCCTTACCCAGCCGCCCGCGCTGCTCGCTCCGCCCCTGCTGTCCCTGCTTCTCCTGCTGGCCCTGCTGGCCCTGCTGCTCATGCTTTCTGCCGAACCTCACGGGCAACTCCTCTGCATCAGTGTCCCGGACATCCCAAATGCCCCGACACTACCCAGGAGTTGACCGTACGAATCACGCCACGGCGTCCGTCATACGCCGCGCAGCTCCATCGCCAGCGGCCCGTCGCCGGACACCGTGATCCGCCCGTCCTTCACGGCCTCGGTGAACGTCAGCTCGCCGCGCCCCAGCGCGAGGCAGAGCCCGGCGTCGAGAGCGATGCGCACATCGGCGCGATCGGCGGGCCCGTCCCCGTACACCGGCGCACCGGCCGGCCGCTCCCCCGTACGGACATGGAACTCCCCCTCGTCGAGGTGGACATCGACCACCCCGCCGGCCCGCCCCACGGCACCCTCCAGCACGCGCAGCAGCGGAAGGGCGAACCAGTGCGCCCGGACCGCGTCCGTGGGCTGCCGTTCCACGAGCACGGGCGCCCCCCACTCGGCGAGTGCGGCGAGGACGGGCAGCAGCCCGTGCCCGCGCTCGGTGAGTTCGTAGACCGCGGCGGCGGCGGGCGGCGGCAGCCTGCGGCGGGTGACCAGTGCGCCCTGCTCCATGTCCTTGAGCCTGGAGGCGAGGACATCCGTACTGACGCCGGGAAGGTCGGCGTGCAGATCGGTGTAGCGGCGGGGACCGGCCAGCAGTTCACGGACGATCAGCAGGGTCCACCGGTCACCGACCGCGTCCAGCGCCCGCGCGCCGGCGCAGAACTGGTCGTAACTCCGGCGGCGGACCGGGCGGGTTGCGGGCTGTTGCTGACGTGGCATACGACGCAGTCTAGACATGTTGTTGGACTTTCCAAGCCCAAGCTTGGTAAAACCAAGTATCGCAATCGGGTCGGGGAGGCACCGCATGGAATTCCGCCAGTCCAGCAAGCTCAACGAGGTCTGTTACGAGATCCGGGGCCCGGTCATCGAGCAGGCCAACGCCCTGGAGGAGGCGGGCCACAGCGTGCTCCGGCTCAACACCGGCAACCCGGCGCTGTTCGGTTTCGAGGCCCCGGAGGAGATCGTCCAGGACATGATCCGGATGCTCCCGCAGGCCCACGGCTACACGGACTCGCGCGGCATCCTGTCCGCCCGCCGGGCCGTGGCGCAGCGCTACCAGGCCATGGGACTGACCGAGGTCGGCGTCGACGACATCTTCCTCGGAAACGGCGTGTCCGAGCTGATCTCCATGGCCGTGCAGGGGCTACTGGAGGACGGCGACGAGGTGCTGATCCCGTCCCCCGACTATCCGCTGTGGACCGCGGTGACGACGCTGGCCGGCGGGAAGGCCGTGCACTACACCTGTGACGAGGCCTCGGACTGGAACCCCGATCTCGCCGACATGGCGTCGAAGATCACCGACCGCACCAGGGCCGTCGTG
The DNA here is from genome assembly GCF_045207435.1 of Streptomyces sp. NBC_00876. Classification (NCBI taxonomy): domain Bacteria; kingdom Bacillati; phylum Actinomycetota; class Actinomycetes; order Kitasatosporales; family Streptomycetaceae; genus Streptomyces; species Streptomyces sp. NBC_00876. The sequence goes on from NZ_CP108800.1 coordinate 1,969,641, forward strand.
ATCATCAACCCGAACAACCCGACCGGCGCCGTCTACCCGCGCGAGGTCCTCGAATCCATCCTCGACCTCGCCCGCAGGCACGGTCTGATGGTGCTCGCCGACGAGATCTACGACCAGATCCTGTACGACGACGCCGAGCACCACAGCGTGGCGGTCCTCGCCCCCGACCTGGTCTGCCTCACCTTCAGCGGCCTCTCGAAGACCTACCGGGTGGCCGGGTTCCGCTCGGGGTGGATGGTGGTGTCGGGCCCCAAGCAGCACGCCCGCAGCTATCTGGAGGGGCTGACCATGCTCGCCTCCATGCGCCTGTGCCCCAACGCCCCGGCGCAGTACGCGATCCAGGCGGCGCTCGGCGGCCGGCAGTCGATCCGGGAGCTGGTGGTGCCCGGGGGCAGGCTGTACGAGCAGCGCAACCGCGCCTGGGAGAAGCTGAACGAGATCCCCGGGGTGTCCTGCGTCAAGCCGAAGGGCGCGCTGTACGCCTTCCCGCGCATCGACCCGAAGGTGCACCCGATCGTCGACGACGAGAAGTTCGTCCTGGACCTCCTGCTGCGCGAGAAGATCCAGGTCGTGCAGGGAACGGGCTTCAACTGGCCGCGGCCCGACCACTTCCGCATCCTGACCCTCCCGTACGCTGACGATCTCGACGCGGCGATCAGCCGCATCGGCCGCTTCCTGACCGGATACCGCCAGTGACCGGCACGCTTCTCCGCCGAGGCGGCAGCACTGGAAAGCGGGGGCCACGGCAGGAGCACGGCCTGGACTCGACGGTCCACCGTCACCTCGCACCCGAGATCCCGGACCTCCTGGACGAGGGCCGGTCATGGCGTCGGTGCACCGCACGGGATGACGCCCGCGAACGGGAGCGGGCCCGGGGGCGTAGCCGGCCCCCGAGCCCTGTGATTGCCGCCTGTACGGCACGCCGGCACTTTTAAAGGTCCCGTGTCAGTTTCATGTCGCCGCGTCCTGCCTTTAGACGACCGCGGACCGAAGCTCCACGGGCCGGAGTCGAACCGGCATCTCAACGCGCACGGGCACGGGCCCGGTTGATCCGGCGATAGGCGGCGCATGCTGAATCTGGAGCAGGAGTCTGAGATTGATCGCGGTCTGCCTCTGCCATTTGGGCTACCCCGGCCCGCATCCGTACGGGAGGTACGCAAGTGCCGGGGGGAGGACTCGAACCTCCACTTGAACCGCGTCGTCACGACGAACTTCAGTGTCAGCTTTGCGCTCCTCGCGCACCCCGGCCGCGTCATCCGCCGCCGGGGATTCCATGGTCGGTCACCTCATCCGAAGAGGTAACCGAAGACCGCATCACCCACCCGCTGGTCCGTGACGTCCGCGCCGTTGGCCTCCTCGCGGGCGAACTTGACGGCCTGCTGGAGCTTCTCGACCCGGTCGAGCAGTTCGTTGATCCGTCGCGCGGGCAGCGCACCGGAGAACTTCACCGTCGTCCAGTAGCCGATCGGGATGTCCTCGTAGTACACCTCGACCTGCGCCGGGTGCTTCTCGGTTGCCTCCGCCTTCACATGGTTGCGGGGCACCTTCTTGGTCCGCAGGGTCCGCACGGGCTCGGTCTTCCAGGAGTCCGTCGAGGGGTCCTGGGCCCACGCCTCGGAGGCGTCGAGCACCGGAAGCTTGCGGACGAAGGTGTTGATGTCCGTGAGCTGCTTCTCCAGGAAGAGCAGATACGACACCGGCACGCCGCTGACCAGGACGCGCCCGTCGACCGAGACATCGGCGCGGGCCGCACAGTTCGCCCAGTCCTTCGTGGCGGTCACGTCGAAGAGGCGGGTGAGGGTCGCCGCGGTCTCCCGCAGCACGTCCTCGGCCTTGATCTGCACCAGGGTCGACTCGGGCGGCAGCTGCTCGCCCTCCTCGTCCTTCGGCTGGTAGGTCCTGGAGATCCCGGCCAGCAGACCGGCCTTCTGGAGGCCGTGATGCGCCGCCGTCAGGTCCTGGTGAGCCTTGGACTTGACGCCCTTCTCCACTGCGATGATCTGATTGAGTTTCGCCACGTCCAGGAAGCTAGCAACAGCAACACGGCCTGCACCAGCGGTTTTTGCCGCACCACTGCCGGCCCTTGCGCCCGGTGCGGTGCCGAGCCGTCCGATACTGTGCCGCGGCGGATCGTCGACATGGCCGGGGAGCACCTGGCGTCCGCCCACGACGCCGGCCGGGGGCCGGCGCAGCAGGACAGCGAGTCGTTCCGCAAGGCGCGGCTGATCATGCTGCCCGTCGTCGCCGTACTCCTGATGGGGCTGCTGAGCTTCTGAACAGCTGACCGGACGGCCGGACCACCGGCGGGGTCAGCCGCCGCTGAGCTCCAGCAACGCGCCCACCGGGTCGGAGTCGGGCTCGGCGCGGGGCCACCATTCGTCCTCGCCGGGGTCGGACTCGTAGCCGTACCACCGGCCGTCGTGGCCGAAGCGGAGCTGGAGTGCGCCACCGGGGTGGGTGAGGTGGTTACGCCACGGCTGGAAGCGCGGGAACCCGGCGGCCGCGAGGGCCGGGCGGGCCCGGTCGAAGGGGCCCGCCGGGGGGTCCCACGGCGTCTCCAGGACCGCGAGGCCCTCCGCTCCACCCTGGCGCCAGGCGGCCACGGCGCGGGCCAGGTCGGTGGTGTTGCGGCCGGTGGCGGAGGCCAGTTCGCGGTAGAGGGCGCGGGTGGTGGCGGTGAGTCCGGCGGTGGGGCGGGCCGCGGCCAGCCGGACCGCGTCCTGCCAGGCGGTGAGCCCGGCCAGCGGGTCGAGGCCGGTGGTGAGCAGCGCGTGGGCGCGGGAGGCCGCGTCCGTGGCGAGCTGGTCGAGGGCGAGCGGGTCCCGGGCGCCGGGGAGACCCGGATACGAGGGCGGCTGACCCGGGTGGGGCTCGGCCGGGAACGGGGCGGGCAGCGGCGGCAGGAAGCGGTCGGCGAACGCCTCCTGCGCCGGTACGGAAGGGGCGGCGGGCGCCGCGGGCCGCTCCCGTGCGGAGTGTGCGGCGTTGCGGCGGCCCAGGTCCTCCACGAGTTCGCGCTCGCCCCGGCCGCGCAGCAGGAGCAGGACGAACGGGTCTGCGTCCAGGAGGCGTGCCATCTGGTAGCTGAGCGCCGCCACGTGTTTGCAGGGCCGGCCGTGGTCGGGGCAGGAACAGGCGGGGTCGAGGTCGTCGGCGGCGGGGAGCAGGGTGACGCCGGCGGCGGCCGCCGTGTCGGTCAGGGAGTGCGGCATCTCCTTGGCCAGGAGTGCGGCGAGGTGACCGGGGCGGGCGGCGACCGCGTCGAGGAAGGTGTCCCAGTCGGGGTCGGTGAGGGTGCGCAGCTTGAGCTCGGCGCGGTAGGGGCGGGGGCGGCTGCCGTGTACGTAGGCGACGACGCGCCCCGGGGTGACGGTGATCGCGGCGACGTTCCCGCTGTCCGCGTATGTGCGGCCGCGGGCGAGCCTGGGCGCGTCCATCGAGAGGGATTCCAGCGCCTCCACCCAGGCCCGGCCCCACCAGCTGTCCGCGAACGGCTCGTCGTCGCCGGAGGTGCGCGCGGGCACCGCTTCGAAGGTGCGCCGCAGGTCGTCGGGGCCGGGGCGGGACCGGGCGACGGGCCTCGGGCCCGGGAAGGAGGAGCCGGGGCGGGGGCTCATGACGGCCTCCGGAGGGAGACGAGGTCGGCCAGGTCACGGTCGCTGAGCTCGGTCAGCGCACTCTCCCCGGTGCCGAGCACCGCGTCGGCGAGCGCCCGCTTGGCGAGCAGCATCTCGCCGATCCGGTCCTCGACGGTGCCCTCGGCGATCAGCCGGTGCACCTGGACGGGCTGGGTCTGCCCGATGCGGTAGGCGCGGTCGGTGGCCTGTTCCTCGACGGCCGGATTCCACCAGCGGTCGTAGTGGATGACATGGGCGGCCCGGGTGAGGTTCAGCCCGGTGCCGGCCGCCTTGAGGGAGAGCAGGAAGACGGGGACCTCGCCGGACTGGAAGCGGTCCACCATCCGTTCCCGTTCGGGCACCGGCGTACCGCCGTGCAGGAGCTGGGAGGGAATCGCGCGTGCGGTGAGATGCGCGGAGAGCAGCCGGGCCATCGTCACGTACTGGGTGAAGATGAGCACCGAGCCGTCCTCGGCGAGGATCGTGTCGAGGAGTTCGTCGAGCAGGGCGAGTTTCCCGGAGCGGCCGGTGAGCCGGGTCGGCTCCTCCTTCAGATACTGCGCGGGGTGGTTGCAGATCTGCTTGAGCGAGGCCAGCAGCTTCATGATCAGGCCGCGCCGGGCGATGCCCTCCGAGGCCTCGATGTACGCCATGGTCTCGCGCACCGTGGCCTCGTAGAGCGTGGCCTGTTCGCGGGTGAGGAAGACGGGGTGGTCGGTCTCCGTCTTGGGCGGCAGTTCGGGGGCGATGCCCGGGTCGGACTTCTTGCGCCGCAGCAGGAAGGGACGGACCAGCCGGGAGAGCCGCTCCACCGCTTCGTCGTTGGCGAGGCCCGCTGCCGTGCCGGTGTTCTCCACGATCCGGGCGTGGCGGGCCCGGAACGCCTTGAGGGGGCCGAGGAGTCCGGGCGTGGTCCAGTCGAGCAGCGCCCAGAGTTCGGAGAGGTTGTTCTCCACGGGGGTACCGGTCAGCGCGACCCGGGCCGGGGACGGGATGGTGCGCAGCGCCCTGGCGGTGGAGGAGTGCGGGTTCTTCACGTGCTGTGCCTCGTCGGCGACGACCAGTCCCCAGCTGTGGGCGGCCAGTTCGGCCGCGCTGGAGCGCATCGTGCCGTACGTGGTGAGGACGAAGCCGCCGTCGGTTCCGGTGAGGGTGCGGTCGGCGCCGTGGAACCGTCGCACGGGGACGCCGGGGGCGAAGCGGTTGACCTCCCGGTGCCAGTTGCCCAGCAGGGAGGCGGGGCAGATGACCAGGGTGGGCGCGGGGTGGGCGCGGTGCAGATGGAGGGCGATGAGGGTGATCGTCTTGCCGAGGCCCATGTCGTCGGCGAGGCAGCCGCCCAGTCCCAGCGACGTCATCCGGTCCAGCCAGGCCAGTCCGCGCAGTTGGTAGTCGCGCAGTGTGGCGTCGAGGCCGGGCGGGGGCGCGATGAGGGTGTCGTCCTCGACGATGCGGTTACGGAGCTCGGCCAGCGCGCCGACCGGTACCGCCTCGACCTGCTCGCCGTCCACCTCGGCGCTGCCGGTCAGTGCGACGGCGAGGGCGTCCACCGGGTCGAGCAGCCCGAGCTCCCGCTTGCGCGCCTTGCGCACGAGCGCGGGATCGACGACGACCCACTGGTCGCGCAGGCGCACCACGGGCCGGTGGGCCTCGGCGAGCACGTCCATCTCGGCCTCGGTGAGCTTCTGGTCCCCCAGCGAGAGCTGCCAGTTGAAGGCGAAGAGCTGTTCCGCGTCGAAGAACGAGGTGCCGTCGGTGGCCGATCCCGGTGCCGGCCGTACGACGGCCGCCGCGGTGAGGGAACGGGCGAGCTCCCTGGGCCAGTGCACGCTCACCCCGGCCGCCGAGAGACGCGCCCCGGCATCGCTCAGCAGCTCGTACAACTCGTCCTCGGTGAGCGCCAGTACGTCGGGGACGGGCTGGTCCAGCAGCCGCTCCAGCGGGGGCCATACGCGGGCGGCGCGGCGCAGGGCGAGCACGGCGTCGATCCTGGCCCGCGGGCCGAAGGGCTCGCCCGCCGCGCCGTTCCACAGGGCGGCGGCGTCGACGACGTAGGTGGGGTCGGCGAGGCTGTGCACCTGGGTGATGGCCGCGGCGGCATGCCGCGGGGCGGCGGAAGCGTCCTCGCCGGGGTCCTCGGCCGGGCCGGAGGACCCGGCGGTGTCGAACAGCTCGTACGCGGAGAGGTCCAGGCGCAGCGAGACCCGTACGCCCGCGTCGAGCCCGGACGCCACCTCCACGGCCCACTCACGGGCTCCGGGCAGGTGCTGGGCCCCGGCGGCCGCGAAGGGCGCCCCCATCGCGAACGCCGCGGCGGGGGTGCGGGGCAGGGTGTCGGCCACCGCGTCGAGGAAGGAGCCGATGAGCGCCTCGGGGTCGGGGAGGCGGAGGGGGGTGCGGTCCGGGACGGGGACCGCGTGCCCCTCGGGGGGCATGGCCGCGGCGACCGCACGCAGGTGGGCGATGTCCTCGGCGTCGCGCGGCCCGGCCCGCCAGGCGTCGTGGTCGTCGGCCGTCAGCCCGGGGAGCATCCGGCCGCGGGCCACCAGATGGAGCGCGTGCAGGGCGGCGGCGCCCCAGCACCGGGTGGCGGGGTGGGCGGACCGCAGGTGCCTGGCACGGGCCAGCAGGGGCACGGCCTCGGTCAGGGGAAGCAGCAGGGCGGGCACATCGCCGCGGCGTACGCCGCCCTGTTCCCCGTGGCGCCGCACGACCGTGATCCCGGAGACCCGCACACCCGATCCGTCCACCTCCCCGTCCCCGGCGGGACCGGGGCCCCACAGGTCGGCGGGGTCCGGAAGGGGGTGCCCTTCCGGGTCCCAGAACGCGATACGCCCCTCGCGCGGGAGCGCGGCGGGCAGGAAAACGGCGGCGCAGCGCAGCAGGCGGCCGACGGCAGTGTCCCGCGGCGACGGTGCGATGCTCACCGGCCCCTCCCCTTCCCGTCCGGGCCCTGGTCCTGGGCCCCCGCGTCTTCGGTCCTCCGTGGCTGATCAGCACGGGAACCCTCTGACTCGTGAGTCTAGGCGGGGGCTCTGACAGCGGGCCGGCCGCCGCCGTGCCCGCAACTCGTACGGGGGCCGGCAGCGGCCGGGGCGTGATCGGATCAGTGCGGCCGGGGCGTGGTCGGTTGAATGCCGGGTCAATGCCGGGCGAGCGGCTTCGAACCGCCGGGACGGGGCTTGCGGGAAGCCGCGGGCGCGGCGGGCGTCCTGCGTCCGGCACGGGACGCGACCGACGCCGACGACGCGGACGGCTGGACCGGTGAAGGCACAGGTGGCACGGGCGGCACGGGTGCCGTCCCGTTCGACGACTGAGACGACGGGGGCGACTGAGGCGACTGAGGCGGTTGAGACGACGGGGGCGACTGAGGCGACTGAGGCGGTTGAGACGACTCGGGCGACTGAGGTGCGGGCGGCCCGGTCTGCTGCACCGCCTCCGCCGGCCGCACCGCCTCCGCGGGCTGCTGCGGGGCCGTCGGCTGCTGGGCCCGTTCCAGGAAGCGGAGCAGCTCCACCGGGAACGGCAGCACCAGCGTGGAGTTCTTCTCCGCCGCCACCGCCACCACGGTCTGCAGGAGCCTCAGCTGCAGCGCGGCAGGCTGGGAGGACATCTCCGCGGCCGCCTGGGCCAGCTTCTTGGACGCCTGGAGCTCCGCGTCCGCGTTGATGACCCGGGCACGCCGCTCACGGTCCGCCTCCGCCTGGCGGGCCATCGAACGTTTCATCGTCTCCGGCAGGGAGACGTCCTTGATCTCGACCCGGTCGATCTGCACGCCCCAGCCGACCGCGGGACTGTCGATCATCAGCTCCAGGCCCTGGTTCAGCTTCTCCCTGTTGGAGAGCAGGTCGTCCAGATCGCTCTTGCCGATGATCGAACGCAGCGACGTCTGCGCCATCTGGGAGACGGCGAACCGGTAGTCCTCCACCTCGACGATCGCGCTCGCCGCGTCGACCACCTTGAAGTAGATGACCGCGTCCACCCGCACCGTGACGTTGTCCCGGGTGATCCCGTCCTGCGCCGGCACGGGCATGGTCACGATCTGCATGTTGACCTTGCGCAGCCGCTCGACTCCGGGGAGCACCATCGTGAATCCGGGCGGGCGCACATCGTTGCGGAGCCGGCCGAGCCGGAGCACCACACCCCGCTCGTACTGCTTGACGACCCGGGCGGCCGCCGCCGTGTACACGGCACCCGCCGACACCGCGGCAACCACTGCGATCAAGAGCTCCTGGACCATGACGGCCCCCTGCCAGCCGGAAACACCGGAACTACTGCCTCACGCTTCAATGAGCGCTATTACCACGTTATGCCCGATTTGGACACCGGTCGAACCACGCGCCGGCCCGCTGTCCCCCGCCCGGCCGACTCCCGGATGCCGGGCCTGCCGGGAGCGGGCAGGGTGACCAGCGTCAGCACGTACCTCCGTGGCGTACGGGGTGACGTGAGGGACTGCGTACGGATGAGCCGGACGAGACAGACGAGGACCCGCCCATGCCCGTGATCGACCACCGACGCCGCCGTCTCGGCATCGCCGCCCAGGCCGCGCTCCTGACCCTCACCGTCGCAGGCTGTTCGGGCCTCGGCCGGACCGCTGTCGGCCCGGTCACGTACACGACCGAGCGGGACGCCGTGATCATGGTGAACAGCCCCTCGGTGAAGGGCTGCCATCTGCTCCCCCTGGGTGCCAAGGCAGTGGCCAACGGCACCCTGATCGACATCGTCCTCTACCGCACACGCAACTGCACCGGCCCGGGAACGACGTATCTCGCCACCACGCTCACCGACGTCAACCCGCCCACCGCACTGCCCTGGCGCAGCTTCACCACCGTCCACTGATCCGGCGTTCCGCGACCGTGGAGACGCGCGCGGTGACAGCGGGTCCGCGGTCCGGCCGCCGCGGGCCTGCTACGCGGGCACGGCCCGCACCCAGACGCCGTCGTCCGTGAGGTAGCGCTCCACCCGCAGACCCGCCGCGTCCAGGTGCCCCTCGAACTGCTGCTTCGACAGCGGCCGCGCGAGGAAGGTCTGCGTCCACCGCGCGTCCCCGAAGTCGTACTCGGCCCGCACCGAACGCACCCCGTCGCCGGCCGGATCCGAAGAGACGATCCGTGTCGTGTACCCGGCCGGGTGGACGCGCTCGCGCGGCAGGTCCGTGTGGTAGCCCTCCCCTTCGCGCTGGATGAGGACCGTGCCGCCGTCGCGCACGTATCTCCGGCAGGTCCGCAGCAGCCCGTCCCGCACCCGGTGATCACCCGCGTGCACCAGGAACGACGCCAGCATCACCACGTCGAAGGTCTCATCCCCCAGGTCGAGGGACTCGATGGGGCTGCGCACCGTCCGCGCGCCCCGCACCCGCTCCAGCATCTGCGCCGACTCGTCCACCGCGGTGACGTCGAAGCCGAGCCGGATCAGCGGATGCGTCACCCGGCCCGCCCCGCAGCCCAGTTCCAGGATGCCCGACCCCGCGGGGACGGCCCCGGCGATCACGTCCGGTTCGTCGCCCACGGCCAGCCGGGTGTACAGCTCGACCGCGCAGCCGTCCGGGGTGATCGCGCCGGGTCCCGTCCCTGAATAGCCCTCACGCACCAGTTGTCCGCTCATGTACGGCCGAACGAACCGCGTGCACCCGCCGTTCCCTGGCCGTTACACCGAGCGGCGCGCGACCAGTGCCGCGCAGAGGTGCTGCAGGTCGGCGGGGCGGGCGGGCGAGAGGCCCGTCAGCCGGTCGATGCGGCGGATGCGGTAGTCGACGGTGTTGGGGTGGACGTGCAGCGCCGCCGCCGCGGCCCGGCGGTCCAGGCCGTGCCCGAGGTAGGTCTCCAGTGTGTGCAGCAGTTCCGGTTTGGCCTCCAGGGGGTGCAGGAGACGCGCGAGCCCGTGCAGCGCCTCGCTGGGCCTGCTCAGCTGGTACTCCAGCAGGACGTCGTCCAGCCGGTACAGGCCTGGGGCCCGTCCGGTGCGGGCGACGAGGTCGACGATCTCGGCGTTACGGGCCACAGCGGCCGGCACCGCCGCCGGTTCCGCGGTCTCCGCCGCCGCCGTGACCGGGACCCCCGCCGCCCGGGTCGCCTCGGCGATCAGTTCGCACAGCCCGCCCGGCCCGCTCCACGGCGGCGGCTCGGCGACGGGCAGCAGGACCGTGCCGCCTGACGCGTCGAGGGCCGTCAGCGCGGGCGTCCCGGCGAACCGGTCCAGGGCCGTGCGGATACGGCGGATCTTGCGGCGGGCGGCCACCCCCGCGCCGGAGCCCGGGCCCTGGCCCACCTCGTCGTCGTGCGGGGCCAGCGCGAGCGCCATCGTCAGATACCGGCCCGCCGGACGCAGACCGGTGCGCCGGGTGAAGCGGTCCAGGTCCTCACCGGTCAGCAGGGCGGCCATCAGGGCGTGCCGGCCGCCGTGCTCCTGGCTGTCCAGGATCTTCCGGGCCTCCAGATACGCCCCGCTCACCGCGGAGGTCAGCTGCTGCTGGAGGACCATGATGCGGTTCATGATCTCCAGGACGACGGCGAGGTCGCCGGGGTCCGCGTCCTGGGCGGTCTCCTCCCAGCACATCGCGATGCCCACCTGGTACGCGGTGAGGATCGCGTCCAGCGGGACGCCCTCCTCGGCGCGCTGGGCCGCCGAGTCGCGCTGCTGGGCGAGTTCGGCGTCGGTGGCGGATCTGCGGTGTTCGACGACATCGGCGAAGAGCCGCAGATTGTGCTGGACGATATCCGCGATGTCGCCCGCGATCTCCTCGTGGGGCAGCTCCGCGTAGACCGGCAGATCACTGAGCAGTCTGGCCACGACACGGGTGGTCAGGGCGGGTACGCGGGCCCGCAGCCGGGCCGCCACCGGGCGGCCCGCGATGCGCAGCGGCCGCTGCCCGCCGGCCTTGCGGCCCCCGTGTCCGCCCCTCACCACGGTCCGCTCCTTGTCATGCGTCACAAAAGCCCCCGCGGAAGTCTGCGTTACCCACCAGTTAAACGACGGCGTTCGAGTCTGCATGATGACCGGCGACACCCGCCATGCCTCACCTCTCCCCCACAATCGGAGGTAGCAGTCGTGAACTCGTCGCGCAGCAAAGCATTCTGTCGGACCGTCAGAGGATCGGTCGCGGCGCTCGCCCTGGCCGGACTCGCCGTCGGAACCGGAGCCTCCAGCGCCTGGGCGGCAGACGGCGCCCCCCTGTCGTACGTCGCACTCGGCGACTCGATGGCCTCGGGACCCCTCATCCCGGACATCACGGGCCCGGTGGCGTGCGGCCGCTCCACGCACAACTACGCGCACGAACTGGCCGCGAGCACCGGCGCCTCGCTGCGCGACGTCACCTGCAGCGGCGCCGCTTCGAAGCACATGACGGAGAAGCAGTCGCTGTCCCTGCTCGACATCCCGATGGGGTCGGTGCCGCCGCAGTTCGACGCGTTGCGCGCGGACACCGACCTGGTGACCCTGACGATCGGCGGCAACGACACCGGTCTGGTCGGCATCGCGCAGAACTGCACCACCCTCGACCCGAACGCCACCCCGTGCAAGGAGAGGTACAACGAGGGCGGGGTGGACCAGGTGGGGCAGCGGATCGCGGAGTTCGCGCCCCGGATGGCCGCCGTACTGGACGGAATCCACCAGCGCTCACCGCAGGCCCGGGTGATCGTGACGGGCTACGGGCTCTACATCAAGCCGGGCGGCTGCTGGCCGTTGCAGCCCGTGCTCCCGGTGGACGCCGACTTCCTCCAGGGCAGCGTCGACCGGATGAACGCGGTGATCGCCGAGCAGAGTGCCGCGCACGGCGCCGAGTACATCGACCTCGCCACCCCGAGCAAGGGCCACGACTCCTGCCGGGCGCCGTCGGACAGGTGGCTCGAAGGGTACGTACCGACGGCGGCGGCAGCCCCGCTGCACCCCAACCGGCAGGGCGAGGAGAACTACGCCCGCATCATCGGCGCGCACCTCCAGGGGAGCTGACCCGTGCGGCAGCGGTTCCTCCACGGAGTGCTCGCGGCGGCGCTCGGTGCGGCCGCCCTCCTCGCCCCGCCCGCCCACGCGGCCGCGACGGGCCACCCGCTGGGGCGGGGCTGCGACCCGCTGGCACCCGCCGAGTGCCTGCTGCCGTTCCCCAACGACTGGTACACCCGGCCGGACCCGGACACCGGCACGGGCCGCCGGGTGGACTTCGCCGCCGCCGTGCTGCCCCGCCCCGTGACCGGGCTGCCCATCGACCCGGCCGCCTGGAACCGGTCCGACGGCTTCTCCCCCGGCTCCGCCCTGATCGCCCAGGTGCCGGGCCTGGACCTGCCGGCGACCGGCGCGGCCCCGCTCACCGGCATCGGCCGCTCCCTCGACCGGGACGCCCCGGTCGTCCTCCTGGACACCACCACCGGTGAGCGGTGGCCGTACTGGGCCGAACCCGACGCCAACGCCACCGACCCGGCCCGCAGGGCCCTGCTGATCCACCCCGCCCGCAACTTCCACGACGGCCACCACTACGCCGTGGCCCTGCGCCGTCTCAAGGACGCCGCGGGCCGCACGATCCCGGCAGCCGCCCCGTTCGCCGCCGTCGCCGGCAAGCGGCTTCCCGCACACGATCCGCTGCGCGCCCGCCAGGACCGGCTCCGCCCCGCCCTCAAGGCCCTGCGCCGGGCCGGGGTCACCACCGAAGGGCTCAACCTGGCCTGGGACTTCACCGTCGCGTCCACCCGCAGCCTCACCGGTGACCTGTTCGCCATCCGCGACGACGCGCTGCGCCGCCTCCGTGACCGCTCGCCCGCCTTCGCCGTCACCGGCGTCACGGACTTCACCGCGGACCAGGACGCCCGGATCGCCCGCGAGGTGACGGGGCAGATCACCGTACCCAGCTATCTGAACCTGCCCGGCGGCCCGCCCGGCTCCGTCCTGAACCGCGACCGCGAGGGCGTACCGCGCCGGCTCCCCCTCAACACCCAGCTCGCCGCCTTCCGCTGCGAGATCCCGCGCTCCGCCTTCCGCACCCCCTCCCACCCCTCCCTCTACGGACACGGGCTGCTGGGCTCCCGCTCCGAGGTCGGCGCGGGCAACGTCAAGGACATGGCCGCCGAGCACAACTTCACGTTCTGCGCGACGGACTGGGCCGGCATGGCCAAGGAGGACATCCCCGTCGTCCTCACCGCGCTCGCCGATCCGAACCTCTTCCCGGCCGTCCCCGAACGCAGCGAACAGGGCATGCTGAACGCCCTGTTCCTCGGCCGCGCCCTGATCCACGCCGAGGGCCTGGGCACCGACCCCGCGTTCCGCACCGCCGACGGCCGCCCGCTCGTCGACACCCGGCACGCGCTCGCGTACGACGGGAACAGCCAGGGCGGCATCCTCGGCGGCGCCCTGGTCGCCGCCTCGCCCGACATCCGGCGCGGGGTACTGGGCGTCACCGCCATGAACTACGGGCTGCTCCTCAACCGGAGCGCCGACTTCGCGCCCTTCCAGCAGGTCCTGGACGTGGCCTACCCGGACAAGCTGCGCCAGCAGCTCGTCCTCCAGCTGTTCCAGATGGTGTGGGACCGCGGTGAGACGAACGCGTACGCGAACCACCTCACCGACCACCACCAGGTACTGCTCCACATCGCCTACGGGGACCACCAGGTCGCCAACGCGGCCGCCGATGTGGAGGCGCGCACGATCGGCGCCCGGCTGCTGTCCCCCGCGCTCGCCGCAGGACGGAGCCCGGACACCGTCCCGTACTGGGGCATCCCCCGGACCGGGCCCGGTCGACTTCCCTACCGGGGCTCGGCCATGACCGTCTGGGACAGCGGCACCCCCACACCCCCGCTGACCAACACCCCGCCCGCCGGGCCCGCGTACGGGCACGACCCGCACGAGGATCCCCGCAACTCGTCCGCCGCACGTCAGCAGAAGGCCACCTTCCTGACCACCGGCCGTGTCATCAATGTCTGCGGCACCACCCCCTGCACCGCAACGCCCACCTCCTGACACCCCCCTCCCCGCAGGGCATGACTCCCCGCGGGGAACAGACAAGGAGCACCATGCGTACGCACCGCATCGCCGGAGCAGCCGTCGCGGCCGCCCTCCTCGCCGGTACGGCACTGGCCCCGTCCGCGCTCGCCGCACCGCCCGCCGCCTCGGCCACCGCGCAGGCCGCGGTCCCGTTCACCTCCGCCGGCGCCGTGCGCGCGGCCGACGGCGGCCACACCCTCACCTGGGCCTCACCGGCCGCCTCGGTGACCGTCACGGCGGTCACCTCGCCCGACGCAACCACCGGGATCGCGCTCGGCACGGCCCCCGGCACCGGCTCGCTGAGCGTCCCGGCCGGGACGCTCCCGGAGGCCGGGCGCTGGTACTTCCGGCTGGTCCCGGACGGCGGCAGCCCCCTCGTCGTCGCCGACCGCTCCCTCGGTCTGGCCTCCGCCCGCAACTTCCGTGACATCGGCGGCTACCGCACCACGGACGGCCACTGGGTGCGCTCCGGCCTGGTCTACCGCTCCAACAAGCTGAGCAGCCTCACCGACACCGAGCAGCAGCGGCTGACCTCCCAGCGCCTCACCCTCGACGTGGACCTGCGCAACGCCCAGGAACGCAAGGACGACCCCGACCGGCTGCCCGCGGGCGTCACGTACCGGGTCGCCGACGTCGTCTCGCTCAGCCACGGCATCCGCTTCCACGACTCGGCCCTGATGACGCTGGCCGAGGCCGTCGCGGCCGGACTCTTCTCCGGCTCCTCCGACCTGGGCCAGTCCATCGGCTACCCGTTCATGGTCAACTTCGTGGGCGCCGACTACGCGTTCCGTGACCTGGTCACCGCCGTCGCCTCGAACACCTCTGGCGCCACGGTCTTCCACTGCAGCGCCGGCAAGGACCGCACGGGCTGGGGCACCGCCGTCCTGCTCACCCTCCTCGGCGTGCCGCGGGCCACCGTCGAGGCGGACTTCCTCGCCAGCAACCAGTACACCGGCGACCCGCAGGCCGTCGAACTGAGCTGGCTGCGCGCGGCGTTCGCCGAGGTGGACCACATCTACGGCGACTTCGACACGTATGTACGCGAGGGGCTGAAGCTCGACGCGGCGACCGTGCAGACGCTGCGCGCCAAGCTGCTGACCGGCTGACCCGCCCGCCCGGTCAGCACCCGGGGTAGCGGCCCTCCGGCCAATCGACCGTGTGCTCGAACTCCAGGGACAGGTCGTCGGCCACCTCGGCGATGACCGCCCGCCCCTCGGTGAGCACCAGCCAGGACGGCGGCAGATGTACGTCGCCGTGGTGGGCGCCGAGCAGATTGCCGCAGACCGAGCCGGTGGAGTCGCTGTCGCCCGAGTGGTTGACCGAGAGCAGCAGCGCCTCGCCGACCTGGCCGGCCTCCGGCAGGACCAGGGCGCAGTACACGGCGATGGCCAGGGCCTCCTCGGCCACCCAGCCCGCGCCGAGCGACTCCACCTTCTCGGCGCTCGGCGCGCCCTGCGCGGCCAGCTCGACGGCGCCGCGCAGGGCGGCGGTCGTCTCCTGGTGCCCGGGGTGGCGGGCCAGCAGGTCCATGGCGCGCAGGACCGATCCCGGCAGGGAGTCGCCCTCCAGCAGATGGGTGACGACCGCCGCGAGCGCCCCGGCGGCGTAGGCACCGGTGGGGTGGCCGTGGGTGATCCGCGCACACCGGGCGGCCAGCGCGAAGCTCCCGGCCGCCGACCCGCCGGTCAGCCCGAAGGGTGCGGAGCGCATGACCGTGCCGCAGCCCTTGGAGCCCGTGTTGACGGGGCCCGGCTCGCCGACCGGGCCCCTCGGGTCGGGGGTGTGCCCGGCCGCGAGGCCGGTCAGGCAGGCGTTTCCGGGGGCCCGCCGCGCGTACAGCCAGGGCTGCTGCCTGAGCCATCCGGTCCGGACGAGGTCGTCCCCTCCTCGGGCCGGCGGCGCGGGATGGTTCTGGGTGTCCAGCCAGCGCAGGTACGCGTGCTTGATGATCGCCGTCTCGGCGCCGCCGATCCCCTTGGACATGGCCCGGGAGTGCGCCCTGATCAGCCCCTCGGCCGTGAAGAGCGTCATCTGGGTGTCGTCGGTGACGCGTCCGACCGCCCCGTCCTCGTCGGCGGTGAGCCCCTGGACGCCCTGTTCCCCGTGCGCCCGGCGGATGCCGGCGAGGGACAGGAACTCCACCGGGTTGCCCAGGGCGTCCCCGATCGCCCCGCCCAGCAGACACCCGCGGACCCGGGCCCTGCGGACTGTGACGTCCCTCGATGCTGTGCCGTTCACGGCCCCGCCCCCCACTGATTCCCGTCGGATCGCCGCACGCGCGCCGTCGCGGGTCCATGCTGGTAGGAGAGGCGATCGCCATGCGTACCGGCAATGAACCCACGACCGCCCGCAGTCCGCTGCGGATGCGGCTCTGGCTGAGTCTATGGGGCCTGGCCTGGGCCGTCTTCGGCCTGACGGCCTTCACACTGAGCGGCCGGCCGGGGTGGGCGGCGGCCTGCGGAGTGCTCCTCGTGCTGGTCCTGGTGGATCTGACCGTGATCGTCCACCACCTGCACCAGGGCGCGCACTACCAGCCGGGCCGCTCCGTCCCGCCGTACGCGCCGGATCGCGGGGGACGAGGGCGGTACGGGCACTGAGCGCGGGAGCCGCTCAGCCCTCCGAATCGAAGCGGGCCGCCTTCAGGTACTCCGGGTTCGGGTCGAGCGCGGCCGCCAGCCGGAAGTGGCGCGTGGCCCGCTCCGGACTGCCGGAGCGCTCGAAGGTGCGGGCGAGCGCGAAGTGCGCGAACGCGTTGTCCGGCTCCCGCTCCAGCACGAGCTCGAACTCCAGCTCGGCAGGGCGCAGTTGGGCCGCAGCGAAGAAGGCCCTGGCACGCAGCAGCCGGGCGGCGGTGTTCTCCGGGTGGGAGGCGATCACCGAGTCGAGGAGCTGCACGGCACCCCGGGGGTCTCGTGCGGCCAGCAGCTGCTCGGCCGCGCGGAAGTCGATGACGTGTGTTTCGGGGTTCCTCTCGGGCACGGTCGCATCCTTCCTTCGTCCACCGTCAGGTGAACGTCTGCCCGGCCGCCGGTGTTCCGGCCCGGGATCAGCCGGCCGCGGCCCGCCGGGTCAGCTCCGCCCACACCGAGCGGACCTGCGGTTCCAGGGCCGTGATCGGCCCGTCGTTGTCGATGATCAGATCGGCGACGGCGCGCCGCTGCTCCCGGGTGGCCTGCGCGGCCATCCTGGCGCGCGCCTCCTGCTCCGTCATCCCGCGCAGCGTGACGAGCCGGCCGAGCTGGGTCTCCGGGGCCGCGTCGATCACGACGACCAGGTCGTAGAGGGGGGCGAGGCCGTTCTCGGCGAGGAGGGGCACATCGTGGACGACGACGGAATCGGGGCCCGCGGCGCGTTCCAGCTCGGCGGAGCGGACGCCGACCAGCGGGTGGACGATCGCGTTGAGGACGGCGAGGCGCTCGCTGTCGGCGAAGACGATCGAGCCGAGTTTCGGCCGGTCCAGCGTGCCCTCGGGGGTGAGGATGCCGGTGCCGAACGCCTCGACGACGGCGGCGAGCCCGGGGGTGCCGGGTTCGACGACCTCGCGGGCGATCCGGTCGGCATCGATGAGGACGGCTCCGTAGCCGGCGAGCATCCGGGACACTTCGCTCTTGCCGGCGCCGATACCACCGGTCAGACCCACTTTCAGCATGGCCGGCAGCCTAGCGCCTCTCGTTCGGCTCATGCCGGGCCCGATCCGGCCTGATCCGAACGGAAGACCCTGGTGCCCGCCGCCCGGCGGTACGGAAAGCGGGTCCGGCCGGGCTCAGCCGTCGCCCTCGCGCTCGGCCAGGAACTTCTCGAACTCGAGGCCGATCTCGTCGGCGGACGGCAGGTCCACCGGCTCGGCGACCAGATTGCCGCGGGTCTCGGCTCCCGCCACCGCGTCGTACTGGTGCTCAAGGCCCTCCACCAGCGAGACGAGCTCCTCGTCACCCTGGTCGATCTGGCGGTCGATCTCCGTCTGCGTGCGGTGCGCCTCGGTGCGCAGGGCGTGGGCGATGGTCGGCAGGACCAGTCCGGTCGCGGCCGTGATCGACTCCAGCGCGGTGAGCGCGGCGTCGGGGTAGGCGGAGCGGGCGACGTAGTGCGGCACATGGGCGGCCACACCGAGCACGTCGTGTCCGGCCTCCATCAGGCGGTACTCGACGAGGGCCTCGGCGGAGCCGGGCACCTGCGCCTCGTCGAACGGGCTGCGGTGACCGGGCATGAGGTCGGTGCGGTTGCCGTGCGGGGTGATGCCGACGGGGCGGGTGTGCGGAACGCCCATCGGAATGCCGTGGAAGTTGACCGCGAGGCGGACGCCGAGCCGCTCCACGATCTGCTCGATGGCGGCGGCGAACCGCTCCCACTCGACATCGGGCTCCGGTCCGGACAGCAGGAGGAACGGCGCACCGGTCGCGTCCTGGACCACGCGGACGTCCAGGGTCGGGGTCTCGTACGCCGACCAGCGGTCGCGCTTGAACGTCAGCAGCGGTCGCCGTGCGCGGTAGTCGACGAGGCGGTCGTGGTCGAAACGCGCCACGACCTGGTGCGGGAGCGATTCGAGCAGGCCGTCGACGATCTGCTCACCGGTCTCACCGGCGTCGATGTAGCCCTCGAAGTGGTAGAGCATGACCAGGCCGGCCGACTCCTGGGCGAGCGCCATGTCGACGACAGCCAGGCCCTTCGGCTCCCATTCGTACAAACTCTGCGGATCAGGCACGGTTACCGCTCCTCCTTGTGTTCCTGAAGAAGAACGTCCCGGGGGGCACGGACATTCCCGTCCGTGCCCCTTCACATGGTGTTTACCCAAGTACCCGCGTGTGCAGTGCCGTGACCGCCTTCCGGGCCGAGGTGAACGCTCCGTGCTGCCAGGCGTCCGCGTAGCTCAGGTAGTCACCGGCGAAGTAGACCCGCCCCGCTGCCTGGTTGAGCGGTGCGAAGACCGGGGCGTCGGGGCCGCCGGACAGGGAGTGCCAGGAGGCCTCCAGGTACGGGGTCTGGCGCCAGTGGTGGGAGAAGGACGTGGCGAGTTCCGTACGGTACTTCTCCCCGTGGATCTTCACGCCCTGCGCGACGGCCCGCGCCTCGCGTTCGCGCGGGGTGAGTGCGGCGTACGCGTCGGCGTTGGAGCCGGTGTTGTAGTACCCGATGATGGTGCCCCGCCGGCCCTGGTGGCCGTAGGACGGGTACCAGATGTGGGCCAGGTCCATGTCCGTCTCGGTGATGCCGCCGTAGATCCGGTGGTCGCTCTCCCACCAGCGGCTGCGGTACTCCAGTCCGATCTTGCCGGCCGAGGACGGCTTGCAGGCCTCGAGGGCGCTCTGGACGGCCGGGCCCAGGTTGTGGGCGGTCCTGGCGAGGATGTTGGGCGGCAGGGCGGCCACGCAGTAGTCCGCCTCGATGCTGCGGGTGCGGCCGGACTGGGTGTAGGTGACGGTGACGCCGTGGGCGGTGTCGGTGATCTCCGTGACGGCCGCGCCGGTGCGGATCCGGCGCTCCCCTATCGCCCGGGTGAGCGCGGCGGGTATCCGGTCCATGCCGCCGACCGGCTGGAACATCAGCATCGCCTGGTCGTACTCGAATTCGAAGGCGAAGTAGCGGCCGACTCCGCTGGCGAAGACGTCGGACGCGGAGGGGACGGAGCCGAGCTCCTCGCCGGGGGTCCCGGCGGCCGCGGGGTCGACGCGGTAGCCGCGCCGGGGGCTGCCGGTGTAGTCGAGCGTGTCACCGATGTCGCCGAAGTCCTTGAGGAATTCGAGCAGCCGCTCCTGGTCGTCGGCGGTGATCTGCCGGTCCAGCGCACCCTTGTCGGTGGCCTTGGAGAGGAGTTCGGCCACGTAGCCGTACACATCGGCCTTGGCGGTGCGGTAGCGCACCGGGGCCTTCATGCCCGACTTCTCGTTGTAGATATAGGCATTGGCGTTCACGTTGGTGAACACCTCGATGGGGACACCGAGTTCGCGGCAGTAGTCGAGGGTGATCATCCACTGCGGGATCCGGCCGGGTCCGGCATTCATGTACTGCCCGTCGGAGAACCGCGCGGTCTGCTCGACGCCATGGATGTCGGTGGTGGAATCCCCGCCGCGCACGGTGAAGTTGCGGCCGCCCGTACGGTCGCGGGCCTCCAGGACCGTACAGTCGTAGCCCGCCTTGCCGAGCTCGTAGGCGGTGGCGAGGCCGGCGATGCCGCCGCCCACGACGACCACCTTGGCGGCGGCTCTGCCCTTCAGGTGGAAGTCACCGCTGCTGGGGGCACGGAAGGCGGGTTCGCGGCCGGCGGCCTGGGCGGTGGGGGCGAGGCCGAGCGCCCCCATCGTGGCGAACATCGCGCCCGCCCCGCCGGAGAGCCCGACGTTGCGGAGGAAGGTGCGGCGGCTCGCGCCCGGTGTCGCGGGCGAGTGGTGCGAAGCGTGAGTCATGTCCCGGCTCCCCTTCGGATCTTGAGGTTGCCGGGATCCTGACAAGGGAGTGTTACGGGCCATCAGTTACTCGTGTATCCCGCACGTTTCCCTGTGTTCACCCCGTCCACCGCACCCCGGAACATTGGTCCATACCTTGACACGATCGCGCGCCGTCCCTACCGTCACTGGGCAGCACGTTCAGACACTCGCCCCACATTCATGTACGAGAACGTCCTGAACCTTTCACGGGAAGGCACCCCCATGCGCACCCGCACGCTGTTCCCCGCCCTGCTGGCCACCGTCCTCGCCACCGGCGGCCTGGCCCTGGCCTCCGCCACCACGGCCGGCGCCGCGACGGTCATCGAGGTGAGCACCGCCGCCCAGCTCAAGTCGGCCCTCACCGCGGCCGCTCCCGGCGACACGATCCACCTCGCGGACGGCACGTACACCGGCAACTTCAAGGCGCTCGTCCCCGGCACCGCCTCGGCCCGCATCACCCTGACCGGCTCCGCCGCGGCGGTCCTCACCGCCGGCGGCGGCTACGGGCTGCACCTCAACGGCGCCTCGTACTGGACCGTGAAGGGCATCACCGTCACCGGCGGCCAGAAGGGCATCATGGCCGACGGCGCCAACGGTGTGGTGATCGACTCGGTGACCGTGCACGACCTCGACATGGAGGGCGTCCACTTCCGCAAGTCCAGCAGCGACGGCATCATCCGCAACTCCCGTATCTACGACACCGGACACGACGGACGCGGCATGGGTGAGGGCGTCTACGTCGGCACGGCGGGCGACCTCTCCGACCGGAGCGACCGGGTACAGATCCTGGACAACACCATCGGACCGGGCGTCGGCGGCGAGAACGTCGACATCAAGGAGGGCACCACCGGTGCGCGCATCGTCGGCAACACCTTCGACGGCAGCGGGCTCACCGGCGCCAACTACGACGACTCCTGGGTCGATGTGAAGGGCAACGGCGTCCTGGTCGAGGGCAACCACGGATCCCGTACGACCAACAACGGCTACGAGACCCACACCCAGCAGAGCGGCTGGGGCTGCGGGACCGTCTTCAGGGGCAATGCCTCGGACCTGTCCGGCTCGACGGGCGACAAACGGATCGCGGTCAACGTCACGAACCTCGGCGCGAGCTGCCCCACCACCGTCCATGCGAGCAACACGGTGACCGGCGGCAACGGCCTGACCAACATCACCGTCACCCCGTAACAGCCCGCCGCGGCAACGAGTGAGGCCCGCTCCCCGAAGGGAGCGGGCCTCACTTTCATCCACTACTGCAGCCGATGACCGGCCGGAGGGTCAGAGCGTCAGCTCTGGCCGCCCGCCAGCTTCTCGCGCAGGGCAGCCAGGGCCTCGTCCGACGCCAGGGCGCCGGAGTTGTCCGCGGACTCCGAGGAGTACGAGCCGCCGCCACCGCTGCCGCCCGAGGCAGCCGGAGCGCTGCCGGCCGGGGCAGCAGCGCCCTCGGCAGCAGCGGCCTCGTCGGCCTCGCGGGACTTGATGACCTGGGCCTGGTGCTGCTCGAAGCGCGTCTGCGCCTCGGCGTACTGCGTCTCCCAGACCTCGCGCTGAGCCTCGAAGCCCTCGAGCCAGTCGTTGGTCTCGGGGTCGAAGCCCTCGGGGTAGATGTAGTTGCCCTGGTCGTCGTACGACGCGGCCATGCCGTACAGCGTCGGGTCGAACTCGACCGAGGCCGGGTCGCCACCGAAGGACTCGTTGGCCTGCTTCAGCGAGAGGCTGATGCGACGACGCTCGAGGTCGATGTCGATGACCTTGACGAAGATCTCGTCGTTGACCTGGACGACCTGCTCCGGGATCTCCACGTGGCGCTCGGCCAGCTCGGAGATGTGGACCAGGCCCTCGATGCCCTCGTCGACGCGCACGAACGCACCGAACGGAACGAGCTTGGTGACCTTACCGGGAACGACCTGCCCGATCTGGTGCGTACGGGCGAACTGCTGCCACGGGTCTTCCTGCGTCGCCTTGAGCGACAGGGACACGCGCTCGCGGTCCATGTCCACGTCGAGAACCTCGACGGTGACTTCCTGGCCGACCTCGACAACCTCGGAGGGGTGGTCGATGTGCTTCCAGGACAGCTCGGAGACGTGCACGAGACCGTCGACGCCACCCAGGTCCACGAAGGCACCGAAGTTGACGATCGAGGAGACGACGCCGGAGCGGACCTGACCCTTCTGGAGGGTCGTGAGGAACGTCTGGCGGACCTCGGACTGGGTCTGCTCGAGCCAGGCACGGCGGGACAGGACCACGTTGTTGCGGTTCTTGTCCAGCTCGATGATCTTGGCCTCGAGCTCCTTGCCCACGTACGGCTGGAGGTCGCGGACGCGGCGCATCTCGACGAGCGACGCCGGGAGGAAGCCACGGAGGCCGATGTCGAGGATGAGACCACCCTTGACGACCTCGATGACGGTACCGGTGACGATGCCGTCTTCTTCCTTGATCTTCTCGATGGTGCCCCAGGCACGCTCGTACTGAGCGCGCTTCTTCGAGAGGATCAGGCGGCCTTCCTTGTCCTCCTTCTGGAGAACCAGGGCCTCGATCTCGTCGCCGACCTTGACGACCTCGTTCGGGTCGACGTCGTGCTTGATCGAGAGCTCGCGGCTCGGGATGACACCTTCGGTCTTGTAACCGATGTCGAGGAGAACCTCGTCCCGGTCAACCTTGACGATGACACCGTCAACGATGTCGCCGTCGTTGAAGTACTTGATCGTCTCGTCGATCGCCGCGAGGAACGCGTCCGCGTCGCCGATGTCGTTGACCGCAACCTGCGGAGTGGTGGCGGTGGTCTCGGTGCTGCTCGTCATGTGGGAAAGGGCTCCGGTACGGACAGTGAGTCGAAGTTACTGCTACGCCGTGAGCCCGTATCGCCTCTGCAGAAGCCGGACAGCCCGGGAAGCGCCGATCCCGTGTACGGGAGGCGCCTCGTGAACCGAGGGGACATACAACAGATGCGAGCGCGGCCTGCTAGGTCTGAGGCGCGCAGGCTCGCAGCGCAACTTGTAGCATACGGGGGCAGCAGGGCACGGTCAATGCGCGAAGGCGCACACCAAGGGCGGAACGGCCCATACCCGGCACAACTCAGGTTCACCGAGGCCACATCGGCCTCCGAGATGTTCCGGACACACGGGTTCCGTACACACATATCCCCCCTGGTACGTACCGCGTACGACGGGGTGAAGGCAAACTACAACGACGGACACGATGAGCCAAGAGATCTACGCGGCCGAACCCGAGGCGACACGCCGGAGCGCCGGCGAGGCCGAGAGCAGCCGGGCCAGCCGGGGCTGGTGGGACCGCAACGCCGACGAGTACCAGAGCGACCACGGCACCTTCCTGGGCGACGACCGCTTCGTCTGGGGCCCCGAGGGGCTCGACGAGGCCGAGGCCGCTCTGCTGGGCCCCGCCGAGTCGCTGAAGGGCCTGGACGTCCTGGAGATCGGCGCCGGCGCGGCGCAGTGCTCCCGCTGGCTGGCCGCGCAGGGCGCCCGCCCGGTCGCCCTCGACCTCTCCCACCGCCAGCTCCAGCACGCGCTGCGGATCGGCGGCGGCGTCCCCCTCGTCGAGGCGGACGCCGGAGTGCTGCCCTTCCGTGACGGCTCCTTCGACCTGGCCTGCTCCGCCTACGGCGCGGTGCCCTTCGTCGCCGACCCGGTCCAGGTGTTCCGCGAGGTCCACCGGGTCCTGCGCCCCGGCGGCCGCTGGGTCTTCTCCGTGACGCATCCGGTCCGCTGGGCCTTCCCGGACGAGCCCGGCCCGGAGGGCCTGTCCGTCGCCGCCTCCTACTTCGACCGCACCCCTTACGTCGAGCAGGACGAACAGGGCCAGGCCGTATACGTCGAGCACCACCGCACGCTCGGCGACCGGGTGCGGGACGTGGTGGCGGGCGGCTTCCGCCTGGCCGACCTGGTCGAGCCGGAGTGGCCCGCGTGGAACAGCCAGGAGTGGGGCGGCTGGTCCCCGCTGCGGGGCAATCTGATCCCGGGGACCGCGATCTTCGTCTGCGTACGGGACTGAGACAGCGGCCGGTGCGGGAGGCGGGGGCGGACCGTACGAGACTGGGGGCGTGATCCGCACCGACGCCCTGGACCGGCTGCCCGTCCGCACCGCCGTGCCCGCGCTGCGGCAGGCGCTCGAGGACCGCGGTGTCGCGGTGCTCTGCGCACCGCCCGGCACCGGCAAGACGACCCTCGTCCCGCTGGTCCTGGCCGGGCTGACCGGAGGCGGTCCGGTCCGCCGGGTCGTGGTCGCCGAACCGCGCCGGATCGCCGCCCGCGCGGCCGCCCGGCGCATGGCGTGGCTGCTCGGTGAGCGGGCCGGCGAGCGCGTCGGGTTCACCGTGCGCGGGGAGCGCGTGGTGGGCCCGGACACCCTGGTCGAGGTCGTCACCACGGGGGTGCTGCTCCAGCGGCTCCAGCGCGACCAGGAGCTGGCGGGCGTCGACGCGGTGATCATCGACGAGTGCCACGAGCGCCATCTGGACGCGGACACGGTGGCGGCGTTCCTCCTGGACGTGCGGGAGGCGATCCGCCCCGATCTCCAGCTGGTCGCCGCCTCCGCGACCACGGACGCACAGGGCTGGGCACGGCTGCTCGGCGACGCACCGGTCATCGAGGCGCAGGGCGTGTCGCACCCGGTGGAGGTGGTGTGGGCCCCGCCCGTCCGGCCGGTGCGGCCGCCGCACGGGATGCGGGTCGATCCGGCGCTGCTCACCCATGTCGCCTCCGTGGTGCGGCGGGCGCTGGCCGAACGGGACGGCGACGTGCTGTGTTTCCTGCCCGGTGTCGGCGAGATCGGCCGGGTGGCCGGTCAGCTGTCCGGGGTGGCCGCCGAGGTGCTCCAGGTGCACGGGCGGGCCCCGGCGGCGGTGCAGGACGCGGTGCTGGCGGGATCGTCCCAGGGGCGGCGGGTGGTGCTGGCGACCTCGGTGGCGGAGTCGTCGCTGACCGTTCCTGGAGTGCGGACCGTCGTCGACTCGGGGCTGGCCCGGGAGCCGCGCACCGACCATGCCCGCGGCCTGAGCGCGCTGACGACGGTGCGGGCCTCGCAGGCGGCGGGCCGCCAGCGGGCGGGCCGGGCCGGCCGCGAGGCGCCCGGGGCGGTCTACCGCTGCTGGGAGCAGGCGCAGGACGGGCGGCTGGCCCGGTTCCCCTCCCCCGAGATCAAGGTGGCCGACCTGGCGGCGTTCGCTCTCCAGGCGGCCTGCTGGGGTGATCCGGACGCCACGGGCCTCGCGCTGCTGGACCCGCCGCCGGCCGGTGCGATGGCGGCGGCCCGCGAGGTGCTGACGGCGGTCGGCGCGGTGGGACCGGACGGGCGGGTGACCGACCGGGGCGTACGGATGTCCCGTCTCGGCCTGCATCCCCGGCTGGCCAGGGCCCTGCTGGACGGCGCGGCCGGAGTCGGCGGGCGCCGGGCCGCGGAGGTGGTCGCGCTGCTGAGCGAGGAACCACCGCGGGACTACGGTGACGACCTGGCCGCCGCGTTGCGTACCGCACGGCTGGGCAAGGACGGCTACGCGGCCCGCTGGCGCCAGGAGGTGCGGCGGCTGTCGTCGTCGCTGAAAAGCACGGAAAGCGGATCCGGTCCGGACGACGCCGCCGTGGGTCTGGTCGCCGCCCTCGCGTTTCCCGAGCGGGTGGCGCGGGCCCGGGGCGAGGGGGCTTTCCTGATGGCGTCGGGCACGGGTGCCCAGCTGCGGGACGGTTCACGGCTGCGCAGCGCGCCGTGGCTGGCCGTCGCGGTCGCGGACCGTCCGGCGCACGCGGCGTCCGCGCAGGTCCGGCTCGCCGCCGTCATCGACGAGGACACGGCGCGGCTGGCCGCCGGGCATCTGCGGTTCGCGGGCGAGGAGGTCCGCTGGGACGGCCGGGACGTGGTCGCCCGCCGGGTGGAACGCCTCGGCGCGGTCGAACTGTCGGCGCGCCCCCTGAAGCAGCCGGAACCCGCCCTGGTCCGCGAGGCCCTGGTCGAGGGGCTGCGGCGGGAGGGGCTCGGGCTGCTGCGCTGGAGCCGGGACACCGGGCAGCTGCGGGAGCGGCTGGCCTTCCTGCACCGCGAACTCGGCGCGCCCTGGCCGGACGTCTCGGACGAGGCACTGCTGGACCGTACCGAGCAGTGGCTGGAGCCCGAGCTGTCGCGGGCCCGGCGCCGCTCGGACCTGGCCGGGATCGATGCGGGGCAGGCGCTGCGCAGGCTGCTGCCGTGGGCGACCGGTGAGGCGGCCCGGCTGGACGAGCTGGCTCCGGAGCGGATCGAGGTGCCGAGCGGTTCACGGATCAGGGTGGAGTACGGCGGGCCGCAGCCCGTGCTCGCGGTGAAGCTCCAGGAGCTGTTCGGGCTCCAGGAGACGCCCCGGGTGGCCGGCGTCCCGGTGCTGGTGCATCTGCTCTCCCCCGCCGGCCGGCCGGCGGCGGTGACGGCGGATCTGGCGTCGTTCTGGCGGGAGGGCTACAAGGCGGTGCGGGCGGAGCTGCGGGGCCGCTATCCGCGCCATCCGTGGCCCGAGGACCCGACGACGGTGGAGGCGACCCGTTTCACGAAGGCGCGGCTCAGGCGGGAGTAGGCACCGGTTCGGGTGTCGCGGGTCGCGGCTGCGGTCCGTCCGGCCGCCGCGAGCGCGCCTCCAGCCACAGCGAGAGCGCCAGGAGCCCGACGCCGAGGGCGAGGAAGCCCCAGGGCAGGTACGAGGTCAGCAGCAGGACCAGCAGCCGCTGGGACTTGACCAGGTCGACGATCGATTCGACGTAGTCCTCGCGCATCTTCACGTGTCCTGCGAACACGGTGATGGTGTCCGTGGCCATGCCCATCTTCTTGGCGTTGCGCAGCTCCTCCTTGTGGATCTCCTCGCCGTTGACCGGGGCCCCGGTCACCGGGTCGACCCAGAACATCCGCTTGGTGGTGTACCAGCGGGTGATACCGATCTTCTTGATCTGCGCCGGGGTGATGTCCTTGATCGGCATCGTCTTCGGCATGGGGACCTCGGACCACGGGATGGTCTGCTCGAAGTAGTAGACCTCCATGCCGCGGAAGTTCCGGATGCCCTTGTAGTGGATGGGCGAACTGGTGCGGGTCTGCGCGTCGAAGTACTCGTAGTCGCGCTTCTCGGTGAGGAAGGGCCACTTGAACTCGATGCCCTCGCGGCTGACCGGGTCCCCGTCGACCATCTCGCCGGTGGCGTGGACGGGGGCCTGGCTGTGCGCGTCGAAGATGTAGCGCTCGGGGATCTTGGAGACCATCTTGCCGTCGGGACCCGCGACGTAGGAGAGCGCGTCCCAGACGACGACATCGCGGCCCGCGCTGCGCTCGATCTTCTCCGACTCCTCCACATTGCCCTTGAGGGTCTGCACGATGGTGATCTTGTCGACCTTCTTGGACTTGAGGGAGCTGTAGTCGAGCAGGGTCGCGGGCTTCGCCTCCAGCACCGTCTCCTGGTACTGGTTCGGCGGGATCTTCGCGAGCCGCGGGAACGCGTACCAGCGCAGCAGCGGCGACAGCGCGGCGAAGAAGACGGCGAAGGCCAGGAGTACGAGGCTGGCTCGGCGGCGCATGGGTGTCCTCCCTCTGCATTCCGACCGCATTCCGTGGTGCGGACGGTTACTTCTCGGTGCGGACTGCTACTTCTTGGGGCCCGGGACGGTGGTCAGCAGGGGTTTGGGCGAGGTCTCGCCGGGTGGTGCGCCCACCGCACTGATGGTGAGCACGAGAGCGAGTGCGACGGCCAGTCCGATGGCGGCGGCGACGAGGGCACGCATGCTCGGCCTCCCGGGAGCGTGTAACTGATGGGTCGTCAGGGCTGGGGCACCGTAGCAACCGGGGCGCGAGATGAGAACACGTAGAACAGCCCCTTGGCCGGGCAGCGGCCAAGGGGCTGTTCGGGGCGGTGTCCGCCCGGTGTGCGTCGGTCAGGCAGCGGCCTTGACCGTCAGCTCGATGACGGCCGTGGCGCCGCCCTCGGTGGTGAGGCGCAGCTTGTACGTGCCCGCGGCGCCGTCGGCGTAGATGACCGGCAGGGTGAGCTTGCCGTCGGCGTCCGTGGCCAGGACGAGGGTGCGGACCGGGTCCCCTTCGTCGTTGGTGAAGTACGGGCCCTTGTCGTTCTCGGCCGGCTTCTCGTCGTCGGTGATCATGGTGGCGGTGACGGCGACCCGGCCGGCGGCCGCGTCCTTGTACGTGGCCGCGAACGCGATGCCCTCGAACGTCTCGCCGGGCAGGGCGGCCAGTTCCCCGGTACCGGTCCTGGCGATGGCGTCGGCCTGCCGGGCGGTGACGGTCGCGGTGTAGGAGACCGCGGGCAGCGACGTGCCGGTGGCGGTCGCACGCACGGTGAACCCGCCCGTCTTCTCGCCCGCCTTCAGCACCGGCGCGGTGACCGTGCCGTCGGTCCCGGTGGCCAGGGTGACGGTGCGCTTCCCGCCCTCGAACACGGCATCCGTGTCACCGACCACGGTGAAGGTCACCGGCACCTTGGCGAGCGGACCGCCGAACGCGTTCCGCGCCCGCACCTTGATCCGCTCGGCGAAGGCCTCACCGGCCGTGGCAGTCAGCTCCCCGGTGCCCGCGTTCTGCACCCCGGCCAGGGTCTGGGACGGCGTGGGGGCGGGTGTCGGCGTCGGCGACGACGGCTTGCCGGGCTTCGTGGGGCTGGGGCTCGGGCTCGGCTTCGACGGGGGCTTCGGTGACGGCGAACCGTCCGGCGAGGGCGAAGGCGAGGGACTGCTGCCGGAGCCGTCCGGACCGGAGCCCGGGTCCGAACCGTTGCCGAGGTCGGCCGGCAGGACACCGGTGCCGTCCGGAACCTCATGGGTGCCGCGCTGGTAGTACGCGAACCACGAGCGGACGGTACGCAGATACTCGTCCGAGTGGTTGTAGCTCAGGACCGCCCGGTCCAGGTCCGCGGCGAGCGACAGATCGCGCGACCCGGCGCACAGATACCGGCCGGCGGCGAGCGCCGCGTCGTAGATGTTGTTGGGGTCCTTGCGGCCGTCACCGTTGCCGTCCTGACCCCAGGTCTCCCAGGTGGACGGGATGAACTGCATCGGGCCGACCGCCCGGTCGTGCGTCCGGTCGCCGTCGTAGGCACCGTTGTCGGTGTCCTTGATCAGCGCGAAACCCTGGCCGTTGAGGGCCGGGCCCAGAATCGGGGAAAGCGTGGTGCCCTGCGCGTCGACACGGCCGCCGCGGGCCTGGCCGGACTCGACCTTGCCGATCGCGGCCAGCAGCTGCCACGGCAGCCGGCACGCCGCGTCCGTACCCGCGACAGTGCGCTGGGTCTTCTTGTACGCCGCCAGGATCGACGCCGGTATGCCCGATTCCGCACTGCCCGTCACCGGCAGATTCACGGACGTACCCGGCTTGTTGGGCGTCGCCAGCGGCGGCAGGTCCGTGAAGTACGGCGAATTGCCGGACGCCGCGCCGTCGTCCGAGGGGGTCGAACCGGCGGTCGGCTGGTCGCCGCCGTCGGACGCGACCAGAGGTGAACCTGGGGCCTGCGATGCGGAAAGTGCCGCCACAGCGGCAGCGGCGACCGCGGTCGTGGTCGCCCCTCTGCGCAGTCGGCGACCGAATTGCGCTGCCATAACGTGTGGGCCCTCCCCGTCGTCGGCTGTCCGCGCTCCCCTGCGCCTGGACTCAGGCGACCCTACGGCAACTTGTGCCGCCCGAACACAGCGGCCGGACCGCTTCTTACCGGTTTCTCACGTTCCGCATCACAGCTTGTCCAGTGGCCCACAGGTCCGCGGCGGCAGCTCACCCATACTTCCCCCATGCCGTTCACGCTCAGCCACGCCGCTGCCGTACTGCCCGGAATCCGCCGCGACGGAACAGCACGCGGACCGCTCCTCGCCTCGGCCCTCGTGGCCGGTTCGTTCGCCCCCGACATGACGTACTTCGCCGATACGGCCATCCCGGGCGCCATGGAGTTCGGACAGGTCACCCACTCGGTATGGGGCGTACTGACCGTGGACGTCCTGATCACCGCGGCCACGGTCGCCCTGTGGCTCCTGCTGCGCGAACCGCTGGTGGCGCTCCTGCCCCGGCACTGGCAAGGGCGTGTGCACGCCTGCGTACGAGGAACACGGCGCACACCCGCACAGGGGCCGCGCCCCCTCCGCGACGGTGCGCGGTTCGCCGCATCGGCCGTCATCGGAGCCGCCACGCACGTCGTCTGGGACGCGTTCACCCACCACGACCGGTGGGGCGTACGGCTGGTACCCGTCCTGGAAGGCGACGCCGCCGGATTCCCCGTGTTCACACTGGTGCAGTACGGCAGTTCGGCACTGGCCCTCACGGTCCTCGCGTGCTTCACCGTGTCGGCGCTGCGCCGGGCCGGTGCGCGTCCGGCGCCGGCAGCCGTACCGGCCCTGGACCGCCGGGCCCGATGGTGCGCCGGCGCCGCCATCGGGCTGTGCGTCCTGCTGGGCATCGTGCACCGCTGCGCCCGCTGGTACGCGTACCTCGGGCACATCGACACCCCGCTCGACATCATCCCCACCGCCTGCTTCGGAGCGGGCGCCGGACTGGCGGCCGGACTCGTGCTGTACGGGGCGTGGATGCGGCTGCGGGAGCGCAGCACCGGCGCACCGCAGCCGCCCGTCACCGGCCGGGCCCTGGACACGAGCCCGGCCGGCGACTGAGGAGACGGCGCCCCACAGGAGCGGGCGTCAGTGCGCGGCGGACTCCCAGTCCCGGCCCACACCGACCGATACGTCCAGCGGCGCCCGCAACCGCACCGCCGTCGACATCTCGTGGCGCAGGATCTTCTCCACCTGGTCCCGCTCACCCGCCGCGATCTCCAGCACGATTTCGTCGTGCACCTGGAGCAGCATCCGAGACGTCAGCTCCGCCTCGGTCAGCGCCCGGTCGACCTGAAGCATCGCGACCTTGACGATATCGGCGGCCGTGCCCTGGATCGGCGCGTTCAGCGCCATCCGCTCGGCCGTCTCGCGGCGCTGACGATTGTCGCTGTTCAGATCCGGCAGATAGCGGCGACGGCCGAAGACCGTCTCCGTGTAACCCGTCGCCCTGGCCTCCTCCACCACCCGGTGCAGATAGTCACGGACCCCGCCGAACCGCTCGAAGTAGGTGTCCATCAGACCGCGCGCCTCACCGGCCTCGATGTTCAGCTGCTGGGAGAGACCGAACGCGGACAGCCCGTACGCCAGTCCGTAACTCATGGCCTTGATCTTGCGCCGCATCTCCGGATCGACCGCCGGCTTCTCGACGCCGAAGACCTGCGAGGCAACCGTCGTATGCAGATCCTCACCCGAAGTGAACGCCTCGATCAGGCCCGCGTCCTGCGACAGATGAGCCATCACCCGCAGCTCGATCTGGCTGTAGTCCGCCGTCATCAGCGACTCGAAGCCCTCACCGACGACGAAGCCCCGGCGGATCGCCCGGCCCTCGTCCGTACGGACGGGGATGTTCTGCAGATTCGGGTCGGTGGACGACAGCCGGCCGGTCGCCGCCACAGTCTGGTTGAACGTGGTGTGGATACGGCCGTCCGCCGCGATCGTCTTCACCAGACCCTCGACCGTCACCCGCAGCTTCGCCTGCTCACGGTGGCGCAGCATGATCACCGGCAGCTCGTGCTCGGTCTGACCCGCCAGCCACGCCAGCGCGTCCGCGTCCGTGGTGAAACCGGTCTTGGTCTTCTTCGTCTTCGGCAGCCCCAGCTCCCCGAACAGAACCTCCTGGAGCTGCTTGGGCGAACCGAGATTGAACTCCCGGCCCACCGCGGCATGCGCCTCCGCCACCGCCTGCTGCACCGCAGCGGCGAACTGCTGCTCCATGCCCTCCAGATGGGCCCGGTCCGCCGCGATGCCGTGCCGCTCCAGACGCGCCAGCAGGATCGACGTCGGCAGCTCCATGTCATGCAGCAGCTCCGCCGCACCGACCTCCTTCAGCCGCGTCGTGAACGCGTCACCGAGATCGAGAACCGCACGGGCCTGCGCCATCAGCGCATCGGCCTCCGCCCGGTCGTCCGCACCGAACGCCAGCTGCCCGTCGGACGCCGCCGCCGGGGCCAGCTCCCGGCCCAGATACTCCACAGCGAGCGCGTCCAGCGCGAACGAACGCCGGCCCGGCTTGACGAGATAGGCCGCCAGCGCCGTGTCCATCGACACACCCTCGACCGACCAGCCGTGCTCCGGGAAGACCCGCATCGCACTCTTCGCGTTGTGCATGACCTTCGGCCGCCGCGCATCAGCGATCCACGCCGCGAACGCCTGCTCATCACCCTCGTCGAGCTGCGCCGGATCGAACCACGCCGCGGCGCCCCCCGCCGCGGCGAGCGCGATCTCGGTGACCGCGCCACTGCCCAGCGCCCACGTATCGACCGTGGCGACACCGAGCGGCACCCCGCCGTGCTCGGCCAGCCACGGGGCCAGCTCACCCGCACCCAGCACCGAACCGTCCAGCTCGACACCCGCGGCAGGCGCCGGAGCCTCGTCCTCCGCCTTGCCCGGATCCACCGCGAGCAGCCGCTCACGCAGGCTCGGATTACGGATCTCCAGCACATCGAGCACCCCGGTGACCGCCGTGCGGTCATACGGAGCACGCTCCAGATCGGCCGGGACCTTCGGCAGCTCCACATCGCGGACCATCTCCGTCAGCCGACGGTTCAGCCGCACCGCGTCCAGGTGATCGCGGAAATTCTGCCCCGCCTTCCCCTTGACCTCCTCCGCCCGCGCCACCAGCTCGTCGAACGAACCGAACTGGTTGATCCACTTCGCGGCCGTCTTCTCACCGACCCCCGGAATACCCGGAAGATTGTCCGACGGGTCACCGCGCAGCGCCGCGAAGTCCGGATACTGCTGCGGAGTGAGCCCGTACTTCTCCTCGACCTTCTCCGGAGTGAACCGCGTCAGCTCCGACACACCCTTGGTCGGGTACAGCACCGTCACGTTCTCCGTGATCAGCTGGAACGAGTCACGGTCGCCCGTGACGATCAGCACCTCGAACCCGGCCGCCTCCGCCTGCGTCGCCAGCGTCGCGATGACATCGTCCGCCTCGAAACCGTCGACCGCGAACCGGTCCGCGTGCATCGCGTCCAGCAGCTCACCGATCAGCTCGACCTGACCCTTGAACTCATCCGGAGTCTTCGACCGGTTCGCCTTGTACTCGGGAAACTCCTCGGAACGCCACGTCTTGCGCGACACATCGAACGCCACCGCGAAATGCGTCGGCGCCTCATCACGCAGCGTGTTCGCGAGCATCGACGCGAAGCCGTACACCGCGTTCGTCGGCTGCCCCGCCCCCGTCGTGAAATTCTCCGCAGGCAGCGCAAAGAACGCCCGGTACGCCAGGGAGTGCCCGTCCATCAGGAGCAGGCGCGGTCGGTTGTCTGCCGTCTTCTTCGATGCCGTCTCAGCCACGCCCCCGATCCTGCCACGTACCACTGACAATCCGGACCGGCGACAACCCCGGGCCGCCACCACCGCCGGGCCGCCCTCCCCCGCCACATGCCAGGATCGAAGGCGACGAATCACGCACAGCGGACCGCACACCGGCCCGCAGCCGGCTCAAAGGGGAGCACGATGGCCACCAAGCCGCCCACGGGAGACCCCGTCCAGGACGCACCGCACGTCGGACCGGCCCCGCACGCCGCCGCCGGACTGCCCGCCGTCGCCCACAGCCTGCGCATCTCCCACCAGCAGATGGGCATCCGCCGCACCGCGCAGACCCTCCTCAAGGTCAACCAGAAGGACGGCTTCGACTGCCCCGGCTGCGCCTGGCCCGAGGGCGGCAAACGGCACACCGCCGAATTCTGCGAGAACGGCGCCAAGGCCGTCGCCGAGGAAGCGACGCTGCGCCGCGTCACCCCGGACTTCTTCGCCGCACACCCCGTATCCGACCTCGCCACCCGCAGCGGCTACTGGCTCGGCCAGCAGGGCCGCATCACGCAGCCCATGTACCTGCCCGAAGGAGCCGACCGCTACGAGGCCGTGACCTGGGAGCGCGCCTTCGCCGTCATCGCCGAGGAACTCCGCGCACTCGCCTCCCCCGACGAAGCGCTCTTCTACACCTCCGGGCGCACCAGCAACGAAGCCGCGTTCCTGCTCCAGCTGTTCGCCCGCGAATACGGCACCAACAACCTGCCCGACTGCTCCAACATGTGCCACGAATCCTCCGGCTCGGCCCTCACCGAGACCATCGGCATCGGCAAGGGCTCCGTCTCCCTGGAAGACCTCCACCAGGCCGACCTGATCATCGTCGCCGGACAGAACCCCGGCACCAACCACCCCCGGATGCTCTCCGCACTGGAGAAGGCCAAGTCCGCAGGCGCGAAGATCATCTCGGTGAACCCGCTGCCCGAGGCCGGACTCGAACGCTTCAAGAACCCGCAGACCCCCCTCGGCATGGTCAGGGGCGCCGCCCTCAACGACCTGTTCCTCCAGATCCGCATCGGCGGCGACCAAGCCCTCTTCCGGCTCCTCAACAAAATGATCCTCGGCACCGAGGGCGCCGTCGACAAGAAATTCGTCGCCGAACACACCCACGGCTACGAGGAGTTCGCCGCAGCGGCAGCCGAAGCCGACTGGGAACAGACCCTCACCGCCACCGGCCTCGACCGCACCGCCATCGAAGAAGCCCTCGCCATGGTTCTCGCGTCGAAGCGCACCATCGTGTGCTGGGCCATGGGCCTCACCCAGCACAAACACTCCGTACCGACCATCCGCGAAGTCGTCAACTTCCTTCTGCTCCGCGGCAACATCGGCCGCCCCGGCGCCGGCGTCTGCCCCGTCCGCGGCCACTCCAACGTCCAGGGCGACCGCACCATGGGCATCTTCGAAAGGCCCGCACCCGCATTCCTCGACGCCCTCGACAAGGAATTCTCCATCACCTCACCGCGCCACCACGGCTACGACGTGGTCCGCTCCATCCAGGCCCTGCGCGACGGCGACGCCAAGGTCTTCTTCGCCATGGGCGGCAACTTCGTCGCCGCCACCCCCGACACCCACATCACCGAGGCCGCGATGCGCACCGCACGCCTCACCGTCCACGTCTCCACCAAACTCAACCGCTCCCACGCCGTCACCGGCACCCGCGCCCTGATCCTGCCCACCCTGGGCCGCACCGACAAGGACGTCCAGGCCGGCGGCAGACAGTTCGTCACCGTCGAGGACTCCATGAGCAAGGTGCACGCCTCCCGCGGCAACCTCACCCCCGCAAGCCCCCACCTGCTCTCCGAACCCGCCATCGTCGCCCGCCTCGCCCGCGCCGTACTCGGACCCGCCTCCACCACCCCCTGGGAAGCATTCGAGAACGACTACGCGACCATCCGCGACCGCATCTCCCGCGTCGTCCCCGGCTTCGAGAACTTCAACGCCCGCGTCGCCCACCCCGACGGATTCACCCTCCCCCACGGCCCCCGCGACGCCCGCCGCTTCCCCACCGCCACCGGCAGGGCCAACTTCACCGCCGCCCCCGTCGAGTACCCCGAACTCCCCGAAGGCCGCCTCCTGTTGCAGACCCTGCGCTCCCACGACCAGTACAACACCACCATCTACGGCCTCGACGACCGCTACCGCGGCATCAAGAACGGCCGCCGCGTCGTCCTCGTCAACCCCGACGACGCCGCCGCACTCGGCCTCACCGACGGCGCCCGCACCGACCTCGTCAGCGAATGGAAGGACGGAGTGGAACGACGCGCCCCCGGCTTCCGCATCGTCCACTACCCCACCGCCCGGGGCTGCGCCGCCGCCTACTACCCCGAGACCAATGTGCTGGTCCCCCTCGGCTCCACCGCCGACACCAGCAACACCCCCGCCAGCAAGTCCGTCGTGGTCCGCTTCGAGAACATCGGGTGACACCCCCCGGGACAGGCGCACTAAGCGCCCGCTCAGCCGTCTGATAAGAACAGTGCACACCACACAGAGCAGCGCCACACCACCGCAGACGATCGGAGCCGGACCCATGGGCGAGCACACCGCACCCAATTTCCCCCAGGAGATCATCGACGAGTACGCCGCCCTCGGCGTCGACCTGCCCGCCCTCTTCTCCGCAGGCCACCTCGGCGAACGCATGGGCGTACAGATCACCGAAGCCTCCGCGGACCGCGTCGTCGGCACCATGCCCGTCGAAGGCAACACCCAGCCCTACGGACTCCTGCACGGCGGCGCCTCCGCCGTCCTCGCCGAGACCCTCGGCTCCGTCGGCACCATGCTCCACGGCGGCGCCCACAAACTCGCCGTCGGCGTCGACCTGAACTGCACCCATCACCGAGGGGTACGAAACGGCCTCGTCACCGGCGTCGCCACCCCCGTACACCGCGGCCGCACCACCGCCACGTACGAAATCGTCATCACCGACGAAACCGGCAAACGCGTCTGCACCGCCCGCCTCACCTGCCTGCTCCGCGACGTACCCAAGGCCGACGCCCCCTGACCCCGCACCACCCGCACCACCCACCTGCCCGGCCGGATCCCCAATCCGGCCGGGCAGCGCCATACCCGGGCACAACACCCGCCCCACACACAGAACTTGCACAACACCGGCAGCCAACACCCTTGACCGCCCAACCCGTTCCGTGGCCCACTCATCAGCCACGCCCCCCTGCGCCCCCCACCACACCGCGTCGACCCCACCACCCCGGAAGTAACACTGCGTAACAAGTGCGCAATGTGAACCCCGCCCGACGCACCCCACACAACCCGGCCCCGCAGGCACCGGGCACCCCGCCGCGCCCTCCGGCACCCTCCCGCACCCCCCACCGCGCGACAGCACCAAGATCGGCTCAAGCCCCTTAACAGAGCTGCACGTTCTCAGCATGCGGTCACTTCACCGTCCGGTAAAAAGCCGTACATGTCCACACAGCCACCTCAAGCCTTGCTCAAGGGCATAACAAGACAGTCACATCCTGCTCCACCCCCATCCCCGACCCCCTTTCCTGCCCATAGAGTCACCGCCAGTCACCGCGCCGCCGGGCGCGTCTGCAGCACGGCCCTGTACCAACCAGTACGGCCCGGCGAACGACACGGCACCTCAAGCAGAGGAGGCCGCGCCAGGGAAAGGACCTTTCGTGCGACACCGTTCTTTGCTCATCCTCACCACAGTGCTCACCACAGGAGCACTGACACTCACCGCCTGCGGGTCGCGCGACGACGACAAGAACAACAGCAGCGGCGGCGGCGAGAACCAGACCGTCGTCATCGGCGTCGACGCACCCACCACCGGTGACCTGTCCGCCCTCGGCCTCGGCATCAAGAACTCCGCCGACCTCGCCGCGAAGACGGCGAACAAGGACAAGACCGTCCCGGGCATCACCTTCGAGATCCAGGCCCTCGACGACCAGGCCCAGCCCTCCGTCGGCCAGGTGAACGCCACCAAGTTCATCGACAACAAAAAGGTCCTCGGCGTCGTCGGCCCGCTGAACTCCGGCGTCTCCCAGTCGATGCAGAAGCCCCTCAACGACGCCGGCCTCACCCAGATCTCCCCCGCCAACACGGGCACCGAGCTGACCCAGGGCAACAACTGGAAGACCGGCGACAAGAAGCGCCCCTTCAAGACCTACTTCCGCACCGCCACCACGGACCAGATCCAGGGCGCCTTCGCCGCGAAGTACCTGTACAACAACGCGAAGATCAAGCAGGTCTACCTCATCGACGACCAGAAGCCCTACGGCGCCGGTCTCGCAGCCTCCTTCAAGGCGACGTTCACCGCACTCGGCGGCAAGATCGCCGGCTCCGACCACGTCAACCCCGACGACCGCGACTTCAACGCCGTCGTCACCAAGGTCAAGAAGTCCGGCGCCAAGGCCGTCTACTACGGCGGCGAGTACCCCGCCGGCGCACCCCTGAGCCAGCAGCTCAAGGACAGCGTCAAGATCCCCCTCATGGGCGGCGACGGCATGTACAGCGCCGACTACATCAAGCTCAACAAGAAGGCCCAGGGCGACATCGCCACCTCCGTCGGCAAGCCCGTCGAAGAGCTCGAGTCCGCCAAGAAGTTCATCGCGGACTACAAGACCGCCGGATACAAGGACGCCTACGAGGCCTACGGCGGCGGCACCTACGACGCCACCTGGTCCATCATCGAGGCCGTCAAGGCCGTCGTCGCAGCCAACGACGGCAAGCTCCCCGACGACGCCCGCGCCAAGGTCCTCGAAGCCGTCAGCA
This sequence comes from Streptomyces sp. NBC_00876, assembly GCF_045207435.1. NCBI lineage: Bacteria > Bacillati > Actinomycetota > Actinomycetes > Kitasatosporales > Streptomycetaceae > Streptomyces > Streptomyces sp. NBC_00876. The sequence goes on from NZ_CP108800.1 coordinate 2,007,753, forward strand.
AGGTCAGCTTCGACGGCGTCACCGGCCCCGTCGCCTTCGACGAGTTCGGCGACACCACCAACACCATGATGACCGCCTACCAGGTCAACGGCGGCAAGTGGACGTCCAAGCTCAGCGAGGCCTACAAGCCGTAACAAGCTCCCCGGTCACGCACTGACTGACACCAGACCGCGCGGGAGCGCTACGAGCGCTCCCGCGCGGTGCCATATCCGAACCACTCCACGGAGGCCCTGCGGTGCACGAACTGCCGCAACAGCTGGCCAATGGACTCATCCTCGGCGCGATGTACGGACTCATCGCGATCGGATACACGATGGTCTACGGAATCATCCAGCTCATCAACTTCGCCCACGGCGAGATCTTCATGATCGGAGGCTTCGGGGCACTCACCGTGTACCTCTGGATGCCGGCCGGCGCCAACCTCCTCGCAATCGTCCCCCTCATGATCATCGGCGGCGTCATATGCTCCGTCGCCATCAGCGTCGCAGCCGAACGCTTCGCCTACCGGCCCCTGCGCACCGCCCCCAGACTCGCCCCGCTGATCACCGCGATCGGACTCTCCCTCGCACTCCAGCAGGCCATCTGGAAGTGGTACCCCGACGCCACGAAGGACCGCCCCTTCCCCCAGTTCAAGGGCGACGCCTTCGACCTCTTCGGCGCCCAGATCCAACGCGGTGACCTCTTCGTCCTCATCGCCGCACCCGTCTGCATGATCGCCCTCGGGCTCTTCGTCTCCAAGACCCGCTCCGGCCGCGGCATGCAGGCCACCAGCCAGGACCCCGACACCGCCAAACTCATGGGCATCAACACCGACCGCATCATCGTCATGGCCTTCGCCATCGGTGCCGCGTTCGCCGCCGTCGCCGCCGTCGCCTACGGGCTCAAGAACGGCCAGATCGGCTTCAAAATGGGCTTCCTCATGGGCCTCAAAGCCTTCACCGCAGCCGTACTCGGCGGCATCGGCAACATCTACGGCGCCATGCTCGGCGGCGTCGTACTCGGCGTCGCCGAATCCCTCGCCACCGGCTACATGAGCGACGTCCCCGGCATGGACCTCTTCGGCGGCGGCGCCTGGAAGGACGTATGGGCCTTCGTCCTCCTCATCGTCGTCCTCCTGCTCCGGCCCCAGGGCCTGCTCGGCGAACGCGTCGCGGACAGGGCGTGATACGGATGACCACCCAGAAAGCACTCATCCCCCTGCCCGCCCCCCTCGCCCGGATCGCCACCCTCGTCGGCGCCGCAGCAGCACTCACCGGCACCTTCCTCCCCTGGACCTGGACCTCCGAATTCCCCGGCGACCTCACCGTCACCGGCTACCCCGGCGGCCTCCAGATCCTCACCCTCACAGCCGCGATCCTCACCCTCCTCTTCACCCTCTGCGGATACGGCATCCGAGGCCTGCGCTGGCTCACCCCCGGCGGCACCAACAGCCCCGTCCGCCTCCTCGCCCTCGCCACCCTCGGCACCACCGGCTACACCATGGGCGCGATCTCCTACAAGCTCGGCGGCGCGGTCAACCTCGAACCCGGAGCCTGGATCAGCGGCATCGGCGCACTCATCGCCGTCCTCGCCGCCCTCGCACTCCCCAGCGACGAACCCCTCTCCGCCGACCAACCCCGGCCCGGCGCCTGGCAGCTCTTCCGCAACAGCCTCGCCGCCCCCGCCGCCGGCCGCGCCAAGGCCCTCCCCGCCTGGGGCGAAATCCTCATCATCGCCGCCGCCTTCGGCGCCGCGCTGTACTTCTTCACCTACGGGATCGACATCCCCACCGAAGAATCCGAACAGTTCATCGGCTTCCTCATCACCGCAGGCTTCACCTTCACCGCACTCACCCGGGCCGGACTCATCGCCCGCATCACCGCGCTGACCACGAAGCACCGCAACGTCACCCTCACCGCAGCCCTGGCCGCAGCCTTCTGCTTCCCCTTCACCCAGGACACCGCGGAATACGCCCTCATCGGCGCGAACATCCTCATCTTCGCCACCGTCGCACTCGGCCTCAACGTCGTCGTCGGCCTCGCAGGCCTCCTCGACCTCGGCTACGTCGCCTTCCTCGGAGTCGGCGCCTACACCGCCGCCCTCGTCTCCGGCGCACCCCTCTCCGCCATCGGCGTCCACTTCCCCTTCTGGGCCGCCGTACTCACCGGAGCAGTCGTCTCACTGATCTTCGGCGTCCTCATCGGCGCCCCCACCCTGAGACTGCGCGGCGACTACCTCGCCATCGTCACCCTCGGCTTCGGAGAGATCTTCCGCGTCACCGTCAACAACCTCAACGGCAACAGCGGACCCGACCTCACCAACGGCTCCCAGGGCATCCCCAGCATCCCCGACCTCAACCTCTTCGGGATCGACTTCGGACTCACCCACGAAATCGGCCCCTTCACCCTCAGCAGGCCCGCCAACTACTACCTGCTGATGCTCGTCGTCACCGCCGTAGTCGTCCTGGTCTTCCGCCGCTCCGGGGACTCCCGCATCGGCCGCGCCTGGGTCGCCATCCGCGAAGACGAAACCGCAGCCACCGCCATGGGCATCAACGCCTTCCGGCTCAAGCTCCTCGCCTTCGCCCTCGGCGCCACCCTCGCCGGACTCGCCGGAACCGTCCAGGCCCACGTCAACTACACCGTGACACCCGAGCAGTACCAGTTCGCCGGCTCCGTACCCCCGAACTCCGCCTTCCTCCTCGCCGCCGTCATCCTCGGCGGCATGGGAACCCTCAGCGGACCCTTCGTCGGCGCCGCACTGCTCTACCTCATCCCGGCCAAGCTGCAGTTCATGCAGGACTACCAGCTCTTCCTCTTCGGCATCGCACTCATCCTCCTGATGCGCTTCCGCCCCGAAGGCCTGGTCGCCGACCGCAGGAAACAGCTCGAATTCCACGAGAACGACGAGCCCATCGACGTACCCGAACCACGGCAGTCCCAGGACAGCGACGCCGGCATCGCGAAGGCGGGGGCGTGACCACCATGACCACCACCACGAAAACCGCGACCACCGTCCTGGACGCCAGCGGCGTCACCATGCGCTTCGGCGGACTCACCGCCGTACGAGGCGTCGACCTCACCGTCAACGCAGGCGAAATCGTCGGACTCATCGGCCCCAACGGCGCCGGCAAAACCACCTTCTTCAACTGCCTCACCGGCCTCTACGTCCCCACCGAAGGCAAGGTCAGCTACAAGGGCACCATCCTGCCCCCCAAGCCCCACCTCGTCACCAAGGCCGGCATCGCCCGCACCTTCCAGAACATCAGGCTCTTCGCCAACATGACCGTCCTGGAAAACGTCCTCGTCGGACGCCACACCAGAACCAAAGAAGGCCTCTGGTCAGCCCTCCTGCGCCTCCCCGGCTACACCAGGGCCGAGAACGGCAGCCGCGAACGCGCCATGGAACTCCTGGAGTTCATCGGCCTCCAGGACAAGGCCGACCACCTCGCGCGCAACCTCCCCTACGGAGACCAGCGCAAGCTGGAAATCGCCCGCGCCCTCGCCAGCGACCCCGGCCTCCTCCTCCTGGACGAGCCCACCGCAGGCATGAACCCCCAGGAAACCCGCGTCACCGAAGAACTCATCTTCGCCATCCGGGACCAGGGCATCGCCGTACTCGTCATCGAGCACGACATGCGCTTCATCTTCAACCTCTGCGACCGCGTCGCCGTCCTCGTCCAGGGCGAAAAGCTCGTCGAAGGCACCGCGGAAGTCGTCCAGGGAGACGAACGAGTCATCGCCGCCTACCTCGGCACCCCCTTCGAAGGCGCCCCCGGCGCCGAAGAAGTCGCCGAGGTCGAAGCAGCGGAAGCGGTCGCCGGAGCGGAAGCCGACACGGCCACCGCCACCACGAAGGACACCACCACCGAGGAGGAGGACACCCGATGACCGCACTGCTCGAGGTCGAGGACCTCCGCGTCGCCTACGGCAAGATCGAAGCCGTCAAAGGCATCTCCTTCACCGTCGACGCCGGCCAGGTGGTCACCCTCATCGGCACCAACGGCGCCGGCAAGACCACCACCCTGCGCACCCTCTCCGGACTGCTCAAACCCATCGGCGGCCGCATCCTCTTCGAGGGCAAACCGCTCACCAACATCCCCGCACACAAGATCGTCTCCCTGGGCCTCGCCCACTCCCCCGAGGGCCGCCACATCTTCCCCCGGCTGACGATCACCGAGAACCTCCTCCTCGGCGCCTACCTCCGCAACGACAAGGCAGGCATCGAGAAGGACATCCAGCGCGCCTACGACCTCTTCCCCATCCTCGGGGAACGCCGGAAGCAGGCCGCCGGAACCCTCTCGGGCGGCGAACAGCAGATGCTCGCCATGGGACGCGCCCTCATGTCCCAGCCCAAACTGCTCATGCTCGACGAACCCTCCATGGGCCTCTCCCCGATCATGATGCAGAAGATCATGGAGACCATCGTCGAACTCAAGGCCTCGGGCACCACGATCCTGCTCGTCGAGCAGAACGCCCAGGCAGCCCTCTCCCTCGCGGACCAGGGCCACGTCATGGAGATCGGCAAGATCGTCCTCTCCGGCACCGGAGCGGACCTCCTCCACGACGAGTCCGTCCGCAAGGCCTACCTCGGCGAGGACTGACCCGCACACACGAAAAAGGCCCGCGCCCCGGACGCTCTGCTCCGGGACGCGGGCCTTCTTCATGTACGAGTACGAGTACGGCTACTCCGCCGCCCGCTTCTTCTCCTCGGCGTCCTCGATCAACGCCTCCGCCAGCTGCTGCATCGACAACCGCCGGTCCATCGACGTCTTCTGGATCCACCGGAACGCGGCGGGCTCGGAGAGGCCGTAGTCCGTCTGCAGAATGCTCTTCGCCCGGTCCACGAGCTTCCGTGTCTCCAGCCGCTGCGACAGGTCGGCGACCTCGCCCTCCAGCGCCTTCAGCTCCGCGAACCGCGACACCGCCATCTCGATGGCCGGCACCACGTCGCTCTTGCTGAACGGCTTCACGAGGTACGCCATCGCCCCGGCGTCCCGGGCCCGCTCGACGAGGTCGCGCTGCGAGAACGCGGTGAGCATCAGGACGGGCGCGATGGACTCCTCCGCGATCTTCTCGGCTGCGGAGATCCCGTCGAGGATCGGCATCTTCACATCGAGGATGACGAGGTCGGGCTTGTGCTCCCGGGCCAGCTCGACCGCCTGCTGCCCATCCCCGGCCTCGCCGACGACCGCGTAGCCCTCCTCCTCCAGCATCTCTTTGAGGTCGAGGCGGATGAGCGCCTCGTCCTCGGCGATGACGACGCGAGTCGTCAGCGGCGGGACGTGCGACTTGTCGTCGTCGGCGACGGGCTGGGGCGACTCGGGGGTGGTCACGGGGCTCCTTGGTTCAGGGCAGGTACTGCTGCGAAGCAGCCTACCTACCTGCTCTGCGCTTCTGTTACCAGGTACACTTCTGACCGGTTGCCAAGCCGGGTTGGCGCAATTGGCTGACGCGGAGGTCTCAAACACCTCTGTCCGAAAGGACATGTGGGTTCGAATCCCATACCCGGCACCATTCCGATAAGCGGATGTTCACGTTCTCGTGAACATCCGCTTTTCGTTGCATGCGGTCGGGTCCAATCACCCATCGTAGTTGCGTGAACTTCCACGGAACGGAAATGCGACAGAAAGCTCTCACCCTCCTCCGGGGTGGGGCACGGAACGCGGACGTGGCACGGAAGCTGAACGTACCGGCAGGCACGATCAGCTATTGGAAGCACATGGACCGCGCCAAGCGCGGCGAGTGTCCCGGCCGCCATCTCTCCCTCTGCCCTCGATGCGACGGCGAGCTGGACCAAGCCGCCTACGCTTACCTTCTCGGCCTCTACCTCGGCGATGGACACATCATCCAGAACAGAGCCATGAAGACGCCCAGCCTGTCCGTCACCTGCGCCGATTCATGGCCCGGCCTCATGGACCAGTGCGAGAGCGCGATGCGCACCGTCTTCCCCGAGAACTCCGTGTGCCGAGTGCGCCGCAAGGGGTGCCACGAGGTGAAGATGTACTCGAAGCATCTGTGGTGCCTCTTCCCTCAGCACGGCCCCGGCAGAAAACACGAACGCCTCATCGCCCTCGCCCCTTGGCAGCAGGAAATCGTCGACGCCCACCCCTGGGACTTCATCCGCGGCCTCATCCACTCCGACGGATGCCGGAACATGAACTGGACCACCAGGATGGTCGGCGGCGTGCGAAAGCGGTACGAGTACCCCCGGTACTGGTTCACCAACGTCTCGGACGACATCCGGCGGCTCTACACCGACACCCTCGACAAGCTCGGCATCGAGTGGACGCACTGCACGCGCGCGGGCAAGGAGTACAACATCTCCGTCGCCCGACGGGCATCCGTAGCGCTCATGGATGCACACGTCGGGCCGAAATACTGAGCGTGCCCCCTACTTCGGGCTGTCGTCCTCGCCGATGTGGTGCACGCGCACCAGGTTGGTCGAGCCGGCGACGCCCGGCGGGGAGCCGGCCGTGATGACCACCACGTCACCCTTCTGACACCGGCCGATCTTCAACAGCTCCTCGTCGACCTGCGCCACCATCGCATCCGTCGAGTCCACGTGCGGACCCAGGAACGTCTCCACGCCCCACGTCAGGTTCAGCTGCGAGCGGGTGGCCGGGTCCGGGGTGAAGGCGAGCAGCGGGATGGGTGAGCGGTAGCGGGAGAGGCGTTTGACCGTGTCGCCGCTCTGGGTGAAGGCGACCAGGAACTTCGCGCCGAGGAAGTCGCCCATCTCCGCTGCCGCGCGGGCGACCGCGCCGCCCTGGGTGCGGGGTTTGTTGCGTTCGGTGAGCGGCGGGAGGCCCTTGGCGAGGATGTCCTCCTCGGCTGCTTCGACGATGCGGGACATCGTGCGGACCGTTTCGATGGGGTATTTGCCGACGCTGGTCTCGCCGGAGAGCATCACGGCGTCGGTGCCGTCGATGACGGCGTTGGCGACGTCGGAGGCTTCGGCGCGGGTGGGGCGGGAGTTGTCGATCATCGAGTCGAGCATCTGGGTGGCGACGATGACCGGCTTGGCGTTGCGCTTGGCGAGTTTGATGGCGCGCTTCTGGACGATCGGGACCTGTTCCAGGGGCATTTCGACGCCGAGGTCGCCTCGGGCGACCATGATGCCGTCGAAGGCGGCGACGATGTCGTCGATGTTCTCGACGGCCTGGGGTTTTTCGACTTTGGCGATGACGGGGAGGCGGCGGCCTTCCTCGTCCATGATGCGGTGGACGTCCTCGATGTCGCGTCCGCTGCGGACGAAGGAGAGGGCGATGATGTCGGCGCCGGTGCGCAGGGCCCAGCGGAGGTCGTCGATGTCTTTTTCGGAGAGGGCGGGGACGGAGACGGCGACGCCGGGGAGGTTGAGTCCCTTGTGGTCGGAGACCATGCCGCCTTCGATGACGGTGGTGTGGACGCGGGGGCCGTCGATTTCGGTGACTTCGAGGGTGACGCGGCCGTCGTCGATGAGGATGCGTTCGCCGGTGGTGACGTCGGCGGCGAGGCCGGTGTAGGTGGTGCCGCAGGTGTTGCGGTCGCCTTCCATGGGTTCGACGGTGATGGTGAAGTCGTCGCCGCGTTCAAGGAGTACGGGTCCTTCGCGGAAGCGTCCGAGGCGGATCTTCGGGCCTTGAAGGTCGGCGAGGATGCCGACGCTGCGTCCGGCCTCGTCGGATGCTTTGCGTACGCGGTGGTATCGCTCTTCGTGTTCGGCGTAGGTGCCGTGGCTGAGGTTGAGGCGGGCGATGTCCATTCCCGCGTCGACCAGGGCTTTGATCTGGTCGTATGTGTCGGTGGCGGGTCCTAGGGTGCAAACGATTTTTGCTCGGCGCATGGTTTGAGCCTAGACCTTACCTACGGGTAGTTAATTGGCTGCGCATGACTGCTCAACCACCTTTGGGTGAAGGGTTATTGACAAGTGTTGAATTGTGCGGCGTTGCGCTCGGATGAGCATTCGGGTGGGGGTTTCAGAGTTTTGGTGGGGTCATGATGAATCGGGCGTTCACCTGGGCGTGGACGGTCTGTTGCTGGGGTTCGAGGTCGAGGGCGGGGGCGGCGTCGGGGGCTGCTCCGGCCGGTGCGGGGAGTGCGCCGCCGTAGGCGCTGCGGGCGTAGGCGGGGGGTGGGGTGTTCTCCGCGCCGAGGTCGGCGAGTTCGACGAGGGCTGCGAGTTGGGCGCCGAGGGCGGCGGCGTATTCGCGGGCGCGTTGGACGGCTTCGTGTACGGCTTGGCGGCGGGCTTCGCCGTGGGCGGGTGAGTCGGGGCGCAGGGCCCACCAGGGGCCGTCGATGCGGGTCATGTCGAGGTCGCCGATGCGGGTGGTGAGTTCGCCGAGTGCGGTGAAGTCGTTGAGTACGGCGGTGATGTGGACGCGGCCGTGGTAGGCGCGGACTTTCTCGTCGCGGCCGCGTTGGTGGAGTTCGGGGGTGATGGAGAGGGCGCCGGTTTCGAGTTCTTCGATGGCTTCTCCGTAGCTGCGGGCGAGTTCGAGGACGGTGGTGTTGCGTCGGGTGAGGTCTTCGAGGGCGGCGCGGCGGTCTTTTCCGCGGGCGCTGACGGTGATGGAGAGGCGGGCGGTTTCGGGGTCGAACTGGAGGCGGGCTTCTCCGCGGACGGCGAGGCGGGGTTGGTCGGGGGTGCCGTAGGGCTGTGTGGTGTCGGTCATGGGTTCACTGTGGCACTTGGGTGTGACAGTGAGTGGTCATCGGATGGAAACCTGTTGGGGGTGTTGCCGGGGGTGGTGTGTGGGTGATTATCTACGCGCGTTGTCCGCGCGTGCGTGGGATCTACGCGCGTTGTGTGCGGACAAGGACTGTGTGCACGGAGTGACTGAGATGTGGGAGACGAGATGCCGCTGAACCGAAGGACGTTCCTGGGCACATCGGCCGCGGCCGGTGCGGGTGTGGCGATGGCGGGGGGTGCCGCGGTGCCGGCCGAGGCGCATGGCCACGGGCACGGGCACGGGCGTCCGCAGAAGCGGTATTCGTTCACCGTGATGGGGACGACGGACCTGCATGGGAATGTCTTCAACTGGGACTACTTCACGGACAAGGAGTTCGACGACAAGGCTCACAACGATGTCGGTCTGGCGAAGATCTCGACGTTGGTGGACCAGGTGCGCCGGGAGAAGGGCCGTCACAACACGCTGATGATCGATGCGGGTGACACGATCCAGGGCACGCAGTTGTCGTATTACTACGCGAAGATCGATCCGATCACGGCGAAGCGTGGGCCGGTGCATCCGATGGCTCAGGCGATGAACGCGATCGGTTATGACGCGGCGGCGCTCGGGAACCATGAGTTCAACTACGGGATTCCGGTGCTGCGGAAGTTCGAGGAGCAGTGCGACTTCCCGTTGCTGGGCGCGAATGCGCTGGATGCGAAGACGTTGAGGCCGGCGTTCGCGCCGTATGTGATCAAGAGGCTTCGTACGCCGCACGGGCGGGATGTGAAGGTGGCGATTCTGGGGCTGACGAACCCGGGGATCGCAATCTGGGACAAGGCGAATGTGGGCGGGAAGATGGTGTTCCCGGGCCTGGAGGAGCAGGCGGCGAAGTATGTGCCGCGGCTTCGTTCGATGGGCGCGGATGTGGTGATCGTTTCGGCGCATTCGGGGAACAGCGGGACGTCTTCGTACGGTGATCAGATTCCGTATGTGGAGAATGCCGCGGGTCTGGTGGCGGAGCAGGTGCCGGGGATCGATGCGATTCTGGTGGGTCATGCGCATCTGGAGATTCCCGAGTATTTCGTGGAGAACAAGCAGACCGGTAAGAAGGTTGTGCTGTCCGAGCCGTTGAAGTGGGGGCAGCGGCTGACGTTGTTCGACTTCGATCTGGTGTGGGAGAAGGGCCGCTGGGTGGTCGAGAAGGCCGGTTCGCAGGTGCTGAACTCGAACACGGTGGCTGAGGACCCGAAGATCACGGGGATGCTGGCGGATGAGCACAAGAAGGTTGTGGCGTACGTCAACCAGGTGATCGGTACGTCGACTGCGGCGATGACGACGGCCGAGGCGGCGTGGAAGGACGAGCCGATCATCGATCTGATCAATGTCGTTCAGGCGGAGACGGTGAAGGCTGCGTTGGCGGGTGGCGAGTATGCGGCGCTGCCGGTGTTGTCGCAGGCGTCGTGTTTCTCGCGTACGGCGCAGATTCCGGCGGGCAATGTGACGATCAAGGATGCGGCGGGTCTGTATCCGTTCGAGAACACGCTTGAGGCGCGGTTGCTGACGGGTGCGCAGATCAAGGATTATCTGGAGTTCTCGGCACGGTATTACGTGCAGACGGCTGCGGGTGCTCCGGTGGATACGGCGAAGCTGACGAACGCTGACAGTACTCCGGATTACAACTATGACGCGGTGTCGGGTCTGACGTATGACATCGACATCGCGAAGCCGAATGGTTCGCGGATCGTGGGTCTGTCGTTCGGGGGGAAGGCGATTGATCCGGCGGCGCAGTTCGTGCTGGCGGTGAATAATTACCGGGCGAGTGGTGGGGGTAACTTCCCGCATGTGCCTGGTGCGAAGCAGTTGTGGGCGAATTCGGAGGAGATCCGGAACACGATTATTTCGTGGGTGCAGGCGAAGGGTTCGGTGGATGGTGCGCAGTTCGCTTCGGTGGACTGGCGGCTGACGCGTGACGGTGTGCCGGTGTTCTAGCCGGGTGTGTCCGCCGGTGTGCTGTGTGGGTTTTCTCGCCGGTGTTCGGGTGGATGTGTTGTGTGGGGCGGCCGTTCTCCTTCCCTTGTGGGGGGTGGGCGGCCGCCTTTGGTGTGTCCGGGGGCGGGTGTCAGTTGCTTTGGACGAGGGGGGTGAGGGTGGGGTTCTGGGTGGGGATGGCGGGGTGGGGGGTGAGGCCGAAGGTGGTGAAGGCGGTGCGTTGTGGGAGGGGGTAGGGGGTGGTGCCGGTGAGGTTGTTGAGGATGGTGGCGCTGCGCCAGGCGGCGAGGCCGAGGTCGGGGGCGCCGACGCCGTGGGTGTGGCGTTCGGCGTTCTGTACGTAGATGTTGCCGGTGATGGTGGGGTCGAGGTCGAGGCGGTACTGGTCGTCGATGCGGGGGCGGCCTGAGGTGTCGCGGCGCAGGTGGGTGCCGAGGCTGTCGAGGATCTGGTCGAGGGGGCGTTCGCGGTAGCCGGTGGCGAGGATGACGGCGTCGGTGGTGAGGCGGGTGCGGGTGCCTTGCTGGGTGTGTTCGAGGTGGAGTTCGACGCGGGTGGTGGCGACGCGGCCTGCGGTGCGTACGGCGACGCCGGGGGTGAGGGTGGCGTCGGGCCAGCCGCCGTGGAGGGTGCGGCGGTAGAGCTCGTCGTGGATGGCGGTGATGGTGTCGTGGTCGATGCCTTTGTGGAGTTGCCATTGGTGGGGGACGAGTGCGTCGCGTACGGGTTCGGGGAGGGCGTGGAAGTAGCGGGTGTAGTCGGGGGTGAAGTGTTCGAGGCCGAGTTTGGAGTACTCCATGGGGGCGAAGGCGGGGGTGCGGGCGAGCCAGTGGAGTTTTTCGTGGCCGGCGGGGCGGGCGCGCAGGAGGTCGAGGAAGATTTCGGCGCCTGATTGTCCTGAGCCGATGACGGTGATGTGTTCGGCGTCGAGGAGTTGTTGTCGGTGGTGGAGGTAGTCGGCGGAGTGGATGACGGGGACGGTTCCGGCGTCGGCGAGGGGTTTGAGGGGTTCGGGGATGTGGGGTTCGGTGCCGATGCCGAGGGCGATGTGGCGGGTGTGGGCGCGGCCGAGGGCTTCGGCTTCTCCGTCGGTGTCGAGTTGGGTGTAGTCGACTTCGAAGTGGGCGTGTTGGGGGTTCCAGCGGATGGCGTCGACTTGGTGGCCGAAGTGGAGGCTGGGGAGTTGTCCGCTGACCCAGCGGCAGTAGGCGTCGTATTCGGCGCGTTGGATGTGGAAGCGCTCGGCGAAGTAGAAGGGGTAGAGGCGGTCGCGGGTGCGTAGGTAGTTGAGGAAGGTCCAGGGGCTGGTGGGGTCGGCGAGGGTGACGAGGTCGGCGAGGAAGGGGACTTGGAGGCTGGCGCCGTCGATGAGGAGGCCGGGGTGCCAGTGGAAGGCGGGGCGTTGTTCGTAGAACGTGGCGTTGATGGGTGTGGGGAGGCCGTGGGTGAGGGCGGCGAGGGAGAGGTTGAAGGGGCCGATGCCGATGCCGACGAGGTCGTGTGGCTGGTTGGTTTCGGGGGTGGGCCGGTCGGTCATCGGGGTGTGCTGCCTTCCTTGAGTTCTGTGGCGAGGTGGGTGACGAGGGTGAGGAGTCGGTTGAGGTCGTGGGGGGTGGTGTGGGGGTTGAGGAGGGTGGCTTTGAGCCAGAGGTGGCCGTGGGTGTGGGTGCGGCCGAGTACGGCGTGGCCTCGGGTGAGGAGGGTGCGGCGGATGGTGGCGACGGTGTGGTCGTCGGCGGCTGTGGGGCGGAAGAGGACGGTGGTGATGGTGGGGCGGTCGTAGAGGTCGAGGGTGGGGTTTTGGGTGATGAGGTCGGCGAGGTGGTGGGCGGCGGCGCAGGTGCGGTCGATGAGGTCGGCGAGTCCGGTGCGGCCGAGTGCTTGGAGGGTGACGGCGATTTTGAGTGCGTCGGGGCGGCGGGTGGTGCGCAGGGAGCGGCCGAGGAGGTCGGGGAGGCCGGCTTCGGTGTCGTCGTCGGCGTTGAGGTAGGGGGCGTGGTGGTGGAGTGGGTGGAGGTGGTGGTGGTCGGGGACGGCGAGGATGCCTGCTGATGCGGGTTGCCAGCCGAGTTTGTGCAGGTCGAGGGTGACGCTGTGGGCGCGGTCGAGGCCGTTGAGTTTGTTGCGGTGGGTGGGGCTGAGGAGGAGGGGTCCGCCGTAGGCGGCGTCGATGTGGAGTTCGGCGCCGTGGTGGGTGCAGAGGTCGGCGATGTCGGTGAGGGGGTCGATCTGGCCGGTGTCGGTGGTGCCTGCGGTGGCGGTGACGAGGGTGGGGCCTTGGTGTCGGGTGAGGGTGTCGTGGAGTGCGGTGAGGTCGATGGTGCCGGTGGGGGCGGGGATGGTGAGGGGGGTGGGGAGGCCGAGGAGCCAGGCGGCGCGGGTGATGCTGTGGTGGGCGTTGGTGCCGGTGATGGTCTGGATGGGTCCGTGGCGTTCGCGGGCGAGGAGCAGGGCGAGTTGGTTGGCTTCGGTGCCGCCGGTGGTGACGAGGGCGTCGGGTGTGGGGTGGTGGGGGTAGATCTCGGCGGCGAGGGCTTGGGTGGTGGCGGCTTCGAGGGTGGAGGCGGCGGGTGCTTGGTCCCAGGAGTCCATGGAGGGGTTGAGGGCGGAGGCGGCGAGGTCGGCGGCGGTGGCGAGGGCGAGGGGTGGGGTGTGGAGGTGGGCAGCGCAGAGGGGGTCTGCGGGGTCTGCGGCGCCTTCGGTGAGGGCGCGGATGAGGGTGGCGAGGGCGTGGTGTGCGCCGGTTCCGTGTTCGGGGATGACGGGGTCGAGGGTGGTGCGCATGTGGTGGGTGACGGTGTCGGGTCCGCCTGCGGGGAGGGGGCCGTCGCGGCGGCGGGCGCCTTCCTGGAGTGCGGTGAGGACGGTGTCGATGAGGGGGCGCAGGGCGGTGGGGCCTGTGGTGGAGCCGGCGAGGGGTGGTGTGGGCATGGGTGGGTGGCCCTTCGGGTGCACACGGGTGGATACGCCAGCTTGTCCGGGTTTCTGGGGGCGGGGCCGGTGAGCTCGGTGATCTGAACTCGAAAGGGGGATGGGTGGCTGGTGGGGGCGGGTTGCCGGGGGTTCGGGTGGTATGGGTGTGGGGGTTTCTGGCCGGGGTTGTGGGTGTGCCTGGCGGGCCGTTCGGAGGCGGGGTTTCTGGCTGCCGGTGCGGGGCGGGGCGCGGGGGCTGCGGATATGGGTGTGCCCGGCCTGCCCTCGGGGTGAGGGTGGGCCGGGCACGGGTGGTGCGGTGGTGTGGGGGCTAAGTGATTCGGTGGTGTGGGGGCTGGGTGGTGCGGTGGTGCGGGGTGGTGCGGGTCAGTAGGCGTTGCGGACGGTGAGGGCGCGGTTCAGGTCGTCGATCTGGTCGGTGAGTTTGCGTCGCAGGGCGGGGATGAGGGTCTGGTCGGTGAGGGCTTGTTCGCCGAGGTGGAGGCTGTCGGCGTCGATGGCGTAGGCGGGGAAGGCGTGGCGTCCGGCGGCTTCGGCGATGGCGGGGCCGCGGCGGACGGCGAGTTGGGCGGCGTCGGGGTAGTAGCGGGGCACGTACGGGGTGAGGAGTTCGGTCTGTTCGGGCTGCCAGAAGCCTTGGGCGGTGGCGGTGAACAGGTAGTTGGAGAGGGTGTCGTCGCTGAACATGGCGTGCCAGGCGGCGGCTTTGGCCTCGGGGGTGGGCAGGGCGGCGCGGCAGCGGGCGGCGCCTTCCTGGCCGGTGGCGCTGGGGTCGGCCTCGAGTTCGGCGGTGATGGTGGTTTCGTCGGTGGCGCCGAGGACGGCGAGGCGGGTGAGGATGCGCCAGCGGAGTTCGGGGTCGAGTTCGGGGCCGCCGGGGACGGTGCCTTCGGTGAGCCAGCCGTGGATGGTGTCGGGCTGGGTGGCGGCGTCGATGAGGTGGCGTACGGCGGTGAGGCGGAGGCCGGGGTGGGTGCCGTCCTCGGTGCGGCGGATGAGGTCGCGGGTGAGGGCGGTGAGGGTGGCGAGGGCGGCGGGCCGGTCTTCGGGGGTGACGTAGCGTGCGGCGATCTGGGTGTCGGCGAAGGCGAGGACGCCTTGGAGGAGGGCGAGGTCGGTTTCGTGCGGGAGGTGGGTGCGGGCGGCGTCGAGGTAGGTGGTGGGGGCGAGTTCGCCGTCGCGGACCATGTCGCGGGCGGCGTTCCAGATGACGGCGCGGGTGAGGGCGTCGGGGATGCCGGAGAGGGTGGCGAGGACGGTGTTCCAGGATTCGGGGTCGAGGCGGATCTTGGCGTAGGTGAGGTCGTTGTCGTTGAGGACGACGAGTGCGGGGCGGGGGCCGGGGCGGGTGGTGGGGCCGTTCTGGGGGATGTTGGTGTCGAACCGGTCGCGCAGGACGAGCCGGTCGGGGCCGGACTGGGTGTCGATGGTGTGGTCGTAGGTGCCGACGGTGATGCGGTGGGGGCGGGTGCCGTGGTGGTCGACGGTGAGGGACCAGGTGGTGTCGGTTTCCTCGATGTGGGGGGTGAGGGTGTCGACTCCGGTGGTGCGCAGCCATTGGTCGGCCCAGGCGTGGACGTCGCGTTCGGTGGCGGAGGCGAGGTTGTCGATGAAGTCGGCGAGGGTGGCGTTGGCGAATTTGTGGCGGGCGAAGTGGGTGTTGATGCCGGCCAGGAAGTCCTTCTCGCCGAGCCAGGCGACGAGTTGGCGCAGGGCGGATGCGCCCTTGGCGTAGGAGATGCCGTCGAAGTTGAGCATCGCGGACGCGGTGTCGGGGACGGCGGCGGGGTCGGGGGCGACGGGGTGGGTGGAGGGGCGCTGGTCGGCGTCGTATCCCCATCCCTTGCGGGCGACGCCGAAGTCGACCCAGGTGTCGGTGTAGCTCGTGGCTTCGGCGAGGGTCTGGTAGCCCATGTACTCGGCGAAGGACTCGTTGAGCCAGATGTCGTCCCACCAGGCGAGGGTGACGAGGTCGCCGAACCACATGTGGGCCATTTCGTGGGCGATGACCATGCCGCGGGTCTGGCGTTCGGTGTCGGTGACGGCGGAGCGGTAGATGAATTCGTCGCGGAAGGTGACGAGGCCGGGGTTCTCCATGGCGCCCGCGTTGAATTCGGGGACGAAGGCCTGGTCGTAGGAGTCGAACGGGTAGGGCTCGTCGAACTTCTCCTGGAACCGGTCGAAGCAGGCGCGGGTGATGTCGAGGATTTCGTCGGCGTCGGTGTCGAGGTGGGGGGCGAGGGAGCGCCGGCAGTGGATGCCGAAGGGCAGTCCGGCGTGTTCGGTGGTCACGGAGTGCCAGGGGCCTGCGGCGACGGCGACGAGGTAGGTGGAGATGGGGGGTGTGGGGGCGAGGGTCCAGCGGCCGTTGCCGGTGTGCTGGGTGATGCCGTTGCCGAGGACGGTCCAGCCTTCGGGGGCGGTGACGGTGAGGGCGAAGACGGATTTGAGGTCGGGCTGGTCGAAGGCTGCGAAGACGCGTTGGACGTCTTCCATGAAGAGCTGGGTGTAGACGTAGGTTTCGTTGTCGGTGGGGTCGGTGAAGCGGTGCATGCCTTCGCCGGTGCGGGAGTAGCGCATGGCTGCGTCGATGTGGAGTTCGTGGGCGCCGGGGGTGAGGCCGGTGAGGGGGAATCGGTTCTCGGTGAGGTCTGCGGGGTCCAGGGGGTGTCCGTCGAGGCTGATCGAGCGCAGGGTGGCGGGCTTGATCTCGATGAACGTGTCGCCGGCCGCGAGGGCGGTGAACTGGATGACGGTACGGGAGTCGAAGGTGTTCTCCCCTGCGGTGAGATCGAGGTCGATCGTGTACCGCTGTACGTCGAGGAACTGGGCTCGGGCCTGCGCTTCATCGCGCATCAGTACGGACATGGGGGTCATGCTGCCGTATGCGGTGGGCGGCGTGCAGGTGGGATTCCCGGGTGCGGGGCGGCCGGCGGCGTCGGCGCGGTGTTCGTGCTGCCGGGTGCGGTGGTGGCGGGGCGCAGCCGAGGAGACCGCGCCCTGCGGGGAGCTCACCCGGCACTCACCGGGCGCTCACCCTCAGTCGCCGCGGAAGGTCCGGGACCGGCCGGATCCGTTCACGCGCTGTCCGTCGGTCCGTTCGCCGATTCGTCCGCGATGCGTTCGTGGTGCCGGATGACCTCGGCCACGATGAAGTTCAGCAGTTTCTCGGCGAACGCCGGGTCCAGGTGGGCGCTCTCCGCCAGTTGCCGCAGCCGGGCGATCTGGCGGCCCTCGCGGGCGGGGTCGGCTGCGGGGAGCTGGTGGGCGGCCTTGAGGTGACCGACCTGCTGGGTGCACTTGAAGCGTTCGGCGAGCATGTGCACAACAGCCGCGTCGATGTTGTCGATGCTCTCGCGCAGCCGGTTCAGTTCGGCGCCTACGGAATCGTCGATGTCGCTCGTGGTCATGGTCAGCGAGCTTAGACCGAGCGGGCTACGGAATGATCGTCGGAGGGTGCTCGGAGTCCGGTACCCGGTCGCTCCAGCCGCCCGGCACGCTGCGGCCCTGCTGCTCGCGGAAGCGGACCGGGGCCATGCCGACGCGGCGGGCGAACAGGCGGGAGAAGTACGCGGGATCGTCGTACCCGACGCGGCGGGCGACGGCCGCGACGGGCAGGTCGCCGGTGGCGAGGAGTTCCTTGGCGCGGCCGAGCCGGATGCCGAGGAGGTAGTCCTTCGGGCTGCATCCCGCCCCCCGCCGCACCGCTGTGCGCAGTTCGGCGGATGTCATGCCGTGCCGGGCGGCGTGCTCGGCGACGGACAGCGGCTGGAAGGCGTCCCGGGCCAGGGCGTGAAGTACCGGGTCGCCGTCGGGGCTGACGTCGGCGCGGGCCCGGCGCAGCGCGACGAGGAGTTCGTGGACGGCCGCGCCGGTCTCCACCTCCAGCAGTGGGTTGCCGCGCCGGGCCGCGCGGACCATCCGGCCGACGGCGGCGCGCGGTGCCGCGGTGTCGGCGAGCGGGACGAGGGGGCGGTCCGGTTCGATGTAGCCGAGTTCGGTGTACGTGGTGGTGGCGGGTCCGGTGAAGTCGACGAAGCTTTCGTCCCAGCCGGTGACCGGATCGGCGCCGTAGTGGTGCGGGGTGCCGGGGGTGAGCCAGATGAGGCTGGGGCCGGTGACGGGTATGCGGCGCCCGTCCGGTCCGGCGAACCATCCGCTGCCCGAGTTGATGACGACGGCCACGTGGTGGTCCAGGGTGCGGGGGCCGACGGTCGGCAGTGTGCCGTGCTGGAGGCCCACTCCGAGGCAGACCAGGCCGAGGCGGTGGTGGAGGGGGCTGGGGGTGAAGAAGCGCATCCAGGTGTGGTACATCGGCCTTCGCTCCCCGGTCCTCGCGTCGTGCCCCGACAGCGATGTGTGCCTGCGTCCAGTGTTGATGTGCGCTGCGTCCAGTGTTGATGCGTGCTGCGCCCCGCGGTGAGGTGTGGCGGGCTCAGCGGTGATGTGTGCTGCGTCCAAACAGCCATGATCTTTGTCCATGGACCGGCCGCACGCCAGGGGGTGAGGCTGGGACGTGACATTCCTCCCGGGTTCGCCCGCTCCGTCATATGTGCCGTATACCTCGCGTACCGGTCGCGGAGCGTGGTGCTCCCCGGACCGCGCGCACAGGAGAGAACGAGCACGATGGCTGACTTCACCGTGGGGGACGACCACTTCCGGCTCGACGGGAAGCCCGTACGGCTGCTGTCGGGGGCTCTGCACTACTTCCGGGTGCACGAGGGGCAGTGGGACCACCGGTTGGCGATGCTTCGGGCGATGGGCCTGAACTGTGTCGAGACGTATGTGCCGTGGAACCTCCATGAGCCGCAGCCCGGCCGGTTCCGGGATGTCGCGGCGCTCGGCCGGTTCCTGGACGCGGCGCAGCGGGCCGGGTTGTGGGCGATCGTGCGTCCGGGGCCGTATATCTGTGCGGAGTGGGAGAACGGTGGTCTGCCGGTCTGGGTGACGGGGCGGTTCGGGCGGCGGGTGCGGACGCGGGACGCCGGCTATCTGGACGCGGTGCGTGCCTGGTTCGCCGAGTTGCTGCCGCAGGTGGCGGAGCGGCAGATCGGCCGCGGCGGCCCGGTGATCATGGTGCAGGCGGAGAACGAGTACGGCAGTTACGGCACGGATGCGGTCTATCTGCGCCGGGTGGCGGAGATGCTCGTGGAGTTCGGTGTGAGTGTTCCGCTGTTCACCTCCGACGGGCCGGAGGACCACATGCTGACCGGGGGTTCCGTGCCGGGTCTGCTGGCCACGGCGAATTTCGGTTCGGGTGCGCGGGAGGCGTTCCGGGTGCTGCGCCGCCATCAGCCGGACGGTCCGCTGATGTGTATGGAGTTCTGGTGCGGCTGGTTCGAGCACTGGGGTGCGCCGCCGGTCGTACGGGATCCGGCGCAGGCGGCGGGTGCGCTGCGGGAGATCCTGGAGTGCGGGGCGTCGGTGAACATCTACATGGCGCACGGGGGGACGAATTTCGCCGGCTGGGCGGGCGCCAACCGTTCGGGTCCGGTCCAGGACCAGGAGTTGCAGCCGACGGTGACGTCGTACGACTACGACGCGCCGGTCGACGAGTACGGGCGGCCCACGGAGAAGTTCCGGCTGTTCCGTGAGGTCCTGGCCAAGTACGCGGAGGGGCCGCTGCCCCCGCTGCCGCCGGAGCCCACGGGGCTGGCGCCGGTGCGGGCCGCGTTGTCGGAGTGGGCGCCGCTCGCTGATGTGCTGGAGGTGCTGGGCGACGAGGAGCAGCCGGAGTCCGGTGTTCCGCCGACGTTCGAGGAGCTGGGGGTCGATCGCGGTCTGGTGCGCTACCGGGTTTCCGTCCCGGGTCCGCGCCGCCCGTACGCCTTGGGGGTTTCGGGTCTGCGGGACCTGGCACTGGTGTATGTGGACGGTGTCCGCAGGGGTGTGCTGAGCGAGGAGGACAGCACGCTGGCGGAGCCGGTGGCCGGGCCTGCCGAGGTGGAGCTGTGGGTGGAGTCGCTGGGCCGGGTCAACTACGGGCCGCGGCTGGGCGAGCCGAAGGGGATCAGCGGGGGTGTGCTGCACGAGCGGCAGTTCCTGCACGGTGTGCGGGCGCGGGCGTTGCGGCTCGACGCGTTCGAGGAGCCGGCGGCGGTCGGGTCCCTGCCGTTCGTGCCGGTCGACGGGTCCGGGGGCACCGGTCTGTACCGTGGCTCGTTCGAGGTCGCGGGCGCTGCGGGCACCGGGCATGCGGGGCTCGAACTGCCGGGCTGGACGCGTGGGTTCGTCTGGGTGAACGGTTTCTGTCTGGGGCGGTACTGGGCGGCGGGCCCGCAGCGGACGCTGTATGTGCCGGGTCCGGTGCTGCGGGACGGTGTGAACGAGGTGTGGGTGCTGGAGGTGGAGGGTGCGGGGGCGCCGTATGCGGAGCTGGGGCCGGGGGTGCCGGTGCGGACGGGCGGTCCGGCGCCGGGGCACGCCTGACGGGCGGCGTTCGTCTGCTCCAGGTCCGGTGGGGGCCGCTGCGGTTACAGTGGTGAGGAGTTGAGCGTCGTGGAGCGGGGGTTCGGTCGTGAGCGACAGCCCCCACGGCAGCCCGGTGGTGCACGGTTTCCCGCATCTGGCCACGGTCCGGGCGGCGATCACGGCGTTGTACCGCCGCTTGTCGTACGACGGTGTCCACCGCTTCGCCCCGAGTCTCCTGCCCGCCGATGCCGCGTTCGCCGATGCGGATGATCTGCATCTGGGTGCGCAGCGGGTGGCGCGGGCGATGGTGGCGCATCTGCGGCTGCCGGATGCGCGGATGGTTGTGGCGTTCCGGTCGATGGAACATGCGGGAAGTGTCGAGCTGGCTGCGGGGCCGGAGTACTTCATCGAGCTGAACGACCGGTTCCGTACGCATCGCAGGGACATCGGTGCCGCGCTGTCGCACGAGGTCACGCATGTGCTGTTGCACCGGCTGGGCCTGGAGTTCCCGGGGACGCGTGACAACGAGATCCTGACCGATACGGCGGCGGCCTATCTGGGGGCGGGCTGGCTGTTGCTGGACGCGTTCCGGGAGGATGCCACGTCGAGCCAGAAGCTCGGTTACCTCACTCCGGAGGAGTTCGGGTACGTGCTGGCCAAGCGGGCGCTCGCGTTCGATGAGGATCCTTCGCCGTGGTTCACCAGTCCGCAGGCGTACACCGCGTACACCCTGGGCCGGGCGCAGGCGCTGCGGGAGAGTGTGCAGCCGCCGCTGACGGCTGCGGGCTGGGCGGGGCGCCGCCGGTACGCCAGGGACCGGCGGTACGCGCAGGATCATCCCGGCGCGGCTGCGGGCCCGGGGCCCGAGGTCCCGTACACCTTCGAGGCCGGCCGGGACGGGCTGCGGGTCGCGTTCGCTTGCCCGACCTGTCAGCAGCGCAACCGGGTGCCGGTCCGTGGCCGGGTGCGGGCCCGGTGCGCGTTGTGCCGCACGGTGCTGGACTGCACCACCTGAGGCACCGCGACCGGCAACCTGCCGTGGCGCGCGGCGTATTACAGTCGAATTGTGATGGAAGATCCGATGGCGACGACGGCGGGCGCGGAGGGCGGGCCGGGCCTGCTCGACGCCTTGTACGAGGGTGAGAACGCCGTCGTACGGCTGTTGCGCGCCGGTGTGTCCGCCGAGACGGTGGACGAGGAGGGTGCGAGCGCGCTCTATCTGGCGGCGGTCTCGGACCGTCCGGGGGTGGTGCGGCTGCTTCTCGCGGCGGGCGCCGACCCGGACCGGGCCTGTGGGCCCGAGGGGGGTGATCTGCCGTTGTGCGGGGCGGCGTGCGGTGGTCACACGGAGGTGGCCGAGGCGCTGCTGGCCGTCGGTGCGCGGCCGGATCTGCGTGAGCAGTTCGGGTTCACGGCGCTGCGGTGGGCGGTGGGGCTCGGTCATGCGCGGACCGCCGAGGTGCTGCTGGCGTATGGCGCGGACCCGTGCCTGCCGGGTCCCGGGGGCGAGTCCCCGCTGCTGCTCGCTGCCCGGCGGGGCTCGCTGGAGACGGTACGGGCGCTGCTGCGCCATGGTGCGGGAGCGGTGGAGGGGACGGTCGAGGAGGCGCTCGGCGAGGCGCGGCGTCTGCTGGGGACCGATCTGGAGCAGGAGCTGCGGGCGGGCCTGCTCGACCTGTACGAGGACGCGGCGGCGCACGAGGTCGTGGTGTACCGGAGTCTCGTCGACGGCGGGGAGACGCTGACCGTCGAACTGGTCCGGAACGGGCGGGCGGCCGCGGGCCGGGACCAGCAGACGGGGCACGGTGCGATCGCCACGGTCCTGGAGTCGGAGCTGGGGCTGCGGGCCCCGTTCGAGGAACTGGCGCGGCGGGCGCTGCGGTCGGGGAATCCGGAGCTGGACAACTGGCGGGTGCCGGCGGAGGCGCTGTGCGTACGCGGCGACGAGGAGACCCGTCAGGCGGCGGCCGCGTGGTGCGCGTCGGGTGATCCGTTGCGGCGGGCGTTCGGCGCGGACGTCCTGGCCCGGCTGGGGGTGCCCGTGCCACCGCTTCCGGGGGCACGGACAAGCCCGTCCGGCGCTTGAGGACGGAAGCGGGGCTCCGGGCGCACCCGATTACCGCTCCGTCCCCGAACACCGGACGGGCTGAGAATGAACGGCTCGGCCGTCAGGCCGCGCGACGGCCCCGCGACGGTGCTCCGCCGCGGCCGGTGCCGCCGGAGCGGCCCGTACCACCGGCACCGGAAGCGCGCGAAGCGCCACCCGCACCGCTGCCGCGCGAAGCGCCACCCGCACCGCTGCCGCGCGAGGCGCCACCGGAGCCAGTACCCCGTGAGGAGCCGCCGGCGCCCGAGCCGCGGGACGCGCCGCCGCCCGTGCCCTGCGCGCTGCCGCCTCCGGCGGCACCGGCCGCGCCTGCGCCACCGCGCCGGCCGCGGCCCCGGCTGCCGGAGCGGAAGCCGCCGCCGGTCCCGGTGCCCGTGCCCGCGCCGGACCGCGTGCGCGGCTTCGGCTGGGTCGGTTCCGGTACCTCGATCACGATCGCGACGCCGGAGGGCTCGCGCGCCCCGGTGATCCGGGTGAGCTCCTCGTCGCTGGACTTGATCCGGGTGGTGCGGGGCGCGATGCCGGCGTCCTGCATCAGCCGGGTCATCTCCCGCTTCTCCTCGGGCAGTACCAGGGTGACGACGCTGCCGGACTCCCCGGCGCGCGCGGTGCGTCCGCCGCGGTGGAGGTAGTCCTTGTGGTCGGTGGGCGGGTCCACGTTGACGACCAGGTCGAGGTCGTCGACGTGGATGCCCCGGGCGGCCACGTTCGTCGCGACGAGGGCGGTGACCTGGCCGTTCTTGAACTGGTCCAGGGTCCGGTTGCGCTGCGGCTGCGAGCGGCCGCCGTGCAGGGCGGCAGCCCGTACACCGCTGGCGAGCAGCCGCTTGGCGAAGCGGTCGGCGGCGCGCTTGGTGTCGACGAACATGATCACGCGGCCGTCGCGGGCGGCGATCTTCGTGGCGACGGCCTTCTTGTCGGTCTCGTCGAGCACGTGGAGCACGTGGTGCTCCATGGTGGTGACGGCGCCGGCGGACGGGTCGACCGAGTGCACGACGGGGTCGGTCAGGAACATCTTGACCAGCCGGTCGATGTTCTTGTCCAGGGTCGCGGAGAACAGCATCCGCTGTCCGTCGGGCTCGACCTGCTTGAGCAGGGCGACGACCTGCGGCATGAAGCCCATGTCGGCCATCTGGTCGGCCTCGTCGAGGACGGTGATCGCGACGTCGTCCAGGCGGCAGTCGCCGCGCTCGATGAGGTCCTTGAGCCGGCCGGGCGTGGCGACGAGCACCTCGGCGCCGCGGCGCAGGGTGCCGGACTGCTTGCTGATCGACATCCCGCCGACGACCGTGGCCATCCGCAGGTTGACGGAGGTGGCGTACGGCGTCAGCGCGTCGGTGACCTGCTGGGCGAGCTCGCGGGTCGGGACGAGGACGAGCGCCAGCGGCGCCTTCGGCTCGGAGCGGCGGCCCGCGGTGCGGGCCAGGAGCGCGAGGCCGAAGGCCAGGGTCTTGCCGGAGCCGGTGCGGCCGCGGCCGAGGATGTCCCGGCCGGCCAGCGAGTTCGGCAGGGTGGCGCCCTGGATCGGGAACGGATCGGTGACGCCCTGCGCGGCAAGGGTTTTCAGCAGGGCTGCGGGCATGTCCAGCTCGGCGAACGCCTCGACGGCGGGCAGTGCGGGGGTCATGGTTTCGGGCAGGGCGAACTCACCCTGCGGCGGCGTGGCCCTGCGACGGGGCGACGCCTTGCCGGATCCCTTGCCGGAACCCTGTGCGGTTGCCTTTGCCTGGGCCGTGCCACGCCCCCTCGACGGGCGATTGCGGGCGGGACGGTCCTGACGTTCGGAGCGGGTCATACGGAATTGCCCTCCTGGGGATTCCTGGGGACTACGTGGGACTGCTGGGGACTACGTGGGACTGAACTGCTGGGGAGTTCCGGGGACTGCGCGCGGACACGCGGTGGGAACCGCGGTGCGCGGTGCGCGGACTGCTCAAGGCACCCGGGGTGCTTCGTCGCACCCGGTGCGGGGCGCTCGGTGGCGCCCGGGAATGTGCGTTGTTTCCCAGGGACAGCACAAGCCGGGACCCGCACCGTCACGGTGCGGGCCCCGGCTGCGAGGTACGCGTCCGGCAATTAGGCCGGGACGATGTTCTCCGCCTGCGGGCCCTTCTGGCCCTGCGTGACGTCGAAGGAGACCTTCTGGCCCTCCTGGAGCTCACGGAAGCCCTGGGTGGCGATGTTGGAGTAGTGGGCGAAGACGTCAGCGCCGCCGCCGTCCTGCTCGATGAAGCCGAAGCCCTTTTCCGAGTTGAACCACTTCACGGTTCCAGTAGCCATGTCATTCTCCTAAAACAGGTGCAGTGCCGGAAATCCGCACTTTACGAATTCCAAGTCGCCGCATTGAGCCCCACCCGGAGAAAGCCGGAAAACAATAAAGCGCCTGAGGAAGCATTCCCGTCAGGCGCACATAAAGTTCATGGGTACCAAAACTGCAACCGGACCACCGTAGCACGATCTGCCGACCTGCGGTGGAGCAGGCCACGCCGCCGGCCGGGGGATATCCGGGCGATCCCTTGGGGCGTTTGGCCCGTACGGTTCGCGGAGCCGCTCGAAGACGGCTTTCGGTGACGCGGGACCCGGCCGCGGCGCCGTCGCTCGCCCCTCGCCCCGCGTCAGGGGCGCAGGGCGATCCCGTCCAGGACCATCGACAGGTACTGGCGGGCGATCTCCTCGGGGCTGTGCCGGCCGCCCGGCCGGTACCAGGAGGCGGCGACCCAGACGGTGTCGCGGACGAACCGGTAGGTGAGACGGATGTCCAGGTCGGCGCGGAAGGTCAGGTCGGCGACGCCGCGCTCCAGGGTGCCGAGCCAGGCCTTCTCGAACCTCTGCTGGGATTCGACGAGGTACTGGAACCGGGGCTGGGCCGCCAGGTGCCGGGCCTCCTTCTGGTAGATGGCGACGGCGGCGCGGTGCCGGTCGATCTCGCGGAAGGACTCGGTGACGAGCGCCTCGATGGTCTCCCTGGGGCCGAGACCGGCGTCCAGGACGGCGTCGTACCCCTCCCAGAGTTCGTTCAGGAAGGTGGAGAGGATCTCGTCGAGCATCGATTCCTTGGAATCGAAGTGGTAATAGAGGCTGCCCGCGAGCATTCCGGCCGCGTCCGCGATCCTGCGTACGGTCGTGGCGTTGTATCCCTGGGCGGCGAAGACCTCGGCGGCGGTGGCGAGCAGTTCGCTGCGGCGCTCGGGCGAGGGGGTCACCGGGGGCTTCTTCTTGGTAGGCACCCGCCCATTCTCCGCCCGGCCGCCGCCGCTCGGGCGCCGGCCCGCGCCGGGGGTGCCGCTCCCCCGGCGCCGCCCCTCGTGCGGTGTCAGGGGGCCGTGGTCACCGAGCCGTCGTCGTTGCCCCTGCGGACCGTGTGCAGCGGGTGGCCGGGGCGCCACACCTGGATGACCAGGGTGTCGCCGCCCTCGATCCCGGTGCGCACCACCTCGGTCAGCTCCACCCGGAAGAGGTGGAAGGGCTGCGGCGGTTCGACCTCGTCGATGAAGCGGGCCAGCACGGCGGCGTCGGTCACCTCCACGGCGCGTCCCGAGATCCGCACGTCCCCGTCCGCCATCTCGGCGTCGGGGCCCGGGTTGGCCTGCACCGCGAAGCGGGGGTCGCGGAACAGGTCACGTGCCTTGCGGGAGCCCGGCATCATGCCGAGGAACGGCTCGCCCAGCCGGAACTCCACTTCGAGGCCGGTCACCCGCGGCGATCCGTCCTTGCGGACGGTGGCCAGGACGTGGTGCTTGTACTGCTCGAAACGCTGTCGCACGGTGTCGGCGAAGTCCGGCTCCGCGGTCCGGAAATCTGCCCAGGAACTCGATGTCATGAGGTCATCGAACTGCGGAATCCCGACATCTCCTGTCCGGATTCCCTCAGGACCGTCACGGATCACCCGTTCGGATGCTGTCCGGACGCGGGCGTGGTGTGCTGGAAGGTACCGAGGCCGCCGTCCGGGCGGCGGGGAGGACCGGTTCCCCACCCGAGGTGAGTTCAGATGGCGATCTTCATGAAGGCCACACTGCAGGGCATGACGACGGATCAGTACGAGGCACTCAACGCGGAGCTCCAGGCCCTGCCCGGCGACACCTTCGCGGGCTGCCTGTCGCACGTCTGCGTACCGACCGAAACGGGCCTGGAGATCTACGACCTGTGGGAGTCCCAGGAGGCCATGGACAAGTTCGGCGTGGTCATGATGCCCGTCGCCGAGAAGCAGGGGCTGCCGGCGTCGTCCGCGCCCCCGGCGGTCTCGCAGGTGCACAGCTACTGGGTGCCCGGCTCCTGACCCGACACCGTGACCAGCGCCGCGTACCCCTGCGTCCGCAGGACACAGGGCGTCCGGCCGCGCAGCAGCACCGCGTCGTAGCAGCCGAGCACGGTGTCCGTCCCCTCGATGACGGCACCGTCCTCCAGTGCCACGGCCAGCACCGCACCGCCCTCCGGCGCCGTCAGCCGGAGGGTGCCGCGTACCACCGCCACCTCGGCCCTCGTACGGTCCCTGCGGTACATCACGTTCAGGTTGACGACCGGGCCGGCCAGCAGCCGGCCGTCGGTCTCCAGGTCGCCGGGGAAGTCGTGGGGCCAGTACGGCTCGTCGACGATGTGATGCTCACCGCCCACCATCAGGTCCATGCCGGCGCCCTCCACCACGGTCAGGGTGCGCTCGACGCCGGGGAAGACGGAGAACGGCCCGTCCCCGGCCACCTCGGCGAGGCTGACCCGCCAGTCGAAGGCGTCCGTACCGGCGCCTGGTGACGCGGCGATCTCGCGGGTGGTTCCCACGCCGTTCTTCCAGGCCACCGGTGTCCGGCCGGCCGCCCGCAGGATCCGGAACGCCTCGGAGGTCATAGGGTTTCTCCACTCTCGACGGGTTCGGGACCCCGGGCCCGGGGTCTCGCGTCCGGATCATGCCGGGCTCGCGGGGCCTGATCCAAACGAAGGACCCCAAACCCGGCTGGTTCCCGGTCCGGGCCGTTCGCTATGTTGATCGCCGCCGCCCCACAGGCCGCTCTCACCCGTCCACTGATGAAGGAGCCGGCCATGGAGGCCGCCGCCACCACGTGCTTTCGCCACCCCTCGTACGAGACGTATGTGAGCTGCACCCGCTGCGAGCGCTTCATCTGCCCGGACTGCATGCGTGAGGCCGCCGTCGGTCATCACTGCGTGGAGTGCGTGAAGGAGGGGCAGCGTTCGGTGCGGCAGGCCCGGACCGTGTTCGGCGGTGCGGTGTCCAGGGGCGCGGTGCCGCTGGTCACCTATGTGCTGATGGGCCTGAACATCCTCGTGTACCTGGGTGAGCTGGTCCGTCCGGGGATCGTCGACCGGTTCGGGATGACGGGTGCCGGGCTGACCGGTCCGGACGGCAGCAGGTACGTCTACATGGACGGGGGCTTCCCCGGCCTCGATGTGATCGGTGTGGTGGACGGTGAGTGGTACCGGCTGCTGACCGGCGCCTTCCTGCACCTGCCGCCGGGCGGCTCCTCGTTCGGTTCGCTGCCGTTCGGGGTGCTGCACATCGCGTTCAACATGTACGCGCTGTGGAACCTGGGCCGGGTCGTCGAGGAGCAGCTGGGGCGGGTCAGGTATCTGGCCCTGTATCTGCTGTCGGCGCTGGGCGGTTCGGTTCTGGTGTACCTGGTCGCGCCGTTCGACAACGCGGTGGGTGCCTCGGGGGCGATCTTCGGTCTTGCGGCGTCGTTCTACGTCATCAACCGGCGGCTGGGCCGGGACATGCAGGCGGTGAACAGGTTCCTGGCCGGGTTCCTGATCTGGATGGTGATCTCCGCCGGGTTCACCTCGTGGCAGGGGCACCTGGGCGGGCTGCTCACCGGCGGTGTCGTGACCGTCGTCTACGCGTACGCCCCGGCGGAGCGTCGTACGCAGGTCCAGGCCGCCGGGTGTGTGGTGCTGCTGGCCGTGCTGATGCTGCTGGTGGTCCTCAAGACCTCTGCGCTGACGGGCTGACCGGGGCCGATGCGCGAAGATCGTTCTGCCGGGCGGGCCCGGGGCGCCCGTGCGGGCGCCCTGGTGCGGCGGTCGCATCCGCTGGACCGGCTGGCCGGCGGGCTGCTCGTGCTGGGAGTGGCCGCGGTGGCGAGCGGGCTGCTGCCCTCCGCTCAGGCGGCGGAGCAGATGCGGCGCGTCGGGCCGCTGGTGGCGTTCCTGGCGACCGTGATCGTGATGGCGGAGCTCGCGGGCCGGGCCCAGGTCTTCGATGTGGTGGCGGCGTGGGTGGCGCGGGCGGGCCGGGGCCGTTATCCGCTGCTCTTCGGGCTCTGTGTGGTGTTCGCCTCGCTCACCACGATCACCCTGAACCTGGATACGACCGCGGTCCTGCTCACGCCGGTGATGCTGGCGCTGGCCGGCCGGGTGGGCATCGCGGGGGTGCCGCTGGCGATGACGACGGTGTGGCTGGCGAACACGGCGAGTCTGCTGCTGCCGGTGTCGAACCTGACCAATCTGCTGGCGGCGGACCGGGTGGCGCTGTCGCCGGCCGGTCTGGCGGCCGTGATGTGGCTGCCGCAGCTGGCCGCGGTCGGGGTGACGGCACTGTGTCTGTGGGGGTTCTACTGGCGGCGCGGCCGGCGGGGCGCGGACCGGTACACCCCTCCCCCGGTGCCGGTGCCCGATGACCGGGTGCTGCTGGGGATCTGTTCGGTGGCGTGCGTCGGCTTCCTGCTGGCGATCCTGGTGGTGGATGTGCCGCTGTGGTCCGCCTCGCTGGTGGCGATGGTGGTCGTGGTGGCGGCGTTCGCGGTGCGGCGGCGGGGCGAGCTGCGGCTGTCCCTGGTCCCGTGGCGGCTGCTGGTGCTGGTCCCCGGGATGTTCCTGGTCGTGGAGACGGTCGACGCGCACGGGCTGCACGAGGTGCTGGTGCGGGCGCTCGGGTCGGACAACGGTTTCGTGGGCATGCTGCGGTCGGCCGGGGTGGGTGCGGGACTGTCCAATGTGCTGAACAATCTTCCGGCGTACGTGGCGGGCGAGGCCGTCATTCCCGCGGCCAACCACCACCAGCTGCTCGCTCTGCTGATCGGGGTCAACGCGGGTGCCGTCATCACCCCGTGGGGTTCGCTGGCGACGCTGCTGTGGTTCGAGCGGTGCCGGCGGCAGGGGACGCGGATCGCCGTGCCGCGTTTCGTGCTGACGGGGCTGGTGCTGTCGGTGACGGCGACGTTCGCCGCCACCTGCGCGCTGGCTCTGGTCACCTGATCCGCCGGTCCGCCGGTCCGGTCCTGCGGGGGCGGGGGAAACCGCCCCGGGATGCGCCACGGCGCCTGCCGAGTCGTCCGGTCGGGGACGGGCAGGCGCCGCGTTCAGTTCCGTACGCCGTTGTACGGGACGTCTTGGTGTGCCGTGATCAGACCGTCAGGGAACGGTCCGTCGGGCGGATCGGGGCCGGCAGTGCGCTGGCCCCGGTCAGGAAGCGGTCCACGCCGCGCGCCGCGGAGCGGCCCTCGGCGATGGCCCACACGATGAGGGACTGGCCGCGGCCCGCGTCACCGGCGACGAACACGCCGTCGACGTTGGTCGCGTAGTCGTCGTCACGGGCCACGTTGCCCCGCGCGTCGAGCTCAAGACCGAACTGCTGGACCAGACCGTTGGCCTGGTCGGTTCCGGTGAAGCCCATCGCGAGGGTGACCAGCTGCGCCGGGATCTTCCGCTCGGTGCCGGGCTTCTGCTCCAGCTTACCGTCCTTGAACTCCACCTCGACCAGGTGGAGGGCTGCCACATTGCCGTCCTCGTCGCCCTCGAAGTGGGTCGTCGAGACGGAGTAGACGCGCTCGCCGCCCTCCTCGTGCGCGGAGGTGACCTTGTAGAGCATGGGGAAGGTCGGCCAGGGCTGGTTGGCGTTCCGGTCCTCGCCCGGCCGGGGCATGATCTCCAGCTGCGTGACGGAGGCCGCGCCCTGGCGGTGGGCGGTGCCGACGCAGTCGGCGCCGGTGTCGCCGCCGCCGATGACGACGACGTGCTTGCCCTCGGCGGTGATCGGGGAGACCGTCAGGTCGCCCTCCTGCACCTTGTTGGCGAGCGGCAGGTACTCCATCGCGAAGTGCACGCCGTTCAGCTCACGGCCGGGGACCGGCAGGTCGCGGGAGACGGTGGCGCCGGCGGCGATGACGACGGCGTCGTAGCGGCGGCGCAGCTTCGCGGCGTCGACGTCCTTGCCGACCTCGACCTCGGTGCGGAACTTGGTGCCTTCCGCGCGCATCTGCTCGATGCGGCGGTTGATGTGCGACTTCTCCATTTTGAACTCGGGGATGCCGTAGCGCAGGAGTCCCCCGATGCGGTCCGCGCGCTCGTAGACGGCGACCGTGTGGCCGGCCCGGGTCAGCTGCTGGGCGGCGGCGAGTCCGGCCGGGCCGGAGCCGATGACGGCCACGGTCTTGCCGGAGAGGCGCTCGGGCGGCTGCGGGGTGACGTCGCCGCGGTCCCATGCCTGGTCGATGATGGAGACTTCGACGTTCTTGATGGTGACGGCCGGCTGGTTGATGCCGAGCACACACGCCGACTCGCACGGGGCCGGGCAGAGCCGCCCGGTGAACTCCGGGAAGTTGTTCGTGGCGTGCAGGCGCTCGGACGCGGCGGTCCAGTCCTCGCGGTAGGCGTAGTCGTTCCACTCGGGGATGAGGTTTCCGAGGGGACAGCCCTGGTGGCAGAACGGGATGCCGCAGTCCATGCAGCGGCCGGCCTGCTTGCTGATGATCGGGAGCAGCGAGCCCGGAACGTAGACCTCGTTCCAGTCCTTGACGCGCTCGCCGGCGGGGCGGGTCTCGGCGACCTCGCGGCCGGTGGTCAGGAAGCCCTTGGGGTCAGCCATTGGTCGCCGCCTCCATCATCTTCTCGGTGGTCTCCTGCTCGGAGAGACCGGCGAGCTCAGCGGCGTCCTTGGCGGCGAGCACTGCCTTGTAGGTGGACGGGATGATCTTGCTGAAGCGGGTCACGGCGGTGTCCCACTCGGCGAGAAGCTTCTCGGCGACCGTGGATCCGGTCTCCTCCTGGTGGCGGCGCACGACGTCGTGCAGCCACTGCTTGTCGGTGTCGGAGAGCTCCTCGACCGCGCCGAGGTTCCCGACGTTGACGTTGTCGCGGTTCAGGTCGATGACGTACGCGACTCCGCCCGACATGCCGGCCGCGAAGTTGCGTCCGGTCTCGCCGAGGACGACGGCGTGTCCGCCGGTCATGTACTCGCAGCCGTGGTCGCCCACGCCTTCCGAGACGACGGTCGCGCCGGAGTTGCGGACGCAGAAGCGCTCGCCGGTGCGGCCGCGCAGGAACAGTTCGCCGCCGGTGGCGCCGTAGGCGATGGTGTTGCCCGCGATGGTGGAGTACTCGGCGAGGTGGTCGGCGCCGCGGTCCGGGCGGACGATGACACGGCCGCCGGAGAGGCCCTTGCCGACGTAGTCGTTGGCGTCGCCCTCCAGGCGCAGTGTCACGCCGCTGGGCAGGAAGGCGCCGAAGGACTGGCCCGCGGAGCCGGTGAAGGTGATGTCGATGGTGTCCTGGGGCAGGCCCGCACCGCCGAACTTCTTCGTGACCTCGTGGCCGAGCATGGTGCCGACGGTCCGGTTGATGTTGCGGATCGCGACCTGTGCGCGGACGGGCAGGGCGGACTCGGCGCTGTCGGCGTTCAGGGCGTCGGAGGCGAGCTTGATGAGCTCGTTGTCGAGGGCCTTGGCCAGGCCGTGGTCCTGCTCGGCGATCTGGTGGCGGACGGCGCCTTCGGCGAGCTCGGGGACGTAGAACAGGGGCTTGAGGTCGAGGCCCTGCGCCTTCCAGTGCGTGATCGCACGGTCGGTGTCCAGGAGTTCGGCGTGGCCGACCGCCTCTTCGATCGTACGGAAGCCGAGCTCGGCGAGGATCTCGCGGACTTCCTGGGCGATGAACTCGAAGAAGTTGACGATGTACTCGGCCTTGCCGGAGAACCGGTCGCGCAGGACGGGGTTCTGGGTGGCGATGCCGACCGGGCAGGTGTCCAGGTGGCAGACGCGCATCATGACGCAGCCGGAGACGACGAGCGGCGCGGTCGCGAAACCGAACTCCTCGGCGCCCAGCAGTGCGGCGATGACGACGTCGCGGCCGGTCTTGAGCTGGCCGTCGGTCTGCACGACGATGCGGTCGCGCAGACCGTTGAGCAGCAGCGTCTGCTGGGTCTCGGCGAGGCCGAGCTCCCAGGGGCCGCCCGCGTGCTTCAGGGAGGTGAGCGGGGAGGCGCCCGTTCCGCCGTCGTGGCCGGAGATGAGGACGACGTCCGCGTGTGCCTTGGAGACACCGGCGGCGACCGTGCCGACACCGACCTCGGAGACCAGCTTCACGTGGATGCGGGCCGCCGGGTTGGCGTTCTTGAGGTCGTGGATCAGCTGAGCCAGGTCCTCGATGGAGTAGATGTCGTGGTGCGGCGGCGGGGAGATCAGGCCGACGCCCGGGGTGGAGTGCCGGGTCTTGGCGACCCACGGGTAGACCTTGTGGCCGGGCAGCTGGCCGCCCTCGCCGGGCTTGGCGCCCTGCGCCATCTTGATCTGGATGTCGTCGGCGTTGACCAGGTACTCGCTGGTCACACCGAAGCGGCCGGAGGCGACCTGCTTGATGGACGAGCGGCGGGCCGGGTCGTAGAGCCGGTCGGCGTCCTCGCCGCCCTCGCCGGTGTTGGACTTGCCGCCCAGCTGGTTCATGGCGATGGCGAGGGTCTCGTGGGCCTCGCGGGAGATCGAGCCGTACGACATGGCGCCGGTGGAGAAGCGCTTGACGATGTCGGAGACGGACTCGACCTCGTCGATGTCGATCGCCTCGCGGTCCGGGTTGAAGCCGAACAGGCCGCGGAGCGTCATGAGGCGCTCGGACTGCTCGTTGACCCGGTCCGTGTACTTCTTGAAGATGTCGTACCGGCGGTTGCGCGTGGCGTGCTGGAGACGGAAGACCGTCTCCGGGTCGAACAGGTGCGGCTCGCCCTCGCGGCGCCACTGGTACTCGCCGCCGATCTCCAGCGCGCGGTGCGAGGCGGAGATGCCGGAGGCGGGGTAGCCCTTGGTGTGCCGGGCGGCGACCTCCTTGGCGACGACGTCGAGTCCGGCGCCGCCGATCTTGGTGGCGGTGCCGTTGAAGTACTTGGCGACGAAGTCCTCGTCCAGGCCGACGGCCTCGAAGACCTGGGCGCCGCGGTAGGAGGCGACGGTGGAGATGCCCATCTTGGACATGACCTTCAGGACGCCCTTGCCCAGCGCGTAGATGAGGTTGCGGATGGCCTGTTCGGCCTCGATGCCCTCGATGAACGTGCCGGCGCGGACCAGGTCCTCGACGGACTCCATGGCCAGGTACGGGTTGACCGCGGCGGCGCCGTAGCCGATCAGCAGCGCGACGTGGTGGACCTCGCGGACGTCTCCGGCCTCGACCAGCAGGCCCACCTGGGTGCGCTGCTTGGTGCGGATGAGGTGGTGGTGGACGGCCGAGGTGAGCAGCAGCGAGGGGATCGGTGCGTGCTCGGCGTCGGAGTGCCGGTCGGACAGGACGACGAGGCGGGCGCCGTCCTCTATGGCGGCGTCGACCTCGGCGCAGATCTCCTCGATCCGGGCGGCGAGCGCCTCGCCGCCGCCGCCGACCCGGTAGAGGCCGGAGAGCGTGGCGGCCTTCATGCCCGGCATGTCGCCGTCGGCGTTGATGTGTATGAGCTTGGCCAGCTCGTCGTTGTCGATCACCGGGAAGGGCAGCGTGACGCTGCGGCATGCCGCGGCGGTCGGCTCGAGGAGGTTGCCTGCCGGGCCGAGCACGGAGCGCAGCGAGGTGACGAGCTCCTCGCGGATGGCGTCCAGCGGCGGGTTGGTGACCTGCGCGAACAGCTGGGTGAAGTAGTCGAAGAGCAGCCGGGGGCGGGCGGAGAGCGCGGCGATCGGCGAGTCGGTGCCCATGGAGCCGAGCGGTTCGCCGGCGGTGCGGGCCATCGGCGCGAGGAGGACGCGGAGCTCTTCCTCGGTGTAGCCGAAGGTCTGCTGGCGGCGGGTGACGGAGGCGTGCGTGTGCACGATGTGCTCCCGCTCGGGGAGGTCCTCCAGTTCGATCTCGCCGGTCTCCAGCCACTCCTGGTAGGGCTGCTCGGCGGCGAGGCCCGCCTTGATCTCGTCGTCCTCGATGATGCGGCGCTCGGCGGTGTCGACGAGGAACATCTTGCCGGGCTGGAGCCGGCCCTTGCGGACCACCTTGGCGGGGTCGATGTCCAGGACGCCGACCTCGGAGGAGAGCACGACGAGGCCGTCGTCGGTGACCCAGTAGCGGCCGGGGCGCAGACCGTTGCGGTCGAGGACCGCGCCGACCTGGGTGCCGTCGGTGAAGGTGACGCAGGCCGGGCCGTCCCAGGGCTCCATCAGTGTGGAGTGGTACTGGTAGAAGGCGCGGCGTGCCGGGTCCATGGAGTCGTGGTTCTCCCACGCCTCGGGGACCATCATCAGCACCGAGTGCGGCAGCGAGCGGCCGCCGAGGTGGAGCAGTTCCAGGACCTCGTCGAAGGAGGCCGAGTCGGAGGCGTCCGGGGTGCAGACGGGGAAGATCCGCTCCAGCTTCTCCGTACCGAAGAGGCTGGAGGCGAGCTGGGACTCGCGGGCCTTCATCCAGTTGCGGTTGCCCTTGACCGTGTTGATCTCGCCGTTGTGCGCGACGAAGCGGTACGGGTGGGCGAGCGGCCAGCTCGGGAAGGTGTTGGTGGAGAAGCGCGAGTGGACGAGCGCGACCGTGCTGGCGAAACGGCTGTCGGAGAGGTCCGGGAAGAACGGCTCCAGCTGCCCGGTGGTGAGCATTCCCTTGTAGACGATCGTGCGGGCGGAGAGCGACGGGAAGTAGACCCCGGTCTCACGCTCGGCGCGCTTGCGCAGCACGAAGGCCTTGCGGTCCAGGACGATATCGGTGCTCTCGCCGTCCGAGACGAAGAGCTGGCGGAACTCGGGCATGGTGGCGCGGGCGCCGCTGCCGAGAATGCCGGGGGTGACCGGGACCTCGCGCCAGCCGAGGACCTTCAGGCCCTCTTCCGCGGCGATCTTCTCGAGGTTGCGGACGGCCTCGGTGGAGTCGTCCGCGGGCAGGAACGCGATGCCGACGGCGTAGGCACCGGCCTCGGGGAGGTCGAAGGGGACCTCTGCGCGGAGGAAGGCGTCCGGTACCTGAAGCAGGATTCCGGCACCGTCACCGGAGTCGGGATCGGATCCGGTGGCTCCGCGGTGTTCGAGGTTGCGCAGTACAGTCAGCGCCTGCTCGACCAGCTCGTGGCCGGCCACACCGGTCAGAGTGGCTACGAACCCGACACCGCAGGCGTCGTGCTCGTTGCGGGGGTCGTACATCCCCTGCTGGGCGGGGCGACCGTCCATGGGCGACCAGGCGTCGGTGCGCATCGGCTCTCCCGTCGTCGTCGTGGCATTTGCAGTGCCGAGGGACGACGTTGGCCCTCTGCGAAATTTCGTGCAGATTACATGATGGGACGCTTCTCAAGAAGCGGATAGCTCGTTCCAACATACGGACACCGTCGATGACAGTGAGGGTGGGTCGCAGTCGGAGGATCGGCGCCCGGGGGGACCGCAGAGAGCAGGCGTCGTTGCCTGCGGTGTCTACGGCTCATGCCCGGCGGCAATGGAAACGAAACCGCCGAGTAATGGCTACTTATGTGTAGCCCTGCATAGAGTCTCATTTTACGGTGCGTGAGCCCGTTCCGCCCAGTGGCGGCGGTCAGGACGTACGTCACACAGATGGCGCACGCGTTACGGCCCTGCCCGCGATCGCCGGCGCGACGCCGCCGACAATCGCGGGCAAGGCCGCTGGGCCACGTGCACCGGCTGGTGGACGTGGCCGTGGAGCGTTCCGGGTGCGGGGGCTCAGCCTCCGAC
The DNA here is from genome assembly GCF_045207435.1 of Streptomyces sp. NBC_00876. Classification (NCBI taxonomy): domain Bacteria; kingdom Bacillati; phylum Actinomycetota; class Actinomycetes; order Kitasatosporales; family Streptomycetaceae; genus Streptomyces; species Streptomyces sp. NBC_00876. The sequence continues at coordinate 2,043,679 of NZ_CP108800.1, forward strand.
GGCGACGCCGAACAGTGCGCCCAGGCCGTAGGTGATCGCGGCTGCCGCGCCGCCGAGCGCCAGCTGGCGCAGTCCGCTGAACAGCCAGCTGCGGGCCGTCACCCTGGCCACCACCGCACCGCAGCCGAAGAGTCCGACCAGGGCGAGCAGCACGGCGGGCCACATCGCGTCCGCGCCGAGCAGGAACGGCAGTACGGGCAGCAGCGCGCCGAGTGCGAAGGCGCCGAAGGAGGACACGGCGGCGACGAGCGGCGACGGCAGGTCGCCCGGGTCGATGCCGAGTTCCTCGCGGGCGTGGATCTCCAGGGCCTGCTCGGGGTCGCGCGACAGCTGCCGGGCGACCTCGCGGGCGAGTGCGGGCTCGACTCCGCGGGAGGCGTAGAGCGCGGCGAGCTCCCGCTCCTCGTCCATGGGGTGCTTGCGCAACTCCCGCCGTTCGACGTCGAGTTCGGCCTCGACCAGCTCGCGCTGGGAGGCCACGGAGGTGTATTCGCCGGCTGCCATGGAGAAGGCGCCGGCTGCCAGACCCGCCAGGCCGGTGATCACGATCGTGCGGTGCGAGACCTCACCGCCCGCGACTCCGGTCATCAGGGCGAGGTTCGAGACGAGCCCGTCCATGGCACCGAACACCGCGGGACGCAGCCAGCCGCCGTTCACATCACGGTGTGTGTGGTTGTCCCGGTGCGCCTCGTGCAGTACGGCTTCGGTCTCGATGATGGACACAGCTCTCCCCTTACTCCGGCGGCGGAATTCACCCGCTCCGCCCCCGCTCGACACCATCGAAAGTACGCACGAAAAACGCCCCCCGCCAGCAAGGCAGGCCGTACTTACCACCCTGTGTAACCGGATAGGTACGGCTTGCCTTGCTGTCCGAAGACCGTCATCCGAGTGGCCCTTTTGTTGCGATTGTCTGCCTCTGTCGCGGCTCCGCGTGGCACAGATCCCACAGGAACGAGAACTGGCTCGGTACGAGCGAAGGGTCGACGCGATGGAGCTGATCGCAGGAAATCCGGCAGGTCCGCGGACGGACGGCGGGCAGGGGGCGACGCGTGCCGCCCGCGCCCAGGGCGGCGCCGCCACGGGCGGAGCGGGCGACCGGTCCAGGGGCGCGCTGCTCGGCCTCGCGGTCGGCGACGCGCTGGGCGCCCCGGCGGAGAACATGCGGCCCTCCGAGATCCGCCGCCGCTGGGGCCGGATCGAGGGCTTCGTCAGCGACGACCCGGCGGGCACCGACGACACGGAGTACGCGATCTTCTCCGGGCTGCTGCTGGCCCGGCACGGTTCGGCGCTGACCGTCACGCATGTGGAGCGGGCCTGGCACCTGTGGATCGCCGACCTGGACGAGGGGCCGTTCCGCGGCGCCGGGTTCAGCGAACGCGGCACGCTGGAGAATCTGCGCCGGGGTCTGGCCGCCCCGATCTCCGCCCAGCACCGGCACGCCTGGAGCGACGGCCTCGCGATGCGGGCGGCCCCCTTCGGCGTCTTCGCCGCGGGCCGCCCCGCCGAAGCGGCCCGGCTGGTGGCGGTGGACGGCAGGGTCAGTCACGAAGGCGAGGGCATCTACGGCGGCCAGGCGGTCGCCGCCGGGGTGGCGGCCGCGATGACGGGGGCCGGGGTCACCTCCGTGATCGCCGCCGCGCTCTCCGTCGTCCCCATGGACTCCTGGACGGCGCGCTCGCTGCGCCGGGCGGTGACGGCCGCCCAGCGCCCGTACCCCGACCGGCTCACGATGGAGCGCGCGGTGCGCTCGGCCGTCGTCATCGGCGGCTACCCGTGGACGGACCTGGCGCCGGAAGCGGTGGGCCTGGCCTTCGGCGCGTTCACGGCGGCGCGCGGCGACTTCCGTACGGCGGTGCTGACCGCGGTCAACATGGGCCGCGACGCGGACACGACGGCCGCGGTGGCGGGCGCCCTGGCCGGGGCGCTGCACGGGGCGTCCGCGATCCCGCGCCACTGGGCGGACGCGATCGGCCCGGTCCGCGGCAGCTGCCTCCCCTCGATGCGCGGCTACCACGTCCTGGACATCGCGGAACTGCTCACCCCGGACGAGACGGAGGAGCGGGACGGCGGTCCGCCCGGGCCGGGGCCCCGAGTGAGCGACACCCCGGGAACGGCGGTGCGGCGATGACCACGGCCAGGGATGCCTCCCGTACCGCACACCCCGACGTCGCCGTGCACCCCGACGCCACCGCACACCCCGACGCCACCGCGCACCCGGACTACCTGAGCGCGCACCGCGGCGACCTCTCCCCCGCCCGCCCGGCCGCGGCCGCACCGCGCCGGGCCCGGATCGAGGGGCTGCTGCTCGGGCTTGCCTCCGGGGACGCCGCCGGGTGGCCGGCCGCGCGGCACCGGGCGGCCCGGATGCCGGAGTGGACCCGGCGCCTGACCCGTGAGCTCGACACCTTCGCCGAGCAGAACGCGACGACCACGCTGCCCGTCCCCATCGCGCTCAACCAGCCGCCCGAGCCCCTGCGGCTCGGGCCGTCCGACGACGCGGAATGGGCGGCGTTCGCCGCCGGGACCGTGCTCGCCTCCACAGGCGGTGCGCTGCAGGGCCTCTCCCCCGGACGCCGGATGCGGGCCGCCGTGGACCTCGCCTGGAACGCGCTGGCCGCCGAGGTCGCGGCGGCGGCCGCCCGGGCGCCCGAGGTCGAGTCGGCGGTCCTGCCGCTGCGGGCCCGGATCTCGGTCCGGGCCGGGCTCGGCAATCTGGCCGCCGGGCTCCGTCCGCCCGCCACCGGGCACGACAACCCGCACTACTTCGACGACGCGGCGTGCGTGCGCGCCGCCGTCCTGGCCGTCGTGCATCCCGGTGACCCCGCCGCGGCGGCCGACCTCGCGGAGTTCGACGCGCGGTACACCCAGGACGGCGACGGGGTGCACGGCGCTCGGGCGATGGCGGCCGCGATCGCCGAGGCGCTCGGCGGGGCGGACGTCGACACCGCGGTCGACGCCGCGCTCGCCCAGCTGCCCGACGGCACCGAGATCGCCCGCAACGCCGCTCACGCGGTCCGCATCGCCCGCGACTTCGCCGGTGAGAAGGCCGGCGCCTTCGCCCTCGTGCCCGTGCTGGAGCATCAGATCGTCGACCACGTCTACAGCTACGGGATCGCCGCCGCCGAGACCGTCCCGGTCGCCCTCGCGCTGGCCACCGCGGCCCGCGGCGACATCGCGCAGGCCGTGCCATCGGCGGCCTGCCTGTCCCGGGTCGCCGACTCGGCGCCCGCGCTGGCCGGGGCGCTGACCGGGGCGCTGGGCTCCATCACCGCTGTCCCCGACGGCTGGCGCGAGGCCTGCCGCATCCTCGCGGGCTGCGCGCTGCCCCGTTTCGCGGGCACGGACCTGATGGAACTCGCCGGGCTGCTGGCAGACACGGAACCGGCGCCCTCGGGTGGACAATTCGGACATGGCATCCACCGCGCCCCTGGCGCCCACGAGGTCCGCACCCCCCACGACGCCCCCGGCGCCCACCCTCGATGACCGGATCGCCGGCGCCCTCGTCGGCGCGGCCGTCGGCGACGCGCTCGGCGGTCCGGTCGAGGGCTACTCCCCGGAGCAGATCGTGGCGCGCCACGGCGGGCGGGTCGCCGGCGTAGTCGGTCCCTGGGCCGGCGACGACTGGCGCACCGCCCGCCCCGTCGCCCCGTACCACAAGGGCGACGGGCACGTCACCGACGACACCTTGATGACCCATGCGCTGGTCCGGGTGTACGAGAGGGTCCGCGGGCATCTCGACGCGTACTCCGTCGCCGACCACCTCGTACCGGAGCTGATCTCCAGCCCCCGCTGGATTCCGGAACTGGAGGCCGAGGCGCTGCCGCTCCAGCGGATCTTCCTCGCCGAGAAGTGGATCGTCGCCCGGCTGCACTACGGCCACGTCGACCCGCGCGAGGCGGGTTCGGGGAACATCGTCAACTGCGGGGCGGCGATGTACATGGCGCCGGTCGGTCTGGTGAACGCCGCCCATCCGCAGGCCGCGTACGCCGAGGCGCTGGATGTGGCGGGCGCCCATCAGTCGAGTTACGGCAGGGAGGCGGCGGGCGTCTTCGCGGCCGCCGTCGCCGCGGCCTGCGTACCCGGGGCGACGCCCGCCACCGTGGTCGAGACCTGTCTGTCGCTCGCCAAGGACGGCACCCGCGCCGCCATCGAGGCGGTGTGCGAAACGGCCGTCGGGTACCGGGACTTCGAGTCGGCGCTGGCCCCGCTGCGCGAGGCCGTCGCCCCCTTCGACACGGTCGGCCCCGACTACCGCGCCCCCTCGCTCGGCGCCCGCCGCCCGTCCCGGCTGCACTCCATCGAGGAGCTTCCCGTCGCGCTCGGGATGCTGCTCGTCGCCGACGGGGACTACCGCCGGGCGGTCCTCGGCTCGGTCAACTACGGGCGTGACTGCGACTCGATCGCCACCATGAGCGGCGCGATCGCGGGCGCGCTGCGCGGCGAGGGGGCGATCCCCGCCGACTGGGTGACGGCGGTCGCCGGGGCCAGCCGGCTCGATCTGCACGCCCCGGCCCGGACCCTGACGGCCGTAACGCGTGAGGTGTTCGCCCATGACACGGCCCGCCGTCGCGCCCACGAGGCCGCCTTCGCCGCGCTGGCGGACCGGCCGTGACCACGACGACGGTGCGCGTCACCTGGGTGCAGCCCGAGGACCTGGTCGGCCACGAACTGCGGCAGGCGGCCGAGGACGGGCGGGACGCGCGGGACATCGCACGCCGGTGGTACGAGGCCGGCGGCTCACCCGCCCCGGACCGTGCGGGTGCCTCGGCGCCGCCGGCCGCGCCCGGTCTGCGGGCGGTGGCCGAGCATCTGCTGGACGAACTCGCCCTGCTGGAATCGCCGCTGGCGGACGACGAGCCCACCGGACTCGACGCGATCCGGGCCGCGTGCCCGCACTGGCCGCACCCCCGCACCGGGCCGTCAGCCGTGGGCCGCGAACGGCTGCACGCGGCCTGGCTGGGGCGCGCCGCCGGCTGTCTGCTGGGCAAGCCGGTCGAGAAGCTGCCGCTGGAGGGCATCCGCGCCCTGGCCCGCGCCACCGGCAACTGGCCGCTGACCACCTGGTTCACGGCCCGGGGCCTGCCCCCGGCCCTGGCCGCCACCTACCCCTGGAACCGGCGTTCCGCGTCCACCTCGCTGGCCGAGAACATCGACGGGATGCCCGAGGACGACGACCTCAACCACCCGTTGCTCACCGTGCTGCTGCTCCAGCGCTACGGCAGGTCCTTCACCACCGCCGACCTGGCCCGCCTCTGGCTCGACGAACTTCCGGCAGGCCGGACCTTCACCGCCGAGCGGATCGCGTACCGCAATCTGCTCGACGGCATCGAGCCGCCGGACACCGCCCGCCACCGCAATCCCTTCCGGGAGTGGATCGGGGCGCAGATCCGTGCCGATGTGCACGGCTGGACCCATCCGGGCGACCCGGCGGCGGCAGCGGAGCAGGCCCACCGCGACGCGGTCCTCACCCACACGGGGAACGGGGTGTACGGCGCGATGTTCACCGCGGCGGCCCTCGCCGAGGCGGCCGGCGGGGAGGCAGATGTGCACGGGTGCCTGGCCGCGGGCCTGCGGGTCGTCCCCCCGCGTTCGCGGTTCGCGCGGGCCGTACGGGACGGCATCGCGGCGGCCCGCGGGGAGGACTGCTTCGATTCGGTCGTCGACCGGCTGCACGAGGGGTACGGCAGGTATCACTGGGTGCATGTGCTGCCCAACGCGGCTCTGCTCGCCGCCGCCCTCACCCACGCCGACGGTGATTTCACCACCTCGGTCTGCCGTGCGGTGTCCGGCGGCTGGGACACCGACTCCAACGGTGCGACCGCCGGCTCGCTCGCCGGTCTGCTGGCCGGGCGGCCGGGGGCGCTGCCCGACCGCTGGACCGCTCCGCTGAAGAACCGTCTCGCCACGTCCGTCCCCGGTTTCGACTCGGTCGGCTTCGACACCCTCGCCGATCTGACCCACCGGCTCACCCATGAGGAGGCACTCCGCCCATGACCGGTATCGCGGTGCTCGGCAGCACCAATATGGATCTTGTGGCCTACGTCGACCGGGCTCCGGAGCGCGGGGAGACCGTCACCGGACGGGAGTTCCGCACCATTCCCGGCGGCAAGGGGGCCAATCAGGCGGTCGCCGCCGCCCGCGCGGGCGGTGACGTGATGATGATCGGCGCGGTCGGCGACGACGAGTACGGCATCCGGCTGCGGGAGAGCCTGGAGCACTCGGGCGTCGACACCGATCTGCTGCACACCGCCGAGGGGCCCAGCGGCACCGCGCACATCGTGGTCGACGGCAGGGGCTCCAACGCGATCGTCGTCATTCCCGGCGCGAACGGCACCGTGACCGCGCTCGGCCCCGGCGAGATCGCCGCCATCGCCGGCGCCGATCTGCTGCTGCTCCAGCTGGAACTGCCGCTGTCCGCCGTGATCGAGGGGGCCCGGGCCGGTCACGCCCAGGGCGTACGGACCCTCCTCACCCCGTCGCCCGTTCAGGAACTGCCCACCGAACTCCTGGACTGCGTCGATCTGCTGATCCCCAATGAGCACGAGGCGGCCGAGCTGTCGGGGCACGCCGAGCCGCACGCGGCGGCGGAGATCCTGCTCAGCCAGGTCCCGGCCGTCGTCATCACGCTCGGCTCGAAGGGCTGTCTGTACGCGGCCCGGGGCAGCCGGACGGTCCACTTCCCCGCTCCCGATGTCACCGCCGTGGACACGACCGGCGCCGGGGACACCTTCGTCGGCACGCTCGCCGTGGCGATCGGCGAGGGACGTCCGGTGCCGCAGGCCATCGCCTGGGCCTCGGCGGCCGCGGCGCTCTGCGTCCAGAAACCGGGCGCCTCGGTCTCCATGCCGTACCGCAGCGAAATCGACGCCGCGTGAGTACCCCGGGAGCGGCACCGCTGACCGGGCTGCGGGTCGTCGATCTCGCCACGCTCTTCGCGGGTCCCCTCTGTGCCACGATGCTCGGCGACTTCGGTGCCGAGGTGATCAAGGTCGAGCATCCGCGCAAGCCCGACCCTTCGCGGGGCCACGGCCCCACGAAGGACGGGATCGGCCTGTGGTGGAAACTGCTCGGCCGCAACAAGCGCAATCTGACGCTCGACCTGTCCTGCCCCGGCGGGCGGGACCTCCTGCTGCGGCTGGCCGCGGACACCGATGTGATCATCGAGAACTTCCGCCCGGGCACGCTGGAGCGGTGGGGACTGGGCCCGGCGGAGCTGCACGCCGTCAACCCGCGGCTGGTGCTGGTCCGGGTCACGGGCTTCGGCCAGTTCGGCCCGTACGCGCACCGGCCCGGCTTCGGCACGCTGGCGGAGGCGATGAGCGGTTTCGCGGCGATCACCGGAGAGCCGGACGGGCCGCCGACGCTGCCGCCGTTCGGTCTGGCCGACTCGATCGCGGCGCTCGCCACGTCGTACGCCGTGATGGCCGCGCTGGCCGGCCGGGACCGCACGGGTGCGGGCCAGGTCGTCGACATGGCGATCATCGAGCCCATCCTGACGGTGCTCGGCCCGCAGCCGCTCTGGTACGACCAGCTCGGGTACGTCCAGCCGCGCACCGGCAACCGGTCGCGCAACAACGCCCCGCGCAACACCTACCGCACCTCGGACGGGCAGTGGGTGGCCGTCTCCACCTCGGCGCAGTCCATCGCGGAGCGCGTGATGCACCTGGTGGGCCGGTCCGAGCTGATCGACGAGCCGTGGTTCGCCTCCGGCACCACGCGGGCCGAGCACAGCGACGAGCTCGACGAGGCGGTCGGCAACTGGATCGCGCGGCACACCCGGGACGACGCGATCTCCGTGTTCGAGAAGGCGGAGGCGGCCATCGCACCCATCCACGACATCCGTGACGTGATGGAGGACCCGCAGTACCGCGCCCTGGACTCCATCACGGAGGTCGACGACCCGGAGCTGGGCCCGCTGCGGATGCAGAACGTCCTGTTCCGGCTCTCGGCGACCCCGGGGGCGATCCGCTGGGCGGGCCGGCCGCACGGGGCGGACACCGAGGAGATCCTCACCGAGCTGGGCCTGAGCGGGCCGGAGATCTCGGAGCTGCGGGCGGAGCGGGTCCTGTGACCGCGACGGCGCCCCTCACCTGGCTGTACGCGCCCGGTGACCGGCCGGACGTGGTCCGCAAGGCGTGCGGCTCGGGGGCGGACATGGTGATCGTCGACCTGGAGGACGCGGTCGCCCCCGACCGCAAGGAGTACGCGCGGTCGGCGACCGTGGAGTTCCTGTCCGAACCCGTCGCCGCCGGCGCGGTGCCGGTCCACGTCCGGGTCAGCAGCGAGACGGACGTCCTGGCCCTGGCCGGTCTGCCGGGCGTCGCCGGGATGCGGCTGCCGAAGATCACGCACGCCTCGTCCGTCCACCGCATCGCGGCGCTGGCCCCGGGGGTCGCGCTCTGCCCGCTGCTGGAGTCGGCGCTCGGCATCGAGCACGCGTACACGGTGGCCGCCGCCCATCCGCAGGTGTACTCCATCGCGCTGGGCGAGGCGGACCTCGGGGCCGATCTGGGGGTACGGGAGGACGCGGGGCTCGACTGGTCGCGGAGCCGGGTGGTGGTCGCGGCCCGGGCGGCTGGGCTGGCACCGCCCGCTCAGTCGGTGTTCCCGGACGTCCGGGACCTGGACGGCCTGTGGGCGTCCTGCGCCCACGGCAGGGCGCTCGGCTTCCTCGGCCGGGCGGCGATCCACCCCCGGCAGCTGCCGGTGATCGAGCGGGCGTTCCGGCCGACACCGCAGGAGATCGAGGCGGCGCAGGAGATCGTCGAGGCGGCACAGGCGCAGGCGGGGGCGCTGGCCCTGCCGGACGGCCGCTTCGTCGACGCGGCGGTGGTGGCCCAGGCCCACCGCACGCTTGCCCTCGCCGGGCGGGGACGGTGAGCGGAGGCGGGGTGGCCGGACAGCGGTGAGCGGGGCGCGCCCCGTGGTCGCTCCGTCCTCAATCGCCGGACGGGCTTGAGTTGCACAAACAAGCCCGTCCGGCGATGGAGGACACCCGGCGCCGGTGGGCGCCGTCGCAACGTGACGAGGGGCCGCCCCATGGCCGGGCGGCCCCTCGTCTTCGTGTGCGTCGGCGTCGGCGTCAGCCCTTGGCCGCTTCCGCCTGACCGTTCGTCTTCGGCGCGTCCTCTGCGGACTCGGACTCGGACTCGGGCTCGACCGGCTTCGCGTCGGCGGACTCCGCGTCCTTACCGGGCTCCGCGTCCTTGCCGGACTCCGCGTCCTCGACGTCTCCGGCGTCAACCGAGTCCGTGGCCTCAGGTGCCTCCGGCTCCCCGGGCTCGACGATCTCCTCACGGCCCGGGCGGACCTTCGCCGAGATCACGATGTAGGTGACCGCCAGCACGAACACGATCAGCGCGGTCCATACGTTCAGCCGCAGGCCCAGGATGTGGTGGGCCTCGTCGACGCGCATGTACTCGATCCAGGCGCGGCCCGCGCAGTACGCCGCGACGTACAGCGCGAACGCCCGCCCGTGCCCGAGCTTGAAGCGGCGGTCCGCCCAGATCACCAGGAGCGCCACGCCGACGCACCACAGCGACTCGTACAGGAAGGTCGGGTGGTAGGTGCCCGCCACCCGGTTGGGGCCCTCGCTGATCTTCAGCGCCCACGGGACGTCGGTCGCCTTGCCGTAGAGCTCCTGGTTGAACCAGTTGCCCCAGCGGCCGCAGGCCTGGGCCAGGGCGATACCGGGGGCGAGCGCGTCGGCCCAGGCGGGCAGCGGGATCCCGCGGCGGCGGCAGCCGATCCAGGCACCGACCGCGCCGAGCGCGATCGCACCCCAGATGCCGAGGCCGCCCTGCCAGATCTTGAAGGCGTCGACCCAGTTCTCACCGTCGCTGAAGTACAGCTGGTAGTCGGTGATGACGTGGTAGAGCCTGCCGCCGACGAGGCCGAAGGGCACGGCCCAGACGGCGATGTCGGCGACAGTGCCGGCTCTGCCCCCTCGGGCGACCCAGCGCTTGTTGCCGAACCAGACGGCGACGAAGACACCGATGATGATGCAGAACGCGTAGCCGCGGAGCGGGATCGGTCCGAGATCGATCACGCCGGTCGACGGGCTGGGAATGTAGGCAAGATTCATGGCATCGCCGACGCTACCTTGCCGGGCGGGACGTACGGCAACCCGCCCGACAACGTCTGGGTAACGAGCCGGTCATCGATTCCCCCGGTTGCCCCCGCTCAGGAGCCCGACGGGGCGGGCGTGACCGTGCCCGGCTTCTTGCCCTTGTTGGCCTCGGCGACCCACTTCTTCAGGTTGGCCACGGTGATGGGCTCGTCCCCCTTCTTGGGGAAGATCGACTCACCGTTGAGCAGGGCCGTCGGAGTGCCCTGGAATCCGCCGTTCTGGAAGGCGGTGTTGGACTTCTGGACCCAGGAGTCGTGCGTGCCGTCCTCGACACAGCTGCGGAAGGCGGGAGTGTCGAGTCCGCCGACCTTCTTGGACAGCTCGATCAGCTTGCCGTTGTCGCCGAAGGCGTCGTCGGACTCCTGCGGCTGGTTGCGGTAGAGGACGTCGTGGTACGCGGGGAACTTCCCGGCGTCCTGGGCGCAGGCCGCCGCATTGGCCGCCTTCAGTGATCCGCTGCCGCCGAGGTTGCCGTCGATCAGCGTGGCGAGGTGGTACTCGACCTTGATCTGTCCGCTCTGCTCCAGCTGGTGGATCGTGTCCCGGAACGCGTTCTCGAACTGGGCGCAGACCGGGCAGCGGAAGTCCTCCCAGACCGTGAGTGTGGACGGGGCGTCGTCCGCTCCCACCTGAATGGCCAGGCTGTCCTTGCCGGTCGCTCCCGACGGCGCGACGGCGGGTCCCGACGCCGTGTCGTTGCTGCTCTTGCCGCCGGTGTTCGCGGCGATGACGCCGACGACGGCGGCCAGCCCCAGGACCCCCACCACGGCGGCGGAGACGATCAGCGTGCGGCGGCGGCGCTCTCGCGCCTTCTCCTGCTCACGCTGCTGGATGAGCCGGTCACGCGCGGCCCTTTTTCCCTCTTGGTTCTTCTCGCTCACACCCGCAGCAACGAACCGGGGAGGCACTCACGTGCCTCCCCGGTCACAGATCCACCCATTCGGGTTACGCGCGGTGTCAGCGCTTTCGAACACCCTCGGCCAGATCGGCCGCCAGCGAGCGGACGGCGTCCAGGCCGGCCGCTTCGTCGGGAGCGTCCAGCATCCGCTTGACGAAGGCGGAGCCGACGATGACCCCGTCGGCGAAGCCGGCGACCTCGGTGGCCTGTTCCGCGTTGGAGACGCCGAGGCCGACGCAGACCGGGAGGCCGGTGGTGGCGCGGGTGCGCCGCACCAGGTCCTGGGCCTGCTCGCCGACCGAGACGCGGGTGCCGGTGACACCCATCAGCGAAGCGGCGTAGACGAAGCCGGAACCGGCCGCCGTGATGGTGGCGAGGCGTTCGTCCTTACTGCTGGGCGCGACGACGAACACGGTCGCGAGCCCGTGCTTGTCCGCGTGCTCACGCCACACAGCGGACTCCTGGACCGGCAGGTCGGGCAGGATGCACCCGGCCCCGCCCGCCTCGGCGAGCTCGGTGGTGAAGCGCTCGATGCCGTACCGGTCGATCGGGTTCCAGTACGTCATGACCAGGATCGGGATGCCGGTCGCCTCGGACGCCTCACGGACGGTGCGCATCACGTCGGCGATCCGCACGCCGCCGCGCAGCGCGATGTCGTCGGCGGTCTGGATGACCGGGCCGTCGAGCACCGGGTCGCTGTGCGGCAGACCCACCTCGACGACGTCGGCGCCGCCGGCGACCACTGCCTTGATGGCCTCGATACCGCCGTCGACGGTCGGGAACCCGGCGGGCAGGTACGCGATCAGCGCGGCCCGGTCCTCGGCCCTGGCCGCGGCGAGGGTGGCATTCAACAGCTCGATGTTGCCGCTCACTTGACGTCCCCCTCGATCTCCGCGCCGATGCTGTCGGCATCCGCCTCGACGGCGGCGTCGGCTTCGTACAGTCCGAAGTACCGCGCGGCCGTGTCCATGTCCTTGTCGCCCCGGCCGGACAGGTTGATCAGGATCAGGCCGTCCTTGCCGAGCTCCTTGCCGACCTCCAGGGCGCCGGCCAGCGCGTGCGCGCTCTCGATGGCCGGGATGATCCCTTCGGTGCGGGAGAGCAGGCGCAGCGCCTGCATCGCCGCGTCGTCGGTGACCGCGCGGTACTCGCCCCGGCCGATGTCCTTCAGGTACGCGTGCTCCGGGCCGATGCCCGGGTAGTCCAGACCGGCCGAGATGGAGTACGGCTCGGTGATCTGGCCCTCGTCGTCCTGGAGGACGTAACTGCGGGAGCCGTGCAGGATGCCGGGCTCGCCCTCGGTCAGGGTCGCCGCGTGCTCGCCGGTCTCCACACCGTGTCCGGCGGGCTCGCAGCCGATGAGGCGGACGCCGGCGTCCGGGATGAAGGCGTGGAAGAGGCCGATGGCGTTGGAGCCGCCGCCGACGCAGGCGACCGCGGCGTCCGGCAGCCGGCCGGCCCGCTCCAGGATCTGCCGCCTGGCCTCGACGCCGATCACACGGTGGAAGTCGCGGACCATGGCCGGGAAGGGGTGCGGGCCCGCGACCGTGCCGAAGAGGTAGTGGGTGCGGTCCACGTTGGCGACCCAGTCGCGGAACGCCTCGTTGATGGCGTCCTTGAGCGTGCGGGAGCCGGACTTCACGGCGATGACCTCGGCGCCGAGCATGCGCATGCGCGCCACGTTCAGTGCCTGGCGCTGGGTGTCGATCTCGCCCATGTAGATGGTGCACTCGAGGCCGAAGAGCGCGCAGGCGGTCGCGGTGGCGACGCCGTGCTGGCCGGCTCCGGTCTCGGCGATCACCCGGGTCTTGCCCATGCGCTTGGTGAGCAGCGCCTGGCCCAGCACATTGTTGATCTTGTGCGAGCCGGTGTGGTTGAGGTCCTCGCGCTTGAGGAAGATCCGGGCGCCGCCGGCGTGCTCGGCGAAGCGCGGGACCTCGGTCAGGGCGCTGGGCCGGCCGGTGTAGTCGACCATGAGCTCGTTGAGCTCGGCGGCGAAGGCCGGGTCGGCCTTGGCCTTGTCGTACTCGACGGCGACCTCGTCCACGGCGGCGACGAGCGCCTCCGGGATGAACTTTCCGCCGTACGCACCGAAGTACCCCTCGGCGCTGGGGATCAGACCCTCGGGGTCCGGAATGAAGAAGTCGGACGACATCTCGACGTGCTCCTCGGCATGGCAATGGGTGGGTTCACCGTATTGCGCCGTGAGCGGAGCTCCGCCGCGGCCGTGGCCGGGCGGTGCGGTCGTGCGGATCCGCCGGGAGGCGGGGTGCGACGGCCGGGGCTCGCTCTACTGCGCGGACCCCGTGCGCCATCGCATGCCGTTGACCTGACCGGGCTCGTCGCCGATCACGTACCGCACCCGCCGGCCGTGCACGCGGCGTGCGGGGGCGCGGCAGCCGCGCGGGCGGCAGCCGCGCGCCAGCGGCGCGTGCGGGTCCCGTCCCAGCGGCTGCCGCGCCCCGGCGGGGCGCAGGCCCGGCCGGGGGCGGAACGCGGAACAGTCGGCGGACACGGGTGGGGTCAGCTCCGTCCGTGCCGGAGCGCCGGGTGGGCGCCGGCGGCGACCAGGTCGGCGACCGCGGAGCGCGGGTCGCGTCCGGTGACCAGGGACTCGCCGACCAGCACGGCGTCCGCGCCGGCGTTGGCGTAGGCGATGAGGTCGTGCGGGCCCCGGACGCCGGACTCGGCGACCTTGACGATGTGGGCGGGGATCTCGGGGGCGACGCGCTCGAAGGTGGAGCGGTCGACCTTGAGGTCCTTCAGGTTGCGCGCGTTGACGCCGATGATCCTGGCGCCGGCGTCGACCGCGCGCTCCGCCTCCTCCTCGTCGTGCGCCTCGACCAGCGGCGTCAGGCCGATGGACTCGGCGCGCTCGATCAGGGAGACCAGGGCCTCCTGGTCGAGGGCGGCGACGATCAGCAGGGCGAGGTCGGCGCCGTAGGCGCGGGCCTCCCACAGCTGGTACGAGGTGACGATGAAGTCCTTGCGCAGGATCGGGATGTCGACCTTGGCCCGGACGGCCTCCAGGTCGGCCAGCGATCCGCCGAAGCGGCGCTCCTCGGTGAGGACGGAGATGACGGACGCGCCGCCGGCCTCGTAGTCCGCGGCGAGCGCGGCCGGGTCGGCGATGGCGGCCAGGGCGCCCTTGGAGGGGCTGGAGCGCTTGACCTCGCAGATGACGGTCACGCCCTCGCCGCGCAGGGCGGCGACTCCGTCCTTGGCCTGGGGAGCGCGCGCCGCGCGTTCCTTGAGCTCGTCGAGGCTGACGCGCGCCTGCCGCTCCGCGAGGTCGGCGCGAACGCCGTCGATGATCTCGTCGAGCACACTCACGCGAGAGGCCCCCTTCCGGGACGGTGACAGTGGGACTGAAAAGGGAACAGGATCAGCCATGGCGATGGTATCCGCAGGAGGCCGTTGGGCCTGCATCCGGCGGACGAAAGTCCCACTACCTGGGCATTCACGGCGCCAGCGCCGATCCGAACGGCAGGTTCCGGACGACGGTGAAGATCAGCAGTACGGCTCCGATCCCCCACCAGTGGAGCGGTTTCAGGTCGATCCGCAGCGGCCGCCCGGCGAACGCCCGGACCGTCCACAGGACCCAGAGCGCCGCGAAGACCGCGTAGCCGGCGACGGCGAGGGCGTTGGAGCCGAGCGCCGCCGCGATGTCGCCGTGGGCGACGGCGTGGGCGCTGCGCAGTCCGCCGCAGCCGGGGCAGTAGATGCCGGTGAATCTGAGCAGCGGGCAGACCGGGTAGTGGCCGGGCTCATTGGGGTCGACGGAGCCGACGTAGCCGAAGGCGCCGACGACGACGGCCATGACAGCGGCCGGCGTGGCGATCCGGCGCAGCCGCGAGGCGGGGACGGGAGCGGGCGGGAAGACCGGCGCGGGCGGGCTGCCGGGCGTCGGTGGCGGACCGGCCACCGGCCGGGGGCCGGGCGTCGGCGGAGCGGCGGCTGGAGTAGGCGATGCGTCCACTCGGTGATTGTCGCCGCTGACGCGCGAAGGCGCAGCCCGGACCGGGCTGCGCCTTGCGCGGGTGGGTCGTGAGGACCGGTTCAGGAGGTCTGCGCCTGTCCGGCGCGGGCCCTGGCCGCTGCCTGGTCCGCCGACTCCTTCGGCATGCCGAGGCCGGCCGCCTTCATCGCGAGACCGACGACACCGCCGACGAGGACGACGGCCATCCCTGCCCAGAAGCCGAGCGGGTTGGCCGCGACCATGAAGACGCCGGCGATGCAGAAGCCGATGAAGGCGATGATGACACCGGTCCAGGCGGCCGGGGTGTGTCCGTGGCTGCTGCCCGCCATGAGTTGCTCCTCGTTGGTGTTGCGCTGTTGGTATCGCTCGGGTCGCTGTACGCAGAGGCGGCGGCGCTGTGGGTGCCGCTTCGCTGCGAGCTCCCCGACATTGTCCCGTACGTGCGGGTAGGACGTGAGCTGGGGGGTCATGCCTCGCGCGTCGGGTCCTCGCCGCGGTCCAGGGCCTTCCACAGGTCCTCGGGCCGGTCCGGGTCCGGGGCGGTGCGGGGGGCCTTGCGGGGGCGCGGGGTGCCGTCGCGCTCGTAGCGTCCGGACATCGTGGGCCAGCGGCTGCCGTAGCGCAGGGCGAGCAGCCCGGCGAGCAGGATCAGCAGGCCGCCGGCCGCGGTGACGTAGGGCCAGGCGGTGTGGCTGAGGGCTTCGATGGCGGCGGAGCTGTCGCCGGTGGTCTGCGCGGCCTTCTCGTCGAGTGCGGCGCTGTCGGACGCGCCGAGGTAGGCGCTCAGGGCGGCGCCGAACCCGCTGAGGGCCAGCAGTCCCGCGACGGCGAGCCGGCCGGCGCTGCGGACGGCGAAGACGGCGACGAGTGCGGCCAGGCCGACGATCGCGAGGGCCGAGGGGAGGCCGGTGACGTCCTGTCCGTCGGCGCTCAGCGGCAGGGATCCGCCGCCCACCGAGGCCTTGCCCTCGGCCCAGGTCTGCCCGGTGGCGAGCAGGACGACGGTGGCGCCGGCTGCCCCGAGGAGCAGGCCGGCGGCCAGGCTTCGGCGGCTTCCCGCGCTGTCGGGCGCAGAGGCGGCTTCGGCACGGGGCTGGGGTACGGGGACAGCACTCACGTACTCCACTATCCCTTACGGCCCGGCGGCGGCCGACCGCCCCCTGTGTGCCGGCCGTCTCAGTTGCCGCGGAGCCGGTTCGCCGTGTGCACGGCGCGCAGCACCGCGGCGGCCTTGTTGCGGCACTCGGTGTCCTCGGCGACCGGGTCGGAGTCGGCGACGACGCCCGCCCCGGCCTGGACGTACGCCGTGCCGTCGCGCAGCAGTGCGGTGCGGATGGCGATGGCGGTGTCGGAGTCCCCGGCGAAGTCGAGGTAGCCGACGCAGCCGCCGTACAGCCCGCGGCGGGTGGGTTCGAGTTCCTCGATGATCTGCATGGCGCGCGGTTTCGGGGCGCCGGACAGGGTGCCCGCCGGGAAGCAGGCGGTCAGGACGTCGAAGGCGGTGCGGCCCTCGGCGACGCGGCCGGTGACGGTGGACACGATGTGCATCACGTGCGAGTAGCGCTCGATCGACATGAAGTCGACGACCTCGACGCTGCCGGGTTCGCAGACCCGTCCCAGGTCGTTGCGGCCGAGGTCGACGAGCATCAGGTGCTCGGCGCGCTCCTTCGGGTCGGCGAGGAGCTCGTCGGCGAGTGCCTGGTCCTCCTGCGGGGTGGCGCCGCGGTGCCGGGTGCCGGCGATCGGGTGGACCATGGCGCGGCCGTCCTCGACCTTGACGAGGGCTTCGGGGCTGGAGCCCGCGACGTCGAAGCCCTCGAAGCGGAAGAGGTACATGTACGGCGAGGGGTTGGTGGCGCGCAGGACCCGGTAGACGTCCAACGCGCTTGCCGTGCACGGGGTTTCGAAGCGCTGGGAGGGGACGACCTGGAAGGCCTCGCCGGCCCTGATGCGCTCCTTCACGTCCTCGACCGCGTCCTGGTACGCCTTGCCGCCCCACAGTGCGGTGTACGGGGGCAGTTCGGAGGGCGGCAGGACGGCCGGGGCGTTCTCGACGGGGCGGCTCAGGTCCTGCTCCATGGCGTCGAGCCGGGCGACGGCGTCGGCGTGGGCCTCGTCGACGCCGGTGGCCAGGTCGTTGTGGTTGATCGCGTTGGCGATCAGCAGGACGCTGCCGTCCCAGTGGTCCAGGACGGCGAGGTCGGAGGTGAGCAGCATCGTCAGCTCGGGGAGCTTCAGGTCGTCGCCCCCGCTCTCGCCGATGTTCTCCAGCCGGCGCACGATGTCGTATCCGAGGTAGCCGACCATGCCGCCGGTGAAGGGCGGGAGGCCCGATTCCTGGTCGTGCGGGGTGTGCAGGGTCTCGATGGTGGCGCGCAGGGCCTCCAGGGGGTCCCCGTCGACGGGGACGCCGACCGGCGGGGTGCCGAGCCAGTGGGCCTCGCCGCCGCGGGTGGTGAGCGTGGCGGCGCTGCGTACGCCGATGAAGGAGTAGCGCGACCAGGTGCGGCCGTTCTCCGCGGATTCCAGGAGGAAGGTGCCGGTGCGCTCGCCCGCGAGCTTGCGGTAGAGGCCGACCGGGGTGTCGCCGTCCGCGAGGAGCCGGCGAGTCACGGGGATGACGCGCCGGTCGACGGCCAGCTTGCGGAAGGTGTCGAGGTCCATGGCGGCAGACCCTACTGTCCGAGCGGGAGGACGTCGGCGTCGAAACAGGTGCGGTCGCCCGTGTGGCAGGCGGCGCCCGTCTGGTCGACCTTGACGAGGACGGTGTCGCCGTCGCAGTCCAGGGCGACGGACTTGACCTGCTGGATGTGGCCGGAGGTGTCGCCCTTGACCCAGTACTCCCGGCGGCTGCGCGACCAGTAGGTGCAGCGGCCGGTGGTGAGGGTGCGGTGCAGGGCCTCGTCGTCCATCCAGCCGAGCATCAGCACCTCGCCGGTGTCGTACTGCTGGGCGATGGCCGGGACCAGTCCGTCTGCGTCGCGCTTGAGGCGGGCGGCGATGGCGGGGTCGAGGTCGCTGGCGGGCCGGGGGGTGCCGGGCGTGGGCGTGCTGGTCATGTGCCCATTGTGCCGTGGTCGCGGAGGGCCTTTGGGCGCGCGTCCACTGGGCGGACGGTGGGCGCCGGTCGTACGCTGGCGGGCATGTCGACCCATGCGAAGCGCGAACGACTTCTGCTTGCCGACCTGTTGGAGGCCGTGGGCCCGGAGGCCCCGACGCTCTGCCACGGCTGGACGGCCCGCGATCTGGCGGCCCATGCGGTGGTGCGCGAGCGCCGGCCGGACGCGGCGGCCGGCACCCTGATCGGCCCCCTGAAGAACCGGCTCGACCGGGTCGTGGCCGAGTTCACCGCGAAGCCGTACGAGGAACTGATCCAGCTCATCCGTACGGGGCCGCCGCGGATGTCCCCGTTCGCGCTGAAGCAGCTGGACGAGGTCGCCAACACCGTCGAGTTCTACATCCATACGGAGGATGTGCGCCGGGCCCAGCCCGACTGGTCGGCGCGTGAGCTGGACCCGGTCTTCGCCGATGTCCTGTGGTCGCGTACGGAGAAGGCCGCGCGGCTGATGGGGCGGAAGGCTCCGGTGGGGCTGGTGCTGCGCCGCCCGGACGGCCAGACCGCGGTGGCGCACAAGGGCACCCCGGTGGTGACGGTGACCGGCGAGCCGGGCGAGCTGCTGCTGTACGCGTCCGGGCGGCAGGCTGCGGCGCGGGTGGAGCTGGAGGGCGAGAAGGAGGCGATCGCCCGGGTGACGACGGCGAAGCTCGGCATGTAGGACGGTATGCGGGGCGACGCGCTGCGCGCTCAGCGCGGGAGTTCCGCGCGGCGCAGCGGGGCGAGGAACAGGCCTGTCGCCGCGCCCGCCGCGCACAGGGAGGCGCTGGCTACGAAGACCGGGCCGGTGCCCCACAGGGCGACGGCCGCGCCGGTGACGGGGAAGCTGAGCGGCGACAGGGCGTGGGTGAAGAGCGTCGAGACCGAGGTGACCCGGCCCAGGTAGGCGGGGTCGGCGGCGGTCTGTAGGAGGGCGCCGCACAGCGCGCCGCCGAGGCCGACGAAGAGCCCGACGAAGACCGCGACGCC
Source organism: Streptomyces sp. NBC_00876 (assembly GCF_045207435.1). Taxonomy (NCBI): domain Bacteria; kingdom Bacillati; phylum Actinomycetota; class Actinomycetes; order Kitasatosporales; family Streptomycetaceae; genus Streptomyces; species Streptomyces sp. NBC_00876. Next base: position 2,062,769 of record NZ_CP108800.1, read on the forward strand.
CGCGGCCAGCGGCACGGAGGGGGCGTACGCCAGGGCTCCGATGGCCGCGGCGCCGGTCAGCACGGTGAGGCACATGACAAGTCCGGCCCGGGGGACGCGTCCGCGCACGGTGAGCAGCAGGGCCGAGGCGCCCGCGCCGACGCCGAAGGCGGCGACGACCCAGCCCATGCCGGAGGCGCCCCAGCCGCGTTCGTCGCTGAGCAGGATCAGGCCGAGGTTGAGCGGTCCGACGAAGCCGAGTTCGCTGACGGCGATAACGAGCATGAGCGGTCTCAGCAGCGGGTGGCGGCGGATGTGGCGCAGCCCGTCGGCCAGTTCGCGCCAGGCGGTGCCCGCGGGTTTCGCCTCGGCCGTGCCGGTCACGGGCAGCGGGCTCATCCGTACGGCAAGGAGCAGCGGCAGCGAGACGGCGAAGAGCACGCCCGCCGCGGCGAAGGCGAGGACCGGGCCGCCGAGGGCCACGGCGACGCCGCCGAGCGGGGCGCCGACGACCGTGGCGGTACGGGTGGCGAGGCCGCGCATGCCCTGGACGCGGGCGAGCTGGGAGGCGGCGGTGATCCGGGGCGGGAGGGCTCCGACGGCGGGCAGGAAGAGGGCGTCGGCCGCACCGAAGACGAGTGCGACGACGACCAGCATCCACACGGTGGGCGAGGTGAGGAGCAGGGTGCCGGCCAGGCCCAGGATGACGAGACAGCGGGCGGTGTCGCCGGCGACCACGACGCGGCGCGGTCCGAGCCGGTCGGCGAGCACTCCCCCGCCGAGCAGCAGCACGGCTCGCGGTATCGAGCCGACGGCGAGCACCAGTCCGGTCTGCGCGGCGCTCCCGGTGCGGGTGGCGGCCCAGGCGAGGGCCATGTAGTAGACGCTGTCGCCGATCATGGACGCCGTGTAGGCGCCGAGCCAGCGCAGGACGTTGCCGTCACGGTGGGCGGGGCGTCCGGTGGTTTCCGTGGCGCTGAGGGTGACGGTCACGGGCTCGTCCTCTCGGGAGGCCGGGTCGGGTCAGGAACGGTCAGGTCCGGAACGGTCAGGTCCGGAACGGGAAGCCGTACATGTGCAGTGCGACGTTCTCGCGGTTCTCCGTGTCGCCGGCCTCGTCGCGGGCGCGGCCCTGCTCCTCGTACCGGTTGATGACCGCGTGCAGCTCACGCTCGAGCGCGGAGAGCTCCTCGGGGGTCAGCCGGGCCAGGTACTCCGAGGTGAAGGACGACTTGCGCCACGGGGGCGACCAGCTCCGGTACGCGTCGAGGAAGCGGCGGTACAGCTCGATGTGCTGGTCGAACGAGAGCCGGCTGACGGCGGTGTGGGTGGCGGCCTTCTCGGGCGCGTCGCTGAAGTCCTCGTCGTGGAAGCTCAGCCCCTTCGACGCGGGCTGCCACCAGCGCTCGCGGCCGTCCTTGCCCTCCCGGCCGGCCTCCTCGATCAGGCCGTGGTCGGCGAGCTTGCGCAGGTGGTAGCTGACGAGCGAGACCTGCTCGTCGACCTGCTCGGCGAGCTGGGACGCGGTGGCCTGCCGGGCGATGTAGAGCGCCCGGTAGAGCTTCATCCGCAGGGGGTGCCCGAACGCCTTGAGCGTGCCGAGGTCGGACACCCGGCGTGATTCGTTGCTTGCCATGCCCTCCACGGTAGATAGGAAAGAAATCTTGCGCAATATCTATTGCGCAATAAAAGTTGTGCGCCGGGCCGGCCCTTCTGCCGCCGGCCGCTTCCCCTGCCCGGCACGGGACCCGAGGTACCCCAGCAGGAATCCGGCCGGGATCGTGATCAGCCCCGGCGTCTGGAGCGGGAACCAGTGGAAGTCACGGGACGGGAACAGCGCGATGCGGCTGCCGGAGAACGCGGGCGAGAACACCATCAGGACCGCGATCAGCGGCAGCGTGCCGTAGACCGTCCAGCGCACCCCGCGCGCGTTGAAACCCGGCCGGAACAGCGCGTACAGCAGGACCGGCGGCAGTACGGAGGCTGCCGTGGCGAACGCGAGCGAGAGCAGCACCTGGGGATTGCGGCTGTGCGTGTACGTCGACACCCAGACGGAGAGCGCGCCGACCAGGACGACGGCCAGCCGGGCGCGGAGGATCTCGCGCCCTGCGGACCGGTCGGACCGGACCGCGTTGCGCAGGCGGGCCTTCGCCGCGAAGTCGCGGGCGACGGAGGAGGCGGCCGCCAGGGTGATCCCGGCCACCGCGGCCAGCGTCGTGGCGAACACGGCGCAGGCCACGAAGGCGAACAGCGGGGACTCGCGCGGCCCGTCGGCGCCCGGATCGAGGGCCCCGGTCACCAGCAGCAGTGCCGTGCCGCCCGCCGGGTCCGCGGCCTGAATGATCCTGTGGCCGAGCAGGGCGGACGCGCCGAGGCCGACCACGACGACGCCGGCGCACAGAAGGGCCACCGGGGCCGCCGCCCAGACGGTGGCGCGGCGCACGGTCCAGCTGTCCCGCAGGGGGTGCAGCCGCATCATGATGTGCGGCATGCAGGCGGCCCCGAGGACCAGGGTGAGCTGGAAGCCGAGCAGATCCAGGGCGCCGGCGACGGAGTGGCCGAACTGCAGACCGGGGCGCGCGTAGGACGTACCGGCGCCGCTGCCCCGCCGCGCGGCGTCGAAGAGGGCGAACGGGTTCCAGCCGTAGCGGGCGAGCACCAGCCCCGCGAGCAGGGTCACCGCGGCCAGCACCACCGCGACCTTGACGATCTGGATGTGACCGGTGCCGCGCATGCCGCCCACGGCGGAGTAGCAGACCATCAGGGCGCCGGCGACGACGGTGCAGCTGGTGAGCGCGCCGTCCGGCAGCCCGAACACGGAGGCCATCACCCGCCCCGCAGTGGCGAGTTGCACCAGCAGCAGGGGGGCCAGGACGACCAGGGTGGTGATCCCCAGGGCGCGGCGTACGGACGGGTCGCCGAGCCGGTCCGCGAGGAAGTCGCCGAGGGTGAACACCCCCTTGCGGCGCATCGGTTCGGCCAGGATCCGCATGACCAGGACCAGCGAGGCGACCGTGGCGACGGCGAAGAGGATGCCGTCGAAGCCGGCGAGCGCGACGGAGCCGGTGGTGGAGAGCAGGGTGGCGGCCGAGATGTAGTCACCGGCGATGGCCAGCCCGCTCCCGGCCGGCCCGAGGGCCGAGCCGCCGCCCGCGTAGAAGTGCTCCGGGTCGTCCTGGTCCGCCGCCGCCAGGCCGCACAGCAGCAGCGACACCGCGACGAACCCGAGGAAGACGGCCACGGCGAGCGACCGGGCGTCGAAGCCGCCGCTCACCGTCGCGGTCCCGGGGCAGGGGTCGGGGTCGGGAGGGGGGCCGGGAGGGGGGTGGCGGCGGGCGCGACCACGTGCGCGCGGGCGCGGGCGCGAGGTGTGCGGGTTTCCGGAAGTGCTGAGGGCATGCCGGTCACGCCATCAGGCGCCCGGGGCCGCGTACAGCGTGCGCGACTGCGGCGCTGCCCCGGTACAGCCCGCAACGCCGAGGACTGTGCGGGAGCACATCCTCCGCCCGCCCGGCGGACGGAGGACGCCCGACGGACTGAGGACGCCCGACGGACTGAGGACGCCCGGGTCAGCCGGCAAGCAGGCGGACCGTCGCACTGAATACGCCCGGGTCAGCCGGCGAGCAGGCGGCGTGCGGCCAGGGCGAGGGAGACCTCGACCGCGTCGGACGGGCGGGTGAGACAGCGGCCGGTCAGCTGCTCGAAGCGGCGCAGCCTGTTCAGGACGGTGTTGCGGTGGCAGTAGAGCCGGGCCCCCGCCCGGGGTGCCGAGCCGTCGCAGTCGAACCACGCCGTGAGCGTCTCGATGAGCACGTCGCGGTCGGCGGGGTCCAGCCGGTCCAGTGGTCCCAGCACCCGGGCGGCGAGCGCCGATCCGAGGCCCGGGGACGAGACGACCAGGGCGGCGGGCAGCTGTTCGTCGAGCAGGACTACCCCGCCGCCGGCCGGGCAGGCCCGCAGCGCGGTCTCGGCGAGGCGCCGGGCGTCCCCGACGGCGGCCAGCCCGTCGACGACGGAGCTGATGCCGACCCGGGCACCCGGCGGCGCGGACAACCCGGCGGCCAGCGAAGCGAGTTCCGATTCCCCGCCCCCGTTCCCGTTCCTGTCCCCGTCCCCGTTCCTGTTCCTGTCCCCGTTTCCGTCCCCGGCGGCCGCATCGGCCGGAGCGTCCGGTTCCGCGGCCCCGGCGAGCGGTGCGGCGGGCTCGGCCGCCCCCGCACCGAAGGTCAGCGGCAGGATGGCGAACTCCGCGTCGGAGCCCGGGTGCCAGAGTGCGTCCGTGCCCGCCGGCAGCGTCATCGGCGCGTGCGCGCCGCCGTGCGGGGCGCGGCGGGCGGTCGCGACCGCGAGCACCACGTAGCGGCCGTGCTCCGGCAGCCCCAGCGCGGCCGCGGCGTCCGGAAGTTCGGCGATCTGGGCCGTGCCGTCCAGCAGCGCCGCCGTCATGAGGCGCTGGCGGTTCTCCCGGCGCCAGGCCAGCCGGCGTTCCGTCTGCCGGTAGGCGTCGGCGACGACGCCGCAGTGCTCGTCCACGAAGTTCCAGACGTCCGCCGCGACATGGACCAGCAGCCGGATGTCGTCGGGGTGGCGGCGAGCGGTCTCGTCCACGAGGCCCTGCCAGACCATCGCCCCGCCCATCCGGAAGGCGTGCAGGACCGCGTCGAGCGGCAGGCCCTGTTCGGCCCGGACCTCGCCGATCCGGCGCGAGGTGCGGTGGGCGGCGTCCCGGAACTCCCGGGGCTGGATCAGCGATCCGACGTTGTGGCGCAGCGAGAGGTGGACCTCCTGCCAGATCTCCGCCGCATCGGCCTCGATCGCCGAGCGGTAGGCGGGTTCCTCCTCCCGCAGCGCCTCGACGAGCCGGTCCGTCAGCTCCGGCAGCGCCGCGATCAGCACCTTGGCGGCCCGGTGCAGTACGGCGACGGCCTCGCGATCGGCCAGCGAACGGAACCGGCGCGGCGTCGGCGCGACGGGCGGCGGCCCGTGCAACGACCTGCCCCGTGAACGTACGACCTGCGGCATGGCGGCCTCCACCGGGATTCGGCCGGCTCCGGAAATCGGCCGGCTCCGGTTCGCCCAGCCCGGCGTTGGGCATGAGCACACCGAATCATCCTGACGCCCGCAGAATGGCATACCGCCCAGTCGGTACCTAGGGGTCTGCGGCGTCCTTCTCATCACGGTCCTGCAACCTCCCGGCTTCGGACACGGCTTCGGGCCCCCGGACAAGGGCCCCGCGCACACTGCCGCGCCGGCAGCCCTCAGCGGTCCAGCAGTCCGGCCAGCTCGGTCCTGGAACGCACCCCGAGCGCGGCGAACACATTGCGCAGATGGTGGTCGACGGTGCGGGTGCTCACCGAGAGCCGCAGCGCCACCTCACGGTTGGTGGCGCCTTCGGCGACGCACCGCGCGATCCGCTGCTGCTGCGGGGTCAGTGCGGCCAGTGGACCGGTGCCGCCCGCAGCGGCCGGCCCCGCCGCTTCCCCGGCGGCCCGGAGCTCGCCGCTCGCCCTGTGGGTCCAGGCGCGGGCCCCGCACCGTTCGAAGGCGACCAGGGCGTCCCGCAGCGGCCCCCTGGCCTCCCGGGTACGGCGGCGGCGGCGCAGCCACTCCCCGTACAGCAGCTGGGTGCGGGCGCGTTCGAAGTCGCCGCCCGCGCGGTCGTGGTGGGCGAGCGCCTCCTCGTACCGTCCGGCCGCCTGTGCCGGGGAAGCCAGCAGGGCCCGGCAGCGGGCCAGTTGGGCGGGCGCCTGCGGGTCGGTGGTGCGGGTGGTCCAGACGGCGAACTCCGCGACGGCGTCGGCGACCGGATCCGCGCCCCTGCCCCGGTCGGCACGCCCGGCCAGGACGGACGCCTCGACGAAGCACGGAACGGCGAGCATCCGGGTGGCGAAGTGCCCGTGCCGGGGCCCCGGCCGCACGAGCGGGTCGAGCCGGGCCGCCGCCTCGCCCGAACGCCCGGCCGCGAGGTCCGCGCGGGCCAGTGCCCAGGTGGCCAGGGTCGCCGCCTGTGCGAGCCCGTGCGGTCCGGCGCCCGCCAGGGCAGCGTCGGCATGGACCGCGCAGTCCTGCGGGCCGCCCTCCACCGAGGCGGTGAGCGCGAGGACGGCGTGCAGGTGGGAGGCCGTGTTGGGCTGCCCGGTACGGCGGGCGGCGCGCAGGCCCGCCAGGGCGTGGGCGCGGGCCCGTGCGTGCCGTCCGGCCCGGAGCTCCGCATAGGCAAGGTGCTCCAGGGCCTGTGGCAGCAGCGCATCGGGGCCGCTCGCGTGTACGGCGCCGAGCGCGCGGGTCCCCGCCCGGCAGGCGGCGTCGACGTCGCCGAGCACCAGCGCCGAGACGCCGCCGCGCAGCAGGGCGGCCGGCTCCTGTGATTCGCCGGCTGCGTCGAGACAGCGGCGCAGCAGGGCGTGCCCCTCGCCGATGCGCCCGCGCAGCACGGCGCACATGCCGTCGCGGTACTGCGCGAGTGCCCGGTCGGGCACGGCGGCCGGGATACGGCTCAGCGCGTCGAGGTACGCGAGGGCGTCCCCCATCGCCCAGGCGGCTTCGGCGGCTCCGAGGAGGGCGTCGACACTGCCGCGGGGGTCGTGCGGGGCGAGGAGTGCGGCGGCGGCGAGGAGGGCCTCGCGGGCGTCCGCGGCCGGCCCGTCGCGCAGGGCGAGCAGCCCGCGGACGCGGTGCGCACCGCCGTGCGAGGGCCGTCCCCCGATCCGGGCCAGCAGCGCACGGGCCCGGCCGGCGTCCCCGGCCAGCCGGGTGTGCTCGGCGGCCGAGGCGAACCGGGCGGCGCGCAGCGCCTCGTCGGCGGTGAGCGCGGCGGCACGGGCGAGCGCGGCCGCCCGCTCGGCGTGCGGCCTCGGCGCCACGGCGGCCGCCTCCAGCGCATCGGCGAGCGGGGCGTCGGGCCCGGGGGCCGCGCACGCCCGCTGGACGAGCGCCGGGAGTACGGGCGCCACCGTCCGCGCGGGGCCGCCCCTCGGAGCCCTGCCGAGGGCGGACGGGCCCGTCGCCAGCAAGGTGGCGAGCAGCCGGTGCACCGCGCGGCGGCGGTGCGCGGGGGCGCGGTGCAGGACCGCGCGGCGCAGCAGCGGGTGGCTGAAGTGGATGCGGGTGCCCGCCTGCTGGAGGGCGCCCGCGGTTCCGGCCGGAGTGCGCAGGGCGAGGTCGGGTGCGGCCGGGCCGAGGCCCGCCGCGGCGGCGGCGTGGAGCACGAGGGCGAGATCGGCGCCGGCGCCCTCCGGCTCGTGCTCCTGCGCCGCGGCCGTGATCAGCAGGAACGTCCGGGTGTCCGGCGGCAGATGGCCCAGGCGTGCGGCGTGCGCGTCCAGGACGTCCTGTCCGCCGGGCAGCGGATGGGGCAGTGCGGTCCGCCCGGTCAGCTGGTCGGGGGTGAGCCGGGCGGCCAGGCCGGCGAGCAGCCGCGGGTTCCCGGCCGCCTCCCGCAGCAGTTCGCCGCGGACCACCGGGTCGGCCGGGTCCGCGGCGCCGGTGGCGTCGGTGATCCGGTCCAGGAGCGCCGCCGCCGCGTCGTCGTCGAGGGGGCCGAGCCGCAGCGCGGGCAGCCCGGCGAAGCTCGTCTCGTCCCCGGCGCCGATCACGACGGCGACACGGCTGCCCGCGCCGAGTCTGCGGGCGGCGAAGACGAGGGCGGCGCGCGAGTCGGGGTCCCAGGCGTGCGCGTCGTCCACACACACCAGCAGCGGCCGGTCCGCGCCGAGTTCCCGCAGCAGGACGAGCAGTTCCGTGGGGGTGATGCCGTCGCGCAGCACCCGGTCCGGCGGCACCGGGAGCGGGCCGGGCGCGGAACAGAGCAGGGCGTGGAGCCCGCTGTACGGCAGTTGCCGCTCGGCGGGGGCGGCGGTGGCGGACAGGACGGGGCCGGTGCGCCGTTCGCGGTGTGCGGCCGCCGCCCTGTCCAGGAGTGCGGTGCGGCCGATGCCGGGCAGCGAGGTCAGGACCAGCGCGCCTCCGTCGCCGCCTCGCAGCCGCGCCAACAGGGTTTCCAGGATGGCGAGTTCACCGCTGCGGCCGTACAGCCGGGGCGGACTGTGCACGGTCGTCGATGGAGTCACGTCCGGCACGTTACTTCTGCGTAAACAACGTCGGAAGAGGTGCGTCCGGCACCGCCCCGCACCCGGCCGGTTGCGGGGCATCCTCCCAGGGCGAGCCGGAGTTGCCTGTGCACGCGCACAACGCCGGACCGGCCGCGCGAGGCACGGCCCCCGCAACGGCGAGGGGCCGCACCGCCGTTCACGGTCCGGCCCCTCCCCTGTGGAGGACTACGAGGTGTGGGGGCAGTTGCCCCGGGACTCGGCGATCGTCAGACTCGCCGCCGGCAGCGGGCAGAGGAACTGCTCGAAGCGGCTGTCATTGTCGATGAAGCGCTTCAGCCACGAGATGCTGTACTTCGCGATCGTGGTGTTGGAGGAGTTCGGGGTGAAGTGCGTGGCCCCGCGCAGCTCCACGTACGCCTTGTCCAGCGTGCTGGGGAGCGACTGGTAGAACGGCTCCGAGTGCGTGGCGACGGGCGCGATGGTGTCGCCGTCCGCGCCGAAGATCAGGGTGGGGGTGCGGACCTCGGGCCAGGTGGTGTCGAGGTTCCAGCCGGTCAGCGGGATCGCCGCCTTCAGCGAGGTGCGGCTCTTGGCGGCCTCCAGGGTGCCGCCGCCGCCCATGGAGTGGCCCATCACGCCGAGCCGGGAGGTGTCGATCCGGGTGCGCACCGAGCTCGACTGCGTCAGATAGTCCAGCGCGGCCAGGAGTTGCCGGCCGCGGCTGTCGGGCTGGTCCAGCGTGGTGTTGGTGTCGATGGTGAAGACGACGAAGCCCTGCGAGGCCAGCCGCGGTCCGAGCCAGGCGATGCTGGACTGGTAGGCGGTGTAGCCGGGCGAGATGGCGACCGCGCCGAACGTGCCGTCGGCCGTGGACGTCGGGTAGTAGATCGTGCCGCCGCCGAAGCCGCTGACGCTCAGCGCGGAGACGCTGGTCTGCGAGACCGCGTACGAGCCGCGGCTCGCCTCGATGCTCGCATTGCTCGGGGCCGGGCCGCGCTCGTAGGGGTTGTCGGCGGCGTGGGCGCCCGGCATCAGTGCGGTGCACAGGCCCGCGGTGGCGACGGCGGCGGCCAGCAGGCCCTTGATGGCGCGGGAGCGGCTCCTGGACATCCGGTGGCGCGGGGAGGTCTCGCCGGAGGGGAGGTGCTGCACGGGGGGGTCCTCTCGGTCGTGGCGGGAGCCACGCCGGGCAGGGGCCCTGGGCCCGTGGTTGCCGGGGCCGCTCGGGGTGCACCGCGTGGAACCGCCGTTGTTCTCTGGCGGTCGCCACTTTCGCGGTGCACCCCGGTGGCGCACATCGGCAACTTCACCGGCCTTCGCGGCCGGTGCTGTCCCGCACGTCCTCAGCGGACCGGGTGGCCGGCCTCCCGGAGGGCGCCCTTGACCTCGGAGATCCGCAGATCGCCGAAGTGGAAGACGGACGCGGCGAGGACCGCGTCGGCCCCCGCGTCGACGGCCGGCGCGAAGTCCGCGAGCCGGCCAGCGCCGCCGGAGGCGATGACGGGAACGGTCACGTGCTTCCGCACGGCCGCGATCATCTCGGTGTCGTAGCCGTCCTTGGTGCCGTCGGCGTCCATCGAGTTGAGCAGGATCTCGCCCGCGCCGAGCTCGGCGGCCCGGTGCGCCCATTCGACGGCGTCGATGCCGGTGCCCTTGCGGCCGCCGTGCGTGGTGACCTCGAAGGTGCCGGCGGGGGTGCGCCGGGCGTCCACGGAGAGCACCAGGACCTGGCGGCCGAAGCGCTCGGCGATCTCCCGGATCAGCTCCGGCCGGGCGATGGCCGCGGTGTTGACGCCGACCTTGTCGGCGCCGGCCCGCAGCAGCTTGTCCACGTCGTCGGGGGTGCGGACGCCGCCGCCGACGGTGAGCGGGATGAAGACCTGCTCGGCGGTGCGGCGCACCACGTCGTAGGTCGTCTCCCGGTTGCCGCTGGAGGCGGTGATGTCGAGGAAGGTCAGCTCGTCGGCGCCCTCGGCGTCGTACAGCTTCGCCATCTCGACGGGGTCACCGGCGTCGCGCAGGTTCTGGAAGTTGACGCCCTTGACGACCCGGCCGTTGTCCACGTCGAGGCAGGGGATGACACGTACCGCGAGGGTCATCGCGCACCTGCCCGGTAGGCCTCGACCTCGACCTCGACGACCAGGCTCGGGTCGACGAAACCGGACACGATGATCATCGTGGCGGCGGGGCGGACGTCGTCGAACAGCTCCTTGTGGGCGCGGCCGACCTCGTCCGTGTCCCGGGCGTGCGTGAGGTACATCCGGGTACGGACGACGTCCTCACGGCTCAGGCCCACCTGCTTCAGCGCCTCGAAGGCGACCTCGAAGGAGGTGACGGCCTGCTCGTAGGGGCTGCCGGCGGAGATCTCCCCGCCCACCACCGACGTACAGCCGGCCACGAGCACCAGCCCGTTGGGGAGCTCGACCGCGCGGGAGTAGCCGAACTTCTCCTCCCAGGGGGCGCCGGAGGAGATGCGGTTGACGGAGTCCGTCATACGGAGACCGCCTCCAGCGCCTCTTCGAGGGTGAAGGCCTTCGCGTACAGCGCCTTGCCGACGATCGCGCCCTCGACGCCCGCCGGGACGAGCGAGGAGATGGCCCGCAGGTCGTCCAGCGAGGAGACGCCGCCGGAGGCGACGACGGGCTTGTCGGTGGCTGCGCAGACGTTCTTCAGGAGCTCCAGGTTGGGGCCCTGGAGGGTGCCGTCCTTGGCGATGTCGGTGACGACGTAGCGGGCGCAGCCCTCGGAGTCGAGGCGGGCGAGCGTCTCGTAGAGGTCGCCGCCGTCGCGGGTCCAGCCGCGGCCGCGCAGCGTGGTGCCGCGGACATCGAGGCCGACCGCGATCTTGTCGCCGTGCTCGGCGATGACCTTGGCGACCCACTCCGGGGTCTCCAGGGCGGCGGTGCCGAGGTTGACGCGGCGGCAGCCGGTGGCGAGGGCGGCGGCGAGCGAGGCGTCGTCGCGGATGCCGCCGGAGAGCTCGACCTTGATGTCCATGGCGCCGGCCACCTCGGCGATGAGCGCCCGGTTGTCGCCGGTGCCGAAGGCGGCGTCCAGGTCGACGAGGTGCAGCCACTCGGCGCCGGCGCGCTGCCAGGCCAGTGCGGCCTCCAGCGGGGAGCCGTAGGAGGTCTCGGAGCCGGACTCGCCGTGCACCAGGCGGACCGCCTGGCCGTCGCGGACGTCTACGGCGGGGAGCAGTTCAAGCTTCGGCATTACAGCGTCTCGATCCAGTTGGTCAGCAGCTGGGCGCCGGCATCGCCGGACTTCTCGGGGTGGAACTGGGTGGCCCACAGCGCGCCGTTCTCCACGGCCGCCACGAACCGTTCGCCGTGCGTGGCCCAGGTGACCTTGGGGGCACGGATCTTGGCGTTGGTGACTTCGAGGGACCAGTCGTGCGCCGCGTAGGAGTGCACGAAGTAGTACCGGGCCTCGGGGTCGAGTCCGGCGAACAGCCGGGAGCCCTCGGGGGACTCGACGGTGTTCCACCCCATGTGCGGGACGACGTCGGCCTTGAGCGGGCCGACGGTGCCGGGCCACTCGTCGAGACCCTCGGTCTCCACGCCGTGCTCGATGCCGCGCTCGAAGAGGATCTGCATGCCGACGCAGATGCCCATGACGGGGCGCCCGCCGGAGAGCCTGCGTCCGATGATCCATTCGCCGCGGGCCTTCTTCAGGCCCTCCATGCAGGCGGAGAACGCGCCGACGCCGGGCACCAGCAGCCCGTCGGCGTTCATCGCCGTGTCGAAGTCACGGGTGATCTCGACGTCGGCTCCGACATGGGCGAGGGCGCGCTCGGCGGACCGGACGTTGCCGAAGCCGTAGTCGAAGACGACGACCTTCTTCTTGGTGTCCATGCTCGCTCCCTCAGTCCCAGAGTCCCTGGATCCGCATGACGCCCGCCACCAGGCACATCACGGATCCGATCCCGAGCAGCACGATGACGCCCTTGGGCATCCCCTGCTTCGAGAAGGAGTAGACGCCGCCGGCCAGGAAGAGGCCGACCAGGATCAGGACGGTGTTGAGGCCGGTCACAGGGCGCCCTTCGTGGAGGGGAGGATGCCGGCCGCACGCGGGTCGTGCTCGCTGGCGTAGCGAAGGGCTCGGGCGAGCGCCTTGAACTGGCACTCCACGATGTGGTGGGCGTTGCGCCCGTACGGGACGTGGACGTGCAGGGCGATCTGTGCCTGGGCGACGAAGGACTCCAGGATGTGCCGGGTCATCGTCGTGTCGTACTCGCCGATCATCGGCGCCATGTTCTCGGGCTCGGTGTGCACGAGGTAGGGGCGGCCGGAGAGGTCGACGGTGACCTGGGCGAGCGACTCGTCCAGCGGGACGGTGCAGTTGCCGAAGCGGTAGATGCCGACCTTGTCACCGAGGGCCTGCTTGAAGGCGGCGCCGAGCGCGAGGGCGGTGTCCTCGATGGTGTGGTGCGAGTCGATGTGCAGGTCACCGTCGGTCTTGACCGTGAGGTCGAACAGTCCGTGGCGGCCGAGCTGGTCGAGCATGTGGTCGTAGAAGCCGACCCCGGTCGCGACATCGACCTTGCCGCTGCCGTCGAGGTTGATCTCGACGAGCACGGAGGTTTCCTTGGTGGTCCGCTCCACTCTTCCTACGCGGGCCTCGCGAGTCATGCGTCGTGCTCCTTCTTCAGTTCGCGTACCGCATCGAGGAACGCGTCGTTCTCTGCCGGGGTCCCTGCGGAGACCCGCAGCCATCCCGGTACGCCGTTGTCCCGTACCAGGACGCCCCGGTCGAGGATGTGCTGCCAGGCGGTGTGGCTGTCGGCGAAGCGGCCGAACTGGACGAAGTTGGCGTCCGAGTCGGTGACGTCGAAGCCGAGAGCGCGCAGCTCGGTGACGATCCGGTCGCGCTCGCTCTTGAGCTGCGCGACATACCCGAGGAGCGTATCGGTGTGCTCCAGGGCGGCGAGCGCGGTGGCCTGGGTGACGGACGACAGGTGGTACGGCAGGCGCACCAGCTGGACCGCGTCGACGACGGCCGGGTCCGCGGCGAGGTAGCCGAGCCGCAGTCCCGCGGCGCCGAACGCCTTCGACATGGTGCGCGACAGCACCAGGTGGGGGCGGCCCTCGATCAGCGGGAGCAGTGAGGCGTGGTGGCTGAACTCGCCGTACGCCTCGTCGACCACGACCATCGACGGCTTGGCGGCCTGCGCGGCGTCGTACAGCGCGAGGACGGTCCCGGCGTCGACGGCGGTGCCGGTGGGGTTGTTGGGCGAGGTGATGAAGACGACATCGGGGCGCTGCTGCGCGATGACCGCGCGGGCGGCGTCGACGTCGATGGTGAAGTCCTCGTTGCGCGGTCCGGAGATCCAGCCGGTGCCGGTGCCGCGGGCGATGAGGGCGTGCATCGAGTACGAGGGCTCGAAGCCGATCGCCGTACGGCCGGGGCCGCCGAAGGTCTGCAGCAGCTGCTGGAGCACCTCGTTGGAGCCGTTGGCCGCCCATACGTGGGCGCGCGTGACCTCGTGCCCGGCGGTGCGGGTGAGGTAGCGGGCGAGCTCGGTGCGCAGCTCGACGGCGTCGCGGTCGGGGTAGCGGTTGAGGTCGCGGGCGGCCTCGCGGACCCGTTCGGCGATCCGGTCGACGAGGGCGTCGGGGAGCGGGTACGGGTTCTCGTTGGTGTTGAGGCGGACGGGTACGTCGAGCTGGGGGGCGCCGTACGGGGACTGGCCGCGCAGTTCGTCACGGACGGGGAGGTCGTCGATGCGGGTGGTCCCGCGAGGGGTGTCGCTGTTCGTCACTGCTGCGGAACCTTCCACCCGAACCTGGCCTTGAGCGCGGCGCCGTGGGCGGGGAGGTCCTCCGCCTCGGCGAGGGTCACCACGTGGTGGGTGACCTCGGCGAGCGCGTCGCGCGTGTAGTCGACGATGTGGATGCCGCGCAGGAAGGACTGCACGGACAGGCCCGAGGAGTGGCAGGCGCAGCCGCCGGTGGGCAGAACGTGGTTGGAGCCGGCGCAGTAGTCGCCGAGCGAGACGGGCGACCAGGGGCCGACGAAGATCGCTCCGGCGTTGCGGACGCGGCCGGCGACGGCGGCGGCGTCGGCGGTCTGGATCTCCAGGTGCTCGGCGGCGTACGCGTCGACGACCTTGAGCCCGTCCTCCAGGTCGTTGACCAGGACGATCGCGGACTGGCGGCCGGCCAGCGCGGGTTCGATCCGGTCGGTGACGTGCTTGGTCGCGGCGACCTGCGGCGTCAGCTCGGCCTCGGTGGCGGCGGCGAGCTCCTCGGAGTCCGTCACCAGGACCGCGGCGGCCATCGGGTCGTGCTCGGCCTGGCTGATCAGGTCGGCGGCGACGTGCACCGGGTCGGCGGTGGCGTCGGCGAGGATCGCGATCTCGGTGGGGCCGGCCTCGGCGTCGATGCCGATGCGGCCCTTGAGGAGGCGCTTGGCGGCGGCGACGTAGATGTTGCCGGGGCCGGTGACCAGGTTCACGGGCGGGCAGTCCTCGGTGCCGTACGCGAACATCGCGATGGCCTGGGAGCCGCCGGCGGCGTACACCTCGTCCACCCCCAGCAGGGCGCAGGCGGCCAGGATCGTGGGGTGCGGCAGTCCGTCGAACTCCTGCTGCGGCGGGGACGCGACGGCGATGCCCTCGACGCCCGCCTCCTGGGCGGGGACCACGTTCATCACGACGGACGACGGGTAGACCGAACGCCCGCCCGGCACGTACAGCCCGACGCGCTCGACCGGCACCCACTTCTCGGTGACGGTGCCGCCGGGGACGACCTGGGTGGTGTGCGTGGTGCGGCGCTGCTCGCGGTGGACGAGCCGGGCGCGGCGGATCGACTCCTCCAGGGCGGCGCGGACGGCGGGGTCGAGCGTTTCCAGTGCGCCGGTGATGGCGTCGGCCGGGACGCGGATCGAGTCGAGCCGCACCCCGTCGAGTTTCTCCCCCCAGTCGATCACTGCCGCCGAGCCACGATGGCGTACGTCCTCGCAGATGGGCCGCACCGTCTCCAGGGCGGCTTCCACGTCGAACTCGGCACGGGGCAGCAGGTCGCGCAGGGCGCCGCCCTCGGGGAGGGCATCGCCGCGCAGATCGATTCGAGAGATCACACCGCAATTCTCTCAGACCGCCTTCGGCGCCCGGACGCCCGTATCACTGGCTGATACATGCCCTCACTGTCACGGCTGACTATTAGCGTTCACCTGGTCACTCAGAGGGAATAACGGGATTACGGCCTGACGCGCGGCAGAGAGCGGATCAGCACGTCGCAGGGCGTCGGCGATCGGCTCGCTCTCGCGCACCAGACCATTGCGGCTCCGAGCGGAAGGGGCTTCGGTGACCGAACCGCACGACGGGGATCTTCCGGACGGCCTCAGCCCAGCCGAGCTGGGCATGTGGCAGTCCTTCAGAAATGGGACCACCTACGACCTGCGCGCCCGCGACGGGGCGCACGACGATCCGTTCGCCCCGCACCCCTGGGGCCCCGAGCGCAGTGTGGAGGCCCGGGTCGTCGCCCGGCTGCTGCTCAGCGGTCCGCGGGCCCGGCCGGGCCGGGTGGCGGCGCTGAAGCTCCGGGGCATCCGGATCACCGGGAAGCTGGACCTGGCGGGCGGGCGCGTCGACCCGTACGTGGAGCTGACCGGCTGCCGCTTCGACGAGGAGGTGGTGCTCCCGGAGTGCCACTTCACGACGTTGCGGATGGTGGGGTGCGCGATGCCCCGGCTGGAGGCGGCCCGGCTGCGCACCGAGGGCGATCTGCATCTGCCGCGCTGCAGGGTCGAGCGCGGGATCCGGCTCACGGACGCGCAGATCGGTACGGATCTGCTGATCAACCAGATCGACATCGGCCCCGACCGGCAGGGGCGTGCGCTGACCGGTGACGGGCTCACGGTCGCCCAGGACCTCCAGGCCGAGATGATCGAGGCGCTCGGCGAGCTGAGTCTGCGCGGGGCGAAGGTGGGCGGTTCGCTGAGTCTGCGCGGCAGCCGGCTGCGCGGCGCACAGGGACGCCGTGCGCTGAACGCCCCGCAGCTGAGCGTGGAGCGGACGCTGTACATGAGCGAGGCGTGGGTCAGCGTGGACACGGGGAATCAGGGCACCACTCCCCCGTACGGCATCGTCACGTCCCCGACGCCGGCCCACGGCACCCGCGCGCAGGTCTTCCGCTGCCGGGGCGGGGTGCGGCTGGACGACGGCCGGTTCGGTGACGCGGTCGACCTGCACAAGGCGGTCTTCGTGCTGGCCGCCCACGAGGAGCTGTCGCTGCGCCGGATCGTCGCCCCCGAGCTGCGGTTCAACCCGGAGCGTCCGGCCCGGGGCCGGGTCGTGCTCAACGGCGCGAAGGTCGTCACGCTGATCGACGTGTCGACGAGCTGGCCTGGTCCGGGCGGTCTGGCGATGGGCGGGTTCGTGTACGAGAACCTCGTCCCGTACGGGCACTTCCCGCTCTCACGGCGGCTGGAGTGGGTGTCGGCGGCGACCCCCGAGTACGTGCCGGAGCCGTACGAACGACTGGCCGCCGTGCTCCGCAACAGCGGGGAGGACGCGGACGCCCGCGAGGTGCTGCTCGCCAAGCAGCGGCGGCGGCGCGAGACGCTGCCGCCCGCCGCGAAGCTCTGGGGCTTCCTCCAGGACTGGACGGTGGCGTACGGCTACCGGCCGGGGCGGGCCGCGGTGTGGATGGCGGTGCTGTGGGCGGCGGGGACGCTGGCCTTCTCACGGTACGAACCGGCCGCGATCAAGGCGGACGAGCATCCGGAGTGGAACGCGGCGCTCTACGCCCTGGATCTGCTGGTGCCGGTGATCAATCTCGGCCAGGACGGGTACTGGCGCATGGAGGGCGGCTGGCAGTGGGCCGCTGCCGTGCTGGTCCTGCTGGGATGGATACTGGCCACCACCGTCGCGGCCGGCGCCTCACGGCTGCTGCGCCGCGGCTGACCGCGACCGGTCCGGCAGCGGGCCGCCGAGCACGGCGGCCCCTTCTCCCGCCGGGCCGGGCTCGTCCGGACAGCCGCACACCGGCGCCGGACACACCACCGGCCTTCTATCCCGGGAACGACAGGAACAAGCCAGTTTCCCCGATTTCCTTTACTCTTTCTTGGCCATGGCCAGGGCAACCCATCCACTCGGCACCAAAGCTTCACAGCGTCCCTCTGGCGCCGCCCCCACCAGCGCTTTTCAATGGTCTGCACCATGCCTTTCCTCCGCGCTCTGCTCCGTACCGCGCGCATGATCCGGCACACCCCGGAGCTGTCCACCGGGTTGCCCGTCGACCATGCCGTGATGCTCGACGCCCCGGACGACCGGCTCTCGCCCGCGCTGGTGGCCGCCGCCCTCGGGGAGTACGAACCGGCCGCGAAACTCCTGGCCACCACCCGGGACGCCGCCGAGTGGGAGAGCCGGGACCGTTATCTGAACCGGCTCGTCGCCTTCGCCCGCAACCGGGACGGCTGGCTCCGCGACTGGCTGGCCGCCGCCCCGCACGACCCCGACGCCCTGCTCGTCAAGGCTCAGCTCGCCGTCGAGCGGGCCTGGGAGTCGCCCGCCCGCGCGGAGCAGCTGCGCGAGGTGGGGCCGATGATCACGGCGGCGGCCCAGGGTGATCCGCGCGATCCGGTGCCCTGGCGCCTCGCGCTGGACCACGCCCGCGGCACCCATGCCACGCACACCACGTTCGAGACGCTGTGGGAGCAGGCCATACAGCGCTCCACACACCACTACGGCTGCCATGTCGCGGCCCTGCAGTACCTCTCCGCCGCCTGGTACGGCTCGCACCGCGAGTGCTTCGACTTCGCCGAGCGGGCCGCCGAGGACTCGCTGCCCAGCTCCCTGGTGCAGGCGCTGCCGCTGCGGGCCGCCTTCGCCGTGCTGGCCGAGGGGCCCGGCACCCGGTTCACCTCCGTACAGGAGCAGCGGATAGACACCGCGGCCGATCTGGCCATCTCGTTGTCCGCCACCTTCGAGCCCGGCGACCCGTGGCCGGCCGAGGTGCGCAATCTGCTCGCGTACGTGCTGGTGGTACGGGGCCGCTGGGCCGATGCGCTGGAACAGTTCCGGCAGATCGGACCCCATGCGGCCTCGTTCCCTTGGGCCTCGGTGTCCGACGATCCGCTCGGCCGGTTCCTCGACGCACGGGACAGCGCGCGGCTCCGGGTGGCCTCCCGGACGCCCTTGCGCCACCGGGCCGACCGGGAGCGGGCCCGCGGCCATTACGCTTGACCGTTGTGACCACCGCTCGCCTGCCCCTGTTCCCGCTGAACGCGGTGCTGTTCCCCGGCCTCGTGCTGCCGCTCAACGTCTTCGAGGAGCGTTATCGCGCCATGATGCGCGAGCTGCTGAAGACCGATGAGGACGAACCGCGCCGCTTCGCCGTGGTCGCCATCCGCGACGGCCGTGAGACCGCGCCCACGGCCGCCGGAATGCCGGAGGCCGTCAGCACTCCCGTGGAGCGCGGCCCGGCTGACGGTTTCGGCCCGGACCCGGTCCAGACGTTCCACCGGGTGGGCTGCATCGCCGACGCGGCGAAGATCAGGGAGCGCTCGGACGGCAGCTTCGAGGTCCTGGCCACCGGCACCATCCGGGTCAGGCTCCTCTCCGTGGACGCGAGCGGCCCGTATCTCACGGGCGAGTTCGAGGAACTGGAGGAGGACCCGGGCGACGAGGCCGGTGCGCTGGCCGAAGGCGTCCTGCGGGCCTTCCGCAGCTACCAGAAGCGCCTGGCGGGTGCGAGCGAACGCTCCCTGACCACGGGCGCGGACCTGCCCGACGATCCGTCCGTCGTCTCGTACCTGGTCGCGGCGGCCGCCGTACTGGACGTTCCCGCCAAGCAGCGCCTGCTCCAGGCCCCGGACACCGCGACCCGTCTCCGCGAGGAGCTGACGATCCTGCGCTCGGAGACCGCCGTCATCCGGCACCTGCCGTCGCTGCCCGCCGTGGAACTGACCCGCGCCCCGACCCACCCCAACTGAGCGACCGGAGGGCCACTCACCCGTGGCGAAGAAGGCGAAGAAGCAGAACCAGTCAGGCGGCACCCCCGCCACGGTCGCGCTGACCGCGGCCGGCACGGCGTTCACGGTGCACGCGTACGAGCACGATCCCGCGTCGGCCTCCTACGGCGAGGAGGCGGCCGAGGCCCTCGGGGTCTCCCCCGACCGGGTGTTCAAGACCCTGGTGGCGGACGTCGACGGCCGTCTGACAGTCGCGGTCGTCCCCGTGGCGGGCTCCCTGGATCTGAAGGCCCTGGCCTCGGCGGCCGGCGGCAAGCGGGCCACCATGGCGGACCCGGCGGCGGCGGAACGCACCACCGGCTATGTCCTGGGCGGCATCTCCCCCCTGGGCCAGCGCAAGCGCCTGCCCACGGTGCTGGACGCGTCGGCGCAGTCCCACGAAACAATCTGCGTATCAGCGGGCCGCCGCGGCCTGGAGGTCGAACTGTCCCCCACGGACCTGGCATCCCTGACCGCCGCGGTATTCGCGAACATCGGCCGGCTCTAGCCCCCGGCCCTCAAGCCCTGACCCACCGGCCACCCCAGCCCACCCGGCGCGGCCGACCGCCCATCCCAGCCATCCCAACCCGCCCGGCGTCGCCAGCCGCCCATCCCCGTCCGGCGTCGCCAGCTGCCCACGCCGGCCCGCCGGCCATCTCAGCAAACCCCGGCCACCCCAGCCCACCGGCGGGGCCGACCGCCCATCCCCAGCCATCCCAACCCGCCCGGCGTCACCCGCTGGTCGCCCCGGCCATCCCAGCCCGTCCGGCGTTTGAGGACCGGGGTCCGGGGCGGAGCCCCGGTTACGGGAAGGGGCGGGGAGGGGACAAGCCCCACGCAGCGGCCCCGCCCCGCCCAGGCCCTACTCCCCCGTCGGCGGAACGGGCGGCGACCCCGCCCCCGGCCCGGGCGGCGACGAAGGCGCGGGCGCAGGCGAAGGCGCGGGCGCAGGCGAAGGCGCACCCCCCACCCCGTGGTACACCCCCCACTCCGGCTCCGGATCCCGAGGCCCGAACAACGCCGTAAGCCCCAGATGAACAGCCATCGCCGCCAGCGACCACGCCAGCAGCGCCCCCTTAGCGTGGAGCTCCAGCGGCGCGTCGAAGATCACGCCCTTGCCGACCTCGCGCGCGTGGGCGACCACGTCGTCCGTCGGGCCCAGCCGGGTGCCGAGCTGCCAGGCCAGTACCGACCCGAGCACACCGCCCACCGCGAGCCCCACGACCAGCAGGATTCCGCCGCGCCGGTGGAACCAGAAGACCAGCCCCGCCGAGACCGCGCCGAACGCCAGGGCAAGCAGTGCGAAGGTGCCGTCGGCCCCGATCGCCTCCTCGCCCTCGCTGTCGCTGAGGAAGACGGCCGTGTTGTCGGAGACCAGCGGCACCCTGGGCGCCAGCCACAGCCAAAGCAGCCCGAGCACGAGCCCGGCGACCGTCACCGCGGCCGCGATCACCGCTGCCCGGCGCAGATCCTTACGGAATTCCTTGTCCTGCGGCGACTCCAGCAGGACCGCGCTGTGGGAGCCGGTGGGACCGGCCCCTCCGGGCGGCTTCTGCCACGGGTCGTGGGGCGAGGGCTGGTGCGGCGGCGTCAGAGGTGCGGTCACCGTGCCATCGTGCCAGGCGTGCCTGTGGCGCGCCTCACCGGACCGCCGCCCTGCGGTACGCCCAGGTCGCCACGGCCAGTGAAACCACGCCCACAACGGCGCAGACGGCGAGGTCGAGGGCGATGACCGCCCAGTCGGGGTGGGCGTCGAAGGAGCGGGAGAGCGCCTCGACACCGTAGGTGGAAGGCAGCAGATCGCGTGCCCAGCCGATCGGCTCCGGCAGCCGGCCGGCCGGCAGCACGCCCAGCAGCAGCGCCGCGGACATGCCCAGCTGCCCCAGCAGCGTCGCGATCTCCTGCCGCGGAGCCAGCAGCCCGAGGGCGGCGCCGAGTCCGGAGAGCGCCGCCCCGGAGAGCGGAACGACGGCGACGAGCACCCACAGATGGGTCATCGGCAGCCCGAACAGCACGCTGCCGGTCACCGCCGTGACGACCGTGCCGGGCACGGTGAAGGATGCGTACGCCCCGGCCGCGCCGAGTACCACGGCGGCGGGCGGCACCGGCAGGGTCGCGTAGTGGTCGAGCCCGCCGCCGGCCCGGAGCTGCCCGAAGTACTGGGCGAGCAGGTTCAGCGCGACGAAGGCGACGACGAGGACGGTGGATCCGGCGACGACGGCCCGCGCCTCGGAGCCACCGTCCACGACGCCGCGCATCAGGACCATGATCCCGACGGACTGGAAGGTCGCCACGAAGAGCAGCGGGATCCGGGCGACCCTGGCCCGGGACAGCTGGGCGCGGTAGACGGCCGCGAGCGAGGGGAACAGCCGGGCCCGCGGCGCGAGCGTCGCGGCCGCTCCGGCCACCGCACCGGTTGCGCTCATGCCTTCACCAGTCCCTTGGTCGCGCCCCCGCCGAGCGCCAGGTAGACATCCTCCAGGCTCGGCGTCGCCAGGGTGAAGTCGTCGAGTGCGGCGAAGGCCGCGCCACCGGTCACCGCGGCGACCGCCGCCCGTGCCTCGTCGGGCGCGAGCCGCAGCACCCAGCGGCGCCCCGACTCCTGGGCGAAGGCCCGCAGCGCGGCGACCTCGGGCAGGTGCAGCGGTGCCTGTTCACGCCAGACCAGCTCCACCCGGACCTCGCCCGCCACGCGCTCCTTGAGCCCGGAGGGGGTGTCGCAGGCGATGACCTTGCCGCGGTCGATGACGGCGACCCGGTCGAGTACGGTCTCGGCCTCGATGACGTTGTGGGTGACCAGAAGCACCGTGGCTCCGCGCTCGGCGCGCCGCCGGTCGACGGCGGCCCAGACGGCGCGCCGGGCCACGGGGTCCATGCCGGTCGTCGGCTCGTCGAGGATGAGTACCGGGCGCTCCCCGACCAGTGCCGCGGCGACGCAGGCGAGCCTGCGCTGCCCGCCGGAGAGCTTCTTCAGGGGCCGGCCGGCGATCTCGTCGAGGCCGAGTTCACCGAGGACGGCATCACGCTCGGCGCGGGCCTCACGTACCGGCAGTCCGCGCAGCCGTCCGGTGGTCTCGGCGGCGAGGGCGACCGTCAGCTCGTCGAGCGCGGTCGATTCCTGCCCGAGGTAGCCGATCAGCCGGGAGGCCCGCTCGGGGTGGCGCACTAGGTCGTGACCCAGCATGTCGACGCTGCCGGAGTCGGGCCGCATGAGCCCGGTGAGCTGTCGTACGAGGGTGGATTTACCGGCGCCGTTGGGACCGAGCAGCCCGAAGATCTCGCCGCGCCGGACGTCCAGGCTGATGCCGTCGGTGGCGCGTACTTCGGGGGTGGCGGGCGTGCCTCGGCGGCCCCGGGCCGGGGGGTAGATCTTGACCAGATCACGCACCGCGCACACGGTGCCGTTCGCCGTCCGCGCCTGTGCTGTCCCCGTACTCACGAGGTACGAGGGTACGGGGTCCGGGCACCCGCATTACGCCCGGGTCCGCACCGATCGGACATCAACGCGGCAAACACCGGCCGGGTTGAGCGTCTGTGGCCGGGATGTGGCCTCAGTCTCCAGAGGACGCCGCTTTCTCCGCCGCCCGGTCCGCCGCTTTCTCCATCGTCCGCTCAGCCCCAGGAGCATGCCGCTCCGCCGCGGGAGCGATCCGGTCCGCCGCCGGAGCGTGCTTCTCGCCCGCCGGGGCGTGCTCGGCCGCGGCCCGTACGTCGATCTCGCGCCAGAACCCGGCCCGGATCGCGTACCGGTCGTGCTCGTCGATCTGGTCGTCCTTGTGCGCGAGCAGCCCGAACCGGGCGGCGTACCGCAGCAGTTCACCGTCGATGCGGTGCGGGATACGGGGGTACATGGTGGACAGCTTCTGCAGGTGGACTGTCTCCGGCAGCCGTTCCATCCAGCGCCGGGCGAAGACCTGCCCCACTTCGAAAGGGTCGCCGCCCACCGTCGTGATGTCCTCCTCCCGGTCCGCCCAGCGCTGCTCGGCGCTGGTGAGCTGGGCGAGCGTCGGCAGGGACGCGGTCTCGGGGGGCTCGCCGAGGGGGCCGCCGCGCTCCACCCACCCGCGGTCGGACGACCAGCGCAGGGTCGCGGTGGCGGGTGGCGGGGCGGGGTGCCGTTCCGCCTGGGCGCCGGGGCCGCGCAGGGTGCCCGCGAGGTCCTTGGGGGTGGGGACGCCCCGGCCGCCGTGGCTGTGCGGGGCGTCGTCCGCACTCTCCTCGGGCGGCGCGGACGTACCGTTGCGGGCGGCCGCCGCCTGGGCCTGAGAGCCCCGCTCGGCGGAGGCCGCGAGGGCCGCCTCGGGCAGTGGCGCGGACAGGATCGCGGCGATCTCGGGGCGCGGTACGGGCGGCGGCGCGCAGGAACCGCTGGTCTCCTTGGCCCGTACGGCCTGGGTGATCCAGGCCCGGTCGAGCACCCGCCGTTCATCGGCCTCGGCGACCAGGTCCTCGGACTGGTTGTAGTCGCCGTCGGCGGCCTGGACGGCCCAGAGGTGGACGGCGACGCCGTGCTCCTTGGCGGACATCAGGCCGGGCAGCAGATCCCCGTCGCCGGTCACCAGGACGACGTCGGAGCAGGCCCGGTTCCTGGCGAGCTCGGTGAGCTCGGCGTGCATCGCCGCGTCGACGCCCTTCTGCGCCCAGCGCCCGTCACTACGGGTGAGGGCCCCCAGCCGAACCGTCACCCGGGGCATGACCCGCAGTCTGCGGTGTTCGGGCTGGGGTACGCGGTCGGGGGCGCCGTCGAACCAGTAGATCCGCAGCAACGGCTGTTCGGTGTCGGCCTCCGCCCGCTCGCGCAGCCCCTGGATCAGGGCCGCGTGGTCGACGGTGATGCGGGAACGGGCGGGCTCTCCTGCCAGCAGACTCGCGGCTGCGCCCAGCAAGTAGCCGGCGTCCACCAGGACGACGCAACGGTCCACGCGTTCCACCCTCTTCCAGGAATTCGGGAACGGGTCCAGCGGGTCCGTCATCGGGGAAAGGAGCGGACCCGCCTACTCAGGGTTTCCGTCGAGTCTGCCCGACCGCGCGAGGGTTGACGGCCGGAACTCGATCATCGGCGTGGCGGATCCGGAAATCGGCGCATGATACCCCCTCGCTACGCACGGTAATGATCCAACATGCGGTGTTTATCCGGCTATGTGAATCTGACATCGGTCCTGGCCCCGAGAGTCCCCCTAGGAGGAACACCATGGCCAAGAACAAGAACCGCAAGCAGAGCAGCCAGCCGGATCGCGCTTCCGAGTCGGAGCGCGGTGCGCAGGAGGCGCGTTCGACGGCTTTCGAGTCGCAGAACCAGCCCCAGGCGCAGGCCCAGGGCAGCCCTGCCGATGTTGCGCGTAAGCATCAGCGGCGCTTCGGCCACAACTGACCGGACTTCTCCGGTACGGCCACAGGCCGGTAGCCGAGAGGGGCGCTCCCGCTTTCGCGGGGCGCCCCTCTCGTGCGTGTGCGGGTGGTGGTTCAGCCGGCCAGGCAGGACGGGCCGAGCAGCACCTTCAGGTCCCCGAAGAGCGCCGGGTCGGCCTTCACCCGGTGCCGGTCGAGCCGGAGCACCGTGGTCTTGCGGGGGCCCTGGAGCCTGATCCGCACCTCGGTGTCACCCCGGTGGCTGTTGAGCACCTCGCCGAGCCGGCTGACCATGGGCGGGGTGATCTTGACCGTGGGGATGGTCAGCACCACGGGGGCGTTGGTGCCCGCGTTGGAGATGTCGGGGACCTGCATCTCCATGGCGACCAGCCGGGGCACGTCCTCGCGCTTGTCGAGCCGTCCCTTGACGAAGACGACGGTGTCCTCGACGAGCTGGGTGGAGACCAGCTGGTAGGTGGCCGGGAAGAACATGCACTCGATGGATCCGGCCAGGTCCTCGACGGTGGCGATGGCCCAGGCGTTGCCCTGCTTGGTCATCTTGCGCTGGAGGCCGGAGATGATGCCGCCGATGGTGACGATCGCGCCGTCGCTGTGCTCGCCGCCGGTCAGCTGCGAGATCGCTGCGTCGGACTTGTCGCTCAGCACGTGCTCGATACCGAAGAGCGGGTGGTCGGAGACGTAGAGCCCGAGCATCTCGCGCTCCTGGGCCAGCAGGTAGGACTTCTCCCACTCGATGTCGGAGAACTCGACGTCGAGCCCGAAGCCCGGCTCGTCGCTGTCCTCCTCACCGCCGCCGAAGAGGTCGAACTGCCCCTCGGCCTCCTTGCGCTTGACCTGAACCACGTTGTCGATCATGGGCTCGTGGTGGGCGACGAGGCCCTTGCGGGTGTGGCCCATCTCGTCGAAGGCACCGGCCTTGATGAGCGATTCCACGGTCCGCTTGTTGCAGACGACCGCCTCGACCTTGTCGAGGAAGTCGGGGAAGGTGCTGTACTTCCCCTTCGTCTTGCGGCACCGGATGATCGAGTCCACGACGTTCTGGCCGACGTTACGGATGGCCGTCAACCCGAAGAGGATGACGTCGTCACCCTGTGCGGCGAAGTTCGACTCGGACTCGTTGACGTTCGGCGGGAGCACCTTGATGCCCATGCGGCGGCACTCGTTGAGGTAGACCGCGGACTTGTCCTTGTCGTCCTTGACGGACGTCAGCAGGGCAGCCATGTACTCGGCGGGGTAGTTCGCCTTGAGGTACGCGGTCCAGTAGGTGACCAGTCCGTACGCGGAGGAGTGGGCCTTGTTGAAGGCGTATCCGGCGAAGGGCACCAGGACGTCCCACAGGGCCTTGATCGCCGCGTCGGAGAAGCCGTTCTTCTTGGCGCCGGCCTCGAAGAGGACGAAGTTCTTCGCCAGCTCGTCGGCCTTCTTCTTGCCCATCACGCGGCGCAGGATGTCGGCCTCGCCGAGCGAGTAGCCGGCGACGATCTGGGCGGCCTTCTGGACCTGCTCCTGGTAGACGATCAGGCCGTAGGTGAGGCCGAGGACCTCCTTGAGCGGCTCCTCCAGCTCCGGGTGGATCGGAGTGATCTCCTGGCGGGCGTTCTTGCGCTCGGCGTAGTTCGTGTGCGAGTTCATGCCCATCGGGCCCGGCCGGTAGAGGGCCGAGACGGCGGAGATGTCCTCGAAGTTGTCGGGCTGCATCTGGCGCAGCAGCGAACGCATCGGCCCGCCGTCGAACTGGAACACCCCGAGCGTGTCACCGCGGCAGAGCAGCTCGTAGGTCTTGGGGTCGTCCAGCGGCAGGGCGAGCATCTCCAGGTCGATGCCCTTGTTGGCCTTCACCATCTTGATGGCGTCGTCCATGATCGTCAGGTTGCGCAGGCCGAGGAAGTCCATCTTCAGCAGGCCGAGCGACTCGCACTGCGGATAGTCCCACTGTGTGATGGTGACGCCGTCGGAGTGCCGCACCCAGACCGGGGCGTGGTCGACGATCGGCTCGCTGGACATGATGACGCCGGCGGCGTGCACGCCCATCTGCCGGACCAGGCCCTCGACGCCCTTGGCCGTGTCGATGACCTTCTGGACGTCCGGCTCGTTCTCGTACATCCCCCGGATCTCGCCCGCCTCGCTGTAGCGCGGGTGCTTCGGGTCGGTGATGCCGCTGAGGTCGATGCCCTTGCCGAGGACGTCGGCGGGCATGGCCTTGGTGAGCCGGTCGCCCATCGCGTACGGGTAGCCCAGGACGCGCGCGGAGTCCTTGATCGCGTTCTTGGCCTTGATCTTGCCGTAGGTGCCGATCATGGCGACCTTGTCGGCGCCGTACTTCTCGGTGACGTACCGGATGACCTCCACGCGCCGGCGCTCGTCGAAGTCGATGTCGACATCGGGCATGGAGACGCGCTCGGGGTTGAGGAAGCGCTCGAAGATCAGTCCGTGGGTGATGGGGTCGAGGTCGGTGATGCCCATCGCGTACGCCACGATCGAACCGGCTGCGGACCCACGGCCGGGGCCGACCGCGATGCCGTTGTTCTTGGCCCACATGATGAAGTCGGCGACGACGAGGAAGTACCCCGGGAACCCCATCTGGATGATGATGTCCATCTCGTACTCGGCCTGCTTCTGCCGGTCCTCGGGGACACCTCCCGGATAGCGGCGGCCCATGCCGACCCGGACCTCTTCCTGGAACCAGGTGACCTCGGTGAAGCCGTCCGGAATCTCGAACTTCGGCATCAGGTCGCGCTTCTCGAACATCCCGGTGGTGTCGATCTGCTGCGCGACCAGGAGGGTGTTGGCGCAGCCCTCCTGCCAGGCGTCCGAGGAGTCGACGGCGTACATCTCGTCCGTCGTCTTGAGGTAGTAGCCGGTGCCGTCGAAGCGGAAGCGGTCCGGGTCGGAGAGGTTCTTGCCGGTCTGGATGCAGAGCAGCGCGTCGTGCGCGGTCGCCTCGCTGGCGTAGGTGTAGTGCGAGTCGTTCGTCACGAGCGGCGGGATGCCGAGCTTCTTGCCGATCTCGAGGAGCCCGTCACGGACCCGGCGCTCGATCTCGATGCCGTGGTCCATCAGCTCCAGGAAGTACTTGCCCTCGCCGAAGATGTCCTTGTAGTCGGAGGCCGCCTGCACCGCCTCGTCGAACTGTCCGAGCCGCAGCCGGGTCTGCACCTCGCCGGAGGGGCAGCCGGTGGACGCGATGAGGCCCTCGGACCACTGGGAGATGGTCTCCTTGTCCATCCGCGGCCACTTCTGCAGCCAGCCCTCGGCGTAGGCGTCCGAGGACAGCTTGAAGAGGTTGTGCAGCCCCTTGGCGTTCGACGCCCAGATCGTCTTGTGGGTGTAACCGCCCGAACCGGAGACGTCGTCGCGCTTCTGGTGCGGCTGGCCCCACTGGATCTTCCGCTTGTGCTTGCGCGACTCGGGCGCGACGTACGCCTCGATGCCGATGATCGGCGTCACGTCCGCCTTCTTCGCCGAATGGAAGAAGTCGTACGCCCCGTGCAGGTTGCCGTGGTCGGTCATCGCGATATGGGACATGCCCATCTCGTTGCACGCGTTGAACATGTCCTTGAGCCGCGCGGCACCGTCCAGCAGCGAGTACTGGGTGTGGACGTGAAGGTGCGTGAAGGGCGGCTTGGTCACGGCGCTGTGCCTCCGGGAAAACTGGGGATGTCGGGCTGGGGGCTCCGAGGGGGGACAGCGTGGAAGTCTACGTCTCCGTGGTGACAACCGACGGGCACTCCGGGATACGGTCGCGCGTTGGACGAGCGAGGACGCCCGCCCGTTTTGTCATGTACGTCGTCATGCACGCCAGGTACCAGGAGGCACCCAGAAATGTCGGAAACGCAGACCGGCGCAGCGCAGCGCGGGGAGCAGATCCTCGAGGTCTTCGACACCGCCTTCGGTGAGCTGCTGGCCGCCGATCCGGCCGCCTTCCGCGTGAAGTTCCGCAAGATGGCGGGCTCGGCGTTCGCCTTCTACCGGGGCACGGCGTGCCTGTTCTACAACGACCTGGAGCGGGAGCGGCACGGCGGCCCGTACCTCGACGAGCGCACCGGCCGGGTGTGGATCCACGGCGATCTGCACGCGGAGAATTTCGGCACGTACATGGATGCCAACGGGCGGCTGATCTTCAATGTGAACGACTTCGACGAGGCGTACATCGGCCCGTTCACCTGGGACCTCAAGCGCTTCGCCGCCTCCGTCGCCCTGATCGGTTACGCGAAGGCGCTGGGCGACGACCAGATCACCGAGCTCGTCCGGGTCTACGCGGCGGCCTACCGGGAGCGGATCCACGCGCTGTCGACGGGCGCGAAGAACGACGAGGTACCGCCCTTCACCCTGGACACCGCCGAGGGCCCGCTCCTGGGCGCCCTGCGTGACGCCCGCTCGCTGACCCGGTTCTCGCTGCTCGATTCGATGACCGAGATCCGTGACTTCGAGCGCCGGTTCACGGAGGGCGGCGGTGCGATCGACCTGGACGCGGCGACGCGTTACAAGGTGCTCGCGGCGTTCGACGGCTATCTGGAGACGCTGCCGGAGTCGAGCCTGACCCGCCCGGACTCCTACCGGGTCAAGGACGTCGTCGGCCGCCGCGGCATCGGCATCGGATCGGCCGGGCTGCCCTCGTACAACATCCTTCTGGAGGGCAACAGCGACGCCCTGGAGAACGATGTGGTGATCTACCTCAAGCAGGCGCAGACCCCCGCCGTCTCCCGGCACATCACGGACACCGCCGTGCGGAGCTACTTCGAGCACGAGGGCCACCGCACGGTGATCTCGCAGCGCGCCCTGCAGGCGCACGCCGATCCGTGGCTGGGCTGGACCGAGCTGGACGGCTCCGGCCAGCTGGTGGCCGAGGTGTCGCCGTACGCGGTCGATCTGGACTGGTCCGACATCGACGAGCCCGAGGAGATCGCGGCGGTCATCGCCGACCTCGGCCGGGCGACGGCGACGATGCACTCCGCGGCGGACGACGAGAGCGGCCACTCGCTCGTGCCGTTCTCCACCGAGCGGGCGATCGACGCGGCGATCGCCGCCGACGAGGAGGGGTTCGGAGACCTTCTGGTGGACTTCGCCCACAGCTACGGAGCACGGGCGCGGGCGGACCACCAGATCTTCGTGGACCTCTTCCGCAACGGCCGGATCCCGGGGCTGTAAGCCTTCCCACAGGGGAGCGCTCCTTTAGGGCTCGCATACAGGTTCGCATGCGACACTCCTCGACGATGGACATATCCGGGACGCAGCTCAGGGTCGTACGCGCGGCGCTTTTCACAGCGCTCGTCGTGACGCTCTCCGCTGCGTCCCATGTGCTGCTCTCCCGGGTCCCGCTGCCGCTGACCCTGGTCGCCGTGCTGGCCGGCGCCGTCTTCGCCGTGGCCTACGCGCTGGCCGGCCGGGAGCGCGGCTTCGGGGCCATCGCCGGACTGCTGGTTCCGCTGGAGCTGGCCGCCGACACGGTCTTCACCACCGGCCAGCACCTCTGTTACGGGGCGGCCGGCGGCCCGATCGCGGGCCCGCTGCGCTCCGTCGGCGTCGACGTGCTGTGCGGCGGCGGCGATGTCGGGACGGGCGCGGCGCAGCTCGGCAGTGTCGGCGAGGTGGGCACCCCGCTGGCGTCGGTGACCGCGGGCGGCCACGGCGCCGCCGCGCTGCTGGCCTCCCCCGGGCCCCTGGTTCCGTGGCTGCTGCTCGCCGCCCATGTGGCGGTCGGGCTGCTCGCCGCCGCCTGGCTGCACCGCGGGGAGCTGGCGCTCGCCGGTCTGCTGGGCGCGTTCGCCCTGCTGGCGTTCCGGCCGCTGCTGATCGCGGTGGCCGTGGCCGGCACGGTCCACCGCCGCACCCGCCGCCCGGCGCGCCCCGCGCCCCGTCCGCACCCGCTCGCGCCCGCCCGCCTCCTCGTGCACTCCGTGGGACGGAGGGGACCGCCGCTCCGGGCCCGCGCCACCGCCTGAGCACCGAGTCCCTGACGACGTACGACCACGCACACCACGGAGATACGACCATGAGCAAGCGCAACAGCCAGGCCAACAAGTCCGCCGCCCGCGAGCGGCTGCGCGAGGAGCGCGAGCGCCAGGCCAAGAAGGACAGGGCCCGCCGGCAGCTCCTCGTCGGCGTCTCGGTCGTCGCCGCCATCGCGGTCGTCGGCGGCATCGCCTACGGCGTGAAGAAGCTGAACGAGCCCGACCACTGGGACCAGGCCAAGGACGCCAAGAACGTCACGGCACCGAAGAACACCTCGGGCACGAACGGCACGACCGTCGTCTTCGGCAAGTCGACGGCCAAGAAGACCCTGGAGCTCTACGAGGACTCCCGCTGCCCGATCTGCGCCTCGTTCGAGCAGACGGTCGGCGAGACGGTCCACAAGGACATCGACGCGGGCAAGTACAAGGTCAAGTACATCGGCGCCACGTTCATCGACGGCGACAAGTCGTCCAACGGCGAGGGCTCGAAGAACGCGCTGAGCGCACTGGGCGCCGCGCTCGACGTGAGCCCCGAGGCGTTCCTCGACTACAAGTACGCGCTCTACTCCGCGAAGTACCACCCGCAGGAGACCGAGGACAAGTTCAAGGACGACTCGTACCTGATCAAGGTCGCCGACACGGTGGACGCGCTGAAGGGCAACGCCGCGTTCCAGAAGAACGTCAAGGACGGCAAGTTCGACGCCTGGGCGATGAAGATGTCCGCGGCCTTCAGCGACAGCGGCGTCGAGGGCACCCCGACGCTGAAGATGGACGGCAAGACGCTGACCGGCTCGGACAACAAGAACGCCCCGATGACGGTGGCCGACTTCAACACCGCGATCACCGCCGCGCTGAAGGGCTGATCCGCCCCCGCCCCGGTCGGACGGGCAGGCGAACCCGGGTTCGCCTGCCCGTCCGTGTGCTCCGCCGGCGCTCACCGTACAGATCCGGCCATCGCGGGCCGTGTTGTCGGCGGATGACAGTCCCGTGTCGGGCCGCGTTCCGCACGGATCCAATCGGGACACACCGGCCGTGTGAACGGCCCAGGGGATGACGTCCGTATCTCAAACTCCGCGGCGGGCGGAAGATTTTCTTCCCGTTGCACCGATTCGCACCAGGATCGATTGGGCCGGATCGATCCTCCCGCTGATCTGACATGCCCACGTAATCTCCCCGCGGCGGGTGAGGAAATCCCTTCCCCCACACATCCGCGAGGAGTCCCCGTGCGCACTCTTGCCCGTATATCACCGCGTATGCGTCACCGTGCGATCGGCACTGCCGTCCTGGCCGGAACCCTGGCCCTGGCACCGCTCTCCGTCTCCTCCGGCGCCACCGCCGCATCCGGCAAGGCCGTCGCGTCCACATCCGCCGGGGCCTGCGCGGACACCCCCGGCAGCGCCACCGCCCGCGAGGCCCGCCCCACCGGCCCCAAGCACGCCGCAGACCCCAACGAGCTCACCACCGCCCAGGCCGCGTCCATCGACAAGCAGATGAAGCAGAGACTCGCGGAGCGCCGGCTCTCCGGCTCCGCGCTCGCCGCCGGCGCGACCATCCCCGTGTACTTCCACGTCATCCACTCCGGCACCACGGGCAAGCTCACCGCCTCCCAGATCAGCAGCCAGATGAGCGTGCTGAACGCCGCGTACAGCGGGCAGGGCACCGGCAACACCCCCACCGGCTTCCAGTTCTCGCTGGCGGGCACCGACTACACGGACAACTCCACCTGGTACAACGTCTCCCCGGACACATCGGCCGAGTCGGCGATGAAGTCGGCGCTGCGCAAGGGCGGCAAGAACGCGCTCAACGTCTACACCGCCAACCTCGGCGGCGGGCTGCTCGGCTGGGCGACCTTCCCGAGCTCCTACAGCTCCAGCCCGTCCATGGACGGCGTGGTGATCCTGGACACCTCGCTGCCGGGCGGCTCCGCCACCAACTACAACGAGGGCGACACCGCGACGCACGAGGTCGGCCACTGGATGGGGCTCTACCACACCTTCCAGGGCGGCTGTAACGGCAACGGCGACTACGTCTCCGACACCCCCGCGGAGAAGTCCGCCGCCTTCGAGTGCCCGACCGGGCGCGACACCTGCACCAACAAGACCGGTGTGGACCCGATCCACAACTTCATGGACTACACGTACGACTCCTGCATGTACCAGTTCACCGCCGGCCAGGTGCAGCGGATGAGCGACAGCTGGACCGCGTACCGAGGCTGATCCCGCTCCGTACTGCCCGAGGGGCCCCGCGCACCGTTCCGTGCGCGGGGCCCCTCGGGTGCTCACAGCGTGGCGAGGAAGCCGATCGAGACCTTCCAGGCCAGTTCCGCCGCCGCCTGGTCGAAGTCCGGCAGCTCCGCGTCGGTGAACAGGTGCCCCGCGCCGGGGTACCGGTAGACCTCGACATCGGCGCCGGTCCGCTGGATCTGCAGGTACCAGGAGTTCAGCCAGTCGTGCGTCTCGAACGGGTCCGGGTCGGCGACGTGCAGCTGAACGGGCAGCTCGTCCACCGACGCGTTCTCGGCGATGTCCGAGGTGCCGTGGAAGAGCAGCAGCCCGCGGGCCTTCTCGTCCCCCAGCGCCAGGGTCTGGGCGACGGACGCCCCGAGCGAGAACCCCGCGTAGACGAGCCCGCGCTCGGAGTAGGGCGCTGCGGCCAGCACGGCCCGCTTGAGCAGCTCGTCCTTGCCCGTCTCCTCCTTGAAGGCCAGTCCTTCCTCGACGGTTTCGAAGGTGTGCCCCGCGAAGAGATCGGGCACGTGCACCTCATGCCCGGCGGCGCGCAGCCGGCCGGCGGCCGCGTGCACCGCGGGGCGCAGGCCGTACGTCGAGTGGAAAAGCATGATGTTCATGAGGCCCATGGTGCCATTGACCATCGAGAGCATGGAGAGCGACAGCATGGAGAACGTACTGCGACCGCTGATCGTCCTCGGCGGTACCGCCGTGATCACGCTGGTGGCGGGATGGCTGCTCGACCTGCTGCTCAGACGTGCAGACGGGCGGCACCACGAGACCCCGTTGTGGGGTCTGCTGCGGCGCTGCCGGTTCCCGTTCCAGCTGACCCTGGCCACGGCGCTGCTGCGGGCCACGTACACCCACACCCGCCTCGACCTGGTCAGGGACCACCGGACGGGCATCGGACAGATACTCACGCTGGTGCTGATCGGGGCGTCGGCCTGGCTGGTGGTGCGGATCGCGGTCGCGGTGGTGGACTCGGTGTACGCGCGCTACGCCGCGAACACCCGCGACCCGGCACGGGTGCGGCGGGTGCGGACGCAGGTGACGCTGATCCAGCGGGTGGTCATCGCGATCGTGACGACCGTCGCCGTCGCCGCGATGCTGCTGACCTTCCCCGCGATGCAGACGGTCGGCACCTCGATGCTGGCCTCGGCCGGCGTACTCGGCATCGTCGCGGGTGTCGCCGCCCAGTCCACGCTCGGCAATCTCTTCGCGGGACTGCAGATCGCCTTCGGTGACATGGTGCGGATCGGCGACACGGTGGTGGTGGACGGCGAGTGGGGCACGATCGAGGAGATCACGCTGACGTTCCTCGCGGTCCGGACCTGGGACGAGCGGCGGATCACGATGCCGGTCTCGTACTTCACCAGCAAGCCCTTCGAGAACTGGTCGCGCGGCGGGGTACAGATGACCGGCGCGGTGTTCTTCCACCTCGACCACTCGGCGCCGGTCGCCGCGATGCGTGAACAGCTGCGGGACGTCCTGGGCGAGTGCGCCGCGTGGGACGGCCGGGACTGGTCGCTGGCGGTGACCGACACCACGCCCTCCACCATCCAGGTGCGCGCGGTGGTCACGGCGAAGGACGCGGACGACATCTGGACGGTGCGCTGCGCGGTGCGGGAGCAGCTGATCGGCTGGCTGCGCGACCATCATCCGTACGCGCTGCCACGGATCGCGACGGCTCCCGCGGCGCTGCCGCCGGGTGACGCGTGGCCGGCCGTGGGCGGCCTGGACGAGAAGGCGGCGGGCCGGGACAGGACACCACGCACCGGGCGCGGCTGAGCGCCGGGCGCGCGGGCCGCGCACCTGCCCGTCAGCGGGCGGCGCGCGGACGGGTCGGCGCACCGCGCGGGTGAACGGCGGCGCGGGGGCGCGGGGGCGGGTCAGCGCAGGCTGCGGACGTCCAGCTGGCGAAGTACCCGGTCGACCACCTCGGGGTCGGCGCCGGCCTCGTTGCGTGCGGAGAGCACGGCGTGGCGGGCGGCCGACATCATCTCGCGCTGGACGCGGCTGACCGCTCTGAACCGCTCGGCGCGTTTCGCGTACGCCTCGCGCCGTTCGTCGTCGACCATGTCGGGGCTGATCCGGGCGCCGACGTCGTAGGCCAGCCGCTGGAGGCGCTCCACCACTTCCTCGGGGAACTCCTCGACCTCCTGGATCTCCTTGAACCGCTGCCTGGCCGCCTTGGCCGCGCGGATCGCGAGCTCCCGTTCGAGCGCCTCCTCGGCGTCGGTGTCCGCCCTGACCCGCAGTTTGCGGACCAGCCACGGCAGGGTCAGGCCCTGGAAGACCAGCGTGACCATGATCACGGAGAAGGCGATGAAGACGATCTCGTCGCGGCCGGGGAACGGTTTCCCGTCGTCCGTCTCGAGCGGGATCGCGAGCGCCAGCGCGACCGAGGCCACCCCGCGCATCCCCGCCCACCACATGACGACGGTCTCCCGCCAGCCGGTGGGGATCTCCTCGCTGACGTCGCGGCGGGTGTGCAGCCGCTTGGCCAGCCAGGTCGCGGGGAGCAGATAGAGCAGCCGGACGCCGACGACGACGGCGACGACCGCCAGACCCCAGCCGGTCATCTCCAGTCTGCGGCCGTCGGCCGTCCCGAAGACGTTGTGCAGTTCGAGGCCGATCAGTCCGAAGGCGACACCGGTGACGAGGGTGTCGACGATCTCCCAGAAGGTACGGCCGGTGAGCCGGCCGAGCACGTCGTCGGCGTCGGCGGTGTACTCGGCGAGGAAGAGCGCGGTGGTCAGGACCGCGAGCACGCCGGAGCCCATCAGCTCCTCGGCGAGCACGTAGCTGACGAACGGCACCAGCAGGGTCAGGCCGACCTGGAGGGTGGCGTCACCGAGCAGTCCCATGAGCTTGATGGTGAGCCAGCCGAGCGCGACGCCCACCGCCACGGCGACGACTGCGGACAGGAACAGCAGCCCGAATGCCTCGGGCAGCGAGAAGGTACCGCTCACCGCCGCGGCGATCGCCACGTGGTAGAGCACGATCGCCGTCACATCGTTGAACAGGCCCTCGCCCTCCAGGATGGAGACGAGCCGGCGCGGCAGTCCGACCGAACCCGCGACGGCGGTGGCCGCCACCGGGTCGGGCGGGGCGACGAGCGCGCCGAGCGCGACGGCGGCGGCGATGGGCAGCCCGGGAACGATCGCGTTGGCCACCGCGGCGACGGCCGCCGTGGTGAGGAAGACCAGCGCCACCGCCAGCAGGAAGATCGGCCGCTTGTTGGCCGCGAACTGCCGCCAGGAGGTGCGCTGGACGGAGGCGTAGAGCAGCGGCGGCAGCAGCGCGGGGAGGATGATCTCCGGCGGGATGTCCACGTTCGGTACGAAGCTGAGGAAGGCCATCCCCGCGCCCGCGAGCGTCATCAGCACCGGCGCCGGAAGCCCGAGCCGCTGCCCGAGCGGCACGGTGACCACCGCTCCGAGCAACAGCAGGAGCAGCAGTGCCATTTGATCCACGAGGTGCCTTCCGGAGCGCGCCGGCCGAACCCGGTCCCGGCCCGGCCAAGACGCTCAGCCTGCCATGTGCCCCGCAAGCCCCGAGGTCAGGGGAGTGCGGCGGGGTGTCAGATCGTCCGGCGCATCGCCCGGTGCGGGATCCCCGCGTCGGGGAACTCGGGGCCGTAGGCGGCGTAGCCGAGCCGCTCGTAGAAGCCGAGCGCATGGGTCTGGGCGTGCAGGTCGACGGCGGTCAGACCCAGGTCCCGGGCCGCGTCCTCGATGGCCCGGACCAGTGCCGCGCCGACCCCGAGCCCGCGCGCCTGCCTGGTCACCGCGAGCCGCCCGAGCGAGCCGACCGCGAGGTCGCCGCCGGTCTTCCCCGCCGCGGCGGGGCCGTGCAGCAGCCGCCCGGTGCCCAGTGCCGAGCCGTCCGCCGCGACGGCGACGACATGCACGGCGTCGGCGTCGTAGGCGTCGTACTCGATCTCCTCGGGCACGTTCTGCTCGCCGACGAAGACGTCCCTGCGGACCCGGAAGCACGCGGCACGGTCCTGCTCGCCGGTGACCGTGCGGGTGGTGTACGAGACAGGGGTGCCGGTCACTCGCTCTCCGCCGCGATCCGGTCGAGGGCCTGCTGGAGATCGTCCGGGTAGGTGCTGGCGAACTCCACCCAGCTGCCGTCCGAGGGGTGCTCGAAGCCGAGCCGGACCGCGTGCAGCCACTGCCGGGTCAGGCCCAGCCGCTTGGCCAGCGTCGGGTCGGCGCCGTAGGTGAGGTCGCCGACGCAGGGGTGGCGGTGGGCGGACATGTGCACCCGGATCTGATGGGTGCGGCCCGTCTCCAGCTTGATGTCCAGGAGGCTGGCGGCGCGGTACGCCTCGATCAGGTCGTAGTGCGTCACGGACGGCTTGCCCTCGGCGACGACCGCCCACTTGTAGTCGTGGGTGGGGTGGCGGCCGATGGGGGCGTCGATGGTGCCGCTCATCGGGTCCGGGTGGCCCTGGACCAGCGCGTGGTACTTCTTCTCGACGACCCGGTCGCGGAACTGGGCCTTCAGCAGTGTGTAGGCGCGCTCGGACTTGGCGACGACCATCAGGCCGGAGGTGCCGACGTCGAGCCGGTGCACGATGCCCTGGCGCTCGGCGGCGCCGGAGGTCGAGATGCGGTACCCGGCGGCGGCGAGGCCGCCGATGACGGTGGTGCCGGTCCAGCCGGGGCTGGGATGCGCGGCGACACCGACCGGCTTCACGATCACGACGATGTCGTCGTCGTCGTGGACGATCTCCATGCCCTCGACGGGCTCGGCGACGATCTGTACCGGTGCGGCAGCCTGCGGCATCTCCACTTCCAGCCAGGCACCGCCCCGCACCCGATCGGACTTCCCGACCACCGAACCGTCCACCTGTACCTTCCCGGCGGCGGCCAGCTCTGCGGCCTTGGTGCGGGAGAAGCCGAACATCCGGGAGATGGCGGCGTCGACACGCTCGCCTTCCAGGCCATCGGGTACGGGCAGGGTGCGGACCTCGGGTTGCGTACTCACCTGTCGAGTATGCCTTGCGTGGCCTAGTCCTTGTGCACGGTGCCGTCGGGGTCCAGGCCCTTGAAGGAGAGGAGCACGATCAGGATGCCTCCGCAGACGATCGCGGAGTCGGCCAGATTGAAGACGGCGAAATGGGCGGGGGCGATGAAGTCCACCACCGCCCCCTGGAAGACGCCGGGCGCGCGGAAGATGCGGTCGGTGAGGTTGCCGAGCGCACCGCCGAGCAGCAGGCCGAGCGCGATGGCCCACGGCAGGCTGTAGAGCTTGCGCGCGAGCCGTGCGATCACCACGATGACGGTCGCCGCGATGATGGTGAAGATGATCGTGAAGGCCTCGCCGACGCCGAAGGCGGCTCCCGCGTTGCGGATCGCGTCGAACTTGAGCCAGTCACCGAAGATCTCGATCGGCTCCTGGTGCTCCAGCTTCGCCACCACGAGCATCTTGCTGCCCAGGTCGAGCAGATAGGCGAGCACGGCGACGCAGAAGAGCAGGATGATCCGGCGCCGGCGCGTGGCCGGAGACCGGTCGACCGACGCTTCCGCGTCCCCGTCCGCAGTCGTGCCGGTGTCCGGTGCGACGGCGTCCGGCGACCCGGCCCCGCCGCTCTTCTCCGGCTCGGCTCCTTCGCGTCCCTCAGCCTCGGGGATGTCCGGCGTACCGATGATGCGCTCCGCCTCTGCCACGTGAGTCCCTCAACCTAGTTCCGACTGAGGACGAGGGTACGACACACCCGCGGGGTCAGCCGCGCCGCTCCTGCTTCTGTTTGTCCTCCACACAGAGGGTGGCCCGGGGGAACGCCTGCATACGTGCCTTGCCGATCGGATTGCCGCAGATCTCGCAGAGTCCGTACGTGCCCGCGTCGAGCCGGGCCAGCGCCCGCTCGGCCTGTTCCAGCACCTCCTGGGCGTTGGCGGCGAGCGACATCTCGTGCTCGCGGGTGATGTTCTTGGTGCCGGTGTCCGCCTCGTCGTCACCCGCCCCGTCCCCGGAGTCCCGCATCAGCCCGGCCAGCGCCGCGCCCGACGCCTCCAGCTCGCTGCGCAGCCGGGCGATCTCGCCGGTGAGCTCGGACCGTGCGGCCGCGACCTCCTCCGGCGTCCAGGGGTCCTCTCCCTGCCGTACGGCCAGCTCCCCCGGGGCCGTCGCGACCCGGGCCGGCGGCACGGGCGCTGTGCTCCGGCGGGCCGTCCGGGTCCTGGCCGCGCTCTTCTTGGCTACCACCTTGTGGGCTCCCGTCTGCTCGGCGGCCTCGGCCGCCCCCGTGGCCGCGTCCGCGGCCTTCTTCGAAGCCTTCTTGGCCGTGGTCTTCGTGGCCGTGGTCTTCTTCGCGGCGGACTTCTTCGCCGCCTTCCCGGCCGTCTTCCTGGCAGGCTTCTCGGCCGCCGGTCCGCTCACCGTGTTCTCGGCAGCCTTCCTCACGGCCTTCTTCGTGCCCTTCTTCGCCGCGGTGGTCCGCGCGGCGGCGTGCGCCGGCCCGGACTCCGGCGCGCTCCGCGCAGCCGCGTCCGAAGTGGTCTCCCGGCCGGTCTCTCCCGTCGTATCGGCGGCCGCCGCGCCCGTGGATGTCGCTGACGCCGTCTTGTCTGCGGCGGTCTTCTTCGCCACCATGGCCGCGGCCCCTTCACGCATTGTGATCTTGCTCGCGAGTCGTGCTGGGACGATAAATCGGCCCCAGCCCCGCGGCAACGGGGCACGCCGCCGCATCGCCCCTCCCCGTGTCCGGATCACCGCACGCCTGAATCGGTTGTGCCCAGCTCCCCGCCCGGTAATCCGCCTTCCGGCCGCCCGCCGGACCGCTCCGGGACCCGGTACGCCCCGTCTGGCCATTCGGGTCACGCCGGGCCCGCCGGAAAACCGGTCGGCCGCCGCCCCCGGGGGCCCGTACACTGGCCTCAGCGAGAGGCGTGGATGGGACGAGTAGCGTCGTACGCAGCCAGGAGCGACCCGGGGACGGTGGGAGCCCGGGGGCGAGCGCGTCGTGAAGATCACCCTGAGCCGTCGGAAGAAAGCTTTGGACAGTGGGCTCCGCCCACGGGCGCAAGGCGAGTAGAACCGGCATCGCACCCCAATGAGGGGGCCACGGGCACGCCCGGGGCCAAGGAGGGTGGTACCGCGGGAGCCGGCATCGGTTCTCGTCCCTCCGACGGAAGTGGAACACGTCCGCCGGAGGAAGCCCGCACATGACATCGCCGCAGTACCGCCAGGTACCCGCCCAGGTCGACCTGCCCGCGCTGGAGCACGCCGTGCTCGACTTCTGGCGCGAGAACAAGGTCTTCGCCAAGAGCCTCGACCAGTCCGAGGGCCGCCCCGAGTGGGTCTTCTACGAGGGCCCGCCGACCGCCAACGGCATGCCCGGCGCCCACCACATCGAGGCCCGCGTCTTCAAGGACGTGTTCCCGCGCTTCCGCACCATGCAGGGCTACCACGTCGGCCGGAAGGCCGGCTGGGACTGCCACGGTCTGCCGGTCGAGCTCGCGGTCGAGAAGGAGCTGGGCTTCAACGGCAAGAAGGACATCGAGGCGTACGGCATCGCCGAGTTCAACGCCAAGTGCCGCGAGTCCGTGACCCGGCACACCGACGCCTTCACCGACCTCACGACCCGGATGGGCTACTGGGTCGACCTCGACGACGCGTACCGCACGATGGACCCCGAGTACGTCGAGTCCGTGTGGTGGTCGCTGAAGGAGATCTTCAACAAGGACCTGCTGGTCCAGGACCACCGCGTGGCCCCCTGGTGCCCGCGCTGCGGCACCGGCCTCTCCGACCACGAGCTGGCGCAGGGCTACGAGACGGTCGTCGACCCCTCGGTCTTCGTCCGCTTCCCGCTCACCTCCGGCCCGCTGGCCGGCGAGGCGGCCCTCCTCATCTGGACGACGACCCCCTGGACCCTGGTCTCCAACACCGCCGTCGCCGCGCACCCCGACGTCACCTACGTCGTCGCGACCGACGGCGCGGAGCAGCTGGTCGTCGCGCAGCCGCTGGTCGAGAAGGCGCTGGGCGAGGGCTGGGAGCTCACGGGCCAGTCCTTCACCGGCCGCGAGATGGAGCGCTGGACCTACGAGCGCCCCTTCGCGCTCGTCGACTTCCCCGCACCCGCGCACTACGTCGTGAACGCCGAGTACGTGACGACCGAGGACGGCACGGGTCTGGTCCACCAGTCCCCCGCCTTCGGCGCCGACGACCTCGTGGTCTGCAAGGCGTACGGCCTTCCGGTCGTGAACCCGGTCCGCCCCGACGGCACCTTCGAGGAGGAGGTGCCGCTGGTCGGCGGGGTCTTCTTCAAGAAGGCCGACGAGGCGCTCACCGAGGACCTCGACGACCGCGGTCTGCTCTTCCGGCACGTTCCGTACGAGCACAGCTACCCGCACTGCTGGCGCTGCCACACCGCGCTGCTGTACTACGCGCAGCCGTCCTGGTACATCCGCACGACGGCGGTCAAGGACCGGCTCCTCGAAGAGAACGAGAAGACCAACTGGTTCCCGGACTCGGTCAAGAACGGCCGGTACGGCGACTGGCTGAACAACAACATCGACTGGGCGCTGTCCCGTAACCGCTACTGGGGCACCCCGCTGCCGATCTGGCGCTGCGAGGACGACCACCTCACCTGTGTGGGCTCGCGCGCCGAGCTGAGCGAGCTGACCGGCACCGACCTCTCCGCCCTGGACCCGCACCGGCCGTTCATCGACGAGATCACGTTCACCTGCTCGCACGAGAGCTGCCAGTTGGAGGCGTACCGCGTCCCCGAGGTCATCGACGCCTGGTACGACTCGGGTTCGATGCCGTTCGCGCAGTGGGGCTACCCGCACAAGAACAAGGAGATCTTCGAGAGCCGCTACCCGGCGCAGTTCATCTCGGAGGCCATCGACCAGACGCGCGGGTGGTTCTACACGCTGATGGCGATCGGCACGCTGGT
Source organism: Streptomyces sp. NBC_00876 (assembly GCF_045207435.1). Lineage (NCBI taxonomy): Bacteria > Bacillati > Actinomycetota > Actinomycetes > Kitasatosporales > Streptomycetaceae > Streptomyces > Streptomyces sp. NBC_00876. The sequence continues at coordinate 2,104,218 of NZ_CP108800.1, forward strand.
CTTCGACAAGTCCTCCTACGAGAACGTGGTCTGCCTGGGCCACATCCTCGCCGAGGACGGCCGGAAGATGTCCAAGCACCTGGGCAACACCCTTGAGCCGATCCCGCTCATGGACCAGCACGGCGCCGACGCGGTCCGCTGGTTCATGGCGGCGGGCGGCTCCCCGTGGGCGGCGCGGCGCGTCGGCCACGGCACCATCCAGGAGGTCGTCCGCAAGACGCTCCTCACCTACTGGAACACGGTCGCCTTCCAGGCCCTGTACGCGCGTACGTCGGACTGGGCGCCCTCGGCCGCGGACCCGGCACCGGCCGACCGCACGGTCCTGGACCGCTGGCTGCTCAGTGAGCTGAACGCTCTGGTGGACCAGGTCACACAGGCGCTGGAGGGTTACGACACCCAGCGGGCCGGCAAGCTGCTGTCCTCGTTCGTCGACGACCTGTCCAACTGGTACGTGCGCCGCTCCCGCCGCCGCTTCTGGCAGGGCGACAAGGCGGCACTGCGCACCCTGCACGAGGTCGTCGAGACGGTCACCCGGCTGATGGCCCCGCTGACGCCGTTCATCACCGAGCGGGTCTGGCAGGACCTCGTCGCGCCGGTCACCCCGGGCGCCCCGGAGTCGGTCCACCTCTCCACCTGGCCGCAGGCCGACCTGTCGGCGATCGACCCCGCCCTCTCCACGCAGATGGCGCTGGTCCGCCGTCTGGTCGAGCTGGGGCGTGCCACGCGTGCCGAGTCGGGCGTCAAGACCCGTCAGCCGCTGTCCCGCGCCCTGGTCGCGGCCTCGGGCTTCGAGAGCCTCTCCCCCGAGCTGCACGCCCAGATCACGGAGGAGCTGAACGTCTCCTCGCTGGCCTCCCTGTCCACGGGAGGCGGCTCGCTGGTCGACACGACGGCGAAGGCGAACTTCCGGGCCCTGGGCAAGCGGTTCGGCAAGGGCGTCCAGGCGGTGGCGAAGGCCGTCGCGAACGCCGACGCGGCCGCGCTCTCGCTGGCCCTGCGCGAAGGGACCGCTTCGGTCGAGGTCGACGGGGAGCAGGTCACCCTGGCCCCCGACGAGGTCATCATCACGGAGACCCCGCGCGAGGGCTGGTCGGTCGCCTCCGACTCAGGCGCCACGGTCGCCCTGGACCTGGAGATCACACCGGAGCTGCGGCGTGCGGGCCTGGCCCGTGACGCGATCCGCCTCATCCAGGAGGCCCGCAAGAACAGCGGCCTGGACGTCGCGGACCGCATCGCCGTCCGCTGGACGTCCACGTCACCGGCGACCGCCGAGGCCCTGACCGAGCACACGTCCCTGATCGCGGACGAGGTCCTGGCCCTGGACTACGCCGAGGGCGAGGCGGACGACACCTACGGCGCCCCGTTCGAGGACGAGGGCCTGGCCCTGACGTTCCGCCTCCGCAAGACGGAGCAGTAGCCCGCAGCACATGAAGGGCCCGGCCGGACACGTTCCGGCCGGGCCCTTCCCGTATCCGGGGGCGCTGCCCCCGAACCCCCGCTGCTCAATCGCCGGAGGAGCTCGAAGATGCCTGGCCGGGCGGGAGAATCCAGCCCCGCCGGCGTTTGAGGCGCGGGGTGCGGGGTGGAGCCCCGGTTACGGGAAGGGGCGGGCAGGGGACAAGCCCCGCGCAGCAGCCCCGGCCGCACCCGCCCACGGCAAAGGGCCGGGCCCCGGGGAAACCCCGGGGCCCGGCCCTTTGCCTGCCGACGGCTACGCGCTCAGCGAGCGCGAACCGCTCAGTTGTCGTCCTCGTCGATCAGGAACCCACGCATCGGCGACGGCGCCTGCTGCATCGGCTGCGGCGCCTGCGGCCGCACCGGCGCCATCGGCTGCGTCATAGCCGGCGACATCTGCTGCTGGCCGCCGTAGGACGGGCCTCCGCCCATGGACGGGTTGCCGCCCATCTGCTGGTTGCCGTGACCGCCGTGGTTGCCGCCCATGGTGTGACCCATGGCACCGGCACCGGCCGGAGCCAGCGAGGGCGACGGCGGCAGCGAAGCGGCAGCCGGCGTCCGCGGCGGAGCCAGCGAGTCGTCGGCCTGGGTCTCCAGCTGACGCAGCTGGCTCTCCAGGTAGGACTTCAGACGGGTCCGGTACTCGCGCTCGAAGCCACGCAGGTCCTCGACCTTGCGCTCAAGCGTCGCGCGGGCCGACTCCAGGGAGCCCATCGCCACGCGGTGCTTCTCCTGCGCGTCCCGCTCCAGGGCGTCCGCCTTGGCACGTGCGTCGCGCTCCAGGCCCTCGGCGCGGCTGCGCGCCTCGCCGACGATCTTGTTGGCCTCGGAACGGGCCTCCGCGATCGCCTGGTCGGCGGTCTGCTGCGCCAGGGACAGGACACGCGCGGCGCTGTCGCCACCGGGGCCCTGCTGCTGCATCTGCGGCGGCTGCTGCATCTGCTGCATCTGCTGCTGCTGCGGGTTGTGGCCGCCCATGGGGCCACCCATGGCACCGCCCATGGCACCGCCCATGGGGCCACCCATGGGACCGCCCTGCATCGGGCCGGGGCCGTGCGGGCCCTGCGGACCGGGGCCGTGCGGACCCTGGGGACCGTGGCCACTGGGACCGGCGGGCAGCTGCGGAGCACCACCGGGCAGCTGGGGCGGACCCATCTGCGGGGGCTGCTGCTGGACCGGCGGACCAGATATGGCGGCGGGCACGGGTGCGCCGGGCCGGTCCTGCGGCTCCGGCTTGCGCATACCTTGCTGCTGCTGGTTCTGCGCGGCGGCACGCGTGGCGGCGGCCAGCTTGGCGCGCAGGTCCTCGTTCTCACGGAGCAGGCGGGTCAGCTCCGATTCGACCTCGTCGAGGAAGGCATCAACCTCGTCCTCGTCATAGCCTTCTCGGAGGCGGACCGTCGTGAACTGCTTGTTCCGCACGTCCTCGGGGGTCAGCGGCATCTCTTCTTCACCTCTACGTAGTCGTCGGCAGTCGGCAAGACCGTATCGCTCACAACCTGATCACGATGCTGATCAGGATGGAAACGATGATCATCAGAACGAAGAAGGACAGGTCGAGTGCCACGCCCCCGAGACGCAGCGGCGGAATGAACCGCCGCAGGAGCTTGAGCGGTGGATCGGTGACCGTGTAAGTGGCCTCGAGAAGGACCACCATCGGCTTGCCCGGCTGCCATGAACGTGCGAACTGGAAGACGTAGTCCATGACAAGCCGGAAGATCAGCACGATGAGGAAACACATCAACGCGATGTAGACAACACTTTGTGCGACGCCCATCCTCGCGCTTCCCTCTCCCCTGGCTCTCGTAGCTCCGGCCTCGCGGCCGGGTTGTTCCCGGTGTCGTGTTCTCAGCTCTGGTTGAAGAATCCGCCCTCTGCGATGCGGGCCTTGTCCTCCGCCGTGACATCGACGTTAGCAGGCGACAACAGGAACACCTTCTGCGTCACTCGCTCAATGCTGCCATGGAGACCGAAGACGAGTCCCGCGGCAAAGTCGACAAGTCGCTTTGCGTCCGTATCGTCCATCTCCGTGAGATTCATGATCACCGGAGTGCCCTCACGGAAGTGTTCCCCGATGGTACGGGCCTCGTTGTAGGTCCTGGGGTGCAACGTGGTGATCCGGTAGGGCTCCCGCTCGGACACGACCTTGGGCATGATCACCGGTGCGTTCTTCTCCATGTTCGGGCGTTCAGGTGTGATGGATGCCACGGGGGCGATCCGGGCGGGTCGCTCTCGCTCCGCCGGGATCTGCACCGGCTCCCGCTGCGCCGGCGGCTGTACCACTCGCACCGGTTCGTCCCGCTCCACCTGATGCGCGGGCTGATGCCGGCGCCGGTCGCGCTCGGGCTCCGGCTCGGGTTCGAATTCGTCGTCGGGGTCGAACCCCGGACCGTCGTACCCATCGTCCTCCACGAGGCCGAGGTAGACCGCCATCTTGCGCATCGCGCCGGCCATGCTCTGAGTCCTCCGCTCTGTGGTGGATCGGCATCTGTCGCCAAGTGCCCGCGATCCACTGTGGCCTGCCCGCCATGGGCGGTAATGACCATATTTTCTGCTGTGGTCCGACTTGCTTGGCGACGTTACCCGAGCCCGGGTCGGACTCCGAGTACCGCAGTACCGACGCGCACATGTGTCGCTCCGGCCGTAACCGCGTCCTCGAGGTCCGCACTCATCCCTGCAGAGACCATGTTCGCAGCCGGATGGTTCCCGCGCAGCCGGGATGAGAATTCCATCAGCCGGTCGAACGCCGCCCGTTGCCGCCCCGCGAACGGTCCGGCCAGCGGGGCCACGGTCATCAGGCCGTTCAGCCGCAGTCCGGGCGCGGCCGCGATCGCGTCGGCCAACTCCTCGATCCCGTCGGGTGCGACACCGCCGCGCTCCCCCCGCTCGCCGCTCTCCGCGTCGAGTGCGACCTGAATGAGACACCCCAGCTCACGACCACCGCGGCCGGCCGCCGCCGAAAGGGCGGTCACCAGCTTCGTACGGTCCACCGACTGCACGATATCGGCATAACTCGCCACAGAACGAACCTTGTTCGTCTGCAATTGGCCGACAAAGTGCCAGGTGAGGGATAGATCCGCACATGCAGTGGCCTTGGGGGCCGCATCCTGGTCACGATTCTCCGCGACATGGCGGACACCGAGTTCACTCAGGATCCGCACATCGCTCGCGGGGTAGGTCTTGGTGACCACGATGAGGGTCACCTCCTCCCGCTTGCGACCGGCGGCGGCACAGGCGGAAGCAATGCGTTCCTCCACTTGTGCCAGATTTGCGGCGAGTTGTTCCTTACGGTCCGTCATGCCCTATCAGTCCAACCAGACATATCCGGCGAGCCGCCCGGTGGTGCGGTCGCGTCGGTACGAGAAGTGGTCGCCCGATTCAAGGGTGCAGAAGGGCGACATGTGCCGGTCCGTGACCCCGAGGGCCTGCAACTGGGCGTGGACTCCGGCGGTGACGTCCACCGCCGGTGTTCCCCAGCTGGTCTCGGACCACGAGCCGGGGACGCTGTTCGCGACCTCGTCCCGCATCGCGGCCGGAACCTCGTAGCACCGCCCGCAGACGGCCGGCCCGGTGCGGGCGGTGATCCGGGAGGTGTCCGCGCCGAGCTCGACCATGGCCGCGACCGCGGCCGGCACGACTCCGGCCACCAGCCCCGGCCGGCCCGCATGCGCCGCGGCGACGATTCCGGCGACCGGATCGGCGAGCAGCACGGGGGTGCAGTCGGCGGTGAGTACGGCGAGCGCGAGCCCGCGCCGCGCGGTCACCACCGCGTCCACGGCGGGAATCTCAGGGATGTCGCCCCAGGGACCGTCGACCACGGCGACGTCCCGCCCGTGCACCTGGTTCATCCAGACGACCTGCGCCGGATCGAGTCCGCGGTCGTGCGCGGCACGTTCCCGGTTGGCGAGAACGGCGGCGGGGTCGTCACCGACCGCGCCGCCGAGGTTGAGCTCCGCATACGGAGCGGCGCTCACTCCGCCCCACCTGTCGGTGAAGGAGAAGTGGGCGCCGCCCTGCGAAGAAACAGAAGCCGTTGAGCTCACTGCGTGATGCGGATCTATCACTTCAAGAAGTCCGGGACATCCAGCTCTTCGGCCTGGGAGTCCTGGTAGGGACGGGCCGGCGGGACGTGCGGCGGGGACACCGGCGGCAGGTGGCTCTCATGGACCGCCTGAACCGGCTCGGCCTGGACCGGGGGCTCCTCGCGCAGCGGCACGGAGCCCAGTCCGCCCGACTGACGCACGGGCTCGGCGGCCCGGACCGGCGGGGCCGGCTCCTCGCGCTTGGCGGAGTTGGCACCCAGGACGTTCTCCCGGCGGGCCGGCGGCTGTCCGCCGTCGAACCCCGCAGCGATCACGGTGACCCGTACCTCGTCACCCAGGGCGTCGTCGATGACCGCGCCGAAGATGATGTTGGCCTCGGGGTGCGCCGCCTCGCTCACCAGCTGGGCGGCCTCGTTGATCTCGAAGAGACCGAGGTCGCTGCCGCCGGAGATGGAGAGCAGGACACCTCGGGCGCCGTCGATGGACGCCTCCAGGAGCGGTGAGGAGATCGCCATCTCCGCAGCGGCCACCGCGCGGTCGTCGCCGCGGGCCGAGCCGATGCCCATGAGCGCCGATCCGGCCTCGGACATGACCGACTTGACGTCGGCGAAGTCGAGGTTGATCAGACCCGGGGTGGTGATCAGGTCGGTGATGCCCTGGACGCCCGAGAGCAGGACCTGGTCCGCCGACTTGAACGCGTCGAGCACGCTGACCTGGCGGTCCGAGATGGACAGCAGTCGGTCGTTGGGAATGACGATGAGGGTGTCGACCTCTTCGCGGAGTTCGGCGATGCCGTCCTCCGCCTGGTTCGCGCGACGCCTGCCCTCGAAGGTGAACGGGCGGGTGACCACACCGATCGTCAGGGCGCCCAGCGAGCGTGCGATGTTGGCGACGACGGGTGCGCCACCGGTTCCGGTGCCACCACCTTCGCCTGCGGTGACGAAGACCATGTCGGCCCCCTTGAGGACCTCCTCGATCTCTTCACGGTGGTCCTCTGCCGCCTTGCGACCGACGGCCGGGTTCGCCCCGGCGCCGAGGCCGCGGGTGAGTTCACGGCCGACGTCGAGCTTGACGTCGGCGTCGCTCATCAACAGGGCTTGCGCATCAGTGTTGATCGCGATGAACTCGACGCCCTTGAGACCGACCTCGATCATTCGGTTGATGGCATTGACACCACCGCCGCCGACACCGATGACCTTGATGACTGCGAGGTAGTTCTGCGGTGCTGCCACGTCGAAGGCCTCTCGCCTCGAGTTACGTGTCGTCGCTTGGCGGTAGTCCCGCCGCGACGACGGATGCCGATTGGGACGGTCCGGACGCCGACCCGAACCCTAACGTTGAAGTTTAGGGTTACCAGTGTGTCTGCTTCATGGACTCTTCCGAACAGGACACTAAGTCGACAAGTGGCGCACGTTCAACGAACACGCCGAACCTCCCGTTTTTCTTTTCACCCTATGTGATCACCCGTAGCGCTGACCAACCAGGGTGCTGGCCAGGCCAAATGTGCGTCAACTACCCGACACCGCAGGAGCGGTGGGTGCACTCACGTCGAAGTGTCCCGCTTTGGGGGCAGCTTTCATGAGAGCGGTGAGGACTTTCGCCTTCACCGCGCCTTCTTCACCACTTCCCCAGATCACCTCACGGTCCCGGGTGAGTTCCAGGGAGACCGAATCGTACGAGGTGACCCGCACGACCCGGGTGTCCCTGGCGATGACGCCCGGGAGATCACCCGCGACCCGGACCGCCTCACGCACCAGCCGGTCACTGCCGAAACGACGCAGGCTCGCCGACCGGTCAGTGGTCAGCTCCAGCAGCGGCACGTGCGCGGGCGCCTTGTCCACCGTGGCGAAGCGGACACCCTTGGCGTCCACTTCGATGAACTCCGCGCCCTTCTTCACCAACAGGACCGGCTTTCGTTCGGTCACTTTAAGTCCGATGCCATGCGGCCATGACCGTACGACATCCACCGAGTCGATACGAGGCAACTTCTGGCGCAATCTGTCCGCGATGGCATCGGTGTCCACGGATACGAGCGGGGCGCCCATCGGCACCGCCGCCGCGGTCTCCACCTCGGCCGGGGTCAGCACGTCGACACCGGTGATCCGGACCTGTTCGGTGCGGAGCCAGGACGAGCCGTAGAGCGCCCAGACGGCGCCGGAGCCGAGCAGCAGCACGGCGGCGGCGATCACGATCAGCAGGGTGCGCCGGGACATCCGGCGCCCTTCGGTACCCGGGCGCGGCGGGCGGTCCGCGGTGCCCTCCTGCTGCCCTGCCCCGCGCTGGGCGGTCGTCGGTCCGGCCACGCTCGCTCCTTACGCCGGGTCCGGGGGCGCCGCCCCCGGACCCGTCCGCCTCACGCGCCTCTGCGTGCGGCAATCGCCTCGTACACCATGCCGACCAGCAGATCGTCGGCGTCCCGGCGGCCGAACTCGGCAGCGGCGCGGGACATTTCGTACAGCCGGTGCGGATCCGACAGCACCGGAAGGACGTTGCCCTGCACCCACTCGGGGGTGAGCGCCGCGTCGTCCACCAGCAGGCCGCCGCCGGCGTTGACCACCGGCTGGGCGTTGAGCCGCTGTTCGCCGTTGCCGATCGGCAACGGGACGTAGGCGGCGGGCAGCCCCACGGCGGAGAGTTCGGCGACGGTCATCGCACCCGCGCGGCAGAGCATCATGTCGGCCGCGGCGTACGCGAGATCCATCCGGTCCACGTACGGTACCGGGATATAGGGCGGCATCCCGGGCATGTTGTCGACGCGCGGCATTTCGTTCTTCGGGCCGACCACGTGCAGGATCTGGATGCCGGAGCGCTGCAGCAGCGGGGCGACCCGCTGGACGACCTCGTTGAGGTGGCGGGCGCCCTGCGAACCGCCGGAGACCAGCAGCGTCGGCAGGTTGGGGTCGAGGCCGAAGGCCGCACGCGCCTCCGGACGGACCCGGGCCCGGTCCAGGGTGGCGATGGTGCGGCGCAGCGGGATGCCGATGTAGCGGGCACCGCGCAGCTTGCTGTCGGGGGTGGAGACGGCGACCCCGTGCGCGTACCGCGAACCGATCTTGTTGGCCAGGCCCGGCCGGGCGTTGGCCTCGTGCACCACGATCGGCACTCCGGCGCGCTTGGCGGCGAGGTAACCGGGCAGCGCCACATAGCCGCCGAAGCCGACCACGCAGTCGGCCTTGGTGCGTTCCAGGATCTGCTCGGCCGCCTTGATGGTGCCTCGCAGCCTTCCCGGGACGGTGATGAGTTCAGGGGTGGGCTTGCGCGGCAGCGGTACGGCAGGGATCAGGGCGAGTTCGTACCCCCGCTCGGGTACGAGCCTGGTCTCGAGTCCGCGCTCCGTGCCGAGAGCGGTGATTCCCACGCTCGGGTCCTGCCTGCGCAGGGCGTCCGCGAGGGCGAGCGCGGGCTCGATGTGGCCGGCGGTCCCCCCACCGGCGAGTACGACATGCACCGAAATTCACCGCTCTCCGGACGGACGCTTCTTGACGCGCCGTCTCATCGTCTTCCATCTCACCCCGGGCCTCCGCATGGCCAGGGCCGCCTTCGCTGCGGGATCCGCTCGCGCGAACGCGATCAGCAGCCCGACAGCGAACATGGTCGGCAGCAGGGCCGACCCCCCGTAGGAGAACAGCGGGAGCGGGACACCGGCGATCGGCAGCAGGCCGAGCACCGCACCGATGTTGATCACGGCCTGAGCCGTGATCCAGGTGGTCACACCTCCCGCTGCGTACCTCACGAAGGGGTCCTCCGTGCGTCCGGCCACGCGGATACCCGCATAGCCTAGAGCCGCGAAGAGGGCGAGTACCGACAGCGTCCCCGCCAACCCCAGTTCCTCCCCGGTGATGGCGAAGATGAAGTCGGTGTGAGGTTCGGGTAGTTGGCCCCATTTTTCCACACTTGCACCCAGCCCGGATCCGAACCAGCCGCCGGATGCCAGAGCATAGATGCCGTGCACGGCCTGCCAGCACGAGCCTCCTGGTCCGGGTTCGCTGGCGCCCATGCAGTCGAGCCTGGACATCCGGTTCGGACTGGTCTTGATCAGCAGGAAGGCGATCAGACCGGCGCATGCGAGGACTCCGGCGAACAGCCGGGTGGGAGCCCCGGCCAGCCAGAGCAGTCCGAACAGGATCGCCGTGAGAATGATCGCAGTGCCCATGTCACCGCCGAGCATGATCAGCCCGAGCAGCATGAAGGCGACCGGGACGAGCGGCACGAGCATGTGCTTCCACTGGGCCAGCAGCCGCTTGTCCTGTTTGCGGGCGAGCAGGTCGGCCCCCCACAGGACGAGGGCGAGCTTGCCGAACTCACTGGGCTGGAGCTGGAAGGGGCCGCCCAGGTAGAGCCAGTTGCGGTTGCCGTTGACCGACATCCCTATCCCCGGCACCTGGACCAGCACCATCAGGAAGACGGTGCCCATCAGCAGCGGGTAGGACAGCGCCCGGTGCAGTTTGACCGGCATCCGGGCCGCGATCGCCATCAGCCCGGCCCCGATGACGGCGGCGAGGAACTGCTTGCGGAAGAAGTACGTGCCCGGCTTGCCGAGCTCCAGAGCCTTGATCATCGAGGCGGAGTAGACCATCACCAGGCCGAGCACGGTGATGAGGAGCCCGGCACCCAGGATCAGGTAGTACGCCGTCAGCGGGCGGTCCCAGGCCCGGCGTGCCTGCTCGTAGAGCCGCCGGGCACCTCCGCCGCGCGGGCTGCGGGGGCTGCCGGCGGTCCGGGAGCGTGCTGCCGGGGGGCGCCGGGAGCCGGCGGCCGGCCGGACACGCAGGGCGACGCCGTCCGGTACGGGTGCGCCCCCGGCCACGAGGAGGGGCGGATGGAGCGACCGGCTGATCGCCGAGGTCGCCCACGAGCGGTCCCTGCCGCGTGCGGCAGGGCTCTCTTCGGCAGGCATGGTCCCTGTCCCCTCCACTGCTCGTGCCCGGGGCTCCGGTGCCGGGGCCCGGGGCCCCGGCACAGCCGTACGTACCCGGTGCTCCGGGACGGTACGGCGCGGAGGCCGGGCCCGTCAGGCGCTCTCGGCGGCGCGTGCGCGGACGGCGTCCGCGAAGGCCTCGCCCCGCTTGTTGTAATTGACGAACATGTCCATCGAGGCGCAGGCCGGGGCCATCAGTACGGTGTCTCCCGGCCGGGCGAGCCGTGCCGCCTCGCGGACCGCCTCGGACATCGCCCCAGTGTCGGTCCGGTCGAGGTCGACCACCGGGACCTCGGGCGCGTGTCGCGCGAGGGCTTCGCGGATCAGGGCCCGGTCCGCGCCCATCAGTACGACGCCCCGCAGGCGCTTCGCACACCCGGTCACCAGCTCGTCGAACGTGGCGCCCTTGGCCAGGCCGCCGGCGATCCAGACGATCGGGTCGTAGGCCGCCAGGGAGGCCTCGGCGGCGTGCGTGTTGGTGGCCTTGGAGTCGTCGATGTAGGCGACCCCGGCGACGTCCGCGACGTGCTCGATGCGGTGCGGGTCCGGGCGGAAGGCCCGCAGCCCGTCGCGCACCGCGGCCGGCTTCACGCCGAAGGCGCGGGCCAGTGCCGCCGCGGCCAGCGCGTTGGCGATGTTGTGCGGGGCCGGCGGATTGACGTCCGCGACCTCGGCGAGCTCCTGGGCCTGCTTCTGCCGGTTCGTCACGAAGGCGCGGTCGACGAGGATGCCGTCGACGACTCCGAGCTGGGAGGGGCCGGGGGGACCGAGGGTGAAGCCGATCGCCCGGCAGCCCTCCTCGACGTCCGCCTCACGCACCAGGTCCTCGGTCGCGCGGTCCGCCACGTTGTAGACGCAGGCGACGGTGTTGCCCTCGTAGATCCGGCCCTTGTCGGCGGCGTACGCCGCCATGGAGCCGTGCCAGTCGAGGTGGTCGGGGGCCAGGTTGAGAACGGCCGCGGAGTGGGCGCGCAGCGAGGGCGACCAGTGCAGCTGGTAGCTGGAGAGCTCGACGGCCAGGACGTCGTACGTCTCCTCGCCGAGGACCGCGTCCAGCAGTGAGACCCCGATGTTGCCGACGGCGGCGGTGCGCAGCCCGGCCGCCTCGAGGATCGAGGCGAGCATCCGTACGGTCGTGGTCTTGCCGTTGGTGCCGGTGACCGCGAGCCAGGGCGCGGCGCCGGGTCCGCGCAGCCGCCAGGCGAGTTCGACGTCGCCCCAGACGGGGACGCCCGCCTCGGCGGCTGCGGCGAAGAGCGGCTTGTCGGGCTTCCAGCCCGGGGTGGTGACGATGAGCTCGGTGGACGCGGGCAGGGTGGCCCCGTCGCCGAGGCGCACGGTGATGCCGTGCGCCTCCAGCTCCGCGGCCTGACCGCGGGAGCGCTCGTCGTCACCGTCGTTGACCACGGTGACGACGGCGCCGAGGCCGTGCAGGACCCGGGCCGCCGGGATCCCGGAGACTCCGAGTCCGGCGACCGTGACGTGCTTGCCCTGCCAGTCCACGTTGCTCACTTCTTGGCTGCCCATCCTGCGTAGAAGAGGCCGAGGCCGACGATCACGCACATGCCCTGGATGATCCAGAAGCGGACCACGACAAGGACTTCGGACCACCCCTTGAGTTCGAAGTGGTGCTGGAGCGGTGCCATCCGGAAGACCCGCTTGCCGGTCATCTTGAACGAGCCGACCTGGATGACGACGGACATCGTGATCATCACGAAGAGGCCGCCGAGCACCGCCATCAGGAACTCCGTACGGGAGCAGATCGCCAGACCGGCGAGGGCGCCGCCGAGGGCGAGCGAACCGGTGTCGCCCATGAAGATCTTGGCGGGCGAGGTGTTCCACCACAGGAAGCCGAAGCAGGAGCCCATCAGCGCGGAGGCCACGACCGCGAGGTCGAGCGGATCTCGCACTTCGAAGCAGGCGCTCGGGTTGGTGAGGGTGGCCGCGTTGGCACAGGACTCCTGGAACTGCCAGAGCCCGATGAACGTGTACGCGCCGAAGACCATCACCGACGCACCGGTGGCGAGGCCGTCCAGACCGTCCGTCAGGTTCACACCGTTGGACATGGCCAGAATCATGAAGAGCGCCCAGAGCACGAACAGCACCGGGCCGATCGACCAGCCGAAGTCCTCGACGAACGAGAGCCTGGTGGAGGCGGGGGTGTTGCCGCGGGCGTCGGCGAACTGGAGCGAGAGCACCGCGAAGGCGACGCCGACGATCAGCTGGCCGGCCATCTTCGCCTTGGCGCGCAGGCCCAGCGAGCGCTGCTTGACGATCTTGATGTAGTCGTCGAGGAAGCCGACGAGTCCCATGCCGGCCATCAGGAAGAGGACCAGTACGCCGGAGAAGCGCATGTCCTCGCCGGTGATCACCTTCGCCAGGACGTACGCGATGATCGTCGCCAGGATGAAGGCGATGCCGCCCATGGTGGGCGTGCCCTTCTTCGATCCATGACTGCGCGGGCCGTCGTCCCGGATGAACTGCCCGTATCCCTTGCGGGCCAGCAGCTTGATCAGGAGCGGGGTACCGACCAGGGTCAGGAAGAGCCCGATGGCCCCCGCGAAGAGGATCTGCCTCATCGGCCGGCGACCTCGCCCTCGGTCGCGTTCTCCAGCAGTGCCACGGCGACCTGCTCCAGGCCGGCTGACCGGGACGCCTTCACCAGCACGACGTCTCCCGGGCGCAGTTCACTGCGCAACAGGTCGACGGCAGCCTGTGCGTCGGACACATGCACCGACTCCTCACCCCACGAACCCTCGTTGTATGCGCCCAGTTGCAGCCAGGAGGCTTCTCTGCCCCCGACCGCGACGAGCTTGCTGACGTTGAGCCGGACGGCGAGCCGTCCGACCGCGTCGTGCTCGGCGAGCGAGGCGTCGCCGAGCTCGGCCATGGGGCCGAGCACCGCCCAGGTACGCCGTCCCCTCCCCATGGCGGCCAGCGCGCGCAGCGCGGCTCTCATGGATTCGGGGTTGGCGTTGTAGGCGTCATTGACGAACGTCACGCCGTCCGGACGCTCGGTGACCTCCATGCGCCAGCGGGAGAGGGTGCCCGCCTCGGAGAGCGCCACGGCGATCTCGTCTGCGGACAGGCCCAACTCATGGGCGACGGCGGCCGCGGCGAGCGCGTTCGACACGTGGTGCTCACCGTACAGGCGCATGGTCACATCGCTGCACCCGGTGGGTGTGTGGAGCCTGAACGCGGGGCGGCCGTCCTCGGTGAGCCGGACGTTCTCACCCCGTACGTCCGCATCCGCGGCTTCACCGAAGAGCAGGACCCGGGCCTTGGTCCGGGAGGTCATGGCGCGTACGAGCGGGTCGTCGGCGTTGAGGACGGCGACGCCGTCCACGGGGAGGGACTCGACCATCTCACCCTTGGCCTGCGCGATCTGCTCGCGGCCGCCGAACTCGCCGATGTGGGCGGTGCCGACGTTGAGGACGAGGCCGATCCGCGGCGGGACGAGGCCGGTGAGGTAGCGGATGTCGCCGATGTAGCGGGCGCCCATTTCGAGGACCAGGTGCTGGGTCTCGCCGGTGGCACGCAGTGCGGTGAGCGGCAGGCCGATCTCGTTGTTGAGGTTGCCCGCCGGATAGACGGTGGGGCCCTTGCGCTCCAGGAGCTGGGCGATGAGGTCCTTGGTGGAGGTCTTGCCGGCGGACCCGGTGAGGGCGACCACGGTGGCGCCGAGGCGCTCGACGACGGCACGGGCGAGGGCGCCGAGCGCCGCCACCACGTCGTCGACGACGATCGCGGGGACGCCGACGGGACGGGCGGCCAGGACGACTGCCGCGCCCGCCTCGGCGGCGCGCTGCGCGAAGTCGTGGCCGTCGGCCCGTTCGCCGGTGAAGGCGACGAAGAGGCTGCCCGGCTTCACTTCCCGGGAGTCGATGACGACTGGCCCGCTGACGGTTGCTGCCGGATCCGGTATGTCGTACGACTGCCCGCCGACGATTTCGGCGATCTCGGCGAGGGAGAGGGCGATCACTTGGTCATCCCTGACTGTTGTTCTCGTGGGTGGGGGCACGGTGGGTGGCGCTCTCGTGCCCCAGGGACCGCTCGATGGCCTCTCGGAGGACCACGCGGTCATCGAAGGGGCGTACTACTCCGTGGATGTCCTGGCCCTGCTCGTGGCCCTTGCCGGCGATCAGGACGGTGTCGCCGGGTCCGGCGCGGCCGACCGCCGCGGCGATGGCGGCGGCCCGGTCGGCGTCGACCAGGACGTCGCCGCGTTCGTGCACGGGCACCTCGGCGGCGCCCGCGAGCATGGCGGCGAGGATGCCGAGCGGGTCCTCGGAGCGGGGGTTGTCGGAGGTCAGTACCGCGGTGTCGGCGAGCCGGGCCGCGGCCGCGCCCATCGGGCCGCGTTTGGTGGTGTCGCGGTCGCCGCCGCAGCCGAGGACGATGTGCAGCCTGCCCTCGGTGACCTTCTGGAGTGAGCGCAGCACCGACTCGACGGCGTCCGTCTTGTGCGCGTAGTCGACGAGTGCGAGATACGGCTGTCCGGCGTCGACCCGCTCCAGCCGGCCGGGCACCCCGGGCACCGCGGCGACACCGTCGGCCGCGGTCTGCGGGTCGATGCCCGCGACGGCGAGGGTGACGATCGCGGCCAGGGTGTTGGCGACGTTGAACGGGCCGGGCAGCGGGGCCCTGGCGGTGGCCCGCTCGTCCTTGGGTCCGACGACGGTGAAGGTGGAGCCGAGCTGGCCGACCTCGACGTCCTCGGCCCGCCAGTCGGCGTCCGGATGGCCCTCGGCGGAGAAGGTGGTGACCGGGACGGAGGCCTCGGTGACCAGCCTGCGGCCGTACTCGTCGTCGTAGTTGACGACGGCCTGCCTGCTGCGCTGCGGGGTGAACAGCCGGGCCTTGGCCTGGAAGTAGTCCTCCATGCCGGAGTGGAACTCCATGTGTTCCGGGCTGAGGTTGTTGAAGACGGCGACGTCGAAGACGCAGCCGTCGACCCGGCCGAGCATCAGGGCGTGGCTGGAGACCTCCATCGTCACCGCGTCCACGCCGCGTTCGCGCATGACGGCGAACAGGGCCTGCAGATCGGTGGCTTCGGGTGTGGTGCGCTCGGACTTGATGCGTTCGTCGCCGATCCGCGTCTCGACGGTGCCGATGAGACCGGTGTCGCGTCCGGCGCCGCGGAAGCCGCCCTCGATGAGGTAGGCGGTCGTGGTCTTGCCGGATGTTCCGGTGATGCCGACTTGGAGGAGACCGGTACCGGGGTGGCCGTAGATCTCGGCGGCGAGTTCGCCCATCCGGCCGCGCGGGTCCTCGGTGACCAGCACCGGGAGTCCGGTGGCGGCGGCACGTTCGGCACCCGCGGGGTCGGTGAGGATCGCGGCCGCGCCGAGGCCGGCCGCCTGGGCGGTGAAGTCGGCGCCGTGGAGCCGGGCGCCCGGCAGGGCCGCGTACAGATCTCCGGGGCGAACGGCCCGGGAGTCGTGGGTGATGCCGGTGACTTCGCCGCTGACCGGTGGCCGGGCTCCCAGCCGGGCTGCCAGTTCACCGAGGGAGGTCGGCCGCAGCCGATCCGGGCGGGGCGCTCCCGGGTAGTTCACAGACGCGTCCTTCTGGGTGGTTCGGGACTGTTCGGCGTGGGGCACGGCGGTGAGCGTACCGGGCGCACCCGGCCTGTCGCGAAGTGAGGGGGCGGGGGTGCGGGGGTCGCCGTTCCGGTTCCCGGGATCGGGGGTGATGGTTGTCACTGGTGGTCTCCGCGAGTTCACTCGCCGGGTTCGAAGGACACCGGCAGCCTGGCCGGCTCGCTGCCGGACGGTGCGGTCTGCAGCGTCTTCAGCGCGAATTCCATGACCTGCTTGTAGATGGGTCCGCAGATCTGGCCGCCGAAGTAGCTGCCCTTGGTCGGGTTCTGGATCGCGCAGTAGACGGTGATCTGGGGGTCGTCGGCGGGGGCGAAACCGGCGAAGGAGGCGGTGTAGCCGTGGTAGCCGCCGCGTACCGGATCGACTCGGTTGGCCGTACCGGTCTTGCCCGCGACGCGGTAGCCGGGGATCTTGGCCTTCGTTCCGGTGCCCTCCTCGTCACCGACCACCGACTCCAGCATGTTCGCGAGCGTCCTGGCGGTCTTCTCGCTGACCACCCGGGACTGCTCCGGGGCTTCGGCGGGGGTGAAGCGTCCGTCGGCGCCCTTGGTGCCGCGGACGAGGGTCGGTTCGATGCGGACCCCGCCGTTGGCGATCGTGGAGTAGATGGAGGCGGCCTGCATGGCATTGAGCGAGAGGCCCTGGCCGAAGGGGATCGTGTACTGCTGCGAGGTCGACCAGTCCTGCGGCTTGGCGAGGATGCCGGGGGTCTCGCCGGGGTAGCGGAGTCCGGTCGGCGAGCCGATGCCGAACTTGCGCAGGTAGGAGTAGAGCACCTTGTTGGACTCGGCCTGGGTCTTGCCCAGTTGTCCGGTGGCCAGGATGGTGCCGATGTTGCTGGACTTGGCGAGTACGCCGTTGAGCGTCAGGTGCCAGGTGGGGTGGTCGATGTCGTCCTTGAAGAGCCGGTCGCCCCGGTGCAGCCGGTTGGGCACGGTGACATGGGTGCCGGGCGTGGCCACGCCCTCCTCCAGCACGGCGGCCATGGACATGACCTTGCTGGTGGAGCCGGGCTCGTAGACGTCCTGGAGGGCCGCGTTGCCGAGCGAGGCGGCGTCGGCCTGCGAGAGGTCGTTGGGGTCGAAGCCCGGGGCGTTGGCCATGGCGAGCACCTCGCCGGTGCGGGTGTTCTGCACGACGACGTAGCCGCGGTCGGCCTTGGACTTCTTCACCTGGTCGGAGATGGCCTTCTGGGCCGCCCACTGGATGTCGCGGTCGATGGTCAGCTCGATGTCGGAGCCCGCGACGGCCGGGACCTCCTTGGTGCCCGCGGTGGGCACCCTGCGGCCGCCGGACTGGGCGTACTTGATCGTGCCGTCCTCGCCCGCGAGCTCCTTGTCGAGCTGCGATTCGAGGCCGCCCGCGCCCTTGCCCTCGGCGTTGACGTATCCCAGTATCCCGGCGGCGAGCCCGCCGTTGGGGTAGATCCGCTTGGTGGTCGACTCCTGGAAGACGCCGGCCAGTACGTTGGCCCCCGGGCCGCCGGCCGCCTTGTCCTTCGCGGCCTTCTCGGCGAAGACGGACTTGAGGTCCTTGATCTGCTTCCAGACCTGCGGGGTCTGCCTGCGGGCCAGCACCGCGTACCGGCTCCCGGGCTTCGACAGCTTCTTCGTCAGTTGCGCCGCGTCGGCGTCCAGGATGGGTGCGAGGAGGGCGGCCGCCTGCTGCGGGGCGTCCGGGGCCTTGCTGTCGGCCGGGGTGAACATCTTGGGGTCGGCGGTGATGTCGTACGCGTCCACGCTGGTGGCCAGCGCGATGCCGCCGCGGTCGGTGATCTCGCCGCGTTCGGCCGCCACGGTGTAACTGAGATAGCGGTTGGCCTGGGCCTTGGCCGTGTACGCGTTGGCCTCGACGGCCTGGACCTGGAGGAGCCGGACGACGAACGCGATCATGACGAGCGTCAGCGCGAGGCTGACCAGCCGCAGCCGCGGGCGCGGACTGCCGAGGCGCAGCGGACGGCCGGAGCGGCCGCGCGGTGTCCGTCCGCGCGGGGCGGCGGAGGGCCGGCGGCGCGGCTCGGGGCGGGCGGCGGGCCGGGGGCGGCCGGACCGGGCCGCGGCGCCACGGGGGCGGGCCGGGCCGGGTACCCGGCGGCGCGGTGGTTCCTGGGAAGGCACTGCATCACCTGCCGGGGCTCGTGGAGGACTGTTCTGCCGGGGTACGCGGGCTCGCGGAGCCGCTCGGCTTCACGGGGGCGGTGCCGGCCGTGGCCGCGGGCTTCGAGGTCGCGGGCTTTCCGGTCGCGGCCGCGGATCCGCCGGGCGCGGGGGTGCCGGCCGCGGAGCCCGTAGGGGTGGGGCGGGGCGAGGAGGCGGGCGACGCGGGGGGCTCCGGGGACGTGGTCTTCCGGGGCGGTGCGGTGGACGGCGGGGCGCTGGCGACGGAGGGTACGCCGCGGACCGTGCCGTTCGGGTCGAGGAAGGCGGGGCTGCCGCCGGGGACCATGCCCAGCTCCCGGGCGCGCCGCGCCAGGGCGTCGGGCTCGGAGGCGCTGTCGACGTCGCGCTGGAGCGCCTGCTGGTCGTCGGTGAGGTCGGTGGTCCGCTTCTTCAGCTCGCTCAGCCGGAACGAACCTTCGTTGAGTGCGGAGTTCAGCAGCAGCAGGGTGATCAGGCCGCCGCCCAGGAGCAGGACGACCAGCAGGACGAACGGGGTCCGGGCCGCGTTGCTCGGCCCGGACGGCATCAGCCGGCTGAGCCGTGCTGCGCGCCCTTTCGGCTGCCCGGCCGGTTTGCTCACCGCACCGCTCCGTCCCCGGCCCCGGGGCGGGTGTCCGGGCGCCGACGGCTCATCGCTCCTCCGCCCGGATCCGCTGGGCCCCGCGCAGCCGGGCGGGGGCGGCGCGCCGGTTCTCGGCGACCTCCTCCTCGGTGGGCAGCTCCGCGCCGCGGGTCAGCAGCTTCAGCCGGGGCTGGTAGCGCTCGGGGACGACCGGCAGACCGGGCGGCGCGGTGTTGGCGGCGCCTGCCGCGAACACCTGCTTGACCAGCCGGTCCTCCAGCGAGTGGTACGAGAGGACGGCGATGCGTCCGCCGACGGCGAGGCTCCGGACCGCGGCCGGGATCGCCCGCTCCAGCACGGTGAGCTCACCGTTGACCTCGATGCGCAGCGCCTGGAAGGTGCGCTTGGCGGGGTTGCCCCCGGTGCGCTTGGCGGCCTGCGGCAGCGAGTCACGGATCAGTTCGACGAGCCGGGCGCTGTTGCTGAAGGGTTCCTTCTCGCGCTCGCGCACGACGGCGGAGACGATCCGCTTGGCCTGCTTCTCCTCGCCGTAGGCACGCAGGATCCGGACCAGCTCACCCGGCGCGTAGGTGTTGAGCACCTCGGCCGCGCCGATGCCGGTCGTCTGGTCCATGCGCATGTCGAGCGGGGCGTCCTGGGCGTACGCGAATCCGCGGTCGGCCTCGTCCAGCTGCATCGAGGAGACGCCGAGGTCGAAGAGGATCCCCTGGACCTTGGGGATGCCGAGCCGGGCGAGCACCTCGGGCAGTTCGTCGTAGACGGCGTGCACGAGCGTGGCCCGGTCGCCGTACGGGGCGAGCCGCTCGCCGGAGAGCCGCAGCGCCTCCTTGTCCCGGTCCAGCGCGATCAGCCGGGCGGTGGGGAAGGAGGAGAGGAGTGCCTCGCTGTGTCCGCCGAGCCCCAGGGTGCAGTCGACGACCACGGGCGGCTGCTGCCCCGGTGCCTCCAGAGCCGGGGCCAACAGGTCCAGGCACCGCTGGAGCATCACCGGGACGTGTCGGGTCTGGCTCATGCGCCCTCTCAGGCTCAGGTCCCGGGGGCGCTGCACGTACGGCCTGGTCCCCGCCCGCTCGCGAAGGGGAGGCCCGCCGGCGCCGGGGAAGGGGCGTCAGCCGACCGGCGAGCGGGAGAGGGCCGGGCCGTACGTACGCCGCGCACACGGGGAAAACATCGGAATGTGCAGGGTGTCGGTAACTTCCCGTCACTTTAGTCCACCCTGCCATTCGATCGATTCCCGATCAATCAACCCGACAGCGCGTCGGCCCTCACTTTGTTCACCCGGCCGAGTGACCGAGTGTGAGGCTTGTGGGTTACCTCACAACAAGCGTCGTTGACGTTCTTTGTCCGCTTCCACATCACGCCGGTCCCGCCGACGGCGGCTAACGTCTTATCCATGTCGACTTCCGCGCACTCCCCTGCCGAGCCCTCCGCTCCCGCCGCGGGCCAGGCCCGCACCGGCGGCACCGTCACCGACCGCCTGGTCGAGGCGAACAGTCAGTACGCGTCCGAGTTCAGTGATCCCGGAATGGACGCGAAGCCCGTGCTGCGCGTCGCCGTCGTCGCCTGCATGGACGCCCGGCTCGACCTCCACAAGGCGCTCGGCCTGGCGCTCGGGGACTGCCACACCATCCGCAACGCGGGCGGTGTGGTCACCGACGACGTGATCCGCTCGCTGTCGATCAGCCAGCGGGCCCTCGGCACGCGCAGCGTCATACTGATCCACCACACGAACTGCGGCATGGAGTCGATCACCGAGGAGTTCCGCCAGGAACTGGAGATGGAGGTCGGCCAGCGGCCGGCCTGGGCGGTGGAGGCCTACAGCGACGCGGACCAGGACGTGCGGCAGTCGATGCAGCGCGTGCGCACCTCGCCGTTCCTGCTGCACACCGACGACGTGCGCGGCTTCGTCTTCGACGTGACGTCGGGGCTGCTGCGCGAGATCCTTCCGGTTTCCTGACCCGGACGCCGCCGGACAGACACCTTCCGGCAGTGAAATTCCCTCCCAACCCGACATATCGGCCCCGGTTATCCACAGGCGAGTGACACGAAGCGGTAACGGCAACAAGAATGCGGGTGTGACACCCCGTCGGACCACGTCCGGCGCGGTGTCCGTATTTCGGGGTGGGCCGGACCGCACAAGGGCACCGGTCCGTGACTGGGGAATCCCGTGCTCCTGGTGAGCACGGGGCAGGGCCGAGGAGGGCCGGGTGACGACCTATGACGATCGAGCGAGCCTCACAGATCTGACCACCACAGCGGAGCGGGTGCGCAGGTCGGTGGAGAGTGTGATCGAGGGCAAGCCTGAGGTCGTACGGCTTTCGCTGACCGTGCTGCTCGCGGAGGGACACCTGCTCATCGAGGATGTCCCCGGCGTCGGCAAGACCATGCTCGCCAAGGCGCTGGCCCGGTCCGTCGACTGCTCGGTGCGCCGCATCCAGTTCACACCGGACCTGCTGCCCTCGGACATCACCGGTGTGTCCATCTTCGATCAGCAGCGCCGCGACTTCGAATTCAAACCGGGCGCGATCTTCGCCCAGATCGTGATCGGCGACGAGATCAACCGCGCCTCGCCCAAGACCCAGTCGGCGCTGCTGGAGTCGATGGAGGAGCGCCAGGTCACCATCGACGGGCACACCTACGAGCTCCCCGACCCCTTCATGGTCGTGGCCACCCAGAACCCGGTGGAGATGGAGGGCACGTACCCGCTGCCCGAGGCCCAGCGCGACCGGTTCATGGCCAGGGTGTCGATCGGCTACCCCAGCCCGGAGGCCGAGCTCCAGATGCTCGATGTGCACGGCGGCGTCTCGCCGCTCGACGATCTGCAGCCGGTGGCCCACGCCCACGACATCGTGAAGCTGATCGACGCGGTGCGCACGGTCCACGTCGCCGAAGCCGTCCGGCGGTACGCGGTGCAGCTCGTCGGGGCCACCCGCAGTCATCCCGATCTCCGGCTCGGCGCGTCGCCGCGTGCCACCCTGCACCTGCTGCGCGCCGCCAAGGCCTCCGCCGCGCTGAGCGGCCGGGACTACTGCCTGCCCGACGATGTGCAGGCCCTGGCGGTCGCGGTGCTCGCCCACCGGCTGCTGCCCACCGCACAGGCCCAGCTGAACCGCCGTACCGCCGAGCAGGTCGTACTGGAGATCCTTCAGCAGACCGCGGTGCCCACGGCCGCGGGCGGCACGGCCCCGCCGGCTCCGCAGCATCAGCCGGGCCCGGCGTTCGGCGGCCGGCAGCAGCCCGGCGTCCGGCGGCTCTGATGACCGCCGCCGGGCCCACCGCGATGGACGACGGCGACGCCAGGGGCGGGCTGCGGGCCGCTCTGGGCGGGCTGACCACACGCGGGCGGTCCTTCCTCGCGGCCGGACTCGCCGCGGCGGTCTGCGCCTATGTGCTGGGCCAGGGGAACCTGCTGCGGGTCGGGCTGCTGCTCGCCGTGCTGCCCCTGGTGTGTGTGACCGTGCTCCACCGGACCCGCTACCGCGTCGCGGGCACCCGGCGGCTCTCGCCGTCGCGGGTGCCGGCCGGTTCCGAGGCCCGGGTCCACCTGCGGATGGACAACGTCTCACGGCTGCCCACCGGTCTGCTGATGCTGCAGGACCGGGTGCCGTACGTGCTCGGGCCGCGGCCGCGGTTCGTCCTGGACCGGGTGGAGGCGGGCGGGCGGCGCGAGGTGTCCTACCGGGTGCGGTCGGACCTGCGCGGGCGCTACCCGCTCGGTCCGCTGCAACTGCGGCTGAGCGACCCGTTCGGCATGTGCGAACTGACGCGTTCGTTCAACGCCTACGACACGCTCGTCGTCGTCCCGCGGACCGAGCCACTGCCGCCGGTGCGTCTGGCGGGCGAGGCCTCCGGGTACGGCGAGGGCCGCCAGCGGTCACTGGCGCTGGCCGGGGACGACGACGTGATCCCGCGCGAGTACCGGCACGGAGACGATCTGCGCCGCGTCCACTGGCGCTCCACCGCGCGCTACGGCGAGCTGATGGTGCGCCGCGAGGAGCAGCCGCAGCGTGCCAGGTGCACGGTGCTGCTGGACACACGGCGGATCGCCTACCAGGGCACGGGGCCGGACTCGGCGTTCGAATGGGCGGTCTCCGGGGCGGCCTCCGCCCTGGTGCACATGCTGGAACGGGGCTTCGCGGTCCGGTTGCTGACCGACGAGGGCCATGCGGCGCGGGGCGAGGGCGAAGACGGCTTCGCCGGTTCCACCCAGGACTCCGCGGACTCGGCCGGACTGATGATGGACACGCTCGCCGCCGTCGACCATTCCGACGGGGGCGGCCTCTCCCGCGCGTACGACGTGCTGCGCGGGGGCAACGAGGGGCTGCTGATCGCCTTCCTCGGCGATCTGGACGAGGAGCAGGCGGCCGTGGCGGCCCGGATGCGGCAGCGCTGCGGCGGGGCCGTCGCGTTCGTCCTGGACAGTGCCGCCTGGGTGCACGGCGAGTCGGCCGCCACCCGGGCCGCGTCGGAGCAGCGGCTGCGGCTGCTGCGCGAGTCGGGGTGGACGGCGGTGCCGGTGCAGCCCGGCACGGATCTCGCCCGGCTGTGGCAGCAGGCCGCCCACCACGGTTCGCAGGCGCAGTCCGCCGCGGTGGGCGGCGCGAGCGGCGGGACGACGGGTTTCTCCGGTGGTTGGTCATGAGGGGACGTTCATGAGCGGTCGTGGTCGGCTGGCGCTGTGCGCCTATGCGGCGACGATGATGGCGGCGTGTTCGATGCTGCCGCTGGTCGACCCGGTCACCTGGATCCTGCAGGCCTCGTTCCTGCTGGCCGTCGTGTGCGGCGTGGGGGCGCTCGGCCGCCGGGTGCCACTGCCGCGGCTGCTGACGGCCGCCGCGCAGATCCTGGTGATGCTGTTCCTGCTGACCGTGGTGTTCGCCAGGGAACAGGCGGTGGCAGGCTTTCTGCCCGGACCGCAGTCGGTGCGCCATCTCGCGGATCTGCTGACGGCGGGTGCGGACGACGTCAGCCGTTACGCGATTCCGGCGCCGGCCACACCGGGCATCCGGCTGATGCTGGTGGGCGGTGTCCTGCTGGTCGGAATCGCGGTGGACGCACTGGCGGTGTCGTTCCGCAGCGCAGCGCCGGCCGGCCTGCCGCTGCTGGCCCTCTACTCGGTCGCCGCCGGACTCTCCGACGGCAGTGCGGACTGGCTGTGGTTCCTGCTGGCCGCCTGCGGCTATCTGCTGCTTCTGCTGGCCGAAGGACGTGACCGGCTCTCCCAGTGGGGGCGGGTCTTCGCCGGGGCCGCCGGGCCCCGGAGCGGGCTGCCCTCCGGCATCGACGCCGCCGGCCGCGGGGCGCTCGCCCCGGTGCGCACGGGGCGGCGCATCGGCGCGCTGGCGCTCGGCATCGCACTGGTCGTCCCGGCGGCGCTGCCCGCGCTCGACAGCGGGCTGCTGGCCGGTACGGGCAACGGCAACGGGAAGGGGAGCGGGGGCGGGACCATCTCAGCGGTGAACCCGCTGGTCTCGCTGCAGAACAACCTCAACCAGCCGGAGAACCGGGAGGTGATGTCGTACCGCACCAACTCGGCCAGCCCGCAGGACTTCTATCTGCGCATCCTGGCCCTGGACCAGTTCAACGGGAGCGAGTGGCGGGCATCGACCCGCCGGCTGAAGGACGTGCCCAAGCGGCTGCCGGACCCGGCCGGTCTCTCCCCGGACGTCGCCGTCACGGAGGTCAGGACGAACATCTCCGCGTCCGGCTCCTACCAGCAGACCTATCTGCCGCTCCCCTATCCGGCGACCGAGGTCCGGGTCGGCGGGCGCTGGCGCTACGAGCCCGAGGGCCGCACCCTCGTCGGTGACGACGGGGAGACGACCGGCGGTGCGCGGTACGAGGTCGGAAGCCTGGTGGTGCAGCCGACGGCCGCCCAGCTCGCGGGCGCGGGCGCGGTCCCGCAGGCGCTGCTGCGCGAGTACACCCGGGTGCCCGATTCCCTGCCGAAGGTGGTCGAGGAGACGGCCGACGAGGTGACCAAGGGTGCCTCGAACGCCTATGAGCGGGCGGTGAAGCTGCAGAACTACTTCTCCACCGACGGCGGCTTCACCTACGACACCTCGGTCAATTCGGGTACCGGCGGCGCCGCGATCGCGCGCTTCCTGAAGGACAAGCGGGGCTTCTGCGTCCACTTCTCCTTCACGATGGCCGCGATGGCCCGGACGCTGGGGATTCCGGCCCGGGTCGCCGTGGGCTTCACGCCCGGAACGGCGCAGTCGGACGGTTCGATGTCGGTCGGGCTGCGCGATGCACATGCCTGGCCCGAGCTGTACTTCGAGGGCATCGGCTGGACCCGCTTCGAGCCGACCCCGACCCGTGGCTCCGTGCCGGCGTACACCCTGCCGGACGCGCCTTCCGGCGACACGGCGGATCCGGCCCGGCCCGAGGCCGGCGCCTCGGCTCCGGTGGCGGTCACGCCGTCCGCCTCGGACAGTTGCCCGGCGCAGGCCCGCAGGCTGGGCGAGTGCGGCAGCACGGTGGCCCCGGGGGCCGTGGCACCGACGGACACGGGAACGCCGGCGGGCACCGTGCTCGGAGCCGTCGTGGTGGCGGTACTCCTGCTGCTGCTCCCCGTACTGCCCATGCTCTGGCGCATCCGGGTACGGGCTCGCAGGCTGGGCGCGTCGGCCGGCCGCACCCCGGCCGACGCGACCGCGAGAACGCTGGCGGCGTGGCAGGAGATCACCGACTCGGCATGGGACCACGGCATCGAACCGGACGAGTCCCGGACCCCGCGCAAAACCGCCGCCCGGCTGGTACGCCTGGGCCGGCTCGACACGGAGGTGGCCGCGGCGGTGCACCAGGTGGCGGGCGCGGTGGAGCAGGTGCTGTACGCGCCGCAGCCGCGTCCGGTATCGGGGCTGGCGGAGGATGTGCGGACCGTGCGGGCCGGTCTGCGGGCCTCCGTCGGCAGGTTCGCCGGGTTCCGCGCGATCGTGGCACCGCGATCGGCCGTACGGGTGGTGTGGGCGGTCTCGGAACGCCGGGCGGCACTGGCCGGCCGGTGGCGGCTGCCCCGGCGCCCGGCCTGGTCACGGCGTCCGTCCCGCCAGCAGGGCTGACCCCCTCGCCCGCCGGCCCCGGCCTCCGGGCCGCCCGGCGGGCCCTTGCCCTCGAGCGCCACGTCGGGCATGCCGGGCCCGCCCTCAGCGACAGAGGGCGCCGTTGGGGCCCGCCCAGTGCATGACGGCACCCTTCAGCCCGCCCGGTGACGGCGGGCGCCGTTCCGGGCTCGCCCGGCGGTGGAGGGCACACGGTCCGGGGTGCCCGCTCCCGGCGCGGGCACGCATGAGGGGCGGTCGCAGAAATGCGACCGCCCCTCACCCATAAGTGTTTCGAGCGCTTACTGGCCCTGCTCATCGCGGCGACGCTGCCACCGCTGTTCGATCCGGTTCATCACGGACCGGCGCTGTTTGGGCTGTCGACGCTCACCCACGCCTCCGGTACGGACTGCCTGTTGCTCGCCCGGCTTCGGCGCCTTGCGCCAACCCGTGACCGCGAGCACCGCGCAGCCCAGCATGACGAGGAAGCCCACCACGCTGATCCAGATCTGCTGGGCGACCATTCCGGCCATGAGGAGCGCGATACCCACCAGGAAGCCAGCAACTGCCTGGTAGACCCGTCGCCGGGTGTACGTACGCAGCCCACTTCCCTCGAGCGCTGTCGCGAACTTGGGATCTTCGGCGTACAGCGCTCGCTCCATTTGCTCGAGCATTCGCTGCTCGTGCTCCGAGAGCGGCACGGAGTCCTCCTCGTCGTCGGCCGCGGGGGGCGGCCGGTATGCGGCCCTTCCAGGATAGGCAGGGATTCGCCCCCGTGAAACCCGCCCTCAATGCCAATCAGCCAGTCCGGGCCGCCACGACGGCTCAGCTGCTGAGGCGTTGATTCCCCAACCTCCGATCCGTCATGCCGGATGGTGTCCCCCGATCATACGGGGCGAAGGCTCCGATCGGGGCTGCTGGGGCGTACTCCGTCTGCAGCTGCGTCGCTGATCAGCCACGCTGCCGCCCCGATCGGGCCGGTGACTCAGGCCCGCTTGGTGCCCAGGACGTGCAGCTGCGTCGCCACCGCGTGGAAGGCCGGCTGTTCGGCGACCGCGGCCTCCAGCTTGAGCAGGGCCTCCATCGCACCCGGCTCGGTGTCCACCAGGACTCCAGGCACGAGGTCGGCGAAGACGCGTACGCCATGGACCGCGCCGACCTCGACATCGGCGGCCGAGACCAGCTCGGTCAGCTGCTCCGCCGTGTAGCGCCGGGGCATCGGGTCGCCGTCGCCCCAGCGGCCCGCCGGGTCACCGAGCGCCTGCCGGGCCTCGGTGAAGTGGCCGGCGAGCGCCCGGGCCAGGACCGCTCCGCCGAGCCCGGCGGCGAGCAGGCTGAGGGCACCGGAGGGGCGGAGCGCCTCGACGGCGTGCCGCACCCCTTCGGCGGGATCGTCCACGTACTCCAGGACCCCGTGGCAGAGCACCGCGTCGTAGCCACCGCGCTCGACCACGTCGAACAGGCCGAGGATGTCGCCCTGGACCCCGCGGACCCGGTCGGCGACCCCGGCCTCCGCGGCACGGCGCTCCAGCGCGAACAGGGCGTTGGGGCTGGGGTCGACGACGGTGACGCGGTGGCCCAGCCGGGCGACCGGCACGGCGAAGTTGCCCGTGCCGCCGCCGGTGTCCAGTACGTCCAGGGCGTCCCTGCCGGTCGCCTTGACCCGGCGGTCGAGGGCGTCCTTGAGGACCTCCCAGACCACAGCGGTACGGAGGGAGGCACGGGGGCGCAGCTGGTCCGACACGGCAGTTGACTCCTCGGCACGGTGCCGCCCTTGAGGCGGAGCGTGAACAGCGCAGGTGATAGGTCCCGTCCACCCTATTGCCTGGCGCCGCCGTCACCGTCATCCCGCGTCGGGCCGCTCCCCGCGGGGCTGGGGGAGCACCGGCTGGAGGACCAGCAGGCGCTCCACCAGGCGCAGGAACATCGCCGCGTCCCGCAGCAGGTCGTCCGCATCCCGCCGGCCGGCCGCACCCGGTATCCCCGCCTCCGCGCGGGCTCGCCGGCCGGCTCCGGAGGCGAACAGCGCACTCCATTCGGTGAGCTCGGGGGCAAGCTCGGGCAGGACCTCCCAGGCGCTGCGGATCCTCTCCCGGCGGCGCCGGGAGGTCTCGGGGCGGCCCCGGACGGCGAGCACCGCGGCGGCGGTGCGCAGGGCGGCGAGGTGTGCGGTGGCATACCGCTCGTTCGGCACGTCGAGGACAGCTGCCTCCTCCAGGCCGGCGCGGGCCTGGGCGAGGAGGGCGAGAGCGGCGGGCGGCG
The DNA here is from genome assembly GCF_045207435.1 of Streptomyces sp. NBC_00876. Taxonomy (NCBI): domain Bacteria; kingdom Bacillati; phylum Actinomycetota; class Actinomycetes; order Kitasatosporales; family Streptomycetaceae; genus Streptomyces; species Streptomyces sp. NBC_00876. Next base: position 2,132,284 of record NZ_CP108800.1, read on the forward strand.
CGGTGGCGCGCCGGACGACGGGGTGGACATCGTGCGCCGGACCGGTCGGTGAGGGGGCAGGGCCGTCTGCGCGGCGTCGCGGAGCGGCTGCTGCGGACGAGTGGGCCATGACAGAACCTCCTGTCTCGTGTAACGGCTTCGTGGCCGTCTGTATCCATCGTGACGACCACCACTGACAATCACCCTCGACACCCCTCTGACCTGGCACTTTGCTTCGATCGCGAGTTCGGGCTACTTTTTTGCACTGACTGGTCAGTTCAAAGAAATAGGGGAGGGTCTGTGGACAGCCCGCACGGGGCAGCTGTCACCGCCGACGGTCTCGGCCTCAAGGGGCCGCGCGGATGGGCGTTCCGGGACGTGACGTTCAGCGCCGGGCCCGGGTCCCTGGTCGCGATCGAGGGCCCGTCCGGCTCCGGCCGCACCTGCCTGCTGCTCGCCGTCACCGGCCGGATGCGCCCCACGCGGGGCGAGGCCTCGACGGGCGGGCTGCGCCTGCCGCGCAAGGCCGCCGCCGTACGCCGTATCGCGGCACTGGGCCCGGTGCCCGGCGTGAGCGATCTCGACCCGGCCCTCACCGTCGCCGAGCACCTGCGCGAACGCGCCCTGATGCAGCGCCGCTACGACGGATCGCTGCGCGCCCTGCTGCGTCCGCACCGCGAACGCGCCGGTGCGGCCCGGGCACGGATCGACGCCGCGCTGGAGGCCGCCGGACTCGACCCCGCCACCCTGCCCAAGGCCGAGCGGACCTCCGTACGGGATCTGGAGCGGCTGGAGGCGCTGCGGCTCTCCGTCGCCCTCGCGCTGATCGGCCGGCCGCGGCTGCTCGCGGTGGACGACACCGATCTCAGACTCTCCGACGCCGAGCGGACCGAGGCCTGGGAACTGCTGCGCTCCCTCGCCGACGACGGCACGACCGTGCTGGCCGTGTGCAGTCAGGCTCCCGAGGACGCCGTGACCGTGCGCACCGGCGCCACCGGGACGACGAGGAACACCGGCGCCACCGGGGCGGCGAAGACCACCCGCACCGCAGAACCGGCGCAGCCGGCGGATCCGGCGGATCCGGCGGATCCGGCACACGACGAAGGGAAGGCCGATGCGTTCGCCGCGACTGGCCACGCTTGAGCTGAGGCGCTTCGGCCGGGGGAAGCTGCCGCGCGCCGCACTCGTCGCGCTCCTGCTGCTCCCCCTGCTGTACGGCGCCCTGTACCTCTGGTCGTTCTGGGACCCGTACGGCCGCCTGGACCGCATCCCGGTCGCGCTGGTCAACGACGACAAGGGCGCCACCGTCGCGGGCGAGCGCATCGCGGCCGGGGACGAGATCACCGGCAAGCTGCTCGACTCCAAGGTCTTCGAGTGGCACGAGGTGAGCGCCACCGAGGCGGACTCGGGCGTGGAGGACGGGACGTACTACCTCTCGCTGACCATGCCGTCCGACTTCAGCAGGCGCATCGCCTCCAGTTCGGGCGACTCCCCCGAGACCGGCGCGCTCCAGGTGCGTACCAACGACGCGAACAACTACATCGTCGGGCAGATCTCCCGGACGGTCTTCTCCGAGGTCCGCACGGCCGCGTCCACCAACGCCTCCCGGGGCTTCCTCGACCGGATCTTCATCAACTTCTCCGATCTCCATGACGCGACGGCGAAGGCCGCCAGAGGTGCCACCGATCTCAAGGGCGGGATCGGCAAGGCGAAGAAGGGGTCGAAGGACCTCGCGGACGGGCTGAAGGACGCCAGGTCCGGCAGCAGCCGGCTGGCCGGCGGCATCGACAAGCTGAACACGGGCGCGGGCGATCTGGAGACCGGTTCGCGCCAGGTCGCGGCCGGCACCCAGCTGCTCGCCGACAAGGTCAACGGGGTGGCCGGGGACGTACGCCCGTTCCTCAAGGACAACGGCAAGTCGATCGGCGACACCGCCCGGCTGGTCGCCGACTCCTCGCAGACCGTGCGGGACAACCTCGGCCTGCTCGTGAAGGCGGCGCCCACCGCCGCCACGGCCGCGCACACGGCATCCGACGACCTCACCGAGGTCCACCGCACCCGGTGCGAGGAACAGCCGCTCCCCGACCCCACCGTGTGCGCACCCCTGAAGCGGGCCACGACGGCGGCCGCCGATGTCGCCGCCGTGGCCGACGACGTGAACGCCCTGGTCAAGAACCAGAACGGGGACCTCAGCAAGCTGCGCACCCAGCTGACCACCCTGCAGAAGCAGGCCGACGCCCTCGCGGACCGCGCGCCGCACCTGGACGAGGACCTGGAGAGCGCGGTCAAGAAGATCAACGCGCTGAACACCGGTGCCCACAAGGTGGCCAAGGGCGCGGACCAGCTGCACACCGGTCTGTCGACGGCCAAGTCCGGATCGGCCGACCTGAACACCGGGGTCGGTGAGCTCAAGAAGGGCGCGACGAACCTGGACAGCGGGATGATCCGGCTCGGTGACGGGTCGGCCACACTCGCCCAGGGCCTCACCGACGGTGTGGGCAGGATCCCCGACTACGACAAGAAGGACCGCGACGCCCGTACGGGTGTCATGGCCGACCCCGTACAGCTGGCCTCCCGGTCGCTGCACACGGCCCCCAACTACGGCACCGGCTTCGCCCCCTACTTCATCCCGCTGTCCCTCTGGGTCGGCGCGATGGTGGCGTACATGCTGATCCAGCCGCTCAACCGGCGCGCACTGGCCGCCGGGGCCCCGGCCGGGCGGATCGCCCTCGCGGGCTGGCTGCCGGTGGCCGCGATCGGTCTGCTCCAGGTGGCCGCGCTGATGTCCGTACTGCACTGGGGGCTCGGCCTGCAGATGGCCCACGCCGCCGGGACGATCGGCTTCCTGGCCCTGGTCACGTGCTGCTTCGCGGCGATCGTGCAGTGGCTCAACGCCCGCTTCGGGGCGGCGGGGCGCATCCTCGTCCTCGCGGTGCTGATGCTCCAGCTGACCTCGGCCGGGGGCACCTACCCCGTCCAGACCAGCCCCGGCTTCTTCAACGCGATCCACCCCTACCTGCCGATGAGCTACATCGTCGAGGGGCTGCGCCGGCTGATCACCGGCGGCGGGCTCGGCCCTGTCTGGCAGGGCTGTGCGGTGCTGGTGGCCTTCACCGCCGGGGCGCTCGTGCTGACCGCCGTCTCCGCGCGCCGCAAGCAGGTGTGGACCCTGGACCGGCTGCATCCGGAGCTGAGTCTGTGAGTGCTCCGGGACCTGTGAGAATCAGGAGCATGGAAAGCAGTAGCACCACGCGCCGCCAGGCCACCCGGCAGAAGCTCTACGAGGCGGCCGTGACCCTCATCGCCGAGAAGGGCTTCTCGGCCACCACGGTGGACGAGATCGCCGAGCGTGCCGGGGTCGCCAAGGGCACGGTCTACTACAACTTCAAGAGCAAGACCGAGCTCTTCGAGGAGTTGCTGCGCCACGGCGTCGGGCTGCTCACCGCCTCGCTGAGCTCCGCGGCGCAGGAGACCGACGCACGCGGCGGCACCCGGGTCGAGGCGCTGGACGCCATGATCCGGGCCGGGCTGGTCTTCATCGACCGCTATCCGGCCTTCACCCAGCTGTACGTGGCCGAGCTGTGGCGCACCAACCGCGCCTGGCAGGCCACCTTGCTGGTGGTGCGCCAGGAGGCCGTCGCCGTGGTCGAAGAGGTACTCAGGGAAGGTGTCGCGGGCGGCGAGCTCAGCGAGGAGATCGACATCCCGCTGACGGCGGCCGCACTGGTCGGCATGGTGCTGGTGGCTGCGCTGGACTGGCAGGCGTTCCAGCCGGAGCGGTCCATCGACGATGTGCACTCGGCACTGTCCCTGCTGCTGCACGGGCGGGTCAGCGGGCGCTGAATCCGGGCACGCACGCCTCCCGGATACACGAAGGCGCCGGTCCGGCGCGGCCCGATCCCCCCGAGCCACGCCTGACCGGCGCCTTCCGTGCAGCCGGAGAGCCTTCCCCCGTGACCCCGTGTCCCCCGTGACCCCGCGCCCTCCGTCGTGCACCCCCGTTCGCAAGGGAGCGCCGCCCCTACCGCCGCCCCGTGCCGGCGGTCCGGACCAGCGCCCCTCGCGTGGTCCCCACTCTGCCGTCCGCGCAGGTCACAGCCCATCCGCGCACCTACTCATCCCACCTCCTGGGTACGGATACTCAGACCTGCGCATCCGGGCCCTGCCGCATCGTTACGCCATCTGGTTACGATCACGTCCGTGTCCGTACTCCCTCTGGTGTTCACAAGTGGCTGGGCGAGCGGGATCAACGCCTACGCGGTGGTCCTCCTGCTCGGCATTTTCGGTGCGACCGGCGTGACCGACGAGGTGCCCGCCTCGCTGCAGCGCACCGACGTGCTCGTCGTGGCCGGTGTGCTCTTCCTCTGCGAGGTGGTGGCGGACAAGATCCCCTACGTGGACTCGGTCTGGGACTCGGTGCACACGGTCATCAGGCCGCTCGCCGGGGCTGTCGTGGCGGCGCTGCTGGCAGGCGACAGTGGTTCGCTGCCGCAGCTCGCCGCCGGGGCCATCGGCGGTTCCACCGCGCTGATGAGCCATCTGGTGAAGGCGGGCACCCGGATGGCGGTCAACACCTCCCCCGAACCGTTCAGCAACATCGCGGTGAGCACGGCCGAGGACCTCGGGGTCGCCGGAGTCGTCACCTTCGCCATATTCCATCCGTGGATCGCCGCGGGCATCGCCGGGACGCTGCTGGTGCTCGGCCTGGTGATACTGATTTTCCTGGCCTCCCGGATCCGCCGGTTCCTGCGCCGCAGGGCGCAGCGCCGCGAGGAGAAACGCCTGGCCGGGGCCGCTTCGCAGTGGCCTGACGGCTGAGCCTTCGGTGGCGGCCGCTAAGGTCGCTGGCATGGCACGTATTGCGGTGATCGGCGCCGGCATGGGCGCGATGTCGGCGGCGGCACGGCTGGCCGTGGCAGGCCACCGGGTGACGGTGTACGAGCGGTCGCAGACCTATGGCGGATCGCTCGGCCGCCATGAGCGGGACGGGTTCGTGTTCGACACCGGTCCCGGTCTGCTCCATCTGCCCGCGGTCTACCGGGACCTGTTCGTGAAGACCGGCAAGGAGCCGCTGGAGCGGTGCGTCACGCTGACCCAGGTCGATCCAGCGAGCCGTCATGTCTTCGCCGACGGTACGGACGTGTCCCTGCCGAACGCCTCACGGGCCGGGGTCGTCGCGGCCCTGGACACCGCGCTCGGCGGTGGTGCGGGCGGGAGCTGGGGAGCGTTCCTGGACCGGGCCGGGGATGCCTGGGACCGGTCCAGGAGGCCGCTGCTCGAGGAGCCGTTGCGCCCCGACTGGCAGGTGCTGACCCGCGATCCCTACCCGGCGCCGGTGCGCCGCCGGCTGCTGCGCCCGGCCCTGAAGGCGGCCACGGTGGCGCAGATCGGTTCCTGGGAGCTGGCGGACCCCCGGCTCGCCGCCCTCCTCGACGGGTACGCGCTGTCGTACGGTCTGGATCCGCTGACCGCCCCGGCGAGTGCGGCCCTGCTGCCGTACATGGAGGAGACGTTCGGCAGCTGGTACGTCGTCGGCGGTATGCGCGCGCTGGCGCAGGCGGTGTACGAGCGGTGCCTGGCCCGGAGGGTGGAGTTCGTCTTCGGCGCCGAGGTGGCCCGGGTCGTGGAGAAGGACGGCCGGGCGGCGGGCGTGGAGCTGGCGGACGGGACGGTCGCGGAGGCCGCCCATGTGGTGCTGGGCGCCCGGCCGCACCCGGGCCTGGTGCCCGGTCAGGAGCTCTGGCAGGACGGCGATGTGACGGTGCAGCCGCGGGCGGGCGGCGGAGCGAGCGGCCGGTTCGTGGTCCTGCTCTCGCTGCGCGGCGCGCGGCCCGCGGATGCCGTGCACCGGACGGTGGTGCACCCGGCCGACGGGGCGGCGGAGCGCGAGGCGGTGTTCGGTGGCCGGCCCGCCGCGCATCCCACGGTGACGGTGCTGCGGCCGGACGATCCGTCGACCCGTCCCGACGAGGACCACGAGGCCGTGACGCTGATGGCGACGGTCGCCCCGCACGGCCCGGTGGACTGGACGGACGAGGAACTGCGGTCACGGTACGCGGACACCCTGATCGACGCCGCGGGTGCGGCCGTGCCGGGCCTGCGGGAGCGGGTGCTCCACCTGGAGGTGCGCACGCCCGCGCAGACCGAGACCGAGACCGGTGCGCAGGGCGGCGCTGTTCCCGCACCCGCGCTGGCGGGTGCCGGGGGAAGCTGTCTCCACGCGGGCAACCGCACCCGGCTGCCGGGGCTGCTGCTGGCGGGCGGCTGGTCGCACCCGGGCGGCGGTCCGGCGCACGCGGGAATGTCCGGTGCGCTGGTCGCGGGGCTCATCGTCGAGGGTGACGGGTTCCGCGGGTCCCAGTGAGGTCCGCGGCGGCCGGACCGGATGGCCCGTGCGGCCGGAAGGCGGCCGCCGGACCGGTCAGTAGCGGTACTGGTCGTTGTAGCCCGGGTCGTAGCCGTTCGGGTACGGGGCCGGCTGGGCGGGCTGCTCCGGCGGCATCGGCGGGTACTGCTCGCCCTCACGCTGCTGCGGCACCCAGACGCCGCCCGGCGGGGTCTCGTGGGAGTACGGCTGGGGCTGGGCGTACGGGTCGGCGTACTGCTGCCCGCCGCCCTGGCTGTCGTAGTTCCCGTAGCTGTCGTACGTGCCGTACTGCGGGGTGCCGGTGGTGGTGCCGATGTACGGGTCGGAGTACGCGGCGTACTGCTGCTGGCCCGTGCCGTAGTCGTACTGCCCGGCGCCCGCGTAGTTGTCCTGGCCCGAGTACGTGTCCTGGCCCGAGTACGTGTCCTGGCCCGAATAGGTGTCCTGGCTCTGCCCGGGGTACGCGGAGTAGTCGGAGTAGGGGTCGTACGCGGCGTACTGCGGCTGGCCCTGGGGCTGCTGGGGCGCCTGGTGCTGCTCCTGCTGCGGCCGGGGGTCGGTGTAGATGCCGTACTGACCTGTGTCGTCGGGCATCGGCTCCGGCTCGTAGACGGCGGCCGGCCCGGGGCGCGGGACGGCGTCCGGCTGCTGGGGCGCCTCGCGGTCGTACTCCATCTCCACGTCCGAGACCTGGAGTTGGGGCTCACGGTCGCCACCGCCACGGCGGCGCCGGCTCTCGCCGGGGCTCCCCCCTATGGCCCAGCCGGTCGAGAAGCCGCGCCGGAACGAAAGCGTCACGTACGTCTGACCGGTCGCGAAGGCGACCGCGCCTATGGCGATGACGAACACGGACGGCATCAGGACACCGATGACCACACCGACGAAACCGGTGAAGGCGAGCAGGCGCCAGCGCAGGCGTGCCTTGTACTGCAGCAGCACCTCACCGAGCAGCCACAGCGCAACGATGCCGAACGCGATGTAGAGGACCGTCCAGCCCATGCCCGCCCCCTTCTACGGCCACCGCCCCGGATCGTGGCGGGTACGGCCGGTCACGACTGCTTGTGCAGTCCGAGATTCTCGTAGATTTCGAGCGTCGCCGTCGAGTTGTTCAACGTGATGAAGTGCAGTCCGGGCACACCTTCGGAAAGCAGCTTCGCGCAGAACTGCGTTGCGAAGTCGATGCCAATGGAGCGTACAGCGGCGGGATCGTCCTTGGCGGCGAGGATGCGTTCTTTCAGGGAAGCGGGCACCGTCGCGTTGCTGAGCTGGGCGAATCTCTCCAATTGCCGGACGCTCGTCAGGGGCATCACCTCGGGGATGATCGGGGTTTCACAACCCGCAGCGACCACCCGGTCACGCATACGCAGATAATCCTCGGGGGCGAAGAACATCTGCGTGATCGCATAGTCCGCACCGGCACGGCACTTGTCCACGAAATGCCGGATGTCGGTGTCCCAGTCGGACGAGCGCGGATGCCGCTCGGGAAATGCCGCGACGCCCACGCAGAAATCGCCGGATTCCTTGATCAGCCGGACCAGGTCCGCCGCGTACCGCACGCCCTGGGGGTGCTCGACCCAGGGGCCCATCGGGTCGCCCGGCGGGTCTCCGCGCACGGCGAGGATGTTCCGGATTCCGGCGTCCGCGTACTGGCCGACCATATTGCGCAGCTCGGCGACGGAGTGGTTGACCGCCGTCAGGTGGGCGACCGGGGTGAGGGTGGATTCGGCGGCGATGTCCTGGGTCGCCTTCACCGTCCCGGCCCGGGTGGAACCACCGGCTCCGTAGGTCACGGAGACGAAGCTCGGCCGGACCGCCTCGACCCTGCGCAGCGCGTTCCAGAGGTTCCGCTCGCCCTTTTCGGTCTTGGGCGCCCAGAACTCGAACGAGTACGAGGTCTTGCCGGTCGCGAGCATCTCACGCACGGTGCGCGCGTGATCTGTCCTGGTGGAGGGTGTGCCAAGGGCCATACCGGCAGGTTAACCAGGGCAGGGCGGCCACCCAACCGAACCGGTGCGATTTGCCCGAATTGACCGTTACTTTGTCCACGCTTCGGACACTCCTGTCCCAAACACGCCAGTCCCGGGCGCCGGGGCCGCCGGGGACTGCGGGCCCTCAGCGTCACGCGCCGGCGCGCTCCCGGATCCTTCGTGCCAGCTCGGCGGCGGCTCCACCCGGATCGGCCGCCTCGGTGACCGCGCGCACGACGACGACCCGGCGCGCTCCGGCGTCCAGTACCTCGTCGAGGTTGCCGGCGTCGATCCCGCCGATGGCGAACCACGGGCGCGCGGGGGCCAGCGAGGCGGCGTACCGGACGAGGTCCAGACCGGGGGCGTACCGGCCGGGCTTGGTCGGGGTGGGCCAGCAGGGGCCGGTGCAGAAGTAGTCCACGCCGGGCTCGGCGACGGCCGCGTCGACCTCGGACCTTGCGTGTGTGGAACGGCCGACGACCACGTCGGGCCCGATGACCGCGCGGGCCGCCGGGACCGGCAGGTCGCCCTGGCCCAGGTGCAGCACATCGGATGCGATGGCATGGGCGACGTCGGCCCGGTCGTTGACCGCGAGGAGCTTGCCGTGGCGCTTGCAGGCGTCGGCGAGGACCGCGAGGTGCTCGAGCTCCTCGGCGGCCTCCATGCCCTTGTCGCGCAGCTGGACGATGTCCACGCCGGCGGCGAGCACCGCGTCGAGGAACTCGGGCAGATCGCCCTGGCGCCTGCGGGCGTCCGTGCACAGATAGAGCCGGGCGTCGGACAGCAGCTCGCGAGGCGTGGACATGATGAGGTTCCCCCGGGGAATACGATGAGCGGTTCGGTCGAGCGGCGGTGGACGCGGGCCGCGTCGTGCACGGCCCGCGTCCTCCGTAAGGCTGTCGGTCAGACGGCGAGCGCCTGGGCGCGGCGCTTCACCTCCGTGCCGCGATTCTCACTCAGCGCCTGCGCGGGCGTGCCCGGCAGGGTCGGGTCGGGAGTGAAGAGCCATTCCAGCATCTCCGCGTCGGAGTAGCCGTCGTCCCTCAGGAGTGTCAGGGTCCCCGAAAGACCCTTGACCACCTTGTTGCCGTCGATGAAGGCAGCAGGCACCTGGAGTGCCCGGTTCTCACCACGGCGTACGGCGATGAGCTGGCCCTCCTTGACCAGCTGCCGCACACGCGTCACCTCGACATCGAACAATTCGGCGATGTCAGGCAGGTGGAGCCAGGAAGGGACGAGAGCATCGATCTTTGCGTCAATCTCGGTCACGGGACAAGCCTGCCATCCCGGACCGACAGCCGATACCCGGACTCCGCCCTTCAGGGTCTCGCGGGCCGCGCCGAAGAGGCCCCGGTCCCGGATTCCGCTACGGCCGGGTCGCCGACTTCAGCGCTACGGACGGGTCGCCGGCCCGCTCCGGATCGATCCGCGCCCCCGACTCGATGAGCTTGCGCCCCTGCGCCAGGTCGCGCGGCCGGCCCACGGCGAGGACCGCGACCAGGACGTCACCCCGCAGCCAGCACACCGACCAGGCGGGAGAGTCCGGGTCGCCGCGCCACAGCAGGGTGTCCGCACCGCCGTGATGCCCCGCGTACTGCACGAACCGGCCGAACTGCTCGGACCAGAAGTAGGGCACGGGGTCGTAGGCCGGCGGCTCCGCACCGTCCGGGCCGGCCGCCCCCGCGATATGGGCGGCGGCGGTGCGCGGTCCCTGGAGTGCGTTGTCCCAGTGATGGATGAGCAGGCGTGTCCCGTAGCGCGCGGAGGGGAACGAGGCGCAGTCGCCGACGGCGTACACATCGGGCAGCGAGGTGCGCAGCGCCTCGTCTGCGGTGACCGACCCGTCGGACCCGAGCGCGACGCCCGATCCGGCCAGCCAGCCGGTGGCGGGCCGCGCCCCGATGCCGACGACGACCGCGTCGGCCGCGAGCGTGCGGCCGTCCGCCAGGACCACCGCGCCGGGCTCGACGCGGTCCACCCGGGCTCCGGTGAGGAGTTCGGCGCCGCTCTGCGCGTACCAGGCGGCCATCGGGGCCGCGACCTCTGCGGGCAGGGCTCCGGCGAGGGGCCGTTCGGCCGCCTCGACGACGGTGACCGCGCACCCCGCCTCACGGGCCGCGGTGGCGAACTCGGCGCCGATCCAGCCCGCGCCGATCACCACGACGGCGTGCCGTGCCTCGATGACGGGCCGCAGCCGGGCCGCGTCGTCCAGGGTGCGCAGCAGATGGACGCCGGGCACGCCCTCGGAGCCGGGCAGCACGACGGGTTCGGCGCCGGTGGCGATGACCAGGACGTCGTAGGGAACGGGGCCCGCCGACGTGTCCAGTTCGTGCGCCCCGGCGCGCACGCCGGTGACTTCGCAGCCCAGTCGAAGTGTGATGTCCAGGGCCTCGAAGTCGATGTCGAAGGCCGACTCCTCGGCCTTGCCGAGGAGCACCGCCTTGGACAGCGGGGGGCGGTCGTAGGGCTGATGGGGTTCGGCGCCGATCAGCGTGACGGTGCCGGTGAAGCCCTGCTCCCGCAGGGCCACCGCGGTCTGCACCCCCGCCATGCCCGCGCCCACGACGACGACCCGGCGCCCCGGCTGCTCTGTCCGCTGCTGCTCGCTCACCCGTACACCTTAATCATCTGACGAACCGTCAGGAAGAGGGCCGGCCCACCGCGCTCCCGCCGCCGCCCCCCGGCCGCGGCGACGGCTCCCTCCCCCGGTCCGGCGGGCGGGGTCTAGGGTGGCCCCCGTAAGAAACTCGCGGGAGCCCGGACGTACCGGGCTGAGAGGGAGGCTGGACGGCCTCCGACCGTACGAACCTGATCCGGGTCATGCCGGCGAAGGGAGGGGCTGGACGCCCATGCGCATCCACCGCACGAACGGGTCGGACGTCCTCGTCATCGGGGGCGGCGTCATCGGCCTCGTGACCGCCTGGCGGGCGGCTCGGCGCGGCCTGTCCACCGCGGTCGCCGATCCCGGACCGGGCGGCGGAGCCGCCCAGGTCGCGGCCGGAATGCTGGCCGCCGTCACCGAGCTCCACTACGGCGAAGAGACGCTGCTGGGTCTCAACGTCGCCTCCGCCGAGCGCTATCCGTCGTTCACGGCCGAGCTGGAGGCCGCGAGCGGACAGGACATCGGTTATCGCGCCTGCGGCACCCTGGCCGTCGCGCTGGATGCCGACGACCGGGCCCATCTGCGGGAACTGCACGAACTGCAGCGGCGTTCCGGGCTGGAGTCGGAATGGCTCACCGGCCGTGAGTGCCGCCGGCTGGAGCCGATGCTCGCGCCGGGCGTACGCGGTGGACTCCGGGTCGACGGCGACCACCAGGTCGACCCGCGCCGGCTGGCCGCCGCGCTGCTGACCGCGTGCGAGCGGGCCGGGGTCGTCTTCCACCGCCACCGGGCCGAGCGGCTCTCCGTGGTGCGCGACCGGGCCACCGGCGCCGTGCTGGACGACGGCAGGGAGGTGACCGCCGATCAGGTCGTGCTCGCCGCCGGCAGCCTCAGCGGGCGGCTCGCCGGGGTGCCGGACCACGTCCTGCCGCCCGTCCGACCGGTCAAGGGCCAGGTGCTGCGGCTGACCGTACCCACCGCGTACGCCCCCTTCCTCTCCCGCACCGTGCGCGCGGTGGTCCGGGGCAGCCATGTCTATCTCGTACCGCGCGAGAACGGCGAGCTGGTCATCGGCGCCACCAGCGAGGAGATGGGCTGGGACACCACCGTCACGGCGGGCGGTGTGTACGAGCTGCTGCGCGACGCGCACGAGCTGGTGCCCGGTATCACCGAGCTGCCGCTCACCGAGACCCGCGCCGGTCTGCGCCCCGCCTCCCCCGACAACGCCCCGCTGCTCGGCCGCACCGCCCTGCCCGGCCTCCACCTCGCCACCGGCCACCACCGCAACGGGGTGCTGCTCACTCCCGTCACCGGTGACGCCATGGCGCAGTTGCTGGCCGACGGCGAGCTGCCCGAGGTGGCCCGCCCCTTCTCCCCCGGCCGGTTCTCACCGGCCGCCCCCGCACGTCAGGAGCAGCCCGCATGACCGAGCCCCCCGCCCTCTCCGTGTCCGTGAACGGCGAGGCGGTCTCCGTCGTCGCGGGCACCACCCTGGACGCCCTCGTCGCGACGCTGACCGGGGCGCCGTCGGGTGTCGCCGCCGCCCTGAACGAGACCGTGGTGCCGCGCGGCCAATGGTCCGCCGCCGCACTCACCGACGGCGACCGGGTCGAGGTCCTGACCGCGGTCCAGGGAGGCTGACGTGTCCGACGACGTCTTCACCCTCGGGGACACCTCCTTCGGCTCCCGGCTGATCATGGGGACGGGCGGGGCACCCAGCCTGGAGGTGCTGGAACGCTCCCTGACCGCCTCCGGCACCGAGCTGACCACGGTCGCGATGCGGCGCCTCGACCCGACCGTGCAGGGCTCCGTGCTCTCCGTGCTGGAGCGCCTGTCCATCCGCGTCCTGCCGAACACCGCGGGCTGCTTCACGGCGGGCGAGGCCGTGCTCACGGCCCGCCTTGCGCGCGAGGCGCTCGGTACGGACTGGGTCAAGCTGGAGGTCGTGGCCGACGAGCGCACCCTGCTGCCCGACCCGGTCGAGCTGCTGGACGCCGCGGAGACGCTGGTGGACGACGGCTTCACGGTCCTGCCGTACACCAACGACGACCCTGTGCTGGCCCGGAAGCTGGAGGACGTGGGGTGTGCGGCGATCATGCCGCTCGGCTCGCCCATCGGCTCGGGTCTGGGCATCCGCAATCCGCACAACTTCCAGCTGATCGTCGAGCAGGCGCGGGTCCCGGTGATCCTGGACGCGGGCGCCGGGACGGCGTCGGACGCGTCGCTCGCCATGGAGCTGGGGTGCGCCGCGGTGATGCTGGCATCGGCGGTGACGCGGGCGCAGGAGCCCGAACTGATGGCCGCCGCGATGCGCCATGCGGTCCGGGGCGGGCGGCTCGCTCACCGCGCGGGCCGGATCCCCCGCCGCCACTTCGCCGAGGCGTCCTCGCCGGTGACGGGGCGGGCGGCACTGGATCCGGAGCGCCCGGCCTTCTGAGCCCGGAGCACCGCGGCAGCGGATCGCATGTCCCTGTCACGGCTCGGCTGCAGTACGGCCCCGGGTTCGCCCGGAGCGTCGGCGGTGTCCGTGGCGGCTCGTAGACTCGCATGGTGGATACGACCCTCCAGGACCCTCTCGTCGGGCAGCTGCTCGACGGCCGCTACCGCGTCGATGCCCGCATCGCCGTGGGCGGCATGGCCACGGTCTACCGGGCCATGGACACCCGGCTCGACCGGGTGCTCGCCCTCAAGGTGATGCACCCGGCGCTCGCGACCGACGCCACGTTCGTCGAGCGCTTCATCCGTGAGGCCAAGTCGGTGGCGCTGCTCGCGCACCCCAATGTGGTCGCCGTCTTCGACCAGGGAGCCCAGGGGCAGTACGTCTACCTGGCGATGGAGTACGTCGCGGGGTGCACGCTGCGCGACGTGCTGAGCGAGCGCGGCGCACTGCAGCCACGGGCCGCGCTGGACATCCTGGAGCCGGTGCTCGCCGCGCTCGGCGCCGCGCACCGGGCGGGTTTCGTGCATCGCGACATGAAGCCGGAGAACGTGCTGATCGGCGACGACGGGCGGGTCAAGGTCGCCGACTTCGGCCTGGTCCGGGCTGTGGGATCGGTCACGAACACCACGGGGACCATCCTGGGCACCGTCTCGTATCTCGCGCCCGAGCAGATCGAGCACGGGACGGCGGACACCCGCGCGGACGTGTACGCCTGCGGTGTCGTGCTGTACGAGATGCTCACGGGCGCCAAGCCGCGCGACGGGGACTCCCCCGCCCAGGTCATCTACCAGCACCTCAACGAGGACGTCCCGGCCCCCTCGGCCGTCGTCCCGGGGCTCGCGGTCGAGCTCGACGACCTGGTCGCGAGCGCCACCGCCCGTAACCCCGAGGTCCGTCCGTTCGACGCGGTGGCGCTGCTCGCCGAGACCCGCCGGGCCCGCTCCGGCCTCACGGACGCCCAGCTGGACGCCGTACCGCCGCAGGCCATCGCCGACGAGACCCCCGGGGCGGAGGAGGAGGACGAGGCCGACGACCACACGACCGTGATCCCCCGGCCGCTGCCGCGCGACCAGGACGACGCCCACCGCACCGACCGGCTGCTGCCGCGCGACCAGGGAACCGCCCACCACACCAACCGGCTGGAGAGGCCCACGCCGCCGCAGCAGCCCCTGCCCTTCCACAGCGGCGGGCGTCGCGGACCGCGGCGCGGGATCCTCGTGGCCGTCCTCGCGGTACTGCTGGTGCTCGTGGCCGGCGGTGGCGTCTGGTACATCAACTCCGGACAGTTCACCCATGTGCCGTCACTGCTCGGCCAGAGCGAGAAGGCCGCCAAGGAGCGGCTCTCGGACGCCGGCCTGGAGCTGAAGGGCGTGAAGCGGGCCTACAGCGACACCGTCGACCGCGGCAAGGTGCTGAGCAGCGACCCGAAGTCGGGCGCCCGGATCCGGGGCAACGGCTCGGTTTCGCTGGTCGTCTCGCGCGGGCCCGAGATCGTGGAGGTGCCCGATGTGCAGGGCACCGGGCTGGCCGAAGCCAGGCGGGAGCTGAAGAGGTCGGGCCTGGTGCCCGGCATGGTCACCAAGGAGTTCAGCGAGGACGTGGCGGCGGGCGAGGTGCTGCGTACGGATCCCGAGGCGGGCGCCGAGCGCCACCCGGACTCCGCGGTCGCGATCGTGGTCTCCAAGGGCAGCCCGGTCGACGTCCCCGACGTCACGGGGCTCTCCGTCGAGGACGCCACCGCCGCACTGGACGAGCAGGGGCTGAAGGCCGAGGTGCTGTCCGGCCGGGTGAACTCCCCCGAGGAGGCGGGCGACATCGCCCGTCAGTCGCCGGCCGAGGGCACCGAGGCCGCCGAGGGCGACTCCATCAAGCTGACGGTCTCCAAGGGGCCCCGGATGATCGACGTACCGGACGTCACCGGGAAGGACGTCAGCGAGGCCCGGAGCGTGCTCGAGGAAGCGGGCTTCGAGGTCGAGGTCGACCGTCCGTTCCTCTCCTTCAGCAACACCGTCGCGAGCCAGTCCGTCGAGGGCGGCGAGCGGGCCCCCGAGGGCGGCACCATCACCATCAAGACCAAGGGGCTCTAGATCCGTATGCGCAACCCTGTCGGCGGTCACGTTCCGGTGGCCGGCGGCCTCGCCAGGGCCGGCCTCCCCTACGCCCGCGAGATGGGCGCGGAGGCCGTCCAGGTCTTCGTCGCCAATCCGCGCGGCTGGGCGACCCCGGCCGGGAATCCGGCGCAGGACGAGCTGTTCCGCGCCGAGTGCGCCGCCGAGTCCATACCGGCGTACGTCCACGCCCCGTATCTGATCAACTTCGGCTCACACACGCCGGCGACCGTGGAGAAGTCCGTGGAATCGCTGCGCCATTCGCTGCGCCGCGCCCGCGAGATCGGCGCGCTGGGCGTCGTGGTGCACACCGGCTCCGCGACCAACGGGCGCCCCCGCGAGGAGGCGCTGGCGCAGGTACGCACCCATATGCGGCCGCTGCTCGACGAGCTGACACACGACGACGACCCGTTCCTGCTGCTGGAGTCGACCGCCGGCCAGGGCTTCTCGCTCTGCTCACGGACCTGGGACTTCGGCCCGTACTTCGACGCGCTGGACGCCCATCCGAAGCTCGGCATCTGCCTCGACACCTGCCACATCTTCGCCGCGGGGCACGATCTGGCACGTCCGGCGGGCATGAAGGAGACGCTCGACCTGCTGGTGGAGACGGTCGGCGAGGGCCGGCTGAAACTGATCCACGCCAATGACTCCAAGGACGTGGCCGGAGCCCACAAGGACCGGCACGAGAACATCGGCGCGGGCCACATCGGCGAGGAGCCGTTCCGGGAGCTGTTCTCCCACCCGGCCACCGAGGGCGTGCCTCTGGTGATCGAGACACCCGGCGGCACAGAGGGCCACGCGGCCGATGTGGCCCGGCTCAAGGAGCTGCGCGGGCGGGGCTGAGCGGGCGGCCCGCAGCGGCGGACACCCATCGAGGAATACCCCTGGGGGGTATATGGTTCTTGCTGTCGGCAGGAACCGCTCCTCAGCATCGGGGGATCACCATGCAGGACCACACGGAGCACGCGCAGCACGCCGGTCACTCCGACCACAGCGTGCACGAGGGACATGCCGGCCATGCCCACCACATCGGCCACGCCGACCACAGCGAGGGCGGCGTCGGATGGGCGATGGCGGCGCGGGCGACCCTCCACTGCCTGACCGGATGCGCCATCGGCGAGATCCTCGGCATGGTGATCGGCACGGCACTCGGCTGGGGCAACATGCCGACGATGGTGCTCGCGATCGTCCTGGCGTTCTTCTTCGGCTACACGCTGACACTGCGGTCGATCCTGAAGGCGGGGGTCGATTTCAGGACGGCGTTCCGGGTCGCTCTGGCGGCCGACACACTCTCCATCGCGGTGATGGAACTGATCGACAACGGAGTGATCGTCCTGTGGCCGGGCGCCATGGACGCGATGCTCTCGGACACCCTGTTCTGGGGCGCGCTCGCGATCTCGCTCGCCGTCGCGTTCGTCGTCACCACACCGGTGAACAAGTGGATGATCGGCCGCGGCAAGGGGCACGCGGTGGTGCACCAGTACCACCACTGAGGCGGCACGGGAGGAACAGCGGGATCAGAGCTCGGGGCCGTCCCCGGGCTCTTCCTGGTAGGAGTAGCGCTGTTCCTTCCACGGATCGCCGATGTTGTGGTAGCCGCGCTCCTCCCAGAAGCCCCGGCGGTCGGCGGTCATGTACTCGATGCCGCGGACCCACTTGGGGCCCTTCCAGGCGTACAGGTGCGGCACGAGGAGCCGGAGCGGGAAGCCGTGCTCCGCGGTGAGCAGCTCGCCGCCCTTGTGGGTCGCGAACAGGGTCCGGTCGGAGGCGAAGTCCTCGAGCCGGAGGTTGGAGCTGAATCCGTACTCGGCCCAGACCATCACATGGGTGACCTGGGGCGAGGGCGGCGCCAGCGCCACGACGTCACGGGCGAGCACTCCGCCCCACTCGGCGCCGAGCATGCTGAACTTGGTCACACAGTGCAGATCGGCGACGACCGAGGAGAACGGCAGCGCCGAGAACTCCTCATGGTTCCAGCAGCGCTTCTCGCCGTCGGCGGTGGCCCCGAAGACCCGGAACTCCCAGCGGTCGGGCTTGAACTTGGGCACCGGCCCGTAGTGGGTAACCGGCCATCCACGCTGCAGTCGCTGCCCCGGCGGAAGCTCGGACTGCTCTGATGCGCGGTGTTCCCGGCTTTCCGGCTGACCCATGACTCCATGGTGACAGACAGGCAGGGGTGGTCATGACCAGGGAAGACGCGATTCGGGCAACTCGTACTAAGCGTGCACTTACTGGACGCCCACCGGGTGCGATGCGAGGATGCGGCCAACTTGCCCAGTTCACCGGTTGGAAGGAGCCTCTGCGATGCAGGGCGACCCCGAGGTCCTCGAGTTCCTGAACGAACAGCTGACCGCCGAATTGACGGCCATCAACCAGTATTTCCTGCATGCAAAGATGCAGGACAATTTCGGCTGGACGAAGCTCGCGAAGTACACGCGGTCCGAGTCCTTCGACGAGATGAAGCATGCCGAGATCCTCACCGACCGGATCCTCTTCCTCGATGGACTGCCGAACTATCAGCGGCTCTTCCACGTACGCGTGGGCCAGACGGTCACCGAGATGTTCCAGGCGGACCGCCAGGTCGAGGTGGAGGCGATCGACCGCCTCAAGCGCGGCATCGAGCTGATGCGCGCCAAGGGCGACATCACTTCCGCAAATATCTTTGAGTCGATCCTGGCGGACGAGGAACACCACATCGACTATCTCGACACCCAGCTGGAACTGGTCGAGAAGCTCGGCGAGCCGCTCTACATCGCGCAGCTGATCGAGCAGCCGGAGAGCTGACCGGCGCGTCCTCGCCGATGCCGGGCCACGCTCAGGCGGCGTCGGGAAGCACGGCCGCCGGCACAAGGGCGGGGCCGGTGCCGGGGGCGATGCCGGGATCGGCATCGGGAGCGGCGCCGGCCGCGAGACGGTCGGCGGTGCCGGGCGTCTGCTTCTGGTCGAGCAGTTCACGGCGCGGGCACGCACCGCGGCCCAGCAGCGCCTGGATGGTGCGGACGCAGCCACCGCAGTCGGTCCCCGCCTTGCAGGCGGAGGCTATCTGGCGGGGCGTGCAGGCGCCGGCTTCCGCATGTTTCTTGACCTGCTGCTCCGTAACGCCGAAGCACGAGCAGACGTACATGCGGTTTCACCTCCCGACGGGATGGATCGTGGGCGCCGCCCCGATAATCGGTGAGGCTAACCTAACCTTACCCGTCGCTCAGGGTCCGCAAAAGCCCCCGAACGCCCTGTGGGGCACGGATCACATCGATCCGTGCCCCACAGTCGTACGTGCGCTACCTGCGGTGACGCCTACTGGTCCCGGTACATCTCGGCGACCAGGAACGCGAGGTCCAGCGACTGGCTGCGGTTGAGCCGGGGGTCGCAGGCCGTCTCGTACCGCTGGTGGAGATCGTCCACGAAGATCTCGTGGCCGCCGCCGACGCACTCGGTGACGTCGTCACCGGTGAGCTCGACGTGGATACCGCCCGGGTGCGTGCCGAGGCCCTTGTGCACCTCGAAGAAGCCCTTGACCTCGTCCAGGACGTCGTCGAAGCGGCGGGTCTTGTGGCCGGACGCGGCCTCGAAGGTGTTGCCGTGCATCGGGTCGGTCACCCAGGCCACGGTGGCACCGGAGGCGGTGACCTTCTCGACCAGCTCGGGGAGCTTGTCGCGGACCTTGTCGGCGCCCATCCGGACGACGAAGGTCAGCCGGCCGGGCTCGCGCTCGGGGTCGAGGCGCTCGATGTAGCCGAGGGCCTCGTCGACGGTGGTCGTCGGGCCGAGCTTGATGCCGATGGGGTTGCGGATCCTCGAGGCGAACTCGATGTGCGCGCCGTCCATCTGGCGGGTGCGCTCACCGATCCACACCATGTGGCCCGAGGTGTCGTAGAGCTCGCCGGTGCGCGAGTCGGTGCGGGTCAGCGCCGACTCGTAGTCCAGCAGCAGAGCCTCGTGCGAGGAGTAGAACTCGACGGCCTTGAACTCCGCCGGGTCCGTGCCGCACGCCTTCATGAAGTTCAGCGCGTTGTCGATCTCGCGGGCCAGGGCCTCGTAGCGCTGGCCGGACGGGGACGACTTCACGAAGTCCTGGTTCCAGGCGTGCACCTGGCGCAGATCGGCGTAACCGCCGGTGGTGAAGGCGCGGACGAGGTTCAGCGTGGAGGCGGATGCGTGGTACATCCGCTTCAGCCGGTCCGGGTCCGGGATGCGTTCGGCCTCGGTGAAGGCGAAGCCGTTGACGGAGTCGCCGCGGTAGGTCGGCAGCGTCACGCCGTCGCGGGTCTCGGTCGGCTTGGAGCGCGGCTTGGAGTACTGACCGGCGATCCGGCCCACCTTGACGACGGGCACGGAGGCCGCGTAGGTGAGGACGGCGCTCATCTGGAGGAGGGTCTTCAGCTTGGCGCGGATGTGCTCGGCCGACACGGCGTCGAAGGCCTCGGCGCAGTCACCGCCCTGCAGCAGGAACGCCTCGCCCTTGGCGACGGCTCCCAGGCGGGCGCGCAGCTGGTCGCACTCGCCGGCGAAGACGAGCGGCGGATACGACGCGAGGTCCGCGAGTACATCGCGCAGCGCCTCGGAGTCGGGGTACTCGGGCTGCTGCGCCGCGGGAAGGTCTCGCCAGGTGTTGCCACCGGCGACGGAGGTATTGGCGTTCACGGTCACGGGCTCCACATTACGGGGTCGCGTCCCTTGCTTTTTCTGGTGCTCAGCGACTGAGACGGACGTCTCGGCACGGTCAGTGACCGGGGCCACATTCCGGCCTGCTAACCTCACGCCTTTCGGATCCGAACAGTGTGTACAAGTAAACAAGCAGGGGTGGGGACTTGAAGCGGAATCACCGTAGGGACCTCAAGAAGAGACGGATGCTGTACGGGGCCGGCGCCGCGGTCGTCGCGACCGCGACGATCGGCACCCTCGCGATGGCCTCGCAGGATCCTGCGGCCACCGACGGCAAGCCGGCACCGGCGGCCGCCGTGCTGCAGGCGCAGTTCGAGAACGCGGCGCGCGAGTTCGACGTACCGCAGAGCGTGCTGATGGCGGTCTCGTACCGGCAGACGCTGTGGGAGAGCCACGACGGCCAGCCGAGCACCAGCGGCGCGTACAACGTCATGGGGCTCACCCGGGTGACTCCGCAGGACGTCGTCCGGCCGGACGACAAGGAGCGTCTCGCGCACTCCAACGCGAGCGACAGCCCCGAGGTCGAGCGGAAGTACGACGCCGGCAAGGCGCTGCGCAGCCTGCCGAAGGAAGCCGTCGACACCGACGACCCCCGGCTCCACACGCTGGACAAGGCGGCCGGGCTGATCGACGCCGGGACGGAATCGGTCCGCAACAGCACGGAGCAGAGCATCCGCGCGGGTGCGGCGCTGCTTGCCGAGTACCAGCGGGAGGCGACCGACTCGCTGCCGGACACCGCGGGCGAGTGGTATCCCGCGGTGGCCCGGTACAGCCAGTCGCCGGACACGAAGGGCGCCGGTCTCTTCGCCGAGCGGGTCTTCGATTCGATCAGGACGGGTGAGCGCCGGCTCACCACGGACGGCCAGCAGGTCACGCTTGCCGCCGACCCCTCGGCCGAGCCGGTCAAGCCGTCGAAGCTCCCCCTGGCCGCGACGTTCGCGAGCACGACGGCGACCCCCACGCCGGAGTGCCCGTCCAGCCTGGTCTGCAACTTCATTCCGGCCGAGGACCCGAAGACCGGCACGCGCAACTACAGCCTGGGCAGCAGGCCCGCCGGCGGATTCGACATCCGTCAGATCGTCATCCACGACACCGAGGGCGACTACCAGACCTCGCTGGACACCTTCCGGAACTCGGCGCAGGGTGTGAGCACGAACTACCTGATCCGCGCCTCGGACGGTCTGGTCACCCAGATGGTCGAGAACAAGAACCTGGCGTGGCACGCGGGCAACTGGTCGCTCAACATGCACTCCATCGGCGTGGAGCACGAGGGCTTCGCCATCAAGGCAGGCAAGTGGTTCACCGAGCCGCAGTACGAGTCCTCCGCGGCCCTGGTGAAGTTCCTCGCGGGCAAGTACGGCATCCCGCTGGACCGTGAGCACATCATCGGCCACGACGAGGTACCCGGAACGCTGGACGGCGAAGTCGCCGGCATGCACTGGGACGCCGGCCCCTTCTGGGACTGGAACCACTACATGTCGCTGATGGGCGCCCCGACCGGCTCCGACGGCGCCGGCGGGCCCGTCGAGGCCGGCCAGGTGGTCCGGGTCGTGCCCCCGTTCACCACGGCCAACCAGCCGGCGCTGACGTACCAGGGCTCCGCGGTCGCCAAGCAGCCGACGAACTTCGGCTACCTGTACACCTCGCCCTCGACGACGGCGGCGACCCTCACCGACCCGTACTTCCCGAACGTGAAGGCCACGGACGGCCCGAACTGGGGGAACAAGGTCGTCGCGGGCGGCAAGTACGTCGTCGCCGAGGCCCGGGGGGACTGGACGGCGATCTGGTACGGCGGGCAGAAGGCGTGGTTCTCCAACCCGGGCGGCCAGTTCACCGCGCGCGTCGCCGGCCCCGCCCCGTCGGTGGTGACGCTCAAGGACGGTGCCACGGCCCGGCTCTACGGCCGCTCCTTCCCGGAGGCCTCGGCCTACGCCGGAACGGGTACCACCGCCCCGACGGACAACCCCGACTACCTGTCGAAGTACAAGCTGCCCGCCGGGCAGGCCTATGTGCGGGCCGGGGACGACGTCCTGGGAGACGACTACTTCGGCTCCTCGCAGACCCGGGTCGTGGGCACGGAAACCTACGTCCCGATCCGCTACAACCACCGCATCGCCTGGGTGAAGGCGAGCGACGTCCAGCAGGCGAGCAGCACGGTCCCGGATGCCGGGACCGACCGCTACAACGTGCTGGCCCGGGACAGCGCCGGGCGCGTCTGGCAGTACCAGGGCACCGGCAGCGCCTCCTCCCCGTACTACCGCCGCTACCAGGCGGGCTACGGCTGGCAGAACTACACGGCGCTGACCGCGATGACCGCGATGCGGGCCGACGGCACGGGCGACATCGTGGCCCGCGACAAGGACGGCGTGCTCTGGTACTACCGCGGCAGCGGCAACCCGGACAAGCCGTATCTGGCCCGGCTCAAGGTGGGCAGCGGCTGGAACCAGTACAACAGCCTGTGGGGCATGCGTGACCTCGACGGCGACGGCACGGCGGATCTGATCGCCCGCAACAGCACCGGGGCGATCTTCTTCTACAAGGGAACGGGCACCCCGGCGAAGCCCTTCGCGCCCAAGGCCCAGATCGGCACCGGCTGGCAGATCTACGACGCGGTGGTCTCCACCGGCGACCTGAACGGTGACGGCAAGGCCGACTTCGTGGCCCGGGACAAGTCGGGGGCGCTGTGGAGCTACAGCGGCACCGGCTCGGCCACGGCCCCGTATGCGAAGCGGGTCCTGATCGGCAGTGGCTGGGGCGCGTACAAGCTGCTGCTCGGGCCGAGCGACCTGGACCGTGACGGCCGGGGCGACCTGGTCGGCGTGGACGGTTCCGGGAACTTCTGGTTCTACCGCTCCACCGGCAGCGCGACCGCTCCCTTCGCCAAGAAGTCCCAGGTCGGGACCGGCTGGCAGATCTACAACCTGCTCTTCTGAGCAGAGCGGTGAGCGCGGGCCCGTTCCACCGGCCGGGTGGAGCGGGCCCCGTCGTGTCACGGCGTGGGCTAAGGTACGGGCATGTTCGCGCACTCGACCCGTAACTGGTGGTGGACCGCTCATCCGGCGGCCCACTGACTGCGCGTACACATCGAGCAGAGGCCGCCCGAGGGGCGGCCTTTTTCATGTCCAGGGGCCGTTCCTCCCAGCTGAATCCAGTGGAAGGAACACACCCCGCATGACACCCCACGTGACACCGCAGATGATCGTCCAGAGGCTCCTCGGCGACGACTGCCCGCCCTTCGCCCTGCTGCGCAGGCGCACCCCGGGACACGACCACGACACCGCCGAGGTGCTGATCGGCCGGGTGCGGGAGGTGGACCGGCTCGCCGGCATCCCGGTGGGTGAGCAGCCCTCACTGGCCCTGGTGCCCTTCCGTCAGATCGCAGAACGCGGCTTCGACGTACGCGACGACGGGACGCCGCTGGCCGTACTGGTCGCGGACGAGACGTACACGATGCCGATCGACGAGGCGCTGGACCTGCTCCCCCGCCACGCGGTGCGGGTCGAGGACGGTGCGTTCGACGTCTCCGACGAGGAGTACGCGGGGACGGTGCGGCGCGTCATCGAGGACGAGATCGGCCGGGGCGAGGGCGCGAACTTCGTCATCCGGCGGACCTTCCGGGGCGAGATCCCCGGCTTCGGCCGGGCGGACGCGCTGGCGCTGTTCCGGCGGCTGCTGGCCGGTGAGCGGGGGGCGTACTGGACGTTCGTGGTGAACACCGGGGACCGGACACTGGTCGGCGCGAGCCCCGAGGTGCATGTGCGGATGTCCGGCGGGACGGTCGTGATGAATCCGATCAGCGGCACCTACCGCTACCCCGCCGAGGGGCCGAGCGCCGAGAGCCTGCTGGACTTCCTCGGGGACCGCAAGGAGACGGAGGAGCTCTCCATGGTGGTCGACGAGGAGCTCAAGATGATGTGCACCGTCGGCGACATGGGCGGGGTGGTGATCGGGCCTCGGCTGAAGGAGATGGCCCATCTCGCGCACACCGAGTACGAGTTGCGCGGACGTTCCTCGCTGGATGCGCGGGAGGTGCTGAAGGAGACCATGTTCGCGGCGACGGTCACCGGCTCGCCCGTGCAGAACGCCTGCCGGGTCATCGAACGGTACGAGCCCGGCGGGCGCGGCTACTACGCGGGAGCACTGGCCCTGGTGCGGCAGGCGCCCGACGGTACGCAGACGCTGGACTCGCCGATCCTGATCCGGACCGCCGACATCTCGGCCCGGGGAGAGCTGCGGGTGCCGGTCGGGGCGACGCTGGTGCGCCATTCCGACCCGGAGAGCGAGGTCGCCGAGACCCATGCGAAGGCGGCCGGTGTGCTGGCCGCGCTGGGCGTGCGGCCGGGCCGTCCCGAGGCCGAGGGGGCGCGGCCGCGGCTGGCCGACGACCCCCGGGTGCGGGCGGCGCTGGACGCCAGGCGGGACGGGCTGGCGCCGTTCTGGCTGCGGATGCAGGAGCGCTCCGGCGAGCTGTCCGGCCATGCGCTGGTGGTCGACGGCGAGGACACCTTCACCGCGATGCTGGGGCATCTGCTGCGCGCGTCGGGGCTGGAGGTCACGGTGCGCCGCTACGACGAGCCGGGGCTGCGCGAGGCCGTGCGGGCGCACGAGGGGCCCGTCGTGCTGGGTCCCGGGCCGGGGAACCCGGGTGATCCGGCCGACCCGAAGATGCGGCTGCTGCGCGCGCTGGCCTCGGAACTGGTCCGGGACCACCGGTACGGGCTGCTGGGAGTGTGCCTGGGCCATGAGCTGATCGCGGCGGAGCTGGGGCTCGAGATCGTCCGCAAGACCGTGCCGTACCAGGGCGCGCAGACCCGGATCGATCTGTTCGGGCGCCCGGAGACCGTCGGCTTCTACAACAGCTTCACCGCGCGCTGCGACGACGCCGAGGTCGCCGAGCTGGCGGCGCACGGGATCGAGACGAGCCTGGACGAGGCGACCGGGGAGCTGCACGCGCTGCGCGGGGACGGCTTCGCGTCGGTGCAGTTCCACCCGGAGTCGGTGCTGACGCTGCGCGGGGCGGCGATCGTGGGCGAACTCCTGGCAGGGCTTCCGGTACGCGGCTGACGCGGCGGCAGGCTCCGGGTCCTGGGTGCTGCCGCTCAGGACCCGGCCGTCGCCGGGACCAGGACGTTGTCGCTGCGGCGGCCGGCCAGGTAGTCGTCGACGTTCTGGACGGTGGCCCCGATGATCTGGCCCAGCGCGTCCTCGGTGTAGTACGCCTGGTGCGAGGTGACGAGGACGTTCGGGAAGGTGACGAGGCGGGCCAGGGTGTCGTCGTCGACGCCCTCCAGGGACTTGTCGAGGAAGAAGAGCCCGGCCTCCGCCTCGTACACGTCGAGTCCCACGCCCAGGAGCCGGCCCGCCCGCAACTCCCCGACCAGGGCCGAGGTGTCGATGAGTCCGCCGCGGCTGGAGTTGATCAGGATCGCGTCGTCCTTCATGTGGGCCAGGGCGTCCTTGCCGATGATGTGGTGGGTCGAGGGCAGCAGCGGCACGTGCAGGCTGATCAGGTCGGACTCGGCGAGGAGCTGCTCCTTGTCGACGTACCGCATCCCGAGCTCGACGCAGGCCGGGTTCTCGGCGACGTCCCAGCCGAGCAGATTCATGCCGAAGCCATGGGCGATCCGGGTGAACGCCTCGCCGATCTTGCCGGTGCCGATGATGCCGGCCGTGCGGCCGTGCATGTCCCGGCCGAGCAGGCCGTCGAGCCGGAAGTCGAAGTCCCGGGTACGGATCGTGGCACGCACGACACGGCGGTTGACCGCCATGGCGAGGGTCCAGGCGAATTCGGCGACGGAGTAGGGCGAGTACCAGGAGACCCGGGCGACCCGCAGGGCGAGGCGCTCGGCGACGTCCAGATCGATGTTGTTGAAGCCGGTCGAGCGCTGGGCGATCATCTGGGTGCCGCCGGCCGCGAGGGTCTGCAGGACCTTGCCGCCCAGATCGGCGTTGACGCTGGTGGAGATGATCTCGTAGCCCGCCGCGATGGGTGCGGTGTCCTGGTTCAGGAAGACGTCCAGACAGCGCACCTCGTGCTTCCCGGCGAAGGCCTTCTCGATCAGCGGCTTCTCGTCGGACTGCACACCGAATGCCAGGATTTCCACGACGTCTCCTGTGACTGATGCGGGCGAGGTGCGGGGCCCGCCCGTGCACCGGGGTGCGGAGGGTGCGGGCCCTGCGGGGCCGGTCATCGCGAATATACGGCCGGACTCCTCGGTGCGCCGCTCAGCCGAAGAAGACCCCCGCCTCCGCGTACAGCGCCGGATCCACCGTCCTGAGCCGGGCGGTCGCCTCCGCGACCGGCACCCGCACGATGTCCGTGCCGTGCGGGGCGACCATCTTCCCGATGCGGGAATTGATCTCAGATGTCGTCCAGGCCGCGCTCGATGGCGTACCGGACGAGCTCCACGCGGTTGTGCAACTGAAGCTTGCCCAGGGTGTTCTGGACGTGGTTCTGGACGGTCCGGTGCGAGATGACGAGCCGTTCGGCGATCTGCTTGTACGAGAGTCCCTTGGCCACCAGGCGCAGGACCTCGGTCTCCCGGTCGGTGAGCTCCGGGGCCTTGGGCTCGTCGGAGGCGACGGGTGCGGGATCGGAGGCCAGCCTGCGGTACTCGCCGAGCACGAGTCCGGCGAGGCCGGGGGTGAAGACCGGGTCGCCGACCGCGGTGCTGCGGACGGCCTCGGTCAGCTCCTGGGTACTGGCCGACTTCAGCAGATAGCCGGTGGCGCCGGACTTGACCGCCTCCAGTACGTCGGCGTGCTCACCGCTCGCGGAGAGCACCAGGACCCGCAGTCCGGGCTGTGCGCCGACGAGTTCCTTGCAGACCTGGACGCCCGGCATCCCCGGCAGATTGAGGTCGAGGACGAGGACGTCGGGGGTGACGGCCCCGGCCCGGCGGACCGCCTGCGGGCCGTCGCCCGCGGTCGCCACCACGTCGAAGCCGGACTCGGCCAGATCGCGGGCGACGGCGTCGCGCCACATCGGGTGGTCGTCGACCACCATCACCCTGATGGGCCGCTGCTGTGCGGCGCCCTCTTCGTGTACCGCGCTCATCGGACTGAACCCGCCTTCCCCCGTGACATCTTCGGAACCTTCAATTCGACCTCGGTGCCCTGGCCGGGTACCGAGATCAGCTCGGCCGTGCCACCCAGGTCGCGCAGCCGCCCGCGGATCGACAGGGCGACGCCGAGGCGCCCCTCGCCCTCGGCCTGGGCGAGCCGCCCCTCCGGGATGCCGGGACCGTCGTCCCGGACCGTCACGATCACCTCGTCCGGCCAGTCCTCGACCAGGATCCAGGCCTGGGCGCCCTCCCCCGCGTGCACCCGGACATTATCCAGGGCGGCGCCGGTGGCGGCGGCCAGCTCCGCGGCCGCCGCCGGTGCGAGCAGCACCGGAGCGCCGGGCTCCGCGAAGCTGACCCGGGATCCCGCGTGCGGGGCGAGCAGCGCGCGCAGATCGGTCTCGGCCGGGGCCCCCGCCTCGTCGTCGGTCTCGACGGTCCGCACGACGGCGCCCTCGGACGCGTCCTCGGAGACCCGGGTGGGGGGCACCAGACCGCTGGAGACCAGGGTGCGCAGGGCGACCTCCTGCTCCCCGGCCATCCGGCCCAGCTCGGCCGCCTCGCCGCCGATCGCCGTGCCGCGGCGCTGCACCATCGCGAGGACCTGGAGCACGCTGTCGTGGATGTCGCGGGCCAGGCGCTCCCGCTCCCGGGTGGCGGCCTCGATCTCCAGGGCGCGGGCGAGGGTGCGCTCACTGGCGCGGGCGACCTCGACGACGTACCCGATGGCGATGGAGGCGACCCAGACCAGCAGCACGTTGTGCAGGGTGTCGCGGCTGGGTTCGCCGCGCTCGATCAGGTTGGCGACGGCGACGAAGCTGGAGGCGAAGGCCGCCCACCGCCAGCCGCCCTTGATCGCGTAGGCCAGGACCGAACCGGCGGTCCAGATGGACGGCAGGGTCGGGCCGTCGACGTGCTGGGCCTGGAAGTCGGCGAGCGGGGTGATGAGGATGCCGATGAGCGCGAGGGCGAGGTCGGCGCCCAGGAAACGCTTGGTGCAGGCCACGGCGCCCGCGACCTTCGGCAGGGTGGCGAGCGTCCAGAGGGCCATGACCGTCAGGAAGGCGATGGCCACCCACGGCCGGTCGTACTTGTCGCGTCCGAAGACGGCGAGCAGGATCGCGTAGAGCATCGTGAGGATGCGGTACGCGGTCAGGGCACGCCACAGCGGCTGCTCGACCGACATCCGTACGACCCGCACACGCTTGGCCATCGTGCTGCTCCCCCGCCCCCGTCGGACCGCCGTGCGCTCAGGCGCCGGCGCGGTCCGTGTCCGTATCCGGTCCGTCCGGCCCGCCGGGCGCCGCCTGCTTGGCTGCGTCCGCCTGCCGCTTCGCCTCGTCGGCGATCTGCCGCTTGGCGGCGGTCGCGTAGATGTCGACGTACTCCTGGCCGGAGAGCTTCATGATCTCGTACATCACCTCGTCGGTGACCGAGCGCAGGATGAAGCGGTCGCCCTCCATGCCGTGGTAGCGGCTGAAGTCGAGCGGCTTGCCGATCCTGATCCCCGGGCGCATCAGCCTGGGCACGACCTGGCCGGGCGGCTGGATCTTCTCCGTGTCGATCATCGCGACGGGGATGACGGGGGCCCCGGTGGCGAGCGCCACCCGGGCGAGCCCGCCGGGCTTGCCGCGGTAGAGACGGCCGTCGGGCGAGCGGGTGCCCTCCGGGTAGATCCCGAAGAGGCCGCCGCTCTCGATGACCTCGATGCCGGCCTTGATCGCCGCCTCACCGGCACCGCGGGCGCCCGAGCGGTCCACCGGGAGCTGGCCGACACCCTTGAAGAAGGCGGCGGTGAGCTTGCCCTTGACGCCGGGCGCGGTGAAGTACTCGGACTTGGCGATGAAGGTG
Source organism: Streptomyces sp. NBC_00876 (assembly GCF_045207435.1). Classification (NCBI taxonomy): domain Bacteria; kingdom Bacillati; phylum Actinomycetota; class Actinomycetes; order Kitasatosporales; family Streptomycetaceae; genus Streptomyces; species Streptomyces sp. NBC_00876. Next base: position 2,161,324 of record NZ_CP108800.1, read on the forward strand.
ACCTTGCGGTCCAGGACGGCGGGCAGGAAGAAGGAGTCGGAGAACGACAGATGGTTGCTGGCGAGGATCGCGGGCCCCTGCTCGGGGATGTTCTCCAGGCCCTCCACCCACGGCCTGAAGGCGAGCTTCAGAGACCCGCCGATGGAGAACTTCATAGCGCCGTAGATCAACTCGGGTGCCTCCTGTGTGCTGTCGAGAGACCTTAACCCGTGCCGCGGCCCGCGCTCCCGCCCGGCACGGGCAGGGCGTCCGCGGCCCCGGCCGGTGACGGCCCTGGTCGGTGTCGGCCCGGTCGCGTACGGTGAAGTAATCCTTCTGCACTCCCCCCTTTCGCTCCCCTTCGAGCCTCACGAACAGGAGACCCCGGTGCCGGTCCTTCCTGGAGCCGAGCCGTTCCGCCACGAGGGCGGAGAGGTCGGCGTCCTCCTCTGTCACGGATTCACCGGTTCCCCTCAGTCGCTGCGCCCCTGGGCCGACTACCTGGCGGAGCGCGGGCTGACGGTCTCGCTGCCGCTGCTGCCCGGGCACGGCACCCGCTGGCAGGACATGCAGGTGACCGGCTGGCAGGACTGGTACGCCGAGGTGGACCGGGAGCTGCGGGCGCTGCTGGAGCGGTGCGAGCAGGTCTTCGTCTTCGGCCTCTCGATGGGCGGCGCGCTGTCGCTGCGGCTCGCGGCGAAGCACGGTGACGCGATCCGGGGTCTGGTGCTCGTCAACCCGGCCAACAAGGTGCACGGCCTCGCGGCGTACGCGCTGCCGGTCCTGCGCCACCTGGTTCCCACGACGAAGGGACTGGCCAGCGATATCGCCCTGGCGGGCTCCGACGAGGTGGGCTACGACCGGGTGCCGCTGCACGCGGCCCATTCGTGCCGCAATTTCTTCCGGCTGGTCGACGGCGAACTGCCCCAGGTGACCCAGCCGCTCCTGCTGCTGCACAGCCCGCAGGACCATGTCGTGCCGCCCGCCGACTCCGCCCGGATCCTGAGCCGGGTGTCCTCGACGGACGTCGAGGAGATCCTGCTGGAACAGAGCTACCACGTCGCGACGTTGGACCACGATGCGGAGCGGATTTTCGACGAGAGCTATGCGTTCATCGGCCGCCTCGCTCCGAGTGTCGGGAAGAAGGGGAGCACGTCCGGTGGCTGAGCACGACGCGGAGCGCGCGGGCAGCGAGGAGGAGCGCGAGCCGCTCCCCGCGGAGGGGGCTGCCGTCCCCGACGACGGTGGTGCGCCGGCGCCCGATGTCCCGGGCGCCGCGCCGGCCGGCGACGGGGAGCCCCCGGTCGACGAGGACGCCGTCTGGCAGGCGATCGTCGCCGGGTACGGCGAGGAGCCGCCGGACCCGCCGGGCGCCAGGCCGTTCCGGTCCATAGAGGATCTGGCCCTGCCGGAGGACGGACCGGCCGCCCTGGACCAGGACAAGGGCATCGGCAAACGGCCGCCCAGGCCGCCGGAGAAGCCGCTCGGCAGCTCGGTGGTCTTCGCCCCCGGGGTCGGTGGCCCGCGCGACTACGAGCCGGCCGAGTCCGCCGATGGCGGCATCGACGACGAGGACGACAGCCCGGAGGGACACTTCGTACCGCCGGAGCCGCCGCCGTTGCCGGAGGCCGATGTCACGGCGAAGTTCGCCTGGCTGGCGGTGATCGGCGGCCCGGTCCTGCTGCTGCTCGCGGTGCTGCTCCGGTGGGAGATGACCTGGTGGCTGACGACGGTCTGCGTCGGCGGCTTCCTGGGCGGTTTCGTGACGCTGGTGGCGCGTATGGAACACGACGACGAGGACGGCGACGACCCCGGCCGCGGCGCGGTGGTCTGAAAGGTCCGCAGCGTGGTGCCCGCCGGTCAGGCGGGCACCCGGAGCGCGGCCAGCACCGGCAGGTGATCGGTCGCGGCCAGCAGATCGGCCTCGGTGACGCCGGGCAGCCCGGACGGCACACCGCAGCCGAGCACCTCGATCCCGGACGTCGCGAAGACCGCGTCGATCCTCTTGTCCGGATCGCGCTGCGGAAAGGTGTGCTCGCCGCCCCTGGGGCGCAGCGCCCAGCAGTCCTGGAGCCGCCCGGCCAGGCGCCGGAAGGCAGGCCCGTCCGGTACGTCGTTGAGGTCACCGGCGACGACCACATGCTCCACGCCCATCGCGTCCACCGTCTCCAGCAGGCGCTCGGCCTGGGCCAGGCGTTCCTGGCGGTGCAGGCTCAGATGGCAGCTCAGTACCCCGATCCGGGTGCCCGCGATCCGGACCACGGCGGTGGCGAACCCCCTGCGGTGCCGGCCCGGGGCGAGCGGCAGCAGGATGTCCTCGGTGCGCTCCACCGAGGCGCGCAGCGAGCAGAGCAGCAGGGGTCCGGCCGCGGTGGCTCCGCCGCCGAGGACCACCAGGTCGGTGCGGGCGGCGAGCCGGGCGGCGTACTTGCGCCAGCGGAAGAAGCGCGGGGCCTCCTGGACGAGGACCAGATCGGGGGCGCAGGCGCGGATGACGCGGGCCAGCGCCGGGCAGTCGTCCCGCATCGACCGGATGTTGTAGCTGAGCACTCTGATGACGGCCGAGCCGTCCGGTTCGGTACGGGAGTCGGGCAGCGACATCGTGGCCATGGAGTTCACGATACGGCGGACGCCCGCCGCTCCCCGAGGGGGCGCGACGGGCGTCCGGCTTGTCCGTGTCCGGCGGGGTCAGCCCTGCCGGGCCAGGTCCGCCGCACCCACCAGCCCTGCCTTGCCGCCCAGTTGGGCCGCGAGCACCTGGGCGTGCGGGCGCCACTCGCCGCCGATCAGCCAGCGCCGGAACGACTTGCGGATCGGGTCCAGGACCAGTTCGCCCTCGTCCGACACGCCGCCGCCGACGATGAAGGCGGACGGGTCGAAGAGCGAGGCGAGGTCGGCCAGTCCGGCGCCGGCCCAGCGGGCCAGCTCGCGGAAGGAGTCGACGGCCACCGGGCAGCCCTGCCGGGCGGCCTCACTGATGTGCTTGCCCTCGATGCCCTCGACCGTGCCGTCGCCGAGCGACAGCAGGATCGTGGCGTTCTCGGGGGTGGCGTTGGCCCGCTGCTTCGCGTAGCGGACGAGCGCGCGCCCGGAGGCGTACTGCTCCCAGCAGCCCTGGCTGCCGCAGCCGCAGAGCAGACCGTCCGGGACGACCCGGATGTGGCCGAACTCGGCGGCCACGCCGAAGCGTCCGCGGCGCAGCTTGTTGCCGATGATGATGCCGCCGCCGAGGCCTGTGCCGAGCGTGATGCAGATGACGTCCTCGTGGCCCTGGCCGGCACCGAAGCGGTACTCGCCCCAGGCCGCCGCGTTGGCGTCGTTCTCCACGACCACGGGAAGGCCGACGCGCTGCTCGACCTTGTCCTTCAGCGGCTCGTGCCGCCAGTTGATGTTCGGCGCGAACAGCACCGTGGCACGCTTGTCGTCGACATATCCGGCCGCGCCGATGCCGACCGCCTCGACCGGGTGCCCCTCGCTCGCGCCGGACACCGCCGCCGCGATCGCGTCCACGATGGCTTCGGCCGTCGGCGGGGTCGGCACCTTGAAGGTCGAGAGGATGTGGCCCTCTTCGTCGACCACTCCAGCTGCGATCTTCGTGCCGCCGATATCGACGCCGATGGTGAGTCCCATGAATCCCTCAGTTCCGGTCGAGCCCCGCTGAGGCAACCGTACCCGAGGACGGACCCCGCCCAGGCGGCGCCGGTCAGTCCAGGTCGATGTGTTCGCCGGCGGCCGGCCCCTCGTCACGGGGGTCGGTGGGGTCGTCCGCCTTCTTTTCCGCGCCTGCGGGATCCCCCGCACCCTGGGTCCAGCGGCGCTCCTGACCCTCGACCGCGGAGCGATAGGCGGCGAGAAGCTCGCTGCCGGCCGCGGCGATGTGGTCGAAAACCTCTGGATTGCGTTCGATGACGGGCTCGACGGCGGACTTCGCCTGCCTGATGACCTGCTGCACGGCGCCCTGGGCCGCAGCGCCGAGCAGCGGCGTCTGGAGCGACCCGAGCTTGTCGGCCACGGCGTCGACCAGCTTGCGCAGCTCCTCGGCCGCGGAGCCGGGCGGCGGGCCGTACTCGGCACGGCGGCGGGCCTTCTCGGCGGCGAGGTCCTCGGCGCAGGCCTGCGCCCACGCGTCGTCGTCGACGGGACGATCGGTGGCTTCGCTCATGGCGGACTCCTGCGACGTGGATGGCCGGCGGTCCGGCATACCGGACACGTACTACCGACGTTACCCGAACGGTGGTAGGCCGTTCAGCTCGTCCTGGGCCACAGCGCGGGGTCCGGGGTGAACCGGACGCGCAGCACCCCGTCCGTGAGGGCGGCGCCGGAGACGGTGCAGCGGCGCAGCGCGGACTCCAGGGGCACGATGCGGTGGAACGGGCCGACGGTCAGGAGCAGTTCGTTGCCTCGGCGCACCAGGTGGAGGTCCTTCTTGACGGCGCCGGGCAGCCGCAGGCACCAGACGAGTATCCCGTCGGCGCTGTCCGTGCCGTCCGGGGCGCCCGCCTCCTCGATCCACCAGGGGTCCTCGGCGCGGCCGCCGTCCCGGCCGTCCACCGGCACCGCCAGCACGTCGTCCGCGCCGGTGAGGGCGGTGAGGTCGTCGGGGCCCTGCGGGTCACGGCCGAGGTGCGGCACCTGCACCGGCGGATCGCCGGCGGCCCACTCCTCGCGCCAGTGGCCCAGGCACTTGTCCTGCTGCGCGGCGAGGCCGGCGAACCACGGGTCCGACGAGTGCCGCGGCAGCACCCGGTTGGCCACCAGGGCGTCGACGCGCAGCCCGTGCAGGGCGAGTCCGGTCCGGGCGGTGCGCAGGGCGTCCTCGGCGGCCGGGCCCGGTTCGGCGACGAGGCGGAGTGTGGTGGCGCGGTCCTCGATCAGCGCCTGGACCCCGGCCAGCTCGGCGTCGCGGCGGGCGGCGGCCTCGTACAGCCACTGGGCGGGCATGGGCACCCCGGCCAGCTGGGCGAGCATCGGGCGCAGGGCGCGGGCGGCCTGGCGTTCCTGGGGCAGCAGCCGGCGCAGGTAGCGGCGCAGCTGTCCGGGCAGGGCCAGCAGGGCGAGGGCTTCGCGCAGCGGCGGCAGGTCGACGACGAGGAGGTCGTAGCCGGCGCCGGACCAGTCGCCGTGGGCGGCGCGGCGCAGGGAGTGCAGCAGGGCGAATTCGGTGCTGCCGGGGAGCTCGGTGAGCTCCTCGCCGTCCAGCCGGTTGCCGCCGAGCAGATCGAGCATGCCGGACAACTGGTCCTGGAGGGACAGCAGTTCGCTGCGGAAGTGCTCGCCCGAGTCGATGCGTACGGACCACAGCTCACCGGTGACCCGGGTGGGCTCGGTGGCCGGGGGGAAGCCGGGTACGGCGTCGGCGGAGATCAGCAGGGTGCGTGAGCCCTGCCGGGCCCCGGCCAGCGCGGTGGCCGCCGCGACGGTGGTACGGCCGGCGCCGCCGAGCCCGGTGACCAGGACCGTACGCACCGGTTCAGCCCTTCGGGACGGACTCGACGCGCTTCTTCAGACCGGCCAGGGCGCGGTCGATGATGACCTTCTCGGCCTTGCGCTTGATCATGCCGAGCATCGGGATCTTGACGTCGACGGTCAGCCGGTAGGTGACCTCGGTACGGTCGCCGTCGCCGAGCGGCGCCAGGGCGTAGGAGCCGTCGATGGCGCGCAGCATCTGGGACTTGACCAGGGTCCAGCTGACCTCGTAGTCGCCGATCCAGGTGTACGCGAGGGTGTGGTCGTCCTTGATCGCACCGGCGTCCAGGACGAGGCGGACCTTCTCGGCGCGGCCCTGGCCGTCGGTGCCGAGCACCTCGGCCTCCTTGACCTCGCCGGTCCATTCCGGATAGCGGTCGAAGTCGGCGATCACACCCATGACGTCGGCCGGCGCCGCCTCGATCGTGATGCTCGAGCTGGTGTGTTCAGCCATCGCTGTGGCCCTCCAGTGCGGTGTGCCGGTCGGTCGGCAGAGGCCTGCCGCCAGAAGGCTATCGCGTGTGCGCGGCGCCTTGTCCCAGGGCCCGGCCGGGAGCGGCGGGGGGTGCGGTCACCACTCCAGGGCCCACGGCCGGCCGGTCGAGGCGAAGTGGCCGACGTTGACGCACTCGGTGGCGCCGATCCGCATCCGGCGGACCAGGGGCTGGTGGACGTGACCGAACACCGAGTAGCGGGGGCGGGTGCGGCGGATGGCGTCGAGCAGGGCGCGGCTGCCGCGCTCGAAGCGGCGCGCCACGGTGTCGTACGTCAGCTCGGGGACATCGGGCGGGATATGGGTGCAGAGCACGTCGACCGGGCCGACCGCCTCGATCTTCGCCGCGTACTCCTCGTCACTGATCTCGTACGGGGTGCGCATCGGGCTCTGCAGGCCGCCGCCGACGAAGCCGAGGACGCGGCCGCCGATCTCGACACGCTCGCCGTCCAGGACGGTGGTGCCGGGGCGGACGTACTCGGGCCACAGGCCGGGGATGTCGACGTTGCCGTAGGTCGCGTACGTCGGGGTGGGCAGCGCGGCGAACATCTCGGCGTACTGCTTGCGTACCGCTCCGGTGATCGCCGCGTTGCGGTCCATGCCCGCCCACAGCTCCCGGCCGAAGTCCCGGGCCTCCTCGAAGCGGCGTGCGGTGCGCAGGGCGACGATCCGGTCGGCGTTCTCCACACCGAACAGGTCGGGGAAGATGCCGCGGGAATGGTCCGCGTAATCGAGGAAGAGCACCAGGTCACCCAGGCAGACGAGGGCGTCGGCGCCGTCCCCGGCGCGGGCCAGGGCCTCGGTGTTGCCGTGCACGTCACTGACCACGTGGATACGGGTGCGCCGCCGGGGGGCGGCCCCCCGGCTGTTCGTTCCGGCTGGCATGAAGATCACCCTAGAACCATGGCGTCCACCTGGGTAGAGGCCCCGGACCTGCGGTTACCTCCATGAGCGGGCCTGGGTGCACTACTGTGCGGATGAGGACCACCGATATGTGTGATGCATAAGACATCTGGCCGGAACCCCCTATCCGGAACCGAGTACTGGTGGGTAACGTCCGGGCAGTCCAGTCGTGCTCACCCCACTGAGCACCCGCCGTCTCGGACCGCGCCGGTGCGTCACACAGAGCCGTGGCACCGGAGCCCGATGAGGAGCAGCAGTCTTGCGCGAGTTCAGCCTTCCGGCCCTGTACGAGGTCCCCTCGGACGGCAACCTGACGGATCTCATCCGCCGCAATGCCGCTCAGCATCCCGATGTCGCGGTGATGAGCCGCAAAGTGGCGGGCGTCTGGACGGACGTCACCGCCACACGGTTCCTGGCCGAGGTCAGGGCCGCCGCCAAGGGACTGATCGCCGCCGGTGTCGAGCCCGGCGACCGGGTCGCCCTGATGTCCCGCACCCGCTACGAGTGGGTGCAGCTGGACTTCGCGATCTGGAGCGCGGGCGCCGTCACCGTGCCGGTGTACGAGACCAGCTCCGCCGAGCAGGTCCAGTGGATCCTCGGCGACTCCGGAGCGGTCGCGGTCCTGGTGGAGAGCGACGCGCACGCCGAGGCCGTGGCCTCGGTGCGCGACCGGCTGCCTGAGCTGCGCCATGTGTGGCAGATCGACAAGGGCGCGGTCGACGCGCTCACGGCTTCCGGCGCCGAGGTCTCCGAGGAGACCGTGGACCTGCGCAGCGTGAGCGCCCGCGCCGACGACCCGGCCACCATCGTCTACACCTCGGGCACCACCGGCCGCCCCAAGGGCTGTGTGCTGACGCACCGCAGCTTCTTCGCGGAGTGCGGCAACGTGGTGGAGCGGCTCAAGCCCCTCTTCCGTACCGGCGAATGCTCCGTCCTGCTCTTCCTGCCCGCCGCGCACGTCTTCGGACGGCTGGTCGAGGTCGCCTCGGTGATGGCCCCGATCAAGCTCGGCTGCGTACCGGACATCAAGAACCTCACCGACGAACTGGCCTCGTTCCGGCCGACCCTGATCCTCGGGGTGCCGCGGGTCTTCGAGAAGGTCTACAACTCGGCGCGGGCCAAGGCGCAGGCCGACGGCAAGGGCAAGATCTTCGACAAGGCCGCGAACACGGCGATCGCCTACAGCCGCGCGCTGGGCACGCCTCAGGGGCCGTCGATGGGCCTGAAGTTCAAGCACAAGGTCTTCGACCGGCTGGTCTACAGCAAGCTGCGGGCCGTGCTCGGCGGACGCGGCGAGTACGCGATCTCCGGCGGTGCGCCGCTCGGTGAGCGGCTCGGCCACTTCTACCGCGGTATCGGCTTCACCGTCCTGGAGGGCTACGGCCTGACCGAGACGTGCGCGGCCACCGCCTTCAACCCGTGGGACCGGCAGAAGATCGGTACGGTCGGCCAGCCGCTGCCCGGCTCCGTCGTGCGCATCGCCGACGACGGCGAGGTGCTGCTCCACGGCGAGCACCTGTTCTCCGGCTACTGGAACAACGAGACGGCGACGGCCGAGGCGCTCGCCGACGGCTGGTTCCACACCGGTGACATCGGCACCCTCGACGAGGACGGCTACCTCGCGATCACCGGCCGCAAGAAGGAGATCATCGTCACGGCCGGCGGCAAGAACGTCGCCCCCGCCGTCATCGAGGACCGCATCCGCGGGCACGCCCTGGTGGCGGAGTGCATGGTGGTCGGCGACGGCCGCCCGTTCGTGGGCGCCCTGGTCACGCTGGACGAGGAGTTCCTGCGCCACTGGGCCGAGGAGCACGGCAAGCCGGCCGGATCGACGGCCGTGTCGCTGCGCGAGGACCCGGAGCTGCTGGCCGAGGTGCAGCGTGCGATCGACGACGGCAACGCCGCCGTGTCCAAGGCCGAGTCGGTGCGCAAGTTCCGCATCCTGGCCGCCCAGTTCACCGAGGAGGCGGGCCACATCACGCCGTCGCTGAAGCTGAAGCGGAACGTCGTGGCGAAGGACTTCGCCGACGAGGTGGAGTCGATCTACCGCGCCTGACGCCTGTGCCGCGTGCGAAGGGGCCCGCTCTGCGGGCCCCTTCGCACGTTCAGAGCAGTTCCCTGAGCCGCTCCGCCAGCAGGTCCCAGCGCCACTTCTCCTCGACCCAGGCCCTGCCCCGCTCCCCCATCCGCCGGCGCAGCTCCGCGTCACCGAGCAGCGCGACGATCCGCTCCGCCGACTCCTCGGCCGAACCGCCGCGCACCACCCACCCGCTCTCGCCGTCGAGCACCGCGTCCGGAGCGCCGCCCGAGTCGCCCGCCACCACCGGCAGCCCGGTCGCGGACGCCTCCAGGTAGACGATCCCGAGGCCCTCCACGTCCAGGCCACCGCGCCGGGTGCGGCACGGCATCGCGAAGACGTCACCGGCCCCGTAGTGCGCGGGCAGCTCCTCCCACGGCACCGGTCCGGTGAACCGCACCGAGTCCAGCACCCCGGTCCGCTCGGCCAGCTTCTCCAGGTCCCCGGCGTACGGTCCGCCGCCGACGATCAGCAGGACCGCGTCGGGCACCCGGGCCAGGATCGCGGGCATCGCGAGAATCAGGGTGTCCTGGCCCTTGCGGGGCACCAGCCGGGACACACAGACGGCGACGGGCCGGTCGGTGAGCCCGAGCCGGGCCCTGACGCGGTCGCCGCCGGAGTCCGGGTGGAAGGTCTTCTCGTCGACGCCGGGCGGCAGCTGCACCATGCGGCCGGCGGCGGCCGGGGTGAGCGCGGCGGCGATCCGGGAGCGGGTGTACTCGCCGAGGTAGGTGATGGTGTCCGTGGACTCGCCGATCCGCCGCAGCAGCTGCCGGGAGGCGGGCAGCTGCGCCCAGCCGGCCTCGTGCCCGTGGGTGGTGGCCACCAGCCGGCGGGCGCCGGCCCGGCGCAGCGCCGGTGCCATCAGCCCCAGCGGGGCCGCGGCGCCGAACCAGACGGACGAACAGCCGTGGCTGCGCAGCAGCTGCACGGCGCGCCGGGTGACGCGCGGGGTCGGCAGCAGCATCGTCGTACGGTCGCGGACCACGGTGAAGGGCTGCTCCGCGTCGAACGCGGCGGTGGCCGCCGCGCCCTCGGGGCCGCGTTTCCAGGTGGAGGCGTAGACGACGATCCGTTCCGGGTCCAGCCGGAGCGCCATGTTGTGCAGGAACGCCTGGATGCCACCGGGGCGGGGCGGGAAGTCATTGGTCACGATCAAGGTCTTGTCCATCGCCGCCGACAGTACCGGGCAGCCCTGCCCGCGGCCCGGTCCGAGCTGCGCCGCGACGCCACGGGGCGACCGGGACCGGGCCCTGCGGCCCGCGCACGGACGGGCCGGGCATCATGGCTCCTCGTACGACCGACACGACGGACGAGGGCAGGGCATGACGGGTTCGAGCGGCACACGTCCGGCGGCGTTCGCGGTGTGGGCACTCACCAGAGCTCTGCTGCTGCTCTGTGTCATCAAGGTGATCACGCTGCCGGGCCCGGACGTGACGAGCGATGTGTCGGTGATCTACCACGGCTGGTACGACGTGCTGAGGTCGGGCAGCTATCCGCAGTCCGATGTCACCTGGCAGTACCCGCCGGTCGCGGCGCTGGCGATCCTCTCCCCCGCCCTGCTGCCCTTCCTGGACTACGCCTCGGCCTTCTTCGTCCTGGCGTTCCTGTGCGACGCGCTGGTGCTCGGTCTGCTGATGTACGCGAGCCGGGGCGCCGCCCGGCGGACGGCCGGGGTGTGGGTGTGGGTGGCGGGGGTGCCGCTGCTCGGCACGACCGCGTACGCCCGGTACGACGTGATGGTGACGGCGGTCGCGGTGGCCGCGCTGCTGGCCGGGGTGCGCCGTCCGCGGGTGCTGGGCGCGCTGGCGGCGTTCGGGGCGCTGCTGAAGGTGTGGCCGGTGCTGCTGCTCGCCGGTACGGCCCCCGGGCGCCGGACGCGTCTGGCGTGGACGACGGCGGCCGGGGTGGCGGCCGGGCTGCTGGTGCTGTGCACCGCGGCGGCGCCGGGCGCGCTGGCGTTCCTGGGCTTCCAGCGCGACCGGGGCACCGAGGTCGAGTCACTGGGGGCGCTGGTCTTCCATGTGGCCCGGCAGTTCGGCTGGCAGGGCCGGGTGGAGCTGCACTACGGGTCGCTGGAGTTCCTCGGTCCGCACGTGCCGCTGGTGAGCACGCTCGCGCTGGGGCTGAGCGTGATCGCGTTCGGCTGGCTGCTGGTGTGGCGGCTGCGGGCGCGCACGTTCGGGGTGAGTACGCCGGCGGACGCGGCGTTCACCGCGGTGCTGCTGTTCACCACCACGAGCCGGGTGATCAGCCCCCAGTACATGCTGTGGCTGGTCGGGCTGGCCGCGGTGTGCCTGGTCTTCCGGGAGAGCCGGATGGCCTGGCCGGCCGGTCTGGTGCTGGTGGCGACGGGCGTCACCCAGCTGGAGTTCCCGCTCGGCTTCATCCATGTGGTGACCAGCGACGCGACGGGCGTGACCCTGATGTTCCTGCGCAACGGGCTGCTGGTCGCGGCGTGTCTGGTCGCGTGCGCGCGGCTGTGGCGGGACACGGTGCGCGGCCCGGCCGGCGCTGTCCCGGCCGGGGGCACGGCACCCGCCGCGCCCCCGCTCAGCCGAGCCGGCTCTCCAGATACTCCCGCCAGCGCACCGTGAAGTCCTGCGGATCCGTGCCGAGCACCTCGTGCAGGGCCTGCTCCACCGCTCCGTCGCGCCCCGGGTGCCCCCCGACGGCCCGGTAGAAGGCGAACAGCTTCGCCTCGCCCCAGTGGTCGGCGATGAGCTCGCAGGCCAGCCAGCCGCCCTCGTACGCCCTCGCCAGCCGGTCCGCGTCACCGGCGAAGCCGAAGTCCTCGTCGGTGGGCAGCGCGGCGGGCACGTCGCCGCCGCGGACGGCCTCGGCCAGTTCGGGCGCGATCTCGTCGGCGGTGCGCTCCTGGTCCCGGTAGGCCGCCCAGTCCGCGAAGCCCTCGGAGAGCCAGGCCGGGGTGGCCGCGGAGGTGCGGGTACGGGTGGCCACATGGGTGGTCTCGTGGGTGAGGACGACGCTCTGCCCGAAGGCGCCGAGCATCGCGTACGCCTCCGGGTTGACGATCACCCGGTCGGCGGGCGCCTTACCGGAGCCCCCGGTCTCGCCGGTGGTGACGGCCGCTATGCCCCGGTAGTTCGCGGCGGGCGATCCGAGCAGCTCCGCCATGTCCTTCACGGTGTCCGGGACCAGCACCACCACCCGCCCGGCCCAGCGCTCCGGCCAGGCGGCGGAGACGTCGGGCACCGCCCGGTCCGCGGTGGCGGCGATCCCGTCCAGCTCCTCCCGGGAGCGGCCGACGCCCAGCACCAGGCTGTGCGTGCCGCGCACCACCTCGATGTCGCCCTGTTCCCAGAGCTGCCTGCCCCCGCCGTCGGCGGCCTCGTCCGCGGTGATGTACCAGCGTCCGTCCGCCGGGTCCCGCTCCAGGGCGAGCACCCGGTCGACGGAGACCGGCGCGCTGTCGTATCCCTTGATCCGGTAGCCGAGCCGGACGTCGGCGGTGGCCCGGTCGGCGCCGTGCGCGGCGAGGTCCGTCAGGCGGTACGTCCAGGAGCCGATCGGCACGTCCGCGAGGTGGCCGATCTCCCGGCGCTGGGCGGCCCGCAGGGCCGTGGCGTCCGGGTCCACGACGGCGGCGTAGGCGGCAGGGTCGTGGTCCAGCACGGCGGCGGCACGGCGCTCCAGCGTGGCGCGGATGTCGCGGGCGGCGGTGTCGGGGGCCCGGTCCCCCGGGGCCGTGCAGGCGGCCGCGCACAGAAGCGCGGCGAGCACGGCACCCGCCGCGCGCCGTCGTCCACCGCGCGCCCGCCCCGCGGTACGCCCCTGATCAGCCACAGGACCGAGGGTAAGGGCTGTCCCGGGTATCCGAGCAGAAGGTCAGACCCGGGTGACCGAGGACACCGGCATCATGCCGACCGGGTCGTAGCGGACCGGGGCGCCCGGGTACGGGGCGTGGATGACCTGGCCGTTGCCGACGTACATCCCGATGTGGCTGGCGTCCGCCCGGTAGGTGACCAGGTCTCCGGGGCGGGCCTCGGACAGCGGCACCATGCGGCCGGCGTACCGCTGGGCCTGGGAGGTCCGCGGCAGGCTCACCCCGGCCTGGGCGTACGCCCACTGCATCAGCCCGGAACAGTCGAACCCGGAGGGTCCGTTCGCGCCCCAGACGTACGGGCGGCCCAGCGCCCGCTGAACGGCCATGACGGCGGCTGCCGCCCGCGCCGAGCCCGCGGGCAGACCGGCCGCCGGACCGGCCCCGATGCCGCGGCCGGTGCGCGAGGCCCGTTCGAAGGCCGCCCGGTCGGCGCCGGGCAGCGACTTCAGCACCCGCCTGGCCTCGGTGAGCTTGCGCTCGACGGTCCGCTTGTGGCGGGCGACAGCCTCGCGGTTGCGCTCCAGTCCGGCGAGCGAGCGGGCAGCCTCCGCACGCGTCTGGGCGAGCGCCCGCTGGGCCCTGAGCAGTCCGGCCAGGACGGTGGCCCGGTGGTCGTTCACCCGGCCCAGGGCGGCGGCCCGGTCGAGGTAGGTGTCGGGGTCGGAGGAGAGCAGCAGCGCGAGCGAGGGGTCGATGCCGCCGGAACGGTACTGCGCACGGACGGCGGAGCCGAGCTCCGTACGCATCCGGTTGATCCGCTCCTGGCCCCGGGCGGCCCGGTCCTGGGCGCGGCTCACCTCACCGCGCAGCCGTCCGGCGTTCTCACCCGCTTCGTTGTACTGCTCGGTGGCCCGCTCGGCCTCGGCGAAGAGGCGGTCGACCCGGGCGCCGGCGGCCTGCGGGGTGTCATGGGGCTCGGCGTTCGCGGTGGCCGCGCCGAGCGCGGCGGCAGCGGTCGCCGCCGCGGCCGACAGGACAGTGACCCGGACGCTCCGGCTGACGCCGGGCTGTGTGGAACGGCGATGGGACACCACAGGACGCCGCACTCCCTTCCGCTGTACGCAGACGCGCGCAGCCCCTGCCACCCGGGGCGGGCGGACCGACGAACGGGAGCTGCACAGCAGGCAGACAGTAGTCGCGCGATCACGGAGCGGACGAAGGCCGCGCCGGTCGCACAGGAGGCGCACACAGCGGCGCCCCACCGGTGACCTGTGGTCTCCGGCGGGGCGGCCGTCAGTACGGGGCGCGGGAATTCGCCCGTTCGGGCGTGGTCAGATGCGCACCGCGGTCTGGTAGGCCCCGATGGTGTTCATCGACTCGTAGCGCACGTAGGCGCCCGGCTTCGGCGCGTGCAGCACGGTGTTGTTGCCCGCGTAGAGGCCCACGTGCGAGGTGTTGCTGAAGAAGACCAGGTCGCCCGGCTTGAGCTGGCTGCGGGCGATCTGGGTGCCCTGGTTGATCTGGGTCTGCGTGACGCGGGTGATGTTGGCACCGGCCTGGGCGTAGGCCCACTGGGTCAGACCCGAGCAGTCGAAGGAACTGGGGCCGGTGTGCCCGTAGGCGTACGGCATGCCCACCCGGGTGCTGGCGGCCTGGAGCGCGGCGGCGCCGAGCGCGGAGGCGGGGGCCTCGTTGCCGAGGTCGACCCGCTCACCGGCGGCGCGGCTGGCGCGCTGGTCGTCCTGGCGCATCTTCGCGCGCTCGGCGGCGGTGAGGGTGTTGAGCAGCTTCTGCGCCTCGGCGAGCTTGGTCTGCTGCTGCTTCTTCTTCTCACCGAGTGTCTTGCGGACGTCGGCGAGGTCGCTCAGCTTGTCCTGGGCCTCCTTGCGCTCCTGCGCGAGGGCCCGCTGCTTCTCCTGGACCTTCGCCAGCGACTCGGCCTGCTTGCCCGTCAGCTGGTCCAGCGCGGAGGCCTGGTCGAGGAAACTGTCCGGGTCCGAAGCGAGGAAGAGCTGCACGGAGGGGTCGATGCCTCCGGAGCGGTACTGCGCGGCGGCGAGGGAACCGAGGCCGGAGCGGAGCGTGTTGAGCTCCTCCTGACCGCGGGCCACCTTGTCCTGGAGTGCGCCGATCTGCTTCTCGAGCTTCTCCTGCTTCTCCTTGGCCCCGCTGTACAGCTCGGTGGCCGCCTCCGCCTCGTGGTAGAGCTTGTCGACCTTCGCCTTGACCTCGCTCTTGGTCGGCTTGGGGTCGGCGTGCGCGGCCTGGGAGGTCAGGGCCACGGCCGCGGCGGCGGTCGCGGTGAGCACGGTCACGCGGGTGCGGCTCGGCGGCTTGGGACGACGGTGGGACCCCACGAAGGCGAGCTCCTTCTTCCTCGAGCCGCCTACCGGGTTCCGGGGAGGATGAGATCCCCGGCTCCGTGACGTCACGGCCTCGGCGGTTCCTTCACTGCCACCCCGGATGGGTGATCAACCGTGCGAAGGTTCGAGGCCCGACCTTAGTGACCATCTTGTGATCAGTTCAAATCCCCACAGGAAAAATCTCGCCGCAGCAGGCACTTCTTTACCCACATCACACGGCGCGTAGCGGCGACTTGACGGTCCGTTCCGTCATTTCCGGCAAGTCTCAACAAATCCCGCTAGACGCGCGAAAGCCGCTTCAGGAGCAAGGCGGACGCAACGGGCCTGGCTCCCGCCTTCGCCACGCCGTCGGCCACCTCGCGGTCGGTGGAGACCACCACGACCGGCCGTCCGGACGGCTCGGCGCGCGCCAGTTGACGGATGAGCTCGTCGGCCGTGACACCCGGCTTGCTGAACAGCACCCGCACCCCGCGCGGCGGCGCGAGCAGCACCGGCGCGGCCAGCTCGGCCCCGTCGAAGACACAGGTCATCTCGGCGCCCGTCTGGGCCGCCAGCATCGACAGACCTCCCAGCAGCCGCAACCGCTGCTTCTCCAGCGGCATCTGGGGGTAGCCGGTCTTGGTGACGTTGTAGCCGTCCACGATCAGATGGGCCTGCGGAAGCGCCAGCAACTGGTCCAGCAGCGCCGGATCGGTCTCCGAAAGAGCCCTGGCCGCGATGTCCTTGGGCGACATCCGCCCCGGCTCGACCGCGTCGACACCGTCCGCGGGACGCATCGACGAGGGCGGCAGGGCCAGTTCGCGCCGCAGCCCGGAGGCCGCGTCGAGCACCGTGTCGAGCAGCAGCCGCAGCCGCATGTCCTCGACGGAGCGCCCCTCCCTTGCGGCCCTGCGACCCGCCTCGGCGGACGCCTCCGCCTCGCCGAGCCGCGCCCGCAGCCGCCGGGTCTCGCTCTCGGCCGCGGACACCTGGGCGGCCGCCTCGGCCCTTACGGCGTCGCTCTCGGCCCTGCCCCGGCGCAGCGCCGCCTCGCCGCGCTTCACCTCGTTGGCCGCGCTGCGCAGTTTGCGCTGCAGCGACTCGGCCTCCTTGCGGGCCGCGTCCAGTTCGACGCGGAGCCGTTCCGTCTCGCTCTTCGTCTGGGACCGGGCCCGGTCGAGTTCCTCGCGCAGCCGTTCCAGTTCGAGCCGGCTCTCCTCGTCGGCCCGCTCGGCGTCGGCCCGCTGGACCTCCTCGCCCGCGGCGGCGACCAGCTTCGCCCAGCCCGCCGGACGCAGCACATAGGCCGCGGCGGCCACGTCGACGGGGTCGGCGGCGGCGGGCGGTGAACCCGCCTCCAGGGCGGCGGCCAGCTCCGGCTGCGTCTCCCTGAGCCGTTCACCGATGCGCCGGCGGAACGCAGCGTCGCCCTCGAGCGCGGCCGCCATGGCGTTCCCGGCGAACTTGGCGCGCCGGGTCGGCGTGAAACGGGCGTACTGCCGGAGCTGGGCCGGAAGTTCGGTGACGGTGAGGCCGCCGAACGCGTCCGAGACCAGCGCGACGACCCGGCGCCGCACTCCTTCGGGCAGCGGGCGGTCGAGCGCCTCCACGGCGTCATCGGCCGCTTCGGCCGACGCGGCGCCGCCCGCGGGCTGCTCCACCATCCGTCACCTCATGTTTGTCCGCACGGCCCCGTCAGGAGTCGGCACCCGGCCTGTCGACTAGTTCGATCTGGTCCACCGCGTTGCACCAACGACAGCGCACCGACTCGATGGTCTCACTGACCACCTCGCGTTCCTCGACGCTCGATTCCCCGGCCAGGTCGAGATGGACGTACTCGACGACCTTGGACGAGCGCGTCACATCGAATCGCGTCAGGTTTCCGCAGAGCGTGCAGCGCCAGCGGGTCCCGTCGGTCGGCTGGGGAACCGTCGTCATCGTTGTGTCCTCTTATCTCGAGCCTCGTGCTGCCGGACAAGGATCTCGCGGTGCACCGTCGAACTGCGGATGTCCTGTCGTCAGCCTACGGCCTCGGCGCATCCCGCCGGCACGGCGAGGCGCTCTGTCCCGTTCCCTCCGCTTGCGTCATGCTCTGTTCATGATCGATCGGCGGGCTGCGGCCGGCAGACTCCTGCGCGCGGCCACCTCGGGCGGACCGCCGGTGACGTACACCCTCATCTCGCTGTGCTGTGTGGCCTTCGTGATCAGCCCGCTCTCCGGACTCAACCCGGTGTACGGCACCGGGGACGCCCTGCTCAGCGCTCAGGCGGGGTACTTCGAACGCTGGGGTGTGATCCCGGGCGAACTGTGGGACGGCTCGGCGCACGCCCTGCTCACCCCGCTCACCGCGCTCTTCGTGCACGGCAGCTGGCTGCACCTGCTGGGCAACATGCTGTTCCTGTACGTGTTCGGAGCGATGGCCGAGGAGCGCATGGGGCACACCGAGTTCGCCTGCTTCTACCTCGGCTGCGGCTACCTGGCCCTGCTCGCCTACGCGGCCGCGCACGCCACGTCCGACCAGACGCTCGTCGGCGCGTCGGGGGCGATCTCCGCGGTGCTCGGGGCCTTCCTCTATCTCTTCCCCAGAGCCCGGGTCACCAGCGTGTTCCCGTTCCTGCTCTTCCTGCCGCTGCGCTTCCCGGCCTGGATCGTGCTGATCTTCTGGTTCGTCCTGCAGTGGCTGGCGGCGCAGGGTGCGGGCAGCGGCCCGGGGGTGGCCTACCTCGCCCATGTCGTCGGCTTCGCCACCGGCTTCCTCTACGCCTGGGGGCGCTACCGGCGTGAGGCTAGAGTGAAGTCTCCAGCCACGGCCACCGAGGGAGAAAGCCAGCCGTGATCACCGCGATCGTGCTCATCAAAACCAGCGTGGACCGGATTCCCGAGATCGCCGAGGCCATCGCGGCCCTGGACAGCGTCAGCGAGGTCTTCTCGGTCACCGGTACGTACGACCTGATCGCCATGGTCCGGGTGGCCAAGCACGACGATCTCGCCGATGTCATCCCCGGCCGGATCAGCAAGATCCCCGGTGTCGAGGGAACCGACACCCACGTGGCGTTCCGTACGTACTCGCAGCACGACCTGGAGGCGGCCTTCGCCATCGGTCTGGACGCCTAGACGCCTAGGCGTCAGCACGTGGGGCCGGGTACGGACAGCTGTCCGTACCCGGCCCCACGTGCTGACGGGCCTCAGATCTGCGCCGTGCCCCGGTCCGGGACGCAACGGCCGTCCTCGGTGCGGTACTTCCACTGGGCGCCCTCGCTGACGAGCTCCCCGACGGCCCGCAGGAAACGCTCGATGTGCTCGTCCGGCGTACCGGCGCCGAAGCTGACCCGGATCGCGTTGAGGGACCGCTCACCCGGCTCGGCCTCCGGCGCGCCGCACTCGCCGACGTCCTGCGGGTCGCTGCCGAGCAGGGTGCGCACCAGCGGGTGGGCGCAGAACAGGCCGTCGCGCACCCCGATGCCGTACTCGGCGGAGAGCGCCGCGGCGAAGTGCGAGCTGTTCCAGCCCTCCACCACGAAGGAGATGACGCCGACCCGCGGGGCGTCGTCGCCGAACAGCGAGAGCACCTTGACCTCGGGCACCTCGGCGAGTCCGGCGCGGACCGCGGAGACCAGCTGCTGCTCGCGGGCGACCAGGCTGTCGAATCCGGCCTCGGTGAGCGCCTTGCAGGCGGAGGCGATGGAGTAGACGCCGATGACGTTGGGCGAGCCGGCCTCGTGGCGGGCGGCGGTGGTGTGCCACTCGACGTCCACCCCGCCGTCGGTGCGCCGGGCGACCTTGCGGGAGGCGCCGCCGCCGGCCAGGTAGGGCTCGGCGTCGCGCAGCCAGTCGGAGCGGCCGGCGAGGACGCCCGAGCCGAACGGCGCGTACAGCTTGTGTCCGGAGAAGGCGACCCAGTCGACGTCCAGCTCGGCGATGTCGACGGGGTGGTGCGGGGCGAGCTGGGCGGCGTCCAGCACGATCCGTGCGCCATGGGCGTGCGCGGCGGCGGCGAGCTCCTTGACCGGCCACAGCTCGCCGGTGACGTTGGAGGCGCCGGTGACGCAGACCAGCGCGGGGCCGTAGGGGTCCCGGTCGGCGAGCGCCCGCTCGAGCGTGGCGACGGCCTGGGCCGGGGTGCGCGGGGCGTTCAGGTACGTCACCCGGGCGTCGCGCCAGGGCAGCAGCGAGGCGTGGTGCTCGGTCTCGTACACGAACACCTGGCAGTCGGCGGGCACGGCCGCGGCCAGCAGGTTGAGCGAGTCCGTGGTCGACCGGGTGAAGATCACCTGGTCGTCGGGGCGGCAGCCGAGGAACTCCGCGACGGTGACGCGGCTGGACTCGAAGAGGTCCGTGGAGAGCTGCGAGAGGTATCCGGCACCGCGGTGGACGCTGCCGTAGTACGGGGCGTAGGCGGCGACGTCGTCCCACACCCGCTGCAGGGCCGGGGCGCTGGCGGCGTAGTCCAGCGCGGCGTAGGTGACCTCACCGCCGGTGACCAGCGGAACCGTCACATCCTTGCCCAGAACCGGCAGAGGCGCACAAATGGACTGGTCGGTGGCAGCGGTGAAGACAGACATGGCGAACTCCCGTAACAGGCAGGCGAATTCCGCGTGCCTGCGGATACGCGGCAGCACGGAAGGAAGAAAGAGGGGTGTGCGGAGGAGGGCCGAAAAGCCCTATCGCATTCGCTTGCTCACAAGAGGCTCCCTGAGGACCAGGACCCCACGGGTGGACATCTCACGATGTCGAGGGGTCCGCGCTTGCCGCAGACCTCGCTGCCTGCGGCCTGGTCTTCACCCGGGGCACCCCGCCACGGACGGAGGGTTGCCGGACAGCGGGCCGGGGCCGTAGTCGCTGTCACTCATGACCTGCCCAGCATCTTGCCATACGTACGGAAACACGCAAGGCGCAGTCCGTATGACGGACTGCGCCCTGCCTCACATCCCGTGCGTTCAGGCGTTGCTGGCCACGACCCATCTCTCCAGCGCGCGCCCGGCCGCCCCCGAGTCGATGGACTCGGCGGCCTTCGCCATACCGGCGGTCAGCTGCTCGGTGAGCGTCCCCTCGCCCGGGTCCAGCGCGACCAGCGCCGCCGCCGAGTTGAGCAGGACGGCGTCCCGTACGGGCCCGGTCTCCCCCGCGAGCAGCCGGCGGGCCACATCGGCGTTGTACGAGGCGTCGGCGCCCCGCAGCGCCTCCACCGGCACCAGGTCGAGGCCGACGTCGCGCGGGTCGAAGGCCTCCTCGCGCACCACCCCGTTCCTGGCCACCCAGACGCGGGAGGTCGCGGTGGTGGTCAGCTCGTCCAGACCGTCGTCGCCGCGGAAGACCAGGGCGGAGTTGCCGCGCTCCGCGAGGACACCCGCGACGATGGGGGCCATCCGCAGGTCGGCGACACCGATGGCCTGCGAGCGGACCCTGGCCGGGTTGGTGAGCGGCCCGAGGATGTTGAACGTGGTCGGCGCGCCGAGCTCCGAGCGGGCCTTCGCCGCGTGCCGCAGGGCCGGGTGGAACTTCACCGCGAAGCAGAAGGTGATGCCCGCCTCCTCCGCGACCTCGACGACACGCTGCGCAGGCAGGTCGAGATTGACGCCGAGCTTGCCCAGGACGTCGGAGGAACCGCTGGCCGACGAGGAGGCACGGTTGCCGTGCTTGACGACCTTGGCACCGGCTCCGGCCACGACGATCGCCGACATGGTGGAGATGTTGACCGTCTTGGCCATGTCGCCGCCGGTGCCGACGATGTCGACCGTACGGCCGGGCACCTCGATGGTGGTGGCGTGCTCGTACATCGCACGGACCAGACCGGACACCTCGGTGACGGTCTCGCCCTTCGCGCGGAGCGCCACGGCGAAGCCGGCGATCTGCGCGTCGGTCGCCGCGCCGCTCATGATGCGGTCCATCGCCCACGCGGTGTCGTCGGCGCTCAGGTCCTCGCCGCGCAGCAGCGGGATCAGCACGCCCGGCCAGGAACGGGCCGCCACGCTGTCGCCGCCGACCGGGGTCACAACGTTCATGGTCCACTCCTGGGGTCCACAGCCGATAAAGGGGATGCGACCACCCTATCGAGCCCCGGGGACAGCGAAGAGCCCCGTCCATCGAACGGACGGGGCTCCTGCTGTGGCGATCAGTTCAGGTGATCAGTGGTGGCCGTGGCCGCTGTTGATCTCCTTGTACTCCTCGGCGGTGGGCTTGGCGATCTGGTTGTTCTCGCCGTAGTAGCCCTTGCTGAGCCTGGCCCGCAGCTTCTGCACCGGGGACACCTTGCGCCGGACACCGTTCTCGTCGACCGTCGGGCCGATCTCGACCGGCTTGTACTGCTCGTGCGCGGTGAGCGTGTGCAGCTGCGCCGGTGAGAGCGGCTCGTGGACCTCGACGAACTCACCGTGCGGCAGGCGCTTGATGAGACCGGACTCGCGTCCGTGCAGCACCTTCTCCTTGTCCCGGCGCTGAAGGCCGAGGCAGATCCGCCTGGTCACGATGAACGCGATGACCGGGCCCACGAAGATGAAGATCCGGACGAACCACGAGATGGCGTTCAGCGACAGGTGGAAGTGCGTGGCCCACAGGTCGTTGCCACCGCCGATGAAGACGATGACGTACTCGGTGATCCAGGCGACGCCGAAGGCCGTACGGGTGGGGGTGTTGCGCGGGCGGTCCAGGATGTGGTGCTCGCGCTTGTCCCCGGTGATCCAGGACTCGATGAACGGGTAGACCGCGATGATCGCGAGCACCAGCCCGAAGGCCATCAGCGGGATGAACACACCCAGGACGAGCGTGTGGCCCCAGAGGTTGATCTCCCAGCCGGGCATCACTCGGATCAGACCCTCGGCGAAGCCCATGTACCAGTCGGGCTGTGCGCCGGTGGACACCTGGTCCGGGCGGTACGGGCCGATGGCCCAGATCGGGTTGATCGAGGCGATGCCCGCGATGACGGCGATGACGCCGAAGACCAGGAAGAAGAACCCTCCGGCCTTCGCCATGTACACCGGCAGCAGCGGCATGCCCACGACGTTCTTGTTGGTCCGGCCGGGACCCGCGAACTGCGTGTGCTTGTGGTAGAAGACCAGGATCAGGTGGCCCACCAGCAGCCCGAGCATGATGCCCGGCAGCAGCAGGATGTGGATCGAGTAGAACCGTGCGACGAAGTCGCCGCCCGGGAACTCCCCGCCGAACAGGAACATCGAGATGTACGTACCGACGACCGGCGTGGCCAGGATCGCGCCCTGGGTGAAGCGGACACCCGTACCCGAGAGCAGGTCGTCCGGGAGCGAGTAGCCGGTGAAGCCGGTGAACATGCCGAGGACGAACAGCAGGAAGCCGAACATCCAGTTGATCTCGCGGGGCTTGCGGAACGCGCCCGTGAAGAACACGCGCATCATGTGCACGAACATGCCGGCCAGGAAGATCAGCGCGGCCCAGTGGTGGATCTGCCGGACGAGCAGACCACCGCGGACGTCGAAGCTGATGTCCAGCGTCGAGGCGTAGGCCTCGGACATCCGGATGCCCTGCATGGGCTCGTACGGGCCGTGGTACACGACCTCGTTCATGCTCGGGTGGAAGAACAGCGTCAGATACACACCCGTGAGGATGATGATGATGAAGCTGTAGAGGCAGATCTCACCGAGCATGAAGGACCAGTGGTCCGGGAAGATCTTGCGCATGTTGGCCTTGGCCAGGGAGTAGATCCCGAGCCGGCCGTCCGCCCAGTCGGCAACCTTCTCACCGGCGGGCGCCTTGCGCTTCGTATCGGTCGCAGTACTCATCCGCGCTCCCAGAATGCAGGACCGACGGGCTCTTCGAAGTCACCGAGCGCCTCGAGGTTGCCCTCGCTGTTCACGCCGATCCGCAGCTGCGGAAGAGCGTGACCGGCCGGACCGAAGATGACGCGGGCGCCGTCGGAGAGGTCGAAGGTGGACTGGTGGCACGGGCAGAGCACGTGGTGCGTCTGCTGCTCGTACAGGCTGATCGGGCAGCCGACGTGGGTGCAGATCTTGGAGAAGGCCACGATTCCCTCGTGGGCCCACTCACGCTCGCGCTTGTCCTTGATGTTGTCCGGCTCGATGCGGATGATCATCAGCGCGGCCTTGGCGATCTGCGTCTGGAAGTCGTGCGCGTCCTCCTCCAGGCCCTCGGGCATGGCGAAGGTCAGCGAACCGACGATGACGTCCTCGGGACGCAGCGGCTCCATCGTGTTCATGTTGATGAGCTGCTTGCCCTTGGCCCACAGGGTCGAGCGGAGCTTCTTCTCCGGCAGCGGACCGAGGTCGCGCAGCAGCACCACACCGGCGAGCGGCACCAGGGCCAGCGCGCCGAACATGGTGTTGCGGATGAGCTTGCGCCGGCCGAACGCGGACTCCTCGGCACCTGCCGCGAAGTCGGCGAGAACCTTCGCCTTGACCTCGGGCTCGGCCGCGATCGCGTGCCGCTCGTCGGCGACCTCCACGTCGGACATCAGCGTGCGCGCCCAGTGGACGGCACCCGCGCCGATCGCGAAGAGCGCCACGCCCAGGGTCAGACCCAGGGAGAAGTTGAGCGCGCTCACATGACCGAACGGGAAGATGAAGACGATCTTGTCGACCGGGAAGATGACGTAGGAGGCGATGAAGCCGACCGTCGCCAGCATGGACAGCGTGAACATGAACGCGACCGCGCGCTCGGACCGGTTGGCGGCCCGTTCGTCGATGTCCTGGATGCGCGGCTTGTGGGCCGGCAGCCCCGGGTCGGCGAACGGGTCGTCCGTACCCTCTACCGCGCCGTGCGCGGCGTCCTGCTCTGCGGGCAGGTTCTCTTCTGGAATCTCTTGGCTACTCATGACTTCTTGGCCTTAGCGGTGTGGGCCGCGACCCAGACGGCAACTGCGATCAGTGCGCCGAGCCCGAAGATCCAGCCGAACAGGCCTTCACTGACCGGACCGAGGCCGCCCAGCTTGAGACCGCCGGGGCTCTCCGACTGGGAGCCGTTCACGGTCTGGACGTAGGCGATGATGTCCCGCTTCTGCTGCTCGGGCATCGTCGAGTCCGGGAAGGACGGCATGCTCTGCGGGCCGGTCTGCATGGCCTCGTAGATGTGCTTCGGGTCCACGCCTTCGAGGCTGGGGGCGTACTTGCCCTTCGTCAGGGCACCGCCCTCGCCGGTGAAGTTGTGGCACTGGGCGCAGTTGGTACGGAACAGGTCGCCACCCTTGGCGACGTCCGCGCCCTCAGGGTTGACCTGGCTCTTGGTCGGGACGATCGGACCGGCGCCGAGCGACGCGACGTACGCCGCGAGCTGGTCGATCTCGGCCTGGGAGTAGATGACCTTCTTCTTCGGTACCTGGGCACCCGGCTGCTGCGCCGGCATACGTCCCGTACCGACCTGGAAGTCCACGGCGGCGGAGCCCACGCCGACAAGCTGGGGCCCGTCGGTGGTGCCCTGACCGCCGGTTCCGTGGCAGCTGGCGCAACCGACGGAGTACAGCTTCTTGCCCTCGTCGATGGCGAGGGACTGGGCGGTTTCGTCGGCCTGCGCCTTACTCGCGGGCGCAAACGCGGCGTACAGCCCCCCAGTAGCCGCAAGCGCGAGGAGTAGTACGACGACCGCCGCCAACGGATGGCGTCGTCGTGCGGAGAGCTTTTTCACGGATTACCCCGGTGTCAGGATCTTCTGCGTCGATGAGGTGGGTCGGGTACGAGCCCGGTTACTTGATCATGTAGATCGTGGCGAACAGGCCGATCCACACGACATCGACGAAGTGCCAGTAATAGGACACGACGATGGCTGCGGTCGCCTGTTCATGGGTGAACCTCTTGGCCGCGTATGTCCTGCCCAGAACGAGCAGGAAGGCGATGAGACCGCCTGTCACATGCAGACCGTGGAAGCCCGTGGTCAGGTAGAACACCGAGCCGTACGGATCCGAGGACAGCGAGAGGCCGTCCTTCTTCACCAGCTCCGTGTACTCGAAGACCTGGCCTCCGATGAAGATCGAACCCATCACGAAAGTGATCACGAACCAGGCGCGGAGCTTCTTCACATCGCCCCGCTCGGCGGCGAAGACGCCGAGCTGGCAGGTGAGTGAGGAGAGCACCAGGATCGTGGTGTTCGTCGCCGAGAACGGGAAGTTCAGGGACGACGCCATTTCCTTCCAGTGATCCGGTCCGGTCACCGATCGCAGGGTGAAGTACATCGCGAAGAGGGCCGCGAAGAACATCAGCTCGGAACTCAACCAGATGATGGTTCCGACGCTGGTGAGGTTCGGCCGATTGACCGACGGGTGCGCGTGCCCGGTTTCTACTGTCGTTGCTGTCGCCACGACCGACATTATGTCGGTCGCTTATCCCGCCCTCACTCCGGGGGGTGCCGTTCGGTGTGTCAGAGGGGTGTGTCCTCCCCGAACGGCCCATGGATCCGCTGTCCCGGGCGGTGCTGACAGGCTGTCGGGCGGAGTACGATCCGCGCATCGGTTCATGCCCCGCAAGCCCAGAGCGCCCCGAAGACACAGATGTCACGGAGGAACAATGCAGCCGACCGCCACGGTCCTGGTCTACAGCGACAACGCGCACACCCGTGAGCAGGTGAAGCTGGCAGCCGGGCGCAGGCCCGCCGCGGACGTGCCGCAGGTGGAGTTCCTGGAGTGCGCCACCCTGCCCGCCGTTCTGGACGCGCTGGACCACGGAGGCGTCGACGTCTGCGTGTTGGACGGCGAGACCGCCCCGGCGGGCGGCATGGGTGTCTGCCGGCAGATCAAGGACGAGATCTTCCGCTGCCCGCCGGTCCTGCTGCTCATCGGACGCCCCCAGGACGCCTGGCTGGCCACCTGGAGCCGTGCGGACGCCACGGTGACCCTTCCGGTCGAACCGGTCGAGTTCGCGGACTCCCTGGCCGCCCTGCTGCGCAGCAGGCTCTCCGTCGGAGCCTGAGGGGCCGGCGGGCGGCCTTCCCGTTCGCGTCGGTGCGGCGCGGCGCACTCCCCCGGCCGGTCAGACCTCGGGGCGCAGCCGCGCCGCCCGGACCGTGTCGACGCGGTCTGGCGTGGCGTCGTTGTTCAGCGCGCTGCCCTTCTGCCACTTGGCCCAGGACAGGTTCCAGTCGCCGTAGCCGTTGTCGAACGGCGTCATGGTCTCGCCCTCGCTGCCGACGACGCTGACGATGTCGCCCTCGCGCACGGTGTCGAAGAACCACTCGGCCTCGCTGGTGCTCATGCCCGTGCAGCCGTGGCTGACGTTCGCGTACCCCTGTGATCCCGTGGACCAGGGGGCCGCGTGCACGTACTCGCCGCTCCAGGTCACCCGGGTGGCGTAGTAGACCGGCAGGTCGTAGGAGTCGTCCGAGCCCTCCGCGATGCCGATGGACTCCCCGCGCATACGTACGTAGTACTCCTTGCCCAGCACGACCTTGACGCCGTTGCGGGTGGAGAAGCCGGGCTTTCCGGTGGTGACCGGAATGGTGTTGATCACTTCGCCGTTGCGCTTGACCGTCATGGAGTGCTCCGAGGCGTCGGTGATGGCCTCGATGCGGTCTCCGGTAGTGATCTTCAACGCCTTCGCGGGCGCCCCGTAGAGCGCGTTGGTCACCTTGATGCCCGCCAGGCTGCTGCTGACCTCGATGGTCGCCTTCGCCGGCCAGTACTCCTGCGGCCGGTAGTGCAGCGTCTTGTCGTCGACCCAGTACCAGGAACCCGTCACCGCGGGCGTGGAACGGACCTTGAGCGCACGCTCGACGGTGGCGCGGGCCGCCTTGTCGGCAACCGGGGCGCTGAGTGTCGCCGTGACGGGCTGTCCGACGCCGTAGGTGCCCGCCTGCGGGCCGAAGGCGACCTTCAGGAACTTCTTGGCCGAGGCGGTGTCGAACGAGAGCGTACGGCTGCCCGGAGCGCCGTCGTCGTCCTCCACGCTGACCCTGACGGTGTAGCGGGTCCCCGCGGCGAGCGGGGCGGTGGAGTGCCAGCGGTGCCCGTCGGCGTCGAGTTCGCCCGCCAGGTGGCGTCCTGCGGTGTCCACGGCCGTCACATCGGTGATCCGGCCGTCGTCGCCGTCGACGCTGACTTCGAGGGGCTTGTCCGGGTCGACCTTCTCGCCGCCGTCGGGGGCGTTGGAGGAGATCTCGTCCGCCGCGTCGTACGGCTTCGCCGAGAGCGGATGGCTGTCGGACTCCCCACAGGCTGTCGCCCCTGCGACCAGGGTCACGACCAGCAGAGTGCAGCTCACTACGGGACGGATGCGCGGCGTGTGGTTCATGAACCCACGCTAAGAAGATTCATCCGATTCAGCGCGCGGGGTGACTGCAAACGGGGGGCCCGCACTTCTCGTGGAAGTGCGGGCCCCCCGTCGGGTGGAGCGGTGTCACGGGTGGAGCGGTGTCACTGGGTGCGGTTCTCACCGCGGTAGTACTCGAAGACCCAGCCGAACAGACCGATCAGGAGGACCGGGAGCGAGAAGTAGAGCAGCCACCAGCCGAAGACGACTCCCATGAAGGCGAGAATGCCGCCGACGGCCAGCGAGAGCGGCTGCCAGCTGTGCGGGGAGAAGAACCCCACCTCGCCGGCCTCGTCCGCCACATCGGCTTCCTTGTTGTCCTGCGCCAGCGCGTCGACCCGCCGGGCCGTGAAGGCCAGGTAGAAGCCGATCATGACGCTCAGCCCGAAGGCCAGGACGAGCGCGGTGGTGCCGACCGGCTCCTTGGACCACACGCCGTACGTGATGGCCATGACGAGGATGAACAACGCCAGACCGAGGAACATCTTGCCCTGGATCTTCACTTGCCCGTCTCCTTGCCGCCGGCGAGCGCCTTGTCACTCTCGGAGAGGTGATCCAGCTGCTCGAGCGCCGTGATCTCCGGGTGGTGCAGGTCGAACGCCGGGGATTCGGAACGGATCCGGGGCAGCGTGAGGAAGTTGTGCCGCGGCGGCGGGCAGGAGGTCGCCCACTCCAGCGAACGGCCGTAACCCCACGGGTCGTCGACCTCGACCTTCTTGCCGTACTTCGCGGTCTTCCACACGTTGTAGAAGAACGGCAGCATCGACAGGCCGAGCAGGAACGAGGAGATCGTCGAGATCGTGTTCAGCGCCGTGAACCCGTCCGCGGCGAGGTAGTCCGCGTAACGACGCGGCATGCCCTCCGCGCCCAGCCAGTGCTGCACCAGGAACGTGCCGTGGAAGCCCACGAACAGCGTCCAGAAGGTGATCTTCCCGAGCCGCTCGTCCAGCATCTTGCCGGTGAACTTCGGCCACCAGAAGTGGAATCCGGAGAACATCGCGAACACCACGGTGCCGAAGACGACGTAGTGGAAGTGCGCGACCACGAAGTACGAGTCCGAGACGTGGAAGTCCATCGGCGGCGACGCCAGGATCACACCGGTCAGACCACCGAAGGTGAAGGTGATCAGGAAGCCGACGGCCCAGAGCATCGGTGTCTCGAAGGACAGCGAGCCCTTCCACATCGTGCCGATCCAGTTGAAGAACTTCACCCCGGTGGGTACCGCGATGAGGAACGTCATGAAGGAGAAGAACGGCAGCAGTACGCCGCCGGTGACGTACATGTGGTGCGCCCACACGGTCACCGAGAGGCCGGCGATGGAGATCGTCGCGGCCACCAGGCCGATGTATCCGAACATCGGCTTGCGGCTGAATACCGGGATCACTTCGGAAATGATCCCGAAGAAGGGCAAAGCGATGATGTACACCTCTGGATGGCCGAAGAACCAGAAGAGGTGTTGCCAGAGCAATGCGCCGCCGTTGGCCGCGTCGAAGATATGCGCACCGAATTTTCGGTCCGCCTCCAGCGCGAAGAGCGCGGCCGCCAGCACCGGGAAGGCCAGCAGGACCAGGACACCGGTCAGCAGGACGTTCCAGACGAAGATCGGCATGCGGAACATCGTCATGCCGGGCGCGCGCATGCAGATGATCGTGGTGATGAAGTTGACCGAACCCAGGATCGTGCCGAAGCCGGAGAAGGCCAGACCCATGATCCACATGTCGGCGCCGATACCCGGCGAGCGGACCGCGTCCGACAGCGGGGAGTAGGCGAACCAGCCGAAGTCGGCCGCACCCTGCGGGGTGAGGAAGCCGGCCACCGCGAGGATGGAGCCGAAGAGGTACAGCCAGTACGCGAACATGTTCAGCCGCGGGAACGCCACATCGGGCGCGCCGATCTGCAGCGGCATGATCCAGTTCGCGAATCCGGCGAACAGCGGCGTCGCGAACATCAGCAGCATGATCGTGCCGTGCATCGTGAACGCCTGGTTGAACTGCTCGTTCGACATGATCTGCGTGCCGGGCCGGGCCAGTTCGGCGCGCATGAAGAGCGCCATCAGACCGCCGATGCAGAAGAACGCGAACGATGTGACCAGGTACATCGTGCCGATCGTCTTGTGGTCAGTGGTGGTCAGCCACTTGATGACGACGTTGCCCGGCTGCTTGCGCCGGACCGGCAGCTCGTCCTCGTACGAGTCGTCTGCTGCCGCGGCACCCTGAGGTTCGTTGAGGATGCTCACAGTTTGTTCGTCTCCGCATTCCTGGCCGGGTCAGTCTGCTCGATACCGGCCGGCACGTAGCCCGTCTGGCCCTTCTTCGCCAGCTCCTCCAGGTGCGCCTGATAGCGCTCCGGGGAGACGACCTTGACGTTGAAGAGCATCCGGGAGTGGTCGACGCCGCAGAGCTCGGCGCACTTGCCCATGAAGGTGCCCTCCTGATTGGGAGTCACCTCGAAGGCGTTGGTGTGGCCCGGAATGACGTCCTGCTTCATGAGGAACGGCACCACCCAGAAGGAGTGGATGACGTCACGCGAAGTGAGGACGAAGCGGACCTTCTCACCCTTGGGCAGCCACAGGGTCGGCCCGGGGTTGCCGTTCTGCGGGTTGCGGTCCCCGGGGATGCCGACGTCGTAGACGCCGTCCGCACCCTTGGGGAAGTCCTCGCGGAACCTGTCCGGGATGGCGTCGAGTTCCTTGGGGATCTCGTTGCCCGTGGTGGCGTCGCCATCCACGTTCTCGATGTAGTTGAAGCCCCAGCTCCACTGGTAGCCGACCACGTTGATGGTGTGGGCCGGCTTCGGGGAGAGCGAAAGGAGCTTCGTCTCGTCGCGCGCGGTGAAGTAGAACAACACCGAGACGATGATCAGAGGGACCACGGTGTACAGCGCCTCGATGGGCATGTTGTACCGGGTCTGCGGAGGTACCTCCACCTTGGTGCGGCTGCGCCGGTGGAAGATGACGCTCCAGATGATCAGTCCCCAGACAAGGACACCCGTGGCGAGCGCTGCCGCCCACGAGCCCTGCCAGAGGGAAAGGATCCGAGGAGCCTCTTCCGTTACCGGTGTGGGCATACCGAGGCGGGGAAAATCCTGCCAGTTGTATGAACAACCGGAGGCCGTCGCCAGGACCAGGCCCGCAGTCAGCACCTGCGGCAGCTTCCGCCGCATCGGGCGCCGCGACAAGCGGTCGGAGCCGTTGGGACTCACGTAGCGCCTTCCCGAGAGTCTCGCCCGCACGGTCGGCGCGCCCGTCTCGCTGGTCGGTCGCCGGCCCTGACGCGGGCAGGGGTTTGGATGTTTATGCGGACCAAACCCTACTGGACGCTATTTGGGGTCGCGCGGGGAGGGTGCCCAACGCGCCGTCCGACTCCCCGAAGGGGTGGAATGCGCTCCTCCGGCCGCTATCTGACGCCCCCTCTCCCGGGCCTTCCGGCAGCCGGTCCCCGACCACGGTCCGGGCCGGGCTAGCGTGGCCGGGTGCCCTACTTCGACGCCGCATCCGCCGCTCCCCTCCACCCCGTCGCACGTCAGGCGCTGCTTGCCGCGCTGGACGAGGGCTGGGCCGACCCGGCCAGGCTCTACCGGGAGGGGCGGCGGGCCCGGCTGCTGCTGGACGCGGCCAGGGAGGCGGCCGCGGAAGCCGTCGGATGCCGCCCCGACGAGCTCACCTTCACCTCTTCGGGCACCCGTGCGGTGCACTCCGGAATTTCCGGAGCCCTTGCCGGGCGTCGGCGTGTCGGCCGCCATCTGGTGGTGTCGGCGGTCGAGCACTCCTCGGTGCTCCATTCGGCCGCCGCGCACGAGAGCGGCGGCGGATCGGCGGTGGAGGTGCCGGTGGACCGCTCGGGCGCGGTGAGCCCGCAGGTCTTCGCGCAGGCGCTGCGCGAGGACACCGCACTGGCCTGCCTGCAGTCCGCCAACCACGAGGTCGGCACCGAGCAGCCGGTGGCCGAGGTGGCCGGGCTCTGCCGGGCCGCCGGGGTGCCGTTGCTGGTGGACGCCGCGCAGTCACTGGGGTGGGGGCCGGTGCCGGACGGCTGGTCGCTGCTGACGGGCAGCGCCCACAAGTGGGGCGGACCGGCCGGGGTCGGGCTGCTCGCGGTGCGCAAGGGCGTACGGTTCGCGGCCCAGGGACCGGCCGACGAGCGGGAGTCGGGGCGGGCCCCGGGCTTCGAGAACCTTCCCGCGATCGTGGCCGCGGCGGCGTCCCTGCGCGCGGTCCGGGCGGAGGCGGCCGCGGAGTCGGTACGGCTGCGGGCGCTGGTGGACCGGATCAGGACCGGGGTGGCCGCGCTGGTGCCCGACGTGGAGGTGGTCGGCGATCCGGTGCGGCGGCTGCCGCATCTGGTGACCTTCTCCTGTCTCTATGTCGACGGCGAGACGCTGCTCCATGAGCTCGACCGGGCCGGATTCTCCGTTTCGTCCGGTTCATCCTGTACGAGCAGCACCCTGACGCCGAGCCATGTGCTCAAGGCGATGGGGGTGCTGTCGGAGGGCAATGTCCGCGTGTCGCTGCCGTCGGGCACCACCCGCGAGGACGTCGACCGCTTCCTGTCGGTGCTGCCCGGCCTGGTGTCCGGGGTACGGGAGAAGCTGGGCGCGCCGGCCGCGGCCGCCCCCTCCCTCTCGTCCAAGGCCTCACTGGTCGTCGACGCGCTGGGGAAGCGCTGCCCGGTCCCGGTGATCGAACTCGCAAAGGTGATCGGAGAGGTACCCGTGGGCGGGACGGTGACCGTGCTGTCCGACGACGCGGCGGCTCGGCTCGATATTCCGGCCTGGTGTGCGATGCGCGAGCAGGAGTACGTGGGTGAGGAGCCGGCGGACCGGGGCTCGGCCTATGTGGTCCGCCGGCTGTCCTGACTACGCGAGGTGCGCGCGCACCTCGGCGGCGGCCTCGTGGCCGTACGCCTTGGTGAAGCGGTCCATGAAGCGGGTGCGGCGCAGGGTGTACTCCTGGGTGCCGACCGTCTCGATGACCAGGGTGGCGAGCATGCAGCCGACCTGGGCGGCGCGCTCCAGGCCGACGCCCCAGGAGAGGCCGGAGAGGAATCCGGCACGGAAGGCGTCGCCGACACCGGTCGGGTCGGCCTTGGTCTCCTCCTCGGGGCAGCCGACCTCGATCGGCTCCTCGCCGACGCGCTCGATCCGCACGCCCTGGGCGCCGAGGGTGGTGACCCGGTGGCCGACCTTGGCCAGGATCTCGGCGTCGGTCCAGCCGGTCTTGGACTCGATGAGCCCCTTCTCGTACTCGTTGGAGAAGAGGTAGGTGGCGCCGTCGAGGAGGATGCGGATCTCGTCGCCGTCCATCCGGGCGATCTGCTGCGAGAAGTCCGCGGCGAACGGGATCCCGCGCGAGCGGCACTCCTCGGTGTGGCGGAGCATTCCCTCCGGGTCGTCGGCGCCGATGGAGACGAGGTCGAGGCCGCCCACGCGGTCGGCGACGGCCTTCAGCTCGATCAGCCGGGCCTCGCTCATGGCGCCGGTGTAGAAGGAGCCGATCTGGTTGTGGTCGGAGTCCGTCGTGCAGACGAAGCGGGCGGTGTGCAGGACCTCGGAGATCCGCACCGACCCGGTGTCGACGCCGTGGCGGTCGAGCCAGGCCCGGTACTCGTCGAAGTCGGAGCCCGCGGCGCCGACCAGGATCGGTGCGGTGCCGAGCAGTCCCATACCGAAGCAGATGTTGGCGGCGACACCTCCCCTGCGTACGTCCAGGTTGTCGACCAGGAAGGAGAGCGAGACCGTGTGCAGCTGATCGGCGACCAGCTGGTCGGCGAATCGGCCGGGGAAGGTCATGAGGTGGTCGGTGGCGATGGAGCCGGTGACTGCGATACGCACGGGGAGACTGCTCCTGCGGAGGTCGAGGGGAACGGCTGTCCGCGTTCCCGGGTCGGCGTGACAGTTCACGCTACCCGTTCCCCCGGTGACCCGAACGGGAAAAACTACCCGATAGTAGGTCTTTCTTCCTGGGCGCAGCGGTGCCTACGGTGCGGATATGTCGAACCACATCGCCCCGCACGAGTCCGAGACCGGTCTGGCCGAGCTGCGCGGAGACTGCGCACGGATGGCTCCGCACTGGGTGGTACCCGCGAAGATCGCGCCCACCCCTGTCGCACCGTCCCTGATCCACGGCGTGACCGTGCCGCCCGCCTCGGCCCGGCTGATCGACGCCATGTCGGAGTACGGCGACTGAGACCGGCTCTCCGGTCGCAACTGCCGCCCCGCGGGGAACCGTGTGCCCCTTCGCCCCGTCCCACCGGTGTCCGCACCCGCGGGACGGGCGATATGCCGGCCCGGCATATGACGGCAATGCAGGCGAAGGAGCGATCCGGTGAGCACCGAACGACCCGACAACGATGTGACCGGTCACCGGCGGCGTTCGCCGCTCGCCGTGGCCTCGGTGGCGGCGGCCGTACTGCTGGCCGGTGGCGGCGGCGCGTACTGGGCCGTCGCGGCGGACGGCGACAGCTCGGAGAGCGCGGCCGGCAGCGGCGGGCACACTCCCCCGCTGCTCGCCCTGGACGAGACGGGCGGCCCCGCGACGCCGGAGCCCCGGCCGTCGGCCCCGGCGCAGGGCATCGCGCCGGGCGAGCCCGATCCCCACGGCGGCCGGATCGTCTACCGCGCGTCCGGTGCGCTGCCGGACGGCCCGGACAGGGCCGCCGTCCAGCAGGCGAACGGAACGGTCTCCGCGGCCGCGGTGACCAGGCTGGCGAAGGCGCTGGGGCTGCAGGGCACCCCGCAGTCCGAGGCGACGTTCTGGAAGGTGGGCTCCGACGGCGACGGTTCGGGACCGTTGCTGCGGGTGGAGAAGCAG
Organism: Streptomyces sp. NBC_00876; assembly: GCF_045207435.1. Classification (NCBI taxonomy): domain Bacteria; kingdom Bacillati; phylum Actinomycetota; class Actinomycetes; order Kitasatosporales; family Streptomycetaceae; genus Streptomyces; species Streptomyces sp. NBC_00876. The sequence goes on from NZ_CP108800.1 coordinate 2,195,397, forward strand.
GCCCCGGGGACCTGGACGTTCGCCCGGTACGGCTCCGGCGGGACGGACAACTGCGAGAGCGAGACGGTCTGTTCGAGCAAGCACGTGGATCCGGGCGGCTCCGGCTCCCCGGTGAGCGAGAAGGCCGCGAAGGCCGCCGCCGCACCCGTACTGAAGGCGGCCGGACAGGACGACGCCGCCCTGGACGCGCGCCAGCTGATGGGCTCGGCCCGGGTGGTGAACGCCGATCCCGTGGTGGACGGACTGCCGACGTACGGCTGGGCGACCGGGATCCAGGTGGGCCCCGACGGTGAAGTGATCGGTGGCGGCGGGCAGTTGAAGGCCCTGGAGAAGGGCGCCGACTATCCCGTGATCGGCGCGGCCGAGGCACTGAAGCGGCTGAACGCCGCCCAGCCGCCGGCCGGCGGACGGAACACCGGCGGATGCGCCACTCCCGCTCCGCTCGGCAACGGCAACGGCAACGGCAACGGCAACGGCAAGAAGTCGCCCGGCGTCAGCTGCGGGGCACGGACCGGCGCGGATCCGACGACCGTGACGGTCGACGGGGCCGTCTTCGGCCTGGCCACCCGGTACGTGGACGGAAAGCAGCTGCTCGTACCGTCCTGGATCTTCTCGGTCCGGCCGGCCGCGGGCGGTACGGGCTCCACGGTGGCCCAGGTCGCCGTGGATCCGAAGTACCTGGCGAAGCCCCCGGCACAGAAGACCCCGGACGACGGCGGAACGACGACGGCCGTGCGCACGATCCTGTCCTACAGCGCCGAGGGCCGGACGCTCTCGGTGACGTTCTGGGGCGGCGCGTGCAGTACGTACACGGCGAGCGCGAGCGAGGACGGCGGCACGGTGCGGGTGACCGTGAAGGAGTCGACGCCGGACGCGAAGAAGATGTGCATCAAGATCGCCAAGGAGCTGACCCGGACGGTCACGCTGGATCAGCCGCTGGGTGAGCGCAAGGTCCTCGACGCGGCGTCGGGCAGCGCGGTGCCGCGCGCCTGACACGACGCGCACACGACAACGGCGGCGGCCCCGGGATCGGAATCCCGGGGCCGCCGCCGTACCGCTGCCGCTGCTACCGCATGCGTACCTTGAGCCGAGGCTCTAGCTGAAGGAGTCGCCGCAGGCGCAGGAACCCGTGGCGTTCGGGTTGTCGATCGTGAAGCCCTGCTTCTCGATGGTGTCGACGAAGTCGACGGAGGCGCCGCCCAGGTACGGGGCGCTCATGCGGTCGGTGACAACCTTCACACCGTCGAAGTCCTTCACGACGTCGCCGTCCAGCGAACGCTCGTCGAAGAAGAGCTGGTAGCGCAGGCCCGAGCAGCCGCCGGGCTGGACGGCGACGCGAAGCGCCAGGTCGTCGCGGCCTTCCTGCTCCAGCAGGCCCTTGACCTTGGCTGCGGCGGCGTCGGACAGGAGGATGCCGTCGCTCACGGTGGTGGTCTCGTCCGATACGGACATCTGCTTCTCTCCCGGGTTGTACGGAGACTGCTTGCCGACGTTGCAACCGTCGAGGCCGCGGATTCATTCCGGGCCGGGCGCTTGCCTGTTCCATTCATGCTCGCACACCGGTCCCGCAGGCGGATGCGTCACATCGACGCTATCGGCATCGTCAAAGTGACGTGAAGCGGATATGATAGATAGCGTCAATTAGACGAAAAGGCTTCCCCCGCAGAGAAGAAAGGGTGCGTGACGTGACCACGGCCCACCCCGTCCAGGAACTCGACGTCCAGCCGACTCCCCTCGCCCTGCTCCTGCTCGGCCGCGACGCCGACCCCAGGAGCGAGCGCGGCGTCGAATGCCCCGGTGACCTGCCCTCCCCGTCCGACCCGGACCTGGTGGAGCGCGCCCGCGCGGCGAAGGAGAAGCTGGGCGAGAAGGTCTTCGTCCTCGGGCACCACTACCAGCGCGACGAGGTCATCCAGTTCGCGGATGTGACCGGTGACTCGTTCAAGCTCGCCCGTGACGCGGCGGCGCGTCCGGAGGCCGAGTACATCGTCTTCTGCGGTGTGCACTTCATGGCCGAGTCCGCGGACATCCTGACCACCGAGGACCAGAAGGTCGTGCTGCCCGACCTGGCGGCCGGCTGCTCGATGGCCGACATGGCCACCGCCGAGCAGGTCGCCGAGTGCTGGGACGTACTGACCGAGGCCGGGGTCGCCGAGCAGGTCGTGCCCGTCTCGTACATGAACTCCTCCGCCGACATCAAGGCCTTCACCGGCCGCCACGGCGGCACGATCTGCACCTCGTCGAACGCGAAGCGGGCCCTGGAGTGGGCCTTCGAGCAGGGCGAGAAGGTGCTGTTCCTCCCCGACCAGCACCTGGGCCGCAACACGGCCGTTCGGGACATGGGGATGACCCTGGAGGACTGCGTCCTCTACAACCCGCACAAGCCCAACGGCGGCCTCACCGCCGAGGAGCTGCGCAACGCGAAGATGATCCTGTGGCGCGGGCACTGCTCGGTGCACGGGCGCTTCTCGGTGGAGTCCGTCAACGACGTGCGCGCGCGCATACCGGGCGTCAACGTGCTGGTGCACCCGGAGTGCAAGCACGAGGTCGTGGCGGCGGCGGACTACGTCGGCTCGACGGAGTACATCATCAAGGCCCTGGAGGCCGCCCCGGCCGGTTCCAAGTGGGCGATCGGCACCGAGCTGAACCTGGTGCAGCGCCTGGCGAACCGCTTCGCGGCCGAGGACAAGGAGATCGTCTTCCTCGACAAGACGGTGTGCTTCTGCTCGACCATGAACCGGATCGACCTGCCGCACCTGGTGTGGACGCTGGAGTCGCTGGCCGAGGGCACGCTCGTCAACCGGATCGAGGTCGACCCGGAGACGGAGAAGTACGCCAAGCTGGCGCTGGAGCGGATGCTGGCGCTGCCGTAGGGGCCCGCCTCACGGGGACAGGAACCGGACACGGCCGACTGGTTGCCGGGTCCTGTCCCCGGGCCGCCGGGCCGCCCGCTCAGGCCCCGCCGGTACGGGCCCGGCGGGCCGTTGCGCAAGCCCCGGTTTCCTCGTCCTGCGCAGGCGTGAAGGCGATCGCCGGCCGCGCGCCCCGGCTCACCGCGATGCGCAAGGCGTCCTGCAACGACTCCGCGAGCCGCACCCCGGCGAACCGCAGCTCACGCGCCCCTGTGGCGGCATCCGCCAGCAGTGCCCGCGCCCGGTCAGGACGTACTCGGCCGAGTCGAGCAGGTCCGCCTCCACCTCGTCGGCCGGCCGCGACATCCGGCTGCCCGGGTCGTCGGTGCTCAAGTAACCATGCGTGAGCAACTGGCCTCGCTGCTGGGGCAGGTGGATACTCCGGACAGTAAAGTTCAGGTGATGCCGTTCAGCGCGGGGCTCCACTCGCTCCTGGGTGGCGCGCTGACTCTGCTCACTCTCTCCGACGGCACCTCGGTGACGTACGAGGAGGGCATTCAGGCCGGTCATCTCTACGAGGATCCGGCCGCGGTGAAGAAGTGGCGGCGGCAGTACGAGGTACTGCGCGCCAACTCCCTCTCCTTGGCCGAGTCGGCGGAACTGATCCGGACCGCGATGGAGGGCTACCGACCATGCCCCACTCCCCCGAGCTGAGCACCGCCCACTGGCGCAGCAGCAGCCACAGCAATTCCAACGGGGGCGAATGCGTCGAGATCAGCGACGACTTCCCCGGCATCGTCCCCGTACGTGACAGCAAGAACCCTGCCGGTCCGGCGCTCGTCGTCCGGGCCACGGCCTGGAGTGACTTCGTCACCTCCCTCAAGTAGGGCGCGGAAACAGCGGAACGGCCTGTCCCACGCGTGAGCGCGGGACAGGCCGTTCCTCGTACCGGGCGGGCCGTCAGGCCTTCGCGGGCTCCGGCTCCTCGGAGGAGGTGGTCTCCTCCGAGGCGGCCGGGGCCGGAATCCCGGCCTTCTGGGCCCGCTTCGCGGCCTTCTTCTTCGCGCGGCGCTCCTTGCGCAGCTCCACCATCGCGTACAGCGTCGGCACCAGGAGCAGCGTCAGCAGCGTCGAGGTGACCAGACCGCCGATGACCACCACGGCCAGCGGCTGCGAGATGAAGCCGCCCTCGCCGGTGACGCCGAGCGCCATCGGCAGGAGGGCGAAGATCGTCGCCAGGGCCGTCATCAGGATCGGGCGCAGACGGTGGCGGCCGCCCTCGACGACTGCCTCGACGACGCCCATGCCCTGTGCGCGGTACTGGTTGATCAGGTCGATCAGCACGATCGCGTTGGTCACCACGATGCCGATCAGCATCAGCATGCCGATCATCGCCGGAACGCCCATCGGGGTGCCCGTGATGACGAGCAGTCCGATCGCTCCGGTCGCCGCGAACGGGATGGAGACCAGCAGGATCAGCGGCTGGATGAGCGACCGGAAGGTGGCGACCAGCAGCATGAAGACGATTGCGATGGCCGCCAGCATGGCCAGCCCCAGCTTCACGAACGCGTCGTCCTGGTCCTGGGAGACACCGCCGATGCTGGCGGTGGCACCGTCCGGGAGGTCCAGGGCGTTGATCTTCGTCTGGAGCGAGGCGCTGACCGCGCCGGTGTTGTCACCGGTGGGCTTGGCGGTGATGGTCGCGGCGCGCTGGCCGTCGATCCGGGTCATCGAGACCGGTCCGGGGACCAGCTTCACATCGGCGATCGAGCCGAGCTTGACCGGGCCGAGCGGAAGGTTCTTCAGCTCTTCCATCGTGGTGGCCGGGTGGGCGGACTTGATGACGACGTCCCGCTCGGTGTCGTCCATGATCGCCTTGCCGGACGGGGTGCCGCGCACCGCACCGGCGACGGCCGCGCCCAGCGTGGCCTGGCTGAAGCCCGCGTCGGCGGCCTTGGCGTTGGCCTTGACCGAGATCCGCGGGATGCTCTGCGCCAGGTCGCTCTGGACGTCGGTGACGTCCTTGAGCTCGGCCACCTCGGCGCGCACCTCTTCGGACGCCTTCTTCAGGGTGTCCGCGTCGGCGGCCTTGACCACGACGCTCAGGTCCTGGCTGCCGAAGCCGTCGCCCGCGGCGATGGTGGTGTCACCGATGCCGTCGAGCTTGCCCAGCGCCTCGTCGATGCGCTCCTGGGTGGCGTCGAAGTCCGCCGAGTCCTTCAGCGTGACCTGGTAGGAGGCCTGGTTGGCGCCCGTGCCGCCGCCGAAGGCCGCCATGAAGCCGGACGAGCCGACCGTGACCTGGTAGTCCTTGACGCCCTCGTCGCCGGCGAGGATCTTCTCGACCTTCCTGGCCGCCTCGTCGGCGGCCGCCAGGCTGGTGCCCGGGGTGAGCTCCTGCTTGATGGACAGGACTTCCTGCTCGCCCTGGTCGAAGAAGTTGGTCTTGAGCAGCGGCGCCATGCCGAAGGTGCCGAACAGCACCGCGACGGCGATGACGATGCTGGTGATGCGGCGGCGGGTGGCGAAGCGCAGCACCGGGACGTAGAGCCGCTGGAGCCGGCTGCGGGCTTCCTTCTCCTCGGCCTCGCGACGGGCCTTGTCCGGGTCCTCGGCGCTGCCCTTGGGGGCGCGCAGGAACCAGTACGACAGGACGGGCACGACGGTCAGCGAGACCAGCAGGGACGCCAGCAGAGCCGCGGTGACGGTCAGCGAGAACGAGCCGAAGAGCTCGCCGACCATGCCGCCGACCAGGCCGATGGGCAGGAAGACGGCGACCGTGGTGAGGGTCGAGGAGGTGACCGCTCCGGCCACTTCCTTCACCGCGGTGATGATCGCGGACTGACGCTCCTCGCCGTAGCCGAGGTGCCGCTTGATGTTCTCCAGGACGACGATCGAGTCGTCGACGACGCGTCCGATCGCGATGGTGAGCGCGCCCAGGGTGAGCATGTTGAGCGACAGGTCGCGGGTCCAGAGCACGATCAGTGCGAGGACCACGGACAGCGGGATGGAGACCGCGGTGACCAGGGTCGAGCGCAGCGAGGCCAGGAAGACCAGGATCACGATGACCGCGAAGAGCAGGCCGAGCGCGCCCTCGGTGGTCAGGCCGGAGATCGCCTTGGAGACGGCGGGGCCCTGGTCGGACACGACGGTCAGTTCGGCGCCGGCGCCGAGGTCCTTGCGCAGGTCCGGGAGCTTGTCCTTGACGGCGTCCGAGATGGCGACGGCGCTGCCGTCCTTGTCCATCGTCGCCACGACGGCGAGGCTGGGCTTGCCGTTCGTACGGGTGATGGAGACCGCGGTGGAGGGCTCCTGCTTCACCGTCGCGATGTCACCGACCCGGACCGGCTTGCCGGGCTTGCCCGTCGCCGGGTTCTGGCCGGAGACCCGCAGGTCCTCGATCTGCTTCACGGAGGTGAAGGCGCCGCCGACCTGGACGGTGCGGCTCTTGCCCGACTCGGAGAACGAGCCCGCCGGGACGGTCGCGCCGCCGGCCTGGAGCGCCTGGGCGAGCGAGCCGGCGTTCAGTCCGGCCGCCGCGAGCTTCTTGTCGTCGGGGGTGACGGATACCTGGACGTCCTGCACACCGTCGACGGTGACCTGGCCGACGCCGTCGATGTCCTCCAGCGCGGGGACGACGGTGCGGTCCAGCTGGTCGGCGAGCGCCTGCTGGTCCTTGTCGGAGGTGACGGCGAGGACGACGGTCGGGATGTCGTCGGTCGAGCCGGCGATGACCTGCGGGTCGACGTCGTCGGGCAGCTGGACGCGGGCGCGGTTCACCGCCTGCTGGATGTCGGCGACGAGCTGCTTGGTGCCCTCGTCACCGAAGTCGAAGGACGCCATGATGACGGCGTTGCCCTCGCTGGCGGTCGAGGTGACGCCGGTGACGCCGTCGACGGACTTGATCGAATTCTCGAGCGGTTCGACGACCTGCTTCTCGACCACATCGGGGGACGCGCCCTGATAGGGAGCGAGCACCGACACCATCGGGAGCTCGATGGTGGGCAGCAGCTGCTGCTTGAGCTGCGGGATCGCAATCGCTCCGAAGACAAGCGCGACGATCGAGATCAGCCCGATCAGGGCCCTTTGCGCGAGGCTGAATCTGGACAGCCAGGACATGGGTGAGGTCTCTCTTCTGTGGCTTACGCGGCAGGTGGGCGGGTAACTCGGGGACAGACCCGGCCCACTTATACGATCACCCATCGCCGGCACCGAAAGCGTCGGTCCCAGGTCGCTTTCTTATGCCGCGCATACCGCAGGTGGAGTACGCCGCGACTGCACCCTCACTCCACCCGTGGACGGACGAGGCCCGATTCGTATGCAATTACAACCAGTTGGGCCCGGTCGCGGGCTCCGAGCTTGGCCATCGCCCTGTTCACATGGGTTTTGACGGTGAGCGGGCTGACCACCAGGCGCTCGGCGATCTCGTCGTTGGAGAGACCACCCGCGACGAGGACCAGGACCTCGCGTTCCCGGGTGGTGAGGGCCTCCAGACGCGCGGAGTACTCGGCGGCGCCCGGCCCCCCGTCGGCCGCGCTGCCGCCCTGCGCGAGGAACGTGGCGATCAGGCCCTTGGTCGCGGCCGGCGAGAGCAGCGCCTCACCGGCCGCGGCGATCCGGATGGCGTTGAGGAGTTCGTCCGGTTCCGCCCCCTTGCCGAGGAAGCCGGAGGCACCGGCCCGCAGCGACTGCACCACGTACTCGTCCACCTCGAAGGTGGTGAGCATGACCACGCGTACGCCGGCGAGTCCGGGGTCGGCACTGATCATCCGGGTCGCGGTGAGCCCGTCCGTTCCGGGCATCCGGATGTCCATCAGCACCACGTCGGCCCGTGTCGAGCGGGCCAGCTCCACGGCCTGCGCGCCGTCGGCGGCCTCGCCCACCACCTGCATGTCGGGCTCCGAGTCGACCAGCACCCGGAACGCGCTGCGCAGCAGTGCCTGGTCGTCGACGAGCAGGACCTTGATGGCCGGTGTCATGCGTTCTCCCCCGTCCGGCTCGCCGCACCCGGCTGATCCGGCTCCTGCGCGCGGGCCTTGACGGGCAGGATCGCATGAACACGGAATCCGCCGCCGTAACGGGGTCCGGCGGTGAGGGTGCCGCCCAGGGCGGTGACCCGTTCGCGCATGCCGAGCAGGCCGTGGCCGCCACCGGTGTCGCCCGCGGAGGCGCTGTCCGACGTTCCGCGGCCGTTGTCCAGGACCATGATCTCGGCCGTGGCCCCCACCCGTACGACACTGACCTCGGCCCTCGCGCCCGCACCGGCGTGCTTGCGCACATTGGTCAGCGCCTCCTGGATCACCCGGTACGCGGCCAGGTCCACGGCCGCGGGCAGCTGCGGGCACTGACCCGCGTCGCAGGCCACTTCGACGGGCAGCCCGGCCTGCCGCACGGTCTCCACGAGTTCGCCGAGTACCGCGAGGCCGGGGGCGGGTTCGGTCGGCGCCGCCGGGTCGCCGGACTGGCGCAGCAGCCCGACGGTGGCCCGCAGCTCGTTGAGCGCGGAGCGGCTCGCCTCCCGGACATGAGCGAGCGCCTGTTTCGCCTGGTCGGGGCGCTTGTCCATGACGTGGGCCGCGACCCCGGCCTGCACGTTGACCAGGGCGATGTGGTGGGCGACGACATCGTGCAGATCGCGGGCGATCCGCAGCCGCTCCTCGGCGACCCGGCGCCGGGCCTCCTCCTCGCGGGTCCGCTCGGCCCGTTCGGCGCGTTCCCTGATCGCGTCGACGAACGCGCGCCGGGAGCGGACCGCGTCCCCTGCGGCGCCCGCCATGCCGGTCCAGGCGAAGATGCCGAGATTCTGCTGGCTGTACCAGGGGGCCGAGCCGAAGAACATCGCCGCCGCGGTCAGCGCCGCCATGGTGAGCAGCCCGACCCGCCAGGTGGTCGGCCGGTCGGTGCGGGCGGCGACGGTGTACAGCGCGATGACCGCGCTCATCACGACGGGGGCCGGCGGGTCCACCATCACCAGCTCGACGACCGTCAGCGCGCCGGTGGCGGCGAGCACCGCCATCGGGCTGCGGCGCCGCCAGACGAGGGCGAGGGCGCCCAGCACCATCAGGAACAGGCTGCTCGCCGCGGGGGTGCGGGTGCCGAAGGTGGGCCCGTTGTGCCCGTTCGGGTCGGCGAACGACCCGATGATCATGGCCACGAGCACGGCCAGGGCGAGCGCGCCGTCCAGCGCGAGGGGATGGACGCGCAGCCAGTGCCGGATGCGCAGAACCCCGGTTCCGAGGGTGGTCACGTCAAGCTACGTTACGGCGTGTCGCTCGCGTACCGGTCCGGCCGCCCGGGAGCGGCCCCCGCCCGGACCGCGCCGCAGCACCCCGGTCCACACGTCACTGTGCCCCGCGTCCGGCGGACCGGAGGCGGGGCACAGTGGTGCGGGTGCTGGAGCCGGCGGTTGTCAGCCGGGAATCAGACCGTCGTCGCGGAGCATGGCGCGCACCTCTTCGAGGGTCGCGTCGGGCGACGGCAGGATCAGCTCGGACGGCTCCAGGGAGTCGTCCGGCAAGGGTGTGCCGAGTTCGCGCACCCTGGCCAGGAGCGCCTGGAGAGTGGAGCGGAAGCCGGGGCCGTCGCCGCTCTCCATTTCGGCGAGCAGTTCGTTGTCGAGTTCGTTGAGCTCGGCGAGATGACTGTCGGCCAGGAATGCCTGGCCCTCCCCCATGATCCGTACGATCATGACGCTGCCTTAATTCTTGTCGAACTTGTGCGGGGACCGGTCCTGCTGCTGTTGGGCGGCATCCTGCGGGCCGCCCTCGATGGCCTGTTTCGGGGTGGAGCCGCCGGCCAGTTCGGCCTTCATGCGCTGCAGCTCCAGCTCTACATCACTACCACCGGAGATCCGGTCCAGCTCGGCGGTGAGGTCGTCCTTCGCCGTGCCGGTCGGGTCGTCCAGGGCGCCGGAGGCGAGCAGCTCGTCGATCGCGCCCGCGCGCGCCTGGAGCTGCTGGGTCTTGTCCTCGGCCCGCTGGATCGCCAGGCCGACATCGCCCATCTCCTCGGAGATGCCGGAGAAGGCCTCCCCGATCCGGGTCTGCGCCTGGGCCGCTGTGTAGGTGGCCTTGATCGTCTCCTTCTTCGTACGGAAGGCGTCGACCTTGGCCTGCAGCCGCTGGGCCGCGAGAGTGAGTTTCTCCTCCTCGCCCTGCAGCGTGGTGTGCTGCGTCTCCAGGTCGGTGACCTGCTGCTGAAGGGCCGCGCGGCGCGACAGCGCCTCGCGGGCCAGGTCCTCGCGACCGAGCGCGAGCGCCTTGCGGCCCTGGTCCTCCAGCTTGGACGTCTGGCCCTGCAGCTGGTTCAGCTGCAGCTCCAGGCGCTTGCGCGAGGTCGCCACATCGGCGACACCGCGGCGCACCTTCTGAAGCAGCTCCAGCTGCTTCTGGTACGAGTAATCGAGGGTCTCGCGCGGATCCTCGGCCCGGTCAAGGGCCTTGTTTGCCTTCGCGCGGAAGATCATCCCCATACGCTTCATGACACCGCTCATGGGCTTCGCGCGCCCCCTTCTGACTTAACCGGTCTCCAGCACTCCAACAGAACCCACAGTACGGGCCCTGTCTCTATTACCGCACTGTTCGAGCAAGGATGTGCTCCTCCGCAAGGACGACTGCGCCCGGTCACCGCTCCGGCCCAGGGAGTAGGTGACGGTCAGGGAACGCGCGCCCCCTGCCCGGATCGTCCCGCTCGTACACCAGCAGGGACGCAGGCCGTTGCCGGATCGTTCCCGGCCGGCCTGGGGTCGTCGCGATCGACCCCGTACCCTTGGGTCTTGTGTTCCGTAGCCGCTCCAAGGAAGAGAAGGCCCCCACCGACAAGGTGACGGCGGACCTCTCCAAGACGTCCCGCGACCCGCAGGCCCCCAAAGGTCGCCCCACCCCCAAGCGCAGCGACGCCCAGTCGCAGCGCCGTCGTGCCTCCAGTGGTGCGCCGCTCGACCGCAAGGAGGCCATGAAGCGCCAGCGCGAAGCGCGGCGCGTGGACATGGCCAAGCAGCGCGAGGCGCTCGCCAGTGGCGACGAGCGCTATCTGCCGGCCCGTGACAAGGGTCCGGTGCGCCGCTTCGTCCGCGACTTCGTGGACTCGCGGTTCTGCATCGCGGAGTTCTTCCTGCCGCTCGCCGTGGTCATCCTGATCCTCAGCGTGATCCAGGTGCAGGGCATCCAGAACATCTCGCTGCTGCTCTGGCTCGGCGTGATCGTGCTGATCGTCGTCGACTCGATCGGGCTGACGTTCCGGCTGCGCAAGCAGCTGAACGAGCGCTTCCCCGATACGCCGAAGCGCGGCGCGGTCGCCTACGGTCTGATGCGTACGCTCCAGATGCGCCGTCTGCGGCTGCCGAAGCCGCAGGTCAAGCGTGGAGAGCGGCCCTGAGTACGGAGCTCTCCGGTCCGGTCGGCGGTTCGTCCGCGGGCCGGCCGGACGGTGCGGTCACCGGCTTCGCCGGGGCCTCGTCCGCCTGGCTGAAGGGCCTGGGCGGTCTGCGCAACACCGTGCGCCAGGAGCTGGTCGCCCGACAGCTGGACGAGCAGATAGCGGCACGCTTCCCCGTCGGGCAGCGGCTGCGGATCCTCGACGTCGGCATGGGCCAGGGCACCCAGGCCCTGCGCCTGGCCCGGGCGGGCCACACCGTCACCGGGCTCGAGTCCGATGCCGAGATGCTGCGGGTCGCCCGCGAGGCGCTCGGCGGCGAGCCGGCGGGCATCCGTGAGCGGGTCCGCTTCATAGAGGGCAACGGCCAGGACACCGGGGTGCACTTCCTGCCCGGCAGCTTCGACGTGGTGCTCTGCCACGGGGTGCTGATGTATGTCCAGGAGCCCGACGCCATGGTGGCCGGCCTGGCCCGGATGCTGGCCCCCGGCGGACTGCTGTCCCTGCTCGTACGGAACGCCGACGCGCTGGCGATGCGCCCCGGGACCGACGGGGACTGGGATGCGGCGCTGGCCGCGTTCGACACGGACCATTACACCAACCGCCTCGGGCTGTCCGTACGCGCGGACCACCTCGACGCCCTGACCGCGACGCTCGCCGGGATCGCGGCGCCGCTGCACGCCTGGTACGGGGTGCGGATCTTCACCGACAACGTGAGCAACGACGTGGAGCTGCCGTCCGCGGCGGAGCTGGAGCGGGTGCTGGCGGCGGAGGACCGGGCGGGGCGGACGGATCCCTACCGCGCGGTGGCCGCACTGCTGCATCTGTGCGGGGTACGCGGCTGAGGCTCGGGGCCCGCCCGGTGGCGCCCGGCCGGTGCCACCGCCCCGGTCGGGTGCGCTCGACAGGCCGCCAATGGGGTTAAAAGTAATAATCCGGACATGGATGCTTCTCACTCCCGCAGCCGTGTGCGCCGGCTGCTGCTGCCTCTGTCCGCAGGTGTCTGTGCGATCGCCCTGGTGAGCGGTTGTTCCGACTCGAATTCCAACACCTCGAAGACCGCCGCGTCGAAGACCCCTTCGGCCCAGCAGGGATCGGCCTCCAAGGCCACCGTTGATCTGCAGAGCGAGTACCAGTCCGTCATCAAGGACGTGCTTCCGTCGGTGGTTCAGATCGACGCCTCCGAAAGCCTGGGCTCGGGCATCGTCTACGACGACAAGGGCCATATCGTCACCAACGCCCACGTCGTCGGGAACGAGAAGACGTTCAAGGTCACCGTCGCCACCGGCGAGAAGGTGCTGAGCGCCTCGCTGGTCGCCGCCTACCCCCAGCAGGACCTGGCCGTCATCAAGCTGAACGACGTCCCGGACGGGCTGAAGCCCGCGAAGTTCGGTGACTCGGAGAAGGTCGAGGTGGGACAGATCGTGCTGGCGATGGGTTCGCCGCTCGGACTGTCCAGCAGCGTCACCCAGGGCATCGTCTCGGCGCTCGGCCGGACCGTGAGCGAGAGCCGCGAGGGTGGTGGCACCGGCGCGACCATCGCCAACATGGTGCAGACCTCGGCCGCGATCAACCCGGGCAACAGCGGCGGCGCGCTGGTCAACCTGGACAGCGAGGTCATCGGCATCCCGACGCTGGCCGCGACGGACCCCCAGATGGGTGACAGCGCGGCGCCGGGTATCGGCTTCGCGATCCCGGTCTCGATGGTGAAGACGGTCGCCGACCAGATCATCAAGAGCGGCAAGGTCACCGACTCGGGCCGGGCGGCGCTGAACATCACCGGCCGGACGGTCGTCAACGGCAGCTACCAGCCGGCGGGGGTCGCGATCGTCAGTGTGACGAAGGGCGGCGCTGCGGAGAAGGCGGGGCTGCGGGCCGGCGACATCCTCACCAAGGTCGGGGACACGCCCGTCACGACGATCACGTCCCTGTCGGAGGCGCTGGCCGCGGACAAGCCGGGCGAGAAGGTCACCGTGACGTACCTGCGCAGCGGTGCGCAGAAGACGGCCGAGGTCACGCTCGGCGAGATCTGAGGTCCCGGGAGCTGCACCCGACTGCCGGGCGGGCCCCTCCGGGTCCGCCCGGCAGTCGTCCGGCAGTCGTACGGGTCAGCTCTGCTCGGCCTGGAGGCTCATCGGGCCGTAGATCTTCGTCGCGTCGTCGAAGAGGATCACCTGGTCCGCCCCGCCGTCGAGGAGTTCCTTCCAGTACTCACCGATCCAGGACTCCGCGTCGCCCTGCGTCGTGAATTCCTCCGGCTGCAGGGCCGGCTCCGTCTCCGTACCGTCGGACTTCTCGAACCGCCACGTCCACGCCATGTCCGCCTCCTGGGTCACTTTGTTCCGTTCCGCAGCCTAGTGCTTCCGACCAGCACGGGAAGGGGCCCGTGCGCGGCTCGCCCACCCCACGTCGCGCACCCGGTGCGGGGACGCGGGAGGATCGGGGCGTGGAACTGACTCTGCTCGGCACCGGAGCCCCCGACGGGCTGCCGCGGCCCGACTGCCCCTGCGCCGCCTGCGCCGCCGCCCGCGGGGCGCGCAGCCGGGCCGCGACCGCCCTGCTGGTCGACGACGCGCTGCTGCTCGACCTCACCCCCGGGGCGGTGTTCGCCGCCGCCCGCGCGGGGCACTCGCTCACCGGCGTACGGCAGGTGCTGCTCACCCATCCGCACGACGGGCCCGCCGTCGAACTGCCCGCCGGTCTGCCCCCTGCGGGCCGGGTGCCGGACGGCCGGGTGCTGACGCTGATCAGCGGACACCGGGTGCGGGCCGTGCCGATGGACGCGCCGGGCACCGGGTACGAGGTCACCTCGCCGGAGGGCGAGCGGCTGCTCTACATGCCGCCGGGCGCCGCCCCGGCCGGTCTGTCGGACCGGGCGTCGGAGCCGTACGACATGGTGGTCGGCGACATCGTGAAGCGGCCCGACGCGGTGGCGCGGCTGCGGGCCGTCGAGGCGGTCGGGCCGGCCACCGAGGTGGTCGCCGTCCATCTGGACCATGACGCGCCGCCCGGCCCCGAGCTCGACCGCCGGCTCGCCGCCGCCGGGGCGCGCGCCGTACCGGACGGGACGACCCTGACGGTCGGCGCCTACCACGCCGTCCCCGACGTGCCCCGGCGCACGCTGGTCACCGGCGGCGCGCGGTCCGGGAAGTCGGTGGAGGCCGAGCGGCGCCTGGAGACGTACCCGGAGGTCGTGTACGTGGCGACCGGGGGCGGCCGGGCCGGCGACGCGGAGTGGGCGGACCGGATCGGGCTGCACCGGGAGCGCAGACCGGCGGCGTGGCGCACCGAGGAGACCTGCGAGCTCGTGGAGCTGCTGGCCTCGGACGGGCCGCCGCTGCTGATCGACTGCCTGTCGCTCTGGCTGACGGACGCGATGGACCGGGTGGACGCCTGGGACGACGCGGCGTGGGCGGGGGGCGGCCGGAGCGCGCTGCGGCAGCGGACCGCCGAACTCGTGGCCGCGGTGCGCGGGACGCGGCGCACCGTCGTCGTGGTGACCAATGAGACCGGGTCCGGCGTGGTGCCCGCGACCGCCGCCGGGCGGCGTTTCCGGGACGAGCTGGGCCGGCTGAACGCGTCGGTGGCCGACGAGTGCGAGCACGTGCTGCTGGTGGTGGCCGGGCAGGCCCTGACCCTGCGCGGCTGACGGACCGGAGCGGCTGCTCCGGCCCGGCCGCGGGTGAGCCGATCCGCCTCCGGAACCTGCTTCCGGGGCTGCGGACCCTGACGCCCACGATGAGGCGGCTGCGGTCCGGGGGCCGGGCGGCACACTGAGCGGGGCCGGAAATCGCGGCAGGTACTGTTCCGCAGACAAGAGGCCGCCGGGCTCCCCGGCCCACACCACGTATCGACCCGCGAGGCAGACCCCCGTGAATCTGGACGACTTCTCCGACCTGATCGAACGCCCCGACGGGGGTGTGCGGCGCGATGCCGAGGAACGCCGGGAGCGGTTCATCGTTCCCCCCGGCGCCCTGGGCCGCCTCGACGAACTGGGCGAATGGCTCTCGGCCGCCCAGCAGGCCGTACCGGTCCGGCCGATCACGCAGCCGCGCGTGGTGCTGTTCGCCGGTGACCACGGGGTGGCGGAGCTGAAGGTGTCCGGCCGCGAGGCGGGCACGGCGCACGAGCTGGTGCGGGCCACGCTGGACGGGGCGACACCGCTCGCGGTGCTGGCCCGGCAGTTCTCCGTACCCGTACGGATCGTCGACGCCGCGCTGGACTGCGACCCGGAGCTGCTGCCGGAGTCGGTCGTGCGGACCCGGGTGCGGCGCGGCAGCGGCCGGATCGACATCGAGAACGCGCTGACGGTCGAGGAGGCCGAACAGGCGGTACGCCTCGGCATGGCGCTCGCCGACGAGGAGGCCGACTCGGGCACCGATCTGGTGGTGCTCGGCGATCTGAGTGTCGGCGGTACGACGGCCGCGGCCACCCTGATCGCCGCGCTGTGCGGCACGGACGCCTCGGTGGTCACCGGGCGCGGTGGCGCCGGGATCGACGATCTGACGTGGATGCGCAAGTGCGCGGCGGTCCGCGACTCGTTGCGCCGGGCCCGGCCGGTCCTCGGCGACCAGCTGGAGTTGCTGGCCACGGTCGGCGGCGCGGATCTGGCGGCGATGACCGGTTTCCTGCTCCAGTGCGCCGTGCGCCGGCTCCCGGTGATTCTGGACGGGGTGGTCTCCGCGGCCTGTGCGCTGGTGGGCCAGCGGGCGGCGTTCCGGGCGCCGGACTGGTGGCTGGCGGGCCAGCTGAGCGGTGAACCGGCCCAGGCGAAGGCGCTGGACCGGATGGCGCTCAACCCGCTGCTGGACCACGGCGTCATCGTCGGGGAAGGAAGCGGGGCACTGCTCGCGCTTCCGTTCGTCCGGGCCGCGGCCGCGCTGGCGGCGGAGCTGCCCGAGCGAGCGCCGGAGACCGACGAGGACGACGACGAGGACGACGACGCAGAGGGCAACGGGGACGGACCGGCCGGGGACTGACGGGTAACAGCTGACCCATCGGACTGCGGCCGCCCGGACACCGGCCGCAGGGCAGCCCTTCACGGGGCGCTATGCCCCATATGATCGCCTTTCATGGGAGAGGTCCGATTGGCCAGCGAGGAATCCGGGCAGAGTGCCGTCCGGCCGCAGAGCACCGACCGGTCACGACGCAGTGCGGCATTCGCCATCTGGTACCTGCGCGTCGTGTCGTTCATCAATTTCCTGAGCGCCGTCTGGGTCACCTTCGGCCAGGACCTGCGGCGTCACAACACCGAGAACTACTTCACCCCCTACCTGCTCACCGCGGGCTTCTCCTCCGGGGTGGTCGCGCTCTTCCTCGCGGTCACCATGCGACGGCGCAAACGGGCCGCGTGGATCGTCAACATGGTGCTGAGCGGCCTCACGCTGCTGCTCTTCGCCGCGGTGATCGGCTTCCCGGAGATCCGCCGCTACCCGCAGAACTGGGTCTCTCTGGCGCTGACCGCCGCCTTCGTCCTCGCGCTGGCCCTCGGCCGGCGCGAGTTCTACGCGAAGGGCGACCGCTCCAACCCGAAGCTGGCCGCACTGGTGGCGGTCGGCGGGCTGCTGGTCACCTCACTGATCGCGACCGCCCTGGTCACCGTCACCAACACCGCGCACGACGAGTCCCGTTCGACGTTCCTTGACCGCTGGCGCTACGGCGCGCTGCGGCTGGTGTCCGTCGCCGACAACGACTCCCGGTTCCCCGGCATCACCACTCCGGGCTGGGTGAACGTCGTCATCAACATCCTCTCCACACTGCTGCTGATCGCGGTCGTGTACGCGGCCTTCCGCGCCCGCCGGGCGGTCGACCCGATCACCCCGCAGGACGAGGAGGCGCTGCGCACCCTGCTCGACAAGCACGGTGAGCGGGACTCCCTCGGCTACTTCGCGCTGCGACGCGAGAAGAGCGTCATCTGGTCACCGACCGGGAAGGCCGCCGTCGCCTACCGGGTGGTCGGCGGGGTCTCGCTGGCCTCCGGCGATCCGATCGGCGACCCCGAGGCCTGGCCCGGGGCGATCGGCCCCTGGCTGGCCGAGGCGCGGGAGCACGGCTGGATCCCCGCGGCGATGGGAGTGAGCGAGGAGGGCGGCACCATCTACGCCCGGCACGGCCTCGACGCCCTGGAGCTGGGGGACGAGGCGATCGTGGAGACCGCCGAGTTCACCCTCGACGGGCGGGCGATGCGGACCGTCCGCCAGGCGTACAACCGGGTCAGGAGGGCCGGGTACGAGGTGACGGTACGCCGCCACGAGGACATCCCCACGGCCGAGATGGCCCAGTTGGTGCGCCGCGCCGACGACTGGCGCGACGGTGCGACCGAACGCGGCTTCTCGATGGCACTGGGCCGGCTCGGCGACCCGGCCGACGGGCGGTGCGTGATGCTCGAATGCCGTGACGCGACCCCCGCCGAGGACGGCGGACCCGGTGAGCTGAAGGCCGTACTGAGCTTCGTCCCCTGGGGCCCGAACGGCCTCTCGCTCGACCTGATGCGCCGTGACCGGGACGCCGAGAACGGACTGATGGAGTTCATGGTGATCGAACTCCTGCAACGGGCCGAGAAGATCGGCATCACCCAGGTGTCGCTGAACTTCGCCATGTTCCGCTCGGTCTTCGAGCGGGGTTCGCGGCTCGGTGCCGGACCGGTGCTCCGGCTGTGGCGCTCCCTGCTCAGCTTCTTCTCGCGCTGGTGGCAGATCGAATCGCTCTACCGCGCCAACGCCAAGTACCGGCCGATCTGGGAACCGCGCTACCTGCTCTTCGAGAAGAGCGCGGACCTGCCGCGCATCGGCATCGCCGCGGGCCGCGCCGAAGGGTTCCTGGAGGCACCCGGACTGCCCAAGTGGCTGCACCGCTCGAAGCTCGGACCGCGTGGATGAGACCGGTGCGCGCGCTCGGCCGGGCGGCCCGCCGGGAGTGGGGTCCGCTGTGGAGGACCGTACGCACGGCGCTCGTCACCGAGCGGCTGCGGGCCGTCCCGATGACCCTGGCCGCGGTCTGTCTGACGGCACTGCTCCAGGTGGTGCAGAACCGGTCCTGGGGCTACGGGCCGGTGCAGGCGCTCGGGGCGGTGCGGGCCGAGGATCCGCTGTGGGCGGCTCTGCTGCGTACCCCGCTGTCGCTGTTCGTCCCCGCGCTCGATCTGCCGGTCTGGGGTGCGCTGGCGCAGGTGCTGCTGGTGTTCGGGGCCGCCGAGATCTGCCTGGGCCGGTGGCGGACGCTGCTGATCGCATACGTGGCGACGCTGGCCGGAACCCTGTACGCGCGGATCGGCGTCGCCGTCGGCCCCGACGGGTTCCTGGGCCTGCCGGGCTCCGACGCGCAGATCGTCGACACCGGCCCCTCGGCGGCCGTGGTCGCCCTGGCAGTCTGCGTCTGCTGCGCCTACCGGGCCTGGTTCACCGCAGGGCTGGTGATCGCGGCGATGGTGGTGGAGATCGTGATGAAGGACAACCTGGCGGGCAAGGAGCACCTGGCGGCCATCGCCGTGGCGCTCGCGCTGTGCGCGGTCCCCGCCCTGCGCGGGAGACGCCGTCAGGGTTTGGGCGAGGGGGCCGGGACGCGGTCGGGAGCCCCTCCGATCAAGTCCTGAAACCTGCGGCGCGGTCCGGCCCAGCGGCGGTCGTGGTGGTAGGCGCGCAGGACCGAACGGGACCGGGCCCGGTGCCGGTTGCGGTAGAACCGCTTGGCCCACATCGAGGTGGGCCGGGCCAGCCGGACCGCACCGAACAGGGCGACGAACGGGACCAGGGTGCCGACCACCGCCATCCGCGCCTTGCCCTTGAACAGTGAGATCAGCACGAAGCAGAAGTTGACGACGAGGGTGAGGACGACGCCGAGCCGGCCCTGCTGCTGATCGTCGCTCAGGTCGTTCACACCCAGCGGGGAGAAACCGCCGAGCACCAGCAGGACGAGGGCGGCCGTGAGGACCACGACCTCCACGCTCTGGCGGCCCTGCTCGGTCCAGTACACATCGTCCAGGTGCAGGATCAGGGCGAACTCGTCCAGCACCAGCCCCGCGCCCACCCCGAAGACGACGGCGCAGGCCCCGGCCGCGAAGCCGTGCTTCCCGCTGGCCACCGCGCCGAAGCCGCCGACCACGCTCAGCACCACGCCCGGCACCACGTGGTGGACATGGACCCCGCCCGGCGTGATGTTGCGGAACGGCCCCTTGCCGGCCCGGATCATCCGGGTGATGACCCGGGTGACGGCGAACGTGAGCACGAAGGCGGCCAGCGCCAGGAGCAGGGGCAGCTTCCCCGGCTCGACGACGTTCCGGTCGAACCAGTGACCCATCCCACCCACTCCCGATCCATCACTTCTGCCCGTATATACAGCGTTTCGTCCAATCTATCGGCCTCGCCCACCGATTAGCCTGCGCGCCGTGACCTCCCTGAACAGCCACGGCATACGTTTCGCCTTCGGCACCCTCACCGTGCTCCCCGTCCGCGTCACCCGCTGGGACCGCGAAGCCGCCCGGGCCGGGATGCTGTGCGCCCCGCTGGCCGGCCTGGCCGTGGGGGTGCTCGCGGCGGTGCCCGGCAGCCTGTTGCTGCTGTTCGGCTCGGGGCCGCTGCTCGCCGCGGTCGCCTCGGCGGCGGTGCCGGCCGCCCTCACCAGGGGGCTGCACCTCGACGGACTCGCGGACACCGCCGACGGCCTGGGCAGCGCCAGGCCCGCCGACGACGCACTGCGGATCATGAAGCAGTCGGACATTGGGCCATTCGGTGTGATCACCCTGCTGTTCGTCCTGCTGGCCCAGGTGGCGGTCCTTCAGCAGCTGTACGCACAGGGCTGGGCGCAGGGTGCGGCGGCGGCCGCCGCCTCCGGCCTCGTCGCCCGGCTCGCCCTCACCCTGGCCTCCCGGCGCGGCGTCCCGGCGGCCCGCCCGGAGGGGCTGGGCGCCGCGGTCGCGGGCACGGTCCCGGCCGCGGGCGCGGTGGCCGTCGCGGCCCTCGCGGTGGCGGCCTGCGCGGGCGCGGGCGCGCTGCTCGGCGGGTACGGGGCGCTGCGGTACGCCCTGGCTGCCCTGGCCGCGCTCGCGGTGGCCCAGCTGCTGCTGCGCCACTGCGTGCGACGCTTCGGCGGGGTGACCGGCGATGTGTTCGGCGCGCTGGCGGAGACCGCGGCGACGGTGACGCTGGTGGGCCTCGCGCTCGGCTGAGCCGCGTCCCGGCGCTCCGTCAGCTCCCGGCCGCCGGGCACGGCTCACGCCAGACGCCGAGCTCGTACTTCTTGCGCAGCGAGCTCAGCCCCAGCTGCCGGGACCGCGCGCAGAACCGCGCCACGGGCAGCTCGTACTCCACGTGGAAGACCGCCTTGCCCGCCTTCACGAACGGGGAGAGCTCCTCGCACTCCCCGTACTGGGCGCACTGCTCGTTGACCGCGAAGTCGAAGTCCCCCACCAGTTCCGGGATCTGCGCGAGGTCGTTCTTCAGGCCGACGGCGAGGTGGTGGCGGTGGGCGATCCGGGCGATCAGCCGGTTGTAGCGCAGCTGGTCGGCGGCGGTGAGCGGGAAGCCGGACCGGTTGCGGTAGCCGTCCATGTTGTCGGGCTCCACCGCGTCGAAGCCCTTCCTCGCGCACATGGCGATCCGGCTCTCCATCAGCGGCTCCAGGACGTCGGTGCGCCGGATGTCGAGCCAGCGCTCCCCCTGCCAGCCGTTCCCCCTGCCGAGGACCGCCGCGGGGAATTTCGCCGCGTCCGGGCGGAACTCCTCCCAGGCGCCGGTGGACAGGTAGCAGATGACCTTGCGCCCCTTGCGGTGGAGCGCCGCCACCTCGGCCGCGCCGTGCTCGAAGCCGTCGATGTCGTAGACCGGGGCGTCCACCGTCGTGTCCAGCCGGCCCGAGAGCTGCCACTGCCAGCCGGTGCCCGGGGCCGGCTGCCAGCGCGCCGCGGCGGACCGCCCGGAGGAAGCCGGCGAGGGGGCCGGCCGGGGCGCCGGCGTGCAGCCGACGAGCATCGCCAACAGAATCAGTACGGTGACGGCCGGCGCGGTCTGCCGTCCGGTCCCACGCGCTGCCACCCGGTCACGCATCGTTCCCCCTGTCCGCAGGACCGTGCCAACACCATTGCGGCCATGGCCCGTTCCCCCGGGACGGTCTTCCCGGGGTGACAACCGTACGGCCGCCACGCAGCGCTGACGGCCCGCCGCCGTGATGGGGCAGCAAAGGCGCGCGTAGGCTCATTCCCGGCACATTGCGGCGGCGTCTACGATGCGCCGGGCACGGTCGGCCACCCCCTCGACCAGCACAGCCCGACAAAGAACTCAACGGAAGCGAGATTTCACCACCGTGACTGCTCTCACTCTCAGCACCGCCGGTGCGGCGACGCTGCGCGCCGACGCGCTCGTCGTCGGCGTCGCCAAGGACACCGGCTCCAAGTCCGGGAACCTGGTCCTCGCACCGGGCGCCGAGGCCGTGGACAAGGCGTTCGGCGGAAAGCTCGCCACCGTCCTGGAGACCCTGGGCGCCTCCGGTGCCGAGGGCGAACTGACCAAGCTCCCCGCGCCCGACGGCCTGAAGGTCCCGGTCGTCATCGCGGTGGGTCTGGGCCCGGTCCCGGAGAAGGACGACGCGTACGACTCCGAGGCGCTGCGCCGCGCCGCGGGCTGCGCCGCCCGCTCGCTCAGCGGCTCGAAGAAGGCCGGCTTCGCGCTGCCCATCGGCTCCGTCGAGGACGCCGAGGCCATCGCGGAGGGCGCGCTGCTCGGCGCGTACGCCTTCACCGCCTACCAGGGCGGCGAGAACAAGCTCGCCCCCAAGGGTGCCAAGTCCGGCGGTGCGAAGCAGCCGCTCGGCGAGGTCGCCCTGCTCGGCGCCAAGCCGCGTGACAAGGCCTTCAAGGCCGCCGCCGAGCGTGCCGTCGCGGTGGCCGAGGAGATCAACCGCGCCCGCGACCTGGTCAACACCCCGCCCAACGACCTGTACCCCGAGTCCTTCGCCGCCGTGGCCACCGCCGCCGGCAAGGAGCACGGCATCAAGGTGCAGGTGCTCGACGAGAAGGCGCTCGTCAAGGGCGGCTTCGGCGGCCTGCTCGGCGTCGGCCAGGGCGCGGCCCGCGGCCCGCGGCTGGTGAAGCTCGCCTACACGCACCCGAAGGCGGAGAAGACCCTGGCCCTGGTGGGCAAGGGCATCACCTACGACTCGGGCGGCATCTCGCTGAAGCCGGCCGGCCACAACGAGACGATGAAGTGCGACATGGCCGGCGCCGCCGCCGTGTTCGCCACCGTCGTCGCGGCCGCCCGTCTGGGCCTGCGGGTCAACGTCACCGGCTGGCTGGCGCTCGCCGAGAACATGCCGTCGGGCAACGCCACCCGCCCCGGTGACGTGCTGCACATGTACAGCGGCAAGACCGTCGAGGTCCTGAACACGGACGCCGAGGGCCGGCTCGTCCTCGCCGACGCGCTGACCCGCGCCTCCGAGGAGAACCCGGACGCGATCGTCGACGTGGCGACCCTGACCGGCGCGATGGTGCTGGCCCTGGGCAACCGCACCTTCGGCATCATGGCGAACGACGACGCCTTCCGTACCTCGATCCACGAGATCGCGGACGAGGTCGGCGAGGCCTCCTGGCCGATGCCGCTCCCGGCGGACCTGCGCAAGGGCATGGACTCCCCGACCGCCGACATCGCCAACATGGGCGAGCGGATGGGCGGCGGCCTGGTGGCCGGTCTGTTCCTGCAGGAGTTCGTGGGCGAGGGCATCGCCTGGGCGCACCTGGACATCGCGGGCCCGGCCTTCCACGAGGGCGCACCGTACGGCTACACGCCGAAGGGCGGCACCGGATCCGCGGTCCGCACCCTGGTGAAGCTGGCGGAGCGCACCGCGGCGGGCGACCTCGGCTGAGTCCGGCACGGCTGTACGGCCCCGGGCATATGTCCGGGGCCGTACGTGTTCTCTCCACGGCACCGCCGCACGGGCCGGGCAGGTTTCGCTCTCGACGAAATCCGCACGTCCGTACGCAGCGGTAACCCACTGGGACGGACGATCATCCGTCCCAGACACGGGCCCCGCGTCCCGCCCACCGTCAACAAGTGCGAAGATGGGTTCTCGGCAGGACAGGGCCCCCACCACAGGGCCGAATGACAAAAGCGGCCGAACACCAGCCGACCGGCCGGTCACACCCCGATGACGGGGCCCGGCATACGGCGCACATGCATGGAGGACGTGACGTGGCGAACGACGCCAGCACCGTTTTCGACCTAGTGATCCTCGGCGGTGGTAGCGGCGGTTATGCCGCGGCCCTGCGCGGAGCGCAGCTGGGCCTGGACGTCGCTCTGATCGAGAAGGGCAAGGTCGGCGGCACCTGCCTGCACAACGGCTGCATCCCGACGAAGGCCCTGCTGCACGCCGGTGAGATCGCGGACCAGGCGCGCGAGGCCGACCAGTTCGGTGTCAAGGCCACCTTCGAGGGCATCGACATGGCGGCCGTCCACAAGTACAAGGACGACGTGATCTCGGGCCTGTACAAGGGCCTGCAGGGTCTCATCGCCTCCCGCAAGGTGCACTACATCGAGGGTGAGGGACGGCTCTCCTCCCCCACCTCGGTGGATGTGAACGGCCAGCGCATCCAGGGCCGCCACGTGCTCCTGGCGACCGGCTCCGTGCCGAAGTCGCTCCCGGGCCTGGAGATCGACGGCAACCGCGTCATCTCCTCGGACCACGCACTGAAGCTGGACCGGGTCCCGAAGTCCGCGATCGTGCTGGGCGGCGGCGTCATCGGCGTCGAGTTCGCCTCGGCGTGGAAGTCCTTCGGCACCGACGTCACCATCGTCGAGGGCCTGAAGCACCTGGTCCCGGTCGAGGACGAGAACAGCTCGAAGCTTCTTGAGCGCGCGTTCCGCAAGCGCGGCATCAAGTTCAACCTCGGTACGTTCTTCCAGGGTGTCGAGTACACCCAGGACGGCGTCCGGGTGACCCTCGCCGACGGCAAGACCTTCGAGGCGGAGCTGCTGCTCGTCGCGATCGGCCGCGGCCCGGTCTCGCAGGGGCTCGGTTACGAGGAGGCGGGCGTCGCGATGGACCGCGGCTACGTCCTCGTCGACGAGTACATGCAGACGAACGTTCCGACGATCTCGGCCGTGGGCGACCTGGCCCCGACCCTTCAGCTGGCGCACGTCGGCTTCGCCGAGGGCATCCTCGTGGCGGAGCGTCTGGCCGGCATGAAGACCGTCCCGATCGACTACGACGGTGTCCCGAAGGTGACGTACTGCCACCCCGAGGTCGCCTCCGTGGGCATCACCGAGGCCAAGGCCAAGGAGCTCTACGGCGCGGACAAGGTCGTCGCGCTGAAGTACAACCTCGCGGGCAACGGCAAGAGCAAGATCCTCAAGACCGCGGGCGAGATCAAGCTCGTCCAGGTCAAGGACGGTGCCGTGGTCGGCGTCCACATGGTCGGTGACCGTATGGGCGAGCAGGTCGGCGAAGCCCAGCTGATCTACAACTGGGAAGCGCTGCCGGCCGAGGTCGCGCAGCTCATCCACGCCCACCCGACGCAGAACGAGGCGATGGGCGAGGCCCACCTGGCCCTCGCCGGCAAGCCCCTGCACTCCCACGACTGATCAGTCGACCGGGCGCGACGACCGACCACTTCCGCATTTTCGTTAGGAGCAACTGAAACCATGTCGGTTTCCGTAACCCTTCCGGCGCTCGGCGAGAGCGTCACCGAGGGCACTGTCACCCGCTGGCTGAAGGCCGAGGGCGAGCGCGTCGAGGCCGACGAGCCGCTGCTCGAGGTGTCGACCGACAAGGTCGACACCGAGATCCCGGCCCCCGCCTCCGGCATCCTGGCCTCCATCAAGGTCGCCGAGGACGAGACCGTCGAGGTCGGCGCAGAGCTGGCCATCATCGACGACGGCACGGGCGCCCCGGCACCCGCCGCGGCTCCGGCCGCCGAGCCCGCGGCCGCTCCGGCCCCGGCCCCGGTCGCCGAGGCACCCGCCGCCGCCCCGGCCCCCGTGGCCGAGGCTCCGGCCGCCGCCCCGGCCGGCGGTGCCTCCGGCACCGACGTCACCCTTCCGGCGCTCGGTGAGAGCGTCACCGAGGGCACCGTCACCCGCTGGCTGAAGGAGGTCGGCGAGGAGGTCACGGAGGACGAGCCCCTGCTCGAGGTCTCCACGGACAAGGTCGACACCGAGATCCCGGCCCCGGTTTCCGGTGTGCTGCTGGAGATCGTCGTCGCCGAGGACGAGACCGCCGAGGTCGGCGCCAAGCTCGCCGTCATCGGTGCCGCGGGTGCCGTCCCGGCCGCCGCTCCGGCCGCTGCCGCTCCGGCTCCGGCCGCTGCCCCGGCCCCCGTCGCGGCTCCGGCTCCGGCCGCCCCCGCACCGGCGGCTCCCGCCCCGGCTCCGGTGGCTCCCGCCGCGCCCGTCGCCGCCCCGGCCCCGGCCGCTCCGGCGCCCGTCGCCGCTGCTCCGGCTCCGGTCACCCCGGTGGCTCCGGCCGCTGTGGCCGCTCCGGCTGCGAACTCCGGTGACGACGGCGCGTACGTCACGCCGCTGGTCCGCAAGCTCGCCTCCGAGAACGGCGTCGACCTGGGCGCGGTCAAGGGCACCGGTGTCGGTGGCCGTATCCGCAAGCAGGACGTAGTGGCCGCCGCGGAGGCCGCCAAGGCCGCCGCTGCCGCCCCGGCCCCCGCCGCCGCCGCCGCTCCGGCCGCCTCCTCCAAGGCGCCGAAGCTCGAGGTGTCCCCGCTGCGCGGTCAGACGGTCAAGATGACCCGCATGCGCAAGGTCATCGGCGACAACATGATGAAGGCGCTGCACTCGCAGGCCCAGCTGACCTCGGTCGTCGAGGTCGACGTCACCAAGCTGATGAAGCTGCGCAACAAGGCGAAGGACGGCTTCGCGGCCCGTGAGGGCGTCAAGCTCTCCCCGATGCCGTTCTACGTCAAGGCCGCCGCCCAGGCGCTGAAGGCCCACCCGGTCGTCAACGCCCGGATCAACGAGGACGAAGGCACGATCACGTACTTCGACTCGGAGAACATCGGCATCGCCGTGGACGCCGAGAAGGGCCTGATGACCCCGGTCATCAAGGGTGCGGGCGACCTCAACATCGCCGGTATCTCGAAGAAGACCGCCGAGCTGGCCGGCAAGGCCCGCGGTGGCGGTCTGACGCCGGACGACATGTCCGGTGCCACCTTCACCATCAGCAACACCGGCTCGCGCGGTGCGCTCTTCGACACCGTCATCGTGCCGCCGAACCAGGCAGCCATCCTGGGCATCGGCGCCACCGTCAAGCGTCCCGCGGTCATCGAGACCGAGGAGGGCACCGTCATCGGCGTCCGCGACATGACGTACCTCTCGCTCTCCTACGACCACCGTCTGGTGGACGGCGCGGACGCCGCCCGCTACCTGACCTCGGTCAAGGCGATCCTGGAGGCCGGTGAGTTCGAGGTCGAGCTCGGCCTCTGAGCACCGCGGTTGTAACCAGCCTCACCAGCGGCGCCCCCGTCCGGAACACTCCCGGACGGGGGCGCCGCCGTATTGTCTAGACACGACCGGCCGCTCCGGCCACTGTGTCGGTGTAGGCAGCACCGGTTTGCCCCGAAGGAGCCACCCATGACCCCGCCCGTCGTCCACTCGCTGCGCGAACAGATCCGCGAGCACATCGTGGACGGGATCGTCAGCGGGCGCTGGAAGCCGGGCGAGCGGATCGTCGAGCGGCGGATCGCCACCGAACTGGAGGTCAGCCAGACCCCCGTGCGCGAGGCGCTGCGGGAGCTGGAGACGCTCCGGCTGATCGAGTCGGCGCCCAACAAGGGCGTCCGGGTCCGCAACCTCACCGCGGCCGATCTGGAGGAGAGCTACCCGGTACGGGCCGGCCTGGAGCAGATCGCCGCCGAGCTGGCGGCCCCCGGGCTCGGCGAGGACTGTTCGCTACTGGCCCCGCACGTGGCGGCGCTGTACGAGGCCGACCGGCTGGCCGACGGCGAGGCGCAGGTGCGCCACACGGTCGGCTTCCACCGAGAGATGGTCCGGGCGGCCGGGAACGCCGTGCTGCTGCACACCTGGGAGGGGCTGGGCATCGAGGTGTTCACGGCGCTCTCGATCCGCTGGCTGGGCACGGTGCAGAAGTCGTACGCCGAGGAGCACGAGGCGCTCATCGAGGCGTTCCTGCGCAAGGACCCGGATATCGGTGTGCTGGTCAAGGCTCATGTGCTCGGCTGCGCGCCGCGCGCCTGAGACCGGCGCCGGGCGCGGTGCGCATGTGACGTGAGGGGCGCTCGCCTGTGCAGGCTGGCGCCCCTTTTGCCTGATATATCCCGTCACTCCGTGCCCTGATTCGCGGCACCCCATGCCACTTTCTTCATATCGAGAAGTTTTGCCTTTCATCCTTTGATCGATCATCGATCGGAGCCTTACAGTTCACTCCGCGGGCCCACCGGCCCCATCGCCCTGTCCTGCCAGTCAGGGACTTCTCCACCCCCCTCCTCACCGGAAGGCGGCGATCATGACCGACCCCGTAGGAAAGCTTCCGAGCGAGCTCGACCAGCTCCCGGACCGCGACCCGGAGGAGACCGCTGAATGGGCGGCCTCCCTGGATGCCGTCACCAAGGCCGCGGGCCCGCACCGTGCCGCGTATCTGATGCGTCGCTCGCTCCAGCACGCCGAGGGCGCCGGTCTCGCGCTGCCCAAGCTGCTGGAGACCGATTACGTCAACTCCATCCCGACCGCCGCGGAGCCCGCCTTCGACGGTGACCTGGAGATGGAGTCCCGGATCACCGCGTGGAACCGCTGGAACGCGGCCGCGATGGTCACCCGTGGCTCCCGCTTCGGCGTCGGCGGCCACATCGCCACGTTCGCCTCGGCGGCCTGGCTGTACGAGACCGGCTTCAACCACTTCTTCCGCGGCAAGGAGGGGGACGGCTCCGGCGACCAGCTCTACATCCAGGGCCACGCCTCCCCCGGCATCTACGCCCGCGCCTTCCTCGACGGCCGGCTCAGCGAGCAGCAGCTCGACAACTTCCGCCAGGAGGCGGGCGGCGACGGTCTGCCGTCCTACCCGCACCCGCGGCGGCTGCCCTGGCTGTGGGAGTTCCCCACCGTGTCGATGGGCCTCGGCCCGCTCTCGGCGATCTACCAGGCGCGCTTCAACCGCTACCTGGCCAACCGCAACATCAAGGACACGTCGAACTCGCACGTCTGGGCCTTCCTGGGCGACGGCGAGATGGACGAGCCCGAGTCGACCGCCGCCCTCGCCCTCGCGGCGCGTGAGCAGCTCGACAACCTGACCTTCGTCATCAACTGCAACCTGCAGCGCCTCGACGGTCCGGTCCGCGCCAACTTCCGTGTCGTCCAGGAGCTGGAGGGCGCCTTCCGCGGCGCCGGCTGGAACGTCGTCAAGACGCTCTGGGGCACCGCCTGGGACGAGCTCTTCCAGCTCGACACCACGGGTGCGCTGGTGCGCCGGCTCCGCGAGGTCCCGGACGCGCAGTTCCAGACGTACGCCACCCGCGACGTCGCCTACATCCGCCAGCACTTCTTCGGCACCGAGCCCGCGCTCGCCGAGCTGGCGAAGCTGCTCACCGACGCGAAGATCGCCGAGTGCTTCCACACCTCGCGCGGCGGCCACGAGGCCCGCAAGGTGTACGCGGCCTACCGGGCGGCGCTGGCGCACAAGGGTGCGCCGACGGTGATCCTGGCGCAGACGGTGAAGGGCTACACGCTCGGCCCCGGCTTCGAGTCACGCAACGCCAACCACCAGATGAAGAAGCTGGACGGCAAGCAGTTCCGCGCCATGCGCGACCTGCTGGAGCTGCCGATCCCGGACTCGAAACTGGACGAGGGCCTGGTGCCCTACGGCCACCCGGGCGCCGACTCCCCCGAGGTCCGCTACCTCCAGGAGCGCCGCGCCGCCCTCGGCGGCCCCGCCCCGGCCCGCCGGGTGCACGCGGTGACGCTGCCCGCCCCCGAGGAGCGCGCGTTCGCCGCGCTCAAGAAGGGCTCCGGCAAGCAGGAGCTGGCCACCACGATGGCCTTCGTCCGCCTCGTCAAGGACCTGATGCGGGACAAGGAGACCGGCAAGCGCTGGGTTCCGATCGTCCCCGACGAGGCCCGCACCTTCGGTATGGAGGCGCTGTTCCCGTCGGCCGGCATCTACTCGCCGCTGGGCCAGACGTACGACCCGGTCGACCGCGACCAGCTGATGTACTACAAGGAAGCCAAGGACGGCCAGGTCCTCAACGAGGGCATCACCGAGGCCGGCGCGATGGCCGACTTCATCGCCGCGTCCACGTCGTACGCGACGCACGGCGAGCCGATGATCCCGTTCTACATCTTCTACTCGATGTTCGGCTGGCAGCGTACGGGCGACCAGTTCTGGCAGCTCGGCGACCAGCTCGGCCGCGGCTTCGTGGTCGGCGCCACGGCGGGCCGTACGACGCTGACCGGCGAGGGCCTCCAGCACGCGGACGGCCACTCGCACCTGATCGCGTCCACGAACCCGGCGTCGCTCAACTACGACCCGGCGTTCGCGTACGAGGTGGCGGTGATCGTCCAGGACGGTCTGCGCCGGATGTACGGCCCCGAGGCCGAGGACGTCTTCTACTACCTGACGGTCTACAACGAGCCGAAGCCGCAGCCCGCGATGCCGGAGGGCGTCGAGGAGGGCATCCTCAAGGGCCTCTACCGCTTCAAGGAGGGCACGCCCGCGAAGGCTGAGGCTCCCCGTGTGCAGCTGATGGCCTCCGGTACGGCGATCCACTGGGCCCTGGAGGCCCAGGAACTGCTGGCCGCGGACTGGGGTGTCACGGCCGACGTCTGGTCCGCCACCTCGTGGGGCGAGCTGCGCCGCGACGCGCTGGAGTGCGACGAGGCGCTGCTCCGCGGTGAGCTGCGGGTGCCGTACGTGACCCAGGCGCTGGAAGGCGCACCGGGTCCGGTCCTCGCGGTCAGCGACTGGATGCGCCAGGTGCCGGACCAGATCAGCCAGTGGGTGGAGCAGGACTGGACCTCGCTCGGCACGGACGGCTTCGGCCTCTCCGACACCCGTGACGCGGCCCGCCGCCACTTCGGCGTCGACCCCCAGTCGATCACGGTCGCGGCCCTGGCCCAGCTGGCCCGCCGCGGCGAGGTGCCCGCGTCCGCCGTCAAGGAGGCCCGCGAGCGCTACGGGCTCTGACGGCCCGCAGAGCGGGCTTGATTCTCCCGTCCGGGCTCGGTTCTCCCCGAAGCCCGGCCGGCAGAATCAGCCCGTCCGGCGATTGAGGACATCTCTTCCGGCCCGGCCGGTGCCGGACGTCACGTCCGGCACCGGCCGGGCTCGTGCGCCTGCGGCCACAATGGCCGCATGCGTGCTGCCCGGCTCATCAGAATGGTGCTGCTCCTGCAGTCCCGTACCGCCATGACCGCCGCCGAGCTCGCCCGAGAGCTCCAGGTGTCGGAGCGGACCGTCACCCGCGACGCCCAGGCGCTCTGTGAGGCGGGTATCCCCGTCTACGCGGAGCGGGGCAGTGCGGGCGGGTACCGGCTCGTCGGCGGGTACCGCACCGGTCTCACCGGCCTGGCCCGTGACGAGGCGGAGGCCCTCTTCCTCTCCGGCCTGCCCTCCGCCCTGCGCGAGATGGGCCTGGCCGACGCCGGGGACGCCGCCCGGCTCAAGGTGTCGGCGGCCCTGCTGCCCTCGCTCCGGGACGCCTCCGCCGGCGCCGCCCGGCGCTTCCACCTGGACGCACCCGGCTGGTACCAGGAACCGGTCACCCCCGCACTGCTGCCCGCCGTGGCCGGGGCGGTGTGGGACGACCGCACGGTCCACGCCCGCTACCGGCGGGGCGGCCGGGACACCGGGGCGGAGCGGGAGCTGGCACCGTACGGGCTCGTCCTGAAGGCCGGGGTCTGGTACCTGTGCGCCCGCGCACAGGACGACTTCCGGGTGTACCGGATCGACCGCTTCACGGCCGTGACCGTGTCGGACACCCGGTTCGACCGGGACGAGAGCTTCGACCTGCCCGCCTTCTGGGCCGAGCGCGCGGACCGTTTCGCCCGGTCGATCCTGCGGACCGAGGTGACACTGCGGCTCTCGGAGGCGGCCGTACGCCGGCTGCCGCACGCGGTGGACCGCGTCGCCGCCCAGGACGCGCTGGCCGCGGCCGGCCCGCCGGGGCCCGACGGACGGGTCACGGTCACCCTGCCGGTCGAGTCGCTGGATGTCGCGTACAGCCAGCTGCTGACCCTGGGACCGGAGTTGGAGGTGCTGGAGCCGGCCGCCCTGCGCTCCCGGTTCGCGGCTGCGGCCGAACGCCTGCACGCGCTCTACCGGAGCACCCCCTGAGGCTTCATTTCGGTGTCTGGGCGTGCATCGCCCGCCGCCAGGGCAGATGCTGGACCCGTGATGGACGAGACGGAATTCTGGGAGCTCATCGACAGCACCCGCGAGGCCGCCGACGGCGACCCCGAGGACCATGCCGACCTGCTGGTCGAACGGCTGGTACAGCTCGATCCCGAATCCGTGCTGGACTTCGCCCGGCACTTCGAGGCCCGCTACAACCGCGCCTACCGCTGGGACCTGTGGGGCGCCGCCGCGATCCTGCTCGGCGGGGCGAGCGACGACGCCTTCGACTACTTCCGCTGCTGGCTGATCGGCCAGGGCCGGGACGTCTTCGAGGGCGCGGTGCACGAGCCGGACAGCCTCGCCGAACTCCTCGACGACTTCGACGAGGAGCTGGACGGCGACGCCGAGGAGCTGGGCTACGCCGCCGACGAGGCGTACGAGCAGCTCACCGGGGTGGTCGCACCGGATCTCGGACTGCCGCCCCAGGCCGCCGAGCCGGAGGGCACCCCGCTGGGCTTCGAGGACGACGCGGCCCTGGCGGCCCGGCTGCCCGCGCTCTGGGAACGGTTCGGCGCCGTATGAGAAGCGGGGCGCCCGGTCACGGGCCGAGCGGCCGGCCCATCAGCACGTCGTCCACATAACGCCCGGCCAGGAAGAACTCGCCGCGCAGCACGCCCTCGACGGCGAAGCCCTCCGCCTCGTAGAGCGCACGGGCGGGGGCGTTGTGGCCCAGTACCCGCAAGGTGATGCGGTTCGCCCCCTGGGCGCGTGCCGCCGCGCACGCGGCCCGTATCAGCGAGCGCCCGACGCCGCGGCCCCGCGCCCAGCCGGCCACGGCGAGGCCCTGTATCTGCCGGACGTGCGCGTTGCACACCATCGGGGTGGGCGGCACCACCCGGACGTACCCGGCGAGGACCGTCTCCCCCGCGGCGTTCACCGCCTCGGCCACCAGGATGTCCCGCGGCGGGTGCCGGTCGTCGAAGAACGGCTCGTACGGCGGCTGCGGCCGCGGCTGCACGGCGTGCAGCGTCGACCAGGTGCTGCGGTCCAGCTCTCCGAGAGCGGGGCCGTCCTCGGGAACGGCGGGGCGGACGGACGCTGCGCGGCTGGTGGAGGGCTCAGACATGGGCGCCACTGTGCCATGCCCCGTACCGCGCGAACCATGGGGCAGGATGGGCCCATGCCGCACTCCCGTATCGCCGTCACCGGTTCGACCGGACTCCTCGGAGGGGCGCTGGTGCGCTCGCTGCGGGCCGACGGCCACGAGGTGGTCCGGCTGGTCCGCCGCCCGGCGCGCTCCGGTGACGAGGTGGAATGGGATCCCGGGCGGGGTTACGTCGACGTGGCCGGGCTTGTGGGCTGCGACGCGGTCGTCCATCTCGCCGGGGCCGGGGTCGGCGACCACCGCTGGAGCGAGGCGTACAAGCGGGAGATCCGCGACAGCCGGGTGCTCGGTACCGCCGCGATCGCCGAGGCCGTCGCCTCGCTGGACGTACCGCCGAAGGTGCTGCTGTCGGGGTCCGCTGTCGGTTTCTACGGCGACACCGGGGCCCGTGCCGTCGACGAGAACGCGCCGCCGGGCGACGGGTTCCTGCCGTCGGTGTGCGTGGAGTGGGAGGAGGCCACGGCTGCCGCGGAAGAGGCCGGGGTACGGACCGTGCACGCCCGCACGGGGCTGGTGGTGGCCCGGGAGGGCGGCGCCTGGGGCCGTCTCTTCCCGCTGTTCCGGGCAGGGCTCGGCGGCAGGCTCGGCAACGGGCGCCAGTACTGGAGCTTCATCGCGCTGCACGACCACATCGCGGCGATGCGGCACGTCCTGGACACCCCTGCCCTGTCCGGACCGGTGAATCTGACCGGCCCCGACCCGGTCACCAATGGCGAGGTGACGGCGGCGATGGGCCGGGTACTGCGCCGGCCCACCGTGTTCACCGCGCCCGCGCCCGCGCTGCGGATCGCCCTGGGCGAGTTCTCCGAGGATGTGCTGGGCAGTCAGCGGGTGCTGCCGGGGCGGCTGCTGGACTCCGGATTCTCCTTCGCCTTCCCGGGGATCGACGCCGCCCTCCGCGCGGCACTGCGCTGACCCGCACCCCAGGAGCCGTTCCCCGGCGTGGTGTTCAGACGGATGTGCGACCCCGTGCACCGGTGCCCCGGTCCGCGCGCGACTGTGCGCGATTCCGCCACTCTCCTAGCCTCGGGGCGAACTCACGCATTCCGGTGGCCGGTTGAGGGCAAGAGCCTCCCACCAGTTGCGCCGACTCGGGGAGGGGCATGTGCTCAGCACGGCACACCACGCGGACGTCGTCATCATCGGGGCCGGGATCGCCGGCCTGTCAGCGGCCCACCGGCTGATCAGTGCGGGAGTGAGTGTCAGCGTCCTGGAAGCCGGCCCCGGCGTCGGCGGCCGGATGACGACCGACGAGGTGGACGGGTTCCGGCTCGACCGCGTCGGCCCGTTGCTCAGCACCTCGTATCCGGAGCTGTACGCGACGCCCGGACTGGCCGGGCTCGTCCTGCGGAACTTCGACCCCGGGGTACTGGTCCACAGCGAGGGCCGCCGGTACCGGACGGGGGAGACCCGGAGCGCGCGGGGCTCACGCAGCGCGCGGGGCGCGCTCAAGGCAGCGCGCGCCCTGGCTCACGCTCCCCGGGCGCCACTGTCCGGGGCCCTCACCGGGGCCATGGGCGGGGCGATCGACCACGCCCGGCTCGGAGTGGCGCTGGCCCGCCTCGCCGCCACTCCTCAGGCCCGCATCCTGGCCCGGCCCGAACGGACCGCGCGTGACGCCCTGTCCGGGCGCGGCCTGTCCTCCCGTACGCTCAACGGCTTTGTGCGCCCCCTGCTCACCGCACTGCTCAGCGACCCCGGACTCACCACCTCCAGCCGGTGCGCCGATCTCGCCCTGCACAGCTATGCGAGCGGCAGACTCTGCGTACCGTCGGGCGGTTCGGGCACCCTGCCCGAACTCCTCGCGGCCGCGCTGCCGCCCGGGACCGTGCGGACGGGTGTGCATGTCACGGCCGCCGACATCACCTCGGTCCGCACCAAGGAGCACGGCGAACTGGGCTGCCGCTCGCTGCTGCTGGCGACCGGCGCGGGCGCGGCCGCGGAACTCCTGCCCGGTCTGCGGGTGCCGTCCTTCCACCCGGTGACCGTCCTCCACCACACCGCCCCCGCTCCCCCGCCGACCGGCGCCGCGCTGCTGCTGGACGCCGACCGCGGGGGTCCGGTCGCGCACACGGCGGTGATGAGCGCGGTCGATCCGGCGCGCGCCCCGCACGGCCGGACCCTGATCACCTCGACGGTGCTCGGCACCCCGCCGCCCGATCTGGACCGCACGGTCCGCGCCCATCTCGCCGCGCTCTACGGCATGCCGACCGACGACTGGGAGCTGCTGGCCGCGCACCACGACCCGGAGGCGGTGCCCGCGATGGAGCCCCCGCACGACCCGCACCGCCCGGTGCGGCTGCTCGCGGGCCTGTACGTGTGCGGCGACCACCGCGACACGAGCACGGTCCAGGGAGCCCTGTCCTCGGGCCGCCGCGCCGCCGGGGCGATCCTCACCGACCTGGGCGTACGGCCGGGATACGGAAGCACCGCGGCGCTTCCCGAGGCGGCCTGATCCAGACGAAAGACCCTGGGGCGGGGCCGCGCCGGCCGGGGCGCGGCCCCGCGGCCCCCGGCCTCACCCGAGTGCGGCAACCCGCTCGCGGTATCCGCGCACGGCGGCGGCGTCCCGGAACGGCTCGAGCCGTCGCTCGAAGTCGCGCACGTACTCGGTGGCGCGCACCGACCGCATCTCGGCGGCCTGCTGTGCGGCCTCCGCGCCCAGCCGGCAGGCCTGGTCGAGCTCGCCGAGCCCGAGCCGGGCGGAGGCCAGCACCACCCGGCAGAACAGCCGGCTGCGGGCGTACGCGGGTGAGCGCAACTGGAGCGAGCGCTCCGCGTACTGCGCGGCGGCCCGGTACTGCTGGAGGTCACGGTGGCAGTGGCCGAACTCGTCGGCGAGCTGCGCCTCGTCGAAGTAGCGCGCCCAGTGCGGCACCTCGTCGCCGGGCCGGGAGGTCTCCAGTGCGCGTTCCGCGCGGGCCAGCGAGGCCGCGCAGGCCTTGGCCTCGCCCAGTACCCCGTGGCCACGTGCCTCGACCGCGTGCAGCAGGGCCAGGACGGCGTGGGGCGCGGCGGAGCCGATGCCCTGCTGGGCCACCCGCGCCAGCTGCACCGCCTCCCGGCCGTGCGAGAGGTAGACGGCCTGCCTGCTCATGGTGATCAGGACGTAGCTGCCGTAGGCGCGGTCACCGGCGGCCTGGGCGAGCCGGAGTGCCTGGACGAAGTAGCGCTGGGCGAGCCCGTGGGCCGCGATGTCGTACGAGGTCCAGCCGGCCAGCCGGGTCAGATCGGCCGCGGCGGCGAACAGCCGCCGTCCGGTGGTCTCCCCGTACGTGCCGCGCAGCATCGGTTCCGTCTCGTGCTCCAGGTACCGGACGAGGGCCTGGCGGGCGTGGCCGCCGCCGTAGGCGTGGTCGAGGGTGCGGAAGAGCTCGGAGACCGACCGCAGGGCGGCGACGTCGCCGCTGCTGACCTTCTGGCCGGAGCCCCGCTCGGTCTGCCGCTGGCGCGGGACGCCGGGGGCGCCCGGCACGGAGAGCGCCGGGGAGCCGGCCGGTGCGTGGGCGCCGCCGGGCCGGGACGGCACCGGCCCGCGGACGCTGTGGCGGCTGCCGGGGCCGGCCACACCGCCCTGCTCGGGCACCCCCGGCCCCCCCGCCATCCCGCCGGGTGCAAAACCGCCACCGGGGCCCCCGTGTCCGGTGCCGTACGTCCCGTGCGGCCCGGCCGCCCCGCGCGGTCCTGGGGGAGCCTGCGGCCCGTACGTCCTGCCTGCCCCGCCGCCTCCCCCACCGGTCCTGGCCGGCCCGCCGGCCACCGTCGCCGCCTCGTTCCCCCGCCCCACCCACTCGTCCGCCCGCCCGATCAGCCAGTCCCGGCTGGGGACGACCAGCCCCGCCGGGGTGAAGGCGATCTTCCGCAGCTCCGCCTGGCTGCCGGAGTCCTTGCGCCACAGCCCGCTGACGATGTCGACCGCCTCGGCGGGTGTGGCGGCGAACTCCAGGCCCGCGTAGACGGGGGCGCAGGCGTCCAGGCCCAGGTCCTGCGCGGAGAGCCGGCGTCCGAGCCGCCGGGTGAAGACCTCGGCGATCAGCGCGGGGGTGGTGCCCCGTGGCTGCTGGCCGCGCAGCCAGCGGGTCACGGAGGTCTTGTCGTACCGCAGGTCGAGGCCGTGTTCGAGGCCGAGCTGGTCCACCCGGCGGGCGAGGCCGGCGTTGGAGAAACCGGCCTCGGTGATGAGCGAGGCGAGTCGGCGGTTGGGGGTGCGCTGCGGAGGTCGTTCCGACATCAGCTGTAGGGTCTCCTGCCTTCGGGGCCGGGCGGGCAGCCCTTATGGAACGGCGCGAATTTAGCGGCCCCCGAGGCGGCCTCAGCCTCCTTCGCTTCACATTCATCCGATCGTGTGAGGATTGAAGGCGGCGCTGACGGGAACGACCTGCCGGGCCACCGCTCCGGCACCGGTCGTACAGTGGCCGGGGCGCGATCCGGTGCCTGGTGACGTGACGACGGGGACACCCCCGGCCCCGGGCACCGCAAGTAGAGAGGCTGCTGTCGTGACTGAGCTTCGGTTCGTCCGTCTGGGATTCGGCGAGAACGCCGTCGACTACCAGGAGGCCTGGCAGAAGCAGCGCGAGGTGCACGCGGCACGGTTCGAGGACACCGTCCCCGACACCTGCCTGCTGCTGGAGCACCCGCCCGTCTACACGGCCGGCCGGCGCACGGCCGACAGCGAGCGCCCCCTGGACGGCACCCCGGTCATCGACGTCGACCGCGGCGGGAAGATCACCTGGCACGGTCCGGGCCAGCTGGTCGGCTACCCGATCCAGAAGCTGCCGCGTCCGGTGGATGTCGTCGCCCATGTGCGCCGGCTGGAGGACGCGTTGATCCGCACCGCCGCCGACTTCGGCGTGGAGACCTCCCGGGTCGAGGGCCGCAGCGGTGTCTGGGTCCTCGGCGACCCGGTCGAGGAGCGCCCCGCGCTCGGCGGACTGTCCCTGGACTTCGACCCCCGTCTGCACGACGAGGAGTTCGACGCCCGGCTGAACGGCCCCGAGTACGCCCCGTCCAACGCCGGCCAGCGCCGCGAGGACCGCAAGCTGGCCGCGATCGGCATCCGGGTCGCCAAGGGCGTGACCATGCACGGCTTCGCCCTCAATGTGAACCCGGACAACACCTCCTTCGACCGGATCGTGCCGTGCGGCATCCGGGACGCCGGCGTCACCTCGCTCGCGTACGAACTGGGCCGCGACCTGACGATCGCGCAGGTGCTCCCGGTCGTCGAGAAGCACCTGCGGGACGTCCTGGAGAACGCCGAGCTCGCCCCGCGCACGGTCGTGCGCGGGGACGAGGCCGTGGCCACGGCGTGACGCCCGGAGCACCGCTCCGGGAATAGGCCCTGCCGGCCACAGGTTGGGCAGACGTAAAGCCGATTGAACTACGGGCGTACCCTGGTGTTCGCCGAAGAATCCAATGCAGCGAAAGCAAAGGGGAGTGCCGGAGTGTCCGCTGTCGCACCCGACGGGCGCAAGATGCTGCGCCTCGAGGTCCGGAACAGCCAGACCCCCATCGAGCGCAAGCCCGAGTGGATCAAAACCCGGGCGAAGATGGGCCCCGAGTACAACCAGTTGCAGAAGCTCGTGAAGAGCGAGGGTCTGCACACGGTGTGCCAGGAGGCCGGCTGCCCCAACATCTTCGAGTGCTGGGAGGACCGCGAGGCCACGTTCCTCATCGGCGGTGACCAGTGCACCCGGCGCTGTGACTTCTGCCAGATCGACACGGGCAAGCCGCAGGCGCTGGACCGGGACGAACCCCGCCGGGTGGGTGAGTCGGTGGTCACGATGGACCTGAACTACGCCACCATCACCGGCGTCGCCCGCGACGACCTGGAGGACGGCGGTGCCTGGCTGTACGCGGAGACCGTGCGCCAGATCCACGCGCTGACGGCGGAGCGGGAGGCCGGCCGCACCAAGGTCGAGCTGCTGATCCCCGACTTCAACGCGGAGCCCGAGCAGCTCGCCGAGGTCTTCTCCTCGCGCCCCGAGGTGCTCGCGCACAACGTGGAGACGGTGCCGCGCATCTTCAAGCGGATCCGCCCCGGATTCCGTTACGAGCGTTCGCTCGAGGTCATCACGCGGGCCCGCGAGGCCGGTCTGGTGACCAAGTCCAACCTGATCCTCGGCATGGGCGAGACCCGTGAAGAGGTCAGCGAGGCGCTCCAGGACCTGTACGACGCCGGTTGCGAGCTCATCACGATCACGCAGTACCTGCGCCCGTCCGTGCGCCACCACCCGGTCGAGCGCTGGGTGAAGCCGCACGAGTTCGTGGAGCTCAAGGAGGAGGCCGACGAGATCGGCTACTCCGGCGTGATGTCCGGCCCGCTGGTCCGGTCCTCCTACCGCGCCGGCCGGCTGTTCCAGCAGGCGATGGAGGCGCGGGGGGCCGTCGCCGCGACGCCGTCCGCGTAGGAACGTCCGCGTGAGTCCGGACACAATGAGCTACTGAGCAGTAATGCAGTAACGGCTGATTCGATGCGGTCCATGCGCTCCTCCCGGGCCGGAGGCGCGTATGGGCCGCGTCGGCGTGCGCGGCGCCCGTATCAAGGTTTCATTGGTGTTTGACCGACAGGTCATGCGCTGGTAACACCAAGCAGTGACCCTGGATACACGCAGAGCAGTGGTTTCGGCCGCTGCCGACCCTGCGCCCCGTATCCAGTCCGCGCAGCACACTCCGCTCACCGAGCGCCGCTCAGTGAACGCATTCGTTCCGAGGGGACTTCCACGATGCAGGCCGTGCCGGTACGCGCCACCGCCATCCCGTCCGTCACCGACGCCCTCCGGGCCGTCGAGTCGCTGCTGCTGAGCAGCGGCCAGCGGACCGCCCGCCGCAACGCCTGGACGGCGGTCCTGGAGGACCGCCGCCGGGCCAAGGACCGGACTGAGTCCGAGTACGTACTGGAGGCCGTGGCCGACCACCGTTCCTAGGCCACGTAAACTTCATTGCATGGCGAGGAAGGCAAACACCACTGAAGGCGCGGACAGCGCCGAGAACGCGGGGCGGCTCAAGCAGATCGCCCTGACCTACAAGATGACCAGGCGGACCGACCCCAGGATCGGTCTTGTCGTCGCGGGTGTGGGAATCGTCACCTTCGGTGTCCTCCTCGCGATCGGTTTCCTGATCGGCCACCCCATCTACGTGGGCATCCTGGGCTTCGTACTGGCCCTCCTCGCGATGGCGATCGTCTTCGGGCGACGTGCCGAGCGTGCGGCCTTCGGACAGATGGAAGGGCAGCCGGGCGCCGCCGCGGCGGTGCTGGACCGCGTGGGCCGCGGCTGGACCACGACGCCCGCGGTCGCGATGAACCGCAGCCAGGACGTCGTCCACCGTGCCGTGGGCAAGGCGGGCATCGTGCTGGTGGGTGAGGGCAACCCGAACCGGGTGAAGGTCCTGCTCGCGGCCGAGAAGAAGAAGATGGCCCGCATCGTGGTCGACGTACCGGTGCACGACATCATCGTCGGCAACGACGAGGGCCAGGTGCCGCTCAAGAAGGTGCGCACCAAGATGCTGAAGCTGCCGCGCGTCCTGACCGGCCCGCAGGTGACGGCGGCCAATGACCGGCTGCGCGCCATGGGCGACCTGATGAGCAACATGCCGCTGCCGAAGGGCCCGATGCCCAAGGGCATGCGGATGCCGCGCGGCGGAAAGATGCGCTGACCGGACAGCCGGACATACGAAGAGGGCGGGGCGCGAACCAGTGGTTCGTGCCCCGCCCTCTTCGTGTGTCCGCTCGTACGTTCCTCAGATACGGACCTGGACGGCGCGGGACAGCCGGTCGTGCAGACCGCGGCCGTCGCGGTCCCAGACCAGGGCCGGGATCACCAGGCACAGCAGCACACTGCGCACCAGCACCCTCCCGAACCCGAGCCGCCCGCCGTCCTCGGCGACGACCTTGATGCCCAGGAAGCGCTTGCCGGGCGTGCAGCCGATGGTGCCGACGGTGAGCACGCTCAGTACGAGAAAGATGCCGAGCGCCCAGTTGCCGGCCGCCTGCTGGTCACCGCGAGCGAACAGCCCGTATGCGATCACCAGGCACAGGGCCCAGTCGACGAAGATCGCGCCGAAGCGCCGGCCGAGCGGCGCGATGGCGCCCGGTCCCTGTTCGGGAAGGCCGAGCCGCTTGCCCCGGTACCCGAAGTCGGCGCCCATCTCCTCGGCTGCCGCGCGCGGCCCGGAGAGCCACGATCCGATTGCTTGCCTATTGTCCACCCGACCACGGTACTGCGCCCGCCCTCGCGCCCTGCCGTCCGGGTCCCGCCCCCACCGCCGGTCACCGCGCCGATACCGGTCCGGAACCGGCCGCCGTACGGCCCTGGGATGCCACCCGCACCCGGCTCGGTTAACTTCGGCGAAACAAATGGGTCATGCTTGAGAAATCCGGTCTGCCTATGGTCGGGTCCAGCGTGTGCCACCGCACTGGCCACACAACGAGCTACAACCCCGTCCCTCCCGGGCCGGGAGTAGGAGGAGTTGGATGTTCCAGAACGCCGACGACGTGAAGAAGTACATCGCCGACGAAGACGTCAAGTTCATCGACGTCCGGTTCTGCGACCTGCCCGGTGTGATGCAGCACTTCACCATCCCGGCGGCGGTCTTCGACCCGACCGAGGAGCTGGCGTTCGACGGCTCGTCGATCCGCGGCTTCCAGGCCATCCACGAGTCCGACATGGCGCTCCGCGCAGACCTGTCGACCGCCCGTGTCGACCCGTTCCGCCGCGACAAGACCGTCAACATCAACTTCTTCATCCACGACCCGATCACCGGCGAGCAGTACAGCCGTGACCCGCGGAACGTGGCCAAGAAGGCCGAGGCGTACCTGACCTCCACCGGTATCGCCGACACCGCGTACTTCGGTCCCGAGGCCGAGTTCTACGTCTTCGACAACGTCCGCTTCCAGACGTCGGCGAACGAGAGCTTCTACCACATCGACTCCGAGGCGGGCGCCTGGAACACCGGGTCGGAGGAGAACAACCGCGGCTACAAGGTCCGCTACAAGGGCGGTTACTTCCCGACCCCGCCGGTGGACCACTTCGCCGACCTGCGTGCCGAGATCTCCCTGGAGCTGGACAAGAACGGCCTCCAGGTCGAGCGCCAGCACCACGAGGTCGGCACCGCCGGCCAGGCCGAGATCAACTACAAGTTCAACACGCTGCTCGCCGCGGCCGACGACCTGATGCTCTTCAAGTACATCGTGAAGAACGTCGCCTGGCGCAACGGCAAGACCGCGACCTTCATGCCGAAGCCGATCTTCGGCGACAACGGTTCGGGCATGCACGTCCACCAGTCCCTCTGGGCCGGCGGCGACCCGCTGTTCTACGACGAGCAGGGCTACGCGGGCCTCTCGGACATGGCGCGCTACTACATCGGCGGCATCCTGAAGCACGCCCCGTCGCTGCTGGCGTTCACCAACCCGACGGTGAACTCCTACCACCGCCTGGTCCCCGGCTTCGAGGCCCCGGTCAACATGGTGTACTCGCAGCGCAACCGGTCCGCCGCGATGCGCATCCCGATCACGGGCTCCAACCCGAAGGCCAAGCGCGTCGAGTTCCGCGCCCCGGACCCGTCGTCCAACCCGTACCTCGCCTTCTCGGCCCTCCTGATGGCCGGCCTGGACGGCGTCAAGAACAAGATCGAGCCGGCCGAGCCGATCGACAAGGACCTCTACGAGCTGGCTCCCGAGGAGCACGCCAACGTCCAGCAGGTCCCGACGTCCCTCCCGGCCGTGCTCGACGCCCTCGAGGCGGACCACGAGTACCTCCTGGCAGGCGGCGTCTTCACGCCCGACCTGATCGAGACGTGGATCGACTACAAGCGCACGAACGAGATCGCCCCGATCCAGCTGCGCCCGCACCCGCACGAGTTCGAGCTGTACTTCGACCTCTAAAGATCAGGTCTGGGCGACCTGGGCGGGTTCTTGGAAGTATGCGTTGACCTGCGAAAACACTGTTCAGCAG
This sequence comes from Streptomyces sp. NBC_00876, assembly GCF_045207435.1. NCBI lineage: Bacteria > Bacillati > Actinomycetota > Actinomycetes > Kitasatosporales > Streptomycetaceae > Streptomyces > Streptomyces sp. NBC_00876. The sequence continues at coordinate 2,238,011 of NZ_CP108800.1, forward strand.
TGCTCGTTGTTGCCGCTCGCTTTCCGCCCTCTTGTGCACCGTGTGTGCACCGTCCGGCTGATTCTCTGACGTAGCGTCAGCAACAGTGAGGCCGCCACTCCCCGTTGGGGTGGCGGCCTCATTCGTTTTATGTCGCGGCTCCACTTGAGACCTACGCTTACGAGGGCCTGCAAGATCGTGACGGGTGATGTCGTGATTGCATGCCGGTCCTGTCTTGCCTGATCAGGAGCGCAGCGCTGCTTGCGCCCGTGCCGCGTGATCCAACGTGTGCTTCCTCGTCACTCGCGCATCGCTCACGCACGGCATGTACCGGGTCAGCTCGGAAACCCAGTGGTGAGGCGGGTGGGCCATCGTCCACACTGCGCCGATGAGCAGCCCATTTCCGTGTCCGTGCTGCGGGCATCTCGTCCTCGATGAAATGCCCGGCTCCTACGAGATCTGCCCCATCTGTTTCTGGGAAGACGACGGCGTTCAATTCCGGTGGCCCACGATGGATGGCGGAGCCAACCGCGTGTCCCTCATCGAGGCCCAGCAGAACTACCTCTCATTCGACGCCTGCGATCGAAACGGTCGGCAGTTCGTACGGCCCGCTGCGGTAGACGAGCCTCTCGACCCAATGTGGCGACCCATCGATCAGTCCCTGGACTCCTTCGAGGACTGGGACGCAGCGGAGTGGGTCCCCTGGCCCGAGGACCGCTCGGTTCTGTGCTGGTGGCTGCCGACCTTCTGGCGCCGCGACATCTCGCCTGACGCAGACTGAGCTGACGACCACCTGAGAGGAACCCCGCATGGCATCCCGCATCGAAGTCCTCGTCTAGCAGATGGATGGCGATGCTGACCAGTCCATGGATGCCCGCGCCGAGCTGATCCACATGGGCATCCCCGCCATCCCTGTGATCATCGACGGTCTACCGTCCCTCGGCACCTTCGGTCAGCTGACTGCCATCGAGGTCTTCCAAGAGGTCCGGGACATGCGGGGCGCCGAGGCCCTGGTACTGGCCGACAGCCCTGACACCACGACCTTCCTGCCGGACCGAATGCTCTTCATCCGGTGGGGCGGTGCCGACTCCGAGAGCGACATCCTGGCCGCACTCGACCCCGCGCTCAACGCGGCCGAGTGGCAATCCCCCGTGCGGTGGACTGTCCCAGCCGGCGGGGTCGTCCTTTTCGACGCTGCCTGGTCCGGCACCGACCTGCCTGACCACCAACCGGACAACCACCTGCCCATCGAACTGCCCTCGGGGGTCTACGTGGTCGAGTACGCATACGTGGAGCCGAACCCGCGCACCTGATTCGGCCTTGTCCGACTCACGCCGTACGGCCGGTGATTCGCGTGCCGATCCAGCACCCAGGCGACATCGGATACGGACATGTCATCGAGCGGTACGTCACAACTGGGCGCGGTCGTTCGGCCCCTCTCGGGTCGTTCCTTCAGATTTGGGCGATCAGTTGGGGAATCCTCGGCCCTCGGCGGTTGCTCGCCGGGGGCCGCTTCGCTGTCCCCGCCAGGTGCGGAGTCAGACCGTGAGGTCGTACGAGGTCTGCGCGTCCAGCCACGCGTCCACCTCCCGCCACCGGTAGCGCAGGTGCCGACCGACCTTGTGCACGGTCGGACCGGTACGGCGATGACGCCACTGATAGAGCGTCTTCACCGGCACACCCAGGTAGACCGCGACCTCCTCCGGCGTCGCCAGCGGGACAGGACCCGCACCGTCGGAAGCTGCGGGGCGAGGGGTTCGGGGCATAGGGGCTCCTTCACGGAAGTGGTGGGGTGGACAAGACAGCCACAGGTTTCCCGGCGGCGTCCAGCGGCATTGTGCGGAAATTCCACGGCCGCCCCAAACGGCCTGTCGCCGAGTGAGACCAAAACCGTAGACTCGAATCCCCGGTTGCCGAAATCACTCCGAAATCCAAGGGGATCTGTCCGCTTTCCCGCCGGAGCACCCCCAGCTGCCCGATTCGGCCTCAACCTGCGGGACGAAACCATCACTGCCCAGGTCAGCAACCGCCCGCAGCACTCCCAGGGAACAGCGGCGCGGGACCATAGCACGAGAATCCGGCTTCACTGAACCGCCGAAATCTCTAACGCCGCCGAGTTTTCACGAGTTCTTGAGTATCCCCTTGCCATGGCTGCCGAATGCGAGTTACAGCTATCTGTCATGGCAACCCGACCCATTGAAATAGGCCCGGCCGGAATTCAGGCCGCGCGCAATATCGAGCGCCTGCGTCTACTGCGCGGGCTCTCGCAGCAGGACCTCGCCGAGCGCTGCACCGCCCTCGGCTGCCCCATGACCAACACCGCCCTCAGTCGCACCGAGCGCGCTCGCCGCCGTTGCGACGTCGATGACCTCGTCGCCATCGCCGCCGCACTCGGCATCTCGCCGAGCGCTCTGCTCGCGGACTACTTGGCGGCGCCACGTGGCTGAGCCGTACGACCGCTGGCACAAGAAGCGGCCGCAGGTCGGCGACGAGAAGTGCACAACCCACAACAAGGTCCCGTCCCGCGAACACAGTCGCGGCAAGCGGTGGTTGGCCCGGTGGCGCGATCCCGACGGGCAGCAGCAGAGCGAGAGCTTCGACCGGTACGAGGACGCCCGGCAGCACCTCACCAAGATGCAGGGCAGCGTCAACGACGGCACGTACATCGACCCGCGGAAGGGCGAGGCCCAGCTCAAGGCGGTGGCCGAGCAGTGGCTGGGGAACCAGACCTTCGACAACCCTCGGACCTACGCCCAGTACGAATCCCGCGTCCGCAACCACATCATCGGGCCGCTGGGCTCGCTCAAGCTGCGCCAGATCAAGGCGTCCACCGTGCAGACCTGGATCAAGCGACGGCTGCAGGTGCTGGACGAGACGACGGTCGGGCTGGTCTTCACACACCTGTCGTCGATATTGGCCATGGCCGCGGACGACGACCTGATCGCCAAGAACCCTTGCGAGACGGGGTCGGTGAAGCGCATGAAGCCGAGCCGGTCAAAGAAGGCAGCGAAGGACGTCCCGCTGTCCTGGGAACAGACGGACGGGGTGCGCCAGCACCTGCCCGGCCGCTACCAAGCCACGGTCGACTGCGGCCGGGGGGCTCGGCATGAGGCAGGGCGAGATCTTCGGCTTCAGCCCCGAGGACGTCAATTGGCTACAGAAGGACAAGGTCGTCCACATCCGCCGCCAGATCACCCACGACCGCGGCACGCTGGTCTTCGCTCCGCCGAAGGGCGGCACGGATGACGATCCCAAGGACCGCTGCGTGCCAGTCGGCGATGCGCTGGCCGCACTGCTCTCCGAGCACATGCGCAAGCACCCGCCGGTCGAGGTCACCTTGCCGTGGATGACCAAGGACGGTGAGCCTGTGACCGTACTCCTGGTGTTCACCACACGGGAGCGCAAGCCGCTGAACAAGAACTACTTCAACTACCTCTGGAAGGGCGCCCTGGAGGCGATCGGCGCGATAAAGGCCCTCAACGACAAGCCCGTTGGCAAGGGCCGCAAGTGGGAGGCATGCCGCGACAAGATGATGCACGCACTGCGGCACCTCTTCGCTTCCGAGGCGATCAACGAGGGTGTGGATGTCTACACCCTCGCCGACCTGCTCGGGCACGAAGATCCGGCGTTCACCCTTCGCCGGTACGTCCACCGTGTGACGGGCGCGGTCGAGAAAGCCCGCAAGGCAATCGGCCGGCGATACCGGTCAGCCGCCTGACGACGCTTTCACAGGTCAATCGCCTTCGAACAGTTCAGGCCGCCATCCTTGGATGTCCATGTCGAGCTTGCCTTGGCGCACGTCCTGCAAGGCCGCCGCGTAGCCGATCTCGATGGCCCGCGAGAACGCCTCAAGAACCTCCGTCGGCGCGTAGAGGTAGCCACTGCCCGAGTGGAGATTGGCCGCGGCATCAGACGCCCTGCGAATGCCCTCGTCACGCACCGTGGCTAAGTAGAGGTCGTTGATGGCCTGCACGAAGCCGTCGAGCTGTTCCTGCGGTGCGTCGGTCATGAGGGACTAGATGCGCCGCCAGGGTGCGATCGAAACCCCGCTCCGCCGCCCCTCCCTCGCAATGCGCACTGTCTATGCACCGCCCACTCGCAGACCATACGTCGCCGCAGTTCAGAGCCGTTGCACACCTCCAATTCGACCTCTGGCGGACCCGGCCGGTCACGTGACCGGTCGCCCGGAGACAGCGAGCTGCAGTCCGCGTGCGGATATATCAGGCGACCGGCCGGAGTGGGCGGCGTAGCATCACCGCAGATCAGACAGGTCGAATACACATATTGCGGGGCACGCATGGGCGGGGACGACGGAACCGGGGTGGCGGCCGCCGTACGGCTGGGTGAAGGGGTGGCATTGGGTGAGGTACTCGATGTCCGTGATCCTGACTCGTGGCTCAGCCTCGATCTCGGCGTGCGGGATCTCGGCTGGTCGCAGCGCGAGTTGCTGCCCACACGGACCGAGGTCATCGACGGGCAGACGAGTTGGGGCCTCAAGGGATTCGCCGTTCGACGGCAGGGCCGGGAGCTCGACGACGCCCGGCTCGCCTTGGCGCTGTGCCACCCTGACGGGCGGGTTCGAGAGGCGGCCGTGGGCAAGGCAGCGGGACGGCCCGCGCTGTTGCCGCTCGTCGTCGTCCGATGTGCCGACTGGGCGGCTCCCGTGCGCGAGCGAGCCCGCAAGGTGCTGCGGGCCGGGCTCGACGGCGCGGATGTCACAGGGCTCGCGACGCTGGTTCTGAAGGCTGGGCGCCGGGACCGCGGGGAGTTCGCGGTCGGACTGCTGCGCGAGCTGCTGTGCCAGGCGCCGCACGGGCAGCTCGTTCCGCTGCTCACCGACCGGGACCGTGACGTGCGCAGGTTCGCCCATCGCATCGCCGTGGCCGAACGCCGGCTGTCCCCCGCCGAGATGGCCCGTACGGCCGCCCGCGACAACGACACGGTCGTCCAGAAACTGTGCGCCGACGTCGCGCTCGCAGGAGCGTCGGAAGCCGACTACGACGAGGTGCTCGTGCCGCTGCTCGGCTCCCGTAATCCTTGGGTGCGGTCAGCCGGTGTGACCGGGCTGCGGCGGGCTGGGCAGGCAAGCCGAGCACAGGAGTTCCTGGTCGACCGCTCGTCGCTGGTGCGGGCCTGCGCGCGCTATGTCGTACGACAGGAGGAAATCGATCCGCTTCCGCTGTACAGGGACTGGTGCACGCGCGCTGGCGAGGTGCCGCCGGGGGCGCCGGCTGGGCTCGGCGAGTGCGGGGTACGCGCCGATGCCGAGCTGCTGTGGCCGCTGGTCACGCACCCTGTGGGTGCGGTCCGGGTGGGCGCGGTGGTGGGGCTGCGCGCCCTGGACGCGGTGGAGGCAGAACGTCTGCGCGCGCTCCTCGACGATCCGGCACCGGCCGTCGCACGCGAGGCGGCGACTGCGCTCGCCCCGTCAGCAGGCAACCTGGATACCGACTGGCTGCTCAATCGGCTCGCACCGGACCGGCCCCGTCACACCCGGCTCGCCGCGTTCCGGCTGCTCGACGTACAGGGCGGAGTGATCCAACTGCGTTCTGCAGTCGCCCTGTTGAACGACTCGGACGACAAGCTGCGCCGCTGGTCCGAGCAGTCCGTCCAGCGCTGGCAGCCGTCGGCGAACGTGCCGCTCGGGGGCCCAGAGGTGGCCGATCTCCTCGGCCGGTGCGATCACCTTTTCAGCACGTACGTGATGAACCGTCTCAAGCGAGAGGCAGGAATCAGGAGTTGACCGTAGGACACGTCCTCGGCAACCAGCCCTTCGACGGGACGGGGGCGATCACCTGTCCGAACAAGCCACCGATCAGCAGCGTGCACCCGGTGTGCACCCAGGCCCCATCGGAGGCTGGTCTATGCAGGTCAGAGCATCTCTCTAGCTCTACTTCGACCTCTAAACCGCGGGGCCGGGCGCACCGCCCGGCCGATGCACTGACGTGATGTCAGGAACGCCGACGAGGGCCGCTTCCCCACAACCGGGGCAGCGGCCCTCGTCGGCTTGTCCGGGCTCCTTCGCGGTCTTCCGGTATCGGGGTGGGCCGGTGAGTGGCTTCGGTGTCAGTCGATGGCCTGGTAGAGCGTGGTCCAGAAGTCGTTCATGGCACGCGGCGAGTCCGGGGTGGACAGTCCGACCTGGGTGAGCAGGACTCCGGTGAGCTGGTTGGTCCTGTCTGCGCAGGCGGTGGTGCCGGTGCCGCCGAACCAGCCGAACTGGCCGATGGGCGCGTAGTCGCCACGATGGGTGCGGACCGCCATCCCGAAGCCCCAGCCGCCATGCGACCCCTGGCCGGAGGACAGGTGGGCGGCTCTGCCGAACATGGTTTCCCGGGCGGCCAGTTGCCCGGGCGAGAGGCGGTTGGTGGTCATCAGCTCGACGGCGGCCCGGGACAGGATCCGTTCGCTCCCGTGCATCCCGTGGTTCAGCAGCATCCGGAAGTAGGCGTGGTAGTCGTCGGCGGTGGAGACCAGCCCGCCGCCGGCGCCCTGGAACGCGGGGGGCACGCTGGACCTTCCCCCTGCCGCCTCGTCCCACACGACGAACTCGCCGGTCTGCGGGTCGGGCCCGTACAGGGGCGGCAGGCGGTCGATCCTGTCGGCGGGCACGTGGAAGGCGGTGTCCTTCATCCCCAGCGGGTCGAGGATGCGTGTCCGCAGGAAGGCCTCCAACGACTGTCCCGTGACCCTGGAGACCAGCACACCGACCACCTCGTTGCTGAGGTCGTACTGCCACCGCACTCCGGGCTGGTACTGCAGTGGCAGCTCGCCGAGACGGCGCATCCACTCGTCCGGCCCGGGCGCCGGCCCGGATGCCACGCTGTAGTCGAGTCGCTCGAAGGTCGCGGCCCTGATCGGGGAAGCCATCGACTCGAAGTCCACTCCGAGCCCGAACGTGGAGGTCAGCAGGTCCCGTACGGTGATCGGCCGCTGCGCAGGCACGGTGTCGTCCAGCGGTCCGTCGGGCCGCTTCAGCACCTGCCGGTCGGCGAGTTCGGGCAGCCACTGGTCCACCGGGTCGTCCAGCCGCAGCCGGCACTCGTCGAGCAGGATCATCGCCGCCGCCATCGTGACCGGTTTGGACGTGGACGCCATCCGGAAGATCGTGTCCCGGCGCATCGGCGGGCCACCGTCATGGCGCATCGTCCCGATCGCTTCGACGTGCGCCTGGCCGCCGCGGCTGACCAGGGCGACAAGGCCGGGAATCCTCTTGGACTCGACATGCCGTGCCAGCACCTCGCGCAGTCGGCGCAGCCCTGCCTCGGAGAAGCCGCTGTTGCTTGTTCCCATGATGAATCCCCTGTTCACAGTGGTAGTTCTCACGGCGGCCCCGATGGCTGCCCGGCCCTTCGACGGGCCGTGTGAAGAGCCTGCGGCCTTGACCCAAGGTCAAGGTCAAGGTCAAGGTCGACCCACTGTGGCGATCAGGGGATACCGGCACCGATCGCCGTCTCGGACCTCTTCGGCAGCAGGGGCGGACGGGCCGGAACCGGTGCGCGCTATCCTCGCCCCTGCGATCGTCCGGACTTCCCGGCCGTCGCCGGCGCGGGTCGCGAGAGACCGCGGCCGCCCACGACTTGGAGGTGCGCCGAGCCGATGGCAGACGGGCTCACGATCGGTCAGGCGGCGGCGTTCGCCGGTGTCACGATCAAGACCGTGCGGCACTATCACCGGCTCGGCCTGCTCGCCGAGCCGGAACGCGACGGTTCCGGCTACCGCCGGTACCGGTCGGACGAGCTGTTCCGGCTGGTCCAGGTCCGGACCCTGGCCGCGGCCGGTGTGCCGCTGGCCGGGATCGGTGACCTGCTCGACGCCGATCCCCAGACGTTCGCCGCCACCCTGGACGACATCCATCACCAGCTCACCGAACGGATCGACGACCTGATCGCGCGCCGCGACAGGCTGGACCGTCTCGACCACGGCGACCGGGCCCTGCTGCCCGACCGGGCCTGTGCCATCCTGGACCGACTCGCCGGACTCGGTTTCAGTACCGACTATGTGGCCGGTCAACGGGAGGCTCTGGTGCTGGCCCGGGCGCTGGTCCCGGAGGTCTTCGACAGCTTCCTGACCCGGCTGGGACATTCGCTCGAAGATCCCGAGTCCGTCGAGCTGACCAAGCGCGCCTGGGATGCGAGGTCCTGGGATCCGGACGACCCACGGATCGAGGAGCTGGCGTCCACGCTGGCCGACAAGCTGCTGGCCGACCGCGCGCTGCTGGCGATGCCGGCCGGGTTTCAGAGCCGGCCCGACGCCGCCTCCCGGTACGAGATGGTCAACCACCACCGGGAAGACCAGTCACCCTCCATCGCCCGGCTGAACACGCTGGTCGAGGCGAACCTGCGCGCAGCCGGCATCGCCGTCCCGCTTCGGTGACGGCCGCCCAGCAGATCCGGCTGCTTCCACAGCGCTGCGAGGGCAGGTGGCGGATCCGTCTCGGAGTTGCCAGGTCCTGAGCTGCGCACGCGGCCGGGGCGGCCCGGATCGGCGCGATCCAGGGCCGCCCCACGCGGTCAGTGCCGCAGCGCCTTGCCCACCTCGATCTTGACGTCCCCGTCGAGCTTGCGGTTGCTGCGGGCCGTGGCGTCCTTGCTTCCCTTGGAGGCCACGTCGTCGACCGTCACCACGACCGTGTCGAGCAGATTCCCGTTCGGGTCCTGGAAGTTGACCTGCACGGCGTAGGACTGCTTGGAATCGGTGCTGTTCTTCACCGTGATCTTCGAAGTGATGTGGCCGTCCTTGTCGGTGGCCGGGGCGCCCGCCTTGACGTCGCCGCTCGCGTTCACGCCGTCCTTGAAGCTGTTCAGCTTGTCCTCGGCGGCGGCCGTCGCCGATGCGACCACGTCGGCGCCCTTGGAGGCGGCCGACGAAGCCACCGAGGAAGCCGCCGATGCCGCCTTGGACACCGTGCTGGATGCCGTGTCCCCGCTGTCCGAGCATGCCGATGCCGTGGTTGCCACGATCATCGCCACCAGGACCGCGCTCGCGCCCCGTACGCCTCGCCTCGTCATCGTGCCTCCCAGCACTCGTCCGTCGCCCCAAGTGAAGGCGGCGACGGGTGGGGGCGCATGCGGTGTAGGCCGGACGGGTGAGGGGCGGTGGCGGCGGGGTCGCGGGCCGGGCCCGGACGGCCGAGTCTGGAGGGATGAGCGAGCAGGCCGCACACGACGATCCGGTCCCGCCGCCGCCCCCGCGGCGGCTGTGGCCGTGGGTGGTGCTGATGATCCTGGTGCTGCTCGCCCTCGGTGCCGGCGCGGTCTCCGCGGTGCTGGCCCACGAGGTCTCCGCAGAGGGCTCGCGGACCGTGCACATCCGGTACGAGGTCACTGGCGCCGCCGAGGACGTGACACTCACCTACAGCACCTGGCAGGGCAAGGAGCTGTCGACCGGGCGGCTGACCCTGCGGACACTGCCGTGGGCCGGGGAACTGGACACCAAGGGATTCATGAGCGGTGGCCGGTTCGCCGTCAGCCTCGGGAAGGCGGGTGGTGACGTGGCCTGTTCGGTGACGGTGGACGACCGCACCCGGCGCACCGCCAGGGCCTCCGGCGCCTTCGCCACCGCCACGTGCAACGGGTTCTGAGACGCGGCCGCGCCCCCGGGGCTCCAGGGGGCGCGGCGACGTGCGGGAGGGGTGGGGTCAGCGGCCGTAGCGGATCAGCGCGCGGACCATGCGGCAGGTGGTGTCGGACGGCGGGTGGATGCCGAGGCGCTCGGCGGTCGTGCGTATCCGGGCGTTGCGCGCGCTCGACGGGTGGTGGACGCCCGCGTCGAGCAGGGCGATCGCCAGACGCATCGCCTTCAGCCGGCGATTGTGGGAGACGTACCACTCACGGGGACGGCCGGCGGGGAGCGGCTTCTTCTGCAGGGGCGTGTGGAGCGGCTTGGTCGTGACTGCGGCAACGGCCATTGGCAACCTCCTGGCGCGGTGGTGGAACCCTCACGAACTACCCCTATTTTACCGCCCCCCACTGACAATCGCCCCTGGCCAGAGGGGTTTTCGCGGTCCATCCCGTACCTTTGGCCCCATGGAGATCTGGATCAATCCCGCCTGTTCCAAGTGCCGCAGCGCGGTGCAGCTGCTCGACGCGGAGGGCGCCGACTACACCGTCCGCCGCTATCTGGAGGACGTTCCGTCGCCGGACGAGATCCGGGCCGTGCTCGACCGGCTGGGGCTGGAGCCGTGGGACATCACCCGGACCCAGGAGGCGGACGCCAAGGAGCTGGGGCTCAAGGAGTGGCCGCGCGACGCGGATGCGCGGGAGCGGTGGATCACCGCCCTCGCCGCGCATCCCAGGCTGATCCAGCGGCCGATCATCACGGCGGAGGACGGCACGGCCGTGGTCGCGCGCACGGATGAAGCGGTCCGGGACGCCCTGGGGCGCTCGGTGTAGTTCCCGGGACGCCCTGAGCGCCGAGCGGCCGCGCTGAGCGGCCGCGCTGAGCGGCCGCGCTGAGCGGCCGCGCTGAGCGGCCGCGCTGAGCGGCCGCGCTGAGCGGCCGCGCTGAGCGGCCGCGCTGAGCGGCCGCGCTGAGCGGCGGTGCTGAGCGGCGGTGCTGAGCGGCCGCGCTGAGCGGCGGTGCTGAGCGGCGGTGCTGAGCGGCGGTGCCGAGCGGCGGTGCCGGGCGGCGGCCCCTGGGTGGAGGCCAAACCGCCCGGCCGGGCGCCGGGAGCTACTTCGCCGCCTGCGCCCCGGCCTCCGCGAGCAGTTCCGTCAGGCGGAGCCCGAACCGTACGTCGCAGGGGTGCGGCTCCCCCGTACGCACCGATTCGATCAGCGCGTCCACCGCCGCGCGGAACGCGTCGACGGCGCCGCCCCACCGCGGCAGCGAGGCGATGCCGTGCTCGCCCCTGAGCTCGATCTCCACCCCGGCCGCGGCGGCCGGCGCGGCCAGCGTGAGCGTCACCGTGCTGGAGGCGCCGGAGGCGTGGCGCAGGACGAGGTGGTGGGTGTCGGCGGGGCCACGGGCGGCGGTCAGGGCGGTGACATCGCCGAGCACCGGGATGAGGACCGAGAGCGCGTGCGGGCCGACGTCCCAGAGGCCGCCCTTCTCGTGGCGCCAGGGGGACGCGGCGTACTCGCTGTCCGCACCGGGGGCCCACAGGGCGCCGATCCAGTGGGCGCGGGCGGTGAACCAGTCGCCCGTCGCCTGCTGTTCGGCGATCCAGGCGGAGGTCTCCGGCGCGAACCGCAGCGTGCAGAAGACGATCGAGGCGACCCGGGCCTGTTCGGCGGCCTCGGCCACCTCACGCGCGGCCGCGACGTCCGTGGCGACCGGCTTGTCCATCAGGAGATGGCAGCCGGCCGCCGCGGCGCGCGCGGCCAGCGGGGCCTGGACGTCCGGCGGCAGCGCGAACGCCACGGCGTCGCTCGCGGCGAAGAGCTCGTCGAGCCCCGCGTCACCGGTGAAGGCCGTGACGCCGTGCGCGGCGGCCAGCTCCTGCGCGGCCTCCGCACGCCGGCCCCACACCCCGCTCAGCACGACGCCGGGGTGGGCGGCGAGGGCGGGGGCATGGGTGTTGCGGGCCCAGGGGCCCGTACCGACCAGGCCGACACGAAGGGGGGTCACAGATGGATACATGGGACCAGTGTGCCTGGTGGGGCGCCGTGACCGTTCGAATACGGTGGCGCAGCGGGCGGCCGGGCGGTTACGTTGACGGAGCCGGCCGCGGGACTCCGGTGCGACTTCCGGGACTTGCCTCTAAAGCAAAAATTTCGCTGCTCGCGCCCCCATTCCCCGGCCGGCTTCCGCATGTGCGTACCGCCTCGCGGAACACCACGGGGGATTCATCATGACGACCGAGACCTTTGCCGATCTTGTCGCCGCCGAGGACGTGCTCCTCTTCGTCAACGCGGCCATCACGGCGACCGGGCAGCGCGAGTTCCACTCGGATGCCTCCCGGCAGCAGCTCTCGCTGGACTTCCTGCACGAGTACGTGCGGGTCAACTACCGCCGGGTGTACGCCGCCTCGCTCGCCCTGGACATCAACGACCACAACGCCGTGCGCATCGTGCAGGGACTGCTGGAGCACGCCGCCGACGCCTCGGCCGAGGAGAAGCGCACCGAGGGCCGGCTGATCGCGGCCCGGCTGGCGAAGCTGCCGCCGCCTCGGGTCTACCGGCTGTTCCGCGGGCTGCGCGCGGCCAAGGTCAACAACCGGCGTACCCGCGCGATCATGCGCGACTGGCTGGCGGCACGGCCGGATCCGGCGCACGACGCGGTGAAGTACCGCCGGGGGCTGAAGACCGCGGTCCGCCACGCCCATCTCCGGCTCGGCCACGGCGGCGGGGCGCACGGGGAGGGGCTGGGCGGAGAGCTGGGCGACTTCCTCTTCCGGCCCGGGAAGCTGCCGCGCTACCGGCACCGGCTGCTCGACGCCTGGCGCCGCGCCCACTACGAGCAGGGCGCCGTCGACGAGCTGCCGTTCACCGTCGCCGAGGGCTTCGCGGCCCGGCACGGCATGAAGCGCGAGGCGTTCCTGGAGCGGATGGTGCCCCGGATGACGCGGCTGGAGCGGCTGCGCACCCAGGGGCAGCGCGACAGGGCCACCCCGCGGGAGCCTTCGGCGGATGTCGATCTGACCGTGATGCCGCTGACCCGGCTCGCGCTGTACGTCCTGGCCTGCGGCGCGGAGCTGCGGCGGAGCCACCGCACGGAGTTCACCGCGGCTCTGCGGGCCGCGGCCCGTCGTGCGGCGGGCCCGCATGCCGGGAGCTGGGGGCGGGTCGCCGCCGTGCTCGACGACAGCTACTCCTCGTCCGGTTCGGGCGAGAAGCGGCGCCGGCCGCTCGCGGTGGCGCTGGCCTGCCACTTCCTGCTGGCGGAGCTGGCCGCCCCGGGTGCGTACGTTCCGCTGTGGACCTCCGGCACGACCGATCCGCTGCTGGTCAGGCCCTGGGGGCCGACACCGCTCGGCACCCGTGTCCTGGACGCCCTGGAGCACGGCCCGGACCGGCTGGTCATCGTCTCGGACGGCTGGGACAACGCCCCGCCCGGACTCGCGGGCGAGGTGCTGCGGGTGTGGCGGACCCGGCTCGATCCGGACCGGCGCACCGCTGTGGTGCATGTGAACCCTGTATACGACGCGGACGGTTTCGACGTCCGGCGGCTGTCTGTGGCCGTGCCGACGGCGGGCATCCGGGACGCGGAGGATCTGCCGGCGCTGGTGGAGATCGCCCAGTTCTCCGAGGGGCGCACCGGCCCCGCCGAACTGCACGCCTATCTGGACCGGCAGGTCGCCCGGTTCGTCACCGCCGATCCGTCGGGAGGCCCGCTGTGAACAGGCTCGAACTGACCGGGCTCACCGCCCGCCCCTCGCAGGTGTGGGGCGGCATCCGGCTGGTGCCGCTGGTGCGCGAGAAGCCCGTCGAGGGGCTCCGGCTGCACCGGGAGGTGTACACGGGGTACGGGTCCGCGGTGGTCGAGGTGGGCCCGCGCACGCACTACACCTCGTACATCCCGCACGGATTCGTCGCCGACTGGTCGGGCGAGGGCGCGCGGAGCGCCACGTACGGTACGCAGCTGGCCGGCGCCGACGGGAGCGGCACGGGTTCCGCGCCGCCCCGGACCGTCACGCTGCCGCGCCACCGCCACCACCGGATGGCCAAGCGGCAGCCCGGCGACCGGCTGCGCTTCCTGCCGCTGCACCTCGCGATGGAGGGCTATCTCTCGCTGCACTTCGGCGGGCCGTCGACCGCGTGGGAGGAGTGGTCGCGCCAGGCGCTGCGCGACGGGCTTTCGCCGCGCGCCGAGGACGCGTACATGGGGTGGTCGGTGCGCGGGCTCGACGACGCGCTGCGGGCGTTCGAGATCCATCCCGGCCAGTGCGGGGTGATGGTGTACGCGGCCGACGCGCTCGCCGCCGCCTTCGTGCTCCCGCACCCCGACGACTACCGGCTGCTGCACCCGACACTCGTCCAGGACCTGTTCGGGGAGCTGGTCCATCAGTACGCGATGTACGGGGCGCCGGTGGCCGATTTCGGGGCGCGGATCCCGGACGGGCCGCGGCTGCGGACGCTCGCGGCTCTGCGGGCGGCCGCGCGGCAGCAGGAGCGGGAGTGGAGCGAGGCGCACGACACGCTCTTCGCGCGGGAGCTGCTGGATTCCTCGTACGGCTTCGACCGGGTCCACCGGATGGGGTCGTTCACACTGTGGCGGTTCCTGCCGCCGTTCCTGCGCAACCGGGGCGGGCAGCACATCGGCGAGACGGTCACCGATCACAAGGGGCAGGTCGCCTACCTGAAGACGTTCCGGCTGTCCGAGGCGCAGATCCGGCGCGGTCATCTGCTCCAGCGGCTCGCCGACGCGGACTGGCTGCTGCCGCGCGCGGCGGTGGCGCTGGGCACGAGCCCCGAGGAGCTGGTGCGGCGGATCCGGGCCGCCGGCTTCGAGACGCTGCTCAGGGACCGCAGCCGGTAGCGGGCAGGCATCCCACGGCGGGCCCGTCTTACGCAGGAAACCTCGGTAACACGGGGTTCACACAAGAGCAACGGACGGGAAATCGCGTCTTGCGAAGCTGCGCTGCATAGACCCGCAGCACCCCCAAAGGATGGCTTCCGTGACGTTCAAGGCTGAGTACATCTGGATCGACGGCACCGAGCCGACCGCCAAGCTCCGTTCCAAGACGAAGATCATGCCCGGTTCCCCCTCGTCCGACGTGGCGGAGCTGCCCATCTGGGGCTTCGACGGGTCGAGCACCAACCAGGCCGAGGGCCACGCCTCCGACCGGGTGCTGAAGCCGGTCTTCACCTGCCCGGACCCGATCCGCGGCGGTGACGACGTCCTGGTCCTGTGCGAGGTCTTCAACATCGACATGACCGCGCACGAGTCCAACACGCGGGCCGCGCTGCGTCCGGTCGCCGAGCAGTTCGCGGGCCAGGAGCCGGTCTTCGGCATCGAGCAGGAGTACACCTTCTTCGACGGCGACCGGCCGCTCGGCTTCCCCGTGGGCGGCTTCCCGGCCGCGCAGGGCGGGTACTACTGCGGCGTCGGCGCGGACGAGATCTTCGGCCGTGACATCGTCGAGAAGCACCTCGACAACTGCCTGAAGGCGGGCCTGGCGATCTCCGGCATCAACGCCGAGGTCATGCCCGGTCAGTGGGAGTTCCAGGTCGGGCCGGTCTCCCCGCTGGAGGTCTCCGACCAGCTGTGGATCGCCCGCTGGCTGCTCTACCGCACCGCCGAGGACTTCAACGTCTCCGCGACCCTCGACCCCAAGCCGGTCAAGGGCGACTGGAACGGCGCGGGCGCGCACACCAACTTCTCCACCAAGGCGATGCGCGAGGGTTACGACGCGATCATCACCGCGTGCGAGTCGCTGGGCGAGGGCTCGAAGCCGATGGACCACGTCAAGAACTACGGCGCGGGCATCGACGACCGTCTGACGGGTCTGCACGAGACCGCCCCGTGGAACGAGTACAGCTACGGCGTCTCCAACCGCGGTGCCTCGGTCCGTATCCCGTGGCAGGTCGAGCAGGACCAGAAGGGCTACATCGAGGACCGCCGCCCGAACGCCAACGTCGACCCGTACGTCGTCACGCGGCTGATCGTCGACACCTGCTGCTCCGCGCTGGAGAAGGCCGACCAGGTCTGATCCCGGAGCAGTAACGCAGCTACGAGGGGCGCCCGCCGGTCATCCGGCGGGCGCCCCTTCGGCATGCCCGGGGCGTTGCCGGTGCGGTGGGCCGGGGTGATCCCGTGCCCGGTGAGCGGCGGTTGGGGGCCGGAGTGAGGAACGTAACGCAAAAGGTCCGTATCGACGGGTGAGAGAGGTCTGCTGCGGCGTCCCGTTCTCTGGTTCAATGGGGTTATGGCCAGCTTCCCGCACCACTCGACAGGTCGCAGCGACCTCGAGCCTTTCTGGCCCTCCCGTCAGCATCACGACTTCGACCGGGTGTGTTGCCGCGCGTTGAACGCGCTGGCCCTCTAAAGCCGCTCACCCCGGTCTTCGGTCCGCGCGCACGCAGCAAGTCCGTCCACAGACGACTCCTTCGCGCGAAAGAGCTGACCCTCATGGCGAACACTCGTACCTTCTCCGCCGCAGCCGCTGCCACCGCAGCGCCGACGGCGACCGCTGCGGCCGCCTCCGCCCGTCCCCTCTCCCCCCACCGGCACCGGCTGCGTGCCGTCGCTCCCGACGAGGTCGTCCGGCCGGCCGATATCGCCACCTTCCTGACGCCGGGCGCGACCTGGCTGCCCGCACCCCAGCACACCCTGCCGGCGCTGCCGGGCCGGCCGCCGATGGTCGGCTACCTGGTGCTCGTCCCCGCCGACCAGCAGCCGGCCCTCGCCGCGGCGACTGCCGGGGCCGCCCTGGCCGGCCGGTTCGCCGTGCCGGAACCGCTGGAGGAGCCGGGGGCCGGGCCGGTGCGCATCGACTCCGTCCAGCGCACCGCTTCGGTGAACGGCAGCGCACTCGACCTCACCTACCTGGAGTTCGAGCTGCTCTCCCATCTGGTGGCGCACCCGCACCGGGTGCACTCCCGGGACCAGTTGGTGACGACGGTCTGGGGCTACGGGCACGTGGGCGACGGGCGTACCGTCGACGTCCACATCGCGCGGCTGCGCCGCAAGCTGGGCGCCGAGCACCGCCGGTCGATCCAGACGGTGCGGCGCGTCGGTTACAAGTACACGCCCTGATCGCACCCGAATCGGCCCCGGCTCCGGTGATGTTCCGGAGCCGGGGCCGCTTCATGCCCGGCCGGGGCGGGCCCAGCCCCTCAGCCCCTCGGCCCCGTTCCCACCGTTCCATCCGCCATCGCCGCGGGAGCGGGTTCCGGCTCCGGCTCGCTGTGGTCCAGGCTCGGCAGCCGGGTCAGGGCGCGCGGGGTCCGCCAGTTCCGCTCCCCCAGCAGAGCCATCACGGAGGGCAGCAGCACCATCCGTACGATCGTGGCGTCCAGCAGCACCGCGACGGCCAGGCCGACGCCCATCTGCTGCATGTCCTGCATGGACAGCGTCCCGAAGACCGAGAACACCGCCACCATGATCACGGCCGCGCCGGTCACCGCGCCTGCCGTGCGCCGGATGCCCTCGTCGATCGCGGCCCGGGTGGACAGACCGCGGCCATGGGCCTCACGGATCCGGGAGACCACGAAGACGTGGTAGTCCATCGAGAGCCCGAACAGGACGACCAGGACGAACAGCGGCATCCAGGACTCGATCGCACCGACCCCCTCCGAGCCGATCAGCGAGGCACCCCAGCCGTGCTGGAAGACGGCGGTCATCACGCCGTAGGCGGCGGCCACGGAGAGCAGGTTGAGCAGGATCGAGGTCACGGCGATGACATAGCTGCGGAAGCAGAACAGCATCAGCAGGAACGTCACCGCGGTGATGAAGAGGAAGACGGGCACGATGCCGCGCTTCAGCTGGTCGTTGAAGTCCACCGAACCGGCCACCTCACCGGTCACATAGGCACGGGCGCCCGTGCCGTCGAACGCTGCCGGCAGCCGGTCCTCGCGCAGGCCGGCCAGGTCGGCCTCGCCGCCGGGCAGCGGGACCTCGATCTCCGCGACGTTCTGCGCCCGGTGGACGGTCACCTTGTCGAAGCCGGCAAGCGCCTTGCGTACGGCGGGTGCCGCGATGTCGTCGGCCTCCACGACCACCTGGGCGGGATCGGGACCGCCGGGGAAGGTCTCGCTGATGTGCCGGTAGGCGACCGAGAGTTCGGAGTCCGAGCCGAACTGCTTTTCCAGGCCCAGCTCTTCGGTCTTCATGCCGAGGGCGGGCGCGGCCAGGACGAGCAGGACGACGACCGAGACGGCGGCGAAGAACTTCGGCTTGGACAGGACGGGCCGCAGCAGCTTGCCGGCGATCCTGCCGCTCTCCTTCTTGCCCCGCTTGTTGCGCCGGTTCAGCAGCGGCACACGTCCGGCGTCGACCCGGTCGCCCAGCCAGGACAGCAGCGCGGGCAGCACCGTCACGGAGCCCAGCATGGCGATGAAGACCACGATGATCGTGGCGAGGGCGAAGCCCTTGAACAGCATCAGCCCGGACAGGAACATGCCGGCCATCGCGACCATGACGGTCAGCCCGGACACGAGTACGGCCCGGCCGCTGGTCGCCGCGGCGATCCGCAGCGCCGTCTCGGCGTCGCGCCCGGCGGCCCGCTCGTCACGCTCGCGCCGCAGGTAGAAGAGGCAGTAGTCGACGCCGACGGCGAAGCCCATCAGGAACATCACGGAGTACGTGGTCTGGAAGAGGTGGAGCTGGTGGCTGGCGAGCGAGAGCAGTCCGAAGGCGGCCATGCACGCGGTCAGCGCGAGTCCCACGGGCAGCAGCGCCGCGACGACGGCGCCGAAGGCGACCAGCAGGATGCCGAGCGCCAGGGGTACGGCGGTGAACTCGGCCTGCTTGAAATCCTCGGAGAGCAGGTCGCCGAGCCACTTGCCGGCGCTGGCCTCGCCGAACTGGTGGACCGTGACGTCCGTCCGGTCCTCGCGGACCCCGGCCACGGCGTCCAGGACGGGCTGTACCCGGTCGGCGGAGGTGGCCGCGTCGCCCTTCATCTCGAAGGTGATCAGTGCGTCCTTGCCGTCCTTGGAGGGGACGGGCGCGGCGAGACCGGTCACCTCGCCGGTCTTCCCGATGGCCGTGGAGAGCTCGCGCGCCGCCGTCCGCCAGCCGTCGGGCTCCGCGGCCGACACCATGACCAGCTCGCCCGCGCGGTGGCTCAGGCCGGCGTCGGAGAGGATCTGCTCGGCGCGGGCCGAGTCGCCGGCGCCGTTCTCCGCGTCCGTCATCTCGACCATGCCCGACGCGCCGCCGATGCCCGCGGCGAGTACGACGAAGAGCAGCCAGCCGAGAATGGCCGTCTTGCGATGGTGTGCGCTCCACACACCGATACGTGCCGCGAGGTTACGCCTCATGGCGTGTTCGCCCCCTGAAGTAGATGTCTGACCGGACTCCTTCGAATCTAGGAATTCCGGGCCCGCCGCCCCAGCCGCCGAAGCCCCCACTCGGCGGGACGTAGAGCGAGGTCCCGGGGGTGGTGCTGGGTACACCCCCACCGGGTGGCGGGACGGCTGACGCGCCCGGCGTCCGACGGGTCAGACTGGGTGCGGACCGGGGCCGGCACGACGGCCCGGCAACCCCGGCGAGGAAAGAGGGACCAGGATGAACGCGAAACAGGGACGGATACGGGCAGCGCTGCTGGCCGCGGGGCGCGGGCTGGTGCTGTCGGTCACCGCGCTGGCGGGGTCGGTCACGCTGTTCGCGCTGACGCTGGTCTCGATCGTCCTCATCCCGCTGGGCATCGGCCTGGTCACCACCCCCCAGTTGCTGGCGGCGGTCCGCAAGCACGCCAATCAGCGCCGGCTGCTGGCCATCACCTGGTCGGACGTGCGTATCCCGGTCCCGTACCGGCCGCTCCCGAAGGATGTGCGCAGCGGCTTCACCGGGCAGGTGGAGCGGACCACGCTGATGCTGAAGGACCCGGCGACCTGGCGGGACATGCAGTGGCTGGTGGTCGACATGTCGGCCGGCTCCGTGGTGGCGTTGCTGGCGGCAACGCTGATGATCTACCCGGTGGAGGGGTTCGTCCTGGCGGCGGGTCTGTGGCGGGTCTTCACGGACGACCGGTACTGGTACACGTTCGTCCCCGTCGACAGTCAGGCGACGGGGCTGGCCGCCGCCGCGGTCGGCGTGGCGTTCTTCGCGGCCGGTGTGGCGCTGAGCGAGCGGCTCCTGCGGGCGCACTTCCTGCTCGCCCGCTCGGTGCTGGCCCCCACCCATGAGCAGGAACTGGCCCTGCGCATCGACCGGCTGACCGAGACCCGGCACGAGGCGGTGGACACCGCCGCGTCGGAACTGCGGCGCATCGAGCGGGACCTGCACGACGGGGCGCAGGCGCGGCTGGTCGCCATGGGCATGAACCTGGGCACGATCGAGGCCTTGATCGAGAAGGACCCGGCGCAGGCGAAGAAGCTGCTGGCGATGGCCCGCGAGTCGTCGGCCGAAGCCCTCACGGAGCTGCGCGATCTCGTGCGCGGCATCCATCCGCCGGTGCTCGCCGAGCGTGGACTGGGGGACGCGGTCAGGGCGCTGGCGCTGCGGCTGCCCATCCCGTCCGAGGTGGATGTGGAGCTGGACGGCCGGGCCGAGGCCCCGGTCGAGTCGGCGGCGTACTTCGCGGTCAGTGAGACCCTGACGAACGCGGCGAAGCACTCCGGGGCGGACCGGATCTGGGTGGACCTGCACCATGCCGGCGGCATGCTGCGGATCTCGGTCACCGACAACGGAAAGGGCGGTGCGTCGGCCGGATCGGGCTCGGGCCTGAGCGGAATCGAACGGCGACTCGGTACATTCGACGGCATCATGGCCGTCAGCAGCCCCGCGGGCGGTCCCACCATGGTGACCATGGAGATCCCTTGCGAGTTGTCCTAGCCGAAGATCTCTTCCTGTTGCGCGACGGCCTGGTCCGCATGCTGGAGGCGTACGACTTCGAGATCGCGGCCGCCGTCGAGACCGGGCCCGAACTCACCAGAGCACTCGCCGAGTTGAAGCCGGACGTCGCCGTTGTCGACGTCCGGCTTCCGCCGTCCCACACCGACGAGGGGCTTCAGTGCGCACTCGCGGCCCGGCGGGCCAGGCCGGGCCTGCCGGTGCTGGTGCTCTCCCAGCACGTCGAGCAGTTGTACGCGCGCGAGCTGCTGGCGGACGGCAACGGGGCGATCGGCTATCTGCTGAAGGACCGGGTGTTCGACGCCGACCAGTTCATCGACGCGGTGCGCCGGGTCGCGGCGGGCGGCACCGCGATGGACCCGCAGGTGATCTCACAGCTGCTGTCGCGGCGTTCGCAGGACAAGCCGATGGGCGGGCTGACGCCGAGGGAGCGGGAGGTCATGGAGCTGATGGCCCAGGGCCGTTCGAACGCGGCGATCGCCTCGCAGATGGTGATCACGGAGCGGGCGGTGGCCAAGCACACCTCGAACATCTTCGGGAAGCTCGGCCTGCCGCCCTCCGACGACGACAACCGCCGCGTTCTCGCGGTGCTCGCGTATCTGGACCGGGGTTAGGGCCTCTCGCTCGGATCATGCCGGGTCCGCGGTGGGCGGCGCGGGGTTCGCGCGTCCGGGCCGGAGTCAGGACCGGTCAGGACGCGCGGACCCCGGGCCGGGTCAGGAGGTGGCCGGAGCCGGTGCCGTGGTCAGGTGCAGGGTCGTGGCGCCCAGGTGCGGCTTCGCCCTGGATTCCAGCACCTCGACCCGGACCGCCGACGCGGTGACGGCGGCGGGGAGCGGCAGGATGCGCTCGTGGCCGATGGTGGTGCCTTCGGCGATCCGCTGCCACGTTCCGTCGATCCTCGCCTCCACGGCGAACTTCTCCACCCGCTGTCCGTGCCGGATGTCCTCGCGGACCGCCACGCGGTCGAAGGTGTACGGTCCCGGGCCCTGCTCGCGCAGACCGGAGCCGTAGATCCGGCGCAGGTCGGCACCGAAGGCGGTCAGGGACGCGACGTCCGCGTCGGCGATCCGCCCGTCGGGCGCGGGCGGGACGTTGAGCAGGAGCGAGGCGTTGCGGCCGACGCTCTTCTCGTACAGGTTCATCAACTGCGCCGGGGTCTTGGGCTGTTCGTTCTGGTGGTAGAACCAGCCGGGCCGGTTGGAGACGTCCGCCTCGGCCGGGTACCACTGGAGGTAGTTGACGCCCGGGGCGAGGAGCTTGGTCCGGGAGCCGATGTCGGCGTCGGTCGAGTCATTGGGGAGACTGCCGAGCCCGGTCCACGGGTCGGTGGTGTGCGGGGTGACGCTCCACTCGGTCTCCCGGGCGACGCCGGACTCGTTGCCGACCCAGCGGACGCCCTGCGGGCCCTGGAAGACGACGGTGTTCGGCGACAGCGCCTTGACCATGTCGAACCACTGCTTGACGTCGTACTTCTGGGTGATGCCGGAGCCGGACCAGGGGTTGGCGCCGTCGAGCCAGAGCTCCTCGACCGGGCCGTACTGGGTGAAGATCTCGTAGAGCTGGTTGAGGTAGTACGCGTCGTAGTCGTCGGCCCGCACCTTGAACGTGGGCAGCTTGCCGCTCTTCACGCGGGCCGCGCGGTCGTCGCCGGGGACGAGGGTGGGGATGGTGCGCTCGGTGACGGCGCTGCCGTTGCCGAAGCGGCCCTGACCGGCGGGGGCGCGGTCGCCGTCCTCCAGCGCCATCCGCTCCGGCAGGCTCAGGGGTTTGCCCTCGGCCTGCTTGGCGCGGATCTTCTCGACCCACTCGGCGTGCCAGGCGTGCGGGAGTTCGGCGCCGTCGGAGGGCGAGAGATAGAGGCCGACCTTCAGGCCCGCCTTGCGGGCGGCCTTCACATAGGCGGCGACCACATCGGGGCTGCCCGGACTGAGGGCGACCGAGTGGTCGGTGTAGCGGCTCGGGTACAGGACGAATCCGTCGTGGTGCTTGACGGTGAGCATGACCTGCTCGACGCCTGCGGCCTTGTAGGCGCTCATCCACTGGTCGGCGTCGATGCTCTTCGGGGCGAAGAGCTTCTCGTCCTCCGTGCCGGAGCCCCATTCACGGTTGGTGAAGGTGTTCATCCCGAAGTGCGTGAAGGCGGTGACCTCCCGCTGCTGCCAGGCAAGTTGGCCGGGCGTGGGGACGATGTTCGCCGCCTTCTCGATGATCCGGTCGGGGCTGTCGCACGCGTCGACCGTCATCTGCGACGCGGGTCTCACGGGCGCGCCGCACGGGGTGGCGGGCGAGGCGGACGGCCGGGGTGCCGGTTGCTGCGCCGTGGCCTGTACGGGGATGAGCGCGGCGGCGGCCGCCAGTGCGAGCGCGCTGAGCACATGGGTGCGTCGTGCCATGGTTCCCTCCCATTCACGACCACAAGTGGTCGGATCTCTCGGGTGCCGACGCGTGCATGGTGCCGCACGAAGTGCCCCACGGGAAGGGTGCGCGCTACATACGTCCTATCTCTCGACCGTAAAGTCCAAGTCCACACAGGCCCGTTCAGCCGTTGGACGAACGACTCCAAGCGGTACGGCAGTTCACCCTGACCGTCCTCGCGACGAGCGGGGCCGTCGACGACGACACGCTCCAGTCGTTCCTGGCACACGGGTACACCTCCCGCAACGCGCTGGAAGTGGTCCTGGGGATCGGCACCTATACCATGACGACCCTGGCCAACCGGATGACGGACGCCCCGATCGATCACCAACTGGCCCGGTTCGCCTGATACTTGCGCCTGGCGGATTGCGCGGGTGGCAGCGGCCGCCGGGGCCGCCCGGAGTGACCATCGGATGATTCGCTCGTTCTGCTGAATGTGCGCCCACAGTCAGAGGTACCGCCAGCCGCCGCCCCGGTCGATGCGGAGCGGGCCGAGTCTGCGCTCCTGGAGCACTACCCGCGGCTGGCGCGCATCGGCTATCTCGTCCTGCCGCCCTCCCTGGGCCGGAGCCGGCGCGTGCTCACCGCCCACGCCCTGGCCCAGCGCTCGCTGCAGGCCGCGCACCGAACCGGGACGGCGGACGGCGCACTCCCGCCGCCCCGCCACCCCGGCCGCACGGAGGAGGCCGGTCCCGGATACGCGTACGTCCGGCGGGAGGTGCTGCGCGGTGCGCTGGCCGCGGGCCTGCCGCGCCGCCTTCGGTGCCGGCCGCACCGCGTGCAGCTGCCTCCCGTCCTTCCGCTGGCCTGGGGGCTGCGGCTGTTCCCGCACTCGGGCGGGGCCGATGAACTCGCCCTGGAGCAGCGGCTGTCGGAGATCGGTCCGGGGGCCCGCGCCGTGTTCGTGCTGCGTGGCCTGGAGGGGCTGGCGGACGGGGAGGTCCGGCGGGAGCTGGCCGCTGCGGGGGTGGCGGATCCGCATGCGGCGCTGACGGAGGCGGACGGAGTGTCCGCCCCGTACGCGCTGCTGCTGTCGCCCGAGTTCGATCCCTGCTCGCTCCAGGCCAGGCCGCCGGATCTGCCGCGCCGCCGCAGATATGCCAGGGCGGCGGTGGCGGCGGTCGCGGCGCTGCTGGTGTGCGGGGCGCTGCTGGGGCTGCCGGGTGACGGCTGGGGGCACGGTGCGCCGTCCGCACCGCTGTACGCGCGCAATCCGGCCGCCGAAGCGGCCCTGGATCCGGGGGCGCTGCGGGTGGTGCCGGCGACGTTCTGGCGGCGCTCGCCGCGTACCGATTTCACCGCCTGGCCCACCCGGGGCGACCGTACCGAGGACACCCGGCTGCTGCGGCGGGCGCTGGCTGTCTGGGCGCGGCCGGGCACCGGGGTGCGGACGTCGGCGACGCCGCGGACGCCCGCGGGGCCGCCGATGGGGGCGCCGCAGCTGCTGTACGCGGGTGAGGTGGGTGCGTCGGCGGTGGTGCTGTTCTACGACGGGCTGCGCGTCGTGCGGTACGCGGAGCCCCGGAACGCCGACCCGTCCAAGGGCGCGGTGCTCGACTTCGCCCGGGTCGACGGGGCGGACGTGACTTCGGCGGGCGCCCTGGTGGTGGACCGGGCGCACGGCAGGGTCCGGTATCTGACGGCGCCCTGGGTGCGGAGCGTACGGGTACGGGATCTGCTCGCTCCGGACCGGGCGCCGCGTGCGCTGCACCGCTCCCGCGACGGCGTGACCGCCCCGCTGACCAGCCCGGCGACCGCTTCCGGCTGCCGGGCCTGGGACGCCCTCGAACTGGCCGACGCCGCGGCGGTGCGGCTGGTCACGGATCTGGGGGAACTCGCCCCGGCCCGGCTGACCTCGGGCCCGCCGGCGAGAGCGCACGACGTCGCGGGGCGCGCGGAGTTCGAGAGCTGGGCGCGGACCGCCTGTCTGCTGCCGGCCGTGCGCTCGCACGGTGTGCGGTCGGTGAACTCCTGGACGTACGCGACACAGCCGCTGCCCGAGGGCAACGGCTCGGCCCAGTGGCTGTGCACCCGGGCGGAGACCTGGCGGGGCACGGGCAGCAGGGTCCTGGCCCAGTTCCAGGCACCGTCCGCGCGGCCGCCGGGCAGCAGGCCGCCGGGGGCGGTCGCGGCGCGCGCCGAGGACTCACCTGCGTGCGGGACGCGCACGCCACGGGTGCTGGCGGGCGTGCTGTGGAAGTCGCACGGCGGGCGGTGGTACGTACTGGCGGCGGGCAGTGAGCAGTTCGCCTCGCTGACCACATCGGGCGGGGTGACGGGCCGGGCGCGGGGGCGGCTGCTCGCGGTGCCCGCCGGGGCGGGCGACCGGGCCCGGCTGAACGGGCGGCTGGCGGACGGCAGCCAGGTCGGTGCGCTGCGCTGAGCGCACCGGGCCGGGGCAGGGGGCCGGACGCCGCGGCCGGATACGGGTGCAGGAATTCGGCGCACGCCTCTGTTCCCCGGGCTTACCCCTCAGTACATTGACAACATGTCTAACACGCAGCCAGCGGCGGTCGCGTCGGAGCGGACCCCGCTCAAGGCCCGTCGGGTCTCCTTCGCCTGGGACGGGACTCCCCTGCACTGGTTGCCGGGCGACCCGTTCACCACGCACACCATCAACGTCCTCCATCTGCTGCTCCCGGCCGGGGAACGCTGGTTCATCCACGTCTACCGCCAGGTGCTCCCGTACATCCATGACGAGCAACTGCGCCAGGACGTCATCGGGTTCATCGGCCAGGAGGCGATGCACTCCCAGGCCCATGACGACGTGCTGCCGCGTCTGAAGGAGCTCGGCCTCGACCCGACCCCGTACACCGCCCAGGTCGACTGGCTCTTCGAGAAGCTGCTCGGCGACCGGACGCTGCCGCCGGGCCGGGCGCGCAAGTGGTGGCTGATGGAGCGGGTGGCGACGATCGCGGCGATCGAGCACTTCACCGCGTTCCTCGGCGACTGGATCCTGAACGCCGGGGAGCTGGACCGGCGCGGCGCCGACCCCACGATGCTGGACCTGCTGCGCTGGCACGGGGCGGAGGAGGTCGAGCACCGCTCGGTCGCCTTCGATGTGTTCATGCACGTCGACGGCGGATACCGGCGGCGGCTGCGGACCTGGGCGACCGCGTTCTCCGCCCTGGTCTTCCTCTGGCAGCGCGGCACCCGGTTCTTCATGGAGAACGACCCGAGCCTGCTGGACGGCAAGGCGTCGTTCGGGCAGTTCTACCGCAGCGGGCGGCGCGGCACCCTGCCGAGCACGCCCTCGATGGTCCGCTCCATCCCGCGCTACCTGAGCCGTACGTACCACCCCTCGCAGGAGGGCAGCACGGCCCAGGCCGTGGACTACCTCACCCGCTCGCCCGCCGCGGTCGCCGCCGAGGCCCGCACGACGGAAACCGGCTGACCATGCCCCTGCCCCTCCCCCGCCTGCGTACCGTCGCCGTGCTGGCCGGCGCCGCCCTGCTCGCCAAGCGGGCGATGCGCCGGCGCATCGAGCACTCCCCGCTGTGGCCGCTGCCGGCGCTGGACGAGCCCGTGTCCGGCCGGTCGCAGCGCCGCTCCACCACCGGCCGGCGGCTGCTGATCACCGAGCGCACCACACCTGCCGACGGTGTCGTACAACTCCGCCTGGAGGGGCCGGACCTGCCGCCCTGGCAGCCCGGCGCGCATCTGGACCTGGTGCTGCCGTCCGGTCTGGTCCGCCAGTACTCCCTGTGCGGCGACCCGGCCGACACCGGCTCGTACACCGTCGCGACCCGGCTGGCCGAGGACGGGCGCGGCGGTTCCCGTGAGGTGCACGCCGTGCTGCACGAGGGCGCGGAGGCCGAGGTCCGCGGCCCGCGCAACCGCTTCCCGCTGGCCGACGCCCCCGCCCATGTCCTCGTCGCCGGCGGCATCGGCATCACTCCGATCCTGCCGATGGTGCGCGCGCTCGCCGCGTCGGGGGCCGACTGGCGGCTGCTGTACGGGGGGCGCAGCCGGGCGACGATGCCGTTCCTGGAAGAGATCGAGAAGCTGGGAGCCGACGGCGGCCGGGTCACCGTCGTCCCGCAGGACGAGGCGGGCCACCCCGACATCGCGGCGGCCCTCGCGGACGCGGCGGCGGGCACGGCGGTGCACTGCTGCGGCCCCGAGCCCCTGATGGACGCGGTCGCCGCCGCGCTCCCGCCCGGCTGCACCCTGCATCTGGAGCGCTTCGCCGCTGCGGGCACGGACGCGGCCGGCTCGGCGCCCTTCGAGGTGGAGCTGCGGCGCTCGGGCCGCACGGTCCCCGTCGCGGCCGGCCAGTCGGTGCTCGCCGCCGTGCGCGCGGAGGTGCCGCACGTCTCGTACTCCTGCGAGCAGGGCTTCTGCGGTACGTGCCAACAGCGCGTCCTGGAGGGCGAGGTCGATCACCGTGACGATCTGCTGACGGACGCGGAGCGGGACGGCGCGATGCTGATCTGTGTGTCGCGGTGCCGGGGCGAACGGCTGGTGCTGGACCTCTAAGGGCTGTCCCGTAGGGGATGCCCGAGCGGCCGGTCGGTACCCTGGTCCACATGACGACCGGGGTGCGGCGCAGGATGGGCGTCGAGGAGCGCAGGCAGCAGCTGATCGGTGTCGCGCTGGAGTTGTTCAGCCACCGCTCCCCGGACGAGGTGTCGATCGACGAGATCGCCGCCGCCGCCGGGATCTCGCGGCCGCTGGTCTACCACTACTTCCCGGGCAAGCAGAGCCTGTACGAGGCGGCGCTGCGGCGGGCCGCCGACGAGCTGTCCACCCGGTTCCTGGAACCGCGCGAAGGCCCCCTGGGCGCCCGGCTGTTGCGGGTGATGGGGCGGTTCTTCGACTTCGTCGACGAGCACGGGCCCGGCTTCGCGGCGCTGATGCGGGGCGGCCCGGCGGTGGGATCCTCGACGGCGAACGCGATGATCGACGGGGTGCGCCAGGCCGCCTGCGAGCAGATCCTGGCCCATCTGGGGGTCGATGAGCCCCCGGCCCGGCTGGAGTTGGTCGTGCGGTCGTGGGTGTCGCTCGCCGAGTCGACGGCCCTGATCTGGCTGGACGGGCGGCGGATCCCGCGTGCGGAGCTGGAGTTGCAGCTGGTGCACGACTTCGCGGCGCTGGCCGCGGTGAGCGCCGCTTACAACGAGGAGATGGCGGCCGTCGTGCTGCGGTTCCTCGCCCAGGAGCCGGCGGACGGGCCGTTCGGAGATCTGCTGGTGCGGCTCTCCTCACTGGCGCCCGCCGTGCCGGCGGTGCCTCCGCAGCGGTCGCACTGACGGGAGACCCGCGGTGCCGTCAGGTCGCCCGGCGGCGGGGTGACGGCACCGTCCGGACCTCAGTGGTTGCGGTAGGACGGGTCGAGGTCGCGCGTCTCGGCCGAGAGGTGCAGGGTCAGACCGGCAGAAGGCGTGATGTGTCCGGCGAGCAGCTCGACGACCGCTTCGGTGAGCTGCGCCCTGAGCTCGGGGGTGCGGCCGGGCAGCAGCGCGATGTCGATGTGCACGATCGCGTCGCCGCCGGGGGCGTCGGCCACCACCGTCTCCTCGACCCGGCGGAACCGGGTCTTGCAGGCGGCGGTCCTGGTGGTGACCGTCTCGGCGATCAGCGGATGCAGGGCGCTCGCGAAGCCGGGGCGGTCGAAGCTCTCGTCGAGCTCGGCGGAGTAGTCGACGGTGATCTGCGGCATGACGGGCTCCTGAACAGGGCACGGACGGTGGTCGCCCCTACCTTTCCCTTGATCGCGGAACCCGCACAAGCGGGAATCACTATGTGAGCAGTTCGCCGTGGAGCGCCAGGGCCAGTCCCGCCTCCGCGCTGTTGGCCCGGCCCTGTTCGAAGGCGCGCCGGTAGGCGGCGTCGCCGATGGCCGAGCGGGCCTGGAGTTCGCAGGCCTCGCGCAGCGGGCCCAGTTCCGGGGTGCCGCGCTGGGGGTGGCCGACCATCCGCCAGTAGACCTGTCCGGTGCCGTACACCCGGGCGGCCTGGGCGCCCTCGCCCTGGGCGGCGACGGCTGCGGCCAGGATGTCCAGGCCGAGCGCGATGCCGAAGCTGTCGCGGAGCCGGTGCTTGCCCACGAGCATGGACCGGGCGTGCGCGGCGGCCGCCCGGGCGCGGCCCTGGAGCAGGGCGATGAGGGCGAGCTGGTAGTCGACGTAACTGAGCGTCCAGCACTCGTCCCTGGCCACACAGGCCTCGCGCAGGACGGCGGCGGCCTCGGCCGACTCGTCCAGGCGGCCGAGGCCTGTGAGGGCGAAGACGGTGATCAGGTGGCAGCGCAGCCGGTAGGCGGATTCGAGCGGGGTTCCGGCCCCGGTGGTGCGCAGCACCCGTTCGGCCTCGCGCAGTCCCCTCTCCGGGTCGCCGGTCATCAGATGGGTGAGGCCGCGCAGGTAGCCGGCCGCGAGATTGCCCTCGTCGGTCGCGTCGTCGGCCGCCGCCCGTACGCATTCCTCGCCGATCCGTTCGGCGGCCGGGTAGTCGCCCTGGAGGAGTACGCAGATGCCGAGCACCCACAGGGCGCGGGTGCGGTGGGGGCCCTCGGCCGGGCCGGCGTCCAGGGCGCGCTGGGCGTAGCCCCGGGTCTGCGGGAGATGGCCGCAGCAGCACCAGAAGAAGCCGATCCGGCCGGCCATCTCCTGGGCGGCCGCGGTGTCATGGACCAGGAGGTGGTCCAGGGCGGCGCACAGATCGGCGTGCGATTCGGCGATGCGGTGGTACCAGAGGATCTGGTCGTCGCCGGTCCAGCCCGCGTGGGCGCTGCGGGCCAGCCGGAGGAAGCAGGCGGCGTGCCGGTCGGCGGCCTCGTGCTCCTCGCCGAGTTCGGCGAGCCACATCCGGCCGTACTCGCGGATGGTGTCGAGCATGCGGTGGCGTACGCCGTCGAACGCGACGACCGACTTGGTGACCAGTCCGCGCAGGGCCTTGCGGACACCGCCGGCGGTGAGCGGTCCCCCGGCGCAGACGGTGGCGGCCGTGTCCTCGTCGAAGTCGCCGCGCAGCACGGTGAGCCGGGCCCAGAGCAGCCGTTCCAGCGGGGTGCACAGTTCGTGGGACCAGCCGATGGTGGTGCGCAGGGTGCGGTGGCGCAGCGGCCGGAGCGTCGCGTCGGCGAACACGTCGAGGCGGGAGCCGAGCCGGATGGCGATCTCCTCGATGCTCTGGCGCCCGGCGGTGGCGGCGGCGAGTTCGATGGCGAGGGGGATGCCCTGGAGGCGGCGGCAGATCTCGGCGGCGGCCGCGGCGGCGCCGGGTTCGTCGAGCGCGGCGCCGGGGGCGGCGGCGGCCGCGCGTTCCCGGAACAGGGTGAGGGCGTCGGCGGCGCCCTCGACGGGCAGCGGCTCCACCTCGACGAGCAGCTCGCCCTTGATGTCCAGGGGCTGTCTGCTGGTGGCGAGGACGGTGAGTCCGGGCGAGGTGGTGAGGATCTCGCCCAGGAGGTGGGCGCAGGCGGTGCGCAGGTGTTCGCAGGAGTCCAGGACGAGCAGGAGCTGTTTGTCGGCGAGCCATTCGCACAGCACGTCGATGGGCATCCGCAGCGTGTGGTCGCTGAGCCCGACCGCGTCGGAGACGGTGGCCAGGAGCAGCTCGTCGCCGTGGAGGGGGGCGAGGTCGGCCCACCAGACCCCGTCGGGGTACCGGGGTTCCGCGCGCTGTGCGGCGCGGACCGCCAGCCGGGTCTTGCCGACCCCGCCGGTGCCGGTGAGGGTGGTCAGCCGGCCGGTGACGAGGGCGCGTTCGAGCCTGGCGAGTTCCGCCTTCCGTCCGACAAAGCTGGTGGTCTCCTCGGGGATGTTGCTCACCGTCGTCACCGTCGCTGCACAGGAGGTGCGGCCGGCCCCGGCCCCCGTGCCCCGTGCGCGGCCGGCGGGCGAATCGACGCCGGCTGCGCACGGGGAGGGGGCCGGGACCGGCCGGAGTGGAGTGGGAGGGTGCGCCCGGGAGGGTGGTGGTGCGGCTCTCCCCGGCGGCTGCCCATACGGTAGGTCAGCGCAGCGAGAACACCGCCACCGTGCGCCCCGGAACGGTGAAGCTGCCCGAACTCCGCTCGTACGTCGACTGCTTGACGATAGAATCCGCGCCCGCCGCCTGGACGGGGTGCAGCGCGTAGTCCTTGTCTGCCAGGGCGGCGACCTTCTGGGTGGTGGCGCCGGGGGCGGCGTTGAGGACGACCACCAGTGTGCCGAGCCTCATGGTGATCACGCCGGGGGTCTCGTCCTTGCCGGAGAGCGGGAAGGAGAGCGCGGACTGCACCTGTCCGGCGGTGGAGAGGCCGAAGTCCTTCTCCGTGGACCGGATGGTGAGCAGGTCCTGGTACGCGGCCGAGGCGCCGTTGATCTGTGCGCAGCCGGGACTGATCGCCGCATTGGCCAACAGCGGCTTCGCGTAGGACCACTTGGCCTTGTTGTCGGCGGCCGGAGGAAGTCCGCGGCCGAAGCCGTTGCCCGCGCGGCAGTCCCAGTGCAGGGCGTTGAACCAGTCGCCGCTGTCGAAGGAGTTGCGGTCCAGCGACTTGGAGCGCAGCAGGTCGGTGCCGGCCTGGGAGAGCGAGGGGCCCTGGGAGAGGGTGGCCGTCGCCATGGCCAGGACCTGCATGCGGGCCCGGTCGGCCGCCGAGGTGCCTGCCGGGAGCTTGAAGGCGAGGGCGTCGTACAGCGTCTCGTTGTCGTGGGCGTCGGAGTAGGCGAGGGCGTCGCCGGGGGCGGCGGCGTATCCGGCGGGGGCTCCGTTGTAGTCGACGCCCGAGCCCTTGACCGTGGCGCCGGTGGTGTCGGTGAAGGTGTAGCCGGCGAGGTTGCCGGTGAGTCCGACCTTGATCAGGTCCTGGTAGTGGAGCAGCCGGGCCTTCTGCTCGGCCTCGGTGCCGTTCGCGGCGGAGGTGTTGGGGTCGGTGTAGAGGCCGGTGGCGAAGCCCTGCACGCCGGGGTCCTCGTCGAACGGGGAGCCGCCGCGTACCGCGTCGCGGGCCCGGTCGGAGAAGGTGGCGATGCCGGTGCCGGCCATGTTCTTCTGGGTGGCCTGGACGAAGCGGGCGTCGTCGGCGATCTCACCGAAGTTCCAGCCCTCCCCGTACAGGATGATCTTCTTTCCGTCGACGCCGTCCCTGGCCACGGTCAGCGCGTCGAGGGCCTTGCGGACGGCCAGGATGTTGGCCTTGGGGTGGTGGCCCATCAGGTCGAAGCGGAAGCCGTCGACCTTGTACTCCTTGGCCCAGGTGACGACCGAGTCGACGACGAGCTTGCCCATCATGGTGTTCTCGGGCGCGGTGTTGGCGCAGCAGGTGGAGGTGGCGACGGTGCCGTCCTCCAGCAGCCGCTGGTAGTAGCCGGGCACGATCCGGTCGAGGACGGACTTGTCGTCCTGGCCGGAGGCGACGGTGTGGTTGTAGACGACGTCCATGACGGTCCGCAGACCGGCGCCGTTGAGACCCTGCACCATCTGCCGGAACTCGACCGTGCGCTTGGTGCCGTCGGGGTCGGAGGCGTAGGAGCCCTCGGGGACGGTGTAGTGCAGCGGGTCGTAGCCCCAGTTGAACGCGTCCTTCGCGGCGGCCTTCGCCACGCAGGCCTGCTGCTCCTCGGAGTCGGGGGCGTAGACGGACAGTTCGCAGGCCGGCTTCTGCTGGTCCTTCCTCTTCTCGGGGATGGTGCCGATGTCGAAGGCGGGCAGCAGGTGGACGTAGTCGGTGCCGGAACCGGCGAGTTCCTTGAGGTGCTTCATCCCGTCCGAGCGGGTGTCGGTGAAGGCGAGGTACTCACCGGGGTGCTTGGAGGTGGGGTCCGCGATCGAGAAGTCGCGGATCTGGAGTTCCTGGATCTGCGCGTCGCGCAGCGGCACGGCCGCGGGCTTGGCCAGTGCGCTCCAGCCCTTGGGCGCGAGCCTGCCGTCGTCGAGGTCGACCACGAGGCTGCGGGCGGAGTCGGTGGTCAGCGCGGTGGAGTAGGGGTCGGTGACCTTGTTGGTGACGAGCTTCTGGACGGTGGGCGCCCAGACGTTCACCACGTACCGGTAGGGCTTGCCGTTCCAGCTCCTGTTCCCGGTGACCGACCAGACGCCGGTGCGGTCGTCGCGCCGCATCGGGACGGTCCTGCCGTCGAGTTCGAGCGAGACGGTGCGGGCGGTGGGGGCCCAGACGGACAGGGTGGGCGTGCCGTGCCGGAAGACGGGGCCGAGCGAGGCGCTGCTCGCCCTCTCGCCGTAGAGGTCGTCTAGCACGCCGGCGCTCTGTACGCCGGTGGCGGCGAGCAGGGCGCCGTTGGCCGCGCGCTGGGTGGCGATCAGCTGGCCGCGCAGGGCCTCGCGGACCCTGTCCCGGTCACGGGCGTCGACGGTGAAGGCCGGGTAGTCCTTGAGGTGCGGGTACTTCGCCTTCTGCGCGTCACTCAGCGCGGACTGGTTGAGCCGCAGCCACTGGCCCTCGTCGGAGAGGGCGCCGTCGACGACGGAGATGCCGCCGCTCGACGCGTACACGAGCTGCTGGCTGGTGGCCCCGGTGGCCTTCACCTTCCAGACGACGGTGTCGGAGTCGATCCACTGCGCCTCGGCCTTGGTGAGGTCGGGGGTGGGCACGCCGCCGGTCTGCGGCAGCAGATAGCCGGCCGTGCCGCCGAGCATCCACACCTCGTGACCGTAGGTGGCCAGGTCGAGCGACTGGTCGCTGGGCAGGTCCTTCTCGTCGCCGCGGTGCAGGATGTAGCTGAGGGTGGTGGCCCCGTCGGCGAGCGGGACCTCGAAGGTGAGGCCGGAGGCGTCCTTCTTCACCGGCTGGAGCGGCTTGGACCAGTCGGTCGGCTCCTTGGCGCCGGTCCAGGTGTGCAGCCCCCAGCCGTCGTAGTCGCCGTCGGCGCGGTAGTAGTGCAGGACGGCCTTTGTGGTGTCCTGGGCCGGGTAGGCGCCGTCGGGGGCGGT
Source organism: Streptomyces sp. NBC_00876 (assembly GCF_045207435.1). Classification (NCBI taxonomy): domain Bacteria; kingdom Bacillati; phylum Actinomycetota; class Actinomycetes; order Kitasatosporales; family Streptomycetaceae; genus Streptomyces; species Streptomyces sp. NBC_00876. The sequence continues at coordinate 2,271,692 of NZ_CP108800.1, forward strand.
GTCGGCCTGGCCGTCCTTGCCCTGCTCGATCCAGACCTGTCCGGTCCTCGCGAGGTCGACGGTGCGCTCCGGCCCGTCCGCCGTACCGGACTTCTCGACGGTGTACGGGACTGCGGATGCGCCCTCCGGCACCTTGAACCAGGCGAAGGCGCCGTAGGCGTCCCGTCCGGTGAAGGCGGCGGTGGTGTCGCCGGACCTGGCCTGCCATCCGTCGTAGTCGCCGTCGGCGCGCTTGTAGTGGACGACGGCGTAGTCGCGTTCGACGGCGACGGGCTTCGCCGGGGCGGGCGCCTGTCCGGCGGCCGAGGCGGCGAGCGCGCTCGCGGTGCGCCCGGTGCGGTCGACGACAACGGCCTTGTAGCGCAGGGGTGTTCCGGCGGCGGTCGTGTTCTTGATGGTCTGGGTGACCTTGTACGGGGCGTGGTCGGCGGTGCCGAGGGTGGCCCACGTGCCGTTGCCGGTCTGGGCGGCGAACACGACCCGGTTGAGGGAGCCGCCGTCGACGTCCGCGGTGAGCTCGACCGTTCCGGTGGCGCCGGCGGCCGGTGCCTTCAGCGTGATGGAGGGCCTGTCCGCGGGGGCGGTCAGCGGCTTCGCGGCGCGCAGCACGATGCTGGACAGCGCCGGCACGGTGACGGTGATCTTCTTGTCGGCGCCGCTGCGGACCGAGCCTGAACCGCCGTACAGCGTAAGGAAGTCCATCCCGGCGGACTCGGTGGACAGCTCGACGGTCTTCGCCGCGGTGCCGTTGTTGGTGGCGACGACGTACTCGTTGCTGTGCTCGGGGTCCGTACGGGAGAAGGCGTAGACGGAGCCCTCGGCGTACCGTTCGGTCTGGACGCCGTCGCGCAGCGCCGGGTTCTTCGCGGTCAGCTCGGAGAGCGCGGCGATGGACCGGTAGAGCGGGTGACTTGTGTCGTACGCGTCGGAGGCGTGCGTGCGCTCGGTGCCCAGCTCGTCGTCGTCGAGGTAGTCCGCGGTCTTCGAGGCGAACATCGTCTGGCGGGCGTCCTTGTCGCCGCCGGCGCCGGTGAAGCCCTGCTCGTCACCGTAGTAGACGACGGGGTTGCCGCGGCTGAGGAACATCAGCTCGTTGGCGAGCCCGGCGCGCTTGACCAGCTCCGCGTCATCGGCCTTCGGGTTGTCCTGCTTGAGGAAGGTGCCGATGCGGCCCATGTCGTGGTTGCCGAGGAAGGTCACCTGCTCGTAGGCGTTGGCCTTGTCGGTGGTGTACCGGTAGTCGTCACCGAAGACGGCGGCGAGCTTGGAGGCCGGGGCGCCCTGCGAGGCGTACTGGCGGGCCGCTTCCTGGAAGGGGAAGTCGAGCGTCGCGTCCAGCCGCCCCTGGGTGACGTAGGGCGAGGTGATCGCCGTGTCGGCGGAGTAGACCTCGCCGAACATGAAGAAGTCCTTGCGCCCGTGCTTGGCCGCGTAGGCGTCGAGCGCGGTCGCCCACTGGGTCCAGAAGTCCAGGTCGACGTGTTTGACGGTGTCGATGCGGAAGCCGTCGATGTCGAAGTCGCGGACCCACTTCTCGTAGATCTTCTCCATGCCGGAGACGACCTCGGGACGCTCGGTCCACAGGTCGTCGAGGCCGGAGAAGTCGCCGTACGTGGTGGACTCGCCGGCATAGGTCGAGTCACCGCGGTTGTGGTACATCGTCGGGTCGTTGAGCCAGGACGGCGTCTTGCCGCCAGTGGTGACCGGCTTGTACGGGAAGGAGTCCGCGTCCGTCTTCGCCATGCCCGCGGCGTCGTCGAAGGGCCGGCCGTTGCGGTCGAGGTAGGGGTAGGCGCCCTTGGGCTTGTAGCCGTAGGTCTTCTCGGCGTAGTCGACGGTGTCGGCGGTGTGGTTGGTGATGACGTCGAAGAAGACCTTCATGCCCTTGCGGTGGGCCTGTTCGATCAGCTTCGTCAGGTCGGCGTTGGTCCCGAAGTGCGGGTCGACCTGGGTGAAGTCGGTGATCCAGTAACCGTGGTAGCCGGCCGAGGCGTCCTTGCCGGTTCCCTGAACGGGGCGGTTCCTGAAGATCGGGGCGAGCCAGATGGCGGTGGTGCCGAGCCCCTTGATGTAGTCGAGCCGCTCGGTCATCCCCTTGAGGTCGCCGCCCTGGTAGAACCCCTTGTCCGTGGGGTCGTACCCGGTCTCCAGCCGCGAACCGGTCAGCCCGCCCCGGTCGTTGCCGGTGTCGCCGTTGGCGAAGCGGTCGGGCATGACGAAGTAGAACTGCTCGCGGGTCAGGTCGTGGCGGGCGGGCTGAGCCGCCAGCTTCGCGTCCGACGGCGCGGCGGGCGGCCGGGCCGCTGCTGCGGGCAGCGCGGGCACGAGGGCCGCGCACAGGGCGGCCGCGACGACGGCGACGGCCGTTCTTCTCGCGGGCACGCGCGGGGACGGACGTATCACTCGGGCTCTCCTCGAAGGGGTGTGCGGGTACGGTGCCGGACGGGCGGGATTCAGCCCGTCCGGCGATTGAGGACACGGCGCGGCCGGAGACCGCGCCGCTCACGGAGAGACCTCAGCTCCGCCAGACATCCGCGGTCAGCGTGACCTTGCCGGAGGTCGGCACCGTGGCCGTGCGGTTGGCGCCGCTCTCCCAGGTGACGTTGCCGCTCGCGTCCTTGCGGACGTACTTGTACTCGAACGACGTACCGGCGGGCAGGCTCACATCGAGCTTCCACACGGGGTACGTGGCCGGGTCCAGCTTCGGCGCGGCGGCGGGGTCCCAGTTGCCGAGGGCGGACTGGTTGCCGGTGACGTAGATGTTCTGGCCGGGCTGGGTGGTGGCGTTGACGCCGAAGGAGGCGCCGGACGTGCCCGTGCCGGGATCGGTCGGGTCCGTCGGGCCGGTGCCGCCACCGGTGCAGGTGCGGGCGCCGGTCTGGAGCGCGAGGGCCGTGTTGGCGCCGAGCGTGGCGGTGAACTGGCCGGAGCCGTTGACCGTGACGCCGTTGCCGGACTGGATGTCGCAGTAGTCGCCGGCGGGCAGCGAGGTCTGGAACGTACGCGTCAGTGAGGAGCCCTCGTGGTTGATCGCGACGTACGCCTTGGAGCCGCGGCCGAAGGCGATCTGGTCACCGCCGTTGTCCCACCAGTTGGTGACCGCCTCGCCGCGCGCGGTGTTGCGGAAGCCGACCATGGAGGCGATCTCGCGCCAGGCGTGCTGGCACTTCCAGCCGTCGCTGTAGCAGGCGTTCACCGTGCCGCCGCTGGGCGGACCGGCGTCCTTGTCGGACCACTCGTAGCCGGAGTGGACGTCGGGCGAGCCATAGGGCCAGGCCAGCATGAACACGCTGGCGAGCGTGTAGTTGGCGCCGTCCTTGTAGTTCAGCGTCTCACCGTTGCGCTCGGTGTCGTGGTTGTCGACGAACACCGCGGCCTTGGACGAGGACATGAAGCCCCAGCCCTCGCCGAAGTTCTTCAGGTTGGCGAGGTTCTCGTTGTTGAAGACCTGCTTGAGGCTGCGGGCGTAGCGGAACTCCTGGACGTCGCCGGTGCCCGCGTACTCGTCGGGCGAGACGGCCTCACCGGCTCCGTAGATCGCCTCCTGCTTCCAGTAGACGCCGGGGTTGCTCAGCCGGGACTTGATGTTGGCGAGGTCGGCGGCGGGCATGTGCTTGGCCGCGTCGATGCGGAAGCCGTCGACGCCGAGCGAGAGGAGGTCGTTGAGGTACCCGGCGATCTTGCCGCGTACGTAGTCCTCACCGGTGTCCAGGTCGGCCAGGCCCACCAGTTCGCAGTTCTGGACGTTGGCCCGGTCGCCGTAGTTGCTGATGTTCGACTGGCAGTCGTTCATGTCGTTGACCGAGTACAGGCCGGGGTAGTCGTACTTGCTGTACGAGGACCCGCCCGTGCCCGTGCCGGAACCGGCCGACATGTGGTTGATGACCGAGTCGGCCACGACCTTGACGCCCGCGCTGTGGCAGGTGCTGACCATGTTGGCGAAGGAGGTGCGGTCGCCGAGCCGTCCGGCGATCTTGTAACTGACCGGCTGGTACGAGGTCCACCACTGCCCGCCCTGGATGTGCTCCTGGGGCGGGGAGACCTGTACGAAGCCGTAGCCGGCCGGGCCGAGGGAGTCGGTGCACGCCTTGGCGACGGAGTCGAACTTCCACTCGAAGAGAACTGCGGTGACGTCCTTGGTGCCCGGGGCGGAAGCCTGCGCGTTCGTGGCGGGGACCACGAGGGCGGCGGCGCCCGCTATCAGGGCGACCGCGGCAGACAGAGGCCTGCTGGCCATTGTTTCCTCCTGCTGTGGGGGAAATGCGGGGTGAGGTGCAGCCTCATACGGCAACGCGCCCTGCCCTCAAGGCTCCTGAAGGTTCTTGCTGCAAGAATGCAAACCTTGCTGCGGGGAGACCGTACGAGTCCGTCAGGTTCCGGTCAACCCTTTGGACATGACCTGCTCACATCCACGAAATACCGCAGTTTTCTTCCTGCAAGGTCTTACGCAAGACATTGCAGCACTGTTACGTTTCTCCCGACTCCGGTCCGGTCGGCCGGGGGTCCCGTCACCACGGGCCCCACGCGCCCGGCCGGCCGGGCCGGTCACGGACAAGAGAGGCACCTGGAGTCACCACTCCCCGCCGGCCCATCAGGGTCGACTCCCGGTGCCTCTCCTGGACCGTGGGACGGACGGAATCAGGGACGGGGCAAGGCTCAGGCCCCCGCGTGGATGTACGCGGCCCACTCGTACGGCCGGTTCGGCGCGAGGTCCCGCAGCTCCCTGACCGCGTGGTGGACCGCGTGGGCGGCCGTCGGCCCGTCGGCAGGCGCCCTGCCGTAGAAGGCGCGCAGGAACGCCCCGATCCGGGTGCTCTCCACCTCCCACAGGGTGCCGACGGCCTCCGGATATCCGGCCAGCAGAAACGCACTGGACACCTGCACGGCCTCATCGGTGAGCCGTGTCGAGGTACGCGCCGTGCCGCAGGCGGTGAGCACGGCGAGCCGGGCGGACTCGGGCCGGATCCGGCAGATGTCGAGCACCGACAGCGCCTCCCCGGCCGGCAGCTGAATCCAGCTGCCCGTCGGTTCCTCGGGCGAACTGTGGGCGTGACAGCCGAACTGCACCCACTGCGAGCTCTCCAGGGCGGCGAGGACGTCCGTGCGGGTGGCGTCCTGCGCGATGAGCAGCTTCGGGTGGGTGAGCGCGTCCGCCGTGAGATGGGCGGCGGCCACGGAGCCCGGCAGCACATCGTCCGATTCCGCGACGATCAGCGCATGCTCCGCCCCGGAGCCCTGCCGCCTGGCGGCCCGGGAACGCGCGTGGGCCAGGGTCTGGAATCCCGGGATGTAGGAGGACACCACCGTGTCGAGCGCGCTGCCGCAGCGACCGTTCTCGCAGTCCCCGGAAAGGCACTGGGCCGCGTGCAGCGGGAGCGCCGTGAACGGCCCGGTCGGCACCCACCAGATCCGGGGCGGACCGGCGCCGGGCTCCACGGACCCGTCGCGACGCAGTTGGTCGAGTACGGGTTCCACCACGGCGTGCCAGGTCCATCCGAGCAGGCGGTGGATCGTGTCCCGGGCCTCGATCAGCTGGGACGGTGACGGCCGCCGGCCGCCGCGCGCGTAGACCGACTCGATCGCCGCGCCGAACTGCTCGGCCGCGTCGGTGACTTCCTGCGCCATGGCATCGAGATGAAGCGCCGTCGCCCCTTCGGGGGTGACGACGAAGGCGATGCACGACAGTCCGCGCGCGTGGTTGAGAACGACGACCGGTCCCTCGGCCGTGAGCTCGCGCAGGCGGTCCGGCGGGAGTGCTCCCAGGAAGTCCCCGAACCCTGATTCCGTCCGGATCCGCTCGATGAGCCGGTCCAGTTCCGCCGAGGCCCGTCGCCCCGCCAGCCGGGCCCGGCCGGAGCCGCTGCCGGCGCCCTCCTCCAACTGCCCGGTCAGCTGTGTGAACCGGGAGGCGAGGCCGGGATGCGCCTCGGCGAGTGCGCCGAGGTCGGTACGGGACTCCAGCCGGCGGGCGAGCAGGAGACCGCGGCCGCGCTCGTGCAGAGCGACGGCCGCCTCGATCCGGGGGCCACGGACGGCACGGATCGGTCCCACGGCCGGGAGGTCCGGCATGAGGGCGTCGCCGCCGTGGCTCCCGCCGTCGTCGCCGGCGTGGCCCCTGCCCTCACCGTCGTCGTCGCCCCTGCCCTCACCGTCGTCGTCGCCCCTGCTCTCGCCCCCGCCCACGCCGCCGCGGCCGGCGCGCTCCATTGCCGCCCGCAGTCGCTCTCCCATTGCTTCCAGGTGAGATGTATTGCGCTGGTGCAGGAGATTGAGCGCGATCATCGCGGTGAGTGTGCGCACGTCGCCGTCGAAACCGAGCAGGCCGTGCTCGGCGGCGGGCTGCGGACCGCCCCGGTCGGTCACCTGCTCCAGCAGACCCACGGTCTCCACTCCGAGCGACAGGGCGCGATCGACGTCGGACGTGACGGTGTCGGCGCACCTCACCGCGGCGGCGATGCCGGCGTGGGCACGTAACCAGACCGAGTGGAGCGGACTGCGCAGCGTGTCGATGTTCCGCTCCAGCCGGTCCTCGGTACGCATGGAGCCCAGCAGGAGGGACATCACCTCCTCCAGCATGCCGGATATCGTCCCGGAGCGTTCCCGGCCCGCCTCGGGCACGGGCAGGAGATGCCCGAGGTCGATCGGGTCGCCGGGTTCGATGCGGTGCAGGGCCGTCAGCAGCCGCATCGTCGCGATCATGTTCGCGTCCAGGTCGTCCGTGATCGTCCCGATGACGGTGTCGGCCTCGTCGACGAGCCCGGTGGCATGGTCCGAGCCGCTGGCGCGCAGGGTCATGAAGCGCTGGAGCAGCGCCCTGATCAGTGTCATTCCGGCGAACCCCCGGCGCTGCCCCGCAGGAGCCGCGGAGAAGGTCCGGCGGCACCGCTCGACCTCCTCGTCCGTGGTGCCGGTCGCGGGCCCGCCGCCGGGGCCGACCAAGCCGATCAGATCCGCCAGACTCTCGGCGTGGATACGCTGCTCGCCCGCACCGGGTTCCTGCCAGGCGTCGGCCCGTTCGCCCAGCTCGACGAGGTGGGGCAGGAGCTGCCGGGCGCGCTCCAGCTGGTCCCGGTCATGGGTGAGGACATAGCCGACGAGGCCGTTCAGCACCGTGAAGTGGGTGGCCCGGAAGGATTCCTCGGCGCTCGCCCGCTCATCGACCTGCCCGGAATCGGCCATGTCCTCCTGGACTACCGCCGCCTCCATGATGAGGTCCGGATCGCTGGTCACCAGGCCCAGCAGCGTGAGCAGTTCGCGCAGCCGGGTGGCCACCGCCGCGGAGGGCCGTTCCGACCGCTCGTACACCTGCCGCAGCAGCCCGACCGCCTCCATGAGGGTGCTCGTGTCCACGTCGCCCAGGTTGCCCGCGCCCAGGGCCGCGCTCAGCAGGTCGCCCCCGGCATCGCGCAGGTCCTCGTCCCAGCCCATGCGGTCAAGGGCGATCCGGAGGTTCTGGACCATCGAGTCCAGGCCGGGCTGCTCGCCGCCGTCCGGGCCCACGAGGTTGGCCATCGCTCTGATTCCCGCAAGGTCGCCCCCGATCTCCTGCCTCATCCACGCCGCGGCGTCCGTGAGGAACCCGGCCAGTTCGCGCAGGGCCTCGCAGCCCATGACGTCCAGCGCGTGCTCCGTCTCCGAGGACCACACCGGTCCCGTGAGTGTGCACAGCGCACCCACTGCCGCCTCGCTGACCTGCCCGGCCCGGAGCCAGGAGAGGGGTTCGAAGCCGGCCGGTGCGCAGGCCGCCGTATCCGCGGTGACCGCGGTGGCGAGCGCGCCCAGCTCATCGGCTGTCTGCGGGGAGTTCTCCGCCATGGCCTCGGCACAACGCCGGGCCGAGGCCGCCAGGACCACCCCGTACACGGGGCGTGTCACGTCGTCCGGTGCGAGCGCGTCGAATGCCCGGCGGTACCGGCCGATCCGTTCCAGCGGCTGATCCGTGGGGTCCTGTGCGGCGGCCGGTTCGACGAGGCAGTCCGCGAAGGCGACGGCAGCCCGCAGGTCGGCCGGCAGGCCGGGCAGGCCGTGGCCGTGGGCCAGCTCCTGGGCCAGATCCAGGATCCGGTTGAGCAGCGCGTTCATCTCACCGGCCCGGTGACCCTCCTCCTCCTGGCGCTGAAGGCCGAAGTACCGCAGGACAGCCGCCTCGATCCGCAACGGCACCTGCACGGCGGGCCCGGGAGCCTCCCCGGCGTCCTGCCCGAGCCGGCCGAGGACGTCGTGCAGCGTCGCGGCCAGCATCCCGCGGGCAGGGTGGTCCGGCGTCAGCGTGGCGAGCGCGGCCCGCACCCGGACGGCCGCACAGGCCAGGGTGGGCAGTTCGCCGCTCTCGAAGGCCGACGCGCCGAGCAGCAGGCCGGTCCCGGCGTGCAACTCCGCGGGGTCGTGGTGGGCAGCACGCCACAGTTCCCTCAACTGCTCGACGCGTTCGGCCGTTTCGGGCAGCGGTGTGATGCCGCAGGTGCTCAGCAGTGCCTCGATCCGGTCCGGCGCCGGCTCGCCGAGCAGCATCGCGGCATGGACGACCACATCGAGCAGGAGCGGCAGCAGGTGGCCCTGGCGGGGATGACCGGGCGGCACCAGGACGCACGCCCTGGCCGCGGTCCGTGCCGCGGCCGTGAGCGAATCGGGCTCGGCCAGCGCCTCGAAGCGCTGCATGCGTACGGCGACGAGTGCCATGGAGACGTCACCGAAGCCCTCGTGGTCGGGGGGCATGACGACAAACGCGTCGAGCAGCCAGGCGAGCGCCTGATCGAACAGCGCCGTGGCCTCGGTCGCGCCGCCGCGCTCCATCGTCCGCAGGGCCAGCCTGCCGCAGGCGGATCCCATGATGCAGGCGAAACCTGACAGGCGTATGAGCGCGTCGGCCTCGAACTCCTCCATCTCCGGCGGCAGACCGGGCAGCACGGCCGGATCGGGCAGCAGTGGACGAAGGAGGTTGCGCAGGGCGAGGGCGAGCAGCCCCTCCTCGTCGGCAGCCGGATTGCGGTCACCGGCGCTCGCGCGGTACCAGTACGTCCAGCAGACGAGCAGGACGGGTCCGAAGCGGACCTCCAGTTCGGGTGCCGGCGCCGCCCCGGCGAGCAGTCTCAGCGCGTCGGTTCCGGCGTCCTCGCCCAACAGCGTTCCGAGGTCCTGTGTCTGCTCGGCCTCGCTGATCCGGGCCGCCACCCGGCCTGCCAACTCGGCCAACTCGTCGTCGGACATGGCACATATCATATTCTGACGGCCCCTCAGAGGAGTTATTTTCCGGCCGTGTTCGGGATCGAGGGCTCGGCGTGCTCAGGGCGGAGGGTGGCAGATGAGCCAACGGGGGCTCCGGCTGCCGATTGTGCCCGCGCTGCCGGTGGTCAGCCGCTGTCGCAGACGACCGGCTGCACGCGTGGCCCCGAGGCCGCCTTCGTCAGCCACGCCACGCAGACGGCCGTGGCCGTGTGTCCGTCCTCGGTGATGCGCACCGCATACCGCGCCGGACCGGATTGCGCGTCGGCTCCGGCGGTCAGGCGCAGGCCGGCGGAGACGGTCGCCCCCGCAGGGACCCGGCGCGGCGGAGCCCCGGTGGATGCGGCCCGCCAGCCGGGTGGCAGCACCGGCGGGCGGACCTCGACACTCACCGCCCGGTTCACCGTGCTGGTGAGCAGCAGGCCGGACCCGCTGGGGCGCAGCCGGAGCAGTCGGCTGGAGGGCGACCAGACGCGCAGCGTGCCGACGTCCACGCCTCCGGGCTCGTTGATTCCGGGGACGACGATCCTGATCGCCGACGTGGTCACCCCGACAGCGATCTCGTCCTGGTTGACCTCTGCGCCGATGCTGGTGACGTCGTGCTCGACGGTCCGCGCCGTCCACCCGCCCGCGGCGTTCGGCGTACGGATCTCCAGCTCCTGCGGGGCCGCGCCGGCGAGCGCCAACTCGACCCGTGAGATGTAGACCGGGAAGCCGAAGTCGACCTCGAGCCAGTCCGACGCATCCCGCTCGCCCGAGCTGGGGCTGCCGACCGTCGACCAGAAGCCGAAGATCCCCGTCCGCGGTCCGGCCGGCGTCGTGCCGTAGGCCGAGTAGCTCGCTTTGAACCTGGGCCACGGAACGCCCCGGTGATACTCCGTCAGGTCACGGTCGTGGGTGAATCCGGGCAGCGGATCGGCCCAGCGGTCGTAGGCGCCGGGCAGTCCGAAGAGCGCTGTGGACGGGAGGGCCGCGGTCTGGAGCAGGACCAGCATCAACGGGAGGGCCACGAAGCCGGCGAAGTGGGAGAGCAGCAGCGTGTAGCGTGCGCGTCCGGTCCGGGCCGCCGCGGGGCGGTGCCCGCGGACCGGCCGCGGCACGCGCAGTGGCGGGATGACCCGGCGGCGCCGGGGAGCCGCCGGGACGCCTGCCGTCCACAGCAGCAGTCCGCCGAGATCCGTCTCCCCGTCCGCTCCCGCCTCGTCGGCCAGAAAGCGTACGGGGACGGCGGAGTCCTCCACCACACGGACCAGGTTTCCGGCCCCCGCGGTCACCAGCCACTGCCGGATGGCGTCGTCGCCGTCCGCGAGCCCGGCTCCGGCCGAGGTGCGGCGGAGCGCGGCGGTCTTCGTCAGGACGACGGCGATCCGTCGCGGGCGGCGGCCGGCGGGAAGGGACGCGACGTTGCGCAGCACGCGTTCGGCGGTGTCGACGGGGTCCTGCGCGGCCCGCGGCACCGAAGAGATCCGCTCCCGGTCCTCGGTGGTCGACGCCCGCCGTACAGCGGTGAGCGCGGGTCCGTCGAGCACCAGGACCAGGCCGTGGGCGTGGCGCAGAGCGTCCAGTGTGTCGAGCTCCGACTGCGCGGCGAAGGCGGGCCCCGGCGGATCGAGCAGGACGAGGGAGCGGCTCCCGCCGCGCAGCCCGAACAGGCCGGTCGCGGCGGCACCCGGCACCCCGCCGCCGGCGCTTCCGCCCAGTGACCGTACCCGCCGGGCCAGTTGAGCGAGCCCGCTGCGGACGAGAACACTGCGGCCGGAACCGGACGGCCCCGCGATGAGGACCAGACGGGTCCGGCGCTCGCCCCGCAGCATCGGACGGGAGCAGTGCGGGCACCGGGCGTCCAGCCGCCGTGCGCCGGACGCGATGGCTGCGGGCAGCCTGGTTCCGCAGCGGCAGATGCGGTGCAGGGCGCCGTTGCGGTCGGGTTCCAGCCGTCGGTGCTGTGCGCCGCAGCCGGGACAGAGCCTGACGGGCAGGGCCACGAACCGCCCGCAGCCGGAGTGCGGGCAGACGGTGGCGGTGCCGGTCAGCCGGTGGCCGGCCCGGTCGGCCACCCGGAGGGCTGCGCAGAACAGCCGGAAGCCGGCCATCAGCGCGGCCCAGACCAGGAGATGGAGCAGGAGCGCCGCCCCGAACAGAACCGCCGTGGCCGAGATGACCGCCAGGGTCCAGCAGCCCCGGTAGGCGCATCCGAGGAGGCCGAAGCACTGATCTCCGATGACCTCGATGCGTCTGCGGGGGCGGTCCTTGACCACGAACAGTTCGTAGTCGCGCGTGAGCGCGCTCGTCGCCTCCCGAGCGTAGGCCTCCCGTGCGTCCTGCCACAGCGCCCGGAACACCCGTGGGCCGGCCCGGTGCAGATACGGGCCCCTGACCGGTTCGCGACCGGTGACCGCCGCGTCGTCGGGCGGACGGTCTTCGGACAGCCGCCACACGGCACGGAAATGACGCCAGATCAGGCGGGGCAGTACGGCGCAGGCGTAGTAGAGCGCGAAGCCCACGGCTGAGACGGAGAGCAGCGCGATGACGCCTGCGAAGGCGACGAAAGGCATCAGCAGGACCCCGAGGGCGAACTCCACCCACCCGCGCACCTTCCGGGCCCCCGGACGCAGCCTCTCCGCTGTCTCGCGTACGTGCCTCGGCAGCCGGGGCCTCCTCACCGTCCGCGCCCTGCGCGATCGAGAAGGCCGAAACGGTGCAGCAGCCACAGCAGCGGGTCCTCGACCCGGTGCGGTCTCGGTCCGCCGGGCGGTACCGCGTCACCGCGCGGTGCGACGCCCAACGCCGAGAAGGCGAAGAGCTGACAGTCCGCGCAGGCTTCACGCAGCCGCTGGTCGATGCCGTCGCTCTGCCACAGCGCCAGCAGTGCCCGCAGTTCCGTGTCCACCGCCGAACGGTCGACTGCATCGAACCCGGGACCGGGGGAACGCACCCGGTGCAACGGCGAGTTGGGCGGCAGCTGCGGGGTGACCAGATCGAGTTTCGCCACCGCGACGGCGACCGGAATGCCGATCCGGCCACGGTCCAGGGATCCGGATCCGGCCGTCCGCAACCGGTCGAGCACGCGGTCCACCACCTGTGCGGAGCCCGCCGTCGGTGCCCGCCCGGCCGGCCGGGGCACGGCGCCGGGCAGATCCCGTGGGTCGAGCAGAAGCACGACGGCGTCCGCCCCGGCCAGCATCCGCAGCTCGCCCTCGGCCGGCTCCCCGGCCGCGAACTGCCGGTCGGACGTGTCCAGCAGCACGAACGTCAGGGCCCGCTCCCGCCGGCCCGTGCGACGGCTCAGGCGGTGTACGAGCGGGCGTGGGCTCCCGGGCGGATGGGCCGCGGGCAGCAGGCGCGCGTCCTCGTAGAGCGGCTGCTCGTACAGCCGCCGCACATCCGTGGCCGTACGGTCGTCGCAGGGCAGCAACGACATGCCCAGTTCCTCACCGAGGCGGTGCCGCAGCTCGTTCAGCGCGACGGCGGTGAAGGTGCTGCGTCCGCTGCCCGCCGGGCCGGCGAGGACCACGACGCGGCTGCGGTCCCGCAGATAGCCCTCGGGCAGCCGCTCGTCGCACCGCCCGCAGTGGGGCCGTGAGGTCGTACGGCCGCAGGAGTCGCAGAGCGCGGCCGGCAGAAGCGGATCGGCGGCGGACAGGCGCCGGCCGCCGCCGCAGCGCCCGCGGACGCATCGGAAGGCGATGTCGGCTCGTGTGATCCGCCGCAGGCACACCGGGCAGACCCAGCTGTCCGCGCCGCGGTTCAGGAAGGCCATCGGCTGCGCTCCGCCCGTCCGGCCGCGATCCGCAGCCGGCCCGTCGGGGGATCGACGAGGACGGCCTCCTCGCCGACGGCGAAGCAGCGCAGCCAGGGGGTGTGCCCCCGTGGCAGCCGGGCCGCGAGTACGGCCCGGCTGCCGGGCCCCAGTTCCACGGCACCGAGTTCGGCGAGCACTTCGCCGTCGCCGGCGGCGAGCGGCCAGGAAGGGCCCTGCGAGCCGATCAGCAGGAGTCCCGGCACACGTACCGGGACGGCTGACGTGAAGACCGCCCGCACCGACGGCCGTCCCGGCAGCCCTCGGCGGGTGAGCGTGTAGCCGATCTCGATCCGCGCGGGCAGTCGCACCCGCAGCGGTGCGCCCACCGCGCGCAGGCCCCGCACCCTGCCGACCGGGCGCACGTCGATCTCGACGGCCGCACCGTCGGGGACCGGGAAGCGGGCCCCGCCCCGGCGCAGATAGCCGAGGCGGGTGACCACGTGCCGGCGCGGAGCGCCGTCGGCGGCGGTCCAGGCCAGCTCCACCTCGCTCGGTCCGTCCGGCGGCCAGCCGAAGGTGACCACGGCCTCGCCCGGACCCCGGGCCGCCGTCACCTCGTTCAGCTCCGGGATCGCCACCACCAGCTCGCGGGCACCGGCCACGGCCCGGTCGCCGGCGACGGTGGCCGCCAGGACGACGCTGCTGTGCCGCGTCGGCCGGAAGCGCAGACCGCCGCTGAAGGGACGGGTCCTGATCCTGACGCCCTGGGCATCGAGCTCCGGGGGGCGCAGGCGCCGGCCCACCGCCCACGGCGGCGGGCCGTCGAAGGCGTAGAGCCGCACCTCGCCCTGCGTCGGCGCGAACCGGGCCTCGAACAGCGACCGTTCCTCGGGTACGGGAACGATGGCGAGGTCCATGACCGGCTCGGGCGGGCCGAACGGGGTCGCGGTCAGCCACACGCCCTCGGACGCCGACTCCGTGCCGTCGTCCTCGCGGTAGAGCGCCTGGACCAGGTAGCGGTACGCGACGCCGTTGGGCAGCCCCCGGTCGGTGAATCCGTTCCGCCGGGCGGCCACGGTCCGGTCCCGCCCGGGGCCGGACCACCGGGTGACCCGCACGGACTCGGCCTCGGCGGGCAGCTGCCATCGGGCCGTCACCACACCGTCCTCCGCCTCCGTCACAGCCGCCCGGACCTCCGGCCGGTACCGCAACGGGCCGCAGACGGCGAGGTCCGACAGCGGACCGTCCGCCTCGGCCGCGCGCCGGACCGCGACACCGTAGTGGACGGCCACGTTCACCGGGGCGTCGGTGTCCACCAGGCGGCACCCGCCCTCGGCCGGGGCTGCCAGCGGCACCCCGTCCGTCGCGAAGCGTGGTGCGCGCCCCACTCTGCGCACCACCACGTACTGCGGGATACCCGCGGTCGACGGGGTGGGCTCCCAGACGACCAGCACACCCCCGGGGTCCGCTGCCGCCGTCACCCGCGGGACCGGCCGCACGGTGAGCGAGCGCCGCACCTCGTCGATCCGGTGCAGGTCCCTGACCATGGCCTCGGCCTGGTCCAGCAGCGTCCAGGCGAGATCGGGCGCGTCGACGGAGCGAATGGAGGCGTGGGTGCTCAGCTGCCAGGCCTCGGCCAGCGTGTCGCGCACCTGTGCGGCCAGCGCCGCCGCCTCCTGCGGCAGAGCCTCCGGGGGGAGCCGGTCGAGGACGGCCGCAGCCTCGGAGAGCAGCCCGTCGGCGACGAGTGAGCGCAGCCGGGTGGTGACCGGATCGGCGGCCTGCTCGTGCAGCACGGCGAAGACCAGCCTGCGGGCCTCCGGCGGCGCCACCGACAGCTCGCCGGTGGCGTACCCGAGCAGGCTGCGCGCCCCCGCACGGGCCGCACGCCGCGCCCGCAGCGGCTCGGCCAGCTCGTGGAGCAGGACTGCTCGCAAGCCCTCGGGACCCGCGTCGCCGAGCACCTTGCGCGCGGCGGCGACGACGGCCTGTGCCGCCGTGTGGGCGGCGCTGTGCGGCAGGCGCCCCCAGCGCAGGGCGGCTGCCTCCAGTTCACTCTCCGTGGGACCGGGCCCGGTGAAGGGCCGTACCGGATCGGTCAGGCGCTCACCGGGTCCTTTCGCGGTGAGGAAGTCGGCGAGATGACGCAGGCGCAGCACGGCGAGGTGTCGTGCGCAGCGGGCGTAGGCGGGGTGCGGCAGGTCGCGGGGCAGCGGGTCGGGGGCGGCCACGACGATGGACAGGGTGGCCAGGGCGGTGTCCACACGTGCCGCGTCCGCCCCGTGGACGATGCAGGCCTGCCGCCGCGTCCCGTCGGTGATCAGCCCGAGTCCCTCCGCGGCCTCGGTGAGGGCCGCGGCCAGCTGCCCCGTCGCGGCGGCGGTGCGCCGGCTCTGCTCGGCGAGGGCGGCGTGCAGGGGGGCCAGATCACCGCCCTGCGCCGCCTCGAACAGCGCCTGGTGGACGAGATGGCCCGATTCCAGCTCCTCGATCACCGCCCGGTAGGTCAGCCTGGTGCGCTGGCGCCGCCAGCACGCCCGCACCGCCTGCACCGTCTCGACGACTGCCGGGGCGGACAACTGCTGCGGGAGCTGATAGCGGAGCCGCAGGTCCTCCTGGACCGGCAGGCCCGCGTCGAGCACCTCGCGCCGATAGCTCGGTTCGTCGAATGCCATGATCCGGCCGCGTCCGGCAGCCGTCAGGAGATCTGCTCGTGGCCCAGGGCGACGCGGGCCTCGTCCACGTCGTTCTGGGTCATGCCGCCGATCTGCACGGACAGATGGAGGCGTTCACCCGTCTCGCGTTCCGTGGCGACCACTTCGAGCAGACCCGAGCTGTTGAGCGAGAACTCGCAGGCGAACGGCCACCGGGCTGGTTTGCCCGGCGGGATGTCCAGGTTTCCCTCGGCGACCACGGTGTTGTGGTCGAGCTGCTCGGACTCGACGGCGCCCGCCTGTTCCATCACCTGGATGTGTACCCGGCGCTGGTTGGCCGAGACGGTGTAGAAGTCCTCGTTCACCGCGGCCGGCAGGCTGTCGTTCGCGTGGACGAGGTGGGTGACGTAGGAGCGGTCGGTCTCGGTGTCGAGCACGCGGATGCCGTAGCCGCGCGAGGCGACGGTCGAGACCTTGTACGCCTGCCGCGTGATCCGGCCGGTGTCGGGAACGTCAGGGGCCTCGGCGGCACTGAGCTCGCCGGAGCTGATGGCGTACAGGGCGCGGTCGAGGGCGTACAGCGCGGCGCCGCGGGCCACCGTCAGATCGGGGTTGTGCAGCTGGGGTTCGAAGCCGAACGCGTCCCGCAGCCGTTGTGCCACGGCGGGCATCTTGGACGCTCCGCCGACCAGCAGCACCTCGTCGAAGTGTGCGACCCCGCGTTCACCGGCGACGGCGAGGGTGCGCCGGGTGATCTCGACGGTCCGGTCGAGCAGGTCGGAGGTGAGCTCCTCCAGCAGCTCGCGGGTCAGCTCGACCTCGGTGACCAGGCCCTGGTGCATGACGCGGACGGTGTAGTTCGAGCGGAAGGAGAGGGCCTTCTTCGCCTCCTCGGCGTCCCGGCGTAACTGGGTCTCGGAGTGCTGGTCCGCCAACGGGTCCTCGGCATCGGGGAACTTGGCCCGGAAGGACTCCACCAGGTGCATCACGACGCGGTCGTCGAAGTCGGATCCGCCGAGCTCCTTGGCGCCGTCGGTGCACAGGACCTTCAGGTCCGTGCCGCGCAGCGTGAGCACGGTGGTGTCGAAGGTGCCGCCGCCCAGGTCGTAGACGAGGACGGTCCGGTCGCCCCCCGTGGTGGCGTCGAGTGCCCCGTAGTCGAGCGCGGCGGCGATGGGCTCCGCGACGATGTCCAGCACACGCAGGCCGGCGATCTCCCCCGCCTTGCGCGTGGCGTCCCGCTCCGCGAGTCCGAAGTAGGCCGGCACGGTGATGACCACGTCCCGGACCTCGGCGCCACCGCTGACCCGGGCGTCGTCGGCGAGTTTGCGCACGATGCGCGCGGAGATCTCCTCGGGCGTGAAGGGCCTGCCGTGGAATGTGCGTACCACGGACTCCCCCATGTCCCGCTTGATCAGCTGGACGACGTTCTCCGGGTCCAGCACCGCGGCGTCCTTGGCGCTCTGGCCGACGACGGTCTGGTCCTCGCTCTCGAAATACACCACGGAGGGAGTGGTGTCCGAACCCTCCAGGTTTCGCAGCACCGTGGGCCGGCCGACATCGTCGACACAGGCGACGCAGGAGTAGGTCGTGCCGAGATCGATTCCGTAGACGGCCATATGCGGATCCTCACCTGGGGCGGACAGCTGGAACGGTCGGAGGCCGGCCCGTCAGGGCGTCCAGTGCGTGACGAGAACTTCGGACTTGCGCACCACCCGGTCGCCCTGCTCGAAGCCCGCCGAGACGGCTCTGCCGACCGTGCGGTCCTGCTCCGGCGACGCGGCGGGGATGCGCCCGACCGGGCGGTGCCGCCGGGAGTCGTACGCCTCGCCCACCTGGGCCGCGTACCGGTCGACGCCGGTGGCCGCCAGAGCGTCCGCGGTCTCGTCCGCGAGCGCCCGCAGCAGGGTGCGCAGATCCTCGACGCTCAGGGGGGCATCGACCAGCTCCGCCTGCCGCTGGATCTGGTCGTGCAGGCGGATCAGCGGCCGGCGTACGACGTCGAGGGCGTGCTCGACCTCCCCGCGGCGCAGCTGTTCCACTTCCGTGTGCAGGCGCTCGATGACGCCCTCACGCAGTTGGGCGAGCTCCTGCTCCCGAGCAAGCGCGGCGACGAACTCCTGTGCCAGCTCGGGCAGTTCACCGTCCGTCTCGGCTGCGACCGCTTCGGCTGATGCCTCGGACATCGCTACCCCCATCCCACCGAAAGGTGACTACGAGCGTAGCTGCTGGAGTGCGGCCGGATGGCAGGGTCACGCATTTCGGTGTCCGCCGCCGGTCTCCTGCCGACAGGCCGGACGGGCGGCCGGGCGGCCGGGCGGGCGGGTCCCCCCTCCGGACCCGGCCCCGTTCCCCGCCCGTTCAGGCGCTGCGGAGCGCCGCGGTCGAGCCCCGTACCACCAGTTCCGGCTGGAAGACGTACTCCGTGCGCTGTACGGGACTGCCGCCGATCTCCTCCAGCAGCGCGCCCACCGCGGCCGCCGCCATCGCCTGCACGGGCTGGCGCACCGTGGTCAGCGGCGGGTCGGTGAACGCGATCAGCTGCGAGTCGTCGAAGCCGACCACGGACACGTCGCGCGGCACGTCGAGCCCGCGGCCCCGGGCGGCGCGCACCACGCCCAGCGCCATCAGGTCGCTGCCGCAGACGATCCCCGTGCACCCCCGGTCGAGCAGCGTGTCGGCCGCCACCTGGCCGCCCTCGACGCTGAACAGCGTGGAGCACACGAGGAGTTCGGCATCATCGCGGTCCAGCCCCAGCAGGGAGACCGCCGCGTCCACGAAGCCGTCCCGCTTGCGGCGGGAGGGCACATAGCGCTGCGGTCCGATCGCCAGGCCGACCCGGCGGTGGCCGAGTTCGGCCAGGTGCCCCACGGCCATCCGCACGGCGGCGTTGTCGTCGGGCGAGACGAACGGGGCGCTGATCCGCTCGTTGTAGCCGTTGATCAGCACGAACGGCACGCCGCGGTCGGTGAGCGCGGCATAGCGCGCCGGGTCGGCCGAGGTGTCGGCGTGCAGTCCGGAGAGGAACACGATGCCGCCGACGCCACGTTCGACGAGCTGCTCGACGAGCTCGTCCTCCGTGGCGCCGCCGGGCAGCTGGGTGCAGAGCACCGGGGTGTAGCCATGGCCCGCCAGGACCTGTTCGACCGACTGCGCGAACGCCGGGAAGATCGGGTTGGTGAGCTCGGGCGTCACCAGTCCGATCAGCCCGGCGCTGCGCCGGCGCAGCCGTACCGGGCGTTCGTAGCCCAGGATGTCGAGCGCCGCGAGCACCCGCTGACGCGTGGTGTCCGCGACGCCCGGCTTGCCGTTGAGCACCCGGCTGACGGTCGCTTCGCTGACCGAGGCCTGCCCGGCGATGTCCGAGAGCCTCAGTGCGCTGCCGGCCCTGGGCGGGGGGACGGTCACACCGTCCACCACACCGTGGTGTCGGCCGGCAGCTCGATCTCGGCGCCGTCGGTGGCGACCGGGGTGCTGGACAGCAGGATGCTGCCGCGCACGGGGATGCGGACGGGCGCACCGGTCGTGTTGACGGTGCAGACGAAGCCGGGGCGGGCGAGGACCAGTACGCCCTCGGGGCCGTCCAGCCACTCCACCGCGGTCCCGGCGCCGAGCCCCGGGTGCACCCGGCGGGCGGCGAGCGCGGCCCGGTACAGCTCCAGGGTGGAGCCGGCCACACCGGTCTGGGCCTCGATGCTCAGCTCGCCCCAGCCGGCGGGCTGCGGCAGCCAGCTGCCGCCCTCGCCGAAGCCGTACGAGCTGCCTTCGCGGGTCCACGGGATCGGCACCCGGCAGCCGTCGCGGAAGCCGTCCTGGCCCTCGGCCCGGAAGAACGACGGGTCCTGGCGGGCCTCGTCGGGCAGGTCGGTGACGTCGGGCAGGCCGAGCTCCTCGCCCTGGTAGACGTACGCGGAACCGGGCAGCGCCAGCATCAGCAGGCTGGCCGCGCGGGCCCGGCGCAGACCCAGCTCGCGGTCACCCGCGGTGCGGATCTGGGTGCCGAGGCCGGCCGGGTTGGCGAACCGGGTGGCGTGCCGGGTGACGTCGTGGTTGGAGAGCACCCAGGTGGTGGGGGCGCCGACCGGGCGCATCGCGTTCAGCGAGGTGTCGATGACGTCGCGCAGTGCGGCGGCGTCCCAGGCGGTCGACAGGTACTGGAAGTTGAAGGCCTGGTGCATCTCGTCGGGGCGCACGTAGTTGGCGGTGCGCTCGACGGTGGGCGTCCAGGCCTCGGCCACCGCGATCCGGTCGCCGGGGTACTCATCCAGGATGGTGCGCCAGCTGCGGTAGATCTCGTGCACACCGTCCTGGTCGAAGAACGGCATGACATCGTTTCCGAGCAGCTTCAGCTGGTCGTGCGCGCCCAGGTCGGGCAGCCCCTCGGCCTTGACGAGGCCGTGCGCGACGTCGACCCGGAAGCCGTCGACGCCCATGTCGAGCCAGAAGCGCAGGATCGAGCGGAACTCGTCGGCGACGGCCGGGTGCTCCCAGTTGAAGTCGGGCTGCTCGGGTGCGAAGAGGTGGAGGTACCAGTCGCCGGGCGTGCCGTCCGGGTCGGTGGTCCGGGTCCAGGCCGGTCCGCCGAAGATGGACTCCCAGTCGTTGGGCGGGAGTTCGCCGTCGGCGCCCTTGCCGGCGCGGAAGTGGTAGCGGTCGCGCAGTGCGGAGCCGGGGCCCTCGGCGAGCGCGCGCTTGAACCACTCGTGCTGGTCGGAGGAGTGGTTGGGCACCAGGTCGACGATGATCCGCAGGCCCAGGTCATGGGCGTCGCGGATCAGCGCGTCGGCGTCCAGCAGGCTGCCGAACATCGGGTCGATGGCCCGGTAGTCGGCGACGTCGTAGCCCGCGTCGGCCTGCGGGGAGGCGTAGAAGGGGCTGAGCCAGACCGCGTCGACGCCGAGGTCCTTGAGGTACGGGAGTCTGCTGCGTACGCCTGCGAGATCGCCCATGCCGTCGCCGTTGCCGTCGGCGAAGCTGCGCGGATAGACCTGGTAGATCACCGCGTCCTGCCACCAGCCGGTGCGGTGGCCCGGGGCGTCGTCGGACGTGCCGGTGGAGGGGGCAGCGAGGTGCTGGGTCATGTCGTCCCTGGGGTGTCTGGGTGGGGAGTGGCGCCGGGACCGGGTCGGGATGCCGGCGCCACCGTGACTTGGTGCGTGCGGGTCGTACGGCCGTGCTGTTGCCGGCGTTCAGCCCTTGACGGCTCCGGCGGACATGCCGGTGACCAGGTGCTTCTGCGCGAACAGGAAGACCAGGGCCGCGGGTATCGCGATCAGCACGGACGCGGCGGTCATCGGACCCCACTGGGCCCCGTACTGGTTGACGAACAGCTGGAGTCCGCCCGCGAGGGTGAGGTTGTCCTCGCCGACCATGAAGGCGGAGGCGTACGCGACCTCGCCCCAGGCGGTGATGAAGGAGTAGAACGCGGTGACGGCGAGGCCCGGCTTGGCGAGCGGCAGGATGAGCCGCCAGAACGTGCCGAACGGGGTGAGGCCGTCGACCTGGCCGGACTCGTCGATCTCGCGCGGGATGGTGTCGAAGAAGCCCTTCATCATCCAGGCGCAGAACGGCACCGAGATGGTGAGGTAGGTGATGACGAGACCGGCCGGCTTATTGAGCAGCCCCATCCCGGCCATGATGTTGTAGATCGGCACGATGAGGACGGCGACCGGGAACATCTGGGTGATCAGCAGCGTCCACATCAGTCCGCGCTTGCCGGGGAAGCGGAAGCGGCTGACGGCGTAGCCGGTGGAGGCGGAGACGATCACGCCGATCAGGGTCGTGAGGCCCGCGACGACCACCGAGTTGCCGAACCAGGTCAGGAACTTCGTGTTCTGGAGCAGGTTCGTGTAGTTCTCGAAGGTCGTCTCTTTGAAGAAGTCCGTGGTGGTCGCGAACGCGGCGGGCTTCAGCGAGGTGAGCAGGACCCAGAGCACGGGGAAGACCGCGATCACGGACGCGACGATCAGCGTCAGGTGCAGCGCCGTGGAGGCCAGCGGCGAACGCTCGCCGCGCAGCCGGACCTTGGGCGCGGAGCGCCGCGCGGCGTGGGTGGGTGCGGTGGTCACCAGTCGTCTCCCTGAGTGCGGAGGACTCGCCGGTACACGGCGGCGAAGAGCAGCAGGAGCACGAGGATCAGCACGCCCCATGTGGAGGACTGCGCGTAGTCGCGCGGGCTGATCTCGAAGGAGAACTTGTACGCCTGCGTCACCAGGATCTGGGTGGCGTCGCCGGGTCCCCCGCGGGTCAGCAGGAAGATCACCGGGAACATGTTGAAGGTCCAGATGGTGGAGAGCAGGATCACGGTCGTGGAGACCGGCCGCAGTCCGGGCAGCGTGATGTGGCGGAAGCGCTGCCAGGCGGTGGCGCCGTCCATCTCCGCGGCCTCGTAGTGCTCGCTGGGGATGGACTGGAGGCCGCCGAGGAGGGCGACCATCATGAACGGCACCCCGAGCCACACATTGACGGCGATGACGGAGATCTTCGCCCAGGTGGGGTCGTCGAGCCAGGCGATGCCGTCGAAGCCGCCGCCGGAGAGGATCTTGTTGAGCAGCCCGCGGTCCTCGTTGTAGAGGAAGCGCCAGGCGAAGACGGAGACGAAGCCCGGGATGGCCCAGGGCAGGATGAGTGCCATCCGGTAGGCGGAGCGCCCGGCGATCCTGCGGTTGAGGATGTTGGCGAGCGCCATGCCGAGGGCGAAGGTGATGGCCACGCAGGAGACCGTCCACACCAGGGTCCACCCGAGCGTGCCGAGGAACTGGTCGCCGGTGAGCGCGTCGGTGTAGTTGTCCAGGCCCACGAACTCGTACGTGGCGGGGCTGTGGTTGACACCGATGGACCGCGCGACGTTGCGCTCGTTGGCGTCGGTCAGCGACAGGTAGATGCCGCGGACCAGCGGATACCCGATGATCACGCCGATCACGACGACGACCGGTGCCACCATCGTCCAGGCGTACCAGTGCGTCGACAGGGCCCGCCGGAGCCTGCTGGGGGGCGGAGGGTTACCAGTACCGCGGCTCCGGCCGCGGGCGACGTCGTCGCCCGCGGCCTTCGCCACCGACTGGCTGGTGTGGACAGCCATCAGTCGGCCTGCCTTCCTGAGTTACTTCCAGCCCTTGAGGAGCTTGCGGTAGGAGTCGCCGGTCGTCTCGACGGCCTTCTCCGGGGAGGTCTGGCCGGTGAGGACCTTGGTGTACTCGGTGACGAGCGGCGCGAAGAGGCTGCCGGTCTCCGGGATCCAGGGGCGCTCGACGGCGCTCTCGACGACCGGCTTGAAGAAGCCGACGATCTCGTTGTCGACGACGGACTCCTCGGCGTAGGCGGAGGTGCGGGTCGGCAGGAGGTTGAGCTCCTTGGTGACCTGGGCCTGCGTCTTGACGGAGGTCATGTAGTCGACGAAGGCGTAGGAGGCGTCGAGGTTCTTGGAACCGGCGTAGACGGCCAGGTTGTGACCACCCTGCGGGGCACCCTGGGCGACGGAGCCGGCCGGGACCGGGGCGACGCCCAGGTTCGCCTTGTCCTTGAACTCCTTGCCGGTGTACGTGTCGGCGACGGCCCACGGGCCGTTGATCATCATCGCGACGTCGCCGTCCTTGAAGGACGACTGCATGTTCTCCCAGCCGTCCGTCGCGTCGGTCTTCGCGGCACCCGAGTCGACGAGGTCCTTGACGACCTTCATCGCCTTGACGCCGGCCGCGTTGTCGATGGTGACGGACTTGTTGCTGGCGTCGACCATGTCGCCGCCCTCGCCGTAGAGGAAGGACAGGAACCAGTACGCGTCGTCGCCGCGCAGGTAGAAGCCGGTCTTGCCGGTCTTGTCCTTGATCTTCTTCGAGACGGTCTTCAGCTCGTCGATCGACTTCGGGACCTCGACACCGGCCTCCTTGAAGATCTTCTTGTTGTAGAAGATGCCCATGGAGTCGATGACCTGCGGCACCGCGTACGTCTTGCCGTTGTACTTGGTGGATGCGACGGCCTGCTTCAGGAAGTCGTCCTGCTTCACCAGGGCGGTGGTGCCGTCCAGCGGGGCGAGGTAGTCGAGGTCCGCGAACTCGGGGGTCCAGGCGACCTCGGAGCGGATCACGTCGGGGGCGCCGGAGCCGGACTGCGCAGCGTTCTTGAACTTGTTCTGCGCATCACCGAAGGGCACGTTGACGTACTTGACGTCGACCTTCGGGTGCTCCTTCTCGAAGCCCTCGGCGATCTTCTTGAAGACCTTGTCCTCGCTGCCCGCGGTGGAGGTGTCCCACCACGTGACGGTGCCCGAGAGCTCGCCCGAGCCCTTGGTGGTGCCGTTGGAACCGTCGTCATCGCTGCCGCAGGCGGTCGCCGCGAGCGCCAGGGCCGCGACCAGGGCGGTGGCCGTTATGCCACGTCGCATCTGAACTCCTTCAACTGCCGTACCGCTCCGTCGCGGCGCCGGGTCGACGTGAACGTAACAAGGATGAAAGAAGGCCGAAAGAGTTTGCGGAAGATTTCTGCAAGCCCCGGCGATCGTTACATTCGCGTGTCCTCACGGTTGCCGTCAAGCCTCTTGACGGGAGCACCCTCTCCCTGGCAGGAGCAGGCCAGAGCCCGCAATTCCGTAGTGTGACGATCTGACCGCAGCCGACAGACCCGCCTCGCAAGGTCTTGCAAGATGTTGCCGTCGGGCGGCGGGACGTCTGTGCCCCGGGCGGCACATGAGCGCAATCTCCGGGCGCTGTCGCCCGATTCCAGTGCATGGTGGGCAATCCGACCCGCTCCCGGTACAGTCCAGTCCCATGACCGCACGGCTTGCCGATATCGCAACTCAGGCGGGGGTCAGCGAAGCTACGGTCAGCCGCGTACTGAACGGCAAGCCCGGTGTTGCTGCGGCCACCCGCGAATCCGTACTCGCCGCACTCGACGTCCTCGGCTACGAACGCCCCGTACGTCTGCGCAGGCGCAGCGCCGGACTCGTCGGTCTGATCACTCCCGAGCTCGAGAACCCCATCTTCCCGGCGCTCGCCCAGGTCATCGGGCAGGCACTGACGCGGCAGGGCTACACCCCGGTGCTGGCGACCCAGACCCCCGGCGGCTCCACCGAGGACGAGCTCACGGAGATGCTGGTCGACCGGGGCGTCTCCGGCATCATCTTCGTCTCCGGCCTGCACGCCGACACCTCGGCCGATATGCAGCGCTACGAGCAACTGCGCGCCCAGGGTGTCCCCTTCGTTCTGGTGAACGGTTTCTCGCCCAAGGTGCAGGCGCCGTTCATCTCACCGGACGACCGGGCCGCGATGCGGCTGGCGGTGACACACCTGGTCTCACTGGGCCACACCCGGATCGGCCTGGCGGTCGGACCGAAGCGCTTCGTCCCGGTGCTCCGCAAGATCGAGGGCTTCCACGCCACGATGCGGGAGCAGTTGAACCTCACCCCGGACGAGGTGGAGGAGCTGATCCAGCACTCTCTGTACACGCTGGAGGGCGGCCAGGCGGCCGCCTCGGCGCTGATGGAGCGTGGCTGCACGGCGGTCGTGTGCGCGAGCGACATGATGGCGCTCGGTGCGATCCGGGCCGCCCGCCGGCTCTCCAGGGACGTCCCGCGCGATCTGTCGGTGGTCGGCTACGACGACTCTCCGCTCATAGCGTTCACCGATCCGCCACTGACGACGATCCGGCAGCCGGTCACGGCGATGGGCCAGGCCGCGGTGCGCACGCTCCTGGAGGAGATCGGCGGCACACCCGCCCCGCACAGCGAGTTCGTCTTCATGCCGGAGCTGGTCGTGCGCGGCTCGACAGCCGCAGGTCCCGGCCCCGACGCGGTCTGACGCATCCCTCCGCCGCACCGGCCTTCCAAGGATCCCACGCCCGTCAGCAGCCCGCAGGACGTGCAACCCGCTCCCGACCCGAGGATCATCGGGCGAAGGGGGTAAATCTGGCAGACTCTATGCCTATGGGTGAATTGAGCGTGAAACCACAGGAAGGCCGCACGGAGGCCACCCCGTCACCCATCGTGAACGAGGCGGCTCCCGAGGCGAACGCGAAGCAGAACGGCAAGGCGAACCGGATCGGCAGACTGCTCGACCGCGGCCTGTCAGGACTCCGCTCCCCGCGGTCGCCCCGGCGGCCCCGCATCTGGTTCGAAATCCTGCTCATCGCGGTCAGTTACTGGCTGTACTCACTGGTGCGCAACGCCGTCCCCGAACAGAAGGCCGCGGCCCTGGCCAACGCGGACTGGCTCTGGTCGGTCGAGCGGTTCATGGGCATCGCCGTGGAGCAGTCGGTCAACCACGCCGTCAACTCGGTGACATGGCTGATCGTGTCGATGAACTACTACTACGCGACACTGCACTTCGTCGTCACCATCGGTGTGCTCGTGTGGCTGTTCCGCCGCCACCCCGGCCGCTACGCGGCAGCCCGTCTGGCGCTGTTCGCGACGACGGCGGTCGCGCTGCTCGGCTACTACCTCTACCCGCTGGCCCCGCCCCGGCTGATGAACGGCAGCAACTTCATCGACACGGTCATGGTCCACCAGACCTGGGGTTCGATGGCGTCGGGCAACTTCAAGAACATGTCGAACCAGTACGCGGCGATGCCGTCGATGCACATCGGCTGGTCGCTGTGGTGTGGCCTGACCGTCTTCGCCCTGGCCTCCGCGCCCTGGGCGCGCATCCTGGGCCTGGTCTACCCGATGGTCACGCTGCTCGTGATCGTGTCGACGGCGAACCACTTCTGGCTGGACGCGGTGGGCGGCATGGCCTGCCTGGCCTTCGGTTACGCGGTGTCGTACGCCTGGTACGGATCGCTTCCGCACCACCTGCCGAAACTGATCCCCCCGAAACCCACCCGCCGCCCCCGCCTGGCCGCCCTCACCACCCGCCCCCACACCCCCAAGACAGCGGCGGGCCGCAACTGAGCCCGGAGCATCTCAAGCCCCTCCGGAATTTCAAGCCCCTCCGGCGATTGAGGAGCGGGGACCCATCTCAGGCCCCTCCGGCGATTGAGGAGCGGGGACCCATCTCAAGCCCCTCCGGCGATTGAGGAGCGGGGTCCGGGGCAGCGCCCCGAAAACCCCGGCGCACCCGCACCCGCACCCGCACACGCACCGCCCCACCCGCACCGCCCCACCCGAACCCGGCCCCGCAAGGGGCCCCCTCACACCGCCCCGTAGAACCGCTCCTCCACCACCGCCCGCGCCCTCCGCGTAATCCGCCGGTAGTCGTCCAGCATGTCCCCGACATGCCCGGGCTCGTACCCGAGATACCGCCCCACCGCGGCCACCTCCCGCGCCCCGGAGGGGAACGTGTCGCCCGGCCGCCCCCGCACCAGCATCACCGCGTTGCGGACCCGCGTCGCCAGCACCCACGCCTCGTCCAGCGTCTGCGCCTCCTCCCCCGGGATGAGCCCGGCCGCACACGCCGCGGCCAGCGCCTCCCGGGTCCGGGTGGTCCGCAGCCCGGGAACCGCCCAGCCGTGCTGCATCTGCATCAGCTGGACCGTCCACTCGACGTCGCTCAGCCCGCCCCGCCCCAGCTTCGTGTGGAGCGTCGGGTCCGCGCCGCGCGGCAGCCGCTCGGACTCCATCCGTGCCTTCAGCCGCCGGATCTCACGGACCGCGTCCTCGCCCAGCCCCTCCACCGGGTACCGCAGCGGGTCGATGAGCTCGATGAAGTCGCGGCCCAGGTCCAGGTCGCCCGCCATCGGCTGGGCGCGCAGCAGGGCCTGGCTCTCCCAGACCAGCGACCAGCGCCGGTAGTACGCCTCGTACGACTTCAGGGTGCGCACCAGCGGTCCGCTCTTGCCCTCGGGGCGCAGATCCGCGTCGATGAGCAGCGGCGGGTCCGCGGTGGGCAGCTGGAGGAGCCTGCGCATCTCGGCGACCACCCGGTTCGCGGCCCGGCTCGCCTCCTGGTCGTCGACGCCGTCCCGGGGCGCGTGCACGAACAGGACGTCCGCGTCGGAGCCGTAGCCGAGCTCATGGCCGCCGAATCGGCCCATGCCGATCACCGCGAACCGGGTGGGCAGGGTGTCGCCCCACTCCGCGCGGACGGCGGCGCGCAGCGCCCCGGCGATCGTGACGGCGTTCAGATCGGTGACCGCGCTGCCGACCCGGTCGACGAGGGCCCCGGGGTCGGGTTCGGCGGGGTTCTCCTCCGTGCCGTAGGAGCCGATGAGGTCCGCGGCCGTCGTACGGAACAGCTCGCGCCGGCGCACTCCGCGCACCACCGCCACCGCCGATTCCGCGTCCTCGGCGCGCCCCACCGCGGCCAGCACCTCCTGCTCCAGGTGGTCCCGGCTGCGCGGCTTCAGTCCCTGCGGGTCGCCCAGGATCGCGACCGCCTCGGGGGCGCGCAACAGCAGGTCGGGGGCGAGCCGGCCGGCCGACAGGACCCGGGCGAGGTTCTCCGCGGCCGCGCCCTCGTCCCGCAGCAGCCGCAGGTACCAGGGGGTCTTGCCGAGCGCGTCGGACACCTTGCGGAAGCCGAGCAGTCCGGCGTCCGGGTCGGCGGAGTCGGCGAACCAGCCGAGCAGCACCGGCAGCAGCGTGCGCTGGATGGCGGCCTTGCGCGACACCCCGGAGGACAGGGCCTCCAGATGCCGCAGGGCGGCCGCCGGGTCCTCGTAGCCGAGGGCCCCCAGCCGGTGTGCGGCGGCCTTCGTGCTGAGCCGGGACTCGCCCGGCGCGAGCTGGGCCACCGCGTCGAGCAGCGGCCGGTAGAACAGCTTCTCGTGCAGCCTTCGCACCACGGAGGCGTGCCGCTTCCAGGCCTGGTTGAGCTCGGCGATGGGGTCGGTGCGCATGCCGAGGCTGCGTCCGAGCCGCCGCAGGTCCGGCTCGTCCTCCGGGACCAGATGGGTGCGGCGCAGCCGGTAGAGCTGGATGCGGTGTTCCATCGCGCGCAGGAAGCGGTAGGCGTCGTCCATCTGTACGGCGTCCACCCGCCCCACGTATCCGCCCTCGGCGAGCGCTCCCAGCGCCTCCAGGGTCGATCCGCTGCGCAGGGTGGGGTCGCTGCGGCCGTGTACGAGCTGGAGCAGCTGGACGGCGAATTCGACGTCGCGCAGTCCGCCGGGACCGAGTTTGATCTCGCGGTCGACCCGGTCGGCGGGGATGGTGTCGATGACGCGGCGGCGCATCTTCTGGACGTCGGGGACGAAGTTCTCACGGTCCGCGGCCTGCCAGACGAGCGGTGAGACGGCCTCGACGTACTGGGCGCCCAGCTCGGGGTCGCCGGCGACGGGCCGGGCCTTGAGGAGCGCCTGGAACTCCCAGGTCTTGGCCCAGCGCTGGTAGTAGGCGAGGTGCGAGGAGAGCGTGCGCACCAGGGGACCGTTGCGGCCCTCCGGGCGGAGGTTGGCGTCGACGGGCCAGATGGTGCCCTCGACGGTCGTGTCGGAGCAGATCCGCATCATGTGCGCGGCGAGCCGGGTGGCGGCCTGGATGGCCTTGCTCTCCTCGGCGCCGTCGACGGGTTCGGCGACGAAGATGACGTCGACGTCGGACACGTAGTTCAGCTCGTGACCGCCGCATTTGCCCATGGCGATGACGGCGAGCCGGCACAGCGCGGCGTCGGCGGGGGCGGCCGCGCGGGCGATGGCGAGCGCGGCCCGCAGTGTCGCCGTGGCCAGGTCGGCCAGCTCGGCGGCGGTCTCGGCGACGTCCGTCGTGCCGCACACGTCACGGGCCGCTATCGACAGCAGGCACCGCCGGTAGCCGACACGCAAGGCGTCCTGGTCGTCGGCCCCGGCCAGCTCGTGCTCGAACTCGGCCACTCCGGGGTGCAGATCCGCGGCCTCGTACGTGACGAGGGCCTGCCAGTCGCGCGGGTGGCGGGCCAGGTGGTCACCGAGCGCCTCGGACGCCCCGAGCACACCGAGCAGCCGGTCCCGCAGGGGCTTGGCGGTGACGAGGGTGTCCAGCAGGACCTGCCGCTCGGCGGGCTCCTCGGCCTCGACGAGCCGGACGACGCCGCGCAGTGCGAGATCGGGGTCGGCGGTGGCGCCGAGGGCCTCGAGGAGAACCGGGTCGGACCGTACGGTGGACAGGTCCGGCAGGTCGAGCAGCCGCTCGGCGGCGGACGGATCGGTGAATCCGTGCCGCAGCAGTCGGGTGAACGTGCTGCTCCTGCGCCCCGGCAACGTCGTCATTCCGCGCTCCTGCCCGCCGCCCGATCACCTTCCAGTCTTCCGAGCCTAGCCGGGCCCTGATGTTCCCGTGGAGTGCCCGGCACGTTTCATGACCCCGGTCCTTGGTGCGGGGTTCCGTCCTCAATCGCCGGACGGGCTTTGGTGCGGGTGCCCCCGCGGGGCGCCGTGGCCCGGTGGGTGGGGGTCCGGCGTGCGTCTGCGACAGTCTCAGAGCCGGTGTGCAGACGCGACTGATGCAGGGTGGGGGCGTGCAGGGGAGTCCCCGCAGAAAATGGCGTACGACCCGGGTCCCCGTTCGTCGTCGGGTGCACACGCCATTTTTGAGGAGTCTCCCCGGAGGGCCCCCACCCCCACCCACGGTGGGGGCGCGCACCCCACGGGGAAACCCGCACCAATCAAGCCCGTCCGGCGATTGAGGACGGAACCCCCCGCCCCGGCAAGGGGCGCGTCCCGATGACGACGGTGGCGCAGAGCTCCTCGGAGGTGACCACCCGCGGGACGAGTCCGCTGCTGCCCACTGCCTCCTCGGCCCGTGCCGCCTGCCGCTCGCTGGTCTCGACGAGCAGGCTGCCACCGGGGGCGAGCCACCGCGGCGCCCCGGCGGCCACCCGTCGCATGACGTCGAGGCCGTCGCCCCCTCCGTCGAGGGCGACGAGCGGTTCGTGGACGCGCGCCTCGGCGGGCAGCAGGGCGACATCGCCGGTCGGTACGTACGGCACATTGGCGAGGAGCACGTCGACGCGCCCGCGCAGGGAGCCGGGCAGGGGGGCGAAGAGGTCGCCCTCGTAGACCCGGCCCAGGTCGCCGATGTTGCGCCGGGCGCAGCGCACGGCGGCGGGTTCGACGTCGGCGGCGTGGAGTTCGACCCCGTCCAGCGCCGCGGCGAGTGCGGCGCCGAGCGCGCCCGAACCGCAGCAGAGGTCGACCACGACGGCCGGGCTCGGGGCCAGTTCCGCGGCCTGGCGGATCAGGAATTCGGTGCGGCGGCGGGGGACGAAGACGCCGGGGTCCACGGCGATCCGCAGACCGTTGAACTCGGCCCAGCCGAGGACGTGTTCCAGGGGATGGCCGGCGATCCGCCGTTCCGCCATGGCGGCGAGTTCGGCGGGGTTCGTCGCGGTGGAGGCGATGAGGGCGGCCTCGTCCTCGGCGAACACGCAGCCGGCGGATCGGAGGGTGGTGACGAGGGAGGAGAGGGCGAGGGATGACAGCGGGACCGGCATGGAGCGGAGCCTTTCGGAAAATGCCGATGGGTGCTCCGCGGCCGGTTACGTCCGGTCGGCCACACGTTCATGAGGGGTGAGCACCCAGCCTGATACAGCGGTAATGGGTCCCACCTCCTTCGGTACGTCCCCGTGCGGGGATGCGAAACACTACCCCAGCCGGGCCCCGGTCAACGCTTCCCGGGCCGCCAGTCGTTGCCGCCGTCGATGAGGCGGTTGTGGACGGCGATCGAGGTGTTGGCCGCGCGGATGTTGCGGATCTCCGCGCTGTGGTGGCGTTCGATCTGCTGGCCGTCGAAGTTCTCCGTACGGCGCTGCCTGCGTGTCAGCCTCACGATCAGAAAGACGATCGTGGCGAGCAGCAGCCCGAGCAGTACCAGGACTTCGGTCATCGGTTTCCCCCGTCCACGGCCCGTTCCGGCACGGCAGCCGTACGGCCATTGTCGGTGATCGGACAGGTCCGGTCCACCTCGATTCAGTCCACCTCGATTCAGTCCTCCGTCGGCACACAGAGCACCGGAACGGCCGACAGGTGCAGGAGCTTGTGCGGGGTGGAGCCGAGCAGTGCCCCGCGTATCGGGCTCTCGCCCCAGCTGCCCACCACGATGACGCGCGCCCCGTGGCGTGCGGCGGCCGCGATCAGGGCCTGCGCCGGACTCCGGTCGATGACCTCGACGGTGGCCGGCACGCCCGCCTCCTCGGCTGCGGCGAGCGCACGCTCAAGACCCGACCGTCCGGCCTGGCGGACGGCCTCGTAATGGGCCCGGTACTCCTCGCCGGAGGGGCCGGGCGGCGCCGCCCCGTAGACCAGGACCAGCGGTTCGCCGTACGCGGCGGCCACCTCGATCGCGATGCGCAGGGCGCGTGCGGCGCCGGGTGACTCGTCGTAGCCGAGGACCACGGACATCTCAGGACTCCTTGCCGTGGACCAGGCCGGGGTCGACCACACCGCGGCGCTCGTTCCAGAACACGGGCGACCTCAGCCGCCACACCACCATCAGCAGCACACCGGCGGCGCTGATGCAGATGCCGATGACGAGCGGCGGTCCGAGGCCGAACCACGAGGTGCCGCTGTAGGAGTTGGCCGGGTCCGACATGTCGATGACGGACCGCACGAGCAGCCAGGTCAGCAGACCGGATCCGATCAGCGGGCCGAGGCCGATGAGCAGGAAGCTCCGTACGCTCTCGGTCAGATGGCGCCGGTAGTAGACCGCGCAGGCCACTCCGGTCAGCGCGTAGTAGAAGGCGATCAGCAGGGACAGCGCCGTCAGCGAGTCGAAGAGGGCGTTCTCGCTGATCCGGTTGACGACGAGGTACCAGGCGATGGCGATGCCGGCCACCCACCAGGTGCTCACGTCGGGTGTCCGGAACCGCGGGTTGATCCGGGCGAAGTGCTCCGGCAGCGCGTGCCTGCGGGCCATCGACAGCGCGGTGCGGGAGGCGGGGATGATGGTGGTCTGGGTCGAGGCGAGCGCGGACGTCGCGACCGCGAGCAGGACGACCCAGTCCCAGCCGCCCATGACCTGGCGGGCGAGCAGCGCGAAGACGAACTCCTCCTCGCCGGCGTTCTCGGCCAGATACGCCGTTCCGGCGAACGCGACGACCGCGAAGCCGACGGACAGATACGTCACCAGCAGGATGACGGTCGACCACACACCGGCCTTGCCGGGGGCGGTCGCCGAGTCCTCGACCTCTTCGGTGAGGTTGACGGCCGATTCCCAGCCCCAGTAGATGAACACCCCCAGCAGCAGCCCGCTGGTGAGGGCCGCACCGCCCGCTCCGAAGGGGTTGAGCCACGAGGCCGAGGGGTGGATGGAGTCGAACGACGTCGTGCCCGCGTAGACGCGGTAGAGCGCGACGACGACGAAGATCAGCAGGAAGGCCACCTGGGCCAGGATCAGGACGTTCTGCACCTTGGCCGACAGCTCGGTGCCGATGACGCACAGGCCCGTCATCACCAGGATCAGGATGACGGTGAGCAGTTGGCGTACGAAGGTGTTGTCGGCCCAGCTGTCGAGTCCGACGGCCAGCAGACCGAAGCTGACGGCGACGTCCGCCAGGGACCCCACCACGAGCACCCCGGTCATCGTGATGGCCCATCCGCCGAGCCACCCGGTCCACGGCCCCATCGCGCGGGTCACCCAGGAGAACGTCGTCCCGCAGTCCTGGTCGACCCTGTTCAGGTAGTAGAACGCCGACGCGATGAAGAGCATCGGTACGAAGGAGGCGAAGAGCACGCCGGGTGCGTAGATGCCGACGAGCGCCACGATCGGCCCGATGACGGCCGCCACGGAGTAGGCCGGGGAGGTGGCGTTCAGTCCGATGACGAGCGCGTCGACGAAGCCGATCGCGTTGGCCTTCAGGGTGGCCGGCCGCGCTGGTTCGGCAAGGTCCTTCGCCATGTGCCCTCGCTACGGTCACGGGCCCGGGAATGAGGTGGAACATGCGTTTCTGATGCTATTGAGGCGGCTCCGGGTGCGCACATCCACGGACCGGCCGTGCGGCGGATGTACGCACCACCGTTCACTGCTCGCGGATGCCCCAGGGTGCGCCGTACTCGGTCAGCAGGTCCAGGAACGGCCGGGGCGGCAGGGCCTCGGGGCCCAGCACCCCGCTGCCGCTCCAGACGCCGCCCGCGATGAGTTCGAGTGCGGCAACCGGGTTGATCGCGGTCTGCCAGACGACCGCCTGGGAGCCGTACTCCCGCATCGACCACTGGTTGTCGACGACGTGGTAGAGGTAGACCTCCCGCGGCCGGCCGTCCTTGAGGCCCTTCACCCAGGTCCCCGCGCAGGTCTTGCCGTGCATCCGCTCGCCGAGTCCGGCCGGGTCGGGCAGACAGGCGGCGACCACGTCACGGGGCGAGACCGCGGCCCGGCCGGGACCGCTCTGCACGGACACGGGTTCGGTCCGGTCCAGCCCCAGCATGTGGAGCGTACGGAGCACCCCGATGAACTCGTCGCCGAGCCCGTACTTGAACGTGACCCGACGGGCCTTCAGCCATCGCGGGACGAGCAGCACCTCCTCGTGCTCCACGTTGACGCACTCGACGGGCCCGATGCCTTCGGGGAAGTCGAAGATCTCCGGCTCGCTGAAGGGCGCCGTGGTGTACCAGCCGCGCTCCTGCTCGTACACCACCGGCGGGTTCAGGCACTCCTCGATGGTCGTCCAGATACTGAAGGACGGGGCGAAGTCGTAGCCGTCCACGGTGAGGTTCGCTCCGTCGCGGATCCCGATCTCCTCGATCTCGTCGAAGAGTTCGTCGGAGGCGTACCGGGCGAACACATCGGAGAGGCCGGGCTCCACACCCATGCCCACGAGCGCGAGCCGTCCCGCCGCCTCCCACTCCGCGGCGCGTTCGAACTGCGCGTCGCCGAGCTTGACCCCGCATTCCTCGTACGGACGGGAG
Source organism: Streptomyces sp. NBC_00876 (assembly GCF_045207435.1). Classification (NCBI taxonomy): domain Bacteria; kingdom Bacillati; phylum Actinomycetota; class Actinomycetes; order Kitasatosporales; family Streptomycetaceae; genus Streptomyces; species Streptomyces sp. NBC_00876. The sequence continues at coordinate 2,306,054 of NZ_CP108800.1, forward strand.
GGATGCGGCCGGGACAGGGACATGGCCATGTCGAGGTAGTGCGCGCCGCTGTCGAGAGCCGCCTCGAAGAGGGGGAGCACGAAACGGGGATCGGTGGCGTTGAGCAGTACGTCGCAGCGGTGCTCGCGAAGGGCGGCACGCACGGCCGCACCGTCCGAGGCGTCCAGCCGGACAGCGCCGAACCGGTCCCCCCGCTCCCCCAGGGCCGCGACGGCGCTCTCGGCCCGCCCGGGGTCGTAGTCGGCGACGGTCATGTGCTCGAAGAACGGCCGGCGGGCCGCGATCCTTGTGATCGCCGTGCCGACGCCTCCGGCTCCGACCAAGAGGACGCGCATGGGACACCACTCCTTCAGCTGTTCGGACGATCTGCCGGGATCGTCTCAGGCGCAGTGCTCGATCTGCGAGGTGTTCATCCCGGCGAGGAACTCGGCCTTGACGTCCCGCTTCCTGTTCCGGCGTCGGTCAGCGGCGTGACCCACCGGACGGTGCACCCGTCCATCGCTCCCACGTCGATGCAGTCGCCGTCGGGAAACGTCAGTGTGATGTCGTGGATGGGGAGGTGCCCGTGGTTGGCGATGCTCAGGGTCTCCGTACCGTCGGCGTTCGACTGCCGGATGAAGCTGTTCCTGACCGCCTGCTCGCGATCCGCCTGCCGCTGCGCCTTGTTGCTCGCGTCACGCGCCTGCATCAGGCTCAGGGCGGACACGACGAGTGCCGGCACGGCGACCGCGGCGGCGATCCGTTCCGTGCGCAGGCGGCGGCGCGGCGGCGGTTCAGCAGGTGCCATGGATCCACCGTCGGCGGACCCGCGGCGCCACGCCTGCGGAGCGCGTCCTTCCGGGGCCGGCTCCGGCCCGGCCTCCCGCGGCCGACGGCCGGATCGCGAGGCACCGGGGGAACGGGACGTCGGCGGCGAACCCGTCAGACACCTTCGGGCCGACGGTGCGAGACCGCCGGCCCGAGGCCGTACACACATCCACCGGCGCCGGCGGCGCCTACAGCACCGGCAGCAGCGCCTTCAGCTCGAAGGCCGTGACCTCGCTGCGGTACTCCTCCCACTCCTGCTTCTTGTTGCGCAGGAAGAAGTCGAAGACGTGCTCGCCGAGCGTCTCGGCGACCAGCTCGCTCTTCTCCATCAGCGCGATCGCCTCGCCCAGGTTCTGCGGCAGCGGCTCGATGCCCATCGCGCGGCGCTCGGCGTCGGACAGGGCCCAGACGTCGTCGTCGGCGCCGGCCGGGAGCTCGTAGCCCTCCTCGATGCCCTTGAGGCCCGCGGCCAGGAGCACCGCGTACGTCAGGTAGGGGTTGGCGCCGGAGTCGATGGAGCGGACCTCGACGCGGGCCGAGCCGGTCTTGCCGGGCTTGTACATCGGGACCCGGATCAGCGCGGAGCGGTTGTTGTGGCCCCAGCAGATGTACGAGGGGGCCTCGCCGCCGGCGCCCGCGGCGCGGGAGGAGCCGCCCCAGATGCGCTTGTAGGAGTTGACCCACTGGTTGGTCACGGCGGAGATCTCCGCGGCGTGCTTGAGCAGGCCCGCGATGAAGGAGCGGCCGACCTTGGAGAGCTGGTACTCGGCGCCGGACTCGTAGAACGCGTTGCGGTCGCCCTCGAAGAGGGAGAGGTGGGTGTGCATGCCCGAGCCGGGGTACTCCGAGAACGGCTTCGGCATGAACGTCGCCTGCACGCCCTGCTCCAGCGCGACCTGCTTCATGACCAGGCGGAACGTCATGATGTTGTCGGCGGTGGAGAGCGCGTCCGCGTACCGCAGGTCGATCTCCTGCTGGCCGGGGGCGCCCTCGTGGTGGCTGAACTCGACCGAGATGCCCATCGATTCGAGCATGGTGATCGCCTGGCGGCGGAAGTCCATGCCGACGTTCTGCGGGGTGTGGTCGAAGTAGCCGGAGCTGTCCGCGGGGGTGGGGCGGGTGCCGTCGACCGGCTTGTTCTTCAGCAGGAAGAACTCGATCTCCGGGTGGGTGTAGAAGGTGAAGCCCAGGTCGGAGGTCTTGGCCAGGATGCGCTTGAGCACGTAGCGCGGGTCGGCGAAGGACGGCGAGCCGTCGGGCATCAGGATGTCGCAGAACATCCGGGCCGTGCCGGGGGCCTCCGCGCGCCAGGGCAGGATCTGGAACGTGGCCGGGTCCGGCTTGGCGATCATGTCCGACTCGTACACCCGGGCGAAGCCCTCGATGGCCGAGCCGTCGAAGCCGATGCCCTCGTCAAACGCCTGTTCCAGCTCGGCAGGGGCCACGGCGACGGACTTGAGGTAACCGAGCACATCGGTGAACCACAGCCGAACGAACCGGATGTCACGCTCCTCAAGTGTCCTGAGGACGAATTCCTGCTGCTTGTCCATAGCCACATCCTTGCAGTTCAGACGGTCCGTGCACCACCTCCCGGGGTAGGGGAGCGCCCCCAGTATCGCGACCCCGGATTTCCCCCAGATTACGCACCCGGCGTGAGATGGAGCACTCGGCCACCCACTACGATCGACGGCCATGGTGTGCAAGGGGCTCGGCGGTCTCGCAACTGCCCCGTGCCCACCGGTTTCTCCATCCGTTCCGTCCCCTCATCGCCCCTTCGCAGAAGGACCCAGACATGAGCTTCGACCGCAGGACCCGCATAGAGCAGATGCGCAACGCCGACCGCGCGCAGGACCGCCGCAACCGTGTGCTGGTCATAAGCCTCAGCGCCGTCGTCGTCGCAGGTCTCGTCGCCTTCGGCAGCTACACGCTGATCGACAGGTCGCAGGCCTCGGCGGACCAGAAGGCGGCGGACGCGAAGGACGTGAAGCAGTCCGAGGCGGAGAAGCAGAAGCTGGCCGCCGAGCCGATCGAGGGCATGAAGACGTGGGACGCGAAGAAGCTGACCCGCAACCACGTCACCGAGACCGTCACGTACCCGATGAAGCCTCCGGTCGGCGGTGACCACAGCCCGGTCTGGATGAACTGCGACGGCGAGGTATACAAGAAGGCCATCCCCGACGTGAACGCCGTGCACGCGCTGGAGCACGGCTCGGTGTGGGTGACGTACACGGACAAGGCCGCCGCCGCCGATGTGGACAAGCTCGCCGAGCGGGTCGCGACGACCCCGTACTCGCTGATGAGCCCGTACAAGGACCAGGCCGGCACCATCATGCTGAGCGCCTGGGGCAAGCAGGTCACGGTGGACAGCGCCGACGACCGCCGGGTGGCCCAGTTCTTCGCCAAGTACGTGCAGGGGCCGCAGACGCCGGAGCCGGGCGCGGCGTGCACCGGCGGGCTGGGGGCCCAGTGACGGTTTCGCAGCGCACCCGGCGCACCCGGTGGGCGGCGGGTTGCGCCGTCGCCCTCGCGGTGCTGTTCGCGGGGGCGGCGACGGTCGCCTCCGCGCGGGACGACGGGGCGGACCATCACCCGGCCGCCTCCGCCCCGCGCACCCCCGCGTCGGATTCGGCGGACGCCGGGTTCGCCCGCGACATGTCGGTCCACCACCAGCAGGCCGTGGAGATGTCCTTCATCGTGCGGGACCGCACGAAGGACGAGGACGTGCGCCGTCTCGCGTACGACATCGCCAACACCCAGGCCAACCAGCGGGGCATGCTGCTCGGCTGGCTCGATCTGTGGGAGCTGCCGAAGGCGGCCGCCGGACAGGAGCCGATGGCCTGGATGGCCGGTGGCGGCGGTGGGCACAACGGGCACGACGGGCATGACACGGACGGCATGGGCGAGATGGACGGCATGGACGGGATGGACGCCGGCTACCGGGCCCACGACGGTTCCCTCATGCCCGGCATGGCGACCCGTACCGAGCTCGGCCGGCTACGCGAGGCCAGTGGCCGGCAGGCCGAGATCCTGTACCTCCAGCTGATGACCGACCACCACAAGGGCGGCATCGACATGGCCCGCGGCTGCGCCGAACGGTGCACCGTGAAGGCGGAGAAGCGGCTGGCCCGGGGGATGGTCGAATCCCAGCAGTCCGAGCTGGACGCGATGGCCCGGATGCTGGCGGATCGCGGCTCGGCGCCCCGGAAGTGAAAGGTTCCCCCGCCCCGCGAATGCACCCGAATGGGTGATAGCGGTCGCGTACTCCGAACGGGCCCATGACGATGGGTTCGCTCGGGGTCGTACGGCAGTGCCCACCGGCACGCAGGAGGAATCCCTCATGACCACCGCCAAGGACATCATGCACACCGGCGCCAGCTGGATCCCGGCGCACGAGACCCTCGACCGCGCCGCCCAGATGATGCGCGAGCAGAACGTCGGCGCGCTCCCCATCTCGGCCAACGGCGAGCAGGACCGGATGGTCGGCATCCTCACGGACCGCGACATCGTGGTCGGCTGTGTGGCGATGGGCCATGATCCGTCGAAGGTCACCGCGGGCGACCTCGCCCAGGGCACACCGCGCTGGATCGAGGCGGACGCGGGCGTGGAGGAGGTGCTGGAGGAGATGCAGAACCATCGGATCCGGCGGCTTCCGGTCGTCGAGAACAAGATGCTGATCGGCATGATCAGCGAGGCCGATCTGGCCCAGCACCTCTCCGAGGACCAGATCGCCGGCTGGGCGGAGAAGGTCTACTCCCGCGGCTGACCGGCACGGCGTACGACCGGACGGCCCGCCAGGCCCCCGCCGCGCCGCCGCGCGCGGGGTGGCGGGCCATCGCCGTTCATATACCCGGTGGGGGTAGGGTGGCCCGCATGTCCGGGACGAGGTGTGCGCGATTCCGGCAGCTGCTGCTGTTCGCCGCGCTGCTCTTCGGGATCTTCACCATGCACACGGCCGGGCACCCCTCGGAGCACAGCGGCCCGGGAACCGCCATGACGGCCTCGGACCTGACCGCCGTGGACATGACGGCCGCGGACCTGACCGCATTGGACATGCCGGCCGCGCACATGCAGTCTGCGGACAGGGCGGCCGGGGACACGGCGGCCCCGATGACCCCGCAGGCCCAGCGGCCGGTCCTGCCGGATCCGATGCGGGGCATGGACCCGATGGCCGTCTGTCTGGCCGTGCTGTCCGTGTGGGGTCTCGCCCTGCTCGCCGCACTGCTGGTCGTGCGACGGACCGCCGGCCGGCAACCGGGATCCGCCGGAGCCCGTTCGCCGCGAAAGCCGCGGCCCCCTCCCCCGCCCCGGCCGCCCAAGGCCGTCCTCATCGGTCTGTCGGTACTGCGGATATAGGCGGCGCACCGCGCGCCCGCCCGTCCTCAGCACACCGACAACGTCTTTGAGGTGCACTCAGTCATGTCCGCTCAGCACACCCGCCGCGCCGTACTCGGCGCTTCACTCGCCCTTGCCGGTACGGGAGTTCTCGCCGCCTGTTCCGACGGCGCAACACCCACCGACCACTCCGGCATGGACCACGCGGGGCCCTCCGGCACCACGGCCCCCGCGGGATACGTCGCCCCCGACGGACCCGAGGTCGCGGCGGCCGAGAAGCGGCGGGGCGCCGGCCCCGAACGCAAGGTCACCCTGACCGCGACCCCGTCCCGGCTCGACCTGGGCGGCGGCCGCACCGTCAGCTCCTGGGCGTACGGGGACCGGCTGCCCGGACAGGAGATCCGGGTCACCGCGGGCGACACGCTCGCCCTCACCCTCGCCAACCACCTGCCGCAGACGACCACACTCCACTGGCACGGACTCCGCCTGCGCAACGACATGGACGGGGTCCCGGGGCTGACCCAGCGGGCCGTCGAGCCGGGGGCGGACTTCGCCTACCGGTTCGCGGTGCCGGACCCCGGCACGTACTGGGTCCACCCGCACTCGGGCGTCCAGCTGGACCGCGGTCTGTACGCGCCGCTGATCGTCGAGGACCCGAAGGAGCCCCTGTCGTACGACAAGGAGTGGGTCGTCGTCCTGGACGACTGGCTCGACGGGGTGGACGGCTCCACCCCCGACGCGGTGCTCAAGGAGCTCACCGGGGGCAGCGGCCACAGCGGGCACGCCATGCCAGCGCCGTCCTCGTCCGGCGACGGCGGCCCGTCACGGATGCTGATGGGCGCCACCAGCAGGCTGCTCGGCGGCGACGCGGGCGATGTCGGCTACCCGTACTACCTCATCAACGGCCGCACCCCCGAGGACCCGTCCGCCCTCACCGCCCGGCCGGGCGACCGGATCCGGCTGCGGATCATCAACGCGGGCGGCGACACCGCCTTCCGGGTCGCGCTCGGCGGCCACCGGATGACGGTGACGCACACCGACGGCTTCCCGGTGCGGCACACCACGACGGACGCCCTGCTGATCGGCATGGGCGAGCGGTACGACGTGCTGGTCACCGCCGGGGACGGGGTGTTCCCGCTGACCGCGCTGGCCGAGGGCAAGAAGGCCTCCGCGATGGCGCTGCTGCGCACCGGGGGCGGCGCCGCGCCCGGCGCCTCCGTACAGCCGAAGGAGCTGAACGGTGAGCTGGTGACGGCGGACCGGCTGACCCCCGACGCGTCCGTGGCCCTGTCCGGCCGGAAGCCCGACCGGACGGTGCGGATCCGGCTGACCGGGTCCATGGAGGCGTACGACTGGGCCTTCGACCGGAAGCCGTACACCGCCGACCAGCGCCATCCGGTGAAGGCCGGGGAGCGGGTCCGGCTGGAGTTCCGGAACGCGACCGCGATGTGGCACCCCATCCATCTGCACGGGCACACCTTCGCCCTGGCCGGTGGCGCCTCCGGGGCCCGCAAGGACACCGCGATCGTGCTGCCCCGGCAGTCGCTGACGGTGGACTTCGACGCGGACAACCCGGGGCTGTGGATGCTCCACTGCCACAACCTGTACCACGCGGAGGCGGGCATGATGACGGTCGTCGGCTACCGCCGCTGACCGGGGTCCCGGCGGGCCGCAGGTCTTTTTACACGGCCCGCCGGGACATCGCGTCAGTCAGACGATTAGACTGGGCGGCGTGCCTCAACTACGCCTCGCACTGAATCAGATCGACTCGACCGTCGGTGACCTCGCCGGCAATGCCGAGGCGATCGTCCACTGGACCCGGCACTCCGCCGAACAGGGCGCCCACCTGGTGGCGTTCCCCGAGATGGTGCTGACCGGTTACCCCGTCGAGGACCTGGCCCTGCGGTCCTCCTTCGTCGAGGCGTCGCGCGACGCGCTGCGTGCGCTCGCCGCCCGCCTCGACGAGGAGGGTTTCGGGGAACTCCCGGTCGTCGTCGGCTACCTCGACCGCTCCGAGTTCCCGGCTCCGCGCTACGGCCAGCCCGCCGGGTCCCCGCGCAACGCCGCCGCGGTGCTGCACCGCGGCGGGATCGCGCTGAACTTCGCCAAGCACCACCTGCCCAACTACGGCGTCTTCGACGAGTTCCGGTACTTCGTGCCGGGTGACTCGATGCCCGTCGTGCGGGTGCACGGCATCGATGTGGCGCTCGCGATCTGCGAGGACCTCTGGCAGGACGGCGGCCGGGTGCCGGCCGCGCGGGCCGCCGGAGCCGGGCTGCTGCTGTCCATCAACGCCTCGCCGTACGAGCGGGACAAGGACGACACCCGGCTGGAACTGGTCCGCAAGCGGGCCCAGGAGGCCGACTGCACGACCGCGTATCTGGCGATGATCGGCGGCCAGGACGAGCTGGTCTTCGACGGCGACTCGATCGTCGTCGACAGGAACGGCGAAGTGATCGCGCGTGCACCGCAGTTCGCCGAGGGAAGCGTGATCCTCGACCTCGACCTGCCCGCCGCCGCGGCCGAGGCCCCGTCGGGTGTGGTGAACGACGGTCTGCGGATCGACCACGTGGTCCTCTCCGAGAAGCCGCTGCCGCCGTACGAGGCGGAGCTCACCGGCGGGTACGCGGACCGGCTCGACGACGACGAGGAGCTGTACACCGCGCTCGTGGTGGGCCTGCGGGCGTACGCGGCGAAGAACGGCTTCAGCAGTGTGCTGATCGGTCTCTCCGGCGGGATCGACTCGGCGCTCGTCGCGGCGATCGCCTGCGACGCCCTGGGCGCGCAGCACGTGTACGGCATCTCGATGCCGTCGAAGTACTCCTCGGACCACTCCAAGGGCGACGCGGCCGAGCTGGCCCGGCGTACCGGACTGAACTTCCGGACCGTACCGATCGAGCCGATGTTCGACGCGTACATGGGTTCGCTGGGGCTCACCGGTCTCGCCGAGGAGAACCTCCAGGCGCGGCTGCGCGGCACGATGCTGATGGCCGTCTCCAACCAGGAGGGCCAGATCGTCCTGGCGCCCGGCAACAAGTCGGAGCTGGCGGTCGGTTACTCGACGCTGTACGGGGACTCGGTCGGCGCGTACGGCCCGATCAAGGACGTCTACAAGACGTCCATCTTCCGGCTGGCGAAGTGGCGCAACCGGGCCGCCGAGGAGCGCGGGCAGACCCCGCCGATCCCGGAGGCCTCCATCACCAAGCCGCCCAGCGCGGAGCTGCGCCCCGGCCAGGTCGACTCGGACTCGCTGCCCGACTACGACGTGCTGGACCGGATCCTGGAGCTGTACGTCGACCGGGACCAGGGGCTCGACACGATCGTCGCGGCCGGGTTCGACGAGGCGCTGGTGACGAAGACGCTGCGGATGGTGGACACGGCGGAGTACAAGCGCCGGCAGTATCCGCCGGGCACGAAGATCTCGCCCAAGGGCTTCGGCAAGGACCGGCGGCTGCCGATCACTAACCGGTGGCGCGAGTCCGGCTGACGCCGGGGGGTGGGGTGTGACTGCGGGCCCGTCCGGCCGGGGCTTTGTCCTCAATCGCCGGACGGGCTTGGTTGTGCCGGGCTCAGGCTTGGTGTGCCGCCCCCCGGCCGAGGTCTTGTCCTCAATCGCCGGACGGGCTTGATCTGGCCGGGGTCGGACTTGATGTGCCGGGCGGGCTTGTTTTGGCCGGGGTCGGAGTTGATGTGCCGGGCGGGCTTGGTTTTGCCGGGGTCGGAGTTGATGTGCCGGGCGGGCTTTGATTGGCGTGGGGCTCAGTGCGCGTCTGCCTCGGATTTCCGCGGGGTGGATGCTGCCGCTCGGGCCACCACCCGCGACGGGGTCCGGTCGCGGTCCAGGGCGCCCGCCGTGACCGCGACCGCGAGGCCCGCCACGGCCAGGACCGCGCCGACCAGGGCCGGGGACGTCCAGCCCCACCCTGCCGCGATGGCCACCCCGCCCAGCCAGGCGCCGCCGGCGTTGGCCAGGTTGAAGGCGGAGTGGTTGGAGGCGGACGCCAGGGTCGGGGCTTCCTTCGCCTTGTTCATGACGAGCATCTGCAGCGGCGTGGTCGTCATGAAGCCGACCCCGCCCAGCAGCACCACCATCACCAGCGCGGCCCACTGCACATGGGCGGCGAAGGGGAAGACGACCAGGACGACGGCGAGCGCGCCCAGCGATCCGTACAGGGTCGGCCGCAGCGCCCGGTCCGTGAGCGGGCCGGCGGCGAGCGCGCCCAGGGTCATGCCGATGCCGAAGAGCGCCAGCACCAGCGTCACGGAGGACTCGCCGAAGCCCATCGCCTCGGTCGTCATCGCCGAGAGGTAGGAGTACACGGCGAAGACCCCGGCGAAGCCGAAGACCGCGGTGAGCAGCCCGAGCAGAACCTGCCGGTTGCCGAGCGCCCGCAGTTCGTGGCGGACGTTCTGGTCGGCCTCGACGGGGATCTGCGGGACGAGGCGGGCGAGCGCTGCCATCGCGCACAGCCCGATCACCGCGACCACCAGGAACGTCGCCCGCCAGCCGAGGTGCTGGCCGAGCAGGGTGGCGGCCGGCACGCCGACGATGTTGGCGACGGTCAGGCCGAGGAACATCGTCGCCACGGCCCGTGCCTGGCGCCCCTCGGCGACCAGTCGGGAGGCGACGACCGCGCCGACACCGAAGAACGCGCCGTGCGGCAGCCCGGCCAGCAGCCGTCCGGCGAGCAGCCAGCCGAAGCCGGGGGCGAGCGCGGAGGCGAGGTTGCCGATGGTGAAGAGCGCCATCAGCAGCAGGAGCATCCGTTTGCGCGGGATCCGTGAGCCGACGGCGGTGAGCAGCGGGGCGCCGAGCACCACACCGATCGCGTACGCCGAGACGAGGTAGCCCGCGGTGGGAACGGAGGTGCCCAGATCGTCCGCGACATTGGGCAGCAGGCCCATCATCACGAATTCCGTAGTACCGATGCCGAAGGCGCTCACCGCGAGTGCGAGCAGAGCCAGAGGCATGAGGAGAGACCTTTCCGAAGGGAGCCCCGTGCGCTCCGGCCGGGCCCGTGCGGGCCCGGGGATGCGGGAGGGGGCAGGAGGAAACGCGGCCGTGCGTGCGCCGGCGCGGGCCGGCGGGGCCGGATCGCACGGTGACGGACCGGCTTCCTCGCCGGCGACCTTGTTCCCGATCGGAACAAATACTCTCAGACAGTTTGTGCCAGGAGGTAAACGGACCGTTTCCTCAGAGTTTGACGCGGGCGGCGATCGGAAGGTGGTCGCTGTCCGTGGCGGGGAGCGTCCACGACGACATCGGCTCGACGCCCTTCACCATGATCTGGTCGATCCGGGCCATCGGGAACGACGCGGGCCAGCTGAATCCGAAGCCGTCACCGGCCGCGCCCTGGGTGGAGCGCATCTGGGAGGTGACCGCGTTGAGCGAGCGGTCGTTCATGGTCCCGTTGAGGTCGCCGAGCAGGGCGACCCGTTCCAGCGGTTCGTCCGCGATGGCCTCGCCGAGGGCGTCGGCGCTCTGGTCGCGCTGGTTGGCCGTGAATCCGGCGTGCAGCTTGACCCGTACCGAGGGCAGGTGCGCGACGTAGAAGGCGATCTTTCCCTCGGGGGTGGTGACGGTGGTCCGCATGGCGCGGACCCAGCCCATCTTGATGTCCACCGGCCGGGTGTCACTGATCGGGTACTTGCTCCACAGGCCGACGGTCCCCTGCACCGAGTGGTACGGGAAGCGGCCGGCGAGCGCCGCCTCGTACGTCGCCACCTGGCCGCTCGGCAGCTCCTGCAGGGCGATGACGTCCGCGCCGGAGCCCGCGACCTGCTGGGCGGTTCCGGTGGGGTCGGCGTTGTCCGCGTTGACGTTGTGGGTGGCGACGGTGAGGTCGCCGCCGGTGCCCGACTTGTCGGTGAGCAGCCCGCCGAAGACGTTGAACCACACCAAGACCGGCAGCAGCAGGGCGATCAGGGCGGTCGCCGAGCGGCGTACCAGCCCCAGGATCAGCAGCAGCGGGACGAAGACGGCGAGCCAGGGCAGGAACGTCTCGGTGAGGCTGCCGAGGTTGCCGATGGTGTTGGGGATCTGGGCGTGGAACACCATCACCAGGGTCAGCAGGACCGAACAGCCGGCCAGGACGATTCCGCGCCGCCAGATGCCCCGGTCCCGGGCCAGTCTGTCGCGCAGGTCCCGGAAACGGGATCCGGAGCGCTGCGGTCCCACGCCGCCGTTTCCGGTGTCCGCCCTGTACGCCTGCACCATCGCGCTGTCCTCACTCGCTCCGCCGTACACATCGCCGCGCCCCACGACCCTAGGCGATGTGCGATGCCTTTCCCGCCGTCGACGACGGCGGTACTGCCACGAGGACGAAAGAGGCGGTACCCCGGGTTCCGTCCGGAGGCGGTCTGCGGGGGCTTGTGACAGAACGATCACACTCGCACCGGTCCGGGCGCGTCAGCCGTGGCCTGCGTCTTTCCCTTGTACGGCGGCCTGCCGCGGCCCGAGGCCCTCGATCAGCAGACGGATGATGCGGTCGGCGAGGTCCTCGGGCAGCGGCGCGTCCGGCCGGTGAATGGTGCGTACGAGCATGGGGCCGAGGAACAGGTCGTCCATCAGTTCCACGTCCGTGTCCCCCCGCAGCTCACCGGCCTCGACCGCCCGGCCGACGGCGGCGAGCATGGCGACCCGGCGGGGCGCGATCACGGTGCACTGGTAGGCGGCCCACAGCTTGGGGTGGCTCTTCATCTGCGCGAAGACGTTGTGCAGCAGCACCGAGGAGCGCTGGGCGAGGCCACGGGTGCGCATGGACTCCAGCAGGACCCGCAGATCACCGAGGCCTCCGGTGCCGGAGACCTCGGGATCCGACGGCTCGATCGCGCGCAGTACGTCGACGAAGAGCTCTTCCTTGCCGCTCCAGCGCCGGTAGATGGTGGCCTTGCCGACCCCGGCGGTGCGGGCGATCCGCTCGATGGACAGGCCGGCGAGGGGCTCACCGGCCTCCAGCAGTTCGATGACGGCGTCCAGGATGGCCCGCTCGGCCGCCGCGCTGCGCGGGCGGCCGCGACGGGGCTCGTGCTCGTCCCCGTGGCCGCCGCCCTGCTGCTCGTCCCCGGACGGCCCGGACCGGCCGCCGGCCTGCCGGTCCTGCTCGTCCGGGACCCGGTCGTCCTGGTCCGGTGCCTGATCCTGCACGTGAAACCACCTTTCGCCGCCCCCGATTCTCGCCGACCCGGGGGGATACGGCCGCCTTCAGCCGTGCGCGGCCGCCGGTGTCACAGTTCGGCGTTCGCGGGCACCGCCGGCTCGTCCGGTGCGGGCACCTTCGCGGCGGGCGGCCTGCCCGGCAGGAAGAGGGCGACCACGATCGCTCCGAGCAGGGCGACGACCGCCGAGCCGATGGCCGTGACGTGCATGGCGCTGATGAAGGCGTCGTGCGCGGCGGCGACCAGCGGGGTGCCCGCGGGACCCATCTTCTCCGCGACGCCGAGCGTCGCCTCGATCGACTCCCCCGCCACGTCCCTGGCAGCGGCCGGCAGCGCGTCGAGGTGTCCCTCGATGTCCCCGCGGTAGACGGTGGACAGCACCGAGCCCAGGACGGCGATCCCGAGCGCCCCGCCGACCTGCCGGAACGTGTTGTTGACGGCCGAGCCCGAGCCGGCCTTCTCGCGCGGCAGCGCCTGCATCACGGCCACGGTGACCGGCGGCATCACATGCGCCATGCCCGTGCCCTGGACGAAGAAGACGAGGCACATCACCCAGACCGGGGTGGTGGCGTCGAACAGTACGAACGCCGCCAGTCCGCCCGCGACCAGCAGCATCCCGACCGTGCAGACGACGCGGGCGCCGAACCGGTCGACGACGAACCGGGCCCTGGGCGAGAAGACCATCTGGGCGATGGCCAGCGGCAGGATCAGCAGCCCCGACTGGAGCGCGCTCCAGCCGCGCACGCTCTGCATGTAGAAGGCGGAGAAGAACGTCACCCCCATCAGAGCGAAGAAGACCAGCGCGATGGCGGCGACGGCGGCGGCGAAGGCCGGCTTCCTGAAGTACGAGATGTCGATGGCCGGGCTGCTGCTGCGCTTCTCGTGGAGGACGAACCCCACCAGGACGACGATTCCGCCGATGACCGGGAGGAGTACGGAGACGTCGGTGAAGTCGGCGAGCTCGCCGCCGCGGATGATGCCGTACACCAGCAGCACCAGGCCGATGATGGAGAGCACCACGCCGAACGGGTCGAGCCGCCCCGGCCTGGGGTCCCTCGAGTCCGGCACGAGCACCACCATGGCGACCAGCGCGATGATCACGACGGGCACGTTGACCAGGAAGATCGAGCCCCACCAGAAGTGCTCCAGGAGCAGCCCGCCGGTGATCGGACCGATCGCGATGCCGAGACCGACGCTGCCGGCCCAGATGCCGATGGCCTTGGGCTGCTCGTCGCGCTCGAAGACGTTCATCAGGACGGCGAGTGTGGCCGGCATCACGAACGCGGCGCCGAAGCCCATCAGGGCGCGCCAGGTGATGAGTTCACCGGGCGATCCGGACATGGCGGCGAGGGCGGAGCCGATGCCGAAGAGGACGATGCCGAAGAGCAGGACCTTCTTGCGGCCGAGGCGGTCGCCGAGGAGGCCCGCGGTGAAGAGCAGCCCGGCGAAGACGAGCGTGTAGGAGTTGATCGCCCACTCCAGCTCGCTCTGGGTGGCGCCCAGCCCGGTGGGCGAGGGGGAGGCGATCGTCTTGACGGCGACGTTCAGGATCGAGTTGTCCAGCACCACGATGAGCAGGCTGAACATCAGGACGGCGAGAATCGCCCAGCGGCGGCGGTGGACCGCCTCCGGGACCTGGGGCACGACGGCGGGAGCGCCGGACGGTATGGACATGGTGAGCAGCCTAACCTTATTTCGATACGAGACCGTCTCGTATTGTAAAGTCTTTACCGGCCGGTGCGGCCATCGGGATACCGGCGCAGGACCCGGGTGCGGGGCCACTTCCCGTGACGGGCTCCGGGATGCCACCATGGAGGGGATCCGGGGACGCCGTCAGGGTGCCTCGAGATGACGAAGGAGCCGTTGGCCATGTCGCTTCAGGCTGCGCAGAACCAGTCCGCCCAACCCCCCGCGGGAGCCCCCTCCGACAGCAGCAAGGCGCTGTACGGAGGCAAGAGCAACCGCCGTGTCACCATCCACGACATCGCCGCCGCCACCGAGCGCGGCGAGAAGTGGCCCATGCTCACCGCCTACGACGCGATGACCGCGTCCGTCTTCGACGAGGCCGGCATCCCGGTCATGCTCGTCGGCGACTCCATGGGCAACTGTCACCTCGGCTACGAGACCACCGTGCCCGTCACGATGGACGAGATCGCCATCCTCTCCGCCGCCGTCGTCCGGGGCACCAGGCGCGCCCTGATCGTCGCCGACCTGCCCTTCGGCTCGTACCAGGAGAGCCCCGTCCAGGCCCTGCGCAACGCCACCCGGCTGATCAAGGAGTCCGGGGTCGGCGCGGTCAAGCTGGAGGGCGGCGAGCGCAGCCACGAGCAGATCAAGCTGCTGGTCGACGCCGGTATCCCGGTCATGGCCCACATCGGCCTGACCCCGCAGTCCGTCAACGCGATGGGCTACCGGGTGCAGGGCCGCGGCGAGGAGGCCGCCCAGCAGATGCTGCGCGACGCCAAGGCCGTGCAGGACGCGGGCGCGTTCGCCGTCGTCCTGGAGCTCGTACCGGCCGAACTGGCCGCCGAGGTCACCCGCACCCTGCACATCCCGACCATCGGCATCGGCGCCGGTCCCGACACCGACGCCCAGGTGCTGGTCTACACCGACATGGTCGGTCTGACCGGCGGCAAGGTGCCGCGCTTCACCAAGCAGTACGCCGACCTGCGCCAGATCCTGGGCGACGCGGCGAAGGCCTACGCGCAAGAGGTCGCCGGCGGCACCTTCCCCGCCCCGGAGCACACCTTCCACTGACGCCCGAGGGGCCCCGCGCCCCGACGGCCACCGATGACCACCGCCGCACCACCGACAGCCCGCCGACTTCCCCCGTCGGCGGGCTGTCGGCCGCTGTAGGCAGGCTGTCGGCCCGCTGTAGGCGGACTGTCGGTGGCGGCTGGTCTCATGGTGGACATGACGCGAATCGACAAGAACCCCAGGAACGGCACGAACGCCGTCGAGGTACGGGGGCTGGTCAAGCACTACGGCTCGACCAAGGCTCTGGACGGCGTGGACCTCGATGTCCGCGAAGGCACCGTGCTCGGTGTGCTCGGCCCCAACGGCGCCGGCAAGACGACGCTCGTACGGGTCCTGTCCACCCTCATCCAGCCCGACGCCGGACACGCGGTCGTGGCCGGCTTCGACGTGGTGAAGCAGCCCCGCGCGCTGCGCCGCACCATCGGCCTGACCGGACAGTACGCCTCGGTCGACGAGAAGCTCTCCGGCTGGGAGAACCTCTACATGATCGGGCGGCTGCTCGATCTCCCCCGCAAGAAGGCGCGCTCGCGCGCCGACGAGCTGCTGGAGCGCTTCTCGCTCACCGACGCGGCGAAGAAGGCCGCGATGGAGTACTCCGGCGGAATGCGGCGCCGCCTCGACCTGGCCGCCTCCATGATCGGCAGCCCGGCCGTCCTCTATCTGGACGAGCCGACCACGGGGCTCGACCCCCGTACCCGTAACGAGGTCTGGGACGAGGTGCAGCGGATGGTCGCGGAGGGGGCGACCGTGCTGCTCACCACCCAGTACATGGAAGAGGCCGAGCAGCTCGCCAACGAGCTGACCGTCATCGACAAGGGCAGGATCATCGCCCGCGGCGGTGTCGACGAGCTGAAGGCCAAGGTCGGCGGCCGCACCCTGCAGATCCGCCCCTCCGACCCGGCAGACCTGGCCCCGATGGCGCAGGCACTGCGCGAGACCGGTCTCGACGGGGTCGCCGGCGCACAGGCCGTCCCGGACGAGGGACTGCTGTACGTACCGATCCTCAGCGACGAGCAGCTGACCGCCGTCATCGGCCTGCTCGGCACCCGGGGCTTCGCGCTGGCACACGTATCCACCGCACTGCCCAGCCTGGACGAGGTGTTCCTCGCCATCACCGGCGACAAGGCCACCGTCACCGACACGATTCCCCAGGAGGTCGCGGCATGAGCACGACGACTCTGACGCCCACCCCCACCGACGCGGTCGTGACCGCCCCCGCCGGGAAGATCCACGACGAGGGCCGGATCGGACTGCGGAACAACCTGCGTCACATCGGGGCGCTGGTGCGGCGCAACCTGCTCCAGATCAAGAAGGATCCGGAGTCGATGTTCGACGCGCTCCTGATGCCGGTCATCTTCACGCTGCTGTTCGTGTACGTCTTCGGCGGCTCCGTCGGCGGCAGCATGGGCGGCGGCCGGCAGGAGTACCTGAACTACCTGATCCCCGGTCTGATGGCGATGATGGGCATGAACATCGCCATGGCGGTCGGCTCCGGTGTCAACGACGACTTCCGCAAGGGGGTCATGGACCGGTTCCGCACGATGCCGATCGCCCGTTCCTCGGTGCTCATCGCGAAGATCGTGGTCGAGCTCGGACGCATGATGGTCGCCACGTTCATCCTGCTGGGCATGGGCTTCGCGCTCGGCATGGAGCTCCAGGAGTCCGTTCTCGGCATGATCGCGGCGATCGCCCTGTCGGCCGCGTTCGGCGCCGCCATCATGTGGATCTTCATCCTGCTCGGGCTGACCCTCAAGACCGCTCAGGCCGTCCAGGGAATGGGGATGCTCGTGCTGATGCCTCTCCAGTTCGGCTCCTCGATCTTCGCCCCGACGAAGACGATGCCCGGCTGGCTCCAGACCTTCACCGACTACAACCCGCTGTCCAACCTGGCCGACGCCGCACGCGCCCTGATGATGGGCGGCCCGCTGGCCCACTCGGTCTGGGTGACGCTCGGCTGGACCGTGGTCATCACCGCGGTCATGGCCCCGCTCGCGGTGGCCAAGTTCCGCAAGAAGTCCTGACCGAAGGGGTTCAGTCCCGGTACGCGTCGACGAGGGCGACGGCCTCCTCCAGGGAGAGGCCGCCGCCCTGCGCGTACGCGGCCTCGTAGGCGGCGTCCCCGAGCGCGGTACGGACCAGCCGCTCGGCGCGGTCGAAGTTGTCCCGCTCCATCGAGGTCATGAAGTGCCCCTGCGGCAGCAGCTCCCGGGCCCCACCCAGCAGCTGCGCCGCGAGCGCGCCCCGGCGCTCCCCGCCGAGTCCGCCCAGGGACCACGCCAGGGTGACCAGGTGGATCACCGCCATCTGCGGCGCCACCATCTGCGTCAGCGGGTCGTTCAGACGCGACAGCGCCTGCCGGCACCGGACCAGGGCCTCTGCGTAGTCCCCGTCCTGGTTGTCCAGCCAGGCCAGACCGCCCATGACGAAGCCCTCGAAGATCGCCATGGTCTGGGATCTGAATTCCTCGAGCAGTACGGTGAACTGCTCGCGCGCCTCGGCGGTACGGCCACAGCGGCCCAGCCACAGAGCCAGGAAGAGCCGGGCCGCGGGCCTTGCCTCGTGCCCCGTGCGGCGCCCGTCGGCGAGCACCTCGCGCAGGATCGCCTCGCCCTCCGCGCCCCGGCCGAGCTCGGTGAGCACCGAGGCGTACCGGGTGCGCAGCACCGACACCTGGGCCAGGGCGCCGAGCTTCTCCGCGCAGCCGATCGCGGCCTGGTAGTCCTCGGCCGCCCGGGGGTGGTCGCCCGCCTTCTCGTTCGCCTCGCCGCGCGAGGAGAGCGCCTCGGCCATGCCCCAGTCGTCACCGAGACGGCTGAAGATCTCCAGGCTCTCGGCGGCGTCCGCATGGGCCGCGCCCGCCCAGTCGGGACGGTTGGCCAGCACGTTGGCGCGCATCTGGAGCGCCGCGGCGAGCTCCCACTCGAAGTCGAACTCCCTTGCCGCACGCACCGTTTCGTCCAGCAGATGGCGCAGGTCCGTGACGCCCCCGGTCAGCATGACGGCGAAGAACCAGAGCGATGCGGGGCTCCGGCAGGTCTGCGGCTGGCCGGCCCGGTAGGTGGCGGCGATCCCCCGCAGCCGCACCATGCTCGCCTCGTTCGTCCACTCGTCCATCGCGTGGTCCATGCTGACCAGCTGGACCAGGGCGACCTGGCGGCGTGCCTCCTGGAGCAGTTCGGGCCCCATGGGCGGGGGCGCGTCGGTGCAGCGTTCATGGATCGAGGGCGCGGGCCGTACCGGCGGGGCGAACGGGTCGGGTCCCAGGGCCGCGGCGGCGTCGGCCCAGTGCAGGGCGTCGCTGCGCAGATTGCGTATCTGCCAGTACCAGGAGAGCGAGATCACCATGCACAGCGACTCCTGCTCGTCGCGGGCGGCGACGGCGTGCCGCAGCGCGGTGCGCAGGTTGTCGTACTCGCGCTGGATGAGCTCGATGGCGGCGCGCTGCCCGGCACCGCGGAGCAGGGGGTCGGTGGTACGGGCCAGCTCCCGGAAGAACACCAGGTGCCGGCGCTCGACGGCGTCCCGCTCCCCCGACTCCTCCAGCCGCTGCGCCGCGTACTCGCCGACGGTCTCCAGGAGGCGGTAGCGCATCGCGCCGTCCTCCGCCGGTGCCGCCACGACCAGGGACTTGTCGACGAGTGAGCCGAGCAGCCCGGCGACCTCGTGCGCCTGCTCCGGCCCGTACGCGCAGACCGCCTCGGCCGCGTCGAGGGTGCAGCCGCCGGCGAAGACGGAGAGCCGGCGCAGGGTGGTGCGTTCGTCCTCGGCCAGCAGGTCCCAGGACCAGTCGACGACGGCCCGCAGGGTCTGCTGGCGCGGGAGCACGGTGCGGCTGCCGCTGGTCAGCAGCCGGAACCGGTCATCCAGCCGGTGGGCGATCTGCTGCGGGGTGAGCATCCGCAGCCGGGCGGCGGCGAGCTCGATGGCGAGCGGCAGCCCGTCCAGCCGGCGGCAGATCTCCGCGGTGGCCGCCGCCGTCGCCCCGTCGGCGTCGACCCGGAAGCCGGGCAGTGCGGCGGCGCCGCGCTCGGCCAGCAGGCGCAGCGCCATCGGGTCGGGAAGCGGCTCGACGGGCCGGACGAACTCGCCCGGTACGCCGAGGGGTTCGCGGCTGGTGGCGAGCACGGTGATCCCGGGGCAGCGGGCCAGCAGCTGGTCGGCGAGCGACGCGGCGGCCTCGATCACATGCTCGCAGTTGTCCAGGAGGAGCAGCATGCGGCGCCGCGAACAGTGCTCGATGAGCCGGGCGAGCGGTTCACCGGAGCTGCGTTCGGCGGCCCGGAGCTCCTCGGCACCGGCCCCGCGCAGCACGGTCTCGCGGGCGCCGAGTGCGCCGAGCACCGCCTCCGGCACCGCTTCGGGATCGTCGACGGGCGCGAGCTCGGCCAGCCAGACGCCGTCGGGCCACTGCCCGGGGTCGACGGACTCGGCGACCTCCTGGGAGAGCCGGGTCTTGCCCGCCCCGCCGGGCCCGAGCAGGGTGACCAGCCGCGCCCGGGAGAGGTCGCCGCTCAGGGCCTCGATGTCGCGCTCCCGCCCGACGAAGCTGGTGAGCCTGGCCCGGAGGTTGCCCTGCCGGACGGCCGGTGCGGGAGCGGCGGGGGCCGTTCGCGGGGCGGCCTGCGGGGCGGGCCGCGCCGGTTCCTGACGGAGCAGTTCGGTGTGCAGTGCGCCGAGTTCGGGCCCCGGGTCGGTGCCGAGCCGGTCGGCGAGCAGGGTGCGCACCTCGTCGTAGGCGGCCAGCGCCTGGGCGGTGCGCCCGGCGTCGCGCAGGGCCCGCAGCCGCAGCGCCTGGAGCGGTTCGTCGAGGGGGTGCTCGCCGCAGAGGGCGGCCAGTTCCGGCAGCACCTCGTCGGCCCGGCCGAGTTCGAGCGCGGCGGTGATCCTGGCCCGGCGGGCGTCGAGGCGTCGGGCCGTCCAGCGCGTCGCGACGGCGTGACGGTCGGGCAGGTCGGCGAGGGCCGGTCCCCGCCAGAGGGCGAGCGCGTCGTCCAGGAGTCCCAGGGCCTTCGCCGGATCGCCCTCCGCCAGGGCCCGCGCCCCCTCGGTCGCGAGCCGCTCGAACCGGTACAGGTCGACGGCGTCGCGTTCGGCGGCCAGCCGGTAGCCGCTCTCGGCCGAGGCGACCGCCTCATGGCCGAGCGCCCGCCGGAGCCGGCCCACGAGCGCCTGCAGTGCGCCGCCGGCGTCGGCGGGCGGGTCACCGTCCCACACCTCGCCGACGAGTACGGCGGCCTGCACCGTCCGGCCGGGGTGCAGCGCGAGCACCGTGAGCAGGGCACGCAGCCGCGCCCCGCCGATGGCGACGGCCGTGCCGTCGTCGCGAAGTGCCTGGGTCGTACCGAGGATGCCGTAGCGCACGCGCCCATTGTCCGTGACGGGACCCGGGCCGCGCACAACCGCCCGCCCGTTCCCGCCCGCCCCGCCCGCCCCGCCCGCAGTCCCGCTCGTCGTCCCGCTCGCCGTCCCGCCCGTCATGCCCCCACCCTTTCCGGAACCACCGGCCGGATGCGAGACGTTTTCCCCGTGTCGCCTGTACGGTCGGGGCTCGCCGCCCGCCCGCTCCCGCCCTTCCCGAAGCCACCAGGAGCCCGCCGATGACCACCGCAACAGCCCGCAGCGACCGGCGGATCAGCCCGGTGTTCCTAGGCATCGCCGCCGTGACGGCGGTGTCCGGCTGGGCGGTGTGGACCGACTTCGCCGAGCAGCCCGGCTTCGCCACGTTCCTGTTCGTCACCGCGGCCTGGATCGTCTCGCTCTGTCTCCACGAGTACGCGCACGCGCGCACGGCGCTGCACAGCGGCGACATCTCCATCGGCGCCAAGGGATACCTGACCCTCAACCCGCTGAAGTACACCCATGCCCTGCTGAGCATCGTGCTGCCCGTGCTGTTCGTGATCATGGGCGGCATCGGGCTGCCGGGTGGCGCGGTCTTCATCGAGCGGGGCCGGATCCGCGGCCGCTGGAAGCACAGCCTGATCTCGGCGGCGGGGCCCCTGACCAATGTCCTGTTCGCGCTCGTGTGCACCGCGCCGTTCTGGCTGGACGCGCTGGACGGCGTGCCGGTGGCCTTCCGCTACGCGCTGGGCTTCCTGGCGCTGCTCCAGGTGACGGCGGCGATCCTGAACTCCGTACCGGTGCCGGGGCTCGACGGCTACGGAGTGATCGAGCCGTGGCTCTCGCTCCGGGTCCGCCGCGCGGTGGAGCCGATCGCCCCGTTCGGGCTGATCGCGGTCTTCGCCCTGCTGTGGATCCCGGAGGTGAACGCGGTGTTCTTCGACGCGGTCGACGCGCTGCTGCGGTCGCTGGGCGTCAGCGAGTTCGAGACGTACTGCGGTCTCGACGCGTACCGGTTCTGGCAGACACAGAATCCGGTGTGCGCGATGAACGGTTAGGACCTCTCGTTCGGATCATGCCGGGCTCGCGGGGCCCGGCCTGATCCCAACGAAAGCCCCTGGGCGACCGGCGCCCTACGCGCTCTGGGCCGCGCGCTGCCGGCGCAGGTAGTACCAGGACATGTTGGACGAGAGTCCGACCAGCAGCACCCAGACGATTCCCAGGAGCCAGCTGCCCTGCGTGAAGGAGATCACGGCCGCGGCGACGGCGAGGACGCAGACGACGAGGGAGTAGAGAGCGAGGCGGGGCATGGGGGTGGCTCCTGTCGGGGGGTGATGCGCGGTCCCGTCCAGTGTCCCCCATGCCCCTGGGCGCCGGGAGCAGGGTGCGGTGCCGGCTCACACGTCGGTGGTGCGCAGCCCCGCGTGTGCCTTGTAGCGGCGGTTGACCGAGATCAGGTTGGCGACCAGCGACTCGACCTGGTGGGCGTTGCGCAGCCGGCCCGCGAAGATGCCGCGCATGCCGGGGATCCGGCCGGCCAGTGCCTGGACGATGTCGGTGTCGGCGCGGACCTCGCCCAGTACCAGCACGTCGGTGTCGATCTCCTCGACCGCCTCGTCCTGGAGCAGCACCGCCGAGAGGTGGTGGAAGGCGGCGGTGACGCGGGACTCCGGGAGCAGGACGGCGGCCTGCTCGGCGGCGCTGCCCTCCTCGGGCTTCAGGGCGTAGGCGCCCTTCTTGTCGAAGCCGAGCGGGTTGACGCAGTCGATGACGAGCTTTCCGGCGAGCTCGTCGCGCAGGGACTCCAGGGTCTTGGCGTGCCCGTCCCACGGCACGGCGACGATCACGACGTCGCTGTCGCGTGCGCAGGCGGCGTTGTCGGCGCCCCGCACTCCGTGGCCCAGCTCATCGGCGGCGGCCTGTGCGCGGTCGGCCGCGCGGGATCCGATGATCACGTCCTGTCCGGCGCGGGCGAACCGGTAGGCGAGTCCCCGTCCCTGCGGGCCGGTGCCGCCGAGCACGCCGATGGTCAGGCCGGACACGTCGGGGAGGTCCCAGGGGTCCTTGGCGGGGGGCTTGGGCGCGCTGCCGCTGTCATTCGTAGTCATGGCCCCGACACTACTGCCAGGTACGGGGGCGGGACCCTGCGTCCCCGGCCAGTGGGACGGCCTGCGGGGCGGGGCTCGTTCGGATGGTTCCGCCGCCGTTCGCCGGTGCGGGGGCCGGGGTGTGGTGCATGATGCCGGGCCATGGATGCCGTACGTGTGGCGCTGTTGCGTGAGGTGCTGGCCGGGACCCAGTGGCCGGCGGCCACCCGCAGGTTCGCCGGGACACTCCGCTCGTCGGTCGTCCCGCACGGCGGCGGACTGCTGCTGGTGGGGACCGAGGTGTACGAGCCGTGGCACCTGGCGGCGCACCTGGTCGACGAGTCCACCTGGTCGGGGCTGCCCGAGCTGGTGCCCACGCTGGTGCGCCACCGGGTGGAGCCGGGCGACCCGGCACACCTGGCGGTGGGGCTCGGCCGGATCGAGGCGGCGGGGCGGGGCGAGACGCTGCTCGTGGTGGTGCCGGAGCCGCCGGGCGAGGGCCTGCTGGAGCGGGTCCACGACGCCCGCCGGGCCGGGGCGACGGTGCTCTCGCTGGACAACGGTGATCCGGAGGTCCGGGGGCTCGCCCATGAGGCGCTGTCCGTGGTGGGCGACGACGTGGACCTGGACACGGTCCAGCACCTGGTCAGCGCTGCTGCGGGGGAGAACAGCGCGCCCGTGCTGCGTGGCCGGCGGCGCTTCCGGGACCGGCTGTCCCGGCTCGCCGACCAGCTGACCGCGCCGCCGCCCGCGCGATGGTGAGGGGAGACCGGGTCCGGACGGACGGGGACGGCGGCGAGGCGCACAGGACCGGGGTGACCGCGTGGCCCACGACGCCTGCGGGGGCCGGTCCCCCGCCGCGCGAAATGCGTTTGCACCGGGCACGTATCCCGCCGGACCATGTCTCCTCGTGACCTCTCGCCCCTCCTTCGCCGCCAGGCTGGCCGCCCTTCTGCCCGACCTCTCGCCCTGGCGGTCCTCGGCGGACTTCAGGCTGCTGTGGGTGCAGGGGCTCGTCACCTACTTCGGCAGCTTCATGGCGCTGATCGCGCTGCCCCTCCAGATCAAGGACCTCACCGGTTCCCCGCTCGCCGTCGGCGCGATGGGCGCGGTCGAGCTGGTGCCCCTGGTCGTGTTCGGGCTCTACGGCGGCGCCCTCGCCGACTCGGCCGACCGCCGCAAGGTCATCCTGGCCACCGAGGCGGGGCTCGGCCTGCTCGCGCTCGTCCTCCTGGTGAACGCGGCCCTGCCGGACCCGATGCTGTGGCCGCTCTATGTGGTGGCCGGGGGTGTCTCCGCGCTCGCCGGGCTCCAGCGGCCCGCGCTGGACTCGCTGATGGCCCGCATCGTGCCGCACGACCAGTTGGGCGCCGCGGCGGCACTGAACTCGTTGCGCTGGCAGGCCGGAGCGATCATGGGCCCTGCGCTGGCGGGCGTGGTGGTGGCCTATGCCGGGCACGCCACGGCGTACGCGGTCACCGTGGTCACGTTCGCCGTCTCCGTGCTGCTGTGCCGCAGGCTCGCCCCCGCGCCGCCCGCGGAGAAGGGGACGAAGCCGTCGCTGCGCGGGATCGCGGAGGGGGCGCGCTACGCCTGGAGCCGGCCGGTGCTGCTCGGGACGTACGCGATCGACATGGCGGCGATGTTCTTCGCCTTCCCGAACGCGGTCTTCCCCTTCCTCAGCGACGATCTGGACGCCGAGTGGTCGCTCGGGCTGATGTACGCGGCGGGCTCGGTCGGCTCCCTGGTGCTGGGGCTGACCAGCGGCTGGACCTCACGGGTGCGGCGGCACGGCCTGTTCGTGGTGTTCGGTGCGGCCGTCTGGGGGCTGGCCATCGCGGCGGCCGGCTGGTTCGGCAACGTGTGGCTGGTGCTGGTCTGCCTGGCGGTCGCCGGCGCGGGCGACATGCTCAGCGGGCTCGGCAGGTCGACCATCTGGAACCAGACGATCCCCGAGGAGCTGCGGGGCCGGCTGGCGGGCATCGAGGTGCTCTCGTACAGCGTCGGCCCGCAGCTGGGCCAGGTGCGGGCCGGCGGTATGGCGGGCTGGACGGGGACACGTGCCGCGGTCTGGACCGGCGGCGTGGCCTGTGTGGCCTCGGTGGCGCTGCTGGCGGCCGCCCTGCCGAAGCTCCTCACGTACGACTCCGAGACGGACGAGGACGCCTCGCGCAGGCGCGCGCGGAGCGAGGAGGCCCTGCGGGCGGCGGCGCCGACGGGCTGAGCCCGGGGCACGGCCCCGGGCCCCCGCCCTCAGCCGTTCGCGTTCTCATCCGGGTCCGGCCCCGGGCGGTCGTGCCATTTGGGATCGTTCTCCCACTCCAGGTTCCGTTCCTGGGCGGTCTCCATGGCGTGCTGTGCCTCCTGCCGGGAGGTGTACGGGCCGAATCGGTCCTTGGCCGGGCACTCGGGGCCCTCCTCGACCTTTTTGTGCTCCAGGCAGTAGAACCACTCGCCCGGCTTGCCGACCGTGCGCTTCTTGAACAGGGCCATCAGCGGCTCCTTTCCTCGGTGCCATGCTGCCCCAGAGAGGCTGGTTAGACTCGCTGGCATGTCTGGTCAGTCGCTGCTTGTACCCGGGGAGCTCACTCCCGTTCGTTCCGTGCCCGGAAACATCCGGCGCCCCGAGTATGTGGGCAAGCCCGCCCCGACGCCGTACAGCGGCCCGGAGGTCCAGGACGCGGACACCGTCGAGCGCATGCGCATCGCGGGACGTATCGCCGCGCAGGCGATGGGCGAGGCCGCGAAGCTCATCGCCCCGGGTGTCACCACGGACGAACTCGACCGGGTCGCCCACGAGTTCATGTGCGACCACGGCGCCTACCCGTCGACGCTGGGCTACCGGGGCTTCCCCAAGTCGCTCTGCACCTCGCTCAACGAAGTGATCTGCCACGGCATCCCGGACTCCACGGTGCTGCGCGACGGCGACATCGTGAACCTCGACGTGACCGCATACCTCAACGGGGTGCACGGCGACAACAACGCCACCTACCTCTGCGGTGACGTGGACGAGGAGTCGCGGCTGCTCGTGGAGCGCACCGAGGAGTCGCTGAGGCGGGCGATCAAGGCGGTACGTCCGGGCCGCCAGGTCAATGTGATCGGCCGGGTCATCGAGTCGTACGCGAAGCGTTTCGGGTACGGGGTGGTGCGGGACTTCACGGGGCACGGGATCAATTCCTCGTTCCACTCCGGGCTGATCATTCCGCACTACGACAGCCCGCACGCCACCACCGTGATGCAGCCCGGCATGACGTTCACCATCGAGCCGATGCTGACGCTCGGGTCCCACGACTACGACATGTGGGACGACGGCTGGACCGTGGTGACGAAGGACCGCAAGCGCACCGCACAGTTCGAGCACACGCTGGTGGTGACGGAGACGGGCGCCGACATCCTCACGCTCCCGTAACCCTTCCGCACCTCACCGCTCAACGGCCGCCCCTTCCGGGCGGCCGTTTCTCGTTTCCTCCCCGCCGTCCGGCGCGGAGCCGGGCCGCCTTTTACCGACAAGGCGTCGGGAAGGAGTTGACTTAGGTAAACCTAAGTAGGAAGATCGACACATCGGCAGGCGCTCCGGCGAACAGCCCGGGCGGGCCGATATTTCCGTCTCTTTCTGGACTTCCCGTCCCCCTCGGTCCCCGGAGGCCCGCCTTGGACGCAACCGTCACCGCCACGCCCTTCTCGACACTGATCCGCACCGCGTCGCACGAGCAGCACACCGAGGCGGAGACCTCGACCTTCATGAGCGACCTGCTCGGCGGGCGGCTCGGCGTGGACGCGTACACGCGCTACACCGAGCAGCTGTGGTTCGTGTACCAGGCACTGGAGGACGGCGCCCAGGCACTGGCCGGCGACCCGGTCGCCGGGCCGTTCATACAGCCCGAGCTGATGCGCACCGCCGAGCTGGAGCGCGATCTGGCCCATCTGCGGGGTGCGGACTGGCGCGAGGGCCTGGTCCCGCTGCCGGCCACGGCCGCGTACGCCGCACGGGTGGCGGAGTGCGCCCGCACCTGGCCCGCCGGATACATAGCGCACCACTACACCCGCTACCTCGGTGACCTGTCGGGCGGCCAGATCATCCGCGACAAGGCGGAGAAGACGTGGGGCTTCGCGCGCAAGGGGGACGGGGTGCGGTTCTACGTCTTCGATGAGATCTCCAACCCCGCGTCCTTCAAGCGGGGTTACCGCGAGCTGCTGGACGCGGTGAACGCGGACGATCTGGAGAGGCAGCGCATCGTGGACGAGTGCAAGCGCGCGTTCGCGCTGAACACCGCGGTGTTCCGGGAGCTGGGTGAGGTGTTCCCGCTCAGCGCGTAGGCCTTGGCGGCCGGCAGCGGCGGGGTGACCGGGATTGCCGGTCGGCCCGCTCCGCCGCTTCGTTCTGTCCTCAATCGCCGGACGGGCTTGATCTTGCCGCTGCGGGTCTGGTTCCGCGCTCGGCGGGCTTGATCCGCCGCTTCGTTCTGTCCTCAATCGCCGGACGGGCTTGATCTGCCGCTGCGGGTTTGGTTCTGCGCTCGGCGGGCTTGATTTTGCCGCTTGGTCAGCTGTGGGCTGCGAGCAGCACGCGGCCGCCGATCTCCACCGTGCCGTCCGGGGCCGGGGCCGTGAGGATCTGGGAGCCGCGGCCCTGCCTGATGTTCAGGGCGCGGCCCAGTTGCGCGCTGAGCAGCAGCGCCGCCGCGCCCGTCGCCTCGTCCTCCGCGATGCCGTCGTCCCGCCGAGGGAACGCCCGCGCCCGCACCCGGCCCGCGGCCTCGTCCTCCCAGGCCCAGGCGTAGAGCCAGCCCTCACCGGGCGGCGGGGCGGGCAGCGCGTCGACCTCGGCGACCGATGCGTACTGCTGAAGCGTGCGCGGCGGCGCCCACTCGGGGCGGGCGCTGATCCAGCTGAACTCCCCGTCCTGGCGGGCGAAGACCTCCCCCACACCGAGCTCCAGGATCTCCAGGTCGAGCAGCCACGCGGCGCCGACCACGGGATGTCCGGCGAACGGCAGCCGGAGACCCGGGGTGTAGATGTCCAGGTGGCCGCGCTCGGGGTCGTCCACGAACACGGTCTCGCTGAAACCGAGTTGCCGGGCCAGCTCCTGCCGGGACGCCTCGTCGGGGTGGTCGCTCCCTTCGCGTACGACCCCGAGCGCGTTGCCGTGCCGGCCGTCGGGGCCGCAGAACACGCGCAGTACGTCGATGCCGGCGGGTACGTCGTAGTCATTCACGTGCGCATTCAAGCACCCGCCCGGGCACCCGCCCCGCGAGAGGCCGGTACCCGGGCGGTGTGCCGGGGATCAGACGGTACGGCGACGGCGGGCCACGACGACCGCTGCGGCGCCGGCCGCCACGATGACGCCCGAGGCGGCGAACAGCGCGCCGGACGGGAGGTCGGAGCCGGTGGAGGCGAGGGCGCCCGAGCCGCCGACCGTGCCGCCGCCGCCCACGGTGCCGCCGGTTGACGAACCGCCGGTGGTGGACGTACCGCCGGCCGACGAGCCGCCCGTGGACGAGCCGCCGGCGGACGGGAGTTCGGCGTCCTTGTCCAGGGCCACCGCGACGGTCAGCGCGTCGAGCTGCTCGCCCGCCGGGTACATCCCGCCGAAGGCCTTGGTGCCGTCGGCGGTCAGGGCCGCCGGAACGGCGGAGAGGGTCACCACACCGTTCTTCACCGTGAGTCCGCCCGCGGGCAGCTTGAGGTCGGCCACGGCCAGACCGGTGTAGGTGGCGACCTTCTTCGTCTCACGGTCCTTCACGGACACGTCGGCGATGAGCTTGCCCTTGGTCCCCTCCGCCTGGATTTCCAGGTCGGTCAGGGACAGGTCGAGGGTGTACGCGCCGTCCTCCTCGTGGCCGAGGAAGCGGACCTTGCCGTCGAACACGGCGTTCAGGGTCTGCCGGTCGGCGTCGAAGTGGCCGGTGGCGTCGGGGAAGCGGTACCCGTTGCCGGACGCGGTGGCGCCGGCGGTGGTCTCGACCTTGCCGTGGGCGATGGGGCCCGTGACGTACGAACGGAAGGAGGCCTTGACGCCCCAGTCCAGAGTGCCGTCGGCGATCGCACCCGGGTCGGCGGCCGGCTCACCGGTGGCCGTGGTGCTCGGGGAGGGCTTCGGCGCCGGCTCCGTCGGCTGCGTGGTGGGCCCGGTCGGCTTCACGGTCGGCTTGTCCGTCGGCTCGGCCGGGTCGGTCGGCTTCTCCGTCGGCTTCCCGGTCGGCTCGGCCGGATCGGTCGGCTTCCCGGTCGGGGCCGCGACCGCCTTCACCGTGAGTGTGGCGGGGTCGAGCGCCTCACCCTCCTGGTACTGGCCGTTGAAGGCCTCGGAGCCCGCCTTCGTCAGCTTCGCCGGGATGTCCTTGAAGACCATCGCCCCGCCCGCGCCCTGACCCGGCCGGACGGCCGACAGGTCGAGGGCGGCGACCGCCACGTCGTTCGCGGTGCCCTGCGGGGTCGCCACGTCGGCGGTGATCGCGCCGCCGGTGCCGGCCGTGGAGAGCTTGACGTCCGAGAGCGTGATGTCCAGGACGCCGCCGTGCGCCCAGAAGTTGACGCCGCCCTCGAAGGCGGTGTCGGTGCCGTGTGTGGTCATGTCGTACGTGCCCTTGCCGTTGACAAAGGTGAACACACCGTTGCCCGCCGCCTGGGTGGCACCGTCCTTGACCGTGATCTTTCCGGCGGCGCCGATGTACTTGCGGAAGGACTCCTTGAAGCCCCAGTCCAGCGTGCCGTCCTTCAGCTCCATCGCCGGGGCGGCCGCGGCGGCACTGTCCTGCGTGGACCCGTCGGCCGCGAGGGCCGGAAGAGCGAAGGCGGCGCCGAGTGCGGCAGCGGTGGCGACGGCTGCGGCGAGAGCTATGGGACGGCGGGTGACTGCCATGGTCGGGGGTCTCCTCATGGATGAACAGAAAACAGCGGGGGTGGCGTGGGGGATTTCTCGGGAGTGTGAGGGGGGGGGGAGAAGGCGTGCGGGGGTCAGGAGGGCGAGAGAAGGCGTGCCGGGTCAGGCGGGGGTGTCCGGCGTGGACCGGTTGCGGCGTACGAGGAACAGCACGGCGGCCGCGGCCACGGCGAGCACACCGGCGCCGCCGACGGCGAGGTACAGCCCGGTGCGTGAGCCCTCGCCCGCAACGGACGCCGTCGCCGCGGCGGGCTTCGCCGCAGGGGCGTCCGACGGCTGCGCCGAGGGTGCGGCCTCGCTGCCCAGGTCGGGAAGCGCGGGCAGCTTCGCATCGGCGTCGACGGCCACGGCGAGCGAGACCGGGTCCATCGCGGTGCCCGCCTTGTAGAGGGAGCCGAAGGCCTTCGCGCCGTCGGCGGTCAGGGTGGCGGGGGCCTCCGTGAGGACCGCGAGGCCGTCCTCGGGGGCGAAGTCCTTGGCGGTGAAGGTGATCAGCGGTACGGCCTTGCGGGTGTCGCCCTCGCTGCGGACGTCGGCGCCGAGCGTGCCCTTGCCCGCCTTCAGGCCCACCGAGAACCGGGAGAGCATCAGATCGAGGCCATGGGCGCCCGTGAAGCGGACACTGCCTTCGAACTCCGCCGTCAGGGTCTGCTTCTTCGGGTCGTACGTGCCCGTGCCCTTCGGGAAGCGGAACAGCGCACCGCCGTCCTCGGCGCCCCCGGCCAGGGTCCACTTCCCCTGGCCGATCGAGCCGGTGACGTACTCACGGAAGGTGCGGCGCACGCCCCAGTCGACGGCCGCGTCCTCGAAGCGGCCTTCCGTGGTCTTCGGCTTCACGCCGCTCTTCGGCTTCTCGGGGGTCCCGGACGCGGCGGGCTTGCCGGCGGGGGCCGAGGTGTCCACGGAGAGGCTGACCGGGTCCAGCGGCGCGCCGGCCGTGTAGTAGCCGGCGAAGGCCTTGGCGCCCTGCGAAGTCAGCGTCGCCGGGACGTTGTTGAGGGCTATGGGGGTGGATCCGCCCCTCATGTCGATCCCGGAGAGGCCGAGGGTGGCCAGCGGGACCTGGGCGGCCGAGGTGACGCGGCCGGTCCCCCGGTCCTTGCTGACCATGTCCGCGTACACCGTGCCGCTGCCGCCCTGGATGCGGACGGTGGGGCGGCTGATGGCGAGGTCGAGCTCGTAGGAGCCGTCGGACTTCTTGTGGCCGGTGAAGCGCACACCGCCCGAGAAGCCGGCCCGGAAGGAGCCGTTCGCCGGGTCGTAGGAACCGGTGGCTGAGTGGAAGCGGAACTGGCTGCCGCCGACCGTGGCGGCGCCGCCCGTCAGGCCCCAACCGCCCTGCGCGATGGGACCGGTGACGTAGCTCTGGAACGAGGACTTGATGCCCCAGTCCAGCCGCCCGCCCTGCACCGTGCGGTTCGCCGCTTGCGCGGCGGTGGCCGGGAGCAGGGCTCCCAGCAGTACCGCGAGAAGCGCGACGACGAGCGCGCGGGCAGGTCTGAACGGTGGCATGGGACCCCTCCGAGGTCTAGAAGCTGAGGTAAGGCTAACCTAAGGTATGTACATCCTGTGCCGGTACCCCCTTCCGTCACATTCCTCGCAGATCCCTCCCAACTGCTCCCTGCAGCAAGCACTGCAGAACGAGCCGCAGAACGACAGGACGGTGCCCCAGTGCGCTTCTCCCAGGACTTCGCCCCACCGGGCCGGGACTCCGGGCGGCCAGGGCGCGGACGCAACGGCGTCCTGACGGCCGCCCTGGCCCTGGCGACGGCTCTGGTGCTGGCCGGCTGCGGGGGCACGGGGGCTCCCGCGGCGAAGGCGGCGGGCGCCGGGGCCGCGCCGGCCGCGGACGCCGACCGGATCGAGCCGCTGACCCCGGCGCCCGCACCGCGGTTGCCGGTCACCGTGAAGTCGGCGGACGGCGAGCGGACCACCATCACCTCGGCGGACCGGATCGTGCCGCTGACCGGCGGCCTGAACGAGATCGTCTTCACCCTCGGCCTCGGCAAGCAGGTCGTGGCCCGCGACATCACCGCCACGTTCGAACAGGCCGAGAAGCTCCCCGTGGTGACCCGGGCCCATGACGTGTCGGCGGAGAGCGTGCTGTCGCTGCGGCCCACCGTCGTGCTCGCCGAGACCACGACCGGGCCGGCCGAGGCCATCGGCCAGATCCGGGACGCCGGGATTCCGCTCGTGGTCGTCGAGCCGGCCAAGGAACTCGCCGACGTCGGCCGCCGGATCGACGCGGTGGCCGCCGCCCTCGGCGTACCGAAGGCCGGTGACGAGCTCAACCAGCGCACCCGGGACCGCATCGACGCCGTGCGCACGTCCGTTCCCGCACCGGCCGACGGGGCGAGGAAGCCGCGGGTCGCCTTCCTCTATCTGCGCGGCTCCGCGTCCGTCTATCTGCTGGGCGGCCGGGAGTCCGGCGCGAGTTCGCTGCTCGAGGCGGCGGGTGCCGTAGACGCCGGCAAGGCCTCCGGGCTGACGAAGGACTTCACCGCCATCACCAGCGAGGCCCTGGCCAAGGCGGCCCCCGACGCGATCCTCGTGATGGCGAAGGGGCTCGACTCGGTCGGCGGTATCGACGGACTGGTCAAGATCCCGGGCATCGCCGAGACCCCGGCCGGCATGGACCGGCGGATCGTCTCCATCGACGACGGGGTCCTGCTGAACTACGGGCCGCGCACGGACCGCGTGCTGAGTGAGCTGGTGGCCCAGCTCCACTCCGAGGGCGGTGCGGCCAAGTGACCTCCACGTACGAAGCGCGCACCGGGCAGGCGGACGCCGGGCAGGCCCAGGCGCCGCCCCGGGCCGGGCGCTCGACGGCCGTCACCCTGACCGCCGGACTGCTCGCCGCCCTGGTCGTCTGCTGTCTGCTGTCCGCCGGGCTCGGCGCGTACAGCATTCCGCTGGGCGACGTCCTCGCCTCCGTGCAGCACCGGATCGGGCTGGGCGGACACGCCCTGGACCGGGTCGGCGAGAGCGTCCTGTGGAACGTACGGCTGCCGAGGGTCGTCCTCGCGCTGCTGGTCGGTGCCTCGCTCGGCTGCGCGGGCGCCCTGATGCAGGGGGTGTTCGGCAATCCGCTCGCCGAGCCGGGCGTCATCGGGATCTCCGCGGGGGCGGCGGTCGGCGCGGTCGCCTCGATCGCGCTGGGTCTGAGCTTCTTCGGCAACTGGACCATCACCGTCTGCGCGTTCGCCGCCGGACTGCTGACAGTCCTGCTGGTGTACGCGCTGTCGCGGTCGGGGGGCCGGACGGAGGTGGTGACGCTGATCCTCACCGGCATCGCCGTCAACGCCTTCGCGGGTGCGCTCATCGGTCTGTTCATCTTCTTCGCCGACAACGCGCAGATCACCCAGATCACGTTCTGGCAGCTCGGTTCACTGGCCCAGGCCACCTGGCCCAAGGTGCTGGCCGTGCTGCCGTGCGCGGTGCTCGGGCTCGTCCTCGCGCCGTTCTACGCACGGAAGCTGGACCTGCTCGCGCTCGGCGAGCGGCCCGCCCGGCACCTCGGCGTCGACGTCGAGCGGCTGCGCATCGTGCTGGTGCTCGTCGTGGCGCTGCTGACCGCCGCCGCGGTGGCGGTCGCCGGGATCATCTCGTTCGTGGGGCTGCTGGTGCCGCATCTGCTGCGCATGGCCAACGGACCCGGGCACCGCTTCCTCGTCCCCGGCAGTGCGCTCGGCGGCGCCCTGGTGCTCGTCGCGGGCGATCTCGCGGCCCGTACCGTCGCCGATCCCGCCGAGCTCCCGCTCGGTGTGCTGACCGCGCTCTTCGGCAGCCCGTTCTTCTTCTGGCTGCTGCGCAGGACCCGTCGCAAGCAAGGTGGTTGGGCATGAGGACGCTGCGGAACCTCTTCGCGGCACGGGGCCGGCAGCTGCCCGTGCCCGTCTCCCCCGGCGACCCGGTCGCCGAGGCGTGCGCACTGCGGATCCGCCTCGGCGGGCGGCAGGTCCTGGACTCCATCGACCTGACGGCCCGCGCGGGCGAGGTGCTGGCGCTCGTCGGCCCGAACGGGGCCGGCAAGTCCACCCTGCTGGCCGCGCTGGCCGCCGATCTGCCCGCCGACAGCGGTGCGGTACGGATCGACGGGCGCCCGGTCACCGACTGGTCCGCGCCCGAACTGGCGCTGCGCCGGGCCGTGCTTCCGCAGTCCGCCGCGCTCTCCTTCCCGTTCCCGGTCCAGGACGTCGTACGGATGGGGCGGGCGCCCTGGGCCGGGACGGACCGGGAGGACGAGGACGATCCGGCGGTACGCGCGGCGATGGCGGCCACCGAGGTCACGGAGTTCGCCGCCCGCCCCTTCTCCGCACTGTCCGGCGGCGAGAAGGCCCGGGTCGCGCTGGCCCGGGTGCTGGCTCAGCGCGCCCCGCTGCTGCTGCTGGACGAGCCGACCGCCGCGCTCGATCTGCGCCATCAGGAACTGGTGCTGCGGATCTGCCGGGAGCGGGCCGCCGCCGGTGACGCGGTCGTCGTCGTGCTGCACGATCTGGGGCTCGCGGCCGCGTACGCGGACCGGGCCGCGGTGCTGCACGGCGGACGGATCGCGGTGGCGGGCCCGCCGGCCGGGGTGTTCACGAGTGCGGCGCTCAGCGACGTCTACCGGCAGCCGGTCGAGGTGTTCCCGCATCCGCGGACGGGGGTGCCGCTCGTCGTCCCCGAAAGGACCCCTTGACCATCGCTTTACCTTTTTCCGGGTCGCCCATGGGTCAAACGTGATCCCTCTGTTCCCGTGAGCACACAGTGAGAGCTGAATCACTGCAAGGTGGGGTATCAGTCAGGTAAGCCTCGGTTAAGTTAGGTCCGCCTCACCCGGCTTTGTCCGGCCGTTCGTTCCTTCTCCTTCATCCTCATGTGGAGCCCGTATGCGAGCCGTTCGTTTCTCCGTCGTCACCGCTGCCGCCACCGTGGCCGCTCTGACCGCCGTCACGGGCTGCGCCGAGAAGAGCGACGGCAAGGGCGAGGGCGCCGTCCAGGTCGTCGCCAAGGACGACTCCTGTGACGTGTCGAAGAAGGAGCTGCCGGCCGGGCACATCGAACTGGCCGTGCAGAACAAGGGTTCCAAGGTCACCGAGGTCTACGTCCTGTTCCCGGACGACCGCATCGTCGCCGAGCGCGAGAACATCGGTCCGGGCACCAAGGCCACCATCACCGCCGAGATCAAGGCCGGTTCGTACGAGATCGCCTGCAAGCCCGGCATGAAGGGCCACGGCATCCGTCAGAAGATCGAGGTCAGCGGCGGCAAGGCGGCCAAGCGCAGCCCCGAGATGGACAAGGCCGTCGCCGCCTACCGCACCTATGTCCAGGCGCAGGCCGACGAGACGCTGCCGAAGGTCAAGGTCTTCACGGACGCCGTCGCCGCCGGTGACCTCGCCGCCGCGAAGAAGGCGTACGCCGACTCCCGTATCGGCTGGGAGCGCACCGAGCCGGTCGCCGAGTCCTTCGGTGACATCGACCCGAAGGTCGACGTCCGTGCGGACGGCCTGGAGGACGGCCAGAAGTGGACCGGCTGGCACCGCCTGGAGAAGGCGCTGTGGCAGGACAAGAAGCTGGGCGCCGAGGAGAAGGCCCTCGCGCCGATCCTCTACAAGGACCTGCTCGACTGGCAGAAGCGGGTCGGCACGGCGGACATCACCCCGACCTCGATGGCCAACGGCGCCAAGGAACTCCTCGACGAGGTCGCGACCGGCAAGGTCACCGGCGAGGAAGAGCGCTACAGCCACACCGACCTGGTCGACTTCAAGGGCAACGTCGAGGGCGCCGAGAAGTCCTACGAGCTGCTGAAGCCGATCGCCTCGAAGAACGACGCGGCGCTGACCACCACCCTGGACAAGCGGTTCGCGGCGCTGAACACGCTCCTGGACAAGTACCGCACGGACAAGAGCTCCTACGTGTTCACCTCGTACGAGAAGGTCGGCAAGGCGGACCGCAAGGAGCTGTCGGACGCGGTCAACGCGCTGGCCGAGCCCCTTTCGCAGCTCGCCGCCGCGGTGACGAAGTAACCGGCCGGAAAGGATTGCGGACATGACCGAGCAGAATCCGCAGACACCCGCGGACGAGGCCGTCGCCGGGCCGGCCGCCGAGACCTCCGGCGGCGCCCCGTCGCGGCGGGCGCTGCTCGGCTGGGGCGGCGCCGGGCTCGCGCTCGGTGCCGTGGCGGCCGGTGGCGCCGTCGCCGCGGCGGGCTCCGGGGACACCCCCGTGGCGGCCGCGGACAGTGGTGCCGCGGTGCCCTTCCACGGTGCGCACCAGGCCGGAATCGCCACCGCCGTCCAGGACCGGCTGCACTTCGCCGCGTTCGACGTGACGACGAAGGACCGGGCCGAACTGGTCGCGCTGCTCAAGGAGTGGACCCGGGCCGCCGAGCGGATGACGGCCGGTCACGCGGTCGGCGACGGCGCCTACGGAGGCCTGGCCGAGGCCCCGCCGGACGACACCGGTGAGGCGCTGGGGCTCAAGCCGTCCCGGCTGACGCTGACGATCGGCTTCGGCCCCTCCCTGTTCGCGAAGGGCCGCTTCGGCCTGGAGGACCGGCGCCCCGAGGCGCTCGTCGATCTGCCGAAGTTCCCCGGCGACAACCTCGACCGGGCCCGCAGCGGCGGCGACCTGTGCGTACAGGCCTGTGCGGACGACCCGCAGGTCGCGGTGCACGCCATCCGCAACCTCGCCAGGATCGGCATGGGCCGCACCGCGATCCGCTGGTCGCAGCTGGGCTTCGGCAAGACGTCCTCGACGACGCCCGACGCGCAGACCCCGCGCAACATGATGGGCTTCAAGGACGGCACCCGGAACATCTCCGGCACCGACGCCGCCGCCCTGGACAAGCATGTCTGGGTCGGCGCGAAGGACCGGGCGGACTGGATGACCGGGGGTTCCTACCTGGTGGCCCGGCGCATCCGGATGCACATCGAGACCTGGGACCGCGCCCCGCTCCAGGAGCAGGAGGACGTCTTCGGCCGCGACAAGGGCGAGGGCGCACCGGTCGGGAAGGCGAAGGAGCGCGACGAGCCGTTCCTGAAGGCGATGCTGCCGACGGCCCATGTGCGCCTCGCGCACCCGGACACCAACGACGGGGCGACGATCCTGCGCCGCGGCTACTCCTTCACCGACGGCACGGACGGGCTGGGCCGGCTCGACGCCGGGCTGTTCTTCCTCGCCTACCAGCGCGACACCCGCAAGGCGTTCGTCCCCCTGCAACGGCGGCTCGCGGCACACGACGCACTCAACGAATACATCCAGCACGTGGGTTCGGCGCACTTCGCCGTCCCGCCGGGCGTCCGCGACAAGGACGACTGGTGGGGCCGGACGCTGTTCTCGTAACGGAAGGGAAACCGGGACGTGTTCAGTAACTTCCTGATCGGCCTGCGCGAAGGCCTCGAAGCCAGCCTGGTCGTCTGCATCCTCATCGCCTATCTGGTGAAGACGGGCAACCGGAGCAGACTGCTGCCCATCTGGGCCGGCGTCGGCGTCGCGATCGTCGTCAGCCTGGCGTTCGGCGCCGGGCTCGAATTCGGTTCGCAGGAGATGACGTTCAAGGCCCAGGAGGCGCTCGGCGGTTCGCTGTCGATCGTCTCGGTCGGCCTGGTCACCTGGATGGTCTTCTGGATGCGGCGCACCGCGCGGCACCTCAAGACGGAGCTGCACGGCAAGCTCGACGCGGCGCTCGCGATGGGCACCGGCGCACTGGTCGCCACCGCGCTCCTCGCGGTCGGCCGGGAGGGCCTGGAGACCTCGCTGTTCGTGTGGCGTGCGGTGCACGCGGCGGACGACGGCTGGCATCCGATGATCGGCGCGGTGCTGGGCATCGCCACGGCCGTCGTGCTGGGCTGGCTGTTCTACCGCGGTGCGCTGAAGATCAACCTGGCAAAGTTCTTCACCTGGACCGGCGGCATGCTGGTGGTCGTCGCGGCGGGCGTGCTCGCGTACGGCGTGCACGACTTGCAGGAGGCGGAGTTCCTCGGCGGGCTGCAGAACCGGGCGTTCGACATCAGCACCACGATTCCGCCGGACAGCTGGTACGGCACGCTGCTGAAGGGGACGTTCAACTTCCAGCCCGACCCGACCGTTCTCCAGATCACGGTGTGGGCGCTGTATCTGATCCCCACCCTCGCGCTGTTCCTCTCCCCGGTAGGGTTCGGACGGTCAGTGGGGGCGACGGATCAGAAGGTGCAGAAAGCAACGGATGAGAAGCCTGAGGCCGATTCGGCTGGCGACGGGACTCGCGGCAGCGACGGTGCTGAGCATGACGGCGAGCGGGTGCGTGACGGTGCACGGCGAGCTGGAAGTCGTGCCGGCGGCGACGAGGTCTGAGGCCGCGCAGGCCCTGAAGGCCTTCACCACCGCGTACAACGCGGCGGACAAGGCCTACGATCCGGCGCTGGACGCGGACCGGGTGACGGGTTCGCTCGGTGCGATCAACCAAGCGGGTCTGAAGGCCCGGCAGAAGATCGATCCGGACGGCAACACGAACCATCAGCCGCTGGAACTGACCGACGCCTCCTACGTCATCCCGAAGAAGGCCGGCTGGCCGCGGTGGTTCCTCGCGGACACGGACTCCAACCGCGATCAGGACAGCGGGAAGCAGGACACCCGCTGGCTGCTCGCGTTCGTCAAGTCCGGTCCCGGCGCGGGGTGGAAGGCCGCCTATCTGTCGGTCGTCACCCCGGACCAGCTGCCCGGCTTCGCGAAGGACGGCGACGGCCGGGCCGAGCCGGTGGCGGCGGACAGCACCGAACTGGCGCTGGCTCCCGAGGACTTGGGCACGCAGTACACGGGTTACCTG
This sequence comes from Streptomyces sp. NBC_00876, assembly GCF_045207435.1. NCBI lineage: Bacteria > Bacillati > Actinomycetota > Actinomycetes > Kitasatosporales > Streptomycetaceae > Streptomyces > Streptomyces sp. NBC_00876. Next base: position 2,344,203 of record NZ_CP108800.1, read on the forward strand.
CAAAAGGGCACGCCCGACGCGTTCGCACCCGGTTCGGCGACCTCGGTCTGGCGCGACGCGCGTCTGAACACCCGGCGGGCGGGGTTCTCGTACCAGTACGTCGACCAGCCGCTGAACAGCGGCGCGTTCGCACCGCTCGCCCTGGCGACGGACGACGGCGGGGCGCTGGTCTTCTTCAGCAGCAAGCACTTCGAACGGCAGACGGCGGCCGAGGGGCTGCGCCCGACGGTCGACCCCGATGTCGAGGCGCTGCTGACCGGTGAGGTGCAGAGCACGCTCACCAAGGAGCGGGTCTCCAGCCAGCTGGCGTACGTGCCGAAGAAGGGCGCCGGTGCGGGCAAGGTGATCGTGCTGAACCGGCTGCCGGGGCTGACAGCGGCGAAGGGTTCGTAGGCGCCCTACGGCCCGTACGGCCCTGCCGTACGGCCGGGAGCGGACGGTCACCGGGGCAGCCGGCAGCGGGCGGCCGGCATCGAGGACGGTCACCGGGCGGCCGGGTTTCCCCTCGTTCCCGCCCGGCCCTCGTCTACCGGCTCAGCGGCCAGGCCACCGACTCGTGGTCGACGTCGCTCTGCTCGGCGGAGCCCACGAACCGCGCGCACGCGTCCGTCAGCGTCTCCAGCAGCGTCAGCGGGTCCGGAAGCGGATTCTCCGGCCCTCGCACCCATCGGACGTCCAGCTCACCGGGGAGCCTGGCCGGCGGCAGCAGCACATAGCTGCCGCGGCAGTGCCACCGCAGCCCGGGGTGCTCGTCCATGGTCTCGGGGTGGCAGTCCAGCTCGCACGGCCACCACTCGTCCTCGTCCTCGGGCGTCCCGCGCGTCGCGGTGAAGAAGAGCATCCGGTCGTCGCCGGAGCGGGCCACCGGGCCCACCTCGATGCCGGCGGCGAGCAGCCGCTCCAGTGCCTGCGTGCCCGCCGAGAGCGGGACGTCGAGCACGTCGTGGATCATGCCGGTCGCCGTGATGAAGTTGGCCTGCGGCTGACTGCGGGCCCATCGCTCGATCTGGGCCCGGTCGGTGGTGGACTGCGTCTGCCAGGCGAAGGAGATCGGGTGCCTGGCGGGGGTGGGGCAGCCCATGCGTTCGCACGAACATCGGTAGCCGACCGGGTGGGCGGCGGGCGCGATCGGCATTCCGGCCTCGGCGACAGCCAGGAGCAGCGCCTCCCGTGCGGTGTCGTCGACCTCGCTCTGCTGCGGTTTGGGTCGTCGCCGCAGCCATTGGGAAAACCTGCTCTCCGAGCCGCGGTCACGGCTGAAATCGGCGCCCATCTATCCCCTTACCTCAGCGTTGCCCCTGCCCATGGTCCCACCATCCTGCGCCCCGGGTGGCCAGAGTCCGGAAGCGGGGTACGACGGCCGATGCCATGAGGTGAGCGCTATCACATCCTTTGTAGCGAAATGACGGATGTATGTCCACGCATCGAGGGTCCTGGAGGGCGTCGACGACAGCCCGGGTGAGGCCGCGGACACGCACCGGCGCACCACCCGGCCACAACCACCCGATCGGTTCACTGCGCCGCGGCTGCGGACGGCGCACCATGGGCTCACGCACACACCCGTGCGACGCACCGGCCGCAGCGGCCACCAATGCCGCCGCGACGATTCGTGAGGAGCCCTCATTGCCTCGTGAAGCCACACCCCGCCGCTACCTGATGTGCGCCCCGGCGCACTTCAGGGTGACGTATTCCATCAATCCCTGGATGGACCCCACCAAGCCCGTCGACCTCCCGCTGGCGCAGACCCAGTGGGAGGACCTGCGCGACCGCTACCGCGCCCTCGGCCACACCGTCGACCTGCTGGCGCCCCGCCCCGGGCTCCCCGACATGGTCTTCGCCGCGAACGGGGCCACCGTCATCGACGGCCGGGTGCTGGGCGCCCGGTTCGCGTACCAGGAGCGGTTCGAGGAGGCCGCCGCCCACCGCGAGTGGTTCGGCGCCCACGGCTTCACGCAGATCCACGAGCCCGCGCACGTCAACGAGGGGGAGGGCGACTTCGCCGTGACCTCCTCGTACATCCTGGCCGGGCGCGGCTTCCGGTCCAGTCCGCTCTCCCACGACGAGGCGCAGGAGTTCTTCGGCCGCCCGGTGATCGGCCTTGATCTGGTCGATCCGCGCTACTACCACCTGGATACGGCGCTGAGCGTGCTCGACGACGCGGCCGACGAGATCATGTACTACCCGGCCGCCTTCTCGCCGGGCAGCCGCGCGGTACTGGCCCGGCTCTTCCCCGGTGCGCTGATCGCCGCCGAGGCGGACGCCGCCGCGCTCGGGCTGAACGCGGTGAGCGACGGTCGCAACGTCCTGCTGCCGCAGGCCGCCTCGGGGCTGTTCGACCCGCTGCGGGAGCGCGGTTTCGAACCGGTGCCGATGGACCTGAGCGAGCTGCTCAAGGGCGGCGGCAGCGTGAAGTGCTGCACCCAGGAGCTGCGGCCCTAGGAATCCTGCGGGCTGTCCTGCGGGGGCGGCCAGGCATCGCCCCAGTCGATGTCGCGGGCGGCACGGTACAGCTCGCCGTGCCGCTTCGTGACGGTGGCCCGCTGCAGGGCCTCGTCGCGGGTGCAGAGCTCCAGCAGCACCTGCCCCTTGCGGATCTGCGGCCTGCGCGTGACCCGGGCGCCCACGGGCCGCGGGGTGAAGCGGGTGGCCACGACGTAGCTGAACTTCTCGTCCTCGTACGGCAGCGAGCCGCCCTTCACCTTCCGGTGGAGGGAGGAGCGGCTGACCCGGGCCGAGAAGTGGCACCAGTCCGTGCCCGGCTCGATGGGGCAGGCGTCGCTGTGCGGGCAGGGTGCGGCGACGGTGAGCCCGGCGGCGGTCAGCCGGTCCCGGGCCTCGATGATGCGGGCGTAGCCGTCGGGGGTGCCGGCCTCGACCACCACGACGGCCTGCGCCGCCCGGGCCGCGGCGTCGACGAGCGCGGTGCGGGCCTGCGGCGTCAGCTCGTTCAGTACGTAGGAGACGGTCACCAGGTCCGTGGCGGCGAGTTCCATGTCCTCGCCGATCCGGGCCCGCCGCCACTCGGCGGCGCGCAGCGCCGGGATGCCGCAGGCCCCGGCCAGTTCGCGGCCCAGGGTGAGCGCGGGTTCGGCCCAGTCCAGGACGGTGCTCCGGTGCCCCTCCCAGGCACCGGCGACCGCCCAGCTCGCCGCTCCGGTGCCGCCGCCGACGTCGGTGTGTGTGGTGGGCGCCCAGTCCGGGGCGGCCTCGCGCAGCGCGGCGAGGGCGGAACGTACGGCCTCGAAGGTCGCCGGCATCCGGTACGCGGCGTACGCGGCGACGTCCGAGCGGTCGCGCAGGACCGGGGCGTCGGTGGGAATGGTCCCCCGGTAGTGGGCGATGAGCCGGTCGACCGACTGGGCTGCCTGCTTGGGCGGCAGCCCGTCGAGGAGTGCGGCCAGGGCCGCACGCAGGGCTTCCGTGGTGGGGAGGGTGACGTTCACCGAGGAATTGTAGGCGGACGCGGGCGGGCCGGACCGCCGCACAGGGCCGGGAAACCACTGCTGCGGAGCACCACGGTGAAGCCGGGATTCCACAGCTATGGAGCAGAACTGCAAAGGTGCGAGGCGGAGTTGCTACGCTGACCGGCGCCAGGTCGGACAAGGCTCATCGGAGGGACCATGCGGCAGCGGATCGTGCGCCTGACTCTGCTGGGCGGAGTGCTGGTCCTGGCTCTGCTGCTTGTGCTGACCACCTGCGGTGGTGGCAGCCCCAGCGGCAGCAGGAGCGACAAGAAGCCCAGGAAGCCGGTGAGCACGAGCAAGGGACCGGCGACACAGCTGACCGTTCCTCCCTCGTTCACGACGCAGCGCGGCTGGGAGCTCATCGGCACCTCGCCCGACTACGCCCTCTCCCGGACCACGGGACGCCTGGCGTATCTGGTGCGGACGGGCGAGGGGCAGTACCGGCTGCGGACCATCGAGTCCGAGACCGGGCGGGCCGGCTGGAGCGGGCAGAACTGGCGGCCGCCGGCGGGGAAGCACTTCCCCCATCTGCTCACGGTCACCGCGGACGACCAGGAGTACTTCGTGACCTGGTCGTACGGGAAGGTGGGCGAGGACGCTCCGGACCCGGCCGACAGGATCGTCTCCCTGGACGCGTACGCGGTGGAGGACGGTGCCCGGCGGCGCGTGGAGGTGCCGTGGACTTCGGTGCCGACCGTCAACGTCACGGGTCCCGGCATCCTGATCGGCGACGGCCGGACGAACAGCGTGGTGGTGGATCCGGGGACCGGCAGGGTCACCAGGGCCACGGCCGCCAAGCTGAAGTACCCGAAGGACTGCACGTCCTGCCGCAAGCTCACGGAGGTGCGCGGGCTGACCTCGAAGGGCCTGCTGGTGAGCGGGGCGCGGGAGTTCTGGGTGCCGGGCGGCTGGTTCAGCCGGAACGCGGCACCCAAGGGCGCCGACCGGCGCAGCGGCGTGCCGACGTCGGTGGCCCGCGGGGTGGTGCTGGCGAAGTGGCAGCTCGCCAAGGGCGCGAAGCGTGCCCGGACCCATGAGCTGTGGACGGTGCACGACACGGAGACGGGCAAGCCGCTGGTCTCCGTGCAGTGCCACAAGCCGGCGGTCGAACCGGGTCAGTACCCGCAGGCGGTGCTCTCTCCGTCGGGCAGCTATCTGGTGGCCGGGAACCTCGCCTTCGACCTGGACACCAAGAAGGGCTACTGCTTCGAGGACACCGACGGGTCGAGGTCGCTGGCCCTGGCGTCCGTGAACGACGACGGCACGGCGTACGGGGCGACGAACGTGCGCAACGCGGCGGACGCGCTGGCCGGGGGCGGCTTCCCGGTCAGGACCGATGTCTCCACCGGTGCCACGTACGCGCTGGCGGCGAATGTGCGGGTGCCGGGCGCGGAGGGTGCGGAGGGGGTCGGCCTGTTCCGCTGGACGGACGAGAAGGACCGGCTGCACCTGATCGGCTACCCGCGGGCGCACTGACCGCCGCCCGCCGCCGGGCCGGGCCTCGGCCCGGCCGGGCACGGCCGGGTCCTCGCCCGTCCGCCCGTCCGCCCGTCACAGCCGGGCGGCCGCCTGCTGCTGCCAGGGGCGGCACAGGCCCAGGAAGCACGCCAGCGCGCCCACCGCGCACACCAGCTGCACCAGGGCCATCGGGACCGCGGTGGTCTCCCCCGCGATCCCGACGAGCGGCGAGGCGACGGCGCCGATCAGGAACTGGGAGGTGCCGAGCAGCGCGGAGGCGGAGCCCGCGGCGTGCTTGGTGCGCATCAGCGCCTGGGTGTTGGTGTTCGGCATCGCCAGGCCCATCGCCGACATCAGCACGAACAGTCCGCTCGCGACCGGCACGAGTCCGACGTCACCGAACACCCCGGACGTCATCAGCAGGAGAGCGGTCGCGGCCGCCACGATGACGCAGAGCCCGAAGGTGAGCGCCTTGTCGAGGCTGACCCGGCCGACGAGGTACTTGCCGTTGATCTGGCCCACCGTGATCAGCCCGATCGAGTTGATGCCGAACATCAGGCTGAAGGTCTGCGGCGAGGCGCCGTAGATTTCCTGGATCACGAACGGGGACGCGCTCACATAGGCGAAGAGGGCGGCGAAGGCGAGACTGCCCGCGACCATGTAGCCGGTGAAGACCCGGTCGGCGAGCAGTCCGCGCATGGTGCGCAGCGCGTCGCCGATGCCGCCGGTGTGGCGGTCCTCGGGCGGCAGCGTCTCGTGCAGCCACTTCCAGACGACCAGGGTGAGCAGGACACCGATCACGGTGAGGACGGCGAAGATGCCCCGCCAGTCGGTGAGCCGCAGGACCTGTCCGCCGATGACCGGCGCGATGACCGGGGCGACGCCGGAGATCAGCATCAGGGTGGAGAAGAACCTGGCCATCTCGTCGCCGTCGTACATGTCGCGCACCATGGCCCGCGCGATGACGATGCCCGCGGCGCCGGCGAGGCCCTGCAGCAGACGGAAGCCGATGAGGAGTTCGGCGTTGGGGGCGAAGGCGCAGATCGCGGTGGCGAAGACGTAGACGATCATGCCGAGGAGCAGGGGCCGGCGCCTGCCCCAGCGGTCACTCATCGGTCCGACGACGACCTGGCCCAGTGCCATGCCGGTGAGGCAGGCCGTGAGGGTGAGCTGAAGGGTCGAGGCGGGTGCGTTCAGCGCCTCGGTGACGGCGGGGAGCGCCGGGAGGTACATGTCCATGGACAGTGGCGGCAGCGCGGTCAGGCCGCTGAGTACCAGGGTGACGAGAAGTCCGGTACGCCGGGCCCCGGTAAGGGCCGCGGTCTTCTGAGGCGGTGGGACGGGAAGTCCGGTCCCGGTCCCGGCGTCGGTGTCGGTGTCGGTGTCGGTGTCGGTCGTGGGTATGTGCTGGGCCCGGCTGACGCCGCTCTCCGGCATTCTGATCTCCATTGTTGTTGAATCCGCCTCTATGCTCTCAGCTCAGCCGGAATGGTCGGCACCTTTATTGGGAGCGTGCATGAGCAGGACTGTCCGTTGGGGCGTGCTGGCGACAGGCGGCATCGCCGCGACCTTCACCGCTGACCTTCAGGCGATGCCGGATGCCGAGGTGGTGGCCGTGGCCTCCCGTACGGACGCGTCGGCGAAGTCGTTCGCGCAGCGGTTCGGGATACCGCGGGCGTACGGCAGCTGGGCCGAGCTGGTCGCCGACGACGAGGTGGACGTGGTGTACGTCGCCACCCCGCACTCCGCGCACCGGGAGGCCGCCGCGCTGGCCCTGGAGGCCGGAAAGCACGTGCTGTGCGAGAAGGCGTTCACGCTCAACACGCGCGAGGCGCAGGAGCTGGTGGACCTCGCCCGGGACCGCGGCCTCTTCCTGATGGAGGCGATGTGGACGTACTGCAACCCGGTCATCCGGCGGATGACGGAGCTGGTGCGGGACGGGGCGATCGGCGAGATCCGTACCGTGCAGGCCGACTTCGGCTTCGCGGGCGACTTCGGGGCCGAGCACCGGCTGCGCGATCCCGCGCTGGGCGGCGGCGCGCTGCTGGATCTCGGGGTGTACCCGGTGTCGTTCGCCCACCTGCTGCTGGGTGAGCCGGACCGGGTGCAGGCCGACGCGCTGCTGTCGCCGGAGGGCGTCGACCTGAACACCGGCATGCTGCTGGGCTGGGACTCGGGCGCCACCGCCCTGCTCGCCTGCTCGATCGTCGGGCACCACCCGACGGCGGCCACGGTCATCGGGACGGAAGGCCGGATCGACTTCCCCGACAGCTTCTTCTACCCGCAGAGCTTTGTGCTGCACCGGGCGGGCGGCGAGCCGGAGACGATCACCTCCGGGCCGGGGCCGCAGGGTCTTACGGGCATGCAGTTCGAGGCGGCCGAGGTGATGCGGGCGGTCCGGTCGGGCGAGACGGAGTCCCCGCTGGTGCCGCTGGAGGGGTCGCTCGCGGTGATGCGGACGCTCGACGCGGTACGTGACCGCATCGGCGTCCGCTACCCCGTGGACGGGGCGGCCCGTTAGGGCTCTTCGTCCAGGTCGTCAGGCCGGGGTGAGGCCCTGGTTGCCGACCTCGGTGACGTAGGAGGAGGCCGTCGTGACGGGGGCGCCGGGCTTGGTGACGGCGCTCACCGTACGGAAGTCGGCGCGCGCCTGCCGCTCCTGGAGGGTGACGACGGCGTACCCGCGGCGTCCGTTGTAGAACTTCAGGTGCGGGTTGGCCTGCGTGAGGTTGTTCCAGTTGGCCGGCTTCTCCGAACCGTCCTTGCCGCTGGTGATGGACGTGGTGACGATCTCGGTGCCGACCGTGCGGGACGAGGGGTCGTCGAAGTCCCGCTTCAGGTCGAAGGCGTAGCTGACGTGCACATCGCCGGTCAGCACCATCAGGTTGTCGACCCCGGTGCTCTCGGCGCCCTTCAGGATCCGGTCCCGGGACGCCGGGTAGCCGTCCCAGGAGTCCATGGACAGCTTGTAGGCGTCGGTGGGCACATCGCGCCGCTGTGCGAAGGTGACCTGCTGCGGCACCACGTTCCAGGTGGCCCGCGAGTGGCGCCAGCCGTCGATCAGCCAGCGCTCCTGGGCGGCGCCGGTCAGGGTGCGCGACGGGTCCTCGGACTCGGGTCCCGAGGTCTGCCAGCCGTCGCCGTACGCCTGGTCGCTGCGGTACTGGCGGGTGTCGAGGATGTCGAACTGGGCGAGCCGGCCGAACTGCAGCCGCCGGTAGAGCTTCATGTCCGGCCCGGTCGGCCGCTGCGGGGAGCGCAGCGGCTGGTTCTCCCAGTACGCGCGGTAGGCGGCGGCGCGGCGGATCAGGAACTCCTCGGGCGGCACGCCGTTCTCGGGGATGTCGCCCGCGTAGTTGTTCTCGGTCTCGTGGTCGTCCCAGGTGACGACGAAGGGGTGCGCGGCGTGGGCGGCGCGCAGATCGGGGTCGGACTTGTAGAGGGCGTACCGCAGGCGGTAGTCCTCCAGCGTGGCCGTCTCCCGGTTGAAGAGGGCGGGCAGGGTGCGGTCGGTGTAGTTGCGGGCCCCGCCGGTCGCGGTCACCGCGTACTCGTAGAGGTAGTCGCCGAGGTGGAAGACCACGTCGACGTCCTCCTGTGCGAGGTGCTTGTAGGCGGTGAAGTAGCCGTCGTGGTACGCCTGGCAGGACACGGCCGCCAGGCGCAGTTCGTGGTTGCGCGCGCCGGGGGCGGGCGCCGTTCGGGTCCGGCCGACGGGGCTGGTCCACTGCCCGGTGCGGAAGCGGTAGTAGAGGACGCGGTCCGCGTCCAGGCCCCTGACCTCGACGTGGACGCTGTGGTGGAACTCCGGGTGGGCGGTGGTGGTGCCGCGCCGGACGATGCGGGTGAAGCGCTCGTCCCGGGCCAGTTCCCAGCCCACCTGGACGCGGGCGGCGGGCAGTCCGCTGTCCGGCTCGAACGGGCGGGGGGCGAGTCTCGTCCACAGGAGGACCGAGTCGGGAAGCGGGTCGCCGGAGGCGACGCCGAGGGTGAACGGGTCCTCGTCGAGCTGCCGGGAGTGCATCTCGCGGGCGCTCGCGGTTCCGGCGGCCGGCAGGCCGACCGAGAAGGCGAGTGCGGCGGCGGCTCCGCCGACGGTGAGAAAACGGCGGCGGTCGGTGTGCCGGGCGGCGTCGCGCAGCTCCTGCTGGTGCGATGAGTGCGTCATCTGTCCCTCCCCTGACTGGTGGTGTGGGGGGAAGTCCACCGGGCCGGCACATCGGGCGGTTGTCGTGCTCGCGTCGCGCGGGCGTCGCCTGGATGAGGAATGCGGCAGGAATGGATCCCCAGGGGCAAACTCCGCATATGCGGCCAGGACCATGATCATCAACTATGGGCGCGGCGGCTCGGGAATCGCCGGTGCCACGTACACGAATCACCCCGAGGAACGCGAACGCGGCGCCCGGACGCGGCATTTGCCCCGGACGCCGCCGGCTGACGGCGGGCCGCGGGGCGCCTGGGCGTACGCTGCGGCAGCATGAGCAACAATCTGTTGAATTCCACGACCAGGACAGCCGTGGTCACGGGCGCGGGTTCCGGGATCGGCCGCGCGGTGGCGCTCGCCCTGACCGGCGCCGGCTGGTCGGTGGCGCTCGCGGGCCGCCGCCCGGAACCGCTCACCGAGACCGCCTCACTGGCCGGACCGGACGCCCGGGTGATCACCGTCCCCGCCGACGTCACGCGCCCGCAGGACGTGGACGCCCTGTTCTCCTCCGTACGGGAGTGCTTCGGCCGCCTCGATCTGCTCTTCAACAACGCGGGCACCTTCGGGCCGCGCGCCGTGCCGGTCGAGGACCTCTCGTACGAGGACTGGCGCACGGTGGTCGACGTGAACCTGACGGGGGCGTTCCTGTGCGCGCAGGCGGCGTACCGGCAGATGAAGGAGCAGGACCCGCAGGGCGGACGGATCATCAACAACGGCTCGGTCTCGGCGCACGCGCCGCGGCCGCACTCGGTCGCCTACACCGCGACCAAGCACGCGATGACCGGTCTGACCAAGTCACTGTCACTGGACGGACGCCCGTACCGGATCGCCTGCGGCCAGATCGACATCGGCAACGCCGCGACCGAGATGACCGAGCGGATGCGGACCGGAACCCTCCAGGCCAACGGCGAACTGGCCGTGGAACCGGTGATGGCGGCCGCGGATGTGGCCCGGACGGTGGTCCACATGGCCGAACTACCCCTGGAGGCCAACGTCCAGTTCGCGACGGTTCTGGCGACGACGATGCCGTACGTGGGGAGAGGCTGACATCCACGGTCGAAACAGGTCACCAGATGGACATAATTGACCCATCCTCACGCGGAAGTGATCCCTGAGCACGGAATGACGCCCCTCTTGATCCAGTAAGCGCATGCTGCCTCTATGCTCACAGTTCTTCACCGGAACTACACATAAGGATCACAGCATGCGCATACGCACCGCGGTGCCCCTCGCCCTGGCCGCCACGGCCGCTCTCGCCGGTTCGCTGCTCGTCGCGACGCCGGCTTCGGCCGCGAAGCACCAGAGCGGAGTGCACCTCGGCACGATCCAGTACGACAGCCCCGGCAAGGACACCAGGTCCAACACCTCGCTGAAGGCCGAGTGGGTCGAGATCCACAACAACACCAAGTCGAAGGTGCAGCTCAAGGGCTACAAGCTCAAGGACAACACCGGCTACACGTACACCTTCGGCAGCTACAACATCAGCGCGGGCAAGACCGTCAAGGTCCACACCGGCACGGCCAGGACCAGCCCGGGCCACGTGTACTGGAACCGCGGCTCGTACGTCTGGAACAACACCGGTGACAAGGCGCGGCTGATCAAGCCCAGCGGTGCGCTCCTGGACTCCTGCTCCTGGACGAAGTCGAGCGGCGGCACCAAGAACTGCCACTGATCCGGCAGAGCACTGCCACTGATCCGACGGCCCCGGTCCTGAACCCCGGTCCGCGGTCCCGCCCGGCGAGGGGGCGGGCGGGACCCCCGGGGAACACACCGGGGACACACCGGGGACACTCCGGGGGATGCACTGGGGGAATGCACCGGACCGGGGCACGGTTGTGCGGCACATGACTGAGCTTCCGCAGACCGAGATCCTGCGCTACACCGCCTTCTCCGCCGACCCGGACGGCGGAAATCCGGCCGGCGTCGTGCTGGACGCGTCCGGTCTGGACGACGCGGACATGCTGGCCGTGGCGGCCGGACTCGGCTACAGCGAGTCGGCCTTCCTGACCGGGCGCACCGAGGCCGCGGCCCCCGGCGCACGCGGTTACACGATCCGCTACTTCAGCCCGAAGGCCGAGGTCCCCTTCTGCGGGCACGCCACCGTCGCGACGGCCCTGGCCCTCGCCGAGCGGGACGGCCCCGGGGAGCTGGAGTTCGCCACCCGCGCCGGTGCGGTGCCGGTCACCGTCTCCCGCGAGGGAGCCACGCTCCGGGCCACTCTCACCAGCGTGGAACCGCACGTCGCGGACATCGCCCCGGCCGATCTGACGGAGGCGCTGGCCGCCCTGGACTGGCCGGCCGCCGATCTCGACCCGGCCCTGCCGCCCCGTATCGCCTACGCGGGCGCCCGGCATCTGGTGCTGGCCGCCGCGACCCGTGAGCGACTGGCCGCACTCGACTACGACTTCGCGCGCCTCGAAGCACTCATGCACCGGCTGGACCTGACCACGCTCCAGCTGGTGTGGCGCGCGTCGGACTCCGTCTTCCATGTCCGCGACCCGTTCCCGGTCGGCGGCGTGGTCGAGGACCCGGCGACGGGTGCGGCGGCCGCCGCCTTCGGCGCGTACCTGCGTGAGCTGTCCCTGGTCCCGGACACCGCCGAACTGACCCTGTACCAGGGCGAGGACATGGGCCGCCCCGGCACGCTCACCGTCGCGACCCGGGCGGGCGACGCACGGGTCCGGGTGAGCGGGACGGGCACCCGCATCCCGGCACCGGCCGGAGCCTGACGACGACGCGACGGCCGCCCCGGCCGGAGCCCCGGGAAAGCTGCCGGAACACCTCTCAGGCGGCGTCCGGTGCGCCGAGCGTGCAGGTGAAGACGGTTTCGCCGTCCTGCACGGCCCGTATCCGCAGACCGTCGGACACCTCGCCGCCGGCCGGGGCGGGCAGGACCTCGATCCAGCAGGGGCGGTCCAGTTCCACGTACCGGTGGAAGTCCGCCTGCATCGCTGCCGGCAGGAAGCCGGGCAGGGTGGCGGTGGCGGCCTGCCGGGCCGCCTCCACCAGCAGGATGCCCGGCACATGGTCGTTGGGGCGGCCGAACAGCGTCGGATGGCGGGTGTCCAGCCGCAGCGGCCATCTGCCGGGAGACACGGCGGGCGCGAGGACCACGTCCCGCTCGGAGAGCTTGCCGACCGCACGCGGCGGAAGCGCCGGCAGCAGGGGTACGGGGGTGTCCAGGGCGGCGCCGCGATGACCGCGCAGCCGGCGGTAGGCCCCGGCGGAAGTACAGCTGACCCGGCCGGCGCCGGAGGCGAGCACCGTGCCGCGGCGGTGGAAGAGAAGCTCGATGCTCATGGAACCGAGACTCCGGCCGCGGCGGCGGATCCGGGAGCAGGACGCGTCGACCGTGATGTCCCAGGGGTCCTCGCCCAGCACGAGGCGTTCGGACGCGCAGGTGTAACCCAGCTCCCACATCACGAAGGCGTCGCCGACCGGAACACCGAGTTCGGCGTGGGCGATCAGCATGGTCGCCTGCCGGATGGTCTCCGCTATCAGCAGCGGGTCCTGGTGGCTGCCGCCCACGGGGGCGAAGAAGCGGTGGACCATCGGCCAGTGGGCCGACACCGAGAACTGGGTGTCGGTCAGCCGGGTCAGCCCCGTGGGAAACACGTCCTGCGGGTCGGACCGGTGGCACAGCAGTCCGAGGCGGTCCACCGGTGCGCCGGGTGCGGCCACGGCACTTTCGACCGGCGCCGAAGCGTGCGAGGTGAGCTGAACCATGAGGCGCCCCCTGGGGGATCTGAGTCGATGGGCCGAGTTGTCCCGGCCCGGCTGTCGATGGGCCAGTTTGCCCCGTACCGCTCGTAGCTTCCAGCCACCCTCCTGTACACCGGTTCAGGCCACCGCCAGTGGACGGCGGTCAAGCGTCACGGCGCGGTGGCCGAATACCGCCGCTCCTCCGCCCGTTCCGGACGCGGACATGAGTACAGCGGCGACCCGGCGTGAGCCGGTTCGCCGCTGTACTGGTCGCTTGTACGGATCGCCGCTACGGAGCGATGCGTTCCGCCCGGCCGCCCGATCAGGCGGCCGGGCGGTCACGTTCCGGAATCCGATGGCGCCGTCACCAACCGCCGCTGCCGATCTCGGTGCGGGCCTGGAGACCGCCCGTGCCGGTGCCCTTGTAGAGGTAGAGCTTTCCGGTCTCGCCGGGCTGGGACTTCACGGCTGCCAGGTCGCCCACACCGTCACCGGTGAAGTCGCCGCCGGCGTAGTCGGAGATACCGTTCCAGCCGCTCGAGCCGATCTCCACACGGGAGCCCAGGCCGCTGCCCGTACCGGAGTAGAGGAACAGCTTCCCCGTCGACTTGTCCGACGCGATCACATCGTCCTTGCCGTCCCTGTTCATATCGCCGGGGCTGACGACCTTGCTCATACCGTTCCAGCCACTGGAACCGATCTCCACACGCGCACCGGAACCGTCGATCGTCCCGTCACCGTTCCCCCCGTACAGGAAGAGCTTCCCCGTGGCGGATTCGACGCCGACGACGTCGTCCTTGCCGTCACCGGAGAAATCGCCCGCGAGGACGCCGCTGATGCCGTTCCAGCCGCCCGAACCGATCTCCGTACGCGAGGCGAGGCCGCTTCCGTCGCCCTTGTAGAGGAACAGCTTTCCGGTCGCCTTCTCCGTGGCGACGACGTCGTCCCTGCCGTCCTTGTCCATGTCGCCGACGGCGAGATTCGCCATCCCGTTCCAGCCGCTCGTGCCGATCACGACCCGCGAGGTCAGGGTGCCGGTGCCCGTACCCGGGTACAGCCACAGCTTTCCCGTCGACACCTCGACCGCGACGAGGTCCTTCTTGCCGTTGCCGTTGAAGTCACCGGCGACCAGATCCGTCATCCCCGGATCGCCGGTGGCGACCGATGCGCCGACGTCGACGTAGTTCCGGTCGATGTTGATCTTCGTGCCGCCGTACGACTCGGTGACATTGCCCGTGTACTGGTGGACACGCTGGTGGTTGGCCCACTGACCGGCAGACAGGTTCACGTCCGCCGTGTCCGCCACGCCGTTCCAGTTGGCCACCCAGATGATGTCCGGCCGCTCCAGCGTCGTGGAGGAGTAGACGGAGGAGAGATCCTTGATGCCCGAACTGGAGGAGCTGTACACACCCGACCGGTAGTGCAGGTCGTGGAGGCGGTCGGTCCAGCCGGACAGGTAGTTGAGCACGTTGGTGCGGTAGCCCGAGCTGTACTGCTCCATGTCGATGTAGAGCGCGGTGCCGGGTACGAAGCCCAGTCCCCGGGCCAGGCCCACCGCCGCGTCGGCGGCCGCCCGGCCCTGGCTGTCGGCGCTGGACGCGGAGATGCTTGCGGCCTGGAGGCCCGCGTAGATGGGGAGCAGGTGCCAGCCGTCGGCGCTGCGCTGGGACACCCACGCGGAGGTGAGATTGGGCTGTGAACAGGAGCGGCTCGGTCCGCCCATGTAGATGGCCACTCCCCGGTAGGGCGAGGCCGCCCAGTCGGACATGGCACCCGGGGACGGGGCGGAGCAGGCGTCGAACGCCTTGCCCTTGTAACCGGTACCCGGGACCGCCGGGGCGGTTGCGGGGGACGGGTCCGCGGCCTGCGGGCCTGGAGCCGCCGGGGCCTTCTGCGCCTTGGCCGTGGCGCCGGTGGCCACGGTTCCCAGGATCTCGTCGATGGCGGCGGGCGAGGCCCCGTGGCTGACGGTCGCGTAGACGCCGGCGCCCTCGAAAGCCAGCCGGACCTCGCGGGAGTCCGTGACCGGGAGGGTACCCGGAGCGGGTGAGCCCGCCGGGACGTCCACGTGGGGAACGTCCTGGCGGGGGCCGGCCCCGGCAAAGGGCTCCAGGACGATCGCCTCGGTCTTCTCCGCGATCAGATGCGGCGGACAGTCCTGCTCCGTCCCCGGGTGCCCCAGGTAGACGGTGTTCCGGTCGAGCCTCACACAGGTGCGCGGAGCCGTGGCGAGGTCGACGAGGGACCACCCGGCCGGAATCCGGAGCGAGAGCCCCTGGTACTCGACGGTCGTGGCCGACTCGGCGGCCGAAGCGGTGGCGCCGCTCTGAAGCAGGGAACTCAGGGCACAGACAGCGGTCAGAGCGGAGGCCGCACTGCGGAGATGACGGTTCTTCATGGCTTCTTCCCGAAGGTCGAGGTGACACAGCGACGGGCTGGAGACGCAGGGACGGCCGTCCCGCCACCCGGTGAGGGGGTGCGACCACCGCCCGTCCCGATCTGGGTGCGGCCCTTGAGACCTCCCGTGCCGGCGCCCCGGTACATGAGCAGCTTCCCGGTCCCGGCCCCCGTAACAGCGATGCCGTCCTCGCCGCCGCCCGAGAAATCACCCGCACGAACACCATTCACGCCGTTCGGCCGCCTGTGCCGACTCTGCGTACACGAGGTGAGACCGCTCCCGCTGCCCCCAGGCACCCGTGGAATGCGTCTTCGCCGGCGGCCGGCTCACCGTCGAACAGATCCGCTCACCTGTTCTGGACCCGGACGAGCATGACGCGGTAAGGGTTCTCCCGTTGGAGAGTGGAGGCCCCTGCGGTGAACGCCTCGACGATGTCCGCTCGGACCCGGCAGCCCCACCGGTCGATGAAGGGAACACCACGTTGAAGCAAGTCCGAAGGGAAGCGTGGCAGGAGCACTACGCCGAGGGGCGCGGGTTTCGGCCTCTGGGCGACGGGGAGCGGGCACTGCTGGCCGAGCACGCCCCGGCTCCCGAAGGCGGACGGGCCCTTGATATCGGCTGCGGCACGGGCGAACTCGCCGTCGCACTGGCCGGCATGGGCTATGACGTCGACGCGATCGACTTCGCCGAAGGCGCCCTGACCCGGGCCCGGACGGAGCACGGCGGGACGCCGCGGGTGCGTTTTCTGCACCTGGACATCGAGCATGACGAACTGCCCGGTACGCCCGAGGGGAGCGATGGCGGATACGACCTGGTCACGATGCGGCTGAGCATCGCCTTCATCCGCAACCGATCCGCCGTCCTGCGTGCTCTGGGTGCGCGGTTACGCGAGGGCGGCGCGCTCGTCGTCATCACTCCGGTCACTGAGCACACTCCTCAGGAGCGGCAGCACATCGCCCTGGACAAGGACGAACTCACCCTGATCGCAGACGCCTTCGAGACGGCCGAACGGTTCGAGACGGACGGCTTGGCGGTGCTGGTGCTGCGCGGGCGGGGCAGCTCGTTCACCGCGGCCGAGAAGGGCCGGCCGGCGCCGCAGGCGGTGGTGGGCGCTTCGGCCGTGGTCACCGACACCGCTGGGCGGGTCCTTCTGGGCCGCTCCGCCCGGGGCATGTGGGAGCTTCCCGGTGGCCGCGTGGAGACGGGCGAGTCCGCACAGGCGGCAGCCGTACGGGAGCTGGCGGAGGAGACCGGGCTGACAGCCAGCGCGGAGAACGCCCACGTCATCACGGTCCTGCACGACGACCGGCTGGACCTGCGCCGCATCACCCCGATCGTGCGCGTCACCGGCTGGGAGGGCGAGCTCGAGCTACGGGAACCGGACAAATTCTCACGCTGGGAGTGGCACCCTCTGCACACCCTGGCCACTCTGGGAACGATCTTCATGCCCTCCGCCCAGGCCCTGAACGCGGTGTGGCCCGGAGTGCTTCCCGGCTTGCCGCCCGTCCACTCCTACCCGTGCGCGTACGGTGCCCCGGCCGTGCCCGGTGAACCGGCAGAGGCCGGACGTCTGCGCGAGCGGATGGCGGACCTCGTGATCCGGAAGGGCTGGGCGCCCTCCTCGGAGATCCGGACCGCGCTGCGTGAGGTGCCCCGGCACCGCTTCGTCCCGGAGACCCCTCTGGAGACGGCCTACCACGACGACCTCGCCGTGGTCACGGCCCGGGAGGAGGCCGGGACGGCGGTCAGCTCGGTCTCGGCGGCCTGGCTGCAGGCAGACATGGCCGAGCGGCTCCGGGTGAAGCCGGGCATGACCGTGCTGGAAGTCGGGTCGGGCGGGTACAACGCAGAGCTGATCGCCCATGTCCTCGGGGAACACGGCCGTGTGGTGACCGTGGACATCGACCCGTACATCGTCCACCGCACGAGGCGGCTGTGCGCGGAAGCCGGAAGCGGCCGCGTCACCGCCGTCCTCGGTGACGGCGCTCTCGGTGCGCCCGCGCACGTCCCCGCGGGCGGGTTCGGTGGCGTGATCATCACGCACAACGTGTCGGACATCGCCCCGGCCTGGCGGGAGCAACTGGCCGAGGGCGGGCGCCTGGTCGTGCCGCTGGAGATGGGCGGCTACACCCGCTCGGTCGCTCTGGTCCGGCGCGGTGACGTCATGGCGGCGGAGCACTGGACGTACTGCGGATTCGTGCGGGACCGCGGTGCTGCCGCGCGCACCGTTCGGGCCGTCGCCCTGGCAGGTGGTGCCGTCATGGCGCGGTGGGAGAGCGGCGTTCCCGGTGACGTCCCCGCGCTCGATGAGGCCATGCGCGGAACGCGGCATGAGCTGGCCACCGGTGTCGTCGTCCCCGGCATGTACTCGTTCGAGACACTGCAGCTCTACGCCGCGACCACTCAGCGGGGATTCTGCCGCCTGACCGGTTCGAAGGACCCGGCGCTGGTGGCGCAGCAGGACGCGGCAGCGATCGTGGCCGGTGGCTCGCTCGCCTACCTGACCCACATCAAGGTTCACGACGCACCTGAGCCGTCCGACTGCCTCAGTGAGTTCTGCGTACACGCCTACGGCCCGGCCGGACCGGCGCTGGCAGAGCGGTTCGTCGAATGTGTACGCGACTGGGACCGCCATGTGCGCGACCGCGGCTACCCGCCCATGACCGTCCACCCGGCCCGTACCCCCGACGGCGAACTGCCTCCCGGCCACGTACTCGACAAGCCTTCCGCGCGGCTGGTCTTCCGCTGGCCGGGCGGTGACACCCCGGTGCCCGGTCCGGTCTCACCGGCCGTCGCCGCAGCGGAGAGGGAAGCCCGCCCATGACGGATTCCGCTCTCCCGTCCCTCCTGGGCGTGTTCGCCCATCCCGACGACGAGTGCCTCCTCGCCGGCGGCGTACTCGCCCAGCACTCCGCCGCGCAGGCGCGCACCGGTGTGGTCACCATGACGTGGGCACCTGACAGCCCACGGGCCACCGAGCTCGCCCACGCTTTGGACGCACTCGGCGCGGGCGCGCCCCGCATGCTGGGGTACGGCGACGCCCGCACCCCTCGGGCGGCCCACGACCGGCCCCGGCTCGTCGACGCGCCCATGGAAGAGGTCATCGCCGCCCTGGTCCACCGGATCCGCTCGTTCCGCCCCGACGTCGTGGTCACGCACGACGCCCTCGGACAGCTGACCGGCCACCCGGACCACCGTCGCACCCACCAGGTCACACTCCTCGCCGTTCAGGACGCCGGGCTCGCCCGCCTGTACCCGGAGGCCGGTGCGCCCTGGCAACCACGCGCCCTGTACTGCGCCACGCACCCCGAGTCCGGCGTCGGCAGCCTCGGCCCCCTGCTGGAAGCGGTCGGCAAACGCGTGCTCACGGTCCCGGACGCGCACGCCACCACGGCCGTCGACGTCACCCCCTGGCTGGAGCGGAAATGGGCCGCGATCCTCGCCCACCGCGGCGAGACCGCCCGCGAGCGGTCCCTGCCCGGGATTCTCGCCCGCCTGACTGCCGCAGGAGACCCGCCGCGACATCGTCGCGACCGAATACTTCACCCGGCTCACGCCCGGGCCCGTCACAGACCGCTCGCACCGGCTCACCACCTGACAGCGCCGGCCGCCGGGGCCCTCCTCCAGGGCCGGGCCGGCTCCCTTCCCCGATCGGAGAATGATGACGATCACGCCCAACTCCGCTGTACCGCCCGGCACGTTGATGAGCGACGAGGCATATGGCGCCCTGCGTGCCGCAGCCGCCCTGTGGGTCGGTGCGTCCGTGCTGATCACCAACTCGCTCGGGAAGGTTCTGATCCAGCACGTCGACTACCGCGACACCTGTCTTCTGCCGGGAGGCGCTGTCGACAAGGGCGAGTCCCCAGCCCACGCCGCCGCGCGCGAGCTCGTGGAGGAGCTCGGGATCGACGCCCCCATCGACCGGGGCCTCGCCGTCGACTGGGTTTCCGCCGACACCGTGGACACGCCTGCGGTCATGAGGTTTCCCGGCGAGATCCTGCACGTCTTCGACGGCGGCACCTGGGACGACGAACGGATCGCCGAGATCCGCCTGCCTCCGCACGAGATCACCGGCATCGAGTTCACCGAGCCGGCCCGGCTGCCCGACCTGCTGTCCCCGGCCGACGCCCGCCGCGCTCTGTCCGCGCTGCGCGCCCGGATCAACGCCACCGGCACAGTACTTCTGGAGAACGGCCGCCCGATCGCCCCCGGCGTCCTCGACCGCCTTGCCGTCCTGCGGACCGTCCGCCCCCATCACCACCTTCCCTGGCACCAGGGCCCGGCCCCACGCGAGCTCACCGTGACCCAGGTGTGGGCGTGGCTGTTCGCGCCGGACGGGCGCGTCCTGATCCTCCTCGACCCCGGGACCGGAAGCGCCGTCCTGCCCGGCGGCAAGCCCGAGGAGCAGGACCGGGGCGACCCCGTGTCCACCCTGCGCCGCGAAGCCGACGAGGAAGCAGCAGCCCGGCTCACAAGCCCCTTGCTGCTCGGGCACGTCACCGATCTCCCCGGGCGGCGCGCATACCTGCGCTACGCGGCAGCCCTCACCGGCCTCGCCCCCGCACGCCCCGATCCGGCCACGGGCCACACCTACGCCCGCATCCTGGCGACGCCCGAACAGGCCATGGATCTCTTCGACTGGGGGCCGCCCGCTGCCGGCCAACTCGCCGCCGTCCACCGGGCCCGCCGCCAACTCGGCATCCCCGTTGCCGCCCCCCAGCCCGTCACCGAACTCACCGGCGACATCGGGTTCGGCCCCGGCCGGATCTGACTGGAGTGCCACCCGTGCCGGACACCGAGGTCCTCACCCGTGCCTGGCACGGGGAAGAACTGCAACTGCTCGCCGACCGTCTGTGCTTCGTCGGCAGAACGGTCGCCCGGGTCCTGCCCGCACGCACCGAACGGACCCCGGTCGGCGACGAATTCCGTGGCCTGCGCCGATCCGGCCGAGATGTTCCGCAACTCCGGCGGCACCGGAACCCAAGCAGGTCGAAGGCCTTTCGACGGCAAAGCAACTGGTGGCGGCAGTTTATGGATACGGGAGGAGACACTCTGGCCCCGGAGCGGCCAGGACGGGTGCTTCATCGTTCTCAAGGTTCAGACGGTCAGCTCGATGCGCTCGAAGATGTCCGAGTCCGTCTCCTGCTGCCAGGTCGGCATGTCGGCCCAATCTGCGACGTATCCGGGCTTCGGGTCCTTGAAGTGCTTGAACATCTGGGCAGTCCAGCAGATCGCGACGAAGCGGCCCTTCTGCTCGCGGGTGAGCCGTGCGGCGTGCCCTTCGCTGATCTTGAAGAAGCGGCGTACCTGCCCGTACACGGCCGTGGCAGCCGCGCGCTCCCACTCGGGCATCTCGTCCCAGGGCGTGATGTAGCTGGGCTTCGGTTCACCGGGGTAGTGCTTGGTCACACCAGCGATCCACGCCTCGCGGAAAGTCCGACCGTCACTCATGCACGTGTCCCTCTCATCATGCGGCATGCGAAAGCGCCGCGATTCGGTGATCCAGATTCGAGACTCGGCCATCGGACATGAGCGGGGCAATACGCACTCGGAGTCCGTCCAGCTTCTTAACGATGAAACCCGAATTCGACTGGCCGGCCAGACTGATCGCGGTCTCCGCATAGTGCACGACCTGGTCGACGTCGCGCCGGTGGGCCCCGAGGACGGCAAGGTCGCTCAGTACGGCGGCGCGACGGCGCAAGGACAGCGGTTGGGCGAGGGCTGCGGCGAGGGCACTGGACCGTCCGCCAGGGCGGCCCCGTGGCTCTGTGGGACGAGATCGAACGCTCCCTCGTTGTCTGGCAGGACGCCGGTGCTCCGGAAATCGACGCGGTTCGGCTCCGCGTCACCGACCAGTCCCACGTGTACTGGATCGACGGCTGCCCGTCGCTGCGCTTGGAACACCGGCTCGCCTGAACCACTACCCTCCGAGGGACCGCCCCTCCCAGCCCGCAGGAAGCGCTATGGCCGACGAACCGCTCTCCGAATGGGCCAAGCGCCGTGACATGAAGATGGGACGGCTCCGCGCGGCCCCTGTCGTCCCTGGCAAAGGCCTGCAGGGGGCGCATCTGAATCCTGACGCACCCCGCGTGATCGAGCGATGGAACGGGCACAGCTGGGAGTTCTACGGCTTCGCGGTGAATCTTGCCGAGGCACAGCGCATCCTGTACGCGGACAACAAGGTCGTCCCAGCCTCGGGGTCGGCGCCGAAGCTCGGCCCCGGAACCGGCAGGCACCGGAGGCCGCAGGCCCCGGGATAGTCCCGTCGGCGAGCTCCATCCACCATCCGAAGTGGCTACGTACGTAGCCACACAACCCGTTTGAACCCGTACGGAACGGGGTCCAGCAAGACCCGCCCCTACATGGAAAAAGCCTCTGCCCTGTGCTTGCAGTGGTCAGAAGCCCTAAGCGGCAGACGAGTCGGGCTGTACGCCGGGTTCTGTCGCCCGGTCGCCTCGCGGCGGCCGGGGAGACGGCCATCCATCTAGGACCGGCATTGCTGCCGGTCTCGTGCGGTCTACCCGCGAACTCGGGCGGGCCGCCCTCGAACGTTCGCGCAGGGCCCTCTTGCGAGAGCCCCTCTTGACCTTGCTCCGGGTGGGGTTTACCTAGCCGTCCGAGTCGCCTCAGACGCTGGTGGTCTCTTACACCACCGTTTCACCCTTACCGGGGACCGGAGTCCCAGGCGGTCTGTTTTCTGTGGCACTGTCCCGCGGGTCACCCCGGGTGGCCGTTAGCCATCACCCTGCCCTGTGGAGCCCGGACGTTCCTCGGGAGGGTCCGAAGATCCTCACGCGGCCGTCCGCCCGGCTCGTCTGCCGTGGCGCCCATGCTACCCGTCCGGCCGGAGGGCACAGACAGGGCGGGCCCGCCGTCACAGGAACGCGCCGGTCTCCAGATCGACCGCGAACGGCTCCGGCAGGCGGATGGCCTTGCCGAACGGAACCGTGCAGTGCTGGCGGTAGTCGTCCCCCTGCGGGTCGCTGAAGAGCGTCACCGAGGACTCCTCGCGGTCGACCAGCAGGTAGAGGGGTACCGGGCCCCGGGCGTAGCAGTGCCGCTTGCCGGTGCGGTCGGCGGCCGGCTTGGACGAGGTGACCTCGACGACCAGAGCCACTCCCTCGCACGGCATCCACGGGTCCGCTCCCCGGTACAGGCGCAGTGCGGTGGGGGCGAAGGTGCCGTCGGGAATGGCATGGTTCTTGGGGCACCCCCCGCCGCTGCGCAGTTTCAGCCCCTTGTTCCCGGAGAAATCCATATCGGTCCGCGCCAGCCTGATCACCTGCTTCATGATCACACTGACGTAGTCCTCATGATCCCCGTCCGGCGGCGGCGTCACGACAATCTCCCCCTCGATCAGCTCGGCCCGGAAGCCCTCCGGCGTGTCCAGCGCCAGGAAGCCCTCAAGCAGGACATCCGCCTGCGAGAGCGGTTCGTGCGGCATGGCAGTCATGTCACGCCCCTTCCTCGGTCGCTCGCCAGAGTGGGACATCGGGGAATCCGCCGTCCGTCAGATGGGAGTGTTTCCCCCGATCGTGGCACAGGACCGCGCGCCCGTGTCAGAGGCGGACCGGGGTGAACGCCGCGATCCCCGCCGTCCAGGCCGCCGCGACGTCGGCGTCCGTGGGGAAGCGGCCGTTGAGTTCCATCACGACCATTCCGTGGGCGAAGGCCCAGGCCGCCCTGGCGCGCCCCTCGTCACCGTCCAGAGCGCGGAAGAGCGGGGCCGCGGCGCGCTCCTCCAGGTCCTGCGGGAGCGGGTGGCCGGTGGTGAGGCGGTAGAGGTGGGGGTGGGCCAGGGCGTGGGCGCGGTAGGCGGTGGCCAGGGCCGGGAAGGAGCCCGGGGCCGCAGCCTCGGCCGCTTCGAGCACCCCTGCGGTTTCCCGCAGCATCGCGTCGGCGAGGGCGTTCACCACGGTGGACTTGTCCGGGAAGTGCTTGTAGAGGGACGGTGCGGTGATGCCCACGCAGCCGGCGAGCCGGCGCATGGTGAGCGCTTCCGGGCCTTCGAGCTCCAGAAGGGTACGCGCGGCAGCGAGGATCTCGCGGGCACGGTCGGTGGCGGGCCGGGCCACGGGGTCGGTCACGCCGGTGCTTCCTCTTCCTTCGTACGGGGCGCGGGTGTCGAAGGCGCGATCGTACGAGATGGGGGGCCGTATGCCGTGGAGCGGGGGGACGGTACGGCGGGGTTCGGCCCGCCGTTGACGGTCGAGCTGACCGCGCCGCCGGGCTTCGTGCGGCCGCTCGGCGGGTGTGGGCGGGCACGCGCGGTCCGGTTCCACGCCGATGATCCGCGCGCCGCCGTGGCCGCGCTCACGCGGGTGCGAACAGCACCTTCGCCGATCCCGGGTCCGCCTGGGTGAGCCGGACCCGCAGCCGTTCCCCCAGGGGCAGGGGCGTGGTGCCGCCCTCGACGCGGGCGACGATCGCCGGGTCGTCGATGTGGACGGTGCCGGTGGTCGGTTCCTGCTCCTTGACGTCGACCACGTACGCGTCGAAGACCGCTCCGATCCGGTCCTTGAGCAGGGCCGCCTCGACCAGGTCCACACACTCGCGTTCCACCGTGTTGGCGCGCCGGGTGCCGTCCGCCATCTCCTTGGGCAGGGCGGCCAGCGCGGCCAGGACCCACTCGGGCGGCTCGCGGTCCGCGACGGCGGCGACGCACAGTTCGGCCGCGTACCGGTCGACGAGGCGGCGCAGCGGTGCGGTGCAGTGCGTGTAGAGATCGGCGACCGCGGCGTGGACGGCGGGGGTGGGCAGTTCGCCGTTCTCGAAGACGGTGTAGCCGGCGCCGCGCAGCAGCGTGGTGCACTCCTGGAGGAACGCGGCGTCGTTGCCCTTCCTCGGATCGAGCGAGCGGACGACCTGCGCGTACGGGACATGGTGCGGCCAGTCGATGTGCAGGGCCTCGGCCGAGCGGCGCAGGCGCGCGACGGCGCCGTCGGGGGCGACGGGCAGCGTACGCAGGATGCCCGTGCCCGCCTCCGCCATCAGCCGGGCCGCGGCCATGCCGGTGAGCAGTGAGATCTGGGCGTTCCAGCCGTCCGCGGGCAGCGGGGCGCGGTATTCGAGGCCGTAGCTGCCGTCGCGCTCGACGATCTCCTGCTCGGGCACGTTCAGGGAGATGCCGCCGCGGGCGACCTCCTGCTCCTCGCGGAGTGTGCCGATGTCCCTGAGCAGGGCCAGGGACTCCTCGGCGGTGCCCGCGTCGATCTGCCGCTGCACGCCCGCGTAGTCGAGTTTGGCGCGGCTGCGTACGAGGGCCCGGCGCACCCGGGTGGTGACGGCGCGGCCCTCCGCGTCGAGGTCGGTCTCCCACAGCACCGCGGGGCGGGTCTCGCCCGGCAGCAGACTGGCGGCGCCCTCGGAGAGCGGTTCGGGGTGGAGCGGCACCTTGCCGTCGGGGAAGTAGAGCGTGGTCACCCGGCGGTGGGCCTCGGCGTCGAGCGCGCCGCCGGGGCGGACGAAGGCGGCGACATCGGCGATGGCGTAGTGCACGCGGTAGCCGTGGGGGCGGCGTTCCAGATGCATGGCCTGGTCGAGGTCGGTGGAGGTGGGCGGGTCGATGGTGAGGAACGGGAGGTCCGTGGCGTCCTCGTGGCCGGAGAAGTCCGGGTTCCGCGCCGCTTCGGCCGCCTCGGCGAGCACGTCGGGCGGGAAGGCACCGGGGAGTTCGAGTTCGGTGCGCAGCGCGCGCAGGGCCGCCCGCAGCGGGGTGTCGGCTGCGCCGGTCATATGGAGATGGCGGCGGGGCATGGACCGAGCGTATGGCCGGGCGGGGCGGGCGGCATCCCGGGTGGCGGAGGGGCGGGGCGGTGCTTCCCCGTACGCTGGCGCGAGGGGTTTTCACTGATCCGGGCGGCACCACCGCCGGATCCGCGTGCAGGCCGGGGCCCCTTTCCATACGTACGAAGGAGAACCGCCGTGCTCGTGCTGTTGCCGCCCTCCGAAGGAAAGGCCGCCTCGGGGCGCGGTGCACCCCTGAAGCCCGAGTCGCTGTCGCTGCCGGGTCTGGCCGCTGCGCGGGCCGCCGTGCTGGACGGGCTCGTGGAGCTGTGCGTGGCCGACGAGGACAAGGCGCGCGAGGTGCTGGGGCTGAGCGAGGGGCTGCGCGGCGAGATCGCGAAGAACGTCGAGCTGAGGACCGCCGGCACGCGTCCGGCCGGGGAGATCTACACCGGGGTGCTGTACGACGCGCTGGATCTGGCGTCCCTGGACACCGCGGCCCGCCGCCGGGCCGGGAAGTCGCTGCTGGTCTTCTCCGGGCTGTGGGGTGCGGTGCGGGTGGGCGACCGGATTCCCCCGTACCGCTGCTCGATGGGCGTGAAGCTGCCGGGCCTCGGCGCTCTCGGGGCGTTCTGGCGCACGCCGATGGCCGAGGTCATGCCGGAGGCGGCCGGGGACGGTCTCGTGCTGGACCTGCGCTCGTCCGCGTACACGGCGGCGTGGAAGCCGAAGGGCGAGGTCGCCGAGCGCACGGCGAGCGTGCGGGTGCTGCACTCGCAGTTGGTGAACGGGGTGGAGAAGCGGTCGGTGGTCAGCCACTTCAACAAGGCGACGAAGGGCCGGATGGTCCGCGATCTGTTGCAGGCGGGGGCCCGGCCGAAGGGTCCGGCCGAGCTGGTGACAGTCCTGCGGGACCTCGGATACACGGTGGAGGCCGAGGCGCCCGCACGGCCCGGACGGGCGTGGGAGCTCGATGTGGTGGTGACGGAGATCCACTGACCGGGCGTTCATTGCCGGCGGACGAGCGGGCGGGCGGGGGAGCTCGAACGGGGGTTACGGAGATCCACCGAGCGGACACTCGTTGCATCATGCGCAACGCTCGTTGCGTACGGTGCGGTGCGCGGGGCAGGATGAGGCCATGACCTCCTCCGTGCTGGACCTTGCCCCCGTCGTGCCCGTCGTCGTCCTCGAGGACGCGGCCGACGCGGTGCCGCTCGCCCGGGCCCTGGTCGCGGGCGGGCTGCCGGCGATCGAGGTGACCCTGCGGACCGCCGCGGCCCTGGATGCGATCGAGGCGATCGCGGCCGAGGTCCCGGACGCGATCGTGGGAGCCGGCACGGTGATCTCCGTGCGGAACGTCTCCGACACCGTGGCCGCGGGTGCCCGGTTCCTGGTCAGCCCCGGCTGGACCGATGCGCTGCTGGACGCGATGAAGGCGTCGGGGCTGCCGTTCCTGCCGGGCGTCTCGACGACGTCCGAGGTGGTCGCGCTGCTGGAGCGCGGGGTCACCGAGATGAAGTTCTTCCCGGCCGAGGCGGCCGGCGGCACCGCCTATCTGAAGGCGCTCTCCGCCCCGCTCCCCCAGGCCCGGTTCTGCCCGACCGGCGGAATCTCGCTCGCCTCGGCCCCCTCCTACCTGGCCCTGCCGAACGTCGGCTGCGTGGGCGGCAGCTGGATGGTCCCCGGTGACGCGGTGGCGGCGAAGGACTGGGACCGGGTGGAACGCCTGGCCGCCGGGGCTGCGGCGCTGCGCGGCTGAGGGCGAACCGATGACGGGTGGCGGCGAACCGCCGCGCCTTCCCATGCATGCTCCCCGGCATACGGGGCACGACACCTTGTAGGTACGTGACCCGCACTCCGGGTGACCCGGGTTCCGGCAGGCAATCCCCCGGCCAGCCGGAACCGCTCCGGCCCCATCGGACTTCCCCCCGGCCGATGGGGCCGATTGCTGCCCCCATCCGTCCGGGTGGTGTCTCCAGCCGTCCGCGGCCCGTTCCCATCCGTCCGCGGCCCGTCCCCATCCGTCCGCGGCCCGTCCCCGTCCGTCCGGACGCGGCGGCTACCGCAGGTGCGATGTGTCGTTCAGCAGGCGTACGGAGGCGTTGCCGTCCGCGTAGTAGGCCACGGCCGAGACGGACGCCGCCGAGAGCTCCATCCGGAACAGCGACTCCGGCGGTGCGCCCAGCGCGAGCCGGACCAGGGTCTTGATGGGGGTGACGTGGGTGACCACGAGAACGGTGCGGCCCGCGTAGCGCGTGACGAGGCGGTCCCGGGTGGCCGCGACGCGGCGGGCGACGGCGGCGAAGCTCTCGCCGCCACCGGTGGGGGCAGCCTTCGCGGAGGCGAGCCAGGCATCCAGATCGGCGCCGTAACGCTCCCTGACCTCACCGAACGTCAGGCCCTCCCACGCGCCGAAGTCCGTCTCGCGCAGCCCGTCCTCGATCCGGACCTCCAGGCCCAGCCGGGCCGCGACCGCGCCGGCCGTCTCGCGGCAACGGCGCAGCGGCGAGCAGACGATCTCCTGGATCGTCCCCCGTACCGCAAAGGCCTCGGCGGCGCGTTCGGCCTGCCCCCGGCCGGTGGCGGAGAGCTCGGGGTCGGTGCCGCCGCTGCCGGAGAACCGCTTCTCGGGGGTGAGGGCGGTCTCACCGTGCCGGAGCAGCACGAAGGTGGCGGGCGCGCCCAGGTCCGGGGCGGCGGCCCAGCCGACCTGCGGGGTGGCCGGGGCGGAGGAGGCCGGCCGGTTCAGGGCCGCCCTGGCCCTCGCCGCACCGGCCGCCGCGTCGCCGGGCGGTCCGGAGACCGGCGGCAGGGCGGCGGCGACCGAGGACTTCGGGGTGTCGAGGGCGGCCGTCGAGGAGGACGGCTCCCACTGCTTGCCGCGCTTGCCCGCGTCCATCGCCTCGTTGGCGAGCCGGTCCGCGTGCTTGTTCTTCTCGCGCGGGATCCACTCGTAGGTGACGGCGGACGCCGGGAGGATCCTGGCCGCCTCCGCCGCGAGCGGCTTCATGTCGGGGTGCTTGATCTTCCAGCGGCCCGACATCTGTTCCACGACCAGCTTGGAGTCCATGCGGACGTGGACCCGCGGCACGCCGTCGGCCGCGGTGTCCGCCACCAGCGCCTTCGCGGCCCGGAGTCCGGCGATGAGGCCCTTGTACTCGGCGACGTTGTTCGTCGCGACGCCGATGTACTCGGCGGCCTCGGCCAGGGTCTCCCCCGTCACCGGGTCGATGACGACCGCGCCGTACCCGGCGGGCCCCGGGTTGCCCCGGGAGCCGCCGTCGGCCTCGATGACGAACTGGCGCGGCCGCGTCACTACAGACCCGAGTCCGCGGTGCGCACCAGGATGCGGTGGCAGTTCTCGCAGCGCAGCACCGTGTCGCGGGACGCGGCCTTCACGTCGTTGACCTCGGTGATGTTGAGCTCGAGGCGGCAGCCCTCGCAGCGGCGCTGGTAGAGGCGGGCGGCGCCCACCCCGCCCTGCTGGGCGCGGAGCTTGTCGTACAGCTTGAGCAGGTCGGCGGGGACGGAACCGGCGACGACCTCGCGCTCCTTGGTGACCGTGGCGGCCTCCGCGTCGAGCTCCTGGGTCGCGGCGTCCCGGCGGGCGGTGGCGTCGTCGACCTTGGCCTGCACGGCCGAGACCCGGTCGGTCAGTTCGGCGACCCGCTCCTGCGCGGACTCCCGGCGCTCCATGACCTCGAGGACGACGTCCTCCAGGTCGCCCTGGCGCTTGGCGAGCGAGACGATCTCGCGCTGCAGGCTCTCCAGGTCCTTGGGCGAGGAGACCGCGCCGGAGTCCATGCGCTGCTGGTCGCGGGTGGCGCGCTGGCGCACCTGGTCGACGTCCTGCTCCGCCTTGACCTGCTCGCGGGCGGTGTCGCTCTCCTCGGTCGTCGAGGCGACGAGGAGGTCGCGGAGCTGGGCGAGGTCGGCCGTGAGCGACTCGATCTCGGCGTGCTCGGGCAGGGACTTGCGGCGGTGCGCGAGCTGGGAGAGGCGCTGGTCGAGGGCCTGGACGTCGAGGAGTCGGATCTGGTCGGCGGGCGCGGCGTTCAGTTGGGGGCTCCAGAAGAGTGGTGGGTGGTCCAGGGGTCGGTGACCTGCTTCGAGACATGGACCCGCAGGTCCCATCCGTGGCGGTCGGAAATCGCGTCGAGCTGTGCCGCGGCCTGCTCGCACCACGGCCACTCGGTGGCCCAGTGTGCGGCATCGACGAGGCCGAGCGGTGAGTGCTGGATGGCTTCGGAAGCCGGGTGGTGGCGCAGGTCCGCGGTGAGGAAGGCGTCCACACCCGCGGCGCGCACCGCGTCGAAGAGGCTGTCGCCGGACCCGCCGCTCACCGCGACGGTACGCACGAGGGCCTCGGGGTCGCCCGCCAGGCGGATGCCCTGCGCGGTGGCGGGCAGCCGGGCTGCGGCCCGGGCGGCGAACGCGCCGAGGGTCTCGGGGTGGTCGAGCGTGCAGATGCGGCCGAGTCCGCGCCGGCCCGTGGGGTCCGTGGGGTCCGGTACGAGGGGCCGCTCGACGCGCAGGTCGAGGGCGCCGGCCAGGGCGTCGGAGACGCCGGGGTCCGCGGAGTCGGCGTTGGTGTGGGCCACGTGCAGCGCGATGTCGTGCTTGATGAGGGTGTGCACGACCCGGCCCTTGAAGGTGCCGGCCGCGACCGTCGTCGTACCCCGCAGATAGAGCGGGTGGTGGGTGATGATCAGCTGGGCGCCGATCCTCAGCGCCTCGTCCGCGATCTCCTGGACGGGGTCGACGGCGAGGAGCACCCGGTCGACCTCGGCGTCCGGATCACCGCAGACGGTGCCGACCGCGTCCCATCCTTCGGCCCGCTCGGGCGGCCACAGGGCGTCGAGCTCGGAGATGACTTCAGACAGACGGGGCACGGAGCAAAGGCTACCTGGCCTCCGTGCCCCCTGGACCATGGCCGGTCGGCCCCATGGGAACGGGCCGCCGGCCGGTCATGAATCGTTACGTCACGGCGCCGCGCCGGGGCGGCGGGCGTCGCATGGGGCGTGGGGCGCGGCCCGGCTACTTGACCAGGTCCGCGCGCAGGTCGTCCAGGACCAGGTTCGCGGCCGTGACGCCGAGGCCGAGGTACCAGGTCTCGTCGGAGACGTTCTTGGCCCGGCCCTCCTTGACGGCCTTCAGGTTCTTCCACAGCGGGTTGGCCTGGGTGGTGTCGCGCTTGGTGGCCTTCACGTCTCCGTACACACCGGTGAAGATCCAGTCGGCGTCCGCCTCGTCGATCTTCTCCGGGCTGATCTCCGCGGCGAGGTCGTTGATCTGCTGGTTCTCGGGCCGCGGCAGACCGGCGTCGTCGAGGATGGTGCCGATGAAGGAGGCCTTGGCGTAGAGGCGGATCTTGTCCGGCAGGTAGCGGACCATGGAGATGGTCGGCTTCTTCGGGCCGATGTCCTCGCCGAGCTGCTTCGCGTTCGTCTCGTAGGCGCCGAGCGCCGACTTCGCCTTGGCCGTCCTGTCGAGCGCCGCGGCGTTGAGGAGGTAGTTCTCCTTCCAGGTGAAGCCCGGACGGATGGAGAACACGGTCGGCGCGATCTTGGAGAGCTCGTCGTACTTGTCGGCTGCGCGCAGCTGGCTGCCGAGGATCAGGTCGGGCTTCAGTCCGGCGATCGCCTCGAGGTTGAGGTTGTTGATCGTGCCGACGTTCTTGGGGTTGCCCGCGTCCTTCTTCAGGTACGAGGGGATGGCCGCGTCGCCCTCGGAGGGGGCGTAGCCCACCGGCTTCACGCCCAGCGACACCACGTTGTCGAACTCGCCGACGTCCAGCACGACGACCCGCTTGGGGGCCGCCTTGAGCTCGGTCCTGCCCATGGCGTGCGTGACGGTACGGGGGAACGTGCCCGCCGGGGCGTCGGTGCCGTACTCCGCGGTCTTCTTCGCCGCGTCGCCGAAGTCCTTGCCGCCCGTGGCGACCGCGGCCTTCTTGTCGCCGCCGGCGTCGGACTTGCCCGAGGCGCCGGATCCCGCGTCGTCGCTCCCGCAGGCCGAGAGGGACAGGGCGGCCACTACGGCCAGGCCGACTGCGGCGGTGCCGCGGCGTCGAAGGGACATCACTTGCTCCAGTCGAGGATCACACAGGTGTTGCTTAGGGATGCCTAACCTTATGCACCCCCCATCTCGGCAAGCACAACCACCCCCACCTCCACAGTCGAATTGGGGCATCACCACCCTTATGTGTGAAGTGGTGAGTCTCATGTTGTTCGGCAGGAAGTGCGAAAACTAGCTTCGGTTGCCGGAGGTGATGACTCGATGACTGCCTGTGCCATCGAGGACGGGACCGCTGAGGCGGCCCGAACCGGCGAGACGGTGGAACCGGAGTCCGGCGAACCGGTCGTGGCCGAGGACGAACCGGACCCGGCCAGGAGCTCGGCGGACCCGGCGCAGACGCCCGGTTCGGCGGACCCGGTACAGCCGGAGCCGCAGCGACCGGAAGAAGCGGAGCTGTCCGAGCCGCTGGAGCCGGTCCTTACCGAAACGGTCCTGCCTTCGTTCACGCTCACTGCCGACGGCGCCTACGGCGCACGGCTCACGACCGCCCGTGACGCGGAGGCCGGCACCGCCTGGTTCGCGGAGCGCTGGACGCTGGACGGGCACGAGCCGTACGCCGTTCCGCTCCCCCTCGACCAGCCGGAGGAGGCCCACTCACAGGTGCTGCCGCTCGCCGACGGGCGGGTGCTGATCCGGCGCCGGGTCGCGGACCGGCACGCCTTCTCGCTGCTCTACCCGACCGGCCCCGGCACCGGTGAACTGCCGCTGGGGGCAGTCGAACGCGCCGAGCTGACCCTGCTGCCGCCGTCGCCGGACGGCGTCAGCGCGTACGCCCTGTCGGCCGGTACGTACTCCACCGGGCTCTGGCTGGTGGCCGGCGGCGCGTTCGGGCCCGAACACATCGCGGATCTGCCGGGACGCTGCTCCGGCGGGGTCTGGCTGGACCGTGCGGGCAGACTGCTGGCCCTCGACCGGGAGCCCGCCGGCGGCGGTCCGGTGAAGGCGGTCGCGGTGGACCTGGAGCGGGGCGGCGAGATGACACCGCTGCTGCAGATCGCACCGGAGAGCGACGACCGGCTGCTGCTCGCCGATCCGGACAGCGGCCTGCTGCTGGTCCGCTCGGACGCGCCGGGGCACGACCGGCTCGGCTGGGGGGTGCTGGGCAGCTGTCTGCCGGTGCGCTTCCCGGAGTGCCTGCGGCTGCCGGACTGCGCGGTGGAGCCGTTCGCCGTACAGCCGGGCCAGATGCTGATGCCGGAGAGCTGTGCGGTGGCCCTGCGGATCGACGGGGCGGCGGGCAGCTGGGTGGGGGTGTGGCGTCCGGCGGGCCGCCGGCTGCATCAACTCGCCGCGCCCGAGGGCTGGCTGGCCGGCAGCGGGGTCTGGTCGCGCGACGGCGTACTCGGACTCCCGTACGCGAACCGGGACACGGACTGCGCGGTGGCGCTCCTGGAAGCGCCGGACGACGTGGAGCCGGGGGTGGAACCGAACGCGGACGGCCGTACTCGAAGCGGTATGCAACCGTCCGCGGCCGTGACCCCTCCTCCTGTGTGCAGGCCCGTTCCACTGGGGCAGGCGCCGCTCGTGGGGCGCACCGCTCCTGACTAGAGTTGAGCCGGGGACTACGCAACCGCACACCGCGGTCGCCGACGGTGACCGTTCTCGGGTGGTGGCGTGATGGCCCCGGAGACACACACGTAAGCGATCACAACGGGGTGACTTCCCACATGTCTGAAGCCCGAACCGACACGACCCAGACGCGCCCGCCGGGGGCGGACGCGCAACGGGCCGAAGCCGGTGGCTCAGGAAAGCATCGAGGGGGTGTGGCAGCGGACGATTCGGCAGCACAGCCGATCGGCCGTCATCGCCGCCCCTCCGAAGGAGCCGGCAGGGCGGGCTGACCGCCCGGAGTACCGAAACGAGGGAGAGGAGGGCCCCCGCGGCCGGCGGCTGCGGGGGCCCTCCTGCGTCCTCATCGGCCCGGCCGGTCAGCCCCGCTTCAGGCCGAGCACCTCCGCCGCCGCGAACGTCTCGTTCGGCGGACGGTCCGCGTAGTACGGGGAGATCAGCTCATCCAGCTCGTCGAAGGAGAACGTCTCCTTCGACGAGTCGAACTTCGCCGCCACCCTGGGGCGTTCGACGATCGCGACCATCCCGCCGTGCACCACGAGCAGCTGCCCGTTGACCTTGGCGGCCGCCGGGGCGGCCAGATAGCCGACGAGCGGCGAGACGTGCTCGGGTGCGAGCGCGTCGAGCTTCCCGTCCTGCGGCTCCTGGAATCCGGCGAAGACGTCCTCGGTCATCCGGGTCCTGGCGCGCGGGCAGATCGCGTTGGCGGTGACGCCGTACTTGGCCAGGGCCAGCGCGGTGGAGGTGGTCAGCCCGACGATGCCGCCCTTGGCCGCCGCGTAGTTGGGCTGTCCCGCCGAACCGGCCAGGAACGCCTCCGATGAGGTGTTGATGATCCGGCCGTAGACCGGACCGCCGGACTCCTTGGACCTCGACCGCCAGTGCGCGGCGGCGAAGTGCGTCGTGTTGAAGTGGCCCTTGAGGTGCACCCGCATGACCGAGTCCCACTCGTCCTCGGTCATCGAGAAGATCATCCGGTCGCGCAGGATGCCCGCGTTGTTGACCAGGATGTCGAGCTTGCCGTAGGTGCTGACGGCGAGCTCCACCAGGGCGCGGGCCTGCTCGTGGTCGGACACGTCGCCGAGGTGGGCGACCGCCCGGCCGCCGGCCGCCCGGATCTCCTCGGCGACCTCCTCCGCGGGGGCGGCCGACGCCTCGCCCGAGCCGTCGCGGCCCGGCTGCCCGTAGTCGTTGATGACGACGGCCGCGCCGAGGCGCGCCAGCTCCAGCGCTTCGGCGCGCCCGAGGCCGCGGCCGGCGCCGGTGACGATCGCGGACAGTCCGTCCAGGGGAAGTGACATCGGATCTCGGGTTCCTCTCGGAAGGGGGTGGGGCGGTGGTTCAGAGTTCGATGCAGGTACGCAGCGACTCGCCGGTCCGCATCTGGTCGAGGGCGTCGTTGATGCCGTCGAGCCGCACCCGGTGGGTGATCATCGATTCGAGGTCGATGCGGCCGGCCCGCCACAGGGCGATGGCCCGCTCGTACGACCGGAGCACGTCCCCTCCCCCGTACATGGAGGGCAGGATCCGCTTCTCGTCGAAGAACAGCTCGAACATGTTGACCTGGAAGTTGTCGTCCATGGCGCCCGCGCCGACGATGCAGAGGGTGCCGCCGCGCCGGGTGAACTCGTACGCGGTGCGGGCCGTGGCGGACTTGCCGACGACCTCGAAGACGTAGTCGAAGCCCTCGCCCGCGGTGACCCGCTGCTTGGCGTCGGCGAACTCGTCGGGCGAGAGTGCCTCGGTCGCGCCGAACCGCAGCGCCGCCTCGCGCCGGGAGGCCACCGGGTCCACGGCGATGATCTGGGCGGCGCCCTGCACCCGGGCGCCCTGGATGGTGGAGATGCCGACGCCGCCGCAGCCGATCACGGCGACCGACGAACCGGCCTCCACCTTCGCGGTGTTGATGGCGGCGCCGAGGCCGGTGGTGACCCCGCAGCCGATCAGCGCGGCGATCTCGAACGGCACGTCGTCGGGGATCGGCACCGCGCAGCCCGCGCCGACGACGACCTCCTCGGTGAAGGTGCCGGTGCCGGCGAAGCCGAAGACATCGCCGCCGGGGCGCTTGAAGTTGGGGGTGCCGGCGTTCATGAAGCCGGCGAGGCAGAGCTGGGTCTGGCCGCGCCTGCAGGACGGACACTCCCCGCACGCGGGCAGCCAGCAGACCAGTACCCGGTCCCCCGCGCTCAGCCCGGTCACCCCGTCGCCGACGTCCAGGACCTCGCCGGCGCCCTCGTGGCCGGGGATGAAGGGGGCGGGCTGCGGCAGCACCCCGTTCATCGCGGAGACATCGGAGTGGCACAGCCCGGTGGCCCTGATGCGGAGTTTCACCTTGCCGGGGCCGAAGCCCACCGCCTCGACGTCGTCGAGTACTTCGAGTTTGTCCTGGCCTATCTCGTGCAGTACGGCTGCGCGCATGGTGCGGCTCCCCTCACGGGCCTGTGGTGCTCTTGGAGTCGGTTCGGATTCGGTTCAGGAGTGTTCGACGAAGGTGTCGCCGAGGACCATGGCGTTGTCCCGTTCCACGGCCCTGACCTCGACCCGTACCTGGTTCGCCTCGGTCCACATCTCGATGCGCAGGGTCTCGCCGGGGAAGACGACTCCGGCGAACCGGGTGCGGTAGGAGCGGATACGGGTCACATCGCCGTCGAGCACCGTGTCGGTGACGGCCTTGAGCGTCATGCCGTAGGTGCACAGGCCGTGCAGGATCGGCCGGTCGAAGCCGGCCAGTGCGGCGAAGCCGGGGTCGGCGTGGAGCGGGTTCCAGTCCCCGGAGAGGCGGTAGAGCAGCGCCTGGTCGGGGCGGATCGGCCGCTCCACGATGTGGTCGGGAGCGACGGCGGGGTACGCCGTCCGCCCGGACGGACCGCGTTCGCCGCCGAAGCCGCCCTCGCCGCGCACGAAGATCTCGGAGTCGCTGGTCCACAACGGGCCGTCCTCGTCGGCGGCCTCGGTGCGCAGTACCAGCACGGCGGCCTTGACCTTGTCGTACACCGCGGCGACCTTCGAGGTCTGTACGACGCTGCCCTCGGTGGGGAGGGGCCGGTGCACGCGTACGCTCTGCCCGCCGTGCAGGACGGCGGCGAGGTCGACGTCGATGCCGGGCGAGGAGAGGCCGGCCATGCCCAGGCCCGCGCCGGCGACCGTGGCGAAGGAGGGCAGCACCTGGAGACCGGACTCCAGGGTGTAGCGCAGCTCCCCGGGGTCCACGGCCGGGTCGGCCAGGTCGGGACGGGCGCCTGCGCCGATCCCGAGGTGATAGAGCTGAACGTCCTTGTGGTCCCAGCTGATCTTGCTGGTCCTGGGTTCGGCAGCGAGAGCTTTTTCGGCATCAATGGGCATGGGGGAAGCTGCTCCTCGACGGTGAAAGACCTCGGTGCGGCCGTCCGCACCGTCGGCCGCACCGAGGTCGTGCGGGGACCGGAGACCACGCCCGTTCTAGAACGCGTTCTAGCCGGTTGGCCCTATGTATAACGCAGCGCCCAGCAGTTGTGAAGACTGCTGACGTCTCGTCAGATTCCTTGTCCGGCAGCCTTTTCCCTCTGCCGGGCCGGCGCCATGACATTTGTCATCACGGAGTCCGTACATGCGGATCTGCCCGGCACGGTGCCCGGGTCCGTAGCGTCGTACCCATGAAGCAGACAACGGGGAACGGGGCCGCGGTGGTCTTCACCGGGGCGGTGAAGACCTTCGGCCGGGCCGGGCGGAGCGTGCGGGCCGTGGACGGGATGACACTGAGCGTCGGACGGGGCGAGACCGTCGCCCTGCTCGGCCGCAACGGGGCGGGCAAGTCCACCGCCATCAGCCTGCTGCTCGGGCTGAACGAGCCGGACTCCGGCAGTGTGCGGGTGCTGGACCGCTCCCCCGGCCAGGCGGTACGGGCCGGCCTGGTCGGGGCCATGCTCCAGGACGGCCGCCCCATCCCGCGGGTCACCGTCCGCGAGCTGATCACCTTCGTCGCCTCCACCTATCCGCGGCCGCTGCCGGTCGCCGAGGCGCTGGATCTGGCGGGGGTCACGGAGTACGCGAACCGGCGGATCGACAAGCTCTCCGGCGGGCAGATACAGCGCGTCCGGTTCGCCGTCGCCCTGGCCGGCAATCCGGAACTGATCGTGCTGGACGAGCCGACCGCCGCCCTGGACGTGGAGGGGCGGCGCGCCTTCTGGGACTCCATGCGCTCCTACGCCCGGCGCGGCAACACGGTGATCTTCTCCACCCACTACCTGGAGGAGGCCGACGAGAACGCCGACCGGATCGTCGTCGTCGACCGGGGCCGGATCGTCGCGGACGGCAGCGGGGAGACCATCAAGAGCGCGGCCGGCCACAGCCTGGTCTCCTTCGACCTGGCGGGCCGGTCCACCGAGGGCCTGGAGCTGCTGCCCGGCGTCGTCACCGTGGAGGTGACCGGGGACCGGGCGCTGCTGCACACGGACGACTCGGACGCCACCGTCAGGGAGCTGGCCCGCCTGGACCTGATCCGGGGCCTCCAGGTCTCCCTGGCCACGCTGGAGGCCGCGTTCCTCTCCCTCACCTCGACCGCCCCGACGGCGGCCGTCGTTCCGCAGACCCAGAAGGAGACCGTCTGATGTTCCGCTACATCGTGCTCGAAATCCGCCGGACCCTGCGCGACGGTGCCTTCCTGATCTTCGGTACCGGGATGCCGGTGATGATGTATCTGATCTTCACCAACATCGGGGGCGGCGACGGTGTCGACGGCTGGAAGACCGCGTCGATGGTCGGCATGGCCGCGTACGGGGCACTGGGCTCCGCGATGTCGATCGGTACGGGGGTGGCCTCCGACAAGTCACTGGGCTGGCTGCAGCAGTTGCGCATCACCCCGCTCTCCCCGTCGCAGGCTGTCGTGGGGCGTGCGATCAGCGGGTCGGTGACGGTACTTCCGGCGATCCTGACGGTGCTGCTGGCCGGCGGACTGGTCAACGGGGTACGGCTGGCGGCCTGGCAGTGGGCCGCCCTGGTCCTGCTGCTGTGGATCGGCGCACTGCCCTTCACCCTGCTCGGGCTCGGCAACGGCTACCGCCTCACCCCGCAGGGCACCGGCGTGGTCAACGTCGCCTGCCTGATGGGCTTCGGCGTCGTCGGCGGGCTGTGGTTCCCGATGGAGCTGCTGCCGGGGTGGCTGCGTTCCATCGGCGCGTTCACCCCCGCCAACCGCTTCGCCGACCTGGGCTGGGCGACCACCGACGGCCACGCACCGGGCGGCGCGACCGTCGGCGTACTCGCCGCGTGGCTCCTGCTGTTCGGCACGTACGCCGTGATCTCGTACCGTCGGTCCGCCAGGACCGTGTGACGGGAGTGAACATGACCAGAGACGGATCACCGGGGTGGAAGGAGCGGCGGCGGCTACGCAAGGAGCACCGCCGCCCGGGACCGCCGGGACCGGTCGCCCTGCTGCCCTGGCTGCTGATGGGCCTGGGGGCCTTCTCCAACCTCTTCCAGGACAAGACCACCAACCCGTGGATCGGCGGCCTCGGCCTGCTGGCGTTCAACTCCCTCTACATCTCGGTGGTGTTCCGCGGCTTCGACCGCAGGAAGCGCGAGAGCCCGGTGTCGTACGTCCTGCTGGGCGCGCTGGCCGCGGTCACCTTCGCGCTGGCGATCGGGTACGGCGGCAGCTGGCTGCTGTTCTTCCCGCTGCTCTCGCTGGCCTGCGGAACCATCCTGCGCGGCCGCCGTCTGGGAATCTGCCTGTTCGCGCTGGCCGTCACCGCGAGCGCCGTCGCGGCCTGGCGGGGGGACGGCGATTCGACGCCGTGGACGCTGGGGTACGGAACGTTCATCTCCGGTGGGGTGACGGCCGCGATCCTCACCCTGTCGGAGACCGTGATGGAACTGCGCGCCACCCGGCAGGAACTGGCCCGCACCGCGGTCGAGAAGGAACGGCTGCGCTTCTCCCGCGATCTGCACGACCTGCTCGGCCACACGTTGTCGGTGATCGTCGTCAAGTCGGAGGCCGCCCGCAGGCTCGCGCCGGGCGACATGGGCGCGGCGCTCCTCCAGGTCGCCGACATCGAGTCCGTCGGCCGGCAGGCGCTCACCGAGATCCGTGAGGCCGTCACCGGCTACCGCGAGGGGAGCCTGGCCACCGAGCTGGACCGGGCCAGGTCGGCCCTGACCGCCGCCCGGATCGAACCGTCCGTCCGGCGCTCGGGGCCGCCGCTCGCGCCGCAGACCGAGGCGCTGCTGGGCTGGGTGGTGCGGGAGGCCGTCACCAACGTCCTGCGCCATTCCACCGCGACGGCCTGCGCGTTCGTGGTCGACGGCACGCCCGAACGGGTGCGGCTGACGGTCACCGACGACGGCCGGGGCGATGCCCCCGCCGCGGCGCCCACCCCGGGCATCGGCGGCACCGGACTGAAGGGCCTCACCGAGCGCCTCGCGACGGCCGGCGGCTCCCTGACGGCGGGCCCGAAACCGGGCGGCGGCTTCATGGTCACCGCCGAACTCCCGGTGGACGCGCCGGAGGCGCCGGACACTTCGCAGAGCGGGGCCAGTGCCGGATCACCGGGCTGAAACCGCCAAGTCGGATGACCCACTCGAATGAGTGGTGAATCTTTGGTGCCGATGTCCGGGACGGGTATCGCTGCCATCCTGAGTTCACGAGCCACTTCCCGTGGACCGGGTCACGGCGGGTATTCAATTCACCTACCATGCAAGGAAGGTCGAGGTCTTCACATGTCGGCAGATTCCATTATCCACAGCAAGGCCCGGCACTA
Source organism: Streptomyces sp. NBC_00876 (assembly GCF_045207435.1). Classification (NCBI taxonomy): domain Bacteria; kingdom Bacillati; phylum Actinomycetota; class Actinomycetes; order Kitasatosporales; family Streptomycetaceae; genus Streptomyces; species Streptomyces sp. NBC_00876. The sequence goes on from NZ_CP108800.1 coordinate 2,383,536, forward strand.
CTACGACGTGTTTCATCGTGAGCGCGACGGATGGGTCAGCGAAGCCGATGTGTACGCCTGGGCGGGCCGCACCACCCAGGAATTCAGGCTCGCGCCGGGAACCGCCCCCGCCGACGCGTTGCAGAACTCCCTCCTGGAGTACTGGAAGAGATTGTTCGTCCCCATGGACACGGACGGGGACGGCGTCGTTTCACGCGAAGAGTTCCTGGCCGGGTTTGTCAGCCTGGAGAACAAGGCGGACGATTACGCGCGAATCGTCACGCCCTCTGCCAAGGTATTCGTGGCCACCGCCGACGTCGACGGGGACGGCGAACTCGACAAGTCCGAGTTCAAACGCCTGTTTCAGTCCTCTTTCGCGCTGAGCGACGAAGACATCGACGTGTCGTTCATCGACCTCGACACCGACGGTTCCGGCTCCATCTCGACCGACGAGCTGCGAGCGGCCATTCGCGTGTTCCACAGCAGCACCGATCCGAATGACCGAGGCCACCGCCTCCTGGGAGCCCTGCGTCCCTGAGTCGGCGGCACCGCAGCGCCCCCTCGTTCGCCGGCCCGGCGCCAAGCCGCGCTCAGGAAGAACGCCAGGAGAACAACCGTGACCCTCCATCCACAGATATCCAAGGCCCCACTGGTGACGGCGCATGCCCAGCGCATCGTGGCCGAGACCGGCGTCCTGAACAATCCGTACTTCCGGGCGCTGACGGACGGAAGCATGTCGCTGGAGCGCTTCCGCGAGAGCCAGGAGCAACTCGGTTTCGCCGTGACCTACTTTGCCCGCCCGATGGCTGTACTGGTGTCCCGGATCGAGCACCCTGCGGACCGCATCGGAATCCTGGGCAATGTCGTCGAGGAACACGGTGAGTTCCGTCCTCGGGAATTCCATCACGAGACGTTTCGCCGCTTCCTGGCCAGCATCGGCAGCGACACCGCACGGCTGAACGATCTGAAGATGATTCCGGCCGTCCACGCGTACAACAGCGTGCTCAGCGCAGTGTGCACATGGGAGGACCCACAGGTCGGAATCGGCTGCATGGGCGCGATCGAATACGCCTTCGCCTCGGTGTCGGCCATCACGGGCAACGCGGCGGTGAACCGCGGTTGGGTCGCTCAGGACGACCTGATGCACTACGGCCTCCACTCCGAGATCGACGAGCAACATGCGGAGGACTTCTTCGTGCTGCTGGAACCCCACCACGGGGACCCGGCCGCACGGCGCCGAATCGACCAGGGCCTCGGTCTGGGCGCGTACGCGCTGAACCGCCTCTACAGCGATCTGTCCGAACCGGATCGTTCCCGTTCACGGAACGACTGATCGCGGCCGGACGAGCAGGCAAGAGCCGGGCAGCTGTCGCGCAGGCGGCTGCCCCGCATCAGAGGTATGTGGTCCCGGCCCGCGGGACGCAGGTCCCCGTAGCCTGTTCCCCGTGAACGAGATGCCGCAGGACCACAGACCCGCCAAGTCCGTACGCGTCCTGCTCGCCGAGGACCAGGGCATGATGCGCGGCGCGCTCGCCCTGCTGCTCGGGCTCGAGCCGGACATCGAGGTGGTGGCGCAGGTGGGCGCGGGCGACGAGATCGTGGCGGCCGCGCTGTCGTCCCGGCCCGATGTGGCGCTCCTGGACATCGAACTCCCGGGCCGCAGCGGCCTGGACGCGGCGGCCGACCTGCGCGAGGAGGTGCCGGACTGCCGGGTACTGATCCTCACCACCTTCGGCCGTCCCGGCTATCTGCGCCGTGCGATGGAGGCCGGGGCGGCGGGTTTCCTGGTCAAGGACGGGCCGGTCGAGGAACTCGCCGACGCGGTCCGCCGGGTGCTGACCGGTGAGACCGTCATCGACCCGGCGCTGGCCGCCGCCGCTCTGAGCGCGGGACCGAGCCCGCTGACCGCCCGGGAACGCGATGCGCTGATCGCCTCGGTGGACGGGGCGACGGTCGCCGACATCGCGCAGAAGCTGCATCTGTCGGAGTCCACGGTCCGCAACTACCTCTCCTCGGCTATCGGCAAGACGGGGACCCGCAACCGGATGGAGGCGGTCCGGGCCGCTCGCCGGCAGGGCTGGCTCTGAGCCGGAGCATCCTTCGGCTCCACGCACCACCTGCTTCGTTCCGTACCGTGACCCGGGGGCCAGACCATTTCCACGACATCGCGCGCAGCCGTTCTCCGGAGCGGGCTGCCCGTCTGGCCGCTGCCCGTGCTGTGGACCCTGGCCCTGGGTGTCTGGGGGCTGTCCCGGCAGAACAGCGTGTGGCGGGACGAGGCCGCGACCTGGGATGTGGCCCTGCGGTCGACCGGCGAGATCCGCCACATGCTGACGCACATAGACGCGGTGCACGGGTGCTACTACCTGCTGATGCACGGGCTGTTCGAATGGTTCGGGCCGAGTACCGCGACCCTGCGGCTGCCGTCCGTCCTGGCCATGGCGGTGGCGGCGGCCTGTGTGACGGTCATCGGACAGCGGCTCGCCGGGCCCTGGGCGGGCCTGGCGGGAGGGATGGTGTTCGGTCTGCTTCCGGCCGTGCAGTTCTATCTCCAGGAGGGCCGCCCGTACGCCCTGGTCGCGGCCGGGGCCGGGATCTCGACGCTGCTGCTGGTGACCGTGCTCGAGGGTCGCGGCCGGGGGCTGCACTGGGTGGCGTACGGCTCCACGGTCCTGGTCTGCGCCCTGCTGAACTGGCTGTCGCTGCTGATCCTGCCCGCGCACCTGGCGACGCTGGCCTGGACGGGGGCCGGGCGCGGCGTCCGGGTGCGCTGGGCACTGGCCTCGGCGGCCGCGGTGGCGGGTGCGCTGCCGCTGGTCCTGTTCAGCCGGAGCCAGTCGGGGCAGGTGTCGTGGATACCTCCGCTGACCTGGCACATGATGATCGGCCCGGCGGTGCTGCTGGCGATCGGCGGCGTGGGGGCCCTGCTCGGCCGGCGGCGGGCGGGCCGGCTGTCGGCGGCGGCTGTCGGGTTACCCCTGCTGGCGGTGCCTCAGCTCGGCCTGATCGGTGTCTCCCTGGTCAAGCCGATGTTCCTGGACCGGTATGTGCTGTTCAGCCTGCTGGGTCTGGCGCTGCTGATCGGCGCCGGGCTCGACGCGACGGTACGGGCGGCCTCGCCGCGGTTCCCCCGGGCGGTGAAATGGCTCGTCCCCGTGCTGGTCGCCGTGTCGGCGGTGGCTCTGCTGCCGCAGTCACTGACCAAGCGCTCGCCGGAGAGCCGGGTGGACGATGTGCTGGCCATGTCGGCGGACGTGCGCCGGCTCAAGGGGGCGGGAACGGCGGTGGTGTTCGTCCCGGCGACGCGGCGCGATGCCCAGCAGGTCTCCCCCGGCGCGTTCACCGGTCTGCGGGACATAGCCCTGGTGCGGAGCCCGGAGGAGTCCGGGACGCTGAAGGGCGTGGAGGCGGACCCGGCGCACATACGGGACGCGATGCTGGCCCAGCGCAGGATACTGCTGGTGACGGACGCGCCGGATGTGGCGCTGCCGATCACCGTGCGGCGCGACAAGGTGAAACTGGCCGTGCTGAAGAGGTACTTCACCGTGGTCACGGACGAGCAGGTGCGGGGCCGGCGGGTAACGCTGTACGAACGGCGCGCCGCGTAGCGGACACCCCCGGGCGCCGCACCCTGAGCCCGGTGCGGACCACCGCTGTACGGCCTACCGCTGTACGGCCTACCGCTGTACGGACGACCGCTGTACGGACGACCGGTGGCGCGGCAGCCACAACACCATCAGGAGCAGGCCGCCCAGCAGTACGGTGCCCGCCGTCCGGAAGGCCAGTGCGTAGCCGGCGGTGAGGTCCACCGGGCCCGCGCCGCCGCCCGTCCGGGCCGCGGCGACCGTGGAGAGCACGGCCAGGCCGAGGGCGCCGCCCATCGTGCGGGAGGTGTTGACGAGGCCGGAGACCAGGCCCGCTTCCCCGGGGGCCGCGCCCGAGGTGGCGAGGGAGGCGAGCGGGGTGGCAGCGAGGCCGGTGCCGGCCATCATGAGCACGCCGGGCAGACAGACCGTGGTGAGGTAGGAGCCGTCGGCCGTCATCGTGGACTGCCAGCCGAAGCCGGCGGCGGCGACCGCCGTGCCGATGAGCGCGAGGTTCTTCGCCCCGACGCGGGCCATCAGCCGCGGTGCCCCCTTGGATCCCAGCACGATGGCCAACGAGGTGGGCATCAGGGCGAGTCCGGCCTCCAGCGCGCTGTAGCCCAGCACGTTCTGCGCGTACACGGTCATGAAGTACCACATCGAGAACGTGGCCGAGCCGATCGTGAACATCGCGACGTTCGCCGAGGCCACCGCCCGTGACCCGAGTACCCGCAGCGGCATCAGCGGCTTGGCCGTCCGGGCCTCCACCAGGACGAACAGGGCGAGCAGCGCCGCCCCGCCCAGCAGCGGAACCAGGGTCGCGGTCGCGGTCCAGCCCGACTCCTCGGTCTGCACGATGCCGTACGCGACCGAGGCCAGGCCCGCCGTGACGAGCATCGCGCCCAGGAGGTCGATGCGGCTGCGCCCGCCGGCCCGGCCCTCGGCGAGCCACAGCGCGGCGCCGGTCAGGACGAGCACCCCGACGGGCACGTTGATCAGCAGGACCCAGCGCCAGGACAGCGCGTCGGTGAGTACCCCGCCGATCAGTCCGCCGGCCGCGCCGCCGCCGGCGCCGACCGCCATCCAGGTGCCGATGGCCCTGGTCCTGGCGGGTCCCTCGGGGACGGCAGCGGTGAGCAGGGTGAGGGTCGCGGGGGCGAGCACCGCCGCGCCGAGCCCCTGCGCGGCGCGGGCGGCGAGCAACTGCCAGCCTTCCTGGGCCAGTCCGCCGCCGAGGGAGGCGGCGGTGAACAGGCCGAGGCCGACGAGGAACATCCGCTTGCGGCCGTAGAGGTCGGCGGCCCGCCCGCCGAGCAGCATGAACCCGGCGAACGCGATCGAGTAGGCGTTGAGCACCCACTGCAGTCCCGCGGCGCTCAGCCCCAGGTCGGTCCGCATGGACGGGAGCGCGACATTGACGACGGACACATCGAGCACGACGAGGAACTGCCCGGTGCAGGCGGCGAGCACGACGGCCCAAGTGCGGGTGCGGGTACGGCCGGTGCGGCGTGTGGGCGTCGAGACGTCAACCATGAACGTCATACTCGCAGCCGCCCCGCACCCCGTACATCGGTTTCCGGACCGTACCGGCCTCGGTCCGGGGGCGTAGGCCCCGGACCCCACCAGGACCTCAGCGGCGCAGGAGTGTCACCACCGCCGCGCCGCCGAGACCGATGTTGTGGGCGAGCCCGGTCCGGGCGTCCGGGACCTGGCGCGGGCCCGCCTCGCCCCGCAGCTGCCAGGTGAGTTCGGCGGCCTGGGCGATGCCGGTGGCGCCGAGCGGGTGCCCCTTGGAGATCAGTCCGCCGGACGGGTTGACCACCCAGCGGCCGCCGTAGGTGGTGGCTCCGGACTCGACGAGCGCCCCGGACTCGCCCTCGCCGCACAGTCCGAGCGCCTCGTAGGTGAGGAGTTCGTTGATGGAGAAGCAGTCGTGGAGCTCGATGACGTCGAGGTCGTCGGCGCCGACGCCCGCGGTCTCGTACACCTGCCGTGCCGCCTCCCGCGACATGGGCAGGCCGACCGCGTCGATGCAGGTCCCGGAGGCGAAGGAGGCCTCCGTGTCGGTCGTCATGGCCTGGGCGGCGATCTCGACGGCCCGGTCGCCGAGGTCGTGGCGCTCGACGAAGCGTTCCGACACGACGACGGCCGCGGCCGCCCCGTCGGAGGTCGGTGAGCACTGGAGCCGGGTCAGCGGGCGGTGGATCGGCTTGGCGGCGAGGACTTCGTCGACCGTGTAGGAGTCCTGGAACTGGGCGTACGGGTTGTTCGCCGAGTGGCGGTGGTTCTTGGCGGCGACGGCGGCGAGCTGCGCCTCGGTGGTGCCGTAGCGCTCCATGTGCTCCCGGGCGGCGTTGCCGAAGATCTGGGCGGTGGGCGGGGTCATCTCGAAGCCGTGGGCGGCGGCCATGATCCCGTAGTGCCGGGCGACCGGGGAGGTCTTGAAATCGCCCGCGCCGCCGTCGGAACCGCCGCCGCCGAGCGATCCGCGCGCCATCTTCTCGAAGCCCAGCGCGAGGACGCAGTCGCTGCCGCCTCCCTCGACGAACTGGCGGGCCATCATCAGCGCGGTGGAGCCGGTGGCGCAGTTGTTGTTGACGTTGTAGACGGGCACTCCGGTCAGCCCGAGCTCGTAGACGGCGCGCTGCCCGGCGGTGGAGGCCTGGAAGCAGTAGCCGACGACGGCCTGCTGGATGTCCCCGTACGCGACCGAGGCATCGGTGAGCGCGGCGGTCCCGGCCTCCCTGACCATGTCCCAGTACTGCCAGTCGCGGGTCTCGGGCTTCTCGAACTTCGTCATCCCGACGCCGACGATGTATGCCTTCATGGTGGTGTCCCTTCGGAGGGGGTGGCCCCCTCTCAGTCCCTTGGCAGGCCGAGGATGCGCTCGGCGACGACGTTGAGCTGAACCTGCGTGGTGCCGCCCGCGATGGTGAGGCAGCGGGACATCAGGAATCCGTGGACCGCCCGCTCCCCCGTCCCTTCGCACACCGCCCCGTCCGGGCCCAGCAGTTCGAGGGTGAGCTCGGCGACCCTCTGCTGGTGGGCGGTCTGGACGAGCTTGCGTACGGAGGCACCCGCGCCCGGCTCCAGTCCCGAGACCTGTTGCAGCGTGGTGCGCAGCGAGATGCAGGCCAGTGCGTGCGCTTCGGCGGCGAGTGCGCCGATCCGGGCCCGGCCGGCGCCGTCGAGTCCGGCGGCCCGGCCGATCAGGGCCTCCAGGCCGGTGTCGAAGGTCATCTGGTCGGCCATGTGGACGCGTTCGTTGCCCAGGGTGTTGCGGGCGACCCGCCAGCCGCCGTCGGCCTCGCCGACGAGGGCGTCCAGCGGCAGCAGCACGTCGTCGAAGTACACCTCGTTGAAGAGGGAGTCGCCGGTGATCTCCTTCAACGGGCGGATGTCGATGCCCTCGGTGTTCTTCATGTCGACGAGGAAGTAGCCGAGCCCCTGGTGCTTGGGGGCGTCCGGGTCGGTCCTGGCGAGCAGGATCCCGTGGTCGGCCCACTGGGCGGCGCTCGTCCACACCTTCTGGCCGTTGATCCGCCAGCCCTCGGGGGTCCGTTCGGCCCGGGTGCGCAGCGAGGCGAGGTCGGAGCCGGCGCCGGGCTCGGAGAACAGCTGGCACCACAGCAGTTCGCCGCGCAGGGTGGGCAGGAGGTAGCGGTCCTGCTGCGCGGGGCTCCCGTGTGCGATGAGGGAGGGCACCACCCAGGTGGCGATTCCCAGGTCGCTCAGCTTCACGCCCTGTTCGCGCAACTCCTGCTGTACGGCGAGCTGTTGTACGGGTCCGGCGTCCAGTCCGTAGGGCGCGGGCAGATGCGGGGCCGCGTAGCCGGTGGGGGCGAGGGCGCGGCGGGCGGCCTTCGGGTCGAGGCCGCGGGCGGCGGCGACGGCCTCGCGGGCCGCCGTGCGGTGGGCCGCCGCCTCGGCCGGGAGTTCCAGGGCGAGTTCGCGGCGGACCCCGTCCCCGGCGAGCCGGACGGCCCGTTGCCGGTGGTCGTCGCCCGCCCCGAGCAGCTGGCGCGCCACCAGGGCCCGGCGCAGATACAGATGGGCGTCGTGCTCCCAGGTGAATCCGATGCCGCCGAGGATCTGAATGGCGTCCTTGGCGCAGCTGTACGCGGCGTCCAGGGCGGTCGCCGCGGCGAGGGCGGCGGTCAGAGCCCGTACGTCCTGCGGCTCACCGGCCGCGCGGGCGGCGTCCCAGGCCAGGGCGCGGGCCTGTTCGAGGCGTACGAGCATGTCGGCGCACAGATGCTTGACGCCCTGGAACTGTCCGATGGGCCGGCCGAACTGCTCCCGGGCCTTGGCGTGTTCGGTGGCGGTGTCCAGCGAACGGGCCGCGGTGCCGCACGCCTCGGCGGCGAGCAGGACGGCGGCGAGGTCGCGGACGAGCCCGGAGCCGGTGTCCAGCGCCCGTGCGGCGGGAACCAGGACACCGTCGGCGCGGACCGCGGCGGTCGGCCGGGTGGGGTCGGCGCTGCGGTGCGGGCGCACGGTCAGGCCCGGTGCACCGGCGTCGACGGCGAACCAGCGGATGCCGGTGGCCGAGGCGGCCGGGAGCAGCAGGAGGCCGGCCTCGGCGCCGGAGAGGACGGGTGGCGGTTCGCCGTCGAGGAGGTGGCCGTCCTCGTGCTCGACGGCGGTGAGGCTGCCGGGGCCGAGGGCGACGGCCCCGATGCGGGTGCCGGCCGCCAGTTCGCGCACCAGCTCACCGGCGCCGGAGGCGTGCAGGACGGCCGAGGCGAGGGAGCTCGCCAGGTACGGGCCGGGGAGTGCGGCGCGGCCGGCCTCCTCCAGGACGACGGCCAGATCGAGGAGGCCGCCGCCTCCTCCTCCGTACTCCTCGGGCAGATGGATGCCGAGCAGCCCCTGCTCGGCGAGTCCGTCCCAGTACGCGGGGCGTGCGCCGGCGGTGGCGGGGGCGTCCGCGTCGAGCAGTTTGCGGACTTCTCCGGGCGGTACGGCGCGCGCCAGCCACCCCCGTACGGCCTTCGCGAGCTCCCTGTGTTCTTCGGTGATTCCGATGCCCATGCGGATCCTCGCCGGTCGCAGCCACTGGAACGGCGCAAGAGTAGAACACGTTCCAATCTGACGGAAGGTCAGATGCCTGCCGACTTACGGCCGGGCGGGAATCCGGGCAGGCCGCCTTGACCTGTTCTTGCCCTATTCACCGGAATACCCCGGGCGTCCGGAAGGTTTCACCGTGCACGTACTTGGCGGTCAGCGCTGTCCGCCGCAGGGACCGCGTTCCCGCCCACCCCCCTCCCCTTCCGCTGCCCGGAGGCCGCACGTATGCAACAACCGACGCACGAACAGCCCGCCGCGGAGCTTCCTGATCCACGGACGCCGAAGGCGGGCGGCAGCATCGTCCCCGTGCTCGCCTTCGCGGGCATCACCGTCGCGGTGATGCAGACCCTGCTCGTCCCCGTCATCAAGGACCTGCCCGCCCTCCTGAACACCGACCCGTCCAACGCGACCTGGGTGATGACCGCCACGCTGCTCGCCGGCGCTGTCTCCACCCCGATCATGGGGCGGCTCGGGGACCTCAACGGCAAGCGCCGGATGCTGCTGGCCAGTCTCGCCGTGATGGTCGTCGGCTCGCTGATATGCGCCTTCACCGACGATCTCGTGATCATGATCGTGGGCCGCGCGCTCCAGGGCTTCGCCATGGGAGCCATCCCGCTCGGCATCGGGATCATGCGCGACGAGCTGCCGCGCGAGAAGCTCGGCTCGGCGATGGCCCTGATGAGCTCATCGATCGGGGTGGGCGGCGGACTCGCGCTGCCCGCCGCAGCGCTGGTCGCCCAGCACGCCGACTGGCACACCCTCTTCTTCGGCTCGGCCGGCCTCGGTGTGCTCGCCATGGCGCTGACCCTGCTGGCCGTACCGGAGAGCTCGCTGCGGGCCCCGGGCCGCTTCGACATCACCGGCGCACTCGGTCTCTCGCTCGGCCTGGTCCTCCTGCTGCTGCCCATCACCAAGGGCAGCGACTGGGGCTGGACCTCGGCCACCACGCTCGGGCTGATCGCCGCCGCCCTGGTGGTGCTGGTGCTCTGGGGTCTGTTCGAGCTGCGCAGCGACGCACCGCTGGTCGACCTGCGGACCACGGCCCGGCGCGAGGTGCTGCTCACCAACCTCGCCTCGATCATGGTCGGCGTCGCCTTCTACGCCGTCTCGCTGGTCCTGCCGCAGCTGCTCCAGCTCCCGACGTCCACGGGTTACGGTCTCGGCCAGTCCATGGTGGTCGCCGGCCTGTGCGTGGCCCCGCTCGGCCTGACGATGATGTTCGTCGCCCCCGTGTACGCCCGGATCTCCGCCCGGTACGGCCCCAAGACGACCCTGATGCTCGGCATGCTGGTCATCGCGATCGGTTACGGGGCCGGGCTCGGCCTGATGAGCGCCGCCTGGCAGACCATCGTCATCGCGGTGCTGCTCGGGGCCGGTATCGGACTCGCGTACTCCTCGCTGCCCGCACTGATCATCGGGGCCGTGGACGCCTCCGAGACGGGCGCGGCCAACGGCCTGAACACCCTGATGCGCTCGATCGGCACCTCGGTGTCGAGCGCGGTCATCGGGATGGTGCTGGCGAACACCTCGGTGCGGATGGGGCCGGTCTCGGTGCCCAGCATGGAGGGGTTCCGGACCTCGTTCATGATCGCGACGGGTGCGGTGCTGGCCGGTCTCGTACTGGCGGCGTTCCTGCCGTCGCAGCGCGGGGCCGCCGCGCCGGCGCTGCTGGCGAGCAGCGCGGGCGACGCCGCCGCGCGCGAGGCCGGCCACCCGCTCCCCGCCGTCCCGCACCCCTACGCCGGCTCCGACGGATTCCGCGGCCGGGTGCTGGAGGCGGACGGGACGCCGGTGGCCGGTGCCAACGTCACCCTGATCGACCGGCACGGCCGGCAGGCCGGACTCACCACGACGGACGCACAGGGCCGCTACGCCCTCGCCGCCCCGGGCAGCGGCAGCTTCGTCCTGGCCGGATCGGCCGCCGGATACGCGCCGCGGGCCCGCCCCGCGTCCTACCAGGCGGCCGGTCCGCGGACCGAGACGGACCTGGTGCTGACGCTCAGCGCACCGGAGCGTCGAACCGCGCTGCGGTCGTGAGCAGATGAGAGACGTCCGTCCCCGCCGGGAGCTCCTGCGGCTGCGCGCCGCGGGTGAACAACCGGGCGGGGCGGGCGCCCTGGACGCGGGCCTGGCGCCCGTTGACCCGCAGCCATGACCCCTCGCGCAGACCGAGCACGGGGACGTCGTTCTCCTCGAGGAACTCGGTGAGCCGCTCCTCGCGGGTCTCGCCCTTGTGGGTGCTGTCGGGGTCCGGGTCCAGGTAGTGCGGGTTGACTTGGAACGGGACGAGGCCGAGCGTCTCGAAGGACGGCGGCTGCACGATGGGCATGTCGTTGGTCGTACGGAGGGTGGGCGCCGCCATGTTCGTCCCCGCGCTGGCCCCCATGTACGGGAGCCCCTCGCGCACCGCCGCGGTGACGGCCTCGCGCAGCCCGGTCCGGTAGAGCGCGCTCAGCAGCCGGAAGGAGTTGCCGCCGCCGATGAACACCGCGTCGGACGCGGCGAGTTCGGCGACCGGGTCGGCGTTCTCGTGGACCCCGCGGACGCTGATCCCGGCCGGTTCGAGGGCGTCACGGACGCGCGTGGTGTACGTGGTGTAGTCGGCGAGCGCGTAGGGCACGAAGGCCAGCCGGGCCCCGGAGGGCAGGAAGGCGGCGACCGTGTCGAGGGCGTGTTCCAGGTAACCGCAGCCGTGCTGGGTGGAGTTGGAGAGCAGGAGCAGATTCACGGGGTTCCTCTTCGGTTCTCTTCAGGCCGGGCGGTGCGGGTGCGGGGGCCCGGCCCCGGGTCATGTGGTGACGGCGCCGGCGGCCCGGCCCCGCGTCAGGCGGTGCGGGTGCGGCGGGCCTTGGGCTTCGGGCGCTGGGGCGGGTGGGTGAGGCGCTTCTCCAGCAGTTCGGCGGCCTTCCGGAGCGGTTCGAGACGGTTCTCCGGCGCCCCCTCGAAGCGTTCCCTGGCACCGCCCAGACTGAGACTTCCGTACGGTTCACGCCCGAGGAAGACCGGTACGGCGACGGTCGCGACGCCGGTGTCGTACTCGCCGACCGTCCAGGCGTACCCCTGGGCGCGGACCTGGAGGAGCTCCTTCTCCAGCACGTCCGGATCGGTGACGGTCCGGTCGGTGAAGCGGGCCATCGGGCGTCCCCGGAAGAGCCGGTGGCGCTGTTCGTCCGGCAGGTACGCGTAGAACGACTTACTGGTCGCCCCGGCGTGCGCCGGGTAGAGCTCACCGACCAGGGGGTAGTAGCGCAGCGGCCCGGTCTCGCCCTCCTCGGCGGCCACGCACCGCATGTGGAAGCTGTCCGGCAGGCAGAACAGCACGGTGTCACCGGTGACCCGGCGCAGCTCCTCCAGGACCGGACCGGCCAGCAGCTCCAGCGAACCGGAGCGCTCCCAGAGCCGGCCCAGGCGCAGCACCGCGGGGCCGATGCGGTAGCGGCGGGTGGCCGGGTCGGAGACCAGGAAGCCGCGCCCCGCGAGGGTGGCGAGCAGCCGCTGGGCGACCGAGGTGTCCCAGCCGAACTCCTCGGCCACCTCCGTGACGCCCCAGTCGGGCCGGGTCCGCTCGAACGCGAGCAGCACCAGGAGCGCCCGGTCGACGGTTTGCAGGGCCCCGGCGGGGGTGCGCCGGTCCAGATCGTAGTCCGCCACTGGATCTCACCATTCAGGCTTGAGTTGCAAATAACGGGAAACAGTTGCGTTCAACGCTATCCGATCCCGACTCTGCTCTCAGCACCCCGTCCGGCACCCCACTCCCTGCCGGGCGCCGGACGGGTGTGATGGATGCGCGAGAAAGGCCCCCCATGTTGAAGTACGTACTGGACATCGTCGACCTGCTCGACGATCCCCAGGTCAATGGCAAGACGGTCGTCGAGTACCTCGACTCCGTGGCGGGGGCCGAGGGCTCGTCCGCGGAGGTCACCACGGTCGCCGGCGAGCAGGGTTCGACGGACTTCGTGATGGTCCGCATCCCCGGCTCCCGGGGACGTACGGCCGGGGGCGACGCCCGCACGCTGGGCGTCGTCGGCCGGCTCGGCGGCATCGGCGCCCGGCCTGAGGTGACCGGCCTGGTCTCCGACGCCGACGGCGCGGTCTCGGCCGTCGCCACCGCGGCGAAGCTGCTGGACATGCGCCGCCGCGGCGATGTGCTGCCCGGCGATGTGATCGTCGCCACCCACATCTGCCCGAACGCGCCGACCGAGCCGCACGACCCGGTGCCGTTCATGGGTTCGCCCGTGGACATCGCCACCATGAACCGGCACGAGGTGACCGGCGAGATGGAGGCCGTGCTCTCCATCGACACCACCAAGGGCAACCGGATCATCAACCACAAGGGCCTCGCCCTGTCGCCCACCGTCAAGGAGGGCTGGGTGCTCCGGGTCAGCGAGCAGCTCGGCGAGCTGCTCGCCGTGGTGACCGGTGAGCCGTTGGTCACTTACCCGGTGACCACACAGGACATCACGCCGTACGGTAATGGGGCACACCACATCAATTCGATCCTTCAGCCCTCCACCGCGACGGCCGCCCCCGTCGTCGGGCTGGCCATCACCTCGGCCGCCGCGGTGCCCGGCTGCGGTACGGGCGCGAGTCACGAGAGCGACATCGCGTCCGCCGCCCGCTACGCCGTGGAGGTCGCCAAGGCCTACGGCGGCGGCAACCTGGACTTCCACGACGCGGTGGAGTTCGACAGTCTCGTCAATCGCTACGGGTCGCTGGCTCACCTGCAGACCTTCGGCCGTACACCCCAGGAGTCCTGATGGCAGCCGCCCCGCAGGCCGACGCCGTGGTCCAGGAGACCAAGAGCATCGGCAGTGACGACTACTCACTCTCTCGCGTCCCGCGTGACAAGCGGTTCGGCTTCTGGTCCATGCTGCTCCAGTGGCTGGCCCAGTCCGGTTCGATCTCGCAGTTCACGCTGGGCGCCACCATCGGCGTCGGCATGACCTTCGGAGACGCCTTCCTCGCCTTCACGCTCGGCGCGGTGATCCTGGAGGTCGTGATCTTCGCGATCGGCCTGGCCGGTATGCGCGAGGGTCTCGCGACCCCGATGCTGACCCGCTGGGTGGGCTTCGGCCGCAACGGCTCCGCGCTGGTCAGCTTCGTCATCGCGGTCAGCCTGGTGGGCTGGTTCGGCGTCCAGAACACGATCTTCGGCAACAGCGTCTCGGCGCTGGTCGGCGGACCGGCCTGGATGTGGTGCGTGTTCGCGGGCATCGCCATCACCGCGCTGGTGATCTTCGGCTTCAAGTACATGGCCAACTTCGCGAAGATCGTCACCCCGCTCTTCTTCGCGATGGTCGCCTGGTCCGTCATCACCACGCTGAACGACCACTCCTTCAGCGACCTGATCAACTCGCCGCCGCCCGGCGAAACGATTCCCCTCGCCGTCGCCGCCACCGCCATCGCGGGCGGCTACATGACGGGCGCGATCGTCTCCCCGGAGATGACCCGGTACAACAAGAAGGGCTCGCACGTCTTCCTGCAGAGCGCTTCCTCGATGATCCTCTCCGAGTACATCGTCGGCATGACCGGCGTGCTCCTGGGCCACCTGGTCAAGAGCAACGAGGTCTCGCACATCGTGCTCTCCACCTCCGGCGCCTTCGGCGTCATCGTGGTCCTGATGTCCACGGCGAAGATCAACGACTGGAACCTGTACGGCTCCTCGCTGGGCGTCGTCAACTTCTTCCAGGTCGTCTTCGGCAAGCGCGTCCACCGCGGCGCGGTCACGATCGCCCTCGGCATCGCGGGCACGGTCCTGTCCGCGGTCGGGATCATGACCCACTTCACCGAGTTCCTGACGATCCTCGGCGTCGCCATCCCGCCGATCGGCGGCATCATCGTGGCCGAGTACTGGGTCGTGAAGAAGATGCGCAAGCCGCTGGACGACACCCGGGAGTCCGAGACCCTCCCGAAGTCCTCGCCGACCTGGGTCCCGATGTCGATCGCCATCTGGATCGCGGCGTTCTGTGTCGGCAAGTTCTACGACGGCGGCATCCCCGCCCTGAACTCGCTGGCCACCGCCTTCGTCCTGTACAGCGTCCTCGGCCTGCTGGGCTGGGTGCGGCCGTACGGCACCTCCACCCTGGACGACGACGAGGGCGACGCCGCCCCCGCCGCCCGCACCACCACCTCCGTGGGAGCAGCATGAGCACCGCCCCCGGCCCCGCCGCACCCCTGGTCCCGGCCTCCGACGAGGCCCAGGCCGAGGTCGTGGACCTCTGCGCCGAACTGATCCGCTTCGACACCTCCAACCCCACGAGCAACGAGCGCGCGAGCGCCGAGTGGGTGGTGGGCCGGCTCGCCGAGGTGGGCATCGCCTCGGAGCTCATCGAGTCCGCCCCGGGCCGGGCCAGCGTCATCGCCCGGATCGCGGGCCGCGACCCCGGGCGCGGCGCCCTGCTGGTCCACGGCCACCTGGACGTGGTGCCCGCCGACGCCTCCGAGTGGCAGGTGCCGCCGTTCTCCGGCGAGATCCGGGACGGCTACCTCTGGGGCCGCGGCGCGATCGACATGAAGGACACGGTGGCCGTCATGCTGGCCACCGCCCGTCACTTCGCCCGCACCGGCACCACGCCCTCGCGCGACCTGGTCCTGGCCTTCCTCGCCGACGAGGAGGCGGGCGGCAAGTTCGGCGCCCACTGGCTGGTCGAGCACCGCCCGGAGCTGTTCGCCGGGGTCACCGAGGCGATCGGCGAGGGCGGCGGGTTCTCCTTCGCCATCGACGACACCCGCCGCCTGTACCCGATCGAGAACGCCCAGCGCGGTATGGCCTGGATGGAGCTCACCGCGACCGGCCGGGCCGGCCACGGCTCGTCCCCCAACGACGAGAACGCGGTCACCGACCTCGCCGAGTCGCTGACCCGGATCGGCCGCGAGACCTTCCCGATCCGGCTGATCGAGCCGGTCCGCGCGCTGCTCGAGGAGGCCGCCCACCTCTACGGCGTGGAGTTCGACGAGAACGACATCGAGTCCAGCCTGGCGAAGCTGGGCCCGGTCTCGGAGTTCATGCAGGTGGTGCTCCGCAACTCGGCGAACCCCACCATGTTCAACGCCGGTTACCAGACCAACGTGATCCCCGGGAAGGCGACCGCCCGCGTCGACGGCCGCTTCCTGCCCGGCCACGAGCAGGAGCTGATCGACACGATCGACAAGCTGCTGCTGCCCTCGGTCACCCGCGAGTGGGTCAACCACGACATCGCGATGGAGACCACGTTCGACGGCCCGCTCGTCGACGCCATGTGCGACGCGGTCCGCGCCGAGGACCCGGACGGCCACCCGGTGCCGTACTGCAACCCCGGCGGTACGGACGCCAAGGCGTTCACCCACCTCGGCATCCGCTGCTTCGGCTTCAAGGGCCTGAAGCTCCCGCACGACCTGGACTACGGCCGCCTGTTCCACGGCGTGGACGAGCGCGTCCCGCTGGAGGGACTGCGCTTCGGCGTCCGCGTCATGACCCGACTCTGGCAGAGCTGCTGACACCTCCGTCACGGCTCGGCCAGGGGCCCGCCCCGACCCGGGCTCACCCCTCCCGTACGCCCCCGCCGGTTTTGCCGGCGGGGGCGTACGGCGTTGCGCCCGGGCACCCCACGGACATTCACGGGCACTTCACCGGAAGGTCGGCCAGCTCCCCCCTCCGCCTGGTCCGCACTGCCTAACGTCGATGGTTCAGACCGGTTACCGGTCTGTTATCAACACCTTTCGCAGACAAGGAACCTCCGTGAGACTCACCCCTCTCGTGATCGCCGTGTCCTGTGCGGCGCTCGCCGCCCCGGCCGCCGCCCACGCCCAGCCGCACCCCTCGGCGCCGCCGGCCGCACCCGGCGTCAGCGTCCCCGGCGGACGGTACGACCACACGGTGAAGCTGGACTTCCGTGCCGAGCGCGGCACCACCGTCCGCTACACGCTGGACGGCACGGCCCCGACCCGCACGAGCCGCGCCTACTCCCCCGGCCGGCCGCTGCGGATCTCCCAGGACACCAACGTCACGGCCGTCGCCTTCCACGGCAGGCAGGCCAGTGTGCCCGTGGCGTACGGCTATCTGATCAAGACGAAGGAGAAGCCGCTCGCCCGCTTCGTCGTCATGTCGGACGTCCATGTCGGCGACCACGAGCACAACGACAAGAAGTACGAGAGCTTCTTCGACACCATCGGCTCGATCTTCCCGGACCCCGACGCGATCCTGTCCAACGGCGACATGATCAACGACAACGGCGACGGCAAGGGCCCGGACCACCGCATCGTGTCGGACATCTTCCAGTCCAACCTGAAGCGCAAGGGCATGACCGGCACCCAGCTGCTCATCTCCAACGGCAACCACGACGCGAGCCTCGCCGCGATCCGGTCCGGATACCCGCGGGCCTGGTTCCCGGACTCGGGCGGCGGCTACTACGAGTCCGAGGTCAAGGGCGTCCACCTGTTCACGGTGAACACCGAGACGTACAACAGCGACGCCACGCAGCGCGCCTGGCTGAAGAGCCGGCTGGCCGCGCTCACCGCCGCCCCTGGAGGCGTCGGCCGGCCGGTCCTGGTGCAGGGCCACCGGCCCACGACCGGCACCACGATGGACGGCCAGCAGGCGTCCAACCCGAAGCTGGCCGAGGACCTGAGCGCCTTCCCGCAGGCGATCCTGTTCTCCGGCCACTCGCACCTCAACATCAACGACGAACGCTCCATCCACCAGCGCGACTTCACCTCCGTCAACGACGGATCGATGTCGTACGTGGAGATCGACCACGGGTATCAGATGGTGACCGGGAACGGCCTCGCCGACCGCTTCGAGACCCCCACCGCCCAGGCGCTCTTCGTCGAGGTCTACAAGGACCGTACGGAGATCGACCGGATCAACATGGCCGCCGACAAGCACGACATCTACACCGGCGGACAGTGGTCGGCGAGCTGGCAGCCGCCGTACGCGAGCGCCGGCACGCTGAGCGGTCCGGGCTGGACCGTACGGCTGAAGGGCTCGACGAACCAGCAGATCAAGGACAACTTCCGGTACACGGACGCCGAACGCAACACCGTGGCACCGAAGTTCACCGACCGGAGGCCGCTGACGCCGGTACGCGGCGCGGACGGCGCCACTGCGCTGCGGATCACGCAGGCCACGGACGACCAGATGGTCCACCACTACGAGGTCGGCGTCACGGACACCACGACCGGCGCACAGGCCGTCTCCGCCAAGGTGCTGTCCGACTTCACCTTCATGCCGCGCCCCGCCTTCCTGGACATCCCCGTCAAGGACGCGGTGGCGGGCCACCGCTACCAGGCGCGGGTCGTCGCCGTCGACGCGTACGGCAACGCCTCGCCCGCCGTGTCGCTGGCCTTCACCGGCTGAGGCTCCCGGCCCGCCGCACGCCCCCGCCGACGATGCCGGCGGGGGCGTGCGGCACGATGGGGCGCCGTCGAAGCCGTACCCGCACCGCCGTCCCCACCAGGAGGAACCCCGTGGCCGTCGAGCCCAAGCCGGAGATTCTCGCCGCGTTCCAGGCCGCCAAGGGCTTCATGCCGGTGGTCGAGGGACTCGCGCTGTACGCCGCCGCCACCGAGGCGGCCGCGCTCGGTCTGCCGCTGCTGGAGGTGGGCACGTACTGCGGACGCTCCACCATTCTGCTCGCCGACGCCGCGCGCGCCGCGGGCGTGACGGCCCTCACCGTCGATCACCACCGGGGCAGCGAGGAGCAGCAGCCCGGCTGGGAGTACCACGACCCGACGGTGGTGGACCCGGAGGTTGGCCGGATGGACACACTGCCCACCTTCCGCCGGACCTTGCACGCGGCCGGTCTGGAGGACCACGTGGTGGCGCTCGTGGGGCGTTCGCCGCAGGTGGCGGCCGTCTGGGGCGGCCGTCTGGGCCTCGTGTTCATCGACGGCGGCCACACGGACGAGCACGCGAACGGCGACTACGAGGGCTGGGCGCCGCATGTCGCCGAGGGCGGGCTGCTGGTGATCCACGATGTGTTCCCGGACCCCGCGCACGGTGGCCAGGCCCCGTACCGGGTGTATCTGCGGGCGCTGGCGTCCGGGGCGTTCACCGAGATCTCCGTCACGGACTCGCTGCGCGTCCTGCGGCGTACCGGGCCCGGCTTCTGAGCCCTCCGGACACCGTCCGGGCTCCCGGATAGCATCGCCGGGTGCGTCACGACGAGAGTGTTCCCCCCGCCCCGCGCCGCCCGGCCCTGGCCGCCGCCGCGACGCTGACCGCGCTCTGTCTGGGCCTGGCCGGCTGCGGCGGCGGGGGCGGCGCCGCGCAGACACCGCCCGGACAGGGCGGCGGCGCGGCCCCGTCCTCGACGGCCGCGTCCTCACCCGCCTCCCCGGCCTCCCCGTCGCCGTCGCGTACGAGCCCGTCCCCGACGAGGAAGCCCGCCTCCCCCTCGCCGCCGGCGCCGGCCACCGGGTCCGGGCCGCTCTCCGGCAGGACGGTCGTCATCGACCCGGGCCACAACCCGGACAACCACCTGCACACGTCCGAGATCGCCCGCCAGGTGGACATCGGCACCACGCACAAGGAGTGCGACACCACCGGCACCTCCACCAACTCCGGTTACGCGGAAGCCGAGTTCACCCTCGACGTGTCGCACCGGCTGCGCACGCTGCTGCGGGCGCAGGGCGCGAAGGTGATCCTGACGTACGACGACGACCGGCCGTTCGGGCCGTGCGTGGACGAGCGGGCCCGGATCGGCAACAAGGCCGGGGCCGACGCGGTCGTCTCCGTCCACGCGGACGGCTCGGCGGCCGGCAACCGCGGCTTCCATGTGATCCTTCCCGCATCGGTGCGCGGCGGTGGCGCGGACACCTCGAAGATCGTCGGCCCCTCGCGCGATCTCGGCACCCGTATCGCCGGACTCTTCGTGCGCAGTACCGGAAGTGCGCCTTCCAATTACGTGGGCGGCAATACCGGCCTGGACATCCGCAAGGATCTGGGCGGACTTAATTTGTCGACCGTGCCCAAAGTCTTCATCGAATGCGGCAATATGCGTGATCCCAAGGATGCCGCCCTGCTCACCAGCGCGGGGTGGCGCCAGAAGGCGGCCCAGGGCATCGCGGACGGCATCAGCAGCTACCTGAACGGGTAGTAAGAGGTGATTCTGCGATGAATTCGGGAGGATGCCCGCTCAACGACCGGGCAGGGCCACAACCCGCCCGGGCAGACGATAGATTCATCCGTACGATGGGGAGCCGCTCTTGAGCTTCGCTCCGTGCCCGCCGTACGGGTGGCAGCGACGACCGCCCCGACGAGACGACCGACTAAGGACCTTCACGTGAATATCCGCTCCCTCACTCGAGGCGATGGCGTGGTGATCGGAGCAGCGGTCGTGCTGTTCATCGCCTCTTTCCTCGATTACTTCGACTACGGAAGCAACTCCGTCGACGCGCCGAACTCCTGGGAATCCCTGGGCAACGCGATCGGCGTCTACATGGTCGGAGTGATCGGCGCCGCACTGATCGTGCTGTCCCGTTCGCAGCCCCAGCCGCGCAAGGTGGCCGGACTCGACCTGGCCCAGTTCGGTGTCGCCGCCACGGTGTTCACCGCGTGGAGCCTCTTCTGGACGATCATCGACCTCGGTCAGATCGACGCCGGCGCCGGCCTGATCCTCGGCCTGATCGCCTCCCTGGCACTGGCCGCGGCCGCGGTCGCGTCCCCGCTGGTCCCCGGGCTCCAGGCTCCGCTCGCCGGCGCCCCGAAGCCGCAGGCCGTGCAGCCGCCGTACGGCGGCCAGCCCGGCCAGGGCTACGGCTACCCGGGTGCGCAGCAGCCCCCCTACGGCGGCCAGCCGCAGGGCCAGGCACCGTCGTACGGCGGCCAGCCGCAGCCCGGCCAGCCCGAGCCGCAGCAGCAGGGCCAGGCCGCCCCGGCCCAGCAGGCCGCGCCCGCCGGTGACTTCACCCCGTTCTGGTTCGCCGTTCCGGTGGCCCGTCCGCTGTACGGCGAGGACGGTTCGCCGTCCCCGATCGCCGAACTGGCGCCGGGCACCTGGTACCTCGCGGTCGAGCAGCGCGGTCCGGGCCTCATCGCCCAGACCCAGGACGGCCGTCGTGGGGTGCTCCAGGACACCACGGGCATCCAGCGCGGCTGACGCCACAGCACACGGACAGCCGACAGCGGCCCCTCGCCCCTTCCGGGCGGGGGGCCGTTGTCGTACCCTCCGGCTAGATCTGATGATGTGTCAGAAATGCTGGGAGGCAGCGGAATGCGGCTCGGACTCGCTCTCGGATACTGGGGCCGCGGCCCGAACCCGGCCCATCTGGAGCTCGCCCGCACGGCGGAGGAGCTGGGCTATGCGTCGGTGTGGACGGCGGAGGCCTGGGGGTCGGACGCCTTCACCCCGCTGACCTGGATCGCCGCCCACACCTCCCGCATCCGGCTGGGGACCGCCATCGCGCAGATGGCGGCCCGCACCCCGACCGCGACCGCGATGCACGCCCTGACCCTGGACCACCTCTCCGGCGGCCGGATGATGCTCGGCCTCGGGCTCTCCGGCCCGCAGGTGGTGGAGGGCTGGTACGGGCGGCCGTTCCCCCGCAGCCCGCTCACCGCGACCCGGGAGTACGTCGACATCGTGCGCCAAGTACTGCGCCGCGAGGCCCCTGTCGAGCTGGACGGCCGGTTCCACGCGCATCCGTACAACGGCCCCGGCGCCACCGGACTCGGCAAGCCGCTCAAGCCCATCACGCACCCGTTGCGGGCCGGGCTTCCGGTGCTGCTCGGGGCGGAGGGCCCGAAGAACATCGCGCAGACCACCCGGATCGCGGACGGCTGGCTGCCGCTGTACTGGTCACCGCTGCGCACCGATGTGTACGAGGCCTCGCTCAGCGGGCTGCCCGAAGGGTTCGTGATCGCGCCGATGGCCCGTGCGCAGGTCTGCGACGACGTCGCCCAGGGGCTGCTGCCGGTGAAGGCGATGCTCGGCTTCTACATCGGCGGCATGGGCGCCGCCGCCCGCAACTTCCACGCGGACCTGATGGCGCGGATGGGGTTCGAGCAAGAGGCCCGGCGGATCCAGCAGTTGTTCCTGGAGGGGCGCAAGGAAGAGGCGGTAATGGCCGTTCCGGACGCGTTCGCCGACGAGATCTCACTGGTCGGCCCCCGCGAACGGATCGCGGAGCGGCTGGAGTTGTGGCGCAAGGGGCCGGTCACCGATCTGCTGGTGACGGCGCCGGACCCGCACACGCTGCGGGTGCTGGCGGAGCTCAACGGGTAGGGCCACTCATTTGGATCCGGCTGATCCAAACGAGAGGCACTGCGGCCGCTACCGCGTCGGGCTCGCCCTCACGCCACTCGTCCTCAGGCCGGCGACGGTTACCGCTTGGCGGCCACGAATCCCCACTGGTCGACCGGCTCACCGACGACGGGCTCTTCGGGGCGCCACAGGCTGATCGAGCCGAAGCCCGGCTCCACCAGCTCGAGTCCGTCCGCGAAGGTCGCCATGATCTCCTTGGGACGCGAGATGTACGGCATGGCACCGCCACTGGCGTACTCCTCGGACCCGGCCTCGGTCTCCGGAGTCCCGATGGTGTCGCACAGCATCAGATAGCTGCCGGCGGGAAGTACGTCCAAGTAGCTGCGGAGCAGCGCAGCGGCCTCGCCCGAGTCGGCGACGTGTCCCAGCGTCGAGAGCACCATCACGGCCACCGGCCGGTCGAGGTCCAGCGTCCGGGCCGCCTCGCGCAACACCGTCTTCGCGTCCGTCAGGTCCGCGTGCACATAGTCCGTCGCCCCTTCGGGCCGGCTGGTCAGCAGGGCACGCGCGTGAGCCAGGACGATCGGGTCGTTGTCCACGTAGACGATGCGTGCCGTCGGCTCGACTTCCTGGGCGACCTCGTGCGTCGCGTTCGCCGTCGGCAGACCGGTGCCGAGATCCAGGAACTGCCGTATCCCCGCCTCACCGGCCAGATAGCGCACCGCTCGCGCCTGGAACGCCCGGGAGGCGCGCGCTATGTCGATGATCTGCGGGTACAGCTCCTCCATCGTCGCCCCGAGCCGGCGGTCCACCTCGTAGTTGTCCTTGCCGCCCAGCCAGTAGTTCCACACCCGCGCCGAATGCGGCGTGCCCGTGTCGATTCCGTCCACCGGCTTCGGGGTGCCTTGCTCGTCAGTCATCGGCCCTCTTCATGTCGTACATGGTTGCGCGGACGACCCCCGTACCGCGCACGCCCATGCTTCCTCACCAGCAACTTCCGCACCAGACCAGCTGGGAAGCAACTGCCGTACGTGAACCTGGCGTCGGGAGCCGGGCAGCCCCCGGATGGGGAGAAATCAGGCGGCTTCGCCCGGCTTCGTCGGGCGGCTCAAGACTCCGCCCGGGGACCGGCGGGAACCCGTCCCTCGCGCGTCCAGCCCAGCAACTCGTCCGCCGTCCACGTCGTGACGACGCGCTCCGCGGGAACCCCGCACTCCTCGGCGCGGGCGCAGCCGTGGATCTGCCAGTCGAGCTGTCCGGGCGCGTGGGCGTCGGTGTCGACGGCGAACAGCGTGCCCGCGTCCACGGCTTGACGCAGCAACCGCCGGGGCGGGTCCAGCCGCTCGGGGCGGCTGTTGATCTCGACCGCCGTGCCCGCCTCGGCGCAGGCGGCGAAGACCTCGTCCGCGTCGAACCGTGACTCGGGGCGGCCCCGGCCGGTGAGCAGGCGCCCGGTGCAGTGGCCGAGGACGTTCGCCTGCGGGTGGGATACGGCGGCGACCAGCCGCCGGGTCATCGGGCCGGGGTCCATCCGCAGCTTGGAGTGGACGGACACCACCACGAGGTCCAGCCGCTCCAGCAGCTCGTCCTCCTGATCCAGGGAGCCGTCGAGGTGGATGTCGCACTCGATGCCGGTGAGCAGCCTGAACGGCGCCCAGAGCTCGTTGAGTTCGGCCACCACGTCCAGCTGCTGCCGAAGCCGCTCGGGCGAGAGTCCGTTGGCGACCGTCAGCCGGGGCGAGTGGTCGGTGAGCACCGCCCAGTCATGCCCGAGGGCGGCGGCCGTACGGCCCATCTCCTCGATGGTGCTGCCGCCGTCCGACCAGTCGGAGTGCAGATGGCAGTCGCCGCGCAGCAGCGCGAGCAGGTGCTCACCGCCCTCGGCGAGCGGTCCGCTCTCCACGGTCTCCGCCTCCAGCCGCTCCAGATAGGCGGGCGTCTGCCCGGCGACCGCCTCGCGGACGACCTGGGCGGTGCGGGGACCGATGCCCTTGACCCGCTCCAGCGAGCCGTTCGTGACGCGCCGGACGGCCTCGCCGTCGTCCATCGCCGCCACCGTGCGGGCGGCGGTGCGGAAGGCCTGGACGCGGTACGTGTCGCCCCCGCCGCGCTCCAGCAGGAAGGCGATCCGCTCCAGGGCCCGGACCGGGTCCATCGGCACCTCCTGGCGGGACGGGACGGCAGGACAGGACGGGCTGCCCATCCAGCTTGGCCCAGGCCCGCCCGGCCCGCACACCGGCGGTATCCCCGGAGGCAGGGACCGGTCAGCCGAACGACGACCGCGCCAGCCAGAAGTCCAGCAGCTCCGCCTCGCCCAAGAGCTCGACCCGGTCGCTGTCCGGGGCCAGACGGCGGTTGAAGACCAGCATCAGGTCGGTGAGCGGCCCCCGCAGCGCCACAGTGGCCTTGCCGTGCGCGCGGCGCCAGGTGAAGCCGTCCTCGCCGAACTCGATGAGCCACTCGGCGTCCGGTACGTCGGTGGCGTGCAAGTGGATGGAGCGGTCTCCCCCGCGCAGCTCCGCGGCCTCCGGGTCGCCTTCGGCCTGGGCGAAGGCGACGATCTCCAGCCACTCGTCGATCGTGTCCGCGGCCAGGTCGGCCGCCATCTCGTAGGGCACCTTCGCGGCCAGGGCCGCGTCCGCCTGGTGGACGACCGTCTCGATCGCCATGCGCCGCGCCCAGAAGCCCGCGCTCTGATCCCGCTCGTACCAGGACCAGGCCTTCACCTCGGGGCCCGCCTCCCGCAGCGTCGCGGCGGTCGTGGCCGCCCCGTCCGCCAGCCAGGCGTCCAGCACGGCGGGGTCGTCGCCGTCGGGGGTGAACGCCGGCACCCGCTCCTCCGGGAGCGCCTCGGTGGCCCGGGTCCGTACGATCTCACCGGCCCAGCGCTGCGCGCCGCCGACGTGGACGGCGAGGTCGCGCAGCGTCCACGCCGGGCAGGTCGGAACGGTCGCGTCGAGGTCCGCGCCCCTGACCGCGGCCCTCAACGCGTCGGTTCTCAGGATGATTTCGTCGCAGTAGCGCTCATGCGTGAGGAGGGTCATGCCCGCACCCTAATGCGGCCACGGCCCCAAGGGCTGTCCCGTAGTCACACGGGGTTATCCGCCGAGCTCCGAGGCCGACGGCACCTTGTCCTTCACCTCGGCGCCCGCGCTCTTTCCGGCGTCCTTGATGCTGTTGATGACGCTCTCGAACGCGCCGACGTCCCCTGCACCCGCCTCGCCCTTGCGGAGTTTGGTGGCGAGGCCCCTGAGCGATTCGATGCCCGCCGTCAGCGGGGCGACAGCCTTGGAGAGCAGCGGATCGCCCTTGGCGTTCTCCGTCGCGGCCTTGAGCCGGTTGTAGGCGAGGCCGCCAGCGAGCCCGGCCTTGACGAGCGCGAAGGTCCGCCCGTCCGCGCCCTTCTTGAACTTCCCGGCGCGGTACGGCTTGACGATCCACTGGTACGTCGCGCCCGCCGCGAGCCCCGCGTTGGCGACGAAGCGCGTCTTGGCGAACTTCTGCGCCTCGGCCGACGACGTACCGGTGGGCGACGCCGAACTGCTCGCGCCGCCGCTGCCGTCGTCGCTCCCGCACGCGGTGGCGCTCACCAGCACGGAGCAGGACAGCAGCAGCGCGACGAGGAGTCGGCGCAGCGGTACGGAACGGGGCACGGCGGGGCCTCCCTGACCGGGGACATCACGGCGGGTGCCGGGTCCCGGCACTCCCCCGCAAGGCTGGCTCCGGCGGGTGCGCCCCGCCACCCGGGACCGCCGTCCGGGTTTCGCCCGGCCGAAAGCGGCAACCCGCAGTCCATGTCTTACAGACGAGGCAACGGAAGCAGTACCGCAGCACGTGTCATAGCCGTGGTGGCCGACATCATGGCTTTCATCATCGGCCTGTGGATCCTGATGTACCTGCTCGACGCCAACCGGGGCAACGAACTGGTCGACTTCGTGCGGCACAGCGCCCGGTGGCTCGCGGGCTGGTCGTACGACCTGTTCACCTTCGACGCGGCCTGGGCCCGGGTCGTCTGCGGATACGGCCTGGCCGCCGTGGTGTACCTGTTCGTCGGCCACGCGGTGGCCGGCCGCATCCGGCACTGAGAGCGCCGCGGGATCAGGGCACACGAGCCCGCCCTGATCCGAACGAGAGGCCCCAGCGGTCTCAGCCGCAGCAGTCGGGCTCCAGTCCCTTCGGCAGCCGCTCCCCGCCGAAGACCGCGGTGGTCGCCTCGTCCCCCCCGAGGGCGGCCACCGCAAGCAGCAGCGAACCGGCGGTCCACGCCGTCTTCTCCTCGGGCCAGAACGCCCGGTTGCCCTCGAAGACGTACCCCGTCCAGTACATCCCGCCCTCGGCCCGCAGGTGCTGGATGGACTGGAGGATCTCCAGGGCCCGGTCCGATTCACCCATCACCCAGAGGGCCAGGGCGAGTTCACAGCTCTCGCCGCCGGTCACCCACGGGTTGGGCAGCACACAGCGCACCCCGAGGTCCGGGACGACGAACCTGTCCCAGCCCTCGTCGATCCGCTCATCGGCGGCCGGTCCGGTGAGCGCGCCGCCGAGGACCGGGTAGTACCAGTCCATGGAGTAGTGGCTCTTGTCGAGGAAGCGCTCCGGGTGGCTGCGGATCGCGTGCGCGAGCGCCCCGGTGGCCAGCTCCCAGTCGGGCTGCGGCTCCTCGCGGCTCTCGGCGATGGCGAGCGCGCAGCGCAGGGCCTGGTGGATGGAGGAGGAGCCGGTCAGCAGCGCGTCCGTCACCGGGGTGCCGTCGGCCTCCCGCTTCCAGCCGATCTGGCCGCCGGGCTGCTGGAGCCGCAGGACGAACTCGACGGCGGAGAAGACCGTCGGCCACATCCGGTCGAGGAACGCGTCGTCGCCGGTGGCGAGGTAGTGGTGCCAGACGCCGACGGCCACGTAGGCGCAGAAGTTGGTCTCCAGACCGCGGTCGGTCGGCTGCTGCGGGTCGCCGTCGTGGTAGGCGGCGTACCAGGAGCCGTCCTCGTTCTGGTGGCGGGCGAGCCACTCGTACGCGCGT
Source organism: Streptomyces sp. NBC_00876 (assembly GCF_045207435.1). Taxonomy (NCBI): domain Bacteria; kingdom Bacillati; phylum Actinomycetota; class Actinomycetes; order Kitasatosporales; family Streptomycetaceae; genus Streptomyces; species Streptomyces sp. NBC_00876. The sequence goes on from NZ_CP108800.1 coordinate 2,410,367, forward strand.
TCCGCGGCGGCGTGCTCGCCCGCGGCGTCCAGGGCCATGGCGGCCTCGGTGTGGTCCCACGGGTCGAGGTGGTGGCCTCGGAACCACGGCAGCGCGCCGTCGTCGCACTGCACGGCGAGCAGCGCGGCGACGGTCTCGGCGGCCTGCCCGGCGGTGAGCACTCCGGGCAGGACGAGGTGTTCGGTCCGCTCGGGAAGTGTCACGCCTCGGCCTTGGCGGAGTCGTCGGCGGTCGCGGGGGCCCCGGCTGCCGCGGTGGCGGGCAGGTGCGGCTTGGTCGCGTAGGCCACGAAGCTCTTGCCGACGACCGGGTTGAGCAGCTGCTCGGCGACCCGGGTCGCCATGGGCTTCTTCATGATGTCCCAGACGAGCAGCTTGTGGTACGCCCGCACCGGCAGCGCCTTGTCGTTGTCGACGCCGAAGGCGCACTTGAGCCACCAGTAGGGCGAGTGCAGGGCGTGCGCGTGGTGGGTGCCGTACGGCTTGAGGCCGGCGCCGCGGATCTTGCCCAGCAGTTCGTCGGCCTTGTAGATGCGGATGTGCCCGCCCTCGACCTCGTGGTACGCGTCGGAGAGCGTCCAGCAGACCTTCTCGGGGCCGTAGCGCGGCACGGTGATCGCGATCCGGCCGCCGGGCTTCAGGACCCGGACCATCTCGGCGAGCACGCCCTTGTCGTCGGGGATGTGCTCCATGACCTCGGAGATGATCACGACGTCGAAGGAGTCGTCGGGGAACGGCAGGTTGAGCGCGTCGCCCTCCATCGCGGTGGCGGTCGCGCCCTCGGGGGCCTCCCCGGCCTCCTTCATCGCGGCGAACCACTTCGCGACCTCGCGGATCTCCTCGCCGTTCTGGTCGAGCGCCACCACCTGGGCGCCGCGCCGGTAGCACTCGAAGGCGTGGCGTCCGGCGCCGCAGCCCAGGTCGAGCACCCGGTCGCCTGCGGCGAGCGGGAAGCGGGTGAAGTCCACGGTCAGCACGAATGCCTGCTTTCGCGGTCGAGGGGTTCGGGGAGGGAGGTGACGTGCGGTGTCGGGGTGCGGGGCGGTGTCACCGCCGGCCGCCGGTGGCGGCGCGGGCCGCGATCGCCTCCCGGTAGAGGGCGGCGGTGCCGATCGCGGCCTGCTTCCAGGTGAACCGGGCGAGCACCCGTTCGCGGCCCGCGGCCCCGAGCCGGGCGCGCAGCTCCGGGTCGCCGAGCAGCCGGCCGAGCGCGTCGGCCAGGGCCCCCGCGTCGGCGGGCGGGACCGCCAGACAGGTTTCGCCGTCCGGGCCCGCGACCTCGGGGATCGCGCCGCCGGTGGTGGCGACGAGCGGGGTGCCGGTGGCCATGGCCTCGGCGGCGGGCAGCGAGAAGCCCTCGTACAGCGAGGGGACACAGGCGATCCGGGCGCTGCGCACCAGGTCGACGAGCTCGGTGTCGCTGATGCCCTTGACGAACTCGACGGCGTCCCCGAGCCCGTGCCGTTCGATGGCCTGGGCGACGGGTCCGTCCTCGGCCCGGCGGCCGACGACCACGAGGTGCGCCGCGGGGTTCTCGGTGCGGAGCTTGGCGAGCGCCTCGACGAGGTGGACGAGGCCCTTGAGCGGGACGTCGGCGCTGGAGGTGGTGACGATCCGGCCCTCGACCTCGGGGACGGCCGGGTCGGGCGACCACAGGTCGGTGTCGGCGCCGATGTGCACGACGTGGACGCGGCCGGGGTGCACACCGAGGTGGTCGACGATCTCCTGCTTGGAGGAGCCGGAGACGGTGAGCACGGACGGCAGCCTGCGCGCGACGCGCTTCTGCATGCGGGTGAAGGCGTACCAGCGTCGTACGGAGGCGCGGCGGCGGCGGTTCGGCGCCGCGTCCAGGTCGAGCTGCCGGTCGACCGTGATGGGATGGTGGATCGTGGTGACGAGGGGGGCGCCGAGGTCGGCGAGGAGCCCGTAGCCCAGGGTCTGGTTGTCGTGGATGACGTCGAACTCGCCGCTCCGGGCGGCGAGATGGCGCCGGGCCCGCAGGCTGAAGGTGAGCGGTTCGGGGAAGCCGCCGGTCCACATGGTGGCGACCTCGGCGGCATCGATCCAGTCCCGGTACTCGCCGCGCCCGGGGGTGCGGAACGGATCGGGCTGCCGGTAGAGGTCCAGGCTCGGCAGTTCGGTGAGCGGGACGCCCTCGTCGAGCACGGGGTAGGGCTGGGCGCCGATCACCTCGACGCTGTGGCCGAGACGGGCGAGCTCGCGGGCGAGATGACGTACGTAGACGCCCTGGCCGCCGCAGAAGGGGTTGCCCTTGTAGGTGAGGAGGGCGATGCGCAGGGGCCGGTCACCTGCGGCGCCCGTGTCCGACGTACCGGCGCCCGTACGGGGGCCCGACTCTATGGCCTCAGCGGTCACACTCGGCCCCCTTCTCACTGCGTGTCCGCCGGAGCGTATCCGCTCGCGCTAATCTAGAACAAGTTTCAGTACTGGATCGTTCAATGAGCTACGAATCTACCGGCAGGTAGCAACGGTGCAACGGCCGGATCAGGTGATTCGCGCCACGGCACACACCCTGGCATGCTGTGCGCCGCCGGACCGGCCGCCCGCGTCCTCGCGGACGCGGACAGAAGCCTCGGGATGGGACACATGACAGCGGAAGCCAGACCGGCATCGCCGCCCCTGACGGAACGCCAGGAGGCGCGCCGCCGCCGCATCCTGCACGCCAGCGCCCAGCTCGCCAGCAGGGGCGGTTTCGAGGCCGTCCAGATGCGCGAGGTGGCGGAGGCCGCGGGAGTCGCCCTGGGCACCCTCTACCGCTATTTCCCGTCCAAGGTCCACCTTCTCGTCGCCACCATGCAGGACCAGCTCCAGCACATGCACGGGACGCTCCGCAAACGTCCCCCGGCCGGGAACACGCCGGCGGAGCGGGTCGCCGACACCCTGATGCGGGCCTTCCGCGCGATGCAGCGCGAACCGCATCTGGCGGACGCGATGGTGCGCGCGCTGACCTTCGCCGACCGCAGTGTGAGCCCCGAGGTGGACACGGTCTCGCGCCTCACGACGGCGATCATCCTGGACGCGGTGGGGCTCGAACACCCGACGACGGAGCAGCTCTCGGCCGTCCGCGTCATCGAGCACACCTGGCACTCGGCACTGATCACCTGGCTGTCGGGCCGGGCGTCGATCGCGCAGGTGAAGATAGACATCGAGACGGTGTGCCGGCTGATCGACGTGACGAAGCCCACGGAATCCCCCTAGCACACACGGACCCGTTTCGCGGCGTTTTCATCACACTCCTCTCACCGTTCTGACCGAAAGGGCCACAAGCCGCTCCTTACCATGGTCATGACCAGCACCGATGGAGAGGAACACATGGCTGACCAGTCAGACATCGCAGGCGGCGCCACGGGGACGCAGACCCCGGGCGGACCGGGATACGGCGCCCAGGCGCCGGCCGGTTACGGATACCCCGGTGGTGCTGCGCTGCCGAGCGGCAAGGCGACCGCCTCGATGGTTCTCGGCATCCTCGGCCTGGTGCTCATCCCGATCATCCTGCCGATCATCGCGCTGTGCCTCGGCATCTCGGCCAGGCGCATGGCCGACCGGGGCGTGGGCGGCGGCCGCGGCCAGGCGGTCGCGGGCATCGTGATGGGCAGCGTCGGCATCGGGTTCGCCGTGCTCGGCATCATCATGGCCACGGTCCAGGGCATCAGCGCGATGTGACGGGCCACCGCCCAGGACCAGCGCACCGGCCGCGCAGCGGAACCCACGATCCGGTTCCCCTGCGCGGCTTTGGCTTTCCGGGCCCATGTACGGCCCCCACATGCCCACCGCGTCAGGTGGGGCGCTCTGCACCATATCGACGGCGGCACGGTGTTCATACGGTTCGGCGACATCACAGGAACACGCCGAGGAGCCGGTCACCATGCGTCGCAGAGCCAGCAGATCCCGCAGATCCCTCACCGACATCCGTGCCGTCGCCGCCCTCGCGGCAGCCGGCCTGCTGCTGACCGGCTGCACCGCCGCCGGCACGGCGGGCGGTTCCGGCTCCGACGGGTCCGGGAAGTCCGGCGGAAACGGGGCCGTCAAGGTCGGCCTCGTCTACTCCCGCACCGGACTGCTCGCGGACTACGGCAAGCAGTACCGCGACGGCTTCATGGCGGGCCTGGACTACGCGACCAAGGGCACCGGCAAGGTCGCCGGCCACCGCATCGAGGTCACCGAGCAGGACGACGCGGGCGACCCGGGCAAGGCCGTCTCGGCCGCCAAGAACCTGATCGGCAAGGGGTACAAGGTGCTGGCCGGCACCACCGACTCCGGCGTAGCGCTCCAGATGGCGCCCCTCGCCGCGCAGAACAAGGTGCTGTACGTCAGCGGCCCGGCGGCCACCGACGCGGTGACCGGCATCAACGACTACACCTTCCGTTCGGGCCGGCAGTCCTACCAGGACATCCTGACGGCGGGCGCGATGCTGGGCGACGCCGAGGGCAAGAAGGTCACGGTCCTCGCCCAGGACTCCACCTTCGGCCAGGCCAACGTCGCGGCGGTCAAGGCGGTGCTCGGCGCGAAGGGCGCGAAGGTCGGCTCCGTACTGGCGCCGCCCAGCGCGACGGACCTGACGCCGTTCGCCCGGCAGGTCAAGGCCGGCGGGCCGGATCTGGTCTTCGTCGCCTGGGCGGGTTCCACCGCCCCGGCCCTGTGGACCGCGCTGGACCAGCAGGGCGTGCTGGGCGCGGGCAAGGTGGTCACCGGCCTGGCCGGAACCGCCTCGTACCCGGTCTTCGGGGCGGCCGGGTCCAAGGTATCGTTCCTGGCGCACTACTTCCCCGGCGCGGGCGGCGGCAACGCCGTGGAGAAGGCCATGCTCGACTCGGTGACCAAGGCGGGCGGCACACCCGACCTGTTCACCCCCGACGGCTTCACCGCGGCCCAGATGATCGTGCACGCCGTCGCCGAGGGCAGCGCCACGGACCCGGCCGCGATGGTGAAGGCCCTGGAGGGCTGGAGCTTCGACGGGGTGAAGGGCAAGGAGCAGGTCCGGGCCGAGGACCACGCCCTGGTGCAGCCGATGTTCGTGGCCCGGCTGACCGGCAAGGGCGCGGCCCTGAAGCCGGAGCTGCTGGACACCGAGGCGATGGACACCGTGGCGCCGCCCGTGAAGCCCTCGGCGGGCTGAACCGTGACCGCACCCCACCCCCTCGGGCAGCGCGACGGCGGCCCGGCGGACTCCGCGGCGCCGGTGCTCCGGCTGGACGGACTCGGCTGGAGCATCGGCGGCGCGACCATCGTCCAGGACATCACCCTGAGCGTCCGCGAGGGCGAGTTCCTCGCCTTCATCGGCCCCAACGGGGCAGGCAAGACGTCCCTGTTCAACCTGATCAGCGGCCTGACGCCGCCCACCGCGGGAACGATCGCGCTGGACGGCACGGATATGACGGACCGGCCCGCACACGTCCGGGCCCGGCGCGGTGTCGGCCGGACCTTCCAGACGTCGAGCCTGTGGCCCGCCATGACCGTGGCCGACCATGTCCGGCTGGCCGCGCAGGCCGCCCGGGGCGGCTCGTACCGGCTCTGGCGGCGCGCCGACCCGTACACCGCCGAGGTGGCCGGCGTCCTGGAGCGCACCGGTCTCGGCCACCGGGCCGGGGCCACGGCCGCCGAGCTCTCGCACGGCGAGAAGCGGAAGCTGGAGCTCGCCGTGCTGCTGGTGGGCGAACCCCGGCTGATGCTGCTCGACGAGCCGATGGCCGGCGTGAGCGCCGAGGAGGTCCCGGCGCTGACCGGGCTCATCCGCACCCTGCACCGCGAGGAGGGGCGCACGGTCCTCATGGTCGAGCACCACATGGACGTCCTGCTGGGCCTCGCGGACCGGCTCGCCGTGATGCACCACGGCCGGCTGCTCGCCCTGGACACCCCCGAGGCCGTGACCGCCGACCCGACCGTGCAGCAGGCCTACCTCGGGGAGGGGCTGTGACAACGGAGCAACCCCTGCTCGCCGTCCGGGACCTGCGGGTCCTGATCGGCGGCCGCCACATCCTGCACGGCGTCGACCTGGACGTCGCCGCCCACGGCGTGACCGCGCTGCTCGGCCGCAACGGCGCCGGGAAGACCACCACCGTACGGGGCATCCTCGGCCTCGTCCCGCGCGAGGGAAGTGTGCGCCTCGACGGTGAGGAGACCGTGGCCCTGCCCACCCACTCCGTGGTCCGGCGGGGCATCGGCTACGCCCCCGAGGACCGCGGCGTCTTCGCCGGGCTGACGGTCGCGGAGAACCTGCGGCTGGCCGAGCGGCGCGGCGCGGGTGAGCCCGCCTACCCGCTGGTCCATGAGCTCTTCCCCGAACTGAAGCAGCGGGCCCGGCAGTTGGCCGGCACGCTCTCCGGCGGTCAGCAGCAGATGGTCGCCATCGGCCGCACCCTGCTCAACGCCAACCGGCTGATCATCGCGGACGAACCCACCAAGGGCCTGGCGCCGAAGGTGGTCACCGAGGTGGCCCAGGTGCTGGAGCGGGCCGCCGAGGCGGTGCCGGTGCTGCTCGTGGAGCAGAACCTCGCCGTCGTACGGCGCCTCGCCGGGCACTGTGTGGTGCTGGCCGACGGCCGGACCGCCCACCGGGGTCCGGCGGCCGGACTCCTCGGCGACGCGGAGGCGGCCCGCCGGCTGCTCGGCGTGGGCCACGGCCCGCTGACCCCTCACACCGCGGAGGCGGATTCCTGATGTCCACCCTCGTCCTGCTCACCATGACCGGACTCGGTCTGGGAGCCCTCTACTTCCTCGTCGCGTCCGGACTCTCGCTGATCTTCGGCCTGATGGACGTCCTCAACTTCGCGCACGGGGCCCTGCTGTCCATCGGCGCGTACGGCACCTGGTGGGCGGCGTCCGGGAACCTGCCCGGGGCGGGACCGGGCGGCGCCGGCTTCGTCCTCGCCGTCCTGTTCGGTACGGCGGTGGGCACCGCCGCCGCCGTGCTCCTGGAGCTCGCCGTCGTCCGCCCGCTCTACACCCGGCCGCGCGAGCAGGTGCTCGCCACGGTCGGGGTCGGACTCGCCGTCCCTGCGCTGCTGTCGGGCATCTGGGGCCCGGACGCCCGGACCTTCCCGGGGCCGGAGGCGCTGTCCGGCACCTTCGGGCTGCTGGGTGCGCAGGTCCCGGTCAACCGTCTCGTCCTGGTCGCGGCGGCGGTCGTGGTGCTCGTGGCACTACGGCTGTTCCTCGGCCGGACCCGGCACGGTCTCGTCGTACGGGCGGGGGTCGAGGACCGGGCGATGGTCACCGCGCTCGGCATCGACGTCCGCCGGGCGTTCACGCTCGTCTTCGCGATCGGGGGCTGCGCCGCCGCGCTCGGCGGGGCGCTGGGCGGGCTGTACTTCGGCTCGGTCGACCCCCGCCAGGGCACCTCGCTGCTGATCTTCGCGTTCGTCGTCGTGGTCACCGGCGGCATGGGTTCGGTGACCGGCGCCGCCGTGGCGTCCGTCGTCATCGGCCTGGTCCAGCAGTTCGCCAACTACTACACCGCGGCGGGCCTCGGCGATCTGGCGGTCGTCGTCCTGCTCGCCGCGCTGCTGCTGATCCGCCCGCGCGGACTGACGGGGAGGCTCGCGTGAGCACCGCCACCGAGACACACGACCGCACCGGCGGCAGCCCGAAGGCCGCACCCGCGCCGTTCGACAGGGCCCGGCTGCTGCGCTGGTGGCCCGCCGCGATCCTGCTGCTCCTGGCCGTCGCACCGTTCAGCGCGGTGCCGGTGCCGGGCCTGCTGGACGGCCCGCTCGGCAGTGCGGGCAGTCTCCAACTCCTGGCCACCTGCCTGCTGTTCGGCGCCCTGGCCACGGGTTACGACCTGCTGCTGGGCCGCACCGGACTGCTCTCGTTCGGCCACGCCCTGTACTTCGCGGCAGGCAGCTACGCCACCAACATGTTCCTGCTGGAGGCGGGCCTGCCCTTCGGTCTCGCCGCGGTCCTCGGTCTGCTCTTCGGGATCGCCCTGGCCCTGGTCCTGGGGTCGGTGAGCCTGCGCGTCACCGGTATCGGCTTCTCCATGGTGACCCTGGCCTTCGCCCAGGCGGGTTCGATCCTGGTGTCCCGCAACCCCGGCGGTGTCACCGGCGGCGAGGAGGGCCGGGCGGCCCCGGCGGACCTGCTCCCCTCCTGGCTGGTCGGCATCGACCACACGGCGAACCTCTACTGGATCGCGCTGGCCTATCTCGTCCTCACCCTGGCCGTCGTCCACTGGGCCGTCCGCTCCCCCACCGGCCGTGTCTGGGAGGGCATCAAGGAGAACGAGCGCCGGGTGGAGGTGCTGGGCCTGAAACCTTACGGATTCAAGCTGACGGCCTTCGTCGTCGCGGGCGCGCTCGCCGCACTCGGCGGCATCGTGCATCTGCTCCTGACCGGCGGTTCCACGCCCCAGACGACCACGTCCGACTTCACGCTGTCGCTGCTGGTGATGGTGGTGCTGGGCGGCACGGGGACCCGCTGGGGTCCGATGGCCGGCGGCATCCTCTACACCTGGGCGGACCACCGGCTCGGGGATCTGGCCGGTTCGGGCGCGGTCGCGGACCTGCCGGCCGTGCTGCGCGTCCCGCTCTCCCAGCCGCTGTTCCTGCTGGGCGTGCTGTTCGTGGCCGTGGTACATCTGCTGCCGGGCGGACTGGCCCGGCTGCCCTCCCGGCTGAGGGCCGTCCCGCACCGGAAGGAGACCGGAAACCAGTGATTCCGTACGAGGAGATCGAAGTCCCGGTGAGCGGGGGCGCGTTGGCCGCCCTGCGCTGGCCCGCCGCCGATCCGCAGGCGCCGGTGGTGGTGGCGCTGCACGGCATCACGGCCAACGCGCTGTCCTGGGGCCCGGTGGCCCGGCAGCTGGCCGGGCGCGTCACCCTGATCGCCCCGGATCTGCGGGGCAGGGCGGGGAGTTCGGGCCTTCCCGGTCCGTACGGCATCGCCGGGCACACGGACGACATCGCCGCCCTGACCGCGTTCCTGGGCCTGGACCGGGTGGTGCTGGCGGGCCACTCGATGGGCGCGTTCGTGGCGGCACTGGCCGCGGTGCGCCACCCGGACCGCTTCGGCCCGCTGCTGCTCGTCGACGGCGGCATCGGCTTCCCCGCGCCCACGCATCTGACGCCCGACGAGCTGCTGACGGCGGTGATCGGCCCGGCCATGGACCGGCTGTCGATGACCTTCACGGACCGGGCCGCCTACCGCGCCTTCTGGCAGGCGCACCCGGCGTTCGCGGACGCCTGGTCGGACGAGGTGGACGCGTACATCCAGCGCGACCTGACCGGCCAGGAGCCGGTCCTGCGCTCGTCCTGCCGTATCGAGGCGATCCGCACGGACGGCGTCGGGCTCTTCGACGAGGAGGTGCTCACGGCCGTACGGAAGCTGCCCGCCGAGGCGACGCTGCTGTGGGCGGCGCGCGGCCTGATGGACGAGGAGCAGGGGCTGTACGACGAGGCCCGGCTGGCGGCGGCGGACCTGGGCGGGACCCGGGTGGAGCCGGTGGCGGTGAAGGACGTGAACCACTACACGGTGCTCACGGGTGAGCGGGGCGCGCGGGAGGTCGCCGACCGGCTGGTGGCGTACGCGCGCGCATGAGGCGAGGGGCGACGACTTCGGCGTGCTGCCCTGGCCCGCCGTGGCGTACGCGCGCATGAGGCGAGGACCGGCCCGGCAGGGGGCTGCCGGGCCGGTCCTCTCGTCAGCTCGCGCAGCCGCTGTCGGCGATCACGAAGTACCCCGCGGGCGACTCCTTCAGGGTGTGGGTGACGAAGACGTTGTACAGGCCCATGTTCTGGTTCGAGCCGTTGGCGTAGACGTATCCGCCGGCGGTGTGGGCCCTGCCCGCCGTCACCTGGGCGTAGTTGGTGGCGGTGTAGCACTTCGCCGGGGTGCTGCCGCCGGTGGTGACCGCCGTCACCTGGGCGGACGCGGTGCCGGCCGTACCCGCCGCGTCGATCGCCGTCACCGTGTAGCGGTAGGTGGTCCCGGCGGTGAGGCCGGTGTCCGTGTACGTCGTGTCGGCGGGTGAGGCGACCTTCGTGCCGTTGCGGTGGACGGCGTACGAGGCGGCGCCCTCGACCGCGTTCCAGGACAGGGAGGCGGTGGTGTCCGTGGTGGCGGTGACTCTCACACCCGCCGGCGCGGGGAGCTGGTCGCCGTCACCGCCCGGGGTGCCGCCGTCCAGGCCCCAGAAGACGCCCGTGTAGTACGTCGAGCAGATGGCGTTCAGGAAGTACGCGGCCGTCTTCCCGCACTGCTGGTCCCCCGAGCCGGGGCTCACGGGAAGGCCGTGGCCCATACCGGAGACGGAGTACGTCTCCACGGCCGGCCTGCCCGAGGCGTCGTTGTAGACGCTGCGGGTGGTGTTCCCGGGGAGGGTGTCGGTGGACGACGGGGTCTGGCCGATGCCCCAGACGTCCGTCCACTGGTCGCGCAGGGCCGTGGCGTTGGCCGGATACACCGTGTAGTCGGAGGTGCCCTGCCAGATCGCCACCCGGGGCCAGGGGCCGGTGTACCCGGGATATGCGGCGCGCACCTTGTCGCCCCACTGCGCGGGGCTGAGCTTCTGCGGGCCCGTCTGGCAGCCCGAGGCGGCCGCCTGGCTGCCCGCGCACTGCGCGGGCAGCCCCGAGGCCACCGAGCCGCCCGCGAACACGTCCGGGTAGGCGGCCAGCAGGTCCGCGGTCATACCGCCGCCGGCCGAGAGGCCGGTGACGTACACCCGGCGGCCGTCGGAGCCGTAGCTCTGCTTCGCGTAGTCGACCATCTGCACGACGGACGCGGCCTCGCCCTTGCCCCGGGTGTCCTCGGCTGGGTCGAACCAGCCGAAGCAGGAGAGGGAGTTGTTCGCGGACGTGGTCTGCGGGAAGACGACGGCGAAGCCCCACTTGTCGGCGAACTCCGCCCAGCCGGAGTTGGTGTAGTACGCGTCCGCGGTCTGGGTGCAGCCGTGCAGGGCGACGACCAGGGGTGCGTTCGCGGGGAGGCCGGCGGGCGTGTAGGCGTACATCTGGAGGTTGCCGGGGTTGGAGCCGAAGCCGGTGACCTGCTGGAGGCCGCCGGCGGCAGCGGCGGCAGGCTGTGCGGCGGCCGTGGTGCTCAGCGTCGCCGCGAGCAGCCCGAGGGCGGTGGCGGACGCGACGCGGCGGAAGAGACGTCTCAGGATCGGTGGGCGCACGGGTGCCTCCCTGGTCGGTGTGTGCGGGGGTACGGGTTGCTGCCGGAACCTACGAGCGGGGGCTCCCCGCGCCCATGTGGCACGCGGCCACCGGCGGGTGCGGGGTGTGTGCGGCCGGTCCCTTGTGCGGTCCGGGGGCTCCGCGGCAGGGCGCCCCGGCGCCGCGCGGCACCATGTCGGCCGCCACCATGCCGGGGCGGGAGGGTGTGTGCACCGGCGCCGTGTGACACGGGCCGCCGCGTACCTACCGTGACGGCCATGGAGACTTCCCGCAGACCGGATCACGAGCCCGCCGCCCCTTCCCCCGGCGGCGGCGGATCACCGCAGGCACCCGCACAACCGCTGCTGGCCGGGCGCACCGCGCTGGTGACCGGTGCGGCGAGCGGCATCGGGCGGGCCTGTGCGCAGGCGCTGGCCGGGGCGGGCGCGCATGTGCACGTCGTGGACAGGTCCGGCGAGGCCGCGAAGAACCTGGTGGAGGAGATCGGCGGGACGGCCTGGGTGGTGGACCTGTCCGACCCCGCGGTCGTCGACACGCTGCCGGCCGATGTGGACGTCGTGGTCAACAACGCGGGGCTCCAGCACGTGGCGCCCGTCCATGAGTTCCCGCCGGAGCGCTTCGCGCTGATCCAGCGCGTGATGGTGGAGACCCCGTTCCGCATCTTGCGCCGGACCCTGCCGGGGATGTACGAACGCGGCTGGGGGCGCGTGGTCAACATCTCGTCGGTGCACGGGCTGCGCGCGAGCCCGTACAAGTCGGCCTATGTGACGGCCAAGCACGCACTGGAGGGGCTGAGCAAGGTGGTGGCGCTCGAAGCGGCGGAGCACGGGGTGACGAGCAACTGCGTCAGCCCCGGTTACGTACGCACGCCCCTGGTCGAGAACCAGATCGCCGACCAGGCACGGACGCACGGGATCTCGGAGGCGGATGTGGTGGGCCGGGTGATGCTGGAGCGCAGCGCGATCAAGCGGCTGATCGAGCCGGCGGACGTCGCGGAGGCGGTCCTGTGGCTGTGCGGGCCGCGCACCGGGCACATCACGGGCACCTCGCTCTCCATGGACGGCGGCTGGACCGCGAACTGACCGGCCTCGCCCTTTCCTTCCTGCCTTTCTACGAACGCTGGACGCCATGCCTGAACCGCTCCCCTCCGCCTCGCCCCACCTCCGGCGGCTGTTCGACCTGCTGGCCGACGACGCGCCCGCCGAGGCGCTGGGGGCGGTCTTCTCGCAGGCGCGGGGTGACGGTGTGCCCGACGATGAGCTCGCCGAGGTGGAGCGGGCCACGGCCACCGCGCTGCGGATCAGGGGCGCCCTGCGCCAGCACCGCCGCCGGGAGCTCCAGCTGACCGCGCTGTTCGACACGGCGGGCGATCTGGCGGCCTCCCGCGATCTGGACGACGTACTGAAGGCGATCGTGCGGCGGGCCAGGATGCTGCTGGGCACGGACACGGCCTACCTCACGCTCCCGGACGAGGAGGCGGGCGACACCTACATGCGGGTGACCGACGGCTCGGTGTCGGTGCTGTTCCAGCGGCTGCGCCTGGAACTCGGCGAGGGACTCGGCGGCCTGGTGGCGCAGACGGCGAGTCCGTACGCGACGCCGGACTACCGCACCGACGACCGCTTCCGCCACACCCGCAACATCAATGCCGGGGTCCTGGACGAGGGACTGGTGGCGATCCTGGGGGTGCCCCTGCTGCTCGGATCCAGCCGGGGCGGTACGGGGAAGGTGATCGGCGTCCTGTTCGCGGCCGACCGGGCGGCGCGGGTCTTCAGCCCTGACGAGGTCGCCCTGCTCTGCTCGCTGGCCGCCCACGCCGCGATCGCCATCGACACGGCCCGCGCCCTCGCCGACACCACCGCGGCCCTCGCCGAACTGGCGGAGGCGAACGCGGAGCTGGCCGAGGCCAACGCCTCCGTACGGGCGCACTCGGCGGCCATGCGGCGGGCGGAGGAGTCCCACGACCGGCTGACCGACCTGGTGCTGCGGGGCAGGGACGTGAAGGACGTCGCGGCGGCCGTGGCCGGGCTCCTCGACTCCCCCCTGACCATTCACGACCCAGGCGGCCGCCCGCTGGCGGCGGTGCGCCCGGACGGTACGGGCTTCGCCGCCGACAGCATGGACGCCGGGTGGCTGGCGGAGGCGGCCGAGGAGTCCCGTACGGGGGCGCGTGCCGTGCACCGCGACGGGCGGGTGGTCTGCGCGGTGCTCGCCGGGCAGGAGCTGCTGGCCGGTCTGGTGCTGCACCGGAGCCGGCCGCTGGACGACTCCGACCGGCGGCTCTTCGAGCGGTCGGCCGTGGTGACCGGACTCCTCCTGCTGCTGCGGCGCACGGTGGCCGAGACGGAGAACCGGATACGCGGCGAGCTGATCGCCGATCTGCTGACGGACACCGGCCGGGATCCGGCGGGTCTGGCCGAGCGCGGCCGCCGCCTGGGCATCGACCTGGACCGCCCGCATCTGCTGCTGGTGGCCGAGACGGACGCGCGGGAGCGGCTGGCCCCGGCCGCCATGCGCTATCTGTTCGGGGGCGACATCCACGGGGTGAGCGCCGAACACGCGGGCGCGGTCGTCCTGTTGCTCGAGGACGGCGGACCGGATGCGGGGGCCGCCGCCCGATCGGCCGCGGCCCAGCTGGGCCAGCTGGCGCAGGCGCCCGTCACCGTGGCCGCCGCCGGTCCGTCCCGGGGACCCCGCGAGCTGGCCGCCGCATACGGCGAGGCCGCACGCTGCCTGCGCGCGATGCGGGTGCTGGGGCGTACGGGCGAGGGCGCCTGCGTGGACGAACTCGGCTTCCTGGGCGTGGTGCTGGGCAACGCGCAGGACGTCGACGGCTTCGTCACGGCGACGCTGGGACCGTTGCTGGAGTACGACGCACAGCGCGGCACGCATCTGGTGCGGACGCTGAGCGCGTACTTCGGCGCGAACGGCAGCCTGATCAGGGCCAAGGACGAGCTGCACGTCCATGTGAATACGGTGGTGCAGCGGCTGGACCGGATCCAGGTACTGCTGGGCCGGGACTGGAACGGGCCGGACCGGGCGCTGGAACTGCAACTGGCGCTGAGACTTCACCTGTTGTCGGGCACCCGCCCCTGAAATGGACACGAGAGAACCTGGGTGACCCTATGTCTGAGACCTTCGACCTCCGCGTCGAGCTTCCCGCGGCCCTGGCGGGTCCGGCGGCGGCCTGGCGGTTCGTCGAACGGTTCGCCGCGCATCTCGGCGCGCCGGTCGGGCCGGACGACGGGTACGCCGAGGCGGAGATCGCCGCCGCCGAACTGCGGCTCGGGCTGCGACTGCCGCAGGCGATGCGAGAGTTGTACGGCAGGTTCGGACGCCGGCACGACCTGCTGCACGGGCTGAGGATGCTGTTGCCGCCCGAGGACCTGGAGGCGGACGGCACGGCCCTGCTCTGGCAGGCGGAGAAGTTCTGGCTGTACCGGATCGCCGTGCCGCTCGACCGGATCGCGGAGAGCGACCCGCCGGTGCTGATCGACGGGAGTTCGCCGGAGTACGACGACTGGGAGCCGTTCGCCGGCCGCTTCTCCGCCCTGTGCGTGGAGACGGTGATGTCGGAGAACTCGCTGTGCGACGACTGGGGCGGATGGCGCAGGGAGAAGCTGGACACCGACGCCGCGTACCTGGAGCAGTCCCTCACCCCGATACCGCCGCTGATCGCCCCGGGCGGCGCCCCGAGCGGCCAGGACAGTGCGGACCGCTGGTACGCGGGCGCGGATGTCCTGGTGCACGAGGACCGCTCGGACGAGGAGTCGGAGTGGGGGTGGCTGTATGTCCGCGCGCTGACGCGGGAGGCGTGGGACGACCTCCGGACGGCGCTGCCGGGCCCGTGGACCGAGACGGTGGACCACTGAGGACCGGCAGGCCGCCGGGGGGAAATCAGTCCCCCGGGGATCAGTCCTCCCGGGGAGATCAGCCCCTCCGGGGAGATCAGCCCCTCCGGAGGGATCAGTCCCCCGGGAATCGGCCCTCCAGGGGGGATCGTCCTCTCCGGGGATCAGTCCTCCGGGGGAAACACCACCTCGCCCGAGTCGGCCAGGGTGAGGGTGATGGCCTCGACCGGGCACCCCTCGGCGGCCGCAAGGACCTGCTCGTTGGCGTCGGTCTCCGGGTCGGTGGGGTGGGACTGCCGGGCGGTGTCCAGCCGGAATCCGCCCGGTGCGTGGTTCACGCACATCCCCGACCCGATGCAGACGCCCCGGTCGACCTCAACGCTCCAGCGGTCGCCCATCAGGCCGCTCCCCCGTATCCGGCGGGCAGGTGGATCATCTTGTGCTCGAAGTACTCCCCGTATCCCTCGGGCCCGAACTCCCGTCCCAGACCGGAGTTCTTGTAGCCGCCGAACGGCCCGAGCATGTCGAGGCTGAAGGTGTTCACGCTGTACGTGCCGGTCCTGACCCGGCGGGCGATGTCGATGCCGCGCTCGGTGTCGCCGGTCCAGACGCTGCCGCTGAGCCCGTACTCGGAGTCGTTGGCGATCTTCACGGCCTCGTCCTCGTCGCCGTACGGCAGCAGGCAGATGACCGGCCCGAAGATCTCCTCGCGGGCGATGCGCATGGAGTTGTCGACGTCGCCGAAGAGCGTCGGCTCGACGTACCAGCCGCGCTCCTGCGACGCCGGACGGCCACCCCCGGTCAGCACCTTGGCACCCTCCTCCTGCCCGATCCGGATGTAGTCGAGGGAGCGCTGCTGCTGGCGCTGCGCGACGAGCGGTCCGAGTTCGGTGGCGGGGTCGAGGGGGTCACCGACCTTCAGCGCACCGGCGGCGGCGGCGAAGGCCTCGGCGGTCTCCTCGTACCGGGAGCGCGGCACGAGGATGCGGGTCTGGGCCACGCAGGCCTGCCCGTTGATCATCCAGGCGAAGGGCACGATGCCGGCGACGGCGGCGTCCAGGTCGGCGTCGGGAAGGATCACGGCGGCGGACTTCCCGCCGAGTTCCAGGGTGACGCGGGTGAGGTTGCGCGAGGCGACCTCCATGACGCGCCGGCCGGCGGCGACGGACCCGGTGAAGGAGACCTTGTCGACGCCCGGGTGCCCGACGAGGTACTCGCTCACCTCGCGGTCGGCGGGAAGGATCGACAGCACACCCTCGGGCAGCCCGGCCTCGGCGACGATCTCGGCCAGGATGTAGGCGTCGAGCGGCGATTCGGGCGACACCTTGAGAACGGCCGAGCAGCCGGCGAGCAGCGCGGGCGCGAGCTTGGCGGCGGCGGTGAACTGGGGCACGTTCCACGGCACGACGGCCGCGACGACCCCGACGGGCTCCCGCCGCACGAGCAGCGGCCCGAGCGCCCCGTCCCGGCGTTCCTCGTACGGGAAGGTGCGGGCGACCGTGATGGCGGAGTCCCACACCATCATCGCGGCGAGGGCCTGCACCATGACGCTGGAGGTGTACGGGGTGCCGTTCTCCGAGCTGATGACCCGGGCGATCTCCTCGTACCGCACGGCGAACGCGTCCTTGATCCGCGTGACGACGGCGATCCGCTCGTCCAACGTCATCCGCGGCCAGGGCCCGTGGTCGAACGCCTGCCGGGCGGCGGCGACGGCCCGGTCCACATCCCCCTCGGCGGCGTGCGGCACGCGGCCGATGACCTGCTCTGTGTGCGGGGAGATGACCTCGATGACATCCCGTCCGAGCGGATCGACCAACTCCCCGCCGATGAACAGTTTTCCGTGTTCGACAAGCTCGCTCATGGCTGCTGCCTCCCGCGACGCGGCACGTGACCCGCCGGACTCACTGACTGACCCTGCATCTGACCGAACCCGACCCGCTCCGGATCTGACTCCGTGTCAGAACTGATACCAGTTCCAGTTCCAGGAGTCCACGGCTGGGACAGCGCCCGTCGGGCCCGAGCCCCGCCCACAGGGCATGCGGAACGGGTCCCCGCACTCGGGTGGAACGGATGGTCGACCGGGGCTACCACTGGAACAAGTTCTCGTTACAGTGGACGCGGCGCGTCGTGGCCGTTCTCCGCACGCCGCCGAGGCCGCTCGGAAATGGTCAGAGATGGGGAGTCCATGACGCAGGTGATCAACCACGGTGGCGGCGTCCACAGCATCAAGGTCCCCATCCCGGACAACCCCTTGGGTCACACCCTGGTCCACCTCCTCGACACCGACCGCGGCCCCGTCCTCATCGACACCGGCTGGGACGACCCGGAGGCCTGGGACACCCTCACGGCCGGGCTGACCAGCGTGGGCGTGGACATCGCCGACATCCACGGCGTGGTCATCACCCACCACCACCCCGACCACCACGGCCTCTCCGGCCAGGTCCGCGACGTGTCCGGGGCCTGGATCGCGATGCACGCGGCCGACACGGCGATCGTCCGCCGCACCCGCGACTCCGAACCGGGCACCTGGCTCACCTACCTCGCGACGAAGCTGGCGACGGTCGGCGCCCCCGAGGACCACATCGCCCCGCTGCTGGCCGCCCGCGAGAAGGGCGGCCGCATGCGCACGCTGCCCGGCCTGCGCTCCGCCCTCCCGGACCGCGAGATCGTGCCCGGCGAACTCCTGGACCTGGCAGGCCGCAGGCTCCGCGCGATCTGGACACCGGGCCACACCCCGGGCCACGTCTGCCTGCACCTGGAGGAGGACCACCCGGCCAACCTCCCCGGCCGCGGCCGCCTCTTCTCCGGCGACCACCTGCTCCCCGGCATCAGCCCGCACGTCGGCCTCTACGAGGACCCGGACGACGCGACGGCCACCGACCCGCTGGGCGACTACCTCGACTCCCTGGAACGCATCGGCCGCCTCGGCGTAGCCGAGGTCCTCCCCGCCCACCAGTACGCGTTCGCGGACGCGGCAGGCCGCGTACAGGAACTCCTGGACCACCACGAGGAACGCCTCACCGGCCTCCTGGCCCTGCTCGCCGAACCGCTCACACCGTGGCAGCTGGCCGAACGGATGGAGTGGAACCGCCCCTGGGAGCAAATCCCTTACGGCTCACGGAACATCGCGGTCTCGGAGGCCGAGTCCCACCTGCGCCGCCTGGTGAAGCTGGGGCGCGCGGAGGCGGTGGCGGGGAGCGAGCCGGTGACGTTCGTGGCGGTGTGAGGGGTAGCGCCGGCCGGATCGCGGGCAGTGTTCGGCCGGCGCTACCGGCGCTTCTCCTTCGGTAGACGTCTCCGCGCATGCCACGGTGTTCGAACAAGGCTCAAGACGGGAACAGGGCATCCACCCACGCGCTTCCGGGTGGCGGAACGAAGAAGTACCCGCCGCCGATGGTGAGTACGTACTTGGCCATGGCCTCACCTTCCAGCCGCTTCTGCACAGCCACGAATCCCTTCGCCAGGTCCCGCTGGAAACAGGAGAAGATCAGCCCCGTGTCCCCGTCGCCACGGTCGTAGCTGTAGCCACGGCGCACCATCGGCGGCGGATTGCGCCGATCGGGGGCCGCGAGGCGCACATGCGAGTCCAGCGGTGTGACCTTGCCCCTGGGGTCGGCGGCGAAGTTGGGCTGTTCACCGTTCGGGGTGCCGTCCAGCCAACGCCCGTCCCTGTGACGGCCGATGATGCGCTCCTGCTCGGGAACTGAGTCCTTTTCCCACAACTCTGTCGCGAGCTGGATGATGCGCACGACCTGATAACTGCCGCCAACGGCCCATTCCGGTTCGCCCTGATCCGCACGGACCAGGGCGCGGTCAGTAAGACCGCGGACATCGTCGGGATTGCCGAACCCCTCGGTGAAGTGGAACGGATTGCGGGCGAGACCGCGCCCGCCCTCTGCCCTGTTCTCGTCCCGGAAACCTTCGATGCGCCAGCGCACCCGCCATGCGGACAGATCGCTCAGCAGCCGCTCGACGGCCGCTCGGACGCCCTCGGCGTCGCGTCCGGCACACTGCAGGAGCAGGTCGCCCTGCGCATGGGACGGGTCAAGAACGTCACCGGCGAAGACCGGCATGGCCGTTAGCTGTTGCGGGGGTACCCCGCCCTGGTGAAAGAGCGATGCCCCCAGACCGATCCATAGATCTGTCCCACTGGAACGAACCGCATTCACATATTTCAGGACGTGTCGCAGTTCCTTACCTGAATCGCCTGAGGCCGACTCCGGAAGATCAAGGGCCACGAAGAACGCGTGCGCGCCGGGAGCCACCCCCTTCAAGTGCGAAGGAAGCTTCGGCGCCTCATCAGTGTCGACTTCGAGCACCTGAAACCCGGCGAGCGTTCCGCCCCCTGCCAGGACAACACCTGCGGCAGCGCCGACCATCGATCTTCGATTCACTATCTTCGCCCCCCATTAGCGACCACCGTTTCGACCACCGGGGCCCCAGTTCATCGATTTTCAACGCCGCGACCAGCGCCCACTCGTTTCCCGGACCTCACCCAAAAGGAATGAATCGCATCCAAACGCGGGCCATCAGCATCTCCTCGGCCGTGCTCTCCAGGGCTCCGACGACTCCACCAGACAGCCCGACGACCGCGGCGAACCGCCGCTCTGTGCAGCACCCGTCCGCTGACGTTGCCGTCAACTACTGCCGTCAGGCGCCCCCAGCGCACGCGAGAGGCCCCACCAGAATGAACCTGGTGGGGCCTCTCGATTTCCATGTCTGTT
Source organism: Streptomyces sp. NBC_00876 (assembly GCF_045207435.1). Lineage (NCBI taxonomy): Bacteria > Bacillati > Actinomycetota > Actinomycetes > Kitasatosporales > Streptomycetaceae > Streptomyces > Streptomyces sp. NBC_00876. The sequence goes on from NZ_CP108800.1 coordinate 2,430,079, forward strand.
CAGCATCAGGCGGCGGTTGCAACACCACGATAGTAATCGGCGGCTTGCTTCAGCGCGAGGGCCAATGCCGGCAGACCCTCAGAGTGGCGCCATTCCCGAGTTGCCTCTTCGCAGGCTCGCCAAACTCGAACATATTCGTCATCAAGCTCTGACGACTTGATCACGATGTCATCGAATTCGACATCGGAGAATTTACGCCTGTCGGCATCCAGGAACCGCTCATTCAATTCTTCGCGTGCGACGAGAAGTTCGCCCACTCGACGAAGATGCAATCCGCCGACTCTCGGGCTGGCGATAATCTCCGCCAAGACCCTGATGTACTCGGACGGGCCACTTGCTTGACTCACCCTCTGTTCATCCTTCCTCGTAGAACGGCCATCCCGCGACGCCCTCCCGGGAGATTGACCCCACCAGCCCGCAGGATGTCAACACAATAGGTCACACAACTATTGTCCATTCCGTCGTACGCTCCGAGGTCCGCATCAATGGTCCTCCTTTGAGCCGCGTGGGCAGCTTCCGCGTTCGGCAAGTCGAAGGTGAGACTCCTCGTGTTAGGACCGAGGTCCTCGGGGAACGCGTGCGCACCTGTGGTCGGAAGCCCGTTGTACTGGCCCGGCCTGGCGGGAATTCCATTGATTACCTGCTCGGTAATCTGCGATCGGCCGTCGGCCATATCAATGCGAATTATGGCGTGCCCGGTAGGCCCCATATCGGGGTCATACGAAACGGTGGCAGTACCACCACAGTTATGGACGAGGACCGGAGTGGCGCCTGCCAGCACATAGTACGTATGGAGGTCGTCAACAGTGAGGTTGTGGACCGCTGTTGATCGGACTCTGTGCTGGGTAGCTGTGATCTGTACCCAGGTGCCGGCACTCGTCTGGAGCCACTGTCCGGGCTGGAGTTCTCCGGCCTCCACCCATTGGTGGAGGGCGGGTACCCAGAAGGGGTGGCCTTCAGTGGCGGTGATGCTGCCGGTCTTTGTGCCCTTGGTGCCGTCGGTGTCGACGATGAGGTCGACGAGTTGCTTCTCCCCTTGGCCCTTGATGAGGGCAGTGACGGTGCGGGGCCCCGCTTCACCGGTCTCCGGGTCGGCGGCCTGGACCTTGTCGCCGACCTTGATGTCCTTGATCGGCTTCCGGGTGCCGTCTGCCATGAGGACGAGGGTGTCGGCGGTGAAGCTGTTGCGGGTCAGGCAACTGCCGGCCCGTCCTGCCCCTCTGGTTGCCACGAACAGGCTCAAGGCCTCGCCGGCCTGGCCGAGGATGCAGCCCATCAGGGCCGCGTTGGCGACGTCGCCCCAGTTGACCTTGCGGCCCGAGAGCCTCTGGAAGGCCCAGTTGAGGCCTCCGTCGATGGCTCCGTTGATGGCGCAGGCGGCGATCAGGGGGTTGTTGCCGGTGGGGTCTGTGTAGGTGGTGGGTGAGGACAGGGCGTACTGGTAGAGGTTGGTGCCGCCGGCCTGACCGATGGGGTCCTGGGAGATGAAGCGGCCGGTTTCCGGGTCGTAGTAGCGGTCGCGGTAGTACAGCAGCCCGGTGTCGTCGTTCTCACGACCGGTGAAGGTGTAGGGGTTGGACGAAGCAGCACCTGCGGTGGTGGTCTGTCCGTTGGGGTCGTAGGCGTAGGTCGTGGCGATGGTGCCGTCGCTGTTGGCGAGTCCGATCACCGAGCCGAGTGCGTCGGTCAGGTAGACCTGGGTGGTGCCGTTCTCGGTCCTGGTGAGGTACTGGTCCAGACCGGAGGTGGCTACGGTCGCGGTGGTGTCGCCCGCGGCGTCCTGCTCGACGAGCGGGTTGCTGCCATCGGTGAGGAACTTGTCCGTGGTCCCGGCGACGGTCTTCGTGGAGCGGGTACCCAGGGCGTCGTACCCGAAGGTGCTGCTCTGGCCGGTCTTGGTCAGGCCGGAGAGCTGGCCGCGTGCGTTCCAGGTGTAGTCGCGGATGCCGTCGCTCTTGAGCTGTCCGTCGGCGTCGTAGGTGAAGGAGCGGCCGGCGAAGGTGGTGATGCGGTTGTCCTTGCCGAACACCGCGTCCGTTTCGGCGGCCGGCAGGGCGACGTCGGCGAAGGAGCCGGTGAGGCCGGTCTGCAGGGAGCGGACGTCGCGCGTGTAGTTCAGGTCGCCGATGCTGGTGGCGCCCTTGGCGTAGGCGATTGACTTGGTGATGCCGGTCTTGTCGTATCCGGTGGTGCGGGTGATGCCGCCGGGCATCGTGGCGGTCTTCTCCCGGCCCACCGCGTCGAGCCCGAACCCGACTTCCTGGGTTCCGGTGGTGACGGAGGTGAGGATGCTGGTCTTGTCGAAACCGTAGGTGGTGGTCTGGCCGCCCGCGGTCATGGTCTGGCGGCGGTCGGCTGCGTCGTACGTGTAGCCGACGGTGCCGTTGGGACCGGTGACCGTCTTGGGCCGGTCGTAGGTGTCGTAGGCGAAGGTCTGGTTGCCGGCCTGACTGTCGGTGAGCTGCCTGAGCAGGTCGTGGCCGTCGTAGTTGTAGCCGACCGTCGATTCGGCCTGGCCTGCGATATCGACCCCGTACTGGGCGGTCTTGGGCCGGCCCAGAAGGTCATAGGTGGCGGTCGCGACCTTCCCGGAGCGGCTGGTTACCTTCTTCAGCAGCCCTGCCGTGTCGTACTCGAACGTGGCCTGCGCGCCGACGGCGTCGGTGGCCGACTTCGGGCGGTCCGCGTTGTCGTAGGCCCAGCTGACGGCGTTGTTGCGGGCGTCTGTGAGGGTGGTGAGGTTGCCGTTGTCGTCGTAGCCGAAGCCGGCGCTCTGCCCCAGGGGATCGGTGATGGTCCGGGGCTGGTTCAGCTTGTCGTAGGCGATGGTGGTGAGGGACCCTGCCGTGTCGGTGAGCGCCGAGGCTCGGCCGGCGGCATCGGTGAACTGGGTCGACACGCGGCCTTCGGCGTCCTTGGCCGTGACGAGTTCGCCGTTGCGGTAGGTGTATTCGCTTACCGCCCCGGCGTTGTCCGTGACGGATGTGACCTGGCCGTCCGGTGCGTAGGTGAGGGTGGTCCTGCGGCCCTCGGAGTCGGTGGCCGTCTGCAGGTTTCCGTTGGCGTCGTAGCCGAAGAGGGTGTCGTTGCCGAGAGGGTCGGTGGCCTTGGTGGGCTGGTCGTACGGGCCGTCGTAGACAACCGTGCCCGAGGGCCGGGCATCGGCCGTGCCTGCCAGCTCGACCGACTTCGTCACGTAGTCGTTGGCGTCGTACGTCAACTCGGTACGCCGGCCGTACGGGTCGACGACTGCGTCGATGCGGTGCTTCGGGCCGCGCACGAACTGCGTCTTGCGGGCCAGGGACGAGCCGTAGGCGGCGGTGTCCAGGACTCCGTAGCCGTCCGCGTCGAACTCGACCCGGCGTACCGCGCCGCCCGGCTCCGTCACCTCGGTGGACGTGATCTGCCCCGTCCCCGTCTGGGTGTACGCGAAGGAGTACTTGGCGCCTTCGGTGAGGACCTGCTCCTTGACCCTTCCGTCCTGGAACGTGTTGGTCATGTACGTGATGTCGCGGGCGTCCTTGGCGGTGGCGATCCGGTTGGACGTGCCGTCGTAGGTGTACGAACTCGTCTTGCCCGCCGGGTCGGTGACAGTGTCCAGACGTCCGGCCGTGTCATAGGTGTAGGACGTGGTGCGGCCGGTGTTGTCGGTCGCCGTCTTGACGCGGTGGTCGGTGTCGTAGGCCAGGGAGATCCAGTGCCCGCCCGGTGTGTCGATGCGGGTGATCTCCCCCTTCTTCCCGTCGAGCCGGGTGAGCTTGATGGTGTTGCCGTGGCGGTCCCGGATCTCCTGGAGCGCCGCGTACTGCGGGAAGACCCAAACAGTGCCGTCGCGGAAACGGAGCTCCCATTGGCCTTCGTTGCTGACAATCTTCGAACCGTTGAACCCGCCTGGTGTGTCGCGGGGTTCGAAGACGGCATCGACGTAGCCGGTTCCGGGCGACGTACGGATGAAGTGGACCTTGGCGCCGCCCGGGAGGTAGAGGTCGACCTCCTTGTACTGCTCCTCTGAGTGGAGGAAGGCGTTGTAGGTGAGGTCACGGCCTGTACCGAAGGCGCGTTTACGGGTGTCGCCCTGCCAGTAGGTACGGGTGACCTCGGCGGAGCCCAACGGGTCGGAGACGGCCAGGTCGGTTCGGGAGTCGGTGAGCATGCCGGTGCCCAGGTCGACCGGATCACCGGACAGCCAGTCGATGGTGTCCATCAGCCAGGACATGTCCCACGGGACGAGGTCGGCGATGTTGAACATCGCGCCGTGGAAGGCCCAGATACGGGTCTTCGCATCGGGCACGACCTGACGGCCGTCCGCGGAGACCTTGCCGTGCCCGTAGACGTGCCAGCCCTTCTTCTCCGGGTCGTAGTCCATGAACTCGACGCGGGTGCCGGGGGCTTCATGGGTGTAGTTCGGGTAGATGACCTGGGCGCCCTTGGGGAACACATAGGTGCCACCGGGCTGCACGGTGAAGTACACCGGTACGACACTGTTCCTGGGCAGCGGGAACGGCGGCCGGTCGATCGGAATGGCAGTGATGCCCAGCTCGGTGACGGGCTTGCCCTTGTCGTCACGGACGACCGAGCCCTTGGGGATCCGCACTTCGAGGCCGGGGATCTTCGGGGTCTTCAGGACCACTTCGGTCTTGGCCGGGGCGGCGAACTTGACCGTGTGCTTGGTGTCCAGCGGTGTCATCCACACCGGGAAGCCAAGATCGGTGCTCTGGCCGGCTCTGGGTGAGACGTGGATGTCGAACCGGCCGTACTGCCGCTTGGCAGTGTTCGCGCTCGCACCGTCGACGACCAGCGTGGCGGTGTTGTCGCCGATCCCGGCGAGCAGGAACCTGCCTTGGCCATCAGTTCTCACGGACCTGGTGCCCGCGGTGACGGTGACCTTCGGCAGTGGTGTGCCGTCGAGCCTGAGGACGCGACCGGTCAGTGCCGTTCTGCCGGGCGGTGCTCTGAGCCGCTGCGGGGCCTTGGGGGCATCACCCCGGGCGGTGAGCCAGTCACGGCCGCCCAGTTGCGCCTTCCCTGGCTGCCAGGCATCGGGGCCCACAGGGACCACGGCCGGATGTGGCGCGGCTGCGGTGGCCTTCTCGACAGTGGGACGTTTGGCCAGGGCGCCGGTTGTCTTGATGCCCAGATTGATGGTGCCGGTCGCCAAGGCGTCCGGATCGGCCGTCAGCGTGTAGACACCACTGGCAGGGAGTTTCGGCAGAGCGGTGGAGAGGGTGGTGTTGCCCACGTAGCGCTCGTCCACCAGCAACTTGCCGTCCGGCCCGCGCACGGACAGGTACCAGGCGAAGGGGGGTGCGTCCAGTGCGACGGTGAGGACCTGGTCCTTGGTGCCGGTGAAGGTGAACCGCCCGTTCTGGGCGGCGGTGGTGACAGCTGCGGGCAGCTTGGCCCCGCCGGCCGTCAGGGGTCCGGCCACAACATCCGGCACGAGCGTGCCGCTGATGGTCACGGGAGCCGTGACGGGCCGGTCCGGGTTCACCAGTACGTGGTAGATCCCCGGGGTGAGAGCGCCGCGAAGGTCCGCTTCCCCGCTCCCGGAGGAGAGGTAGGAAGCGGTGTTGTCCGTGGTGCCGTCCGGCTCGACCAGGGCGACGGTCGCGCTGCCGGTCATCGGCCCGGAGAATCGAATCGCTGCGCCGTCGCCGGCGGCCGCACTGTATGTGAACTCAATTGACTGGGCAGGGCGGTTGGTGGTGCCGCCGGCCGGGCTGGTGGCTGTCGGCGTGCCGGCCTTCACCGGTGCGGAGAGCCACAGCGTCATGTCTCCTGTTGCCGCCTGAGCGGGTTCGAGAATGAGTGTGTAGGTCGCTCCGGGCGTCAAGTCCGTCATGTACCGAGTGGCGGGATCCTTGCCTGAGACGGACCCGAGCTGGGTCTGGGTGCCGTTGGGGGTGACGAGGTAGATGGCTGTGCTCGTGGCCACGGTGTTGTCCGTGATCGCGAAGCCGAGGGCGTTGGTGTCGGGCGCGGTGAACTCGGCCCGTATGCGCTGGCCTGCACGCTGCGCGTGCGCGGTCACGGAGGCTCCGTCGGCCACAACGGTGCTATGGACGTCCTTGGACAGTGTCACGTTCACCGAGCCGACACCGGCCTGATGGGGTTCGATCGTGACGAGGTAGGTGCCCGTTTCCGGAACGTCGGAGCGCCCAACGGTGACGTCGTACCCTGCGGAGACATACTGCTTGTCGACTACTGCTTTGCCCGACGGCGCGAACACCGAAACGTACATCGGTTTTGTGAAGGTGTTCTGGGTCAGTCCGAACGAGAGATCGTCGCCTGCTGCGGCCGAGAAGGTCGCCGTGGCACGCTGCCCGGCACGCCGCACCTGTACAGGTGCGGCCGCGCTGTCGGTGGAGATCGAGAACTCCACATCCGAGGAAAGGGTCAGGGTCAGGGTGCCTGTTGCCCCTTGATACGGCTCCACCGTCACCTGGTAGACACCGGTCTCCGGAAGGCCGGAGAGTCCGACTGTGGCGTCGTACCCTGCGGAGACGTACTGCTTGTCGACGACGGCCTTGCCCGACGGCGCGAACACCGAGACATAGACCGTGTTGGTGAACGTATTCCCCGTGACCCCCAGGGACAGATCGTCGCCCGTGGTGCCTGAGAACGCTCCTGTTGCACGCTGCCCGGCGCGCGCCAACGCTACCGGCGTCGGCGTGCCGTCCGTCGCCAGCTCGGCGGTGGTGTCGGAGGAAAGGATCAGGCGGAGGGTTCCTGTTGCTCCCTTGTAGGGGTTGACGACCACGAGGTACGTGCCTGACTCCGGCAGGTCCGGCAGGCCCATTCTCGCGTCGTACCCTGCGGAGATGTACTGCTTGTCGACGACGGCCTTGCCCGACGGCGCGAGCACGGAGACGTAGACCGTGTCCCTGAACGTATTGCCCGTGACGCCCAGCGAGAGATCGTCGCCGGCGTGTGCCTGAAAGACCGACTCCGCGTTCTGCGCGGGCCGGGTGATGTCCACGAGCGCGGGATCAGAGGCAGGAGCGAGCTGGGCGACCTCCAGCGACCGGGACAGTGTCATCCCGAGAGTTCCGGTCGCTGCTTTGTCAGGTGAGACAGCGATGGTGTAGGTGCCCGTGGCAGGCAGAGTGGGGCTGTCCCACTCTGCGCTCGTTCCCTGAGACAGATTGAAGTCGTACAGCGGGGTTCCATCGGGCTGGTAGATGTCGATGCCCGTGTAGGACGTGAATCCGGTTGCCCGCATCCAGAGCTGGAAGCGCTGTCCGGCCTCGGCGGTGAAACTCGCACGGCCGTTCTGTCCCTGCCGGCCGATGACCAGATCCGTCTCGGGCCCCGCGGAGTCGAGGGCATCGATCTGCGCATAGGCCGAGGCGGTGACATTGACCGTGCCGGTTCCCCCGTTGTCAGGATCGGCAATCAGCACGTACTCGCCGGACTGGGGCAGGGAATCGATGTCGATGGATGCGGCGGCATCCGGCTGAACGCGTTCGTGCCCGTCTGTCACCCTGGTGCCATCGGGCCCGTACAGCTGGGCTTCCAGAGGGACGGTCATGCCGGACGGCGCGAGGCCGACACTGAGTGGCTGGCCGATGGTCCCGCTGAAGGACCATCGACCGTCCTGGCCCGGGCGGGTGATACGAGTCTGCAGAGCGGGGGCGGCGAGGTCGAGAGTGCCGCCGGTCGTCGTTGAGACCGTGACTGTCGCGGCGCCGATGTTTCCGGAGCCCGGCTCGATGTCCAGTGAGTAGCGCCCGGCCAGCGGAAGCGACCGGACATCCCAGTCCCCGCCGGCGGCAGGAACACTGCCGCCGACCTGCACGCCCTGCGGGTCGATGAGGCGCAGAGGCACCGTTGCGTTGAAGGTGGACCGGGTGAACCCGAAGCTGATGTCCTGGCCGGCTTCGGCGTCGAAGAGAACTCTGGCCTTGTTGCCCGGCGTTGTCACGGCGATCGTCGGCGGTGCTTCGTCTGATACGGACGTCGTGACCGTGGTCTCGAACTCGGATGTCCCACCCGACTGCATCCCGAAGGCGGTCGAGGACGCAACCGTTCCGTCCGTGGTGGAAACCTCTACCGGCCCGGACTTCGCACCCGGCGGAACCTTCAAGGTCAGGGTGGTATCCGTTCGCGCGGTCACCTCGGCGATGGCCCCACCGGCGAATCTGACCACGTTGTCCGTCGTGACGGGTGCGAATCCCGTCCCCGTCAGCGTCACCTGAGTACCCGCCAGGCCACTGGTCGGAGCCATCGCCGCAAGGGAAGGGCCTGAAGGTGCCGGACTGAACGTCTCGGGAGACGAAACGGTGACACCGCCTGCCGTGACCGACACCTTGCCCGCACCGGCGCCCGCGGGGACCTTCACCTCAAGCCGGGTCGCGGAAGCGGTCACCACTTCCGCCTGCGCGGAACCGAACTTCACCGAGTTCGACGCGGCGGTAGCCGCGAAGCCCGTCCCCGACAACGTCACCGTGCGGCCGGCCGCCGCGCGGACGGGGACCAGCGACAGGACGGAGAGCGTGCTGGAGGTGAACCGGTCGACGCCGAGACGGTTCCCGGCCTCGTCATAGCGGTAGCGGGCCGTCTCGCCGTCGGGATCACTCACCCCGACCAGACGGCCCTTCGCGTCGTACGCGTACACGGCGTCGTCCGTCGTCGGCGCGTCCACAGTCGCCGGCGTCGCCGCAGGATTGCTCGCGGAACTGTCCGCCGGACTCGTTCCCCCGGTGACGGTCGGCGTCGGCACAGGAGCCGTCGGAGAGGGTGATGTGCTCGCAGCGGGGGCCGCTGAAGGTGTGCCGGGTGGGTTGTCTGCGGAGATCGTTCCGGCCGCAAGGGCGAGAAGAAGCGCACCGATCGTCAGCGATCTCCATCGCCCGGACCCACGCATGCCGAACCGCTCTCCGTGCTTGCGCACTGCGCCCTCCCCAGAGCCCCCACATGAGTCACTGAAGACCCACGAAGCCCGCATTCCCCACGCGGGCCGTCACAAGGTACACACGAGCAGTTACCCCAGGGCGGGTGCTGAGCCATCGGACCCGTTCAGAGAATTGATCAGGCCACGACAAAGCTCACGGGTGGCCACTAGTTGCAGGAGACAGCCACTCTCCGTCACAGGCTCAGGTATGTGTGCGTGCGCTTCTCTCCCTATGCGCCTGGAATCACCCCACCCACCGCCGCCTGGCCGAACACCCGGAGAAACGCCGAAGCACACCCACGCCTGTCCAGGATTCGGGCACCGCATCAGGCTCATTGAGCGGCTCATCCGGGTTCCGGCTCGGTGCCTGAAGTTCGGTGATGCTCCATCCCTGCAAGCTCGGCGCGCCCTTGTTCATGGGGGGCTCCGGGGCGGGGGGCCTGCCCGGTCGCCCAAGCGGTCCGCGGCACGCAATCCGTACGCGTCCGGATCCGTCGCGACCACGCAGGACGAGCAGCCCCCGCGACCGGGCAGGCCCCCCGTAGCACCCGCCCGGTAGAGTGTGCGAGTCGTCATCATGCCCGTTCAGGGGGAAGCCGGTGGGAATCCGGCACTGACCACGCAGCCGTGACCGCCGTCCTTGGCGGGAGTCGGAATGCCCTGTCCGTGTCGTGACCGGCTCGTGCCGTCGGGAACCCCCGGCGGCCGGCACCGTCGAGGTATACGGAGCCGGAGCCTGGTGCCTGTGTGTGCCTGTGCCCGGTTTCCCCCAGGAGAGGCCCCGCCCGCCATGACCGTACGCCGCAGCGCAGCTGCGCTCGCCGCCACCGCCACCGTGCTCTGTGCGGCCGCAGCCCCGGCCGCAGTCGCCGCGCCGTCCCCCTCCCCCTCGCCTTCCGTGGCACTGCCCTCGGGGCTGTACGGCACGAAGGACCCGACGTACGACGGGGTCTGGCGTCAGTCGCTGGCCTTCGTCTCGCAGCGGGCCGTCGGCGTGACGCCCGCCGCGAAGGCGGTGGACTGGCTGACCGGCCAGCAGTGCGACAGCGGCGCGTTCCCCGCGTACCGCGCGGACTCCTCCGTCCCCTGCGACGACAAGACCGTGGTCGACACCAACGCGACGGCGGCCGCCGTCCAGGCCCTGCACGAGGTCGGCGGGCACAAGGACCTCGTCGCCACCGGGGTCGACTGGCTGAAGTCCGTACAGAACGAGGACGGCGGCTGGGGCTACACCGCCGGCGGCCCCAGTGACGCGAACTCCACCTCGATCGTCATCGGCGCCCTCGCCCGCGCCGGGGAGAAGCTCGGCGATGTGACGACGGACGGCGGCAGGACCCCGTACGACGCACTGCTCACCTTCGCCATCCCCTGCGGCGGCAAGGACGGTGGCGCGTTCGCCTACCAGCCCGACAAGGCCGGCAAGCTCGTCGCCAACGGCGACGCCACCGCGGCCGGTGTGCTCGGCTCGCTCGGCAAGGGGCTCGTCGTCGGGAACACCGCCGCCGTCAAGGACCCCGGCTGCACCGAGGGCAAGGTGCTGAAGCCCGAGCAGGCCGCCCAGAACGGCGCCTTCTACCTCGCCGGGGCCCTCGCGAAGACCGGCCACCTCGACTCGCCGCCGATGCCCGGCGCCGAGGACAGCGCCCCGCAGCCCGACTTCGGCAACACCGCCGACGCGGTCGTCGCCCTGTCCGCCGCCGGGCACAAGGACAAGGCCGCCGCCTCCGTGGCATGGCTGGAGAAGAACTCCGCCGGCTGGGCGAAGGAGAACGGTCCCGCCGCGTACGCCCAGCTGGTCATGGCCGCCCACGCCACCGGCACCGACGTCCACGACTTCGGCGGCGCCGACCTCGTCGCCCAGCTGAACGCGACAGGGCCCGCGCCCGCCGCCGTCGCGAAGCCGAAGGCGAGCGCCACCCAGGACGAGGAGAAGAAGGACAGCGGCGACGGGGACGGCATCGGCGGTGTCTGGTGGTTCGTCGGGATCGGGCTCGCCGTCGGCGCGGGCGCCGGGTTCCTGATCAGCGGCCGCCGCAAGAACCAGCAGCTGTGAAGGGCTGTCGGGCGGCCGAGTCCGCCCGGTGCGAGGTCACCCGACAGCCCCTGAGGCGCGCCGGCAGGACCACCGCGCTGCTGGTGGTCCTGGGCGCCGTGCCGGCCCTGTTCGGTGCGGGTACGGCCCAGGCGGCGGGCTACCGCTACTGGTCGTTCTGGGAGGGATCCGGGAACGAGTGGGCGTACGCCACCCAGGGGCCGTCGCTGGTCCGCCCGGACGACGGCGCGGTGCAGGGCTTCCGGTTCTCGGTGAGCGCGGACTCCCAGGACGCCTCGAAGCCGCGCCGCTCCCCCGGCTTCGCGAAGATCTGCGCGGGCACGCCCGCCGAGGACGGCACCAAGCGGGTCGCCCTCGTCATCGATCCCGGCACGGCCGCCGACGCCCCGGACGGGGAGAAGCCGCCCGCGCTGCGGACCGCGTGTGCGCAGGTCCCGAAGGACGCGAGCAGCGCGGATGCCCTCGCCTCGGTGGCCAAGCCCCTGCGGTACGGCAGTGACGCGCTGCTCTGCGCGATCTCCGGCTATCCGGTCTCGGGCTGCGGCGAGCAGGTGTCCGGCAACGGGGACGGCAGCACCGACAGCGACAGCGACGCGAGTGGTACGGCTACGGCGGACTCGTCCGCCCCCGCGTCCGCCGGTGACAGCGGTTCCGGCGGCGGGCCGTCCGCCGGGGTCCTCGTCGGCGTCGGCGCCGTCCTTCTGCTCGGCATCGCCGCAGTCGCGCAGGCCCGCCGCCGCCGCCGCGGATGACCGGCTCGACGGGCGGCGGCGCGCAGGGCCCGGTGACGGGGACCGCAGGCCGTGAGACCGGCAGCCCGGCGACCGGAGCCGGGACCCGCGCGCCGGACCGCCGGGCCCCCGACGCCATGAACTCCCCCGCGCACCCGTTCCGGTCCTGGCGCGCCCCCGCCGCCACCCGCAGCAACGCGCTGCCCGCCGGGGCCTGGTGGCTGTGGGCGCTCGGGCTCGCCACCGCCGCCTCGCGGACCACCAACCCGCTGCTGCTCGGCCTGCTGGTCGGTGTGGCGGGTTATGTCGTGGCCGCGCGCCGGACGGACGCGCCGTGGGCCCGGTCGTACGGGGCGTTCATCAAGATCGGGCTGTTCGTCATCGGCGTTCGGCTGCTCTTCTCCGTCTTCCTCGGGTCACCGATCCCGGGTACGCATGTCGTGTTCACGCTGCCCGAGGTGCCGTTGCCGGACTGGGCGAAGGGGGTGCGGATCGGGGGCCGGGTCACCGCCGAGCAGTTGCTGTTCGCGCTGTACGACGGGGCGAAACTGGCCGCCCTGCTGATCTGTGTCGGCGCGGCGAACTCGCTCGCCAACCCGGCCCGGCTGCTGAAGTCGCTGCCCGGTGCGCTGTACGAGGCCGGGGTGGCGGTCGTCGTCGCGATGACGTTCGCGCCGAACATGGTCGCCGACGTGGTGCGGCTGCGCACCGCCCGGCGGCTGCGCGGCCGGCCGACCGGCGGGGTCGGGGCCGTGCTCCAGATCGGGCTGCCGGTCCTGGAGGGCGCGCTGGAGCGGTCGGTCGCGGTGGCGGCCTCGATGGACGCGCGCGGATACGGGCGCACCGCTCAGGTGCCGCCCGCCGTCCGGCACACCACGAACGTCCTGACGCTCGGCGGACTGCTCGGTGTCTGCGCCGGTACGTACGGGCTGCTCGCCGCGCAGGGTGCGGTGTACGGGCTGCCGCTGCTGATCGCCGGTCTGGCCGCCGCGCTGGCCGGGCTGCGCCTCGGCGGGGCGCGTTCGGTACGGACCCGCTACCGGCCCGACCGGTGGGGGGTGCGGGCCTGGCTGGTCGCGGGCTCCGGTGCGGCGGTCGCGGTGGCGATGATCTGGGCGGGCAGTGCGGACCCGGCGGCGCTGCACCCCGGTGTCGTACCGCTGACCGCTCCCGTGCTGCCGCTGTGGCCCGCCGCCGCGGTGCTGATCGGTCTGCTGCCGGCGGTGGTCGCGCCCGTCCCGCCCTCTCCCACAGGCTCGGACGTCCGGCCTTCCCCCACAGGCTTCGAGGAGCAGGTGTGATCCGGTTCGACAACGTTTCGGTGCAGTACGAGGGGGTGGACCGGCCCACCCTGTCGGGGGTCGATCTGACCGTTCCGGAGGGTGAGCTGGTGCTCCTCGTCGGACCGTCGGGGGTCGGCAAGTCGACTCTGCTGGGTGCCGTGTCGGGGCTCGTGCCGCACTTCACCGGCGGCCGGCTGACCGGCCGGGTCACGGTCGGCGGGCGCGACACCCGTACCCACAAGCCGCGTGAGCTGGCCGATCTGGTCGGCACGGTGGGACAGGACCCGCTCTCCCACTTCGTGACCGACACCGTCGAGGACGAGCTCGCGTACGGCATGGAGTCGCTGGGCCTGGCCCCCGACGTGATGCGGCGGCGGGTGGAGGAGACGCTCGATCTGCTGGGTCTGGCCACGCTGCGCGACCGGCCGATCGCCACGCTCTCCGGCGGTCAGCAGCAGCGGGTCGCGATCGGTTCCGTTCTCACCCCGCACCCCAGGGTCCTGGTGCTGGACGAGCCGACGTCCGCGCTGGACCCGGCGGCGGCCGAGGAGGTCCTCTCGGTGCTCCAGCGGCTCGTCCACGACCTGGGGACGACGGTCCTGATGGCGGAGCACCGGCTGGAGCGCGTGGTGCAGTACGCGGACCAGGTCGTCCTGCTGCCCTCGCCGGGCGCCGCCCCGGTGATGGGCGCGCCCGCCGATGTCATGGCCGTGTCCCCGGTGCATCCGCCGGTCGTCGCGCTCGGGCGGCTGGCGGGCTGGGACCCGCTGCCGTTGTCGGTCCGCGATGCCCGGCGACGGGCCTCGGAGCTGCGGGAGCGGCTGGCGGACGTGCCACCGGGACCGGTCGGCGGCGCCGACGGGCCCCGGCTTCCGGCCGGGGCCGTCGCCGCGCCCCGCCCGGCCGCGCGGCGGTCCGCCCTGGCCAGGCTGTTCGGCCGCGGCGCGCAGGAGAGCGCCGGGCCCGGACCCGTCACCGACTCCACCACCCGGGTCGAGCGCCTGGGCGTGCGGCGCGGCCGGGTCGAGGCCCTGCGCCGGGTGACGCTCACGATCGCCCCCGGCGAGACCGTCGCCCTGATGGGACGCAACGGTGCGGGCAAGTCCACCCTGCTCTCCGCCCTCGTCGGCATGGTCGAGCCCACGTCCGGCACCGTTCTCGTCGGCGGCCTCACCCCGCACCGCACCCCGCCGCGCGAGATGGTGCGGCGGGTCGGTCTCGTACCGCAGGAGCCGCGCGATCTGCTGTACGCGGACACCGTCGCCGCCGAGTGCGCGGCGGCCGACGCCGACGCGGGAGCCGCACCGGGCAGCTGCCGGGCCCTGGTCTCCGAGCTGCTGCCGGGTGTGGCGGACGGCACCCACCCCCGCGATCTCTCCGAGGGGCAGCGGCTCGCCCTGGCGCTCGCCCTCGTGCTCACGGCCCGGCCCCCGCTCCTGCTCCTGGACGAACCGACCCGCGGTCTGGACTACGCGGCGAAGGCCCGGCTGGCCGGGGTGCTGCGCACGCTGGCGGCCGAGGGCCACGCGATCGTGCTGGCCACCCATGATGTGGAGCTGACCGCCGAGCTGGCCCACCGGGTGGTGATCCTCGCGGACGGGGAGGTCGTCGCGGACGGGCCGACCCCGCACGTCGTGGTGTCCTCGCCGGCGTTCGCCCCGCAGACCGCGAAGATCCTCGCCCCGCAGGAGTGGCTGACCGTGACGCAGGTACGCGACGCGCTGGAGGCCACCGGATGACCGGCACGACGGACGGCCGGACGCGTCCGGTCCGGCTCGGGCCGCGGGCGGTCGCCGCGCTGCTGCTGATCAGCGCGATCGGTGTCGCCGCGTTCGGCTGGCCGCTGCTGGCCGGTCCGGACTCCGGGCTCGCGCACTCCCAGGACGCGCCGTGGCTGTTCGCCGCGCTGCTGCCGCTGCTGGTCGGGGTGGTGGTCGCGATGATCGCGGATGCCGGGCTCGACGCGAAGGCGGTGGCGATGCTGGGGGTGCTGGCCGCGGTCGGCGCCGCGCTGCGGCCGCTGGGGGCGGGCACGGCCGGTCTGGAGCCGATGTTCTTCCTGATGGTGCTGAGCGGGCGGGTGCTCGGGCCCGGCTTCGGCTTCGTGCTCGGCTCGGTCACGATGTTCGCCTCCGCGCTGCTGACCGGCGGGGTGGGTCCGTGGATGCCGTTCCAGATGCTGGCGATGGGCTGGTTCTCGATGGGCGCCGGCCTGCTGCCGGGACCGGACCGGCTGCGCGGGCGCGCCGAGCTGCTGATGCTCGCGGCGTACGGGGCGGTGGCCTCGTTCGCGTACGGCACGGTCATGAATCTGTACGGGTGGACCATCGTGCCGGGGCTCGGCTCCGGTATCTCCTTCCAGCCCGGTGACCCGCTCACCGAGAACCTGGTGCGCTTCCTGGCCTACTGCACGGCCACCTCGCTCGGCTGGGACCTGGGCCGGGCCGTGCTCACCGTCGTGCTGACGCTGACCGTCGGAGCCGCCCTGCTGAAGGCGCTGCGCCGGGCCACCCGCCGGGCCGCCTTCGAGGCCCAGGTCACATTCGGGGCTCCTGGCGAGTGAGGGCCCCCACAGGACCTTGGTCCCGTACTAGGCACGTTAGGAGCCCTGCGAGGGGTGCGTAAACGCCCTCGTTGTCGCCTCCGACCTGCAATGAAGCGGTTTGGGGTGGTTCGGGACCTTCGGCTCCGGGTGCGAGGCGGGGTCGTACCGGGGGTCGTTGCGATGGTTGAACGTCGCGGCTAACACTGGAGACGTCGCCGAGCACCGCAGCGTCCACCGGAACGGACAGCGGTCAACTAGCGCCGGTTCACGCAGGATTCGGACCGGAGCGTGCGACTCCCCCGTACCCGACGTAAGGATCCCTGTGTCGTTCGCCCGTAACCTTCTCGCCAAGCCCCGCAACGCCCGTCGCAAGTCCGTCATGGCCGGTGCAGCCGTACTGCTCGGCGCCACCGGCCTGGGCCTGGGTGTCTCCCCGGCCATGGCGGCTCCGTCCGCCGCTCCGGCGTCCGCCGGGAGTGCTCAGGACACGGCGAGGGCGATGATCGGTGACGACGCGCAGTTCCAGTGCTTCAGCAACATCGTCAGCCACGAGAGCGGCTGGAACCCGAGCGCGACCAACGCCTCCTCCGGCGCCTACGGCCTGGTGCAGGCCCTGCCCGCTTCGAAGATGGCCTCCGCCGGTTCCGACTGGCAGACCAACCCCGCCACCCAGATCAAGTGGGGCATGGACTACATGAACTCCCGCTACGGCAGCCCGTGCGACGCCTGGTCGTTCTGGCAGGCCAACAGCTGGTACTGAGCCCGCCAGGACTCCGTCCAGCAGTAACGAAAGCCCCGACCGCTCAGCGGCCGGGGCTTCTCGGCGTCAGTGGCGCGCCGACAGCGTGTCGAACCAGCGCACGATCTGCGGACCCGACGCCAGGAACGTGTGGTTGTGGTCCACCGCACCCTGGTCGACCACGGGGGCTCGCGTCCCCCGCTCCGCCAGGTCTGCCGCGCAGCTGCGGGCGTTGGCGATGGGCACATCGGTGTCACCCGACGCGGAGTAGAGCCGTACCGGCACGTCCGGCTTCCAGGCGCAGGTGCCGTCCTGGGCGCGGACCGCGGCCAGCAGGGCGCCGGCCGGGTGCTGGAACTGCCGGTAGTAGTCGTCGGTGAGCAGTTCCTTCAGCGTCGCGGGGAGGGCCGGGATGATCTCCTCCTCGAAGTGGTTCGTGTCGAAGAGTCCGTCGGCGATGTCCGCGTACGGCTCCCGGAACGCTTCCGACGGGTCCTTCCAGAGCGGGTGGAGCCGGTTCTGCGCGGTGAGGAAGTACGTCATGTAGAAGACGGCGCTGGTGTCGTTGATCCTGCCGTCGAAGAGGCCGGGCGTCTCGGCGTTCTCGATGTCGTAGGGACCCGAGACGGGCGCCAGCGCCTTGAGGGTGAAGTGCCGGTCGGCGCCGTCCTCGATCGCCCTCCCCAGCGCCATGGCGACCTGACCGCCCTGCGAGAACCCGCTCGCGTAGACATCACCGGTGAGCGGGCGGCCCAGCCGCAGGGCCGCGGTGCGCGAGGCCCGGAGCATGTCGAGCGACGCGGTGACGGAGGACGCGGTGTCCATGTACGGGTGGAGGCCCGGCCCCTTGCCCAGGCCCAGGTAGTCGGGGGCGGCGACCGCCCGCCCGGCCGAGGCGTGCAGGTAGGGGGCGTAGCGGCCGAAGTCCTCGCCGACGGAGGGCGCGTAGTCGCGGTGGGCCATCGTGCCGTGGGTGTCGGAGACGAGGTCCAGCCGGCCGGCGCCGCCCTCGGGCAGGACGAACAGGCCGGTGGCCGTGGTGGGTTCACCCTGCGGGGTGATGGTGCGGTAGGTGAGGCGGTACGCCCGCACGCCGTACCGGACGGTGGCCGTGTCCATACCGCCCGAGGCCAGGAAGTCCGCGACCGCGGCCCGGCCGGTGCGGTCGAGGGGGGTGAGCGCGAGCAGCGCGCCCCGTGCGTCGTGCCGCGCGGCCGCGCCGGGTGCCGGTGCGTCCTGGACAGCGGTCCGTCGGGCGGCCGCCGGCTGCCCCGCCGCCGCGGCCGGCACCGCGGCCAGTGCGGTGAGGACCACCACCGTGGCGGCTGCCAGGAGTCGTTGGGCGCCGGCCTTGCGGGTGGGGTTGCTCCCGTTGTTTTCCATGGTGATGACGCTAGGCAGCCGCGTCCGGCGCCGACATCCGCGTGACACCCCCGCCGATGGTGCACTTGAGCGCACCATCGGCCGGGGTGTCAGGCGCCCCCAGGGTCTCTCGTCCGGATCCCTACAGCCGCTGGATGATGGTCCCGGTGGCCAGGGCGCCGCCCGCGCACATGGTGATCAGGGCGAACTCCTTGTCCCTGCGCTCCAGTTCGTGCAGAGCCGTGGTGATCAGCCGGGCGCCGGTGGCACCGACCGGGTGGCCGAGGGCGATCGCTCCGCCATTGACGTTGACCTTCTCCAGGTCCTGGTCGAAGACCTGGGCCCAGCTCAGCACCACG
Organism: Streptomyces sp. NBC_00876; assembly: GCF_045207435.1. Taxonomy (NCBI): domain Bacteria; kingdom Bacillati; phylum Actinomycetota; class Actinomycetes; order Kitasatosporales; family Streptomycetaceae; genus Streptomyces; species Streptomyces sp. NBC_00876. Next base: position 2,448,044 of record NZ_CP108800.1, read on the forward strand.
GAGGCGAAGGCCTCGTTGATCTCGACGATGTCGATGTCCTTGAGGGACATGCCGGCCTTGCCGAGCACCGCACGGGTCGCGTCGACGGGGCCGTCGAGGTGGAAGTGCGGGTCGGAGCCCACCAGCGCCTGGGCGACGATCCGGGCCCGCGGCTTGAGCTTGAGCGCGCGCGCCATCCGCTTGGACGCCCACATGATCGCGCAGGCGCCGTCGGATATCTGCGAGGAGTTCCCCGCGGTGTGGATGGCGGTGGGCATCACGGGCTTGAGCCGGGCGAGCCCTTCCATCGTGGTGTCGCGCAGCCCCTCGTCGCGGTCGACGAGCCGCCACATGCCCTGGCCGGCGGCCTGTTCGGCCTCGGTGGTGGGCACCTGGACCGCGTACGTCTCCCGTTTGAACCGCTCCTCGGCCCAGGCGGCGGCGGCCCGCTCCTGCGAGATGAGGCCGAACGAGTCGACGCGCTCGCGGGTGAGTCCGCGCTTGCGGGCGATGCGTTCGGCGGCCTCGAACTGGTTGGGCAGGTCGACGTTCCACTCGTCCGGAAACGGCTTTCCGGGGCCGTGCTTGGAGCCACTGCCCAGCGGTACGCGTGACATCGCCTCGACCCCGCAGCTGATGCCGACGTCGATCACCCCGGCCGAGATCATGTTGGCGACCATGTGCGAGGCCTGCTGCGAGGATCCGCACTGACAGTCCACGGTCGTCGCGGCGGTCTCGTACGGAAGTCCCACGGCGAGCCAGGCGTTGCGGGCGGGGTTCATGGACTGCTCGCCGGCATGGGTGACGGTGCCGCCGACGATCTGTTCGACGCAGTCCGCGTGGATGGCGGTCCGGCCGAGAAGTTCACGGTAGGTCTCGCCCAGCAGATAGGCGGGGTGCAGATTGGCGAGCGCGCCTCCGCGCTTGCCGATCGGGGTGCGTACGGCTTCGACGATGACGGGTTCCGCGGCCATGAGCTCGTCCTCTCCTCACGCTTCCGCAGAGGCGTCCCGGCGCCCGCGGAAGGAACTAGTACGCGTTCTAGTTCTTCATGCAGTCTTATGAGGCTTACCCCCGGTACGCAAGGGGTGTGCACGCACCTTGGCCATGCTTCACAGTCAGCGCTCACCGCAAACGGACCGGTTCACCGATGCTTCACGCAACAGATCCGGCCATGCCCCTTGTCAGTTGTAGAACTCGTTACTACCTTTCGGGCAACATCTGATGGGTCGTCAGACACTGCTCGGCGGCGACTCTCGGACCGACCTGGAGTTTCCGACCTGGAGTTGCCGATGTCCTGCCCCCATCTGCCCGAAGGGTTCGACTTCACCGATCCCGACCTGCTCCAAGACCGGATCCCGCACCCGGAGTTCGCCCGGATGCGGGAGACGGCGCCGGTCTGGTGGTGCACCCAGCCCACCGGCATCTCCGGCTTCGACGACTCGGGCTACTGGGTCGTCACCCGGCACGCCGACGTCAAATACGTCTCGACCCACCCCGAGCTCTTCTCGTCGAACACCAACACCGCGGTCATCCGCTTCAACGAGTCGATCAGCCGCGACCAGATCGACGTCCAGAAGCTGATCATGCTGAACATGGACCCGCCCGAGCACACCCGGGTCCGCCAGATCGTCCAGCGCGGCTTCACCCCCCGCGCGGTCCGGTCCCTGGAAGAGGCGCTGCGCAGCAGGGCACGTTCGATCGTCGAGACGGCGCTGGCCGCGGCGGACGCGGACGGCTCGTTCGACTTCGTCACCAACATCGCCGTCGAACTGCCGCTTCAGGCCATCGCCGAGCTCATCGGCGTACCGCAGGAGGACCGGGCCCGGATCTTCGACTGGTCGAACAAGATGGCCTCGTACGACGATCCGGAGTACGCGATCACCGAGGAGATCGGCGCCGAGGCGGCGATGGAGATCGTCTCGTACTCGATGAACCTCGCGGCGGCGCGCAAGGAGTGCCCGGCGAAGGACATCGTCTCCCAGCTGGTCGCCGCCGAGGGCGAGGGCAACCTCTCCTCCGACGAGTTCGGCTTCTTCGTGATCCTGCTCGCCGTGGCCGGCAACGAGACCACCCGCAACGCCATCAGCCACGGCATGCACGCCTTCCTGACCCACCCCGAGCAGTGGGAGCTCTACAAGCGCGAGCGGCCGGAGACGACCGCCGAGGAGATCGTCCGCTGGGCGACGCCCGTGGTCTCCTTCCAGCGGACCGCCACCCAGGACCTCGAACTGGGCGGGCAGCAGATCAAGAAGGGCGACCGGGTCGGGATGTTCTACTCCTCGGCCAACAACGACCCCGAGGTCTTCGAGAGCCCGGAGAAGTTCGACATCTCCCGCGACCCGAATCCGCACCTCGGATTCGGCGGCGGCGGCCCGCACTTCTGCCTGGGCAAGTCCCTGGCCGTGATGGAGATCAACCTGATCTTCAACGCGATCGCGGACGTGCTGCCCGACCTGCGTCTGGTCGGCGACCCGCGGCGGCTGCGGTCGGCCTGGCTCAACGGCATCAAGCAGCTCCAGGTGAGCACCCCGGCCGGCTGAGGACGGGGCACCCGCACCCCGGGCCGGGCGGCTCGGGCCGACTCAACCCGGGGTGCGACAACCGGAGTTCGACCCCAATACACCTGGAAGCGACTCCTCCGCACCCCGGTCCGCATCGCGGACAACCGGCCGGGGATCATGGCGGGCATGCACGCCATGCTCTCCGGTTTCGCACCCATCTGGATCCTGACCGGCATCGGTTACGCGGTCGGCCGCACCGGACTCCTCGGGGAGCACGCGGAGTCCGTGCTCGGCCGGTTCGTCTTCCATGTGGCCATGCCGGCGGCCCTGTTCACCATGGTGTCGGGGTCCCGGCTGGATGCCTTCGCCCATCCGTCGATGGTGGCGTTCGCGGCGGGCACGGCGCTGGTGTCCGGGCTGGGGTACGCGGTGGGCCGGCGGTTCTTCGGCCGCAAGAGGGCCGACGGGGCGATCAGCAGCATGGCCTCCGGATACGTCAACTCCGCCAATCTGGGCATCCCGGTGGCGGTGCAGGTCCTCGGCGACGCCTCGTTCGTCGCACAGGTCATCCTGTTCCAGGTGCTGCTGGTCTCGCCGGTGATCCTGACCCTGCTGGACTCGGGCACCCAGGCGGCCGTACCCGCGGGCGAGCGCCCCAGCGGCGGACTGCGGCGGATGCTCACCATGCCCGTGCGCAACCCGATCATCATGGCCTCGCTGCTCGGCGTGGCCGTCTCCGCGACGGGGGTACGGCTGCCGGCCGCCCTCACCCACCCCTGCGACGTGCTGGGCGCCGCGGCCGTGCCCACCGCCCTGATCACGCTGGGCCTGTCCCTGCACGGTGGCCCGGCCGACGGAACCGGCCGGGTCACGGGACGGGCGGAGGTCGGCGTCGCGGTCGTCCTCAAGACCCTGGTGCAGCCCCTGATCGCCTTCGCCGTCGCCGGCCCGCTCCTGCACCTGCCGGACCACCAAGTGCTGGCCGTGGTGCTCTGCTCCGCACTGCCGACGGCGCAGAACGCCTTCATCTACGCCCGCCAGTACGGCCTGGACACGAGCCTCGCCCGCAATTCCGTGGTGGCCTCCACCCTGGTGTCGATGCTCACGCTGTCCTTCGCGACCTGGGCACTGGGGCCCGGCCACTGACCCGTTCGAGTGGCGGGGTCCGCCCGACGGGCGGATGCTGGGAACGCGACGATCCACACGCCGAAGGGGCGCGGGGACATTTGTGTGTCCCCGCGCCCCTTCGGCCTGCCCGTGGGCTACGGCTTGCCGGCCACCTTCACCGCACGCTCCGGCGCCGGCCGTCCGCCGGGCCGCCGGATCTCCCCCTCATCCACGGCCTTCACCTCAGCCTCCCGCAGCCCGCGCGGCCCGGCCAGGGCGTGGGTGAGGCCGAAGCCGAGCGCGACCACGACCGCCCCGCCCACCGCGTCGAGCACCCAGTGGTTGCCGGTCGCGATGATCGCGGAGACCGTGACCAGCGGATGCAGCAGCCCCAGCGCCTTCATCCAGGCCTTCGGGGCGAGCATCACGATCACCACGCCGCACCACAGGGACCAGCCGAAGTGCAGCGAGGGCATCGCCGCGTACTGGTTGGTCATCGAGGTCAGCGTGCCGTAGTCGGGCTTCGCGAAGTCCTGGACACCGTGCACCGTGTCGATGAAGCCGAGGCCCGGCATCAGACGCGGCGGGGCCAGCGGGTAGAGCCAGAAACCGACCAGGGCCAGGAGCGTGGTGAAGCCGATGGAGCTGCGCACCCAGCGGTAGTCCGCCGGACGGCGTGCGTAGAGCACACCGAGGATCGCGAGCGGCACGATGAAGTGGAACGTCGAGTAGTAGTAGTCGAAGAAGTTCCGCAGCGGGCCGATCCCGACGACGGCGTGGTTGGCCCAGTGCTCGATGTCGATGTGCAGCCACTGTTCGAGCGAGTGGATCTGCCTGCCGTGCTCCTCGGCGGTGGCGCGGCCGGCCGTCGCGGCCAGCCTGACGTGCGCGTACACGGAGTAGACGACCCGGATCAGCAGGAGTTCCAGCAGCAGGTTGGGCCGGCTGAGCACCCGCCGCCAGAACGGCAGCAACGGCACCCGGCTCCAGCGGGCCGGCGCCGGGGCCGCGTGGTGCGTGGGGATCGGCTGCTGCCAGTACGGCGAGGTGCGCGGCAGGAACGGGGCGGCGCACGCGGCCCCGAGCGCGGTGAGCAGCAGCACGTTGTCCCGTACCGGCAGCAGCGCCCCGATGTTCGGCAGCAGCATCTTGCCGGGCAGCGTGATCACGAGGACCACGACGGCCGGCCACACCATCCGGTCCGAAGCCCGCCTGCCGACCCGGCCGACCACGGCCAGCAGCACCCACAGCAGCTGGTGCTGCCAGGCGGTCGGTGACACGGCGACGGCCACGCAGCCGGTCACCGCCACGGCGAGGAGGAGCTGGCCGTCGCGCGCGTACCGGGTGGCGCGGCGCAGGCCCACGAAGCAGACGGCCGCGGCCAGCACCAGGAAGAGCGCGATCTCCAGCGGGCCCTGGAGGCCGAGGCGGAGCAGCGCACCGTGCAGGGACTGGTTGGCGAGGCTGTCCGCCTGGTCGCCGAGGCCGGCCCCGGCGACATGGTGCACCCAGTACGTCCATGAGTCGTGCGGCATCGCGGCCCAGGCCAGTGCCGTGCAGGCGGCGAACGCGGCGCCGCCGGTGAGCGCAGCCCGGCGTCTCCCGGTCAGCCACAGCAGTGCGGCGAAGAGCAGCACGGTCGGCTGGAGTGCGGCGGCGACCCCGATGAGTACGCCCGAGGCGCGTTCGCCGCGGACCGCGAAGCAGCCGATGAGGACCAGGAGGACCGGCAGGATGCTGACCTGGCCCAGGTGCAGGGCGTTGCGCACCGGCAGGGAGAGCATCAGCAGGCTGATCGCGACGGGCGCGGCGAGCAGCGCCGTGCGGCGGGTGACGGGGGCGGGCAGGGCGCGCGCCGCGATGACGCCGAGCGCGGCGACGAGCAGCAGCGAGCCGAAGGTCCAGGCGACGCCGAGGCTCTGTTCGGCCGAGCGGGTCAGCGGCTTCAGCACCAGGCCGGCGAACGGGGTGCCGGTGAACCGGTCGGTGTCGTACAGCGACCCCGCCACATGGAGCACACCGTTCTCACCGGTCCACGTCTCCAGATCGGTGAGCCCCTCGCCCGGCGGCTGCCGCAGCACCACCGCCATCTGCCGCAGGGCCAGTGCGGCCACCACCAGCCACAGGACGGTCCGCGCCGCCCCGGTCCTCACTGCCGTCGTCGCACTTCCGCGCACACTGTGCTCCGCGTTCGCCACGCTGCGCCGACCCTCCCGCCGTCTCGTTGCCCGCCCTCGGTCCGGGCACGCTGTGAAACCATCCCATTGCGTCATGAGCTAGACACAATCGGCCTCTTCCTCATTTGACCGCCATCCCGCCCATATCCGGAAAGGCGTTCGACCGGGGTGAGCGGAACGGGCCGGCGCAACCGGAACCGGCGGGGCCGCCCTCACGTCTGAGCCCGTGATCGGTGACGACGGGGGAGGAACACGGCACATGCGGTGCGCGGGGAGAACGCAGAACATGCGGGCCGGGTCGCGAGGGTGGGCGGTCCGCGCGCTCTCGCTCGTCCTGATGCTGGTGTCGCTTCAGCTGGGCTCGCTGATCGCACCGGCGTACGCCTGTGGCTGCGGGGCGATGGTCGTGAACCGGAACAGCCAGGTCAGGGTCGAGCACGAGACCTCGGCGGTGAGCTGGAACGGCAGCACCGAGCAGATCGTGATGCAGCTGACCGTCCGCGGGAACGCGCCGGAGGCGGCGTGGATCATGCCCGTGCCGCACCGCGCCACCGTCGAGCTCGGTGACGCCTCGCTCTTCTCCGACCTGGAGACCCTCACCGCCCCGGTGTACGAGACCCGGCACTACTTCTGGCCGCGCGCCGACGACTGGCCGTTCGGCGGGTCGGGGAACACGGTCGGGGACGGTGCGGCCGCACCTTCGGCGGCCGCACCCGTCGAGGTCGTCGGCCGGGAGCGGCTGGGGCCGTTCGACGTGGCCCGGCTGGCGGCGACCGACCCGGCGGCGCTGGAGGACTGGCTGGGGGAGAACGGCTTCGAACTGCCGGACCGGCTGTCCACGGCACTGCGCCCCTACGTCGAGCAGAAGTGGGAGTACGTGGCGGTGCGCCTGGCTCCCCGCGAGAAGGGCACCGGCCGGCTGTCCGGCACGCTCGACCCGCTGCGGCTGCGCTTCGCCAGCGACCGGCTCGTCTACCCGATGCGCCTGTCCCGACTGGCCGCGACGCCCCAGTCGCTGAGCCTGTACGTGCTGGCGGCCCACCGCATGGAACCGCGCACCGCGATCGGCGGGCAGCGGCCCGAGGTGATGTACGCGGGCCGGGTCGACCCCCGGCGCGAGGCGGAGCCGTACCGGGCACTGGAGGCGCTGACGGGCGGCAAGCCGGTGTTCGTCACGGCGATCGACCAGTCCTTCCCGCAGCCGAAGCTGATCAGCGGCGACCACGAACTGCGGGCGACCGCCGCGGACACCCCGTACCGGACCACGTACTACGAGGACGAACTGCTGACCGTGGGCGGTGCCCCCGCCTGGGTGCTGTCGCTGCTCGGCGGCGCGGCGGTGGTGGCCGCGGCCGTGCTGTGGACGCTGCGGGCCCGGCACCGGCGGCCCGTGCTGCCGCCGCCGCCGGTCACCGTGCCGCCGCCGCTGAACTGAGCGCGCGGCCGGGGCGCCGGCAAGCGGCCGGCGACCGGAACATTCGCGCGAAGGCTGAAGCGCGGGACGGCGGTACTCACGGCGTCCGCCTCGAGCGGGGTGGAGGCCGCGGGCAGCACGGCCGCTGCGCCGCCGGTCCCCCTGCGCCCAAATCGTTTCCCCATACAGTCATGTGCGGGAAAGAATGGCCCCATGACGTGGACCGTGACGCCCGAACGCTTCGACTCCCCCGACGCCGCCCTGCTGCGCCGGGACTACTACGACGAGGTCGCCAGCCGTTACTGGGGGCGCCCCGCGACCGTCGAGGAGATCGCCGAGGGGCTCACCGACGACGGCGCCGAGCTGCTCGCGGTACCGACCGGCGAGTTCGTCGTCGGCCGCTTCGACGGCAGGGCGGCGGCGTGCGCGGGGCTGATCGTGGTGGACGCGGATGTCGCGGAGCTGACCCGGGTGTTCGTTCGCCCCGAGGCGCGCGGCACGGGCGGCGGCGGGCTGCTGCTCGCGGCGGTCGAGAGCCGGGCACGGGCGCTCGGCATCCGGCGGATCCGGCTCGACACCCGTAACGACCTCGTCGAGGCACGCGGGCTGTACGCGAAGCACGGCTACCGGGAGGTCCCGGCCTTCCACCACCGCCAGTACGCGGAGCACTGGTTCGCCAAGGAGCTCCTGACCGTCTGAGGGCCGTCCGGGTCTTCCGTCCGGATCAGTCCGGGTCTTCCGTCCGGATCAGTCCGGACGGGGCGGGTGGCCCGCCGCGTGGTCGCGCCTCGGCTCCGGGCTGTGCGGGCGCTCCTTGCTCGAGCCGGTCGTCTCCGCCGTCAGTTCGGACACCAGGGCGACCAGGTCGGTCGGCCGGTCCGGACCCCACCAGTCGCCCAGCAGCTCGGCCAGCGAGTCCTCGCGGGCCTGGGAGAGCTTCACCACGGCCTCGGCGCCGGGTTCGGTGAGCACCAGCTGCACGCCCACCCGCCGGGCCAGCCCGCGCTCCTCCAGCTGCCGGGCCGCCTCGCTGACCACCCGCAGCGGTACGGGAGCGACTTCGGCGAGCCGGGCGGGTTCCACGGTCCCGTGCCGTTTGATGCGCAGCAGCATCCAGCTGGCGGCCGGCAGCAGGTCGAAGCCCGCGCGTTCGGTGATCTTGATGTAGACCTCGCGGCGCCCCTCACGGGTGGCGAGTACCGACAGGGCCCGGGCGCATTCGTCGTACGAGGACCGCTCGACCGGGTTCGACGCCAGGGTCTCGGTGACTTCGGGGGCGGTCACCGAACCGCGCAGCCTGTCCTCCTTGAGCAGCCAGGCGAAGACGAAGGCGACCAGGACGACCGGGGCCGCGTACAGGAACACGTCGGTGATCGATGTCGAGTACGCGTGGAGCACGGGCTGCTGGAGCGACGGCGGCAACTGGCCGATCGCGCGCGGGTCGGCGGCCAGACCCTTCGCCGAGACGCCGGGCGGCAGTGGCTGGCCGGCGAGCGCGGAGCCGAGTTTGTCGGTGAGCCGGCTGGTGAAGACGGTGCCGAAGATGGCGACGCCGAACGAGGCGCCGATGGACCGGAAGAAGGTCGCCCCCGAGGTGGCGACGCCGAGGTCCTGGTACGTCACGGCGTTCTGCACGACCAGGACCAGGACCTGCATCACCAGGCCGAGTCCCGCACCGAAGACGAAGAAGTAGATGCTCATCTCCCAGGTGGGGCTCGTCTCCGTGAGCCGGTGCAGGAGCAGCAGGCCGATCGCGGTGAGGCCCGTGCCGACGACCGGGAAGACCTTCCAGCGGCCCGTACGGCTGACGATCTGGCCGGACACGGTGGAGGTGATGAGCAGCCCGAACACCATCGGGAGCATGTGGACGCCGGACATCGTCGGCGTGATGCCGTGCACCACCTGGAGGAAGGTCGGCAGATAGGTCATCGCTCCGAACATCGCGAAGCCGACGACGAAGCTGATCACCGCGACGAGGCTGAAGGTCCTGATCCGGAACAGCTTCAGCGGCAGGACGGGTTCGGCGGCGCGGCGCTCCACGTACACGAAGGCGATCAGCAGCACCACGCTGAGCGCGGCCAGGCCGATGATCTGCGCCGATCCCCAGGCCCAGGTGGTGCCGCCGAGCGAGGCCACGAGGACCAGGCAGGTGGCGACCGAGGCGATGAGGAAGGTGCCGAGGTAGTCGATGGTGTGCTTCGTCCTGCGGACCGGGATGTGCAGCACGGCGGCGATCACGACGAGGGCGACGACGCCGATGGGGAGGTTGATGTAGAAGACCCAGCGCCAGCTGAGGTGCTGGGTGAAGAAGCCGCCGAGGAGCGGCCCGAGGACACTCGTCGCGCCGAACACCGCTCCGAACAGCCCCTGGTACTTGCCGCGCTCGCGCGGGGCGACGATGTCGCCGACGATCGCCATCGACAGCACCATCAGACCACCGCCGCCGAGCCCCTGGAGGGCCCGGAATCCGATCAGCTGCGGCATGTTCTGGGCGATGCCGCAGAGGGCGGAGCCGATCAGGAAGATGACGATGGCGATCTGGAAGAGCCTCTTGCGCCCGAACTGGTCACCGAGCTTGCCCCAGAGCGGGGTCGCCGCCGTCGACGCCAGCAGATAGGCCGTGACCACCCATGACAGATGTTCCAGTCCGCCGAGGTCGCTGACGATGGTCGGCAGCGCGGTGGAGACGATGGTCTGGTCGAGTGCGGCCAGGAGCATGCCGAGAAGCAGTGCGCCGATCGCCACCAGGACCGACCGCTGGGAGCGGTCTGCGCCGGGGGCCGGGGCCGGGGGGCTCAGCTGCTGGGCCATGAAACATCTCCTCGGATCCGCTACACCCCCATCCTGTCTGCTCTGCCCCGTTATGGCCTGCCGAGGGGCGGGGTGATTGGGCATACCGGCGGCGGGCTGCATAATCGCAGGCAGTTCAAGGGGAGGGGACCCACAATGACCGGACATATATGCCCGGAGTGCGGTACGGACAACAGACCCGGCACCGGCCCGGGCTGCGCCTGCGCGAACCGCGCGGCGCACGGCGGCGCCGGACCGCCGCGGAGCGGCGCGGAGCACCACGTCACGGCAGAGGGGCCCGTGACCGATCAGGAGCGGGCCGCCGAACAGCAGCGCATCACCGAGCAGCACCACGCCGAGCGGTCGGCCCAGATGGCCGCGGCGGAGGACTTCGACCCGCTGCGCATCCGGCCGTACGTGACGCTGGGCGGCGAGGAGACGGCGGCGGACGACGCCGGTCACCCGCAGGGGTACGCACCGGGCGGGCAGCCGGGGGACGCCGCCTCGACGATGCCGCTGTTCCTGGACCCGGCGGGGCCGATGCCGGACGAGGTGGACCCGGTCCGGCCCGCCGACGCGGCGGACACCGCGCTTCTCACGACCGGCCCGGATCCCGTACAGCCGCGTCGGCGCAAGCCGTTCGCGGCGCTGGTCGCGGGGGCGGCCGTCGTCACGGTGGTGGGCGCGGCGGCGTTCGTCGGCGGCCTGTTCAACAGGGACGGCAGCGGGGAGGCCGATCTGGACCAGGCCCTGCCCTCCACGGTGACCAGCCTGCCCGAGGAGAGCGCCGAGCCGTCGACGTCCGAGAAGGCGTCCGCCTCCGCGTCGCCCTCACGGCCGGCCTCCGCACCGGCTTCGGCCACCGCCTCCCCTTCAGGGCCGGCGACCGCCTCGGCGTCCTCCTCCGCCTCGGCCTCCGCGCCGGGAGCGGGCTCGGGGCCGGGGCCGGCCGCCCCTTCCTCCCCGGCGGCCACGGCGGGCAGCAGCAAGCCCGCGGACGTGGCCCCGCCCGGCCCGTCGGCGGACGGCCCGACACTGCGGCTCGGCGACCACGGCCCGGAGGTGGCCGAACTGCAGCGCAGGCTCCAGGAGGTGTGGCTGTTCCACGGGCCCGATGACGCGGACTACACGGACCGGGTCGAGAAGGCCGTTCACGACTTCCAGTCGTCGATGTACATCCAGGGCGACCCGGACGGGGTCTACGGGCCGAACACGCGACGTCTGCTGGAGGCGGTCACGACCGGGCAGGGGCGCCGCTGACCTGCACCGGAGGTCCGTTTCCGGGAAGGAATCGACTTTGAGCGCGGGAGGGAATTGGCTTTCTCGGGCCGGTTTTTGTACCGTAGGGGAACAAAGTGGCCTCCGCACGCACACCCTGACCGGCGGGCGGGGGCCGCTTGTTCTCTTTCCCGCGCCGCCCTGCCTTCCGCGGCCCCCTCCCCCGCCCTGGAGCCCGCCCATGCCGGCCACCACCCTCACCGCCAGCGCGCTGCTCCTCGACATGGACGGCACCCTCGTGGACTCCGACGCCGTCGTGGAGCGCTGCTGGCAGCGGTGGGCGCTGCGCCAGGGGCTGGACCCGGAGGCCGTGCTCAAGGTGGTCCACGGCCGGCAGGGGTACGCCACGATGGCGGTGCTCCTCCCGGACCGCCCGATGGAGCAGAACCACGCGGACAACCGGGTGATGCTCGCCGAGGAGACCGCCGACACCGACGGCGTCGTCCCGATCGGCGGCGCCCCCGCCTTCATGGACGCCATCGCCGCACTCCCGCACGCCCTGGTCACCTCGGCCGACCGGGCGCTCTCGGAGGCCCGGATGACCGCGGCGGGGCTGCGCATGCCGGAGTTCCGCGTCACCGCCGAGAGCGTCGGCGCCAGCAAGCCGGACCCGGAGGGCTTCCTCAAGGGCGCGGCAGGACTGGGCTTCGGCCCGGCGGACTGCATCGTCTTCGAGGACTCCGAGGCGGGTATCGCCGCGGGCCGGGCGGCGGGCATGCGCGTCGTCGGCGTCGGCCCGCGCGCGGCGGACCTCTCCCCCGACGCGCATGTCGAGGACCTGACGCAGATCCGGGTGGAAGCGGCCGCCGACGGCTCGGCCCTGCTGCACATCAGCACGCACTGAGGGCCACACATCAGCACCCGCTGAGGGCCGCCCCGGGGCGCGCCTCACGACCGGGGCCACCCCGGGCACCCCGCACCCCCGCGCCCCAGCACCTCAGCGCCCGGTAGCCGGCGCTCCCCCCGGGGTGCGGTTCAGCCGCCCCCGCGCCACCAGCTCCAGCACGCTCGCGACGGCCGCCGCCTGCACGGCCATCAGCGCCACCAGCACGAACAGCTGTACGGCGCCCGCCTGTACCGGTGAGGCGCCGCCCAGCAGCATGCCCACGAAGGCCCCGGGCAGCGTGACGAGCCCGACCGTCCGTGTCTGATCGAGCCCGGGCAGCAGAGCGTCCGCCGCCGCGGGCCTGGCGATCTCCAGCCGCGCGTCGCGGTCCAGGAACCCGAGCGCCATCGCCGCCTCCACCTCTCCGCGCCGGGTCGTCAGCTCGTCGAGAGCCCGGCGCCCGCCGAGCACGGTCGCGGTCAGCGCTCCCCCGATGAGGATCCCGGTCACCGGAATCAGCGCGATGCCCCGGACCGGCACCAGTCCGGTGAGCAGGAGCGCGGCGACCACCGGCACGACCCCCGCCCCGATCGGCACCGCCGCCCACCACCAGGTGCGGTTTCCGGTCACCCGGCGCCCCGCGGTCCACACCGCGACGCCGAACATCAGGGCGATGAAGGCGAACATCGGCGCGAGGGCGTGGAGCACCCAGCCGATGAGCGAGGAGACCACGGCGAGCTGCACCGCGGCCCGCAGCCCGGCCACGACGATCTCGCGGGACCGGCCGAGCGAGGCGAGCCGGGCGACGCCGGCCGCCGCCGCGAGCAGCAGGGCGAGGACGACGCCGAGTGTGATGTTGACCGGAAGCAGCACGCGGCCACCATAGGACGCCCCCACCCGTCGGCCCCGCCGCACACCACGACGCCCGGCCCCGTTCCGGGACCACCGCAACCCCCGCCGCACACCGCGGAACTGTCGCCCCCTCGGTTCCGTACGCCCGCGCACTCACTCCCGCACGCCCCCGCACCCCGAGCCTCTTCGTCAGACCCCTTGAAGTGACGTGCCCATGTCGCCACTCTGTTACCTGGCGCCCACCCCAAGGAAACCTGGCGCCGCCACGATGGCCGGGCTGTCACGGGAAGCCCGCCCAAGGTCCCCCCACATCAAGGGAGTTCGCATGTCAGGTGTCTACGCGCGTCGCATAGCCGTCCTCGCCGCATCCGCCGCCCTCGCCGCAACCACCGGCCTGCTCACCGCCCCCAGTGCCCAGGCGGCCATGCCCACCCCGGTCTCCGCATCCACGGCCCGCACCTACCTGAGCGAACTGACCGTGCAGGCGGAGGGCTCGTCCACCGGATACAGCCGGGACAAGTTCCCGCACTGGATCACCCAGTCGGGTGCCTGCAACACCCGCGAGGTCGTACTCAAGCGCGACGGTACGAACGTCTCGCAGGACTCCAGCTGCGCCGCCGTCAGCGGCAGTTGGTACTCGGAGTACGACGGGGCCACCTGGACCGCCGCATCCGATCTGGACATCGACCACATGGTGCCGCTGGCCGAGGCCTGGCGGTCCGGCGCCTCCGGCTGGACCACCGCCCAACGACAGGCGTACGCCAACGACCTGACGCGTCCCCAGCTCATCGCGGTCACCGACAACGTCAACCAGTCCAAGGGCGACCAGGACCCGGCGACCTGGCTCCCCTCGCGTGCCGCGTACAAGTGCACGTACGTCCGCGCCTGGGTGCACGTGAAGCACTACTACAACCTGACGGTCGACTCCGCGGAGAAGAGCGCCCTGCAGTCCGTGCTCAACGGCTGCTGACCGCCCGCTCCCGGAACCGCCCCGCACTCCCCCGTCGTTCCGTACGGTACGAAGCCGCCGTACCCGTCCGCCGCGCGGAACCGTCCGTACGGAACGACGCGAGGAGCACCCACATGGCCCGGCTGCGCCCGGGGCCACGCTGCGTACGTCGGCCGGGAGACGGCCACCACCGCGACCGTCCGGGTCGAGGCGGACCGCCCGTGCACGGCCGAGGTCCGGTGCGCGGACGGGGCATCGGGCTCGTCCCGCACCTTCGCCGTCGCCGGCCGCCGGGACGCCCCGGTGGTCGTGGGCGGTCTGACACCCGGCTCCCGGACCGACGCCGGCCCCACCCCGACCCGCCGGAGCCACCGACGCGTTTTCGGCCGAGTACGGCTGCTCATGGCGGACAGCCGCGCGGCCCGGGTGCCCGACGAGCGGCAGCGGGCGATGCTCCCCCCGCGCGGGGCGAAGTGACTGCGCGACGCGGCGCTGACCGGCCCCGGATCCTTCGACCATCTGCCGATCGGCGCCTCGCTGCCGTGGCTGCTGCCGCCATTGGTCCATGCCGCTGAACAGTGGGGCGCCGCGCTCCGCCGCGGCGAGCGGGGCGGCCCGGACGGCCGCTGGGCACGCGTCGGCGAATTCCTGCGGCAGCGCTCCGACCTGGAGCGTTGGGCGGCCTTCCCGGAGTCGTTCGGGCGGCTGACGGAGCCGATCCGTGAGGTGGCCGACGGCCCGGACGCGCCGGCGACGGTATGCGCGCTCCCGGGCGATGTGCACCATGCGTACATCGCCGAGCCCACCCGGCCCGCCGGGGCCTCCGATGACCCGCCGGGGCCCCGCGTACTACAGCTGACCTGCTCTCCCGCGCACAACTCCATTCCCGCGGCGCTCAGGGCCCGGCTTCCGGTTCGGCCGGAGCCGGCCGGGACGGCTGCTCGGGCGGCTGCCGGCACGGCACGGGCGGACCGGTACGCCACCGGTCCAGTGGTCCAAGACGGACGGCCCATGGTTCGGCGATCAGTTGATGACACTCACGCTCCATGGCCGGAAAGCTGCGCTGTCATTGGTTCAGGCCAAGTCAAGGAAGACAGGTGCCCAGTTGGAGACGGTCTTCGAGCATCCACTGACCGATGACGGTCCATCTGTTTTCAGCCAGTCGACAGAACGTTGAACTTGCAAGTATTGGTGAGGTCTACCTAATCTGTAGCGCTCAGTCGGTTCACGTCCCCACCAGACCGAAGGAGCCTCCCCCCCATGTACACACGTCTCAACCAGGCACAGCCCTATGCCCTGGCGTTCTTCCGCATCGTCGTAGGCCTGCTCTTCGCCTGCCACGGCGCCGCCTCGCTCTTCGGCGTCCTCGGCGGCGCCATGGGCGGCGGGACCATACCCGCCGGAACCTGGCCCGGCTGGTACGCGGCGGTCATCCAGCTCGTCGGCGGCAGCCTCGTGGTGCTGGGCCTGGGCACGCGCATCGCCGCCCTGGTCTCGTCCGGCTCCATGGCGTACGCGTACTTCAAGGTCCACCAGCCCGGCGCGCTCTTCCCGCTGCAGAACGGCGGGGAGCCCTCGGCCATCTACAGCTGGGTGTTCCTGCTGCTCGTCTTCACCGGCCCCGGCGCCCTCGCCCTGGACCGGCTGTTCGCGTCCCGCGCCACCGGCCGGCGCGACCTGGCCGATGCGCCGGAGCCGAGCTCCCCGGTCGCCGTCTGATCCGCACCCCCTCACGGGCCCGCCGCCGACCGGACCCGCAGCACCGCCTCACGTACCGCCGCACCCCCCTCACGCACCGCCGCACCACCTCGCGCACCGCCGGGACTCCC
Organism: Streptomyces sp. NBC_00876; assembly: GCF_045207435.1. Classification (NCBI taxonomy): domain Bacteria; kingdom Bacillati; phylum Actinomycetota; class Actinomycetes; order Kitasatosporales; family Streptomycetaceae; genus Streptomyces; species Streptomyces sp. NBC_00876. Next base: position 2,463,749 of record NZ_CP108800.1, read on the forward strand.
GCTCCCCGGCGGTGCGCGCTCCAGTGCGGCTCGAGCGGGGTGCCCAACATCACGCATATATATGGATCTCCAGCTGAACGGCAGGCGTACGCTGTACAGCTGGCCCTGCCGCTCCTGCCGCTCCCCTGCGACGTCGCGGCGTTGACACGAAATCGGGGAGTAGAAGGTGCTCGAGAGTGTGGGTGCGCTGACCGGCAGCCCATGGATCTACGCCGTGGTCGGCCTCTCCGTCCTGCTGGACGTCTTCCTTCCCGTACTGCCCAGCGGAGTCCTCGTGATCACGGCCGCCACGGCCGCTGCCGCGGGCACCACGAGCGTGGCCGCCGACGCGGCGGCGGGCGCGGCCCGTCAGGTGACCGAGGTCCCCTCGCTCCTGGCCCTGATCCTCTGCGCCGCGAGCGCCTCGGTGCTGGGCGACCTCGTCGCCTACCGGCTCGCCTGGCGCGGCGGCGAACGGCTGGACCGTGCCATTGCCCGCTCCCGCCGCCTCACGTCCGCGCAGGAACGTCTCGGCGCCGCCCTGAGCCGCGGCGGCGGCGTCCTCGTCGTCATCGCCCGCTTCGCCCCGGCCGGCCGCTCGGTCGTCTCCCTGGGCGCGGGCGCCTCGCACCGTGACGTGAAGGAATTCCTGCCGTGGTCCGCCGTCGCGGGCGTGGCCTGGGCCGGCTACAGCGTGGGACTCGGCTACTTCGGCGCACACTGGCTCGGCGCGAGCTGGCTGGGCACGGCCGTCTCGGTCCTCGCCCTGTTCGTCGCCGGCGCGTTCGCCGCACTCCTGATGCGGCGCCCCGCGGCGGCTGCGGCCGCCGCCTCGGCTCCGGTCGCGGCTCCTACGGCGTCCTGACACCACCCCGCACTTCCAGGCCGTCCAGCAGCCTGGCGGTCGCCTCGGCGATCTCGTCGACGGCCCGGTCGAAGACTTCCCTGTTGTGCGCGGCCGGGGCGCGGAAGCCGGACACCTTGCGGACGAACTGCAGGGCGGCGGCGCGGACGTCCTCCTCGGTGGCTTCCTCGGGGAGGGCGGGCGGACGGAGGGTCTTGATACTGCGGCACATGCCTCCAGTGTGGACCGCGCCACTGACAACGACCCGGCCGCCGGACAACACCCCTGGTCAGCGGTGTGCCCCTCCCCGGTACCGGGGAGGGGCACACTCCTCAGCCGGCCAGTCCGCTGATGGCGTCCCCGATGTACTTGGCCCCGAGGACGACCAGGACCGTGGTCATGATGGCGGCGTTGTGGCGCCCCATCCACGCCTTCCAGTCCCCGAGCACCTTCGAGGACCGGTCGCCGCCGAAGAGGAACACCCCCAGCGGCAGCGCGGTGCACAGCGACGCGATGACCACCATCAGGACCCCGGCGACGGCCTTTCCGCCCCCGCTCGCCGTACTGGAGGCGATGGACACGGCGCCACCGACCGCCAGCACCAGGTTCTTCGGGTTGGCGACGGCCAGCACGGCCGCCAGCCCCGCCGATTTTCCGGGGGTGAACCCGTCGATCGCCCGCATCCACTTGGGCTGCTCGGCGTCCTGCCCCTCTCGCGGCCGCCCCTTCCACTGCTTGGCCGCCATGAGGACGAACAGCGCGCCGAACGCCAGCTTCAGCCACAGCGTCCAGGTGGCCGGGCCCTCGTCCCCGGCGGAGGCGTCGGCCCCCGATCCCGCGAGCACGACCACCGTGACCAGGACGGCGAGCGACACCGTCCAGCCGAGGGCGAACGCGATGCCGTTGGACCGGCCGCGCGGGGTGGCGAGCATGAGAATGACGGCGATCAACGGCAGCGGGCTGATCGCGATGCCGACGGCGGACGCCAGCATCTGCCCGATCGCCTCACCCACGGCCGGCCTCCCCGATCCGCCGGATGACGGGGATCTCGTACTTCCCGTCGAGTACCGCCCGCTGCGGCATGTACAGCCTGCACATGGGCCGGAAGTCCCCCTCCGGCGCCGGCAGCCAGTTCGCCGCGGCGACCGGGTCGGCGGGCCGCTCCCTGCTGATGTGGAGGGTCAGCGACCCGTCGCCTGCGTACACGATCCCGGGCGTACGGTCCCCGACCGAGAAGCGGCCGGCCGGGTTGGCGACCAGGTAGTAGTCCGGGGTCTCGTACATGGTCACGGACCAGAACGCGTCGACCGGCGGCGGCTCCTCGAAGCGGAGTTCGTAGCGGTGCGCGCCGCTGAGCTGTGCGCCGTCGGCGTCGTGGAAGGTCTGCGCGTACACCGCCTCGTAGCCGTGGTTGCCCCACAGTCCGGTGCGGGCCGCGACGGCCCTGGCCAGGTAGGAGGCCTGCCGGTCGGCGATCTTCCACTCCGGCGAGTCGATGGTCCCCACCCCGAAGTGGTCGAGGTTGTAGTCGAAGAGATGGGGATTCGCCGACCATCCGCTGTCCGCGCCGCCCCCCGCCTCGGCCCGGCTCGCCGCCTCCACCCGCTCCTTGCCCAGCGCCAGCCCCTCGGTCAGCGCGCGCACCAGGGCGGCCCCGGCCGGAACGTAGGGCGAAGGCCCCTCCTCCAGGAGTCCCAGCGGCTGGAACCGGTCCTGGTAGGCCTGGTCGGCGGCGGACGGCGGGAAGTCGGCCATCCACACCCTGAGCTGCTCGAAGAAGCGGAGCTCCGCGGGCACACCGGCGTCGGGGGCGGGCAGACCGGTGTGGTGCTCGCCGCGTTCGAGGTGGGTGAGGGTGAGCTGCTTCTGGAGCGCGCGGACCCGCGCCACGTCGTCCGGGCCGTCGCAGGCGTTGCGGCCGACGACGGTGACGACGCTCGTGGGCGCGTCGATGACCCCGCGTACTCCGTCGGGCACGGCGCCCGCCCACCCGGGCGGCACGACGAGCCAGTCGGCCGCCCGGGTACCGGTGGCCCGGCGGCCGACGTACGCGAAGTTGTTGGTCCAGGTGTCGACGAACTGCAGGACGTAGTACGCCCCGTCGGTGTCGGGGACGTGCAGCCGGACCGGTCCGCCGGAGAGGTCGAGCTGGGCGATCGAGTAGAGGGTGTCGTTGTTGACGGACACGAAGTGCGCTTCGGCGTCGGCGAGCGACTCGGAGTGCGCGAACGCGTTGAAGGGAGCGGCGGCCAGTGCGCCGAACCCCTTGTGCAGACACGCCTCGACCATCGACAGGTCGAAGACGAGCGGATAGCCGTAGACGTACGCCTCGGCGGCCAGCTCGACGAGATCGTGCGTGGGCTTCTCCGGCATGGAGAGCCTCCCCTTCAGTGGTCGTGCAAGGGCGGGTTCAGTGGTCGTGCACGGCGAGCGCCGGCATGGACCAGCTGCCGTCCAGGACGGGCGTTCCGGGCCCGTACACGCGGACGGCGACGGTGAACGGACCGTCGGGTGCGGGCAGCCAGTTGGCGGCCTGCTTCGGGTCCTGGGGCCGGTCCTTCCGTACGTAGAGGGTCAGTCCGCCGTCCTCGTCGTACAGCAGGCCCGGGGTGCGGTCCCCGATCGAGTAGCGGCCGGCCGGATTGGCCACGAGCAGCCGCTCGGGCAGCCGGTACATGGTGGTGGACCAGAAGAACCGGGCGGGCGGCAGCTGTCCTGCGGGGAAGTGCACTGTGTAGTCGTGGACGGAGGCGTCCGGCGGCCGGTTGCCCCGGTCGTCCTCCAGCCATCCGGCGTACCAGGCCTCGGCGGCGGGCAGTCCGTAGAGCCCCTTGTCGACGCCGACCGCGCGGGTCAGGTAGTCGTCGCCGTGCTCGGCCCGCGTGCCGAACCAGCCGGTGGAGTCCCTGGCCCCGCTCTTGGCCTGCTCCAGCCGCTCCCGCGCGTCGGCGATCCCCAGCCGGAGCGCCTCCCGGATCTCCGGCTTCAGCGCGGCGGGTTCGAACTCGCCGCTGCCGTCGACACCGAGCGCGGCGAGCCGCTCACGCAGCTCCCGTTCACTGTCCAGTACGGGGAAGAACCGGAGCAGGAAGTCGAGCAGCGTGAAGAACTCCACGCTGTCCAGGTCCTCCTCGCGCCACACCGGCCAGACGGGTTCGCCGACCGGGTGCGGGGCGGCCGTGTCCAGGAACTCCGACAGCGGGCGCAGCCGGTACTGCTCCTGGACCGCCCGCAGCGCCGGTACGTCGTCGGGGCCCGCCAGATACGTACGTCCGACGATGCCGACGAGGAAGGTGTCCGCGCGCAGGACGCCGCTGATCCCGTCGGGCACCTGGCCCCGCCACCCGGGTCCCGCCACCAGGTAGTCCCCGGCGCCCGCACCGGTCGTACGGCTTCCGACGTATCCCACGTACGAGGTGTCGAGGTCGTGGAACGGCAGGACGTAGTACCGGTCGGCCGCCGGCACGGAGACCACCCACGGCTCGTCGCGCAGATCGAGCCACGCCCAGGAGTACGGGGTGTCGTTGTTGGGCGTCACCACATCCGTGTTGGCCGGGGTGAACGGCTGGGCGTAGTGCCGGAACCGCCCGAAGCCGCCGACCGAGCGGGGGTCGTCCGGGTCGATGGCCTGCGGGTACATCGTGCGGTAGTTCTGCAGCAGCGGATAGCCCCAGATCCAGGCCTCGGCCGCCGTCGAACGCGCCGGCCCGGCGGTGGGAGCCACCGCCGGGCCGGCGCCGTTACCGGCATTCATCAGATGACCGCCTTCGAGCGGTCGGTGCACAGGGCCCAGATCACGAAGGTGTCGATGGCGAGGGAGACGACGGCCCAGATCGGCTGGTAGGGCAGCCACATGAAGTTGGCGATCATATTGAGCGCCGCCAGCCCCACACCGGCGCCGCGCGCCCAGACGGAGCCCTTGAGGATGCCCCAGCCGACGACGGCGATGATGATGCCGAGGATGAGATGGATCCATCCCCAGGTCGTCACGTTGAACTCGAAGACGTAGTTGTTGATCCGTGCATATACGTCGTCGGACGCGATCCCGGCGATGCCCTTGATCGCCCCCAGCACCCCGTCGACCATCAGCAGGACACCGGCGAACATGAGCCCGCCGGCCGCCCAGGGGTTGATGTCCCCGGACTGGGACGAAGGTGTGGTTGAGCTGCCCGGCGTGGGCGCGGTCTGTGCCATGAGTACTCCTCGGCCGGTGGGACTGCACGTCAGACCGACACTCATCGGCGCATTCGGGCACGGCTACTTGGACGCGTCCGAACGGGTGAGAGCGGGGTGGGTACGCCGATGCCGTATTCCGGCCGGCTGGTTCATGGCGCTGTCCCCGCTGGCGCGGCCGGGGAAGTCCCTCCCCGACGAACAGCGGACCCAGAAGCCCGGGCAGCCACGCCCCCCGGGCGGTTCACGCCCGCTTGATCCGGTAGATGTCGCGGACGCACACATTGGCCACGGTGGCGGCGAGGATGATTCCTGAGCACACCATCAGAATGTGCTGACCGCTCCAGTACTTCGACGCGACGGCCGCCAGGAGGTACCCGACCGGAATGGCGATCCGCTCCCCCAGCGCGTTGAAGGCGCCGAGCCGGCCCAACTCCTCGTCAGGAACCTGCTGTTGCATGACCGTGGACCAGGCGACGATCGTCACGTCCATTCCGATGCCGGCGACGGCGGCGGCCCCCAGCACCCAGGGCAGCGAGAGCCCCAGTCCCAGGGCGGCCAATGGCAGCATGATGCCCGAACCGGCCAGCACACAGACCAGCATCAGCCGTCTCGGCCTCCAGAGCAGGCAGACGAACGTACCGACGAGAAGCCCTGCGGCGAAGGCGCCCTGCACCAACCCCCAGGAGCGGGCGCCCGAGTAGCTCTCATCGGCCACGAGCGGCCCGAGCAGCTGAAAACCGGCCAGCCACGCCGCCACGATCGCGGTCCCGGCGACGGTGAAGCTCCACAGCCAGGTCCGTGAGCGGAAACCCTCCCAGCCGGTACGCAGGTCGGCCACCACGCCGCTGCCGGACGGGACGGAGCCGGCGAGCCGGAGCCCCAGCAGGAGAAGGGCCGCGACGACGAAGGTGGTGGCGTCCCACCCGAGGGCCCAGGCGGGCCCGGTGAGCGCGACGACGAACCCGCCGACGACAGGGCCGACGATCTTGACCACGTTCCTGGGAATGCGAACCAGTGCGTTGGCCTGCTGGAGCAATTCCTTGGGCACGAGCCGGGATGCGATTCCCTGCTCCGCGGGCGCGATGAACGCGGTCGACACACCCGAAAGGCAGGCACAGACACTGATCGCGAAGGTCGTCGCCGCCCCGGTCGCGACCAGCACGGCAACGGCCGCCTGGGCGGCCCCGGCGCCGAGATTCCCGAGGAAGAGGATCCGGCTGCGGGACATCCGGTCCGCCAGCACGCCGCCGACGAGAAGGAGAACCAGGGTCGGCACCGTATTCGCCGTGAGTACGATCCCGAGCGACCGGGCTCCCCCGCCCTGCCCGATCACGGCGAACGCGAGGGCCACGGGAGCCATCGCCGACCCCGTCGCCGAGACCAGGTTGGCCAGCAGGAACCGCCGGAAGGCGGGTATGCGCAGGGGGGACGCGGCGGGTGACAGGTGTTCGCGCTGGTCGGTGGTCATGAAGGCCTGCTTCCTGCCGGTTCGCGCCGGCCGTCCGGCCGGGCGGGCGGATCGGAAGGGCGGCACGGTACTGGAGCGCGGGAGCATCACCGAAACCGGCCGGCCGAATCGGACGAATCACTCAGATCACAGAAACTCGGCCAGAGCGACGGCGGGACAGCCGAGCACCGAGGTCAGCGTCCGCCGCTGCCGCCCGGTCAGTGCCGCCAGGAAGACCGCCGCGTCGGCGCCGGTCCGCTCACAGAGCCCGGCTGCCTCACGGATCTTCCCGTAACTCATCAGCGTCCGCGAGGAGTAGGGCAGCCCCATCTTCCTGACCCCGCCGCCCGAAACGCCCCGCCGCTGCACGATCCGCCCCACCACGCGGGCCCCGGCTGCCGTCACGGCGTCGGCCGCCGCGTCCATCCGCTGGTCGAAGTCCTTCTCCTTGCCGGAGAAGTAGCCGACGATCACCACATCGCTCCCGGCAACGGAGAGAACCGGGGCGCCCTGCCCCGGCACCACCTGCCGCCCGTGCGAGGCGGGACGTCGATCGCGCCTTCGCCCTTGATGCATGACTGGCAGGCTAGACGCCACAGCTCCGAGGCGAAACGTGATTACCGGCGCGTAAGCGACGCCGGTGCCGGTGCCGGTGCCGGTGCCGACCAGCCGGTAGGCGAGACTCCGCGCGTCCGGACCGGCCTGGTCGAGGACCGGCGAGAGGACACTCAGCAGGGCGAATTCGCCCGATCGTTCCCCGTTACGGGCCGAGCTCGCTAGCGCGTGGCGAGCCGCTCCAGCAGGGCGGCGCTCCGGGCCAGCAACGACCGCTCCTCATCCGTGAGTTCGGCCTCGATGGCCTGCGCGAGCCAGCCGGCCCTGCGGCCGCGCTCCGCCTCGAGCGCTACCCGGCCCGCGTCGGACAGCTCGACCAGCGACTTGCGGCCGTCGGTGGGGTGAGCGCGGCGGGTGATCAGGTTCTGTTCCATGAGGAGCCCCACGGCCCGGGCCATCGACTGGGGGCGTACGCGCTGATCGGCGGCGAGGTCGCTGGTGGTCATGGCGCCGTCGCGGTCGAGCGCACCGAGCACGGCGACCTGCCCCAGCGGGATGCGGTCCTCGTTCTTGACGCGCCGGGTGAGCTTGCCCATCGCGGTGCGCAGTTCGGCGGCGATGGCGGCGGCTTCCGGGGTGGGCATAGGGCACTTTACCCCGTTGGCCAGCCAAGCTGTGCACCTCACCTGCACAGCAATGCTGTACAGCCAAACTGAGCAGCAGAACTGAGCAGCATTGCTGTAAGGTTTGGCTCCGTCGGGCTCAGCGCCAGCGTTGTCGCAGCCAGGGCCACGGCATACGACAACGGGAAGGAACTCCCATGTCCGCACCGACAGCCGGAACCATCGGCACCACCCTCGAGACCGTCACCGCCCGCCGGATCATCGACAGCCGGGGCAACCCCACGGTCGAGGTCGACGTCGTCCTGGCGGACGGCTCCCTGGGGCGCGCGGCTGTCCCCTCCGGCGCCTCCACCGGCGCCCGTGAGGCCGTGGAACTGCGCGACGGGGACGCCGCACGCTGGCACGGCAAGGGCGTCGACCGCGCGGTGGCCCACGTCAACGGGGAGATCGCGGCATCCGTGCGCGGCCGGGACGCGTCGGACCAGGCGGGTCTCGACGCCGCACTGGTCGCCCTCGACGGCACCGCGACGAAGTCCCGGCTCGGCGCCAACGCGATCCTCGGCGTCTCCCTCGCCACCGCCAAGGCCGCCGCTGCGGCCCACCGCCAACCCCTCTACCGCTACCTCGGCGGCGCCGACGCCCGCCTCCTGCCGCTGCCGATGATGAACATCGTCAACGGCGGCGCCCACGCCGACAACCCGCTGGATTTCCAGGAGTTCATGATCGCCCCCGTGGGCGCTGACACCTTCGCCGAAGCCGTCCGCATGGGCAGCGAGGTCTTCCACACCCTGCGCCGCGACCTCCTCGCCGCCGGCCACTCCACGGGCGTCGGCGACGAGGGCGGCTTCGCACCCGCACTGCGTACCGCCGAGGAGGCGCTCGACTTCGTGATGGCCGCCATCGAACGCACCGGCTACCGCCCCGGCACGGACATCGGCCTGATGATGGACCCGGCGTCCTCGGAGTTCTTCCGCGACGGGGTGTACGACTACGCGGGCGAGGGGGTCCGCCGCACCCCCTCCGAGAACGTCGACTACCTGGCCAAGCTCATCGACGCCTACCCGGTCATCTCCATCGAGGACCCGATGGCGGAGAACGACCACGACGGCTGGCGCGAGCTGACCTCCCGCGTCGGCGACCGCTGCCAGCTCGTCGGCGACGACGTGTTCTGCACCAACGAAACGCTGCTGCGCGAAGGCATTCGCACCGGTGTCGGCAACTCGGTCCTGGTCAAGGTCAATCAGATCGGCACCCTGACCGAGGCCCTGACCGCGGTGACCACGGCCCACCGGGCAGGCTGGACGGCCGTGATGTCGCACCGCTCGGGCGAGACGGAGGACACCACCATCGCGGACCTGGCGGTGGCGACCGGCTGCGGCCAGATCAAGACCGGCTCACTCTCCCGCTCCGACCGCACGGCCAAGTACAACCAACTGATCTGGATCGAGGAGGAGTTGGGCACCTCGGCACGCTTCGCGGGCCGCTCCGCGCTGCGTCGGGTGTGACCAGCAGGCGGAGGCAGAGAGTGAGCGGACCACACCGATGGCCGCTCGGAGCTGGTGAGGGTTACTTACGCCCCAGCATCTGACCACAGCCCCGCCACGCGCAGCGCCCCCTCTCGACGGGTCTTCCGTAGGATGGCCGCCAGGCGGAGCCGTAGCGCAGAGGTCGTCGCGCGCGGTCTCCAAAACCGCGAGGACGCCGGTTCGAATCCGGCCGGTTCCGCCTTCCCGTCACGTCCGGCGTTTCCGCTCGCGCCTGACGGCGCTGCGCTTGATCGTCCGCATAGGACCGCGCTTCCTCAAGCGACGCCCCGGAAGCATCCATTCGACTCAGATGGCAGTTCTCGCCCTGGCTTTGTTGCGATTCGTGGGTCTGACCTTGGAAAGTTCCAGAAACCCCATGCCTGAGCCGACGGACTTGAAACCCGTCGTGGCGCGAGTCATCGTGGGGTCAAATCCCACGCCCACCGCAGATGAACGGCTCATTACTGGGTGAATCGGCCGGGGGCCGGGGGCCGTTCGCATGCGTGCAGTCCGTCAGATCACTGTGGTTCCCCGTCGGTTCCTGTCTGATCGGGCATGACACGGATACGGGATCCTTTCTCGTCCGTCGCTCGCAGTTGTGGACTGAAACGACGGCTGCTTGGGGAAGATTCGAGCACTATCCACGGCTTCGCACGGGGGAATTCGTATGGATTCAGACATGGTCACCGCTGTTGCAGCGATAGTCGTGGCACTCGCCTCCCTCTGGGTCAGCTACACGCAGGCCCGGGACAGTAGGCGACATGGTCGGCAGTCGGTGAGGCCCCTGCTGCAAATGCGCCGCATAAAGGAGTACGAAGGTTCTGAAGCAGGGCTCAACGTCATCAATGCCGGTCTCGGGCCGGCCATCGTGACGAGTTCAGTCGTGCGGTTGGACGGGGAGGTCATTGGGCAATGGGACTACCACACACAGCAACGCCTTCTCGGCCCGTTTCCGGCGCAACCCAAGGCGCACTCCCTGCGTCCAGGTGCCGTGGTGCTAGCCGGGCAGTCCACGTTCTTGTTGTCTCTGGATGAGTTCAGCGATGATCAGCACGGCTGGTTCTGGGAACTTGTCACGCGACGCCTCGTGATCGAAATCCGCTACGAATCCCTGTACGGCGGCGAGAACTTCATGGTGACACCGCCCGTCTTCTGAGGCGGTCCTCAACCCATCACTCGCCCAGCGTCCATCCCGTCCGCCTTCGGCCCCCACTCCGTGGAGCGGGCGTGGTTCAGGGCGTCAAGGTGAAGCGCGCAGCCTGTAACAGCCCGGCCCGGGCCTCAGACGCCAGTGATCACCATGCGGCCGTCGTGCGATCGATGGCTCACGTCGTCCAGGACACGCAGCGTGAGGCCGTGAGTCACCTGGACCGTGTGCTGAAGCGACAGCGTCCCGACCGTGGGTGACCGTGTCCGTTGATGTCAGAAGCAGATGTCAAAGGCCCCCAACCATGATCGGTTGGGGGCCTTTGCACTGGTGGGCGCGGACGGTTTCGAACCGCCGACATCTGCTTTGTAAGAGCAGCGCTCTACCCCTGAGCTACGCACCCGTGGATGAGGCAACAGATTACATGGCTCTCGGCGCAGGTCGACAATCGGTTACCCGGTCGAGCGCCCGCCCCGCCCGGGGTGCCCCGGCCGAGCGCCCGCCCCGCCCGGGGTGCCCCGGCCGAGCGCCCGCCCCACCCGACGCGGCAGGCATGCGGGGGATATCCCCACCCCGGATCCGGTAGCCGGCCGGATCGTCCGGGAAGCGGGGGCTGCATACGGTGAGGTCACGTCGGCAGCATCAGCCAGGGGGCCTCGATCACCATGACCACGACCATCCGCACCCGCACCAACCTCGTCGTCGCCACCGGCGGCACCGTCCTCCTCCTCGCGGCCCTCAGTGGTTGCGGTTCCACGGACGTTGAGGACGCTCCCGCCGAGCACAAGTCGTTCGCGTACAGCGGGAAGGCGCTCACCATCGACGCGGAGAACTCCACCGTGGAAGTCGTGCCCGCCGATGTGGACAAGATCGAGGTGACGCGCAGGGTCGACGGGTGGGTGGTGCTCGGGAGCGGGCCGGACCCCGTCTGGAAGCTGGAGGGCGACACGCTCACGCTCCGGGTGAAGTGCGATGCGCTGATCAGCGACTGCGGTGCGCAGCACCGGGTGAAGGTGCCCCGCGGGCTTGCGCTGACCGTGGATGCCGACAACGGGAGGGTCACCGCGTCCGGGTTCGGTACGCCGCTCAAGCTCTTCTCGGACAACGGCGGGGTCGTCGTGCGGGATGTCAGCGGGCCGCTGGAGCTGAAGAGCGACAACGGGGCCGTGCGCGGCGAGCGGATCTCGGGGGCTTCCGTGGTGGCCCGTTCGGACAACGGTTCCGTGAAGCTCGGCTTCAGCCGGGTCCCGGATCTCGTGGACACCGTCAGTGACAACGGGAGCATCACCATCGACCTGCCGGCGGGCACGAGCCGGTACGCCGTGTCCGCGTCGGCCGACAACGGGGACATCTCCGTGCGCGTGCCCCGCAGCAGCGAGAGCCGGCACGCGGTGAAGGCGCACAGCGACAACGGCGAAGTCACCGTGCGAAGCGCGAACTAACGGGCCCGTGTGTTCGTCCTTACCTGGTGGGAGAATGTACCGGGCAGGGCGAAACGGCACGGGAGAGGGATGTGACGGCGACACACGCGAAGCCGCAGGCCGGAGCGGGTGGGAGTTCCGCCGTCAGTGATGTCCCGGTCAGCCGGGACGGTCACCGTTTCCGTGATGTGCTGCTGCTGATGCTGCTGCCCGTGCCGCTGTTTGCCGCAGCTTTGCCCGCCTCGTTCGCCGGGGGCGGTACGCGGCGCTGGTTCGGCGGGCGTGGGGAGGGCCAGCGGGCCGAGGCGCAGGCGGCGAAGGATGCCGCCGCCGAGGCCTTCTACGAGCTCGACACGGCCCAGCGGGATCTGCAGATCTCCATCGAGACGATCACCGCGGTCGACAGTTCACCGGCCGCGCGCAAGGCCGTCGACGACTTCGCCGCCCTCGGGCGGCGCATCGACGAGGCCAGTCACGCCTACATCACCGCGGTCGACGCGCACGATCTCGACCGGGACGATCTCGAGCCCGCCGTCGCCTCACGGGCCAGGACCGAGCTGTCCGCCGCCAAGGACGAGCTCGTACGGGTCAAGGGTGAGCTCGACCGGTTCGCGGCCGGTCTCGGGCCGCTGCTCAGCAGTGCCGAGACCCAGCTCGCCCGGCTCGCGCCCGCGGTGGAGCGGGCGCGGCAGGCGCTCCTGTCCGCGAGCAATGCTCTCGACGCGGTGCGGGCGTCCGGACTGCGGGCGGATGATCTCGCCGCGCGGCTCGCGGCCCTCGCCCCCGAGCTGACCAAGCTCAACCAGGGTGCCGGGCGGCACGGCGTGCCCGAGACCCTCCAGCGCGCCGACCGGGTGCTGCGCGACGCCGAGGCCGTACGGGCCGAGGCGGCGCAGCTGCCCGAGCGGGCCGCCGAGATCGACAAGCGGCTGGTGACACTGCGTACGCGCGCCCAGGCGCTGACGACCAGGTCGGCCTCCGTCGAGCCGGTGCTCAGCGAGCTGCGGCGGCGGTTCTCGGCGGCCTGCTGGCAGGACCTCCAGCCGGTCCCCGAGCAGGCGGCCATCAATGTGCGCCAGGCCGAGGAGAAGCTCAAGGAGGCCGCGAAAGCGCGTGACGAGCAGCGCTGGGCCGACGCCACTTCCCGGCTGAGCACCGTACGGGCGCTGCTCAACGCCACGGACGAGGCGGTGTCCGCGGCCGGTGACCGGCTGCACCGGCTGGACGCCGTCGCCAAGGACCCGCAGCAGGAGATCCAGCGGACCCGGTTCGCGATCCGGGACGCCCAGCGGCTGGCCATGGCCGGGCGCTACACACCCGAGCCGCGCCACGCCCGGCCCCTCGACGATGCGGTGGCCCGGCTCGACCAGGCCATCACCGCGCTGGAGGGGCGCCACCCCGACTACTGGCACTTCCTGACCGTCACGGAAGGGGTGCGGCAGACTGCCGCACGCGTCGTCTCCGAGATCCGCGAGGAGCGCGGCGCCGGCGCCTGACGACCAGGGGTTCGGCCCCTCGGCGGCCCGGGGCTCCGGCGTGCGGCGGGTCCGTCGCCGCGAGATCCTGGTAGTACGCGAAGGAGGCCCCCGATGGCCACCCATGTACTGCGTCCCGCCCGTCGGCCGGCAGCCCACCGCAGAGCCACCCGGCTCGACGAGCACCTTCCCGTCGACCACCGGCTCAGCCGCGTCTACCGGATCGGGGCGGGGCTGATGGGGCTGGTGCTGCTCGCCTTCGGCATCCTCGGGCTGATCGACAGGATCGGCTTCTTCGACACCGGCGGTGCCACCGTCGCGGGCCTCAATACCAACGGCGCGCTCAGCGTGCTGTCGATCTGTGTCGGGCTGCTGCTGTTCATCGGCATGGTGATCGGCGGCAATCTCGCCTCGACGCTCAACATGGTGCTGGGCATCGCCTTCATCCTCAGCGGCTTCGTCAATCTCGCCCTGCTGGACACCGGGCTCAACTTCCTCGCCTTCGAGATCCAGAACGTGCTGTTCAGCTTTGTGGTCGGGCTGTTGCTGATGATGTTCGGGATGTACGGACGGGTCAGCGGCGGGCTCTCCCACGACAACCCGTACTGGCGGGCCCGCCATCCCGAGGAGGCCGAGCGCGAGCAGCGCCTCGCCCGGCACAGGACGGTCGAGGAGATGCCGGTCGTCCGGCGGCCGCAGGCATGAACAACGCCGGCCCGCGGACAGCCTGGGGGCATGCGTCGTCCGGGCCCGCGGACAGCCTGGGGGCATGCGTCGTCCGGGCCTGCGGACAGCCTGGGGGCATACCCCGCGTCCGGGCCGGCGGATAGCCTGGGGGCATACCCCGTCCGGGCCCACGGACACCCTGGGGGCATACCCCGCGTCCGGGCCGGCGGATAGCCTGGGGGCATGCCTCGTTACGAGTACCGCTGCCGCTCCTGCGGAGACACCTTCGAGCTCAGCCGTCCCATGGCCGAGTCCTCGGCCCCCGCCTCCTGCCCCGCCGGGCACGAGGACACCGTGAAGCTTCTCTCCGCTGTCGCCGTGGGCGGCTCGTCGGGCTCCGCGCCCGCGCCGTCGGCCGGCGGGGGCGGCGGAGGCTGCTGCGGCGGGGGCTGCTGCGGCTGACCCCGCCCGGAGCAACCGGGTCCGGACCCGGACCCGGTTACCGCTTGCGCGACAGGGTCAGGCCGTCCGACACCGTGAGCAGCACGCTGTCCATCCGCGGGTCGGCGGACACATGGTCGTTGAACTTCTTGATGGCCGCCGCCCCGCCGGTCGCCCGGGGGTCCGTCACGCCGCCGTGGAAGAGCACGTTGTCCGTCGCGATGACGCCGCCCTGGCGCATCCGGGGCACCAGTTCCTCCCAGTACGCGATGTAGCCGCCCTTGTCCGCGTCCAGGTAGGCGAAGTCGATGTGCGGCTCCGCGGGCATCGCCCGCAGGGTGTCCAGGGCGGGCGCGATGCGCAGGTCGATGCGGTCGGCGACGCCTGCCTTCTCCCAGGCCTCGCGGCCGTAGGCCGTCCACTCCTCCGAGACGTCGCAGGCGATCAGCCGTCCGTCGGGCGGCAGGGCCTGGGCCATCGCCAGAGCGGAGAAGCCGGTGAAGGTCCCGACCTCCACGATGTGCCGGGCCCCGGTCAGCCGTACGAGGAAGGCGAGCAGCGGGCCCTGTTCCTCGGCCGACTGCATGCCCGCGTAGTCGGGCAGCCGGGCGTACGTGGTCTCGACGAGCTCGCGCTGCACCGCGTCCAGCGGCGGGTTGTGCGCCAGCATGTACGCGTACAGCTCGTCCGTGATCTTGGTTTCGTTGCCCTTGCTCATCGCACCAGTCCCCTGCTCGGCCGATTGCTCCCCCGACGGGCGGGAACGCGGTGACTGTAGCCGCCGGGCAGGGCCGGTACGCGCTCTTTTCGGCGGCGCGTCGCGAGGGCTCGGGCAGCGGGCGCCTCTCCCCGTGTCAGGCCGCCCGGCGCAGGCCCGACGACTGGAGGAAGCGCCGCAGTATCTCCTCGCCCGCGGCCACCCCGCTCTCGGCGGTCGCCTCCACGTGCGGGGCGCTCCAGCCGGCGTCGGCGAGTTCGCCGTGGCCGGGGCGCCAGCCGCGGTCGGCGGCGAGCAGCAGGTCGGCGTCGAGGAGCGAGTCACCCGCGGCCAGGGTGAGCGTGGCGCCGGTGCGGCGGGCGACCTCGCGCATGGCCGCGCTCTTGGTGAGCGGGCGCGGTACGGCGTAGATCTTGCGGCCCTGCAGCGATACGGTCCAGCCGCGCGGCTCCGCCCACGCGGCGAGCTCCTTCGTCCAGTCCGGCGGGAGCAGGGCGCGGTCGACGACGAGGTACGCGAAGAGGTCCTCGGCGACCCGTTCCTTGAGCAGCCAGGCGGGGTCGGCGGCCGAGACGAGATGGGCGCGGACCTCGGCGAGCGAGGCGCATTCGTCGGCCAGCCTCGCGGCCACCTTCCGCTGCCAGCCCGGGTCGGACCCGCCGTTCACCAGGATGTGGCCGCCGTTGGCGCAGATGGCGAACTCGGCCTCGGGGCCCGGGAGATGGATGCGGTGGTACTGCTCGCGGGTGCGGGTGGTGGTCGGTACGAAGACCGTGGAGCGGGTCAGCTCGGCGAGCAGTGCGGCGGCCGTCTCGGTGACGTACGAGAGGGGCTTGCCGTCGTACACCTCGACGCACAGCAGGCGGGGGGCCAGGGCATCGGCCATCGGGAGCCGGAGCGCGGCCGCCGAGTAGATGAGGGTGCGGTCGAGGTCGCTGGCGACCAGGGTCACGGGGGAGGTCACTTGGACTCCACCGCCCGGCCGTCCGCGCCGGTCGCCCCGCGCGTGTACTTGGGGTGGATCAGCCCGACGCAGGTGTACGGGAGTTCGTCGACCTCCTCGACCGGGACGCCACGCTGCTGGGCCAGCAGCCTGATGTGTTCGAGGTCCGTGCCCGCGCCGCGCTTGGCGAGGATCTTCCACGGGACGCGGCGCAGCAGGACGCGGGTGGTCTCGCCGACGCCCGGCTTGACGAGGTTCACGTCATGGATGCCGTACTCCTCGCTGATGCGCTCCACCGCGGCCCAGCCCTCCCAGGTGGGTGCGCGGTCGGCGGTGAGCAGTTCCTTGACGTCGGCGTCCACTTCGGCGGCGACCTCGCCGAACCGGTCGGTGACGGTGTCGAGGAAGTGGCCGGAGACATCGGATCCGGCGAGCTCCCGGTAGAACTTCGCGCCGTGGAAGTCGTGCGGTCCGACGAGGTCCGCACGCAGGACCGTACGGGAAATGAGTCCGGACACCGTGGAGTTGAGGCAGGCGGAGGGGATCAGGAAGTCCTCGCGGGTGCCGTACGTACGGACGCAGCCGCCCGGGTCGGCCAGAACCGCGATCTCCGGGTCGAAGCCCTCCGCCCCGCCGGACTCCTCGAACTCGGCGATCGCCGCGGCCAGTTCGCGGGTGATGGCGCCCTTTCCGGTCCAGCCGTCGACGAAGACGACATCGGCCGGGTTGTGGTGGGCGGCCAGCCAGTGAAGGGCGTTGGCGTCGATGCCGCGGCCGCGCACGATCGAGACGGCGTAGTGCGGCAGGTCGGTGCCGTGCCGCAGGCGGGCCCAGCGGCGCATGAGCACGCCGACGGGCGTACCGGCCCGGGCCAGCGAGACGAGCACGGGGCGGGGCCCGCGCTCGGCGAGGACCGTTTCGGTGACCGTGCCGACGGCGCGGGCGATGCGGGCGGCCGACAGGTCCAGGGCCGCCTTGAACAGGTCCTGGTACTGCTCGGACGGCTGGTACTCGACGGGCAGGGACTCGGCGTAGTGCGCGCCACCGCTCTGTATCGCCTCCTCGCGCTCCTCGGTGGGCGCCTCCAGTTCGGTGTCCGAGAGGTCCTGGAGCAGCCAGCCGACCTCGTCCGGCGCGTAGGAGGAGAAGGCGGGGCCGCGGAGGGGCTCGGGCAGCATGGAGGCTTCTTCCTGCCGTTGGGGGGCGTACGGCGTGGACGGCGCGGGGGCGGATGCCCCGGGCGGTACGTACGAGGGAACGACCGCCAGCAGGACCTGGCCGGTATGCGGGGCGAGCTGCTGCACCAGGCCGCGGGGGCCGTGCAGTTCGGGGGTGTCGGCGGTGGAGTCGACGACGAGGACCACGGCGTCGAAGCCGGCGCCCGCGACGTTGTACGCGTAGCGGTCGCCGCGGCCGTCGGCCGGGTTGTCGTGGGCCGGGAAGACCAGCCGGGTGCGTATCGCATAGCCGGGGTCGTCCACGGCGAGGACCGGGGAGCGGGTCGTGGTGGAGTAGCTGACCTCGGCGCCGACGCGGTCCTCCAGGGCGGTGCCCAGGCGCAGGGGCGCGTACATCAGCTCCTCGAATCCGAGGACCAGTACGCGGCGTGCGTCGTCGCCCAGCGCCTCCGCTATGCGGTCCGCCATGGCGGGGAGTGCGGATTCCAGCCGGGTCCGGTGTGCGGGGGTGAAGCCGTGCCGGCCGCCGTCGGGCACTCCGGCGGGCCACTGGAGGTCGATCCGGGTGCAGGGGCGGGGAAGGATGCACACCGGCTGGGCCACTCCCCCGGGCATCCCCACCGGGGGCTGTGCCGCCGCCTGCGCCGCCTCGTGCTCGGCGACCAGCGCCTGCCCCTTCTCCAGGACGCCCTCGGGGAGGCGGACCGTGCCGGAGTTCCGCGCCACCAGGTCGACGCGGGCGCCGATCTCCGCGGCGAACCCGGCGAACCGCGTGCGGTCGGCCGGTGAGCGCATGTCCACCAGGGCCACGATGACGTACCGCTCGCGGGGGTAGCGCTCGTGCAGGGCGCGAATGGTGTTGAGGACGGTGTTGCCGGTGGAGAACTCGTCGTCCACGAGGACGAGCGCCGCGTCGGCCATCGCGCCCGGGGTCACGTCCGAAGCCGCGTCCGCGATCGCGCCCGGGGCGCCTGCCCCGCCGCTTCCGGACCCCGCCGGCAGGTCCGGGTCCCCCGCTGCCGGGTCCCCCGCCAGCAGGTCCGGGTCCTCGGGCAGGAGCAGGTGCGAGGTGGCGTGCGAGTGCGACTCCTCGAAGCCGCCCGCCTTGGCCACGCCCTCGACGGGGCGCCGCGTGGAGTGGAGGTAGGGGGCCCGGCCGAGCCCGTCGGCGACGGCATGGCCGAGGCCGGTGGCCGTCTCCGCGTAACCGAGCACGACCGCCCGCCGCGCCCCGGCCTCGCCGAGCAGCTCGCGGACCCGGCGGCCGAGCTCGAATCCGGCACCGTAGACC
Source organism: Streptomyces sp. NBC_00876 (assembly GCF_045207435.1). Classification (NCBI taxonomy): domain Bacteria; kingdom Bacillati; phylum Actinomycetota; class Actinomycetes; order Kitasatosporales; family Streptomycetaceae; genus Streptomyces; species Streptomyces sp. NBC_00876. The sequence goes on from NZ_CP108800.1 coordinate 2,482,179, forward strand.
ACCGAGGGGCGCTGCGGCACATGCTTGCCGAGCACATTGGAGACGAGCAGATGTGCCCGCTTGGGGTTGCGCCGCAGGGCGAGGCCCAGCAGGCCGGGGAGTTCCCCGTCGCCCACCAGCTCGACTCCCAGCCGCTCCGCGACCCAGCTACCCGACCACACCACGTTCGCCGTCTCTTTTCGTTCGCCCGTCACATAGCCGCCCGGCAGGCCGCCGCTCGGCACATCCCCGCTCACGCGCACACGGCCCGGCACCCCCGGCGTGCCGGGCCCGCTCGCCGGGCCTCTCCTACCGGAACCCGTTCACCGGGTCCGCTCATTCCGCGAGGCTCGCGGCCAGCAGTTCCACGAAGCCGACGTCCGCCCTCGCCACCCCGAAGACCTCGGCGCGGCGCAGAGTGCGCTCCGCCCAGGCCCGGTGCGGCTTCACCTCGTTCATCTTGTTCGTGTACGAGGAACGCAGTACGCCGCCGCCACCGCGTTCCGGCCGCAGGATGTCCTGCGCGTCGCTGAACTCCTCGTGACTGACCACCGACAGTGCGTGCACGGGGGCGACGTGCGACGGGTGGATGCAGGTCTTGCCGAGCAGACCGTTGGCCCGGTCGAGGTCGATCTCCCGCAGGAGGCCGTCCAGGTCGTGCTCGATCAGAGCCGTGCGCAGTTCCTCGGCCCGGCCCTCCAGGAAGGGGCTGCGGCGGAGCTGCGGCTTGAACATCCGCTCCTGGAGCCTGAAGTACTCCCACACGGGGCCGGTGATCGTGAAGCCCGTACCGTCGGCACGGCCCAGCACATTGACGACGTCGGCGATGACGTCACTGACGATGCGGACGTCGTACGCCGTCATGTCGGGCGCCCTGCGCAGTCCGTACGCCGAGCAGAAGTCCGTCACACCGAGACGCAGCGCGAGGATCCGGTCACGGTAGGTGTCGACGGTGCTGGCGATCTTGCGGAGGGCCTCGTGGCGGGTTTCCAGATGCAGCAGCTCGGGCGATTCGAGTACGGGCATGGCGAAGAGCCGCCGGCCGCCCGCGCGCTCGGCCTCGGCCAGCGCCTCCATGAACGGCACACCACGCTCTTGCGTGAACTTCGGAAGTACAAAACCGGACAACAATCGGGCAGAATCTCCGAGCCTGCGCACCAGGTCCGTGATCTGGTGCGGTTCACGGACCCGGATGAACAGCAGCGGCAGTTCGCCACCGCGCGCGTCGAGGTCGGCGAACTGCCGGACCAGGTTCTCCTCGGCTCCGGCCACCTCGGAGTCGTCGATCGAATCCTCCAGGCACAGCACCATCGAGACCACGCCCCGGGCGGCCTGCTTGATCACGTCATCGGCGAGTCTCGGCCGGGTGGCGGGGCTGTAGAGCGTCGCCCCCAGGGCGGCCGAGAGCACGGACGCCGGCGAGTCCGCATCGAAGGCGCACGGCTCCTGGAAGAACAGATCACTCCGCACAGCAGGTGCGATATGCCCGAAATGCCGCATGTGATTCCCCCGTACTACCTGACCGGCATGACAACGTGTGGCCGGTAATAGTACGTACGGGTGGGTGTCGGCAGTTCCCTGCGGGGATGAATTCCGGGTAACTCGTCTATTTCGCGATGGTTCCGAAGGGTGCGGACGGGGTGGTTGCGACATTCCCTCGCGACACGGCTTATGCCCCCCACGTTGTCCGCACGGCCGGCCAGCAGGCAGGATGACCGGCATGACGCACGCGATGGTGAAAGGCTCGAACGTCCCTCTCGACGCCATGGCCGTACGGGCCGTGCTGCGGTGGACCCCGGGCGCCGGGATTCCCGATGTGGACGCCTCGGCCCTGCTGCTCGGCTCGGGCGGCCGCGTGCGCTCCGACGAGGACTTCGTCTTCTACAACCAGCCCCGCCACCCTTCCGGCCTGGTGCGGCGGCTGCCGAAGCGGAGCCTGGCCGAGGGCCTGACGGACACCGTCGAGGCCGACCTGAACGCGCTCGACCCGTCGGTCGACCAGGTGGTCATCGCCGCCTCCTCCGACGGCGCCAGCTTCGAGCAGGTGCACGATCTCTGCATCCTGATCTACGACGCCGCGGCGGCGGACGGCGAGCCGCTCGCCGTCTTCGACGTACGGCCGGAAACCGGCGCGGAGACGGCCATCATCTGCGGCGAGCTCTACCGGCGCGGTGACGGCTGGAAATTCCGTGCCGTGGGGCAGGGCTACCCGACCGGACTGATCGGTCTCGCGACGGCCTTCGGCATCTCGGTCGACGAGGCGGAGGCCCCCGGGCCCGACCCGGCACCGCCCGCGCCCTCGTTCCCGCCCGCGGCCGCCCCCGGGCCGGACGCACAGGCCACCGTGCAGCACCAGCAGCCCGGCTACGGCTACCCGCAGCCCGCTGCGGCCCCGGCCACGCTCGCTCCGCAGCCCGCGTACGGCTACCCCCAGGCGGCCTCTGCGCAGCCCGCCTACGGCTATCCGCAGCCCGCGGCGGCGGCAGCGCACGCCCCCGACCCGAATTTCGTGCTGCCTCCGCAGGGGCCGCAGTTCATACGGCCCTGATCCGGCGCACGGACCGCAGCGCCCCCGCGCGCCCGGCCCGATCCGAACGGGAGGCCCTACGCGCGGGACTTGTAGCCCCGCCCCCACTGCATGCCGTAGCCGTACAGCCGGTCGAGCTCCGACTGGAAGCCGTACACGAACTTCACCTCGCGCCGCACGATCAGTTCGTCCTTGATGTTCTCCACCGTGAACACGGCGCACGAGCGGGCCTCCGGGGCGCGTTCGTCCAGCTCGATCTCGATGCGCGGCCCGTTGCCCGGGTAGAGCGTCACCTTCGCGTGCGTGCGGTCGAAGGCCGGCGTCTGGTCGTAGATGTAGACGAAGAACAGCAGCCGCTTGATCTGCTCGCGGTGGTCGAGGTTGACGTAGACCGTCTCCCCGGACGGGGCGCCGAAGCGGTCGTCCCCGCTGAGCCTGATGTAGGGCGGTCCGTTCAGATCACCGATCAGGTTGCCCAACGGCTGTACCACGCCCTTGGAGCCGTCCGTCAGCTCGTACATGCAGCCCAGGTCCAGGTCCACATTGACCACGCCCTGGGTGTGCGCCTGGACGACCTCGGGCTTGAAGAGCTTGAGCGGCCGCAGCAGACGGCCGCTCTGTGACGACCGGCCCTCGATGTCGGAGGTACGCATCCGCCAGGAGAGGTTGACCCGGAGGTTGCCGGTCAGGGCGCCCTGCTTGGTCAGCGAGACCGTGGCGTGCCGCCTGGAGAGCACGATGGAGTTGGTGGCCGCGTTGCCCGACTCGAACTGCGCTTCCCGCCCCGGCCACAGGTTGTCCCAGAACGCCATCCCCAACCCCCACTTGTTGTCGTTCGTATGCCCCGCACCCGTCGCGTGCGGCGCACGCGACACACAGACCGCTGCGGGGCGGCTCCGGGCCGGAGCCGGGTGTTCCCGGTACCGTCGCCGTACGAGCCGCCCCGCAGAGAGCGTTCCTCATTCCCTACCGGGTCACACCCCGGCGGAGACTTCCGTACTGCCTCCCTCGCCATCGGCCTCGATCGCCTTGTTGCGCCGGACCGAGGACCAGAAGGACCAGCCGATCAGGATGACGCCGACGGAACCGGTGATGAGCTCGTGGATCTCGTACTGGATCGTGACGAGCAGGATGACGGCCAGGGCGCCGATCGCGTAGTGCGCGCCGTGCTCCAGGTAGACGTAGTCGTCCAGGGTGCCCTGGCGGACCAGGTAGACCGTGAGCGAACGGACGTACATGGCACCGATACCGAGACCCAGGGCCATCAGCACGATCTCGTTGGTGATGGCGAAGGCGCCGATGACACCGTCGAACGAGAAGGACGCGTCGAGCACTTCCAGGTAGAGGAACATGAAGAACGCGGCCTTGCCGGAGAGAACGACCGCGGAGATCTTCTTGCCGCTCCGCTTGGCCTCTTCCTCCGCCTCGTGTTCGCGTTCCTCCTCCTCTTCGAGCTTGTTCTCGAAGAAGCCGGAGAGACCGCCGACGATGAGGTAGGTGATCAGACCCGCGATACCCGCGAGCATGACCGTCTCGGCCTTGTCCGCGTGTCCGCCGCCGTGCTGGTGGGCCTGGGTCGCGAAGGTCATGGCCGAGATCAGCAGGACGATCAGCGCGATGCAGACCGACAGCATGTCGACCTTGCCGAGCTTGGCGAGCGGGCGCTCGATCCAGCGCAGCCACTGGATGTCCCGGTCCTCGAAGATGAAGTCGAGGAAGATCATCAGCAGGAACATTCCACCGAACGCGGCGATCGCCGGGTGGGCGTCGGTGACCAGTTCCTTGTAGCGGTCCGGGTCGTTGAAGGAAAGATCGATGGCCTCGATCGGCCCCAGCTTGGCGGTGACGGCCACGATCACGACGGGGAACACCAGCCGCATACCGAAGACCGCGATGAGGACACCGATCGTGAGGAAGATCTTCTGCCAGAAGGCACTCATCTTCTTCAGGATTCCGGCGTTGATCACCGCATTGTCGAAGGACAGCGAGATCTCCAGGACGGAAAGGATCGCCACCACTCCGAAGGCTTCCCACCCCCCGTAGAACCACGCTGCGACCAGGCCGATCGCGGTAATCGCGAACGACCAGCCGAAGGTTTTCAGAAGCACTGGCTACCCCATCATGTATGTATCGGGTCTCCCCCGAAGTGCACGGAGAACCCCCGCGCCGTGCGCGGCTTTACGAAACGTTGACCCCGAAGTCTAGAGCGATGCCCCGCAGCCCGGACGCGTACCCCTGCCCCACTGCACGGAACTTCCACTCGCCGTTGTAGCGGTACAGCTCGCCGAAGATCATTGCGGTCTCCGTAGAGGCGTCCTCGCTCAGGTCGTAACGCGCGAGTTCCTGGCCGTCCGCCTGATTGACCACCCGGATGAACGCATTGCTGACCTGGCCGAACGTCTGTCCGCGATTGTCGGCCTCATGGATCGAGACCGGAAAGACGATCTTGTCGCAGTGGGCCGGCACCTGGTCCAGGTGCACGATGACCGACTCGTCGTCGCCCTCGCCCTCACCCGTGAGGTTGTCACCGGTGTGCTCCACGGAACCGTCGGGGCTCGTGAGGTTGTTGTAGAACACGAACCATTCATCGCCGAGCACCCGGCCCGACTGGCACAGCAGTGCGCTGGCGTCGAGGTCGAAGTCGGCCCCCGTCGTGGATCGTGCGTCCCAGCCGAGCCCGACCAGCACCTGGGTGAGATTGGGTGCGGCCTTGGAGAGGGAGACATTGCCTCCCTTGGCGAGCGTGACGCCCATGGTGTGTCCTCCCCGAGTCGATGAACCGTCTGTTGAACCGTCTGTTTGATCCGTCTGCTGAACCGATGGATCCGCCGGCCGGACCGACGGGTCCGTCTACCGACGGGTCCGTCTGTCGAACCGATGGATCCGTCTGCTGAGCGCGTCCGGCGCCGCACTGGGTGCGGCGCCGGACGGGACGTGCTGGTACTGACCGGGGCCGCGGCCTCGCGGCGCGGCCCCGAACGGCTGTCTAGACGTTGACGCCGAAGTCCTGCGCGATGCCGCGCAGGCCCGATGCGTAGCCCTGGCCGATGGCGCGGAACTTCCACTCCGCACCGTTGCGGTACAGCTCGCCGAAGACCATCGCGGTCTCCGTCGAGGCGTCCTCGCTCAGGTCGTAGCGCGCGAGCTCGGTGTTGTCGGCCTGGTTGACCACGCGGATGTACGCGTTGCGGACCTGGCCGAAGCTCTGCTGACGGGACTCGGCCTCGTAGATCGAGACCGGGAAGACGATCTTGTCGACATCGGCCGGGACGCCGGCCAGGTTCACCTTGATGACCTCGTCGTCGCCCTCGCCCTCACCGGTGAGGTTGTCACCGGTGTGCTCGACCGAACCGTCGGGGCTCTTCAGGTTGTTGAAGAAGACGAAGTTTCCGTCGTTGCCGACCTTGCCCTCGGCATTCGTCAGCAGGGCGCTGGCGTCGAGGTCGAAGTCTCCGCCGGTGGTGGTACGAGCATCCCAGCCCAGACCCACGATGACCGCGGTCAGGTTGGGCGCGGCCTTGGTCAGCGAGACGTTGCCGCCCTTGCTGAGGCTGACTCCCACGAGTCCTCCCATTGGTTTCTTTGGGGGCCGGCCGGTGCCGGCGCCTCCACGTCGTGTTGGCATCGGATCAACGAGTGGATCCTAGTGACCGGTTCCCGGCCAAAACAGGCTTTTGGCCCGGGGTCGCCGCGAGATCCACCGGATCTCGGATCAGAGAGCGCCGAGCGCCTTGATGTACTCGTTGAGGTCGCGCGCGTCGGGCAGGCCGTTGACGACCGTCCAGCGCACCACGCCCTCCTTGTCGATGATGAAGGTGCCGCGCACGGCGCAGCCCTTGTCCTCGTCGAAGACGCCGTACGCCCGCGAGGTCTCACCGTGCGGCCAGAAGTCCGAGACGAGGGGGTACTCGAGGCCCTCCTGCTCGGCGAAGACGCGCAGCGTGTGGATGGAGTCGTTGGAGACGGCGATCAGCTGTGTGTCGTCGTTCTCGAACGTGGGCAGCTCGTCGCGGAGCGCGCAGAGCTCGCCCGTGCAGACGCCGGTGAAGGCGAACGGGTAGAACAGCAGCACCACGTTCTTCTCACCGCGGAAGTCCGAGAGCTTCACGGTCCGGCCGTGGTTGTCCTTCAGCTCGAATTCCGGGGCCTTGGTGCCGACCTCGATCGCCATGAAAACGCGTCCCTTCGCTACGTCGCCGGGCTGGGCTGTCCGGGTGACTCACACCCTACGCAGACGGCCCCGGCGCCCGCACAGCACCCGCAGAAGCTTCCTGCGGCCGTGTGGCGGCCGTCCGTCCGGGGGGCGCGACGAATGTACGAAGGCCCCCGGCCGGCGCGATGCCGTCGGGGGCCTTCAGGGGTGAGTGCGGTTCAGCGCTTGGCCTTGGCCGCCTTCGGTGTGACCAGACGGCTGCCCGTCCAGTCCTTGCCCGCACTGATGCTCTTGGTCTGGGCGAGACCGGCTGTCTGGGCAGCCTCGTTGATGTCGCTCGGCTCGACGTATCCGTCACGGCCGGTCTTCGGCGTCATCAGCCAGACCGTACCGCCGTCCTCGAGCAGACCAATGGCATCCACCAGCGCGTCCGTAAGGTCGCCGTCCTCGTCGCGGAACCAGAGCAGGACGACGTCTGCGACGTCGTCGTACTCCTCATCGACGAGATCCTGGCCGGTAGTGGCCTCAATGCCCTCACGGAGCTCCAGCTCGACGTCGTCGTCGTAGCCGATCTCCTGGACCACCTGTCCGGGCTCGAACCCCAGGCGTGCTGCCGGGTTGGTCCGCTCCTCCGCGTGGTCCGCGGTCGCGCTCACGGGTTGCCTCCTGATCATGTTTCGGAAAATGCTTCAGCCACGCGCGTGCGCGGGGCGTTGGCCGTAGTCCACACGGGAGCGGCGGATCGCGCAAGTACCCAGCGTACGAGACCGCCTAAACGGTGACGTTTCCTGCCACGTCGCCGCACTGTCGGCGGCCCCTCTGCCGGAGCCCGCACTGCCGTCCACACCCTTTACGTCCTTGAACAGCTTATGCCGTTTCGGTCCGGCAATCGGAGTCGAGCAGCTTTTGGGAACACTTGGACGCCTTGGGCGTATGGTTGCGGTTTGGCCCGACCCATCCTGCCCGACGCCTCCTGCCTGCACGGTTACCCGTTCGGCCGCCGTCCATCCGCACCTTCGGAATCCGGCGCCCGGCACGTCCGGGGTTACCTCTGGGTAGAGATGACGTACGCGTTCCAGCGGTACACGATGGGGATGGCGTACACATCCATATGTCCGGGGGCATGACTCCCGTAACAGGCCCCGTAGCGCAGCACCGAACAGCGAAGGAACAGCGTGGCTTCCGGATCCGATCGCAACCCGATCATCATTGGCGGCCTTCCGAGTCAGGTCCCGGATTTCGATCCCGAAGAGACCCAGGAATGGCTCGACTCCCTCGACGCCGCCGTCGACGAGCGAGGCCGTGAGCGGGCCCGCTACCTCATGCTCCGGCTCATCGAGCGCGCGCGCGAGAAGCGTGTCGCCGTGCCGGAGATGCGCAGCACGGACTACGTGAACACGATCGCCACGAAGGACGAGCCGTTCTTCCCCGGCGACGAGGAGATCGAGCGCAAGGTCCTCAACGCGACCCGCTGGAACGCGGCCGTGATGGTGTCGCGGGCGCAGCGTCCGGGGATCGGCGTGGGCGGTCACATCGCCACGTTCGCCTCCTCGGCCTCGCTGTACGACGTGGGCTTCAACCACTTCTTCCGCGGCAAGGACGACGGGCTGGGCGGCGACCAGATCTTCTTCCAGGGGCACGCCTCCCCCGGGATCTACGCCCGCGCCTTCCTGCTGGACCGGCTGAGCGAGACGCAGCTCGACGCGTTCCGCCAGGAGAAGTCGAAGGCGCCGAACGGACTGTCCAGCTACCCGCACCCGCGGCTGATGCCGGACTTCTGGGAGTTCCCGACCGTGTCGATGGGCCTCGGCCCGCTCGGTGCGATCTACCAGGCGCGGATGAACCGCTACATGGAGGCGCGCGGCATCGCCGACACCTCCGCCTCGCACGTCTGGGCGTATCTCGGCGACGGCGAGATGGACGAGCCGGAGTCGCTCGGCCAGCTCTCCATCGCGGCCCGTGAGGGTCTGGACAACCTGACCTTCGTCGTCAACTGCAACCTGCAGCGCCTCGACGGCCCGGTGCGCGGCAACGGCAAGGTCATCCAGGAGCTGGAGTCGCAGTTCCGGGGCGCCGGCTGGAACGTCATCAAGCTGGTCTGGGACCGTTCCTGGGACCCGCTGCTCGCGCAGGACCGCACGGGCATCCTGGTCAACAAGCTGAACACCACGCCGGACGGCCAGTTCCAGACGTACGCCACCGAGACGGGTGCGTACATCCGTGATCACTTCTTCGGTGACGACCCGCGGCTGCGGGACATGGTCAAGGACATGACCGACCAGCAGATCCTGCACCTCGGGCGCGGCGGACACGACCACAAGAAGGTCTACGCGGCGTACGCGGCGGCCAAGGCCCACAAGGGCCAGCCGACGGTGATCCTGGCGCAGACGGTCAAGGGCTGGACGCTGGGGCCGAACTTCGAGGGCCGCAACGCGACCCACCAGATGAAGAAGCTCACGGCCGAGGACCTCAAGCGTTTCCGGGACCGGCTGCACATCCCGATCGCGGACTCCCGGCTGGAGGACGGCAACCCGCCGTACTACCACCCGGGCCGCGACTCGGAGGAGATCCAGTACATGCACGACCGCCGCAAGGGTCTGGGCGGATACGTCCCGACGCGTGTGGTGCGCGCGAAGCCGCTGGCCCTTCCCGGGGACAAGACGTACGCGACCGCGAAGAAGGGTTCGGGGCAGCAGTCGATCGCCACCACCATGGCGTTCGTCCGCATCCTGAAGGACCTCATGCGGGACAAGGAGATCGGCAAGCGTTTCGTGCTGATCGCGCCCGACGAGTACCGCACCTTCGGCATGGACGCGTTCTTCCCGAGCGCGAAGATCTACAACCCGCTGGGTCAGCAGTACGAGTCGGTGGACCGCGATCTGCTGCTCGCGTACAAGGAGTCGCCGACCGGGCAGATGCTGCACGACGGCATCTCCGAGGCGGGCTGCACGGCCTCGCTGATCGCCGCGGGTTCGGCGTACGCCACGCACGGCGAGCCGCTGATCCCGGTGTACGTCTTCTACTCGATGTTCGGTTTCCAGCGCACGGGTGACCAGTTCTGGCAGATGGCCGACCAGCTCGCGCGCGGCTTCGTGCTGGGCGCGACCGCCGGCCGCACGACGCTGACGGGCGAGGGTCTCCAGCACGCGGACGGCCACTCGCAGCTGCTCGCCTCGACCAACCCGGGCTGTGTCGCGTACGACCCGGCGTTCGGGTTCGAGATCGCGCACATCGTCCAGGACGGTCTGCGCCGGATGTACGGCGGGACGCCCGAGGAGAACGAGGACGTCTTCTACTACCTCACCGTCTACAACGAGCCGATCCAGCACCCGGCCGAGCCGGCGGACGTGGACGTCGAGGGCATCCTGGCGGGCGTCTACCGCTACAGCAGCGGCGAGCGGGGCCAGATCCCGGCGCAGATCCTGGCGTCCGGTGTGGCGGTCCCCTGGGCGGTCGAGGCGCAGCGGATCCTCGCCGACGAGTGGAACGTGAAGGCGGACGTCTGGTCGGCGACCTCCTGGAACGAGCTGCGGCGCGAGGCCGTGGACGTGGAGCGGTTCAACCTGCTGCACCCGGAGGAGGAGCAGCGCGTGCCGTACGTGACGCGCAAGCTGTCCGGTGCGCAGGGGCCGTTCGTGGCGGTCTCGGACTGGATGCGGTCCGTGCCGGACCAGATCGCGCGCTGGGTGCCCGGCTCGTACCAGTCGCTGGGTGCGGACGGTTTCGGCTTCGCGGACACCCGCGGGGCGGCCCGCCGGTTCTTCCACATCGACGCGCAGTCGATCGTCCTGGCGGTGCTCACGGAGCTCGCGAAGGAGGGGAAGATCGACCGTTCGGCGCTGAAGACCGCGGTCGACCGGTACGACCTGCTGGACGTGGCCTCGGCGGACCCGGGCGCCGCGGGCGGCGACGCGTAGGGACGGACACACGGCCGCGGGGCGGCGGGACCCGAGGGTCCCGCCGCCCCGCGGCTTTTTCCGTATACGGTCAGCTCTCCCAGACCTTGAAGGCCCGGACCTGGTACGGGGAGCGCGGCACCCAGGTGCCGCCGCCCGGGTAGGTCTCGAACTCGCCGGTCTCGGCGCACTCCGCGGACTGGTAGGTGGTGACCGGGCGGCCGGTCAGGTTGGCCACCGCCTGGACGGTGGCGCCCGCGGGCAGCGGGACGCAGCTCTCGATGTCGATGGTGGACAGTTCGTGGACCTGCCGGGCGCCGGTGAAGTCCGGCTTCGCCCAGAGACAGAGCTGGCCGCTCCGGCAGTCCCCGAGCCGGGCGGGTGCGGCCTGGGCCGGTACCTGCGGGATCAGGGCGGTGGCGGCCAGGGCGGCAGCGAGAACGGTTGTACGCATGTGAATCAGCCCCCGTGATGATGTGGATCTTCCACAGCCACCCTGAGCGGCGGGGCGGCGGGACCGGAAGGGGCCGGGGGCCGGACCACCCTGATAGGCGACAGCCCCGCCGGAACGTTCCGGCGGGGCTGTTGTACGCACTGTGTTGACGCCGCGGGGCGCCCCGGGGCGGGACCGGTCAGATGTGACCGGCGCCCGCGCCCGCCTCGGCGTTCTCGCCGCGCTTGGTCAGGGTGGCGACCAGGGCGGCGATCACGGCGACGATGCCGGCGACCATGAACGCCGTGCTCATGCCCGAGACGAACGTGTCGTGGGTGACGTCCGTGATCTTGGCGGCGATCTCCGGCGGGGTGCCCTTGGCGATCGGCGGCATGCCGACCTTGATGGCGGAGGACGCCTGGTCGAGCTGGGCCGGGGACAGCGGCGGAAGCTGCGCTTCCTTCCAGTTGCCGGCGACCTCGGAGTCGACCCGGGCGGCCATGATCGCGCCCAGCACCGCCGTACCGAGGCTGCCGCCGACCTGCATGGCGGCCTGCTGGAGACCGCCGGCGACACCGGAGAGCTCCATCGGGGCGTTGCCCACGATGACCTCGGTGGCGCCGACCATGACCGGTGCGAGGCCGAGGCCGAGCAGGGCGAACCAGATCGACATGGTGAAGGTGCCGGTGCCGACCGTCAGCTGGGACATGCCGAACATCGCGATCGCGGTGCACACCATGCCGCCGACGAGCGGGACCCGAGGACCGAACTTGGTGATCATGACGCCCGCGAGCGGCGAGGCGACGATCATCATCCCGGTCAGCGGCAGCAGGTGCAGACCGCTGTCGACCGGGCTCAGACCGTGCACGTTCTGGAGATAGAAGGTGACGAAGAACAGGCCGCCCATGAAGCCGAAGGCCATCAGCACCATCAGCACCGTGCCCGCGGACAGCGGCACGGAACGGAACATCGCCAGGGGGATCAGCGGTTCCCTGACGCGCTGCTGCACGAGGGTGAACGCGACGAACAGGGCGACGGCCGCCACCAGGAAGCCGACCGTCTTGGCGTCGCCCCAGCCCCACTCCGCGCCCTTGATGAGCGCCCAGATCAGGCAGAACATCGCCGTCGACAACAGCACGATGCCGGCGATGTCGAAGGAGCGCGGGGCGTTCTCGGCGCGGTGGTCCTTGAGGATCAGCACGCCCATGACGAGGGCGATCACGCCGACCGGGACGTTGATGAAGAAGACGGACTGCCAGCTGACGTGCTCGACGAGCACCCCGCCCAGGATCGGGCCGCCCGCGGTCGAGGCGCCGATCACCATGCCCCAGATGCCGATCGCCATGTTCAGCTTCTCGGCCGGGAAGGTGGCGCGCAGCAGGCCGAGCGCGGCCGGCATCAGCAGGGCGCCGAAGAGGCCCTGGAGCACGCGGAACGTGATCACCAGGACGACGCTGCTGGAGAAGCCGATGGCTGCCGATGCCGCGGCGAAGCCGACGACACCGATGAGGAAGGTCTGGCGGTGGCCGAACCGGTCACCGAGCTTGCCCGCGGTGATCAGGGAGACCGCGAGGGCCAGCATGTAGCCGTTGGTTATCCACTGGACGTCGGCCAGCGAGGCGCCGAGGTCCTGCTGGATCGCGGGGTTGGCGATCGCGACGATCGTGCCGTCGAGCGCGACCATCATCACGCCGATGGCCACGGAGAAGAGCGTCAGCCAGGGGTGGCCGCGCAGCCCCTTGGCAGGTGCGGAGCCGGCAGGGCCCTGGGGCTCCCGCGACGCCTTCTCTAGGGTGGGCTGACTAGTCATACGCGCGAGATTAGTGTCAGTCGCTGACAGTTGACAAACCAATTCACAAGTCGGTAACTGTCACGTAGCTCACAGGTAAGCTGAGCCGGACAAAGCAGGGAAAAGAGGACCAGTTCAGTGACCGACGGGCAGCGAGCCGCAGGCCTTCCGGTCGGGCTGCGCGAACGCAAGAAGCGACGCACCCGGGACGCCCTGCTCCGTGCCGCCCTCGACCTCTTCACCACCCAGGGGTACGAGGAGACCACCGTCGACGAGATCGCCGACGCCGTCGAGGTCTCCCAGCGCACCTTCTTCCGCTACTTCGCGGGAAAGGAGTCCGTCGCCTTCGCCGTCCAGGACATGGTGGAGTCGCGCTTCATCCTCGAACTGCGTCAACGCCCCGCCGCCGAAACCCCTTTCGAGGCCATGCGCCGCGCGGTCCTGTGCGCCTGGAACAGTATCGGAGAGGCCATCGAGGCCCTCATCCCGGTCGAACTCCACATGCGGACGTACCGGATGATCGAATCGACCCCCTCCCTGCTCGCCGCCCACATGCGGCGCAGCGTCGCCCTGGAGGAGCAGATCGCCGGGCTCATCGCCGAGCGCGAGGGCCTGGACATGGCACGGGACCCGCGGCCGCGCGTGGCCGTCGCCGCGTTCTGCGCGGTGATGCGGGTGACCGGGCAGCTGTGGGGGCGGGGCTGCGACGGGAGCATGGACTCGCTGCGGACGCTGACCGAGACCTACCTGGACCAGCTGGGCCCGGCCCTCGCCGGAGACTGGCGCGCACACCCGGCCGGAACGGCGCACCTCAACTGAAGGGGTGTGCCGCACGCCTCAGGCGTACACATGACCGAGGTCACAACACGCGGTCCACAGAGGCCCGGTGAGGCACTCCGGCAGCCCCGGCATCGGCGGAGCGTGCCGGAAGGCCGTACACAGCGTGAGGGAAACGGCGCATCATTCCTCGCAGTCAAGTGATGTGTGTCACCCCCTTAACAGCGTCCTGCGCGCGTCTCCTAATGTGGGCCGCAGTGACTTCCTTCGACTCCTCCCCCACGCTCACCGCATGGCGCGCTCTGCTGGCCATCGCGGTCGTCTTCGTGATGCTGGCGACCACCGGCTGGACCGCTGTGCGTCATCAGGGCTCCGACGAGCCACGCACGGTCGCACTCGCCTCCTGGGCCAAGGGGTCGATAGCGGGAGGCGCACTTCCCCCCGCCGATGCGCCGCCGTACAAGCTGGCGCACTTCTTCGCCGCCCTCACGTCCACGCAGCGCGCCCGGCTGGCCGACAAGTACCCGCTGGTGGTGGGGAATCTGAACGGCGCCCCGGTCACGCTGCGCTATCGGGCGAACCGGCTCGCGCTGCAACAGGCGCGCACGGCCGAGCAGGAGCGGGTGCACGACAGCAGGCTCTCCCCCGACGGCCGCGCCGAGGCGGTCCGCCGCGCGGACCGCTTCCGGTCGATGCTCACCGCCGGCCGGCACTTCCTCGCGTTCGACCCGTCCGGCCGCGGCCACGCCGCGGAGGTGTTCGGCGACCTCGACCGGGCCGCACGCATCTCGGTCGTCGTCCCCGGAGTGGACACCAACCTGCTGACGCTGGAACGCACCGGCAGCAAGACGAACGCCGCCCCCGTCGGCATGGCCAAGTCCCTGTACGCGGCCGAGCACTCCGCGCGCCCCGGCGTGCGGACCGCCGTGATCGCCTGGGCCGACTACACCGCACCCGTCGGCATCGGCATGGACGCCGCCCTGGGCAATCTCGCCGAGCGCGGGGCGGTCCGGCTCGACGCACTCGTCGGGGCGCTCCCGGGGGCCGCGCCCGTCTCACTGTTCTGCCACAGCTACGGCTCCGTCCTGTGCGGCGTCGCCGCGGACCAGCTTCCGGCCCGGGTGACGGACATCGCCGTCGCGGGCAGCCCCGGCATGCGGGCCGACAACGCCGGGCAACTGCACACCCGGGCCCGTGTGTGGGCGATGCGGGACCACGGCGACTGGATCGCGGACGTGCCGAACCTGGAGGTCGGCGGCCTCGGCCACGGCGCCGATCCGGTGGATCCGGACTTCGGTGCCCGGATCGTCTCGGCGGGCGACGCGGTCGGCCACAGCGGCTACTTCGAGCCGGGCACCGCGAGCCTCGGCAACTTCGCCGCGATCGGCGTGGGCGCGTACTCCTCCGTGACCTGCGCACAGGCCGACGGCCTCTGCCACGAGCGGATTTCCGGCAACTCGACAGTCTGACGCGCGTAGAGAACCACGCCGAGAGCCGCACAGGACCGCGAATTGCGGGCTACTCCGAGGGGGACGAGCGGGCAAGTGCCGCATACGATGAGGCACATGGGTGATGTGCTGGCCGGAATTCAAGCCACCTGGGAGTTCGACACCGACTCCGTGCTCATCCGCTTCGAACGGGGAATCCGCACGCCGAGGCTCTTCCAGAGCCTGCGTGAGCGCCGCGTCCCGCACGCGGCGCTGTCGTCGGTGACGCTGACCCCGGGCAAGCGGGGCACGGTGGTGCTGCGTGCGGTGCCGAGACCCGGTGCCGATCCGCTGGTGGAGGCTGCCGCCGGGCAGCTGAAGGACGGCTGCGATCCGTACCGCCTGGTGCTCCCCGCCGGACGCGAGGTGCTCGCCGAGTACTACGCCGACGAGCTGCGCGCCCGGCTGGGTCCCGACGCGGACGAACCCGCCGAGCGGTTCCTGGTCGCGGCCCCTGAGGCGCCGATGAACTTCAAGGCGTACGACGGCAGGGCCAGCTTCGACGGGGACCGGATCTCCTTCCGGTGGTTCTGGACCGGCGCCTCGTCGGAGAAGTGGAAGGCGGGCGACCAGACGTTCCCCGTCACCGATCTGCGCGGGGTCGAATGGCGTTCGCCCGAGGCCTTCGAGGGCTATCTGCGGCTGGTGCCGCGCGGGCTGGAGTGCCCGGGGCCGGCCGGCGGTGCGGGGCCCGGCCCGGCCGGCGGCCCGGGGACGGGCCTGCTGACGAGCGCCGCCCCGGACACCCAGCCGATGGCGGCGCGTCCGACCCGGGCCGACCAGGACCCGGCCGCGGTGATCTTCGGCCTCGGCTACGGCCCGGTGCACGAGTCGCTGCCCTTCGCCGCGGCCGTCCTGGAATCCGTCCGCAGGAAGCAGTCCGCGCCCGTCGCGACCGCGACCCCCCTGACGGGCGCCGCGCGGCGCGATCCCGCGGACATCGCCGAGCGGATCCACCACCTCGGGGAGCTGCACCGGGCGGGTCTGGTGACGGACGACGAGTTCAGCGCGAAGAAGGCTCAGCTGCTCGCGGAACTGTAGCGGCGGCCTGTCCCGTGCCTGTTCCCGAATCAGGCACGGGTACGAGGACGGGCCCGGGTACGAGGACGGGCACGGGTACGAGGACGGGCCCGGGTCATACCTGTGTACGGGGCGGGCGGCCGCACAACCGGAACCACGGTATGACGCCGCGGGACGGCTTCGCTGCCTACCCTGATCAGGCCATGCCCTCTTTTCCCCCGCCCCCGCCGCAATCGCCGCCGCCCGCTCCCCCGCACCCGCCGGCGGACGGTCTGCTGAGCGCCGCCCGCCGCAATCTGCGCGAGTTCGGCCAGGCGCTGTCCCGCCCCTCCCATCCCCCGACACCGCTGCTGGCCGGCGCGCCGAAATGGTGGCAGCGGCTGCTGCCGTACGCCGTCGTCCTCGCGCTCGTCGCCGTCCTCATCCCGGTCACGATCGTCGTCCTGAACCATCAGTACGGCCTGAACGGCGGCACGGCGGGCGCGCTCGCCGTCGCACAGGCCGCGCCGCTGCTGATGCTGGCGCACCGGCCGCTGCAAGCCTGGTGGATCATCTTCCCGGCCCAGATCCTGGGTGCGATCGTGCTGTTCGGGCAGTCGGGCACCCAGCACAACGCGTGGCCGTGGACACCACCCGGCCAGATCGGCTACCTCTTCCTGCTGCTCGCCCTGGGCCTGCGCGAGCAGCGGCGGACCCTGGTCGCCGTCTGGCTCGCGACCGGCACGGCGGGCCTCGTCCTGTATGTGGTCCACCCCGAGCGCGGCACCGACAACTCGCTCCTGCTGCTGATCCTCGGTGCGGTGGTGCTGGTGATCGGCGCGACGGTACGGGAACGGGGCGAAGCCCGGCGCCGGCTCGCCGAGCAGGAGACCATCAGCGAGGCGGAGCGGGCCCAGCGGACGCTGCTGGAGGAGCGGACCAGGATCGCCCGCGAGCTGCACGACGTGGTCGCGCACCACATGTCGGTGATCACGGTCCAGGCCGACTCGGCCCCGTACCGGCTGGGCGGTCTTCCGGACGAGGTCCAGGAGGAGTTCGCTTCGATCGCCGCGAGTGCGCGGGAGTCCCTCGGGGAGATGCGGCGCCTGCTGACGGTGCTGCGCAGCGAGGGTACGGAGGGCGAGCGGGCCCCCCAGCCGGGCCTCGACCGGGTGCAGCAGCTGGTGGAGGCGACGGTACGGGCCGGGCTGCCGGCCGAACTGTCGCTGCCCGCCGGGCTGACGGGCCTGCCGCCGCTGGTGGACCTGTCCGCGTACCGGATCGTGCAGGAGGCCCTGGCGAACGTGGTCCGGCACGCACCGGGTGCCCGGACCCGGGTTTCGGTCGCCTCGGACGGCACGCATCTGACGGTGCTGGTCGTCAACGACCCGCCGCAGCGCACCGGTTCCTCGCTCGCGCCGCTGGAGACGACGGGGACGGGACACGGCCTGGTCGGCATGCGTGAACGCGTACGGTTGACCGGCGGCACGCTGGACACCGGGCCGCTGCCGGACGGGGGCTTCCGGGTGGCCGCACGGCTGCCGCTGCCGCCTGCCTCGGCCCCTTCCGTCTCCTCTGTCCCGCCCCTGAATCCGGAGGACTCGTGACCATCCGTGTGATCATCGTCGACGACCAGGCCATGGTGCGGGCGGGGTTCGCGGCCCTGCTGGCGGCGCAGGCCGACATCGACGTGGTCGGTGAGGCGCCGGACGGGCGCCAGGGCATCGACGTCAGCCGCCGCACCCATCCGGACGTGGTGCTGATGGATGTGCGGATGCCCGAGATGGACGGGCTGGCGGCGGCGCGCGAGCTGCTGAACCCGCCGGTGGGCGTGGTGCACGTGCCGAAGGTGCTGATGCTCACCACGTTCGACGTGGACGACTACGTGTACGAGGCGCTGCGCGCCGGCGCGTCCGGCTTCCTCCTGAAGGACGCGCCGCCCGCTGATCTGATCTCGGCGGTACGGGTGGTGGCGGCCGGCGACGCGCTGCTCGCCCCGTCCGTGACGCGGCGCCTGATCGCGGACTTCGCCCGGCAGCGCCCGTCCGGGACCGCCCGCAGCGGGCCCGCGCTGCGGCTGAACGGGCTGACCCCGCGCGAGACGGAGGTGCTGGAGCTGATAGCGCGGGGGCTGTCGAACCAGGAGATCGCGGGGCAGTTGGTACTGGCGGAGCAGACGGTGAAGACCCACATCGGGCGGGTGCTGGCCAAACTGGACCTGCGCGACCGCGCCCAGGCGGTGATCTTCGCGTACGAGGCGGGCGTGGTGGTACCGGGCACACCCGGCGACTGAGGCCAGCCCCCGCCCTCCCTGGAGGTAGCCCTCCCTGGAGGTAGCCCCCCGTCCTTCCTCGGGGCAGCCCCCCGTACACCCCCTACCCCGGTATCACCCCGCACTTGGCCCCCCGGTGTGACGCCCCCGCACCCACCCTCTTCCTACCTTCCTCTCCGTCGCGCCGAACGGCGTGCGGGAGCCGGTTCAGCCGGAGAGGGAGGGTCTGATGCGCCGTTACGCGAGGACCTTGGTCGCGGTCGCACTGGCGACCACCATCGTGACCGGGACCGCCGGCTGGGCGTCGGGAAACGCGCAGCAGGCGCTGACCGGGCCGCCGCCCGGCACCGCGGCCTGGCGGGCCGATCACGTACTGGGGCGGGAACTTCCGGATCCGGAGAAGGACACACCCGCCGAAGTGGGCGCGTTCTTCCGGGGGTTGAGCGACAAGGACCAGCAGACGCTGGTCGCACGGCACCCGCTCGTCGTCGGAAACCTCGACGGCGCACCGGTGGAGCTGCGCTACCGCGCCAACGCCCTTGCGCTGAAGGGCAGTCACGATCCCCGGTACGCGCACCTCGCCGCGGACGGCCACCGGCAGATCCTGGCGTTCGACCCCCGGGGCCGGGGCCAGGTCGCCGAGGTGTTCGGCGACCTGACCACCGCACGCCGGGTGTC
This sequence comes from Streptomyces sp. NBC_00876, assembly GCF_045207435.1. NCBI lineage: Bacteria > Bacillati > Actinomycetota > Actinomycetes > Kitasatosporales > Streptomycetaceae > Streptomyces > Streptomyces sp. NBC_00876. The sequence continues at coordinate 2,501,169 of NZ_CP108800.1, forward strand.
CGTGGTGGTCCCCGGCTCGGACATCGACGCCGGGACCTTCGACCGTACGAACGACGTGTACGGCACCCCGGCCGGCATGGCCAAGTCCCTCTACGCGCAGACCGGCCGGGGCAGCGCCGTGATCGCCTGGGCCGGGTACACCACCCCCGTCGGCCTCGGTGTGGACGCCGCGACCGGCTCGCTCGCCGAGGCGGGGGCCGACCGGCTGACCCGGTTCACGGACGGGCTGGCCGCCGACGGTGTGCCCGCGCCCGCCGTGTTCTGCCACAGTTACGGCTCCGTCGTCTGCGGCCTCGCCGCGTCCCGGCTGCGCGCCGGCGACCTGGTCGTCCTCGGCTCGCCCGGGATGCGCGCCGACAACGTCCGCGACCTGCACACCGGCGCCCGGGTGTGGGCCGCCAAGGACCCGGGCGACTGGATCGACAAGGTGCCGAACGTGGAGTTCGCGGGGCTGGGCCACGGCCCCGACCCGGCCTCCCCGGAGTTCGGCGCCCGCCGGGTGCCCGCCGACGACGCCCGAGGGCACACCGGCTACTTCGCCCCCGGGACCGAATCGCTCCACGCCTTCGCCGCGATCGCCGAAGGCACGTACGCGGACGACACGTACACGGACGGCGCGGTCGCGGAAGGCACGTACGCGGACGGGGATCCCCGATGAGCCTGCGCACCCTCGCCGCCCGCGTCGACGCCCGTACCCCCGCCCACCGCGACCGTGCCGTCGACGGCCTGCGCGCCCTCGCCCTGCTCGCCGTACCCACCGGGCACTGGCTGCTCGGCGGATTCCGCCTCGACGACGGCGGCGCCCTGCACAACGCCAGCCCGCTCTCCGCCTTCGGCGCGCTCGCCCCGTTCAGCTGGGTGCTCCAGATGCTGGGAGTGTTCTTCCTGGTCGGCGGATACGCCTCGGTGCTCTCCTTCCGCCGGAGGAAGTCCACGACCGGGGCCTGGCTGCGCGGCCGGATGGCGCGCCTGGGCCGGCCGGTGCTCGGGGTGACGGCCGTCTGGGCGGTGATGATCCCGGTGCTGCACGCGCTCGGCGTGCCGGGCGACACGCTGCGGACCGGTTCGACACTCGTGATCCAGCCGCTCTGGTTCGTCGGCGTGTACGCGGTGGTCACCGCGCTGACCCCGTACTGCCTGCGGATGGCGAAGAGATTCGGCGCCTGGGCCGCCGCGCCCCTGCTCGGTGCGGTCGCCGTCGTCGACCTGCTGCGGTACGGGCCGTTCGCCGATGCCATGCCCTCCTGGCTGAGCCTGCTGAATCTCCTTCCGGGCTGGCTCTTCGCGTACCAGCTGGGCGTCTCCTGGGGTGTGGGCCGGATCGGGAAGCGGGGCGCGGGCGCCCTGCTCGTCGGCGGCGGTGTGCTGTTCGCCGCGCTGCTGCTGTTCTTCCACTACCCGGCGTCGATGGTCGGGGTGCCGGGCGAGGCGCGGACCAATTCGCATCCGCCGTCGCTGCTGGTCCTGGCGCTGGCCGCCGCGCAGAGCGGAGCGGCGATCCTGGTGCGCGACCGGCTCGGCCGGCTGCTGCGCCAACCGCTGGTGTGGGCACCGGTCGTGGTGATCAACCTGTCGGCGATGACGATCCTCTGCTGGCACCAGACGGCGATGCTGGCGGCCGCGGTCCCGGCGTCGTTCGCCGGTGCGCTGCCCGGTCTGACGACCGGTCCGGACACGCTCGGCTGGATCCTGGCCCGGCTGGCCTGGATGCCGGTGTTCGCGGGGCTGCTGGTGCTGATCGCGCGGTACACGCGGCGGTTCGAGGCGCCGTGGCAGGCGGGGACGCGGGCCGCGCACGTCCGCCGGGTACTGGCGGGGGTGTTCGCGGCGGGCTTCGCCGTGTTCGCGCTGAGGCTCGCGTGAGGGACGGAAGCGCTGAGGCTCGCGTGAGGGCGGCGCGCCGGGCGGCACCCTGCACACGTACACGATCCTCGCCGACACGATCAAGAAGCTCGGCGGCAGGACGGACCTCCGGTACGAGAACGTGCGCTTCGCCCCCTCGGTCAGCGCGGTCGCGATCCGCGACGTCGAGAAGCAGGACGACCTGTACGCGAACATCGACAAGCTCGATGTGGAGGAGAGCGAGGTGGACGAATTCCTCTGCTCGTCCACGACGACCGGGCACACCGCCATCACCGAGGAGCTCTGCTCCCGGCTCCTGGACCGCCTGCCCGGCTGATCCCGGCTCATGCCCGTCGCCCGGTGCGCACACGGCACACCGGGCGACGGGCGCGCCGGGCTACTCGCGCGCGGCCGACGTGGAGCTCATGTCCGGGTAGCGGTCCCCCGCCACCTGGCCGGCGATCGGCTCCAGCAGGGCCAGCTCCTCGGCGGTCAGCGTGAGCCGGGTCGCGCCGACGTTCTCCAGCAGCCGGCTGCTCTTGCGGGTGCCGGGGATCGGCACGACGGTCAGGCCGTGCACCTGGGCCCGCTGCTGCACCCAGGCGAGCGCGACCTGTGCGGCGGTCGCCCCGTGCGCGGCGGCGATCTTGTGGACGGGCTCCAGGAGCGCGGCGTTCGTCTTCGCGTTGTCGCCGGTGAAGCGCGGCTGGAACGTCCGGTAGTCGCCCTCCGCCAGTTCCTTGCCCGCGTCCGCGAACGCCCCGGTGAGGAAGCCCCGGCCCAGCGGCGAGTACGGCACGAAGGTCACACCGAGCTCGACGGCGGCGGGCACGGCGCTGCGCTCGACGTCGCGGCTGAAGAGCGACCACTCGGACTGGAGGGCGGCGATCGGGTGCACGGCGTACGCCTCGCGCAGCTCCGCCCCGGTCACCTCGCTCAGCCCGAGCTGCTTGACCTTGCCCTGCCGCACCAGCTCGGCCATCGCGCCGACGGACTCGGCCAGCGGCACGGACGGGTCGCGGCGGTGCATGTAGTAGAGGTCGATCACATCGGTGTTCAGCCGGCGCAGGCTGTCCTCTACCGCCTTGCGGATGTACGCCGGGTCGTTGCGCACGCCCCGGTAGTGCGGGTCGTCGTCGCGCCGCTCGATGGCGAACTTCGTGGCGAGGGTGATCTCGTCCCGGTGCGCGCCGACGAAGGGCGCGATGAACGTCTCGTTGGCGCCGCTGCCGTAGATGTCGGCGGTGTCGAAGAGCGTGACGCCCGCCGAGAGGGCCGTCTCCAGGGTCTCGCGGGCTGCGGGCTCATCGGTGTCGCCGTAGAACTCGCTGATGCCCATGCAGCCGAGCCCCTGGACGCCGACCTGCGGGCCGCCGTCGCCGAGCTCCACGGTGGCGATCTTGTTGTCAGTCATCAGGCACTGGGCCTTTCCGGCGCCCGCCGGGCGCCTGCGTAGAACTCGATCTTGTGGTCGAGGACGGCGAGGGTGTCCTGGAGCTCCGCGATCCGCGTCCTCACGTCGCGGCGGGTCGCCTCCAGCAGTTCCTGCCGCTCCTCGAAGGTGTGCTCGCCCTCACGCAGCAGCTCCGCGTACCGGACCATGTCGGCGACCGGCATCCCGGTCAGCCTCAGCTTGCCGACGAAGCCGAGCCAGTCCAGGTCGCGGTTGGTGAAGCGGCGCTGGCCGGTGTGCGACCGGTCGACGTGCGACATCAGCCCGATCCGCTCGTACCAGCGCAGTGTGTGAGCGGTCAGCCCGGTGAAGGCCGCCACCTCGCTGATGGTGTAGCGGTCCTCGCCCTCGGGACGCGGGTGGGCCCGGGGCGCCGATGCGCAGAGGTCGGTCCTCGTCGAAGTGGTCTCCATCACCGTCATGACCTCCACGCTAGAACCTTGGAGTGCACTCGAAGCAAGCGCAACCGGACGCGGGTTTCGACAGGAACGGGCCAGAACCTAGGCTCGTACGTATGCAGAGCCTGGCAATGATCGAGAACTGGCCCGTCCCCACCGCGGCGGCGGCCGTCGTACGAGCGGACGGGACCGTCCTCGGCAGGCACGGTCCCACCGCGCACCGCTTCCCGCTCGCCTCCGTCACCAAGCCGCTCGCCGCCTATGCGGCGCTGGTGGCGTACGAGGAGGGCGCGGTCGAGCTCGACGAACCGGCCGGCCCCGAGGGTTCCACGGTCCGCCATCTGCTGGCCCACACCAGCGGCCTCGCCTTCGACGAGCACCGGGTGACCGCCCCGCCCGGCACCCGGCGGCTGTACTCCAACGCGGGCTTCGAGGTGCTCGGCGACCACATCGCCAAGGCCACCGACATCCCGTTCCCGGAGTACCTCCGGCAGGCGGTCCTGGAGCCCCTGGGGATGACCGCGACCACGCTGGACGGTTCCCCCGCCCGCGACGGCGTGTCGACCGTCGATGACCTGGTGCGTTTCGCGGCGGAGGTGCAGGCCCCGCGCCTGCTCGACCCGCGCACGGTGCTGGAGGCGCAGACCGTCGTCCACCCCGGCCTGAAGGGCGTCCTGCCCGGCTACGGCCACCAGAGCCCCAACGACTGGGGCCTCGGCTTCGAGATCCGGGACCACAAGTCGCCGCACTGGACGGGCGCCGCGTCGTCGCCCGCGACCTTCGGGCACTTCGGCCAGTCGGGTACGTTCCTGTGGATCGACCCGGCGGCCGGGGCGGCCTGCGTGGCGCTCACCGACCGGCCTTTCGGACCGTGGGCGGCCGAGGTGTGGCCGCCGTTCACGGACGCGGTGCTGGCCGAGCTGTCGGCGTAACCGGCGCGGCGGCCAGGCACTCGAACCACACCGTCTTGCCGCCGCCGTCGCGGCGCGTCTCCACGCCCCACTTGTCCGTGACGGCGGCCACCAGCAGCAGCCCCCGGCCGTCCTCGTCGAGCACATCGCCCTCGGCCACGACCGGCAGCCCCGGACAGCCGTCGGCCACTTCGACGCGGACCCCCGCACCATCCGGGAGCCGGAAGATGAGGGTCTGGCAGCGGCGGCCGGGGACATGCCGGACCACATTGGTGATCAGCTCGCCGATCGCGAGTTCCGCCGCGTCCGCCACCGCCATCAGGCCCCACCCCTTGAGGTAGAGCCGCACGATGCGCCGCAGATGCCGGACGGAGTGCTCACCCATGGCGAAGTCGGCTCGGTAGACGGGCTCTTCGGACTCGGCCCGGGGAGCAATTACGTGATTCATGTCACCATCCTGCGAGGGGATGACTACGCTCGGCTACGTACGGAACCGAACGCCGCGAGGCGTTGCACACCGGAGGTCCCCGCCGTGGCCAACATCCAGACGCTCGACCCCAGCGCGTCCCCACTGGACTACTACGGCTGGGAATTACGCCGCCAGCGCGAGGCGAACGGCCTGAACCAGGCCCAGTTGGGCGAGATCATCTTCTGTACGGGATCACTGGTCGGCCAGATCGAGACCACGAGGAAGCTACCCACCCGCGACTTCTCCGAGCGGGTGGACGCCGCGCTGGGTACGGACGGGACGTTCTCCCGCCTGATGGGCCTGGTCCTGCGCAGCCAGCTGCCGACCTGGTTCCAGCCGTACGCGGACATGGAGGCGAAGGCCGCGTACATCTCCACGTACCAGGCGCAGTTGGTGTACGGGCTGTTGCAGACGGAGGAGTACGCGCGGGCCGTCCTGGCCACCGGAATGCCCGACGATCTGGACGGCCTGCTCGCCGCCCGGATGGAGCGCCAGCGCATCCTGGAGCGCGAACGGCCGCCGCTGGCCTGGGTCATCCTGGACGAGGCCGTGCTGCACCGGCCGATCGGCGGCGAGGAGGTCATGCGGGCCCAACTGATGCGGTTGTTGGACTTCGCCGCCCACCGGTGGGTGCGCATCCAGGTGCTGCCCTTCTCGGCAGGTGAACACGCAAGCCTGGATGGCTCGTTCACCACCATGCGCTTCGACGACGACCCGGACGTCATCTATACCGAAGACCTCATCTCCGGTCATATGACCGCCAGCCCCGACACGGTCCGGGAGGCATCGCTCCGTTACGCTCACTTGCAGGCCGCCGCCCTCTCCGTGGAGGATTCGGCGGCTCTGATCGCCCGCGTGATGGAGGAGCGTTATGGAGACCGGCCCCGACCTGAAGAGCGCGCAGTGGCGTAAATCCAGCTACAGCGGAAGCACCGGCGGCGAGTGCGTCGAGTGCACCGTGACCGGTGGCGCCACCTGGCGGAAGTCGTCGTACAGCGGCAACACCGGCGGCGAATGCGTCGAGGTGTCAACCGGCTGCGCCGCCTCCGTGCCCGTCCGCGACAGCAAGAACCCGGCCGGGCCCGTCATCGTCATCGGGGCCGACGCCTGGCGGGGCTTCGTGAACTGCCTCTGACCGACACATTCCGCGTGCGTGCCCCGCATCCCCGCCTGCCCGGCGGGGAGGCGGGGAGGCGGGGCACGCACTGTATTCAGGGCCCGGCATTTCGGCCGGGACCGCGCCTGCGCGGCAGGGGGCGGATCCATCCGCCGATGCCGGTTTGGCTCAGCGGGAACCTTCGGCCGGTTGCCGGACACGTACAGGGTATGGAACTGAACGACGCCGATACCGCCGTCCCGGTCGGAGGTATATCCGACCGGGTGCTGTGGGCGAGAGCCGTCGACGGCGACCGTGAAGCGTTCGGCCGGATCTTCGACCGTCACGGGAAGACCGTCTACAACTATCTCTTCCGGCGTACGGCCGACTGGTCCGAGGCCGAAGACCTCACGTCGACCGTGTTTCTGCATGCCTGGCGCCGGCGGTCGGAGACCGTACTCGACCGCGACTCGGCCCTGCCGTGGCTGCTGGGCATCGCCGACCGTCTGGTGTCGAACACCAGGCGGCGGCTGCGGCGGGCCGAGGCGTTGCTGCACCGCCTCGTCTCGCACGACGAGCCGGTGCGCGACCACGCGGACCGCGTCGCCGTCCTGGTCGACGACGAGCGTCGCATGTCGGAGATCCACCGGGCGCTGGCCCGGCTGCCCCGTCACGAACGAGAGGTCGTCGAGCTCTGCGTGTGGTCGGGCCTGGACCAGCAAGCGGCTGCGACAACGCTGAAGGTGGCGGTCGGGACCGTGAAGTCCCGGCTACACCGGGCACGCCGAAGGCTGGGGGCCGACCTCGTCGGCGGAGCGACGGTTCCGGCGTCATTCAGTTCGAGAAATCCCGTCCACGCGAAGGAAGTCGCACCATGAATGACATGCAGGCCATTCCTGCGGCTCCTTCCGATCGTGATCTGCCGAACCACCGGCGGACCCGAGAGGAGCTACTGATGATGATCGACCCCGAGGACAACCAGGCATCGCTGCGACGCAGGTGGGGAGTACCGCTGGGGGTCGGCGCCGGCGTCGCGGCGCTGAGCGTCGCGGCGGTGGCCGTCTTCAGCGGGGTGGGGGATGCCCAGCCGGTACTCGCCTCCCCCGCCGGAAACCCGACGGGCGCCGCCGCGTCACCGAGTGCGGACACCTCGCACGGCTCCACGTCGGGCGGAACCGGCAAGGCGTCGCCCGCCACCCCTGACACGTTCACCGTCACCAGCGGGAAGACGACCCCGATCGACGCCGCAACCGTCACCAAGATCCTGTCCTCGTGCCTGGGTTCGGACGCATCGCGCTACCACGCGGTGATCGGGGTCCGCACACCCGTCGCCTCGCAGGACTGGGACGGAGTGGTCGTCGCCGTCGACTCCGCCGGCCAGTACGTGCAGTGCGAGTCGAAGGGCGACAAGGGCAACAGCCCGGACTCCCCGCCCACGTTCATCAACAACCGCCTGTGGGGCACCGGACGCACCATCGCGTACTTCGACTCCCTCGGCGCGCCCGTCGGCAAGAAGCAGTTCCTCATGCTGGGCGCCGGGCACCACGCGTCCAACGTCGCCAAGATCACCATCAGTTACGGCGACGACCCGAAGCAGTACCCGGCGGTCATGGCGGGCGGCGCGTTCGTCTACGCGGCGGCTCTCTCCCCCGGCGCGTCCGGCCTCGACCCGAACCATGCGGGCCCGAACCCCTACGTCCACGCCTTCGACGCGTCCGGCAAGGAGATCTACAACCAGAAGCAGGATCCGCAGTTCGCCGGCTAGGGCTGTGAGGGTTCCCGGCCCTGTGGTGGGGCCGGGAACCCGCCGCTCAGGTCAGCGGTCCGTCACCGCCGCCGTCAGACCGTCGCCACCCGCCCCGCGTACCGCTGGGTCCAGCCGGTTCCGGTGTCGGCGGTGAGCACCACGTCGTAGTAGCCGTGCTCGGTGGGCCAGTACACGACGGTGGAGGCACCGCCGGGGACGGTGTGCTTCCGGGTGCCGCCGCGGTAGTCGTTGGCCGTCAGGGTGTAACGGACGGGGTGCCTGCCGTCGTTGCGCAGCCTCAGCCTGACCACGCCGTGCCGGCCCCGGACCAGCTCGGCCTCGACGCGCGGGATGCCGATGTGCTTTCTGCTTTCGCTCTCGGGGATCACCTGTCCGGCGAAGGAGCGCAGGAAGCCGTCGGGGCCGTAGACGGAGAAGGCGTACTTGCCGTCGGTCGCGTTGGTGTCCCAGGTGTACGAACGCGGGGCCGCCTCCGTCACCGTGTACGGCGTGTTGTCGAAGGCCAGGTACCGGTCGGGGAAGACCTGGAGGCTCACCGCCTTGCCCTCCGGGCCGCCGGCCAGCGTCATGGAGGCGGTCACCGTGCCGGCGGAGCGGTCCTCGGTGAAGGTGGCGTGCGGGTGGAAGGACAGGCCGCGCGGCCTCATCCCGTCCTCCGGCAGCTCCGGCGGGGTCCCGGTGACCGGGTCGGCGATGACGACCGGACCCGGCCGCGGGTGCGCGAAGTCGATCGCGCTGGTCAGGTCGCCGGCGATGGAGCGGCGCCATTCGGTGATGTTCGGGCAGGTGAACGGCTTGCCCAGGAAGGAGGCCCAGGTCTCCAGGAACTTCACCGTCGAGGTGTGGTCGAAGACCTCCGACGCGACATGGCCGCCCCGTGTCCACGGCGAGACCAGCAGCATCGGGACCCGGGGGCCGAACCCGTACGGAGTGGTGCCGGAGAACTCACCGGGTGTGCCCGCCTCCGGGCGCGGGGGCAGTACGTGGTCGAACTTCCCGTCGTTCTCGTCGTAGGTGATGATCACGAGGGTGTGGTTCCAGATGTCCTCGTTGCTCTGGAGCGTCTTGAGGACCTTGTTCATGTAGCGCTCGCCGTGCACCGTGTCGAAGCCCGGGTGCTCGCTCCACGCGGCGGGCATCACCACCCAGGAGACCTCGGGGAGAGGGTGCTCCGCCCCCGGCTCACAGGCCGCGATCAGGTCGCGGAGCACCGCGTCGAGGTTCGCCTCCGAGTCGTCGTCGGGCGTGGTGGCGCCCTCGTAGACGAAGGAGTTGGCCTTCCAGATCTTGCCGGTGCCCGGTGCGAGGTCGGCCTCGTCCGCCGTGCGGGGGTCGAAGGAGGCGAAACTGTTGGTGACGTTGCAGCCGTACTCGCCGACGAAACCGTTCTGGAGGCTGCCGCCGACACCGTTGCCGCTGTTGTCGGAGTAGACCCGCCAGTCGATGCCGGCCTGCTGGAGCTGCTCGGGGACCGTGGTCCAGCTGCGGCTGTAGTCGTTCTGCTTGGCGTTGGTGGTCTCGCCGCCCCCCGAACCGGTCATCAGGTAGTAGCGGTTGGGGATGGTCGGCCCGTGCATCGAGCAGAAGTTCATGTCGCAGACGGTGTACTGGGAGGCGAGCGAGTACATCCAGGGCATGTAGTCGGGCGTGTAGTACCACATGCAGTGGTCGCCCTTGTCCTTCACCCAGGTGTCCCACCGCCCGCCGTTGGCACCGTAGAAGTTGTGCTTGTCGCTCCAGGTGGCGGTCGACGGTGCGGGCGTCACGATGGCGCCGGTGGCGTCGCGCTGCTGGAAGACGTCGGTGCCGTCCTGGAACCTCAGGACCTGCTTGTCGTCGTGTCCGCGCACACCGGGCAGCTGGCCGAGGTAGTGGTCGAAGGACCGGTTCTCCTGCATCAGGATCACCACGTGCTTCAGATCGGAGATGTCACCGTTGAAGCCCTCGGGCAGGACGTACTCGGCCGCACCGGCCTGCGCCCCGCCGACCGCTTCCGCGACCGGGCCGGCGGCGATCGCGCCGAGGGCGACGGCGGCCGTCCGGAGCATCCGGCGCCTGGTGATACGGAATTGACTGGTGTGGAGAGTCATCAGGGGGACCTCTGGGGGAGAGTGATTCAGGGGGACGAACCGTCGGCGCGTGCCTGCGAAAAGTAGGCCGCCGGAGCGAACGGCGGGCGAACCATGGACGTATTCCTGAGGCACCGGAAGATTTCCACGGCCCCCGGTGCCGGGTCGAGATCCTGTGCGGTGATTGCCGAAACTCGCGCCCGGTTGGCCGGTCGGCCGGTCTTGCCATCCCCCTGGCCGGAGATCGCGGAGTACCGATAATCTCCCCGGCCATGACCGACATAGTCCGCGCCGCCGCCTCCGACGTCCCGGCGCTCGCCGCCGTCCTCGCCAGCGCCTACGCCGAGGACCCCGTCTGGTCCTGGCTGATGCCGCACGACCGGGACCGCAGGCTGCGGCTCCTGTTCACCGCGCATCTGGCGCAGCAGGTCCCGGCGGGCCGGGTGTGGACCGATCCGGACCGTACGGTGGCGGCGGTGTGGGCGGAGCCCGGACAGTGGAAGCTCCCGGCGAGCTACCTGCTGCGCAACGCGGGCACGCTGCTACGGGCGGCGCGGACCCAACTGCCCAGGACCGGGATGCGGTTGCTCGCACTGGAGCACCGCCATCCGGCGGATCCGGCGCACTGGTACGTCGAGTACATCGGCACCCACGCCGACGCGCGCGGCACGGGGCGCGGCTCGCAGGTGCTGGGCGGGCTGCTGGAGCAGGCCGACGCGGACGGGAAGCCGGTGTTCCTGGAGTCGAGCAACCGGCGCAATCTGACGTTCTACGAGCGGCACGGTTTCGCCGTGCAGGAGGAGATGACGTTCCGGTCCGGGCCGCCGATGTGGTCGATGTGGCGCCGGGACTCCTAAGCGGGCAGCTCCCACATCAGCGCCTCGGCCGCCCCGCCCGCGACCAGCTCCAGGCCCTCCTCGCCCTCGATCCGGGCCGAGTCGCCCGCCGCCAGTTCCTCGTCGCCGATCCGCAGGTCTCCGGCCACCACGTGCACGTACACCTTCGGCGCGTCCGGCACCGCTGTGCGCTCCCCCTCCCCCAGCCGGCGCACATGGAGCATCGCACCGGCTTCCGGGAGGGCGTACGGGGTGGAGTCGGCGATGCCGGGGACGGTCGTGTACGCGGGTTCGCCGCCCGGGTCCAGGGGGGCGATCCACATCTGAAGGAACGTCAGGGCCCTTTCCCCGTCGTTGCGTTCGATGTGCCGGACGCCGGAGGCGGCGCTGAGGTGCTGGACGTCCCCGGGCCGCACGACGGTGGCGTGACCGGCCGAGTCGCGGTGGGTCAGCTCGCCCTCCACGACCCAGGTGACGATCTCGGTGTGGCTGTGCGGGTGCTCCTCGAAACCGGCGCCGGGCGCGAGGCGCTCCTCGTTGCAGGCCAGGACCGGGCCGAAGCGGAGGTTGTCGGGGTCGTAGAACGTGCCGAAGGAGAAGGAGTGCCGGGACTCGATGCCGGCCGCCGCGTCCCCACCCCTGAAGCGGTCGCCGGAGCGACGTACGGAAATCACCCGTCCACGGTAGCCCGCCCGGGGGCCCGAAGGGTCCGCTACCCGACGGTACGACCCGCCACCGGCCCCGCCCCTTCGGGCACCCGTCCGGATAGGGCAGTCTTGTGTCCGTGCCCCGACCCGATCCTGAGCAGCCCGCTGCGAACGACGCCCATCTCCATGCCGCGACCCTGAAGCGACTGGAGCAGTCCTCCGGCCGGCTGGCCGCGAACGCGATCGCCCGCATGGACGAGTCGCTGCCGTGGTACCGGGCGATGCCCCCGGAGAACCGGTCCTGGATCGGCCTGGTGGCCCAGGCCGGTATCGCCGCGTTCACCGAGTGGTTCCGGCATCCGGAGACCCCGCAGGCCATCTCCACCGATGTCTTCGGTACGGCTCCGCGCGAGCTGACCCGGGCGATCACGCTGCGGCAGACCGTCGAGATGGTGCGGACGACGATCGAGGTCATGGAGGCCGCGATCGACGAAGTCGCCGCGCCCGGCGACGAGTCCGTGCTGCGCGAGGCGCTGCTCGTCTACGCGCGGGAGATCGCCTTCGCGACCGCCCAGGTGTACGCGCAGGCCGCCGAGGCCCGCGGCGCGTGGGACGCCCGCCTCGAATCCCTCGTGGTGAACGCGGTGCTGTCCGGCGAGGCCGACGAGGGCGCCGTGTCCCGGGCCGCCGCGCTCGGCTGGAACTCCCCCGAGCACGTCTGCGTGCTGCTCGGTACGGCCCCCGACGGCGACAGCGAGCTGACCGTGGAGGCGATCCGCCGGGCCGCCCGGCACGCCAAGCTCCAGGTGCTGACCGGGGTGCTCGGCAACCGTCTGGTCGTCATCGCGGGCGGCAGCGACAATCCGCTCCAGGTCGCGAAGGCGCTGATCGGCCCGTACGCGGCGGGTCCGGTCGTCGCCGGTCCCGTGGTGCCGGACCTGCTGGCGGCGACCCGTTCCGCACAGGCGGCCGCCGCCGGGCTGAAGGCGTGCAGCGCCTGGCAGGACGCCCCGCGGCCGGTCCTCGCGGACGATCTGCTGCCGGAGCGCGCGATGGCGGGCGACCCGGCCGCACGGGATCAGCTGGTGGAGGAGATCTACAGACCGCTCGAAGAAGCGGGCTCCGCCCTCCTGGAGACGCTGAGTGTGTATCTCGAACAGGCGAGCAGTCTCGAGGGTGCGGCCCGGATGCTCTTCGTCCATCCCAACACCGTGCGCTACCGGCTTCGACGTGTGACAGACGTCACCGGATGGTCGCCCTCCGATGTCCGGTCGGCGTTCACTCTGCGAATCGCCCTGATCCTGGGGCGCCTGGCCGACAGAGATCCCCAGTCCTAGACTTTTGTCGGACATCAACAATTCCCCATACGGTTCTTCGTCCCTGTCCCCACGGGCGTTCAGGGCCGTTCACAAGAGAGAGTGTGAGGGTGCTCGTACTCGTCGCTCCCGGCCAAGGCGCTCAGACGCCCGGCTTCCTGACTCCCTGGCTCGACCTCCCCGGTGCCTCCGACCGCATCGCGGCCTGGTCCGACGCCATCGGGCTGGACCTTGCCCACTACGGCACCAAGGCTGACGCGGAGGAGATCCGCGACACCGCGGTGGCCCAGCCGCTGCTGGTCGCCGCCGGTCTGTTGTCCGCCGCCGCGCTCGACGCGTCGCCGGGTGTCGTCGCAGGTCACAGCGTTGGTGAAATCACCGCAGCCGCTCTCGCCGGAGTCATCGGCGATGAGGCGGCACTCCGCTTCGTACGTACCCGCGGGCTCGGCATGGCCGAGGCGGCGGCGGTCACGGAGACCGGCATGGCGGCGCTGCTCGGCGGTGACCCCGAGGTCACCGTCCCGCACCTGGAGCGGCTCGGCCTGACCCCGGCGAACGTCAACGGGGGCGGCCAGATCGTCGCCGCCGGCACCGCCGCGCAGATCGCCGCACTCACCGAGGACAAGCCCGAGGGCGTGCGCCGCGTGGTCCCGCTCAAGGTCGCCGGCGCGTTCCACACGCACCACATGGCTCCCGCGGTCGAGCGGCTGCGCGAGGCCGCGACGGCGCTCGAGGTCTCCGATCCGACCGTGACATATGTCTCCAACGCCGACGGGAAGACCGTCGCCACCGGCGCGGAGGTCATCTCCCGGCTGGTCGGCCAGGTCGCCAACCCGGTGCGCTGGGACCTGTGCATGGAGACGTTCAAGGAGCTGGGCGTCACGGCGCTCATCGAGGCCTGCCCCGGCGGCACGCTCACCGGTCTGGCCAAGCGTGCGCTGCCCGGCGTGCAGACCCTCGCGCTCAAGACCCCCGACGACCTCGACGCGGCCCGCGCGCTCATCGCTGAGCACGCGGGCGCCTAAGGAGCCCGAGAGCATGTCGAAGATCAAGCCCAGCCAGGGCGCCCCGTACGCACGGATCATGGGTGTCGGCGGCTACCGCCCGACCCGTGTCGTGCCCAACGAGGTGATCCTCGAGACGATCGACTCGTCCGACGAGTGGATCCGCTCCCGGTCCGGTATCGCCACCCGCCACTGGGCCTCCGACCAGGAGACCGTGGCCGCGATGTCCGTCGAGGCGTCCGGAAAGGCCATCGCCGACGCCGGGATCACCCCGGAGCAGATCGGCGCGGTCATCGTCTCGACCGTCTCGCACTTCAAGCAGACCCCGGCCATCGCGACCGAGATCGCCCACAAGGTCGGCGCGGGCAAGCCCGCCGCCTTCGACATCTCGGCCGGCTGCGCGGGCTTCGGCTACGGCCTGACCCTCGCCAAGGGCATGATCGTCGAGGGCTCGGCTCAGTACGTGCTCGTCATCGGTGTGGAGCGGCTGAGCGACCTCACCGACCTGAGCGACCGCGCGACGGCGTTCCTGTTCGGCGACGGCGCCGGTGCCGTCATCGTGGGCCCGTCCAAGGTGCCCGCCATAGGCCCGACGGTCTGGGGCTCCGAGGGCGACAAGTCCGAGACGATCAAGCAGACCGTGGCGTGGGACACCTTCCACGCCGAGCGTCCGGAGAAGTTCCCGGCCATCACGCAGGAGGGCCAGGCGGTCTTCCGCTGGGCCGTCTTCGAGATGGCGAAGGTCGCCCAGCAGGCGCTGGACGCGGCCGGGATCGCCCCGGAAGACCTGGACGTCTTCATTCCGCACCAGGCCAACATGCGGATCATCGACTCGATGGTGAAGACCCTGAAGCTGCCGGAACACGTCACGGTCGCCCGTGACGTGGAGACCACCGGCAACACCTCCGCCGCCTCGATCCCGCTCGCTATGGAGCGGCTCCTGGCGACCGGTCAGGCGAAGAGCGGCGACACCGCGCTCGTCATCGGCTTCGGGGCGGGTCTCGTCTACGCCGCGACGGTCGTTACCCTCCCCTAGGCACACCGGGCCTTTCCGCCCGGACACCCGAACCCAGCAGATACACACCGAAGGAGCGCCAACATGGCCGCCACTCAGGAAGAGATCGTCACCGGTCTCGCCGAGATCGTCAACGAGATCGCCGGTATCCCGGTCGAGGACGTCCAGCTGGACAAGTCCTTCACCGACGACCTGGACGTCGACTCGCTGTCCATGGTCGAGGTCGTCGTCGCCGCCGAGGAGCGCTTCGACGTCAAGATCCCCGACGAGGACGTCAAGAACCTCAAGACGGTCGGCGACGCTGCCGACTACATCCTCAAGCACCAGGCCTGATCCAGCCGGTTCGTGTGTCGCCACCCGGCGGTGGCGCCGCTGATTCACGACCCTCTACACGTGGAGAAGATTTTCCAGTGAACTCGACCAATCGCACCGTGGTCGTCACCGGTATCGGCGCAACCACTCCGCTGGGTGGCGATTCCGCATCGACCTGGGAAGGTCTGATGGCCGGCCGTTCCGGCGTCAAGCCTCTCGAGGGCGAACGTTTCGCCGAGCTGCCTGTCCGGATCGCGGCCCTCGCGGCCGTCGACCCGGGAGACGTCCTGCCCCGTCCGCTCGCCCGCAAGCTGGACCGCTCGGCGCAGTTCGCGCTGATCGCGGCCCGTGAGGCGTGGGCGGACGCGGGGTTCACCGGCCCCGCCGGTGAGGACGAGAAGATCCGGCCCGAGCGGCTGGGTTCGGTCATCGCCTCCGGCATCGGCGGCGTGATCACTCTGCTCGACCAGTACGACGTGCTGAAGGAGAAGGGCGTACGCCGCGTCTCCCCGCACACCGTGCCCATGCTCATGCCCAACGGCCCGGCCGCCAACGTCGGTATCGAGGTGAACGCCCAGGCGGGCGTCCACACCCCGGTCTCCGCGTGTGCGTCGGGTGCCGAGGCGATCGGGTACGCCGTCGAGATGATCCGCACCGGCCGTGCCGATGTGGTCCTCGCCGGTGGCACAGAGGCGGCGATCCACCCGCTGCCGATCGCCGCGTTCGCCAACATGATGGCGATGTCCAAGAGCAACGACGAGCCCGAGAAGGCCTCGCGTCCGTACGACACCGGCCGGGACGGCTTCGTCCTCGGTGAGGGCGCCGGCGTCGTCGTCCTGGAGTCCGCGGAGCACGCCGCCGCGCGCGGTGCCCGGGTCTACTGCGAGGTGCTGGGCCAGGGGCTGTCCGCGGACGCCCACCACATCGCCCAGCCCGAGCCGACCGGCCGCGGTATCGCCGCCGCGATGCAGAACCTGCTGGACCAGACGGACCTCAAGCCGTCCGAGGTCGTGCACCTGAACGCGCACGCGACGTCCACCCCGCAGGGCGATGTCGCGGAGCTGAAGGCCCTGCGCAAGATCCTGGGCGACGACCTCGACCATGTCGCGATCTCCGCGACGAAGTCGATGACGGGCCACCTGCTCGGTGGCGCGGGCGGCATCGAGACCGTGGCGACGGTGCTGGCACTGCACCACCGCATGGCTCCGCCGACCATCAACATCGAGCACCTCGACGACGCGGTGGAGGCGGACATCGTGCGCGACACGCCGCGTCCGCTGCCGGAGGGGCCGATCGCGGCGATCAACAACTCGTTCGGTTTCGGCGGCCACAACGTGGTGCTGGCGTTCCGCAGCGTGTGACCTTTTTCCCGCCGTACGCGTGAAGCCCGCTTCCCCGGTGAGGGGAGGCGGGCTTCACGCGTGGCGCGGGCCTTTCCGGGGGCGCTGCCCCCGCACCCCCGCTCCTCAATCGCCGGAGAGGCTCGATTTGGCCTGATCGCCGCTTGAAGACGACCACCGGCGGGAGCAACCAAACCAGCCCCGCCCAGAAACCAGCCCCTCCGGCGATTGAGGAGCGGGGTGCGGGGCAGCGCCCCGGTTGGGCCTTGCGCCGGAGCCCCGCCGGCGATTGAGGCGCGGGGCGGAGCGCCTAACCCGGTCACACCACCTGGTGGAGCCAGCGGACCGGTGCGCCCTCGCCCGCGTGGCGGAAGGACTCCAGTTCGTCGTCCCACGGCTTGCCCAGGAGCTTGGCGATCTCCGCCTCCAGGTCCGTCTCCCCGCGCACCGACCGTGCCAGCGCGGCCCGCAGCCGGTCCTCGGGGACCAGGATGTCGCCGTGCATGCCGGTGACGGCGTGGAAGATGCCGAGTCCTGGGGTGGAGCTGTAGCGCTCGCCCTCCGCGGTCGGCGACGGCTCCGCCGTCACCTCGAAGCGCAGCAGATCCCAGCCGCGCAGCGCGGAGGCGAGCTTGGACGCCGTGCCCGGACTGGCCTGCCAGGAGAATTCGGACCGCCAGGTGCCGGGCGCGGCCGGCTGTCTGATCCAGTCGAGCTGGACCCGCACACCGAGGACACCCCCCACCGCCCATTCGACGTGTGGGCAGAGCGCGCGCGGTGCGGAGTGAACGTACAGAACTCCACGTGTCGTCACCGGGACCTCCAGTGTGGGACGAGGTTCGCCTTCCCCAGCGGCCTCGCGCCCGTACCGCCTCTTCTCGGCCGGTTCCCGAGGTTGTCGTCAGTAAACAACATCGGGGGCCTGTCTCCGGAAAAGGGGCAGTATGTAACGTGATGTGATGTTCGGAAGCCACCCGAGTGGAGCCGGGTGAGCGAAGGAGCCACTGGTTCGACGTGGAAAAGCTACCGCGCTGCGGCGTCCGAGGTGTGACGTACCGTCGGTCCCGGGCCCATGATTCGCTCAGCATTCACCCGGCAGGGCGCGCGGGCCCGCCGACCGGTGCCACGAGGGTGTGCCGGAGGCATGTACAGGAGGGGACCAGGGAATGCCGGATCGGTCCGTACGCCATCGCTCGCGCACCGCACTGGCCGCGCTGGCCGCACTGTCGTTCCTCGGCACGGCCGCGCTGACCGGCTGCGACTCCGGGCCCGACGGGACGGCGAAGGGCGCGGCCGCCTCGGAGCGCCGGCCGTCGGCCGCCGCCGGGCCGGTCTGGGACCGCAGCCCCGGCTCGGTCGCCGCGGTCGGGGACTCCATCACCCGTGGTTTCGACGCCTGTTCGGCGCTGGCCGACTGCCCCGAGGTGTCGTGGTCGACCGGCACGGACAGCGCCGTGCGCAGTCTCGCGGTGCGGCTGCTCGGCGCCTCGGGCGCGGCCGCACGCAGCTGGAACCACGCCGAGACGGGGGCCAGGATCGCCCAGTTGCCGGAACAGATGGCGCTGGCCGCGAAGGAGGACCCCGACCTGGTGACCGTGATGATCGGCGCCAATGACGCCTGCCGGGACTCGGCGCGGGTCATGACTCCGGTGGCCGACTTCCGCGCGTCGTTCGAGGCGTCGATGCGTCAGCTGCGCGGCGCGGCACCGAAGGCGCAGGTGTACGTGTCGAGCGTGCCGGACCTGAAGCGGCTCTGGTCGACGGGGCGCGGCAACCCGCTGGGCAAGCAGATCTGGAAGCTGGGGATCTGCAGGTCGATGCTGAGCGACGCGGACGACATGAGCGCCTCGGCGGTGGCCCGGCGCGCCGCGGTGCAGAAGCGCGTCGTGGCGTACAACGGGGTGCTGCGCGACGTGTGCGCGAAGGATCCGCGCTGCCGGTACGACGGCGGGGCGGTGTTCGACTACCGGTTCACCGGCAAGCAGCTCAGCCAGTGGGACTGGTTCCATCCCGGCCGCAACGGGCAGGCGCGGCTGGCCGAGATCGCGTACCGCAACGTCACGGCGGCCCGGCCGCCCGCGTAAAGTCGGCGATCATGGACACGGGTTCGAACACGGTGATGAGTACGGAACACTTCGGCACCCTCGCGGACGGCACCGCCGTGCACCGCTGGACGCTGGAACGCAGCGGCACGCGGGTGCGCGTCCTGACGTACGGGGCCATCGTGCAGTCGGTCGAGGTGCCGGACCGGGACGGCGTGTCGGCCGGGATCGCGCTCGGGCTGCCGGATCTCGCCTCCTACCAGAAGTACACCGGTCCCTATTTCGGCGCTCTGGTCGGGCGGTACGCGAACCGGATCGGCGGGGCGGCGTTCGACCTCGACGGGCGGACGTACCACCTCACGCGCAACGAGGGCCGCAACCATGTGCACGGCGGGGCCCGCGGCTTCGACAAGCGCGCGTGGAACGCCCGGGAGACCGCCGGCGGTCTGGAACTCTCCCTGGTCTCGGCGGACGGCGAGGAGGGCTTCCCGGGCCGTCTGGAGCTCTCGGTGGCCTACACCCTGGACGAGGACGGGGCGCTGCACATCGCGTACCGGGCCACGACGGACGCGCCGACCGTCCTGAACCTGACCAACCACACGTACTGGAACCTGGCGGGCGCGGACAGCGGCGTCGCGCTGGGCCAGCGGCTGCGGATCGCGGCCGGGGAGATCACTCCGTCCGACGCGGAGTCGCTGCCGACGGGCGAGTTCCTGCCGGTGGAGGGGACCCGGTTCGACTTCCGGGAGCCGCGGCCGGTCACCAAGGAGTACGACACCAACTTCGTGCTGGACCAGGACGTGGCGGGTCCGGTGGCCGAGTTGTACGACGAGGTGTCGGGCCGCGTCGTCACCGTGACGACGACGGAACCGGGGCTGCAGCTCTACACGGCGGACCACTTCGACGGCCGCCCGTTCGGGCCGTGCGCCGGGATCGCCCTGGAGACCCAGCACTTCCCCGACTCGCCGAACCGGCCGGAGTTCCCGAGCACGGTGCTGCGGCCCGGCGAGGAGTACGTGTCGACGACGGTGTACGGCTTTTCAACGCGCTGACGCGCTGATGTGCTGATGTGCTGATGCGCTGACATGGCGGTGAGCGGGGAGCCCCGGAGCGGTGTCCAGACCCTCTCCGGGGCTCTCGCGCACTCCGAGCCCAACCCGGGCCGCGCCCTACCTGACCTGGGCCAACGCCGATAATACAAGATCGTTAAGCGGCACCTGCGAGTGATTCCGGGGTCGTCTACGCGCGTCCGCGCAATGCGCCCCTTTTCGCGCCCCCCAATGTGGCCGTATGACTTCCAAGCCCACCGGACCGACTTCCGGTCTGCCCTCCAGGCGCACCATGATCGCGGGCGCCGCCGCAGGTGCCGCCGCCCTCGCCACGACCGCCGTGACTTCCGCGCCCTCCGCGCAAGCGGCTCCGCCCGGCTCGCTCGCCGCGGCCCCCGGCTCCGACTGGAACGCCTGCCTGACGGTGGCCCGCGCCATCCTCGTACGCGACGAGCAGGACGAGTCGCTGGTGCCGCACTACCGTGACGTCCTGCTCTCCAAGGGCCTGCCGCGCAGCGCCAAGGGCCCCAAGAAGGTGCTGATCATCGGCGCGGGCCCGGCCGGACTCGCCGCCGCCCGGCTGCTCCGCGACGCCGGGCACACCGTCACCGTGATCGAGGCCAACGGCAACCGGGTGGGCGGCCGGATCAAGACCTTCCGCACGGGCGGCCACGAGAACGCGAAGTCCCCGTTCGCCGACCCTAAGCAGTACGCCGAGGCCGGCGCGATGCGGATCCCCGACAGCCACCCCCTCGTCACCGGGCTCATGGACAGCTTCGAGCTGAAGCGCCGCCGTTTCTACCTCGTCGACGTCGATGCCGCGGGACAGCCCGTCAACCACACCTGGATCCACGTCAACGGCGTCCGGGTCCGCAAGGCGGACTACGCGAAGAAGCCGCAGGCGGTCAACCGCTCCTTCGGGGTCCCCGCGGAGTTCGAGGACAAGACCGCCTCGACCATCGTGCGGGAGGCCTTCGCCCCCGTACGCAAGGAGTTCGAGGGCAAGGAGGGCTCGGAGCTCGTCAAGGGCTGGGCCCGGGTGATCCAGAACTACGGCCACTGGTCGATGTTCCGCTTCCTGACCGAGGCGGCCAAGCTCGACGAGCGCACGATCGACCTCATCGGCACCGTCGAGAACCTCACCTCGCGGCTCCATCTCGCCTTTGTGCACAGCTTCATCGGGGCTTCCCTGATCAGCCCGGACACCGCGTTCTACGAACTGCCCGACGGCACGGCGACCCTGGCCGACGCGATGTACGAAGAGGTCAAGGACCTGGTGCGGCTGGACCGCCGGGCGGCCAGGATCAGCCACGGCGACGCCGGGGTCCGGGTCGAGACGGTGTCCGAGGGCCGGGACGGCACCATCGTGCGGGAGACGTTCAAGGGCGACCGGGCGATCGTCACCGTGCCGTTCTCCGGACTGCGCCACATCCCCGTCGCCCCCGCGCTCTCGTACGGCAAGCGGCGCGCGATCACCGAGATCCACTACGACGTGGCCACCAAGGTGCTGCTCGAATTCAGCCTGCGCTGGTGGGAGTTCGAGGAGAAGCACTGGAAGGAGGAGCTGGAGAAGATCCGGCCGGGGCTCTACGACGAGTACCGGCTCGGCAAGGCGCCGGCCGACGGTTTGCTGCTGGGCGCGCACCCCTCCGTACCGTCCGGACACATCCCGCCCAACCAGCGCGTGCACTACGCGGCGTACCGCGCGACCGCCCGCAACCAGCCCGAGGCGGCGCACGTCATCGGCGGCGGGTCCATCACCGACAACGCCAACCGCTTCATGTTCCAGCCCTCCCACCCCGTCGACGGGAGCAAGGGCGGTGTTCTGCTCGCCTCGTACAGCTGGGCCGACGACGCCCTGAAGTGGGACTCGCTGGACGACGACGAGCGCTACCCGCACGCCCTGGGCGGGGTGCAGGACGTGTACGGGCAGCGCGTCGAGGTCTTCTACACGGGGGCCGGCGCCACCCAGTCGTGGATGCGCGACCCGTACGCGTACGGCGAGGCATCCGTTCTGCTGCCCGGCCAGCACACCGAACTCCTCGCCGATGTGCGTTCGGTCGAGGGGCCGTTGCACTTCGCGGGCTGCCACACCTCGGTCAAGCCCGCCTGGATCGAGGGCGCGCTGGAGTCGGCGGTCCGCTCGGCGCTGGAAGTACACGCGAGCTGAGCCCCGGCGGGGCTCAGCGGGCGAGACCCAGGGTGACGCCGAGTCCGACGAGCACCGAGCCGATCCCCCGGTTGAGGACCTTCTGCCACCGCAGCATCGCGGTGCGCAGATGGGCGTGCGAGAAGAACAGCGCGACCAGGGAGAACCAGCCGAAATGGGCGAAGGACATGAAGAGCCCGTAACCGGCCTGCCGCCACAGACCGGTTCCGGGCCCGACGACCTGGGTGAAGGTCGACACGACGAAGAGGGTGGTCTTGGGGTTCAGCGCATTGGTGAGAAAGCCGGTGCGCAGGGCTCCCCACGGGCTCAGGCCGGACTTCGTCTCCAGGTCGACGTCCAGGTCGTTGCGGGCGAAGAACGTCCGCAGCCCGATGTAGACGAGGTACCCGGCGCCCGCCAGCTTGATCGCGGTGAACAGTGCGGTCGAGGACGCGATCAGCAGCCCGACGCCGAGCATGGTGTACGTGACGTGGACGAGGACGCCCGCGGCGACTCCGGCGGCCGCGAGCAGCCCGGTCGTCCGGCCGTAGAGATAGCTGTTGCGGACGACCATCGCGAAGTCGGCCCCCGGGCTGATGACCGCGAGGACGGTGATGACGGCAACGGCGAATATCTCGGTCATGGGTCCCTGGCTCCCGCTTCTCAGTCCTGGTCGAGGCCGTGCGGCAACGGGGAGGGTACCGTTTCCGGGTTCTTCCCGTCGTCCGGTTCACCGCCGTCCGATTCGCCGCCGTCCCCCACCAGTTCGCGCGCCAGCAGGGTCGCCCCCGCGACGGCCCCCGGCATCAGGAACACCGCGACGAACGGGACCAGGAAGGCGAGACCCAGCGGTACGCCGAAGCCGAGGATCAGCAGGCGGCGGCCGCGCAGCAGGACGAGCCGGTCCTTGAGTGCCATGCCGCGGCGCTGGAGCGCGACGGCGGTGAGTTCCTCGGCCAGGAAGTAGCCGGTGACGCAGAAGCCGATGAGCGGGACGACGGTCTGGCCGGCGACCGGCACGAAGCCGAGGGCGAAGAGGATGACCGCGTACAGCGCGACCCTCGCCAGGATGCGCACGCTGTCACGGGCGGAGATCCACAGCTCCCGCCAGAGCGGCAGCCCCGACTTCGGGACGGTGCCGCCCTCGACGCGGTCGACCTCCTCGGAGAGCGACTCGTAGAAGGGCTGTCCGACGAGCAGGGTCACGGCGGTGAACGTGATCACGGCCAGGAGGAGGCCGAGGCAGAAGACCAGCACGGTCAGGGTGGTGCGCAGCGCGCCGGACCAGGGAGAGGACCAGTCGTCGGCGAAGGGGGTCGCCCAGTCCGCCAGGTCGTCGGCCCCGTAACCGAGGCCGATGAGCGCGCCCGCGTACAGGAACAGGGTGATCAGGCCGGGCAGCAGCCCGATGCCGACCCATCTGCCGTGTCCGACGACCCAGCGCTGGCCCTTGATCAGATATCCGAAGCCCGCCCCTGGATCACGCATGGCGTCAGCCTAACGGGATCCGGGGGCGGGGCTTTTTCTCGCGGGGCGGGGCTTTCCCCGGGTGGGACTGGGCTCTTCCCGCGGGGCGGGGCTTTGCCCGGGTGGGGCGGGGCCTTTGCCCGTGGGGCGGGTGCGGTCAGGTCAGGTCAGGTCAGGTCAGGTCAGGTCAGGTCAGGTCAGGTCAGGTCAGGTCAGGTCAGGCGGATCATGTTCCAGGACATCGGCTCCAGCGTGGCCCGCAGGGCGCCGCCGTCGAGCGCGGTGCCCTCGGCCGGGTGCGGGGCGACCCGATCGGGGTCGGCGAGGGTGTTGCGGGCGTCCGGGTCCGCGTCGGCGAGGACCTGGTGCTCGGCGACCGTCGTCAGGTCCAGGCCGTGCAGGGCGACTTCGAGCGGGAGGGCCGCGGACCGGCTGCGGTTGACCGCGAAGACGGTGACCGCGCCTGTCTCCGGGTCGCGGACGGCGGTGGCGTGCAGCAGGTCCGTCTCGCCGTACCTGGCCGTCGCGTAGGTGGGTGAGTCCACCCGTACGTCGAGGACCTGGCCGCGGCCGTGCCGGGCGGCCTGGGCGAACGGGAAGAAGGTGGTCTGCCGCCAGGCCGGTCCGCCGGGTTCGGTCAGGATCGGGGCGATCACGTTGACCAGCTGGGCCAGGCACGCCACGGTCACCCGGTCGGCGTGGCGCAGCAGGGCGATGAGGAGGGTGCCGAAAACGACGGCGTCGGTGACCGAGTAGTTGTCCTCCAGCAGGCGCGGCGCCTCGGGCCAGTCCAGGGGGTTCTCCTCGGCCTCCTGCTGACTGCGGGCCATGTACCAGACGTTCCACTCGTCGAAGGAGAGGTTGATCCTCTTCGTGGACTTCAGCTTCGCCCCGATGTGGTCGCACGTGGCGACGACGTCCTCGATGAAGGACTCCATGTCCACGGCGGAGGCCAGGAACGAGTCGCGGTCGCCCTCGAGTTCCTCGTAGTAGGCGTGCAGCGAGACGTAGTCGACGAGGTCGTAGGTCTCGGCGAGGACCGTCGCCTCCCAGGCGGCGAAGGTGGGCATGGACCGGCTCGACGAACCGCAGGCGACGAGTTCGACGGAGGGGTCGATCTGCCGCATGGCGCGGGCGGTCTCGGCGGCGATCCGGCCGTACTCCCCGGCGGTCTTGTGGCCGGTCTGCCAGGGGCCGTCCATCTCGTTGCCCAGGCACCAGAGCCTGATGCCGAACGGGTCCTTGTCGCCGTGTGCGATGCGGCGCTCGGAGAGTTCGGTGCCGGCCGGGTGGTTGGCGTACTCCTGGAGTTCGATGGCCTCCTGAACGCCCCGGGTGCCGAGGTTGACGGCCATCATCGGCTCGGCCTGCGGGCCGATCTTCCTACAGAAGGCGATGTATTCGGAGAGCCCGAAGCGGTTCGTCTCGGTGGAGCGCCATGCGAGGTCGAGGCGGCGCGGGCGCTGGTCGGCGGGGCCGACGCCGTCCTCCCAGCGGTAGCCGGAGACGAAGTTGCCGCCGGGGTAGCGGATGACGGTGACGCCGAGCTCGCGGATCAGTTCCAGCACGTCGGTACGGAGACCTGCCTCGTCGGCCGAGGGATGGCCCGGCTCGTATATGCCGTCGTAGACGCAGCGGCCGAGGTGCTCCACGAACGAGCCGAAGAGGCGTGGGTCGACGTAGCCGACGGTGAACGCCGGGTCGAGGGTGAAGCGCGCGGTGCGGGTCATGGCTTCCTCGCTGTGCTCGGTGTTGCGGGCGAACGGACCGTAAAATCGAAGCGCTTCCGCGTCAATGGGTCACGCAAGAATTCCGAACAACGTGCGGGATACCGAACGAGGGGTGCGTGGCGGGAGGTATCGGGCGGGGGCGCCGGCGCCGGACATCGAAAAACCGAGGGCCGCGCCCTCATGGGGTGCGGCCCTCGGCTGTGTACGAGCGGTGCGGACGGTCAGACGACCGAGAGCGCCACCTTGATGTTGCCGCGCGTGGCGTTCGAGTAGGGGCACACCTGGTGCGCCTTCTCGATGAGTGCCTGCGCGGTCGCCGTGTCGACGTTCGGAATGGTCGCGGTGATCGCGACCTCCAGACCGAAGCCGCCGGCCTCGGTCTTGCCGATGGAGACAGCCGCGGTCACCGTGGAGCCGGTGATGTCGGCCTTCTCCTGGCGGGCCACGACGCCCAGAGCGCCCTGGAAACAGGCGCTGTAGCCGGCCGCGAAGAGCTGCTCCGGGTTGGTGCCCGCGCCGCTGCCGCCCATTTCCTTCGGCGGGTTGACGACGACGTCGAGCTTGCCGTCGTCCGAGGAGACGCGGCCGTCGCGGCCGTTTTCCGCGGTGGCGACAGCGGTGTACGCAACGGCTATGTCATGAATGGTCATGCCTGAGGATTCCTCCTGCTGATGCGCCGCGACTCGCGCCCACGATCGCGACGGCCTGGGGCGAGCCTAACGGGTGCCCCGACGGGCGGTTCAGCCGAGGGAGACGATCATCTTTCCGGTGTTCTCGCCGCGGAGCAGACCGAGGAAGGCCTCGAAGCCGTTCTCGATGCCCTCGACGACGGTCTCGCCGTACTTCAGCTCGCCGGAGGCCAGCCAGCCGGCCACCTCCTGGACGAACTGCCCCTGGAGATCGGCGTGATCGCCGACGAGCATGCCCTGCAGCCGCAGTCGCTTGCCGATGACGAGGGCGAGGTTGCGCGGGCCGGGGGTCGGCTCGGTCGCGTTGTACTGGGCGATCATGCCGCAGATGGTCGCGCGGCCGTGCACGTTGAGCGAGGAGATCGCGGCCTCCAGGTGCTCGCCGCCGACGTTGTCGAAGTAGACGTCGATGCCGTCGGGGGCGGCCGCGCGCAGCTGCTCCGCGACGGGGCCGTTCTTGTAGTTGAACGCGGCGTCGAAGCCGTACTCCTCGACGAGCAGCTTGACCTTCTCGTCGGAGCCGGCGGAGCCGATGACCCGCGAGGCGCCCTTGAGCTTCGCCATCTGGCCGACCTGGCTGCCGACCGCACCGGCGGCGCCGGAGACGAAGACCGCGTCGCCCTCCTTGAAGGAGGCCACGTCGAACAGGCCGGCGTAGGCGGTGAGCCCGGTCATGCCGAGCACGCCGAGGTAGGCGGAGAGCGGGGCGAGGGAGGGGTCGACCTTCACCGCGTGCTTGGCCGGGACGTCGGCGTACTCGCGCCAGCCCAGACCGTGCAGGACGTGATCGCCGACGGCGATGCCCTCGGCGTTGGACGCGATGACCTCGCCGACCGCGCCACCCTCCATGGGGTGGTCCAGCTGGAACGGCGGGGTGTACGACTTGACGTCATTCATCCTGCCGCGCATGTAGGGATCGACCGAGAAGTGCAGGTTGCGCACGAGGATCCGGCCCTCGGCGGGAGCGGTGACCGGCGCCTCACGCAGTGCGAAGTCCTCGGCCTTCGGCCAGCCGTGCGGGCGGGCTACGAGGTGCCATTCACGGCTGGACGTGGGAAGAGCTGCAGACATGGGCTCGGTGTCTCCTCAATGCGCAAGGGGGTGTCTCGTCGATCAGGGCCGGACGGGCCAGGCGCTGCGGACCCGGTCATGATCGGCGGGGCGCCCCCAGGGGGTGCGGAAAGCGGTTCTGCCGGAGCAGAAAAGCTTCATGATGTGAAACAACCATGCGCCTGGATATTTCACCTTGTCAAGTAACCGGCTATCCTGAGTGCCATGGCCACCACTCGTACGGACCCACTGACCCTCGAAGTCGTCGAGCTGATAGGCGCGGTCGTGGCGCGCTACTACGAGGAGTACGAGCAGGCAGCGGCCGCCCACAGCCTCACCGGCGCGCAGGCCCGGGTCCTCGGGCTGCTCTCGCTGGACCCGCTGCCCATGCGCCGGATCGCCCAGAAGCTGAAGTGCGAGCCGTCGAACGTGACCGGCATAGTCGACCGGCTGGAGGTGCGCGGCCTGGTGGAGCGGCGCCCCGACCCGGCCGACCGGCGGGTGAAGCTGGCCGCGCCCACGGAGAAGGGCGCCCGCACGGCCCGGGAGCTGCGCGACTCGCTGGACTTCGCCCGCGAACCCCTGGCCGGCCTCTCGGGCGAGGACCGCGCGGTGCTGCGTGATCTGCTGCGCCGGATGCTGGGCATGGAGCCGCCGGCCCTGCCGTAGGACCTCAGCAGAATCGCGGAGCCGCCGACCCGTCTCAAAACCTCCCGGACACGCCCTGGAGCCTCAGCAGAACCACGGGAACCAGCAGGTGTCGTCCGAGGGCTCCGGCGACGGCGTGGGGGTCGGGGTGGGCGTCGGTGTGGGCCGCTGCGGGGTCGCGGACGGCGACGGGCCGTCGCCCGGCTCCGACGGGCCGCCGGTGGTCACCGACGGGGCCGCCGTCGGCGGCCCCGAGGCCGGGGCGGTGGTCGCCCGTGTCGCGGTCGCACCTCCGGGACGCGCCTCGTCCGCCTCCCGGGCCGTGGGGGTGGCGCCCGTGGGGTGGGTGCCGGTGGCCGGGACGGTCGAGGGGCTGCCCGCGGGACGGTCCACCGGTCCCGGCGGTTCGACCGCGTCACTGCGTTCCGGATCCGGGGCGGGCGCGGTCGTCACGGACGTCGAATCGCGTACGTAGTCCGAGGCGCCGCCGTCGCCGTCCGGCTCGGTCGCCAGCTCGGCCAGGCTCAGCGCCCCGGCCGCGAGGACCACCCCGAGCAGTGCCAGCAGCGCCGTGCGGCCCCGCCTGCTGCGGCCCCGCCTGCCACCCCGGCGCGGCCGCTCGTCGCGCGCCGCACGCCGCCGGTCAGCGGTGCGCCCCCGTTGCGCGGCGCGCCCCGTCCGGGCAGCCTCGTGTCCCCGGCGGCGCCTGCCCCCGGGCGGAAGCGGCGCGGCCTTCTCGTCCGGCGCGTCCGGCTCGTGACCGAAGGGCGCGGGGGCGGCGTAGGGGCTCAGCGCCTCCGCGGGGGTTCCGCATCCGGCACAGGCCAGGGCGCCGTTGAGATGCCGTCGACAGGGCTGGCAATAATCCATGGGGCCCGCAGATTAGATGCCTGCCGGACAACAGAGAAAGCCGCTCAGGTGAGGATCCTGTGTGGAAGCGTTGATTCCATGACCGCTGCCACTCCTTTCGGCCCCCGCGAGTTCCAGCTCGTCCTGCTGCGCCGGATGGCCGACCACCAGCCCGCTCTCGTCGAGGACGCCCGGCACGAACTGAGCGCCACGCTCGCCGAGATGCGTGAGGCCAACCGCCGCTGGCAGGCCATGGTGCGGGCACCCCGGGGACGGGGCTCGCTGCGCCGCTACCGTTCGGTGCTGGGCGAGCCCGAGTCGTCCCTGCGGCGCGCGATCGGTGACCTGGAGTGCGACGCGCTGCTGTGGCCGGTGCCGCTCTGGCCGGACCTGCGGTTCGAGGTGATGGTGGCGCCGGGCGGGGCGGTGTGGAACGAGTGGCTGGTCCGGGCCCCCGGCGCGGCCGCCCCCGCACTGCACACGGCCGGGGATCTGCGCCCCTGGTCGTGCACCGTCGACGAGGTGGCGCGGGCCTTCGCCCCGGCCCGTCCGATGGAGGGCAGCGCACCCACCCGCTGGGCGCTCGCGATCACCGACGGGGCCACCGGAGCGCCGTACGTCGCCGAGTTCACCTGGGGTCTTTTCCAGCGGCTGCTCCCCGGCCGGCCGGACACCTGAGCCATTGGCCGACGAGCCGTCAGCTCCGTACCCCCCTACGGCGTATCCCAGCGCGCACGAAGCCCCCGAACGGCGCAGGATTCGAAGAGAACCGGCTGCCCGTCGGTCCCCCTCAGCGCTCTCGGGAGAACCAGCCGTGACCGTCAGCCTTGAGCAGTTGCGCCGTTGCCATGTCGCCGTCGACCTCGGGGCCGCCCGGACCCGGGTGTACGTCAAGGGGCTCGGGCTCGTCGTCGACGAGCCGAGCGTCGCCGCCGTGAACACCCGTACCGGCTCGCTCATCGCCGTCGGCGCGCTCGCCGAACAGATGACGGGCCGCACCCCCGACTACATCCGGGTGGCCCGCCCGGTCTCCGGCGGAACCGTCGTCGACATCGAGATGGCCCAGCGCATGCTGCGCCATCTGCTCGGCGAGAAGCTCCGCCGCCAGCTGCGCCGCAAGCCGCGGCTGCGCGCCGCCGCCTGCATCCCGCACGAGAGCGACCCGCTGGCGCAGCGGGCCGCCGTGGAGACCCTGGTCGGGCTCGGGGCCCGCCGGGTCGAACTCGTCGACACCCTGATCGCGGCGGCCGTCGGCTGCGGGCTGCCGGTCGAGCAGCCGACCGCCACCATGATCATGGTGTGCGGGGCCGCGACCACGCAGATCGCGGTGCTCTCGCTCGGCTCGATCGTGACCGCCGTGCGCATCCCGGTCGGCGGTGACGCGATCGACCACGCGGTGATCCAGCACCTGCGCCAGTACCACGAGCTGATGCTGCCGAGCCAGTCCGTGCGCCCGCTCCAGCTGGCGCTCAGCGGCAACGGGCTCACCCCGTACGGACCCTCCGTGACCGAGATCCACGGCCGGGACGTGGCGACCGGTCTGGCCCGCTCGGTTCAGGTCGACACCGCGGCCGTGCGGCAGGCGATCCACCGCCCGCTGACCGCGGTCCTGGACGGGCTGGGCAAGATCCTGCGGGACTGCCCGCCCGATCTGGTGGCCGACCTCGCCGACTGCGGGATCATGATGGTCGGCGGCAGCGCGCTGCTGCCCGGCCTGGACCAGATGCTGCGCGATGCGACGGGCATGCCGGTGCACATCGCCGAGCGGCCCGACGTCTGCTCCGTCCTCGGACTCGGCGCCATGCTGGACGGCAGGATCAGCCCCATGGTCCTCGACCCGCTCGCCGGCTGAGTCCCGCACGGACCGGCGGATGACCGACGAACCGCAGGACGTGGCGCCCAGCCGCGGTGTCCCCGAGTCACCGCGGCTGCCGATGCTGCTGGAGGCGGTGCTGCGCGTCGGCACCGACCTCGAACTGCGGACCACCCTCCAGCAGATCATCGACACCGCCACCGCCCTGACCGGGGCCCGTTACGGAGCGCTGGGGGTCCTGGACCCCGGACGCGGCACGATCAGCGAGCTGTTCACCACCGGGATGAGCGAGGCCGAGCAGGAGGCCGTCGGCGCCTTCCCGGACGGGCACTCGGGCATGCTCGGCGCGCTCATCGAGGAGCCTCAGCCGCTGCGCTCCGACGACCTGACCGCCGACCCGCGCGCCTGCGGGGTGCCTCCCGGTCATCCCCCGATGCGCTCGTTCCTCGGCACCCCCATCCGGGTCCACCGCAAGGTGTTCGGGAACATCTACCTCGCCGAGAAGGACACCGGGCACTTCACCGACGCCGATGCGGCGCTGCTGCGGATCCTCGCCGCGCAGGCCGGTATCGCGATCGGCAATGCCCGGCTGTACGAGACCACCCGGCAGCGGGAGCGCTGGATCGAGGGCGCGGCCGCGGTCACCAACACCCTGCTGACCGGCGAGAACGCGTCGGACGCCCTGATGACCGTGGCCGAACGGGCCAGGATCCTCAGCGACGCCTCGGCCGGGGTCATCCTCCAGCCGACCGCGGAGGGCGGCATGGAGATCGTCGTCGCGTCCACACTGGAGGACCCGGCCGGGCTGGTGGGCACGGCGATCGCTCCCGGCTCCCCCGTCCTGGTCCAGCTGCTGGGCGGCGAGGCGGTCTTCATCGAGGACTCGGCCACCGATCCGCGGATGACCACCCGGGTACGGTCCCGGTTCGGCCCCAGCATGATGCTGCCGCTGCAGAGCGGGGGGCGGCTCATCGGCACCCTCGCCCTGCCCCGGCGGCGCGGCGCCCCCGCGTACACGGACGTGGACCGGCTGCTGGCGTCGCAGTTCGCCTCGCAGGCCGCCCTCGCCCTGGTCCTGGCGGACGCCCAGCACGACCGCGAGCAGCTCGCGGTGTACGAGGACCGGGACCGGATCGCCCGCGATCTGCACGATCTCGTCGTCCAGCGGCTGTTCGCCACCGAGATGATGCTGGAGTCGACCCGCCGCCGGGCCGGTGCCGGGGAGACGGACGAGCTGCTCGGCAAGGCCGTCGACGAGCTGGATTCCACGATCCAGGAGGTCCGGACGGCCATCTTCGCCCTTCAGCAGCCGCCCGCCGAGGCCCCCACCACCTTCCGCGGTCAGGTGCTGCGGGAGACCGGTGGCGCTGCCGCGGTGCTCGGCTTCCAGCCGTCGGTGCACTTCAGCGGGGCGGTGGACGCCCTGGTGGGGGACGAGGTGGGCAGCCGGCTGCTCGCCGCCCTGCGCGGTTCGCTGGCGGCCGCGCACCGGCGGGCCGGGGTGTCGGCGATCGAGGTGGAGGTGGACGTGAGCGCCGTACTGCCCGACGGCCGGGCGGCGGTCCGGCTCACGGTCGCCGACGACGGGCGCGAACCGGATGGTTCGCGCGCGCCGACCGTCATGTGGCAGGCGCCCCTCTGAGCGCGACCCTGGTGCTGGAGTGGGCGACGCCCGCCTCTCGCTTGAGCCGGCGCAGCAGTCCGTCCAGGGCGGCGGTGTCGGCCGCCGTGGCCCGTACGAGATAGTCGTGCCCGCCCGTCACGTGCACCACTTCGGTGATGCCGGGCAGGGTCAGGACCGCTCGCTCGAACACCTCGTTGGTGGTGTCCACCCGCAGGGTCACGTCGATGAAGACGACGAGGCCGGTGCGGGTGTCGGCGGCGGGGTCGATGATCACGGTGAAGCCGCGGATGACGCCGTCCCGGCGCAGCCTGCGCACCCGGTCGGCCGCCGCGTTGGCGCTGAGCCCGACCCGCGTTCCCAGATCGCGGTACGAGATCCGTGCGTCCTCCTGGAGAACGCCGAGGATTTCCCTGTCCAGACGGTCCATACCGCGATTGTCGCAGCTTCCGGACAAATGCGGCGAAACGGGCGGCGGCCACCCGTCCGCGGCGGCCGATCCCACCGCCACGGATGGAGCAGGCCGACGGGCTCCCGCCCCGCTTCCGACCTTGACTGGCTGTGTGGAAACCGCCGTCAGACAGTCACCCGATCAGGCGGCCGCACCTGCCGCGGGCGCCTACCGCAACCTTGTGATGGCCACGCTCGGTTTCACGCTCACCTTCTGGGCCTGGAATCTGATCGCGCCCATGTCGTCCGACTACAAGGACCGGCTCGGCCTGAGCTCGTTCCAGCAGTCCCTGCTGGTCGCCGTGCCGGTCCTGGTGGGCTCGCTGGGCCGCATCCCGGTGGGCGCGCTCACCGACAAGTACGGGGCGCGGCTGATGTTCCCGCTGGTCTCGGCGCTGACGGTCGTGCCGGTGCTGCTGCTGATCCCGGCGAAGGACTCCTACGGCGCGATGCTGGCCGTGGGCTTCCTGCTGGGGCTGGGCGGCACGACGTTCGCGATCGGGATCCCGCTGGTCAACTCGTGGTTCCCGCCCTCCGAACGCGGCCTGGCCCTCGGTGTGTTCGGCATGGGCATGGGCGGCGTCGCCCTGTCCGGGTACTTCACCCCGCGGATCGCCGAGCACGGGGACAATCTGCCGTTCCTCGTGGTCGCCGGGGCGCTCGTGGTGTACGCGGCACTGGCGGCGGTGCTGGTCAACGACCGTCCGGGCCGCCAGGTGCCGACCGACACCCTGGCCCACCGGCTGGGCGAGGCGGGCCGGCTGCGCGTCACGTGGGAGCTGTCCGCGCTGTACGCGATCGGGTTCGGCGGCATCGTCGCGTTCGGCGTCTATCTGCCGACGTATCTGAAGACCTGGTACGAGCTCTCGCCGACCGACGCCGGTACGAAGGCAGCCGGATTCGCCCTGGTCACGGTCGTCTTCCGGCCGATCGGCGGCTGGCTGTCGGACCGTATGCACCCGGCGCTGGTCTCCTCCGCGGCGCTCGGGGTGGCCGCCCTGATGGCCATCGTGCAGGCCTTCGACCCGAAGCTGATGCCCGGCGGCACGATCGCGCTGCTCATCATGGCGGCCGGGCTCGGCACCGCGAGCGGCAGTGTGTTCGCCCTGGTCTCGCAGGTGACACCGCAGGCGAAGGTGGGAAGCGTGACCGGGATCGTCGGTGCGATGGGCGGCCTCGGCGGCTTCGTCCCGCCGCTGGTGATGGGGGCCATCTACAGCGCGAAGGGCTCGTACTCGATCGGCTTCATGCTGCTGTCCGACCTGGCGCTGGCGGGCTGTGTGTACGCGTACGGGCGGATGCGGAACATCCAGCGGGACACCTGACCCAGGGCATGCCCCGGCGCGGAGGACGGCGGCGTCCCCGCCGGGACGCCGCCGTTCGTCGTGTGCCGGGTCAGTGCGGGGCGGGAGCCGCCGCGCGCTGTTGTTGCTGTTTCTGCTGCTGCTGTTGCTGTTTCTGTTGTTTCTGCTGTTGCTGCTGCTCTTTCTGCTGCTGTTGCTCGAACCGGTCCGCCCAGTACGCCGTCCGGTCGAGATAGGCCGTCTCGGCGGCGGCCCCGGTCTTTCCGTACGCCCCTTCGTAGCTCTGGTAGCCGTGTCCGGCGGGCGGGGTGCTCGATGCCGGTTCGATCGGGCTGCCCTCGTGCCATTCGTTGAACGAGGTGACGGAGACCCAGGTGGGTGATCCGCCGATGGCCGGGTCGAGTGCGTTGCTCCATTCCAGGTCGTAGGCGGCGCCGTCGTCCCGGCCCAGGGTGGGGGTGGTGTTGCCCGGAACGGCACGGTCGTCGATGTAGCCGGGGGCCACCGAGGGCGCCCAGACCAGGCCGTTGGCCCTGGCGTAGTCGCCCGCCTGCTTCCAGCCGGGGGCGGTGGCGCCGGCGATGCCGTCGTAGGTGTAGATCCCGCCGAAGTGCGCGACCTTGGTGGTGTCGGTGGTCTGCGCGAGGACGATGGCACTGTCCCGGACGGCGTCGAGCGCCGACCAGTCCTGGATCCTCAGGCTCTCGAAGATGTAGAACGCCGGGCGGTCGCCGTGTCCCGCGTCCCGGTAGTAGGCGGGATGGCCGCCGTACCTCCCGTTCAGATAGGCGATGTCGTCGACCACGGAGGCCGCGGTCCTGCCGCTGTACGGCTCGATGTGCCAGGCCACCTTGATCCCGTGCCGGGCGGCGGCGTCCAGGACCTGGCCGGCGATGGAGTCCTCGTAACCGCCCTGTCCCCACCAGCTGTAGACGATGACTCCGGCGCCGGACTGCTCGATCCACTTCATGTGCTGCTCGACGGCCCCGGCGGTGTCACCGGAGTCGTACGGGCCGAGCTTCGGGTAGAGGTCGGCGCCGATGTCGTCGGGCGGGGTGTGGCCGCCCTGCTGCCAGTGGCGCCAGCTGCCGTTCGTCTCCGGGGTGCCGTACCAGGGGTAGTAGAAGAGGTGGACGTCGGAGGAGCCCGTCGTCTTCGGCTCCTGCCGGGTGGCCAGGGTGAAGCTGTCGATGTCGAAGAGGGAGCCCGCTCCCCCGGTGAACTTCAGGAACAGCGGGCCCGAACCGGTGGCGGTGAGTGCGCCGGTCACCTCCGTGAAGGTCTCCCAGCCGCCGGTCGGGGCGACGGCCACCGATCCGAGCAGCGGCCCGGTGGCCGATCCCGAGTGCACCTCGACGGTGCCGCCCGCCCCGGCCGAGGAGACCCTGGCGGTGAAGGAGGTGGCTCCGGCCGTCTCCACGGAGGCGTAGCCCGCCCAGTCGCCGTTGTCGATGTAGCCGAGCGTGGCCCCGCCGCCCGCCCCCGTGTGAGCGGCGCTCTGCACGCCCAAGGACGAGGTGTACGACTCCGCCTCCACGGCCGTGTCACCGGGGTCCGGGTCCGCGGCGCCGCAGTCGGCCCGTACCGCGCCGGCGGCGTACTGGATGCCGCCGAGCAGGAGTTGACGGAAGTCCGGATCACTGTAGGACTCGATGGTGTGGCCGAGGCCGGTGTAGAAGGACCGCCCCTGCTGCTGCGGGTGGCACCAGGTGATGGGGTGGTCGCCGCTCATCTCCCCGCCGGTGTAGCTGCTTTCGTCGAGGCTCTGGAGCACATGGACGTCGTCGCGGGGGTTGGTGCGGTAGTTGTACCACTCGTCGGTCCGGGTCCAGGTGTCGCCGAGGTGCGCGGTCGCCGGGTGGGCGTGGTCCTCGGTGACGACCTTCGCCTGCTGGATCGCCGGGTGGCTCTTGAACCAGGCGCCGACGAGGTGCTCGTACGCCGGCCAGTCGTACTCCGTGTCGGCGGCCGCGTGGACGCCGACGAATCCGCCGCCGCCGTCGACGTACGCCGACAGCGCGTCCTGCTGCGCGGTGTCCAGGACGTCGCCGGTGGTGCTGAGGAAGACCACCGCCTCGTATCCGGCGAGGTTCCGCGGGGTGAAGGCCCCCGCGTCCTCGGTGGCCGTGACGGAGAAGCCGTCCGCCGTACCGAGCTGCTGGATGGCGGTGATGCCGGCCGGGATGGAGTCGTGCCGGAATCCGGCGGTCCTGGAGAAGACCAGCACGTCGTACGGGTCGGCGGCCGCGGCGGCCCCTGCGGGGGCGGGGGCCAGGAAGGCCGCGCCGAGGGCCAGGGCGGCGGCGCAGGCCAGGTGGCGTGCGCGCCGTCCGAGTTGGCGTCTCATCCGTCTCTCACCCTTCCGTCTCGAAGGTGAAGGCATCGATGTCGAACAGATTCCCCTGGCCCGTGGGGCCCTTGAGGACGAGGAAGAGTTCGGTGGAGCCCGCGGGGGCGTTGCTCACGCCGGCCGACACGTCCGTGAAGGTCTCCCAGCCGCCGGTGGGGGCGACGGTCAGGGTGGCGAGCAGCGTGCCCGTGGTGGAGCCGGCGCGCAGTTCGATGGTGCCGCCGGGTCCGGCGGAGGAGACCCGGGCCGAGACGCGGGAGGCGTTGCCGAGGGCGTACGGCTCGAAGGAGATCCAGTCGCCGTTGTCGGTGAAGCCGACGGTGGCGCCGCCCTCGGCCGCACCGTGGTTGGCCACCTCGATACCGGACTGCTTCGCGAAGTGCTCGGCCTGCCGGTGGCGTGGCTGGAGGATGCTGTCGCTGTGGGTGGTCAGGCCGCCCGCGTCGGTGTACTCGGCGTCGAAGACCCCGTAGATGTTGGCGGCGCTGTCGTGCTCGCCGTCGACGGGCACGTCGATGGTGCCGGTGCAGCCGTTCTTCGAGGTGATCTGGTGGCGGTGGCTGTCGTGGCCGAGGAGATAGGTGACCTTGACCTTCGAGCAGTCGACCGTGCCGTCCTCCGGGTCGGTGACGGTGACGGTGAAGGGCACGGAGTCGCCGAAGGAGAAGAGCGCCCCGTCCACGGGGGTCTTCAGGGTGACGGTGGGAGCGCTGTTGCCGGCCGTCACGACGAGGCTGGCGCTGCCGGTGAGGCCTTCCGGATCGGTGACGGTGAGCGTCGGGTGGAAGGTTCCGGCGGTGGTGTACGTGTGGTGCGGGTCGGCCTCGGTGGAGGTGGCTCCGTCACCGAAGTCCCAGGTGTAGCTCAGTGCCCCGCCCTCGGGGTCCGCGCTGCCGGCCGCCGAGAAGCCGACGGCGAGCGGGGTGGGTCCGGAGGTGCGGTCCGCTGCGGCCCTGGCGACCGGAGAGCGGTTGCTGCCCGCCAGGTACTCGACGCGGTAGAGCGCCTGGTTGCCCGAGCCGGTGCCGTAGTCCAGGACGTACAGCGCCCCGTCCGGCCCGAACGCGGAGTCCATGACCTGGGTCCCGGTCCAGGGGAAGGTGTCGATCGTCCCGGGTGAGCCGTCGGCCTTCACCTCGACCGGCTTGATCCACTTGCGGCCGTACTCGGTGGCGAAGAAGCGGCCGTCGAGCGATGCGGGGAACTTCACCGCCGATTCGAGGCCGGCGTCGTAGTGGTAGACGGGACCGGCCATCGGCGACTCGGAGCCGCCGCCGAACTCGGGCGGGGAGCCCGCGTCACCCGCGTACCGGATCCAGGCGGGCTTCACGGCGGGCAGCTTCGGCTGGCCGGTGTTGCGGAAGGAGTTGTTGGCCGGGCCGCCCGCACAGTCGTACTTCGCGCCGGACGGACCGGTCGGGAAGGTGTACTCGTTGTACGTCTCCGAGGCGGTGTTGGTGCCCGTGCAGTACGGCCAGCCGAAGTTGCCGGGCCCGGTGACGCGGTCGAACTCCACCTGGCCGCTGGGGCCGCGGTTGGCGTCGGTGGTGCCGGCGTCGGGGCCGTAGTCGCCGATGTAGACGGTGCCGGTCGGCTTGTCGACGGACATCCGGAACGGGTTGCGAAAGCCCATGGCGTAGATCTCCGGGCGGGTCCGCTCGGTGCCGGGGGCGAAGAGGTTGCCGGCCGGGACGGTGTAGCCGCCGGCGGCGGTCGGCTTGATCCGCAGGAGCTTCCCGCGCAGGTCGTTGGTGTTTGCGGAGGAGCGCTGGGCGTCGAACTGCGGGTTGCGCTCGGTGCGTTCGTCGATCGGCGCGTAGCCGCTCGACTCGAAGGGGTTGGTGTCGTCGCCGGTGGTCAGATAGAGGTTCCCGGCCGCGTCGAAGTCGATGTCGCCGCCGACGTGGCAGCACTGGCCCCTGTCGTTGGCGACTTCGAGGAGCACCTTCTCGCTCGCGGTGTCCAGGGTGCCGTCGGTCCTCAGCGTGAACCGGGAGAGGTTGAGGTGCCCCTTCCAGGCCTCGAAGTCTGCGGCGGAACCGGTGACGGGGGCGTCACCGGCCGGGGTGTTCAGTGCCGGCGAGTAATAGAGGTAGAGGTAGCGGTTGTTCGCGAAGTCCGGGTCGGCCGCGACCCCTTGGAGCCCCTCCTCGTCATGCGTGTACACATTGAGCCTGGCCGCGGTCTTCGTCGCTCCGGAGGCATCGGTGAGCCGGACCGTGCCGTCCCGGGCGGTGTGGACGACCGAGCGGTCCGGGAGAACGGCGAGGGACATGGCCTCGCCCAGTTCGGGGGCACCGAGGGCCAGTTGGACCTGCTGGTAGTCGGCGGCGGGGATGTCGGCGGGGGCGACGGAGGCATGGAGCGCGGCGGGAGCCACGGGGGCGGCTGCCGCGGTACCGGCGGCGAGACCACCGGAGGCCACCAGGGTGAGGGCCGTGAGGACCCGTGACCACAGTGGGGCGGGCAGAGACATGAGGGCATTCCTTCCTGACGGTGCGTGGGGTTGTCAGGCAAGGCGCGGTCGCGCATTGCGACGTGCGTGAGCTGCCGGGCGGGCAGGGGCACAGCCAGGTTTTTTCTGCCCGGCCGTGCTGGGGCGCCCGTTCGGAGTGAACTTTTTGCATGCTGGCAACGCAAAATTAATATGTCAAGGTCGTATCCAAATTCCCGCAGGATGCCCCGTACAGCCATCCACGCACCGGCCCCGGGTCCCCTCGGCAGGCAATCGAGGGGCATTTGAGGGGCGGAAGCGCTTCACCGGTCCAAGGGCTGTCCCGTAGTCCCTGGTGGATCAGCGCACGGCGTCGGATGCGGTGCATCGCAAGGCGCCGGGACGTCTGCATCGCGGAGCGATTCGGGCGTTCCGGCAACGCGGCAAGGTGCCGTAGCTGACACCGTGCGCCCGCCAGGGACTACGGGACAGCCCTTAGGCTTCGCGGGGTGACCCCACTTCTGCCTGCACTCCAGGAGGCGTCCGGCCCGGCGGCCTCCCGCGAAGCCGTCCGGTTCGACGAAACCTCCCTGTCCTACGCGCAGTTGGCCGATGCCGCGGATGCGCTCGCGACCCGGATCGCCGGCGCGGGCCGGGTCGCGGTATGGGCCACCCCGACCGCGCAGACCGTGGTCGCGGTGGTGGCCGCGCTGCGGGCGGGGGTGCCCGCCGTACCGCTGAACCCGAAGACGGGTGAACGGGAGCTGGCGCACATCATCGCGGACAGCGCGCCCGCGGCGGTGCTGGCAGCGGCCGGTGACGTACTGCCGCCCGCGTTGGCCGCGCTGGAGCGGTTGGACGTGGACACGGCCGCCGCGAGGCCGGCCGGCCCGTCGTTCCCCGAGCCCTCCCCCGAATCCCCCGCGCTCATCGTGTACACCTCGGGTACCACCGGCCCGCCCAAGGGCGCCGTCCTGCCTCGGCGGGCGATCGCCGCGTCCCTGGACGCGCTGGAGGACGCCTGGCAGTGGACCGCCGACGACGTCCTCGTCCACGCACTGCCGCTGTTCCATGTGCACGGCCTGATCCTCGGCATCCTCGGCCCGCTGCGCCGGGGCGGTTCGGTGCGCCATCTCGGCCGGTTCTCCACCGAGGGCGTCGCCCGGGAGCTGGGCACCGGCGGCACGATGCTGTTCGGTGTGCCGACGATGTACCACCGGCTGGCGGAAGCGCTTGACGACCCGGCGGCTTCCGGGGGCCTGGCGAAGGCCCTCGCGGGTGCCCGGCTGCTGGTCTCCGGGTCGGCCGCGCTGCCGGTCCACGACCACGAGCGCATCGCGGCGGCGACCGGCCGCCGGGTCATCGAGCGGTACGGCATGACGGAGACCCTGATGATCACCGGGGTGCGCGCCGACGGAGAACCGCGCCCCGGCGCCGTCGGCGGCCCCCTGCGCGACGTGGAACTCCGTCTGGTCGAGGAGGACGGCACCCCCCTCGCCGACCCCGCGTCCATCGGCGAGATCCAGGTGCGCGGCCCGAACCTGTTCACCGGCTACCTCAACCGCCCCGAGGCGACGGCCGCCGCGCTCACCGCCGACGGCTGGTTCCGCACCGGCGACATGGCCACCCGCGACCCCGACGGGTACGTACGGATCGTCGGCCGCAAGGCCACCGATCTGATCAAGAGCGGCGGCTACAAGATCGGTGCCGGTGAGATCGAGAACGCCCTCCTGGACCATCCCGGCGTCCGGGAGGCGGCCGTCACCGGCGAGCCTGACCCGGACCTGGGCGAGCGGATCGTCGCCTGGGTGGTGCCGGCCGACCCCGCCGCCCCGCCATCGGCCGACGAACTGGCCGGCCATGTCGCGGCCCAGCTCTCCCCGCACAAGCGCCCGCGCACGGTCCGCTACCTGGACGCGCTGCCCCGCAACGACCTGGGCAAGATCATGAAGCGGGCGCTCCATGGCTGACCGGCTGACGGCCCGGGCGGCGATCGCCGCCCTCACCGCCGACTTCACCGAGTCCGCCGCGCCCGCCGGACGGACCTCGGCCGACGGACCGCTCGGCTGGACGGGCTACGCGGACTCCCGGGCCCGTGCCGCGGCCCGCACCGGCGAACAGGAATCCGTCGTCCACGGACTCGCCTCGGTGGGCGGCCGGCTCTGCGTCCTGGTCTCCTTCGAGTTCGGCTTCCTGGGCGGCTCGCTGGGGCAGCGCACCGGCGACCGGCTGGAGGCGGCGTACGAGGAGGCCGTGGCCCGCGGGCTCCCCCTCGTCTCGCTCATCGCGACGGGCGGCAGCCGGATGCAGGAGGGCATGATCGCCCTCACCCAGCTGCACCGGGTGGCCCGCGCCTCGGCGAAGCTGCGGGCGGCCGGCCCGGCACAGCTCGCGGTCCTGCGCGACCCGACGACCGGTGGCGGCTGGGCGACCCTGGGGGCGGGCGCGGATGTGATCCTGGCGCTGCCGGGGGCGCAGGTCGGGTTCGCCGGTTCCCGGGTGCGGCCGGCCGACGCGGACCCCGCCGCGTACACCGCCGAGGGCCAGCTGGCGGCGGGGCAGATCGACGCGGTCGTCCAGCCCGGGGAGCTCGCCGCCACGGTGGCCCACTGGCTGCGGCTGCTCGCCCACCACGACACCGCGCCCGGCCCCGCCCCGGTGCCCGCCGCCCTGGCCACGACGGGGCTGCCCCGGACCGGCTGGGACGCCGTGCTCCGGGCCAGGTCCGCGTCCCGGCCGCATGCCGAGGCGTATCTGGACACCTACTTCGGCATACGGCTCCCGCTGAGCGGGGACCGCTGCGGCGGCACGGATCCCGGGCTGCTCTGCGGTTTCGGGCTGCGCGAGGGGCGACCGGTCGCGTACGTCGCCCAGTGCGGCACCGCGACCCGGCCGGCCGGCTACCGCACCGCGGCCCGGGTGATCAGGCTGGCCGACCGGCTGGGCGTCCCGGTCCTCACCCTGGTCGACACCCCGGGCGCGGCCAATGACGCCGAGGCGGAACGGGCCGGTGCGGGCGCGGCCATCGCCGACGCCTTCGCGGCGATCGCGGCGGCCCGGGTCCCCGTCACCACCCTGGTGATCGGCGAGGGCGGTTCGGGCGGGGCGCTGGCCCTGGCGGCGCCGGGCAACATCCACGTCACCCCGGACAGCTACTTCTCCGTCATCGCCCCGGAGCTCGCCGCGGCCATCCTGAAGCGCTCCCCGGACCGGGTCCACGCCACGGCCGACCAGCTGCGGCTGCGCCCGCAGGACCTGGTGGACCTCGGCGTCGCCCGCTCGGTGGTCCGCCCGGACCCGGCGGGGAGCTGAGGCGTGTTCGACGCGCAGGGGAGGCGAGGGGTGGCTAGCGTGGCAGAGGGGCCATTCACACCTGAGGAGATGACCGGTCATGGCCGCAGAGCCGATGGGCACACCCTGCTGGGCCGACGCGACGTTCGGCGACATCGAAGGGGCGAAGCGCTTCTACGGTGAGGTGCTGGGCTGGACGTACGGCGAATCGCAGCCCGAGTACGGCAACTACACCCAGGCCTACCTGGACGGCAAGGCGGTCGCCGCCCTGATGCCGCCCATGCCCGGCCAGGACGTACCCGCCGCCTGGTGTCTGTACCTCGCGTCGCCCGACGCGGCGGCCACCGCCGCGAAGATCCGCGAACACGGGGGCACGGTCCTGGTGGAACCGATGCAGGTCGGTGAGTTCGGCACGATGGTGCTGGCGAGCGACCCGGGCGGGGCGGCCTTCGGGGTGTGGCAGGCCGGCACCCACGAGGGCTTCCAGGCGCGGGCGGTACCCGGTGCCTACAACTGGGCCGAGGTCTTCACCCGTGAGCCGGAGAAGGCGGACACCTTCTTCCGGGCGGTCTTCGGGTACGGGGTGAAGCGCATGGTCGACGACGCGGTCGACTTCACGCTGTACGACCTGGGCGCGGACCCCGTCCTGGGCCGGATGAAGATGACGGAGGAGTTCCCGCCCGAGGTGCCGCCGTATCTGAACGTGTACTTCGGGGTCGCGGACTGCGACGCGGCGGTGGAGAAGGCGAAGTCGCTCGGGGCGGTACTCCGGTTCGGCCCGATGACGATGCCCTTCGGCCGGTTCGCCGCGCTGTCCGACCCGCAGGGCGCCGCGTTCTCGCTGATCGACGGCGCGACGACCGGGGGCGACATGCCCAAGATCGAGAACGTTTCCTGACCGGTCGCCCCGCCCCGCCGGATCAGGCCCCGGGTTTGCGCGCGTCGTAGCGCGCGAACCCGGGCCACCGCAGCGCGAGCAGCGCCACCGCGACCACGCACGCGATCCCGCCGCCGGTCACGGCGAGGCCCGGGGACGTCAGATCGGCGACGGTCCCGGCCAGGAAGTCCCCGAGCCGCGGGCCGCCCGCCACCACCACGATGAACACACCCTGCAGCCTCCCCCGCAGCTCGTCGGGCACGGCGGCCTGGAGCATGGTGTTCCGGAAGACCATGGACGTGGTGTCGGCCGCGCCCGCGAGGGCCAGGAAGACGAGCCCGAGCCAGAGCTGCCGGGTCAGCCCGAAGACGGCGATGGCCGTGCCCCAGCACGCCACCGCGAGCAGAACGGCCAGCCCGTGCCGCCGGATCCGCCCCAGCCAGCCGGAGAACACCCCGCCCAGCAGCGCCCCGAGCGCCGGGGCGGCGACCAGCAGCCCGGTGGTCTTCGCGTCGCCGCCGTACCAGAGGACGGCGACGACGGGGAACAGGGCGCGGGGATGGGCGAGCACCATGGCACACAGGTCGCTGAGGAAGGTCATCCGCAGCGTGGGCCGGGTCCCGAGGAACCGCAGCCCGTCCATGACAGACGCCCGCTTCCCGGCGGCCTCCCCCTCGCCCCGCTCGGGCAGCATCGAGGGCAGCCGCCACATCGCGTACAGCGAGGCCGTGAAGGTGACCACGTCGACGCCGTACGCGGCCCGGTACCCCCACCAGCCGACGATGAGCCCGCCGAGCATCGGTCCGACGAGCATGCCCGTGGTGCTGGTGATGGAGCTCAGGGCGTTGGCGGCGGGCAGCTGCTCGGCCGGCAGCAGCCGGGCGATCATCGAACTGCGGGCGGGCGAGTTGAGCGCGAAGCAGACGGCCTGGAGCGCGACGACCCCGTACAGCAGCCCGACCTGCTCCACCCCGGCCACAGCGACCGCCAC
Organism: Streptomyces sp. NBC_00876; assembly: GCF_045207435.1. Lineage (NCBI taxonomy): Bacteria > Bacillati > Actinomycetota > Actinomycetes > Kitasatosporales > Streptomycetaceae > Streptomyces > Streptomyces sp. NBC_00876. Next base: position 2,544,449 of record NZ_CP108800.1, read on the forward strand.
CAGCCCCGCCGAGAGCAGGAACGACCCGAAGGCGCTGGCCAGTCCCAGTTTGCGCCGGTCGACGGTGTCGGCGACGGCCCCGCCGTACAGCCCGAACACGACCAGCGGCACGAACGAACAGAATCCGATGAGCCCGACGGAGAAGGCGGAGCCGGTGAGGTCGTACACCTGGAGCGAGACGGCGAGCGCCGTCATCCCCTGCCCGACCCACGAGACCGTGTTCCCGAACCAGAGCCGCCGGTAGTCGGGCGAGGTCCGCAGCGGGGTCAGGTCGGCGAGTATTCGGGTGCGGGGTACAACTGGTTCGGTCGTTTCGGTCACGGGGAATGGTAGCGACCGGTTCCGGCGGGGCGGATCGCCGCCCGGACCGCCATGCGCCTTGTCTGCGGTGGGGGTGGCGGTCCGCCGACGACTACGGCGATTCGAGTGCCTCGCGCACGTCCGGCACGAGCGTCCTCGCCCAGGCCTCCGAGGTCCGACCGGTCGTGTCCGCGGTGATGATCCAGGCGATCATGGGGCCGACCCGCACCCAGGTGTAGAGGTAGCCGGGTTGTGTGTAACTGAACGCCTCGTCACCGATGTCCGCCGATCCCGCTGCCGGCAGGCAGCCGTACATGCCACGCAGGGCCTCCATGGCGGTGACGGCGCTGTCGGTCGCCGTGCCGGCGCCGGACGCCTCGTGCGCGGTGAGGTCGATCATGACGCCGTCGCCATCCGCACCGAAGCTGACGTGCATTCCGGGCCCGGAGTTCTCCCCCGGATCAGGGTCACTGAGATCCCAGCACTGCATGCGGGCCTCGTTGGAGAGGTTCATGCCCTCGGCTGCCTCCTGGTGCCAGCCTTTCACCCAGCCGGCGGGCAGCTCCAGGCCGTTGAGCACCTTGTCGATCTCGTCGGTCCCCAGTGGCTGGGCGTCCGGGGCCGAGGCCCCGCTACCGCCGGTCGAAGTCGCCTCGCCGGTCGACTCCCCGGAGGCGGCGTCCTGCGCGTTCGGGTCCCCGCCCGGCGCGCTCCCGCCCGGCTGGGACAGGGGTCCGTCATCCCTCCCGGCCTGGACCACGCCGTAGACACCGAAGACCAGGGCCGCCACGAGGACGGCCACGAGCGTGGCGAGCGTCGCCCTGGCAGCCGGGGTGTTGTTGACCGTGATCGGCCCGATGGAGATCTGGTTGCGGCCGAGCTTCGCACCGTCCCCGATCTGTATCCCGGTGTTGATCACGGTCTGCGGGCCCCTCAGCGCCACTTCGAGCTGCACCCCGAAGGCCGGGTTCTCGGCAACGCCCGCCCGGACGACCTCCTCCAGCGCGGCCACCGCCTCGGGGTCATCGGGACGTTCCTCCACGGCAGCCAGGGCCGCCTGCCCGCCAGGGCTTCCGCCGATCTGCCGCCGCACCAGGTCGGTCACCATCTGACCCACGCCTGTGCCTACGGCCGCGGCTGCACCACTGGCCATCCCGGCAATCGCTCGAACCGCTTCGAGCACCACAGCTTCACCGGACACCGCACCCCCCAGTGCTCACGCCTGACAGCAGTAACCCGAGTATGGCGCAACAGCCCTTGAAAACAAGGCAGTTACCTGCCTCTGAGCGTGCGGCGGACTGGGGGCAGGCACTCCCGCCGTAAACACCCGGCCGGCCGTTTCAAGCACCTCGGTGAGGTCCGGGGGGATCGTCGCCTGGTTGTGCGGCCATCCGCGTGCGGCAGTTCGCGCATGACGCCGGCGAGGAGTCAGGCGCGTACGTCGCGCTGCTGCACTTCCTTGAGGACCGCCGCCACCGTGGCGAAGTCACTGTCCACGTGGAGCACCGTGTGACCGTGATGGACCGCTGTCGCACACACCAGGAGATCGATGGCTCCGGCGGCGCCGTGCTGCGCTCGCTGGGTCAGCTTGTACTGGGCGGTCTCGACCCAGCGCCATGCGCCCTTGGGAACCGGCGAGAGATGGCAGAGATCATTCAGCTCTTCGGTCAACTCGTCCCGATGGGCCGGACTTGTGGCCGAGTACAGGAACTCCGCTCTCGTGGGCTCGCAGATGTGGAACACACCGGCGGCGATGTGTCCCTCCCAAGGCCGCAACGCACCCGGCGTACGGAAGAGGTGCCACAGAGCGGACGCGTCCAGGAGGTACGTGATCACTCGAAGGCTGCCCGCCGAGCGCGCTTGGCCGCCGCATGCGCCGCAGCCGCAGCCTCGAACTCGCCCCGCTCACCACGCGCGGCCAGCTTCTCGGCAGCCTCCAACCGCTTGATGCGCGCCACGTAGTCCCGCAGCGCCCCGTTGACCGTCTCCTTCTTCGTCGTGGCACCCATGAGACGCATCGCCTCGGCCAGCGCCTCGTCATCGAGATCGACCTGGGTCACAGACATACCAGCCACCCCTCACCGCGAGTCCATGATGTACATAGCCAGGATATGTCACCAACATTCACGGAGACAGCTCACCGCACCAGGTGGGCCGCGCACGGAGGGGCCCACCTCGGCGATGCGTCCGTCACACGCGAGACGCACCCGGAAACGCCAAAGTCGCAGGGAAGATCGTTTCTTCACCTGCGACTCGCAGTGGGGCGGGTGGGACTCGAACCCACGGCCGACGGATTATGAGTCCGCTGCTCTAACCGGCTGAGCTACCGCCCCTTTTCGGCGTGGCGCGTACATGTGTACGCGCCGTCTGCCGCAGCATAGCCGGTCATACGATCTCTCGCTGCGGGTGCCCGGCTACTCGTGACCATGAAGACCGCGCTGCTCGCTGCCCGGTTCCGGGTGACGCGAAGTTGACGCGAAAGTGTCACGCGAGCCCCACGGACACCACCGCGGCGGGACCCCGCGGACCCGCCGCTGGAACGCGAAAGAGGACCCCTGGGGGTCCTCTTCCGTTCCGCTCCCCCGACTGGACTCGAACCAGTAACCCTCCGGTTAACAGCCGAATGCTCTGCCAATTGAGCTACAGGGGATCGCGCTCCCCCGACTGGACTCGAACCAGTAACCTGCCGGTTAACAGCCGGCTGCTCTGCCAATTGAGCTACAGGGGATTGCTGCGTTGCCTCGAACGTACCTGCCTGGCTGCTGCCGGGCGGCGCGCGTTCGCTGCGACACATACATTAGCGCAAGCAGGGGGGTGCTTTGCCAATCGGTATCGCCCGGGGTGATCTCGGGCGCCCACGGGTAGGCGAGCAGCACACGTCGCACGGAGCGAAGGAAGGGTGGCACCCATGCGGTACCGGCTCACGTTCATCGCCGGAGTGGCCCTCGGTTACGTGCTCGGCACGCGGGCCGGGCGCGAGCGTTACGAGCAGCTGAAGAAGTCCGCGCGCCAGTTCGCCCAGAACCCGGCCGTGCGCAACACCTGCGAGTCCGCGGCCCAGAGCGGCCGCCAGTTCGCCGGGAAGGCGTACCACGCGGTGGGCGAGAAGGTCGGCGACAAGGTGCCGGCGTCGGTGGCGGACCGGGTTCGGTCGATGCGCGGGCGCGGCACGAACGGCGAGGACGACTGGGGTACGACCAACACCTGAGCCCGTCCGCGCACATCTGCCGCACCACCGGTACGGGAAACCTCCGGAGGTGCGGCAGAATCTCTGTATGGGCATAGTCGCCGGCTTGGACAGTTCTTCCGCCTTCACGCACATCGTGGTCTGCGATACGGACACGGGCGCCGTACTGCGCCAGGGGTACGCCGCGCATCCCGTCGAGGCGAAGGCCACCGAGGTCGACCCGCAGGCCTGGCTGCTCTCACTCGGTGAGGCCGCCACCGGCGGGCTGCTCGAAGGGGTGCAGGCCATCGGCGTGTCCGCGCAGCAGCACGGGCTGGTGCCGCTGGACCGCCAGGGCAATCTCGTACGGCCGGCGCTCCTCGGCAACGACAAGCGGGCGCAGGTCGCCGCGGCCGATCTGATCGACGCTCTGGGCGGGCGGCAGGCCTGGGCCGAGGCGGTCGGGGCGGTGCCGCAGGCCGCGCAGCCGGTGTCGAAGCTGCGCTGGCTGGCGCGGACCGAGCCGGACATGGCGGAGCGCGTCGCCGCGGTGCTCCAGCCGCACGACTGGCTGGTGTGGCAGCTGCTGGGCCGGCCGGCCCGGCGGACCACCGACCGGGGCGCCGCGTCCGGGACGGGTTACTGGTCGGCGGGCAGCGGGTCCTACCGGCCGGAGCTGGTCGAGCTCGCGCTCGGGCACCAGGCCGCGCTGCCGGAGGTGCTCGGCCCGTCCGATTCGGCCGGGACGACGCCCGAGGGGCTGCTGATCTCGGCGGGGACCGGCGAGACGATGGCGGCGGCGTTCGGGCTCGGGGTCGCGGTCGGTGACGCGGTGGTGTCGCTGGGGGCCTCGGGTTCGGTGATGGCGGTGCACCACGAGGCACTGGCCGACCCGACCGGGATGATCACGTCGTTCGCCGACGCCACCGGGATGCATCTGCCGGTGGTCCACACGTCGAACGCGGTACGTGTGCTGCGCGGCACCGCCGAGATGCTCGGCCTGGAGGGGCTGGAGGAGCTGTCGGCGCTGGCGCTGAAGTCGACGCCGGGCTCCTCGGGGCTGGTGCTCCTGCCGTATCTGGAGGGTGAGCGCACCCCGCATCTGCCGCACACCGCCGGGACGCTGAGCGGGCTGCGGCGCGAGTCGATGAAGCCGGAACACCTGGCGCGGGCCGCCTTCGAGGGGATGCTCTGCTCGCTGGCCGACGCCCTGGACGTGCTGCGCGGCCGCGGGGTCGAGGTGCGGCGGGTGTTCCTGCTGGGCGCGGCCGCCGAGCTGCCCGCCGTACAGGAGCTGGCACCCGCGCTGCTGGGCACGCAGGTCGTCGTACCGCAGCCGGCGCAGTACGCGGCGCTGGGCGCGGCCCGGCAGGCGGCCTGGGCGCTCGGCGTCTCGCAGGGGTCGCTCGACGCGCGCACCCCCCCGGCCTGGCAGGACGCCGCGGCACAGGTGCTGGAGCCCGGCGAGGAGCTGCCGGTCGGTCAGGCGGTGCGCCAGCAGTACATGGCGACGCGGGACCAGATCCACCCGGGGGCGTTCGACTCCGCGCGCTGAGGCGCCTACCTTCGGTGACATGGCCGGACCTCTGGAGTGGTTCGGCCATGGAAATTATGGACCCGGTCTGTTTTTTGACCTGGACTTGAATAAAAACGTTCGCGGTCCCGGTGGGCGGTGCCCGAAAATGGGTCGACTCCCCGACCTCGCCGACTCCGAGAGACACGCGTGCTCATAAAACTCCTGCGGGCCTATCTCGGTCCGTACAAGAAACCGATCGCGCTGCTGGTCGTCTTCCAGCTGCTGCAGACCTGCGCCACTCTCTATCTGCCCACCCTGAACGCCGACATCATTGACAACGGTGTCGTCCAGGGGGACACGAGTTACATCCTCCAGTACGGCGGCGTGATGATCGTCGTCAGCATCGCCCAGGTGATCTGCAACATCGGGGCCGTCTACATCGGGGCCCGCACCGCGGCCGCGCTCGGCCGCGATGTCCGGGCGTCGGTCTTCGACCGGGTGCAGTCCTTCTCCGCGCGTGAGCTCGGACGGTTCGGCGCGCCCTCGCTGATCACCCGTACGACCAATGACGTCCAGCAGGTCCAGATGCTGGTCCTGATGACGTTCACGCTGATGGTGTCGGCGCCGATCATGTGCGTCGGCGGCATCATCATGGCGCTCGGCCAGGACGTCCCGCTGTCCGCGGTGCTGCTCGCGGTGGTGCCGGTCCTCGGCATCGCGGTGAGCCTCATCGTGCGGAAGATGCGCCCGCTGTTCCGGACGATGCAGGAGCGGCTCGACACGGTGAACCGGGTGCTGCGCGAGCAGATCACCGGCAACCGCGTCATCCGCGCCTTCGTCCGCGACGGTTACGAGGAGGAGCGCTTCCGGGGCGCCAACACCGAACTGACGGACGTGGCGCTGTCCACGGGCCGGCTGATGGCACTGATGTTCCCGACCGTGATGACGGTCGTGAACGTGTCGTCGATCGCCGTCGTCTGGTTCGGTGCGCACCGCATCGACAGCGGCGGGATGGAGATCGGTGCGCTGACGGCGTTCCTCTCCTATCTGATGCAGATCGTCATGTCGGTGATGATGGCCACCTTCATGTTCATGATGGTGCCGCGCGCCGAGGTCTGTGCCGAGCGCATCCAGGAGGTCCTGGAGACCGACTCCAGCGTGGTTCCGCCCGTCAACCCGGTGCGGGAGCTCACTGTCCAAGGCCATCTTGAGGTGCGGGGTGCGGACTTCCGCTACCCCGGCGCCGAGGAGCCGGTGCTGCGCTCGGTGGACCTGGTGGCACGGGCCGGCGAGACGACCGCGATCATCGGGTCGACGGGCAGCGGGAAGTCGACCCTGCTCGGTCTCGTACCCCGGCTGTTCGACGTCACGGACGGCCAGGTGCTGGTCGACGGGACGGACGTACGGACACTGGATCCGGTGCTGCTGGCCAAGACCGTGAGCCTGGTCCCGCAGAAGCCGTACCTCTTCTCCGGGACGGTCGCGACGAATCTGCGGTACGGGAATCCGGACGCGTCCGACGAGGAGCTGTGGCACGCGCTGGAGATCGCGCAGGCCAAGGAGTTCGTCGAAGGTCTGGAGAACGGGCTCGACGCACCGATCGCGCAGGGCGGCACGAACGTCTCCGGCGGGCAGCGCCAGCGGCTCTCGATCGCCCGGACGCTGGTGCAGCGGCCGGAGATCTACCTCTTCGACGACTCCTTCTCCGCACTGGACTACGCCACGGACGCCGCGCTGCGCGCGGCGCTGCTGCGGGAGACCGCCGGTGCGACCGTGGTGATCGTCGCGCAGCGGGTGTCCACCATCCGCGAGGCGGACAGGATCCTCGTGCTGGACGAGGGCCGCGTGGTCGGCTCGGGCAGCCATCACGAGCTGATGGAAGGCAATGAGACATACCGGGAGATCGTTCTCTCCCAGCTGACGGAAGCGGAGGCCGCGTAATGGCCGGGCCTGGCGGACGCATGATGGCGGGCGGGGCGCCGACCGAGCGGTCCATGGACTTCAAGGGGTCCTCGAAGCGGCTGTTGAAGCGCTTCGCCGCGGAGAAGTCCACGCTGTACCTGATGCTGGTGGCCGTGGCGCTGAGCGTGGCGCTTTCGGTGGTCGGCCCGAAGATCCTCGGCAAGGCCACCGACCTGGTGTTCGCCGGAGTCGTCGGCCGGGGGATGGACGCGGGGACGACCAAGGAGCAGGCCGTCGAGGGCCTGCGCAAGAGCAACAGCGGTCTGGCCGACATGCTCTCCAAGGTGGACTTCACCCCGGGGCAGGGCATGGACTTCGACGCGATCGGCCATGTGCTGCTGGTCGCGCTGGCCGTGTACGTCGGTGCCGGGCTGCTGATGCTGGTGTCCACGCGGCTGTCGATCCGGGTGATCAACCGGGTCATCTTCCAGATGCGTGAGGACATCCAGACCAAGCTGTCGCGGCTTCCCCTGTCGTACTTCGACCGGGCCAAGCGCGGCGAGGTGCTGAGCCGGGCGACGAACGACATCGACAACATCTCGCAGACGATGCAGCAGACGATGGGCCAGCTCATCAACTCGCTGCTGACGATCGTCGGCGTGCTGGTCATGATGTTCTGGATCTCGCCGCTGCTGGCGCTGGTCGCACTGGTGACGGTGCCGCTTTCGGTGGCCGTGGCCACGAAGGTCGGCAAGCGTTCGCAGCCGCAGTTCGTCCAGCAGTGGAAGGTGACGGGCAAGCTCAACGCCCACATCGAGGAGATGTACACCGGGCACACCCTGGTGAAGGTCTTCGGGCGGCAGGAGGAGTCCGCGCGGGACTTCGCCGAGCAGAACGACGCGCTGTACGAGGCCGGGTTCAAGGCGCAGTTCAACAGCGGGATCATGCAGCCGCTGATGATGTTCGTCTCGAACCTGAACTATGTGCTGATCGCCGTCGTCGGCGGGCTGCGGGTCGCCTCCGGTGCGCTGTCGATCGGTGATGTGCAGGCCTTCATCCAGTACTCGCGGCAGTTCTCCATGCCGCTGACCCAGGTCGCGTCGATGGCGAACCTGGTGCAGTCCGGGGTGGCGTCGGCGGAGCGGATCTTCGAGCTGCTGGACGCCGAGGAGCAGGACGCCGACCCCGCGAAGGGCGAGGGCGAGCACCCCGAGGAGCTGCGCGGCAGTGTCTCACTGGAGCACGTGTCGTTCCGCTACGACCCGGAGAAGCCGCTCATCGAGGACCTGTCGCTGAGCGTCGAGCCGGGCCACACCGTCGCGATCGTCGGTCCGACCGGGGCCGGCAAGACGACGCTGGTCAATCTGCTGATGCGCTTCTACGAGGTGACCGGCGGCCGGATCGCCCTCGACGGGGTCGACATCGCGAAGATGTCGCGCGACGACCTGCGCTCGGGGATCGGCATGGTCCTCCAGGACACCTGGCTGTTCGGCGGGACCATCGCGGAGAACATCGCCTACGGCGCCTCGGGCGACGTGACCCGGGAGCAGGTCGAGGAAGCGGCGCGGGCGGCCCACGCCGACCGCTTCATCCGTACGCTTCCCGACGGTTACGACACCCGGATCGACGACGAGGGCTCCGGTGTCAGCGCGGGCGAGAAGCAGCTCATCACCATCGCGCGGGCGTTCCTGTCCGACCCGGTGATACTGGTGCTCGACGAGGCGACCAGCTCCGTCGACACCCGTACCGAGGTGCTGATCCAGAAGGCGATGGCGGGCCTGGCCCACGGCCGTACGAGCTTCGTGATCGCGCACCGGCTCTCCACCATCCGGGATGCCGACGTCATCCTGGTGATGGAGAACGGGTCGATCGTCGAGCAGGGCACGCACGACGAACTGCTGGAGGCGCGGGGCGCGTACGCCCGGCTGTACGCCGCGCAGTTCGCCCAGGCGGTCGCCGAGGTCGACTAGGGCGTAGGAGACCTGTTCCGCGGCTGCCCGGGCTGTCTGCGTGTGTACGCGCGTTCAGTCCAGGTAGCCGCGGAGCTGGTCCGCGAAGGCGTGGTCCCGGAGTTTGCTGAGGGTCTTGGACTCGATCTGGCGGATGCGTTCGCGGGTCACTCCGAAGATCCGGCCTATCTCCTCCAGCGTGCGCGGCCGCCCGTCGGCCAGCCCGTAGCGCAGCTGGACCACCTTGCGCTCGCGCTCGTTGAGGGTGGAGAGCACCGCCTCCAGGTGTTCGCGCAGCAGCAGGAAGGCGGCGGACTCCACGGGTGAGGCGGCGTCCCCGTCCTCGATCAGGTCTCCGAGCGAGACGTCGTCCTCCTCGCCGACCGGTGCGTGCAGGGACACGGGCTCCTGCGCCAGGCGCAGGACCTCGCCGACGCGTTCCGGTGTCAGGTCGAGCTGGGCGGCGACCTCCTCGGGCGTCGGCTCGTAGCCCCGTTCCTGGAGCATCCGGCGCTGGACCCTGACGACGCGGTTGATCAGTTCGACGACGTGGACCGGGACGCGGATGGTCCGCGCCTGGTCGGCGAGGGCGCGGGACATGGCCTGCCGGATCCACCAGGTCGCGTACGTCGAGAACTTGTAGCCGCGGGCGTAGTCGAACTTCTCGACCGCCCGGATCAGTCCGAGGTTTCCCTCCTGGACCAGGTCCAGCATCGTCAGTCCACGGCCTATGTAGCGCTTGGCCACGGAGACGACCAGGCGCAGATTGGCCTCGATGAGGCGGCGTTTGGCCATCCGCCCCAGGACCACGAGCCGGTCCAGGTCGTGGGCCAGCCGGGTGTCGGGGTCCGGGGTGCGCGCCAGGCGCTCCTCGGCGAACAGGCCGGCCTCGACGCACCGGGCGAGCTCCACCTCGTCGGCGGCGGTGAGCAGCGGGATGCGGCCGATCTCACGCAGGTACTGGCGGAACAGATCGGACGACGGGCCGCCGGTGTCCGGGCGGCCGCGCGGCTCCGGGGGTTCGGGGAGCTCCGATTCCTCCATGACGGCCTCGGGCGTCTCGGGCGGGTCGGGTGGCGCTTCGGGCGGGCTCTGCCGGGCGGGCAGGGGTGTCGGCGGGTCCGCGGCGGCCTCCGGATGACGTACGGCCCGGGATTGCGCGGGGACGGCCGGGGCACGCCCGGTTTCGGTCACGGTCCGGGTCTGCACGGGGGCGACCTCCAGGTGATCGCTGCCGGACCGCGGGGATGGAGGACCACCGGTCGGTGGGCCGGCCGCGCTCCGATGACTCAGGCACCGCCCCCAGTGTGGGGTACGACACACAGCTGCCACGAGGGGCGTGCGGGGACTTTCTGAGTTCGTTCCGTGACCGGACGGTTACGGGGTCCGGGGCGGCGGCGCCGGGGCCGTCGCGGGGCCGTCAGAGCGCGTCGGCGCCGCTGTTGCGCAGGGACTGGGCGTACTGCTGGAGGACCCAGACCTCGTTCTGCGCGGCGGCCAGGTGGTCCGGGGCGACATTGCTGCCGAGCCGGGCGAGGCTGCCCTGGACGTCGTCGATCCGGCGGTCGACGGCGCGCAGGCGGACCTTGACCAGGTGCTCGCCCGCGTACGCCTCGTCGATGGACTTGCCGTGGAAGACCTCGACCGCGAGCTCGGTGACCAGCTTGCGCACCGTGTCGTTGGGGGTCGCGTCGAGCACCTGGACCAGGTATTCGCGGGTCTCGGCCACGCCCAGCTCCGCGCCGCCGACCTCCGCGATGCACTGGCGGACCGCCGCGTAGGGCGGGGCGGTGAACTCGTCCACCCCGTAGGCGTCGAAGGCCGGGGAGACCAGGGCGGGCTTCTGCAGGGCGAGCTTGAGCAGCTCGCGCTCGGTGCGGTGGGCCGGGCTGCGGAGGTTGAGCGCGGGACCGGAGGGGGCCACGGGGGCCTGGACCTCCTGGTGCCGGGAGCCGCCCCTGGCCGCGCCCGGTGCGGGTCCGCGGTCGCCCCGGCCGCGGGCCCACTGGGCGAGCTGGTTGACCCGGTGCACGACGTACTCCTGGTCCAGGATGCCGACGAAGCCGGCGAGCTGGACGGCGACCTCGCGCTGGACGCTGCTCGTCTTGATCTTGGCGACGACCGCGGCCGCCTCGTCGAGCGCGGCGGCGCGGCCCGCCGGGGTCTCCAGGTCGTAGCGGGCGACGATCTGGCGGAGTGCGAACTCGAAGAGCGGAGTGCGGGGTTCGACCAGGTCGCGGACGGCCTCCTCGCCCTTGGCCAGGCGCAGGTCGCACGGGTCCATGTTGTCCGGCGCGATCGCGATGTAGGTCTCGGCGGCGAACTTCTGGTCGTCCTCGAAGGCGCGCAGGGCGGCCTTCTGGCCGGCCGCGTCACCGTCGAAGGTGAAGATCACCCGGGCGCTGCCGTTGTCCATCAAAAGCCGGCGCAGGATCTTGATGTGGTCGCCGCCGAACGCCGTGCCACAGGTGGCGATGGCGGTGGTGATCCCGGCGAGATGGCAGGCCATCACGTCCGTGTAGCCCTCGACGACGACGGCCCGGCTGGACTTCGCGATGTCCTTCTTGGCCAGGTCGATGCCGTACAGCACCTGGGACTTCTTGTAGATCGGGGTCTCGGGGGTGTTGAGGTACTTCGGCCCGTTGTCGTCGTCGCGCAGCTTGCGGGCGCCGAAGCCGACGATGTCGCCGGAGGTGTCGCTGATCGGCCACATCAGCCGGCCGCGGAAGCGGTCGATGGGGCCGCGCCTGCCGTCCTGGGAGAGGCCGGAGGTGATCAGTTCCTTGTCGCTGAAGCCCTTGCCCCGCAGATAGCGGGTGAGGTGGTCCCAGCCGGCCGGGCTGTAGCCGACGCCGAAGTGGTCGGCCGCCGCCTGGTCGAAGCCGCGCCCGGCGAGGAACTTGCGGCCGATCTCGGCCTCGGGTCCGTTCAGCTGCTCGACGTAGAACTGGGCGGCCGCCTTGTGCGCCTCGACCAGCCTGATCCGCTCGCCGCGCTGGTGGGAGGGGTTGTACCCGCCCTCCTCGTACCGCAGGGTGATGCCGGCCTTGGCGGCGAGCCGCTCGACGACCTCCGCGAACGTCAGATGGTCGATCTTCTGCACGAAGGCGATCGTGTCGCCGCCCTCCTGGCAGCCGAAGCAGTGGAAGAGACCCTTGCTCGGACTGACCTGGAAGGAGGGGGACTTCTCGTCGTGGAAGGGACACAGGCCCTTGAGGTTTCCACCGCCCGCGTTGCGCAGCTGGAGGTACTCGGAAACGACGGCGTCGATCGGGACCGCGTCCCGGACCGCCTTCACGTCGTCGTCATTGATCCTGCCTGCCACGAGTGAAGTCTACGGGTGAGCTACGACAACCTCGGCCGGGCGGGCTGGTGCGGGGTTCCGTTGGTGCGGGGTTCCGTTGGTGCGGGGTTCCGTCCTCAATCGCCGGACGGGCTTGTGTGCGGGTGCCCCGCGGGGCGCCTTGTCCGGTGGGTGGGGGTGGGGCCCCTCCGGGGAGACTCCTCAAAAATGGCGTGTGCACCCCGGTCCGTAAGGGACCCGGGTCGTACGCCATTTTCTGCGGGGACTCCCCTGCACGTCCCCACCCGGCCGCCATCGCGTGTGTACGCCGGCGGTACTGCTGCCGCAGACGCGATGGCGGCCGGTCCGGGGCCGTGCAGGGGAGTCCCCGCAGGACGACGAACACCGACCCGGGTCGTTCGCGTACCCGCCGAACGTTCGTCGTCCGAGGAGTCTCCCCGGAGGGGCACCGGACCCCCACCAGCGGGGGATCGCGCCTCCGCGTCGCGGAGCACCCGCACCAAGCCCGTCCGGCGATTGAGGACGGAACCCCGCGCCCCGGAAAGGGGTAACCGTTCAGATCAGGGACTCCAACGGCACCGACGGGTCGGCCAGCGCGTCCGGGTCGACCGGCTGACCGGCCCTGATCAGTTCCTGGACGGTCTCTGTGACGTCCCACACGTTCACGTTCATCCCGGCGAGGACCTTGCGGTCCTTCAGCCAGAACGCGATGAAGGTGCGCTTGCCCGCGTCGCCGCGGATCACGACCTGGTCGTAGCTACCGGGCGGCGCCCAGCCCGAGTACTCCAGGCCGAGGTCGTACTGGTCGGAGAAGAAGTACGGGATCCGGTCGTAGCTGACCTGCTGGCCCAGCATGGCGCGGGCCGCCGCCGGGCCGCTGTTCAGGGCGTTGGCCCAGTGCTCCACCCGCAGCCGGGTGCCGAGCAGCGGATGGGCCACGCCCGCGACGTCGCCCGCCGCGTAGATGTGCGGGTCGCTGGTGCGCAGGGAGGCGTCGACGGCGATGCCGCCGCCCTCGCCGCGCGGGGCGATGTCCAGTCCCGCGGCCTCGGCGAGGGCGGCGCGCGGGGCGGCGCCGATCGCGGCGAGGACGTCGTGGGCGGGGTGCTCCTCCCCGTCGTCCGTGCGGACCGCGAGGACCATGCCGTCCTGGCCGACGATCTCGGTGAGACGGCCGCCGAAGTGGAAACGGACGCCGTGCTCGCTGTGCAGGTCGGTGAAGATCTGGCCGAGCTCGGGGCCGATGACGCGGAGCAGCGGGGTGTCCTCCGGTTCGACGACGGTGACCTCCGCGCCGTACCCGCGGGCCGCCGCGGCGACCTCCAGACCGATCCAGCCGGCCCCGGCGATCACCAGATGGCCGTTGTCGCGGCCGAGCGCGGCCAGGACGTTGCGCAGCCGGTCGGCGTGGGCGAGGCGGCGCAGATGGTGGACGCCGGCCAGGTCGGTGCCGGGGATGTCCAGGCGGCGCGGCTCGGCGCCGGTGGCCAGCAGCAGCTTGTCGTAATGGATGACGGTGCCGTCGCCGAGCTCCACGGAGCGGGCTTCACGGTTCAGCGCGGTGACGGGCTGGCCGAGGTGGAGCTCGATGTCGGACCCCGCGTACCAGGCCGTCTCGTGGACGAAGACGCTCTCGCGGTCCTCCTTCCCGGCCAGGTACCCCTTGGAGAGCGGCGGGCGTTCGTACGGATGGTCGCGCTCATCGCCGATCAGGATGACCCGGCCGCTGAAACCCTCCGACCGGAGCGTCTCCGCTGCCTTCGCTCCGGCCAGTCCTCCGCCGACAATGACGAACGTCCGATGTGCGTCGACCACTTGATGCCTCCTCGGTGCTTGCTGCGCGGCGCCAACTGCGAGCGTCCCGCACGCAGCGTGATGGCGAAAGAGGGTGTGACCCGATCAGGTCACACCCAGTGGTCACGGTCCAGTCTGCCGACCCGGGGGCCGATGGCCGCACCCGCCGCGCAGGAGAGGGCCCGGACCCGCCCCCGCGCGGCCGTGGGCGGTGACGGTCCGGTCAGCCGCGGCGGGCGGTGAGCGAGTCGTGCAGGGTACGGGCCGACGCGTCGGTCAGGGCGGCGATCTGGTCGACCAGGACCCGCTTGCGGGAGCGGTCGTCGGGGGCCGCCTCGTACAGCGCCCGCAGCTGCGGCTCCAGCCCTTCCGGTGCGCGGGCGGTCAGCGCCGCGGCCAGTTCGGCGATCACGATCCGCTGGTCGGCCCGGATGGCCTCCTGCTCGGCGCGCTGCATGACGTAACGGTCGGCGACCGCCTTGAGGACCGCGCATTCGTTGCGCGCCTCGCGGGGGACGACGAGCTCGGCCCCGTAGCGGCCGAGGCGGCCGGTGCCGTACGCCTGGCGGGTGGCGCTCTCGGCGGCGAGGCAGAACCGGCCGATCAGCTGGCTCGTGGCGTCCTTCAGCCGGGCCTGGGCGACGGCCGATCCGTCGTAGCCGTGTGGCCACCAGTCCTGGCCGATGAGGCGGTCCAGCGCGTCGGACAGCTCCTGCGGGTCGGTGTCCGCGGGGACGTACCGGCCGATGGCGACGGCCCAGATCTCGCGCCGCTCCGGTTCGGCGTCCAGGCAGTTGGGGTCGATGTGCCCGGCGTGCAGCCCGTCCTCGAAGTCGTGGACCGAGTACGCCACGTCGTCGGACCAGTCCATGACCTGGGCCTCGAAGCACTTGCGGTCCTGCGGGGCGCCCTCGCGGAACCAGTGGAAGACCGGCAGGTCGTCCTCGTACACCCCGAACTTCGGTGAGCCGGGGTCGGTGGGGTGCGCGCCTCGGGGCCAGGGGTACTTGGTGGCGGCGTCGAGCGCGGCGCGGGTCAGGTTGAGTCCGACGCTGACCAGTTCGCCGGTGCGGGTGTCGGGCACGAACCGCTTGGGTTCGAGCCGGGTCAGCAGCCGCAGCGACTGGGCGTTGCCCTCGAAGCCGCCGCAGTCGGACGCGAAGTCGTTCAGTGCCTGTTCGCCGTTGTGCCCGAAGGGCGGGTGGCCCATGTCGTGGGCGAGGCAGGCCGTCTCGACCAGGTCGGGGTCGCAGCCGAGCGCGGCGCCGAGTTCCCGGCCGACCTGGGCGCACTCCAGGGAGTGCGTGAGCCGGGTCCGCGGGCTGGCGTCCCAGGCGTGGCTGCGGGTGCCGGGGGTGACGACCTGGGTCTTGCCGGCGAGCCTGCGCAGCGCGGCGGAGTGGAGCACCCGGGCGCGGTCGCGCTGGAAGGCGGTACGGCCCGGCCGTTTGTCCGGTTCGGTGTCCCAGCGCTCGGCGTCGGCGGCGCCGTAGGGAGCCGTGCCGGGGTCCTGCGTGCCGTGCCTGCCGTCGGTGCCGTCCGTGCCGTTCATGGGAACGACACTAATCGGCCGCGCCGACAGCACGGCTCAGGCGGAGGCCAGGAATCGTGTGTTCATCAGGGTTTCGTGCGCGGGTGCGCCGCCCGCCCTTGCCTGGTCATAGCGGTGGAGCAGCAGCCGTGCCATCGCCGGGTGGGCGCCGAGCGGGGCGGCGGCGATCCAGGGGGCGGCGGCCGCCGCGGCCGAGGCGAAACGCCCGGGGGCGGTGAAGTACGAGGCGACGGCGACCCGTCGGCGGCCGCGGGCGGCCAGTGCGCGCAGGGCGGCGGCGACGGTGGGCGTCGCCGCGGAGGCGTACGCGGGCAGGACGGGCACCCCGCCGAGCCGTTCGCTGAGCAGCTGCGCGGTACGGCGGGTGTCGGCGGCCGATTCGGGGTCCCGGGATCCGGCGGCGGCCAGCACCACGGCGCTGTTGCGGTTCCCGTCGTCCGCGGACCGCCAGCCCGCATCGGTGAGCCGGCCGTGCAGCGCCTCGACCAGCAGCGGGTGCGGTCCGAGGGGTGCGGCGGTACGGGTGCGCAGGGCGGGGGCGCCGGCGACGGCCCGCGGGATGTCCTGCTTCACGTGGTGGCCGCGGCCCAGCAGCAGCGGTACGAGGACGGCCTCGCCGCTGCCGAGGCCGTCCAGGGTCTGCGGGAGGAGGGGTGCGTTGAGCTCGATGTGTCCGAGCCGGACGTCGAGCCCCGGCCGCAGCTCCCTCACGCGGTCCAGGAGCTCCGTCACCGTGCGCAGCGCCTGCGGGTCGCGGCTGCCGTGGGCGACGGCGACCAGGGCGGGGGCGGCGGGGACCAGGGGGCTCACGTCGCTGTACGGGGGCTGCTGCCGGGTGCGGTGCATGGGCCGTCGGGTTCCGTTCAGGGAGACGAGGCTGAGCTGGGTGCCGAGCTGAGCGGTGATGCGGGTCAACAGTTGCGCCGTGCTGTCGATGGGCAGGGAATCCGGGGGACGTTCCGGTGCCGACTCCGTCATGGACCGATGGTGCCGGGCGCAGGTTGCCGCGTCGTTGCGTGCCGGTCACGGGTGTTTGCCGCGGCCTCACGGGGAGCCCCGGCCGGCTGTCAGGTGGCGGGCAGGGGCTCCGGCGATCTGCAGGCTGTCAGGTGGCGGGCGGGGACAAGGGTTGGGGCTCCCGGTGCGTCAGCCGGCCGCCCCGGGGTGGGCCTGGCCGGCGAACAGCCGCTCGATGACCTGGGCGACCCCGTCCTCCTCGTTGGACAGGGTGTGCACCGGCACGGCGGCCAGCACCGCCGGGTGCGCGTTGGCCATCGCGTAACCGGTGCCCGCCCAGGCCAGGGCGGTGAGGTCGTTGGGCATGTCGCCGAACGCGATGACCTCGGTGGCGTCGATGCCCCGTCCGGCGCACAGCATCGCCAGGGTGCCGGCCTTGGTGACGCCCTGCGCGCTGATCTCCAGCAGCCCGCGCCCGCCCGAGTGGGTGAGCTGTACCTCGTCGCCCGTGCCCTGACGGGCGGCGGCCAGCAGGGTGTCCGCGTCGAGCCGGTCCGACCAGGCGAGCAGCTTGGTGACGGGGGCCTCGGTGAGCCACAGGTCGGCGAGGGACGGTACGGGGAGTTCGGCGCCGGCGTCCTCGGACAGACGCAGCCGGTAGGCCGGTTCGTACAGCACGTGGTTGCCGGTCTCCAGCGCGAAGCCCACCTCGGGCACCGCGGCGGCGAGTGCGGTGGCGACCTGCCGGGCGGTGGCCAGGGGCAGGGCGCGGGAGGAGACGACGGTGCGGGTCACGATGTCGTACACGAGGGCCCCGTTGCTGCACACCGCCGTGCCCACGAGGCCGGTGGCCTCGGCGAGCCGGTCGACGAAGCGTGGCGGCCGGGCGGTGACGATCACGATCTCCGCTCCGGCGTCCTCGGCCGTGCGCAGGGCGCGCAGGGTGCGGGGCGAGAGGGTGCCGTCGTTGCGCAGAAGGGTGCCGTCGAGATCGGAGGCGATCAGCCGTGGAAGCAACATCGGCCGATGCTACGCGGCGCGATTCACCGCCCTCGTGGAGAACCCTTTCGGCCGTTCGAACGTCCAGTCATGAAGGGGGACAGCACGTCACGGCACAGGACAAACAGGAACAGGGGGCTCCCATGCGGCTGAGGCCAGGGGGCGGACGGGCGTCATGGGCGTGGTTGCGCGGGACCGCCGCCCGGTTGCGGCCGCGGCTGCCGCGGACCCGGCGGGGACAGCGCCGGGCCGTGCAGGTGGTGATGGCCGCCTGTGTGCTGGCCCTGGCGCCCGCCACCTGGATGTACACCGTCGCCGACGCCCGGGTCAGGACGACGGCGAGCGCGCCGGCGCAGCAGGTCGCCGTGGTGTTCGGCGCGGGGCTGTGGGACGGGAAGCCGTCCCCGTATCTCGCGAACCGGCTGCGGGCGGCGGCCGAGCTGTACCGGGACAAGAAGGTGAAGGTCGTGCTGGTGACCGGTGACAACAGCCGGGCGGAGTACGACGAGCCGGACGCGATGCGCACGTTCCTGGTCGCGCACGGGGTGCCGGACAGCAGGATCGTCAGCGACTTCGCGGGCTTCGACACCTGGGACTCGTGCGTGCGGGCCAGAAAGATCTTCGGCGTCGAGCGGGCCGTGCTGGTGAGCCAGGGGTTCCACATCCGGCGGGCGATCGCGCTGTGCCGGGCGGCGGGGATCGACGCGTACGGCGTCGGGGTCGACGCCGTACACGATGCGACCTGGTACTACGGCGGGACGCGGGAGGTGTTCGCGGCGGGGAAGGCGGCCCTGGACGCCCTGTTCGAACCGGATCCGCACTTCCTGGGGCCCCGCGAGCCGGGGGTGGCGAAGGCCCTCGCGGCGGATGAGCGGTGACGGTCCGGGACCGGCGCGGCGGCGGCCCTCAGAGCGAGGTGACCGGGGCCGTCTCGGCCGAGACCCAGCCGAGGTAGCGGGCGCTGCCCCGGAGCACCGGCAGGGCGATGATCTCCGGGGTGTCGTAGTCGTGCGCCTCCTGGAGGTGGGCCTCCAGCTCGTCGTACCGTTCCGCCGTCGTCTTGAGGAACAGCTGCCACTCCTCAGTGGTCTCGATGGCGCTCCGCCACCGGTAGACCGAGGTGACGGGCGCGGAGATCTGGACGCAGGCGGCGAGCCGTGCCTCCACCACGCCCTGTGCCAGGGCGTGGGCCTTTTCCTCGCTGTCCGTCGTGGTCAGTACGGTCAGCCATGCCGGCGTTGTCACCTTCGGTCTCCTCCGGGCAGTCAGCGGTCCCCCTCCCGCGATTGTCGGGCAACGGCCGCTGCCGCGCAGTCAGCCGCCGTACGGACGGACCTCCTTCGCGTCCCGCAGTGCCAGGCCCCACCAGACCAGCTGGTCCAGGAGCGCCTTCGCCGCGGCGTCGGGAACGGCCGGGTCGCGGTGCCTGCCCTCGTCGTCGAACAGGGCGCCGGCGTTGTGGAAGGAGACGGTGTCGCGGATCGAGACGGCGTGCAGTTCGGCGAAGACCTGCCGCAGGTGCTCGACCGCGCGCAGCCCGCCGGAGATCCCGCCGTAGGAGACGAAGGCGACCGGCTTGGCCTGCCATTCGGCGTGGTGCCAGTCGATGAGGTTCTTGAGGGGGGCCGGGTAGGAGTGGTTGTACTCGGGCGTGATGACGACGAAGGCGTCCGCGTCGGCCAGCCGGCCCGACACCTCGGCCAGCAGGGCCCGGTCCTCGGGGCCCGGACGGTAGGAGAGCGCGGCCGGGAGGCCGAGTGCGGCGACGTCGACCAGGTCGGTGCTGATCGCGGGGTGGCCGTCGGTCCGGGAGAGGAACCAGTCGGCGACGACGGGTGCGAACCGTCCTTCGCGGTTGCTGGCGAGGATGACCGCGACCTTCAGAGGAGTGTTCGCGGGCAGAGGAGTGTTCGCGGGCAGAGCGGTGGCCGTGGTTCCGGCTGCGGTGAGGTCCATGGGAAGAGGCTCATATATCAACCATGGTTGAGGTCAAGCGCGAACGACTTCCGCCCGCACGCCGTGCGTGTCGGCCTACGGTGAACGCATGACGACTCCAGCTGCCACATCTCTCCCCTACGCCGAGTTCGACGGGCATCCGGCCACCGAGACCGACCTACTGACGGCCGTTTTCTTCAACTACGGCCATTTCACCGCCATGCAGGTACGGGACCGCCGGGTGCGCGGCCTCGCACTGCATCTGGCCCGGCTGGACGAAGCCAGCCGCGAGCTCTTCGAACTCCCCCTGGACGGCGGGCGGGTGCGCGAACTGATCCGGCACGCGCTGGAGAGCTCGGGGGCGGTGGACGCCTCGGTGCGGGTGCACGGCCTGCGGCCGCCGGGTGCAGCCGAGACGACCGTCATGGTCACGGTGCGCGGCCCGGCGACGATGGCATCCGCCCCGAAGAGCCTGATGTCCGTCCCCTACGCCCGCGTCGTGCCGCACCTCAAGCGTCCCGGCGAGTTCGGTCAGACCTATTACGGGGAACTGGCCCGCCGCAGCGGCTTCGACGACGCCCTGCTGACCCTGCCCGACGGCGCGGTGACCGAGGGGGCGATCACCAACATCGGCTTCTGGGACGGCAGTCGCGTGGTCTGGCCGCAGGCCCCCGCCCTGGCCGGCATCACCATGGCGCTGCTGGAGCAGGAGCTGCCGGGCGCCGGGGTGCGGTCGCTGCGCCGGCCGGTGACGCTGGACGGTCTGGGGGCCTTCCGGTCGGCCTTCGTCACCAATGCGCAGGGCATGGCTCCGGTCGCCAGGATCGACGACACCGTGTTCACGGTCGACGAGGAGCTGATGAAGCGGCTGGGGGCGGCGTACGAGGCCGCTCCCCGCGACACCATCTGACCCACGGCTACGCCCACACCCCCTCCCCGTACGCCCCGCCGGCCCGGCCGCCCCGGAACCGCGAGGGGGGACCATGGACCCATGCAGATCCCCACCGAAGGCCCGCAGGCGCGCATGCAGATCCACATCGAGGGCTCACGCCTCCCCGGCCGCGCCTGCGGGCCCGGAAGCGACTTTCCCGGTTACGAGAACATCCATGTGGGCGTGCAGCGCAAGGACCGGCCCGGTGAACTCCTCGGCCTGCACCCCGGCGACGCCCCCGCGGCCCGCTGGACCCTGGACTGCACCGCCGCCGCGGGTCCGGACGGTATCGAGATCACCGGGCCGTACGTACAGAACCGGCTCGGCGGGCGCTTCGTCTACCTGTCGTGGGGCACGGTCGACGCGAACGGACTGTTCTCCATGTTCCGGCGGGCCAAGCTGATGTTCGCCGACATCGGGGCGGACGTCCTCGAAGCGGCCGTACGCTCCGGGCACCTCACCGCACGGCTGCCGCTCTCCGACGACCGGGGGCAGCCGCGCTGCGCCCGGATCCGGCCGCCCGTCATCGAGTGGTCCGCCACCGCACCCGGCTGAGCGGGACGCGGCCCGGCGCAGAACCGCCCCCTCCGGGCCCAGGGGGGGTGGGTCCGGAGGGGGCGGCGGCCGGGGGCGGCTGTGCGCACCGTCCCGTGGGGGGTGTGATGCGTGTGCCCGGCGTCGGCCGGGCCATGCATGTGACGTGCGCCACTTTTTCTGCGGGGGTCATCACCCGATCGGCACCGGATCGTGAAGGGCTGCGCGGCTGCCCCGCCATCACGGCTGTGACCTGCACACATGCCCGGTGGCAAGGAGGCGGCGCCGGTCCGGTCGGGTGAAAGCTGACTTGGTGTCAGCAGGCATGGGGGCCCGGCCGGCCGTTAGCTCGGGGCAAGGACACACCCGCCAGCGCCCCTTGCTCGGAGGAAACCCCCATGCGCAGTCCTGTTCGCCTCGTGACCGGCACCGCCGCCGCGGCTCTCGCCGCCGCCGCACTCGGCCTCAGCGCCGCCGCCCCGTCCGCGTACGGGGATGAGCTGGGGCCACTGGAGATCACTCCCGCGAGTGCCGCCCCGGGCACCACCGTCACCGTGAACACCACCGCCTGCGGCGGCGACACCGCCGCCACCGGTGATGCGAGCGCCCTGGATGCCTCCGGGTTCGCGCTGGCACCGGCCACCCTCAAGGAGGTCCTGGCCGGTTCGTTCCGGGTGCCGGGCAATGTCGAGCCGGGCCCGTACAGCATCGATGTGGCCTGCGAGAACGGTAAGCGGGCCACGGGTGAGATCGAGGTGAAGGCCGCGGGCACCGTGGGCCAGGACAGCGCCGCGGCGTCCTCGGACGAGGACTCCCCCGCCGGTGCCGGTCTGCCCTCGGACCTGTACGACTCCGAGGAGCGGGACTCCACCGGGCTCGACGAGGCCGAGGCCTCCGGTTCGGCCCTCGTGCCGGACGCCCCCACGAACCCGGGCCGCGGCGCCCCCACCGAGTATCCGAGTCCCTCGGACCACCAGAGCTCCGCCGGGCACGACAGTTCGTCCGGCGGCCACGAGACCCCCTCCGGCCACCACACCTCGGCCGCACCCACCGCCCCCACGGGGCATGTGAAGACCGGTATCGGCGGCAGCGTCGGACCGGACACCACCCAGATCGCGGCGGGAGCCGGCGTTCTCGCCGCGACCGCCGTCGGCGGAGCCTGGCTCCTGCGTCGCCGGGCGAGCGGCACGCAGGACGGCAGCTGACGGAGACTTCCACCTCTCCGTACCGCCTGGTTTCCGTCCCGGTGGCTTCGCGCCACCGGGACGGGACCGCTCCTTTTCCGGGGTCCTGTCCGGCCCCGGTCCGCCGGACAGATCCCCGTCACCCGGAGGACGACCGTGTCCCAGAAGGCCAAGGGCTGGCTGCTCGTCGTCGCGGCGCTGGCCGGTGTCTGGCTGATCCGGAACGGCGCCGACACCCGGCTGACCCCGCCGGCCCCGGCCTCCGCCGAGGCCTTCGCCGCCGGTCCCGCGCTGCTGCCCGGATCGCCGGTCGCCGAGCCGCTGCGGCCCTCGGCGCCCGTCCGCATCAAGATCCCCAGCATCCGGGTGGACGCCCCGATGATGCGGCTCGGGCTCGGCGCCGACGGCAGCCTCGACGTGCCTCCGGCCGGGAACACCGACATCGTCGGCTGGTACAAGGACGGCACCCCGCCCGGCGCCAAGGGCACCGCGATCGTCGCCGGTCATGTCGACAACGCCCAGGGCCCGTCCGTCTTCTACGACCTGGGCTCGCTGAAGAGGGGCAGCACCGTCGAGGTGCTCCGCCAGGACGGACGTACCGCCGTCTTCTCGCTCGACGCGATCGAGGTGTACGAGAGCGACGACTTCCCCGACCAGCGGGTGTACGGCGCCTCGGAGCACGCCTCGCTCCGGCTGATCACCTGCGGCGGCGGATTCTCCGAGTCGACGGGCTACGAGGGCAACGTGGTGGCGTACGCCCACCTCACCGACGTGCGCTGAGGGCCCCCGCGCCGGTCAGGCCTGCCACTGGTCGAAGGCGAGCTTCGCGACCAGCGAGAACACCACGACCAGCAGCACCCCGCGCACGAACTCGCTGCCCCTGCGCAGCGCCATCCGCGCCCCGAACAGCCCGCCCGCCAGGTTGAACACCGCCATCAGCGCGGC
This sequence comes from Streptomyces sp. NBC_00876, assembly GCF_045207435.1. NCBI lineage: Bacteria > Bacillati > Actinomycetota > Actinomycetes > Kitasatosporales > Streptomycetaceae > Streptomyces > Streptomyces sp. NBC_00876. The sequence continues at coordinate 2,567,417 of NZ_CP108800.1, forward strand.
CAGCTGCCACATCACGTTGCCCTGGTAGGCGAACATCGCCAGGGCGCCGCCGTTGGTGCAGACGTTGACGATCTTGGCGGTGGCGGAGGCCGTCACCAGGTCGAGGTGGAGCACCGCGGTGAGCGCCAGCACCAGGAAGGTGCCGGTGCCCGGCCCGAACAGCCCGTCGTACAGGCCGATGCCGCCGCCCACCAGGACGATCGCGGTGACGGTGCGGGCCCGGGTGACCCGGGGGGCCGTACCGTCACCGGCCGCCCTGCCGAACTGGGGCCGCAGCATCACGAAGCCCGCGACCGCCAGCAGCACCACCATGATCACCGGGCGCAGCACCTCGCTGCTGATCCCGGCGGCGAAGAAGGCACCGGTCATCGATCCGGCCAGGGCCGCGAGACCGATCCGCAGCGCCGTGCCCACCTTCACCGGTGCCTTGCGCGCGTAGGTGACGGCCGCGCCCGAGGTGCCGACGATGGCGACGGCCTTGTTGGTGCCGAGGATCTGGGCGGCCGGGACGTGCGGCAGGCCGAGCAGCAGCGCGGGCAGCAGGAGCAGTCCGCCGCCGCCGACCACGGCGTCGATCCAGCCGGCCGCGGCCGCGGCGAGGCAGAGCACGACGAGAGTGGTCAGGGTGATGTCAGGCATGCTCGCGACCCTAAGGAAACGGCACGTGTCGCGTCCAACCGCCGCCGAAAGCTTGAGCCATTTCTGAGCTCGGCACCGCCGGCCCGCCCTCACAGGCGCCTTCCGCGGGCGCTGAGCGCAAGGTTCCTCCCGGGAAACAGCGGGGATCCGGACGGGTAACACCCCCCGGTCACGCTTCCTGTCATGAGGACACGGACGGAGAACACGGCGCGGGTGGTGGTGACCGGCGCCGGGACGGCGGGCGCACCGATCCCCGCCGAAACGTCCCTGCTCCACCTGCTCACCAACGACGGAGGCTCCTGAGATGCCGGTGTCCGCTTTCCCGACCGCCCACACCTCCACCGCGGCGGCCAAGAAGACCATCGTGGTCGTCGGGCACGGAATGGTCGGCCAGCGCTTCCTGGAGGCCCTCGCCGACCGCGGGCTGACGGCCACCGCGGGTGCCGCCCGGGTCGTCGTGCTCTGCGAGGAGCCCCGCGCCGCCTACGACCGGGTGCAGCTGACCTCGTACTTCTCGGGGAAGACGCCCGGGGACCTGTCGCTGGTCGAGCAGGGCTTCATGGAGCGGCACGGTTTCGAGCTGCGCGTCGGTGACCCGGCCGAGTCCCTGGACCGCGAGGCCCGCACGGTCACCGCGCGTTCCGGCGAGACCTTCCGATACGACACCTTGGTGCTGGCCACCGGCTCCTACCCGTTCGTCCCGCCCGTCCCGGGCAAGGACAGCAAGGGCTGTTTCGTCTACCGCACCATCGAGGACCTGCTCGCGATCGAGGAGTACGCGAAGACGGCGACGACCGGCGCGGTCGTCGGCGGCGGACTGCTCGGTCTGGAGGCGGCGGGCGCGCTGAAGGGGCTCGGACTCGACACGCACGTGGTGGAGTTCGCCCCCCGGCTGATGCCGGTCCAGGTCGACGAGGGCGGTGGCGCGGCGCTGCTGCGCACCATCGAGAACATGGGCCTGACCGTCCACACGGGCGTCGGCACCCAGGAGGTCACCGCGGGCGAGGACGGCTCGGTGAACGGGATGTCGCTCTCCGACGGCTCGTCGCTCGCCACGGATCTGGTGGTCTTCTCGGCCGGGGTCAGGCCCCGCGACCAGCTGGCCCGGGACTGCGGTCTCGCGGTCGGGCAGCGCGGCGGCATCGTCGTCGACGAGGAGTGCCGCACCTCCGACCCGGCGGTCTTCGCGATCGGCGAGTGCGCACTGGCATCGGACGGCCGGGTGTACGGCCTGGTGGCGCCCGGATACGAGATGGCGCAGACGGCCGCCGCGGTCATCGCGGGCAACGAGGCCTCGTTCACCGGCGCCGACATGTCGACCAAGCTGAAGCTGCTCGGTGTGGACGTGGCGTCCTTCGGTGACGCGCACGGCGCCGCCGAGGGCTGCCTCGACGTGGTGTACGCGGACTCCCGCTCCGGCGTCTACAAGAAGCTGGTGATCGGACAGGACGGCACACTGCTCGGCGGGGTGCTCATCGGGGACGCCGACCAGTACGGCACCCTGCGCCCGATGACGGGCACGGTCCTGCCGGTCGCCCCCGAGCAGCTGGTGCTGCCGGCCGGCGCGGGCGGCCCGGTCGCCCTCGGCCCGTCCTCGCTGCCCGACGAGGCCGTGATCTGCTCCTGCCACAACGTCACCAAGGGGGCGATCTGCGAGCACACCACGCTGCCCGAGGTGAGGAAGTGCACCAAGGCCGGTACCGGCTGCGGCAGTTGCGTCAAGGTCATCGGCCAGCTGCTCCCGCAGAGCCGGGACAAGGGCCTGTGCGGCTGCTTCCCGTACACCCGCAGCGAGCTGTACGAGATCGTCCGCACCCTGGAGATCACCTCGTACGCCGCGCTGCTCGACTCCCACGGCCGGGAGGCGGCGCGCGGGGGCGACGGCTGCGAGGTCTGCAAGCCCACGGTCGGTTCGGTCATCGCCTCGCTGGCGCCGACGGTCGGCGCGAGCGGCTATGTGCTGGACGGTGAGCAGGCGGCCCTCCAGGACACCAACGACCACTTCCTGGCCAACCTCCAGCGCAACGGCTCCTACTCGATCGTGCCGCGCATCCCCGGCGGCGAGATCACCCCGGAGAGGCTGATCGTGATCGGCGAAGTGGCCCGGGACTTCGGCCTCTACACCAAGATCACCGGTGGTCAGCGGATCGACCTGTTCGGCGCCCGCGTAGAACAGCTGCCGCTGATCTGGACCCGGCTGGTCGACGCGGGCTTCGAGTCGGGGCACGCTTACGGGAAGTCGCTGCGGACGGTCAAGTCCTGCGTGGGGCAGACCTGGTGCCGCTACGGCGTCCAGGACTCCGTGAAGATGGCGATCGACCTGGAGCTGCGCTACCGGGGCCTGCGCTCGCCGCACAAGCTGAAGTCGGCGGTCTCCGGCTGCGCCCGCGAATGCGCGGAGGCCCGCGGCAAGGACTTCGGGATCATCGCCACCGCCCAGGGCTGGAACCTGTACGTGGGCGGCAACGGCGGCGCCACCCCGCGCCACGCGGACCTGCTCGCCCAGGACCTTTCGGATGCCGAACTGGTGCGCCTCATCGACCGGTTCCTGATGTTCTACATCCGCACGGCGGACCGGCTGGAGCGCACCTCGACCTGGATGGACCGGATCGACGGCGGTCTGGAGCACGTACGGGACGTCGTCGTCCACGACTCGCTGGGACTCTGCGACGAGCTGGAGCGGCTGATGGCCGACCACGTGCGCGGCTACCGCGACGAGTGGGCCGAGACCATCAACGACCCGGAGCGGCTGCGCCGCTTCGTCACCTTCGTCAACGCACCCGACGCACCCGACCCGTCGGTGAAGTTCGTCCCGGAACGCGACCAGGTCAAGCCCGACCTGGACATCCTCGCCGGCCCGGTTCTCGCCATCCGCACTCTTGAAGGGACCGCCTCCTGATGACGACCCAGACGATGAACGGGACGATGGAGACCGCGCAGGACACCCGGGTCATCCGGCTCGCCGCCGGGGACGACTGGCTCACGGTCTGCGACCGCTCGCTGCTGACACCGGGACGCGGGGTCGCCGCGCTCCTCCCGGACGGCCGGCAGGTCGCGCTGTTCGTGGACCGGGCGGGGCGGACGTACGCGATCGACAACCGGGACCCGTTCACGGGGGCGTACGTCCTGTCGCGCGGCCTGGTCGGTTCGGACGGCGGACAGCCGTTCGTCGCCTCGCCGCTCCTGAAGCAGCGCTTCGACCTGGCGACGGGTGCCTGCCTGGACGACGACGAGGTGTCGGTGCCGGTCTTCGAGGTCCGTGCGGACTGACGGGACCGGGACCGGTCCGCGCGGACCGAACGATCCGGGACCGGTCCGCCGGACCAGTCCCGGTCTGTTCACCACGTGTTGACGCCCCGTCAACTGTGTCCCCCTACTGTCCTGACGTTCGACCCGCCGGGCCGACCGGACCGGCGGGCCCTCACTCACCCGTGGAGTGATCGTGGAACGTCGGACCTTCTTGCGCACAGCGGTGATCGGCGGCTCGGCGGCGGCCTTCGGCGGCACCCTGTGGCGGGGTGCCGCCTTCGCCGGCCCCGCCCAGCCGGCCACCGGCCCCTATGGCGCGCTGCAGTCGGCCAACGGCAACGGCATCCTGCTGCCGAGCGGCTTCACCAGCCGGATCGTCGCCCGCTCGGGGCAGACCGTCCCCGGCACCTCGTACTCCTGGCACAGCGCACCCGACGGCGGCGCCACGTTCGCCGACGGCAGCGGCTGGATCTACGTCTCCAACGCCGAGGTCTCCTCCGGCAGCGGCGGCGGGGCGAGCGCGGTGCGCTTCGACTCCTCCGGAACCGTCACCTCCGCGTCCCGGATCCTGTCCGGCACGAACAACAACTGCGCGGGCGGCCGCACCCCGTGGAACACCTGGCTGTCCTGCGAGGAGGTCAGCCGCGGATTCGTGTACGAGACGGACCCCTGGGGTGTGAACGCCGCCGTGCAGCGCCCCGCGCTGGGCCGCTTCAAGCACGAGGCGGCCGCGGCCGACCCCGACCACGGGTACGTCTACCTCACCGAGGACGAGACGGACGGGCGCTTCTACCGTTTCCGTCCCACCACCTGGGGCAACCTGTCCGCCGGCACCCTTCAGGTCCTGGTGGCGGGCACCGGCACCTCGGGCCCGGTGACCTGGACGACGGTCCCCGACCCGGACGGCTCGCCCACCCTGACCCGCTACCAGGTCTCCGGCGCCAAGGTGTTCAACGGCGGCGAGGGCTGCTTCTACGCGGCGGGCACCTGCTGGTTCACCACCAAGGGCGACAACCGGGTGTGGGCCTACGACGCGAACGCGTCCAGCCTCTCGCTCGTCTACGACGACTCGCTGGTCACCGGCGGCAGCGCCCCGCTGACCGGCGTCGACAACGTCACCCGGTCCGTCTCGGGCGACCTGTACGTCGCCGAGGACGGCGGGAACATGGAGATCTGCCTGATCACTCCGGACGACACCGTCGCCCCGTTCCTGCGCATCAACGGCCAGTCCGGCTCGGAGATCACCGGCCCGGCGTTCTCCCCGGACGGCACCCGGCTCTACTTCTCCTCGCAGCGCGGGACGAGCGGCAGCTCGACCGGCGGCATCACCTACGAGGTCACGGGGCCGTTCCGCGGCTGAACCCCCCGGCTGTGCGGCGCCTTCCACGGCGCCGCACGGCCGGCTCGTGGTTCATCAGGCCTGGCCGCCGGCCTCGGCCGCCGACGGGTCCATCCAGATGACCTCCCAGATGTGGTGGTCGGGGTCCTGGAAGGACCGGCCGTACATGAAGCCGAGGTCCTGGGTGTCGTTGGCCGGCGATCCGCCGGAGGCGAGCGCCGTGTCCACCAGCTCGTCCACCTTCTCGCGGCTCTCCGCGCTCAGCGCCAGGATCACCTCGGTGGACTTCGAGGCGTCCGCGATCTCCTTCTTGGTGAAGTCCTTGAAGCGCGGCTCCTCCAGGAGCATCGCGAAGATCGTGTCGCTGATGACGAGACAGCCGGTGCGCTCGTCACTGAACTGCGGGTTGAAGGAGAAGCCCAGTTTGCCGAAGAAACCCTTGGAGGTCTCGATGTCCTTGACCGGCAGGTTCACGAAAATCATCTGAGGCATGGCCGTCCCGCTCTCTCGGTGGTGTCCTGTGTGCGTTTCCCGAACGCGTTACGACAGGTAGACGCCGGGGCCACCGGGAACTCATCGGCGCCGGACGAAAAATCCTTCCCGCGCCGAGTCCTGCGGAAAACCTCCCGGGCGGGCCGCATCCCCGCGGGGTCAGGACAGGGCGAGCGGCGCACCGCCCCGGAGCAGCGAGCCGCCCAGGGGCGTCAGCGTGTGCAGGACCGAGCTGCCGTGGCGCAGGGTGTGCACGAGGCCCGCCTCGCGCAGTACGCAGGCGTGCTGGCTCGCCGAGGCGAGGGAGACCCCGGCCCGGCGGGCGAGCTCGCTGGTCGTGCAGCCGTCGCCGATGACCCGCAGGACCGTCGACCGGGTGTTGCCCAGGAGCCGGCCGAGCCAGGGGCCCGGTTCGGCGAAGACCGGGGCGCCGGGGTGGGTGACCGGGTAGACGAGCACCGGCGGGAGCAGGGGGTCGCGCAGGACGACCGGGGTGCCGCGGCAGAAGTACGACGGCTGGAGGAGCAGCCCGCGCCCGTCCAGGTGCAGTTCGCGGTCGACCGGGTAGTCCGCCTCCAGTACGGGCGCCCGCCAGCGGATCACCGGCGGGAGCGAGGCGAGCAGTTCGTCGGCGCCGCCGTCCAGCAGGGCACGGCCGCGGACCGCGCGGTCGGCCTCGACGGCGGACTGGATATGGGGCCAGTACGGCTCGACGGCGGCGCGGTGATAGCCGCGCAGGGCCCCTATGAGCCGGCCCAGGGGCTCGGCGCTGCCGTCGCCCAGCTGTTCCGGCCGGACCGGCCGGACGGCCCGCCGGGCCGACGCCGCACGGCCGCCGGCCGCTCCCTGGGTGCCCACCATCGCGAGTTCGGCCTGAAGCCGCTCGGGCGGGGTCTCGCGCAGGGCCTCCATTCCGGCGGTGAAGTCCAGCGGATCCACACCGTCCCGGGAAGGCGTCAGAAAGTCGGGAAAATAGCCGCGAGATGGAACCAGGGTGGACAGCAGGCGCGCTTCACCATTCAGCCGCGGGCGGGTTTCCGCACGCCATTTCCCGAAGACCGTGGAAGCTCTGCGGTCCCTCAGCCGGTGAAAACTGAGAATGGTCTCCCACAGCGCGTCGGGCCCTGAGGCCATCCGCACCTTGGAAAGGTCCCACCCGGATACATGGATACGCAGCACCGAACTCCCACCCCTTGCACGTGCAATTACCCCCGCGTAAGAGTATGTGACCGGTAACAGCACGTCACCACGGAGTTTCGGCCAGAGGTGAAACGTCTCGCCCCGGCCTGCCGTCACCCGAAAGGCTGTACGACGTCGGGTGCGATTCCGGAGCCACCGGAAGAGCGGGTGAAGGCCGTGGGGGGTTTTGCTCGTTCGGCGGCGGTTGGCAATGGTGCGGCTCCGCACTCGATGGGGGTAAGCCGGGTGCGGCCCATGGATGGGGATCCATGGGCCGCACCCCGGTCCGTTCCGGCTCATGTTCTTTGCGGATTAAACGAAGCAATGGAACACCGGGATCCATCGAAAGCGCTCACATACGCTCATCGGTCCCCCCGCATCGCGCCATCGGCCGATAAATGCCGACGGGCATGACAAGGCGGCGGCACCCCCGCACAGGGTGCCGCCGCCCGGGCCTCTCGAAAGGCCCTGTGAAATTCCGCGGCCGCCGCCGGTCCGGTGAGGGTCGCCCGCACCGGTGGCAGTTGCGGAATCAGTGATTCTGCTTCTGCCGCGTCAGCGGCTGTCGCTGCCCCGCGACTCCGCGGCCGCCCGGCCCGCCTCCAGGCGGGCCACCGGAATGCGGAACGGCGAGCAGGAGACGTAGTCCAGGCCCACCTCGTGGAAGAAGTGCACCGACTCGGGGTCGCCCCCGTGCTCGCCGCAGACGCCGAGCTTCAGGTCGGGCCGGGTGGCCTTGCCGGCCGCGACCGCACTGCGTACCAGCGAACCCACACCGTCCTTGTCGATCGTCTCGAACGGCGACACCCCGAAGATGCCCTTCTCCAGGTACGCGGTGAAGAACGAGGCCTCCACGTCGTCGCGGGAGAAGCCCCACACCGTCTGGGTCAGGTCGTTGGTGCCGAAGGAGAAGAACTCCGCGGCCTCGGCGATCTGGCCGGCGGTCAGCGCGGCGCGCGGCAGCTCGATCATCGTGCCGATCTTCAGCTTGAGGTTCGTGCCGGTGGCGGCCTGGACCTCGGCGATGACGCGGTCGGCCTCCTCGCGGACGATCTCCAGCTCCTGGACCGTGCCGACGAGCGGGATCATGATCTCGGCGCGCGGGTCGCCCTTGGCGTTCTTGCGCTCGGCCGCGGCCTCGGCGATCGCCCGTACCTGCATGGCGAACAGGCCGGGGATGACCAGCCCGAGCCGGACCCCGCGCAGACCGAGCATCGGGTTCTGCTCGTGGAGCTTGTGCACGGCCTGGAGCAGCCGCAGGTCGTTCTCGTTGGCGTCCTTGCGGGACTCGGCGAGCGCGACGCGGACGGAGAGCTCGGTGATGTCGGGCAGGAACTCGTGCAGCGGCGGGTCCAGCAGCCGTACGGTGACGGGCAGTCCGTCCATCGCCTCGAACAGCTCGATGAAGTCGGCCTTCTGGAGCGGCAGCAGCTGCTCCAGGGCCGTCTCGCGCTCCTGGTCGGTGTCGGCCAGGATCAGCTTCTCGACCATCTCGCGGCGCTCACCGAGGAACATGTGCTCGGTGCGGCACAGCCCGATGCCCTGGGCGCCGAAGCGGCGGGCCCGCAGCGCATCCTCGGCGTTGTCCGCGTTGGCCCGCACCCGCAGCCGGCGCACCCGGTCCGCGTACGCCATGATCCGGTGCACTGCGGCGACCAGCTCGTCGGCGTCATCGGCGCCCGCGTGCATCCGGCCCTCGAAGTACTCGACGACCGGGGACGGCACTACGGGGACCTCACCGAGGTACACCTTGCCGGTGGAGCCGTCCACGGAGACGATGTCGCCCTCCTCGACGACGGTCCCGCCGACGGTCAGCCGGCGCCGCTTGGTGTCGACCTCGATCTCCTCCGCGCCGCAGACACAGGTCTTGCCCATGCCGCGGGCGACGACGGCGGCGTGCGAGGTCTTGCCGCCGCGGGAGGTCAGGATGCCCTCGGCCGCGATCATGCCGTCGAGGTCGTCCGGGTTGGTCTCGCGGCGGATCAGGATGACCTTCTCGCCGGAACGGGACCACTTGACGGCGGTGTACGAGTCGAAGACCGCCTTGCCGACCGCCGCGCCCGGGGACGCGGCGATGCCGCGGCCGAGCAGCTGCGTCCTGGCGTCGTCGTCGAAGCGCGGGAACATCAGCTGCGCGAGCTGCGCGCCGTTGACCCGCTGCAGCGCCTCGGCCTCGTCGATGAGGCCCTGGTCGACGAGCTGGGTGGCGATCCGGAAGGCTGCGCCCGCGGTGCGCTTGCCGACCCGGGTCTGGAGCATCCACAGCCGGCCGCGCTCGATGGTGAACTCGATGTCGCAGAGGTCCTTGTAGTGGGTCTCCAGCTTCTCCATGATCGCGATCAGCTGGTCGTACGACTTCTTGTCGAGGGACTCCAGCTCGGCGAGCGGCACGGTGTTGCGGATACCCGCGACGACGTCCTCGCCCTGCGCGTTCTGGAGGTAGTCGCCGTACACACCGGCGTGGCCGCTGGCCGGGTCACGGGTGAACGCGACCCCCGTACCCGAGTCCGGGCCGAGGTTGCCGAAGACCATGGAGCAGACGTTGACGGCGGTGCCGAGGTCGCCGGGGATGCGCTCCTGGCGGCGGTAGAGCTTGGCCCGGTCGGTGTTCCACGAGTCGAAGACGGCCTTTATGGCCAGGTCCATCTGCTCGCGCGGGTCCTGCGGGAAGTCGCGTCCGGCGTCGCGCGTGACGATCTTCTTGAACTGCTTGACCAGCTTCTTCAGGTCGGCGGCGTCCAGATCCACGTCGACGGTGACGCCCTTGGCCTCCTTCGCGGCCTCCAGCGCCTCCTCGAAGTGGTCGCCGTCGACCCCCAGGACGGTCTTGCCGAACATCTGGATGAGGCGGCGGTAGGAGTCCCACGCGAACCGTTCGTCGCCGGCCTGGGCGACGAGACCGACGACGGAGGCGTCGGAGAGCCCGATGTTGAGGACCGTGTCCATCATTCCGGGCATCGAGAACTTGGCGCCCGAGCGGACGGAGACCAGCAGCGGGTCGTCGGCCTGGCCGAGCTTCTTGCCCATGTGGGTCTCGAGGGCTTCGAGGTGTGCACTCACCTCGTCGCGCAGCGCCGTCGGCTCCTCGCCGCTGTCGAGGTAGACCTTGCACGCCTCGGTGGTGATGGTGAAGCCCGGAGGGACGGGCAGCCCGAGATTGGTCATCTCGGCGAGGTTGGCGCCCTTCCCGCCGAGCAGGTCCTTCAGATCCTTGTTGCCCTCGGTGAAGTCGTAGACGAACTTCTGAAGGTCTTCGTTTTCCGACACGAGTCTCGACTCCTCGACGACGCGGTGGCTGCCCTGACGGCGAGGAACATACCCAGATCGAAGGTGTCTGGGTACGTCCACTTGCGCGTCATGCGGCCTCAACCACCCGTCCGCCAGCAGATCGAAAGTATCCCCGGGAGCGAGCCGATCAAGGGCATTCATTCAAGACTTGTACGCACGGATACGGAGAGCTCTAATCGGGCACAGATCCAGCGACGGTGAGTAGTGGAAGTGGTCGATCGATCAAAGTGAAGCCACCTGGCACCCAGTGCCATCATTTGAGAAGTGCAGCCCGTTTCTGTGCGCTCATGTGAGCGATACACCTCTCAAGGTGGCGAGAATCACGCCGGAAGCGCCGCTCAGATGTCACCATCCGGACGCCTTCCAGGTGGCTCCGGGTGTCCCATCGCTCACACAGGGGCACTCAAACACGCCTCGCGGATGCGCGAGACGCCACTTCCCGGCCCTGAAGGCCGATTCTCGCCGGATTTTGCGCTCAGATGAGCATTGATGCGGGGAGGGCACCCGGTGCCCTCCCCGTGGGCGGGCCGTCAGCCCCCGGACGTGTCCAGTTCCGCGTCCGCGCTGACGCCCGCGCAGTCGTACGGGTCCTTCAGCCAGCCGTCCGGGAGCACCACCCGGTTGTTGCCCGAGGTGCGTCCGCGCGGCCCGTCGGCGCCGTCCGGCCACGGCTGGTCCAGGTCCAGCTCGTGCAGCTGGGAGCCGAGCTCCTCCAGCGACGAGGTGATCGCGAGCTTCTTGCGCATCTCCGAGCCGACCGCGAAGCCCTTGAGGTACCAGGCCACGTGCTTGCGGAAATCGATCACACCGCGGGCCTCGTCACCGATCCACTCCCCCAGCAGCGTCGCGTGCCGCACCATGACGTCCGCGACAGTGCGCAGGGAGGGCGCCTGCCGGGTCTGCGTACCCTCGAACGCGCTCACCAGGTCGCCGAACAGCCAGGGACGGCCCAGGCAGCCGCGGCCCACGACCACGCCGTCGCAGCCGGTCTCGCGCATCATCCGCAGGGCGTCGTCCGCGCACCAGATGTCGCCGTTGCCGAGGACGGGGATCTCGGGGACATGCTCCTTGAGGCGGGCGATGGCGTCCCAGTCGGCGGTGCCGCCGTAGTGCTGGGCCGCCGTCCTGCCGTGCAGGGCGACGGCCGTGACGCCCTCCTCCACGGCGATCCGGCCGGCGTCGAGGTAGGTGGTGTGGTCGTCGTCGATGCCCTTGCGCATCTTGATGGTGACGGGCAGGTCACCGGCGTTGGAGACGGCCTGGTGGAGGATCGCGCGCAGCAGCGGCCTCTTGTACGGGAGCGCCGAGCCGCCGCCCTTGCGGGTGACCTTGGGGACCGGGCAGCCGAAGTTCAGGTCGATGTGGTCGGCGAGGTTCTCGTCGACGATCATGCGGACGGCCTTGCCGACCGTGACGGGGTCCACTCCGTACAGCTGGATGGAGCGCGGGGTCTCGCTCGCGTCGAACTGGATGAGGTGCATGGTCTTCTCGTTGCGCTCGACCAGGGCCCTCGTCGTGATCATCTCGCTGACGAACAGCCCCTTGCCGCCCGAGAACTCCCGGCACAGGGTGCGGAACGGCGCGTTGGTGATGCCTGCCATGGGGGCGAGGACCACCGGCGGCTGCACGGTGTGCGGGCCGATACGGAGCAGCGGGGGCGCGGGGGCGAGCGTGGTCATTGCCCCATTGTCGCGTACGACGGGAACTGCTCCGGTGGCCGTGTGCGGCCCGCCGGGCCGGGGCGCCCTGCCGCCCGTTGCCGTGCTCCGTCCGTAGCGTGGGGAAGGCAGCAGTGAGACAGCGAACGAAGGAGACGAGAATCATGAATCCCGCCGCACGCTTAGGGCCGGCCGTACCCAGGACCCCGGCGGACTCCGCCACCGCGCCGGACCCCACCCGCCGCGCCCTGCTCTCACTGGGCGGTGCGGGGGCCGCCGGTGCGCTGCTCGTGGCCGCGTCGGGGCCCGCCGCGGCGCGTACACCGCCGACCGCGGCCGTCCGGCTGCGTGAGCTGGAGCGGGTGCACGGCGCCCGGGTCGGCGCGTTCGCGTACAACCTGGCCACCGGGGTCCGCGTCCGTCACCGGGCCGGTGAACGCTTCCCCGTGCTCTCCACCTTCAAGACGCTCGCCGTGGCGGCCGTGCTGAGGGATCTGGACCGGGACGGCGAGGTGCTCGGCCGGCTCGTGCGGTACACGGAGGCGGACTGCGTCCCCGATTCCCCGGTCACCGGCACCCCGGAGCATCTGGCGAACGGGATGACCATCGCCCAGCTCTGCGACGCCGCGATCTGCGACAGCGACAACGCGGCGGCCAACCTGCTGCTGCGTGAGCTCGGCGGGCCGCGCGCGGTCACCCGTTTCTGCCGCTCGGCCGGCGACCCGGTGACCCGGCTGGACCGGTGGGAGCCCGAGCTCAATTCGGCCGAGCCCGGGCGGCGTACGGACACCACCACCCCGGCCGCGATCGCGCGGACCTACGCCCGCCTCGTGCTCGGGGACGTACTGGAGCCCCGCGACCGCGAGCGGCTGACCGGCTGGCTGCTGAACTGCCGGACCAGCGGGACCCGCTTCCGGGCCGGGCTGCCGCCGCGGTGGACGGTCGCGGACAAGACCGGCGGCGGCTCCTACGGCGGCTGCAACGACGTGGGCATCGCCTGGACGCCGGACGGGGTCCCCGTGGTGCTGGCGGTGCTGACGGCCAAGCCCGGTGCGGATTCGGCCGGGGATCACCCCCTGGTGGCCGGGGTGGCGAAGGTTCTGGCAGCGGAAGTCGTTAGTTAGCCGTACTATCCATGCATGCCCGAGCTCAGCCACCGGAGACGGATGCTCGTACTGGCGATCTGCTGCATGAGCCTCTTGATCGTCGGTCTCGACAACACCGTCCTCAACGTCGCCCTGCCCGCCATGCGCCAGGACCTGGACGCGAGCGTCGCGGGGATGCAATGGACGATCGACGCGTACACGCTCGTCCTCGCCTCCCTGCTGATGCTCGCGGGTTCCACCGCCGACCGGATCGGCCGGCGCAAGGTCTTCATGGCCGGACTCGTCCTGTTCACCCTGGGCTCGGCGCTCTGCTCGCTGGCGCCGAGCCTGGAGACGCTCATCGCCTTCCGGATGGTGCAGGCCGTCGGCGGCTCCATGCTCAATCCGGTGGCGATGTCGATCATCACCAACACCTTCACGGACCCGCGTGAGCGCGCGCGGGCGATCGGCGTCTGGGGCGGTGTCGTCGGTATCTCGATGGCCGCGGGACCGGTGGTGGGCGGCGCCCTGGTCGATTCGGTCGGCTGGCGGTCGATCTTCTGGATCAACCTGCCGGTCGGCATCGCCGCGCTGCTGCTGACCTGGCGCTGCGTCCCCGAGTCCCGTGCCCCCAAGGCCCGCCGCCCGGACCCGGTGGGCCAGCTGCTGGTGATCACGCTGCTGGGCTCGCTGACGTACGCGATCATCGAGGCGCCGCAGAAGGGGTGGACCTCGGCGGAGATCCTGTTCTTCGCCGCGCTCGCGGCGGCCTCGCTGACCGGCCTGCTGGTGTACGAGCCCCGGCGCGCCGACCCGCTGATCGATCTGCGGTTCTTCCGCAGCGCCCCGTTCAGCGGGGCCACCGTCATCGCGGTCAGCGCCTTCGCGGCGCTGGGCGGCTTCCTCTTCGTCAACACGCTCTATCTGCAGGACGTACGCGGGCTGAGCGCACTCGACGCCGGCCTCTGGACGCTGCCGATGGCGGCCGTGGTCTGTGTGCTGGCCCCCTTGTCGGGCCGCGTCGTCGCCGCCCGCGGTCCGCGCATCCCTCTGCTGGTGGCGGGCGTCGCGATGGCGCTGAGCGGGCTGATGTTCGCGGCGTTCGACGCGGAGAGCGACACGGCGTCAATGTTCACCGCGTACGTGCTGTTCGGCCTGGGCTTCGGCGCGGTCAACGCCCCCATCACCAACACCGCCGTCTCCGGGATGCCGCGCGCCCAGGCGGGCGTGGCCGCGGCGGTCGCCTCGACCAGCCGGCAGATCGGGCAGACGCTGGGCGTCGCGGTGATCGGGGCGGTCCTCGCGGCGGGGGTGGCCGGGGCGGGTTCCTCGTACGGCAGCGGCCCGGCGGGCGACTTCGTGGCGGCGAGCAGGCCCGCCTGGTGGATCATCACCGGCTGCGGGGTGTGCGTCCTGCTGGTCGGGGCGCTCAGCAGCGGACGGTGGGCCCGGGAGACCGCGCGCCGGACGGCGGAGCGGCTGGAGGAGTCCGAGGAGGCGTCCGCGCCGGCGGCGGGCGCGCCCGCGGGCCGGTCCTCGTCGGCGGGCACCAGGGCCTGAGGCGGTACGGGCGTGGGCCCGGGACACCTGAGGTGTTCCGGGCCCACGGTCGTACGGTGACGCGGCCCGCGTGCCGTCATCCGGTCTGTGCCGCCATCCGGGCCGCGCGGTCCGCTTGCCGCGGCGGGACGTCAGCTCCGGGCCGGGGTCTCCTGCTCCGCGGCATCCGGGGCGTCCTGCGCGGCGGTGTCCGGCTCGGCGGACCCGGCGCCGGTGCGCTCGCGCATCTTGCGCAGCAGCTCCTGCTTCTGCTCGGCGGCCGTCTTCCGGTCGGCGTTGCGCTCGGTGCCGGCGCCCTGCTGTTCGGCGCGGGACAGCTTCTTGCGCTGTCCGCCGACGCCGAGAAGGTTGTTACGGCTCTTGGCCACGGGGTTCTCCCATTCGTGGTGAAAGTGAGGTCTGAAACGACCTTGGATCGATCCGGCGGGCGGCGGGTGGTCGGACCCGCCGCGCTCTCACTCGTAGATCTGGAAGAACGAATACATACCGGAACGGTACCGCGCCCCGAGCGGCCCCTCACCCCGTTTTCCGCCCGGCCGGAGGCATCCTCGACACCCCGGCGGACGCGCCCCGGGTTCTTCCGTCCGGATCACGCCGGACCCCGCGAGCCCGGCATGATCCGAACGAGAGGCCCTACGCCACCGTCGGGTCGACCGTCGCCCGGTGCTCCTCGGCGAGATGTTCCTCGGCCTTGAGCCAGGGCAGGAACTGCACCGCCTTGCGCCAGTCGCAGGTGTCGCAGGCCAGCTGCCGCTGCACCCCCGACTTCCTTACGTGGACGATGTGTTCACGGCCGTGCTGGTCCCATCTGCTGACCTTGCTCGTGGTCATGGACGGCATCCTGGCCTCCTGTGGACGAGTGTGCCCAGTCTGCACGAAGCCCCCGGTTCCGTACGGGGAACCGGGGGCTTCGTTCAAGGGATACGACGGTCAGCAGCCGAGCAGCCGGGCGCCGAGGTAGGCCTGGATCTGGTCCAGGGAGACGCGCTCCTGCTTCATGGTGTCGCGCTCGCGCACCGTCACCGCGTTGTCGTCGAGGGTGTCGAAGTCGACGGTGACGCAGAACGGCGTACCGATCTCGTCCTGGCGACGGTAACGGCGGCCGATGGCGCCCGCGTCGTCGAACTCGATGTTCCAGTTCTGCCGCAGGTCGGCCGCGAGGCCCTTGGCCTTCGGCGAGAGCTGCGGGTTGCGGGACAGCGGCAGGACCGCGACCTTGACCGGGGCCAGGCGCGGGTCGAGGCGCATCACGGTGCGCTTCTCCATGACGCCCTTGGCGTTGGGCGCCTCGTCCTCGATGTAGGCGTCCAGCAGGAACGCCAGCATCGAACGGCCCACACCGGCCGCGGGCTCGATGACGTAGGGGGTCCAGCGCTCGCCGGCCTCCTGGTCGTAGAACTGCAGGTCGGTGCCGGAGGCCTTGGAGTGCGCCTTGAGGTCGTAGTCCGTGCGGTTGGCGACGCCCTCCAGCTCGCCCCACTCGCTGCCGCCGAAGCGGAAGCGGTACTCGATGTCAGCGGTGCGCTTGGAGTAGTGGGAGAGCTTCTCCTTCGGGTGCTCGAACCACCGCATGTTCTCCTCGCGGAGGCCCAGGCCGGTGTACCAGTTCCAGCGCTGCTCCATCCAGTACTCCTGCCACTGCTCGTCCTCGCCCGGCTTGACGAAGAACTCCATCTCCATCTGCTCGAACTCACGCGTGCGGAAGATGAAGTTGCCCGGAGTGATCTCGTTCCGGAAGGACTTGCCCATCTGCGCGATGCCGAACGGCGGCTTCTTGCGCGAGGTCTGCAGCACCTGGCCGAAGTTGGTGAAGATGCCCTGGGCGGTCTCGGGGCGCAGGTAGGCGACCGAGCCGGAGTCCTGGGTCGGGCCGAGGTGCGTGGAGAGCAGGCCGGAGAACTCCTTGGGCTCGGTGAAGGTGCCCTTGTTGCCGCAGTTGGGGCAGTTGAGGTCGGCGAGGCCGTTGACCGGCGGCTTGCCGTGCTTCTCCTCGTACGCCTCCTCCAGGTGGTCCGCGCGGTAGCGCTTGTGGCAGGAGGTGCACTCGGTCAGCGGGTCGGAGAACGTGGCGACGTGACCGGAGGCCACCCACACCTCGGGCGCCAGGATGACCGACGAGTCGAGTCCGACCACGTCCTCGCGCGAGGTGACCATGTAGCGCCACCACTGGCGCTTGAGGTTCTCCTTGAGCTCGACACCCAGCGGCCCGTAGTCCCAGGCGGCCCGCTGACCACCGTAGATCTCACTGCAGGGGTAGACGAAGCCACGGCGCTTGCTCAGGCTGACGATGGAGTCGATCTTGTCGGCGGCCACGGTGCTCTCTTCATTACGACGACGGAACTGGACAGGGGTGGCCCGAAGCGCCTCGGTGTGGGGTGGTGGTCGGGAGACGGGTGGGCGGATGCCTCAGATTACCGGCGGCTACGCCCCTTCGATCAAATCGGTAGGGGGGTAGTGCGCCCCGAGGGCATCTCATCAGCCTTGTTGACAATCGTTTCCACTTTTGTTGAAAATGACTGTCATGAACGTACGCCGCCTCATACCCACCGCCGCCGTCGCCGGAGCCGTCGTCCTCGGCCTCACGGCCCTCTCCGCCTGTTCGACGTCCGACGCGGCCGGCAGGAGCGGCGACAAGCTGGACGTGGTGGCGTCGTTCTACCCGATGCAGTTCCTGGCCGAGCAGATAGGCGGGAGCCATGTCTCCGTGTCCACGCTGACCAAGCCGGGCATGGAGCCGCACGACCTGGAGCTCAGCCCCCGGCAGATCGGCAGCCTCAGCAGCGCGGACCTGATCGTGTACCTCCGCGGTATCCAGCCCGCCGTCGACGACGCGATCAAGCTCTCCGAGTCGCAGCACACCGTCGACGCCGCGAAGCTCACCACGCTGGAGGACCACGGCACCGAGGCCGGCGGCGAGGAGCACGCCCACGAGCACGAGGGCGACGAGGCCGGCGCCGACCCGCACATCTGGCTGGACCCGGTGAAGTACGCCCAGGTCGCCAAGGGGGTGGGTGCGTCCCTGGAGAAGACCGACCCGGACCACGCCGCGGACTACCGCAAGAACACCGACGCCCTGGTCACGAAGCTCGGCGCGCTCGACACCGCGTTCGAGAAGGGGCTGAAGACCACCGCGACCAGGACGTTCATCACCACCCACTCCGCCTTCGGGTACCTGGCCGAACGCTACGGCCTCACGCAGGAGGGCATCGCCGGCATCGACCCCGAGGCCGAGCCCAGCCCCGCCCGGATCAGCGCCCTGCACTCGATCGCGGAGGAGAAGAAGGTCACCACCGTCTTCTTCGAGACGCTCGCCAGCGACAGGGCGGCGAAGACCGTCGCCCGGGACACCGGCCTGAGGACGGACGTCCTGGACCCGCTGGAGGGAATCACCGGCAGCTCCAAGGGCGACGACTACATCGAGGTCATGGAGTCCAACCTCGCCGCGCTGCAGAAGGCACTAAGGGCTGTCCCGTAATCCCTGGCGGGCGCACGACGACAGCTACGGCACCTCGCCGCGTTGTCGGAACACCCGAATACATCCAGTATGCGGGCGCCCCTCCGCCTTGCGATGCACCGCATCTGACGCCGCGCGCCGATCCACCAGGGACCACGGGACAGCCCTTAGGCGCGAAGTGAGCGAGACGAGCAGGGCGAACGAGACGACCGACCCGAACCGCGCGGCTGCACCGGAGGCGCTCATGACCGAGCCACAGAGCAACACCCCAGAACCCGTGATCGTCCTGCGCGACGCCACGGCCACCCTCGGAGCACGCCCCGTGCTGCGCGGCATCGACCTGACCGTGCACCGCGGCGAGGTCGTCGCCCTGCTCGGCGCCAACGGTTCCGGCAAGTCGACCGCCGTGCGCTCCGTCATCGGCCAGGTCCCGCTGGGCAGCGGCAGCGTCGAGCTCTTCGGCACCCCGCTGCGCCGCTTCCGCGACTGGGCGCGGGTCGGCTACGTACCTCAGCGCACCACGGCCGCAGGCGGTGTGCCGGCCACGATCCGCGAGGTCGTCTCCTCCGGCCGGCTGTCCCGGACCAGGCTGGGCCTGCCCCGCAAGGCCGACCGGGCCGCCGTCGACCGGGCCATCGAGCTCGTCGGCCTCACCGACCGGGCGAAGGACTCGGTGAGCGCCCTGTCCGGCGGCCAGCACCAGCGCGTACTCATCGCCCGCGCGCTCGCCGCCGAACCCGAGCTGCTGATCATGGACGAGCCGATGGCCGGCGTCGACCTGGCCAGCCAGGAGATCCTCGCCGAGACTCTGCGCGAGCAGGTCGCGGCCGGCACCACGGTGCTGCTCGTCCTGCACGAACTCGGCCCGCTGGAGCCGCTGATCGACCGGGCGGTCGTGCTGCGCGACGGCTGCGTGATGCACGACGGGCCACCCCCGAAGGCACTCGGGCAGCACGCGCTGCCCGGCCACGACCACGTACACCCCCACGCGGCTTCCGAGCCCGTCCGGACGGGACTGCTGAGCTGATGATGGAATTCCTCACCCCTCCCTTCATGCAGCGGGCGCTGATCGCCGCCGTGCTGGTCGGCGTCATCGCCCCCGCCGTCGGCATCTACCTGGTGCAGCGCCGGCAGGCCCTGATGGGCGACGGCATCGGCCACATCGCGATGACCGGCGTCGGCCTCGGCTTCCTGCTCTCCACCAGCCCGGTCTGGATGGCCACCGCCGTCGCCGTCGCGGGCGCGGTCGTCATGGAACTGATCCGCTGGTACGGACGCACCCGCGGCGACATCGCGCTGGCGATGCTCTTCTACGGCGGCATGGCGGGCGGTGTCCTGCTGATCAACCTCTCCGACACCGGCTCCAACGCCAACCTCACCTCGTACCTCTTCGGCTCGCTGTCCACGGTCTCCTCCGAGGACATCACCGCGATCGCCCTGCTGGCGGCGTTCGTGCTGCTGGTGACGGTGGGGCTGCGGCGGCAGCTGTTCGCCGTCAGCCAGGACGAGGAGTTCGCCCGGGTCACCGGGCTGCCGGTGCGCGTGCTGAACCTGCTGATCGCTGTCACCGCCGCGGTGACCGTCACCGTCGCGATGCGCGTCGTCGGGCTGCTGCTGGTCAGCGCCCTGATGGTGGTCCCGGTCGCCGCCGCGCAGCAGATCACCCGGTCCTTCAAGGTGACGTTCGTGCTGTCGGTCGCCATCGGGGTCGCGGTGACCCTGGCCGGCACCGTGACCTCCTACTACCAGGACGTCCCGCCCGGCGCGACGATCGTGCTGCTGGCCATCGCGGCGTTCGTCGCCCTGACGCTGCTCGCCGCCCCACTGGCCAGAAGCCGTGCCCGGCGGCGCGAAACGGCGGACGACCGGTGCACCCTTGAGGTACCGGCCACCCGCCCGGCCACGGACGACGTCCACGTCTGACCGCAGGGCCGGTGCGGACTGGCACAATGGCCCGACCAACGTACGGGCGACACGAGGAGGCTCCTGTGGCGACGGCGCCGATCAGTGGAACGAACGCGGCCCCGGTACGCGGCCGCTCGACCCGCCAGCGGACGGCAGTGGCCGCGGCGCTCGACGAGGTGGACGAGTTCCGCAGCGCCCAGGAGCTGCACGACGTGCTCAAGCACCGGGGTGACTCGGTCGGGCTGACCACCGTCTACCGCACCCTGCAGTCCCTCGCGGACGCGGGCGAGGTCGATGTGCTGCGCACCACCGAGGGCGAATCCGTCTACCGGCGGTGCTCGACCGGCGACCACCACCACCATCTCGTCTGCCGCATGTGCGGCAAGGCCGTCGAGGTCGAGGGCCCGGCGGTGGAGCAGTGGGCGGAGACCATCGCGGCGCAGCACGGCTTCGTGAACGTGGCGCACACGGTGGAGGTCTTCGGCACCTGCGCGGAGTGCGCGAGCCCGCAGGAGTGAGCCCCGGGGGCGCGCCGCCCCCGGGACCCGCCGGTCAGCTCCCCGAGGTGTCCGAAGCGGCTGCCGCCGCCTCCACCGCACCGCCGAAGCGCCGGTCGCGCTGGGCGAACTCCAGGCAGGCCCGCCACAGGTCGCGCCGGTCGAAGTCGGGCCACAGCACGTCCTGGAACACCATCTCGGCGTACGCGCTCTGCCAGATCAGGTAGTTGGAGGTGCGCTGTTCGCCGCTGGGGCGCACGAACAGGTCGACGTCCGGCATGTCCGGGTAGTAGATGTACTTCGCGAACGTCTTCTCGTTGACCTTCGACGGGTCGAGCTTCCCGGCCGCGACGTCCTCGGCGATCCGCTGCGCGGCGTCCGCGATCTCGGCCCGGCCGCCGTAGTTGACGCAGAAGTACAGCGTCATCTTGTCATTGTCCTTGGTCTGCTCCTGGGCGACCTGGAGCTCCTGGACGACGGACTTCCACAGCTTCGGCATACGGCCGACCCAGCGGATCCGGATGCCGAGTTCGTCCATCTCGTCACGGCGGCGGCGGATGACGTCCCGGTTGAAGTTCATGAGGAACTTCACCTCGTCCGGGGACCGCTTCCAGTTCTCCGTGGAGAACGCGTACAGCGAGAGGTTCTTGACGCCCATCTCGATGCAGCCCTTGAGCACGTCCATGACGACGCCCTCGCCGACCTTGTGGCCCTCGGTGCGCGGCAGACCGCGCTCCTTGGCCCAGCGGCCGTTGCCGTCCATCACCACGGCGACGTGCTTGGGCACCAGCTCACCGGGGATCTTCGGGGGCACGGCACCGGACGGGTGCGGCTCCGGGGTCTTGTAGTCGCGCCGGTTACGGCCACCGAAAATCCCAGATACTGCCATGAACTGTCTCGCTCCCTGTGCCTGATCTGCGTGCCTGATCTGCCTGTGCTGCCTTGGTCATTTCTCCACGTACCGCAGTGAGCGCAGCCCGCGCTCCAGATGCCAGTGCAGATAGGCGGACACCAGCCCGCTCCCCTCCCTGACATGACGCGCCTCGCACGCGTCCGCCGTCTCCCAGTCACCGCTGAGCAGTGCGCTCAGCAGGGTGACGGCCTCAGCCGAGGGTACGACGCTGCCGGGCACCCGGCAGTCGCCGCAGATGACGCCGCCCGCCGCGACGGAGAAGAACCGGTTCGGACCGGGCATTCCGCACCGGGCGCAGTCGTCGAAGCTGGGCGCGTAGCCGTTGACCGCGAGCGAACGCAGCAGGAAGGCGTCGAGGATGAGGTGTGGTTCGTGCTCCCCGCGCGACAGCGTGCGCAGGCCGCCCACCAGCAGCAGGTACTGCTGGACCGCGGGCTCGCCCTCGTGGTCGGTGAAGCGCTCGGCGGTCTCCAGCATCGCGGTGCCGGCGGTGTAGCGCGCGTAGTCGGTGACGATTCCGCCGCCGTACGGAGCGATCGTCTCGCTCTGGGTGCAGAGCGGCAGTCCGCGCCCGACCAGTTCGCTGCCACGTGCGAAGAACTGCACGTCCACATGGGAGAACGGCTCCAGCCGGGCCCCGAACTTCGACTTGGTGCGCCGCACTCCGCGCGCGACGGCCCTCACCCGGCCGTGGCCCCGGGTCAGTATCGTGATGATCCGGTCGGCCTCGCCCAGCTTCTGCGTGCGCAGCACCACGCCGTCGTCCCGGAACAAGCTCATGGCTCCATTGTCCGGTACGCGGGCGGCGCGGCGGGCCCGCCCCCGTAACCCGGTCCGTTCAGTTCCCGTCCGCAGCCGCGCCGGCGGGCACGACGAGACCGGATTCATAGGCGATGATCACCAGCTGGGCCCGGTCGCGGGCGTCCAGCTTGCCCATGATCCGGCTGACGTGGGTCTTGGCGGTGAGCGGGCTGAGGCCGAGGGTCTCGGCGATCGCGGTGTTGTTGAGGCCCCGTGCGACCAGGGCGAGGACCTGGCGTTCGCGGTCGGAGAGCATCCCGGGTCCGGCGGGTCCACCGCCGGCCGGGGGCTGCGGCGCGCTGAGGACCCGGGCGATCAGCCGGGCGGTCGGTCCCGGCGACAGCAGGGACTCGCCCGCGGCCACCGTCCTGATGGCGGCGAGCAGGTCGGCGGGCCGGGTGTCCTTGACCAGAAAGCCGGAGGCGCCGGCCCGCAGCGCGTCGACGATGTGGTCGTCGGTGTCGTACGTCGTCAGGACCAGCACCTTCACCCCGGCCAGGTCCTCGTCGGCGGCGATGCGGCGGGTCGCCTCGATGCCGTCGAGCTCGGGCATCCGGATGTCCATCACGACGAGGTCGGCGCGGGCGGTGCGGGCCAGTGCGACGGCTTCGAGTCCGGTGGCGGCCTCGCCGACGACCTCCATGTCCGGGTCGGAGCCGACGAGCATGGCGAACGCCGCCCGGACGAGCGTCTGGTCGTCGGCGAGCAGTACGCGGATCATGAAGCGGTCTCCGATGCCTTCGCCGGTTCCGGGTTCTGTGCTTGTCCCCGGTCCTGGAACGGCAGCAGCGCCGAGACCTCGAAGCCGCCGCCGGGCCGGGGTCCGGCGTCCAGTGTGCCGCCCGCGCTGCGGGCCCGCTCCCGCATCCCCACGATGCCGAACCCGGGCGCGGAGCCCTCGTCCACCGGGCCGGTGCCGTCGTCGGTGACCGTGACGCGCAGGGCGCCGGTGCCGGCGGGCTCGACGGCGACGTCGATACGGACGCCGGGGCCCGCGTGCCGTACCGCGTTCGTCAGGGACTCCTGCACGATGCGGTACGCGGCCGCTCCGGTCGCCGGGGTGAGGCGGCCGTCCGGTACGCGCACCCGGAGGCCGACCCGGGCCCCGGCCGCCTCAGCGGCCCGTACGAGGCCGGGCAGTGCGGCAAGGCCGGGCAGCGGGCCGTCCGGGTCGTGCCGGTCGCCGTGGCCGGTGTCGCGCAGCACCTGGAGGGTGGTCCGCAGTTCCGCCCTGGCTTCCCGGCAGGTGTCCGCGATGTCGTCCAGGGACGCGGCGATCGCCGCGCGGTCGAGCCGCTGCGGGTCGACGGTCAGGATGTGCGAGGCGACGGACGTCTGCACGCCGATGAGGGTGATGCTGTGGGCCAGCAGGTCGTGCAGATCGCGGGCGATCCGCAGCCGTTCCTCGGCGACCCGGCGCCGGGCCTCCTCCTCGCGGGTCCGTTCGGCGCGTTCGGCGCGCTCCAGCACCGAGGCGACGTACTGCCGGTAGATGCGTACGTCGACACCGCAGAACAGCACGGCGAAGATCCACCCGGAGATGCGCAGCAGTTCGAGCCCCTGATGGGCGTCGATGCCGAGTACGACCGTCACCATCACGGACGTCACCCCGATGCCGGTGAGCAGGGTGCGCAGCGGGCGGCCGGTCACGGCCACGGTGTAGAGCGCGATCCAGGTCTGCGGAATCGGCGCCATATGGGCGTTGTCGAGGCCGTGGTAGAGCGCCAGCAGCGGGACCATGGCGAGCAGCGCGAGGACGGGGCCGCGCCGCCGCCACACGAGCGGGGCGCAGGTGGCCAGCAGCAGGAGCCGGCCGAGCGCGTCGGGTGCGCCGGGTTCGTCGGCGAACAGGGCGAGGGCGGCGGAGAGCGCACCGGCGCCCACGGCTATGAGGGCGTCGGTGCGCGTCTTGTGCGGCGCGTGCATGGGGTCGCGGTTGACGACGGCCAGGATGCGCTCGCGGCGGCGTGCGGTGGTGGACACGCCGCCATCCTCCGGTACGGGTCGGGGCATTGTCAGGGGGCCCTGACGAGTTCGGGTTCGTGCGGCGCGGGCGTGGCGGGTGTCCGGCTGAGCGCCCCCGGCCACCACATCCTGCGCTGCAGGGCGACGCTCGCCGAGGTCACCAGGTAGGTGCGGACGAGGAAGGTGTCGAGCAGGACCCCGACGGCGATGACGAAGCCCATCTCGACCAGGGCGACCAGCGGCATGTTCGTCAGGACGGCGAAGGTGGCGGCGAGCACGAGTCCCGCCGAGGCGATCACGCCGCCGGTGGTGCGCAGGGCGGTGAGCGCGGCCTCCGTGGGTTCCGCGCCGCCCCGGGCCTCCTCGCGGACCCGGTGCATCAGGAAGATGCCGTAGTCGACGCCGAGTGCCACCAGGAAGACGAAGGAGAGCAGGGGCAGTCCGGGGTCGGTGCCCTTGAGCCCGAGGAGCGGTTCGAAGAGCAGTCCGCCGATGCCGAGCGCGGCGCCCCAGACCGCGACGACGGCGGCGACGAGCAGCAGCGGGGCGACGAGGCTGCGCAGCAGGACGATCAGGATCAGCAGGACGGAGAGCAGGACGAGCGGGACGACGATGCCGAGGTCCCGGGAGCTGGCCGTCTCCAGGTCCATCTGCTGGGCCCCGGGCCCGCCGACATGGCTGCCGTCCAGGCCGTCGCGCAGGGCGCGGATGGTGTCCCGCTCCCCCGCGGTCTCCGGCCCGGCCGTGGCGACGACGGACAGCTCGGTCCAGCCGCCGCCGCTGCGGCCGCGCTCGGCGGAGGCGACGCCCTCGGTCCTGCGGGCCTTCGCCAGTGCGGCGCCGGCCCGGCCGGTGGGGGCGATCACGGTGATCGGCTGGCTGGAGCGGCCGGGGTAGGCGTCGGCGAGCGTCGCCATGGCCACGACCGAGTCCGGCCTGCTGGTGAAGGAGTCCTCCTGCTTGAGGTCGCCGGGCAGGTTGAACGCGCCGAGGGACAGCGCGCCCAGCAGCACCCCGCCGGTGACGAGTACGGCGACGGGCCGGCGCCCGGCCGAGCCGCCCATGGCGGCGAACAGCGAGCGCCGCTGCCTGGGCTCGGTGCCGTACACGGGAACGAGTGGCCAGAACACCCGGCGGCCCAGGAGCACCAGGATCGCCGGAAGCAGCGTCAGCATCGCCAGGAGCGCGCACAGCACCCCGACGGCGGCGATGGGGCCCATGCCCCGGCTGCTGGTGAGATCGGCGGCCAGCAGGCACAGGAGGCCCGCCGCGACGGTGGCGGAGGAGGCGACGACGGCGGGTCCGCAGCCGCGCAGCGCGGCCGCCATCGCCTCGTGCGGCCGGGCGGCGCGGGTGAGTTCCTCGCGGTACCGGGAGACGAGGAGCAGGGCGTAGTCGGTGCCCGCGCCGAAGACGAGGATGGTCATCACCGCGGAGCTCTGGCCGGTGACGGTGGTGGCGAAGCCCCGGTTGAGGCCGTAGACGACCGCCATCGACAGGGCGTCGGCGACTCCCGCGACAAGGAGCGGAACCAGCCACAGCAGCGGACTGCGGTAGATGAGGATCAGCAGGATCGCGACGACCGCGACGGTCGTGTAGAGGAGGGGCCCGCCGAGCGAGCCGTAGACCTTCTGCGCGTCGGTGTTCAGCGCTCCGGCTCCGCCGACCTCGACGTCCAGTGCGCCGTCGCCCTTCACGGTCTCGCGCACCTCGTCGACGAACGCGGTCCGGGCCTCGTCGTCCTGGCCGGGCTCGGTCGTGGAGAGCGGGTACATCAGGGTCGTGCCGTCCTCGGACGGGACGGCACGCGGCGGCGCGGTCAGGGTGTGGCCGCTCGCCACCGCCGCACTCTGCCGGGCCGCCACGGCCCGGTCGGCGGCGGTCAGCCCGCCGTCGCGGTGATAGACGAGCACGAGGTCGGTGGACTCGCCTCCGGGCAGCGCGTCCTGGATCTTCGCCACCTGGGTGGAGTCGGCGCTCGCCGGCAGATAGTCGACTGCACGGTTGACCTGTACGTCCCCGAGCTTGCCCGCCAGTGGCACGGCCACGGCGATCGCGGCCGCCCAGAGGGCGACGATCACCCAGGGCAGCAGTCGCCACCGGCCCGGTGGTCGTGTCCGCCCGCCACTGTCCTGCGCTTCGGCTCTCATGCGAGGCCCCCCTTTTCGGTCCGGGTGTCCGGTCATCTCCAGACTCCCGTCGGACCGGGGACGCTTCGTCGCACTGGGGACCCACTTCCCGGCTACTGCCGGGGAGGGCACGGCGGCCCGGCTACTCCCGCGGGAGTACCGGGCCGGTGCGGGGTGCGGGTCAGGAAGGTGTGCGCGCCGCCGCCGTGAGCAGCCGGGCGGTGTCCTCGGCGCGCAGCCGCAGCGCGCCGCCGACCGTGGTCAGCACCTCGCGTTCGGCCGGGCTGTACGGGCCGTCGGCGAGGGCGATCCGGGCGCCCTGGAGCAGGATCGATTCACGGCCGGCCGGCGCCAGATGCGGGGCGAGCGGCTCCAGTGCCTCGTGGAGCTCGATGGCGAGGGCCGCGCCGCAGGCCTCGGCCGCGGGGTCGAACGCGGAGCCGTGGCCGATGTCGGCGGAGAGGACCTCGACGACGGTGGCGAGCTGCTCCTGGGTGCAGTCGTCGAATCCGGCGCCGCGTACGGTCTCGACCGCCGTGTCCAGGACCGTACGGGAGGTGGTGCCGCCGGCCGCGAGCACGCCGAGGGCGACGGTGTGGACGGCGTCCCTGAGCATCGCGGAGAACCGGGTGGTGGTGGGGTGGTCGAGCGCCTCGGTGTCGAAGTGGGCGTGGCAGGCGGCGCATTCGACGACCGGGCCCACGGTGCCGCGCCGCAGCAGCGGCACGCCGAGGACGGCGAAGCGGCGGCGCCCGGTGAGGCGGCTGTAGTTGCGGTCGCCCCCGCAGCCGGGGCAGAAGAACTCACCGTCACCGACGGTGTCCCACATCGTGCGGATGCCGCAGATACGCAGCTTCATGGCGCGTTGTCCCAGGGCTGACCGCACGTCGCACACCTCCGTAACGCTCCGGCAACATTGCCGTGTTGACGTGATGTTAACCACATCCTCGAGGCGGCGTCAGCACCTCGCCCGTCACAACCGCCCCGAGATGGCCGAACCCCGCCCCCCGGGTGCGGGAGGGCGGGGTTCACGGACCGTACGACTTCATGCCCTTTCGGGCGCCGGGTCAGCGGGTGGCGCGGTTGACGGCCGAGACGACCGCCTTCAGGGAGGCCCGCGTGGTGTTGGCGTCGATGCCGATGCCCCACAGGACCTTTCCGTCGATGGCGCACTCGATGTACGAGGCCGCCTGCGCGCTCGCGCCCTCGCTCATCGTGTGCTCGGTGTAGTCCAGCAGCCGGGCGTCGATGCCGATGGCCTGCAACGCTTCGAAGAACGCGGAGATCGGGCCGTTGCCGGTGCCGGTGAGCACGGTGTCCGCGCCGTCCACGGTCGCCTCGACGGTGATCGTGTCCCGGCCGTCCGAACCGGTCGTGGTCTGGCCGGAGCGGATCTGTACGCGACCCCATTGAGCCGCAGCGTTCTCCGGGTTGGGCAGGTACTCGTCCTGGAACGTGGTCCAGATCTGCGTCGGCGTGACCTCGCCGCCCTCGGCGTCGGTCTTGGCCTGAATGATCCGGGAGAACTCGATCTGCATCCGGCGCGGCAGGTCCAGCTTGTGGTCGTTCTTCAGGACATACGCGATTCCGCCCTTGCCGGACTGCGAGTTGACCCGGATGACGGCCTCGTAGGAGCGGCCGACGTCCTTCGGGTCGATCGGCAGGTACGGCACCGCCCACTCGATGTCGTCGACGGTCTTGCCCTGGGCGGCCGCGTCGGCCTCCATGGCGTCGAAGCCCTTCTTGATGGCGTCCTGGTGGGAACCGGAGAAGGCGGTGTAGACCAGGTCGCCCGCGTAGGGGTGGCGCGGGTGGACCTCCATCTGGTTGCAGTACTCGCTGGTGCGGCGGATCTCGTCGATCTGCGAGAAGTCGATCTGCGGGTCCACGCCCTGCGAGAACAGGTTCATGCCCAGCGTCACCAGGTCGACGTTGCCGGTGCGCTCGCCCTGGCCGAACAGACAGCCCTCGATCCGGTCCGCACCGGCCATCAGAGCCAGTTCGGCGGCGGCGACGGCGGTGCCGCGGTCGTTGTGCGGGTGGACGGACAGGCAGACGAACTCGCGGCGCGACAGGTTGCGCGACATCCACTCGAAGCGGTCCGCGTGCGTGGACGGCGTCGAACGCTCCACGGTGGCGGGCAGGTTGAGGATGATCTCGCGGCCCTCCTCGGGCTGCCAGACGTCACAGACCGCCTCGCAGACCTCCAGGGCGAAGTCCAGCTCGGTGTCGGTGAAGATCTCCGGGCTGTACTGGTAGCCGAAGACCGTCTCCTCGCCCAGGATCTTCTCGGCGTACTCCATGACCAGCCGGGTACCGTCCACGGCGATCTGCTTGACCTGCTCCTTGGAGCCGCGGAAGACCACGCGGCGGAAGGTGGGGGCGGTCGCGTTGTACAGGTGGACGGTGGCGCGACGGGCGCCGACCAGTGATTCGACGGTCCGCTCGATCAGTTCCTCGCGGGCCTGCGTCAGGACGGAGATCGTCACGTCCTCGGGGATCGCGCCCTCTTCGATGATGGAGCGGACGAACGCGAAGTCGGTCTCGCCGGAGGACGGGAAGCCGACCTCGATCTCCTTGTAGCCCATGCGCACCAGCAGGTCGAACATCTCGCGCTTGCGGGCCGGCGACATCGGGTCGATCAGGGCCTGGTTGCCGTCACGCAGGTCGGTGGAGAGCCAGCGGGGCGCCTTGGTGACCCGCTTCTCGGGCCAGGTGCGGTCGGGGATCTCGACGGCCTCGTACCGGCCGTACTTGTGGACCGGCATCCCGGACGGCTTCTGCAGTCCCGTGGCGTTGGTGATCGGCGTGGGGCGGCCGACGGCGTTCGAGGCGGGGGTCTGCGCGGGATTCACTGCGGTCATGGCGTAGGGCTCCTCGGGGTCCTTCATGGGGACGGCCGACGTGTTCGCTGCAACACCAGACTCCGCGGGGAGGGGGTCGGCCTACGACTACAGGCCCTCGCCGCGGCAGCTAAGAAGAAGCAGCCCGAAACGCATGATGCGTCGAGACTATCCGAGGGGCGCCCGAGACGTCGGTGCCGTATCAGTATGCGGGATCGGGTGCCGGTAACGGGTGAACAGTGATGGATCACTCTATTTCGTCAATCCAGGTAGCAACCAGTGACTTTGCGCACACGCACTGCCACAGTCGTGTGTATGCAGCCTCGATCTCAGCACGGGTTCCACCCCGTCTTCTGCACCATCGTGCCGCCCCACGTCCTCGACAAGCTGTCGCAGTCCGACGACCCCGTCCTGGCGGGCCCCGCCCGCCGCACCCTGGAGGCGGACGCCGCCCGGCGCACCCGGCGCCAGGTCATCACCGTCGCCCGGACCGCCGTCGCCCCCTCGCCCGAGGGCGACCGCACCGGCAAACCCGACCGCACGCTCTACGACTGCCGCCACGGCACGGACCTCCCCGGTACGAAGGTCCGCGCCGAGGGCGAGGACCCGACCTCGGACGCCAGCGTCAACCGCGCGTACGCGGGGCTCGGCGCCACCTTCGAACTCCTGCTCAGCGCCTATGGGCGCCGTTCGATCGACGGCGACGGCCTGCCGCTGATCGGTTCCGTGCACTACGACGAGAAGTACAACAACGCCTTCTTCGACGGCGAGCAGATGGTCTTCGGCGACGGGGACGGGGAGATCTTCCTGGACTTCACCGTCGCCATCGACGTGATCGCCCACGAGCTGGCCCACGGCCTGACCCAGTACACGGCCAATCTGAGCTACTACGGCCAGTCCGGTGCGCTCAACGAGTCGGTCTCCGACGTGTTCGGCTCCCTGGTCAAGCAGTACTCCCTGGGCCAGACCGCCGAGCAGGCCGACTGGCTGATCGGTGCCGGCCTGCTGGCGCCCCGGGTCCAGGGGGTGGCGCTGCGCTCGATGAAGGCGCCCGGCACGGCGTACGACGACGACGTGCTCGGCAAGGACCCGCAGCCCGCGTCCATGGACGACTACATCCACACCGGTGAGGACAACGGCGGGGTGCACCTCAACTCCGGCATCCCCAACCGCGCGTTCTACCTGCTGGCCACCGCGCTCGGCGGCAGTTCCTGGGAGCGGGCCGGGCAGCTCTGGTTCGATGTGCTCACGGGTGGTGAACTGGCGGTGGACGCGGACTTCACCGACTTCGCCCGCCTGACCGTGACCGCGGCCCGCAGCCGCTTCGGCGAGGGCGACGAGGTGGAGGCGGTCCTGAAGGCCTGGTCGGAGGTGGGCGTACCGACCGCGTAGACGCCAGACCCGGCCCGTCCGCCGAGGAGGACACCGCATGCGGATCAAGGTGAGCAGGACCGGCGGCTTCGCCGGCATCGCGCGCCACCGCGAGATCGACACCTCCGGACGGGCCGACGCCCACACCTGGGAGGCCCTCGCCGCATCGGCTCTCGCCGATGCCCGGGACACACCGCCCACGGGCGTTCCGGACGGCTTCAGCTACCGGATCACGGTCGGCGACCGGACCGTGCACTGCGCGGACCCCCGGCTGACCGATGCCCAGCGCGCCCTGGTCTCACGCGTCCTGAAAGAGGGCGCGTGAGGCCTGCGGCGTACGTCTGATGGGGCTGGGCGACGGGGCTGGGGGCTCGGGAACGGCCCGCTCCCTGCGGAGCTGGGCTCAGAACCCCAGCTTGCGCAGCTGCTTCGGCACCGTTCCCCACGGCCGCCCTCGCACCCCTCGGCCCCAGGGGGCCTCAGCGGCTTCGCACGGCTGCGCCGGCCCCCGGCCGACGGACCGTGCCCCCGCTCAGAACCCCAGCTTGCGCAGCTGCTTCGGCACCGTTCCCCACCGCCGCCCTCGCACCCCTCGGCCCCAGGGGGCCTCAGCGGCTTCGCACGGCTGCGCCGGCCCCCGGCCGACGGACCGTGCCCCCGCTCAGAACCCCAGCTTGCGCAGCTGCTTCGGGTCGCGCTGCCAGTCCTTGGCGACCTTCACATGCAGGTCGAGGAAGACCGGTGTGCCGAGCAGGGCCTCGATGTGCTTGCGCGACTTCGTGCCGACTTCCTTGAGCCGCTGGCCCTTGGGGCCGATGATGATGCCCTTCTGGCTGGGCCGCTCGATGTAGACGTTGGCGTGGATGTCCAGCAGCGGCTTGTCCGCCGGCCGGTCCTCGCGGGGCAGCATCTCCTCGACGACGACCGCGATGGAGTGCGGCAGCTCGTCGCGTACGCCCTCGAGCGCGGCCTCGCGGATCAGCTCCGCGACCATGACCATCTCGGGCTCGTCGGTGAGGTCGCCCTCCGGGTAGAGCGGCGGGCTCTCCGGGAGCAGCGGGGCGATCAGGTCCGCCAGCAGGCCGACCTGACTGTCCTTGACGGCCGAGACCGGGATGATCTCCGCCCACTCGAAGCCGAGCTCCTCCCCGAGGCGGGAGACGGCCAGCAGCTGTTCGGCGAGCTGCTTGGACTCGACCAGGTCGGACTTGGTGATGATCGCGATCTTTGGCGTCTTCTTGATGCCCGCGAGTTCCTTGATGATGTACTTGTCGCCGGGGCCGAGCTTCTGGTCGGCGGGCAGGCAGAAGCCGATGACGTCGACCTCGGCCCAGGTGGTGCGCACGACATCGTTGAGACGCTCGCCCAGGAGGGTGCGCGGCTTGTGGAGGCCGGGGGTGTCGACCAGGATCAGCTGTGCGTCCGGGCGGTGCACGATGCCGCGCACGGTGTGCCGGGTCGTCTGGGGCCGGTTGGACGTGATCGCCACCTTCTGGCCGACCAGAGCGTTCGTAAGGGTGGACTTGCCCGCGTTGGGACGGCCCACGAAGCAGGCGAAGCCGGCCCGGTGGGGGGCGTTGTTCTCAGCCTGCTGCGCAGCAGCTTCTGGGTTAGGTCGAGCGCTCATGGCGCCCATTGTCCCCGATCCCGGGGGCCGCGGGGCACCAAGGCGCCCGCCGCGGCCCCCGGGCCCCTCGTGTCAGGCGGTGCGGCGGCGGTTGCGGCGGGCCCGTATCCACAGCGCCGTACCCCCGGCGAGGGCCGCCAGCAGCACTCCGGCAACCAGCCAGGGCAGGGCGAAGTACGAGACGGCGGCGGACTCGCGGGTGTCGCGGGCGCTCGCGGTCAGCTTGATCTCGCCCCATTCCAGCTGCGGCGCGCCCGCCCACTCCTCGGTGAGCCGGACCTCCTGGCGGGGCAGCAGCTCGGACGGAATGCGTTTCAGATCACGCGCGAGCAGGGTGCGGCCGAAGAGGCCCTCGGCCTTGAGGGCGACCTTGGGGCTGAGGGTGACGTTGCCGCGGTTGCGGAGCGTGTACGAGATGACGGCCCGGGACTTTCCGGTGCCCGGGACCAGCGGCTGGCTGTGCTCGACCTTCACGTCGTCGACGGAGAGCGCGGGCATCGTCGGACCGTTGACCCGCAGATAGATCCGGGCGCCGACGGCCTTCTGGATGCCGACGGCGACGGCGCCCGAGTCGGCGGGGTCGATGCGCTCGTCGAGGGCGACGAGGGCCCCGGGGTGGTCGCCCGGTTCCGCGTTCCGGGGTACGTCGATGGTGACCGGCACGGTGACCGAACCGTGCGGCTTCACGGTGACCCGGTCGCGGCCGGCCTTCGCCCAGGCGCCGACGGAGCGCTGCTTCTCGTTCTGCGCCCGGACGGCGAAGCCGCCGTCGCGCGCGGTGTTGTACGCGTCGGCCGCGTACAGCCGGAAGGTCAGCGGCTCACCGGTCTTGTTGGTGACGGTGACCTTGTCGGTGAGGGTGGCGCCGGGGTCGGCGGAGAGATAGAAGTACGGCCGCGTGCCGGCGTCGGCGGTGGCCGGGAAGACCGACCAGCTGCCGTTGTCGGCGGCGCCGGCCGTGGGCGCGCCGAGCAGGAGCAGGGCGCCGGTCAGGAGGAGTACGGACAGCTTGCGCACGGTGCGGGCCCCCAGGTGCACGCTCGGGCGGGGTGGGCCGGCCGGGTGCGCGCCCGGCCCACCGGTTGATCAGTGGTTCCCGCTCACGTCAGGGTGAGCGTGAGCACTCCGGAGTACGCGCCGGCGGCGGTGTACGCCGGTACGTCCAGCGACAGCCGGGCGTCGACGGTGAACTCACCGCCGGTGAACGCGCCGTCCGGCGTGGACGCCAGGGTGGCGCCCGCGCTGCCGACCGTTCCTTCGGAGCCGGCCGCACAGGTGCTCGGGCTGCCGGTCTTCGTGGCGCAGGCAGGACTCCAGCCGAGCGCGGACGCGCCGATCACCGCCCCGTCCGGGCCGGTGAAGTCGGTGACCTTGCCGGTCAGGGACCAGCCCGCGGGGCCGCCGCGGAAGTCCTTGACCGTCACCGTCTGCAGGGCGCCGGTGGATGCGCCGCCCTGCCCGAAGTCGACCGCCGACAGCGCGACGGAGTCCCCGGCCTGGGCCATGGAGAGCGTGCCCGCCCTGACCGACGAGGTCAGCTGCTGGCTGCCGTCCGGGATCTCGCCGCCGCCACCGGTGACGGTGTAGGCCTGGGGGCCCGCACCCTTGGCGGCGTCCCAGGCGGCGCCCTCGTAGGCGACGATCCCGGTGGTCGCGGGATCGTTGACGGTGAGCTGCCCGGTGAAGCCGCCCGAACCGTCCGCGGTGGCCGTCGCGGTGTCACCGGTCTGGGCGTCCCCGGCCCGGCCCGCGAGCGTGACGGACGCGCCCGCGGTGAACTTCGACCCGGTCACGGCGACCTGGTCACCGGCCGCGCCGGAGGCCGTACCGAGCTGGATGGCACGCTCGTTGACCTGGCCGCCGCCGTCCGTGGCGATGATCGTCTGGGAGACGGGTGCGGGCGGGTCGGTGACCGTGCAGGGCGTGTCCAGCTCCATGATGTAGCTGGTGTGGATGTTGTAGTCGCCGGGCGAGAGCGTGATCTCACCGGGCGCGGTGACCGTGAAGGTGCCGGTCATGGAGAACGACGGGAACTCGCCCTTGCCGGGTACCGGAGCGTTCTTCTTCGGGCCCGCGACCGTCACGTCGGACGACTGCGCGCCGCCGACGGTGACCTTGCCGGTCGGCGTCATGATGTCGGCGGGCAGCGCCAGGTCGACCGGGTTGCTCGCGGCCGGCTTGACGACGGTGTACGTCACCGTGACGGTGTCGCCGACCTTCGGGGCGGCGTTGTCGACGGTGATCTCGGCCGAGGTCGGCCCGTCGATCGGCGGGATGCCGGCGATGGCGGGCGGGATGCAGTGGGTCGGGAAGTCCACCGCGACCGAGGCCGTCGCCATCGCCTGGGCGGGCCCGGCGAGCAGTCCTCCCCCGGTGACGACGAGCGCGCCGACGCCCAGCGCGGCGGCCCAGCGGCGGCCGCGGTCCGGGCCGCTTCGGCGACGGGTTCTTCGGCTGTCGGATCTTCGGATGGCTGGACGCATGGAGCCCCCTCCTGCGGGATCCGGCACGGCGGCTCTTCCGCGCCGGCTGGGGGCCATTGATGACTCCGGCCGAAAAGAAGTCAATGGGATCGAATCGCACTGACTGATGGACCATCAGATGCTGTCAAGATCCATGGTTCCCGCACATTCCGTGCGAACGCCCCGCACCGGTGGAGTGCGGGGCGTTCGTACACACGGAGGTGGTCCTGCGGAGGTCAGCCCGCCGTCACGGTGAGCCGCAGCACTCCGTCCGGCCCGGCGAGCAGCACGGGCGTGCCGGCCCCGCCCAGGTCCCGTACCGCGGCCAGGTCCTCGTCCGACGGGGCCTGCGCCTCGGAGACGACCGCGGCCGCCTCCAGGGACGTGGCCCCGCTGGCCACCGCCATCGCGACGGCCGTCCGGAGCGCGCTGAGCCTCAGCGACTCCAGGTGCACGGTCCCCGCCACATACGTACGTCCGGTCTCGTCCCGCACGGCGGCGCCCTCCGGCACACCGTTGCGGGCGCGGGCGCTGCGGGCCAGCGTGACGATCTTGCGGTCCTCGGCGCCGAGGCCGGTGCTCTCAGTCATGTGCCGAGCATACGAAGCGCGGCGGCGAACCCGGCACGCGGGCGCCCCGGCCCCTCATGCCCCCACCTGCCGCATCGAACCGCGCCGGCCCTCCGGCGAGGCCAGCCACCGCAGTTTCTCCTCCGTGCCGGTGTCCGGCCACGGGTTGTGCAGCACGACCACCAGATCCGGGCGGGCCGGGATGCGCAGCTGGGTGACCTCCATGGCCAGCGTGCCCACCGCCGGGTGCGTCAGCTGCTTGCGCATCTGCCCGCCCGGCGCGATGTCCCGCCGCGCCCACAGCTCGGCGAACTCGGGGCTGCGCTCCTTCGCCTCCGCCACGATCGCCCGGAAACCCTCGTCGTCGGGGCAGTCCGAGCACGCGGCCCGGAACTGGGCGACGACCTGGGCGGCGGTCTCGTGCCAGCCCTTGTTCCGGACCCGGTGGACGGGGTCGGTGAAGAAGTCGATCACACAGTTCTGCGGCCGGTCGGGCCCCATCCCCATCACCATCGACGCCGCGTCGTTGTAGATGATGATGTTCCAGTACGCGTCCATGATGTGCGCCGGGAACGGCATCCAGCCGTCGAGCAGCCGCTGCAGCCCCTCACACATGTCCGCGTGGGCCGGATCGACCTCGGGGGCGGGCGGATTGAGCCCCGCCAGTACGTAGAGGTGCCGGCGTTCGGCGCTGCTGAGCCGCAGTACCCGGGCGACCGAGTCCAGCACCTGCGGCGACACGGTGATGTCCCGGCCCTGCTCCAGCCACTGGTACCAGGAGACGCCCACCCCTGCGAGAACGGCGACCTCCTCCCGGCGCAGCCCCGGGGTACGCCGTCGCGCCCCGCCGTCCGGCAGCCCCGCCTCGGCGGGGGTGACTCGCGCCCGTCTGCTCATCAGGAACTCGCGCAGTTCGCCCAGGCGGTGCGCCTTGCCGGCGTCCGCCGCGGTCCGGGCCGGTGTGCCCACGTGCTCCCCCTGGTATCCGTACCCACGCCTGCCTGGTGGTGCGGCCAACAGGATAAGTTCCCGCTCCCCACGGATATTCCGGCGGCCGCAGTCTCTTGTCCATGGCGATCGACTCATCCACCCCAGCAGCTGTCACCACTCCCGTCCCCGCACCACCAGGCCCTGACCGGCTCTCCGGCCGGGCCCGGCTGGTCCTTCTCGTCCTGTGCGCCGCCCAGTTCATGGTGTCGCTCGACTTCTCCGTACTGAATGTGGCGCTGCCCGTCCTCGGCGACGACCTCGGCCTGAGCAGGTCCGGCCTCCAGTGGGCGATCACCGCCTTCGCGCTGCCGTCCGGCGGCTTCCTGCTCCTCTTCGGCCGGATCGCCGACCTCTACGGCCGCCGCCGGCTCTTCCTCACCGGCCTCGCCGTCTTCGGCGCGGCCTCACTGCTGGCCACGCTCGCCTGGAACCCGGCCGCGTTCCTCACCGGGCGGGCGCTCCAGGGACTCGGCGCGGCGGTCATCGTGCCGACCGGCATGTCCCTGCTCACCACCACGTTCCCGGAGGGTCCGCTGCGGGACCGGGCGCTCGGCATCAGCGGCACCCTGCTCTCCCTCGGCTTCACCGTCGGCATGGTCGCCGGCGGCACCCTCACCGACACGCTCGGCTGGCGCTCCACGATGGGGCTGCTGACGCTGGCCTCGGTGGTCGTCCTCGCGGCGGCGCCCGCGCTGCTCACCGAGTCCCGTACGCCCGACCGGCCTCGGCTCGACATCCCGGGCGCCGTGACGGTCACCGGCGGCCTCCTCGCGCTGATCTACGCCCTGTCCACGGCGGCCGAGCACGGTTTCGGGCGGCTGGACGTGCAGGCCGCCCTGGCCGCCGGAGTCTTCCTGCTCGTCGCCTTCGGGGTCGTCGAGTCCCGGGCGTCCGCCCCGCTGGTCTCGCTGCCGATGCTCCGGCGGCGCACGGTGGCCTTCGGCAATCTGGGCGGGCTGCTCACCTTCTCGATGATGAGCACCATCGTCTTCGTGCTGACCCTGTACCTCCAGGAGGTCCTGGACCTGTCCGCGTTCGGGACCGGGCTCGTCTTCGGCGTACAGGGCATCGTCTCGGTGGTGGCGGGTGTGTACGCCCCGAAGGTCATCGGCCGGATCGGTGCCCGGCGCACCCTGTCCGTCTCCCTGCTGGGCCAGGGCCTGTTCATCGCGGCGCTGCTGGGCCTCGGGGCGGACTCGGGGATCTGGCTGGCCACGGTCGCGGTCTCGCTGGCCAGCATGTGCCACCTGGGCGCGATCATCGCGTACGGGCTGACCGTCACCTCGGGTGTGCCGGACGAGGAGCAGGGTCTGGCGACGGGTCTGGTCACCACCACCCAGCAGGTGGGGCTCACGGTCGGCATCCCGCTGCTCGGCGTGGTGGCGACGACCCAGGCATCGCTGTTCGACGGGGTACGGACCGTGATCGCGGTGGCCGCGGGCCTGCTGATCGTCGCCGCCGGAGTGGTGGCCGCGGGGCTGCGACGGGCCTCGTAGAACGAACAGCGGGGGTGATCGGTGCAGTGAAAACCGGGCCTTGACCTCAAGTTATCTTGAGGTATCAGAGTGATCTGTATGAACACCGAAAGCGCAGACATCAAGGCCATCGAGCAGGTCGTCACCACGGTCGAGCTCACCCAGCGCGCCAAGGACGTCGAGGGGTTCCTCGCCCTCTTCCACCCCGACGCGATCTGGACCACCGGCCACGGCAAGGTCCTGATCGGCTTCGACGCGATCGCCGAATTCACCCGCACCGTACTGCCGGCGGTCGGCTGGGACGGCGAGATCACGTACGAGGCAGTGCACACGCGATTCCTGAGGCCCGACGTGGCGGCCGTCAAGGTCCGGCAGGTCTACCACGCGCCGGAGGGCGAGTCGGAAGGCGCTCCGCTCTACGTCATGACGAAGCAGGACGACGGGAGGTGGCTGCTGCACGCCTGCCAGAACACCGAAGTGCGGGTCGCGTAGCACCCGGATGACTCCGCGGCGGGGCGACGGCACGGTGCCGTCGCCCCGCCGCAGCCGCCGGAGGCCCTACGCCCGGTCGAGCTTCAGCCGTTCCGCACGCGGCAGCCCCGCCACCACCAGGTCGTAACTGTCCTCGATCAGCTCACGCAGCTTCGCGTCCGGCAGACCGGACACCGTCACGGTGTTCCAGTGCCGCTTGTTCATGTGCCACCCCGGCGCCACGGCCTCGTACTCCTCCCGGAGCCGGACCGCGTCGTCGGGGTCGCACTTGAGGTTCACCGTCAGCGGCCGGGCGTCCAGCGCGGTCAGGGCGAACATCTTGCCGAGCACCTTGAAGACGGACGTCCCGGGCCCGAACGGGAACTCCTCCACGCTCGCGTTGAACCCCAGGCAGAACGCCCTCAGCCGCTGCGGTGTCATGCCGTCGCCTCCTCCTCGGGAGCCAGCGGCTCCACCAGCACCGTGACGATCTTGTTGCGCCGGCCCGCCGTGGACTCCGCGGTCAGCCGCAGCCGGCGTCCGTCCGGGAGTTCGACCTCCGAGCTCGCACCGGGGATCGGGACCCGGCCCAGCGCCTTCGCGAGCAGCCCGCCGACCGTCTCGACGTCCTCGTCGTCGTACTCGTCGAGCCCGAACAGCTCGCCGAGGTCGCCGATGTCGAGCCGGGCGGTCACCCGGAAGCAGTCGTTCTCCAGCTCCTGGACCGGCGGGAGCTCGCGGTCGTACTCGTCGGTGATCTCGCCGACGATCTCCTCCAGGATGTCCTCGATGGTGACGATGCCCGCGGTGCCGCCGTACTCGTCGATCACGACGGCGACGTGGCTGCGGTCCTGCTGCATCTCGCGCAACAGGTCACCGGCGTTCTTCGTGTCGGGCACGAACGCCGCGGGGCGCATCGCCGAGGAGACCAGATCGGCCTCGGACTCCCGGTTGATGTGCGTCTTGCGGACCAGGTCCTTGAGATAGACGATCCCGACGATGTCGTCCTCGTTCTCCCCGGTGACCGGAATCCGCGAGAAGCCCGAGCGCAGCGCCAGGGTCAGCGCCTGACGGATCGTCTTGTAGCGCTCGATGCAGACCAGGTCGGTGCGCGGCACCATCACCTCGCGCACCAGCGTGTCACCGAGCTCGAAGACGGAGTGCACCATGCGGCGCTCCTCGTCCTCGATCAGGGACTCCTGCTCGGCGAGGTCGACCATCGCCCGCAGCTCGGCCTCGCTGGCGAACGGGCCCTTGCGGAACCCCTTGCCCGGCGTCAGCGCGTTGCCGATGAGGATCAGCAGCTGCGGGATCGGTCCCATGATCCTGGCCAGCGGCAGCAGAACGTACGCCGCGGCCGTGGCCGTGTTCAGCGGGTGCTGGCGGCCGATGGTGCGCGGCGAGACCCCGATGGCGACGTAGGAGACGAGGACCATCACCCCCATGGCGACGGCCAGCGCCTCCCAGGTCTCCGGAAGCTCCTTCAGGCAGGCGTACGTGACGAGCACACCGGCCGACATCTCGCAGGCGACCCGCACCAGCAGGGCGACATTGAGATAGCGCGTCGGATCGGCCGCGACCTGTTCCAGCCTGTCGCTGCCGCGCCGCCCCGAGCGGACCGCCTCCGCGGCCCGGAAGCTGGAGGTGCGCGCGATACCGGCCTCGGCGCAGGCCGCCAGCCAGCCGACGACGACCAGCAGGACGACGCCGAAGACGAGTGGAAGGCTCACGAGACGGTGGGGGCGGGGGACGGGCCGGTCAGACCGTGCTCACCGCGCCAGCCGTCCACGATCGCCGCCTGGAGACCGAACATCTCGGCCTTCTCGTCGGGCTCCTCGTGGTCGTAGCCGAGCAGGTGCAGCACTCCGTGGACGGTGAGGAGCTGGAGCTCCTCGTCCATGGAGTGCTGCGTCTCGGCGTCCTCGCCCTGCTGCTTGGCGACCTCCGGGCAGAGCACGATGTCACCGAGGAGCCCCTGCGGGGGCTCCTCGTCGTCCTTGGCCGGCGGACGCAGTTCGTCCATCGGGAAGGACATGACATCCGTCGGACCCGGCAGGTCCATCCACTGGATGTGGAGCTGCTCCATGGCGGCGGCGTCCACCACGATGACCGAGAGCTCGGAGAGCGGGTGGATCCTCATCCGCGCGAGCGCGTAGCGGGCGATGTCGAGGATCGCCTGCTCGTCGACCTCGGTTCCGGACTCGTTGTTGACGTCGATCGACATGGTGCGCTGCTACTGCTTCCCGTTGCGGCGGCCTCGGCCCTTTCCGGCCGGGCCGTCCTGGTCGCCCTGGTTGTCGTACTTCTCGTACGCGTCGACGATACGGCCGACCAGCTTGTGCCGGACGACATCCTGGGAGGTGAGCCGGGAGAAGTGCACGTCGTCGATGCCGTCCAGGATGTCCTGAACCTGCCGCAGACCGCTCTTGGTCCCGGTCGGCAGGTCGACCTGGGTGACGTCACCGGTGACGACGATCTTCGAGTCGAAGCCGAGCCGGGTCAGGAACATCTTCATCTGCTCGGCGCTGGTGTTCTGCGCCTCGTCCAGGATGATGAAAGCATCATTGAGGGTCCTGCCCCTCATGTATGCCAGCGGCGCCACCTCGATCGTGCCCGCCGCCATCAGCCGCGGGATCGAGTCGGGGTCGAGCATGTCGTGCAGGGCGTCGTAGAGCGGGCGCAGATACGGGTCGATCTTGTCGAAGAGCGTGCCGGGCAGGAAGCCGAGCCGCTCACCGGCCTCGACCGCCGGCCGGGTCAGGATGATCCGGCTGACCTGCTTGGACTGGAGGGCCTGGACCGCCTTGGCCATGGCGAGGTAGGTCTTGCCGGTACCGGCGGGGCCGATGCCGAAGACGATCGTGTGCTTGTCGATCGCGTCGACGTACCGCTTCTGGTTGAGCGTCTTGGGGCGGATCGTGCGGCCGCGGCTGGAGAGGATGTTCTGGGTGAGCACCTCGGCCGGGGTCTCGGTGCCGTCCGCCTTGCCGTTGTCGGCGGCCCTGAGCATCGCGATCGAACGTTCCACAGCGTCCTCCGTCATCGGCTGACCGGTGCGGAGCACCAGCACCATCTCGTCGAACAGGCGCTGGATCAGGGCGATGTCCGCCTCGTTGCCCGTCGCGCTTATGTCATTGCCCCGGACGTGGATGTCGGCCGCCGGGAACGCCGCTTCGATCACGCGCAGCAGCGAGTCGCCCGCTCCCAGCAGCATCACCATGGGGTGTGCGGCCGGAATGCTGATGTGGGCTCGCGCCTGCGGCTGTGTGGGTGTCTGAGTCATGGGCCGGCCCGCGGGCCTGCACATACCTCCCGTTGCAGGGTTCTCGCTGCTCGAAAACCTCTGGAGTACCAAGCCTACGACTCCGTACTGACATCGCCGAGAGGTTTTCGCAGGCGGGAGGAGTCCGCGTGGTTACGGCCGGAAGCCGATGGTCGGGACGGCCCGGCGCAGCGGCCAGGGGCGGGCGGCCGCGGGGAGCAGGTCCTGGAGGAAGGCGTACCGCTGGAGCGCGGCCGGGTCCTGGCCGGTGACGGTGCGGATCCGCTGCCACCAGGCGGCGATCTCCGCCCAGCCGGGGGCCGAGAGCGAGCCGCCGAACTCCTGGACCGAGAGGGCCGCGGTGAGTCCGGCGAAGGCGAGGCGGTCGGCGAGGGGCCAGTTGGCCAGGGTGCCGGTGACGAAGCCGGCGACGAAGACGTCTCCGGCCCCGGTCGGGTCGAGGGCCTCGACCGCGATCGCGGGGACCTCGGCGGTGGTCCCGGTGGCCGCGTCGACCGCGTAGGCGCCCTCGGCGCCGAGGGTGACGACGGCGAGCGGTACGCGTTCGGCGAGGGCGTGCGCG
This sequence comes from Streptomyces sp. NBC_00876, assembly GCF_045207435.1. Lineage (NCBI taxonomy): Bacteria > Bacillati > Actinomycetota > Actinomycetes > Kitasatosporales > Streptomycetaceae > Streptomyces > Streptomyces sp. NBC_00876. The sequence continues at coordinate 2,609,223 of NZ_CP108800.1, forward strand.
GCGGCGCGGGGGCAGTCGGTGCGGGTGTAGCGCATGGCCTCCTCGGCGTTGGGGAGGAAGGCCCGGCAGTGCTCCAGGTCGCTCAGGCCGTCCAGGTCCCAGCGGCCGGTCTCGTCCCAGCCGACGTCGGCGAAGACCACGGCTCCCCGGCGGGCCGCCTCGGCGACCCAGGGTTCGCTGCGGCCGGGGGCGAGCGAGGCGACGGCGGCCCGGGCCCGGGGCGGGCAGTGGGGGAAGGCGGGGTGGGCGGTTCCGGGGGGTGCGGACGCGGGCGGGGGCGGGGCCTCGTGGCCGTGCGAGACCATCGTCCGCTCGCCCTCGTACGCCATCGAGACGGTCACCGGGGAGTGCCAGCCGCGGACGGTGTGCGACATGGACAGGTCGATGCCCTCGCCCTGTTCGAGGGCGTCCCAGCAGTACTCGCCGTAGTGGTCGTCGCCGAACGCCGCGGCGAGCGAGGTGTGCAGGCCGAGGCGGGCGAGCGCGGTGGCCATGTTGGCGACGCCGCCGGGGCTGGAACCCATGCCACGCGCCCAGGACTCGGTGCCACGCACGGGGGCGCTGTCGAGGCCGGTGAAGATGATGTCGAGGAAGACCGTGCCGGTGAGGAAGACGTCGCAGTCCGGGTCCTGGGGTGCGCGCAGCCCGTCCAGTGGGTCGATGGGTGGAATGTCAGCGCTCACCTTGCACTCCCCGGTCGTGTCGGTTCCGGCCAGTGTGCCCGATTCCCGTCTGCGTGCGCCGGGTCCGCGCCGGGGTCCGCGGCGGGCCTGTGCACGCATGGCTGACCTGCATAAACATGCGCTGTTACCCGCATAGAAACACGGCAAACGCATAAGTGACTCAGATCACAGCGGGGCGACTTTCGGTCGACCCGGAGCACTTGATACAAATTGGCCCGCGACCACCGTTGGCGACATGACCGACGAGTGTGCCGAATCCCCGCATTTTCCGCGTTCCCCGTAGTTCTCGCAGTTTTCGCATTTCTCTTATTTCTCGTAGTGCCTCGCAGTTACTCGCATGACCCCCCTCTGCCTTCTCCGCCTCTTCTGGCATGTCTTCAGGAACGCCCATGTCCTCGCGCCCTCGCGCCGCGTGGCCTCTGGTCGCCGTGTTCACCGCCGGTTACCTCGCCGCCTATCTGCTCCCCACCATCGTGGGCAGGCTCTCCGTCTATCTCGGGCTCACCACGGCCCAGGCCGGTCTGGTCGGCAGCGCCCTGCTGCTGAGCTCGGCCTCCGCCGGCTTCTGTCTGGCGGGCCGTGTGGAGACGTACGGGCCGCGGAGACCGGCGAGGATCGGGCTGGCGCTGGCCGTGCTGGGGTACGGCTGCGCGGCGCTGGCCGGATCGGTGCCGCTGGTGGTCATGGGCGCGGTGGTCGGCGGTTTCGGTTCCGGTACGGCGACCGCGGTCGCCGCGGCGGGCATCGCCGCCCAGCGCGATCCGCACCGGACGTCGTCCCTGGGGCTGCTGAGCGTCTCGGCGACCGCGGGCGCCCTGTATCTGACGGTCCCGCACCTGGGCGGCGGCCACCGGCTGCCGTTCGCCTCGATCGCCCTGGTCGCGGTGCTCGTGTGGCCGGCCACCTCACGGCTGGGCGGCTCGGTGCCGGCCGGTCCGGCCGTCCCCGCGTCGGGACGGCTGCCGCACCGCCGCTCCGGTCTGGTGCTGGCCGGCGGCATGCTCGTCTGGTCGATGGCGCAGAACGCGCTGTGGGGTGTCAGCAGCCGCATCGGCGTGGACCAGGTGGGGCTCTCCGAGGTCACCATCGGCGCGGTGTTCGCCGCCGCGCTGGGCACCGGTCTGCTCGGCGTGATGGGCGCCGGGGTGCTGGGCGCGCGGCTCGGGCGGGCGGTGCCGATCGGCCTGGGCACCGTGATCATCGCGATGAGCATCGTGCTCAGCTCTTCGGCCCGCAGTCTCGGTTCGTTCGCGACCGGCGAGATCCTGTGGAACACCGTCTACCCGGTGGTCCTGTCGTATCTGATCGGCCTGGCCGCCTCCCTGGACGTGCGCGGCCGCTGGGCGGTGCTCGCGGGCTCGGCCTCGTCGGTCGGTGTGGCCTGCGGTCCGGTGCTCGGGAGCGTGCTGTCCGAGGAGGCCGGATTCCCGGTGATGGGGCTGGTCCTGGGCGCTGTGACGCTGCTGGTCGCGGTGCCGGTGACGGCGGTCGCGCTGCACACCGGTGGGCGTCCGCTGGTGCCGGGATCGGTGCGCCGCAGGGGTGGCGCTCCGGCGGCCCTGCTCGCGGTCACCACGGGCGCGGTGCCCGGCGCGGTGCCGAAGCTGGGTGCGCCCGAGCAGGCCGTCACGGAGATAAGCCTGCCCGCGCTGCGCCGCAGGCGCCTGGTCAGGAGTGCGTTCCGGACGGCCGGCCCGTCGGGCGGCGGTCAGTCGAACGCGTACGCCTCGACCTCGGACAGGTAACGCGCCCTGCGCTCCTCGTCGTGGTCGAGGAAGGCCGCCTCGAAGGAGTTGCGGGCCAGGGTGCGCAGTTGCTCGCGCTCCAGGCCGAGCGCCTCGTGGACGGCGTGGAAGGTGTCGCCGATGTACCCGCCGAAGTAGGCGGGGTCGTCGGAGTTCACCGTGCAGAGCAGCCCGGCGTCCATCATGGCCCGCAGCGGGTGCTCCTCCAGGGTGTCGATGGCCCGCAGCCGTACGTTGGACAGCGGGCACAGGGTGAGCGGTACCCGGCCGGCGACCAGCCGCTCCACGAGCTCCGGGTCCTCCATGCAGCGCAGTCCGTGGTCGATGCGTTCCACGCCGAGGACGTCGAGCGCCTCGCTGATGTACGCGGGCGGCCCCTCCTCGCCCGCGTGGGCGACCTTGCGCAGTCCGAGCGCCTCGGCGGCGGCGTACACCTCGCGGAACTTGGCGGGCGGGTGGCCGACTTCGGCGGAGTCCAGGCCGACGGCGCTGATCCGGTGCAGATGCGGCTTCGCGGCCTCCAGGGTCTCCAGCGCCGATGCGGCCGGCTGGTCGCGCAGGAAGCACATGATCAGCTGGGTGGAGATGCCGTGCTTCTCCTCGCTGCGCTCCAGCGCCCTGCCGAGGCCCTCGATGACGGCGGCGATGGGGACGCCCCGTGCGGTGTGCGCCTGGGGGTCGAAGAAGATCTCCGCGTGGCGCACGCCCTGGGCCGCGGCGCGGGTGAGGTAGGCGTCGGCGAGTTCGGTGAAGTCGTCCTCGGTCCTCAGTACCGCCATCAGCGCGTAGTACAGGTCGAGGAAGGTCTGCAGATCGTCGAAGAGGTAGGCGGTGCGCAGTTCCTCGGTGTCCGCGTAGGGCAGCCGCACGCCGTTGCGTGCGGCGAGGGCGAAGGCCAGCTCGGGTTCGAGGGTTCCTTCGATGTGGAGGTGGAGTTCCGCTTTGGGGAGGTGCACAGTTTCTCGCTAACGCAGTGGTGCTGTTTACAAGTGACGAGTGGGGACCGGGATGCTGGTGAGGTCCTGGGCGACGGTCAGTCCGCCCTCGAACCCGGCGGCCCTGGCCTGGGTCCCGAAGGCGTCCGGGTCCGGGTAGCGCTGGGAGAAGTGCGTGAGCACCAGGTGCCGTACGCCCGCCGCCTGCGCGACCCGGGCCGCCTGTCCGGCGGTCAGATGGCCGTGGTCGGTGGCGAGCCGTTCGTCCTCGTCGAGGAAGGTCGACTCGATGACCAGCATGTCGCAGCCCTCGGCTAGTGCGTACACGCCGTCGCAGAGCCTCGTGTCCATGATGAACGCGAACCGCTGTCCGCGCCTGCGCTCGGAGACGTCGTCGAGGGTGATCCCGCCCAGTGAGCCCTCGCGCCGGATCCGGCCGACGTCCGGTCCCGCGATGCCGTGTTCGGCGAGCTTCGCGGGCAGCATGCGCCGCCCGTCGGGTTCGACGAGCCGGTAGCCGTACGACTCGACGGGGTGCGAGAGCTTGTGGCTGCTGAGGGTGTACGCGTCGGTGGTGGCCAGCACCCCGTCGGCGGCGACCGGGGCCTCGGTCAGCTCGACGGACTCGCGGTAGGCGGTGGCGTACCGCAGCCGTTCGAAGAAGTGCTGTCCGCTCGCCGGGTAGTGCGCGGTGACGGGGTGCGGGACCTGGTCGAGGTTGATCCGCTGGATCACCCCGGCCAGGCCGAGCGAGTGGTCGCCGTGGAAGTGCGTGACGCAGATCCGGTCGATGTCGTGCGCGGCGACACCGGCCCGCAGCATCTGGCGCTGGGTGCCCTCGCCGGGGTCGAAGAGGATGCCCTCGCCGTCCCAGCGCAGCAGGTAGCCGTTGTGGTTGCGGTGGCGGGTCGGGACCTGGCTGGCAGTGCCGAGGACGACGAGTTCACGGGGTGACACGGGGTGCGGCTGTCCCGTTCGGCTCTAGCCGGGGGGCCACTGGAGGCCGCGGCCGCCCAGGACGTGGGCGTGTGCGTGGAAGACGGTCTGCCCGGCCCCGGCCCCGGTGTTGAAGACGACGCGGTACCCGGTCTCGTCCACCTTCTCGTCCGCGGCGACGTGTCCGGCCTCGCGCAGGACGTCGGCGAGGATCTGCGGCTCGGCGGCGGCGAGGGACGCGGCGTCGGGGTGGTGGACGCGCGGGATGACCAGGACGTGGGTGGGGGCCTGGGGGTTGATGTCGCGGAAGGCGACCGTGGTGTCGGTCTCCCGGATGATGGTGGCCGGGATGTCACCCGAGACGATCTTGCAGAACAGGCAGTCGGGCTGCGGTTCTCCTGCCATGGGGGGCTCCTTGGGTCTCGGTGATCCGTTACGGGGCAGCCTAGCGGGCGGGGCCGGGCCACTGGTGCGGGGCGCTTTCGGGGGCGCTGCCCCCGGACCCCCGCTCCTCGATCGCCGGAGGGGCTTGGTTCTGCCCGGCTGGGCCGGTGACCCGGCGTCGCCGGGTCACCACTTCCAGCCCCGTGCCGCACAGGCTCAGGTCACTGCGTCTCGGGCAGCTCCGGCGCCGTCTTCGCCGGCGTGCGGCTCAGCGACTCCAGCGCGATGCGGATCGCCTCGTCCAGCTGTGGGTCCCGCCCCGCCGCGTGGTCCTGCGGGGTCATGACGACCTCGACATCGGGATCGACGCCGTGGTTCTCGACGCCCCAGCCGTAACCCTCCAGCCAGAACGCGTACTTCGGCTGGGTGACCAGGGTGCCGTCGACGAGCCGGTAGCGGCTGTCGATGCCCACCACACCGCCCCAGGTGCGCACGCCGACGACCGGGCCGATGTCCAGCGCCTTGATCGCCGCGTTCACGATGTCGCCGTCCGAGCCGGAGAACTCGTTCGCGACGGCCACGACGGGTCCGCGCGGCGCGTCGCCCGGGTAGCTGTAGGGCCGCATGCCGCGCGGCAGGTCCCAGCCGACGATGCGGCGGGCCAGTTTCTCCACGACCAGCTGCGAGGTGTGGCCGCCGCGGTTCTCGCGTACGTCCACGACCAGGCCCTCGTGGGCGACCTCGGTGCGCAGGTCGCGGTGGATCTGCGCCCAGCCCGAGCCGACCATGTCGGGTACGTGGAGGTAGCCGAGGCGCCCGCCGGACCGCTCGTGCACGTATGCGCGCCGGCCGGCGACCCACGCGTGGTAACGCAGCGCCTCCTCGTCGGCGACGGGGACGACGACGACATGGCGCGGGTCGCCGCCGTCGGCCGGCAGGACGGTCAGCTCGACGGGTTTGCCGGCCGAGCCGGTGAGCAGGGGCGCCGGGCCGGTGAGCGGGTCGACGGGGTGGCCGTCGACGGCCGTGACCGCGTCGCCGGTACGGACGGCGACGCCGGGCGCGGCGAGCGGGGCGCGGGCGGCGGGGTCGGAGGTCTCGGACGGCAGGATCCGGTCGATGCGCCAGCTGCCGTCGTCCGCGCGGGAGAGGTCGGCGCCGAGCAGTCCCTGCCGGGCCGATTCGTCGCGCCAGCCGCCGGGCGGGGTCACATAGGCGTGGGAGGTGCCGAGTTCGCCCTGGACCTCCCAGAGCAGGTCGACGAGGTCGTCGTAGGTGGCGACGCGTTCCAGCACCGGGCGGTAGCGGTCCAGGACACCGGCCCAGTCGGTGCCGCCCATGTCGGGGCGCCAGAAGTTGTCCCGCATGATGCGGCCGGCCTCGTCGTACATCTGGCGCCATTCGGCGGCCGGGTCGAGGGTGCGGCGGATGCGGGAGAGGTCGACGGTGACGGCGCCGTCGTCGCCGTCGTCGTCGGAACCCCCCGCCACCCGGCTGTCGGACGGTACGACGGACAGCTTGTCGTGGCTCTGCAGCACGAGCCGTTTGCCGTCGCCGCTGACCGCGAACCGGCTGATGTCGGAGGCGAGTTCCTCGCAGCGCAGCTTCTCCAGGTCGAACCGCTCCAGGACGGTCTCGGGGCGGCGCGCGTCGGGCGTGGCCGCGCTCGTGCCGAGCACCCCGGTCACCGGGTGGCGCAGCCACAGCAGACCGTCCTTCGCGGCCCGCAGCGAGGAGTAGCTGCCGGCCCCGACGGGCAGCGGCAGGATCCGGTCGGCGAGTCCGTCCAGGTCGATGCGGGTGACGGGGAGCGCCGTGGGGTTGTCGTCCCCGTCGCCGGACTTCTCCCGCTCCGTCGGGCGGCCGTGGAGCTGCGGGCCGAACGGGGAGGGGGTGGTCGCGGCGAGCGTCAGCAGGTGCGGCCGGCACGCGCCGATGAACGCCATGTCGAAGACGTGCGCGTCGTAGACCGGGTCGAAGGCCCGCTCGGAGAGGAAGGCCAGGTGCTTGCCGTCGCCGGTGAAGGCGGGTGCGAAGTCCCGGAACCGCAGCGGGGTGGCCTCGGAGACGGACAGGTCGGCGAGGTGGGCCAGCTTCAGCTGGCTCAGCGGCTCGGGTCCGGGGTGCGCCCAGGCGAGCCAGGCGGAGTCGGGCGAGAAGACGAGCCCGGAGGCGTCGCCGTGTTCGCTGCGGTCCACCTCGTGGACCTCGCCGCTCTCCCGTTCGACGATCAGGACCCGCCCGTCGTGGGCGGCGACGGCGAACCGGCTGCCGTCGGGGGCGGGGGCCAGGTCGAGTACCCGGCCGATCCGGCCGGCGGCGAGGCGGCGCGGTACGGCGCCGGGCCCGGTCCCGGTGGCGGGTGCGCACTCCAGCGCGTCGTCACCCTCGGCGTCGGTGACCCAGACGACGTGCTGCTCGCCGTCGGCCTGGAAGGTGTGGGGCAGTCTGGCCCGTACGCCGGGTTCGACGGCCAGGGCACGGGCGGGGCCCTCGCGGTGGGTCACCCAGTGGACGGCGCCGCGGGAACCGACGGCGCTGCCGCGTCCGGTGCGGTCCGGGGACGCGCTGTCGAGGTGGCTGTCGGCGTGCAGGGGGTAGGGCTGGAGGTCGGCGCGCTGGCCGCCGAGCCGGATGTCGAGGCGGCGGGGTCCGTCGCTCTCCAGGCTGTCCAGGAGCCACAGTTCGCCGGCCGAGGCGTAGGCGACGCGGGTGCCGTCGGTGGTGGCGTGCCGGGCGTAGAAGCCGTCGACGCCGGTGTGCCGGCGCAGGCCGGTGCCGTCGGGGAGGGAGGAGTAGAGGGCGCCGACGCCTTCGTGGTCGGAGAGGAAGGCGATGCGCTCCCCCACCCACATCGGGCATTCGATGTTGCCGTCGAGGTCCTCGTGGACGCGTACGAACTCCGCCGCATCCCCCTCGACGGCGATCCAGAGCTTGCCTGCCGTGCCGCCGCGGTAGCGCTTCCAGGTGGCGGCCTCGCGCCCCATGGTGGCCGACAGGAGCAGCACTCGTCCGCCGGGGCCGTACGCGAGGGAGCCGACCGGCCCGTACGGCAGGGTCCGCGCGGGACCGCCGTCGACCGGGACGGCGCGGGCCCAGCTGCGGCGCAGCGAGACCTGGCCCTGGGTACTGGTGACCAGCACGTCTCCGTCGGGTGTCCAGCCGCGCACCGCGGTCCGCGCGTCGCCCCAGTGCGTCAGCCGCCGGGAGGGGCCGCCGTCGACGGGGGCGAGGTGCACCTCGGGCGCCCCGTCGCGGGTGGACGTCCAGGCGACGAGGGTGCCGTCGGGAGATATCCGCGGCTGGGTGACCGGGCGGTTGTCGGCGCAGACCCGCCAGGCCCGGCCGCCGTCGAGCGGCGCGAGCCAGACGTCGTCCTCGGCGGTGAAGGCGATCAAGTCACCCTGGACATGGGGATACCGGAGGTAGGAAGGCTGTGTCACATGGATCACCCTAGGCCGCGGCCGTGCCCGGTGGAACGGGGTTGGCCGGAGTCCGCCGTCGCGTCGGTGTCCGGCGCACTCATTTGCCCGGGGGGTGCTCGGTGACCGTGACGGTCACGGTGACCGTCGGCCGGGCCCCTCCTCCGCCGCCGCTCCCGCCGCTCCCGTTGCCCGGTGCGGGGGTCGTGGGCGGTGCGTCGCAGTTGCCGAGCAGGGTGGCCCGGAAGACGGTCCGGCCGGCGGCCTTCGCGGTCAGGTCGCCGCGTACGCACCGGCCGTCGACGGCTTGGCGGACCTGGCCGGCGATCGTGATGTCCCGGCCGTCCTTCGTCCTGCCGTTGCAGTCGACGTCGGCGACCCGGCGGGTGGCGGCCGTGGGCGAACCGGCCAGGGCGGCGGATGCCGCCCCGTCGCCGCGGCCCACGTTCGCCGTGCAGCTCAGCCACTGCACGTGGACGCCTTCGTGCTCCAGCGCGCGGGTGCCGGTCCGGTCGGTGGTCACGGCGATGGACGCGGTGTTCAGGCCGTCGGCGGGGTCGCAGGCGGTGAGGCCCGCGACGGCGGCGGCGGCGAGGCAGAGCGCGGCCGGAAAACGACGGGCCGCCAGGCGGCCCCATGCCCTTGATGTCCCCATACGGGCAGCTTCCCACCGCTCCTGACGGGGCGGTAGACCTCTTGCGGCCACAACCGCCCCGGGGGAACGCCCCTATGACCAGCGGCCCGTGCGCCCCAGCAGCAGCGCCGTCGCGGCCGTGCCGGCCGTCGAGGTGCGCAGCACGGTCGGCCCGAGCCGGCAGGTCCGGGCTCCGGCGGCCGTGAAGGCGGCCAGTTCGTCCGGCGACACGCCGCCCTCGGGGCCGACGACCAGCACGATCTCGCCCTCCTCGGGCAGGGCGACGGTGGCCAGCGGTTCGCTGTCGTACCCCCGGTCCTCGTGCAGGACGGCCGCGAAGTCCGCCGTGGCCAGAAGTGCGGCAACCTGCTTGGTCGTCAGCGCGTCCGCGACCTCCGGGAACAGCACGCGGCGGGACTGCTTGCCGGCCTCGCGGGCCGTACTGCGCCATTTCGCCAGGGACTTGAGGCCGCGGTCGCCCTTCCACTGGGTGATGCAGCGCCCGGCCTGCCAGGGCACGATCGCGTCGACGCCGGTCTCCGTCATCGTCTCGACGGCGACCTCACCCCGGTCCCCCTTGGGCAGTGCCTGGACGACGGTGATGCGGACGTCGGGGAGGGGTTCCTCGTGGACCGGTTCCAGGCCGGTGATCAGCAGCCGGTCCTTGCCCTCGGCCGCCGTCACGACGCCTTCGGCCCAGCGGCCGCGCCCGTCCGTCAGGACGACGTCCTCACCTGCGTGCAGGCGTTTCACCGAGACGGCGTGCCGGCCCTCGGGCCCCTCCAGGACGAACCCGGGGCCGTCCGGCAGCTGTTCGACGACGAAGACGGGTGCCGTCACTGTGTACTCCTTGTGCTCACTGCCGTCCGTGCGGCGTCCAGTTCCTCGGCGAGCAGGGTGATCAGCCGGCCGGCGGGCAGCTCGCGCGCCATCCGGTGGCCCTGCCCGGCCCACAGTGCCATGCCCTGGGCGTCGCCGGCCCCGGCCGCCGCCTTGCGCAGCGCGACGGTCAGATAGTGGACCTGTGGGTAGGCGGCGGGCGCGTACGGCCCGTGCTCGCGCACGAAGCGGTTGACGAGGCCGCGGGCCGGGCGGCCGGAGAACGCCCGGGTCAGGGTGGTGCGGCCGAACAGCGGGTTGGTCAGGGCCTGTTTGTGCAGCAGATGGGCGCCCGACTCGGGGCAGATCAGGAAGGCGGTGCCGAGCTGCGCGGCGTCGGCGCCCGCCGCCAGGACCGCGGCGATCTGGGAGCCGCGCATCAGCCCGCCCGCGGCGATGACCGGCATCTGTACGGTCTCGCGGACCTGGGTGATCAGACAGAGCAGCCCGGTCCCGCCGCCGTCGCTCTGCGGGTCGTCGCGGAACGTGGACTGGTGGCCGCCGGCCTCGATCCCCTGGGCGCAGACGGCGTCGGCGCCCGCCCACTGGGCGGCCTGGGCCTCCTCGGGCGAGGTGACCGTGACGACGGTGTACGTACCGGCCGCGGCGAATGCGTCGAGGGTGTCGCGGGAGGGGCAGCCGAAGGTGAAGGAGACGACCGGGACCGGGTCCTCGAGCAGGATGGCGACCTTGGCCTCGTAGCCGTCGTCGCCGCCGGTGTCGGTGTCACCGAGCGGGGTCTCGTACCAGGAGGTCTCGCCCGCGAGCTGGTGGCGGTACACCTCGACGGCGGCCGGGTCGGAGAGGTTCGGCTGCGGCATGAAGAGGTTGACGCCGAAGGGCTGGCCGGTGAGTCCGCGCACCTGCTTGATCTCGTTGTACATGCCGTCCGCCGTCTTGTACCCGGCGGCCAGGAATCCGAGCCCGCCGGCCTCGGCGACGGCCGCGACGAGCTGCGGACAGGAGGCTCCGCCCGCCATCGGGGCCTGCACGATCGGATACCGGCAGAGATCGGTCAATGCGGATGACATGACCGCATCGTGTCATGTCCTTCCCATTCCGTGATGCGCACCCCGCTGCCACGTTTTGTCCGCAATGCGGTACGGGCCCGGAATAATCCGGGCCCGTACCGCATCGATCCTGACGAGAGGCGCTAACGGCCGTTGAACGCGTCCTTCAGCCGCGAGAACAGGCCCTGCTGTCCGGGCTGGAACTGGCCGGTGGGCCGCTCCTCGCCGCGCAGTTTCGACAGCTCGCGCAGGAGGCGTTCCTGCTCCGGGTCCATCTTCGTCGGGGTCATCACCTCGACGTGCACGATCAGGTCGCCGCGCCCGCCACCGCGCAGGTGGGTGATGCCGCGCCCGTGCAGCGGGACGGACTGGCCGGACTGGGTGCCCGGCCGGATGTCGACCTCCTCCAGGCCGTCGAGCGTCTCCAGCGGCACCTTGGTGCCGAGGGCCGCCGCCGTCATGGGGATGGTGACCGTGCAGTGCAGATCGTCGCCGCGCCGCTGGAACACCGCGTGCGGCAGCTCGTGGATCTCGACGTAGAGGTCACCGGCCGGGCCGCCGCCGGGGCCGACCTCGCCCTCGCCCGCGAGCTGGATGCGGGTGCCGTTGTCGACACCTGCGGGGATCTTCACGGTGAGCGTGCGCCGCGAGCGGATGCGGCCGTCGCCGGCGCACTCCGGGCACGGGGTCGGCACGACCGTACCGAAGCCCTGGCACTGGGGGCAGGGCCGCGAGGTCATGACCTGGCCGAGGAAGGACCGGGTGACCTGGGAGACCTCACCGCGGCCGCGGCACATGTCACAGGTCTGCGCGGAGGTGCCGGGCGCGGCACCCTCGCCGCTGCAGGTCGTACAGACGACGGCCGTGTCGACCTGGATGTCCTTGGTCGTGCCGAAGGCCGCCTCGGAGAGGTCGATCTCCAGCCGGATCATGGCGTCCTGGCCGCGCCGGGTGCGCGAACGGGGTCCGCGCTGCGACGCCGTACCGAAGAACGCGTCCATGATGTCGGAGAAGTTGCCGAAGCCACCCTGTCCGAATCCGCCCGCGCCACCTCCTCCGGAGGCGGACAGCGGGTCGCCGCCGAGGTCGTAGACCTGCTTCTTCTGGGCGTCCGACAACACCTCGTAAGCGGCGTTGATCTCCTTGAACCGCTCCTGGGTCTTCGGATCGGGGTTCACATCCGGGTGCAGCTCGCGCGCGAGCCTCCGGAATGCCTTCTTGATCTCGTCCTGAGAGGCGTCGCGGCGCACGCCGAGTACGGCGTAGTAGTCCGTGGCCACTTACGACTCCGCCAGGATCTGTCCGACGTAACGTGCCACTGCGCGTACCGCTCCCATCGTTCCGGGGTAGTCCATGCGGGTCGGTCCGACCACGCCGAGTTTGGCGACTGCCTCGTCGCCCGAACCGTAGCCGACCGCGACGACGGACGTGGAGTTGAGCCCCTCGTGGGCGTTCTCGTGCCCGATACGTACGGTCATGCCCGAGTCCTTGGCCTCGCCGAGCAGCTTCAGCAGCACGACCTGTTCCTCCAGTGCTTCCAGCACCGGCCGGATCATCACAGGGAAGTCGTGCCCGAAGCGGGTGAGGTTGGAGGTGCCGCCGATCATCAGCCGCTCCTCCGTCTCCTCGACGAGGGTTTCGAGCAGGATCGAGAGCACGGTGGACACGGTTCCCCGGTCCTCGCTCTCGAAGGATTCCGGCAGGTCCTGCACCAGCTGCGGGACGTCCGCGAAACGGCGCCCCACGACCCGGCTGTTGAGCCGGGCCCGCAGATCGGCGAGAGAGGTCTCGCCGAACGGCGCCGGGCAGTCGACCAGCCGCTGTTCGACCCGTCCGGTGTCCGTGATCAGCACGAGCATCACCCGGGCCGGGGCCAGGGACAGCAGTTCCACGTGCCGCACGGTCGAGCGGGTCAGCGAGGGGTACTGCACGACGGCGACCTGCCGGGTCAGCTGCGCGAGCAGCCGTACGGTACGGCCCACGACATCGTCGAGGTCGACCGCGCCGTCGAGGAAATTCTGAATGGCCCGGCGTTCCGGCGACGACAGGGGCTTGACGCCCGCGAGCTTGTCGACGAAGAGCCGGTAGCCCTTGTCCGTCGGGATGCGTCCCGCGCTGGTGTGGGGCTGGGCGATGAAACCCTCGTCCTCCAGCACCGCCATGTCGTTGCGGACGGTGGCCGGGGAGACCCCCAGCTTGTGCCGCTCCGTGAGCGCCTTGGAGCCGACGGGCTCCTCGGTGCCGACATAGTCCTGGACGATGGCGCGCAGCACTTCGAGTCTGCGTTCGCTGAGCATCGCGCACACCTCCAGCTGTGTACCTCGGTGGTTCTCGGGCCGTTCCCGGGTCCTGCCCTGGCACTCTGTGTGTACGAGTGCCAGCAATCCCCCGGCCAGTGTACGGCGACGGGGTGGCCCCCTAGCAAGGGCGACCGGCCACGCTACCGCGCGACTGCGCAGGTCGATGCCGATAGCGTCGTCCCATGGACGCCTCTTGGGAAGAGTTCGGCTGGGAGCGGCTCGGACACAAAGTGGGCCGCCGACGCCTTCCGGTGTGGGATGCAACGGTCGCACTGGTGGCCGGAACGGACGGGGTGTTGCTCTTCGACACCGGTTCGTCACTCCGTGAAGGGGTGGAAGTACGCGCCCAGGCGCAGTCCCTGCTCGGCAGAAGGGTGACGCACATCGCACTCAGCCACCCTCATTTCGATCATGTACTGGGCACGGCCGCCTTCGCCGGGGCGCAGGTGTACGGCGCGCGCGGCATGGCGGAACTGCTGCGGAGCGGGGCCGACGAGCTGCACTCCGACGCCGTGCGGCAGGGCCTGGCCGAGCACGACGCCGCGGAGTCCACCGATGCGCTGGTGGCGCCGCACCACCAGGTGTCCGGCGAGTGGACGCTCGATCTGGGCGGCGGGTGCGAGGTGGTGCTCGTGAACGTCGGCGCGGGACACAGCGGCCACGACCTGGCGGCACTGGTGCCCGGCTCCCCCTCGATCGTGTTCTGCGGCGATCTGGTCGAGGAGTCCGGTGAACCCCAGGCGGGCCCGGACGCGTTCCCCGCGCGCTGGCCGGCGGCGCTGGACCGGCTGCTGGAGCTGGGCGGCGAGGACGGGCTGTACGTGCCGGGGCACGGGGCGGTGGTGGACGCCGCGTTCGTACGGGCGCAGCGCGACGACCTCGCGGTCCGGTTCGGCGTGTCGTAGGCCACTCCCCGCTTATCGTCGTCCGATGCGCAGCTACCAGCCGGACCTGACCCCGCCGTGGAAGAGGTCCGCCCCCGTTCCCGAGGTGCCCGCCGAGCCGGATCTGGTCGTGGAGGAGGCCGCCACCGGCTTCTGCGGTGCGGTGATCCGGTGCGAGAAGACGGCCGAGGGTCCGACGGTGACCCTGGAGGACCGCTTCGGCAAGCACCGGGTCTTCCCGATGACGCCGCGCGGCTTCCTCCTGGAGGGCCGGGTCGTGACGCTCGTGCGCCCGTCGGCGGGCGGCCCGGTGCGCCCCGCCCGTACGGCCTCCGGTTCGGTGGCGGTTCCCGGGGCGCGGGCGCGGGTGGCGCGGGCCGGGCGGATCTATGTGGAGGGCCGGCACGACGCGGAGCTGGTCGAGCGGGTCTGGGGCGACGACCTGCGGATCGAGGGCGTGGTCGTCGAGTACCTGGAGGGCATCGACGACCTCCCGGCGATCGTGCGCGAGTTCTCGCCGGGCCCGGACGCGCGGCTGGGGGTGCTCGTCGACCATCTGGTGCCGGGGTCCAAGGAGTCGCGTATCGCGGCGCAGATCTCGGACGGGAACGTCCTGGTGGTCGGCCACCCGTACATCGATGTCTGGGAGGCGGTGAAGCCGTCGTCGGTGGGGATCGCCGGGTGGCCGGTGGTGCCGCGCGGCCAGGACTGGAAGACCGGTGTGTGCCGTTCGCTGGGGTGGCCGGAGAACACCGGCGCGGCCTGGCAGCGGATTCTGTCCACGGTCCGCTCCTACCGGGACCTGGAGCCGGAACTGCTGGGCCGGGTAGAGGAATTGATCGATTTCGTCACTCTTCCCGCGTGATGTCCGGCGGGCCTTCCCGCCAATCCTGGACCGATCCCGACGAATGCCTGCGGCTCGCACACATCATCGGTTATTGAGTGGTGCCTGGCTCTTTTCGCTAGGGAAGGCACGGGGCGATGGCGCGCGAAGTGTGGCGGGACAGTGCGGAGAACGAGGCGGCCTCCGCCGTCTTCCATTTCGTGCAGCAGCTCATCGACCGGTACCGGGACAACCGGCCGGTGATGCCGCTGGTCGTCCTCCAGGCCGCCGAGGCCGATGTCCCGGCCGCCGTGGACGCCAGGGTCGGGCACATCGTGCGCCAGATCCACCGGGCCAACCAACTGCGCCGCGTCCCGCTGAAGCTGCTGGAAGGCCGTGGGCAGACCCCGTACGACGCGGCCCTCGACATGGTCCGCACGCTGACCGAGCGGCCCTGGGAGACCCGGGGCGGCTCTCAGTACAAGCCCTTCACCTTTCCCCGCTCCCGGCTGCTCGGCGCGATCGAGCAGGCCACCGCTGCCGTGCTCCGGGACCCGGGCCCCGGCGATTCCCGCGACAGCCGTGACGAGCGGATCCTGGAGGAGCTGGGCACGCTGCGCTGGCGGGCCAGCCGGCGGGGGCCGCGCAACTGGTGGAGTGCGTTCAGGGAGTCGGTGCGGCCCGAGACGTTCCTCGGCGCCGTCGTCATCGCGGTGCTCGGTGTGCTGCTCGGCGAGATCGGCTGGCTGCCGACCGCGCTGGTCGCCGTGGGGGCGATGGTCGGACTCGCCGTCGTCCGGCTGGTGACCACGTCGGCGCCGCCGCTGCTGTGGCTGCGCCGGGCCAGCCGGTGGTTCGCCACGACCTCGTCACTGGCCGCGGCCAGCACCGGCTACCCGTCCGACGGCTGGTCCCGGTTCTCGCCCAGCGGGTCCTGGCGCGTCATCCGGGCCCGGGCCGCGGTGGTGGCCGGGCGCGTGGCCGACGCGTCGGCGGGCGACGAGCAGTCCCGCCAGTTCCATCTGGAGCTGCGGGTCCAGGCGCTGCTGGAGGACCTGCGGAACAACTACCGCCCGCACGCGCTGGACTGGCGGCGCGGCAAGCGCACCGTTCCGCCGGTGGTCTTCCTGCCGACCGCCGTGCAGAGCAACGGCGGCATCCAGTTGATCAACGCCATCAACAACGTCCGCTCCCGGCGCAGCGAGGTCGATCCGCTGCTGCTCCTGGCCTCGCTGCCGGCGGCCGGGATACTGCGGCACACCCCGCCGCTGCCGGCCGCGCCGCTGCCCACGCACAGCGGTGCGGCGCGTGCCCGTTACGAGAACTGGGTCAGCCACCTCAGCGTCGGACAGTCCCCCTCGGCCGCCGCCGAGCTCGCCTGGGTGCTGCGGCTGCCGCTCTCGACGGAACAGCTGACCCATGAGCACGGGCACGCTCAGCTCGTCACGGAGCGGGTTCGCAGGACGTGGGTCTGGTGGGTGATGTCGCGCACGACCCTCGCGTGTCTGATGACCGGCGCCCTGCTGGGGACCCTGTTGCTGAGCAACCATCTGGAGAACCGGTACTGCCACGGCCCGCTCACGGACGTCAACACGGACTCGGTGGAACGTCCCGGACCGGGCAACGGGGCCAAGGAGTGCATAGGCGTGGCGACCACCACACAGGTGCGTTTCGCGGCGGGCAACGAGCTGGAGCTGGACGGCGTCGGCAAGGGCGTCACCTTCGACCGGATCGAGCGGGCGGTGGCGCAGGAGAACGCGGCCATCCAGCCCGGTGACAAGTACGTCACCATCATCTACGCGGGACCCTTCACCTCCACGTCGCCCGCCGGCACCCGCAAGGCCCTGGAGGAGCTGACGGGCGTCTACCTCTATCAGCACCACACCAACACGCTGGACTTCTCCGTCAAGCTCAGGGTGCTGACCGCCAACGGCGGGCAGGACATGCTCCAGCAGATCACGGCGGTGAAGAAGATCATCGAGGTGGCCGAAAGGGATCCCTCGGTCGTCGGTGTGGTCGGGCTCGGGCGCGACACGACCGACAGCCCGAAGGCCACCGGTCTGCTCCAGCAGGCCGGTCTCCCGGTGGTGGACACCACCAACTCCGGCGGCTATCTGGCGACGGACTACTCGAACTACTTCGGTATCGCGGCGACCGACCAGGAGCAGGCGGACGCTCTCGGCCTGGTGGCCGGACAGGTGGCGGGCAGGTCGAAGCATCCGCAGGCCCTCGTGCTGTCCCGCCGGCTCAACAACAACGACAAGGACCGCTACACGAAAGAGCAGCGCGCGGTGGGCAGCACGATGCTGGACGAGGCCGGGTTCACGCTCTCCCCGCTGGTGGAGTACGGCCTCGGCCGCCGCAGCAGCGCCGATCTGGACAAGCCGGTGCAGCGGATCTGCTCGGCGGACCCGGCGCCGGACGCCCTGTACTTCGCCGGCCGGGTCGAGGACGTCGCCAATCTGATGAGCCGGCTCGCGCACAACTGCTCCGGCAGGTCCATCACGGTCTTCACGGGCGACGACCTGACCAAGGCGCGGCTCGACGACTCCACGGACACCACGAAGAACGTCACGCTCTACCACACGGCGCTCGCCCCGATGAGCCGCGGCCGGGCCGACGGCTTCTACGAGGAGGCGCGCAGGACGCTGGAGAAGCTGCTGCCCGAGGGCCGCACGCTGGCGAAGCTGCCGGCCTCCAGGCCCTACGAGAACGCCCTGTTCGCCAGCGGGCAGTCGGTCATCTCCTACCAGGCGACCGCCGCCCTGTACGACGCCGCCAGCCACGGTGACGCGGTGAACAGCGCCGCCGAGACCTGGGCGAACCTGTACGCGGTGCGGTTGCAGACCATGCCCACCGGCACGATCACCTTCCGCGGCTTCATCCCGTACGAGTCGCAGGCGGGCCACGGTCTCGACGTCGTCCAGGTCACGTATCCGGACGGCCGCAGCCACACCAGGATCATCTGCGGCCGCGCGGCCGGCGCCCGGGCCATCACTCCGGCGGGCTGCCCGGTGGGGTGAGGGCCCGGCCCTGTTCGTGCGTGCCCGGGTGGGGTGAGGGCGCAGCCCCGTCCGTGCCCGGGTGGGGTGAGGGCGCAGCCCGGCCCTGTTCGTGCGTGCTCAGTCGACGAGGTCGCGTACCACCGCGTCGGCCAGCAGGCGCCCCCGCAGGGTCAGTACGGCCCGCCCGTCGCCGAACGGCCCCGGCTCCAGGAGGCCGTCGTCCACCGCCCGCCGGGCCGCCGCGAGCCCGGCCGGGGCGAGCAGTGTCAGCGGGCAGCCGTCGACGAGCCGCAGCTCCAGCAGGATGCGCTCGACCCGGCGGTCCTCCGCGGAGAGGATCTCGCGGCCCGCGCCGGGTGAGCGCCCCTCGGCCAGCGCCTGCGCGTACGCCCCGGGGTGCTTCACGTTCCACCAGCGCACGCCGCCGACGTGGCTGTGGGCGCCGGGTCCTGCGCCCCACCAGTCGGCCCCGCGCCAGTACAGCTCGTTGTGCAGGCAGCGGCCTTCGGGGGTGCGGGACCAGTTCGACACCTCGTACCAGGAGAAGCCCGCCGCGGCCATCGCCTCGTCCGCGATCAGATACCGGTCGGCGTGCGCGTCGTCGTCCGTCATGGGGATCTCGCCGCGCTTGATGCGGCGGGCCAGCTGGGTGCCCTCCTCGACGATCAGGGCGTACGCCGACACGTGGTCGGGCCCGGCGCCGATCGCCGCGTCCAGGGAGGCGCGCCAGTCGTCGTCGGACTCGCCGGGGGTGCCGTAGATCAGGTCGAGGTTGACGTGCTCGAAGCCGGCCGCCCTGGCCTCGGCGACGCACGCCTCGGGCCGGCCGGGGGTGTGGGTGCGGTCGAGGATCTTCAGTACGTGCTGCCGGGCGCTCTGCATCCCGAAGGAGATCCGGTTGAAGCCGCCTTCGCGCAGCTCGGCCAGGTAGGCGGGGCCGACGGACTCCGGGTTGGCCTCGGTGGTGATCTCGGCGTCGTCCGCGAGCCCGAACTCCTCCCGGATCGCGGCCAGCATCCGCACGAGGTCGGCGGCGGCCAGCAGCGTCGGCGTACCGCCGCCGACGAAGACCGTACGGACCTGGCGGGGGTCGTCGCCGAGGACCTTGCGGGCCTGGCGGACCTCGCCGGTGAGATGGGCGGCGTAGTTGTCTCGGGAGGCCAGCGCACCGCCGGAGCCGCGCAGCTCGGTCGCCGTGTAGGTGTTGAAGTCGCAGTAGCCGCAGCGGGTCGCGCAGTACGGCACGTGCAGATAGAAACCGAGCGGGCGGTCGGCGGCGCCTTCCAGGGCATGGCGGGGCAGCGCCCCGTCGTCGGGCACGGGCTCACCATCGGGCAGTACGGAAGGCATACCGTCCATTGTCGCGCGCCGTCCGGCAACCGGGCGCCACGCCCGCGCGGATCTGCGGGACAGCCCTTATTCGGCCTGGAGGACCAGCAGCGCCAGATCGTCGTCCGGCGGGCGCTCGGCGAAGGCGTGCACGGCGTGCTTGATGCGGTCCGCGATCCCTTCGGCGGTCAGCCCGGCGCAGCCGGAGAGCGCCTGCGCCAGCCCGTCGCCGTCGTCGAACATCAGGGGCCCCGAGCGCCGCTCCGTCACCCCGTCGGTGACGCAGAGCAGGCTGTCGCCTGGGGCCAGGTCGAAGCTCTGGGTCTCGTAGACGGCGTCGTCCATGACGCCGAGGAGCAGCTGGGGCTCGGCGGCCGGGCGCACGGTGCCGTCGGGGCGCAGCAGCAGCGGCAGCGGGTGGCCGGCGCTGACCAGGGTGCAGCGTGCGCCGCCGCCGGGCAGCGGCACGAGCTCCCCGTACAGCAGGGAGAGGAACCGGGACTGCCCGCTGTCCGCGGAGTGCTGGCCGCCGGCGGCGGCGACCATGAGGGCGGCCGCCTCCGCGGCCTCCATCGCGTCGTCGAGGAGCAGCCGGTTGAGCCGGACCAGGACCTCGCCGGCCTGGAAGCCCTCGCGGGCCAGCAGCCGCAGCCAGGGGCGGGCGAGTCCGGTGACGACGGCGGCCTCGGGCCCGCTGCCCTGGACGTCGCCGAGGACGAAGCACCAGCGGTCGCCGGGGCACGGGAAGATGTCGTAGAAATCACCTCCGACCACCCCGTCGTCGCTCGGCTCGTACACGAGTGAGCTGGCGACGCCCGGTATGTCGGCGACCTTGCTGGGCAGCAGTCCGCGTTGCAGGATGCGGCTGATGGTGGCCTGCCGGGTGTAGGCGCGGGCGGCGCCGACGGCGAGGCCGACCCTGCGCACGAAGTCCTCGATGAGCGCGGTGACCTCGTCGGGGACCCGGGCGATGCCCTCACGGCCCAGGAGTACGGCTCCGAGGGTGCGGCCGCCCGAGGTGATGCGGTAGGCCAGCGCGAGGCCCTCGGCGCCTTCCGGCTGTCCGCCGTCCTCCGCGCTGCCGGGCCACGGCATCGACACGGGGCCGGTCCCGACCCGCTCGGGGAGCCGGAGCGGGTCGCCCTCCAGCAGGGTGCGCAGCGGCTGGATGTGGGCCTCGTCGACGTGCCAGACCTTGGCGAGCCGCGGGACGGCCGCGCGGCCGGGGGTCTCGGGCTCCAGCCAGATCGCGCACCAGTCGGCGAGCCGGGGTACGAGTAACTGTCCGGCGAGCGCCGCCACGATGTCCTCGTCGAGCTGGCCGGCCAGCAGGTCGGAGGCCTCGGCCAGGAACGAGAGCGCGCCGCGTCCGGCCCAGTCCGCGCTGTCGCGCAGTGCGCGCCGGGCGGTGGGGGCGAGGAGCTCCGCGGCCCGCAGCCCACGCTGGAATCCGGGTTCCGTGGGGGCGTCGGGGAAGGGGTTCCAGTCGTCGACGGGGAGCCGGGCCCAGACGGTCTTGAGGCCGGTGCGGTAGGTGATGCCCCAGCGTTCGGCGAGGGTGGCGACGAGCTCCAGGCCGCGCCCGTACTCGGCGGGCTCCTCCGGGGCGGCGGCGCCCGCGGGGCCGTCCTCGGACCGGTCGCTGCGCACGGCGCGGGCGGGGTGGTGGTCGGAGACCTCCAGGACCAGTGCGGAGACCTCGTCCTCGGTGGCCTCCTCGAGCCGGAAGAGCAGTTCGACGTTGGTCCCCGCGTGCACGACGGCGTTGGTGACCAGCTCGCTGACGACGACCGCCGCGTCGTCGGACAGCCGCTCGCTGAACCCCACGGCCGCGGGCAGCCCGAGGCCGCTCCATTCGGCGAGCGCCGCCGCGACGAACCGCCGGGCCGCGGAGGGCGCGAGGAGGTTGCCGGGCAGGCTCGTCCGGGCGACCGGCTGTGTGCCCGTGGACGCGGCCGTGGTTCCGGGACGCTGCTCGATGTCCCGTTGCAAGGGAATGGACCCCACCGGGCGGCTCCTGACCTGTTCTCGCTCTGCCTGTTCTCCGCTGTGCGCCGCTGACGACACGGACAGAGTGACAGATCGGCCCCCGCCATACGCGTCGAGTTACCGAAGTGCCTGGAGAAGTGGGGTCCGGCCCCGGCATGCCGCGGCCCCCGTCGCGGGTGCGCGGGGGGCCGGGGCGGGGCCGTCACGGGGGCCTCTCGGCCCGGGTTCAGCGGGCGGTTGTCACGCCTCGCGGGAGCCCGCGTACATGTCGTCGATCAGGTCCTTGTAGGTGCGCTCGACGACCGGCCGCTTGAGCTTGAGGCTGGGCGTCACCTCGCCGTGCTCGATGTCGAGGTCGCGCGGCAGGAGCCGGAACTTCTTGATGGTCTGCCAGCGCTGCAGCCCCTCGTTGAGGCGCTTCACGTAGCCGTCGATGAGCTCGACGGTCCGCGGGGACGCCACGACGTCCGCGTACGACTTGCCCTCCATGCCGTTCTCGGCGGCCCAGCCGAGGATGGTCGGCTCGTCCAGGGCGATCAGCGCGGTACAGAAGTTACGGTCCGCGCCGTGCACCAGGATGTTGGAGACGAACGGGCAGACCGCCTTGAACTGGCCCTCGACCTCGGCCGGGGCGATGTACTTGCCGCCCGACGTCTTGATCAGGTCCTTCTTGCGGTCGGTGATCCGCAGATAGCCGTCCACGGACAGTTCACCGATGTCGCCGGTGTGGAACCAGCCGTCGGCCTCCAGCACCTCGGCGGTCTTCTCCGGCAGCCCCTGGTAGCCCTGCATCAGGCCGGGGCCGCGCAGCAGGATCTCGCCGTCGTCGGCGATCCGGACCTCGGTGCCGGGGAGCGGCTTGCCGACCGTGCCGGTGCGGTAGGCCTCGCCCGGGTTGACGAAGGAGGCGGCGCTGCTCTCGGTGAGGCCGTAGCCCTCCAGGATGTGGATCCCGGCGCCGGCGAAGAAGAAGCCGATGTCCGGGGCGAGCGCGGCGGAGCCGGAGACACAGGCGCGGAGCCGGCCGCCGAAGGCCTCACGGATCTTGGCGAAGACGAGGGCGTCGGCGACCTTGTGCTTGGCGCCGAGTGCGAAGGGTACGGAGGCGGTGCCGGTGCGCCGGAAGTTGTCCTGGGAGACCTTCGCGTACTCGCGGGCGACGCCGGCCGCCCACAGGAAGATCTTGTACTTGGCGCCGCCACCGGCGCGGGCCTTGGCCGCCACGCCG
Organism: Streptomyces sp. NBC_00876; assembly: GCF_045207435.1. Classification (NCBI taxonomy): domain Bacteria; kingdom Bacillati; phylum Actinomycetota; class Actinomycetes; order Kitasatosporales; family Streptomycetaceae; genus Streptomyces; species Streptomyces sp. NBC_00876. The sequence continues at coordinate 2,631,409 of NZ_CP108800.1, forward strand.
TTGTAGACCTTCTCGAAGATCCGGGGGACGGCGGCCATGTACGTCGGCTGGACGATGGGCAGATTCTCGATGATCTTGTCGATCCGGCCGTCGACGGCGGTGACGTGTCCGACCTCGATCTGTCCGGAGGTGAGGACCTTGCCGAAGACGTGCGCGAGCGGCAGCCAGAGGTACTGGACGTCGTCCTTGGTGATCAGACCGGTGGAGACGGTGGCCTTGGCCATGTACGACCAGTTGTCGTGCGGCAGCCGTACGCCCTTGGGGCGGCCGGTGGTGCCCGAGGTGTAGATGAGGGTCGCGAGCTGTTCGGGGGTGATCGCGTCGACGCGCTCACGGATCGCGTCCGGGTTCTTGGCCAGGTGCTCGGCGCCCAGGGCCTCCAGATCGGCCAGGGTGAGGACCCAGCCCTCCGGGTCGCCCTCGGCCGGTCCGGCGCCCTCGGCGTCGATGACGACGACATGGGTGAGGTCCGGCAGCTCGGCGCGGCGCTCGCGGGCCTTGGCCAGCTGCGTGGCGTCCTCGGCGATCAGGACCCGGCTCTCGGAGTCGGAGAGGATGAACGCCGACTCCTCGGTGTTGGTCGAGGGGTAGATCGTGGTGGTCGCGGCGCCCGCGCACATGACGCCGAGGTCGACGAGGATCCACTCGACCCGGGTGCTCGCGGCGAGCGCGACGCGCTCCTCCGGCCGCACGCCCAGAGCGATCAGCCCGGCTGCCACGGCGTAGACCCGCTCGGCGGCCTGCGCCCAGCTGAGCGACTTCCACTCATCGGGGCCCTGGCCGGCGGGCGCGGGCACGGGGTAGCGGTAGGCCTCCCCGTCAGGGGTGGCCGCCACCCGGTCGATGAAGAGGGTCGCCACGGAGGGCGGACGGTTCTCGATCATGGTCTGTGTGTCGCTCACGACATCCTCCGGGCCTGCGGCAGTGCTTCACGACCGGCTGCTGGTTGCGGCTTGCTCTCCGCTTGCGTCTACGTGCCTGATCCTGCTTGTTCTGCTGGTGATCCTGCGTGTTCAGCTCGCGATCCCGCTTGCTCGACCCGCGATCCCGCTTGTTCAGCTCCGAACCCGCTTGTCCAACCGGCGATCCCGCTTGTTTAACTCGCGAGTAACTACGGAGCCGTGATCAGAGTAAAGCGCCCGCGCGCCCGGCGTAAGAGGCAACGGGGCCCCGCTTCATAACGAACGGGCCCCCGCGGCGCAGCGTTCTGCGCTACGGGGACCCGTCGACCTACCGACCGGTAGGGGTGGAGAGGGAAGGGCCGGACTACTTCTTGGCCTTGCTCTCCCCGGCGGACTCGTCCGTCGACAGTACGGAGATGAACGCGTCCTGCGGCACCTCCACGTTGCCGACCATCTTCATCCGCTTCTTGCCTTCCTTCTGCTTCTCCAGCAGCTTCCGCTTACGGGAGATGTCACCGCCGTAGCACTTGGCGAGGACGTCCTTGCGGATGGCGCGGACGGTCTCGCGGGCGATGACGCGCGAACCGATGGCCGCCTGGATCGGCACCTCGAAGTTCTGCCGCGGGATGAGCTTCTGCAGCTTGGCGACGAGCCGGACGCCGTACGCGTACGCCTTGTCCTTGTGCGTGACCGCGGAGAACGCGTCGACCTTGTCGCCGTGCAGCAGGATGTCGACCTTGACGAGGTCGGCGGACTGCTCGCCGGTGGGCTCGTAGTCGAGCGAGGCGTAACCCCGGGTCTTGGACTTCAGCTGGTCGAAGAAGTCGAAGACGATCTCGGCGAGCGGCAGGGTGTACCGGATCTCGACCCGGTCCTCGGAGAGGTAGTCCATGCCGAGGAGGGTGCCGCGGCGCTGCTGGCAGAGCTCCATGATCGCGCCGATGAACTCGCTGGGCGCCAGGACCGTGGCCCGGACGACCGGCTCGTGCACCTTGTCGATCTTGCCCTCGGGGAATTCGCTCGGGTTGGTGACGATGTGCTCGGTGCCGTCCTCCATCTCGACGCGGTAGACCACGTTGGGCGCGGTCGCGATGAGGTCGAGGCCGAACTCGCGCTCCAGCCGCTCACGGACCACGTCGAGGTGGAGCAGACCGAGGAAACCGACGCGGAAACCGAAGCCGAGCGCGGCGGACGTCTCCGGCTCGTACACCAGGGCGGCGTCGTTGAGCTGGAGCTTGTCCAGGGCCTCGCGCAGGTCCGGGTAGTCCGATCCGTCCAGCGGGTACAGACCCGAGAACACCATCGGCTTGGGGTCCTTGTAGCCGCCCAGCGCCTCGGTCGCACCGTTGGCCAGGGAGGTGATCGTGTCACCGACCTTGGACTGCCGGACGTCCTTCACACCGGTGATGATGTAGCCGACCTCGCCGACGCCGATGCCGTCGGACGGGGTCATCTCCGGGGAGGAGACCCCGATCTCCAGCAGCTCGTGGGTGGCTCCGGTCGACATCATCCGGATGCGCTCGCGCTTGTTCAGCGAGCCGTCGACGACACGGACGTACGTCACGACGCCCCGGTAGGAGTCGTAGACCGAGTCGAAGATCATCGCGCGGGCCGGGGCGTCGGCCTTGCCGACGGGCGCCGGGACGTCCCTGACCACCCGGTTCAGCAGCGCGTCCACGCCGACACCGGTCTTCGCCGAGACCTTGAGGACGTCCTCGGGCTGGCAGCCGATGAGGTTGGCCAGCTCCTCGGAGAACTTCTCGGGCTGGGCGGCCGGCAGGTCGATCTTGTTGAGCACCGGGACGATGGTGAGGTCGTTCTCCATCGCCAGGTAGAGGTTGGCCAGCGTCTGGGCCTCGATGCCCTGCGCCGCGTCGACCAGCAGGACCGTGCCCTCGCAGGCGGCGAGCGAACGGGAGACCTCGTAGGTGAAGTCGACGTGTCCCGGGGTGTCGATCATGTTGAGGACGTGGGTGCTGCCCTGGCCCTCACCGGTGGTGGGCGCCCAGGGCAGCCGGACCGCCTGGGACTTGATGGTGATGCCACGCTCGCGCTCGATGTCCATCCGGTCGAGGTACTGAGCGCGCATCTGCCGCTGGTCGACCACACCGGTCAGCTGGAGCATCCGGTCGGCAAGGGTCGACTTGCCGTGGTCGATGTGCGCGATGATGCAGAAATTGCGGATCAGCGCCGGGTCGGTACGGCTCGGCTCGGGCACGTGGAGAGGAGTCGCGGGCACGCAGGGTCCTGATTCTTGAGACGCCGAACGCCGTGTCTCGGGTCGATGTCGGGTCGGTCGGATCTGTACGTAGCTTCCATCGTCCCACGCCTGCGGGGCAGCGACCGGTTTGGGCCGGTCCGAGCGCGGCTGGTACCGTGGACAGCTGTGCCTCGTGGCTCTCGGGCCGCGGGACACACACATCGGAGATCCAACGAACCTGAAAAGGCTCTTTTCGTGGCGAACATCAAGTCCCAGATCAAGCGCAACAAGACGAACGAGAAGGCGCGCCTGCGCAACAAGGCCGTCAAGTCCTCGCTCAAGACCTCGATCCGCAAGGCCCGCGAGGCCGTCGTGGCGGGCGACGTCGAGAAGGCCACCGTGGCCGTTCGCGACGCTTCGCGTGCCCTCGACAAGGCCGTCTCGAAGGGTGTCATCCACAAGAACGCCGCCGCCAACAAGAAGTCGGCGCTGGCCACCAAGGTTGCCACCCTCCAGGGCTGAGCATTCTGATGTGATCGCCGGAACGGATACAGCGGGCCCTCTCTCCCGCTCCTGACCGGCCCCCCGCGCCGCACACCGAACCTGCGTTCGCCACGCGGGTGCGGCGCACCAAGCGCAAAGCGAAGGCCCCGGCCGTCCCCCTCCCCAGGGGCACGACCGGGGCCTTCGGCATGCTCATGCGTGGGGCCAAATCCAGCCCGGCAAGTTCAAGCCCGTCCGGCGTTTGAGGACACGCTCCGACCCGCAGCTCACAACCGAGCCCGGTAAAACCAAGCCCGTCCGGCGCTTGAGGACGCCCGAACGGCAAGTTCAAGCCCGTCCGGCGCTTGAGGACACCGTGGGCCACACCCCTCCGGGGCTACCGCCCCGCCCGCGCGGCCCGCGCCACAGCCACCACGGCCTTCTCAAGGGCGTACTCAGGGTCGTCCCCCCCACCCTTCACCCCCGCATCCGCATCCGCCACCGCCCGCAACGCCACCGCGACCCCGTCCGGCGTCCAGCCCCGCATCTGCTGACGCACCCGGTCGATCTTCCACGGCGGCATGCCCAGCTCACGGGCGAGATCCGCCGGCCGCCCCCCGCGCGCCGACGAGAGCTTGCCGATCGCCCGTACACCCTGGGCGAGCGCGCTGGTGATCAGGACGGGGGCGACTCCGGTCGACAGCGACCAGCGCAGGGCCTCCAGCGCCTCCGCCGCCCGCCCCTCGACGGCCCGGTCGGCGACCGTGAAGCTCGACGCCTCCGCGCGCCCCGTGTAGTAGCGCCCGACGACCGCCTCGTCGATCGTGCCCTCGACATCCGCGACGAGCTGCGACGCCGCGCTCGCCAGCTCCCGCAGATCGCTGCCGATGGAATCGACCAGCGCCTGACAGGCCTCGGGGGTCGCGGAGCGCCCCAGCGCCCGGAACTCGCCCCGTACGAAGGACAGCCGCTCGGCCGGCTTGGTCGTCTTCGGGCAGGCGACCTCGCGGGCCCCCGCCTTGCGCGCCGCGTCGAGCAGCGCCTTGCCCTTGGCGCCGCCCGCGTGCAGCAGCACGAGGGTGATCTCCTCGACCGGGTCGTCGAGATACTTCTTGACGTCCTTGACCGTGTCGGCGGAGAGATCCTGCGCGTTGCGCACGATCACCACCTTGCGCTCGGCGAAGAGCGACGGGCTCGTCAGCTCGGCCAGGGTGCCCGGCTGGAGCTGGTCGGAGGTGAGGTCGCGGACATCCGTGTCGGCGTCGGAGGCCCGGGCCGCCGCCACCACCTGCTGCACGGCGCGGTCCAGGAGGAGGTCCTCCTGCCCCACGGCGAGCGTGAGAGGGGCGAGCGGGTCGTCGGTGGAATTCCTTCTGGTGGCCATCGCCGTCCAGCATCCCACGGGCCACTGACAGCCCGGCCGCGGCCGCCGTCCGGACACCGCGGGCCGTACCGGAGAATGGGCGGGTGAGCGATGTGAGACATGTGCTGGTGCTGCCCGACCGCGACAGCGCCCAGGAGGCGTCCGGAGAGCTGGCCGACCGCTTCGGGGTCGCCGAGGAGCCGCAGCTCGTACGCGACGCGCTGGCCGGCGAGGACGACGCCGAGGACGCCCAGTGGCTGGTGGTCGTGGAGGACCCGGACCGCCGGCTGGACCCCGCGGCGCTCGACGCCTTTGCCGCGGAGTACGAGGGGTGGCTGGAGGCCCCGTAGGGGGCTCGGGGCCGGCTCGGGCACCGCTCCGGAGCCCGGAGTCAGCTCTTCGGAACGATCTGGATGTCCATGTCGATCGAGATGCTGGAGCCGACGGCGGCGATGCCCCGGGCCAGCATGGTCTGCCACGTGAGGGTGAAGTCCTCACGGTGCAGTTCGGTGGTGGCACGGCAGGCGGCCCTGGTCTCGCCCTCCAGGCCGTTGCCCAGGCCGAGATACTGGGTGTCCAGCGTGACCGTGCGGCTCACCCCGTGCAGGGTGAGCGCGCCGCTCACGCCCCAGCGGGTGCCGCCCCGGTGGACGAAGCGCTCGCTGTAGAACTCCAGCGTCGGGAAGCGGCCGACGTCGAGGAAGTCCCCCGAGCGCAGATGGTCGTCCCGCATCTGGACGTTCGTATCGATCGACGCGGCGTCGATGATCACGTGCATGGCCGAGTCCTCCATGCGGTCGGCGATCCGCACCGCGCCCGCGAAGGTGTTGAACCGGCCGTGGATGCGGGCCATCCCGATGTGCCGGGCCGTGAAGCCGATCTGCGAGTGCATCGGCTCGATCTCCCACTCGCCCGGGTCGGGCAGCTGCGGGGGCGCGGAAACCTGAAGGGTCACATCGCCGAGACCCGCGTGACCGCCCTCGGCGACCGTGGCCCAACCGTGGAACGGGGTGAAGCCCTCCGCCGTCACGGCCAGCCGGTACTCCCCCGCCGGGACCGTGGCGAGAACGCTGCCGTACGGGTCCGTCTCACCGCCGATGACCTTTCGTCCCGCACGGTCCGTGATCACGAAATCGGCCTGCTGCACGGCTTCGTCGACCGGGTCGATCACCCGGCAGCTGAGGACTCCCGCGGAGTGCGGTACGTCGAGTCCGGCGAGGGCGTTGCCGCGTACGGCACCCGTCGCCGCCTTGTTTCCGAGCCAACGGCCGAACATCTTCACGCACTCCCGGGGGGATTCACCTCGGGCCGGAAGACAGGACGTCGTTGTCGGAGCAGCGGCCCGCCGACGAGCATGCATTCGATCACCCTTGTGGCGTTCGAGGCAAACAGAGGGGCTCGCAGGGGCTTGGGTGGAGGTGTTACCGAAGGTCCGAATTGGCCGTTCCGTTTGCATGTGTCACCCGTTCGGCGCGGACGCATCCGCCCCTCGGCCGGCGGGAAGCCGGTCGAGGTGCACCCCGAAGTGCTCCCGGTAGGCGGCGAGCACCTCTTCGTCGCTCCCGAGCGGCGCCTCATGGCGCTCCGCGCCCACCGTGGTGAGGAGCTTGCGGCCTTTGAGTGTGATCCGGCCGGTGGCGGTGAAGCGCGAGCAGACCGGCGACCTGGTGAAGCTGGAATCGGGTGAGGTCCGGTGGTACCAGGCCCCGGCCGTGAAGTCGGCCAGCGCCCGCGGCCTCGGATCCAGGCGGAACTGGGGCGTACCGTCCCGCAGCACATCCAGGTCCCCGTAACCGGCGGCGTCTCCCCGGTCCCCGGTGTACCTGCCGTCCTCGGTCTCCCCGCCGCCCTCCATGACCTCGGCGGGGGCCGGCCCGATCCGGAAGGTGCCGCGCGGGTCCTCCTGGTCCGTACGGTCGTCGAGTGCGAGCGGCTGCTGGGCGTGGTCGCCGAAGCCGACATCGGCGAGCCAAGGGCCCGTACCGTCGTCCGTCCCCACCCACAGCGCCATGTGGTCGTACGGGATGCCGAGCCGGCCGTTGTCACCGTGGACCCGCGCCTGGAGCAGCGTGACGCGGAAGCCGAGCGCCCGCAGGAGCACGGCGAAGGCCCCGTTGAGTTCGTAGCAGAACCCGCCCCGGCGGTCCGCCACGACCTTGTCCAGGAGCGCCTCCTCCTCCAGCACGATGTCCTCGCCGAGATGGATCGAGAGGTTCTCGAAGGGCACGGAGGTGAGATGGCGCAGTTGCAGCTCGCGCAGTGCCGCGGCATCGGGGCGGGCGGGCCGGGCGGCACCGATGCGCTCCAGGTAGGAGTCGGTGGTCTGCTGCGATCTCGGGTCCATGCCGCCAGTCTGTCCCGGCACGCGGCGCCCTGCCATGAGCCGGTGGACCTAGGTCCTCTCGTTTGGATCAGGCCGGCCTGATCCAAACGAGAGGACCTAGGTCGGGCGGCTGAGGCGCGATGCCTTGCCCGTTCACTAGCGTGGCGGGCATGACGAATCCGGAGCCGGCGCGCAGCCGGGAACAGCGCAAGCAGGATGTGCTCGATCATCTGGAGAAGGACGAGGACGCCTGGGTGTCGACCTCCTCGGCCGACGGGGTGCCCACCCTGGTTCCGCTGTCGTTCGTGTGGGACCGGGAAACCCTGCTGATGGCCACCCGGCGCACCAACCCGACGGCGGTCAACGTGACACCGGCCGGGCAGGCCCGGATCGCGCTGGGCCACACCCGCGATGTGGTCCTCATCGAGGCGACGGCAGAGGTCGTCGAGGGCGCGGACCTTCCCGTGGAGTCGGGCGACGCCTTCGCCACCAAACTGAACTGGGACCTGCGGGGCCGCTCCGCCTGGGTGTACCTGCGGTTCACGCCGTACGCGGTCAGGGCCTGGCGGGAGGAGAACGAGCTGGCCGGCCGTGAGCTGATGGCCGACGGGCGGTGGCTGGACTGAGGGCCCCGTCATGACCGGCCCACCGCCCGCAGCCCCGGCCCGGTGCCCGTCACCGCGATCGCCCCGTCCCGGTCGGTACGCAGCACCACCGCTCCCCCGGCCGTGAGGGCATCGACCGTCCGTGCCGCCGGATGCCCGTACGGGTTGTCCCGGCCCACGCTGACCAGCGCGAACCGCGGACGGGCGCTGCGCAGCAGGGCGGCGTCCTGATGCGCGGAGCCGTGGTGGGCGACCTTGAGTACGTCGACCTGCGGCAGGGCCGGAAGGCTGCGCAACAGCCCTTGCTGGGCCGGGGGTTCCAGATCGCCCGGGAGTAGCAGCGTGACTCCGCCCGCCCGTACGAACAGGGTGACGCTGGCGTCGTTCGGATCCTGCGGTACGGGGCCGGCCGCCGGGCCCGCGGAGGCACCGCCCGGCGGCCACAGCACCCGCCAGTCGAGCGCGCCGATCCGGCGCCGTTCACCGGGTACCGCCCGGATCACGGGGATACGGGCCGCAGCGGCCGTTCTCCTGACGAACGCGGCCTGTTCCGGGGGTTCGTCCAGGCTCGTCGTCTGGATCGCGCCCACCGCCCTGCCTCTCAACACGCCGGGCAGGCCCCGCACATGGTCGGCGTGGAAGTGGCTGAGCAGCAACAACGGGATGCGGGTGATGCCCAGTTCACGCAGGCACCGGTCGGCGAGCCGGGGATCCGGCCCGGCGTCGACGACCACACCCGAGCCGCCCCCTGCCGCCAGGACCAGGGCATCGCCCTGCCCGACATCGCACATCACGAACGCCCAGCCGGGCGGCGGCCATCCGGTCAGCACCCGCGTCAGCGGCACCGGCCGGAGCACCGCGAGCACCAGCAGCAGCGCGGCGGCCGAACAGATCCAGGGCCGGCGTCCCACGCGCCGGGCGAACAGCACCAGCAGCGTGGTCAGTACGGCCAGCAGCAGCGCACCCGGCCGGCCGTCGGGCCAGTCGGTCTCCGCCCCGGGGAGCGCCGCTCCGGCCCGCGCCACGGAGGCGATCCACCCGGCCGGCCACCCCGCCACCCGGGCGAGCAGTTCGGCCACCGGCATGGCCACCGGTGCCAGGGCCAGCGTGGCGAAGCCGAGAATCGTGGCAGGCGCCACGGCGAACTCGGCCAGCAGATTGCACGGGATCGCCACCAGGCTCACCCGAGAGGCGAGCAGCACCACCACCGGCGAGCACACCGCCTGCGCGGCGGCCGCGGCAGCGAGCGCCTCCGCGAGCCGCGGCGGCATCCGCCGCCGTTGCAGCGCTTCGCTCCATCGCGGTGCGATGGTCAGAAGAGCCCCGGTGGCCAGGACCGACAGGACGAAGCCGTAACTGCGGGCCAGCCACGGGTCGTAGAGCACCAGCAGCAGAACGGCGGCGGCCAGTGCGGGAATCAGGGTGCGGCGCCGCCCGGTGCCGATGGCGAGCAGGGTGATCAGGCCGCAGGCCGCGGCACGCAGCACGCTCGGTTCGGGGCGGCAGACGAGGACGAAGGCGAGCGTGAGCCCTCCACCCAGCAGTGCGGTCATTCGGAGGGAGATCCCCAGCCTGGGTGCCAGCCCGCCACGTTCGACGCGCAGGGCGCTGCCGGGTGGCCCGATGAGCAGGACGAGCAGGATCGCCAGGTTGGCGCCCGAGACGGCCATCAGATGGGTGAGGTCGGTCGCCCGGAACGCATCGTGCAGTTCGGGCGTGACCCTCGTGGTGTCGCCGACGACCAGTCCGGGAAGGAGTGCCCGCGCATCGGGGCCGAGCCCTTCGGTCGCTGCCCGCAGACCGGCGCGCAGTCCGCCCGCCGTGCGCTGGAGGCGGGTGGGCGGACCGGTGATGCGGGGAGGCCCTTTGCCGTCGGGGCGCAGCACGGCAGCGGCCCGCTCTCCGTCGTGCAGCGGCGGCGCGAGCCGCCCGCCGATCCGCAGCCGGGTGGACGGGAGCAGTTGCTGCCACTGCGCCGTCGCGCGACCGGGCGTGACGACGACCAGCACCGGCGTACGCAGCCGGGTGGCTGTGCCGTCTGGCCTCGTCAGCCGGGTGATCTCCGCGTCCAGGAGCAGGGAGGCGGGGGTGCTGCGGTCGCCGCGTACCCGTGGGAACGTCCGGCGGGCATCGGAGGTCAGGGTGATCTCCGCCTCGATGCGGGCGAACTGCCCGGCCAGTCCGGGCACGGGTCCCTGTCGCGCGCTCGCGCTGTGCAGCCCGGCGGACGCTGCCCCGGCCGCCGCGCAGAGCAGTACGGCCGCGGCAGCCGTGGTGTGCAGGCGCCGACGGCCGGCGGCCGTGCCGCCCCGGGCGTCCGCCGGGTCTGTTCCGGCGGCGTGTGCGATACGAAGTGGCGGGAGGCCCGGCACGGCGAGCAGGAGCAAGGCGGCCCCGACACAGAGCACCACTCCTACCGCCGTCCACCGCCCCGGTGCGCCCACGGCGAGCGCGGCACCGGCCCAGGCGGCCAAGGCGGGCGGGACCAGCCGCAGATCGACCGGGCCCTCCTGTCGCGGGTCGGCGGCACCCAGCCGCCGGCCCGACGCCGTGTGGACGTCCTGGGCGCTCATGGCCGCACCAGTGGCTGGAGATCGGCGAACCGGCGGTCGCCGATGCCGTTGACCTCGCGGAGTTCGTCGACGGACCGGAATCCGCCGTGCTGGGTGCGGTAGTCGACGATGTGCTGGGCGAGGACGGGCCCGACGCCCGGCAAGGTGTCGAGCTGGTCCGCCGTCGCGCTGCTCAGACTCACCGGTCCGGTGCCCGGCCCTGTGCCCGTTCCCGTGCCGCCGACGGCTGTCGTATTCGCGGCGCCTCCTCCCGTACCGGCTGCGGCGGCCGGGCCCGGTGGGGCTCCCACCATGATCTGCTCACCGTCCATCAGCACCCGGGCCCGGTTGAGGCCGTCGAGGTCCACCCCGGGCCGGGCCCCGCCCGCGGCACGCAGCGCGTCGGCGACCCGGGCGCCGGACGGCAGCCGATGGATCCCGGGCCGTCGCACCTTCCCGCTCACGTCCACCACGATCTGCCCGCCCGGACCGGTGACGGGTGGTGGCCCGGGAGCCGGCTCGGGCGTACCGGCTCCACCGGCATCCGGGACCGCCTCCGGATCGGGCGCGGGCGCGTGCGCGGCCTCGCCGACACGGTCCGGGGCCCGTACGGCTTCGGGGCGCGCGGACCGGAAGTGCATTCCGGCGAACACCGCGGCCGCGACCAGGACAACGGTGAGCGCTGCAAGGGTCCTCGGCTCCAGGCCGCATCTGAGCTGCAGCCACATGGGCAGCCGCTCCCGCATCGCGAGCACGCCCCGCGCCCACCGCCCCGCGGAAGCCGAACCCGCGGCTGAGGACGAGGGGGCTGCCGTGGGGAACGGCGCGTCTGCCGATGGGGACGACGAAGGCTGAGGCGAGGAAGGAGGCACGGGCGCACCCCCGCTCACGGACGCACCCTGGATAGAGGTCACAGCCCCGGTCACGGGCGCACCCTCGAGCACTGTCACAGCCCCGGTCACGGACGCACCCTCGATCACGGACGCACCCTCGATCACGGGCGGAGACCCGGTCACGGGCGCACCCTCGATCACGGTTCCAGCCCCGGTCACAGGCACACCCCCGGTCACGGGCGCAGACACGGTCACGGGCGCACCCCCGGTCACGGGCGCAGCCGTCGAGGAGCCCGCGCCCTCGGATGCTCCCGGGCCGATCCCCGTACCGAACCCCACCCCCACCACCGGCCGCGCGACACGCCCCCCGTATCCGCCTGCCATGAGCGCGTCGGCGCGGCGGCGCGAGGCCGCAGCGGAAGCCGCGCGCGCCCTCGCCTGCCCTCGTCGGCCGGGTCCGGCGCCGTGCCGGGCACGCCCGTCCGAGGCCGGCAGGCGCCCGGGCCCGCTGCCGGGTCCGCCGACGCCCCTGCCGTATCGACGGATACGCCCGGCGCGACCGATGGAACCACCCAGCCCACTCGGCCCACCCGGCCCGCTGAGTCCGCCGGGTCCGCCCGGTCCGCTGAGTTCCCCCGGTCCGCCGGGTCCGCTGGTTGCACGATGTGATCGGGAAGCCATGCCTCACGACGCTAGGCACTTCCGGCGAAACCCGCTGAGCGCGCTCGATTCCGGTGGAAAACAGGCCTGTTGTGCAAAACTCCGCCACTCAGGGGAGTGAGGTCAGCGCGGCGAGATCACAGCGCCCAGCAGCCCCGGGCCGGTGTGCGCGCCGATCACCGCGCCCACCTCGCTGACATGCAGATCGACCAGGCCGGGAACTCGTTCGCGCAGCCGCTCGGCCAGTCGCTCGGCCCGCTCCGGGGCTGCCAGATGATGTACCGCGATGTCCACCCGGCCGCTGCCCGCCCGCTCGGCGACGAGCTCCTCCAGCCGCGCGATGGCCTTCGACGCCGTCCGCACCTTCTCCAGCAGCTCGATCCGGCCGCCGTCCAGCTGAAGCAGCGGCTTCACGGCAAGGGCCGAGCCGAGCAGGGCCTGGGCGGCACCGATCCGGCCACCACGGCGCAGGTAGTCCAGGGTGTCGACGTAGAAGTACGCGGAGGTGCCCGACGCACGCTTCTCGGCGGCTGCGACCGCGTCGTCCAGGCTGCCGCCCGCCTCGGCCGCCTCCGCCGCCGCCAGGGCGCAGAACCCGAGAGCCATGGCGACCATGCCCGTGTCCACCACCCGCACCGGCACCGGCGCGTCCTTCGCGGCGAGCAGCGCGGCGTCGTACGTGCCGGAGATCTCCGCGGAGAGGTGGAGCGAGACGATGCCGCTCGCCCCGGCGTCCGCGGCCGCGCGGTAGGCGGCGGCGAAGACCTCGGGGCTGGGCCGCGAGGTCGTCACGGGGCGGCGCTTCTGGAGCGCCAGTGCGAGGGAGCGGGCCGAGATCTCGGTACCCTCCTCCAGCGCCTGATCGCCGAGGACGACGGTCAGCGGCACTGCGGTGATGCCATGCCGTTCCATCGCCTGAGGCGGCAGGTAGGCCGTTGAATCGGTGACGATCGCGACATGGCGGGACATGAGCGGGAGGTTACCCGTCGGGGCGGTGCCTCGGCAGTCCGACCCCGAGCGATTGATCAGTTCCGGTCGGTTCGAGCCGCATCCTGCCATCCCCGTTCACCCGACGTCACGAGATTCGCTAGAGGCCAGGGTCCGCCCCACCGGTTCCGAACGCCCGCATACGCCCGCATGCGGGCGCGAAAACCGCGAAAGCCGACGACTGGCCACGAACGGCCACGAACAGCTACGAACGGCCACGAACGGCGGCCGTGAAGACCTCCGCCGTCGCTGCCGTCTCCGCCTTCAGTTCGTGGTCTCGGGCCGCGCCGACTTCTGCCACGGATACCCGGTCCGCAACCGGGGGTCCGGGGCCGTGATGGCCTGCGCCGTCCGGTCCTCACCCGGCCCCTGGCTCTGGCCCTGGCCCTGTCCCTGCTTCCGGCGCGGTCCGGGCTCCTGGGCCGTTTCCCGCACGGGCTCCCGCATCGGCTCCTGGACGCCTTGGTCAGCCGGCCGGCCCGGCCCCGGCTCCTCCGTAGTCCAGTGCCGCAGCGCCCCGGCCTCCACGTCGATCTGCACGTTGAGCGCCGACAGGTCGTCGTCGGCGAACTGCCGGGCCCGGTCCCGCGCTGCCCAGCGCAGCGCATCCGCGGAGCGGGTGATGCGCCCGGTGCGCTCCTTCAGTCCGGGCAGGCGCGAGGTGACCGTCGCCCTGTCGGGCTCGCGCTCCAGTGTCTTCAGCTCCTCGTCCAGCTCACGGCCGTGCACACCGAGTCGCTCGAACAGTCCCAGCGACTCCGACAGCGAGGGATCCTCGACGACGCCCGCCTGCAGTGCCTCCTGTGTGGCACGCATCGAGGTGCGCAGGGCGAGACGGAGCTGCGCCAGTTCGCCGCCGACGCCCAGCTGCCCGTAGCTCTTCGCCCGCAGCGCGGTGTCCTCCACGGTGCGGCGCGCCTGCGTGATCGTGCGGTCCACCCCGCGCTTGGCCGCTCCCACGACCTTCACCGTCGCGTAGACGCCCAGGGCCACGAAAATGACGGCGAGCAGCCCCAGGATCAGGATCACGGCTTCCATGAGCGCCCCTCGGATGGTGTGACGGCTGCCGGCACGCTTTCACCGACCCCTCCACCGTAAACGGAACGGGCAGGCTGAGGGTTCCAATGGAACCCCCAACCTGCCCGTAGGGGAAAGCCCTCACACCGTCACGCCGTCACAACGACGGCCGACAGCAGCTACGCCGGAACGATGTTCACCAGCTTCGGTGCCCGGACGATCACCTTGCGGATACCCGCCCCGTCCAGCGCGGCGACGACGGCCGGGTCGGCCAGGGCCAGGGCCTCCAGCTCAGCGTCCGTGATCGACGGGGAGATCTCCAGGCGCGCCCGGACCTTGCCCTTGATCTGCACCACGCAGGTCACGGTCTCGTCCACGACGTACGCCGGGTCGGCCACCGGGAAGTCCTGGTGCACGACCGATTCGGTGTGACCCAGCCGGCGCCACAGCTCCTCGGCGATGTGCGGCGCCAGCGGCGCCACCAGCAGCACCAGTGACTCGGCGACCGGTCGCGGCAGCGGGCCGCCCGCCTTGGTCAGGTGGTTGTTCAGCTCGGTGACCTTGGCGATGGCCGTGTTGAAGCGCATGCCGGCCATGTCCCCGCCGACGCCGTCGATCGCCTTGTGCAGCGCGCGCAGCGTGTCCTCGCCGGGCTCGGTGTCGACGACGGTGACCTCGCCGCTCTCCTCGTCGACGACATTGCGCCACAGCCGCTGCAGCAGCCGGTACTGACCGACGACCGCGCGCGTGTCCCAGGGACGCGACACGTCCAGGGGGCCCATCGCCATCTCGTACAGACGCAGCGTGTCCGCGCCGTACTCGCCGCAGATCTCGTCGGGCGTCACGGCGTTCTTCAGGGACTTGCCCATCTTGCCCAGGACGCGGGAGACCTTCTCGCCCTCGTAGTAGAACGCGCCGTCGCGCTCCTCGACCTCGGCCGCCGGGACCGCGATGCCGCGGCTGTCCCGGTAGACGAACGCCTGGATCATGCCCTGGTTGTACAGCTTGTGGAACGGCTCGACGGAGGAGACGTGGCCCAGGTCGTGCAGCACCTTGGACCAGAAGCGGGCGTACAGCAGGTGCAGCACGGCGTGCTCGGCGCCGCCCACGTACAGGTCGACGCCACCGGTCGGCTGCCCCTCGCGCGGGCCCATCCAGTACTGCTCGATCGCCGGGTCGACCAGCTTCTCGCTGTTGTTCGGGTCCAGGTAGCGCAGCTCGTACCAGCAGGAACCGGCCCAGTTGGGCATGGTGTTGGTCTCGCGGCGGTACTTCTTCGGGCCGGCGCCGTCGCCCAGGTCCAGCGTGACGTTGACCCAGTCGGCGTTGCGCGACAGCGGCGTCTCGGGCTGGGTGTCGGCGTCGTCCGGGTCGAAGGTGCGCGGCGAGTAGTCGTCGACCTCCGGCAGCTCCAGCGGCAGCATCGACTCGGGCAGCGGGTGGGCGATGCCCTCCTCGTCGTACACGATCGGGAAGGGCTCGCCCCAGTAGCGCTGGCGGCTGAACAGCCAGTCGCGCAGCCGGAAGTTGACGGTGCCCTCGCCGACGCCGTGCTCCTTCAGCCAGTCGGTGATCCTGGCCTTCGCGTCGACGACGCCCAGGCCGTCCAGCGAGATCTCGTCGTTCGCGGAGTTGACCAGCTTCGCGTCGTACGAGCCGAAGGCGTCCTCCCACGTCGAGGCGTCCGTACCGCGGTCGTCCGACGGCTGGACGACACAGCGCATCGGCAGCTCGAAGGCGCGTGCGAAGGCGAAGTCGCGCGCGTCGTGCGCCGGCACGGCCATGATCGCGCCGGTGCCGTAGCCCATCAGGACGTAGTCGGCGATGAAGACGGGGATCTGGTCGCCGCTGACGGGGTTGGTCGCGTACGCGCCGGTGAAGACGCCGGTCTTGTCCTTGGCCTCGGCCTGCCGCTCCACGTCGGACTTGGCTGCGGCCTGCTTGCGGTACGCGGTGACGGCCTCGGCCGGTGTGGCGTGCCCGCCGGTCCAGACCGGGTGGGTGCCCTCGGGCCAGGCGGCGGGGATGATCCGTTCGACCAGCTCGTGCTCCGGCGCCAGCACCATGTAGGTGGCGCCGAACAGGGTGTCCTGGCGAGTGGTGAAGACCGTGATGCTGCCGGCGCCGTCGACCGGGAAGTCGACGCGCGCTCCTTCGGAGCGGCCGATCCAGTTGCGCTGCTGCAGCTTGATGGCCTCGGGCCAGTCCAGCCCGTCCAGGTCGTTCAGCAGCCGGTCCGCGTAGGCCGTGATGCGCATGTTCCACTGGCGCAGCTTGGCCTTGAAGACGGGGAAGTTGCCGCGCTCGGAGCGGCCGTCGGCGGTGACCTCCTCATTGGCCAGGACGGTGCCCAGGCCGGGCGACCAGTTGACGGGCGCGTCGGAGGCGTAGGCCAGGCGGTGGTCACTCAGCACGTCGGCGCGCTCGGCGGCGCTCAGCGCGCTCCAGTCGCGGCCGTCGGGGGTCGCGCGCTCACCGGACTCGAACCGGGCGACCAGCTCGGCGATCGGCCGGGCGCGGTCCGCCTCGGTGTCGTACCAGGAGTTGAAGATCTGCAGGAAGATCCACTGGGTCCACTTGTAGTACTCCGCCTCGATCGTGGCGAACGAGCGGCGCTTGTCGTGGCCCAGGCCCAGTCGGCGCAGCTGCGCCGTCATGTTCTCGATGTTGGCCTCGGTCGAGATCCGCGGATGCGTGCCGGTCTGTACGGCGTACTGCTCCGCGGGCAGGCCGAAGGCGTCGAAGCCCAGGGTGTGCAGCACGTTGTGACCGGTCATCCGCTGGTGACGGGCGAAGACATCGGTGGCGATGTAGCCCAGCGGGTGGCCGACGTGCAGTCCCGCACCCGAGGGGTACGGGAACATGTCCATGATGAACTTCTTCGGCTTGGCGGCCAGCTCGGGGTCGCCTGCCAGGTCGCCGGTCGGGTTCGGTGCCTCGTACGTACCCTCGGCGTCCCAGAAGTCCTGCCAGCGTGCCTCGATGTCGGCGGCCATCGCTGCCGTATAGCGGTGCGGCGCAGCAACGTCGGCTGCGGAATTCGTCTCGCTCATGATCCTCAAAGCTCCATCGATCGTCATCTGCCGGCGCCCACGTCTACGGACACGCGTCTACGGAAACGAAAAATCCCCTCGCACAGGAGGGGACGCCGCGCCGATGCCGACCAGGCGTTCTCACCGGTCGGGACTGATCAGCGCGGCTCGCTAAGCAGAAGGCCTACGGCACGCATGGCGTCAGGGTACCGCACGGGCCCGGCCTCTCTCCGGGCACTTCCGGTCCGTGGACACGACAGGATGCGAAACGTACGGGGGAACGCCCGGGAAGCGGCGGTTACTCCGCGTACCGACCTCTATCGGGGCAACCGCTCTAACCCCGTACTGGCCGGTATGGGGCGACTTAGCAGGCGGCCGCGGGACCGCTTTGCCGAGCCATTCGGAGCCGGCTCCCATGAACCCTCATCGCGGGATCCACTCATCGGCCGCGCCCTTCCAGGGACCGGGCCGCCAGGTGCAGGGCGGGCCGACCTTCGCCGTGCTGGTTCTCCTCCCGCTGCTCGCCGTGGCGGGCAGCGACGGTCTGCGTGCCACGCTCGACTTCACGACCGGTGTCCTCTCGCTGGTCTCGCTCACCGCCGCGGCGTGCTGGGGCCTGCTCGCCGCCGACCGGCTGTTCCTCTCCTCGCGTCAGCGGCTGATCGGCCAGGCCGTCAGCCGCACCACCGCGGCCGCCTCGCCGGCCTTCCTGCTGCTCCATGTCACGGTGAAGGTCTCGCTGGGGCAGGTGGACCTGCTCGGCGCCCTCATACCCTTCGGCCTCGGGGTCGGCGGCACGGCCGGGCTGATCGGCTTCGGCGCACTGACCGGGTGCTGCTGATGGTGGTGACCGCCGCGACCGGCGCGCCGCGCAGCACCTTCGCCGCCCCAGCAAGGTCGCCGGTCGCACAGAACGAACAGCGGGCCATCCGATTCGGATGGCCCGCTGTTCGTTCTTCACTGTGGAGCTAAGGAGAATTGAACTCCTGACCTCCTGCATGCCATGCAGGCGCTCTACCAACTGAGCTATAGCCCCGCGTTGTGTTGCCCGGTCTCCCGCGGCGACATCGAGAACATTACCGGTCCCCCCGGCCGTCCACCAAATCGATTAGGGCCGGCCCGCCTCCGGCCGATCGACGGGGGCCGGTCAGGCGGTCGCGAAGGAGTAGAAGCGCTTGAGCGTGCAGTGCTCCTCCAGCAGCCGTCCGTAGATCGGCTCCCCCTCCAGCTCCCGGTAGGTCTCGATGGGGTCGCCTTTTATGACCAGTGCCCGCGCACATTCCTCGCACCAGTACTGGTAGTCCACATTGACCGGATCCATGTCCCTGACGATGGGCGTACCGCTGCCGCACCAGTCGCACTTCCGCCTGTGTGCACCCATGGATCAGCTCCGGCTGCGGCCGCGGGCCGTGCACACGTGGAGGATCCCGGCGCTGCCGCCGGACGTTCGGACCACCGGGGACGGGCTGCCGGCGTGACGGCCGGTGCCGGCGCGGCCTCGACGGACGAAGGGCAGGTCCGGGACCTCGTGGCGGCTCGCAGGCATCGCACACTCCCTCCCGTTCGGTCCGTCTCCCCCTCCGGCGGTCCGATTCTGCCATGACCCCGCAAGGGGGTCAGCCCGCCGGAGATCCCGCCCTCCGCCGACGCCTCACGAGACCTGTGAGCGCGCCCACGGCGGCAGCCGCCGACAGGGCGAGCGCACACACCCACAATGCCTCTCCCGAACCCTGCGCCCCAGGCGTATCAAGGCGGTTGAGGTAGAGCGTGCCGACCGCCGCGACGCCGATCACCTGGCCGAGCTGGGTGACGGTCACCAGCACACCGCTGGCGTCGGCGGCGTCCTCCGGCCGTACGTTCGCCAGAGCGCCCGTGAGGGTGGGGCTGAAGCCCAGCGCCAGGCCGGCGCCCGTGACCACGAACGCCGCGTAGAGCCCGATCCCGCCGTCACCGCCGTCCCGCATGACCAGGCCGACGGCCGCCGAACCGACGGCGACCAGGACGAACCCGGCCGGGACCAGGGCGCCCTGGAGCCGGGCCGGCCACCGTCGCCAGGTCAGCCCCACCGCTCCGAAGACCAGCGCGGTCGGCGCGAACATCAGCCCCGCACGCAGCGCCGAATACCCCAGACCGCCCTGGACGTGCATCGTCATCGTGAAGAGGAAGCCCGCGTTGATCGCCATCACCAGAAGAATGCGCAGCGTCGCGTGGGCGATGCCGGGGATGCGGAGCACTCCGAGCGCGATCAGGGGTGCGCCGCCGCGCGCGGCCAGCCGGGTCTCGTACACGGCGAATCCGGCGAGGACCACGACGGAGGCGAGCAGGCAGATCCAGGTCCAGGCCGGCCAGTCCAGCTCCTGCCCGAGAACCAGCGGGACGGTCAGCAGGGTGACGCCCGCCGCGAGCATCACCAGTCCCGTCGCGTCCAGCCCGCGGGCGCGGACCTCCTCACGGGCCTGCCCGCTCCGCGGTTCACGCGGCAGCACACGGACGCCCAGCACCAGCAGCACCAGCCCGATCGGCACATTGACCAGGAACGCCGGCCGCCAGCCCGCCCCGAACAGATCGGCGCTGACCAGCACACCGCCCACCACCTGCCCGGCGGCCGCTCCGGTGGCCAGCACGGCGCTGTACGCGCCGAGCGCCCGCACCCGCGCCGCACCGGTGAAGGTCCTCTGGATCAGACTGAGCACCTGCGGGATCATCACTGCCGCGCCCACCCCCTGGATCACCCGGAAGGCGATCAACTGCCCCGTCCCCGCAGCCAGTCCGCAGGCCAGCGAGGCGACGGTGAAGAGAGCGAGCCCCGCCAGATGAGCGCGGCCGTGCCCGAACACGGTGCCGAGCCGCGCTCCGGTGATCAGCAGCACGGCGTACGAGACGGTGTAGCCGGCCACCAAGAGCTGCAACCCGGCCCCGGAGGCGCCGAGTTCGGTGCGGATAGTCGGGGCGGCGGCATTGACGATGAAGGTGTCGAGCAGCGCCATGAACTGGGCTGCCAGCACGAGCGCGAGCAGGCGCCCGGGACGGCTGTCGGTGATGCGGTCTTTACTGGGTACGGAACGGGTGGTCGTCCCGGAGGTCGTGGCCATGGCCCCAAGGCTGGCCGTGACCGCATACGGGTAACGAGAGCCCGCTGATGCTGGTACCGG
This sequence comes from Streptomyces sp. NBC_00876, assembly GCF_045207435.1. NCBI lineage: Bacteria > Bacillati > Actinomycetota > Actinomycetes > Kitasatosporales > Streptomycetaceae > Streptomyces > Streptomyces sp. NBC_00876. Next base: position 2,651,518 of record NZ_CP108800.1, read on the forward strand.
CAGCACCTGGCAACCCCGGGGAGAAGCGCCGACGATGGGGGTGTGACGACGGTGACGACGCAGCAGCGGAGTTCGCAGGAACAGCCGGACCGGGCGGCGGGGCCGGCCCGGCGCGGGCCGCGGCACGGCAGGCGGCCGGAGCTCGCCGCCTTTCTGCGCAGCCGCCGGGCGCGGGTGACCCCTGCCGATGTGGGCATGGCGCCGGGCTTCCGGCGCCGGACCCCGGGGCTGCGCCGCGAGGAGGTCGCCCAGCTCTCCGGAGTGGGCGTCACCTGGTACACCTGGCTGGAACAGGGCCGCCCGATCAACGCCTCCCCGCAGGTCCTGGACGCGGTCGCCCGGACGCTCAGGCTGGACCCGCCCGAGCGCGAGCATCTCTACCACCTGGCCGAGGTGGCGTACATCCCCGGCAGGCAGTCCGGCACTGCCGAGGTCGGCGAGGAGATCCAGGGCATCATCGACGCGCTCGACCCGCGCCCCGCCGCCGTCTACAACGCGCGCTACGACATCCTGGCGACCAATCCCGCGTACCTCGACCTGTTCGGCGTGCCCGCGATGACGGAGTCCGGGATCCGGAACGTCCTGTGGGCCCTGTTCACGGCGTCCGACCAGGACTGCCCGGTCGTCCACCGCTCCCAGGAACTGCCCCTCATGGTGGCGACCCTGCGCAGCGGGTACGGACGCCATGCGGGCGAGCCCGCCTGGGAACGGTTCGTCGACGATCTCTCGGCAGCCAGTGCGTACTTCGCCCGGTTGTGGCGCAGCGGCGACGTCACACCCCCGGGGCCCCGGGTGAAGACCTTCCGGCACTGGGCGGCGTCCTCCGAGATACGGATGACATCGGTTTCGCTGTCCGTCAACGGGATGCCGGAGTGCCGGATCGTCGTGTACACACCTGCCGACGAGGCGAGCGGGCAGCAACTGGCGGCATTGCGCGCCCACCGGAGGGAGACCGGCCGGGCCCGGGGAACAAGCAAGGATCCCGCCCCCTGACCGGGGACGGGATCCTGATTGTGGAGCTAAGGAGAATTGAACTCCTGACCTCCTGCATGCCATGCAGGCGCTCTACCAACTGAGCTATAGCCCCGCTGTTCGCTTTGTTTCCCTGCGTTTCCGCGCTGCGAACAAGAAGAACTTTAGCCTGTGACCAGCCAGAAAGTGAAATCCGGCCGATGCCGCCCGAAGATGCCCTGCGGGCACCACGCGGGCATCCGGTCAGTCGTCGTCGCCGAGCACCGGTTCGGGCAGCGTGCCGGCGTTGTGCTCCAGCAGCCGCCAGCCGCGGGCGCCCTCGCCCAGCACCGACCAGCAGCAGTTGGAGAGCCCGCCGAGCCCTTCCCAGTGATGCGCTTCCAGGCCCAGCAGCCGGCCGATGGTCGTCCGGATGGTGCCGCCGTGACTGACGACGACGAGCGTGCCGTCGTCGGGCAGCTTGTCGGCATGGGCGAGCACGACGGGGGCGGCCCGGTCGGCCACCTCGGTCTCCAGCTCACCGCCGCCGCGCCGCACGGCCTCGCCGCGCTTCCACGCCGCGTACTGCTCGCCGTACAGCCCCACGATCTCCTCGTGGGTGAGACCCTGCCAGGCGCCCGCGTAGGTCTCGCGCAGTCCCGGATCGTGCGCGACTTCGAGGCCGGTGATCGCGGCGAGCTCGGCGGCCGTGGCCGCCGCCCGCCGAAGATCGGACGCGACGATCGCGTCCGGCTTCAGCGAGGCGAGCAGCCGGGCGGCCCGGCGGGCCTGCCCGACGCCTTCCTCGGTGAGCTCGATGTCCGTGGAGCCCTGGAACCTGCGCTCCAGGTTCCATGCCGTCTGGCCGTGGCGCCAGAGGACGATCCTGCGGCCTCTGCCGCTTGCGCTGCCGTTCAGTTCTGCTCACCTTCCGTGCTGCCGGTGAGCTGTGCGTGCTCCTCGGCCTTGCCGCGGGTCTTCACGGCGTCCTCGGGGAGGGCGATCTCGGGGCAGTCCTTCCACAGGCGCTCCAGCGCGTAGAAGACGCGCTCCTCGCTGTGCTGGACGTGGATGACGATGTCGACGTAGTCGAGGAGGATCCAGCGGGCGTCGCGGTCGCCCTCACGGCGGACCGGCTTGGCGCCGAGCTTCTTCTGAAGCTGCTCCTCGATCTCGTCGACGATCGACTTGACCTGGCGGTCGTTGGGGGCCGAGGCCAGCAGGAAGGCGTCCGTGATCGACAGCACGTCGCTGACGTCGTACGCGATGATGTCGTGCGCGAGCCGGTCGGCGGCCGCCTGAGCGGCGGCGTTGATGAGCTCGATGGAGCGGTCCGTGGCGGTCACAAGCAGGCTTTCGTCGGCGGTCAGAGAGACCTCTAGGGTCTCACGGACCACCGACAGCCCACGCAGTCATATTCAGAAGATCGTTCAGGAGTCGTCCCGCGGCGCCCCGGACCGGCCCCGGAGCGGCCCGGACCAGCCCCGAAGACGCCCCGGAGCGGCCCGCGAACAGCAGCGGGGCGGCCCTGGAACCATCCCGGAGCCGCCCCTGAAACCGACCGGCGGACCGACCCGGCGGACCGGCCCTGCGGACGGTCTACCGGACTGGCGGGGCCGGACCGGCGGACCGGCCCGGCCCGGCGCTAATCGATCTTGTAGTCCTGGCCGATGACGACGGACACGTCCGCGTTCCCGGCCGGCTTGCCCTTCTTCACCGCGTTCACCGGCAGTCCGAGGGTCTTGGCGACCTGGGTCGCCTTCTCCTTGTCCGCCGCCTCTCTGTAGAGGACCTGGGAGGAGGCCACCGCGGCGGACTTCCCGCTGTTGACGAAGGAGTAGCCGCCGTTGACCAGCTGGATGCGGGCGGACTCCGTCCCGCGGTCGTCACCGGTGGCGTTCTTGATCCCGACCCGCACCGCCGCGTCCGCGTCCGGAGCCTTGACCGTGCCGCCCAGGATGTCCTTGACGACGCTTTCGGTGGCCGCTTCGGTGAGGGTTCCGTCGTCCTGGACCGGCAGCAGCGCCGTCTTGTAGTCGCCGATCTTGGCGTGCTCGGCGAGCTTCGCCAGGAAGGCGCCGAGGTCCGCCTCGGGCAGTGACGGGTCCAGGATCTGGGCCAGCGTCTGCACGGTGACCGTCGCGGCCTTGGGGTCGTCCGACACCTTCCGCAGCACCCCGCGCATGACCTGGCCGAAGCGCATGAGCTGCTTGGCCTCGGCCTCGCCGGGACCGCGGTACGTGGCGTAGGCGACGGCCATCGGGCCGCTGAGCGTCTGCGCCTCGCCCTTCTTCACCAGTGGCGCGACGCCCTTCTTGGTATCGGGCACATCGGTGTCGGTGTCGATGTCGATGTTGCCGACCAGGTCGACGAGGTTCTCCAGGTAAGGCGTGTCGAGCCGCCAGGTACCGCCGATGTCGGTGCCGAGCAGGGTGTCGATCGAGTCGCGGGTCCCGGAGGTCCCGTCGTCGTCCACCGACTTGCCGAGCGTGCTCGTGACGCCGTCCTCGTCGGAGACGGCGAGGGAGTTGGGGAGCAGGACCGTGGTCCCCTGCTTGGTGGTGACGTTGTCGACGAGCAGGGCCGTGGACGTACCGCCGCCCTTGGTGTTGTGGAGGTGGACCACGATGACGTCCCGCCGCTGCGGACCGGTCGTCGCGGTGTTCTCCTTCTCCCCTGCGGAAAGACCGGGGATCTTGCCCGCGGACCACAGGTAGCCCACGCCGCCGACGACGACCAGGGCCACCACGACGATCAGCGCGACCATCCGGTTGCGGCCCCGGCGGCGTGCCTCCTCGCGGCGCTCGCTGCGGCTCTCGGTGAACTTGAGCCAGTCGATGACGTCTTCGGAGTCCTCGTCGGGCTCCTCGATGAAGGAGAACTGCTCGGTGCGGTAGTCCCGCTCGCCACGACGCTGCCCGGGAACGGCCGCCGCCCCGGTCTCGGGTTCGGGCTCCGGCGGAGCGGCCACGGGGGCCGGCGCCGGGGCCTGCTGCGGGATCCACTGCTGGGTCGTGTCGACCGCTGCGGGCTGCTGACCCGTGTCGTAGCCGTAGCCGTCGTAGCCGTAACCCTGCTGCGGGGACGGCTGCTGGGGCTGGTGCTGCTGGGTGGCGTACGGGTCGTACTGCTGCGGGGGCGGAGCGGCAGGCTGCTGCTGGGCGTACGGGTCGTAGCCGTACCCCTGGCCGGCCTGCGGCGCCTGCTGAGGGGGCTGCTGCTGTCCCGGGTGCTGCTGGGGCTGCTGCTGTTGCTGCTGCCCGTACGGGTCGTACTGCTGCTGCCCCGGCTGCTGGTACACCGGCTGCCCGTACTCGTCGTAACCGACGATCTGCGGCTGCTGGTAGTACGGGTCGTACGGGTTCTGTCGGTCGTTCACCGGTGCCCCTCTCCGTGGCTCATTCGCCGCGGTACAGCTGGCGCTTGTCGATGTAGCGGACCACACCGTCCGGCACCAGGTACCAGACCGGATCCCCCTGGGCGACCCTCTCGCGGCAGTCCGTGGAGGAGATCGCCAGCGCGGGAACCTCCACGAGGGAGACGCCCCCCTCCGGCAGCCCGTCGTCCGTGAGCACGTGCCCCGGCCGGGTCACACCGATGAAGTGGGACAGCGAGAACAGCTCTTCGGCATCCCGCCAGGTGAGGATCTGGGAGAGCGCGTCGGCGCCGGTGATGAAGAACAGATCCGCGTCACCGTGGACCTCCCGCAGGTCCCGCAGGGTGTCGATCGTGTACGTGGGGCCGTTGCGGTCGATATCGCTCCGGCTGACCGAGAACTGCGGGTTGGACGCTGTCGCGATGACCGTCATCAGATAACGGTCCTCGGCCGGGGAGACCTGCTTGTGACTCTTCTGCCACGGCTGCCCGGTCGGGACGAAGACCACCTCGTCGAGGTGGAACTGGGCGGCCACTTCACTGGCCGCCACCAGGTGTCCATGATGAATCGGGTCAAACGTCCCGCCCATCACGCCGAGTCGGCGCTTTCCGCGGCCGGTAGGCACTTCCTGCTCTCCCATGCGTGCAGAGCCTACTGGCACAGCTGTACGCCTCGGCCTCAGCGGTCGCGGTTGAAGCGCGTAGTGATCCACAGAAGGAGGAGAAGCGCGACAAACGCACCGCCACCGGTGAGGAGCGGGTTGAGGCTTTCATGGTTGCCGCCGTGCTCGGCGCCCTCGGCGGCGACGGTGACCAGCTGGTGTGCGGTGCTCGTGAGGCTCATCTTCGGCAGGACCTATCGATCGGGAGTCGGAGGGAAGACGTCGCGGCCATCGTATGCGGGCGCCTCGGGCACGCTCACGCCGACTCAGTCGTTGTGGTCGTCGTTGCGGTATCCGCGCAGCAGGAACCAGGCCAGCAGGCCGGCTCCGACGAGCGAGGCGAGCAGCACGATCCGGATCGTGTTGCCCGGTCCCTGCTCTTCGGATGCGGCGGCGAACAGAGCAACGGTGTGCGGCATCTCGGGCGTCTCCTCAGTTATCCACAGCCCCCCGCACACCGTAGCCCCAGCACCTACGCTGGGATTTGTCAGGGGGCGAGCGACGTCTCGTACGAACAGGGGGCCCATTCATGACCGACGGCAGCAACGAGAACCATGAGCGCGTGCCGAGCAGGCAGCGCAGGCGTTTCCCGGGAATCTCGTCCCGGGCGTACGAACACCCGGCGGACCGCTCGGCCCTGGTCGCACTGCGCAAGCTGAGCGGTTTCGACACCGTCTTCAAGGCGCTGAGCGGGCTGCTTCCGGAGCGCAGTCTGCGACTGCTCTTCCTGTCGGACTCCGTCCGGGTGAGCGACGCCCAGTTCGTCCACCTCAACGACATGCTGCGGGACGCCTGTTACATCCTGGACCTGGAGAAGGTCCCGCCGATGTACGTCAGCCAGGACCCCCGGCCCAACGCCATGTGCATCGGCCTCGACGAGCCGATCATCGTGGTGACCACGGGTCTGGTGGAGCTGCTCGACGAGGAGGAGATGCGGGCGGTCGTCGGGCACGAGGTGGGGCACGCCCTGTCCGGTCACGCCGTGTACCGCACGATACTGCTCTTCCTCACCGGTCTCGCTCTCAAGGTGGCCTGGATCCCGCTCGGCAATGTCGCGATCATGGCCATCGTCACGGCCCTGCGCGAGTGGTTCCGCAAGTCGGAGCTGTCCGCGGACCGGGCCGGACTGCTGGTCGGCCAGGACCTGCAGGCCTCGATGCGCGGGCTGATGAAGATCGCCGGCGGCAATCACCTCCACGAGATGAACGTGGACGCCTTCCTCGCCCAGGCCGACGAGTACGAGAAGGCCGGCGACCTGCGTGACTCCGTCCTGAAGATCCTCAATGTGCTCCCGCGCACGCACCCGTTCACCACGGTGCGCGCGGCCGAGCTGAAGAAGTGGTCGGAGACCCGCGACTACCAGCGGATCATGGACGGTCACTACCCCCGGCGTGACGAGGACAAGGACACCTCGGTGACCGACTCCTTCAAGGAGTCCGCCTCGCACTACGCCGATTCGGTGCGCAGCAGCAAGGACCCGCTGATGAAGCTGGTCGGCGACATAGCGGGCGGCGCCGGGGATCTGGGCGGCAAGCTCCGGGACAAGTTCACCGGCGGGGGCGGGGCCGCCAGGGGCGGCGAGTCTACGGACGGCTCCCAGGACTCACCGGGGCCACAGGACCCTGAGGGGCCGCAGACGGCAGGGAGCTGACCTCCAGCGTCCCGCACAGTGCCGCGGTGGGCCGGCCCGTCTCGTACGGGTCGGTGCCCGCGGGGCCGCGAGGGACGGCCCGCCGGCCCGCGAGCAGCGGCCGCAGCGCACCGGTGGTGTCGGCCGAGCAGGACTGCGGCCCTGCCTGGAGGTAGCTGGTCTGCACCTCCAGCCGGTGCAGCCGCAGGTCCTCCCGGTCGAACCGGAAGCGCATCTCCCGCCGTACGGTGAACAGCGAGGCCCCGCCCTCCTGCTGGGGGCCCGAGACGGCCGGGCGCAGGACATAGGTGAAGGTGTGGTCCGACACCACTTCCAGGGCGTCGGCCCCCACCTCGGCGTAGCGCAGCGTGCCCCGGACCCGGACCTCGGGGTCCGGGGTGACCGCGGCCGGGTCGAACCTCACCAGCCAGCCGGTCGCGGCGTGCCGGCCGTCGTTGTACGGCTCGTTCATGCTCCGGTCGAACTGGACCATCTGGTCCGGGTCGAGCAGTGACTCCACCGGCCGTACGGCGTTCCCGCCGAGCACGTCGGGGTCGAGCGAGGAGGCCGCCAGATAGTCCTTGACGGTGATCAGGGCGGCGACCACCTGGCTCTCCGAGAAGTTGTCCGTGCGCCGGGTCACCGGGAGGTTGATGCCCGCCACGCCCTTCGGATAGTGGGCGGCGGGGCTGCTCGCGAAGAGGGCGGCCGTGGTGCCCGCCGGTACGGGGCCGCGCGGCGCCAGGGGGACGACGGTCATCCGCAGCGGCTCGGCCCGTCTGCCCACGGGGCTCTGGTAAGGGTGCCGGAAGCCCATGAAGACGGCCGCGCCGAAGGCCAGAGCGATCAGGACCACCAGGGCGAGTGCGGCCCGGGAGCCGTTGCGGAAGGTCCGGTTCGGCAGGCTGCGTACGGCACGGGCGTGTTCCCCCATGCGCTCCTTCGCGGAGAATTCCTGCAGCCGGGCAGCGCGCACGAAGGACTCGTCGAAGACGAGCGAGCGGTACTCGTCCTCGCTGCCGCTCGCGCCGTTCTCCGATGGACCATCGGGGGGATCTCCGCGGTCTGCCATGACTTCTCCCGACTCCACGCCACCGACCGGGGCCGAAACGGTGCACCCCTTCCGGCCGAAAGGCTCCGGACAGGGCCTGCCCGTCGTGCGTGGGCACGCCGGGACAGGTGAGAAGCCCCCTCTTCGAGCGGATGAGGGGTCATACCTTCAGAGTAGGTCGATTACGGCGAAGGTAAACGCGGTGGCGGGCGGGAACCGCCGCGGCGGTCGCCCGTCGCGTCGGAAGCACGGGAGAGGTGCGCAGCCGGCCGGCCGCCCTCAGGGGGTGCGCGGGACCGCGGAGACCATCGGGCGGGAGTAGCTCTCGGCGGCGGACGGGGCGGCGGTGGGTCCCGGCGCACTGTCCACGCCGCTGGTGGCCGGTGGCGGGACCTGGTCCTGCCGGTCGCCCGAGGTATTGCGGTAGACGGCGCTGAAGGCCAGCGCGACCATGCCGACGCCCATCAGTACGGCCAGCAGCCAGGCCACCGGGCGGTGCCAGCGGGCCGCACCCCGGTAGGGGCGCAGGGAACCGCCGTGACGCCCGTAGGGGCTGTTGTCGTAGTAGCCGTCGTCGCGGTCCGGCCCGTCGCCGTAGGCGCTGCCGTGGCCGTATGCGCCGGGCCCGTAGCCGTCGTCGTAGAACTCGTCGTCCAGCGGGCCGCCGCCGGTCCGGGCGCGGAAGGCGTCGGCCTCGGCCCGCGCCTCGGCGGCCGCCAACAACCGCTCGACAGCGGTGGGTTCATGGAACTCGGCGGCCCGTACGAAGTCCTCGTCGAACACCACGGAGGCGAAGTCCTCGTCCGCGCCCCCGCGGTCGTCGTCGGGCTCCCAGCCGTTCGGGAACGGCCTGCCCCCCACGTCGTCCGGCACGGCTTCAGCCTAGACCCGCGGGGTGGTTTTGGGCAGGGAGACGGCGCATCCGGCGCATTCGGAGGTCACCTCACGTGGCCGTCGCCGGTCACGATGTACTTCGTGGACGTCAGCTCCGGCAGCCCCATCGGGCCCCTGGCGTGCAGCTTCTGTGTGGAGATGCCGATCTCGGCGCCGAAGCCGAACTGACCGCCGTCGGTGAAGCGCGTCGATGCGTTGACGGCCACCGTCGTCGAATCCACCAATTGGGTGAATCGGCGGGCCGCGGCCTGCGAAGTGGTCACGATCGCCTCGGTGTGACCGGACGACCAGAGCCGGATGTGCGCCACGGCCGCGTCCAGCGACTCCACGACGGCTGCCGCGATGTCGTACGAGAGGTACTCGGTCTCCCAGTCCTCCGGCGTCGCCGGCACCACGGTGGCCTTGGACCCCTCGGCGTACTCCAGGACCCGCTCGTCGCCGTGCACGGTCACGCCGGCCTCGGCCAGGGCGTCCAGGGCGAGCGGCAGGAACGCGGCGGCGACGTCCTTGTGCACCAGGAGCGTCTCCGCGGCGTTGCAGACGCTCGGCCGCTGGGCCTTGGAGTTGACCAGGATGGCGACGGCCATGTCGAGGTCGGTCTCCGCGTCCACGTACACGTGGCAGTTGCCGGTGCCGGTCTCGATCACCGGGACGGTGGACTCCTCGACGACGGTACGGATCAGCGAGGCGCCGCCGCGCGGGATGAGCACGTCGACCAGACCGCGGGCCCGCATGAGCTCGCGTACGGAGTCACGGTTCTCGCCCGGCACCAGCTGCACCGCGTCGGCCGGCAGTCCGGAGCCGCCGACCGCGTCGCGCAGCACCCGTACGAGCGCGGTGTTGGAGGCGAAGGCGGAGGACGAGCCGCGCAGCAGTACGGCGTTGCCCGACTTCAGGCAGAGCGCCGCCGCGTCCACCGTCACATTGGGCCGGGCCTCGTAGATGATCCCGACCACGCCGAGCGGCACCCGGACCTGGCGCAGGTCGATGCCGTTGGGCAGGGTCGAGCCGCGCACGACCTCGCCGACCGGGTCGGGCAGCGCCGCCACGTCCCGCACGTCGGCGGCGATCGCCCGGATCCGCTCGGGGGTGAGGGTGAGCCGGTCGACGACCGATTCGCTGGTCCCGGCCTCGCGGGCCCGTGCCACGTCCTCGGCGTTGGCCTCCAGGATGTCGCTCGTCCGTACCTCGAGCGCGTCCGCGATCGCCAGCAGCGCGTCGTCCTTCGCCGCGCGCGGAAGTGGCGCGATGTCGGCGGCCGCTGAGCGGGCCCGGTAGGCGGCCTGGGCGACCGGGGACATGTTGTCGTACGGCGAGAGCGTGGTCATGCCCGCAGAGTAGTGCGCACACTGCGGGCATCCGTCACGTATCCCGTGATGCGAGACAGCGACGCGGGAACGGCGTCCGGATCAGTACGGGTGCACGCCGACCGGGGCGGCCGGGGGCGGCCCGTACCCCTCGGCGACGCGCTGGTGGTACGTCTCGCGGTCGATGACCTCCAGGCCGACGATCTCCCAGGGCGGCAGACCGGCGCTGGAGCGGTGCTCCCCCCACAGCCGCAGGGCCACCGCCGCCGCGTCGTGCAGATCGCGGGCCTCTTCCCAGTAGCGGATCTCCGCATGGTCGTTGGCATAACGGCTGGTCAGCAGGAAGGGGTGGTCGTGCGCGAGCTGCTCGAGACCGCGTCTGACCTCCTTCAGCGGGATCTCGGCGCCGGAGACACAGAGCGTGATGTGCCACAGCTTCGACTGTGTACGTTCCTGACCGGCCACGGCGGGTTCGGGCCCGGTGGTCCGTTTTTCCCTCAGGTCCGCGGACCCGTTCTCGTCGAAGCCGGCACCCGCGCTGACGCTGGTCAGGGTGCGGCCACCCGTTCCTCGGGGCGGCGCCCCCGGGCGCGCTCGTCTCACCGGCGGCCTCCTGTGATGTGTTGCTGTGCTGTACCCCGCAGTGTCCCTGCTACAAAGTGGACCAGCCCGCGGCCCGGCATGGGGTGGTTTTCGTGAAGGTCTCCGCCCGAAGGCTGGACTTTCAGCCGTTTCAGCGGTGCGTCAGGTGTGCAGGAGGACGAGATCGTCCCTGTGTACGACCTCGCGCTCGTAGGCGGGGCCGAGTTCGCGGGCCAGGTCACGGGTGGAGCGGCCGAGGAGCTGCGGGATCTCCTTGGCGTCGAAGTTGACGAGCCCGCGGGCCACCGGCCGCCCCCGCAGGTCGCGCAGCTCCACCGGGTCGCCCGCGGTGAACTCGCCCTCGACCGCGGCGATCCCGGCCGGCAGCAGTGAGCTGTGGCGTTCGACGACCGCCTTCACGGCCCCGTCGTCCAGGGTCAGCGAACCCTGCGGGGTGGAGGCGTGGGCGAGCCACAGCAGCCGGTCCGCCGAACGGCGCCCGGTGCGGTGGAAGTAGGTGCCGGTGTCGCGGCCGGCCAGCGCGTCGGCCGCGTGGCTCGCCGAGGTCAGGACGACCGGGATGCCGGCCGCCGTGGCGATCCGGGCGGCCTCGACCTTGGTGACCATGCCGCCGGTCCCGACGCCCGCCTTGCCGGCGCTGCCGATGGTGACCCCGGCCAGGTCGGCGGGGCCGGTGACCTCGGCGATGCGGGTGGTGCCGGGGATGCTCGGGTCGCCGTCGTAGAGGCCGTCCACGTCCGAGAGGAGGATCAGCAGATCGGCCCGGACCAGGTGGGCGACGAGCGCGGCGAGCCGGTCGTTGTCACCGAAGCGGATCTCGTCGGTGGCGACGGTGTCGTTCTCGTTGACGATCGGCAGAGCGCCCATGTCCAGGAGCTGGTCCAGGGTGCGGTAGGCGTTGCGGTAGTGGGCGCGGCGGCTGGTGTCGTTGCTGGTGAGCAGGACCTGGCCGACGCGGACTCCGTAGCGGGCGAAGGAGGCGGTGTAGCGGGCGACGAGCAGTCCCTGGCCGACGCTGGCCGCGGCCTGCTGCCTGGCCAGGTCCTTGGGCCTGCGGTGCAGTCCGAGCGGAGCGAGTCCGGCCGCGATGGCACCGCTGGAGACGAGGACGACCTCCCGCTCGCCGCCGCTGCGCACCTTGGCGAGCACATCTACGAGCGCGTCGACCCGGTCGGCGTCGAGACCGCCGGCCGCGGTGGTGAGGGAGGAGGAACCGACCTTGACCACGATCCTGCGGGCCTCCGTGACGCCCTGCCTTGCCCCTGACACGCGCATCCCCCGTGGTTCGCCTCGCTGGACCCCGCAATCTACGCGAGCGGGGAATTCGGCGCCTTCACGTTCCGTACCGTGGACCCCGATTCGTCCGCATCCATACCGTTCCGTATCCGTTCCGCCCCGCGACTCGTTGCTGAAGACGCCGGCACCACGGCGACAGGACTCGGCGAATCTCAGGAACAGGACGTGATCACATGCGCCAGCTCTCCATTCCAGGGGCCTGGGTGCACGAGCCCGAACTCATCACCGACAGCCGCGGCAGCTTCCACGAATGGTTCAGGGCCTCGGACCTCGGGGAGGCCGCGGGACACGGTCTGGGGCTCGCGCAGGCGAACTTCTCCACCTCGCGCCGGGGCACGCTGCGCGGGATCCACTTCGCCGACGTCCCGCCGGGCCAGGCGAAGTACGTGAAGTGCGTGCGCGGCGCGGTACTCGACGTGATCGTGGACGTCCGGACCGGCTCGCCCACGTACAAGCGGTGGGAGGGGGTGCGCCTGGACGACACCGATCACCGGGCGGTCTACATCGCCGAGGGGCTCGGCCACGCCTTCATGGCGCTGACGGACGACGCGTGCGTCCTCTATCTCTGCTCCGAGGGCTACGCCCCGGGGCGTGAGCACGGCATCGATCCGCTCGATGCGGAGCTGGGCATCGAGTGGCCGGCGGACATCGCGCCGCTGCTGTCCGGGAAGGACGCCGCGGCGCCCTCGCTGGCCGGGGCCGGGGAGCAGGGGCTGCTTCCCTCGTACGCGGAGTGCGAGGCGTACTACGCGCGGCTGCGGGCGGGCGGTGCGCCGGTGCCCGGCGTGCGGGCGGACGGACCGGCGCTGGAAACCGTCGGGTGACCTGCCCCCCGCCCGCTCGCGGGTCACCCGGCCGCTGATCAGGGGCGTTCGGCGGCGAGCAGCGCCGGGAACGCCTCGCCCAGTGCCGTGCGCCAGTCCCGGATGGGTTCGATCCCGGCCGCCGCGAACCGCCTCTGCGCGAGCACGCTGAACGCGGGCCGGGGTGCCGGGCGGGGATACGCGCCGCTGGTAGTCGGCCGGACGCGGGCCGGGTCGGCGCCGAGCAGCCGGAAGATCTCCCGGGTGAAGCCGAACCAGGTCGTCTCGCCGCCGCTGGTGCCGTGGTAGACGCCCGCCGGGGCGGTGCCCTCCAGCGCGGCCTGTCCGAGCCGGACCAGCCGGCCGGCCAGGTCGGCGGTCCAGGTGGGCTGCCCGCGCTGGTCGTCCACCACGTCGAGGGTGTCCTTGACGCCCTCCAGCCGGATCATCGTCCGGACGAAGTTGGCGCCGCCCGCGCCGTACAGCCAGGCGGTGCGGACGACGTACCCGGTGTCGGGAAGGGTCTCCAGCACGGCCCGCTCGCCGGCCAGTTTGGTGCGTCCGTAGGCGCTGCGCGGGCCGGTGGGCGCGTCCTCGCCGTACGGCAGGGTGCCGTCGCCGGCGAACACGTAGTCGGTGGAGACGTGGAGCAGGACGGTGCCGTGTTCGCGGCAGGCCGCTGCGAGGACGGCGGGCCCGGTGCCGTTGACCCGCAGCGCGGCGTCCTCCTGGCTCTCGGCGTCGTCGACGGCGGTCCAGGCCGCGCAGTTGACGAGGACGGCGGGGCGGTGGGTGGCGAGCAGATCGCGGACGCGGGCGGGATCGGCGATGTCCAGGACGGTGCGGTTCGCCGCGACGGCGGTGATGTCCTCGCGTGCGAGCGCGGCCATCAGGTCCTGTCCCAGCATTCCGGCGGCCCCGGTGACCAGCCAGAGCGGGCTCACAGGGCGGCCCTCTCCTTGAGCGGCTCCCACCAGGCCCGGTTGTCGCGGTACCACCGCACGGTCTCGGCGAGGCCGGTGCGGAAGTCCTTGCGGGGCTCGTAGCCGAGCTCCTCGCGGATCCTGGTGCAGTCGACGGAGTAGCGCCGGTCGTGCCCCTTGCGGTCCTCGACGTGGATGACGTCGGTGTCCCAGCCGGCGCCGCAGGCCTCCAGCAGGAGCCCGGTGAGCTCCTTGTTGGAGAGCTCGGTGCCGCCGCCGATGTTGTAGACCTCGCCCGCGCGGCCCTTGGTGCGGACGAGGTCGACGCCCTGGACGTGGTCGTCGATGTGGAGCCAGTCGCGGACGTGGGCGCCGTCGCCGTAGAGCGGGACGGGCCGGCCGTCCAGCAGGTTGGTGACGAAGAGCGGGATGACCTTCTCGGGGAAGTGGTGGTGCCCGTAGTTGTTGGAGCAGCGGGTCACCCGTACGTCGAGCCCGTGGGTGCGGTGGTACGCGAGGGCGATCAGATCGGCGGACGCCTTGGAGGCGGAGTACGGGGAGTTGGGCGCGAGCGGTTCGTCCTCGGTCCAGGAGCCCTCGTCGATCGAGCCGTAGACCTCGTCGGTGGAGACGTGCACGAAGGTCTCGACACCGGCCAGGTACGCGGCGTGGACGAGGGTGTGGGTGCCCACGACGTTGGTGCGGACGAACGCGGCGCCGCCGTCGATGGAGCGGTCGACGTGCGACTCGGCGGCGAAGTGCACCACCTGGTCGTGCCCGGCCATGAGGGTGCCGACCAGCTCCGCGTCGCAGATGTCGCCCTGGACGAACGAGAAACCGGGATGGCCGCGGACCTCGTCGAGGTTGGCCGGATTGCCCGCGTAGGTGAGCTTGTCGAGCACGGTGACGGCGATGTCGCCGGGGCCGTCCGGGCCCAGCAGCGTACGGACGTAGTGCGAGCCGATGAAGCCGGCGCCGCCGGTCACCAGGAGGTGGTTCGTCATGAGGAGATCTGCACCTTGCTGTGGTCGCCGAGGACGAGGCGGTGGGCGGACGGGCTCCGCGGCGCGGGGGTCACTTCGACGTCGTGGCCGATGAGTGAGGCCTCGACGCGGCGGACGCCGTCGATGGAGGCGCCCCGCAGCACGATGGAGTACTCGATCTCGCTGTCCTCGATCCGGCAGTTCTGGGCGACCGAGGTGAACGGTCCGACGTAGGCGTCACTGATCACCGACCCGGCGCCGATGATCGCGGGCCCGACGATCCGGCTGCGGGTGACCCGGGCGCCCGGCTCGATCCGCACCCGGCCGATGATCTCGCTCTCGTCGTCGACGCGGGCGCCCTCGGTGCACGGTTCGACGGTCTCCAGCACGGTCCGGTTGACCTCCAGCATGTCGGTGACGTTGCCGGTGTCCTTCCAGTAGCCGCGGATCGTGGTGGAGCGGACGTCGCGCTCCTGGTCGATGAGCCACTGGATGGCGTGGGTGATCTCCAGTTCCCCGCGCCAGGACGGCCGGATGGAGCGGACGGCCTCGTGGATGGCCCGGGTGAAGAGGTAGACGCCGACGAGCGCCAGATCGCTCTTGGGCTCCTTCGGCTTCTCCTCCAGGGCCACCACCCTGCCGTCCCCGTCCAGTTCGGCGACACCGAACGATGTCGGGTCGGGCACCCGGGTCAGCAGGATCTGGGCGTCGGGCCGGTCCGCGCAGAACCCCTCGACCAGCCCGGCGATCCCGCCGACGATGAAGTTGTCGCCGAGGTACATGACGAAATCGTCGTCGCCCAGGAAGCGCTGGGCGATCAGGACCGCGTGCGCGAGGCCGAGCGGTTCGGACTGCGGGATATAGGTGACGTCGATGCCGAACCGGGAGCCGTCGCCGACCGCTGCCCGGATCTCCTCCTCGGTGTCGCCCACGATGATGCCGACCTCGGTGATGCCGGCTTCCGCGATCGCCTCCAGGCCGTAGAACAGCACCGGTTTGTTCGCGACCGGAACCAGCTGTTTGGCCGAGGTATGGGTAATGGGACGAAGCCGGGTGCCTGCCCCACCGGAAAGTACGAGAGCCTTCACAGTTTCTGCCCCCACGATGAGATGGCGGTCCTGTCGCAGCTGCGACCTACCGGGTGACCTTACTGAGATTCACTGTCCTATCTGCGACAAAACAGCCTTGGCGACCCGTTGCCGACACATCCGGAGGAAAAGCGGCGGCCTCCCGTAACCGAACCGCTCTCTTTCTTTCCGGCCCGGTTCACGGAAACCACAAAACACACGTCCGTGACATCGAACTCATTATCGGTTTCCCCGTCCCGCGCGCCACGAAAGGGGCCTCCGGCCGGCCGCCCACCTTCGGCGAGGCCTTCCCGACGATCGGCGCGGCGACGATCCTCACCCCGGACGTAGCGCAGGTCCCCGCCCCACTCGACTCGGTGCGCAACCCCGGCGGCGACGGACCGGCCGGGGCCAGGGCCGGTCTGAAGCTCCGCCTCCCGGGCCCGTCGGACCCGCCCTCCCGGGTCCGTATCGGCGAGGCGGCGCTCGGTCTCTGCGAAGTCGCCGACGAACACCACGTACGGATGATGAACCGGCTGCTCCCCGCGATCCCGGCGCAGCGCGGTGCGGGACGGACCGAGGCGGCGGCGAAGGAGGCGGGGCCGGAGGACCTGGCGGAGCCGCTGCCCGAGGCGTGACCTGCCCGTGCCTCGGACGCACGGAGGCCCGGTACCACCCCCTGGGGCTGGTACCGGGCCTCGTCGCGCAAGTGTGCCTACGGGTGGCGGAGGCGCCAGCCCTGCCAGGCGGACTCGATCATCTCGTCCACACCGAACCGGGCCGACCAGTCCAGCTCCGCGCGGATCCGGTCCGCGCCCGCGACCACGCGTGCCGGGTCGCCGGGGCGGCGCGCGGTCACGTCGGGCTCGACGTCGCCGTTGTCCGTGACCTTGAGGATCCGTTCGACCATCTCGCGTACCGAGCTGCCCTCACCGCGGCCGATGTTCAGCGTGAGGTCCGTACCGGCCTCGGCCTCCGCGAGCCGGCCGGCGGCCGCGAGGTGGGCGGAGGCGATGTCCTCGACGTGGATGTAGTCGCGGATGCAGGTGCCGTCGGGCGTCGCGTAGTCGTCACCGAAGATCCGCGGGCCCTCGCCGGCCTCCAGGCGCTCGAAGACCATCGGGATGAGGTTGAACACCCCGGCGTCGGCGAGCTCCGGCGACGCCGCACCGGCGACGTTGAAGTAGCGGAGCGAGGCGCAGCGCAGCCCGTGGGCCTTGGCGGCGGCGTGGATCAGCCACTCGCCGACGAGCTTGGTCTCGCCGTACGGGCTCATCGGCGCGCACGGGGTCTCCTCGGTGACGAGGTCGACATCGGGCATGCCGTAGACGGCTGCCGAGGAGGAGAAGACCAGCCGGTCGACGCCTGCCGCGACCATGGCCTCCAGCAGCACCTCCAGGCCGGTGACGTTCTCCCGGTAGTAGTGGAGGGGGCGCTCGACGGACTCGCCCACCTGCTTCTTGCCCGCGATGTGAACCACACCGGTCACACCGTGGTCGCGGATCGCCGCGTCCAGGGCCTGACGGTCGAGAACGCTGCCGGTCACCAGCGGCACCCCGGCGGGGACCTTCTCCGCGCTGCCGGTCGACAGGTCGTCGAACACGACCACCTGCTGACCTCCCGCGATCATCGCGCGCACGACATGCGCACCGATGTATCCCGCCCCACCCGTAACCATCCAGGTCATGTCGTGCGTCTCCCTGTCTGCCGTACCCATCGGCTTCACTCTACGTGCAGGAAATGTGCAATCCGCGGAGCGGGCCTCACCGCACCGAACGCACCGGCGGCGATCAATTACTCTGTCCGGGTGCCGGACGCCGACCCACTGTTCCACGGTGCGCACCGCGCCCCTCGCACAGACCCTGCGGACAGCTCTCTGGAACTGGTGGACGATGCCTCGACTGACACTCATCGTGCCTGCGTACAACGTGCAGGGGTACATCGGGGAGTGTCTCGACTCCGTGCTCGAGCAGGACTTCACCGACTTCGAGGTCATCGGCGTCGACGACTGCTCCCCCGACGGCTCGGGCGCGATCCTCGACACGTACGCCGCGCGTGACCCCCGGGTCAGTGTGCTGCACCTCACCGAGAACGTGGGGCTGGGCCGGGCGCGCAACGCGGGTCTCGACCGGGCGAAGGGCGATTATCTGCTCTTCCTCGACAGCGACGACACCCTGGCCCCGGGCTCCCTGGCGGCCATCGCCGCGCGGCTCGACGCGACGGACGACCCCGACGTCCTGATCTACGACTACACCCGCACGTACTGGGACGGGCGTCTGCTGCGCAACAAGCGCGCCGACCTGCTGGACGAGGGCGATCCCGCCGTCTTCCCGCTGGCCGACCGGCCCCAGCTGCTGGACCTCCTGCAGATCGTGTGGAACAAGGCCTACCGCCGCGAATTCGTCACCCGCCACGGTTTCCGCTTCCCGCCCGGGTATTACGAGGACGCTCCGTGGACGTACACCTCGCTGATCGCTGCGGAGCGCATCGCCGTGCTCGACCGTTCCTGTGTGCTGTACCGGCAGCGACGTGAAGGCGGAAACATTCTCCGTACGGTCAGCCGAAAGCATTTCGATGTTTTCGATCAGTACGACCGTGTATTCGCCTACCTGGACGAGCGGCCCGAGCTCGCTTCCTGGCGTCCGGCGCTGTTCAGGAAAATGGTCGACCACTTCCTGACCGTTCTGGAAAAGCCCGGCCGGCTTCCGCGGAACGCGCGGGCCGAGTTCTTCCACCGGGCGGCCAAGGACTACAGCAGCCGCCTCCCGGAGGGATTCGAGCGGCCGCCGGGCGGCCGCGGTTACAAATACGCGCTGCTGGGCGTCGATTCCTATTCGGCGTACTTCGGGATCACCCGGGCCAACAACGTGCGCAACCGCGCCCAGCTGGGCAGCCGGGCCCGCCTCGGCCGGGCCAAGCGCGCCGCCCTGGGCATGTTCTACAAGTCCCAGCTGCGCATGCCGCTGGACGAGAACCTGGCGGTGTTCTCCGCCTACTGGGGCCGCGGCTACTCCTGCAACCCGGCGGCGATCGAGGCCGAGCTGGGCCGTCTCGCCCCGGACATGCGCCGCGTCTGGGCCGTCCGCGCCGAGCACCGCGACCGGGTGCCCAAGGGCGTCGAGGCGGTGGTGGTCGGCTCCCGGGAGTACTGGGCGGTCATGGCCCGCGCCAAGTACCTGACGAACAACGTGAACTTCGGCGACACCGTCATCAAGCGCGAGGGCCAGATCCATCTGCAGACCCATCACGGCACCCCGCTGAAGACGATGGGGCTCGACCAGGCCCAGTACCCCGCGTCCACCAGCATGGACATGGAGAAGCTGCTCCGGCGCTGCGACCGCTGGGACTACAGCCTGTCCGCCAACCGGTTCTCCACCACCGTGTGGGAGCGGGTGTACCCGTGCCGGTACACCACGCTGGAGACCGGCTACCCGCGCAACGACGTGCTGGTCAACGCCACCGCGGCGGACGTGTCGCAGGCCCGGCACGAGCTCGGTCTGGCGGACGGCTCCAAGGCGTTTCTCTACATGCCGACCCACCGCGAGTACCAGAAGTCCTTCGCCCCGCGGCTCGATCTGCCGAAGCTGGCCGAGGAGCTGGGCCCCGACGTCACCCTGCTGGTGCGCGGTCACTACTTCTACAGGCCGACCGACCGGCTCGCCGAGCTCCAGGCCAGCGGGCGGATCATCGACGTCTCCGCGCACGGGAACGTCGAACAGCTCTACCTCGCGGCGGACGCCCTGATCACCGACTACTCCTCGGCGATGTTCGACTACGCCAACCTGGACCGGCCGATCGTGATCTACGCCGACGACTGGGACACCTACCGGGTCGTGCGCGGCAGCTACTTCGACCTCATGGCCGAGCCCCCGGGCACGGTCGCGACCAGCCAGGAGCAGCTCACCGAGGTCCTCGGCTCCGGCCAGTGGCACAGCGAGACGTCGGACGGGCTGCGCAAGGCGTTCCGGGAGCGCTACTGCGACTACGACGACGGGCATGCCGCGGAGCGCGTCGTGCGCAGGGTCTTCCTGGGCGAGGAGACCCTGCTGCCGGTCGTCCCGCTCGCCGAGCGCACACCGGCGCCCTCCCCCGCCGAGGCGCTCGAACAGGCCGGCCGCGCCTGACCCGGACGGCCCGGAAAACACCCGGTCCCGGCTCCCCCGAAGGGAACCGGGACCGGTGTCGGTTCTCCCGTGCTTACGCGAACGGGTCGAACTCCTGGTACTCCTTGCTGACGTCGTCGCGCTCCGACTCGCGGTCGCGGCGGCGCTGAGCGGCCGGACGCGGCTCCTCGAGACGGTGGTCCTCGCCACGGCGTCCGAGCATCTCGGCACCGGCCGTCACGGTCGGCTCCCAGTCGAAGACGACGGCGTTGTCCTCGGCTCCGATGGCCACGCCGTCGCCGGCACGGGCCCCGGCCTTGCGCAGCGAGTCCTCGACGCCGAGCCGGTTCAGCCGGTCCGCGAGGTAGCCGACGGCCTCGTCGTTGTTGAAGTCGGTCTGGCGCACCCAGCGCTCCGGCTTCTCGCCGCGCACCCGGTAGATGCCGTCGTCCTCCAGCACCACGGTGAACCCGGCGTCGTCCACGGCCTTGGGCCGGATGACGATACGGGTCGCCTCCTCCACCGGCTTGGCGGCACGCGCCTCGGCGATGACGCCGGCCAGGGCGAAGGAGAGCTCCTTGAGGCCGGTACGGGCGACGGCGGACACCTCGAAGACGCGGTAGCCGCGGGCCTCCAGCTCCGGACGGATCATGTCCGCGAGGTCCTGGCCGTCCGGAATGTCGATCTTGTTCAGGACGACGATGCGGGGCCGGTCGTCCAGACCCCCGTACAGCTTCAGCTCCTCCTCGATCATGTCGAGGTCGGAGACCGGGTCACGGTCGGACTCCAGCGTCGCGGTGTCCAGTACGTGTACGAGCACCGAGCAGCGCTCGACGTGGCGCAGGAACTCCAGGCCGAGGCCCTTGCCCTGGCTGGCGCCCGGGATCAGGCCCGGGACGTCGGCGATGGTGTAGACGGTGCTGCCCGCGGTGACCACGCCCAGGTTCGGGACCAGGGTCGTGAACGGGTAGTCGGCGATCTTCGGCTTGGCCGCGGACAGGACCGAGATCAGCGAGGACTTGCCGGCGCTCGGGTAACCCACCAGGGCCACGTCGGCGACGGTCTTGAGCTCCAGGACGATGTCGCGGCTCTCACCGGGCTCGCCGAGCAGCGCGAAGCCGGGGGCCTTGCGCCGGGCGGAGGCCAGCGCGCCGTTGCCGAGGCCGCCGCGGCCGCCCTGGCCCGCGACGAACATGGTGCCCTGGCCGACCAGGTCGGCGAGCACATTGCCGTCCTTGTCCAGCACCACGGTGCCGTCCGGCACGGGCAGGATCAGGTCCTGGCCCTCCTTGCCGGTGCGGTTGTCACCGGCACCGGGCTGGCCGTTGGTGGCCTTGCGGTGGGGGTGGTGGTGATAGTCGAGGAGCGTGGTGACGGCCTGGTCGACGATCAGGGTCACATCGCCGCCGCGGCCGCCGTTGCCGCCGTCCGGGCCGCCCAGCGGCTTGAACTTCTCACGGTGAACGGAGGCGCAGCCGTGGCCCCCGTTACCCGCGGCGGCATGCAGCTCGACGCGGTCCACGAAGGTGGTCATGGTTGGAACCTCCAGTTACATACGTGCAGAAATGTCTCGCTCGTGCCCCTGTAGGAGCAACACGCGAAAGGCGGACCCACTTCCCGTTAAAGGAAGTGAGGTCCGCCTCCACGTCAAACCGCTCTACGAGCGCCGAAAGTCAGCCGGCGATCGGAACGATGTTCACGACCTTGCGGCCACGGTGCGTGCCGAACTCGACCGCACCGGCGGCGAGGGCGAACAGCGTGTCGTCGCCGCCACGGCCGACGCCCGTGCCCGGGTGGAAGTGGGTGCCGCGCTGGCGGACCAGGATCTCACCGGCGTTGACGGCCTGACCGCCGAAGCGCTTCACGCCGAGCCGCTGAGCATTGGAATCGCGCCCGTTCCGAGTGGACGATGCGCCCTTCTTATGTGCCATGTCTCCTCAGTCCCTTACTTCGCAGCCGCGGGGATACCGGTGACCTTGATCGCCGTGTACTGCTGGCGGTGACCCTGGCGACGGCGGTAGCCGGTCTTGTTCTTGTAGCGAAGGATGTCGATCTTCGCGCCCTTGTGGTGGTCCACAATCTCGGCCTGGACCTTGATGCCGTCAAGCACCCACGGGTCGCTGGTCACGGCGTCGCCGTCGACAACGAGCAGGGTAGAGAGCTCTACCGTGTCGCCAACCTTGGCGGTGGGAATCTTGTCAACCTCAACGATGTCGCCGACAGCAACCTTGTGCTGGCGACCACCGCTGCGCACGATGGCGTACACGCGGATCTCACTCTCACTCGAAGCGAAAACCTCTGAAGCCAGCCGCTCACACGGGTCCGGGGACCCGTGATGATCCGGATTGGACGAGCGGCCTCTCCCGAACGAGCGGGAGGTGAGTGCTCAGAGGTGTGGCGAAACAAACGCCGACGGTCAAGATTACGGGTCCCCGGACAGCCCGGTCAAACCGGGCCCCGTTTTCAGGCCCCGGCCGCCCTGACGTAGCCGGCGTAGGCGTCCCTGATCCCGTCCGCGGACAGGTTCAGGTGTTCCAGGATCGTGTAGCGGCCCGGCCTGGTCCGGGGCGCGAAGTCGACCACCGAGACGAACTCGTCCACGCTGAACCCGATCTCCTCGGCCGTGACCGGCAGCCCGTGCCGCCGCAGCGCCTTCGCCATCCGCACGGACTCCTCGTGCGCACCGCGCAGGTGCATGGCGAACGCCGCGCCCAGACCGCACTGCTCGCCGTGGCTGGCGGCACGCTGGGGAAAGAGCAGGTCGAAGGCGTGATTGATCTCGTGGCAGGCGCCCGAGGCGGGACGGCTGTCCCCCGCCACCGACATCGAGATGCCGGTGAGCACCAGCCCCTCGGCCAGCACCTGGAGGAAACCGTCGTCGCCCAGGTCCCCGGGGTGGCGCAGTACGGCCTCACCGGCCTGCCTCGCCATCGCGGCGGCCAGCCCGTCGATGTCCTCGCCGTTGACCCGGTGGGCGAGCTCCCAGTCCGCCACCGCGGAGATGTTCGAGAGCGCGTCACCGATCCCGGACCGCACGAAACGGACCGGGGCCTCACGGATGATGTCGAGGTCGATGACGACGGCGATCGGGTTCGGGACACCGTACGAGCCACGGCCCGCGTCATTGTCCAGCGTGGCCACGGGTGAGCACAGACCGTCGTGGGACAGGTTCGTCGCCACGGCCACCAGCGGCAGCCCGATGCGCGCCGCGGCGAACTTCGCACAGTCGATGATCTTGCCGCCGCCGAGGCCCACGACGGCGTCGTACCGCCCGGACTTCATGTCCTCGGCGAGCTTGACGGCATCGTTCAGCGTCCCGCCGCCGACCTCGAACCAGGACGCGCCCGGCAGGCTGTCCGACAGCCGCTCCCGCAGTGCCCGGCCGGAACCCCCGCTGATCGCGACCGCCAGCTTGCCCGAACCGGAGATCCGCTGATCGGCGAGGACACCCGCCAGATCGGCCAGCGCACCCGCACGGATGTCGACGACGACCGGCGCGGGTATCAGCCGGGTCAGTACTGGCACGCGATCTTCCTGCCCTTGGCCAGGTCCTCGTGGTTGTCGATCTCGACCCACTTCACGTCGCCGATCGGCTCCACGTCGACCTTGAAGCCGCGGTTGACGAGCTCCTGGTAGCCGTCCTCGTAGTAGAGGTCCGGGTCACGCTCGAACGTGGTCTTCAAGGCGTCGGCCAGCTCCTCGGCCGCGTCGCCCTCGATGAGGGTGACCCCGATGTACTCGCCCGTCGCCTCGGCCGGGTCCATCAGCTTGGTGATCCGCTGAACGCCCTTCTCCGGGTCGACGACGACCTTCATCTCCTCGTCGGCGAGCTGCTTGACCGTGTCGAGGGCGAGGATGATCTTCTTGCCCTCGCCGCGGGCGGCCAGCAGCGTCTTCTCGACGGAGACCGGGTGCACGGTGTCACCGTTGGCGAGGATCACGCCGTCCTTGAGCGCGTCACGCCCGCACCACAGGGAGTAGGCGTTGTTCCACTCCTCGGCCTTGTCGTTGTCGATCAGCGTGAGGGTGACGCCGTACTTCGCCTCGAGGGCCGCCTTGCGCTCGTACAGGGCCTCCTTGCGGTAGCCCACGATGATCGCGACATCGGTCAGACCGACCTCGGCGAAGTTGCCCAGCGTCAGGTCGACGACGGTCAGGCTCTCCTCGTCACCCTCGGGGCCCACCGGCACCAGGGCCTTGGGAAGCGTGTCGGTGTAGGGGCGCAGACGGCGGCCGGCGCCGGCCGCCAGAATCATGCCGATCATGAGGGTTCTCCTTGGTCCTTGGTGCGTGTTTCTCGGGTGGGTGCGTGCGCGGTACGGCCGCGGCGGCTCAGAGCTCGGCCGCCACGAAACCACGCAGCCAGGTACGGAATTCCGGGCCCAGGTCCTCGCGCTCGCAGGCGAGTCTGACGATGGCCCGCAGGTAGTCGCCGCGGTCACCGGTGTCGTAACGGCGGCCGCGGAAGACGACGCCGTGCACCGGGCCGCCGCGCTTCTCGTCGGCGGCCAGCTGCTGCAGCGCGTCGGTCAGCTGGATCTCGCCGCCGCGGCCCGGCTCCGTCTCACGCAGCACACCGAAGACGGCCGGGTCCAGGACGTAGCGGCCGATGACGGCCAGGTTGCTGGGCGCGTCGCCGGCATCCGGCTTCTCGACCAGCCCGGTGACCCGTACGACGTCGCTCTCCGCGGTGGCCTCCACCGCGGCGCATCCGTACAGGTGGACCTGCTCGGGCGCGACCTCCATGAGCGCGACGACGCTGCCGCCCTCACGCTCCTGGATCTCCACCATGCGCGACAGCAGAGGGTCGCGCGGATCGATCAGGTCGTCACCGAGGAGAACCGCGAAGGGCTCGTCGCCCACATGGGGCGCCGCACACAGAACGGCGTGGCCCAGGCCCCGCGGATCGCCCTGGCGGACGTAGTGCATGGTCGCCAGTTCGCTGGACTCCTGGACCCGCACCAGCCGCTCGTCGTCGCCCTTGCGGGTCAGCGCCGACTCCAGCTCGTAGTTCCGGTCGAAGTGGTCCTCGAGGGCCCGCTTGTTGCGCCCGGTGATCATCAGCACATCGCTCAGCCCCGCCGCGGCGGCCTCCTCCACGACGTACTGGATCGCGGGCTTGTCGACCACCGGCAGCATCTCCTTGGGAGTTGCCTTGGTCGCCGGCAGGAACCGGGTTCCGAGCCCGGCGGCCGGTATGACTGCCTTCTGGATCTTGTGCATGTGCTGGCGACTTCCGTGTGGGGGGCGAAGAGACCGGGCGCCGGAACGCAGCCGGCCCGGTCCGTTCTACGGGACCGGGACGGCTGCGTCGTCACGCGCCGCGAGAGGCCGCTCAGGCCTCGTCGGCCGAAGCCGTGACGGAGGAGGACGTCTGCTGCTCCGCCGCCACCGTCTTCTTGGCGGCCGCCTTCTTGGCCGTCGTCTTCTTCGCGACGGTCTTCTTGGCGGCAGCCGTCTTCTTGGTGGCCGCCTTCTTGGCCGTGGCCTTCTTCGCGGTCTTGCGGACCGCCTTCTTGGCCGGTGCCGTCCCGTCGTCGGGCACGGACTCCGGCTCGGCGGCCGTCACCACGACGACCTCTGCCTCTTCGGCACCCGCGGGGGAACCCGCGGGCGCGGTGACCTTGCGGGTCACCCGGCGCCGGGCACGCGGCGGGGCGGCCGGCTCCTCGGCCGGTGCCTCGGCGTGGGGCGCCTCGACGACCGGGTCCTCGGCGGCGACCGCAGTGGCGGTCACCGGCTCCTCGGCGGCCGGAACCGGCGCGATCTCCTCGGCCGGGGCCGGCGAGCCCGCCGGGGCGGTCGCCTTACGGGTCGCCCGGCGGCGCGTACGGCCCTGGGGCGCCTCGGCGACGGGCGCCTCGGCGACCGGGGCCTCGACGACCGGCTCCGGCTCCGGCTCCACGACGGGCTCCGGCGCCGCGACCGGCTCGGCCACGGGGGCCGGGGCGGACGCCGCCCTCGGAGCACCGGCCGGGGCCGATGCCTTCCGGGTGGCCCGACGACGGCCACGGCCGCGCCCGGCGGCCGCCTCGGCCTCGGCCGGGCTGCTGTACAGCTCCTCGTCGGGGACGAACTCCGGCTCCGGCAGCGCCAGCGGGGCGGCGACCTCAGCAGCCACCTCGGCCTCGGTCTCGACGTCGGTCTCCGCCTCGGAGACGTGCTCGTCGTGGTCCTGCTCGTGACCGTGGTCGTGCTCGTGATCCTGGCCCGAACCGCCGCGGCGCTTCTTGGACCGCTTGCCGTTGCCGCCGCCACCGATCGAGGTGGGCTGCTCCATGTGCACGATCACGCCGCGCCCGTTGCAGTGGACACAGGTCTCGGAGAAGGACTCCAGCAGACCCTGGCCGACCCGCTTGCGGGTCATCTGGACCAGGCCCAGCGAGGTGACCTCGGCGACCTGGTGCTTCGTACGGTCGCGTCCCAGGCACTCCAGCAGACGCCGCAGCACCAGGTCCCGGTTGGACTCCAGCACCATGTCGATGAAGTCGACGACGACGATGCCACCGAGGTCGCGCAGCCGCAGCTGACGCACGATCTCCTCGGCCGCCTCCAGGTTGTTCTTGGTGACGGTCTCCTCGAGGTTGCCGCCCTGACCGGTGAACTTGCCGGTGTTGACGTCGACGACGACCATCGCCTCGGTCTTGTCGATCACCAGCGAGCCGCCGCTCGGCAGGTAGACCTTGCGGTCCAGCGCCTTCATGAGCTGCTCGTCGATCCGGTACGTCGCGAAGATGTCGACCTCGGAGGTCCACCGCGACAGCCGGTCCGTCAGGTCGGGCGCCACGTGCGAGACGTAGCCGTGGATGGTGTCCCACGCCTCGTCGCCGCTGACGATGACCTTGGAGAAGTCCTCGTTGAAGATGTCGCGGACGACCCGGACGGTCATGTCCGGCTCGCCGTAGAGAAGCGTCGGCGCGTTGGAGCTGCCGCTGCTCTTCGACTTCTTCTGGATGTCCTCCCACTGCTGCTGCAGACGCTCGACGTCGCGGCGCAGCTCGTCCTCGCTCGCGCCCTCGGCGGCGGTACGGACGATGACGCCCGCGTCCTCGGGAACGATCTTCTTGAGGATGGTCTTGAGCCGGGCGCGCTCGGTGTCGGGCAGCTTGCGGCTGATCCCCGTCATCGAGCCCTCGGGCACGTAGACCAGGTAGCGGCCGGGCAGCGAGACCTGGCTGGTCAGGCGGGCGCCCTTGTGGCCGATCGGGTCCTTCGTCACCTGGACCAGGACGGACTGGCCGGACTTGAGCGCACTCTCGATACGCCGCGGCCCGTGGGCCATGCCGAGCGCCTCGAAGTTGACCTCACCGGCGTACAGGACCGCGTTGCGGCCCTTGCCGATGTCGACGAACGCGGCCTCCATGGACGGCAGGACGTTCTGGACCTTGCCCAGGTAGACGTTGCCGACGTAGCTGGTGGCCTGCTCCTTGTTGACGTAGTGCTCGACGAGCACGTTGTCCTCGAGGACGCCGATCTGGGTGCGCTCGCCGTTCTGGCGGACGACCATCACGCGCTCGACGGCCTCACGACGGGCGAGGAACTCCGCCTCGGTGATGATCGGCACGCGGCGGCGGCCCTGCTCCCGGCCCTCGCGGCGGCGCTGCTTCTTGGCCTCCATACGGGTCGAGCCCTTGATGGACTGGACCTCGTCGAAGCCGGTGCCGGGCTCGCGCTCGGCCTCCTTCTTACGGGGCTCGCGGACCTTGACGACCGTGCGCTCCGGGTCGTCCGTACCGTTCTCGGCGTCGGACGAGGCGTCACCGCTGCGACGGCGGCGGCGCCGGCGACGACGGCTGCTGCTCGATCCGGAGGCGGCGGACTCGTGGTCGTCCTGCTCGTCGTCGCCCTCGTCCTCGGACTCGTGCTCGCGCTCGTCCTCGGTGCGGTCGGCGTCGTCGTCCGGGTGCTGCTCGGCGGCGTCGTCCTCGGCGGACTCGCCACGGCGGCGGCGACGGCCACCGCGACGGCGCCGGCGCGACGGGCGGTCGCCGTACTCGTCGGTCTCCTCCCCGTCCTGCTCCGCGTCGTTCTCGCCCGACGGCTCGTCCTCGGCCTGCTCCTCCACCGGGGCGGCGGCCGGTACGGGCGCGGCGGCGGGCTCGCCCTCGGCGGCCTCACCGCGACGGCGGCGACGGCGACGCGAACCGGCCTGCGGCGCGGCCTCGGCCGGGGCGGCCGTCTCGGTGGCCGCGACCTGTTCCTCGGCCGTCACGATCTCGTCCTCGAGCTCCTCGTCCTCCACGGCCGGAACCGCTGCGGCGGCCGCGGCGGCCGCGGTCTCCGGAGTCTGGAACATGGGCTCGGCGAAGACCGGCGCCTGGAAGACGGCCACGGCGGGGCGCGTCGCGCGACGGCTCCGGCGCGCGGGCTCCTCGACCTTGCCGGTGAACTCGGGCCGGCCTGCGGCGGCGGTCGCCCGGCGACGCTGACGGCCGCGCGGGGCGGCCTCCTCGACCTCGGCGGTCTCGGCTGCCAGCTCCTCGACGGCCTCCTCGGGCAGACTCTCGCCGGACTGAGCCTCGACGCGCTCCTCGGCGGCCTGCGGGGCACCTGCCGGGGACGTCGCCTTACGGGACGCACGGCGACGGCCTCGCGGTGCCTCGACGGGCTCGGCCGTTTCGGTGACCTCGGGCGTCTCCGCCACCTCGGCGGCCTCGGCGACGACGGGCTCGACCCGGGCGGCCTGCGGCGCGCCGGCCGGGGCGGAAGCCCTGCGCCGGGTGCGGCCACGCGGCGCCTCGGCGACGACGGGCTCGGCAGCGGCGGGCTCGGGGCTCTCCACGGCCACTGCTTCCTCAACGATCTCGACGGCCTCGGCGGCCTGCGGCGCACCCGCCGGAGAGGTCGCCTTGCGGGACGCACGACGACGCGCACGCGGCGCCTCGACCGGCTCCGCCACGGGCTCCTCCACGACCGGCTCGGCCACCACGGGCGCCACGGCCTCTACGGCCTCGGCAGCCTGCGGCGCACCCGCCGGGGCAGTCGCCTTGCGGGACGCACGACGACGCGCACGCGGCGCCTCGACCGGCTCCGCGGTCTCTGCCTCGGCCGGCGCAGCCGCCTCGGCGACGGGCTCCACGATCTCCGCGGCCTGCGGCGCACCCGCCGGAGCGGTCGCCTTGCGGACCGCGCGGCGGCGCGCACGGACGGGCGGCGCGGCCTCGGCCTCGGTGGCGTTCTCGGTACTGGTTTCCGACACTCCGGCGTCAACGGCCGGTATGGCCGGCGCCTCGGCTCCGGCCTGTACGCCCGCCGTCGGCGGGCCGGCGGGGCGGGACGCGGCGCGGCGCCTGCGGCGCGGCGGCAGCTTGTCCCCGGGGGTGTTGTTGTCTTCAGCGTTCCCGGTCGTGCCGGGTTCGGTGGGCTGGGGCATGCGGGCGGTTCTCCCGTCGTGCTCCCGGGCGCCGCACCTGATTCCGGTCCGGCACGGTCCGCATGATGTACGCGATACCGCCGTCCGGGGCGCGGGCGCCGCACGGGAGCTGAATGTCTGGCTCGCCGGTTCCCTACGCGGTGTGCGCACGGCCTGGCGAAAGTCTTATGGGTCAGCGCGCGGCCCGGCCCAGGTGGCTCCCGAGCCCGAGGGCTGCGCTACAACGACCGCCTTACGCGGAACCTGCACCTTCCGGCGCCGTCGCGACGGCGGTCCCGGCGGCCGTGGATGGAGCGGCCGGGGCTGCCTCGCGGTCGGGCGCGAGCGGGTCGGTCACCGTGCCGGACTCCTCGTCGAAGAGCCCCTGCGCCAGCCTGGTCACCGCTGCGGGGACCGGCGGCGCCAGGTCGGCCACAACGCGGAGACCGGACAGGACGTCGTCAGGCCGAACGGCAGGTGTCACGTGCCGAACAACCAGCCGCAGTATCGCACAGGCCTTGTCCCCGGGCCTATCAGGCTGATGATCAAGGGCCTGCAGGTCGACCACGGCGGACCGGGCGTCGAAGGTCCGCATGCCGTTCTTCGTACGGCGCTCGACCTCGACGGTCTCTGCCGCGTTGAACGCGGCCACGGCCTTCTGGGCCTCCGCCACGTCGACGCCGTCCAGCCGCATCTCCCAGACGGAGGCGGTCAGCCGGTCGGCGAGACCCGAGGTGCGGGCCTCGACGGCATCGGTGATGTCGAGGCCGTCCGGCAGCGAGTCGTTGAGCAGATCGCGCAGGGTGCCCGGGTCACGGGCCTCGGTGAGCGCGATCTCCAGGAACTCGGCCTCGCTGCCCGTGCCGGTGGGTGCGGCATTGGCGTACGACACCTTGGGATGCGGGGTGAAGCCCGCCGAGTAGGCCATGGGAACCTCCGAGCGGCGCAACGCCCGCTCGAAGGCACGCTGGAAGTCACGGTGACTGGTGAACCGGAGGCGGCCGCGCTTGGTGTAGCGCAGTCGAATGCGCTGCACTGCCGGTGCGGGCGGCGGGCCTTCGGGCTGTCGCTTGCCCAGTGGTTCTTCTCCTCGGTGCGGAGCGGACGCGGTTGCGCGCCGCCCTCGAAATGCGGTGTCCCCGGGGTGTCCGGTCCGGCTCACCCCTGCTGGACGGATTTCTCTCCGAGCAGGGAGATCTCTGGTTCGGGCGCCGCGCTGGGCACAGTCGTTGTACTACCCAGAGTACGCGCAAGGGGGCTCCCAGGTTCCCGGGGCTCGGGTTCGCGGACCCCGCCGACCAGCGCCCGCCACGCGTCGCGCCTGACCTGGCGGACGGTCTCGCGGGCCGTGCGCATGGCCTCGCGGGCCGTCCGGCCCGCCGCGAGGGCGGCCCGCCGGGCCGGGGCCAGGACGGCGTCGCGCACGAAATGCCCGACCGGAGTGCACACCGCGCGGTAGACCCAGCTCACCGGCGCCCCGACCAGATGCCACGCCAGCCAGGCCAGCGCGCGCCCGACGGCCCGCGAGATGTACCCGGCAATGCGCCAGGCGACGCCGAACGCGGCGGCGATCTCCCGCCCGACGGGGGTCAGGACCCGCCGGTACACCCAGACCACCGGAACGACGAGAACCACCGTGACCAGCCACCGGACGGCAGCCCACAGACCCCGGAATCCGGCACCGATGCCGCGGGCCAGACCGTCGAGGAGCCAGCCGATGCCATGGCCCAGCGGGGTGAGCAGTCGCCGGTACGTCCACACCAGCGGCAGCACGATCAGGTGCTCCACGAGCCATGTGGCGGCCAGGCCCAGCGGCGTGAGGACGTAGCGCCACAGCAGCACCACCGGCATGACGAGCACGGCGGTGAGCAGCCACTTCACGGCAGTGGCGATGCCCCGTCCCGCCGGAAGCAGCAGCGCCCGCCAGACCCACCGCAGCCCGTGCCCGGCCGGGGTGAGGACCTGCTCGTACAGCCATAGCAGCGGCACCACGATCCCGTACCGCACCCCGGGCACCACCACGTACCGCCACAGCGCAACCCACGGCCACAGGAACACCGCCATGGCCAGCCACCGCAGCCCGTGCCCCAGCGGGGTCAGTACCTGCGCGTACAGCCGGCGGGCCGGGAGCTCGACCAGTACCTCGAAGAGCCACGCCAGCGCCCGCCCCAGCGGGCGGAGCAGGACACGGTCGGCCGCACGGGCGCCGGCGACGAGGGCGTCCCAGACCATCCGGACCGGCAGGACGAGGACGAGGACCACGATCCTCACCGGAATCCTGACGAGGGTGGTCAGACAGCCGTCACCGCTCTCGTACCGCGCGGGCGCCTGGTGCTTTCCGTAGTCCATGCACTCCATGACGCGAAGGCCCGGCCGGGGGTTTCCCCCGACCGGGCCTTCGTCACCGAGATGTCACCCGGCCGGAGCCGGGCGGTGTCATTTCACGGCCTGTGTCACTTCACGAGCGGTGTCACTTCACGACCGTCAGCGGCAGGAGCTTCTTGCCCGTCGGGCCGATCTGGATGCTCGTGTCCAGCTGAGGACACACGCCACAGTCGAAGCACGGCGTCCAGCGGCAGTCCTCGACCTCGGTCTCGTCGAGCGAGTCCTGCCAGTCCTCCCAGAGCCAGTCCTTGTCCAGACCGGAGTCCAGGTGGTCCCAGGGCAGGACCTCCTCGTACGTCCGCTCGCGGGTGGTGTACCAGTCGACGTCCACGCCGAAGTCGGGCAGTGCCTTCTCGGCGCTCTTCATCCACAGGTCGTAGCTGAAGTACTCGCGCCAGCCGTCGAAGCGGCCGCCGGCCTCGTAGACCGCGCGGATGACGGAGCCGACCCGGCGGTCGCCGCGGGAGAGCAGGCCCTCGACGATGCCGGGCTTGCCGTCGTGGTAGCGGAAGCCGATCGAGCGGCCGTACTTCTTGTCGCCGCGGATCTTGTCCCGGAGCTTGGTCAGCCGGGCGTCGGTCTCCTCGGCGCTGAGCTGCGGGGCCCACTGGAACGGGGTGTGCGGCTTGGGTACGAAGCCGCCGATGGAGACGGTGCAGCGGATGTCGTTCTGCCCGGAGACCTCGCGGCCCTTGGCGATCACCTTGACCGCCATGTCGCCGATCTGAAGGACGTCCTCGTCGGTCTCCGTGGGCAGGCCGCACATGAAGTACAGCTTCACCTGACGCCAGCCGTTGCCGTACGCGGTGGAGACCGTACGGATCAGGTCCTCCTCCGAGACCATCTTGTTGATGACCTTGCGCATGCGCTCGGAGCCGCCCTCGGGGGCGAAGGTGAGACCGGAGCGACGGCCGTTGCGGGTCAGCTCGTTGGCCAGGTCCACGTTGAACGCGTCGACGCGGGTGGAGGGCAGCGAGAGGCCGATCTTGTCCTCGGTGTAGCGGTCGGCGAGGCCCTTGGCGATCTCACCGATCTCGGTGTGGTCCGCGGAGGAGAGGGAGAGCAGCCCGACCTCCTCGAAGCCGGTCGCCTTGAGGCCCTTCTCCACCATTTCGCCGATACCGGTGATGCTTCGCTCCCGCACGGGGCGCGTGATCATGCCGGCCTGGCAGAAACGGCAGCCGCGGGTGCAGCCGCGGAAGATCTCCACGGACATCCGCTCGTGCACGGTCTCGGCGAGCGGGACGAGGGGCTGCTTCGGGTAGGGCCACTCGTCGAGGTCCATGACGGTGTGCTTGGACACCCGCCACGGCACGCCCGACCGGTTCGGCACGACGCGGCCGATGCGGCCGTCCGGGAGGTACTCGACGTCGTAGAAGCCGGGGACGTAGACGCCACCGGTCCTCGCGAGGCGGAAGAGCACCTCCTCGCGGCCGCCGGGGCGGCCCTCGGCCTTCCAGGCGCGGACGATCTCGGTGATCTCCAGGACCGCCTGCTCGCCGTCGCCGATGACCGCGCAGTCGATGAACTCCGCGATCGGCTCGGGGTTGAACGCGGCGTGGCCGCCCGCGAGCACGATCGGGTCGTCGAGGCCGCGGTCCTTGGCGGCCAGCGGAATGCCGGCCAGGTCCAGGGCGGTGAGCATGTTGGTGTAGCCGAGCTCGGTGGAGAAGCTCAGCCCGAAGACGTCGAACGCCTTGACCGGGCGGTGGCTGTCCACGGTGAACTGCGGCACCTTGTGCTCGCGCATCAGCGCTTCGAGGTCCGGCCAGACGCTGTAGGTGCGCTCGGCGAGGACGCCCTGGCGCTCGTTGAGTACCTCGTACAGGATCATGACGCCCTGGTTGGGGAGCCCGACCTCGTACGCGTCCGGGTACATGAGGGCCCAGCGGACGTCGCATTCGTCCCACGGTTTGACGGTGGAGTTCAGCTCACCGCCGACGTACTGGATGGGCTTCTGCACATGCGGGAGCAGAGCTTCGAGCTGTGGGAAGACCGAATCGACAGACATCGCGAACTTTCGAGAGCTGGCAGGGGTGACCATCCAGCGTACCGCGCCGCTCAGCCTCCCGACGCCGTCCCGATGTCCGTACGGGCGGCCCGGGCCCACACCCCTGGCAGCTCCCGCTCGCGTGCCGCGGCCGTCGCCTCCTCCTGCCCGTACAGCAGTCCCCAGGTGAACGAGGCCTCCCCCGCCGCGTGGGCCTGGACGGCGAGGGCGCGCAGTGCCGCACGGGCGACCACACTGTCCTGGTGGTCGCCGAGGACGCCCTGGACGGACTTCAGCCGCTGCACGGACTTCCTGGCAGGATTCCCGAGTGCTGGGCCGGCCGCCTCCGCCGCGTAGCGTGCGCGCTTCGCCGCCTTGCGGGCGTCGTGCAGGGCCAGGTCGCGGTCCGGGCCGGGCGGGAGCACCAGGGCGTGGGCGACCCGGGCGGCGAGGCGTTCGTGGTCCTTGCGCACCGCGCGGGCCAGTTCCTTGCCGGGCGGGGCGGCTGCCGCGGGAAGCCGGGGCGGGTCGGTGAGGAGTGCGTCCAGGGCCGCCAGCAGCGCGAGGTAGCGGTCGGAGTCGAGCACGGCGACGGTACGGCGGCGGGAGCCGTTGCGGCGGGCCACGGACCACGTCCGCAGCCGGGCCCGGACCGGGCCGAGGACCAGGGTGCGGGGCAGCTCGTCGAGCCCGGCGCGCAGGCGTGCGTCGAGGACCTCCTGGTCACGGTCGATGCCGAGTTCGGCGGCGAGCCACTTCAGCTCCGCGCCGACGGGGTCGGTGGCGCTCCGGTCGAGGATCCTGCGGTACGTCCGCAGCGCGCTGCGGAGCCTGCGGGTGGCGATCCGCATCCGGTGCACGGAGTCGGGGAGCCCGCGGCGCACGGCCGGGTCGAGGGCGACGATCGCCGTGACCTGATGGCGGGCGTAGGCCAGGACGTGGTCGCCCGCGGTGTGCGGCGACGGGGTGGGCCGGCGCCGTCGCTTCGTCCCGGGGGATGTCCCGGGGGACGTCTCGGCCAGGGCGCGGGACAGTTTGGAGGGTGCCGCGGAGGGCCGGATCCCGGCCTCGATGAGCTGTCGTTCGACGGTGTCGAGGAAGGAGGGGTCGCCGTCGTCGGCGAGTTCGACCTCGATCTCGCTCCAGGCGGCGCTGCCGGTGCCGCCGTGCAGCCGTTCGGCCCGGACCTCGTCGACGCTGAGTTCGGCGAGCGGTGTGCCGTCCGGGCCGGTGAGCAGGTGGACGTCCCGGGCGGAGCGGAGGCGGACGACGGGGACGACGGCGGTGTCGCGGACCCGGGAGCGGATCAGTCCGGCGAGGTCGGGCGGCAGGGTGTCGGAGAGCGGCGCCCGGATCTCGTCGCGGATGCCGGAGGCGACGGGGAATTTGAGGTGCCAGCCGGCGTCGTCGCCGCCGGTGCGGCGGCGCAGGGTGAGGCTGTCGGCGGCGAGCCGGAGGTCCTCGGTGTCGTAGTAGACGGCGTCGAGTTCCATGACGCCGGGCCGGTCGATGGCCGCGACCCCGGCCACCCGGCTCAGGTCGGGCAGCCGGGTGGCGTCGGTGGCTTCGTACTTCCGCTCGATCTCACGCTTCGAGTCCGCCATGCAATCGAATCTAGACGTGATGTACGCAGATGGGCAGTGGGCCCGCAACGGCTCAGGCCGTTATCGGCCGTTGCACCCTGATCGACTGGAGCAGTCCGATGGCCACCCAGACGGCGAACATGGAGGATCCGCCGTAGGAGACGAACGGCAGCGGGAGTCCGGCGACCGGCATGATGCCGAGCGTCATGCCGATGTTCTCGAACGCCTGGAAGGCGAACCAGGCGATGATTCCGGCGGCGACGATCGTGCCGTAGAGCTCGGTGGTCTCGCGGGCGATGCGGCAGGCGCGCCACAGGACGACGCCGAGCAGGACCAGGATGAGTCCGGCGCCGAGGAAGCCGAGTTCCTCACCGGCGACGGTGAAGACGAAGTCGGTCTGCTGCTCGGGGACGAACTGGCCGGTGGTCTGGGTGCCCTGGAAGAGGCCGGTGCCGGAGAGGCCGCCGGAGCCGATCGCGATACGGGCCTGGTTGGTGTTGTAGCCGACGCCGGCCGGGTCGAGGGCCGGGTTGGCGAAGGCGGCGAACCGGGCGATCTGGTAGTCGTCGAGCAGTCCGAGCTGCCAGATGGCGACGGCGCCCGCGGTGCCCGCGCCGAGGAGTCCGAAGACCCAGCGGTTGGAGGCGCCGGAGGCCAGCAGCACACCGAGCACGATGACGGCCATGACCATCACGGAGCCGAGGTCGGGCATTCCCATGACGACGGCCATGGGGAGCGCGGCCAGTCCCAGTGCCTTGGCGACGGTCCGGTGGTCGGGGTGCAACTGGTCGCCCGCGTCGACGCGGGCGGCGAGCAGCATCGCCATGCCCAGGATGATGGTGATCTTGGTGAATTCGGAGGGCTGGAGGGAGAAGCCGCCGCCGATGATGATCCAGGCGTGGGCGCCGTTGACGGTGGCGCCGAGGGGGGTGAGGACCGTCATCACGAGGAGGACGGACAGTCCGTACAGGATCGGCACCGCGCCGCGCAGGGTGCGGTGGCCGAGCCAGATGGTGGCGACCATCAGGGCGAAGCCGATGCCGGTGTTGAGGGCGTGGCGGAAGAGGAAGTAGTACGGGTCGCCGTGGGTGAGCGAGTCGCGTCCGCGGGTCGCGGAGTAGACGAGCAGCGAGCCGATGAAGGAGAGCGCGATCGCCGAGCCGAGCAGTGGCCAGTCGAGCCTGCGCACGACGGAGTCACGGGCGGTGAGCCTGCCCCAGGTGGAGCGCTCGGGGGCGTAGCGCTGGACGGAGAAGCCGGCCATCAGTCGCGCCTCCCCAGGACGGCGGCGAGCGTCTGCGTGGCGGGCGGCTTCTGCGAGTCCGGGTCGTACGGCTTGATCCTCGGGGAGTCGATGCTGCCGTCCGTCTGGATCTTGGGCAGGGACTTCTGGGGCGTGGGCAGGAGTGCCTTCTTGAGGTCCTGCTTGCCGGAGGCGTCGAGTCCGTAGAGCGCGTTGTAGATGTTGCGGACGGCGGGCCCGGAGGCGCCGGAGCCCGTACCGCCCTGGGAGATCGTCATGACGATCGAGTAGTCCTTGGTGTACGTGGCGAACCATGAGGTCGTCTGCTTGCCGTAGACCTCGGCCGTTCCCGTCTTGGCGTGCATCGGGATCTTGTCCTGCGGCCAGCCGCCGAATCGCCAGGCGGCGGAGCCGCGGGTCGCGACACCCGCGAGGGCTTCGTCTATTTCGTTGCGCGTCTTCCTGGTGAAGGGGAGCTTGCCGTGCGACGTGGGCTCGATCTCCTCGACGGACTTGCCGTCACCGCTGACGATCGCCTTGCCGACGGTGGGGTCGTAGAGCGTGCCGCCGTTGGAGATGGCGGCGTAGATGGTCGCCATCTGGATCGGGGTGACGAGGGTGTCGCCCTGGCCGATCGAGTAGTTGACGGAGTCACCGGCGCGCATCTTGTCGCCTTCGAGGCAGTTCTCGTACGCGATCTTCTCGACGTACGTGCCGTCCTTCTTGCCCTGCTTGCACCAGGCGTCGTGGTTGGCCTTGGCGAAGTTCTTCTTCCACTCGCGGTCCGGGACGCGGCCGCTGACCTCGTTGGGGAGGTCGATGCCGGTCTCCTTGCCGAGGCCGAACTGGTGGGCGGTCTTGTAGAACCAGTCGTTGGGCTTCTTCTTGGGGTTGTTCCCGCCGTCCTTCTGCCACTCCTTGTGCGCGAGGCCGTAGTACACGGTGTCGCAGGAGACCTCGAGGGCGCGGCCGATGGTGATGCTGCCGTAGCCCTGGGACTCGAAGTTCTTGAAGGTCTGGCCGCCGATGGAGTACGAGCTGGGGCAGGGGTAGTTGCCGTCGAAGGGGTACCCGGCGTTGACCGCGGCGGTCGAGGAGATCACCTTGAAGATGGAGCCGGGGGCGGCCTGGCCCTGGATGGCGCGGTTGAGCAGCGGGAAGTTGGAGTTCTTGCCGGTGAGCTTGGCGTAGTCCTTGGCGGAGATGCCGCCGACCCAGGAGTTGGGGTCGTAGGTGGGCAGGGAGGCCATGGAGACGACCCGGCCGGTCTTGGCCTCCATGACGACGACGGCGCCGGAGTCGGCCTTGTAGTTCTCGCCGGTGTTGGTGTCGAACTCGGTACGGGCCACCTTCATGGCCTGGTTGAGCTCGTACTCGGCGACGGCCTGGACGCGGGCGTCGATGGAGGTGACGACGCTGGCGCCGGGCTCCGCCTTGTCGTTCTTGGCCTGGCCGATGACCCGGCCGAGGTTGTCGACCTCGTAGCGGGTGACGCCCGCCTTGCCGCGCAGCTCCTTGTCGTACGTGCGCTCCAGGCCGGAGCGGCCGACCTGGTCGGAGCGGAGATAGGGCGAGTCGCTGTCCTGGGCCTTGGTGATCTCGTCGTCGGTGACGGGTGAGAGGTAGCCGAGGACCTGGGCGGTGTTGGCCTTGCCGGGGGCGGCGTAGCGGCGGACGGCGGTGGGCTCGGCGGTGATGCCGGGGAAGTCCTCCGCGCGTTCGCGGATCTGGAGGGCCTGCTGGGTGGTGGCCTCGTCGGTGACGGGGATCGGCTGGTAGGGCGAGCCGTTCCAGCAGGGCTGCGGGGTCTTCGCGTCGCAGAGCCGGACCTTGTCGAGGACGTCCTTGGGCTTCATGCCGAGGACGCCGGCGAGCCGGGTCAGGACGCTCTTGCCGTCGTCGTCCATCTTCAGCAGCTCGGTGCGGCTGGCGGAGACGACGAGGCGGGTCTCGTTGTCGGCGAGGGGCACGCCGCGGGCGTCGAGGATGGAGCCGCGGGCGGCGGGCTGGACGACCTGCTGGACGTGGTTGTTCTTCGCCTCGTCGGAGTACTCCTGGCCGTTGCGGATCTGGAGGTACCAGAGGCGGCCGCCGAGGGTGAGCAGGAGGGAGAAGACGAGGACCTGGATGACGATGAGACGGATCTGGACCCGCTGGGTCCGGCCCGTCTCCGGGATGTTGGTCACGGGGCGCCCCCGGTGGTGGTCGGGCTGGGGGCGCGGTGGGCGGTCCCCGGGTCATGCAAGGTCACAGTCGCTTGACTCCCTTGATCCGTCCGGCGCGTGCGGCGCGGTTGCGGGCGGCCTTGACGCGCAGTCCGCCGCGCTGGCTGCCGATCCGGAGTCCGGTGCCCGCGGCGAGCCAGCCGGCTGCGGCGTCGCCGCGGCCGGAGGAGGACTCGGTGAGCGGGTCGTTCACCGTGCGTCTGGCGATCGCCATGATCAGCGGCACGGTGAACGGCGCGAGGAGCAGGTCGTAGACGGCCGCGGTGAAGAGCAGGCTGCCCAGGCCCACATGGCGGGCGGCCGTGTCGCCGACGAGCGCGCCGACGCCCGCGTAGAGCAGGGTCGATCCGATCGCCGCCGCGACGACCACGGCCATCGGGACGAAGGCGGACTTGAGCTGCCCGTTCTCGGGCCTGGCCAGTCCGGCGAGGTAGCCGATGACGCAGAGCACCAGGGCGTAGCGTCCGGCGGCGTGGTCGGCCGGGGGCGCGAGGTCGGCGAGGAGGCCCGCGCCGAAGCCGATGAGGGCCCCGCTGACGTGCCCGTACACGAAGGCCAGTCCGAGGACGACCATGAGCAGCAGATCGGGTACGGCGCCGGGGAGCTGGAGCCGGGCGAGCACGGAGACCTGGACGACGAGGGCGATCACGACCAGAACGATGGAGAGCAGAGTCCGGTTGACGCGCATGGGGATCAGCTCTACCTCTGTTCGTTTACCGCGTTGTCGGCGTTCGGTGTGGCGTTCCCGCTCGGGTTCGGGGTGCCGCTGGGGCTCGGGCTCTGGTGGATGTTCCCGACGACGTTGCCGTTGGTGTCGACGATGTCGCCGTTGGGCGAGATCGTGACGGTGACGGTCGGGGTGGGTTTGGGCTTGGCGGGCTTGGCGGGCTGCTTCGGCAGGACCATGTCCCGGGGGTCCTCGCGCGGTGCCTGGACGACGATGCCGACGATGTCGAGCTTGGTGAAGCCGACGTACGGGCGGACGTAGACGGTGCGGGTCAGGCCGCCGCCGGACGGATCGACGCGGACGACTTCGCCGACGGGGACGCCGGGCACGAAGGGCTTGTCCTTGCTGGAGCCGAACGTGACGAGGCGGTCGCCCTTCTTGACCTTGGCCTTGCCGTTCAGGAACTGCACGGACAGCGGCCGCGAGCCCTGGCCGGTGGCGAAGCCGAGTTCGTCGGTGGACTCCATCCGGGTGCCGACGGTGAAGTCGGGGTCGTTGGCGAGGAGCACCGTGGCGGTGTCCGGGCCGACGGTGGTGACGCGGCCGACGAGTCCGTCGCCGTTGAGAACGGTCATGTCGCGCTTGAGACCGTCCTTGGAGCCCGCGTCGATGGTGACGGTCCAGGAGAAGCCCTGGGCCGCTCCTATGGCGATGACTTCGGCGGCTTTGATGCCGTACTGGCCGGTGGCCGACTTCTTCAGCATCTTGTCGAGCTCGCGGACCCGGCTGCGGTTGCGGTCGTCGCTGCCGAGCCTGGCCTTGAGCTCGGCGTTCTGCTGCTCCAGCGCGGCGATCTTGTCGTGGCGGTCGCCGGAGGCGCGTACGGCCCCTATGGCGTTGCCCACCGGGTCGACGGCTGCCGCGACGCCGTTCTCGACTGGTCCGAAGACCGTGGCGGCGGCCTGCCGGGCGCCGTCCACCGGCGACTCCTCACCGCCGCGGATGTCCACCGTGATCAATGCGAAAGCGATGGCGATCAGCAGCACCAGGAGCAGCCGGCTCTCTCGTGTGTCCCTCACGTGCGGCGGCCGTGCCTTCCTCGTAGGAATGTTCGTGCCTGTATATCAACGATCCTCGGTGCGGAGCGGCAGCGTCCGCACCGAGGGCCGCGAATTTCTACCGTCGGGGCTGGGCGTCCAGCACCTGCTGGAGCGCCTCGAACTCCTCGACGCACTTGCCGGATCCGAGGGCGACGGAGTCCAGCGGGTCCTCGGCGATGTGGATCGGCATGCCGGTCTCGTGGCGCAGCCGCTCGTCCAGGCCGCGCAGCAGCGCGCCGCCGCCGGTGAGGACGATGCCGCGGTCCATGACGTCGCCGGAGAGCTCCGGCGGGCACTTGTCGAGCGTCGTCTTGACCGCGTCGACGATCGCGTTGACCGGCTCCTCGATGGCCTTGCGGACCTCGGTCGCGGAGATCACGACGGTCTTGGGCAGCCCGGAGACCAGGTCGCGGCCTCGGATCTCGGTGTGCTCGTCCTTCTCCAGCTCGAACGCGGAACCGATGGTGATCTTGATCTGTTCGGCGGTCCGCTCACCCAGGAGGAGCGAGTACTCCTTCTTGATGTGCTGGATGATCGCGTTGTCCAGTTCGTCACCGGCGACCCGGATCGACTGGGCAGTGACGATTCCGCCGAGCGAGATCACGGCGACCTCGGTGGTGCCGCCGCCGATGTCGACGACCATGTTGCCGGTGGCCTCGTGGACCGGCAGGCCCGAGCCGATGGCCGCCGCCATGGGCTCCTCGATGATGTGCACCTGGCGTGCGCCGGCCTGCGTCGACGCCTCGATGACGGCGCGTCGCTCGACCCCGGTGATACCGGAGGGCACGCAGACGACGACGCGCGGGCGGGCCAGGTAGCGGCGCTTGTGGATCTTCAGGATGAAGTAGCGGAGCATCCGCTCCGTGATCTCGAAGTCGGCGATCACGCCGTCCTTCAGGGGCCGTACGGCAACGATGTTGCCCGGTGTACGGCCGATCATCTTCTTGGCCTCGGAGCCGACCGCGAGGATGCCGCCGGTGTTGGTGTTGATGGCCACGACGGACGGCTCGTTCAGAACGATGCCGCGCCCCCTGACGTACACCAGCGTGTTGGCAGTCCCGAGGTCGATAGCCATGTCACGGCCGATGAACGACATTGAGTTCCCCTTGTTCCCCATGAGGATGCGTCGGGCCTTCCCAAGCGAAAGCGGTGATGGCTTGTTTTGGTAGGCGAGGTGAGCGCTGCGGGCGTGGAAGCTTCCATCGTAGTGCCGGATGCACCGACACAGCGCGAGGGTCCTTCGCCATGCTGAGCAGAACGGGTGGCCGTTCCACTCATGGTGACGTTACGTCGGAGTGATGCGTTCCCGCGATCCGGGACCCTATGCCGAAGGGCGACCGAATTACTTCGGTCGCCCCAGGTCATGAGCGCTGTTCGGCTGACCGGAGGTCAGGAAAGTCCCGGAAAGAACAGCTTCATTTCCCGCTCCGCGGACTCCTCGGAGTCCGAGGCGTGGATGAGGTTCTCCCGGGTGATGGTGCCGAAGTCGCCACGGATCGATCCGGGCGCGGCGGCGATCGGGTCGGTCGGGCCGGCCAGGGCGCGGACGCCCTCGATGACGCGCTCGCCCTCGGCCACCAGGGCGACGATCGGGCCGGACTGCATGAACTCCACGAGCGGCTCGTAGAAGGGGCGGCCGATGTGCTCGGCGTAGTGCTGCTCCAGCGTGGCGCGGTCGAGGGTACGGAGCTCCAGCGCCGTGATCTTCCAGCCGGCCTTGCGCTCGATGCGGCCGACGATCTCGCCGACCAGACCGCGACGGACGGCGTCGGGCTTCAGAAGAACGAGGGTGCGCTGGGTCATGTGCGGCTCCTTGCAGGCATACGGGTGCGGTCAGGCGAGGCTACAGGGGTACGGTGACGGGCCCGCGGCCGGGTTTGGCCGCCGGGGCGGCCGGGCGCGCCGGGTCAGCCGCCGGCCGGCGCCTGGGCCGCTTCCTGCGCGGCCCACCGGGCCTTCACCTCGTCGATCTTGCGGCCGTAGTGGACCGAGGCCCACCACAGGCCGCCGAAGACCAGGCCGAGGATGAACATCATCGGGACCACGAAGCCACTGGCGACGAGCGCGATCTGAAGCGCCCAGCCGAGCTGTATGCCTCCCGGTCGGGTGATCATCCCGCAGAGCAGTACGGAGAGCAGCATGCCGATGCCGCAGACCGTCCAGACCGTGGCGGACGTCAGGTCGTCGGACTTCATCGCGACGAGTCCGGCGAACCCGATCACGAAGAACTCACCGATCAGCGTCGATGCACAGAGCGTACGCACGTCGGTCAGCGCCTTCCCAGAAGCAGCCGGGCCTCGCCGACCGTGATCACGGATCCGGTCACCAGCACCCCGGCGCCCGCGTACTCGTCCTCTTCCTCGGCGAGGGTGATCGCCGCCTCCAGCGCGTCGTCCAGCCTGGGTTCGACCTGGACCCGTTCGTTGCCGAAGACCTCGACGGCGACAGCGGCCAGTTCGTCGGCGTCCATCGCGCGCGTGCTGGAGTTCTGGGTGACGACGACCTCGGCGAAGATCGGCTCGAAGGCTTCCAGGAGCCCCCGGACGTCCTTGTCGCCGCTGGCGCCGACCACGCCGATCAGCCGGGAGAAGCCGAACGCCTCGGAGAGCCCCTCGGCGGTGGCCCGGGCGCCGGCCGGGTTGTGCGCGGCGTCCAGGACGACGGTCGGGCTGGAGCGGACGACCTCCAGGCGGCCCGGCGAGATCACCGAGGCGAAGGCCTTGCGGATGATGTCGGCGTCCAGCGATCCGGTCTGCTCGGCCCCGATGCCGAAGAACGCCTCGACGGCGCACAGCGCCACCACGGCGTTGCGCGCCTGGTGGGCGCCGTACAGCGGAAGGAAGATGTTGTCGTACTCGCCACCGAGGCCGCGCAGCGTCAGCAGCTGGCCGCCGACCGCGATCTCGCGGGAGACGACGCCGAACTCCATGCCCTCGCGGGCCACGGTGGCGTCGACCTCGACGGCCTTCTTCAGCATCACCTGGGCGGCGTCGACCGGCTGCTGGGCCAGGATGACCGTCGCGCCCTGCTTGATGATCCCCGACTTCTCCACCGCGATCTCGCCGGGCGTGGAGCCCAGCCGGTCGGTGTGGTCCAGGGAGATGGGGGTGACGACGGCGACCGTGGAGTCGATCACGTTGGTCGCGTCCCAGCTGCCGCCCATGCCGACCTCGACGACGGCGACGTCGACCGGCGCGTCGGCGAAGGCCGCGTACGCCATACCGGTGAGCACCTCGAAGAAGGAGAGCCGGTAGGGCTGCTGGGCGTCGACCATCTCGACGTACGGCTTGATGTCCTCGTACGTCGCGATGAACCGCTCGGGGTCCATCGGGGAGCCGTCCAGGCTGATCCGCTCGGTGATCGACTGGACGTGCGGCGAGGTGTAGCGGCCGGTGCGCAGGTCGAAGGCGCCGAGCAGCGCCTCGATCATGCGGGCCGTGCTCGTCTTGCCGTTGGTACCCGTGATGTGGATGGAGGGGTAGGCGCGCTGCGGCTCGCCAAGCACGTCCATCAGCGCGGCGATGCGCGTCACGGACGGCTCGAGCTTGGTCTCGCCCCAGCGCCCGGCGAGCTCCTGCTCCACCTCGCGCAGCGCCGCGTCCACCTCGGGGTCGGCGGGGCGGGCAGGGACCTCGTCGCCCTGGGGCGGTCCGGAGGCGGCGCGCAGCGTACGGCTCCCGGCCTCGATCACCGCCAGGTCGGGGTCGCGCTGGGTCGCTTCGTCGACGATCTCCGCGAAGGTCTCGTCGGAGTCGGACGCGTCGGGCCGGTCGGAAGGGCGGGGCTCACTCACGGGGTCCAGTCTACGGATGGGCACGGACATCGCGCGCAGCGCCCGGCGACCGGACCGGAACACGCGCAACGGGCCCCTGTCGGCATATCGCCCGTATGGGGCGCATGGTGGTAACCGTGCGCCCCGTTCCTCTGATCCTGATCGCCGCCCCAGTTGTACGCCTCGCTGCCGCGAGCCCGGCTGCGGCGCGGCGCCGAGGGCGCTCCGCGGGTGGTGTCGGTGATCGAGGACGGGCGGATCAGCCTGGACCCGGCCACCCATGAGGCGGTGCTCGACGGTCACTGGCTCGATCTCACGCGCGTGGCCTCAGGCCTCCAGTGCCACCGGGCCCGCGGCCGGAGCTTCCGCGACGAAGAGCGTCTCGTAGCCCTGCACGCGCTTGCGGCGCGTGAGGCCGTCCATGAGCGTGACCTGGAACGCGGGCCCGGCCGGCGGGCGTTCTCGGTCACGCGCCATGGTTCAGGGCCGTCACAAGCGCGCACTGAAAGCGGATTGTTCAGTAACGGTGTGACTCCCGGTGCCCCACGCCCGCAGGCCGTCCGTCAGGATGTTCGAAACGCGTAAGCATCACGAACAGGGGACACCGCAGATGAGCTACAACCAGCCGGGCCCGTACGGTGGGCAGCCGCCGCAGGGCCAGCCCGGACCGTACGGCCAGCAGCCGGGCCCCTACGGCGGCC
Organism: Streptomyces sp. NBC_00876; assembly: GCF_045207435.1. Taxonomy (NCBI): domain Bacteria; kingdom Bacillati; phylum Actinomycetota; class Actinomycetes; order Kitasatosporales; family Streptomycetaceae; genus Streptomyces; species Streptomyces sp. NBC_00876. Next base: position 2,696,184 of record NZ_CP108800.1, read on the forward strand.
AGCCGCCGCAGGGCCCGCCGCAGGGTCAGCCCGGTTACGGCTACCCGCAGCAGGCCCCCCAGGGCGTCCCGCCCCAGCAGCCGGGCTACGGCTACCCCCAGACCCAGCAGCCCGGCCCGTACGGCCAGCAGCCCCCCGCTCCCCCGTACGGCGGCCAGCCCGGCTACGGCCAGCAGCCCCCGTTCCCCCCGGCCGCCCCGCCGAAGAAGAAGACCGGCCTGATCATCGGCGGCGTCGTCGTGGCGCTGGCGGTCATCGCGGGCGGGGCGTACTTCCTGACGTCGGGCGGGGGCGGCGGCTCGGTCGCGGACGACGGCAAGACGTACAAGCTGACGGCGCCGGCGACGGTGCTTGACGGGGCGTACAAGAAGTCCCCCGACGAGGGCGACAGCGACATGTCGTCGGAGGACCTCAAGGACTTCGAGAGCTTCGGGGTGAAGAACGCCAAGAAGGGCAGTGGCAGTTACACCTCCGGCGAGGCCCCCTCCCAGAAGATGCTGTCCTTCTCCGGCGCCTACGGCACGATCGCCGACCCCGAGGCCGTCGTCGACGGCATGTTCGGCAAGCTGAAGGAGGAGTCCGCCAAGGGCGAGGAGAAGGACGGCAAGCTCATCGGGAGCCCGGAGGCCTTCACCCCGCAGGGTTTTGAGAACGGCGTCCTCAAGTGCCAGGCGTCCGAGGTTCCCGCCTCGGAGACCGGGGGCAAGACCATGACCATGCCGCTCTGCATCTGGGGTGACCACAGCACTGTCGCCGTCGTCATCGACATCGACATGGCGAGTCTCATGCTCGGCAAGAGCCCGTCGCTCTCCGAGGCCGCCAACACCGCGGCCAAGCTCCGCAACGACGTCCGCGTCGAGGTCAAGTAGTTTCACGCACGCGAAGGGGCGCCCCGCCGGGTGACTGGCGGGGCGCCCCTTCGTGTACGGACTGTGCGGCGGCTACGCCGACTTCTCGTGCCGCCCGTCGTCGCCCTTGCCGATCGTCCGCGGCTCGCGCGGGACCAGGGTCGGGTTGACGTTGTTGCGGACCACGTCCGCCGTGATGACGACCCGGGCGACGTCCTTGCGGGACGGCACCTCGTACATCACCGACTGGAGGACCTCCTCCATGATGGCGCGCAGACCGCGCGCGCCGGTCTGACGCAGGATCGCCTGGTCGGCGATGGCCTCCAGCGCCTCGCGCTCGAAGTCCAGCTCCACGCCGTCGAGTTCGAACAGCCGCTGGTACTGCTTCACCAGGGCGTTGCGCGGCTCGATGAGGATCTGGAGCAGGGCCTCGCGGTCCAGGTTGTGGACCGAGGTCAGGACCGGGAGGCGGCCGATGAACTCGGGGATCATCCCGAACTTCACCAGATCCTCCGGCATGACCTCTTGGAACTGGTCGCTCGCCTGGATCTCCCGCTTGGAGCGGATCGTGGCGCCGAAGCCGATGCCCTTGGCACCGGCCCGGGACTCGATGATCTTCTCGAGTCCGGAGAAGGCGCCGCCCACGATGAACAGCACGTTCGTCGTGTCGATCTGGATGAACTCCTGGTGCGGGTGCTTGCGGCCGCCCTGCGGCGGCACGGAGGCGGTGGTGCCCTCCAGGATCTTCAACAGGGCCTGCTGGACGCCCTCGCCGGAGACATCGCGGGTGATCGACGGGTTCTCGCTCTTGCGGGCGACCTTGTCGATCTCGTCGATGTAGATGATCCCGGTCTCGGCCTTCTTGACGTCGTAGTCAGCGGCCTGGATCAGCTTCAGCAGGATGTTCTCGACGTCCTCGCCGACATAGCCGGCCTCCGTCAGCGCCGTCGCGTCCGCGATGGCGAACGGGACGTTGAGCATGCGGGCCAGCGTCTGCGCGAGGAGCGTCTTGCCGGAGCCCGTGGGGCCCAGCAGCAGGATGTTGGACTTGGCGAGTTCGATCGCGTCGTCGCGGCTGGAACCGCCGCCGTTCTCACCGGCCTGGACCCGCTTGTAGTGGTTGTACACAGCGACCGAGAGGGCCTTCTTCGCGGGCTCCTGCCCGACGACGTACCCCTCGAGGAACTCGTAGATCTCGCGCGGTTTGGGGAGTTCCTCCCACCGCACTTCGGAGGTCTCGGCGAGCTCCTCCTCGATGATCTCGTTGCAGAGATCGATGCACTCGTCGCAGATGTACACACCGGGTCCCGCGATGAGCTTCTTCACCTGCTTCTGGCTCTTTCCGCAGAACGAGCACTTGAGCAGGTCGCCGCCATCACCGATGCGTGCCACGAGGTGCTTCCCCTTCGCCTGGGAGACGCCTGGTTCAGCGGCTCCTGGTGCCTCTATCCGACGGTACCTTGCCTGGCCCCCCATGCGGGCCCCCCTTGGCACGGTTCACACGGCCGAGACCGGGTGACCCTGCCGTACCAAGGGGTAAAGGCCGACGTCAGGCGGCCGCTCCGGCCGCGGTCTTACGGGTCGCGACGATCTGGTCGACCAGACCGTAGGCCAGGGCGTCATCGGCGGTCAGGATCTTGTCCCGCTCGATGTCGTCCCGGATCTTCTCGATCGGCGTGGTGGAGTGCTTGGCCAGCAACTCCTCCAGCTGGGCCCGCATCCGCAGGATCTCGTTGGCCGCGATCTCCAGGTCGGAGAGCTGCTCACGGCCGGTCTGCGAGGACGGCTGGTGGATCAGGACGCGCGCGTTCGGCAGCGCCAGGCGCTTGCCCGGCGTGCCCGCGGCGAGCAGCACGGCGGCGGCGGAGGCCGCCTGGCCCATGCAGACCGTCTGGATGTCCGGCTTCACGAACTGCATCGTGTCGTAGATCGCGGTGAGCGCGGTGAACGAGCCGCCGGGGCTGTTGATGTAGATCGAGATGTCCCGGTCCGGGTCCATCGACTCCAGGCACAGCAGCTGCGCCATGACGTCGTTGGCGGACGCGTCGTCGATCTGCACACCGAGGAAGATCACGCGCTCCTCGAAGAGCTTCGCGTACGGGTCGTACTCACGCACGCCCTGCGAGGTGCGCTCCACGAAGCGCGGGACGATGTAGCGGTTGTCCACCTGCGGGCCGGTGTAGAGGCCGCTCGCGGACGCGCCGGGGAAGTTGTTCATGTGGGTGTTCACCATCCTGGTGGCGTTCTGTGGCTGGGTGTCTCGGCGTACGAGAGAAAAGCGGTGCGGTGCGGCGTGATCCGGTACTGACCGGGTCAGGCGCCGGTGCCGCCGCCGCCCGGAACGCCCGATGCGACCGTGATGATCTCGTCGATGAGGCCGTAGTCCTTGGCCTCCTCCGCGGTGTACCAGCGGTCACGGTCGCCGTCGCGGATGATCGTCTCCACGGTCTGGCCGGAGTGGCGGGCGGTGATCTCCGCCATCCGCTGCTTGGTGCGCAGCAGGTACTGGGCCTGGATCTTGATGTCCGAGGCCGTACCGCCGATACCGGCCGAACCCTGGTGCATGAGGATGTCGGTGTTCGGGAGCGCGAAGCGCTTGCCGGCGGCGCCGCCGGTGAGCAGGAACTGGCCCATCGAGGCCGCCATGCCCATACCGATGGTGACGACGTCGTTCGGGATGTACTGCATGGTGTCGTAGACCGCCATGCCGGCCGTCACCGAACCGCCGGGGCTGTTGATGTAGAGGTAGATGTCCTTGTCCGGCTCGGCGGCAAGGAGAAGCAGCTGCGCGGTGATCTTGTTGGCGATGTCATCGTCGACCTGCTGACCGAGGAAGATGATGCGCTCGCCGAGCAGTCGACTGTAGACCTGGTCACCGAGGCCTCCACCGAGGGACGGCTCTCCGGCGGCGTAGGGCATCAGATTCGTCACGTATCCACCTGCTCGTCTCTGACGGCTCCGGCCGTCTCAGCGTCTTCGTACCGGGTGGGCCGGGACTCCCCGACCCTTCCTATTCATGGACCCTAACGCGCAGGTGGGACAACGCCATCCCGCTTCGGGAACTGTTCGCTGGGAGCGCAAGCTCCGCAGTCCGCACGCGGGTTGTGGGGAACGCCCGCCGATACGACGACGGGCCCCGGACGCGGTGGCGTCCGGAGCCCGTCGTGCGGGTTCAGCGCGAGGCTCAGGCCTCGGTCTTCTCCTCGGCGGCGTCCGCGACGGCGTCGGTGGTGCCCTCGGCGGCCTCGACCACCTCGGTGGCCTCCTCCGCCGTGTCTTCATCGTCTTCCAGCTCGACGACCTCACCGTTGGTGTCGATGACCTTGGCGGCCTCGACGACCACGGCCAGCGCCTTGCCGCGGGCGACCTCGCCGACGAGCATCGGCACCTGGCCGCCCTCGACGACGGCCTGGGCGAACTGGTCCGGGCTCATGCCGGAGGAAGCGGCGCGCCGCATGAGGTGCTCGGTGAGCTCCTCCTGGTTGACGTTCAGCTTCTCCTTGTTGACGAGCTCGTCAAGGATGAACTGGGTCTTGATGCCCTTGATGGCCTGCTCGGACGTCTCCGCCTCGAACTCCTCGAGGGTCTTGCCCTGGATCTCCAGGTACTTCTCGAGGTCGAGACCCATCTGGCCGAGCTGGTGGTGCTCCAGGTTGTGCTTGCGGGTCTGGACCTCGTCCGCGAGCAGCTTCTCCGGGATCGGGACCTCGGCGAGCTTCAGCAGCTCCTCGAGGACGCGCTCCTGGGCCTGGGTGGCCTGGTCGTACTGCTTGGTGTTCTCCAGGCGCTTGCGGCTGTCCGCCTTCAGCTCCTCCAGCGTGTCGAACTCGCTGGCCATCTGGGCGAAGTCGTCGTCCAGCTCGGGAAGCTCGCGGGCGGCGACGGCGGTGACCTTGACGGTGACCTCGGCCTCCTTGCCCTCGGCGGAGCCGCCCTTCAGCTCGGAGGTGAAGGTGGCCTCGCCACCGGCCTCCAGGCCGGTCACGGCGTCGTCGATGCCTTCGAGGAGCTCACCGGAACCGATGGTGTACGAGACACCCTCGGCCACGCCGTCCTCGAGGACCTCGCCCTCGACCTTGGCCTGCAGGTCGATCGTCACGACGTCGCCCTCGGCGGCGGCGCGCTCGACCGGGTTGGTCGACGCGAAGCGCTCGCGCAGCTGCTCCACGGCCTTCTCGACGTCCTCGTCGCTGACCTCGAGGGCGTCGACGGTGACCTCGATACCGGAGTAGTCCGGGATCTCGATCTCGGGGCGTACGTCAACCTCGGCGGTGAAGGACAGCAGCTCGCCGTCCTTCAGCTCCGTGATGTCGACCTCCGGCTGGCCGAGGACGTTGAGCTCACCCTCGTTGACGGCCTCGGTGTAGAACTTCGGGAGCGCGTCGTTGACGGCCTCCTCCAGCACAGCACCGCGGCCGAACCGCTGGTCGATGACCCGGTTGGGGATCTTGCCCTTGCGGAACCCCTTCACCGTGACCTGCTGGTTGATCTTCTTGTACGCCGCGTCGAGGCTGTCCTTGAGCTCCTCGAAGGGCACCTCAATGCTGAGCCGAACCCGAGTCGGGTTCAGGGTCTCCACGGCGCTCTTCACGGTTCGGTCTCCTTGTGGCTGACTTCTTGGGGTTCTGCTCCACCGCACGGGTGGCGGCTTCGCGGACCGAGCCCGGTACATCAGACACACGGGCACGCATTTTGCATAGTAACGGCAAGGGGGAGAACTCCCACAATGCGATCTTGCCGGTGGTCGGGGTGGCCGGATTCGAACCGACGACCTTCCGCTCCCAAAGCGGACGCGCTACCAAGCTGCGCCACACCCCGTCGGTGCGACACGTAGGGTACATGCAGACAGGCAGTGCATCGGACGCTTTACGCGGGGTTCGCCGGACTCGGCACCGCGTGCCGCAATCGGGTGTGCGGGCAGCGCCCGGGACCCGCTACGATGCTTCTCGTGCCGCGGTCCCCGTGACCTGCGGTGCGGTGCATGCGGGCGTAGCTCAATGGTAGAGCCCTAGTCTTCCAAACTAGCTACGCGGGTTCGATTCCCGTCGCCCGCTCCATGCCGAAGGGCCCGGTCCCGCGGACATTCGTAACGATGTCCGCGGGACCGGGCCCTTCGCGTTGCCCCGGCGCCGACGGGGCCGCCGCCCGCACCGGGGTACAGAAGCCGGGAGGGGTCGACGGCCGGCGTTCAGAAGCTGATCTGGTTGATCGTCTCCGCTATCGAGTTCATGAACCTGTTGATCGACGGCGCCATGCCGGTCGATGCCAGGAAGAAGCCGAAGAGCACCGCGACGATCGCGGGTCCGGCCTTGATGGAGCCACCTCGGATCAGGACCACCAGGATGATCGCCAAAAGAAGCACCACAGACAGTGAAATGGCCACGACTGATCACACCCTCGGTCGGTCCGCCTTGCCGGCCCGGAGAAGTGCGGCCGCGCACCCCTCCGTTGCGTCCATCGTGCCACCAACTCCCCTGTGGTCGCTGCCAGGTGACGAATCGACCTGTCGATATCGCGCCATCTTGCGCCCCCTGCGCCCCCTGCGCGCCGGGCCTCCCTGAACCCGCGGCGGCCGCCCGGGCCGCGGGGTCGCACCGGAGCGCCCGGTGCCCGCGAACCCGTAGGCCGGAGCGATCTGCAACGGTGATCGTTTCCGTATCCACACAGTTTATTCACAGGCATTTCCGCGACGGAACGCGACGTAATTCACTTCCTCCAACTGCCTGCCGATATGCACCATTTAAGGAGGATTAACAGGATCAAAGCGGGCATGTTTCGCTGGTTTGGAATTTGAACGACCGGGCACACGCGATATCCGAGAGCGGTTTTACGAATTGCAATCGAGACGTCTAAGGTGCTTGAGATGTTCCACGCTCCGAACGTATTTCAGAGGGCCCCGCTCCCACCGGCGACCCGGGAGTCGGAGCCCAGACGCCAAGCGCCCACGGCGACGACGGACGCTCCCGAGCCGGTGGCGAACCGGCCTGCGCGGAGCACCCCCGCGAAGAGGCGTGACGCCTACTTCGACAACGCCAAGTACCTCGCCATCGTGCTGGTCGCGGTGGCTCACTCATGGGTACCGGTCATGGACGGGAGCCGGACCGCCCGCTCGCTGTACATGGTCACGTACACGTTCCACATGCCGGCCTTCATCATCATCTCCGGCTATTTCTCGCGGTCGTTCGACCTCAGCCCCGCCAAGGTGAAGCGCCTGGTCACCGGCGTCGCCGTGCCGTATGTGGTGTTCGAGACGGCGTACTCGCTGTTCCGGCGGTACGCGAACGACTCCCCCGGCACGGCGATCAGCCTGCTCGAACCCTGGTACCTCACCTGGTTCCTGGCCGCACTGTTCATCTGGCGGCTCACCACGCCGGTGTGGCGCAATCTCCGCCACCCGCTGGCGGTCTCCCTCGCGATCGCCGTGCTCGCCTCGTTCGCGCCCAGCATCGGCGACGATCTGGACCTGCCGCGGGTGCTGCAGTTCCTGCCGTTCTTCGTGCTCGGACTCCAGCTCAGGCCCGAGCACTTCCAGCTGGTCCGCCGCCGCGAGGTGCGGATGCTCGCCCTGCCGCTGTTCGCCTGCGCCCTGCTCCTCGCGTACTGGGCGGCGCCCCGGATGCAACTGGGCTGGTTCCTTCGCGACTCCAGCGCCCAGGACATGGGCGCGCCGTGGTGGTCCGGCGCGGTGATGACCCTCGCGCTGTTCGGCTGCGCGGTCCTGCTCACCGCCGGCTTCCTGGCCTGGGTCCCGCGCCGCCACATGTGGTTCACGGTGCTGGGGGCGGGAACGATCTGCGGCTATCTGCTGCACGGATTCCTGGTGAAGGGCGCCGACTACGCGGGCGTCTTCGACCGCAACGAATGGCTGGTCTCGCCGACCGGTCTGGTGCTCGTCACGCTGGCCGCATCGGCCGGGGTGACCCTGCTGTGCACGCCGCCGGTGCGGCGGGTCCTGCGCTGTGTGACCGAGCCGGACATGAACTGGGCGTTCCGCCGGGACGCCGCCAGGATCTGAGACACGGCGGAGCCCGGCCCATCCCGGGCCGGGCTCCGCCGTGTTGGCTCAATCCCGCCGGTCGGCGGGCGCATCCGGGGCGATGAGCCCCAGCAACTCCCGTACCTGCGCATACTTCGCGGTCAGCCGGGTACGGGTCGCCGGCTCCAGTACCGCGAGGCGGGCCGGGTCGGCGTTGTGCGCGAGGTCGGACTCCTTGACCAGCAGGGCGCCGGGGGTGGCCAGGATGCGCCGGGCGTACGCCGCCAGCTCCTCACCGTCCCGCTTCGTGACGGCCAGGACCATGTCCTTGACCTCCTGCGGCAGTGCGGCCCCGGCCAGCCACCGGGCCGGCAGCGCGTCGTCCTCGACCGCGTCGTGCAGCCAGGCTGCCGCGATCTGCTCGTCGCTGCCGCCCCTGGCCCGTACCCCCTCGGCGACGGCCGCGAGGTGCTCGGTGTAGGGCCGGCCCGCCTTGTCCCGCTGCCCGGCGTGGGCCGCACGGGCGATGTCCTCGACTTCGGCCAGGGTCAGCTGTGCGCGCGGTGCGGTCATGACCCGACTCTACGGACGGGCCGCTCCCCCGCACAGGGCGGTCCGGGCCGCGATCGGCGCGGCGGCGAGGCCGGGGTCCACGGGTGCGACCGTTCGCCCACGGTTGCAACTTCAATCATTCGGTAAACTAATTACTGACGATTTCTTGACGTTCTCTTGACCCAACGAAGGACCAGGCTCATCGGACACGCAGACACGCTCATCGCCATGGGCGGCGCCTTCCTCGCCGCCGCCGTCCTCGCCCGCGTCGGCAGCCGCATCGGACTGCCCACCATCCCGCTGTTCATCCTGGCCGGGATCCTGCTCGGCCCGCACACCCCCGGCATCGTTCTCGTCGCCGACCCGCACGACCTGGAGATGCTCTCCGCACTCGGTCTGGTGCTGCTGCTCTTCTACCTCGGCCTGGAGTTCCACCTCGACGACCTCAAGGCCGGCGGCCGCAGGATGGCGCTCGCCGGTGGCACCTACCTCGCCCTGAACGTCGGCGCCGGGCTCGGCTTCGGCTTCGCGCTGGGCTGGGGGACGTCGGAGGCACTGGTCCTCGCCGGGGTGCTCGGCATCTCCTCGTCGGCCATCGTCACCAAGGTCCTGGTGGACCTCGGCCGGATCGGCAATCCGGAGACCAAGCCGATCCTCGGCATCATCGTCGTCGAGGACGTGTTCCTCGCCCTGTATCTCGCGGCCCTCCAGCCCATCCTCTCGGGCGCAGACAGCCTCGCGTCGGCCGCCGTCGACGGCGGAAAGGCCTTCGGCTTCCTGCTTCTCCTCGCGCTGGCCGCCCGGTTCGGCACCAAGGTCATCGGCAAGCTGATCAACACCCGGGACGACGAGCTCCTGGTCATCTCCTTCCTCGGTGCCGCCGTCCTGGTGGCCGGCATCTCGGAGTGGTTCGGGGTCGCGGACGCCATCGGCGCCTTCATGGTGGGCCTGATGCTCGGCAGCACGACCTCGGGGGAACGCATCCTCAAGCTGGTCCACCCCCTGCGCGACGCCTTCGGTGCGATCTTCTTCTTCGCCTTCGGCCTCTCCATCAACCCCGGCGACCTGCCGGCCGTGGTGTGGCCGGTGCTGGCCGCGGTGGCGGTGACCCTCGCGATGAACGTGCTCGCCGGACTCGCGGCCGCCAAGGTGTACGCCTTCGGCCCGCAGGCCACGGCGAACATCTCCACCACCCTGGTGGCGCGCGGCGAGTTCGCCCTGATCCTCGCCACCATGGCGGCGGGCGCGGGGCTGGACGAGCGGCTCTCCCCGTTCATCGCGGGGTACGTGCTCGTCCTCGCGGTCCTGGCACCACTGGCGGCCGGACGGTCGCACTGGCTGGCCCGGCTGCTGCCCGGCGGGCGCGAGGCGGTTGTGCTCCCGATCCGGTGACGGGCGGCCCGCCGTTGACGCACGTCCGCTTCGGGCCGGTTGCGTACGTTTCAGGATCTGCGTGACAGGAGCAGCAGCGCCCGGTCGTCGTTGACGTCCTTGGCGCAGGCCTCGATGAGGTGCCAGGCCGCGCCCTCGAAGCCCGTCGTGACATAGCGGTCGGCCTCGCCCGTCAGCCGGTCGATGCCTTCCGCGATGTCACGGTCGGAGGCCTCCACCAGCCCGTCGGTGAACAGCATCAGCACGTCACCGGGGGCCAGATGCCCCTTCACGGCGTCGAACTCCGCCCCGTCGTAGACCCCGAGCAGCGGGCCCTCCGCGGCCATCTCCTCCCACTGTCCGCTGCCGGCGTGGAGCTGGAGGGCCGGCGGATGGCCCGCCGAGAGGAGTTCGTAGTCGCCCGATTCCAGGTCCAGGACCAGGTGGATCGAGGTGGCGAAGCCCTCGTCCCAGTCCTGGCGCAGCAGATAGCCGTTGGCCGCGGGCAGGAAGCCGTGCGGCGGCAGCGATCCGAGGAGTCCGCCGAAGGCGCCGGACAGCAGCAGGGCGCGGGAGCCCGCGTCCATGCCCTTGCCGGAGACATCGGTCAGTACGGCCTCCAGGGTGCGGCCGCCGTTGGTCCGGGCCGCGACCACGAAGTCCCCGGAGAAGGACTGCCCGCCCGCCGGGCGCAGCGCCATCTCGCGGTGCCAGCCCTGCGGGAGGCGGGGCAGGGCGCTCTGTACCCGGATGCGCTCGCGCAGGTCGAAGAGCATGGTGCCGCCGCGCCGCCACGGCACGCCGACCCTGGCCCGGAACTGGGCGAGGATCAGTCCCAGGAAGCCGCAGGCCGCGACCGTCAGCACGGTGCCCGGGGTGACCCGGGCCGGGCCGTCCTCGTACGGACCGAGCCAGAGGGACTCCACGATCAGGGCCGCGGCGGCGGTCGCGTACAGCCCGAGCAGGCTGGCGGGCCGCAGCAGCAGGCCGCCCGCGACGATCGGCAGGACGAGCACGGTGGGCGAGCACCACACCGGGTTCAGCAGGGTGCCGACGGTGATGGCCGGAACGGTGAGCAGCAGCGCGGCCAGGGCGATCCAGTCGGAGCCGTCCCCGCGGAAGTAGTCGACGCCGGACCTGCGCAGGGCGGTGCGTACCCGGTGCGCCGATTTCCGCAATCGGGCCGGGTACGTCTCTGCTCCTGCGCGTCGGGCCATTGCCGGGACCCTATCCACCCGACGGGCTCAGGTGCAGGGGGACCCCTGTGACAATGCGTTCGAAAACGGCTCGCCCGGCCGCGGAAGCCCTGGTAGGTATGGCATATGACTACAGAGCTCCGAGTATTGCAGCCGTCCGAGTGGAACGAGTGGTTCGAGTCCCTTGAGCTCGCGTTCGGCGGGGACCCGGAGACTCCGGAGGAGCGGGAGCTCTATCAGGAACTGACCGAGCACGAGCGGTCGATCGGGATCTGGGACGGCGGCGACGTGGTCGCGACGGCCGGGGCGTTCAGCTTCCGGGTGGCCGTGCCCGGCGGGGCGCTGGTGCCGGCGGCCGGGGTCACCATGGTGAGCGTCGCGGCCACGCACCGCAGGCGCGGTCTGCTGACCTCGATGATGCGCCGCCAGCTCGACGACGTAAGGGCGCTGGGTGAGCCGATCGCCGTGCTGACGGCTTCGGAGCCCGCGATCTACGGCCGCTTCGGATACGGGGCGGCGACCCGCCAGATGTCCCTGAGCATCGACTCGGACCGGGTGCGGCTGAGCGTGCCGGAGGGTACGGACGAGATCCGGCTGCGGTACGCGAAGAAGGACGAGGCGGTCGCGGCGTGCGAGAGCGTGTACGCGCGGCTGGTGGCGGGCCGTCCCGGCACTCCGGCCCACGGCCCCGGCTGGGAGCGCAAGCCGATGGTCGATCCGGTGAGTTCGCGCCAGGGCGGCTCGGTGCTGCAGTGCCTGCTGGCGGAGCGGGACGGTGAGATCGTCGGCTACACGAACTACCACCTCAAGCCGGAGTGGGAGAAGGCGGGCCCCAAGGGCCGCGTCGTGGTGAGCGATCTGGCGGCGCTGGACCCGGCGGCGTACGCGGCGCTGTGGCGGTTCCTGTTCGGGATCGACCTGATGTCCACGGTCGAGGCGCGGAACCGGCCGGTGGACGACGCGGTGCTGCATCTGGTGTCGGACGTGCGGCGGTGCGACATCCAGGTGCGGGACTCGCTCCATGTGCGGCTGGTGGACGTGGGCGCGGCCCTGGAGGCGCGGACCTACCGGGGGCCGCTGGATGTGGTGTTCGAGGTCGAGGACGCGTTCTGCCCGTGGAACGCGGGGCGTTGGCGGCTGACGGCCGACGCGAAGGGCGGCGCGTCGTGCAAGCGCACCGAGGACGCGGCGGATCTGGCGCTCTCGGTACGGGAGCTGGGCTCCGCGTACCTGGGAGGCGAGGCGCTGAGCGCGCTGGCCCTGGCCGGGCGGGTACGGGAGCTGCGGGCGGGGGCGGTGGCGGAGGCGTCGGCGGCGTTCCTGTCCGACGTGGCGCCGTGGCTGCCGCGGGGGTTCTAGGCGGGGGTGCGGGTCCGTCCGGCGACGGGACTTGTCCTCAACCGCCGGACGGGCTTGATCTGCCCTGGTGCGCGTGTTGCGGCCGAGCGCCGCGGGCTGCCGCGCAGCGCCCTTCGGGCGCTCTGTCCTCAATCGCCGGACGGGCTTGATTTCGCGGGTGCGCTGTCCTCAATCGCCGGCTGAGATTCGCCGGACGGGCTGAGATTCGCCGGACGGGCTTGATTTCGTCAGTGGGACTGGCAGTTCGGGCACCAGAAGAGGTTGCGGGCAGCCAGGTCCGCCGTGCGGATCTCCGTGCCGCAGATGTGGCAGGCCTGGCGTGCGCGCCGGTAGACGTACACCTCGCCGCCGTGGTCGTCCACGCGCGGCGGGCGGCCCATCGCCTCGGGCAGGTGCTCGGGGCGCACGGTGTCGATGCGGTTGTTCCGTACGCCCTCGCGCATGAGTGCGCCCAGGTCCGTCCAGATCGCGTCCCACTCGCGGCGGGTGAGGTCCTTGCCGGTCCGGTACGGGTCGATGCCGTGCCGGAACAGCACCTCGGCGCGGTAGACGTTGCCCACGCCCGCGACGACCTTCTGGTCCATGAGCAGGGCGGCCACGGTGATCCGGCTGCGGGAGATCCGCTGCCAGGCCCGCTCGCCGTCGTCGACCGGGCGCAGCGGGTCGGGGCCCAGCCGGTCGTGTATCGCGCGCTTCTCGGCGCCGGTGATCAGTGCGCAGGTGGTGGGGCCGCGCAGATCCGCGTGGTGCTCGTCGTTCAGCAGGCGCAGCCGGACCGTGTCGGTGGGCGGCGGAGCCGGGACCGTACCGAATCCGAGTTTGCCGAACAGGCCGAGGTGGATGTGGACCCAGCCGGTGTCCCCGAAGCCGAGGAAGAGGTGCTTGCCGTGGGCGTCCACCCCGTCGAGCACCCGGCCGTCGAGCAGGGCGGCGCTGCCGGAGAACTTGCCCTGCGGGCTGCTCACGCGCACCTGCCGGCCGGCGAACCGGTCCCGGTGGTCGTCCGCGAGGCGGCGGATCGTGTGTCCCTCGGGCACGGCGGCGGGTCTCCTCGGTGCGGCGCGGGGCGGACATGGCTGTGCCGCCGGGGGTACCGGCGGCACAGTTCAGGATAGGGGGCGGTCAGCCCTGCTGCGGGTGGTGGGCCGGGATCGGGGGGAGCTCGCCGGTGTTCTCGTACGCCGTGAGCATCTCGATGCGGCGGGTGTGCCGCTCCTCGCCGGAGTACGGGGTGGAGAGGAAGATCTCGACGAACTTGGTGGACTCCTCGGCCGTGTGCATCCGGCCGCCGATGGAGATCACGTTGGCGTCGTTGTGCTCGCGGCCCAGCGCGGCGGTCTGCTCGCTCCAGGCGAGTGCGGCGCGGACGCCCTTGACCTTGTTCGCGGCCATCTGCTCGCCGTTGCCGGAGCCACCGATCACGATGCCGAGGCTGCCCGGGTCCGCGGCCGTCTTCTCGGCGGCACGCAGGCAGAACGGCGGGTAGTCGTCCTGGGCGTCATAGATGTGGGGACCGCAGTCGACGACATCGTGGCCCTGGGCCTCGAGCCACTCGACGAGGTGGTTCTTGAGTTCGTAACCGGCATGGTCGGATCCGAGGTACACGCGCATGGGAGGAGTGTGGCACGAGCGGCGCCGGGTAGCCGACGACGGGGTGCGGTGTGCCCCTGATGTGCGGGCCCTGTGTGCGCGATGCCACTGAGGCAACGATCCGGTCAACGAATCGGAGGGAGGGGTTCCGCTTTCTGGGTTCACCGGGCTTCAATGCATCGCTCGCTGCTCCACCACCGTGGTGCCGCGAGTCACGCAACCGAGTGATCCGAAACGTAAGGATTCGAACCATGACGTCGCAGACGACTCTGGCGGAGCCGGGCCACCAGCCCGACGGGCCGGACCGTTCGGACCGGACGGAGTCCCAGGACGGGCTCCAGGCCGGTCTCAAGAACCGTCACCTCTCGATGATCGCGATCGGCGGAGTGATCGGCGCGGGCCTGTTCGTGGGCTCCGGGGCCGGCATCGCCGCCGCCGGACCGGCCATCCTGCTGTCGTACGCGCTGGTCGGCCTGATGGTCGTCTTCGTGATGAGGATGCTCGGCGAGATGGCGGCCGCCCGCCCCGCGTCGGGCTCCTTCTCCACCTACGCCGACCAGGCGCTGGGCCGCTGGGCCGGGTTCTCGATCGGCTGGCTGTACTGGTTCTTCTGGGTCGTGGTGCTCGCCGTCGAGGCCACGGCGGGTGCCAAGATCCTGGAGGGCTGGGTGCCAGGCGTCCCGCAGTGGGGCTGGGCACTGATCGTGATGCTGGTGCTGACCGCGACGAATCTGGTCTCCGTCGGTTCGTACGGTGAGTTCGAGTTCTGGTTCGCCGGCATCAAGGTGGTCGCGATCGGTGCGTTCGTGATCGTCGGCCTGCTCGCCGTCTTCGGCGTGCTGCCCGGCTCGGACCACGCCGGATCGGGACTGGCCCACCTCACCGACACGGGCGGTTTCTTCCCCGAAGGGCCGGGCGCCATCCTCACCGGGGTGCTGATGGTCGTCTTCTCCTTCATGGGCAGCGAGATCGTGACCCTGGCGGCCGGCGAGTCGCAGAACCCGCAGCGCGCCGTCCAGAAGGCCACCAACAGCGTCATCTGGCGGATCGCCGTCTTCTACCTGGGTTCGATCTTCGTCGTGCTGACGCTGCTGCCCTGGAACGATCCGTCGATCGTCGAGAAGGGCAGCTACGTCGCGGCGCTCGACGTCATCGGCATCCCGCATGCAGGCCAGGTGATGGACGTCATCGTGCTGACGGCCGTGCTCTCCTGCCTCAACTCCGGCCTCTACACGGCCTCCCGGATGGCGTTCTCGCTCGGCGGCCGCGGCGACGCGCCCAAGGCGTTCGCCCGGACCAACAAGCGGGGCGTGCCGCAGGCGGCCATTCTGTCCTCGGTCGTCTTCGGCTTCGTCGCCGTCTTCTTCAACTACCAGTGGCCCGACACGGTCTTCGCGTTCCTGCTGAACTCCTCCGGCGCCGTCGCCCTGTTCGTCTGGCTGGTCATCTGCTTCACCCAGCTGCGGATGCGCGGCATCATCCTGCGCGAGTCGCCGGAGAAGCTGGTCGTACGGATGTGGCTCTTCCCGTACCTGACCTGGGCGACCATCGCCATGATCTCGTTCGTACTGGTCTACATGCTGACCGACGACGCCGGACGCGAGCAGGTGCTGCTGTCGCTGCTGGTCGCGGTGCTGGTGGTGGCGGTCTCGCTGGTACGTGAGGCACGCAAGCGCCGAAGCGCTACCCCGGCCGGGACCGCCGGAAGCTGATCATCCATACCTGACGGCCCCTGTCAGGTATACCGGGGAGGCTCTCCCTCGCAAGCGCATCGAGCGAGCGAGTGGAGAGCCTCCGCCATGACTGCCGAACCGACCGGTTTCCCGACCGGCTTCCAGACCGGCTTCCCGGTCCGCCCGGACCTCGTCGTCGAGGCGGCCGACGCCCAGGACGTACGCACCGCCGTGGCCCGGGCCGCCCGGGACGGGCTCCGGGTCGGTCTCCACGCCACCGGGCACGGGCTGCCGGGCCCCGTCGAGGGCGGCGTCCTGATCAGCACCCGCAAGATGGACTCCGTTCAGGTCGACCCCGAACGCCGCACCGCGCGGATCGGTGCCGGTGTCACCTGGGGCCAGGTGATCGAGGCCGCCGCACCCCACGGGCTCGCCCCGCTGAACGGCTCCTCCCCCGGCGTCGGCGCCGTCTCCTACACGCTCGGGGGCGGCCTGGGCGTCCTGGCCCGGGAGTTCGGGTACGCCGCCGACCATGTGCGGTCACTGGACGTGGTGACGGGCGACGGGGTGCTGCGCCATGTCACCCCGGCGGACGAGCCCGAGCTGTTCTGGGGGCTGCGCGGCGGCGGGCACCGGCTGGGCGCGGTCACCGGGATGGAGACCGCCCTGGTCCCGGTGGCCCGGCTGTACGGCGGCTCGATCGCGTTCGACGGGGACGGGGAGGGCGGTGCGCGGGTGCTGCGCCGCTATCTGGAGTGGACCCGGACCGTGCCCGGGGCCCTCACCTCCTCCGTCTCCGCGCTCGTGTACCCGGACCTGCCGCAGCTGCCCGGGCCGCTGCGCGGCCGGTACGTGATCTCCGTACGCGTCGCGTACACCGGATCGGCGGCCGAGGGCGAACGCCTCGTCGCGCCGCTGCGGGCGACCGGGCCCGCGCTCGCGGACTCGCTGCGGGAGATGCCGTACACCGACAGCCACACCATCCACAGCGATCCGCCGTTCCCGCACGCCTACTACGGCGACGGCCTGATGCTCGGCGGACTCGATCCCGAACGCGCGGCGCGGGTGCTGGAGCTGACCGGCCGCAAGGCGCCGATGATGACCGTGGTGCAGCTCAACCACCTGGGCGGCGCCCTGGCCGCGGCGCCGGAACCGGACAACGCGGTGCCCTACCGGGACGCGGGCTTCCTGCTGCGGATGCTGTCGCCGCTCGACGGTACGGACGTGGCGTCGGTGCGGTCGCTGTACGAGGAGGTGGCCGGGGTCCTGGAGCCACTCGCCGTGGGCCGTTCGCTGAACTTCTCCTTCGGCGGCGGGGACCGTACCGAGGGCTTCCACGGCGCGCGCACGCAGAAGAGGCTCGCCGGTCTGGTGTCGCGTTACGACCCGGCGAGCCTCTTCGGAGGTGCTTACGGAAGCTGAGGCGTCAGCCTCGGCGGCCGATGAGCTTCCACGACGTGGGCAGCGCGCCCATCGCGAGCGCCGCCTTCAGCGCGTCGCCGAGCAGGAACGGCGTCAGGCCGGCCGCGATCGCGGCGCTCGCCGACATGCCGGTGGACAGGGCCAGGTACGGCACGCCGACCGCGTAGATGATCGCCGAGCCGAGCACCATCGTGCCCGCGGTCCGCAGCACCGAACGGTCGCCGCCGCGGCGGGCGAGCCCGCCGACGACGGTGGCGGCGAGCAGCATGCCGAGCACGTAACCGAAGGAGGCACCGCCGGCGCCGGAGCTGCCGGCCGAGAACCACGGCATGCCCGCCATGCCGACGAGCGCGTACACGGCCAGGGCGAGGAAGCCGCGGCGGGCGCCCAGCGCGGTGCCGACCAGGAGCGCGGCGAAGGTCTGGCCGGTGACCGGGACCGGGGAGCCGGGGACCGGGACGGCGATCTGGGCCGCTATGCCGGTGAGCGCGGCACCGCCGAGCACCAGGGCGGTGTCCACGGCGTAGCGGTGCCGGGCTGCGGGCAGCAGGTCGGCGAGGACCGCTCCGGTACGGACGGGGGCGGCGGCAGCAGTGCTCATCGGGACTCCGCGGGGTGAGGGCAGGTGGGGACAGGTGGGGACAGACTGAGGCTGACGTTAGCCGACGGAGCATCGCTCGATCACCATCAGCGGCCCACAAAGCGGCGGTTGAGGGATTGGTGGGGTTCACACAAAGACCGGCCCGCAATCGTCGCGAAGCGTGATGCTCGTCACTGGGGTGACGAGGGGTTCCCCCGGTCGGAACCGCGGAGGGCCGTAGGGGGCAGACTGTGAACTCCCTCTAAATGAAGGATCCGAGGCCATGAGCCGCTCCGCCCCGGGCGGTGTGCGCCCTGTGTGAGCCTGGTGCCCGTATAGCGGACAGCCGTTCCTCAGGAGCGGGCCACCTGTTCAGACTGTCAGTGGATACGTCCCCACACGTCACCGACCGAACAGAGCTCGTCCATGCCTCAGGCCCCCACGCCTCCCCCCACGCCCTCCCCCGCCGGCTCCCCGGCCGTCGCCTCCGACGCCGGGACCGGCCCGGCGCTCACCCAGGGACTCAAGCAGCGCCATCTGTCGATGATCGCCCTCGGCGGCGTCATCGGCGCCGGGCTGTTCGTCGGCTCCGGTGCCGGCATCGCCGCCGCCGGCCCGTCGATCGTGATCGCGTACGCCGTTTCCGGGCTGCTGGTCATGCTCGTGATGCGCATGCTCGGCGAGATGTCGGCGGCCAATCCGGCATCCGGCTCGTTCTCCGTCCACGCCGAGCGGGCGATCGGCCCATGGGCGGGGTTCGCGGCGGGCTGGGCGTTCTGGGTGCTTCTCTGTGTCGCCGTCGGCCTGGAAGGGATCGGCGCGGCC
This sequence comes from Streptomyces sp. NBC_00876, assembly GCF_045207435.1. Taxonomy (NCBI): domain Bacteria; kingdom Bacillati; phylum Actinomycetota; class Actinomycetes; order Kitasatosporales; family Streptomycetaceae; genus Streptomyces; species Streptomyces sp. NBC_00876. The sequence goes on from NZ_CP108800.1 coordinate 2,714,576, forward strand.
AAGATCGTCACCGGCTGGCTGCCGGGGACTCCGGAGTGGGCCTGGGTGGCGCTGTTCATGGTGGTGTTCCTGGGGACGAACCTGGCCTCGGTGACGAAGTTCGGCGAGTTCGAGTTCTGGTTCGCCGCGCTCAAGGTCGCCGCGATCACGCTGTTCCTGGTGCTGGGCGTGCTGGCGATCCTCGGCGCGCTGCCGGGTACAGACGCCCCGGGCACCGCCAACCTCAGCGGTGAGGGCGGATTCATGCCGAACGGCTCCGAAGGGCTGGTCATCGGACTGCTCGCCTCCGTCTTCGCGTACGGCGGTCTGGAGACCGTCACCATCGCGGCAGCGGAGTCCGAGAACCCGGTGCAGGGCGTCGCGAAGGCCGTCCGGACGGCGATGTGGCGGATCGCGCTCTTCTACGTCGGCTCGATGGCCGTCATCGTCACGCTGGTCCCGTGGGACGACCCGAAGGTCGTGGAGGTCGGCCCGTTCTACGCGACCCTGGACCACCTCGGCATCGGCGGCGCGGCGGAGATCATGAACGTGGTCATCCTGGTCGCCCTGCTCTCCGCGATGAACGCGAACGTCTACGGCGCCTCGCGCATGGCCTGTTCGCTGGTCGGGCGCGGCATGGGCCCGAAGCGGCTGGGCAGGGTCTCCTCCGGTGTGCCGCGCACGGCGGTCCTCGTCTCGTCCGTGTTCGGCTTCCTGTGCGTGCTGCTGAGCTACTGGCGTCCGGACGACGTCTTCCCCTGGCTGCTCAACATGATCGGCGCGGTCATCCTCGTCGTCTGGATCTTCATCGCCGTCTCCCAGCTGATCCTGCGCACCCGGCTGGAGCACGAGGCGCCGGAGAAGCTCGTGGTGCGGATGTGGCTGTTCCCGGGACTGACGGTGGTGGCGCTGCTCGCCATGGCCGGCATCTTCTTCCTGATGCTCCGCCAGCCCGACACCCGCGACCAGCTGCTGGCGACCGGTGCGCTGACGGCGGCCCTGATCGCCATCGGCGTCGTACGGCAGCGGCGCTCCGCGACGGCGACGCCGGACGCGTAACGCCCGGGACGGGAAACCCTGGCGCACGCGAAGACGCCGGGAGCGTCCGCGGTGCCCTGGTCCTACGCCGAAGGACTGATCCTCCCTTACCCCTTCCTGCTGTTAACCTGCTCCTGCATATAGGTTGCAATAACAACAGGACAGCAGCTGGAGGGTTCGAACCATGGCCACGTACACGCTCCCGGAACTCCCGTACGACTACGCGGCGCTCGAACCGGTCATCAATCCGCAGATCATCGAGCTCCACCACGACAAGCACCACGCCGCGTACGTGAAGGGTGCGAACGACACCCTGGAGCAGCTGGAGGAGGCGCGCGACAAGGAGGCCTGGGGAGCCGTCAACGGACTCCAGAAGAACCTCGCGTTCCACCTCTCCGGCCACATCCTGCACTCGATCTACTGGCACAACATGACCGGTGACGGCGGCGGCGAACCGCTCGGGGCGGACGGTGTCGGCGACCTCGCGGACGCGATCACCGACTCCTTCGGCTCCTTCGCGGGCTTCAAGTCCCAGCTGACGAAGGCCGCGGCCACCACCCAGGGCTCCGGCTGGGGCGTCCTCGCGTACGAGCCGGTCAGCGGCAGGCTGATCGTCGAGCAGGTCTACGACCACCAGGGCAACGTGGGCCAGGGCTCGGTCCCGGTCCTCGTCTTCGACGCCTGGGAGCACGCCTTCTACCTCCAGTACAAGAACCAGAAGGTCGACTTCATCGAGGCGATGTGGCGCGTCGTCAACTGGCAGGACGTGGCCAAGCGGTACGCGGCCGCCAAGGAGCGCGCGAACGTCCTGCTGCTCGCCCCCTGACGGGGCGTCCCGAACGCCCTGCCTCGTGATCGTCTTCTCAACCTTCACCGGGCAGGCGGATGAAGGAGGGGTCCTCGCCCGGACGTGACGGGCGAGGACCCTTCTGTCATGCCGTACGCCGCGGGCCGGGTGCGATGATGTGCGCCATGGGGAGGACATCATGACGATCACTGTGCAGGAACTGGCGTACTACCCGGTCAAGGGCTGCGCCGGTACCGCGGTCGATTCCGCACGGGTCACCGGGACCGGTCTCGAACACGACCGGACGTTCATGGTGGTCGACGCCGCGGACGGCGCCTTCCGCAGCCAGCGCACGCACCCCGCGATGGCCGCGATCGGGGCCGGGATCCTGCGCTCCGGGACGGCACTGACCCTGTCCGCCGCGGACGTCGAGCCCCTGCTCCTGAACGTCGACCCGGACGGCCCGCGCCGCGATGTCAGCATGTTCGACCGTCCGCTCGGCGCGGCCGTCGACCAGGGGGACGCGGTCGCGGAGTGGTTCTCCGACGTGCTCGGGGCCAAGTCCCGCCTGGTGCGGGTGGCCCCCGGCTTCGACCGGGACGGCTGGGGCGACACCCCCGGCAAGGTCAACTTCGCCGACGCGCACGCGGTGCTGGTCGCCTCGACCGCCTCCCTGGACGCCCTCAACGCCCGCATCGCGGCCCGGGGCGACGCCGAGGCCGTCCCGATGGACCGCTTCCGGCCCAACATCGTGCTGACCGGGGACGACGAGCCGCACTTCGAGGACCGGCTGCGCCGGATGACCATGGGAAGTGTCGAACTCGCCCACTCGGTACGGGCGATGCGGTGCAGCGTCCCGCTCGTCGACCAGACGACGGGCCGCCGCCGGGGCCCGGAACCGGTCCGGACCCTGGCGACGTACCGGCGCGAGCCGGAGTACGGCAACCGGGTCAGCTTCGGCGCGAAGAACGCGGTGGTCCGCGAGGGCGTGGTGAGCGTCGGCGATCCGGTCACGGCCGGGAGCGTGGCCGGGCAGTGAGGATCCGGCAGCCAGCACGTCGGTGAACGCGGACCCGGCGGAAAAACCCACCTGCCCACAACCCCCAAGTCGCCTATCGTCAACGTGATTTCCGGCATGGCGCCGCAGCGCCGGCCGGCACCGGAACCACGACGTGGAGGATGATTGTGCGCTACCGCGAGCTGGGACGCAGCGGACTGTCGGTGTCCGAGATCGGCTACGGCGCGTGGGGCATCGGTGAGTCCAGCTGGGTGGGCGCGACGGAGGACGAATCCCTGCGCGCCCTCAACCGGGCCATCGATCTCGGCGTGAACTTCATCGATACGGCGCGCGGCTACGGCGAGAGCGAGCGCATCGTCGGGCAGGTCGTACGCGAACGGGCCGGCGACGAGGTGCTCGTCGCGACCAAGGTGCCGCCGCTGAACCGGGAGTGGCCCGCCCAGGACGGCACGGACCCGGCCGAGACCTTCCCGGGCGAGCACATCCGTACGAGCCTGGAGACCAGCCTGCGCGCCTCCGGCCTGGACCACTTCGACGTCCTGCAGTTCCACGTCTGGAACGACGAGTGGATGGGGCGCGGGGACTGGCTGGAGACGGTCGCCGAGCTGAAGAAGGAGGGAAAGATCCGCCTGTTCGGTGTCTCCGTCAATGACCATCGGCCCGAGAGCGCGATCGCGCTCGTGCGCAGCGGCGCGGTGGACAGCGTGCAGGTCATCTACAACGTGTTCGACCAGGCACCGGCGGACGCGTTCCTGCCGGCCTGCGAGGAGCACGGTGTCGGGGTGATCGTGCGGGTGGCGCTGGACGAGGGCGGGCTGACCGGCCGGATCACCGCCGGCACGACGTTCCCCGAAGGCGACTGGCGCAACCGCTACTTCCGTGACGACCGGCCGGCCCAGGTCGAGCAGCGGGTGGCGGCGATCGTCGCGGACCTGGGCATCGAGCCGGACGCGGTCGCGGAGCACGCGCTGCGCTTCGTCCTGAGTTCGCCGGCGGTCTCCACCGTCATCCCGGGCATGCGCAGCGTGCGCAATGTGGAGCGCAACACCGCGCTGAGCGACGGGATTCCGCTCACCGCCGGGCAGCTCGCCGTGCTGGCCGGGCACCGGTGGCAGCGGAACTTCTACTCCTGAGCGACGGGACGGCGGGCGGGCCTGCGCCGGGGCGGGTTGGCCCCGGCGCGGGCCCGCCCTCCGTTCAGCGGGCCGCCGTCTCGTCCTTGGTCCACGGGCCGACGCCGAGCTTCCCCGTGGTCCCGAGATCGAGTTCCGGCGTCACGGTCACGGCCGCGGCCCCCGGCTTCGGCGTCACCCTGACGTACGGGGCGTTCACCGCTTCGCCCGCGCCGGTGGTGTTGCGCCACGCCAGATTGGCGTACGCCGACTCCCCAGGCTTCAGCGTGACGGGCCGCGACGTGGCGTCGCCGCCGATCCCGGTGGAGATCGCGTCGGTGCCGTGCAGGATCCGCACGCCGGTCACCGGTTCCCGGTCCCGCGCCAGGAGCTGGAGTCCGGGATAGCCGTTGACCCGGTAGGCGGTGGAACCGCAGTTGACCAGGTGGAGGCCCACCACGCGCAGCCCCATGGCGGCGTCGCCGCGGTCCGCCGTGACCTGGACTCCCGAGGGCGGACAGGCGCCGGTCGTGGCGGGTGCCTCGTCCGCCGCGACGGCCCGCACCTTGGAGACCCGCACCCGGCTCGCCGGGGCCGTGGACAGCGTGTCCCCCGTGTCGAGGGTGCGTCGCACGGTCCGGCCGGGCCGCACGGACGCCACGGTGGTGGAGGTGTTGTCCATGACCTCCCCGGCCTCGTTCATCCGGTCGAAGGTGATGGTGAAGGTGAGCGGTTCCTTCCCGGTGTTGGTGACCTCGAACTCGGTGGCCGGGGCCGGGGAGGCGCCGCAGCCCCGGCTGATGAGGGTCACGTTCTCCCACGTCCCGCCGTCGGGCCCGGTGGCGGGCAGGGTGGCCGTGCACGTGGGCGAACCGGAGCCGGAGGGAGCGCCGGAGCCGACGCCCCGCTCCTGCCCGCATCCGGCGAGCAGCATGGTGCCCGCGAGGGCGGTACACAGGGCGAGGGAAGGGGAGGGTCGCATGCGCCCAGAAGATCAGGAGCCGCCCCTCCCAGCTGTGGCGCGGATCACATATCGGGTCACGGTGGCGTCACCGTTCGGGGGGCTGCCCGGCGGGGCGTCGGATCCGGCAGGACGATCGACTGCCCGGCCCTGGAACCGGATCGGGACTTCGGCTTCGGCTTCGACGACGCGGAGCAGGTGGCGCGGAGCAGGTGGCGCGGAGCAGGTGGCGCGGAGCAGGTGGCGCGGAGCAGGTGGCGCGGAGCAGGTGGCGCGGCGGCTGCCGAGGCCGGCCGCCCTGTACGGCTGAGGGGCCGGAGGCCACCCGGCTGCCTCTGACGGCGCCGCGGTGCGGGTCCAGGCCGTCGCCGGGACCCGCACCGCAGGATGATCAGTCGAAGACCGGGCCCTGCGTCCGGGTCCGCTTGATCTCGTAGAAGCCGGGGATCGAGGCGACCATCAGCGTGCCGTCCCACAGCTTCGCCGCCTCCTCGCCCTTGGGGGCGGGGGTGACGACCGGGCCGAAGAAGGCGATCTGCTCGCCGTCCGCGCCGGGCACGGCGATGACCGGGGTGCCGACTTCCTGGCCGACCTTGTCGATGCCCTCCTTGTGGGAGGCGCGCAGTTCGGTGTCGTACGTGTCGGAGTCGGCGTACTCCGCGAGTTCGACGGGCAGGCCGACGTCCTTCAGTGCGGCGACGACCGCCTCACGGGTGACGCCCTCGCCCTGGTTGTGGAAGCGGGTGCCGAGCGCGGTGTAGAGCGGGCCGACGACGTCGTCGCCGTGCTTCTGCTGGGCGGCGATCACCACGCGGACCGGGCCCCAGGCCTTGTTCTCCAGGAGGTCCCGGTACTCGGCGGGCATGTCCTCCAGCCGGTCCTCGTTGAGCACGGACAGGCTCATCACGTGCCAGCGGACCTCGACGTCACGGAGCTTCTCCACCTCCAGCATCCAGCGGGAGGTCATCCAGGCCCAGGGGCAGACCGGATCGAACCAGAAATCGACGGGGGTCCTGCCGGTCGCCGTGCTGCTTTCAGACATGTCTCTCCTAGAACGGACCGATCGCATCTGTGCGCGAGAACACCGAAGGACGCTCCGGCCATTCCCGCATGCCGGGCCGGGAAGCGGCATGGGAGGATCAAAGTATTCGAACGTGACACAAAGGAGTGTGCTCGTGCCCGGTGAGAACCTGACCCGCGACGAGGCCCGTGAGCGGGCCGACCTGCTGACCGTCGACGGTTACGACGTCGAGCTCGACGTCCGCTCCGCCATCGGTGAGCCGGACGGGGAGGGCGGGCAGGGCTCCGGTCCGCGGACCTTCCGCTCGGTGACGACGATCCGGTTCCGCACGGCACGCGCCGGCGCGACGACCTTCGCCGACCTGGTCGCCCCGTCCGTGAACGCGGTGACGCTGAACGGCACGCCGCTGGACCCGGCGGCCGTTTTCGACGGGACGCGGATCGCGCTGACGGACCTGCCGGAGGGCGGCCACGTCCTGGTGGTCGACGCGCAGTGCGCGTACAGCCGGACCGGCGAGGGCATGCACCGCTTCGTCGACCCGGAGGACGGCGAGGTCTACCTCTACACGCAGTACGAGCCGGCGGACGCGCGGCGCGTGTTCGCCAATTTCGAGCAGCCCGATCTGAAGGCCCCCTACCGCTTCCGGGTGACGGCGCCCGCGGAGTGGACGGTCTGGAGCAACGGGGCCGAGGAGTCCCGCGACGGCGGGGTGTGGCGGTTCGCCGAGACGGAGCCGATCTCGACGTACATCACGACGGTCGTCGCCGGTCCGTACCACTACGTGACGGACTCCTACAGCCGTACGTTCGACGACGGCACGCAGCTGGACATCCCCCTCGGCGCGATGTGCCGCAAGGGACTCGCCCGGCACTTCGACGCCGACGACATCTTCCTGATCACCAAGCAGGGTCTGGACTTCTTCCATGACCACTTCGACTACCCGTACCCGTTCGGCAAGTACGACCAGGCGTTCGTGCCCGAGTACAACCTCGGCGCGATGGAGAACCCGGGCATCGTCACGTTCCGCGAGGAGTACATCTTCCGCGGCAAGGTGACGCAGGCGGCGTACGAGAGCCGGGCCAACGTCATCCTGCACGAGATGGCGCACATGTGGTTCGGCGACCTGGTCACCATGCAGTGGTGGGACGACCTGTGGCTCAAGGAGTCGTTCGCCGACTTCATGGGCGTCTTCGCGATGGTGGAGTCGACCCGTTTCGAGGACGGCTGGATCACCTTCGCCAACAACCGCAAGGCGTGGGCCTACCGCGCCGACCAGCTGCCGTCCACCCACCCGATCACGGCCGACATCCGTGACCTGGAGGACGCCAAGCTGAACTTCGACGGCATCACGTACGCCAAGGGCGCCTCGGTGCTGAAGCAGCTGGTGGCGTACGTGGGACGGGACGCGTTCCTGGAGGGCGCCCGGCGCTACTTCAAGAAGCACGCGTACGGCAACACGCAGCTCGGCGACCTGCTGTCGGTGCTGGCCGAGACGTCCGGGCGGGACATGACCTCGTGGTCGCGCTCCTGGCTCCAGACCGCGGGCGTCAACTCGCTGACCCCGGTGGCGGTCTACGACGCCGCGGACCGGATCACCGAGCTGGCCGTGCTCCAGGAGGCGGCCGAGTCGCATCCGGAGCTGCGGCCCCACCGGGTCGCGGTGGGCCTGTACCGGCGCACCCCCGACGGCGACCTGGTGCGCTATGCCCGCGCCGAGGCGGACGTGGCGGGGCCGCGCACCGTGATCACGGAGCTGGCCGGCGCCGAGCGCCCCGAGCTGATCCTGGTCAACGACGACGACCTGACCTACTGCAAGGTCCGCTTCGACGAGGTGTCGCTGGCCACGCTCCGGGCGCACCTGGGTGACATCACGGACCCGCTCGCGCGGGCGCTGTGCTGGTCCGCGCTGTGGAACCTGACCCGGGACGGGCTGATGCCGGCCCGCGACTTCGTCTCGCTGGTCCTGGCCTTCTCCGGCCGGGAGACCGACATCGGCGTACTGCAGATGCTGCACGCCTGGACCCGCTCGGCGCTGGTGCACTACGCGGCGCCGTCGTGGCGCGAGGAGGGCGGCCTGGCCCTGTCCGAGGGCGCGCTGCGCGAGCTGCGGCTCGCGGTGCCGGGCAGTGAGCACCAGCTGGCCTGGGCGCGGTTCTTCGCGGCGGTCGCCGCGTCGGAGACGGACTTCCAGCTGCTGTCCGGGCTGCTCGCCGGCACGGCACGGATCGACGGCCTGGACGTCGACCAGGAGCTGCGCTGGGCGTTCCTGTCGCCGCTGGCCTCGCACGGCGCGGCGGACGAGGCGGCCATCGGCGCCGAACTGGCCCGCGACGACACCGCGTCCGGCAAGCGGCACCAGGTGCGGTGCCTGGCCTCGCGTCCTTCGGCCGCGGTCAAGGCGCAGGCGTGGGCGGGTGTGGTGGAGTCGGACGAGCTGTCCAACGCCCTGGTGGAGGCCACCATCTCGGGCTTCTCGCAGCCCTCGCAGCGGGAGTTGCTGGCTCCGTACGCGGACAAGTACTTCGAGGCGATCGAACGGGTGTGGGCCGAGCGGTCGATCCAGATCGGGATGGCCGTGGTGAAGGGCCTGTTCCCGGCCCTTCAGGACGATCCCGCCACGCTGGCGGCGACGGACGCGTGGCTCGATGCACACGCGGACGCGGCACCGGCGCTGCGGCGGCTGGTGCTGGAGGCCCGGGACGATCTGGCCCGGGGGCTGCGGGCACAGGCGTGTGACGGCGGAGCGGTCTGACGGCGGAGCGGTCTGCGGCGGAGCGGTCTGCGGCGGAGCCGCGTGACGGTTCCGGCCCGTCCGGCGTGAGGTTCCTCGCCCGGGTGCCCCGGCACCCCGGCGAGGGTTCCGTCCTCAAACGCCGGACCGGCTGGGATTGCCGGACGGGCTTGGGTTTCCGGGCCATTTCGGCTGTCGAACGTCCGTACTTTAGGACGGCGTTGTCCGGGTATGTCGACGGGCCTGTAACAGGGGTTGGGAGCCCGGCACCGGGCGGGATACACCGGAGCATGACCCAGAACACCCCGCTCTCCCCGTGCGGTCCCCGCGCGGCATCCGACGCCCACCAAGGCGTCCTGTCCGCAGCCCAGTTGAAGGCTCGCGGCGTCTCCGCCGCCCGCGCCGCCGCGCAGTGCCGGGCCGGTGGTCCGTGGCAGCAGCCGCTGCCCGGCGTGTACGTCCTGCACCCGGGTCCGCTCGACGGCCGGGAGCTGCTGCGGTCCGCGCTCCTGTACGCGGGCCGGCCGCCCGCCTCCGGGCGGCGGAGCGTGCCCGCGCAGCCCGCCGGCGTCGACCCCGCGTACGGCGAGGCCATGATCACCGGTATTGCCGCGCTCGCGCTGCACGGCTTCGTCGCCGTGCAGCCCGTCGTCGCCATGGACCGGATCGACGTCCTGGTGCCGCGCATGCGCCGGCTGAGGTCGGCCGGGTACGCCCGTCTGCTGCGGACGGCCGAACTGCCGCGGCCGGAGCGGCTGGACGGACTTCCGGTCGCGCCGGTGGCCCGCGCGCTGGCGGACGCCGTGGCCGGGCTCGGGGACGCCTTCGCCGTACGCCGGCTGCTCACCGAGGCGGTCCGCGGGGGCCACTGCGAACCGGTCGTCGTGGTCGGCGAACTGAACCGTGCCAAGGTGCTCGGACGCCCCCAGGTGGTGGACGCCGTGGACTCGCTGCTCGCCGAGGGCCGGGCCCTGGCGGAGGAGCGGCTGTACGACATGGTGCGGTCGTACGGACTGCCGGAGCCGCTGTGGAACGTGGATCTGCGGCTGCCGGGCGGCCCGCATCTGGGCGGCGTCGACGCCTACTGGCCCGACGAGGCGGTCGCCGTGGAACTGGACACCCGGGCCCCGCGCCACAGCCGGCTCGACGACGGCCGTCGCCAGGAGGAGCACGAGGCCCAGTGGTCCGCGTACGCCGCCCGGCGCGAGCACCTGGAACGGCTCGGCGTCACCGTCGTCCACCTCACGCCGAAGAAGCTGCGTGACGCCCGGGAGCAGCAGGCGGTCGTGGTGCGGACCGCGCTGATGGCGGCAGCCGACCGTGAACCGGCCGCGCACGTGGTGATCCTGCCCAGGTGAGGCCATCACCCGTCACATATCTGCCCGTTCGTCCCCTGTGACGCTTCGGCCGCACTGGCGGAATCCCGCCATGTCCACAACTCGCCCCCCACAACTCTCCACAAACCCCTGTCATTTACGAAAGGGTGAGCGGTCATCCGGTACCGATTTCCGGACTCTCTCTTTCACATACAGGGATGCTGATGACCTCCGAATCCCCCAGTTACATATCCGGGGCGAGACGCGCGGCCCGAGTCGCGGCCGCCGCCGGCCTGGTGGCCGCACTGGCCACCACCGGCGCCGCCCCCGTCTTCGCCGCCGACGACCCGGCCACCTCCCCCGTCAAGGCTGCCGCCGGCAGTGGCACGGCGGACAAGCTCGGCGCGGCCGACGCCGATGTTCTGACCGAGGCCAAGGCCAAGGGCGAGAAGAACGTCACCATGATGGTCGCCACCGCTCCCGGTGCGACCGAGCAGGTCACCAAGCAGCTGGACGCCGTCAAGGGCTCCGTGCTCGGGCGTACGTACGACAAGCTCGGCTACGTACGGGCGACCGTGCCGACCGCGACCGCCGAGGCCACCATCAAGGCCGCCTCGAAGCTGACCTCCGTCCACGGCATCGATCTCAAGCAGGAGATCATGCTGGACGACCCGACCCCCGCGGCCGACCGGGCGACCGGCAGCCGGACCGCGGCGAAGTCGACCGGGAGCTACCCCGCGCCCGGGAAGAAGACCCCGGCGAAGAACCCGTACAACCCGTCCTTCGAGACGGGCGCGGTCGACTTCGTCAAGCAGCACCCGAAGGCCGACGGCCGCGGGATCACCATCGGCGTCCTGGACGCGGGCGTGGACCTCGGCCACCCCGCGCTGCAGAAGACCACCACCGGTGAGCGCAAGATCACCGACTGGGTGACGGCCACCGACCCGGTCAGTGACGGCGACGGCACCTGGCTGCGGATGACGGACGCCGTGGCCGGTCCGACGTTCACCTACGGCGGCCGTACCTACTCGGCCCCCGAGGGCTCGTACCGGATCAAGGTGTTCAAGGAGGCCGTCACCAAGGGCGGCGACATGGCGGGCGACCTCAACCGCGACGGTGACACCACCGACGCGTGGGCCGTCCTGTACGACCCGGTCACCGGCACCACCCGGGTAGACCTGAACAACAACGCGGACTTCTCCGACGACGCCGCACTGAAGCCGTACAAGGAGAAGCACCAGGTCTCCTACTTCGGTACGGACGACCCGCGCACCGACGTCGTCGAGCGCATCCCGTTCGTCGTGGAGACCCGCAAGAACGTCGTGTACGACGCCGCGGGCAACACCTCCGACTACGTGAACATCGGTGTCATCGAGTCCGAGCACGGCACGCACGTCGCGGGCATCACCGCGGCGAACGGCCTGTTCGGCGGCAAGATGAACGGTGCCGCGCCCGGCGCCAAGATCGTCTCCTCGCGTGCCTGCACCTGGGACGGCGGCTGCACCAACATCGCGCTCACCGAGGGCATGATCGACCTCGTCGTGAACCGCGGCGTCGACGTCGTCAACATGTCGATCGGCGGTCTGCCGCCGCTCAACGACGGCAACAACGCCCGCTCGGAGCTGTACAAGCGCCTCATCGACATCTACGGCGTCCAGCTGGTCATCTCGGCCGGCAACGACGGCCCGGGCGTCAACACCATCGGTGACCCCGGCCTCGCCGACCACGTCATCTCGGTCGGCGCGTCCGTCTCCAAGGAGACCTGGGCCGCGAACTACGGCTCCGCCGTCACCAAGAAGTACGACATGATGCCGTTCTCCTCACGCGGTCCGCGTGAGGACGGCGGCTTCACGCCGACGCTGACGGCGCCCGGCGCGTCGATCAACTCGACGCAGACCTGGCTGCCCGGCTCGCCGGTCAAGGAGGCGGGCTACTCCCTCCCCGCCGGCTACTCCATGCTCCAGGGCACGTCGATGGCCTCCCCGCAGGCCGCCGGCGCGACCGCGCTGCTGCTGTCCGCCGCGAAGCAGAAGCACATCGAGCTGCCCCCGGCCGATCTGCGCACCGCGCTGACCAGCACCGCCACCCAGATCAAGGGAGTGCCCGCGCACGCCCAGGGTGCCGGTCTGATCAACATCATCAGCGCCTGGAAGCAGATCGAGAAGCAGGGCGCCCCGGCGCACGAGTACTCGGTCAAGGCCCCGGTCGACACCGCGATCGACTTCGCGCTGAAGACCCCGGGCTTCGGCACCGGCCTGTACGACCGCGAGGGCGGCCTGAAGGCCGGCCAGAAGAAGTCGTACGACGTCACGGTCACCCGCACCACGGGCCCGGACAAGGACGTCAGGCACAAGCTGTCCTGGAAGTACGACGACGGCACCTTCAAGCTGACCGGCCCGAGCACCGTCTCGCTGCCGCTCGGCAAGCCGGTGACGGTCAAGGTCCAGGCGAAGCCGGGCAGCGCGGGCGTGCACAGCGCGATCCTGCAGCTCGACGACGCGAAGACCTCCGGTGTGGACCAGCAGATCCTGACGACGGTCGTCGTCGCCAAGGACCTGGTGAAGCCGGGTTACGCGTACACGGCGTCCGGCTCGGTGCAGCGCAACGGCACCACGTCGTACTTCGTCAACGTGCCGGAGGGCTCCAAGACCCTTGAGGTCGCCATGAGCGCCCTGCGCTCGGGCAGCCAGACCCGCTTCATCTCCATCCACCCGTACGGGGTCGCGGTGGAGGACAGCGGAACGCCGTTCTGCTACCCGAACTACGAGAACCCGGCCAACACCTGCCGCCCCGACGTGCGCTCGTACGCCGACCCGCAGGCCGGTGTCTGGGAGATCGAGGTCGAGGCCCGGCGCACGTCGCCGCTGCTGGACAACCCGTACAAGCTGGATGTCTCGCTGCTCGGCGCCACCTTCGACCCGGCGGTGCAGACCATCGCCGAGGCGAAGATCGGCACCCCGGCCGCGGTGAACTGGACGGTCACGAACAACGCGGGTGACCTGGCGGGCAAGCTCAAGGGCGGCTCGCTGGGCTCGGCCGACGTCGAGCGTCCGTCGATCTCCACGGGCGGTTCGTACGTCAAGGAGGTGACCATCGGTGCGGGCGTCGAGAAGCTGGACGTCGCCATCGGCGGCACCTCGGACGCCAACGCCGACCTGGACCTGTACGTCTACAAGGGCGCTGACGTGGTGGGCTCCTCCACCACGGCCGGCTCCGAGGAGACCGTCAGTCTGGTGAAGCCCGCCGCGGGCACGTACAAGGTCGTCATCGAGGGCTACGACGTCCCGGCCGGCACGACCGAGTACGACTACCGCGACGTGTACTACTCGCCGTCGCTCGGCGCGATCAATGTCGACGAGTCGAAGGCCGTGGACCTGGCCTCAGGCGCGTCGGCCCAGGTCGGTGCCGAGGTCGCGGTCGCCGGGGCGGCCCCCGAGGGACGGCAGTTCTTCGGCGAGGTCCAGCTGGTGAATTCCCGCGGCACCGCGGCGGGCACCGGCAGCGTCGTGATCGAGAAGGTCACGCCGTAACCGCATCGCGGTGACCATGTGATCCGTACGACAGTGGGGCGGGCGCTCAACGGGCGCCCGCCCCACTGCGCTGTCCGCCCCCGTCCGCAGGTCGGACAATGGATTGGACAAGGAAGCCGTGGACATACGCATCATGGAGCGGCAACCGTGCCAGTTCGTACGTTTGAAGGAGTCCCCGTGAAGGTCGGAATCGTCGGCGCCACCGGTCAGGTCGGCACAGTCATGCGCAGCATCCTGGCCGAGCGGAAGTTCCCCGTCGCCGAACTGCGGCTCTTCGCCTCCGCACGCTCCGCGGGCTCCACGATCACCTACGAGGGCACCGGCATCACCGTCGAGGACGCCTCCACGGCCGACTACACGGGCCTGGACATCGTGCTGTTCTCCGCCGGTGGCGCGACGTCGAAGGCGCTGGCCGAGAAGGTCGCCGCGCAGGGCGCCGTCGTGATCGACAACTCCTCCGCCTGGCGCAAGGACCCCGAGGTCCCGCTGGTCGTCTCCGAGGTCAACGCGCACGCGATCGCGAACCGCCCCAAGGGCATCATCGCCAACCCGAACTGCACCACGATGGCCGCCATGCCCGTGCTGCGCCCGCTGCACGACGAGGCCGGCCTCCAGACGCTGACCGTCGCCACGTACCAGGCGGTGTCCGGCTCCGGAGTGGCCGGCGTCGCCGAGCTGCACGGCCAGGCGTCCAAGGTCGTCGCCGACGCCGACAAGCTCACCCACGACGGCGGCGCCGTCGACTTCCCCGAGCCGGCCGTCTACAAGCGCCCCATCGCCTTCAACGTGCTGCCGCTGGCCGGCGCCATCGTCGACGACGGCTCCTTCGAGACGGACGAGGAGCAGAAGCTCCGCAACGAGTCCCGCAAGATCCTGGAGATCCCGGAGCTGAAGGTGTCCGGCACCTGCGTCCGGGTCCCGGTCTTCTCCGGCCACTCGCTCCAGGTCAACGCCCGCTTCGCCCGTCCGATCAGCGTGGAGCGCGCGTACGAGCTGCTGAAGGACGCGCCGGGCGTCGAGATCTCCGAGATCCCCACCCCGCTCCAGGCCGCCGGTCAGGACGCGTCCTTCGTCGGACGGATCCGGGTCGACGAGACCGTGGAGCACGGTCTCGCGCTGTTCGTCTCCAACGACAACCTGCGCAAGGGGGCTGCGCTGAACGCGGTGCAGATCGCGGAGCTGGTCGCGGCGGAGCTCGCGGGCTGACCGCAGTCGGCCCCGCCGCGGGGGGTTCGGGGGCTCCGCCCCCGGGCCCCCGCTCCTCAATCGCCGGAGGTGCTTCAGTCCGCCCGGCCCGGCACTTCAGTTCGCCCGGCGCACCTCGAAGTGCCAGCAGCCGTACTCCAGAGCTCTGACGTGCACCAGGGCCACCTCCGGATCGGCGAAGGCCTCCGCGAAGGACTCGTCGAACCCCCGCTCCTCGTCGGCCGGGATCTCCATCAGCCGGCCGCCCACGATGTGACCGTCCGCGTTGTACCGCCGGACCGTACGCAACGCGCCCGCCCGTGAGAACGGATAGCCGGCCCTGCCGTCCGCCGGACCCTCGCACTCCCCGGCGTGGATGAAGACCGGTCCCTGCTCGTCGTACGCCCCGGGACGGGCCCAGGTCGCCGCCGCCCAGCGCCGCAGCGGCGCGTACGACACGAGGGCGATCTCCTCCCCCACCTCATTGCCCCGCAGACAGCAGCGCAGGGGGCTGCCCGCACCGGTGGCGGTGTACGGGACGCAGGCGTTCCCCGCGTCGTCGGTCTGCCGGAGTTCCTTCAGCGCGGCCGGTTCGATCGCGCGTGCCTCGTAACTGGTCATATGACGAGAATGATCCGCCGCCGCGGCCCCGTCCGGCGGAAATCGGACATCGCCCTGGACACAGGTCACGTGGAAGGATGGATGGAAACATCGCATATCAAGGAGATGACCGCGTGCCTGGCACGAATCTGACCCGCGAAGAGGCACAGGAGCGGGCGCGCCTGCTGACCGTGGACGCGTACGAGATCGATCTCGACCTCTCCGGAGCGCAGGAGGGCGGGACCTACAGGTCCGTCACCGTCGTGCGCTTCGACTCCGCCGAAGCCGGTGCGGAGACCTTCATCGACCTGGTCGCCCCGGCCGTGCACGAGGTCGAGCTGAACGGCAAGGCGCTGGACGTCGCGGCCGTGTTCCGCGATTCGCGTATCATCCTGCCGCATCTGGCGGCGGGCTCCAACGAGCTGCGGGTCGTCGCCGACTGCTCGTACACCAACACGGGTGAGGGACTGCACCGCTTCGTCGACCCGGTCGACCAGCAGGCCTACCTCTACACCCAGTTCGAGGTCCCGGACGCGCGCCGCGTCTTCGCGAGCTTCGAGCAGCCCGACCTGAAGGCGACCTTCCGGTTCACCGTGAAGGCCCCGTCCGGCTGGACCGTGATCTCCAACTCGCCGACGCCGGAGCCCAAGGCCGACGTCTGGTCGTTCGAGCCGACGCCGCGCATCTCCTCGTACATCACCGCACTGATCGTGGGTCCGTACCACTCGGTGCACAGCAGCTACGAGAAGGACGGCCAGTCCGTCCCGCTCGGCATCTACTGCCGTCCCTCGCTCGCCGAGTACCTCGACGCGGACGCGATCTTCGACGTGACCCGGCAGGGCTTCGACTGGTTCCAGGAGAAGTTCGACTACGCGTACCCGTTCGCCAAGTACGACCAGCTCTTCGTCCCCGAGTTCAACGCGGGCGCGATGGAGAACGCGGGCGCCGTCACCATCCGCGACCAGTACGTCTTCCGCTCCAAGGTGACGGACGCGGCGTACGAGACGCGGGCCGAGACGATCCTGCACGAGCTCGCCCACATGTGGTTCGGCGACCTCGTCACCATGGAGTGGTGGAACGACCTGTGGCTGAACGAGTCGTTCGCCACCTACACCTCGATCGCCTGCCTGGCGTACGCCGACGGCTCGCGGTGGCCGCACTCCTGGACCACGTTCGCCAACTCCATGAAGACATGGGCGTACCGGCAGGACCAGCTGCCCTCGACGCACCCGATCATGGCGGACATCCGTGACCTGGACGACGTCCTGGTCAACTTCGACGGCATCACGTACGCCAAGGGCGCCTCGGTCCTGAAGCAGCTGGTGGCGTACGTCGGCATGGACGCGTTCTTCAAGGGCGTCCAGGCCTACTTCAAGGCGCACGCCTTCGGCAACACCCAGCTCTCCGACCTGCTGGGCGCGCTGGAGGAGACCTCCGGCCGCGATCTGAAGACCTGGTCGAAGGCGTGGCTGGAGACGGCCGGCATCAACATCCTGCGCCCGGAGATCGAGACGGACGGCAACGGCCACGTCACCTCGTTCACCGTCGTGCAGGAGGCGCCCGCGCTGCCCGCGGGCGCGAAGGGCGAGCCGACGCTGCGGCCGCACCGGATCGCCATCGGCTGCTACGACCTGAACGCGGACGGGAAGCTGGTCCGTACGGACCGGATCGAGCTGGACGTAGACGGCGAGCGCACCACCGTGCCGTTCCCGGCCGGCACCGCGCGCCCCGCCGTCATCCTCCTCAACGACGACGACCTCTCGTACGCGAAGGTCCGCCTCGACGAGGAGTCGCTGCGGGTCGTCACCGAGCACCTGGGCGACTTCACCGAGTCGCTGCCGCGCGCCCTGTGCTGGTCCGCCGCCTGGGACATGACCCGGGACGGCGAACTGGCCACCCGGGACTACCTCTCGCTCGTCCTGTCCGGGGTGAGCAAGGAGTCGGACATCGGCGTCGTGCAGTCGCTGCACCGTCAGGTGAAGATGGCGCTCGACCTGTACGCGGCGCCGGAATGGCGCGAGGCGGGTCTGACCCAGTGGACCGAGGCGACGCTCGCGCACCTGCGCGCGGCGGAGCCGGGCAGCGACCACCAGCTGGCCTGGGCCCGCGCCTTCGCGGCCACGGCCCGCAACCCCCAGCAGCTCGACCTGCTGCAGGCGCTGCTCGACGGCACGGAGACGATCGAGGGCCTGGCCGTCGACACCGAACTGCGCTGGGCGTTCGTCCAGCGGCTGGCCGCCACCGGGCTGCTCGACGACGAGGAGATCGACGCCGAGTACGCGCGTGACCGGACGGCGGCGGGCGAGCGCCACGCGGCGTCCGCCCGTGCGGCCCGGCCCTCCGCGGAGGCGAAGGCCGAGGCGTGGGCCTCGGTCGTCGAGTCCGACAAGCTGCCGAACTCCCTCCAGGAGGCGGTCATCGGCGGGTTCGTCCAGACCGACCAGCGCGAGCTGCTGGCCCCGTACACGGAGAAGTTCTTCGCCGCGGTGAAGAACGTCTGGGACTCGCGCAGCCACGAGATGGCTCAGCAGGTCGCCATCGGCCTGTACCCGGCGCTCCATGTCTCGCAGGAGACCCTGGACGCCACGGACGCCTGGCTGGCCTCGGCCGAGCCGAGCGCCGCGCTGCGCCGGCTGATGTCGGAGTCCCGGTCGGGTGTGGAGCGGGCGCTGAAGGCCCGTTCGGCGGACGCGGAGGCGGCGACCGCGTAAGCGCCGTACCGCAGCACGTGTGAGGGGCGCCTCCTTCGGGGGGCGCCCCTTCGTGTTCGGGCCGTCACCGCGTCAGCCGGGCTGCGACGCCAGGATGAGCGGCCAGTTCCCGCCCGACCGGGCCTGGGCCACGATCTGTTCGGCCGGTGTCCCGGCGGGCGCGGTCAGTACGGCGGTGATCTCCGTGGCCCGTGCGTACGCGGCGGGGCTGACCTGTGCGCTGACCCGCAGCAGCCGCAGCGCCTCCGGGTCGGCCGCCGACCGCCCGGGGAACAGGTCCGCGGCGGTCTCCAGCCCCTTCAGCACGGCGGGGTGGGCGACGATGTCCACGGTCAGCGTCTCGCCGTCCAGCCGCCTCTCGGCCCAGCCGTCCGTCTGCACGAGGTAGAGGCAGCCGTCGCCCTCGTATCCGTACCGTCCGAGCCCGGCGACGGCGTCCTCGTCCGCGGCCCTTCCCTCGGCGACGGTCACGACGAGCGTCACGGCGTCCGGATCGTCCGGATCCAGTCCGGTGCACAGTACGAGCTCTGCCATCTGCCATCCCCACGGGAGCGAAGTAGCGGGACCGACCGCGGGCAGATTACGGGCCGGCCCTCGATGGCTGTCCTTCGGGGCCTGCTCCCGGGCGTGGAAGCCCGCCCGGCGGTCGGGCGCGAGGAGCGCAGCCGTCCGCCGGGCGGGAGTCGGAGGGGCGGTCAGGCGCCCGACTCCTCGTAGCGGTGGGCCAGTTCGGCCACACCGGACTCGGTCAGCGAGCCGTGCAGGCGCATCCTGGCGACTCCGCCGTCGGGGAAGGCGTCCAGCCTGACGTGGGTGACCACGGCGCGGGCGCGGAGCGGGAAGCGGTGCAGGGTGTCGGGCTGGAGCCGGGTGCGCGGGATGATCTCGAACCACTCGCCCGTCTCGCCGTTGCGGCCCTGCAGGGCGATCCAGCCGGCCGCGTTGCCCTTCAGGTAGGCGGTGTCGATCTCGACCGCGCGAACCGCGCCCTGGGCGGGCAGCCGGAAGCGGACCCAGTCGTTGGTGTCGCGGACCCGGCGGCGGCGGTTCTCCCAGCCGTCGTCCATCTTGCGGGAGGTGCCGGGCAGGATGATCTGGGTCGGCGAGGAGTAGAAGCGGTCGGAGGCGTCCTCGTAACTTCCGCCGTTCAGGACCGAGATCAGGTCGAACGTGCCGAGCGTCGTGAGCCAGGCCGGGTCGGGGATCACCTCGCCGTGCACGCGCAGCCGGGCGATGCCGCCGTCGGGGTGCTGGCAGAGGCGGATGTGGGTGTAGCGGCGTCCGCCGGTGATCTCGAAGCCGTTGGCGGCGTGGCCGCGTACGGGGGTCGGCGGGACGATCTCCTCCCACTTCACGTCGTCGGCGAGGAGTTCGGCCGCGCCGGGAGCGCCGTCGACCGAGGTGGCCTGGATGGAGACGCGCTGCGGGTAGTTGCCGCGGAAGTGGGCCGTGTCGACGACGATGCCGCGGATGACGCCGGGGGCGCCGAGGCGGATCAGGGCCCAGTCGTGCTCGTCCGGGGCCGGGAACGGGTGGGCGGCGTCCGCGCCGCGCCGGCGGCGGGTCTCCCAGCCGTCCATGATCTTGCCCTTGTGGCCGAAGTGCTCCGGGTCGAAGACCGCGGGCTCCCGGACCAGGAGGTTCTCGCGCTGGGCGAAGAACTCGTCGTTGGCGGCGATCACTCCGGCGCCGAGCCGGCGGTCGGCGAGGTCGACGAGTCCGGTGAAGGGGAGGTCGGTGGTGCGGTAGTCGGCGTACGGGTCACCGCCGCCGTACGGGGCCGCGTCGTTGGCGTGGGGATCCTCGTGCTGGTTCTCATTCTGTTCGAAGGTCATGCGTTCACTGTCGTACGACGGAAGCCGTTAGGTCCATCGAAAGTTTCCGCATGAATTCTTAAGCCCTGCTGAACGGTTCTGCCGCCTCGCGCAGCGCCGCGAGCACCCGGGCCACCGCCGGGCCCTGCTCGGCCCCCTGCCTGACCGCGGCCACCACATGGCGGCGCGGCCGGTCCTCCTCGAGGACCCGCATCACCACCCCGTCCCGGCCCTGCCGTTCCGCCGACGCCATGCGCGGGATCAGCGCGATCCCCATTCCGGCCTCGACCATGGCGAGGATCGCGGTCCAGCCGGAGGCGCTGTGCGCCTGTTCCGGGACGAAGCCCGCGGCCTCGCACGCCGCCGTGGTGATCTCGGACCAGGGACCGGAGCCGCCGAAGATCCACGGTTCGGCGGACAGGTCCGCCAGCCGCAGTCCGGGTGCGGCCGCGAGCCGGTGACCGGCCGGCAGTGCCACGTCCAGCGGGTCCGCGAGCAGCGGCAGCACGGCGAACCGGGGGTCACGGGCCGTCGGGGCGTGGGCGGCCAGGGAGAGGGCCAGATCCACCTCGCCGGCGACGAGGAGTTCGTACGCCTGCGCCGCCTCGGCCTCCCGGACGCGTACGTCAGGACCCGGGCGGTCGTCGCCGCGCAGCCGCTGCACGGCGGGGACGACCAGGGCGGGGACGGCGGTGGCGAACGCCGCGATCCGCACCTCGCCCGCCTCGCCGCGCAGATAGCCGGTCAGTTCGGCGTCGGCGCGCTCCAGTTGGGCGAAGACGGCTTCGGCGTGGCGCAGTACGAGGTGGGCGGCGTCGGTCAGACGGACGCGCCGGCCCTGCGCCTCCAGCAGGGGCACGCCCAGCTGCCTGGCCAGGTTGGAGAGCTGCTGGGAGACGGCCGACGGGGTCATCAGCAGCGCCTCGGCGGTCGCCGTGACGGTGCCCCGGTCGCGCAGGGTGCGCAGGATGCGGAGCTTCTTGATGTCCCACTCGGTCATGGCCGCAACCTATCGGGCGGGCCGGGCTCCGCCCCGGATCCGGACATGCGAATGCGCCGCGCGGTACCTCGGTACCGGCGGCGCACCCGAAAGGCTCTAGGCCTGCTTCTTCGACTTGTCGAGGACCATGACCAGGCCCGCGATGACCGCGAACAGCACGATGGGTGCCACGACGAACAGACCGATCGTGTCGATCACGCTCAGGCCGGTACCCGGGTCGTCGCCGTCGTCGCGGGTGAGCGCGAGCGCGGGGGACGACATGAGCAGCATCATCAGCGTCGTTCCGGCGGCGACGGCGCCGGCGCGCATAGCGTTCTTCTTGTCCACGGTGCAAACGTAGCGAACGCCTACGCGGGCCGCGCGCCCGGGGGTGCCGTACGGGTCCGCGGGGGCTCCTGACGGGGTCTGAGGACATCCATCAGCCGGTGCAGCCGGGGCGAGGCGGCGAGCCCTTCCAGCGTGACCGGACGGCCCTCGGCATCGGCGATGGGCAGCCGCCAGTTGGGGTACTGGTCCCAGGTGCCCGGCAGGTTCTGCGGGCGGCGGTCGCCGATCGTGTCCGGGAGCCAGACACCGGCCATGCGGGCGGGGGTGCGCAGCAGGAAGCGGTGGACGGCGCGGACGGCCGCCTCCTCGTCGTCGCCGCCCTCGGGGAGCATCCCGAGCCGGGTGAGCAGGCCGAGCCACTCGGCGGTGTCCGCGCCGTCCTCGGTCAGTTCCTCGTCGAGCGAGCGGGTGAGCAGTCCGAGGCTGTGGCGCAGCGTCACATGGTCGCCGGTCAGCCGGGCGGCGGTGGAGGGCAGGTCGTGGGTGGTGGCGGTGGCCAGGCAGTCCTCGCGCCACGCCTCGGGGGCGAGCGGGCGGCCGGTGCCCGACCAGTCCCGTTCGAACCAGAGCACGGAGGTGCCGAGGACGCCGCGGCGGGCCAGCGATTCCCGGACGCCGGGTTCGACGGTGCCCAGGTCCTCCCCTATGACGACGGCGCCGGCCAGGTGGGCCTCCAGGACGAGGACGGCGAGCATCGCCTCGGCGTCGTGGGCGACGTAGGTGCCTTCGGTGGGCGGGCGCCCCTCGGGCACCCACCAGAGCCGGAACAGGCCCATGACGTGGTCGATACGCAGCGCTCCGGCGTGGGCCAGGAGCCCGCGCAGCAGACCCCGGTACGGGGCGTAGCCGGACGCGGCGAGGGCGTCGGGGCGCCAGGGCGGCAGCCCCCAGTCCTGGCCGCGCGCGTTGAAGGCGTCGGGGGGTGCGCCGACGGACATGCCGTGTGCGAAGGCGTCCTGCTGGGCCCAGGCGTCGGAGCCGCCCGGATGCACGCCGACGGCGAGGTCGTGGACGATCCCGACGGCCATGCCGGCGTCCCGGGCGGTGCGCTGCGCGGCCGCGAGCTGACCGTCGGTCAGCCAGGCGAGCCGGCAGTGGAAGTCGACCCGGTCCAGCAGGCCGGAACGGGCGCGGGCGGTCGCCCGGGACCGGGGGTCGCGCAGGGCGGCCGGCCAGGTGTGCCAGTCGGAGCCGTACACCTCGGCGAGGGCGCACCACAGGGCGTGGTCCTCCAGGGCCTGCCCCTGTTCGGCGAGGAAGTCGCAGTAGGCGGCGCGGCGGCCGGGGGTGAGGGGTACGGCGGCGAGGATCTCGAGGGCCTGCCGCTTGAGCGCCCAGACGGCGTCGCGGTCGATGAAGGCGCCCTTGTCCAGGACGGCGTCGCTCAGCTCCGAGGCCCGCAGGCGCAGTTCACCGAGGGCGGCCGGGTCGGGCGCGTGCCCGTACTCCGGTACGGACTCGATGCGCAGGTGCACGGGGTCGGGGAAGCGCCGCGAGGACGGCCGGTACGGCGAGGGGTCGGTGGGGTTGCCGAGGACCGCGGCGTGCAACGGGTTGACCTGGACGAAGCCGGCGCCGAGGGCGCGCCCCGACCAGGAGGCGAGATCGGCGAGGTCACCGAGGTCGCCCATGCCCCAGGAGCGGGCGGAGAGCAGGGAGTAGAGCTGGACGAGGAACCCGTGGCTGCGCCCGGGAGGCTGCGGGACGCGGGCCGGGGCGACGACGAGCGTGCAGGACCCGTCCGGCCGGCCCGGCACGCGCGCGGTCAGCCGGTGCACCCCGAGCGGCGGCTCGGTCCACCAGCCGGGCGCGGCCGGCTGCTCGGGGCCGTCGGCACCCGTCGCCGGTCCACCGGTGGCGGACGGCCGCGGAGGAACGTCGGCACCCCTCGCCGGTCCACGGGGCTCGGGCGGCTGCGGAGGGCCATGGGCACCCCTCGCCGTTTCGCCGGTCCTGGAATCGGCCGGATCCGTACCCCCGGCGGGGATCCGCATACGGACCGGCGGAGCCGCGCCGGCCTCCTCGGGCAGGACGGTCAGCTCCGTGCTGGGTGGCAGAGCGGTCAGGGCCGGGGGCAGCGGCTCCCCGGTCCACACCACCAGCGTGGGCGGGAGCAGCCGGGAGCGGGCCGCGGACTCGGTGGCGGCGAGCGCCTCCCGTACCGCCTCGGGCGTGGTGGCGTCGACGCCGAGCGCGCCGAGCACCGCGACGACCGTGCCGTCGGGGACGGGCACCGTGACGCCGGCGGACGGGGAGAAGGAGGTGGCGACGCCGTGCAGTGCGGCGAGCCGGGACAAGCCCATTCAGACTCCTGGGGACTCCATGCCCCAAGCGCTGCCGGACATGGCCGGCTCGCTGGTCAGCGGGGCGAGGACGGCGAGCGGGGGCTCGCTGGTCAGGGGTGTGGCGTCGGCGAGCGGGGGCTCGCTGGTCAGGGGTATCGCGTCCGCGAGCGGGGGCTCGCTGGTCAGCGGGCCGGGTCCGGGAAGGGTGGCGGGGAGCGCACTGATCAGCGGGGCGGGGCCCGGTACCTGTTTGGACAGGGCGGAGAGCAGAAGCTGCGCTGCGGCGGGCATGGTGGCCTCCTGGCCGTGGAGAACAGGACACAGCAGGCCTACCCAGCGGACGCGGCCGCAGACGTAGGCGTTACGACAACGAGTTCAACGTGCTCCGGGTCACAATCCGTTCCCCGGAGGGCGGTTGTCCGCAAGACGTCCGCCGTTTTCGGCCATTCGGCGCTGTCTTTCGCGTGCTGAGCCGGCGTCGGCCCCCCTCGCACCCCACCCGCCACATCGGGCATTTGCACCACAACGACCACGCGCATTGACACCTTCGCGCGTGGGTGGTGGGCTCGGAGCCCACCGGTGGGAGCGAGGGAGACAGGCATGCAGCTCAGGCGCAGGAAGCGCGCGACAGCCGTCGCCGTGGCCGTGCTCGGCGGGCTGCTCTCGACGGGGGTCCCGGCCGCCGTCGCCGCCCCCTCGGTACCCGGATCCACCGCGGTCACCAGCCCCGACCGTACGGACGACGCCACGCTGCCCACCGTGTGGCCGCGACCGCAGAGCATCAAGGCGGCCGGATCCCCGGTCGCCCTCTCCGGGCAGGTCACGCTCGTCGCCGGCGCGCAGGCCGACCCCTATGCCGTCGAGGCGCTGCGCACGGTCCTGCGCGACGCGGGTGTGCGGACCGTCCACGAAGCGCTCCCCGGCGCCGGACCCGTGATCCGGTTCGGCGGCGACGGAGCCGTGGACGCGTTGCGCACCCTGCGCGCACCGGACCGCGCCGATCTCCCCATGGGCGGCTACCGCATCGCGGTGGGCCGGGTGGCGGGCCGGGACACCGTCGCCCTGGACGGCCTCGGCGACGACGGGCTGTTCCACGCGGTGCAGACCCTGCGCCAGCTGATACGGGACGGCCGGGTCGCCGCCGCCGCCGTCCGGGACTGGCCGTCCACCGCCGTACGCGGGATGACCGAGGGTTTCTACGGGCAGCCCTGGACCCAGGAGGAACGGCTCGCGCAGATCGGCTTCATGGGGCGCACCAAGCAGAACAGGTATCTGTACGCGGCGGGTGACGACCCGTACCGGCAGGCCCGCTGGCGCGACCCGTACCCGGCCGCACGGCGCGGCGACTTCCGCGCCCTGGCCGAACGGGCCCGTGCCGAGCATGTGACGCTCGGCTGGGCCGTGGCCCCGGGCCAGTCCATGTGTCTGTCGTCGGACCGCGACGTGAAGGCGCTGACGAAGAAGATCGACGCGATGTGGGCCCTGGGGGTCCGGGTCTTCCAGGTGCAGTTCCAGGACGTCAGCTACAGCGAATGGCACTGCAAGGCCGACGCCGACACCTTCGGCAGCGGCCCGGAGGCGGCGGCCAGGGCGCAGGCCCGCGTCGTCAGCGAGGTGGCGCGGCACCTCGCTGAGCGCCACCCGGGCTCGGAGCCGCTGTCGATGATGCCGACCGAGTTCTACCAGGACGGGGCGACGGACTACCGCACGGCGCTCGCCGGGGAGCTCGACGCGCGGGTGCAGGTGGCCTGGACCGGCGTCGGGGTCGTACCGAGGACCATCACCGGCGGTGAACTGGCCGGGGCACGCGCCACATTCCGCCATCCGCTGGTCACCATGGACAACTACCCGGTCAACGACTACGCGCAGGACCGGATCTTCCTCGGCCCGTACACCGGCCGGGACCCGGCGGTCGCCATCGGCTCGGCGGCGCTGCTGGCCAATGCGATGGAGCAGCCGTCCGCCTCCCGGATCCCGCTGTTCACGGCCGCCGACTTCGCCTGGAACCCGAAGGGCTACCAGCCGCAGGAGTCCTGGCAGGCGGCCATCGACGACCTCGCGGGGGACGACGCCGGGAGCCGGGCCGCGCTGCGCGCCCTGGCCGGCAACAGCGCCGGCTCCGTGCTCGGCGGTGATGAATCGGCGTATCTGAAGCCGCTGTTCACCGCGTTCTGGAAGTCCCGCACGGGAACCGACACGGCGGCGCGCGACGAGGCGGCGCACCGGCTGCGGGCCGCGTTCACGGTGATGCGCGAGACCCCGGATCGGCTGGCGGGACTGGCCGACGGGCGGCTCGACGACGAAGTCAGGCCCTGGAGCGAGCAGTTGTCCCGCTACGGCCGGGCGGGCGAGCTGGCCGTCGATCTGTTGCAGGCCCAGGCGCGCGGTGACGGCGCGGCCGCCTGGCAGGCGTCGCTGGCCCTGGAGCCGGTGCGCAAGTCCGTGCGGGCGGGCGGCGCGACGGTCGGGAAGGGCGTGCTCGGCCCGTTCCTCGACCGGGTGCGCAAGGAGGCCGACGCCTGGACCGGCTCGGACCGCGACAGCGGCACGGTGACCGAGGCGCAGGGCAGTTACACGGTGCGGCTGGACCGGGCCCGCCCGCTGGAGGCCGTCACCGCGACGACCCTGCCCGGCGGCGACCCGGCGACCGCGGGAACGGCGGGAACGGCGACGGTTCAGGCCCATGTGCCGGGCGAGGGCTGGCGCGGCCTCGGCCCCCTGTCGTCCAGCGGCTGGACCCAGACACCGGGCGGCGGGCTGCGGGCCGACGCCATCCGGATCAGCTGGCCGGCCGCCACCCCGGCGGTGACCGGTGCACCGCCACTGATCATTCCCCCGCTCGCGGGCGCCGCCCCGTCCGCCACAACGGCCCCCCGGGTGCGCTCGCTCGTGCCGTGGTTCGGCGACGAGCCCGCCGCCCGCCTCGCCCTCGCACGCGGCGAGACCGACGCCGAGATCGGCGGCGAGCCGCAGCGGGTCGAGGCGCAGCTCTCCGCCCGCCGCCCCGCCGAGGTGCACGGCAAGCTCACGGCGAAGGCGCCCAAGGGCATCGAGGTGCGGGTGCCCAAGCGGACGACGGTCCCGCGCGGGACGCGCACCGATGTGCCCGTGGAGATCACCGTGCCCGCGGACACCCCGGCGGGCGAGTACGAGGTGCCGTTCTCCTTCGGCGCCGAGGAGACCACCCTGACCGTCCGGGCCTACCCGCGCACCGCGGGCGGCGACCTGCTGCGCACGGCCACCGCCTCCTCGTCCGGCGACGAGACCCAGGACTTCCCGGCGTCCGCCGCGTCGGACGGCGACCCGAAGACACGCTGGTCCTCACCGGCCGAGGACGGCGCCTGGTGGCAGGCGGAGCTGCCCGCCCCGGTCCGGCTCGGCCAGGTGGTGCTGGACTGGCAGGACGCGTACGCCTCCCGCTACCGCGTACAGGTCTCCGCCGACGGCCGCACCTGGCGCACGGCGGCCACCGTCCGCGACGGCCGGGGCGGGCGCGAATCGGTCCGGATGGACGCGAAGGACACCCGTTTCCTCAGAGTGCAGGGCGACGGGCGGGCCACCGAGTACGGCTACTCGCTCTGGTCCGTCCAGGCGTACGCCGTGGCCGGGAAGGACGACTGACCTTCCCGAGCCGCGGCCTCCCTAGACACGGAAGCCCGGATCGTCAGGCTGAGATGCCGTCGATCCGGGCCATCGCGTCGTCCGCGCCGAACGGTTGCAAGTAGGGCAGCCAGCGCGGGTCGCGGTGTCCCGTGCCGATGATCCGCCAGGCCAGTCCGGTCGGCGGGGCGGGCTGCTGGTGCAGCCGCCAGCCGAGCTCGGGCAGATGGCGGTCGGCCTTGACGTGGTTGCAGCGGCGGCAGGCCGCCACCACGTTGTCCCAGGCGTGCTGTCCGCCGCGGCTGCGCGGGATGACGTGGTCGACGCTGGTCGCGGCGGCGCCGCAGTACATGCAGCGCCCGCCGTCCCTGGCGAAGAGAGCCCGGCGGGTCAGTGGGACGGGCCCGCGGTAGGGGACGCGCACGAACCGCTTCAGGCGGACGACGCTGGGGGCCGGGACGGCGCGGGTGGCACTGTGCATGAAGGCGCCGGACTCCTCGAGGCAGATGGCCTTGTTCTCGAGGACGAGGACGAGCGCGCGGCGGAGCGGTACGACGCCGAGCGGCTCGTACGACGCGTTGAGAACCAGGACGTGCGGCACGTGGATGCCTCCTTGTACGCCGGCGGCGCGTGGCTCGCGCCGGGACGATCCGATCTCAGTCTCCCCTCCGGCCTGGTCGAAGCGCCACCACGTGCGGGTAACGGGCCGGAGGGATTTTTCTCCGGGGCCCGGCCCGCCCGTACGGCGGGACGCGCCGGAGCAGGCGCTTCGGGCCCCCTGCCGCCGTGATCGCACCCGGTGTGCGATCGGCCACAGACCGGCCGTACACCGGGAGCACCGGTACCGCCGGACGGGTCCCTCACCTCTTCCGTATCCCCGGGTGAGACGCGTCTCTCCCCTCGATCACGGCAACGGAGCATTCCGGATGCCCCGTTAGTGTGGTTGTTCAGTGCTCGCCCAACCGGAGGTTTCGCCGTGTCCCTGTCCGCCCTGTTGGCCGCAGCTCCGTCGCCCGAGCCCGGTGGCTCGCTGGACGAAGCCGCGAAGCAGGCCGGCAACGCCGCGGGCTGGGTGGAGGAGAACTGGTCCACCTGGCTGAACACCGGTCTGCGGATCGTGCTCATCGCCGCCATCGCGATCGTGTTGCGCGTAGCGGTCCGCCGTGCCCTGACCAAGCTCATAGAGCGCATGAACCGCAGCGCCCAGGCGGTGGAGGGCACCGCGCTCGGCGGTCTCCTGGTCAACGCGGAACGGCGCCGCCAGCGCTCGGAGGCGATCGGTTCGGTACTCCGGTCGGTGGCCTCGTTCCTGATCCTCGGCACCGCCGCCCTGATGATCCTGGGCGCGTTCCAGATCAACCTGGCCCCGCTGCTGGCCTCCGCGGGGGTCGCCGGGGTGGCGCTGGGCTTCGGTGCGCGCAACCTGGTCACCGACTTCCTGTCCGGCGTGTTCATGATCCTGGAGGACCAGTACGGCGTCGGCGACACCGTCGACGCGGGCGTCGCCTCCGGTGAGGTCATCGAGGTCGGCCTGCGGGTGACCAAGCTGCGCGGCGACAACGGCGAGATCTGGTACGTCCGCAACGGTGAGGTGAAGCGGATCGGCAACCTCAGCCAGGGCTGGTCCACCGCCGGTGTCGATGTGCAGGTACGCCTCACGGAGGACCTCGACCAGGTCCGTACGGTGATCACCGAGGCCGCCGGGCAGATGGCCAAGGAGGACCCGTGGACCGAGCGCCTGTGGGGCCCGGTGGAGATCCTGGGCCTGGACGCCGTGCTGCTGGACTCGATGACGGTCCGGCTGACCGCGAAGACGATGCCGGGCAAGGCCCTGGGCGTGGAGCGCGAGCTGCGCTGGCGCATCAAGCGCTCCTTCGACGAGGCGGGCATCCGGATGGTCGGCGGCATCCCGGCCCAGCCGGACGAGCCCTCGGCCGCCGACCCCACCGCGGGGATGGCCGCCCCGTCGGCGTACGCCTCGGCCACCTCGCCCCAGTCCCTGGCGGCGACCCCGATCGCCCCGCCGACGAACATCTCGAAGTAGCGTCCGGCCGGCCGTACGCCGCACGCATGAGGGGCATCCCGCGATTTCCGCAGGGTGCCCCTCACTCGTTCCGGCTGCCCCCTCCCCCGCTCCTCCCGCAGCCGCGCTTCGCCGGGATCGGGCCAACTCGGTTCGCCTGGGCCCGCGTTGGGCAGGACCCACTCCATGGCGTCCGCGGGACACCCGTCCCGCCACCGCACCCTCGGCCCACCGCCCAGGTAACGCTTTGGTTGCCACCGCGGTGCAGACCATTGACGCCCCGGTGACGTGCGCCCTACGGTCCTCTCACCGAATAGGAAACTTTCCTAACAGAGGGCAGGTGCAGTGACCATGGCCGGAACCACGCCGGGTACCCCCCGCGTTCTGCGCGCCATGAACGACCGCGCCGCCCTCGATCTGCTGCTGGAGCACGGACCCCTGTCGCGGACCCGGATCGGGAAGCTGACGGGGCTGTCCAAGCCCACCGCCTCCCAGCTGCTGGCCCGGCTGGAGGCGGCCGGACTGGTCGTCGCCACCGGGACCGCGGCCGGGCGGCCGGGGCCCAACGCGCAGCTGTACGCCGTCAACGCCTCGGCCGCCCATGTGGCGGGGCTCGATGTGAACGCCCAGCGGATCGTCGCCGCCGTCGCCGATGTGACGGGTGAGACGGTCGGGGAGTTCGAGCTGCGGACCCCGGGCCGGCGCGCCGACAGCGTGGTGCGGCAGGTCACGGAGGCGCTGGACGGGGCGGTCAAGGACGCCGGGCTGACCCGGTCCGATGTGCACCGGCTCGTCATCGGCACGCCGGGCGCCTTCGACCCGGGCACGGGCCGGCTGCGGTACGCCTCGCACCTGCCGGGCTGGCACTCCTCGGCCCTGCTGGACGAGCTGGCCGCCTTCCTGCCGATGCCGGTCGAGTACGAGAACGACGTGAACCTCGTCGCGGTGGCCGAACAGCGGCTCGGCGCGGCCCGCGGGCACGACGACTTCGTCCTGCTGTGGAACGAGGAGGGCCTCGGCGCCGCCCTCGTCATCAACGGCCGGCTGCACCGCGGCTTCACCGGCGGCGCCGGAGAGGTCGGCTTCCTGCCGGTGCCCGGCGCCCCCCTGGTCCGCCAGGTCACCAAGGCCAACGCGGGCGGCTTCCAGGAACTGGCGGGCGCCCAGGTGCTCGCCAGGCTGGCCCGCGAGCTGGGCATCGACGACGAGGCGGCGCGCGGTACCGGCACCCATCACGAGATCGCGTCCGAGCTGGTCGGCCGGGCGGCCGCCGCCGAGGAGCAGGGCGGGGGCGGGCCGTACGGCCGGCTGCTCGATCTGTTCGCCACCGGTCTGGCCACAGGTCTCGCCTCCATGGTCGCCGTCCTCGACCCCGAGGTCGTCGTGCTCTCCGGTGAGCTGATCTCGCGCGGCGGGGAACCGCTGCGCAGCCGGGTGGCGTCCGAGCTCGCCGAGCTCGCGGCATCCCGGCCCCGGCTGATCGCCGGCGAGATCACCCACCGCCCCGTACTGCGCGGCGCGCTGGAGAGCGCGCTCGCCACCACCCGCGACGAAGTGTTCGACACCTCTCGCTGACCCCGCACGTCCACGTACGCACCCCCTTCCCCGTCCCAACCCTTCATCGGGAGACACCACCATGTCCGGAAACCGCCGGAAGCCGGCCGTCGCGCTCGCCGCGACCGCCGCGATAGCCCTGTTCGCCTCCGCCTGTACCGGGCAGAGCAACTCCGGTGCCAGTGATGACACGTCCAAGGAGACGACCATCAACTTCTGGCACGGCTGGAGTGCCCCGAACGAGGTCAAGGGAATTCAGGACACGGTCGACGCCTTCGAGAAGGCGCACCCCAACATCCATGTGAAGGTCGTCGGCAACATGACCGACGACAAGATCAACCAGGCGCTGCGCGCGGGCGGTTCGAAGGCTCCGGACGTCGTCTCGTCGTTCACCACCAACAACGTGGGCAAGTTCTGCAAGTCGAAGGCGTTCGTCGACCTCAACCCGTTCCTGAAGAAGGACGGGATCGACGCGGACGCGACCTTCCCGAAGGCGATGAACGAGTACACCCAGTTCGAGGGCGTGCGCTGCACGGTGCCGCTGCTGGGTGACGCGTACGGCCTCTACTACAACAAGGACGCGTTCAAGGCGGCCGGCATCACCAGTCCGCCGAAGACGTGGAGCGAGTTCGCCGCCGACGCGAAGACGCTGACGAAGTCCAAGGGCGACTCGTACGAGCAGCTCGGCTTCATGCCGAACTACCACGGCTACGAGTCGACGACCGAGCACTACCTCGGCAGCTGGAACCCGTCGTACTTCGACGCGGACGGCAAGTCGAACATCGCCAAGGACCCGGCGTTCGCCGACATGCTCACCAAGCAGAAGAAGCTGGTCGACTCGCTCGGCGGCTACCAGAAGCTGGAGAAGTTCCGTACCGGCTTCGGTGACGAATGGGGTGCCAAGCACCCGTTCCACACCGGCCAGGTGGCCATGCAGCTGGACGGCGAGTGGCGGCTCGGCATGGCCGAGGACACCAAGCCGAAGTTCGAGATCGGCGTGGCGCCGATGCCCGTCGCCGACGACGAGGCCGACACCTACGGCAAGGGCTATCTGACCGGCACCATCGCCGGGATCGCCGCCACCTCCAGCAAGCAGAACGCCGCCTGGGAGCTGGTGAAGTACATGACGACCGACACCGACGCGGTGGTGAACTTCGCCAACGCCATCCACAACGTGCCTTCCACGCTGGCCGCGCTGAAGTCGCCGAAACTGAAGTACGACCCGCGCTTCAAGACCTTCCTGGACATCGCCGCCAACCCGAAGTCCACCACCACCCCGCCCTCGGTGAACGGCGGCGCGTTCCTGGTGTCCCTGCAGAACCTCGGCTTCGAGGTCGAGAAGGGCACGCAGAAGGACGTCAAGGCGGGCCTGGAGAAGACCGCCGAGGAAATCGACGCGGCGATCGCACAGGCGAAGTAGAGCCGACGCGATGAGCACGTACACACTCCGTTCGAAGCGCCGCCGCTCGGCGCTTCGGACGGCGGCCTTCATGTCGCCGTGGCTGATCGGGTTCTGCGTCTTCTTCGCCTACCCGCTGATCTCCACGCTCTATTTCTCCTTCACCAGCTATGACGGCTTCTCGGCCCCCGAGTTCAGCGGGCTGAAGAACTGGTCGTACGTCTTCAACGACTACCCGCTGTTCTGGCCCGCCCTGCGCAACACGCTGTGGCTGGTCCTGGTCATGGTGACCTGCCGGGTGATCTTCGGTCTCGGCATCGGCATGCTGATCACCAAGATCAAGACGGGTACCGGTGTCTTCCGTACCCTGTTCTACCTGCCGTACCTGGCCCCGCCGGTCGCCGCCACCCTGGGCTTCGTCTTCCTGCTCAACCCGGGTACGGGACCGGTCAACTCGATCCTCGGCGACCTCGGGCTGCCGACCCCGGGCTGGTTCACTGACCCCACCTGGTCGAAGCCGGCGCTGACCGCCCTCGCGGTGTGGGGGGTGGGCGACCTGATGGTGATCTTCATGGCCGCGCTCCTCGACGTACCGAAGGAGCAGTACGAGGCGGCGGAGCTGGACGGGGCGTCC
Source organism: Streptomyces sp. NBC_00876 (assembly GCF_045207435.1). Classification (NCBI taxonomy): domain Bacteria; kingdom Bacillati; phylum Actinomycetota; class Actinomycetes; order Kitasatosporales; family Streptomycetaceae; genus Streptomyces; species Streptomyces sp. NBC_00876. The sequence goes on from NZ_CP108800.1 coordinate 2,747,201, forward strand.
TCGTACCAGCGGTTCCGCTTCGTCACGCTGCCGAACATCTCGCCGATCATCATGTTCGCCGTGGTCACGGGCATCATCCAGACGATGCAGTACTACACCCAGCCACTCGTGGCCGGGAAGGTCGCCTCGGGTGTGATGGGCGGCTCCGGGCAGCAGTTCGAGCCGGGGTATCCCGACAAGTCGACACTGACGCTGCCGCAGCTGGTCTACAACCTCGGTTTCCAGCGCTTCGACTACGGCTCCGCGTGTGTGGTCGCGCTCGTTCTCTTCGTCCTCGCCATGGCGTTCACCGCACTGCTGATGCGGCGCCGCAGCGGACTGATCCAGGCAGGTGAGTGACGTGGCGCAGATTCTCGACACCCCGAAGGCCGCCGGCCCGGTGAGTGACCCCGTCACCCCGGCCGAGCGCACCGCACGCCGCAAGGCGCTGCTGCACTGGATCGGTGTGCACTCGCTCGGCGTCGCGGCCGCGCTCTTCTTCGTGCTGCCGTTCGTCTTCCTCCTGCTCACCTCGCTGATGAGCGACCAGCAGGCACTGACCCGTGACCTGTGGCCGCACCCCTTCGAGTGGAGCAACTACAAGGAGGTGTTCAACACCCCGGGCTTTCTGACCTGGTGGAGGAACACCCTCCTGTACGCGGGCCTGGGCACCGTCCTCACGGTCGTGTCCTCGCTGCCCGTGGCGTACGCGCTCGCCAAGTTCCGCTTCCGCGGCCGGCATCTGTCGCTGATGCTCGTCATCTCGATGATGATGCTGCCGCCGCAGGTCGTCGTCATCCCGATGTATCTGTTCTGGGCCAAGCAGCTGGACATGTCCGGCACGCTCTGGCCGCTGATCATCCCGATGGCGTTCGGCGACGCGTTCTCCATCTTCCTGCTGCGGCAGTTCCTGCTGACCATTCCCAACGAGTACCTCGACGCGGCGAAGGTCGACGGCTGCGGTGAGTTCCGCACCCTGCTGCGCGTCGTGATCCCGATGGCCAAGCCGGGCATCGCCGCCGTCGCCCTCTTCCAGTTCTTCTACGCCTGGAACGACTACTTCGGCCCCCAGATCTACGCCTCCGAGAACCCGGCGGCCTGGACCCTGAGTTACGGACTGGAGTCCTTCAAGGGCGCACACCACACCGACTGGAACCTGACCATGGCCGCGACCGTTCTGGTCATGGCCCCTGTGATCGTCGTCTTCTTCTTCGCACAGAAGGCCTTTGTCGAGGGCGTCACACTGACCGGAGTAAAGGGCTGATTCATGAAGCTCGCAGTAGTGGGTGGCGGGTCCACCTACACACCTGAACTGATCGACGGATTCGCGCGGCTGCGGGACACCCTGCCGGTCGAGGAGCTCGTGCTCGTCGACCCTGCCGCCGACCGGCTCGAACTCGTCGGGGGCCTGGCACGGCGGATCTTCGCCAAGCAGGGCCACCCGGGGAAGATCGTCACCACCACGGACATCGACGCGGGCGTGGCCGACGCCGACGCGGTCCTGCTCCAGCTCCGGGTGGGCGGCCAGGCCGCCCGCAACAAGGACGAGACATGGCCGCTGGAGTGCGGCTGCATCGGCCAGGAGACCACCGGCGCCGGCGGCCTCGCCAAGGCCATGCGCACCGTCCCGGTCGTCCTGGACATCGCCGAGCGGGTCCGGCGCACCAACCCGAACGCGTGGATCATCGACTTCACCAACCCGGTCGGCATCGTCACCCGGGCGCTGCTCCAGGCCGGCCACAAGGCCGTCGGCCTGTGCAACGTGGCGATCGGCTTCCAGCGCAAGTTCGCGCGGCTGCTCGATGTGACCCCCGGCGAGGTGCACCTCGACCACGTCGGGCTGAACCACCTGACCTGGGAGCTCGGGGTGCGCCTCGGCGGCCCCGAGGGCGAGAACGTGCTGCCGCGGCTGATCGCCGAGCACGGCGACGCGATCGCGGACGACCTGCACATGCCGCGGGCGATCGTCGACCGCCTCGGTGTCGTCCCCTCGTACTACCTGCGTTACTTCTACGCGCACGACGAGGTCGTGCGGGAGCTCGGCACCAAGCCCTCGCGGGCGGCCGAGGTCGCCGCGATGGAGAAGGAACTCCTCGCCATGTACGGCGACCCGGCGCTGGACGAGAAGCCCGCGCTGCTCGCCAAGCGCGGCGGCGCCTTCTACTCGGAGGCGGCCGTCGACCTGGCGGCCTCGCTGCTGGGCGGTGGCGGCTCCACGCACCAGGTGGTCAACACCTACAACAGGGGGACGCTGCCGTTCCTGCCTGACGACGCGGTGATCGAGGTGCAGGCGAGGGTCGACGCGACGGGCGCGACACCGCTCGCCGTGCCGGAGCTCGACCCGCTGTACGCCGGCCTGATCGCCAACGTGACGGCGTACGAGGACCTGGCACTTGAGGCCGCGCTGCGCGGTGGCCGCGACCGGGTGTTCAAGGCGCTGCTCGCACATCCCCTGATCGGCCAGTTCGAGTACGCCGAGGCGCTCACCGACAAGCTGATCGCGCACAACCGGGAGCACCTGGCGTGGGCGTGAACGGTTCGGTCCTCGCGATAGACGCGGGGAACAGCAAGACCGATGTGGCACTCATCGGTGAGGACGGCACCGTGCTGTCCACGGCCCGCGGCGGCGGTTTCCAGCCGCCCGTGGTCGGTATCGGCAGGGCCGTGGACGCGCTCGGCGCCGCGGTGGAGCAGGTGCTGGCCTCGGCCGGGGCGGGCGCCGGGAGCGTCGCGCATGTGTCGGCGTGCCTCGCCAACGCCGATCTGCCCGTCGAGGAGGAGCAGCTGACCGATGCCCTGCGCGCCCGCGCGTGGGGCCGCACGGTGGAGGTGCGCAACGACACCTTCGCGATTCTGCGGGCCGGGATCGACGAGCCGCGCGGGGTGGCCGTCGTGTGCGGTGCGGGGATCAACTGCGTCGGAATGGTGCCGGACGGACGGACCGCGCGCTTCCCCGCCATCGGCCGGATCTCCGGTGACTGGGGCGGCGGTTCGGGTCTCTCCGAGGAGGCGATGTGGTTCGCCGCGCGTGCCGAGGACGGCCGCGGTGAGCCGACCGAGCTGGCCCGTACGCTGCCCGCCCACTTCGGGCTCGGCTCGATGTACGCGCTGATCGAGGCGGTGCACCTGGGCCGGATCGAGGCCGGGCGGCGGCACGAGCTGACGCCGGTGCTGTTCGCGACCGCCGCGGCCGGCGACGCGGCGGCCCGCGGTCTGGTGGACCGGCTGGCCGAGGAGGTCGTGGCCCTGGCCTCGGTCGCGCTGTCCCGCCTGGATCTGCTCGACGAGGAGGTGCCGGTGCTGCTGGGCGGCAGTGTGCTGGCCGCGCGCCACCCGCAGCTGGACGACCGGATCACCGGGCTCCTGGCCGCGCGCGCCCCGAAGGCGGTGGTCCGGGTGGTGAAGGAGTCCCCCGTGCTGGGGGCCGGGCTGCTGGGCCTGGATCACACGGGTGCGGCGCCCGAGGTGCACAAGCGGCTGCGGGCTCAGTACGCCTGAGAGGCCGTCGGCGCCGGCTGTGCCGGAGGCGTCCCGTAACCTTCGGGTTGCGGGGCGCCTTCTGCGTACGGGAACCGATCTGTCGCCCCGGACGTGTTCATGGGTGGGGAGACCGCTCCGCTTCGGAGAATTGCGTCGCCGATCGTCTTGATCGATGGCGTTGGCCTTGATCGAATGCTGTTGACTGCAGCTGATCAGAGTTGGCTGTTTCATGGACCGGTGCAGGATCCAGGTGTTCCTGATGTGAATGCCGGTCCCTGCGGCCATACTTCTGGCCGGGTACCAGTCCCCCGATCGGCCGGGGGGCGGGCCGCCGTCAGTGACCGAGGGGGAGGTCAAGTGACATACCCGCCGAATGTGCGCCCGGCGCCGCACCGCGCGCCGGAGCAGCCGCCTGCGCCGGCTGCCGCACCCGTGCCGCCGCAGCACAGCGCACGGGCCGTGGTGACCGAGCGGCTGCGCGCCGCGGCGACCACCGAACCGGGCAGGCTCCAGATCATCGGGGCCGTGCTGGCGCTGCTCGTCGTCGCGTTCGGGGCCGTGACGGCGTTCGAGATCAACGACCGCGCGACCGCCGCGAACGACGTGGTGGAGCGCAGTCAGCCGCTCAGCGCGGACGCGGCGGACATCTACCGTTCGCTGGCCGACGCGGACGCGGCGGCCGCGAGCGGCTTCCTGGCCGGACCGCAGGAACCGCGCGCGGTCCACGATCAGTACGTGAAGGACATCGAGGACGCCTCCCGGCTGCTGGTGAAGGCCGCTGCCAACACGGACGCGTCGACGAAGTCCGGCCACGAGATCACCGAGCTCAACAAGGAACTCCCGCAGTACACCGGGCTGATCGAGCGCGCCCGCGCCAACAACCGGCAGGGGCTTCCGCTGGGCGGCGCCTATCTCCGGTACGCGAACCAGAAGATGGCCAATGACCTGCTGCCGGCCGCCGAGCGGCTGTACGCGGCCGAGACGGGCCGGCTCGGCCAGGACTACCGCTCCGCACGGGTGTGGCCGTTCTTCTCCCTGGGCGTCGGCATCGTCGCGCTGGCCGTGCTGTTCTGGGCGCAGCGGCGCAACTACCGCAGGACCAACCGGGTGTTCAACCACGGTCTGCTCGCGGCGACCGCGGCGGCGACCGTGGTGCTGCTCTGGCTCGCGGTGGGACACACGGTGGCCCGGTCCGATCTGGCCGAGGCCAATACACACGGGCAGCAGTCCCTGGACGTGCTCAACCGGGCGCGCATCGACTCGCTGAAGGCGCGCGCCAACGAGAACCTCACGGTGGTCGCCCGGGGCGCGGTGCTCACCGCGGACGGCAAGAACGACAAGTACGAGACCGACTACGGCACAGGCATGAAGGCCCTCGTCGAAGAGCTGGACAAGGCCGCGAAGCTCGCCGATGACACCGACGACGCCGAGGGGGGCAAGCCGGTGGCGGATGCCATCTCGGCTGTCACCGAGTGGCAGAGCCGCCACCGGACCGCACGCAAGACCGACGACAGCGGCGACTACGACACGGCGCTGGAGCAGATCATCGGGCCGGAGAAGTCGACGGGTGAGTCCTTCAACCAGGTGGACACCGCGCTGCGGAAGGCCCTCGCCCACGAGCAGAGCCAGTTCACCCAGGCCGCCGAGGACGGGCGCGGGGCCCTGGGCGGACTGCCGATCGGCGCCGCGGCCCTCGCCGTACTGGGCGCGGTGGCGGCGATCGTCGGGGTCAACCGCAGGCTCTCGGAGTTCCGGTGACAGGGGGAGCGATGACAGGGAAGGACCCGCGGACGGGCCCCAGGAGTGGCCCGGGGGGCCCGCTGCGCAGGCTGCGCGGCTGGGGCGGGGTGAGCGCCATGGCCGTGGCCTGTGCGGTGACGGCTTCGCTGACCCTGCTGCCGCTCTCCCACGGGGGCGGGGACGCCTTCGGCGCGAAGGTCTCGGGCCCCGGTGCGTCGCACGCCGTTCAGGCGCGGGCCGACAACTGCACGGACCCGGACGCCAGCCTGCGGCCCTCCAGCGCGGACGGTCCCGCCATCGAGAGGATCAAGGCGCGCGGCAAGCTGATCGCCGGTGTCGACCAGAACAGCTTCCAGTGGGGTTTCCGTGACCCCGAGTCCGGGACGCTCAAGGGCTTCGACATCGATCTGGTGCACGCCATCGCCAAGGACATCCTGGGCGATCCGGACAAGGTGATCTTCCGGGCGATCCCGACCAACCAGCGCATCGCCGCGCTGGAGAACGACAAGGTCGACGTCGTCGTCCGGACGATGACGATCAACTGTGCCCGGTTGAAGCAGGTCTCCTTCTCCACGGCCTACTTCCAGGCCGGTCAGCAGGTCCTCGCGCCCAAGAAGGATTCGACGATCACGGGATTCAACTCCTCGCTGGCCGGCAAGCGGATCTGCACCGCCGAGGGCTCCACGGCGTACGAGGCGCTGGAGAACGAGTCGTTCGGCTCCGTCTTCAAGGACAAGCACGACGGCACCGAGGCCGACGAGGACGAGCTCACCGTCCCCAACCAGCTGGACTGCCTGGTGCGGCTCCAGATGGGCGAGGTCGACGCGGTCGTCACGGACAACGCCCTCGCGGCCGGCCAGGCCGCCCAGGACCCGGCCGTGGAGCTCAAGGGCGACAAACCCTTCACCACCGAGTACTACGGCGTGGCCGCGAAGAAGGGTGCGGACGACCTGGTGGCCCGGGTCAACCAGGTACTGGTCGGCTACCGCGCCGGGGGGACGAACAGCCCCTGGATGGAGTCGTACCGCAACTGGCTGGAGGACGGCCTGCCCGGGATCACGGCACCGCCGGCACCGAAGTACCGGGAGAACTAGGGCGTTTCGTTCGGATCGGGCCGGACCGGGGAGCACGGACACCCGGCCGCCGGACCGGCAGTACTGATCCTGCCGGGCCCCCGCCCGGCAGGGAGAGCGGAGAGGTGATCGATGGGCGTCGCGGGCCCCTTCCCCAGCTACGCGGCCCGGCCCCCCGGCCCGGTCATGGACCGGGACGAGGCCGACCGTGCGCTGGCCCGGCTCGGCGCGGAGCACGAGGCGATCGAGACCTCGCTCCTCGCCCTCCAGGACCACGCCGGCCGACGGCTCCTGGAGGGCGCCGACCTCACCGGTGTCACCAAGGAGCGCTGGAGCGCCACCGAGCAGTCGATCACGCTGCTGTGGGGCTACTTCGACGCGTACGCGGGGGCGCTGAACAAGGCACGCGAGGTGCGGGCCCGGCGGCGCCATCCCAACCGCGAGGATCTGGTGGCCCTGACCGAGCTGCTGCGCGGCCAGGGCGTCACGGTGGCGCATGCCGCCGCCGGTCACGACCCGTCGATCACCGGCCCGGCCCGGCTCTCCGAGCGCTTCACGCTGGAGGAGCTGGTCAACCGGATGAACGAGCTGTACGCGCGCTCGCTCGACATGGTCGTGGCCTCCGACTCCGTGTGGTCGGCGATGCCCGCCCGGATAGATCTCCTCGCCGCCGAGCTGCGCCGCACCCATTCGCTGGCGCACTCGGTCGGCGTGCGGCCCGGGGAGCATCCGGCGGGCGACGACCTGGAGTCGATCACCCAGGAGCTGACCACGCTGCGGGTACAGGTGATCTCCGACCCGCTGGCGTTCTGGCTGCCCGGACCCGGCAGTTCGGCGCCCGGCGGCGGGCGTCCCGACACCACGCGCTACGACCGGGCGGCCCGGGCACTGGACGAGGTGCGGCGCGAGGTCGAGGCGGTGCTCGCCGTCCGGCAGGACGCCGAGCAGCGGCTGGTCCAGCTGCGCGACGTGCTCTCCCGGGCGGACCGCACGCTGGCCGAGGCCAGGGCGGCGCGCGGCGAGGTGCTCGCGAAGATCGCCGCCTCCGAGGTCCCCGTGGTCAACGGCCCGCCGACCGCGCTCCAGGAGCGTCTCGCGGCGGCCTCGGAGTACCGCAGGCACGCCCAGTGGCACCGGCTCTCACCGCTGCTGGAGTCGCTGGAGCTGCAGGCCGGGGAGGAGCTGCTGCGGGCCCGCGAGCAGCTGACGGCGGTCACCGCGCCGCTGGCCGTGCGGGCGGAGCTGCGCGGCAGGCTCGACGCGTACAAGGCGAAGGTGGCCCGCAACGGCCTGGCGGAGGACCTGGTCCTCATCGAGCGCTACGACGCGGCGCGCCGGATGCTGTGGAGCGCCCCGTGCGATCTGCGGGTCGCCGCGCTGTCGGTGCAGCGTTATCAGGACGCGGCGCTGGAACTGCTGGCCGGGCGCCGGGCGTCCGGTCCAGAGGACCGGCGGGGGCATCCATGAGCCGGACGGGGCCCCTGGAGCATGTGGGGCACATGGTGTGCATGACGGGTAGTGACGGAGCATCGTGGCCGCCGCGGCGGCGGGGCGAACAGGGGGAATGACCATGAGTACGCAGTGCCAGCGCCCCGCGTGCGAGGGCAGTTACGAGGACATGGGCGGCGGTGAGCTGTACTGCGACACCTGCGGGCTCGCTCCGGTCGTCTCGCCGAACGGAATGGTGAGCTCGCCGCCCACCGGCATCGCGGGCGGCGGCAGGGGCAGCAACAGCTCTTCGTCCCGCAGCAGTTCGCAGGCCTCGTCCAGGGCCTCCTCGCGGTCCTCGTCGCGCTCGTCCACCTCGCGGCGTTCGGTGTCGGGGAGGCTCTCGCGCGCCCTGTCGGGGAGCGTCACATCGCGTTCGGTGTCGGTGCGCTCCTCGGCCAAGTCGGCCGGCGCATCGGGCCGCAACCGGCTGGGTGCCGGGCTGGTGCTCGTACCGGATGTGCCGCGTCCCGATCCGCGCACCGCCGTGATGGAGAACCCGGAGGTGCCCGAGCGCAAGCGGTTCTGCTCGCGTTCGGACTGCGGGGCGCCGGTGGGCCGGGCCCGGGGCGAGCGGCCGGGGCGTACGGAGGGTTTCTGCACCAAGTGCGGCCACCCGTACTCCTTCGTGCCCAAGCTTCAGGGCGGCGATGTCGTCCACGGGCAGTACGAGGTCGCGGGCTGTCTGGCGCACGGCGGGCTCGGCTGGGTCTATCTCGCGGTGGACCGCGCGGTCTCCGACCGCTGGGTGGTGCTCAAGGGCCTGCTCGACACCGGTGACCAGGACGCCATGGCGGCGGCCATCTCCGAGCGCCGGTTCCTCGCCGAGATCGAGCACTCCAACATCGTCCGCATCTACAACTTCGTCGAGCACCTCGACCAGCGGACCGGTTCGCTCGACGGCTACATCGTCATGGAGTACGTCGGCGGCAAGGCGCTCAAGGAGATCGCCAACGAGCGCCGCACCGCGGCCGGCAAGCGGGACCCGCTGCCGGTGGAGCAGGCGTGCGCGTTCGGCATAGAGGCGCTGGAGGCCCTGGGCCATCTGCACAGCCGCAACCTGCTGTACTGCGACTTCAAGGTCGACAACGCGATCCAGACCGAGGACCAGCTGAAGCTGATCGACATGGGCGCGGTCCGCCGGATGGACGACGATGAGTCGGCCATCTACGGCACGGTGGGCTACCAGGCGCCGGAGGTGGCGGAGGTCGGGCCTTCGGTGGCCTCCGACCTGTACACGGTCGCGCGGACGCTCGCGGTGCTCACGTTCGACTTCCAGGGCTACACGAACGTCTTCGTGGACTCGCTGCCGGACCCGGACAACATCGAGGTGTTCCGGACCTACGAGTCGTTCTACCGGCTGCTGGTACGGGCCACCGACCCCGATCCGGCGCGGCGGTTCGCCTCCGCGTCGGAGATGGCGGAGCAGCTGACCGGCGTGCTGCGCGAGGTGGTGTCGCTGCAGACGGGGCGCCCGCGTCCGGCGCTGTCGACGCTGTTCGGCGCGGAGCTGCGGGTCACCGACACGGAGCTCTTCACCATCCTGACGGGCGAGGTGTCGCGCCTGGGGGCGCGGGCCCCGGAGCCGGGCGGGTCCGGCTTCCTCGGGCGCCGCCGGGGCGGGGCGGCCGCCGCGGCGCCGGCCCTCCCGCCGGCCGCGGCGGGGGCCCCGTCCCCGGGCGCGCCCGGCGCGCTGCCCGCCGGTCCCCCGCCTCCGGCGTACGCCGCGGGAGCCGGGCCGCTGACCGCCCCGCCGACGCACGTCCGCGGCAACGGCGGCGGCGCGTCCCCGTACGCGCAGGCCCAGGCGGCCGTTCCCGGCCCCCGGGTCCCCGTCGCGAACCCGGGCACCCTGGCAGGGGTGGCCGTCGCGGGCGCGCCCCGGCTGGCCGGGCTCGATGTGCGGGGGACCTCACTCGCCCTGCCGGTCCCCCGGGTCGACGCGAACGACCCCAACGCGGGTTTCCTCGCGGGCGTGATGGCGTCGGCGCCCGCCGAACTCATCGCCGCCCTGCAGTCCGTGCCCACCGCGTCGCTGGAGACCCGGCTGCGCGAGCTGCGGGCCACCCTGGAGATGAACGACGTGGGCGCCGCGGCCGGCACGCTGGCGGCGCTGGAGGCGAAGCACCCGGACGACTGGCGGGTGGTCTGGTACCGCGGCCTCACCTCCCTGGTGACCGGTGACAAGGAGAACGCGGCGCTGTCCTTCGACGCGGTCTACGACGCGTTTCCCGGGGAGCCCGCGCCCAAGCTGGCCCTCGGCATCTGTGCGGAGGTGCTGGGCCAGCTGGACAACGCCGCCGAGTACTACCGGCTGGTGTGGATGACCGACCCGAGCTTCGTGAGTGCGGCGTTCGGCCTGGCCCGGGTACAGATCGCGGCCGGGGACCGGGCCGCGGCCGTCAGAACGCTGGAGTCGGTGCCGGAGGCATCGATCCACTACACGGCGGCCCGGGTGGCCGCGGTGCGGGCGCGGCTGCGCGAACGGGCCCCGGACGAGCCGCTGATCGCCGATCTGATGGCCGCGTCGGCCCAGGTGTCGGGGCTGGCCGGGCTCGGTCTGGACGCGGTGCGCCGGGAGCGGCTGTCGACCGAGGTGCTGGGCACGGCACTGGACTGGGTACTCTCCGGTAGCCCTTCGGCTCCGCAGCCGGCCGGGTTCGCCGGGCCGCAGGGGCCGAAGACGCTGCTCGGCAGTGAGTTGGACGAGCGCGGCCTGCGGTTCGGGCTCGAGCGTTCGTACCGGATGCTCGCCCGGCTGGCTGAGCCCGGCGACGAGAGGATCGAACTGGTGGAGCGGGCCAACCGTTTCCGCCCCCGAACGTGGGTGTGAACATGTCGCAGAACGACCAGGAGACTGCCTTGTCGAGGTGTCCCGGCTGCGAGGAGCCGCTGGAGCCCGGAGACCTGTTCTGCGGTGCGTGCGGGTACGACCTGTCGGCCGTGCCCGAGCCGCCGCAGGACCGGCCGACGATCGCCATCGCCACGCCGGGACCCGGTGCGGGGGCGGCCCCTGCGGCCGGTCCGGTGGCCGGTTCCGCCGCCGTCGCGGAGAGCCCGGCCCCGCCCTCGCCCGCCGGGGCCCCGTCGGAGGTCCGCTTCGACGGTCCGGACGCGGCCGGCGACTTCGAGCTGGCCGCTCCCGGGGCGGCCGGCGCTGCGGCGCCGCCCGATCCCCGTACCTCCCCCGACCCCGCTCCGGCCCCGCCCGCCGGCACGAAGGTGTGCGTGGCCTGCCGGGCCGGGCGCGTCGACAACGACGGCTACTGCGAGAACTGCGGCCATGCCCAGCCGCGCGAGCGCGACCACATGGAGCAGGAGCTGGGCTCGGTCGCCGCGGTCAGCGACCGCGGTCTGCGTCATCACCGCAACGAGGACTCGTTCGCGGTGTCCACCACCGCGCTGCCGGACGGCTCCCCCGCCGTCGTCGCGATCGTCTGCGACGGGGTGTCGTCGGCCAGCCGCCCCGACGAGGCGTCGGCCGCCGCCGCGAGCGCGGCCAACGAGGCGCTGCTGAACGCGCTGCCGCTCGGCACGCATCCGCAGCAGGCGATGCACGAGGCGATCGTCGCGGCCGCCGAGTCGGTCAACCTGCTGGCCCAGGAGCCCGGCCAGGCCCAGGAGCAGGATCCGCACCGCCATCAGAACGCCCCGGCGTGCACGCTGGTCGGCGCCATCATGGCGAGCGGTCTGCTGGTCGTCGGCTGGGTCGGCGACAGCCGGGTGTACTGGGTGCCCGAGGACCGCTCCACCCCGCCGGCCCGGCTCACCGAGGACGATTCGTGGGCCGCGCAGATGGTCGCGGCCGGTCTGATGAACGAGGCGGAGGCGTACGCGGACGAGCGTGCCCACGCCATCACGGGCTGGCTCGGCGCGGACGCCTACGAACTGGAGCCGCACACCGCCTCGTTCAAACCGGACCGGCCGGGCCTCGTGGTGGTCTGCACGGACGGTCTGTGGAACTACGCGGAGTCCGCCGCCGAGATGGCGGCCGCGGTGCCCGTCGACGCGTACGAACGGCCCCTGCACGGCGCCCAGGTGCTGGTGGGTCACGCACTCGACGGCGGGGGCCACGACAACGTAACAGTGGCTCTGCTGCCGTTCGCCGTATCGCCGCAAGGGGCATGATCCGCCTGCAGCGGCGGTTGAGTCCCGATCCGTCCGCCCTGTGCACCTCCGATGCCTTTGTCCGTAAAACTGTCTTCATCTGACACGTGGAGCCTCAAGGAGCCGATCAGATGGCCAATTTCTCCAAGTCGAACGTGCCGCAGTTCTCCGTCGAGGTGTATCAGAACGAATTTCTTCCCGAGGGCGGCCGCGAGGTCAACGGCATCATCACGGTCACATCGACCGGAGGCGGCACCACCGGTGGTGTTCCGCTGACGAGCGCGAGCCATGCGCCCTCGCACGTGCCGGGGCAGGCGGCGAACGCCGCAGTAGTGATCATGGTGGACTGCTCGGGTTCGATGGACTACCCGCCGACGAAGATGCGCAACGCCCGCGATGCGACGGCGGCTGCCATCGACACCCTGCGCGACGGCACCGCGTTCGCCGTGGTCGGCGGCACGCACATCGCCAAGGAGGTGTACCCGGGCAACGGGCGGCTCGCCACGGCCGACGCACAGACCAGGGCCCAGGCGAAGGAGGCCCTGCGCCGGCTCAGCGCGGGCGGCGGTACGGCGATCGGGACCTGGCTGCGGCTGGCCGACCGGCTGCTCGGCGCCGCCGAGGTGAACATCCGGCACGGGATCCTGCTGACGGACGGGCGCAACGAGCACGAGGCGCCGGAGGATCTGCGCGCCGCGCTCGACGCCTGTGCGGGCCGGTTCACATGCGACGCCCGCGGAGTCGGCACGGACTGGGAAGTGAAAGAGGTCACAGCCATCGCCTCGGCACTGCTCGGCACCGCCGACATCGTCGCCGACCCGGCGGGACTGGCCGCGGACTTCACGCAGATGATGGAGAACGCGATGGGCAAGGAGGTCGCGGACGTCGCGCTGCGGCTCTGGACCCCGGTCGGCGTGGAGATCAAATTCGTGAAGCAGGTCGCGCCGACGGTCGCCGAGCTGACCGACCGCCGCACCGAGGCCGGCCCGCGCGCCGGGGACTATCCCACCGGCTCCTGGGGCGACGAGTCCCGCGACTACCACGTGTGCGTGCAGGTGCCCGAGGCCGGCATCGGGCAGGAGATGCTGGCGGCCCGTGTCTCGCTGATCCTTCCCGACCCGTCGGGCGGGGCGCCGCAGACGCTTTCGCAGGGTCTGGTGCGGGCGGTGTGGACGGACGACATGGTGGCGTCGACCTCGATCAATCCGCAGGTCGCGCACTACACAGGTCAGGCGGAACTGGCACAAGTCATCCAGCAGGGCCTCGATGCACGCAAGTCGGGAGACTTCGACGGCGCGACGGCCAAACTCGGCCGTGCGGTGCAGCTGGCATCGGCGTCCGGCAACGAGGACACTGCGAAACTGCTTTCGAAGGTGGTAGACGTCGTCGACGCGGCGACAGGTACTGTGCGACTGAAGGCGAAGGTAGCGGAAGCGGACGAGATGACACTCGAAACGCGCTCCACGAAGACCGTTCGCGTCAAGAAATAACCACATATCCGCACTGATCAGCCGCCCGGCCGCACAGGTCCGCCGGGCGGCGAGCAAGAAAAAATGACGGCCCCCGGGGCCGGACGAGGAGAGGGGGAAGCGCCGACATGCCGACATGCCCGAACGGACACCAGTCGGGTTCCGAGGACTGGTGCGAGGTCTGCGGCCACCGCATGGCCGGAGCGGGCGCAGTGCCCCCGCCGCCTCCCCCGCCGCCCGCGCCCGGTTACGGATACCCGCAGGGTTACGACCCCGACGCGACCGCCCAGGCCGAGCTCTGCCCGCAGTGTCGCACCCCGCGGGAGCCGATGGCGCCGTTCTGCGAGGAGTGCCGCTGGAACTTCCTCACGAACACCGCGACGTCGTACACACCGCTGGCCCCGCAGCACGGTCCGGGCGGAGCGGGCGGTCAGGGTCCCGGACTCAATCTGCCGCCGGGCTTCCAGGCCCAGCCGCCGCCGGGCCCGCCGCAGCCGCGCGACCCCTTCGACTACCAGAGCTCCCGCCCCTCGCAGATCAACCGGTCGGCCGAGCCCATCTCCACGGGCCCGGGACAGCCCGGTCCGCCGGGACCGGGTCAGCACCCCTTCCAGCAGGGACCGCCGCCCCCGCCGCCGTACCAGCAGGGACAGCAGGGCCCCCCGCCGCCGCCGTCGTTCCCCCAGGGACAGCAGGGCGGACCGGGCGGACCGGGCTTCCCTCAGGGCTCACCCCCGCCTCCGCCGTTCCAGCAGCAGGGCGCACCGCCGGCGTTCCAGCAGACGGCTCCCCCGGTCTTCGAGCAGCCCGGTCCGCCTGCGCCGCCACAGACCCAGCCCGACGGCGACGACTGGCTGCTTTCGCCGCCGTCGCAGGCCCAGGGTCCGCAGACGCCGGTGCAGCCGCCTTACCCGGGGCAGAACCAGGGCCCGGAGCAGGGCGGTGGCCAGGGCATGGGCCAGGGGATGGGTATGGGGCAGGGCATGGGGCAGGCCCCGTTGTCCACCAGCTGGACGGCGGTCGTCGCCCCGGACCGCGAGTACTTCCTGGCGATGATGCAGCGCAGCGGCCCCGAGGCCACCGGGCTCAACCTGCCCGCGTACTCCCCGGAGCAGCAGCTCTCGCTCTCCGGCAGCCAGATCACCATCGGCCGCCGCCGGCACAGTACGGGCGAGTCCCCCGACATCGACCTGTCGGTGCCGCCGGAGGACCCGGGCGTCTCCCACCAGCACGCGGTTCTGGTGCAGCAGCCCGACAGCAGCTGGGCCGTGGTCGACCAGAACTCCACCAACGGCACCACGGTCAACGGCGCCGAGGAGCCGATCCAGCCCTATGTCCCCGTACCGCTCCAGGACGGCGACCAGGTGCACGTCGGGGCGTGGACGACGATCACGATCCGCCGGGACTGACGAGCGCGAACGGCACATGCGGCCGGCGAGAGGGCTCACGCCTCCTCGCCGGCCGCATTGCTGTCCGCAGGCGGTTCGCAGAGGGATTTCCCAGGCGGCCGACAGAACATAGTTCGTGATACGAATGTCCACTCCCTGTGGGGCCGGACCGTCACCGTCTGCCGTATTCTGGGGGAATGCGAAAGGCCGAGAGTGGGCAGATGGGGGTCGTCACCGCATTGGTGCGGTCCTCATTCCTGGTGAATGCCGTGTACGCCGAGTCCGGGCGGGAACACGGAATCACCGCTCAGCAGGGCCAGCTGCTCTGCGTATTGATGGTGCAGCCGTACGGAATGCGCGAGCTCGGCCGGATGCTGGGGCTGGCGAAGTCCAGCCTCACCGGTCTGGTGGACCGCAGTGTCCAGCGTGGCCTGGTGCGCCGCGAACCCGACCCCGAGGACGGGCGCGCGGTCCGCGTCGCCCTGACCTCGACGGGCGACGAGCTCGCCGATGCGTTCTACCTCGAGACCTGCCGCCGGGTGGAGGCGCTGTCGCACGGACTCGGCGCCCCCGACCGCGAGTTGCTCGCGGCACTCCTCGGCCGCCTGGTACGGGACAACGAAGTGCCGGTCGTCTTCATGGAGTCCGACGAGAACGCCCCCACCGCCCGTTAGTCACGCATCGCGTGCGATGCCGAAGAGATCGGCGAACCGGCCGGTGAAGAGGTCCGCGCCCTTGTACGCACTGACCGCCGACGCCGGCAGGAGACTCGGACCGTCGGGTGTGGGCACCTGCCCCACCCCGCCCCCGGGCCCGAGCGGAAGCAGGACCGAGGGCACCGGGGACGGCCGGTAGACGTCCACGGGCCCCTCTCCGCGCACCTGGGCGAGGATGTTCCGCGTCACCACCTCGGCGTGCTTCATGGCGTAGCCGGCCATCTTGGCCTCGGCCAGGTCGGTGAGGTCACCGATCGCGTAGATGTGGTCGTGCCCCTCGACATTGAGCGCTTCGGTGACCCGGACCCTGCCCTGCGGGGTGCGTACCGCGACCCGGCCGTCGGCGAGGTAGTCGCCGTTGGTGCGCACGCCGTAGCAGCGGAACCAGATGTCGGCCGTGATCTCGCCGCCGTCGGTGGCCACGGTGAACGGCTTCGTCCGTCCCGGCCCGACCGGCGGCTGCTCGCTCAGCACGGTGCCAAGGCGCAGCTCCACGCCGAGTCCGGACAGCTGGCGGAGCAGTTCCTCGCGGAACTCCGGCAGGAAGCCCGGCATCAGCTCCTCGGCCGGGTCGGTGATGATCACGTGCTTGTCCGGCCAGACGGCCTTGATCTCACCGGCCAGCTCCAGTCCGACCGGTCCGGCGCCGGCGATCAGCACCCGCCCGGCGGCGGCGAGTTCGGCATGCGCCTCATGGATCCGCTCCAGCGCCTCGCCGGAGTGATCGGTGTCCATCTTGGCCGGGAAGGGGTAGTCGGAGCCGGTGGCGAGCACGAGGTAGTCGGCTGCGATCCGCTCGCCCGAGGCCAAGGTGACACCGGACGGGTCCACGGAGACGGCACGGTCGCGCCGGACGGTGCCGCGCCCGAGCAGGGTGTCGTAGGGAAAGAAGATATGGCCCGCCCAGTCGGGCTTGACCAGGGCCCGGAGCGATCCCGCCGCATGGACGAACGCGTCCTTGGGATCGATCAGTACGACATCGGTCTCCGCGTCGAGCGCCTTGGCGACCGCCGCACCTCCGTACCCTCCCCCGACGACCACCACGACACGATTCAGATTTCCGCTCGTCATGTTCTCCCCCTCTTCATGTTCTCCCGCCCTCCAGCGAGCCGGTGCACATCATTCGCTACACGAACCACTTAAGTTCGCATCACGAACCGTACTAGTTCGCATCACGAACTGTAAACAGAGAATCCGGCGGCCGGCTCCTCCGAAACGCTTCCCGGGACCGGCCGTCGCGCCCGATGCCCCCGGGGCCCCGTCCCCGGCCGGCGCGTCTGCGACCATGGACGGGTGACTGAGAATCCGCGCGACACGCTGCAGGAGCAGACCTTCTACGAGCTGGTCGGCGGCGAGGAGACCTTCCGGCGCCTGGTCCACCGCTTCTACCAGGGCGTGGCCGGGGACCCGCTGCTGCGGCCGATGTACCCGGAGGAGGATCTGGGCCCTGCCGAGGAGCGCTTCACGCTGTTCCTCATGCAGTACTGGGGCGGCCCGCGCACCTACGGCGACCAGCGCGGACATCCCCGGCTGCGGATGCGGCACGTGCCGTTCCGGGTGGACCGCGCCGCGCACGACGCCTGGCTGAGCCATATGCGGGTGGCGCTGGACGAACTCGGCCTGGCCCCGGAACACGAGCGTCAGCTGTGGGACTACCTCACCTATGCGGCCGCGTCGATGGTGAACACCGAGGGCTGAGAAGCGGTCAACGGTGTGCGGAATGCGGAACTCCGCCGCCGGATAGCGGTCACAATCCCATCAAGGTGTACCCGTAAGCGGTTTCCACGAGCAGGGGCCTTCTGAAAGCATCCAGGCAACGCCGGGGGGCGGGTGGGCGCGATGCGAGTGTGACTAGGGGGCCAGGTGACGGGGTTCGTCTTTCTGCGGGTGAGGGCGCACCGGCTCCTTCTCGCCGCAGCCGTTCTGGCTGTCCTGCTCACCACCTCGGTCCTGGCGGCGCTCACCGCGTTCTCCGGCTCCATCGGCGATGCCGCGCTGCGGCACACGCTCACCCACCGGTCCGCCGCCCCCGCCTCACTCGTCGTATCCGCGCAGGTGGAGCGCGAGCAGCGGGACGCCGCCGACGCCTCGGCGCGCAAGGCCGCGCGCGCCACGTTCGACGGTCTCCCGGTGACCGTGCGGAAGCTGGAGTCCTCCGGTCCGTACGCGCTGCCGCGCAGTCTGCAGGCCCCGGCGGCCCGTCGCGGCGATCCCGATCTCACGCACTTCGCCTCGCTGGACCGCACCCGCGTCCGCCTCACCTCGGGCCGGATGCCCGTCGCGGGGGCCGGGAAGGCCGGTGACCCCGTACAGGTCGCCCTTCCGTCGACCGCCGCCGACGCCCTCGGGCTGAAGCCCGGCGCCCGGCTGAAGGTCACCGACCGGCTGGGCGGCAAGCCGGTGCAGATCCTGGTCACCGGCCTCTACAAGGCCGCGGACCAGGCCGATCCGTACTGGCAGCTGGACGCGCTCGGCGGGCGCGGCATCCGCAAGGTCGTCTTCACGACCTACGGCCCGCTGCTCACCGATCCGGCCGTGCTCGGCTCCGGGCGGACCAGTTCCGGCGAGATGTCGTGGCTGGCCTCCGCCGACTTCCGGACCGTCACCACGGACCGGATGGCCGCGCTGAAGCACTCGGCGACCGCGGGCCCCAAGGCACTGCTCGCCGCGCCGGAGTTCCAGGACGGAGCCAGTGCGCAGACGTCACTGCCCACCGTCCTGGACCAGATCGACCGGTCCCTGCTGGTCTCCCGCTCGACCCTGTCGATCGTGGCGGTGCAGCTGGTGCTGCTCGCCGGATACGCCCTGCTGCTGGTGGCCCGGCTGCTGAGCAGTGAACGCGGCGGCGAGACCGAACTGCTGAGGGCCCGCGGCGCATCGCGCGCCCGGATCACCGCGCTCGCGGCGATCGAGGCCCTGCTGCTCGCCCTGCCCGCGGCCGTCGCCGCCCCCCTGCTCGCCGGACCGCTGACACGGCTCCTGGCTGACCGCAGTGAACTCTCCCGAATAGGTCTGCGGCTCGATACGGGCGTCACGGCACAGGTGTGGCTGATCGCGGCCGTCACCGCGCTGGCCTGCGCACTCGCCGTCGTGGCCCCCGCCCTGGCCGCCAGCGCCGGAGGCCGGCGCACCACCCGTTCCGCCGCGCTGCCCGCACCGGTGCGGGCGGGCGCGGACCTCGCCCTGCTGCTGATCGCGGCGGTGGCGTTCTGGCAGCTGGACCGGCAGACCAAGGGCTCGGGCGGCGGCGCGCTCAGCGGCGACCGCCAGGGCCGGCTGGGCATCGACCCGCTGCTGGTGGCCGCCCCCGCGCTGGCTCTGCTCGCCGGCACCGTGCTGACGCTGCGGCTGCTGCCGCCCGCCGCCCGGCTCGCGGAACGCCGTGCGGCCGGCGGCCGGGGGCTGGCGACCGCACTGGCCGGCTGGCAGTTCAGCCGCCGCCCGTTGCGGGGCGCCGGACCGGTGCTGCTGCTGGTCCTGTCGGTGGCGATGGGCATGCTGGCGATCGGGCAGAGCGCGTCGTGGGACCGTTCGCAGAGCGACCAGGCGGACTTCAGGTCCGGTGCGTCGGTCCGGATGGTCGGCGGCGTCAACGCGGACCCGGCGAAGTCCGGCGCGTACGCGCGGCTGCCCGGCGTACGTGAGGCGGCGCCCGCCTTCCGTACGACGGTGGACCTCTCCGGCGAGCGCACCGCCGACATACTCGCGCTGGACACCGCGCACGCGGACGAGCGGATGCTGATGCGCGACGACCTCGACGACGGTTCCGCGGACCGGCTGTTCGACGCACTCGCCCCGCCCGGCGCTACTCGCACCGGCCTGCTGCTCCCGGAGAACAGCACCCGGCTCCGCTTCGACGCGCGGATCTCCGCCGTGTCCGCGCCCGGCAGGACCTCGCCGTCCGGGATGGGCCCCCTGCTCACCGTGCTGCTGGAGGACCGCTACGGCCTTCCGTACCAGGTGCTCGCCGGCGCCGTGCCGGTCGACGGGAAGGCGCATCCGGTCGAGATCGAGGTGGCCGCGGCCGGGGAACTGGCCGTCACCGGGTTCGAGCTGGACGACAAACAGCCCGTCAGCCGCAGCGAGTCGCACCGGCTCGCCGTGAGCGGACTGCGCACCCTGACGACGGGCGGCGCCGAGCAGCCGGTCCCGGTGCCCCGTTCCTTCCGCTGGCAGGCCGAGGTGTCCAGCGATGTGTTCGGCGACGTACAGCCCGGTGCGGCCGTCCATCCGACCGCGTCGGCCACGGAGCCGCTGGGCCTCGACTACGCCACCGGATTCGTCACGCCCGAGGACGCGGCGACCGCGGTGCCGGGCCTCAACATAAGGATCACCGCCCCCCTGGTCCGGGCCCCGGTGGTGAACGCCGTGGCCACGGACGCCTATCTGAAGGCGGCCGGGGCGAAGACGGGGCAGAACGTCGATGTCACGGTGGCCGGTGAGCAGGTCCGGGTGAAGATCGTGCGGTCCGTGCACCGGCTGCCGACCACCGGGCCCGGCGCCACCCCCTCCGCGGCCACGGGGGAATCGCAGCGGGCCCGGGACGGCGGCGCCCTGCTGCTCGACCTCAGGTCCCTGGGCCGGGTCTTCGCCGAGCGCCCGAACGCGCGGCTCACCGCCACCGAGTGGTGGCTGAGCACCGAACCGGGACGCACCGCGCAGGTCGCGGCCGCCCTCCGCGAGCAGCCCGACACCGATCCCGTACAGGTACAGGTACGCGACGAGGTCGCCCGGGAACTGGTCAGCGATCCGCTGGGCGCCGGCCCGCAGTCCGCGCTGCTCGCGGTGGCGGTCATCGCCGCCGCGCTGGCCGCCGTCGGCTTCGCGGTGGCCGCCGTCGGCTCGCAGCGGGAACGTTCCGCCGAGTTCGCCGTACTGCGGGCCCTGGGCACCCCGCGCCGCCGGCTGGCCCGGATGACCGCGGCCGAACAGGGCGTACTGATCGCCATCGCGCTGCTGGTCGGGGGCGTGCTCGGGGCCGTACTCACCCGGGCGGTCGTGCCGCTGATCGTACTGACCGGGCAGGCGGCCCAGCCGGTGCCCGCGGTGCTGGTGCAGCTGCCGGCCGGCCAGGTGGCCGTCCTGCTGGCCGGGGTCGCCGCACTGCCGCTGCTCATCGTCGCGGCCCTCGCCCTGCGCCGCACCGACCCCGCGATATCGCTGCGCCACCAGGGGGACAACTGACATGAGCCCGCGTTCGAGAACCCCCCGTGCCGCGGCCGCCTGCGCCCCCTGGGTGCGCACCCGGCTGCGTACCGCCCCGGGCGCCGCCTGCGCGCTGGGACTGCTGGTGGTGCTGACGGCGTTCCTCGCCGCCGCGTTCCCCCGGTCCATCGACAGCTACGAGAACAAGGGGCTGCGCCACGACCTCAGCGTCGTCGAGCCCAGGCGCGGAGTCCTGGAGCTGAGCGGCCCCCAGCCCGGCCTGGAACTGCCCGTGGTGGCGCGCGAGGACTCGGTGAGCCGGGCCACGATGGCGTCCGCCAACCGCAAGATCCTGGCCGCGCTGCCCGACCCGGTGCTGCCCGACGCCTCCCAGTCCGCCTACGGGGTCCGCACCTCGGACCCGATCGCGGCCGGCGAGCCGTGGTTCCCCCGCCCCTACGGCCTCGACCCCCAGCTGACCTACGCCACCCAGTCCGCGCTGCCCGAGCACTCCACCCTGCGCAGGGGCAGGTGGCCGGCCGTCCACGGCAAGGTCACCATGGAGACCACCCGGCTCGAGGCCGCCGTCACCGAGCAGACCGCGAAGGCGCTGCGGATCGAGCCCGGCTCGACCGTCGCCGTCCCCACCCGGGGCGGCAGGACGCTGACGGTACGGATCACCGGAATCGTCACCCCCCTGCACCCCGAGGCCGCCTACTGGTCGGCCGAGCAGCTGCTCCGCACCCCGTCCCTGGTCGCCAAACCCACCAAGGAGACCCCGCGCTACTACTGGACGGCCGCACTGCTGCTGCCGCCGGACGCCGCACCGGCCCTGCTCGCCACCACGGGCCAGCCCGAGCTCTACTGGCGGATCGCGCCGGACGGTTCACGCCTCACCGCGCTCGACGTACCGCGGCTGCGTACGGCGGTGGCCTCGCTGGAGGGCGGTCCCGGACTGCTGGAGATGCGCGGGCTGGCCGGCGACACGATCACGGTGACGACCGACCTCGACGAGGTCCTGACGGCGTACGACGGCATACGGTCCGCGATCCGTCCGGTCGTCACGGTCGCCGCCGTCGGCATCGGGGCCGTCGCCGCCGTCGTCCTGCTGATGACGGGCGGTCTCATCACCGGCCGCCGCCACAGCGAACTGGCGCTGCTGCGGGCCCGCGGCGGGTCGCTCACCGGAATCGGGGGCCGGCTGCTCGCCGAGACCGCGGTGACGGCCGTGCCCGCCGGGGCCCTGGGTCTGCTGCTCGCGGTCCTGGCCGTCGGCGAGGCCCGGCTGTGGCCCGCGGCGGCCGGCGCCGCAGCGGTCGTCGTATTGGTGTGTGCCGCGCTTCCGCTGCGTACGGCGCTGCTGCACCGCACACCGCAGCTGCACGGGGCCCGTGACGACCTGGCGACCGCCCGTCCGTCCCGGCGGCGCACCGTCGCCGAACTCACCCTGCTGGTGCTGGCCGCCGGCGCCGTCGCCGCCCTGCGCCGGCGCGGCACGGACGGCGCCGGCGGCACGGACCTCCTGATCAGCGCGGCCCCCGTGCTGGTCGGACTGATCGCGGCCGTGGTCCTCGTCCGGCTCTATCCGCTGCCGCTGCGGCTCGCCCTGCGTTCCGTGGCACGGCTGCGCGGCGCGGTCGGCTTCCTCGCACTGGCCCGTGCGGGGCGCGCCCCGGCCTCCGGCACCCTGCCGCTGCTCGCGCTGCTGGTCGCGCTGACCACCGCGGCGTTCGGCGGCTCGGTACTCGCCGGCGTCGCGGACGCCCGGGACAGCGCGGCGGTACTCGCCACCGGCGCCGATGCCCGGATCAGCGGCCAGGGCGACTCCGTACCGCTGCCCGGTGATCTGATCCGCAGTGTGCGAAAGGCGGACGGGGTACGGGAGGTGGCGCCGGTCCAGATCGAGTACGGGGTCGCGCTGCCGTCGTCCGAGCGCGGCTTCGAGGAAGCCAAGGGCGCCACCCTGATCGGCGTGGACCCTGCCACGTACGCCCGGCTGGCCCGCTCCACCGGCCTCGGCGCCTTCCCCGCCGACCGGCTGAAGGCCGGCGGCCCGGCGACGCCGAAGGGCACGCCGCCGTCGAAGGACCGGGTCCTTCCGGTGCTCGTCTCGCCGTCCGTCGCCGAGCGGCTCGGTGACCGGCCGCGCGATCTGCAGTCGCTGGCCGGGGACTTCAAGGTGCGGGTGGCCGGAACGGTGGCCCATACGCCCGCCGTCAACGACAGCTCCTTCATCGTCGTCGACGCCGCCTCCCTCACTCATCGCCAGACCACCGCACTGCTACTCACGGGTGACCGGCTGGACGCGAAGAAGCTGCGCACGGCGGCCGGCCGCGCGGGCAAGGACCTCTCCGTGCAGCTGCGTTCCGAGGCGCGTGCGTCGTACGTCGACACCCCGATGCAGCAGGGCGCCGAACGGATCTACACGGCGGCCATCGCGGCCGGCGCCGGGTACGCCCTGCTCGCCGTCCTGCTCTCCCTGTTGCAGACCGCCCCGGAACGCACCACGCTCCTGGCGCGGCTGCGCACGATGGGGCTCACCTCCCGGCAGGGCGGGCGCCTCCTCGGTTTCGAGGCCATGCCCCAGGCCCTGCTCGCCGCCGTGGGCGGGCTGCTCGTCGGCCGGGCGACCATCGCGCTGCTCGCACCGGGCATCGATCTGGTGCGCCTCGCGCTCTCGACCGGTCCCGGCTCCGGCCTGCTGGACACCGCACCGCTGCGGACCGACCCGTGGTCCCTGGTCCTCCCGGCGCTGGGCGTGATCGTCCTCGCCGCCGTCGTGGCCGGTGTGCAGGCCTGGTGGACCGGGCGCCGCGGATCGATCACCGAACTCAGGGCAGGAGACTCCCGATGACCACGCCGTCGACCCAATCCACGCTGGCGGAGCTCGAACAGCGGGCCACCGCCCGCCGCGACCGGCCCTCGTACGGGCACGACGCGCTGATCGCCTGCGACCGGCTGGTCCGTATCTTCACCACCGACGGGGTGGAGGTGCAGGCCCTCCAGGGCCTCGATCTCCTCGTCACCGAGGGCGAGTTGCTGGCCCTGGTCGGCGCGTCCGGCAGCGGCAAGTCGACGCTGATGAACATCCTGGCGGGTCTCGACGAGCCCACGGCGGGGGCGGCGAAGGTGGCGGGCTGCGATCTGCTGTCCATGGGCCAGAAGGAACGGCTGCGCTACCGCCGGGATGTCGTCGGCTTCGTCTGGCAGCAGACCGCCCGCAACCTGCTCCCCTATCTGACCGCGATCCAGAACGTCACCCTGCCGATGCAGCTGCGCGGCCGCGGCCGCAACCGCGAACGCACCGCGCGCGCCGAGTCGTTGCTGAAGATGCTGGAAGTGGCCGACTGCCGCGACCGGCGCCCGCAGCAGATGTCGGGCGGCCAGCAGCAGCGCGTGGCGATCGCGGTCTCGCTGGCCAACTCCCCCTCGGTGCTGCTCGCCGACGAGCCGACCGGAGAGCTGGACTCGGCCACCGGCGAGCAGGTCTTCGGCGCCTTCCGCCGCGCGAACGAGGAGCTCGGCACGACGATCGTGATCGTGACGCACGACCAGGCGGTCGCCAACGAGGTCAACCGCACGGTGGCCATCCGCGACGGCCGCACATCCTTCGAGGTGCTGCGCCGCACGGAGGTCGACGCGGCGACGGGCCAGGAGTCCCAGGTGGCACGCGAGTACGCGATGCTCGACCGGGCGGGCCGGCTGCAACTGCCCGCGGACTACACGCAGGCGCTGGGCATGGAGCACCGCGTGATGCTGGAACTGGAACAGGACCACATCGGAGTGTGGCCGGACGGCCCCAAGCCGGAGTGAGCGGGGCCGCCGGGGGGACGGCCCGATCCGAACGAGAGACTCTAGGATCGGGCGCATGACGACGTCCGAACGCGAGATCACCGAGCCGGTCGACCTCTGTCTGCCCGACGGCAGCCTGAATCCGGCCGCTGTCGGCTGGTCCCGGACGCCCCTTCACCGCGCCAATCTGCGCGGCTGGGGCCGGACGAAGCGCTGGGAGTACTGGTGCGTGACGACGCCCACCCACCTGGTGGCGCTGACCGTCAGCGACCTCGACTTCCTCGCCCTGAACACCGTCTATCTGCTCGAATACGGGCCGGGCGGGCTGGAGTCGGAGCGTACGGCGATCATCCCCGGCGGCTTCGGCGTCGAGCTCCCCGACACCGTCGCGGGCGCACCGGGCTCCAGGGACGTGGTGGTCGGACCCGAGCGGCCGTCCGCCGGCAAGGTGCGTATCGAGATCACCGACGAGAACGCCGGCACCCGGCTGAGGGCCCGCTGCCTGACCCCGGACCTGCTGCCGCTGGAGGTCGATCTCCTGGTCGCCCGGCCACCGGGGCACGAATCGCTCTCCGTCGTGGTGCCCTGGAGCGAACAGCGCTTCCAGTACACCTCCAAGCACACGGCGCTCCCCGCATCCGGCCGGGTCAGGATCGGCACGGAGGTGCTGATGTTCGACGAGGGCGACACCTGGGCGGTCCTGGACCACGGCCGCGGACGCTGGCCGCGCACGGTCGACTGGAACTGGGGCGCCGCCTCAGGGCGCACCGGCGGCCACACGGTGGGCCTCCAGTTCGGCGGCCGCTGGACGGCGGGCACCGGCTCCACGGAGAACGGGCTCTGCGTGGACGGCCGGCTCACCAAGATCGGCGAGGAGCTGGACTGGCAGTGGTCCACGGCCGACCCGCTCGCTCCCTGGACCATCCGTACACCGTCGTCCGACCAGGTGGACCTGACGTTCACCCCGTTCCACAACCGGGCTGCACGCACCGAGGCCGGCCTGATCGCCAACCGCACCGACCAGTGCTTCGGCCACTACGACGGACGGATCCGCGCGGACGACGGCACCGAGATCGCCGTGGAACGGCTGCTCGGCTGGGCCGAGGACGTCCGCATGCGCTGGTGAGGGCCCTACCGGCCAGGCCCTAACCGCCTACGGAGACGCCGAGCGACCCCAGTGCGCCGCCCGCGCCCGCCCGCCGCAGGGCGATCGAGCCGAACGGGGTGCGCAGCCGCAGCCAGGCCCCCGCGGCGAGCAGGGCGACGGGGAAGTCGGGGGCGGCCCGGAGGAAGCCCAGGGACTGCGCCGCGTGCACGGCGCGCAGCGGGAGCTCCGTGCCGTCGACGGTCCGCGACCAGATGTCACGCCCGATGAGATCGCGCTCCGCCCGCGTACGCCGGTCCTCGGGCAGGGCCTCGTCACGGGCCCGGAACTCCGCCACGGCGGCGGTCAGCGCCGCGCGCAGGGAGAGGGGGTCCGGCAGCCCCGGCAGCTCCTGCCACCCACCGCGCGGGGGCAGCACACCCGTCCACGGCGGCCCGGTGACCGGTGCGGGAACGGCACCGGAGCCGGTCGACTCCTCGAGCGATTCGAGGAGTTCGCCGGCGGAGACGGTCACGTCGAAGTCATGCGTGTCCGCCAGCCGCACCGCACGGATCGCCAGGACCTCGAACGACGGCGGCCTGCCGAACACGGCGAGCGCGCCGCCGCCGGCCTGCAGCCGTACGGCCGCGGCCCGGTCGTAATGGAGCAACCGCCCGAGGAAGGCCGCGAGATCCGCGGCCTCCCTCGCGTCGGTGAACAGCAGCGACTGCACAGGTGCCGTCATACGGCGGCGGGCTCCTCGGCCAGGAACTCCTGGAGGAAGAGCTTCTCCTCCGCGGAGATCCGCCGGGGCCGCTCCTCGGCCAGGTTGTACGGGACGACCACGGTCGACGCACGTACGTACACCTGGTCCGGGTCCTTGATCTCGTACGCGATCGTGAGCGAGGCGGCACCTATCTTCGTGACCCACGACTCGACGGTCACCGGCGCGTGCCGGTGGACCAGCGGGCGCACGTAGTCGATCTCGTGCCGGGCCACGACGGAGCCGCCCGAGAAGGACGGCGAGCCGTCCCCCGGCGCCAGCCGGAACATGAAGTCGATGCGCGCCTCCTCCAGATAGCGGAGGAAGACCACGTTGTTCACGTGGCCGAAGGCATCCATGTCCGACCAGCGCAGCGGGCAGCTGTAGATGTGACGAGCCAAGACGATCAGCCTCGCGTGAGCTTCTTGTACGTGGCACGGTGCGGACGGGCCGCGTCCGCGCCGAGACGCTCGACCTTGTTCTTCTCGTACGACTCGAAGTTGCCCTCGAACCAGTACCACTTGGACTCGCCCTCGTACGCCAGGATGTGCGTGGCGACGCGGTCCAGGAACCAGCGGTCGTGGGAGATGACCACGGCCGCACCGGGGAACTCCAGCAGCGCGTTCTCGAGCGAGGAGAGGGTCTCGACGTCGAGGTCGTTGGTGGGCTCGTCGAGGAGCAGCAGGTTGCCGCCCTCCTTGAGCGTCAGCGCCAGGTTGAGGCGGTTGCGCTCACCGCCGGAGAGCACACCG
Organism: Streptomyces sp. NBC_00876; assembly: GCF_045207435.1. NCBI lineage: Bacteria > Bacillati > Actinomycetota > Actinomycetes > Kitasatosporales > Streptomycetaceae > Streptomyces > Streptomyces sp. NBC_00876. Next base: position 2,774,177 of record NZ_CP108800.1, read on the forward strand.
GCCGGCTTCTGCTGGTCCGGGCCCTTGAAGCCGAACGCGGAGACGTACGCCCGCGACGGCATCTCGACCTGGCCGACGTTGATGTAGTCCAGCTCGTCCGAGACGACGGCCCAGAGGGTCTTCTTCGGGTCGATGTTGGCGCGGGACTGGTCGACGTAGGAGATCTTGACCGTGTCGCCGACCTTGATCGCGCCGGAGTCCGGCGTCTCCAGGCCCTGGATCATCTTGAACAGCGTGGTCTTGCCCGCGCCGTTCGGACCGATGATGCCGACGATGCCGTTGCGCGGCAGCGTGAACGACAGGTCGTCGATGAGGACCTTGTCGCCGAAGGCCTTCGAGAGGTTCTCGACCTCGACGACGATGGAACCGAGCCGCGGGCCCGGCGGAATCTGGATCTCCTCGAAGTCCAGCTTCCGCATCTTGTCCGCCTCGGCCGCCATCTCCTCGTACCGGGCGAGACGCGCCTTGGACTTGGTCTGGCGCCCCTTGGCGTTCGACCGCACCCACTCCAGCTCTTCCTTGAGCCGCTTCTGCCGCTTCTCGTCCTTGCGGCCCTCGACCTTGAGGCGGGTGGCCTTCTTCTCGAGGTACGTGGAGTAGTTGCCCTCGTACGGGATGGCGCGGCCGCGGTCGAGCTCGAGGATCCACTCGGCGACGTTGTTCAGGAAGTACCGGTCGTGGGTGACGGCGACCACGGCGCCCGCGTACTTCGAGAGGTGCTGCTCCAGCCAGTTCACCGACTCGGCGTCGAGGTGGTTGGTGGGCTCGTCGAGCAGGAGCAGGTCCGGGGCCTCGATGAGCAGCTTGCAGAGCGCGACGCGGCGCTTCTCACCACCGGAGAGGTTGGTGACGGCCCAGTCGCCGGGCGGGCAGCCCAGGGCGTCCATGGCCTGCTCCAGCTGAGCGTCCAGGTCCCACGCGTTGGCGTGGTCCAGGTCCTCCTGGAGCTTGCCCATCTCGTCCATGAGCGCGTCGGAGTAGTCGGTCGCCATGAGCTCGGCGACCTCGTTGAACCGCTTGAGCTTGCCCATGATCTCGGCGGCACCGTCCTGGACGTTCTCCAGTACGGTCTTCGCTTCGTCGAGCTTGGGCTCCTGCATGAGGATGCCGACGCTGAACCCGGGCGACAGGAAGGCGTCACCGTTGGACGGCTGCTCCAGACCCGCCATGATCTTCAGCACCGTGGACTTACCGGCACCGTTGGGACCCACCACACCGATCTTCGCGCCGGGCAGGAAGCTCAGCGTCACGTCGTCAAGGATGACCTTGTCGCCGTGCGCCTTGCGTGTCTTGCGCATCGTGTAGATGTACTCAGCCAAGAGAAACCGTCCGGCAATCGATGAGTGGGCAGATACACCCCATCTTGCCTGACGGCTACCTCCTGACGGAAACCCGTATCGGCTGGTGACCGTGACCTGGGCCTACGCCAGCTCAGGCTTGTCGGTGATTCGTCACTGGCTGTCGCCGTCGATCGCTGGCGAGCACCCTCGCACGGCCCAGGGAATCCCGAAGAACCCGCTCGGAGACCGGCGCGAGCAGCCCTATCCCACCCACCAACCAGCTTCGAGCCATATACGGGCATTCAGCCACCAAAAGGCTAGGGTCGAGCGGTGAGCCGAATCGAGAGGACCGCCGAGGGTGCGGGGCCGTTCACGACGCGGCTGACCTGGCGCCTCGGCGACGGAGGCACCGCGGTCTGGGAGTCGCGGCGGGCGCGCAAGCGCGGCCTGCTCACCGTGCGGGCAGCGGGCGATTCGCAGCCCCGCTCCCGAAGAGCGGACAGCGCGTCGGTCAGTCGTCTCCGCAGGCTGAATGCCATGGCGGCGGGTGCGTTCGCGGTGGGTGGGGGCTTATTCGCCTCAGGGGCCGCGGTGGCGCAGTTCGGCCCAGGCGACGTGACGGGGGCCTGGATCTACTTCGTCGGCGGCCTGTTCTTCAACACGGGCGGGTATGTGTCGCTTCTCCAAGCGGTCAACGCTCCTCGCCAGGACAACGAAGTCGGGGCGCTTGCCGCTCGGCGCTGGAGATGGTGGAGCTACGAGCCCGGTCGCATCGACTGGCTCAGTACCTTCCTGCTATTCGTGGGAACGCTCGTGTTCGGCATCAACCTGCTGAGTTCCTTGTTGCAGGGGCTTTCGGCGCAGCAGGCGAACAGACTGATCTGGGCCCCCGACATGGTCGGGTGCGCACTGTTCCTCGTTTCGGGGCACCTTGCTCTGGTCGAGGTCTGTCACGGCCGTCCGGGCATCCGAGCCCGCGATCTCGGCTGGTGGATCGTTGCCGTCAATCAGCTCGGGTCCGTGCTCTTCCTTGGCGCGGCACTGGCCGACTTCACCCGCCCCGCCACGGGAAGCGTCGTGAACGTCGACATTGCCAACTGGGGCACACTCACGGGAGCACTGTGTTTCTCCGTCGGAGGGGTGCTCCAGTACTTCGAGCGCCCCTGATCCCAACTCGCGGCCGGCGCTCGACGGACGCCGGTGAGGGCCAACGGGGTCTCCATGGCGAGTCAGCCCGTCAGCGGTCTTGAGAACGGTCATGGTGTGAGTCGACGTGGGTTCGAATCCCACGCCCACCACAGAGGAACGGCCCCTGACCCGGTGGGTCGGACGACCTCACTCGGGCAGGGACGAGGCGAATGCCGGGAAGGCCACGCCGCAGCCATGACCCCGGCAGGATGGCACCGGAAGGCCGGGCCGTCCGCTGGGGGACACCATGGGCAGCACCACACTTGCGCTCGCCGCATGCGCAATGCCATGCGGGCGGATCTGGGGGTGGGGCTCGGCCCAAGCGGTCGTCCTCCGCCCGGCTCATAGCGGCCTCGTCCCGAGCGGGCCACGGTCCCACTCGCGAACACCAAGGGCGGGTACGCCACGGCCCCGGCCGGCCGAAGCCGTACCGGGGCCGTGATCAGGGTGTGGCGGCCGGGCCTTGGTGTGCTCGTTACTCGCCTGCGGACTGGCCCTTGCGCCGGCGGAGGAGGAAGACCACGCCGCCGCCGATGACGACCAGGCCGATCGCGACGCCCGCGATCACCGGGGTGGCGTTGGAGCTGCCCGTCTCGGCCAGGTCGCCCTGGACCCCGGTCGTGCTGCCGCCGGCCGTGGCGGTCGTCGTGGTGGGCTGCTCGGCGGTCTGCGTGTCGAGGCCGCCGGTGCTGGTGCCGGTTCCGGTGGTCATGCAGTCCAGCACGCCCTTGAATGTGCGGCTGAACCCGCCGGGACCGGTGATCGTGAAGTCGTACGCCTGGTCCTCGGCGACCGGCACGGTCACCGTCACGGACTTCCCGGCCTCGACGGTGTGCTCCTTGCCGGCCAGTTCGAAGGTGAACGCCTCGTCGCCCTTGTTGCTCGCGGTGACGTCGACGCCGTCCTTGGCGCAGTTCTTCTTCGCGGTGACCGCCGGCATCGCGCCCTTCTTGGCCCAGGTCGCGGTGGCGCTCGCGGAGACCGTGGACTCGCTGGAGCCGGCCAGGATCTGGGTCTGGCTCTTGGTGACGCCGGCGAAGGCCCGGCCGACGGGAACCGAGGTGGTGGCCTGGACGGTCAGGGACGCGGAGCCGTCCGCCGCGCCGGCCGGGACGTCGAAGTAGAGCTCGGAGCCGTCGGTGGCCGTGGTGACGGCCTTGCCCTTCTTGTCGGTGATCTCGATGCCGCTGGCGGAGTCGGCGGGCGGGCTCACGGAGACCTGCCCGGCGTTGGTGCGGACGGTGACCGGGCCGAGCCGCTCACCGGACCGGCCGGACACCGCGGCCGGGTCCAGGGCGAGCGACGCCTTGGGCTCGGCGGTGTCGGTGGCGGTCTTCTCCAGCCAGTCGGCGAGCTTCTCGGCCTGGGCGTCGGACGCGTTGACGTCGGCGTTGTCCGAGTAGCGCCAGATGGCGACCTGGGTGCCGGCTGCCGCGGTCCGCTCGGTGAGCGGCCCGGTGCCGGCCTTCTCCGCGAGTTCCGAGAGGTCGTCGATCTGGGGGTAGGAGTGCTCCAGGATCCAGCGGATCCGGCCGGCGTTCTTGTTTGCGCCGAGCGACGTCTGGTTCCAGGGGGTCTCCAGGTACTTCGCCTGGTCCTGGGTGGGGTTGTGGATGTCTATGCAGTACGTCTTGAGCTTGCCGCCGCCCTCGACGGTCATCTCGAAGAGCCCGGCGGGCAGCTTCTGGTCCTTGCCGTCGGTGTGCAGCACTGCCGCGTCGAAGGTCTTCAGCCCGTCCAGGACCGCTGTCGCGCCGCCCTGGTGCTGAGGCGGCTCGTCGGCCACCGCGCTGCCCGTGCCGACGAGGGCCCCGGCCATGACCAGACCGGACGCCACCACCGAAGCGGCCAGGCGGGATACGCCCCGGCTCCGTCGGGGGTTGGCCGTCGTCGTGGATGACGAGGCGGTCGCTGAAGAAGCTGAAAACACAGAATTCCCCTCCGGGCGGGACCCTCGCGCCCGGTACGCGTGTGGGGAATGTCCCGCCAAGCCGACTCAAGTGCCCTGTGAGTACTGGGGAATCCTAAGGACGAAGCGATGCACAGTCCCCCGTCATGCCATCGGATAAGCATTCCGAATCGGAATCGTTATCCCGGGTAACGCCTTGCCCACGAGTGCGCCACGGTCGGCCGGCTGAGGCGCGTCATGGCGACGGCACCAGGTCGGAGGCGGGTTTCTGACGTACCGTCCGGCGCCTTCCGGCGGGGCGCGCCGGGACGTCGGCCGGCTCCACCCGTCGGGCCCGTCGCGCAGAAACCGCCAGGTCAGCCGGGCCCTCGGGCCGGACCGGTCCCGCCTGCCCCGCCTGCCCCGCCTCCCCCGCGTCCGGCTCCTGCGCCTCCCGCACCGCCCACCGGTCCGGCTCGGCGGTGCCAGGACCGCCGGTCCTGGACATCAGTCCCGGCTCTCCCCTGACCACCCGCCGGAACGCCGACGTCCCCCGTGTCAGGTCGTGGCCCACGGCCACCGCCTCGATGTCCACGAACGTCCGCCGTTGCCCCTCCCGTTCCTCCTCGCGCACCTTCAACCTGCCATGCACGACCAGTGGTTCACCCACGGCGACGGAACCCGACAGGTTCGACGCCAGCGTGCGCCACGCCCACACGGTGTAGAAGCTCGTGTGTCCGTCGGTCCAGAGCTGTTTCTCCCGGTCCCAGCGCCGCGGCGTCACCGCGAACCGGAAGCGCGCCATCCCCCCGGCCGCGGTCTCCCGGAACTCCACAGCGGTCGCCGCGTTGCCCACCAGCGTCACCAAGGTCTCGTTCATGACTCCGCCTCCCCTTCAGCATGGGATCAGTGACCGCACCCTTGCGTCCGGTCACTGATCCCATGCTGAAGGGGAGGCGGAATTCCTGCCGCGGCCTGTGGACTAACGGCCCGTTGTGGAGAACTCCGTCACCGCCACGTACCGCTCCCGCACCTCGCGGTAGCGCACCAGCTCGGCCGACACCGGATCGAGCACCCTGGCCCGTCCGCAGGCCGCCGCCGCCTCGCGCAGCCGCCGCTCGGCCTCCTGGCCGTACCGGCGCGCAGGCCCGCGGGCGGCCGCCGCGCACGACCACTCCACCAGGGGACCGCCGATGATCCCCGCCAGCATCACCAGCGCAGGCGCCAGCAGTCCCGGCTGCAGTACGCCGATGATCTGGCCGGCCAGCCACAGTCCGCCGAAGATCTGCAGCAGCGTCATCGCCACCTGCGCCAGTACGGCCGCGGGCCACCAGGCGGGCCGCGGCGGCTTCCCGTTGCCACGGCCGGGGTGCGTCGCGCCCGAGCCCCGGACGCCCGGCGCAGCGGCCGCACCGCTGTCCGGTTCCGCTCCCCCGGCGCCGCCGTCCCCTCCGGCCCGTCCGGCCAGTTCGTCGAGCGCCTCGGGCAGCCCCTGCGCCCCGTGCACCGCGGCCTCGCGCACCGCCTGGGCCCATGGTCCGGGCAGCCCGTCGGCGGCGTCGTCCGCCACTGTGCGTACCGCCTGTTCGACCACCTGGCGCGCGGTGAGGTGGTCCTCGGGCGGCGCGGTGAGCGCTGCCCGGTCCAGGCCGCCCGGCTGCCGGGTGGACTCGTACCAGCGCCACAGCCGCAGCCACGGCGTGCCGCACGCCCGTCCGGCGTTGCGGCGCCATTCGCGCTCGGCGGCCTGCCCGGCGGCGGCTGCGCCGACGGCCTCGGCCAGCCGGTCCGCGAACTCCTCACGGGCCCCCTCCCCCAGTCCCGGCCGCCCCTCGGCGACGTACACCGGACGGAGTCGGGCCGCGGCGGCGTCCACATCGGCGGAGAGCCGGCGGGTGGCCGCCGTGCGGTCCTGGACGAACCGGCCGAGCAGTTCGCGCAGTTCGCCCACCCCGTCGCCGGTGAGCGCGGACAGGGACAGGACCGTGGCGCCGGGTTCGCCGTGTTCGCCGAGGGCCATGCCGTCCTCGTCGAGCAGCCGGCGCAGATCGTCCAGGACCTGGTCGGCCGCGTCACCGGGCAGCCGGTCGATCTGGTTGAGGACCACGAAGGTGACCTCGGCGTGTCCGGCGAGCGGCCGCAGATAGCGTTCGTGCAGCGCCGCGTCGGCGTACTTCTCCGGGTCCACGACCCAGATCACCGCGTCGACCAGCGCCAGCACCCGGTCCACCTGGTCACGGTGTCCGGCCGCCGCCGAGTCGTGGTCGGGCAGATCGACCAGGACGAGGCCCTGGAGCGCCTCGTCGGCCGCGGTACCGCTCGGCTGCGGCCTGCGCCTGAGCCGTCCGGGTACGGCCAGCCGGTCCAGCAGCCCCGCGGCTCCGTCGGTCCAGGAGCAGGCGAGGGGCGCGGCGGTGGTGGGTCTGCGCAGTCCGGTGTCGGAGATCTGCGCGCCGGCGAGCGCGTTGAAGAGGGTGGACTTGCCGCTGCCGCTGGCTCCGGCGATGGCGACGACGGTGTGCCGGGAGGAGAGCCGCTGGCGGGCAGCGGCCTCGTCGAGCACCCGGCCCGCCTCGGCGAGGGCGGCGCCGTCGAGCCGGGCCCTGGAGAGTCCGACGAGTTCGCGCAGCGCGTCCAGGCGGGGGCGGAGCGGGTTTCCGGAGGGCACGTACGCCTCGACCTGGGGCCGTACGTCGTCCTCCGGGACGGCTGCCGGGAGGACGCCGGGTGCGGCCCCGCCGGCGGCGGCTGCGGCACGGCGGGCGATGAGCCCGTCGTCCCAGCCCCGGTCCGGCCGGAGGCCGTCGCCGGGGGCGGCTCGCCCGTCCGGGCTCCGGTCCGCGTCCGCCCGACGGCCTTCCCCCCGGCCCGGACCCTGTCCTTCGTCAGTGACGGCAGTCATCGCTGCCACCTCTCCTTCTGCAGTACGGACAGCGCGGCGATCAGTTCGGCCTGCGGTTCGGGGGCCACGTCGAGCGCGTCCAGCGGGGCGAGCCGCCGGTCGCGTTCACCGCCCAGTACCTGGTCGAGATAGGTGGTGAGCAGGGCCCCGCCTTTGTCGCGCAGGCGCAGCGCGCCCTGGACCCCGATGCGTTCGGCGAGCTGTTCACCGGCGGTACGGGCCCGGCGGCCGCCGAGCAGGGCGGCGGCCAGCAGGGCGGCGACGGTCTCGGCGTCGGGTGCGGTGTTGCGCTCCATGAGGCGCAGCTCCTCCTCGGCCAGCTCCTCCAGGACCCGGCGCCACCGGCGTACGGTCATCGCGATCCGGCCCCGGATGTCCTCGGCGGGGCCCCATCCGCCGGATTCCCGGTCGGCCGCCTCGAAGCCGAACACCGCGGCTGCGGGCTCCCGCCGCCAGGTCGTCCGGATCTGTTCGTCGGCGGCGGCCACCGCGCACTCCAGGAGTGCGGCGAGGCTCTCCACGAGCGCTTCGAGGACTTCCTCGGAGGTGCTGTACAGCGGGTAGCCGCGCCAGCGGGTCCGGGCGTCCCCGGCGAGAGCGCCGCCGTTCTGCAGGCGCCGCCGGACGCGTGCGCCCTCCTTCCCGTACGCGTCCTCGACCACACCGGTCAGCCGGACGGCGGCGGCGTACTGCGCCGCGACGGCCCCGGCGAGCGCCGGCATCCGTACGTCGAGGGAATCGATGACCCCGGCAGCCGTGCGTCCGACGGCCTGCTGACGGGCCGCCGGATCCTGTGCGCGATGGGTGAGCCAGGCACGCAGCGGGGCGACCGCCGTAGTGGGCAGCAGTCCGCTGCCGCCGCCCGCCGATTCGGGGAGCTCGGGGATGGTGAAGCGCGGCACCTCGCCGAGACCGGCCTTGGTGAGCAGGGCGCCGTACTGCCGCGACACCTCGGCGATCACCTGGTGCGGCACCCGGTCCAGGACGGTGACGAGCGAGGCGTCGTACTCCTTGGCGGTACGCAGCAGATGCCACGGGACCGCGTCGGCGTACCGGGAGGCGGTGGTCACCATGACCCAGACGTCCGCCGCGCAGATGAGTTCGGCCGCCAGTACGCGGTTGCGCACGACGAGGGAGTCGATGTCGGGGGCGTCCAGCAGGGCCAGTCCGCGCGGCAGCCCGGTGGCGGTCTCGACGCGCAGCGCGGTCCCTTCCTCGGCCGCGCTCCCGTCGAGTCCGTCGAGGTTGTCGCACTGACCGGGGTCGGCGGACTCCTCGGGCGGCAGCCAGACGCGGGTGAGCTGCGGCAGCACCCGGACCCCGGAGAACCAGTGATGATCATCCGGATGGCAGACGAGCACCGGAGTCCGCGTCGTCGGCCGGAGCACCCCGGCCTCACTGACCCGGCGTCCCACGAGGGAGTTGACGAGCGTCGACTTGCCGGCACCGGTGGATCCGCCGATGACGGCGAGCAGCGGCGCTTCGGGATCCTTGAGCCTGGGCAGCAGGTAGTCATCGAGCTGGGCGAGCAGCTCGATCCTGGTCTGCCGGGCACGTGGAGCCCCTGGGAGCGGGAGTGGAAGACGCACGGCAGCGACACGGTCGCGCAGGGCGGAAAGTGCGTCGATGAGCTGAGGCCGTACGTCCAAGGTCACCACATGCGAAGAATGCCCAATTTTGGCGCCTTTTTGAAGCGTATAGCCACCTCTGCGCGCCGGTTCCCCCGTCCGGACAGAGGGGACGAGTGGGGCGCAGGCATAACGACTGCACAACACCCGGGGCGTGAGGCGTCAAAAGCGGTGCACGAATCGCACCCACCTGCGATTATCGTCTCGCTTCACCGAACCTGCACATAGTGGCACGCAGGTGAAGGAACCGAGTCGAGCAAATCGGAGCCCTATCCTTGTCCCGGCAAGGTCACGGACCACCCGGGTCCCAGGACTCCAGGCCACCGAGGTCACCACCCCGGCCCCCGTAGCTCAGTGGATAGAGCAGGCGCCTTCTAAGCGCTTGGCCGCAGGTTCGAGTCCTGCCGGGGGCGCTTCAGCCCAGCCGACACCAGGCCCTCCTCCGGGAGGGCCTTTTTGTCGTGCCGGAGGCACGCTAACGGGCTCGGCGTAGTGATGACGTAAGGCCGGACGGCCGCAGGCAGGGGCACTCCGACGATCCCGCGCCGGGTGCCGTGATGCCCGTTCTGCGTAGCACCGGGAGGTTTACACACACGGCGCAAATGAGGCATTGCAGCAGGTGGACACAGTGTTGGCCGAAAGTGCATTGCTAGTGCAATCGCGAAACTGCTATCCATGCAGCATCCATGGACATGGGCAGGAACGCGTCTGCCGGGGGATGCACACGGGGGTACGGCATGACGGGGTGGGACATCGGGCCTTCCGGCGTACAGGCAGTGATCTCCCAGGTGAGGGAGGCCACCGACAGCATGAACGCCGGTATCCGGCTGTACGGGACGGGCGTCCAGGGGGCGATGGAGTCAACGGGCACGCTGGCGTTCGGCGCAGAGAGCGGCGGAAGCAAGGGCCGGGCAGCCGGGTTGGTGGCGGCTGCGTTGGGGCAGTTCGTCGAAGGGACCGAGGTGGACGTGGCGTTCCTGCCGTTGCGAGCCGGGAACTCGGCCAACGGTGCCATCGAGGCGACGAATGCATACCTTGCCGGGGACCTGGAGCAGGCGTGGAACGCGCAGCGCCAGGCGACATTGCCACCTGACGTGACGGCGTTTCTCGAGGCGGCGCGGAAGAAGGCAGGCGAGGGGTGATCAGCCCGGAGAAGATTCCTGTCTTCACCGGGGACCTGAATGCCCTGGGCAGGGAGATCATCGCCCTGCGGCAGGCGGCGACGGCGATCAGTGAGAACGGCAGCGATGTCCATACCCGCTTCCAACACCTGAGCGCTTCGTACAAAGCACCTGAGGCAGGGCAGCTGTTTGCGACCACGCAGGCGGTACAGGACACCTCCGACAACTTCGCAGTCCGGCTGCTGACCGTGGCCGGTGCGTTGGAGACGTACGCGGTCGAGGTCGTCGAGATCATCAAGCAGTTGGAAATGCTGCGCTGGCAAGCCTCGGTGTTCGTGGAGTCGGTCAAGGACCACGACGGTCCGTTCGGGAACTGGCAGAAGGACGCGGACAAGGTCGCCGAGCATCAGGCGTTGTGGGACGGGGTGAACACAGCGGTCGCCGCGTTCCAGCAAGCCGAGGTGACCTGCGCCGACAAGATCACCGCGTCGGTGAACGGCACCCAGTGGCACATCAACGACGGAAGCCCCGGGCAGAAGAACGCCTACGGGTTCAGCGCGGATCAGCTGGGCGAGGCCGATTCCCTTCCCTGGGGCAGCCCGGCGCACCACGAGGTCCTGCCGTTCGGCATCGACTACCACCTGGAGCAGGTCGGCGTCAGCCTGTGGGACAACGCCGCCGGTTCGGTCGAGGGGCTGGTCGACCTCTTCAGCACGGGCGAAGAGGGCGGAACCGCCCGCGAGGGCCTGCTGCGGGTGATCGTCGGTGCCGAGGGCTACCTCCTCGACCCGCACGGCGACCGCAAGGACCTCAACCCGCTCAACAAGAAACTGATGGACGACAGCAAGCCGTACGCGAAGGAGTTCGGCAAGGCGTTCGTGGGCTGGGACGACTGGTCCACCAACCCCGGCAAGGCGCTGGGCACGGTCATCTTCAACGGCCTCACCCTGGGCGCCGGCCCCTTGGGCGCGGCTTCGAAGGCCGGATCGGCGGCCGGAAAGGCGGGCATGGCCTCACGTGTGGCCGGCGCCATGGCCAAGGCCGGTGAGGTTCTGGACCCGATCGGCGCAGCGGCCAAAACAGTCGGTGTCGCCGCTCGCGCCCTGCCCCGGGTCGCCGACCTCACCGCCGGAGTCCGCGCGGCCACCGACGCCGGCACGGCGGCGAGCGCCACGCACAGCTTCATCGAGTACCCCGACGGCTCCCAGCTCAGCATCGCGGACGGCCAGTTCATTCCCGGCAGACGAGGCGTGCCCGACACCACGCCACCGCTCCGGGAGCCGGCAGCAGCCGACCTTCCGTCATCGATCGCGGCCTCCCGGCAGCACGAACTGGTGGGGGCCGGCGCGCATGCCCCCGAGGCACCCGGACGCAGCGGCGACATGCTGCCGCCCCGAGCCAGTCACGAGACGGCGCACAGTGGCCGTGACGGCGAACACGCCCACCCGTCGTCAGCGCGCGATGCGACCGACAGCGGGGCCGGGGAGACGCGCCCGGTCAGCCCCGGCCACCCACCCGAAGGCGTTCACGGCCCGGCGGAGGGCAGGCCCGCTGGGGGCTCCGACGCTCTGCCGCCCAAAGGGTCCTCCGCCGATCTCCCACATGGCGGACATGGCCTGAGCACCCATGAGAATTCGTCAACACCTGGCCAGGAACCGCCCTCGCACAGCGGCGCTCCGGACGGACCTCTTGACATTGATCCGTCAAAGTATGCGAAGAATTCCGACGACTCCGCACAGTCCTTTACAGGCCGCATGCGACCGGACCAGGAGGCCGGGCTCGTCGCTGAACTCGATCGGGCCAGGATGGACGCTCGCGAGCAGGCATCAGTGCTTCGCTCCCTGCGCAAGGACCCGTACGGGGCCGGGGCCGCAGAGATGCTTTCGCGGGGGCATCTGCGGGACGTGGAGGGCTACAACAAGCTGCTCGACATGTGCAAGAAAGCGCCGAGCAAGTCGGACCCGAAAGGCATGGTTCCCGCTGCCTACATGGCCATGAGAGTTGCTACCGACCTCCAGGCTCAGGGGATCACCCGGGTAGGCGTGGAACTGGACACAAATACATTCGATCTCGATGTCTACACACGGCATCCCGATGGTTCCATCGACTACGGCTACCAACTCAAGGATGTTGACACCATCAAGGGTATTAAGCGCGCCGCCGAGAAGTCCGCTCTGCAGCTGGACCACCATGGGGTCGGCCACCGGGTCGCTATCCTGGACGTTCATCAGCCGATGGGGAGCCTCACACCCCGGATGTTCAGAGAAGCGGAATACCGGGCGGAAACAATGGGAGGAACCTTCCTCCTTCGCTTCACCGATGGATCACTGACAGTCCCACCGAACGGACCCACTTTCCCTTAAGGAAATTCATGTCGAAACTGATACGAGCACCGCGGGAATGCGGTTCCTGGTTCTGGGACCTTTACGATATCGCTCCTGCCGGGCTGGAGTCGGCCCTCTCGACAGCAGCACAGATGACCGAGGTACTTGACCGACTTGACCTTCTCACTCCCGTCAAACTCGAATACCGATGGCATGTCTTGGGTATCGGCACCACCGGCATCACGACCAGCCTCGAGGTCACCGAGCCGCTGAGCAGCCCAAGCCTTCCCGGACGTGTGCTCGGCAGTCGGCCCACCGCGTTCCCCGCTTCGGAAATCGGGCACATTCACATCAGGGGAACAGGGACATGGATTGATGCAGCTGGGAAATCTCAAGAAGAGATGAACCTGATTAACTTGACTGTTTCCCCGGCTCCCGTCGGCCTCTCTGCAGAATTGTCCGTACATCATGACATTTGGGGCAAGTACGACTTTTCTGGGCACCCGCATCCGGCGCTTCACCAGTACAACGCCCCTCGCCTAACGGCCGCGCTGCAGGGACTCAGCAGCCTGTTCGACATGGCGCCCGAACTGGGCGAGCCAACCTACTTCGGCACCGCCACACTCGATGGACTCGCAACGCCCGACGCGTACGACGACGGCTTGGGCCCCGACCTCACTAGCTGGCTCTGACGGCTGGAACAGGGGCAACAGTCGCGCGGAGGGAGACGGGCAAGACCACTCGTGTCGGGGGGAAACAGTCCATCGCCCTGCACTCCGCCGAAGGAAGGAATCACCGCTACGCCCGGCTTCCCGACCGAAAGGCTGCCATGACACAGGACGCCATCGCCCTCACCCCGACCATGCCTGACGCCCGCAGCGTGCTCGCCGGGCTGTACGCCGGCGGCCCCGACCTTCGGGTGAGCAGCAGCGCCGAGGGTGCTGTCATCCAGCTGCGTACGCAGCACAACGAGCCCGTGGCGGTCGTTGATGTGCCGGTTTTCGTGCAAGTTCCGGGCGAGGTAGGCCGCTTGCTGGGAGCAGAGGCAGACGTCGAGTCCCCCGTGTGGTGGACCGAGGCAAGGGCGGGTACAGCGGTCGCGGAAGCCGGGCGGCTGGCCGGGTCGATAGCCGGACGGCTGACGACGCTGTTGGGCGGGTCCACCTGGCCGGCCGATTCAGCGCACACGGGCGTCGTCACCGTTCCCTCCGCACCTGGGGTCGGTTCCGTCGACGACCGGCGTGCCCCTGACGACCAGCTTGCAGTCGACGTCCTCACCTCCCGGGCCGCTGTACTCCTCCAGGACCGTCCCGTCGTCGCGGCCACCACTTGGCTCACCGACCTGCTGCGGACCACCATTCCGTCGGGGCGCGAACTGCAGATCATCACCCCGCCCGGCACCCGGCTGACCATGCCCATGCGCAGTTTGCTGATCAACGTTCCCGCCCGCTGGGTCGTCCACGACCCCGGCTGCGGCTACTACGACGGCCTCACCGGCGCGATCCTCCATTGGCACGACGGCCGATTCGCCCCGGTGTCCGAGACAGGGCAACCGCCTGCGATCGCGGACGTGTTCCGATCCGGTGCAGACGCCTCGGGAGACCAGCAACTCCACCTCTCCATCCGCAACACCCACCCTGCCGCCGACGGTCTCCTCCTCGGCAGTGCCATTGAAGCTGTCTGGCAGGCTCTCACCGGTGCCCCGCCCGCCGGATGGTCCACCGCCGAGCCTGTCAGCCTCCCCTGGTCAACGAGACAACTCACCGAACTGGCCCGCGCCCGCGCCAGGAAGGCGGCACCCACCTGGCTGGTCGTCGTCGGAGCCCCGGACAGTCCGGCGATCGCCACCTGTCGAATCATCCGCACCCCGGCCGGCGTCGAGGAGCACATCACCTTCGCCGTCGGCCACACCGCCGGCCGCACCCCGCCCCTCGACGCCCTGCCCGAGCTGGCCGAGACGCTCGCCACGCGGCACAACCTCACCTCGATGCTCACGTACCTGCGCCCGGCCCGCGCCGACCTGACCACACCGCCCCACCACGAACCGTCCCCGGTTCCCTGCTCCTTCACCCTCGGCCCCGGCGCCGTACGCGCCATCGGCCGCACCCGCGCCGAATCCATCCGTCACCCGCGCCCATCGCCTCTCGGCCCCGCAGCGCGCCCCGCCCTGCACTACGACCTCGGCGACGGCACCGATCCCAGCGCCTGGCAATACCTTCAGACGCTCAACGCCCACCTGATGCGCCACCAGTAGCCGACCACAACGACTTCCCCGCACCCGCCCATTGACTGCACCCGCACTCCCCGTCTAGCTTCCGAGAACCTTGATTGAAACCTTTCATGACGACCGTGTTCGACAGGGGGCGTCGGCCAGTTCGACTTCCGACATCAAAACTCCGACATCAAGACTCCGACATCGGATGCTGACATCGGCTTCCGCGCAGTCGGTTCCGAGGGGACACGGGAGACCAGGGCATGCAGCGCGTCTGTTTTCTGCTGAACGTACGCAAGGACCGGATCGGCGAGTACCGCGAGCGCCATGCGGCGGTCTGGCCGGACATGCTCGCCGCGCTCACCGCGGCGGGCTGGCACAACTACTCGCTCTTCCTGCGCGAGGACGGGCTGCTCGTCGGCTATCTGGAGACGGAGGACTTCGACGCGGCCCGCGAGGCGATGGCGGCCACCGAGGTGAACGAGCGGTGGCAGCGCGACATGGCGGAGTTCTTCGAGCAGCCGGAGGCGGCGGACGAGGCGATGGTGCCGCTGGTGGAGGTGTTCCATCTGGCGTGAGACACGCTGCGGTCAGAGAACGGCGGGCGTGAGACGCCCTGCGGTCAGAGAACGGCGGCGGCCAGCAGGACGAAGGCGGCGAGCGAGAGTGCGGTACGGAAGCGGTGGAAGCCGTTCCACGGACCCTCGAACGCCTTGCGGGCCGCGCTGTCGTCACCGCCCTCGGCTTCGGCGAGCGCCTTGTTGAGCGGGATGTTGCCGCCGATCGTGACCAGGTGGGACACGACGGCGCAGGCCATCGCCACGGCCACCAGCGGCCACCGCTTCTCGTCGAGCTCCGTGAACACCGTGACGGCGGGGAAGGCGATCACTCCGATGAAGAGGACCAGGAACGCGGGCCCCGGGACCTTCTCGTTGAACCGGCGCATCGCCGCGGTGAACCCGTCGTCCGGCAGCGCGGCCAGGCCGGGCATCACCGCAATCAGGAACGTGAGCATGAAGCCGGCGTAGAGGCCGGTCGTGATCACGGCGAGAGTCGAGAACAGAGAGGTCATGGGCTCATCATGGCGCGGCAGGACCGGTCGCACAGCGCGATTTCGCTGAGCTGTGGGACCGGCTGCCCGCGGCCGGTCCCGGTCAGTCCATTTCGCCCTCTCCGGTCCGGGTTCCGGTGTCCTCGTGGCCGCCCTTGAGCTGGTCCGCCCGGCCGATGGCAGTGGCCAGCTTCTCCACCGAGTCGTCCTCCGTGAGGTTGGCCAGCTCCTTCGCCCTGGAGGCGAGCTCGGTGAGCGAGGGGGCTCCCGGAAGCCCGCCGCCGCGCAGGTTGTCGGCGAAGTAGGCCGCGACCGCCGCCACTTGGAGCCGGGTGCTGTCGCCGCCCCAGAGCTTGCCGTCGATCTCCCCCGTCTCGACCGAGCCCGTCTTCTCGTGCGCCGCCCGGGACTTGGGGTCCAGCCAGCGCACGGTCGCGGTGGCCACATGGCCCGACGCACCCTCCCGCAGGCGGACCGCGTAGAGGGCCGTCACGGTGTGACCGGGGCCGATCTCGCCGCCGTCGACGCTGTCGTTACGGAAGTCGTCGTCGGCGACCTTGCGGTCCTCGTAACCGATGAGCTTGAACTTCTCGACGGTCTTGGGGTCGAAGGCGACCTGCGCCTTGGCGTCGCGAGCGGTCAGTTCGACGTGTGCGGGCAGCTGGTCGACGAAGACCTTGCGGGCCTGCTCCTCGTCGGCGATGTACGTGGTGTGGCCGTCGCCCTTGTTGGTGAGCCGTTCCATCAGGGCGTCGCCGTAGTCGCTGCCGACGCCGACTCCGAAGAGCGTGATGCCGTACTCGCGGCGGGCGGAGCCGATCCGTTCGAGGATCGCGTCGGCGTCGGTCGCGCCGGTGTTGGCGAGCGCGTCGGAGAGGAGGACGACACGGTTGTTGGCGCCCTTGCGGTGGCCGTCGACCGCCTCCTCGTAACCGCGCCGGACGCCTGCCTCCACATTGGTGGAGTCGGTGGCCTCCATGGAGTCGACCGCGTCGTGGATCCTGCCGCGGTGGTCCCTCAGCCGGGTCATCGGCAGCACGGTCCTCGCCTCGTCGCTGAAGGTGACCAGGGAGACCGAGTCGTCGTCGCGCAGTTCGTCGGTCAGGATGCCGAGCGAGGTCTTCACCAGGCCGAGGCGGTCGGAGGAGGCCATCGATCCGGAGATGTCGACGACGAAGGTGAGGGCGGCGGGCGGGCGTTCGGCGCTGCTCGGCGCCGCCTTGGTCGCCAGGCCGACCCGTACCAGCGACCAGTCACCGGCCTCGCCACCGGCCCGCGCCCCGTCGACGGAGACCGTGAAGCCGTTGCCGTCCGGGCGGTGGTAGCCCTGGCGGAAGCTGTTGACGAACTCCTCCGGCCGTACGGTCTCCGGACTCGGCAGGCTGCCGTCGGCCAGGGTGCGGCGCGCGTATCCGTACGAGGCGGTGTCCACGTCCAGGGCGAAGGTGGACAGGTAGTCGGGCGGTGCGGACTCCTTCAGCCCGTCCGCGTCCTTCTCGGCTCCTGATTCCTTCGCACCGTCCTCGGCCGCCCCGCCGGTGGCGGCCGGTGCCGGTGCGGGCGCCCGCCTGCCGTTCTCGGAAGCGCTCGTGTCCCTGGCCGATCCGCCCGAGCAGCCGGTGAGCAGCACGCCCCCCGCCAGGAGCAGCCCCACTGCTCCCCGGTACATCCGTGTCCGGCGTTCCATCCCGGTACCCCCCGTGTCGTCGTGTCAGCACTTGTGAATGTGACGTGCGAGCGGGGGCACCGGAGCCGTCGAGGACATTGCGGAACGATCTCGATGCGGCAACGACCGACGGAACTCCGGCGGAATGTCAAGGTCAGGACACGATGTCCTTACGGCTGAACCCGCGGAAGGCGAAGGCGAACAGGATCAGGGCATACGTCACCGAGATCGCCGCGCCCTTCGCCATGCCGCCCCATTCCAGGTCGGGCTGGAGCGCGTCGGCCCAGGCGAACTGCCAGTGGGCGGGCAGGAAGTCGCGCCAGGAGCCGAGTGCGGTGACCGCGTCCAGCACATTGCCGACGATGGTGAGTCCGACCGCGCCGCCGACCGCGCCCAGCGGGGCGTCCGTTCTCGTCGACAGCCAGAACGCCAGCCCTGCGGTGACCAGTTGGGAGACGAAGATGAAGGCGACGACGAGCGCGAGCCGGGGCACCGTGTCCCCGGCCGCCAGCGCACCGCCGGTGGGCAGTTCGAGCGGGCCCCAGCCGTACGCGGCGGCCCCCGCGGCGAGCGCGACGAGTGGCAGCAGCACCATCGCGGCGAGGCTGAAGCCGAGCGCCACGACGAGCTTGCTCCACAGCAGCCTGGCCCGGGGCACGGGCGCCGCCAGCAGATAGCGCAGCGAGGACCAGCCCGCCTCGGAGGCCACGGTGTCGCCGCAGAACAGCGCCACCGGGACGACCAGCAGGAAGCCCGCCGAGACGAACAGGCAGGTCGCGGCGAAGTTCGCGGCGGACGCGGTCGCGGTGTCCATCAGGGTGAGCCGGTCACCGCCTCCGGGCCCGCCGTCCGGGGTGCCGCCGATCGCGAACGCGATGATCAGGATGAAGGGCAGGGCGGCCAGCACCCCGCCCATGAGCAGGGTGCGCCGCCTGCGCAGCTGCCGCACGGCCTCCACCCGCAGCGGAAGGGTGTTCCGGGCGCGGTATCCGGGTGCCTCGGGGGCCTCGGCGACTTCGGCTGCGGTACTCATGCGGAGCCTCCGGAGATCAGGGTGAGGAATGCGTCCTCCAGGCGGCGGTGCGGTCCGACACCCGTCAACGGCACGTCGAGGCGGACCAGTTCGGCGATCAGCTGCGAGGAGGTCGTGCCGTCGAGCCGGACCAGGAGCCCGTGTCCGTCGTCCGTGCGGACGGCGGAGCCGATTCCCGGCAGTGCGGCGATCTTCTCCACGAGGGGTTCGGTGAGCTCGTCGGCCGCGGTGACGAGCAGCATGTCTCCCCCGCCGGTGATCTCGGCGACCGGACCGGCCTGGACGAGCCGGCCTCGGTCCATGACCACCAGGTGGGTGCAGGACTGCTCGACCTCGGACAGGAGGTGGCTGGAGACGATAACGGTACGGCCGCCGGCCGCGTACCGGATCATCACGTCGCGCATCTCGCGGATCTGGGGCGGGTCGAGGCCGTTGGTCGGTTCGTCGAGGATGAGCAGGTCCGGCATCCCGAGCATGGCCTGGGCGATGGCGAGGCGCTGCCGCATGCCCTGCGAGTACGTGCGGACGGCTCGGGCCAGTGCGTCGCCGAGTCCGGCGATCTCCAGGGCCTCCTCCATGTGCGAGTCCCCGGCGGGCCGCCCGGTGGCCTGCCAGTACAGCTCCAGGTTGGCGCGGCCGGACAGGTGCGGCAGGAAGCCGGCCCCTTCGACGAACGACCCGACCCGGGACAGCACGGGAGCACCGGGCCGGATGGCCCGCCCGAAGACACGGATCTCGCCGTCGTCGGGGGTGATGAGCCCCATGAGCATGCGCAGGGTGGTGGTCTTGCCGGCCCCGTTGGGCCCCAGCAGCCCGAGTACCTGGCCCTTCTCGACGCGGAAGGACAGTTCCCGGACCGCGTACCGGTCGGCGGACTTGGCGTACTTCTTCGACAGGCCGGTGATCTGGAGAGGTACGTCGGCGAGTGCGGGGTCGGGGGCAGGGGTGGCGGTCCGGCGCCGGGCGGTGAGCAGCAGGGCCGCGGCGATCACGACGGCGGCGGCCGGGAGCCCCCAGGTCCACCAGGGCAGGGCGGCCGAGGCGGTCGCGAGGCCGGGTGCGGTGGGGATGGTCAGCGGTCCGTCGAGGGAGACGGTGTACGTGGTCGGCGCGGCCGGGGACGCGTAGCCGAGGTCGGTCGCGGCCAGCACGAGGCGGAGCCGGTGTCCGGAGTCGAGTTCGTGGTCGACGGCGGGCAGGGTCAGCTCAAGGGGCTTGCCCTGCTGGTCGGGGGTGATCCGGTAGGGGGCGACGAGCTGGGAGGGGAGCACCTGCTGCTTCCCGTCCGGCGCTACGTCGTACACCTTGCCGAACAGCACCGCGTCGCCCTGCCCCGCCTTCACATCGACCCGCACGGTGGGCGAGCCGGTGATGCGCCGGGAGGTCTTCAGCGGGGCTGAGTCGAAGGTGGCGTGCTGCCCGGGGAAGTCGATGGAGAGCCCGACACCGAGCGTGGACAGCTGGGCGAGCCCGCCGCCGACGCCGGGAACGGCGGAGATGGCCGGCGGGTTGGCTCCGGCGGGATTGCTGAACTTCTGTGCGTCACCCCGCAGTTCGATCCTCTCTCCGCCGCTGCGCAGCCCCGGATAGGAGTCGCTGCTCGCACCGCGGGTGAGGGCGGCTCCGTCGGTGGAGTCGATGCCGCCGGTCCGGGTGACGCGGAAGGCGGGCCCGGTGTCGGCGCCCTTGTCCCCCTTCAGATACCGGTCGAACCACGCCCCGACCCGCTTCTGCACCCGGCCGGTCTCCATGTCCCCGCCGTCGTGCCCGCCCGCGATCCAGTCGACGGCGACGGGTGCGCCGTTGGCCTTGACGGCCCTGGCCATGGCGTCGGCCTGGCCGAGCGTGAAGAGGGAGTCGGTCTGCCCCTGCACGATCAGCGCGGGGACCTTGATGCGGTCGGCGACGGCGCTCGGGGACCGTTCGGTGAGCAGCGCACGCGCGGCGGCGTCCGGCTTCCCGCTGACGGCTACCCGTTCGTACATCGCGCAGAGCTGCTTCTCGAAGTTCCCGCAGCCGCCGCCCGTGGTGACGAAGATGCCGGCCCAGAGCTTCTTGAACACCCCGTCGGGGAAGAGGGCTTCGGCGAGGTTCCAGTAGGTGATCTCCGGGGCGATGGCGTCGACACGCTTGTCGTACCCGGCGGCGAGGAGCGAGACGGCACCGCCGTAGGAGGCCCCCGTGACGCCGACCCGGGGGTCGCCCGCGGCGTCGAGCTGCACCTCGGGGCGGCCGGCGAGCCAGTCGATCAGCCGGGAGACGTCCCGGACCTCGCGGTCGGGTGCGTTGAGCGAGATCTTGCCGCCGGACTTCCCGAATCCGCGAGCGGACCAGGTCATGACGGCGTACCCGTCGGCGGCCAGCTGCTCGGCCTGGGCCCGGGTCTCTTCCTTGCTGCCGCCGAACCCGTGGCCGATCAGCACGGCGGGCCGGCGCTGTGTGCCGCCGGCGGTGAAGTACGAGGTGTCGACGGACACCCCGTCGACGCGCATCATCCGGTCCTGCCGGTGCACGGCCGGCGCGCTGTCGTCGGCCACGGCGGTCCAGGTGCCCGCCCCGGCCACCACGACGAGCGCGGCGATGCCCGCGGCCCACCGGCCGCGGGTGCGGGGCAGCAGACGCCGCCACCGGGACGTACGCGCAATAGGGGAATCCATGTGTCGAGCCTAAGCGGGCCGCCTCCCCGCCTACGCTGCCGTCAGGCGGAGGTGCCCGGCCTCCTCAAGGCGTACGGCGCTCCCCCGCGTACTCCGCTTGCGGTATGCCCCGCCGCACGGACCGGCCCGACCTCCGAAAGGCCCCCATGGACAACCCGGTGGAAATCCGGCGCGCCACGACCGTCGCCGAACTCGAAGCCGCCCAGCACCTCTACGACGGCCCGGCGCGCCCGGAGTGGGCGGCGCGCTTCCTCGCGGCGGACGGCCATCTGATGGTGATCGCGTACGTGGCCGGCGTCCCGGCCGGCTTTGTCTCCGGCATCGAGATGCTGCACCCGGACAAGGGCGCGGAGATGTGCCTGTACGAACTCGCGGTCGACGCGCCCTACCGCCGCCGCGGCATCGGTCGCGCGCTGGCCCTGGCACTGGCGGCGGTGGCCGAGGAGCGGGGCTGCTACGACATGTGGGTCGGCGTGGACCTGGACAACGAGGCCGCACTGGCGACGTACCGCGCGGCGGGTGCGGCGGACGACGGGGGATTCGCGATGCTGACGTGGACGTTCAGGGAGTCGTCCGGCTGACCGGGCGTGGCCTGGGTTGGTCCGGGGCCGCGATTCAGCGCTTCAGGGCCGCCGCTCAGCGGTTCCGTATCCGCCGCTCAGCGCTTCAGCGCCGCCGCTGAGCGTTTTCGCGTCAGCCGCTCAATGTTTCAGGGCCGCCGCTCAGTGCTTCAGGGCCGCCATGAGGTCGCGCATGTCGCTGATCATGGCTGCCTGATAGGGGGCCGTGTCCGGCTCCTCGCCGCGGTCGTCGGGGGCTGGCGCCTCACCCTTGCCGTCGCCGTCGTCGCCGTCGTCGTTCTCGTACACGGTGAAGGACATGAGACGCAGGGACAGGACCGCACCGCCCTCCAGGACCCGCAGTTCGGACTCCCCGCTCTCCAGGGTCAGCAGATAGGCCTTGTCGCCGAGGTCCGGAACCACTTCCACCCGGGTCCCTGGTTCGACGCCGAGATCGGTCGCGTTCCGCTCGGCCTCGAACTCGGTGCGCGGGTCGGTCTTCTTGTGCAGGGCGACCTTGACCGCGACCTCGTAGTGAACGGACCAGCCCTTCCCGGACTGCTTCTCGCCGTTCTTCTGCCGCAGCGAAATGATGCACTGGCCCCGGTCGAGCGCGGCGTGGTGCAGCGTCCACGATCCGGGCCCGCGCCCCTTCTCCCTCGGCGCGATCGCGGCACCGATCGACTTCAGCCGCACGGCCGGGCAGGGATCCTTGCCCAGCCGGTACCCGTGCAGGTCGGGCGTCCGGTCACTTGGTACGTGGACGAGGAGCGCGATCCCCCACAGGACCGACGCCAGTACGGCCCCGCCGAGTGCCCACACCCACCGCGACCGCGGCCCCGGAGCCCGCGGCCTCCGGTCCGCCGCGGGCGGCCGGTCCGCGAGGTCCAGCACTTCATGTCCGGCGGGCGCGCCGAACTCTCCCGCCATCTCCGGTTCGGAAATCATCCCGCTCCCCCTCGGCCGACACTCCTGCCCCTCACCTCGGCATTATCACCCCACCACCACCGCCCCGGACGGGCCGGTTCCCGGAGTGGACTGCGGCGCGGGGTAGGGCCGTTCGGCCGGCAGGAGGCGGGCCGCCGCGTCGGCCTTGCCCGCGCCGGCCAGCTCATGGATCTCCCGGGCCAGCGGGGTGACGTCGCGGATCGACACCGTCCACTCGTCCGCGTACCGCCGCGACGCCTCGCCCGCGAGCCCGAGCTGGAGAGAGCGGTACGGGAGCCGGTTCAGGTGCAGGTCGCGCTCGGGGTCCCACTGGACGCGGGCCGGGGCACGGCGCAGACTCCGCTGCCAGGCGGCACGGTCGGGGTGCACGCCCCGCTCGTAGTGCGAGAGTTCAGCGTTCGCCAGCGCCCAGTCGAAGCCCTCGCGGCTGATCTCGACGGCCAGGACGGTCTCCTGGCCCTCCTTCGCGGCCCAGCCGCAGCGATACATCATCCACAGAAAACTCGGCTTGATCCACGTCATCCGATCGCGCTTCCAGGCGGGCGGGAAGCGTCCGTCGCGGACAGCGGGCAGGCCGAGGGCCGGGGCGTATGCCTGGTAGACAGTGACGGTGGTCTCGGTGTGGAGTGCGCGGATCTGGTGCTGCGGCGGGGCCGGTACGGTCATGGCGTCATCCCAGCACTGCCGGGGCGCGGCGGTCGAGCGGGTTTCGTGATGCGCGCCTGCCGTACGCAACGCCCCGGACGGCGCCGGGCGGTGGACGGTGGATGTCGGTGCGGCAGCGGATGCGGAATGCGGATGCGGATTTGCGGAGCAACGGCAGGCGCACGCGCGGCATCGGGCTCAGGTCACTGGACGGGCGGCGCTCCGCGCAGGTGGCGCATGAGCTGTTCGAGGGCGGTCCAGCTCTCAGCGGTCTCGCCGTCGCCGAGCGGGTAGTAGAAGCCCGGCCGGACGCTCGGGCCGAGCTGCACCGGGGCCTCCTTGAGCGGTGTGCTGCTCGCGGTGGAGCGGCCTGCCTCGCGGACCTCATCGGGGCCCAGCACGAACGCGTACGGCAGCGGCGGGTGCTCGAAGCGGGGCGGAGCGCTCAGGTCCCGGCGCGCCTCACGCAATTGGCACATCATGGTCTTCAGCCCGTGCCGGGTCACCAGTTCGCCGGCCAGCTCCGGCAGCACCTCCAGGGCCGGCTTCTCACCGGGGCCGTAGCCCACGGTGAGGGTGATGTCCTCCTCCACGCCTTCCGGGGTGCGGATCACGCGCAGCGTGGCAACGGCGGGCCGGTCCGGGGTTCCGACGACGACGGTCCAGGTGGGCCGGGGGGCGCGCTCGTACGCCAGCTCGGTCAGCTGCCGCCGCGACCAGGGCAGACCGGCCGGCTCCGATGTCCCCCAGCCGGCCGGCGGGCCGCCGGCAAGCGCCTGCCAGGCTGCTTCCAGCGCGCCGCCGAGAACGAGGTCCGCGGCGGCATGGTGCTGGGTGCGGAAGGAAACGATGAGCTGACGCCCGCCGGTGGGCGACGCCTGTGTGAAGGCGTCCGCCACCGGGGTCTCACCCGTCTCGTCCCGGGCCGGGGCGAAGGCCTCGTCCTGCCAGGTCAGTACCGCGCCGGTCAGCCCGTCGTAGTAGCCGCACCGCTCGTCCTGCACCACCCAGCGTGAGTGCGTGGACTCCAGGAGCAAACGGGTGGGCAGGGAGAGCCGGCAGTGCGGCGGGGTGACGATCTGCAGGGACCGGTCGCTCTCCACGGTGGCCCGCAGCGCCTCGGAGAGCCAGCTCGTCATGGGAACGACCGGCCGGTCCTGGAGGACGACGGCGGCCTTGCCGGTGAGCATGTCGACGGCCGGCTGGGCGGCGGCAGGGACCGGTACGGCCGTGATGCCCGAGACATCGACCGGGCGGGCCGCGCCGACGGTGCCGGGGGCGTCCGGCGGCCAGACCCGGCCGCCCAGAAGCATGGTCAGACGGGCCGCGAAGGCGCCCGCGAGCCGCTCGGCCTGAGGGACACCTGCGGCGGCACGGGCCTCGACCCACCACACCGGGCCGTCGCCGGACGGCTCGGCGCCGGGCCCCAGCAACCGGGCCGCCTCGCCCGGCACCTGGAGCATCAGTGGCACCTCGATCGAGACGAGCGGCCGGCCCCCGGCATCGCACAGCTGGACCACGGCGCCCTCGCCGGTGGTGTCGACGTGCAGGTCCGGGCCGCCCGCGAGCAGGCCCGCCAGTACGGCCGTCGCGTCCGGCATGCGCTCGGTGAGCGCGATCACGTCCTTGGTCATGCGGTGTTCCTCTTGGTGCTGTGTGGTCGGCTGTTCAGCGCCTCGCGGACATCCGCACGCGCTCCCTCGTCGCCGACTGTCAGCAAGTATCGGCCGAACTGCCGCTTCCCGGGCCCTCGGCGCGGAAGACGACGGTGACGGCGTGGCCCACCGTGCGGGCAGAGGCGCTGACTCGCTGCACACTCATAACCCAACTCCACTGAATCTGCCTCAATAGAGTTCCCGCATCCAACGCCGTGCGCTGATCCGGCAGCAATCACGGGCCGACTCCTAAGGGCTGCCCCGTAATCCCTGGCGGATCAGCGCGCGGCGTCAGATGCGGTGCATCGCAAGGCGGAGGGACGTCCGCATACTGGACGTATTCGGGCGTTCCGACAACGCGGCGAGGCGCCGTAGCTGTCGTCGTGCGCCCGTCAGGGATTACGGGACAGCCCTTAGCCCCACGCCGCATCGGTAAGATCCGGTCCCCGCCCGTCGATGATGTCGGGAGCCTCTAGCCCGTAGCCCTCTGCCCGGCCGTAGTACGTCGGCTCGCCGGGCTCCGGCTCGGCTCCGAGCAGGTCGACGAGCTGACGCAGGGCTGATGCGAGCCGGGGCCCATTGGCCTCGTGGATGGCCGGATGTGGTTCGCCCCGGAAATCGCACGGGCCCCATACGTCGTGGTAGACGGACAGTTCGGCCGAGGGGCCGATCTCGTCGGGCGACACCATCAGTTCGACGAGACGGGGCTCGTGGTGACGCGTTCCGTTCGCGTCGAACCACGCGCCGGAACCCAGCACAAGAATTCCGCCCATCTCCGCCTGCGGATGACCGGCCGGCCGGCAGGCGCGGAGGTTATTGGGCAGCTCCGGATCGTCGAGCGAACGATGAACAAGGTCCAGGCGACTGTGAATTCCGAGGCCGCCCATTCCGATCTGGAACCAGTTCCACTCAAGTGCGTCCGGCTCCAGCAGGGCATGCTCCTGAAGAACCGCACTCATACGCCCCGCCGTCCTCAGCGCGGACTCCAGACCGGGTTCCACCACGTCGTCCAGGTCCCAGAACCACGAGCCGCTCTCTTTCGGCGCGCGCATCAGCATAGCCATCGAACTTCCTTACGGTTTGGCAGCATTGGAGGGATAGATAGTGACGGAACCATCGTCGAATTTTAGCTCAAAGGACGCGTTGGTACGGTCCGCGGCCCTTTGAACGGCCTGAATTTCACGCTCCGTGAGTTCGCTCCTGAGGCCCTTGATATCCAGAATTCCCACCTTGATGTCAACCCCGGACCCACCGAGCTGCTTTTCCGCGATCTTCTTGACGGCCGACTTGATGCCCGCAACGCTGTCCACATCCTTGAGTTGGGCACCGTATTCGATACGGCCGTCGACGCGGACCAGTACATCGAGATCGAGTTGCCTCTCGGGGAGCTTCAACTCGAACTCAATGTTCTTGATTCCCTTGGCCTGGAGCTCCGCAGCATGCTCCATTGCCTGATGCACAGCCGGGATCATGCCGTTCTGCTTGACCTGAAAAAGGAGGCCCTTGGGGTCCTTGAACATCGGAAAATCCGCAAATCTGCCGCTCGAAATATACTCGGCAACAGCTGCCCCGTATTCCGACTTCTTCAGCTGCGTCAGCATACGGCCCTGGTCCACCGGCGGAACCTTCAAGTCCTTGAGTGCCGCCGCAACGGCGGCCTCATGCTCAGGCGCCATGGGTCCGCTGGGCTGCTGACCTGTCCGGTCGCCTTCGAGAATGACTCCGGGCTGCCGCTCAGGCTCCTCGGACCTGCCAGCCGGACCTCTGTCGGGTCCACCGCCGTCACCCGGGAGACTGCCGTCGGAATCGCCGGCGCCGCCCGGCGTCTCCGGGTTCTCGCCGTGGCCGCCCGATTCATGGCCGCCGTGTCCGGAAGCTCGGTGACCGCCACCACCACCCGACGGAGTGTGCGACCCCGCACCGCTGCCCGAGGAGCCGCCACCCGTCGGATGTTCCGCCGCGTGCCCACCCGTGGACGGCTGGTGGTGCGAACCACCCGGCGGGTGCGCCGGGCCCGTCGGGTGGTTCGAACCGTTCGCCGAGTTCTCGACGCGGCTCGGCCCGCCCGCGCCCTCAAGGACCTTCTCCCCGGTCGGCGTCGTACGCGTCTCGTGCGAGTTCGACAGCTCGCTCTTGTGGGGCTCCTTGACCGGTTCGGTGTCGGGTACGACGTTGCCGTGCTCGTCCCGGATGATTGCGTCGTCGCCGACGACCCGCGTGT
Organism: Streptomyces sp. NBC_00876; assembly: GCF_045207435.1. NCBI lineage: Bacteria > Bacillati > Actinomycetota > Actinomycetes > Kitasatosporales > Streptomycetaceae > Streptomyces > Streptomyces sp. NBC_00876. The sequence continues at coordinate 2,801,156 of NZ_CP108800.1, forward strand.
TGCCCGCGGCGTCGACGTACTCGATACCGGGGACGGCCGGTACCTCGCCCGGGTGCGGTGCGGTCCCGGTGGGGATGGTGCGGGCCATGTCGTCAACGCCTGCCTGGCTGGCCTTCAGGCTCTCCATGAGGTCGCCGACCTTGATCTTGGTGACGCCCGCCGCCTTGCCGAGGTAGCTCATCGGGTCGACGAGTGCGCCCGCCTTGCCCAGCGCGGTCACGGCTTCGGCACCCACACCCAGCTTCCCGGCCTTGCCGAGCTTGAGCAACGAGCCCGAACCGAGGGTCACGCCGTTGAACAGCACCGTCCCGAACGCCCGCGCGGGATCCTTGCCCCACTCGTCCCATGCGACCAGCGACTTGCCGAAGTTGCGCAGGGCCGCCTTCTGCTTGTCGGTGTCACTGTGGTCGACCGGGCCGAACATCTTGTCCATCGCCCAGTCGTACGGCGTCATGATGTACGCGCTGATGCCGCCGAAGACATCGCCGATGCCCGACCAGGTCTTCTTGAAGTTGTCCCAGTCGAACACGTTGACCATGCTGCCGAGGCCCTTGATCGTGCCCCACACACCGTCGACGAAGAACCCCTTCAGCGCACCGCCGACGTTGTCCTTCGTCCACTCCCACGCAGCCCGCAGACCCGTGTACTCACGCTCGTCGACCGTCCCCCAAGGCGTCTCCTTGGCGTCCTTGACGTCGCTCTCCTTGAAGCCGTACATGCCGGCCTTGTGCGAACCGTCATCCACGACGAAATGCGTACCACCCACCAACGAGGTGATCTTGTTGGCCGCATCACGCTCGACGCCCTGGAACGCCACCCACGTCGTACCGACCTCACTGACAAGACGCTCATTCTCGTCGATCTTGTCCTGGTCCTGCTGCCAGTCGTCGTCGTCCTTGTTGTCCGCTACGAACTTCTCCGCGTCCGCGCGGAGTTGCTTCATCCTGTTGACCAGCGGACGGGCGGTCGTCGCGAAACTCGCCAGCGCGCCACCGACGGACTCCAGTTTCGTCGCGAAGGCGTCCGCCTTGTCCCGCACCGGAATCGTCGAATCGAGCAGCTCCGACTGCTCGGGAGCGTCATAGACCGGATCCAGCGTCTGGAAGGCGTCGTGAACGTCCTTGCCCGTACCGCGAATGCTGGAGGCAGTCGTCTTCAGCGAGGCCGCATGCGTCTCCAAGGTCTCCAGATCGCCGGTGAAGGTCGGTATCTTCCCCAGGTCGATCACTTCTTGGGGTCCTTCATCTCTTCCGCAGTCGGAGCCTTGGAGTACTCCTCCTGCTTGTTCTTTGCCATGTCCAGGTCGCCCTTGAGGTACTCCTCCGTGGCGAGGCGCGCCCCGGTGATGGACTTCCCCGTCCGGACGGGCAGGAACTTCAGGTCGTTGTTCGTGTGGAGCTGGAACTCCTGCAAGGCCTGAGCCACCGGACCGAACGCACCCCCCGCAGGGATCTCGGTCCCGCCCAGCACCATCGTGCCCGCACACGTCGCGGAGCCCAGCAACCCATCGCCGTACGAGGTGAATTCCGTCTCGAACTCACCGGCGGCCTCAGCGGTCTTGCTCAGGACCCCACGAACGCCTTCCGGCTTGATGTCCCACTTGGACACGATGCCCCCCATTTCGCACAACGTCTCGTTCCCATGCCCCGGCGTCCGCCGACGCCGTCGAGCGCAGCAGCGTGCCACGCCGAAGATCGCCGCAGCCATCCCGCGCTGGGCTCTATGCCTATCAACCGCGCATTGCCGTCTGCAAAGCGGGTACGGGTATCACTCGCCCACGGGATGCAGAGCAGCGGCATTCGTCGCAGAATCAGCGATGACCGACACGCGCCTGTGACAGAGCACGGCCTGTACGCCGGGTTCCTGACGTCCGGTCTGCCGGTGGGGCGGCACGCGTCGCAGCCCGCGTCACTCCCGGGCACTGACATTCGTCATACGGAGCCCAGTACACCCGGCTCTGCCGGGGACAGGGGTCCGCAGGCCAGTCTTTACGTATCGGAAGCGGGAGCCGCAAGGGCCTCGCGATACGGGAGGAACCCGTCATGAGCAGCCCGGCCGCCGCAGTCATCGCACCTGTCGCCGAAGCCCCGGCCGGTGGCGCCTCGTTCTCCCCTCGCAAGGCGCTGCTGGACAGCATGATGCCGCTGCTCGTCGACGTGGGGGTGCCGCTCGTCTCCTACTACCTGCTGAAGGCGGCGGGTCTGGGCACGTTCGGTGCGCTGGCCTGGAGCAGTGTGGTGCCGGGGGTGCGGACGGTGTGGGGTGTGGCGCGCGACCGGCGGCTCAACGCTCTCGCGGCGCTCATGGTGACGGTCAACGCGGTCGGGCTGCTGCTGAGTCTGGTGGCCGGTGACCCGCGGCTGATGCTCCTCAAGGACAGCGGGGTGAGCAGCACGATCGGCCTGGTGATCCTGGTGTCCGCGCTGCGCGGCCGGCCGATGATGTCAGCGGGGCTGCGGCCGTGGCTGACCCGGGGCGACGCGGCCAAGTCCGCCGCCTATCAGCGGCTTTCGACGGAGTCGGACGCGTTCCGGCGGGCCGAGGTGCGGTTCTCGGCGGTGTGGGGTGCGGCGCTGCTGAGCGAGTGCGCGGTGCGGGCGGTGGGGGCGTACACGGTGCCGGTCGAGACGATGGTGTGGGCGGGCACGGTGGTCCTGGTGGCTGCGATGGTGATGGCGTTCGCCGTATCGGGCCGGATCGCGGTCGTTCCGATGGAGCGGATGATCGAGGAGGAGGAGGAGGCGGCCGGTACGGGTCGCTGATCTCTGGCCTCTGATCAGTGTTCAGTGATCGCTCAGGAACCACTGCAGGGCCGCCCCGGGGGAGCGGCCCTGCAGTTCTGTGCGTGTCCCTTTTCCCCGTTGCGGCTTTCCCGGCCGCATTCCACCCGCCGGAACTACTTTCGGGAACCGCGCGAGAAGATCATATAGAGAATGAATCCCACCGGAAGGTGAACTTCCACCGTCGCCGCCGGCGAGAGAACCACCGATAACTCGATCAGGTCGAACATTTTCGGATCTCCCTCTCAGCATGCTCCGACAACCGCAGCGGAGTTCAGGGCCCCGGCACCACCGGCACCACGCCCGCGGTCTCCGCGGCCTCCTCGGGCCTTGTACGTTCCGAACGCTCGGATTCCGCGGCCTCTGCGGCCCTCACGGTCTCCATGGCCCCCACGGGCCCCGCTGCCTCCATGACAGCGCGGGAGCGCCGAACAGCGCAGGGCTCACAAGGGGGCTCACAACTCGTCGAACATGCTCACGACGCCCGCGGCGTGGGTACTCTGCGAGAGAAAGGGGGGCGGTATGACAGACACCCGAAGCAGCGAACGCCAGGGAAACCCACAGCTCGACGAACTCGTGGCCGCATCGGGCGCGAGTCACAAAAGGCTTGCGCATCGGGTGAACGAACTCGCCGCCCGTGAAGGGCGGTCGAGCCAGTACACGCACACGTCCGTGGCGAACTGGTGCCGCCGTGGCATGGTCCCGAAGTGGCCGACCCCGCGACTCATCTGCATGTGCTTATCCGAGATTCTGGGCAGGCCGGTGTCTCTCGCGGATATCGGGATGCCCGGCGCGGAGCGCGACACGAATGAGCTGGGTCTGGAGTTCGCCCGTCGTCAGGACGACGCAGTGACCGAAGCATCAGCCTATTGGAGCGCAGTGAACCGCCGCCAGTTCCTCACCAACCAGACGTTCGCCATCTCCGCCTTCGCCACCCCGTTCACCCGCTGGCTCATCGATCCGGCGGAGCCGACCCGGGCGCGCACCGGCGGGCCCGCGGTGGACCGGGGGCACATCGCGGAGCTCAGGGAGGCGGCTGACAGCGCCCGGCTGTGGGACTCCCGTTTCGGTGGGGCGAACCGGAAGTCGACGTCTCTCACTGAATATCTGTACGGACGTGTCGCACCGTTGCTCCGCGGCAGCTATTCCGATGCCGTGGGCCGTGACCTGTTCCGGGTCACCGCGGAGATGGCGCGGCTGGCAGGCTGGACGGCGTTCGACGCGGGGCAGCACAGCATCGCCCAACGTCACTTCATCCAGGCATTGCGACTGGCACGGGCCGGCGGCGACGCGGATCTGGGTTCGTACATCCTCACCACCATGGCCATGCAGTCGCTGATGCGCGGCTTCACCTCGGAAGCCATCGACATGGCGCAGGGCGCGTACCAACGCGGTCGCACCCTCGATCCACGCGTGGCGGGGTTCGCCAAACTGATCGAGGCCCGGTCGCACGCGCGCGCAGGCGACGAGCGGGCGACGAGCGCGTGCATCGCGCAGTCGGAGCGGCTGGCCGAACGCGGCAAGGGCAGCGAAGGCCCTGCCTGGATCGGGTTCTTCACCCAGCAGAGGATCATCACCGACGCGACCGAGGCCTTCCGCGATCTCGGCAACCACCGGGCCACCTTCGCCTGGCACGCAGCCGGCCCCATGCCGTCGGACGCGTTCGCCCGCTCGCGGAGCGTCCGCCTCTCGGTGCTGGCCTCAGCACACGCACAGAACGGTGACCTCGCCCAGAGCCTCCATCTGGGACGCGAGTCACTGAACCTCTTCACCCGGATGGGAAGCCTGCGCGGAATGGAGTATCTACGCGTCTACGGCCGCTCGTTGGAGCCCTGGCGCAGGGACCCGCAGGTCGTCGCCTACCTCTCGGACGTTCGAAAGGCCACCCGGACACTGGCGGCGGCCTGAACCGGATACGGCCACGGGCTGTCCAAGGCATCCACGCCCGGCCGGACACAGCCGAGGCCGGAGTGCGTCGGGTACGCCGCACTCCGGCCTCGGGCCCCGGACCTGGCAGGATCCGGGTCAGTGGTTGCTGGGGAAGCCCAGGTCGACGCCGGCCGGGGCGTCGGACGGGTCGGGCCAGCGGGTGGTGGTGACCTTGCCGCGGGTGTAGAAGTGCACGCCGTCGTTGCCGTAGATGTGGTGGTCGCCGAAGAGCGAGTCCTTCCAGCCACCGAAGGAGTGGTAGCCCACCGGCACCGGGATCGGGACGTTGATGCCGACCATGCCGGCCTCGATCTCCAGCTGGAAGCGGCGCGCGGCGCCGCCGTCGCGGGTGAAGATCGCGGTGCCGTTGCCGTACGGCGAGGCGTTCATCAGCGCCACGCCCTCCTCGTACGTCTCGACACGCAGCACGCACAGGACCGGGCCGAAGATCTCGTCCTTGTACGCGTCCGAGTCGGTGGAGACGTTGTCGAGGAGGGAGAGGCCGATCCAGTGGCCGTCCTCGAAGCCCTCGACCGTGTGACCGGTGCCGTCGAGGACGACGTCCGCGCCCTGGGCGGCCGCGCCGGTGACGTAGGAGGCGACCTTGTCGCGGTGGACGGCGGTGATCAGCGGGCCCATCTCGGACGTCGGGTCGTTGCCGGGGCCGATCTTGATCTTCTCGGCGCGGTCCTTGATCCGGGCGACCAGTTCGTCGCCGATCGCGCCGACGGCGACGACCGCGGAGATCGCCATGCAGCGCTCACCGGCGGAGCCGTACGCGGCGGACACGGCGGCGTCGGCGGCGGCGTCGAGGTCCGCGTCCGGCAGGACCAGCATGTGGTTCTTCGCACCGCCGAGGGCCTGGACGCGCTTGCCGTTGGCGGACGCGGTGGCGTGGATGTAGCGGGCGATCGGGGTCGAGCCGACGAAGGAGACGACCGAGACGTCCGGGTGGTTCAGCAGTCCGTCGACGGCGACCTTGTCACCGTGCAGGACGTTCAGGACGCCGTCCGGCAGACCGGCCTCGGAGGCCAGCTCGGCCAGCAGGTTGGCGGCCGACGGGTCCTTCTCGCTCGGCTTGAGCACGAACGTGTTGCCGCAGGCGATGGCGAGCGGGAACATCCACATCGGCACCATGGCCGGGAAGTTGAACGGCGTGATGCCGGCGACGACACCGATCGACTGGCGGATCGAGGAGACGTCGACCCGGGTGGACACCTGGGTGGACAGCTCGCCCTTGAGCTGGGTGGTGATGCCGCAGGCCAGCTCGACGATCTCCAGACCGCGGGCCACCTCGCCGAGCGCGTCGGAGTGCACCTTGCCGTGTTCGGCGGTGATCAGCGCGGCGATCTCGTCCCGGTGGGCGTCCAGCAGCGCGCGGTAGCGGAACAGGACCGCGGTGCGGGCGGACAGCGAGGAGGTGCCCCACGTCGCGTACGCCGCCTTCGCGGAGGCCACCGCGGCGTCGACCTCCTCCAGGGAGGCGAGCGCGACCTGGGTGGTGACGGCGCCGGTGGCCGGGTCGGTGACCGGGCCGTAGTTGCCCGACGCGCCCTCGACGGTCTTGCCACCGATCCAGTGGTTGACGGTCTTCATGCTGTGACTCCTTCAGAGGTGGCGGCGTCGGTGCGCGACGTGACGTTCGTACTCTTCCCGGGCTTCTGTCGCTGACGGGCGAGTGGCCGTTTCGGCTACGGGAACATCCCACCACGCCTGCGCCGGAGGGGCCCCCGACACTGTGTCTGCCGTTTCGGTCTCGACGTAGACACAAGTGGGACGGTCTGCGGTACGCGCCTCGGCGAGGGCTTCGCGCAGGTCACTCACGGTGCCGGCGCGCAGCACCCGCATCCCGAGCGAGGCGGCGTTCGCGGCGAGGTCGACGGGGAGCGGGGGGCCGGTGAAGCGGGTGTCGGCCGCCCGGTGGCGGTAGTCCGTACCGAAGCGTTCGCCGCCGGTGGACTCGGAGAGGCCGCCGATCGAGGCGTATCCGTGGTTCTGGAGGACGACGAGCTTGACGGGGAGGTTCTCCTGGACCGCGGTGACGATCTCGGTGGGGTTCATGAGGTACGTGCCGTCGCCGACGAGTGCCCAGACGGGGCGGCCCGGGGCGGCCAGCTGGACGCCGATCGAGGCCGGGATCTCGTATCCCATGCAGGAGTAGCCGTATTCGACGTGGTACTGCTGCGGGGACCGGGTCCGCCAGAGTTTGTGCAGGTCGCCGGGGAGCGAACCGGCCGCGTTGATGAGGATGTCGTCGTCGGTGACCAGTTCGTCGAGGAGGCCGAGTACCTGGGTCTGGGTGGGCCGGGCCTGCGGGTCGGGGGTGGCGTAGGCGGCGTCGACGCGCTGTTCCCAACGGGCCTTGGCCTCGGTGTACTCGCTCTCGTATGCCGCGTCGGTGCGGTGGCCGGCCAGGGCGGTGGTGAGGGCTTCGAGTGCGGTGCGGGCGTCGGCGACGAGCGTGAGCGCGCCCAGCTTGTGTGCGTCGAAGCCGGTGATGTTGAGGTTGAGGAAGCGGACGCCGGGGGTGGCGAAGAGGGTGGACGAGGCGGTGGTGAAGTCGGAGTAGCGGGTGCCGATGCCGATCACCAGGTCGGCGGTGCGGGCCAGGTCGTCGGCGGTGGCGGTGCCGGTGTGGCCGATGCCTCCGACGTCGGCGGGGTGGTCGTGACGCAGTGAGCCCTTGCCTGCCTGGGTACAGGCGACGGGGATTCGGGTGGCGGCGGCGAACGCGGCCAGGGTCTCCTCGGCCGCACTGTGATGGACCCCGCCGCCCGCGACGATCAGCGGCCTGCGGGCCGCGCGCACCGCCCGGACCGCCCGGTCGAGCTCGCCGGGATCGGGGACCGGCCGGCGTACGTGCCAGACGCGTTCGGCGAAGAACTCCAGCGGCCAGTCGTACGCCTCGGCCTGGACGTCCTGCGGCAGTGCGAGCGTGACCGCGCCGGTCTCCGCCGGGTCGGCGAGGACCCGCATCGCCTGGAGCGCGGCCGGGATCAGCGCTTCGGGGCGGGTGATGCGGTCGAAGTAGCGGGAGACGGGACGCAGACAGTCGTTGACCGAGACGTCGCCGTCGGAGGGCACTTCGAGTTGCTGGAGTACGGGGTCGGCGGGGCGGGTCGCGAACGTGTCGCCGGGCAGCAGCAGGACCGGGAGGCGGTTGATCGTGGCGAGGGCGGCGCCGGTGACCAGGTTGGTGGCGCCGGGGCCGATGGAGGTGGTGACGGCGTGCGCGGAGAGCCTGCCGCACTGGCGGGCGTATCCGACGGCCGCGTGCACCATGGCCTGCTCGTTGCGGCCCTGGAGGTAGGGCATCGCGGCCCCGGTCTCCAGGAGGGCCTGGCCGATGCCCGCGACATTGCCGTGGCCGAAGATCCCCCAGGTGGCGCCGATCAGCCGGTTACGGCGGCCGTCGCGCTCGGTGTACTGCCGGGCGAGGAAGGCGACGAGCGCCTGGGCGGTGGTGAGACGGCGGGTGGTCATCCACGCGCCTCCGGTCCGTAGAGCGGGAGCCTGGGATCCACCGGCCGGTCCGGCCAGGTGTCACGGATCCAGCTGTGGTCGGGGTGGTCGCGGATCAGCCACTCCCGCTGCTCCCCCGGGCCCGCCATGACGTTGAGGTAGTACAGCGTGCGGCCGGGCGAGGCGATGGAGGGGCCGTGCCAGCCGTCCGGGATGAGGACCGCGTCGCCGCTGCGGACCTCCGCGAGGACGTCCGTACCGCCGGGCCGGGACGGTGACACGCGGTGGTAGCCGAGGCCGTCGTCCGCCACCTCGAAGTAGTAGATCTCCTCCAGGACGGACTCCTGGCCGGGGTGGTGCTCGTCGTGTTTGTGCGGCGGGTAGGAGGACCAGTTGCCGCCGGGGGTCAGGACCTCGACGGCGATCAGCCGGTCGCAGTCGAAGGCGTCGGCGGCGGCGAAGTTGTTGACCTGGCGGGAGCAGTCGCCGGAGCCGCGCAGCTCGACACGTACCTCCGGCGCGGGGCCGTAGCGAGCGGGGAGTCGTCGCTCGCACTTCGCTCCTGCCAGGGCGAAGCGGCCGCCTGCGCCGGAGGCGATCTGTGCATGGGCGTCACGCGGTACGTACGCGAAGTCGGATACCCCGCTGAACACGCTTTTCCGGCCCAGCAGTTCAAAGATCTCATCTGCGATCCGCACCGTACAGCCACCGGTCAACGGCAGTACGATCCACTCGCTCTCCCCAGTGACAAGTGTGTGAACTCCTCCCGGTTCCAGCTCCACCACACGCAGGCTCGAGTACTCCCAGCCTGCCTGTTCCGGGCCGATGTCGAGGGAGTAGGAACCGCGCGCCGCACTGCCCGCGGCCAGGTGGTACGCCGGTTCTCCGTGCATCCTCATGTCCCTTCCGTGTCCGTGCCGAGTGGTGCGAGCAGCGATACGGCCGTGTCGACGGCGGCGGTCACGTTTCCGTCGGCCGGGTAGAGCAGTGAGCGCCCCACCACGAGGCCCCGGACGGTCGGCAGCCGCAGCGCGGTGCGCCAGGTCTCGTACGCCACGTCCTGGTCGTCGCCCACCTCGCCGCCCAGCAGGACGGCGGGCAGTGTGGAGCTCTCCATGACCTGCGCCATGTCCTCGGGCCTCTCGGTGACGGGGACCTTGAGCCAGGTGTACGCGGAGGTGCCGGCCAGCCCCGAGGCGATCGCGATGGCCGTGCTGACCGCCCCGGCGCTCAGGTCGTTGCGGACCTTGCCGCCCGTGCGGCGGCAGAGGAACGGTTCGACGAAGACCGGGAGCCGGTGTGCGGCCATGGCGTCGATGGCCCGGGCGGTGGTGTGCATCGTGTCGAGGGAGCCGGGGTCGTGGTGGTCGATGCGCAGCAGGAGCTTGCCGGCGTCGAAGCCGAGGCGGACGAGGTCCTCGGGGCGGTGGCCGGTGAAGCGGTCGTCGAGCTCGAAGGCGGCGCCGGCCAGCCCGCCGCGGTTCATGGAACCGATGACGACCTTGCCCTCCAGCGCGCCCAGGAGCAGCAGGTCGTCGAGGATGTCGGCGGTGGCGAGGACACCGTCGACGCCTGGACGGGAGAGGGCCAGGCAGAGCCGCTCCAGCAGCTCGAACCGGTTGGCCATGGCCAGTTCGCGTCCGCCGACCGCCAGCGCGCCGCGGGCGGGGTGGTCGGCCGCGACGATCATCAGCCGTCCGCTACTGGAGACGAGCGGCCGTCGGCTGCGCCGGGCCGCGGCCTCGGCGACGGCCTCGGGGTGGTGCATGCGCAGCTGGACGAGATCGGAGAGGCCGGCGGCGGCGGGGGTCATGAGGCCGCTCCGGCCGGGCCCTGTGCGACTGTGACGGCTCCCTCGGCGAGGGCGGCTTCGACCTCGTACGGATATGGCATGGCGGACGAGCAAGCGAGGCGGGAGGCGACGATGGCCCCGGCGGCGTTGGCGTACCGCATGATGCGGGCGGTCTCCCAGCCGGCGAGCAGTCCGTGGCAGAGCGCGCCGCCGAACGCGTCGCCCGCGCCGAGGCCGTTGACCACCTCGACGGGGAGCGGCGGGACGTCGGCGACCGTGCCGTCCCGGTGCACGGCGAGGACGCCTGCGGGGCCCTGTTTCACGACGGCGAGCTCGACGCCCGCGTCGATGAGCGCGCGGGCGGCGGCGTACGGTTCGCGCTCGCCGGTCGCGATCTCGCACTCCTCGAGATTGCCCACGGCGACGGTGGCGTGCGCGAGCGCCTCGCGGTAGCGGGTGGCGGGTGCGGCGCCGGGCCCGGACTTCTCGGCGGTGTCCCGGTCCCAGAACATCGGCCGCCAGTCGAGATCGAAGACCGTGATACCGGACCGGTCGCGGGCGCGCAGTGCCGCCAGCGTCGCGGTACGGCTCGGCTCGGCGCACAGCCCGGTGCCGGTCATCCAGAACACCCGGGCGGACCTGACCGCTTCCAGGTCGAGCTCCGACTCGTGGATCTCCAGGTCCGGGGCCTTGGGCAGCCGGTAGAAGTAGAGGGGGAAGTCGTCGGGAGGGAAGATCTCGCAGAAGGTGACCGGTGTCGGGTACGCGGCGACGGGCGTCACCCACCGGTCGTCCACACCGAACTCCCGCAGCTGGTGCCGGAGATACTCCCCGAACGCGTCCTGCCCGGTCCGGGTCACCACCGCGGTGCGCCGGCCGAGGCGGGCCGCCGCGACGGCGACGTTGGTGGGCGAGCCGCCGAGGAACTTCCCGAAGGTGTCGACCCGGGCCAGCGGCAGACCTGTCTGCAGGGGGTAGAGATCCACCCCGATCCGGCCCATCGTGATCACGTCGTACGGCTCAGGCATTCCGTGTCCCTCCGACTCCTGTGCACAGGCCGGCTGCCGCGGCGGCCGGCCTCCGGTCTAACTCCTGCCCCGGACCGTTGTCAATCATTTGTACGGACATACGGACGAATGCTTGACACTCCTCTCCCCCGGCCGTGAGGCTTGGCGCATGACCTCCTCCGCATCCGCCCCGGCCCGCATCCGCATCGGCTCAGCGCCCGACTCCTGGGGGGTGTGGTTCCCCGACGATCCGCGGCAAGTGCCCTGGCGGCGCTTCCTCGACGAGGTCTCCACCGCGGGCTACGAGTGGATCGAGCTCGGCCCGTACGGCTACCTCCCGACCGACCCCGCCCGCCTCGCCGACGAGACCCGCAGCCGCGGGCTCTCCGTTTCGGCAGGCACCGTTTTCACCGGATTGCACCACGGCCCGGACGTCTGGGACCGGACCTGGGCGCATGTCGCCGACATCGCGGCACTCACCCGGGCGATGGGCGCCGATCATCTCGTGGTCATCCCGTCGTTCTGGCGTGACGACAAGACGGGTGAGGTGCTGGAGGACCGCACCCTCACCGCGGAGCAGTGGCACCACCTGACCGCGCAGACCGAACGGCTGGGGCGCGAGGTGCAGGACCGCTACGGCCTGCGCATCGTCGTCCACCCCCATGCCGACACGCATATCGACAGCGAGGAGAACGTCAGCCGTTTCCTCGACGCCACCGATCCCGCCCTTGTCTCGCTCTGCCTCGACACCGGCCACTACGCCTACTGCGGCGGCGACAGCGTCAAGCTGATCGAGACGTACGGCGAGCGGATCGGCTACCTGCACCTCAAGCAGGTGGATCCGGAGATCCTGGCCGACGTGGTGGCGAACGAGGTGCCGTTCGGACCTGCCGTGGCGCGCGGCGTGATGTGCGAACCGCCGGGCGGGGTCCCGGCCCTGGAACCGGTACTCGCCGCCGCCCGCCGACTGGACGTCGACCTGTTCGCGATCGTCGAGCAGGACATGTACCCGTGCCCGCCGGACCAGCCCTTCCCGATCGCCCGCCGCACCCGGGAGTTCCTCCGCTCCTGCGGCGCCCCTCGGAAGTGACGTGTAGGCCGTACGCGGTGTTGTCCCGGTGAGAAGCGGGAGCCGGAGCCCGGCCACGGCCGTGCCTCGCTCCCACCAACGCACCGACGCACCACACGAGGAGCAACTCACGTGATCCGCAAGAAGCTGCCGCTCCACCGGACAGCCCGGGCCTCGGCCCTGGCCGCCCTCGCCCTGGCCAGCGCAGTCGCCGTGGCCCCGGGTGCCACGGCCGACGAGAACAACGTGCCGCCGCCCGGCTCCAGCCCCGTCTGCGCCTTCTACGACGGCGACGCCCTGACCGCCTTCGGGGAGCAGGGTGACCGCGTCTTCCAGGTGCAGTGCATGCTGGCCAACCGGCGCTACCTTCCGTGGGAGGCGGTCAACGGCACGTTCGACGTGCGGACCCTGGACGCCGTCCAGCGCTTCCAGTCCGACCATGCACCCCTCCTGCCGAACGGCCTCGTCGACGCACACACCTGGGCAGCGCTCTGGCACGCGTAGCGAGGAGCGCGCGTAGTTGGGAGTACGCGTAGCGAGGAGCGCACGTAGTTGGGAGTACGCGTAGCGAGGAGTACGCGTAGCGACACTCGCGTGTGGAGGCGCGGACGTGTAGGGGCGTGTGACGAGGCGTGCCCGACTACACGGGCGTGCCGGCTCGGGCGCACGGCCGGCTCGGGCGCGAAGTCGACCGGTCCCGGCGCGTTCCGGTCCCCGGCGCGCTCCCGGCCCCCGGCGCATTCCCTGCACCCGGCGCGTTCCGGTCCCCGGCGCGCTCCCGGTCCCCGGCCCCTCCAAGCAGGGCTCACACGGCACACCCGGCGTGTGAGCCCTGTTGTGCCCCTCCCTGCCCACGCGCCCCATTGAGCCCTGTGCGCGCCTTCTGTCACAGAGATCACCTCCTCGTCACACATATCTCGGTTACGCGGGTTTTCCGTCACAGGCGCTCGACAGCCCCAGCCCGCCCCGGCCATCCGTCGTTCACCACACACAGGCTGAGTGATCGTCAGCGTCCGTGCCGCAGCTCCCCCGACGGCCCCCAGGCCGCCGCTGCGGTACAGAGAGGTGGCACTTATGACGGACAGAAAGCTCTGGTCCTACAAGGACATCGCCGCGCACATCCGGGTGCAGCCGGACACCGTCCGCTCCTACCGCAAACACGGACTCCTTCCGGCGCCGGATCACGTGGAGACCGGCAAGCCCTACTGGTATGCGGACACCATCCGCACCTGGGTCGCCGCCCGCCCGGGTAATCGGGGCCGCCGGGACTGACCGGCTCCCGCCCCCTCTCCCTCCTTCCCGCCCCCTCCCCCCTCCTTCCCTCCCGCCCCCTCTCTCCTCCCTCCTCCCTCCTTCCTTCCCTCCTCCCCCTCTTCCCCCTGGCCCCGTGCGGCGATCGGCACCCACCCGTCGCCGCGCGGGGCCTCTTCCTGACGCACGCGGCCGGCGCCCCGGCGGCGGGCGTCAGCTCAAGCCCCGCTGGTGATCCTTTCCCGCTCCTGCGCGGGCTCGGGTATCTCCACGGCGTCCGGCCGCACTGTCTCGCCTTCACTGAGACCGAACCGCCGGTGGAACCTCTTCAGAGGTGCCGGGGCCCACCACGTCGCCCGGCCCATCAGCTTCATCACCGACGGGACCAGCAGACTGCGCACGACCATCGCGTCCATCAGCACCGCGAGCGCGATGCCGAGGCCGAGCATCTTGGTGTTGGTCACCCGTGACGTGCCGATGGCGACCATCACGACTGCCAGGATCACGGCTGCCGCGGTGATCAGCCCGCCGGTGTGCCGCAGCCCGAAGCCGACCGCCTGTTCGTGGTCACCGGTCCGGTCGTACTCCTCCTTGATCCTGGAGAGCAGGAACACCCCGTAGTCCATGGAGAGCCCGAAGGCGACGCAGAACATGAGCACCGGCAGCGTCGTCTCTATGTCTCCCGTGCTGGTGAAGGAGAGCATTCCGGACAGATGCCCGTCCTGGAAGACCCAGACGACGGCTCCGAACATCGCCGTGAGGCTCAGGGCGTTGAGCACGACGGCCTGGACGGGGATCAGGACGCTTCCGGTCAGCAGGAACACCAGCAGCAGTGTCACCACGGCGATGATGCCCACCGCCCACGGCAGCCGGTCCGCTATGGCGTCCTTCGAGTCGACCAGCACCGCCGCCGTCCCCGTCACCGAGGTGTCGAAGGGAGCGTGCTCGGCCCGCAGGTCCTTCACGAGCCGCTGCGACTGCTCCCCCACCGGCTCCCCCTCCGCCAGCACGCTGAAGTAGGCCGCCTGCCCCTCGGTGACCGGGCCGTCGACCCGCAGGACCCCGGGGAGGCCGGCGATCCGGCTGCGGTACTCGGCGAACTGGGCAGGTGTCGCCGCCCCTTCCGCTAGAACGTCTAGGCCTCCGCCGGGGCTGCCGGGGAAACCCTCGCGGAGGTGCTGCTGCACCACGTGCGACTCGGCGGTCGCCGGCAGCTGACGGTCGTCCGCCGTACCGAACTTCACCCCCAGGAAGGGCAGTCCGAGCAGTACCAGCCCGACGCTCGTGGCGAAGGCGAAGAGCGGCGCCCTGCGCATCACCAGTGCGGCGAACCTGCCCCAGCCCCTGCCGGATTCGGCACCATCGGACTCCCCGCGCCCCCGGCGCAGCAGCTTCCGCAGGTCGAAGGAGTTGACCCGCGGGCCGAGCAGCATCAGCGCGGCCGGCAGGAGGATCAGCGCGGCAGCGGCGGCCAGCAGCACCACCGCGATGCCCGCGTAGGCGAACGAGCGGAGGAAGTACTGCGGGAAGACCAGCATCGCGGCCAGCGAGACCGCGACGGTCAGCGCGGAGAACAGGACCGTCCGCCCCGCGGTGCGCAGGGTGGTGCCCACCGCCTCTCGCGTATCGGCACCGGCGGCGAGCTCCTCGCGGAACCGGCGCACGATGAACAAGGCGTAGTCGATGGCGAGTCCGAGGCCGAGAGCCGTGGTGAGGTTCTGGGCGAAGACCGAGACATCGGTGAATTCGGTGATGCCGCGCAGCACGGCGTTGGTGCCGAGAATGGCGACGATGCCGACACCCAAGGGCAGCAGGGCGGCGATCGCGCTGCCGAAGACCATGACGAGCAGCACGAGCGTGACCGGCAGCGCGATCATCTCGGCCCTGAGCAGGTCGTCCTGGATGATCGTCTGCATCTCGTGCCGTACGGCGACGGGGCCGCCGACCGAGACATGCACCGGCCCGTGCGCTCCCCGGTACTCCGGGGCTATCCGGTCCAGGACCTCACCGGCTGCCTTGTCGTCGCCCTCGATCCGGGCGGCGATCAGTGCTTCCTTGCCGTCCTCGGCGCGCAGCGCGGGTGTCCTGCCCTGCCAGTACGAGCGAACGCCGATGACGTCCTTCTCGGCGGCCAGTCGCTCGGTGAGGCGCGCCGCCTCGGCGGCCACGGCCGGATCGTCCACGGAAGCGGTGCCACTGTCGAGCAGCAGCAGGAGATTCGGCTGGGAGGCGGGGAACTCGCGCTCCAGCGCCTTCGTCGCATAGGTCGATTCGGCGTGCGGGGACTCCCATCCGCCGCTGCCCATCCGGTCGGCGACCCCGCTGCCCGCGAAGACCGCGAGCGCGGTGATCACCAGGGCCGTCAGCAGCGCGAGACGCGGGCGCGCGGTGACGAAGCGGGTCCAGCCCCCGAGGCGCTGCGGGCCGTTGACTTCAGGCATGGTGCGGTGTCCCCTTTTCCCCCGGATCCGGGCGCACGGGGCGGCAGCACGAAGCAGCCGCACAGGGCAGCATGGATCAGTCGTTGCCACATACACTGGCAAACACGAGTCATCGCTCGCGTTTCATAAGAATGCGAGCGACCTCTCGCGTTTGTCAACCGCGCACGAAAGCTGGGGATACACCGTGTCGGAGGCCAGAGCGGAGGGCACCGGGGACACCGGGGCCACAGACGCCACCGCAGCGGCGGGAGCCGCACGAACCACCGGGGCCGCGAAGACTCCTGACCACCGCGCGGCGGCCAGGAGCAAGGCGACAGGCAAGGCGACGGACAGGGCGACGGGCAAGGCGACGGGCAAGGCGACGGACAGGGCGACGGGCAAGGCAGCCGGCGAGGAGTCGGGCAAGGGGTCGGGCAAGGGGTCGGCGGGCCGGAAGGACACCCCGGCACGCCCTCGCCGCCGCCAGGCCCGCGGCGAGGCCCGTATCGCCCAGCTCCTCAAGGCAGCCGCCAGCGTCTTCTGCACGAGCGGATACACCGGCGCGAGCACCAACGCCATCGCCCGCGAGGCCGGGGTCTCGCCCGGCACGCTCTATCAGTTCTTCCCGAACAAGGAGGCCATCGCGGTCGAGCTCGGGGACCAGCTCCTGGACCGCTGGCGGGAGACCTACGGAGCGGCCTTCCTTCCCGATCACCTCACGCTGCCGCTGGACAGGATGCTCGACGCCACCCTCGACCCGCTCATCGCGTTCAACTGCGAGAATCCGGCCTTCCCGGTCCTGATGCACGGCTCCGAGATCCCCGGCATCATCACGCAGGGGCACGACCACCTCCACATGACGATGCTCACCCGCGTCGAGACGATCCTCGCCGGCTACCTGCCCGACGCCCCTCGCGCCGAGATCACGCGGGTCGCCACCATGATCTTCACCCTGTTCAAGGCCGGGCTGGACGTGATCATGGAGCACGAGGGTGACGAGCGGGAGGCGTACATCCGGGAGCTCAAGACGATCCTCCACCGCTACCTAGAGCCACTGATCCGCGAAAGCCCCTCATGCACCCCTCGGGCGGACTCTCACCCGAATGGCGGCCAGGCGGGCCAAGGCGCTCGCACTGATACCCCCTAGGGGTATATAGTCATGAGTGTGGAGGCGCACCGGCCTTCCCGGAGTCCTCCTGGGCCCCTGCCGCCACACTCATTTGTGCCCGTCGAAGAGGAGAACACGATGACCGCCGAGACCCAGCTCCCCCAGGCGACCGGCTCCTGCTGCTCGCCCAGCGGTTCCTGCCACGACAGTGCGGGCGCGGACGCCGAGCAGGGCGGCGTGACCACGGTCTACCAGGTGTCCGGCATGACCTGCGGACACTGCGAGAGCGCGATCTCCAAGGAGGTCTCCGCCATCGAGGGTGTCACCTCGGTGAAGGCCGTGGCGTCCACCGGGCAGGTGACGGTCGCCTCCCAGGCCCCGCTGGACGAGGAAGCAGTGCGCGCCGCCGTCGACGAGGCCGGGTACGAGCTCACCGGCCAGGCCTGACCGCGTCGCGGTCCACGCCACCCGGACCACTTGCATCACCAGCACCACCCGCACCACCCCTTAGCCGCCGGGCCGGGCCGACCAGCAGATACTGGTGGGGCACGGCCCGGTCGGCGTTTCAGGAGTTCGGACATGCACAGCGCAACAGATGTCGAGGTCCCGGCAGCGGAGAGCTCGGAGGCCGAGCTCAGGATCGGCGGGATGACCTGCGCCTCATGCGCGGCCCGTGTCGAGAAGAAGCTGAACCGGATGGACGGGGTCACCGCCACCGTCAATTACGCGACCGAGAAGGCGCGCGTCGCCTACGGCCCGGGGACAGGTCTCGCGGATCTGATCGCCACCGTCGAGAAGACGGGTTACACGGCCCGGCCGGTCCGCCGCCCCGCGCCGACTCCGCCGCCCCCACCGCCGGCCGGGCACTCACCGGCGCCCCACGCGCCGGGCGCCACCGGACCGGCCCCGGCCGCAGACGCCCTCACCGACACCGCGGGGAGCCCGTACACGGCCGACGCCCCCACCGGACCGGAGACCGTAACCGGGCCCGAGGCCGAAGCCGAAGCCGTGCCGGAAACCGAAGCCGTGTCCGGCCCCACGACCGATGGCACGCCCAGTGCCACGGCCGACGAAACGACCGACGAAACGACCGACGAAACGACCGGCGAAACCACGGGTGACTCGGCCAGTGACTCGGCCAGTGACTCGGCCACTGACACCACCGCCGGCACGACCGGTCAGGACTCCGACTCCGACTCCGACTCCGACGACGACCCCGACGAGGCCCCTGCCGCCGCACTCGCCTCGCTGCGTCAGCGGCTCATCGTCTCGGCCGTCCTCGCCACCCCCGTCGTCGTACTGGCGATGATCCCGGCGCTCCAGTTCGACAACTGGCAGTGGCTCTCCCTCACCCTCGCGGCCCCCGTCGTCGTCTGGGGCGGACTGCCCTTCCACCGTGCCGCCTGGACCAACCTGCGGCACGGCGCCGCCACCATGGACACGCTGGTCTCGGTCGGGACCCTCGCCGCCTTCGGCTGGTCGCTCTGGGCCCTGTTCCTCGGCGACGCCGGAATGCCCGGCATGCGGCACGGCTTCGACTTCACCGCCTCCCGTACGGAGGGCTCCTCGACGATCTATCTGGAGGTCGCCGCCGGCGTCGTGACCTTCATCCTGCTGGGCCGCTACCTGGAGGCGAAGTCCAAGCGGAAGGCCGGATCCGCACTGCGGGCGCTGATGCACCTCGGCGCCAAGGACGTCGTGGTCCTGCGGGGCGGCACCGAGGTGCGCATCCCCGTCGGCCGGCTCACCGTCGGCGACCGCTTCGTCGTACGCCCCGGTGAGAAGGTCGCCACCGACGGCACCGTCGTCGAGGGCTCGTCCGCCGTGGACGCCTCGATGCTCACCGGCGAGTCAGTCCCCGTCGACGTGCGCGCCGGGGACCCGGTCACGGGTGCGACCGTGAACGTCTCCGGCCGGCTCGTCGTCGAGGCGACCCGGATCGGCGCCGACACCCAGCTGGCCCGGATGGCCCGGCTCGTCGAGGACGCCCAGAACGGCAAGGCCGAGGTGCAGCGCCTGGCCGACCGGATCTCGGCGGTGTTCGTCCCCGTGGTCCTGGTGATCGCCCTGGCCACTCTGGTCACCTGGCTGCTGGTCACGGACGACGTGACGGCGGCGTTCACGGCCGCCGTGGCCGTACTGATCATCGCCTGCCCGTGCGCCCTCGGCCTCGCCACCCCGACCGCCCTCATGGTCGGTACGGGACGCGGCGCACAGCTCGGCATCCTGATCAAGGGACCCGAGGTCCTGGAGACCACGCGGCGGGTGGACACCATCGTCCTGGACAAGACCGGCACCGTCACCACCGGCAGGATGACCCTCCAGGCCGTCCACACCGCGGACGGTGTCACCGAGACCGACGTCCTGCGCCTCGCCGGAGCCCTGGAGCACGCCTCCGAACACCCCATCGCCCAGGCCGTCGCCACCGGAGCCACCGAACGCACCGGAGCCGCCCTCCCCGCCGTCGAGGACTTCATCAACCTCCCCGGACTCGGCGTCCAGGGCGTCGTCGAGGGCCACGCCGTCCTCGTCGGCCGCCCCCGGTTGCTCGACGATGCCGGAATCGGCATCCCCGACGCACTGGCCGCCGCGGTGACGGAGGCGGCAGCCCAGGGCCGTACGGCCATCGCGGTCGCCTGGGACGGCGAGGCGCGCGGAGTCATCGAGGTCGCCGACGCGGTGAAGGAAACCAGCGCGGAGGCCGTCGCCGCGCTCCGCGCACTCGGCCTGACACCGATCCTGCTGACCGGCGACAACCGGGCGGTGGCCGGTTCCGTGGCCCGTGCGGTCGGCATCGACGAGGTCCGGGCCGAGGTGCTGCCCGAGGAGAAGGTGCACGTCATCAAGGGGTTGCAGGCTCAGGGACGGGCCGTCGCCATGGTCGGCGACGGGGTCAATGACGCCGCCGCACTGGCCACCGCCGACCTCGGTCTGGCGATGGGAACCGGCACGGACGCCGCGATCGAGGCGAGCGATCTGACACTCGTTCGTGGAGATCTCAAGGTGACTGCTGACGCCATCCGGCTCTCCCGCCGCACCCTCACCACCATCAAAGGCAACCTTTTCTGGGCATTCGGTTACAACGTTGCCGCTCTACCCCTTGCGGCATTTGGCCTGCTCAGCCCTATGATTGCGGGAGCGGCGATGGCGTTCTCATCGGTCTTCGTCGTAACGAACAGCCTGCGCCTGCGGTCCTTCACGTAATTTCCACAATGAGATTCAGATCACATCGGTTTCAGGGTAACCATTCGATGGGTTCGAGAGTCTTAGAGTGCGATGCCAAGGATGTCTTGGGGGACGTCCGACGGAGCGTCTTGGGGGATGCTCCGGGCAAGCGTTGGCCGGGGCACGTACACCGGGGAGCTTTGAGCGGCCCTCCCGTCGGTACGTACCCCGGCAGACCGCAGGCAGCAGGCAGCAGGCAAGAAGCGCAGGACCAGCGAAAGCAGCAGGACCCGAGGAACAACACCCAGGAGCTTCGGCTCCCACAGAACGCCCGGCCGGATCCCGTGGGGGGAATCCGCTCCGGGATATGGGAAGCGCCTCGTTGTCGGCCCGTGGGGGGATCGATGACGAGGCGCTTCTCGCTTTCTGTGTCCGGGAGCGCTCCCGGACACGCCCAGCGCTCCCGGACACGCCCAGCGCTCCCGGACAGGCGCAGCACTCCCGGACAGGCACGGCGCCCCCGACAACACGCCACCGCCCCCGCACCGGCCCCGACCGCCGCCCCCACCCCGGACAAGCAAATCGCCCCGGACACCGCGCTCTGTGCGAAAGCGCGGCAGTCGGGGCGAAGGCAACCGGCCGTCAGGGCCGGAGTGGTGCGGGTCGGGTCCGAGCTCAGCGGCCCTCGACCGGGACGAAGTCGCGCAGGACCTCGCCGGTGTAGATCTGGCGCGGGCGGCCGATGCGGGAACCCGGCTCCTTGATCATCTCGTGCCACTGGGCGATCCAGCCGGGGAGACGGCCGATCGCGAAGAGCACGGTGAACATCTCGGTCGGGAAGCCCATGGCGCGGTAGATCAGGCCCGTGTAGAAGTCCACGTTGGGGTAGAGGTTGCGCGAGACGAAGTACTCGTCGGAGAGCGCGTGCTCCTCCAGCTTGAGCGCGATGTCGAGCAGCTCGTCGGACTTGCCGAGCGCGGACAGCACGTCGTGGGCGGCGGCCTTAATGATCTTGGCGCGCGGGTCGAAGGACTTGTACACCCGGTGGCCGAAGCCCATCAGGCGGACGCCGTCCTCCTTGTTCTTCACCTTGCGGATGAAGGAGTCGACGTCGCCGCCGTTGGCCTTGATGCCTTCCAGCATCTCCAGCACGGACTGGTTGGCGCCACCGTGCAGGGGGCCCCACAGAGCCGAGATGCCGGCGGAGATCGAGGCGAACATGTTCGCCTGCGAGGAGCCGACCAGACGCACGGTGGAGGTCGAACAGTTCTGCTCGTGGTCCGCGTGCAGGATGAGCAGCTTGTCGAGCGCGGAGACGACGACCGGGTCCAGGTCGTACTCCTGGGCGGGAACCGAGAAGGTCATCCGCAGGAAGTTCTCGACGTAACCGAGGTCGTTGCGCGGGTAGACGAACGGGTGACCGATCGACTTCTTGTACGCGTACGCCGCGATGGTCGGCAGCTTGGCCAGCAGCCGGATCGTCGAGAGGTGACGCTGCTCCTCGTCGAACGGGTTGTGGCTGTCCTGGTAGAACGTGGACAGCGCGCTGACGACCGAGGACAGCATGGCCATCGGGTGGGCGTCGCGCGGGAAGCCGTCGAAGAACCGCTTGACGTCCTCGTGCAGCAGCGTGTGCTGGGTGATCTCATTCTTGAAGGTCGACAGCTCGTCGACCTTGGGAAGGTCACCGTTGATGAGCGTGTACGCGACCTCGAGGAACGTCGAGCGCTCGGCGAGCTGCTCGATCGGGTAGCCGCGGTACCGCAGGATGCCCTGCTCGCCATCGAGGTAGGTGATGGCCGATTTATAGGCAGCGGTGTTGCCGTATCCGCTGTCCAGCGTCACCAGACCGGTGTTCGCCCGGAGCTTCCCGATGTCGAAGCCCTTGTCGCCGACGGTGCTGTCGATCACCGGGTAGGTGTACTCGCCATCGCCGTACCGCAGTACTACAGCGTTGTTGGTGTGCTCGCTCACGTCATCCCTCACCGACGTAGTGCCTCTTCTTCGAGGTTCCCTGACTGTCTCCACCCTCCCCCATTTGGCTCAGGAGAGTGCACTCGGGGTCGTCCATTGGACCTACTCGCGGCACTGAGTGCCGCGAACTTATTCATCCTGCCCCCTTGACTGCGGTTGCGGAAGACCTCCGTGATGTTTCCCACCGATTTGATCGATCATTTTTTCCGAAGGTCCTCCTTCCGGGCCGCCCAGGAGCCGATAATCCAGCGCCGTACAGCGCCTGCCTGCGGAAACCGTGCGGACCGCCTGGCCGATCGCCTGCCGGGAGCCGACCAGGACGACAAGCTTCTTGGCCCTCGTCACGGCCGTGTACAGCAGGTTCCGCTGGAGCATCATCCAGGCGCTCTTCGTCACGGGGATGACCACGGCCGGGTACTCACTGCCCTGGGAGCGATGGATCGTCATGGCGTACGCGTGGGCGAGCTCGTCGAGCTCGTCGAAGTCGTAGGGGATCTCCTCGTCCTCGTCCGTGAGCACGGTCAGCTTCTGTTCGTCCAGGTCGAGGGCGGTGACGACGCCGACCGTGCCGTTGAAGACGCCGTTCTCCCCCTTGTCGTAGTTGTTGCGGATCTGCGTGACCTTGTCGCCGACCCGGAACACCCGGCCGCCGAACCGCTTCTCGGGCAGATCGGGGCGGCCTGGAGTGATGGCCTGCTGGAGCAGTCCGTTCAGATGGCCGGCCCCGGCCGGGCCGCGGTGCATCGGGGCGAGCACCTGTACGTCCCGGCGCGGATTCAGCCCGAATTTGGCCGGGATACGCCGGGCGGCCACATCCACCGCGAGCACCCCGGCGTCCTCCGTCTCGTCCTCAACGAAGAGGAAGAAGTCGCTGAGCCCCTGAGTGAGGGGCGGTACGCCGGAGTTGATCCGGTGGGCGTTGGTGACCACGCCCGACTGCTGGGCCTGGCGGAAAATGGTGGTCAGCCGGACCGCCGGGACAGGCCCGCCATCGGCGAGCAGATCCCGCAGCACCTCCCCCGCGCCGACCGAGGGCAGCTGGTCCACATCGCCGACCAGCAGCAGATGGGCGCCCGGCGCCACGGCCTTGACCAGCTTGTTGGCGAGCAGCAGATCGAGCATGGACGCCTCGTCGACGACGACCAGATCGGCGTCCAGCGGCCGGTCCCGGTCGTACGCCGCGTCGCCGCCCGGCTTCAGTTCGAGCAGCCGGTGCACGGTGGAGGCCTCGGCCCCGGTCAGCTCGGAGAGCCGCTTCGCCGCCCGGCCGGTGGGCGCGGCCAGCACCACTTTCGCCTTCTTGGCGCGGGCCAGCTCCACGATCGACCGGACGGTGAACGACTTCCCGCAGCCGGGCCCTCCGGTCAGGACCGCCACCTTCCGGCTGAGCGCGAGCCGCACGGCCGCCTCCTGCTCGGGCGCCAGCGTCGTCCCCGTACGCCCGGCGAGCCACTTCAGCGCGGCGTCCCAGTCCACGTCACCGAAGGCCGGCATCCGCTCCTGGGGCGTCCGCAGCAGCCGCCGCACCTGTGAGGCGAGGGAGATCTCGGCCCGGTGGAACGGCACCAGATAGACGGCGGTGACCGGCTCGCCGCCCTCGGGCGAGGGCACCTTCTCCCGTACGACACCCTCCGGCTCCCCGGCGAGCTCGGCCAGGCACTCGATGACCAGTCCGGTGTCGACCTGGAGGAGCTTCACCGCGTCCGCGATCAGCCGCTCCTCGGGCAGGAAGCAGTGCCCCTGGTCGGTGGACTGCGACAGCGCGTACTGGAGCCCCGCCTTCACCCGCTCAGGACTGTCGTGCGGAATGCCGACCGCCTGGGCGATCCTGTCGGCGGTCAGGAAGCCGATGCCCCAGACGTCTGCGGCCAGCCGGTAGGGCTGGTTCTTCACGACGGAGATCGAGGCGTCCTCGTACTTCTTGTAGATACGGACGGCGATCGAGGTCGAGACACCGACTCCCTGGAGGAAGACCATGACCTCCTTGATCGCCTTCTGTTCCTCCCAGGCGGCGGCGATCATCTTCGTCCGCTTCGGCCCGAGCCCGGGGACCTCGATCAGCCGCTTCGGCTGCTGCTCGATGATGTCGAGGGTGTCGACGCCGAAGTGGGTGGTGATCCGGTCGGCCATGACGGGACCGATGCCCTTGATCAGACCGGAGCCGAGGTAGCGGCGGATGCCCTGGATGGTGGCGGGCAGGATCGTCGTGTAGTTCTCGACGGTGAACTGCTTGCCGTACTGGGAGTGCGAGCCCCAGCGCCCCTCCATCCGCAGCGACTCCCCGGGCTGCGCGCCGAGCAGCGACCCGACGACGGTGAGCAGGTCGTTGCTCCCCCGGCCGGTGTCGACGCGCGCGACCGTGTACCCGTTCTCCTCGTTCGCGTACGTGATGCGCTCAAGTACGCCTTCCAGGACGGCCATGTTGGGCGTGGACGATGTCGTCGAGGACGTCGAGGACGTCGTGGAGGACCTGGTGGACATGCCCGTGACGGTACCGGGCGGGTACGACAGCCCGTGCCGGGAGCGGTCAGCCCGCCACCGCGGTCAGCGAGCGGCTGTGCTTCGGCGTCTCGATCTCGTCGATCAGTGCGACCGCCAAGTCCGCGTAGGAGAAGGACGGGGCGCCGTCGGCCATCACCTGCTCGCCGCCCGTCCGGTAGTGGCCGGTCCTCGGGGCCTGGTCGTCCAGCATCACGGGCGGCGGGGCGATGACGAGCCAGTCGATGTCCGTCTCGGCGGCGCGGAGCACGTCGAGTTCGGCGGAGTGCCCGAGGGAGAAGGCCCGTGCCTCCTCGGGGAAACCGGGGGCGTCGTGGACCGCCACGCCCGGAGCGGTCTCCAGCGTGCTTCCGATCCCGATCAGGACCAGCCGGCCGGTACCGGCACGGGCCAGGCCGTCCAGCAGGGCCTGCGTCGCGCTCACGTAGAAGTCCCGCGACGGCATGTCCATCCGGCCGGCGGCGCTGATCGCCGCGTCGTGTCCCGCCGCGGCCTCCGCCACGCTGTCCGCCCGGGTGACATCGCCGGCGACGACACTGACCCGGTCACCGACCGGACCCGTGTACGCGGCCACGTCCCGCACGACCGCGGTGACCCGGTGCCCACGGGCGACCGCCTCGGCCACCGCGCGCCGGCCGGCGCGTCCGCCGGCTCCGAAGACGACGATTCTGCTGCTCATGGGGTTCCCCTCACCAAGGCCCGCGGACCGCCGGCCGATGCATCGGACGCTAGCCCCGCACCCCATGGTTTCCGCAACGATAGTTACGTACGCTCGACAGGGTGAGCCAACCACTTGATCCCGAAATGTTCACCGACTGCTCCCACGTCGCGTCGCCGCTCCGGCTCGGTGGCAAATGGACCCCGAAGATCATCCGGTGTCTGGAGTCCGGCCCCCGGCGCTTCTCCGAACTGGAGGTCCCGCTGCGCGGCATCACACCGAAGGTGCTGACCGAGACCCTGCGGTCGATGGAGCGGGACGGCCTGGTCATCCGTACCGTCCACGGCGGGATCCCACCCCGGGTGGACTACGAACTGAGCACCCTCGGACGCACGTTGCTCGGGCCGATGGCCGCCTGCTGCGCGTGGTCGGCGGCGCATCTGCCGGATCTGCTGGACGCGCGGGAGGCATACGAGGGGGACCTTGCCCCCGAGCCCCTGCCCAAGGGGGCCGCGACGCGCTGAGCGGAGGGCCGTCGACCGGCAGCGCAACGACGCTGCTCGACACCCATGGGAATACACGTCCCGGGGGTGCCCGTGACACCCCCATAGAGGTCCTCCGGGGCCCCGGTGAGCGAGGCACGCGGCGGACGTGAGGGAGAGGGGTTCACCCTGCTCCTCATCTTCGGGGCACGGCGCCCGCCGCCCGGGACCTGGGCTTCAACTCCCGGCGGGCCCGCGATATAGTTGATCTTGTTCGAACGCGCCGCTCCGCGGCACGATCGCCTGTGCGTTGGTCGTCCAAGGAAAGACGCCCCGCTTCCTGCGGGGAGATGCAGGTGCAAGGCCTGCCCAGCGCTCCACAAGAAGCCCCGTTCCTGTCGCGACAGGAACGGGGCTTCTTCACATAGGTCGCCATAGCCCGGGTCGCGATAGCCCGGGTCGCCATAGCCCGGGTCTCGGGTCACCACAGCCCAGGTCCCGGAGCTCGGGTCTCGGAGCTCGGAGCTCGGGTCTCGGAGCTCGGGTCTCGGATCTCTCCAGCTTCGAACGGCGTGCGAACCTGCTCACTCCTTCGTGGGTACGAGAAGGAGTGCGGGCCCGACGCTTGAGCCCCGAGATTCGAGGGTCGAGACGCGAGCTCCGAGATTCGAGCGGTGCAGTTATCCGGAAGGAAAAGAAGGGTTTGGGTAAACCCTCCCCACCTCCCGGCCCGTAACGGTCGGCAAGTGTGACTATTCGTGATCAAGTTGCGGCGTGCTGTCACAACTGCATACGTTGCGCTCAACAAGTCGACCCCGACGCGGTGTTGTTCGCACCGGCCGGGGTCTCACCCCAAGATCGATCGGAACTCGACCTCGTGGCTATCGAGAACCTTAGCCCTGCCCTGCGCACACCCGCAGCTTCGCGCCCGTACGCCAAAGCCAACCCCACCTACGGCAAGCGCACAGTCTCCGAGCAACGTCCGCCCAGCGCCGCCGACTTCGCACTGCTGCCGGAACGCGAGCGCTACGTCGCCGGGTACGTCGACCGGCTTCCCGACGGAAGCGCCATGGACGTCAAGTCACTGGCCAAGGCACTCCCCCTGTACGGACAGATGGCCGTCGGCAGCGCCCTCCGGGCCCTGAGCGCGGCGGGGCACCTGCGGCGCGTACGGTGCCAGGTCGTCGACGCGGAAAGCCAGAGCCGCTGGGTCACCCGCACCTTCTGGTCCCGTACCGCACGCGACAGCGAGTGGTGGAACGCCTTCGCCCAGGCCGGGGCCGCCCCGCCGCCCCGGTCCTCTGCACCATCGGATGAGCCTGCGGCCGAGGAGGTTCGGACGGCTCAAGCCGAGCCGGTGCGGCCACCCGAGCGCCCGCAGCCCGCTCCCGCGCCTGCCGCTCCTGCCGCGCCTCCCACACCTGCCGGACCCCTCGTGCCCCAGCAGCGGTCCGTGGCCGAGGGGAACCCGGCCGCACCCTCGCCCGCGTACCTCACCCTGGCCCAACTCGGCCGCAGGGAGCCCCGGCTGACCCTGTCGGCCGCCGACTGCACGGCGCTCGAAGAGCTGGCTTCCGCATGGCTGGACCGGGGCGTGAACACGGACTACCTCACCCAGGCCCTCACCGCCGGCCTCCCCGCGCAGGTCGACTCCCCCATCGGCTTCGTACGCCGCCGACTCATCGACAAGGTCCCGCCCGGGCTGCCGGTCACGGCGCCACGTCCCGCACCGGACGGTCCTGTTCGCCGCGTCATGATGGAGTGCACCGAATGCGGTGCGCCCGGCCGGCCCGAAGCCCTTCCCGACGGCCTCTGCCGCGCCTGCCGGACACCTGGCCGGGGCACCGGCGACGCCCCGGAGACCATCACCGAAGCACCCGTCGAACGCGACATCAGCGCACTGGTCGGCAGCCTCCGCAATCTGATGCGGACACCCTGACCGTGCCCCCTGGTCTACTCGTCGAGTACGTGCGCCACGGCAAGGGCGATGCGGTCGATCCAGTTGATCGCGTCCGTCACGTCGGGCTCGGTGATGGAGCGCCGCCGCTTGAGGTCCCCGGCCACCAGATCCGCGTCGTGCGCGATCTTGTTGCGGCGGGTGGTGATGCTCATGAACTGGGCCTTCAGCGTCTTGTCGGTGTACGCGGTCCGGCCGCCCTGCCAGGTGTTGATCTGCACGGCCGCGCCCTGCCAGATGTTCCTGCCCGGCTGGAACGGTGCCAGATACCGCCCCGCGTCCACCACCTTGCGGGCGTAGGCGAGGTTCGTGGTGAACGCCTCGAACTGACTGGTGCCCGGCCGGGGAATGGCCATCTGTTGAGCCCCGAACTGTCACATGTTCGCTGAGCCGAGCTGAGCTGCGTGAACAGGTTTCGTGACAGTCAAGGGGCTCGTCAAGCGCTCGGCCTACTCAGCGGTTGCCGATGTCCCGTTCTTGGCGCTACGGCCGATTCCTGTCCGGATCGAGCTCAGCCGCACCCAGCCGCGCACCTCGGCTCTCCGCGACCCGCTTGACCTCCCGCAGGGACTCGGCCAACCGGCTGGCGAGGAAGCGGACTTCTGCTCCCGTGACCTTCCGGTCCGCCAGAAGGCCGGCGGCGTGGCCGAGCAGGTCTCCCGCCATGCCGAGCTGGATGCTCTCGATGTCGTCCGCCATACGTGACACGTAGCCGTTGCCATCCCCGAGGACGTAGCACGGCTTGCCCCCCGCCCCGGTCCACGGCAGGAGCCTGATCATGTCGGGGCCGCGTTCCTTTCGTTCCTTGCCGTTCACGCGGCGACCTCGACTCCGTGCACGGCGAGCCGCAGCGTGCGACGGCGGGCGCACCGGCACTGCTCCTCAGCAGCCAACCGGGCCGCCTCCTCCGCCAACTCCCGCTCATGCGCGATCAGGTACGGCCGGACAAGCGGGCTGTCCTCGCCGCGTGGGGGCCGCTCGCCGGTGCGGTAGGCGGTCGGGCCGGCTACGTAGTCGCAGGAGTACGGGTACGTGTACGGGGCGGCGTCCCACTCCCGCGGATGTCGTTTCATGGAACCGGTGATCAGGAACCGCAGCAGCGGCTCGAAGAGTCGGGCGATAGCGTGCTTCACGTCAGCCTGCTTTCTCAGGGTGGCCACGCCCCCGGGCCGTTCTTGGCGGTCGCGGGGGTTTCTGCAGCGTGCGTCCGCTGCCTTCTGTAGCGAACTCATCACAGAGTGGGGTCGCCGATCGCTACGCTGCCAGGGGGTTGGGGATGACAGCACGTCCGTCAAGACGGGGAGTTGGACCACGTGGGAACGAAGCGAAGGCCGCGTACGCCTCGGGAGAAGTACGGCGAGGAGCTGAAATTACGGCGGATCGCGGCGGGGCTGACGCAGGAGGCCCTGGGCGAGATGGTGGTTTGCTCCCCCACGCTGATCAGTCATTGGGAGGCGGGGCGTCGGCTGCCGAAGCCGGATGATGCTCGACGCATTGATGTCGCACTGGGCACCGACGGCTTCTTCGCCCGGTGGCTGGAGGATCTGGATACGAAGTTCGCCCAGTTCTTCACTGCGGTAGCCGAGTTGGAGTGCGAAGCCACGGAGGTGCGCCTGTACGGCCTTTCCCTCATCCCCGGCCTTCTCCAGACCAGCGCCTACGCTCGCGCAGTGTTCCAGGCTTATCGCCCCAACTACTGGGCGGATGAGCTTGACGAATTCATCGTCAACCGCATGGAGCGCGGCCGGATACTCAGAGAGTCAACGACCCCGATCGCATGGGTCCTTCTCGACGAAGCATCGCTTCGACGGCGCATCGGAGGCCCACAGGTCATGGCGGAGCAACTGCGTCAGATCGCAGATATGACGGAATCCGGCCGTCTGCGTCTGCACGTGCTGCCCTTCGCCACAGGAGCGCACGCGCTTCTGGAGAGCGCGCTCTATCTGCTGGACTTCGCGGATGCCGCTCCACTTGCGTACGTCGAGGGACTTCGCACAGGGAATCTGATGGACGATCCGGCGTTGGTGGCCGCCTGTCAGGCGTCCTACACTCTCGCACTGAGCGAGGCGGCCTCCCAACGGAATTCGGTGGACCTCGTCAGGGCCATCGCAGAGGAGCACGAGCATGCACAGCATCAACTACACCGTCGCTGAGGCAAGAGGACTGACCGGTTGGGTCAAGTCCAGCTACAGCGGAGGGTCCAATGGCGATTGCCTTGAAGTCGCCACCGGCTACACCGCCGTTCCCGTCCGTGACAGCAAGGCCCCCTCCGGCCCCGCTGTGGTCTTCTCCGCAGACGGCTGGTCGTCGTTCGTCGCCGCGGTCAAGGGCGACTACTTCGCGGTCTGAATGCCGGACGCGGCGGCCGGGCTCGTGGGACGGTACGGGCTGAGCGCCTCACCCCCGCTTGTAGTAGTACCCGTCCCCGGACGCCGGTCCGACGTTGTGCTGGATGCCGCTGCCGTTGAGGGTGAAGTAGGAAGGATCCAAAGTCGCGGGGCAGAAGCCCGAGTTGGGGCCGGTGAGCTTCGCGGCGCTGACGTTGATCCGGCTGCCGCCGTTCGCCTTGGAGACCACCGTGCCCACGTACGGGCAGTTCGCGACCGGGCCGTCGGACAGGCGGACCGTGCCGGACGAGGAGATGGTGATGGTGCCCGGCTGACCGACGTTGTACGCGTCGCCGTACTTCCAGGTGCCCACGAAAGACGTCGGCACCGTGCCCCCGCCGCCACCGCTCGTGGAACCCGAGGTGCCGGGGGCGCTTCCGCCTCCCGAACCGCTCGTGGAGCCCGTCGTGCTGGTCGATCCCCCGGTGCTCGCGTTCCCGCCCGTCGCGTCGGTGCCTCCGGTGGATGACGATCCGCCGCCACCGGATGACGTGCCCGATCCGGAGGTACCCCCGGATGTGGAGCCGGATGTGGAGCCCGCGTTCGCGGCGTCGTTGCCGTCGTTGCCGTCCTTGCCGTCCTTTCCGTCGTCGCCCTCTTTGCCGGCCTGGCCGCCGGACGCCTGGGAGCTCTTGGCGCCGTCGGGGGTCGGGCCGGCCGGCTGGGACGGCTGCGTCGAGGCGGGCCCGGTCGTCGCGGTGTTCGAGGGCGGGGAGGCGTGGGCGCCGCTGTCGCTGTCGCTGCTGAACGGCTGAAGTACCACCATCGTGCCGCCGCCCCCGGCCAGGACCAGGACCACCGGGACGGACACGATCCACCGGCGGCGGCGCTTGTCCTGCTGCGGCTTCGGCTTCGTCGTTTCGCCGGTGGGGACACTCGCGGGAGTCTGTGCCGCTGCCGGCCGGAGGTGGACCGTGCCGCGGTCGACGCCCTCCTGCCGTACCGGCGCCGCCTCCGCGTCCAGGAGCCTTGCCGACTGCCGCGCCAGGTGGCTCACGACCTCCGCCGGCAGCCACGACGCACCCGCCGGGGCGAGTGACGGCCCGGCCAGCAGGTCGCTCACGGAGGGGCGTTCGGCGACCTCCTTCGCCAGGAGCCGGGCGATCAGGGCGCGCAGGCGCTCGTCACGGACCCGTTCCAGGTCGGGTTCGGCCTCGACGATGTGGTACATCACCGCGTGCTGGTTGCTCACCCCGTTGCCGAACGGGAGCCTGCCGGTTGCCGCGTACGTCAGGACGCAGCCGAGGGTGAACACGTCGCTCTTCGGGACCGCGGCCTCGCCGCGTATCTGCTCCGGGGCCATGAAGCCCGGCGATCCGATCACCATTCCGGTACTGGTGAGCGCTTCGACGGAGGTCTCGGCGGCGCGGGCGATGCCGAAGTCGATGACCTTGGGGCCCTCGATCGTGAGCATCACGTTCGACGGCTTGAGGTCGCGGTGGACGATGCCCGCCGCGTGGATGTCATTGAGCGCGCGCAGGAGCCCGTCGGCGAGTGTGAGCACGGACTCGGCGGGGAGCGCACCGTGGCCCCGGACGATCTGTTCGAGGGAGAGGCCGGGTACGTATCCCGTGGCCACCCAGGGGAACTCCTCGTCGGGGGCCGCGTCCAGTACCGGCGCCGTGTAGCGCTCCCCCACCCGCCTCGCCGCGTCGACCTCGCGCCGGAAGCGGGCTCTGAACTGCGGATCCGCTACGTGCTCCGCGTGCACCACCTTGACCGCGACGGTGCGGCCGCCCTCGGAACGGGCGAGGTAGACCCGGCCCATGCCGCCCGCCCCGAGCCTGCCGAGCAGCAGGTACGGGCCGACGCGGGCCGGGTCGGTAGCGGTCAGCGGCTTGATGCCGCCGTCGAGGTAGTCCTCACTGTCCTCGTGGTCGCCGTCGTGCACGCTGGTCATGGTCGAGCGCTCCCCCGTGTGTCCCGCCCCCGCGGCCTTCCGGAGAGCATGCGTCACCCGAACTCAACTCGTTCAGCGGCGACTTGGTTCAACGGGTGCTCAGTCTGAAGCACGAGGCACAACCATTGGAACTACTTCTGGAAAGAGTTATGGAAGTCTCTTTCTGCGCTGTTCCCGGCGGCGCCCATGAGGGATCGCCGGGTCCGGTAGCGAGGACGGCAGCGATGAGCCCGAAGCAGCGGCGCGGTGAGGCCACGGCCGCGCAGGTGCTCGACCGGGCGCTGGAGATCTACGCGTCACAGGGCGAAGCCGGCCTCACGCTGGGCGCGACCACCTCGGCCAGCGGAGTCAGCGGAGTCAGCGGAGTCAGCGGAGTCAGCGCCTGGAGTATCCACCATCACTTCGGCAGTCTCCAGGGTGTCGTGGTCGCGCTCGGGCAGTCCTGGCTGAGCCGGCTCCTCGACGAACTGGGCGGAGCGCTGCGGGAGGTGGACGACGCCCGGGCCGGCGTCCACGCGGTCGTGCGGGCCTATCTGCCCTTCGTGCAGGTCAACCCCGACGCGGCCCGGCTCATGCACTCCGCCACCGTGGACCGCGAGATCACCGCACACGCTCGTCAGATCCGCGGCGCCCAGGAGACCCGGCTGGCCCCCATCGCGGCCTGGCTGCACCACCACCAGGAAACCGGCGGCCTCGTCGCCCTTCCCCTGCCCGTGCTGGAATCCCTGATCCTGGGCCCGGTGACGGGCATCGCGCGCCGCCGGCTCTCCGTCGGAGACATCGACATCGAGGAAGCCGCACGAACGGTTCCACAGCGCATCTGGTGCTCCGTCAGCCCTTGATCCGGGGCCGTCGTGGAGAGGCCGAGGTGTGATGACCGATCCGGGGCGCTGCGGAGTGGCCGAGACGTGATGACCGATCCGGGGCGTCGGGCAGGCCGTGGCGTGGCGTGCGCCGCGCCCTTCCGGACAGCGAAACGGGGCCCGGTCTCTCGACCGGACCCCACTCGCTATCCCCCTCGGCCGGAGCTTCCCGATCCCCCCGGATCCCTCCCCGGAAGCGTCCGACGACAGAGATGACCCGGCAGGGTGCCCAAGGGTTGTGCTCCTTGGCAATCTCTTTGCCTCTGAGGCCTGGGGAGGGGCTGCGGCGGGGGTCGGGGACGGGCCGGAGCTGGCCGGCCCGGCTCGGTCACGGAGTCAGCAGGCGTGCTCCACGTACCTGGCGGCGACCTCCGCCAGGACCTCGGCGCCGTCGCGGGCCCACAGGTCCTCGTTGAAGATCTCCACCTCGATGGGACCGTCGAAGCCGGTGGCCTCGACCGCCGTACGGAAGGCGCGGAAGTCCACGCTTCCGTCACCGAGCTGGCCCCGGCCGACCAGAACACCCGCCGGGAGCGGGGTGATCCAGTCGGCGAGCTGGAAGGAGTGGATGCGGCCGCCCGCGCCCGCGCGGGCGATCTGGGCGGGTGCCTGGTCGTCCCACCAGAGGTGGTAGGTGTCGACGACCACGCCGACCTGCTCGGCCGGGAAGCGCTCCGCGATGTCCAGGGCCTGGGACAGGGTGGAGACCACGCAGCGGTCCGAGGCGAACATCGGGTGCAGCGGTTCGATGGCCAGGCGCACGCCGCGTTCGGCAGCGTAGGGAACCAGTTCGGCCAGGGCGTCGGCGACCCGTTCGCGGGCGCCGTACAGGTCGCGGTCACCGGCCGGGAGGCCGCCCGAGACCAGGACCAGGGTGTCCGTGGACAGGCCCGCCGCCTCGTCGAGCGCCGCGCGGTTGTCGTCCAGGGCGCGCGCCCGCTCGGCCGGGTCGAGGGCGGTGAAGAAGCCGCCCCGGCAGAGGCTGGTGACGGACAGGCCCGCGTCGGAGAGGAGACGGGCCGTCGCCTCGACGCCGTACTCCTGTACGGGGGCCCGCCACAGGCCGACCTTGTCGATCCCCGCCTTCACGCAGCCTTCGGCGAGCTCGGGCAGCGACCACTGCTTGATGGTCTCCTGGTTGATGGAGAGCCGGCCGTCACTCATCGGGTTCCTCCGTTGACCGTAAGGAGCGCGCGCATCCGGGATTCGGCCAGCTCCGGGTCGGGGAACAGGCCGAGCCGGTCGGCCAGTTCGTACGCCTTCGCCAGATGCGGCAGCGAGCGGGCCGACTGGAGGCCGCCCACCATCGTGAAGTGGTCCTGGTGACCGGCAAGCCAGGCGAGGAACACCACGCCCGTCTTGTAGTAGCGGGTCGGCGTCTGGAAGAGGTGACGGGACAACTCGACGGTCGGGTCGAGGAGTTCACGGAACCCCTTGGTGTCTCCGGTGTCCAGGACCCGCACCGCGTGCGCGGCCAGTGGGCCCAGCGGGTCGAAGATGCCGAGCAGTGCGTGGCTGAAGCCGCGGTCGTCGCCCGCGATCAGCTCGGGGTAGTTGAAGTCGTCCCCGGTGTAGCAGCGCACCCCGCTCGGGAGGCGGCGGCGGACGTCGATCTCGCGTTCCGCGTCGAGGAGGGAGATCTTGATGCCGTCGACCTTGTCCGGGTGTTCGGCGATCACCTCGAGGAAGGTGTCCGTCGCCCTGTCGAGGTCGGCGGAGCCCCAGTAGCCGTCCAGCGCGGGGTCGAACATCGGGCCGAGCCAGTGCAGGACGACCGGCTCGGTGGCCTGGCGCAGCAGGTGCGCGTACGTCTCCAGGTAGTCCTGCGGGCCCTTCGCCGCGGCCGCGAGTGCGCGCGATGCCATCAGGATGGCCTGGGCGCCGCTCTCCTCGACGAGGGCGAGCTGCTCCTCGTAGGCGGAGCGCACCTCGGCGAGAGTGGCCGGGCCGGCGGGGAGCTGGTCGGTGCCGACGCCGCAGGCGATGCGGCCGCCGACGGACTTGGCCTCGGCGGCCGAGCGGCGGATCAGTTCGGCGGCGCCCGCCCAGTCCAGGCCCATACCGCGCTGGGCGGTGTCCATGGCCTCGGCCACACCCAGGCCGTGCGACCAGAGGTGGCGGCGGAAGGCGAGGGTGGCGTCCCAGTCGACGGCGGCCGGTGAGTCCGGGCTGATGTCGGCGTACGGGTCGGCGACGACGTGCGCGGCCGAGAAGACCGTACGGGAGGCGAGGGGCGCCCGGCCCGGCGCGAGGTCGAGCGGGGTGGCGCGGGGCTCGTACTGGCCCTGCGGGAGGTGGATGGTCACGCGATCAACTCCGTTGCGCCCTGCGGGGGGTGGATGGTCATGGTGTCCGCTCCGGGGCGACGGGAGCGGCGGCAGGGGCGGGCGGCCGCGTCACAGGCTCAGCTCCGGGACGTCGAAGCGGCGGCCCTCGGCGGAGGACTTGAGGCCGAGCTCGGCGAGCTGCACGCCGCGGGCGCCGGCCATCAGGTCCCAGGTGTAGGGCTCGTCGAGCACGATGTGGCGCAGGAACAGCTCCCACTGGGCCTTGAAGCCGTTGTCGAAGACCGCGTTGTCGGGGACTTCCTGCCACTGGTCGCGGAAGGACTCGGTGACCGGGAGGTCCGGGTTCCAGACCGGCTTGGGGGTGGCCGAGCGGTGCTGGACGCGGCAGTTGCGCAGGCCCGCGACGGCGGAGCCGTGGGTGCCGTCGACCTGGAACTCGACGAGCTCGTCGCGGTTGACCCGGACCGTCCAGGAGGAGTTGATCTGGGCGACGGCGCCGCTCTCCAGCTGGAAGATGCCGTACGCGGCGTCGTCCGCGGTCGCGGCGTACGGCTTGCCGTGCTCGTCCCAGCGCTCGGGGATGTGCGTCTGGACGTGCGCCTGGACGGTGGTGACCCGGCCGAACAGCTCGTGGAGCACGTACTCCCAGTGCGGGAACATGTCGACGACGATGCCGCCGCCGTCCTGCGAGCGGTAGTTCCAGGAGGGGCGCTGGGCCTCCTGCCAGTCGCCCTCGAAGACCCAGTAGCCGAACTCGCCGCGCACGGAGAGGATCTCGCCGAAGAAGCCGCCGTCGATGAGGCGCTTCAGCTTCAGCAGGCCCGGCAGGAAGATCTTGTCCTGGACGACGCCGTGCTTGATGCCGGCGTCCTGGGCGAGGCGGGCCAGCTCCAGGGCGCCCTCGACGTCCGTGGCGGTGGGCTTCTCGGTGTAGATGTGCTTGCCGGCCGCGATGGCCTTCTTGATCGCCTCGACGCGGGCCGAGGTGACCTGGGCGTCGAAGTAGATGTCGATGGTGTCGTCGGCGAGGACCGCGTCGAGGTCGGTCGACCACTCGGTCAGGCCGTGCTGCTCGGCGAGTGCCTCCAGCGCGTGGGCGCGGCGGCCGACGAGGACCGGCTCGGGCCACAGCACGTCGCCGTTGCCCAGGTCGAGGCCGCCCTGCTCGCGGATCGCGAGGACCGAGCGCACCAGGTGCTGCCGGTATCCCATGCGACCCGTGACGCCGTTCATGGCGATGCGCACTGTCCTGCGTGTCACGAAACTTCCTCCATACAGACGTAGCAAGCGCTTTCTATACGGGATGACGCTAGCCTGCCGACAGCGGCCTGTACAAGAGGGGGCACGCTGATTGGTCCCACTCCCCCTCACCACTCCTCGGAGGAATGCGATGACAGTCACCCTGGCGGACGTGGCGGCCCGCGCCCGGGTGTCCCCGGCCACCGTCTCCCGTGTGCTCAACGGCAACTACCCGGTGGCGGCGTCCACTCGGGAGCGGGTGCTGCGCGCGGTGGACGACCTCGACTACGTACTCAACGGGCCGGCCAGCTCGCTGGCGGCGGCCACATCGGATCTGATCGGCATCCTGGTCAACGACATCGCCGACCCGTTCTTCGGGATCATGGCGGGGGCGGCGCAGACCGAGATCGGCGGTCCGGGCGACGGTTCGGGCCGGGCGGGCGGCGAGAAGCTCGCCGTCGTCTGCAACACCGGCGGCTCCCCGGCGCGCGAGCTCACCTACCTCACGCTGCTCCAGCGCCAGCGCGCCGCCGCGGTCGTCCTCACCGGCGGCGCGGTGGAGGATCCGGCGCACCAGGCCGCGGTGTCCGCGAAGCTGGCGAAACTCGCGGACGCGGGGACCCGGGTGGTGCTGTGCGGGCGGCCCCCGCTGCCGGACGGCGCGGCCGCGGTGGCCACGCTCGCCTTCGACAACCAGGGCGGCGGCCGGCGCCTCACCGCGCATCTGCTCTCGCTGGGCCACCGCAGGATCGGCTACGTCGCGGGGCCGCTGGAGCGGACCACGACCCGTCACCGGCTGGAGGGCCACCGCGCCGCGATGAAGGCCGAGGGGCTCACCGGTGACGAGGACCGGCTCACCGTGCACGGCTCCTACGACCGCGCTTCCGGTTACGACGCGACCGTCGAACTCCTGCGCCGCGAACCGGGGATCACCGCCGTCGTCGCCGCCAACGACACGGTGGCACTGGGTGCCGCCGCGGCGATCCGCGACCGTGGTCTGCGCATCCCCGAGGACATCTCGGTGGCCGGTTTCGACGATCTGCCGTTCTCGGTGGACGTGGTCCCGGCCCTGACGACCGTACGGCTGCCGCTCTTCGAGGCGGGGGCGCGGGCGGGCCGGCTGGCCATGGGCAAGGAGACCCCACCGCCCGGCGGCATCGCGACGATCCCGGCGGAGCTCATGGTGCGGGGATCGACGGCCGCACCCCGGGCGTGACGTGGACTCCCGGAACCGGGGCACCCGTCATGCGAGCCATGAGCCGATGACGTGCCGACCGCTGCCCGGTCCGTACGGTGCGGGGGCAGAGGCAGTCGCAGGCACAGACACAAGTACCAATGGAAGGACACGCACGTGAAGCTCGCCTTCTCCACCCTCGGAGTACCGGGGCTGCCCATATCCGAGGTCGTCCGGCTGGCCGTCGAGCACGGCTACCAGGGGGTGGAGCTGCGCGGCCACCCCGAGGAGCCGGTGCACCCGGGGCTCTCGATGCTCGAACGGGCCGATGTGGTGGAGGAGTTCAAGCGGGGCGGGGTCGAGATCCTGACGGTGGCCGGTTACGTCCGGGCCGCCGCCGAGGGGGACGACCAGCCGGCGCTGGACGAGCTCGCCGGGCTGGTGAAGCTGGCCCGGGACGTGGGCGCGAAGAACGTCCGGGTCTTCCCCGGCGGCGGTGACCAGGACCCCGCCGTGGCCGACGCGACCGCCGCCCGCCGGCTGGCCGCCGCCGCCCCGTACGCCGCCGACATGGGCGTACGCATCCTGCTGGAGACCCACGACTCGCACCGTGCGGGGGCCGACGTGGCCCGGGTGGTCGGCGCCGTGGGACACGGCAGCATCGGCGCGCTGTGGGACATCATGCACACCTGGCTGGCGGGCGAGGAACCGGCCGCGAGCCATGCGGTGCTGGCCCCGCACCTGGGATACGTACAGGTGAAGGACATCGCGTCGGCCGAGGACAGCACTCCGGTGGCCCTGGGCGCCGGGGTCCTGCCGTTGCAGGCCTGCCTGGACACGCTGGACGCGGACAGCTGGGTCTGCTGGGAGTACGAGAAGCGCTGGTACCCGGGTGCGGCGGAGCTGCCGGGGCTGCTGAGCGCGGGGCGCGAGCACCTGCTGCGGCTGGGTGCGCCCAAGCAGTAGGCCCACCGGACCGGCCGTTGCCTGCGCATCCGGCCGATTCCCGCGCCGCCGGTCCTTCCCCGCACCGCCGGCCCCTCAGACCGGGGCCGGCTCGGGGGCCGCCGGGGCATCGGGCCGGGTCCGTCGCGCCCCCGCGAGCGACGTCAGCGCCACCCCGCCGACCAGCAGCGCCGCCGCGCACCACCGCAGCGGGCTCACCGACTCGTCGAGGAACAGGGCCGCCGACGACATCCCGAAGACCGGCACGAGCAGGGTGAACGGGGCCACCGACGACGCCGGGTACCGGCTCAGCAGGAAACCCCAGGCGCCGAAGCCGAAGACCGTGACGATCCAGGCGACGTAGACGATGATCGCGGCGCCGCTCCGGTCGAGTGCGGCGAGCGCCTCCCGGTCGCGGTCCCAGCCCTCGAAGAGCAGCGAAAGGCCCAGCAGCGGCAGGACGGGCACGGTCGAGACCCAGACCATGAAGTTGAGGGGGTCGGGCGGGGCGGCCTTGCGGGTCAGGACGTTCGACACGCCCCAGCAGGCCGCCGCCGCGATCACCAGGACGAAGGCGAGCACGGGCCCGCTCGCGCCCTCGTCGACGGCGGCCACCCCGATCCCGGAGAGGGCCACGGCCATCCCCAACATCCTTACCCTTCCCGGGCGTTCACCCAGAACGAGCGCCGCGAAGAGTGCCGTGAAGACCGCCTGCACCTGAAGGACCAGGGAGGAGAGCCCGGCCCCCATCCCCCGGTCCATGCCGATGAACAGCAGCCCGAACTTGGCCATACCCAGCGCCAGCCCCACCCCCACGATCCACTTCCACGCCACCTTGGGACGGCCGACGAAGAAGACCGCGGGCAGCGCCGCGACCAGGAAGCGCAGGGCCGAGAAGAGCAGCGGCGGGAAGTGGCCGAGGCCGATCTCGATGACGACGAAATTGACACCCCAGACGGCAGCCACGAGAGCGGCCAGGGCGATGTGGAGGGGACGCATGCACCGAGGGTCGCGCGTGCGGACCATGTAGCACCAGCGCGGATTTCTTCATGGTGAAATTGAGCGTTGCTAATGAATCGCCAGTGGTCCGCTCATGGGCCGATGGAATCCCGGAGGCTCCGGTGCTCGATCTCGCCCGGCTGCGCGCCCTGCACGCCATCTCCGTCCACGGCTCCGTCGCGGGTGCGGCCGCCGCGCTCGGCTACACCCCGTCGGCCGTCTCCCAGCAGATCACCAAGCTGGAGCGGGAGACCCGCACGACCCTGCTGGAGCGCCGCGGCCGCGGTGTCGCACTCACCGAGGAGGCAGTCCATCTGGCCGCCACCGCCCAGCAGTTGCTCGCGATCGTGGAGCGCGCCGAGACGGTGCTGGAGGAGCGCAGGGGGCTGCCGACGGGCCGGCTGTCGATCGGCGCGTTCGCCTCGGCGGCGCGTGGGCTGCTGCCCGGGGTGCTGGCGGAACTGGACCGCGAGCACCCGGATCTGGACGTGCGGATGACCGAGGTCGACCCGCACCTCTCGGTCGACCTGGTGGCCAAGGGAGTGATCGACCTGGCCGTCGCGCACGACTGGGACATCGCCCCGCTGCCCGCCCCCGAGGGCGTCGCACAGGCGGTGATCGGGGGCGACCTGTGCGATCTGCTGGTGCCCGCGGACCACCGGCTGGCGGGCCGGAACGGGGTGCGGCGCGAGGAGCTGGCCAGGGAGCGGTGGATCTGCCAGCCGCCGGGGACGGTCTGCCACGACTGGCTCGTACGGACGTTGCGTGCGGCGGGGTACGAACCCGACATCCGCCACCAGGCCGAGGAGAACCACACCCAGCTGGCCCTGCTCGCCGCAGGTCTCGGGGTCGCGATGATTCCCCGGCTGGGGCGCGGACCGCTGCCGGAGGGCGTGGTGGCGGTGCGCATCGATCCGGTGCCGGTGCGCCGGCTGTACGCGCTGTGGCGTACGGAGGCGGCGCGCCGTCCCGCGATCACGGCCGCGGTCTCCGCACTCCAGGCGCACGGGGCGGGCGTGGGGCTGCTGTAGGCGCGACGAGGGGGCCGGCGAGGGCGGACCGGGCGGGCGTCAGGCGCGCGCAAAATGGTCCGGACCCTTGACCGGAAGTTATTTTCTGGATATCCGTGCTCCTTGGAAGTTTCTTTCACCACCCCCTCTTCACCGAGTACGGCCGAAGGAGCTCACGTGCACCACCGCACCTCCAGACGCACCCTCCTCACCGCCACCGCCGCCACGGCGGTCGCGGCGGCAGCGGGCATGGCAGTCGCCCCGGGGGCCGTCGCCGCCCAGAACTCCGCCCGCAGCAGCCACACCTCCGCCGCCACCACCAAGCGGCTCAAGCGGCTCATCTCCCGGATGAGCCTGGAGGAGAAGGTCGGCCAGCTGTTCGTCATGCGGGTCTACGGGCACTCCGCCACCGACCCCGACCAGGCCGACATCGACGCCAACCTCGCCGAGATCGGTGTGCGCACGGCGGCCGAGATGATCGCCAAGTACCACGTCGGCGGCATCATCTACTTCGCCTGGGCGCACAACACCCGCGACCCGCACCAGATCGCCGATCTCTCCAACGGCATCCAGCGGGCCGGTCTGGCGGGTCCCACCGCCCTGCCGCTCCTCATCTCCACCGACCAGGAGCACGGCATCGTCTGCCGCGTCGGCGAGCCCGCCACGCTGATGCCGGGTGCGATGGCGCTGGGCGCGGGCGGTTCGCGCTCCGACGCCCGCCGGGCCGGGCAGATCGCCGGGGCCGAACTGGCCGCGATCGGCATCTGCCAGAACTACGCCCCGGACGCGGACGTCAACGTCAACCCGGCCAACCCGGTGATCGGCGTTCGGTCGTTCGGCTCGGACCCGCAGTCCGTGGCCGGGATGGTCGCCGCCCAGGTGAAGGGGTACCAGAGCGCCGGGATCGCCTCCACGGCCAAGCACTTCCCGGGCCACGGCGACACCAGCACCGACAGCCACACCGGCCTGCCGGTCATCACCCACACCCGCGAGCAGTGGGCCGAGCTCGACGAGCCGCCGTTCCGGGCGGCGATCGCCGCGGGCATCGACTCGATCATGACGGCGCACATCGTGGTGCCCGCGCTCGACCCGGCCGAGGACCCCGCGACCCTGTCCAAGCCCATCCTCACCGGCATCCTGCGCGAGGAGCTCGGCTACGACGGCGTCGTGGTCACCGACTCGCTCGGCATGGAGGGTGTACGGACGAAGTACGGCGACGAGCGGGTGCCGGTACTGGCCCTCCAGGCGGGCGTCGACCAGTTGCTCAACCCGCCCAGCATCGAGGTCTCCTGGAACGCCCTCCTGGCGGCCGTCAAGAGCGGCGAGGTCAGCGAGGCCCGGCTCGACGAATCGATCCTGCGCATCCTGCGGCTGAAGACGAAGCTGGGGCTGTTCGACGACCCGTTCGTCAGTCACCGGGGCGTGGACCGCACCGTCGGCACCCGGGAGCACCTGGCCACCGCCGACCGGATCGCGGAGCACACCACCACGCTGCTCGCCAACACCGGTTCGCTGCTGCCGCTCTCGCGCCGCTCGCACAAGAACCTGCTGGTGGTGGGGGCCGACCCGGCCTCGCCCTCGGGCACGACGGGACCGCCGACCACCACCCTGGCCGGGGCGTTCAACGACCTGGGGTACGCGGCGACGGCCCTGTCCACCGGTACCGCCCCGACCAAGGCGGCCATCGACGCGGCGGTCGCGGCGGCTCAGGGCAAGGACGCGGTGATCGTGGGGACGTACAACGTCTCGGCGACCAGTTCGCAGCGGACCCTGGTGAGCGCCCTGGCCGCGACCGGCGTCCCGGTGATCACGGTCGCGATCCGCAATCCGTACGACATCGCCCAGCTGGCCGGGACCGGATACGCGGCGAGCCTGGCCTCGTACTCCTGGACCGATGTCGAACTGCGGGCGGCCGCCCGGGTGATCGCGGGCCGGGCCGAACCGGAGGGGACCCTGCCGGTGCCGGTGCAGCGCGCGGACGATCCCGCGCAGGTGCTGCACCCGGTGGGCTACGGCCTCACGTACTAGGGCGGGTCCTTAAGGCGCCGCCTGCCCTTCGGGCGGGCGGTGTCCGCCTTCGGGAATCGCCCTGGCGCCATGACCGGCAAGCTGTGCCCGGCGGGGCCCAGCTTGCCGGGAAGGGCGCGGGCAGCGGTCCCGCGCCGGCGGACCGCCTTACGGCGGCCGCCGGCGCGGGGCTCCCGTTACGGGCGCCTGGTGCCGCCGAGCCGGTGCTCGGTCGTCAGGTCCTTCTTGTCGAGCCGCGCGTCGAACTTCGCGAGCGGCTTCGCCTTCGCCGGGTCCGCCTGGACGGCGGCCGGGGCGACACCCGCCCACCGCAGGATGGCCGCGGTGGCCGTGGCGTTCTCCGCCGGGGCCAGGCCCGCGACGTTCGAGCCGTGGTTGCCGCCGGGCACGGTGAAGACGTAGCTGTCACGGGCGCCCTTGCCGAGCCGGAAGCGCTCGGCGCCCCACGGGTCGTTCTGCCCGTACACGTACAGCATCCGGCTGGCGTGGTGCTTCACCCAGCTGTCGACGTCACGCATCACCGAGGGCTGGAACGTCATCGGGATGGAGCTCGGTACGAAGTTGCGCGGCGGCTGGTAGCCGTAGCGGCTCAGACCGCCGAGCCAGGGCTGCTCGATGTCGGGCGAGCCGAGCTGGGTGCCCGCCTGGTAGTAGTACGGCGTGTAGTTCGCCAGGCCCTGGTCCGCGTAGGCGGAGAAGCCGGAGATCGAGTCGATCGAGTCCCAGATCTCCTGGTCGGTGGCGTTCTCGGCGTCGGCCGGGATGGTGTCGCAGTCGGCGAGCAGGCTGTACTGCCAGTACGCCCAGACGTAGTCCATGACGACGGCCTCGTAGGCCTTGTCGAGGGTGCCGACGGTGGTGAAGGTGTAGCCCTTGTCGGCGGCGTACTGCGCGTACTTCGCCTCCAGCGGCTCCCGGCGGACCAGCGCCTCGCGCTGCACGCCCTCCAGCTTGTCGCGGCACTCCTTGGTGCCCACGTTCGCGAAGAACCGGTCGTACGCCGAGTCCTCCTTGTTGACCACGTCATTGGGCGCGACGTACGCGACGACGCCGTCCATGTCCTTCGGGTAGAAGCGCTCGAAGTACGTGGCGGTCATGCCGCCCTTGGAACCGCCGGTGGTCAGCCAGTTCTTGGAGTAGATCCGCTTCAGCGCGGTGAAGACCCGGTGCTGGTCACTGGCCGCCTGCCAGATGTCGAGCTTGGACCAGTCGGCGGGCGAGGGACGCGACGGGGTGAAGAACCGGTACTCCAGGGAGACCTGGTTGCCGTCGATGATCCGGGTCGGCTCGGAGCGGCTGGGGCTGGTGGAGACGTTGTAGCCGCTGGTGAAGAAGACCGTCGGGCGGGAGGTGTCCTTGTGCAGCAGGGTGATGCGCTGCTGGAACGTTCCCTTGGACGGGTTCCGGTGGTCGACCGGCTGGGTGTAGTTGAGGACGAAGTAGCGGTACCCCGCGTAGGGCTTCTCCTCGATGAGACTCATTCCCGGGATGGCCAGGATGCGGTCCTTGATGTCCGTGCTCGTACCGCTGTCGCTGACCGCGGTACGGACCGCGGCCGGTTCCGCGGCGGTGGCCGCCCCGGCCGAAGCACCCGTCGCACTCACGGTGCCGATGAGCACCGCCAGCGACAGGAACCCTCTGAGCGCCTTGCGCATACACCCTCCCCTTGATTCACGAATGACGTCGTGAACCTAGCCGCGCAACACCTGCACCACCAGACCCTGTTGCCGGGACGAGCCGGGGAAGTCACCCGGTCAGCACAGGATCCAGGCCGTACGGACCGTCTTTCCCGCGATCGCGCCCGAGGCCCGGACGCACCGGTTCAGCGCATGGACGGTCACCGGGCCCGCCTGCTGGGTGAAGCTGCCCCGGTCGGCGACGGGCCTGCCCCCGCGCGGCTGGATCTGTACGGACATCGTGCGGCGCTTACCGGGCTTGTAGGCGACCGCGGTGGCGCAGGCGTAGGCGCGGGTCTTGTAGACGCGCAGCTCCCCCGTCGCGAACTTCACCGTCTTCGCGGGCCGTCCGGCGCAGACCGAGGCGGCCTCGGCACTGCTCGCCCCCACGCCGCCGAGGACCAGCCCGAGGGCGGTCGTCAGAGCAAGGGCGAGCAGGCGGGAGGCACCCTCTCGCCGTATGC
Organism: Streptomyces sp. NBC_00876; assembly: GCF_045207435.1. Lineage (NCBI taxonomy): Bacteria > Bacillati > Actinomycetota > Actinomycetes > Kitasatosporales > Streptomycetaceae > Streptomyces > Streptomyces sp. NBC_00876. The sequence continues at coordinate 2,845,682 of NZ_CP108800.1, forward strand.
CCCCGGCATGTCCTTCGGTCCCTCTGCTCACCCGTGACCCCATCGCTTCATCGAACACCCGCACCCTTACCCGACACCTGGGCCCCCATGCACGTACATGCGTACGACGCGGTAGGCCATCTTGAGGTTGCATCCGGCGCGCTCGGCATCCCGCGCAACCGAACCCGCACACGATGGGTCCAACAGGACAGAGCCACAGGAAAGGCAGGAACCGCCATGACCCGACTTCGCACCACCCGGCAGCCCCGCGGCCGGCGCATCATCGGCCGCACACTGCTCGTCTCCGCTCTCCTGACCGCCGTCGCCGCCGTGCCGGCCGCCGCGTCCGCGCCGCGGAGCGCTCCGGCAGCGGCGCCGGTCCGCGACGAGGTCGCCGCATCCGAGGCCCAGCAGGTCGCCCACTTCTACGGCGCGTACCTCGACGCCGTCGCCGCCGAGGGCGGCGGCGCCCTCTCCACCGCGCTCCGGGGCTTCTACCTGACACCCGCGCTGCGCGCGGAGCTGCGCGACTGGGAGGCGGCCAACCACGCCGACGGGGTGCTGCGCGCCCAGAACATCCCGGCCGGATTCCGCGTCACCGCCGGTGACAGCGGCGCCGGCCACACCTGGTCGACGGTCCGGCTCACCTGGGGGTCGGCGGCCCACCCCTCGTACACGTATCTGAAGGTGCGGTCGGATCTGGCGACCGGGAAGATCTCCGGCATCCGCGAATGAGGACCGGCCGGGCGCGCGGAGCGCTGCCGGTTCAGACGCCCGCGGGCTCGTCCTCCCCTATGAAGGTGCGCCACAGGACGGCGTAGTGGCCGTCGCGGGCGACGAGTTCGTCGTGGGTTCCGTCCTCGACGACGCGGCCGTGGTCCATCACCACGACCCGGTCGGCGCGGGCCGCGGTGGTCAGACGGTGGGCGACGACCAGGGTGGTGCGCCGGCCCGCGAGCCGGTCGGTCGCCTGGTTGACCAGGGCCTCGCTGGCGAGGTCGAGGGATGCGGTGGCCTCGTCGAGCAGCAGGATGTCCGGGTCGACGAGTTCGGCGCGGGCGAGCGCGATCAGCTGGCGCTGTCCGGCCGAGAGGTTGCGGCCCCGCTCGGCGACCTCGTGGAGGTAGCCGCCGTCCAGGGTGGCGATCATGTCGTGCGCGCCGACCGCCCGGGACGCCGCCTCCACCTCGGCGTCGGTGGCCTCCGGCCGCCCGTACGCGATGGCGTCGCGCACCGTGCCGGCGAAGAGGTACGCCTCCTGCGGTACGACTCCGAGCCGGTGCCGGTACGCGGTGAGGCCGAGGCTGCGCAGATCGGTGCCGTCCGCCGTGACCCGGCCGGCCGTCGGGTCGTAGAACCGGGCGACGAGCTTGACGAGGGTGGACTTGCCGGCGCCGGTCTCACCGACGAAGGCGACCGTCTGGCCGGCCGGGATGTGCAGGTCGATGCCGGTGAGCGCCGCCTCCTCGCCGCCGTAACCGAAGGACACGCCCTCGAAGGCGATCTCGCCGCGCAGCGACAGCACGTCCAGCGGTTCGTCCCCGTCGGCGGTGGACGCCGGCTCCTGGAGGAGTTCCTGGATCCGGCCGAGGGAGACCGTGGCCTGCTGGTAGCCGTCGAAGACCTGGGAGAGCTGCTGCACGGGGGCGAAGAACAGATCGATGTAGAGCAGGTAGGCGACCAGCGCGCCCGTGGTGAGCGTGCCGTTGTCGACCCGGCCCGCGCCGACGATCAGCACGGCGGCGGCGGCCACCGCCGACAGCAGCTGGACGAACGGGAAGTAGACCGAGATCAGCCACTGACCGCGGACACGGGCCTCGCGGTAGTGGTCGCTGCGGGCGGCGAACCGGTCGGCGCCGTCGCGCTCACGGCGGAAGGCCTGCACGATCCGCAGGCCGGAGACCGACTCCTGGAGGTCGGCGTTGACGACGCTGATCCGCTCACGGGCCAGCTCGTAGGCCTGGACGCTCTTGCGGCGGAAGAAGTACGTACCGAAGACCAGCACCGGCAGGGTCGCGAAGACGACCAGGGCCAGCTCCACATCGAGGACCAGCAGCGCGACCATGATGCCGAAGAACGTGACGACGGAGACGAAGGCGGTGACCAGGCCGGTCTGGAGGAACGTGGACAGCGCGTCCACGTCCGTCGTCATCCGGGTCATGATCCGGCCGGTCAGCTCGCGCTCGTAGTAGTCCAGGCCGAGGCGCTGGAGCTGCGCGAAGATCTTCAGCCGCAGCGCGTAGAGCACCCGCTCGCCGGTGCGGCCCGTCATCCGGGTCTCGCCGACCTGCGCCGCCCACTGCACGAGAACCACGACCAGGCCCAGGGCGGAGGCCGCCCAGACCGCGCCGAGCGCCAGCTGGGTGACACCGTCGTCGATGCCGGTCCTGATCAGGACCGGCAGCAGCAGTCCCGCACCGGCGTCCACGGCCACCAGACCCAGGCACACGAGCAGCGGAAGGCCGAAGCCGCGCAGCAGCCTGCGCAGCCCGTAGGACTCCTCGGCGTGGACGGCGCGGGCCTCGTCGATGTCCGGGGTGTCGGTCGCCGGGGGCAGGGCCTCGACCTGTGCGAGGAGCTCGGGGGTGGCGGGTGTGCCGGCCACGCCGGTGCCGTCCGGCTCCTCCTTGCGGACCCACAGCTGCGGGGTGATGCCGCGCTCGGCGTCGAATTCGGCGTCGATCTCCTCCTGGAACGCGCGCTCGTCCGCCCGGTCCGTGGCGGCGGCCGACGGCAGGTGGCCGGGCGAGGTGCCGCCCAGCGCGTCCGGGTCGGTGAGCAGGCGGCGGTAGAGGGCGGAGCGGCGCTCCAGCTCCTCGTGCGTACCGATGTCGGCGAGGCGGCCGTCGTCCAGGACGGCGATCCGGTCGGCGAGGCCCAGGGTGGAGCGGCGGTGGGCGATCAGGAGCGTCGTCCGGCCGGCCATGACCTGGCGGAGCGCCTCGTGGATCTCGTGCTCGACGCGGACGTCCACGGCGGACGTGGCGTCGTCGAGGAGGAGGAGCCGGGGGTCGGTGAGGATGGCGCGGGCGAGGGCGACGCGCTGGCGCTGGCCGCCGGAGAGGGTCAGCCCGTGCTCGCCGACCTTGGTGTCGTAGCCGTCGGGGAGCTCGGCGATGAACCGGTCGGCGCGGGCGGAGCGGGCCGCCTGTTCTATCTGCTCGTCGGTGGCGTCCGGGAGCCCGTAGGCGATGTTGGCGCGGATGGTGTCGGAGAACAGGAAGCTGTCCTCCGGTACGAGGCCGATGGCCGCCCGCAGCGAGTCGAGGGTGAGCTCGCGGACGTCGTGCCCGCCCACGAGGACGGCGCCGTGTGCCACGTCGTAGAACCGGGGCAGCAGCAGCGAGACGGTGGACTTGCCGCTGCCGGACGCGCCGACGACGGCGACGGTCTCGCCGGGCTCGATGGTCAGCGAGAAGCCGTCGAGGACGGGGCGGTCCTCGTCGTAGCCGAAGCGCACGTCGTCGAACTCGACTCCGGCCGGGGCGTCGGCGGGGAGCTCCTTGGTGCCGTCCCGCATCGTCGGCTCGGTGTCGATCAGCTCCAGTACGCGCTCCACACCGGCGCGGGCCTGCTGGCCCACGGTCAGGACCATGGCGAGCATCCGGACCGGGCCGACGAGCTGGGCGAGGTAGGTGGAGAACGCGACGAAGGTGCCGAGGGTGATCTCGCCGCGGGTGGCGAGCCAGCCGCCCAGGGCCAGCATCGCGACCTGGCCGAGTGCGGGGACGGCCTGGAGGGCGGGGGTGTACCGGGAGTTCAGCCGGACGGTGCGCAGCCGGCCGGCGAAGAGCCTGCGCCCGACCTCGCGCAGCTTGCCGGTCTCCTGCTCCTCCTGCCCGAACCCCTTGACGACGCGGACACCGGAGACGGCCCCGTCGACGACTCCGGCGACGGCTGCGGCCTGCGACTGGGCGTACCAGGTGGCGGGGAAGAGCCGGGTGCGGGAGCGGCGGGCGATGTACCAGAGCGCGGGGGCGACGGCGACGGCGACGAGGGTCAGCAGCGGTGACAGCCACGCCATGATCACCAGGGAGATCAGGAAGAGCAGCACGTTCCCGATGGTCATCGGGAGCATGAAGAGCAGCCCCTGGATGAGCTGGAGGTCGCTGGTGGCACGCCCGACGACCTGCCCGGTGGACAGTTCGTCCTGGCGCTTCCCGTCGAGCCGGGTGATCGTCCCGTACATGTCGGTCCGCAGGTCGTGCTGGACGTCCAGGGCGAGCCGGCCGCCGTAGTAGCGGCGGATGTACGTGGAGACGTAGACGAGCAGGGCCGCCACGATCAGCAGCCCGGTCCAGACGGCCAGTGACCTGGTGTGGCCGACGACCACATCGTCGATGATCACCTTGGTGACCAGCGGGACGAGGGCCATCACCGCCATTCCGGCGAGCGACGAACCGAGCGCGAGCAGCACATTGCGCCGGTAGCGCCAGGCGTATCCGCTCAGTCTCCGCGCCCAGCCGGCCGGCTGCTGCCCGCTCCCCGTCTCCCCTGCGTCCGACACCCGGTGCCTCCCGTTCGACCTGCTCTACCGGAAGGCACCAACGCGGTGGACTGCGGATTTCATCCCGCCGCAACAAATACGGGACCTTCGGCGTAGGTCCTCCCGCCCGAAGGGCAGGCCCTGGGCCTGTCGGAGGCCGGGGCGTCGGTCCCCCAGGACCATCGGGAGGCCGGGGCGGACGTCCAGGCCGGGCCCAGCGCCCGGACGTCCGCTGCGGCGAGCGGTGGCTGAGCGGCGGAGCGGGGCCCGGCGGTGGGCCGGGTCCCCGTCCTTCGGCGCTACCGCGGCTTCGCGGTGAGCATCCGGCCGGCCGGGGCCTCGGGCACCGGCGGGAGCGCCTCCTGCGGGGCGGAGGGCACGGTGAAGACCCTCGCCTTGAGGTAGCGCGGGTTCAGGTCCTTGTGCACGGCCCGGGCGACGGCCTGGATGGTGTTGACGCCGTCGTTCATCGTCTTGTTGTCCTGGGTGAGCACCGTGAGGACGTAGTCGTGTCCGTTGCCCGTGAAGGCGCCGATGCTGTGCACCCGCCAGCCGTGGGTGGCGCGCTGCAGCCAGCCGTTCTTGACCTGGACGGTGGCCGAGACCGGGGCCCCGGCCGGTGTCCCCCAGCGCTGCGAGGAGACGACCTTGCGCATCAGTCCGAGCTCATAGGCGCGTGCGCTGTCGCTGAGCACGGAGTTCTTCTCGGTCAGCAGTGTCAGCAGGCGCTGCTCGTCCTGCGCGGTGATCTGGGTCAGCCCCCAGTAGCCGCCGGAGCCGGGCACGGTGTGTGTCATTCCGGCCGCTTTGAGGAACGCGTTGACCTTGGTGACGCCGAGCTGCTTCCACAGGCTGGTGGTCGCGTTGTTGTCGGACTTGGTGATCATCGCGGTGCTGAGGTCGATCTCGCGCTGTGTGAGGTAGCGGTTGTGCTTGGTGTTGTCCCAGAGCAGCGTGGCCAGCACGGTCGCCTTCACGACGCTGGCGGAGTCGTACTTCGACGTGGACCGCAGCGTGCACGTCGTCTTGGTGGTCCGGTCGTAGAGCGCCACCGCGGTCGTCGACGTGCGCCCCTTGAGCGCGGCGGTGATGTCCTTCGACAGCTGGGCCGCCAGCCCGGCCTTGGCCGAGGTGCAGCTCGCCGTCGGCGTCGCGGCCGAGGCGGGCGCCGCACCGAGCGCCACCGGCGCGATCATCCCGGCGGCCAGTGCGGCGCAGAACGCGCCGCGGGCCCGCCGGGATATGTGGGATGTCTTCATGATGATGCGTCCCCGTCCCCTTGAGTGATTTCCGCGGGCGCGCCCCCCGGCACGCCCCACAGAGATGACTCGCGGACGGCCCGAAAGTTGTACGCGCCAGGAGCCGCGACCGAACCGGAACATAACGGGGACGGTACCGGGACCGGAGCCAGGTCCGGGGTTCAGTCGCGACCCCGCGGACGGCCGCACCGCCGCGCACTCGAGGTCATGACGGCCCGAGTGCGTGGCGGCGGCGTATTCCTACAGGTGCGTCGGCTCGAACATCCTCAGCAGGGCCGGGAGTACGAGGACCGAAGGGCCGGGCTCGGCAAGGGACTTGGCCAGGTCGTCGGCGAGCGTCCCGGGGCTCGTACGGACGGCCGGTACGCCGAAGGACTCGGCGAGGGCGACGAAGTCCGGCCGGGAGAGTTCCGTCCCGGTGGTCTCGCCGAAGGCATCGGTCATGTACTCGCGCAGGATGCCGTAGCCCCCGTCGTCGATGATCAGCCAGGTGACGGGGAGGTCGTACTGGCGGGCCGTGGCGAGTTCGGCGATGGAGTACATCGCGCCGCCGTCGCCGGAGACCGCGAGGACGGGCTTCGTACGGTCGGCGGCCGCCGCGCCGATGGCCGCCGGGAAGCCGTAGCCGAGGCCGCCCGCGCCCTGGGCCGAGTGCATGGTGTTCGGGTGGCGGGCGTCGAAGGCGGACCAGGCCCAGTAGGCGAGGATCGTCATGTCCCAGAAGCTGGGGGACGTGTCGGGCAGGGCTGCCCGGATCTGGGCGACGAGGTGCTGTTCCAGGGTGAGTTCCTGGGCGGCGATCCGCTCCCGTACCCGGCCGAGCACGGTGGCCACGCGCCCGGCGGCGGTCGGGTCCTCGCGGGGCGTGACCGCTTCCAGGAGGTCGGCCAGCGCGTCGCGGGCATCCGCGTGGATGCCGAGCGCCGGGTGGTTGGACTCCAGCTTCCCGGCGTCGGCCTCGATCTGCACGACCCGGCCGCGCGGGCTGAACGTGTAGTAGTTCGAGGAGAGTTCACCCAGACCCGAGCCGACGACCAGCAGGACGTCCGCGTCCTCCAGGAAGTCGGTCGTGTGGCGGTCCTCCAGCCAGGACTGGAGCGAGAGCGGGTGCTCCCACGGGAAGGCGCCCTTGCCGCCGTAGGTGGTGACGACCGGGGCGTCGATCCGCTCCGCGAGGGCGCGCAGCTTGCCGGAGGCGTCGGAGCGTACGACTCCGCCGCCCGCGATGATCGCCGGACGCTCCGCTTCCGACAGCAGGTGGGCCGCCACGGCGACGAGCTCGGGGCGGGCGTGCAGTTCGCGCGGGGTGGCGTCCATCGCCGTGACGACGGGCAGGGTCGTCTCGGCGGTGAGTACGTCCTGCGGGATCTCGATCCAGACCGGGCCGTGCGGGGCCGTCAGCGCGGACTCCCAGGCGGCGGCGATCGCCGACGGGATCTGTGAGGCCGTACGGACCGTGTGGACGGACTTCACGACGTCGCGGAACGACGCCTTCTGGTCGCGCAGTTCGTGCAGGTAGCCGTGGCGGCCGCCGCCCAGGCCGGCGGTCGGGATCTGGCTGGAGATCGCCAGTACGGGGGCGGACGCCGAGGCCGCCTCCTGGAGCGCGGCGAGCGAGGTGAGCGCCCCCGGTCCGGTGGACAGGAGCAGCGGGGCGACCTCGCCTGTGATGCGCCCGTAGGCGTCGGCGGCGAAGCCCGCGTTGTTCTCGACGCGCAGGCCGATGTAGCTGAGGGGCGAGCGGCGCAGCGCGTCGAACATGCCCAGCGCGTGCTGTCCGGGCAGCCCGAATACGGTGGTCGCGCCCAGGCCCTGGAGGGTCTCGACGACGAGGTCGCCGCCGTTGCGCCCGGGCGGCGGGTTCAGTGCGGCGGCGATCTGCTCGGGGGTGAGCCCGGGCCGCTCGTCGTGGTGGTCGTGGCTCACTTCTGCCGGGCCTCCGCGATCTGGCGGGTCATGATCGTCGTCAGCTCGTACGCGGTGTGCGAGGCGGCGACGGAGGTGATCTCCGCGTGGTCGTACGCGGGGGCGACCTCGACCAGGTCGGCGGAGACCAGGTTGCAGGAGGACAGGCCGCGCACGATCTCCAGCAGCTCGCGGGAGGTGAGGCCGCCGGCCTCGGGGGTGCCGGTGCCGGGGGCGTGCGCCGGGTCCAGGACGTCGATGTCGATGGAGATGTAGAGCGGCCGGTCACCGATGCGCTGGCGCAGCTGGTCGGCGATCTCGTCGACGCCGCGCCGCATGACGTCGGCGGAGGTGACGATGCCGAAGCCCATCTTGGCGTCGTCGGTCAGGTCCTGCTTGCCGTACAGCGGGCCGCGGGTACCGACGTGGGAGAGCGCGGAGGTGTCGAGGATGCCCTCCTCGACGGCCCGGCGGAACGGGGTGCCGTGGGTGTACTCGGCGCCGAAGTAGGTGTCCCACGTGTCGAGGTGGGCGTCGAAGTGGAGGAGCGCGACGGGGCCGTGCTTCTTGGCGACGGAGCGCAGCAGCGGCAGCGCGATGGTGTGGTCGCCGCCGAGGGTCATCAGGCGGGCGCCGGTTCCGAGGAGGTCGTCGGCCGCGGCCTCGATCGTCTCGACGGCCTCGTTGATGTTGAAGGGGTTGGCCGCGATGTCACCGGCGTCGGCGACCTGCGCGAGGGCGAACGGCGAGGCGTCCTGCGCGGGGTTGTACGGGCGCAGCAGCCGTGAGGCCTCCCGGATCGCGTTGCCGCCGAAGCGGGCGCCGGGCCGGTAGGAGACACCCGTGTCGAAGGGCACACCGACGACGGCGACGTCCGTCGTGCCGACCTCGTCGAGGCGGGGCAGCCGGGCGAACGTCGCGGGCCCGGCGTACCGCGGAACGCGGGAGGAGTCGATGGGGCCGCGCGGCGTTTCGTTGCTGCTCATGGTGTGGGGTGCCTTTCTCTGTTCCGTGCGTTGCTCAAGTGTGCGGGATGCGGACTCGAGGGCCCGGTCCCTGCCGAGGAGGACGTCGCAGCTGGTGGCGTACGCGGTGGTGGAGGTGACCGCGAGCATCAGCGTGTACGACCGCACCACGCGGCCGCGTCCGGGTGCGCTGAAGAGGCTAGGTGGCCGGAGAGCGGCGCTGAAGTGTACGTTTCATCCATTCTTGCCGCGCCGAACGGATGAACCATCCATGCCTGAGACCCTTGCGGGACCGCCGACCCCGCCCGTCCCCATGACCGAGCTGCTGGCACGGGAGGAGCTGGGGCTGCGCCTGATCGCCGGGCCGGCCGCGGCCGACCTGCTGTGGGTGCACACCTCGGAGATGGCCGACCCCTACCCGTACCTCCTCGGCGGTGAGCTGCTGCTGAGCGCCGGGGTGCTGCTCACGGACCCGGACCGGTACGTCGCGCGGCTGGTGGAGGCGGGGGCCGCGGCGCTCGGTTTCGGGGTGCGCCCGGTGCACGACACCGTGCCGCCGGAGCTGGTCGCGGCGTGCGAGCGGTACGGGATGCCACTGATCGAGGTGCCGCCCGGGACACCGTTCACCGCGATCGCACGGGCGGTGTGGGGGCTGATGGCCGCGGCGCGCCACCGTGAGCTGCGCCGGGTGACCCGGGCCCAGCAGGCCCTGGCGACGGCCGCGGCCCGGCCGGACCCGGTACCGGCGGTGCTGCACCAGCTGGCCGTGCAGCTGGCCGGCCGGGCGGTCCTGCTCACGGCCGGCGGCGAGGAGCTGCACGCGGCGGGCCGCGATCCGGACCCGGAGGCGGCGGGGGCGCTCGGGCGGCTCGCCCGGGTGGTCGCGCGCCGGCGGCCGGGCTCCCCCGCATCGGCGACGGACGCGCTCGGGGACACCCATCTCTCCGCCTACCCGCTGGGCGGCAGCGACGGGCTGGTCCTGGCGCTGGCGACCCGGCGGCGGGAGGCGGGCGACCACACGGTGGCCGGCATCGCCGTGGTCCTGCTCTCCCTCCTCGCCGCCCCCCACCAGGGCGCGGCCGGGGCGGACCGTTCGGCGGCGCTCGTCCGGATGCTGCTGGGCGCCGCCCCCGACGAGGTGGCCCCCCTGCTCGGCGAGGGCCCGTGGACCGTGGTGCACGCCCGCCGCGGCGACGGTACTCAGGTGGACCCGCTCACCGCGGGCGCGCTCGGGGCGGCCCTGGGTTCGGCCCTGGTCGACGCGGGGCGCGGCGCCGATGCGGTACGGGTGCTGCTCCCCGGCGGCCGGGAAGCGGCCCCCCAGCCGGGGTGGACGCTCGGCGCGTCGGCCCCCGGCCCCGTCACCGCCCTCGCCGACGCCGAGACCCGGGCGGCCCGCGCACTGGGCCACGCGGAGGCGACCCGCGCCCCGCTGTCGGTGGACACACCGGTGACCGGACTCGCCGCCCTGCTCCCGCCCGGCCCGGCGGCCGAGCACGCCCGCGCCCTCCTCGCCCCGCTCACCGAGCCGCTGGCGGAGACCCTGCGCTGCTGGCTCTCCCTGCACGGCAGCTGGGACCGCACGGCGGCGGCCCTCTCCGTCCACCGCAATACCGTCCGCCAGCGCATCGGGCGGTGCGGGGTGTTGCTGGGGGTAGATCTGGACGACATGGACGTACGCACGGAGTTGTGGCTCGCCCTCCGGCAGGGATGAACGGACAGGGGCCCGCGCCCGGCCCCTTCCGGCGACCCTGATGTGTCATGCCCATCCACCCATGGCCTATGTTGCAGTGGCAAAGGGGGATCGCATGGCACGGGATTACGACAGCCAACTGCTGGAATCGGTAGGAGTACGCCGGCGCAGGATGCGGGACGCGCTCCTGTTCGGCACCCAGCGCACGCGGCGAACGGCGGACGAACGGCTCGGGAAGGTGTTCGCGGGGATCGCCATCACGGCGGTGCTGTGCGCGGGTTGTATCGGATGGTCCTTCCTCCAGCACACCCTGGACAAGCAGAAGGCCGAGCAGGAGAAGCAGCAGCGGCAGGCGCAGCAGTACGGGCAGCCCACGCAATCGCCCTCATCCTCGCCCTCGGCGGCCGCCACGGTCTCGCCGACACCCGCGCCCGGCACGGCGAAGCGGCCGTAGCCGGAGCGGTATCGGTAGTTGGAGCGGTATCGGTGGCCGTGAGCCGTTTCGGTGGCCCGTATCCGTATCCGTTCCCGTAGCCGCATCCGCATCCGCATCCGCACTCGTACCAGTAGCCGCATCCGTAGCCGCAGGATTCGCCGCCGACGGGATTCGGCCGAGTCCGGCCGGATTCCGGAAGAACACAGCGTTCACATTTGCCCAATTGGCCCGAAATTCCAGAAAATCGCGATGATAGGTTTTCTTAAGTGGCGAGTACAGCAATGACTTCCCGGGCGGAAATGAGCCGGGTGACCCTGGTCGGTGAGCGGCGACGGGCCGACATCGTGCTGCCCTCCGATACCGCTATCGGACAACTTCTGCCGGATATCCTGCAGTTGCTGGACGACCGGGCCGCATCGCGCCCGCTGACCCGGCAATTGATCACCTCCGACGGCTCGGCGCTGCCGCACGACAGCACTCTCGCCTCGGCGGGTATCGGCGACGGCGCCGTGCTCCGGCTCGTACGGACCCACGCCGCACCGCCCGCGCCGGTCGTCCACGACGTCACGGACCAGGTGGCCGACAGCCTCGATCTGCAGGCCTGGCGCTGGCGTCCGGCCGCGCGACGGGCCGGTGCGGGGGCGACCGCGGTGACCTTCGCGGTGATCGCCGCGCTGCTCGCCCGCCGCGAGGTTCCGCTCGCGGCACTCGCCGGCGTCCTGGCGGCGGTCACCGTCGCCCTGCTGGTGGCCGGTGCGCTCGTCGCGCGGCTCGGACGGGGCAATCGCGGTCTGGCGACCGCGCTCCTGCTCGTCGCCACCGGGCTCGGCGTCCTCACGGCCTGGACCGCCGCGGACGCGCACGACTGGTCAGGGGCGCTGCGGCTGGCGGCCGTGGCGGGTTCCGCCGCCCTGTCGCTGGCGCTGCTCGGCCTCTTCTCGCCGTTGGGCCGCGGCGGCCTCATCGGCGCCCTGGCCACGGCCGCCGTGACCGTGGTCTGGGAGGGCGTTGCCGCCGTCGAGTCGGATCCGGCCAGGCTCGGTGCCGTCATGGCCGTGTTCTCCGTGGTCCTGCTCGGCATGCTGCCCCGGATCGCCCTGATGACGTCGGGCCTCACCGCACTCGACGACCGGCGCTCGGGCGGTGTGTCCGTCAGCCGTCACGACGTGGGCAACGCGCTGGCCGCCACGCACCGAGGGCTCGCCCTCGCGACGCTCGCCACCTCGGTGTCGGCGGCCGCCGCCGGCTGGCTCCTCACGTTGGCCGACCGGCCGACGGTGTGGACCGTGCTGCTGCCGTCGCTCGTCGCGGTGGTGCTCCTGTCGCGGGCGCGGGCGTTCCCGCTGGTCGCCGAGGTGGCCGCGCTCTTCGCCGCCGCCGCGGTCCTCGTCGTGCGGCTGGTGATGCTGTGGATGGATCAGGCCGGGGGCGCCGGCCCCCTCGCGGTGCTGGGCGCGGCAGCGCTGCTGCCGCTGCTCGCCCTCTCGGTCGAGCCGCCCGAGCACGTGCGGGTCCGGCTGCGGCGCTCGGCCGATCTGGTCGAGTCCATCGGCGTGGTGGGGCTCTTCCCGCTCACCGTCGGCGTGTTCGGCATGTACGGGCAGCTGCTCAACAAGTTCTGACGACCGACACCACATGCGCGGGCGCTCCGGCGGGGCATCGAAGCAGAGAAGAAGGGCAGACATGCCGAACGCGGACAACTGGCAGGGCGACGTGCTGCGTGACCTGAGGGGCGCAGCCGCCCCGCAGGGCGCAGCAGCCGGCACCGGCACCGGCACCGGAGGACAGACGGCCACAGCGCCCGCCCCGGCCCAGGCCCCGCAGGCACAGGGGTCACCGCAGGCACAGGGGTCACCGCAAGCGCAGGGGTCACCGCAAGCGCAGGGGTCACCGCAGGCACAGGTTCAGGCCCCGCAAGCGCAGGACCCGCATCCGCAGGGGAGGCCGCAGGCCCCGGCGCAGCCCCCGGTGAAGGCCCCGGCGCAGCCCCCGTCGCAGGGGCACCCCCAGCCCCAACCGCGCTCCCAACCGCACCCCCAGGCACACCCACACCCCCAGCCCCGCAATCCGGGGCAGCGACCGCCCCAGGCGCCCGCGCGGCCCCCGTACCCGGCGAGTGCCGGGTCCTTCGAGGCGCCCGATTCACGGCCCGTCGTGGACGGGGAGCTGGCCGCCGCGGCCCGCCGGCCGCAGCGGGGCGAGCCGGTCGCCGTACGGGCCTCGCGCGCACTGCGCCGCATCGTCTCCTCGTCGGCGGCGCGCGAGGTCGCCGAGGTCACCCGTACCGCCGAGGTGCTTCAGCAGCCGATCACGACCGGGCGGCAGATCGCCGTCACGTCCATCCGGGGCGGCGCGGGCAAGACGACGGTCGCCGCGCTGCTCGGCACGGCGTACGCGCACTACCGCCAGGACCCGGTCCTGCTCGTCGAGGCCGACCCGGCGCTCGGTTCACTGCCGTTGCGGCTGGGCGCCGAGACCCTGCGCTGGACCACGGCCGACCTGGCGGACATCGTGCAGCCGCAGATGTCGCTGCTCGACGTCACCGGCTACCTCGTCCAGCTCCCCGACAACGCCTGGCTGCTGCCCGGCAGCCAGGGCCGGATCGGGGCGATGCTGGACGCCTCGACATATGAACGGGTCATGGTGGCGCTGCGGCGCTACTTCGGCGTGACGGTCGTCGACTGCGAGACGCTGCCCGCGGAGGTCGCCCGGGTCGCCCTCTCGGCCGCCCAGGCCCGGGTGCTGACCGCCCCCGCCACGCTGGACGGCGTCACGAGCACGTACGCGGTGCTGCAGTGGCTGCAGGGGCTGCCCCGCCACATCATCGAGGGGACCGTGGTCGTGCTGACCGGCACGGTGGAGCGGCCCGGCATCGATGTGGACGCTGCCGCCGAACGCCTCCGGTCCACCGGTGCGAGCGTCCACGTCCTGCCCCACGACCGGCATCTGGCGGCCGGCGGGGCCCTGCGCACCGAGCTGCTCGCCCGGCCGACGCGGCTGGCGGCCACCCGGCTGGCGGCCGAGGTCTTCCAGCTCTCCCAGAAGCGCCGGTGACCCCGATGCCGAGCACCAGCAGGAACCACGAGCCGACCGTGAACACCGGACGAGGCCGATGAGTACCCGACTGATCCACCGCCCCGCCCGGACCACCCGCCCGCCGGCCGCGTCCGCGTCCCGGACCATCGAGGCGCCACCCAACCTGCCCGAGGGCAAGGCGGGCAACATCGCGATGTCGCTGCTGCCGGTCGCCGGGGTCATGTCGTCCGTCGTGATGATGACGGTCGTACGCAACAGCCAGTTCGCCGGGCTCGGCGCGATCATCCTCGTGGTCACCGTCATCGGCTCCGCGGCCCTGCTGTTCTCGCAGCGCGGCAAGGCCCAGCGCACGCGCCGCACCCAGCGCGAGGCGTATCTGGCCTATGTGGAGGACCTGCGGGAGGAGTTGTCGGCCGAGGAGCGCGAGAGGCGCGAGCGGGCCGATGTGCTGAACCCGTCGCCGTACGCCCTGTACGACATCGTGCGCGACCCGGCCCGTCTGTGGGAGCGGCGCAGGGTCGACGACGACTTCCTGCGGGTACGGGTCGGTACCGGCGAGATGCCGGTGCGCGACCTCCGGATCGCCGAGCAGGGTTCGTCCGTCCTCACCCCGCCCGACCTGTTCATGCTGAACGAGGCATCGGCCCTGGCGAACCGGTTCCGCAACGGCACCGAACTGCCGCTGACCGTGCCGCTCGACCGGGCCGGCAACATCAGTGTGATCGGGCCCCGCGAGGACTGCCTGCGGGTCGTCCGCGCCCTGCTCGTCCAGGCCGCCGCCCTGCACGCACCCGACGACGTGGCCATCGCCGTCGCGGCACCGGGCGAGCGCATCACGGACTGGGAATGGGCCAAGTGGCTGCCGCACCTGCTCGACACCGAGCAGTTCGACGGCCCGGTCGCCGCCCGCCGCATCGCACCCTCCGCGCCCCAGCTGGCCCGCCGGCTCGGTGCCGAGCTGCGCCGCCGGGCCTCGTACGCCGCCGAGGTCCGCCGCGGGCTGGCGGGCCGGGACGCGCTGTCCATGAACTCCAGGCTGCTCGTGGTCACCGACGGGCACGGCGAGGACGCCGTCGACCTGCCGCGCCCCGACGACGCGGTCGGGCTGCGCGAGATGGGCGTCACCGTGGTGCACCTGCTCGAACAGCGGGTTCAGGAACCGGGACACGTCAACGTACGCATCACCGTCGCGGGCACCGACGTGACCATCGAGGACCTGCGGGAGGCGGAACCCGTCCAGGCCCACGGCACGGTGGACGAGGTCGGCACCCCGTTCGCCGAGGGCCTGGCCCGGATGCTCGCGCCGCTGCGGCTGTCCGCCGAGTCCCTGGTGGACGCCCCGCTGTCCGGTCCGGTCGAGTTCGCCGCGATGCTCGGCATCGACGACGTGGCCCGGCTCGACCTGGAGCGGTTGTGGGCGCCGCGCGGGGAGCGGGCCTTCCTGCGCGTCCCGATCGGCATCAGCGACTCCCACGAGCCGGTGCTCCTGGACCTCAAGGAGTCCTCCGAGCTGGGCATGGGCCCGCACGGGCTGTGCGTGGGCGCCACCGGTTCGGGGAAGTCGGAGCTGCTGCGGACCCTGGTGCTGGGCCTGGCCGCCACCCATCCGCCCGAGGACCTCGCGCTCGTCCTGGTCGACTACAAGGGCGGCGCCACCTTCGCGCCGTTCGCGGACCTGCCGCACGTCGCGGGCGTCATCACCAACCTGGAGAACCAGGCGGGTCTGGTCGAGCGGGTCCACTCCTCGCTCGCCGGTGAGGTCAAGCGCCGCCAGCAGGCCCTGAAGGACGCGGGCAACGTCGCCGACATCGGGGACTACGCGGCCCTGCGCGCACAGAAGCGGCCGGATCTGGACCCGCTGCCGCATCTGTTCGTCGTGATCGACGAGTTCGGCGAACTGCTCACCGCCAAGCCGGACTTCATCGACCTGTTCCTCTCCATAGGCCGGATCGGGCGCTCCATCGGCGTCCATCTGCTGCTCTCCAGCCAGCGCATCGAGGGCGGCAAGCTGAAGGGCCTGGAGACCTACCTCTCCTACCGGCTCGGACTGCGCACCTTCTCCGCCGACGAGTCGCGCACGGTTCTGGACACCACCGACGCGTTCCACCTGCCGCCGCTGCCCGGCTTCGGCTACCTCAAGGTCGACACCAGCCACTACGCCCGGTTCAAGGCGGGATACGTCTCGGGCGGCTACCGCGGACCCGCCCGGCGCGCCGAGGAGGAGGAGACCGGGCCGCTCGCACTGGAGTACGAGGCGTTCAACACCCTGGCCGGACCGGAGGGCGCGCAGCAGGCGCAGGAGCCCGCGTCGCGCCGCCGCGAGACCGGGCCGACCGAACTCGGGATCATGGTCGACCAGTTGACCGGCGCGGCCCCCGGGGTGCGCAGCATCTGGCTGCCCCCGCTGCCCTCCGCAGTCGCCCTGGACACGGTCGCGGGACCGCTGGACGTCGGCCCGCGCGGCATGCGCCTGGCCGGGGCGCGCGCGGGCGGCGGGCGTACCGGTGCGCGGCGGCAGGGCCCGCTCCTGGTGCCGCTCGGCCTGCTGGACGACCCGGCCAAGCAGTGGCAGGGGCAGTGGTTCCTGGACCTCACGGTGGCCGGCGGCCACGCGGCCGTGATCGGCGGCCCGCAGTCCGGCAAGACGACGCTCCTGCGCACGCTCGTGCTCTCCCTCGCACTGACCCACACCCCGCAGGAGGTCGGCGTCTACGGACTCGACCTGGTCGGCGGCGGCCTCCAGGCACTGGCGGAGCTGCCCCATGTGGGAGGGGTCGCGGGCCGCGCCGACCGGGAGCGGGCGGCGCGCACCGTCGAGGAGGTCCGCGCGATGCTCGCCGTGCGCGAGGACCTCTTCCGCGAGCACGGCATCGACTCGGTCGAGCAGTTGCGCACCCTGCACGCGGCGGGGAGGCTGCCGCAGCTGGCGTCGGCCGAGATCCTGCTCGTCATCGACGGATTCGGCGCGCTGCGCGACGACTTCGACGATCTGGACGACGCGATCGCGGACATCCTCAAGCGCGGTGGCGGTTACGGCATCCACGTCGTCGCGGGCATGCTGCGCTGGAACGACGTACGCATCGCCGTCCAGTCCAACTTCGGCACCCGCGTCGAGCTGCGGCTGAACGATCCCGGCGAGTCGAGCATCGACCGCAAGCTCGCGGCGACCCTGTCGCCCGACGAGCCCGGCCGGATCCTCACCGACGGGAAGCTGTTCGCCCAGGTCGCCCTCCCTCGCACGGACGGGGCCACCGACACGGCGGACCTGGGTGCGGTGCTGGAGCGCGCGGCCCGTACGGTCCGCGCCACATGGCACGGCGAAGTCGCCCAGCCCGTACGGGTGCTGCCGCACATCCTGGAGCCGGAGCTGCTGCCCGGTCCGGTCGCGGAGCCGCGGCGGGTCCCCGTCGGACTCGACCAGTCGGCCCTGGCCCCCGTCCTGCTCGACCTGTTCCGGCACGACCAGCACCTGCTGGTGATGGGGGACAGCGAGTGCGGCAAGACGAACCTGTTGCGTACGGTCGCGCGCGGGCTCGTCGACCGCTACGGCGAGGACGATCTGGTGTTCGCGGTGATGGATCCCAGGCGTTCCCTGCGGGGCGTGGTCCCGGAGGAGTTCAACGGCGGCTACGCGTACAACTCCAAACTGTGTGCCGGCCTTTCGGCCGGGATAGCCACCGAGCTGGAGAAGCGGCTGCCCGACGAGAACGCCCGTCTGGAGGACCTGGAGCCGGGCAGCTGGGGCAACGGCCCGCGCATCGTGGTCCTGGTCGACGACTACGACGTACTGACGACCGCGGGCCAGTCGCCGCTGGCCGCGTTCCTCCCGTACATCCCGTCGGCGGTCGACATCGGCCTCCACTTCGTGCTGACACGGCGCGTGGCCGGTGCGTCGCGCGGCATGTACGAACCGCTGGTGCAGGGCCTGCGCGAGTCGGGCGCCTCGGCGCTGCTGATGTCCGGCGACCGGAGCGAGGGGCAGCTCTTTCCGGGGGTGTACGCGTCCCAACAGGCGCCGGGCCGGGGCGTGTTCATCCAGCGGGGCCGCCCGAACCGGCTGATCCAGACGGTGTACGAGGCCGGGTAGGACCGCCAGGACCGCACCACCGCCAACACCTCCAACACCTCCAACACCTCTGCCACTACTACCGCTACCGCTACCGCCGAACGACGAAGGACCGGACGACTCCATGACGAAGGACGTCATCGCGCTCACCCCCCGGATGCCCGATCCGTGGAGCGTGCTCGCGGGCCTGCTGTCCGGCGGCCCGGACAAGCTGATGGGCGCGCACGGCGAGGGCGCCGTGGTGCAGCTCTGCGACGCGCAGGGACGCCCGCTCGTCTCGGTCGAGGCGCCGCTGCTGGTCGCCGTGGAGGGCGAGGCGGAGCGGCTGCTCGGGGCGGCGGCGCCGCCGGTCCCGTACTGGTGGACGGAGGCCCGCGCCACCACGGGGGTAGCGGAGGCGGAGCAGCTCGCGGGTACGTTCGCGACCCGGCTCACCGCACTGGTGGGCGGCTCCGCATGGCCGCCGGACGCCGTCGGCTCGCTCGCCGTGGTGCCGGGCGACGGGGTGGGCGTCGCCCCGGCGCCGGCCGCCGCGCAGCCCGCCGTGGACGTGCTCACCGAGAAGGTGGCCGTGGTCATCCAGGACCGCCCGGTGGTGGCGATGACGGCCTGGCTCGCCGACGCCCACCGGGCGGCGGCCGAGGCGGGTCTCGGCCTCCAGATCGTCAGCCCGGCAGGCACCACGCTGTCCCCCGCCGTACGCGACAGCCTGGGCGGATGGCCGTCGCGCTGGATCGTCCAGGACGAGCGGGACGGGTACTTCGACGGTCTGACGGGCGCCGTACTGCGCTGGCAGGACGGCATGTTCGCGCCGCCGGCATCCCCCGACACCACGGAGGACGACCCCGATACCCCGGTGGCGGCATCCTTCCGGGAGGTCACGGACACGGGCGAACGCCAGCTCGGCCTCACCTTCCGCACGGTCCACCCGGCGGACGAGCGGCTGGTGCTCGGCGGTGCCCTGGAGACGGTGTGGCGGGAGCTGACCGGGGCTCCCCCGGCCGGCTGGGGCACCTCGGAACCCGCCAACCTCCCTTGGTCCCTGCGCCAGTTGACCGACCTGGCCCACCGCAGGGCGCCGGAACCGACGTGGCTCGTCGTGGTCGGCAGCCCGGACCGGCCGGCCGTCGCCTCCGTACGCATCACCCGCACAGAGGCGGGAGTCGAGGAGCACGTCACGATGGCGTTCGGCTACGGAAGCGGCGAGGAGTGTCCGGTGGACGCCCTGCCCGCCCTCGCCGAGGCCCTCGCCACCCGCCACCGCCTCCAGTCGATGCTCGTACAACTTCGCAAAGCGCGCCGGGACATGGCGGTGCCGGCGCGCTTCGAGGGGCCGGGCGTTCCGCTGGCCTTCGTACTCGGAGCGGAGGAGGTCCGCGCCCTGCCCGGTGACCGCGCCCGCCGCACACCGCTGCCGGCGGCGCCCATCCCGCTCGGCCCGAAAACCCGCCCCGCGCTGTACTACCCGCTGCCGGGCGACCCGTCGGACCTGACGGGCTGGGTGGACTTCGAGTGCCTGATGCGCCACCTCAAGGGCGCCGGATGAGCGCTCCCGATGTCATGGGTTGGTCACAACGACAACTTGTCCGATTGCAGATTGCAGTAGCGACGCGCGAGTTGATAGACATGGATCCGAACATGGATACATCCATTCGAGTGGGTGGGGGAAACTGATGAAGTTCGACATGGGGGCCTCGGTCCTTTCGACGCTGATGTCGAAGTCGCAGAGTTCCAGCACGGATCTGGGTTCGCTGATCCGGCAGCTGATCTCGGCGGCGGAGCCCCTGGAGGGCAAGTTCCACGGGGCGGGCAGGGTCGCGTTCGACGACTTCAAGAACCGCTCGGACGAGATCACCGCGGCGTTGAACTCTTCGCTGTCCGGGATCCTGGGCGGCCAGTCCGGGATGGACGCGGCGTTCGGCTCGGGTGACCAGGAGCAGGGCGAGAACGCGAAGACGCAGATGGCGTCGGCCAACTTCGACGCGGCACGGTTCGCGGGCCGCTGAACCGGCCTGCCCGGCGCGCGGGCGGCGGACTTTCGTTTTTCCGACGGGGAGTGATGGGTGATGGCAGGAAACGCGGGCGGCATGGACCGGCGTGCGTACGACACGGGCGCCTCCACCGAGGTCCAGGGCAACATCCAGGTGGTGATCGCCCAGCTGGAGCTGGTGATCACGGCCCGGGACACACAGGTGAAGGCGGCGATGAGCGACTTCGCGGCCGACGGCGTGGCGGACGAGTACCACGGCAAGGAACTGCGGTGGAACACGACCTCGCAGGAGGTCAAGAACATCATCCAGCTGCTGCGTTCGACGCTGGAGAAGAACGACGGCACCGCGCAGCAGACGCTGGCGCGCGCGAAGGCAGCGGTCGACAACATCGGCTGAGCGGGAAGTTCGCGGGGCCGCCCACCGGATGAATCGTTTCTCCCGGCGGGCGGCGGCAAGCCGGAACCTCGGCACGGACACGGACACAGGCACGGTCACGGGCACGGGCACAGGTATGGGCACGGGCACAGGTATGGGCACGGGGGCATCGGTGACGGCGTGGGACATCAAACCGCAGGGCGTACAGGGCCGGCTCAAGGTGGTCGGCACGCACGCCGGTGACCTGGAGAAGGCACTGAACTCGATGGTCACCGCCCTGTCGGACGCCGCGACGACGGCGGGCACGGCGATACCGGGCACGGTGGCGTCGTTGCCGGTGGCCGGTCCGGTGGCGCCCGGGGCGGAGCCGTTGTCGCATCCCACGCTGGGGCCCGTCGCGGCGGCGCTGGGCACGTACATGACGGCGCGGAAGCCGCAGCTGAAGTCGATGTCGGAGCGCATCCAGGCGGCCGTCATCGGCGCGGCCACAGCGACGAACGAGTACGTGGAAGGCGACCTGGACGCGGCCAAGCAGGCCCAGGACGCCGCCAGGTCCGTCCGCCTGGACCTGCTCAAGGACATGAGGGCCGGCAAGTGAGCAAGGACGAGGCGGTCACCCCGTCAGGAATCCCGGTCTTCACCGGCAACCTGGCCGCGCTGGACGCCAGTGTGACCACCCTGACCAAAAGCGCCGAGGCGATCTCCACGGCCGCCGGTGACGTCCACAGCAGCTTCGGCGGCCTCCAGGCGTTCTACAAGGCACCCGAGGCCGACCAGTTGTTCGCCACGACGAAACCGGTCGCGGACCGCGGTACCTCACTGAAGTCGGACCTGACCACGATCACCGGCGCGCTGAGCACCTACTCGGGCGACGCCTACCCGCTGGTCGAGAAACTGAAGCAGCTCAAGCGCGATGCCGAGGCCTTCGTCGTCCAGATCAAGGACGACGACAAGTGGCGCGAGGACGGCGACCTGGTCGACGAGAACAACCACCGCCACGACGAGATCGCCGAGACCTGGGCAGCGTTCCAGGACGTGGAGCGGGCCTGCTACGACAAGATCGTCGCGCTGGTCGACGGCCCTCCCCTGAAGGTCGACGACGGCTCCGGCAAGAAGGGCACCTACGGCTACGACGCCGAGGCCCTCAAGCAGGCCAAGGGCCTGCCCTGGGGCGACCCGGTCGAGGAGTCCAAGCCCTGGTGGCACCTCCACGAGCACGCCTGGGACTTCTTCAAGGGCTTCGTCGTCGACGGTGTCTGGGGCACGATCAAGGGCCTGGGCACGCTGGTCGGCGTCGACGGCTGGGACGCGGCCAAGCAGGCCTGGACGGGGCTGGGCCAGCTCGCCACGGGACTCGCGATCAGCTCCATGCCGATAGGCGTCGCGTTCTGGGCGACGCCGGAGGACCAGCTCCCCTCCTGGCTGCGCGATTCGCGCCGGGCGGTGAAGGAGACCGGCAAGGCGCTGGTGGCCTGGGACCAGTGGGGCGAGAACCCGTCGCGCGCCGCGGGCGCGGTGACGTTCAACGTCGTGACGACCGTCTTCACCGGCGGCGCGGGCACCGCGGCCTCCGGCACCGGAAAGGCCGCCCTCGCGGCGAAGGCCCTGTCCACCGCGGGCAAGGTGGGCCGGTTCGTCGACCCGATGACGTACGTCTTCAAGGGCGCGGGCATGGGCCTGACGAAGGCCGGCGATGTCCTGGCGGGGCTGAAGGGGCTGGGTCACATCGAGGTCCCCGCCCTTCCGGAGGGCGCGATCACCCTTCCGGAGGGCGCGTTCAAACTCCCCGACGGCACGCTGCACCTGCCGGAGGGCGCGGCCGTCCCGGAAGGCGCGTTCGAGGTCCCGAGCCGCGCGGTCAAACTCCCGGACGGTGCCGAGATCCCCGCAGGGGCGACCGACCTGGGCGACGGCGTGGTCCGCCTCCCCGAAGGCATGGCACCCCCGGCCGGCTCCCTCTCCATCCCCGAAGGCGCCCTCAAACTGCCCGACGGCACGACCGCCCTCCCCGAGGGCGTGATCAAGGGCGCGGACGAGCACGGCAACACCGTCTACCTGGACCCCCAGTCCAACCTCTTGAAGGAGGACGGCACCCTCCTCCAACACCACAGCGCCGCACGGCAGGAGCTCCCGGCTGCCGGAGCGGACACCCCGTCCACCCGGACCCCGTCCCCCGAACCGGTACTGGTCGGCGCCCGCACCGGCAGCGATGCGGACGGCCTGATCCGGATGGGCGACGACCTGGGGGGTGTGGGGCGGATTGGCGACGACCTGGACGATGCGGGCCGGGTCGGCGACGACGCCACCGGTGCGAACAGGACCCCGGGCGGGGCGGCGAACAACCTGCCAGTGGGCTCGGCGGGACACCACATGCCGAGCAACAGCCTGGACGGCGGCGGGCCGGGCGGCCACCACCCGACGAACAACCTCGACGGTGGAGGGCCCGGCGGGGGCCATGCCGACCTCGGGCCCTCCGGCGGCCACGACTCGCCCGGCAACGCAGGCGACGCCACGGCCGGCGCTGAACCTGCTGGCGGTACGACGGCTCCGCCGATGCATCAGGCAGACGGAGGCGCCGCCGCAGGTAACGGTGGGAGTGCCGCCGAGCGAGAACTGACCGCCGCCGAGCGGAAGAAGTTGCAGGACAGGCATGTGTGGTTGGCCAACAACAACGACGTGTGGCGCGATGCTCACTACCGAAGCGACGGCCATCGCTGGAACAAGAACGTCAAGGTCGACGGCGTTGAGCTACCCATCCTCAAGAAGGACGCCAACGGCAATCTGGTAGCCAAGTACGACCTGCCGCACGGTCCTTCGGAGATCAAGCACAGCCGAACACCACTCAAGCCTGACTCCGCTGATCCCAGGCACCTCCCACAGCTTGACAAGGCAGCAAAGAACAGCAGGGTGAGCGTGGATCTCACCAACGCGGAGAGGGAATTCAAAGAAGACCCGTCACCCCAGAACCGCGACAACCTTGACGCGGCGACCGATGCCTACCGCGATCAATTGGCCGATATCCCCAACAACAGCAAGCACTCGGAGAGGCTCGGCGAGAAGGCATCCCGGCTCCACACCATCCCCAAGATCTTCCCGACAGCCAAATACGTTGACCTCCCCAGAACGCCAAACGGCGCCAACATGCTTGACGATCTATACGAGATCGGCGATGACGGCAGTTATCTCGTCGTTGAGCAAAAGGGGCCGAAGGCGGGTCTGAACCCTCCTCGCCTAGGTGCCGGCCCAGCCGCAAACATGATGGTCAAGCAAGGGACGAGACCATACCTGGAAACAATTTTCCATGAGATGTGGAAGCGAGGCGGCAAGGACAGGGAGCTGGCAGAGAAGCTATTCGATGCCCTTGAGGACAGAAAACTGCAGTATGTTCTGGTAAAGGGCAAGGAGAGCTCGGGCTCCTACGACGGCTCCGTGCTTGAGTACTTCGATATCTACTAGAGGAGAGAAACCAGTGGTCACGAGCGTTCCCCGCCATGACTTCCCTGTAGAGGTTGCCCAGGAGGACATGGCTTCGCTCACCGAGAGCACCAATCGGGTCCTCGATCGGCTTGAAGTATCGGAGATGTCCCGCTCCCGGGCCCTTGACTGCTGCTTGACCGTGGCCATGTCGCGCTGTGCCGACGATCCCCAGGGCGAGAAGATCGAGACCTGGGAGGCGTGGGTCACAGCCATGCAGGTCGGCTCCGCCCTGTTCGATTCGGCCACTGCGACAGAAGGGGTGCTGCCCTGTCGCATCGGTCCCGCCGGCGAGATGAGGCAACTCCCCGCAACCGGACCGACCTCCTACACACACGCCGGATCGTGGCTCACTTCGGTCTACCTGGCCACGATCTGCCGCGAGGAGGAGCGCCTCGACCGTCTCATGCAGGTGCCGGTGTCGTTTCTCCGTGAATCCGGGGCAGTGTTCGACGAGTACGTCTATGAATGGGTCGAAGCTCTGCAGAACTACTGGGCACGCCGCTCAAGCGACATGTGGAGCAGTCTGATCGCCGCAATCAGTCACGCCACCCCTGAGACCACCCGGATCGCCGACAAGGAGACGCTCCTGAAAATCCTTTACCCGCCGCTTGAACTATTCCAGCTTTACAACCGCGGGGAGGCTGACAAATTCAATTCATCACTGACCGAGTTCCTCCAATGGCACAAGCAGTATTGGACCGCGGACGAGGCGCGATCCTTGAGCAGTGACGGTTTGGTTGCTCTCGCCCCACTCGCCATCGCATCCATGGCCTTCGACAACGACTTCGCGATCGAGGTCGAATCCGACTACATGCCAAAAGAGCTGCTGCAGTTCGGCTGGTCTGGTGAAATCGACACCTGAGTACCGCCAGAGGTCATCAAGACTCGCAAGGATCTTCATCCCGAGACATACAGGAACACCGGGACGCCGCGGAGTTCCTGCCTCTTGAGCTCCTACTTGCGCGGTGCCGACAGGACGCGTGACGGGACCGCAGACAACGCGCCAGGCGGCTCAGCGGGCGGACGACTGAACCTGCTTGGCAATCGACGCCGACTTTTCCCTCGAGGTCGAGTCGGACCACATGCCCGCGCACCTGATGAAGGCAACGCGGGTTGGAGAGTTCCCCACCTGACGAACTACCCAGTGGGGCCTGCCCTGATGGACCGCCCAGGAGGCCTTCTTGTCTGTGACCATCCCTCGCCATGGCCTGCCTGGGCCGGACGATGCGGACTTCGCGCGAGCCCTGACTCAAGAGACCGTTGATGAGATCTGCTCTATCGAGCAGTCCCCGCGCATGATCGACGCACTGTGGGACTCCGTGCGGACGTGCGTCCAGGCCCGCTCGACGATCGATCCCACGTGCTCAGGGATCGAAACCTGGGAAGCCGTGGTCAACGCCATGCAAGCCGGATCCGCGATCTTCCGGACCGCGACTGCCACCGAGGGCACGGTGAAGTGCCGCATCCATCACGAGATGCGCACACTGCCCGCCACCGGTCCCCGGACCTTCATCAACGCACCGGCGTGGATCGATGCCTTCTGGTTCGCCGTCATCTGCCGCGATCAGGAGCGGATGACGGAACTGTGCGAGGTGCCGATGGATGTGCTGCGCGCCTCCGGTGCCCAGCACGACGAGTACCTCTATCACTGAGCGTTTTCAGCGTTGCCTCTCCAGGGTGAGGACGGCTTTGGTGATGACGCTCATGCGGTTGGGGCTGATGCGGGATCTGCGGAAGATCTGCCATGACTTCAGCCGTGCCATGCCGCGCTCGACGGGTGCGCGGGCTGCGGACAGGGCCCGGTTCTTGGTGCGTTCGCTGAGGGCGAGTTCGCCGCATGGCGGTCGGCGCTTTGCGGTGGTGACCCAGTCGCCGGCACCGATGTAGGCCATGTCGGCGAGGATCGGGATGCCTTGGCGTTCGCAGATCCGGAGGATCTTGTGGGTGCGGGCGGCGGTCAGGTCGTGGGTGCGGCCCGGCAGTGCTGGCGGCAGCCACAGGATCTTCCCGGTCGGGTCGGTGACGACCTGCACGTTCACGCCGTGCCGCTTGTGTTTTGTCGAGTAGTCGGCCCTGCCGTCTGCGACGCGGTCGCACTCGGTGAGCGTGCCGTCCAGGAGAACGAAGTCCGGATCGTGCGTGCGCAGCGTCTTCAGCAGGCCCGGGGCCTGTGCGGCAAGCAGGCCGGTGACCGCGGTGACGTAGGCGTGGGCGGTGCCGACGGATATCCCGAAGGCTCCCACGATGCCGGCGAGAGTGTCGTGACGGCGCAAGTACACGAGTGCGACCAGCGCGCGACAGTGCGGCGGAAGCTTGCACCGTCGGCCACCCTCCCGGGTGACGATGAGCATCGTGACCCACTCGACCAAGGCGTGCGGCAGGTCGAGTGCGGCAGGGTAGGGCACCAACAGGGCTCCTGTGCTGCCAAGTTGAGACGTCGAACACCTCCCTCAACGACACGGGAGCTCTGTCCGTTGCGCCCCGACCTCACACCGTCCTCGTCACCCGATCAGCGGCCACTTCCGATGACGAGTACTACCCGCCAGCGACCGTGTCGCCGTACGTCGTCCGCCGCCCCGCACGTACGAGCCCCCGGCATGCCCCTGTGGACGCCCCTTTGGTGCCCGGTCGCCGAAACTCCGCAAAAGTTGCTGGTCAGCGCAAAAGATGCAGGGACACGGTGCATTCGACCTGCTCCGCCATCGCGTCCTCCTGCCCTAACGGACACCCGGCGTCGGGACAGAGCCGCTCGTTTGACAGACCACTCTCCGGCACCCGCCGGGGGCTTCGTCGTACTACCGGGACGATGTCGTCCATACCGCCGGGCCCGCGAGACTCTTGGAATCACCCCGAGGCATCCTTATGCAATTGCCCAGTATGGGCGTCGACATAAGTTTCACTCGTGGACTCGTCTTTCGATCCTCGGACTATCGCCTGCACGATGTACTCGGGGTTCCAATGTCCGTCGCGGAGGGATGCCTTGAGGACGTTGGCGTGGAAATCCAATTCCTCAGTATGGGCCATGGAGTTTTTAGCGATGCTGATTGCCTGGGTGCGGGTGACCTTGATGGACGGTAGGCCGCTAAGGTGCGCCGGCCCTCTTGATACGAGCAGTTGGCTGATGCGGCCGGCTGTGTTGATCTGCACGTCGAGCATGGCCGGCATCAGGACGCCGTGATCCAGCACACGCCAGGACACCATCCAGCCGAGCTTGCCGTCGGCGACGGGCACCGCCGTAACGTGATTTGCAGTACTCACCCACGGATAGTGGTCTTTGGCGTACTGCGTGGCCAACTTCCTTGCTTCCGCGAGATCCATTCGGGGGTGCTCGCGGCCGTCGATGGAGATTGATCGACTGGTGGGTTTGTCGCTCCACTCGAACATCGCTGAGAGGTTGAGCTTTGACGGCCAGGACAGGTCCGCGTCGACCTTCGGACTGGAGAAGTGAACAGCACCGCGCCTTAGTCCCGGATCCGGCGAGTACTGAAGCCGCCCGTCCCCCATGTTCTTGAACTTGTCGCCGAACGCCTCGACGAGGGCGTCGCGCATGGCGTCGGCCTGCTGGTTCGAACCGGACTGCACGCTGGTGGCGTCGACCGCAGTAAAAGTGATGTTTGACGCCGCAACAACGATGACCGCGACACCGGCCAGAGCCGCCACCGCTGTGGGGGTGCGCTCCTTGAGAACCGGCTTCAGCTCCAGACAGCGGGCCCGGGCCACAAGCCACGCCAAGGCCACGCCGAGCAGGCCGCCCAGGATGTTCATCTCGGCATCAGAGCTGTCACACAACCGCGAGAACGCGTTCACCGAAGCCTGGGCGACCTCGACCACGCATGGCCCCAGGACGACCCCCGTGATCGTCAAGAGCCGGCGTCGCGACGCGAGCAGTCCCAGGAACCCGAGAGGGACGGTCATCAGACCGTTCAGCAGGCCCTGCGTCGTCCGGAACGGTTCCCAGATCTGGTGGTTGAGCGTGCACTCACGGCTGGCCTCGCCGCTCCCGGAAAGAAACAGAGTCACTCCCAGGACAATCGCGAGACAGAGAGTGAAAGCAGCGGGTATAAGCGCTGGAGCCTGCCGATTCTTTCGCCACACAAAAACAATGAACGCAAGTGCCGCCGAAACGAGTGCAAGCAGTGCGACAAACTCGCCCTTGCCCTGAAATATTGCTTGGAACACGCTGTTACTCTCGCTAGAGGGGCCCGCCTCCTCCGCAGAAGGCGGGCTCCCTTCGTCATCCTTTGGGTGCGGTCAGCAGTGAGCGGAAGGCGTCTGGAACAGGCCCTGCCCACTGACGCTCATGACACCGGTAGTTGTGGAACACACGTTGTCGTACGACGTGCTCCAGGTCTTGGTCTTGGTCGTTCCGGACACCTGCGACACCGTCGAACCGTAGTGCGTCGTGCCGCCCTGGACGTAGCCCAGCTTCATCGTGATGGCACTTCCGCTGGACTTGACATACCAGGTCTTGATCTCACCAGTCCCACTGGTCGGGTGCCACTCCTGGTGAAACAGAGCCCCGCTGGAAAGCGAGGTGCAGCGCGAGTTCACGCCGCCGTACCAGCCGTCACTCGGGCAGCCAGCCGTCAGGACGGCGGCCTCTCCGTTCGCACCCGAAACGGTGTCCGCCTGAGCGACTCCGGAAGCACTCCAGACGGACAGTACCAAAGCCGGAACGGCCAGAGTCTTGACGAGCGTAGAATGCACAATAACCCCTCATATTTACGGAGGGGAACGGCAGGAAACCGCCATCTCGCGCATACCGTGCGCGATCGGCGGCAAACAGGACCCTCCCTGGCTGCAAACTGGGATCGACCCAGCCGGATGATCATAGGCATTTGCAGGATTCAATGTGCAGGTGTTTTTAGCCGGTAACTGGCTCGATAAAGCTTGACGCCAGGGATTGGTTCGAAATTCAAGTCCTGATTACTGGGAATTATGCCCTATGGTCCAGCATAAGGGACGTGGTGGGGCGTAGTGGGATATCAAGAGATCCGGAAACCGGCTTATTCTTGGCAGTGAGCGTTTTCGGCGTTGCCACTGGTCGGGTGACGGGGCGGTCTGCGATCGGAGTGCGCAACGGACAGGGCTCCCGTGCCGTTGCGGGAGGTGTTCGACGTCTCAACTCAACTACGCAGGAGCCCTGTTGGTTCCGTATCCTGCCGCACTCGACCTGCCTCACGCCTTGGTCGAGTGGGTCACGATGCTCATCGTCACCCGTGAAGGTGACCGCCGGTGCAAACTCCCGCCGCACCGGTGTGCGCTGATCGCACTCGTGTACCTGCGCCGCCACGACACCCTCGCCCGTATCGCCTCGGCCTTCGGGATATCGGTCGGCACCGCCCATGCCTACGTCACCGCGGTCACCGGGCTGCTCGCCGAGCAGGCACCGGGCCTGCTGAAGACGCTACGCGCTCACGATCCGGACTTCGTTCTCCTGGACGGCACGCTCGCGGAGTGCGACCGCGTCGGTGACGGCAGGGCCGACTACTCCTCGAAGCACAAGCGGCACGGGGTGAACGTGCAGGTCGTCACAGACCCCGGCGGAGGGATCCTCTGGCTGTCGCCGGCATTGCCGGGCCGGACCCACGATCTGACAGCCGCCCGCACCCACAAGATCCTTCGGATCTGTGCGCGGCAGGGCGTCCCGATCCTCGCCGACATGGCCTACATCGGCGCCGGCGACTGGGTCACCACCGCCAAGCGCCGACCGCCAGGCGGCGAACTCACCACCACCGAGCAGACCGCGAACCGGGCCCTGTCCGCAGCCCGTGTACCCGTCGAACGAGGCATGGCACGACTGAAGTCATGGCAGATCTTCCGCAGATCCCGTATCAGCCCCAACCGCATGAGCGTCATCGCCAAAGCCGTCCTCACCCTGGAGAGGCAACGCTGAAAACGCTCACTGGGTAGCCACACTGCAGGCGTACTGGCTGCGCCAGCAGCCCAGAATGGTCGAGGCCCTCACCGCAGCCTTCCAGAGCTCCCACCCGGACGTGACCGAAATCGCTCCGCGGGACTGGCTGCAGAACATCTCGTACCCGCCGATCAACCTCTTCTACCAGTTCGTCAAACATGACCACGACGGCTTCAACGCCGCCCTGGCAGAGGCGCTCGAACTCCATAAGAAATACTGGACTCGAGACGAAGACCGCGCGGAAGACATCAAGGGACTATGGGCCATCGGCCCGCTGGCCATCGCCTGCCTCGCCTACGACGGCGACTTCCCCATCGACGTCGAATCCGAGTACCTCCCCAAGCACCTCCTCCAGCGCAGCTGGGTCGTAGAGTTCCCCGTCTGAGAACTCCCCGGCCCCGTACCGCACTTCACCCGGAGATACGCCCTACGCCGCAGCCGGCGAGCGCTCGAAGCGGGTGTGGCGCCACCTGTAGAGGTTCCTTATGTAGATCACCACGAACGCGAACGAAAGGGCGATCATGCCCCACTGTTCGGTGACCATTCCATAGGCGACCCAGACCCCCTGGCTAATGATTCCGTAGGCCCAGCCGACGCGGGGATTGATCCCCGCCACCCACAGTCCGATGATCGATACCGCTGCCGCTGCCCAGGACCACCATGCCGCGCTCATATCCGCTCCTCGATTTCGACGCTCAGTTCAGATGTGGGGTGACAGGCAGGTCTGGTGCTCGGTGAGGGGCATAACCCGGATATGTGGTACTCACCGGTCGAACTCTTCAGCATGTAGCTGTCTCCGATTCAGCTCTTGGGCACCCCTGTGGCTGCTCCGGCGGCAGCGCGGAGCCCACGGGGGTGTGATTGCTTGCCCTGAGGGCAGGTTGATGTCTCGCGCCGGTGCGCGAGTGATTGGCAGGGAGAGGGAAAGAAGTCGGCGGTCAGGTCGCCGCGGAGGCGCGCGAACCGGTTACTTCCAGTCGGCCAGCGGCGTGTCGAAGATCAGCTTCGTCCGGTCGGCCGGGAGCGGGATGTCGTTCACTTCCACCGCTCGGCCGGTCGTCGAGTACGTGATCTTGCGGACCCTGATCATCGGCACCGAGGGCGGGACGTCCTGCAACTCCGCCTCCTCGTCGGTCGCCGTGGACGCCGTCACGTGGTCCTCGATCCGGCCGACCTCGATGCCCAGCATGTAGAGCTGGTGCTGTGAACCGCCCGGCCAGGGCTCGTTGCTCTCGTCGAACAGGTCGGGGTTCTGCTTCGCGAGGTCGTACGGGATGTACGAGACACCGGTGACCGCCCCGGCCCCCTTGAGCGGATGGCGGACGCCGACGCGCCGCAGCACGCTGGCCCCCGGCTCGATGCCCAGCGCCTCGGCAATATCGGCCGAGCACTTGACCACGTCGGCCTTCAGCGTGTCCCGGTGCAGGGACGCCAGGGAGGCGCCGGTGTCCAGCTCCGAGACTCCGGTCTGACGGCGCTCGTCCTCGGACTTGAGGACAAGGTCCTTCTCGGCCTGATAGCGCGTGTTCCGGCGCACCGTCTGCTGCGGCGCGACCCGCACCCAGGTCTTGCCCCCGATCCTTCCCGACAGCAGGCCTCGCTCCTTGAGCACCTGCACCGCACGCGACGCGGTGTTCGGTGCGACTCCGAACTGCTTCGCGAGCTCGGAGACCGTGGGCAGTTGATCGCCGGGGCTCAGCTCCGTCTTGATCTTCTCGGTCAGCACTTCGGCCAGTTCGAGGTACTTCCCCACGTTCACCATGCCGGAAGCATTGCACACCTCGACTCACTTTGAAAGGTGCAACGTAAGTTGAAAATGCCATGCGTCTTGCGTTCAAGCAGGCCCGCCCGGCTCGGGCGGACCTGCTCGGGCGGACCTGCCGCGCTCAGAGGCTCACTCCTCCCGCAGCGGCACCTCCCGCATCAGCCAGGCCACCAGGAAGATCGCGGCCCCGAGCAGCGCGGCGCCGGCCAGCACCCCGTGCAGGCCGTCCGTGACCGCTGTCCGTACCGCGTCGCGGACCTCGTCCGGCATCCCCCGCACCGCCTCGGGAGTCCACGCCGTACCGCCGTCGGGCATTCCGCTCGAGTGGAGGCGGCTCGTGTAGACGGCACCGAGCACCGCGATGCCGAGTGAACTCCCGATCGTGCGGACGAGGGTGGCGGCTCCCGTGGCGGCGCCCATGTCGCGCGCTGTCGCGCTGTTCATGGTGATGAGCAGCGTGCTCTGCATCAGCAGGCCCATGCCCACGCCCAGTACGAGGGTCAGCGCGGAGGTCACCGCCGTGGGGGTGGTGGTGTCCGTCGTCAGCAGCATGAGCGCGCCCACGGTCGTCAGCGCGCCGCCGACGATGGGGTAGGGGCGGTAGCGGCCGCCGTTGGCGAGCAGCCGCCCGAGCAGGAGTTGCGCGGCGAACATCCCCGCCATCAGCGGGAGCAGCAGCATGCCGCTGGCCGTCGAGGACGCGCCGCGTACGAACTGCATGTACTGCGGCAGGTAGGTGGAAGCTCCGAGCATGGCGGCGCCCACCAGGAACGTGAGTATCTGCGCGAGCGTGAAGTTGCGGTCGGCGAACAGCCGG
Organism: Streptomyces sp. NBC_00876; assembly: GCF_045207435.1. Taxonomy (NCBI): domain Bacteria; kingdom Bacillati; phylum Actinomycetota; class Actinomycetes; order Kitasatosporales; family Streptomycetaceae; genus Streptomyces; species Streptomyces sp. NBC_00876. The sequence continues at coordinate 2,877,849 of NZ_CP108800.1, forward strand.
GGCGGGATGACCGGTTCGGCGGCGCGCCGCTCCACCCGGACGAACCAGGCCAGGGCGATGGCCCCGGTCAGTGCCAGGCCGATGATCTGCGGTGACGACCAGGCGTACGTCGTACCGCCCCAGCTGCCGAGCAGGGTGAGGGCCAGGATGGCCGCGCTGAGCAGGCCCGCCCCCGCGTAGTCGATCCGCGCGTCGACCCGCTCGGTGCGCAGGCGCAGGCGCAGGCCGATGACGAGCAGGGCGAGCCCGCCGATGGGGACGTTGACGTAGAAGACCCAGCGCCAGTCCAGCTGGTCGGTGAGGAAGCCGCCGAGCAGTGGCCCGCCGACCAGGGCGACGGGCATCATGGCCCCGATCATCGCCTGCGAGCGGCCCGCCTGCGAGGGCGGCAGCATGACGCCGATGATGGAGATGGCGCCGACCATGAGGCCGCCCGCGCCGAGTCCCTGGACGGCGCGGAAGGCGATGAGCTGGCCCATGTCCTGGGCGAGCCCGGAGAGTACGGATCCCACGAGGAACACCGTGATCGACCAGATGAAGCTGCCCTTGCGCCCGTACAGGTCGCCGAGCTTGCCCCAGATGGGGGTGGAGACGGAGGCGGTGAGCAGGTAGGCCGTCACCACCCAGGACAGGTGGTCGAGGCCGCCCAGGTCGCCGACGATCGTGGGCAGTGCGGTGCCGACGATCGTGCCGTCGAGCAGACCGAGCATCAGGCCCAGCAGGAGGCCGAACAGGACGAGTTTCGACGGGCCGCCGCCCTCACCGGCAGGCGGCGGTTCGGCCTTCGGCCCGTTCCGGTCACGGGTGTCGTTCGTGTTCTGAGTCATCGTTTCCCCCGTCCGTGTATCGCGTCGTCAGGCCGCGTACGGGACGGCGGTCCTGGCGTCCCGCAGTGCGTGCGCCCACCAGGCGAGCTGGTCCAGCAGCGCCTTGGCCGCCGCGTCGACCTGGGCGTCTTCGACGGTGCCGTCCGCGGCGAACTGTCCGTAGGCGTTGTGGAAGCTGACCGTGTTGCGGATGGTCGTGGCGTTCAGCTCGGCCATCACGACGCGGAGCTGTTCCACGGCGCGCAGACCGCCGGAGAGGCCGCCGTAGGAGACGAAGGCGACCGGCTTGGCGTGCCACTGCTCGTTGTGCCAGTCGATGGCGTTCTTCAGGGACGCGGGGAAGCTGTGGTTGTACTCCGGGGTGACGAAGACGAACGCGTCGGCCGCCGCCAGGCGCGGTGACACCAGGGCGAGGGCCTCCTCGGTGCCCGGCGCCGGCGGCTGCCCGAACGCGGGCAGGACCGTGGGCAGCGGGGTCTCGGCGAAGTCGACGACATCCACGGTCATGTCGTCGCGCTGGGACAGGTGCCCCTTCAGCCACTGCGTGACGACGGGTGCGAAACGGCCCTCACGAGTGCTGCCGACGACCACGGCGACGCGGAGCTGCGGACGGGTGCTGGACATGGCTTCCCCCTGGAGGCGGTGAGCGGATGCGTGATGTGTACTGCGTATCTCGATGCGTACAACGTACACGTCAGTGTGTACGCCGTCTACTGACGGATACGCTGTACGCTTTCCGCCTACCGAGAGGAGCCCGTCTGTGGCCGGCCAGAAGAAGGACAGCGGCAAGGGTGACGGCAGGGGCGGCAGCGCGGGGCCGGACGCGACCCTCTGGCAGCGCCTGGAACAGCCGGCGGCCGCACCGCGCGCCTCGCTGACCCTGGAGCGGATCGGGGCCGTCGCGGTGGAGATCGCCGACGCGGAGGGCTTCGCCGCCGTCACCATGCGCAGGCTCGCCACGGACCTGGGCGTCGCCCCCATGGCCGCCTACCGCCACGTCTCCGGCAAGGACGACCTGTGGGCGCTGATGGCCGAGCGCGTAGCCACGGAGATGCGGATCCCCGACGAGGTGACCGGATGGCGCGAAGTGCTGCGCGCCTTCGGGCTGCTGACCCGGGACATGATGCTGCGGCACCCGTGGGTGGGGCAGTTGCCCACCCACCTCTTCGTCCTCACGCCCGGCCGGCTGGCCATCGCCGAACGGCAGCTGGCGGCGCTCGATGGACTCGGCCTCGACGAGGACTCGATGATGGTGGCGTTCCGTACTGTCAGCGCCTTCGCCCATGGCGCGGGACAGTCGGAGGTGGCATTGCGGGAGTGGACGAAGTCCGCGGGCTGGTCGTCCGGCGACGAGACGCGACTGGGCCTGGCACCGCAGATGATGTACCTGATGGACACCGGCCGCTATCCCACGTACAAGCGCTACGGGCTGCGGGCGACCCGCAAGGACGACGCGACGTGGGCGTTCGAGACGGGCCTGGACTGCGTACTGGACGGGATCGCCGCCCGGTTCGGCATCTGAGGGGGCCCGGCGCCCGGCTTCCTCCCCGTCGGCGTGCTCAGCATCACCCTGGACAGCCCCGGTGACCGCCGGGTAACTTTTAACCAAGGCTGAGCAAGCGCTTAGCCAAGTCGAGCGAAGCCGACCAGGGAGGCACCCCGTGCGCCGTACGGTATTCAACGAGGACCACGAGGCGTTCCGGGAGACCATCCGCGCCTTCATCGCGGCCGAGGTCGTGCCCGTGTACGAGGAGTGGTTCGCGACCGGCCAGGCGCCGCGCGACTTCTACCTGAAGCTCGGCGAGCTGGGCGTCTTCGGGATCAACGTGGACGAGGAGTACGACGGCGCGGGCATCGACTCGCACAAGTACGAGGCCGTCATCTACGAGGAGACCGCCCGCGCGGGCGTGTCCTTCGGCGGCTCCGGCGTGCACACCCTGCTCGGCCTGCCCTACATCAAGATGCTCGCCACCGACGAGCAGAAGAAGCGCTGGCTGCCGAAGTTCACCACCGGCGAGGAGATGTGGGCCCTCGCGATGACCGAGCCGGGCACCGGCTCCGACGTCGCGGGCATGAAGACCACCGCCAAGCTCTCCGAGGACGGCACGCACTACGTCCTCAACGGCGCCAAGACGTTCATCACCGGCGGCGTCCACGCCGACCGTGTGATCGTCTGCGCCCGCACCTCCGCCCCGCGCGAGGACGACCGCCGCTTCGGCATCTCCCTGTTCGCCGTCGACACCAAGTCCGAGGGCTACTCGGTCGGCCGCAAGCTCGACAAGCTGGGTCTGCGGGTCTCCGACACCGCCGAGCTGGCGTTCGTCGACGTGAAGGTCCCGGTCGAGGACCTCCTCGGCGAGGAGAACAAGGGCTTCGGCTACCTCGGCACCAACCTGGCCTCCGAGCGCTGGGGCATCGCCTTCGGCGCCTACGCGCAGGCCGCGGCCGCCGTCCGGTTCGCCAAGGAGTACGTCCAGGACCGCACCGTCTTCGGCAAGACCGTCGCCTCGTTCCAGAACACCAAATTCGAGCTGGCCGCCTGCCAGGCCGAGGTGGACGCGGCCCAGGCCGTCGCCGACCGCGCGCTGGAGGCCCTGGACGCCGGTGAGCTCACCGCCGCCGAGGCCGCCTCCGCGAAGCTGTTCTGCACCGAGGTCGCGCACCGCGTGATCGACCGCTGCCTCCAGCTGCACGGCGGCTACGGCTTCATGAACGAGTACCCGATCGCCCGCCTGTACGCGGACAACCGGGTCAACCGCATCTACGGCGGCACCAGCGAGGTCATGAAGTCGATCATCGCCAAGTCCATGGGTCTGTAGAGCGGCTACGTTCTCTCCATGAGCTCAGCACTTGATTCCCTGCTCGATCTGCTCGACCTGGAGCAGATCGAGCAGGACATCTTCCGGGGCACCAGCCGTTCGGCGATCGTGCCCCGCGTCTTCGGCGGACAGGTCGCGGCCCAGGCGCTCGTCGCCGCGGGCCGCACCGTCCCCGCGGACCGCACCGCCCACTCCCTGCACTCCTACTTCCTGCGGATGGGAGATCCGGGAGCGCCGATCGTCTACAGCGTCGACCGCATCCGGGACGGCCGCTCCTTCACCACCCGGCGGGTCGTCGCCGTCCAGCACGGGCAGCCGATCTTCCACCTCTCGGCGTCCTTCCAGACGTACGAGGAGGGCCTGGAGCACCAGGCGGACATGCCGGACGCGCCGGACCCGGACACGCTCCCCACGGCCGCCGAGATGCTGCCGCGGTACGCGGACCGGTTCAGCGACCCCGGTGTCGTGGACCGGCTGATCGAGGCGCGGGGCGCGGTCGACCTGAGGTACGTGGACGCCCCGCCCTTCGGCAGCGTCGGCGAACCGCGCGAGCCCCGCTCACAGGTGTGGTTCCGCACCAACGGCAAGCTGGCGGACGATCCGCTGCTGCACGTCTGCATGGCGACGTACGTCTCCGACATGACACTGCTCGACTCGGTGCTCCTGGCCCACGGGCGCGGCGGCTGGGCGGTCGGCGACGTGGTCGGGGCGAGCCTCGACCACGCGATGTGGTTCCACCGGCCCTTCCGGGCCGACGAATGGCTGCTGTACGACCAGGAGTCGCCGTCCGCGTCCGGCGGGCGCGGACTCGGCCAGGCCCGGATCTACACCCAGGACGGCCGGCTGGCGATCACCGTCATCCAGGAAGGTGTGGTCCGCGTCCCCCGAGGGGACTGAGCAGGCCGTACTCCGTCAATTCCGACATACTCCCCACCATGAGCGACGCGAATGCCGACGGTGCGCAAGCTGATGGTACGAAAGCTGATGGTGCGAAAGCTGATGGCGGGGAGCCCGGAGCGGACGGGTCCGGGGCAGCCGGGACCGGGGCAGCCGGGTCCGGGGCAGCGAGCGGTGGCGAGTCCACCTTCACCGTCATCGTCGCGGCCGTCGCCAACCTCGGCATCGCCGTGGCGAAGGCCGTCGCCGGGCTGATCAGCGGATCGAGCGCGATGCTCTCCGAGGCGGCCCACTCGGTCGCCGACACCGTCACCGAGGTGCTGCTGCTCACCGCGCTCAAGCGCAGCGAGAAACCCGCCGACGAGGAACACCCGCTGGGCTACGGCCCCGAGCGGTACATCTGGGCGATGCTCGCCTCCGTCGCCACGTTCGTCGGCGGCGCGGTCTTCTCGATCTACGACGGCGTCCACACCCTGGTCGAGGGCGAGGAACTCGGCGACCCTCTCGTCTCGTACATCGTGCTCGGCGTCGCCTTCCTGCTGGAGGGCTTCTCGCTGCGCACCGGGCTTCGGCAGGTTCGCAGCGAGGCCGGCCGGCTGGGCACTCCCGCCAAGCGATACTTCCGGCTCACCCCCGACACCGCGGTCAAGGCGGTCGTGATGGAGGACTCGGCGGCGCTGGTGGGCCTGCTGCTGGCCGCGGGCGGGCTGCTAGGCGGGCAGCTGTCGGGCTCCGGTGTCTGGGACGGGATCGCGTCCGTCCTGATCGGTGCGCTGCTCGTGTACGTGGCCTGGGTGCTCGGCCGGTCCAACGCCCAGCTGCTGATCGGCAGGCCGGTGTCGGCGGCGATGCGGGCGGGGGTGCGCGAGGAACTGCTCTCGGTGCCGCACATCATCGACGTACTGGAGCTGACGACGCTCATCCAGGGGCCGGCCGAGATCCTGATCGCCGCGAAGGTCGACTTCCGGGACGTGGCCAGCGCCGAGCAGGTCGAGTGGGCCTGCGAGGAGGCGGAGCAGCAGCTGCGGGAACGGTATCCGTCGATCCAGCGCGTGTACCTGGACCCGACGCCCGGCCTGGAGCAGCGGCGCCGGGCACGGGCGGCCGGGGGCAATCCGGCGTCCGGGTCCTGAGCAGGCCGCACGCCCGCTCGGAGCGGCCCGCCCCCTCGGAGCAGCACGCCCGCCCAGAGCAGCACGCCCGCTCAGAGCAGCCCGGCCGCGTCCAGCAGGTAGTCGGTCATCGGGTCGTAGAACCGAGGGTCCAGCACATGGTCGTCCAGCGGTACGGCCACCTGGAGGGTGCCCTCGGACTCCCCCAGGAACAGCGCCGGGTCGTTGCAGTCCGCGTAACCGATGGCGTCCAGTCCGCGCTGTGCCGCACACCCGGCCCAGCCGTGGTCGGCGACGACGAGGTCGGGCACGGGGCGGCCCTCCCGCTCCAGGCCGTCCAGGACCGCCGCCATCGGAGCCGGGGAGTGCGTGTGCCAGAGGGTCGCTCCGCGCTCCTGCACGGCGACGTCCGCGAACTGGAAGACCATGCCCTCGTCGGCCATCAGCCCCGACGGAATCCGCATGACCTCGCAGCCGGCCGCCCGCAGCGCGGCCGCCGTCTGCCGGTGCACGTCCAGCAGCCCGCCCGGGTGGCCGGTGGCGAACAGCACCCGCTCGGCTCCGTCGGCCGCCTTGCGCAGCCGCGCCGCGGCCCGGTCCAGGGCGTCGACGGTGAGCTCGGGATCGATGGTGTCCTGCCCGAACCGGTGCTCCGGGTCGTCGCTCACCCCGCACCGCTCGGCCATGACCGCCAGGACGTCCTGCTCGTCGCGCCACCGGTCGCCGAGCTCGAGTCCCAGCCAGAAGTAGCGGTCGCCGTTGGCGAGCTTGCGGTAGTGCGCGAGGTTGTTGTCGCGCGGGGTCGCGACGTCTCCCGCGATGTGGGTGCGGACGAGATGGTCGATGAGGGCGTCGCGGCTGGGTATCGGCATGAACCCATTGTGCCGTGGGGTGTGCGCAGTGTGCCGGTTGTATTAAACGCCGGGCGGCCCCGGCTGTCCGGCGCCGGACCGGTGGTTCCATGAGTGCGGCGGGCGGCCCGGCCGGGTCCCGGTCCTGAGCTGCCGCGACGCCCTCTCGGAAGTTGGGCGACCGTTCACCCCCGTGTGACCTGGAACTTCCCGCTCCACCCGGCAGCCAATGTCGAATAGGTCCAGACCACTTGAATCACGCCAACCCGGCATCCCGGTCCGCGATCGATGGCAATTGGTCTATACCTTTGGCGCTAGGGTGGGTCCCCAGATACCGGGACATGCACAGCCGTGGGGGGCTTTATGACCGTGCATCACTTGCCGCAACCTCCGTCCGACCAGGAGCTCTACTGGTACTTCGGGCCGCAGCGCCGCTGGGTACTGATCAGCTCCTCTCTCGCCTTCGTGCTCACGGCGGCGACGATGTTCACCTTCGCCCTGCGCACCCCGGCCCTGTGGGCCTTCCTGGCAGTGCTCTGCCTGAACGTCGTCGCGCTCGCGCTCTCATCGGTGAACAGCCTGCGCCAGCGCCGGCTGACCAGGCGCTCGCACGAGGTGCTCGTACACGCCTGGAATCCACCCGAACTGCCGTCCGTCGACCTGTACTTGCCCACCTGCGGAGAACCGCTTCCGGTCCTGGACAACGCATACCGGGCCGTCGCCGCCCTGGACTGGCCGGGCGCGCTGACCGTCTGGGTGCTGGACGACGCCGACAGCGCCGAAGTGGCCGCGCTGGCGGCCTCGTACGGATACCGCTACGTCGTCCGGCCCGACCGGGGGCACCTCAAGAAGGCGGGCAACCTCAATCACGCGCTCACCCTGAGCAGCGCGGAGCACATCGCCATCCTGGACGCCGACTTCGCGCCCAGGCCCGACTTCCTGCGCCACCTCGTGCCGTATCTCGCCGACCCCGGCGTCGGCATCGTGCAGAGCCCGCAGTGCTTCGACACCGACGAGGCGATGGACTGGATCCAGCGCGCCGCCGGATCGGCCCAGGAGTGGTTCTTCCGCTGGATCCAGCCGTCCCGGGACGCCAGCGACGCGGCCATCTGCTGCGGCAGCAACGCGGTCTACCGGCGCAGCGCCATCGATCTGGCCGGCGGCTTCGCCCGGCTCGACCACAGCGAGGACCTGTACACCGGACTCGCCCTGTACGAGCAGGGGTTCAGGACCCTGTACGTGCCGGTGCTGGTCGCCAAGGGGACCTCACCGGACAACCTCTCCTCGTATCTCAACCAGCAGTACCGCTGGGCCATGGGCAACCTGCACCTGATGGGGACCCCGGTGCTCAAGCGGATGGGCGCCCCGTGGCGGATGCGGCTCTGCTTCTACGAGGGCATCGTCGGCTATCTGACGACGGTGGTGAACACCTTCGCGGCCCCGCTGCCGCCGCTGGTGATGATGTTCTGGTACCCGGACCACATCCGGCCCTGGCACGTGCTGCCGCTGCTCGCGCCGCTGTGGCTCTGGCATGTGCTGCTGCCGCGGATCAGCCGGACCCGCTGGCGGATCGAGGTGATCAGGGCCAACGTCCTGACGAGCGTGGCCGCCGGGGCCGCCTTCCTGCACACCCTGCGCGGCCGTAGTGCGGCCTGGGTGCCGACGGGGGCCGGCGGCGGGAAGCCCGGCACGATGGCGCACCGGGTGGTGATCGTCTCGCTCGGCTGGCTCTGCTGCTCCACCGGGGCGGCCGCCGCCGGCCTCGCCCTGGCGGTGTCGCGCAACGGCTGGGAGCCCAACTGGGGGCTCGGCCTCTACCTGTTGGTGCAGCTCCAGATCAACGTCCCCCTGATCAGGGACCTGTTGACCGGGCTGCGTCCCGCGGCTCCCGCACGGCCCGCACGGCTCCGGCGGCCCTCGGTGCTGCCCAGGCGCTGGCCCGAAACCCTGGCCGTGACGGCCACGCTCCTGCTCACCGCCCTGCTCGCGTCCGGCTGGGTCGATCCCATGCTGCCCTGGCTGAGCTGAAAGGTCCTCGTAGCGATGCCCACCCTCGCCCCCTCCGGTCCGCGGACCGGAGGCAGCACCGTCCCCCGCCCGTCATCAGGCGGTCCCGCCGCCACGGGTTCCCGCCGTCTCCCCTTCCGCCCCGACATCGAGGGGCTGCGCGCGTTCGCGGTCCTCTCGGTCCTGGCCTTCCACGCGTCCGTGCCGGGGCTGGCCGGCGGGTTCACCGGCGTGGACGTCTTCTTCGTCATCTCCGGCTACCTGATCACCGGCCTGCTGGTGCGGGAGGCCGTCACCACCGGCCGGATCCGGCTCGGTGAGTTCTTCTCCCGCCGGGCCCGCCGGCTGCTGCCCTCGGCCGCCGTGGTGCTCGTCGCGGTCGCGGTGGCCGGGGCCTGGCTGACCGTCCCGCTGCGCCGTACCGATCTGGAGAACGACGTCGTGGCGGCGGCGCTGTCGGTGGCCAACTGGCGATTCGTCCAGCAGCGGACCGACTACCTGGCCGCGGGCCAGGGCGAGAGCCCGCTGCTGCACTTCTGGTCGCTGGCGGTGGAGGAGCAGTTCTATCTGTGCTGGGCCCCGCTGCTGGCCCTGCTCGCGCTCCTCACCGCACGGGCCGCCCGCCGGGGCCGCGCCCTGCGGCCCGTGGCGACCGCCGTCACCGCCGTGCTGACGCTCGCCACTTTCGCACTCTCGCTGCACTGGACGGGTGACTCCGTCTCGCTGGCCTACCTCGGAACGCCGTCGCGCGTCTGGCAGTTCGGCGCCGGCGCCCTGCTGGCGCTGCTGCCGTGGCATCTGCTGCGCGGGCCGCGCGCCCTGCGGCTGGTGTGCGGATGGGCGGGGGCGGCGGCCCTGGTGTGGTGCGTGCTGAGGTACGACTCCGGCACGCCGTATCCCGGGTACGCGGCGCTCGTCCCGACCCTGGCGACGGCCGCGGTGATCCTGGCCGGCATCCCCGGCCGCCGCCCGGACGGGCCGGCCCGCTACGGGGTGGGCCGGCTGCTGGGGCTGCGGGGTCCCCGGGCGGTCGGGCGGCTCTCCTACACGCTGTACCTCTGGCACTGGCCGGTGCTCGTTCTCGCCGAGGCCCGGTTCGGCGCCCTGGACTGGCCCGTCAGGACGGCGCTGACGCTGGCCTCGGCGCTGCCCGCCCTGGCCACCATGCGCTGGGTCGAGCGCCCGCTGCGGCACAGCCGTACGCTCTCCGAACTCCCGCGCCGCGGACTTTCGTTGGGCGTGGCCGCCATGGTCATTCCGGTGGTCCTGGCGCTCGTGGTGGGCACGACGACGCTGCAACTGCTGGGCCCGTCCACGCCGGTGGACGTGAAGGGGCTCCCGCCGGGGGCGGCCACGGGTCCCTCGCTGCTGACCCGGACCGGCACGCCGCTGAAGGACGGCCCCGTGGTGCCGAGTCCGGTCCAGGCGCGCAAGAGCTTCCCGCCGGACGGGGCGTGCGAGGTGGCGCCACCGGTGACGAGCAGCCCGCCCTGCCTGTTCGGGGCGGTGGACAGCCCCGACCGGATCGTCCTGCTCGGCGACTCGCACGCCGGCCAGTGGTTCTCCCCGGTGCTGAGCCTGGCGGCGAAGCGCGGCTGGGCGCTTCAGGAGCTCGTGAAGCAGGGCTGCCCACTGCCGGAACTCTCCGTGGTGAACCCGCAGTTGGGGCGTACGTACCACGAGTGCGACACCTGGCGGGCCGACAGCCTGGCGCGGCTGGCGAAGGGCCCTAAGCCCCGCATGATCGTGATCTCCTCGCTCAACCGCTACACCGACGACCAGCGCCTGCTGCTCAAGGGGTGGGAGCGGACGCTGAAGCCGCTGCGGGCGCTCGGGGTGCCGATCGTCCACATCGAGGACACCCCGGTGCCGGGCACCGACATCCCCGCGTGCGTCTCCGGTCACCTCACGGACCCGGAGGCCTGCGCCTTCGACCGGCCCGCCGCCCGGTGGCCCGATCCGCTGGCCGAGAAGGTCGCGGCCGGCGGGCTGCCGGGCGTACGGAACGTGCAGGTGAACTCGGTACTGTGCCCGGCCACCGGCCCGACGTGCCCCGCGGTCCTGGACCGGATCCTGCTCTACCGCGACGACGCCCATCTGACCGATGTGGCGGCCGTGGTGCTGGCTCCCCGGCTCGAACGGCTGCTCATGAGCACCGGCGCACCGGCGGCGCGCGGCTGGACCGAGCTGCTGCGCGAGGACTTCGACGGCCCGGCGGGCAGCCGGCCCGCCGCCTCCCGCTGGCTGTACGACCGCGGCACCTGCTACCCGGGCTGCCCGGCCCCGCAGTGGGGCACCGGGGAGATCGAGACGATGACGGACTCGACGGACAACGTCCGGCTGGACGGCAAGGGGGCCCTGGAGATCGTGCCCACCCGCCGCGGGGGGAAGTGGTACTCGGGCCGTATCGAGTCCCGGCGCTCCGACTTCGCAGCGCCGCCCGGCGGCATCCTGCGGATCGAGGCGTCGATCGCCCTGCCGGAGGTCACGGGTGCGAAGGCGGGCGGCTACTGGCCGGCCTTCTGGACCCTGGGGGCCGGGCTGCGCGACGGCTACACGGGCTGGCCGGCCATCGGTGAGATCGACGTCATGGAGTCGGTCAACGGCCGGGACGCCGTCTTCGGCACCCTGCACTGCGGCACGGCGGACGGCGGCCCCTGCAAGGAGCCGATGGGGCTCACCTCGCCCCGGCAGAAGTGCTCCGGCTGCCGCGTCGCGTTCCACTCGTACGCCGTGGAGCTCGACACCGCGCCCGGCGCCGAGGAACTGCGCTGGTATCTGGACGGCCGGGTGTACCACCGGGTGAAGGCGTCCGCCATGGACGCGGCCACCTGGGAGCGGGCGCTGAAGCGGGGCCAGTTCCTGATCCTGAACGTGGCGATGGGCGGCGCGCTGCCGTCGGCCGACGGTGCCACCGCGGGCCCCGCCACCGAGGCCGGGCACCCGATGCGGGTGGCGCGGGTCACCGTCTCCTCCCGGGAGGCGGCCGGCTCCTGACCCTGCCCGCCGCGGCGGTGGCTCAGACGGTCCCCGCCGCGGCGAAGGCGCCCCGCGCCAGCCGGTGCAGCAGCGCCGCGGTGTCCGCGCGGCCGGGCAGTGCGCCGGGGCGGCCGAGATGGGGAGTCGAGTTCAGCAGGCCGAAGACGGCGTGGACGGTGGCGCGGGCCTCGTGCTCGGGGAGCTGCGGGTAGAGGTCACGGACCACGGCGACCCACACCTCGACGTACTCGCGCTGGAGCCGGCGCACCCGCTTGCGGTCGGTGTCCCGCAGGCGGTCCAGCTCGCGGTCGTGCAGGGTGATCAGAGGGCGGTCGTCGAGGGCGAAGTCGATGTGGCCCTCGATGAGCGCGTCCAGGAGCGCCTCGGGCGATCCGTCGGCGGAGGCGGCGTCCTCGGAGACCCGCAGCTGCCCGCCGGCCAGCAGCCGTTCACTGATGCCGACGAGCAGTTCGGCGAGCATCGCGTCCTTGCCGGGGAAGTGCCGGTAGAGGCCGGGGCCGCTGATGCCGACGGCGGCGCCTATCTCGTCGACGCCGACGCCGTGGAAGCCGCGCTCGGCAAAGAGGCGGGCGGCCTCCTTGAGGATCTGCTCGCGGCGGGTGGGGGCCGCTACGCGGGCGGCGGCTCGGGTGCTCATGTGAGTCATTCTAGACAGGCGCGTTAGCGGTCGTTAACCTATGAAGGACGTTAACGCTCATTAACCACCTCACCCGTCACCGATCGCGGGGAGGTCGTCACACTGCGGTACGGGCAAGGGGGCTCGACACGATGCAGCAGGCACCGGTGCTGGCGAGCGCGGCCGATCCCGCCTCGGAGGCCTGGCAGGCCAACGAGGCGGCGCATCACGCGCTCGCCGACGAGCTGCGCAAGCGGCTCGCCACGGCCAGGCTCGGCGGGGGTGAGAAGGCCCGCGCCCGGCATGTGGCACGCGGCAAGCTGCTGCCCCGGGAGCGGGTGGACACCCTGCTCGACGCGGGCTCGCCCTTCCTGGAGCTGGCCCCGCTGGCGGCCGAGGGGCTGTACGGGGGCGCGGCACCGGCCGCCGGGGTGATCGCCGGGATCGGCCGGGTCAGCGGCCGTGAGTGCGTGATCGTCGCCAATGACGCGACCGTCAAGGGCGGCACGTACTACCCGATGACCGTGAAGAAGCACCTGCGGGCCCAGGAGGTGGCGCTGGAGAACCGGCTGCCGTGTCTGTACCTGGTGGACTCGGGCGGCGCCTTCCTGCCGATGCAGGACGAGGTGTTCCCGGACCGTGAGCACTTCGGGCGGATCTTCTACAACCAGGCCCGGATGTCCGGGGCCGGCATCCCGCAGATCGCGGCGGTGCTGGGGTCCTGCACGGCGGGCGGGGCGTACGTCCCCGCGATGAGCGACGAGGCCGTGATCGTCCGGAACCAGGGCACGATCTTCCTGGGCGGGCCCCCGCTGGTGAAGGCCGCGACCGGCGAGGTCGTGACGGCGGAGGAGCTGGGCGGCGGCGAGGTCCACTCCCGTACGTCCGGGGTCACCGACCACCTCGCGGAGGACGACGCACACGCACTGCGGATCGTGCGCAACATCGTGGCCACCCTGCCGGACCGGGGCGCGCTGCCCTGGTCCGTACAGCAGGCCGACGAGCCGAAGGTCGATCCCGCCGGTCTGTACGGGGCCGTGCCCGTCGACTCGCGCACCCCGTACGACGTGCGGGAGGTGATCGCCCGGGTCGTCGACGGCTCGCGGTTCGCGGAGTTCAAGGCGGAGTACGGGACGACGCTGATCACCGGCTTCGCGCACATCCACGGCCACCCGGTCGGCATCGTCGCCAACAACGGCATCCTGTTCTCCGAGTCCGCCCAGAAGGGCGCGCACTTCATCGAGCTGTGCGACCAGCGCGGCATCCCGCTCGTCTTCCTCCAGAACATCTCCGGCTTCATGGTCGGCCGCGACTACGAGGCCGGCGGCATCGCCAAGCACGGCGCCAAGATGGTCACCGCCGTCGCCTGCACCCGGGTGCCGAAGCTGACCGTGGTGGTCGGCGGTTCCTACGGCGCGGGCAACTACTCCATGTGCGGCCGGGCCTACAGCCCCCGCTTCCTGTGGATGTGGCCCAACGCGAAGATCTCCGTCATGGGCGGCGAGCAGGCCGCGTCCGTCCTCGCCACGGTCAAGCGCGACCAGCTGGGCGACGACTGGAGCGCCGAGGACGAGGAGTCCTTCAAGGCCCCGATCCGCGAGCAGTACGAGACCCAGGGCAACGCGTACTACGCCACCGCCCGGCTCTGGGACGACGGCGTGATCGACCCGCTGGAGACCCGGCAGGTGCTGGGGCTCGCCCTGACCGCGTGCGCCAACGCCCCGTTGGGCGACGCCGGCTTCGGCGTCTTCCGGATGTGAGGAACTGATGACGATGTTCGACACGGTTCTCGTCGCCAACCGCGGCGAGATCGCGGTCCGGGTCATCCGGACCCTGCGCGAGCTGGGGGTGCGCTCGGTCGCCGTCTTCAGCGACGCGGACGCCGACGCCCGGCACGTACGGGAGGCGGATACGGCGGTACGGATCGGCCCCGCCCCGGCAGCCGAGAGCTACCTCCGCGTGGACCGGCTGCTGGAGGCGGCCCGCCGCACGGGCGCGCAGGCCGTCCACCCCGGCTACGGATTCCTCGCCGAGAACGCGGGCTTCGCGCAGGCGTGCGCGGACGCGGGGCTGGTCTTCATCGGGCCGAGCGCCGCCGCCATCTCGCTGATGGGCGACAAGATCCGGGCCAAGGAGACGGTCGCCGCGGCCGGCGTCCCCGTAGTGCCCGGCTCGACCGGCAGCGAGCTGACCGACGGCCAACTGGCGGACGCCGCCCATGAGATCGGCATGCCGGTGCTGCTGAAGCCCTCGGCGGGCGGCGGCGGCAAGGGCATGCGGCTGGTGCGCGACGCGGTGCTGCTCGCGGACGAGATCGCGGCGGCCCGGCGCGAGGCGCGCGCCTCCTTCGGCGACGACACCCTGCTGGTGGAGCGGTGGATCGACCGGCCGCGCCACATCGAGATCCAGGTACTGGCGGACGGCCACGGCAACGTGGTGCACCTCGGCGAGCGCGAGTGCTCGCTCCAGCGCCGCCACCAGAAGATCATCGAGGAGGCGCCGTCCGTCCTGCTCGACGAGAAGACGCGCGCGGCGATGGGCGAGGCTGCCGTCCAGGCCGCCCGCTCCTGCGGGTATGTCGGCGCGGGCACGGTGGAGTTCATCGTCCCGGGCAACGACCCGGCGTCGTACTACTTCATGGAGATGAACACCCGCCTCCAGGTCGAGCACCCGGTGACCGAGCTGATCACCGGCCTCGACCTGGTGGAGTGGCAGCTGCGGGTCGCGGCGGGCGAGCAACTCCCGTACGCGCAAGCCGACATCACCCTCACCGGGCACGCGGTCGAGGCCCGGATCTGCGCCGAGGACCCGGCACGCGGCTTCCTGCCCTCGGGCGGCGCCGTGCTGGCGCTGCACGAGCCGCAGGGCGGCGGCGTGCGGACGGACTCGGGGCTCGCCGAGGGCGGCGAGGTCGGCAGCCTGTACGACCCGATGCTGTCCAAGGTGATCGCGTACGGCCCCGACCGGGCGACGGCGCTGCGCCGGCTGCGGGCGGCTCTCGCTGACACGGTGGTCCTCGGCGTCCCCACCAACGCGGGCTTCCTGCGCCGGCTGCTCGGCCACCCGGCCGTGGTGGCGGGCGAGCTGGACACCGGCCTGGTGGAGCGCGAGGTGGACGCACTGGTCCCGGACGGCGTGCCGGAGGAGGTGTACGCGGCCGCGGCGCTGCTGCGGCAGCGCTCCCCCGAGGCCGCTCCCGCCGGGGCCTGGGCCGACCCGTTCTCGGCCGGTGACGGCTGGCGCCTCGGCGGCACCCCGGCCCGGACGGTGCGCCACTTCCGCATTCCCGGTCACGACCCGGTCCAGGTGGGTCTGCGGCCGTGCGGCGCGGGCGTGGAGCTGACGTTCGGCCATGTCGGCGAGGGTGCGCGGCCACCGGCCCCCGCGTCGGGCGCCTGCGGTCCGCTGGGTCCGCTGCCGGGCGGCGCGGAGACGGCCAGGACGCTGTCCGCCGGAGACGGCCGCATCGTGCTCGAACTGGCCGGCGTCACCCACGCGTTCGCGTACGCCGCGTCCCCGGAGGGCCACTGGCTCGGCCGGGACGGCGACACCTGGCACGTCCGGGACCACGACCCGGTGGAGGCGGCGCTGACCGGCGCCTCCCGCTCCGGGGCGGACACACTCGCAGCGCCCATGCCCGGAACCGTCACCGTGGTGAAGGTGGCCGTCGGGGACGAGGTCGTGGCCGGGCAGAGCCTCCTCGTCGTGGAGGCGATGAAGATGGAGCACGTCATCTCCGCCCCGCACGCAGGCACCGTGACCGAACTCGACGTCACCGCCGGGACGACGGTGGCCATGGACCAGGTACTGGCCGTGGTCACCCCCGTGGCCGCCGGGGAGGAAGCATGACGACCACCGACCGCGCCCTGCCCATGACCGTGGCAGCCCCTGACCTGCCCGCCCGGGTCCGTATCCACGAGGTCGGGGCCCGCGACGGGCTGCAGAACGAGAAGGCGGTGGTCCCTACCGAGGTGAAGGCGGAGTTCATCCGCCGGCTCGCGGTCGCGGGTCTGTCCACGATCGAGGCGACGAGCTTCGTCCATCCCAAGTGGGTGCCCCAACTCGCCGACGCCGAGCAGCTGTTCCCGATGCTCGGCGACATAGGGGACGTGGGGGACGTGGCGCTCCCGGTCCTCGTGCCGAACGAGCGGGGGCTGGACCGGGCGCTGGCGCTCGGGGCCCGCCGGATCGCCGTCTTCGGCTCCGCGACGGAGACGTTCGCCGCTCGCAACCTCAACCGCACGATCGACGAGTCGCTCGCCATGTTCGAGCCCGTCGTGGCCCGCGCCAAGGCGGACAAGGTGCATGTGCGCGGCTATCTGTCGATGTGCTTCGGCGACCCGTGGGAGGGGCCCGTCCCCGTCCACCAGGTCGTCCGGGTCGCGAAGGCGCTGATGGACCTCGGCTGCGACGAGCTCTCGCTCGGCGACAC
This sequence comes from Streptomyces sp. NBC_00876, assembly GCF_045207435.1. NCBI lineage: Bacteria > Bacillati > Actinomycetota > Actinomycetes > Kitasatosporales > Streptomycetaceae > Streptomyces > Streptomyces sp. NBC_00876. The sequence continues at coordinate 2,894,410 of NZ_CP108800.1, forward strand.
GATCGGGGTCGCGACGCCCGGCCACGTACAGGCGCTGCTGTCCCGGCTGAACGAGGAAGGCGTGCACACCGACACGATCGGGGTGCACTTCCACGACACCTACGGGCAGGCCCTGTCCAACACCCTGGCAGCCCTCCAGCACGGCGTGTCCACCGTGGACGCGTCAGCGGGCGGCCTCGGCGGCTGCCCCTACGCGAAGAGCGCGACCGGAAATCTCGCCACCGAGGATCTCGTGTGGATGCTCGACGGCCTCGGCATCGAAACCGGGGTCGACCTCGACGCGCTCACCGCCACCAGCGTGTGGCTCGCCGAACAACTGGGCCGACCCAGCCCGTCCCGCACCGTCCGTGCCCTCTCCCACAAGGAGCAGTGATTTCCCGATGTCCCTGGACCACCGGCTGACCGCCGAACATGAGGAACTGCGCCGCACCGTCGAGGCGTTCGCGCACGACGTGGTCGCACCGAAGATCGGTGACTTCTACGAGCGCCACGAGTTCCCGTACGAGATCGTGCGCGAGATGGGGCGGATGGGCCTGTTCGGGCTGCCGTTCCCGGAGGAGTACGGCGGGATGGGCGGCGACTACCTCGCGCTCGGGATCGCGCTGGAGGAGCTGGCCCGGGTCGACTCCTCGGTGGCGATCACCCTGGAGGCCGGGGTCTCGCTGGGTGCGATGCCGGTGTTCCGCTTCGGTACGGAGGAGCAGAAGCGGCAGTGGCTGCCGAGGCTCTGCGCGGGCGAGGCGCTCGGCGCGTTCGGCCTGACCGAGCCGGACGGCGGCTCCGACGCGGGCGGCACCCGGACGACGGCGGTGCTGGACGAGGCCAGAGACGAGTGGGTGATCAACGGCTCCAAGTGCTTCATCACCAACTCCGGCACGGACATCACCGAGTTGGTGACGGTCACGGCGGTGACGGGCCGCAAGGAGGACGGCCGCCCCCGGATCTCCGCGATCATCGTCCCCTCCGGCACCCCCGGCTTCACGGTCGCCGCCCCGTACTCCAAGGTCGGCTGGAACGCCTCGGACACCCGCGAGCTCTCCTTCACCGACGTCCGCGTCCCGGCGTCGAACCTCCTGGGCGAGGAGGGCCGCGGCTACGCGCAGTTCCTGCGGATCCTGGACGAGGGCCGGATCGCCATCTCGGCACTGTCGACGGGCCTCGCGCAGGGCTGCGTGGACGAGTCGGTGAAGTACGCCGCCGAGCGGCACGCCTTCGGGAGGCCGATCGGCACCAACCAGGCGATCCAGTTCAAGATCGCCGACATGGAGATGCGGGCCCACATGGCCCGGATCGGCTGGCGGGACGCGGCGTCGCGGCTGCTGGCGGGTGAGCCGTTCAAGAAGGAGGCGGCGATCGCCAAGCTGTACTCCTCGACCGTCGCGGTGGACAACGCCCGCGAGGCGACCCAGATCCACGGCGGCTACGGCTTCATGAACGAGTACCCGGTGGCCCGGATGTGGCGCGACTCCAAGATCCTGGAGATCGGCGAGGGCACCAGCGAGGTCCAGCGGATGCTGATCGCCCGCGAGCTGGGGCTGCCGGCCTGAGACGGGGGACGACACGGGAGAGGCCGGGCGACGCCGGGCGCCGGGCCCGCCCCGCCCGTAGACCGGAAGCCCCCGACTGAACCTTCACTCTTCGCCCTCCGGAGCCACATAGTCGGGGCACAGCGAGTGCCCGCACTCGCACGGCGGCCGGCGAAGCGCGGCGCCGGGCAGGAGTACTTGCCGCACCGCCGCGCCCGCGCATATATACTGAGACGGAGAGTATATCAACCGCGCATCCGGGAGGCCCCCGTGTCCAAGACCCTCGTGGACGTCGACGATCAGATGCTCGCCTTCGCACAGCAGCAGCTCGGCACGTCCACCAAGCGGGAGACGATCAACCGCGCGCTGACGATAGCCGCAGCGGTCAGCGCGGACGACCGGGCGCGTGCGCTGCGATGGCTGCAGGACAACGCGGACCAGTTCCTGGACTTCGACGTCCTCGAGGAGCGGGAGCGGACCGGCCTGTGAGGTACCTCGCCGACACGTCCGCGGTCTGGCGCCTGCTCCGCAAGCAGGTCGGGGATCCATGGCCGCAACGCATCTCCCAGGGGCTCGTGTCCCTGTGTCCGCCCGTCGAGGCCGAACTCATGCGGGCTCTTCGGGCGGACCGCGATCACGAACCCTTCTTCACGATGCTCGGCCAGACCTTCGGCTGGGTACCGGCCCTCGAAGACCCCTGGCCGAGGATCATCGATGTCCAGCGCGAGCTGGTGCGGATCGGCCATCACCGGGGCCCTTCGCCCATCGACATCCTGATCGCCCTGACAGCGCGACAGCACCGGCTCACGGTGCTGCACGTGGATGACGACTTCGGCTCGATCGCCAAGGTGTGCCCCGACATCGCCATGGTGCGGCTCCGCCCCGTCGACGGCCGGGCCCCCGGACCGTGACCCACCACGCCGCAGCCCCCGATGCTGTGAGGGCACACCCCGTCTACGGCTCCGCCGCCTGGCTCGCGGTGGTGAATCCAGACCCGGCGGCGGAAGCGGCCACCTACGAGTCGCTCCGCGGCGCGTACGACCTCGCGCGGGCGCGTCACGAACGGCGTACCGGATCGAACGACGGGCCGGCGGCTACCGCGGACGACGACACGCAACGGCGGACAGCGGATATCCGGGAGCCCTGATGACAGTTGAGATCGTCTACGAGACGCACTCCACCACCACGGACAACGAGGCCGGCATCGCCACCGGCTGGTTGCCGGGGGAACTCTCGGACCTGGGCCGCCGCCAAGCCCGTGAACTGGGCGAGCGCCGGCCGGGCGACGGCTTCGCGGCCGTGTTCACCTCCGACCTGCGCCGCGCCGTCCAGACGGCCCGGACCGCGTACCCCGGCGGCGGGCTCCCGATCCACCAGGACGTCCGACTGCGTGAGTGCGACTACGGCGACCTCAACGGAACCCCTCGCCCGCACATCGCCGCCCGCCGCATCCAGCACATCGACGTCCCGTTTCCCGGCGGCCAGAGCTACCGTCAAGTCGTCGCGGCCACCCATGCCTTCCTTCGCGAGCTGGCCACCGGCCGGGACGGCAACAGAATCCTGGTGATCGCCCACTCGGCCAACCACTGGGCGCTGGAACACCTCCTCACGGGCACGCCGTTGGAGGACCTGCTCCAGGCGCCACCGGCCTGGCAGCCGGGGCGGCGGTACGAGCTGCCCGGCGACTGGCCCATCGCAGCCGGGTGACGGCCGGGTCCGCAATTCGTTCGACACCGGCAACCCCACCCCGGCAGTGTTCGTCCATGAAACCCCAGCACTGGCCCCTGTACGGGCTCCGCATCCGCACCCCGCGTCTGGAGCTGCGCCTCCCGGACCTGGAGCTGCTGGACGAGCTGGCCTCGGTCGCCGCCGACGGGGTGCACGCCCCGGACGCCATGCCGTTCACCGTGCCCTGGACCGACGCCTCGCCCGCCGGGCGCGGCCGGGCGGTGTTCCAGCACGTGCTGGCCTCCGTCGCCAACTGGTCCGAGCGGGAATGGTCGTTGAGCCTCGCGGTGCTGCACGAGGGCCGGGTGGTCGGGCGGCAGGACGTGATGGCGAAGGACTTCGCGGTGACCGGTGAGGTGAGCACCGGGTCCTGGCTGGGGCTCGCGTACCAGGGGCGGGGCATCGGCACCGAGATGCGGGGCGCCGCGCTCCATCTCGCCTTCGCAGGACTCGGGGCCCGTACGGCGGTCTCGTCCGCGATGACGGACAACCCGCGCTCGCTCGGCGTCTCGCGGCGGCTCGGCTACCTCCCGGACGGGCTGGAGACCGCCGCCCTGCGCGGCGCCTCCGTCACGCTGCAACGGCTGCGGCTGGAGCGCGAGCGGTGGGAGGAGCACCGGGCCGTCGATGTCACGGTGGAGGGGCTCGACGGGTGCCGTGCGCAGTTCGGCGGGTGAGACCGGCGGGTGGCGGAGCGCTGACCGGGCGGGCTCGGGCGGTCCGGCCGGTCAGCCGCACAGAAGGTTAGGCTAACCTTCCTTCGGACCGGCTCAAGGCCGGTCCCCGGCCCGTACGAAAGTGGAACCTGTCATGCGCACTGCCCGTCCGTCCCGCCCCACCCGCCGTGGCCTGCTGGCCATGGGCGGCGCCGTAGGTCTCGGCGCCGTGCTCGCCGCCTGCGGTGACAGCGACGGGAAGGACACGGGTTCCGGCGGCTCCAAGAGCGCGGACGCGGGGCCGTGGAGCTTCAAGGACGACCGGGGGAAGACCGCGGAGGCCAAGTCGGTCCCGAAGAACATCGTCGCCTTCACCGGTGTCGCCGCGGCCCTGCACGACTACGGCATCGAGGTGAAGGCCGTCTTCGGCCCGACGAAGACCAAGGACGGCAAGGCCGATGTGCAGGCCGGCGACCTGGACATCAGCAAGGTCGAGATCCTCGGCAACGTCTGGGGCGAGTTCAACGTCGAGAAGTACGCGGCGCTGGGCCCGCAGCTGCTGGTCACCGCGATGTGGGAGAAGGACGCCCTCTGGTACGTGCCGGACGAGTCGAGGGACAAGATCCTGAAGCTGGCCCCGAGCGTCGCCCTGTGGGCCGCCGAGACCACGATCCCCAAGGCGATCCAGCGCCACGAGGACCTCGCCGCCTCGCTCGGCGCCGACGTCGGGGCCGCGAAGGTCACCGCCGCGAAGACCCGCTTCGAGAAGGCCGCGGCCCGGCTGCGCGCCGCCGCGAAGTCCAAGCCGGACATCAAGGTCATGATCGGCTCGGCCAGCCAGGACCTCTTCTACGTCTCGCTCGCCAAGATGTCCGCCGACACCCTGTACTTCCAGGAGCTGGGCGTGAGGTTCGTCGGGCCGAAGGTGAACGCGGCGGGCTTCTTCGAGGAGCTGAGCTGGGAGAACGTCGACAAGTACCAGGCCGACATCATCATGATGGACAACCGGTCCTCCGCCCTGCAGCCCGACGCCCTGACGTCCAAGCCGACCTGGACGCAGCTGCCCGCCGTCAGGGCCGGCCAGGTCGTCCCGCGCACCACCGAGCCGATCTACAGCTACGACAAGTGCGCGCCGGTCCTCGAGGACCTCGCGAAGGCCATCGAGGACGCCAGGAAGGTCGCCTGACGAAGCCGAGCCCGTCCGGCGGTCGAGGACACGTCCGGCAGCCCGTCCGGCGGTCGAGGGCGCTACGCCCCCGACCGCCGGACGGCCCCGCTCAGGTCACCCCGCCGAAGCCGGCTCCGCCGGCCACGGCACCTGGGGCGACCGGTAGTAGTCGATCCCCTGCGCGGTGAACCGCGGCCCGAGCGCCGCCAGCCGCAGCTTGTACGTGTCCCAGTCGTGCGTGGCGGCCGGGGACCAGCCCAGTTCCGCCGCCCCGGGCAGCCGCGGGAACGCCATCACGTCGATGTCGTCGCTGTCGGTCAGCGTCTCCGACCAGATCGGCGCCTCGACGCCCAGCACCGCGTCCGGCGGGGTGTCGGCGAGGTAGGTCGCCGGGTCCCAGTCGTAACTGCGCTGCACCTCGACCAGACCGGCCCACTTCAGGCCCAGTTCGGTCTGCTCGTTGTACTTCATGTCGAGGTACACCCGGTCCGCCGGCGACAGCACGAGCCTGGTGCCGTTCTTCGCGGCGTCCGCCACCTTCTGCCGGTCCGCGGCGCTCGTCTTGTCGTAGCCCCAGTACTGGGCGACGGCACCCTTGACCGGCGTGGCCCCGGTGAGCTGGTGCCAGCCCATCACGGTCTTGCCGTACTTGCCGACGACGGCCTGCGCCTGCTCCATGATCCGGGCGTAGTCCTCGTGGCTGGTGGAGTGCGCCTCGTCCCCGCCGATGTGGATGTACTTGCCGGGGGTCAGTTCGGCCACTTCACGGATGACGTCGTCGATGAAGTCGTACGTGACGTCCTTGGCCGCGCACAGCGAGCTGAAACCGACCTTGGTGCCCGTGTAGAGCGGGGGCGCGACGCCGTCGCAGTTCAGCTCGGCGTAGGAGGCGAGGGCGGCGTTGGTGTGGCCGGGCAGGTCGATCTCCGGCACCACCTCCAGGTAGCGGGAGGCCGCGTACCGCACGATCTCCTTGTACTCGCTCTTGGTGTAGTAGCCGCCGGGGCCGCCGCCGACCTCCGTCGAGCCGCCGTACGTGGCCAGCCGCGGCCAGGAGTCGACGGCGATCCGCCAGCCCTGGTCGTCGGAGAGGTGGAGATGGAACTTGTTCATCTTGTACAGCGCGACCTGGTCGATGTAGCGCTTGACCTCGGTGACCGAGAAGAAGTGCCGCGAGACGTCGAGCATCGCGCCCCGGTAGGCGTAGCGCGGCGCGTCGGTGAGGCTGCCGCCCACGACGCTCCAGGGCCCCTTCTGGAGGCTGCCCGCCTCCACTTGGGCCGGCAGCAGCTGACGCAGCGTCTGGACGCCGTGGAAGAGCCCTGCCGGCTTGCGGGCGGTGATGGTGACGGAGCCGTGCCCGGACGTCAGGGTGTAGCCCTCCGCCCCCAGCTTGGGGTCGCGGGTGCTCAGCCGGAGCCGGATGCCGTCGCCGCCCTCCCGGTCGGTGACCGGCAGCGCGTACCCGGTGGAGGGCCGCAGCACGCCCGCCAGGTACTCGCCGATCCTGCGGACCTCGCCGGACGCGCCGTCGACCCGGATCCGGGTGGCGCCGGTGATGGAGTACGGGGATCCGCCCGGCCTGACCGAGGCGGGGGCGGGCACGATCTGGCCGAGCGGCCGGGGCGCCCCGGTGACCGAGCGGCTGTCGGCCGCCGATGCCACGGGGGCCGCGCATGCGGTGGAGACGCCGGCCGCTGTGACGAGAAGCAGCGAGCCGAGAATCCGGGGTAGAGCACGGGGAAGAGCACTGCGCTGCGCCGTGTGCAGTCTCACAAGCCGGGTCCCTTTCTACGGGTCACACCTTCTGGGTTCTCCTGACCATGCGAACCGTCGCCATGCGTACCGTGCGCCTCACGGATGGTCAAGGTGTAGACCACTTACCCGTGTTGACCGCGCCGGAACATGGCCGTGGATGCGGGTCGTACGGCCGAATTCATCCCGTCGGCCCCCGGCTGCCCCGGCCTCCCCGGCCCCACACGCCCCACGCGCCTCACCCCGGAATCACTCCCGACACCCATCCGGACCGAAAATGGGAGCCGATTGACTCCATCCTTGCCCGATATCGGGCAGAATTGTTGCGCTCGGCCTCCTTCCCCCGCAATATCGACGAGTGCTCGAACGCCGCTCGTCGTACGACGACCTCATTGACCACCTGGTGCGCAGCACCGCGCTCCAGCGCGGCGAGGCAGCCCGGGTGATCCTCGACGTGCTCGCCTACTTCGACGAGACGGCCGAGGCCTTCGTCCGCCGCCGCCACCGCGAACTGCAGTCCGGCGGCCTGGTGAACACGGAGATCTTCGAACGGATCGCGGCCGAACTGCCGCACCGGGCGGTCGCGCCGCCGGAGCTCTCGCTCCGCCAGCTGCGCCGCATCGTCTACGGCTGAGACCGGCCCGCGGCCGGGCACCCGCTTACTTGTACTTACCTGTACGTCGATGGAGGGGCAGAGACTCTATGTGCGGAATCGTCGGTTATATCGGAAAGCGTGACGTGGCCCCGCTGCTGCTGGAGGGCCTGCAGCGGCTGGAGTACCGGGGTTACGACTCCGCGGGCATCGTCATCACCGGAAAGCCGGCGGCCGGCAAGCCCGCCGCGCTGAAGATGGTCAAGGCCAAGGGCCGGGTCCGCGAGCTGGAGGCCCGGGTCCCCAAGCGGTTCACCGGCACGACCGGCATCGCCCACACCCGCTGGGCCACCCACGGCGCCCCGAGCGACGAGAACGCCCACCCGCACCTGGACGCCGGCAACAAGGTCGCCGTGGTCCACAACGGGATCATCGACAACGCCTCCGAGCTGCGCACCCGGCTCGTCGCCGAGGGCGTCGTCTTCCTCTCCGAGACCGACACCGAGGTGCTCGTCCACCTGATCGCCCGGTCGGATGCGGACACCCTGGAGGAGAAGGTCCGCGAGGCGCTGAAGTCCGTCGAGGGCACGTACGGCATCGCCGTCATGCACGCCGACTTCAACGACCGCATCGTCGTCGCCCGCAACGGCTCCCCGGTCGTCCTCGGCATCGGCGAGAAGGAGATGTTCGTCGCCTCCGACGTCGCGGCCCTGGTCGCGCACACCCGCCAGATCGTCACCCTGGACGACGGCGAGATGGCCACCCTCAAGGCCGACGACTTCCGCACGTACACCACCGAGGGCTCGACCACGACGGCCACGCCCACCACGGTGGAGTGGGAGGCCGAGTCGTACGACATGGGCGGCCACGACACGTACATGCACAAGGAGATCTCCGAGCAGGCCGACGCCGTGGACCGCGTGCTGCGCGGCCGCATCGACGACCGCTTCTCCACCGTGCACCTGGGCGGGCTGAACCTGGACGCCCGCGAGGCCCGCGGGGTCCGCCGGATCAAGATCCTGGGCTGCGGCACCTCGTACCACGCGGGCATGATCGGAGCCGGCCTCATCGAGGAGCTGGCCCGCATCCCCGCGGACGCGGAGCCCGCGTCCGAGTTCCGCTACCGCAACCCGGTCGTGGACCCCGACACCCTGTACGTCGCCGTCTCCCAGTCCGGTGAGACGTACGACGTGCTGGCCGCGGTCCAGGAGCTCAAGCGCAAGGGCGCACGCGTCCTCGGCGTCGTGAACGTCGTCGGCTCGGCGATCGCCCGCGAGGCCGACGGCGGCATGTACGTCCACGCGGGCCCCGAGGTCTGTGTCGTCTCCACCAAGTGCTTCACCAACACCGTGGTCGCCTTCGCACTGCTCGCCCTGCACCTGGGCCGCATCCGTGACCTGTCGGTCTCCGACGGCAAGCGGATCATCGAGGGGCTGCGCAAGCTGCCCGAGCAGATCGGCCGGATCCTCGAGTCGGAGGACGAGATCAAGAAGCTGGCCCAGGAGTACGCGGGCGCGCAGTCGATGATGTTCATCGGCCGGGTTCGGGGCTACCCCGTCGCGCTGGAGGCCTCCCTGAAGCTCAAGGAGATCTCCTACATCCACGCCGAGGCCTATCCCGCCTCCGAGCTGAAGCACGGCCCGCTCGCGCTCATCGAGCCGGCGCTCCCCACGGTCGCGATCGTCCCGGACGACGACCTGCTGGAGAAGAACCGCGCCGCACTGGAGGAGATCAAGGCCCGCAGCGGCCGCATCCTCGCCGTGGCGCACCGCGAGCAGGAGAAGGCCGACCACACCATCCTCGTACCGAAGAACGAGAACGAGCTGGACCCGATCCTGATGGGCATCCCGCTCCAGCTCTTCGCCTACCACACGGCACTGGCCATGGGCCGGGACATCGACAAGCCGCGCAACCTGGCGAAGTCGGTCACCGTCGAGTAGTCACAGCACCCCCGCATACGGCGAGAGCGGCTCCGCACCCCCACTTGGTGGGTGCGGGGCCGCTCTCCCGTGCGGGCCGGTGCCGCCCCGGACCGGCCCGGGCCGCTGCCTCAGCCGGTGGCCGTCACTCCTCGGCCGGCAGCACGCTTCGGCACCGCGGTCGGCCAGTGGGCCAGCGCCGCCGTCGCCGTGTACCAGGCGGCGAGGCCCGCCGCGGCGGCGAACCAACCACCCGCCTTGCCCAGGCCGCCGCTGTCGGCGAACTGCCCGACGCCCAGGAGCAGCAGCGCCACGAACAGCAGCCCGTACATCCCCTGTCCGAGCAGACCGCGGCCGGCCGCGCCGAGGGTCAGCGTGAGCGCGAACAGGGCCCAGAGCAGCAGGAAAAGCCCTGCCGCGTGGTCGGAGACCTTGGCGTCGGCGCCGGTGCCCCAGGTGAACCAGAAGGCGCCGAGTCCGGCGAAGGCCGTCCCGGTGAATCCGTTGCCCGCGCGGAACTCCAGGAGTCCGGCGACGAACAGGGCGATACCGCCGACATACAGCGCGAGCGAGACGGCATCGGCCGCCGTCACCCCGTCCACGGCCCCGGTGCGGCCGATCCCGAATGCCAACAGCGTGAGTCCCAGGGCGAGATGGCCGAGGGTGGAGGTGCTGGTGTTTCCCGCAGAGACGTCGTTGTCCACGGCGGGCTCCCTTCGCATGCAATCGTGCTGTTCCCAGTGACGCCTATGTACCCTTCACAAGCGCACAATCCACCCTCTACGGGTCGGTAGCATCGCGCTTTCGGCCGTTTTCACAGGCGAGTTGACGCCACGTCGACCCAATGACTGAAATGTCCCGAAGATTCGGATGCGAATTCGGATGGGGTCGTGGATCCGGGAAGGGTTACGGCCCCGCGGCGGCCACGGCTCCGCGGGAACCACAGCTCCTGGGGAAATACGGCTCCGCGGGAGCTACGGGATGACGACGACGGGGCGCTGGGCGCGTCGCGCCAGCCGGCCCGCGACCGAGCCGAAGATCCGGCCGACGATCCCGTGGGTGGTGCCCACGACGATCGCGTCGGCCGAGTACTCCCGGCCGACCTCCTCGAGCTCGTGGCAGATGTCCCCGCCGCGCTCGACCAGCACCCAGGGAATCTCGGCGAGGTAGTCCGCGCAGGCGAGCTCCAGGCCGAGGACCTCGGTGCGGTGGTCGGGCACATCCACGAAGACGGGCGGCTCGCAGCCCGCCCAGACCGTGGTCGGCAGCCGGTTGGCGACATGGACGATGATCAGCCCGGAGCCCGTACGCCGGGACATGCCGATGGCATAGGCCAGGGCCCGCTCGCTGGAGGTCGAGCCGTCGAAGCCGACGACGACCCCATGGCGGAAGGCGGGATCGCAGGAATGCTGCGTTTCTTCGGCCGCCTGCGGGTCCGACACGGGGTCGGCTACCTGCTTGCGGTCCGCGGGTTCGGGGATTTCGTGACCGGCCATCGGTGTCTCGGCGAGAGAGTCCTCGTAAGGAGAGCGACTTGGGGAAACTGCGTCAGCGGGCGGTATTGCGGTGTCCGGGAATCATCTTCCCAACCCCTTACCCCCAAGGGTACGGCGCCACTCCTCCACTGCCCAGAGCGCGCAAAGCGCGTGCGACGTTTCACGGAGCATGCCCGAGACCGCCCCCTTATGGCAATGCCGGATGGGCGGTACACCGACGTCACGGGCCCCCGGACGGCCGCATCCGGTGACCGGCGGGAGCCCGGTCCGTTAGCCACGTGACCGCGCCCCCGCACACCGTCCGCGGGGTCCGCGGCCCGCGCAGTACCGACCGCAGCGCCACCGAGCCGCTCCAGGGAGCACGCCGTGCCCGCACCCGATCCGTCCACCCGCCCGGAACCGACCGCGCAGCCGGCGACCGATGTGATCCGGTGGGCGGTATTCGGCTGCCTGCTGGTGCCGGTCGTCCTCCTCGCCCACGGCGACTCCGCCGGCGGGGCCGCGACGGTCGCACTCGGCCTCACCGCCGTCACCGTGGCCTGCCGCGTACTGCTGCGCCGGTCCTCGCGCACCGCCGCCCGGACGTCCGAGGGGGCGCACAGGGGCGGCCGGGCCTCACGGGTTGTGCGCCGGTAGAACGACTGATTCCCGTACGCGCGACCGTACATTTTCAGCCAACTTCAGGTCCCGGTCGATTCCTTGTCGAATTGGCCGATCAACCCCCTTGCCAGCAGGCAGGAAGAGACCGGGCGGTACGCTTCTGCCCAATGGGGACGGGCCATGAACGCCAGGCGCACTTCCCTGCACGACTCACGAGTGAAACGCTTCGTGATCGAACGCTTCCCGCCAGGTTGCCTTGTCGACATAAAGCCGGTTGGTGAACTTGTCACGACGGCACCACGGGACGCAGTAGATTCGATCTTGGGCGTCGAAGGCCGGGGACTCGTGCACGACCGAGGGGACATGTGCAGGTGCGACAGGCCCGTAAGGACCAGGAAGACGCGAACACCGAGGGGGGCTTAGCGTCATGAGCCAGGACTCCGCCACCGCAACGGAGGCTGTACGGAAGCTGAGCGGACGACGACGCCGTGAGGTCGTCGCCGTACTGCTGTTCAGCGGTGGCCCCATCTTCGAGAGCTCCATCCCGCTGTCCGTATTCGGGATCGACCGCCAGGACGCGGGGGTTCCGCGCTATCGGCTGCTCGTGTGCAGCGGCGAAGAGGGACCGCTGCGCACCACCGGAGGACTCGAACTGACCGCGCCCTACGGGCTGGAGGCGATCAGCAGGGCCGGCACCGTCGTGGTGCCCGCCTGGCGCTCGATCACCTCGCCACCGCCCGTGGAGGCCCTGGACGCGCTGCGCCGCGCCCATGAGGAGGGCGCCCGCATCGTCGGACTGTGCACGGGGGCCTTCGTGCTCGCCGCCGCCGGACTGCTGGACGGCCGTCCGGCGACGACGCACTGGATGTACGCGCCGACGCTGGCCAAGCGCTACCCGTCGGTCCACGTCGATCCGCGTGAGCTCTTCGTCGACGACGGCGATGTGCTCACCTCCGCCGGAACGGCGGCCGGGATCGACCTCTGCCTGCACATCGTCCGCTCGGACCACGGCACGGAGGCCGCCGGGGCACTCGCCCGCCGGCTCGTCGTGCCGCCGCGGCGCAGTGGCGGCCAGGAGCGCTACCTCGACAGATCTTTACCGGAGGAAATCGGCTCCGACCCGCTCGCCGAGGTCGTGGCCTGGGCGCTGGAGCATCTGCACGAGCAGTTCGACGTGGAGACGCTGGCCGCGCGCGCCTACATGAGCCGGCGGACCTTCGACCGGAGGTTCCGTTCGCTCACCGGCAGCGCACCGCTCCAGTGGCTGATCACCCAGCGGGTGCTGCAGGCGCAGCGGCTGCTGGAGACGTCCGACTACTCGGTCGACGAGGTCGCGGGCCGCTGCGGCTTCCGCTCGCCGGTCGCGCTGCGCGGGCACTTCCGGCGCCAGCTGGGCTCTTCCCCCGCCGCGTACCGGGCCGCCTACCGGGCCCGTCGTCCGCAGGGCGGTGGTCCGGAGCCGGTGGCCGCGGTGACCGAGTCGGCGGTGCCCGCCCAGGGCACCTCCGCGAGCCGTCGGGCCGCCGCGCCGGGTCCGTCCGGCGCTGCCCCGGCAGCACTGGACACGGGCCGCGGGGAGCACGGGAAACCGGGCTCCGATGCGTACGCCACAGGACGCCCGGCCCTGCCGGGGCAGCGGAGCGCCCCGTAGGGTGGGGCGCATGAACGACCGCATGGTGTGGATCGACTGCGAGATGACCGGGCTCTCGTTGACGGAAGACGCACTCATCGAGGTGGCCGCACTGGTCACCGACTCGGAGTTGAACGTGCTCGGCGAAGGGGTGGACATCGTGATCCGCCCGCCGGACGCGGCGCTGGAGACCATGCCCGAGGTGGTGCGGCAGATGCACACCGCCTCGGGCCTGCTCGACGAGCTGGCCGGGGGTACCACCCTGGCCGACGCCGAGGAGAAGGTGCTGGCCTACATCCGCGAGCATGTGAAGGAGCCCGGCAAGGCCCCGCTCTGCGGGAACACGGTCGGTACCGACCGCGGCTTCCTGTCGCGGGACATGCCGTCGCTGGAGGGCTACCTCCACTACCGGATCGTCGATGTCTCCTCGGTCAAGGAGCTGGCCCGCCGCTGGTTCCCGAGGGCGTACTTCAACAGTCCGGAGAAGAACGGCAACCACCGGGCGCTCGCCGACATCCGCGACTCCATCACGGAGATGCGGTACTACCGCGAGGCGGTCTTCGTCCCGCAGCCCGGTCCGGACTCCGAGCGCGCGAAGTCGATCGCCGCGCGCCTGTCGCGGCCCTCGGCTTAGGGATCCGAGAAAGCCGCTGGTCACGGCCCTTTCGGGGGCCGGGACCGGCGGCTGAACAATGAGGGCGCGAGCACCCTCCCGGACCCTGTACACTTTTTCTCGGCCGGTCGGAAACGCCCGGACATGGTGGGTATAGCTCAGACGGTAGAGCACCTGGTTGTGGTCCAGGATGTCGCGGGTTCGAGTCCCGTTACTCACCCTGAATGATGAAGGGCCGATCCGTGAGAACGGGTCGGCCCTTCGTCATGTCCGGAGCCCACGGGCCCAGGACCGGGTGGGGTGTCACCACCGGGGTCACCCGCCCCCGGCGATCCGGGCAGGGAAAGCAGTTGTCCCCCTCCTGGTCTCCATGAACGATCCGGGTGTGACCACGCTATTTCTGACAGTCGGCCTGCCGGGGGCCGGAAAGACCACAAGGGCCCGGCAGCTGGCCGAGGAGCACCACGCGCTCCGGCTGACGCCTGATGAGTGGATGATTCCGCTGTTCGGTGAGTCGGACGCGAACGGGAAGCGCGATGTCCTGGAGGGACGGCTGCTCTCGCTCGCCATGGAGGCCCTGCGGCTCGGAACGAACGCGATCCTGGATTTCGGGTGCTGGTCCCGTGACGAGAGGTCCGCGATCCGCTGGCTGGCACAGTCGGCGGGTGCGTCCTGCCGCCTCGTGTACGTGCCGGTGGACCTTGAGACCCAGCGCGCCCGGATCGCCCGTCGACAGGCGACCACTCCGGATCAGACCTTCCCGATCAGCGCGGCGGACCTCTCGCACTGGAGGACGCTGTTCCAGGAGCCCGACGCCGCGGAGCTCGGCGGGGACGAAATCGGCGGTCCGCCCCCCGGCTGGCCGGGCTGGCCCGAGTGGGCCGCCGATCGCTGGCCGTCCTTCACCTGACGACGCACCGGCCCGGACAGCCCTCCGCAGCCGCGGTCATGGACCCGGCCGCGCGAAGCCGGTGCCGGCCTGGCAGGCAGGCGTGTGCGGGCGCCGGTCGCGGGGACCGGCACACCGTCCTCACGAGGAGTCGCGGACGACCAGTTCCGTGGGGAGGACGATCTGCGGGCGCTCGGTGTTCTCGCCCGCGATCTCGTCGAGGAGCACCCGGGTCATCGCGCGGCCCATCTCCTCGATCGGCTGCCGCACGCTGGTCAGCGCGGGGTCCATGTGCCGGGCCACGGCCGAATCGTCGAAGCCGATGAGGGCCACGTCGTCCGGGATGCGCCGGCCGGCCTCGCGCAGCACCTGACGGGCGCCCGCGGCCATGAGGTCGGATGCGGCGAAGACCGCGTCCACGTCCGGGCGGCGGGCGAGCAGTTCGCGCATGGCCCGGACGCCGCCCTCCTCCGAGAAGTCGGCGGGCGCGATCAGCCGCTCGTCCGCTTCGAGACCGGC
This sequence comes from Streptomyces sp. NBC_00876, assembly GCF_045207435.1. Taxonomy (NCBI): domain Bacteria; kingdom Bacillati; phylum Actinomycetota; class Actinomycetes; order Kitasatosporales; family Streptomycetaceae; genus Streptomyces; species Streptomyces sp. NBC_00876. The sequence goes on from NZ_CP108800.1 coordinate 2,909,501, forward strand.
ATCGGACAGGGCCCTGCGGTAGCCGTCGAGTCGTCGCTGGGAGGCGTAGACGTCCAGGCGTCCGGTGATGGTGGCGATGGAGCGGCGGCCGCGCGAGACCAGGTGCTCGACGGCGCCGCGGGCGCCCTCGAAGTTGTCCGAGTCGACCGAGGCCAGCGACTCGGTGGCGGACCTTCGGCCGTTCATCACGGCGGGCATGCCGAGCTGCTCGAGCAGGTCGGGCAGCGGGTCGTCGGCGTGCACGGAGACCAGCAGCACGCCGTCCACCCGGTGCGCGGTCAGGTACTGGGCCAGCCTGCGGCGCTCGCGGTCGCTGCCGACGAGGGTGAGGAGCAGCTGCATCTCGGTGTCGGCCAGCGCGGCGCCGACCCCGCGGACGATGTCGGAGAAGTAGGGCTCCGCGAAGAAGCGGCTCTCCGACTCGGGCACGACGAGCGCGATGGCGTCCGTGCGGTTCCCTGCCAGGGCGCGGGCCGCACGGTTCGGTACGTATCCGAGCTCGGCGACGGCCGCCTCCACGGCCTCCCGCGTGTGCGCGCTGACCCGCGGTGAGCCGTTGATGACCCGCGAGGCCGTACCGCGCCCCACCCCCGCCCGTGCCGCGACCTCTTCGAGCGTGGGCCGCCCCCCGCTCCGTACTCGCGCTGCCGTCATGGCTGCCTCCCGTTCGCGGTCAATTTCTCACAGTCGGATAACCAAACCAAGTCCTGGCGTTGGATCCCTTGACACTCGACGGGACCGGTCCGCCGCTCCCCGGCAGAATGGTGGGAGCGCTCCCACTCTACGCGCGTGGCCCATCGGCACGCAGGGAACCCGGAGCCGGCGCCGCGGAAACGACTGAGACCCGGCACGGGGCCGGGTCTCAGGGGTGGCGCTGGGGGCGGGTTCCGAGAACAACGTTGTCCGACCGGGTGGCAGTCGGACTTCCGGAACGCGCCCAGGGGTCAGGACAGGCCGCCCGGCGGGAGGGCGTGACGGCGGATCACATCGGCGTACCAGTACGCGCTCGACTTCGGGATGCGGCGCTGGGAGGCGTAGTCGACGTACACGGTGCCGAAACGCTTGGAATAGCCGTACGCCCACTCGAAGTTGTCCATCAGCGACCACAGGAAGTAGCCGCGCACGTCCGCCCCGTCGGCCACCGCCCGCTGGACCGCGTCGAGATGGCCGTGCAGGTACGAGATCCGCTCGGGGTCCTCCACCCGGCCCTCGGGCGAGACGTAGTCGTCGAAGGCGGCGCCGTTCTCCGTGACCATCAGCGGCAGGCCGGGGTGGTCGCGGGTGACGTCCATGAGGAGGTCGTAGAGCCCGTTGGGGTCGATCGACCAGTTCATCGCGGTGCGCTCCTTCCCCTCGGCGAGGTGGAAGGCGACGTGCTCGGAGCCGGGCCACGGGGAGAAGTCGCTGGCGCCGTGCACGTCGCTGCCCGAGCCGCCCCCGCCCTTCTCGGGCGTGGAGACCAGCGTCGGCGTGTAGTAGTTGACGCCCAGGACGTCGACCGGGCGGGAGATGGCGGCCAGGTCGCCGTCCTGGACCAGCTTCGACCAGTCCACCAGGTTCGAGGTGTCCGCGATCAGGTCCTCGGGGTACTCGCCGCGCAGCATCGGGCCGGTGAAGACCCGGTTGCCGACCGCGTCGATCCGGCGGGCGGCGTCCGCGTCGGCCGCGCTCGCGGTCAGCGGGCGCACCTGGTGGAGGTTGAGGGTGACCGAGGTCTGCGCGGCAGCGGGGAGTTGACCGCGCAGGACCTCGATCGCCCGGCCGTGGGCGAGGTTGAGGTGATGGGCCGCCCGCAGGGCGGCGGCGGGCTCGGTGCGGCCGGGGGCGTGCACACCGGAGCCGTAGCCGAGGAAGGCCGAGCACCACGGCTCGTTGAAGGTGGTCCACATGCCGACGCGGTCGCCGAGGGCGCCGGCCATGATCGCGCTGTAGTCGGCGAACCGCTCTGCGGTCACCCGCTGCGGCCAGCCGCCGGCGTCCTCCAGCTCCTGGGGAAGGTCCCAGTGGTAGAGGGTGGCGACGGGAGTGATGCCGGCTTCGAGCAGCTCGTCGACGAGCTTGCGGTAGAAGTCCAGACCGCGCTCGACGGCGGGGCCCCGGCCGGTGGGCTGCACCCGGGACCAGGAGATGGAGAAACGGTACGCCTTCAGCCCCAGCTGCTTCATCAGCGCGACGTCGTCACGGTAGCGGTGGTAGTGGTCGGCGGCGATGTCTCCGGTGTCGCCGTTGCGGACCTTGCCCGGTGTCCGGCTGAAGGTGTCCCAGATGGAGGGCGTGCGGCCGTCCTCGGCGGCGGCGCCCTCCACCTGGTAGGCGGCGGTCGCCGCCCCCCAGACGAAGCCCGTCGGAAATCTCGTCGCCTCGGGCGCCTGCTTCGGGGCGGTGTCAGTTCGTACAGCAGTCATGCGGGAGCGCTCCCAGGGGTGGGCGGACAGAGGCATGGACAGGGGTGGGACTGCGGATCCCGTACGGTCCGCGGGGCGGCGCGGACCGTACGGGCGTCCGGGAGGAAGCTGGGCCGGTGGTGTCAGCCCTTGACGGCGCCGGACATGATCCCGCCGACGATCTGCTTACCGAAGATCACGAACACCACGAGCAGCGGCAGCGTGCTGATCAGCGCGCCGGCCATCACGATGCTCTGGTCGGGGGTGTAGGAGGCGCTCAGCTGGCCGAGGGCCACCTGGAGCGTGGGGTTCTGCTGGTTCAGTGCGAGGTAGGGCCAGAAGAAGTCGTTCCACGCCTGGACGAAGGTGAGCATGCCGAGCACCATCATCGCGGGGCGGGCCACCGGGAGCACGATGCTCAGCACGACGCGGAAGTTGTTCGCGCCGTCGATCTTGGCGGCCTCGATCAGTTCGTACGGAAGCGCCTCGCTCAGGTACTGCCGCATGAAGAACACGCCGAACGCGCTCACCAGGGTCGGGAAGATCACCGACTCCAGATTTCCGCCCCAGCCGAGGTCGGACATCATCATGAACAGGGGGACGACGCTGAGCTGCGGCGGAATGGTCAGGGTCGCGATGACCCCGGTCATCAGGGCGCCGCGGCCCCGGAAGCGCATCTTGGCGAAGGCGTATCCGGCCAGGGTGCAGAAGAAGAGCGTGGCCGCCGTGATGCAGCTGGAGACGAGGATGCTGTTGACGATCGCCTTGCCCAGGTTGGCCTGGGTCCAGGCGGCGTCGAGGTTGTGCAGCAGCCGGCCGCCCGGCAGGAACGGCGGGGTGGAGGCCAGCACTTCGTCCTGCGTGTGGGACGCGGCCACCAGGGTCCAGTACAGCGGCAGCAGCGAGCCGATGCCGACGACGGCCAGCGCGATGTAGGCGAACGGGCCGCCCTTCAGCTGCTGGCCGGCGCCGGGCTTGAAACGGCTCGCCCGCTTCGGCGCACGGTGAGCGGTGCGCACCGGGAGGACGGAGCCCGGGATTTCGGTGGGGCTGGTGATGGTCATGGATATCGCTCCCGGTCAGACCGCGGATGTGCGTACGAAGCGGCCGATGAACCAGTTGACCGCGGCGATGATCAGCAGGAGGGCGAGCATCGCCCATGCCACTGCGGCGGCCGGACCGAGATGCCCCAGGTTCCAGCCGTAGTTGTAGAGGTAGACGCTGAGGGTCTCGTACTGATTCTCGTTGCCGCCGGTCGCGCCGAGGGTGCCGCCCTCCAGCAGCAGCGGCTCGCCGAACAGCTGCATGGAACCGATGGTGGAGATGACGATCGTGAAGAGGATCGTGGGCCGCAGCGAGGGAATGGTCACCTTGCGGAACTGCTGCCAGCGCGAGGCTCCGTCGAGCGAGGCCGCCTCGTACAGGTCCGAGGGCACCGCCTGCATCGCGGCGAGGTAGATCAGGGTGTTGTAGCCGGTCCAGCGCCAGATCACGATGACCGAGATGGCGATCTTGGACGTCCAGTGCCCGTTGACCCAGTTGGTGTCACCGAGGCCGACGAAGTGCAGGGCCCAGTTCAGCAGACCGCCGTCGGCCCGGAAGACCAGGGCGAAGACGAGGGCCGCGGAGGCCACCGAGGTGGCGTACGGGGTGAGGATGACCGTCCGCCAGAACGTGCTGGCGCGGAGCTTGTAGTTCAGCAGGTGGGCCAGGCCCAGCGCGACGAGCAGCTGCGGAACCGTCGACATGACACCGATGAGGAAGGTGTTGCTGACGGCCGTCCAGAACTCGGAGTCGTGCAGGATCGTGTCGAAGTTGCCCCAGCCGACCCACTCCATCTGGTTCAGCCCGGTCATCTCCACCCGGTGCAGGGCGATCCAGCCGGTGTAGATCAGCGGATAGAGCCCGAAGGCGCCGAACACGAGGAAGAACGGGGCTATGTAGGCGTACGGCGATGCCTTGTCGTCGAAGCGCCAGAGCCGGCTCCGCCACGTCTGCCGGCGGGAGCCGGCCGGTGTCTGCTGGGAGCCGCGCGGCGGCGGGGCGTATGCGTCCCGGGTGGGAGTCGAGGTGGCCACGAGCGGGAGTCCTTCCCTGGATTGCTTGAGTTACCCGGGTACGGGGCGTGGGCCGAAAGCGCGTGCGGTGGGCTTCCACGGGGCGGCCGGGGAGATACCCGGTCGCCCCGTGCAAGCCCGCCGGGAGGCGCGCCGTGCGCGGGCCCCGGCGCCCCGTGGGATGGGGACACGCAGGTGCGGGCGGCCCGGGGGCCGCCCGCCGCTGCGACCGTCAGCCGATCGCCTTGTCGATCGAGTTGGTCGCCGCCTTCCACGCGTCGTCGGGGCTGGTGCCGCGCTGCTCCATGTTGTTGATCTGGGTGGAGATGGTGTCCTTGATGATGCCGTCCTTCGGGCCGAGCACCGTCTCGGGAATGGACTTGGCCTCATCGGCGTACAGCTGGCCGATCGGCGCGTCGTTGAAGTACGCGAGCTTGGCGCCCTTCACGTCCGGCAGGTCGTACGCGCCCTTGTTGGACGGGAAGCTGCCGATCGCCTTGAAGACGGCGGCCTGCTGCTCGGGGGCGGTCAGCCACTTGACCAGCTTGGCGGCCTCGTCGACGTTCTTGCCCGCCTTGGGAACACCGAGGAAGGAGCCGCCCCAGTTGGCGGCGGTCGAACCGGGGGCGGTGGTGATGTCCCACTTGCCCTTGTTGCCGTCACCGGCGTTCACCGAGATCTGACCGGCCATCCAGGCGGGGCAGGCGATGGTGGCCATGGTGCTCTTGCGCAGGGCGGCCTTCCACGGGTCGCTGAACTGCGCGAGGCCCTGGGTCAGCTTCTTGTCCGCGGCCTCGGCCGCCAGGTCCCAGCCCTGCTTGACGCTGGGGCTGTCCTTGTAGATCGCCTTGCCGCTCTCGTCGTAGTACTGCTTCGCGTTCGAGCTGACGACGGCGTTGTACATCGCGCTGGCGGAGTCCATGAAGTACGTGCCCGAGGGCGCGTTCTTCTTGTACTCCTCGCCGAGCTTGAGGTAGTCCTCCCAGCCCCCGGCGATCTTCGCGGCGACGTCCTTGCGGTCGGTCGGCAGACCGGCCTTCTTGAAGAGCTCGGTGTTGTAGCAGAGCGACATCGGGCCGATGTCGGTACCCGCGCCGATCACCTTTCCGTCGGCCGTGGTGGCCTGCTTCTCCTTCCAGGACACCCACTCGCTGACGTCGATGACCTTGCTCAGGTCGGCGAACTGGTCCGCCTTGGTGTCGACGAGCTCCTTGATGCGGCCGACCTCGAGGCCCTGGACGTCCGCCAGCCCGCTGCCCGAGTTCAGCTGCTGGAGCAGCTTGGGGTAGTAGACCTTCTCATCAGCGGTGGTGTCTTCCTTGACCGTGATGTTCGGGTGCAGCTCGTGGTACTTGGCGAAGAGACCGGCTTCCTTGTAGCCGAACTGTCCGAAGTCCGCGACGGTCAGCGTGATCTTCCCGTTCGCGGAGGCCGTGTTGTCCGATGAGTCGGAGTCGCTGCTGCAGCCGGTCAGCAACAGGGCCGAAGCGGTCAGGCCCGTGGTGGCCAGAACCGCGACTTTGCGGCTCCGGCCGGCGACGGTGCGGGTGATACGCATTCCACTACTCCTTGTTCCAGGGTGGGACTGGCTCACTGCGTGGCATACGCGCTGGTGAGTGCGGGTGCCAGATGGTTCTGGGGGGAGGACACGGGCAGTGCCGTCCGCACGGGAATTTCCCGTGCGATGTGGGAGCGCTCCCATGCGTCGATGTCGGAAGGTTGCTGCCTGCGGGGGGTGGGTGTCAAGAGTTGAAGACGCTTCCGTTGCGCGAGCGTGTCCTGCAAGTCACGCGACCGTGTCCGGCCGAAGGCTTGCCAAAGCATGCGGGCAGCGGAACCGGAGCGAGCGGTTCACGAATTCCCGCAGGTGGAAGGGGTATCGGGAGTGGATCATGGAGGCGGCGCCGGGAAGCCGCCACGATCGCGCCGGTTTTGCGGAATCCCCCGGAAACAGTCTCCGCCACCCCCGATTCCTTGCGCGGGGCCCGCCGGAAGGTGAACGGGCCACCGCATCACGGGACCCCTCCGGGACGCCCCCGCGTTCTTTCCCCGAACCCGAGCGCCGGTCACTGGCCGAAACGGCAGCCCGGCCGATGACCGGAACGAGGCCCCGCACCGGGGCCACTTCCCCTGCGCGACGGACAGGGAGTGGACATGCCATCCACCCCACCCGCTGATATTTTCACCCCTATGCGCCTAATGATCACTTCTGTCCCTTCGGGTGGGTGAGGCCGGATGGGAGTAGTCCGCGACCATCCCGAACTCGCTCTCTTCCTCTGCCTGTCCCTCGGTTACCTCGTGGGAAAGATCCGCGTCGGACCGATCACCCTCGGCGGAATCTGCGGCACGCTGATCGTCTCGCTGCTGATCGGCACCCGGCACGTCAGCGTCAACGAGGACGTCAAGACGGTCTTCTTCGCCCTGTTCATCTTCTCGCTCGGCTATCTGGCCGGGCCGCAGTTCTTCGCCAACCTCAACCGCAAGAGCCTGCGCTTCTTCGCCCTCTGCCTGATCGAACTGGTCTGTGTGCTCGGCATCGCCTTCGGCCTCGCCAAGGCCTTCGACCTCGACGTGGGGACCGCGTCGGGCATCCTGGCCGGCGCGGCGACCGAGTCCGCGGTCGTGGGTACGGCCACCGAGGCGATCGGCAAGCTGGAAGGCCTGACGTCCGCCCAGATCACCGAGTACCAGGGGCACGTCGCGACGGCGTACACCGTCTGCTACCTCTTCGGCCTGGTCACCATCGTGCTGTACACCAGCCAGATCATGCCGATGCTGCTGCGCATCAATCTGGCGGACGCCTCGCGCGAACTCTGGGAGAAGATGCGCGGAGGCATCCGCGGCCTGGAGTCCGACGAACGCGAGGCGCTGCCCGGCACGGTCGGCCGTACGTTCCTGGTGACCCTGGCCGACGGCCGGCGGATCGGCGAGCTCGAGGCCTCCCTGGGCGGCGGCGTCACGGTGGAGGGCGTCAAGCGCGGCAGCGTGGTGATGGACCCCTCCCCCGACCTCGAACTGACGCTGAGCGACCTGGTCCAGGTGGTCGGCCGGCGGCGCGCGATCATCGAGGCGGGCCGGGAGATCGGTCCGGAGACCCCCGCGGTGCCCGGCCTCGACACCCCACTGGCCACCCGTCAGGTCGCGGTGACCGAGAAGGCCACCGCCGGGTCGACCATCGCCCGGCTGGAGCAGGACCACCCCGAGTTCCGCCGGGACGGCGTGTACATCACCGATGTGCTGCGCAACGACCAGCATCTGCCCGCCTCGGCCGAGACCACGGTGGAGCGGGGTGACGTGCTGACCCTGGTCGGTGCCCGCTCCGGCCTCAACAAGCTCGTCGCGAAGATCGGCGCCGTCGTGAAGAACGACGCGACGGACTTCGTCTATCTGGGCCTCGGCATCGTGGCGGGTTCGCTGCTCGGCCAGATCGTCGTCAGGGTCGGTGACATCCCGCTGTCGCTCGGCACCGGTGGCGGCTGTCTGGTCTCCGGGCTGCTGTTCGGCTGGTTCCGCTCCCGCAGGCAGACCTTCGGGGCCTTCCCGCCACAGGCCGCGAACACGATGAAGGACCTGGGTCTCGCCGTCTTCATCGCCTGCACCGGGCTCACCGCCGGGCCGCAGGCGTGGCCGCTGCTGAAGGAGTACGGCGCGCTCCTGCCGTTCGCGGGGATCGCCATGGTGCTGATCCCCGCCACCATCTCGCTGATCGTCGGGGTCAAGCTCCTGCACATCGAGAAGCCGCTGCTGATCGGCGCCATCGCGGGCCAGCAGTGCTCGACCCCGGCGATCACCTCCATCACCCAGGTGGCGCAGAGCTCGGTGCCGTTGCTCGGTTACACGATCACGTACGCGCTCTCGAACTTCCTGCTGCCCCTGACCGGTCCCATTCTCGTCGGTGTCCTGGGAGCCTGAATGATCGATTTCCTCAACCGCAACATCTTCGAACCCCATCCCGAACTGCTGGTCTTCCTGGTCGTCGCGCTGGGATTCCTGCTCGGCAAGGTCCACTACAAGGCGATCGCGCTCGGCGCGGTGACGGGCTGTCTGGTCGCCGGGCTGGTGCTGGGCGCCCAGTTCGGCGTCGAGATCGACGGCACGGTGAAGAACCTCTTCTTCATCATGTTCCTGTTCGCACTCGGCTACCGCGTCGGACCTCAGTTCTTCCGGGGACTGAGGAAGGACGGGCTGCCGCAGGTCGTCAACGCGGTCGTGGTCTGTGTGACCGGGCTGCTGGTCTCCTGGCTCTTCGCCGTCATCCTCGGTTACGGACCCGGGCTCGGCGCCGGACTGATGAGCGGCGCGCTCACGCAGTCGGCGGCCATCGGTGTCGCCCAGGACGCCATCGCCACCCTGCCCGGCCTCTCCTCCGCCGAGGTGAAGTCCGAACAGAACCTGGTCGCGGTCGGCTACGCGGTCACCTATCCGCTCGGCACCATCCTGTGCGCGATGCTCCTCGCCAATGTGCTGCCCCGGCTCTACCGCAGGGACCTGGCGAAGGAGAGCGCGGAGCTGGCCGCCGAACTGGACGCCCCCGACGAGAACCCGGACGAGGGCGAGGGGTACTACGAGACCGTCCTGCGCGCCTACACGGTCGAACGCCACGACCTCGTCGGACGCAGCATCGGTGACTTCGAGAACCAGCAACAGGCGCTCGGCCGCCGTGTCTACATCACCCAGGTCAGGCGCGAGGGGACGATCCTGCCGCAGACGCAGTCCCTGGTGCTGCGGGAGGGGGACACCATCGCGGTCAGCGCGCTGCGGCACGACCTGGTGGACTTCGACGCCCGTACGCACGTGGGTCCGGAGGCGGACGACGTGACGCTGCTCGGCTACCGGACCGAGACGCTGCACGTGGTGGCGTCCGAGAAGGCGCAACTGGGCAGAACGGTGGAGGAACTGCGCCGGGAGCCCTTCATGGCCGGTGTCTACATCGAGAAGCTCTACCGGGCCGGCGCCGAATTCCCCTTCCGGCTCTCCACCCCGGTGGAGCGCGGCGACACCCTGGTGCTGACCGGCCCGGAGCGGCTGGTCGGCCCGGCGGGCAAGGAGCTCGGCAAGCCCGTGCCGACGAGCTTCGCGACCGACATGGTCTGGGTGGGCCTCGGCATCTTCCTCGGCGGCTGCATCGGCATTCCGGCGCTGACGGCGGGCGGGGTGCCGATCTCGCTCTCCACCTCGGGCGGCGGGCTCATCATGGGTCTGGTCTTCGGCTGGATCCGGGGCAAGTACCCGACGTACGGGAACGTGCCGCCGGGCGCCCAGTGGTTCATGGACACCCTGGGCCTGTGCATGTTCGTCGCGGTGGTCGGCATCAACGCCGGTCCCGGCTTCACCAGCGGACTGTCCTCGGCCGGCTGGGGGCTGCTGGTCCTGGGGGCCGTCGCCACCGTCGTCCCGCTGATCGTCGGATTCCTGGTGGGGCACCACATCCAGAAGATCAGGTTCCCGATCCTGATGGGGGTGCTGGCCGGCGGCCAGACCACCACGGCGGCGATCGGCGCCATCAATGAGACCTCCAGGTCCCAGATCCCCACGCTCGGTTACACGATCCCGTACGCCGTCGGCAATGTGCTGCTGACCGTGTGGGGCGCCGTCATCGTCATCCTCAACCACTGAACCGCGGGAGCGCAGACATGCCCAAGGCCAGCCTCAGCCGTGCCGAGATCCGGTCGTTCGCCCAGCTCAGCCCGTTCGAGCTGAAGGACAAATTCATCGCCATCGCCCAGTCCGAGCAGAGCGGCAAACCCGGCCAGAAGGGCAAGACCACCCGGGCCATGCTGAACGCGGGCCGCGGCAATCCGAACTGGGTCGCCACCGGCCCCCGGGAGGCGTACCACGCGCTCGGCTACTTCGCGATCGCCGAGTCCCGCCGGGTCTGGACGGCGGACAACCTGGGCGGGATGCCGGAGGAGGCCGGCTGTGCGGACCGCTTCGCCCGTTTCGTGCGTACGCATCCGGAGCTGCCCGGCATCGAGCTGCTCCAGGCGAGCATCGACCTGGCGGTCAAGCGCTTCGGTTTCGTGCCCGACGCGTTCGTCCACGAGCTGACGGACTCCTCGATCGGGGACAACTACCCGGTACCGGGGCGGATCCTGCCGCACGTGGAGCAGATCGTGCGCGGGTACGTGGCCGACGAGATGTTCGACCACCGGCCGCCGGAGGGGCAGAATCTGAGCCTGTTCGCGACCGAGGGCGGCACCGCCGCGATGTGCTACATCTTCGACTCGCTGCTGAAGAACGGAATCCTGAAGAAGGGCGACCGGATCGCCCTGATGGTGCCGGTCTTCACTCCGTACCTGGAGATCCCCGAGCTGGACACGTACGGCTTCGACGTCGTGCACGTCGAGGCGAACCTGTTCACCGAGACCGGGGTGCGGCAGTGGCGCTACCCGCCGGAGGAGATCGCCAAGCTGGCCGACCCCTCCGTCCGGATGGTCTGCTGCGTCAACCCGAGCAATCCGCCCTCGCTCGCGCTCGCCCCGAGGGTCGCCGAGCAGATCGTGGGAATCGTCGCCGAGCAGAACCCGAACCTGATCGTGGTGACGGACGACGTCTACGGGACCTTCGTCGAGGGCTTCCGCTCGCTCGCCGCCGACCTGCCCCGCAACGCGCTGCTCGTGTACTCCTACTCCAAGCACTACGGCGCCACCGGCTGGCGGCTCGGCGTCATCGGGCTGCACGACGACAACGTCATCGACGACATGCTGACCGCGCAGAGCGCCGAGGAGAAGGCGCGCCTGGGCAAGCGGTACGGATCGCTGTCCCTGGAGCCGGAGAGGATGCGGTTCATCGACCGGCTGGTCGCGGACTCCCGTCAGGTGGCGCTCAACCACACGGCGGGCCTGTCGCTGCCGCAGCAGGTGATGATGACGCTCTTCTCGCTGTTCGACATGCTCGACGAGGGCCAGGAGTACAAGGCCCGGATCCGCTCCATCGTGCAGCAGCGCCTCGAACTCCTGCTGGAGGGGGCGCACATGAAGATCTCCGAGGACCCGAAGCGGGCCTCGTACTACATCGAGCTGGATCTGCTGGCCGAGGCGGAACGCACCCTGGGCAAGGAGTTCGCCGACTATCTGGAGCAGAACTACGAGCCGGTCGACCCGCTGTTCCGGCTGGCCGAGCAGACGTCGGTGGTGCTGCTGAACGGCGGCGGTTTCGACGGGCCAGAGTGGTCGGTCCGGGTCTCCCTGGCCAACCTGGACGACCTGGACTACCTGAAGATCGGCCACCAGTTGCGGGCGATCTTCGACGAGTACGCCCAGGAGTGGCGGGGGTCGGGGGCCGGCGCGGCGTAGGGCGTCGTGTCCGGCTCGGGCCGGTCAGGAGGCGCGCAGGCGGGCCAGGGTGTGTTCCAGCTCCGCCTGCGCGGCCCGGCCCGCCCCCTCCGCGTCGCCCGCCACGACGGCCCTGACCAGCGCGTGGTGCTGCGCCTCACCGTGGTTCGGGTCGTCGCGGCGCAGCCCGAGTAGTTCCACCAGGTCGATCAGCCCCTGCCGCAGCGCGGGGGCGAACTCGCCGAAGAGGTCGGTGAGCACGGGGTTGTGGGCGGCCGCCACGACCGTCCGGTGCAGCGCGATGTCCGCGTCCACGAAGCCGGCGTCCGGCCCGGCGCCCGCCTCCCGCCGCGCCCGGAGCGCCGCGTCCAGGGCGGTCAGGTCCTCGTCGGTGCGGCGCCGGGCGGCCAGCCGGGCGGCCTGGACCTCGATCAGCATCCGCACCTCGTAGACATCGGTGACCGCGGCCCGGCGCAGCCTGACCGGCCAGTCCTCCGTCGCCTCGTCGGAGATGACGAAGACGCCGGAGCCCTGCCGGGACTGGAGCAGGCCGAGCGTGGCGAGCGTACGCACCGCCTCGCGGACCGTGGAGCGGCCCACGCCCAGGGTCTTGGCGAGGGTGGTCTCACCGGGGATCTTCGTGCCGACCGGCCAGTGCCCCTCGGTGATCTGCGCGCGCAGATGGCTCGTGGCCTGTTCGACCAGGGGGCTGGGGCGGAGCGGACCGAGCGAGGACACGAGTTCACCTGTCAGGTTGTCTGAGGACTTGGTTTCTGGCTACTGTACCGATCATGACGTACCGCGGTCTCCTTCTTCTCGGCTGCCGCGGCGGGGCCTGAAGCGATCGGCACCCCGCCGCGGGGTGCCGTGCTGTGCCGGTCGCATCCGGCGATGCGAGAAGAGACCCCTTCACATGTCCGAGTTCACGCCCGGCGTTCTGTCACCGATGCACAGCTTCCCCACGATCTGCACCCCGCGCGGGCCCGTCCCCGAGGCCGCGCCCCAGTGGAATCCGCAACGCTCCAGTTCGATGCCGTCGCACCGCTACCGCGCCGCCTTCGACCGCGTCGAGATTCCGCTGACCGGCCGGAGCTGGCCGCAGGCCCGTATCGACCGCGCCCCGCTCTGGGTCCCCGTCGACCTGCGCGACGGCAACCAGGCCCTGGCCGAACCGATGGACACCCCGCGCAAGCGCCGGATGTTCGATCTGCTGGTCGCGATGGGGTTCAAGGAGATCGAGATCGGCTACCCGTCCGCGAGCCGCACCGACTTCGACTTCGTCCGGCATCTGGCGCAGAGCGGTGCCGTGCCCGACGACGTGACGGTGGTCGTCTTCACCCCGGCCAGACCGGAGCTGATCGAGCGGACCTTCGAGTCCGTCGCGGGCATGGACCGGGTGGTCGTCCACCTCTACATCCCGACCGCCCCCGTCTGGCGCGACGTCGTCCTCGGCCGCAGCCGGGCCGAGGTGCACGGCGTGGTGCTGGACGCGGCGCGGCAGATGGACCGGCTGGCGCGGGCCAGGCCCGGGGCGGACATCCGGTTCGAGTTCTCCCCCGAGGTCTTCGTGCTGACCGAACCGGACTACGTCCTGGAGATCTGCAACAGCCTGACCGGGCTGTGGGACGCCTCGCCGGACCGGCCGGTGATCCACAACCTGCCCGCCACGGTGGAGATCGCGACGCCCAATGTGTACGCGGACCAGATCGATTACATGCACCGCCATCTGGAGCGGCGCGACTCGGTGATCCTCTCCGTCCACCCGCACAACGACCGCGGAACGGGAGTGGCGTGCGCGGAGCTGGCCGTGCTGGCGGGGGCGCAGCGGGTGGAGGGCTGCCTGTTCGGCAACGGGGAACGCACCGGCAATGTGGACCTGGTCAACCTGGCCCTCAATCTGCACGCCCAGGGCGTCGACCCGATGATCGACTTCTCGGACATCGACGAGATCCGCCGCACGGTCGAGCACTGCAACCGGCTGCCGGTGCCGCCGCGCCATCCGTACGGCGGCGATCTGGTCTACACCGCGTTCTCGGGCACCCACCAGGACGCGATCAGCAAGGGTTTCGCCCACCACGCGAGCAGTGGCTCCGAGCTGTGGGCGGTGCCGTACCTGCCGATCGACCCGGCGGACGTGGGGCGTACGTACGAGGCGGTCATCCGGGTCAACAGCCAGTCGGGCAAGGGCGGCATCGCCCATCTGCTGCGGAGCAACCACGGGGTGGACCTGCCGGCCGGGATGCGGGCGGACTTCTCCCGCACGGTGCAGACGGCGACCGACGCCAGCGGTCTGGAGGCCACGCCGGAGGACCTGTGGGAGCTGTTCGACGCGACGTACCTGGTCCCCGGGCGGGACGGTTCCCTCGCCCTGACGTCCTGGTCGACGCACCTCGACCCGGCCGGTGAGCACCGGTTCGTCTGCACCCTGCGGGTGGACGGGCGCGAGGGCGACTACGAGGGCACCGGCAGCGGCCCGGTGGGCGCCTTCACACATGCGCTGGAGGGGGCCGGGGTGAAGGTCACGGTGCTCGACTTCGCGGAGCACGGCTCACCGGGACCGGAGGCGACGGTGACCGCGTACGCGCGCTGCCGGGCCGGCGGGACGGAGCACTGGGGCGCGGGCCGGGGCGCGTCGAGCGTGGCGGCGTCGGTGGCGGCGGTGCTCTCGGCGGTGAACCGGTCGGAACACTGAGCCCGTCGGGCCGAAATCCAAGCCCGTCCGGCGATTGAGGACATCTTTGAGCCCGTCCGGCGATTGAGGACCCCCGGACGGGCCGCGCGGACAAAGGGGCGCGCACCCCGGCCGGTCGTGGGGGGGGATGTGGGGACCGGCCGGGGCGCGCGGGCGGGGTGGTGGCTACTGGGGCTACCGGGGCTACTTGTAGGCGCCGAACGCCTTCGTGAAGGCGAGCGGTTCCTGCGCGATCGAGCTGCACGAGGCGTCCGCGGACGGCTGAGCCCCGCCCGCGCACTCCTTGTCGCGGGTGCCCGACCACATCGCGAGCCAGGCGAGGCCCTTCTCCTGGGCGAACTTCACCAGCTGCGTGGCGTCCTCGACCTTGAAGATCTCGGTGCTGACGTCGTTGACCCCGATCATCGGGGTGACGGCGACGGCCTTCCACGCGTCCGCGTCGGAGAGCCCCAGCACACCCTTGATCTGGGCCTGGGTGGCCGTGGCGGCCTGGATCGCGTACGTGCCCATGTCGCCGCTGTAGGAGGCGCCGTAGTCCATCGCCATGACGTTGACCGCCCCGACGTCCACGCCGTTCTTCTTCGCGTCGGCGATCAGGTCCACGCCGGGCTGGGTCAGGCCCTCGGGCATCACCGGCAGGGTGAAGGAGACGTCGAGACCGGGGTGGGACTTCTGGAGCTGGGCGATGGCCTGGGAGCGGCGGGAGTTGGCCGCCGTGTCGGGCAGCGCCCCGCCCTCGATGTCGAAGTCGACCTTGGTGAGCTCGTAGGTGTCGACGACCTTGCCGTAGGCCGCGGCCAGATCGGCGGCCGAGGTGCAGTTCAGCGCCAGTTCGGAGCCGGAGGCGCCGCCGAAGGAGACCCGGACGTCGCCGCCGGCCGCGCGCAGGGCGCCGATCTGGGAGGCGACGTGGTCGTCACCGAGGCCGGTGACACCGCCCCAGAGGGGGGCGCAGCTGCCGCCGGAGGTGATGAAGGCGAGGTTGAACTGCTTCACACCGGTCTTGGCTGCGGTGTCGGCCAGGTCGAACGCCGGGTAGAGCGAGGTGTCGACGTACGGGGCGAAGCCCGCGCCGCTCGCCGTGCCGCCGCCGTCGGTCTTCGTGGGGGTCGGGGTGGGCGTCGGTGTCGCGGTCCCGGTGGGCTTCTGGGTGGGGGTGGGGGTGGCCGTGGCGGTCGCGGTGGGGGTCGGCGTGGGGGTGGCGGTCTCGGTGGGGCGGCCGCTGGGCTCCGGCGTCGCGCCGGTGTCGACGGAGCACTTGGCGTCGTCGATGAGGCAGCCGGTGGGGTCGGCGGCCGTGCCGTCGGAGCTGGTCACGAAGCCGATGGTGACGGACCTGCCGGGGGCCAGCTCCTTGTCCCAGGCGGCCGGCGTGACCGTGACGTGGCTGCCGCTGACGGTGTGCTCGCCGTTCCACAGGGAGCTGAGCTTCGTGCCCGCCGGCAGGTCGAACTCGAGCGTCCAGCCGGACCTGGCCGCGTCGGTGTCGTTGGTGACGACGTACTGGCCGGTGTAGCCGCCGGTCCAGCCGCTGGTCCTGGTGTAGGCGGCACCGACCGCTGCCGCCTGGGCCGTGCCGGTCAGGGCGAAGACCGTTCCGCCGATCACGGCCGCGGCGACGACCGCGCCGATCGCCTTGGTCCTGGTGCTCGCCGTGCGCCGGTGCGTGCTGGTGCCCATCGCGTTCCTGCCTCGTCATACGGAAGTGGGGGATGCGGGAGCACGCTAGCGGCAGCGAAAGGGGCAAAGAGGCTAATCCGGGCTTGCGTTGACGTTCTTAGGGTTGGCTTAAGGAGCGCATCGGCCGCACTAAAGGTTCGGGCCCGTTCCGGAGCGGAACCGGGCCTCCGCGCTCCGGCGGAGCACCCCGCGCCGCTGCCGCCCCACCCGGTGTCCGCGCCGCTGCGGCCGCTGCCCGTCGAGCCCGATCCAGATGCGCACCTCCGTGCCGCCGAGCACCGAGCGGCCGATCCGCACATCGCCGCCGGTGGACTCCGCGACCCGGCGGACGATGTCGAGCCCGAGGCCGGTCGAGCCCACAGCGCCCTTCGCCCCGCCGCGGCCGCTGCTGCCGCGCGCCAGCGCCGCCTTCGGGTCCGCGATGCCGCCGCCCGCGTCCGAGACCAGCACGATCACCGCGTCGCCGCTGTGGTGCACATCGACGGCGAAGGCGGTGCCCTCGGCGGTGTGCCGGAAGACGTTGCCGAGCAACGCGTCGAGTGCGGCGGCCAGTTCGGGGCGGGCCACCGGGATGCGTACCGTACGGTCCACTCCCGCCAGGCGCACCTCGCGGCCCTCGTCCTCGGCCAGCGCGGACCAGAAGTCCATCCGTTCGCGGATCACTTCGGAGACATCGCAGCCGGCCCCGGGACCGCCGCTCTGCCCCTGGGTCTGCGGACGCTGCTCGCGGGCGGTCCTGATGATCGTGTCGACCTCGCGCTCCAGTTGCTGGACGGCCGCCCGGGTCTGCTCGGCCGCCGGGCCCTCGCCGAGCGAGGCGGCGTTGAGCCGGAGCACGGTGAGCGGGGTGCGCAGCCGGTGCGAGAGGTCGGCGGCCAGTTCACGCTCGTTGGCCAGGAGCTGGACGACCTGGTCGGCCATGGAGTTGAACGCCGTCGCCGCGGACCGGAGTTCGGTCGGCCCGTCCTCCGGTACGCGGGTCCCCAGCCGCCCCTCCCCCAGGTCGTGCGCGGCCGCCGCGAGACGTCTGGCCGGCTCCACCATGCGTACGCCGAGCCGGTCGGCCACCGCGACCGACCCCACGATCAGCGCGATGCCGACGCCGGCCAGCATCAGCCAGGCGGTGGCGACCCCGTTGGAGACCTCGTCCTCCGGCACGAACACCTCGACGACGACGGTGCCCCGGGAGCCCAGCGCGGTCGGCTGGAGCAGCGCGGAGCCGCCGGTCACCTCGCTGATGGAGGCGCGGCCCGACTCCTGCACGGTCTCCAGGTCCTTGCGGGTGGCGCGCCTGCTGCCGATCTCCACCGCCACGCCGCCGGCCTCGTGGGACGCCGGGACGTGGACGGCCATCCGGCCCGCGGCCCCCGGCTCGGTGGTGAGCACCGCCTTCTGGAGCTTGGCGCGGTCGGTGGTGATGGACAGGGTGGGGCCGATCATCGCGGCCTGCCGTTCGGCGTCGGAGAACGCGCGGTCGCGCGCCATCTCCTTGACGACGAGGCCCAGTGGTACGGCGAAGGCGATCACGACCATCGCGGTGACGGCCAGGCAGACCTTGACCAGGGCCCATCTCATGCGGGCTGCTCCGGGGGTGCGGCGGGCGGCTGGAGTTTCACGCCGACGCCGCGCAGGGTGTGCAGATAGCGGGGCCGGGCTGCCGTTTCGCCCAGCTTGCGGCGCAGCCAGGAGAGGTGGACGTCGATGGTCTGGTCGTCGCCGTAGGACTGCTGCCAGACCTCGGCGAGGAGTTCCCTGCGCGGGACGACGACTCCGGGGCGGCCGGCCAGGAAGGTCAGCAGGTCGAACTCGCGCCGGGTGAGGTCGAGTGCGGTGCCGTCGAGTTCGGCCTGCCGCCGCAGCGGGTCTATGGATAGGCCGCCGACCCGGATGACGCGCGGGGGCGGCGCCTCACCGCCGGCGGCCCGCGCCCGGCGCAGCACGGCGGCCATCCGGGCCGAGAGGTGTTCCACCGAGAACGGCTTGGTCAGGTAGTCGTCGGCGCCGTCGTTGAGCAGCCGGACGATCTCGCTCTCGTCGTCGCGCGCGGTCGCGATGATGACGGGCACGTCCGTGATGCCGCGCAGCATCTTCAGGGCCTCGGACCCGTCGAGATCGGGCAGTCCGAGATCGAGGATGACCACGTCGAACCGGAAGTGGGCGACCTCGCGCAGCGCTTCGAGCGCGGTGCCGACACTCCGTACGGTGTGGGAGGCCTCGGTCAGGTGGCGGATGAGGGCGGAACGTACGAACTGGTCGTCCTCGACCACGAGCACACTGGGCATGGGCGGCACCGTACGCCATCGGACCCCGCGCGGTCCGGCCGGTGGCGGCACCGGGGACACCGGCGGGAACGGTGGTGCAGGATGTGCCCGATGCAACGAGGACTCGTACACGCGCTCGCGTGGTCGCTCGCCACCGGCGCCGCGGTCACGCTGTCGTGGTGGGGTGTGCACACCGTGATGGCGGGTACGGCGTACGACCCGCCTCGCGCGGTGCCGATCGCGGGCGCCCGGGGGGACGGGGACGCCGCCGGGACGCTGGCGTCCTCGACGCACCGCCCGAAGGCGTCGCCGTCGAAGTCGCCCCGCGCCACACCCCGTACCGCCCCGAAACCGTCCCCGACCCGGTCCCGGACACCGTCGCACACCCCCGCAGGGACGCCGCGGCCGACGGCGACGGCCACCGCCTCGGGCACGGTGCGCAGTTACGGGACGGACGGGGGCCGGATCGTCTTCGAACTCGGCACGGACTCGGCGAAGCTGGTCTCGGCCACTCCGGAGCAGGGCTGGTCGGTGCAGGTGTGGACGAACACGACCTGGATCCGGGTGAACTTCGCCCAGGACGACGGCGCTACGGTCTCGGTCTTCTGCACCTGGAACGACCACCCGCCGCAGGTGGAGATCGTCGGTCCGTAACCCCGCGGTCAGTCGAACGCGGAGGCGGGCGGCGGCGGTGACGGTTTGGCGTCCGCGTCGTGCACCGGGGACGCGCCACCGGTGAAGTCGGCGAGCGCCCGGCCGTGTTCGACGCGCCCCGGGTGCGGATCGGTGGCCACCCGGCGGGTGAGCTCCGCGATCCTCGGCGGCACGTCCGAGGCGAGCAACACGGCGTTGCCGAAGCGGCGGCCGCGCCACACGGTCGGGTCGGCGGCGAGCGCCAGTTCGGGGAAGACGGTGGCGGCGGTCGCGATCTGGCCGCGCAGATGGGCCAGCGGCGGCCCGTCCGCGAGGTTGGCCACATAACTCCCGCCGGGCTTCAGGACGCGGCGCACCTCGGCGAGGAACTCGGTGCTGGTGAGGTGGGCGGGGGTACGCGCCCCGCTGAAGACGTCGGCGATGACGAGGTCCGCCCAGCCGTCCTGGATCTTTCCGAGCCCGGCGCGGGCGTCGGTGGCGCGGACCCTGATCCTGGCCTGCGGGTCCAGCGGCAGTTCACGGCGCACCAGTTGGACGAGTGCGGCGTCCACCTCGACGATCTGCTGGGTGGACCGGGGCCGGGTCGCGGCGATGTAGCGGGCGAGGGTGAAGGCCCCGCCGCCCAGGTGCACGACGTGCAGCGGCTGTCCGGCGGGCGCGGCCAGGTCGGCGATGTGGCCGATCCGGCGCTGGTACTCGAAGGAGAGGTACGTCGGGTCGTCGAGGTCCACGTGGGACTGCGGGGCGCCGTCGATCGTCAGCGTCCAGGCACGCCGGCGTTCCCGGTCGGGCACGAGCTCGGCGAGGCCGCCGTCGACCCGCTCCCCGGCCTCGCCGGGGGGCCGTTCGGAGCCGCGTGCCGCTTTGCGGTCGGTCCTGCGCTCCGTGCGCTGCTTACGGTCGCCCGCACCACCGGCCGCTCCTCGACGTGCCACCGCTCCTCGTCCCTGCCTGCTGCTCATCGTGTCCGGGACCGGTCGGGGACCGGCCGTGACGGGCTGATCCACGCACCCGCCGTCCGGCCATTATGTGCTCAGCGGCAGTTGTCGGCCGCTTCGATCAGCCGGGCCGCCTGGTCGAGCGCGGCCCGCAGCACGGCCGGGTCGGTGACGGAGGTGTCGTCGGCGGGCGGCAGCAGCCAGCCGCTGCCCGGGGCCGGCGGCTCGGCGGGGATGCGCAGCCCGCGGCCGTCGGTCTGCGTACAGGCGCTGCCCGGTACGTCCCAGGCCTGTGCGGTGCCCGGTGGCACCAGGAAGCCGAGGGTGGCGCAGGCTCCGTCGTGCAGGACCGGGCCGACGGCCTCCTGGTCCGCGCCGCGACGCAGGATGTCGACGGCCTCCAGGCCCTGGCGGGCGGGGACGGTCACCAGGTCGCAGGGTCCGGCGCCGGGGAGCGTGCCCGGCGGACCGGTCTCCCCCGCGGGCGCCGTGGCGCCGGTGGCTGTCGTGGTGCCGGTGGCTGTCTTCGTCGCGGTCGTCCGCGAGCCGGTCGCCATGTCGAGATGCAACAAGGGACCTCTCCTCTCATCGCCGGGCGGAGCCGGACCCCGTCTCCACATGGACCAACGCACCGACCGCGTCAAGGGCTACGGTGCAGCACCGCCGCAAAGGGTGGCAGTTCATGGCGGATCGTGGGCGAGATGTCCGATTTGTTGGCAAACGCAGCGTGTGTGTCCCATCACAGCAGGTACGTTCTTGCTCCGCCGGGACACCGGAATCAAGCCCCCGGCTCGCACCAGAGAGGGCCCCGCCATGGTGTCGACACGGGCAGTTCCCAACCTCGCCTTCCGGCGGCTGCGCGGACAGCGCTCCGCCGGGGAGTTCGCTGCCGCGGTACGCAGGTCCGCCCGCGAGATCGGCGAGCAGGTCGCGTGCGACGCCCGGTACATCGGACGCGTGGAGTCCGGCGAGATCCGCTGCCCCAACTACGCGTACGAGCGGGTCTTCCTGCACATGTTCCCCGGGGCGTCCCTGACGGAGCTGGGCTTCTCACCGCGCGAATCGGTACGCGGCCGGGGTGCCAGGTCCGCGGCGGACGTCCCACCGTCCCCGACTTCCCCGCTGTTCGTACCAGGCGGCGACACCGACGAGGAGAGCGACGTGCTGCGTCGCGTATTCATGACGAGCGGCACCACCGCGGTGGCGGCCACTTCCCTGGGGCTGGGCCTCGGCGGCTCGTCCGCCGTGTCCCTGCCCGCGCAGCGCCGGGTCGGCGAGGCGGAGGTGAACGCCGTCGAGAAGGCCGTGCGGCAGATCCGGCTGCTGGACGACCGGCACGGCGGCGACGGGCTGTACCGGCGCGCCTCGCAGCCGTTGCGGGCGGCGTACGCGCTGCTCGACTCCGGCGCCGCGGCCCGGCGCTCCACGGCGGACCGGCTGCACACCGGGGCCGGTGAGCTGGCCATCTCGGTGGGCTGGCTGGCCCATGACTCGGGCCGGTTCGAGGATGCCCGCTCGCACTACGCGGAGGCGCTGGCCACCGCGCGGGTGGCCGGGGACCCGGCCCTGGAGGCGCACGCCTTCTGCAACGCGTCGTTCCTGGCGCGCGACACGGGCCGGCCGCGCGAGTCCGTGCGCGCGGCGGAGGCGGGCCAGCGGGCCGCGCGGTCGCTGGGCTCACCGCGACTGCACGCCCTGCTCGCGCTGCGGGAGGCCGGGGGCCGGGCCGGGCTCGGGGACCGTACCGGCTGCGAGCGGGCGCTCGGCCGGGCGCACACCGCGTTCGGGAAGGGGCCGTCCGCGGCGGACCCGGAGTGGATGACCTTTTTCCGGGAGGCCGAGCTGGAGATGCTGGAGGCGCAGTGCTGGTCGGCGCTGGGCGACTGGTCACGGGCGGCCCGCCATGCCCGGCGGGCGACGCGGCTCCAGGACCCGCACTTCACCCGGAACCTGGCGCTGTACCGGGCCGAGCTCACCACGGACCTGGCACGGGCGGGCCTCACGGAGGAGGCGGCGGCCACGGGTCACCGGGTGCTGGACCTGCTGGACCAGGTCCAGTCCTCCCGCATCCGTTCGATGCTGGCGGGGGCGGTCGCGGTCCTGCGCCCCCGGGGGCGGGGTTCGGTGGACATCAGGGACTTCCTGGACCGCCACGCGATGTCCGCCCCGTCCGGCACCTGAGGACGGCACCGGCCAAACCAGCCCATCCGGCACCTGAGGACGAGCCCCGGCCACAACCAGCCCGTCCGGCGCTTGAGGACGGAACCCTCGACCCCGGACCCGAGGGCGCAAATCCCAGCCCGTCCGGCGCTTGAGGACGAGCCCCGGCCAGACCCAGCCCGTCCGGCGCTTGAGGACAAGGACCCGCGCCCGGGATCCGCGCAACGGTTCCGTCCTCAGGCGCCGGACGGGCTGAAAGCCGCCGCCCCCACAAGCGCGCCCCGCGCGCTACCGCTCCAGGTGCCCCGTGTCGTTCCAGCGCTCCACCGCCGGCGCCCCGTACGCCCACCCCAGGACCGACAGCGACGTCGGGTCCAGCCGGATGCGCGCCGCGAACGACGCGTCCTCGCCCAGCCACCGCGCCCCCAGCACCCGCAGGATGTGGCCGTGGCCGAAGACCAGGACGTCGCGGTCGGCCGAGCGCGCCCACGCCACGACCTCGTCGGCCCGGTCCGACACCTGGGCCAGGGTCTCGCCCTCCGGCACCCCGTCGCGCCAGATGAACCAGTCCGGACGGACCGCCTTGATCTCGGCCGGGGTCATCCCCTCGTACGCCCCGTAGTCCCACTCCATCAGCGCGTCCCACGGCTCGGCGCGGTCACCGAATCCGGCGATCTCGCACGTCTCGGACGCCCGCACCAGCGGACTGGTGCGCACCTCCAGGCCCGGCAGGTCCGCCCACGGCCCGCGGCGCAGCCGCTCACCGAGCAGCTCGGCCCCCTCGCGCCCGGAGTCGAGCAGCGGAATGTCCGTCCTGCCGGTGTGCTTGCCGTTGACTGACCATTCCGTACGGCCGTGCCGGGCCAGCAGGATGCGCGGTGCCATGTGACGGCTCTCCCTGAAATACTGAGACCTGAGATGCGGGATCTGAGATCTTGGACATCGACGGGACGAATCCGTCCGGGATGGAACGGGCGGAGCGGGGGAACGGATCGTCCGGATTTCCATCATCGCGCACCGGCGCGAGACGCAACCTGGGGGGCCGCACCGGCGTCCCACAGGTCACAGACAGATCCGAGCGGCTGAGGGCGCCGAAGAGGCACCCCCGGGGGAACCACGGCCGACGCGCACCGTACGGTTGAACGCCCGCCGTCGGCCGCATGAACACATGATGGAGAACTTCCGGATGCCGCATGCCACCACCGCGCCCGCGCCGCACCACCGGCCCCGCTGGTGGACCGAGCTGCCGCTCCTGGCCCTGGTGTACGCGGCGTACTCGGGCGGCAGACTCCTGGCCCGCGGCGACGTGTCGACGGCCGTCGACCACGGACTGCAGATCCTGCATCTGGAGAAGATGCTCTTCCTCAACGCGGAGCACCCCCTCAACCGGCTGTTCACCGCGCACCCCTTGATAGGCATACCCGCCGACTTCGCGTACGCCTCACTGCACTACGTCGTCACCCCGGCCGTCCTGATCTGGATCTTCCGGCGCCACTCTGCCGTCTACCGCAGGGCCCGCACCTGGCTGATGACCTCGACCATGCTCGGTCTGATCGGCTTCACGCTGATGCCGACCTGCCCGCCTCGGCTGCTGGCCGCGGGCCACGGTTTCGTCGACACGATGGCCCAGTACAGCTCGTACGGCTGGTGGGGCACCGAGGCCAGCGCCCCGCGGGGCATGGGCGGCATGACCAACCAGTACGCGGCGATGCCGAGCCTGCACGTCGGATGGGCCCTGTGGTGCGGCATCCTCCTGTGGCGCCACGCCAGGCACCCGCTGCTCCGGGCCGCCGGCATCGCCTACCCCCTGATCACCACCTTCGTGGTGATGGGCACCGCGAACCACTACTTCCTCGACGCGGTCGCGGGCGCCGCCGTCATGGGCCTCGGGGCGCTGCTCGCCCGGCCCGTGATGCGCCTCGCCGACCGGGTCAGGGACGCGGCCGGACCGCGCTTCGCACGGGTTTCCGGAGCCACGAAGGCCCCCGATGTCAGTGCCGGATGCAAGACTTCCGCGGGTGACCGAATCCCCGGCCAGCGGACCTCCTCCGCAGATCCCGCCGATGCAGCAGCTCCGCACGGCCCACCTGCCCAGGCCGATGTCACCGCCTCCGCGGGAAGAGCCTCGGACGGTGACACTGCGACGGCGGCTCGCTGAGCTGAGGGGCCCGGCCGTCGCCCCGCGTCCGCTGGACGCCCGCGCGCTGGCCGCCCTCGCCGCCAACCCGGGCTGCAAGCGCCGCGCCCTGCTCGACGGGGCCGGGGTGGACAAGGCGGCGCTCGCCACCGCCCTCGGTTCACCGGCCCCCTTCGGCCAGTCCCAGTTCGCCTTCATGCGGGGCAACGCCTTCGAGGCCAAGGTCAAGGCCGACGGCGGTACGGAGCTGATGCGCCTGCTGCACGAACGGCTCGGCGGGCCGGGCGAGCCGCCGAAGGACGTCCGGGTGCCCGACCTGACGGCCGCCGGGCCCGAGGGCCGCGCCGCGCGTACCGCGCTCGCGCTGCGGGAGGCGACCGGGGCGGGCGGCTGGGCGCTGCTCGACCACCCGATGCTGGCCCTGGAGGTGGCGGGCTCGCCCGCCTATCTGGAGCCGGACGCGGTGGTGGTGCACCCCGACGGCACCTGGACCGTCGTCGAGATCAAGTCCTTCCCCATGATCGACGATTCCGCCGACGCGGCGAAGGTGGGCGCGGCCGCCCGCCAGTCCGCCGTGTACGTCCTGGCGCTGGAGCGGGTCGCGGACGTCACCGCCGGGGCGGAGGTCGGGCACCGGGTGCTGCTGGTCTGCCCGAAGGACTTCTCCAATCTGCCGACCGCGTCCGTCGTCGACGTACGCAAGCAGCGCGCGGTCACCCGCCGCCAGCTGACCAGGCTCACCCGGATCGAGGACATCGCGGCGGCCCTGCCCGAGGGCACCACGTTCGATCCGGAGTGCTCCGCCGAGGAGCTGGACACCGCGGTCGGCTCCGTCGGCGCGGCCTACGCGCCGGAGTGCCTGGCCGCCTGCGAACTGGCCTTCCACTGCCGGGCCAAGTCCCGCTCCGCCGGCGCCGTCGAGGCGCTCGGGCGCAGCGTGCGGGGCGAGCTCGGCGGGCTGACCACGGTCGCCGGGGTCCTCGCGGCGGCCGCGGGCAAGGAGGGCGATCCCGCGGATCCGACGGTCGCCGCCCTGCGCCGCGCGGCCGCCCTGCGCGCCGAAGCGCTGGAGGCCCGCACCCCATGTCACTGATCAGCACCCTGGCCCGGCTCGAGGCCGTGGAGAGCGGCCGCGCGCAGCCGACGGCCACCGTCCGCCACCGCCGTCTCACCGACCGGCCGCTCGTCCTGGTGCCACTGACCACGGCGGGCGAGGCCGGCGCTCCGCTCGGCGCCCTCGTCGGCACCGACCGGGACGCGCCCCGGCTGCTGGCCGTGGCCCAGCCGCGCGACCGGGACCTGCGGTTCGCCTTCCTCGCCGAGCTGGCCGAGGCGGTCCTGCCGCACATCGAGTCGTACGCCGATGTGATCGAGCCCGCCGAACGCAGCGAGAGCGACCCCGCGACCGGCAAGAAGGTCAAGGTCGAGACCGAGCTGTGCACGGACGCGGCGCAGCTGATCGTGCCGAGCCGGGCGGGCATCGAGTTCGTCCGGCTGCTCGGCCGCTCCATGCGGTTCCGGCGCACCGCCGAGGACGACCCCGACACCCCGTATCCGGCGCCCTCCCGCGTCCCGCTGCTGGGCCGCTGGCTTACGCACTACGGGGAGCGGGCCCGGGTGCCGGGTTCCTCGCTGCTGCTGGCCGGCACCGATCTGCTGAACCGGCACTGGGCGAGTGGCCAGTCCTCCCTGGAGGACCAGCACCTGGGCGCCCTGCTCGCCTGGATCGACCCGCCGGCGGGTGAGTCGGGGGCCGAGGCCGCGCTCCGCGCCGAGCTGGCCAGGGACGGTGCGGGGCAGCTGCTGTGCCCACCGGCCGGACCGGCCACCGACCCGGACTTCGACAACCGGCTGCTGGCCCCCGCGATCGAGAGGTACGACCGCGCACGCACCGCGCTGGCCGCCGCCGAGGACGGACTGGCGGCCGATGCCCGGCTCGCGGAGCTGACCGCGGCGGAGCGGGAGATCCGGGGGCTGCTGGCCGGTGTGCTGCGGCCGACCTGGGACGCGGTGTGGCGGGGTCTGGACCTGCTGCGGGAGCTGCCCGAGGGGTCCAGGGCCGAGGACCGGTGGACCCGCGACCGCTGGTCGTTCACCGGCCACCGCGACCGGGTGCGGGCCGGGGAGCCGCCCCAGCCGCGCCGGGACGACGCGGTGACGGCGGCCCGCAAGCTGGCCGCGCGCGAGACGGCGCAAGCCCAGCTGGACGCCCAGGAGGCGCTGGACGATCCGCTGGTGCTGGCCGGCCGCCGGCTGGCGGGCGAGGCGTTCCTCGGCGAGGTGACCGCTGTGGAGATGGCGTACAGCGAGTCGAAGCGCCCCTCGCCGCGCCCGCTGGTCACCGTCCGCACCGCCGAGCAGCCGCACCTGGGCGAGCGCGTCAAGGTCTACCGCTCGCTCGACGGGAAGCCGCAGACCGCCGAGTTCGCGGGGTACGGGCCGGCGGACGGGGAGGACACCGAGGGCGCAGCGCCCCTCCTGGTACTGCGGATCACCGACCGGATGGGCCGCGGCAAGGAGCCCGCGCCCGGTTCCGTGCCGGAGCCGGGCGACCGCATCGCCTGGACCCTCTTCGAGCACGACCAGCGCGGCGGACCGCAGCTGCCGGACGCGGAGGAGACCCCCTGGACGCACGGGGGCCCGCCGGGCTCCGGCGCGGCTGCCGAGCGCCCCGACCCCATGACCCCGGAGGACCTGCTGTGACGGCCGTATTCGACCCGGGCGCCGCAGCGGGCCTGGCCACCTCCCGGATCCTGGACGACACGCTGAACGGCACGGCCCGCGGCATCGTGGTGGACTCGCCGCCGGGTGCGGGCAAGTCGACCCTGGTGGTGCGCGCCGCGCTCGAACTCGCCGCGGCGGGCCGCCCGCTGATGGTGGTCGCGCAGACGAACGCCCAGGTGGACGATCTGGTGGTCAGGCTCGCCGAGAAGGAACCCGGGCTGCCGGTGGGCCGGCTGCACAGCAGTGACTCCGACCCGTACGACAAGGTCCTGGACGGCCTGGCCAACGTACGGAAGTCGGCGAAGGCCGCGGATCTGGCCGGACTCGACATCGTCATCTCGACGGCGGCCAAGTGGGCCCACGTGAAGAACGTCGAGCCGTGGGGCCACGCGATCGTCGACGAGGCGTACCAGATGCGCTCGGACGCGCTCCTGGCCGTCGCCGGGCTCTTCGAACGGGCGCTGTTCGTCGGCGATCCGGGCCAGTTGGACCCGTTCTCGATCGTCGGCGCGGACCAGTGGGCGGGGCTGAGCTACGACCCGTCGGCCAGCGCGGTCTCCACGCTGCTCGCCCACAACCCGGAGCTGCCGCAGCACCGGCTGCCGGTGTCATGGCGGCTGCCGGCCTCGGCGGCGCCGCTGGTGTCGGACGCGTTCTACCCGTACACCCGCTTCCGCAGCGGCACGGACCACGGCGACCGGCTGCTGTCGTTCGGCGTCGCGTCGGACGGTTCGGCCGCGGACCGGGTGCTGGACGAGGCTGCGGAGTCCGGCTGGGGCCTGCTGGAGCTCCCGGCCCGGCACACCCCGCGCACCGACCCGGAGGCGGTCCGGGCGGTGGCCCTGGTGGTGCGCCGGCTCCTCGACCGGGGCGGTGTGGCCACCAGCGAGCGCTCCCCCGGCCCCTCCCCGGTGACGGCGGACCGGATCGCGGTCGGCACGGCCCACCGCGACCAGGCGGCGGCGGTGCGCGCGGCGCTCGCGGAGCTGGGGGTGACGGGCGTGGCGGTGGACACCGCGAACCGGCTCCAGGGCCGCGAGTTCGATGTGACGGTGGTCCTGCACCCGTTGTCCGGCCGCCCGGACGCCACCGCGTTCCATCTGGAGACGGGCCGGCTGTGCGTGCTGGCCTCCCGGCACCGTCACGCCTGCATCGTGGTCTGCCGCGAGGGAGTCGCGGACCTGCTGGACGAGCATCCCTCGACGGAGCCGGTCCAGCTGGGCGTCACGGTGAAGTTCCCGGACGGCTGGGAGGCCAATCACGCGGTGCTGGCGCACCTGGCGGAACACCGGGTGCGCTGGGGTTGTTGAGGCCGGGGGCGTACGGAGTCGCGGGGGATCGCGAACGGGTCGCCGTACCCGCTGTGCGCCCTTGCGGCGGGCTGGACAATGGAGGGTGGCCGTCGGGCCCACCGGAGGAGGACGAAGCACATGGCACAACCCGAGCGGAACGAGCGGCAGCGACTGCGCCCCGCACCCCTGCTCTTCGAGCCGTCGGCGTCGGTCGCCGACCCCGAGCACTTCTTCGACCTGGAGTCGATGGATGACCCGAAGGAGCTGCTGAGCCGGGCCACCGAGCTGGCGCTGGCGTTCCGGGCCGCGACCGACCGGGCGGTCGAGTTCCAGGCGGTCGCCGCCGCTCAGCTGGCCGATCCGCGCCGGTTCGACCGGCTCACGACCGCGGACATCGCGCAGCGGGCGGAGTGGACCGAGGACTATGCCGCGAAGATGGTCGAGTTCGGCCGCAGCCTGCTGAACGAACCGCGCCCCTGAGGCCGTGTCCTGCGGCCGTGTCCTGAGGCCGTGTCCTGCGGCGTCCCTGACGACGTGCCCAGACGCGGCGTCCCTGACAGGCCGTACCTGACGTCGTGCCGTCTACGCGGCGTCGCCGCCGCGGCTCCCCGGCCGGCCCGCGTGCTCACTCCGGGTACAAGCCGGCCCGCGTGCTCACTCCGGGTACAACCAGTGGCATATGCCTGGGCGCAAGATACTCCTCACCACCCCACCCTGTCCCGGTTTCCGGCAACTCTCGGAATCCGAGTGATCACTCCGGGTAGACCTGTGCACATGACCGCATGGCTGCCAGACGAAACGACCCTGCACCACGGCGACGGGCCCCACCACCGCGCCGGCCACGACGCCGACATCTTCGCCGTCCTGCGCGCACAGGCCGGGAGTCAGGCGGCACAGGTCACCGCGGCCGGCGCCGCGTGGCTGGCCGGCGCCGCGGCCTATCCGCGCAGCACCCTGGCCCAGTGGGAGTCGCACCCGTCCGCGCCCGGGGTGCTGCCGTGCGGTTCGGCGTTCGACGTGGTGAACGTGCCCACGCTGTTCGGACGCCGGATGCTGGAGCACCTGTGGGCCGACGGTCCGGGCTCCGGCCCGGTCGCCACGCACCGCGGCCGCATGCTGCTGTTCGCCTCCCCCGGCACCGCCCAGCGGCTGCCCTCGCTGCTGGACTGGGAGGAGTGGGGCACCGGCCCCGGAAAGCGGTCCGGGCGGGAGCCGCTGGGGCAGGACAGCAGCGGCCCGAGGGTGCCCCCGCTGCTCTGTCACGGCACCGGGGACGCGGTGACGGTGCCCCCTCTGACCTGCGATCCGAGCTTCTCCGGACCCCGCTGGGTGGTCGCGCCCGACACTCGCAGCCCCTGGCTGCCGGGGCCCGACGTACTGCTCTGGGCCTGTGTGCGGGTGGCCCGGTCGGCACCCGCTTCGGCCCCCCGGATTTCGATTTTTCCTCCCGCCGATCCGGGTGCTAAGGTCTACGACGTCAGCAGGCGCCGCTAGCTCAGTTGGTTAGAGCAGCTGACTCTTAATCAGCGGGTCCGGGGTTCGAGTCCCTGGCGGCGCACAGACGGAAGAAGCCCCCTCGCGAGAGCGAGGGGGCTTCTTCGTTGTCGCCGGTTCCTACTGTGTTCCGGTGGTGATCCGGACCGTCCACGCACCCGAGGGCGTCCGGTCTGCGACCTCGATCGTGGCGTGCCCGCCGGGAACGGAGTACGTCTCACCGACCCGCAGCGGGGCGTCCGCGAGCGGCGGGTAGACCGACCGGTCCCAGCAGGCGTCGGTGTCGGGGTGGGTGTCGAGGACGTCGACGGGCCCGCCGCCGGACGCGGTCTCGTTGCGGACCCGGTAGAGCAGCACGCCTTCGGTGCAGGTCGACCGGTCGTTTCCGGTGGAGCTGCGGGCCTCGATGGCCACGGCACTGCCTTCGCCGGTCCTGATCACGGCGAGCCGGGTCCCGAGGGACGCGCCGGGCACGGGAACGGCCGCCATCGGCTCCAGGGTGACGACCCGGTCGCTCTGGATGCAGGTCACCTGCCGGTCGTCCAGCCAGCCCAGCTTCCACTTGTGCCAGCCGAAGAGGTCGGGCGCGAGGCCGAACTGGCTCCCCATGACGTCCCAGTCGCCGACGTAGGTGTCCCAGTCACCCTTGCCGTCGGAGGGGCGGTGGTAGAGGTCGGGCAGGTCGAAGACGTGTCCGGTCTCATGGGCCAGGACGTTGTGGTCCGGCGGGTGCTGTTCGAAGACGGTGACGACGCGCCTGATGTCCCTGCCGTCGGCGTGCAGCGGCTGGTCGAAGTTGACGACCTTGGTGGCGTCGGAGTCCACACCGGGCGCGTCCGGGTCCGCGACGAGGTAGACGATGTCGTACTGCGAGAAGTCGACCGTGGGATCGGCCGCGTCGATCGCGTCGCGCAGATAGGCGCTGCGCCGGTCGTCGTCCCAGTCGCGCTGTATGCCGTACCAGACCGACGGCTTGGGCATCTGGACCCACTGGCGCTGGGGGTGCGGGCGCAGGGTGAACTTTCCGTACGAGGCCCGCTGGAAGAACCGGGTGGTGGCGGGGAAGTAGTCGGCGGTGAGTTCCGCGGGGGTGGTGACGGGCCGGGCGTCGGGGAAGGAGAGGAAGACCATGACCGCGTCGAGGGGGTGGTCGGGGCGCGGGTAGGCACCGTTCCAGCGGTCCAGGCCGAGCGAGTGGTGGGCGTCGGTCCGGGGCAGCGCGCAGGGGGCCGCCTCGCCGGTGGCGGCCGCGGCCGGTCCCGCGACGAGGGAGGTGGCGGCGAGCGCCAGGAGGGAGATCAGTCCGGCCGTCACGGCGCGCGGACTCGGTCTCTCCACTCCTCCGGGTCCGTGCTGACGCGGCACATCTACCTCCGGTGCGGGGTGCGGGCTCCTCACTACTTTGTGGTGGTTCGGGAGGTAAGTCCTGTTGAGCTGCCCCACTCGGGTCAGCGATTGCGCCCTACACCTCCCTCACGGACAGTCACAATCGATCACCGAAGCGCCGAGAGAGAACAGAGGTGCGCAGAAACAATCAGTCACGGACAAACCGGGGCGGCGCGCGAATGGCCCATGCGGAGCGGACGCGGCGCCCGGAACGGTCGGGGCGCTGGAACGGCCGAGGTGCCAGCCTCTATGCTTCACCTCGCTTTCCTGCGCGGTTTCCGCCCCTGACAACGGCGCTCCACGCGGCGGGCCAGTCCGACCAGAGGTGTCCGGGACAGAACTGCACGGCGGGAGCGAACGGTGAGCGGAACCTCCGAAGGGCCCAGGCTCCCGGCAGGCACAGCAACCCCTGACCCACCACCCACGGTCACGGAACGTCACGAGATGCGGACGCCCGCGGAAACCTCCTCCCGCGAACTGCACGACTACCGGGCCGCGTTCCGGGCCGCCACGCTCCCCATGGCCGTCGTCGACCACGAGGGCCTGATCGTCACCGCCAACGAGGCGCTGGCCGCCCTCACCGGCGTCGGTGCGGCAGCCCTGGCCGCGCAGTCGGCATCCGATCTGGTCGACCTGGCCGCGGACGGCCGCACCTGGCGCGCGTACCGCGAGGTGCTGCACGGCCGGCGCTCCCGGTTCCGCTGCACCCGCCGGCTCAAGCACCCCGACGGGCGGTCGCTGTGGGCCGAGATCACCGTCGTTCCGATGCCCTCGGCCCAGGAGCCGGCGGCCGGGGCCGCGCCCGGCCAGGTACTGCTCTCCGTCGCGGACGTCAGCGACCGGCGCGAGCTGCAGAAGCGGCTGCGCCACCTCCAGATGCACGACCCGGTGACCCGGCTGCCCAACCGGACCCTGTTCTTCGAGCGGCTCTCGACGGTTCTGGAGACCCCGCCGTACCAGGACGACAGCCTTCCCGGCCGGGGCCGGATCGGGCTCTGCTACCTCGATCTCGACGGCTTCAAGGCCGTCAACGACACGCTGGGCCACCGGATCGGCGACCGGCTGCTGGCCGCCGTCGCCGCGCGTCTCACCGACTGCGCCGAGCAGGAGAGCCCGCACCCCACCGGCGCCCATCTCGTCGCGCGTCTGGGCGGCGACGAGTTCGCGATCCTGGTGGAGGACTCCTCCGGTACGCAGCAGCTGACCGATCTCGCCCGCGCGGTGCTGTGCGCACTCCAGCAGCCCTTCGATCTGGCCGGGCAGCGGCTCTCCGTCTCGGCGTCGATCGGCGTGGTGGAGCGGCCCGTCGCGGGCACCTCGGCGACGGGGCTGATGCAGGCGGCCGATACGACGCTGTACTGGGCGAAGGCCGACGGCAAGGGCCGCTGGACCCTCTTCGACCCCGAGCGCAACGCCCATCGGATGACCCGCCAGGCCCTGTCGTCCAATCTGCGGCCGGCCGTCGAGCGGGGCGAGTTCACCATCGAGTACCAGCCGCTGGTCGGCATGGCCGACGGGATCGTCCGGGGGGTCGAGGCGCTGGTGCGCTGGAACCACCCGCAGTTCGGGATGCTCTCGCCGAATCGGTTCGTCGCGATCGCCGAGGAGGACGGGTCGATCGTGCAGCTCGGCCGGTGGGTGCTGCGGGCCGCCTGCCGGCAGGCCAGGCGCTGGCAGCTCGACCATCCGGCCGAGCCGCCGCTGTTCATCAGCGTCAATGTCGCCGTGCGCCAGGTCTGGGACTCCGACCTGGTCACCGATGTCGCGGAGATCCTCGCGGAGACCGGCCTGGCCCCGGCGCTGCTGCAACTGGAGCTGACCGAGTCGGCGGTGATGGGTTCGGCGGGCCGGCCGCTCCAGGCCCTCCAGTCCCTCAGCGACATGGGTGTCCGGATCGCCATCGACGACTTCGGTACCGGCTACTCCAACCTCGCCTATCTGAGCCGGCTGCCGGTCTCCGTACTGAAGCTGGACGGCGCCTTCGTACGCGGCTTCCGCTACGAGGACGGCACCCACCCCAGCCCCGCCGACGAGACGATCGTGGAGGCCATGGTCCAGCTGGCGCACCGCCTGGGCCTGACCGTCACCGCGGAGTGCGTGGAGACGGCCGGCCAGGCGGAACGGCTGCGCCGGATCGGCTGCGACACCGGGCAGGGCTGGCTCTACTCCCGCGCGGTCGCCCCGGAACGCATCGCGGAGCTGATCGGCTCCCGCGCGCTGGAGGCCTGAGCGCGGTCCGCCGCACGACGCCGCGCCGTCGCGGCGCGACGGCGCGAACGCTTCACGGCGGCCGGGATCAGGCGCCCGGCAGGCCGTAGGCGTCCGCGATGAGGCCGTAGCTGTGCAGACGGGCCTCGCCGCCGTGGGCGTTGGCGGTGATCATCAGCTCGTCGGCGCCGGTGCGCTTGGCCAGGTCGTCGAGGCCGGTGCGGACCTCGTCCGCGGTGCCGTGGACGATGTTGACGAGCCAGCTGTCGACGAATTCGCGCTCCATCGGGGTGAAGGCGTACGCCTCCGCCTCCTCGGGCGTCGGGACCAGGCCGGGGCGGCCGGAGCGCAGCCGGAGCATCGACAGGGCGCCGGTCAGGACCTGGCGGCGGGCCTCGCGCTCGTCGTCGGCGGCCAGGGCGGCGACGCCGATCAGGGCGTACGGGGCGTCCAGCACCGCGGACGGCTTGAAGGAGTCCCGGTACAGCTCCAGGGCCGGCACGGTGTTCTGGGCCGAGAAGTGGTGGGCGAAGGCGAAGGGCAGGCCGAGCATGCCGGCCAGCCGCGCGCTGAAGCCGGAGGAGCCGAGCAGCCACAGGGGCGGGCGGCCCGGGGACTGGACGCCGCCCTCGGACGTCGCCTGGACGGGGCCGGGGACGGCGTGGATCCGGGCGTAGGGGTGGCCGTCGGGGAAGTCGTCGTCCAGGAAGCGGGTGAGCTCCATGAGCTGCTGCGGAAAGTCGTCGGCGCCCTCGTTCAGCCGCTCCGTACGCCGCAGGGCGGCGGCGGTGGCGCCGTCCGTGCCGGGGGCGCGACCGAGACCGAGGTCGATGCGGCCGGGGGCCATGGCCTCCAGGGTGCCGAACTGTTCGGCGATGACGAGCGGGGCGTGGTTGGGCAGCATGACGCCACCGGAACCGAGGCGGATGCGCTCGGTGTGGGCGGCGGTGTGGGCCAGGATCACGGCCGGGGAGGAGGAGGCGACGCCCGGCATGGAGTGGTGCTCGGCGACCCAGTAACGGTGGAAGCCCCGGCGTTCGGCGAGCTGCGCGATCTCGACGCCGGTGCGCAGGGCCTGGGTCGCGGTGCGGCCCTGGCCCACGGTCACCAGGTCGAGCACGGAGAGGGGAACGGGTGCCGTCCCCTCCGCCTTGCCACGGATCTCGTCGCCTCGAATCTCGTCCACGTCCTGGCCTCTCCGGTGGTGCTCGTCATGTCCCTCGTGTGTCCGCACACACAAACAGGAGGTGGTCTCCGTTTATTCCGGACCGCCGTTCTCCGGCCTCGTCGCCCCGGACTCCGATCGTGCGGGCGCCGCTCCCTCAGCGCCGCCCGCCGTGCGCGTACATCCGCCCGCTCCCCCAGGTCACCGGGGCCGGGGGCGATTCGAGGGCCGCGAAGAGGGCGCCGAGCCGGGGTGCCCAGGCGGGGCGGTCGGCCAGGCGCAGCGCCTCGCGGACGCTCACCTGGTTCGCGGTGAGGACGGGTTTGCCCAGGGCCTCCTCCAGCTCGGTGAGGTGGCCGATGGTGTGCAGGGCCGTGTCGGGCAGCAGTACGGCGTCCGCCTCGGGGCGGTCCGCCGCGGCGGCCAGCTCCCGCACCCGGTCCGGGCCCCACGCCGCGGCCTCGGTGGCATCGGCGACGCCCGCCGCGTGCGTCGCGACCACCTCCATGCCCGCGGCCCGGAGGAAGGCGGTGAACCGCGCGGCGATGTCCTCGGGGTAGGTCGCGGCGACGGCGACCCGGTTGGCGCCCAGCTTCCGTACGGCGTGGACGAAGCCGATGGAGGTACTGGAGGCGGGCACCCCCGCCTCCCGGGCCAGCGCCATGACCTGGTCGTGGGCGCCCTGCGGGCCGTACAGGAAGCTGCCGCCGTCGCACGCCCAGACGACGCACTGGACCCCTGAGCGCTGGAGCTCCCCGATACCGGCGGCGAGCCGGCCGGGGGCCCCCAGCTCCCGCAGGGCGTCCTCGCGGTAGGAGTCGTCGGGGCTCTCGGTATGGCGGACGACGAGCCTGATGGTGCTGTCGAGCAGGATCTCCATGCGCGGGTAGTCGTCCTCCGCGAAGTGGCCCGGGTAAAGGAATCCGACGGTCGTCATGTCCACCCTTCCTGTCCTGTGCGGGGAATCCTGTGCGACTCCCGTACTACTCCTGTGCGATTCCTGCTCCTGCTGTGGTGAAGCGGCTGTGGAGAGCGGACGGCGACACCGGAAAATTTCACCGCCTTTGTTCCAGTATTCCCCCATACGCCCCGGTCACCGCCCCGGCCTGTTGACGGGCCGGTGGGCGGCTGCGAGCGTGGGGCCTCCGTCCACCTCGGCCGACGCGGAGGAACCGCCCCCATGGAGGAGCCAGTCCTGCTCGTCCTGGACGCCGATCCGTCTCCCCGTCTCGGCGCGCTGACCGGGCGGGCCCGCGTCCGCCGTACCGATGGGGCCGGGCTGGCAGAGGCGCTCCCCCATGCCGATGTGCTGCTGGTCTGGGACTTCGCCTCGGACGCGGTACGGACCGCCTGGCCGGGCGACGGGCCGCGGCCCGCCTGGGTGCATACGGCGAGTGCGGGCGTGGACCGGCTGCTCTGCCCGGAGCTGGTGGAGTGCGACACCGTGGTGACCAATGCGCGGGGTGTGTTCGAGCAGCCGGTCGCCGAGTACGTGGCGGGGCTGGTGCTGGCGTTCGCCAAGGATCTCCCCGGCACGCTGGAGCTCCAGCGGCGCCGGACGTGGCGCCACCGCGAGAGCGCCCCGGTCGCGGGGTCCCGTGCGGTGGTCGTCGGCGCCGGGCCGGTCGGGCGCGAGATCACCCGGCTGCTGATGGCGCTGGGCGTGCAGGTGGCGCTCGTGGGCCGCTCGGCCCGGCGCACGATTCACGGCGCCGATGATCTGGACCGGCTGGCCGCACGGGCCGACTGGGTGATCTGCGCGGCGCCGCTGACCCCGCGGACGCGCGGGATGTTCGACACCCGGTTCTTCGGGCTGATGCAGCCCTCGGCCCGGTTCATCAATGTGGGACGCGGCCCGATGGCCGTACAGGCCGATCTGGCCGCCGCGCTGCGCAAGCGGTGGATCGCGGGTGCGGCGCTCGATGTCTTCGAGCAGGAACCGCTGGAGCCGCACAGTCCGCTGTGGGACGCACCCGGCCTGATCGTGTCGCCGCACATGAGCGGGGACACGGCGGGATGGCGGGACCGGCTGGGCGAGCAGTTCGTCGCGATGTACGAACACTGGGCGGCCGGGCGGCCGTTGCCCAACGTGGTGGACAAGGCGCTCGGCTACATCCCGGGCACGGACGTGGAGCAGTAGCCCCGACCCGGCGCGCACGAGCCCGACTTCACCCGCGGATGACCGATTTCTCGGGATAACACACCATCACCTCACGCCTCCCGTACGGCAATACGCCCCGCACGCACTCCGTCGCACTCCGCCCGCATCCGGACACGGGAAGGTCACCCTCCGGCCACCGTTCGGTTACATGCGGCCTCTTCGCGCATAGACGTAGGGGATCGGGCAGGCGCCAACCCTGTCCGGACTGTCCGACCCCTTCAGGAGATTGCGAACCATGGCTGACTTCCCGAACCTGTCCCGCCGGGGCTTTCTCAACCGATCGGCAGCCGTGGGCGGTCTGCTCGTCGTCCCCGCCGCGCTCACCGCGTGCAGCAAGACGGGATCCGGCTCCACGGACGGCAAGGGCGCACTCGACAAGCTCCGTGAGCAGGGATTCGTCCGGGTCGCGTACGCCAACGAGGCCCCGTACGGCTATCTGGAGGGCAAGGAGCTCAAGGGCGAGGCTCCCACCCTGCACCGGGAGATCTTCAAGGCGCTGGGTGTCGACGAGCTGAAGCCCACCCTCTCCGAGTGGGACGGGCTGATCCCCGGACTCCAGGCCGGCAAGTACGACGTGGTCAGCGCCGGAATGGCGATCACCCCCGAACGCTGCGCCAACGCCCTCTTCTCCGAGCCCGAGTTCATCTCGCCGACCGCGCTGATGGTGAAGAAGGGCAACCCGGAGAAGGTCACGGACCTGGCGTCCGCGAAGGCGGCCGGGATCACCGTCGGCGTGATGGCGGGCGCGGTCGAGGGCTCGTACGCCGAGGGCGCCGGCATATCCAAGGACAGGATCAAGACCCTGCAGAAGCCACAGGACGGCGCGGACGCCGTCAAGGGCGGCCGGATCGACGCGTTCCTGCTGACCGGGATCTCGCTGCGCTGGCTCGCCAAGACCAACGAAGGAACCGAGGTCACCGAGGCGTTCCTGCCGGAGCTCGACGGCAAGAAGCAGTACAGCCCCGGCGGCGCCGTCTTCCGCCAGGGCAACGAGGAACTGCGGGACGCCTTCAACCGCGAGCTCAAGAAGATCGTCTCCGACCGGTCCCGCTATGTGGAGCTGCTCCGCGACTACGGGTTCGGAGCCACCGAGCTCCCGCCGGCGACGCTGAAGACGGCCGATCTGTGCAAGGGCTGACAGGAACGGAACGCACCGCATGAGTGACTTCTTCACCGCCTTCTTCGATGATCTGCCGCAACTGCGCTCGGGCCTGTGGGTGACCCTGGAGGCCACCGTCCTGGGCGCGCTGCTGGCCCTGGTCCTGTCGTTCGTCCTCGGTCTGATGTCGGTCGGCCCGCTGCCGGCGCGCGGCGTCTCCCGGGTGATCGTGGAGTTCTTCCGCGGCACCTCGCTCTACGTCCAGCTGTTCTGGCTCTACTACGCGATGCCGCCGCTGACGGGGTACGAGCTGACGCCGCTGCTCTGCGGGGTCGTCGCCTTCGGCCTCAACTACGGCGCGTACGGCTCCGAGGTGGTACGCGGAGCGATCGGCGCCGTGCCGCGGGCCCAGTACGAGGCGGCCGTCGCGCTGAACATGTCGCCGCTGCACCGGATGCGCAAGGTGATCCTGCCCCAGGCCTGGGTCCAGATGATCCCTTCCTTCACCAACCTGCTGATCCAGCTGCTGAAGTGCACGCCGCTGCTGTGGCTGCTCTCGGCGGCGGACCTGATGACCGTGATCCAGCAGCTGCGCGACCGTACGGGCGAGAGCCTGTCCGCGTACGCGACCCTGCTGGTCTGCTACTTCGTACTGGCCTACGCGCTGACCCTGCTGATGAATCTGCTGGAGCGGTCCGCCAAGCGGCGGCTCGGCCTGCAGAGCGCCGCGGGGAGCCTGCTGAAGGCCCGCAGCGCCGCACCCGCCCCGGCGGCCGGAGGTGTCCGGTGAACGGCGGATTCGACTGGGGCGCCGTCGGTGACGCGCTGCCCCTGCTGCTCCAGGGGTTCCGGACCACGCTCCTGGCCACCGTGCTCGGCACGGTCGTCGCGGCGGTGCTCGGGCTGGCGATCGCGGTCGCCGGACGGGCCCCGACCCGGCTGGTGACCGTGCCGGTGCGGGTCGTGATGGAGTTCATCCGGTCCACCCCGCTGCTGGTCCAGCTGGTCGGCGCGGCGGCGGTGTTCAGCTCGGTGGAACCGCTGACGATCGGCATCACGGTGCTGGGTGTCCACTACGCCACGTACACCTCGGAGGTGTACCGCGCCGGGATCGACGGCGTACCGAAGGGCCAGTGGGAGGCCTGCCGGGCACTGTCCCTCTCGCCCCGCCGGACCTGGCAGGCCGTGATCCTGCCGCAAGCGGTGCGCAACGTACTGCCCGCCCTCGGGAACTACGCGATCTCGATGTTCAAGGAGACACCGTTCCTCGCCGTGATCACGGTGCAGGAAATGGTCTTCGAAGCCCGTAAGTACGGGTCCGAGCACTTCGCGTACACCGAGGTCTTCACGCTCGCGGGACTGGTCTTCCTGGTCGCGAGCTACCCCACCTCGCTGCTGATGAGAAAGCTGGAGAAGCGCCTTGGCCACTGAACCCCTCCCCCTGCAGAAGACCGCGGCCGCGGCGCCCGAGGACGTCGTCGCGGTCCCCGCGCCCCGGGGCACCGGGCATCCGCTCGTCCGGTTCGACAAGGTCGTCAAGCGCTACGGCGACCATGTCGTCCTCGACCAGCTGGACTTCACGGTCGAGCGCGGCGAGCACGTCACCCTGATCGGGCCCAGCGGGTCGGGCAAGACCACGATCCTGCGGCTGCTGATGACGCTGGAGCGGGTCAGCGACGGCGTGATCCGGATCAACGGCGATCCGCTGACGCACATACAGGCGCCGGACGGCTCGCTGAAGCCGGCGTCCGAGAAGCATCTGCGCGAGGCGCGGAAGAAGATCGGGATGGTCTTCCAGCAGTTCAATCTCTTCCCGAACATGAGGGTGCTGCAGAACATCACCGAGGCGCCGGTCAACGTCCTGGGCATGGACCGCGACCGGGCCGAGGCGCGGGCCCGGGAACTGCTCGACCTGGTCGGCCTCTCCGGGAAGACCGACGCGCACCCCTCCCAGCTCTCCGGCGGCCAGCAGCAGCGGGTCGCGATCGCGCGGGCGCTGGCGATGGAGCCGGAGATCCTGCTCCTGGACGAGGTGACGTCCGCGCTCGACCCGGAGCTGGTGGCCGGTGTGCTGGAGCTGCTGGGGGACATCGCGAGGAACACCGACATCACCATGGTCTGCGTGACCCACGAGATGAACTTCGCCCGCGATGTCTCGAAGAAGGTGCTGATGTTCGACGCCGGGCGGGTCGTGGAGT
This sequence comes from Streptomyces sp. NBC_00876, assembly GCF_045207435.1. Classification (NCBI taxonomy): domain Bacteria; kingdom Bacillati; phylum Actinomycetota; class Actinomycetes; order Kitasatosporales; family Streptomycetaceae; genus Streptomyces; species Streptomyces sp. NBC_00876. Next base: position 2,949,465 of record NZ_CP108800.1, read on the forward strand.
CGGGTTCGCCCGAAAAAATCTTCTCCGATCCGGCACACGAACGTACACGCGAATTCCTTGACGCGGTGCTGTGACCTCGACATCCGCCGATCAATCAGGACTCTGGCATATGCCAGACGGGTGGGCCCCAGCTGACAGGTCCGGGGCGCCCCGATCAGTCGTCAACACCCACCCATAAACGGGCCATTGGCGGCTATCGTGGTGGCAGAGCTTGCGGTCACAACCTGCTAGGGGGAAACCGTGGCGTTGAAGCCCGAACCGACCGCACCGTTCCACTCGGTGCAGTACGCCCTTCGTGTTCTCGAAACGGTCTCCAAGCACGGCAACGGTGTGACGGACACCCAGATCTCCCGGGAGACGGGACTGCCCGTCGGGCACCTGGCCTCCCTGCTGCTGACGCTGCGCCGCGAGGGGTACGTCGAGCAGATCACCGACGGCGCCTATGTGATCGGCGCCTCGCTGCTGCTCCTCGGCTCCGGCGCGGCCCGCAGACAGGCCCTGGAGACCAAGCTCCAGCAGACGCTCGCGCAACTGCGGGACTCCGTGGGTGCGGCGGTCTACATCAGCCGTTACGTGGACGGCGAGATCCGGGTCACCCAGTACGCCGACGGGCCACACACACCCGCGGTCAACGAGTGGGTGGACTTCCGGTCCGCGGCGCACGCCTCGGCGATCGGCAAGTGCCTGCTGACCCAGCTGGACCAGAACGGGCGGCGCGATCACATCTCGCGCCACAAGATCGCCCGGCTGACGTCACGGACCATCACCAGCGAGAAGGTCCTCTTCTCCAAGCTGGACAGCCAGCCGGCGACGGTCCCGGTGCTCGACCTCCAGGAGTACGCCGTCGGCACGGTGTGCGCGGCGGTCCCGCTGACGGCGGGGGCGTCCGCGGGCTGCCTGGCGCTGTCGATGCCGGTCGAGGACGCGCATCGCCTGCGCGCGGCGGCGGACACCCTGAACCGGCGCGCGGCGCCGGTGCTCCTGTCGCTGGCCCTGTAGCCGTTCCGGAGCCCCGTCCGGCCCCGGGCGAGGCCTGCAGCAAGGGTCATGCGGCGCGGCAGAGCGCCGCGGGGCCGGCCGGCTGCGGGGCCTGGGCCATGGTCGCGGGCACGGGGCGAGCCCCGGTCGCCGACGACGAGTGACTGCGCGCGAAGACGACGAGGCGCAGCACCGCGAACCGTGCGGCACCGGTGAGCGCGGAGGCCGACAGGTAGACGACCTGTTCGAGCACGGCACCGGGCTCCGCCACCAGCTGCCGGAGGGCGAACATCGCCGCGCAGGTCACGGCATACCCGGCCGCCGCGGACCCGGCCGACTGACCGTGCTGGCGCCAGGTCGCGCGCCCGCCCGCCCCGAAGGTGAACCGGGCGTGCAGCTCGGTGGCCAGGAGCGTGGAGACCACGGTGACCAGGGCGTTGGCCAGGGCCCAGGGGATCCAGTGGGCGAGGGCCGCCACGGCTGAGGCGGCGGCCACCCCCACTCCACCACCGCAGAGCACGAAGCGTGCGAAGGCGGCGAAGGCGCCGGGTCCCGCTTGCTCCGCCTGCCGTAGCCCGTGTGCCGCCTCCATGACCCATCCCCCTTGATCGCCCACTGCGCGAAGCGCGAGCCCTCGGCCCCCGCGAGAGCAGGACCCGTTGCCAGTGATGCCATATTGGCACATCGGTGGCGCCATGGCGAGCCATTGATGGCACCATCTGCCACATTCGTGGCGTCATCATCGAGCGGGATTCCCGAAGGCGCAGGTCAGCGAGGTGTGAGCACGTGTCATCAGCACCCCTGGAGACCAGGTATTATTTTCGAGTCAGCAAGCGCCGCTAGCTCAGTTGGTTAGAGCAGCTGACTCTTAATCAGCGGGTCCGGGGTTCGAGTCCCTGGCGGCGCACAGACAACGCACGAGGCGGTCTCCGTTCAACGGAGACCGCCTCGTGCGTTTTGCGCTGCCCGCGCTGATGTACAGACGTTTTACACGCTCGTACTAGACAACTGTTTTACACGCTCGTATATTCCTTGGCATGACGATGCCTCCGAGCACCACCGCCCAGCCCGGCGATCTCGCCGGACGTCGGGAGTGGACCGCCTTCACGGTCCTGCTCCTCCCTCTCCTCCTCGTCTCGATGGACGTGTCCGTCCTCTTCTTCGCGATCCCGTCCATCGACCGGGATCTCGCGCCCAGCGCCACCCAGCAGCTCTGGATCTTCGACGTGTACGCCTTCGCCCTGGCCGGTCTCCTGATCACCATGGGCTCGCTCGGCGACCGGATCGGGCGCCGCAGGCTCCTGATGTTCGGAGCCGTCGCCTTCAGCACGGCATCGGTCGGCGCCGCCTACGCCTCCAGCCCGGAGATGCTCATCGCGGCGCGGGCGCTGCTCGGCATCGGCGGCGCGACGCTGATGCCCTCGACCATGGGCCTGGTGCGGAACATGTTCCGCGACGAGCGGCAGCGCGGCCGGGCCATCGGCATCTGGTCCGGTGCCATGGCGGGCGGGATCGCGCTCGGGTCGGTGCTCAGCGGCGTCATGCTGGAGCACTTCTGGTGGGGTTCGGTCTTCCTGATCAACGTGCCGGCGATGGTGCTGCTGCTGATCCTGGCGCCGGTGCTGGTACCGGAGTTCAAGGACCCGGCCCCGGGCCGCTTCGACTTCCTGAGCGTGCCGCTGTCGATGGGGGCCGTGCTCCCGGTCGTCTACGGGGTCAAGGAGACCGCCGCCGAGGGGATGGATCCGCGCAACGCGCTGATCATCGCCGCCGGGCTCGCCATCGGCTGGGTCTTCGTCCGCCGCCAGCGCGGCCGCTCCGACGCGATGATCAGCAAGGACCTCTTCCGCGACCGGAACTTCGCCGCCGGCATCGGTCTGAACGCGCTGGCCGCGTTCGCCATGATGGGTTCGTCCTTCTTCACCACGCAGTACCTTCAGTCGGTCCTCGGGATGAGCACGATGGAGGCCTCGCTGTGGAGCCTGGCGCCGTCGCTCGCGGTGGGTGCGGCAGCCCCGGCGGCCACGGCGATCGCCCAGCGGACCGACCGCGCCCTGGTGATCTGCGCCGGCTTCGTCATCGCGGCCGCCGGCTTCGGTGTCCTCGCCCTGTCGGGTACGGACTCCCTGGCGATCCTGCTCATCGGCTCGGCCGTGATGAGCTGCGGGATCGTCACCGTGATGGCACTGGTCTCGGATCTGGCCATGTCCACCAGCCCGCCGGAGAAGGCGGGTTCGGCCGCCTCGCTGCTGGAGACGGGGCAGGAGTTCGGCGGGGCGATGGGAATGGCGCTGCTCGGTGCGGTGGCGACCGCGGTCTACACCGCGGACATGCCGGACTCGGCGCCGGAGGTGGCGCGCAAGACGCTGCCGGGGGCGGTGTCCACCGGCGACGGTTCACTGATCGCGGCCGGCCGGGATGCCTTCGTGCACAGCATGCAGTACGCCTCGGTGGCCGGCGGGCTGCTCCTGCTGGCGGGGGCGGTGCTCGCGGCGACGCGACTGCGGCGGGCGGCCCTCTCACGCACCTCCGCCGCGTGAGGACAGCAGCTCATGGCGTCCGTGCTCCTCGTACTCCCCGGCCAGAACGGCCAGTTGGCCCTCGCCGAACGGTACGTAGGAGCCGTCGCCGCCCCCGTTCCACCACACCGGCCCCCCGGACCAGAATCCCTCGCGCCGCAGCCCGACCCGGTGCACCTTGTTCGTCGCCGTCACCGGCATGGAGCCGACGACGCGCACGAACCGGGGGGCCATCTTCGTCCCCAGGTCGGGCTGGTCCCCGAGGAACGCGGCGAACGCGTCCGGATCGAACCCGGTCCCCTCGCGCAGCGCCAGCGCCGCCATGACCTGGTCCCCCGCGACCGGGTCGGGCACCGCGTAGACCGCCACGGCCGCCGCGTCCGTCCAGCGGGCGAGGATGTTCTCGATCATCGCGGCGGCCAGGTTCTCGCTGTCGACCCGCAGCCGGTCCTCGGTACGGCCCGCGAAGTACAGGAAGCCGTCGGCGTCGCGGAAGAAGAGGTCCCCGGTCCAGTACCAGCCGCCGTGCACCCGGGCGGCGTCGGCCGCCTCGTTGCGCCAGTAGCCCTCGAAGGGGGTCCGGCCGCGGTTGACCAACTCCCCTATCGCACGGTCCCCGTTGATGAGCCGGCCGCCCTCGCCGAACACCGCGGCCACCCGCTCCCGCCCGGTCTCCGGGTCGACGACCGCGAGATCGTCGCGGTCCGACGCCCGGCCGATCGCGCCCGGCGGGGTGTCCGGGGTCCGCTGGATCGCCGCACCGCCCTCCGAGGAGCCGTACCCCTCGACCAGCCGCACCCCGAACCGCTCCCGGAAGCGGGCCGCGTCCACCGCTCCGGCCTCGGTGCCGAAGCCGAGCCGCAGCGAATGCTCGCGGTCGTCCGGACGCTCGGGGGTGGCCAGCAGATACTGCACGGCACGGCCGACATAGGTGAAGTACGTGGCGCCGTGCTCGCGTACGTCGGCGAGGAAGCCGGACGCCGAGAACCGGCGGCGCAGGGCGACGGCGGCGCCGGCGGACAGGGCGGGGGCCCAGTCGGCGATCACCGCGTTGCCGTGGAACATCGGCATGCAGATGTAGTGGACGTCCTCGCGCCGGATCCCGAAGTGGTCGACGAGCGACCGGCCGGCCGCCGCCAGCCGGCCCTGGGTGCAGATCGCGGCCTTGGGCGCGCCGGTGGACCCCGAGGTGAAGTAGAGCAGCAGCCGGGTGCCGGGACCGGCCCGGTTCAGAACGGCATCGCCCGGCTCCGCCCCGGCGTAGGGGGCGAGCAGCGCCGCGTACGCATCGGTGTCGGTGACCAGCACCCGTACGCCCGGCAGTGGCAGGCCGTCCAGGAGCGGCAGATGGGCGCGCTCGGTGATCAGTACCCGGCACTCCGTGTGCAGGATGTCGCGGGCCAGTTCGGCGCCGCGCCGGGTGGGGTTGATACCCGCTACGGCGGCCCCGGCCAGGGCCGCCGCGCTCAACCACAACGGGAATTCAGGGGTGTTGTCCAGCAGCACCCCGAGGTGCGGTTCGCTGCCCGCCGGCAGCAGATCCGCCAGGAGTGCGGCCCGCGCGGCAGCGCCCGAGGCGACCTGGTGGTGACTGAGAACGGTGTTCTCGTGTCTCAGTCCGGGCCGGTGGTCGCCCCATTGGCGCTGTACGAGCTCCGCGACGGTGCCTGCGCTCCCCATGGCGCCGCACGGTAACCGACCAGGCGTCAGAACTGAACATCCGAGCACGAGTAGAACGCGTTGCCCGTGTCCGCGACGTTCCAGACGCTCAGGATGATGTGCTTCCCGGTCTTCTGGGTGGGGATGGTGCCCTGCTGGGTCAGGGTCGCCGGGGGCTGCTGGCCGCCGTACGGCACCGTCATGAAGGGCTGCGACTCCAGGTCGGACCGCTTGAGCGGCTTGGTGGGGTCCCAGCCGTTCTTGGTGATGTAGTACCGGAAGTCCGTCGTGGCGTGCCGGGCGGTGAACTGCCAGCGGAAGCTGAAGCCCTGGCCCGCGGTGACCTTGGTGGCGGGCCAGTTGCCGCCACGCGGGTCGTCGAGCTGGGCGAACTCGCCGTGTCCGGCGGAGCAGATCGCTCCGTCGGCGGGACCGGCCGCCGGGAAGCCCTTGGGGCCCTCGACGCTCTGCGGCTCCCACTGGATGTTGCCGCAGTTGGTCACCGTGCCGTTGGCACAGAGTTTCTGACGGCTGATCGGGTTGTCCGTGTAGCCGTGGCTGCTGGCACTGCTGGTCGCGAACATCGAGGCGCCCGCTACCGCAAGGCCCACCAGGGCCACACTTGCCTTCTTACGCATTGCTGTCGCTCCTCAAGAACGTGGGGGAGGTTCCATGAGCACTGCTGCGCGCGGTCGTGCGGTCTAGACCAAGGCCTAGATTATTGACGAGTCGTGAACATGTCCAGACCAATGGGGGTGGGGATTCCGGTTCGCCGCACAACCGCCTCCGGTTGCCTCAGGCGCCTTCCCCACCGCTGCGGCCGGTGTAGAAGGCCACCGTCAAGTCCTTGACCAGGGACTTGCGTTCGTAGTCGTCGAGCGCCACGAGGCCTCGGGCGGTCAGCCGGTTGACCGTGTCGTCCACGGCGTCCACCACCGAAGTCAGCACGCTGTCGCGGTGTTTGGCGTCGATCGCCGCGATCCGGCGCCGCTGCATGGCCGCCGCCACCTCCGGCGCGTACTCGATTCCGGTCGGCTGCGCGGAGTACACCTCGATGCCGACCGGCTCGCAGTCCGCCTTCAGCATCCGGGTCAGCGCGTCGCCGACCGCCTCCGCGTTGCGCAGGGTGTGCGCGTCCTCGTGGAAGGCGTCGGCGGGCAGCTGGGACAGGACCCGTGCCATGGCCGACTCGACCTGCTCGCGCAGATACTCCTCGTGGTCCTCGATCCCCAGCGTCGCCCGCACGGTGTCCTTGACCCGCCACACGACGAGGACGACGACCCGGAGTGCCGTACCGTTCGCGTCCATCGCGGGCAGCGGCTCGCTGCGCCAGTGCCGCAGCCGTACGTCGACCCGGCGGCGCAGCAGGAGCGGGCTGACCCACATCAGTCCGGTGCGCCGCACGCTGCCCCGGTACTGGCCGAAGAGCGTGAGCACCCACGCGTACCCGACCCTGCCCCGGCTCAGCCCGCCGAGCGCGAAGAGCACCACGGTCACCAGCACGGCGAGCGCCGCCCAGGCGTCCGTGCCGAGCCCGTCGTAGGGGCGCGGGCCGATCCCGAGCCGGGACAGCACCCCGGCCGGGAGCGCCCCGGTCCACCACAGGACCGCGCCGGCGGCGGCGATCCCGCCGAGACCGGTGAGCAGTGCGACCCAGCCGGGCAGTGCCGGCCCCGGCCGTTCGTGGAGGCGCGGGTCGGCGTCCGGTGAGGGCCGGGTGGAGGGCCGCACCTGCGGTGTCCTCGGCACCGCGGGACGCCGGACCCCGGGCGGCTGTTCGCCCCCGGCGGTCCGCCGTACGAGACCGGCGGGCAGCGCGGCGGCATCCGTACCCGCCTCGGGGTCGTCGCGGAAGAGCAGATGTACGGGGATGGAGGCGGTGCGCTCGGTGGCGATGACCGCCTGGTGGCGCCCGGTGTCCCCCCAGGTGTCGGTGCGGAGCTCCCCGGTGTCCGCGCCGGTGTACGAGAAGGACAGTGCGGGGGCGGGCCCGGGGACGGTCGCCCTGCCGGAGGCGTCGTCCCGGCCGGCCCCGGCCGTACGGGCCTCGGGAGCCGGGGCCGGTGGAGCGGGGTCCGCGACCGGTCCACGCGCGCCGGTCCGGGCGCCGGACAGGACGAGGACGCCGGACTCGGGAACCGTCACCGGCACCGGCACCGCGGCCTCCGGATCGCCCACGGACAGCGGGCCGGCTTCCGCTTCCGCCCGCACATCGGCTTCCGCTTCCGCTACGGAGGCGGCCATGGCGGCTTCCGGCAGCGCGGCGATCGTCCCCGCTTCCGGGGCGGGGGCGGGCAGCAGATCCGAGACGACCGGCAACGGAGCGCTCACCTCCGCAACATCCGCGTCCACGACCAAAGCCGCGACCTCGGCACCGATCTCGGCCCCGGCCCCGGCCGATTCCGACGCACCCGCCGGCACCGACACCGATGCCGAGGTCGCACCGAAGGCCGAGCCCACGCGGTCGCCGTCACCGGGCACCAGGTCGAGCACGAGGTCGACGACGGAGTCCGGTCCGGACGCCGTCGGCTCCCCCGCATCCGTCACGCCGGCCGCGACGGGGTCCCGGCCCTCCGGCGCACGGTCCGCGGCGGCCCGTTCGCCCGCCGCGGCCCAGGCGTCGGTGACCAGCCCGGCCCCGCCGGGACCCACCCACTCCCGCACCGGAACCGCCCCGTACCTCTCCTCCCCGTACTCGGGGTCCTTCCGGTTCTCCGGGTTCCCGGAGCTGTCCGACACCGTGGATCGCATTACCGCCTCCGTCATGTGCGTCGTGTCACGCGAAGAGTCGCCGCCAGGTCTCCGGGCCCGGATAGCCGTCGGCCTCCGCACCCCGCCAGCCCTGTGCCTTCTGGAAGGCCTCGACATTGCGCCGGTCGGCCTCGGTCCACCGGGACCCGGGGCCCGACAGGTAGTACTTGCCGTATCCCTTCTTCACCAACTGTTTGCCGAGCTCGTCGACATGGCTGTTGGACTGACCCGGCCGGAAATAGCCCCGCCCGGGAAAGGCCTGGGACGCCGTAGGGCCGTTCTTGCCGCCCGCCGCGGGGATGTCATGGCCGGTTCCGTTGACCAGCAGGCTCCAGGTGTCGGGGCCGGGGATGCCGTCGGCCTCCTTGCCCTTCCAGCCCTGGGCCTTCTGGAACGCCTGGGTCGCCTTCCGGTCGGCGCTGCCCCAGGCGGGGCCGGGGCCGACCTTGTAGAAGCGCTTGCCGCCGCGCTCGACGAGCATCTTGCCGAGCTGGGTGACATAGGCGTTCTTCGCGCCGGGGCCGAACTTCGCGGCGCCCGGGAACGGCTTCGTGGTCGGGCCGCTGCCACCGGTCCCGGTGCCCAGCCCCTTGTACCGGTAGGCGATGTAGTCGCCCGAGTTGGTCCAGTACGCCATGGGCGTCGTCTGCTTGCGGGTGTGCGGCTTGGTCTGCTCGTACGCGGTGTAGTGGGTGTGCGTGTAGTCGGTCCAGCCGCCGAAGATCGTGACGTGCGAGCCCTTCCCGGGGTCTGCCGGGTTGTGGAAGAGCAGCATGTCGCCGGGCTGCAGTTCCTCGCGGGAGATGCGCGTCCCGTACGCGGCCAGGCTGCCGGTCCATTCGTTGCCGGGCAGGTTCCAGGCCATCGACACATAGCCGGAGCAGTCCTGGCGGTACCCGTCCGACCAGTACTTCGACATGCTGTACGGGACCTGCGCGCCGACCCACTTCTTCGCGCGGTTGATGATGTCGGCCCGGGTGGTCTTGCGCAGCGTGGGTGTGGACGCCTGGGACGCCGGCGGCCCGGAGGCGCCCGAGCCCAGCAGCGGTCCGGGTCTGCCCTGCGGACTGTCGGGCCCCGGTTCGGCCGTACCGGTCTCCCCCGGCGTTCCGGCCGGGTCCGCCGGCGTGACCGGCTCCGCGGGCGCGGCCGCGGTGGACACCTGGGCGGGGCCGGCGGCCGCGGCCGGGTCTCCCCCCGGTCCCGCGCCCGGCACCGGGGCCGGGTCGCCCGTCACGCCCGCCGCCTCCGCCACACCGCCGCCCAGCACCACTCCGGCGGCGGTGACCAGCACCATCGCGCGCCGCGCGCCGTGCGCGGCCGGATGTCCTCCGTACCGCGTGGGCAGTCCCCCGGCAGCGGTTCGCCGTTGTACGGCGCACCCCGCGCAGGTGCAGTCGATGGCGGGTTCGTACTCCTCGAAGGCCGGCACAGTCATGCGAATCCCCTCCGCACTCGTCAAGATCTTTGGGCGCATCTGCACGGGCGTCAGTGTCTCAACTCTCCTGACATATCGCATTTTGACGGACAGAAGAGAAAAAACGACCATCCGACAGGCCGTGAGGGAGGTGAAATGGTCAGGAGCACGGCCCCGGATCGGGTAGAGTTCTCCAGGTCAGCAGGCGCCGCTAGCTCAGTTGGTTAGAGCAGCTGACTCTTAATCAGCGGGTCCGGGGTTCGAGTCCCTGGCGGCGCACGCAGAGTCAAGGCCCCCTCACTACGCGTGAGGGGGCCTTGCTCGTTCCCGCACACTCCGCACAGCTGCCACACAGCGGACAGCCGACCCTCGCGCGGCCCGCCCATACCTGCCGGACAGTCACCAACCGGTCACCGAACGGCGCGAAGGCCTCGCCATACGCCCCCACATCACCCCTTCGCAAGGGCCCCTCAAATCGTGCGTATGAGCGGTTACCAGCCTGTTTCACCCTTGCGGTCACGACCGCGTTCGGCCAACCTGTCTGGGGGTCATCGGCACCAACCACGCTGACGGCCCGAGCAGTTGGGGGGTACAGAGGGGATATTCCGGTTGATTCCGCTGCGAGGTGGGGGCCTCGTTCGCGAGCAGATGCCGAACAGGCATCATGCAACCGGAAGGTCGGCATTCCATGTCTCAGGAAAGGCGACCCGCCACTGAGCCGTCGGTCGCGTTCCAGGGGGAGACGCGGCGGACGAAACGACCGAGCGACCACGCAGCCCCGCCTGCGTGCAGGGGGATGACCCATGACGTCGACGCCGCCAGGCGCCCGGCAGAACAACGACTCCTCCCGGACCGCACAGCTTCGGATACCCCCGCAGCTTCGGACCGGGGGCCACCGCCGGAGGCAGGCGAAGCCGCTGCCGCGGTACGACTACGAGCACTACAGCCGGCTCGCCGGGCCACTGACCCAGCCCGACCCCGCCAAGCCGTACACCGTGAAGTACCGCTCGCTCCTCTCCCAGGAGCCGCACCGCATCCGCGCCGCGCTCCTGCTGGGGGCCGCCCCGCTCGTCTCGCTCGGCCTGTTCGCCTGGCTGATGCAGCCCGGGCACTGGACCCAGCGCGACCCGAACCTCAAGAACGACACGCTGCTGATCCTCGACATCGTGATGCTGGTCTCGATCGGTCTGATCGAGCTCTTCCGCACCATGAACGTCCTCTCCAACGCGCACGCCACACTGGTCGCGCGCGACCCGATACCCGTCGTGCCGGAGTCCGGCACCCGGGTCGCCTTCCTCACCTCCTTCGTCCCGGGCAAGGAGCCCCTGGAGATGGTGACGAAGACCCTGGAGGCCGCCGTCCGCATCCGCCACCGCGGGCTGATGCACGTCTGGCTGCTCGACGAGGGTGACGACCCGGCGGTGAAGGAGGTCTGCCGGCGCCTCCAAGTGCACCACTTCTCCCGCAAGGGCGTGGCGCACTGGAACCAGGCCAAGGGCCCGCACCGGGCAAAGACCAAGCACGGCAACTACAACGCCTGGCTCGACGCCCACGGTGACGCGTACGACTTCTTCGCCTCGGTCGACACCGACCACGTCCCGATGCCCAACTATCTGGAGCGGATGCTCGGCTACTTCCGCGACCCGGACGTCGGCTTCGTCATCGGCCCCCAGGTCTACGGCAACTACGACACCTTCGTCACCAAGGCCGCGGAGTCCCAGCAGTTCCTCTTCCACGCGCTGATCCAGCGCGCGGGCAACCGCTACGGCGCCCCAATGTTCGTCGGCACCAGCAACGCGGTGCGCATCAGCGCCCTCAAGCAGATCGGCGGTCTGTACGACTCGATCACCGAGGACATGGCGACCGGCTTCGAGATGCACCGCGCCCGCAATCCGCGCACCGGCCGCAAGTGGCGCTCGGTGTACACCCCGGACGTGCTGGCCGTGGGCGAGGGCCCGACCGCGTGGACGGACTTCTTCACCCAGCAGCTGCGCTGGTCGCGCGGGACGTACGAGACGATCCTCAAGCAGTACTGGAAGGGCTTCTTCTCGCTGCCCGCGGGCAAGCTCTTCAACTACACCATGATGATCATCTTCTATCCGATGTCCGCCATGAACTGGATCCTGGCGGCACTGAGTTGCGCCCTGTTCCTGGGCATGGGCGCCTCGGGCGTCCAGATCGACCCGACCGTCTGGATGATGCTGTACGGCAACGCCTCCGCCCTCCAGATCGGCCTGTACGTCTGGAACCGCCGGCACAACGTCTCGCCGCACGAGCCCGAGGGCTCCGGCGGGCTGGCCGGCATGGTGATGTCCGCGCTCTCCGCACCGGTCTACGCACGCTCCCTGATGGACGCCGTGCTCCGCCGCAAGAGCTCGTTCGTGGTGACGCCCAAGGGCGACTCCTCCAGCCCGGACACCCTTTTCGGGACCTTCCGGATCCACCTCTTCTTCATCCTGGTCTTCGGCGGCTCCATCACGGCGTCCTTCGTCCTCGGACACAGCCACCCGGCGATGCTCACCTGGGCAGCGCTGGCGCTGCTGATCACCGCGGCGCCGGTCTTCGGCTGGCGATACACGATGCGGGCGGAGAAGAGGAAGCGCCGGGCGGGCCCACCGCCAGCGAGCGGCCCACCCGCCGCCGGCCCGCAGGCCGGCGCCCACTGGGCCGGCAACGAAGAGACCATGCAGATCGCCCTTGGGGGACGTAGACCATGAAGTACCGTCCGAGCCGCCGTACCCGCCGCATGGCGATCAGTACGGCGGTGGTTCTCGCGCTCGCGGGAGCGAACGGGCCGTGGCTGTACCGCTTCAGCACCGAGCGCTACCACGCGTACAAGATCAACCAGCCGGAGTACAAGGCGGCCAACGGCCACTGGGACTTCCTGGACGTCCCCTCCGAGTTCCGGATCAACACGATCCACGCCGCGCTGCTGCACACCGGCAAGGTGCTGCTCGTCGCGGGTTCGGGCAACAACCAGAAGAACTTCGACGCGAAGAGCTTCCGGTCGGTGCTGTGGGACCCGGAGACCAACGGGTTCAAGAACATACCCACGCCCAAGGACATGTTCTGCTCCGGCCACACCCAACTGCCCGACGGCAAGCTGCTCATAGCCGGCGGCACCAAGCAGTACGAGAAGCTCGAGGGCGACGTCACCAAGGCCGGCGGCCTGATGATCGTGCACAACGAGGACCCGGACAAGCCGATCACCCTGCCGGCCGGCACCCGGTTCACCGGCAAGGCCAACGGCAGGACCTTCGTCACCAAGGACCCCGTGCTGGTGGAGAAGGCCAGGAAGGTCTTCGACAAGAACACCGGCGCTTTCCTGCGCAACGACCCCGGACTCGGCCGGATCTACGTCGAGGCGCAGAAGTCCGGTACGAAGTACGAGACGGGCGCCGAGGACAACTACCGGATTGCCGGCCTGTCCGGCTCCGACACCCGCAACGTCTACGGGATCGCCCAGAAGCTGGCCCTGGACAAGAAGGACTTCCAGGGCATCCGGGAGGCCTACGAGTTCGACCCGGTCGCGGAGAAGTACATCACCGTCGACCCGATGAACGAGGCCCGCTGGTACCCGACGCTGACCACCCTGGAGGACGGCAAGGTCCTCGCCCTGTCCGGACTGGACGAGATCGGGCAGATCGTCCCGGGCAAGGACGAGATCTACGACCCGGAGACGAAGAAGTGGGAGTACACCGGCATCGTCCGGAAGTTCCCCACGTATCCCGCGGTCTTCCTCCTCAACGACGGCAAGCTCTTCTACTCCGGCTCGAACGCGGGCTACGGCCCCGCCACCGTCGGCCGCGCACCCGGCGTCTGGGACCTGGCGACGAACAGGTTCACCAGGATCCCCGGCCTGAGCGACCCGGACCTGATGGAGACGTCGGCGACCGTACGGCTGCCTCCGGCCCAGGACGAGAAGTTCATGGTGATCGGCGGGGGCGGCGTCGGGGAGTCCGACAGGTCCAGCGAGAAGTCCCGGCTCGTCGACCTGAAGGCCGCCGACCCGGAGTTCAAGGACGGCGCCTCCCTCGACGAGGGCACCCGTTACCCGAGCGCCTCCCTGCTCCCCGACGACTCCCTGCTGGTCACCGGCGGCTCCGACGACTACCGGGGCCGCGGCGGCTCCGATGTCCTCCAGGCCAGGCTGTACGACGCCAAGTCGGACACCTACCAGCGGGTCGCCGACCCGGCGGTGGGCCGCAACTACCACTCGGGGTCCGTACTCCTGCCGGACGGCCGGGTCATGATCTTCGGCTCCGACTCGCTCTACTCCGACAAGGCCAACACCCGGCCGGGCGTCTTCGAGCAGCGCATCGAGATCTACACCCCGCCCTACCTGTACCGCGACTCACGGCCCGAGCTGACCGCCGGGCCGAAGGAGATCGAGCGCGGTGACACGGCGGTGTTCACGACCAACCAGGCCTCGTCCATCAAGTCGGCGAAGCTGATGCGGCCCAGCGCGGTCACTCATGTCACGGACACCGACCAGCGCTCGGTGGCGCTGGACCTGAAGCAGACGGACGGCGGGATCTCGGTGACCGTGCCGAAGAACCGGGCGCTGGTGCCGTCGGGCTGGTACATGCTGTTCGTCACCGACGACAAGGGCACCCCGTCCGAGGGGATGTGGGTGGAGGTGCCGTAGGCGGCCTCCGCGGCACCTAGGGCCTTTCCTATCCGGTGCCGCGGGCCAGGCCCAGCGCGTACTCGGGCCACCACGCGCCCGCCTTCGGACCGCCCCGGCAGTCGCCGTCGGATTCGCCCGGGCGCTTGATCCAGAGGTAGGCGTCGACCAGTTCGTCGCCCGTGGACGTCGTCGGCGTCGCGCCGAGGGCCCGTCCCGGCGGGTTGCACCAGTTCTCCTCGGGGGCGCCGGCGGTGTACGGGCCGTTGCCGTTGCGGCTGGTGTCGATCACGAACGGCTTGTCGCCGACCTTCGCCGACAACTGCCTGCCGAATTCCTTGCTGACCTCGGTCGTCTGGAAGTTGGAGACATTGACCGCGAACCCGTCGGCGGCGCCGATGCCCGCCTGCTCCAGGGGCTGGAAGAGCGCGTCCGGGGTGTGCCAGCCGGCGTTGCCCGCGTCCAGGTAGACATGGGTGTCCGGCTGCCGCTTGAGCCGCTCCACCGCACCCTTGAGCAGGTCGTAGCGCTCCTCGTGGAACTCCTGCGGGGTGCATCCGTCGACCAGGTGCAGCACCGCGTCCGGCTCCAGGATCACCGTGGCGCCGCGGTCGCCGATGCCCTTGGCGACACCGTCCAGCCAGGCGCGGTACGCGTCGCCGTCGGCGGCGCCGCCCTTGGAGAACTGTCCGCAGTCGCGGTGCGGGATGTTGTAGAGGACCAGCACCGCCTCCCGGCCGGCCTTCTCGGCCGCCTCGGTGAAGCCCTTCGCCTCGGCCTCGGGGCTGTCCGGGCCGATCCACTGACCGGCCGGCTGCTCCGCGATCCGGCGGATCAGCGCGGCGTTCTTCCCGTCGCCGTCCTCGGCGTACCGGGCGACCTGGCGGGCGGCGTTCCCGTCGGGGTTGACCCAGTACGGATCGCTGCCCCCGGGCCGCTGGCCGATGGCAGCGGGATTCCCGCCGCCGCCCTCACCACCGTCGCCGTCACCTCCGTCGCCGGAGGAGGAACATCCCGCGAGCAGCAGTGCGGCGCCGACCGCGAGCGCTCCCCGCATGCCGAACCGGCCGTTGTTGCTGCCGTACATCCACTCCCCCTCGGGTGCGACGGCGGTGCACTGTCGCATCGCCGTCCATCCTGGCACAGGGCCCGTGAGCGGCCCGGCCCCTCACGGCATCGTCGGTGAGCCGTTACGGCGGGTTCACCACACTCTGCCCGGCTTCGCCGCCTGCGGAGGGTGACCGGTAATCGACGTACCGTCAGAAAGTGCATGGGCGTGGGGAGTTCGCCGCCCTAGAGTGGGGCGTGCGGCGGACCCGGACGCCACCGACCTCCCGTGCCCGGGCCGGGCCACTCCCGCGGCCCGCGCCCCGCGGTCGAGGACCGGCCCGGCCGGCCCCCGGTGAACCGGGCGGCCGGCCGGGCCGGGTACCACCGGGCTCAGCCGGTTCCCTGCGCGCCCGCCTTCCCGCTCTTGTCCGCCGTGGCCTTCTCGCCGGTCAGATAGGCGGAGACGACCACGTTCGCGGTGTACGAGTGCGACGCCTTGTCGTACGTACCGCCGCAGGTGATCAGCCGGAGCTCCGCCCGGCCGTCCTTGCGGGGGCCGTACGCCTTCTGGGCGTCGAACCGTTCGCGGGTGAAGACCTGGACGTCGTCGATGGTGAATTCGGCGACGGTGCCGTCGGTGCGGGTCACATCGACCTTGGCGCCGGGGCGGGCCGCCGAGAGTCCGTAGAAGACGGCGGGCTTGGTCTCGGTGTCGACGTGTCCGACGAACAGGGCCGGACCCTTGGCGCCCGGCCGGGTGCCGCTGCCGTACCAGCCGACCGTCTGGGGCGTGTCGAAGGACGGCGGCTCGATGGCCCCGTCCCCGTCCAGGCCCCGCGGGACGACGGGGGCCCGGATCCCGATCGACGGGATGTCGACGCTCTGCGGCCGCACACCCTCGATCGGGTCGTGCGCCGGGGGCAGTGGTACGCCGAGCGGGCGCCCGACCGCGGCGACGTCGCCGGTGGTCGGGGCGGAGCCGATGCCGCCGCCGTCGGTGATCCCGCGGCCCCAGAGCCACAGGCCCAGCAGGATGACGGCCCAGGCCACTCCGGTGAGCAGCCTGCCGTGCCCCGACGGCTGGTCCGAGGCGGACATGTCAGTCGGCGGCCGGGCGGCGGCGGCGCGCGCTGCGGAACGCCACGGCGACGGCCGCGACGGCGGCCAGGGCGAGGCCGATCACCGCGTGGACGGTGCCGGGGCCGTCCTGCTGGGCGGCCTGGCCCGCGAGTACGGCGGTGCCTCCGCCGCCCGCCCGGACCGGGGCGACGGGCATGGGCCGGTCGCGGTGGATGACGGTGAGGACGGCGGACACCTTGGTGTGCTTGTCGTCCTTGCAGACCACCTGGACGTCGTAGTCGCCGGGCTCGGCATCCGAGCGGATCCGGGCCTCGGCGAAGAGCGTCCTGTCGTCACCGGGCGAGAAGCGCGCCTCGGAGACGAATGCATCGGAGTTCCCCTTGGCCTCCTTGCCCTTGCAGCCGTCGACCTCCAGGTCGACCTCACCGCCCGGGGCAATGGAGGACGGGGAGACCGAGAGGGTCGCCCGGGACCTCGAGTCCTCGTGGTCCGAGTCGGAATTGGCCAGTGCTGCGGAAGCGGGCATCAGGGTCGCCGCGGCCACCGCGACCGCACAGAACGTGAGGGGTATTGAACGCATCGTGAACCTCCTTATGGCAGGTTCACGCGGCCACCGGCTTTCCGCATCCGCAGGGGCCGGGCACTGGGCCGGTGGAGTGTGGGGGCAGCGGCCGTACGGGCCGCCGCCCCCGGGTGCGGCGTCAGCTCACGTCGATGAGCTCGACCAGGTCGGCGATGGAGTCGACGACGGTGGACGGCCGGAACGGGTACTTGTCGATGTCCGCCACCGTGGTGAGCCCGGTGAGCACCAGGAACGTCTGCATGCCCGCCTCCAGGCCGGCCAGCACATCGGTGTCCATCCGGTCGCCGATCATGGCGCTGGACTCGGAGTGGGCGCCGATCGCGTTGAGCCCGGTGCGCATCATCAGCGGGTTGGGCTTGCCCGCGAAGTACGGGGCCTTGCCGGTCGCCTTGGTGATCAGGGCGGCGACGGAACCGGTGGCGGGCAGCGGGCCCTCGGCGGACGGGCCGGTCTCGTCGGGGTTGGTGCAGATGAAGCGGGCCCCGCCGTTGATCAGCCGGATCGCCTTGGTGAGCGCCTCGAACGAGTACGTACGCGTCTCGCCGAGGACGACGTAGTCGGGCTCGTGGTCGGTCAGGACGTAGCCGATGTCGTGCAGCGCGGTGGTGAGTCCGGCCTCGCCGATGACGTACGCCGTGCCGCCGGGCCGCTGGTCGTCCAGGAACTGGGCGGTGGCCAGCGCGGAGGTCCAGATGTTCTCGACGGGCACGTCGAGGCCCATGCGCTGCAGCCGGGCGTGCAGGTCACGCGCGGTGTAGATCGAGTTGTTCGTCAGGACCAGGAAGGGCAGCCCGGAATCCCGCAGCCGCTTGATGAAGGCATCCGCGCCGGGGATCGGCGTCCCCTCGTGGATGAGGACTCCGTCCATGTCGGTGAGCCAGGACGAGATCGGCTTGCGCTCTGCCATGTGGAACTCCAGTTGCCGTACGCCAAGTGCGGGGACGCCGGCGGCACCGCGTTGTGCAGCGCCGACATCCCCGATTTTAGGCTGTCCGTTCGACCAGGAGGTACTGGCAGATCACCGCTGCCCGGTCACGGCTCCTGATCGCGGCTCCTGATCAGCCGGACGTGAGCCGCACACCGTCGACGGCCCAGAACCAGTTGTTGCCCCCCGTGTACCGGAACCGGACCTGGGCGGTGGTCACTCCGGCCGGGACCTTGAGGCTGAGCGATTCGGCCTTCGAGACGGAGTCCGCGGTGTACGTCTTGACCGTGACGGGCGCGGCGCCGTCGTAGGAGACCAGGACCTCGCCCTTCTGCGGGTCCTCCTGACGGTAGTGGCTGGTGTAGGCGAGGGTGGCGGTGCGACCGCCCCGGACCGGCCAGGCGGGGCTGATCAGGGTGGAGTCGAAGGTGCCCGTGTAGTCCTTGTCGACCCACTCGTCGCCGTCGGCGACCGCGAAGACGTTCCGCGCCCGGACATTGGTCTCGCGCCACTGGCCGCGCTCGGCCGAGGTCCAGAACTCATCCGTGGTGAAGGTCCAGCCGCGCCATTCGGTGACGCCGGCGGTGCCCATCGCGCTGTTGTCGACGGTCCATCCGGCGGGCGGGGTGTGGGTGAAGCCGAGGACCGCGCCGTCGGTGCCCGTCTCGTCGACCCTGGTCTGAAGCTGCGGCCGCAGGGCGTCGAAGGCGTCGGGGGTGGGCTGCTGGAGCGGCCGGCCGTCGAGACCCCAGGCCGGGTTCACGGCTATGCCCAGGTGGGCGAGGGCGGAGGCCGCGACGTCCGGCATCTTGATGTCGTACCGGGTCGAGCCCGCGGTGATGCCGGCGCCGCTCGCGATGAGGAAGGTCTGCCGCTCGGCCGCGCTCGAGCCGCCGTGGCCGCCCGCGTCGGTGTGCCCGTGGTCGGCGGTGACCATGATGAGCCAGTCCTCGGAGCCGTACGTGGACCGGCCCCGTACCGCCGCCACCAGCTGGCCGACCTGGGTGTCGACGCCGTGGATGGCGTCCAGGTACTGGCTGCTCGCGGCGCCGTAGCTGTGCCCCGCGTGGTCGACGTTGTCGAGGTGGACGAAGACCGCGTCGCGGTTGCCGCCGGCCAGCTCGGCGACGGCCCTGCTGGTGGTGCCGGTGTCGTACTCGGCCTCCGGCGTGGAGACCCGGGTGTCGACCTTCGCGGAGAAGATCGTGTCGGTGACCGGGCCCCAGGAGGCGACGGCGTACGTCGAGAGCGAGGGCTTCGCCGTCTCGATCCGGGTGAGGAAGTCGGGGTACTGCGCGAAGGCGTTGCCGGTGAAGGCGTTGTCCTTGACGTGGTGCTTGTCGGGCCAGACGCCGGTGATGATCGTGGACCAGCCCGGACCGGACAGGGTGGGTGCCATCGGATCGGCGTAGAGCGGGCTGACCGAGGTGAGTCCGGCCGACATCAGTGCGTCGAGGTGAGGTGCGTCCGCGTCCTTGATCCTTTTCAGCAGAGTGCCGTCCAGCCCGATGACCAGGACCTTGGGCGTACGGGCGGCGGCGCGGGCGGCCGTGGCGGCGGCGAGCGGTCCTGCGGCGGCGAGGGCGGCCGCGCCCATGAGGAGAGCGCGGCGGGACATGCCTGAGGTCACGAGATTCTCCGTCGGAGTGGTGGGGACACATGAACACACGGGGAATGCGCTCAAAACCCTTCTGATCGCGCGGGAGTTGAGCGCGGGACTAGACCCGTTATCTTTTCGCGATGATCCATCGGAGGTCCAGCCCCCTGCAACAAGTCGTCCGGCGACGGTCAGCTGCCGGTCGCCGACTTCCAGGCGTCCACGTACGTGTCGAGGTTGGTCCCGATGTCCGACCAGTCCGGCTCGAAGACCTCGACCCCGTCCATCAGCTTCGTCAGGGCCGTGGCGTTGGCGTCGGAAGCCTCGATGTCCTTGCGGGCGGAGAAGCCGCCGCCGACCGCGCTGACGTCCTTCTGGGCCTGCTCGGCGAGCATGAAGTCGAGGAGCTTCTTGCCGTTGGCGCTGTGCGGGGCCTTGGTGACCAGCCCGGCGGCGTACGGCAGCGCGAAGGTGGTGGGCTTGCCGCCGGCCTTCGCGGGGAACCAGATGCCGAGGTTCGGCATGTCCTTGGACTGGGCGTAGTTCATCTGGACATCGCCGTTGGCGGCGAGGAGTTCACCCTTGTCGACCTTGGGGGCGAGCTTGCCGGTGGAGGCGGACGGGCCGACGTTGTTGGACTGGAGCTTCTTCAGGTAGGCCATCGCCGGCTCCTTGCCGCCGAAGTCGTGCATGGCCTTGATGAGCACGGCCGTACCGTCACCGGCGATGCCCGGGGTGGAGTACTGGACCTTCTCGTCGTACTTCCCGCCGAGGAGCTCCTCCCAGGTGGCGGGCGGAGTCGTCAGCTCCTTCTTGTTGTAGATGAAGCCGAAGTAGTTGTTGACGACCGAGGTCCACTTCCCGTCGGACGCCTTGTCGGCGCTGTCCACCTGGTCGGAGCCGGCCGGTTCGTACGCCTGGAGGAGGCCCTTGGAGTCGGCCTGCTGGATGAACGGCGGGAGGGTGACGAGCACATCGGCCTGGGTGTTGGACTTCTCGCGGACGGCGCGCTGCACCATCTCGCCGGAGCCGCCCTCCACGTACTCGACCTTGATGCCGGTCTTCTTCTCGAAGTCCTTGAAGACCTTGTCGTACCAGCCGTCGCCGTTCTCGCCCTTGAGGCCGTCGGCGCTGTAGACGGTGACGACCTTCTCGTCGGACGCGGCCGAGGAGCCGCCGCAGGCGGAGAGGGTGGCGGCGAGGGCGAGCGCGCCGGTGACGGCGGCTATGGGCCTGAGGTGGTTCTTGCGCATGGCTGTCGTATCTCCTGGAAAGACGTGGCGTTACGGGATGTCAGCGGTAGGAGGCCCTGGTGCGGATGCGGGAGACCGCGAACAGCACGAGCAGCGTCGCCGCCATCAGGACCACGGCGACGGCGGCCCCGGTGAAGAGCGAGCCGCGGTCGGTGGCCGCGAAGATCTGCACCGGCAGGGGCGTCCAGTCCGGCGGGTAGAGCATCATCGTGGCGCTCAACTCGCCCATGGACAGGGCGAAGCAGAGCCCCGCTGCCGCGGTGAGCGACGGCAGCAGGAGTGGCAGCTTGACGCGCCACAGCACGTACGCGGGCCGGGCGCCGAGACCGGCGGCGGCCTGCTCGTACATCGGGTCGAGACGTACGGTAGCGGCCGAAACCGACGTATAGGCGAACGCCGTGACAAGAACGGTGTGCGCGAGGATCACGATCCAGCGCGTCCCGTTGAGCAGCACCGGCGGTTGGCTGAACGCGACGAGCACGGCGAGGCCGACGACGACGGACGGCACGGCGACCGGCAGCATGAACAGGGCGTCCAGGAACCGCTTGCCGCGCCGGCCGAGCGAGGCGGCTGCGAGCGCGGCCCAGGAGCCGATGACCAGGGCGGCCAGGCTTGCGGTGACGGCGGTGACCAGGCTGGTGGTGAGGGCCTGGAGGGAGTCGCCGCCGGTGGCCGCGTCGTAGTGCGCGAGGGTGGGTCCGGAGGGGAAGGCGCCGGACCAGTTGGTGGAGAACGAGGCGGCGAGGACGACCAGGAGCGGCACCGCGAACAGCGGGACGAAGAGGAGGAGGAAGAGGGCCCAGACGGTCCACTTCCCGGTACGGCTATGCACCAGCACGGCGGCTCACCGCCCGGTACAGGCTGTAGAGACCGACGGAGATCGCGATGTTGACGACGGCCACGACACAGGCGGCCGGGTAGTCGGACTCCAGGATCGCCTTGCTGTAGACGAGCATCGGCAGGGTGGTGACCCCTTTCGCGCCGGTGAAGAGCACGATGCCGAACTCGTTGAGGCACATCACGAGGACGAGGCTGCCGCCCGCGAGGAGCGCGGGCAGCGCCTCGGGGAGGATCACCTGCCGCACGATCCGGGCCGGTCCGGCGCCGAGTGAGGACGCCACCTCCAGCTGTGCGGTGTCCAGCTGGGAGAAGGCGGCGAGCAGGGGGCGCATCACGAACGGGGTGAAGTACGTGATCTCGGCGAGGAGTACGCCCCACGGTGTGGTGAGGAAGTGGAAGGGCCCGTCCGCCGCCCCGGTGACGCCGGTCCAGGCGCCGTTGGCCATCCCGGCGTTGCCGTAGATGAACAGCAGGGCGAGCGTGATCAGGAAGGACGGGAAGGAGAGGAAGACGTCGACGAACCGGGCGACGGCCCTGGCGCCGGGGAACGGCACGAAGGCGATGACCATCGCGAGGGCGAAGCCGAGGACGAGACATCCCACCGTCGAACCGGCCGCGAGCCACACGGTGGTGGTGAGCGCCGACCTGAAGGACGCGGAGGCGAAGACCTCGGTGTACGGCGCGAGCGAGGTGCCGCCCTCGTCGGGGCTGAAGGACTGCTGGACGACGAGGAGGAGCGGGTAGAGGAAGACGACGGCGAGCACGGCCACGGGCGGCAGCGCCCAGGCGGGCCCCTTCCACCCCGTCCGGCGTTCGCGGGTGGAGCCGCCGGCGGACACGGTGGCCGGGCGGACTTCGCCGGTGAGCACGCTAGCCACGGGACACCCCCGCCCCCGCGGGCAGCAGCACCGCGTCGTCCGCCGCGAAGTGCAGCGTCGCCTTGTCCCCCAGCGCGGGCGTCTCGCGCAGTTCGCGCAGGTCCGCCTTGATGCGGTGCCCGTCGACGTCGACGTAGAGCCGGTGGGTGGAGCCGCGCCACTGGACCTCGGCGATGGTGCCGGTCAGGGCGTTGGGCCCGTCGCCGAGCCCGACCAGGTGCGGCCGGACGCAGAGGGTGGCGGTGACGCCGCCGGCCACTTCGCCGGTCGGTACGGCGAGCGCGTGCCCGGCGAAGTCGACGGTGTCGGCGGCTTCGGCGACGGTGACCGGGAGCAGGTTCGCGTTGCCGACGAACGAGGCGGTGAACTCCGTACGGGGGCGCCGGTACAGCTCCTGCGGGGTGCCGCAGTCCTGGAGCCGGGCCTTGTCCATGACGGCGATCCGGTCGGCGAGGGTCAGTGCCTCGACCTGGTCGTGGGTGACGTACAGGATCGAGACGTCCGGCAGTTCGCGGTGCAGCCGGGCCAGTTCGGTGAGCATTCCGGAGCGCAGCTGGGCGTCGAGCGCGGAGAGCGGTTCGTCGAGCAGGAGCACGCCGGGGCGGATGGCCAGCGCGCGGGCGATGGCGACGCGCTGCTGCTGGCCGCCGGAGAGTTCGCGGGGGTGGCGCCGGGCGTACGCGGCCATGCCGACGAGTTCGAGCGCCTCGGCGACCCGCGCCGGGATCTCGGACCTGTCGGCCTTCTGGGCCTTGAGGCCGAAGGCGACGTTGTCCTGGACCCGCAGGTGCGGGAAGAGGGCGTACTGCTGGACGACCATGCCGATGCCGCGCTTGTGCGGCGGCAGGGCGGTGACGTCGCGGTCGCCGATGTACACCCGCCCGGAGGCGGGCCGGACGAATCCGGCGACGGCGCGCAGGGCGGTCGTCTTGCCGGATCCGGACGGCCCGAGCAGGGCCATGACCTCGCCGGGTTCGACGGTGAGGTCGAGCCGGTCGAGGACGACGTTGCCGCCGTACGCGACGCTGACCCCGTCGAACCTGATGCCGCTGCGGACGGCTCCGGCGCCGCCCGTCATGCCTCGGCCCGTGCGATGAGGCCGGGGAGTTCGGCGACGGAGCCGAGGACGTGGGTGGCTCCGCTCCGGGTGAGCTTGTCCTTGTCGTGGGCGCCGGTCAGGACACCGGCGACGATCCCGGCCCCGGAGCGTACGCCGCTGAGCATGTCGTACGAGGTGTCCCCCGCGACCACGGTCCGGCGCACGTCGTCCACGGCGCCGGTGCGCAGCAGGGCGGCGAGGACCATGTCCGGGTAGGGGCGGCCGCGGCCGCCCGCGTCGGCGGGGCACAGCGTCAGCTCGACCAGGTCCTGCCAGCCGAGTGCGGCGAGGATCGCGTCCTGGGTGGTGCGGGCGAAGCCGGTGGACAGGACCACGGTCCGGCCCTCGCCCCTGAGCTGCTCGATGGCTTCGCGGGCGCCGGGGACCGGGGCGATGCGGCCGCCGTCGACCAGCTTCCCGTACGCCTCCTCGAAGGCGGTGTTGGCCTGCTGGGCCAGGGTCTCCTCGCCGAACAGGTGGCGGAAGACGGTGATCTTGGACTCGCCCATGGTGGCGCGCACGTACTCGAGCTTCTCGGCGTGGTCGGCGGAGCCGGGCCGCACGCCGAGGCTCTCGGCGGCGGCGGAGAAGGCCTGCTCGACGAGGCCGCCGTCGGAGACGGTGGTTCCGGCCATGTCGAGGACGATCAGGTTGTGGGTGTTGTTCGTGGTCAACTTCTTCACCAGCCCAGTTCGTTGGCAGTTGTTTCGGCGATGGCGGGCGAGCACGTCATGCCGCGTCCGCCGGGTCCCGTGACCAGCCAGACGCCGTCACGCACCTGCTGGCGGTGGACGACGCGGGTGGTGTCGGTGCACTGGGCGTAGACCCCGGCCCAGCGGTGGCGGATGCGCGGCAGCGGGCGGCCGAGGAAGGACTCGACGACGCCGGTGAGGTGCTCGTACGGCTCCTCGACGGTGTCGAAGGAGAAGGGATGCTCGTACTCGTGGGTGTCGCCGATGGTCAGTCCGCCGTCGCGGCGCTGCACCATCAGGAGCTGCATCCGGTGTTCGGCGGCGGTGGGGGCCTGGGCCTGTCCGGCGTTGAGCGCGTCGAGCGCCTCGCCGCGGTAGGCCGGGTAGTAGCGGAAGCTGTCGGCGTCGGCGACGGATGTGGTGAGCACCTCGCCGAGCGGGTCGGTCTGCATCATCTGGAGGCGGACCCGCCGCACGGGAAGATCCGGACCCGCCAGTTCGCGGACCAGGCCGCCGAGCCAGGCGCCGGTGGCGAGGACGACGGCGTCGCCGGTGTGCACGTCGCCGTGGTCGTCGCGGACGGATGCGGTACCGACGACCTCCCGCACCTCGCGGCCGCCGAGGTAGGTGTACCGGCCGGAGGCCAGCAGCTCCCGCTTCAGGGCGAGCTGGGCGGTGCGCGGTTCGACGGCCGCGTCCCGCTCGCACCACAGGGCGGCTGCGAAGTCGCCGCGCAGCGCCGGGTTGACGGCGCGCGCCTCGTCCGCGGTGAGCAGCTTGTAGCCGCGGGCCGCCGCGTCGGGCCGGGCGACGGCCGCCTCGGCGACGGCGATCTCGTGCGCGGTGCGCACCGGGGTGAGCGAGCCGCAGGCCCGGAAGCCCAGGTCCGGCACCCGCTCGCCGATGGACTCCCACAGCTCACGGGCGCGCAGCGCGGTCTCCAGCTCCTCGCCGCCGGCCCGGCCGCTGACCCATATCTGTCCGAAATTGCGGAGGGATGCTCCGCGCGCCTCGCTCTCGCGCTCGATCTGTACGACCTCGTGGCCGCGGTTCACTGCGTGCCAGGCGTGCATGGTTCCCACCACGCCGGCTCCTACGACGATGACTCTCACGACGGCTACGCTCCTGGGGGCGGATGGCCCGTACGGATCGGTACGGCAACGGGAGGGTGAACTGGGCCCCAAGCTTGGACTAGACCCGTTACATTCTCGTTATCGTCGTGGGTCGGTATGGCTCCCGCGGACCGCCGGCTGCGGACGCGAGGGCCCCGCAGGACCGCTCAGCCGCGTCCGCTCAGATGGGCGGTGAAGGAGAACCGGTCGCCGCGGAACAGGGTCCGTACGCGCTCCAGGGGCTGACCGCCCGCGTCCCGCGAGATCCGGTGGATCAGCAGCATGGGCAGCGCGGGCGAGGTGCCGATGAGCAGCGCCTCACGCGGTGTGGCGAGCACGGTCTCGATCCGCTCGTCCGCATCGCCGAAGGAGATCCCGAGCCGGTCGTGGAGATAGGCGTAGAACGACGAGTCGGGGTCGAACTTCTCCTCCAGGTCCGGGACCCGGGCGACACTGACGTACGTGCTCTCCAGCCCGACCCGGTCGTCGTCGGCGAGCAGCACCCGCTCCAGGTGCCAGACCGGCTCCCCGCGCTCCGCCCCGATGTCGGCGGCGAGCGCCGCGGGGCAGGGGAACTGCTCGAGGCCGATCAGCCGGCGGCCGGGGGTGCGGCCCTGGCGGCGTACGCCCTCCGTGTAGCTCGCGAGGGAGAGCGGCTGCTCCAGCTTGGGGCCCGCGACCACCGTGCCGCGGCCCTGCCGGGCCAGCCGCCCCTCCAGGAGGAGATCGCGCAGGGCCTGGCGCACGGTCTCGCGCGACACCTCGTAGCGCACGGCGAGGTCCCGCTCCGGCGGCAGCATGCCGCCCTCGCCCAACTCGTCGATGAGCACGGAGACATGGGCCTTGACCGCGTAGTACTTGGGAATGCGGCCGTGCTCCGGGATGCCGGAGCGGATCGGAGCGCCAGGAGTCTGGTCGTACGGGGAGTCCACGGCCCGATGGTGGCAGACGGACATGAACAGCTGTGGACGTCGGGCGTGCAACGGCCGGAAGTCGGCGGGGCGGCCGGGCCGGCGAGCGGCCCTGGGTGGCCGGGTTCAGCGAAGGGCGCGGCGCGTCCGGCGGGCGGCGATCACCACGGCACCGCCGCCGATCAGGAGGCCGGAAACGGTGAGTGCGGGCAGCGGGACCGGTACGGAGATCCCGGTGCTGGCGAGTTCCGGGATCCCGGCCGGGTCACGGCCGGGCGCGACCGGGCGCGGGGTGCGCGTGGTGCCGGTGCCCGAGCCGGATTCGGTCCTGCCGGGTTCGGTCCTGCCGGATTCGGTCCTGCCGGGTTCGGTCCTGCCGGGTTCGGTGCTACCGGGGATGCGGCCGGGAAGGCCGTCGCCCTCCTTCTCCTTGCCGGTCCCGCCCACGCTCTCGCGGTCCCCGCCCACCTCGCCGGTCTCGCCGGTCCCGCCGCTGTCCGTCCCGTCCCCGCTTCCGTCGTCCTCGACCACGGTGAACGGGTAGTCCTCGGACTCGCCGACCCACTCCCCGTCGCCGTTTCCCGTCGCGGCGCCCTTGCCGCTCTGCGCACCCTGCCGCTGGACGATCGCGGCGTTCGCGGTGATCCGGCCGGGGCTGGTGTCGGAGGTGAACGCCAGCCGGACCTGGACGGTGACGGTGTGCCCGGCGGGCACGGTGAAACCGCCGAAGGAGTCGTCGCCGTCGCCCCCGAAGACACCGATGTGCTCGTCCCGGTCGGTCGTCTCCCAGGTGACGCGGTGCTCGACACCGGGGTGCGTGCGCTCGGAGAACTCCAGCTGGATCTGGTCCGAGGTCAGCATGCGGTCCTCGTCGGTGAGGACCAGGACGGGGTGGATGGCCCGGCAGGACTGCGCGGTGGTGTTCGTCAGGTCCAGGAACCAGGTGCCGTAGCCGCCGCCGGAGGCGTAGGTGTCGGGACCGCCGTGGATACGGGTGTCGATCGGGAAGTCGGCTGCCGCCGGGTCGCCGCAGGCGGGCTGCTGGTCGGCGGTGACGGCGCCCGCCACGGACGCGGCCGGGGTCAGGTCCATGGCGGGGCTGGCGGCCGGATTGCGCTGAGGGGCGGCGGACGCGGTCGCGGGACCGCCGAGCACGACGGCGGGCACCACGCTCGCCGCGGCGAGCCCGAGCGCGAGGCCGTGCCGGGGCCGGGCGGCCGGGGGCGAGGACGGGGGACGGTCGGGCGGCGGAGCGGCGGGGGGCGGTGTGGGGGGCATGAGGGGGGCAGCCTTCCCTGCTTGCGGAAACGGTTCGGCTCGCCCCGGGCCCGGAGTTCACCGGTATGGACCGCGACATTCCCACACGCACCCTCACCGACCGCCGCCGACATACCGGCGGCCGCCCGGCAGGCCACCCGGAACCCCTCGATCAGCCCAGTTCCCCGCTGACGGCGGGGGGCGGGGGCAGGGCGCGGGCCGGCGTCCGGGGGCGGGTCCGGGGGCGGGTGCGGGTCCGGGGCGGCGTCCGGGGCGGCGTCCGGGTCCACCTACGCGTCCGCCTATGCGTCCGCGTCCGCCTCCGCGTCGGGCCAGGCATCCACTCGGGCGTCCACTCGGGCATCCATCCAGGCATCCGCCCCGGCATCCGCGTCGCCGACGCGGCCGAACAGCGGGGCGAGGACCAGCTGGGCCGCTCCTTCGGCGACGGGCCGGTCCCCTCCCCCGTCGGTGGTGACGGGGACCGGCATCCGGCCCATGCCGTCACGCCGGGCCCGGTCGTCGAGCACGGCGCGTACCCCTCGTACATACGCGTCGGGGTCGGCGGCGACGGTACGTCCGCCCAGCACCACCCGGTCGATGTCGAGGAGCCCGACCAGGTTGGCGGCGCCGGTGCCGAGCACCCGTGCGGCCTCGGCGACGTCGCCCCGGCCGACGGCGGCCAGGCAGAGCGCCTCGACGCAGCCCCGCCCGCCGCAGCCGCACTCGATCCCGTCCAGCTGGACGGTCTGGTGGCCGAACTCCCCGGCTCCGGTGCGGGCGCCACGGTGCAGCGATCCGCCGAGCACCAGCCCCGCACCGAGGCCGCTGCCGAGGTGGAGGTAGGCGAAGTCGGCGGGGCCCGACGCCTGGAGGGCCAGCCGGAGCGCGGCGGCGTTGGTGTCCTTGTCGATGACGACGGGCAGCCCGGTCCGCGCGGCCAAGGCGTCCCGGAGCGGGTAGCCGTCCCACTGAGGGAACCCGGTGACGCGGTGCAGCACCCCGCCCCGGTGGTCGAGCGGCCCCGGCACGGCGACCCCCACCCCGAGCACCGGCGACGCGCCGTCCCCCCGCACGGCGGCGACCGCCGCGGCCGCCGCCCCGATCACCGCGTCCGCCGGCGCGCCGAAGTCCAGCGGAGCCGTGCGGCTCGCGGCCACCGCCCCCGCGAGGTCGACGAGCACCACGGTCAGCTCGTCGCGGTCCAGGTGCAGCCCGACCGCATGCCCGGCCTCGGGCACCAGCCGCAGCACGGTCCGGGGCTTGCCGCCCGTGGAGGCACGGCGCCCGGCCCCGGCGGCCAGGCCCTCGGCCCGCAGCCGGGCGGTGATCTTGCTGACGGCCTGCGGGGTGAGTCCCGTCCGCTCGGCGAGTTCGAGCCGGCTGATGCCGCGCTCGCCCGCGACCCTCAGCAGGTCCAGCACGAGCGCCGCGTTGTGGCTGCGCAGCGCCGGCAGGTTGGCGCCGCTATTGGTCCTGTTCACGGACCCATTGTCGCCCGCGCTTGCACTTTGGCAACAGCGTTGCCAAAGTGGAACGCATGACTGACCACGCGACTCACGAGACCTCCGGACCGTCCGGGACCCCCCTGCGCGTCGGACTCGTCGGCTACGGCCTGGCGGGTTCCGTCTTCCACGCCCCGCTGATCGCCGCGACCGACGGCCTCGTCCTGGACACGGTCGTGACGTCGAACGAGGAGCGGCGCGCGCAGGCCCGCGCCGAGTTCCCCGGGGTGCGGTTCGCCGCCTCGCCGGACGAGCTGTGGCAGCGTGCGGACGAGCTCGACCTGATCGTGATCGCGTCACCGAACAAGACCCATGTACCGATCGCGACCGCCGCGCTGAAGGCCGGCCTGCCGGTGGTCGTGGACAAGCCGATCGCGGGTACGGCCGCCGAGGCGCGTGAGCTGGCGGCCCTGGCCGAGGAGCGCGGACTGCTGCTCTCGGTCTTCCAGAACCGCCGCTGGGACAACGACTTCCT
This sequence comes from Streptomyces sp. NBC_00876, assembly GCF_045207435.1. Lineage (NCBI taxonomy): Bacteria > Bacillati > Actinomycetota > Actinomycetes > Kitasatosporales > Streptomycetaceae > Streptomyces > Streptomyces sp. NBC_00876. The sequence continues at coordinate 2,978,673 of NZ_CP108800.1, forward strand.
CACCCTGCGCTCGCTGATCGCGGGCGGTGAGCTGGGCGAGGTGCAGCGCTTCGAGTCGCGCTTCGAGCGCTGGCGCCCGCAGCCGAAGGGCGGCTGGCGCGAGTCGGGCGACCCCGAGGAGATCGGCGGACTGCTGTACGACCTGGGCAGCCACGTCGTCGACCAGGCGCTGGTCCTGTTCGGCCCGGCGGTCCAGGTGTACGCGGAGTCGGACGTACGCCGGCCCGGGGCGGCCGCCGACGACGACACCTTCCTGGCGATCACCCACGCGGGCGGGGTCCGCTCGCACCTGTACGTCAGCGCGACGACGGCGCAGCTCGGCCCGCGTTTCCGGGTGCTCGGCTCCACCGCCGGCTATGTGAAGTACGGCCTCGACCCCCAGGAGGCGGCCCTGCGCGAGGGTGCGCGCCCGTCGGCGGACGGGCCGTGGGGCGAGGAGGGCGAGGAGCTGTGGGGCCGGTTCGGCTCGGGCGAGTCCCCGCTCACGGGCGGCGGCACCCCGGTCCGTACGCTGCCGGGCGACTACCCCGCGTACTACGCGGCGGTCACCGACGCGCTGCGCGGAAAGGGCGACAATCCGGTGACGGCCCTCCAGGCCGCCGCGGCGCTGGACGTCCTGGAGGCCGCCCGCCGCTCGGCCCGCGACGGCGTCACCGTCACGCTGCCCACGGCCCCCGAACCCGTCACCGCCCACGGCACCGAGGAGCAGTCCGCATGAACCCCACCGCTCCGACCATCTCCGAGCTGATCGCCCAGGAGCGCCGGCTGACGCTGCCGCACTTCGGTTACGACGACGCCTACGCGCTCGGCGGCCTGCTCGTCTCCCTGGCCCGGGAACGGCACGCACCGGTCGCGATCGACATCCGGCGCGGGGCCCAGCAGCTGTTCCACGCCGCGCTGCCGGGTTCGAGCGCGGACAACGACGCGTGGATCGACCGCAAGCGCAAGGTCGTCGAACGGTACGGAGAGAGCTCGTACCTGGTCGGGACCCGGTTCCGGGCCAAGGGGACGACGTTCGACGAGGCCTCGCGCCTGAACCCGGACCGCTACGCCGCGCACGGCGGCTCGTTCCCGATCGCGGTCGAGGGAGCGGGGGTCATCGGCTCGGTCACCGTCTCGGGGCTGCCCCAGGCGGAGGACCACGCACTGGTGGTCGAGGCACTGGAACAGTTCACGGCAAAGATCGCCGACTGAACCAGCGAAGGGGCGGGCGCCCACCACTGACGGCGCCCACCCCTCCGATCTTTATGCGACCAACTCCTGCGCCGTACGCGTCCAGCCCAGCACCATCACGATCGGCGCAGCCCGACAAAATCAAGCCCGCCCCCAGCACCATCACGGGCCCGACAAAATCAAGCCCGCCCCCAGCACCATCACGATCGGCCGAGCCCGGCAAAATCAAGCCCGTCCGGCGCTTGAGGACATCTTTTAAGCCCGTCCGGCGATTGAGGACGCTTCCAGCCCGTCCGGCGATTGAGGACGCCCTTTCAGCCCGTCCGGCGCTTGAGGGCGAAGCGGCCCCCCGGGCGCACCCGGGACCGGACCCGCACCCCCTACGCCCCCTTCAGCTCCTGCCGCTGCCGCCCCAGCCCCGAGATCTCGAGCTCCACGACATCCCCCGCCCGCAGATACGGCTTCGGCTCGGGCTGCCCCATCGCCACACCCGCCGGCGTCCCGGTGTTGATCACGTCACCGGGGTAGAGCGTCATGAACTGGCTCAGGTAGCGCACGACCTCGCCGACCGGGAAGATCTGGTCGGCCGTCGTACCGTCCTGCTTCAGCTCACCGTTGACCCAGAGCTTCATCGGCAGGGCCTGCGGGTCGGCCACCTCCTCGGCCGTCACCAGCCAGGGGCCGAGCGGGTTGAACGTCTCGCAGTTCTTGCCCTTGTCCCACGTACCGCCGCGCTCGATCTGGAACTCGCGCTCGGAGACGTCGTGCGCCACCGCGTATCCGGCGACGTGCGCGAGCCCCTCCTCCGCGGAGTCCAGGTAGCGGGCGGTGCGCCCGATGACGACCGCGAGCTCGACCTCCCAGTCGGTCTTCACGCTGCCGCGCGGCACGAGCACCGTGTCCTCGGGCCCGACGACCGTGTCCGGCGCCTTGAAGAAGAGGATCGGCTCGCCCGGGATCTCGGCGCCGGTCTCCGCGGCGTGGTCGTGGTAGTTCAGCCCGATGCACACGATCTTGCCGATCCGGGCGAGCGGCGGACCCACCCGCAGCCCCTCGGCGTCGAGCGCGGGCAGCTCCCCGGACGCGGCCGCGGCGGCCCGCACCCGGGCGAGCGCGTCCTCGTCGGCGAGCAGCGCGCTGTCGATGTCGGAGACGATCCCCGACAGGTCACGCAGGGTTCCGTCCTCGTCCAGCAGCGCCGGTCGTTCCGCGCCTGCCGTACCCACACGAAGCAGCTTCAACGGTCTTACTCCCCTTGGTCGAGATCGGGCCCGTCGGATGGGTTGCGGCCATCGCAGGCTTGTCCGATCCTCCAAGACATCCGATCACTCCGCAAGACCCTGTTCACACACTGGACCGGCGCACTCGCGTCCTCGATTACGCCGCCGTGGCCATGGCGGCGCCCGCGGCCGGCATGTCGCGGTACAGGTAGGCCCGCTCGATCGCGGTCCAGGTGGTGCTCGTGACGACGTACAGAGCGGCGGCCAGCGGCACGAAGGCGACGGTGAAGAGCGTGAAGAACGACATCAACGGCATCACCTTGGCCATCGCCCCCATGCCCGGAACCGGCTGTCCGTCGGGACCGGTGGCCGGGGTGACGGGGTTGGCGGCCATCTGGCGCTTGGTCCGCCCGTAGTTGAACGTGGCGACGGCGGCGACGATCGCGAACAGCCCCAGGTACACGATCCCCTGCGCCCCGAACATCCCGCCGTCCGCGATCGCGTCGCGCCAGCGCTCACCGAGCGGGGCGCCGAAGAGCTGGTGGCCGAGGAGTTCGTTGGCCTCGTTGCCGATCTTCTGGCTGGAGAAGAGGTGGTAGAGCAGGAAGAAGGCCGGCATCTGCAGCAGGCTCGGCAGGCAGCCGGAGAGCGGCGAGACCTTCTCCTCCTTGTGCAGCTCCATGAGCGCCTTCTGCATCCGCTCGGGGTTCTTCTTGTGCTTCTTGCGCAGTTCGGCGATCTGCGGCTGGAGCCGGCGCTGCGCCTTCTGCCCGCGCGCGGCAGCCCGCGAAAGGGGGTGCACGGCGAGCCGTACGAGCGCGGTGAACAGGACGATCGCGGCGGCAGTGGACGCGCCCTGGAACAGCGGGTGGAGCAGATCGGCGAAGGCGCCGACCAGGCTGGCGAATGCGGACATGAAGGCGGACATGGATGAGCCCTCCGTGGGTCTCGTCGTGCCGGGAAGTGGATCGGCTTCGGCATGACGGTCCGCGCGGGGCGCCCTCGTACGCGCACGCGCTCACGGCGTACGTACACGTACAAGAAACGGAAAGGAAGGAGGGGAGCCCTACGCGGCCGTCAGGAGGGCACGGCCGGGGGCTCGGGGGCGCCGGCGCCCCTTGGCGTCCGGGTCCCGCTGGGGCAGGAACGCGGTGCGTTTCTCCCGGTCGCGCATGGCGGTGCGGACCCGGGTGCGGGGCACCGGGGCGGCGCAGCGGGCGCTGATGACCGAGCAGGCGACGAGTGCGGTCCCGGCGGCCGCGGTGGCGGCGAGCGCGACGGCGGCGGAGAGGCTGCCGCCCTCGGCGAGGAGGACCTCGGTGAGGAAGAAGAGGAGCAGTCCGGCGGGCCTCAGGACCCGGGCGAGGGCACCGCGCATGCGGTTCACGGGGCGTGCGTCCATGGTTCCTCCCCCTTCCGTATCTCCTGCGGCCGCGTGGTCCCGCGCGGCACTTCAACCGTTAACCGTTATACACGATGGGCTTCCGGGGGCAGCCGGCCCGGACGATGAGCCTGCTCACCCCACCGGAACCGGCGCCTCGTCCTCGAGCTCGTCCCGGGCGAGCACTTCCTCGTCCGGCCGCTCGTCGGTCTCGCGCGGCCCTGCGTACGTCACCGCCAGCGCGACGGCCAGATTGGCGCCGAGCGCGACGATGCCCGCGTTCACGCCCCACACCGGATCGTTCTCCGTGAACACGAACCCGCACACCACCCCCACCCCCACGGCCAGCCCGCTCAGCGCCCCGAGCAGCGTCAGCCGCCGCCACATCAGTCCCAGCAGGACCATGGGGAGCAGCTGCGCCATCCCTTCGTACGAGATCAGCGAGAGCCGTACGAGGGTGTTCGGCGCGGTGTACGTGAGCAGCAGGGCCAGGCTCCCGGCGATCACCACGACGACCTGTGCCGCGCCCTTCTGCCGCTGTTCCCAGCGGGGTACGAGCGAGAGCACGCTGCGGCCCCACATGGTGCCGATGACCAGCATGAAGACGGCCATCGGCACGATGGAGGACAGGGCGGCGGCGACGCCGATGATCCCGACCGACCAGGCCGGCAGCGAGTCCACGACCAGCTTGAAGAGCGCCAGGTTGGACTCGGCCCCGACGAGCCCCGGCACGACGAAGAGCGCCGCCATGCCGAGCAGCATGGGGACGAAGAGCAGCACGTTGTAGGCGGGGAGCCACATGGCGTTGCGCCGCAGGACGTCGGCGTTCTTGGCGCCGAGGTAGCCGGCGACGGTCGTCGGGAAGATCACGACGGTGAGCGAGTTGAGGAAGGAGGTGGTGATGAACCAGGCCTGTCCGAGCCCGCTGTCCCCGTGCCCGGGGAAGGTCAGCCACTCGCTCTTCTCGGTGACGAGCCGGTCGAGGAAGGGCCCGTAGCCGTCGAAGTAGTGCATGGGTACGTAGACGGCGAGGAAGCCGAGCGTGGCGATCACCATCACGTCCTTCAGGACGGACACCCACGCGGAGCCGCGCAGCCCGCTCACGACGACGAAGCCGGTGGTGACGGCGAAGGCGATGAAGTAGGCCCAGTCCAGGCTGATCGCGCCGTAGGAGATCGTCGAGACGACGACGCCCATGCCGGTGATCTGGAGCTGGATGTAGGGGAGCAGGAACACGGTCGCCAGGACGGCGACGAGCGCCCCGAGCCAGGGCCGGCCGAAGCGGTGGGCCACCATGTCGGTGATCCCGACGAGTCCGTGCCTGCGCGCGTACGCCCAGAGCATCGGCCCGACGACATAGCCGACGGCGTATCCGCAGGACATGTAGGCGACGACGTACAGGACCGGCGCCCCGTAGTTGTAGCCCCAGCCCGCGGCGCCGAGGTAGCTGAAGCTGGTGTAGCCCTCGCCGGCCATCAGCACCCAGATGAAGACGGTGCCGAGACTGCGCCCGCCCACCGACCATTCGGCGAGCCCGCCGCCCTCTCCCCCGCGCCGGCCGCGTACGGCGAACAGTCCGAGGGCGACGGTGGCGACCATGAAGACCCCGAAGACGGAGGTCGCGACGGCGGCGTTCACCGGCGGTCACCCCGCCGGGTCAGCCATACGGCGACGGGGGTCAGCACCGTCGCCCCGAGCAGCCAGAAGAAGAGGAAGGGCAGCCCGAACACCAAGGGACGGACCCGGTTCACGAACGGCAGCGCTCCCAGGTACAGCACGTAGGGAACCAGCAACCACAACAACTGCGGACGTCGTCTGAGCACGTCAGAGAACCTTAGACGCTGCCCTCCCCCAACCGCTGACCACCGCGGTCTCCCCCGCTATCTCCCCCGCACATCCGTCAGCTTCCCCCACACCACGAGCCGGTAGCGGGAGGTGAACTCCGGCGTGCACGTGGTCAGCGTCACGTAGGACCCGGCCGCCCGGTAGCCCACGTACGGCTTGATGTTGCTGCGCGGCACGGCGGCCACGACGCCGCCGTCGCCCGGCACGGTCCGGGCGAGGGTCTTGTCGACGGTGTACGTGTAGACGGCGTCCCGGGTCTCGACGGTGATCCGGTCGCCGGACCGCAGCCGGTTGATGTAGCGGAACGGCTCGCCGTGCGTGTTGCGGTGCCCGGCGAGCGCGAAGTTCCCGGAGCCGCCGGGCTGCGCGGTGCCGGGGTAGTGGCCGACGTACCCCTTGTCCAGGACGCCGCTCCTGCTGATGCCCTGGGCGACGGGCGCGGTCAGCCCGATGCGCGGGATACGGATGACGGCGTACGCCTGGGACCGGCGGGGCGCCCCGCCGGAGTCTTCCTTGTCCTGGGCCCCGACGGCGGGGCTGTCGTCCGCCGGATCCGGTGACGCCTGCGCCGGGGGCGGGTCCACCGCCTCCGCCCCCGCCCCCTCGGGCTCGTCCCAGTCCCGCTGGAGGGACTGCACGGTGTGGGAGGCCTCGGCGCGGGCCTGGCGGTTGGTCCACCACAGCTGATGGGCGACGAGCAGCAGCAGGACGACTCCGAGGGTCATCACCAGCTCCGCACCCGTCCACAGCCCGCGCGCGGCCAGCCGCCTGCCGCGCGGGTCGTACTGCACCACCACCGGTATCCGCTTGGCCACGGCCCGCACGATAGGGCCAAGCCCCGTAACTCTCCAGAGCGGGAACAAGCCTCCGTCCCGCGGCCGTACAGCAGTACGGTGTGGTTCATGCGCCCCGACACGCCTGCCGACCACACCACCGAAGCCGAGCGCCTGCTGCGCACCGCGGCGCAGTACCCCGAGGACCACGAGCCGCTGCTCCTCCAGGCGGCGGCCCATCTGGAACTCGCCGGCGACCGCGCCCGCGCCACCACGCTCTACGACGAACTGCTCAGCGACCCCGACACCGAACACCCCCACCTGGTCAAGGCGCTCAACGCCGCCAACCTGTGGGAGTACGGCCACGAGGCCGAGGCCCGCGCCATCATCGACGGGATCCGCGCGGCGGGCCCGCTGGAGGCGGCCCCCTGGGAGATCGCGGCCGAGACGCTGGAGGCCCACGACGAGCTCGAGGCGGCCCACGACTTCTTCTCCACGGCCCTGACCCTGCTCATCGCTCCGGGCGAGGAAGTCCCGTACGCCACCCAGTCACTGCTGACCGGCCGCCACCGGGTGCGCCGCCTGAGGGGTGTCACGCACGACGCCTGGGACGAACTGGCCGACGCCCTGCACACGGCGGCCGTCCCGCTGGACGAGCTCCACGACCCGAAGCGGCTGTGGGCGCTGGGCTCCTCGGACCCGGGCGAGCTGCGGGCCGAGATCACCCGGCTGCGCGCCGAACTGGGCACGTACCGCACGGCCCTGTCCCGCCCGTTCCCGGTGGCGGTGCTGCACTGGCCGGAGCCCGAACTCCGCGAACTGCTCACCGCCTACCCGGGCCTCGGCAGCGAGTACGCCTCGCACCCGGACCACCTGGCCCGTCTGGAGGCGGCCCTGCGCGACCTGCACACGACGGGCACCCCGAACCTCGGCATCGTGACGGGCACGGTCCCGTCGTACGAGGCGTTCGCCGCCTCCGAGGCCGCCTCCCCGGCCGACGCGAACCTGCTCCCCCAGTACGCCACGACCCTGGCAGCCCGGGGCCGCGCGGTCCCGTGGCCCCCGGCGAGAAGCGCGGCGTGCTGGTGCGGCACGGAGCGCTCGTACCGGGACTGCCACGGGGGCGCTGCGGCGTAGCACGGCTTCGGGGCTTTCGGCGGGGCGGGGAGCGCGCCCGCCCCGATTAATCCGTGTCCCCGCCCGCCCGGCCCTGCGTACCCTGCCGCCATGCCCGAAATCCAACTCCAGCGCCTGCGCCCCGACCACGCCCCGGCCCTCCTCGCGTTCGAGCGGGAGAACCGCGCGTTCTTCGCCGCCTCGGTGCCGGACCGCGGCGACGACTACTTCACCGACTTCGCCGCCCGCCACGCGGCGCTCCTGGCCGAACAGGAAACGGGCGCCTGCCACTTCCACGTGCTGGTGGCGGAGGACGGCGAGATCCTGGGCCGGTTCAACGTGGTGAACGTGGCGGACGGCTCGGCCGATCTGGGCTTCCGCCTGGCCGAGAAGGCCACGGGCCGGGGTCTGGCGACGGAGGCGGTCCGCCAGATCCTCAAGGCGTGCGAAAGGACGTACGGCCTGACGACGGTGCGCGCGGCGGCCGCCCTCACGAACACCGCCTCACGCGCGGTGCTGACACGGATGGGATTCGTCCTCACGGGCGAGGAGTTGGTGCTGAGCGGGAAGCGGGGGGTGGGATACGTACGGCATCTCCCGGCCGAGACGCCGACAGCCGCACCCGCACCCACACCCACACCCACACCGACGTAATGCGGCCGGACATGGCTGACTTACCTCTGGCCAAGCAAGCCCCGCCCCCCGAGCATGGCCTCCTGAACAATGGACCCGCTTCGGGGAAGGCCACCGGATGAGCACGAACGACCCAGCCACCCCGGACAACCGCCCTCCACCCCAACGCTCTTGGGCTCACGGAATCCCGGGTCCCGGCATACCGCCCCGCCCCTCGGGCCCGCCCGGCTCCGGTGGACCGGACGGATTCGGCGGACCCGGTCACGGCCCGTCCCCTGCCGGCGGCCAGATGCCCGCTGCGGTCAGCGGCCTGCGCACGCTCATGATGATCGTCGGCGGTATCCAGGCGGTCCTCGGCCTGGCCCTGGTAACCAACAGCGCCGCCATCGCCACGTCCACCTGGGACGGCCCCGACGCGCCGACCCCGGGCGAGACGTACTCGGGCACGGTCGTCTTCGTCGGCATCCTCATCATGGCGGGGGCGGCCTGGGGCATCATCACCGCCCTCAAGTTCCCGACCCGCCTCCCCGCCGTACGTAATTCAGCCATCGCCTACGGCAGGGTGGTCCTGGCCTTCACCGTGGTGCTGCTGATGTTCCTGCCGTTCATCCTGAGCCTGATCTGGCTCCCCCCGGCGATCCTGCTCGCCGTCCGGCCGAACCGGCCGGAATGCCGGGCATGGTTCGGCGAGCCGGGGATCGGCGGGCCAGGGACCGGCGGATCGGGGACCCGCGAGCCGGGGACCCGAGGGCCGGGGACCCGCGAGCCAAGAGGGACCCGCGGTCCGGGGCTCGGGCCTGGCTACGGCCGCCGGCACTGAAGCCGGGTCTCGATCCCCGGACTACCGGGCGGGGTTCGGCGGGGCGGGGGATGCCCCTGCCATGCAATCAGGGTTTGTCAGTTTCCCTTGATACAACTGCGTACATAAGTGTCGCGATGAGGGGGACTTGGCCATGCCTAGCCATGCTTCAGAGGGAGCGGCGCCCGTTGCCGGCCTGTACGAGACGCTGATCACCCGGCGCCTCGAAGAGCAAATGAAGCAGCTCAGCTCAGCGGGTTGGCACGCGATCGACGGCGCCGTGGGCACCGAGTCGACGCCACACGTTCTGTCTCGCCACATCGCCAGCACCGTGCGTCAGGTACTTCAAAGCCTCAAACCGGCGGAACAGGTCGTAGCCGCCAACCACATCCTCGAATCCCTCAACACCATTGACGGCGCCGCTGAATGGGTCGACGCGGTCATCGACGGGCCTCGACAGCTCCTCGCCGTTGCAGAGCAGGAAGCGCCCGGCGTCTACGCCATCCGGCCTGCCACACCTCTCTCAGAGACTGCGCTCATCACCAACTCGCCTGAGGATCCGAGCTTGGGATTTGAGATTCGAAGGGAACTGGCAACGGCCGACCGTGTGGACCTGCTCTGCGCCTTCGTGAAGTGGCATGGCCTGCGGGTACTCGAGCAGTCGCTGACGTCTGCCCGGGATCGCGGCGTCCCCATCAGGGTTCTCACGACCACGTACATCGGTGCCACGGAGCGTCGCGCACTCGACCGGCTCGTTCGTGAATTCGGCGCTGAAGTGAAGGTGAACTACGAGCTCCGCTCGACTCGCCTGCACGCCAAAGCGTGGCTCTTCCGTCGGAACAGTGGCTTCGACACTGCGTACGTCGGCAGCTCCAACCTCTCGAAAGCCGCGCTCCTCGATGGTCTCGAATGGAACGTACGGCTTTCGTCGATCGCCACCCCATCGGTCCTGCGCAAGTTCGAGGCAACCTTCGACGCCTACTGGAGCGAGCGCTCCTTCGAGTCGTACAACCCCGACAGCGACGCGCAACGATTGGATGAGGCGCTCTCTCACGCTGGTAGTCCCTCCGGCCAGCAGGCCCGCAACATCATCACACTCTCCGGACTTGAAGTCCGCCCATATCCACACCAGCGCGACATGCTAGAACGCCTTGAAGTCGAGCGCACCGTTCACGAGCGGAACCGCAACCTGCTCGTCGCAGCCACCGGCACAGGCAAGACGGTGATGGCAGCCCTGGACTACAAGCACTTGCGACAGAAGCTTGGCCGGGACCCCCGTCTGCTCTTCGTGGCCCATCGCAAAGAGATCCTGGAGCAGTCCCTGCGGGTGTACCAGAACGTTCTGGTCGATGCGAACTTCGGCGAGCTCTTCTACGGCGGAGAGATGCCCGAGGAATGGAACCACGTCTTCGCGAGCGTTCAGTCACTCAACGCGCGCGCCCTGGAGCGCCTGGCTCGAAATCACTTCGACGTCATCGTGATCGATGAGTTCCACCACGGCACGTCAAAGACCTACCGAAGGATCGTGGACCACTTCACCCCGGAGGAGCTACTCGGCCTCACGGCCACCCCCGAGCGGATGGACGGGCTGAACATCCAGGATGAGTTCTTTGACGGCCGGATCGCTGCCGAGCTGCGGCTCTGGGAGGCACTAGAGAACGAGCTGCTGAGCCCGTTCCACTACTTCGGCGTCACCGACAACACCGACCTGAGCACCCTGACCTGGAAGCGGGGAGCATACGACACGAGCGCTCTCAGTAACCTGTTCACCGGTAACGATGCCCGGGCCAGGCTCGTAGTCAAAGCAGTGAAGGACAAGGTCACCGACCCTGGAGTCATGCGGGCGCTAGGCTTCTGCGTCTCAGTGGCACACGCCCAGTTCATGGCTGACTTCTTCCGACGTGCCGGCCTCAACGCCGTGGCGCTCTCCGGCGAGACACCCAAGCACGAGCGCAAGGAAGCGCTCGATGAGCTTCGTTTGGGGACGCTCCAAGTCATCTTCTCTGTCGACCTGTTCAATGAAGGACTCGACATCCCTGATGTCGACACGCTCATTCTCCTGCGGCCGACCTCAAGCGCCACGGTGTTCCTTCAACAACTGGGACGTGGGCTGCGCCGCACCGAGAACAAGTCAGTCCTCACCGTCCTCGACTTCATCGGTCAGCACCGCAAGGAGTTCCGGTTCGAGGAGCAGTTCCGCGCCCTGACCAACCTGACACGAAACCGTCTCCTCGCCAACATCGAGGACGACTTCCCCCAGTTGCCGTCTGGCTGCCAGATCATCCTTGAGACGAAGGCCAAGGCTTTGATCCTCGACAACATCCGCAACCAGATCGGCGTCAACGTAATCCAGCTCGCCCGCGAGGTCGCGGCCTACGCGGAACCGCGGCTCGCGGACTACCTCAAGGAGAGCGGCCGTGAGCTCAAGGAGCTCTATCGAGGCAGTGGAAACTCTTGGACGGGACTTCTCCGCCGTGCCAAGCTCCTCGATCCGACCGCTCCCAACGGCGAGGCAGCACTCTTGAAGCGCGTATCGGCGTTCCTCCATGTCGACGACCCAGCACGCGTCGCGGCGTACACCAAGCTCCTCATCGACGACGCCCCCACGTACGACCAACTGAATGACCAGGAACAGGCGTACGCCCGCATGTTCTTCTTCTCGCTCTGGCCCTTGGGTGGCGATTTCACGAACTACCAGGAAGGTTTCGACACCCTCCGCGTACAGCACGCCTTTCGAGACGAGGTCCGCCAGGTTCTGGCCCACGTCCTCAACCTGGCCGACCACCTCCCTCTTCCGCTATTCGGTGCGCACGACAATCTCCCACTGGCAGTACACGCCTCGTACAGCCGCGAAGAGATCCTCCCCGCGCTGGGCCAGTCCACCGTGAATGGCTTCATGCCTGGGCACTTCCGGGAAGGCGTGAAGTGGTGCGAGAGCATCCAGACTGATGCCCTTCTCATCACTCTCGAGAAGGACGAAAAGGACTTCTCCCCAGAGACTCGCTACAAGGACTACGCCTTGAACGAGTTTGAGTTCCACTGGGAGTCCCAGAACCAGACGTCAGAATCTTCCCCAACAGGCATCCGCTACCGGACCCATAAGGAGGACGGCTCTCACGTGCTGCTCTTCGTGCGTCGCTACAAGAAGACCGACATCGGTGGCCCGCAGCCCTGGATCCTTTTGGGTCCTGCTGAGTACGTCCAGCACAAGGGCAGTAAACCCATGGGGATCGTCTGGCGACTCCGTCACGAGATGACGGCAGACGTCTGGACATACTCCTCCATTGCCGTGGGATAACCTTTACTCTATAGACCTTGAGATCGATCCGCCCACCGGGTGCGATGCTGCTGCACACATTCAGGATCTATCCGATGACCAGGTTCCACATATAGATCGCCTATCACTGCCCGACTGAGAGCGTCCACGACCTTGAAGTCGTCAGTAATGAGGCGCGCCCCATTGTCGAACAGAACGTGACAGTTCGGACAGAGGCATAGAATATTACTTCGTACATCACGGCCGCGGTGTGGTCTACCGAGTGCATGTATGTGCGCTCCCTCGCTATACCGCGCACCGTTGATGTCCACCACCACTGGTATACGGCACATCTGACATGTGTTGTCGTAGAGAGACTTTATGGCTCGCGCCTCGACAGTGTTGCGCACACGCCGCTGGGTACTCACGTACCTCGCAGCCGCCCGCTCCAGTGGCGTCACGACGTCCTCTACAACGGCCTCGCCCACATCATCTGCATCCCAACGCTCGCCGGCCACGGCCTTCGCTAGCCGGAACTGCCACATGAGGTGCCCACGATCAGTTAGCACGCTCCAGTAGTCCTCAACAAGGTAGAGGCCGCGGTATTTGTACCCTTCGGTCGCCTTACCTCTCCTTATCCCCAAACCCCGCACGTATCGAATGGGCAAGCCCTCCCGATAGTTAATCAACATCCCCTCGTTGACACCGGTCAGCGACTGATCGGCGGTGATGAATCCGTTCTCATCAGGGTCCCCGCCCATTGCCGTATAGACAATGACGTCACCTAGATCCTCATCACCGGCATAACCACCACTCGCAACGATGGAGTCGACCCCCTCGTGTGACGTGCCAGAGATACCCCGCCCTCGAAACCTGTGCACGTCAGCGGCGTAGAGGGCATCGTGTGTACGGAACCACTGCCCTTCAGCCACAAGGGGAGGCGGACCAAAGTAGATGGGCTTCGAAGGCGACATGCGAACATGCTGCCGAATCCTCGTGGTCGATCAAAGCTTCTGACTGATCATGGCTCATTCTCGCCGACAGGTGCCCCAAACTAGCCGAGCGCCATCCGGCGAGCTACAGCACTTCCCCAACTTCTGCTTCAACTTCAGCTTCAAAATGGAGCTGCGCACGGTCAAGCACTTCATCGACGTCAAAGCCGTGAGCCCTCAACCAGAGCAGCAAGTCGGCGATAAGAGCCGTCGCCACTTCCGCAGCCTCGGTTACGGTCATCCGTTCATGGCGTGATGACACGGCGCGCACACCAAGCCCACATAGCCCGAGAAGCGCTTCAGCCTTCGCCACCTGCGCTCCCTCCACATGACCATCAGAAGAGTGCAGCCCAGTCGCGAGTTCACACCACGTGACCTTAGAGGTGCCGCGAAGGATCACTCCCCACCGAGCGGCGACTCCGTCCACCAGGGCCATCCCTCGCCCTCGCTCCGCCAGGCCAGATGCTTTGACCAGCGTAGGAAGCCCTTGACCGTCAGAGTCAGTTACCTCGATTCGCAGATGACTCCCGTTCATACTCACCGCCAGGCAAGACGGCGCCCCGACCCCTACGTGCTCAATAACGTTGGCCGCGAGCTCAGTTACGCAGACCTGAGCTGCGTGAACCACCGCAGAGAGCCCCCAGAGCTCAAGGTGGAGCCGCATCAATCGACGCAGGCCGGCAAGCCCCTGCGCCTCTGCCAGGAACGGAAGCTCCCACTTCTTGCGCTCGACGCCGAAGCGACACCCACCCACGCCCATCACCCTTCCCACGCCTGACGGTCACCCAGCGCTCCCGCCTCACCTCATAACGTGGCAGTGAAACTCTCAAAATGGAACTCTCATGGGTGTTGAGCGGAAGTACGCAGGACTGGTGCGCGCCCCCGGCGTGCGCCGCCTTGCCTGGGAAACTCGACACCGTGCACTCTCTCGGAGACCGACTCGAAGGGCCGAAGACATGCCACCTGGACCCACCACTCGTAGACGTCAGCTCGGGGCCGACCTGCGGCGTCTCCGCGACGCGACGGGCCTCACACTTGAAGAAGCAGGCGCCCGGGTCGGCATCTCCAAAGCCACACTGAGCCGGTATGAAACGAAGGAAGGCACGGTCAAGTGGCCGGCCGTAGACGCTCTATGCCGCGAGTACGGCGCATCCGACCAGGAGCGACAGTCACTCGTCGAGCTAGCCAAGGGCGCCCGAATCCAGGGCTGGTGGCGCTCACTCGCCGACCCAATCCCCGAGTCCATGAACCTCATGCTGACCCTCGAAGACGAGGTGGTGAGCGAGGGACACTACGCCTGCATGTACGTTCCGGGATTGCTCCAAACTCGCGCCTACGCAGAGGCAGTTCATCGTGCCTCTGAGATAAGGTGCACCGATCAAGAGATCAATCACATGGTTGACATCCGAATGAAGAGGCAGGAGCTCCTCGCACGCGATGAGCCTCCCCACCTCTGGGCGGTGATCGACGAGGCAGTCATCCGGCGGACGGTTGGAGGGCGCAACGTCATGCGCGACCAACTGGAACACCTGGTCACAGCCTCAGCGCAGCCGCACATCACCGTGCAGATCCTGCCGTTCGCATCCGGCGCGCACGCCGCCGCCGTGGGCAGCTTCGTCATCCTTGGTGGCTCGACACCCGAACTCGACGTGGTCTACGTAGACATCATCGGCGGAGGCTTGTTCATGGAGAAGCCGCAGGAACTCCAACGCTATAAATTGGCGTTCGAGTACCTGCGCGCGCAGGCGCTGGACCTCCAGTCGTCTGCCGCGCTGTTGAACCGAGTCCACGAGGAGCTCTGATGGATCACGATGGCATCCGGTGGCTCAAGTCGTCGTACAGCGGGGGCAGCGGGACTGAGTGTGTTGAGATCGCGCGGCTGGGCGCCTCGGTCGGCGTACGAGACTCGAAGCGCCCGCGAGGGCCGCACATTATCGTGCAAGCCAACGCGTGGGGAGAGTTTGTAACCAACTTCCGCCCGCAGAGGGAACCTTGATCAGCTGGCACTGAGGCTGCGCTGAGCGTCAGTGATAACACGCTGTGCCTCGACACCAAATACGGCCGAGTCGCGCAACGAGTTCCACGTGCGTAGATAGACGGCAATGCTGTCGGTGTCGTCTATCCAGAGTTCCGCGTGCCAGTCCTCTACGACGGCCAGCCGTTCGTCGTAGAGCCAGAATCCGTTCGCTGGGTAGATCTTGAGTGGTGCTACGAACGGAACAATGCCCAGTTCCACAGTGTCCAGACCGATCATGCTGACGAGGCGGTCGAGTTGCGCAGCCAGCACCTGAGGCGAGCAGACAAGGGAGCGCAAGGCCCCCTCCCACATGATGATGCGATGCCGCTTCGCCGTGTCGTATAGGGCCTCCTGGCGTCGCACCCGAACCCGTACCGCCTCTTCGGTGTCCTTGGGTGAGCGCATCAACTGAGCGTGTCTGGTGAATACGGCACGGGCATAGTCTGGAGTTTGAACCATGCCTGGAACGAGACTGTTCTCCCAGATGCGCAGGGTGGAGGTCCGGGCGTGCTCGGTCGTGATTGCGTCCTGGACCGGGCGGTGACCCGCGGCAAGTTGGCGTCGCCATGAACGAACATGGGACTCAAGGCCCTTAAGGCGCGAGTGCAGCTCCTCAGCCGTTGCTGGTTGCCCCGTCGCCTCCGCCCATGCACTGAGGTCCTCGGCGGTGGCGGTCTGCCGCCCGTTCTCCAGCTTGTAGATCTTTGAGTGCGGCCAGCCGAGCCGTTCACTCAACTGCGGGCCGGTGAGGCGCCCCGCAGGCCCCGAGATGCGAAGCTCTCGAAGCCGTGCGCCGAGGGCGTCCCGCGCTTTCTGGAAGTCTGTGCTCACCTGCTACACGCTAACTGCTCTATGGGGTCAGAGGTTTGCAGCGAACACGTCGTATCGGATCGCGTAGTGCCAAGCTGCGTCCCGCGCCTGGGCGTACCGGTTGACCGCTGCCGGCTCTGTGATCAGTTCTACGTCAACAAGGACGTCGTCGTCACTGAAGTTGAGAAGAGCTACCAGGCGAGAGTCAAAGATCCAGAAGTCCTCTTCAGGTAGCTGGAGTTGTCTTCCATCCGAGCGCCATAGATTGCGAATGTCCTCACCCATGGCGCAGTTGCGCTTCGCGTTGTCCAGCAGAAACAGTTGACCGGGAGTTGGCGGATCGTCGACGACGCGGACCCGCTCGAACCGCGCTCCCCGATCCGTCTGTGCACGGACGTTACGGCACCAGTCATCGTCGTAGTCCCACTCGACGGGATCTCCGGACAAGAATTGGGCATACGTGTCACTGGCCTCATCGGATGCGAACCTGCGTCGCGTCTCAAGTCGCCAGGCAGTGTGCTCAAACGTCTGGAACAGCTGCCCGAACGCCTCAAGGTCAATGATGCGAGGGGTGCGTGGAGTCTTGGGTGCGAAGTCGACCAGCAGATCACGAGGCACCACGATCGGCACTTCGCCAGCGCTCAAGTGCTGTAGTTGGGAAACGTCTTGGGGATCGGTGAGCGGTGGGCCGTGCACGATGACCTCTCCAGTGTTCAAGTCCTCATGCACGGAGGGGCACCCGCCGCCCCCAGAGCCGGTCCCATTGAAGCGGAGGCTTCGAGCCACGTTCCCACGTCCCTTCAGTTCAGGGGTGTTGCCGCCAGTCGCATCATCATCCCTGGCGATACCGCCCGCGGGGGCAGGTTTCATGACGATATTTGGGACCACACGAGAACATTCCAACGATGCGGGAGAACATTCGAGAACATCGGGTGGTGCTCTCCGACTTCCGTTTTCTAGCGTCTCGTTTCATGAACGATGAGAAGAAGGTGACGGCGCCACCGGCTCATGTCATGGCCTCTGCACTGTCGCCGGATCCCGAGGGGAACTGCGATGTGTGCGGCGCTTTGGCGAAGGAACGAACAGAAGCTGTACGAGTAGGGGACTGGTCGAAGGTTGTCGACATCAACGTTGAGATCGGTCGTCACCGTGCTGAGACGCCGGGATGAGCGGGATCGTGCGTTCCGTGTACAGGTACGTCATGCACCGGATCACAGAGCAACCTGATACCGAGGTCACCTTTGAAGCTTCGTGCCTGTGGTGCGATTGGGAGGCGACGCCGTCAACAGACTCATCGACAATCGACGTCGCCTGCATGAGCCACACCGGACGGAGCGGCCATCAGTCGTTCCGGCGAGTACACACGTCGTTCGCCTTGGTCGTACGGACTGAATAGGCCCGAGCCAGCGGCGGAGACCCCGCTACCGGGCCCGGCCCCGCCGTCACGCCAGCCAGATCGCGCTGTGACGGTGGCGCGCCGGAGGTACATCGATCGTGTCTGCCTCTTCGGGAGCGAGCGTCGTCATGGACGCGTTCGCCAGCCGGCGGATGGCTGTTGCCTGGGCACGGAACCGCTGACGGGCTCGCCGCTCCGCCTGTGCCGACCATTGCGTGACGGAATGGTCCCGGTTGTGGCGAGGGAAGCAGTAGACGTCGACCCGGCGTCCGACCGCGTCGGGCCACGGTCGCCGGGACTGGCAGCGGGCGTCGGACAGACACCTGGCGCTGTATCGGAGGTCCCGGAGCACAATCGAGTGCCACGGGGCTGTCGCCCGATCGCTGCGTGACTTCTTTGTCTGCGAGGGCGGGGCGTGGTGGGCCGTGCGTGTCATGCAACTCCCTGGATGACATGAGTACGGGTCACGGGGTCACGGCGGCGCTCAACAGGAGGTGTCTCCCCCTCACCCCGCCGAAGCACCAACCCGGTACACGATCTTCCCGTCCAACTCCGCGAACCCCAGCGACTCGTAGAAGGTCCGCGCCGCCGGGTTGCTCCGGTCCGTCATCCACTCCATCCGGCTGCATCGGGGGCGGGCCGCGGCGATGGCGTGGAGTTCTGCCATCAGGCGGGCGCCTACGCCCTGTTGGCGGAGTGTTTCCCTGAGATAGAGCTCCTTGAGGAACAGGGAGTGCGTGGTTCCCGTCGCCGGCCAGAGGAATGAGTACGCGGCCAGGCCGGCCAGGGTGCCGTTCTCGTCCTCGACCACAAGGGCGGCGGCCAGGGGCGGGGAGCCGAAGAGGGCTTCCTCGATCTGGGTTCGGCGTTCGTCGGGCGGCTGGATCTCGGTGGCACCGTAGAAGCGCTCGATCTCCTCGATCAGATCGGCCAGGGCCGGGATGTCGCTCCGGTCGGCGGGGCGGATGGTGGCAGTCATCGGTCTCTCCTGACTTCTCGCGGTTGTGTGGATGGGCCTGTGCGGGATTTCGGCTCCGGCCGCCCTCCGCCCGGCGCTCCACGCACTGTTGCCCCCTGCCCGGGTGCGCTGCATGGTGAGAGCAGGCGCGTGCGGGCAACACGGGGGAACGAAGACGTGGGAGGGCGTGTGGAGGAGTCACGGTGGGAGCAGCGGCGGATCTCTACCAGCGGCAAGACCTTACGGTGGCCCAGGGCGCTGCTCGTCTTCGCCCTGGGCAATCTGTCCTGGGAGATCGTCAAGTCCAATCTGAACGCCGGTGTACGTGACGACTGGCCCTGGCGGTTCACGGTGCTCGACGCTTCGACGTGCGCGGCCATAGTCGCTCTGCTGACCGGCATCGTTCTGACCCGGACTCAGCTCTCACAGACCATGCAGCCCGCCCTGAGCTGGTCCGCGTTCAAGGGCCGCAGCAGCGAACTCGCCAACTCGCTGCGCACCGTCTCCCTGATCAACGCGGGTGGCGGGAGATCGGTGGTCCAGTCCGTGGCCTACCGGATACAGGCATCCCCGGCGTGTCCGCAACGGGCAGCCATCCCCGCGGGCTGGATGTCCTGGCACGCGGCCGTCGACTCGCTGGGGTCGCTGGGCCTCGACGGGGATCGCGACTACTTCCTGCTGCATCTCGGTCCGGGCGGATCCATACCGATGAGCAACAACAGCAGAGAAGGAGTGGAGTTGCTGGCGTTCGGCGCCAAAGCGCTCGAGAATCTGGCCGTGCTGGATATCAAGATCCGGGTGATAGACGTTCTGGGGGACGTCTATGAACGGGACCTGCAGTGTCTTCGACCGGTCATTTCGGCGCCTCCGGCTGCACCGGCGAGGGTCGGCTGACCACCGGGCGGGCCCTGACCGCCGGACCGGCCCCTGACCACCGGACCGGCCGCCGACCGGCCTGGCACCCCCGGGAACCTCGTACGCCCCGGGCCCCGGGGCTTCCTCAGCAGACCGTGCCCGGCCCCGCCGCCGTGGCCCGCAGCAGATCCCGCAGAAGCACGAAGTCGATCTTTTCCGGCTTACGGAAACGCAAGCAGCCCTTCCCCATGTCATGGCCGGCCAGCCGGTCGGCGAAGGCATCGCGGACATCACTGCGCAGCAGATAGAAGGAGATGTACTGCTTCTGGCTCGCGAAGGCGATCTCCCCGATGCCGTCGCGCTCGTACGCGGGCATTCCGTACGCCATCACCTCGGCGAATCCGGGCAGCTCCGCGCGGCAGAGATCGCGCAGCCGGGTCAATGCCTCTTTGCGTTCCTCGGGAACCTCGGCGAGGTAGCCATCCACGTCTTCTGCCCGGCTTTGCACCATGATCCGAGCGTACGCGGCAAGGCCCGGCAAAGGGGCAGCCGGTCAGCCGTGGTCCGGGGTGTCCGTGCGGCCCGTCGGCGGTGACGGCAGGTTCTATTCGGCGTCCACGTACTCGCCGTCGATGACGGCGCAGTCCTCCAACGCCTCCAGCCGGTCGTTCAGGTAGCCGGTGAAGTCCGGTGCCGTGGGTCCGGTCGGGCCGGTTTCGTGGTCCATGTCGATGATCTGGCCGCTCTTCCCGCCGGGGCCCGGGGAGAGGTCCAGTACGGCTCCGTTTCCTCCGCCGTCCGCGTCCAGGGAGACCCAGCCGAGGTTCCACCAGCCCGGCTTGAGGGCCTGGACGCCGTCGTCGTCCGAGTGGAAGTCCGCCACGTCGTCGAACGATCCGTCGGACAGGAGATCCCGCCACACCCCGGTCTCCTCGACGATCGCCGTGCACGACAGGAGAGTGCCGGACGGCCAGCCGCCGTCCCTGGAGCCGTTGTGCCTCAGCAGGGAGGCCTTGACCTCCTGAGGCAGTGGGACGCCGAGTTCCGATTCGACCGCGGCGATGTCCTCAGCCGTTGCGGGGGGCAGCAGGAAGTGCGCGGCGTCCTGTTCTGCGTACCACTTCTCTATCTGTTCCCACACCGAGGCGACAGCTTCGTGGACCTGTCCGGACAAGGTGGTTCTCCTCAACGTTCAGCATGGCTCGGGGCGTCGCATCGTAGCCGGACCGGGATTCCAGCAACTCGGGGCCCTCGTCGCACGAACGGGCACGTCAGGTCAGTTGCTTGTGCATGACGATGCAGGGGCGGCCGAACTGCCTGTCGGCACGGCGGTCGATCTCCTGCCAGCCCAATGCACTCCAGAACGTGAGGGCTGCGGGGTTGTTCTCCAGGACCGCGAGCCGGATGCCCTCCCGGCCCTCGCCGCGGTACCGCTCCTCGACCAGGCCGGCCAGCCGTCGGCCGATGCCCTTGCGGCGGAAGCTGCCGTGCACCATCAGCAGCCCGATCCACGGGAAGCCGTCCGTGGGGTGGCGGTCGAGCAGGCAGAGGATCCCGGCGAGGCGTCCCTGGTCATCGCGGGCGAGCAGTACCTCGCAGCCATCGGTCCCCGCTTCCTCCCGCAGATCGGCCTCGACCCGGTCCGCCCCGATGTCCTCGGGGTCGTACTCGCCGGCGGCGCGGACGTACTCCGGGTTGGTCGCGTAGAGCTCCACGACATCGGTGATCTCCTGCGCGGAGAACCGGAGCGGAGAGAGGGAGAGGGGGACGGGGAAGGAGAGCGTGGACATGCCGGTCAGGGTAGCCAGGCCGGTACGCAGACCGGTACGCAGGCCGGTACGCAGACCGGTACGCAGAACGGTACGGCCACGAGGCCTGAGGAGCTATCCGTCCAGTCGCCAGCCCCCGGATTCCTCCGGCTGCGTCGAGGCCGACGGCTGCGCACCGCCCTCGATGGTCCAGCCGCCCGCGAGTGGCATGAGGTCCTTGATCCGTACGCTCCTCAGGCCCTCCGGCGTCGGGAGAATGACCCTGATGCCCGGGTGGTAGTCGAAGAGCACCTGGCGGTCCCGGCCGCACGGGTCGAAGACGCCCCGGTCGAAGTTGCCGACGGCCACGATCGTCGTGAGCTCCCTGGCGCCGGACGCGCGGGCATGGCCCAGGGCTACGAGTTCGGCGCACGGGCCGCCCGTGAAGTGGTAGACGTTGATCCCGCCGTAGATCTTTCCGTCGGCTCCCCTGACGGCGGCGCCCATGGTGTGCGCGCCGTCCTCGCCATCGGTGTGGGCGTCGACGATCCGCTTGGCGTAGTCGATGAGTTCACGGTCCTGGGGCGTCAGCTCGCGGCAGGGAATGTTCATGCCGCGCATGTTAGGGCCGAACGGCCCTGGGACCTGGTCGCGGACGCTGTCCCGGTCCGCCGCCGCGCCGGACGGGCCTCGCCGCCCCGGGCCCCGCCCCGTACCCGACCCTGTCCGATCTCTTGACGTGCCCCTGACTGAATGGCTTCATGGGAGCGCGCAAATTGTGGGAGCGCTCCCACAAGGCGGTTGAACGTCTGCCGTCGAACGTCTGTCGATGCTCAGCCCCTGAACCGCTCACCCCCTGGAGCCGCAGTGAGAACAGCACGAAGCGCAGCAAGAGACATGGCAGGAAGCACAGCGACAGGCGCTGGGCGCAGAAGTCAGCGCACGAGTCCCGTCACCGTCGTCCTGACCGTCCTGGCGACCCTCCTCGGGTTCCTCGCCCTCGGCGCCCTCGCCCCGGCGCAGGCCGCCTCCTCCGCGCCCACCGGTACCGGTCTCCACATCAGCGACGGCCGGCTGCTCGAGGGCAACGGCAACGACTTCATCATGCGCGGGGTCAACCACGCCCACACCTGGTACCCGGGCGAGACCCAGTCGCTGGCCGACATCAAGGCCACGGGCGCCAACACCGTCCGCGTCGTCCTGTCCGACGGCTTCCGCTGGAGCAGGAACAGCCCCGACGACGTGGCCGCCGTCATCGCCCAGTGCAAGGCCAACCGGCTCATCTGCGTACTGGAGGTGCACGACACCACCGGGTACGGCGAGGACTCCGCCGCCGGAACGCTCGACCACGCCGCCGACTACTGGATCAGCCTGAAGGACGTCCTCGCCGGCCAGGAGGACTACGTCATCATCAACATCGGCAACGAGCCCTGGGGCAACACCGACCCCGCCGGCTGGACCGCGCCCACGACCGCCGCGATCCAGAAGCTGCGCAGCGCCGGGTTCGCGCACACGATCATGGTGGACGCGCCCAACTGGGGCCAGGACTGGCAGGGCGTCATGCGGGACAACGCCCAGGCGGTGTACGACGCCGACCCCACCGGCAACCTGGTCTTCTCGATCCACATGTACAGCGTCTACAACACCGCCCAGAAGGTCACCGACTACCTCCACGCCTTCGTGAACGCCGGACTGCCCCTGGTCATCGGCGAGTTCGGCGGTCCGGCCGACCAGTACGGCGACCCGGACGAGGACACCATGATGTCCACCGCCGAGGAGCTGGGGCTCGGATACATCGCCTGGTCCTGGAGCGGCAACACCGACCCGATCCTCGACCTGACGATCGGCTTCGATCCCACCCGGCTCAGTTCGTGGGGTGAGCGCATCTTCCACGGCGCCGACGGCATCGCCCAGACCTCCCGCGAGGCCACCGTCTACGGCGGTGCCGCCGAGGACACCGAGGCCCCGACCGCACCCGGCGCCCCGGCCGCCTCCGCGGTCACGGACACCTCCGTCACGCTCGGCTGGACCGCGGCCTCCGACAACGTCGCTGTCGCCGGTTACGACGTCGTCCGCGTCAACGGCGCCACGGAGACGGCCGTCGCCTCCTCCGCCACCACCGGCGTCACCGTCACCGGCCTGACCGCCGACACGGCGTACACCTTCGCCGTGTACGCGCGCGACGCGGCAGGAAACCGTTCGGCGCGCTCGGCCACGGTGGGTGTCACCACGGACGAGGGCGGCACCACGCCGGGCGTCGGCTGCTCGGTCGGCTACCGCGTCGTCAGCACGTGGTCGGGCGGCTTCCAGGGCGAGATCACCATCCGCAACACCGGCACCACGGTCATCGACGGCTGGACGCTGGGCTTCGCCTTCGCCAACGGCCAGAGCGTGACCAACATGTGGGGCGGTATCCCCTCGCAGACCGGCGGCTCGGTGAGCGTGGCGCCCGCCTCGTACACCTCGACGATCGCCGCGAACGGCTCGGTCACCGTCGGCTTCACCGGCAGCCAGAGCGGTACGAACTCCGCTCCGACCGCGTTCACCCTCAGCGGCGCCGCCTGCGCCGCGGCCTGAGGCACGGCAGCCCGAGGCGCGGCGGCCCGAGGCCATACCCACCGAACCCACCGAACCCGCCGTACCCACCGAACCCGCCGAACCCGCCGAACCCGCCATGACGCCGTACCGTCGGCCGGCCTGGGCCATCGCCCCGGCCGGCCGACGGTCCGACGGTCCGGGCATCAATGGCCGGGGGCCGTGGGATCACTTCCGCCAGAACACGTGATGCGTCACGCCGCTCCGGCTGGGCACGGCCTCGTGGTGGAACCGGTCGAGCAGCTCGTCGGGGGACTCCCACAGCCGCACCCCCGCGCCGAGCTTCACCGGCGAGACCACCACGTGCAGAGTGTCGACGAGGTCCGCGTCAAGGAACTCCCGGATGGTGGTGGTCCCGCCGCCGAGTCGGACGTCCTTGCCCTGCGCCGCCTCCCTCGCCGTTTCGAGGACCGTGGCGGGATCGTCGTCGACGAAGTGGAATGTGGTGTCGGAGAGCGTGAACGAGGGACGCGTGTGGTGGGTCATCACGAACACCGGGGTGTGGAACGGGGGTTCGTCGCCCCACCAGCCGCGCCAGTCGTGGTCCGTCCAGGGCCCGCGCTGCGGCCCGAACTTGTTGCGGCCCATGATCTCGGCGCCGATGTTGTGGCTGAAGTCCCGGGTGAAGTAGTCGTCGAGACCTCGGCTCCCGCCGGGGTCGGTGCGGTTGGGCCAGCTCGCCGTGGCACCGGCCCAGGTGAACATGGTCCCGGGGTCGGCGTGCCCGAACGGCCGCTCGAGGCTCTGCCCCTCACCGGCACCGTACCCATCGCTCGAGACGGTGAAGTTCTGCACCTTCAGCAGCTGTTTCATGCGCTTCCTCCTTCTACTTGCCGGCATGGTGCCGACAGTGATGAGCCACAGGGACGAGACTGCCTGGAACGGGCAGACTCATCGCCGTCCCACTCCGGCGCACGGTGGAGAAACAACGGCATTCCGGTCGTACGTGCGGTCCGGCCCGCCCTCTAACCCGCGTCGGTGTCGGCGGGAGCGGCAGCACGGTCGTAGGTCAGGAACGCCACCCCGCTGCCGAGGACCGTGTGGTCCGTCAGCGTCCAGCCGGTCGGGTCGAACGTGGCCTTCTGCGAGAAGAGCGGAATACCGGCACCGATGGTCATCGGGCTCAGCTTCACGATCAGCGTGTCGATCTCGGAGTACAGGGAACCGGCCAGTTCGCCGCCGCCGACCAACCAGAGGTCCTTGCCCTCCTCCTGCTTCAGCTCCTTCACCCGCGCGACCGGATCACTCGCGACGATCTCCACGGCGGGGTCGGGGCTCTCGCCCAGCGTGCGGGAGAACACGAGGTGCCGCAGGTGCGGGTAGGCGTCGGTGAGGCCCGCCTTGAGGCCGATCTCGTAGGACCGCCGGCCTTCGAGCACGGTGTCGAAGTGCGTGCCCTCCGCCGTGATCGAGAGCGCGGCCCTGGCCGGTCCCGGCAGGGTCTCCGGGTACTCGGTGATCATGTGCCCGACGTAGTCCTCCGGGACCGGCCAGAATCCGTCCGGTCCGGTGGGGTCGGCACCGTCCGGCCCGGCGATGAAACCGTCGAGGCTGGAGGCGATGTAGTACACGAGCTTGCGCACGTCGGGCCTTTCGTCCGTTGACCGTCCGCCGCCGCGTCGACGGCCGTCGGCAGTCATGATCGAACAGCCGTTCCCGCCGTGCAACGGGAATCACCGCTTCCGCCCGGGGTGGTGGACCCTCCTCTTCCCCGCGGGCGGAGAGCTCGATCAGGCGGGTTCGCGCCGCCCGCCCGATGCGGCGTCCAGCGCCGGGGCGATCACCGCGAAGGCGCGGTCGAGCAGGGGCGGAACTGCGCGGCGCCCCGACACGGGTGGAACTGTCCCCCGGGGCGGCCGACGCGGAGACCGGGCAGCGGCTGTGGGAGCTGTCGGAGGAGGCCACGGGGGTGCGGTTCGCGTTCTCCTCACCGGTCCGGGCCGACCACCCTTCATCCGGCCCGAGCATTGCTCCGTACGACACAGCCGTACGGAACCGGAAGCAACCCTCGTAAGCGGCGGCAGGGCGCCCAGGTTTGGGTAAGGTGCCCTGTCGACAGCAGCGTTCTTCGGGGGAGTTACGAGTTCATGAGCGGTCAGCAGCCAAACAGGGGCAACGCCTCCCAGGTCTTCCAGCCACTCGCCGGTGACGACCCGTCCACCATCGCCGGATACCGGCTGGCCGCCAAGCTCGGTGCGGGCGGGATGGGCAAGGTGTACCTGTCGTACACGCCCGGCGGACGGCCCGTCGCCATCAAGGTGATCCGGCCCGAGTTCGGGGAAGACCCGGAGTTCCGGAGGCGGTTCACGCAGGAGGTGCAGTCCGCGCAGCGCGTGCAGGGGCTGTTCACCGCGCCCGTCATCGACGCGGACACCAACGGCGCGCAGCCGTGGCTCGCCACCGCGTACGTCCCGGGGCCCTCGCTCGCCGACGCGGTCGTCGCGCACGGCGCGCTGCCGGTCGAGGCCGTACTCCTGCTGATCGCCGGTATGGCGGAGGCGCTGCACGTCATCCACGGCGCGGGCATCGTGCACCGCGACCTCAAGCCGTCCAATGTGCTGCTCGCCGCCGACGGACCGCGCGTCATCGACTTCGGCATCGCGTACGCGGCCGACGCCACCTCGCTCACGGGCAGCGGCGTCACCATCGGCACCCCGTCCTTCATGGCCCCGGAGCAGGCCGCGGGGCGCCGGGTCACCCCGGCCACCGACATCTTCGCGCTGGGCCAGGTCGCGGCGTTCGCGTCCACCGGGTCGCCGGCCTTCGGCGAGGGCACCTCGCACGGGGTTCTCTACCGGATCGTCCACGAGGACCCGGACCTCAGCGGCATTCCGGAACGGCTGATGGAGCTCGTCAGCCGCTGCCTGGCCAAGGACCCGGAGGCCAGGCCTTCGGTCGCCGAGGTCATCGCGCTCTGCCAGACCGCGAACGCGGAGACGGTGCTGCGCCGCCCGGAGGACTGGCTGCCGAGCCCGGTCGCCGCCGACATCACCGTGCGCGCGGCCGCCCCCGCTCCCCTCCAGACCCCGCCGCCGCCGGCCGCCGCCCCGGCCGTCGCCTATTCGCCCACCACTCCGGCGGGCCCGAGCACCCCGCCGCCGGGATACGGTCCGCCGGTCAACCCGCCGGCCACACCGCCGCCCGGACAGCCGCAGCAGGCCCCGCAGACCCCGTATCCGATGCAGGCGCAGGCGCAGGCCGCTCAGCCCACGCAGCCCGCTCATCCCGCGCAGCAGTACCAGACGGGTCCTCAGGCGCAGGCCAACGCCCAGGCCCAGTTCCCCGCCACGTATCCGACGCAGGCCCAGACGTACCCCGGGCACGTCCCGCCCCAGGGTCCGGGTGCTGCGCCCCAGCCGGCGAAGGGCCGCGGCGGCAGGATCGCCGGCATCGTCATCGCCGCCGCGCTCGTCCTCGGTCTCGCGGGCGGCGGGACGGCGTACTTCCTGCTCAAGGACAACGGGAAGGAGACGCGGAGCAACGAGTCGCCCAAGAACAACAACACGCCACAGCCCGGCAGTTCGTCACCGGAGGCGAACGAGGGCGACGGGGGCACCGAGACCACCCCGAACCCCACCCCCAAGGCCGATCCGACGCCCGCCGACTACACGGGCATCAACCTCACCGCCGGCTACCACCTGACGTTCGGGGACGCGGACGTCCGCCCGCAGGACGGTGAGGACGGCGAGTACGAACTGGCCTACGACACCGGCGGATACCTCGACGCGGAGGGCGAAGGCGGACGCCTCGCCCTGCTCGACCCGGGGCAGGAGGGGTCGTTGGACATCTGCCGCTCGGAGACCCGGTTCACCAGCGAGATCTATGTGGACAAGCTCTCCAAGGGGCGGCAGGTCTGCGTCACCACGGGCACCGGGCACCTGGTCCTCCTGACGTACCAGGGCCACTCCCCCGAGGACTCGCCCAGCACGTACATGACGATCGACGTGACCGTCTGGCGCAACGCGACGAGCTGACAGCGTAGTTGGGGGACCTCGTACGGGTGAGGTCTCCCGGCGTACGAGTGAATCCGCGGGCCGGGCGGGCCGGTGGCACGCAAGACTCGAATCGGAACGATCTTGTTCCGATTCCTGCCGTTCTTCCGGACGGCCGCACAAGGAGTGCCCCCACCATGCGTTTTCGTACCACCGCCGCTGCCGCCCTCGGCGCCCTCGCCCTCATCGTGTCCCTGCCGGGCTCGGCGAGCGCGGCCGACGGCCACTTCACCTACGAGTACACCGCCTTCGACGGAAGCAAGCAGACGGGCTTCCTGTTCGACCCGCCGAGCCGGGAGTGCATCACCCTGCCCGAGGTGGCCGACCCCGGCTCGTCGTACCCGGCCGACACCCCGTGGAACCACACCGACGCCACCGCGACGGTGTTCACCGGACCCGACTGTGACGGCGCCTACTTCACCCTGCGGCCCTTCGGCGGCCACGCCTCCGAGCGGCTGAAGCTGCGCTCGGTCGTCTTCAGCTGATCCAGGCCCCGCGCTCTCCTGCCGCCGCCCCGCGCCACCTCGCGCGGGGCGGCGGCGGCACGGAATGTAGGTTGCGGGGATGTCCTCATCGCTCCGGCTCGTACCGGTCACCTCCGACAACGTCGAGGCTGCCTGCGAGCTGTCCGTCCGGCCCGACCAGAACGGGCTCGTGAAGCCCGTCGCCTGGTCGCTGGCCCAGGCCTACACCACCCCCGAGACCGCCTGGCCGCGACTGATCGCCGACGGCGAGCAGCTCGTGGGCTTCGTCATGGCCTTCCTCGACGTGCGGTTCCACCCGGAGGAGCCCGGTGACCCGCTCCGTTCCGGACTCTGGCGGCTGAACATAGCGGCCGAACGACAGGGCCGCGGATACGGCCGGTTCGCCGTCGGGGCCGTCAACGACGAGCTGAGGCGGCGCGGCGGGACGCGTACGACCGTGACCTACGTCCCCGGGGCGCACGGACCCGAGGAGTTCTACCGGAAGCTCGGCTTCCGGGCGACCGGCGAGCTGAGCGGCGACGAGGTGGTCGCAGAACTGGAGCTGGGGCCGGAGCCGGGGCAGTCCTAGCCGGAGCCGGGGGCTTGGAGCTGGTGCCGGGGCGGTCCTAGCCGGAGCCGGGGGCTTGGAGCTGGTGCTGGGGCGGTCCTAGCCGGAGCCGGGGGCTTGGAGCTGGTGCTGGGGCAGTCCCTAGTGGCTCGTCACGCAACGTCGGCCGGGTATTCGACCTGCCGCTCGTGGGCCGGCAGGCTGTTTCCAGGACCTGATCTCGGAGGTGGCCGTGGGGACGTCGACCGAGCGAGAACGCGGCGACGGGTTCGCCGTTGACGTTGCGGGCGGGTTCCACGGGGGCCGTGATCAGAGGGTGCGGCGATCCGCGTGCGGCCCTTCAGCCGTCAGCTCGCCATCGCCATTCGAGGCCGCGACCGCGCCCCCGGCCGTGTCCCCGACCGGGGGCGTGCCGGGGGCGGTTGTCGGCAGCAGCCTGTGAGGCGCATGCCTGGGGGCTACTTCTGGGTGGAGCAGGGGTCGCAGCAGGAGGGGGCGGGTTCGACGCAGATGGTGACGGTGTCGGTGTTGTTGGTGGTGTCGGGGTCCTTTTCGTTACTGGTGGCGGTCGCGGTGTTGCTGGTCGGGCCGGCCTTGGTGGCCTTGGCCCGCAGCACGAGCGTGGCGGTGGCGCCGTCGGCCAGGTCGCCTACGGTCCACTGCCCGGTGGCCGGGTCGTAGCTTCCGGGTGCGCCGTCGGCGGACAGGAAGGTGAGGCCGTCGGGGAGCTGGTCGGTGACGGTGACGCCGGTGGCCTGGTTCGGGCCGGTGTTGCGGACGGTGATGCGGTAAGTCACCGTCTGGCCGGCGGTGACGGTGGTCGCGTCGGCTGCCTTCGTGACGGTCAGGTCGGCAGCCGGTTTGACCTGCGTGACCTGCTCGTTGGAGGTGGACGTCAAGGGCTCCGGCTTGTCGCCGAGCCGGTTCTCGTAGGAGGCGGTTGCGGTGTTGCTGATCTGCTTGCCGCCGCTGGCCCGGTCGATGGTGACCCGGTACTCCACGGTGGTCCCTGCCGGCAGCATCTCGGTGTTGGGCAGGCTGCCCCCCTCCGCGCCGGAAGCGCCGTTGCCGAGATGGAAGACGACCTTGTTCGACGCGGCGTCGTAGTACGCCTGGTCGTCACCTTGCGCGTCGCTCTTCGCTCCGGCGTTCGGGCCGTCGACGATACGCAGGGAACCGGGCAGGTACGTCGTTCCCTGCGGGATGACGTCGGCCAGGATGAGGTTCTCGGCGCCGCCGCCGCCCTCGTTCTTGGCGGTGATGCGGTAGGTGACGACGTCGCCCACTTCCAGCGGGCCTGCGGGAACAGCGGTCTTGGCGAGTTCCACGTAGGGGGCGGTGCCGAAGAAGATGCCGTCCAGGAAGTTGCCGACGCTGGGGTTGCCGCCGGCGGCAGAGATGGAACGGAAGGCGAAGCGCGTCAGCGTCTGGCCTGCCGGGACGGTGTAGGTGCCGGTGTAGTAACCCCAGGCGGTTCTGCCGTCGGTGAAGCGCCTCTGTTGCACCGTGGAGCCCGGCGCACCGATGTCCAGCGCCATGGTGTCATCCCCCTGGCGGCCACGGTGATACAGCCGCCAGTACAGCTTCGTACCGGGCGTGGTCGGCAGGTCCTGGTAGAGCGTGGAGACCTGGTACGCGTTGAGCTCGGCGAACTGGGCGCCCTCGGCTGCCGGCACACTGTTGAAGCCCGAACGCCACAGCTCGATCATGTGATCGGAGGCGGTGGTGAGCCAGCCCGGAACCCGCTTGGCCGCCTGCGTCTGTGAGGCGTCCGGCAGGATCTCCACACCGGTCACGGCAGGTTGTTCGAAGCTGCCGTTGGCCAGGGCAACCCGGAGCGGAGCAGCAGGAGGTGTAGTCATGGTTCTTCCCCTCAAGTCGATGCTGCTGGAGTGCACCGCCGACTGGCCGCACATCTGCGCACCGTGGCGGAGCCGAACACCTGGTAGCGCACCGCATTCGGGTGAACACGTAAAGTGACGTATGAGCGGGGTCGGCCAACCCCGCGCGGTAAGTTTGCGAAGCCGGCCCCGGGACGCCCCCGCCGTCGGCACACCGCTCCCGCCACACAGGGCTCCCATCTCTCTCGTGCCACCACTGTCTTGACCGAAAGCCCCTGTTGCACCTCTTACGCCCACCCTTGCTCAGGGTGAATCAGCTGCCGCGAAGTTGACGCTCCCGGCACAGTGGCGGCGGCCGCGCAGGAACCAAGGGCTCGGCATTCAGCCCGGCCGGGTATTCGGTCCAGGACCGGATCGGCGGGGCATGAGATTCAGCGGTCCGAACTCGTCGACGCCTATCACCCGGCCGTCCGTCGGCGGGGTGTCGTGGCCGGTACGTCGGCCCGGTGCGAGGCGCACCGCCCCGGTACGGGGCGACCCCGTCAGCGGTAGTCCTCCGGGTGGCCCTGCATCCATGTGTTGACGCGCTCCCGCGTGCCGATCAGGTCCTTGTAGTGCTTCTCCAGATTGGCCGTGTCGGTGTTGCCGGCCAGCGTGGTGCGCAGTGCGCCCATCCAGGCCAACGGCTGCTTGAAGTGGCTCGGCCCGTCGTTGCCGGCCCTCATCGACTTGTCCAGGCGGGCCAGTTCCTCGTTCACCCGGCCCAGGAGGTAGGCGCAGTTCCCGGCGCCGGGGGTGCAGCTCTCCTCGCGGGTGGCCTGAAGACCGGCGAAGGCGTCGCGCACGTCCACGGGGCCGTTCACGGCCGCTTCCACCTCGGCGTTCGCATCCGCCGCCTCGGAGGCCCGGGCGTCGGCCTCGGCCTGCGCGACCCCCTTCTCCGCCGCCTCGGCGTTCACCGACGGGGCCACGTACGGGACATCGCCCCCGGGTCCCTGCGACGTGGTCGCCTCGGTGCAGCCGGCCAGGACGCCCACCAGGGCGGCCGTCACGGCCAGTGCTCCGGCGTGCTCGCGGGCGCGTATGCGGATGCGGATGCGGACAGACATGTGAGGCCCCCCTCGTCGGATGGCCCAGACCTTATACCCGCGGTCCCCGCGCCGCTTCTCCGGTGATCAACGCCTGAAGCGCGGGCGCGCAGAGGTCGGCGATGTGTTCCGGGGAGGCCTGGGCGCCCGCGCCCTCGCGGTGGAGGCTGAGGGTCGCGCCGAGGCCCAGGAGGTGTCCGGCCAGGAGTTCGGCGCGCAACGCGCGGTCGTGGCCGTGGAGCCGGGCGGTCAGGGCGTCGGTGACCTGCTCGTGGAAGCGGTCGCGCAGCAGTGAGCGTTCGTCCTGGTTGCCGAGGGAGAAGACGACGCGCAGGAGCGGGTCGGACTTGAGTTCGCGGCGGCGGGTCACCAGCGTGATGACCATGTGGCGGCCCAGTACGTCGAGCGGGGCGTCGAAGAGTTCCGCCGCGGCCGGGCCGAAGTCGGCCACGGTGTTGAAGAGTTCTTCCTTGCGGCCGAAGTGCTTGACCACGAGGGACGGGCTCACTCCCGCGTCGGCCGCGATGCTGCGGATCGTCACCTCGGCGTACGGGCGCTGGGTGAACGCCCGCCGTGCCGCGCGCAGGATCGCGGCCCGCCCGGTGCCCGTCTCCGCGGGTACGGGGGCCGTCGCGATGGCCTGGCCGCCGGTCATGCGCCCTCCTGGATTCCTGCCGTCCGCGCACCGCCCTTGCGGGTGCCCGGCGCCTTGCGGCTTCCTTCGACCGTACCCGCCGCGGACGGGCTCCGGCCCGGCAGGAAGAGCGTGACGGCCAGGGCCGCGAGTGCCGCGCCCGCCGCGATCACGAAGACGAGCTGGTACGCGTGGAGCGTCGGCGCGGTCCTGCCGCCCGCCTGGAAGGTGATGTTGGCCAGGACCGCGGCGACGGTCGCACTGCAGAAGGCCTGTCCGATCGACCTCATCAGGGTGTTCAGCCCGTTGGCAGCCCCGGTCTCACTGACCGGGACCCCGCGCATCACGAGGGCGGGCAGGGCCGAGTACGCGATGGCGGTGCCCGCGGCGACGACGGTGGCGCCCGCGATGATCAGCCAGAGGCTGTGGCTGGTGAAGTACCGCACCGCGTATCCGAGGGCCATGATCCCGGCCGCCAGCGCGAGGCTGACCTTCGGGCCGTGCTTGGCGGAGATGCGGGCCGAGACGGGCGAGAGCGCCACCATGGCCACACCGCCCGGCAGCAGGCACAGTCCGCTGACGACGAGCGAGGCGCCGAGCCCGTATCCCGTGGCCTTCGGCTCCTGCACCATCTGGGCGGTGACCAGCGAGTTCGCGTAGAACGCGAAGCCGACCAGCAGCGCGGCGATATTGGTGAGCAGCACGGCCGGGCGCGCCGAGATCCGCAGGTCGACCATGGGCGAGGACACGCGGAGCTCGTACACGCCCCAGAGCAGCGCCACCACCACGGCCGCCGCGAGCAGGCCGACCGTGCGGACCGATCCCCAGCCCCAGTCGGCGCCCTGGGTGACCGCGAGCAGCAGGCAGACGAGGGCGGCCGACAGGCCCAGGGCCCCGATCGCGTCGAAGCGGCCGCGGCTGCGCAGCGGGGACTCCGGTACGCAGCACAGCACCAGCACGATGTCGATGACGCCGATGACGCCGGAGACCCAGAACATCGTGTGCCAGTCGAAGTTCTCCACCACGAGCGCCGCGACCGGCAGTCCGATCGCGGCGCCGATCCCGAGCGTCGAGCTCATCAGCGCGACGGCCGACAGCACCCGCTCGGGGGGCAGTTCGTCGCGCAGGATGCTGATGCCCAGGGGGACGACGGCGATCGCGGCGCCCTGGAGGGCGCGGCCGGTGATCAGCACCCCGATGTGGGAGCTGATCGCGCACAGCACCGAGCCCACGACCAGCACCCCGAGTGAGGCCACGAGTACCCGGCGCTTGCCGTACATGTCGCCGACCCGGCCGAGGACCGGGGTGAAGACCGCACCGGTGAGCAGGGTCACGGTGACCAGCCAGCTCGCGGCGGCGGGGGTGGCGCCGGTCAGTTCGGGGATGTGCGGGAGCAGCGGGACGACGATCGTCTGCATGACCGCGACGACGACTCCGCAGAAGGCCAGCACGCCGACGGCGAACCGCGGGTGCGGGGCCCGGACGTCGGGGGTCGCGGGGGCGGCTGGCACGGGTATGTCCGCGGGCATGGTTCTCCGTACGGTGCTCGGCGGCGAAGGGGTGCACGCCGACGTGGGGGTGCACGCCTGTTCACCCCCAGGGTAAACGCTTGTGCACCCCCTCGGCGACGGGATGGCGGCAGACCGCGTTAGCCTCGGAGCCGAGAGCCGGTACGGGCGGGGAGCCGCGCGTGGGGCGATGTCTACGGGAAGGCTGAGGTGGCTGCGATGGCGAAGGTTCCGGCAGCGGCGGTGGCGGCGGGCGGACTGGTCGGCGGCTACGCCGTCGCACGGTGGACCCGGAAGCGGCCGCTGGGCGGGGTCGCTCTCGCCGCCGCGGGAGGCGTCGCGGCGTACGAGTGGAACCGGCAGGCGGGGCCACGCGCCGCCGTCGCCCTGACCACCGCCTATGTGGCCGCCTTCGCGGGATCGCACCCGCTGGCGAAGAAGGTCGGCGCCTGGCCGGCGGTCTTCACCGTGGCGGGCACCGTGGCCGCCGCCTCCTGGGCCGTCACGCGCCGCGCCGCCTGAGGGCTGTCCCGCAGCGCGGACTTCTTCCGGCACGGGTGAGCTTCTTCCGTCACGCGCGGACTTCTTCCGTCACGGGTGAACGCGGGCGGCTCGGGGTGCGTACTCAAGGGCAGTACCCCGCGAAACCCGGGTGCGTATCCGAACCGATCGACAGGCCGGATACGCACCCGGTCCCCGGCAGCAGCCCCCTTCGGCCCGGCCGTCAGCCCCCGAACGCCCGCGACACCGTGTAGATCGCCAGTCCCGCCAGCGCACCCACCACCGTGCCGTTGATCCGGATGAACTGCAGGTCACGGCCGATGTGCGCCTCGATCTTCTTCGACGTCTGGTCCGCGTCCCAGCCGGCCACCGTGTCGCTGATCAGCGACGTGATCTCCGCCCGGTACGTCGTCACCACGTACACCGCCGCGTCCTCCACCCAGCCCTCCAGCTTCGCCTGGAGCCGGCCGTCCGTCGCCAGCCGGGCACCCAGCGACATCAGCGAGGCACGGGCCCGCAGGCGCAGCTCGCTCCGCTCGTCCTCCGCCGCCGCGATCACCATCTGCCGGACCGACGACCAGGCGGACGCGATGACGTCCTGGACCTCGCCGCGCCCCAGGATCTCCGACTTCAGCCGCTCCACCCGGGCGCGGGTCTCCGAGTCCGTCTGGAGATCGGCCGCGAAGTCCGTCAGGAACGTGTCGATCGAGCCGCGCGCCGGATGCCCCGGCATGTCGCGCATCTCGGTGATGAAGCGCAGCAGCTCCTTGTAGACCCGCTCGCCCACCCGCTTGTCGACGAAGCGCGGGGTCCAGCCCGGCGCACCGCCCTGCACGGCG
Source organism: Streptomyces sp. NBC_00876 (assembly GCF_045207435.1). Taxonomy (NCBI): domain Bacteria; kingdom Bacillati; phylum Actinomycetota; class Actinomycetes; order Kitasatosporales; family Streptomycetaceae; genus Streptomyces; species Streptomyces sp. NBC_00876. Next base: position 3,013,675 of record NZ_CP108800.1, read on the forward strand.
TCCATCACCGAGTCGCCGTGCTGGACCAGCCAGTCGTGGGCGCGCACGCAGACCAGGTCCACCACCTTGCGGTGGCCGCCGTCCGCGACGACCTTCTCCAGCATCTTGCCGAGGCCGGGGCCGACCTCCGCCGCGTTCGCCCGCCGGGTGATCGCCTCAGCGACCACGGCCTGCACATCCGAATCACGGAGCACGGTCAGCGCACCGCGCAGCGCGGTCGACAGCTCGGCCGTCACCCGGTCCGCATGGGCCGGCTCCGCGAGCCAGGCGCCCAGCCGGCCGCCGATGGCGAGGGAGTGGATCCGGTCGCGTACGACGCCGCCCGACAGAAAGTTCTCGCCGACGAAGGAACCGAGCGAGGCCCCCAGCTGGTCCTTCTTGGTGGGAATGATGGCGGTGTGCGGAATCGGCAGGCCGAGCGGACGCTTGAAGAGCGCCGTGACGGCGAACCAGTCGGCCAGCGCACCCACCATGCCCGCCTCGGCAGCCGCCGCGACGAAGCCCGGCCAGCCGCCCACTCCCTCGTTCTTCGCCCAGGTGGCGAGGACATACACCAGCGCGACCAGCAGAAGGAGGCCGGTGGCCGTGGTCTTCATACGGCGTACGCCACGACGCTTCTCCTCGTCCGCTGCGGTGTACGCGAACGAGGCGAGCGAGGCCGCGGGGCTGCGGAAGCCCGCGCCGGCACCGTCGCGGGTACCCGCGTCCGGGCCCGTGTCAGCACCATCGCGAGTACCCGGGCCCGCGTCCGCGCCCTCACGGGTGCCCGCGTCCACACCGGCATCCGGCTCGCCCGGTCCCGTGCCTTCGATCCGTTCCATCGACTCCACCCGTCCGCGTACGCACCGCCCGGCGCCCCGTACGCATTGTCCCTGCCTGACCTACTCCCGGGCCGCACGTTGAGTTCCCCGCGCCCTGCCCCATCATGGGGAGCGGCCCACGAACAACGAGGAGACACACCGCCCATGCCCAGGCGCCAGGGGTACGCCCTGCTCATAGCCCTTGTGGCGGGCACCGCCGCGCTCGCCGCCGCCGTGGCGTTCGCCGGCTCCCTGCTGTTCTCCGGGCCCCGGGCGAAGGCGGCCGCCACCACCGGCCCCCAGGGCGTGGCCCGGACACCCGCGGCCCCGGCGCACTCCACCGGCCTCTGGCACGCCACCTGGGCCGCCGCACCCGTCGCCGGGGCGAAGGATCCGGCCCAGGGCCAGGACCAGAGCCGGCGCACCATCCGTAACGTCGTCCACACCAGCATCGGCGGCGACGCCGCCCGCCTCACCCTGTCCAACCTCTTCGGTACGCAGCCGCTGCTCATCGACCACGTCACCGTGAACACCCGCCCCGTGACGTTCCGCGGCGCACCCTCCGTCACCGTCCCCGCGGGCGGGCAGACGGTCAGCGACGCGGTCCTCGTCCCGGTCGCCGCCGACGCCGACCTCGTCGTCACCCTGCGCACCCCCACCGCCCGGGGCCCGGTCACCCTCCACCCCAACAGCCACCAGACCTCCTACGTCGAGGACGCGCACGGCACCTGGCGCAACAACCACTGGCGCTACCTCACCGCCGTGGACGTACGCGGCGAGAGCGCCGCCGGAACCGTCGTCGCGCTCGGCGACTCACTCACCGCGGGCACCGGCTCCACCACCGACGCGAACACCCGCTGGCCCGACGTCCTCGCCGACCGGCTGCACGGCCGGTACGCGGTGGTCAACGAAGGCATCGGCGGAAACCGCATCCTGCGCGACGGCGTCGGGCAGCACGCACTCGCCCGCTTCGACCGCGACGTGCTGGGCGTCACCGGGGTGAAGACCGTCGTCATCGCCCTCGGCATCAACGACGTGCAGGCCCTCCCCCAGGAGACCGACCCCGCACGGATCACGGACGCCCTGCGCACCCTGACGCAGCGCGCGCACGCCCGCGGGCTGCGGGTCATCGGCGCGACCCTGATGCCGTACGAGGGCTACCGCAGCTGGACTCCCGCCCAGAACGCCGTACGCGCCCAGGTCAACGCGACGATCCGGGCCGGCGGGGTCTTCGACCAGGTCCTCGACTTCGACCGTGCGATGCGGGACCCGGGCCACCCGGACCGCCTCCCGGCCGCCTACGACTCCGGCGACCACCTGCACCTGAACGACGCGGGCTACCGGCGCCTGGGCTCGCTCGTGGACATCGACGACCTGCTGCGCGCCCGTCCGGCCGCCGACGCGCTCTGAGCCAACGCCCCGGCTGCGGGCGGCACGGCCGAGGCACGCCGGCCGGCCCCGGCTGCCGGCGACGGCTGCCGGCGACGGCTGCCGGCGACGGCTGCGCCGTCCGGCCCCGGCGCGGGGCCGGACGAACGCCCCTACCGGTCCCCGTCGCCCTTCTCCAGCCGCCCCCGCGCGCGCTCCGCGTCCCGCAGCCGCTGCTTCTCCGCCTTGCTGCGCTTGCGCTCCACGCCGACACCGCCCATCAGCGCCAGGCCCGTGACCCGCACCCTGGGAGCGTCCGGATGCGGAACCCCTTCGTCGCGCCCGTGCTCCCCGAAACCGCCCATGACGCCGATGCCGCGGACATCCACGTTCAGGTCCGGCGGAACCGTCACCTGCATGCCGCCCATGATCGCGAAGCAGCGGACCACCACCTCGCGGTCCTCGAAGTTCGCCTCGCGCAGATCGATCTCACCGCCGCCCCACATCGCGAACGCGGTGAACGTCCGGCCGACCGTCCAGTTGCCCCGGCGCAGGAACCCGCCCCAGAACGCGAAGGCGCCGGTCGAGGTCGCGGGCCTGCCGATCCGCTCGGACCAACGCGCGGCCGATCCGGACCCGGGCCGCCCCGCCGCCACCGGCACGGCGGCCGAGCCCAGCGCGGGCAAGTCGCGCACCAGCGGCTCCAGTTCACCGTGCGTACGCGCCTTGTACGCGGCATCCAGCCGCTGCTCGAACTCCGGCATGTCCAGCCGGCCCTCGGCCACCGCCTCGCGCAGAATCTCGGCAATACGTTCACGCTCGGCGTCGGAGGCCCGCATCTCCGGAAGTTCGCTAGTCATACCGCTCAGACTATTGAACGCGTCCGTTCACGTCACCGCGCACAGGCCCGCGCCACAGGCCCGCGCCACAGGCCCGCGCTACAGGCCCGCGCTACAGGCCCGCACCCGACGCGTACATCTTCGCGATCACGGCCTCGATGTCCGGCTCGCGCACCGAAAGGTCCACCATCGGGTACTGCGCGGCGATCCGCGCCACCAGCGGCGCCGCCGACGCCGACGCCGGGAACGCCAGCCACTGCCGCGGACCCTCCACCTTCACCGTACGCACCGAGGGCTCCGACTCCAGCTCGATCGGCGGGAGTTCACGCTCCAGGTCCACCACCAGCGTCCGCTCACTCTCCCCCACCTCATGCAGCCCGGCCAGCGCGCCGTCGTACATCAGACGGCCGTGATCAATCACCATCACCCGCTTGCACAGCTGCTCGATGTCGGTCAGATCGTGCGTGGTGAGCAGCACCGTCGTACCGCGCTCCTCGTTCAAGTCCCGCAGAAAACCACGGACCTTGGCCTTGGACACCACATCGAGACCGATCGTCGGCTCGTCCAGGTACAGCACCTCCGGGTCGTGCAGCAACGCCGCCGCGATGTCCCCGCGCATCCGCTGCCCCAGCGACAACTGCCGCACCGGAACGTCCAACAGATCGCCCAGATCCAGGAGTTCGATGCACCGGTCCATGTTGACCCGGAAACGGTCATCGGGAATCCGGTACATCCGATGGACCAGCCGGTACGAGTCGCGCAGCGGCAGGTCCCACCACAGCGTGGTGCGCTGCCCGAAGACCACCCCGATCCGTTGCGCCAGTCTCGTACGCTCACGGGAGGGATCGATGCCCGCCACCCGCAGCGAACCGCCGCTCGGGGTGAGGATGCCGGTCAGCATCTTGATCGTCGTCGACTTCCCCGCCCCGTTCGGACCGATGTAGCCGACCATCTCACCGCGAGCCACCCGGAACGAGATCCCGTCGACGGCCCGCACCTCACGGCGTTCACTGCGCAGGAAACCCGTCCTGCGACGGACGTCGAAGACCTTCTCGACACCGTCGAGCTCGATGAAGTCCGTACCCATACCCTTTTCGCCCCTTCTCGGCCGTACTCCGTCAGCTTCCCGTGCTCCGGTACGCCCGCAGCCCCGCACGCCACGCCAGCCCCGCACCCACCCAGCACACACCCGCCACCAACGGCGGCAGGAACGCCACCCACTGCGGCAGGCCCAGCGGATACTCCCGGCCCAGCACATACAGCGCCGGCAGCCAGTTCACGAAGGCCAGCGGCACCACGAACGTCACCCCGCGCACCAGGTCCTTCGCGAAGATCGTCGGCGGGTACTGGAGCATCGTGTTCCCTCCGTACGTGAAGGAGTTCTGCACCTGGGAAGCGTCCTGCGCGACGAACTGGAACGCCCCGCCGGCGACGAACACCGCACCGAAGATCGCCGCCCCGCTCAGCACCATCAGCGGCACCATCACCACCTTCAGCACCGTCCACTCGATGTCCAGGGTCACCAGCGCATAGCCCAGCACCAGCAGCCCCTGCGCGATCCGCCCCAGCCGCCGCAACGCGAACCGGTCCGCCGCCACCTGCGCGATCACCGGGGCCGGCCGCACCAGCAACGTGTCCAGCGTGCCGTCCCGCACCCGGAGGCCCAGCCGGTCCATCGACCCCAGCAGCAGATCCGCCAGACCGAACGCCGAACCCGCCGCCCCGTACAACAGGGCGATCTCCGGCAACGTGTAACCGCCCAGCACATCCACGTGCGAGAACATCAGCACGATCGCGACGAAGTCGAACGCCGTCGCCGCGAAGTTCCCGAACGCCATCATCACGAACGACGCCCGGTACGCCATCGTCGACCGCAGCCACATCGCCACGATCAGCCCGTACGCCCGGACCCCCTCCACCAGCCGCCACCGGGGAACGAACACCGCCCCGGACGCGCCCTCCCCGACCACGTCCACCACGTCCGCCGCGTCAGCCACCCTGGACCACCACCCTCCGCGTCGCCACCGACTGCACCATCCGCCCCACCAGCAGCAGCACCAGCGCCCAGCCCGCCTGGAACACGTACGCCTGCACCAGACCCCAGCCCGTGTGCTTGCCGAGGAACACATCGGCCGGCACCTGGAGCAGCGCCGACCACGGCAGCGCCCGCGCCACCTCACCCAGCGCCCCGGGGAACAGATTCAGCGGCAGCAGCATCCCCGAGAAGAACATCCCCGCCAGGAACGACATCTGCGCCGCACCCGCCCCGTCCATCAGCCAGAACGCCGACAGGGCCACCAGATAGCGGATCGCGAAACTCACCACGACGCCCAGCGTCACCGCGACCAGAAACGCCACCCAGGTCCCCGGCGACCCGGGCATCGTCAGGTCGAAGGCGAGTGAGCCGAGCACCATCGGCACAATGCCGCGCCCCAGCAGATGAAACGCCGCCCGGCCCAAGTCGCCCGCCAGCCACCACAGTTGCATATCGACCGGCCGGTAGAGATCGATCGCGATATCGCCCGTACGGATCCGCTCGATCAGCTCGTTCTCGAAACCGCCGCCCATCATCATGCAGGTCATCAGCAGCGCCTGACCCAGCCACACATACGTGAGGGCATCGGACATGTCGTAACCGCCCAGCTGCGGACGCTCGTCCCACAGCGCCTCATACGTGTACGCCAGGATGAAACCGAAGACGGTGTTGGTGAACACCCCCGCCGCCGTCTCGATCCGGTACGTGGCATAGCGCCGGAACCCGCCCGCCGCCACCACCGCGTAGAGCCGCACAGCAACCACCCCCCCGAGAGACCGGGTGCCCCACCGCGCGTGGACACCAAAGCGCAGGAGCCTAGTCCAGCCGGGGCAACCGCCGCGACCGCTTTTCGAAGGTCGATCCGGTAGTTATTCCGCAGAAAAGTGCACTATGGGGGAACTGACCGCGGCCGAGGAGTCTGCACCGACATGAGCGACGAGCCACAGCAGCAGAACGGGGACCCCGCCCCCCGGGGCTGGACCCCCAAGGACCTGCCTGCCGACGCTGCCGCCCCCGCCCCCGGCCCCTCGGATCAAGGCGCCCCGGCCACCGACGGCACCGGCGGGACGAAGCAGAGGAAACCCAAACGCCCCAAGCGAACCGGCTGGCGCCGCGCCGTCCCCACCTGGCGCATGGTCCTCGGCGGCGTCCTGTTCATCGCCCTGCTCCTGATCGGCGGCTTCATCGCCGGCTACGAACTCGTCGACATCCCGCCCGCCAACGCCAGCGCCACCGCCCAGTCCAACGTCTACCTCTACAAGGACGGCAGCGTCATCGCCCGCGACGGCGACGTCAACCGGGAGAACATCAAACTCGCCCAGGTCCCCCTCAACGTCCAGCACGCCGTCCTCGCCGCGGAAGACCGCGACTTCTACTCCGAACGCGCCGTCGACATCAAGGCCATGGTCCGCGCCGGCTGGAACACCCTCACCGGCAAGGGCAAACAGGGCGGCTCCACCATCACCCAGCAGTACGTCAAGAACTACTACCTGGGCCAGGAACAGACCGTCGTCCGCAAGATCAAAGAGTTCTTCATCGCGATCAAGCTCAACCGCGAACAGTCCAAGAACCAGATCTTCGAGGGCTACCTCAACACCAGCTACTTCGGCCGCAACGCCTACGGCATCCAGGCCGCCTCCCAGGCCTACTACAGCAAGGACATCGGCGACGTCACCACCGCCGAAGGCGCCTACCTCGCCTCCCTGCTCAACGCCCCCAGCGCCTACGACGTCATCACCCACCCCGAGAACAAGCCCGCAGCCGTCGCCCGCTGGAACTACGTACTCAACGGCATGGTCAAGGAGGAGTGGCTCGACCCCGGCGAACGCGCCGCCATGACCTTCCCCGTACCCGGCCCGGTCAAGCCCGCCAACAGCCTCTCCGGACAGCGCGGCTACATCGTCCAGGCCGTCGAGGACTACCTCGTCCAGAACGACATCATCGACGAGAAGACCCTCGCCACCCGCGGCTACCGCATCACCACCACACTCGAGAAGAAGAAACAGGACGCCCTCGTCGAAGCCGTCGACGACAAGGTCATGTCCAAGACCAGCACCAAGCGCAAGGCCGACCGCAACGTCCGCGTCGGCGGCGCCTCCATCGACCCCGCGACCGGCCGCGTCCTCGCCATGTACGGCGGCATCGACTACACCAAGCAGTACGTCAACAACGCGACCCGCCGCGACTACCAAGTCGGCTCCACCTTCAAGCCCTTCGTCTTCACCTCAGCCGTCGCCAACAGCTCCACCACCCAGGACGGCCGCCGCATCACCCCCAGCACCATCTACGACGGCACCAACAAACGCATGGTCCAAGGCCCCGACGGACCCACCGGATACGCCCCCGCCAACGAGGACGACATCAGCTACGGCCCCATTACCGTCCGCACCGCCACCGACAAATCCGTCAACGCCGTCTACGCCCAGATGGCCGAGGACGTCGGCCCCGCCAAGGTGCGCGAAACAGCCGTCGACCTCGGCATCCCCAAGAACACCCCCGACCTCACCGCCTCCCCCTCGATCGCGCTGGGCCCCGCCACCGCCAGCGTCCTCGACATGACCGAGGCCTACGCCACCCTCGCCAACCACGGCAAGCACGGCGCCCACGTCCTCGTCACCAAGGTCACCAAGGACGGCGAGAGCATCAAACTCCCCGACCGCACCACCGGCCAGGCCGTCACCCGCGAAGCAGCCGACACCACCACCTCCATCCTGCAGAGCGTCGTCGACGGCGGCACCGGCACCGCCGCCCAGGCCGCCGGCCGCCCCGCCGCCGGCAAGACCGGCACCGCGGAGGAGGACAAGGCGGCCTGGTTCGCCGGCTACACCCCCGGCCTCGCCACCGTCATCGCCGTCATGGGCCAGGACCCCGACACCGGCGCACAGAAACCGCTCTACGGAGCCCTCGGCCTCCCCCGCATCAACGGCGGCGGCGCCCCCGCCGAGACCTGGGCCCAGTACACCGGAGCCGCCCTGCGCAACGCCCCCGTCGAGGGCTTCGACCTCGACCTCGAGAGCGGCACCGACGAGACCGGGCTGCCCACCGAGCAGAGCACCGGACCCAGCGACACCGGCCGGCCCTCCGAAACCCCCTCCAGCGCACCCCCGAGCACCCCGTCCAGCACACCCCCGACCACCCCCTCCACCCCGGGCACCACCACCCCCGGCACCACCGACACCCCCACCGGCGGCACGGACACCGGCGGCCTGACGAACGGCGGCACGGTCACCGGCGGCGGGGACAACGGAGGCGGAGGCGGGAACAACGGCGGAGGGAACAACGGAGGCGGCGGAGGCTTCCTCGAAGGCGCCCGCGGCACCGGCGCCCCCAGCCGCCTCTAGGGCCACGCGCCGGGACCAGGCCGGGCCCCGCGCCCGTCAGTGACCCGAGGTCGCCTTGAGACCCACCACGGCCACCAGCAGCAGACACACGAAGAAAATACGGGCCGCGGTGGCGGGCTCACCCAGCACCACCATGCCGAGCACCGCCGCACCCGCCGCACCGATACCGACCCACACGCCGTACGCCGTACCGATCGGCAGCGTCTTCGCCGCATGGGACAGCAACACCATGCTCGCGACGATCCCGAGGCCGGTGAACACACTCGGCCACAGCCGGGTGAACCCCTCGGTGTACTTCATCCCGATCGACCAGCCCACTTCCAGCAGACCCGCGACCACCAACAGAACCCACGCCATGACGGCACCTCCGACGACACAGAACACACGAACAACAGGGATGCGTCGTCTTTGCGAAACCCGGTACGGCGCGTCTCGTCGGGGTCACCCCACCGTAGCAAAGAACAGGCAAAAGGCCTGGTGACAACGGTCACCAGGCCTCACCCCACAGTCGTGCAACACGCGCGGGGACCACAGATCGGGACTACAGACACCTACAGGTACCTACAGATACAGCCCCGTCGAATCCACCGAACCCTCGAACCGGTCCGCCGCCACCGCATGCAGATCCCGCTCCCGCATCAGCACATACGCCACGCCCCGCACCTCCACCTCGGCACGGTCCTCGGGGTCGTACAGCACCCGGTCCCCCGGCTCCACCGTCCGCACGTTCTGCCCCACCGCGACCACCACGGCCCACCCCAGCCGACGGCCGACCGCAGCCGTCGCAGGAATCAGAATGCCGCCGCCGGAACGCCGCTCACCCTCAGGAGAATCGGACCGGACCAGCACACGGTCGTGCAGCATCCGGATGGGCAGCTTGTCGTCGGTGTTCTCGCTCACGCCCCGCAACCTACCTGCCCCCGCCGCACCCGCGCCCCCTCGGGCCCGCACAACGACAACCGCGAGGAATCAGCGCTTCCTGCGCCGCACCGACACGGCGAGCAGACCCACCACACCCACCGCCAGCAACGCCGCCGGAATCACCCGCTCCAGCCGCGGCGCACCCTCCTCCGACACGAACTGCGCCTTCACATCCGACACCGTCCGGTTCACCGCGACGAACGCCCGACCGGCCGTCCGGTCCACGGCCTCAGCCGCCTTGGCCTTCGCATCACCCATGATCGTCTTCGGGTGCACCCGCACCCCGATCTCATCGAGCACCACCGCGAGCTGCTCACGCCTGCTGATGATGTCCGCCTCGATCTGCGCAGGGGTCCTGGCATCCGACACTGCGCCGCCTCCGTGGTCCTCGTCCGGTAAACCTTCATCGACAGTCTGTCAGCTCGACCGCCCCCGCACCCGGCGGCACCCCTATTACCCTCGGTCCCGTACACCCCACGCACCAAAGAGGAGAACCATGAGCGAGCGACTCCAGACCGGCGACACCGCCCCCGCCTTCACCCTCCCCGACGCCGACGGGAACGACGTCTCGCTCGCGGACCACAAGGGCCGCAAGGTCATCGTCTACTTCTACCCGGCCGCCCTCACCCCCGGCTGCACCAAGCAGGCCTGCGACTTCACCGACAACCTCGACCTCCTGGCCGACGCCGGATACGACGTCATCGGCATCTCCCCCGACAAGCCGGAGAAGCTCGCCAAGTTCCGCGAGAAGGAGAACCTCAAGGTCACGCTGGTCGGCGACCCCGCCAAGGAGACCCTGGAGGCCTACGGCGCCTTCGGCGAGAAGAAGCTCTACGGCAAAACGGTGACGGGCGTCATCCGCTCCACGATCGTCGTCGACGAGAACGGCAAGGTCGAGCACGCCTTCTACAACGTCAAGGCCACCGGCCACGTCGCCAAGATCATCAGGGACCTCGGCATCTGACCCGCCGCACAGGCCGGAAAAAGCGGGAATCACCACCCGGGGACTGGGCCGAACGGCCGAAAACATGTGATGGACATCCCAATCCCCCGCCCAATCGGTTTGCAGCCGCCATGACCGCGCAGAAGCCTTTCCTGGAACACCCACCAAGGAAAGGACCCGGCCATGGCGGCCCCCGACCTCCACCAGCCGGCCGACCCCGAAGCGGTCAAACGCCACCCCGCCCTCTTCCGCGCCATCCGAAAGCGCCAGAACCCCAAGCTGCGCCGCACGGACATCACGGTCACCGACGACCAGGCGGTCAAGCGGGCAGTGAAGGCCGCATCGCTCGGCAACGCCATGGAGTGGTTCGACTTCGGCATCTACTCCTACCTGGCCGCCACCCTGGGCCATGTCTTCTTCCCGTCCGGGAACGACACGACCCAGCTCCTCTCCTCCTTCGCCACCTTCGCCGTCGCCTTCCTCGTGCGACCGCTCGGCGGCATGTTCTTCGGCCCGATGGGCGACAAGATCGGCCGCAAGAAGGTCCTCGCCCTCACCATGATCCTCATGGCGGTCGGCACCTTCGCGATCGGCGTCATCCCCTCCCACGGCACCATCGGTGTCGGGGCCCCCATCCTCCTCATCCTCTTCCGGATGCTCCAGGGCTTCTCGACCGGCGGCGAGTACGGAGGCGCCTCCACCTTCATCGCCGAGTACGCCCCCGACAAACGACGCGGCTACTTCGGCAGCTTCCTCGAATTCGGCACCCTCGCCGGATACGTCGGAGCAGCGGGCCTGGTCACCGCGCTCTACGCCCTCCTCAACGACACCCAGATGGAGTCCTGGGGCTGGCGCATCCCCTTCCTCGTCGCCGGACCCCTCGGCCTCGTCGGCCTCTACCTGCGACTGCGCCTCGACGAGACCCCGGCCTTCCAGAAGCTCGAAGGCGGCACGGCCCACGCCACCGAGGCGGCGGACGGAGTCGAAACGAGCACCAAGGGCGACCTCGCCAAGATCTTCCGCGACTACTGGCCGACGCTGATCCTGTGCATCTGCCTGGTCGGCGCGTACAACATCACCGACTACATGCTGCTGTCGTACATGCCGACGTACCTCTCCGACGAACTCGGCTACAGCGAGACCCACGGCCTGCTGATCCTGCTCGGCGTCATGGTCTTCCTGATGCTGATCATCAGCCGGGTCGGCAAGCTCTCCGACCGCTTCGGCCGCAAGCCCCTCCTCATGACGGGCATGCTCGGCTTCCTGGTCTTCTCGCTCCCGGCCTTCCTCCTGATCCGCCAGGGCGGCATCCCGGCGATCACGATCGGCATGCTGATGCTGGGCCTCTCGCTGGTCTGCATGCTCGGCACGATGTCCGCCGCACTCCCGGCCCTGTTCCCCACGCAGGTCCGCTACGGCTCCCTGTCGGTGGGCTACAACCTCTCGGCGTCGATCTTCGGCGGTACGACCCCGCTGGTCATCACGGCCCTGATCAGCTGGTCGGGCTCCAACCTGATGCCGGCGTACTACGCGATGGGCGCCGCGGTGGTCGGCGTGATCGCGGTGGCCTGCATGAAGGAGACCGCGAACAAGCCCCTGGACGGCTCCCCGCCGTCGGTGGAGACGGAGGAGGAGGCCGCAGAACTCTGCGCGTCCCAGACGCCGGACCCGAAGTTCTGACCCGGTCGTCCGGCGAATGGCCCGCCCCGCTTCGGTTGCCGCCGAAGCGGGGCGGGCCATTCCGCATCTTGTCGGATATCGGACGTGACTCTCCGATAAACGTCCTCGTCCGCCTGGAAGGCGCGGCGTCCCGAACGCGTACCACTCTCCTAAGGCGAGCACTCGACGATGCCGGGGTTCCCCATGAGTGCACAAAGCGCGGGACCGGTGAGACGTGGCGGGGGAATCGCCTCGTCCTGGAGATCGACCACGTTGACGGCGACCCGCTCAACAACCGCCAGGACAACCTGCGGCGCCTATGCCCGTCATGCCACAGCCAGACCGAAACCTTCTCGAAGCGGCGCAACCTCGCACAGTAGAGTGGGGCGCGCGGGTCCGTACCCCAGCTGGCTAGAGGGCGCCGGTTTAGGTCCGGTGTGTCGTGGGTTCGAATCCCACCGGGCCCACAGGCACAGAGAGGCCGCTACCTTCAATTCGAAGGTAGCGGCCTCTCTGTATCTCACCCCACCAACTCCCGCACCACCGGCACCAGCGCCCGGAACGCCTTCCCCCGGTGGCTGATCGCGTTCTTCTCCGCCGGGGTCAGTTCCGCGCAGGTTCGGGTCTCGCCCTCCGGCTGGAGGATCGGGTCGTAGCCGAAGCCGCCCGTGCCCGACGGGGTGTGGCGCAGGGTGCCGAGCAGGCGGCCCTCGACCACGCGTTCCGTGCCGTCGGGGAGGGCGAGGGCGGCGGCGCAGGCGAAGTGGGCCGCGCGGTGGGTGTCGTCGATGTCCGAGAGCTGGGCCAGGAGCAGGTCGAGGTTGGCGCGGTCGTCGCCGTGGGTGCCGGACCAGCGGGCCGAGAAGATGCCGGGGGCGCCGCCGAGTACGTCGACGCAGAGGCCGGAGTCGTCGGCGATGGCGGGGTGGCCGGTGGCCTGAGCGAGGGCGTGGGCCTTGAGGAGGGCGTTCTCGGCGAAGGTGACGCCGGTTTCCTTGACGTCGGGGATCTCCGGGTACGCGTCCGCGCCGACGAGTTCGTGGGTGAGGCCTGCGTCGGCGAGGATCGCGTGGAGTTCGGTGATCTTCCCGGCGTTGCGGGTGGCGAGGATGAGACGGGTCATGGGTCCATTGTCGCCGCGTCCGGGGGGACGGATTACGGGGTGCAGACCTTGCCGATCTCCGTTGCCGCGTCGGTGACGGGGGTGATGTCGGGGGTGGCGTCGCCCTTGTTGATGGAGTCGCGGACGTTGCCGACGCCGGTCTGGAGGTCCTGGACGGCCTTGCTGAGGTCGGCGTTGTCGGTCTTGTCGCCGAGGTTGCCGAGCTCCTTCTCGATCTCGTCGAGGGATTCGGAGGCCTGGGTGGGGTCGCTGGAGGCGTTGGCGACGGCCTGCTGGAGGTTGTCGACGCTGGTGGCGATGGCGTCGGCGGTGCGGACGCAGTCGAGCGTCTTGTCGAGGGCGCCGCAGCCGGCCGCTGCGGTGACGGTGATCAGCGCGGCGGTGATGGCCAGTGCGGTGCGGCGGTGACGTCGGTGGCGCGTGGCCATGGTGTGGTCCTCCCCGGGTGCGGATACGTGGACGGGCGCACGGTTCGACCCGTGCGCCCGTATTCGTATCGACGCTGTGCGTGGGGACTTGGTTGCTTCTTTACTCGCCGAGGGTGCGGGCGAGGGCGTCGTTCTGGAACCGGGTGAGGTCGACGCAGCCGGCGGTGGCGAGGTCGAGGAGGGCGTTCAGTTCCTTGCGGTCGAAGGGTTCGGCCTCGGCGGTGCCCTGGACCTCGACGAAGCGGCCGTCGCCGGTGCAGACGACGTTCATGTCGGTCTCGGCGCGGACGTCCTCCTCGTAGCAGAGGTCGAGGAGGGGGGTGCCGTCGACGATGCCGACGCTGATGGCGGAGACGGTGCCGGTCAGCGGCTTGCGGCCGGCCTTGATGATCTTCTTGCCCTGGGCCCAGGTGATGGCGTCGGCGAGGGCGACGTACGCGCCGGTGATGGCGGCGGTGCGGGTGCCGCCGTCGGCCTGGAGGACGTCGCAGTCCAGGACGATGGTGTTCTCGCCGAGGGCCTTGTAGTCGATGACGGCGCGCAGGGAGCGGCCGATGAGGCGGCTGATCTCGTGGGTGCGGCCGCCGATCTTGCCGCGTACGGATTCGCGGTCGCCGCGGGTGTTGGTGGAGCGGGGCAGCATGGAGTATTCGGCGGTGACCCAGCCTTCGCCGCTGCCCTTGCGCCAGCGGGGTACGCCTTCGGTGACGGAGGCGGTGCAGAAGACTTTGGTGTCGCCGAAGGAGATGAGTACGGATCCTTCGGCGTGCTTGCTCCATCCGCGTTCGATGGTGACGGGGCGGAGCTGGTCGGGGGTGCGGCCGTCGATACGAGACATGGGCGGAAGCCTATCCGGCGGGTGGCGGGACCTTCGGCCCGCTGCCGGGGGACATTCAGCCTTTCCATCTTTACTGTGAGACTGATTAAGCTTTTACTATCTAATTCTCTGCCACAGGAAGATGTCATGCCCCTCCTTTCGAGTCAGACAATCCGGCCGCAGCTTGCGGCGCCTCGTCTGCCCCTGGCGGACCATCTCGCGTCCGCGCAGGTTCTGGAGGGTGCGCCGCATGGAATCGTCATCGCTTCCGCCGAGCAGGGGGCGACGACGGTGTATGCGAACGGGCGGCTGGCGGAGCTGTTCGGGGCGGTGGTGCCGTCGGAGCCGGGCGGGCTGGCCCGGGCGGCGACGTCGTTCTGCGACCGCAACGGCGAGCCGTTGCGGTTCGTCGAGTCGCCGCTCGGTGTCGCGCTGGCCCTGCGCCGTCCGGCGAGGGCCGAGGTGCGGTACCGGCCGGAGGGCGAGCGGGCGCTGTGGCTGGACATCAGTGCCGTGCCACTGGATTCCGGGCCCGACGAGCTGCCGCTGGCCGTCGCGTACATCCATGACGTCTCCCAGCGGCGGCAGTCGGCCGACGACCTGGACGAGGTGAACCGCAGGCTGGCCGAACAGCTGGAGGACGCCACCTGGGTGCACAGCCTGGCCGAGCGGCTGACGGATCACGACAGTGTGGACGGCACGCTGCATCAGGTCCTGGGTGAGGGTGCGCGGCTGCTCCGGGCGGACATGGGTGTGGCGCGGCTGCGGGACGAGGACGGTTCCTCGATGCGCACGCGCGCGCTGTACGGGATGCCGGCGGATACGCGGTCGGTCCGTGAGGCCGTCGAGGCGTTGCCGCCCGGGCGGTTTCTGGTCGATGAGGCGGAGGCCGCGGGGGGTGCGCTGATCGTGGAGGATGTGGAGACCGATCCGTCCTGTACGCCGAGCATGCGTGAGCTGGGCCGTGCGGCGGGGTTCCGCCGGGTGTACGCGCTGGCTCTGACCACCACGTCGGGCCGGCGGCTGGGTGTGGTGGCCTGGGCGTGGCGGAAGCCGGGGCGGCCGACGCTGCGGCAGCGGCAGTTGGTGGGGACGTACTGCCGGTTCGCGGGGCAGATGGTCGAGAACAATCTGTTGTACGAGCGTGAGCGCCGGATCGCGGGGACGCTTCAGCAGTCGATGCTGGCGCAGGAGTTGCCCGAGATCACCGGGGTGCAGGTCGCCGCGTGCAGTCTGCCGGGGGCGCGGGGGATGCAGGCCGGGGGTGACTGGTACGACGTGATGGGGCTGCCCGACGGGAAGGCGGGTCTTGCGCTGGGTGACGTGATGGGCAAGGGGCTGCGCGCGGCGACGGCGATGGGGCAGTTGCGGACGGCGCTGCGCAGTTATGCGCTGGTGGAGGGGGAGGATCCGGTGGCGGTGCTGACGCATCTGAATGCGCTGAGTCAGGACATGGCGCTGACGGATCTGGCGACGGTGCTGTACATGACGGTCGATCCGAAGGAGCGGAGGGCGGTGGTGGCGTCCGCCGGTCATTGTCCGCCGTTGCTGGTGGACCATTCGGGGGCGCGGTTCCTGCGTGCGGGTCAGGGTGTTCCGCTGGGTGTGGTCGATGAGTGGGATGCGGAGGCGGATGAGTTCGATCTGCCGCCGGGGGCGTTGCTGGTGCTGTACACGGATGGTCTGGTGGAGCGGCGCGGGGAGGAGTTGGGGGTGGGGCTTGAGCGTCTGCGTGCGGCGGCGCTGGCGGCGCCTTCGGATGTGGGTGATCTGTGCGCGTACCTGGTGGAGGCGTGCCTGGATGAGGGCGAGTCCTCGGACGATGTGGCGATCCTGGCGGTCCGGGTGCGCTGAGGGCGGTGGGGGCGGGGTTCCGGCGTGCGCCGCAGGCCCCGTCCGGGTGGGCGGGGCCTGCGGCGGTGCCGGGCGGTTGGCCCGGTCGGGTTCAGCGGTGGGTCACATCATGTCTTCGATGTCGGCGGCGATGGGGTCGGCGTCGGTGCCGATGACGACCTGGATCGCGGTGCCCATCTTGACGACGCCGTGGGCGCCGGCGGCCTTGAGCGCGGCTTCGTCGACCTTGCTCGGGTCGATGACCTCGGTGCGGAGGCGGGTGATGCAGCCTTCGACCTCTTCGATGTTCTCGATTCCGCCGAGCCCGGCGACGATCTTCTCAGCCTTGCTGGCCATGGCCTTCTCCCTGGTTCTTCACGTACATGTGACGGCCCACCATGGGTCCGTTTCGTCACGGTAACGCACGGTTGGCCCAACTTCGCGAGCGAGTAGCCGGGTGATCGCCAATGATGACGATCACCGGCGCCCTGTCTTCCGGGCGGGCTCCGCACCGTACCGCAACTGGTCTACACCAGTGTGCACCGACCGTAGACGTGACTGGTTCCGGGAGGACGCCGATGAGCTCGAGCAGCGCAGCGATCCCACAGAAGAAGTGGTGGAACGGCTTCTTCCAAGGCCTCCAGAAGATGGGGCGCAGTCTTCAGCTCCCGATCGCCGTGCTGCCGGCGGCGGGCATTCTCAACCGGCTCGGCCAGCCGGACGTATTCGGTGACGAGGGTCTGGGCTGGGACAACATCGCGAAGGTGTTCGCGGCCGCCGGTGGTGCGCTGCTCGACTCGGGGCTGGGTCTGCCGCTGCTGTTCTGCGTCGGTGTGGCGATCGGCATGGCGAAGAAGTCGGACGGTTCGACGGCGCTGGCCGCCGTGACCGGGTTCCTCGTCTTCTACGCGGTGCTGCACGCGTTCCCGGTGGACTGCGCCCCCG
The DNA here is from genome assembly GCF_045207435.1 of Streptomyces sp. NBC_00876. NCBI lineage: Bacteria > Bacillati > Actinomycetota > Actinomycetes > Kitasatosporales > Streptomycetaceae > Streptomyces > Streptomyces sp. NBC_00876. The sequence continues at coordinate 3,030,727 of NZ_CP108800.1, forward strand.
GTTCGACGTTCGTGTCGGGCGGCACGTGGTTCGGTACGTGTGTCACGGACAACGCGCAGGTGACGGCGGCCGAGTACCAGAACCCGGGGGTGTTCGGCGGCATCGTGGTGGGCCTGCTGTCCGCCTGGTTCTGGCAGCGCTACCACCGGGTGAAGCTGGTGGACTGGCTGGGATTCTTCAACGGCCGCCGTCTTGTGCCGATCATCATGGCCTTCGTGGGTCTGCTCTTCGCGGCGCTGTGCGCGTGGCTGTGGCAGCCGATCGGTGACGGGCTGACCAGCTTCTCGAAGTGGCTGGTGGACCTGGACTGGGTGGGTTCGGGCATCTTCGGTCTGGCCAACCGCGCGTTGCTGGTCATCGGCCTGCACCAGTTCCTGAACACGTTCGTCTGGTTCCAGTTCGGTGACTTCACGAAGCCGGACGGGACGGTCGTGCACGGTGACATCAACCGGTTCCTGGCGGGCGACCCGACGGCCGGCCAGTTCACGACCGGCTTCTTCCCGATCATGATGTTCGCTCTCCCGGCGGCGGCGCTGGCGATCTACCACTGCGCGAAGCCGCATCGCCGCAAGGCGGTCGGCGGCATGATGGTCTCGGTCGGCCTGACCTCGTTCGTGACGGGAATCACGGAGCCGATCGAGTACTCGTTCCTCTTCGTGGCGCCCCTGCTGTTCGCGATCCACGCGGTGCTGACCGGTGTGTCGATGGCGGTGACGTGGGCGCTCGGGGTGAAGGACGGCTTCAGCTTCTCGGCGGGTCTGATCGACTACGTCATCAACTGGAGTCTGGCCACGAAACCCTGGCTGATCATTCCGGTCGGCCTGGCGTTCGCGGCCCTGTACTACGCGATCTTCCGGTTCGCGATCACCAAATTCAACCTCCAGACGCCGGGCCGCGAGCCCGATGAACTGGAGGAGGAGATCGAGAAGAACCTCACGAAGTAGCTGTTCCAAGGGGCATAGGCCCCTGTCGCCAAGGCCCTCGGACCCACCGGTCCGGGGGCCTTCGGCATGTCACTGTGCGTGGGTGATGGCTACTGCGAAGTAGTCGGAAATTGCAGGTTCCTTATCTAACCCTCACCGTGCTACAACTGGTCTACACCACTCAGTGGTCCAGACCACGTGCCGTTTCGCGGCACGTTTCTCGAGTCGCCGCCCACCCCCGGAACACCCTGTCCCTGGCGGCGCCTTGCCCAATGGAGGAAGTTGATGTCCACGGCTGGCACCGCTCCCGCGGTCACCAAATCGAAGGGCTCCGGCGTGATGGCTGTCATGCAGCGCATCGGCCGCAGCCTCATGCTGCCGGTCGCGGTGCTGCCCGCAGCCGCCCTGCTGGTCCGTTTCGGGCAGGACGACATGCTCGGCAAGGAGTCCTTCCCGGACTTCATCAACAAGATCGCCGGCTACATGGCGGCGGGCGGTGGCGCACTGCTCGACAACATGGCGCTGCTGTTCTGCGTCGGTATCGCGATCGGCTTCGCCAAGAAGTCGGACGGTTCGACCGCCCTCGCAGCCGTCACCGGCTACCTGGTCTTCCAGAAGGTGCTCGCCACCTTCACCGACAGCAACCTGCCCAAGGTCGCTGCCGTGGCCGACGGCAAGATCGTCATGAACGAGGCCCCGGTCAACGCCGGTGTGCTCGGCGGCGTCGTCATGGGCATAGTCGTGGCCCTGCTGTACCAGAAGTTCTACCGGACCAAGCTGCCCGACTGGGCGGGCTTCTTCGGTGGCCGCCGCCTGGTCCCGATCCTCTCGGCCTTCGCGGGCCTGGTCGTCGGCATCGTCTTCGGTCTGATCTGGCCGGTCCTCGGTGCCGGTCTGCACAACCTCAGTGAGTGGCTCGTCGGATCCGGCGCCGTCGGCGCGGGCATCTTCGGTGTCGCCAACCGTGCGCTGATCCCGATCGGCATGCACCACCTCCTGAACTCCTTCCCGTGGTTCCAGGCCGGTACGTACAACGACGGCGGCGTGGACTACCACGGCGACATCGCCCGCTTCCTGCACGGCGACCCGACCGCGGGTCAGTTCATGACCGGCTTCTTCCCGATCATGATGTTCGCCCTCCCGGCGGCCTGCCTCGCGATCACCCACTGCGCCCGCCCCGAGCGCCGCAAGGTCGTCGGCGGCATGATGTTCTCGCTCGCCGCCACCGCGTTCGTCACGGGTGTGACCGAGCCGATCGAGTTCACGTTCATGTTCATCGCCCCGGTGCTGTACGCGATCCACGCGGTGCTGACCGGTGTCTCGATGGCGCTCACCTGGGGCCTCGGCATGAAGGACGGCTTCGGCTTCTCCGCCGGTGCGGTCGACTACTTCCTGAACCTCGGCATCGCGGAGAAGCCCTGGCTGCTCGCGCTGGTCGGTCTCTGCTTCGCGGCGATCTACTACGTGGTCTTCCGCTTCGCGATCACCAAGTTCAACCTGCCGACGCCGGGCCGTGAGTCCGACGAGGAGCTCGCGGAGCTCCTCAAGGCCGAGGCCAAGTAGTACGCAGCACGTAGCACGACAGCTCGAAGCCCTCACCTTCCCGGCGGAAGGTGAGGGCTTCGTCGTACGCGGGGCGCTAGATCTCGTAGACCGCGCCCGGGACCGCCGGCTCCGTCGGGCCGTCGAAGACCTCGCGGGCGTCGGAGAGGTTGCGGGCGGCGTCGGTCCACGGCGGGATGTGGGTGAGGACCAGACGGCCCGCCCCGGCGCGGGCAGCGATCTCGCCCGCCTCGCGGCCGTTGAGGTGGAGGTCCGGGATGTCTTCCTTGCCGTGGACGAACGACGCCTCGCACAGGAAGAGGTCGGTGCCCTCGGCCAGCTCTTCCAGGGCCTCGCACATCCCAGTGTCGCCGGAGTACGTGAGCGAGCTGCCGCCGTGCTCGATGCGGATGCCGAACGTGTCGACGGGGTGGCAGAGCTTCTCCGTACGGACCGAGAAGGGGCCGATCTCGAACCAGCCCGGCTTCAGCGTGTGGAAGTCGAAGACCTCGCTCATCGAGTGGTCCGACGGGGTGTCCGCGTGGGCCGTGGTGAGCCGCTGCTCCGTGCCGTCGGGGCCGTAGACCGGGATACGGGCCGGGCGTCCGCCGTCGTGCGGGTAGTACCGGACGACGAAGTACGCGCACATGTCGATGCAGTGATCGGCATGGAGGTGGCTGAGGAAGATGGCGTCGAGGTCGTAGAGACCGACGTGGCGCTGCAACTCGCCGAGGGCGCCGTTGCCCATGTCGAGGAGCAGCCTGAAGCCGTCGGCCTCTACGAGGTAGCTCGAGCATGCCGAACCCGCGGACGGGAACGAGCCGGAGCAGCCGACGACGGTGAGCTTCATGGAGCGTGAACCTCCGAGACGTGGGAACGGGGAGGGTTCGTGCGGTTCGTTGAGCGGTTTGTTGAGCGTAAGGCGCGAAAGAGCTGGTCGCTCCTTTGGAGTGTGCCGTTGTGGGGGAACTCACCTGTGCTGTCACCGGTTCGATGGAAGCGGGGCCCCTGGGGGGCGGGTGGCGGTGCGGCTGGGGTGCGGGTGCGGCTAGGGGTGCGCCTACGGGGGCCTGTTCCCCTCCCCGCCCCTTCCCGTAACCGGGGCTCCGCCCCCACAAAACGGCGGATGCCGGGGGCCCGGACCGCTGTGGTCCTGGCCCCCGGCATCCGGGGTGGGCGGCAAAAACGAAAGGCTCTACGCCCAGAGCTGGCCCTGCAGCGTTTCGATCGCCGCCTCCGTCGTGGGGGCGGTGTAGACGCCCGTCGACAGGTACTTCCAGCCGCCGTCGGCGACGACGAAGACGATGTCGGCGCTCTCGCCGGCCTTGACGGCCTTGTTGCCGACGCCGATCGCCGCGTGGAGTGCGGCGCCGGTGGAGACGCCCGCGAAGATGCCCTCCTGCTGGAGGAGTTCGCGGGTGCGGGTGACGGCGTCGGCGGAGCCGACGGAGAAGCGGGTGGTGAGGACCGAGGCGTCGTAAAGCTCGGGGACGAAGCCCTCGTCGAGGTTGCGCAGGCCGTAGACAAGGTCGTCGTAGCGCGGCTCGGCAGCGACGATCTTGATGTTCTCTACGTGTTCGCGCAGGTAGCGGCCGACGCCCATGAGGGTGCCCGTGGTGCCGAGGCCCGCGACGAAGTGGGTGATCGAGGGGAGGTCTGCGAGGATCTCGGGGCCGGTGGTGGCGTAGTGGGCGCCCGCGTTGTCGGGGTTGCCGTACTGGTAGAGCATCACCCAGTCGGGGTGCTCGGCCGCCAGTTCCTTGGCGACGCGCACGGCGGTGTTGGAGCCGCCCGCCGCCGGGGAGGGAATGATCTCGGCGCCCCACATGGTGAGCAGGTCGCGCCGCTCCTGGGAGGTGTTCTCCGGCATCACGCAGACGATGCGGTAGCCCTTGAGCTTGGCCGCCATGGCGAGTGAGATGCCGGTGTTGCCGCTGGTGGGTTCGAGGATGGTGCAGCCGGGGGTGAGCCGGCCGTCCTTCTCGGCCTGTTCGACCATGTGGAGCGCGGGGCGGTCCTTGATCGAGCCGGTGGGGTTGCGGTCCTCGAGCTTGGCCCAGATGCGGACGTCGTCCGACGGTGACAGCCGCGGCAGGCGGACGAGCGGGGTGTTGCCCACTGCGGCGAGCGGGCTGTCATAGCGCATCAGTTCATGCCGCCGGCGACGGCCGGGAGGATGGTGATGCTGTCGCCGTCGCTGAGCTTGGTGGAGATGCCGTCGAGGAAGCGGACGTCCTCGTCGTTGAGGTAGACGTTCACGAAGCGGCGCAGCTGCTCACCGTCGACGATGCGCTCACGGATGCCGGTGTGGCGGCTCTCCAGGTCCGTGAAGAGGTCGGCGAGGGTGTCCCCGTTGCCTTCGACGGCCTTGGCGCCGTCGGTGTAGGTGCGGAGGATGGTCGGGATGCGGACCTCGATGGCCATGGCGTGGGCTCCTGTCGAAGCGGAGTGGTGACGGTGGGCGCGCGGCTCAGCCCCCGCGCGGGGGTCGGTGCGTGAAGGGGTGGCGCCCGTTGGGCGGCGCCGACCTCGGCCCGGCTCAGGCCTCGCGGCCGGCGGTCCGGTGGTTCGTACAGATCGCGCTCGCGAGTCGGCACAGGTCGACGTGCAGGCGCGCCACGAGCAGCATGCCCGGCGTCTTGTCGCTCACGTCATGGGGAACCATGCGCTCATCGTATCGATTCCCGGTCCGGGATCAGGAATGTGATCTCACCTGTTGGATGTCTGGCGTTCGACAGGTGGACAGGGCCGGTCGGGCGGCCCTGTCCGGCCGTTGCGGGAGGCCGTGGTCGGGGCGCGGGTTACGCGTCGACGACCTCGGCGTCCTCCTCGATGATCTCGACGTCTTCCTCCGTGATCTCACCGTCCACGATGCGGTACGAGCGGAACTGGAAGGGGCCCGCGTCGTCGCTGTCGGCGGTCGATACGAGGACGTAGTGGGCGCCGGGTTCGTTGGCGTAGGTGACGTCGGTGCGTGAGGGGTAGGCCTCGGTCGCGGTGTGCGAGTGGTAGACGATGACGGGTTCCTCGTCGCGGTCGTCCATGTCGCGGTAGAGCTTGAGGAGGTCCGCCGAGTCGAACTCGTAGAACGTGGGCGAGCGGGCCGCGTTGAGCATGGGGATGAAGCGTTCGGCGCGGCCGGTTCCGGCCGGACCGGCGACCACGCCGCACGCCTCGTCGGGGTGGTCGGCTCGGGAGTGCGCGACGATCTGGTCGTAGAGCGCCTGGGTGATGGTCAGCATGGCGCCAGGATAGGACGACGGGCCCCCGCGTACCGAGGAGTGGTACGCGGGGGCCCGCATCGTGGAATCGGCCTTGCCGCAGCCGCGCCTCAGGCCGTACCCCAGGCCGTGCCTCAGGCCGTGCCTCAGGCCGTGCCTCAGCGGCCGGCGAAGGCCTTGTTCTCGGGGTTTCGGGCCTTGAGGACCAGATAGGAGACGCCGAGGATCAGCGCCCAGAGCGGGGCGCAGTAGAGCGAGATCCTGGCGTCCTTGTCGATGCCCATCATCACGATGACCACGCCGATGAACGCGAGGGCGAAGACGCTGGTGTACGGGGCGCCGGGGGCCCGGAAGGTGGACTGCGGGAGGACTCCGCGGTCGGCCAGGCGGCGGTAGCGGAGCTGGCTGACCAGGATCATGATCCAGGCCCACATGCCGGAGATGGTGGCGAAGGAGACGACGTAGGTGAAGGCGTCACCGGGCCACTGGTAGTTGATCCAGACGCCGACGAGCATGAGGGCGGCGGAGACGGTGGTGCCGACGAGCGGGGTGCCGCTCCTCGTGAGCCGGGTGAAGAACCTCGGGCCCTGGCCGTTGAGTGCGAGGTCGCGCAGCATGCGGCCGGTGGAGTACATGCCGGAGTTGCAGGAGGAGAGCGCGGCGGTCAGGACGACGAAGTTGACGATGCCGGCGCCGAGTCCGAGGCCCATCTTCTCGAAGGCTTCGACGAACGGGGAGACGCCGGGCGAGAACTCGGTCCAGGGGACCACCGAGAGGATCATGACGAGGGCGCCGACGTAGAAGACGGCGATGCGCCACGGCACGGTGTTGATGGCCTTGGGCAGGACGGTCCCGGGGTCCTTGGACTCGCCCGCGGTGACGCCGACGAGTTCGACGGCGAGGAAGGCGAACATCACGATCTGCAGGGTCATCAGGGTGCCCTTGATGCCGTGCGGGAAGAAGCCGCCGTCGGACCACAGGTGGGTGACGGACGCGGTGTCTCCGGCGTCGGAGAAGCCGAGGGTGAGAATTCCGGCGCAGATGAGGATCATGCCGACGATGGCGGTGACCTTGACCATCGAGAACCAGAACTCGAGCTCCCCGAAAAGTTTCACGGAGATCAGGTTCACGCCGTAGAGAATGATCGTGAAGATGAGTGCGGAAACCCATTGGGGAATGTCGAACCAGAACGTCATGTACTGGGCCGCGGCGGTGACTTCGGTGATTCCGGTGACGACCCAGAACAGCCAGTAGGTCCAGCCGGTGACAAATCCCGCGAAGGGGCCGACGAATTCGCGTGCGTACTCCGAGAAGGATCCCGAGACGGGGCGGTACATGAGGAGTTCGCCCAGGGCCCGCATGATGAAGAAGATCACCAGGCCCGCGATGGCGTAGGCCAGGACGAGGCTGGGCCCGGCCTTGGCGATGGCTTTGCCGGCGCCGAGGAAGAGGCCGGTTCCGATGGCCCCGCCGATCGCGATCATCTGGATCTGGCGGGCGCCGAGAGCGCGCTGGTAGCCCTCGGCGGAAGTGGTGGCATCCGCGGTCGCGGAGTGCGGGCCGTCCTGTCCGTTGTCGACCTGGGCCGATGTCATGTGGTGCGCCTTTCTCCACGCCGATCCGCGCCTTTCGGCTGCGGATCAGGTCCTGATCCCCCCGGATATGGATGGAGTGCTGCCGGTGATTACCGGCTGATAGCGCCCTCGGGAAACAGGGGTGGCGTTCCCCGAGTGGTCGTGAAGATTTATCACGGCCGCATCGGCGATCCACCGGACATTATGTGGCCCAGGTCACAGGAAAAAGCGGACAACGGTGTTCAGGCGCTGCAAAAAAGACCGATCAGGTGACGTGATCGTTATTTGGATTTGAGCGTCCGTTGAGCGAACGGGATGCGGTGGGGCGTACGTACGGCGTTACGGCATCAGCGTTTCGACGAGGGTTTCCTGGAGCGCGCCGAGCCAGAGGTAGGCCATCACCATGGGCTTGCGCGGATCGTCGTCGGACAGCCGGTACAGGGAGCCGTCCTCGGTGCCGTCCTCGTCGGAGACCTCCAGGCGGGTGCCGATGGTGAGCCGGAGGTCATTGAGGGAGCCGAGCCAGTTGCGGCATTCGTCGGCAGTGAGGCTGAGCACGGCGGCGCCCTTGCCGGAGTCGCTGCGCGACGCCCCTTCCGACTGCGGCGCGAGCGCGTCGAGGGTGCGGACGACGACGAGGGCGTCGTCGCGCTTGCGGGTGCGCAGGTCGTTCTCGGTGAAGCGGCGGAACTCGGCGGACGCGGCCCGCAGTTCGCTGTCCTTGTCGCCGTACGCCTCAGGGAAGAGGCGGGCCAGGGCCGGGTCACTGGGCGGTTCGCTGGGGCCTTCGGCGAAGAGGGCGGCCAGCGGGTCCTCGCCCTCGGCGGACTGGTCGCCGGGGCCGATGAGTTCCAGCAGCTGAACGGCGAGGGAGCGCAGGATCGAGATCTCCACCTCGTCGAGCGCGACGGCCGCGCCGCCGCCGGGAGTGGCCTCGAAGTGGCCGGCCATGGGTTGACTCCGATGATGGTCGGGCGGGGCGGGTGGGGTGGTGCCGGGGTGCGGCGGGGGTGTCAGTTGCGGTCCTGGGTGAGGGTGGCCCACAGTCCGTAGCCGTGCATGGCCTGGACGTCGCGTTCCATCTCTTCGCGGCTGCCGCTGGAGACGACGGCGCGGCCCTTCTGGTGGACGTCGAGCATGAGTTTGTGGGCCTTGTCCTTGGAATAGCCGAAATAGGCCTGGAAGACATAGGTCACATAGCTCATGAGGTTGACCGGGTCGTTGTGGACCAGCGTCACCCAGGGGACGTCGGGCTCGGGGACAACGAGGTTCTCCTCGGCCGATTCGGGACGTTCGATCTCTACGGGGGCGACGCTCACCTACCCCATGCTGCCACTCGTGAGGGGGTATCGCACAAACGGACCCGGCGGCGCGCAGGGCCCAGCACCCCCATCTCGTCACTTTGACGAAATAGGGGTAGCATCCCCGGCATGAACTCTGCGGACCTTGGGCGACGGGTCGGTGTGCCGTCGACAGCGCTCTTCACCGACCAGTACGAGCTCACGATGGTGCAGGCCGCGCTGAAGGCCGGCACCGCCGGCCGGCGCTCGGTCTTCGAGGCATTCACCCGCCGGCTGCCCGAGGGGCGGCGCTACGGCGTCGTCGCGGGCATCGGGCGGGTCCTGGACGCGGTGGAGAACTTCCACTTCGACGACGAGATGCTCGCCTTCCTTCGCGACCAGCACATCGTCGACGGGCCCACGCTCGACTACCTGGCCGATTACCGCTTCAGCGGCGACATCTGGGGCTACCCGGAGGGCGAGGTGTACTTCCCCGGCTCGCCGATCCTGCGGGTCGAGGGCTCCTTCGCCGAATGCGTGCTGCTGGAGACCGTGATCCTGTCGATCCTCAACCACGACTCGGCGATCGCCGCGGCGGCCTCGCGGATGTCCGCGGCGGCGGGCGGGCGCGGGCTGATCGAGATGGGCGCGCGGCGCACCCATGAGCTGTCGGCGGTGGCCTCGGCGCGTGCCGCGTACATCGGCGGCTTCGACACCACGTCCGACCTGGCCGCGGGCTTCCGCTACAACATCCCGACGGTCGGGACGAGCGCGCACGCGTTCACCCTGCTGCACGATTCGGAGCGCGACGCGTTCCGGGCCCAGGTCGACTCGCTGGGGCGCGGCACGACGCTGCTGGTCGACACGTACGACGTCACGGCGGCGGTCCGTACGGCGGTCGAGGTCGCCGGGACCGAGCTGGGGGCGGTCCGGATCGACTCCGGCGACCTGCTGCTGGTGGCGCACCGGGTGCGTCAGCAGCTGGACGAGCTGGGCGCGACGGGCACGAAGATCGTGGTGACCTCGGACCTGGACGAGTACGCGATCGCCTCGCTGGCCGCCGCTCCGGTGGACGCGTACGGGGTGGGCACGCAGCTGGTGACGGGCAGCGGGCAGCCCACCTGCTCGATGGTCTACAAGCTGGTCGCCCGCGCCTCCTCGGCCGATCCGGCGGACGAGCTGCGGCCGGTGGCGAAGAAGTCGCTGGGCGCGAAGTCCTCGATGGGCGGCCGCAAGTGGGCGGCGCGCCGGCTGGACGAGGACGGGGTGGCCGAGGCCGAGGTGATCGGTACCGGCCCGGTGCCGGCGGAGCTGGCCGGCCGGCAGCTGCTGGTGGAGCTGGTCAAGGGCGGCGAGGTGATCGCACGTGAGCCGCTGGACGCGGCGCGGGAGCGGCACATCGCCGCGCGGGCGGGGCTGCCGATGTCCGCGATGCAGTTGTCGCGGGGCGAGCCGGTGATTCCTACCGAGTACGTGTGAGGGGACGGGGTGCGGGGTGCCGGGTGCGCCCGGCTTGCCGCTTTGTCCTCAATCGCCGGACGGGCTCGATTTTGCCCGGGCGGGCTTGATTCTGCTTGATCTGCGCGGCCTCCCCCTCCCGAAGCCGGGCCGGATTATCTAGGCTCGGACCACCCCCGTAACCCCGTACTCCCCCGCTCGCTCCCCCACCGAAGGACACCCGCCATGCACCGCGCCTTGATCGTCGTGGACGTTCAGAACGACTTCTGCGAGGGCGGGAGCCTCGCGGTGGCGGGGGGTGCCGATGTCGCCGCCGCCATCACCGATCTGATCGGTGCCGGCGGGCCCGGCTACCGGCACGTGGTGGCCACCCGGGACCACCACATCGATCCCGGCGGCCACTTCTCGCCGACGCCGGACTTCGAGCACTCCTGGCCCGTGCACTGCGTCGCCGGTACGGAAGGGGTGGGCTTCCACCCCAATTTCGCCCCGGCGGTGGCTTCCGGGGCGATCGACACGGTCTTCGACAAGGGTGCGTACGCGGCCGCGTACAGCGGGTTCGAGGGCCAGGACGAGAACGGTGTCGGGCTGGCGCAGTGGCTGCGCGACCGTGAGGTCACCGAGGTCGACGTGGTCGGTATCGCGACCGATCACTGTGTGCGGGCCACCGCGCTGGACGCCGTCCGCGAGGGCTTCGCCACGCATGTGCTGCTCGACCTGACCGCGGGCGTCGCCGAGGCGACGACGGACCGCGCACTGGCCGAGCTCCGGGATGCCGGTGTGGTGCTCTCCGGCAAGCCGGTGGTCTGAGTCCGGTCAGCTCTGCCGGGCGGGCAGGGCGGGCCTCAGAAGGGCCTGGATCGGGTGCCAGAGCTCCTGGGCCCGCTCGGGTCTCGCTCGCCAGAGCAGGCCGTCCGGATGGTGCAGGACGGCGGTGATCTCGTCCGGTGTGGGCGGCTCCGCGTTGCCGCGGAGATAGACGGCGCGCAGGCCCAGATTGCGCAGCCGGGTCAGTGCGCGGGCCCGGTTGGCCGCGTGCACCAGGACGCGTACCGGGGTGTCCGGTCCCACGCCCTGTACCGGGCTGGGCAGCGTGATCGCGACGACCACACTCCCGTTCGGCAACTTGCTGAATCCTCCGCCTGCCATGCTCCGCGCTCCCCCGTGAGACGTCGTGTCAATAAGAAACCGAACAAGAGGCACCTAAACACGATCGGCCGCCGCCCGCTAGAGGGCGACGGCCGATCATGCTCTGACCTGCGGTGTTACCGAATTACTTGTGCGAGGCGCCAACCTGGACGGTCACCGTGGAGCCGCTGAGCGGCTCGTTGATGATCGAGATCCGGGTGTTGGTGTCAGTTACCTGCACGCTTCCGGTCTCGTTCTCCTTGTACCAGTAGGTGCCCTTGTGGTCGTCGAAGACCGGAACGCCGAGCTGCGGCTTGATCTTCGTGGCCACGTCACCGTTGTGCAGCGTGAAGCCGTCGGTGGGGTACCAGCTGAACGGAGCGTCGAAGGGCTGGATCTTGTTGCGGATGACCGTGCCGTCCGCCCACTTCAGCGGCTTGGCGTGCGCGTCGATCGGCAGGATCAGGCCCTTGCCCGGGTGGACCGAGACGTTGTTGTCCTTCTGCGAGCTGTCCCACAGCCAGATCAGCAGGCCGTTCTGGTACGGGTAGTGCTCGACCCAGTCGGGACGGGTGTTGGCGAAACCGAAGTTGTACGGGCCGACCTTGAGGGTCTGGTCGTACGAGACGTACTGGCGGTTCTCCGCGATGTAGCGCTGCGGGTACATCTTGGAGAACGACTTGCCGACCCGCGAGAAGCCCTTGCTGGTCCAGCCGTTGTCGTCGCCCTCGGCGTTGTCCGTGAAGAGCGCGGCACCGTCGGCGTTGACCGAGATGACGTCGGCCGCGAAGCCGATGCCGCCCGCGCCGCCGTCGGTGGCGTAGCGGAAGCGGATGTCGATCTTCTTGCCCGCGTAGGCGTCCAGCGAGTACGAGAGCTTCTGGTACTTGCCGGAGACGTCGGTCAGGGCCGGCTTGTCACTGGCGTCGCGCGGGATGGGCTGGCCATCGGCCGTCCCGTCGATCGCGGTCCAGCTCGCGCCGCCGTTCTCCGACACCTCGGTGTAGAGGTAGTCGTAGTCCTTCTCGATGTCCCACCAGCCCGAGAGGTCCAGGGACGCCTTGGACTTGCCAGTCAGGTCGACCGGACGCGACAGCGTGTTGCTGAGGTTGTCGCCCATGTCGCTCCACCACTGCTTGGCGCCCTCGGCGGGCGTCGTGACAGCGGTGGTGACTGCCTTGTCGGGCAGGTCGACGACAAGTGCCTGCTTGTTCTTGGTGTTGTACTCGGACACACCCAGCTTGTGGGTGGACTTCGTCGCGGCCTTGGCCACGTCGTAGTCCAGCCAGCCCAGCTGGAACTTGTCCCAGGCGGTCATGTCGCCGGGCAGGTCACCGATGCTGTTCTTACCGGTGCCGAGCCAGGAACCGGCCGACATCAGCGACCAGAAACCGACCGAGTTCTCGGCGGTGTTGGTCGTGTCGTACAGGTCCGGCAGACCGAGGTCGTGGCCGTACTCGTGGGCGAAGACGCCCAGGCCGCCGTTCTCGGGCTGTGCGGTGTAGTCGCCGACCCAGATACCGGTGTCACCGATCTCCGTGCCGCCGGCCTTGTTCTCACCCGGACCGGTCGCGCCGGCGTTGGTGCCGTACGCGTACCAGCGGTGCGCCCAGATGGCGTTCTTGCCCTCTGCGCCGCCACCCGCGGACTCGTCCTCGCCGGCGTGCACGATCTGGAAGTGATCGATGTAGCCGTCGGGCTCGTTGAAGACGCCGTCATTGTCGAAGTCGTAACGGTCCCACTGGTCGTACTGGGCGAGATCCGCCTTGATCTGCTCGAGCGTACGGCCCTTGGCCTTCTGATCGGCGGTCCAGGCGTTCACGCCGTCCTTGATCATGTCCCAGGCGTTGGCGCAGTTGGTCGAACCGCAGTAGTTCGACCCGTAGCGTGCCTCGTTGTACGGGACCTTGACCCAGTCGGAGACCTCGCCCTCGACCGAGTAGCGCCCGGAGGACGTCTTCTCGTAGTACGTCTTGAGCGAGTTCTTGCCGGCACCCTCGCCGAAGTACAGGTCCTGGAAGTGGGCCTGGTTGTAATCGGCCTGCCAGGCGGTGCTGTTGTCCTTCTTGGGGTCCGGCTTGGCTATCTTGTTGTGCGCCGGGCCCGGCGTGCCGCCGTACTTCGGGACGGGGGGCTTGGGGCCGGCGCCGTCCGGGTCGAACATGGTGGTGTTGTCGACCTGGTCACCGAACTCCACGAGGACGGTGAAGATCTTGTCGGTCGACTGGCGGCCGAGCTCGACGTACTTGCTGTCGTCGAGCTTGACGACCTTGGAACCGTTGCGCGTCGACACTTTCTTGTCGCCGGACATGACCTGCTCCAGGGCGGCCTGACGCTGAGCGTCCTGCTGCTTGCTGAACGGGCCGTCCAGGTCGTGCGCATTGCCCTTGGCCGACCCCGGGTCACGGCGGTCGACGACGGAGGCACCAGTGCCTGACGCCTGGTCATCTGCCTGAGCTGTGGCGAAGGCGGATGCGGTGGCGGCGGTCGCGGCCATGGCCACGACAACCGCTCCGGTGCGAAGCGCCCGTCTCTTAATGATCACGTGATGCAGTCCTCCCCGGCGCCCGCGACTACGGCCTGGAGGTGTGAAAGGGCCGCGCGCGGAAACGCGTCACAAGTGACGACATTCGACCTGAGTTACGCAAGAAAAGACAGACCTTGACTTGAACAGGCCAAGTGCACTATGCAGGAGCAGATCTCCGCTATCCGGACGGCATCCCTGCGTCCAACCGGCGCGCCAAAACGCTTGATTGGCACTCGAGATGACTCAGTGCGCCCCCCGTGCACCGGTACTGCGGGTTAGGTCACGCTTACTACCCGTTCCTCCAGGGCATCCACCGTCGTAGAGTCGCTTGACAGTGCGACCGTGTTGAGAGACTGCCCATCCGACGTCCCGAGGACGGAAACCGCCATGCCGCGTCCCACTGCCGCACAGCTCTCCTACGGTTCGGTCACCGTTGTCTTCGCGACGCTCGCCATGTTGCTGCTGTCCCGGACCAGTTCGGTCCTCGGCATCGCCGTGGTCGGCACGGCCGGGCTGGCACTCGGCCTGCTGGTGTCCGTCACCGTACCCCTGCCGGCCCGCCGGAACACGGCGAGAACGGCAAAACCGGCGAGTACGGGTACCGAGGTGCCCACACACCCCGCCGCCGTCCCCGCCGCCGACGCCGAGGACCGCACCCCCGACCCGCTGCAGAGCAGGATCCCGGCCGCACGCACCGCATCGGAGCGGGTGGGCGAGCACTCGCTGCGGCACTGACGACCGGGCCGGCCGGGAAGGTGCCGACACACCCTCCCGACCGGACAGTTCTCAGTTGGTGACCACCACCACCGTCTTGGCCGCCTTGTCCTGGAGGGCCTGCCGGTAGGGCTTGTCCGTGAACATCAGCACGATGTTGATCAGCCACCACAGGCACGGGCAGCACAGCAGCGCCGGCAGCCACAGCACCACGGCCCGCATGAAGGCGCTGCCGGTGTCCGGCACGCTGCCGTCGTTGAGCATCGCGACCCGCAGCTTCAGCAGCCGCTTGCCCAGGGTGCGGCCGTCCTTGTGCGTGAAGTACGTGTCGTACGCGACGTAGACCACCAGGGCGATCAGCGACCAGAGCAGCTGATGCCCGCTGTAGGTCTGGGCGAAGATGTCGCCGACGCCGTCATTGCCGTTGTTGTTGTCCGACATCTCGACCGCGCCGCCCCAGGGCAGCGAGATCAGGTACAGCGGGATCGAGATGATCAGGAAGTCGATCAGCCGGGCCAGGATCCGCTTGCCGGGCTCGGCGAGCGGCGGCATACCGGCCAGCGGATCCGGACCGCCGAACTGGCCGCCGCCGTACGGGCCGGGATCGTACGGCGGGGGCGGCGGCGGAGACGGCGGCACGCTGTCGTAGGGCGACCCGGAAGACGGCGGCTGGGGCTCGTGCGGCTTCTTGAGGAACGGGTCGTCCTCGGGCGGCTGACCGGACGTCGGCTGATCGTTGCTCATGGGGGCAGTGCACCCCGCCGCGCCGCCGCCCGCAACGGCTCAGGTGCGTTCGGGGGAACGGAGACCGCCCGACGGCCCCTCACCCGATGAGCCGTCAGCCGTGCGGGTCGCCTCGGGGCACATCGGACAGCCGCCGTACCACGGGCCCGCCCGGCCCGCCCGGTCACTCAGCCCGTCGAGCCCGCCACGAAGGTGTGGGCCGCCTTGTCGTGCCAGCACTGGCGCCACGGCCGGTCGAACACGCACCACAGCACGTTGACCACACCGACCACCAGCACGCCCAGCACCCCGTAGACGAGCCAGCGGCGCAGCGCGGCCCCGAAGCCGGGGGGATCGTGGGACTCGATGTCCCGTACCTCGAGCCCGCAGAGCTTCTTGCCGAGCGTACGTCCCCACTTCGCGGTCGGCAGCGCCTCCAGGAGGACGCCGAGGACCAGGAAGGCCGCGATGACCGCGCCGGCCAGAGCTGCCGTGGTGGAGTCGACCAGCCATACGGTGACCGTCTCGCCGGACAGCTTGGCCGCGTCGATCTTGTCGTTGATGTGGTCCGCCGCGCGGGCGGCGAGGGGTACGGCGACGGCGCCGACGAGTGCGCCGAGCACGACCGTGTCGATGACGCGGGCGGCGAACCGCTTGCCGAGCACGGCCGGTCGGGCGGCCGTCCGGGCCGCCGCGAGCTGCTGGAAGTGGTCCTGGGCCGGGGGCTTCCAGGGCACGACGGGCTGGTCGGGCCGTTCGGCCGGGGGCGATTGCTGGGGGAACGCGGGGCCCTGGTGCTGGGCCGGCGCCTGCGGACGGGCGGCCTGTCCGGGGCGGGGCAGCTGATGGGCCGGCTGCGCCCAGGAGGCGGAGCCGCCGCCGGGGCCGGGCGTGAGCGGGCTGCCGAGCTCGCCGGGGGCGGGCGCGGCGGCCTGCTGCGGAGGCGCGGACGGGGGCGTGGCGGCCTGCGGGGCGGCCGGTGCGGTGCCGGTGCCCGCGCCCGGTCCGGGGGCGATCGCACGGATCGACAGCGTCCCGTCGGCGGGCGGCTGTTGTGCGTCGCGCGGGCCGGAGCGGCGGATCGCGACCGTGCCCTCGGCGGGCGGACGCCCCGCGTCGCCGGACGTGCGGCCGGAGCCGCCCGGCCGCCCGACGCGGATGGCGACGGTCTTCTCGGGCACCCGGCTGCCGCCGTCCCGCATGCCCGGCAGCGCGCCGCCGGTGGGGTCGGGCTGTGCGGGCTGTGCCGGCTGCCGGGGATCGACGGGGGCGCGGTCGGCCGGGGCGTCGTCCGCCTGGGCGCGGACAGCGGGGGCGCGGACAGCAGGTGCACGGTCGGCGGGGATGTGGCCGTCCGGGGTGCGGTCGGCCGGGATGTGTCCGTCCGGGATGTGTCCGTCCGGGGTGCGGTCGGCGGGGGCGCGGACAGCGGGGGTGCGGTCGGCGGGGGCGCGGGCAGCAGGTGCACGGTCGGCGGGGATGTGGCCGTCCGGGGTGCGGTCGGCCGGGGTGCGGTCGGCCGGGGAACTGCCCGTGGGGGTACGCGGGTCGGGGCCCGGCTCCGGCTGTTCGCCGTGTTGTTCGCCGTGCTGTCCGGCGCCGCCCCAGGAGACCCGCCGGTCGCGCTCGCCGCCGAAGCCGGTCTGCCGCGAGGCGTCGGCCTGCCAGGCGGTGGCGGGTTCGGGCCGGCTCCCCGCGTACGACTCCTCGTCGAAGAAGACCGGACCCGTCTCGTCCACCGCCGCGGGGCCGGGCCCCTGCGGTCCGGCCGTCTCCTCGGCGGGTGCAGTGGGCATCGCCTCGCCCTGCTGCGGGGCCGGCCGGCTCGTGCCGGGCACCCATGAAGCGCCGTTCCAGTACCGGACGTATCCGGGAATGGACGGGTCGGGGTAGTACCCCTCGCGGGGGCTGTCGTCACCGGGTGCCGGGGTTGGGGCGCTCATCACCGTGGTCCCGTATCTCTTCGAGGCCTCGGACCGGCCGGCAGTCGGGGGCGGCGTCGCGGGCCCCGACTGCCGGCCGGTCCCAATACAAGGGTCCACATCTATCAGACACCCGCGTATCCCCGGGCCCGTCCCGGCGTTTGAACCACTTTCCGGTCACGCCGAACTTTTTTCCCGAAGTCGCGTAATGGATGGCGGGGAGGGCGCTCTCTCCCTGTGCGGACCGGTCATGGGACCGGCTCACAGGCATCGGAAGGACGCACCTCATGGACACCGTCGTGGAACGCGAGCTGGAACTCAAGCTGGTCCTGTCGCCCGAGCGCAGCATCCCCGTACCCGCCCGGCTGACGTATCGCACCGAGGACCCGTACGCCGTGCACATCACCTTCCACATCGGCTCCGACGCCCCCGTGCACTGGACGTTCGCCCGCGATCTGCTGGTGGAGGGCGTGTTCCGGCCGTGCGGGCACGGGGACGTACGGATCTGGCCCACCAAGATCGACCGGCGCAGCATCATCTGCGTGGCGCTGACCTCGCCGGACGGCAACGCCCTGCTGGAGGTGCCGTCGGTGGCGGTGGCCACCTGGGTGGAGCGGACGCTGCGGATCGTGCCGCCGGGCACGGAGAGCGAGCGGCTCGGTATCGACGAGGGTCTCGCCGAGCTGCTCGCGCCGCTGCCGGCGGACGACCTGTGGATGAGCGACCCCTGGCCGTCGGACGAGTCGCAGGACGGGGAGGGTTGAGGAGACGGCCGGGGCTGTCAGAAGACCTTGCCCGGGTTGAGGAGCCCCAGCGGGTCGAAGGCCTGCTTGATGCCCCGGTGCAGTTCCACGCTCACCTCGCCGAGTTCGCGGGCGAGCCACTCCTTCTTGAGTACGCCCACGCCGTGTTCGCCGGTGATCGTGCCGCCGAGTTCGAGACCGAGCGCCATGATCTCGTCGAAGGATTCCCGGGCGCGCCGCGACTCGTCGGCGTCGGTGTGGTCGAAGCAGACGACGGGGTGGGTGTTGCCGTCGCCCGCGTGCGCGCAGACGCCGATGGTGAGGTCGTACTTCTCGGCGACGGCCGCCGTGCCCTCGAGCATGGCGCCGAGCTTCGAGCGGGGTACGCACACGTCGTCGATCATCGTCGCCGACTTGACGGTCTCCAGCGCGGTGAGCGACATCCGCCGTGCCTGGAGCAGCATTTCGGACTCGGCGGCGTCCTCTGCGGGGACGACCTCGGTGGCGCCGGCGGCCGTGCACAGCTCGGCGACGGCGGCGAGGTCGGCGGAGGGGTCCGGGGTGTCGAAGGCGGCGAGAAGGAGTGCCTCGGTGGAGTCGGGGAGGCCCATGTTCGTCATCTTGTTGACGGCTCGGACTGTTGTACGGTCCATCAGTTCGAGGAGTGACGGAGTGTGACCGCGTTCCATGATCCGGCAGATGGCGTCGCAGGCGCTCGCGGCGCTGGGGAACTCGGCGGCCAGGACCAGCTGCCGGGGCGGCTGCGGCTTGAGCGCGAGGACGGCCTTGACGACGATTCCGAGGCTGCCCTCGGAGCCGACGAAGAGCCGGGTGAGGTCGTAGCCGGCGACGCCCTTCGCGGTGCGGCGGCCGGTGGTGAGCAGGCGCCCGTCCGCGAGGACGATGTCGAGGCCGAGGACGTATTCGGCGGTGACCCCGTACTTCACGCAGCACAGACCGCCGGACGCGGTGCCGATGTTGCCGCCGATGGTGCACATCTCCCAGCTGGAGGGGTCCGGCGGGTAGTACAGCCCGTGTTCGTTGACCGCCCGGGAGAGCACGGCGTTGATGACGCCCGGCTCCACGACGGCGATGCGGTCGACGGGGCTGATCTCCAGGATCCGGTCCATCTTGACCAGGGAGAGCACGATGCAGCCGTCGGAGGCGTTGGCCGCGCCGGACAGGCCCGTGCGGGCACCCTGGGGGACGACCGGGACGCGCAGGGCCGTGGCGGTGCGCATGATGTGCTGGACCTGCTCGACGGTG
This sequence comes from Streptomyces sp. NBC_00876, assembly GCF_045207435.1. Classification (NCBI taxonomy): domain Bacteria; kingdom Bacillati; phylum Actinomycetota; class Actinomycetes; order Kitasatosporales; family Streptomycetaceae; genus Streptomyces; species Streptomyces sp. NBC_00876. Next base: position 3,049,748 of record NZ_CP108800.1, read on the forward strand.
CGCGGCAGCGTGACGACGGCGGGGGTGCCCGCTTCGCAGAAGCTCGCCATGTCGTTGGCGTAGGAGGCGGTGATGTCCGGATCGGTGATCAGGGCATCGGCCGGCAGCCCCGCGCGGAGTAGTTCGAGAAGATCGTCCATGATCCAAGACTGACACCCGGGCCCATTGGTGTGAACCCGTATGCGCTGGCGTTCGCAAGGCGTGGTGTGATCTTCGTACTGACGCAGAGTGATCGGCATGGACGTCACGCCTCAGCAGCCATCGGCGGCCCCCGGGCCGGACCACTCCCCCGAGACCGCCTACGCCCCGCCCTGCGAGTCCCCGCCCGCCGTGGCGCCGGACCCCGTTTTCCTGGCCGAACCGCCGCCCGCCTCGCTGCGCACGACTCTGCGCAGGGCCGCGTTGGGTGTGGTGGCGGGGGCGGTACTGGTGACGGGTGCGGTGGTCGCGGTGCCCGACGACGACCAGGAAGCGGCGCCGCCCGTGCCGGGTCCCGTCTCGCGGGCGATGACCGCGACGACCGCGGGCTCCCCGGCCTCGCTCTCCGATCTGACGGCTCTGATCGGCGACCGCCAGCAGTGGGTGGGCACGCATCCGTCGGACGCGCGGTCCTGGGCGGTGCTCGGGTCGGCGTACGTGGAGTGGGCGGACCGGGCCGCGGACCCGTCGTACTACGCCCGCGCCGAACAGGCGCTGAAGCGGTCGCTGAACGTGCAGCCGGGCGAGCGCGGCAACGAGGCGGCCTGGCTGGGGCTCGCCTCGCTCGCCAACGCCCGGCACGACTTCGTGACGGCGAAGAAGTGGGGTGAGACGGTCCGCTCCCGGCAGCCCGGGCAGTGGACGGTGTACCCGCAGCTGATCGACGCCTACAACGGCCTGGGCGACCAGAAGTCGGCGATCACGGCGGTGGAGAAGTTCGCGGCGCTTCGGGCGGGCGTCCCGTCGCTGGGGCGGACGGCGGACATGTACCGGGACCGGGGCTGGCGCGAGGACGCGCTGGCGACCGCGCAGGACGCCGCGAACCGGGCGAGGACGCCCGCGGAGAAGGCGGCCTGCCTGTCCCGGCTGGGCGAGCTGGCCTGGGAGCGGGGTGAGCCGCAGGAGGCGGTGGCCCAGTACGGGGCCGCGCTGCGCACCGATTCCGCCCATCACCCGTCCCTCGCCGGACGGGCGCGGGCCCTGGCGGCGCTCGGGCGGACCGACGAGGCGCAGCGCGACTACCGGGCGGCGCTGGCGAAGTCCCCGCGCCCGGCCTACATGGTGGAGCTGGGAGAGCTGTACGAGTCGCTCGGCCTGGACGGCGACTCGGCCAACCAGTACACGCAGCTGCGCAGGGCACTGGCCCGTGCGAAGGAGCAGGGCGTGGACGATTCCCTGCTCCTGGGCAGCTTCGAGGCCGCCCACGGTGACGCGGCCGCGGCGGTGGAGCTGCTGCGGGCGGAGTGGGACCGCGGCCACCACAGCGCGGCGGTGGCCGATGCGCTGGGCTGGGCGCTGCACCGCTCGGGCGATTCGGCTTCGGCGCTGGAGTACGCGGAGCGGGCCGTCGACTCGGGCGGCCAGAACGCGGCGTACGCGTACCACCTGGGCATGGTCCAGCGGGCGTTGAACGACTTCGGTCCGGCCCGCCGCCATCTGGAGGAGGCGCTGCGCACCAACCCGCGGTTCTCGCCGCTGGACGCGCCGAGGGCGCAGGAGGCCCTGGACACGCTGGGGCTGCCCCCGGCGGGCGGCCCGCGGGACATGCAGCCGGCTCCGCAGCCGGAACCCGAACCGTCTCAGGCTCCGGAACCCGCCCCGGTCGAGCCACCGGAGCCGGCCGGTGAGCCCGGACAGGCGCCGGGCGAGGCCCCGGCCCCGGCGGCGGGACCGCAGGCGCAGAAGGCGAAGCCGGGCGGACAGAAGGCGGACGCGAAGGCGCCGAAGGCGGCGGCGGGCACGCCGGAGAAGGACGCGGGCCGGGCCGCGCACACTCCGGCGAAGCCGTCGGCCCCGCACTCACCGGCGGGTCACTGACGCGGGGCACCGGTCCACGCGGCGACGGGCGGGCCAGAAGATCCGGCCCGCCCGTCGTGGTCGTCCGCTTCCGGTCAGAGGTTGCCGCGCTTCTCCTGCTCGCGCTCGATCGCCTCGAACAGGGCCTTGAAGTTGCCCTTGCCGAAGCCCATGGAGCCGTGGCGCTCGATCATCTCGAAGAAGACCGTCGGCCGGTCCTGGACCGGCTTGGTGAAGATCTGGAGCAGGTAGCCGTCCTCGTCGCGGTCGACGAGGATCTTCTGCTCGCGGAGGGTCTCCACGGGCACCCGGGTCTCGCCCGCCCACTCGCCCAGGGTGTCGTAGTAGGAGTCCGGGGTGTCGAGGAACTGGACGCCGGCCGCGCGCATCGCCTTCACGGAGGCGACGATGTCGTTGGTGGCGAGCGCGATGTGCTGGACGCCCGCGCTGCCGTAGAACTCCAGGTACTCGTCGATCTGGGACTTCTTCTTGGCGACGGCGGGCTCGTTGATCGGGAACTTGACCTTGAGCGTGCCGTCGGCGACGACCTTGGACATGAGCGCGGAGTACTCGGTGGCGATGTCGTCGCCCACGAACTCCTTCATGTTGGTGAAGCCCATGACCTTGTTGTAGAAGCCGACCCACTCGTTCATCCGGCCGAGCTCGACGTTGCCGACGCAGTGGTCGATGGCCTGGAAGAACCGCTTGGCCGGGGGCTCGACGATCGGGTCCGCGGCGGCGAAGCCCGGGAGGTAGGGGCCGTCGTAGCCGGAGCGCTCGACGAGGGTGTGGCGGGTCTGGCCGTACGTGGCGATGGCGGCCAGGACGACGGTGCCGTTCTCGTCCTTCACCTCGTGCGGCTCGGCGAGGCCGAGGGCGCCGTGCTCGACGGCGTACGCGTAGGCGGCGCGGGCGTCCGGGACCTCGATGGCCAGGTCGACGACGCCGTCGCCGTGCTCGGCCACGTGGTCGGCGAGGAAGCGGCCGTGGTCCGTGGACACCTTGATGACGGACGTGAAGACGAAGCGCGCGGAGCCGTTGGTCAGGACGTAACTGGCGGTCTCGCGACTGCCGTTCTCCGGTCCGGAGTAGGCGACCAGCTTCATGCCGAAGGCCGTGGAGTAGTAGTGCGCGGCCTGCTTGGCGTTGCCGACGGCGAAGACGACGGCGTCCATTCCCTTCACCGGGAAGGGGTCGGCCTGCCGCGCTGTCCCGGGGGTGCTGTGCATCGTCTCAGTCATGTTCGAAGCGTCCCGCCGCTTCGCAAGATGCGCAACAGTTCGTGAAATCACTGGGCAATCCGCATAGCCGATGGCCATGATGTGCGGGCTATCTGTACATGATGACCATCACATTCCACCCCGGAGGCCGGCCATGGCAATCGATCATCTGGACGGGCGGCTCATCGTCCTGCTGGCGCGCGAGCCCCGGATCGGGGTCCTGGAGGCGTCGCGCCGGCTCGGCGTGGCGCGCGGGACGGTACAGGCTCGGCTGGACCGTCTTCAGTCGAATGGCGTCATCCGCGGATTCGGCCCCGATGTCGACCCGGCGGCCCTCGGCTATCCCGTCACCGCGTTCGCGACGCTGGAGATCAAGCAGGGCCAAGGCGCCGACGTACGGGCGCATTTGGGTGGCGTACCGGAGGTGCTGGAGCTGCACACCACCACCGGGCAGGGGGACATGTTCTGCCGGCTCGTGGCCCGTTCCAACGCCGATCTCCAGCGGGTGATCGACCGGGTTGTCGGATTTGATGGCATTGTCCGGGCCTCCACGGCCATCGTCATGGAGAACCCCGTACCTCTGCGCATCATCCCGCTCGTGGAGCAGGCGGCGCAGGACACCGACTGAGCCGAGGAGTGACGTGTGAGCTTCTGGGAGTACCTGGGAAATCGTCACCAGCAGCTGCTCACCGACGCGTTCCAGCACGCCAGCGCCGTCTTCCAGTGCATGGTCATCGCCACCCTGCTCGGGGTGCTGATCGGGGTCGTCAGCTATCGCAGCGGCTGGGGTTCCTCGGTGGCGATCACCTCGACGGCGACCGTCCTGACCATCCCGTCCCTCGCCGCGATCGGTCTGCTGATCCCGCTGGTCGGGCTCGGGGTGGCGCCGACGGTGATCACCCTGACGCTGTACGGGCTGCTGCCCATCGTCCGCAACTCCATCGTCGGACTGCGCGGCGTGGACCCGGCGCTCGTGGACGCGGCGAAGGGGATCGGGATGTCGCGGATCGCCCGGCTCTGCAAGGTGGAGCTGCCCCTGGCATGGCCGCCCATCCTCACCGGCATCAGGGTCTCCACCCAGATGCTGATGGGGATCGCCGCCATCGCCGCGTACGCCTCCGGGCCCGGTCTGGGCAACGAGATCTTCCGCGGCATCGCCTCGCTGGGCAGCGCCAATGCCATCAACTCGGTGCTCGCGGGCACCATCGGCATCGTCATCCTCGCCCTGCTCTTCGACGCCGCGTACGTGCTGCTGGGGCGGCTCACCATCCCGAGGGGGATCCGTGTCTGAGACCGTCGCAGAGACCGGGCCGGAGCCGGCCGTCAACGCCACCTCCGGCGCGACCATCCAGCTGGAGGACCTGAGCAAGATCTATCCGGGCAATCCCAGTCCGGCCGTGGACAACGTCTCGATGGACATCAGGGCCGGCGAGACCGTGATCTTCGTCGGCCCGTCCGGCTGCGGGAAGTCGACCACCCTGAAGATGATCAACCGGCTGATCGAGCCGACCTCCGGCCGGATCAGGATCGGCGACGAGGACGTCACCGACATCGACCCGGTGAAGCTGCGCCGGAAGATCGGGTACGCGATCCAGTCGTCCGGGCTCTTCCCGCACATGACGGTCGCCGAGAACATCGCCCTCGTACCGAAGATGGTGGGCTGGTCGAAGTCGAAGGTGAAGGACCGGGTCGAGGAGATGCTCGACCTGGTCGGGCTGGACCCCCGCGAGTTCCACGGCCGCTATCCGCGCGGCCTCTCCGGAGGTCAGCAGCAACGGGTGGGGGTGGCACGGGCACTGGCCGCCGATCCGCCGGTGCTGCTGATGGACGAGCCGTTCGGCGCGGTCGACCCGATCACCCGTGACCACCTCCAGGACGAGCTGATCCGGCTCCAGCACGAGCTCCACAAGACGATCGTCTTCGTCACCCACGACTTCGACGAGGCGATCAAGCTGGGCGACCGGATCGCCGTGCTGCGCGAGCACTCGCACATCGCGCAGTTCGACACCCCGGAGGCCATCCTCACCAATCCCACCGACGACTTCGTCTCCGGCTTCGTCGGGGCCGGTGCGGCGCTGAAGCGGCTCAACCTCACCCGCGTACGGGACGTGGAGATCGCCGAGTTCCCGACGGTGACGGTCGACGACCCGCTCCAGTCGATCTTCAACAAGCTGCGCAGCGGGCCGCACAACGAGCTGCTGATGCTGGACCGCAGGAACCGCCCGTACAAGTGGCTGCGGCGCGGCGACCTGATGCGGGCCCGCGGTTCGCTGGCGCGGGCCGGGCAGCTGGTGCACGACACGGTGACCAGGGACGCGACGCTGCACGACGCGCTGGAGGCGGTGCTGACCGACAGCGGCGGCCGGGTCGCGGTGACCGGGCGGCGCGGGGAGTTCATCGGGGTCGTCGACATGGCCACCCTGATGAACTCCGTGCACGAGCTCCTGGAGGCCGACCGGCTCACCGCCATCGAGCACCAGCACGACCTGGAGGAGCTGCGCACCCATCAGACCGTCCAGGAGCTGGAGGGCGGTGCGGGCACATGACTCCCCAGTCCCCGACCGGTCCCGGCTCCCCCGGGCCGGTCCCCGCGTCCGACCGGGACCGGCCGCCGGGCGAGCACGACGTCAAGGGCCACGCCTTCCGCGACGAGGAGGAGGAACCGGCCCCGCCGCCGGCCGGACCGCCCCGCCGCCTCACCTGGCGCAAGCTGGTGCTCGTTCCCGCGGCGCTCGCGGTGGTGCTCGTCATCACGTACGTGTGGATCACCAACGTCGACCTCGACTCGATCGCGGAGAACTCGCTGGCCGGCGACACGGTGCAGCTGCGGTGGTGGCAGCACGTCAGGCTGACCGCGATCTCGACGTTCTGGGTGCTGATCATCGCCATTCCGCTGGGCATCGCGCTGACCCGCCGCGGCCTGAGCAAGGCCGCTCCGCTGGTCACGGCGATCGCCAACATCGGGCAGGCGACCCCGGCGATCGGTCTGCTGGCCCTGCTGGTGATCTGGCTGGGCATCGGCCCGTCGACGGCGATCACCGGAATGGTGATCTACGCGGTGCTGCCGGTGCTCTCCAACACGGTCGCCGGCCTGAAGGCGATCGAGCCGACGCTGGTGGAGGCCTCGCGCGGCATCGGCATGTCGGCGCTGGGGACGCTGCGGAAGGTCGAACTCCCGCTCGCCGTCCCGCTGATCCTGGCCGGTGTCCGGACCGCGCTCGTCCTCAACGTGGGCACGGCGACCCTGGCGACCTTCGGGGGCGGCGGCGGGCTCGGGGACCTGATCACGTCCGGCATCCAGACGCAGCGCATGCCGGTGCTGGTGCTCGGCTCCGTACTGACGGTGGTCCTGGCGCTGCTGGTGGACTGGCTGGCCTCGCTGGTCGAGGTGGCGCTGACACCGCGCGGACTGGAGGCGGGGCAATGAGGGCGAGAGGCCGCAGGCGTGTGCGTACGGCCCTGGCGGGCGCGGCCGCCCTGGCGCTGGTGCTGGCGGGGTGCGGGCTCAAGAGCGGTTCCCCGATGGTGGACGACGTGGTGCCGGGGTCGGTCGGGCAGGGGCAGCCGCTGGACGGCGCCTCGCTGACCGTCACCTCGAAGAACTTCAGCGAGAACATCATCCTGGGCCAGATGATCGGCCTGATCTTCAAGGCCGCCGGGGCCGAGGTCCTGGACCGGACGAACCTGCCCGGCTCGATCAGCGCGCGCGAGGCGATCGTCCAGGGCGACGCCGACGCGATGTACGAGTACACGGGCACCGGCTGGATCACCTACCTCGGCCACGCGAAGCCGGTCACCGACCCGCTGAAGCAGTGGGAGGCGGTGCGCGCCGAGGACCGTAAGAACGGGGTGACGTGGCTTCCGCAGTCCACCCTCAACAACACCTACGCGCTCGCCATCAGCAAGAAGAACAACGCGAAGTACCACCTGAGGACGCTCTCCGACGTCGCCGCGCTGTCGAAGAAGAACCCGTCGGCGGTGACGATCTGCGTGGAGAACGAGTTCGCCTCGCGCGACGACGGGCTGCCCGGGATGGAGAAGGCGTACGGGATGTCGATCCCGCAGGCCAACATCAAGAAGATGGACGCGGGCATCGTCTACACCCAGGTGTCGAAGTCCGATTCCTGTCTGCTCGGTGAGGTGTTCACCACGGACGGCCGGATCAAGGCGATGGACCTCGATGTGCTGGCGGACAACAAGCACTTCTTCCCCAACTACAACGCGGCCCCCGTCATCCACACCGCGACGTTCGACAAGTACCCGGTGATCGCCGCTCTGCTGAACCCGCTCAGCGCGCGGCTGACCACGGAGGTCGCGCAGGTGCTGAACGCCAGGGTGGACGTCGACGGGGAGGACCCGCACGAGGTGGCGAAGGCCTGGCTGATCGCGGAGGGGTTCATCAAGGAGGGGTGACGGGGGGGCGGCCACGGGGCGCGGCGAGGTCCCGACGAGTTACAAAGAAGATGTTGCAAAGACCTGTTGCAAAGCTGTCTTTGCAACTCTATGGTTGAGGCATGCCAACGACAGAGCCCGACGACGGGGCCGCGAACGCGGCGGACCCGAAGGTCCTCAGCATCGACGCCCGCACCCTGCGCGGACTCGCCCACCCCTTGCGCATCAAGCTGCTCAACGCCCTGCGGGAGTTCGGTCCCGCCACCGCCTCCGGTCTCGCCGACCGGCTCGGTGAGTCCAGCGGCGCCACCAGCTACCACCTGCGCCAGCTCGCCACGTACGGCTTCGTCGAGGACGATCCGACGCGCGGCAAGGGGCGCGAACGCTGGTGGCGGGCCGTGCACGCCGGCGCCTCCTTCGGACCCGAGTTCCTGAACGACCCCGACCCCGAGGTGCGCGGCGCCATGGGCGTCGTCCTCCACGAGGTCGCGTCGACGCACACGCAGGAGCTGAACACCTGGCTCGGCACGATGCACGAGTGGCCCCAGGAGTGGTACGCGAGCTCGGACCTCAGCGACTTCAAGGTGCGGCTCACCCCTGAGCTCACCCAGGAGCTCTCCGACAAGATCCACGAACTGGTCAACAGCTACCGCGGCCGCGTCCCCGAGGACACCGAGGGATCCGCCGTCGTCCGCACCCACCTGCACGTCTTCCCGCGCCCCACCGACTGAAGGGACCACCACGCCATGCATCCCGACACGCACCTCTCGCTGCACCGCATACGCTCCGCCGAACTGCGGCGCGAGGCAGCCGACTTCCGCCTCGTACAGCACCGCGTCCCCCGCAAGGACCTGCGGACCCGACTGGGCTGGACCATGGTCGAGCTGGGCCTGCGCCTGATGCCGAACCGCCCGGTCGCGGCATCCCGCGCGCCTCGGCCGGCGTAGCCCGTGGACAGGGGGACGAACAAGCCCGACCGGATACCGCTCGCCGCCGTACTGACCGCCAACTCCATATCCACCGCCGGTACTTCACTCACCCTGATCGGCGTCCCGTGGTTCGTCCTCGAAACCACCGGAAGCGCCGCAAGGGCCGGCGTCGTCGCCTTCTGCGCGACCCTGCCGATCGTCGTCTCCGCACTGATCGGCGGGCCCGTCATCGACCGGATCGGCCGGCGCCGGGTCGCCGTCGCCTCCGACACGGTGTGCGGACTCGCCGTCGCCGCAGTGCCGTTGCTGTACTACGCCGACGCGCTCGCCTTCTGGATGCTCTGCGCCCTGATGGCACTCAACGGGCTCGTCCACACCCCCGGCAACACCGCGCGCTACGTCCTCGTGCCCGACCTGGCCGAGCACGCGGGCACCACGCTCGCCCGCGCCGCCAGCCTCTTCGACGCGGTCTCGCGCGGCGCCCGGATGGTCGGGGCGGCGCTCGCCGGGGTGCTGATCGCACTGGTCGGCGCGGAGACCGTGCTGCTGCTGGACGCGGCGACCTTCCTGACCTCGGCCGCGCTGATCGCGGCGGGCGTACGGGGTGTCCGCGCGGCGGAGCCGGTCAAGGACGCGGCGCCCGTCTCGCTGCGCACCTACCGGCGCGAACTGCGGGAGGGTTACGCCTACTTGTTCGGCAACCGGCTGCTGCTGGGGGTCGTGGTGATGGTCCTGTTCATGAACGGCACCGACCAGGGCTGGAACGCCGTCCTGCTCCCGGTGCACGCCTCGGCCGAACTGGGCGGGGCGCGCGACCTCGGGCTGCTCACCGCCTTGTTCGGGGCGGGCGGTCTGACCGGGGCGCTGCTGTACGGAGCCGTGGGGCACCGCTACTCGCGGTGGACCGTGTTCAGTGTGTGCGTGGTGCTCTGCGGTGCGCCGAGATTCCTGGTCGCCGCGCTGACCGGCACGACGCTGCCGCTCGCGGTGACGATGGTGCTGAGCGGGATCGCGGGCGGGGTCCTGAACCCGATCCTGACGACGGTGATCTACGGCAGCGTTCCCGACGCGCTGCGCAGCCGGGTCTCGGGGGCGATCACCGCCGGCTGCGAACTGGCCATGCCGGTGGGCGGGCTCGCGGCCGGCCTGCTGGTGGAGAGCGTGGGCGCCACGGGGGCGCTGCTGGCGATGGGCGCGGTGTACCTGACCGCGACGCTGAGCCCGCTGGTCTTCCCGGCCTGGCGGACGATGGACGGCGTGCCGTCCGGGGAGCGTGCCGGGGAGCCCGGGGGCCGTGCGGCGGACGGGGTCAGCAGCTCGGGGTCTTCCCCCCGTGATCCAGCGACCGCAGCGAGGACACCGCGTCCTTCAGATTCGTGACCGGGATCAGCCGGAGCCCCTTCGGCAGCTCGGACTCCGCCTCCTTGCACTCGGCCTTCGGTACGAGGAAGACGCTCGCCCCGTCGCGCCGGGCCGCCTGAGTCTTGAGCGAGACACCGCCGACCGCGCCGACCTCGCCGTCCGGCTGGATCGTGCCCGTGCCGGCGATGGAGCGGCCACCGGTGAGGTCGCCGCCGGAGCCGTCGCCGTCGAGCTTGTCGATGATGCCGAGCGCGAAGAACAGGCCGGCGCTGGGGCCGCCCACATCGGCGAGGTGCAGGGTCACATCGACCGAACCGGGCTTCCTGTCCAGGTAGTTCAGGGCGGCTTCCACCGCGGAGTCCTGCGACTTCACCATGTCGTCGAGGTTGTGCTTCTCGATCTCCTTCTCGGAGCCGCCGGTCGGGAAGACGGAGTCATGGGGCAGGACCGCCCGGTCCGTACGGAACCAGCCGTCGATCACGTCGCCGATCCGGACATCGGTTTCGGGCCCGGTCGCCACGATCGTCGTCATCCGCAGCTGGCCCGTGGTGGGCCGGGTGGGGGTGCCCTTGATGCTGATCACGGGTGTGCCGTGGTCGTCCCCGAGCACATTCGCGGTCGTGCCCGGCTGCGCCAGCGTGAACGGCAGCGGCGCGAAGGCGGCTACGCCGAAGAGGGCGAGGACCGGGAGTGCGCAGAGGGCGAGGGTGCGGGGGCGCGAGCGACGTGTGAACACCCGCCCAATCTAACCGCCCGCGGACCGCCGCCGGGCGGAGGGCGCCTGTGGCCTGCCCGGCGTTTGAGGGCGGAACCGGTTCGCCGGACGGCGGGCACTTCCGGGGAGCGGGGCCCCGCCCTGACCGGTTCCGTCCTCAAACGCCGGACGGGCTGGGTTTGGCCGGGCGGCATATCAAGCCTGCCCGGCGATTGAGGGCATCTTCCAGCCTGCCCGGCGATTGAGGGCGGAACCGGTTCGCCGGACGGGCCGGGTTTCCCCATGGTGCGGGGCCCCGCCCCGCCCCGCCCCGCCCCGCGTCAGCGAAGCGCGTCCGCGACCTCGCGGGCCGCGTCGACCACCCGGGGCCCGACCCGTTCCGGGACCGCGTCCGCGAGCATCACCACTCCGACGCTGCCCTCGACCCCCGTCACCCCCATCAGCGCGGCCGCAGCCCCGCTGGCCCCCGCTTCGAGCTCGCCGTGGGTGAGGGTGAAGGCCGTCTCACCCACCGGCTTCTGCCGTGCGGCGAGGATCGCCCGGCCCGCGGCGCCCCGGTCGAGCGGATGACGGAAGCCGGCCCGGTAGGCCACGTGGTAATCCGTCCACGTCGGTTCGACGACCGCGACCGCGAGCGCGTCCGAGCCGTCGACCAGCGTGAGGTGGGCCGTGGCCCCGATGTCCTCGGCCAGGGAGCGCAGCGCGGGCAGCGCGGCCTCCCGTACGAGGGGGTGCACCTGGCGGCCCAGGCGCAGCACGCCCAGGCCGACTCTTGCCCGGCCGCCCAGGTCGCGGCGGATCAGGGTGTGCTGTTCCAGGGTGGCGAGCAGACGGTAGACCACGGTGCGGTTCACGCCGAGTTTGTTGGACAACTCGGTGACCGTCAGGCCGTGGTCGGTGTCGGCGAGCAGTTTGAGGACACGCAGTCCTCGGTCGAGCGTCTGGGAGGTCTCCGCGGTCACGACGCCCTCTCCTCTTTGGTGAGCGGCGGCGGCTGGTTCCCACGGATTGTGCGCCACCGGTCCCAGCGGCGACGCACGGAGAGGCCGCCGGCCTGGCCAAGGCACCGGCTGCGCTCCGCGGCGGCGTTGCCACGGGGCGTTCACATTTTTGGGACAGTAGCGAGCCAGTCCGCTCAGCGGAAGACCTCGTCCAGAATCCGGGCGCTCGCGGAAAACGGCTTGTGCCGGAAGAACATAAGTGCCGGTCAGCGGGGCGCCGGCCGATCGGCGCGCATCTACGCGCGTCCAGGTCGGCCGACTCCCTCGCGACGCTCCGTACACCGGAGGTGAACCGGCGTTAACTCACTGTGAACAATTGCTGGACAGTTTTTCCGTTCACGAGTACCTCGCAGGCCCTGATGGACTTCGTCGCCGGGTCCCGGACGGTGAAGTTGAGGGCGAACGTGCCGTCGAGTCCGATGATCCGGGTGACGTAGGAGTCGGAGGTCTGCTTCCCGTCGGCGGTGCGTCCGGTGACGGAGACCGTGGCGACGGGTGCGAAGCCCCGGCCGGTCACCTGGACGACCGTGCCGGGCGGTCCTTCGGGCGGAGAGAGCGCGAAGGAGGCCCCGGACGGGGCGCTGCCGTCCTGCACGGTGAAGGCGGCCGTCTCGGTACGCGGATTGACGAGGACCTCGCGGACCCGGAGGGCGACGGTGTCGGCCGCGTTGACGGTGAAGGTCTGCGAGAACGCCCCGTCGAGGCCGACCACCTTGGTCCGCACCGAGTCGGAGGTCTGCGAGCCGTCGGCCCGCAGACCGACGATCGACACGGTCGCCACCTTCGCGAAGCCCTGCCCGAGAACGGTGACGGAGGTGCCCTTCGGCCCGGCCGACGGGGTGAGGACGACGAAGGTCGGGGCGACCGTGAGCTGGGTCAGGGCCTGCGAACCGCCGGCGGTGACCCGGAGCGCGTAGACGCCGCGGGCGGTGGACCCGGCGGCGGTGACCGTACCCGAGAGGGTGCCGTCGGCGGCGATGCGCAGGGTGGAGCCGCTGATCCCGGCCGCGTTGCAGCCGCTGCCGTCGGTCGCGCAGAGTGCGGCGGAGGGGGCGACGCCGGAGGGCCAGCCCCCGCCGGACACACCGATCGACCCGCCGGGTTTGACCTTCGCCGTGCCCGCGGAGAGCGTCGCGGTGGCCTCGGTCACGGTGAACGGCGCGGTCAGTACGGTGGCCGGATCATTGCCCTCGTCGACCTGGACGGCGGCGATCGCCGGGTCCGAGACGGTGAAGTCCACGGCGAACGTGCCGTCGGGCCGGCTCTTCACATAGACGGCGGTGTCGTCGAGCGTCGCGCCGTTGGCGTCGAGACCGACGGTGTTGATCCACCGGTCCTGGTAGTAGTCGCTGCCGGTGACGGAGATGACGCTGCCGACCGGCCCGCTGCTGCGGGAGAGCACGATCGCGCGGGGCGCGTCGGGGACGAAGGCCTGGACGGTCAGGGGCGCGGTCGCCTCCTTCGTGCCGTCGCCGACCTTCAGGAGGTACGAGCCGTCCGGCACCGCACCCGCCGCCGCGAGCACGGCGCTGCCGGTCAGCTGACCGGAGCCGTTGATCGCAAGGGAGTTCTCGGCGAACTTCGCGGCGTCGCAGCCGCCGCCGTCCGCCGCGCAGAGCGACGGTACCGGGGTGGCGCCCGCGGTCCAGCGGCTGCCCGACAGGGTGACGGAGGTGGACGGCCGGACCGGCGTGGTGGGAGCGATGAGGGTGGCCGGCTGCCCGGCGCTGCCCTCCGCCGTCACGGTGCCGATGGAGCCGCCGCCCGCGGTGACCTCGCAGGTCGTCGTGTAGTTGGAGCCGAGCACCTTGGTGCGGGTGATGTTGCGCAGCGGGGTGAAGGTGATCGGGCCGCTCGCGTTGGCGGGGATGAGGAAGTCCCCTTCGTACGGCGGGATCTCGATCGGTTTCCCGGACGGGATGTCGAGCGTGACCTCGGGTCCGGTGACGGTGACCGTGCCGGTGGCCCCGCCGGACATGGCGAGGTCGAGGCTCGGGGTGGTGGGCACGTCGTTGAGGCTGAGTCCGCTGGTGGCGGGCGACGGGCCGAGGGTCACCTTCGCGTGGACCTTGCCGCCCGGGTCGACGACGTCGGGCGTCAGCTCGACGCCGAACTGCTGCGATCCGTCCGCCTGGCCCTGACCGGCGGGCAGGGTGCAGTGGACGGTCGGGGTGATGGTGCCGGCGTGGGCGAGCGGGGCGAGGGCGACGGTTCCCCCGGTCCAGACGAGTACGGCTCCGGCGCCGAGGGCGACGGCTCGCCGTAAGGCCGAGCGGCCCGGTCCTCTCGTACTGCCGGATCTGCGATGCGCGAACATGCGGCTCCTCCAATGGAAACGGAATGTGACTGGTCCGAATGCGGAATGGACGACGCCCGCCTGCTCCATTGCTGTACGGAACAGGCGGGCGTCGGCGGGACTTTCCCCTGGCGTCCCCTTACAAGAGGGTGAGTGTCAGGGTGGCGCTGTAATCTCCGGGGCGGGTGAATTCGGGAACGGTGAGCGCGAGGCCGGCTTCGGCGTCGAACTTCCCGCCGGTGAACGGACGCGATCCGTCCGGATTCATCCGGCAGAGGCTCGCCGCCTCGCTCCCGAGCACCGTGGGCGATCCGGCGACGGGTGATCCCACGCTCCCGTCCTGTGCCGTACAGGCGGGCGCCCACCGCACCGCACCGGCCGGGATGGTGTTCCCGTCGGTGCTCGTGAAGCCGGTGAGGGTGGCGGTCAGTGACCAGCCGCTGTTGACGCCGCGGGCGTCCTGCACCTCCACCCGGTTGAGGTGGGCCCTCTGTACCCCGCTGTCCGCGCCCAGCACCGTCGTACCGAAGTCGACGCTGTCACCGTCCTGGGTCATGGACAGGGTCCCCGCCCTGACCTGGGTACTCAGTCGCTGCTCGGCCGTGCTGCCGTCCCCGCCGCCACCGGTGGTGACGGTGAACGGTGCGGTGCGCACCGTCGCCGGGTCGTTGCCCTCGTCGGCCTGGACGGCCACGACGGCATCGGAGATGACGGTGAAGTCGACGGCGAAGGTGCCGTCCGTGCCGCTCTTGACGTAGACCGCGCTGTCGTCGAGCCCGGTGCCCGAGGCATCGAGGCCGATGACGTTGATCCAGCGGTCCGGGTTGTAGTTCTGGCCGCTGACGGTGATCACGCTGCCGACCGGGCCGCTGTCCGGCGTCAGCGCTATCTCCCGGTTGCCGGCCGCGACGGCCTGGACGGTGAGGGGGGCGGTGGCCTCCTTCGTGCCGTCGTTGACCTTCACCTCGTAGCTGCCGTCCGGTACCGCCCCGGCCTCGCCGAGGGTCGCGGTGCCGGTGAGCGTGCCGTAGGCGTCGATCCGCAGGGTGTGGGAGGTGAACTTCAGCGGATCGCAGCCACCACCGCCCACCGCGCAGAGCGACGGTACGGGGGAGGCGCCGGGGGTCCAGCCCGAACCTCCCAGTTCCACGGCCGTGTGGGGCCGCACGGGGTCGCCGGGCGCGGTCAGCGTGGCGGGATCGGTGGCCGAACCCTCCACGGTGACGGTGCCGACACTGCCGCCGCCGTCGACGACGTCGCAGGGCGTCTCGAAGACCGATCCGAGCACCTTGGTCTGCGTCAGCGTGCGGATGGGAGCGAGCGAGACCTCGCCGGAGGCGTCCACCGGCACCAGGAAGTCGCCCTCGTACACGGGGATCTCGATGGGCGTCCCGGCCGGGATGTCCATGGTGAACTCCGCGCCCCGCACGGTGACGGTGCCGGTGGCCCCGCCGGACATCGCGAGGTCGAGACTGGGGATCGTCGGTACGTCGTCCAGGGCGAGGGCGCTGGTGGCCGGGGACGGGCCGAGGGTCACCTTCGCGTGCACCTTGCCGCCCGGTTCGACGACGGCGGGCGACAGCTCGACGGTCATCGCCTGCGGCCCGGTCGCCTCACCCTGGCCCGCGGGCAGGGTGCAGTGGACGGTCGGTGTGATCGTCCCGGCAGCGGCTGCCGGGGCGGGGGCCGGCCGCGGTGCGGCGGTGGCCCCGGCGCAGCCCAGTGACAGTACGAAGCAGGCCGCGAGCAGACCGGTCACCCCGGGTCTTCGTCGTCGGATCACCTGACACCCTTTCATGGAGCATTGATTGCGCACATTGAGGAGGTCGGGTGCAGAGAAGTCAAGAGAGACCGAATTGATCCTTTCAGAAATGCCCGAAAAGCATTTCCACAGGCGTTTCCAGCACATCTGTTGACATCTTTGAAGATCACCGTTTCACTGCGACCGACATGCCGGGCCCGGCACGCAGATCCGCACGTACAGCACCGTCATCGAGTACAGCGCGTACGGCGAATCCGCGGAATTCAACCGGAAGGAGTTCCACCCGTCATGTCGATCTCTTCACGCACTGCCTCGGACCGAAGACGTCTCCCGCTGATCCTGGCGGCGGCGTGTTCGACCGGCGCCCTGCTCGCCCTGTCGTCGCCGATGGCCTCGGCGGTGGCCCCGGCCACCGCGACCGCCACGTTCAACTGCGGCTCCTGGGGCAGTGGCAGCGCCACCCTCACCGCCGCCGACAACGGCACCACCAAGTCCATCAAGCTCAACTCCTCGGCGATCACGATGCCGGTCGGCACGAGTGCCGATCCGAACAGCATCACGACGACGCTCAAGGTCTCCAAGACCTCGGGCGGCGTCACCAGTCAGGTCCAGTTCTCCGCCAAGGCCAACCCGGGCATGACCTATCCCAACCCGATCACCCTGGGACCGCTGAAGCTCAGCTCCGGCACCCTGGCGGCCGGTGACAGCACCGACTCCGTGGTGCTGTCGCCTCCCGCGACCACCACCAACTGGTCACTGATGATCGTGACCTCGTCCCCGACGTCCGCCACCGTGCCGTGTGTGACGACGTCCGCCCAGTCCGCTCCGTTCGTCTGGTAGCGGTCCGCGCATGACGCCGGCCCGGGGCGAGGACGGTGGTCCCTGCCCCGGGCCGGTGCCCGTGCGCCGCGCGGCGGCTCAGGTCATGCGGGTGGCCCACTCCTGGACCTTCTTGATCCGCTGCTCGATCTGGCCGGCCGTGGCCTCCGCGCTCGGCGGCCCGCCGCACACCCGCCGCAGCTCGGTGTGGATGACCCCGTGCGGCTTGCCGCTCTGGTGCGTGTAGGCCGACACCATGGTGTTCAGCTGCTTGCGCAGCCCGAGCAGCTGCTTGTGCGTGACCACCGGCCGGTCCTCGGCCGGCTTCTCCAGCAGATCGGCCTCCGAGGCCGGCTTCTGGCGGCTGTGGGCGATCTGCCGGGTCTGCCGCTTCTGGAGCAGCAGCTGCACCTGGTCGGGTTCGAGCAGCCCGGGAATGCCGAGGTAGTCCTGCTCCTCCTCGCTGCCCGGGTGTGCCTGCATGCCGAACTCGGCACCGTCGTACAGCACCCGGTCGAAGACCGCGTCGGACTCCAGCGCCTCGAAGGGCAGCTGCTCCTCGGTCTCCTCGTCCTCCAGCTTCTCGGCGTCGGCGAGGAGCTTGTCCTCCTCGGAGAACGGGTTCTCCTCGTCGCTGCCCTTCTTGGGCTTGTCGAGGACGTGGTCCCGTTCGACCTCCATCTCGTTGGCGAAGTCGAGGAGCATCGGGATGGTGGGTACGAAGACGGAGGCGGTCTCGCCGCGCTTGCGGGAACGCACGAAGCGGCCTACGGCCTGGGCGAAGAAGAGCGGCGTCGAGATGGTGGTGGCGTACACGCCGACGGCCAGGCGTGGCACGTCGACGCCCTCCGACACCATGCGGACCGCGACCATCCAGCGCGATCCGTCCTCGGTGAACTGATCGATCTTCTTCGACGCGGCCTTCTCGTCGGAGAGGACCACGGTCACCTTCTCGCCGGTGACCTTCTTGAGGATCTTGGCGTACTCGC
Source organism: Streptomyces sp. NBC_00876 (assembly GCF_045207435.1). Classification (NCBI taxonomy): domain Bacteria; kingdom Bacillati; phylum Actinomycetota; class Actinomycetes; order Kitasatosporales; family Streptomycetaceae; genus Streptomyces; species Streptomyces sp. NBC_00876. Next base: position 3,067,228 of record NZ_CP108800.1, read on the forward strand.
GCGCGGATTCCTGGTCGGTGGCGATGACCAGCCCGCCCGCGTCCGGGATGCCCTTGCGGACCTCGGTGAGCCGTTTGTCGGCGGCGCTGAGCACGTTGGGGATCCAGTCACCGGTGGGCGACAGCGCGGTGCGCCAGGCCTGCCCGATGGCGTCCCTGGTCATCGGCTCGCCGAGCCGGGCGGCGATCTCGTCACCGGCCTTGGTGCGCCAGCGCATGTTGCCGCTGTAGCTGAGGAAGATCACGGGGCGGACGACGCCGTCGGCGAGCGCGTTGCCGTAGCCGTAGGTGTAGTCGGCCGAGGAACGGCGGATGCCGTCGTTGCCCTCCTCGTACGCGACGAAGGGGATCGGGTTGGTGTCGGAGCGGAACGGCGTACCGGTGAGCGCGAGCCGGCGGGTCGCCGGGTCGAACGCCTCCTGGCAGGCCTCGCCCCAGGACTTGGAGTCACCGGCGTGGTGGATCTCGTCGAGGATCACCAGGGTCTTGCGCTGCTCGCACCGGTTGCGGTGCAGCATCGGGCGGACTCCGACGCCCGCGTACGTGACGGCGACCCCGTGGTACTCCTTGCTCACGGGGCCCGCGCTGTACTCGGGGTCGAGCTTGATCCCTATCCGGGCGGCTGCCTCCGCCCACTGCTTCTTCAGGTGCTCGGTGGGCGCGACGACGGTGATCTGCTGCACGACGTGGTGGTGCAGCAGCCATGACGCGAGGGTCAGCGCGAAGGTGGTCTTCCCGGCGCCGGGGGTCGCGACCGCGAGGAAGTCACGCGGCTGCTCCTGGATGTACCTCTCCATGGCGCCCTGCTGCCAGGCTCGCAGCTTGCCGGCCGTACCCCAGGGGGCGCGGCCGGGAAAGGCGGGTGAGAGGTGGTGGGAGGCGGTAGTAGTCACGGTCTCCGGTTCGGGTCTCTCGGGTACGTGTGGTGCTGTCCGCACGGACCGGGACGGGCCCGTGCGCGATACGACAACCGGGCCACCTTACCGGGGGGCGGGGTGCGATCCGGCTCGGACTGCGCCGCCCCGCACGGAATTGCGACGGCTCTCACACCTCGTCGACGACCAGTTCGCGCAGCCCCTGAGAGATGACCTTGACCTCATCCATTTCACCCGTGGCGACCGCGATGACCAGGCGTTCCGCTGCGTCGATGTCGGGGCGGAGATCGACCCCGTTCATCGCCAGGAAGGTCACGCACGACAGCCAGGCGGTACGTTTGTTGCCGTCGAAGAGCGGGCGGTTGATCGCCAGGGACTGCAGAAGAGCGGCTGCCTTGTCGACGACGTCCGGATACGCCTCCTCGCCGAACATGGCCGCGGACGGCCGATGGGCGGCCGACTCCAGGAGTCCGATGTCGCGAACCACGATCTGCATGTCCGAGCACGCGTGCTCGGCGATGACAAGAATGTCTTCGGCAGCCAGGTAGATGCAGCTCACTTGAGCCGCTCCATGAGCTCACTCCACTTGGCCGCCTGCTCCTTCGCCGTCTTGCGGACGATGGCCTGCTGAGCGGTCCGGGCCAGGTAGTCGTCCACGGCCTGGAGCAATATGGCGTGCATGCTCGTGCCCTCCTGCTCGGCTCGCTGCTTGAGGGCTTCGGTCTGGTCGTCACGAAGACGCAGGTTCATAGCCATACCAAAACGGTACCACCAGGTGGGGCCAGACTGGTACCAGTTAAGACTCCGTCCGCACCCGCGTAGCCACCCACGCCCCCACCAGCGCCACCCCCGCCATCGGCAGGAAGACCACCGCGAAGGCCCCCGGGTGCGAGCCGGAGGCGCCCGCCTCCACCGCGTCGTGGACGGCGCCCACCGCTCCCCCGCCGAGTGCCGCGAACGCCGCGCCGCCCGCTGCCAGGAGCAGGACGTTGGAGAGGCCGTCGGAGATCTGGAGCGCCGCGGAGTTCGCCCCGGCCTCCTCGGGCGCGGAGAGCTTCAGCAGCAGCACGCTCGTCGAGGCGATCACCACGCCCATGCCGAAGCAGCCCACGGCCCAGGCCACCGCGACCGTCCAGACCGGCACCCCGTCGATCAGCACGGTGGGCGCGGCCGCGATCGCCGCGGCGACCAGCACCATGCCGCCCACCATCAGCCGCTCGCGGTGCGGCTCCAGGCGCGGCCGGGACTGTACGTACGAGCCCAGCGCCCAGGTCCCGCCGCCGGCGGCGAGCGAGAGGCCGGCCATCGTCGGGGACAGTCCGCGCTGGGTGACCAGCATCAGCGGGACGAACGATTCGGCCGCGATGAACGACCCGGCCGCCACTCCGCGCAGCAGTACCACCGAGGGCAGCCCACGTGCCGCGCGGCCGGTGCCCGGGGGCAGCAGGCCGCGGATCGCGGGGACGAGCAGGGCGAAGCCGGCGGCGGCCGGCAGCAGGGAGAACCAGTTCCGCTCCTGGCCGGCGTACTGGAGCAGTCCGGCGCCCAGCGAGATGCCCAGGGCCAGCGCGATGCGCCGGCGGTCGTACGGCACGGCGGGCGCCGACGGGTCGGCGGGACCGGACGCCGTACGCCGGATCGCGGGCAGCGCGAGCGCCAGCGGGAAGACCACCAGGACCGGGATGCCGACGAAGACCCAGCGCCAGCCGAGGTGCTCGGTCACGCTCCCGGAGGCCAGCGGCCCGACGACCGAGGGGATCACCCAGCTCGCGGCGAACGCGGCCAGGATCGACGGCCGCAGCCGCTCCGGGTAGGCCCGGCTGATCACCACGTACAGCGCGACGATCACCAGCCCGCCGCCGAGCCCCTGCACCGCCCGGCCGGCGATGAACATCCACATGGTGCCCGCGGTCCCGGACAGCAGCAGCCCCGCCCCGAAGGCGCTGATCCCGGCGGCGAGCGGGGCCAGCGGGCCGCGCCGGTCGGCCCACTGGCCGGACAGCACCATGGCGAAGAGGCTGGTGGTGAAGTACGCGGAGAACGCGAACGCGTACAGCGGGATGCCGTGCAGCTCACGGGCGGCGACCGGCATCGCGGTCCCCACCGCGGTCGCCTCGAAGGCGATCAGGAACACGACGGAGACGATGCCGATGCTGAGCGCCCGGTAGCTCCGCCCGAGGACGCCCTCGGGTGCCGGGTCGACCGCTGCCCCCGGTATGTCGTCGGTGGCTTCGGGGCGGGGCGAGACATCGGCGTCACGCGGTTCCAGGACGGTCATGAGCCCAAGAGTAAGGGGCGAAATCCGTCGTGAACCCTGTCGCGGGTCGCCCCCGTCCTCGTCCCTTGATCGTAGGTCCGCCCGGGGAAACGTGAACGCCGTATGGCAGTCGCGTTGCACGGCGGCCCGCACCCTTGAACCGCCGGCCGCGCCGGGCCTACGGTCGGGTCACAGAACAACGCACGACCGTGTGCCCGAGAGGTTCAGGGGCTCGACTGCAACTCGAGTTACACCGGTTCGAATCCGGTCACGGTCTCCACGCACCACCGCCCGCCCCTCGCACGGAAGCGCAGAGGGGCGGGCGGCGGCATGTACGGGCAGAGGCGGTCAGGAGGCGACCGGCGCCGCGTCGTCCTCGTGCAGCGCTTCCTTCACCATCTCCCGCAGCTGCTCCTCGTCCGCGTTGCTGAGCGAGGTCTGCACGAGCTGTCCGCCGAACTTGGCGATCTCGGGGACGACCTTGTCGCGGGCCGCGGTCCGCACCAGCACGAAGACGGCCGCGGCACCGGGCTTGAGGCTGGTGCTGACCTCCTTCATGAAGCCGTCGTCCACGCCGGTGTCGGTCACCGCCCCGCCCGCGGCACCCGCGGCCGCGCCGACCGCCGCCCCCAGGAACGGCACGAGGAAGAGCAGCCCGATGACGCTCCCCCACAGCGCGCCGCCCACCGCACCGGTGGCGGTGTGGTTGTTGGCCTGGTGCAGCTTGATCTTCCCGTCGCTCGCGCGCCGCTCCACGACGACCACGTCCTCCAGCTCGACGAGGTGCTCGCGGTTCAGCGACAGCAGCTTGTCGCGGACCTGGTCGGCGGTGGCGAGATCCTCGTAGGCGATGACGAACAGATTGCTCATACGGCTGACTCCTCATCCGGGGGGGGCGTTACGGCACTCAGTATATGAATATACGACATTGTGGACACCCGAACGGCCCCCGCGCCTCGCCCATGAGAATTCCGGTCCTGATCGCTGAGTAGGCTGCCCCTGTTCCGATGACGTCCGGGGGGATATCCGTTCATGCCTGTGCCGCGCCTTGCTCCGTCCCGGCAGATCGGCCCCTACCTCGTCGTCGCACGGCTGGACCCGACGGACCACGACGCCGCCGCCGTTCCCGAGCAGCGGTTCATCGCCCGCGCCCCGGACGGCGAGCGGACCGTGCTGGTGAGCACGCCCCTGGACTCCACCGATCCGGGCCGGTTCCTCACCGAGGCACAGGCCGCCCGGTTCCTGCTCGGCCCGTGGGCCGCCCCCGTCACCGAGCACGCCGAGCCCGGCGCGGCCGTGTGGTGCGCGCGCCCGTACATCCCCGCACTTCCCCTCCCGACGGCCCTGGCCGTCAACGGCGGGCCGCTGCCCGAGGAGACGCTGCGCGTCCTGGGCCGCTGCCTCGCCGAGACGCTGGCCACCGCGCACGCGGCCGGGGTGACCCACGCCGGGGTGTCGCCCGCCGCCGTACTGCTGGCCGGGGACGGACCGCGGCTCACCTGCTTCGGCGCGGCGCGCACCGCAGCCGAGGACGGCACATCCAGGTCGGGGCTCCCCGGCCTCGACCCCGGCAGCCTCCCGCCCGAACAGGCCGCCGGCGGACGCCCGCGGCCTCCCGGCGACCTCTACGCCCTGGGCGCGGTCCTCGCGTACGCGGCCACCGGCCACACCGTCCCCGACCGGGACGAGCTCCCCCTCCTGCTGCGCCCGCTCGTGTCCGCCTGCCTCGCGCGCGACCCCGCCGCCCGCCCCCGGGCGACCGACGTCCTGGAGGCCCTCGCGCCGCCGGCCGGCGCCGCCCCGGTCGCCACCGTCCTGGAGCCCGGATCCGAGGCGGGCGCGCTGCGGCTGCCCGGCCGGGTGGTCGCGGCCATCGCCCGGCAGTCCGCGGAGATCCTCGCCGCCGATGTACACCCGCACCCCGGAGCCTGACCGATGATCAAACCCCTGCTCCACGACGACCCCTCACACATCGGCAGCTACCGGCTGGCCGCCCGGCTCGGCAGCGGCGGCATGGGCACGGTCTATCTGGCCCGTACGCCCGGCGGCGCGACCGTCGCCCTCAAGACGGTGCACGCGCACATCGCGGCCGACGCCTCCTTCCGCACCCGGTTCCGGCTGGAGGCCGACGCGGCCCGGGTGATCGGCGGCGTGCACGGCGCCCAGGTCGTCGACGCCGATCCGCTCGCCCAGGTGCCCTGGCTTGCGACGGAGTACGTCCTCGGCCCGCCCCTGGACGACGCGGTCGCCGTGAGCGGCCCCCTGCCCGAGGCCGCCGTACGGGCCGTGGGTGCGGCGCTGTGCGGCGCGCTCGGACAGCTGCACCGCTCCGACGTGGTGCACCGCGACCTGAAGCCGTCCAACGTCATGATCACCGGGTACGGACCCAAGGTCATCGACTTCGGCATCGCCCGCGCCCTCGGCGACGACCGCCTCACCCAGGTGGGCGCGGCCGCCGGAACACCGGCGTTCATGTCCCCGGAACAGGCGGGCGGGCAGGAACACACCCCGGCCGGTGACGTCTTCGCGCTCGCGGGTGTCCTCGTCTTCGCCGCCACCGGCCACGGCCCCTTCGGCAGCGGGCAGCCCGCCGATCTGCTCTACCGCGTCCGGTACGCCGACCCGGACCTGTCCGGGGTACCGGCGGCGCTGGCCCCGGTGCTCGCCCGCGCGCTGTCGAAGGATCCCGCGCTGCGCCCGGACACCGGGGAGCTGGCCGCCGCCCTCCACGACGGGCACGGCGAGTTCGCCGACCACCTTCCCCATCCGCTCCTCTCGGAGATCTCCCGTCGCGCGGCGGAGGTCTGGCAGGTGTGCCCGCCGCGGCTGCCGGCTCCCGAGGAGCCGGCCGTCACCGTCACCTCCGCACCGGCGCCCCGGCGCGCGGGGCCCTCCCGCCGAGGGTTCCTGGTCCTGGCCGGTGCGGCGGGTGCCGGGGCAGTCGCGGGCGGCGGGCTGTGGCTGTGGTCGGGCCGGTCCGCTCCGAAGAGCGCGGCGAAGAACCCGCCGAAGCCGGGCCCGTCCGGTTCCGGCGCCGTCACCTCCCCGCCGGGGCCGTGGGACCTGCTGTGGACCAGCGGCAAGGGGAAGGCCGACGAGGCGATGCCGCCCCTGTTCGTGGACAAGGGCATCGTGGTGAAGACGGGGGGCCAGCTGCGCGGCATCGACCCGGCGGACGGCAGCGAACTCTGGATGTTCTTCCCGACGTTCTTCGAGGGCCGGCCCGTCACCGACGGCTCGTCGCTCTACTGGATCGGCGGCGCGACCTCCGACGACTTCGTGGTCGCCACGGTCGACACGGACACCGGACGGCAGGACCGTACGCTGACCGCGCTGTCGGCCCTGAAGGCGCCGAAGGGTGCGAGCGCCGAGCTCCTCTGCGCCACCGCCGACACCGTGTACCTGACGGCCGGGGACGACAGCGCGGAGACCTTCGACCGGCACCTGTACGCGGTGAACGCGCGGACGGGAAAGCTCCGCTGGCGCACCGCCCTGCGGGACCGGAAGGACGGCTACGGCTACACCGGGGCGTTCGGCAAGGTCATCGGGGACCGGATCGTGGTCGGGCAGACCTCGAACGACCTCATCCTCAGCGCGTTCGACACCGGCTCGGGCAAGGAGCAGTGGCGCACGTCCCTGACGTCGGCGGCCGACAACTTCTCCACCCCGGCGAGCACCGGGGCGCAGCTCGCGCACGACGGTACACACCTCTACCTCGGGTCGACCGTGCTGATGTCGGTCGGTCTGTCCAACGGCACGGTGGTGTGGGAGTTCGGCCGCGACCGCGACTTCGGCGGCGTGGTGAACGGCGACGACCGCTACGGGCCGCCGGCCGTGAAGGACGGTGTGGTGTACGCGGCCGAGGGCGGCCGGGGCATCGTCGCCGTGGAGACCGAACGCGGCGAACTCCTCTGGGACACCGCCGTCCCCGACGGCAGCGCGACCACCGCGGCGGCGCCCCCCGTCGTCTCGGGCAAGTACCTCTACTACGCGGACCAGTCGGGGCTGGGGGCGATCGAGCTGAGCAGCCACGCGTACGTACGCTCGCTGGAGAGCTCGATCCGCAACTTCGTACTCATGCCCGGCAAGGACGTGCTCGTCGGCAACGGCACCTGGCGCGAGGTGGACGCCCTGCGTCTGGGCGGCTGACTTCCGCACCCCCGCACGCTCACGCACCCGCTTCCCGCCCCCTGAGAGGGAACCGTCATGAAACCGCTCGGCCCAGGAGACCCGCTCCGGCTCGGCCCGTACCGTCTGCTCGGTGTGCTCGGCGCGGGCGGGATGGGGAAGGTCTACTTCGGCCAGGACAGCCACGGCAGCCGGGCCGCGGTGAAGTCGCTGCGGCCCGAACTCGCCCACGACGAGCAGCTGGTGCAGCGCTTCGTCCGCGAGGCGCACACGGCTCGCTCCGTCACCGGTCCGGGCGTGGCCCGGGTACTGGACGCACAGGTCGAGGGCGGGCGGCCGTGGATCGCGGCCGAGTTCCTGGCCGGCCCCGACCTGGAACAGGCCGTCGCCGTGCACGGCCCGCTCGACGCCGTGACGGTGCACGTGCTGGCCTCGGCCCTGGCCCGCGCCCTTCAGGAGATCCACGGCGCCGGTCTCGTGCACCGCGACCTCAAGCCCGCGAACATCGTGCTGACGTCGGACGGGCCCCGCATCATCGACTTCGGCATCGCCCGGCCGGAGCACGGGCTCACTCTCACGACCACGGGCCAGATCCCCGTCACACCCGGCTACGGCGCTCCCGAGCAGGTGCTGGGCCACCGGGTGGGCCCGGCCGCCGACATCTTCTCGCTGGGTGCGGTGCTGGTGTACGCGGCGGGCGGGCAACGCGCCTACACGGGCGGTCACGTCGCCGCGGTGCAGTACGAAGTCGTGCACGGGCAGCCGCGGTTGTCGCAGGTGCCCGAGCCGTTGCGGGCGCTCATCGAACCCTGCCTCGCCAAGGAGCCGGGCGCGCGGCCGGGCCCGGAGCAGATCGCCCGCGCGTTCGCACCCCCGCGGCGGTCCGAGAAGGTCTGGCGGCAGGGCGGCCTCGCGGCGCTGATCGGCCGGTACGAGTCCGAGGCGGCCCGCCTCGTCCCGGCCGGCTCCGGCGCCGCGCCGATGGATCAGGGCCGGCGCAGGTTCCTGACCGCGCTCGCCACCGGCGGAGCCGTGCTGGCCGTGGGCGGCGGCACGGCCGCGTGGCGGCTCAAGGACGACTGAGCACGGTCGCCCGCCGGGCGCGGCTCCGGTCGGCCAGCAGTGGCGGAAGGGCGACGCCGACGCAGAGGAGTCCGGCGGCGCACACGGCGAGCGCGAGCCAGAAGGCCCCGCTGTGAGCGTCGTCCGGCGCCTCGGTGGCGGCGGGGGCGGGGGCGGGGGCACCCGCCGCCGGGCCCGCCGGCTCCTGCGAGACCGGCGCGCCCGGCGTCGCGGAGACCGAAGGCCTGGGGGTGGGCGACGCGGTGCGGTAGTCGGGAATCGGGTCCCGGTCGGCCGCCCCCGGGTCGCCCGGGGTCTTCAGCGCGATACGGGGACGCACGGTCCCGTATCCGAGGTAATCGCTGCGCACCGCCCCGTTGTCCGGGGCGCCGGCCGTGTCGATCATGACGCGCAGGACCTGGTTGGCCGTCCACGCGGGGTGCTCGGCCCAGATCAGCGCGGCGGAGGCGGAGGCGATCGCGGTGGCCACCGCGGTGCCCTTGGACCTGCACAGCCCCGAGCCGCCGCCCGAGCAGGCGCTGATGATGTCCTCGCCGGGGGCGCTGAGGTCCACGTTGAGGCCCGCGGCCGCCGTCTTGAGACTAGTCGCGCTCTTGTCGACGGCGCTGACCCCGACGACCCCGGGCGTCGCGGCCGGGTAGCCCACCAGCGGATGGTCGATCGTGTCGTCCCCGACGGCCGCGAAGATCAGTTTGCCCTTGCTCCGGGCGTAGTCCACGGCCGACCGCACCGCCTCGTCGTCGTCGGACGCGGAGAGCGACACGCTGATGATCTTCGCTTGGGAGTCGGCCGCGTATCGGAGGGCCGGGGCGATTCCGGCGTTGATCTCGTCGTCCTGCGCGGCGAGGGTGCCCTCGTCCGTGTCCTGGCCGTCGGAGACCTCCAGCGGGATCACCTTCGCCCCGGGGGCGAGCCCGTACGCGCTGTCCCGGCCGCCGGCCCCCTTGCCGCTACCGGCGATCACGGCGGCGGCGGTGGTGCCGAAGTCGTTGCGCTTGCCCGTGGCCCCCTTGCGGAAGTCCTTGCCGGGCAGCAGCCGGCCGGATAGCTCGGGGACCGCTTCCACCCGGGTGTCGATGAGCGCGACCGTGACGCCCTTCCCGGTGCTGGTCCGCCACATCTCCTGGGCCTTCATCCGGGTGAGGTGCCACTGGTCGGAGAGCACCGTGTCCGCGTGTGCCGGAGCCGTGCCCGCCCCGAGCGCCAGCAGCGCCAGAGCCGTCGCAAGTACGGTCCGGATCGGGCCCGTTCGGGTGCGGGCGGGTTTCGCCGGTCCCCTTGCACCCGGATCGCACGGCAGCACAGCAATCTCCCCCTCGAAGCCTCGGAGATCACTTTAGCCAGCGGCGAGGACCGGGCATTCCCCGGGCTGCGGGAGCGACCCGGAGGACAGCGGCCTTGTGGCGCTCAGGACTTGGGGGTGGCGACGGCCGCCTGGGGCCTGATCGGGAGGCGGTTGACCGGGCGGCCGGTGGCCGAGCGGACCGCCGCGGCCACCGCGGCCGGGGAGGTCACGACCGGGATCGCGGAGGCGGGCTTGGCGCCGAACGGGGCCACCACGTCACGCTCCTCGACGAGCTTGACGATACGGATGTCCGGAGCGTCGAGCGCCGTCGGCAGGGCGTAACCCGTCAGGTCGGGGTGGCGGATGACACCGCGGGCGGTGCGGAGGTTCTCCGTCAGCGCCGTACCGATGCCCTGGGTGATGCCCGCCTCGATCCGGGTCGCCAGCTGGGACGGGTTGAGGACCCGGCCGACGTCCTGGGCGATCGCCATCTCCACGACGCGGACCGCGCCGAGCTCGATGTCGACGTCCACGACCGCGCGGATCGCGCAGAACGCGAGCCCGACGAAGGCGTCGCCCTGGCCCGACTCGTCGAGCGGCTCGGTGGGATGGGGGCGGCACTGGGCGGTGGCCCAGAGCTCCTTGCCGTCCATCGCCTCCGTGACGGTCGTGGAGAGCACCCCGTCGTAACTGGTGATCTTGCCGTCGGCGATCTGGAGCAGTTCGGTGGACATGCCGAACTTGTGGGCCAGCGGCTGGAGCAGCTGGGTGCGGACCATCTTCGCTGCGCGTTCGACCGCTCCGGCGGAGACCCAGGTGTGCCGGCCGTGCGTCGCCGCGCCGGCCGGGGGCTGGTCGGTGTCGACGGCCGCGACGTGGACCTCTTCGATGCCCAGGGTCTCCTGGACGACCTGGCGGGCCAGCGTCGAGAAGCCCTGGCCGGTCTCGACCGCGGCGCAGATGACGGTGGCGACTCCGTCGTGGACCCGGACGGTGGCCGTGGAGACCTCGTCGGTGCCCTCGGCGCCGAGCATGTGGACCATGCCGAGCGCGTACCCGACCCCGCGCCGCACGGCGCCGGGTTCACCCGCGCCTTCCGGGCCGCCGGGCAGCAGCCAGTCGTCCTCCGGGGAGTCCTTGGGCAGCGAGGGCAGCGGGAAGTCCCGTACGGCGTGCAGGAGTTCGGCGACCGGGGCGGGACAGGTCACGGTCTGTCCGGTGGGCAGGATGTCGCCGGTGGACAGGGCGTTGCGCAGCCGCAGTTCGGCCGGGTCGATGCCGAGCTTGCCGGCCAGCTTGTCCATCTGGCCCTCGTACGCGGCGCAGACCTGCATCGCGCCCTCGCCCCGGACATGGCCGGAGGGCGGGTTGTTCGTACGGACCGCCCAGCCCTCGATGAAGGCGTGCGGGACGACGTAGGGACCGCAGGCGAAGGCGACGGCGGCGGCCAGCGACTCGGACGAGGCGTCCGCGTAGGCGCCCGCGTCGAGCAGGATCTGGGCCTCGACCTTGACCAGGCGGCCCTCGGCGTCCGCGTGGTGGCGGTAGCGGAGCAGCGCCGGGTGGCGGTGGGCGTGGCCGAGGAAGGACTCCTCGCGGGTGGCGGCCAGTTTGACCGGGCAGCCGGTGCGCAGGGCGAGCAGGCCGAGCGGGAGCTGGAAGCCGGGGTCCTCGCGGTCGCCGGTGGCGCCGGGCACCCCGGTGACGACGATCTTCACCCGGTCCGGTTCGAGGCCGAAGCAGGCGGCGGCGAGGTCCCGGTCGGTGTGCGGGTCGGTGGAGGCGGTGTAGATCTCCACGCCGCCGTCGGGACGGGGCACGGCGAGTCCGGCCTCGGCCCCGATCGGCGCCGGGTCCTGACGGCCGATCCGGTACAGGCCCTCGACGACGACCTCGCCGGTGATGTCCGGGTCGCCGTAGCGCAGCGGGATGTGGCGGATCAGATTGCCGTCGGGGTGCAGCGGTTCGGCGGCGAACGCCTTCTCCGGGTCGGTGACCGGTTCCAGCACCTCGTACTCGACGGCGATCGCGGCGGCGGCCAGCCGGGCGGTGTCGGGGTGGTCGGCGGCGACGGCGGCGATCGGCTCGCCGTGGTGGCGGACCAGGTCGGAGGCGAAGACGGGGCGGTCGACGACGCGGCGGCCGTAGGACCCTTCGCCGGGGACGTCCTCGTGGGTGACGACCGCGCGCACCCCGGGCATCTCGGCGGCGGCCGAGGTGTCGATGGACAGGATGCGGGCGTGCGGGTGCGGGGAGCGGAGCACGGCGGCCCAGAGCAGTCCCTCGGCCCACAGGTCGGCGGCGTACGGGAAGGTGCCCTCGGTCTTGGCGCGGGCGTCGGCCGGCGGCAGCGAGGCGCCGAGGCCGAGCAGCGGCTGCTCGGTGCCGGGGCCGCCGGGGCCGTCCAGGGAGGGGATGCTGATCGCCGTATGGGTCGCGCCGGCCGCGGTGGCTGCGTCGTTGCTCACGCCGGGCCTCCGTCCTGCAGATGGACCTGCACACTACCGGCGCCCGGGGCCGCCTGGTGCGGGATGCGGGCCTCGTCCGGTTCCGCGGGTTGCGGCGCGGGTGCCGAGGCCGCCTCGGCGGCGGCCTCGCGGCCCGCGATGACCTCGTTCACGGCGTCCAGGACGCCGCGGTAGCCGGAGCAGCGGCAGAGGTTGCCGCAGAGCGCCTGGCGGGTCTCCAGCTCGCTGGGGGCGTGGTTGCCCTCCAGGAGGTCGTGGACGGTCATCGCCATGCCGGGGATGCAGAAGCCGCACTGGACGGCGCCGCACTCGGCCAGGGCCCGCTGGACGTCGGACGGTTCGCCGTCGACGGCCAGGCCCTCGACGGTACGGACCTCGCTGCCCGCCGCCGTGGCCGCGGGGACCAGGCAGGAGGCGACGAGCCGGCCGTCCACCTGGACGTTGCAGGCACCGCACTCGCCCTGTGAGCAGCCGTCCTTGGCGCCGGCCAGGCCGAGCCGCTCGCGCAGCACGTAGAGCAGCGACTCGCCGATCCAGGCGTCGGCGACGGGCCGGTCGGCGCCGTTCACATGCAGCACGTAGGAGGCGGCGGGGTGCTCGCTGGGCAGGTCGAGCGGGGCGGCGGGCGGGGCGTCCTCGGCCGGGTCGGCGAGGGCCGCCGTGTCGGGCTGCTCCGGACCGGCCGGCTGCGGGTCCTGCGGCGGGGCGTCCGGCAGGGCCTCGGGCTCGGCGTCGGGCGTCATGTCCTGCGGGGCGCCATGCGGTTCGGGAGCACCGTCCGCCGGTCCGGCGGGGGCGTCCTCGGCGGCCGGGCCGGTGGGCTCGTCCGCGTCCTCGCCGGGCAGAGCGGCCGTCGCCTCGTCCGGTGCGGGGGCGAGGTCCGTGCCCGGCGGCGTCTGCGCGTGCGCGGGCTCCGGTTCCTGCGTCGCCCACGGCGCGGGCGCACCGCCCGGCAGGGTGGCCGGCGGGGTCCGGTCCGCGTACCGGTCCGCGGCCGGCGCGGGAAGCTCGCCGGAGTCCTCCGAGAGCTCGCCGTCGGCGAAGGGAACCGTCCACTGTCCGGTGTGGCCGGCCTGATCGGCGGGCGCGGCCGCCTCGGTGAAGTTCCAATGACCGGTGGCGGCCGCGGTCCCGCCGTACTGGTCCGGGTGCTGTTGCGGGTACGGCTCCTGGTACTGCTCCGCCTGCTGCCCGGACTGCGGGTGTCCGTAGGCCGTCTGCTGCTGCTGGTTCGGGTCGGGCCAGTGCACCGCGTCGGGCACCGGCTGCCCGCCGTGCTCCTGGAGGCCGTGCTGGTTCTGCCGGCCGTGCTCGTTCTGTGTCTGGACGCCCCAGCTGCCGGTGGCCGCGGGGTCGAGCCCGGCGGCCGGGGTCAGCGGAAGGATCATCGGCGGCACGTATCCCTGGCCGGGTGCGGCCAGCGGGACGTTCGCCAGGTCCTCCGGCGGCAGGTGGACGAAGGCGGTCGCCTCGGCGTCGTACTCGCCGCCCTGCGGGATCGGCTCCCAGCCCCCGTGCTGATCGGCGTGGTCCTCGTTGCTCACGACAGTGCCCTCCCCAGCGCGCGTCGGGCCAGCGCGGCGACGGTGCGCCGCAGGTGCAGTACGGCGGGGGGCAGCGGTGGCGCCTCTCCCCCGTCGGCGGGCGGTGCCTGGTCCGGGATGCAGGCCGCGGCGACGTACTCGCCGAAGGCGGCCAGCGCGTCGGGCGCCAGGCCCCGTTCGCCGTCCCAGTCGATCAGCGAGGCGATCCAGCGTTCGGCCTCCAGCGGCCGCAGCGGCATCGGCGCGATGGCGCCGACCGCGCAGCGCACCCCGCGCCTGGCCGGGTCGAGGACGATCGCGACGGAGGCGGTGGCGCGGCCGGGGCCGGTGCGCCCGGTCGCCTTGAGGAACACCTGCGGGGCGTGCAGCAGCGGTACCCGGACGAAGCCGATCAGTTCGGCGGGCTCCAGCATCTCGCGGCCGGCCAGCAGGTGCGAGACCGGGATCTCGCGGCGGGCGCCGCCGGGGCCCGCGATGACCAGCTCGGCCTCCAGTGCGGCGAGCACCGGCAGGGCGTCGCCGGTCGGGGCGGCGGTGGCGATGTTGCCGCCGAGCGTGCCGGCGTTGCGGATCTGGGGCGGTCCCGCGGCGCGCGCGGACGCGGCGAGCGCGGGGATGAGGGCGGCGAAGTCGGGCCGCCCCATGCGTGCGTGGGTGAGGCCGGCGCCCAGCAGGGCGTGGCCGTCCTGGTAGTGCCAGCCGCGGAGCTCACTGATCCGGCCCAGGCCGACGAGTCCGGAGGGGCGCAGGAGCCCCTTGTTGACGGCTGCCATGAGGTCCGTGCCGCCTGCCACGGGGACGGCGGCGGGCATGGCGCCGAGTGCCGCCACTGCCTCGTCCAGCGAGGCCGGCAGTGTGACGGACTGCGTCGCCTGCGGTGCGTGCGTGGTCAACCCAGCTGCCCCTTCCCGGTGTCCCGGCTGTCCCGCCTGTTTCGCCGTACGGTACGTGTTCAAAGCCCGGACGTGGCAACTCTGGCACATCTTCGGACCGGCCCGACGCGAGGGTCCACGAAGGGAGCATCCGTCCCCGGTCAGGTGGATGGTCCCGGTTCGCCACTTCTTCTGCACAGAGTGCGTATTGCCGGTCTTCAGCGGCTTCATGCGCCTTTTCCTGTTCCGGCGGACAGCCGCCGCCGGCCCCGGACGCCTGGCTGAATCCTTGCGCAACGACGCCGCCACCACGGTCCCGGGGACCGTGGTGGCGGCATGTCGTCCCGCGTCCGGACTCACACGTTCGGGGGTGTTCCCTCGATCGGGCGTCCCAGGATGCCGGGGCGCTGCTGCCACGGCAGCGGGCCCCCCGGCGGCCGGTAGGCGACACCGAGCGCGTCGAGCCGGCCGTAGTGCGTGGCCATGCGGCTCTCGAAGGCCGCGAAGTCCCGTTCGGCGGGGGCGGGCAGGGCCGACCAGGCGACCTCGGCGAAGGCCGCGAGACGGGGGAAGACCTGGTAGTCGACGCGGGCCCGGTTCTGCATGACCTCGGTCCAGACATTGGCCTGGGTGCCGAGGATGTGACGGGCCGCCTCCTCGCCGAGGCCCGGCGGCACGGGCTCGAATCGGTAGACGTCCTCCAGGGTGCGGACGTAACCGATGGGCATCGGCTCGTCGGGGCCGCCGTCCTGACGGTGGTCCAGATACACCTGCTGCTCGGGGCACATCACCACGTCGTGCCCGGCCTCGGCGGCCGCGATGCCGCCCGCGTACCCGCGCCACGAGGAGACCGCGGCGCCGTCGGCGAGGCCGCCCTCCAGGATCTCGTCCCAGCCGATGAGGCGGCGGCCGCGAGCGGTGAGCCAGGTGTCGAAGTGGCGGATGAACCAGGACTGCAGCTCGTCCTCGTCGGCGAGGCCCAGTTCCTTGATACGGGCCTGGGCGGCCGGCGACTGCTTCCACTGGTCCTTGGGGCACTCGTCGCCGCCGACGTGGATGAACGGCGAGGTGGTGGCCGGGAAGAGCTCCAGGAGCTCCTCGAAGACGCCCTCGAAGAAGCGCAGGGTGCGCTCGGTGGGGGCCAGCACGTTCGGGCTGACGCCCCAGTTGTCCCAGACGGTCAGGGCCGAGGTGTCGACGACGTCGGTGTTGCCCAGCTCCGGGTAGGCCGTGATGGTGGCCTGCGAGTGGCCCGGGATGTCGATCTCGGGGACGACCCGGATGTGCCGCTCGGCGGCGTACGCCACGATCTCGCGGATGTCGTCCTGCGTGTAGTAGCCCCCGTGCGGGGTCTCGTCCCAGAGCTCGGAGGCCCGGTGGCCGTACTTGGTGCGCGAGCGCCATGCGCCCACCTCGGTCAGGCGCGGGTAGCGCTTGATCTCGACGCGCCAGCCCTGGTCGTCGGTGAGGTGGAAGTGGAAGACGTTCAGCTTGTGGGCGGCCAGCAGGTCGAGGTAGCGCAGCACGTCGGCCTTGGGCAGGAAGTGCCGGGACACGTCGAGCATGAGGCCGCGCCAGCCGAAGCGGGGACGGTCCTCGATGTCCGTGAACCCGAAGCCGGCCGGGACTGCGCCGTTGGCCGGCGCCTGGCGGAAGGCCTGCGCTCCCAGCAGCTGACGCAGCGTCTGGGCGCCCCAGAAGACCCCGGCGGGCCCGCCGCCGGTGAGGGCGACACCCTCGTCGGGCAGCGTGGTCAGCCGGTACTCCTCGGGCGCCAGGGACGCGTCGGTGAGCAGCCGTATCGCGCGCGGGGCACCCTCGGCGCCCGGCGCGAGCGGCAGGCCGAAGGCCGCGCCGAGCGTGGTGCGCAGCCAGCGCTCGGTGGTCTCGGTGCCTGGGGCCGCCGTGATGATGGTGGACGCATCCAGTACGAATCCGCACCGGCCCTGGCCGCCGGCGCGCACGGGTGCCGGGATCAGATCCATGTTCATGACGTCAGTCCTTAATCGCTCCGCCCAGTCCTGAGACCAGGCGTCGCTGTACGAGTACGAAGAAGACCAGCACGGGCACGGTCATCACCGTCGAGGCTGCCATGATCCCTCCCCAGTCGTTCTCATCGGGTTTGAAGAAGACCAGCAGCGCCATCGGGAGCGTCGACCGGGAGGTGTCGCTGATGATGAACGACTTCGCGAAGAGGAAGTCGTTCCAGGTCGTGATGAACGAGAAGACGCTGGTCGCCACCAGCCCCGGGAGGACCAGCGGGAAGAGGATCTGCCACAGGAAGCGGGTGCGGCTCGCCCCGTCGATGTACGCCGCCTCCTCCAGCGCCTCCGGGACGGCCCCGACGAAGCCGCGCAGCATCCAGATCGCGAACGGCAGCGAGAGGGCGAGGTGCGGCAGGATCAGCGAGCCGAGCGTGTTGAGCTGACCGAAGTCCCGCATCAGGAAGAACAGCGGGATGGTCAGCGCCTCGACCGGAACCATCTGCGCGACCAGGAACATGATCAGCAGCGTGGTCCGGAAGCGGAATCTGAAGCGGGTCACCGCCGTCGCCGCCAGGAACGCGATCAGCGCGGACGCGACGACCACCGTGCCGGCGACGGTCAGGCTGTTGAGGAAGTAGCGCCCGAAGTCCTCCTGCTGGAACACCCGGCGGAAGGAGTCCAGGGACGGCGACAGCGTCCAGGGCCTGGGGTGTGCGGACTGGACCTCGCCCGCCGGTTTGAGTGCGGAGAGCACCATCCAGTACAGCGGGAAGGCTACGGCGGCGGCGATCAGCAGGGCCGCCGCCTCGGCGGCGAGCCTGCCGGGCCGGCGTACACGCCACAGGGATGACAGGCTCACAGTTCCTCCCCCTGGCGCCGCATCAGGCGCAGATGGACCAGCGTGACGGCCAGCAGGATCACCAGCATCACGACGCCGATGGCGGAGCCGAGGCCGTACTGCGAGGACGCGAACGCCTTCTGGTACGCGTACACGTTGAGCACCAGGTTCTGGCCGGCGATGCCGCCGCCGTTGGTCATGACGTAGATCTGGGTGAAGACCTTGAAGTCCCAGATCACCGACTGGATCGTGACGACGACCAGGATCGGCCGCAGCATCGGCGCCATGACCGACCGCCAGATCCGCCACTGCGAGGCGCCGTCCAGCGCGGCCGCCTCCAGCACCTCGGCGGGGATCGCCCGGATGCCCGCGTACACCGTCACCATCACGAACGGGAACGAGCACCACAGCACTTCGAGGAGCACCAGCGCGAAGGCGCTGTAGCGCCCGTACGTCCAGGAGAAGTCGCCGAGCCCCAGCACCCGGTTGACCGGACCGAAGTCGGCGTCGAAGAGGAAGACCCAGACGGTCGATCCGGTGATCGCGGGCGTCGCCCAGGCGCCGAGCGCGGCCAGCATGAGCACGAACCTGGGCACGGCCCGCACCCGGGTCAGCAGCACGGCCAGCGCGCAGCCGGTCAGCAGGGTGGCCACGACGCAGGCGGCGGCGAAGACCACGGTGGACAGCAGCACCTGCCGGAACTGGCTGTCCCCGAAGAGCGTCGCGTAGTTGCCCAGTCCCTGGAAGGTGGCCGGCTCGCCGCCGCTCACCTGGGCCTGGGTGTACTCCAGGAAGGAGATCAGGCCGAGTTGGTAGATCGGGTAGACCAGCAGCCCGCCCAGGAGCACGAGCGCGGGCAGCAGATAGAGCCAGGGGGTCCAGCCGGACCGCCGGGCGGGCGAGGCCCGGCGGCGGAGCGGACGGGGAGGGGGACCGTCCGCTCCGGGCGTGCGGGGCGCCTTGTACGCCGTACTGTTCGCCGTCATCGTCAGCCCGCGTCGGCGAACGCCGCGTCCATCTTCTTCGCCGCGTCGTCCGAGGCCTTCGCCACGTCCTTACGGCCGCTGACGATCTCCTGGAACATCGTCGGCAGGATCAGCGAGGAGTCGATCTGCCCCCAGGCCGGTGACGCCGGAACGAACTCGGCACCCGCGCCGAGCGTCCTGACGAACGGTTCGACGAACGGCTCCCGCTTCGCGGCCTCGGCCCGTACGTCCGTGTACGTCGGCAGGAAGCCCATCGCGTCGAACATCTTCGCCTGGGTCCGCTTGCCGGTCAGCGCCTTCATCAGGCCGACGGCCAGGGTGCGGTGCCTGCTGCTCCTCAGTACGCCGATGTTGTTGCCGCCCGCGAACGCCGGGGCGACGGAGCCCTCGGCCACGCCCGGCAGCGGCACCACCGCGTACTTCCCCTTCACCGTGCCCGCCTCGACGGCGGCGTGGCTGAAGTCGCCGCCGATGGCCATGGCGGCCTTGCCGGAGGCGAAGGCGGTGACGGTCGCGTTGCCGCCCATGGCGGCGCACTTGGCGGCCGGGCAGTTGGTGTCGCCGAAGAGCGAGGTGTAGGCCGCGATGCCCTTGCGGGCCTTCTCGCTGTTGATGGCCGACTTGTACGCGGAACCGCTCCCCTCGGCCAGTTTCCCGCCGTTGGCCCAGATGAACGGCATCGCTCCGTAGGTGTACGCGCCGCCGACCGCGAGTCCGTACAGGTCCGGCCTCTTCTTGTGGATCTTCCGTGCGGTGGAGATCAGTCCGGCCTGGGACCTGGGCGCCGGGATCCCCAGCTCCTCGAAGACGTCGGTGCGGTAGTACAGCGCCCGTACGCCGACGAAGAGCGGGGCGCCGTAGACCTTGCCGCCGACGGTCACGGACTGCCGGGCGGTCGGGTCGGTGTCCTCGGCGTCGTCCCAGGCGTCGAACTCCGCGCCCACATCGGCCAGTCCGCCGTCCTTGACGTAGCCGGCGGTGTCCGTGTTGCCGTACTCGATGAGGTCGGGGGCGCTCCCGGGGTCGTTGAAGGCGGCCTTGACGCGCTGGGCGCGGGTCTCGACCGGTATGTACTCGATCTCGACCTTCGCGCCCTTGTGGGCCTCGCGGAAGCCGGCGACCGCGGCGTCGACGACCTTCTCCTTGGGCTTGTTGCCGACCTCCTGGAACAGCCAGACGCGTAACGTGCCGGTCTTCTCGTCCCCCTTGGCGCCGGTGTCGGAGGTCTGCGGCGCACAGGCGGTGGCGGTGAGACCCGCCAGGACGAGCGCCGCGGCCGGGACGGCAATTCGGGCAGAAAGCTTCATCCGGAACCCCTACCGGTAGGCGTTGCACCATGTGCAACGCTCGTTTCGTTCTGCACAACTTGCAGGAGAGTAGGTCCGGACCAGGGCGCCGACAAGTGGTCTCAACCACTCTGTGACGCGCGGACGCAGCCAGTGCAACGCCGCCGCGCACACATGACGAAGAACCCCCGGGGCACGCTGCCGCGTGCCCCGGGGGTTCTCCCGGGCCGTTCCGTTGTGCGGGTGGGGCTACTTCTTGTCCTTGCCGCCCTTGCCCTTGTCCTTGTCGCCGCCGGCGCCCATGGACTCGTAGATCTCCTTGCACATGGGGCACACCGGGTACTTCTTGGGGTCGCGCCCCGGTACCCAGACCTTGCCGCACAGCGCGACCACGGGAGTGCCCTCCAGGGCGCTCGCCATGATCTTGTCCTTCTGGACGTAATGGGCGTAGCGCTCGTGGTCGCCGTCGCCGTTCGACACCTGCGGCGTCGGCTCCACGAGGGTTCCGGTACCTGCCCCGCGCTCGGGCTCAAGAGTGCTCATAACCGCCAAGCGTACTGAAAGCCGGGCCATCAGTTGAGCGAAGGGTCGTCCGGATAGGTGGCGATCATGGCCAGTTCGCTGCGCTGGCGGCGCAGGACGGCCCGCCAGAGGCTCTCCGGCCGCGGCGAGGACACGTCCCCGGGCTCCGACTCGACGACGTACCAGGCGCCTTCCGACAGCTCCGTCTCCAGCTGTCCCGGACCCCAGCCGGCGTACCCGGCGAAGATCCGCAGCGAGCCGAGCGCCGCGGCCAGCAGCTCCGGGGGCGCCTCCAGGTCGACCAGGCCGATCGCCCCGTACACCCGGCGCCAGCCCAGCGGACCCTCGTCGCCGGGGATCACCGCCACGCCGAGCGCCGAGTCGAGCGAGACGGGTCCGCCCTGGAAGACGACGTCCGGCTCACCGGTCAGTTCCGCCCAGGACGCGAGGATGTCGCCGACACCGACCGGCGTCGGGCGGTTCAGGACAACGCCGAGTGAGCCCTCCTCGTCGTGGTCGAGGAGCAGCACCACCGCGCGGTCGAAATTCGGGTCCGCGAGGGCGGGTGTGGCCACGAGCAGTCGCCCTGTGAGCGAGGACACCTCGGTCATGGCAGAAATGATCCCGCATCTTCGGCCTTCGCGGGGGCCAAGTGACCCGGTCGTCGCGCAGGGTGCCCGAGCGCAGCTCAGGGCGCACGGGTGCACAAGGAGCGCACAGCCGGGCCGTCCATCCGGACGGTAACCCTCCGCAAGATGTGGCCACAGAGCGTGTTGTGGCGGATTCATGACGTTCGTACTCCCCCCGTTCTCTTACGGAAGGGGGGTGCCGGGCCATTACCCTTTCGGTTGGCCCCCTGCCCGACCACTCCGGAACGCGAGATTCATGACCGGCACAGACGATGTCCTGCTTGTCCACGGCGGAACCCCGCTGGAGGGCGAGATCCGCGTCCGAGGCGCCAAGAACCTGGTGCCGAAGGCGATGGTCGCCGCGCTGCTCGGCAGCGGGCCCAGCCGGCTGCGCAACGTGCCCGACATCCGTGACGTGCGGGTGGTGCGCGGGCTGCTCCAGCTGCACGGCGTGACGGTCCGTCCGGGTGACGAACCGGGTGAGCTGGTCCTGGACCCCACCCATGTCGAGAGCGCGAACGTCGCCGACATCGACGCCCACGCGGGCTCGTCGCGCATCCCGATCCTCTTCTGCGGCCCGCTGCTGCACCGGCTGGGGCACGCGTTCATCCCCGGCCTCGGCGGCTGCGACATCGGCGGCCGGCCGATCGACTTCCACTTCGACGTGCTGCGCCAGTTCGGCGCGACGATCGAGAAGCGGGCGGACGGCCAGTACCTGGAGGCCCCGCAGCGGCTGCGCGGCACCAAGATCCGGCTGCCGTACCCGTCGGTGGGCTCCACCGAGCAGGTGCTGCTGACCGCGGTGCTCGCCGAGGGTGTCACCGAGCTGTCCAACGCGGCCGTGGAGCCGGAGATCGAGGACCTCATCTGCGTACTGCAGAAGATGGGCGCGATCATCTCCATGGACACCGACCGGACCATCCGGATCACCGGTGTCGACCGGCTCGACGGCTATACGCACCGGGCCCTCCCGGACCGCCTGGAGGCCGCCTCCTGGGCGTCCGCCGCGCTGGCGACCGAGGGCAACATCTACGTCCGCGGCGCCCAGCAGCGTTCGATGATGACGTTCCTGAACACCTTCCGCCGGGTCGGCGGCGCCTTCGAGATCGACGACGAGGGCATCCGCTTCTGGCACCCGGGCGGCGCGCTGAACGCCATCGCGCTGGAGACGGACGTGCACCCCGGCTTCCAGACCGACTGGCAGCAGCCGCTGGTCGTGGCGCTGACGCAGGCCGCGGGCCTGTCGATCGTCCACGAGACGGTGTACGAGTCCCGGCTCGGCTTCACCTCGGCGCTCAACCAGATGGGCGCGCACATCCAGCTCTACCGCGAGTGCCTGGGCGGCAGCGACTGCCGCTTCGGCCAGCGCAACTTCCTGCACTCCGCGGTCGTCTCCGGGCCGACGAAGCTCCAGGGCGCGGATCTGGTCATCCCGGACCTGCGCGGCGGTTTCTCGTACCTGATCGCCGCGCTGGCGGCCCAGGGAACGTCCCGGGTGCACGGGATCGACCTGATCAACCGGGGCTACGAGAACTTCATGGACAAGCTGGAGAAGCTCGGCGCCAAGGTCGAGCTGCCGGGCGGTTCACTCGTCTGAGAGCCGGTTCCCGGGGGCGGCACGCCTCCGGGAACCGGCCCGGTGCCCGTCACAGAGGCCCAGAACGGCTCTGTGCGGCCCGAACGCCGAAGGGCGGCCACCCTGGTCGGGTGACCGCCCTTCGTCGTGCCCAGGGGTGTTACTTGCCCTTGGCGGCTTCCTTGAGCTTCGAGCCCGCGGAGACCTTCACGCTGTAGCCGGCCGGGATGTTGATCGGGTCGCCGGTCTGCGGGTTACGAGCGGTGCGAGCGGCACGGTGGGTGCGCTCGAAGGTCAGGAAACCGGGGATGGTGACCTTCTCGTCGCCCTTGGCGACGATCTCACCGACGGTCTCGGCGAGCGCGGCCAGCACGGCGTCGGCGTCCTTGCGAGTCACCTCGGCGCGGTCGGCCAGGGCGGCCACCAGCTCACTGCGGTTCATTTCGTTACTCCCGTGTTCTTCTTGCCTGTGAGGCGTGAGATCGAAGCCGATGCTGCCAGGGCCCTCGGACAGTCCCCGGACCCGGGTCCGTTTTTTAGACCTTCGCGCCCCGTGGGGTCTCCCCCGGACGAAGTCCTTGGGAAAGCATCCTGCCCCCACCTGCGGCGGGAAAGCCAATCCGGCACCCTCCGGAGTCACACGAAATGCACCACTGCCTCGTCGTGGTGACGTCTCGTCGACTCCCCGAAAGCGGTCCGCGACGGATGCGGGGCTCCGCGGGACGCGTCGCCCGCCCACCCTAAAGGGGCGTTTGGGGCGCCGCGACCCGCGACGCGCCGGACATCAGATGGACGTGGAACCCGTCACAGCGGCGCCCGCGGCCCTGGCGGCCTCGCGGACCGCTCCGGCGACCGCACCGGCGACCTTGTCGTTGAAGACCGACGGGATGATGTAGTTCGCGTTCACCTCGTCCTCGGCGACGACGCCGGCCAGGGCGCGCGCGGCGGCGAGCATCATGTCCGTGTTGACGGCCCGGGACTGGGCGTCCAGGAGGCCGCGGAAGACCCCGGGGAAGACCAGCACGTTGTTGATCTGGTTGGGGAAGTCCGAGCGGCCGGTGGCCACGACCGCCGCGGTCAGACGCGCGATCGCCGGGTCGACCTCGGGGTCCGGGTTCGCAAGCGCGAACACGATCGCACCGTCCGCCATGGCCGCGACGTCGTCGCCGTCCAGCACGTTCGGGGCCGAGACGCCGATGAAGACGTCGGCGCCCACGACGGCCTGCTTGAGGGTGCCCGTGACGGACTCCGGGTTGGTGTTGTCGGCGATCCAGCGCAGCGGCGAGTCGGCGTCGGCGGAGACCAGGTCCTCGCGGCCGGCGTGCACCACACCGTGGATGTCGGCGACGACCGCGTGCTTGACGCCCGCGGCGATGAGCAGCTTCAGGATGGCCGTACCGGCCGCTCCGGCGCCGGACATCACGACCCGCACGTCCCCGATGCCCTTGCCCACCACGCGCAGCGCGTTGGTCAGGGCGGCCAGGACGACGATGGCGGTGCCGTGCTGGTCGTCGTGGAAGACCGGGATGTCCAGGGCCTCGCGCAGCCGGGCCTCGATCTCGAAGCAGCGCGGCGCGGAGATGTCCTCCAGGTTGATGCCCGCGAACCCGGGGGCGATCGCCTTGACGATCTCGACGATGGCGTCGGTGTCCTGGGTGTCCAGGCAGATGGGCCAGGCGTCGATGCCGGCGAAGCGCTTGAAGAGGGCCGCCTTGCCCTCCATGACCGGCAGGGCGGCCATCGGGCCGATGTTGCCGAGGCCGAGCACCGCCGAGCCGTCCGTCACGACTGCGACGGAGTTGCGCTTGATGGTGAGGCGGCGGGCGTCCTCGGGGTTCTCGGCGATCGCCATGCAGACCCGGGCCACACCCGGGGTGTAGATCATCGAGAGGTCGTCACGGTTGCGGATGGGATGCTTCGACTGCATCTCGATCTTGCCGCCGAGGTGCATGAGGAACGTACGGTCGGAGACCTTGCCGAGGACGACGCCCTCGATGTCACGCAGACCTTCGACGATCTCATCGGCGTGCGAGGTGGAGGATGCGGCGATCGTGACGTCGATCCGCAGCTTCTCGTGGCCGGAAGCGGTCACATCGAGGCCGGTGACCGAACCGCCGGAGGACTCCACGGCCGTGGTGAGCTGGGAGACCGCTGTGCCGCTCGCGGGCACCTCCAGCCTGACCGTCATCGAGTACGAGACGCTGGGCGCCGTTGCCATGGCCGAGTCCTTCGCTTTCCTTAGCTTCATTGCTATACGGCCGGAACTGTCGCTCCGGACACGCCTTCCGATATTCGCACCTACCGGTGAGTAGCCGGTAATGACTGCCACTCTCCGGAAACTGTTTTCCACCATACGAGATTTGAGGGTTCCAGCGGAACCCCCGGCGGGCCCGCAAACGAAAACAGACCCGCGCCACCGGAGGGTGACGCGGGTCTGTCTTCTTCAGTTCAACGGCACCGACCCGCCATGCTCGCCTCGCGGCAAGTGGTCGCTCGTAGCGACGAAGGTTGGGCCCGGGGGCTTGGATCGAGCCGGTGCCGACTCCAGGCTAACAAACACCCCGGAGAAGTGATTCCCGTGGCGCAGGATGACCGGAAAAGACTCCCGGTCCCCCTGCGCCGCGCGCCGTGCGTCAGTCCCTGAGCAGGTCCGGCACCCCGTCCTCGTCCGGCAGGTCCCGCTCCCCGGAGACGACGGTGAGCTGCTGCGTCGCCCGTGTCAGCGCCACGTACAGCACCCTCAGGCCCGCCGGGGACTCGTCCGCGATCTCCGCGGGCGAGACGACCACCGTGGCGTCGTACTCCAGGCCCTTCGCCTCCAGGCTGCCCAGCGCCACCACGCGCTCGCCCAGCTCCGCGAGCCAGGCGCGCGCCTGCGTGCGCCGGTTCATCGCGACGACTACACCGACCGTGCCGTCCACCTCGCCGAGCAGCCGTCGCGCCTCCTCGCGCACGGCCCCGGCCAGATCGCCGTCGCGCACGGTCTCGAAGCGCGGCACGACGCCCGTGGAGCGGACCGCGGCCGGTGACTCCATGCCGGGCATCGCCAGGGCGAGGACCTTGGCCGCCAGCTCGGCGATCTCCGCCGGGTTGCGGTAGTTCACGGTCAGCGTGAAGTGACGGCGCGGACGGTTGCCCAGCGCCTCGTCGCGGGCCGCCGACGCCTCGTCAGGGTCCGACCAGGAGGACTGCGCCGGGTCACCGACGATCGTCCAGGTGGCGTGCCGGCCGCGGCGGCCGACCATCCGCCACTGCATGGGCGTGAGGTCCTGCGCCTCGTCGACGATGACGTGCGCGTACTCCGTGCGCTCCGCCGCGAGCCGCTCGGCCCGCTCCCACTGGGTCTCCTCGCGCTGCGGCATCAGCTCCTCCAGACCGGTGAGCTGGTCCAGCGGATCGAACTCGCGCTTGCGCCTGGGCCGGGGCGGGGCGCCGAGCAGCGTCTGCAACTCGTCGAGGATCGCCACGTCGTGGACGGACAGCGCCCCCTTGCCCTCGGCGTCGAGCCGCTTCAGGGAGCGGGCCAGCCGGCGCACCTCGCCCTGGTTGAGGGTCCGGCGCGCCCACCGGCCGAGCCGCTTCTCGTCGGCCATCGCCGCGAGCACCCCGCGCGGGGTGAGCTCGGGCCACCAGGCGTTCAGGAACTCGATGAACGGCGTCTCCGTGGAGACGTCCTCGTCGAACGACGAGCGCAGTTCGGCCGCGAGCTCCTGATCGGTGTAGCGGCCCCGGCCCGACGACCTGTTCCACAGCGCGTCGAGCAGCAGCTTGCGGGCGCGCGGGCGGAGCAGGTTGACCGGTGCGGTGCCGCCCAGGACGTTGTTGCGGATGCGGCGGAGCTCGTCCTCGTGCAGTTCGACGCGGGCGCCGAAGGCCACCACCCTGAGCCGGGTGGGGGTG
Organism: Streptomyces sp. NBC_00876; assembly: GCF_045207435.1. Lineage (NCBI taxonomy): Bacteria > Bacillati > Actinomycetota > Actinomycetes > Kitasatosporales > Streptomycetaceae > Streptomyces > Streptomyces sp. NBC_00876. The sequence goes on from NZ_CP108800.1 coordinate 3,093,461, forward strand.
CCGGTCTCCCGGGGGGCCTCGTCGGCCTCCCCGAACGCCAGCTGCCCCTCCTGGGCCGCCGGCCGGTGACCGGGCGTCTCCAGCGCTCCGCGGGCAGCCTTGCGCAGCACGTGGAGCATCCGGGAAGAGCCCTTGATCCGGGCGACGGCCGGTTCGTCGTAGGTGGTGGCGCCCTCGATGCCGGCCGCCTCGTCGGACAGCGAGCCGACCGCACGGATCGCGACCTGGCCCTCCTCGCCGAGCGAGGGCAGCACCCCTTCGGTGTACGAGACCAGCAGCGGCGTCGGCGAGACGACGAGGATGCCGCCCGCGTACCGCCGCCGGTCCTGGTAGAGCAGATACGCGGCGCGGTGCAGGGCGACCGCCGTCTTGCCGGTGCCGGGGCCGCCGGAGACCTCGGTGACCGAGGCGGCGGGCGCCCTGATCACCAGGTCCTGCTCGGCCTGGATCGAGGAGACGATGTCCCGCATGGTGTGGCTGCGGGCCTGCCCGAGCGCCGCCATCAGCGCGCCGTCGCCGATGACGGGGAGCTTGTCGCCGCCCAGGTACGCGGTCAGTTCGGGGCGCATCAGGTCGTCCTCGACCCCCAGGACCCTGCGGCCCTTGGAGCGGATGACCCGGCGGCGCACCACCCTGCCCGGTTCCTTCGGCGTCGACCGGTAGAACGGCGCGGCCGCCGGGGCCCGCCAGTCGATGACCAGCGGCGCGTAGTCGGAGTCGAGGACCCCTATGCGGCCGATGTGCAGCGTCTCGGCGATATCGGCGCCGCCGTCCTCCCGCACGACGTCCTCGGCCGGCTCGACGGAGGTGAACGCGCCGTCCGGGCCGCGCACACCGTCCTTGCCGAGCAGCAGGTCGATCCTCCCGAAGAGGAAGTCCTCGAACTCGCTGTTCAGCCGGTTGAGGTGAATTCCGGCGCGGAACACCTGGGCGTCCCGCTCGGCGAGCGCCCCCGGTGTACCCACCTGGCCGCGTTTCACGGCGTCGTTCATGAGAAATTCCGCCTCGTGGATCTTCTCCTCGAGGCGGTGGTAAACACGGTCGAGATGTTCCTGCTCGACACCGATTTCCCGGTCCCGCAACGAATCGACAGCGGCATCCTGCGCGGCCACCGAGGCCCCCTTCTGACGTGCACTGGGCAGCCGTCAACCCTATGCGAAGGGGGGCCTTCGCGCACCTGCCGAAGGTATCGATCTCGCGCGCCGGGATATCGATTGCGTGTCGGGGCGGACGGCGGTCCGGCGAACGGCCCTATGCGCCGACGCTCACCAGCCGCTTGCCGTCGAACGTACGGACCTCGAAGTGGTCGATGTCGGCGCGGGCCATCGCGGCCCCGCCGTGGACGTAGAGCGGGTACCTGGCCGCGGGGTGGGTGGAGTTCCCGATGCCGTATCCCCATCGCGGTACCGACCAGGAGGTGACGATCTCCTCCTCGCCGGTCTTCGAGACCGCGATCAGGCGGCACTTCTGCGGGCCCTTCACGTTCTTCAGCTCCAGGACCGTGTGCGTGCCCCAGGCCTTCGGCTCCATGCCGATCGTGGCATCGACCCCGGTGGCCGGGTCGGTCGCCCGCACCTTCTCCTTCATGTGGTGGAAGAAGGCGTCCTCGGCGGGGCCGGTGGGGTGCGGACCGGCCGCCTCCACCGGGGCCGGGCGGTTGCCGGTGGCCAGCACCGCGGCCACCGGTCCGCCGATGATCAGGGCCGCTGCCGCCGCCACCAGGTACCGGGTGCGCCGGGTGCGCCGGGCGCGCTTGACCGCGACCTCGTCGATCAGCCGGCCGAGCACCCGGGGCGCGGGCGGCGCCGGGACGTGCGGGAGCGGCCGGGCACCCGGAACGGGGGCCGGGGACTCGGCGAGCATCGCGAGCATCGGCTCCATCCCGGCGAACTCGTCGAGATGCGCGGCGCAGCGGGCGCAGCCCGCCAGATGCGCCTCGAAGGCGGCGGCCTCCGCGTCGTCCAGGACGCCCAGGACGTACGCGCCCGCGGCATCGTGCCCGTCCTCGCCGGCCGGGCCGGTGGGGGCGGCGGGGATGAAGCGGCCGCCGGACCCGCCGGGACGGGAGGGACCGGCCGGCCGGGGCCCGAAGGGCTCCCACTCGTGGTCGCTCATGCCGTGATCCCCCTCTCCTGGAGTGCGAGCTTCATCGAGCGCAGTGCGTAGAAGACCCGGGAGCGCACCGTGCCACTGGGAATGCCGAGCACCTCGGCCGCCTCGTTGACCGTACGGCCCTTGAAGTAGGTCTCGACCAATGCTTCCCGGTGGGCGGGGGTCAAATCGTCGAGCGCGTCCGAGAGCGTCATCAGCCACAGCGCCTTGTCGATCTCGTCCTCCGCGGGAATGACCTCCAGCGGCGACGGGTCGACCTCGTGCGGCCGGGCCTGCCGACTGCGGTGGCCATCGATGACGATGCGCCGGGCGACCGTCACCAGCCAGGGCCGGACGGAACCGGTGGCCCTGTTGAGCGAACCGGCGTTCTTCCAGGCACGGATGAGTGTTTCCTGCACCACGTCCTCGGCGCGCTGTCGGTCGCCGGCGACGAGGCGCAGGACGTACGCGAGCAGAGGTCCGGCGTGTTCGCGGTAGAGCGCCCGCATCAGCTCCTCGTCGGGGACGTCGGAGAGGGACGGGGGCGGCTCACTGCGATGTCGAGCCCTGCGCGGACGGTCATCGGCCACGGCCGCATCCTTGCGCACCCGCACCTCCCGGTCGAGACCCTGTTGAGCTCCTTGGCCATCGGTACGGGGCTGCGGGGCGATCCATTCAGTGGCGGCCGGGATTCTTTACGGCTCCGGTGGTTGCGGGCGTCCCCGTTCCGGGGCGCGGCCGGCCGGGTCCGCGTTGCGGCGGCGGTGCCGGGCGACCCGTTCGCGGTTGCCGCAGACCTCGCTGGAGCACCAGCGCCGGCGCCGGCCGCGTGAGGTGTCCAGGTAGAGGCGGCGGCAGTTGTCGCCCTCGCAGCGGCGCAGCCCGGCCAGGGCCACCGGGTCGGTGAGGAGCTCCACCGCGTCGCGCGCCACGGCGGCCAGCAGGGCCCCGCAGTGGGGTTCGGTGCTCAGCGCGCGGACCAGTGAGCCGTTCCCGGCGCGCACGGCGCACAGGCCGGGGGGCGCGGCGGCGGCGAGTACGTTGACGCGTTCCAGTGCGCCCCCCGCCGCGCGCCCGCCGAGCTGTGCGGTCAGCAGCCGGTCGACGGCGGTCCTCAGCTGCCGGAAGAGCACGAGCCAGCCGTCGTCCACGGCGTCGAGCCGGGTGCCCCGCGGTACGGCTCCGGCGGCCACCAGCCAGCCGGCGAGCCGCTCGGGCCTCTCCAGCGGATCGGGGGCGCCGGAGCTCCCGGTCCCGGTCGCCACCAGGTCCAGGCAGAGCCGCCCGGAGTCGAACCGCCAGTCGCACGAGTCCTTGCGCGTTGCCATGCGCATGCCACCGCCTTGATCCGGCCGATGTCCCCCACCAGAGTGCCCGCCGCGCCCGCCGCCCGTAACCCCTGCCGCCGTGCGGGCCGTGGCGGCCGCCCTCGTACGGTGTCCGGATGAACGCCGCACTGCGCACCGCCACCGTCGTGGCGGGCCCCCTCCTGCTCCGGCCGTGGCTGTATGACGATCTCCCGGCGTTGCTCGACGCCTACCGCGACCCGGCGATGCGGTCCGGGCTGCACACCCAGGTGACGGACGAGGCCACGGCGGAACGGTGGCTGCGGGTGCAGGAGGAGGGCCGGACGACCGGCCTGCGGTACGGCTTCGCCGTCGTGGACACGGCGAGCGGGGACGGGCCGGTCGGCCACGTCACCCTGAAGTTCCCCGCACCCGGCTCGGGTTCGGCCGAGGTGGGCTACTGGACGGCGGCGCCCGCCCGTGGCCGCGGCATCGCCGTGCAGGCTCTCGAAGCCCTCACGGGCTGGGCGTTCACGGCGTTCGCCGGGGACGGGCTCGTCCGGCTCGACCTGCTGCACCGGGGGGACAACGAGGCCTCGTGCCGGGTGGCGGAGAAGACCGGTTACGGCTTCGCGGAAGTGCTGCCGGCCCGCCCGCCGTGGCCCCTGGACGGCCACCGCCACGAGCGCCGGGCGGGCTGACCCGGCAGCCCCTTCAGGCTCCGGACCCGGCCGGCTGCCCGGTCACCGGGCCGTTGTGCAGGATGCGCTGGAAGAGGGCGTGGTCGCGCCACTCACCGTTGATGTGGAGATAACGCGGGGCCGTGCCGAACTGCTCGAAGCCGCACTTGGCGAGCACCCGCTGCGAGGCCGCGTTGTCCAGCACCGTCCCCGCCTCGACGCGGTGCAACAGCAGCTCGTCCCGAGCCAGTTCGCAGATCCTGCGCACCGCCGCGGTGGCGAGGCCGCGGCCCGCGTGGTCCACGTCCACCCAGTAGCCGAGGGTGGCGCTGCGGAACGGGCCGAGCGCGACGGCGTTGAGGGTGAAGGCACCGATCGCCCGGTCCTGCGCGTCGCAGAGCACCCAGGGCATCGCACGTCCCGCGTCGCGGTCCGCCAGCAGGCCGGCCAGCCGCTCGCTCTGCCCCTGCTCGGTGTAGAAGGTGTCGGGCCGCTCGGGCTCCCAGGGCCGCATGTACGTACGGCTGCGGACCAGCGCTGCGGCCAGGGCGGCGGCGTCGCCGGCGGCCGCGGGACGGAGTCGTACCTCCGTGTCGAGGTGGTGGGTGTCAGGCATCATCTCCCCACCGTATCCGCAGGCCAGAGCCGTGCGCACGCCCCTGCCGGGGGTTCAGGAGTCGGCGTACTTGGCGTCCGCCGCCGGGTCCAGGGCCAGCCGGTAGCCGCGCTTGACGACCGTCTGGATCAGCCGGGGCGCCCCGAGGGCGGTCCGCAGCCGGGCCATGGCCGTCTCCACCGCGTGCTCGTCCGTACCGCTGCCGGGCAGGGCGCGCAGCAGGTCGGCGCGGGCCACCACCCAGCCGGGCCTGCGGGCCAGGGTGTGCATCAGGGCCATGCCGGCCGGCGGCACCGCGCGCAGTTCGTCGTCCACCAGGACGGCGTGGCCGCGGATCTCGACCCGGTGCCCGGCGATGGGCAGCGTCCGGGCCCGCGCGGGCAGTTCGCGGCAGATCAGCTGGACGAGCGGGCCGAGCCGGAAGCGCTCCGGCTGGACGGTGTCGATCCCGCGGGCCTGCAACGGCAGTGCGGTGACCGGCCCGACGCAGGCCGAGACGACGTCGCCCTGCAGGGCGCTCATGAGCTCGGACAGCATTCCGCGCACCTCGGCCCGGCCCAGCAGCGAGGCCGCCGCCGGGGCGCTGGTGAACGTGAGCGCGTCCAGGCCGCGGGCGACGGTCAGATCGAGGAGGCGGTCCAGCGGCGCGATGTCCTCGGGCGGCATCCAGCGGTAGACGGGGACGCCGACGACCTCGCCGCCGGCCGCCCGCAGGGACTCCACGAAGCCGGGGAGGGGTTCGCCGTGCAGCTGGAGGGCGATGCGCCGGCCCTCGACACCCTCCTCGAGAAGGCGCTCCAGCACCTCCGCCATGGACTCCGACGCGGGCGACCAGGCCTCGGTCAGCCCGGCGGCACGGACCGCGCCCTTGACCTTGGGGCCGCGGGCCAGCAGCTCGACCCCGCGCAGCCGCTCCAGCAGCTGGCCGCCGATCCCCCAGCCGTCGGCGGCCTCGATCCAGCCCCGGAAGCCGATCGCGGTGGTGGCGACGACCACGTCGGGGACGCTGTCGATGAGTTCCTTGGTGGCGGCGAGCAGTTCGCTGTCGTCGGCGAGCGGCACGATCCGCAGGGCCGGCGCGTGCACCACGGTGGCACCCCGCCTGCGCAGCAGCGTGCCGAGCTCCTCCGCCCGGCGCGCGGCGGTGACCCCGACCGTGAAACCCGCCAGCGGCCCGTGCTGTTCGTCGTCGTGCATATGGTCTACCCGGCTCTCGTCCCGCTGCTGCTCAATGATGCGGAGGACCGAGCCTGCCAACGATGCGTGACAGGCCCGGTTCCACCGTATTTCCCGCTCGTTACGTCGCCCGCCACCGCATGTCCGTCATCACACCTCGGCATGGCTGAGCCGGGGCTTCGCCGGGACGGCCACGGTGCGGCGAAGGTATACCGCCCAGGTGAGTACGGAACACACCCCGTAGAAGACGAGGAAGGACCAGAAGGCCGCCGTTCCGGCGCCCGAGGTCTGGAAGGACTGGCGGAAGGCGAGGTTGATCCCGAGCCCGCCGAGCGCCCCGACCGCACCGATGAGTCCCATCGCCGCCCCGGACAGCCGCCGCCCCTGCGCCGCGGCCTCCTCGCCGCGCAGCCCCTGCGCGATCGCCTTGGCGTGGAAGATGCCCGGGATCATCTTGTACGTCGATCCGTTGCCGAGCCCGGTCAGGACGAACAGGGCGGTGAAGCCGATGAGGAACACGGTGAGCGACTCGGTGCCGGAGGCGTACACGACGACTGCGGTGGCGACGGCCATCGCGGCGAAGTTGGCGAGAGTGATGCGGGCGCCGCCGTACCGGTCGGCCAGCAGGCCGCCGACGGGCCGGATCAGCGACCCGAGCAGCGGGCCGATGAAGGTGAGCGAGGCCGCTTGCAGCGGGGTCCGGCCGAACTGGGTCTGCAGGACGAGCCCGAAGGCGAAGCTGTAGCCGATGAAGGAGCCGAAGGTGCCGATGTAGAGCACCGACATGATCCAGGTGTGCGGGTCGCGCACCGCCTCCCGGGCCGCCCCGGTGTCGTTCTGCACCGGCGCCAGGTTGTCCATGAAGTACGCGGCGCACAGCGCGGCGACGATGATCAGCGGAATGTACGCGCCGAGCACGATCCGCGGGTGCATCGCGCCGGCGGTCCCGATCACCAGCAGCCCGGCGAGCTGCACGACGGGCACGCCGATGTTGCCGCCGCCCGCGTTGAGCCCGAGCGCCCAGCCCTTCTTGCGCAGCGGGAAGAAGGCGTTGATGTTCGTCATCGACGAGGCGAAGTTGCCGCCTCCGACACCGGTCAGCGCGGCCACGGCCAGGAAGGTGGCGTACGGGGTCCCCGGCTTCATCACCACGAAGGCGGCGGCCGTCGGCACCAGCAGGGTGAGCGCGCTGAACACGGTCCAGTTGCGCCCGCCGAACCGGGCCACCGCGAAGGTGTACGGCACCCGCACCACGGCTCCGACCAGGGTCGCGGTGGAGATCAGGAAGAACTTCCCGGCCGGGTCCACCCCGTACTCCGGTCCCATGAACAGGACCATCACCGACCACAGGGTCCAGACCGAGAAGCCGATGTGCTCGGAGAGTACGGAGAACCAGAGGTTGCGGCGGGCGATCCGCTCGCCCTTCTCCCGCCAGAACGTCTCGTCCTCGGGATCCCACTGCTCGATCCAACGGCCAGCCATCACGCGCCTCCACGGGTGGTCGGGGTGTTGTCCCCGACGCTAGGGAGCCCGCGTTTCGGCGTGGTGCTGCGAGGTGACCGGTGCGCAACCTTGCTCTCACCGGGCCGGAGGCGGCCCGGTGAGGGTGCTCACCGCCGCTTCGGTGCGCTGTCGGGCCACAGCCGCGGCCCGCGCCCGGCCGCGACGTCCTCGACCCAGCCGACCGCGAGGATCATCACCCCGATCAGCGGCCAGATCAGGATCAGCACGAGCACGTCGTACGACGCGTCGATGTACGTACCGAGGTGGTCGCCGACCCAGGGGACGTTCCACAGCTGGTCGATGAGCGGCATCGTCGCCATCAGCAGCATGTTGTGCCAGAGGTAGATCGTCACGGCCCGGTTGTTGGCCAGGGTGACCGGCCTGTCCCAGCGGGCCAGCCGGCCGGGCAGCCGCTGCCACGAGGGTGCGTACTGGAGCAGGATCGCGCAGAAGCCGAGCGACCAGCAGGCCTGGGCGAGCGGGATCTCGTCCAGGTTCCAGCCCTCCTCGGTGAGGTGCCCCGACGCCCACCAGAGGCCGAAGGCCATGATCATCGCGGCCGTGGAGACCGAGAGGTAGCGCGGGACCGTGCGCAGCAGCCCGTCGTGGTGGGCGAAGCCCAGGATCCAGCAGGATCCGAACACGGCGAAGTCGACGAGTGCCTCACCCGTCGCGCCGGGGACGGGCAGCAGATCCGTGCCGATGACGGCGGTGAGGCCGACCGGCGCGAGGAGAGTCGCCCACGGCAGCCGGCGGAACGCCTTCAGCAGCAGCGGGGAGGCCAGTACGAACCACAGGTAGGCGCGGATGTACCAGAGCGGGCCCACCGCCTGCTCGGCCCAGGACTGCTCCAGGAATCCGCCCTCGGAGCCGTTCTCCCAGGGGAACGGCGGCGAGCCGACCGGCAGGAGGTAGCAGCCCAGCTTGAGGAACCACCAGATCCCCTCCTCCCGCACCGGCTTCAGGCCCATCACGAACATCATCGGTACGACGAGGGCGCCGAACACCCACATCGGCGGCAGCAGCCTGCGCAGCCGGCCGCGGATGACGCTCCACGCGGGCCGGGCCAGCGACCTGGCCATCAGGGATCCGGCCAGGGCGAACATCACGCCCATGGACGGGAACAGGATGGTGAGCCAGGCCCAGCCGAACAGGTGGAAGACGACGACGCGGACCAGGGCGACGGCCCGCAGCAGATCGAGGTAGCGGTCGCGGCCGGCCGCCTTCGCCCCGGTGGGCACCGGCGCCCCCACCTGGGCGGGGACCGCCGCGACCGCCTCGGTGGGCGGCGCGGGACGGCGGTGGTCCGGCCCCGGGAACGGCACGGCGTGCGGCCCGGGCGGCTGCTGCGGGTACGCGGAGGGAGGGCTCGGGTGGGTCATGCGACGGGCCTCCGGTCATTGCTGCGCCTGCGCTGGCCCGGCATCGAACCGGGCGCCTCCACGACTCCCGTGCGGCGCAGCTTCTGCCAGCGCAGCCGGCCGCCGGTGAGAGCGGTGATCCAGGACTGGAGCAGCACCACGTACATGAGCTGCCGGTAGAGGACCTGCTGGAGGGGCAGCGAGATCAGATGGGTCATGCGTTCCCGGTCGAGCCGGAAGGCGTACGCGGCGCAGACGGCCTGCACCGAGAGGACGCCGAGCCAGGCGACGACCGTCTGCCGGGTGGGGCCGAAGACGAGCCCGTACAGCAGGAAGACGTCGATGAGGGGGGCGAGCAGCGGGGCGACGACCATGAACAGGGCGACGAACGGCAGCCCGACACGTCCGAAACGGCCCGACGGACCGCGCTCGATGACCGCGCGGCGGTGCTTCCAGATGGCCTGCATCGTGCCGTACGACCACCGGTAGCGCTGCGACCAGAGCTGCTGCACGGTCTCCGGCGCCTCGGTCCAGGCGCGGGCGTTCTCCGCGTACACGACGCGCCAGCCGTCGCGGTGCAGGGCCATGGTGACGTCGGTGTCCTCGGCGAGGGTGTCCTCGCTCATGCCGCCGATCCGCTCCAGGGCGTCGCGGCGGAACGCCCCGACCGCGCCGGGGATGGTGGGCATGCAGCGCAGCAGGTCGTACATCCGGCGGTCGAGGTTGAAGCCCATCACGTACTCGATGTGCTGCCAGGCGCCGATCAGCGAATCGCGGTTGCCGACCTTGGCGTTGCCGGCGACGGCGCCGACGCGTGCGTCGGCGAAGGGCTGCACGAGCTCGCGGACGGTGGACGGCTCGAAGACCGTGTCGCCGTCCATCATCACGATGATGTCGTAGCGGGCGTGCGCGATGCCGTTGTTGAGGGCGGCGGGCTTGCCGGCGTTGCGCTGGCGCACCACCCTGACATGCCGCAGCCGCATCGCCTCGACGAGCTCCGCGGTGCCGTCGGTGGAGCCGTCGTCGATGACGATGACCTCGACCGGGTAGTCGCTCGCCACCAGCGAACGCACCGTGTTGGCGATGCACTTGCTCTCGTTGTACGCGGGCACCAGGACCGACACCGGCCGGGTGAGCGGCTCGCCCCAGCCGAAGCCCTTGCGGCGCACCCGGCGGGCATGGACGAAGGACAGCAGCAGCATCAGGCCGAAGCGTGCGAGGACCAGCACCCCGATGACGGCGAGACCCACCACCAGCACATCGGTGATGTGCTCCGAGACGCCCACGGCGTAGACGAACGCCTTGCCCTTCCAGAGCGCGAACCCGGTGACCGGGGTGTGCGCGCTGGGTGCGCCGAGTGCGTCGGTGAGGTTGGTGAACTCGTATCCCTTGTCCTGCATCTTCGGCAGGAAGTGGCCGAGCGCGGCCACGGTCTGGGACCGGTCGCCCCCCGAGTCGTGCATCAGGACGACGGCGCCCCTGCCGTGCTTCGGGGTGGCGTTCTTGCTGATGACGCCGACCCCGGGGCGCTTCCAGTCCTCGCTGTCGGTGTTGTTGACGACGGTGAGGTAGCCGCGGCTGCCGACGTACTGGGTGACCGGCCAGGACTTGTTGTCCATGGCGTCGGCGAACGAGGAGTACGGCGGCCGGAACAGAGACGTACGGATGCCTGCCGCACCGGCCAGCACCAGCTGGTTCTGGGAGAGCTCCCAGTCGATGCGGCCGGTGCTCTGGTAGGAGAGATCGGGGTGGTTGAACGTGTGCAGCCCGACCTCGTGCCCCTCCCTGACCATCCGCTCCACCAGCTCGGGGTAGCGCGAGGCCATGGTGCCGGTGACGAAGAAGACGGCGTGTGCGTCGTACTGCCTGAGCTTGTCGAGCACCCGCGGGGTCCACACCGGGTCGGGGCCGTCGTCGAAGGTCAGCACGATGCGGTGATCGGGGATGCGCAGGGTCCTGGCGGGCTCGGTGACGCTGCGGGCGTCGATGACCGGCCCGCCGTCGAGCACCCGCTCGGGCACCCGGTCGGTGGCCGCCGGTGGCTGGATCCGGTGGTCGGCGAGGATTTCGCTGTGCACGTAGCCGCGCAGCATGAGCATGGCGAGCAGGGCAACGAGGAACAGGAACGGCAGCATGTAGCGCATGGGAAGCCTGCGCCGCCGGGTCTGCTTCTTACGGTTGTGCCTGCCCCGTGGGACGGGGGTGGTCATCTCTGGTTGGCGCCTTCTTGCTCTTCCACAGGAGGATCCGGGGTCCCGACGGGCGGAGACGGGGCCGGCGAAGCCGATGCGTCGGCGGACGGTGTCACGGGGGCGACGGGCGGTGCGGAGGCAGTCGTCCCGCCGGCCGGTGCGCTGCCGCCGGTGCTTTCGCCCGGAGCGGCGTGGTCCTCGGACGACGCGGAGAGCGCCGACGGAGAGGATCCGGTCCCGGGAGCCGAGGAGCGGCCGGCGCTGCCCGGGGCGGGCGCGCCGGCTCCGGTCTGCGGGGCGGACGGCGAGGCGCCGGACGTCGCACCGGGTGACATCGGGATGCCAGGGCTCCGGCCGGGTGTGACCGGCGTCTGCACCTCTTCCGCCTTCTTGTGCCCCTCCTGCTCCGAGAGAGGCAGGAAGGGTGCGCTGGAGTTGCCGCCGAGCAGGGCGACGATCAGCGTCACCGCGTAGCCGACACAGATCGCGGCCAGAACCCAGCCGAGCCGCCGGAGCGTCTTGCCGCGCCGCCCGCTCTCGTCGACGAAGACGGGGCCGTCGGAGCCTTCCGGAGCGCCCGGTTCCGGGAGCAGCTCGGAAAGCTGCCTCCCCAGCCCGTCAAGTTGAATGGTGACTTCGTTCGGCTCGTGCGTATGCCCCGCACGGGCCCCTTCACGCCATGTTTCCACTGTTGTACGCACTTCCCCCACTCAGGAACGGGTGCGCGCGACTGGCCGGTTGTGTGTTGCCGCCGGACGGGCCCCCACCCTGTCCCAGCGCCCCTTACCACGGTGCACCCGGGGCATGAATGTAGCGCACGCCGACGACAGTTCGGTCATGTCGGCAGCCGCTGTTCATCATGAGACATACATCCGTTTTCGAACCGCGTTGGGGCCACTGGCCCCTGCGGGTTCGTCCCTGAAGCGACATGGAGTGAGGGCCGGGAGCGCACGCCGGGCCGCACGCCCCGTGCGCCGGCGGCTTCGAACGGCGTACATCGCACGGGGTACAGCGTCCGGGGAGACAAAAAACGAGGACCCCGTTGCCGGTGGCAACGGGGTCCTCGTTCACATGGGAATTGTGGAGATGGCGGGAATCGAACCCGCGTCCAACGGTGCGGAACCAGGGCTTCTCCGAGTGCAGTTCGCTACGCTTTTCTCGGCCCCGGAGGTCACACGAACAAGCCTCCGACAGGCCCAGCCACTGTTTGATTTCCTTCTAGGCCCCGTGACCGGGCTTAGAAGTTTAGATCCCTTAGTGATGCCAGGATCCGGGTCGGGATCACCCCCGGGCTGACACTCCGCAGAGTCTTCGCTTAGCTGCTAATTAGGCAGCGAGGGCGAAGGCGGAGGAATCGCGCTTGGAATTGGCGATTATTGTTTGCGACATATGGTTTACGAGATCATTGCCGCTTCCTCGACTCGCTTCCCCTGCCTCGACATCCGCTGTCGAAACCGATCATCCCCATGTTGATTTTTCAAAGGTGGTACACACCCCGTGGGGTGCAGTGCCATCGTACGTGACCAACGCACGACGATGCCAGCGTATTCCTGCCGGACCGGCCGGCAGCCACTGGCGCGGTGCGCTCAGGCGCTCCGCTGGCGGCGGCGGGCCGCCGAGATCGCCCGGTTCGTCTCCCTCGTGTCCTGCTTCTCGCGCAGCGTCTGCCGCTTGTCGTACTCCTTCTTGCCCTTGGCCAGCGCGATCTCGACCTTGACCCGGCCATTGGTGAAGTACAGGGCGAGCGGCACGATCGTGTGCCCGGTCTCCTGCGACTTCGACTCCAGCTTGTCGATCTCGGCCCGGTGCATCAGCAGCTTGCGCTTGCGCTTGGCGGTGTGGTTGGTCCAGGTGCCCTGGACGTACTCCGGGACGTGGATGTTGTGCAGCCACGCCTCGCCGCCGTCGATCTGAACGAAGCCGTCCACCAGCGAGGCCCGGCCCATGCGCAGCGATTTGACCTCGGTGCCCATCAGTACGAGGCCGCACTCATAGGTATCGAGGATGGTGTAGTCGTGCCGCGCCTTCTTGTTCTGCGCGACCATCTTGCGCCCGGTGTCTTTTTCCTTAGCCATAGTGCTGCCATTTTCGCACTACGACCCGCCCCCGAGGCCACTCAATACTGTCTCGGCCCGCTCCTGGGCCCGCGAGGTCACCGCGAGGTCGGGGGTGATGCCCCGGCCGTCGACACCGCGGCCCGCCGGAGTGCGGTAGTGGCCGACGGTCAGCTCGGCCACCGAGCCGCCCGCGAGCCTGCTCGGCATCTGGACGGAGCCCTTGCCGAAGGTGCGCGAGCCGACCGTGACGGCACGGCCCCGGTCCTGGAGCGCACCCGTCAGGAGTTCGGCCGCGCTCATGGTGCCGCCGTCGATGAGGACGACGACGGGGCGCACGGTGTCACCCCCGGCCTCCGCGTACAGGGCGCGCTGCTCGCCGTGCACGTCGTACGTGGCGACCAGACCGCCGTCCAGGAACGCCGAGGCGGCGGTGACGGCCTCGGTGACCAGCCCGCCGGAGTTGCCGCGCAGATCCAGCAGCACCCCGGCGCCGGCCGGCGCCTCGCGCACCGCTTCCCGGACCGCGGCGCCCGATCCCTTGGTGAACGATCCGACCTCGATCAGTACAGCTGCGGAGGAATCGGAACGGTACGGTCCGAGCCGCCGCACGGTGACGGCCTGGGTGGCGAGCCGGGCCCGGCGCAGCGTCTCGGTCCGGGTGGCGGACCCCCGCTGAACCCCCAGCACGACGGCGCTCCCCGCGGCCGCGCCGCTGCGGTCACCGCGCAGCAGGGCCACGACGTCGGAGACCGGGCGCCTGTCGACCCGGTGGCCGTCGACGGAGCGGAGCAGGTCGCCCGCCCTGATGCCGGCCCGGTCGGCGGGGCTGCCCGGCTGGACCCTGGCGACCGCGACCAGCCCGTCGGCGGAGCGTCTGGCGGCGATCCCGACGCCCGTGTACGAGCCGTCGAGGGCCTGCTCGAACTCCTGGTACTCCCGCTCGTCGTACACGGCGCCCCAGCGGTCCCCGCTGCGGCTGACGACCTCCTCGGCCGCCTCCGTACCGGACTTGCCGTCGGCCACCGCGTCGGCGGCGGCATCGGCCACCTCGTCGCGGTCGGCGGTGGCGGCGACGGACCGGGTCTTCACCTGCGGGCTCCGCCCGTCCCCGTGCGGCAGCGATCCGGTGGCGGCGGCCGTGGCGAGCACGCCCGCGAAGACCAACGTCAGGGCCGCCCCGCGGCGAAGGCCGCGGGGTCCGACACTGCTGACGGGGTCCGGCATGGCGCCGAGTCTAGGTCAACGCTCCATGGGCGCACGGACCGTTGGCCGCGCGCCTCAGGGGCGCTCGTCACACCTTGAGGTACTTGCGCAGGGCGAAGAGGGCGGCAACGGCGGGCATCAGCAGCCCGATCGCCAGGACCAGCGGGAGCTTGGTCAGGACCGCGTCCCAGCCGATGAAGTCGATCAGGTTCAGCTTGTCCTGGAGCGCCAGACCACCGTCGATGAGGAAGTAGCGGCCGGCCAGCAGCATGACGCAGGCCAGTACACCGCCGATGAGACCGGCGAACGCGGCCTCCATGATGAACGGCATCTGGATGTAGAAGCCGGAGGCGCCGACGAGCCGCATGATGCCGGTCTCGCGCCTTCGGCTGAACGCCGACACCCTGACGGTGTTCACGATCAGCATCAGGGCGATGACGAGCATCAGCGCCATCACGAAGAGCGCGGCGACGTTCATGCCGTTCATCAGACCGAAGAGGTTGTCCAGGATGCTTCTCTGGTCCTGGACGGACTGCACCCCGTCACGCCCGGAGAAGGCCGTGGCGACGACCTTGTACTTCGTGGGGTCGTGCAGCTTGACGCGGAAGGACTCCGGCATCTGGTCCGGCGTGATGTTGCCCGCCATCGGGGAGTCGCCGAACTCCTCCTGGTAGTGCTTGTACGCCTGGTCGGACGACTCGTACGTCACCGTCTCGACGACGTCCATCTTCTTGAGATCGCCCTCGATCTCCTTCTTCTGCTGCGTGGTGACCGCACCCTTGGCGCACTGCACCACCGTCTCCGCATCCCCCTTGCCACAGAGGTAGATGGAGACGTTGACCTTGTCGTACCAGTAGTCCTTCATCGTGCTGACCTGCTCGCGCATGAGCAGCGCGCCGCCGAACAGGGCAAGCGAGAGGGCGACGGAGACGACGACGGCGAAAGTCATCGTGAGGTTGCGACGGAGGCCGACGCCGATCTCCGACAGGACGAACTGGGCGCGCATGGCGTCCTTTCAGTGCTCGGTGCTCAGTGCTGGTAGCCGTAGACGCCGCGCGCCTGGTCGCGTACGAGACGGCCCTGCTCGAGCTCGATGACGCGTTTGCGCATCTGGTCGACGATGTTCTGGTCGTGGGTCGCCATGATCACGGTGGTGCCGGTCCGGTTGATCCGGTCCAGCAGCTTCATGATGCCGACCGAGGTCTGCGGGTCGAGGTTGCCGGTCGGCTCGTCCGCGATCAGCAGCATGGGCCGGTTGACGAAGGCCCGCGCGATCGCCACGCGCTGCTGCTCACCACCGGAGAGCTCACCGGGCATCCGGTCCTCCTTGCCGCCGAGGCCGACGAGGTCGAGGACCTGCGGCACCGCCTTGCGGATCTCGCCGCGCGGCTTGCCGATCACTTCCTGGGCGAACGCCACGTTCTCCGCGACGGTCTTGTTGGGAAGCAGGCGGAAGTCCTGGAAGACCGTGCCCAGCTGGCGGCGCATGTGCGGCACTTTCCAGTTGGACATGCGCGCGAGGTCCTTGCCCAGGACATGGACCATGCCCTGGCTGGCGCGCTCCTCGCGCAGGATGAGGCGCATGAAGGTGGACTTGCCGGAGCCGGAGGAGCCCACCAGGAAGACGAACTCGCCCTTCTCGATATCGAGAGACACATCCCGTAGAGCGGGACGGCTCTGCTTCGGGTAGGTCTTGGAGACGTTGTCGAATCGGATCACGGATGCACCACGGTCGGCCGGGAGTAGGTGTGCGTGACCATACGCGAACCGGGCTCAGGCGTGCAGGCGCGCGTACCGGGATGGGTGATTTACGGTGAAACGGCAGCGGTCGGGCTCCGCCGTAACAGGAACGGAACGGGAACGGACCGGGAGGTATCCGGCGGGCCGCGCCGAAATCCGCGCGAGCTGGCACAGTGGTAGGGGGAACGGTTGCGTTTCCGTGAGCGTTGTGCGGAGTGAAGGCTTGTGCGGCTCCGCCGCGCGGGAGGAGGAAAGCGCATGACCTATGACCGGCTGGTGTGCGCAAACTGCGCGGCCCCCGTGAACGAGGGGCGCTGCCCCGTATGCCGGGCGAGCCGCGCGCGACTGCAGCAGGAACAGGAGCAGGGACCGTTCGCGGGGCTGAGCCCGGCGATGCTGGTCGCGCTGATGGTGGTACTACTGGGCGCACTGGCGCTGCTGGCGCACCAGGGCGTGTAGCGCCCGCCCCACCGCCTGCGCCGCCCTCCCAGGGGCTCCGCAAGAACGTTCATCCGCGCACAGCGCGTGTCCGCTCGTACGCATACGAAGAGGGGCCCGGGACGCCGATCGGCGTCCCGGGCCCCTCTGTGTGTCCGGCGTCAGCGGCCTCAGGCGGCCGTGCGGCCGTTCACCAGGCGCGGCAGGATCCGGAAGCCGATGCCTCCGGCGATCATCGTCGCGGCACCGATCAGCAGGAACGTGGTCTCGGCCGCACCGGTCTCGGCGAGCTCGTCCTTGCCCTTGCCCTGCTCGGCCGGCTGGTTGCCGACCGAGTCGGTGTCGGTGTTGTTGTCGGCGCACTCGGCACCGTCGAGGTCGACGGTGCAGGTGTTGGCGTCGTCATCGGGAGCACCGGTCTGACCGGGCTCCGACGGGTCCGTGGTCGGGTCCGTGGTCGGGTCCGTCGGGTCCGTGGTCGGCTTGGTCGGCGGGTCCGTCGGCTCGGTCGGCGGATCGGTCGGCTCGGTCGGCGGGTCCGTCGGCTCGGTCGGCGGATCGGTCGGCTCGGTCGGCGGGTCCGTCGGCTCGGTGGGCGGATCGGTCGGCTCGGTGGGCGGGTCCGTCGGCTCGGTCGGCGGGTCCGTCGGCTCCTCGCACCGCGGGTCGAGCGGGCTGCACGTCTCGTCACCCTCGCCCGGCTCGTCCGCGGTCTGGACGCCGACATGAACACCCGCGACGTCGACACCGATGCCGACGGCCTGCGCCGCACCGGCGGCGGTCAGCGAGGCACCCGCGGCGATGACCGCACCCGCGGCTATCCGCGCGACGCGTACACGCGTCTTCTTCGTCATGTGCTGCTACCCCCAGTAGCTGTACTCGTCAGTGGAGCAGCCATATGCGGGCGATCGTCCGGCGGGGTTCGCTCCGAGCGCCGGCCCACGTGGTGTCGTGGCCATGCCGCCCGCCCCCGATCACAACCGTCCCAGACATACGCATGCTGCTCCAGCACCTTGTCCAGAGTTAAGGACTACGTCAAGGCCGTTCCGTGTAATCTGTCCCGGTTCAGCACTGGTTGACCCTCATTCAGAACCACGACTGTGACGCACTCACCACGGCTTCTACGCAACTCGGACGGCCAACTCCCGTACGCCCCATGACCGTTTCGGCACACGCGGGGCAGCGCCCCGACGGCACGGGGCGGGGCAACGCCCCCAGGCGCCTTGCCGCCGTCGCCCCGCGTTCATCCGGACAGATCATGCTGCGGGCGTCCGCCCCGCCGCCTCGTACCGAACCCGGTGAATCCATGCAGAAGGCAACCGCCGCAACCGCTCTGACGCTCGCCCTCTCCGCCCTGCTGGCCACAGCACTGCCGGCGCAGGCCCAGGCCGGCCCCTCCGGCAACTACGCCACCAAGACGCCGTACGCGCCGCAGCAGAACATGCGGTCCTACCAGCAGGCCCCCAAGGGATTCGTCCCGGTCTTCACCGAGAGCGTCTCGCGCCACGGCTCCCGCGCGGCGTCGGACAGCGAGGACGGCGACCTGATCCTGGCCCTGTGGGACAAGGCCCGGAGCGAGGGACAGCTCACCCCGGCCGGTGAGCGGTTCGGCGGCGAGACGAAGGCGTTGCTCGCCGCCATGGACAAGATCGGCTACGGACAGCTCAGCGGCCGGGGCGTGCGTGAGATCCAGGACACCGCCGCGCGGCTGGAGAAGCGGCTTCCCGGGCTCTTCAAGCAGATCGCCAAGGAATCCGAGCAGATCAACGTCACCAATTCCGGCAAGGACCGGGCCGTCGACAGCGGGAACCTGTTCGCCGAGGCCCTCGCCGAGAACGACCCGGCGCTGGCGCCGCTCATCACCCCGGCCAGGACCGACGCCGACCTGCTCTACTTCCACAAGTCGGCCGGCGGCGCGGAGTACCGGGACTACGTCGACAACGACGAGCGGCTCGCCGCCACCCTCGACGCGATCACCGGCCGGCCGGCCTCGCACACCGCCGCCCGCAATGTGCTGAAGAAGATCTTCAAGCCCGCCTTCGTCGAGCGGATCTCGGCGGGCGAGTTCTCCTCGACCGGCACCGAGGTGGAGGCCGCCCAGGCCGTCTACGCCCTCTACAGCATCGCCCCGGCCATGTCCGACGAGGGCGACTGGAACATGGGGCGCTACATCGCGCCGCGCGACGCGCGGTGGTTCGCCTACCTCAGCGACGCCGAGGACTTCTACGAGAAGGGGCCGGGCTTCGACGACAGCGACATCACCTACCGGATGGCGAACGTCCTGCTCGACGACTTCTTCGCGAAGATCGACGCCAAGCGGGCCGGAACCAGTGACGCGGGCGCCGAACTGCGCTTCACGCACGCGGAGGAGATCATCCCGCTGGCCGCGCTCATGGGGCTGCCGGGGAGCACGAAGGCCGCGTCGCCGCGGAAGCCGTACACCTATGCCAACAACCCCTGGCGCGGGGCGTCCGTGGCCTCCATGGCCACGAACATCCAGTGGGACCTCTTCGAGAAGGGCGACAAGTACCTCGTGCGGATGCTCTACAACGAGAAGCAGACCGCGTTCAGGAAGGGCTGCGAGCCGGTGGCGAAGGGCAGCTACTTCTACGAGGTCGACGAGCTGAAGCGGTGCCTCGGCCGCACCGCTTCCTGACACGTCCACGCGCACGCACGAGGACGGGCGTGGGAGCAGTTGCTCCCACGCCCGTCCTCGTGTGCGTCCGCCCCGCGGGGCTACTTCTCGCTCTGCTTGCGCCAGCGGATTCCGGCCTCGATGAAGCCGTCGATCTCGCCGTTGAAGACCGCTTCCGGGTTGCCCATCTCGAACTCCGTACGCAGGTCCTTGACCATCTGGTACGGGTGCAGGACGTAGGAGCGCATCTGGTTGCCCCAGGAGTTGCCGCCGTCGCCCTTGAGCGCGTTCATCTTCGCCTGCTCCTCCTGGCGGCGGCGCTCGAGGAGCTTGGCCTGGAGGACGTTCATCGCGGACGCCTTGTTCTGGATCTGCGAGCGCTCGTTCTGGCAGGAGACGACGATGCCGGTGGGCAGGTGGGTCAGGCGCACCGCGGAGTCCGTGGTGTTGACGCCCTGGCCGCCGGGGCCCGAGGAGCGGTACACGTCGATGCGCAGCTCGGACTCGTCGATCTCGACGTGGTCCGTCTGCTCGACCACCGGCAGCACCTCGACGCCGGCGAAGGACGTCTGGCGGCGGCCCTGGTTGTCGAACGGGGAGATCCGGACGAGGCGGTGGGTGCCCTGCTCGACGGAGAGCGTGCCGTACGCGTACGGGACCTCCACGGCGAAGGTGGTCGACTTGATGCCGGCCTCTTCGGCGTACGCCGTCTCGTAGACCTCGGTCTTGTAGTTGTGCCGCTCGGCCCAGCGGAGGTACATGCGCTGGAGCTTCTCCGCGAAGTCCGCGGCGTCGACGCCGCCGGCCTCGGCCCGGATGGTGACGAGCGCCTCGCGGGCGTCGTACTCGCCGGAGAGGAGCGTGCGGACCTCCATCTCGTCCAGCGCCTTGCGGACCGACTCCAGCTCGGTCTCCGCCTCCGCGAGGGCGTCGGCGTCGCCCTCGTCCTCGGCGAGCTCGAAGAGGACCTCGAGATCGTCGATGCGGCCGCGCAGGGCCTCGGTCTTGCGGACCTCGGCCTGGAGGTGCGAAAGCTTGCTGGTGATCTTCTGCGCCGCCTCCGGGTCGTCCCAGAGGGACGGGGCGGCCGCCTGCTCCTCGAGCGCGGCGATGTCCGCCCTCAGCGCATCCAGGTCCAGGACGGCCTCGATCGACCCCATGGTCGAGGAGAGGGACTTCAGCTCTTCGGAAATATCGACGACTGCCACGGGTCCAGCGTAACGGCTGTCGGCGCGGACATTCCTCGGGCCGCGGGATCGCCTCTCCCCCGCCCCGCCACCGGTGTCCGGGTCAGGGGGTGGCGGGGGCCGAATTCTTCGTGTCCTGCGGCGTCGCCCCCGCGCCGTCGCCGCCCAGCGCCAGCCAGCCGCCCACCCCGGCTCCGGCGACCAGCACGAGGGCCGCGGCGCCCAGGGTCAGACGGCGCTTGCGAATCGCCGCCGACTTGTTGCGGGCCGAGCCGGGCCGGGGCCGTCCCGGGGCGCGCGGGGCGCGGGCGGTGCCGCGGGGGCCGCCGGAGAGCTCGTCGGGGGCAGGGACGCGCATGCTCGTGTGGGTGTCCCGGTTGGAGTCGGGGGACGAGCCGGGGACCAGCGGGACGGCACCGCGGCGGCGGGGTTCGTCGGCGGCCGGGGTGTACTGCTGCTCGTCGTAGCCCTGGCCGTGCGGCTGGGGCTCCGGCTCATCGTCCGGTTCGTCCACGTCCAGGGGCGGGATGCCGCTCAGGTGCGGAAGCTGCTCGCGCAGCCGGGCCGCCAGCTCGGAGGCGCGCAGCCGGGAGGCCGGGGCCTTGGCCAGGCACTGGACCAGCAGCTGCCACAGCTCCTCGGGGATGCCGGGGAGCGGGACCACGGTCTCGGTGACATGGCGGCGCAGGACGGCGCCGGGGTGGCCGCCGCCGAAGGGAGTGAAGCCCGCCAGGAGCTCGTACAGCACCGTCGCGAGGGCGTAGATGTCGACGGCGGCGCGCGGCGGGAGGCCCTCGACGATCTCGGGGGCCAGATAGTCCGGCGTACCGATGATCTTGGTGGCCTTGGTGCGGCGCGGGGTGTCGATCAGCTTGGCCACACCGAAGTCGGTGAGCAGCGCCGGGTGGGAGTTGCCGGGGCCGAGCGGGCCCTCCATGTCGAGCAGGATGTTCTCCGGCTTGACGTCGCGGTGGACGACGCCCGCCGCGTGCGCGGCGGCGAGGCCGTCGGCGACGTCCGCGACGATGGCGACCGCGGCCTCGGGGGCCAGCCGGCGCTCGCGGTCGAGCCGGGTGCGCAGATCCGTACCGCGGACCAGGTTCATGACCAGGGCCAGATCGTTGCCGTCCACCACGAGGTCCCGTACGGCGACGACGTGCGGATGGTCGAGTCCGAGCAGCGCCGTGCGCTCCTGGACGAAGCGGCCCACGAGCTCCTGGTCGGACGCGAGGTCCTCGCGGAGCAGTTTGATGGCGACGGGCCCCTCGGGGCCGTCACCGAGCCACACCGTGCCGGCGCTGCCGCGCCCCAGGATCTGGTGGGCGGTGTACCGGCTGCCGATATTCCGTGCCAAGACTGCTCCCTCAGCGGCTGGCGATGAACCCTCGCTCAACAACCCCCGGTCGACAAAGTTACGCGGCGATCGGGGGGTCGCGCGCCCTGGATGGCGCCAACCTTCGCTTCTGCGGGCGAATTGCCGCGGAATTGGTCCGCAGAAGTCGATATAGCTACAGAGTTGACGGCGTGCGCACGCCCCGGGCCGGTGTCGCACGCCCGGGGCCGGTCGCCCCGGGCCGGTGTCGCACGGCCCAGGGAGCGCGTGCGCCCGGTCAGTTGCCGCTGCCGCCGCTGTCGCCGCCCAGCTTCGAGATCCAGCCGGTGACGGTGTCGAAGGCGTCGGTCATCGCGTGCCAGTAGCTCTGGCCCTGGCCGATCCAGTCCTTCAGCGGGGTGAGCTCCCAGATCAGCCAGCTCGCTACGAAGAGCAGGACCAGCGTGAACAGGCACCCCTTGAGGCAGCCGAGGCCCGGGATCTTCATCGGGTTGGCGCTGCGCTGCCTCGGCTCGCGGGGCGGGCGCTGCTGGGGCTGCTGAGGTTGTTGCGGCGGCGCGTACTGCTGGGGCTGATGCTGCTGCTGGGGCTGCGCGTACTGCTGGCGCTGCTGCTGCGGCTGGCGCTGCTGCTGCGGCTGGTACTGCTGTTGCTGAGGCTGGTACTGCTGCTGGGGGTACTGCTGCTGTTGCTGCTGGCGGCGCGGCTGCTGCGGCGGCGGCTGCTGCTGGCGCTGGGGGCGGCGGCGCAGCGGGTCCTGGCTCGGGTCGAGGTACTGGACCTGCGTCTGCTCGTTGCGGTCGCGGGCGGCCTGGAGCTGGGACTGCCAGGGGTGCGGGTCGTCGGACTGCGGGGACCCGTCGGGCCGTGGAGGGACCGGCGGCATGACCGCGGTCGGGTCGGCGTGACCGCCACCCGGCCCGGCGTTCTGCTGCATCACGCTGGTGGCCGCGTTCGGGTCGTACGAACCGGCGTTGCTCGGCAGCACCTGCGTCCGGTCGGCCGCCCCGGGCACCTCGGGGACGGCGGTGGGTGCCGGGTCGGGCGCGAGGAGGGCCGCCACCCCGTCGGCGGCGGCGATCTGCGCGGAGTTCGCGTGCACACCGATGCCGGCGGCGACGGTACGCAGCGCACGGGCGAGGTTCTCGGCGCTGGGCCGGCGGTCCGGGTCCTTGCTGAGGCAGCGCTCTATCACCGTCCACAGCGGGGCCGGGACCGTGCTGGGGCGACGGGGCTCCTCGCTGAGGTGGCGGTGCAGGACCTCGAGCGCGGTGCCGCCGGCGAACGGCGGACGTCCGGTGAGCAGCTCGTACAGCAGGATTCCGGCGCCGTAGATGTCGACGGCGGAGGTCTGCGGGCGGCCCTCGGCCGACTCGGGTGCCACATAGGCCGGCGTACCGACGAACTCATGGGTCCGGGTCAGGCCCGGGGAGTCGGCGAGGCGGGCGATGCCGAAGTCGGTGAGCATCGGGTGCATCTCGCCGTCGCGCTCGTCGAGCAGCACGTTGGCGGGCTTCAGATCGCGGTGGACGACGCCGTCGGCATGGCTGGCGGCGAGCGCGTCCGCGATCTGCGCGGTGAGCAGCGAGGCGGCGACCGGGGTGAGCGGGCCGTTGTCGCGGAGGTAGCGGTGCAGGTCGGGACCGTCGACCAGGTCCATCACGAGGGCGAGGAGATCGCCCTCCACGACCAGGTCCCGGGTGCGCACGATGTTCGGGTGGGTCAGCCGCAGCAGCACGGAGCGTTCGCGCAGGAACCGCATCACGACGTCCGCGTCGTTGGCGAGCTCCTCCTTGAGGACCTTGATCGCCACGGTCTCGCCCGGCTGGCCTGCGACGGCCGCCTCGGCGCCCGCGGTCTCCCGCTGGCGGGCGCGCCAGACGGTGCCCGTGGCGCCGCGTCCCAGCGGCTCCTCGAGCAGGTACTTGCTGCCTACCGGCCGCACGTCATGCGCTCCCTGCTGGTCGTGGTGCTCGTGGTCCCCGGATCCGTCCGGAGTTTCCGGCCCACTCTAGTGGGGTGGACCAAGTGGAGGACCGGGTCGGGAAGGTTACCTTTTTGTCCGCATTCCCGTAATCCTCCGGTGCGGACACGGCCTCCCGGCCCCCGGGGCGCACCGGTCGCGGGGGAAGACGCCCGCACCGGCCGGATGGTTGCCGCCCGGAGACGTGAGGGAACGGTTCCGGACCCCGGTCCGGGTCGCACCACCCCCTCGCCGGGCCGCCCGCCGCCCCGCCGGGGAACCGGCCAAGCAGGCACTTATGGGCGCACAGCCGACGTTTCAAGATCACTTAGCGGTGACCGCCGGGCGTGTTGTCAGTGACAGATGCGAGGATGCCCTCAGCACGGACTGTGGGGTCGGGAGCTCCGCGGTACGTGACGAACCTGTACCGGACGACGCGTCCGTGCCGGGTGGGGGGAATCACAGGGCGTTCCCCCTGCCGGTCACCGCGCGCAGAAGGGACCGCTGACGGCGATGCAGATCCGGCTGACCGTCCTCGCGCCGCGCAGCGGCCAGACCCCGGCGCGCGCCTGCGACGTGCTCGTCACCGCCCCCGCGGGCACGGCGCTGGCCACCGTGGCGTCCAGCCTGGCCGCGGCCGTCTCCGGCCCCGACGGCTCCCTCGGCAGCGGCGCGGTGGTGCTGTTCGCCGGGCGGGAACGCCTCGACGCGCAGCGGTGCGCGCTCGGTGAGCCGCCCCTGGTCGACGGGGCCGTGCTCTCGCTCCAGGTGCCGGGCGACGACGAGACGGCCGACGACTCCGTCCCCGCCCAGCTGCACGTGATCGCGGGCCCCGACGCGGGCGGGGTCCACCTCCTGCACGGCGGGCGGATCCGGATCGGCCGCTCGGCCGAGGCCGATGTGCCGCTCGACGACCCCGATGTGTCCCGGCTGCACTGCGCGGTGACGGTCTCCGACGACGGCCGGGTCGCCGTGGCCGACCTGGGCTCGACCAACGGCACCTCGCTGGACGGTGCGGAGGTCCGCGACCGCCCGGTCCGGCTGAAGCCCGGCGCGCTGCTGCGGCTCGGCGAATCGACGCTCCGGCTCACCTCGGGTGCGCGTACGCCGACGCTGGGGACGGCCCCGGACGGCGAGGGCCATCTGCGGGTGTCGAAGCCGCCGGCCGCCGCCCCGTACCCGGACCACGGCTACGGGGACGGCTCCGGCCATGACTACAGCGGGCCGCAGACCCACGAAGGATTCGCCTCCCTCGATCACGAGCACGGCCCCGGGGGCGACGACCGGGACGCGGCGCGGCCGCGGTCCGGCCCCGGGCGCCCCGGCCATCCGGACGAGGAGGCGCCCCGGCGCGGCGGGATAGGCGCGTGGGCCCGCAGGCTCGCGGGCAACAAGGGCGAGCCGGTGCACCCGGGCGCACCCGGCGAGAGCGGTCCGCCGTCGGCCGCCGCCACGTTCGCCTCCCTGCCCACCGCCCCGGAGGGCACCTGGCCCGATCCCGCGTCGATCCTGCTGACGGCGCTCGGACCGGGCCCGCGGCTGTGGGAGCGCGACACCACGCACCCGGAGGCGCTGGTGCTCCGGCTGGGCACGACCGAGCGGGCCGAGCTGCCCGCCGTGCCGGTGACCGTGGGGCTGCGGGAGGCCGGTTCGCTGGGCCTCGCCGGACCTCGGGAACGGCTGGCGGGACTGGCCCGCTCCGCCGTGGCACAGCTGGCCGCACTGCACTCCCCCGCCGATCTGGAGATCGTGCTGATCAGCACGGACCGGGCGCGCGGCGTGGACGAGCGCCGGCGCGAGTGGGCCTGGCTGGGCTGGCTGCCGCATCTGCGGCCGATGCACGGCCAGGACTGCCGGCTGCTGCTGGCGTACGACCGCGATCAGGCGCTCGCCCGGACGACGGAGCTGGTGCGCCGGCTGGACGACGGACCGCTCGGTCCCGGCTGGGCGAGCCTCGACCCCGGTACGGTCGCCGAGGCCGCCCGGCACCACGAGGGACCGTTCACCGTGGTGATCGTCGACGGCGATCCCGGTTCGGCCGTGCTGCGCGAGAACACCGCCCGGCTGGCCGCTGCGGGTGCGGCCGCGGGCATCCATCTGATCTGTCTGGCCGAGACCCCGGCCGCCACCCCCACCTCACCGGTCGCCGCGACGTACGAGGCGGCGTGCCACGCGTCGATCGCCTTCCGCGAGTGCGGGGCCGTGGCGATGCTGAGCGGCGATGTGGCGACGGCCCTGCGGCTGCTGCGCACGGCGGGCGGCCGGGCGGCCGGGCACGGCACGGTCGCCACGGTGGACGCGGTGTCGGCGCAGTGGGCGCAGCGGTTCGGACGGGCGCTGGCCCCGCTGCGCGCGGAGGGTTCGGCCGCGCTGCCGGGCCGCCCGGCGGCGGTGGCGCTCCCACCGTCCGCGCGCCTCCTGGACGAGCTGGGCCTGGCCCGCGCCACCCCGGCCTCCCTGATGGCCCGCTGGGCCTCCACGGCGGACCACCAGCCGGGTGCCACGGTCCACGGCACGGGCAGCGCGGGCCCCCGCGTGGGCGCCCAGCGCACGGGCGGCGACGCCCCGTACACGGCCACCGCCGCGAGCACGGACACCTGGCAGCCCGGAAGCTCCGGCCGCACCCCTTACCCCGACCGCGCAGAGGGCCGGGGCTCGGGCCGCACGGAGGGCCGGGGCTCCGGCCGCACCCCGTACCCCGGCGCCTCGGACGACCCGTGGTCGGGACGGACGCGGTACCCGGACAGCACGGACACCCGGGGCTCCGGGCGCACGCCGTACCCCGGCAGCTCGGAGAACCAGGGCTCCGGGCGCACGCCGTACCCCCGCACGTCCGACGGCCGCGACACCCACGCAGGCGTGCCGCGACGCGCCGCCGGCCGCGGTGACGCCTACGACGACGCGGGCCCGGGCCGCACCCCGTACCCGGACACCGCCCCCGGCTCCGGCCGCACCCCGTACCCGGGCAGCGCGGAGAACCGGAGCTCGGGCCGCACCCCGTACCCCGGCACCACGCCCGGCTCCGGGCGCACCCCCTACCCCCGGGTGGGCGGGCAGCGTCACGACGGGGGCCCCGGGGAGACCAGTTCCCGCACTCTGCCGGGGTCCGACACCCGGTCCTGGGGCGGGGCGGCGGGCGTGGGGAGCGGCGCCGGAGGGGACGCGCCGGACACCGGCAGCCTGCGTCCCGCCGGTTCGGGGCGCTCATCGAACCGGGTCAGCGGGCCGCGTCAGAGCGACGGGCCGCAGGTCGCCGCGCGCGGCGCCGAATCCGGGCGGGCCGCCGCCCAGGCAGCCGAGCACGGATCCACCGCCGCGGACACGAGCCACCGGCCGGCCGACACGGGTGTGGCCGTCCTCGCCGGACGGCCCGTGGTGGTGCTCGGCGCCGGACCCCGCGGGCCGGTGAGTGTGGACCTCGCCGACGAGGGACCGCACCTCCTGATCGAGGGCCCCGGCGGCAGCGGACGCACCGAGCTGCTGCGGGCCGTCGCCGCCTCGCTGGCCGCCGCCTCGCGGCCGGACCGGCTCGGCATCCTGCTGGTCGACGGGGCGGGCGGCGAGCGTGGCGAGAGTCTGCGCCCCTGCACCGAACTCCCGCACGCGTTCACACACCTGGTGGCCTCCGATCCGGTCAGGATGCGGGAGTTCGCCCAGGCGCTGGGCGGCGAGCTGAAGCGGCGGGCCGAACTCCTCGGCGGGCTCGACTTCGCCGAGTGGCACAGCCGGCACGAGGTGGCGCAGCGGATGGTCGGGCAGCGCCCGCCCGGTCCGTCCGAGCAGCACGGGGACGTCGAGTCCCAGCTGAGCGGCACCCTGCGGCTGCGGCCCGCCTCGGCCCGTGCGGTGGACCCGGGCCCCTCACCGCTGCCCAGGCTCGTCGTGCTCGTGGACGACTTCGACGCGCTGATCGCCCCGGCCCTGGGCAGTCCCGGCCGGCCGGCCGCCGGCTCGGTCGTACGGGCGCTGGAGGCCGTGGCGAGGGACGGCGGCCGGCTCGGCGTCCATCTGGTCGCGACGTCCGCCCGCCCGGACCGCACGGAGGACACCGAACTGGCCCGCGGAGCGCGGTTGCGCATCGTGCTCGATCCGCCCGTCGTCCCGCCGTCACCGGACGAACCGGCGCCGGGCCGCGGGCGGCTGGGGCATCCGGACGGTCGGGTGACACCGTTCCAGGGCGGCCGGGTGACGGGCCGCATTCCGCGTACGGCGACGCTGCGGCCGACGGTCGTCCCCCTGGAGTGGGAGCGGATGGGCGATCCGCCCACCCGCCGCCCGGTGCGCGAGCTGGGCAACGGCCCGACGGACCTGGCGCTGCTGGCGAGTGCGCTGGAGCGCGCGGCCCGTTCGGTGAACGCCGAGCCGCCGGCGCCCCTGCCGTCCGCGCATCCCTGAGCGACGCCGGAGGCACCCTCGAGCCGTACCGGAGGCACCCCTGTGCGGCGAGGGGGTGCGGCGCACCCCCTCGTCCCCAATGGCCGGATACCTGCACTGACCTCACGTCACGAGCCCATCACGATCACTGATTTGGGCCCGAGGACGGCCTTGCGGCGCCCGGATGCCCGGCGTAGGACTGTGCGCACACGACGACGTGATGAATGACCGGCCGGCGTCGGGATTCAGGCCGCGCCGGTCGGTGCACGCGCACAGAGAGACGGGGCAGGAATGCGCACAACCCTTCGGATTCGCAGGGCCGCCTTGGTGTTCACCGCCATCGGCGCACTGGCCCTCACCGGTTGCAGCGACGACGGTGACGGCGGAAAGGGCAAGGCGGACGACGGCGGCTCCGCGAACGGCAAGGACAACGCGTCGAGCGTCGTTTTACCGAAACTGGACGGCGAGAAACTGTCGGTCGCGGCGGTCTGGACGGGCCCCGAACAGGCCAACTTCGTCAAGGTGCTCAAGGAGTTCGAGAAGCGCACGGGCGCGACGGTGACCTTCGTCCCGGCGCAGGACCCGATCGTCAACTTCCTCGGTACGAAGATCGCGGGCGGCCAGCCGCCGGACGTCGCGATGATCCCGCAGGTCGGCGCGATCCAGCAGGCCGTGGCGAAGAAGTGGGCCAAGCCGGTCGGAGCCGGGGCCAAGGCCCAGCTGGCCAAGAACTACTCCCAGGTCTGGCAGGACCTCGGCGCGGTGGACGGCACGCAGTACGGCGTGTACTTCAAGGCCGCCAACAAGTCGCTGATCTGGTACAACGCCAAGGCGTTCGAGAACGCGGGCGCGAGCGAGCCGAAGACCTGGAAGGACTTCCTGGCGACCGCGGAGACGGTGTCCGCCTCGGGCGTCACCCCGGTCTCGGTCGGCGGCGCGGACGGCTGGACGCTCACCGACTGGTTCGAGAACATCTACCTCTCCCAGGCGGGCCCGGAGAAGTACGACCAGCTGGCCCAGCACAAGATCAAGTGGACGGATGCGTCCGTCAAGGACGCGCTGACCACGCTGGCCCAGCTCTTCGGCAAGCCCTCCCTGATCGCGGGCGGTGCCGACGGCGCGCTCCAGACGGAGTTCCCGGCCTCGGTCACCCAGACCTTCACCGGCGGGGACCAGCCCAAGGGCGCCATGGTCTTCGAGGGTGACTTCGTCAGCATCAACATCGCGCAGACGAAGGCCAAGGTCGGTACGGACGCCAAGGTGTTCCCGTTCCCCGCGGTCGGCGCCGAGTCGCCCGTGGTGACCGGCGGCGACGCGGCGGTGGCCCTGAAGGACGGCAAGGGCGCCCAGGCCCTGCTGACCTGGCTGGCCTCCACCGACGCCGCGAAGATCTGGGCCGAGCAGGGCGGGTTCATCTCGCCGAACAAGGCCCTGGACGCCGCCGCGTACCCCAACGAGGTGCAGCGCACGATGGCGAAGGCGCTGATCGCGGCCGGGGACGCCGTCCGGTTCGACATGTCCGACCAGGCCCCGCAGTCGTTCGGCGGAACGCCCGGGAAGGGCGAGTGGAAGACCCTCCAGGACTTCCTGAAGAACCCGAAGGACATCGCGGGGACCCAGGCGAAACTGGAGTCCGACGCGGCCAAGGCGTACAAGAGCTGACGGGATGACGACAGCCGCAGCGGGGGGCGCCGACGAGGCGCCCCCCGCCGACACGCAACCATCCGGCGGGACCTCGGTACCCGCCCCCAGGAAGCCTCTGCCCGGGGAGCCGCCTCTCCGTAAGGCGCCCGGTCGCAGGAGCGTGACCGGTACCCGCAGGGCCATCGCGGCGCTCTTCCTGCTGCCCGCGCTGGTGCTGCTCGGCGCGCTCGTGGTCTACCCGATCGTCTACTCCGTCTACCGCTCGTTCTTCGACCAGGCGGGGACCGGTTTCGCCGGGTTCGGCAACTACAAGGCGCTGTTCACGGACGACACCATCCGTACGGCGGTCAAGAACAACGCGATCTGGGTGGTCTTCGCCCCGACCGTCTCCACCGCACTCGGTCTGATCTTCGCGGTGCTGACGGAACGGATCCGCTGGGGCACCGCGTTCAAGCTGATCGTCTTCATGCCGATGGCGATCTCGATGCTGGCCGCCGGCATCATCTTCCGGCTGGTGTACGACCAGGCACCGGAGCGCGGGGTCGCCAACGCCGTCTGGGTGGGCGTGCACGACACGTTCGCCGAATCGGCGGGCTTCCCCAAGGCGCATCCGCTGCCCGTCCATCCGCTCAAGGCGGCCGGCGGCGGCGCCTTCGTGACGAAGGTGCCGGTACGGGCCGGGGAACCGGTCCAGCTGCCGCTGGTCGGGGTGCTGCCCGCGAAGATGCCCTCCGACGCGAAGCCGGCCCGCGCCCCGCAGACGGGCGGGAACGGACAGATCACCGGCACCGCCTGGCTGGACTTCACCAAGGGCGGCGGCGGCAGTCCCAATGTCATCGACGCCAGGGAACTGGGGCTCAAGGGCATCAAGGTGGAGGCCGTCAAGGACGGCAAGGTGGTCGCCTCGGCCACCGCGGGGGCGGACGGCACGTTCACCCTGCCCGCCTCGGCGGACGGAGCCGAACTCCGGCTCCCGGCCTCGAACTTCAAGGAGCCGTACAACGGGGTGGACTGGCTCGGCCCGTCCTTCGTGACCCCCGGCATCATCGGGAGTTACGTCTGGATGTGGGCGGGCTTCGCCATGGTGCTGATCGCGGCCGGCCTGGCGGGCCTGCCGCGTGAACTCCTCGAAGCGGCCCGGGTGGACGGGGCCAACGAGTGGCAGGTGTTCCGCCGGATCACGGTGCCGATGCTCGCCCCGGTCCTCGCGGTGGTGCTGGTGACGCTGATGATCAACGTCCTGAAGGTCTTCGACCTGGTCTTCATCATCGCGCCCGGCTCCTCGCAGGACGACGCGAACGTGCTGGCGCTCCAGCTCTACCGGTCCTCGTTCGGCACGGACGCGGACCTGGGGATCGGCAGCGCCATCGCCGTACTCCTGCTGCTGCTGGTCGTCCCGGTGATGCTCTTCAACATCAGGCGGATACGGAAGGAGGGGCGCCGATGACGACACCCTCGACCACGGCCGCGCCCGCCGCGGCGGGCGACGCCCCGGACACCGGGAAGCCGAAGGCCCGGCGGTCCCTCGGCGCAAGGATCGCGACCAGGGCCGGCGGCGGCGTGATGCGCGTCGTCCTGGTCCTGGTGGCCGTGTTCTGGCTGATGCCGACCGTCGGACTGTTCCTGTCCTCGCTTCGCGGCGCGGACCGGATCGCGGCGACCGGCTGGTGGAAGATCTTCACCGTCCCGTCCGAGCTGACCTTCGACAACTACTCCCGGCTGCTCGACAATTCGACGATCACCGACTCGCTGTTCAGCACGGTCCTGATCACCGTCCCGTCGACGGTCCTGGTCGTGGTCATCGGCTCGCTCGCCGGATACGCCTTCGCCTGGATGGAGTTCCCCGGCCGCGACTGGTGGTTCCTGGTGGTCGTGGGACTGCTGGTGGTCCCGGTGCAGGTCGCGCTGATCCCGGTCTCCAAGCTCTTCGGCGAGATCGGGATCTTCGAGACGACCTTCGGCGTGATCATGTTCCACACCGCCTTCGGCCTGCCGTTCGCGATCTTCCTGCTGCGCAACTTCTTCGCGGAGATCCCGCGGGAGCTGCTGGAGGCGGCGCGGCTCGACGGGGCGGGCGAGATCCGGCTCTTCACCCGGGTCGTGATGCCGCTGGGCGGACCGGCGATCGCCTCGCTCGGGATCTTCCAGTTCCTCTGGGTGTGGAACGACATGCTGGTCGCGCTGATCTTCGCGGATTCCGACTCCCCGCCGATCACGGTGGCACTCCAGCAGCAGGTGCGGCAGTTCGGCAACAACATCGACGTGCTGGCGCCCGGCGCCTTCGTCTCGATGGTGATTCCGCTCGCGGTGTTCTTCGCCTTCCAGCGCCAGTTCGTCTCCGGCGTGATGGCGGGAGCGGTCAAGTAACCGATGGGCAACTGACGGTCAGGTGTGACGCAAGCCGAACGCTCAGAGCGGTAACCGACCAGGCGTGACTCACGCCGTACGCACAGCGACGCGGGGCAGTTCCGGGCCGGCCGGCCGGGGGCTGCCCCGTAGCGCTGTCCGCGGTGCGTCACGCCTCCGCGGGCCCTCGGATGTCCAAGGTTCACTTACCATCCCAGGTAGTATGATAAGTGGGGCCTTCATCAGCCGCGCGGTCGACCACATCGACGGCAGAGTGTTGCGTGTACCGGTCCCGACGGGGACCGCCGCTTCCGCATCCATGGATCCGACGGTTCCGGCCGGCCGGAACCCCACCGGGGCCCGATCCGCCCGCCGCTTTGACCATCGCACGCCTGTCCGCCCCCTGCCCGTCCTGCTGAGCGCTCCCCAGTACGCTGTGTGCTCCCCAGTACGCACAGTCCGAGAAAGAGTCTGTATGCCCCGGCTGAGTGTCATCATCCCCGTCCGCCGCGCCCGTGGAAGCCTGCGCGAGTGCCTGGAGTCGGTGCTCTCGCAGTCCTTCACGGACATCGAGGTGATCGGTGTGGATGACGGCGCCCCGGACGGATCGGGACTGGTCCTGGACGAGTTCGCCGCACGAGACAGCCGGGTGCAGGCCGTTCATCTGCCGCAGGGCGCGGGGGCACACGGCCGGCGCAACGCCGGGGCCGAGCGGGCCACCGGTGACTACCTCCTCTTCCTCGAGGGCTACTACGTCTACCTGCCCGGCGCGCTGCAGGCCGTCGCCGACCGGCTGGACTCCACCGACGGCCCCGACGTGCTGCTCTTCGGCCACCGCAAGCGCCCGTTCCGCGGCAAGACCCGTGCGACCCGGTCGATGACGCTGCTGAGCGGCATGCCCGCGGGCCCGCTCACCCTCGCCGCCCGCCCCGACCTCCTCGACCTCGCCCCGGTCTCCTGGAACCGGGCCGTCCGCCGCACCCTCGCCGAGAGCGAGAGCCTGAGCTTCGGCCCCGGCCCGCACGGTGAGCGGATGTACGCACTCGAGACCCTCGCCGTCGCCGGTTCGATCGCCACACTGGACACGGCCTGCGTCGAGCACCGCCAGCAGCGCTACCTGCCCGGCCTCGTCGACGACGTGGAGCCGTCGGCCGGCTCGACACCGCTCGAGCTCGTCGACGCGTACGCCGGCCTGATGACCTTCGTCGAGGCGCGCCCCGCCCTGAGCGGCGTGCGCGGACTGCTCTTCGACCGCGCCGTCCAGGAGCTCCTGTCCGCCTACCCGTCGGTCACGAAGCGGCGCCGGCAGTACGTCGGCGCGGTCGGCGCGTTCCACAACGCCCACCGCCCCGACGGATTCAAGTTCCCGGGCGGCACGAAGGGTCTGCGCCCGCAGCTGATGGGCGGCGGCCGGTACGCCGCGCTCGGCGCCCTGGACACCGCGCTCGCCACCCGCCGGGGACTGCGCACCGCGCCCACCACGGCGCGGGCGAAGGCGAAGAAGTCGTTCACCGCGCGCTACTACAAGGCGCAGCGCAAGCTTCCGCTCGACCCCAAGCTCGCCGTCTACGCGGCCTACTGGAACCGCGGCGTGAGCTGCAACCCCGAGGCGATCTACCGCAAGGCCCAGGAGCTGGCCCCCGATGTGCACGGGGTCTGGGTGGTCTCGAAGAACCAGGTGGACTCGCTGCCGAAGGGCATCGACTACGTGGTGCCCGGCACCCGCCGCTACTGGGCGACGCTGGCCCGCGCCACGTACTTCTTCAACAACGTCAACTTCCCCGACCACCTGGTCAAGCGCCCCGGCCAGATCCACGTCATGACCCATCACGGCACGCCGCTGAAGATCATGGGCATGGACCAGCAGAACTACCCGGCGGCGGCCCAGGGCCTCAACTTCGACCGGCTGCTCAAGCGCGTCGACCGGTGGGACTGGAGCGTCTCCGCGAACCCGCACTCCACCGAGGTGTGGTCGCGCGCCTACCCCAGCGCGGCTCTTTCGCTGGAGACGGGCTACCCCCGCAACGACGTCTTCACGACGGCGACGCAGGAGCAGATCCAGAAGATCCGCGAGGGCCTCGGCATCCGCCCCGGCCAGCGCGCCCTGCTGTACGCGCCCACCCACCGCGACTACGAGGCCGGCTTCACCAGCCGCCTTGACCTGGAGCGGTTCTGCGAGGCCGTCGGCCCGGACACCGTGGTCATGGTGCGCGCGCACTACTTCTACGGGGGCGCCGGACTGCCCGAGAGCGCGTCGATCATCGACGTCAGTGACCACCCGCGCATCGAGGACCTGTGCCTGGCGGCGGACGCCCTGGTCACGGACTACTCGTCGGTGATGTTCGACTACGCCCATCTCAACCGCCCGATCGTGGTGCACGCCCCGGACTGGGAGACGTACCGCACGGTCCGCGGTGTCGTCTTCGACCTGCTGTCCGGCAAGCCCGGCGAGACCCCGGGTGCCGTCGCGACGACCACGGACGAGCTGGCGCGGGTCTTCACCGACGGCAGCTGGGACAGCGACG
This sequence comes from Streptomyces sp. NBC_00876, assembly GCF_045207435.1. Classification (NCBI taxonomy): domain Bacteria; kingdom Bacillati; phylum Actinomycetota; class Actinomycetes; order Kitasatosporales; family Streptomycetaceae; genus Streptomyces; species Streptomyces sp. NBC_00876. The sequence continues at coordinate 3,127,811 of NZ_CP108800.1, forward strand.
AGAACGAGGCGCTGCTGAAGGCCTTCCGCGCCCGCTTCTGCCCGTACGACGACGGCCGCGCCGCCGAGCGTGTGGTGCGCCGGGTCCTGCTGGGCGAGGAGCCCGCCGAGCCCGCAGCCGTCTGACCGGACCGCATGCCGAAGGGCCCGTCACCGGAACGTTCCGGTGACGGGCCCTTCGGCGTGCGGTTCAGCGTTGCTGGCCCGCCATGACCGTGACCAGGCCGACGACCACGAGCAGCGAGCCGCCCCAGGTCCACATCGACGTCCGCTCGTGCAGGACGGTCGCCCCGGCCAGCACGATCAGCAGATAGCCGAGCGCGTTGAAGGGGTACGCGACGGAGAGCGGCACCTTGGCCAGGGTCGTCATCCAGGCGAGCGCGGACACGGCGAAGACCACCAGCCCGAACACGACCCAGGGACTCCCGACGGCGCGCAGCGCGACGGAGCCGCCGTCGCGGCCGGCGGCGGCCGCGGCGCCCTTCATCCCGTGCTTGAGCATGATCTGGCCACCCGCCGACGAGAACACGGCGAACAGCAGCAGCAGCACACTGGGGAGGGTCAAGGCCTTGCTCCTGACTGGGGTGACCCGGGCCTCGGACGCCGGGGCGGGGGCGGGCTCGGGGATGGTCGCCTCAGACGCCGACCCGGTCGGCAGGGACGTACTGTCGGTTGAGGATGTCCTGTACATCGACGTGCTCTCCAGCGATGATCGTCTCGGCCGCATGCGGGGTGAGCAGTGCGACGTGCTGATATCCGAACAGCGTCGGCCGGACCCGGGTCAGCAGCCTCGACATTCCGCCGAGTACCGCGGCGAGCGGGCCGCGGCCGAGCAGCGACCAGAACGGCGCCCCGGTCGAGGCGATGTCCAGGACGTCGTAACCGGCGGCGCGCACGGTGCGGCGCAGGCTGGCCCGGGTGAAGAAGCGCAGATGCGTTTCGTCGAGGATGCCGCGCCGGTCGTAGTCGAAGGCCCCGATCGCCACGCGCAGCCGTGAGTACCAGTGGCTGAAGTTCGGCACGGACAGGAGCACCTGACCGCCCGGCCGCAGCACGGTGGCGACCTCGGCGAGCACCCCTTCGGGACGGGAGAGGTGCTCGATGACGTCCCCGGCCACGACGTAGTCGAAGTCGACGCCGATTCCGGCGGGCAGCCCCTCCTCCAGGTTGGCGAGGTGGAAGTGGCTGCACTTCTCGCGGACGCCCGGCACCTCGACGAAGTCCACACCGGTCACTTCGTGGCCGAGGGATTCGAGGCGCTGGGCGAACAGTCCGCCGGAACAGCCGAGGTCCAGCACCCGGCCGGGCGGCAGCTTCCGCATCTTCTCCAGGATGACGGCGTGCGAGGATCCGTCGCCCTCCTTGAAGGCGTACTCGACGGGCTTGGGGATCCACGCACAGGTGCCGAACCCCTTGACGGCCAGGCGGTATTCGAGGACGTCCTTGACGACGTCCTTCGCATACTTCATCCCGTTGACGTAGCAGATCTCGTCGCCGTAGTACGTGGGTACGGGGATCTCCTTGATCCGCATTCCCGCGTTCAGCAGCTGGACGATGATCTGGGTGTCGAAGTCGAAGGCGTCGGTATTCCGGTCGATCGGCAGCTTCTTCAGCGCCTCGACGCTGTAGGCACGGTAGCCGGAATGGAATTCGGTGAGGTTCGAGCCGAGCAGGCCGTTCTCCAGCCGGGTGAGAATGCGGTTGCCCAGCCATTTGTACATGGGCATTCCGCCCTTGAGGGCGCTGCCGGATTTCATCATCCGCGATCCGAACACGGCCTCGCATTCGCCGCGTTCGATCGGGGCGACCATCTCGGGGAGCAGTTCGGGGGCGTACTGTCCGTCGCCGTGCAGCAGCACGATGATGTCGAGTCCGTGCGCTGCCGCCAGCGCGTATCCGGCCTTCTGGTTTCCGCCGTAGCCGAGGTTCTTGGTGTGCCGCATCACCACGGTCCGTGGCATTCCCTCGGCCTGCGACCAGCGGCAGCCGGCGGTGAAGGTCGCGTCATGACTCGCGTCGTCGAGAATGAGAATCTCATCGATCCGGGACCGGAAGTCCTCCGGAATCCGGTCGAGGGTCTTCTCCAGCGTTGTCTCCGCGTTGTACGCGACCACCAGGATGCCGATCCTGGGGCTCGGGCTTTCCTTCACGGGGCGTTCTCCAGTTGCGCTCGGTACTCGGTGCTGGGGTAGGGGACGGGTCGGTGGCAGGTGCTGTACCGGTTTCCGCGGTCAGTTGGCGGTGGAACCGGAGGGCTGTGACGTACGGGGAGCGGAGAGGGGTGCCCGCTCGGTGCGGGTGCCCGGTGGCGCGTCCGGGGGCGTGGCGAGGATCCGGCGGACACCGGTGACGAGGCCGGCCGCCAGGACCAGCCAGCCGGCCGTGCCCCACAGCAGAACCGGTTCGCTCCAGCGCACGGCGGAGGCCCCGCTGTAGCCGAGCACGGCCGTCACTCCGAGGACACAGCTGAACGCGAGCCCTTCGGGGAGCCCGAGGACGAACATGCCGGCGGCCGCCCAGGTCAGGTACTGCAGACCGGACGCGGTGGACAGGAGCAGCAGCAGGCCCAGCGTGGCGGCGACGACACCGGGGAGCTGCGCGGGCCGCAGCCATGCGAGCCGGGCCCCGGCGGCCACGCAGACCAGCACGAAGAGGAAGTGGCCGCCGCCCTGCATGAAGGTGATGAAGGACTCCGGCAGTGAGAGGACGTCCGCGAACCGCACCAGCCCCCAGAGGCGGTAACTGCCGCCCGCGTACTCCAGGACGTTCTCCACGAGCTGCCGCCCCACGGTCACCAGGGGCGGTCCCCACACGAGCGCGGACACGGCCGCGAACGCGGCGCCGAAGCGGACGACCGCGGGCCGGCCGCCGCGCAGCGCGGCGATGAACAGGGCCGGGATCACCACGACCGGAATGAACTTGACGCTGATCGAGAGCGCCGCGGCCACCCCCGCCGCCAGGGGCGACTTCCGGTCGGCCAGCAGATGGGCCGCGGCCAGGGCGAACACGACGGCGACCGCGTCGGTGTTGCCGTGGTAACCGGAGGTGGCGATCAGTACCGGGCTGGCGGCCACTCCGACGCCGCAGAGCACCGCCGTGCGCAGGGTGGCGCGGCGGCGGACGATCTCGAACACGAGGAGCGCGCAGAAGAAGTCGGCGATCGAGGCAGGCGCTCTGATCAGCGTGGAGAACGACATCCCGAGTTCGGTGAGGCCGTTCAGACCGAGGAGCATCCAGCCGGCCAGCGGCGGGTGGTTGTAGACGGGCTGACCGGGAAGCGGGTGCGCATAGATTCCGACGGGTCCGTGGACGGTGATGGCCTTGGCGAATGCCTCGAAGATGCGCACATCGGCCGGGCCCGGCACATTCGCCGCGATGACCATGCGTGTGATGAGGCCGGCGGTCGCGGCGACGAGCACGGCAGCTCTCGCCCGCCGCACGTTGCCGCTTTCGCACCACATTCGGATACCCATGAAAACAGAACGTAGCAACCAGTTGACGCTATGCGACGCACCGATGAACACACTTATGCGGCTCGTCGGTCGAATGCCCTGCGCATTCGCACAGACGCCGCATTTCCCGAATCACTCGAACGGTTCAGGAAGTTCGCACAGTCCGTACATCAATTCGCGTACACCGCCGCGTCGTCCCCGCCTCGTCCCCTGGCTCCTCACACACCGGTGCCCGGCCGGTACGGCTGCCGGCCGGGCACTGTCGCCCTCCGGGGGCGGTGTCTGCGCTGGGGTGGGGCTACAGCATCCGGTCGACCACCCGGGCGGTGGCCCTGCCGTCGTCGAGGTCGCAGAAGTCCCGCCGGAATGCCTCGTACGCCTCCGCGTGTCCCGCGATGGCCGCCGCCGGGTCGCGCAGCGCCTCGATGAGGTCGTCGGAGCCCGGGATCAGGGGACCGGGTGCCCGCGACTCGAAGTCGAAGCTGAACCCGCGCAGCGTGTCGCGGTAGTGCTCCAGGTCGTACGTGTGGAACAGCATCGGGCGGCCGGTCTGGGCGAAGTCGAACATCAGCGAGGAGTAGTCGGTGACCAGCGCGTCGCTGATGAGCATCAGCTCACCGACGTCCGGGTAGCGCGACACGTCGCGGACGAAGCCGGTACCGCTGTCCGGGAGCCGGTCGGTGACCATGTAGTGACGGCGCACCAGCAGGACGGTGTCCGCGCCCAGTTCGCGCTCGGCCGCGGCCAGATCGAGCTGGAGGCCCAGGGAGTAGCGCCCGCCGCCCAGCCGCTGGTCCTCGCGCCAGGTCGGCGCGTACAGGACGACCTTCTTGCCCTGCGGGATGCCGAGCCTCTCCCGTACCGCGTCGGCGACCTTCGCGCGGTCCGCGGCGTGGAAGAGGTCGTTACGGGGATAGCCGCACTCCAGTACCTCGCCCTCGAAGCCGAACGAGCGGCGCAGGACGGGGGTGGAGTACGTGTTCGGGGAGACCAGGAAGGACCACTGCCGCGCGCGCTCCTTGAGCGTGGCGATGTAGGCGGCGTTCGCCTGGACGGTGCCCGCGAGTTCGAGGCCGATGCGCTTGAGCGGGGTGCCGTGCCAGGTCTGGACGACGGTCTGGTCCTCGCGCCGCTGGAACCACTCCGGCAGCTGCGTGTTGGTGACGATGTGCCGGCTGCGGGCCAGCGCCTCGTGCCAGGCGACGGAGCCGTGCTCCACGGCCTTGGCGCCCGCCGGGACGATGGCCTGCTGGTCGCGGACGACCCACAGGTGCTCCAGGCCGGCGTCCCTGCGCACCAGTTCCTCGTAGACCGCGCGCGGCGAGTCGGAGAACTGACGGCCGTCGAAGCTGCTGTAGAGGGCGGCCTCGCGCAGCGGGGCGGTGCGCTGTGCGGCGTAGGAGTCGCTCAGCAGCTTCTTGGCCCGCAGGCCGCGCTCCGAAGCGGAGAGCACCGGGGCGGAGACCACCAGGAGCTGGTCCCCGAAGCGCCGCTCGATGGTGTAGTCGCGGCCGGAGAGCTTGCGGGTGGCGGGCAGGGTACGGAAGGCGGAGGCGGGGATGCGCAGCGCGATGTCGCCGCTCTCGTCGCTCGCGCCCTTCTCGCGGAGGAAGAAGTACCAGTTGCCCTCGCCCAGGGGCAGCGCGCCGCCCGGGCCCTCGACGGCGTCCGGGCGCAGTTCGACGCGGAAGCGCCGTGCGTCCTCGGGTCCGGTGAACTCGACCGGGAAGGTCGCTTCCTCGCGGTGGCCGCTGTTCTGGGCCACCAGCTCGACGGGGTGCTCCCGGTCCTCGGGGAACGTCCCCTCCAGGAACAGCTGCCCGTCCTCGGTCCAGCTGGCCAGCTCGACGGAGGGCTGCACCGTGCGGTCGCTGATCAGCAGGTTCCCGCGGGAGCTCGTGACGAAGGCGAGCTCGCGGCGTGCGCCGTCCTCGCCGTCGGCGAGCGGGTAGCGGCCGGGGAGCACGGGGCCGGGAACGTCGAGCGATGCCTTGAGGCCCTTCGGGCCGGTCAGGTGGACGCTGTACGCGATGCTCTTCGGCGCGCCGTCCGCCGTGGGCCGGGCCTCCTGAACCGCGTCGAGGGGAAGCTCGGCGGTGAAGCGGCGCCAGCCCGCGGCCGAGGGCTCGGTGCCCTCGCTCGCCGTGGCCGGGACCTCGTAGGTGGTGGAGGTGGCCGTGTGGGTGAGGCGCAGCATCAGGGCGCCCTTGACCAGGCGGTCGCGGACCATGCCGGAGACCACGACGGTGCCGGCGCTGTCGCCCGCGCCATGGGTCTCCAGCCGGGCGTCGATCCGCTCGGAGTGCAGCACCAGCTTGTCGGCCTCGAAGGCGGGCACGATCCGGTGATCCCCATCGGGCCGGTACACGGGCGGCGCGACGGAGGCCTCACGGACGGAGGGGAAGGCGCGGCGCAGCAGACCGTTCCTGGCGATGCCCACTTCCAGCTGCCAGGTGAGCTGCTTGGGGCTGCCGTCGGCCGGGACGCGGAGCTTGGACGCGTCGACGACCGTCTCGAAGCCGGCCCGGTGGTAGTCGTGCAGGCTCTGGCGGGAGCGTGCGGTGGCCTCGGGCTCGTCGACCCTGCGCAGCCGCAGCGGCACCACGTTGCGCCGGCCGGCGCGCAGCCAGCCGATCCGGAATTCGCCGGCGCCCGAGGCGACGGGCAGGTTGCGGACGTAGGCGTACCCCTTGAGGTGCAGCTTGCCGTCGCGCCACTGGGCGTCCCGCAGCCGGGCGGCGAGCGGCAGGTCGCGGTCGGCCACGCGCAGCACCTGGCTCGGCACGGGCTGCTTGAGCACCGGGTAGCTGGCCTGGCGGCGGCGCACACCGCGCACCCCGAACGCTCCCGGCTCGCGCTTGTCGAAGGCGAGGAGGGCCAGCAGCTCCTCCATGCGCCGCTCACGCACGAGGTGCCACATCAGGCGCAGCCGCAGCGGAAGTCCGTCGAGGACCGACTGGTCGACCTGGCCGAGGAACTCGTTGGTGTACGTCAGGAAGGCGGCGCGGTACTCCTCGTCACCGTCGGGCAGCACCTCCATGAAGTACCAGAGGTCGTTGGCGAGGGCGTGGTCCTCGTAGTGGTTCTTGTCGGCGGCCGTGCGGTTCTCCGCCAGGAAGGTGGAGACGCCCTGCACATGCGCGACCCGGTCGCGGATGCCGCGTACGACGGCCCGGCTGGTGGTGATCGAGCCCGGACGGTCCCGCCAGTGGTAGACGGGGTCCTTCACGATGTCGACGGAGCCGGCCAGGAAGTGGGCGGGCAGCACGACCGGGATGTCCTCGTAGAGCGCGCCGACCGGGAAGGCGAACGCGTGTTCGTCCCAGAAGGAGCGGCGGAAGACCTTGTTGCAGGCGATCCGGTCCCCGAGGAGGTCCAGGTCGCGCGAGACATGGGTGCGCATCCGGGTCGTCGCCATGGGCTTGCGGAACATCGGCGACTGCTGGAGCTTGCCGCCGGCCCGCAGGCGCAGCACGTTGCCGGACGCGAGGTCGGAGCCGGTCTTCTCGAGCGCCCCGACGAGCAGTTCGTAGGCGTTCGGCGGGATGATGTCGTCGCTGTCGACGAAGGCCAGGTAGCGGCTCTCCGGGTCGCAGTTGCGGACACCGGTGTTACGGGCGTGCCCCAGGCCGCCGTTCTTCTGGCTCACCAGCCGGAAGCGGTCGTCCTGCGCGGCGAATTCTGCGGCCAGAGCTGCGCTGTTGTCGGTGGAACCGTCGTCGACCATCACCACCTCGAGGTCGGTCATGGTCTGCTCCGCGAGGGACTTCAGGCAGTCCGTCAGGAAGAGTTCCACGTTGTAGACGGGGACAACGACACTGAGCCGTGGCGGCATGTTGAGCACGTCCGTTCATCGGGGGCCTGGCTATCCGTATGGCTCAACCGTGTGAACGGTCGGGGGTCACCGGTTACGGTCCCGAACGAGTGACTACGCCTGCACCGTGCTCACCCCGCGGGCAGCGCCGCTCCGCTCCGAACGGATCCAGGGGTTCGTCCTCGGCTGTGACGGCAGTGCCTGGGGCTTCGCCCGGACGGTCCGGGAGCACGTGGTGTGCATGCTCCGGGAGGCCCGGTGGGCGGCCCGTTCACCAGACTAGCGGATGGACGGGTGACCCTTACAAGCACGCTCATACACGTGATCGAGGTGTCACCCGGGGCGGGCCTCCTCGAAACCTGCGGGGCTGCCGTGACCAGGGGCGCAGGGGGAGACACCTGGTTCGGGACGCCCGGTTCCCGCCGCTGTCCGCGGCCTGGATCACATGGCCGCGCCCCGGACCGGGTCAGCGGGTGAGCGCGGCCACGGCCGAGTCCGCCAGGTCGTCCAGATAGCCCGGCGGCAGTTCGCCCCGGACGACCGCGAGCCGCCAGTAGAGCGGGCCGACGATCAGGTCGAGGGCGCGGTCGGGATCGCTGCCCCGCGGCAGCTCCCCGCGTGCGACGGCCTCCCGTACGACCACGGCGGCGACGCCCTGCTGCGGGTCGAGCAGAGCGGCCTTGATGGCGTCGGAGATCTCCGGGTTCCGGGCCGCCTCGACCAGCAGGTCCGGGATGACCTGGGAGGCGAGCGGGTGGCGCAGGGCGTACGCCGCCAGCTCGAGTACGGCGCGGACGTCCCCGTGGAGCGAACCGGTGGCCGGGGCGGGCATCCCCTGCACCGCGACGGCCGAGACCAGGTCCAGGACCAGGTGCAGCTTGGACTTCCAGCGGCGGTAGACGGCGGTCTTGCCGACCCCGGCCCGCCGGGCGATGCCCTCGATCGACATCCGGGCGAAGCCGACCGCGGCCAGTTCCGCGAACACCGCGCTGCGGATCGCATCGGTCACGTCCTCGCGCAGCACGGCGGCTCCGGCGGGGACACGGCGGCGGCTTTCCGGATCGGTGGTCATGGCCGAATCATAGTCCGTGACGACGAAACGGTTGCGTTGCGACGTCGCCACGTCCTACCCTCGGCGTTACGACGATACGGTCCCGTTCCGTTGCTCGTGATTGTTTCCCGCCCCCCGACGAAAGCGATCGTGGTGAGCCAGACAACAGCCCCGGCGACCCTGGCGGACACTCCGCCGTCCGCCCTCCCGCCCGTGTACGCGCCGGGCGAGCTCGCCGCCCTCGCCGCCCGGCACGGGCTGACCGTGAGCGGGGCGCGGCCGACCCTGCCGGCGTACATCCGGCAGCTGTGGGGGCGACGCCACTTCATCACGGCGTTCGCCACCGCCAAGCTCACCGCCCAGTACAGCCAGGCGAAACTCGGCCAGGTCTGGCAGATCATGACCCCGCTGCTCAACGCGACGGTCTACTACTTCATCTTCGGCGTCCTGATGAAGACGAAGCACGGCGTCCCGGACTACGTACCGTTCCTGGTCACCGGCGTCTTCATCTGGACCTTCACCAGCTCGTCGATCACCGTGGGCACCCGGGCGATCAGCGGCAACATCGGCCTCGTGCGGGCCCTGCACTTCCCGCGGGCCTCACTGCCGATCGCGCTGGCCCTGCAACAGCTCCAGCAGCTGCTCTTCTCCCTGGGCGCGCTGGTGCTGATCCTGCTGGTCTTCGGCCAGTACCCACAGCCCTCCTGGCTGCTGGCGGTGCCGGCCCTGGCCCTCCAGTCCGTCTTCAACACCGGCATCTCGATGGTGATGGCCCGGCTGGCCGCACGGACCCCCGACATCGCCCAGCTGACGCCGTTCATCCTGCGCACCTGGATGTACGCCTCGGGCGTCATGTGGAGCATGGAGACGATGCTCCAGGGCGACCGGGTCCCCCACTTCGTGAAGCTGGCGCTGGAGATCAATCCGGCCGCCGTCTTCATCGACCTGGTGCGGTTCGCGTTCATCGACAGCTTCGACGGCGGACAGCTGCCCCCGCACGTGTGGGCCATCGCAGCCGGCTGGGCGCTGCTGTGCGGCGTGGGCGGATTCATCTACTTCTGGAAGGCCGAGGAGAGTTACGGACGTGGCTGAGAACACGGATTCCGCGGTGCCGACCGTCGTCGTCGACGACGTCCACATCACGTACAAGGTCAACGGCGCCCGCACCGGCAGGGGCAGCGCCACCTCGGCCCTCAGCCGGATCACCTCGCGCCGGCAGTCCCCCGGGGTACGCGAGGTGCACGCCGTGAAGGGGGTCAGCTTCGCCGCGTACAAGGGAGAGGCGATCGGGCTGATCGGCTCCAACGGCTCGGGGAAGTCGACCCTGCTCAAGGCCATCGCCGGGCTGCTGCCCGCCACGAAGGGCCGCGTCCACACCCAGGGCCAGCCCTCGCTGCTCGGCGTGAACGCGGCCCTGATGAGCGATCTGACCGGCGAGCGCAACGTCGTGCTCGGCGGGCTCGCGATGGGCATGAGCCGTACGGAGATCCGCGAACGCTACGACGGCATCGTCGACTTCTCCGGCATCAACGAGAAGGGCGACTTCATCACCCTGCCGATGCGCACCTACTCCTCCGGCATGGGCGCCCGGCTGCGCTTCTCCATCGCCGCCGCCAAGGACCACGACGTCCTCCTGATCGACGAGGCGCTGTCCACGGGCGACGCCAGGTTCCAGCGGCGCAGCAAGGAACGCATCATCGAACTGCGCAAGCAGGCCGGCACGGTCTTCCTGGTCAGCCACCACAACAAGTCGATCACCGAGACCTGCGACCGTGCGATCTGGCTGGAGGCGGGAACGCTGCGGATGGACGGCCCGGCGAAGGAAGTGGTGGCGGCGTACGAGAAATTCACCGGCAAGAAATAACACCCCGCTGGCCCCCACCCACCACCTCGAAGCCCACACCCGGCACAACCAAGCCCGTCCGGCGCTTGAGGACAAAACCCGAACCCCGGCCGGGGCAGCACCCACACGAGCCCGTCCGGCGCTTGAGGACAAGGCGAAGGCGGCCACCGGTACACACCCGGCAGCCGCCTCGCCCAACCCCTACACGTGCGTACGCAGCAGCGTCCGCATCGTCCGCATCGCCACCGACAGGTTCGCCAGGTCGAACGCGTCCGAGCCCTGGATCTCCTCCAGCGTGGAGCGCGAACGCGTCAGGATCGCCGCGTTCTTCTCCTCCCACGCCTCGAACCGCTCCTGCGGCGTGGACGACCCGTTGCCCGCACTCAGCACGTCACCCGTGAGTGCCGCGTGCGCGGCGTACAGGTCCTCGCGGATGGAGGCGCGGGCCATGGACTGCCAGCGGTCGGCCCGCGGCAGCTCGATGATCCGGTCCATCAGCTGGGTGATGCCCAGCCGGTCCGCGAGGTCGTAGTACACCTCGGCGACGGCCAGCGGGTCCTTCCCCGTACGGTCCGCGATCGCCACGATGTCGAGCGCCGGGAAGGCGGACGAGAACCCGGCGACGCGCTGCGCCAGCTCGTCCGGCACCCCCGCCTCAGTGAGCTCGTCCAGGATGCCCTGGTACCACTCCTGGTCGGCGCCCATCAGCATCTTGGGCAGCTCCGCCCAGACCTGGGCGACCCCGTCCCGGAAGAAGTCGATCGTCCCGGCGATCTCCAGCGGCTGCGGCCGGTTGCCGAGCAGCCAGCGCGAGCCGCGCTCGACGAGCCGGCGCGAGTGCAGCCTGATCCGGGTCTGCACATCGGCGGCGACCTTGTTGTCGAGCGCCTCGACGGCATCCCACACCTTGCCGAGCCCGAAGATCTCGCGGGCCGCGAACTGCGCCCGCACGATCTCCTCGATCGAGGCACCGGTCTCTTCCCGCAGCCGGTGCAGGAAGGTCGAACCACCGGTGTTCACCGTGTCGTTCACCAGGACCGTGGTGATGATCTCGCGCCGCAGCGCGTGCCCGTCGACCGACTCGGGGAACTGCTCGCGCAACTGCCGCGGGAAGTAGGCGTGCAGCAGCTTCTGCAGATGCGCGTCGTCCGGCAGGCTGGTCCCGATCAGCTCCTGCGCCGCCGTGATCTTCGTGTAGGCGAGCAGCACGGCCAGCTCGGGCTGGCTGAGCCCCTTGCCGGCGCTGAGCAGTTCGCGGATCTGCCGGTCGGTGGGCAGAAACTCCAGAGCCCGGTCGAGGTACCCGTCGCGGCCCAGCCGGCGCATGAAGCGCTGCTGGGCGTGGAGCAGGGAGGACGCCTGGGCGACCGAGTTGGCGAGCACGGTGTTCTGCGCGTAGTTGTTGCGCAGTACCAACCGGCCGATCTCGTCGGTCATCTCGGCGAGCAGCTTGTTGCGCTGCTTGACGGTCATGTCGCCGTCCCGGACCAGGCCGTTGAGCAGGATCTTGATGTTCACCTCGTGGTCGGAGGTGTCCACACCGGCGCTGTTGTCGATCGCGTCGGTGTTGATCCGGCCACCGGTGCGGGCGAACTCGATCCGGCCGAGCTGGGTGGCGCCGAGGTTGCCGCCCTCGCCGACGACCTTGGCCCGCAGGTCCTCGCCGTTGACGCGGATCGCGTCGTTGGCCTTGTCGCCGACGTCCGCGTTCGACTCGGCGGAGGACTTGATGTACGTACCGATGCCGCCGTTCCACGCCAGGTCGACGGGGGCCTTGAGGATGGTCTGCATCAGGTCGGCGGGCGTCATCTTGGTGACCCCGGCCTCGATGCCGAGCGCCTCGCGGATGTGCGCGTTGACCGGGATGGACTTGGCGCTGCGCGGGTGGATGCCGCCGCCCGCCGAGATCAGCTCCTTGTTGTAGTCGGCCCAGGAGCTGCGCGGCAGGTCGAAGAGACGGCGCCGCTCGGCGTACGAGGTGGCGGCGTCCGGCTTCGGGTCGATGAAGATGTGCCGGTGGTCGAAGGCCGCGACGAGCCGGATGTGCTCGGAGAGCAGCATCCCGTTGCCGAAGACGTCGCCCGACATGTCGCCGACGCCGACGACGGTGAAGTCCTCGGTCTGGGTGTCGTGGCCCAGCTCACGGAAGTGCCGCTTGACCGATTCCCAGGCGCCGCGGGCGGTGATGCCCATGCCCTTGTGGTCGTACCCCGCCGAACCGCCGGAGGCGAACGCGTCGCCGAGCCAGAAGCCGTAGGCGACGGCGACCTCGTTGGCGATGTCGGAGAACTTCGCGGTGCCCTTGTCGGCGGCGACGACGAGGTAGGTGTCGTCCTCGTCGTGCCGGACGACGTCCTTGGGCGGCACGACCTCGCCGGCCACCATGTTGTCGGTGATGTCGAGCAGCGCCGAGATGAAGGTGCGGTAGGAGGCGATGCCCTCGGCCATCCAGGCGTCACGGTCGACGGCCGGGTCGGGGAGCTGCTTGGCGACGAAGCCGCCCTTGGCGCCGACCGGCACGATGACGGTGTTCTTCACCATCTGCGCCTTGACCAGGCCGAGGATCTCCGTACGGAAGTCCTCGCGCCGGTCGGACCAGCGCAGACCACCGCGGGCGACCTTGCCGAAGCGCAGGTGGACGCCCTCGACCCGGGGCGAGTAGACCCAGATCTCGAACGCCGGGCGGGGCGCCGGGAGGTCCGGGATGGACTGCGGGTCGAACTTCATCGACACGTACGCGTGCGGCTCGCCGCTGTCGGCGCGCTGGAAGAAGTTGGTGCGCAGGGTGGCCTTGATGACGGTGAGGAAGGACCGCAGGATCCGGTCCTCGTCGAGCGAGGCGACCTGGTCCAGGGCCCCGTCGAGCTCTTCGAGGAGCCCGTCGGTCAGCTCCGTGCCGGCGCTCTGGCGGTCCGGCGACATCCGGGCCTCGAAGAGCGAGACCAGCAGCCGGGTGGTGTGGACGTTGTTCTGGAGAGTGCTCTCCATGTAATCCTGGCTGAAGGTCGATCCGGCCTGGCGCAGGTACTTCGCGTAGGCGCGCAGCACCATCGCCTGCCGCCAGTGTAGACCGGCGCTCAGCACCAGCGCGTTGAAGCCGTCGTTCTCCGCCGCACCGGTCCACACGGCCGCGAAGGCCTCCTGGAACCGCTCGCGGGCGTCGTCGGCGAGGTAGCCGCCGTTGCCCGTGGCCTGCGGCATCCGCAGCCCGAAGTCGTAGATCCAGGCGTGCGTGCGGTCCGCGCAGCGCAGCTCGTACGGGCGCTCGTCGACGACCTCGACACCGAGCCGCTGGAGCGCGGGCAGGACGGCGGACAGGGAGACCTGCTCGCCGGTCCGGTAGATCTTGAAGCGGCGCTCGCCGGGGGCGGCGCCGACCGGCTCGTACAGGCTGAGGGCGAAGTCCTTCTCGTCCTGCTTGAGGGCCTCGAGGTGGACCAGGTCGGCCACGGCGGCGCGCGGCGAGTGGTCGGCCTTGTAGCCCTCGGTGAACGAGTGCCCGTACTGGCGCAGGAGTTCGGCGGCACGCTCCTCGCCGCACTCGGCGCCGAGCGCCTCCTGGAAGCCGTCGGCCCAGGAACGGGCGGCCTCGACGAGCCGGGCCTCGATGCGGTCCGCCTCGGCGTCGGTGAGGCTGGGCAGTTCACTGCCGGGGGCGACCCGGACGACGAAGTGCAGCCTGGACAGGATCGACTCGGTGTTCCAGGCGGTGAAGTCGACGCTGGTGCCGTTCAGCTCCTCCTTGAGGATGTCGATCAGCCGCAGGCGCACACCGGTGGTGTAGCGGTCGCGCGGCAGGTAGACGATCGCGGAGTAGTAGCGGCCGTACTCGTCCTGGCGCAGGTAGAGCCGGAGCCGGCGCCGCTCCTGGAGGTAGAGCACCGAGGTGACGATGGAGCGCAGCTGGTCGACGGGCGTCTGGAAGAGCTCGTCGCGGGGGTACGTCTCCAGGATCTGCAGCAGGTCGCGGCCGTCGTGGCTGTTGTACGTGAAGCCCGCGCCCTCCAGCACCTCGGCGACCTTGCGGCGGATGACGGGCACCCGGCGCACGGACTCGGTGTAGGCGGCGGACGAGAACAGTCCGAGGAAGCGGCGCTCACCGACGACGTTGCCGTCGGCGTCGAACTTCTTCACGCCGACGTAGTCGAGGTAGCTGGGGCGGTGCACGGTCGCCCGGCTGTTGGCCTTGGTCAGCACGAGGAGCCGGTGCTCGCGGGCCTTGGCCCGGACGTCGGCGGGCAGCCGGTCGAAGGAGGGGCTGACGGGGTGCGCCTCGTCCTCGCTGTGGTGCGGGTCGGCGCGCAGGATGCCGAGACCGGTGCCGGGCACGGCGGCCAGCGCGTCGCTGTCCTTCAGCTCGTACTCGCGGTAGCCGAGGAAGGTGAAGTGGTCGGCGGCGAGCCAGCGCAGCAGTTCCCGTGCCTCGTTCACCTCGTCGTCGGCCAGGTCGTCGAGCGGCTCGCCGGGCAGGTCGTCGGCGATGCGCAGCGCGGCGTCGCGCATCTTCTCCCAGTCCTCGACGGTCTCCCGTACGTCGGACAGCACCCGCAGCAGGTCGGCCTGGATCTGCTTGAGGTCGGCGCGGTCGGTCTCACGGTCGATCTCGACGTGGATCCAGGACTCGACGAGCGCGTCGTGCGGCAGCTCGGCCTTGGCGTCCTTCGCTCCCTTGGCGTTCTCGCGGCCGGTCCGGGGGCCCTTCGAGAGGCCGGCGCCGTCGGTGAGGACCTCGATCAGCTTGCCGGTCACATCGCGCCGGACGATGACCTGCGGGTGGATCACGACATGGATGCCGCGCCCCTGCCGGGAGAGCTCATTGGTGACGGAGTCGACCAGGAACGGCATGTCGTCGGTGACGACCTCGACGACGGAGTGGCTGGAGGTCCAGCCGTTCTCCTCGACCGTCGGGGTGTGCACCCGGACGTTCGCCGTGCCCTGCGGACGGTCCTGGGCCAGCCGGTAGTGGGAGGACGCGGCGCCGAAGACGTCGACCGGGTCCCGGCCCGCGATGTCCTCCGGAGCCGTGTGGAGGTAGTAGCGCTGGAGATAGGCGAGCAGCACGTCCTGGGCCGGACGCTCCTGCCCGGTCCCGGCGGCCGCAACGTGCACCCGGGAGGTACCGCCCGGGCCGCCGACACCACCGCCCGGGCTGTTGTCAGCTACCTTGGCGGCCCGTGCGAGCAGCTCGGCCTTGGCTTCGTCCAGCTTGGTCTGCATGTCCTCTGGCTCCTGTCGCGCGCCGTTGCGTGACGTAGGTGAAAAGGTCGGCGTACCGCCACGACGCGGGGTGTCCGGTCTCGGTCGACGCTATGCCGCAATGAGAGACGCCCGGGACCTTATTGGCCAATTTTGGCAGTCGGGCCGGGCTGAAGGGATCAGTCATGGCCCGGGTGCTGTGGCACTCCGGGCGCAGGCCGGGGGCTTCGCTGCCCCCGAGGCGTATCGCGCTGATCACGGGGTCCAGGCTATCTCGCCCACCCCGGTAACCGTCACGAGCCGTATGTGTACAAAAGAAGACCCCGAACTTTGACAGTCTGGACAGCGCGGAGGCCCGTGCTGCCGCACTCTGGTAGCTGGATATCTGGTATCCGGTCAGTGCAGGCCGACGCACCGTGGGGAGCCCCGTCATGGCACCGAAGATCCTGATCGTCACCGGCGACGCCGCCGAGTCTCTCGAGGTCCTCTATCCGTACCAGCGGCTGCGCGAGGAGGGTTACGACGTCGATATCGCCGCTCCTTCCCGCAAGACGCTCCGCTTCGTGGTCCACGATTTCGAGCCCGGCTTCGACACCTACACCGAGAAGCCCGGCTACACCTGGCCCGCCGACCTGGCCTTCGCCGAGGTCGACCCGGACGACTATGTGGCCCTGGTGATCCCCGGCGGCCGCGCGCCCGAATACCTGCGCAACGACGCGGACCTCCGCAAGATCCTCTCGGCGTTCTTCGACGCGGACCGCCCGGTGGCCCAGATCTGCCACGGTCCGCTGATGTCGGCCGCGGCCGGCGCGCTGAAGAACCGCCGGGTCACGGCCTACCCCGCGCTGGAACCGGACATGGAGACCGCCGGAGCCGCCTTCGAGGACACCGAGGTCGTGGTGGACGGCACGCTGGTCTCGTCCCGCGCCTGGCCCGACCACTCGGCCTGGATGCGTGAATTCCTGACCGTGCTGCGCACCAAGGCTCCGGTGACCTGAACCACCGCTCCCCGGCCGGCCGCTACCCGCCGAGCTGCTCGGCGAGGGCGGCGGCCTCGGCCAGGGTGTCCACGACGGGCACCCCGGCCGCTTCCAGACTGGCCCGGCTGTGCGAACCGCCCGTGTAGAGCACCGCTCTCGCTCCTACATGGGCGGCGGCCACCGCATCGTCCACCGCGTCACCGATGACCACCGTGTGCTGCGGGGATATCCCGTCCAGCGCCGCGAAGTGCCGCTCCATGTACTGCGCCTTGCTGCCGCCGGAGGGCCCGGTACGCCCGTCGACACGCACGAAGTGCCGCTCGATGCCGTATCCGCGCACCACGGGCAGCAGCTCGTCGTGCCGGTACATGCTCATGATGGACTGGCTCCGGCCGGCCAGCTGCCACTGGGCGAGCAGCTCCGCGGCCCCCTCGGTCAGCCCGCAGGCGTCCCGCTGCTGCGTGTAGTAGGTGTGGAAGATCCCGTCCATCCGCTCCCACTCGGCGTCCGTGGGCAGCCGGCCCATCATCCGTTCATAGAAACGCGGTATCGGGATGCAGTACATCTCCCGGTACTGCTCCAGAGTGATCGGCTCCAGGCCGACCTCGCCGAACGCGGCATTGGTCGCGCCGACGACCGCGGTGTTGTCGTCGAGCAGCGTGCCGTTCCAGTCCCAGACCAGATGCGTGCGGTGATTCCCGTGCGTCCCCATGTCCAGAAAAATACCTGCTGCCACTGACAATCGGACGAACGGCAGGACCAAGCTTTCGCCACGGTCTGGCGGACCGGCCGGAAAACCGGTCAGCCGATCAGGTTCGGGATCTCCTGAACGCCGAACCACAGCAGCTCGTGGTCCTCGGCTCCGTCGACGGTGAACTGTGCGTCGTCGTCGCCCAGGTCCGCCGCCCCCAGGACGGCCGCGGCCGCCGTGACGTCCTTGTCCGCCTCGTCCGAGTCGACGTGCACGGCAGCGGCCTCGGCCAGCGCGACCGCGGAGGCGATGGTGACCTCACCGAGCGAGGAGGCGTCCAGGACATGGCCCGGGTCGGCGACCGCGGCCCCGTCCGGCACATCGACGGCGACGACGACGCGGCGGCGAACGGCTCCGGGGTCCCCGGCGATCATCCGCAGCGACGCGGACGCGGCCCTGGTCAGCGCGGCGTACTCCAGCTCCTCGATGTCGTCGGAGACGTACCACTCGCGCAGCGCGGGGGTCACCGCGTAGGCGGTCAGCGGTCCGGGACCGACTTCGCCGGCCCGGTGCGCCGCTGCGAGACCGGAGAGGGTCAGGGGGACGTACACGCGCATGGCTGGGCCGCTTTCGTAGTCGGAGACGCCCTCAGGATACGTGCGGCGTCCCCCTTTGGGG
Source organism: Streptomyces sp. NBC_00876 (assembly GCF_045207435.1). Lineage (NCBI taxonomy): Bacteria > Bacillati > Actinomycetota > Actinomycetes > Kitasatosporales > Streptomycetaceae > Streptomyces > Streptomyces sp. NBC_00876. The sequence continues at coordinate 3,145,515 of NZ_CP108800.1, forward strand.
TTACGTGTACGGGCCCGGCCCCGTCCACCCGGCAACCGCCCCTCACCCTGCCCGGCCCGCCCCCGGCCCCCTCACCGGACCGCCTCCATCACCCGGATAGGTGAATCACGCGTCCGCCACCCCCGGCCGATCGACGCTTGCGGCGCCTCCGCCACCCCCGTAGAAGATCCACAGCAGAAGTTACCGCCCGGTACTGATCCGGGCCTCTGAAGCACGGGGGCGACAGCGATGACCACGAACAGGACCCGGCCCGCCGGACGGCACGACGCACGCAGGCCCGAAACCGTACCCGCACAACGCCGCCGGACACCCCAGCGGGTCCGGCCCCACCAATGGTTCGCCGAACGTCTCCTGGCGGTCCTCAGCGGCCAGCGCCCCGTCCACTGGATGCTCGGCCACACGATCGGCGAGGCCTACGACCAGCTCGCCGAACTGGCCCCCGCCACCCCGCTCAGGAGCCGCGGCGCCCGCCCGGTCATCCGCATGTGCCGCGGCGCCCAGCCGGCTCCGGGCGTCGTGGAGGCCTGCGCAAGCATCGCGGCGGGCGAAGAGGTACGCGCCATGGCCTTCCGCCTGGAACAGGGCCCCGACCTCCGCTGGCGCTGCGCCGCGGTGGAACTGGGCAGCACCCCCATCCGCCACCGCTGACCAAACCGACGGCCGCACACCCCACCCGCCAGCCCGACCACACCTACACCCAGGAGCCCACCCACACCCACCCCAGGAGCCGCCCACACAGAAGGCCCGGCCACACACCAGCCCACCCCGGCCACACCCGGCTCACCCGACTCACCCGGCTCACCCGGCTCACCCGGCTCACCCGGCCGATCTGGCTCATCCGGCCCACCCTGCCGGTGCGGCTCACCCGGCCCACACGGCCCACCCGGCCGATCTGGCTCATCCGGCCCACCCTGCCGGTGCGGCTCACCCGGCCCACGCGGCCCACACGGCCGATCTGACTCATCCGGCTCATCCGGCCTACACGGCCCACCCTGCCGGCCCGGCTCATCCGGCCCACCTGGCCCACCTGGCCTACCCGGCCCACCTAGCTCACCCGGCCTACCCGGCCCACCCGGCCCACCCGGCCACACCCGGCCCACCCAACCCAAGCGGCCCACCCAGCCACAGCCCCGCCCCACCCAGCCCCTCCGGCGTTTGAGGAGCGGGGTCCGGGGCGGAGCCCCGGTTTCGGGAAGGGGCGGGTAGGGGACGAGGCCCCGCGCAGCGGCCACCCCCGCACCCACCCCCACGCCGCACCCACCCCGCGGCAAACCCCCGCCCCGGCACACAACGGCCAACGGCCGGGGCCGGACACCCAACGGTGCCCGGCCCCGGCCGCAACAAACGATCAGCGATCAGCGAAGCGCACGCTACTTCTTGCGCCGCCGCCCACCCCCACCACTCTTCTGCGCCTTACGCCGCTCCGCCCGGGTGAGCCCGTCCGACTCCGCCTCACCCTCACCGTTGGAGAAGTCGCCCTCGACGACCCCGCCCTCCCCGTCCACCGTGGGAGCGGAGAAGTGGAGCCGGTCCGGACGCTGCGGAGCCTCGAGCCCCTTGGCCCGGATCTCCGGACGCGCCGCCGGAACGCCGTCCTCCTTCGACAGCGAGGTGCGCTCGGCCGCATCCTGCACCGGAACCTCCTCGACCTGCTGCTCGACCTGGACCTCCAGGTTGAACAGGTAGCCGACGGACTCCTCCTTGATGCCCTCCATCATGGCGTTGAACATGTCGAAGCCCTCGCGCTGGTACTCGACCAGCGGGTCCTTCTGCGCCATGGCCCGCAGGCCGATGCCCTCCTGGAGATAGTCCATCTCGTAGAGGTGCTCACGCCACTTGCGGTCCAGGACGGACAGCACCACGCGCCGCTCCAGCTCACGCATGATGTCCGAGCCGAGCGTCTTCTCCCGCTCGTCGTACTGCTCGTGGATGTCGTCCTTGACGGACTCCGCGATGAACTCGGCGGTCACACCGGCAAGGTCCCCGGCGGCCTCCTCCAGCTCGGCGACCGTGACCTTCACCGGGTAGAGCTGCTTGAAGGCGCCCCACAGCCGGTCCAGGTCCCACTCCTCGGCGAACCCCTCCGCCGTCTCCTGGCGGATGTAGTCGTCGATCGTGTCGTCCATGAAGTGGCGGATCTGGTCCTGCAGGTCCTCACCCTCCAGGACCCGGCGCCGCTCGCCGTAGATGACCTCACGCTGCCGGTTGAGCACCTCGTCGTACTTCAGGACGTTCTTACGCGTCTCGAAGTTCTGCTGCTCGACCTGCGACTGCGCCGACGCGATCGCCCGCGTCACCATCTTGTTCTCGATCGGCACGTCGTCGGGCACATTGGCCATCGACATGACGCGCTCGACCATCTGCGCCTTGAACAGACGCATCAGGTCGTCACCGAGCGACAGGTAGAAGCGGGACTCGCCCGGGTCGCCCTGACGGCCGGAACGACCGCGCAGCTGGTTGTCGATACGGCGCGACTCGTGCCGCTCGGTGCCCAGGACGTACAGCCCGCCGAGGTCCTTGACCTCCTCGAACTCCGCCTTCACGGCCTGCTCGGCCTTCTCCAGCGCGGCGGGCAGCGCGGCCGCCCACTCCTCGACGTGCTCCACGGGGTCGAGACCCCGCTGACGCAGCTCCGCCTCGGCGAGGTCGTCCGGGTTGCCGCCCAGCTTGATGTCCGTACCGCGGCCGGCCATGTTCGTCGCGACCGTGACCGCGCCCTTGCGGCCGGCCTGGGCGACGATCGTCGCCTCACGGTCGTGCTGCTTGGCGTTGAGGACCTCGTGCTGCACGCCGCGCTTGGACAGCTGCTGCGAGAGGTACTCGGACTTCTCGACCGAGGTGGTGCCGACCAGGATCGGCTGGCCCTTCTCGTGCTTCTCGGCGATGTCGTCGACGACGGCGGCGAACTTCGCGACCTCGGTGCGGTAGATCAGGTCCGACTGGTCGGCCCGGACCATCGGCCGGTTGGTCGGGATCGGCACCACGCCGAGCTTGTAGATCTGGTGGAACTCGGCGGCCTCGGTCATCGCCGTACCGGTCATGCCCGAGAGCTTGTCGTACAGGCGGAAGAAGTTCTGCAGGGTGATCGTGGCGAGCGTCTGGTTCTCGTCCTTGATGTCCACCCCTTCCTTCGCCTCGATCGCCTGGTGCATGCCCTCGTTGTAGCGGCGGCCGGCGAGGATACGGCCGGTGTGCTCGTCGACGATCATGACTTCGCCGTCGATGACGACGTAGTCCTTGTCCTTCTTGAAGAGTTCCTTGGCCTTGATGGCGTTGTTGAGGTACCCGACGAGGGGGGTGTTCACCGACTCGTAGAGGTTCTCGATGCCGAGCCAGTCCTCGACCTTCGCGACACCGGACTCATGGATCGCGACAGTGCGCTTCTTCTCGTCGACCTCGTAGTCGCCGGTCTCCTCGATGCCCTTGAGCGGGTTGCCCGCCTCGCCCTTGGCCAGACGCGTGACCAGCTTGGCGAAGTCGCCGTACCACTTGGTGGCCTGGTCGGCGGGACCGGAGATGATCAGCGGCGTACGGGCCTCGTCGACCAGGATCGAGTCGACCTCGTCGACGACCGCGAAGTTGTGACCGCGCTGGACGAGCTCGTCCTGCGACCACGCCATGTTGTCGCGGAGGTAGTCGAAACCGAACTCGTTGTTCGTGCCGTACGTGATGTCGCAGTTGTACTGCTCGCGGCGCTGGGCCGGCGTCATGTTGGCGATGATGCAGCCGACGGACAGCCCGAGGAACTTGTGGACCCGGCCCATCATCTCCGAGTCGCGCTCGGCCAGGTAGTCGTTGACCGTGATCAGGTGCACGCCCTTGCCGGAGAGCGCATTGAGATACGTGGGCAGGGTGCCGACCAAGGTCTTGCCCTCGCCGGTCTTCATCTCGGCCACATAGCCGAGGTGCAAAGCTGCGCCGCCCATCATCTGGACGTCGTAGTGGCGCTGTCCGAGGACCCGCTTGGCGGCCTCACGGACCGTCGCGAATGCCTCGGGAAGCAGGTCGTCCAGGCTCTCGCCGTCCGCGTACCGTTCCTTGTACTCGTCGGTGAGCGCCCGCAGCTCGGCGTCGGAGAGGTTGACGAAGTCCTCTTCGATGGAGCTGACCTGGTCCGCGATGCGGTGCAGTTTGCGCAGGATCTTGCCTTCGCCTGCACGCATGAGCTTGTTGAAGACGGACACTGAGGCTGGTCTCCTTGCCGGTCGGGCCTGGCACTGGGTCGTGTTATGGACTCTGGCGCGGGCACGGCAGGTGGGCCCCACCGCAACGGCCATCGTAAGCGAGGACCCCGCCGCGCCGGGAGGGCTGCCACTGCGTTGACCCCGCAGTGCCCTTCCGAGTCAACGGCCGAAGGGTGCCGAAGGTGCCGGGAAGCCCGAAAAGTACTCGACCCGCGACCGTTCCCTCCGCAGAATCCGTACATGGAGCCGATCACTCTCACCACCGAACGCCTGCTGCTCCGCCCCTTCGCCCCGGGCGACGCGGACGATGTGTACGCGGCCTGCCAGGCCCCCGACATCCAGCGCTGGACGGTCGTCCCCTCCCCGTACGGCCGCGCCGACGCCGAACTCTTCACCCGGGAGTTCTCGCCGGGCGGCTGGCAGGACGACTCCACGTACAACTTCGCCGTGGTGCTGCGCGAGGGCGGGGCCCTGACCGGAGCCCTCGGCATCAGCCGCCGCAGCCTGCCGGGCACGTACGAGGTCGGCTTCTGGGCGGCCCCCGGACACCGCGGCCTCGGCCACACGACGGAAGCGGTCCTCTCGGCCGCCCACTGGACCTTCACCTCGCTCGGCGGTGACCGGCTCGAGTGGCGGGCCGAGACCGGGAACTCGGCCTCACGCGCCGTCGCACTGCGCGCCGGCTTCCGCATGGAGGGCGACCAGCGCTCCGGGCTGCTCAACAAGGGAGTACGACGCGATACGTGGACCGGCGCGCTGCTCCCGTCCGACCTCGGCCTGTCCGGCACCCACGCCTATCTGCCGGCGGCCGCCCCCACCCGTCCGTGATGTCCGCACATCCCCGGCAGGGATGTCAGTGCGGCCCTCTAGGGTGCGAGGCATGACGTCTGTGCAGCCTCCCGCAGCCGAACTCTCCGCCGACCAGGCACGCAGGATCGCCCTGCGCGCCCAGGGCTTCCTGGGCGCCCCGGACCGCCGGGCCGGGGTGCCCGGAGTGCTGCGCCACCTCGGCGCCGTACAGCTCGACACGATCTCGGTGCTCGCGCGCTCGCACGAACTGATTCCGTACGCGCGCCTGGGCGCGGTGGGCCGTCGCACGGTCGAGGACGCGTACTGGACGGGGGGCCGCGCCTTCGAGTACTGGTCGCACGCGGCCTGCATCCTGCCGGTCGAGGAGTGGCCGCACTTCGCCTTCCGCCGCCGCGCCTACCGTGCCCGGCCCCAGTGGCACCACGACCTGCCGGACGGCGCGTACGACACCGTCATCAAGCAGCTGCTCACCGAGGGCCCCCTGACGGCGACGGAACTGGGCGGCGCGAAGAACGGCGGGGAGTGGTGGGACTGGTCCGCTTCGAAGGTGGCCGTCGAGCGGGCCCTGATGTACGGCGAGGTGGTGTGCACCGAGCGACGCGGCTGGAAGCGGGTCTACGACCTCGCGGAGCGTGCCCTGCCCGACGCCGTGCTGCACGACGATCTGGACGACGCGGAGTGCCTGCGCCGGCTGGTGGCGCTCGCGGGGCAGTCACTGGGCGTCGGCACCCGCGCGGACATCGCCGACTACCACCGTCTCAAGGGCGAGCAGTTCGACGCCGTGGTGGCGGACTCCGGGCTGGTGCCGGTGACGGTGCAGGGCTGGGCGAAGCCCGCCTGGGCGGATCCGGCCGCACTGGCCACCGAACCGCGCGGCCGCCACCGTACGACGTTGCTCTCGCCGTTCGACTCACTCATCTGGGAGCGGGCGCGCACCGAGCGGATCTTCGGTTTCACCCACCGGCTGGAGGCCTACGTGCCCCGGCCCAAGCGCATCCACGGCTACTTCGCGATGCCCCTGCTGGCGGGCGGCCGGCTGCGGGGCCGGGTCGACCCGGCCCGCGAGGGCGCGACGCTCGTCGCCCGGCAGGTGTCCCTGGCGGACGCGAAGGCCGTGGCGCCGATGGCCGAGGCGCTGGTGGAGGCCGCCTCCTGGGTCGGCTGCACGGACGTGCGCCTGGAGCGGGTGGACGCACCGGAGCTGCGCGGTCCGCTCACCCGGGAAATCACCCGCGCCCTGGCCTGACCGCGCATTACCGGGGCTTTGCCCCCGGCCCGGTCACCTGATCTCGAGGATCTTCTCCCGCATGGCATAGACCACGGCTTCCATCCGGGAGTGCAGCTGCAGCTTCTCCAGAATGTTGCGGACGTGGTTCTTCACCGTGTTCTCGGAAATGAAGAGTTCCTTCGCGATATCCCGATTGTTCATGCCCGTAGCAACCAGTTTGAGGACTTCGAGCTCGCGTTCGGTGAGCCGGGGCGCCGGTACCAGCCGGCGCTCGTCGGTCCGCTGGATCATCGACTTGAACTCGGTGAGCAGTTTGGACGCCATGGAGGGGCTGATCTGGGACTGCCCGTCGGCGACCGCGCGAATCGCGGTGGCGACCTCGTCCGTGGAGATCTCCTTGAGGAGATAGCCGGTGGCGCCCGCCTTGATGGCGTCGTACAGATCGGCCTCCTCATCACTGATCGTCAGCATGATGATCTTCGCGCTGGGTGCCACCTCCTTGATGGAGGTGCAGGCCTCGATACCGCCCCGCTTGGGCATCCGGACATCCATCAGCACGATGTCGGGCAGCAGATCGGCCGCCTTGTCGACGGCCTCCGCCCCGTCCCCCGCCTCGCCGACGACCTGGATGTCCTCCTCCTGTGCGAGGACGATCTCCAGACCTCTGCGGAAGAGAGCGTGGTCGTCGACCACTAGGACCCGGATCGGCTCCTTGCGGTAACCACCGTCCTCGTCACCGCCGGTATGGACACCGGCAGCATCGCCGGCAGCATTCGCATCGCGCACGGGCCCGAAGGTGTCCGCCATCGTTCCTCCCCCTGAAGGCCACGGCCTGAAGTTCACAAACTGTCCGCCAACGGCAGTTCACAGAACAGCGATTGGCTTGGGCCGCCATGATTTCATGCCTGGACCTCAGAGCGGTGATCCTGTGGTGGCACGCGGGTGCCCCTGGGAGCGCACAGACGCTCCAGGGGCACCCCGAAGTGGTGGCGTCAGCCGCCGAGCGCACCGCCCGCGCCGCCCGCCTCGTCGGCGGCCAGCGGGTCGGTCCTCAGGTGGATGACACCGTAGTCGTAGGCATGCCGCCGGTAGACGACACTCGGTTCCTTCGTCTCGGAGTCGACGAACAGATAGAAGTCATGACCGACCAGCTCCATCTCGTAGAGCGCCTGGTCGAGCGCCATGGGTGCCGCGACGTGCGTCTTCTCGCGCATCACCAGCGGTCCTTCGCCCTGTACCTCGAGCGAGCCGATCCTGGTGGTGGGCACGGGCTGTGCCGTTTCGTCGGCGATCAGTTCCCCGTCGCCGTTGAACGAGGCCGCGTCCGGCACCATTTCACCGACCTCCGCAGCGGAGATACGACCCGTGCCGCGGCGGCTGTAGCGCTTGTCGTGCTGCTTGCGCAGCCGCGCCTCCAGCTTGCCTGTGGCCAGGTCCAGCGCTGCGTACGGGTCGCCTGCGGCCGCTTCTGCCCTGATGACCGGTCCACGCGAGCGGAGCGTGATCTCCACCCGGTCGGAACGGTCTGCCTGACGAGGATTCGGCTCCTTGGACACCTCCACGTCGAGGCTGATCACCTTGCCGTCGAACTTCTGGATCTTGTCCAGCTTCAGCTTCTCGGCCACGTGCTTGCGGAACCGCTCGGGCACCTCGGTCTTGCGGCCCTTGACGACGATGTCCACGCAGAACTCCGTTCCCGGATCGCTCCGCTCAGCGGCGGAGCATCTCCCTTTTGCACCAGGCTCCGGTGGTGGCCGGAGCCGCGGACTCGGTGACTTCCACCTCCTCCTCCCCCGTCGGCAAGGTCTCCACCCCACCGAATTTCCGGTTTCTGAACTACCGGTGGGTCGCCTGCCCGAAACCTGGTGGTGCATTCGCCGAGGTCTGGCATTCACCATTCCTCACAACCGAACATAGCCTGCCCGGCGGGATGTCGGCACCCGCTACTCGCACGTACCTCCGTTCAGGTCGTTCTACCCACTCACTACCTGCAACGATGCAAGTTCAGTTCCAGTTCCGGTTTATTTCGAAGGCGGCCGGAGATGCTGCGACTACGGCCGCCGCGCACCCCTGTGAACCAGCGATTTCCCGCCCACCGGCCGCGCCGATCGCCCGTGCCGCCTCGGCCAGCGAGGCCCCTGTCGTCAACAGGTCGTCCACCAGCACCACTCGTCCGGCGGCAAGCAGCCGCTCACCCCCGGCCACCACGGCCAGCGCGCCCGCCAGATTCGCCTGACGCTCCCGGGCTCCGAGGCCCGACTGGTCCGCCACCGGCCGCCGCTGCCTCAGCACCGCGACCACCCCGGCCGGGGTTCCTGCGCGCCGCAGCTCCGCCGCGGCCGCCCGTGCGATCCTCCGCGCCGGATCATGTCCGCGCGCGGCCACGACCCGGCGCGCGGAGGGCACAGGCACGAGCAGCAGGGGTCTCCCGTCCGGCGGCTGCCCCGCCCCGGCCCTCACGGCACCCGCCAGGGCCTTGCCAAGTGCACCCGCCAGGCCGAGCACACCGCGCTCCTTATGGGCCAGCAGCACCGCCCGTACCGCGTTCTCGTACCCGGCGGCGGCATGCACCACGGGCAGACCGGCCGGCTCCGGATCGGGCCGCACCCGGCGCGGCGCCGCGCCGTACAGCTGAGCGCCGCATTCCTCGCACAGCCCGGTCCGCGGTCTGCCGCAGCCACCGCAGGCCACCGGCAGGACCAGTCCGGTGATCTCCCGCCACCACCCGCGCATGACTCCACTGTGCCCCCGCCGAAGCTGCCGGACCACCCCTGTGGACAACGCCCGGCCGCGCGGGCGGCGCCCTCGACGTCAGCCCGGGTAGACCAGCGCCGAACCTTCCTTCAGAACCGTCTGCCAGTTGTCGCCCGGCAGCAGTTTCACTATCCCGTCGCCGAACGTGTCCGCCATCAGCGGCAACTGCTCGTCGTCCGCCGCGGCGATGGCCAGCACCTGGTTCACCCCGGGCAGTACGCCCGAGGAGGGCGTCGAGCCGTCCGCCTGCACATAGCGGACCTGCTGCACGCCACCCTGCTCCTTGCCGACCACCACGAGACGGCTCCCGCCCGACCACGACATGGCGGTCACATCCGCCAGCTGGGGCGCGGCCTGCCGCAGATCCACCACGGAAACCTGCGCGTCGCTCTGCGGCCCCTGCCGCTCGATCCGGCCGATGTTCAGCGTCGTACGGCCGTCGCGCGTCAGCAGCAACGCGATACGCACCCCGTCCGAGGACAGCCTCAGCGCCTTGATCCGGCTGCCGCCCAGGCTCGGCACCGTGACCTCCTGCGGCTTGCCCGCACCGCCGGCCAGCCGCAGCAGCCTGGAATTGCCCGGGTCCCGGTCGGCGACCCACAGGTCGCCCCGGCCGTCCCAGCTGGGTGCCGTGAGCCGGTCCTTGGTACGGGCGGCCTTGCTGGTCACCGCCGGAACGGGAAGCTCACCGTCCGCGGCGATGGAGGACACGTAGAGCGCGTCCCCGTGCTGCGAGAGCGCTGCCGCCGTCTGTTCGTCCCGGGCCACGCCGACCGCGCTCACCCGCAGCGAACCGCTGCCGAACGGTCCGGCCACCGGCTCCGGCTCACCGCTGCCCTTGGTGCTGCCCGGAATGCGCTGCACATGCCCCTTGTCATCGACGAAGTACTGACTGTCGGGGCCCCCCGACGAACCGTCGGGGGCGTACTCCTCCGCCTGATCCGCCCCGAGCACGCACAACGGCGAGCCGTCCGAGCGCAGCAGCTCCACCTGCTCGACGCGGGCGGATGTCAGGTCCCGGAGCGTGAAGAGCACCTGCGAGGCCATCATCCGGCAGTCGCGCTGCCCGACCCCGTCCGCCTTCTTGTTGAGCGGGACCTTCAGGACGTTGCGGTCGTCGGGCGTCAGCGAGGTGACCCCCTTGCGCAGACCGGTACCTGCGGGGAAGCGGGATGCGACCACCGGCCTCAGCCAGTCCGTCGGGCCCCGCAGAAGGCTGCGGACCGCCTGCGTCACCGTGTCCATACCGGTGACCGGGTCCGTCCGGTTACGGATGTAGACGGGGTCGGCGACCAGCGTGGACTGCGCCTCGGACCGCCCGGTCGCGAAGTAGAACTTGTTGACGGAACGGTAGAGCCGCTTGAAGTCCGACTGCCCGAGCACCAGGCCGTCCGGCACGATGTCGATGCGCCACTCCTTGCCCTCCGGCCCCTTCTGCCGCACCAGGTGAAGAGTGCGGGAGTAGTCCGTGGGGGCCAGCGGCTGATACGCGTTCTGCTCGTCGACCGTCCCCACCTTCTCGCCGGACAGCGTGTAGCCGACCGCGTCGGTGCTGCGGTCGCTCTCATGGACCGGGCGGTCGCTCCGGTTCGGCGCCTTGGCCAGCACGGTGGTGTTCGCGCTCGGCCTCCAGCTCCTCGACGCCTCCTTGGTGAGGTACTTGCGCGTCGTCCGGAAATCGGAGTCGTCGCTGGTCATCGACTCCAGGAAGCCGTCGACCACCTCGTTCGGGGTGGCACCGTCACGCGGCGCGACCGCGTACACCTGCACCTGGGAGTCACCGGGCTGTGAAGCGTCCACAGCCTTGACGTCACCGGTCACGGGCATCGAGCCGCACGCGGACAGGAGCAGCGCACCGCATCCCAGCAGCACGGTCAGCCCCGCCGCACGTCCACGGCCGCCCTGACGACGGTCACCCACGAGTCGTGTCCTCCCGCCCCGGCTGCTGCCCCGGAGAGTCGTTGTGGCTGCCCGGCCGGTCCTCCGCGGGGCGCGGCACCACGCGCGCACCGTTGCCCGGCAGTGCCGCCGGGTGCACCGAGGCCGGTGCGGTCCGTGCGGGCACGGGGGCCCGGGCCGGAACGGGCAACGATGAACGGTCCGTGCCGGCCGGCTGGGAGGGCACGGCCATCAGCCGGTGCTCGCTGCCCGTGACGGGAGCGGCTGCGGCCCGCTCCCGGTTCTCACGGTTGCGCCGTGAGTCCTCGGGCTCCAGCGGTATCGGCGAACCGCGCAGCGGCTCGTCCGCCGTACGCGGCAGCGTCAGCCGGAACTGTGAGCCGCCACCGGGCTCGCCCCAGGCCTGCAGCCAGCCGCCGTGCAGCCGTGCGTCCTCGACGGCGATGGACAGCCCGAGGCCGGTGCCGCCGGTCGTCCGTGCGCGGGCCGGGTCGGCCCGCCAGAAACGGTTGAACACCCGGGTCGCCTCGCCGGGCTTCAGTCCCACGCCGTAGTCCCGGACGGCCACGGCGACAGCTCCGCCCGCCACCCCCATCCGCACCACGACATCGCGTCCCTCGCCGTGCTCGACGGCGTTGACGACCAGGTTGCGCAGAACCCTCTCGACACGGCGCGCGTCGGCCTCCGCGATCACCGGCTGCTCGTCGCCGACCACCCGGATCCGGGTGCCCTTGCGCTCGGCCAGGGGCTCGGCACCGCCGATCACCCGCCGCACGACCTGCCGGAGGTCTATCGGCTCCGCCTCCAGCGCCGCGGCGCCCGCGTCGAACCGGCTGATCTCCAGCAGATCGGAGAGCAGCGACTCGAACCGGTCGAGCTGGTCCCCCAGCAGTTCCGCGGAGCGGGCCGTGACGGGGTCGAAATCGACGCGTGCCTCGTGGATGACATCGGCGGCCATCCGTACCGTCGTCAACGGCGTCCGCAGCTCGTGCGAGACGTCCGAGACGAAGCGCCGCTGCATCCGGGAGAGCTCCTCCAGCTGCTGAATCTTCAGCTGAAGGTTCTGCGCCATCTTGTTGAAGGCCTCACCGAGCCGGGCGATGTCGTCCTCACCGGTGACCTTCATCCGCTCCTGCAGCCGGCCGGCGGAGAGCCGCTCGGCGATTCCCGCCGCCATGCGCACCGGTGTGACGACCTGGCGCACCACGAACCATGCGATGGCCCCGAGCAGTACGACCACGAACAGGCCCGCGGTCGCCAGCGTGCCCTTGACCAGGGTCAGGGACTTCTCCTCCTGCGTCAGCGGGAAGACGTAGTAGAGCTGGTACGGGTTGCGCTCGATGTCGTAGAGACGCTTGCCCACGACGAGACCGGGCTGCGACTCCTGCCCGTTCTCGTACTGGATCAGGGAGTACGTCTGGAAGGCACCCGGGCCCTTGTTCACCGACTCCCGCAGACTCTGCGGAATGCTCGCCGCCTCGACGCTGCCCGAGCCACGGGGCGCGCGGGATCCCTCGTCGGCGCTGAGCGCCACCACGTTGAAGGCGTTCTTCCCGCCACTGGCCAGCTGGTCGACGAGCTCGGTCCGCCAGGAGTTGTTGGCCGTCGTGCCGTCCGCCGAGTCGTCGCCCTGGCCCGTGGGGGTGACCGGTGCGTTCGCCTTCTCCTGGGCAGCCGCGAACCCGCCCGCGGCCTGGGTCTGGGCGGCCTTGCCCTTCGCGTCCAGCAGGCCGTTGCGCACCTGTCCGATCACGACGAGGCCGAGCAGCAGCACCACACCGAGCGACATCAGCAGCGTGCCCGCGACGACGCGCAGCTGGAGATTGCGCCGCCACAGCCGTACTGCGGGCAGCAGCGGACGCCGTACCCAGCGCATCAGCAGCCGCGGCACCGGCCCGCCGGGCGCCCGGTCCTGGAACAACCGGCCGCCCTGCAGGAAGCGCCCGACCGGAGATGACGTGTGCCCTGAACCGGCAGCCCGCTCCGCACGGACTCCCGGCTCCCCGGGCTTCGGAGCAGTGCTGCCCAGGGACATGTCAGCTCGGTCCGGCCTTGTAACCGACACCTCGGACGGTCACCACGATCTCCGGCCGCTCCGGGTCCTTCTCGACCTTGGAGCGCAGGCGCTGGACATGCACATTCACCAGACGGGTGTCAGCGGCGTGACGGTAGCCCCAGACCTGCTCGAGGAGTACCTCACGGGTGAAGACCTGCCACGGTTTACGGGCAAGCGCGACCAGCAGGTCGAACTCCAGCGGCGTCAGGGCGATGGACTGCCCGTCCCGCTTCACCGAGTGCCCGGCGACATCTATGACCAGATCCCCGATGGTCAGCTGTTCCGGCGCCGGCTCCTCGGACCTCCGCAAACGTGCCCTGATCCGGGCAACCAACTCCTTAGGTTTGAACGGCTTGACGATGTAGTCGTCGGCCCCGGACTCCAGGCCCACCACCACGTCAACCGTGTCGCTCTTGGCAGTGAGCATGACGATCGGCACACCGGACTCGGCCCTGATCAGCCTGCAGACCTCGATGCCGTCCCTACCGGGCAGCATGAGATCCAGCAGCACCAGGTCCGGCTTTGCCTCACGAAATGCAGCAAGTGCCTTGTCGCCGTCCGCTACGAACGACGGCTCGAACCCCTCACCACGCAGCACAATCCCGAGCATCTCGGCCAGTGCGGTGTCGTCGTCGACGACAAGGACGCGTCCCTTCATAAACGACATCATCCCATTAGCTAATCGTTACCTGCGATGATCTGGCACACAGCTCTGCCAGTCCGACCCCCGTGACCGGGGAGATTACGCCCTCTTCCGTGACGATCGCCGTCACCAGTTCCGGCGGCGTGATGTCGAAGGCGGGGTTGTACGACGGGGTGCCCACCGGCGCCACGAGCACTCCGCCCGTCTCCTCACCGGCCACCCCATGCTGTGCGAATGTGAGCTCGGTCACCTCTCGTCCCGGTCGCTGCTCCACGGTGATCGACCCCCCGTCCGCAGTGTGCAGATCCACGGTCGTGGTCGGTGCCACCACAATGAACGGTACGTGGTGGTATTTGGCAAGGACCGCCAGCGGATAACTCCCCACCTTGTTGGCCACGGATCCGTCCGCCGCGATGCGGTCCGCCCCGATGAGCACGGCATCCACCTCCCCCGCCGCGAACAGTGACCCCGCCGCGTTGTCCGTGAGCAGGCTGTACGACATGCCGTTGCGCGCCGCCTCGAACGCGGTCAGCCGGGCACCCTGCAGCAGCGGTCGGGTCTCATCCACCCACAGCCGCCTGAGCCGGCCCGCCCGGTGCGCGGCGAGCGCCACCGCGAAGGCGGTCCCCTCGCCACCCGAGACGAGCGCACCGCTGTTGCAGTGGGTCAGCAGCTGATGCCCACCGCCGGGAAGCAGCTCGTCCAGGAGCGCAAGCCCGAACCCGGCCATGCGCCGACTGGCCGAGGCGTCCTCCGCGTGAAGCGTCCTGGCCTCCTTCAGCGCCACCGCCGCCGCCCGCTCCGCGTCCGCCCCCTTCTCGACGGCCGCCCAGTAAGCCCCGGCGGCCCGCCTCACGCCGTACCCGAGGTTCACCGCGGTGGGCCGCGCCCGCTCCAGCAGCCCGGCGGCCTCCGCCACGTCATAGCCCCGCACAGCGGCCAGAGCCACCCCATAGGCCCCCGCGATGCCCAGCAGCGGTGCTCCCCGCACCGCCAGTGTCCGGATCGCCTCCACCAGCGCCGGCACATCGGTACACACCAGTTCGGCCTCCTCCGCGGGCAGCCGCCTCTGGTCGAGAAGCACCAGCACGGGACCTTCCGGAGGCTCGTCCCAGCGAAGTACGGAAAGCGCGGCGGGTTCGCTGCCCACCTGCGATTGCGCGTCCTGATCAGCCATCCGCCCAGTCTGCCCGGTGACCCGCCCGCGCATGAAGGAACGAAGGAGATGCAGCGCCAGGCCCGGACAGGTGCGACGCGTGGCACGATGGCTGCCAACCTGACGCCCCGATGCGCGGTCAGGACCGTGAAGGAGCGAGAATGAACGACACTCCGGGCTGGGCCTCGCCCGGATCTGCCCCCTCCGACGGCCAGGAGGCGGGAGTTCCCCGGCCTTCCGAGCCCGTCGACGGCAGCGGACCTGCGGGAAAGTGGTCTTCCACGCAGCCGCCCGCAGGCCAGTGGTCCCCGCCGAGCAATTCCGGAACCGGCCCCGGCGTGCCTCCTCCGCCACCCGGCCCGGGTGCCTCCCCGTACGGCCCCGGCTGGGGCCGCCCGCCGGCCGCGGCAAAGCCCGGCGTCATCCCGCTCCGGCCGCTGGGCGTCGGCGAGATCCTGGACGGCGCCGTTTCCACCATGCGCGCGCACTGGCGCACGGTCCTCGGCATCACCCTCGCCGTTTCCGTGATCGCCCAGACAGCGATCCTCCTCGTGCAGCGGTATCTGCTGCCGGAGCCCCCGTCGGTCGACCGGAACGCCACCGGCGCGGAAGCTCTGCGCCAGGCCACCGAATCGCTCCGCTACAGCTTGCTCAACAGCGCCCCTCCCCTGCTCATCTCGATGCTCGCCACGATCTTCACCACCGCGGTACTGACCGTGGTGATCAGCCGATCGGTGCTGGGCCGTTCCGTAACGCTCTCCGACGCCTGGGCCGAGGCCCGGCCCCGGCTGTTCCCGCTGCTCGGTCTGACACTCCTGCTCGCCGTCATGGCCGGAGCCATCATGACCGCGGGTCTCCTCCCGGGCTTCCTGATCGGCGACACCGCAGGTGTCGGACTCGCCTTCATCGGGCTTCTCGCCGCGGTCGGCGTGTTCCTCTGGCTGATGGTCCGCTTCTGTCTCGCCTCCCCGGCACTGATGCTGGAGCGGCAGTCGATCACCGCATCGATGCGGCGCTCCGCCAAGCTGGTCCGGGGTGCCTGGTGGCGGACATTCGGCATCCTCGCCCTCACCTGGCTGCTGACGCTCATCGTGATGCTGGTGATCGGCATCCCGTTCGGCCTCGTCGCCCTGGCCGTGGACGACGGCGGTCTGAGCTCCTTCCTCACCGAAGGAGCCACCGGCTTCGGCTGGCCGTTCCTGATCATCTCCGCCATCGGTGACGTGGTCATCGCGACGATCACCTATCCGCTCTCCGCCGGAGTCATGGCGCTGCTCTACGTGGATCAGCGCATCCGACGTGAAGCGCTCGACCTCGAACTTGCCAGGGCAGCCGGACTGCCGGGTTACGACAACAGGAGCTGACACCGTGTCGGGGGCGGGGGCCACGATGACAGCACGGCTGATGCGGGCGAGCGGCGACATACCCGTGGACACCCCGCGGGTGCCGGCCCGTGAGGCCGCACAGCACGAGCTTTCCAAACCGATGTACCACGAGAACGACCCGAACCCTCTCGCCCGGGCCCTCGACCACCTCTGGACCTGGATCGGCGATCTGCTCTCTTCGGCGTCCGGCGCCGCACCGGGCGGCCCGCTCGGACTGATCGCGCTCGTCCTGATCGTCGTCGCTCCGCTCGCCGCGCTCTGGTGGCGGCTGGGCACCCCGCAACGCAGCATCCGTCCGGCGGACGCCCTCTTCGGCGACGGCCCCCGCACCACCGCGGACCACCGCACCGCCGCCGAGGCCCACGCCGCCGCAGGCCGCTGGAACCAAGCGGTCCAGGAACGGATGCGCGCCATCGTCCGCTCCCTCGAGGAGCGCGCCCTGCTCGATCCCCGCCCGGGGCGCACCGCCGATGAAGCCGCCGCGCAGGCAGGCCGCACGCTCCCCGCACACGCCACGCGGCTCCGTGCGGCCGCCCGGGAGTTCGACGACGTGACATACGGTGGCCGCACGACGGACCAGCCGGCATATCTGGCACTGCTCACCCTGGACCTCGACATCGAGTCCGCCACACCGGAACTCACCGGCACGCTCCGGGGAGCTGCCGAATGACCGCGGTCACCAACCCTTCGACTTCGGCCTCCCCCACCCCCCGCCAGGTGTGGATCCGCACCCGTGGAGTGCTGCTCGCCGTCCTCCTGCTCGTCGTCGCCGGCATCGCCCTGGCAGCCACCCGCTCGGGGGACCAGCACGGTCGCCTCGACCCCCGCTCCGCAGACCGCTACGGCAGCAGGGCCGTCGCCGAACTCCTCAAGGACCGCGGCGTCTCCGTCCGTGTCGTGACCACACTCCAGGCCGCGGCATCCGCGGCCGGTCCCGACACCACGCTCCTCGTCACCGGCCCCAACCTGCTGACGCCGTACCAGCAGAACGCACTCCACGCCGCGATCACCGCCGCCCCCGGTCGCACAGTCATTCTTGGTGCGGGTCCGAACTCCGTAGGCGCACTGGTGTCGGCGTACTCCTGTGAGTGCTCCACCAAGTACGGAGATACGTGCACCAGCAGGGAGGCTGTGAGCCAGTCACGTCATCGCGAGGGCATGACGGTGGCAGGGCGGTGAACTTCCAGGATGACTGCGGTGCCGGCCACAGTTCGGTCCTCGTGCATGGTTATCTGCTGGCCGGGCCGGACGTGCGTCCAGTGGGAGGGGGTGAGGGGCACGAGGCGAACCGTGGCTCGGCCGCCGGGCTCGAGAACGGGCATGTTCTCAACCCAGAGCGAGGCGATGCTCACCGCACGTTCACCGGTGGGTGAGAGGTGTCCGGTGTCCCACATGGGTCGCAGAACACCGGCGCCGGAGATTGGCGTCGTGCGTCGCGCCTCGGCGGCAGGACGGAGCGTCAGACCCGCCCGGATCACGCCGTTGCGGATCTCGGAGCAACGCCAATGGCACCAAGCCGCGCTCCGCTCAAGCCGGAGCTGCTCAGCCGCTTTGGCGAGCTTCTCCCAAAACGCCAGAGGGAGCGAGCGACCGTCCCCGAGCTCCTCCAGCAGGCCCAGGGCGATCTCCCACTCGTCGTGGACGAGGTAGTCCCAGATATCTCGCACCGTGATGTCGTTCTCGGTGGCGGTCTCTTCCGGAACCAGCAGGGAAGCTGATTCGAGCAGCTCAGGGACGTCCATGCGCTCATTGTCGACCAGGTCGTTGTCAGGCTGCGCTTTCCTGGTCTCGCTCGATGGCAGCGAGCCGGTTCTTGAGCCGGTAACTGGGGCCGTTGATGGAGATCACGTCGCAGTGGTGCAGGAGGCGGTCGAGGATGGCGGTGGCCAGGACCTCGTCGCCGAACACTTGTCCCCATTCGCTGAAGGTTTTGTTCGAAGTCAGGATGATCGAGCCCTTTTCGTAGCGCTTTGAGATCACCTGGAAGACCAGGTTGGCCTCGGCGCGTTCGAGGGGCTGGTAGCCCACCTCGTCGACCACGAGGACAGCCGGTCGGAGGTAGCTGCCGAGCTTGCTGCTCAGCCGCCCGGCGGCCTCGGCGGTCTTGAGGTTGCGGACCATGTCGTCGAGGCTGGTGAAGTAGATCGAGTATCCGGCCCGGCAGGCCGCGACCGCGAGAGCGACGGCGATGTGTGTCTTGCCCACTCCCGGCGGCCCGAGCAGAGCTGCGTTGGCCTTGGCCTCGATGAAGGAGAGAGTGGCAAGGTCCTTGACCTTGCGTGGGTCGAGCTCGGGCTGGAACGAGAAGTCGTAGTCGTCCAGCGTTTTGTGGTGCGGGAGCTTCGAGATCCGCAGGCCGGTGCGGAAGCGGCGATCTTCACGGACCGCGAGCTCTTCGGAGAGGACCAGGTCGATGAAGTCGAGGTAGCCCATCTTGGCCTCGTCAGCCCGCTGAGCGTACTGAGTCAGGGCGTCGGCCAGGTGGGGCAGTCCCAGCTTGCCGGCCGTGTTGCGGATGCGGGTGGAGACCAACTCGTTCAAGACGTTTCCCTCGTGCTCGGCTTGGTGGTGAAGGGGCGGGTGCCGGTCAGCTCGTCATAGACCGACAGGGGCCGACGGCCGACCTCGACCTGGGTGACCGCGGTCCGGTTCAGCAGGGCCGCCAGCGGCCCGGATTCGGGTCCTGTGTTCTGCCGGCGGGCCCGGGGCAGGCTCCCATCGCCGGCTGTGACGCGGCGGCCGGATCCCGTGGGCAGACCGTCCCAGTGCTTCTCATCCACGATGCGGGCGCCCCGGCCGACCGCCCGCGGATGGGTGGCCAGCAGGGTCTCGCCACTGTGACCGGGGACGGTGGCATGCAGCATGATCTGGGACTTCGTGGCCCTGACCTCGACCAGCTGGCGAGGGCGGACCCTGCGGGCCGGCACCGAGTAGAGGTTCGCGTCGAAGGCGACGAGGCAGTCCTTGCCGACGTAGCGAAGGTGCCGCTGCGTGACCACATAAGGCGTCTGCGGCAGCGGCCTCAGGGCCACGTGGTCGCGGACCGCCCGCAGGCCGATGACCTCGCCATGGGTGCCGTGGACCTTCGCCCGCCGCATCGGAACCCAGGCGGTGAACGCGGCGTTCATTTCCTCGATGGAGGAGAAGGCGCGTCCGGCCAGGACGTGATCGCGGACGATCAGCACCTGCCGCTCGACCCGGCCTTTCCCCGTGGGCCGGTAGGCGGCAAGCACGTCGGGATCAAAGTCGTAATGCCCGGCGAACGCGACGGCCTCGGGATGCAGTGGGACCGCCTCACCTGGTGCGACATGCCGACGGACCACCGTTTTCGTGCGGTCGTAGACGATCGACATCGGCACCCCGCCGAAGTGCGCGAACCCCTGACGGTGGCAGTCGAAGAAGGTGGCCAGGTCCTGGCTGGTGGTGAAGCAGCAGAACGGATCACGCGAGTAGGACAACGTCATGTGGAACGAGTAGACCTTCGGGATGCCCACGTGAGCGAGGATCTTGCCCTCGTCACCCCAGTCGACCTGCGCCTGGGCCCCTGGCACCACCTCGAACCGGCGGTGCAGCCCCGCCAGCTCACTCGGGCTGATGCCCAGTTCCTCCGCGATACGGGGCCGGGCCTCCTGCAAGTAGATCTTGACGCGCTGGTAGTTGATCGTGAACCCGTACTCCGCCACCAGGCGTTCGTGGATCACCGCACCCTTGAGCAGGATCTCGGCCCGCAGCATCGCGTCGATCAACGGCGCGACCTCGTCCACCACCCGCTGGTACGGCTGACCGTTGGAAGCCCGCCGCGGCGGCGCGACCGGCGACTCGCCCGACAAGTACTTGCCGACCGTACGACGGTTCAGCCCGGTCTCCTTCGCGATCTGCCGCAAGCTCATCGCACCGGACTCATACAGACCGCGAAACCGCCTCAACTCCAACCAGCGATGCGGATCCAGAACCACCCTCGCCGCCCTCCGCCGACCCTGAACAGACGACAGCAGACTCCCGCGGCACCCGCTTCACCGCATCAAGAACGGTGCACTTTCATCCGTACGCGGTGATGCACGTTCACTTGTACGCCGACAACTGGCTCCCGGCGTCCGAGCAGAATCCACCCGCCCCGTCACCGCACGCCCCCCGCAATGCCCCATGGCCGCCGCCCGGCAAGCCGGCGACGCCGAAACGGGTGGCTACCGCTACCTGTCCGAGGACCTCGACGCCCTCACCTGCTACCCGGCCGACGGCTTGGCCTCGCTGCTCCTCCAGCAGTCCGGAGCGGGTGACACCGTGCTCCTCGGCTCCCCCGACCTCCTCCACAACGAACGTCTGGACAACCAGGGCAACGCTGCCCTGGCCCTTCAACTCCTCGGTTCCCGCCCTCATCTGGTCTGGTACCTCCCCTCACTTGCTGATCCCTCCGCCGCCATCGGCAACACCCGTGACCATGGCGGCAGTACGGAGGGCGACACCGCGGACGGCGAAAGCGGCTTCATCGATCTGATCCCGTCCGGCTGGCTGTGGGGCACTCTGCAACTCGCGTTCGCCGCAGTGCTTGCCGCCATCTGGCGGGCACGTCGCCTGGGCCCAGTGGTCGCCGAACGACTGCCCGTGGCAATCCGCGCCTCCGAAGCCGCCGAGGGGCGCGCCCGCCTCAACCGCAGGGCCAATGCCCGCGACCGAGCCGCCGCCTCCCTGCGACACGCCACCCGCGCGCGCATAGCACCCCTCGTGGGCGTCTCCCCCAAGGACGCCCACTCCCCCGCAACACTCCTCCCTGCTCTCTCCGCACGCCTCGGCGCGACTGGCAACGGACCCCAGGAACTCCTCTTCGGGCCGGCCCCGTCCGACGACACCGCTCTCGTTCTTCTGGCAGACCAACTCGACACCCTGGAAAGAGAGGTCCGTACCTCATGAGCGCCCCGCCCTCAGTGCCCGCCGGGACAACCGAGACCGTCAGCAGCGACGAGACAGCCCGCGCTTCCCTGGAAGCCCTGCGCTCCGAGATCGCCAAGGCCGTGGTCGGCCAAGACCCGGCGGTCACCGGTCTCGTCGTGGCGCTGCTCTGCCGAGGGCACGTACTACTCGAAGGTGTCCCGGGCGTCGCCAAGACCCTCTTGGTCCGAGCCCTCGCGGCGTCGCTCGAACTCGACACCAAACGCGTCCAGTTCACGCCCGACCTGATGCCCAGCGACGTCACCGGCTCACTCGTCTATGACGCCCGCACCGCCGAGTTCTCCTTCCAGCCGGGGCCGGTCTTCACCCACCTCCTGCTCGCCGACGAAATCAACCGGACGCCTCCCAAGACACAGGCCTCACTCCTGGAGGCGATGGAGGAACGTCAGGTCACGGTCGACGGCACGCCCCGCCCCCTTCCCGACCCCTTCCTCGTCGCCGCCACTCAGAATCCCGTCGAGTACGAAGGCACCTACCCGCTTCCCGAAGCCCAACTGGACCGGTTCCTGCTGAAACTGACGGTTCCTCTGCCGTCGCGCGATGACGAGATCAATGTCCTCACCCGCCATGCCGACGGCTTCGACCCCCGCGATCTGCGTGCAGCGGGGATACGCCCGGTAGCCGGTCCCGCCGACCTGGAGGCCGCTCGCACCGCCGTCGCCAAGACCACCGTCTCCCCCGAGATCGCCGGCTACGTCGTAGATATCTGCCGAGCCACGCGTGAATCCCCCTCGCTCTCCCTCGGGGTCTCTCCCCGAGGAGCCACCGCCCTGCTCTCCACCGCCCGCGCCTGGGCCTGGCTCACCGGCCGCGACTATGTCATCCCGGACGACGTGAAAGCCCTGGCCCTCCCCACACTCCGGCATCGCATCCACCTGCGGCCCGAGGCGGAGATGGAGGGAGTCACCCCCGACTCCGTCATCACCGCTGTCCTCGCCCACGTCCCCGTACCCCGATGAGGCGGTGACCTGTGGCCCTCACCGGACGCACCGCGCTGCTCGCGGCTCTGGGGTCACTCCCTGTAGGGATCCTGGCCCCGAGCTGGACGGGCATGCTCGCGGTCAATGTCCCGCTCTCACTGGCAATTGTGTGCGACTACGCCCTGGCAGCGCCAGTGCGCTCGCTTCAGTTCACCCGATCCGGTGATACAACAGTTCGACTTGGTGACGTTGCGGAAGTGCAACTCACCGTAGTCAACCCCTCCGGTCGTCGTCTGCGGGCGAACCTTCGTGACGCCTGGCCTCCCAGCAGCTGGCACCGCGGGACGGAGCAGTCCGCGTCCCGACACAAACTGACCGTTCCACCCGGCGAACGACGACGCATCACCACTTTCCTACGCCCCACTCGTCGCGGCGACCGGCGGGCCGAGGGGGTCACTATCCGCTCCTACGGCCCGATGGGGCTCGCTGCACGCCAAGGAAGTCATCAGGTCCCCTGGACCGTCAGGGTCCTGCCACCGTTCACGAGCCGAAAGCATCTTCCCTCCCGACTCGCCAGACTGCGTGAGCTCGACGGTCCCACCAGCGTCCTCAGCCGTGGCGAGGGCACGGAATTCGACAGTCTGCGGCCCTACGTTCCCGGCGACGACGTCCGCTCGATCGACTGGCGGGCCACCGCACGACAGACCGGCGTCGCCCTGCGGACCTGGCGCCCCGAGCGGGACCGGCACATCCTCGTGGTCCTCGATACGGGCCGTACCTCGGCAGGTCGGGTCGGGGACGTGCCACGGCTAGACGCCGCCATGGATGCGACGCTACTTCTCACCGCTCTCGCCGCTCGCGCCGGCGACCGCGTCGACATGCTCGCCTATGACCGCCACGTTCGCGCACGGGTCCAGGGCAGGGGAGCCGGGGAAGTCCTCTCGGCGATGGTCAATGCAATGGCACCGCTTGAACCGGAGCTCGTGGAGACGGATTCGCGGGGTCTCGCTGCCACAGCTCTGGTGAGCGCGCCTCGCCATTCTCTGATCGTGCTTCTGACAAGCCTCGATGCGGCGCCCATAGAAGAAGGCCTGCTGCCCGTCCTGCCCAGCCTCACCCAACGCCACACAGTGCTGCTGGCGGCCGTGAACGACCCGCATGTCGAGAAGATGGCCAAGGCAAGGGGCACAGTGGACGCGGTCTATGAAGCGGCTGCCGGAGCCCAGGCTCAGGCACGCCGGCGTCGCACTGCGGACCAGCTCCAGCGTCATGGCGTGGTCGTCGTCGATGCGACACCGGAGCATCTGGCGCCTGCCGTTGCCGACGCCTACTTGGCTCTCAAGGCAGCAGGGCGTCTGTAGCAGCACCGCCCGTCGGAAACCGAGTGCACGCCATGAAGCGGACTCAGTTTTGATTGGTTCTGGTCCGGAACGCAGAAAAGCCCCGTGCCACAAGGGCACGGGGCTTTTCCACAATGATTGTTCGGCGGCGTCCTACTCTCCCACAGGGTCCCCCCTGCAGTACCATCGGCGCTGAAAGGCTTAGCTTCCGGGTTCGGAATGTAACCGGGCGTTTCCCTAACGCAATGACCACCGAAACACTATGAAATTAACCAACACCGGATAAAAACACGGCCGTTCGTTATTTCAGAACTAACACAGTGGACGCGAGCAACTGAGGACAAGCCCTCGGCCTATTAGTACCAGTCAGCTCCACCCGTTACCGGGCTTCCACATCTGGCCTATCAACCCAGTCGTCTACTGGGAGCCTTAACCCCTCAAGAGGGTGGGAATACTCATCTCGAAGCAGGCTTCCCGCTTAGATGCTTTCAGCGGTTATCCTTTCCGAACGTAGCCAACCAGCCATGCCCTTGGCAGGACAACTGGCACACCAGAGGTTCGTCCGTCCCGGTCCTCTCGTACTAGGGACAGCCCTTCTCAATATTCCTACGCGCACAGCGGATAGGGACCGAACTGTCTCACGACGTTCTAAACCCAGCTCGCGTACCGCTTTAATGGGCGAACAGCCCAACCCTTGGGACCGACTCCAGCCCCAGGATGCGACGAGCCGACATCGAGGTGCCAAACCATCCCGTCGATATGGACTCTTGGGGAAGATCAGCCTGTTATCCCCGGGGTACCTTTTATCCGTTGAGCGACAGCGCTTCCACAAGCCACTGCCGGATCACTAGTCCCGACTTTCGTCCCTGCTCGACCCGTCGGTCTCACAGTCAAGCTCCCTTGTGCACTTACACTCAACACCTGATTGCCAACCAGGCTGAGGGAACCTTTGGGCGCCTCCGTTACTCTTTAGGAGGCAACCGCCCCAGTTAAACTACCCATCAGACACTGTCCCTGATCCGGATCACGGACCCAGGTTAGACATCCAGCACGACCAGAGTGGTATTTCAACGACGACTCCACAACCACTGGCGTGGCCGCTTCAAAGTCTCCCACCTATCCTACACAAGCCGAACCGAACACCAATATCAAACTATAGTAAAGGTCCCGGGGTCTTTCCGTCCTGCTGCGCGAAACGAGCATCTTTACTCGTAGTGCAATTTCACCGGGCCTATGGTTGAGACAGTCGAGAAGTCGTTACGCCATTCGTGCAGGTCGGAACTTACCCGACAAGGAATTTCGCTACCTTAGGATGGTTATAGTTACCACCGCCGTTTACTGGCGCTTAAGTTCTCAGCTTCGCCGACCCGAAAGTCAGCTAACCGGTCCCCTTAACGTTCCAGCACCGGGCAGGCGTCAGTCCGTATACATCGCCTTACGGCTTCGCACGGACCTGTGTTTTTAGTAAACAGTCGCTTCTCGCTGGTCTCTGCGGCCACCCCCAGCTCACCGAGTAAATCGGATCACCAGTGATGGCCCCCCTTCTCCCGAAGTTACGGGGGCATTTTGCCGAGTTCCTTAACCATAGTTCACCCGAACGCCTCGGTATTCTCTACCTGACCACCTGAGTCGGTTTAGGGTACGGGCCGCCATGAAACTCGCTAGAGGCTTTTCTCGACAGCATAGGATCATCCACTTCACCACAATCGGCTCGGCATCAGGTCTCAGCCTTAATGTGTGACGGATTTACCTACCACACGGCCTACACCCTTACCCCGGGACTACCACCGCCCGGGCTGGACTACCTTCCTGCGTCACCCCATCGCTTACCTACTACAAGTCTGGTTCATCGGCTCCACCACTACCCTCAACTCCGAAGAGATCGGGCCGGCTTCACGGACTTAGCATCGCCTGATTCAGTACTGGGCGTTTCAAAGCGGGTACCGGAATATCAACCGGTTGTCCATCGACTACGCCTGTCGGCCTCGCCTTAGGTCCCGACTTACCCTGGGCAGATCAGCTTGACCCAGGAACCCTTAGTCAATCGGCGCACACGTTTCTCACGTGTGTATCGCTACTCATGCCTGCATTCTCACTCGTGAACCGTCCACAACTCGCTTCCGCGGCTGCTTCACCCGGCACACGACGCTCCCCTACCCATCCCAGCCCCCGTTGGGGGTACATGCTGGAATGACACGACTTCGGCGGTACGCTTGAGCCCCGCTACATTGTCGGCGCGGAATCACTTGACCAGTGAGCTATTACGCACTCTTTCAAGGGTGGCTGCTTCTAAGCCAACCTCCTGGTTGTCTCTGCGACTCCACATCCTTTCCCACTTAGCGTACGCTTAGGGGCCTTAGTCGATGCTCTGGGCTGTTTCCCTCTCGACCATGGAGCTTATCCCCCACAGTCTCACTGCCGTGCTCTCACTTACCGGCATTCGGAGTTTGGCTAAGGTCAGTAACCCGGTAGGGCCCATCGCCTATCCAGTGCTCTACCTCCGGCAAGAAACACACGACGCTGCACCTAAATGCATTTCGGGGAGAACCAGCTATCACGGAGTTTGATTGGCCTTTCACCCCTAACCACAGGTCATCCCCCAGGTTTTCAACCCTGGTGGGTTCGGTCCTCCACGAAGTCTTACCTCCGCTTCAACCTGCCCATGGCTAGATCACTCCGCTTCGGGTCTTGAGCGCGCTACTAAATCGCCCTATTCGGACTCGCTTTCGCTACGGCTTCCCCACACGGGTTAACCTCGCAACACACCGCAAACTCGCAGGCTCATTCTTCAAAAGGCACGCAGTCACGACGCACCGAGTAAACTCGATGCGCGACGCTCCCACGGCTTGTAGGCACACGGTTTCAGGTACTATTTCACTCCGCTCCCGCGGTACTTTTCACCATTCCCTCACGGTACTATCCGCTATCGGTCACTAGGGAATATTTAGGCTTAACGGGTGGTCCCGCCAGATTCACACGGGATTTCTCGGGCCCCGTGCTACTTGGGTGTCTCTTAAACGAGCCGTTGATGTTTCAGCTACGGGGGTCTTACCCTCTACGCCGGACCTTTCGCATGTCCTTCGCCTACATCAACGGTTTCTGACTCGTCTCATGGCCGGCAGACCATGAAAAAGAGATCCCACAACCCCGCATGCGCAACCCCTGCCGGGTATCACACGCATACGGTTTGGCCTGATCCAGTTTCGCTCGCCACTACTCCCGGAATCACGGTTGTTTTCTCTTCCTGAGGGTACTGAGATGTTTCACTTCCCCTCGTTCCCTCCACACTGCCTATGTGTTCAGCAGCGGGTGACAGCCCATGACGACTGCCGGGTTTCCCCATTCGGAAACCCCCGGATCAAAGCTTGGTTGACAGCTCCCCGGGGACTATCGTGGCCTCCCACGTCCTTCATCGGTTCCTAGTGCCAAGGCATCCACCGTGCGCCCTTAAAAACTTGGCCACAGATGCTCGCGTCCACTGTGCAGTTCTCAAACAACGACCAGCCACCCATCACCCCGTTCCGAAGAACGAGTGCACTGGGGCCGGCAACCGAAGGACGACCTTTACGGCCGTACCTTCAGATACCCAACAGCGTGCCCGACACAATCAACCCGTTTACGCTTTCCACGCCGAAGCAGTACTTACGAAAACCAGCCAACCGTGCCGAATAGTCAACGTTCCACCCATGAGCTAACCACCGCCGAACATTTGCCGGCGTAGTGGCTCTGGATTCCTTGCGGAATCTAGATGCTCCTTAGAAAGGAGGTGATCCAGCCGCACCTTCCGGTACGGCTACCTTGTTACGACTTCGTCCCAATCGCCAGTCCCACCTTCGACAGCTCCCTCCCACAAGGGGTTGGGCCACCGGCTTCGGGTGTTACCGACTTTCGTGACGTGACGGGCGGTGTGTACAAGGCCCGGGAACGTATTCACCGCAGCAATGCTGATCTGCGATTACTAGCAACTCCGACTTCATGGGGTCGAGTTGCAGACCCCAATCCGAACTGAGACCGGCTTTTTGAGATTCGCTCCGCCTCGCGGCATCGCAGCTCATTGTACCGGCCATTGTAGCACGTGTGCAGCCCAAGACATAAGGGGCATGATGACTTGACGTCGTCCCCACCTTCCTCCGAGTTGACCCCGGCAGTCTCCTGTGAGTCCCCATCACCCCGAAGGGCATGCTGGCAACACAGAACAAGGGTTGCGCTCGTTGCGGGACTTAACCCAACATCTCACGACACGAGCTGACGACAGCCATGCACCACCTGTATACCGACCACAAGGGGGGCACCATCTCTGATGCTTTCCGGTATATGTCAAGCCTTGGTAAGGTTCTTCGCGTTGCGTCGAATTAAGCCACATGCTCCGCTGCTTGTGCGGGCCCCCGTCAATTCCTTTGAGTTTTAGCCTTGCGGCCGTACTCCCCAGGCGGGGAACTTAATGCGTTAGCTGCGGCACCGACGACGTGGAATGTCGCCAACACCTAGTTCCCAACGTTTACGGCGTGGACTACCAGGGTATCTAATCCTGTTCGCTCCCCACGCTTTCGCTCCTCAGCGTCAGTAATGGCCCAGAGATCCGCCTTCGCCACCGGTGTTCCTCCTGATATCTGCGCATTTCACCGCTACACCAGGAATTCCGATCTCCCCTACCACACTCTAGCCTGCCCGTATCGACTGCAGACCCGGGGTTAAGCCCCGGGCTTTCACAACCGACGCAACAAGCCGCCTACGAGCTCTTTACGCCCAATAATTCCGGACAACGCTTGCGCCCTACGTATTACCGCGGCTGCTGGCACGTAGTTAGCCGGCGCTTCTTCTGCAGGTACCGTCACTTTCGCTTCTTCCCTGCTGAAAGAGGTTTACAACCCGAAGGCCGTCATCCCTCACGCGGCGTCGCTGCATCAGGCTTTCGCCCATTGTGCAATATTCCCCACTGCTGCCTCCCGTAGGAGTCTGGGCCGTGTCTCAGTCCCAGTGTGGCCGGTCGCCCTCTCAGGCCGGCTACCCGTCGTCGCCTTGGTAGGCCATTACCCCACCAACTAGCTGATAGGCCGCGGGCTCATCCTTCACCGCCGGAGCTTTTAACCATCCCCCATGAGAGGGAAAGTGTTATCCAGTATTAGACCCCGTTTCCAGGGCTTGTCCCAGAGTGAAGGGCAGATTGCCCACGTGTTACTCACCCGTTCGCCACTAATCCACCCCGAAGGGCTTCATCGTTCGACTTGCATGTGTTAAGCACGCCGCCAGCGTTCGTCCTGAGCCAGGATCAAACTCTCCGTGAATGTTTTCCCGTAATCGGGTAGACACCACGAGAGCGGAACGACCATGTCGGAATATGACCGGTCGTCCACTGAATCCTCGCTGTGTGCATTGCCTACCAGGCCAGTGGCCTCGTAGGACTTTCAAAGGAACCTCGAACCTGCCGAAGCAGGTCGGGGTATCAACGTATCTGGCGTTGACTTTTGGCACGCTGTTGAGTTCTCAAGGAACGGACGCTTCCTTTGTACTCACCCTCAGAACATTCTCTGGGGCTTTCCTCCGGGCGCTTCCCTTCGGTCTTGCGTTTCCGACTCTATCAGACTCTTTCGTGTCCGATTCCCGGTCGAAGCGGGTTTCGCTTTCCAGTTCTTCGCTTTCGCGTTTCCCTTTCCGGCGGTTCCAACCTTACCAGACTCATTTCGTTCCGTTTCCGGTTCGAATTTGAATTCCGGTGGCCGTTGAAGTGGCCTTGCCTTTCGGCTGATTCGACTTTATCAGAAGCATTTCGGCCGAGCTAATCGGCTTCATGTTCCAGAGAGTGGGAATCAATGGCTCTGCGGAAATTCAATTTCCGGTGAGAGCGAGGTAACTCTAACTTGCTGAGCCCGAACTTGTCCAGTTCGAGGCAACCGTTCGAATCTACCTCCCCCAGTCCTCCGTGTCAACGGTTTTTTGGGGCGAGGAGGAGACTAGCAGGTCAGCGGGGGCGTATGCACATCAGGCGGCGACGGGCAGCTCGGCGCTTCGCTCGGTCACTGCGATGTCGCCTGCGTCGCCGGCCCGGGCCGCTCGGCCGCCCAGGATGTAGACGTAGGCAAGGAATGCCAGCTCGGCGGTGACCCCTGTGGCGATGCGCGCCCAGGTCGGGAGGCCGGAGGGGGTGACGAAGCCTTCGATGACGCCCGAGACGAACAGGACGAGGGCCAGCCCGATGGCCATGCCGATGGCGGCTCGCCCCTGCTGGGCGAGGGCTGTGCGGCGGGTGTGGGGGCCGGGGTCGATGACCGTCCAGCCGAGGCGCAGGCCGGTGCCCGCGGCGACGAAGACCGCTGTGAGCTCGAGCAGGCCGTGCGGAAGGATCAGGCCGAGGAAGGTGTCGAGGCGGCCGGCCGAGGACATCAGGCCGATGCCCACCGCGAGGTTCAGCACGTTGACGAACAGGATCCAGATCACCGGGACGCAGAGAAATGCGCCCAGTACGAGGCACATGGCGGCGGCCTGGGCGTTGTTCGTCCATACCTGGGCCGCAAAGGAAGCCGCCGGGTGGCTCGAGTAGTAGGTCTCGTACTCCCCGCCCGGGCTCGTCAGGCGGCGGAGGTCGTCCGGGGCGGCGATGGCCGACTGCACTTCCGGATGGGTACCGATCCACCAGCCCATTACGGCGGCCAGGAACGTGGACAGGACAGCGGTGGGTATCCACCAGTGTCTGGAGCGGTAGACCGCTGCGGGAAATCCCGCTGTGAGGAAGCGGGCGGCGTCGCGCCAGGAGGCGCGGCGGGTGCCGGTCACCGTGGACCGGGCGCGGGCCACCAACTGCGTGAGTCGCGCGGTGAGCAGTGGGTCGGGGGCGCTGGACTGGATCAGGGAGAGATGCGCGGCCGTGCCCTGGTAGAGGTCGACGAGTTCGTCGGCTTCCGCGCCGGTGAGCCTGCGCCCGCGGCGCAGGAGGTGGTCCAGGCGGTCCCACTCGATGCGGTGGGCGTTGACGAAGACGTCGAGGTCCATGATCGGCTGCTGCTCCAGGCATGGGTGTGTGCCGGTCCGTACAACTGCGGCGCGTTGCGGGTCAGCTTGGCAGACTGTGGCCCCCAGGGGCAGGGATGGTCGGCGAAGGGTGGGCGGCGATGAATGAGCTCGTGACCGGGGACGCGGTCGTGCTGGGGTTGAGGCCGGCGAAACTTCCGAGCCGGGCCCTGGCTCTGGCCATCGATCTGGTGGTGGTGGTGACGGCGTTCGTGCTGGTGTCGCTCGGGATGGCCATCGCAACGGCCACGCTGGACGACGCAGCGGTGGCGGCGGTGACCGTCGCGACCTTCCTGCTCGTTCTGGTGGGGGCGCCGATCGCGGTGGAGACGCTGAGCCATGGCCGTTCGCTGGGGAAGCTGGCGTGCGGGCTGCGGGTGGTGCGGGACGACGGAGGACCCATCCGGTTCCGGCACGCGTTGGTGCGCGGGGCGATGGGGGTCGTGGAGATCCTGCTGACTCTCGGGGTCGTAGCCTCCATCGCGTCGTTGGTGTCGGCGCGCGGGCGGCGGCTCGGGGATGTCTTCGCGGGGACTCTCGTCGTACGGGAACGGGTTCCGGCGGGCCGCGCCGCTGCTGTTCCGCCTCCGCCGCCCTGGCTGGTCGGACGGTTCTCCGGGCTGGACCTGTCTGCGGTACCGGACGACCTGTGGCTGGCGGTTCGTCAGTACCTGACGCGGATGCACCAGCTGGATGCCGCGGTGGGCCGGACCATGGCGGAGCGGCTGGCCGGGGAGGTCGCTGCGCGGACCGGGGTTCCTGCGCCGGTCCGCGTGCCTGCCGCCGCATATCTGGCAGCCGTGGTGAACGAGCGGCAGGCGCGGGACACGCGCCGCGTTTCCGCCGCCGCCCGGAACGCGGCCGGTGATCCCTTCGGGGCGGGACCGCAGGCGGGGCTGGCGGGGGTGGCCGGCGGAGTGGCGACGCCGTGGAGCGGGGGTCCTTCCGGAGCTCCCGTCGGAGCTTCCGGCCCGGGCCCCGTGACCCGCTTTGCCCCTGCTTCTTCCCCCTCTTCCCCTTCTTCCTCTGCCCCTGCGGCCCCTGACCGGACTGCCGTGGCGAGTGGGCCGGTGGCGCCCGGGGCGGCGGAGCCGCCGAGGCCGCCCGCTACCGGATTCGCTCCGCCCGCCTAAGGGCTGTCCCGTAATCCCTGGCGGATCAGCGCGCGGCGTCAGATGCGGTGCATCGCAAGGCGGAGGGACGTCCGCATACTGGACGTATTCGGGCGTTCCGACAACGCGGCGAGGCGCCGTAGCTGTCGTCGTGCGCCCGCCAGGGATTACGGGACAGCCCTTAGCGGTCGGAGGGCGGGGATTCCAGTTCTTCGAGCTCGATGCCAGGGGCCGAGACGACCACGTCGCCGGCGATGTGGACGGTGTGCTGTTCACCGGTGTCCAGAGCGCTGACCTGGTATTCGTCCACTGTCAGAGGGCCGTTGTCAGTGGGGTGCGCTTCACTGTTCACCAGGGCCCAGGACTGGTCGACCGTACGGGGGGCGAGCACCGGGTCCGTGAAGGTGACGACGCGGAGACGGGTCTCGGGGGAAGCGGGGGTGAGTCGCAGCAGCCGTGCGGTCGCGATGAGGAATGCGGGGGACATACCGGAGAAGCCGTGTGCGCGGACATTGTCTTCGGTGGCATGTGTGCCGGTCGGATCGGTACGGACCCAGGTGACGCCTTCGAGGGCGGCGCCGCGGACCTGCCAGCTCGCGGCATGCAGTTCGAGACGGATGGGGCGGCCGAGTTCGTCGAGGGTGAGGTCGAGGGATCCGAGGTGATCGCCGGACGGGGCGGTTGTCTGGGAGACGTAACGCCAGCCGGACGGGCCGGGCGCGCAATGGAAGTGTTCTTCGCCGAGGGGGGTGTGGTCGTGAAGATCGTGGAGCGAATAACGGCCGCGGGGCATGGGGTCCTTCGGGTTCCTCGGGCTGTGCGGGTGCGGTACGGCGCAGGCCCCCGACACGGGGGTGCGGGGGCCTGCGTTCGTAGCTGCTGCTGAATCACCGCGTGTGCGGGGTCTGCCGGTGACCGGTCACCGGCAGACCCCCACCGGGCGTGGCGGGATCAGTAGCGGTAGTGGTCGGACTTGTACGGACCCTCGACCTCGACGCCGATGTAGGCGGCCTGCTCGGGGCGGAGCGTCGTGAGCCTCACGCCGAGCGCGGCCAGGTGGAGTCGGGCGACCTTCTCGTCGAGGTGCTTGGGCAGCACGTAGACGTCGGTCGGGTACTCCTCGGGCTTGGTGAACAGCTCGATCTGGGCCAGGGTCTGGTCCGCGAACGAGTTGGACATCACGAACGAGGGGTGGCCGGTGGCGTTGCCCAGGTTCAGCAGGCGGCCCTCGGACAGGACGATGAGGACCTTGCCTTCGGGGAACGTCCAGGTGTGGACCTGCGGCTTGACCTCGTCCTTGACGATGCCGTCGATCTTGGCGAGGCCGGCCATGTCGATCTCGTTGTCGAAGTGGCCGATGTTCCCGACGATGGCCTGGTGCTTCATCCTGGCCATGTCGGCGGCCATGATGATGTCCTTGTTGCCCGTCGTGGTGACGAAGATGTCCGCCTGCTCGACGACATCGTCGAGAGTGGCGACCTGGTAGCCGTCCATCGCCGCCTGCAGCGCGCAGATCGGGTCGATCTCGGTGATGATCACGCGGGCGCCCTGGCCGCGCAGGGACTCCGCGCAGCCCTTGCCCACGTCGCCGTAGCCGCAGACGACGGCGGTCTTGCCGCCGATCAGGACGTCGGTGGCGCGGTTGATGCCGTCGATCAGCGAGTGACGGCAGCCGTACTTGTTGTCGAACTTCGACTTGGTGACCGCGTCGTTGACGTTGATCGCCGGAAACAGGAGGGTGCCGTCGCGGTGCATCTCGTACAGCCGGTGCACACCGGTGGTGGTCTCCTCGGTGACGCCGCGGATCTCGGACGCCAGCTGGGTCCACTTCTGCGGGGCCTCGCCGAGGGTGCGGTTCAGCAGGGTGAGGATGTGGGCGTACTCCTCGCTGTCCGCGGTCGACGGGTCCGGGGCTGCGCCGGCCTTCTCGAACTCGACGCCCTTGTGGACGAGGAGGGTGGCGTCACCACCGTCGTCGAGGATCATGTTCGGACCGCCGGTGGGGGTGTTCGGCCAGGTCAGGGCCTGCTCCGTGCACCACCAGTACTCCTCGAGCGTCTCGCCCTTCCAGGCGAAGACGGGGACGCCCGCGGGGGCCTCCGGAGTGCCGTTCGGGCCGACCGCGATGGCTGCTGCGGCGTGGTCCTGGGTGGAGAAGATGTTGCAGGAGGCCCAGCGGACCTCGGCGCCGAGGGCGACCAGGGTCTCGATCAGCACGGCCGTCTGCACGGTCATGTGCAGTGAGCCGGTGACGCGGGCGCCGGCCAGCGGCTGCGTGGCGGCGTACTCCTTGCGGATCGACATCAGGCCGGGCATCTCGTGCTCGGCCAGGGTGATCTCCTTGCGGCCGAAGGCCGCGAGGGAGAGATCGGCGACCTTGAAGTCCTGTCGATTGGCGACCGTCGTCATAACGGGCTGCTCCTCGTAATGGGGTCGAGGGTGGGTAGGGCGGCTCTGCGGCGGCGGGCACAGGAATGCCCGGGCGCTCGCAGCGCAGTCCGTCGGAGGCCCTCTCTCCCTCGGCCGGTCCGGCGTACGGACCGATCGACCGCCATCAGCAGCGACGTCTGACACTGCCGTCGAATCTACACCGAACGGCCCAGCCGCTCCCAGCCCACCCGGTCCGGGAGCGGCCTCACAGGCGCAACGGATGCGGTCAGTGGCCGGATTCCGTCGAGCCGGACGGGGTCTCGGGGGTGCCGGGGGTCTCGCCGGATGTGGCCCCGCCCGTTGCTCCGCCCGGTTCCTTGGCCGGGTTGGTGCCGGCCGCGGCGGCCGCCGCGTTGTAGATGTCCGGTTCCAGGTAGATGACGCGGGCGATCGGGACCGCCTCACGGATGCGGGCCTCGGCGTCATTGATGGCGTTGGCGACCTCGGTGGCCGTCTCGTCGTGCCGGACCGCGATCTTGGCGGCGACCAGCAGTTCCTCCGGACCGAGGTGGAGCGTGCGCATGTGGATGATGCCGGTGACGGTCTCGCCGTCGACGGCCGCCGCCTTGATCTTGTCGACCTGGTCGGTGCCGGCGGCCTCGCCGAGCAGCAGGGACTTGGTCTCGGCTGCCAGGACGATCGCGATGACGATCAGCAGGATGCCGATGCAGAGCGTGCCGATGCCGTCCCACACACCGTCGCCGGTGCCCAGCGCCAGGCCGACGCCGGCGAGCGCCAGGATCAGGCCGATGAGGGCGCCCAGGTCCTCGAGCAGCACGACGGGCAGTTCCGGCGCCTTCGCGCGGCGGACGAACTGGGTCCAGGTGAGCGAACCGCGGGTCTCGTTGGACTCCTTGATCGCCGTACGGAAGGAGAAGCTCTCGGCGATGATCGCGAAGACGAGGACACCCACCGGCCAGTACCAGGCCTCGATCTGGTGCGGGTGCTTGATCTTCTCGTAGCCCTCGTACACCGCGAACATGCCGCCCACGGAGAACAGGACGATGGAGACGAGGAAGGCGTAGATGTAGCGCTCGCGCCCGTATCCGAAGGGGTGCTGGGGGGTGGCCTCGCGCTTGGCCCGCTTGCCGCCGAGCAGCAGCAGTCCCTGGTTGCCCGAGTCGGCGAGCGAGTGGACGCTCTCCGCGAGCATCGACGACGAGCCACTGAACAGGAACGCCACGAATTTAGCCACTGCGATCGCGAGGTTGGCGCCGAGTGCCGCCACGATCGCCTTGGTTCCGCCTGACGCACTCATGGGTGCCTGGTGTCCCTTCTTCGGTGCTGCGGCTCCGGCGGCCGCGGTACGGCCGGACATTGTTGCAGTCGCTCGTGCGGACGGTACGTCAGGCCACCACTGTGGCGCGGAACAACGTACCCGTACCGGACACTTCGGTCTTCTCGCCGGCCGGCACGAAGACCGACTCGCCCGGCGTGAGGACGAGCTCCCCCGCCCGCGGGGTGCCGGCCGTGCAGAGCAGGATCTGGGGGGTCGCCGCGGTCAGTGCGACGGGGGCGGCGCCGGGTGAGAGGTCGAAGCGGGAGAGCCGGAACTCGTCGACGGGCGTCTCGTACACCTCCTCGCCGGACGGGGAGGCCTCCGGGCGCAGAATCCCCGGTTCGGTGGCCTCGAAGCGGACGATGCGCAGGAGTTCGGGTACGTCGATGTGCTTGGGCGTCAGGCCGCAGCGCAGCACGTTGTCCGAGTTGGCCATGATCTCGACGCCGAGGCCGTCGAGGTAGGCGTGCGGGACTCCGGCGCCGAGGAACAGGGCCTCTCCGGGCTGGAGTTGTACGTAGTTCAGCAGCATGGCCGCGAGGACACCGGCGTCGCCGGGGAAGTGGTGGGCGATGCGGGCGTACGGGGCGTAGGCGCCGCCGATCCGTTCGGCGGCGGCCGCCGCGGCGGTCACCGTCTGCCTCATCTGCTCCGGGTCCGCGCTCAGGATCGCCGTGAGGACCTCGCGCAGGGCGGCCTCTTCGGGGTGGGCGCGGAGCAGATCGGCGTACGGCTTGAGGGAGTCGACGCCCAGCCCCTCCATCGCCTCGGCCGCTTCAAGGGGCGGGCGGAAGCCGCACAGGCCGTCGAAGGGGGTGAGCGCGCAGATCAGCTCGGGCTTGTGGTTGGCGTCCTTGTACGTGCGGTGCGGGGCGTCGATCGGGACGGACCGGCGCTCCTCGTCCGCGTACCCCTGCTGCGCCTGGGTGAGATCCGGGTGGACCTGGAGGGAGAGCGGGGCGCCGGCGGCGAGGAGCTTGAGGAGGAAGGGCAGGTGGGGGCCGAACTTCTCGACGGTGGCCGGGCCGAGTTCGCGGGCCGGGTCGGCTGCGATGACATCGGTGAGGGGCTGCTCGACGGGGGCTGCCGGAGTCGGGCCGGGGGTTGAGCCGGGCGTCGAGTCCGGTGCCGTGCCGGGGGCGGGTGCGGGTGCGGTGCGGGTTATCAGGGAAGGGGCTCCGGGGTGGGCGCCCATCCACATCTCCGCCTGCGGTTCGCCGGTCGGGGCGATGCCGAGCAGGGCGGGGATGGCGGTGGTGGAGCCCCAGGCGTACGGGCGCACGGTGTTGGAGAGCCGGTCCATGAAAGTCGTCCTCGTGCTTTGTGGGATGCGTGCTTTGCGAGATGTGTGCCTTGCGAGGTGCGCGCCTCGCGAGACGCGGTGGTGTTCGCTGGGTGCGGGGGTGTTCGCTGGATGTGGTGACGTCTACCCGGGGTGGTTCAGGCGCGGGCTGCCGAGGCGAGGGCCAGGTAGACGGCGGCGAAGTCGGTGACCGCGAGGAGTTCCGCGAGGGCTTCGAGCTTGCTGCCCTCCTCCGGTTCGAGCTCGCTGATCGCCGTGTCGTGGCCCAGGGCGAGCTCGCGGGCCGCGGGGGCGGCGCTCAGGCCGCCCGTGGGCCGGTCGCGGAGCAGGACGACCCGGGCGTGCAAGGGTTCGGACTCATCGACGCGGTCGCGGAAGAAGTCGTCGGGGTCGGCTCCGGCCGCGAAGGCCCCGGCCAGCAGGGCCCCATGGGCGGGGAGCGCCTCGGGGAGTTCGGCGGCGAGGGCCGGGCGGCCCGAGAGCTCGGCCAGCACCGCGGCGAACCGGCGACCGACCGGCCCCGCGGCGTCGCCCTCCGTCCAGACGAGGGGCAGGCTGTCCGCGAGCTCGGCGGCCAGGGTCTTGGCCGGGTTGCTGTACGTGGCGACGGCGGGTCCGCAGCGTTCCGCCGTGCGATCCAGGCGGTCGGCGACGCCCTGGAGCGCCTCGGCGGGCGCCGTGACCAGGCCGACGCGGTCGAGCAGCGCGAGCAGCGGGGTGAACAGGGCCCACAGGGTGCCGGGGCCGGCCGCCGATGTCTCGGCGTCGTACTCGCCGTGCGGGGCGGAAGCCATCGGTACGACGAGGCCGTGCACCCCGTCGACCGCCTCGTGCAGCGGTGACTGCCGGGGGGCGACGGCCACGACGGTGCAGCCGCGGCGGTACGCCTGCTCGGCGAGGAGGGCGAGGCCCGGTTCGGCCCCGTCCGCCGTGACGACGAGCAGCAGGTCGAGGGAGCCCGCCCAGCCGGGCAGCGTCCAGCGCATCGCGCCCGTGGCGGGGGCGACGCCGGTCGGGTGGATGCGCGTGACCGGCGCGGAGGCGCCGGCGAGAGCAGCGATCAGATCGGCGACGCCGGTTGCGGCGGTACCTGAGCCGGCGACCAGGACGGCGCGCGGGCGGCCCTCCGGATTCAGCTCGGTGATCCCGGCCTCCGCGGCGTGCCGGGCGGCGGTACGGACCCGGGCCCCGGCCTCGGCGGCGCCGCGGAGCAGACCGCGGCGGTCGGCTCGGGCCAGGGCTTCCGGGGCGTCGAGCAACGACTCGTCGAGCATGGGGACGGTCCTCCGATCACGTGCCGATCACCGTGCGGGGTGTGGGGCCGGTTACGCGGGGCGGCGGGCCTCGTCGACGAGGAGGACGGGGATGCCGTCCCGTACCGGGTAGGCCAGGCCGCAGTCCTTGCCGGTGCAGATCAGTTCGGGGCTGTCGGCCGCCGACCGGTCATCGAGGGGGGAGTGGCAGGCCGGGCAGGCCAGGATCTCCAGGAGGCCGGCTTCGAGCGGCATGGGGTGGGTCCCTTCGGGCGGGCGGCGAGTGGGTGGTGATGGTGCGGGTTCCGCGTGTGCGGTTGATCTTGTTCAGTTGATCTTGTGCATGCCTCTTGGAACGGGCGAGGTTAGCCTACCGCCGGGGCGGCGGGGGCGCGGCCTGGCCGTCCGGCCGGGGTTGGGGGGCGGGGCGGTTGTGGGGGTGGTGCGGTGCGGGGGTGGTGCGGTGTGGGGGTGGTGCGGTGCGGGGGGGGGTGCGGTGTGGGGGGGTGCGGTGTGGGGGTGCGCCTGCGGCGGGCTTGTTCCCCTCCCCGCCCCTTCCCGTAACCGGGGCTCCGCCCCGGACCCCGCTCCTCAAACGCCGGAGGGGCTGGAATGGGGCTGGGGGTGCGGAGGGGCTGGGGCGGGAGGAAGCCTCGGAGAGGCCGGATGGGCCGGAGGGCAGAGGGGGCCTCGGAGGGCCTGAGAGACCGGAGGGGCTGGGGGCGGAGGAGGCCTCGCAAGAGCCGGAGAGGCCGGATGGACTGGGGCGGAGGAGGCCTCGCAAGGACCGCAGGGCCGCAGGGCCGCAGGACCGCAGGACCGCAGAAACGCAGAAACGCAGAAACGCAGAGGCCGCAGAAACGGAAGGTCACAGAGGCCGGAAGGGCCGCAGAGGCCGAAAGGCCACAGGAGGCCTCGGAGGGGGTGGGTCAGGGGGTGGGGGTGGGTCAGGGGGTGGGGGTGGGTCAGGGGGTGGGGGTGGGTCAGGGGGTGGGGGTGGGTCAGGGGGTGGGGGTGGGTCAGGGGGTGGGGGTGGGTCAGGGGGTGGGGGTGGGTCAGGGGGTGGGGGTGGGTCAGGGGGTGGGGGTCTGGCGGATCAGGGTCAGGACCTCGTCGCGTACCGCTGTCATCGTTTCCTCGTCACCGGCCTCGACGTTCAGGCGCAGCAGCGGTTCCGTGTTGGAGGCGCGGAGGTTGAACCACCAGGTGGGGGCCGTGACCGTCAGGCCGTCCAGGGTGTCGGTGGTGACGCCCTCGCGGCCGGCGAAGGCTGCTCGTACCTCTGCGGTACGGGCCGGCTGGTCGTCGACCGTGGAGTTGATCTCGCCGGATCCGGTGTAGCGGTCGTACTGGGCGACCAGGGCCGAGAGGGGCTCCTCCTGGCCTCCGAGGGCGGCCAGGACGTGGAGGGCGGCGAGCATGCCCGTATCGGCGTTCCAGAAGTCGCGGAAGTAGTAGTGCGCGGAGTGCTCGCCGCCGAAGATCGCGCCGTGTGCGGCCATCTCCGCCTTGATGAAGGAGTGGCCCACCCGGGTGCGGACCGGGGTGCCGCCGTGTTCGCGTACGACCTCGGGGACCGAGAGGGACGTGATCAGGTTGTGGATGACCGTGCCCCGGCCGCCGTTGCGGTCCAGTTCCCGGGCCGCGACCAGGGCGGTGATCGCCGACGGGGAGACGCCCGCGCCGCGCTCGTCCACGACGAAGCAGCGGTCCGCGTCGCCGTCGAAGGCCAGGCCCAGATCGGCGCCCTCGGCCACCACCCGGGCCTGGAGGTCGACGATGTTCCTGGGGTCGAGCGGGTTGGCCTCGTGATTCGGGAACGTGCCGTCCAGCTCGAAATACATCGGTACGAGCTCCACGGGCAGATCCTCGAAGACCGTGGGGACCGTGTGGCCGCCCATGCCGTTGCCCGCGTCCACGACCACCTTCAGGGGGCGGATCGCGGACAGGTCGACCAGGGACAGCAGGTGGGCGGCGTAGTCGGTGAGCGTGTCGCGTCCGGTGACCGTGCCGGGGGTGGCGGCCGGCTGCGGTGCGCCGGTCTCCGACCACTTCTCGACCAGCGTGCGGATCTCGGAGAGGCCGGTGTCCTGGCCCACCGGGGCGGCGCCGGCGCGGCACATCTTGATGCCGTTGTACTGCGCCGGGTTGTGCGAGGCCGTGAACATCGCGCCCGGCAGGTCCAGGGCTCCCGACGCGTAGTACAGCTGGTCGGTCGAGCAGAGGCCGATCATGGTGACGTCGGCGCCGCGGGCCGCCGCGCCCCGGGCGAAGGCTCCCGAAAGGGCGGGGGACGTGGGGCGCATGTCGTGGCCGATCACGATCGCGGCCGCGGCCGTCACCTCGACGAACGCCGCCCCGAACAGTTCGGCCAGCGCCTCGTCCCACTGATCGGGCACGACTCCGCGTACGTCGTAGGCCTTCACGAGCTGCGACAGATCTGCGGTCACGGGCCGGTCCTCCTGAGGGTTTCTTCGGACCGCCAAACTACCCGGCGGCCGGGAACGCCTCACGCTCCGGGCGCGCCGGGGAGTGGTCCCGCCTCAGGAGTCGGGTGAGCGCAGTACGCGGAGGTGGCCCCTGCGGCCGACCTCCGTCGGTTCCGCGGCGCGCGGGCCGCCGCCCCTGGTCCCGTCCCCGCGGTCCTGCGGACGCGCCGCTTCCCGTACGGCGTTGGCGAGCGCTTCGAGGTCGTCACCGCTGGGGCGGACGGGCGCGGAGGGGTCGGAGAGCCGGACGACCTCCCAGCCGCGGGGCGCGGTCAGCCGCTCGCTGTGCTCGGCACAGAGGTCGTAGCAATGGGGCTCGGCGTAGGTGGCGAGCGGGCCGAGGACCGCAGTCGAGTCGGCATAGACGTACGTCAGTGTCGCGACGGCAGGGCGGCCGCACGCGGTGCGCGAACAGCGACGTACAGGGCTCACGATATTGGACGGTACCGCACTCTTGAGCGGGCTGCGACGACTCTCCCCCGGCCCACCCCACCGTGTCGCCCTGTGACCTCGTGCACAGCCGCTTCCCGGGCAACTCCCCTGACCTGCACGGGAACAGAGCGCCACCGGGCGTGACGGCAGCGTTTCCGGTCGCCGCTCGGCCCAAAACCCGTCGCGGGGCGGGAGATCGGCGATCGGGAGCGGGGCCTGAAACGGGCTCCCGTATGGCCGGATTGTTCAAGAGCGGACAGACCCCGGCCCTCCCGGGCAGCCGCGGTCCGCTGGTTCCCGCGCAGGGTTACGCTGCGTCAGTGATGGACAGTCCCGTACCGCCCCACTCGTCCGAGCCGCGACCGCGGCGCCGAGACCGGCACGGCCGCGGCATGCGCGGCCCCGTCGCCCCGCCCCAGGTGCCGCTGTCGGCCAGCCGGGCGGACAGCTTCCGCGATCTCGTGCAGGACTCGGTGGAGCGGCTGGAGCGCCGCTGGCCGCAGCTGGCCGAGGTCGACTTCGTGGTCCTCGACGTGCCGGAGACCGCGGAGGAGATCGTGCCGCTGGGCAGCGCGCTGTCCGCGGAGAAGCAACGGCCGGCGCAGATCGTCATCTACCGGCGCCCGGTGGAGATCCGCACCAAGAACCGCGACGAGCGTGCGCTGCTGGTGCACGAGGTCGTGGTGGAGCAGGTGGCGGAACTGCTCGGGCTCTCGCCGGAGTCGGTCGATCCGCGGTACGGACAGGAGTAGCGCCGGCGGCGGGTGCGGGTCCTCGTATCCGGACCCGCACCCGGACCTCAGTCGTCCAGGACCGACAGGTCCTGCGCCGCAGCGGGCACCTCGACCGTTCCCTCGTCGTCCGGCAGCGTCTGCACCGTGAACATCGGGATGCCGTCCAGCGGAACCGTGAGCGTGCGGGCGGCGTGTACGGGGCCGCCCGCCTGCGTCTCGATGGTCAGCGCGTACGTGCCCTTGAGACCGTCGGGTACGGGCGGGGTGACCGCGACGGTCGTACCGGCGGCCACCTTGTACGTCTTGCTGACCGGGGTCCCGCCCTTGCTGCCCGCGGACGCCGTGACCTTCACCGTGCCGGCGGCGCCGGGAGCGGTGAGCGAGAGGACCGAGCCCTTCGCCCGGTTGTCGGCCGCGGTCGCCTGCGCGCCCACCGGGCCGGTCGCCGGGATGTAGCCGGCCTCCTGCCGGTCGCCCTTGCCGCGGACCACCCGCAGCGCGGCCACCACCGGGGTGGCTTTCCCGGCCTCCTCGGGGACCAGCATCAGCGAGCCCGCTTCGCCCCGGGTGAGGTCCTTCAGGTCGATTCCGGCGGTCATCCGTGACTTGACGTGGAGGTCCTCGTGCCCTGCCGGTGAGATCGC
Source organism: Streptomyces sp. NBC_00876 (assembly GCF_045207435.1). Taxonomy (NCBI): domain Bacteria; kingdom Bacillati; phylum Actinomycetota; class Actinomycetes; order Kitasatosporales; family Streptomycetaceae; genus Streptomyces; species Streptomyces sp. NBC_00876. Next base: position 3,187,518 of record NZ_CP108800.1, read on the forward strand.
ACCCGACTTCCCGAGCAGCTTCAGCTTCAGATCGGCGTCGTCCTCGCCGGGGGCGAAGGCCACCAGCCGGACCGAGGTCGCGTCGGCCGGGATGCCGGGCATGACCAGGGTGCCCGCCGGACCGGCGGAGGCGGTGAGCCAGTCGCTGCCGGTCTTGCTGTCCGCGGTCCTGACGACCGCGCCGACCCGTCCGGTACGGGTGGTGACGTGGACGGTCACGTCCTCGGCCGCCTTGCTGGTCAGGGTCGAGATCAGGACGCGGACACCGGACCTGGGCGGGACCGTGATGCCTTCGCCCACGTCGGACTTGAGCGTGCCGTCCGGACCGTACAGCTCGATGTCGGCGAGGGCCGCGGAGTCGTCCGGGTTGGTGAGGTGGACGTAGTCCTGGCGGGACTTCGAGGTGCTCGCGGCCGGGAACCAGAACTCGGTGTCGGGTGCGGTGCAGCCGACACCGAGGAGCCCGCGGGCGTCACCCGCCTCGATGGTGGTGGTCTGCTGGGCGGTCCAGCCGGGGGCCAGCCGGCCGGTGGCGATGCCCACGAGAGCGGGGGCGTCCGAGCCGGACACCTCGGCGGTGGCCGGCTTGCCGGGCTCCTTGACGGAGACCAACGGCTTGTCCGGGTCCGCCGTCTTGGCCTTCTTGCCCTTGCTCTTCTCCTTGTCCTTCTCGTCCTTCGCTTCCTTCTCGTCGTCCCCCGCGGCCGTGGACGACCGGAGCTCGGCCGTACCGGCCTCGCCTCCGGCCTTCGCCGCCGGGGTGAAGGAGGTGTACGTCGTCTCCGCGAGATCCGAGAGACCGGGCGCCGGGCAGAGCAGGGTGGACCGCTCCACGGGCAGCCGCTCGGCCGCCTTCGCCTGCGTCGTGCCCCCGTCGCCCGGCGCGGTGACCGCGGCGAATCCGGTGACGGCGGCGAGGGCGACGGCCCCGGCGATGAGGGACAGGCTGGTGGACTTCACTCGGACTCGCCTCGCGATGCGTTACCGGTCGGCCACGGGTTCTGGCCCGGGGCGGGGTTCTCGTCGGGGTTCTGCGGGTCGTACGCGCGCTGGTCGCCGTACTGCCCGGCGTCGTAACGGCCGGGGTCGTAGGGCGCGTTGCCGTACTGGCCGCTCGGGTCGTTGGTGTAGGTGCTCTGGCCGTTCTGCGTGTACGGGCCCTGGTCGTTCTGCGCGTACGGGCCCTGATCGTTCTGCGTGTACTCGCCCCGGTCGTTCTGCGTGTACTCGCCCTGCTGCTGCGGATAGCCGTACGCGTCGTAGGCGCCGGAGCCGTCCGGCTGCTGCTGCCCGGGCGCGTACTGGCCCTCCTGGTACTGCCCGTCCTGATACTGCGGGTAGCCGGCGCCCTGGTACTGCGGGGCGTCCCAGGTGCCGTACTGCTGCTGCGGCACCGCCGCGTACTGACCGGTGTCGCCCTCCGCGTACTGGCCCGTGTCGCCGTCCGCCTGCTGGGGAACGAAGACGTCCTGGCCGTCGGCGGCGGTGTACGGCTCCTGCCCGGCGGGCTGCTGGGCGCCCGGCTGAGCCGGTGCGTACTGCGGCGCCTCCCCGGCGTCGAGGCCCTCGGTTCCGTCGTCCTCGCCCTCGCCCTCCGCCAGGGCGGCCGCGCGCAGTCTGCGTGCCCGGCGCCCTTCGCCGGCGACCGGCTCGGCGGTGACCGCGACGGCCTCCTCGGGCAGGTCGTCGTCGATCTCCCGGCGCCGGCCCGGCAGGGCCAGGACCAGCAGGACCACGGCGAACGCGGCCTGGGCCCAGATCCACGCGGAGTGGGTGAGGGGCGTCTCGTACGTGAGGTCCAGCTTGCCGCCCTCGGTGGGGAGCTCGAAGCCCTGGGCCCAGCCGTCGACGGTCTTGCGGGTCAGCGCCTGTCCGTCGAGCGTGGCCTGCCAGCCGGGGTCGGCGGCATCGGCGATCCGCAGCACGCGGCCCGCGCCGCCCTTCGGGATCGTGGTGTGCGCTTCGACGGGGGCGGACCCCACCGGGAGCTGCTCGCCGGCGGCGTCGGCCGGGACGATCATGATCCGGGCGACCTGGCGGTCCACCTGCCAGAGCGCGCTGCCGTCCAGCTGGCTGAGGCGCCTGAGGCCGGGGGTCGCGTCGAGGACCCGGCTCATCTTCTTCGGCGCCCCGTCCCGTACGAGGACGTATCGGATCGCGAAGCCGCGGAGCTGGCTGCCCTGGTCGGCGCCGGAGCCCGCGACCAGGTTGGCGACGACCTTGTCGAGGTGGCTGTTGCCGCCACCGGCCGCGGCCAGTTCGGCGTCACCCAGCCGCGCACCGGAGCCGCGGACCAGGGTGTAGGCGACGGAGGAGGGCGAGGTACCGCCGAGCACCAGGGTGCGCAGCTGGTCCCGGTTGCGGCTCTCCTCGGCGACGAACGCGGGCACCTGAACCGGGTCGCGGCGCTCCAGCGGACCCGCTGCGCCGCCGATCATCCAGCCGGCGGCCGCCAGCACGGGGGCCACGCCCGCCGCCAGCGCGATCAGGACGGCGACCGGCTGGCGCCAGCCGAAGCTGAGCTCGGCGACGCGGATCCGGGCACCGTCCGCGCCGACCAGTGCGGCCGCGATGAGCGCGGCGCCGTAGGCGAGGGTGGCGGGTCCCGCCCAGCCCGAGCCGTTGGCGATCCCGGCGAAGGCCAGGGACACCAGCGCCGCGGCCCAGGCGGTCCGGACGGCGAACTGCCGCTCCCCGCGCAGCAGCGCGGCCAGCGCCGCGAACACGATGCCGAGGAGCAGGACGCCGCCCGCCGCCTTGGGGCCACCGGGGCTGATCCCCAGCAGGTCCAGTGCGGAGGCCGAGCCCGTACCGCTCTCCAGTCCCGCTTCCTCCAGGAAGGACGAGGGGCTGGACAGGAGTGAGAGCGACCAGGGCGCGAGGACCAGCAGCGGGGTGCCGACGGCGGCGAGGAAGCGGAGCCCGTAGGCCGTGATGTCGTTGCGGCGCAGGGCCAGGACGCCGAGGCCGAGGACCACGGCGAGCGGCCAGACGATGGGGGTGAACGCCATCGCGAGGGTGAGCAGCAGGGCGTACGCCCAGGTGGCGCGCCAGCTGCCGCGATTGTCGCCGCTGCCGCGCATGCCGTGAGCGGAGACGGCCGCACGCGCGATCAGCGGGAGCAGCACGGCCAGCACGGCGGTGCCGAGACGGCCGGTCGCCAGGGCGCCGGTCGCGGCGGGCAGGAAGGCGTACGCGATGCTCGCCCAGGCCCGCAGGAGCCGCGAGGGGAGCAGCGGCCGGGAGACGAAGTAGGCGGTGAGTCCGGCGAGCGGGACCGAGCAGACGAGCAGCAGGGTGAGCGCGAAGCCGGTGGAGCCGAGGAACAGCGCGGACAGGGCCGAGAGCACGGCCAGGTAGGGCGGTGCGGTCTGGGTGCCGCCGGTGCCGACGGTGTGCCAGCCGTCCGCGTAGCGGCCCCACAGGTCGGATACGTCGCCGGGTGCGGGCAGCAGGGCGCCGCCGGCCAGGGCGCCGCCGCCGAGGAGGCCGCGGCAGGCGACGAGGGAGACCAGGAGCAGGACGGCGAAGAGCACCGGGCCCGGCTTGCGCCCGACGCGCTTCAGCTTGGCGAACTGGTCGATCTCCAGGAAGTCGGCGTCGTCGCCGCCGGGCCCGGACTCGACGGCGCCGTGCCGCGAGCCGCTGGACTCGGGCTCCGAACCGCCGCCGAAGTTCCCGGCGACCTGCTCGACGGTCGCCCGGACGGTGGCGCCGGGCGCCGGGAAGAGCCCGCGCAGCTCGGCCGGGTCGACGGCTCCCTTGCCGCGTCTGCGCCGGGCCGAGAGGATCCGCCCGGGGCGCAGCACGGTGCCCAGGAACCCGGCGACCTCGTCGAGCGCCTGGCCGGGCACCTTGCCGACGAGATAGGCGAGCGTACGCAGCAGCGTGCCGAGCACCAGCCGGAGCAGGACCCAGGGCAGCTGCTTGCCGCGGGCGTTGACGAGCATCGTGTAGACGGCGCCGGCCTTGTCGACGCGGTGCGGGCTGGATACCGAACGGCCGGCGCAGTCGATGGGGCGGCGCTCGCGGGCGGACGCCTCCGCGTGCCGCAGGACGGCGTCGGGGGCGACCAGCACACGGTGCCCGGCCATGTGGGCGCGCCAGCACAGATCGACGTCGTCACGCATCAGGGGCAGCCTGCGGTCGAAGCCGCCGAGCTCCTCCCAGACGTCCCGGCGGATCAGCATGCCCGCGGTGGAGACGGACAGGACGGTACGGACCTGGTCGTGCTGGCCCTGGTCTTGCTCGCGGCGGTCGAGGCCGGTCCAGCGGCGTCCGCTGTTGGCGATCGAGACGCCGACCTCGAGGAGCTGCCGGCGGTCGTACCAGCCACGGAGCTTGGGGCCGACGATCGCGGCGTGCTGGTCGTTGTCGACGACGCGCAGCATCTCGGCGAGCGCGTCGGGTTCGGGCGCGCAGTCGTCGTGGAGCAGCCAGAGCCACTGCACCGGTTCGCCGTGCGGGAGCTCGGGCAGGTCGTAGGCGTCGTCGCGCCAGGATCTGGTGACCGGGTCCCAGCCGCTGGGACGCTTCAGGTAGGGCAGGTCGTCCGGGGTCAGGACACCGGCCGTGCGGCTCGCCTCGTCGACGGCGGTGCCGAAGCTCGTACGCCGCGCGAGGTGCAGGACGCGGTCGGCGCCGAGTGCCTCGGTGACCAGTCGCGCGGAGTCGTCGGCGCTGCCGGTGTCGGCGGCTACGACGTTCTGTACGGGGCGTTCCTGCCCGAGCAGCCCGGCGAGCGCGTCGGGCAGCCAGCGTGCGCCGTCGTGGGAGACGAGCACGGCGGTGACGACATGCCGGGGGAACTCTGGGGCGGCGGCGGCCGCGTACGGCGCCGTCGATTGGCTGTGCACGGACATCGAGGTACGGGCCCTCCGGCCGGGTCCGGGGGATGTCCCCCCGGGGGCTGCATCGGTGTACACGCGCGCCCTGTCGGGTCGTTGGCGCGTCTCGGACGGGGCCCCACACTAACGGTACGGATAACCGGGGTGGCGCGGACCGGTTGAACGAGGGCGACGGCACAGCCACTGAGGGCGTCCGTGGCACGGTCCGGGTGAGCTGTCCGGGTACGGCGATGGCCCGCCGCCTGCGGGCAGGGTGCAGGCGGCGGGCCATGGACGGCCGGTCCGGGGAGAGGTCGGTTCCCCGGGGTCCGGCTCGTTGCGGCCGGTTCTTGCGGCCGGACGGTTCGAGCGGCCGGTTCTGGCGTGGCCGGACGGTTGGAGCGGCCGGTTCTGGCGTGGCCGAACGGTTCGAGCGGCCGGTTCTGGCGTGGCCGAACGGTTCGAGCGGCCGGAGCCTCCGGCCGGCTTCTGCCCTCTGCGGGCCGGTGGCTTCGTACGGGGCAGGTCAGGCCCCGCGGTCGCGCACCGGCGTTCCGTGGCGGCGGCGGGTCAGACCGCGGCCTTCTTCAGACGTCGCCGCTCCCGCTCGGAGAGACCGCCCCAGATACCGAAGCGTTCGTCGTTGGAAAGGGCGTACTCAAGGCATTCGGACCGGACTTCACAGGCGAGACAGACCTTCTTTGCCTCGCGGGTGGATCCGCCCTTCTCGGGGAAGAAGGACTCGGGATCGGTCTGGGCGCACAGTGCGCGCTCCTGCCAGCCGAGTTCCTCGTCCGCGTCCTCGACCAGCAGTTGCTGGAACAGCTCGGTCATGTGCGCCCCTCGTCTGTCTCTTGCGTCCCCGTGATGCGGCCGTCATCGAATCGGCCGAACGACACGAGTGAAATTACAAGTGTGTAGCTTCGGGCCAGTCAAGCGCAGATCTGCTATCGGGCCCGGGATTCACTCTGCGGAACCAAGCGTATGCGTAAAGTGTTCAAATCGTCAAAAACCTGACATATGCCATAGGCTCCACCGCGCCCTCGCCGGCTACGAGGAAGAACTCCCGAGGACGCGAAGACGTTGCGATTCAGCCACCGAAGCGACCAAGATCACATTCAGGTCACAGGGCCTCACCCGTGTTTGCCGGTGCGGTTGTTGCGCCACATCTCCGCCGCGGGAACCGCATAAACCTTTCTCCGGGCGATGTAACCGGATGAGGTGAAACATTACCCCCAAATCGGTCATTGGGTTGACAGTCAGACGTCCACCGGTTCTCCTTGATGTCATGCCAGTGACCTCAGCGATGCACGTCACCCACATCCGTGGGTTCCGTAGCGCTGTTCAGGCTCGCTGTTGCTGTTCCAGCTGTCTCAGCTGTTGAAGCCCTCGCGCTCCAGCCCGACACAGCTCATCCCGGACCTCCGGACCCTCCCCACACGCGGCCTCCCGGCCCTGCGGTCACCCGGTCCCCGGTTCTTGCGACACCCCTGCACCCGCGCTGCACCCGCACCCCTGCTGAGGAACCACCGCACCCATGAACAGCGACAGCGACCTCCAGATCGCCGGCGACCTCCTCGAGGTCCAGCACCTCCTGCGCCCCGCCCGCGAGCACCCCACGACGGTGGCGGAATTCGTCGGGCTCGCCCGCACCATCGCCGCCGACCGCGCCCAGTGGGCTCCGCTCGTCCAGTACGACGCCACCACCCGCTGGTACCACCGGCTGCGCACCGGGCCTGGCTACGAGGTCTGGCTGCTCAGCTGGGTCCCCGGCCAGGGCAGCGGACTGCACGACCACGGCCTGTCCTGCGGCGTACTGACCGTGCTGGACGGCGAACTGACCGAGCGTACGGACCGCGGGAAGCGGACCCTGGGCACCGGCGCCCAGCGCGCCTTCGCCCCCGGCTACATCCACGACGTGGTCAACGACTCGCTCGAGCCCGCCGTCAGCCTGCACATCTACTACCCGGGCCTGACCGACATGCCGATGCACACCGCCCTGTGCGCCCCGGCCGTCGCCACCGCCTGACAGTCCCGCCGGGTACCGGGCCCCGTCCGTCAGCCCCACCCGTCTCCCGCCACCACCCCGACAAGGATCAGGCTTCGCCTGACAGACTGTTTGCATGCGCATTGTGGTTCTGGCCGGCGGTATCGGTGGTGCTCGTTTCCTGCGTGGCCTCAAGGAGGCCGCGCCCGACGCGGACATCACAGTCATCGGCAACACCGGTGACGACATCCATCTGTTCGGGCTCAAGGTCTGCCCCGACCTCGACACCGTGATGTACACCCTCGGCGGTGGCATCAACGAGGAGCAGGGCTGGGGCCGTACCGACGAGAGCTTCCACGTCAAGGAGGAGCTCGCGGCGTACGGCGTCGGCCCCGAGTGGTTCGGGCTCGGCGACCGTGACTTCGCCACCCATATCGTCCGTACGCAGATGCTCGGCGCGGGCTATCCGCTGAGCGCCGTCACCGAGGCGCTCTGTGCGCGCTGGAAGCCGGGGGTCCGGCTGCTGCCGATGTCCGACGACCGCGTCGAGACGCATGTGGCCGTCGACGTCGACGGCGAGAGCAAGGCCATTCACTTCCAGGAGTACTGGGTGAAGCTGCGCGCCTCCGTACCGGCGCAGGCGATCGTGCCCGTGGGCGCCGAGCAGGCGAAGCCGGCCCCCGGCGTCCTGGAGGCCATCGCCGGGGCCGACGTCATCCTCTTCCCGCCGTCCAACCCCGTCGTCTCCGTCGGAACCATCCTCGCCGTGCCCGGCATCCGGGAGGCCATCGCCGAGGCCGGGGTGCCGGTCGTCGGCCTCTCCCCCATCGTCGGTGACGCGCCGGTGCGCGGGATGGCGGACAAGGTGCTCGCCGCGGTGGGCGTCGAGACCACGGCCTCGGCGGTCGCCCGGCACTACGGCTCCGGGCTGCTCGACGGCTGGCTCGTCGACACCGTGGACGGCGGTGCGGTGGACGAGGTGGAGGCCGCGGGCATCCGCTGCCGCGCCGTACCGCTGATGATGACCGATGTCGCCACCACGGCCGAGATGGCACGGCAGGCGCTGGCGCTCGCCGAGGAGGTACGCGCATGAGCACCACCCCGGACCCCGCTCCCTCCTACCGGGTGTGGGCACTGCCCGGCATGCCCGAGGTACGGCCCGGGGACGACCTCGCGAAGCTGATCGCCGCCACCGAGCCCGGTCTCGTCGACGGTGACGTACTGCTCGTCACCTCGAAGATCGTCTCCAAGGCGGAGGGCCGGATCGTCGAGGCCGCCGACCGGGAGGCGGCCATCGACGCCGAGACGGTACGGGTGGTGGCGCGGCGCGGCACGCTGCGGATCGTCGAGAACCGGCAGGGCCTGGTCATGGCCGCGGCCGGGGTCGATGCCTCGAACACCCCGGCGGGAACGGTCCTGTTGCTGCCCGAGGACGCGGACGCCTCCGCGCGGACGATCAGGCAGGGGCTGCGGGACACGCTCGGCGTCGACGTCGGCGTCGTCGTCACGGACACCTTCGGGCGGCCGTGGCGCAACGGGCTGACCGATGTCGCGATCGGGGCGGCCGGGGTGCGGGTGCTGGACGACCTGCGGGGCGGCAGCGACGCGTACGGCAATCCGCTGAGCGCGACCGTGGTCGCCACCGCGGACGAGCTGGCCTCGGCCGGTGACCTGGTCAAGGGCAAGGCGGACGGGCTGCCGGTCGCGGTGGTCCGCGGGCTCGGCCATGTCCTGGACCCGGCCGACGCCGAGGGCGCCCGGCCGATGGTGCGGGTCGCGGCCGACGACATGTTCCGGCTGGGGACGTCCGAGGCGGTACGGGAAGCGGTGACCCAGCGGCGTACGGTGCGCGAGTTCACCGACGATCCGGTGGACCCGGGGGCGATCCGGCGTGCCGTGGCCGCCGCGGTGACGGCGCCGGCACCGCACCACACGACGCCTTGGCGGTTCGTCCTGCTGGAATCGGTGGAGTCGCGGACCCGGCTGCTGGACGCGATGCGGGACGCGTGGGTCGCGGATCTGCGGCGCGACGGCAAGAGCGAGGAGTCGGTCGCGCGACGGGTGAAGCGAGGCGATGTGCTGCGCCGGGCGCCGTATCTGGTGGTGCCGTGCCTGGTGATGGACGGCTCCCACACCTACGGGGACGAGCGGCGGGACGGCGCGGAGCGCGAGATGTTCGTGGTCGCCGCGGGTGCCGGGATCCAGAACTTCCTGGTGGCGCTGGCGGGCGAGCGGCTGGGGTCGGCGTGGGTGTCCTCGACGATGTTCTGCCGCGAGGTCGTGCGGGAGGTGCTGTCGTTGCCCGCGTCGTGGGATCCGTTGGGAGCGGTGGCCGTGGGGCGTGCGGCGGTGTCGCCTCCGGCGCGGGCCGGGCGCGATGCGGAGGGGTTCATCGCGGTGCGGTGAGGCCGTGCGGCGCGGTGCGGTGCGTGGGGTGGGTTTCGGGGCTCTGCCCCGGACCCCGGTCCTCAATCGCCGGACGGGCTTGATATTGCCCGGGCCGGACCTGCTTGATTTCGGCCGGCCCCGGTCCGTGTTCTACAGCCGGGCGATGTTGCCCGGTTGCATGCGGGGGGCGTGGCGGGGTGGGGTGTTGCCCGAGAGCATGATCAGGCGGGTGGCGCGGTGGCGCTGGCCCTCGTACGGGGCGAGCAGGGTCAGCATCTCCTCGTCGTCCGCGTTCCGGTTGCCGGCCAGGGCGTGGCCGACGATGCCGGGCAGGTGGAGGTCGCCGACCGTGACCGCGTCCGGCGCGCCGTTCGACCGCTGAAGGGTCTCGGCGGCCGTCCAGGGGCCGATGCCGGGGATCGCCTGGAGCCGGGCCATGGCGTCGGTCAGTTCCATGGTGGCCGCCTCCTCCATGCGACGGGCCACCCGGACCGCGCGCAGGATCGTCGCCGAGCGCTTGCTGTCCACGCCCGCCCGGTGCCACTCCCAGGACGGGATCAGGGACCAGGTGCGGGCGTCGGGCATGACGTAGAGGCCGTACTCCTGGGGGCCGGGCGCCGGCTCCCCGTACTTGCGCACCAGCAGCCGCCAGGCGCGGTACGCCTCGTCCGTGGTGACCTTCTGCTCCAGGACCGACGGGATCAGGGACTCCAGCACCAGGCCGGTGCGCAGCAGCCGCAGGCCGGGGCGGCGGTGGTGGGTCACGGCCAGCAGACGGTGGCGCGGGGTGAAGGCCTCCGGCTCGTCCGCCGCGCCCAGCAGCGTCGGCAGCTGGTCCAGCAGCCAGGACGCGCCGGGCCCCCAGGCCGCCGCCTCGATCCGCCCGTCGCGGGCGACGACATGGAGCGTGCCGGGGCCCTCGGGTGTGCGGCCGGCCCGGCGGACGGAGCCGTCGGCGGACATCCGGAACGTGGGGTCGGCGGGCCCGCGGCGCAGCGGGCCGAGCACGAGCCGCAGGTCGAGCGGGCCGGGCGGGGTCCAGTCGCGGGTCAGCGCCGCCGCCGCGGGCGTCGCCGCCTGGTGCGGGACGGCCGCGCGCGGGGCGTTGCGGGGAGCGAATCGTCCTGCCACGGGTGAGGTCCTCGGTAGTCGGGGCTGCCTGTCGAGGGTACGGCTGATTCCGGCCAGCCGGGCTGTCCTACGAGGGGCGGATCGCTCCGGTCATTCGTCCGAGGAGAACCGCACCGATGCGGCCGGCAGGTGCGCGCCGCACCAGATCCGGACGCCTTCACGCAGTTCGTTGTCGGCGCCGACCGTGGCTCCGTCGCCGACGACGGCGCCCGCGAGCACCGTACGGCTGCCGATTCTGGCGCCCGCTCCGACCAGGGAGTCCGTGATCACGGCGTCCTGTTCGACGACGGCGCCCGCCAGCACGGTGGAGCCCTCGATCCTGGCGCCCGCGCCGATGACGGCGTCGGCGCCGATGACCGTACCGCCCCAGAGTTTGGCGTCGGGGGCGACGGTGGCGGTCGGCAGGACGAGCTTGTCGCCGCACCGGCCGGGGACGGCCGGGGAGGGCGCGCGGCCCAGGACGAGGTCGGCGGAGCCGCGTACGAAGGCCTGCGGGGTGCCGAGATCCAGCCAGTACGTGGAGTCGACCATGCCCTGGAGGTGTGCGCCGTCGGCGAGCAGTCCGGGGAAGGTCTCGCGCTCCACGGAGACGGGGCGGCCCGCCGGAATGGTGTCGATGACCGATCTGCGGAAGATGTACGCGCCCGCGTTGATCTGGTCGGTGACGATCTCCTCGGGCGTCTGTGGCTTCTCCAGGAACGCGGTGACGCGGCCGCTGTCGTCCGTCGGCACGAGTCCGAAGGCGCGCGGGTCCTCGACCCGGGTCAGGTGGAGGGAGACGTCCGCCCCGGAGTCGGCGTGCGAGGTGACCAGTGCGCGGATGTCGAGGCCGGTGAGGATGTCGCCGTTGAAGATGAGGACCGGCTCGTCGGGGCCCGAGGTGAGCCGCTGCGCGACGTTGCGGATGGCGCCGCCGGTGCCGAGCGGTTCGCGTTCGGTGACGTACTCGATGTGGAGGCCGAGCGCCGAACCGTCACCGAAGTACGGCTCGAAGACCTCCGCCAGGTACGACGTCGCGAGGACGATGTGCTCGACGCCGGCGGCCCGGGCACGCGCCAACTGGTGCGTGAGGAAGGGGACGCCCGCTGCCGGAACCATGGGTTTCGGGGTGTGCACCGTGAGCGGGCGCAGCCGGGTTCCCTTGCCGCCGACCAGGAGAATCGCTTCTTTTGCCTCTGTCACAGCACTGTCTCTGCTTCCTGCTGGGGCCGGGCCTGGATCGGACAACGGTTTCTTCGGCTGGCCAGTGTATGCAGACCGGAGGCGGTGTCCTTCGGTCAGCAGCCCTCAGCAGGTCCCCGGCGCGTTGGGCGCCGGTGAACGGGCTCCTTCCGCGTCAGCGGCCCTGCAGCCGGGCCGAACTCGTCCTGGCCGTGCCGAGCTTCTTGTAGAGACGCGCTCCGGGGCATTCGGTTGCGAATCCGTCCCGGTGGCCGGAAATGACGTTGAGTTTGACCTTCTTGCCCTTCTTGTACTTGTTGCTTCCGCCCGATACCAGGGTCACCTTGCCCTTCGGATTGGCGCCGAAGAGGCCGAGCTTCCAGGCGGTGAGCTTGGCGACGGCGTTGACGGCCGCGGCGGGCGGGTTCGAGCTGCTGAAGGTGCCGAGCACGGCGATGCCCATGGTGTTGGTGTTGAAGCCGAGGGTGTGCGCGCCCATGACGGCCTTCGTCACGCCTCCGGCGCGGCCCTCGTAGATGTTTCCGCACTTGTCGACGGCGAAGTTGTAGCCGAGGTCGCGCCAGCCGTTGCTCTTGACGTGGTAGCGGTAGATGCCGCGCAGTACCGAGGGCGCCTGGGAGCACGTGTAGTTGTTGCCGGTGGCGCTGTGGTGGACGAAGGCCGCCTTGACGGTCTTCGTGTACGCGAAGGCGCGCTCGCGGATCTTCTCGTCGGCGCCCCAGCCCTTGCGGGTGACGATGCGCGGGCGGGGCCCGATGTACGGCTTGGCGCCGGGCGCGAAGCCGGCGGCCGCCTCGGTCGCGGAGCGGCTCAGGGCCGGGAGCGCACCAGGACCGGACAGGGCGAAGCGGTCGGCGCCCGCGGCGCCGGTGGAGGGGAGCTCCTGCGGGTCCTTGCCGGGGTCGACCAGTTCGAGGTGGAGCCCGGCGGGCAGGGGCACGGGGGCCGTCCCGGCGTCCGGGGCCTCGGGGCGGACCCGGACCTCGACGCCGTCGGAGGCACCGACCCAGAGCGGGGCGGTGCCTCCGCGGACGGCGCCCGATGCGCGTTCGGCGCTCCCGGGGTCGGCCCCGTGCTCGGCGTTGTGCGTCTGGAGGTCCTGCCAGCCGGACCAGCGGCCGGTGCCGGTGGCGCGGGTGCGGACCTGGGCGGTGCCGTGGAGTTCGGTGTCCACGTCGTCCCAGACGACGCCGACCATGGAGAACGGCTGGGCGTCGCGCTCGGGCAGCCCTTGTCCGGCGGCTGCCGCGGCGGGGGCGCCGGTGGCCCGTACGGAGGCGGAGGACAGCGGGTTCAGTGCCAGGGACTGCGTCGAACCGGGTACTTCGGCGGGTTCGGACGTCTCGGCGGGACCGGATCCCGCGGTGGCCGGGTGGGCGGGGGTGTCGGGGGCGGCGCCCGCGGGCGCGGCGAGCGGCAGTACGAGAGCTGCCGCGCAGGTGACACCAATGGAGGATGCAATGAAGGCACGCATACAGATGATCCTGGGCACAATCGGACCACTCCGGCGACCGGGGTTCCTCCCGGGAATTGACGGCCCGTCTGCCGAACCGGTGTACCCGGCACCCGCGGCACCCGGCCCCTTCCACCGCCGCCGCGTACCCTTCTGCGAATGAACGCCAGCGACCGCACCCCTGCCGACCTGCTGCGTTCCGCGCTTGCCGCGGACCCCGGCCGCCCCATGGTCACTTTCTACGACGACGCCACCGGAGAACGCGTCGAACTGTCGGTGGCCACCTTCGCCAATTGGGTGGCCAAGACCGCCAACCTGTTGCAGGGCGACCTCGCGGCGGAGCCCGGCGACCGGCTGGCGCTGCTGCTGCCCGCGCACTGGCAGTCCGCGGTCTGGCTGCTGGCCTGTGCCTCGGTCGGTGTCGTCGCCGATGTGCAGGGTGATCCGGCCGCCGCCGATCTCGTCGTCACCGGGCCGGACACGCTGGACGCCGCGCGGGCCTGTCGCGGTGAGCGGATCGCGCTGGCGCTGCGCCCGCTGGGCGGCAGGTTCCCGCAGGCGCCCGAGGGGTTCGCGGACTATGCCGTCGAGGTGCCGGGGCAGGGCGACCGGTTCGCCCCGTTCGCGCCGGTGGACCCGGACGCCCCGGCGCTGACGGTGGGCGGCGCGCAGTTCACGGCGGCGGAGCTGGTGGCCCGGGCCCGCGAGGACGGTGCCGCGCTCGGCCTGGGCGCTGGGGCGCGGCTGCTGTCGGGGCGTACGTACGACACCTGGGACGGCCTCAGCGCCGGGCTCTACGCGCCGCTGGCCACCGGGGGTTCGGTGGTCCTGTGCCGGCATCTCGGGCAGCTGGGCGAGGACGGGCTGGCCCAGCGCGTCGGGAGCGAGCGGGTCACCGTGACCGTGTGAGCGGTCGGGGCGCGCCGTGACCGTATGAACGAGCGGGTCGCTCCGGCCGTGCGACGGCCGGTCCGGGCCGTCTCCGCCCCCTGCCGGTGACGTCCGCACCCCGGGCGAGGCCGCAATATGACAAGCGGTTCGAGGGTCACCCGTCCGGCCCATCGTGGGCCGAGCCCTCCGGCCTGAACGTCAACTCCGGTACATGATCTGCGGTACAGACCACTCGAGGCACAACCAAGCGTGAGGTTCAGCCGTCTACTTCTGCGACCGGCGGCCCAGCGCGCTGCCGCATGTGAAGGATGGACGCAGACGTGACCGAAAGTGCCGGCACGCCGGCCGACCCCGACGACTCGGCCGCGGGCGAGGACCAGACGCCGGACGGGTCGCCCGGCGAGGAGCGCGACGAGACGCGTGCCCCGGGGAGCGATCAGGGGAACACCCCGGGCGGTGAGACGCGCAGCGGGTCCGGCAGCGGTCCGTCGCACGGGCCGCTGCCGGGAGGTGCCGCTCCGACCATCGACATCACCGTCAAGCACAAGCGTCACTGGCTGCGTTGGACCGCGCTCGGCGCCTCGTTCGTCGTGCTGGTCGCCGCGGGTGCCGGATGGTGGCTGTACAAGAAGCTCGACGGCAACATCAGGACGGACACCTCCGCGGCCGCCGAGCTCAAGGCGTACGAGAAGGAGCGGCCCGCGTCCGTCGTCCACAATGCGGAGAACATCCTGCTGATCGGCTCCGACAGCCGGGCCGGGGACAACCGCCGGTACGGCCGCGACGACGGCGGCAGCCAGCGCTCGGACACCACGATCCTGCTGCACCTGGCCGCGAACCGGAAAAGCGCCACGGCGATGTCGATCCCGCGGGATCTGATGGTGAACATCCCGGAGTGCCACAAGCCGGACAAGACTGCTAGTAAGCCGCAATTCGCCCAGTTCAACTGGGCCTTCGAGCTCGGTGGAACCGCCTGCACCATCCGTACCGTCGAGAAGATGACAGGCATCCGCGTCGACCACAACATGGTCGTCGACTTCAACGGCTTCAAGGACATGGTCGACGCCGTGGACGGTGTCGAGATCTGCCTCAAGGAGCCGATCGATGACAGCGCCGCACATCTCAAGCTCCCGGCGGGCCGCCAGAAGCTCGACGGCGAGCAGGCGCTGGGGTACGTACGGGCCCGCAAGTCGATCGGTGACGGCAGCGACACCGAGCGGATGGACCGCCAGCAGCAGTTCCTGGGCGCACTGGTGAACAAGGTCCAGAGCAACGGCGTCCTGCTCAATCCCACCCGGCTCTACCCGGTGCTGGACGCGGCCACGAAGGCGCTGACCACCGACCCCGGGCTGGACAGCCTCAAGGACCTCTACGAGCTGGTGCGGGGCATGCGCAACGTACCGACCGACAAGGTGCAGTTCCTGACCGTCCCCCGGCAGCCGTACGCCGCCAACCGGAACCGGGACGAACTGGTACAGCCCGACGCGGACAAGCTCTTCAAGCAGTTGCGCGACGACAAGCCGGTCGCGGTCGTACCGGCGGATCAGCTGAAGGCCGGCGACGGAAAGAGCGCCGACGTCACCGACACCTCGGGACCGACGCCCACACCCACGTATTCGGGGAACAACGCGGCGACTGACCTGTGCAAGCAGTAAAGCAATGGCCAAGCAGACATCACCGTTCGGCGTGCAATGGGAAGAATGCCCGGTTGTAAGGGCCGTGGAATGTGTCACGCCCGTCGCTCGACGCCGAACTGGACGGATAGTGTGACGCGATCCGGTGCTCCCGGCCATCCGGCCGTGCACTTCCGGAGCGAAAGACTGAGCGCCTTATCGGGGGAGGCGCCTCGCGTGGCACCGACGGAGGACTCAAGCAACCGTGGATGCACAAGGCCGTGGGCGGGCGGACGACATCGACCCCGCAGACCAGTGGGTTCTCAACCCGGACACCGGCGACTACGAACTGCGACTGAATCAATCCGGAGGGGATTCGGGCAGAGCGTCGGGCCGTTCGGCTCCGCGGGGTTCCGGTCGCAGAGGCGCAGCCCGTGAGGGCGGCGGCGAGCGTCCCGGCGCGGCGGGCGAGGGTTCGCGCCGCGGCCGTGAGGTGCCGCGGCAGGGCGGTCGCCGTTCGGCCTCCGGTCCGCGCGGCAAAGAGGCTCCGGCTGCCGCCGAGAACAGCACGGGCCGGCGCAAGCGCAAGGCCCCCAAGGCCCGCCGCAAGAAGGCGCTGCTCTGGACGGGCGGCGTGATGGCCTTCCTGCTCGTCGGCGTCTCGGTCGGCGGATACGCGCTGTACCAGCACTTCAACGGCAACCTGAACACCGTGGACATCGGCGACCGCGGCAACAAGGACGTCATCACGGCCAACGCGCCCATGAACATATTGATCATCGGTACGGACAAGCGGACCGGTAAGGGCAACGAGGGCTACGGCGACAAGGGCAGTGTCGGCCACGCGGACACGAACATCCTGTTCCACGTGTCCAAGGACCGCACCAACGCCACGGCGGTGTCCATCCCCCGCGACCTCATGACCGACATCCCGGAGTGCAGGAGCAAGCAGCCGGACGGCTCGGAGAAGACGATCCCGGGCACCGACTACGTCCGGTTCAACACCAGCCTCGGCCAGGACGGCCGCGACCCCGGCTGCACGATGGACACCGTCAAGAAGCTCACCGGTCTGACGGTCGACCACTTCATGATGGTCGACTTCAACGCGGTCAAGACGCTGTCCACGGCGGTCGGCGGCGTCAAGATCTGCCTGGCGCACGCGGTCAAGGACGAGAAGTCGCACCTGGACCTGCCGGCGGGCCCGAGCACCATCGAGGGCGAGCAGGCGCTGGCGTTCGTACGGACCCGGCACGCCTACGCGAACGGGAGCGACCTCGACCGGATCAAGGGCCAGCAGCAGTTCATCGGCTCGATGATCCGGCAGATGAAGTCGGACGACACGCTGACGAGCCCGACGAAGCTCTACAAGCTGGCGGACTCGGCGACCAAGGCGCTGACGGTCGACTCCGCCATCGGCTCGGTGCCGAAGCTGACCTCGCTCGCCAAGGAACTCACCAAGATCGACACGAAGAACATCACGTTCGTCACGCTGCCGGTGATAGACAACCCGGCCGAGCCGACACCGATCACGGTGGTCGTGGACCCGGTGAAGGCTCCTCAGCTGCTCTCGATGATGCAGGACGACACCTCGCTGACCGAGGTGGCCGCACAGAAGAAGGCCGCCAAGAGCAAGCAGGACGCCCTCCTCAAGGGCACCAAGGCGGCCGCGGCCGACGTACGCGTCGATGTCTACAACGGCGGCGACCTGGGCGGCGCGGCTCAGCAGACCGTGACCTGGCTCCAGAACGACAAGGGCGTCCCGAAGTCCACGAACAAGGCCAACGCCCCGGAGAAGGCCGCCAGGACGACGCTCGAGTACGCGCCGAACCAGGCGGACCAGGCACGGGCGCTCGCCGCGATGATGGGGCTGCCCGGATCGGCCCTCAAGAAGGGCACCACCGACGCCGAAGGTCTCCAGGCGATGGTGCTGACGCTGGGCAGGGACTTCAAGGGCGCGGGCACGCCCATCACCGGGCCGGCGAAGATCGACATTCCGAAGGCCAGTGCCGACAAGGCAGAGTGCGCCAAGTGACACCGGGTCACTGCGCGATACCGCGAGTCTGAACAGCAGGGGGGTCCTGGTGGGACGGAGCAGTACGCCCGGGGAAGGGACGCGGCCACGCGTCCGGCATGCCGGCCAGCTCGGCTGGGACGACGGCCTCTACGAGGACGGGAAGAGGAACGAGGGCGGGGACGGGAGAAGCGGCACAAGTGCCGCTGAACCGGGCACCGGTGAGAGCGGGGGCGGCGGGCGTCGTGACCGGTCCCACCGCGCCGGCAAGGGGAAGAAACGGCGCGTGCTGCGCTGGATAGCCATCTCGCTCGCGTTCCTCATACTCGGCACCGGCGCGGCCGGTTACCTCTACTACGAACACCTGAGCAACAACCTGCGCAAGGGCAAGCGGAGCGCCGGCAACAGTGCGGCGAAGAAGACCGCCCCGAACGCCGCGGGCCAGACCCCGCTGAACATCCTGCTGATCGGCTCCGACAGCCGCAACAGCGCGGAGAACCTGAAACTCGGCGGGTCGAAGGAGAGCGTGGGAAACACCCCGCTCGCCGATGTGCAGATGCTGCTCCATGTGTCGGCGGACCGGAAGAACGCCTCGGTGGTGAGCATCCCGCGCGACACCACGGTGCAGATCCCGTACTGCAAGAACCCCGACACCCACAAGAAGTACCCCGCCAGCAGGGGCATCATCAACGAGACGCTCCGCGGCGGCGCCGGCTGCACGCTGGACACCTGGGAGAAGCTCACCGGTGTCTACATCGACCACTGGATGATGGTCGACTTCGCCGGTGTGGTGGACATGGCGGACGCCGTGGGCGGCGCCTGGGTGTGTGTGAAGGACAACGTCTACGACGTGCCCAAGCCCAGGGTGCCGGGCGGCTCGTATCTGCGGATGAAGAAGGGCCGGCACAAGATCCAGGGCGAGGTCGCGCTGAAGTGGCTGCGCACCCGGCACGCCTTCGCGAGCGACATCGGCCGGTCGAAGGCCCAGCACATGTATCTGAACTCCGTGATGCGTGAGCTGAAGGGCCAGAACGCCTTCACGGACACCGGACGGCTGATGGATCTCGCCGAGACGGCGACCAGCTCGCTCCAGGTCTCCGAGGAGATCGGCACGCCGAAGAAGCTCTTCGACCTCGGCATGCAGCTGAAGAACGTGCCGCTGGACAAGATGACCATGCTGACGATGCCGCGGATCCCCGACCCCGACGACCCCGAGGCCCACGTCCTGCCGAAGCCCGGCGCCGCGGAGAAGCTCTGGGGGCTGCTGCGCGACGACCAGTCGCTCAACCCGAAGGACCGCGCCAAGGCGAAGAAGAAGACGGAGACCGGCCCGAAGGCCGGCGCTCCCGCCTCGCTCGGCGTGACCGTCGTCAACGGCACCTCCGCCGACGGCCAGGCGGCCGCCGAGGGCCGGGCCGGGGCCGTCCGGGACCTGCTGAAGGCCAAGGGCTTCACCGAGGCGGACACCTCGGCCGATCCCGGAACGGCGCTGACGACCGAGGTGTCGTACCCGCGCAGCGCCGGCGCCCAGGGCAAGTCCGACGCGCTGTCGATCGCCAAGGCGCTCGGGATGCCGACCAGTGTCGTGAAGGAGACGCCGGACGGTGCGGGGCTGACGCTCACGGTCGGTTCGGACTGGCGGACGGGCTCCACGTTCCCGAAGCCCGCCGTCGACGACAGCGACCCGCTGGAGGGCACCGAGGCCGTCAACAGCGCCAAGACGGACGACTGCATGGACATCTACTGGCCCTACCGCCAGATGTAACGGACGCGCGGGACATGTGAGAGGGGGGCGCCCGGTTCACCGGGCGCCCCCCTCTCACGTATCTGCCGTCACTGGTCCGCGGTGACCGGCCCCGCTTCGGCCTGCACCGCCGGGCGACGGCTGGCGATGACCTTCCTGGCGAGCGAGCGCGGGCTGGTCAGGAAGCCGTAGCCCCAGGACATGTGCATGGTCGCCAGCGCCACGGGGATCAGTGCCCGCGCCTTCGGCGACAGGCCCTTGCCGGCCGGGAGCGATCCGGCGACGATGGCCGCGACGTACCCGGCCGGGACGACCAGCGCCCACGGGGTGACGGCGGCGCCGGCCACGATGCCCGCCGCGATCGCGACGACGGCGGTCGGCGGGGCCAGGTAGCGCAGGTTGATCGAGCCGGAGTGGTAGCGGGCGACGACGTGGCGCCAGCGGCCGTAGTCCTTGTACTGCTTGGCGAGCGCCCGGACGGAGGGGCGCGGGCGGTACTGCACCCGCAGCTCGGGCGAGAACCAGATCAGGCCGCCGGCCTCGCGGATACGGAAGTTCAGCTCCCAGTCCTGGGCGCGGATGAACTCGATGTTGTAGCCCTCCGCCCGCTCCAGCGCCTCGCGGCGGAAGACGCCGAGGTACACGGTCTCGGCGGGTCCGGCCTGGCCGCCGGTGTGGAAGGCCGCGTTGCCGACGCCGATCTTCGACGTCATGGCCGCGGCGACGGCGTCCTCCCAGGCGTTCTCGCCCTCGGCGTGCATGATGCCGCCGACGTTCTGCGCGCCCGTCTCCTCCAGGAGCCGCACGGCGGTCGCGATGTAGTTCGGCGAGAGCATGCCGTGGCCGTCCACGCGCACCACGATCGGGTGACTGGAGGCCTTGATCGCGGCGTTGAGCGCGGCGGGAGTGCGGCCGGTGGGGTTCGGCACGGTGTGGACCCGGGGGTCCTCCGCGACCAGCTCGGCGGCGATCTCGTCCGTACGGTCCGTGGACGGGCCGAGCGCGATCACCACCTCCATCTCGCCGGCGTACTCCTGCTCCAGGATGTGCCGGACGGAGTTCCGGAGGTGGCGCTCCTCATCGAGCACCGGCATGATCACGGAGACGGCGGGGTGCTGCGCGGCAGACATGTGGTCCTCAGGGGGTCCTCGGGGGCGCCGGGGGTCTCGCACCCCACCAGGCGGCGTTATTCGGCCGCCACGTTACCGCGAATGGGGGACACCGGCGCGCGCCGCCGAGTGGCTGACCGGGATGCAGATCGTATGGGCCTACTGTGCGAACGGTCCCCCTTGCACCGCGGAGGTGTCCCCCCGTGCCCACGCCGCACCCCTACCCCCGTCCGCCACGGCCCCGCGCCGCTCCCCCGCAGCGCAGACGGCCCAGAAAACAGGACGAGAGGCCCCGCTGGGGCATGCGGGTGGCGACAGGGCTCTCCGTGCTCGTGCTCGGCGCGGGCGGCATCGGCCACGCCGTGGTGACCAATCTGGAGACCGGGATCGACCGGATCGATCCGTTCAAGGACATGAAGAACCGTCCCGCGGGCGGCCACGGCATGAATCTGCTGCTGGTCGGCACCGACGGCCGCGACAAGATCACCAAGGAAGAGAAGAAGAAGTACCGGCTGGGCGGTGCGCCCTGCCACTGCACCGACACGATCATGCTGGTGCACCTGTCCGCGGACAAGGAGCGCGCCAGCATCGTCAGTCTGCCGCGCGACAGCTACGCCGAGATCCCCGCGCACACGGACCAGACCACCGGCAAGGAGCACGCGGCCCATCCGGTGAAGCTGAACGCCGCCTACGCCGAGGGCGGGCCGAACCTGACCGTGCGGACGGTCGAGCACATGACGGGCGTCAAGGTCGACCACTATCTGGAGGTCGACTTCACCAGCTTCATGACGACGGTGGACACACTCGGCGGGGTGAAGATCTGCACCACCCGGCCGATGAAGGACTCCTACACCGGTCTCGACCTCGCGGCCGGCACCCATGAGCTCGACGGCGGCCAGGCCCTCCAGTACGTACGCTCCCGGCACATCGACGGCGCCGCCGACCTGGGCCGGATGCAGCGCCAGCAGAAGTTCATGGCCTCCCTGATCAAGCAGGCGACGAGCAGCGGGGTGCTGCTGAACCCGGTGAAGTTCCGCGAGGTCGCCTCGACGATGCTGAAGTCGGTACGGGCCGACAAGGGCTTCGGTACGGAGCAGATGCTCGACCTCGGCCAGGCGATGCGGGGCTTCTCCGCCGCCTCGTCCGAATTCACCTCGGTGCCGATGGGAGATGTCGCCTACCAGGTCAAGGGCATCGGCTCGACGGTCAAGTGGGACCCGAAGAAGTCGAAGCAGCTGTTCCAGGCGCTGCGGGACGACAAGCCGCTGACCGTCGCGCGGCCCAAGCAGGCACCGGCCAAGAAGGTCGACGTCGCGCCGAACCAGATCCGGGTCCAGGTCTACAACGGGACCGCGAAGGACGGCCTCGGCTCCACGGTCGACGCCGCGCTGCACGCCACCGGCTTCAACACCACCCGCGCCCCGCTCACCGCTCCGCAGCGCGATCTCAAGCACACCCTGGTCACGTACGACCCGCGCTGGGACCGGTCCGCGAAGTCACTGGCGGCGGCCCTGCCGGGGGCGCAGCTGAAGGCCGTGAAGGGCCAGGGCCCCACGATGAAGGTGACCGCGGGCACGGACTACCGCAAGGTGGAGCGGGTCCGGGCCGAGCAGCCCGATCCGGGCAGGTTCGGCGCGGTCAAGGGCGACGAGGTGGTCTGCCCGTAGCGGCTCGGGGGCTCCCGGACGAGGTGCGGTGGCCTGCCCGGAGCGGCTCGGGGGCTCCCGGACGAGGTGCGGCGGTCTGCCCGGAGCGGCTCGGGGGCTCCCGGACGAGGTGCGGCGGTCTGCCCGGAGCGGCTCGGGGGCTCCCGGACGAGGTGCGGTGGCCTGCCCGGAGCGGCTCGGGGGCTCCCGGACACGGTGCGGTGGCCTGCCCGGAGCGGCTCGGGGGCTCCCGGACACGGTGCGGCGGTCTGCCCGTGGGCTGCCCCTGCCCGGTCGGTTCAGTCCTCGATGTCCTCGGCGATGTGCTTCTCGCGCAGTTCCTTGATCGCGCGGCGCCGGGCCAGCCGGTGGGTGCGGCGGATCTGCGCCTCCTGGTAGCGGCGCTTGTCGCGCTCGGTCTCCGGGATCACCGGCGGGACCCGGCGCGGCTTGCCGTCCGCGTCGACCGCCGCGAACACCAGGTACGCGGTGCCGACCTGCGAGGCCGGGGTCGACTCGTTCCACCGCTCGGCCATGACCCGGACGCCGACCTCCATGGAGGAGCGGCCGGTCCAGTTCACCTGCGCGCGGACGTGAACCAGGTCACCGACGCGGACCGGTTCGAGGAAGACCATCTCGTCCATCGAGGCCGTGACCGCGGGCCCGCCGGAGTGCCGGCCGGCCACCGCGCCCGCCGCGTCGTCGACCAGTTTCATGATCACCCCGCCGTGCACCGTGCCCAGCAGATTGGTGTCGCTGCCGGTCATGATGTGGCTGAGGGTGGTCCGGGAGGCCGCGGTGGGCTTGCCCGGAATGTCGCCCTCCGGGCGCAGGGCCTGATCTGTCATGCCCTCCACCTTATGCGGGGGCTTTGGGCGTTCCGCAATGCATCAGCTTCGCAACAGCCCTGATCCGATTTCCCTCACACCCTGTAATAGCAGCGGCCCGGACCTGCACACTGGATCGCATGAACGACTGGCCCGAGGGTTGGACCGATGACGACCGCAGCGGCAACCGCTACGGGCAGGGCAGCGCGAGCGACCGGCCCGAGAGCGCCCGCTCGATGCCGCATGTCCAGCGCCCCGTCCCGCAGCAGCCCGCCCGGCCCCGGCAGCGCCCGGCGCCGCCGAGGCAGCGGCCGGTCCCGCAGCAGCCCGGCGGTTACGACGACGGCGGCCCGCAGTACGACAGCGGTTACAACACGGGCCAGGTCTACGGCGGCGGCCACGGCGGCCGCGGTCCGGGGCACGGCGGCGGCCCCGGCGACGGCGGATACGTCCAGGGACGGCCGGCGGCGGCACCGGACTGGCGCCGGCGGATCAAGATCGGCGCGCTGACCCTGGTGGTCGTGGTGCTCGCGGTCTCCATCGGTACGTACTTCTGGGCCGACTCCAAGCTGAAGCGCGAGGTCGACCTCTCCAAGGTCATCGAGCGGCCGGCGGGCGGCGACGGCACGAACTATCTGATCGTCGGCTCCGACAGCCGCGAGGGCATGACGGCCGAGGACAAGAAGAAGCTGCACACCGGTTCCGCCGAGGGCAAGCGGACCGACTCGATGATGATCCTGCACGACGGCTCGAACGGCCCGACGCTGGTCTCGCTGCCCCGTGACTCGAACGTCGAGATCCCCTCGTTCGTCGGCTCCGAATCCGGCAAGAAGTACCCGGGCACGGGCCGCACGACCAAGCTGAACGCCGCGTACGCCACGGACGGTCCCGAACTCCTCGTGCGTACCGTCGAGTTCAACACCGGGCTGCACATCGACCACTACGTCGAGATCGGCTTCGGCGGCTTCGCCCAGATCGTGGACGCGATCGGCGGCGTGGAGCTCGACATCCCGAAGGCCTTCAAGGACAAGAACTCCGGCGCCGACTTCCAGGCGGGCAAGCAGACGCTGAACGGCGAGCAGTCTCTGGCCTTCGTCCGGACGCGCTACGCCTTCGCAGCCAGCGACCTGGACCGTACGAAGAACCAGCAGAAGTTCCTCGCGGCGCTGGCGAACCAGACGGCGACGGCGTCGACGATCCTCAACCCGTTCAAGCTGTACCCGACGATGGGCGCGGGCCTGGACACCCTCATCGTCGACAAGGACATGTCGCTGTGGGACCTGGGGCAGATGTTCTTCGCCATGAAGGGCGTCACGGGCGGCGACGGCAAGTCGATGAACATGCCGATCTCCGGCTCCGTCGGCGGCAATCTGGTCTGGGACAAGGCCAAGGTGAAGCAGCTGGTCGAGCAGCTCAACAACGACGAGAAGGTCACGGTCACGAGTAACTGACCGCGGACTTCGGACAGGGCCCGGACGGTTCGCCGTCCGGGCCCTGCCGCATCCTGGTTCGGCCCGCCGGACACCGGCGGGCCGCCGTACCGCCCGTGATCCGTCCCGGGCCGCCGTACCGCCCGTGATCCGTCCCGGGCCGCCGTACCTCCGCTCCCGAGACCCGTCCGCTACCCCGGAGTCCGAAGCCATGAGCACCCCCGCCCCGCAGGAAACCCTCCCCGCCACCGCTCCGCACCACGAGACCCTGCGTGCCGCTCTCCGCGACCACGGACTGGTCGCGATCCTGCGCAGCAGCCTCCCTGGCGCACCCCTCGTCGAGACCGTCCGCACCCTGGCCGATGCCGGCGTGCGCTGCATCGAGATCACCCTGCCGACGCCGGGCGGCCTGGCGGCCCTGGCCGAGCTGCGCGGGACCCTCCCGCCGGAGTGTCTGCTGGGCGTCGGCACGGTCACGGAGACCGCCCATATCGAGCAAGTGACGTCGGTGGGCGCCCGGTTCGTGGTCAGCCCGTGCAACTTCCCCGGCCTGCTGCCCGCCTGCAACGACGCCGGGCTCGGATCGCTCCCCGGAGCGTTCACGGCCACCGAGGCGTGGGCGGCCTGGCAGGCGGGGGCGAGTGCGGTGAAACTGTTCCCGGCCGAGCCGCTCGGCCCGCGCACGGTCGCCGCACTGCACGCCCCGCTGCCGCAGCTCCCGCTGGTGCCGACGGGCGGGATCGGCCTGGACGACATCCGCCCGTATCTCGATGCCGGGGCCCTGGCGGTGGGCATCGGCTCGCCGCTCCTGAAGGACGCCCTGACCGGCGGATCGCAGAAGGAACTCCATGCCCGTGCGGCGGAGTTCGTGGCCAGGTGCGCGAGGGCGTAGGGCCGGTCCGGTGATGGCGGGCGGGGACGGCCGGGACCTCGGCGTGCGCCTCGTCACCTGCCGGATGTCCGGAAACCGGCGGCGCATGACGCCTCGTCACCTCCACACTGTCCCGTAGCGATCAGATCCTGCCGCCGCCGCGGCCCGTTCCGGGCACGCGGCGGTCAGGACGGCCGTAACGGCCAGGTGCCGGGTGCCGCGCCCCACGCGACGGCGGCCCGCAGACCACACACGGGGGACACCATGACGGAGCACGAAGACGCACAGCGGCCCCCGGCGGGCCACCCGCCACAGCAGCCCTCCTACGGCCCGCCGCCGCCCGGCGCCTTCGGGCCCCCGGCACCGGCCCCGGCCCCGGCCCCGGCCGACGCTCCGCCCCAGCACCCTGCGTACGCCCCGCCGCCCGACGCTCCGCCCCAGCACCCCGCATACGCCTCCCCGCCCGGCGCGTTCGGGCCGCCGACGCAGGGCCCGTACCCGACGCAAGGTCCGTACCCGACGCAGGGCCCGTACCCGCCGCCGCAGGGCTCGCCGTTCGTGCCGCCGCCGAACCAGCCTCACGTACCGCCGCCCGGCTCCCCCTACGGGCCGCCCGGCTATCCGTACGGTCCTCCGCCTCCTGTGCCGCCGGGCGGGCCGGGGCGGCGGCTGCTGCCCGCCGGGCGGCGCGGGCGCTTCCTGCTGTTCGGCGGCCTGGGTGTGCTGATCGTGGCGCTGCTGGCCGGGCTGCTGGTCCACAACGGCAGCCCGGGTTCGAAGGCGCCGGTGGCCAAGCAGGACCTCAGGCCGTTCCGGCAGGCCGTGGCCACGCTGGCCGGGTCTCCCGGCCTGCGGTACCAGGACTCCGCCGCCGGGCTGATGAAGCGGGACGTCACCGTCACCGCCGCGGGCAGCAGCTTCGGCACCAGCGGCCTGGGCGACGCCGAACTCGCCGTCGAGATCCTGCACATCGGCGGCAGGACCTTCACCCGGCAGAAGGAGGCCTCCGCCTGGGCGGCCGCCGAGGACACCGACACCGGTGAGACGCAGGAGGTCGTGGAACGCAGGCCGTCCCCGGCCCTGTTGGCGATCCAGCTCGCCAGGGCCCTGGACGCGGCGCGCAACACGCCCGCCCCCAGCGCATCCGCCAAGCCTCCGACGGTCAACGGCGCGGCCGCGCTCGCCGTCAACACCTCGATGGGCCGGCTGCTCGTCACCGCGAAGAAGCCTCACCGGGTGCTGCGCCTGGAGCCCTACAGCGCCTCCGGTTCCTCCGGTTCCTCCGGTTCCTCCGGTTCCTCCGGTTCCTCCGGTTCCTCCGGTTCCTCCGGTTCTTCCAGTGGCTCCGGTTCCTCCAGTGGCTCCGCCCAGCCGGCCTCGGTCCGGTCGGCGGCCTTCACGACCCGGGCGGCCTCCGAGGACGAGGACCCGTCCGGGGATCCCTCCGGGGACCCCGAGATCACCGATGGCCCTCTTGAGGGCAGCGACTCCGACGGCCTGGACCTGGCGCCGGTCACCGGGGACGACGTCGACCCGATGCTCGACACCCTGGAGAAGCAGACCAAGGAGCTGAACAAGGCCACCGACAGCGGCATCAGCCTGGCCCTCAGCGGTTCGGGCACGGTGAAGTGCAATGGGGGCGGGTGCACGGCCACGAGCAGCTTCGCCGGCCAGATCACCACCAGCGCCAGGAGCCGTCTGGTCGACGGCAAGGTCACCGCGGTGATGACCGCCTCCTTCAGCATCGACGGCAAGCCGGCGGGCCGGTGCACCAGCCCGCAGCGCTCCTTCGCGGCCACCGGCGCCACCGTCTCCGGCAGCCTGTCCTGCTCCAACCCGGGCGCCGGTCCCACCTTCACCTCGGTCGAGGCGCAGAAGAAGGCCGAGGCGCGGGCCCGCTCCCGGGCCAGCGGCGGCAAGCTGGTCCAGTACCGCATCCCCTTCCGCGCCGACACCCTCGTCAACGCCCGCGCACTGGCGACGACCGAGGTCAAGAGGCTGGTCGACAAGGTGCGGGAGGAACGCGACGGCGCGAACTGCCCCGTGTCCCAGAGCGCCTCGGGGGCGGCCTTCCACCTCCCCGGCCTCGCCGGGCAGCCGGTGCGGGGCGGCGTCGTGCACGTTCGCTACACCGTTGTCCTCGGCGGCCACGGCCGGCCGTCCCCGCCCGCGGCGCTACCCGTCCGCGCCGAGGACTGCGTCAACTGGTCCTCCAAGAGCGTGAAGACCTTCGGGCACAGCTTCAAGACCCACGGCGCGGGCGCGAAGAACACCAAGTCACTGACCGACCGCGCCCGCAGCACCGGCAACCAGCAGGGCCAGTGGCTGGACAACGACGCCGCCGCGCAGTTCCTGCGCAGCGCCCACGTACCCGGCTCCGGGGTACGTACAGTGCCCATCCCGGCAGGGCTCGGACAGGTGATCATGCCGGACGGAACCATCGTCGCTGCCCGGGCGGCCACGCTCGTCCCCGGCCCGGGCGGGCTCTACCGTACGGCCTACCCGGTCGTCGACCTGGAATAGGACTGGAACAGGAATCGTGACGTCATGAGCTTCTCCGTATCGTTCCGCCCGCCGGCCCCCCGGAGCGCTCCCGCCGGCGACCCGGTCCCCCCGGAGGCGGACGAGGAGTACGAGACCCTGGTCATGGAGGCGTGCGAGGCCCTGGCGGAGGCCGGGGACTGCGGCTTCCGCATGGGCGGCTTCGGTACGCCCGAGTGGCCCGTGGACGTGGCGTACGACCTCTCCACGCTCATGGAGCAGCTCCCGGCCCTGCTCGCCGGGGTGCGGGCCGGTCGGGAGGTGGAGGTCGACCTCTACTCCCAGGGCCTCGAGCGAACGCTGACCTTCCACCCGGAGGGCGAGGTGGTGGCCATCCGCTGCGCCTCACGCACGCGGTGGGTTCCGGAACCGGAGTGGGAGCGCGTTCCCCGGGATGAACTCCTCGCCATGCTGACCGGGCTGGCCGCCGATTTCGCCGACGGCCTGGCGGCGGTCGACTCCCCGCTGGCGGAGGTCTCACCCTTCCGTGAGTGGCGCGAACGGGGCGGCCCGGAGACGCCCCGCGCCACCGGGGCCGGCACCGGCTGATCTGCGCCTCACGTCGAACGCGGTCATACGACCCCTCCGGCCGGGCTCTGCGGCTCCGTTTCGTTCAGGTCCTCGTGGAGCGCGCCCAGGGTCCGTCCCGTGGGCTCGCCCCGCGGTGAGAGTTCGGCCAGACGCCAGCCGGGCAGGTGCCCGCCGGTCCCGGGCGGGACATCGCCGCGGTCCGGGTCGTCCATCCCCTGGAGCAGGGCGAAGGCCGTCTCCCGCGCGATCTCGCGGGCTATCTCGCCCAGCTCCGCCGGGGTCAGCCCGAGCCGCACCGCCCGCTCGACGGCACCGCCGGCCAGGCCTTCCTTCCGGTAGGCCTCGACCCAGTGCGGCGCCGCCGAGCTCCAGGCGTCGATGTCCTGCCAGACCATGCGCAGGAACCGGAACCGGGCCAGTTGAGGGATGCCCTCCTCAGCCTCCGACTCGGCCCATCCCGAGGCGTCGTCCGCCCCCAGGGCCTCGAACAGGCCGGTGAGCTCGTCGATGTCCGTCATGGACAGGGAAGGTACGCCACCGGGCCCGGTCGCCCGCGTCCGGATCGGGTGGAGTTCACCTCGTGCGCCGAAGCGTTCAGCCGAAGGTCGAGGCGACGATCAGCCGGACGACATGTGCTCAGCCGAACATCGAGGCGACGATCAGCCCGACACCACGCGCTCAGCCGAACAGCGAGGCAACGAACAGCCCGACACCACGCGCTCAGCCGAACATCGAAGCGGCGATCAGCCCGACGACAACGGCGGCACACACCAGCACGGCCGCGCTCCGTCCGCGCCTGCCTCGCCGCGAGCCCTGCCGCGGGCCCTTCCGCGAGCCCTGCCGGGAAGCCTGCCGCTGCCGGCCCCGCCCGGTCGAGGGTCCCCCGGTCTCTCCGGTCCTCGCGTCGGCCGTTTCGGCCAGCAGGCCGCGGCAGCAGGCCGCGAGCCGGGTGATGTCGCCGTCGAGGGGGACGGTCGCCTCGGCACGGGCCGGGGCGGTGGTGCCGCCGTCCAGGATGCGGCCGGCGCGAACCCTCACCAGGCCGGACCCGTGGGACGTGAGGCTGATCCACCGGCCGGCGTCCTCGCCTCGGATCACTACGGTGCCGCCGCGTTCGCGGTAGACGGCGTGCTGTCGCCAGAGCAGCTTCGCGAGCGGTACGGGGAGGGCGGAGACCGTCGTCAATGGCCGTCGGTCGTCGCTCAATGACATCGGGCCGCCTGTCGGTTCACGGTGCGGGAGCGGGAGCGGGTGTGCCGCTCGGCCCCTCTTCGGGCCTCCGCGGCCACGCTCGTACGCGTATGGTTCGACCGGGTTCTGCGCCCCGGTATGTACGTGGACAACTCGCCGGTCCTTTCGGGCCACGCCGGTCGGCGTGATCACCGCAGGATTGTAGGTGGGGAGCAACACCGTCCGCCCGTAAGACAACTGACTGCCCATGAGTTCTCGGTCACGGTTGTCTGGATCAACGGACGAGCGACGCCCGCCGGGGCTGGGTGAAGACGCAACCCGCTCGCCTCCGGCGCGACGACCGGCCGGAAGGGCGGTGGCACCGATGCGCGCGTTGCGCAGGGTGGACGCCCATGCCTCCGACCTGCGCCCGGCCGCCCCCCGGCCTCCCGCCTGGATCACGCCGGTCTGCGAGGGCGAAATCCCGGAGGGTGGTTTTCGGTCAACTGAGCTGCCGGACGCGAAAGTTCCGCCGGAGTCACGATCACCGCACCGTGCCGGTACATAGTTGACTCCGGTGTCCGGGCGGGCTGCTCGAAGAGGCTGACGCGCGGAGCGTAGAACGTGCGGACACCTCCCGGATGCGGCTCAGTG
Source organism: Streptomyces sp. NBC_00876 (assembly GCF_045207435.1). NCBI lineage: Bacteria > Bacillati > Actinomycetota > Actinomycetes > Kitasatosporales > Streptomycetaceae > Streptomyces > Streptomyces sp. NBC_00876. The sequence goes on from NZ_CP108800.1 coordinate 3,217,523, forward strand.
GTCACGTCCGGGGCCGGCTCCGGCGGGCACAGGCCGCACGGCACCGGCCCACGCCCGTGGCCCCCGCCCGAGCTCCCGCCCTCACTCTCACCGCCGCCCTCACCACCGGCCCCGTCCCCGCCCGCGCCGAGTTCGGCCAGGGCCCGGCCCAAGCGGTCCACGAGCTGCCGCACGCCGTCGATCAGATCGGCCAGCCGCTCGTCGCCCGGGGCGGGCGCGCCGGCCCGGTCCCCCGCCGCCACCAGGTTGTTGCGGACGAGCACCCTGTGCACGGTGGTCAGGGAGGGAAGAGGCTCGACGCGCCCGCCGAGTGCCTCGCGCAGGCGCCTGGCGCCCCAGTCCGGGTGCTGTTCGCGAAGCGCGCAGATCAGGTCCTCCACACAACGGTCGAGTCGCGCCGGGCTCCGGTGCGGGCGCCGGGACCTGTCCGCGAGGCCCGCCTCGCCCCCCGATCCGTACCTCTTGCGCCAGTTGTGAAGGGTCTGCCGCGAGACCCCGTGGCGTCGGGCGACCTCGGCCACCGGGACCCCCGCCAGCACCGCCAGCACCGCCCGGTAGCGCTGCTCGGGACTCGCCTGTCGACTCACCGGTGCGCCTCCTCGCCTGGGGGTTCCCTCACAGGTCTAGACGATCACGCGTTTCAACGATGTATCCGCCCTCTTCCCCGCCGGTGAAAAATGTCCCGGTGCCGGTGGTAAAAAATCTCATGGATCTATTTACCCGACGGGATTGCCGGGGATCAGGAAGGGAATTGGACAGGCCCCGGCAAGACGTTGACAGCGGTCCCGCCGATTGACCAACATTCAACCGTCCCGGGCCGTTCGGTGCGGGATTTCTGGAGATACGGGAGGGAAAATGGAAGAGCGTAATTCACTGCGAGCGGATGAAATCGAGGTCTCGCCGTCGCCGATCGCGACGCCGGACTTCGTGATCTCGGACAACGACCCCACCGACCCGGTCCTCGTCATTTCCGACAACGACCCGTCGGACCCGGTGATCTGATCCTATGGCCGTGACTCACGGCGGGTGGAAGGCTGCGCCCCAGGCGCAGCCTTCGCTCGGCCTCTCCGACCTCCTGTCCCCGTTCACCACGGAAGACTTCAAGAGTGAATTCTGGGAAAAGAAGCCTCTCATAATTCACCGGGAAAACCCTGACTACTTCGCGGATCCACTGACATTCCGCGACGTCGATCACATTCTTTCCACCTCCAGTGTCCGGTCTTCGGAACTCAAAGTCGTCGTCAACGGACAAGAGATCCCGCTGGTCGAAATGGCCGCCTCCGGTCCGGGCGGGCCCAGCAATGGTCTGGAGGTCCTCTACGACCTCTACCGAAAGGGCTCGACCGTCGTCTTCAAGTTCCTGCACGAACGGTGGGAGCCGCTGGGCCGGCTGTGCCGGACCCTGGCGGGCGAGTTCAGTGCCGGGTTTCAGGCCAACGCCTACCTCACCCCGGCGGGCGCCCAGGGGCTGACCAGCCACTTCGACACGCATGACGTCTTCGTTCTCCAGGTCTGGGGCTCGAAGCACTGGCGTCTGTACGAGTCACCGGACGAACTGCCCCTGCACTCCCAGCACTACCGGCGGCCCCCGGAGGGCCCCGGCGCTCCGGTCCAGGAGTTCGACCTGAAGGCCGGCGACCTGATGTACATGCCGCGCGGCACCGTGCACGACGCGAACTCCAACGACGAGGCGTCGCTCCACATCACCCTCGGAATACTGCCCGTGCTGTGGTCGACCGTGCTCAAGGACGCCCTCGACCAGGCCATCGAGAGCGATCCGAAGTACCGCGGCTCGCTGCCGCCCGGGTTCGCCCTGGATCCGGAGCTGCTCGACCGGGCGGCCGGCACCCTGGCCGGGCTGCTGTCCTCCGTGGCCGGTGAGGTGCGGCCGCACGACGTCGTCGAGCGCGCCGCGAGCCGGGCCCTGGTCGGCCGTCAGCCGGTACTCAACGGCCATCTGCTGGACCTGGAGGGGCTTCGCACGCTGGGCCCGGACACCCAGGTGCTGCGCAGGGCCGAACTCCTGTGGTCCCTGTCCCACGAAGGGGCCTCGCTCAACCTGGAGTTCCACGGCAAGGTCGTCCGGTTCCCGGAGCGGATCGAGCCCGAGCTCCGCTATCTGCTGAGCTCCGAAGCGCCGTTCAGCGCGCGGGACATCACGGGTGCGCTGGACGTCGAGGGCCGGCTCGTCCTGGTGCGCAGGCTGGTGCAGGAGGGGCTGCTCACCCTGGGCTGAGCTCCGCTCCCCCGGGGCGGGCAGGGGCCGGGCGGGGCTTGCCCGGCCGGGCAAGCCGCCGGCCCGCCCCGCCGTCAGGCCTCCCCGCGACGCCCGGCCCTGCCGTCAGGCCTCCTCGTAACGGCCGCCGAGGTGCTGTGCCAGGAAGCGTTCGGCCGCCGCGTAGAAGGCCAGCCGGTTCCGGGGACGCACGAAGCCGTGGCCCTCGTCGGGAAAGAGCAGGTACTCATGCGGGACGCCGTTCCGCCGCAGTGCGGACACCAGTTGCTCCGACTCCGCGCTCCGCACCCGGGGGTCCCTGGCTCCCTGGCCGATCAGCAGCGGTATCCGGATGCGGTCCGCCGCGGACAGCGGGGAACGGGACCGGAGGAACTCGCGCTCCGACTCCGGGGAGCCGACGCGGCGTCGGAGCATGGCCGCCATCGGCCCCCAGGTCCGCGGCACCGACTCGATGAAGGTGGCCAGCGAGGACGGCGCGGCGACCGCGACGGCGCAGCGGTAGTCGTCCGGGGTGAACGCGGCGCCGACGAGCGCCGCGTACCCGCCGTACGAGCCGCCGTACACGGCGACGCGGTCCGGATCGGTGTGGCCGAGCGCGACGGTGTGGCGCACCGCGTCCTGGAGGTCGTCCTGCATCCGGCCGCCCCATTCGCGGTCGCCCGCGTTGGTGAACCGCTTTCCGTAGCCGGTGGAACCGCGGAAGTTGACCTGGACGCAGAGGTAGCCGCGGTTCGCCAGCCACTGCGTCTCGGCGCGGAAACCCCACTGGTCCCGGGTCCACGGACCGCCGTGGACGCACAGCACGGCGGGCAGGTGCCGGCGGCCGCCGGTGGGCGGGAAGGTCAGGTAGCCGTGCACGCGCAGTCCGTCGCGGGCGCGGAAGGAGAAGGGTTCGACATGGGACAGCCGGTGGCCGTCGAGGGCCGGCAGATGGCTGAAGAGGTGGACGGTCCGCCCGGTTCCCCGGCGCAGGACCCGGTAGCCGGCCGGGCCGTCGTCCGTGTTGTGCTGCACCAGCCAGTGGCGGTCGGCGCGGTCCCGCCCGAGCACGGACACGTCCCCGGGAGCGGCGGCCCGCAGGGCGTCGAAGTCGGGTGCCAGGGACGGGTCGAGGACCTCGATGTCGTTGCGTTCGCGCCGTACGAGGACGAACTGCGCCCGGCCGGTGACCGGGTGGGCGCCGACGCCCTCGACGTCGTGGTGCGGATCCTCGTACAGCACCTCGGTGCTGCCGGTGGCGGTGTCCAGGCGGAGCAGCCGGGCCGTGTCCGAACCGAGCGAGGAGAGCAGCAGCAGGTGGCGTCCCCCGGAGGTGAATCCGAACGGGCGCAGCGACGGGGCGTCCTCGGGGCCGACGCGGTGCAGTTCCTTCCAGGCGGCGTCCTCGTCCTCGCGCACCAGGAGGGCCGAGGAACCGTCCGCCTCGGTACGGACCGCTCCGCGCACCCGGAGCCGCCCGTCGGCCACCCAGCGGCTGAATCCCTCGTCGGTGGCGGCGAGTTCGAGGGCGCCCGTGGCCGGGTCGAGCCGGTAGGCGTCGTGCCGGGAGCGGTCCCGCAGATTGAGGCCGATCAGGATCCGGCCGGGGAACCGCGGGTCGATGGCCACGATGCGGGCCTGCACGCCGTCGTACGGGGTGAGGTCCCTGGCGGGACCCGTCGCGGTGGGGTCCACCGCGTAGAGGTGGGTGTTCTCGTCGCCGTCGCGGTCCTGCACGTACAGCAGCCGGTGCCCGTCGCCGGACCAGGCGAAGGCGCGTACACCGCGCCCGGTATCGGCCGTCACGGGCCGCAGGTCCATGTCCTGCCAGGTGCCGGCGTGCACGTTCAGAACCCCGCGGCTGTCCGGGGCGAGGCAGGCGAGGTACCGCCCGCACGGGGAGAGGGCCGGGCTCATCCGGTCCGGATTGCCGAAGAGCACGGCGCGCGGGATGAGCGTGTGCGCGGTCATGGGCGGGCCCGTCCTGTCCTGGTGGTGGGTGGGTCGGCGGGTACCGGGCGTGGTTCACGGCCCGGCGTTGCGGAGGAGTCGCACTGATGCAGCAAGTGGTGTTCACGGCACGAGGCACGGCGTCGACGGGAGGCAGCGGCCTCACCGGCCCCGCCGACTTCCCCGAACCCGAGCGCCCTGAGCGGCCCCGCGGGCTTCGCTCCAGGCTCGCCAGGGCGGCCGCGACGGCCACCGACACGGTCGCGGGACTGGGCCGGGTGCTCGGCCTGGTCTGGCGGGCGAGTCCGCTGCTGACCCTGGCACTCGGCGTCTCGACCGTGCTGATAGGCCTGGTGCCCGCGGCCGTCGCGGTGACCGGACGGCTGCTGGTGAACACGGTGGTCGAGGGCGCCGCGCTGCACTCCGGCGACCGCCCGGACCGGATCGGCCTCGGCATCCCGCTGCCGGGCACCACGTTGCAACTGCCCGTACTGACCACCGTCGGGGCGCTGGCGGTGCTGGCCGCGGTCCAGTTCGCGGTCTACGCGCTCAGCGCCCTGGGCACGGCCGTCAGGAGCATCGCCCAGCAGCTCCTCCAGGAGAAGGCGTCCCAGAGCGTGCAGCTCCAGGTCATGGAGCACGCCGGCCGGCTCCCGCTGTCGTTCTTCGAGGACTCCCGTTCGTACGACCTGCTGCGCCAGGCCCAGCAGGAGGCGTCGACCAGGCCCGTCACCATGATCGGCGGAGCGTTCAACCTGCTCCAGATGATGGTGACCTTCCTCAGCATGGTCGGGCTGCTCTTCGGCCTGGGACCGGTGGTCGCGCTGGCGGCGCTGCTCGCTCCGGTGCCCGCCTTCGTCTCCGACTCCCGGTACAGCATGCGCAGTTTCATGGTCACGCTCTGGTCCTCGCCGATCCGGCGCCGTATGGAGTACGTGTCGCGGCTGCTGTCCACCGACGCGTACGCCAAGGAGGTCAAGGTCTACGGCCTCGGCCCGTTCCTCACCGAGCGCTTCCGGCTGCTGGGCTCGACCGCGTACCGGGGTCTGCGCCGTGTCGTCGTGCCGCGCTATCTGATGGGCAACGCCTGGTCGACACTGACCACGCTGGTCGGGTCCCTCACCTATCTGTACGTCGCGGTGCAGGCCGTCCACGGCCGGCTCAGCCTCGGCGACCTGATCCTGTACACCGCCGCCGCCACCTCGGTGCAGGCGTCCGTCCAGGGCATCTTCACCGGGGTGAGCAGCACGTACGAGAACAATCTGTACCTGCGCAAGCTGTACGAACTGCTGGCCGTGCCGGCCGGCCCCGCCGGACCGGACGGGGAGCGGACCCGGCCGCCGCTGCCGCTGCCGTCCCCGCTGCTGGGCCATGTCGTGCTGGAGAACGTGACGTTCCGCTACCCCGGCGCCGACCGGCCGGCCCTGGACGGTGTCAGCCTGGACATCCCGCCGGGCACCACGCTCGCCGTCGTCGGCCGCAACGGGGCGGGCAAGTCGACACTGATCAAGCTTCTCTGCCGGCTGTACGAACCCGACTCGGGCCGCATCCTGCTCGACGGTACGGACATCCGCGACCTCGATCCGGAGGAGCTGCGGCGCAATGTCGCGGCCATGTTCCAGGACTTCGTCACGTACCAGGCCAGCGTCGCCGAGAACATCGGGCTGGGGGACATGGACCGGGTGGAGGAGCGGGAGCGGATCGAGGAGGCGGCCCGGCGCGGTGGCGCGGCCTTGCTCGCCGAGGGGCTGCCCAAGGGCTACGACACGGCACTCGGCAAGTGGTTCGACACCGGGGTGGAACTGTCCGGCGGGGAGTGGCAGAAGGTGGCGCTCTCCCGGGCGTTCATGCGCGACGCCCCGCTGCTGATCCTCGACGAGCCGACGTCGGCGCTCGACGCGGAGGCGGAGCACGACCTGTTCGCCCGGCTGCGCGATCTGGCCCACGGGCGCACCACCGTGTACATCTCGCACCGGTTCTCCACCGTGCGTCACGCCGATCTGATCGTCCTGATCGAGGACGGCCGTCCGGTCGAGCGCGGGACGCACGAGGAGCTGATGCGACTGGGCGGCTCCTACGCCCGCCTGTTCGCCCTCCAGGCGTCCGCGTACGCGCAGGAGCCGCCCACGGACGGCCCGCCGGCTCCCGGACTCGGTGCCGGTCCGGGTGCCGGTCCGGGTGCCGCGAAGGCCGCCGCCATCGAGGCCGCTCTCGCGGCGAAGGGGAAGGGGAAGGGGAAGGGGAAGGGGAGCATGAGCGGAAACGGGGACGGCCGGCGAACGGCCGGCCGGTAAGCCGCCGCGCCGCCCCGCCGGGCTTCCGGTGGTCACGCCGGGCTTCCCGTCACGCCGGAACCGGCTGCGAAGGTGCGGTCGCGGCCAGGGCGATCCGGGTCTCCAGACCGCCGCCGGGACGGGCGGTGAGCTCGACCGTGCCGCCGTGGGCCTGTGCGATGGAGCGGACGATGGACAGGCCGAGGCCGACGCCCTCGCCCTGCCGGGACAGCCTGCGGAAGGGCTCCAGCAGCCCCTGGACCTCGTGGCGGGCGATGACGGCACCGGTGTTGCGGACCACGAGCCCGTCCGCGGCCGATGTGGCCACCTCCAGGGTCCCGCCCGGCACGTTGTGGCGTACGGCGTTCTGGACGAGGTTGGAGACGAGCTGGAGCAGCAGCACCGGATCGCCCGTCACCGTCATCGGCCGCAGGTCCAGCTCGGCACGCAGACCTGCCTCCTTGATCGCCGGCTGCCACTGGCCGACCGCTTCGAGGGCGGTCTGTGCCACGTCGACCGGTTCATGGCGGTCCAGGCCCCGGTCGCTGGTGGCCAGGGTCAGCAGCCCCTCGATCAGCCGCTCGCTGCGCCGGTTGGTCTCCAGCAACTCCTCCTGGATCCGGGGCAGATCCCCGGGCCCGGCCCGGCCGAGCCGGATCTGGATCGCGGCCCGCTGTACAGCGAGGGGGGTGCGCAGCTCGTGGGAGGCGTTCGCGACGAAGCGGCGCTGCGCCTCGAAGGCCGCGTGCAGCCGGTCCATCAGGGCGTCGAACGTGTCGGCGAGGTCCTTGAGTTCGTCGTCGGGGCCGTCCAGAGCGATCCGCTCGTGCAGATTGGCGGCGGACAGCCGCTGCGCGGTGGCCGTGATGGTGTGCAGGGGGCGCAGCACCCGGCCGGCGATCCACCACCCGAGGACGACCGAGACCAGCAGCATCACGACCAGGGCGAGCACGGACATCAGCATCAGCTGTTCGAGCGCGTCGCCGCGCAGCCGTTCGGCCACCGCAGCCAGCTGGTTGGGCGTGAGTGTGGAGACGCCTCCGGTGGGCAGTTCGCTCTTCGGTACGACCGTCACGGTCGTGGCGCCGATCCTCGTACGGAAGAGCAGGTTGGTCAGGCCGAGCAGCAGCAGGCCGGTGACGGAGAAGACCAGGCTGTACAGGACGGTCAGCTGCATCCGCACCGAGCGCCGGTGCCGGCGCGGGTTCACGGTCGGTTCCGGCATCCCGGCCCCCTCAGATCCGGTAGCCACTGCCGGGCACCGTCTCGATCAGCCACGGTTCGCCCAGTTTGGCGCGGAGCTTGCTCATGGTGATCCGTACGGCGCTGGTGAACGGGTCGGCGTTCTCGTCCCAGGCCCGCTCCAGCAGCTCCTCCGCGCTGACGACCGTGCCCTCCGCGACGAGGAGCACTTCGAGCACGGCGAACTCCTTGGGCGAGAGCCGCAGATAGCGGCCGTCGCGGAAGGCCTGCCGGCGCGGCATGTCCAGGGTGACCCCGGCCCGTTCCAGCACCGGGGGCACCGCCCGGGTCGCGCGCCGGAACAGGGCCTGGACGCGGGCCACCAGCTCCGGGTACTCGAAGGGCTTGGAGAGGTAGTCGTCGGCGCCGAGGGCCAGGCCCGCCACCAGGTCGCCGGTCTGTCCCGCCGCCGTCAGCATCAGGATGCGGGTACGGGCCGCGGAGGCGACGACCTGGCGGCACACCTCGTCGCCGTGCGTTCCCGGCAGGTCGCGGTCCAGGACCAGGACGTCGTAGTCGTTGACGAAGAGCCGCTCCAGGGCCGCGTCACCGTCCAGGGCGACATCGACGGCCATCCCGTACTGCCGCAGCCCCTCCGCGACCAGTTCGGCGAGCATCGCCTCGTCCTCCGCCACCAGCACCCGCATCGACCCGTTCCCCTGTCTGCCGACGTCACCGGTCAACGTGATACCCGCCCCGGTGTTTCGCCACCGTATGCACGGGCGGAAACCGTGCGGCAACCCCTTCCCCCGTACATCTGTGGACGCACACACGGCATGGCGAGGAAGGGACACGACCGTGGCAGTCAGGACCGGGACGAACGCATCGGAGCAGGAGGCGGGCCGGCCCCGCCGTGTCAGGGGCCGGGCCGGTCCGGCGGTTGCGGCCGTGGCCGTCGCCGCGGCCGCGATGCTGGCGCTGGCCTCGTGTTCGAGCGAATCCGATTCGCCGGGGGTCGCGAGCGCCGGGGACGACGACGCGAAGAAGACCGCGTCGGCCTCCGACTCCCCCAGCGGCAGCCGGCAGGACCAGCTGGTGGCGTTCGCCCGGTGCATGCGCAAGAACGGTGTCCAGATCCCCGACCCTGCGCCGGGCGAGGAGAACGTGCAGCTCCCGGCGGGCACCAAGGGCGACGCCAAGACGCAGACGGCGCTCGCCGAGTGCCAGAAGCTGCTCGGCGGCGGGGCGAAGGACAGCACCGACAGCACGGCGCAGGACCGCGCCGTCGCTCTCGCCGCCTGCCTGCGCGGCAAGGGCCTGGACGTCGCCGACCCCGAGCCCGGCAAGCCCCTCCAGCTGAGCGGGGCGGCGAGCAGCCCCGAGGCGCGCGAGGCGATCACGGCCTGCCGTACGTCCATCGGTGCGGGAACGGGCTCCGCCTCGCCCTCGGCAGGCGAGTGACCGATGAGTGACGATGTCGACCGGCTGCCGCAGACCGGTGCCTTCGTGCCCGGCCCCGCGGACCCGCCGGAAGCCGCGGACCTCGACGACGACGGCGGGCGGCCCCCGCGCCGGCGCGGGCGCGGCGTGCTCCTGGTGACCGCCCTGGTGGTCCTGGCGGCGGCCGGGGCGGGTACGGCGTTCCTGCTGCGCCAGGACGACGGAGCGACCCCCGCAGCCGCAGGCGCGCGGACCGCGACGGCCACGGTGACCCGGACCGATCTCGTCCAGACGCAGCGGGTCGACGGAACGCTCGGATACGACGGGCGCTACACCGTCGCCGGCTCCGGCCGCGCGATCGTGACCTGGCTGCCCGACGCCGGCACGACCCTGGAGCGCGGCGACCGGGCCTATGCCGTCGCCGGGGTGGACGTGCCGCTGTTCTACGGCGGTACGCCGCTGTACCGGGAGCTCTCCGAGGGCGTGGCGGACGGCCCTGATGTACGTGTCCTCAAGCGCAACCTCAAGAAGCTCGGCCACGGCGACCAGCTCGCCGACGACGACCACTACTCGTCCGGGACCGCCGACGCCGTACGGGACTGGCAGGAGGACCTCGGCCACGAGGAGACCGGCAAGGTGTCCCCGGGGGACGCGCTCGTCGAGCCGGGTTCCGTACGGGTGACGGAGACGCGCGGCATCATCGGCGCACCCGCCGAGGGCGAGCTCCTGACGCTCTCCGGTACGCAGCGCGTCGTCACGGTCGACATGCCTGTCGCCCAGCAGCAGCTGGCCCGCAAGGGCGCGACCGTCCGCGTCCGCCTGCCGGGCGGCGCCACGACCGGCGGCAAGGTCACCCGGGTCGGCACGGTGGCCAGCGAACCGGAGACGGCCGGCCGGGACGGCGGTACGGCCGACCGGGACACCGCCGCGCAGAACGCCACGATCGCGGTCCGGGTGGCCCTCACCCGGCCCAAGGACGTCGGGAGCCTGGACGGCGCCCCCGTCTCCGTCGACTTCACGAGCGACCGCCGGGACGACGTCCTCGCCGTCCCGGTCCCGGCACTCCTGGCGCTCGCCGAGGGCGGCTACGCGGTCGAGACGCCGCAGGGGCGGCTGGTACGGGTCCGGCTCGGGGCGTTCGCCCAGGGCAAGGTCGAGGTGTCCGGCGACGGGGTCACCGAGGGCATGCGGGTGGAGGTGCCGAGCGCATGAGGAAACCGGGCACGGCGCCGTCGCGGGGCGGTGCGCCGGATCCGGCGGTCCGCGCCGCCGACCGCAGCGAGGACGAGGCTCCGGTGATCCGGCTGGAGGACGTGTCCAAGTCCTACCCGGGCGGGGTGCACGCGCTGCGGGGGGCGAGCCTCGATGTACGGGGCGGTGAACTCCTGGCCGTGGTGGGCCGTTCCGGCTCCGGGAAGTCGACCATGCTCCATCTGATGGGCACGCTGGACCGCCCGTCGACCGGCCGGGTGCTGCTGCGGGGTCACGACGTCGCCGAGCTGAACGACCGGCGGCTGTCGGCGGTCCGGGCGCGCTGGATCGGCTTCGTCTTCCAGCAGTTCTTCCTCTCCCCCGGCCGCAGCGCCGTCGACAACGTCGCCGAGGGGCTGCTCTACCACGGCATCACGGCCCGCCGCCGGCGCGCGCTGGCGGTCGCGGCACTGCGACGGGTGGGGCTGGGCCACCGGCTGTGGCACCAGCCGCACGAGATGTCCGGCGGTGAGCGGCAGCGGACCGCCATCGCCCGTGCGATCGCGATCCGCCCGGCCGTGATCCTGGCCGACGAGCCGACCGGCAACCTGGACTCGGCGGCGGGCGCGGGCGTGCTGGCGCTCCTGCGCGGCCTGAACGCGCAGGGGACCACCATCGTCGTCATCACCCATGACTCGGCGCTCGCCGAACAACTGCCGCGCAGGGTCGCACTGCTGGACGGCGAGATCGTCGAGGACTCGACCGCCCACCCGGCTCCGCACCCGGCCCCGCCACCGGACCACCCGGACCACCCGGCCCCGAACCCGGACCTCCCAGTTACGCACCCGGCCCACCCGGCCCCGAACCCGGCCCCGCCACCGGACCACCCGGACCACCCGGCTCCGTACCCGGCTGCCGAGGAGTCCGCCCGATGAGAGCATCCGAACTCCCCACCCCCTCCCGCCTCCTGCCCGCCGACATCGTGCGCGTCGGGCTGGTCGGCATCCGCAGCCGCCCGACGCGTGCGGTGCTGTCCGCGCTCGGGATCGCGATCGGAATCGCCGCGATGGTCGCGGTGCTCGGCATCAGCAACGCGGGACAGGCCGACCTCACGAACCGGATCAGCCGCCTCGGCACCAACCTGCTGACGGTCTCACCGGGCCGCGACCTGTTCGGCCAGGACGCCCAACTCCCGTCGGACGCTGTGGAGATGGTCGGTCGCATCGGTCCGGTCGAATCGGTCACGGCAACGGCCCAGCTCTCCGGTGTCACCGTGCGCCGGACGGACCGTATCGACCCGCTGGCGGGCGGCGGGATCGGCGTGGCCGCGGCCAGAACGGATCTGCTGCCGACGGTCGGCGGCTCGGTGGGCCAGGGGGTCTTCCTCAACGGAGCGACCGGCCGCTATCCGTCGGTCGTCCTGGGCTCGGTGGCCGCCGAACGGCTCGGCATCGACCGGACGGGGCGCCAGGTCTACATCGGGGAACGGTGGTTCACGGTGATCGGCCTGCTCTCCCCCGTCGCACTCGCCCCGGAACTGGACCGTTCGGCCCTGATCGGCTGGGACGCCGCCCGCGACCTGTTCGCCTTCGAAGGCCACCCGACCACGGTGTACGAACGCTCGGCCGACGAGTCCGTCGAAGCGGTACGGGGTGTGCTGGCCGCCACGGCCAACCCGCAAAGCCCGCAGGACGTACGGGTGAGCCGTCCCTCCGACGCCCTGGAGGCCCAGCTGGCCGCCAAGTCCGCTTTCACGTCGCTCTTCCTGGGGCTGGGCGCGGTGGCCCTGCTCGTCGGCGGTGTGGGCGTGGCCAACACGATGGTGATCTCGGTCCTGGAACGCCGCCCGGAGATCGGCCTGCGGCGCTCACTGGGAGCCGGACGCGGCCAGATCCGCATCCAGTTCCTGGCCGAGTCCGTGGCCCTGTCCGGCTCGGGCGGCGCGGTCGGCGTATTGCTGGGCGCGCTGATCACGGCAGGCTGGTCCGTCACCCAGGGCTGGCCCGTCGTCATGCCGGTGGGCGTCCTGCTGGCGGGCGTCGCCTCGGCAGCCCTGATCGGCACGGTCGCCGGCCTCTACCCGGCGACACGCGCGGCCCGGCTGACACCTACGGAGGCGCTGAGCTCGGTGTGAGGGGGGTTCCTGTGCGGGGGGCCTGTGCAGGGGCGGTCCGGGTCAGCGCTGGGAGGCGAAGGCGACGAAGGCCGCCCAGGCATGCGGGGTGTGGGTGGGGCGTGGGCCGTGGGTGTGCTTGGAGTCGCGGACGTGGACGGTGTGGGATGCGGCGGCGACCTCGACGCAGTTGTTTCCGCTGCTGCTGTCGCTGTAGCTGCTTCTGAACCACTCCATCGCAGAAGCGTCCCCGGCAGAGGGATTGTGGATCATGTTTCTCCCCGCACTCGCTCGATGAAGGCCAGTGACTCCGCTGGTGTCAAGGCCTGGGCCCGGATCATGCCACATCGCAGGTCAAGGACTCGGAGTTGCCTCGGATCAGAAACGGAGCGTCCGTTGAACGCACCTACAGAGCGCCCCACGGCCGTACCGTCTCCGAACTTCAGCACTTCGATCCCGCCATCCAGCCCAGGGTGAGTCTCACAGTTGAGCGGCATGATCTGCAGCGATACATTCCGAAACTGCCCAATCTCCAACAGCCGTTCCAGCTGGCGGCGCCATTCCATTCTGCCTCCGATAGGCCGCCGCAGCGCGGCCTCTTCCTGAACGAAGGTGAGCGCAGGAGCAGGCGAGCGGTCGAAGATCGAACGTCGGGCCATACGGGCCGCTACTCCGCGCTCCACTTCGTCCCGGGAGTACGAAGGCTGGCGCGTCTCCAGTAGCGCCCGAGCATGACCCTCCGTCTGCAACAAGCCATGGATGCCATGTTCGGCATACACCGCAACCTCTACGGCACGCGCCTCCAGCTTCGCAAGATCCCGCACCTTCTTCGGGTACCGGACCTCCGCAACGTCCCGCTTCATAGAAGCGAGCTGGCCGCCCGCGCCGAGCACAGCATCGGCCCGGTCCAGGAACTCGGGCCGGGGGATGCGCCGCCCGCCCTCCACCTTGTAGACCAGGTCTTCCCCGTAACCGATCGCCCCAATGGGCCGCCACCCCCATCACCATCGGCCTCCCCCAATGGCCCACCCTCACACTCAACCCACTCGTCGCCGGACCCCACAACATGCCCGTCATCACCAACGTCGCCGAAGCCCGCAAGGACCTCGCACTCGCCACCCTCGCCGCCATCACACACGCCGACAATCCAGACGTCGGTGCCATACTGAAAACGCTGTCCGCCGCACTGCGCGAGGCACCGGAAGACATCGCCGACCCCATCGTCGAGCTCACCGCACAGGGCCTGGGCAACCGCCCGGCCGCACAACAGCGGAGGAACCTGGTGGCCGTGGATACCTCTTTCTACAAATCCTTCATGTCCGAAGAAATCCGGGACGAAGGCCGAGCCGAAGGCCAGGCAAAGGGCCAGGCCGAAGACCTCTTGCTGATCCTCGAAGTACGCGGCATCGCCCTCACCGACGAGGCCCGCGAGAAGATCGGCACCTGCAAGGACCCCCAGCTCATGCACCAGTGGCTCACCCGCGCCACCACCGCCGCCTCCGCCGAGGAAGTCTTCGCCGACATGTAGTCCCGCCTGGGTCGCTGTGACCACGGCCCGGATGGGCGGCGGCCACAGCACGCTCGCCGGATCCCGTCGTACGCTCGATCTCGGACGAAACGGGCAGGAGGCGCAGATGACAGAGACGACCGTGGCCGAGGTGGTGGCCGAGCTCGTCGAGCTCGAGGACCCGAAGGCGCGCGCGGTCAACGAGAGGCACGGCGACGATCACGGGGTGAACCTCAGCAGGCTGCGCGCGCTCGCGAAGCGGCTGAAGACCCAGCAGGACATCTCCCACGAGCTCTGACAGACGGGCGACACCGCGGCAAGGCTGGTGGCGATCCTGATCTGCCGCCCGAAGGCGTTCGAGCGTGACGAACTGGACGTCATGCTGCGCGAGGCGCACAGGCCCAAGGTGCACGACTGGCTCGTGAACTACGTGGTGAAGAAGAGCCCGCACGCCGAAGAGCTACGCGTGGCCTGGTCCGCCGATCCGGACCCGGTGGTCGCGAGTGCCGGCTGGGCGCTGACCACCGAGCGCGTGGCGAAGAAGCCCGAGGGCCTCGACCTCGCAGGGCTGCTCGACGTCATCGAGGCGGCGATGAAGGACGCCCCCGGAACGCCTCCAGTGGGCGATGAACCACTGCCTGGCCCGGATCGGGATCGAGCACCCCGAATACCGCGCCCGCGCGATCAGCATCGGTGAGCGGCTGGAAGTACTCAAGGACTACCCGACTCCGCCGGGCTGCACGTCTCCGTACGCGCCCATCTGGATCACCGAGCTGTTGCGGCGGCGGGGCGACAGCTAGGACGCCGCCTCCCCACCTCTGCTTTCACTCACCCCTGCCTGCACAACCCGTAGGAGCTCGCGAGCGATCTCGCTGGGTGATCTCCGCTCGCAGCTGACGACACTGCCCGCGCCCCGCCCGCCGGCCACTGTCCCTTCCTGACCGAGGCATCTGAGGGGCGGCCTCAATCGACTCAGCCAGATCTAGCCAACTCCCTTGCTGGACAAGTCACTTGATTGACCGTCACTGATAACTTGAAGCACAAGGCGACAGAGGGGCGGCATCATGAGCAGGCCGTGGGAAGCAGACCCGGAGACAACCTTCAAGAAGCGTCTGGGTAAGTCGGCCCTGGAACTGGGGGCGACCAACTCCGGTCCTGAATGCCCAGACATCTGGGAGTTGGAGAACGGCGACATCGCGGTGATCGGACGTGATCTCACCGCCTCCCTCGGCACCCGGCTGCCCGACGGAGTTTCGATCAGTCGGGACGAACGCCTCGTGGTGATCCCCCGCAGCATGCTCATCGCGGCGAAGCCGGATATCCCCCGCGTCTGAGTACTTCCGTGACGGCATCGGCGAGGTCCTCGAGAGGCCGAACTACCTCGACGAATTCGGCCGGTTCGACCGGAACGAGTCGGTCACGGGGCGCTGAAGCTCCGCCCGCGGCGTCCGCTGCCAGGCGCGTATCGCCGTTACGGCAGGTTGCGGGCCAGCTCAGGCCCCGGGCCTACCGGGTCCTCCGGCAGCAGCTGGTCCGTACGCAGCAACTCCCCTGGTGTGTAGAGCTGTTCCCGCATGGCCAGCGCCCCTGCCGCGTCGAGCGGCCCGATCCGCGTCTCGCCGCCGATCGAACGGACCGCGCGCAGCTGGGAGAGTTCGAAGTCATGGCGGTCCAGCAGGTCGGGGCTGTGGCTCGTCACGATCACCTGGCGCCGCTCGCTCGCGTCGCGCAGGGCGTCCAGCAGGACACCGGCCGCCGCCGGGTGCAGGGCGCTCTCGGGCTCCTCGATCCCGACCGTACTGAGCGTGGAACCCGTCCCGGCGAACAGCGCCACCAGCACCCCGAGGGCGCGCAGCGTCCCGTCGGAGACCGACTGGGCCTGGAACCGCCAGGGGTTCTTCGCCCCGGGAACGTCCTGAGCGAATTCAAGTGTCTCCCAGTTGCCCAGCTCGGAGCGGGACACCTCGTGCATGCCGGGCACGATCTGCTGGAGGTACGCCTCGACCCTGGCCTTGTCCGCCGGCTCCAGCCGGTGGAGGACGCTGGCGATGTTGGCGCCGTCACGATGCAGGAAGTCACCCGTGTCGGGCGTCTGCGGTTGGCGCATGACATCAGGGTTCAGGCTGAAGACGCTGATCCCCGCAAGGCCGTCGAGGACGAGACGGAAGGCGTCGAGCCCCGCTGCGGAGACCAGGTAGAGCCGCTGTCCGCTCACCGGCGGCATCACCGGCTCCGAGGAGTCCGTCAGCACGCCCTTGTCGATACGGAACCTGGCGTCCGCGTACCGCTTCCCCTCCTGGCGCCGCTCGTCGAGCCACACCCCGCAATGCTCGCGGGCGACCCGGAACCCGCCTCCCCGCACCGCAGCGACTTCGAACCCGTACTCGCCCTCGTATCCGGGCCCCCGGAATTCCAGATCGATGGAGAAGTGCATCGGATGCCCGGTGGACCGCCTCCGCACCTCCCCCACTCCGCCACGACTGCGCAGGGCCTGGTCGAGCGAGGTCTGCAGCGACTCGGAGAGCAACCTCAGCGCGTCGAGGAAGTTGCTCTTGCCCGACCCGTTGGGCCCCACGAGCAGCAGCAGCCGCCCCAGGGCGACGTCTGCCTCCGCGATGCTGCGGTAGTGCCGGAGCCGCACCCTGGTCAGCGAGAAATGGTTGTTGTCCTGCATCCGGTCAGTCTGACAGCAGGTACGGCCATCCCGGCGGCCTGCGATCCATGGGCCGGGCCGGGTTCCCGGCACGGCCCAGCGCCCCGCACCCGGGACGGTCCGGGTGCGGGGCGCTGTGTGCTGTGCCGGTGGTGCGCAGGCGCGTATCGCCGTTACGGCAGGTTGCGGGCCATGACGATCCGCTGGACCTGGTTCGTGCCCTCGTAGATCTGGGTGATCTTGGCGTCGCGCATCATCCGCTCCACCGGGTAGTCCCGCGTGTAGCCGTAGCCGCCGAGGAGCTGGACCGCGTCCGTGGTGACCTCCATCGCGACGTCGGAGGCGAAGCACTTGGCCGCGGCGCCGAAGAAGGTGAGGTCGCTGTCGAGGCGCTCGGACTTGGCGGCGGCCGAGTAGGTGAGCTGGCGGGCCGCCTCCAGCTTCATGGCCATGTCGGCGAGCATGAACTGGACGCCCTGGAAGTCGCCGATCGGCTTGCCGAACTGCTTGCGCTCCTGGACGTAGCCCTTGGCGTAGTCGAGGGCGCCCTGGGCGACGCCGAGTGCCTGGGCCGCGATCGTGATGCGGGTGTGGTCCAGGGTCTTCATCGCGGTGGCGAAGCCGGTGCCCTCCTCGCCGATCATGCGGTCGGCGGGGATGCGGACGTTGTCGAAGTAGACCTCGCGCGTCGGGGAGCCCTTGATGCCGAGCTTCTTCTCCGGGGCGCCGAAGGAGACGCCCTCGTCCGACTTCTCGACGACGAACGCCGAGATGCCCTTGGAGCGCTTGGTCGGGTCGGTGACGGCCATGACCGTGTAGTACTCGGAGACGCCCGCGTTGGTGATCCAGCGCTTCACGCCGTTGAGGACCCAGAAGTCGCCGTCGCGCACGGCCTTCGTCTTCATGCCGGCGGCGTCGGAGCCCGCGTCCGGCTCGGAGAGGGCGTACGAGAACATCGCGTCGCCCTTGGCGAGCGGGCCCAGGTACTTCTTCTTCAGGTCCTCGGAGCCGGAGAGGATCACCGGGAGCGAGCCGAGCTTGTTCACGGCCGGGATGAGGGAGGAGGACACGCAGGCGCGGGCCACCTCCTCGATCACGATGACCGTGGCGAGCGCGTCGGCGCCGGCGCCGCCGTACTCCTCGGGTACGTGGACCGCGTGCAGGTCGGCGGCGGTGAGGGCGTCCAGCGCCTCCTGCGGGAAGCGGGCCTCCTCGTCGACCGCGGCCGCGAACGGGGCGATCTTCGCCTCGGCGAGCGCACGCACCGTCTCACGGAGCATCTCGTGCTCCTCGGCCGGACGGTACAGGTCGAAATCGGTCGAACCCGCCAAGACGCTCACTCCCCAAGGGTGCTAACTACCGTTAAGTAACCCAATTTTAGGTGCCCACCCCGGCAAAGGCATACGCGCTCGGGCCGTGAGCTTCACGACAGCCGGAAAGGGACGATTCACGGGCAGGACTATGCTCGTTCACCGCACGCCTGTCCGCATCTCACTGGAGCACTACATGGCCCTCAGGATCACTGTGATCGGCACCGGCTATCTCGGCGCCACCCACGCCGCGGCCATGGCGGAGCTCGGCTTCGAAGTCCTCGGGCTCGACATCGTGCCCGAGAAGATCGAGATGCTGTCGGCCGGCCGGGTCCCGATGTACGAGCCGGGGCTCGAGGAGATCCTGAAGAAGCACGTCGCGGGCATCGAGGGCGCCACCGGGCGGCTGCGCTTCACCACGTCGTGGGAAGAGGTCGCCGAGTTCGGCGATGTGCATTTCGTCTGCACCAATACGCCGCAGAAGCACGGCGAGTACGCCTGCGACATGAGCTACGTCGACAGCGCCTTCGAATCGCTCGCACCGCTTCTGACCAGGCCCGTCCTGGTCGTCGGCAAGTCCACCGTGCCCGTCGGCTCCGCGGCCCGGCTCGCGGCGCGGCTCGCCGAGCTCGCGCCGGTGGGCGACGGGGCGGAGCTGGCCTGGAACCCGGAGTTCCTGCGCGAGGGCTTCGCCGTCGACGACACGCTGCACCCGGACCGGATCGTCGTCGGCGTGGAGAGCGAGCGTGCCGAGAAGCTGCTGCGCGAGGTGTACGCGGGGCCGGTCGCGGAGGGCTCCCCGTTCGTCGTGACCGACTTCCCGACCGCCGAACTGGTGAAGACCTCCGCCAACTCCTTCCTCGCCACCAAGATCTCGTTCATCAACGCCATGGCCGAGGTCTGCGAGGCCGCCGACGGCGACGTGATGAAGCTCGCCGAGGCGCTCGGACACGACGAGCGGATCGGGAAGAAGTACCTGCGCCCGGGCATCGGCTTCGGCGGCGGCTGCCTGCCCAAGGACATCCGCGCCTTCATGGCGCGCGCCGGTGAGCTGGGCGCCGACCAGGCGCTGACCTTCCTCCGCGAGGTCGACTCCATCAACATGCGCCGCCGCGGTCACATGGTGGAGCTGGCCCGGGAGGCCGTGGGCGGCGACTCGTTCCTCGGCAAGCGGGTGGCCGTGCTGGGCGCGACGTTCAAGCCCGACTCGGACGACGTACGCGACTCGCCCGCGCTGAACGTCGCGGGGCAGATCCACCTCCAGGGCGGACAGGTCACGGTCTTCGACCCCAAGGGCATGGACAACGCCCGGCGCCTCTTCCCCACGCTCGGCTACGCCGACACCGCCCTGGACGCCGTGCGCGGCGCCGATGTGGTGCTGCACCTGACGGAGTGGCGCGAGTTCCGCGAGCTGGACCCGGAGGCGCTGGGCGAGGTGGCGGGCAGCCGGATCGTCCTGGACGGGCGCAACGCGCTCGACCCCGCGGTGTGGCGCGAGGCCGGGTGGACGTACCGGGCGATGGGACGGCCGAAGGCCTGACCACCGCTCCTCGGCCGCTTCTCGGCCGCTTCTCGGCCGACCCACTTCTCAGCCGACCGATCAGTTCTGCCCGAGGAGGAATCACCATGGCCCTTGCCACACTGGGTGCTGTCGTCCTGGAATGTCCGGACCCCATGGCACTCGCCGGCTTCTACGCCGGGCTGCTGGGCGGAGAGATCACTGCGATGGAGGACGCCGGCGACAACTGGGTCGACCTCGTCGGCGACTTCGGCACGCCGCTCGCCTTCCAGGGCGCGCCCGACTTCGTACCACCGCGGTGGCCGGGCACGGACGGCTCGCAGCAGTTCCACCTCGACCTGAAGGTGCCGGATCTGGACGCGGCGGAGCGGGAGGTGCTGGCGCTGGGTGCGACGGTGCTCGACGCGGCGGACCGGGAGCGAAGCTTCCGGGTGTACGCCGATCCGGTGGGGCACCCGTTCTGTCTCTGCGCCTGCTGACGGCCGGAGCCCCGGCCCGGTCCGCTCAGAGCGCCGGGGCGTCCAGCTGCTCGATCGTGGCGTGGGACGGGCCGCGGCGGGTGCGCAGGTCCCGGGCCACGTCCTCGGCGGCGCGCAGCACCCGTACGGCGTTCTGCCAGGTGAGCTTGGCCAGGTCGGCGGTGGACCAGCCGCGGCCCAGCAGCTCCGCGATCAGGTTCGGGTAGCCGGCGACGTCCTGGAGGCCCTGCGGGAGGAACGCGGTGCCGTCGTAGTCGCCGCCGACGCCGATGTGGTCGATGCCGGCGACCTCGCGCATGTGGTCGAGGTGGTCGGCGATCGTGGCGACGGTGGCCATCGGGCGGGGGTTCGTCGCCTCGAACGCGGCGTGGACCTTCATCGCCCGCTCGGTGGTGTCCAGGTGGTGCAGTCCCTGCGCAAGCAGGTTGTCGTCCGCCGCCTGTGTCCAGGCGACGGCCTCCGGCAGGACGAACTTCGGTACGAAGGTCGCCATGGCGATGCCGCCGTTGGCCGGCAGCTGCGCGAGGACGTCGTCGGGGATGTTGCGCGGATGGTCGCAGACCGCCCGCGAGGAGGAGTGCGAGAACATCACCGGCGCGACCGAGGTGGCGAGCGCGTCGCGCATCGTGGTCTCCGCCACGTGCGAGAGGTCCACCAGCATGCCGGTGCGGTTCATCTCCCGTACGACCTCGTGGCCGAACGGGGAGAGCCCGCCGACGCCCGGGGCGTCCGTGGCCGAGTCGGCCCAGCGGATGTTGTCGTTGTGCGTCAGCGTCATGTAGCGGACGCCGAGTGCGTGCAGGGCTCGCAGGGTGCCCAGCGAGTTGTGGATGGAGTGGCCGCCCTCGGCCCCCATCAGGGAGGCGATCCGGCCCTCGGCGCGGGCCGCCTCCATGTCGTCGGCCGTCAGCGCGCGGCGCAGGTCGGCGGGGTACCGGTCCAGCAGCTCGGCGACCACGTCGATCTGTTCCAGGGTGGCGGCGACGGCCTCGCCGCCCGGCATGTCGGACCGTACGTAGACGGACCAGAACTGGGCCCCGACACCCCCGGCGCGCAGCCGGGGGATGTCGGTGTGGAGGTGGGCGGACTGGTCGGTGGCGATGTCCCGCGCGTCCAGGTCGTAGCCGACCTGTTCGCGCAGCGCCCACGGCAGGTCGTTGTGTCCGTCGACGACGGGGTACTCCGCGAGGAGTTCCCTGGCCTGTTCCAGCCGGTCCGTCACTGCTCCTACTTTCCGAAACCGAAGGAGTCGGGGTTGCCGACCTTACTGCGAAGGCGCTTGCCCTTCTCAGTGGCCTGGTCGTTCAGATCCGAGAGGAACTCCGTCATGCGGGTCCGCAGCTCCGCGTCGTGCGCGGCGAGGATGCGGACGGCCAGCAGGCCCGCGTTGCGCGCGCCCGCGATGGAGACGGTGGCGACCGGGATGCCGGCGGGCATCTGCACGATGGACATGAGGCTGTCCATGCCGTCCAGATACTTCAGCGGGACCGGTACGCCGATGACCGGCAGGGGGGTGACCGAGGCGAGCATGCCGGGCAGGTGGGCGGCGCCGCCCGCACCCGCGATGATCGCCCGGAGGCCGCGGCCCGCGGCGTTCTCGCCGTACGCGATCATTTCGCGCGGCATGCGGTGGGCGGAGACGACGTCGACCTCGTAGGGGATCTCGAACTCGTCGAGCGCCTTGGCCGCCGCTTCCATGACGGGCCAGTCGGAGTCCGAGCCCATGACGATGCCGACGACCGGCGCGGTGGAGGCGGGGGAAGTCATTCGGTGATCGTTCCTCGCAGGTAGTCGGCCGCGTGCCGGGCGCGCTCGCGCACGTCCGCCAGGTCGTCGCCGTAGGTGTTGACGTGGCCGACCTTGCGGCCGGGCTTCACGTCCTTGCCGTACATGTGGATCTTGAGCTGCGGGTCGCGGGCCATGCAGTGCAGATACGCCTGGTACATGTCCGGGAAGTCGCCGCCCAGGACGTTGGACATGACCGTCCAGGTGGCGCGCGGGCGCGGGTCGCCGAGCGGGAGGTCGAGGACGGCCCGGACGTGGTTGGCGAACTGCGAGGTGATCGCACCGTCCTGGGTCCAGTGCCCGGAGTTGTGCGGGCGCATCGCCAGTTCGTTGACGAGGATCTGCCCGTCCCGGGTCTCGAAGAGTTCGACGGCGAGGTGGCCGACGACACCGAGCTCCGCGGCGATACGGAGGGCGAGCTGCTGGGCCTCGCCCGCGAGCCGCTCGTCCAGCTCGGGGGCCGGGGCGATGACCGTGTCGCAGACGCCGTCGACCTGGATCGACTCGACGACCGGGTAGGCGACGGCCTGGCCGTGCGGCGAGCGGACGATGTTGGCCGCCAGCTCCCGTACGAAGTCGACCTTCTCCTCCGCGAGGACCGGGACACCGGCCCGGAAGGGGTCGGCCGCGTCCGCCTCGGAGCGGACCACCCAGACGCCCTTGCCGTCGTAGCCGCCGCGCACGGTCTTGAGGATGACCGGGAAGCCGCCCACCTCCTCGGCGAAGGCCGCGGCGTCGGCCGGGTCCTTCACGATGCGGTGGCGGGGGCAGGGCGCGCCGATCTCGGTGAGCTTCGCGCGCATCACCCCCTTGTCCTGGGCGTGCACCAGAGCGTCGGGTCCGGGGCGCACGGGGATGCCGTCCGCCTCCAGGGCCCGCAGGTGCTCGGTGGGCACGTGCTCGTGATCGAAGGTGATCACGTCACAGCCGCGCGCGAAGGCACGCAGCGTCTCCAGGTCGCGATAGTCGCCGACGACGACTTCACTCACGACCTGGGCCGCCGAGTCCTGAGCGGTGTCGCTGAGGAGCTTGAACTTGATGCCGAGGGGGATGCCCGCCTCGTGGGTCATACGGGCGAGCTGACCGCCACCGACCATGCCGACTACCGGAAACGTCACTCCTCCAGGGTATCCGCACCCTCCGGAGCCACCCGACGATGCCCTGCGGGCCGGGCAGTGGGCCGTACGTGTCACAGCCTCGCCACACCTGTACCGGTACGCACAGGCAGCGGACGGACGGCCTGGTTAGCATGGGCAGGTTGACGGAACATGGAGCCGAACCGACAGACGGGCTGAGCGATCACATGAGCGAACGGGGCGCACTGCGGGCCCGGCTGGATCTGCTGGCCCGGGAGGTCGCCAAGTTCGGCGTGGTCGGCGCGGTCGGCCTGGTCGTCAATATCGTCGTGTCCAACCTGCTGTGGCGCTACACGGACATCCCCACGGTGCGGGCGGGTCTGCTGGCGACGTTCGTCGCGATCCTCTGCAACTACGTCGGCTTCCGCTACTGGACCTACCGTGACCGCGACAAGAGCGGCCGGACCCGGGAGCTGACGCTGTTCCTGCTGTTCAGCGCGGTGGGTGCGGTCATCGAGACCGGGGTGCTGTACGCGGCGACGTACGGGTTCGGCTGGAACAGCCCGGTCCAGAGCAATGTCTTCAAGATCCTGGGGATCGGCATCGCGACGCTGTTCCGTTTCTGGTCCTACCGGACGTGGGTGTTCAAGGCGTTGCCCGACGCCGCGGAGGGGCTGCCTGACAAAGAGGTGGTCCTGAGCCCGGAGGAATCCGTGCGGCCTGCGCAGTCCGTGGGGGACGCGGCTGTCTCCGTACCTGCGCCTGCGCCGGTACCTGCGCCTGTGGTGCGGGCCGAGGCGGATACGGCGCGGCGGTAGCCCCGGGTGCGGCCGGGGGCGGGCGCGCGGGTCGGTTCACCTCACCGGGCGTTCCGGTTCCTTTCTGTTCAGGGCCACCCGGCTGAGGAAGAGGGCGAAGACCGGGGGCTGCTGCTGGAGCAGTTCCAGGCGGCCGCCGTCCGCCTCCGCGAGGTCGCGGGCGACCGCGAGGCCGATGCCCGTGGAGTTGCGGCCGCTGATCGTCCGCTCGAAGATCCGCGCCCCCAGGTCGGCGGGGACGCCGGGGCCCTCGTCCGTCACCTCGATGACCGCCTGGTTCCCGGTGACCCGGGTGCGCAGCGCGACCGTACCGCCGCCGTGCATGAGTGAGTTCTCGATCAGCGCGGCCAGCACCTGGGCGACCGCTCCGGGCGTGCCGACCGCGCTCAGTCCCTGCTTGCCGGAGCGGACGATGGCGCGGCCCTCGCCCCGGTAGGCCGGGCGCCACTCCTCGATCTGCTGCTTGACGACCTCGTCCAGGTCGAAGACGACGGCGGAGCCCGTCCGTGGATCACGGGCGTTCGTGAGCAGCCGCTGGACCACATCCGTGAGCCGCTCGACCTGGGTGAGGGCGATGTGCGCCTCCTCCTTCACCGTCTCCGGGTCGTCGGTCACGGAGATCTCCTCGATCCGCATGGAGAGGGCCGTGAGCGGGGTGCGCAGCTGGTGGGAGGCGTCGGCGGCGAGCCGGCGCTCCGCGGTCAGCATCCGGGCGATCCGTTCCGCGGAGGCGTCGAGCACATCGGCGACCCGGTCCAGCTCCGGCACCCCGTACCGCTTGTGGCGCGGGCGGGGGTCCCCGGAGCCCAGTCGTTCCGCGGTCTCGGCGAGGTCGGTGAGCGGCGAGGTGAGCTTGTTGGCCTGGCGTACGGCGAGCAGGACGGCGGAGACGATGGCGAGCAGCGCCACCGCGCCGATGATCATCAGGGTGCGGCCGACCTCGCGGGTGACGGCGGAGCGGGACTCCTCGACGGTGACCTTCTCGCCGTGCTCACCCTCCTCCGTGGCGGTGATCACGCTGCCGGTGGGGCGGTCGCCGACCTCGATGGGTGCGCGTCCCGGCATCTTGACCAGGGCGTAGCGCTTGTCGTCGATCTGTTCGGCCAGCACCCCGGGGTTGATCCGCTCGGCGCCCAGGAGCCGGCTCTCGATGACGCTGATCAGCCGCAGCGCCTCGGAGTCGACGCTCTCCTGGGCGCTGCTGCTGATGGTGCGGGTCTCGACGATGACGAGGGAGACGCCGAAGACGGCGATCACCACGAGCACCACGGCGAGGGTGGAGTTGATCAGTCGTCGGCGCATGACTGCTTCTGTACGTCAGCTCTTCTCGAAGCGGAAGCCGACGCCCCGGACGGTGGCGATGTAGCGGGGATTGGCGGCGTCGTCGCCGAGCTTCTTGCGGAGCCAGGAGATGTGCATGTCGAGGGTCTTGGTGGACGACCACCAGGTGGTGTCCCAGACCTCGCGCATCAGCTGGTCACGGGTGACGACCCGGCCCGCGTCGCGGACCAGGACCCGCAGCAGGTCGAACTCCTTGGCGGTGAGCTGGAGTTCCTCGTCGCCCATCCAGGCGCGGTGCGACTCGACGTCGATGCGGACGCCGTGGGTGGCGGGCTGCGGGGCGGGCTCGGTGGCACCGCGGCGCAGCAGGGCCCGGACGCGGGCGAGGAGTTCGGCGAGCCGGAAGGGCTTGGTGACGTAGTCGTCGGCTCCGGCGTCGAGGCCGACGACCGTGTCCACCTCGTCGGCCCGGGCCGTCAGCACCAGGACCGGCACGGTGTGGCCTTCGGCGCGGAGCCTGCGGGCGACCTCGAGGCCGTCCATGCCGGGCAGTCCCAGGTCGAGTACGACCAGGTCGATGCCGCCCTGGAGGCCGGCGTCGAGGGCGGTCGGACCGTCTTCGCGGACCTCGACCTCGTAACCCTCCCGACGCAGGGCGCGGGCCAGCGGCTCCGAGATGGATGCGTCGTCCTCGGCGAGCAGTACACGGGTCATGCAGTGATGGTAGTCCGCGCAGACGACAAGGGGTGCGGTGATCCAGCAGCCCTGCGGGTCTGCGCCTCATTCACGATAGGACCTTCGAATATGGGAGTGTGGTTGCGCCTGGACCTGTGATCCATGTCTCAAGTCCTTTCATATCCGGCTCTGTCGTGTCGTATGGTGTCTCAACGCCTAATGCACTACTCGATGACCTTTGGGCAGCTATGAGCGCCAAGGGTCATTTTTTATGTGCGGGCTGGTCCCCACCAGCCCCGAATTTCAGTGAATGACCTGTGGCCGGGCCCGGGACGCCGATGAGGGCGCACCGGGCGTGGATCCCGACGTGGTGGGCGTACCCGCGTCGGTGCCGGCCTCCCCCCACCGGGCGCGTACCGCTTCACGAGGCGTCGCGTCCCGAGCAAGCAAGGATCGATCATGGCGTCCAGCCTGACGAAGGACCCGGCGAGCACCGCTGGTGGAGAGAAGACGTTCTTCGGCCACCCCCGCGGTCTGGCCACTCTCTTCATGACCGAGATGTGGGAGCGTTTCAGCTTCTACGGCATGCGGGCGCTGCTCCCGCTCTACCTGGTCTCCAGTTCCGGCCTGCACATGAACGCGGCGACGGCCACCGCGATCTACTCCATCTACATGGCGATGGTCTACCTGCTCGCCATGCCCGGCGGCTGGTTCGGCGACCGGGTCTGGGGTCCCCGCAAGACGGTCACCGTCTCGGCCGTGATCATCATGGCCGGACACCTCACGCTGGCCCTGCCCGGATCCGGCACCTTCTTCGCCGGTCTGGCGCTGGTCGCCCTCGGTTCCGGTCTGCTGAAGGCCAACATCTCGACGATGGTCGGCCACCTCTACGACGGTCCGGACGACCCGCGCCGCGACGGCGGCTTCACCGTCTTCTACATGGGCATCAACCTCGGTGCCTTCGCCGCCCCGCTGATCATCGGCACGATCGGCGAGAAGGTGAACTGGCACCTCGGTTTCGCCATCGCCGCTCTCGGTATGGCGCTGGGCCTGGCCCAGTTCCTCATCGGTACGCGCCACCTGAGCGCGCGCAGCAGCATCGTCCCGAAGCCGCTGTCGGACCAGGAGCGCCGCACGACGCTGCGCAAGGGCCTGATGTGGCTGATCGCCGCCGTCGTCTTCTACGGCGTGATCGTGGCGACCGACATCTACACGCTGAACTGGGCGCTCGTCCCGATCACCGTCGCCGGTCTGGTCATCCCGGTCGCCGTGCTGGTGCGGATCAAGCGGGACAAGGACCTCACGCGGACCGAGCAGTCCAAGATGTCCGGCTACATCTGGTTCTTCGTGGCCGCGGCCGTGTTCTGGATGATCTACGACCAGGGCGGCTCGACCATGTCGCTCTTCGGTGAGTCCTCGACCACCAACAGCCTCCTGGGCGTGCACTTCCCGACCTCGTGGTACCAGTCGGTGAACCCGGTCTTCATCATGGCGCTGGCCCCGGTCGTCGCCTGGATCTGGCTGGCGCTGAACCGGCGCGGCAAGGAGCCGAGCACGGTCGTCAAGTTCGGCTCGGGCCTCTTCCTGGTCGGCGTCTCGTTCCTGGTCTTCATGCTGCCGCTGACGATGGCCACGGACGGCGACAAGGTCAGCCCGATGTGGCTGGTCTCGATCTACTTCCTGCAGACCGTCGGCGAGCTCTGCCTCTCCCCCGTCGGCCTGTCGGTCACCACGAAGATGGCTCCGGCGAAGTACGGCAGCCAGATGATGGGTGTCTGGTTCCTGGCCGTCACCGCGGGCGACTGCACCACCAGCCTGCTGTCGCTGGCCGGTGTCGATCTCAACAGAACCGGCCTGGTCGGCCTGGAGGCGGCGCTCGCGATCGTCGCGGCCCTGGCCATCTGGATGTACCGCAGGAAGGTCACGGAGCTCATGGGCGACGTGCGCTGACCCGCTGACGTACTGACTTACTGACGTACGGACGTACGGACGTACTGACCGCACGGCGCAGGGGCCGCCACACCGTTTCGACGGTGCGGCGGCCCCTTCCGTGTGTACGGGGTTCAGCTCACCGGCCCGCATGCGGCCGACGTGTGCACGGGCTCAGCTCACCGGCCCGCGCGCAGCCGGCGCCACGGGGTGAAGGTGAACACCGCGCCGCCGAGCAGGATCGCCGTGCCGGCGACCAGGCCGAGGGCGCGCAGGGCGCCGTTGTCCTCGGCACCGGTGGCCGCGAGCCCGCCGCCGGAGGCGTTGCCGCCCGCCGCCGCTCCGCCGGACGCCGTGGCGTCGCCGCCGGAGGCACCGCCCTGCTGGGCGGTGGTGTCGAGTTCGAGCGACGCCTTCACGGCGCCCTTGACCGTGCACGGGATGTTGATCTTCGCGGTGCCCAGCGTGACATCGATCGTCAGGGTGCCGGGGGTGAGCGTGGACTTGCCGGAGGCTCCCGGCTTGTACGTGCCGGTCATGTCGGGCAGGTCGACCGGCTTGTCCTTCTGCAGGGGCTGGGGGTTTCCGGGTCCCGTGACGGTGACGGAGCCCTTGTCGGCGCCGCCGACCATGATCTTCATGGACGGCTTGAGCGCACGCGCGGGCAGGTCGGCCGGGCTGTCCATCACGCCCTTGGCCGTCTTGACCGTGAGCCCGTAGCTCCCGCCGTTCTTCTTGGCGTTGACCGTCACCTTGGAGGCGATGTTCCCCGGGCCCGGGGACGTGCAGGTGTAGTTGACGGCGACTTCCTTGCCCGGGAAGTCGGTGGTCCCGCCGGAGCCCCCGGTGGAGCCCCCGGCCGTCGTACCGCCCGCGGTCGTGCCCCCACTGGTGGTACCGCCGGACGTCGTGCCGCCGGACGTCGTACCGCCCGCGGTCGTACCACCTGCGGTCGTGCCGCCTGCCGTGGTGCCACCGGCCGTCGTACCGCCGGTGGTGCCCGAGCCGTCCGTGACCTTGATGGTCGCGCCCGGCTGGACCGCCTCCTTCGGGGAGCACTTGGTGTCCGTGGAGATCGGCTTGGAGACGTTGATGTTGTACCCGTCCGGCGTCAGCGTCAGATCACCCGCCTTCTCCAGCTTCAGCGAGCCCTTCATGTCCGGCAGGACCATCGGGCTCTTCCTGGGGATCGGCGGGTTCTGCCGCGGTCCCTCCATCTTCAGGTCCCCGGTGGCGGCGCCGCCCAGCTTGATCGTGCCGGTCGGCTTGATGGCGTCCTTCTCGAGGTCGATGACGTCGGGGTTGCTGGAGGCGGCCTGGACCGTCTTCCACACGACCTCGACGGTGTCCCCGACCTTCGCCGTGGCGGGCGCGGTCACCTGCACCTTCGTGGTGCCCTGTACGGCGGGCAGTCCGGAGATCGCCGGGGGTATGCACTCCGTCTTGTACGAGATGTCGGCGGCCTGGGCCGGACTCGCGGCCAGCAGCATGCCCGCCCCGCCGATCATCATCGCGACTCCCGCCGCGACCGTCCTGCGTTGCGTACTCACGAATGTCCCTTCGTCGTCGGTCTGTGCTCTGACGGTGCGGAATCAGGGGTGAACCACGGCAGCGCGGCCGTGGTGGTCTGCGGTTCCGCCGCGGGCGCGGGGCCTGCGGCCGGGGCCGGGGCGCGCCGCAGCTTCGGGAACTTCACGGTCGCGCCGGCGCGCGAGGAGGAACCCCGCCCCCGCCGGCCCGCCGCGTGGGAGGAGCGCGGCCGTACCTTGTCGACGACCGCCATGCCGATACGGAAGACGGCGGCGGGCACGACGAGGCAGAGCAGGATCCAGAAGAGCGTCACACCCCAGGGGCGGCCGACTCCCCACGGCTGCTCGGCCATCACCTTCGAGCCGTACTTCAGGGAGATCTGGTAGTCGCCGTGGGCGCCCGCCGTCAGCTCCACGGGCAGCTCGATGAGCGCCTTGCGGCCGGGCTCGACAGTCCCGCGCCACTGCTGCTCCTCCCACTGCGGCGCGTAGACGCCGTGCGCGGTGGCGACCCGGAAGACCGGGTCCTTGACCGGAGCGGAGCCCATGTTGCCGACGGTGAACACGAGCCGGCGGGCGGGCGGGGCGCCGAACCACGTGAGGATGGAACTGTCGCCCTCCAGCCGGGTGGAGGCGAGGAGAGCGAGCTTGCCGTCCCCCGTCTGCTTCGGCAGCGGCGCGACGGGGTGGCCGGCGACGACGAACACCGCGTCGGCGACGGCCTGTTCCCCGGTGACCGTGGCGACATGCACCACGCAGGGGCACGGTACGGGCGGTTCGGCGACCGGCAGCTTCTTGGCGAAGGCGCCCTTCTTGTCGGTGGTGACGGCGCGGCCGTCCGCGTTGGCACAGGAGTTGGTGCCGCCGATCACGCCGCGGGCGGGGGTGGACTGCCCGCAGATCAGCATCATGAGCAGGGTGTCGGGCCGCCAGCCGGTGCCCTTGACGGTGATCTCGCCGCCCTTGCCCGCCTGCTTCCCGGAGAGCGTGACCACCGGTTTCGGGTCCGCCGCGCTCCGGCTCCGGGCCTGGGCCGCCGACGCGGTCAGGAGCAGGGCGGGCAGTATCGCGGCCAGCAGTGCGGCGAGCAGGACGGCCGCCCCGCCACGGCCGTCGCCCCGGGATGGGGCCGGTCCGGTCCGTCCCGTCACGTTCCCGGTCCGCCCAGCCGCGTTTCCGGTCCGTCCAGTCACGTTTCCGCTCCCGCCTTCACCAAGTGCCTCTCGTCGGAATGCTGTTGGGGATCCGTGGCCGGGGCGGCCCCGTCGTCGCGCGCGCCCCGCCGTACTCCTCGCCGGCGCCTCAGGCCGTACACGCCCGCGGCGACGGCGGCCAGGAGCAGCAGTGCGCCGCCGGTCAGCGGTGCCCACGGGACGAAGACCGCCGAGGCCGTCGCCTCCCCGTGCGCACCGCCCGCCGCGGTGACGCGCAGCCGCACGGTGACGGAGTCCAGAGCGGGGGCGTCCCGCCACGGTTCGGTGAGCCGCACCCGCTGTCCGGGCATCAGCTCCACGGGAAGGGTGCGGGCGCCGCGCCGCAGCAGGGTTCCCAGGACACCGTCCGCGCTGACGGCCAGGCGCGGCGCGAGCACCGCGTTGCCCCGGTTGACCAGCGTGTAGTGGATGGTGCGCCCGGACACGGTGACGTCCTCGACCGTGAGCGCGGCCAGGGTCGGCCCGCCCACCCGCAGCTGGACCCGTACGCCCACCGAGCGGCCGCCGCTCTCGGCGACGATCGCCCCGGGGTGGTCACCGGGCAGCGCGTTCTGCGGCACGGTGAAGGAGACCGGGACGTCGGCCCGGGTGCGGGCGGGCACGGTCACCTTGCTGCTCGCCGTCCGCAGCCAGGCCCCGGTCCCGGTCGAACCGTCCGTGCCGCGCACGGCGAACGCGCCGTTCTCGGCGTTGTACGCATCGGCGCCGCGCAGCCGTACGGTGACCGGTTCCGGTCCCGGGTTGGTGACCGAGAGCCGGTCCTGCAGCACGCTGCCGGGCAGGCCCTCCAGATAGAAGTACGGTCTGCCGTCGCCCTGCCCGGAGCCGTTCGCGGCAGGCTGCGCCGTCCACGCCGGAGCGGCGCGGTGCTCGGTGGCACCGGCCGCCGGCGCCATGGCGAGGGTGCACCACAGGACGGCGAGCAGGGGCAGGGCGAGGCGGGTGGCGTGACCGGTCAACGACGGCATGGGCGGCTCCCTGGTGCGTGACGGCGGCGGCGTTTCTCGCGGGGGTCAGCCCGTGGCCGGCTGCCCGCGCCTGGTCAGCCACAGGACCCCGGCCGCACCGGCCAGCAGCACGGTGCCGCCGAGGGTGCCGAGCGCCACCGCCGAGTCCAGCGGTCCGGTCTTGGGCAGCGCGTCGTTGCTGCCGCCGCCGCCCGCGGCGGTGACGTCGAGGGAGAGCGAGGGCCCCGGGCTGTTCGACGGGGTGCAGGTCGTCGTCGTACCGAGCGCCTTGATGGTGAGCACTCCGGCGGTGAAGTCGACCTTGCCGCTCTTCTTCGGGGTGTACGTCCCCGACAGATCACTGATCTTGATGGGGCTGTTGGCGGGGATGGCGGCGGAGTTGGGCGCGCCGGAGACCTGTACCTGTCCCGGGTCGGCGCCGCCCACCTTGATCACGGCGCTGGGGCTCATCGCCCCCTTGCCCAGTTCGACCGGGCTGGAGGAGACGCCCTTCTGGAAGGACATCGTGAGCCTGTAGCCACTGCCGCTCTTCACGCTCTTGATGTCGATCGGCGACACCGCGGCCTTGTTCCCGATCGGGGTCTTGCACTGGTAGTTGACATCGACGACCGTCGCGTGGGCGGCGGGCGCGACCAGCAGCACCACCGCACCCGCCAGTCCGGACGCCAGCGCGAGAGCTGTTCGCTTCTGGTTCGACACCTCGAGTTCCCCTCATGCCGGGAGTCGCCGCGCGCCGCACGATGCGGCACAAATAACTGACGACACATCAGATTGGGCGCTCAAGGTACGCCCGGGGCCTTGTGGAGGGAAGACAAAGAGCGCGCCGATCCGGCGCGCTCTTCGAGGGGCGTACGAGCCCGGGGGGACGAGCAGGGAAAACCTGCGTGGGGGCTATGCGGGGGCGGCCAGCTCCGCCCAGACGGTCTTGCCGGGTTCGCCCGGCACCCGTACGACTCCCCAGTCCAGGCAGAGCCGCTGCACGATGAACATGCCGTGACCGCCGGGCCGCCCGGCCCGGTGCGGCGTACGGGGCGCGGGCTGTCCGGCGCCGCCGTCGGTGACCTCCACCCGCAGCACCTTCGGCGTGTGGGCGATGCGGATCTCGTCGGGGCCGTCCGCGTGCAGGCACGCGTTGGTGACCAGCTCGGAGACGACCAGCAGGACGTCCTCGGCGGCGGCCCGGCGGTCGGCGGTCGATGCGGGGAGCCATCCCCAGTCGTGGAGCGCCTGGCGGGCGAAATCCCGGGCCGTCGGCACGATGCCGCTGACCTGCCGCAGCGACAGGGTGCGCCACTGCCGGTCGGCGGGCGGGACGGAGGGAACGCCGGCGCCCGCGTCCGCGCGCATGCCCGCGTCGGCGCGTGCACCCACGCCCGCGCCCTCCGGCTCGCGGCCGAGGTCGCCCGGCGGATGCTGCCGGGTGGTGCTCATCAGCGCTTCACCTCACCGATTCACCATGTCGCCATTGAACAGATACAGATACGAATACCGATACGGACACTGATACAGGGACCGCACGGGTACGGAGCGTGCAGGTCGCCCAGGGCTCGCCGGGGTGTCTCCTGCCCGGCCGAATCGTGACAACACCCACTTCGCCTACGCGGATCGCGTGACGCGGGCAACAGATGAGGCGCCCGGGGCGTCGGAACGCGCCACGCTCAGGTGTCCAGGGCCTCTTCGAGGGAGTCGTGGACGGTGAATACCGCCTCGGCCCCGGTGATCTCGAAGACCCGCGCCACCACCGGCAGCATTCCGGCCAAATGGACCCCTCCCCCGACCGCCTCCGCCTTGAGGCGGGCACCGAGCAGCACATTGAGCCCGGTGGAATCACAGAATTCGAGTCGCGAGCAGTCGACCACCAGGCGCGCGCGCCCTTGCTCGACCGCGCTCTCCAAAGGCTCGCGCAGCAGGTCCGCCGTGTGGTGGTCGAGCTCGCCCACCGGCGTCACAACCTCGCTGCGGCCCTCGGTCCGGACCTCGACCTGAAGCCGACCCCGGTTCGCACTGCCGACCGTCCCGCGGTCCATGCCCGTCCCTCTTCACCGATCGTCACTGTCTGCATCACTGTGCATGCAGATGCGTTACAGCTGTCGCTGACGTTCTTAAAACAGTACGCGTTCCGTGCGCCACGCGGTAGCCGAAGACCTCAACAAAGCGGACATATAGCGTCAATTGGTGGTTGTAACCGGCCGCAGGGACCGGGTAATGGTAGAGGGACACCCGAAACACGGCCGGCTTGGAGGCGCCGCTTCACCGCAGGAACACGTATGGGCATCGGCAGCCATATGCCGAGAACGATGGAGGAGACCATGTCACCCCGGCTCGACGAAACGCGTACCCACAACGCATCGTCAGCATGTCCTCAGGGACTGACCGAATCACACTCCCCTGCCGCGACCGTCCCGGACGGCACGCGCACCAGCACCACCAGCAGTGGCAGTACCGGTTCCACCAGCACGACCGAAGACGACCGCGGCCTCGAGGGCGCCACCGGCGGACTCGAGGGGCTTCCCGAGATCCCGGACCCCTCCGAAGTGGGGCCGCTGGACGCCAGAGCCCTGTCGAAGACGCTCTTCGCCCGGCTCGAGTCCCTCGAAGAGGGCACGCACGAGTACTCCTACGTACGCAACACGCTCGTCGAACTGAACCTGGCCCTGGTCAAGTTCGCCGCCTCCCGGTTCCGCTCCCGCAGCGAACCGATGGAGGACATCATCCAGGTCGGCACCATCGGCCTGATCAAGGCGATCGACCGCTTCGAGCTCAGCCGGGGCGTCGAGTTCCCGACCTTCGCGATGCCGACCATCATCGGCGAGATCAAGCGCTTCTTCCGCGACACCAGCTGGTCCGTGCGCGTACCGCGCCGGCTCCAGGAGCTGCGGCTCGACCTGGCCAAGGCGGGCGACGAGCTCGCCCAGCAACTGGACCGAGCGCCCACCGTGGACGAGCTCGCCGGCCGCCTGGGCATCACCGGTGACGAGGTCGTCGAAGGCATGGCCGCGAGCAACGCGTACACCGCGAGCTCGCTGGACGCCAAGCCCGAGGAGGACGAGAACGAGGGCGCGCTGGCCGACCGGATCGGCTACGAGGACCACGGGCTCGAAGGCATCGAGTACGTCGAGTCCCTGAAGCCGCTGATCGCCTCACTGCCGGGCCGCGACCGGACGATCCTCTCGCTCCGGTTCGTCGCCAACATGACACAGTCGGAGATCGGCGAGGAGCTCGGCATCTCCCAGATGCATGTGTCGCGGCTGCTCTCCCGCACCCTGGTCAAGCTGCGCAGGGGTCTGACCCTGGAGGAGTGAGCCAGGGCCTCTCGTTCGGATCATGCCGGGTTCGCGGAGCCTGCCGGACCGGAGGACCGAAGGATCAAGGGCCTGCCCCGCCAAGGGGCAGGCCCTTCCGCGT
This sequence comes from Streptomyces sp. NBC_00876, assembly GCF_045207435.1. NCBI lineage: Bacteria > Bacillati > Actinomycetota > Actinomycetes > Kitasatosporales > Streptomycetaceae > Streptomyces > Streptomyces sp. NBC_00876. The sequence continues at coordinate 3,252,035 of NZ_CP108800.1, forward strand.
TATTGACGCCCGGTCAGCCGCTGTGCGGCGCCACGGCGCGCTCGCCGCGCCGCCACACCTCGTGGACCAGCGGTACGCCCGGCCGGTAGGCGAGGTGGACATGGCTGGGGGCGTCCAGGACCACCAGATCGGCGCGGGCGCCGGAGGTGATGCGGCCGATGTCGCCGCGGCGCAGGGCGGCCGCGCCGCCGGCCGTGGCGGACCAGAGGGCCTCGTCGGGCGTCATCCCCATGTCCCGGACGGCGAGGGCGATGCAGAAGGGCAGGGACGAGGTGAACGAGGAGCCCGGGTTGCAGTCCGTGGACAGGGCGACGGTGGCGCCCGCGTCGAGCAGACGGCGGGCGTCGGGCCACACGGCACGGGTGGAGAACTCGGCGCCGGGCAGCAGTGTGGCGACGGTTTCCGACTGGGCCAGGGCGTCGACGTCGGCATCCGTGAGGTGGGTGCAGTGGTCGGCGGAGGCCGCGTCGAGCTCGACGGCGAGCTGGACGCCGGGGCCGTGCCCGAGCTGGTTGGCGTGCACCCGGGGGTGCAGCCCCCTGGCGCGGCCGGCGGTCAGGATCTCCCGGGCCTGGTCGCCGTCGAAGGCGCCCTTCTCGCAGAACACGTCGATCCAACGGGCGTACGGGGCACAGGCGTCGAGCATCGGGCCGGTGACCAGGGCGACGTATCCGGCCGGGTCGTCGGCGTAGTCCGGGGGCACGATGTGGGCGCCGAGGAAGGTGACCTCGTCGGTGTGGCGGGCCGCGATGCGCAGGGCGCGGGCCTCGTCCTCGACGGTGAGGCCGTAGCCGGACTTGGTCTCGAAGGTCGTGGTGCCCTGCCGCAGCGCCTCGGCGAGGTAGCGGGCGACGTTGGCGGAGAGCTCCTCGTCGGTGGCCGCGCGGGTGGCGGCGACGGTGGTCCTGATCCCGCCCGCGCTGTAGGCGCGGCCGGACATCCGGGCGTTGAACTCCTGGGTGCGGTCGCCCGCGAAGACGAGGTGGGAGTGGGAGTCGACGAAACCGGGGATCACGGCCCGGCCGCCCGCGTCGACGGCGTTGTCAGTGGCGGGTGCTTTGCTTGATTCACCGGTCCAGACGACCCGGTCGCCCTCGATGACGACGGCCGCGTCCTGGATCAGTCCGAGGGGGGAATTGTCACCGAGGGAGGGGTCGTTGGTGACCAGTGCGGAGATGTGGGTGATGGCGGTCGTCGTCATCGGGGGTCTGCTCTCCTTGCGTCCGGGCGGTGGAGGGGGCTCTGCCTGGGTGCTCAGTGGTGCAGGGCCGCGATGGCTTTCGCGAGCGCCTGGGGGACGTCGGCGACCAGCTCGTGGTGTCCGTCGCGCACGATGTGCCGGCCCGCGACCACCGTGTGACGCACATCGGCTGCGGAGGCGGCGAATACCGCTGTCTCCGCTGCCAGCCGGGGCACCGGCCCGGCGGTTCTGACGGAGTCCAGGGCGACGGTCACCAGGTCGGCGGGGGCGCCCGGTTCGAGGGTGCCCGCGTCGGGCCGGCCGAGTGCGGCGTGGCCGTCGGCGGAGGCGGCACGCAGAAGCGCGGCCGCGGTCCAGTGGCCTCGGGTCCGGGTGCGCAGGCGCTCGTTGAGCTCCATCGCGCGGGCCTCTTCGAAGAGGTCGATCACGGCGTGGCTGTCGCTGCCGAGCGAGAGGGGGGAGCCCGCGTGCTGGAGGGCGACCGCGGGGCCGATTCCGTCCGCGAGGTCGCGTTCGGTGGTCGGGCACATGCAGGTCCCGGTGCCCATCGAGCCGATCAGCGCGATGTCCTCACTCGTGAGGTGGGTGTTGTGGACGCCCGTGGTGCGCGGGCCCAGGACCCCGTGGTCGGCGAGGAGCCGGGTGGGGGTGCGGCCGTGGGCGGCGAGACAGGCTTCGTTCTCCGCGGTCTGTTCGGAGAGGTGGACATGCAGCGGCGCCTGCCGCTCCTGCGCCCACTGGGCGACGGTGGCGAGCTGGTCGGCGGGGACGGCCCGCACCGAGTGGATGGCCGCTCCGATCAGGGTGTGCCCGTCGCCCGTCCCCTCGTCCGGTCCGCCGCCAGGTCCGTCGCCCTTGAGGAGGGAGGCGCGCTCGGCCCAGGCGTCGGCGGTGGTGTCGGAGAAGCGCAGCTGGTGCTGGTCGGGCTTCTGGTACTGGGAGGGCCGGCGGCCGAATCCGGCGGCGAGATAGGCGGTGTCCAGCAGGGTGATCCGGATACCGGCCTCGCGGGCGGCCGCGATCAGGGCCTCGCCCATCGCGTTCGGGTTGCCGTACGGGACGCCGCCCGGCGCGTGGTGCAGATAGTGGAATTCGCCGACCGCGGTGACGCCGGCCAGCGCCATCTCGGCGTACACGGCCCGGGCCAGGTCGTAGTACGTGTCGGGGGTGAGCCGGGAGGAGACCTGGTACATGATCTCGCGCCAGGTCCAGAAGGTGCCGGAGCCGACCTGGACGGTGGAGCGCAGCGCACGGTGGAAGGCGTGCGAGTGGGTGTTGGCGAGACCGGGCAGGGTGAGCCCGCGCAGCACGGTCGCGCCGGGCGGCGGGGCGCCCACGCCGGTCCGCACCCCGGCGATCCGCCCGCCGGACACCTCCAGGACGACGTCCGGCTCGACATGGGTGCCGAACCAGGCATGGGACAGCCAGTACGTCACGGTGACGGGCTTGCCCGTCGGCTCCGTGGCGAGCTCCGTCGTCGGCTCCGTTGCCATCGGCTCCGTTGTCATCGGCACGCGAGACCTTCCAGTACGTCGGCGAGTGCGATCACCCCGGCCACGCAGTCGTCCTCGGCGGCGTACTCGGCCGGCGAGTGCGAGATCCCGGTGGGGTTGCGTACGAACAGCATGGCGGTGGGGACCGAAGCGGACAAAATACCCGCATCATGTCCGGCTCCGGTGCCCAGTACGGGGACGTCGCGACCGGTGTCCCGGGTGGCGGAGTCCTTCAGGAGCGCGCCCAGCTCGTCGCGCAGGGCGTGCTGGAACTCCACGACGGGCGTGAAGGACTCCCGTACGACGTCGAGGTCGATACCGGCCCGCTCGGCGTACTCCCGGGCGGCCCGCTCGATGCCGGTGACGACGGTGTCCAGGGTGTCCTGGTCCGCGGCGCGGGAGTCGAGCCAGCCGCGGATGAGGGAGGGGATGGCGTTGACGCCGTTGGGTTCGACGGCGATCTTGCCGAAGGTGGCCAGCGCGCCGGCCAGTTCCGCCTCGCGGCGGGCGGCGAGCACGGTCTCGGCGTAGGTGAGCATCGGGTCGCGGCGGTCGGCGAGCCGGGTGGTGCCCGCGTGGTTGGCCTCGCCCCGGAAGTCGAACCGCCAGCGTCCGTGCGGCCAGATCGCCGAGGCGATGCCGACCGGGTCGCCGGTGAGGTCGAGGGCGCGCCCCTGCTCGACGTGGAGCTCGACGAACGCGCCGATACGGGCGAGCCTTTCGGGGTCCGGGCCGATGGCGTCGGGGTCGTACCCGGCCGCCTCCATGGCCTGCGGCAGGGTGACGCCGTCACCGTCGCGCAGCCGGTGCGCGGCCTCGGCGGTCAGCTGCCCTGCGGCGAGCCGGGAGCCGACACAGGCGAGACCGAAGCGCGCGCCCTCCTCGTCACCGAAGTTGGCGATGGCCAGCGGCCGGGTGAACTCCACTCCCCTGCGGCGGAGTTCATCGAGCGCGGCAAAGGAGGAGACGACCCCGAGCGGCCCGTCGAAGGCTCCGCCGTCCGGCACGGAGTCGAGGTGCGAGCCGGTGACGACGGCGTCCCCGGCCAGGGGGTCACCGCGCCAGGCCCACTGGTTGCCGTTGCGGTCCACCTCGCAGTCGAGGCCTCGGGCCTCGGCCTGCATCCGGAACCAGAGGCGGCAGTCGGCGTCGGCCCCGGTCCAGGCGTAGCGCCGGTAGCCGCCGGACTCGGCGTTGCGGCCGATGTTCCGCAACGATGCCCACATCGCGTGGAAGGTGGGACTCACGCGGCGCTCCCGCCCGTACCGGCTTCGTCGCCCGTGCCGGACGCGTCGCCCGTGCCGGACGCGGAACTCGTGCCGGACGCCGCGTCCGGGCCGCTCTCGCGCATCGGGATCCTGACCCCGCGCTCCGCGGCGACCGACTCCGCGATGTCGTAGCCGGCGTCGACGTGCCGGATGACACCCATGCCCGGGTCGTTGGTCAGCACCCGGCGGATCTTCTCGCCCGCCAGCTTCGTGCCGTCGGCGACCGTCACCTGTCCGGCGTGGATGGACCGGCCCATGCCCACGCCGCCGCCGTGGTGGATGGAGACCCAGGAGGCCCCCGACGCCACGTTGACCATCGCGTTCAGTAGCGGCCAGTCGGCGATCGCGTCGGATCCGTCGAGCATGGCCTCGGTCTCCCGGTACGGCGAGGCGACCGAGCCGCAGTCCAGGTGGTCACGGCCGATGGCCAGCGGGGCGACCAGTTCGCCACTGGCGACCATGTCGTTGAAGCGCTCGCCGGCCTTGTCGCGCTCGCCCTGGCCGAGCCAGCAGATGCGGGCGGGCAGGCCCTGGAAGTGGACGCGCTCGCCGGCCATCTTGATCCAGCGGTGCAGGGACTCGTTCTCCGGGAAGAGTTCGAGCATCGCCTTGTCGGTCTTGTGGATGTCGGACGCCTCGCCGGACAGGGCCGCCCAGCGGAACGGGCCCTTGCCCTCACAGAACAGCGGCCGGATGTAGGCGGGCACGAAGCCGGGGAAGTCGAAGGCCCGCTCGTATCCGGCGAGCTGCGCCTCGCCGCGGATCGAGTTGCCGTAGTCGAAGACCTCCGCACCGGCGTCCATGAAGCCGACCATCGCCTCGACGTGCTTCGCCATCGACTCACGGGCGCGCAGGGTGAAGTCGGCGGGCTTCTCGGTGGCGTAGTCGGCCATGTCGTCGAAGTCGACCCCGAGCGGGAGGTAGGCCAGCGGGTCGTGCGCGCTGGTCTGGTCGGTGACGATGTCGACCGGGGCGCCCTCGGCGAGCATCCGGGGCAGCAGTTCCGCGGCGTTGCCGAGCAGGCCGATGGAGAGCGGCTTGCGGGCGTCCCGTGCCTCGGTGGCCAGCTGGAGCGCGTGCTCCAGGCTGTCGGCCTTCACATCGAGGAAGCGGTGCTCGATACGGCGGTCGATGGCGCGCGGGTCGCAGTCGATACAGATCGCGACGCCGTCGTTCATCGTCACGGCGAGCGGCTGGGCACCGCCCATGCCGCCGAGTCCGGCGGTCAGGGTGATCGTCCCGGCCAGCGTGCCGCCGAACTTCTTCGCGGCGACGGCGGCGAACGTCTCGTACGTGCCCTGGAGGATGCCCTGGGTACCGATGTAGATCCACGAACCGGCGGTCATCTGGCCGTACATGGTGAGCCCGAGCGCCTCCAGGCGGCGGAACTCCTCCCAGTTCGCCCAGTCGCCGACCAGGTTGGAGTTGGCGATCAGGACCCGCGGTGCCCACTCGTGCGTCTGCATGACACCGACCGGACGCCCGGACTGGACGAGCATCGTCTCGTCCTGCTTGAGCGTCCGGAGCGTGCGGACCATCGCGTCGAACGAGCGCCAGTCGCGGGCCGCCTTGCCCGTGCCGCCGTAGACGACGAGCTTGTCGGGGTGCTCGGCGACCTCGGGGTCGAGGTTGTTCTGCAGCATGCGCAGGGCGGCTTCCTGCTGCCATCCCAGGGTGCTCAGTGCGGTACCGCGCGGTGCCCGTACGGGGCGGGGTCCTGACATGGCAATGCCTCCTCGCGACTGTGAATTTTCTATTCACATCTTGGTTGGCTGAATAGCTCCAGTCAACAGGGCGGGGCGGGAGGACCTCCGAGCCGCCGCCGGCGGCCCGCGGCCGGGCATTGTCCACGGCCTTTCGCATGTACCAGTGGAAAATGCCAGAACCTCCACCGGGAGCGAGCACGTTGCGTAACCTCTGGGTCACAGCCGCACGCAGCGTCGGAGGGGAGCCCGCGTGCCCGGAATCGACGAGTGCCTGCTCGATGTCATGAGACTGCCCGGGGCCCGTGGCGCCGCCGTGGTCGACTGGACGAGCGGTCTCGCTCTCGGCACCATCGGTGACGCGCCCAACGGCGATCACGAGGCCACCGCCGCGGAAACGGCCGAGGTGGCACGGATGGCGGTGGAGCAGCCCGCCTTCTCGCTCGGATTACCGGACGCACCGACCGCGCCCGACGGTGCGGCTGCCGCGTCGGCCGGGCCCCCGGTCGAGGACGTCATCGTCACCACCCGCGCCGGGTACCACATCCTGCGTTTCGTGGAGACGGACTTCGACAGCAGCGTCTTCGTCCACCTGTGGCTGGACCGCGCGGAGGGCAATCTGGCGCTGGCCCGGATACGGCTGGGCGAGATGGCCGAGCGGCTGGTCCTGGCATGAGAACGGCCGCCCCCGCCCCTGCCCCTGTCCTCTCGCCCATGCTCCAGCGCCTCGCCGCCGAACGCGCCACCGGCGCCCTGATGCGCGACCGCGGCACCCTCTACCTGGCCGACGGCCAGGTGGTGCACGCCGAGAGCCCCGCGACGCCCGGTATCGACGTCCTGCTCACCCGGGGCGGCGCGCTGCAACGCGAGGGCTGGTGGGACGCGGTCGCCCACGCGGGCGCCGGACAGCGGGTCGGCCGGTACCTCGTGGACAGCGGCCGGGTGCCGGGCGGCGCGCTGGAACTGTGCCACCTGGGGGCGCTCTACGACGCGGCGTTCTTCGCCCTCGCCCCGACCCGGACCCCGGCCCGCTTCCGTTACGGGGTCGCCCACTGGATCGGCCCCGTGCGCCCCGTACCCGTGGACGCCGTGCAGCGCGAGACGCTCCGGCGCCGGGAACTGCTGGACCGGATCTGGCCGGAGGCGGTGACCGACAGCGCCCCGCTCGTACGGACCGGCCACCCGGTCGACTCCCCCGTACCACCGCGCCGGCGCAGCGTGCTGGAGCGCCTGGACGGAGTGCGTACCGCCACCGACATCGCCCAGGAACTCGGCAGATCGGCGTTCCACACCCTGGTCGACCTGCGGCGCCTCGCGGCCGCGGGGCTGGTCGAAGCGGTCCGGCAGACGGCGGGCCCGGCGGGCTCCGCAGCCGGCCGGATCACGCTCCCCGAGGTCACGGCCGACCCCGACGTCGCCCTGCTGCTCCGGCTCCGAGACGCATTGGAGGCCCTGTGATACGCGCGCTCAGACAGCGTGCCGGGAGGAAACAGCTGATGGTGCCCGAGGCCGAAGTACAGGACGTCCTGGCCGAGCTCCAGCGCCTGCGGGCACGGGTTCCGCTCCTCTCCGGCGCGCTCGCCGCCAGCACCGACGGCCTGGTGCTGGCCCACGACACCCCGGGCGTGGAGGCGGAGGGCGTCGCCGCACTGACCGCGGCCGCGCTCGGCGTCGCCATCCGGATGGCGGACGCGACCGGCCGGGGCGGCTTCCGCGAACTCCTCGTGCGGGGCGAGGCCGGCTACATCGCGACGTACGCGGCGGGGTCGTCGGCCGTACTGACCCTGCTGGCCGAGGACCGCATCAATGTCGGCCGGCTCCATCTGGAGGGCCGCCGATCCGGCACCCGGATCGGCGAACTGGTCGACGCGGCGCTGGCACGGGCCCCCCAGTCCGGCCCCGGCGCCCCCGTACCGCGTACCCCGCAACAACAGCCCGGCACGCTGCCGCACCGCACGACGTGAACCCGGCACGACCCATAAACGGAACCGGTCGTCCCGACCGGTCAGGGAAAGGAAACGAGCACTCATGGCGAACACCGAAGCGTCACTGAAGGAAGCGATGTCGTCCATCGAGGGCACCACCGGTGTCGCCCTCGTCGACTACACGAGCGGCATGGCACTGGGCACCCTCGGCGGCGGCAAGGACTTCAACCTGGAGGTCGCGGCCGCGGGCAACACCGACGTCGTACGCGCCAAGCTCCGCACGATGGAACACCTCGGCATCCAGGACGAGATCGAGGACATCCTGATCACCCTGGGCACCCAGTACCACCTGATCCGGCTGCTCAAGACCCGTGGAAACAACGGCCTGTTCCTCTACCTGGTGCTGGACTCCGGCCGGGCCAACCTGGCCATGGCCCGCTACCAGCTGAAGAAGATCGAGGCCGACCTGGAGGTCTGAGCGGGGCCCTCGGCGGTTGCGGGGTCCCGTTTGTGCGGGGTTCCGTTTGTGCGGGGTTCCGTCCTCAATCGCCGGACGGGCTTTTCTGCGGGGACTCCCCTGCACGTCCCCACCCGGCCGTCACTGCGTGTGTACGCCGGCGGTAGTACTGCCGCAGACGTGGGGCGGCCGGTCCGGGGGCGTGCAGGGGAGTCCCCGCAGGACGACGAACAGCTACCCGGGTCGCTTGCGTACCCGCCGAACGTTCGTCGTCTGAGGAGTCTCCCCGGAGGGGCACCGGACCCCCACCACCCGGGGAACGCGCCTCCGCGTCGCGGAGCACCCGCACCAGTCAAGCCCGTCCGGCGATTGAGGACGGAACCCTCAGCCAAAGAACACCGCTCACTCGACGAACAGACCGCGCGCCACCGCTCCCGCGTCGAACTCCTCCAGTCGGGCCTGGGCGTCGGGCAGGTTGTCGCACATGGCCTCCAGCAGCACCCGCCCGAGCAGCATCGGGGCGCACGCCGTGTCGAAGGCGAGCCCGGTGCCTACGGCGGCCGGGATCAGCAGATCGCTGTGCCCGGCCACCGGGGCGAAGGCGGAGTCGGCGACCGACACCACGGTCAGGCCCTGGCCCTGCGCGTAGGCGAGGGCGTCCACGACCTCGCGGGGGTGGCGCGGCAGCGCGAAGCAGATCAGCGCGGTGGCGCCGGCCCGCCGGGCCGCGTCGATCCGGTCGTGCAGCATGCTGCCGCCCTCGTCGAGCACCCGGACGTCGGGGTGCACCTTGGCGGCGAAGTACCCGAAGCCCCGCGCCTGAGAGGAGGCGGCGCGCAGTCCGAGCACGGGCAGCGGCCGGGAGGCGGCGAGCAGCCGGCCGGCCCGCTCGACGGGCCCCGGGTCGGCGAGCAGCCCGGCGAGGTGGCGCAGGTTCTCGATCTCGCCGAGCACCGCCTGCTGGTACTCGTTGTACGTGTCCTCCCCGTCGCCCGCGACGGAACCGGCCGGGGCGACCTCGCGCAGGTGCTTGCGCAGCGCGGGATAGCCGTCGAACCCGAGGGCGACGGCGAAGCGGGTGACGGAGGGCTGGCTGACCCCGGCCAGTTCGGCCAGCTCGACGCTGGAGAGGAAGGGGGCGTCGCCGGCCCTGCGCACCATCGAGTGCGCGATACGCCGCTGGGTGGGCGTGAGCCTGCGCCCCTCGAACAGCTGCTGCAACCGTGCGGCCGGGCTGCTCCCGCTCATCCTGTCCCCTCGGTAGATCGGTCGCGCCGAGATCCGGCTCCGACGGATCCATTCAGCCAGCAAGGCGTCTGCATGTCCATATGCAGCCGTCTCCAGCGGGCCGGTCCGGCGGGCCGGCAGGGTCACCGGCCGAGCGTGCCGAGCCGCCACCGGTGGGACGCCCGCGACGGGCGGGCGTCCCGCTCAGCTCCGTCCGGTGGCCGGCCCACCGGCCCCGCGCCACCCGCTCACCCCGCGGGCCTGCCCTCCAGGACCTCGACGACCGACACCCAGGAGTTCCACTGCTGGATGGTGACCCGCATCGTGCGGCCCTCGTTCACAGTGCCGGACCAGACGCTGCTTCCCTCGTCCGCCTCCGTCCGGGTCGGCTGCGCGGGTCTCAGGCCGCACGCCTTCAGCGACCGGCGCAGGCCCGTCAGCTCTTCGCGGGCCGTCGCGGTGTCGTCGTACTCGACGACACGGTGCAGGGCCAGGGCGTCGTTCCTGCCCCGGTACGGACGGCCGTACCGCTTCTGATCGGGCTCGTCGGCCATGACGAACGAGGCGGGGCAGGCTTCGCCGAGCCCGATCTGGGGCAGTGGGCCGTCCTGCGGTTCGGGGTCCGTCGCCAGGCCCTCGGCCGCTTTCCAGTGCCACTGCTCGTACCCGGGCAGTTCGTCCGCCGGCTTCATCTCGATCACCCCGTCGGTGCGGAAGGGGTTGGTCGTCGCGGTGGCGACCGTCGCGTGTTCCGGCTCCGGGGCATCCCACGGGAGTACGGCCCAGACCCCGGCCGCCACCAGCACCGCCATGCCGCCCGCCCCGGCCACCCGGCGGCGGTTGCGCCTGCGCTGCCCCTTCGCCCGGATCTCCTCGGCGGCGGGCAGGCGCACCGCGACGCCGTCCAGCAGCTCCTCGACCTCAGCCATGGTGAACGCTCCCCTCCCGCTCGGCACCGAGCGTGGTGTCGGCGAGCCGCTCGCCGAGAATCCTGCGGGCCCGGTGGAGCCGGGTCCGTACCGCACCGCTCGACACCCCCGTCTCCCGCGCCACCTCTTCCACCGGCAGATCCAGCAGATGGTGCAGGACCACCGCCTGGCGCTGCTCGCTGTTCAGCTCCGCCAGCGCGCCGACCAGTGCCACCCGGTCCTCCGAAAGACCCGGCACATCGGTGGGCAGGCCGTGCCGGAAGTGCGCCCGCAGCCGGTTGCGGGTCCTGCGCCAGGTGCTGATCGCCAGCCGTACGGCCACGGTCCGCACCCAGGGCAGCGGGTCCCCGCCGGCGGCCACCTTGTCCCATCGCTGCCACGCCCGCACGTATGCCTCCTGCACGGCGTCCTCCGCCTCCCCCAGATCGCCCGTCACCGCATAGACCGTGGCCACCAGGCGTTTGGCGGTCGCCGCATAGAACGCATCGAACTCGTCCGATCCTGCCGTCATGGCCCCCGTCCGTTCCCTCACGTGCCCGAGAACTGCTTCTGCCAGATACACGCTCCGGCGGGCCGGGATGTTACGGACGACTTTTCCGCCGGGAGGAGTGCCGGCGGCCGCGGGTGCCCGGTCCCGGGGAAACAGGGGGGTTAGCCCCACTGACCCGGGCACCCCCGCTTCGTACGGTGGAACCATGGACGCACCCGACACCGAGCTCAAGAAAGAGCTCAAGGCCACCCTGCAGGCCCGCAACGAGCTGGGGGCCGACTACGAGTCCGCGCTCGTCGAGTCGTTCCTGGAGAAGGTCGAACAGCGGCTCGACAGCACGCTCGACCGACGGGTCAGGCGCCATCTCGCGGAGCAGCAGATCGTCGTCGCCCGCGGGGCCCGCTCGCCGGAGCAGCCGCTGGGGCACTTCGGGGAACGCTACGGGTTCGCGATCATCTCGTTGGTCCTGGCCATCCCGCTGTCCGCCATCGGCGCCGCCCAGGCCGGTATCCAGGGGCTGGTGGTCGCCTGGCTCGGGATCGTCGGCGTCAACGTCTTCCAGGCCGCCCACGGCGGGCGGCTGTTCGGGCGCCGGGAGAAGGAGCGGCGCGCGGCGTCCGACTGGGAGGACTGAGCGCGCCCGGCCCGTACGGCGGGCCTCATGCCTGACGGGTCGGCAGCACGACCAGCTGTCGCAGGTTGATGTGGCGCGCACGGCTGGTCGTGTAGGCGATCAGGTCGGCGATCTCGTCGCTGGAGAGCCCGCCGAGCGCGTCGAACATGCCGTCGAGCTGGCCGCTGAGTTCCGCGTTGTCGACGTGACCGGCCAGCTCCGAGTCGGTGAGGCCCGGTTCGATGTTCGTGACGCGGACGTCGCGCGGCCCGAGCTCGGTGCGCAGCGAGGCCGACAGATACGTGAGCGCGGCCTTCGTGGCGCCGTACACCGCGTAGTTGGGGAACGTGATGTGCGCGCCGATCGACGAGATGTTGACCAGGTCGGCGGTGCGGCCCTCGGCGGCGGCCGCCACCAGGTCGGCGGTGAAGGCGCGGATGATGCGCAGCGCACCCGCCACGTTGGTGTCGAGCATCCGCTGCCACTCGTCGGTGCGGCCCTCGTCCACGGGGTTCGGGAGCATCACACCGGCCGCGTTGACGACCAGGTCCACCCGGCCGAACTCGGCGTGCACCCGCTCGGCGGCGGCGTCCACGGACGCCTGGTCGGTGACGTCGGTGACCACGGCGAGCGCCCGGCCGCCGTCGGCGGTGATCTTGGCGGCGAGCTTCTCCAGCCGCTCCGCGCGGCGGGCCAGCAGCGCCACCCGGACGCCCTGGGCGGCGAGCAGCCGGGCGGTCGCGTCGCCCATGCCGCTGGCGGCTCCGGTGACGACGGCGGTGCGGCCTGCGAGCGTTGCGTACGACATGTCCGTGCTCCTCGGTGTTGTCCTGCCGGGGCGTTTCCCCGGCCTGGGCCCAACTCTGCGGCTGCGGGCCGCCGCTACCCAGGGGTGCGTCTTTCCTGGGTCCGGCAGTACCAGGCTGGGAGAGGGCCGGTCTTCTACGATCGGCGGCATGGACGGCGACCTCGGAGACTTCCTCCGCTCACGACGTGCCCGCATCCAGCCCGAGGACGTGGGGCTGAACTCCTACGGCAGAAGGCGCGTCCCCGGGCTCCGGCGCGAGGAGGTCGCCCAGCTCGCCGGGGTGAGCGTCGACTACTACATCCGGCTGGAACAGGGCCGCGGCCCCAGCGTCTCGGACGCCGTGCTCGACGCGATAGCCCGGGTGCTCCGGCTGGACGCCACGGAGCACGCCTACCTGCGCAAGGTGGCGCGCCCCTCGGCGCGCACGGCGGAACCGTCCACCGTGCAGCGGGTGCGGCCGGGGCTGCGGCTGCTGCTGGACACGCTCGACCGGGCGCCCGCCTTCATCCTGGGGCGCCGGATGGACGTACTGGCGTGGAACGCGCTCGGCGACGCGGTCGTCGGCTTCTCCCGGATGCCCGCCGCCGAACGCAACATGCCGCGCCAGACGTTCCTGGAGCCGGCGGCACGGGAGCTGTACCCGGACTGGGCGGCGGTGGCGGCGGAGACGGTCGCGTATCTGCGGCTGGACGCGGGACTGCACCCCGACGACAAGCAGCTCGCCACTCTGGTCGGCGAACTTTCGATGAAGAGCGAGGACTTCCGCCGGCTGTGGGCGGACCATCAGGTGAAGGCGAAGACGTACGGCGTCAAGCGGATCGGCCACCCGGTGGTGGGCGCGCTGACGCTCCCGTACGAGACGCTCGCCCTGCCCGGCGACGTGGGCCAGTCCCTGGTGGTCTACACCCCGGAACCCGGCTCGGAGACCGCTGAGCGCATCGCCCTGCTGGCGAGCTGGGCGGCCGCGCCGCGGGAGGACGGCGGGGAGGAGAACGCCGGGGACACGAGCGGTCTGCGCGCATAGATGTATCGCGGGGACCGCCGCACCCCCGGTTTCCCAGGGGGCGGGACGACGGCGGTCCCCGCGAGGGACGCGGTCCGGGTCAGGGCCGGTCTCGCATCCGGGCGACGGTGGAGGTCCGGGAGCCGCTCCGTAGTCCGTGTCGCCGTATCGGTGCCGGCGGGTTTCCCTGCCGACACCCACTAATCTGCCCGAGCCGTGTTAAGCCGGTGCTGCGGCCACGTGTCGCGCTCGTACCGTTTTCGCGAAGCCCGCGCTCCGGACCGGCCCGGCCGCGAGAGGGGCTACGGCTTGGGGGTGCCCGCCGTCGCGTCCTTGGCCAGGAACGCCAGCAGGTCCTGCCTGCTGACCACGCCCTTCGGCTTGCCCTCCACCAGCACGATCGCCGCGTCCGCCGCACCCGTACCGCCGAGCACCGCCATCAGGTCCTCGACCGGTTCGCCGGAGCCGACCTGCGGCAGCGGCTTGGACATGTGCTTCTCCAGCGGGTCGGTGAGCGAGGCGCGCTGCGCGAAGAGCGCGTTCAGCAGTTCCCGCTCGACCACCGATCCGATGACCTCGGCGGCCATCACGTCCGGGTGGCCCGCGCCGGGCTTCACGATCGGCATCTGCGAGACGCCGTACTCGCGCAGCACCTCGATCGCCTCGCCGACGGTCTCCTCCGGGTGCATGTGGACGAGCGTCGGGATCGGGCCGTCCTTGTAGTCGAGGACGTCCGCGACGCGGGCGGACGGGCCGGTGTCCTCGAGGAAGCCGTAGTCGGCCATCCACTCGTCGTTGAAGATCTTGCTCAGGTAGCCGCGGCCGCTGTCCGGCAGCAGGACGACGACCACGTCGTCGGGCCCGAGCCGCTTCGCGACCTCCAGGGCGCCCACGACCGCCATACCGCAGGAGCCGCCGACGAGCAGCCCCTCCTCCTTGGCGAGGCGGCGGGTCATCTGGAAGGAGTCCTTGTCGGACACGGCGACGATCTCGTCGGTGACCGTCCGGTCGTACGCCGTCGGCCAGAAGTCCTCGCCGACGCCCTCGACCAGGTACGGACGGCCGGAGCCGCCGGAGTAGACCGAGCCCTCCGGGTCCGCGCCGACGACCTTGACCGCGCCGCCGCTCGCTTCCTTCAGATAGCGGCCGGTGCCGCTGATCGTGCCACCGGTACCGACCCCCGCCACGAAGTGGGTGATCTTCCCGTCCGTCTGCTCCCACAGCTCGGGACCGGTGGTCTCGTAGTGGGAGCGGGGGTTGTTCGGGTTGGAGTACTGGTCGGGCTTCCAGGCTCCCGGCGTCTCACGGACCAGCCGGTCGGAGACGTTGTAGTACGAGTCCGGGTGCTCGGGGTCGACCGCCGTCGGGCAGACGACGACCTCCGCACCGTAGGCGCGCATCACATTGATCTTGTCCGTGGACACCTTGTCCGGGCAGACGAAGATGCACTTGTAGCCCTTCTGCTGCGCGACGATCGCCAGGCCCACGCCCGTGTTGCCGCTCGTCGGCTCGACGATCGTGCCGCCGGGCCGCAGCTCGCCGCTCTGTTCGGCGGCCTCGATCATGCGCAGGGCGATCCGGTCCTTGACCGATCCGCCGGGATTGAAGTACTCGACCTTGGCCAGAACCGTCGCCTGGATGCCGGCCGTCACACTGCGCAGCCTCACCAGCGGGGTATTGCCTACGAGACTGATCATCGAATCGTGGAATTGCACCGTGTACTCCGGGGTCTCCGAGATGGTGCGGCAAGAGTATGCGTACGGGCACGAGATTGGGCGAAGCGATTGAACGGCCGTCACTTCGGGGCAGTTAGCTCTGTGTACGGCAGTACGGCGACGAGGAGGTGGACCGGACTGTGTCGACGGCAAGGGTGGCACGGCGGATCGCGGCGGGCGCGGCCTACGGCGGTGGCAGCATCGGGCTGCTGGGCGCCGCGGCGGTGGGCGTCCTGCTGACGGAGGTCCAGCTGGCGAAGCGGCAGGTGGGCGGCGGCAGCGCCCCGGTCCCGCCGAGCGCGGACGGGCGGTACGGGGTGGCGTTCGCCGGGCCCGCCGATCCGCTGCGCTTCGGGCTGCTCGGGGACTCCACGGCGGCCGGGCAGGGGGTGCGCCGGGCCGGTCAGACACCGGGGGCGCTGCTCGCCTCGGGGCTCGCGGCGGTGTCGGAGCGGCCGGTGGATCTGCGCAACGTCGCGCAGCCGGGTGCGCGCTCGGACGATCTGGAGCGGCAGGTCTCCCTGCTGCTCGCGGACCCGGCGCGGATCCCGGACGTCT
This sequence comes from Streptomyces sp. NBC_00876, assembly GCF_045207435.1. NCBI lineage: Bacteria > Bacillati > Actinomycetota > Actinomycetes > Kitasatosporales > Streptomycetaceae > Streptomyces > Streptomyces sp. NBC_00876. The sequence goes on from NZ_CP108800.1 coordinate 3,267,425, forward strand.
GCGTGATCATGATCGGGGCGAACGATGTGACGCACCGGATGCCCGCCACGCAGTCGGTGCGCTGTCTGACCACGGCGGTGCGCAGGCTGCGTACCGCCGGGGCCGAGGTCGTCGTGGGCACCTGTCCGGACCTGGGCACGATCGAGCCGGTCTACCAGCCGCTGCGGTGGCTGGCCCGGCGGGTGAGCCGGCAGCTGGCGGCGGCCCAGACGATCGGCTCGGTGGAACAGGGCGGGCGCACGGTGTCGCTGGGCGACCTGCTGGGCCCGGAGTTCGAGGCGAACCCGCGGGAGCTGTTCGGCCCGGACAACTACCACCCCTCGGCGGAGGGCTACGCGACGGCGGCGATGGCGCTCCTGCCGACGCTCTGCGCGGTGCTGGGGCTGTGGCCGGAGTCGGACCGGCTGGACGGTGCCCGGCGCGAGGACATGCTGCCGGTGGCCAAGGCGGCCTCCCAGGCGGCCAGGGAGGCCGGTACGGAGGTCACCGGGGCCCGGGCGCCCTGGGCGCTCCTCAAGCACCGCAGGCGGCGGCGTCTGCCCGCGGCCACGGAACCGCACCCCCACCCGCATCCGGAGATGCACGGGCAGCCGGGCGGTTCCACCCGGGTGGAACGCCGCCCCGGTCCCGGCACCGACACCTCGCCCCGGCACGCATGAGCTCCGACGGGCGCGCAGCTGTCAGCGACTGAGCGGTCGCTTAGAAAAGAGGCCCGCATCACATGCCCGGCCGGGTGACCTCAGCAGTACGTCCGGGTAACTTCCAGAACAGTCCTGCCAGACAGCCTTCCAGCCCTCATGGAGCCGCGTGATGCCCGAAGCCGTGATCGTCTCTGCTGCCCGTTCGCCCATCGGCCGGGCCTTCAAGGGTTCGCTGAAGGACCTGCGCGCGGACGACCTGACCGCCACGATCATCCAGACCGCCCTGGCCAAGGTCCCCGAGCTGGACCCCAAGGACATCGACGACCTGATGCTCGGCTGCGGCCTCCCCGGCGGCGAGCAGGGCAACAACCTGGGCCGCATCATCGCCGTGCAGATGGGGATGGACCACCTTCCCGGCTGTACGGTCACCCGCTACTGCTCGTCCTCCCTGCAGACCAGCCGCATGGCGCTGCACGCCATCAAGGCCGGCGAGGGCGACGTCTTCATCTCGGCCGGTGTCGAGATGGTGTCCCGGTTCGCCAAGGGCAACTCCGACAGCCTGCCGGACACCCGTAACCCGCTCTTCGCCGAGGCCGAGGCCCGTACCGCCGCCCGCGCGGCGGAGTCCGGCGCGAGCTGGCACGACCCGCGCGAGGACGGCCTGGTCCCGGACGCGTACATCGCGATGGGGCAGACCGCGGAGAACCTGGCCCGGATCAAGGGCGTCACCCGTCAGGACATGGACGAGTTCGGCGTCCGGTCGCAGAACCTCGCCGAGGAAGCCCTGAAGAACGGTTTCTGGGAGCGCGAGATCACCCCGGTGACGACCCCGGACGGCACCGTGGTCTCCAAGGACGACGGTCCGCGTGCCGGCGTCTCCCTGGAGGGCGTGCAGGGCCTGAAGCCGGTCTTCCGCCCCGACGGCCTGGTCACCGCGGCCAACTGCTGCCCGCTCAACGACGGCGCCGCGGCCCTCGTCATCATGTCCGACACCAAGGCGCGCGAGCTGGGCCTGACCCCGCTGGCCCGGATCGTCTCCACGGGCGTCTCCGGCCTCTCCCCCGAGATCATGGGCTACGGACCGGTCGAGGCGAGCAAGCAGGCGCTGAAGCGGGCCGGGCTCACGATCGACGACATCGACCTGGCCGAGATCAACGAGGCGTTCGCCGCCCAGGTGATCCCGTCCTACCGCGACCTCGGCCTGCCGCTGGACAAGGTCAACATCAACGGCGGCGCCATCGCGGTCGGCCACCCCTTCGGCATGACCGGCGCCCGGATCACCGGCACGCTGATCAACAGCCTGCAGTTCCACGACAAGCAGTTCGGCCTGGAGACCATGTGCGTGGGCGGCGGCCAGGGCATGGCGATGGTCATCGAGCGGCTGAGCTGAGCTGCAGCGGAGGGTAGGGGTCGCCCGAGGAACGAGGGCGGCACCTGCCCGCAGCGGAAGCGAAGCGAACGCGACCGAAGGCACGAGCGGCTGAGCTGAGCTGCAGCGGAGGGTAGGGGTCGCCCGAGGAACGAGGGCGGCACCTGCCCGCAGCGGAAGCGAAGCGAACGCGACCGAAGGCACGAGCGGCTGAGCTGAGCCGAGCTGAACTGGTCCGAACCGGGCCCGTGCCAAGTCGCTCCCGGACCCCCGGGCCCGGCGAAGTGGCTGGTTCCGAGCCCCGACCGTGACCGAATCTCCCCCAGGATGTGACCTATCTCCTGGGGGAGAGTCATTCCCGCAGGTCACAACCACATCAGAGCTAAACCCCAGGCCCAAAGACCTGTCCAATTCGTGACGTAATGCACTGACACATGGTGCCGTCACAGGCGAAGCTGATGTAGTAAGTCGGGGGATCGATTGAAACCGGGAGTATGTCAGTGAGCGCCATGCCTCTTGCCCTGTTGCTGACCACCGCCGCTGCCACGGCCGTGGGCGCTGCTGCTCTGCACGCCGCTCACGGGCTGCGTAAGCAGGTATCCGCCCTGCGTAGCGAGCTGGCCGACGGCCGCGCCCGTACTGCAGCCGTACCCGCTCAGAGCCGAAACGAAGCCACCCCCGCCGCCGAGATACGCGCGGCGGTCGCCGAGGCGCTGGCCGAGGAGCGGGAGCGCGAGCTCGCCGAGGCCCGTGCGTTCTGGGCCTCGCAGGAGGCGCGCGACGCCGCTGACGCCCCCTCCCTGCTGGGCGGACTGGCCGGGATCGGCGAGGACGCGCCGTTCTTCATGCCCCGCCAGAGCGACTTCGTCGGCCTGGAGTCGATGGACCTCGACGCCACAGAGGCGCTGGAGGAGCTGACGGAACTCGCCGAGCTGACGGAACTGGCCGACATGGCCGAGCTCCCGGAGACGGCGGAGTTCGCCGAGGACTCCCCCGAGCTGGCCGCGGCCCGTCGCCGGCACCCCTCGCACCCCGACTTCGTTCCGGTGCAGACACCCGTCGTCACCGACCACGAGCGCACGGTCAACCGCCTGGAGGAGCTGGCCGACAGCCGTACGGAACTCTCCGACGTACGCCCCGGCCCGCTCGGCACGCTCGATGTCTATGTGTTCGCCGACGGCACCACCCTCTGCATGACCCCCGGCCACCGCGAGACGGCCGAGCGTCTGGCCGAATCGCTGCGGGCCGGCGAGCACCCGGTGCTGCTCGGTGGTTCCGGTGTCTCCGGTGCGTACGCGCTGACGTTCTCGTGCGGCAAGGAGAACGTCTACATACTGGCCGACCGCGTCATCGCGAGCTTCTAGCCCGCGGACCGGTCGCCGGCCCCATCCCGGGCACAGCGGCTCTCGCCGGCCGCTGCCCCAGGGCACCCCGCGCTCCCGCGCCGGGCGCGTACCGCCTAGGCGAACGCCCGCCCGGCCGCTTCCTCCACGAACTGCACGGCCTCGTCCAGCTCCGCTGACGGGGCCATTTCCATGGCCACGGACAGATCCCGCCCCGCGACGGCGAGCTGGTCCCCGATCGCGAAGATCCCGGCGTCCGGCATGATCCTCGGCTCCCTGCCCGGTGCCTCGATGCGCTGGGCCCGCACCGACAGCTCCCTGGCCGCGGCCAGCCCCTCGGCCGCCGCACCCCGCTGCAGCCTGCTCTGCGGGGCGGCGCGCAGCCGGTCGGCGAATCGGTCCACGGCAATGATCAGGGGCGTCGTATCGAGCACCCCGCGACCCTACGCGCCCCTCCCGGATGGTTACCAACGGGCCGTTGCCCCGCCACAACAGAAACGGCCCGCAGGCTCCGTCGAGGAGCCTGCGGGCCGTTTCCCGGACCGTCGCGACTAGTCGTCGCCGCTGAGGATGGAGAGCAGGCGCAGCATCTCCAGGTAGATCCACACCAGGGTCATGGTGAGGCCGAAGGCCGCCAGCCAGGACTCCTCGCGCGGGGCGCCGTACGCGATGCCGTCCTCGACCTGCTTGAAGTCCAGGGCCAGGAAGCAGGCGCCGAGCACGATGCCGATGACACCGAAGAGGATGCCGAGGCCGCCGCTGCGGAAGCCCAGGCCGTCACCGCCACCGAAGGCGGCGAACAGCAGGTTGACCACCATCAGGAGCATGAAGCCCATGGCGGCGGCCATCACGAAGCCGTAGAACCGGCGGGTGACACGGATCCAGCGCATCTTGTACGCGAGCAGCACACCGGCGAAGACACACATGGTGCCCATCACCGCCTGCATCACGACGCCCGGCCCGATGTACGTGCTGACCGCGCTCGAGATGACCCCGAGGAACACGCCCTCGAAGGCGGCGTACGAGATGATCAGCGCGGGAACGGGCGTGCGCTTGAAGGACTGGACCAGCGACAGCACGAAGGCGATCAGCGCGGCGCCGATCGCGATGCCGTACGACTTGCCGAGGTTGGCCTCGTCGACCGGGAGCAGGGCCCAGGCGAGCACGGCACCGGCCACGACCGTGCCCAGCGTCAGCGCCGTGCGGGCGACGACGTCGTCGATCGTCATCGCCCCGGAGCGCGCCGGCGCCTGCGGGGCGCCGTACTGGGTGTCCTGCTGGGCGTAGGGGTTGGTGGCGTACGGGTTCGGGGCGGTGCCCTGTGCGTACGGGTTGGCGCCCGCTGCGGGGGCCCCGGCCTGCGGTGACGCGTTGAAGCCGGCGTGACCGTTGTCGCGGCTGAAGCCCCGTCGCGAGAAGACCGGGTTGCTGCTCCTCATCTCACTCCTCCATGGCCACCCAGCGCGGCCTTCCCATAAGAGTAATGGGTAGGCAAAGCAATCTCCCTAGTGCCAGGGGAGGATCTTTCCGCGATCGCAACGCGGCGCTTCGGCGCTCATCGGCGCGCATCACCGCACCTCAGCGCACTCCCCCGGTGGCGCCCGACGCCTCCCGGGCCACCCGTTCCAGCCGGTCGCGGTGGCTCCGCCACCATGCCGGGTCACCGGGCGCCATGTTGTCGGCCCCGCTCCGCAGCCCCGTGGTCCCGTCGATCAGCTCCCGTACGACATCGGCGTGCCCGGCATGCCGCTGGGTTTCGGCGACCATGTGGACGAGGACGCGGTGGAGCGTCAGCTCGTGGCCCGCCTCCCCGGGGAGGCGGCCCCTCGCGTCGAGATCCAGCGACTCGATCGTCGTATCCGAGTGGGCCCACACCCGGCGGTACTGCGCGACGATCTCCTCACGCGACTCCTCGGCGGTGGCCCACAGATCCGCGTTCGGCTCGGCGGCACCGGCGATCCAGAGCTTCGGCGCCCCGACCGGCCGCCCGAAGGTGTCACCGAAGTAGAACGCCTCGGCTCCGGTCACATGCTTGACCAGTCCCAGCAGATTGGTGCCGGTCGGTGTCAGGGGGCGGCGGATGTCGTACTCCGCCAGCCCCTCGAGCTTCCAGAGGAAGGCGTCACGGGCGTCCTGCAGATACAGGTGCAGGTCCTTCTTGTGGTCTGTTTCCGGCATGGAGCCAATCTGCCGGTACCGCCGCCGGCAGCCAACGGCTTTTCCGCCGGCACCGCCCGTCCGTCCGGCCGGCCGGCTATCCGGCCGCCTCCGCGGCCTCCGCCAGCCGCTCGAACGTCCCGGTGAGCACGGCCCTGCGCTCGGCCTTGTACCCGGCCTCCGGCTCCAGCCCGTCAATGGTCCGCTCCCACACCGCCATGAACGTGCGCTGCCACTGCCGGATCACCCCGGAGGGCGGGAGGGCCACCCCCACCCAGCCGTGGCCGTTCAGCGTGAGCAGCAGTTCCAGGTTGCAGGGGACGGTCACGCCCCAGTACTCGTCCGGTTCGATCCCGACCGGGTCACCGGCCATCGCCTCCGTCACCTCGGCCAGCAGCCGGCCCGTCAGCTCCGCGAGATGATCCGCCGCCGTATCGCTGTCGAAGTTGCCCGCACCCCACGTACCCATGCCCGCACCCCTGCTCCGCGTCGTCCTTGCCGGATCCCCATCACAGCAGAGGGCACTGACATCGCTTCCGGCACCCGGGGGCGGGTCCGCCGGACGCATTTTCTGTTCGGATTTCAACAGAAAATGCGGCATGCCAAAGGGACGAATTCCCCTCGGCCCCCGTCGGCCGTGGCGCGCAATGGTGCCCGGAGCCGGACTCGAACCGGCACGCCCCCGAGGGGCAGCGAGGTTTAAGCTCGCCGTGTCTGCATTCCACCATCCGGGCTTGGCGCGCGGCTCCGCGTTGGCACATGACCCTATCCGTGGGGCTCCCCCCGCTCAGCCGAACAGTGGCTCGATGTTGTCCTATTTTATTGAGTGCTTGAGGGTCCGTCAGCACATCCAGAAGGCATAGTCACACGCCTGGGCGTGATGACGACCACAGCAGACGGCTATCCGAATTGACGGAAACTCGCCTCCCCCGCGCAGTCGATTCGCCAGTGGCGCGCCATGGATCGCCATGGGCGCGCCACCCCTGCGGCAACTACCGCCTCGCGACACTGTCGTTGACGCAGCGCAGCACCGGACGCACCCCCAGCGCATCGGGGTCCGCAAGCGCCGCGCCCGTGACCGCGAACACGGTGCTCTCCCCGGGCAGCAGCGTGACGAGCATCTCGTCCACCTCGGCCGCCGGATCCAGCCGGTCGGGGAAGAGTGCGAGGTCCCGCAGAAGGGTGCGGGCCGTCACCTCGACGCGGTATCCGGGCGTCTCACCGCCGCTCTCCGTCACCGTGACGTCGTAGCGGGCCGGCGGCAGCTCGACGCGGGTGTCCTCCTCGTAGAACTCGACCGTCCTGGTGTCGCCGAGGCGCACGACCAGCAGTTCGCGGGTCCGGTCGGCCGGTTCGGCGACGGACGGCGGCAACGCGACCCGGGTGACGGAGCGCGCGGCCGTGCTCACCGCCATCTCCTCCTCGGCCAGCACCGCCCCGTCCAGCCCGTGCCGGATCAGGCGGAGCGTTCCGGCCCAGGGCGTGGCGGCGTCGTTGACCAGGTGGACTGCTCCGTCGCGCACCGCGATCAGCCGGTCCGCGTACACGTTCCGCAGGGCGTACCAGAGCGGCTTGCGGCGTCCGTCACCGTCGACGGCCGACCAGGAGACGACCGGCCAGCAGTCGTTGAGCTGCCAGACGATCGCGCCCATGCAGTACGGGGTGTGGGAGCGGAAGTGGCGGATGCCGAACGCGACGGCGCGCGCCTGGTTGAGCTGGGTGAGCCAGTGCCAGTCGTCGAAGTCCGCGCCCGGCTGCGGCAGATGGTCGCCCAGGCCCCGGAGCAGCTTGGCGTTTCCGTCCCCGGCCTTCTGGTGGTGGGCCAGGAGCGGGGCGTCGGGGGTCAGCGGGCCGCTGACCGCGCGGCGCAGGGTGGCGTACGCGGGCGGGCCCTGGAAGCCGAACTCGGCGACGAAGCGGGGCACCCGGTCCGCGTAGGCGAGATAGTCGGCCCGGTTCCACACGTCCCAGATGTGGATGGTGCCGTGTGCCGGGTCCTGCGGGTGGATGTCCTCGGTGCCGGAGTAGGGCGAGCCGGGCCAGTAGGGGCGGGTCGGATCGGTCCCGGTGACGATCGCGGGGAGCAGCTCGTGGTAGTAGCCGTGGCCCCAGGTGCGGTCGCCCAGCTCCTGCTGCCAGCCCCAGTCGGCGTGGCCCTCCAGGTTCTCGTTGTTGCCGCACCACAGGACGAGGGAGGGGTGCGGGGCGAGGCGGGTGACGTTCTCCCGGGCCTCGGCCGCCACCTCGTCCCACAGCGGCTGCTCCTCGGGGTAGGCGGCGCAGGCGAAGGGGAAGTCCTGCCAGACCAGCAGGCCCTTCTCGTCGGCCAGTTCGTAGAAGTCGTCGCTCTCGTAGAGTCCGCCGCCCCAGACCCGGATCAGGTTGACCCCGGCGTCGACCGCCCGGTCGAGGCGGTCGGAGATCCGCTGCCGGGTGACGCGGTGCGGGAAGCAGTCCTCGGGGATCCAGTTGACGCCGCGTACGAAGACCGGCTCGCCGTTGACCGAGATCCGGAACGCCTCCCGCTCCAGCGTGACGGCGCGGAAACCGGTCCTGAGCCGGCGCACGTCGTCGCCCACGCGGACCTTGACGTCGTACAGCGGTTGTCCGCCGTGGCTGTGCGGCCACCAGACCTCGGCCTGGGGAACCGAGAGGGTGACCGAGATGCAGTGCTCGTCCTCCGTGGCGATGAAGACGGCGCCCGCCCCGATCACCCCGACCTCGCCCGACAGCGGTACGAGGCCGTCGTGTTCGACCTCCAGCTCGGCGGTCAGGCGCGGCACCCCGTCCGCGTCCAGGTCCGGGAGCAGCTTCACCGAGGCGATCCGCGGGCCGCTCCAGGTCTCCAGCGCGACCGGCCGCCAGATGCCGGAGGTGACCAGGGTCGGCCCCCAGTCCCAGCCGAAGTTGCACGCCATCTTGCGGATGAAGGCGTACGGCTCCGCGTATGCGCCGGGCCGGTCGCCGAGCCGCTCACGCAGCTCCTCGGCGTAGGTGTACGGGGCGGTGAACCGTACGTCGAGGGTGTTGGCGCCCTCGACGAGCAGCGGGCGGACGGGGAAGCGGTAGCCGCGGTGCTGGTTGGCGGTCCGGCCCACTTCCGTGCCGTTGAGCAGGACGGTGGCGACGGTGTCGAGGCCGTCGAAGCGCAGATCGGCGTGATCGTGCCCGTCCGCCGTCCAGTCGAAGGTGGTGCGGTAGGTCCAGTCGGTGCGGCCGATCCAGCCGAGCCGGTTCTCGTTGTCGTCCAGGTACGGATCGTCGATGAGTCCGGCGGCCAGCAGGTCGGTGTGGACGCAGCCGGGCACGGTGGCGGGTACGCCCCCGGTGGGGAGCCCCACGGGTACGGGACCGTCGGCGGTGAGCGTCCAGCCGTCGTGCAGGGGCAGATGATGAAGGCTCATGCGGAGATCCTTCCGCAGTCGGGGAGCCGGGCACAGGCCGCGAAGTGGTCGTAGCAGGGGAAGGGGTCCCGGAAGCCGCCCTGGACGCGGCGGCCCGGCTCGTCCCGCGCGGGCCGACGGCCCCGCCGCGGTAGCGGGCGGGGCCGCTCTCAGGGCCGGTGTCATACCGCAGGAGGACGCCGGGACCCCGCGGTGCGACTCAAGGCTGCCCCGGGAACGGGCACCGGGAGTGACGACCGGGGGCGGACCGGCGGAGACGATGGAGTAGTGCCCCCGTCCCGGGCCCCCGCCACCGGCGGGGGCCGCCGGACGGGCTCCCCGTCCCGTACGAACCCGACCCTGGAGTCTCCCGTGACCACCATGTCCACCGCTCACCGCGCCACCGCGGTGGCCGCCCGCGCCACGGAACTCTCGAAGGTCTACGGAGAGGGCGAGACCAAGGTCGTCGCCCTGGACCGGGTCACGGTGGACTTCCCGCAGGGCGAGTTCACCGCGATCATGGGCCCCTCGGGCTCCGGCAAGTCCACGCTGATGCACTGCGTGGCCGGCCTCGACAGCTTCAGCAGCGGTTCGGTGCGCATCGGTGAGACGGAGCTGGGCACCCTCAAGGACAAGCAGCTCACCCAGCTGCGCCGGGACAAGATCGGTTTCATCTTCCAGGCGTTCAACCTGCTGCCCACGCTGACCGCGCTGGAGAACATCACGCTGCCGATGGACATCGCGGGCCGCAGGCCCGACCAGGACTGGCTGCGCAAGGTCATCGAGATGGTGGGCCTCGCCGACCGGCTGAAGCACCGGCCCACCGAGCTCTCCGGCGGCCAGCAGCAGCGCGTCGCCGTGGCCCGCGCCCTGGCCTCGCAGCCCGAGATCATCTTCGGCGACGAGCCGACCGGGAACCTGGACTCGCGCTCGGGCGCCGAGGTCCTCGGCTTCCTGCGCAACTCGGTGCGCGAACTGGGCCAGACCGTGGTGATGGTGACCCACGACCCGGCCGCCGCCTCCTACGCGGACCGGGTGATCTTCCTCGCGGACGGGGCGATCGTGGACCAGATGATGCACCCCACGGCGGACGGGGTGCTGGACCGGATGAAGGCGTTCGACGCCAAGGGCCGCACCAGCTGAGCCCCGGCTCCTCCCCAGGGCCTCCGTCGCACCGCCTCGTGCCGCGCGACGCCTGACCCATGCCCCCTTCCGGAACCTCTCCCCTCCCAGGACTGACAGACATGTTCCGTACCGCCCTGCGCAATGTGCTCGCGCACAAGGCCAGGCTGCTGATGACCGTCCTCGCCGTGATGCTCGGCGTGGCCTTCGTCTCCGGCACCCTGGTCTTCACCGACACCCTCGGCAACGCCTTCCGCAACCAGTCGGCGAAGAGCTACGACGACGTCGCCGTCGCGATCACCACCCACGCCGACCAGCGCGACGAGAAGACCCCCGCCATCGACGCGGCCACCCTGAAGAGGATCCAGGCGCTGGACGGCGTGGACACCGCCACCGGCCGCGTCGACGGCTTCGCGGGCGTCGCCGACCCCGACGGCAAGCTGATCGGCAACGGCTGGTCCAACACCGGCTCCAACTTCGCCCCCGGCAAGGACGGCAAGGACGCCCAGTACACCTTCACCGGCGGCTCGGGCCCGACCGCCGCGGGCAGCATCGCCCTGGACAAGGACACCGCGGACAAGGGCGAGTACAAGGTCGGTGACCGGGTACGGGTCGCCACCAACGGGCCGGTGAAGGAGTACACCCTGTCCGGGGTCTTCACCACCGAGGACGGCGCCGTCAACGCCGGCGGCAGCCTCGTGCTCTTCGACACCCCCGTCGCCCAGAAGCTGTTCCTGCGGCCCGGCGAGTTCAAGGACGTCGCCGTCACCGCCGCGTCCGGCGCCTCCGACCAGCAGGTGCTGAGCGCGGTGAAGCCGCTGCTGCCCAAGGACGCCGAGGCCAGGACCGGCAAGGCGCTCGCCGACGAACAGGCCGAGCAGATCGAGTCCGGCCTGGGCAGCCTCAACAAGCTGCTGCTCGCCTTCGCGGGCATCGCCCTCTTCGTCGGCATCTTCCTGATCGCCAACACCTTCACCATGCTGGTCGCCCAGCGCACCAAGGAACTCGCGCTGCTGCGCGCCGTCGGCGCCTCGCGCCGCCAGGTCAAGCGCTCGGTGCTCCTCGAAGCGGCCGTCGTCGGCCTGATCGCGTCCGTCGTCGGCTTCGCGCTGGGCCTCGGCCTGGCCACCGGGCTGCGCTCCGCGATGAGCCTGATCGGCGGGAAGATCCCGGCCGGACCGCTGGTCGTCGCCCCGCTCACCGTCGTCGCCGCCTTCGGCGTCGGCGTCCTGATCACCCTGCTCGCCGCCTGGCTGCCCGCCCGCCGGGCCGCGAAGATCCCGCCGGTCGCGGCGATGAACAGCCAGTACGCGGTGGCCACGGTGAAGTCCCTGGTCCTGCGCAACTCGATGGGCGCGGTCATCACCCTGCTCGGCGGGGCGGCCGTCGTGGCCGGCGCGGCACAGGCCGGCTCGAACGGCCAGCTCCTCATCGCGGGCGGCGCCTTCCTGGCGCTGATCGGTGTCATCGTCCTCATCCCGCTGCTGTCCCGCCCGGTGATCGCCCTGGTGCGCCCGCTGCTGCGGCGGCTGTTCGGGGTCTCCGGCAAGCTGGCCGCGCAGAACGCGGTCCGCAACCCCCGTCGTACCGGCGCCACCGCCTCCGCGCTGGCCATCGGTCTCACCCTCGTCACCGGCATCTCGGTGCTCGGCGTCACCCTCGGCCAGGCGGTCGACAAGATGACGACGGACAACATCAGGGCCGACTACATGGTCTCGATGGCGAGCGGGGACGCGCTCGACGAGTCGGCGCTCACGGCCCTGGAGAAGGCCGACGGCGTCACCGCCGTCTCGCCCCAGCAGGCCGTCTGGCTGAAGATCGGCGACGCCCAGCTCTCGGCGTCCGGTGTCACCCCCGGCGATGTGCAGCAGGTCCTCACCGTCGACACCCTCTCGGGCTCGATGGACTCCCTGGACAAGGGCGAGATCGCCGTCTCGGAGAAGACCGCGAAGTCCAACGGCTGGAAGACCGGGGACAGCGTCCCGGTCACGTACGACGACGACAAGAAGGAGAACCTGAAGGTCGGCGCGCTCTACAAGGACAACGAGTTCCTCTCGCCGGTCCTGATCCCCCGCGAGGTCGTCGCCCCGCACGAGGGCCGTGCGGACATCCGCGAGATCTGGGTGAAGACGGACGGCGGTGCGAGCGCGGCCCACGAGCAGGCGCTGGTGGACGCGCTGGGGGACAACCCCGGGATGAGCGTCATGGACCGGCAGGACATCCGGGACATGTTCGGCGGCTCGATCAACCTCGCGATGAACATCATGTACGGACTGCTGGCGATGGCCCTGATCATCGCGGTGCTCGGGGTCGTCAACACCCTGGCCATGTCGGTCTTCGAGCGGCAGCAGGAGATCGGCATGCTGCGGGCGATCGGCCTGGACCGGCGTAAGGTCAAGCGCATGATCCGGCTGGAGGCCGTGGTCATCTCGCTCTTCGGCGCACTGGTCGGCATCGGGCTCGGGCTGTTCCTCGGCTGGGCGATCGGACAGACCGTGGCGTCCCAGATCCCGCAGTACGTACTGGTCGTGCCGTGGGGCCGGATCGCGCTCTTCCTGCTGCTGGCCGGGCTGGTGGGCGTGCTCGCCGCACTGTGGCCGGCCCGCAGCGCCGCGAAGCTGAACATGCTGACGGCGATCAAGACGGAGTAGCCGCCGGAGCCTGACGTAGGTGAGGGCCGGTACCCGCTGCGGCGCGGGTACCGGCCCTCACGTACGTCCGCTTCCTCAGCCGGTCGCGGAGGCCTTCCAGTCACGGGCGCGCAGCGGCATGCGGGCGGCCCCGCCGTCCGCCGGGCGCACCGCCAGGATCTGGTTGACGCCGATCTTGTTGTGCTCGAAGGAGAGCGCGGATGCGGCCATGTAGAGCCGCCAGACCCTGGCGCGGCCGGGCGAGGTCATCCGTACCGCCCGCTCCCAGTCCTTCTCCAGGTTGGCGACCCAGCGGCGCAGGGTCAGGGCGTAGTGCTCGCGGAGCGACTCGACGTCGCGCGTCTCGAATCCGGCTTCCTCGAGGGTGGCGACGGTGCGGCCCACCGGGGCCAGTTCGCCGTCGGGGAAGACATAGGCGTCGATGAACTCGTCCACGTGGTACGCGGACTCGTCCCGCTCCGGCCGGCGGGCGATCTGGTGGTTGAGGAGGCGCCCGCCGGGCTTGAGGAGTGCGTAGAGGTCGTCGGCGTACTCGCGGTAGCGGACCGAGCCGACGTGTTCGGCCATGCCGATCGAGGAGATGGCGTCGTACGGGCCGTCCCTGACGTCGCGGTAGTCCTGGACCCGGATCTCGATCCGGTCGGTCAGGCCCTCCTCGGCGATGCGCTTCCTGGCGAAGGCGGCCTGCTCGACTGAGAGCGTCACGCCGGTGACCCGGGCGCCGTACTCGCGGGCCGCGTGGATGGCCATGGAGCCCCAGCCGCAGCCGACGTCCAGGAGGCGGTCGCCCTCCTTCAGCGCGAGCTTGCGGCAGACCAGGTCGAGCTTGTCGCGCTGGGCGTCCTCAAGGGTTCCGCCGTCCTCCCAGTAGGCGCAGGAGTAGACCATGGACGGGCCGAGGACCAGTGCGTAGAAGTCATTGCCCACGTCGTAGTGGTGGCTGATGGCCTCCTTGTCGCGGCGCTTGGTGTGCAGGGTGCCGGCCCGGCGGCGTACCTCCTCGGGCGGCGGAGGAGGCGGGAGCCAGGGCCCGGCCAGTTGCAGCAGTCCCTTGGCGGCGGCCCGCACCTTGGGGTCGCGGACCGGGTGGACGCTGTCCTTGGCCTCGGCGCCGCGCTCCCAGATCAGCCCGGCCACCAGGTCCAGGGCCTCGTACAGATCGCCTTCGATGTCGAGCTCCCCGGCCACCCAGGCACGGGCCAGGCCCAGTTCGCCCGGCTTCCACAGCAGCCGGCGAAGGGCGCGGCGGTTGCGGACGACGAGGGCGGGGGCGCCGGGCGGTCCGGATTCGCTGCCGTCCCAGGCCCGGATGCGGACCGGTAGCGGTTCTCCCAGCAACTCCTGGGCGAGAGCGGTCAGCCGCAATGCGGCGTCTGCCATGGCGTACACCTCCGTGATGGTGTTTCCCGACGTGCCCAGACATGCCCACACATGTCCCGAACCACGCCCCGGCACCCTTGGCGCCATGGCGAGGTACACCCCCGTCAACAGTCTCCGGGGGCCGGGCCATCCCGCTACCGCGCAATGGATCGGCAAAATACCTGTATGGCACATGCATCCTTCGGGGCGCTGGCCCGCACGCCCCGTCGCCCCGCACCGCACCGATCCGCCCGGATACGCCGAAGGGGCCGCCCGCACCACGGATGGCGGACGACCCCTTCGGGCGTTGTGCGACTGCGGTCGCGGATGCGGATACCCGCGGACCGGACCGGAGGACCGGGGCCCTCCTGTCCGGGGCGGAGCTAGGAGGCCTTGGCCTTCTCGCCCACGGGCTTGGCGGCGGCGGGGGCCGGCGCCGGCTTGGCGGCCTCGTAGAACTCCTCGCGAGGAGTCTCCATGGCGCCGAGCGAGACGACCTCGCGCTTGAGGAACATCGCCAGGGTCCAGTCGGCGAAGATCCGGATCTTGCGGTTCCAGGTCGGCATCGCCATGCCGTGGTAGCCACGGTGCATGTACCAGGCGAGACGGCCCTTGAGCTTGATCTTCACCTTGCCCATGACGATCATCGCGACGCCCTTGTGCAGGCCCAGACCGGCGACCGCACCCTTGTTGGCGTGGCTGTAGTCGGCCTGCGGGAAGCCGCGCATCCCGGAGATGACGTTGTCACCGAGGACCTTGGCCTGACGCAGCGCGTGCTGGGCGTTCGGCGGGCACCAGGCGTTCGGGTTGCCGGCCTTGCGGCCGATCAGGTCCGGAACCTGGGCGTTGTCGCCGGCGGCCCAGATGTAGTCGGTGCCCTGCACCTGGAGCTTCTCGGAGGTGTCCACGTGACCGCGCGGACCGAGCGGCAGGCCGAAGCGGGCCAGCGCCGGGTTCGGCTTCACGCCGGCCGTCCACACGATGGTGTTGGAGTCGACCTCGAGTCCGTTCTTCAGGACCACGTGACCGTCGACGCAGGAGTCCATGGAGGTCGAGAGGAAGACCTCGACGCCACGGGACTCCAGGTGCTCCCGGCCCCAGGTGCCCAGCTTCGGGCCGACCTCGGGAAGGATCTTGTCGGCGGCGTCGACGAGGATGAAGCGCATGTCCTCGCGCTTCACGTTCGTGTAGTACTTCGCCGCGTCGCGGGCCATGTCCTCGACCTCGCCGATGGTCTCCGCGCCGGCGAATCCGCCGCCCACGAAGACGAACGTCAGCGCCCTGCGGCGGACGTCCTCGTCGGTCGTCGAGTCGGCCTTGTCCAGCTGCTCGAGGACGTGGTTGCGCAGGCCGATGGCCTCCTCGATGCCCTTCATACCGATGCCCTGTTCGGCCAGGCCGGGGATCGGGAAGGTACGGGAGACGGCGCCCATCGCGATGATCAGGTAGTCGAAGGGCAGCTCGTAGGCCTCGCCGACGAGCGGCGCGACCGTGGCGACCTTGCGGTCCTGGTCGATGGTCGTGACGCGGCCGGTGAGGACCTCGGCCTTGGGCAGCACGCGTCGCAGCGGGACGACGACATGCCGAGGCGAGATGCTGCCGGCAGCAGCTTCGGGGAGGAAGGGCTGGTACGTCATGTACGACCGGGGGTCGACGACCGTGACGGTCGCCTCTCCATAGCGCATCTTCTTCAGAATGCGCCGAGCTGCGTACAGGCCTACGTACCCACCGCCTACTACGAGGATCCTGGGACGCTCCGTGGTGCTCATGCCATCGAGTATCCACCCCGCCCGGAGGGCACGCTCGTGAGCCCCTTCACAAGGTATGGGCCACCCTCTGCTACACTCCGCCGCTCACGTGACCCAGGTCATGGCTCCGACAGGGAACCACGACACCCCGGCGAACGTTGTTCACCGCTTGTGAGCTGGCCCTTGAGCCACTGGGCGGGGCGAACCACCCGTCCGGTTCACACTCCAGCAATGCGCCCGGAACCGTCCCGTATGCGTGGCGAGTGGCCCCGCACACCCTCCCGGCAGCCCGTACGGAGCAGACTTCCGCCCCCAGAGGCCCAATTCCTTGTGAAGAAGTTCACGAACTTCGTAGCGACGTGTCCCCCAAGGCACCCCCCGGGTGGCCCCCAGCATCTCAAAGGTGCAGGCGGGGATGCGTATGAGCGAGGTTCGCGGCCGCCTGCGACACGGCCTCCACAGCCCCCTGACGGGGCCCCGGAGGCCGCTCGGACCGGCTGCCCTCAGGCGAGGGACCAGCCGATCCCGTCGAGGATGTCGTGCTCGCTGACGACGACCTCGCCGGCACCGGTCCGCTCCATCACCGCCAGCAGGATCAAGGCCCCCGCGGTGATCACGTCGACCCGTCCCGGGTGCATCGCGCCGATCGCCGCGCGCTCGGCGTGGGTCGAGGCGAGGAGCCGCCCGGTGATCTCCCGGACCTGCTCCAGGGAGACCCGGGAGTGGTGGATCGCCTCGGAGTCGTACTCCTCGAGCCCCAGCGCGATCGCGGCCACGGTGGTGACCGTCCCGGCGAGGCCGACGACGGTGCCCGCAGAGGTGAGCGGGACGCTCTCCTCGGCCAGGTCCAGGGCGGCGGCGATGTCCGCACGGATCGCATCGGCCTGCCCGGGCGTGGGCGGGTCGCCGACCACGCCGTCCCGCACGAGGTGGCGCTCGGTCATCCGGACACAGCCGATGTCCACGGACCGGGAGGCCCGCACCCGGTCGTCGCCGACGACGAACTCGGTGGAGCCGCCGCCGATGTCCACGACCAGGTACGGCTTCGCGAGGTCGTCGCGCCCGGTGAGCTCCTTGGTGGCCCCGTCGAACGAGAACTCGGCCTCCTGTCCGCCGCTGATCACCTCGGGCTCGACGCCCAGGGTGTCCAGCACCCCGCGGACGAAGTCGTCCCGGTTCTCCGCGTCACGGGAGGCGGAGGTGGCCACGAAGCGCACCTTCTCCGCACCGTGCTCCTTGATCACCGCCGCATACCGTCGGCAGGCGGCGAAGGTCCGCTCCAGCGCCTCGGGGGCGAGCCGGCCGGTCCGGTCGACGCCCTGTCCGAGGCGGACGATCTCCATCCGCCGGTCGAGCTCGACGAGCTCACCCGTGACAGGGTCGGCGTCCGCGACGAGCAGACGGATCGAGTTGGTACCGCAGTCGATGGCGGCTACACGCGTCATCTCTTCAGCCTCTCCGGCGCATCATGTCTTCAAGCCTGCCGCCGGCAGCAGATCAATCCCCACCGGCGGGAAACCAAGCCCCTGGGGGTCCCCCCGGACGAAGTCCGGGGGGAGATTGAGGAGCGGGGGTCCGGGGGCAGCGGCCCCCGGGTACGGACGCTCAGCCCGCGTCCTCGTCCGGCGCGCCGCAAGGCGACACGCACGGCCCCTTGCGCCACCACTGCGGCAGCATCGCGATCGCCTCGTCCCCGAGCGGGTTCACGCCCGGCCCGGCGGCCAGCGAGTGCCCGACGAGCACATGCAGGCACTTCACCCGGTCCGGCATGCCGCCCGCGCTCGGGAAGCCCTCCAGCACCTCGATGGCATCGCGCCGCGCGATGTAGTCCTCGTGCGCGGCCCGGTAGGCCGCGGCCAGCTCGGGGTCGGTGGCGAGACGCTCGGTCATCTCCTTCATGACCCCGTTCGCCTCCAGCGTGCCGATCGCGGACGCCGCACGCGGGCACGTCAGGTAGAACGTCGTCGGGAACGGCGTACCGTCCTCCAGCCGGGGCTGCGTCTCGACCACATCCGGGTTGCCGCACGGGCAGCGGTGCGCGATCGCGCGCAGCCCGCGCGGCGGGCGCCCCAGCTGCTGCTGGAACGCGGCGATGTCCGCGTCGGTGGGCGCGGTGGACTCGGTCTGGGGAGGGGGCGTTTCCATGCCTGCCTAGGGTTCTGATCGGACTGCTCGAACTGCGGTTCTGCAGAGGTACGGGGAACGGGAAGGGCGGCGGTCAGCCGCGGTCGGCGCTGTCGACGCCGTCCCACAGGTTGGAGTGCCAGGGCCGGCCGGACTCCTCCGGCTGCCCGTTGCGCTCCTTGACCGCGTCGGGGTCGACCACGGTGTAGCCGGTCTCCCCGGGAAGAAGGTAGTGCAGATGCTCGCGGGCCAGCCGCTTGATGTACGCATCGTCCTGGAGGCGCGCCTTCTCGTCGCGCAGCTCCTCGGTACGGGCCTCGGCCTCCTGGGCGAGCCGCTCCTGGTCGGCGATCTCGTCGCGCTGCGACACGTACTGCCGCATCGGATAGGCGAGGGCGACGATCAGCGAGCAGACGATCAGGGCCAGGAAGGCCGCCCGGCCGGTGAGGCGGGAGCGGCGGGCCTGACGGCGGTTCTGGGACCGGTAGACACGGGCCGCGGTCTGCTCGCCGAGCAACCGCAGCCGGGTCGCGGTGGAGAACCGGTCCCGGTTCTTCGCGGCCATGTCTCCGCCTCCCCATTACGCACGTCCGTCCCCGCACACGGTACGGGACCGAGTGCGGGGACGGACGGAGGCCGGGGCGCTCGACCCCGCCGGGCTTGTCAGCCCCTGTTGTACGTGGGCGCGTGTCAGCCCTTGAAGCGCGGGAACGCCGAGCGGCCCGCGTACACCGCGGCGTCGTCGAGGATCTCCTCGATGCGCAGCAGCTGGTTGTACTTGGCGACACGGTCCGAGCGGGCCGGGGCGCCGGTCTTGATCTGGCCGCAGTTCACCGCGACCGCGAGGTCGGCGATGGTGACGTCCTCGGTCTCGCCGGAGCGGTGCGACATCATGCACTTGAAGCCGCTGCGCTGGGCCAGCTCGACGGCGTCCAGGGTCTCGGTCAGCGAACCGATCTGGTTGACCTTGACGAGCAGGGCGTTGGCGGAGCCCTCCTCGATGCCGCGGGCCAGGCGCTCCGGGTTGGTGACGAAGAGGTCGTCGCCGACGATCTGCACCTTGGCGCCGAGCTTGTCGGTGATGACCTTCCAGCCGGCCCAGTCGTCCTCGTACAGCGGGTCCTCGATGGAGACCAGCGGGTACGCGGAGACGAGCTCCTCGTAGTACTCGGTCATCTCGGCGGCCGAGCGGGACTTGCCCTCGAACTCGTACTTGCCGTCCTTGTAGAACTCCGAGGCGGCGACGTCGAGCGCGAGCGCGATGTCCTTGCCCGGGGCGTAGCCGGCCTCCTTGATGGCCTCGACGATGAGGTCGAGGGCGGCGCGGTTGGACTCCAGGTTCGGCGCGAAGCCGCCCTCGTCACCGAGACCGGTGGACAGGCCCTTGGTCTTCAGGACCTTCTTCAGCGTGTGGTAGACCTCGGCGCCCCAGCGCAGGGCCTCGGAGAAGGACTCGGCGCCGATCGGCGCGATCATGAACTCCTGGATGTCCACGTTGGAGTCGGCGTGCGACCCACCGTTGAGGATGTTCATCATCGGGACGGGCAGCAGGTGCGCGTTCGGGCCACCGAGGTAGCGGAACAGCGGCAGGTCCGAGGCCTCGGAGGCGGCGTGGGCCACGGCGAGCGAGACACCGAGGATGGCGTTGGCGCCGAGGGAGCCCTTGTTCTCGGTGGCGTCCAGGTCGAACATCGCCTGGTCGATCAGCCGCTGCTCGGTCGCGTCGTAGCCGACGAGCTCCGGGCCGATCTGCTCGATCACGGCGAGGACGGCCTTCTCGACGCCCTTGCCGTGGTAGCGGTTGGGGTCGCCGTCGCGAAGCTCAATGGCCTCGAACGCACCGGTGGAGGCGCCGGACGGAACAGCAGCACGGCCCGTGCTGCCGTCGTCGAGGCCGACCTCGACCTCGACCGTGGGGTTTCCGCGGGAGTCGAGGATTTCCCTGGCTACGACGACGTCGATGGACGGCACGAGGCATCTCCTTCTGGGATATGACGCTGGTGGTGCAGGGTCGCTTTGGCCTTGCGACAAGAGCCTAACCGGCTCGGCCGTCTCAGTCGGCCGACCGCCCGTCCCCTGGGACGAAAAAGGACCCAAGTACGGGCAGAGTGGGGCGAAAGACTAGAAATTTACTGACCAGTAACTACAACAGTTGAACGATCAACGCAGAAACCGGCAGACCCCGGCCCGGCACGCACGGGGGGAGGTGCGCGCCGGGCCGGGGCGGCCGGAGTGGTCGGCGAGGAGAGAGCGCGACTACCGCGTCAGCTCGCTACTGCTACTTCGTGAGGTGCAGCTGCTGACCGGGGAAGATCAGGTCGGCGTCGTCGACGATGTCCTTGTTGAGCTTGAAGAGCTGCTCCCAGCCGCCCTTGACGTCGTGGTCGGCAGCGATCTTGCTCAGGGAGTCGCCGGTGACGACCTTGTACTCGCCGTCACCCTTCTCGACCTTCTCGCCGGTCGGGGTGGTGACGGTCTTCGACTCGGCCTTGGGGGCGGTCGAGCGGTCCGAGCGGTTGGTGGAGGGGGCCTCGGTGCGCTCGGCCTTCTTCGGCGCGGCCTGCTGGACCGGCGCCGACTCCTGCTTCGGGGCGGCCTCGGCCTTGGGTGCGGCCTCGGCCTTGGCGGCGGAGGAGCCGGTGTCGACACCCGGGTCGACACCGTCGTTGCTCAGGCTGCCGGCGCCGGCGCAGGCCCAGGCGCCCGGGCCCTGGAGGTCGAGGAGCTTCTCGGCGGTGGCGATCTGCTGGGCCTTGGTGGCCAGGTCCGCACGGGCCGCGTACTGGGTACCGCCGGCGGCGGCCCAGCTGGACTGCGAGAACTGCAGGCCGCCGTAGTAGCCGTTGCCGGTGTTGATGGACCAGTTGCCACCGGACTCGCACTGGGCGACGGCGTCCCACGTGGACACGGAGGCGGCGGAGGCGCCGGTCGCACCCATCAGGGGCACGGCGATGGCGGCACCGGCGACACCGGCGAGCGTGGCGATACGGACGGCCTTGGACGGGCGACGGTGCTTGTTGCCCTTGCTGTTGAGCAGCATCGAGACTTCTCCTCACCGACGCCTACGAGGTGAGCTGTCGGGTTCGGGCCAAGTGAGTTGCCCGGTCGCACGTCCTAGCGCACGACTTCACCCCAAGCCGGTCCTGATGCGTCTTACGACGATCGGGCCCGGCGCTTACCTGGGTCCCCCGCTCCTGCCTACGGCGCTTTACGCGTCTGTTCCCTTCGACCGACGGCAGGATTCGGCGTGACGATCGACGGGGCCCGCGGTGCGAGCGGTTCCGACCGTAAACACAGGCAACCCCCACATTCAAAGATGGACATACCGGATAAACGGCCCTTACTTGCATCCGATGAACCAGCGTTTCCGCAGGTGGGAACGGATGCGGAGGGAGCTCCCGGACAAGACACGCCAGTTGACGCAAAGAGACCCATGTCTCACTTAGTCAAAAGTGGGACATAGGCCTCTTAACTACCCCAGTTTTGTGGGTGTTCTCAGCTGTTGATCAGACCGCGCTCATCCGGCCTTCACACCGAGATCAAGGCTCTGGCCAGGCAGGATGAGGTCCGGATCGGAGCCCACCTCCGCCTTGTTGGCCTCATAGAGCTCCGTCCAGCCGCCGGGCAGCTTCTGTGCATCAGCAATCGCCCACAGGTTGTCGCCGGGGCGGACGGTGTACGCGCCGTCGGCCGCCTTGGCGCCCGTGTCGCGTGCGCCACTGTCACCGCGCGAGGCGTGCCGCCCCGAGTCGCGTCCGGTGTCGCCGCCGTCCTCCCGGGCCTCCCCGGAGGCAGGGGCGCCGCGGTGCTTGCCGGCAGCCTTCCCCTTCTCCCGCGCCTGGCCGGACGAGCCCGCCGAGGGGGTGGAGGACGGCTCCGAGGACGGTGAGGCCGATGCGTCCGGCGCGGCGTCCTCGCCGGCCCCCTCACCCTTCGCGTCGTCCTTCGCGTCGCCCTTCGGGGTCTTCGCCGCCCCCGAGGACGCGTCGTCCGCCGGATCGGCACCCAGGGACGCGTCGGCGCTCCCGGAGGGGTCGGCGGACGGCGTGCCGCCCGGGTCGACGCCCGGCAGGCTCCCGTCCACCGCGAGCCCGGAGATGACCGCACAGCTGGGCCACGCCTTCGGCCCCTGGTCGTCCAGGACCTTCTCCGCCACGGCGATCTGCTGCGAGCGGCTGGCGAGGTCGGCACGCTCGGCGTACGACTCGCCGCCGTACGCCTTCCAGGTCTCCTGCGAGAACTGCAGGCCGCCGTAGAAGCCGTTGCCGAGGTCGGCACTCCACATGCCGCCGCTCTCGCACTCGGCCACCCGGTCCCAGGTCGAGGCCTCTGCGGCGTGCGCGCCTGCCGCACCGAGCAGCGGGATGGCGATGGCCGAGCCGGTCACGCCTGCGGCGACGATGATGGCGGGTGCCTGCCGAGGGCGACGGTGTCTGCCGTTAGCGGAGCCCATGGGGATGCCTTCCGTGTGACTGACGAGTGACTGGTGAGTCGAACGGTGAACCTAGCGGGACTCGAACGTGTGTCACAAGTCGATGCAGCAGAGATCACGTGAAAGTCACAGAGTTGACAGAGTGTCACCTTCAATGAGCGCCGGCCCCGGGGTGAACTCCACCGGCAGGGTGCGCAGTCCACGCATGATGAGCCCGCCACGCCACCGCAAATCGGCAGGATCTCCCGCAAGTCGCAGGTCCGGAAGGCGTTTCAGGAGTGTGCCGAGCGCGGCCTGCCCCTCCAGCCGGGCGAGCGGCGCCCCCAGGCAGTAGTGGATGCCGTGCCCGTACCCGAGGTGCTGATTGTCACGCCGCGCAAGGTCCAGCGCGTCCGCCCCGTCGAAGCGTTCCGGGTCCCGGTCGGCGGCGGCGAGCACCACGAGCACGGGGTCCCCCTCGCCGACCCGCTGCCCGCCGATGGTCAGCGGCTCGGTGGCGTAGCGCCAGGTGGCGAGCTCCACCGGGCCGTCGTACCGCAGCAGTTCCTCGATCCCGGTGGCCAGCAGCTCCGTCTCCCCCGCGGCCAGCGAACGCTGGAGCCGCTCGCGCTGCTCCGGGTGGCCGAGCAGGGTGTGGACGCTGTTGCCGATCAGATTAACGGTCGTCTCGAAACCGGCAAACAGGAGGATAAAGGCCATCGCGGCGGCCTCGTTCTCCGTCAGGTGCTCACCGTGGTCGCTCGCCCGGATCAGCCCCGAGATCAAGTCGTCGCCCGGGTCCTCGCGTTTGCGGTGGATCAGTTCGAGGAGATAGCCGCGCATCTTCTTCACGGAACGGGCCACTCCGCCGCGCGGGCCGCCGCCGTGGCGGATCATCATGCCCGCCCAGTCCCGGAAGTCGTCCTGGTCCTCACGCGGAACGCCGAGCAGGTCGCAGATCGCGTAGATGGGGAGCGGGAAGGCGAACTCATGGATGAGGTCCGCCTCCCCCTTCTCGATGAACGAGTCGATGAGGCGGTCCGTCAGCTCCTGCACGCGCGGTGCGAACTCCGCGATCCGCCGGGGGGTGAAGGCCTTGGACACGAGGCGGCGCAGCCGCGTGTGGTCGGGCGGGTCGATGTTCAGCAGATGCGTCATCAGCTCCGCATTGCGTTCCCCCGGAATGCCCGTCTTCCCCTTGGCGTGCGCGGACCCGGCGTGGTGCGCCGGGTTCTTGGAGAGCCGGCTGTCGGCGAGAGCCTCCCTGGCGTCCGCGTACCGGGTGACGAGCCACGCCTCGACCCCGCTGGGCAGCGTGGTGCGGTGCACGGGACTGTGCTCGCGCAGCCAGGCGTAGGCGGGGTACGGGTCGGTGGCGAACTCCCACGTGAAGAGTTCGGGGGCGGGCGGCGCGGCGGCTCCGCCACCGGCCAGGTGGGCGGGGCAGCCGGCGGGAGCTTCGGCGGGGGCGGTGCCGTCGGGGGCTTCGGCAGGGGTGGTGCCGTCGGAGGCTTCGGCAGGGGTTTCGGCGGGGCTGTCGTTCACCCCCCGACGTTATCCGCTGCTACCTGACGCCCTCCGCCGCCCTGATCGCGTCCCGGTACGCGCGCCCCGCGGCCCGCAGGGCGGCCTCCGGGTCGATGCCGTCCTTCTCGGCGCGCACGGCCAGGGCGAGGAGCCGGTAGCCGATGTCGTCGCCTTCGGGGAGCGCCACGTCGAGTCCGGCGGTACGGACCCGGCTCGCGAGCTTCGCGGCGAGTGCCAGGCCGGGCTGGCCGAGCGGCACCCCTTCGGTGACCGACTCGCGCTGCTTCTCGATGGCCTTGGTGCGCAGCCAGTGCGCGTGGACGTCCTCCGGCGTCTCGGCGGTCTCGTCGCCGAAGACGTGCGGGTGGCGGTGGATCAGCTTCTCGACGAGCGTGGCGGCGACGTCGTCCACGGAAAAGGGCTCGTCCTCGTCCTCCTCGGCGATGCGCGCGTGGAAGACGACCTGGAGCAGTACGTCCCCGAGCTCCTCGCGGAGTTCTTCGCGGTCGCCGTCCTCGATCGCCTCGACGAGCTCGTACGCCTCCTCGATGGCGTACTTGGCGAGGCCCTTGTGGGTCTTCTGGGAGGTCCAGGGGCATTCGATCCGGATCCGGTCCATGACCTGGACCAGATCGAGGAGCCGGGCGCCCGGCAGGTCGTACGAACCGGGCAGGAGCTCCAGGTTCGGCATCTGCACCCGGCCCGAACCGGCCAGCCTGGCCAGTCCGTCGGTCAGCGGCTGGTTGCCCTCGCCGCCGGTGAGGACCACCACGGTGCGGCCGCCGGAACACGCGTCGATGAGTTCCTGCGCGTCCGGCACGGCCTGCTCGACGTTGATGCCCGCCTCGCGCAGATACGGCAGCTGCGGCTGGCCGGGCTCGCCGCACAGCACCCGGTCGGCGGCGTGCAGTGTCTGCCAGGCGGGCCAGGACAGCAGTCCGGGCGCGACGCGGTGGCTGGCGGTGAGCAGGACGATACGGCCGGGGTCTTCAGCGTTCACACGGCGAATCTACCCCGGCCGCCGGAGCGTGCTCAGGCCCCGGCCTCCGCGGCCGCCTGGGCCGGCTTGGTGACCTGGGTGATCCAGGGGGCCTTGTACTCGGCGAGCTGGATCTGCTGGTTGTTCCAGGTGCCGAAGCGCGGGTTGACGTCGACCTTCAGCGCCTTGGACGCCTTCGTCAGGGCGTCGCCGAGCACCTTCGTGCCCTCCGGGGTCGTCGGGTCCGCGCCGAGTGCCCGGCCGAGCTTGGTCAGCTGGATCTGCTCGCGCAGGAAGGCGTCGATCTGGTCCGGGGCGATCCAGCGCTCCTGGAGCACCGCGGCACGCAGCCCCTTCTCCCCCTTGTACTGGGCGACGGCCGACTGCCGCATCTGCTGGATCTCGGCACGGCTGACCGTCACGCCCGCGTCCGCCGACGCCCGGTCCAGGATCCGGTCCAGGATCATTCCGTGGAGCTTGGCGCGGACGAGCTGGCCGGACTGGTTGGTGATCTGGGCGGCCTGCCCGGACGAGTCCTGGGCCGTGCGCACGTCCGCCACCTGGGCCTGCACGGTGGACACCGTGATCCGGTCCCCGCCCACGACGGCCGCGGCACCGGGGTGGGCCTGACTGCCGCAGGCGGCGAGGAGTGGCGCTGCGGCGAGCAGTGCGGCGGAGACGGTGAGCGCGTTACGACGGCGGCGGTGCAAAGGAGCCTCCCGAGGAGATTGTGCGGCGGTGCACAAGGCCTTGCGGTGATCGATGCTAGAGCATCCGGCACTTGGGGGGCGGGAAAAGGAGCGGGTCTGGGTGCGTGCAGCTGCAAGGCGGAGGATTGAGGCATGGCGGAGCCATGGCGATTGACGACAACGCCGCAGATGCGCGTGCCCAGACCCGCGACGCCGCCCCCCAAGTGCCGGATGCTCTCGGGCAGTGGAACTGGTCCGGGCCACTGATTCGACCAACGATTCGGGAGGAGTTGGGGATGTGGGGTGCCGCCGGCACGGCTCAGCCGACGCGTTCGACCGGTTTCGGGGGTGTGTCCGGCCGCAGCATGATCGTGCGCGAGACCACGAAGGTGATCGGGACGGCGGCCGCGGCCGCGGCCAGCGGGGCGTACCGGCTGCTGAACCCGGCCAGGTCGACCAGCAGGTAGACGCCGCCGGTGGTGATGACGAAGTTGGCGGCGTTGGTGAGCGGGAAGAGCAGGAACTTCCGCCAGGTGGGCCGGGTGCGGTAGGTGAAGTACGAGTTGAGGAAGAACGACCCGGTCATGCTGAGCGCGAAGGCCGCCACGTGCGCGGCTATGTAGGGCAGCCGGTGCAGCAGGACGAGGTAGCAGCCGTAGTACGTGCCGGTGTTCACGGCTCCCACGAGGGCGAACCGGGCCAGCTGTGCCTTGAGCGTCATCGGCGTACGAACTCCAGGGGCTCCGGCTCGGATGCCTCCCCGCGGACCTGGGTGTTGGTGGCCTTCACCAGGAAGTGCGGGCGGCGCTTGACCTCGTAGTAGATCCGTCCGACGTACTCCCCGACCACCCCGACCATCACCATCTGGACCCCGGCGAGGGCGGTGACCACGACGAGGAGCGTGACGTATCCGGGGGTGTCGACCCCTCTCACCAGTGCCACGCCGACGATCCACGTGGCGTAGGCGAGGGCGAGGGACATCAGGAGCATGCCGAGGTAGAGCGCGGCGCGCAACGGCTTGTTGTTGAAGGACAGGAGGCCGTCGAGGCCGTAGTTGAGCAGCTTCCCGAAGGTCCAGGCGGAGCGCCCGTCCTCCCGGACGGCGTTCTCGTAGCTGAACGTCGTGGTGGGGAATCCGACCCAGGCGAAGAGGCCCTTGGAGAAGCGGTTGTACTCGGTGAGCTGGAGTACGGCGTCCGCGGCGCGGCGGGAGAGCAGCCGGAAGTCGCCGACCCCGTCGACGAGCTCGACGTCGACGAGGCGGTTGATCAGCCAGTAGTAGGCGCGGGCGGTGAGGGTCCTGGTGACGCGGTCGCCCTTGCGGGTGCGGCGGGCGATCACCTGGTCGTGGCCCTGCGCGTGTTCCTCGAGCATGCGGCCGACGAGCTCCGGCGGGTGCTGGAGGTCGGCGTCCATGATGACGACGGCGTCGCCCCCGGCGTGCTGGAGTCCGGCCAGCATGGCGGCCTCCTTGCCGAAGTTGCGGCTGAAGGAGACGTAGCGGGCCCGGGGGTCGGCGGCGGCCAGCTGCTGGAGGATCGGCAGGGTCCGGTCCGCACTTCCGTCGTCCACGTACACGAGCTGGAAGTCATGACCGAGCCGGGTCATCTCCTCCGTCACGCGTTCATGGAAGCGTTCGAGGATCTCTTCCTCGTTGAAACAAGGCACCACCAGCGAGATCAGCACGAATGTACATCAGCCGGTCAAAGTGTCGGGAGCTGATGCCCGGTGTGGCCTGGGGGCGACGATTGGGTGAACTGGCCCGCGCGGGCGGCGGTTCAGCCGCCCCTGACCTCCAGCTGCCGCGCCAGTTGCCGGCGCAGCTCGACGGGCAGCGGGTGGTGCGGCCCGTACATCCGCTCGGTGTCGTACAGCAGTGCCTGCAACTGGCCGCGCGCCCCCGCGTGGTCGCCGAGTGCCAGGAGGAGTTGGCCGATGCGGTGCCGGATCTCGTAGGAGCGGGCCGGGTCGTTGCCCGTCGCGTACTGGTTCTCGTAGTACGGAAGGACCGCGCGGTACTCCGCCAGGGCGGCGGCGGGCTCGCCCAGCTGTTCCAGGCAGTGCGCCGCGTCGCAGCGGAACCCGAGGGTCTGCGGATCGGCGGGACCGGCCTCCGCGGCCCGGTCGTCGGCCAGCCGGCGCAGTTCGGGCAGGGCGCGGCGGTACTGGCCGTCGTCCATCAGTGTCGCCGCGTACTGCTTGCGCAGGATGCGGACCACCGGGGAGCCCTCGCCGTGCTGCTCGGCGGCGGCCGGGAGGATGCCGCCGAGCATGTCCACGGCCTGGGTGATCCGGCCCTCGCCGAGCAGTTTCTTGACCTCGTCGACGGCGGCCGCGACATCCGGTCCGGCGGGCATCGGCGCGGGCCGCTCGGGCGGCGGGGTGGTGGCGCGGTCGGGCCACGGGGCGTGCGGGCGCAGGAAGGGGCGCGTCGGGTCGAGCGGCCCCTGGGGGAGCCCGGAGCCCCGGGTGGGCAGCAGCGGGGCGAGGTGTTCGTACACCTCCTGGGCGCTGGCCGGGCGGTGCTGCGGGTCCTTGGCGAGCAGGCGCAGGACGAGTGCCTCGAGCGGTTCGGGGATGTCGGGCCGGATCTGCCGGACGGGGAGCGGCGCCTCGTAGAGGTGGCGGTGCAGTACGCCGAGGGCGGTGGAGCCGGCGAACGGCACATCGCCGCTGAGGAGTTCGTACAGGAGCACGCCGAGGGCGTACAGATCGGTGTACGGGCCGACGGCGCCGCCCATGGCCTGCTCGGGGGCCATGTAGGCCGGGGAGCCGATGGGTGATCCGGTGTGGGTGAGGCGGGTGGTGTCGGTGTCCAGGACGGAGGCGACACCGAGGTCGAGCACGAGCACGGTGCCGTCCGGGCGCACCATCACATTGCGGGGCTTGAGGTCGCGGTGGACGATCGGCACGGCGTGCACGGCGCACAGGACGGCGCAGAGCTGGGCGGCGACGGCTACGGACCACTGCCAGGGGTACGGGTCGTGCTCGGCGAGGTGGTCGCCGAGGTCGGCGCCCTCGACGTACTGCATGACGAGGTACAGGTCGTCGCCGTCGCTGCCCGCGTCGTGGACGGTGACCAGGCCCGGGTGGTCGACCTGGGCGGTGACCCGGCACTCGCGGACGAAGCGGCGGCGCAGTTCGCCCGCGGCGTCGCTGCCGATGGGTCCGGTGACGCGGTCGGGGCGCAGCAGCTTGACGGCGACCCGGCGGTCCAGGCGCTGGTCGTAGGCCGTCCAGACCTGGCCCATGCCGCCCTGTCCGAGGATCGTCGCCAGTTCGTACCGCCCGCCGATGAGGCGACCGTTCACCGGCCCTCCTCCTTGCGGAGGTAGTCGCTCAGCTCGTCGAGCTCGGCGCGGACCTGGTCGATGCGCTGGGGGTGGGGGGCCGGGTGCGGCTGCTGCTGTGTGGGGGGCTGCGGCTGCTGGTACTGCTGCGGCGGGTAGGTCTGCGGGGGCGCGGGCTGGGGCGGACCGGGGTTCTGCGGGGGCAGCGCGGCCGCGTATCCGTACCCCTGCGGCACGGTGGTGCCGCCGGTGTTCCGGAACGTCAGCTGCGCGTAGTGGCGGATGTCGGCGACGAGGTAGTGCGTGGGTGCGGCCACCATCGCCAGGAGCAGCAGCGGTATGAGGACGAAGTCGATGCCGTGGGCGTCGGCGTCGCTGCCGTCGCGGCCCAGGACCATCAGCTCCACGACGACGAAGGCGAATGCGAGGCCGGTCAGCCACCAGTCCAGGGCCCTGCGGCGCACGATCGCCAGCCGCATCAGCGGAGCCCACAGGAGCATGCCGCAGGAGAACACCGACAGCACGGTGAACAGGACCCGCATCGACACGATCCAGGCCCTGCTGGGGACTCTGCGCGGCGCCGTCGGCGGATAACCCGGGGCGTACATGGCTGCTCCTGGATACCTGGTCGTGGAACGTCTGCGCACACATGGGCGTGCGCGCAGATCCGAGCGTAAAGGGCGACACCGACAAGGGTCCCCGGGTTGTACGGAACCGTTGTGGTTCCGCTCACTTCCGCGTGACCGTACCCCGCTGACGGCGTGCGGCGGATGCCCTTCCCCCGGGCGGCCTTGCCGGCCGACGGCCTGGGGCGGATGCCCCTCCCGCGAGCGGCCGCACCGGCTGACGGCCTGTGACCGATGCCCTTCTGCCGGGCGGATTCACCGTCCGCCGGTCCACCGCAACCGCCCTCAGTCCGGAGCGACCGTTCCGTCCGTCAGCCCGTCGTACATCCCCTGGACGAGTTGCCCGCCGAGCCGTGCCGCGAGCCGCAGCGCGTCCTCGAACGCGGCCAGCGCGCGGAACCGTTCGCCGTACCGCTGCTGCTCCGCCAGGGGCAGGCGCGGCAGTTGGAGGCGACGGGCGTCGAGCCGGGTCGCCGTGGAGGCGTAGCTGCTGGCCTGGCGGTTGTTGGCGGTGCCGCGCAGGAAACCGGCGAGGAACCACGGGTCGAGGGCGGCCGGATCGGGGCGCAGCAGCTGGAGGTTGCGGCCGAGCGCGGCGCCCGCGGTGGCGTCGTCGATGACACGGGCGACGGAACCGCCGCCGAGCACGGGCACGACGACATCGCCCGGTTCGACCCGTACGGGTTCCTCGTGCGGCCCGTCTGCCGGCAGGCTCCCCGAGGGGGCGGCGGCGCCGAGGACGTCGTGCTCCGTGAGCACGGGGCCCGTCCCGGTGCCGGAGCCGCCGTTGCGCAGCTGGAGGGCGCCGGCCCGGGCGAGTTCGCCGACGGTGGTGAGCGGCCAGTGGGCGGGGGCGGAGAGTTCGGCGGGCGGCGGGGCGAGGGTGCCGGCGAGCCCCAGGGTCTGTGTCAGCCGCTCCCGTACGTGGATCAGCCCGGCCGGTCCCCCGGCCGCGGACGGGGGCGGCAGATGGCGCGCGGGGGCCAGGTCGACGTCGTCGTCGAGGAGTTCGATGACGGGCACGACGCGGCCGGCGCGGGGCCGGGCCGTTGTGTTCCCGTCGCTGTTCCCGGTCCCCGTGGACTCCTCGGACTCCTCGGACTCCTCGGACTCCTCGTTCTCCCCGCGCTCGTCGCTCGTACTACTGCGCTCGCCGTTCTCGTCGTCCTCGCCGCCGAACGGCTGCCAGGCGTCGAGCACGGTGCGGTGCAGGGCCGGCCAGTCGAGCCGGTCGCGGCCGCTGCGCTCGGAGGCCGGTTCGGCGGGCTCCGCGGTGTCGATCAGGAGCAGTTCGGGCGAGGGGTGCGATCCCGCCCCCGGCTTGCGCAGGACCCAGAGGTGGAGGGGGATGCCGTACGGGGGCGCGGCGCCGGCCGGGAGGGCGATGACGGCGCGCAGCGCTCCGCGCCGGAGCAGGTCGGCGCGGATACGGCGTCCGGAGCGGCGCGATGCGGCGGCGGGCGGCATCAGCAGGACCGCGGTGCCGCCCTCGCGCAGGTGGGCGAGGGCGTGCTGCACCCAGGCGAGTTCGGACTCCGTGCGGGCGGGGAAGCCGTACTCCCAGCGCGGGTCGTAGGCGAGTTCGTCGTGGCCCCAGTTGCGCTCGTTGAACGGCGGATGGCACAGGACGGCGTCGGCCGCCAGGCCGGGGAAGGCGTCGGCGCGCAGGGTGTCGCCGGTCCGCACGGCGATGGTGTCCGCGCCGGTGCCCGCGTGCAGGGCGAGGCGCAGCGCGGTGAGTGCGGCGAGGTCCGGATCGCTCTCCTGCGCGTACAGGGCGGCCGGGTGGGCGACCGCGCCGAGCAGCGCGCCGGTGCCTGCCGCCGGGTCGAGGACGGTGAGTGCGGACGGCCCGCCGGTGCCTGCCAGTGCGGCCATCAGCCCGGCGAGACCGGGCGGGGTGAGCGTGTACTGGCGCGGGTTGGCGTCGAGCTGACGGCCGAGCAGGAACTCGAAGGTCTCCCGGACCCCGGTTGCGGCGGCGAGCTCCGCGGCGCCGCGCAGAAGCGGGACGGACGGCAGGAGTTCGGCCCGGTCCGGGGTGTGAACAGCGCGGCCGCTCCCGGCGGCCGGTCCGAAGCGGGCGGCAAGCAGATCGTTCAGCGCGAGGGAGAGCACGCCGGCCATGCGGGCGTCGGACACGCCCGTGATCTCGCGCCAGGCGGAGGGCCGGTCCCGCACGAGGAGCAGGGCGCATCCGACGTGGACGAGCGCGGGGACGGCGCCCGCGGGATGTCCTGTCAGCTGTTGCCAGACCCGTTCGCGGAGCGGGACCTCGGCGAGTTTCCCCTGGTCGCGCAGCCACTGCTCGATCTCGGGCAGGGCGAAGGACGGGCTCGTCTCGGTGCCGCCGACGGGCTTGGGGAAGTCGGCGTGACGGCGGCGCCAGTTGCTGACGGCCGCGCGCCCCACTCCTGCCATCCGCGCGATCCCGGCGGCGGTCACCTCTGTCGCGTTCTCCGGCACTTGCTGTCTCCCTGGTGCTCGTACCGCTGCTGGCCCGTCCGTGCTCACTGCTGTGCGGGCGAGCATACCGACCCGTTCACAGCACACGATTCACAGCGTGCACCGTCTACTCCACCGTGAACAGTGTTGACGTGGTTCACAGCTCATGGTGTGATTGACCTGTCGCTGCACGAGGCGACCGGTGGAACCGCTCAGCGCTCATCCCCGCACCTCATCCCCGTACTTGCCGAAGGGCACAGCCATGTCCCAGTTCACGCAGCAGCCCCAGACGCCGCAGCCGCAGCCCCAGCCGCAGTCGCCTTCGCAGTCGCCGTACGCACCGGCCCAGGCACCCGGCATGCGCCCCGCCCGCAACGGGCTCGGCATCGCCGCCCTGATCCTCGGCCTCATCGGCGCCGTCTCGGGCCTGGTCCCGTTCCTCTTCTGGCTGGCGGGCATCCTCGGCACCCTCGCCCTGATCCTGGGGCTGGTCGGACGGGGCCGCGCCAAGAGGGGTGAGGCGACGAACAAGAACATGGCGACGTTCGGGGCCGTGCTCGGCCTGGTCGCGCTGATCCTCTCGGTGGTCGGCGCGGTGATCACGTTCAAGGCGGTCGACGACGCGGTGAGCGACTTCGACAAGGCGCTGTCGGACACGACGGCCTCCGCGAAGCCGAAGGCGGGCGGGGACTCCGGCAAGAACGCGGAGAGCGGCGCGGACAGCGGGGACGCCAAGGAGAAGGACACCGGCAAGGCCCTGGAGGCGGGCGACTCGGCGGTCTACGACGACGACCTGACGGTCACGGTCGGCGACGCGACCTCGTACTCCGCGGGCTCGTTCGCGGTCGGTCACACCAAGGGCAACAAGGCCTACCGCGTCGCCGTCGTCATCGAGAACGCGGGCAAGGAGAAGTTCGACTCCGCACTCGTCAGCGTCTCGGCCCGCGCCGGACAGGACGGGGTCGACGCCGAGCAGATCTTCGACGGAAAGGTCGGCGAGGGCTTCAGCGGCACGGTCCTGCCGGGCAAGAAGGTCACGGTCCTCTACGCCTTCGACGCCCCCGTGGACGCCAGGACCCTGACCGTCGAGGTCAACCCCGGCTTCACGTACGACGCGACGCAGTGGGACCTGAAGCTCTGACCCGCCCACCGGCGCGCATCACCCCACGACGCGACGGAACCCGCCCATGGGCGGGTTCCGTTCGTGCGTGCGCCCCCGTCAGGAACGGTACGGATCGGCGGCCGTGGCAGTCGCCGGCCCGCCGGGGTGAGAGTGGTGGCCGCTGTCGCGGAGGGCCGGAACGATGCGCCAGTCGCGCTGGAGGACGAGGTTGTGCAGGTCGGCGGCGACGATGGCGCGGAAGGTGGGGACGAGCTCGGCGGCCTGGGCGGGGGTGAAGACGTTGAGCGGCCACTCGGCGACGGTCGCGCCGCGCAGGTGCGGATGGTGGAACCCGGCGCCGTAGTGGGCGTGCAGGGTGAGGGCGGTGATCCCGGCGCGGCGCTGTTCGGGCCAGGTCAGGCGCCAGGCGGCGAAGGCTCCTCCGTACCGGTCGCGGCGCAGGCCGGTGGCACGGATCGTTCCGGTGCCCAGCAGCAGATGGGTGTCGAACTCGGCAAGGACCTGGCGGGCGGGGGCGTCCAGGAGTTCGGCGGCCGCACCGAAGGCCGCCTCCTTGGACGGCCGGTCGGCGTGTCCGGCGTGGGTGCCCTCACGCAGGTCGGCGAAGTGCCGTACGAGTGCCTCAAGCGGCGCGGGAACGGCACCGGGGGCCGCGGAGGGGGCGGAGGCGGAAGTGGTGGTCATCGCAAGGATTCCTTCGGGTTCAGGGTGCGGGCAGGGCCGGCGCTGACGGTGACGGTGACGGTGACGGTGCGCAGACGTTCGGCGAGTGCGGTCAGGAGCTTGCTGCCGGGGTGCAGGAGGTCGGCGTGGGCGGTGTCGGGCAGGTGGACGAGATCGACGGGGACGGCGGCGGCACGCAGCCGGGCGGCGTAGCCGAGGACGTCGTCCGCGACCGGGTCCAGTCCGCCGACGGCCAGCACGGCGGGCGGGAGTCCGCGCAGGTCGGGGGCGTCGAGCGGGGTGGAGTACAGGACCCGGCCACCGGCCTCGGGGGCCGGGGACGCCGTGCCGCGCAGCGCCCGCCAGGCGCGGCGGAGATCGGCGGGGTGGGGGAAGGCCGCCGGGTCGCGTCGGTGGCTGGCCCCGGAGCAGGCGGGGTCGAGGGGCGGGTAGGCGAGGAACTGGGCGGCCAGCGGGGCCCGTTGCGGCCCTGCGGCCCGGTGGTCGCAGGCGGCCAGGGCGGCGGCCGCGGCCAGGGTGCCGCCGGCGCTGTCCCCGCCGACCGCCACCGGTACCGACTCGGCGCCCGCCCGGCCCCGGGCCCAGTCCAGGGCGGTGAGCACGTCCTCCAGGGCGGCGGGGTGGCGGTGTGCGGGGGCGAGCCGGTAGTCGACGCTCAGGACCCGCCACCCGGAGAGCGCGGCCAGCCGCTGGGTGACGGGGTGCCACTCGGCCGCCGATCCCCGCTGCCAGCTCCCCCCGTGCGCCCACACGAGCCATCCGCCACGGTCCGCGGACCGCGTACCGGCCGGGGAGTGCAGACGGGCGCGGACGGGCCGCTCTCCCGGAATCGTCACGTCGGTCCACCGGGGCGGGCTGGTCGTGTTCATCGGAGGCTGTTCCTTCCGGAAGCGGTGTGGAGGGTCGGCACGAGAGCGGGGCCGGTTGGGCCACGGACCTTCAGACGCTCTGCGCGACCACTGATCCGTCCTGCGACTCCTCGCCGCGTGCGTCCCGAAACTCCTCGCCGCGTGCGTCCTGGGACTTCTTGTTACGGAGGAAGAGCGCCGCGATGACGACCCCGAGGGCGACGAGGGCGGCGTTGACGGCGATGGCGACGGTGACGCCGTGGTGAATGGCGGAGGCGGAGGCGGCGCCGGCGGTGGTCGCCGTGACGACCGTCGACATGATCGGGGTGCCGAGGGTGATGCCCACCTGCTGCGACATCGAGGCGAGCCCGGTGGCCAGGCCCTGCTCCTCGTCGGGCAGACCGCTGGTGGCGGTGACCATGAAGCCGACGATGACGAGCATGTTGCCGATGCCGCCGAAGAAGGTGGCGGGCAGGAGCAGGGCGAGGGCGGTGCCGGTCGTCGTACCGAGGAAGAGCAGCGCGGCGGTGAAGACCGTCTGGATGATGCCGCCGGCGATCAGGGCGGTCAGGGTGGAGGTCCTGGCGATGACCCTGGGGGCGAGCAGTCCGCCGGCCACCGTGCCGATGCCCAGGACGCCGAAGGAGATTCCGGCGGTGAGCGGCGAGAAGTCCAGCGTCTTCTGCAGATAGAGGGTGAGGAGGTAGACGAGCGAGGTCTCGGTGACGAAGGCGAGCATGCCCAGCGCGTTGCCCCAGGCGACATTGCGGCGGCCCAGGGTCTTGAGCGGGACGAGCGGCTCGGCGACCTTGCGCTCGATCAGGAAGAACGCGGCGAGGAGGACTGCGCCGGCGAGGAGACCGGTGACGGCGTGGGCGTTGCCCCAGCCGTGCTCGCCGGCCTGGGTGAGGCCGTAGACCAGGGCGAGCAGGCCGCCGGTGACGGCGAGCGCGCCGGGCAGGTCGAGCCTGGGCCGGGCGGCGGGCCGGGACTCCTTGATGACGGCAGGTGCGACGAGGACGACGGCCAGCGCCACGGGGACGTTGATGAAGAACGCCCAGCGCCAGGAGAGCAGGTCGGTCAGGACGCCGCCGAGGATCGCGCCGGCGGTGAACCCCGCGGACATCAGCGCCCCGTTGATGCCGAGCGCCTTCTGACGGAGCGGGCCCTCGGGAAAGATCGTGGTGAGGAGGGAGAGTCCTGCCGGGGTGGCGGCGGCGGTGGCCAGGCCCTGGGCGACGCGGGCGGCGAGGAGCATCTCGGGGGTGGTGGCCAGCCCGCCGACGAGGGACGAGGCGCCCAGCAGCGCCAGACTCCCGATGAAGATCTTCTTGCGGCCGATCAGGTCGCCGATCCGCCCGAAGAAGAGGGTGAAGCCGGCCGCGCTGAGCGCGAACGTCGTCGCGATCCACTGCAGGTTGGAGAGGGAGAACCCGAGGCCGTCGCCGATGGCCGGAAGCGCGACGTTCAGGATCGAGAAGTCGACGGCCAGCATGAACTGGGCCACCAGCAGCACCGCGAGGATCAGCTTCAACCGGCCGGTGAGGCGCTGCGGTTGCTCCTCGGGGGCGGCCGTCCGGGGATCGGCGGCGGAGCGGGGCGGGCGCTGCTCCCCGGGGGTGACCCCCGACGGTGCCTTCGTCATAGACATGACAGATCTCCATTTCTTCCCCGCCGTTCGCCGGTACGGCGGAGCGCGCGGGACGACAGGACGGTGCGGACATCCGGACGACAAGCCCTAACGGGTCTGTCGTTCCGTTACGGATATGAAGGTAGCACCGCAGGTCGCCAATGGGAACCAGAGTCCCGATAAGATGGGTGTGGCCCGCGAGAAACCATCAGAAGGAGAGCGCCATGCCCACGCCCCCGGCCACCCCGCCCGCAGCCAACCCCGCAGGCCAGGCCACCCCCTCGGCCCCCGTCGGCACCGTGCGTCCCGGCGGCCGCACCGCCCGGGTCCGCGAGGCCGTACTCAAGGCGGCGGGCGACACCCTCGCCGCCGACGGCTTCGCCGCCCTCGACCTCACCGAGATCGCCCGCCGCGCCGACGTCGGCAAGACCACCGTCTACCGCCGTTGGGGCACCCCGGGCGCACTGGCCGCCGACCTGCTCACCGACATGGCCGCGACCTCCCTCCCCCGCGCAGACACGGGCACCCTCGACGGCGACCTCACCGCCAATGCCCGCCTCGTCGTCAAGACGCTCACCGACCCCCGCCAGGGCTCCCTCTTCAAAGCCCTGATCGCCGCATCGCTCTGCGACGACCAGGCGGCCGACGCCCTCCACCGCTTCTACGAGGTCCGCATCGCCGAATGGTCGGGCTGCGTCACCGACGCCGTCGCGCGCGGCGAACTCCCCGACGGCACCGACCCCCACGCCGTCATCGCCGCCGTCTCCGCCCCTCTGTACTACGCCCTGCTCAACACCGGCCGCGCACTCACCGAGGACGACGCGGACACCGCCGCCCGCAGCGCCGCCGCAGCGGCCCGCGCCGGCGTCTGGCAGTCCCCCCGGTGATCACCGGGGCGTGAGAACCGCCCGCCGGCTCAGGCCCCGCACTGCCGCAGCATCATCTGCTTGTCCGCCGCGGTCACGGGCAGTTCGTACTTGAGGGAGACCTGGGCGAACCGAAGCGAGTACGAGCAACGGATCTGCTTGTTCGGCGGCAGCCAGGACGCCGGACCGGAATCGCTCTTGGAGCCGTTGGCGGGTCCGTCCACCGGAATGAGATTGAGCGGGTCATTGGCGATCTGCTGCCGCTTGGCGTCGCTCCAGCGGGCCGCGCCCATCTGCCAGTCGTACGAGAGCGGCATGACGTGGTCGATCTGGACCTTGGTGGCCTGCTGCTTGCGCCACGCGATGGTCGATCCGGTGTACGGATCCTTGAGCGTCATGGCGACGACCACGCAGTCGGAGCCCGCGCGGAACCGGACGTCCTTGCCGTCGCGGGCCAGCAGATCGTTCCGCGTATCGCACCCGTTCCTGGAGAGCGGGACGCCGTCGACCGAGTCCTTCCAGGCGTACCCGAACTTGTCCCGCTCGTAGCCGGTCCTCGGACCGCGCCCCTTGGTCGCCACCTTCTCGATGACCTTGCGGGCCGCCGCCCGGTCCGCGCCGGACGTCAGGGGGGCGAGGCCCGGCTTCGTACCGTCGGCGTTGTCCAGCGGGCTGGCGCCGAAGCCGGTGACCGACTGGCCGCCGC
Organism: Streptomyces sp. NBC_00876; assembly: GCF_045207435.1. NCBI lineage: Bacteria > Bacillati > Actinomycetota > Actinomycetes > Kitasatosporales > Streptomycetaceae > Streptomyces > Streptomyces sp. NBC_00876. Next base: position 3,305,146 of record NZ_CP108800.1, read on the forward strand.
CGTTCGAGCTGCCGCTCGGCGACTGCCCGCCGGACGTGATCCCTTCGGGATCGCAGCCGGTGAGGGCCAGCACCACCACCGCGCCCAGAGCGGGCACGATCACTCGACAATCGCGGGGAGATATCACTCGAAGCCGTCCTGACGGGGAGAAAGCCGAACCAACCCGGGAATCCTACGGACGTCTTCCCCGCCGGGCGGTGTTCATGGCCGCCATTCATCCCCGATGCGGCCCGGATCACACCTTGCCGATGCCCAGCGTCGTCTCCGACGGGAGCAGCCCGGAGCCGATCGCCGCCACCCACAGCGGCCCGAGCAGCTCGACGAGCCGCTCCCGTTCCCCGTCGCCGAGCACCCGCCACGGGGCGGCGGCCGCCTCGTCCGTACGCCGCTCGACCCCGTCACGCAGCGCCCGCCCCGCCTCCGTCGCCGTACCGTCGTCCGTCAACAGCCCCCGCTTCACGAGGCGCTGACGGGCCGCCATCCACTCCTCGTCGCTCCACCCGCGGCCGGCGAACACCTCGGGCCTCGCCGCACCGATGGCCGCGAAGGAGACCAGCGACTCCACCGGGCCGAGCTCCGCGTGCACGAGCGCCGCGAGGTGGCCGTCACCGCGGTGCTCGCGCAGGACCGTGGCCGCGTGCCAGAGCGCGAGGTGGGGTTCGTCCGGCCGGGGCAGTGCGGCGTTGGCCGCGGCGAGCGGGCGGTCCGTCGTCTCGGCGGCCTCCGCGACGCGCCGCAGGAGCGCGGCGGCCTCGGCCGTCTCCGGAGCGGCGCACGCCTCCCCCAGCAGCGTCCGGTATGTGCGGTCGACGGCCCCGCGCCGGGCGGCGAGCACCGCACCGGGCGAGGCCACGGACCAGACGGCGGGCACGTGTTCGGCCACCCGCACCGGACTGAAGCTGTAGAAGGTCTGGGCGACCCGCCCTGCGTCGGCCTCGCCGAGCGGCGCCGCCCGCCAGGCGAAGTAGCTCGGCCAACGCTCGTCGGTGCGGTACCCGAGGGCGGCGGCCTCCTCGAAGGCCTCCGGCGCGTAGTACAGAACAGCGTGCAGGGGCTCCAACAGGTGCCACATCTGCCGTACGCGACCCAGCTCGTCGGACATGTCTTTGCCTTCCGCAGCATCGGCGTCAGCATCTTGTCGCTGACTAGATAGCCAGCGTGCGCCTCCCAGGGCAAACTTGTCAATGACTAGATTCCGCGTAATCTGCTGTTCATGACCAGCGACCGCACCTACCACCACGGCGACCTGAGGCGGGCCGTCCTCACCGCCGCCCTCGACGTCATCCGCGCCGAGGGCCCCGCCGCGCTGAGCCTGCGCGACCTGGCCCGCCGGGCCGGCGTCTCCCACGCCGCCCCCGCCCACCACTTCAAGGACCGCACCGGCCTGCTCACCGCCATCGCCACGGAGGGGTACGGCCTCTTCGCCGACGCGCTCGCCGACGCCCCGGACCTGCGGGAGCGCGGCGTGCGGTACGTACGGTTCGCCACCGAGCACCCGGCGCACTTCCAGGTGATGTTCCAGCCGGACCTCTACCGGGCCGACGACCCGGAACTGATCGCGGAAAAGGAGCGGGCCTCGGTGGAACTGCGTGCGGGCGTCACCGGCCTCCCCGCCGCCGGACGCGGCGGCGACCCCCGGCTCACGGGCGTGGCCGCCTGGTCCCTGGCCCACGGCTTCGCCACCCTGCTGCTCAGCGGCAACCTGAGCGGGGCGGTGGGCGACCGGGATCCGGAGGAGGTGTTCCGGGTGCTCGCGTACCTGCTGTTCGCACCTGATGGCCCTGCCGCCGGCTGACCGACGGGGGACGGAGAGGCGTGTTCCGGTCGCCGGAGAGCCCGGACATGAACGATCAGGGAAGCCGTGGGCTCGGATTCCATGGACGCGGAAGGGGCGAGTTGGACCGCGATTCCGGCGGCCGGACGTGGCAACCGACCGTCAATGAGCCAGCGCTCAGCGCCCTGTTGGCATGCCTACGCGGCGCTGGTCAATGGGTAGGCTCCCGACATGGACGTCCGCGTAGAGATCATCCGGGAAGCCAGTCAGGAACTCGTCGACGCCTTCGGCCGGCTGCTGCCCCAACTGTCCGCGAGAGCCGAACCCCTGGACTACGACGCCCTCGACCGGATGGTGACGTGGGACGCCAACACCGTGCTTGTCGCCCGGTCGCCCGAGGCGATCGTCGGCACCCTGACTCTGGTGCTGTCGCCTTTGCCATCCGGATTGCGGGCCCGCGTCGAAGACGTGGTTGTCGACAGCGCGGCGCGAGGCCGGGGAGTCGCAGCACTCCTCACCCGGGAGGCCTTGCGAATCGCCCGGGAGGCGGGCGCACGGACGGTGGATCTTACTTCCCGGCCGGATCGTGCCGGCGCGAACCGGCTGTATGAGCGGCTCGGCTTCCACGCACGGGAGTCGAAGGTCTATCGGTTCCCGAACGACTAGAAGGCGGCTCACGGGCTGCAGGGCGAGCGGATGTCGTGCGTACGTCACTCCTACTCGGCAGTGAACTCGTACTGCAACTCGTACAGATGCCCCGCCTTGACCATGACGGTCGCTTCGATGGCCCGCTCGTCGTCGCTGTAGACGACACGCAGTGTCCGCAGGACCGGCAGCCCACCGGGCAGCCGCAGCGCCTGGTACTGATCCTGCGTGGGCACCCGTGCGGACACCCGGTCCACGCTGAGCCGGGGTGGATAGCCCAGTTCCGCGAGCAGGGTCGGCGTGCCGCCCGGGATCTTTCGAGGCTCCTCCATCGCGGTGCCCCGGGTGATCTCCAGCGGGTAGTACGAAGCCACGAGTTCGACCGGTTCGCCGTCGACCACGAGCAGTTGGCGCCGCAGGAGGGCGACACCGGGCTTCGGCAACCGAAGCGCCTCGGCGACATCCGCGGGCGGCTCGCTCTCGCCGACCTCGATGAGTGTGCTGTGCGCGCGGGAGCCATCCTTTGCCGCTTCGGTCAGCCAGCCGTACGGCTCCCCCGAACCCGCCGGGGCCATGTACGAGGCCGGGCGAACGGTTCGTTGACGATGCTCGCGGACCGTCACCGAGGCACCGGCCCTGCCGATCACCAACTGTTCCTCCTTGAGCACCTGCAATGCCTTCTGCACAGTCGCGTTCGAGGCGTTGAACCGATCCTTGAGGTGCAGGGTGGAGGGGAGACTGGCACCGGGAGCGAGGTCCCCGCCCATGATCTGATCCCTGAGATCGGCCGCGATCCGTTCGTGCAGCGAACGGCGGTCGACAGCATCCGCTTCGGGTCTGGGCACAGTCATCCGATCCTGATCTCGTACCGCAACTTCTGGCGTCGTGGAGGCATGGCCATGACGTCGACCTGAATGGGCCGGTCCTCGTCGTCCAGGGTGAGCCGGGTCAGCTGCAACACGGGCTCCCCCGCCGCCAGCCGAAGTTGCTCCCGCTCATGTCCGGTCGCCGACCGGGCGGTCACGTCCTCTCGCACACGCACACCGACATGCCCGAGGTCCGCCAGAAGCCTGATCGCCCCACCCGGGATCTTGGCCGTCCCGGCCAGACCGGTACCACCCGCGATGTCCACGGGGTAGTACGTGTCCGTCAACTCGCACGGTTCACCATCGAGATACATGATCCTGCGACGCGTGACGACGATCTGCCCGGCAACCATCCCCAGCAGCTCCGCGACCGCCGCCGACGCCTCCACTTCGCCCGCCTGGACAATGCGCTGACTGCCCCGGCGCCCCTCCGCGGCGGCCTCGGCCGCCCACGCGTCACCTTGAGCTCCGGAAGGCGCGACGAGATACGGCACCGAGTTGCCGATCCATTCCCTGCCGCCCATGTCCTTCTCCTCCGCAGCCAACACCTTCACCAGCCTGCCGCATCTCACGCTAGGCGACTCAGACGCACCCCTCACAGAGTAGACCTTTCCGCTTTTCGCGAATAGCAGCAAGTCTCATTTCACGTTACGGCCCGCGAGCAAGGCGGTGAACCACCGCGTCCCTGTCGCAGCAACGACGATTCCCCGCAGGCGCACCTCTGTTGGTGCCTCACGCGACTTCGTCACTGGTGTCCTCATCGAGTGGGAGCTCCACACTCTGGTCGAGGACATAAAGGTGTGTGTGTCAGAGCTCGCCACCAATGCATTGCTGCATGGCGCGCCACCCGGGCACGAGTTCTGCGTCGGCCTCCACCGGGGCGAGGAGCTGGTGCGCCTGGAGGTCCGTGACAGCGGGCCAGGTCGGCCTGCGGTCCAGTACCCCGACGACGACGCCGGCTCGGGGCGCGGGTTACACCTCGTGAGCGAGCTTGCCGACGACTTCGTGGTCGATGACCACGTCGTCGGCAAGACGGTGTGGCTGGTCCTCAGGACGTCGGCCGCACTCGATCGGAACCCCCTCGGGGCCTCGGGTTCACAGGCGGGGCCTCCCCCCACTCCCCGGCGGAAACCAGATGTTCGGCCCTGAGGCACCATGTCGCCGGCGGTACCCCGGCCGGCGCCGTGCGAGGCGGAACAGGCCGTCCGATCCGTCGCCGGCAAGGAGACCTCCGGTCGCTGCCGCGTCACACGTCTCCCACCGCCTGCTTCAGGTACGCGGGATACTGCCTGATGCCGCAAACACGTCCGCGGCATCAGGCAAAATAGGGGGGCGACGATGCGGGACATCATCGGGACGGAACGGCTGGAGCTGCGGTGCTTCCGGCCGGACGATGCGGCCGACCTGCATGAGATCTTCTGCGACCCGAAGACCCACACCATCGGGACGGGGCCCATCAGCTCGCTCGACCGGACCGAGGAGTGGATCGAGCGCCGGATCCTGACGTACCGGGAGACGGGACTGGCCTGGTACGGCGCACGGCTGCGCGACAGCGGTCTACTGGTGGGCAACTGCGGGGTCTTCGCCGGGCGCACCGGTTCCGCCGGACCGGAGATCGGCTACGAGGTCCGCCGCACCCACCAGGGGCAGGGCATTGCCGGGGAGGCGGCCCGTGCGGTGCTGGACGAGTGCTCCGCCTCCGGGATCGCTCGCGTCTGGGCCACGATCCGTCCGCACAACACGGCCTCGCTCCAGCTGGCCGCCCGCCTGGGCATGACGGTCGAGTACACCCGCACCGACGAACGCGGCGAGTTGCTGTATCTGTCCCGGTTCTCCTCCCAGGGTCCGGGATCCGGGACGCCGGAATCCGGGACGCCGGACCGCCCCTGACCACGGAACGAACCGGCCCCGCCGGATGTCCGGCGGGGCCGTTCGACGAGAAGCCAGAGGGTCAGAAGGTCACGACCCCAGGATCGTCGTCAGGAACTCGCCCGTCCACGCCAGCAGTTCACGTCCCACGACCGGCTTGCCGCCGATCCTGCCGCCGGTGGGGCGCGGGACCAGGATCTGGTGCAGGGCCGGCTTGATGATCGTCTTCGGGTACAGGCGCTTCAGGCGCAGCTCCTGCGATTCGCGCAGGTCCACCGGCGCGAACCGGATGTTCGGGCCCTGGAGCACGATGTCGCCGACCCCGCAGGCGCGGGCCAGCATGCGCAGGCCGGCGACCAGGAGGAGGTTCTCGACCGGCTCCGGGAGCTTGCCGTAGCGGTCGGTGAGCTCCTCGCGCACCGCCCTGATGTCCTCCTCCGATGAGGCCGAGGCGATCGAGCGGTAGGCCTGGAGGCGCAGCCGCTCGCCGGGGGCGTAGTCGTGCGGGACGTGCGCGTCGACCGGGAGCTCGATCTTGACCTCCAGGGGCGGCTCCTCCTCCACACCACCTTCGAGGGAGGCCCGGTAGTCGGCCACCGCCTCGCCGACCATGCGGACGTACAGGTCGAAGCCGACGCCCGCGATGTGGCCGGACTGTTCGCCGCCCAGGAGGTTGCCCGCGCCGCGGATCTCCAGGTCCTTCATGGCCACGTACATGCCGGCGCCCATCTCGGTGTGCTGGGCGATCGTGGCCAGACGCTCGTGTGCCGTCTCGGTGAGCGGCTTCTCCGGCGGGTAGAGGAAGTAGGCGTAGCCGCGGTCGCGGCCCCGGCCGACCCGGCCGCGCAGCTGGTGGAGCTGGGAGAGGCCGAAGTTGTCGCCGCGCTCCACGATCAGGGTGTTGGCGTTGGAGATGTCGATGCCGGACTCGACGATCGTCGTGGAGACCAGGACGTCGAACTTCTTCTCCCAGAAGTCCACCACCACCTGTTCCAGGGCCTGTTCGGACATCTGGCCGTGGGCGGTGGCGATCCGGGCCTCGGGGACGATCTCGCGCAGCCGGGCGGCGGCGCGGTCGATGGACTCGACGCGGTTGTGGATGTAGAACGCCTGCCCCTCGCGGAGCAGTTCGCGGCGGATGGCCGCGCCGATCTGCTTCTCCTCGTACGGGCCGACGAAGGTGAGGACCGGGTGGCGCTCCTCGGGCGGTGTGGTGATCGTCGACATCTCGCGGATGCCGGTCACCGCCATTTCGAGCGTACGGGGGATGGGCGTCGCGGACATGGTGAGGACGTCCACGTTGGCGCGGAGCTTCTTCAGCTGCTCCTTGTGCTCGACGCCGAAGCGCTGTTCCTCGTCGACGATGACCAGGCCCAGGTCCTTGAACTTCGTCTCGTTGGAGAAGAGCCGGTGGGTGCCGATGACCAGGTCGACGGAGCCCTCGCGCAGGCCCGCGATCGTCGCCTTGGACTCCGACTCGGACTGGAAGCGGCTCAGCGCCCGTACGGTGACGGGGAATTGGGAGTAGCGCTCGGTGAACGTGCCGAAGTGCTGCTGGACGAGGAGGGTCGTGGGGACGAGTACGGCGACCTGCTTGCCGTCCTGGACCGCCTTGAAGGCCGCCCGGACCGCGATCTCCGTCTTGCCGTAGCCGACGTCGCCGCAGATCAGCCGGTCCATGGGGACGGACTTCTCCATGTCCTCCTTGACCTCGGCGATGGTGGTGAGCTGGTCGGGCGTCTCCGCGTACGGGAAGGCGTCCTCCAGTTCGCGCTGCCACGGGGTGTCCGGTCCGAAGACATGGCCGGGGGCCGCCATCCGGGCCGAGTAGAGCTTGATCAGGTCGGCGGCGATCTCCTTGACGGCCTTCTTGGCGCGCGCCTTCGTCTTGGTCCAGTCGGCGCCGCCGAGCCGGTGCAGGGTGGGGGCCTCGCCGCCGACGTACTTGGTGACCTGTTCCAGCTGGTCGGTCGGGATGTAGAGGCGGTCGCCGGGCTGGCCGCGCTTGGCGGGGGCGTACTCGACGAGGAGGTACTCGCGGGTGGCGCCCTGCACCGTGCGCTGCACCATCTCGATGTAGCGGCCCACGCCGTGCTGTTCGTGGACGATGTAGTCGCCCGTCTCCAGCGTCAGCGGGTCGATGGTCTTCCTGCGGCGGGCCGGCATCCGGCCCAGGTCCTTGGTGGCGGTGCGCTGGCCGGTCAGGTCCGTCTCGGTGAGGACTGCCAGTCCGAGCTCGGGGTCGACGAAGCCGTGGTCGATGGCGCCGCAGGAGACGTGGACCAGGGACGGCGAGATCTCCGCCAGGTCCGCGTCGAGTCGGGCGGGGATGCCTTCGCCGCTCAGTACCTCGACGGTACGGGCGGCCAGTCCCTGGCCCTCGGTGACGTACACCGTGCGCCAGCCCTCGGCCAGCCACCCCTTGGTGTCGGCGAGCGCGCGGGCGGTGTCCCCGCGGTACGCCTCCGGGGCGTGCATCCGGAGCTTGAGGGTGTCCTCGTCCAGTTCGTCGTCGGCGGCGAACGGGGAGATGGACCACCACATCATGTTCAGCTCGCGGGCCCGGTCGCGGACGTCCGCGATGCCCCGCAGCGAGGCCGCGCCGACGTCGATCGGGGCCTCGCCACCGCCCGCGGTGGCCGCCCAGGACGCCTCCAGGAACTCCTGGCTGGTGGCGACCAGGTCGGCGGCCCGGGTACGGACCCGCTCGGGGTCGCACACCACGGCCATCGAGCCCTCGGGCAGCACGTCGATCAGCAGTTCCATGTCGTCGACGAGGACCGGGGCGAGGGACTCCATGCCCTCCACCGCGATGCCTTCGGCGATCTTGTCGAGGAGTTCACCGAGCTCGGGGTGGGCCTCGGCGAGCGCGGCGGCCCGCTCGCGCACCTCGTCGGTCAGCAGCAGCTCGCGGCAGGGCGGCGCCCACAGGCCGTGCTCGGCGATCTCCAGGGACCGCTGGTCGGCGATCTTGAAGTAGCGGATCTCCTCGACGTCGTCGCCCCAGAACTCCACCCGCAGGGGGTGTTCCTCGGTCGGCGGGAAGACGTCGAGGATGCCGCCGCGCACCGCGAACTCGCCGCGCTTCTCGACCAGTTCGACCCGGGAGTAGGCGGCCGCCGCGAGCGCCTCGACGGTCCTGCCGAGATCCGCGCTCTGCCCGATCCGCAGCGCCACGGGCTCCAGGTCGCCCAGCCCCTTGACCTGCGGCTGGAGCACGGACCGGATCGGCGCGACGACGACGGAGACCGGCCCGGTCTCCGGGTCGTCCTGCCTCGGGTGCGCCAGGCGCCGCAGTACGGCCAGCCGCCGGCCCACGGTGTCGGAGCGGGGCGAGAGCCGCTCGTGCGGCAGGGTCTCCCAGGACGGGTAGTCCGCGACCGTGTCCGGCGGCAGCAGCGTGCGCAGCGCGGCCGCCAGGTCCTCCGCCTCGCGCCCGGTCGCGGTGACGGCGAGCACGGTGCGTCCGGTGTCCCGGGCCAGCGCAGCCACGGTGAAGGGCCGTGCGGCGGGCGGGCCGACCAGGTCGATGTGCATCCGGTGGCCGTCACCGGCCGCCTTCACCGCTTCGTCGAGCGCCGGATCACGTACGACGACATCCAGCAGACCGTGCAGGCTCATGAAGGGCTTCCGTCCGGGTAACGAGGGCGAGGTCTGACAGCCGGCTGCTGCCAGGGGGCAACGCGAAGGGCCCGACACGTGCGGGGGGCGGACTCCCCGACCGGCCTGATCCGGCCCCACCGGGAAACCACCCCCGGACGGGCCGGGGTGTCCAGCGTACGGCTCCGGGGTGACAGTCGCTTGCGCAACGGGCCTGCGCGCGGCGCAGGAAGGGGGCACGCAGACGGCTCCGGCCCCGGAACGTTTGGAGGAACGCCCGGGGCCGGAGCCGTCAGTCTACGTGCACCGCCCTCGTCACCCGTCCGTGGCGATGGCGTTCAGGACGTTCATCCGTCCGGCCCGGAACGCCGGGACCAGAGCGGCGAACAGTCCGACGAAGGCCGAGGCGACGAACACCGTGATGATGGTCGGCCACGGGATCTCCAGGACGCCGAGACCCTCCAGGGCCAGCAGCTTCTGGGCCGAGGTGCCCCAGCCCATGCCCAGGCCGAGTCCGAGCAGGGCGCCGAACAGGGCGATGACCACGGACTCCAGCCGGATCATGCGGCGCAGCTGGCGGCGGGAGAGGCCGATGGCGCGCATCAGGCCGATCTCCCGGGTCCGCTCGACGACGGACAGCGCCAGGGTGTTCACGACTCCGAGCACCGCGACGATGATCGCCAGGGCGAGCAGCCCGTAGACGACATTCAGCAGCTGGCCGATCTGGTCCTTCAGGTCCTGCTTGAAGTCGGCCTGATTCTGCACCTTGTACTGCGGGTACTCGGCGAGCGAGCTCTTGAGGGCGGCGTACGCCTCCTTCTCCTTGCCGTCCTGCGCCTTGGCGAACATGATCACGTTCTTGGGCATCCGGTCGGCGGGGACGTACCGCTCGGCGGTCGCGGTGCTCAGGTACATCGCGCCCTGGTCCACGGTCGTGTCGTCCGAGGTGATCGCGGCGACCTTCAGCTTCGCCGTGTCGCCAACCCTGAACGCGACGGTGATCGTGTCACCGACCTTGATGCCGTGCGCCGTGGCGTACTCGTTGCCGACCGACATGGCGTTCTCGCCGTACGCGGCGGAGAGGTCGCCGGCGACGATCTTGCGCCGCAGGTCCTGCTGGTACGTCGGGTCGGCGGCGGTGACGTGCTCGTCCGTCGTCGAGCCGTCGGGGCCGGTGAGCTTCGCGCCGATGGACTTGTAGTTCGTGACGTGTTCGATGCCGGGTGCGCTCTCCAGCGCCTTCGCGGCCTGCGGCACGATCAGCGCGCCGGTGGGCGACTGCACGATGAAGTCCGCGCCCACCGACTTGTCCAGCTCGTCGGTGGCCGAGGCGACCATGGAGGAGCCGACCACAGACAGGCAGGCCACCAGGGCCAGGCCGATCATCAGGGCCGCGCCGGTCGCTCCGGTGCGCCGCGGGTTGCGCAGTGCGTTGCGTTCCGCCAGCCGGCCGACCGGGCCGAAGAAGCGCAGGACGACGGCGCTGAGCGCCCGTACGACGACTGAGGCGAGCAGCGGGCCGATCACGATGAAGCCGATGAGGGTGAGGACCACGCCCACGCCGAGGAAGAGGGAGCCCTCGCTCGCCTCGTCCGCCCGCGTCGTCGTCCACAGGGCGGCGACGCCGCCGCCGGTGAGGACCAGGCCGATTCCGGCCCGGATCCAGCCCGACTTGGCGTCCGCCGGGGTGCCGGCGTCGCGCAGGGCGGCCATCGGGGAGACCTTGCCGGCCCGGCGGGCCGGGATGTACGCGGCGAGGACGGTCACGATGATGCCGAGCGCGAGTCCGACCACCGGGGTCGTCCAGGCGATGGTGAGGTCCTGGGTGGACAGCTCCATGCCCACGGCGCCCATGACCTTCATGAGTCCGACGGCGAGGCCGACGCCGGCCGCGACGCCGAGGATCGATCCGACGATGCCCAGGAGCACCGCTTCGAGCAGCACGGAGCGGTTGACCTGCTTGCGGCTGGAGCCGATGGCCCGCATCAGACCGATCTCGCGGGTCCGCTGGGCGACCAGCATCGAGAAGGTGTTGACGATCAGGAAGATGCCGACGAGGAAGGCGATCCCGGCGAAGCCGAGCATGGCGTACTTCATCACGTCGAGGAAGGAGCCCATGGAGTCCTTGTTGGCCGCCGCGGCTTCCTTCTGGGTCTGCAGCTTGTACGTGGCGGAGCCGCCCAGGGCGGTGGCGACGTTGCGCTTCAACTGCGTGTCGCTGAAGCCGGGTTCGGCGGTGACGGAGACCTGGGTGAAGACGCCGGTCCTGCCGAGCAGCTTCTGCTGGGCGGTGGCGGTGTCGAGGTAGACGATCGCCGCACCGGGGTTGGTGACCTTGAAGGCGGCGATGCCGCTGATCCTCGCCCTGACGTCGCCGGTGACCGCGATGGTGCGCAGTTCGTCACCGATCTTCAGGTGGTGCCTGTCCGCGGTGTCGGCGTCGACCATGACCTCGGTCGGGCCGCGCGGTGCGTGGCCCGAGGTGATCTCCATGGAACGCAGTTCGTTCTGCGTCCAGTTGCCCGCGATGGTGGGGGCGCCGGTCTCGGAGCCCATGTTCTTGTTGTGGCTGTCGACGACCGTGACCGCCATGCTGGAGACGGTGCCCTCGGCCTTCTTCACCCCGTCGGCCTTCGCGGCCCGGTCCACGACGGAGGCGGGCAGCGATTCGGGCTTGCCGCTCTCGGGGGTGTCGTCGACCTTCGCGTTCTTCGGGCTGACGGTGACATCGGCCGAGGTCGCGGCGAAGAGTTTGTCGAACGTGGTGTTCATCGTGTCGGTGAAGACGAGCGTGCCGCACACGAACGCCACCGACAGCAGGACGGCGACGGCGGACAGCGCCATGCGTCCCTTGTGCGCGAAGAAGTTGCGCATCGAGGTCTTCCAGACGGTCATGACGTCCGCCCGCGCGCGTCGAAGTCCTTCATGCGGTCCAGCACCTGGTCGGCGGTGGGGTGGAGCATCTCGTCGACGATGCGCCCGTCGGCGAGGTAGAGCACGCGGTCGGCGTAGGAGGCGGCGACCGGGTCGTGGGTGACCATGACGATGGTCTGGCCGAGCTCGTCGACGGACTTGCGCAGGAAGTTCAGCACCTCGGCGCCGGCCCGCGAGTCCAGGTTCCCGGTCGGCTCGTCACCGAAGATGATCTCGGGCCGGGCGGCGAGCGCACGGGCCACGGCGACGCGCTGCTGCTGGCCGCCGGAGAGCTCGGTGGGCCGGTGCTTGAGCCGCTCGGTGAGGCCCACGGTCTCCACGACCTGGCGCAGCCAGGCGGCGTCCGGCCTGCGGCCGGCGATGTCCATCGGGAGCGTGATGTTCTCCAGCGCGTTCAGCGTCGGCAGGAGGTTGAACGCCTGGAAGATGAAGCCGATGCGGTCGCGGCGGAGCTGGGTGAGCTTCTTGTCCTTGAGACCGGTGATCTCGGTGTCGGCCAGGTGGATCTGACCGGAGGTCACGGTGTCCAGACCCGCGAGGCAGTGCATCAGCGTCGACTTGCCGGAGCCGGACGGGCCCATGATCGCCGTGAACTGCCCGCGGGCGATGTCCACATCGACATGGTCGAGCGCGACGACCCGGGTCTCCCCGACCCCGTACGCCTTGACGACCTGCCGCGCTCGCGCAGCCACGGCCGTACGCCCTCCAGTGCCCCCGTGCCTGGTAATGGTTACAGCCGTTGTCACGGTTTATCTCCTATGTCGGTCAGCGGCGGGGTTGTCGCCGTCTGCTCTGAAGTCTGGTGGCTGGAGGGGGTCCGGCGCGCTGGTGCCCAGCGCAGTCTTCGGGTGGGGTTTTCCCCACCCCGCCTCCTGCGGTCAGCCGCAATCGCGGTGCGTGAACCACGCTACGGAGGGGGCGGGACAGGGCACGTCCTCCGCCGGGAGGAACGGCCCCTGGCCCGGAGTAAGGAGCAACCCCTAGGGGGCTGAGCCCCTGGGTGGAGAGGCGTATCGGGGACTGCGCCCAAGGGTCCACACCCACGGGTGGAGCGCCCCCGCGCGCAGATCCGGCACCCACGCCGTCTGCCCACCGGGAGCCGCAGGTGAGACAGTGTCCGGAAAATACATGCATACGGAAGGGATCCTGGTGAGCGGCGTGGGCGGCGGCAAAGAGGCGATATCGGGGTCGAAGACCGGCTCCGCACCTCCCGCGGCGCCCCGCCGGCGCGGACCGGTCGTCGCCGCGCTGATGCTCTGCATGGCCCTGTCGGCCATCGACGGCACCATCGTGTCCACCGCGATCCCGCAGATCGTCGGTGACCTGGGCGGCTTCTCCGTCTTCTCCTGGCTCTTCTCCGGCTATCTGCTGGCCGTGACCGTGACCCTGCCGGTGTACGGGAAGCTCTCCGACACCTTCGGCCGCAAGCCGGTCCTGATCGCGGGCGTCATCCTGTTCCTGATCGGTTCGGTGCTGTGCGCCGCCGCCTGGAGCATGGCCGCGCTGATCGCCTTCCGGGTCGTCCAGGGCATCGGCGGCGGCGCGCTCCAGGGCACGGTGCAGACCATCGCGGCTGACCTCTACCCGCTCAGGGAACGGCCCAGGATCCAGGCCAGGCTGTCCACCGTCTGGGCCACCTCGGCGGTGGCCGGGCCGGTACTCGGCGGGCTGCTCGCGGTGTACGCGGACTGGCGCTGGATCTTCCTGATCAACCTGCCCATCGGGGCCCTGGCCCTGCTGCTCGTCGTCCGTCACCTCCACGAGCCCTCCCGCGCGCCTCGCCCGGCCGGCGCGCCCCGTTCCCGTATCGACTGGGCGGGCGCGCTCGCCGTCTTCGCGACGGGCGCGGTGCTGCTGACCGCGCTCGTGCAGGGCGGGGTCGCCTGGCCCTGGCTGTCGGCCCCTTCGCTCGGGCTGCTGGGTGCGACCGCCGTGCTCGCGGCGCTGACCGTGCTCATCGAGCGGCGGGCCGCGGAACCCGTCCTGCCCGGCTGGGTGTGGCGGCGGCGCACCATCGCCTCGGTCAACCTGGCCATGGGCGCGATGGGCCTGCTGATGGTCGCGCCGACCGTCTTCCTGCCCACGTACGCGCAGTCGGTGCTCGGCCTCGGACCGATCGCCGCCGGATTCGTGCTGTCGGTGATGACGCTGAGCTGGCCGGTGTCGGCGGCGTTCTCCAACCGGGTCTACAACCGCATCGGATTCCGCCGCACCGCGATCATCGGCATGACCGGCGCCCTGCTGATCCTGCTCGCCTTCCCGTTGCTGCCCTACCCGGGCGAGGCGTGGCAGCCCGCGCTGATCATGCTGCTGCTCGGCGCCGCGCTCGGGCTCTTCCAACTCCCGCTGATCGTGGGCGTCCAGTCGACCGTCGGCTGGTCCGAACGCGGTACGACGACGGCTTCCGTGCTCTTCTGCCGGCAGCTGGGCCAGAGCATCGGCGCCGCGTTGTTCGGGGCCGTCGCCAACGGCGTTCTCGCGTCCCGGCTCGCCGACGCACCCGTGGCCGGTCTGCCCGGCGACCTGGACTCCGTCTCGCACGCCCTGGACGACCCGGGCTCGCTGAGCGCGGCGGCAACGGACTATCTGCGGCGGGCCGTTGACGCCGCGGTCGACCAGGTCTACCTCGGAGCCGCCGCAGCGGCCGCCGTGGCCCTGCTGGTGCTCGTCTTCGTGGCCCCCCGCCGCTTCCCGATCCTGGCCGAGGAGCCCGAGAGCGCTCCGCTGCCGCATAAGGGATAGACAACCGGCGTGTCACCGTGGGCCGTTCGGCGCGGCAGCCTCTCCCGGCGGGGCGCGTACGAGGCTTGGCAACGCGGAACTGCCCGGTTCCCAGCCCCCGCAGGGGCCGGGAACCGGGCAGTCGCCGTACGGGGGCGCGCCCCCGGGTCAGCCCTTGGCCGCGGCCACCTCCGGCGAGGCGGGGGCGCCGGTCTTCTCACCGGTGGCGGCGGACCCGCGGACGGCCGGGATGAACGCCGAGATCATCACGGCGATGAGGGCGACACCGCAGCCGAACAGCAGCCCGGTACGGAACCCGGCCTCGGAGGTGAACGTGACGCCACCCGCCTGTGTCGTCATCTGCGAGAGGACCGCACCGATCACCGCGGCGCCGATCGAGGTGCCGAGCGCGCGCATGAGGGTGTTGAACCCGTTGGCGGCGGCCGTCTCGGACGCCGGGACCGAGCTCATGATCAGGGCGGGCATCGCGCCGTAGGCGAGGCCGACACCGCTGCTGCTGACCATGAGGAACAGCATCAGCCCCCAGGCGGAGCCCATGAGGACGATCCCCAGGCCGTAGGCCGCCGCGATCACCAGTACGCCGCTGATCAGCGTGAACTTCGGGCCGCGGGCGTCGGTGAGCTTTCCGCCGAGCGGGGAGACGATCATCATCATGACGCCGCCCGGGGCCATCCACAGACCCGCCGCGAGCATCGACTGGCCCAGGCCGTAGCCGGTGGCCTCGGGGAACTGAAGCAGCTGCGGCACGATCAGCATCCCGGCGTACATGCCGAAGCCGACGAAGAGCGACGCGATGTTGGTGATGAGCACGCGGGGGCGGGCCGTGGTGCGCAGGTCGACCAGCGGGTCCCTGGTACGCAGTTCCCAGAAGCCCCAGCCGACGAGCACCACGACGGAGGCGCCGAACAGGCCGGTCGTCGTCGCGGAGGCCCAGCCCCACTCAGCACCCTTGGAGACGGCGAGGAGCAGGCAGACCAGGCCGACGGCCAGGCCGAGGGCGCCGGGCGCGTCGAAACGCTGCCCCTTGGCGGCGGCCGGAACGTCCGGGATGAGGAACCAGATCAGCGCGGAGATGGCGAGGGCCAGCGCGGCGGAGCCCCAGAACAGCACCCGCCAGTTCGCGTACTGGGCGACCGCCGACGCGATCGGCAGGCCGAGGGCACCGCCGATGCCGAGGGAGGCGCTGACCAGGGCGATGGAGGAGCTCAGCTTCTCCTTCGGCACCACATCACGCAGCAGCGCGATGCCCAGCGGCACCATGCCCATACCCATGCCCTGCAGACCGCGTCCGACGATCATGGGGACCACGGAGGAGGCGAGCGCGCACACCACCGAACCGGCGAACAGCGGCACCGAGCACACGAGCAGCATCCGGCGCTTGCCCAGCAGGTCGCCCAGCCGCCCGGAGACCGGTACGCACACGGCCGAGACCAGCAGGGTGACGGTGATCACCCAGGCGGCGTTGGAGGACGTCGTGTTCAGGAGCTGCGGCAGCTCGGCGATGAGCGGCGTGACCAGTGTCTGCATGACCGCCGCCACGGTGCCGGCGAAGGCCAGCGTGGCGACGACACCGCCCGTTCTGGCGGTCGGCTGGGGGGCATCCATGAGGAGGGACTCCTTGGGGTCGTGGTCCCGCTCACCGGGACTGCGACGTGCATCGTACATGCCGAATGTCTCATACACATTATGTGGCTGATGCACATAGCGCGGCGCAAGGATGCCCTCATGGAGCGAAGCGCCCGCATCCCGCCCAGCCGCGTCCAGGACCCCTGCCCGACGGCGAACCGGGCGACGCCCTCAGTCCTCCGCCGGAGCCACCCGCCCCGTGAGCGCCGCAAGCGAATTGCGTACGTGCGCCATGTGCGCCTGCACGTCCTCGCGGCCCTCCTCGTGCTCCCGCAGGATCCGCTCCGTCTCCCGCACCACACGCTCCTCACGCACCCGCGCCCCGGCCAGCAGCTCCTCACCCTTCGCCGCGGCGTCCTCCTGACCGTGCCGCGCGGCCTCCTCGGCCTCGGCCAGCGCACGCCGCGCACCGGCCAGTCCCGCCTCGGCACGCTCCGTCAGCTCCGCGTGCTGCGCCGACTGCGCCGCCCCGGCGTCCGACAGCTGCTGCTCGGCGACCTTCCAGCGCTCGGCGTGCTCCTGCTCCTGATGCGTCAGCACACTCGCCGTACGACTGCGGGTCGCCGCCATCGCGGCCTCCGCGTCCTCGCGCACCTGCGCCGCCTCCACCCGGGCCGCCGCCAGCGCCTCACCGGCCGAACCCTCCGCGGCGGACAGCACCTGCTCGGCATGGCCCACCGCGGCCGCACGCATCGCCTCCGCATCGGCCCTCGCCGACTCACGCAGAGCCCGCGCCGCCGCGTCCACCTCGTCCCACAGCGCCTGCGACTCCTCCTGAGCCGCGGACCCGACCGCCTCCGCCTCGCCCTCGGCGAGCGCCAGGATCCGCTGCGCCCGCTCCCCCAGCGACGCGTAGTCCTGCGGCGCCAGCGCGGCAACGGCCTCGTCCAGCCGGGCCGACTCGGCCACCAGCCGCTCCGCCAGCCCGGCCAGCTGCGCCACCCGGCCCTGCGCCTCGTCCCGCTCCGCCGACAGCGCGGCCACCGTGCGGTCCACCTGCTCCGGACGGTAGCCACGACCGCGCACGCCGACGAAGCCGTGTGCGGACACCGGTGCAGAACTCATCCTTGACGCCTCTTTCCGACTCTCCGACCATCGAGCAATACGTCAAGGATGCGGCAATTGGCCAAGAAGTCGGAATCGTTTCGATGGTTTCCGGACGGAAGCGACAGGCATCACAGCCCACAGAAGAGGCGTGGCGCCCCTCCCCGTTCGGGGAAGGGGCGCCACGCCCAGGAATACCGCGGAGACCGGCCGGTCAGATCAGCCCGTCCCACATCTGCTCCAGCAGCACCGACCACCAGCTCTCCGGCGACGCCAGCGCCGCCGGGTCCAGCGCCACCAGCTGCGCCTGGAAGTCGACCGTCCAGCGGCCCGCCTGCTCGGGGTTGAGCCCGAACCGCAGCCGCCACATCCGGCCCAGCAACGCCATGGAACGCGCGAACTCCGGCAGCCCCGTGTTCACGAACTGCGGCGGCACCGACTGGCCGCCCGGACCCGCCTCCACCGGCACGGCGACAATGTGCGCCGTCCCGTACTGCACACAGATCGCCCGGCCGAAGTCGGAACCCATCACCAGGTACGACCCCGCGTCGGCAGCCGCCTGCACCTGCCGCTGCCCGGCCAGCTCGGCCAGGGTCGGCACCACCGGCTGACCCGGCTGCGCCCAGAAGAACGGCCCGAAGTCGGCAGGCAGACCCGCCCACACCAGCGTCCGCGCCACAACCTCCGGCACACCCTGCCGCGACACCGCGCGCTGGTCGAAACGCAGCACACCCTGCGGACCGAAGGTCTGCAGCATCTCCTCCGCGATGGCCTCCGGCGGCACCGCCATCGCGGGCGGAGCCTGCGGCAGCGGCGCACGCACCGGCGCAGGCCGCGCCGGGCCGTCCGCCACCTGGTGCAGCTCACCCTGGTGCGTCAGCAGATGCTGCATACCCTGCTGCCGGCTCGCATGGTCGGTGCCGTACGGAGCGACGCTGGTGATCCGCACCTGCGGCCAGGTCTCCCGGATCATCCGCGCGCAGTAACCACCCGGCAGCTCACAGGACTCCAGCTCCGTGTGCAGCTCGATGACCTGCTGCGGCGGCACGTTCATGGCCCGCAGCTCGTGCAGCATCTGCCACTCGGGGTGCGGAGTGCCCGGCGCCGAGCGGCGGATCAGCTGCTGCTCACTGCCGTCCGGCCCGCGGTAGCGCAGTACGGCCTGGTAGCCGGGACCCACGGTCGGCTGACCGGCCGGCGCCTGCGGATACCCGTACGACGGCGGCGGGGTGTGCCCGGGGGCAGCGCCCATCGGCGCACCGGGCGGACCCGGCGGACCGACCTGCCCCGGACCCGCGAGCATCGTCGCCGCATGATGCACCCCGCCACCGGGAGGCGGCGGTGTGGCACCGGGAGGCGGGGGCGGCTGCTGCTGCCCACCGGGGATCCCGGGCGGACCGGGCGGCAGCGGCGCACCCGGAACACCGGGCGGACCGGGCGGACCGGGCGGCTGCGGAGCCGGCGGACCGACCGAGCCGGGGTCCGCGAACATCGTGGCCGCGTGATGCACACCGCCACCGGGCGGCGCCGGCGGACCCGGCGGACCCGGCTGCTGCGGCGCACCGGGCGGGCCCACCTGCGAGACGAGCTGCGTCGGCAGGTACCCGCCCGCCGGAGCCCCGGGCGCACCCGGCCCCGAGGGCGGCGGCACAGGAGCGCCCGGCCGGGCACCCGGAGCACCGGGCGCACCGGGCGGCGGCGGAGGCGTCGAACCGCCCCCGCGCGCACCCCGCGGTGGAACAGCGGCCTTGCTGGTGGCGGCGTCCGCGATGTCCCCTGAACCGGGACCGGGAACACCGGGGCCACCCGGACGGTTCGGCGCGGGGGCGTTGTGCCCGGGAACCGGCGGCGGAGGAAAATCCTGCCCGGGAGCAGGCAGACCCGGAACGTTCTGCCCGGGAACCGGCGGACCCGGAACGGACGGCGCCGGGGCGCCGGGCCCCTGCGGGTTCAGGCCCGGCACGATCGCCGTCCGGGGCAGCTGGCTGCCACCCGACATCAGCGCGGTCGGAGCATCGGCGGCCACCACCCGGGGCGGCGCCTCCTCGTCGTCCGCACCCGAGAGCGGCGGCGCGAACACCGTCGCCGGCATCGCCACCTCCCCCTCGTCGGAACCCGCGTTGGTATCGGTCCCCGCCCACGGCGTGGCCCCCACGGGCGGCCGCAGCGAGGACGCCGGAACCCCGTCGGAAGCCGTCGGCTCGTACGCGACGGGAATCGGACCGGGAGCCGGAGCGGGAGCGGGCGGTGGCGTGTGCCCGCCACCCGCCGCACGGCGGTCCGGAATCCCGAGCTTGTCCGCGGCCTCCTGGAGCCACTCGGGCGGGCTCAACAGGAACGACGTCTGATTCAGGTCGATGCGCTGCGGCGGCTCCGGAGCAGCCGGCGCCGCAGCGGGCGCCCCGTACTCCTCCTCGTACCGCCGGATCACCTCACCCACCGGCAGCGCCGGCCACAGCGTCGCCTCACCGCTGTCCCGGGCGATCACCAGCCGCTGCCGGCCACCGTCCGAGACCGGACCGTCGGCACGGTCCTCGGCCCACACCACGAAACCCAGCTCGAACTCACGGACCCGCACCTCACGGTGCTGATACGCCGCAACGTCACCGTTGACCCACTCGTCCGCGCGCTCCTGCGCCTGTGCAAAGGTCACCACCGCGCTCACCCCTCCACCGGGACGGCCTGCGCGAAGCCACCGTCCACCATCAGGTTCGCCACCGTCTCCAGCTCCGGCGGATTGCCCGCAAGGCGCTGCAGAAAAGCGTCGAAGTCCGCGCCGCACGGCAACAGCAGCCGGTCCACCCGCTCCTGAACGGTCCAGCCGTCCTGATCCCTCGCGTCGTCGTACGCGCAGAACCAGACCGAACCGATCCCGTTGCCCCGGACCTTCACCGCGAGAATCCCGCCCTGAACGAAACCGACCCCCAGGTAGTCCTTGGTCAGGTGGTCCCGCAGGCACTTGTTGATGTACACCAGATCGTTCACGGCGGCCTCCTCGCGCACCGTGAAGAACGGCTGGTCGACCAGGAGACCGAGCTCCGCGTCGAGCGCCGCACCCACCGGGGCCGAACCCCCGGCCGCCTTCAGGAACGAACGGTAGGCACCCGGCAGCCGGTAGCCGAGATCCTCCTCGACCCCCAGGACCTGCTGCTCGCTCACCGCCACAGCCCCCTTCGGAAGCCGGAAGTGCGCGGGCCGCGTCTCCTGCAGCGGGCGCGTACCCCGCTTGTTCTGGTCGACCGCGGTCGCCGCCAGCCCGCCGTGATGACGCAACAACGCCTTCACCTCGACCGGGACCAGCTCCATCCGCCGGCCGCCCGGCACGTGGTGCCAGGTCCAGCCGTGCGGAGTGGCCACCGGAGGAATCGTGTCCCACAACTCGTGGCCACTGGCCGCCATCGCCGCGTTCGCCGACACATAGTCCGTGAGCCGCAGCTCGTCCACACCGAAGCCCTGCGGGGGCTCGGCGATCTCGGCGGCGGCGCGCGCGTAGGGCGCGAAGTCCGGACACCCGTTGCCGTCCATGCGCACACCTCTGGGGTGGCGGGACGCCCGGACCGGATCCGGGAAGTGCACGAGCTGCCCGGCGTAGGCCGCGTTCGGTGGCGCGGATTGCTGCCCGAGCCGACCTGTCGTCATGGCGGTTGCCCCCTGCTGCGTCTGGCTGATGAGGACCGACCGGCCCATGGGGGCGGTCCAGGCACAGCCTATGCGGTGACACCCGAACGGGCCCCGCCCCTCCGCCCCCCAGCCACTTCCGTCACCAACCGTCACAACCGTGTGACGGAAGAGCGACGACCGGGCCACTCTCGCGCGACACGCAGACACGTTTCAGCGACCCAGCTTTCACAGGACCCGACACATTTGGCAGGCTGTCACCCGCATACCCGGGGGCGTGCACATTCGGCAGCGGCCGCTGCGGGCACGGGAGGGACACAGCACCATGCACACCGCACACTCTGCACACACCGTCACGACCGGGGACCCACGACTCAGCTGGAGCACCACCGAAGCGGGCCACGCCCCCCGCCTGACACAGCGCCGCGACGGCATCCTGCCCGCCGTCGCGGCGGCCCTGTCCGTCCGCGGCGAGACACTCACCTGCACCGCCGGCAAGGGCGACCAGCCACCCGCGCTCCACCACCTCGTCCAGGACTTCCTCGACACCCTGCCCAGCAGCCAGCGCGAACGCTTCACCGGGCGCTGCCCCGAAGCCATACTGCTCTCCCGGCACCTCACCGCCGCCGAGACCACACGTTCCAAACGAGCTCAGCGCAAACCCCTCACCAACGGCGAGGCCCGCCGCTCCCTCAAGCACGCCCGCCTCACCACCCGCCGCATCCGCGAGGACGGGGACCCCCTGCACGGCAGCTACGCGGCACCCTGCCGCTCCTGCTCCGTCATGCTCGCCCACTTCGGCGTACGTCCCGTCGACCTCACCACGGCCGGAGCGGCCACCACCGCCGAGAAGGGCTGAGCGCGCCCCCATGCACGACCGAACCGAACTGCCCGGACAAGCAGGCCCGGCGGCCCGCGACCGCCACGCCACCACCCGCTTCCCCGTCGCCGTAGACGCCGCCCTGCGCGCCGCCGGCTGGGAGCCCGGCCGCTGGGACATCCGCCAGGCCGAGGAATGGGCCGACGCCCTGCGCTCGCACGCCTCCCCCGCCGGCCACCAGCACGCCGTCTTCCCCGCGGCCGTCGAGGCCTGGGCCGAATTCGGCGGCCTGCACATCACCCCTACCGCACCCGGCCGGCAGATCGCCCCGGCGGCGGTACGCATCGACCCGCTGAGCGGACTCCACCTCGCACGGACCCTGGCAGACCTGGGACGCGCCCTGGAGACCGAGGTCGCGGCCCTGGGCGAGGAAGGGGACGGACAGGCCGTCCTCGCGATCGACACCGAGGGACGGGTGTACAGCATCGACCACACCGGCGACTGGTACCTCGGAGCCGACATCGACGGAGCCCTGACCACGCTCGTCACGGGCATCCAGCCGGAACGGCTCGTCACGGGCTGAAGGGCTCGTCACGGGTGAAGGGCTCGGGTACGGCCGGGAGGGCTCGGGACCAACCGGAGGGCTCGGGACCGACCGGGAGGCGGCAGGTCCTTTGCAGCGCGCCCGCCTCGGGCAGGCCCTACGCAGCGCCCGCGCCAGGCAGGTCCTTTGCAGCGCGCCCGCCTCGGGCAGGCCCTACGCCGCCCGCGTCCGGCAGGCCCTACGCAGCGCCCGCGTCCGGCAGCACCGCCGAGACCCGGAACCCGCCCGCGTCCGTCGGGCCGGACACGAAGACCCCGCCCAGCCCCAGCACCCGCTCCCGCATCCCCAGCAGCCCGTTGCCCCCGCTGGGCAACCCCGCATCCGCCGTCGCCGCGTCCGACGGACCGTTCTCCACCTGCATCGCGACCTCGGCGTCGCGGTGCGCCAGGCGCACCCAGGTCTTCGCACCCGCCGCGTGCTTGTGCACGTTCGTCAGGGCCTCCTGCACCACCCGGTACGCCGTCTGCTCGACCTGGGGCGCGTACCCGCGCGCCTCGCCCTCCACCGACAGCTCGACCGTCATCCCCGCCGCCCGCGACTCCCCGACCAGGACCTCCACCTCGTCGAGCCGCGGCCCGTCCTCCGGCGCAGCCGGCGCGGCCCGGCCGACCGAGGCCAACGGCACCTTGGTCACCCGCGCGACCATCGGCTCGCCCGTACGCAGCACACCGAGCATCTCGCGGAGCTCCGTCAGCGCCTGCCGCCCCATGTCACCGACCAGCGCGGCATTGCGTACCGCCTTCGCCGGATCCTTCGGCGCGACCGCCTGAAGCGCCGCCGCATGGACCACCATCAGGCTCACCCGGTGGGCGACCACATCGTGCATCTCACGCGCGATCCGGGTCCGCTCCTCCGTACGCGCCCACTCGGCCCGCTCCTCCGCCCGGTCCGCGAGCAGCGACAGCTCCCGCTCCAGCGAGTCCGCCCGCTCCCGCAGGCTCTCCATCAGCCGGCGCCGTGCCCCTATGTAGAGGCCGAACAGCACCGGCGGCGCGGTGAGCCCGACCGCCATGAAGAGGGAGAGCATCGGGACGTACCAGTCGCCGGGACCGAAGTCCGCGTCGGCGTTCACGCCCTGGCGCAGCCGCACGTACGTGACGATGAACGTCCCCACCAGCGACATGCTCATCAGCACCGCGGTGATCCGCCGCGGCACGTCGGACGCGGCCAGCGTGTAGAGGCCGACCAGGCCCATCAGGAAGCCCATCTCGGCCGGTGTCGTCGCGATCGACACGAGCACCACGGCGATCGGCCACTTCCGGCGCACCAGCAGCACGGCCCCCGCGAACAGCCCGAACACCACCCCCAGCGGCACCGGCAGCCCGGTGTCCCCCGCGAAATCCACCCCTTCCAGCGCACACTCCAGCGCCGATACCAGCGCCAGTCCCACATCCAGTGCGACACTCCGTCGCCGTTCCCACCACCAGTAGCCGCGGGTGGTCGGTCCCGCCGCTTCCCGGTCTGCCCCCGTTGCGGTCATGCCGTCCAGCGTACGGGCGGGCGCACCTGATTTTCGGGTGACCTGCGCAGCCCGTCGTGCCGCGGGTGACACGCTCCCGGATCAACGAGGGCTGCACCGGCGAGCGTTGCCACGGGTGACTGGCGGTTCGCGTGGACAACCGTGCAGACTTATACCGTCGCCCCGAGGGCCGGCGGTACGGCATAGTGTTGGGTGCCAATCCGGCAGCCTGACACAATGTCCGGCTTCGTCGGCTTTATTCCCCCATGGTGTAATTGGCAGCACAGTAGCTTTTGGTGCTATTTGTCCGGGTTCGAGTCCTGGTGGGGGAGCTTTTGCTGCGGGCCCCGGCCATCACGGTCGGGGCCCGCACTCATGTCCGGCTCGGCACCCCCCGGTATCCTGCGGATGTCCACCACCCGAAGCCGAAGGGCATATCCGTGAGCTCCGTACGCCCGGCAGCCGTCGTCGTCCTCGCAGCGGGTGAGGGCACCCGCATGAAGTCGAAGACCCCCAAGGTCCTGCACGAGATCTCCGGGCGCTCGCTCGTCGGACATGTCGTCGCCGCCTCCCGCGAGCTGGACCCGCAGCACCTCGTCGTGGTCGTCGGCCACGCGAGCGAGCAGGTCACCGCCCACCTCGCCGCCGCGGACGCCCAGGTGCGGACCGCCTACCAGGCCGAGCAGAAGGGCACCGGGAACGCGGTGCGCGTCGGGCTCGACGAGCTGGGCGGGACCGTCGAGGGCACCGTGATCGTCGTCTGCGGCGACACCCCGCTGCTGTCCGGCGAGACGCTCGCCGCGCTCGCCGCCACCCACACCGCCGACGCCAACGCCGTCACCGTGCTGAGCGCCGAGGTCCCCGACTCCACCGGCTACGGCCGGATCGTCCGGGACCCGGCGTCCGGCGCCGTCACCGAGATCGTCGAGCACAAGGACGCCACCGACGAGCAGCGCGCGATCCGGGAGATC
Organism: Streptomyces sp. NBC_00876; assembly: GCF_045207435.1. Classification (NCBI taxonomy): domain Bacteria; kingdom Bacillati; phylum Actinomycetota; class Actinomycetes; order Kitasatosporales; family Streptomycetaceae; genus Streptomyces; species Streptomyces sp. NBC_00876. The sequence continues at coordinate 3,329,718 of NZ_CP108800.1, forward strand.
AACTCCGGGGTGTTCGCGTTCGACGGGCAGCTGCTCACGGACGCCCTCGGCAAGGTCCGTACGGACAACAGCCAGGGCGAGGAGTACCTCACCGACGTGCTGTCGATCCTGCGCGAGGCCGGGCACCGGGTCGGCGCCTCGGTCGCCGGTGACCACCGGGAGATCCTCGGGATCAACAACCGGGTGCAGCTCGCCGAGGCCCGCCGGCTGCTGAACCAGCGGCTGCTGGAGCGGGCGATGACGGCGGGCGTGACCGTGGTGGATCCGGCGTCGACGCTGATCGACGTCACGGTGACGTTCGAGCGGGACGCGATCGTGCACCCGGGTACGCAGCTGCTGGGCGCGACGCATCTGGGCGAGGACGCCGAGGTCGGCCCGAACTCCCGGCTGACGGACACGGTCGTCCACGCGGGCGCCCGGGTGGACAACACCGTCGCCGACGGGGCGGAGGTGGGGCCGGGCGCGCTGGTCGGTCCGTACGCCTATCTGCGGCCGGGCACGAAGCTGGGCGCGAAGGCCAAGGCCGGCACGTACGTGGAGATGAAGAACGCGACGATCGGGGAGGGAACGAAGGTCCCCCACCTGTCGTACGTGGGTGACGCGACCATCGGTGACCACACCAACATCGGTGCCGCGAGCGTCTTCGTGAACTACGACGGGGTGGCCAAGCACCACACGACGATCGGCTCGCACTGCCGTACGGGGTCGGACAATATGTTTGTGGCTCCCGTCACGGTCGGGGACGGCGTCTACACCGCGGCGGGCTCGGTCATCACCAAGGACGTCCCGGCCGGTTCGCTGGCCGTGGCCCGTGGCCAGCAAAGGAATATCGAGGGTTGGGTGGCCCGGAAGCGTCCGGGAAGTGCCGCCGCGCAGGCGGCCCAGGCCGCCACGGAGGACACCGGCAGCGAAAGCTGACCGGAATCAGGCGCGTCGAGCACGGCGTACCGTGATAGATGCTCACCCCATTTCGGCTGGCTCGTTGCACATCGGGACATCTGCGTGCAGCGCCAGGAACACGTCTGAGGAGACTGTGCTGTGACCGGGATCAAGACGACCGGCGAGAAGAAACTGATGTTCTTCTCCGGCCGCGCCCACCCCGAGCTGGCCGAGGAGGTTGCACACCAACTGGGTGTCGGCCTCGTGCCGACGAAGGCCTTCGATTTCGCCAACGGTGAGATCTACGTCCGCTTCCAGGAGTCCGCCCGCGGCGCCGACTGCTTCCTGATCCAGAGCCACACGGCTCCGATCAACAAGTGGATCATGGAGCAGCTGATCATGCTGGACGCGCTGAAGCGCGCGTCGGCCCGCTCCATCACGGTGATCGTGCCGTTCTACGGCTACGCCCGCCAGGACAAGAAGCACCGTGGCCGCGAGCCGATCTCGGCCCGTCTGGTCGCGGACCTGATGAAGACGGCGGGTGCGGACCGCATCCTCACCGTCGACCTGCACACGGACCAGATCCAGGGCTTCTTCGACGGCCCGGTCGACCACCTCTTCGCGCTGCCGATCCTGGCCGACTACGTCGGTGCGAAGGTCGACCGTTCGAAGCTCACGATCGTGTCCCCGGACGCCGGCCGCGTGCGGGTGGCCGACCGCTGGTGCGACCGCCTGGACGCCCCGCTGGCGATCGTGCACAAGCGCCGCGACAAGGACGTGCCCAACCAGGTCAGCGTCCACGAGGTCGTCGGCAACGTCGAGGGCCGGGTCTGTGTCCTGGTCGACGACATGATCGACACCGGTGGCACGATCTGCGCCGCCGCGGACGCCCTGTTCGCGCACGGTGCCGAGGACGTCATAGTGACGGCGACGCACGGCGTCCTCTCGGGCCCGGCCGCGGACCGGCTGAAGAACTCGAAGGTCAGCGAGTTCGTGTTCACGGACACCCTGCCGACCCCGGGTGAGCTGGAGCTCGACAAGATCACGGTGCTCTCGATCGCGCCGACGATCGCGCGTGCGGTGCGCGAGGTCTTCGAGGACGGTTCGGTCACGAGCCTCTTCGAGGAGCAGTAGGCGAAAAGCCTCACAGAAGATCCACTTTGGGTGCGGCCTCCCCGCCGGGTAGACTCAGCGAGTTGCTCGGCGAGGGAGGCCGTACCCATAGGTACGGCGGTCCGTTATCGACGCGCTCTTCGTAGCAGGCCTGTCGTGGGCCGGGTGACCATCCGTAGTCTTGTCACCTTACGAGGAGTGCAGTCATGGCCGAGATCAAGCTCAACGCCGAGGTCCGTACCGAGTTCGGCAAGGGCGCTGCCCGCCGCACCCGTCGCGCCAACCTCGTCCCCGCCGTCATCTACGGCCACGGCGCCGAGGCTGTCCACATCACGCTGCCGGCCCACGAGCTGCAGCTCGCGCTCCGTACCGCCAACGTCCTGATCGGTCTCGAGATCGACGGCAAGGACGCGCTGGTCATCCCGAAGGCCGTGCAGCGCAACGCCCTCAAGGGCAACATCGAGCACGTCGACCTGCTGACCGTGAAGCGCGGCGAGAAGGTCAACGTCGAGATCGCGGTGCACGTCGAGGGCGAGCTGGCCCCGGGCGGCAACCTGCTCGAGTACGTCCAGAACACCCTGCTGGTCGAGGCCGAGGCCACCCACATCCCCGAGTCCGTCACGGTCTCCATCGCGGGCCTGGACGCCGGCGACTCGATCCTCGCCAAGGACATCCCGCTGCCCAAGGGCTCCGTGCTGGCCGGTGACGAGGACGCCGTCGTGCTGCAGGTCGTCGCGGCTCAGGTCGAGGAAGCCCCCGCGGAGGAAGCTCCCGCCGAGGCCTGAGCCTCACCCCACCTGCTTGACTGACGGGGCGGCGGTCTCCTCCGGGAGGCCTGCCGCCCCGTTTCCCTGTTCCGCCGCCCGCCCGTACGCGAGGAGACCCAGCGCGATGTCCGACGCCACCGACCCCTGGCTGATCGTGGGCCTGGGTAATCCCGGTCCCGAGTACGCGGCGAACCGGCACAACGTCGGCTTCATGGTCGCCGATCTGCTCGCGGAGCGGATCGGCGGGAAGTTCAAGCGGGCGCCCAAGGCGCAGGCGCAGGTGCTGGAGGGCCGGATCGGTCCGCCCGGCCCGCTGAGCCGCCGGGTGGTGCTGGCCAAGCCGATGTCGTACATGAATCTGTCGGGTGGTCCGGTCGCGGCGCTGCGCGACTTCTACAAGGTGCCGCTCGATCATGTCGTGGCGGTCCACGACGAGCTGGACATCGATTACGGGACGCTGCGGCTGAAGCTGGGCGGCGGTGACAACGGGCACAACGGGCTGAAGTCGATGACGAAGTCGATGGGGCCGGACTATCACCGGATCCGGTTCGGGATCGGCCGTCCGCCGGGCCGGATGCAGGTCGCGGACTTCGTGCTGAAGGACTTCTCGTCGACGGAGCGCAAGGAGCTCGCGTTCCTGGTGGACCGCTCGGCGGACTCGGTGGAGTGCCTGCTGGCGGAGGGTCTGGAGCGCGCGCAGAGCGCGTACAACTCCTGAGGCGCGTGGGCCGGGGTCCTGTGCCGCGCCGGCGCGACGAACCCCGACATTCCCTCTGGTAACCGGGCTGTTTTCGGCCACGGCTTGACCGACCGCAGGGCCCTGGCCAAGGATCGGCCCCCATGAAGGCCAGCTCCTCCCACCGTGCCCTGCACTACGGCCGCAGCGCCGCGCTCGGCTGTGTCGTCCTGCTGCTGCTCGTCGCGGGTGTGCTGTCCTCGTGGGACACGGCGCATCACATCGTGCTGGCCAAGGGGCGTGAGCACGGCACCATGGCGGTCACGGGCTGCGGTGCCGAGGTGTGCACGGGGCCGTTCGCACCGTCCGACGGGGCCGCCGCGCGGTCCCGGGTGTCGGTGGAGAAGTCCGTGGCGGCCCGTAAGGGTGACCGGTTTCCCGTGGTGGTGAAGCCGGGAACCGATGACGTCGTACGTACCGGGACGCCGGGCTTCCTTTATGCGTGGGTGCCGCTGGGCGGCGCGCTGCTGCTGGCCGCGCTGGTGATCGGCGGTGGTCTGCGGCTGACCCGGACCGCCTGGGGCACCGGGATCGCGGGTGGGGTCCTGCTCGTGGCGGCGTTCATCGCCCTGTGACAGGGCCCCACCCGCGTCCGTGTTGATCAGCCGGTGTTGCGGAGACCTGCCGCGACGCCGTTGACGGTGAGCAGCAGGGCGCGGGCGAGCAGCGGGTCGGCTTCCTCGCCGCGCTCGGCGGCCTGGCGCTGGCGGGCCAGCAGGGACACCTGGAGGTAGGAGATCGGGTCCAGGTAGGCGTCGCGGATGGCGAAGGTCTGCTGGAGCACCGGGCTGGTGCCGAGCAGTTCGGTGTTGCCGGTGACCTTGAGGACTTCGCTGACGGTCAGCGCGTGCTCGGCCTCGATGTCGTCGAAGACGTGCTTGAGCTCGTCGGGGACGAGGGTGTCGACGTAGTGCCGGGCGATGCGCAGGTCGGTCTTGGCGAGGGTCATCTCGACGTTGGAGAGGAAGTTCTGGAAGAAGTGCCAGTGTTCGTGCATTTCGTCCAGGACGGTGTCCAGGCCGGCTTCGCGCAGGGCCTTGAGGCCGGAGCCGACGCCGTACCAGCCGGGCACGATCTGCCGTGACTGGGTCCAGCCGAAGACCCACGGGATGGCGCGCAGGCCGTCGAGCGAGACGCCCGAGCCGGGGCGGCGGGAGGGCCGCGAGCCCAGGTGCAGGTCGGCGAGCTGGTCCACCGGGGTGGAGGCGAGGAAGTACGTCGGCAGGTCGGGGTCCTCGACCAGCTTGCGGTACGCGGCGTGGGCGGCGTCGGAGACGGTGTCCATGGCCGCGTCCCAGCGGGCCAGGGCCTCGTCGGACTGGCGGGGTGCGGTGTGCAGCGCGGAGGCCTGGAGGGTGGCCGCGACGGTCAGTTCCAGGTTCTCGCGGGCGAGGGCGGGGATGAGGTACTTGTCGGAGATGACCTCGCCCTGCTCGGTCACCTTGATCTCACCCTCGAGCGTGCCCCACGGCTGCGCGAGGATCGCGTCGTGCGAGGGGCCGCCGCCGCGGCCGACGGTGCCGCCGCGGCCGTGGAAGAGGCGCAGGCGTACGCCGTAGCGGTGGGCGACGTCGCGCAGTCGGCGCTGGGCGCGGTGGATCTCCCACTGGGAGGTGGTGATGCCGCCGAACTTGGAGGAGTCGGAGTATCCGAGCATGACCTCCTGGACGTCGCCGCGGAGCGAGACGAGGCGTCGGTAGGAGGGGTCGGCGAGCATCTCGTCGAGGATGACGTCGGCGGCCTTGAGCTCGTCGGTGGTCTCCAGGAGCGGCACGATGCCGATCTTGGCCCAGCCGCCGTGCAGGTCGAGGAGGCCGGCTTCGCGGGCGAGGACGGCGGCGGCGAAGACGTCGTCGGCGCCCTGGCACATCGAGATGATGTAGGACTCGATGACTTCGGGGCCGAAGCGCTCGAAGGCTTCCTTGATGGTGTGGAAGACGCCGAGGGTCTTCTCGCCGGCGGCGTCCAGCGGGGCCGGGGTCGGGGCGAGGGGGCGGCGGGAGCGGAGCTCCTTGGCGAGGAGCTTCTGCCGGTAGTCGCGCGGCATGTCGGCGTAGCGCCAGGACTCCTCGCCGAGGCGGTCGAAGAGCTGGCCGAGTGCGTGGTGGTGGGCGTCGGCGTGTTCGCGTACGTCCATCGTGGCGAGCTGGAGGCCGAAGGCGTTCAGCGTGCGGATGGTGCGGTCCATGCGGCCGTCGGCGACGATGCCGCCCTTGTGTTCGCGCAGCGAGGTCTGGATGAGGGCGAGGTCGGCGATGAGTCCGGCGGTGCCGAGGTAGTCGCAGCCGGGGCGGTGCGGGGTGCCTGCGGCGAGGCGTTCGCGGGTGTTGACGAGCTTCTGCCGGATGCAGGTGGCCTTGAGGCGGTAGGGCTCCTCGGCGTTCAGCCGCTTGTAGCGGGGGCTGATCTCGGGGAGCGCTTCCAGGTCGGCCTGGAGGGAGGTGAGGAGCTCTTCGGTGGCTCCGGTGTAGCGGATGGAGTTGGAGAGCAGTCCGCGCAGCTGGTCGACGAGTTCGAGGGCGTCGGTGATGCCGTGCTCGTGCTGGAGGATCAGCACCTCCCAGGTGACGGCGGGCGTCACGTTGGGGTTGCCGTCGCGGTCGCCGCCGATCCAGGTGCCGAAGGTGAGGGGGCGGGTGCCGGCGGGCAGTTCGACGCCGACGCGCTCCAGTTCGGCGGCCAGGTCCTCCAGGACGTCGCCCACGGCGTTGGCGTGGAGTTCGTCGAGGTAGTAGATGGCGTTGCGGGCTTCGTCGGCGGGTTCCGGGCGGACGACGCGCAGTTCGTCGGTCTGCCAGATGAGGTCGATGTTCTCGGCGAGCCGGATGTCCTGGCGGCGCCGGTCGGCCTCGATGACCGGGGTCTCCAGGAGTGCGGCGATGCGGCGGAGCTTGTTCAGTACGGAACGCCGCGCGGCTTCGGTGGGGTGCGCGGTGAAGACGGGCCGTACGTTGAGGTTCTTGACGGTCTCGCGCAGGTGCTCGGGGTCCGCGTCCTTGAGCCGGTCGGCGGTGCGGGCGAGGAGGCCGCCCTCGGCGGCGCGCCGGTCGCGCATCTCGTGGGCGCGGTGCACCTGTTCGGTGACGTTGGCGAGGTGGAAGTAGGTGGAGAACGCGCGCACGAGCTGCGCGGCGGTCTCCAGGTCCGTGTCGCCGAGGAGTTCGGCCGCGGCCTCGCCGTCGGTACGGGTCAGGGCGCGGACCCGCTCGACGAGGTCGAGGAGTTCCTGGCCTTCCTGGCGTACGAGGGTCTCGCCCAGCAGGTCACCGAGGCGGCGGATGTCGGCGCGCAGCTCGGGGCTGGCGGCAGGGGTCTGGTCGGCACTGCTCACAGTGTGCGGCTCCTTGCAGTGGTTGAGCACGGGATCCGGAGGCCCGCGGCCGGCTGCGGTGCCGACGCGACCCCCGGACAGCAGGGTGCGGACCGCGCTGTCCGACCTCTCCAGGATAGGTGTCCGTGCTGTCGGTGCTGTTCGCGCCCCGGGATGCGTCCGTTGTTCATGGCGGGGACGGCCCGGGTACGCGCTGTGTCCTCTACCCCGTACGCGCTCGTCCTTGCCCGGCCGCTCGGCCTCTCGTGTGGCGGGCCTCCGCGCTGCCATACTTACGACGCCGTAGGTTACGGGTGCGTAACCCCAGGGTCTCCCGGACGGGAGGCCCTGTCTGTCCGCCGCATTCTCACCCCACAGGGGACTCCCCATGAAGACCAGCCCCGATGTGATCGAGGCCGCTTTGGCGGCCGACGGTCAGGCTCCTCCCTCCGCCACGCTCGGCGGGGACAAGAAGCGGTCGATCGAGCAGATCGCCCTCCTGCTGTTCATCGTTGTGCCGTTCGTGGCGCTGGTCGCGGCGGTGCCGCTGGCCTGGGGCCGCGGTGTGAGCTGGCTCGATCTGGGCCTGATGGTGGCGATGTACTTCATCGGCTGCCACGGCATCACGATCGGTTTCCACCGCTACTTCACGCATGGCTCGTTCAAGGCGAAGCGTCCGCTCCGTATCGCCCTGGCCGTGGCCGGTTCACTGGCTGTCGAGGGTCCGGTGGTGCGCTGGGTGGCCGATCACCGCAAGCATCACCGTTTCTCGGACGCGGAGGGTGATCCGCATTCGCCGTGGCGTTTCGGTGAGACGCTGCCGGCCCTGATGAAGGGGCTGTGGTGGGCGCACATCGCCTGGATGTTCGACGAGGAGCGGACGCCGCAGCAGAAGTACGCCCCCGATCTGATCCGGGACCCGTCGATCCGCTGGATCTCGCGTCACTTCCTGTCCTTCACGATCGTGTCGCTGGCGATTCCGCCGCTGGTCGGCGGCCTGGTGACGATGTCCTGGTGGGGTGCGGCGACCGCGTTCTTCTGGGGCTCCCTGGTCCGGGTCGCCCTGCTGCACCACGTGACCTGGTCGATCAACTCCATCTGTCACGCGGTCGGCAAGCGCCCCTTCAAGTCCCGTGACAGGTCGGGGAACGTGTGGTGGCTGGCGGTCCTGTCGTGCGGTGAGTCGTGGCACAACCTGCACCACGCCGACCCGACGAGTGCGCGGCACGGCGTCATGAAGGGTCAGATCGACTCGAGTGCCCGGCTGATCCGGTGGTTCGAGAAGCTGGGCTGGGCGTCCGACGTCCGGTGGCCCGACTCCGTCCGTATCGAGTCCCGGCGCAACCGCGCGGGCGCCGACGCGGCATGATTGACGATGTGGCGACCGACGGCAGCGCAGGCAGCGAGAACACCCGTCCACCCTCGGCCCGGCGGGCCCGCCGGGTGCGGATGACCGGGAAGGAACGCCGCGAGCAGCTGCTGGACATCGGTCGCTCCCTCTTCGCCGACAAGGGTTTCGAAGGTACGTCGGTGGAGGAGATCGCGGCCCGTGCCGGGGTCTCCAAGCCGGTCGTCTACGAGCACTTCGGCGGCAAGGAGGGGCTGTACGCCGTGGTGGTGGACCGGGAGATGCGTCAGCTCCTGGACATGGTGACTAGTGCTCTGACCGCCGGCCATCCCCGTGAACTCCTGGAGCAGGCGGCGTTCGCGCTGCTGGACTACATCGAGACGTACACGGACGGCTTCCGCATCCTGGTCCGCGACTCCCCGGTCGCCCAGTCGACGGGTACGTTCGCCTCGCTCATCAGCGACATCGCCACCCAGGTGGAGGACATCCTGGGCCTGGAGTTCAAGGCCCGGGGGTTCGATCCGAAGCTGGCGCCGCTGTACGCCCAGGCGCTGGTGGGCATGGTGGCGCTGACGGGGCAGTGGTGGGTGAACGCGCGCAAGCCGCAGAAGTCGGAGGTCGCGGCCCATCTCGTGAACCTGGCGTGGCACGGTCTGGAGAACCTGGAGTCGCGGCCGCGGCTGATCGGGCACCGCAAGAGCTGACCGGCCGGCCCCGTCCCCCGTCCTCTGCCACCGGCCCTGCGGCCGGTGGCAGAGGTGTGTCCAAGAAGAATTATTGATGTACCGCTAAACCACTTCAGTCCCGGAGTTCACAGTTGTAGAGTCTGTGACCATCCCGGGAATGCTTCACCCTGCATGTAGTGCACCTGTGAATGCGTTTCACCCGGTTCCACCACGTACCCCTGGGGGGGCTTTGACTTCTGTGGAACCCGGCCGTTCCGTTCCCGCACGCTCGAAGCGCGCGCGCCGGATCGCGGCCTGCACCGCACTCGTACTCTCGGCCGGCATGCTGCTGGCCGCCCCGGCCTCGGCCGATGACCCGGCGCCCGCACCGCGCGGCGCCGCACCGCAGTTCACCCCGGACCTCGGGGCCCAGCCGACCCTCGTCCTGCCGAAGCGCACCGCGAAGAAGTCGCGGGCAGCGGGTGTCGCGGGCGCTCAGGCGGCGGTCGTACCCGCCAAGCCGCGTCTCGACGTCAACGGCGACGGTTACAGCGACACGATGTACCGGGGCCTGGACGGCAACCTGTACGTCATGGCCGACTCGTCGGGCGCCCAGCCGTACACGATCAACAGCGACGACCAGTACGAGACGCCCAAGGACATCATCGCGCCGGGCGACCTCGACGGCGGCGGCATGCCGGACTTCCTCACGCTGTCGGCGGCGGGCAAGCTCTCGCTGTACCAGAGCTGGGGCGCGGACAGCACCGGCTACGTCACCTGGTCCGGCGGCGGCTGGCAGAAGTACAACAAGGTCTTCGCCCCCGGCGACCTGAACGGTGACGGCCGCGGGGACCTGCTGGCGCGTACGCCCTCGGGCGACATCTACGCGTACCAGTCCACCGGCAACGTCGACTCCGCGCCCTTCAAGGCCGGTGTCAAGGTGGGCTACGGCTGGGCCTCGTACGACCAGATCGTGGGCGCCAACGACGTCAACGGCGACGGCATCGGCGATGTCCTGGCCCGCACCACGGCCGGTGACCTCTACTTCTACGCCGGTACGGGCGACATCGCGAAGCCGTTCAAGGCCCGCGTCAAGACCGGCTACGGCTTCGACATCTACAACCAGCTCGTCGGTGTCGACGACGTCGACGGCGACGGACTCAGCGACATCGTCGCCCGTAAGCCCGGCGGCGACGTCTACACCTACCTGTCCACCGGTTACGGCACCTTCGAGCCGCGCATCACCGGCGGCACCGGCTGGAACGCCGCGGCGCTGTTCGTCGGCGCGGGCGGCAACCCGGACTTCGGCAAGCACGAGATCGAGGCCCGGACCAACGGCGGCAGCATCTACTGGTACCAGGCCCGCAACAACGGGCAGTTCTTCCCCCGTCAGCTCGACAGCTCGGACACCAGCTGGAACCAGGTGAGCCTTTCGCTCGCCTCCTCGCTGGACAACGACGGCTGGGCCGACCTCGTCCAGCAGTACCGGGGCGACCTGTACGTCGGGGCGAACTACATCGGCTCCGGCTGGCAGGTCTACAACAGCCTGACCGGTCCCGGCGACCTGAGCGGCGACGGCAAGGGCGACCTGCTGGCGCGCGACACCAAGGGCAACCTGTACCTGTACAAGGGCAACGGGCTCGCCACCAAGTTCGCGACCAAGCTCAAGGTCGGCACGGGCTGGAACACGTACAACAAGATCGTCGGCGCCGGTGACCTCACCGGTGACGGTCTCGCCGACGTCGTCGCCCGCACCTCCGGCGGCACGCTCTACCTGTACAAGGGCACCGGCAACGCCTCCGCGCCCCTCAAGGCGCGCGTGCAGATCGGCACCGGCTTCAACATCTACAAGAAGTTCGCCGCACCGGGCGACATCAACGGTGACGGCAAGGCCGACCTGCTGGGCGTCGACGGCAAGGGCGACGTGTACCGCTACACGTCGACCGGCACCGGCAAGATCGACAAGCGCGTGAAGATCGGCTACGGCTGGGACATCTACAACAACATGTACTGAGCGTCCCGTTCGGCCGCGAGCGCCCTGTCCCCGGATCTCCGGGGGCAGGGCGCTCGCGCGTCTCCCCCGCGACCGCTCCGCCCGCTCCGGCTGTTTCCAGACCATGACATTGATCCAGTGCTAAACCACTCCAGTCCCGGCATTCATAGATATAGAGTCTGTGAACATTCCGGGAACACTTCACCCTGCATGTGACGTACCCATGAAGGCGTTTCTCCCGGTTCCACCACAACCCCTGGGGGGGCTTTGTCTTCTGTGGAACCCGGCCGTTCCGTTCCCGCGCGCTCCAAGCGCGCGCGCCGGATCGCGGCCTGCACCGCACTCGTACTCTCGGCCGGCATGCTGCTGGCCGCCCCGGCCTCGGCCGATGACGCGTCACCCGCACCGACGGGCAGCGCACCGCAGCTCACTCCCGAGCCCAGCGACAAGCCGGCCTCGACCCCGACGCAGCCCGCCGCGGCCACGTCGCGCGCCGTGGCTGCCGAGGGTACGGCGGCGGTCGTTCCCGCCAAGCCGCGCCTCGACCTGGACCACGACGGTCTCAGCGACCTCATGTACCGGGACCTGAAAGGCGTCCTGTACGCCAAGCTGAGCAAGGCCGGCACCTACCAGTTCACGATCTACGACAACGACAGGAAGGAGGTGCCCAAGGACATCATCGCGCCGGGCGAACTCGACGACAGCGGGATGCCCGTCCTGCTCACGCTCTCGGCGACAGGAACGCTCGCGCTGCACCAGAGCCAGAACATCAACAACGCGCACCTTCCCGCCTGGTCCGGCACCGGCTGGCAGAGGTACAACAAGGTGCTCTCACCCGGCGACCTGAACGGCGACGGCCTCGGCGACCTGCTCGCGCGCACGCCCTCGGGCGACCTCTACACCTACCGGGCGACCGGCGACGTCCACACCGCGCCCTTCAAGCCCGGCGTCAAGGTGGGCTCCGGCTGGGGCGCCTACGACCAGATCGTGGGTCTCAACGACACCAACGGCGACGGGTTCGCCGATGTGGCCGCCCGTACCGCCAACGGAAACCTGTACTTCTTCGGCGGCACCGGCGACCTCGCGAAGCCGTTCAAGGCAAGGGTCAAGGTCGGCTACGGCTTCGACGTCTACAACCAGCTCGTCGGTGTCGACGACGTGAACGGCGACGGCCGCGGTGACATGCTCGCCCGCATGCCGAACGGCGACACCTACACCTACCGGCAGACCGGCTACAGCTCCTTCATGCGACGCCAGGCCGGCACCTTCGGGTGGAACAAGGCGGTGCAGTTCGTTGCCTCGGGCGGCAACCCCGGCTACAGCAAGCGTGAGCTCGTGGCCCACAGCAAGGCCGGCTACTCCTGGTGGTACCGGTCCAGGAACAACGGGCAGTTCTTCGGGGCCGAGACCCGCAGCGGGGACGATCCCGCCCCGGTGGGCTCCTACCCGTCGTTGCAGGCGTACGCGTCCTCGCTCACCAAGGACGGCCGGGGCCACATCGTACGGATCGTGTCGGACGAGCTGTCCGTCGACGGCCACTTCTTCGGCCGGGGCTGGAAGGCCTACGACACCCTGACCGGTCCGGGTGACCTGAGCGGCGACGGCAAGGGCGACCTGCTGACGCGCGACACCAAGGGCGACCTGTACCTGCACAGGGGCAACGGCCTCGGCACCGGCTTCGAGCCCAAGGTCAAGGTCGGCTACGGCTGGAACACCTACGACAGGATCATCGGCGACGGCGACCTCTCCGGCGACGGCCGCGCCGATGTCGTGGCCCGCGACAGAAAGGGCGATCTGTACCTCTACGAGGGCACCGGCAACACCGCGGCGCCCTTCAAGGCACGGGTGAGGATCGGCACCGGCTACGGCATCTACACGCTGATGGCCGCACCGGGCGACCTCGACGGTGACGGCGACGCCGATCTGGTGGCCGTCGACGGCAGCGGCGATCTGTACCGCTACTCGTCCACGGGCACCGGCAAGGTCGCCAAGCGCATACGGATCGGCTACGGCTGGGACACCTTCCGCAGCCTGTTCTGAGGGTCCGCCCCGTTCCCCGCGCCCCGTCCCCGTCACCTCCGGGGGCGGGGCGCTCCCGCGTCCGGCGCCCGCTCAGCCGTCCACCGGCTCCAGGAACTCCAGCCGGTTGCCCACCGGGTCATGGCTGAAGAAGCGGCGGTGGCCCGGCAGGTCCCCGTCCCACTTCACCTCGGCACCGTGCTCCGTCAGCCGGGCCGCGAACGCCTCGATGTCCGTCACCCGCAGGCCCGGATGGGCCTTGCGGGCCGGGCGGAAGTCCGCCTCGATGCCCAGGTGGAGCTGGACCGGTCCGGTCTGGAACCAGCAGCCGCCGCGGGCGGCCAGGACCGGGGGCTTGGGGATCTCGGTCATGCCGAGGGCGTCTGCGTAGTAGGTGCGCAGCGCGTCCTCCGAGCCTGCGGGGGCGGCGAGCTGGACGTGGTCGACGGCGGCGATCATCATTTCTCCCGGTGGGTGACGGCGAAGACGCGGCGGAACGGGAAGACCGTGCCGTGCGGGCCCGCGGGGTACGCGGTGCGCAGCAGGTCGCGGTACTCGGCGAGGAAGGCCCTCTCGGCCTCCTCGTCGTCGGCGAGTGCGGTGAGCAGGGGGCGCAGGCCGGTGCCCTTCACCCAGTCGAGGACGGCGTCCGGGCCGTGCAGGAGGTGGAGGTAGGTGGTCTCCCAGACGTCCGCGGTGAGGCCGGGGCCGGTGAGCCGGTCGAGGTAGCCGGCGGGGCTCAGCACCGCGTCGGTGTGGCGCAGGCGGCCGCCCAGGCGGGAGCGCCAGCGCGGGGACTCGGCGAGTTCGCGCATCAGGGTGTGCGAGGGCTGGTCGAAGTTGCCCGGGACCTGGAGGGCGAGGGCCCCGCCCGGGGTGAGGGCGTCCAGCCAGTCGGGGAAGCGGTCCGCGTGGCCGGGGACCCACTGGAGCAGGGCGTTGGAGACGATCAGGTCGCAGGGCTCCCCCGGGGTCCAGGTCGCGGCGTCGGCCTCGGCGAAGTCCAGCAGGGCGCTCGTGTGGGCGCGGGCGCGCTCCAGCATCTGCGGGGAGTTGTCGTAGCCGGTGATACGGGCCGTGGGCCAGCGCTCGGCGAGCAGGGCGGTGACGTTGCCCGCTCCGCAGCCGAGGTCGGCGATCCGGGGGGCCGGGCCCGGCAGGGCGGGGACGCGGGCCAGCAGATCGTGGAAGGGGCGGGTGCGGTGGTCCGCGTGACGCAGGTACTGCTGCGGATCCCAGAGGGGTGCGGTCATGGCATCCAGGATCAACGAGAAAGTATCTTGATGTCAAGACACTCGAATTCAAGAGACTTCATGTCGACAGACCCTCTACACTGATCCACATGGAGGACGAGGTCGACCGACTGGTCGCTGCATGGCGCCGCGAGCGCCCCGACCTCGACGTGGAACCACTCGAGGTCCTCAGCCGCGTCTCCCGCCTGGCCCGCCACCTCGACCGGGCCCGCAGAATCGCCTTCGCCGAGCACCATCTGGAACCGTGGGAGTTCGACGTCCTGACGTCGCTGCGCCGTGCCGGCGCCCCGTACCAGCTCTCCCCCGGCCAGCTGCTCACCCAGACGCTGGTCACCTCGGGGACGATGACCAACCGCATCGACCGGCTCACCAAGAAGAACCTCGTCGAGCGGCTCCCCGACCCCAGCGACCGCCGCGGCGTACTGGTCCGGCTCACCGCCGAGGGACGCGACAAGGCCGACCAGTCGCTGGCCGGCCTGCTCGCCCAGGAACGCGCCATCCTCGGCGAACTCTCCCGCCACCAGCGCGGCGAACTGGCGGGACTGCTACGCCAGTTGACCGCCCCGTTCGACAACATCCCCGGCTAGCGCCGCGATCGGCTCCTCCGGATCGGCCGGGCCCACGCCCGCCCTTCTGGCCAGGGCGACGGCCGCCAGCGTCGAGTGCACGCCCAGCTTCCCCAGCACGTTCTGCATGTGCGTCCGCACCGTGTGCGGGGAGAGGAAGAGCCGCTCCGCCACCGCCTTGCGGCCGAGTCCCGCCACCATGCAGCGCAGCACCTGACGCTCGCGCGGGGTCAGCGAATCGACGAGCTGCTGAGACTCGGTGCGGTGCTTGCGGTCCGCCGTCAGCTCCCTGAGCACCCCCGTGAGCAGGGCGGCGGGCAGATGCGTCTCGTCGCGCAGCACTCCGCGGATGACCGCGAGCAGCCGTTGCAGCGAGCTGTCCTTGGCGACCCAGCCACAGGCGCCGGCCTGGAGCGCGCGAGCGGCCCTGCGCGGATCGTCCTTCTCGGCGAGCACCACCGTACGCACCGAGGGCCGGCCCGCACGGACCCCGGCGACCAGGGAGATCCCGTCGACGGGCCCGTTGTTCCCCGGGCGCGGGGCGGGCACCGGCACCGGGCCCGCGCCCGTGCGGCCCGCCGGGGCCAGGGTGCCCAGTTCGGCGTCGACCAGCAGCACGTCGTAGCCGCGCCCCTCGGCCTCCGCGCGTTCCAGACAGCGCAGGGCGGCCGGCCCGCTGCCGGCCGCCGCCACGTCGACATCCGGCTCGGCGGCGAGCGCCGCGGCGAGCGACTCGGCGAAAATGCGGTGGTCGTCGACCACGAGAACCCGGATACGGACCACAGACACCCCCATGCTGTGTGCTCTGGGGCGCCTCTGGCGTGCGCCCCCGGCGGGGACGGACCGGCACGGGTGCGGCGCCCGGAGCGGAAGATGAACCGTGGCACCACGGCCGCCGCCGTGTACCGACCGGCACCCCGCCCCCGGGCGTCGCACCCGGCTGTCTCGTACCCCTGAATCAGCACCGGCCCCCACCGGTGCTGTGCATCAGCGTACGGGCGGCGGCCCGGAGCGGAAGGCGATTGGCGGAACTGGTGGACCGGCCGGTCCTAGGGTGTGACGCATGTTCCGTCTTGAGACAGAAGTGGACAAAGAACGACGTCAGCTGCTGAACAGGCGGCTGCGCGACGACAACACCGCACGTTCGCCGCAGATCCGCACACTGCGCGATACGCCCGCCGCGCACGAAGTACCGCTGGAGATCTGGGCCCTGGACGCCGAGGGCCGGGTCGCCGCCGGAGTGACCGGCCGCACCTGGGCGTACTGGCTCCATGTGGACCTGCTGTGGGTCGACGCCCGCCACCGCGGTTCCGGCCTCGGCTCGCGGCTGCTCGCCGAGGCGGAACGGGTGGCCAGGACGGACCGGTCCTGCACCCGTTCCCGGGTCGAGACCTGGGACTTCCAGGCCCCGGACTTCTACCGGAAGCGGGGTTACGAGGTGAGCGGGCGGGTCGAGGACTACCCGCCAGGCGTCACCGAGTTCACGCTCACCAAGATGCTCGGCTGAACAGCTCGCGCCGGGCTCAGACGAGCCGGCGGGCCCCTGCCGACGGCGTCGCGGGGAAGACGCCCGGGGCCGCGTATCCGGCCGCGGCGAACGCCTCCCGCACGGACTTGACGACCGTGTCCGCCTGCTCCTCCTCGACCAGCACGATCGCCGAGCCGCCGAAGCCGCCGCCGGTCATCCGCGCACCGAGCGCGCCCGCGGCGTTCGCCGTCTCCACGACCAGGTCCAACTCCACGCAGGAGACCCGCAGATCGTCCCGGAGCGAGAGGTGGCCGGCCGTGAGGACCGGGCCGGCCGCGCGCACGTCGCCCGCGTCGAGCAGCGCGATGACCTGCTCGACACGCTGGTTGTCGCCGACCACATGGCGGACGTAGCGCACGACGGACTCGTCCGCGCCGGCCTCGGCCAGCGTGTCGAGCGCGGCGCCCAGACCCTCGTACGCGAGCTCGCGCAGGGTGGCGATGCCGAGGACGCGGGCGCCCTCCTCGCAGCCGGCGCGCCGTTCCGCGTAGGCCCCGTCGCCGAGGGCGTGCTTGACGCGGGTGTCGACGACGACGAGTTGCAGACCGTGGGCGGTCAGGTCGAAGGGGACCTGGCGCTGGGTGAGGTCGCGGGTGTCCAGGTGCAGGGCGTGGCCCTCGGTGCAGCAGGCCGATGCCATCTGGTCCATGACGCCGCAGGGGACGCCGACGAACCCGTTCTCCGCGCGCTGGGCCAGGACCGCCAGTTCGGCGGCGGTGAGGCCGAGTCCGAACAGGTCGTTCAGGGCGAGCCCGGTCACCACTTCGAGGGCGGCGGACGAGGAGAGCCCGGCGCCGGTGGGGACGGTGGAGGACAGCTGGATGTCGGCGCCGGTGATCTCGTGGCCGGCCTCGCGCAGCGCCCAGACGACACCGGCCGGGTAGGCGGCCCAGCCGTGGCCCTCGTTCGGGGTCAGCTCGTCGACGCGCAGCTGGACGACGCCGCCGGGTACGTCGGTGGAGTGCAGCCGCAGCTCGCCGTCGGTGCGGCGGGCGACGGCGGCCCGTGCGGTGTGCGGCAGCGCGAGCGGCATCACGAAGCCGTCGTTGAAGTCGGTGTACTCGCCGATCAGGTTGACCCGGCCGGGTGCGGCCCAGATTCCCTCGGGCGCGCTCCCGTAGAGCTCGGTGAAGGAGGCGGTCAGCTCAGCGTTCTCGGTCATGGTGCGGTGGGCTCCTCTCGGCGGGCGAACGTCCATGCGTCGGAGACGATTCCGGCCAGGTCGGCGCGGGACGGCTGCCAGCCGAGGCGCTCCCTGGCGGTGGTGGCGGAGGCGACGAGGACGGCCGGGTCGCCGGCGCGGCGGGGGGCCGCGGTCTCGGGGACGGGGTGGCCGGTGACCTCGCGGACCGTCTCGATGACCTCGCGGACCGAGAAGCCGTTGCCGTTGCCGAGGTTGCAGATCAGGTGCTCGCCCGCGGTGGCGGCGTCGAGGGCCAGCAGGTGGGCCTCGGCGAGGTCGGCGACGTGGATGTAGTCGCGGACGCAGGTGCCGTCGGGGGTGGGGTAGTCGTCGCCGTAGACGGAGATCGACTCGCGCCGGCCGAGCGCGACCTGGAGGACCAGCGGGATCAGGTGGGACTCGGGGCTGTGCCGCTCGCCGCAGCTGCCGTACGCCCCCGCCACGTTGAAGTAGCGCAGCGAGACGGCGGCCAGGCCGTGGGCGGCCGCCTCACCGGTGATCATGTGGTCGACGGCGAGCTTCGTCGCGCCGTACGGGCTGGTCGGCGCGGTCGGGTCGGCCTCGGTGATGGGGCTGGAGACCGGTTCGCCGTAGGTGGCCGCGGTGGAGGAGAAGACCAGGGTGCGCACCCCGGCGTCGCGCATCGCGGCGAGCAGGGCGGTGGAGCCGCCCACGTTGTTGACCCAGTACTTCTCCGGGTCGGTGACGGACTCGCCGACCTGGGAGTACGCGGCGAAGTGGAGCACCCCGTCGTAGGAGGCGTCGAGCCACTTCGCGGCGTCCTGGATGCGGCCCTCGATGAACTCGGCGCCGGCCGGGACGCCCTCTCGGAAGCCGGTGGAGAGGTCGTCGAGGACGGTGACGGTGTGCCCCGCCTCCAGCAGGTGCTGGGCGACCACGCTGCCCACGTATCCCGCACCACCGGTCACCAGGTACTTCTTGGGGGTCTTGCTCACTCGCTCGCTACCTCTCGCAGTCGCTGGGCCGCGGTCTCCGGCGGCACGTCGTTGATGAACACACTCATGCCGGATTCGGAACCCGCGAGGAACTTCAGCTTGCCGGTGGTGCGTCGGATGGTGAAGAGCTCGAGGTGGAGCCCGAAGTCCTCCCGTCCTTCGATCCCGAACGGTGCCTGGTGCCAGGCGGAGATGTACGGGGTGGGCGGCTCACCGGGGCCGAAGATCCGGTCGAATCGCCTCAAGAGTTCCAGATAGACCTGTGGGAATTCCGTGCGTGCCGCCTCGTCGAGCTCCCGCAGGTCGGGGACGCGGCGGCGCGGGTGCAGATGGACCTCGTACGGCCAGTGCGCGGCGTACGGCACGAACGCGATCCAGTGCTCGGCGGCCAGGACGATCCGGGAGCCGTCGGCCTCCTCGCGGGCCACCACGTCGTCGAAGAGGTTGCCGCCGGTCTTCGCGCGGTGGGCCGCCATGGAGCGCAGCATCAGCTCGGTGCGCGGGGTGACGAAGGGGTAGCCGTAGATCTGGCCGTGCGGGTGGCCGAGGGTGACGCCGATCTCGGCGCCCCGGTTCTCGAAGCAGAACACCTGCTTGACCTGCGGAAGCTCGGCGAGCTCGGCGGTGCGGTCGGTCCACGCCTCCAGGACGAGTCCGGCCTGCTCCTCGGTGAGGTCGGCGAAGGACGCGTCGTGGTCGGAGGTGAAGCAGACGACCTCGCAGCGGCCGGAGTCGCCGGCGAGGGAGGGGAAGCGGTTCTCGAAGACGGCGACGTCGTAGTCCGCCTCCGGGATCTCGCTCTGCCGGCCCTCCTGCGAGGGACACAGCGGGCACTCGTCGGCCGGCGGGTGGTAGATGCGGCCCTGGCGGTGCGAGGCGATGGCGACGCTGTCGCCGAGCAGCGGGTCACGGCGGATCTCGGACGAGGTCGAGACGGGGTCGAGCGGACGCCGGTCGACGGCGTCGCGCACGACATCGTCACGGCTGTCGTAGTAGAGCAGCTCCCGCCCGTCGGCGAGCGTCGTAACCGTCTTCTTCACCAGACTCCTCCCAAACAGAACCGAACACAATGAACCATAAATCAACAGGTCCGTCAATGCGTCGGCGCGGGGCGGCACGGAGTGGCCGGGGGCGGGATTCAGTGCATGCACCACGCAGACGCGCGGGCATGGCGCGCTCGCCCAAGTGACGGCACCGCGCGGCCGGTTGGGCCGCGGCGCCCCGTCACCCGGCGCTGTCGCGCAACGGGGCGAGGAACGTTCCTGACCGGGGGGCGTTCGCGGGCCCGGGGCCCACCACAGGGGGCCGCCGGGCGCCGTCAGCCGAGGGGGTCCGGCCCCTGCCGTGTCCCCGCGGCCGCCCGGTCCAGCAGACCGGTGCGGGCGGCGAGCGCCGCCGCCTCCAGCCGGGAACCGACTCCCAGTTTCATCAGCACGCGCTGCACATGGGTACGGGCGGTGCTCGGCGCGATCCGCATGCCGGCCGCGATCAGCCGGGTGTCCTCGCCCTCGGCGACCCGGACCAGGACCTCGACCTCGCGCGGGGTGAGCATCCGGAGCAGGCGCCGGCCCTCGTCGTCCGGCTGGACCGCCGGGTTGAGCAGTTCCGCGAAGGCACCCTGGAGCAGCTGCGGCGCGATCGCCGTCTCACCGGCCCGCACCTTGGCGATCGCCCGCTCGACGCCCTCGATGCGCTCGTCGTGCCGGACGTATCCGGCGGCGCCCGCGGCGAAGGCGGCCGCGATCCCGCGCGGGCTGGGCACCGGGCCGAGCACCACCACGGCGGTCTGCGGGCGCTCGCGCCTGATCCTGACGACCGGGTCGAAGGTGCCGGGCGCGGCGGGTGCCGCCGTGCCGAACAGGCAGACCTCCGGGGCCCTGCCGACCACCAGCTCCGCCGCGTCGGCGGTGGGCGCGGCGGCGGCCAGCACCCGGTGGCCGCGTAGTTTCAGTGCCGAGGCGAGCGCCTCGGCGAGCAGGCGATGATCATCGACCACCATCAGCCGCACGACCATCGAGCAACCCCCCGTAGCACTGACGCCAGGCCCCCCGGCCCTCCAGGGCCTGCAAGTTACACGCTTGTTCGACGCCAGGGGTGCCTTAGCCGGCAGAAGGTCCCGGGAATGCCGAATCATGTGCCATTCAGTGCCGGTTGACCGACAGAAAACGACCGGCCCTGCCGGTCGAATGATCGACCGGCAGGGCCGGATGCGCAATTGACGCCGGGTCAGCTCGTCTTGAACGCGACGACGAGGTACTCCTTGTCGTCCAGCGTGCTCTCGCGAGGCTTGCTGACCATCGTCTCGGAGATGTACAGCCGGCCGTTCCCGTAGCGGTACTCGGCGTACTCCGGGGAGAAGCTGGTCTCCGCGTCCCGGACGGCCTCGTCGCCCGGGTTCTTCATCAGCACGGTCTGCTTGAAGGTGCTGCCGTCGATGGAGACGACCTCGCCGCCCTTGTCGTACGGGGGCTCCCGGTACGCGATGATGTTGCCGCCGTCCATGCGCAGCGGGAACATCGTGTAGCGCTCGCCCGCGTCGGCCCGGTCGCTGGTCGGCTTTCCGGTGGTGAGGTCGAACGAGACGATCTCGTTGGTGTCGCCGTAGTCGGCGGTGCCCTCGTGTTCCTCGGTGGGCAGGTAGATCCGGTTGTTGCCGACGGCGAGCTGCTGGCAGCTCTCGACCTCGGTGGAGCGGCAGTCCGCCGCGTACTTCTCCGCGTCGGCCGGGATCCTGACCAGAAGCTTGCCGGTGGCCGCGTCGATCGAGAAGAAGTCCGAGATCCCGCTGCCGTCACCTGCGGTGTCGCCGACGTCGGCGGCGACGACCAGGGGCTTGGTGGAGACGATGCTCGCGTACTCGACGCCGGGCGGCATCTTGTACGAGGAGAGCGGGGCGCCCGTGGTCGGGTTCAGCGCCTGGATGATGAGCTGCGGGTCGTCGTACGTACCGCACTTGCGGACCACGGCGAGGGCCTCGCCGCCGCCGTACCCCTTGTCGTAGCAGCCGTCGGTGCTGACCTTCGGCTTCCAGCGCTCGGCGCCGGTGTTCAGGTCGAAGGCGGCGCCGCCCTCGGTGCCGCCGGCGGCGACCGTGGTGCCGCTGAGGGTGATCTCGTCGAACCGGACGGGACGGTCACCGCTGGTGGACGCGGTCACCGACTTGTTCCACATGAGCTTGCCGGTGTTCAGGTCGAGGGCGCCGATGTGGTTGCAGGTCGGGTACTTGTTCGCCTTGGACCGCTTGCCGTCCTCGAAGGCGATGGCCGTCTTGAAGTCCTTGCTCATGTGCCGGGAGGCGGCGCACAGCTGGCCGGGCAGCGGGATGGACCAGAGCTTGGTGCCGCTGGTCTGGTCGTAGCCGACGACCTCGTTGACGCCCGTCTTCACGTACGCCTTGTCGGTCAGCCAGGAGCCGTCGACCGTGGTGATGTCGGTGACCTTGGGCAGCGGCAGCTGGAAGGCGGTCGAGGACGCGGTGTTGGCGGGGGCCTTCTCCTTGCCGCCGCCGCCGACCTCGTTGCCCTTGCCGCCCTTGCCCTCGCCTCCGGTGGTACCGGAGGAGGACGAGGCCTCCTCCTTCTTCTTGTCGTCACCGCCGCTGGAGGCGAACCAGAGCCCGCCGCCGACGATCAGCGCCACGGCGACGACCGCGGCGACGATGATCTGCGCCTGGGTGGAGAACTTCTTCGGCCCGTCCCCGCCCTGCTGCGGCGGCTGGTACGGCTGCTGCTGCATCGGGGCGGTGGGGTACCCGTAGCCCTGCTGCTGTTGCTGCATCGGGGCGGTCGGGTAGCCGGCGAAGCCCTGCTGCGTCGGCTGCTGCGGGTAGCCGTAGCCGGGCTGGCCCTGCGGGTAGCCGTACCCGGGCTGAGTGGGCGGCTGCCCCTGCGGGTAGCCGTAGCCGGGCTGCTGCTGGGGCGGGCCCGCGGGCGGCGGGGTGCCGTATCCGCCCGGGGGCGGCGGCGGGGTGGCCGGCTGCTTGCCGAACGGGTCGGCGGGCGGCGGCGTAGGAGCGCCGAACCCACCCGGCGGGGGGTCCTGCGGGGCGCCGAAGCCGCCCTGGGGCGGATCGTTGGGCGGCTGCTGGGGCGGCTGGGTCATGGCGTCGCGTACCTCTGGGGGGAAAGGGAGTCGGTCGGTGGGCCGGAGCCGGCCGCGGGGCAGGACTGCTGCCGTCCGCGGCCGGCCGTGTTCCTTCAGGTGCCGTGGTGAGCCGTCACTTGCCGAAGGCCATCATGGTCTTCGTCTCCAGCTCTTCCTTGTCGTTGCTCGCGCTGACCCGCCCGCTCGCGATGAAGGAACGGCCGTTCGCGTAGAGGACCTTCGCGTCCCAGAACGAGCTCTCGATCGCAGAGGTCGAGGCCGGGTGCTGCAGCAGCATCTTCGGGGTGCCGCCGGTCGGCGCCAGGGTGGCGATCCCGCCGCCCTTGCTGTAGCCCGCGTTCACATAGAGGAGCACGTTGCCGCCCTCCATCCCCAGCGGGCTCATGGTCTGCTCGGCCGGGGCCTTCGCCTTCCACTTCGTCTTACCGGTGTTCAGGTTGAAGGCGACGACCTGGTTGGTGCGGGCGGAGCCGCTGGTGTCGTCCTGCGTCGCCATGTAGAAGGTGTTGGCGTCGGCCGCGACACCGGTGCAGCCGTCGAGGTGCTGACCGAAGATCGAGAAGGCACTGCCGCAGTTGGGCGCGAACTTGTCACCCTTGTCGCTGATGATCTGGGAGCGGAGCGTGCCGTTCTCCCGGAACGCGACGATGCTCCACTTCTTGCTGTCGCCGCTGCCCTTGTTCAACGACACGACAAGCGGGCTCACCGAGTAGACCTTGTCGACCTCCACACCGCGTGCGAGCTTGTAGGTCCACTTGGGCTTGCCGGTGTTCGGGTCGATCTCCTCGATCTCGTGCTGCGGGTTCTCGACGTCGTCGGTGCGGCAGCTGGTCGCGGCTATGAGCTTGGGGCCGCCCGCGAAGGCGAACGGCTGGCAGGTGCCGTCCCGCTTGCCGAACAGCTCCTTGCCGTCGCTCACGCGGAACGCGTTGGAGGCGCCGGTGCGGCCGACCGTCACGGTGTTGCCGCTGATGGCCAGCGAGATGTCCGTCATCATGTCGAAGAGCCCGCTGCTCTTGATCTCCGTCTTCCAGCCGGCCTTGCCGGTGTTGAGGTCGATCAGCTGGAGCACGGAGCAGTCGGCCTTGTCGGTCGTGCCGTTCTTGACCGCGATGACGATCTTGCCGTCGGCGGTGGTCTGCGACGGTGCGGAGCAGATGTCCGCGGGCGTCCTCAGCGTCCACTTCTGCTTGCCGTCGGCCACCGAGAAGCCGGAGACCGTGCGGTACATGCCCTTGACGACGGTGTCGCCGACGATCCACGGGCCGTACACGTCCGAGCCGTTGCGCGGCAGGTCGACGTCGTTCTTCTGGAGCCAGAGGACCTTCGCCTCGCCGGGCTTGCGCCCGCCGTTCAGGTCGTCGCTGCCCTCACGGCCGGTGCCGTTGCCGTCGCCCTCGTCGACGGAGGGCGAGGTGGTCGGCTTCTGGACGTCGCCGCTCTTCTTCGCGACGGGCTTCTTGTCGTCGTCGCCACCGCTCGTCGCGAAGAAGACGCCGCCGCCGATGACCAGCAGTGCGGCTACCGCGGCACCGATGACCACCACGGGCTTGCCCTTGAAGAAGCCGCCACCGCCACCGCCACCGGAGCCGGCCGGAGCCGGTGCGCCGGGGTACTGCTGCTGTGGGAAGCCGTGACCGGGCTGCGTCGGCTGCCCGTACGGCCCCGGCTGCTGGGCGTACGGCCCCGGCTGCTGCTGGGTGTACGGACCGGGCTGCGCCTGCTGGCCGTAGGGGCCGGGCTGCTGGGCGTACGGTCCCGGCTGCTGCTGGGCGTACGGACCGGGCTGCTGCGGGTAGCCGTACCCCGGCTGAGTGGGCGGCGGGGTCGGCGCAGCGGCGGGGGCCTGGGGCGGCTGCCCGGGCGGCGGTGGCGTCTGCGGCGGGCCCTGGGGCGGCTGCGGGACCCCGTGCGGCGGCCCCTGCGGAGCGCCGAAGCCTCCCTGCGGCGGTTGCTGGCTGGGCGGCTGGGTCATCAGCGCGTCCCCCTTCGTGCGGTCCTGTGCCCGTTCCGGACTCCCCCGCGATCGCGCCGGGGATCCAAGGGCCGGTCAAGACCGCCTGAATTCCAGCGAAATGGAGCGAATCGGGCATGGATCCCGCAGTGTTACGTCAGTCGAGCGGGGCTTCTTTCTACCACCCGCCCCCTGACCGGCCCCGGTTCGGTCCGCCCCTGTTCCCAAGGGAGAACCGCCCCGTGATGCCGCCGTTATGCCCCGGGCCGTCAGTTCCCGTAGGCCACCATCGACCGCATCTCCTCCTCGTCCCCGTCCTCGACGCCGCTGATCGTGTTCTGCATGAGGAAGGAGCGTCCTCCCACGTACGCGATGCGCGGGTCGAAGAAGCCGCGCTCCAGGGAGGAGCCCGACGCGGGGTGCCGCAGCACCATCTCCGGAGTGCCGCCGCCGGACGGGAGGGAGGCGATGCCGCCCCCCTTGTTCTTGGCCGGCTCCACGTACATCAGCAGCTTGCCGCCCGCCACCCGCAGGGGCACGACGGGCTGCCCGGCAGGGGAGGCCGCCGTCCACCGGGGTTTGCCGGAGGTCAGACTGAAGGCGACGACCTTGTTCCCGGGTCCGTCCTTGCCCTCGGTGGACTTGGTCGGCATGTAGAGCGTGTCCGCGTCGGAGGTCACACCCACGCAGTTGTCGAGGTTCTGGCCCAGCGTCCTCAGCTCCGAGTCGCACATGGGCGCGTAGTCGCCCGGACCGCCGGAGAGCTGGGTGCGGTAGGTGCCGTCGGAGTTGAGCACGAGGATGCCCCACTTGTCCGGCTGCTTCAGCGAGACGACCAGGGGGCTGACCGAGTAGAACTGATCGACCTGCCAGCCCTTCTTGACCTTGTACGTCCACAGCACCTTGCCGGTGGCGGGGTCGATCCGCTGCACCTGCTGTTCCTTGTGGTCGTCCGCGGCGGTCTGGCAGCTGGTCGCGGCGATCGCCAGGGGGCCGCTGGCGAATCCGAACGGCTGGCAGTTTCCCGGCAGTTTCCCGAACACCCTCTTGCCGTCACTGACCCGGAAGGCGTCGGACCGGCTGGTGCGGCCCACGGTCACGGTGTCCCCGTTGATCGACATCGCGAGGTCGGAGAGCCCGTCCCAGACGCCCTCGCGGACGTACGACGTGCGCCAGCCGGCCTTGCCCGTCCGGAGGTCCACCATCTGGAGCGTGTCGCATTCCGCGTCGGGCGCGGTGCTGTGATTGATGCCGAGCACGATCTTGCCGTCGGCGGTGGGCTGCGAGGGCGCCGCGCACATGACGGTGGGCAGCCGCAGGCTCCACTTGAGCGTGCCGTCGGCGACGGAGTAGCCGCTGACCGTGTAGTACATCGCCTTGGCGATGGTGTCGCCGGCTATCCAGGGGCCGAACACGTCCGAGCCGTTGCGCGGCAGGTCGACGCCGCCCTTCTGGAGCCAGAGGACCTTCGCCTCGCCCGCCTTGCGCTTGGAGTTGACGGTGGCGGCCTCGGCGGCGGGGCTGATCTTCTCGTCCTCCTTGCCGCCCTTGCCGTTGTCCTTGCCCGTGGGCGAGGGCGGGGCGGGCGGCTGCGCGGAACCGTGGCTCGGGCCGGCCTCGGGCTTCCCGCCCTTGCCGTTCCCGCCGGTGGCGAACCAGATGCCTCCGCCGGCCAGGAGCACCACCGCGAGCACCGCGCCGATGACCATCCCGGTCCGGCCGCGGAACCGGCCCCCGCCCTGCGGCGGCCCGCCGTACTGCGGCGGCCCGCCGTACTGCGGGGCCGGCTGCTGATGGGCCGGCAGCTGGTGGAACGGCTGCTGGTGGGGCTCCTGTTGATGGGGCTGCGGCGCACCCGGGTAGCCGTACCCGGGCTGCGGCTGTCCGTACGGGCCGGGCTGGGCGGGCGCGCCGTACGGGCCGGCCGGCTGCGGGTGCGGCGCGGGCTGTGAGTACGGTCCGGGCTGCGGCTGCGGCTGTCCGTACGGGCCGGCCGGCTGCGGGTGCGCCCCTGACGCCGGGTCGTACGGTGCTCCGAACTCACCCTGCGGCGGCTGCTGTCCGGGCGGCTGGCTCATCGGCCCGTCCCCCTGTTCCGTTGAAGCCTGTCGTGCGGGCAAGGGTTTCTTTCTACCACCCGCCCCACAGACCCCAACGATCACACCTGCAACACCTGTCACACCTGCCGTCGCGGCCGGTGTGACAGGCGCTCGCTCAGCGGTCAGGCCTCCTCGGCCAGTTCCAGCCAGCGCATCTCCAGCACATCGCGCTCCGTCACCAGTTCGCGCAGCTCGGCGTCCAGCTTCGCGACCTTCTCGAAGTCCGTGGCGTTGTCGGCGATCTGGGCGTGCAGCGTCGTCTCGCGGGTCGACATCTTCTCGAGCTGCCGCTCGACCTTCTGCAGCTCCTTCTTCGCCGCGCGCGCGGCCTGCGGCGAGAGGGCCGACGCCGGTGCGGGGGCCCCGCCGGACCCTGCGGACGCGGGTGCCCCGGCGGGCGTGGCCGCCTCGGCCAGCTGAAGCCTGCGCTCCAGGTACTCGTCGATGCCGCGCGGCAGCATCCGCAGCGACCTGTCGCCGAGGAGCGCCATCACCTTGTCGGTGGTCCGCTCGATGAAGAACCGGTCGTGGGAGATCACGATCATCGACCCGGGCCAGCCGTCGAGCAGGTCCTCCAGCTGGGTCAGGGTCTCGATGTCGAGGTCGTTGGTGGGCTCGTCGAGGAAGAGGACGTTCGGCTCGTCCATCAGCAGACGCAGGATCTGCAGCCGTCGACGCTCACCACCGGACAGGTCGCCGACCGGGGTCCACTGCTTCTCGCTCGAGAAGCCGAACTGCTCGCAGAGCTGGCCCGCGGTCATCTCCCGGCCCTTGCCGAGGTCGACCCGGTCGCGTACCTGCTGCACCGCTTCCAGCACCCGCAGGTTCGGGTTGAGCTCGGCCACCTCCTGGGAGAGGTAGGCGAGCTTGACGGTCTTGCCGACGACGATCTTCCCGGTCTCGGGCTGCTCGTCGCCCTGGGTACGGGCCGCCTGGGCCAGCGCCCGCAGCAGCGAGGTCTTGCCCGCGCCGTTGACCCCGACCAGACCGATGCGGTCGCCGGGGCCGAGCTGCCAGGTGAGGTGGGTGAGCAGCGTCTTGGGCCCGGCCTGGATGGTCACGTCCTCCAGGTCGAAGACGGTCTTGCCGAGCCTGGCGTTGGCGAACTTCATCAGTTCGCTGGTGTCGCGCGGCGGCGGCACGTCGGCGATCAGCTCGTTGGCCGCCTCGATGCGGTAGCGCGGCTTGGCCGTACGGGCGGGGGCGCCGCGCCGCAGCCAGGCCAGCTCCTTGCGCATCAGGTTCTGCCGCTTGGACTCCTCGGTCGCGGCGATCCGCTCCCGTTCGGCCCGGGCGAAGACGTAGTCGCTGTAGCCGCCCTCGTACTCGTGGACGCTGCCGCGCTGGACGTCCCACATGCGGGTGCAGACCTGGTCGAGGAACCACCGGTCGTGGGTGACGCAGACGAGTGCGGAGCGGCGGGCGCGCAGATGTCCGGCCAGCCAGGAGATGCCCTCGACGTCGAGGTGGTTGGTCGGCTCGTCGAGGACGATCAGGTCCGGCTCGGCGATGAGCAGCTTGGCCAGCGCGATCCGGCGGCGCTCGCCACCGGAGAGCGGGGCGATGACGGTGTCCAGGCCGTGCTCGAAGCCGGGCAGGCCGAGGCCGCCGAAGAGTCCGGTCAGCACATCGCGGATCCGGGCGCTGCCGGCCCACTCGTGGTCGGCGAGATCGCCGATGACCTCGTGGCGGATGGTGGCCTTCGGGTCCAGCGAGTCGTGCTGGGTCAGGACCCCGAGGCGCAGTCCCCCGTTGTGGGTGACGCGGCCGGTGTCCGCCTCCTCCAGCTTGGCGAGCATCCGGATGAGGGTCGTCTTTCCGTCCCCGTTACGGCCGACGACACCGATCCGGTCCCCCTCGGACACACCGAGGGACACACCGTCGAGCAGCGCACGGGTGCCGTACACCTTGCTGACCTGCTCGACATTGACGAGGTTGACGGCCACAAACGCTCCAGCTCGAAGGAGAACACTGACCTTCAGGGTAGTCGCCACGGCGCGGCGCTCCGTACGAGCGCCCGCTCACCCGTGCGGGACGGGGCATCCGCGCGGCCGTGGCCGTGCGGTACCTTGCGCGAAATGATCAAGACCCGGGGGCGGGTCCCGCAGTGCACTGGGGTGGGGAACTTCATGGTGGGTCGTACGGTTCGCGGGCTGGTGCCCGTACTGCTGGTCGCGGGGGCACTGGCCGGCTGTTCGCCGGAGCCGGACGACGACGCGCGGACGGGTGCGCGGCCGGGCGGCGCGGCGGCGGGGAAGACGGCCGGGAAGACGGCGGCCAAGGGCGGGACCGTCGGGGGTCCGGGTTCCGGTTGCGAGCTCCCGGTCTCCTTCGACCTGGCCCGGCGCTGGAAGGCGAAGGCCGTCGCCGCCGATCCCGGCTCCGAGTTCGCGGCGCTGACCGAGCAGGGCCCGGTGACCGTGGTCTGCGAGATCGACGCGAAGCCCGCGGGCCACATCGGGTTCCTGCGGGTGTGGCAGAGCAAGGACAAGGGCAGCACCCCGCGCCAGGCGCTGGAGGGCTTCGTGCAGGCGGACGAGAACGCCTCGAAGATCACGTACACCCGGTCCACGGCCGGGAAGCTGTCCGTGACCGAGGTCGGCTACACCGTCTACAGCGAGATCATGGAGGAGTCCCGCCCGGCACGCGCCTTCGCCGTCCCCACACCGGACGGACCGGTCGTGGTGCACCTGGGCGGACTGGACGCGCAGGAGCACAAGGGCATGCTCCCGGCGTTCGAGCTGGCGAAGCAGAGCGTGCGGCTGGGCTGAGCGGGCCGCGTCAGCGTTACCCCGGCCCGGATGATCCGGGCCGGGGCATCGCGGTCAGCGGAGCGTGGCCCCCGGCGCCGGGGACGACGCGATGCGGGCGTTGCGGCAGGCGCCCGAGGCGAGCAGCGCGTCGGCGACCTTGCGGGCCGACGCCTCGTCCTCGGTCAGGAACGCGGTGGTCGGTCCGGAGCCGGAGACCAGTGCGGCCAGTGCGCCCGCGTCGGTGCCCGTCGTGAGGGTGCCGGCCAGCGAGGGCCGCAGGGACAGGGCGGCCGGCTGGAGGCCGTTGCTCAGTGCGCCGGCGAGTGCGGTGGTGTCGCCGGTGCGCAGCGCGTCCAGGAGGACGGCGGACGCGGCGGGCTCGGGCACGTGCGTCCCCGCCGTGAGCCGGTCGAACTCGCGGTACACGGCGGGGGTGGAGAGGCCGCCGTCGGCGACCGCGAAGACCCAGTGGAAGGTGCCGCCGACCTCGAGGGGGGTCAGCCGCTCGCCGCGGCCGACCCCGAGGGCCGCCCCGCCGACCAGGCTGAACGGCACGTCGCTGCCCAGCTCGGCGCAGATGGCCAGCAGCTCCGCACGGGACGCTCCGGTCGACCAGAGCGCGTCGCAGGCCAGGAGGGCACCGGCGCCGTCCGCGCTGCCGCCCGCCATTCCGCCCGCGACGGGGATGTCCTTGTCGATGTGGATGTGCACATCGGGTGCGATGCCGTACCGGCCGGCCAGGGCGATCGCGGCGCGGGCGGCGAGGTTGGTGGCGTCCAGCGGGACCTGGGCGGCGTCGGGGCCGGAGCAGGTGACGCGCAGGGCTTCGGCCGGGGTGACGGTGACCTCGTCGTACAGGCCGACGGCGAGGAAGACGTTGGCGAGGTCGTGGAAGCCGTCGGAGCGCGCGGCACCGACGGCGAGCTGGACGTTGACCTTGGCCGGTACCCGGACGGTGACACTCGCGCTCATGCGGACGGCTCCGGCTTGTTCTCCGCGATGGCGGCGAACTCCTCGACCGTGAGCGCCTCGCCGCGGGCCTGCGGCGAGATGCCGGCCGCGACCAGTGCGGCCTCGGCGGCGGGCGCGGAGCCGGCCCAGCCGGACAGGGCCGCCCGCAGCGTCTTGCGGCGCTGGGCGAAGGCGGCGTCGACGACCGCGAAGACCTCGGCCTTGCTCGCCGTGGTCGCCACCGGTTCGGTCCTGCGGACCAGCGAGACGAGCCCGGAGTCGACGTTCGGCGCGGGCCAGAAGACCTTGCGGCCGATGGAGCCGGCGCGCTTGACGTCCGTGTACCAGTTGGCCTTCACCGACGGCACTCCGTAGACCTTGTTGCCCGGCCGGGCGGCCAGCCGGTCGGCGACCTCGGCCTGCACCATGACCAGGGTCCGCTCGATGCTCGGGAAACGGTCGAGCATGGTGAGCAGGACGGGCACGGCGACGTTGTACGGAAGGTTGGCGACCAGAGCGGTCGGCGGCGGGCCCGGCAGTTCGCGCACGAGCATCGCGTCGGAGTGGACGAGCGTGAAGCGGTCGGCGCGCTCGGGCATCCGGGCGGCGACCGTGGCCGGCAGCGCGGCCGCCAGAACGTCGTCGATCTCGACGGCGACGACCCGGTCGGCCGCCTCCAGCAGCGCCAGGGTCAGCGAGCCCAGCCCCGGGCCGACCTCCACCACCACGTCGTCGGGCCGGACCTCCGCGGTGCGCACGATCCGGCGGACCGTGTTGGCGTCGATGACGAAGTTCTGGCCGCGCTGCTTCGTGGGGCGTACGCCCAGCGTCGCGGCCAGCTCGCGGATTTCTGCGGGGCCCAGGAGGGCGTCGGGCTCTGTGGTGCTCACCCGTTAAGCGTACGACCGCCGGGTGACCGTTCAGGCCGCCCCCGCTGCACGTACAGCTTCTTCGCCCGGTTGGCCGGGCGCGGCCCGGTGCCGGCCCGTACGACCCGGCTGACCGGTTCCCGTACGAGCTCCGTGGCCAGCACCCGGGGCTTGTGCCGGACGCCGTTGACGGTCCGCAGGGCGTACATGACGCGGCGCGAACCGTCCTGCCCCTCCCGTTCGACCCGCTCGGTACCGGCGGCCAGCGATCCGTCCCCGGACCGCTCCACGGCGTACGGCAGCGGTTCCTCGCGCACCACGAGGGCGGACGTGATCCGGAGCACCTTCACGGTCTGGCCGTCGCGCGGGAAGCTGTCCGGGGCCACGGAGGTGGTGTCCTCGCCGCGCAGCGTGACACCGGCCCGGGTGACGGCCTCGCGGACGGTGGCCGCGTTGGTGCGGACGGTGTGCGCGCGGCCGTCGGCCATCACGGTCACGGTGCGTTCGGTGCGTACGTCCAGGGTCAGCCCGCTCCGGCCGATCGGCGCGGCCCTGGAGACGGAGAGGTAGGCGCCGTCGGCCCGCACCCCCAGCCGGCGCAGGGCGGCGCCGACCGTGTGCTCGGACGTCCAGACACGGCGCCGCACCCCGTCGAGCGTGAGCGTCACCGGGCGCCGGCTGCGGACGGTGACCTCGTCCCCGTCGCCGAGGCCGCTGCCGGGGTCCGGGGAGACCGTCGCGGGGCCGTCTGCGTCGATGCCCTGTTCGGCGAGGAGCCCGGCGACGTCGTCGGCGAACGTGTGCAGGGTGCGCTGCTCCCCGTCGATGTCCAGCGTCACCGCCTTGTCCTCGGCGACGAACGCGGTGGTGCCGCCCGCGAGGAACGCGACGACGAGGGCCTGCGGGACCAGCCTGCGCAGCTGCTCGGGGCCCACGGGCACCCGGCGCCGCCGTGCGGCCCGCCGCGCCCCGGCCCGGCCGCCGGGCACCGGCACGGCGAGGGCGGCGACGGTGGGGGCCTGGGCGGCGCGGCCCCGCGCGGTGGCGGCCGGGCCGGGAGCGGGTGCGGCGAGGCCCGTCGGCAGGTCCACGGCGGTCGGCGCGCGCAGCGGCCACGCGGTGAGCGTCAGCTCCTCGTGCAGCGGTACGGGCGAGGGGCCCGGGACGACGACGGTGGCGGGGCCGCGCGCCGCCGCGCTCCCACCGCCGCGCGCCGCCGTGTCCGCCGTACGCCCCCTGCCGCGTGCCGCGCGGTGACTGCCCTGCGAATTGCTCACGACGCTCGCTCCAGAAGATCCGTACCGGACCGGCTCACTCTTGCGGCCTCTGGCGCCCGGGACGATAGCGGAGCGGGTGTCACTCTCCAAGGCGGCGCGACTACCCGCTGTCGCGGCCGCCGGGGTCAGTAGTCGAACGCGCGAGCCGTGTTGCCGGCGATCGCCGACGCCAGGGTGTCCTCGTCGACGCCCTTGACCTCCGCCATGGCGCGCAGCGTGACCGGAATCAGGTACGGCGCGTTAGGCCGTCCGCGGTACGGGGCGGGGGTGAGGAACGGCGCGTCCGTCTCGACCAGGACCAGTTCCATGGGCGCGACGGCCAGGGCGTCGCGCAGCGGCTGGGCGTTCTTGAACGTCATGTTGCCCGCGAAGGACATGAAGTACCCGGCGTCCGCGCAGATCCGGGCCATGTCCGCGTCGCCGGAGTAGCAGTGGAAGACGGTCCGCTCGGGGGCGCCCGCGTCCGCGAGAACGCGCAGCACATCCGCGTGCGCCTCGCGATCGTGGATGACGAGTGCCTTGCCGTGCCGTTTGGCGATCTCGATGTGGGCGCGGAAGGACTCCTCCTGCGCCGCCATGCCCTCGGGGCCGGTCCGGTAGTGGTCGAGTCCGGTCTCGCCGACGCCGCGTACGTGGTCGAGTGCGGCCAGCGCGTCGATCTCGGCGAGCGCCTCGTGGAGCGCGGCCGTGCCGCCGGCCTCACGGGCGTCCTGCCGCGACCAGCCATCCGGATCCCCGTGCACGATCCGCGGCGCCTCGTTGGGGTGCAGGGCGACGGCCGCGTACACGCTCGGGTGCGCGGCGGCCGTCTCGGCGGCCCAGCGCGAGCCCTTCACATCGCAGCCCACCTGGATCACGGTCGTCACGTTCACCGCGGCGGCCCTGGCCAGGCCCTCCTCGACGGTGCCGTCCTGCATGTCCAGGTGGGTGTGCGAATCGGCGACCGGCACCCGGAGGGGTTCGGGCAGCGGCGGGGCTTCGGTACGGCTCATGGCCACGATCGTACGAGGACCGTGGCCGGGGCTCTCACCGCGCCGGATTCACCGCGTGGGCCTCACCGCGTGGGCCTCACTTGCGGAACGGGTGCAGCAGGTCGGAGAGGTGCCAGTGGTGTCCGGCGGCCGGCGCCGCGGTGGCGGCCACGGGCTCGTTCTCCCGCTCCCGCTCCTGGACGTCGGTGTCGGCGGCGGCCGGGCGGTTCTGGAGCAGTCGCTGAACCGTCGAGACCCGGCCCGCCCGCATGATCCGTACGACATGTCCGCCGCAGTTCGTGCACGTCGGCGTGGAAAGGGGCGAGGGCACGCGCTCGCCGTCCGCCTTGTAGACCACGAATGCGTTGTGGGAAGCGTCGACGTGGTGCTCTATTTCATAGGCCTGTTCCCAGCCGTATCCACACCTCATGCAGGCGAAGGCATACGCCTCGTGCACGGTGGCTGCTGCGATCTCGCTCATGCCTGCTCCTCTTGTCCGCCGGACAAGCACTCCGGAGAATGCGTCCTGGATCCAGTGGACGCCTTTACCGGCGGGAGCGCACCAGGCCCTGTCGAGTGTTGGAGCGGTCTTGGCCTACTCGTGGCAAAAGGGGCCGGTACGCGGCTCGCGCTTTGCCTTTCACGATAGTCCTTTGCCGTCCACTGGGCCGGTCCGAGCCGCGTTCTTTGCCGCTACGACCGCGTCGAACACATCGCGTTTGGGCAGCCCGGCGGCCGCCGCGACGGCGGCGATCGCCTCCTTGCGCCGCTCCCCCGCCTCCTCGCGCACCTGCACCCTGCGCACCAGCTCATCGGCGTCCAGTTCCTCGGCCCCGGAGTCGGCCGCGCCCTCGACGACGACGGTGATCTCGCCGCGTACGCCCTCGGCGGCCCAGACCGCGAGTTCGCCCAGCGGGCCGCGCTTGACCTCCTCGTACGTCTTGGTCAGCTCCCGGCACACGGCGGCGCGCCGGTCGGCGCCGAAGACCTCGGCCATCGCGGCGAGGGTGTCGTCGAGCCGGTGCGGGGCCTCGAAGAAGACCATGGTGCGGCGCTCGTCGGCGACCTCGCGGAGCTTGCCGAGGCGTTCACCGGCCTTGCGCGGCAGGAAGCCCTCGAAGCAGAACCGGTCCACCGGCAGCGCGGACAGGGCGAGCGCGGTGAGCACGGCCGAGGGGCCGGGCACCGCGGTGACCTTGATGTCCTTCTCCACCGCCGCGGCGACCAGCCGGTAGCCGGGGTCGGAGACGGACGGCATCCCGGCGTCCGTCACCAGCAGCACCCGGGCGCCGCCCAGCAGCGCCTCGACGAGTTCGGGCGTACGGGCGCTCTCGTTCCCCTCGAAGTAGGAGACGACACGCCCCGTGGTGTGGATGCCCAGCGCCTGGGTCAGCCGGCGCAGCCGGCGGGTGTCCTCGGCGGCGACGACATCGGCCGTCTCCAGTTCGGCGGCGAGGCGTGGCGGGGCGTCCGCCACATCGCCGATGGGGGTCCCTGCGAGTACCAGCGTTCCAGTCGTTCCAGTCACAACGTCCATCCTCCCAGCACGGGCGGCGGCGTTCGCACAGATGCGTTCCCTACGATGGCGCGGTGACGAGTACAGCGCCCGAAGCCCGGCAGGGCCAAGACGCCGGGGAACTGCACGGCCCGGAGCCGACTTCCTGGCAGCAGCGGCTGCGCCGCTTCGGCCATTCCCCGCGCCCCGGTATCGGGTTGCGGGAACGGCTGATTCCGCCGTACACCCGCCCCGGGAGCCAGTTGTGGGCGGTGCTCGGTGTGCCCCCGCTGCTCGCCGACCGGCTGGTGCGCTGGTCGGCGTGGGGCGGCCCGCTCCTGGTGGCGCTGGTGGCGGGGGTGCTGCGGTTCTGGAACCTGGGCAGCCCGCACGCGGTGATATTCGACGAGACGTACTACGCCAAGGACTCCTGGGCGCTGATCAACCAGGGGTACGAGGGCTCGTGGCCCAAGGACGTCGACAAGCTGATCCTCAGCGATCCGTCGCAGGTGAAGATCCCCATCGAGCCGGGCTATGTGGTGCACCCGCCGGTCGGCAAGTGGATCATCGGCATCGGTGAGCAGATCTTCGGGTTCACACCGTTCGGCTGGCGGTTCATGGTCGCGGTGCTCGGCACGCTGTCGGTGCTGATGCTGTGCCGGATCGGCCGCCGGCTGTTCCGCTCGACGTTCCTGGGCTGTCTGGCGGGCGGACTGCTCGCGGTGGACGGGCTGCACTTCGTGATGAGCCGCACCGCGCTGCTCGACCTGGTGCTGATGTTCTTCGTGCTGGCCTCGTTCGGCTGCCTGCTGATCGACCGCGACTGGGCCAGACGCCGGCTCGCGGCCGCGCTGCCGGTGGACGAGGAGGGCGTGCTGCGGCCGGACGCCGGGGTCGCGGAGGGGCTGCGGCTCGGCTGGCGCCCCTGGCGGATCGCGGCCGGGATCTCGCTCGGGCTGGCCTTCGCCACCAAGTGGAACGGGCTGTACATCATGGTCGCGTTCGGCCTGATGACGGTGTTGTGGGATGTCGGCGCGCGAAGGACCGCGGGTGCGGTGCAGCCGTACAAGGCGGTGCTGAAGCGGGATCTGGTGCCGGCGTTCGTCTCCACGGTGCCGGTCGCGGTCCTCACGTACCTCGCCTCCTGGACCGGCTGGATCATCCACAACGACCCGGAGCGGCACGGCTACTACCGGGACTGGGCGGCGACCGACGGCAAGGGCGGCAGCTGGACCTGGCTGCCGGACTGGCTGCGCAGCCTGTGGCACTACGAGAACCAGGTCTACGACTTCCATGTGAACCTGACGTCCGGTCACACCTACCAGTCCAATCCGTGGAGCTGGATCGTGCTGGGCCGGCCCGTCTCGTACTTCTACGAGGAGCAGAACGGCTGCACCGACTCGGCGACCGGCAAGTGCGCGCGCGAGGTGCTGGCGCTCGGCACGCCGCTGCTGTGGTGGGCCGCGTGCTTCGCCCTGCTGTACGTGCTGTGGCGCTGGTTCTTCCGCCGTGACTGGCGCGCGGGCGCGATCGCCTGCGGAGTGGCCGCGGGCTGGGTGCCGTGGTTCCTGTACCAGGAACGCACCATCTTCCTTTTCTACGCGGTCGTGTTCGTGCCGTTCCTGTGCCTTGCGGTGGCCATGATGATCGGCGCGATGCTGGGTCCGGCGGCGGGCACCGGGGCGAAAAACGAACTGGGCCTGGCGAAGGGCGATCCATCGGGTGAACGGCGCCGGACATTGGGGGCAGTCGCCGCGGGCGTACTGGTTCTATTGATCGTCTGGAATTTCATCTACTTCTGGCCGCTGTATACCGGAACCGCCATTCCGGAAGATTCCTGGCGGGACCGCATGTGGCTGGATACCTGGATTTAACCGGTCTGTTCACGCCATGGCGGATCGCATTCCGATAACAATCGGTACTCCTGTCACTACCGTCCCGTAAAGTTCCCGGAACAGCCCCCTTGAACACGTTCAAGGGGGCCTCCTGGGGAGGGGGACGCAGGAATGCGCAGCGGAGCGAAGATCGGCATCGTCGGCGGAGTGTTCGCGGTCGTGATCGGCGGGGTGGGGTACGGGGCGTACAACATCCTGGACGGGCTGGGCGACAGCGGTGTCGGGGGCGGCGGGGACGGCAAGACCACCTCCACGGAGGTGAAGACGGGTCCGGTCACCAAGGCCGAGACAGCCGACACGTCGAAGAAGTTCCTCGCGGCGTGGGCGAAGGGCGACGCGGAGGTCGCGGCCCAGCTCACCAACAACAAGGGCGAGGCGGAACCGGCCCTGGTCGGCTACAGCGACACCGTCCATGTCACCAGGGCCGTGATCACCCCCGGCCCGGCGATCGGCTCGAAGGTGCCGTACACGGTGAAGGCGACCGTTTCGTTCGAGGGGAAGACGAAGGCCTGGTCGTACGCCTCCGAGCTGACCGTGGTGCGCGGACTGACCACGGGCCACCCGCTCGTGGACTGGCTGCCCTCCGTCATCCATCCGGATCTCGGCAAGGGCGAGTCGCTGGAGACCGGCGAGTCGAAGACGGCGTCGATCGAGGCGGTCGACCGCAACGGCAACGTGCTCAGCAAGGAGAAGTACCCGTCGCTGGGCGGCATCCTGGACGAGCTGCGCAAGAAGTACGGCTCCGAGGCGGGCGGCACCACGGGCATCGAGACGTGGATCAACAGCGCGGACGCGGACGGCGCGGACAAGACGCTGCTGACCCTGGCCAAGGGGAAGCCGGGCCGGGTGCAGACGACGCTGGACCCGGGAATCCAGGCGGCGGCGGAGAAGGCCGTGAAGAAGTACGACAAGTCGTCCGTGGTGGCTGTGGAGCCGTCGAGCGGTGCGATCCGGGCCATCGCCAACAACCGTCGGGACAACTTCGACGCCGCCCGGCTGGCCACGGTCGCCCCCGGCTCGACGATGAAGATCGTGACCGCCGCGATGATCATCCAGAACGGGCTGGGCAGCGCGAACGAGCCGGTCGCGTGCGAGCCGCAGGTGACGTGGATGGGCGTGCCGTTCCACAACCTGGAGAACTTCTCCATGCCGGACGCCACCTTGAAGAGGGCTTTCGCCCGGTCCTGCAACACCGCGTTCATCAAGCCGGTGGGCCCGCTGGACAAGGCCGGCAAGGCCGATACGGCGCTCGGCAACGAGGCCTCGCAGTACTTCGGGATAGGCCGCAACTGGCAGACCGGCATCCAGACATGGGACGGCGAGGTGCCCGCGTCACAGGGCGCGGAGACCGCCGCTTCGTACATCGGCCAGGGCAAGATCCGGATGAACCCGCTGAACATGGCGTCCATCACCGCCACCGCCGTCCACGGCCAGTTCCTTCAGCCCTACATCGTCCCGAAGGACCTGGACAACCGGACCTTCGCCACCGCGAGCCCACTGCCGGGCGGGGTGTCGGCGCAGCTGAGGGAGATGCTGAACTACACCGCCACGAAACCGGAAGGTACGGCGACCGCCGCCATGGCGGGCGTGGGCGGCTTCAAGGGCGGCAAGACCGGCTCGGCCGAGATCGACGGGCACGCCACCTCCGACAGCTGGTTCACCGGCTTCAGCAACAATCTCGCGGCAGCGGCCCTCGTCCAGTCCGGCGGCCACGGCGGCACCGCGGCCGGCCCGGTCGTCGCGGAGGTCCTGCGCGCGGGGCCGTGACCCGTGGCCGGGAGACCAGGGGGCGGGAGACCAGAGGGCGGGAGACCAGGGGGCGGAAACCCGTGGCCGGGAGACGAGGGGCCGCAGGCCAATGAAGTTGACGGCCGCAGTCCGGTTTCCCGATAGTCGTCGAGGCGGGACCGGACGCGGCGCCATCGGTCCGGTCCCGGAGAAGCCGTCTGCGGTACAGGGGGAAGGGCCATGATCATCGGCTGGATACTGCTGCTCGTGCTGGCCGTCGCAGCCGTGGCCGGCCGGCGGCTCCGCCGCTACCCGGGGGGCCTGCGGTTCGCCTTCGGCCAGGAACACGCCGCCGCGCGGCACGACCTCGACACCGCGCGGGACGCCCTGCGCGAGCTGGAGCGGGCCGCGGTCAAGGAGCTGTCCGGCGCGCGGGCCGCCGCCCTGACCGCCGACGCCGCCCACCGGCACCGGGTACGCAAGGCCGAGGAGCGAGTTGTCTATCTGCACCGTCCGGACCGCGGCGGATTCCTCGACGAGCTCGGCAACCTCTGCCTCTACCAGCACGTTCTCGCCGTGCGCACCGAGGAGTGGAGCGGCGACCTTCCGCTGGCCGGGATCACTGTCCGCTCCGACCACACCCTCACGGCCGCCCACATCTACGTGACCGACCCGGCCGGACGCCGGCACCTGGTGACCTATCACCTGGAGCACTTCGGCGAGGAGTACGTCCGCAAGTTCATCGTCGACGTCCACAACGCCATGGACATCGCCAGGGCGTTCCAGCGGGACCTGCCCACGCTCATCGATGAGGCCGAGGCCGAGCTGGACCGTGCCCGGAACGACACCACCGGGCAGTCCGAGGCCGGGCGCCGTCTCGACGAGATCACCGCCCGCCAGGGCGGCGACCCCCGCATCCCCAGGGCGCGCCACGAGCTCGACGCCGCCCAAGCACGCTGGCAGGCCCTCACCGGCCGCCGTCCCCACTGACCGGAACCCGGATACCTCGTGACACCGCTCGTTGCCATAGCCGTCCTGACGGCCGCCTTCACCCACGCCGGCTGGAACGCGATCGCCCATGCGATCAAGGACCAGCTGCTCTCGTTCACCCTGATCTCCGGAGGCGGTCTGCTGATCGGCGCGGCCGCCGCCTGCTTCGTCCCGTTGCCTGCGGCACAGGCCTGGCCCTACCTGGCCGTCTCCGCCGCCCTGCACGTGGCGTACATGCTGCTGCTGATGCGGTCGTTCACGCTGGGCGACTTCGGCCAGATGTATCCGATCGCCCGGGGCACCGCCCCGCTCGTGGTCACCGTCCTGGCCGCCGTCTTCGTCGGCGAGCACCCGGACGGCTGGGCCACGGCGGGCGTCGCGGTCGCCTCGGCGGGACTGGTCGGCCTCGCCCTCTGGGGCATCCGCGGCGCCGGCAAACGCCCCCAGTGGCCCGCGATCCTGGCCGCGCTGGCGACCGGTCTGGCCATCGCCGGCTACACGACGGTGGACGGCGTCGGCGTACGCGCCTCCGGCAGCTCCCTCGGCTACATCGCCTGGCTGATGATCCTGGAAGGCCTCGCCATCCCCCTCTACGCCCTCTGCCGCCGCCGCTCAGCGCTGCCCGCCCAGCTCCGCCCGTACGCGGTACGCGGCCTGCTCGGCGCGGCCCTGTCGGTGACGGCGTACGGCCTCGTCCTGTGGGCCCAGACCCGGGCACCGCTCGCCCCGGTGGCGGCGCTGCGCGAGTCCTCGATCATCGTGGGCGCGGCGATCGGGACCGTCTTCTTCAAGGAACGCTTCGGCGCACCGCGGATCGCGGCGGCGGGGCTGATGGTGGTGGGGATCGGGCTGATGCTGCATACGAGTTGAGCGCGGTGGCGGGGGCGGGGCGTGGCGTGATGGCTCGAACCGTTGGCCGGCACGGCCGCGTTGTGCCTGGGGACGGGGACGCCGTCCCGAGGATTCTTCGGCTGTCCCAGCCAGAAGGCAGCCACGGAGCTCGCTCCGATGCCGCTGGTCGATCCGTCGTGCGTCAGACGTTCCATGGGGCGATGGGCCTTGACCCCGAGTCCGTCGCAGACCAGGTGGCGCCGGCTGCCCGTCTTCCGCCGGTCGACCGGCGACGGGCCGGTACCGGCGCCCCTTTTGTCGAGCACACGGCGCGAAGATGACGCTCATCGACAGTGCCCACCCCCGAGCCGGGGCATGGGAACAGACCTGCCGCCTCCGGTTCCCCCGGTTGGGTTAAGCCCGATAGCTGGTCCAGCACGGCTCGGCTAGCGTCCGAGCTGTTCGGGTGTACGGAGAGCTGGAAAGAGGTACCGATGTCTTCTGATCTCGCGAGTACTGAGTCACGCACCCGGATGCCGGAGTCGTTCGTGCGGGCGGTGGGACGCGTCGCCTATGTGTGGGGCTGGCCCATGGTCTCGATGATCAATCGCCGTACCGCGCTGACGTCCGTGCCGGAGCCAGGGCTGCGGGGCGGTGTGCTGCCGAACGCACCGCTGGGCCGGGTGTGCATGATGACGGACTACATCCCGGCAGGGCAGCGCTTCGTGGCATGCACCAATCAAGACGTCCTGTACGGGTTCGGGTTCGGCAGTCTGGACGAGCAGCCGGCCGTATTCCAGATTCCCGACTTCGGCGACAGGTTCTGGGTGGCGGCCGCGTGGGACCACCGCAC
Organism: Streptomyces sp. NBC_00876; assembly: GCF_045207435.1. Taxonomy (NCBI): domain Bacteria; kingdom Bacillati; phylum Actinomycetota; class Actinomycetes; order Kitasatosporales; family Streptomycetaceae; genus Streptomyces; species Streptomyces sp. NBC_00876. The sequence continues at coordinate 3,370,804 of NZ_CP108800.1, forward strand.
GGACTCGTTCGCCCAGATGGGCAAGCAGTACGGCACCAAACCCGGCTTCTACGCAGTGGTCGGCCCGAACTGGGAGGGTGAACTGCCCGAGCAGATCACCGGCTCGTTCCGGTCCACGACGGCTCTGGCCGCGTTCTGCCCGCGCGTCTTCATCGAGGACACGCCCGAGGACCGCGCGAAGGTCATGGAGCTGCTGCCCTACGTCACGATCTACCCGCTGGACCAGTTCGACGGAACGATGAAGAGCGACGACTGGGCGAATGTTCCCACCTTCCCCGTTCCCGAAGCCGCGGGCGAGGGCGAGATCCGGTGGGTTGATCCGGCCAAGTTCTTCGACCAGTTGCCCGAGGTCCTCGACAGTGTCCCGCCGCTGCCCGGCGAGGAGGCGCTGTACCAGCAGTTCCGGGTCCTGCTCTCCGCTGCCGCCGCCTCACCGGACGTCAAGCAGGCGCTGATCGAGGTGGCCCACGAGGCCGAGCAGGAAATCATCACTCCGCTTCTGCGCTGGGAGTACAACGGTCCCTCGGCGGGGAACAACTGGTTCTCCCCGACGAACAACTCCGCGTTCGGCACCGACTACCTCACGCGCACCGCCCTCGCACGCTCGAACATGTTCGAGAACGCGCCGCAGGAGACGAAGTACATCTTCACCGACACCGACGCCGACGGCATCCAGCTGGACGGCACCCACACCTACACGGTGCGGTTCGGAGCGGGCGCTCTGCCGCCGGTCAACGGCTTCTTCTCGGTGACGCTCTACAACAAACACCACTTCTACGCCGAGAACGATCTCGGCAGGTACTCCCTGGGCACGAAGAACCCCGACCTCGCGTACGGCGCGGACGGGTCTCTGACCCTGTACGTCGGCAACTCCCTGCCCGACGGCGCCCCGGCCACCAACTGGCTCCCTGCGCCGGCCGACGCGTTCTCCCTGTACATCCGCGCCTACTGGCCCCAGCAGGCCATCCTGGACGGCACCTGGACACCGCCCCGGGTGGAACGCTCCAACTGACGAAGCCCGGCGAGCCCACTCAGACGGCCGGGCGCGAACCAAGTGGGGACGAAGAGCGAAACAGGTCGCTTCCCACGAAGCCTCGGCCGTCGTAGGGGATCCGCCCTGTAGAGACACGGTTGCCTCGGCCATGCGCTGCGGGTCCCGGCTGTTCGCGGTGGCGCCGTCGTCGTAGCCGGGCTCGTTGCCGGCCTGCCGGATCGGTGCGATGGCGCACCGGCCACGTATGTCGTCGAAGGTGTCGAATACGAGTTTCGGGCCCATGGCTATGCCTCCCGAGGACAGGTGGGCTACTGATCGTCGAGGTCCTCGCCGAAGGTCACCTCCAGCTCAGCCATGAGCGCCTCGGCGAGTTGCAGCGACTGGGCCCGGTCGATGACGATCTGCTTGAGCGAAGAGAGGCCTCGGGGCTGCGAGAGAACGTTGCCCGTGCAGCCGTCTCCTTCGATGCCAAGGTGGATAGGGCCGTGACCAGGGCCTGCCGGGAAACACGGCAGTAGTTGGTCTCGGTGGTCTTCAGGCTGCCGTTCTCGAAGTAGCGGTTGGCGGCCTGGGCTCAGCGGCAGAAGCCGAAGAACTCACATTCGGCCCGGCAGCGGTCCGAACCGATGAGGAAGTCGCGTACGCAGTGAAGCCGATGGGCACCACGGAGGATCTCGGCCAGCGGCTGTTCGAGGATGTTGCCGGCCCTGAAGGAGTCGTACTCGGGAGCCTGGGTGTCGGCCAGTTCCGGGGAGAGAAGGACCACGTCGCCTTTCCAGGAGACGGTAGGAATGGGGTCCAGGAGACGCCGGTCCCACTCGGCTCTCTGCCCGGTCCGGATCAGGTGGAGATACTCGGCGAGGCGTTCGACCACGTCGACCTCCTCGTCCCCGGCTACCTGGGCATGGACCTCGTGGCCTGGTCCCAGGGCGATGCCGTGCGTGCCGCCGAGCTGTGGCGCCCGCATGCTCCCTAACCGGCCCGGCACGGGCTGCTGCGCTGGGGGGGTGTCCGAGCAGGAGATCGGCTTCGTCTGGCAGACCGGGGCGGCCGGCCCCGACGACTGGCCGGTTCTCGTGCAGTACGACTTCGGTGACTGGGAGCGATTCGACTGCGGCATGGGCGAGTTCATCCTGCGCATGCTCACGGACGTGCAGTACGGATTTCCCACAAGCCATCAGGCCGTCCACTACTACCGGCCCCTCACTCCCTGACCCGCGAGAATCAGATGCACCCAGGGGCTGCCCTCGATCGCGGGCCGTGGGCGCGGATGAGTGCTCGGGGTGTGCGGCGGATCGACTGGTGGGCCAGCGGTCCGGTCCGGACCGGACCGGACCGAGTGTCGATGCGCCGTTAGTAGGGAACCGTCCCGCACCAGGGCTCCGACCAGGCGGAATCCCCGTACCTGTTGGTCGCGCGCACCGAGAAGCAGATCTCGTCGCGGGAGTACGTGCCCCCGATCGGGAAGCTCGTGCCGCCGGTGTGGTAGTTGGTGTCGACGTTCTTGTTCATGAGCGAACTGCCCTTGTTGGTGTAGTGGATGTCGTATCCGGACGCCCGGTCGGCCGACGACCAGCTCACCTTGATCGGCCTGGAGCACGGGCCTGCGCAGTCACTCGTGTACTCCACCTTGAAGCCCTTCACGGCAGGCGGCGGGGAGTCTGCGGGTGCGGAAGCAGCCCCGGAAGAGCCTCCACCGCCGGAGCCGGTGGGGCCGGTGGGCGAGCCGGACGATCCGGTTGCCGAGCCGGACGATCCGGTTGCCGAGCCGGACGATCCGGTGGGCGCCCCGGTGGACGAGCCACCCGATCCGGTGGAGCCCCCTCCGTTCGTGGTCGCGGAGCGTGACGGTTCCGCCGGCGTCCCCGAGGAACCTCCGGTGCCACCCGAGCCCTTCCCGTCCTCCTTCCCCTTCTCCTTTTCCTTCTTGGACGGGGAACTGCCCGGCTTACCCGGCGAGTTGCTGCCATCAGCAGCGGGACTCGCGCTGCTGGCCGGCGGGCGGGCCCCCTCCGCGTCGCCGAAGCCGGGCTGGAGCACCACCATCGTGGCGCCACCGACGGTGAGGACGAGGACGACAGGCAGGGCGATGACCGTGCGTCGCCGACGGGGGCGCCGCCCGCCCGGCTCCGCCGCGGAGCCCTTGCCCTTCGGGGCGAGGTCAGGAGCAACCGGCGGATCGGCCTGCGGGGCGAGGCCGGGAGCGACCGGCTTCCCGGCATTGCCCTGCGGGGCGAGGCCGGGAGCGACCGGCGGCGCGGCCTTCGGGCGAAGGTCGGCCGTCGCACGGTCCACGGGCTCCTCCCGCAGTGGCCGTACCTCGGCGTCGAGCAGCTGGGCGGCCTGCCGCGCGAGGTGTGCGACGACGTCAGGCGGCAGCCACGCGCCCTGCGACGCCGCCGGCTCGCTGCCACCGGTGTCCGCCAGCAGCGCGTCCACACCGGGCCGTTGCTTCTCGTCCTTGATCAGACAGCGTGCGATGAGCGACTTGAAGGCCTCGTCCTCGACCCCCTCCAGATCCGGCTCCTCCTGCACGATCCGGTACATGACGACGTGCGCATTGCTGGCCCCGTGGCCGAACGGGAGCCGCCCGGTCGCCGCGTACATGAGTACACACCCGAGCGTGAACACATCGCTCTTCGGCCCGGCGGCCTCCCCCCGGATCTGCTCCGGCGACATGAAGCCGGGCGACCCGATGGCCATCCCCGTGCTGGTCAGGAGCGACTCGACGGAGGTCTCCAGGGCCCGCGCGATCCCGAAGTCGATGACCTTGGTCCCGTCCACGGTCAGCATGACGTTGGAGGGTTTCAGGTCACGGTGCACGATCCCCGCGTCGTGGATGTCCTTCAGGGCGTGCAGCAGTCCGTCGGTGAGGGCGTACAGCGAAGCGGCGGGCAACGGTCCGTGCTGCCGCACGATCCGCTCCAGCGAGAGGCCCGGTACGTACCCGGTCGCCACCCACGGCGGGTCGTCGTCGGGCCCCGCGTCGAGCACGGGCGCGGTGAACCGTTCGGCGACCCTTCCGGCCGCCTCGATCTCCCGCCGGAACCGGGCCCTGAACCGCGCGTCGGACGCATGCTCCTCGTGCACCACCTTCACGGCGACGGTCCGCCCGCTGTCCGACCGTGCGAGGAACACCCGCCCCATGCCGCCGGCCCCGAGGCGCCCCAGCAGCAGGTAGGGACCGATGCGCGCCGGATCGAACTCGGTGAGCGGTTTGATACCCCCCGCGACGTAGTCCTCCCGCTCGCCACGCTCGTCCCCGCCCATGACGGTATTCCCCCCGACTCGACCCGCATGATCAACGGCACAACTTGCCCAACGCTAGAGGGCGTTGAAGATTCCGGTGGGGGCGATGACGTCCGGTACGGCTGGGACGGTTCCGCCGGTACGCGGCTCAACGACACAGGGCCTCGCCGGTGACGGCCGGCCCGGGCGACGACGGGATCCGGCGGACGGAGATTCGGATCGGTGGCGCCCGTTTCCGCCGTTCGTCAACTCCTCGCAGGTCACCCGCCCTTCACCTCGCCATCCCGTCCCGGCCCGGCAAATCCGCACGGGGCGGGGATCGTTCACCAACTATTGACACGCTGTTGTCGGGGGCGGAACACTCCGGAGCGGGAGAGCGCTCTCCCACCTCATGCACCCCCACCCACGCAGCAGGAGGTCTCCATGCCACGGAGGTCGAGAACTCTCACCGGACTGCTCTTGTTCACCTCGCTGAGCCTGACCACGGCAGGGATCGCCGGGATCGCGGCGACAGCGAACGCTTCCCCCGAAACGCCGGCCGCGGCGGCCGGCACGCACACCGCACACAACGCCGCGTACTCCATGCCCGGGATGCCCGGCATGGCCGACTCCACCAAGGCCTCGGGCGACGACCCGGACGGCGACGGCTACATCATGGCCGACCCGCCGGTCACCGGCGTCACCCCGTCCACGGCGGTTCCGCCGCAGGCCTACTTCCACGAGTTCCAGGCCAAGTGCGCCCCGACGCACACCGCCCCCGACGATCCGATCGTCTATCCGGGTCAGCCCGGGAAGTCCCATGACCACACGTTCATGGGCAACACGACCACGAACGCCGACACCACCACCGCGTCGCTGGAGGCGGGCGACACCACCTGCCTGGCGGGCGGCGACAAGTCCGGCTACTGGATGCCGAGCCTGTTCAACGGGGACCAGAAGGTCCTGCCCCAGGGCGTCCAGACCATCTACTACAAGTCGGGTGTCACCGACTACACCAGCGTCCGCCCCTTCCCCAGAGGACTGCGGTACGTCGTCGGCAGCCCGATGCAGACCAAGGAGGAGTTCAAGAACCTCAAGGGCACGGTCGAGGGCTGGGAGTGCGGTGACAGTTTCAAGAACTACGACTTCCCGGCGACCTGCCCGGACCGCCAGGACGTCCAGCTCAACCTGCGTCTCCAGGCCCCCAGTTGCTGGGACGGCATCCACCTGGACACGCCCGACCACAAGAGCCACATGGCCTACCCGGTCGCGGGGGGCGCCAACTACAACTCCTGCCCGGCCGACCACCCCGTCGCGCTGCCGATGATCGAGTTCAAGATGGCCTGGCCGGTCAACGGTGACATGTCGCAGGTGAAGCTGGCGAGCGGCGCCGGCTACTCCTTCCACTACGACTTCATGAACGGGTGGGACGCCGCCACCCTCGACGCGATGGTCACCCACTGCGTCAAGGGCGGCCTCCAGTGCGACCCGCACGGCTACGACGAGAACCACCCCGCGGCGGGTGCGGTGCTCGACGAGAACTACGAACTGCCGTAGCCCGTACGCCCCCCATCAGGGGCCCTTTTTCGGCCCACGCCGGAGAGCGCTCTCCAAGATCGTGCGGGCCCCTGCCCCCCTCACCAGTCCCCCCACCCGCAAGGAGCAAGACATGCACCGTCCCCCCACCCGCAGGGCCAAACGCCTCGTGGCCCCGGTCGCGGCGGCGGCCCTGCTCGGCGGCGGTCTGCTCGCCGTGCAGGCGCCCGCCGCCCAGGCGGCCGGCAACGTCGTGAAGGTCACCGGTTCGCAGGGCGACTGGCAGCTGACGGTGGACGGTTCGCCGTATACGGTCAAGGGTCTGACCTGGGGCCCCTCGGTCGCCGACGCGGAGAAGTACATGCCCGACGTGAAGTCCATGGGCGTCAACACCATCCGCACCTGGGGCACCGACGCCACCAGCAAGCCGCTCTTCGACACGGCTGCGGCCAACGGCATCAAGGTGATCGCCGGCTTCTGGCTCCAGCCCGGCGGCGGCCCCGGCAGCGGCGGCTGTGTGAACTACCTGACGGACACCGAGTACAAGAACAACATGCTCGCCGAGTTCCCCAAGTGGGTCGACACCTACAAGGACAACCCCGGTGTGCTGATGTGGAACGTCGGCAACGAGTCGACGCTCGGCCTGCAGAACTGTTACGGCGGTGACGAGCTGGAGGCCCAGCGCAACGCCTACACCACCTTCGTCAACGACGTCGCGAAGAAGATCCACGCGGTCGACCCGAACCACCCGGTCACCTCGACCGACGCCTGGACCGGGGCCTGGCCGTACTACAAGAAGAACGCCCCCGACCTCGACCTGTACGCCGTCAACGCCTACAACGCGGTGTGCAACATCAAGTCCGACTGGGAGAAGGGGGGTTACGACAAGCCCTACATCGTCACCGAGACGGGCCCGGCCGGTGAGTGGGAGGTCGACGACGACGCCAACGGCGTGCCGGCCGAGCCGACCGATGTCGCCAAGGGCGAGGGGTACGAGAAGGCGTGGGGCTGCGTCACCGGTCACACCGGGGTGGCGCTCGGCGCGACGATGTTCCACTACGGCGTCGAGGACGACTTCGGCGGCGTCTGGTTCAACCTGCTGCCCGGCGGCCAGAAGCGGCTCGCGTACTACGCCGTGAAGAAGGCGTACGGCGCGGACACCTCGGGCGACAACACCCCGCCGGTGATCACGGACATGGCGGTGGACGGAGCCACCACCGGCGTCCCGACCGGGGGCGACGTGCGGATCAGCACCCGCACCAGCGACCCGGACGGTGACGCGATCACCTACCAGGTGCTGTTCAGCAGTAACTACGTCGACCAGAACAAGGCGCTGGTCCCGGCCGAGACCAAGGACAACGGCGACGGCACCCTGACCGCGAAGGCCCCGAAGAAGACGGGCGTCTACAAGGTCTATGTGAAGGCCACCGACGGCCACGGCAACGAGGGCATCGAGACCAGGTCCGTCAAGGTGGTCCCGCCGAAGGTCGACGGGACCAACGTCTCCCAGGGCAAGGCCGCCACGGCGTCCACCTTCCAGACCGACCCGACGGGCGGCTGCCCGTGCGGTGCGGCCAACGCGGTGGACGGCAAGTTCGACACCCGCTGGGCCAGTGACTGGAGCGACCCGCAGTGGCTCCAGGTCGACCTCGGCGCCTCGACGAGCTTCAAGCACGTACAGCTCGCCTGGGACCCGGCGTTCGGCAAGGCCTATGACATCCAGACGTCCGAGGACGGGCAGAGCTGGACGACGGTGAAGTCGGTGACGGACGGAGACGGCGACATCGACGACATCGACGTCAACGGCAAGGGCCGCTACGTACGGATCAACGGCACGGCCCGCGGCTCCGGATACGGCTACTCGCTCTACGAGTTCGGCGTCTACAGCTGACGGAGAGGCGCTACTCATGATGGTCACCCGCCTCGGGCAGGCCCGGCCCTACGTGCTCAGCCTGTTCCGCATCGTCATCGGGCTGCTCTTCACCTGCCACGGGATCGCCTCGCTCTTCGGCGTCCTCGGCAGGCCGATGCTCTCGGCCGGCACCTGGCCGGGGTGGTACGCGGCCGTCGTCCAACTGGCCGGCGGCATCCTGGTGACGCTCGGCCTCGGTACGAGGACGGCGGCGTGCCTGGGCTCCGGCTCCATGGCGTTCGCGTACTTCGACGTCCACCAGCGGGCGGGCCTGCTGCCGATCCAGAACGGCGGCGAGGCGGCGGTCTTCTTCTGCTGGACGCTGCTCCTGCTCGTCTTCTCCGGTCCGGGCGTGCTGGCCGCGGACCGGCTGCTCACCTCCCGCGGAGCCACCCGGGAGGAGGCAGGCACTCGGCGGAAGCGGCACCTGCGGGTGCCCGCCTGAGGGGACGGGTACCCGCACACCGGCCTCCCGGGACTGCCCCCGGGAGGCCGGTGCCGTGCGTTTCGGGCTTCGGGGACAGTCACCCCCTGGCGTCCTCCCCCTCCCCCGGCCCCGCGTGCTCCTCGCCCTCGGGCCGTGCCTTCTTCGGGAGCAGGAGGGTGATGGCCAGGAAGGCGACCAGCAGACAGGCCTGCGCGATCAGTGCGTGGCGGTAGCCGGCGGTGAACTCACCGGCTCCGGCCCGGTCGAAGAACACCGATCCGAAGACGGCCACCCCGATCGAGCCGCCGATGGACTGCACCGCCGTGAGCACCCCGGAGGCGGAGCCGATCTCGCTGTCGTCGACGGCCGCGAGGATGAAGCTGAACAGGGCGGCGATCACCATGCCCGCGCCGATCCCGGAGACGGCCACGCCGGGCGCGATGTGCCAGAGGGAGAACGATCCGTCGGCGCCGAGCTCGTACCAGAGCAGTCCGGCGCCCGCGAGCTGCACGAGCGGGCCGATCTGCAGGACCGCCCGGCCGATCCGCTCGGCGAGGAACGCACCGCTGACCGCGCCGCCGATCGCGGTCCCCACGGCGAGCGGCAGATTGCCGAGACCTGCCTCACCGGCGCTGAAGTGCTGTCCGATCTGGAGATAGAGGGTCAGTACGAGCTGACTGCCGACCAGTCCGCCGAAGAACAGCGCGATCCCGCCGAGCCCCACGGTGAACGCGGGCTTGCGCAGCAGCGCGGGTGTCACCAGCGGCTCGCGTCCCCGGGCGGCGGTGCGGCGCTGCTGGAGGGCGAAGGCGGCGAAGCCGAGGGCGGACGCGGCCATGCACAGCCAGGTCCACAGCGGCCAGCCGGACTCCTGGCCCTGGTTCAGCGGCAGGACCAGCAGGGCGCAGGACAGGGCCACCAGGGCCGCGCCCACGCCGTCGACGACCACCGTGCGGTCGCCGGGCTTCCTGGGGACGACCTTCGCCGCGACGATCAGCGCGGCAATGCCGATGGGCAGGTTGACCAGGAAGACCAGCCGCCAGCCCAGGCCCAGGAAGTCACTCTGGATCAGTCCGCCGCCCAGGACCGGGCCGACGATGCCGCCGAGGCCCAGGACGGGGCCGAAGATGCCGAAGACCTTGGTGAGTTCGGCGCCGGAGAAGTTCTCCCGCAGCAGTCCGAGGCCCTGCGGCAGGAGCATCGCGCCCGCGGTGCCCTGGAGCAGCCGGAAGGCGATCAGCGACCCGATGTCCGGTGCGCACGCGCAGAGCAGCGAGGTGAGCGTGAAGGCGGCGAGGCCGGCCAGGAACATCCGGCGGCGCCCGTACCGGTCGCCGAGCCGGCCGCCGAGGATCAGGCCCGCGCCCAGGGTGAGTGCGTAGCCGCCGATCACCCACTGAAGGCCGACCGGACCCGCCCCGAGGGACCGCTCCAGTTCGGGTCCCGCCACGTTGACGATGGACGCGTCCAGCAGGTCCATGATCTCGGCGACGAGCATCACCGCCAGGATCAGCCAGCGCCACCGGTAGGGGGGCTCTGCGGATTCCCCGGATCTCCCGGGCAATCCGGCCGGTCGCGGGCCCGGCTCCGCGACCGGTGTGGCGATCGGGTCCGCACTCATTTTGCCTCAGATCATTGGTTACCAATTTTATTAGCAATATCGAGAGTATCCTGAGCCGCATGGATGTCAAACCGCCCGCCACCGAACCCGCCGAGGCCGCACCGGCGCCCGCAGGCTCCGCCACGACCGGTGGCGCCGCCCCGGAGCAGACGACCGGTGGCGCCGTCCGAGAGCAGACCACCGGTGGCGCCGCCCCGGAGCAGACGACCGGTGGCGCCGTCCGGGGGCAGACGACCGGTGGCGCCATCCGGGAACAGCTGCGGAATCTCACGCTCCGGCAGCAGCGGTTCGAGCGCCGTCTGGGGCGCCAGTTGCGGGTCGACGCGGCGGGGCTCGCCGTGATGGACCACCTCGTCAACGTCGGGCCGACGACCCCCACCGACCTCGCCCACCGGCTGGAGGCCTCGACGGCGGCAACGACCCTGGTCATCGACCGTCTTGTCGCCGGCGGTCACGCCACCCGCGAGCCGCATCCCACCGACCGCCGCAAGGTGATCGTCACGCCGGCCGAGCACTGGGGCGCCACGGCGTACGACCATGTGGCACCGGTCATCAAGGGCGTGACGGACGCCGCCGCGGAGCTCTCGCCGGACGAGCAGGCCGTCGTGGCGGCCTTCCTGCGACGGATCGTGGACGTGTACGACGAGGCGGAGTCGTGATCACGTGGCCGGGAAATGATTGGACGGGGTGACGCTCGTGCTTATAACTTGCGAGTGACCGTGACACCACTCAAGGAGGTGAGACCCATGAACGCAGCAGCGATGTGGGTGCTCCCCCTTCCCGTCACGGGCGGGCGATTGACATAGGTGTCGCCGGGAGCGCCGCCACAAGAAGGCACTCCCGAAAGGCAACACCTGATGGACTCTCCGCAGTTCACCACCGAGCCGTCGTCGAACGACGCGGCCGAGCGCGACATCCCCGTGAGCGGCGCCCCCGGACTCCGGTCGTCGGCCTCCGGCTCCGGTCGCGCGCCCCTCATGTGCGACATGTACGACGTGATCATTGCCGGGTGCGGGCCGACCGGCGCGATGCTGGCCGCCGAGCTGCGGCTGCACGACGTCCGGGTACTCGTTCTGGAGAAGGAGACCGGGCCCGCCTCCTTCCGCATCGTCGGTCTGCACATGCGCAGTATCGAGCTGATGGCGATGCGCGGACTGCTGGACCGCGTTCTCGAACACGGCAGAAAGCGTCCGGCCGGCGGCATCTTCGCCGGCATCGCCAAACCCGCGCCCAAGGACCTGGATTCCGCGCACCCCTATCTGCTGGGCATTCCGCACCCGGTCATCGTCCGTCTGCTCGAAGAGCATGCGGTCCAACTGGGTGCGCAGGTCCGGCGCGGTGGTGCGGTGGCCGGTCTGGAGCAGGACGACGGGGGCGTGACCGTCGAGCTGGCCGGCGGCGAACTGCTGCGTTCGCGCTATCTCGTCGGCTGTGACGGCGGGCGCAGCGCGGTACGCAAACTGCTCGGCGTCGGCTTCCCCGGCGAACCGTCGCGCAACGAGACGCTGATGGGCGAGATGGAAGTGGGGGCGCCGCGGGAGGAGATCGCCGCCAAGGTGGCCGAGATCGGCGAGACCAACAAGCGATTCTGGCTCAGGCCCCTCGGCGAGGGGACCTACACCGTCGTGGTCCCCGCCGCCGGAATCGGCGATCGCGCGGAACCACCGACACTCGAGGATTTCAGGCGCGAGCTGCGCACCATCGCCGGAACGGATTTCGGCGTGCACTCCCCGCGCCGGCTGTCCCGCTTCGGAGATGCCACCCGGCTGGCCGAGCGCTATCGGGCCGGGCGGGTCCTGCTGGCCGGGGACGCGGCACACATCCATCCGCCCACCGGCGGACAGGGCCTCAACCTGGGCGTTCAGGACGCCTTCAACCTCGGCTGGAAACTGGCCGCGCACATCCGCGGCTGGGCGCCGGACACACTGCTGGACACCTACCAGGCCGAACGCCGTCCGGTCGCCGCGGACGTGCTGGACAACACCCGCGCCCAGATGGAACTGCACTCCACCGAACCGGGCCCGCAGGCCGTGCGCCGGCTGCTCACCGAACTGATGGACTTCGACGAGGTGAACCGCTTCCTCATCGAGAAGATCGCCGCGACCAGTATCCGCTACGACTTCGGCGAAGGCCCAGGCCTGCTCGGCCGCCGCCTGCCCGACATCGACCTTGGACACGGCCGCCTCTACGATCTGCTGCATCGCGGCCGCGGCCTGCTGCTGGACCGCACCGAACGCCTGACCGCTGGCGGCTGGTCGGACCGGGTCGACCACCTCGCGGACCCCGCTGCGGCACTGGATGTCCCCTGCGTCCTGCTGCGCCCCGACGGCCATGTCGCCTGGATCGGGGACGATCAGGACGACCTGGACGACCACCTCTCCCGCTGGTTCGGAGAGCCCGCCAACTGATCCTGGGCCAGGGGCGGGTGGCTGGGGCGGCTTCGGCCGCCCCAGCCCCTGGGCTGCCCCGGAGGGCCGGTGCGGTCCCCTGTGCCGTACGGACGGCCGGCCCTACTCCTTCGTGAGCGCCTGCCGGAAGCCCGTGTTCACCGCGGTCAGCCCGCCGTCCACGCACAGGGTCGTGCCGGTGATCCAGGCCGCGTCGCGGGAGGCGAGGAAGGCGACGGCGGCCGCGATGTCCTCCGGTTCGCCGACCCGGCCGAGCGGGTAGAGGCCGCTCACCCGGGACAGTTCGGCGTCGCGGCCCGCCCAGGCGTCGGTGCGGACGGTGCCGGGTGCGACGAGGTTGACCCGCACCCCGCGCGGTCCCGCGTGGCCCGCGAGGGTACGGGTGAGGCTGGCCAGGCCCGCCTTGGCGGCGCTGTAGGCGTGGTTGCCGAAGTCCTGCTCGCCGTTGACCGAGCCGATGCTGACGATCGCGCCCCGGCCGGACGCCACCAGGTGCGGCAGCGCGGCCCGCGCGCAGCGGTAGGCGCCGGAGAGGGTGACGTCCAGGTCGCGCTGCCAGGCCTCGTCCGGCTCGTCCTCGAAGAGCGCGGCATCGGGCGTGCACGAGTAGGCGTTGTTGACCAGCACGTCGAGCGCGCCGAACAGGGAGACGGCGCGCTCCACCGCCGCCCCGGCCGCCGCCCGGTCGGCCACGTCGCAGGCCAGCGCACCGGCCTCGCCGCCGCTCTCCCGGATCTCCGCCGCCACCCGCTCCGCCCGGTCGCCGTCCAGGTCGGTGACCAGGACGCGGGCGCCCTCGGCGGCCAGCCGGCGGGCGGTGGCGGCACCGATGCCCTGGCCCGCGCCGGTGATGAGTACGCCGTATCCGTCGAATCGCGAGAGTGCGGGAGAAGTCATAGCGCCGAACGTACTGCGCGCACCAGTGCCTGGGCACGGGGGTCGGCGGTGACTCCCTTCTGCAGACCGTTCGTCACATAGCCCAGTGCGATGCCGGATTCGGGGTCGGCGAAGCCCAGCGAACCGCCCCGGCCGGGGTGACCGAAGGAGCCCGGGGCGAGCAGCGGGGACGCCGGTCCGTGCAGCATGTAGCCGAGGCCGAAGCGGGTGGAGACGACCAGGACCCGGTCCGGGCCGGCCGACTCCTCGGTGCGGGCCAGGGTGAGGGTGGCGGGGGCGAACAGCCGGTGGCCGTCGACCGGGCCGATCATCGCGGCGTAGCAGCGGGCCAGGCCGCGGGCGGTGGCGATGCCGTTGGACGCGGGGAGTTCGGCCGCCCGGTAGCCGGGGTCGTTCTCGTCGGGGAACGGGTCGATGGCGCCGAACGCCCGCCGGGTCAGCGAGTCCGGGTCGCGGTAGGCGTCGACGACCGAGCGCTTGGGCCGCATGCGCAGCGCGCCGGTGCCGTCCCCTGCGGGCGGTTCGACGGGGCCGATCCGGCCGACCCGGTGGGCCTCGTCCGCCGGGATGCCGAACCAGAAGTCCAGGCCGAGCGGGCGGGCGATCTCCTCGGCGATCCAGCGTCCGATGGTCCGTCCGGTGACGCGCCGCACGAGTTCGCCGATGAGCCAGCTGTAGGTCTGCGCGTGGTAGCCGTGGTCGGTGCCGGGCTCCCACTGGGGGTGCTGGGCGGCGACCGCGCGCGGCCCGCTCACTCCGTCGGCCGCCTCCTCGGGGGTCAGCGGCCGGTCCAGGGCCGGGATGCCGGCCCGGTGGGCGAGGAGGTGGCGGACGAGTACGCGCTCCTTGCCGTTCGTCTTGAACTCCGGCCAGTACGTGCCGACCGGGGCGTGCAGGTCGATCTGGCCGCGCTGGTGCAGCAGCAGGGGTACGGCGGCGGCGATGCCCTTGCCGGCCGAGCGGACGATCTGCACGGTGTCGACGGCCCACGGCTCGACGCCGTCGACGTCTCTGGTCCCGGCCCACAGATCGACGACCTTGCGCCCGTGCCGGTAGACGGTGACCGCTGCCCCACGGTCGCCGCGCTGCTCGAAGTTACGGATGAAAGCATCCCGGACCGGTTCGAATCCGGGCACCACCGTGCCCCGTACGTCCACGCCTGCTCCTGCGCTCCCGCTCATGCCCCCCATGGTGCATTGCGCCGCAGGTCGCAGGTGGGGCGGGTCACCTCATGTTCACCGTCACGGAACGCGGGTCGAAGCCGAAGGGGAGCTCCAGCCGGTGGGCGCGCATCAACTCCTCGTCGCACAGGAGCTCCTGGGTGCGGTCGTCGGCGGCGATGACCCCGTCGCTGAGGATGACCGCGCGGCCGCACAGCTCCAGGGCGTACGGCAGGTCGTGCGTGACCATCAGCACGGTGACGTCCAACGAGCGCAGGATGTCGGCGAGTTCGCGGCGGGAGGCGGGGTCCAGGTTGGAGGAGGGTTCGTCCAGGACGAGGATCTCCGGCCGCATGGCGAGGACCGTGGCAACGGCGACGCGGCGGCGCTGACCGAAGGAGAGGTGGTGCGGCGGCCGGCCGGCGTACTCCTCCATGCCGACCTGGCGCAGCGCTTCGGTGACCCGTTCCTCCAGTTCGGCGCCGCGCAGCCCGCCGGACGCGGGGCCGAAGGCGACGTCCTCGCGGACGGTGGGCATGAAGAGCTGGTCGTCGGGGTCCTGGAAGACGATGCCGACGCGGCGGCGGATCTCGGCGAGGTTGCGCTTGTCGACGGGGAGCCCGGCGACGTGGACGGTGCCGGCGCCCGCGTCGAGGATGCCGTTGAGGTGGAGGACCAGGGTGGTCTTGCCGGCCCCGTTCGGGCCGAGCAGGGCGACGCGTTCGCCGCGTCCGACGTTCAGGTCGACGCCGAAGAGGGCCTGGTGGCCGTCGGGGTATGCGTAGGCGAGACCCCGGACCTCCAGGGACGGCGGAGGGGTCGGCACGGGGGCGGCGGAAGACTGGCTCATACGGTCCATCCCAGCAGACAGACGACAAGGGCGAGCACGGGGAGTGCCGAGGCGTACGCCCACTGGGTGCGGGAGGCGGTCACCTCGTCGATGACCGGCATGGTGCCGGTGTAGCCGCGGCTGACCATCGCGAGGTGGACGCGTTCGCCGCGTTCGTAGGACCGGATGAACAGGGCGCCCGCCGACTTGGCCAGGACACCCCACTGCCGTACCCCGCGGGCCTCGAATCCGCGCGAGCGGCGGGCGATGGACATCCGGCGCATCTCGTCGGTGATCACATCGCCGTACCGGATCATGAAGGAGGCGATCTGGACGAGCAGCGGGGGCAGTCTGAGGCGCTGGAGGCCGAGCAGCAGGGAGCGCAGTTCGGTGGTGGAGGCGAGGAGCACGGAGGCGGCGACGCCCAGGGTGCCCTTGGCCAGGACGTTCCAGGCGCCCCAGAGGCCGGGGACGCTGACGGAGAGGCCGAGGACGTGCGTCTGCTCGCCGGGCACGACGAACGGCATGAGCAGGGCGAACGCGACGAACGGCACCTCGATCAGCAGCCGCTTGAGGAGGAACGCGGCGGGGATGCGGGCCAGGGCCGTGACGCCGGCGATCAGCAGCGCGTACAGCCCGAAGGCCCACACCGCCTCGCGCGGGGTGGTGACCACGACCACGACGAAGGCGAAGACGGCGGCGAGCTTGCAGTGCGGCGGCAGGTCGTGGACCGGCGAGTGCCCGTGCCGGTAGAGCTTGTGGGCGTGTCCGGCGCCCATCTCAGACCTTCTCTTCGGTGTGGTTGGCGGCCGCGGGCTCGTCCGCCGTACGGCGTCGGCGGCTGACGACGTAGAAGGCGCCGCTGCCGACGACGAGGGTGGCGCCCACGCCGATGATTCCGGCCAGTCCGCCGGACATCCGGGCGTCGGAGACGTCCTTGACGCCGTAGTCGGCGAGCGGGGAGTCCTTGGCCGCGTGCTCCTCCGTCTTCTTGTCGATGCCCTGGTCGGTGGCGACCTTCTCCAGACCGTCCGGATCGGCGGAGGCGTAGAAGGAGACGAAGCCGGCCAGGACCAGGGCGGTGACGAGGCCTGTGGCCCAAAGGCCCCGGGTGGAGCGGTGGGCGGAGACGGGCTCACGGGCGGGCGCGGGGGCGTCGACGAGTTCGCCGTCGATACGGAGCTTGAGCGGGGCGGTGAGGCCGCGGGCGCCGTGGACCAGGTCGGGGCGGACGGCGATGACGGCGCCGACGGTCAGCGCGGTGATCACGGCCTCGCCGATGCCGATCAGGACGTGGACCCCGACCATCGCGGTGAAGACCTTGCCGATCGGGATGTCGGTGGTGCCGCCGATCCAGTACATCAGCGTGAAGGCCGCGGCCGCGGCCGGTACGGAGACGAGCGCGGCGACGAAGGACGCGGCGGTCATCGAGCGGCGGGTGCGCGGCAGCACGCCCACGAGGCCGCGGAAGAGGGCGTACGCGACGACGGTGGTCACGACGCCCATGTCCAGGACGTTCACGCCGAGCGCGGTGAGCCCGCCGTCGGCGAAGAGGATGCCCTGCATCAGCAGGACGACGGATACGCACAGGATCCCGGTGTACGGCCCGACCAGGATCGCGGCCAGCGCCCCGCCCAGCAGGTGCCCGCTGGTGCCGGCGGCGACGGGGAAGTTCAGCATCTGCACGGCGAAGATGAAGGCGGCGACCAGGCCGGCCAGGGGCGCGGTGCGCTCGTCCAGCTCGCGTCGGGCACCCTTCAGGCTGACGGCCACGGCACCGGCGGCCACGACTCCGGCGACGGCGGAGACGGGTGCGTTGATGAATCCGTCGGGTACATGCATGGGGGAGGCTCCGCTTCCTGCGTTCCTGCGTTGCTGCGCGGGGTCATGAACCTCTCAATGATAGGGCCTTGTTGCGAATGGTTCGCAAGAGCGGGTCTGTCACAACTGCCCAGTGTTCTCGCAGTGCTCTTGGCGGAATATATGGGACATTAGAGGACGAAGATATATACACAGGAGGAGCCGGCCCATGTCCCCCGCGATCAAAGAACATGCCCGCGCCCGGCTCGTCACCGACGCCCGCGATCTGCCCGTGGTGCCCGTCGAGCTGCGCTACGACTCCGCCGAAGCCACCGCGACGATCCACATCGCCTTCCCCGGCGGTGCGAACTGGGCCGTCGAGCGCGATCTGCTGGAGCGCGGGCTGCGCTCCCCCGTCGAGCTCGGCACCTTCCGGATCTGGCCGTGCGGCCGGGTCCAGCTCGTGGTGGAGCGCCACGTGGCGGGGGGCGTCGAGGTGGTGCAGTTCGACAGCTCACCCCTGATCCGCTTCCTGCGGCGTACGCACCACGAGGCCAGGACCGAGACCGCCACCGCCTGACCCGCCGCATGCCGAGAGCCCCCGTGCACTGGTGCACGGGGGCTCTCGTCGCCCCGGTCCCCCGTCCCCACAGGTAACCGGCGCTTCCGGGGCCGCGCTCCGCTCAGACGCGGCCGCGGAGGTCAGCGGCTCTCGGCCACGGCTCAGACGCGGGTGAGCTCGCGCTCGCCCCCGGCGTCCGGGCCGGCGTCGGCGGCGGGGGTGTCGGAGAGCTCCTTGCGCAGGCCCTCACCCTCGACGTCCACGTTGGGCAGCACCCGGTCCAGCCAGCGCGGCAGCCACCAGGCCCGCTTCCCGAGCAGCGCGAGGACCGCGGGCACGATGGCCATGCGGACGACGAACGCGTCGAAGAAGACGGCGATGGCGAGCGAGAAGCCGATCATCTTGATCATCTGCTCGCTGGAGCCGATGAAGCCGGAGAAGACCGCCATCATGATCACGGCCGCGGCCGTGACGACCCGGGCACCGTGCCTGAAGCCGGTGACGATGGCCTGGCCGGGCTTCTCGCCGTGGACGTACGCCTCACGCATCCGGGTGACGAGGAAGACCTCGTAGTCCATCGCGAGACCGAAGACCACGCCCACCATGAAGATCGGCATCATCGACATGATCGGACCGGTCTGCTCGACCCCGAAGAGCGAGCCGAGCCAGCCCCACTGGAAGACCGCGACGACCGCGCCCAGGGCCGCGACGACCGAGAGCAGGAAGCCGAGCGCCGCCTTCAGCGGCACCAGGACCGAGCGGAAGACCACCATCAGCAGCAGGAAGGCGAGGCCGACGACGAGCGCCAGGTACGGCAGCAGCGCGTCGTTCATCTTCTGCGAGAAGTCGATGTTCATCGCGGTGGCGCCGGTGACCAGCACCTCGGCGCCGGTGTCGGACTTGATGTCCTTGCCCGCGTCACGGATCGCGTGGACCACGTTCTCCGTCTCGACGGAGCTCGGCCGGTCCTTCGGGACGACGGTGATCATCGCCGCGTCGCCGGCCTTGTTGAAGGTGGCCGGGGTGACGGCGACGACACCCTTCATGCCGGAGATCTCGTCACCGACCTGCTTGGCGGCGGCCTTGCCGTCGGCGCTGTTCGCGGTGTCGACGACGACCAGCAGCGGGCCGTTGAAGCCGGGGCCGAAGCCCTCGGAGAGCAGGTCGTAGGCGCGGCGCTGGGTGGTGCTGGTGGGCTGGGAGCTGTCGTCCGGCAGACCCATCTCCAGCGAGGCGGCCGGTACGGCGATCGTGCCCAGGCCGATGACACCGACCAGCAGCACCCACACCGGCTTGCGCAGCACGAACCGCGCCCAGCGGGTGCCCATGTTCGGCTTGGCGTCGGGCTCGTTCTCCGCCTCGGCGGCCTTGCGCGCCTTGCGCCCCATGACCCGCTTGCCCGCGAAGCCCAGCAGGGCCGGGACGAGGGTGAGGGCGATGAGGACGGCGATCGCGACCGTGCCGGCCGCGGCGAAGCCCATCTTCGACAGCATCGGGATGTTGACGACGGCCAGGCCGACCAGGGCGATGACCACGGTGAGCCCGGCGAAGACGACCGCGGAACCGGCGGTGCCGACCGCGCGTCCCGCCGCTTCCTCGCGTTCCCGGCCCTCCGCCAGTTCGGCGCGGTAGCGGGAGACGATGAAGAGCGCGTAGTCGATGCCGACCGCGAGGCCGATCATCATCGCGAGGGTGGAGGTGGTGGAGCCCAGGTCGAGCACATTGGCCAGCGCCGTGATCGACGAGACGCCGATGCCGACCCCGATCAGGGCGGTGAGCAGCGGCAGCCCCGCCGCGATGAGCGAGCCGAAGGTGATGACGAGCACCACCGCGGCCATGGCCACACCGATGATCTCGGTGGCGCCGGTCTCCGGCATCACCTGGAGCGCGTCACCGCCGATCTCGACGGTCATCCCGCTCTTCTGGGCCGCGGTGCCCGCGTCCTCCAGGGCGTCCCGGGTCGCGTCGGTCAGCTCCATCGAGTTGACCTTGTACGTGACCGAGATGTACGCGGTCGAGCCGTTCTTGGAGACGGCCTTTCCGGCGTACGGGTCGACGACCGAGGCGATCTGGTCGGAGCCGGACTTCAGCTCGTGGGTGATCTTGTTGACCTCGGCCTTGTTGGCCGGGTCCGTCATCTTCTCGTTCTCGGGGGCCTTGAAGACGATGCGCGCGGTCGCGCCGTCGGCGCTGGACGCGGGGAATCGCTGTTCCAGCAGGTCGAAGGCCTTCTGGGCCTCCGTACCCGGGATCGAGAAGGAGCTGGAGGTGGCAGTGGCGGCGGAGGCCGCGCCGAATCCGGCGAGTGCCAGCAGCGCCACCCAGATCAGGGCGACGTAGCGGCGGCGCCGGAAGGCGAGCCGTCCGAGCTTGTAGAGGAATGTGGCCACGGGGGCGTACTCCCGGTCAGGTCGAGTGGAAAAGGGCGTGAGGTACCAGCCCGACGACGAGAGCGGCGTGTCAGGTGGGGCTTTGGGGAGGGGCCGTGCGGGTGCCGTGGGGACGGCGGGGACGGCTGTCAGACTCCGAGAGCGGGGAGGATCACGGAGTCGAGGTAGTCGGTGAGGAACGCCTGGTCGACGTCGCGGTCCTCGACCAGCTGCCGGGCGGCGAAAGCGCCGATCAGCATGTGCGGTACGTACTTCAGCGCCGGTTGGTCCGGACGCAGTTCCCCGCGCTCCACGGCCCGGCGCAGCAGTTCGTCGAGACCGGTCATCTCCGGCTCGATCAGCAGGTCGCGCAGGGCTTGGAGGAGATCGGGGTTGTTGTGGACGGCATGGCTCAGACCCCGCATCAGCGCGGCGTTCTTCTCCATCTGACAGTCGTCGGAGCGGCTCAGGACGGCATGGAAGTCACCGCGCAGCGAGCCGGTGTCGACATCGCCGAGGGAGACGGGCTTGTTGTGCCGCAGAGCCGTGACGACGAGGGTCGGCTTGCTCCCCCACTGGCGGTAGAGGGTGGCCTTGCTGGAACGGGTACGTGCGGCGACGGCGTCCATGGTGAGAGCGTCGTAGCCGACCTCGCGGAGCAGGTCGAGCACGGCGGCGTACAGCTCGCTCTCACGCTCGGGCGTGAGCCGTGTGCGTGCCATGGGTCGACCTCCTGTTCCCTTGAGCCCGGATCATTCGTACATCAGTCGCAGGTCAATCACGCTTCAGCTATCGAACGAAACCGTTTCGTACACATGGACGGTACCTCGCCGACCTAGCGAAACGACCTCGTTTCGCTTGTGTTGCGCACCACAAGTTGCCGCGGCCCCCTCGCACGGAAAGCATTGGGGGGTGAGTGACGACGTCTCGTATCTCCGGTTCCCGCACCTCCACGAGGATCTGCTCTGCTTCGCCGCAGAGGACGATCTCTGGGTCGCCCCCCTCGCCCCCGAGGGGGAGGCGCCCGGACGCGCCTGGCGCGTGACCGTCGACCGCACCAGAGTGAGCCATCCGCGCTTCTCGCCCGACGGGACCCGGATCGCGTACACGACCTGGCGCAGCCTCGACCCCGAGATCCACCTCGCACCGGTCGCCGGCGGCCCGGCCCGCCGGCTCACCTACTGGGGGTCGACGGACGCCCGGGTCTGCGGCTGGACCCCCGACCCGGGGGACTCCTCGCAGATCCTCGCCGTGTCCTCGCACCGCCAGCCGTTCTCGTACTTCTCCTGGGCCTACAGCGTGCCCACGGACGGCAGCCCCGGCGGCAGGCTGCCCTGGGGGCCGGTCTCCGACATCGCGGTCGCCGACATCGACGGCGAGCGACGCACCCTGCTGCTCAGCGGCACACCGCCGCACGAACCAGCCGCCTGGAAGCGCTACCGGGGCGGGGCCACGGGCCGGCTGTGGCTGCACGGCGAGCGGCTGCTCCCCGACATCGACGGCCACCTCGCCTCGCCCATGTTCGCCGGGGGCCGCATCGCGTTCCTCTCCGACCACGAGGGCGTCGGCAACCTGTACTCCTGCCGGCCCGACGGCAGCGATCTGCGCCGCCACACCGACCACGACGCCTTCTACGCCCGGCACGCCTCCAGCGACGGGCGACGGGTCGTCTACCAGTGCGCCGGCGAGCTGTGGCTGGTCGACGACCTGGAGTCGCCGGACGCCCGGCCCCGCAAGCTGGAGGTACGGCTCGGCGGGCAGCGCGCCGGCCGGCGCAGCTACCAGGTACCGGCCGCCAGCAACGTCGACTCGCTCTCCGTGGACGAGACCGGCCGGGCCAGCGCCGTCCTGGTACGCGGCAGCCTGTACTGGCTCACCCACCGCGACGGGCCCGCCCGCACCATCGCCGACACCCCCGGGGTACGGGTGCGGCTGCCGGAGATGCTCGGCAGCGGCGGCCAGGTCGCGTACGTCACCGACGCGGAGGGCGAGGACGCGGTCGAGATCGCGTCCCTGCCGCGCGCCAGCGGCGACCGCGCACCGCGCCGGCTCGCCTCCGGGCGGGTCGGCAGGGTCCAGGAACTCATCTCCGACCCGGACGGCGAACGTCTCGCGATCGCCTCGCACGACGGCAGGCTGCTCCTGCTGGACACCGACGAGGAGACGTCCACCGGCGAGCCCACCGAACTGATCCGCTCCGTCAACGGCCCGGTCCGCGATCTGGCGTTCTCCCCGGACGGCGCCTGGCTGACCTGGTCGCACCCCGGCATCGGCCGCTCGCTGCGCCAGATCAAGCTCGCGCGGATCCAGGGCCCGGGGGCCCCGGCCATCGTCGACGTCACCAACGGCCGCTTCGAGGACGAGAACCCCGTCTTCACGGGCGACGGCCGCTACCTCGCCTTCCTGTCCTGGCGCGGCTTCGACCCGGTGTACGACGTGCACACCGGAGACCTGTCCTTCCCGCTCGGCTGCCGCCCCTACCTCGTCCCGCTCTCCTCGGCGACGCCCTCGCCCTTCGCCCTCTCCCCCGACGGCCGGCCGGCCGCGGGCGGCCTCGACCCGGTGGACTCCGACGAGGCGGGTGCGGCCGAGGGGTCCACGGTCACCGTCGAGTTCGAGGGCCTGGAGAACCGGGTCACGCCGTTCCCGGTCTCCGCCTCCAAGTACTCGGCGCTGTACCCGGTCAGTGGCGGCGGCCTGGTCTGGCTGCGCTGGCCGATCTCCGGCGCGCTCGGTGAGACGTTCGCCAACCCGGCGGACATGTCGGGCCGCCCGACGCTGGAGCACTTCAGCATCGCGAAGGCGAAGAAGACCGAACTCGTCGACCACCTCGACTGGTTCGCCGTCAGCGGCGACGCCTCCCGCCTCGTCGTCATGGACGACGGCGAACTGCGCGCCGTCCCCGCGACCGAACCCGGCGACAACGACTCCACCGTCTACCTGGACCTGCGCCGCATCCTGCACGAGGCCGACCCGGCGGCGGAGTGGCGGGGGGCGTTCGGCGAGGCCGGCCGCATCATCCGCTCCTACTTCTGGGAGCCGGACATGTGCGGCATCGACTGGCCGGCGATCCTCGACCAGTACCGCCCACTCGTCGAACGGGTCGCCACCCCCGACGAGTTCGCCGATCTCCTGCGCGAGGTCCTCGGCGAACTGGGCACCTCGCACGCCTACGTCACCCCCGCCCGGCGCAACGAGGGCCCGCCGCACTACCAGCGGGCGATCGGCCTGCTCGGCGCCAACCTGGTGTGCCGGGACGGCGACTGGACCATCCAGCGCATCCTGCCCGGCGACTCCTCGGACTCCAAGGCCCGCTCCCCGCTCGCCGGTACGGGCATCCGCGAGGGCGCGGTCCTCACCCATGTCGACGGCCGCCCGGTCGACCCGGTCACCGGCCCCTACCCGCTGCTCTCCGCGGCGGGCGGCACCACGGTCGAGCTGACCGTCCGGCCCGCCGGGGGCGAGGGCCGCTCCCGCCGCGTCGCGATCGTCCCCCTGGTCGACGAACGCCCCCTGCGCTACCAGGACTGGGTGGCCAAGCGCCGCGAGGTCGTACGGGAGGTGAGCGGCGGCCGCTGCGGCTACCTCCACATCCCCGACATGGGCGGCTCCGGCTGGGCCCAGTTCAACCGGGACCTGCGCCTGGAGGTCTCCCGCCCGGCCCTGATCGTGGACGTACGCGGCAACGCGGGCGGCCACATCAGCGAACTGGTCGTCGAGAAGCTCACCCGCACGATCCTCGGCTGGGACCTCACCCGCGACGCCCAGCCGGTGTCGTACGCCTCCAACGCCCCCCGGGGACCCGTGGTCGCGCTGGCCGACGAGGCGACGTCATCCGACGGCGACATGATCACCGCCGCGTTCCGGCTGCTGAAGCTGGGCCCGGTGGTCGGCCAGCGCACCTGGGGCGGCGTGGTCGGCATGACGGGCCGTCACCGGCTGGGCGACGGCACGGTGATCACGGTGCCGATGAACGCGGCCTGGTTCGACACCTACGGCTGGTCGATCGAGAACCACGGCGTCGAACCCGACCTGGAGGCCCTGCGCACCCCGCTCGACTGGGCGGAGGGCCGGCACGCGGTGCTGGACGACGCGGTCCGGGTCGCCCTGGACCTCCTGGCCGCCCACCCGCCGGCCACCCCGCCGACGTACGAAACGGCCCCGAACCTCCGCCGGCCCCCGCTGCCGCCGCGATAGGAAACCGGCGGGGAAAACCGACGGCAGGAACCCGGCGGGCCGCGCGCCCGCCGGGTGATTGGCTCAAAGTTTTCCGGGCCTCATGAAACCTGTCGTTAACATGAATTTACCTGTCGGAAATACCACACAGGCGATCGACAACTCGACGTGGACTAACTGCGTGCATAGGGCAACAGTCGTCCGGGGCAACCCCTTTCGATCGAGTGAATCGAGGTTCGCATGTGCGGAATCACCGGCTGGGTCTCCTACCGGCGTGATCTGACGGAACACCGGAACGACATCGACGCCATGACACAGACCATGTCGTGCCGCGGCCCCGACGCCGCGGGCGCATGGGTGACACCCCACGCCGCCCTGGGGCACCGGCGGCTCGCCGTGATCGACCTGCCGGGCGGCGCCCAGCCGATGACCGTGGAGACCCCCGACGGGGCGGTCGCCATGGTCTACTCCGGCGAGGCGTACAACTTCACCGAGCTGCGCTCGGAACTGCGCCGCGCCGGACAGCGGTTCGACACCGACTCCGACACCGAGGTGGTGCTGCGGGGCTACGTCGTGTGGGGCGAGAAGCTCGTGGAACACCTCAACGGCATGTACGCCTTCGCCATCTGGGACGCCCGGACCGAGCGCCTGGTGATGATCCGCGACCGCATGGGCATCAAGCCGTTCTACTACTACGAGACCGAGGACGGCGTCGTCTTCGGCTCGGAGCCCAAGGCGATCCTGGCCAATCCCACCGTCGCCCCCGTCGTCGGCCTCGACGGACTGCGTGAGCTCTTCGCCGGGGCCAAGACCCCCGGCGCCGCCGTGTGGGAGGGCATGCGCGAGGTGCTGCCCGGCGAGATCATCGTCCTGGACCGCGGCGGACTGCGCCGCCACACCTACTGGCAGCTGCGCTCCGAACCGCACACCGACAGCAGGGACGAAACGGTCGCGCACGTCCGTGAGTTGCTCGAGGACATCGTCCAACGCCAGCTCGTCGCCGACGTGCCCCGCTGCACGCTGCTCTCCGGCGGCCTGGACTCCTCCGCGCTCACCGCCCTGTCGCAGATCCACCTCGCGCCCCAGGGCGAGACGGTGCGCAGCTTCGCCGTCGACTTCCCCGACCAGGACAAGCACTTCAAGGCCATCGACATCTCGCCCACCCAGGACACTCCCTACGTCCACGCCGTCGCCGAACACGTGGGCTGCGACCACCAGGACATCATCCTGGACGGGGCGGCCCTGTCCGCCCCGGAGGTCCGCCGGGCGGCGGTCGGCGCCCGCGACCTGCCGACCGGCATCGGCGACCGGGACAACTCCCTCTATCTCCTCTTCGCCGCGGTCCGCCGCCACTCCACCGTGGCCCTGTCCGGCGAATCGGCGGACGAGGTGTTCGGCGGCTATCCGTGGTTCCACGACGAGCGGCGGCACGCCGAGACCTTCCCCTGGCTGGCGGGCAGCCAGTCGCTGATCGACTCGAACGGCCAGATCAGCGAGGACCTCAAGCCCGCGCTCGGCATCGGCGACTACCTCGCCGACAGCTACCGCACCGCCGTCGCACAGACCCCCGTCCTGGACGGTGAGACAGGCCTGGACCAGCGCATGCGGGTGGTCAGCCACCTCCATCTGACCCGCATGGTGCAGACCCTCCTGGACCGCAAGGACCGGATGAGCATGGCCGTCGGCCTGGAGGTCCGCGTCCCGTTCTGCGACCACCGCCTCGTGCAGTACGTCTTCAACGCCCCCTGGTCCCTCAAGACCTTCGACGGCCGCGAGAAGAGCCTGCTGCGCGCCGCCACCCGGAACGTCCTGCCCGAGTCGGTCGCCAACCGCAAGAAGAGCGGATACCCGGGCACGTTCGACCCCGCCTATGTCGAGGCCATCCAGTCCCAGGGGGCCGAACTGCTGCGATCCGGGCACACGGCCACGGACCTGGTCAACCGCGAGCGCCTCACCGAGGCCACCACCCTGCCCGCCGCCGACCTGGACCAGCAGCAGCGGATGCTGCTGGAGCGGACGCTCGACCTGGGGGTGTGGTTCGACCTCCACCACCCGACGGTCAAGGTCTGACCCCGATCCGCGTCTCCGGTGGAATGCGCGCCCGATCCCAGCGACCGCGCCTCATCAAGCTCACCAACGGACAGCTACGCGTCCGCTGTTCGAACCCGGCTACGTGACTGTCCGGGGCAGCGGGGGCGACTGCCTCGAAGTGGCACAGAACTTCGCCACTTGGCGTAAGAGCAGCCACAGCAATGCCGATGGCGGCAACTGCCTCGAAGCCGCCGAAGGCCACCCCGGCCTCGTCCCCGTACGCGACTCCAAGCGCCGCCACGGCCCCGCGGTCATCGTGAACGCAGCCGCCTGGGCGCCGTTCGTCGCGTCCGTCAAGGCAGCCGTCTGAGCCACGCCGAAGGGCGCGCCCCGGAAAGATCCCGGGACGCGCCCTCACGCGCATGTGCGCAACGTCAGCGGTCGAACTTCTCGCGAAGGTCGTCCGCCGCGCCCTGGGCCTTGTCGCGACCCTGCTCGGACGCCTCGCGGGCCCGGTCGGACGCGTCCTGGCGACGGTCCTGGCCCTGACCCTGGCGCTGGCCCTCGCTCTTGCCGTCCTTCATCTTCTTCTGCGCCTGGTCGGCAAGATCCTGCGCCTTGTCCTTGAACTGGTCGGCGATGCCCATGCTGTTCACTCCTATGTGGGGGTGCGTGGGGGATGGCCCCTTGGGGCCTCGACCAGACTTACACGGCAGAACATTCAGCGCATTTCGATCACTTACGCTGCGTATCCGACGATGTGCGCGCCGCACGTTCGTCCTGGTCAGCCGCACCGCCGGCGCCCACGAGCCCCTTGCCGACGCCTTCCAGCCGCGAACCGAACCGCTTCATCTCGCGCTGGCCGACGACACCGATGAGCGAGGGCAGGTAGCCGCGTACGGACTGCATGCCGCGCAGCCACCACTGGGCGTACACATGCGGGGAGCGCCGCTCGATGCCGGCCACGATGCGGTCGACGGCCGGGCCCAGCGGGTAGGTACGGTTCGACGGCCACGGCAGCCGCTGGCGCAGCTCGCGCATCACGTCGTCCTCGTCCGCGCCTCGCACCATGTCGGTGTCGGTCCAGGAGAGGTAGCCGACGCCGACCTTCACACCCCGGTAGCCGACCTCCGCGCGCAGGCTGTGGGCGAACGCCTCGACGCCCGACTTGGACGCGCAGTACGCGGTCATCATCGGGGCCGGGGTGATGGCGGCGAGCGAGGCTATCTGGAGGAAGTAGCCGCGGCTCTCCATCAGGACCGGCAGGAACGCCCGGCCGGTCACCGCGCCGCCGATCAGGTTGACCTCGATGACCCGTCGCCAGGCCACCGGGTCGGAGTCGACGAACGGTCCGCCCGAGGCGACGCCCGCGTTGGCGACGACTATGTCGACCTTGCCGAAGCGCTCCTTGACCTCCTGCGCGACCCGTGCCATCGCCTCGTGGTCGGTGACGTCCGCGTGCCAGTGATCGCTGTCCCCGTGCAGCCGCTCGGAGACCTTCTTCAGTTCGTCCGGCTCCAGGCCGACCAGGGCGAGTGTCGCCCCGCGCGCCGAGAGCTTGCGCGCCAGCAGCTCACCCACGCCGCGCGCCGCGCCCGTGACGACGACGACCTGTCCTTCGAGACTGCCCCTGCCGCTCATGCGACCTCCTCCTTGCCCTCGACATCAGTCGTACCGCGCACCGGGAGGTAGGTGGTAACCAGCTCCCGGATCTTCGCCGTGACGGCCTCCGGCGCCTCGACCGGCGTCATGTGGCCCAGGCCCGCCAGTTCGGTGAGCCCGAGGCAGTCGGGCAGCGCCGCGGCGATCGCACGGGCGTGGACGGGCGGCGTCAGCCGGTCGTCCGTACCCGCGATCACCGCGGTGGGGACCCGCAGCTCCCGTACGCCCTCGTCGAGATCGAGGTCCGCGAGCACCTGTCCCCAGGCGACCCGGGCCGCCCGCGGGCAGTCGTGCACGATCCGCGCACAGACGTCGACCCGGTCCGGGGCCGAACCGGCGCCCATCGTCCCGTACTTGAGGATGCGGCGGGAGAGCGGCGTGACCGGTCCGAGCGGGGCCCGCGCCCCGAGGATCGCACGGGTCATCCGGGTCCGCACGGCGCCGGGCCGCAACGGCACGACGAGCGATTCGGCGATCAGGCGCGAGCTTCCGGTGCTGCACAGCAGCGCGGCGGCCGCGTGCTCGCGCAGCCCGGCCCGGCGCGAGGCGGCCATGATCGTCATGCCGCCCATGGAGTGCCCGGCCAGTACGGCCTTCTCCCCCGGCTCCAGCGTGGCGGCGAGCACCGCTTCGAGGTCGTCGGCCAGCGCCTCGGTGCTGTAGCGCTCCCGCGCCACCGAGGGTGAGGTGCCGTGGCCGCGCTGGTCGTAGGCGATGACGCGGTGGTCCACGGCGAGGTCCCTGATCTGGGCGTCCCAGAAGCGGGTGTTGCAGGTCCAGCCGTGGGACAGGACCACCGTGGGGGCGCCGTCCTGTCCGTGCACCTCGACATGGATGCGGGAGCCGTCGGCGGAGACGGCCATCAGTTCACGCACCGGCACCGGCCGGGGGTGCCTGCTGTGCAGCGGCCGGCTCATCCCGCCACCTCCTGGACGACGGCCTTCTCCGCGTCCCGCTTCGCCCGCACCCGTACGACCTCGTACTCGGCGAGGTCGACATTGCGCGTCGCCTTGCGGAACTCGGCGGTGGTGCCCGGCCAGACCGTGGTGTTGCGGCCGTTGGCGTCCAGGTACCAGCTGTTGCAGCCGCCGGTGTTCCAGACCGTGCGCTTCATGCGCTCCTGGACGCGGCGGTTCCAGGCGCCGACGGACGAGGGGCGCGCGTCGAGTGCGACGCGGCCGCCCAGCACGTCCAGCTGGCGCAGGTAGTCGGCCATGTAGTTCAGCTGGGCCTCGATCATGAGGATCATCGAGGAGTTGCCGAGCCCGGTGTTGGGGCCGATGATCGTCATCCAGTTGGGGAAGCCGGCCGCGCTCGCACCGCGCAGCGCCTGCATGCCGTCCTTCCAGGACTCGGCGAGCGTGATGCCTTCCGCGCCCACCACCCGGTCGGCTATCGGCATGTCGGTGACATGGAAGCCGGTGCCGAAGATGATCGCGTCGGCCTCGGTCTCCGTACCGTCGGAGGCGACGAGCGTCGAGCCGCGCACCTCGGCGAGACCGGAGGCGACCACATCCACATTGGGCTGGGCGAGCGCCGGGTAGTAGGCGCTGGAGAGCAGGATGCGCTTGCAGCCGATGCGGTACGAGGGGGTCAGCCTGGCCCGCAGCGCCGGGTCCTTGATCGACCGTGCCATGTTGGACTTGGCTATCCGCTCGACCAGGCCCAGCTGGTTCGGGTGCTTGGTGAAGGCGCTGACCTGCAACTCCCTTATGCCCCACAGCAGTCCACGACGCGCTGTGCCGGTGACGGGGAGCGTGCGGTGCAGCCAGCGCTCGGCGCCGCTGATGGTGCGGTCCATGCGCGGCATGACCCAGGGCGGGGTGCGCTGGAAGAGCGTCAGCTTGCCGGCCTTCGGCTGGATCGCGGGCACGATCTGGATCGCGGAGGCACCGGTCCCGATCATCGCGACGCGCTTGCCGGTCAGGTCGGCGTCGTGGTCCCAGCGGGCGGAGTGGAAGACCTTGCCGGGGAAGCCGTCGAGCCCCGGGATGTCGGGCGTCTTCGGGTCGGAGAGCGGGCCGGTCGCGGAGACGACGACATCGGCGACGACCGTGGTGCCGTTGGCGCTCTCGATGACCCAGTTCAGCGCCTCGTTGTCCCAGCGCATCCGCGTCACCTCGTGGTTCAGCCTGAGGTGCGGGCGCAGCCCGAAGGTGTCCGCGACGTGCTCCAGGTAGGCACGGATGTGCTCCTGCCCGGAGAAGGTGCGCGGCCACTCGGGGTTGGGTGCGAACGAGAACGAGTAGAGGTGGGACGGTACGTCGCAGGCGCAGCCCGGATAGCTGTTGTCGCGCCAGGTGCCGCCGACCGAATCGGCCCGCTCCAGGATCACGAAATCGGTGATGCCTTCGCGGCGCAGCCGGACAGCGGCCCCAAGACCCCCGAATCCGGATCCGATCACCGCCACTCGTACATGCTCGTGCTGGGCCATGCTGCCGCCTCCCGCGGTACGTCACACGACTCTGCCAGCAATCACTGGCATTGTTGGGAGAGTAGAGCAGCTCCGTACCGAGCGGTAGGGGTCCGGCGAGGGAAAGTTACCGGCGGTACAACATGAGGCCTCCGGTGCGGGGGCGGCCGGTAGGGTGCGGGGGTGGCTGAAGGACGCGAGCACCGCGAATACCGCATGGAGGAGCTGGCCAAGGAGGCCGGCATCCCCGTGCGGACCCTGCGCTTCTACCGGGAACGCGGCCTGATCTCGCCGCCCCGCCGCGAGGGCCGGATCGCCTGGTACGACGACCACCACCTGGCCCGCCTGCGCACCATCGCCGGACTGCTGGAGCGCGGCCACACCCTCAACGGCATCGCCGACCTGGCCCGCACCTTCGAGAGCGGCCGCGATGTCGCCGAGGTGCTGGGCCTGGGCGAACCGACCGAGGAGACCCCGGTCCGGCTCACACCCGAGCGCCTCGCGGACTACTTCGAGGGCGAGTCCACCCCGGAGAACCTGGCGACGGCCATGGAACTGGGCTACCTCGGCACGGACGGCGACGAGATCGTGCACATCAGCCGCCGCCTGCTGGAGGTCTCGGCCGAACTGGTGCGGGAGGGGGTCCCGCTCGCCGCGGTCCTCGCCTCCGGCCGCCGGGTCCGCGAGCACGCGGACGCCCTGGCCGACCTCTTCGTCACCACCCTGCGCGCCCACAGCACGGAGACCGAACCGCCCCAACTGCGCCCGCTGGCCCGCGCGGTGGTGGACGCGGAACTCTCCATGGCCCTGGACCGGCGACTGCGCCGCGACACGGAGCCGTCGCAGCCGCCGGCATAGGGGGATCCGCCCCTACTGCTCGTACACCACCGTCACCGGCGCGTGATCGCTCCACCGCTCGCCGTGCGTGGCGGCCCGCTCGACCCACGCCTTCGCGGCGCGGGCGGCCAGTCCCGGGGTGGCCACCTGGTAGTCGATGCGCCAGCCCATTGAAATATAGATACAGTTTGCTCCGAGGGGGATTCGCATGACCCATACGAACAACGACCGCCCCGGACTGCGGGCACTCGTCGCGGTACGACTGAGCGTCAGGACCGACGAATCGACATCGCCGAAGCGCCAGCGGGAAGCCGGCGAGGCGGAGGCCAGGCGCCTCGGAGCTGAGGTCGTCGGCTACGCGGAGGACCTGGATGTCTCCGCCACCAGGACGACTCCGTTCGAACGGCCGGAACTGGGCGACTGGCTGGCCAGACCCGACGACTTCGACGTGATCGTCTGGTGGCGGCTCGACCGTGCCGTCCGCTCCATGGGCGACATGGCCGAGCTGACGCGCTGGGCGAAGCGCCACGGCAAGCGCCTGGTCTTCGCGGAGGGCCCGGGAGGCAGCTCACTGGAACTGGACATGACCTCGATCATGTCCGAATTGATCACCATGCTGCTGGCCTTCGCCGCGCAGATGGAGAACCAGGCCATCAAGGAGCGCGTCACGAGCGCCAATGCGGCGCTGCGGGCGATGGGGCGGTACTCCGGAGGGCTCCCGCCGTACGGATACGCTCCCGTTCAGCGTCCAGCCGGCGAAGGATGGACCCTGGCCCAGGACCCGAAGCGCGTGGAAGCCATCGAAACGATGATCCGGATGCTGCTGGACGGCAACGCTCCGAACGCCATCGCATTCCATCTGAACAGCAAAGACATCTTGACGCCTCGCGATTGGAATGACGTTCGGCAAGGGCGAAACCCGAAGGGGCGCAAGTGGGTCGGCCAGACCGTCAAACGCGTACTGCTGTCCCCGTCGCTCCTCGGTCACCAAACGTACGCGGGCTCCGTCGTCCGGGACGGCAACGGCCTGCCGGTGAGTATCACCTCCGACCCGATCCTGACGCGAGACCGGTTCGAGCAGATCAAGGCCGCGCTTGGTGAACGCCCCAAGGGGGCCGCAGGGAATCGCAAGGACACCGGCGCACTCCTGCTCGGCGTCCTGCACTGCGCCTCCTGCAAGGGCCGCATGTACCGGGTCCCCGCACACGGCTACTCGGTCTACGTCTGCCGGGCCCGCACCAAGGGACTTCACTGCGAGGCTTCCGTAGCCATCAAGACCGACTGGGTGGAGGAGTACGCGGAACGGGAGTTCCTGAAGGAGTGGGGAGGCTTCCCCGTACTGGAACGGGTGACGTACCCCGGTTACGACCCCCGCCCCGAACTGGAGGAGATCACCACCGAACTCCGCGAGCTGTACGCCGTTCGCGAATCGCGGCGATCACGTGTCGGCCTCGCCATCTGGCAGGAGCAGGTGGACGCACTGGAGGGCCGCGCCGAGGTCCTGGAAGCAACTCCAGTACAGAAAGAACGCACGGAGCTGGTTCCCACAGGGAAGACCTACGCCGATTACTGGAGGATCGGCGACGCCCGCGAACGGCGGTTCATGCTGCTCGACACCGGAACCCGCCTGGAGTGCGCGAAGGGTCAGCGAGGGGGACGCCCTGCGGACATGAAGCGCCGCGCACTGGAACGCCTGTCGATCGACTTGCAGGGCACGAGGGTCCAGCGGCAGGGGCATACGGCCGCCTGAGCCTGTCTGAGCACCGTTCACGGCCCGCCGCTGGGGAGATTCCCTGGTGTCGGGCCGTTCGCGCGCTACGGGGGCGCCGCTGCCTTGCTGCTCTCAGCGGCAGAACGATGACGGAATGACGGTTCTCCCTACTTTTTTGATTGCACATAGAAAAATAAGAGAAAAACAGATCGAGGGCCTCATCCGTCATCCCGTCATCGCGGGCGCCTGCTTCGCTGTCGCGCTGCCGGACATGGACCCCAGGGAGGTGCCCCTACCCTGTTCCCGCCAGAGCGGCAGGGAGGGAAATCTCTCGCGTGGCTGATTGGACTGTTTGCGCGGGAAGTTGCTGTGTGTGACGGTCGGCGGGGCGTCCATCAAACGATGGTTATTGAGACGTTCCCGCCGCCCCTTCTCAACCCCCGAAACCGTGTACCGAAACCCGTCTCACAACCCACCCAAACCCCTTGAGGTTTTGAGACGGATTGTGAGACAGTCTCGTCGTGAACGCGACCACGGGGCACCTCATCGGCTACGCGCGAGTCTCCACCGCCGACCAGGAAGCGCAGTTGCAGCACGACGCGCTGGCTGATGCGGGGTGTGCCCGGATCTTCACGGACAAGGCGAGCGGGAAGAACGCGGACCGCCCCGAACTTGCCGCCGTGCTCGACTACGTCCGACCCGGAGACACCCTCTGTGCGTGGAAGCTGGACCGGTTTGCCCGCTCGCTGATCGACCTGGTGAACATGGTGGACGCGCTTGCCGCGCGGGGAGTTGGGTTCCGGGTGCTGACGGGCGCGCTGGCCAGCATCGACCCGAACACCCCGGACGGGCGGCTCATGCTGCAAGTGGTGGGCGCGATGGCGGAGTTCGAACGCAGCTTGATCAAGGACCGGACCCGCGCCGGTTTGGACGCTGCCCGCACTCAGGGGCGTACGGGTGGACGGCCCGCCGTGATGGACGCTGACAAGCTCGCTGCGGCCAAGGCGCGCCGCGCCAAGGGGGAGAGCGTCACGGCCATCGCCAAGGCCCTCGGGGTGTCCCGTGCCACGCTGTACCGAGCGCTGAGCAAAGCCGAGTAGCCCGACCCGATCGGAGAGACCGTCTTCCCCTGGTGGCGGACGGTCTTTCTCGTGTTCGGACCCAAGGGGTAAGCGGGCTCTGTCGCTGATCTTCCGACCTGTCGCGCCGTTAAGATCCGCTCACCTGTACGACACCTTGGGGGGAACACCATGCGTACCGCCACCACAGCCATGTCCGTTGGCCTGCTCTGCGCAGCCCTCGCCGCGTGCGGTAGTAACAGTGAAGCTGTCAGCGAGACCGTGCAGGGGGCTACGTCGGCTCCAACGCCTGCACCGTCGAAGTCGGAGCAGCCGAGCACTGACGATCCGCAAGTCGGCGGCGGCCTCACCTATGCCGCGCCTCCAGGCGACCCCATGGCTCTCGGCGAGGCATGGCAGTGGAGCAGCACTACACGCAGTGGCACAAAGGGTACCGGCACGACAGCGGTGCTGGCCTACAAGCAAAACATGCCGCCCAAAGTGGCAGATGAGGACCTTCGATACGACCAGGTGAAGGTTCGTATCTGCAGCACCACCGGAACGCCGATCACCGTCTATCGGAGATTCTTCGCACTCATCAAGCCCAGCGGCGAAGTGAACACCATGAAGATGGTTGCCCCCGATCCCAGGACTGCTTTTCCGAGTAAGGACACCATCCTCAAGCCCGGGCAGTGCACCGAAGGCACCATCGACTTCCTTGGTGTCCGCAGCGAACAGCCCGTCCTGGCCGTGTGGGGACCCGATGGCGCGCCCAAGCCCGCAGCGTGGGTCATTTCCCAGTGAACCACCGCCGCCGACGGTCAAGTTGCGCGAGTGCCCCGAAGCCACCGACTCAGGGGCCGCAACGTGATGCGGGGCTACTCAGGCGCGGGTTTCGAGGCCCCGAGGCACGGCCCGCTCCCACAGTTCCTCGCCGTGCTCTGCGAACCGGTCGAACATGCCCCCACTGCTATGGCGACGCAGATGCAGGAGTGGTGAGTCGTGCCCCACGAGCCGAGCGAGGTGCGGTGTCACCAAGGCATCGTCATCGAAGCGGAACACGGACAGGCTCACGTGATTGATGGCGTCCAGAGGGGCGGACACGCGCGTCTCCAGCCCTTCCAGCGGGCCGAGCCGGTCAAGGTGCTCCAGGGTGATCCTGATGCGCGTGGAGACGGACAACGCCACGTCCTCGATCGTCTCTCGCTGGCGGGTCACCTCTCCGTCCGGGTCCCCCACGAGGAACCGCACGCGGCACCCCGACTCGACTTTGCGCCGGATCGTCTCCGCGAAGTGCGGGATCTGCGTCCAGAAGAAGTAGTTCGTATAGCCGGCGAGGAAGAGCTCCGCTCGGGCCGACTCGACAAGTTCCGTCCAGACCGTGGACGGGCACGCGGAACGGTAGGGGTAGCTGTGGACCAGCTCCCGGTCAGTGCCGGTCTTCACGCGCTCTTGCACAGCCTTCGGCCACAACATCTCTTCGTCGACTCCCAGCGCCCGACAGGCGTCCGCTCGGTTCCTTGCGTGTGGTGTCAGACCAGCATTGCCCAACCATCGGTCCACCTGCTTCACAGATACCCCCACCCGGTACGCTAACTGGCGCGGGGACAGGCCGACGCCATCCATGGCGGACTGAAGAGCGGCAACTGTCCGCCATGTGGGGGAGATACGTCCGCAGGAGTGGGCCACGCTCCCGCCATGACCGAACCACGCGATACAGCACCCCGCCGATCGAACTGCCGCTGGACCTGGACCGGGAGCCGAACCCCATCGACGGGTGCGCGGGCTGCGTCGAACTCGCCGCCGTACGGGACCGCGCTCGCATCGTGGGTGACTGGACGTCCGTGAGCGACTGCAACGTATTCATTCGGCGCCACCCCGAGGGGCACTGATGGTCACACGAGCGGACATCGGCCGAAGCGTGCAAGACCGCACGGGACGGGTCGGCATCCTGCATGCCGTGATCCCGGACTACGAAGATCCCGCCGAGTCCCCCGGAGAGCGCCACAAGCGCCCCACGGCGTTCCTGCGGCCCGAGGGTGGGGGCCAAGAGTGACTGGTCCCGCCCAGCGACGTACAGCGCGCCTAGCGCCCACCAAGCGGCCCCGTCCGGCGACGGCGAGCAACACAGCCAGGCGGGGCTTTCCGCTGCCGCTTCCTACAGATCGAACACGGCAGTCACGGGCGCGTGATCGCTCCACCGTTCCGCATGGCTCGCAGCCCTCTCCACGTACGCCTTCACCGCACGCTCCGCCAAGCGAGGCGAACTGACGATAAGGTCAATCCGCCAGCCCGTGTCGTTGTCGAAGGCGCGCCCGCGGTAGGACCACCACGAGTACGGGCCCTCCACCTCCGGGTGCTGGGCGCGCACGACGTCGACGTACGCGGCCTCGCCGAAGACCCGGGTCAGCCACTCCCGCTCCTCGGGGAGGAAGCCAGAGCTCTTCTTGTTGGCCTTCCAGTTCTTGAGGTCGGCCTCCTGGTGGGCGATGTTCCAGTCGCCGCACACCACGACCTCGCGCCCCTCGGCGGCGGCCCGGGCCTTCAGCCCGACGAGGTAGGGCAGGAAGGCCGCCATGAAGCGCTCCTTCTCGTCCTGCTTCTCGGTGCCGACCTCACCGGAGGGCAGATACAGGCTCGCGACGGTGACACCCGGCAGATCGATCTCGACGTACCGGCCGCTCGCGTCGAACTCCTCGGCCCCCTCGGCCCCGAAGCCGCCGAACCCGGTCTGTACGCGCTCGGGCGCCCGGCGGGAGTAGAGCGAGACGCCGGCCCTGCCCTTGGCGGCCGCCGGCGCGTGGACGGTGTGCCAGCCCTCGGGCTCCCGCACCTCCTCGGGCAGCTGCTCCGGCTCGGCCCGTACCTCCTGGAGGCAGATCACATCGGCGTCGGTCCGCGCCAGCCACTCGACGAAGCCCTTCTTCGCGGCGGCGCGGAGACCGTTTACATTCACGGTGGTCACAGTGAGCATTCCGGCACGATACCGACCCGATCGTTCGCATACATGTACCATCGAGTGCATGAATATCCAGCCGCGTCCTTATGACCACCCCGACGCCGTCAAACTCAACGATCTCGTGCAGCTCGAATACGCCGAGCGCTACGGGGACGAGGGCGACATCACACCGCTGGACGCCACGATGTTCGATCCGCCGCGCGGTCTGTACCTGCTCGCCTACGACACGTCGGACCGCCCGGTGGCCACCGGCGGCTGGCGCTCGCAGGAGCGCAACGACGAGGGCTACTCGGACGGCGACGCCGAGCTGAAGCGGATGTTCGTCATACCCGAGGGCCGCGGGCAGGGCCTGGCCCGCCGCATCCTGGCCGGTCTGGAGGCCGACGCCCGCGCGGCGGGCCGCACCCGCATGGTGCTGGAGACCGGCGACCGGCAGCCCGAGGCGATCGCGCTGTACCTCTCCAGCGGCTACACGCCCTGCGAGAAGTTCGGCCACTACCGGGACTACGACAGCAGCCGCTGCTACGCCAAGCCGCTCTCCTGAGCCCTGCCCGCCCCGGCCGGAACCAGGAGTGGTCCCGACCCACGAACGCCCGGTTCCGCGCCGCGTTCCCGCGCACCTCCTCCGGCAGCTGATCCCCTTCCCTCTACGCCCTTGCGTTGAAGCGCACTTCAACCAGCACACTCCCTTCCACGGCCACCGAACGACGGTGACCGCAACGGGAGGACACCGCCATGAAGTACCGCACCATCGGATCCGATCCCGCCACCCGCCGCGAGGTCAGCGTCCTCGCGCTCGGCGCGATGCTCTTCGGGTCGGTCACCGACGAGAGCACCTCGTTCGCGATCCTCGACCACTACGTCGAGGCCGGCGGCACCTTCATCGACACCTCCGACAACTACGCGTACTGGGTCGACGGCGGCCTCGGCGGCCAGAGCGAACGGCTGCTCGGCAAGTGGCGGCGCAGCCGCGGCATCGGGGACGAGATCGTCATCGCCACCAAACTGGGCGCCGAGCCCCTCGCCCCCGGCACCGGGTTCGTCGACAACCCGGAAGGCCTGTCGGCGAAGGCGGTGCGCGAGGCCGTGGAGCGCAGCTGCGAGCGGCTCGGGGTGGAGCGGCTCGACCTGCTCTACGCGCACATCGAGGACCGGACCGTCCCCCTCGCGGAGACCGTCGAGGCGTTCGGGGAGCTGAGCGCGGCCGGCCGGGTGGGGCTGCTGGGCGCGAGCAATCACGCCATCTGGCGGGTGGAGCGCGCCCGGGCGCTCGCGGCCGCGGCCGGACTGCCCGGCTACGAGGTGCTCCAGTACCAGCACAGCCACCTGCGCCCCCGCTTCGACGTCCCCAGCCCCCTCTTCGAGGACGGCAGCCTGGGCCACGCGGGCCCCGAACTGCTCAGCTATCTGCGCGCCGAACCGGACCTGACCCTGGTCGCCTACTCCCCGCTGCTGACCGGCGCGTACACCCGCCCGGACAAGCCGGTCCCCGAGGACTACGACCACCCCGGCACCCCCGCCCGGCTCGCGGTGCTGCGCGAGATCGCCGCCGAGACCGGGGCCGGGATCAACCAGGTGGTCCTGGCCTGGCAGATCGGCAGCCGCCTGCCGGTGATCCCGCTGGCCGGGGCCTCGTCGGTGGCCCAGCTGAAGGAGAACCTGGCGGCGGTGGACCTGGAGCTGACGGACGAGCAGCGGGTGCGGCTGGACGGGGCGCACTGAGACGGGGGACCGGCGTCGCCCCTGCCTCAGGAGCTGCGGTGGTACGCCTTGTTGGCGATACGCCAGCTCCCGTCGGCGCGGACCAGCAGGAACACGTCGGTGAAGGTGTCCGCGCCGTGCGCGAGCGTCATGGCCGCGGTCGCGACGGTGCCGTGGACGTCGACGGTGTCGATGCGGCGGGAGCGGGTCGCCTCGTCCGGGGCCGGCCGGCCGGGGAAGAGCGCGCCGTACTCGTCCAGGGACCACGAGACGAAGGGGCCGTCGCGGATCCCCTCGATGTGGGCGGTGGGCAGGAACGCATCGCGGAAGTGGGCGGGGTCGCCCGTGGCATGTCCGCGGATGTAGGCGCGCGGCCCGCGGCATCTACGCGATCGCACCGCGCCGCGATCCGCACCCCTGCGTGGCGCCGCTCCTCGACCTGCTCGCCACAGCCGTCGCGTCGGCCCGTCCGCACCCCGCATCACGCGAGCAAGCACCCCGATAACGCCAAAGAGCCCCTGCCGGGTTTCCCCGGCAGGGGCTCTGAGCTGCGGTGGACCTGTGGGGATTTGAACCCCAGACCCCCTCGATGCGAACGAGGTGCGCTACCAGACTGCGCCACAGGCCCTTGCAACGAGTGAAACTTTAGCACCCTCAACGGGGTGCTCGGAAATCCGTTCCGCGCTGGTCAGCCGAGTCGGTGTCGCAGCGTGCGGGGCGGGCGTCTCACTCGTTGGCGGCGCGGGGGCGGCTCTCTTCGTCGTACTGGTCGAAGAGAGGGGTCCGGCCCCGGTCGCGGGAGCGGCGGGACTGGTTGGAGCGCTGGCGTGGCGCCGGATCCACCGGGGGCGCCGCGGTCTGCGGGGCGGCCGGCTGGGTGGGTTCGGCGGTGCTGGAGCGGGCCGCGCTCCAGGTCTCCGGGTTGCCGACCTCGATGCCGCCCGTGGCGCGAGGGGCGACCGGGGCGGTGACGTAGGTCGGCAGCGGGACCGGGACCGGCTCCCAGCTGTCGCCCTGGACCGGGCCCCGTTCGCGCTGCTGGTCGACCCACTCCGCGTGGTCCGTCTGCTCGACCAGCGCACGGCGGCCGGCCTCCTGCGGGGAGACCGTGGGGGTGGGCTCGGGGGCGGGGTGACGCGCTTCGGGGTCCTCGTCGGACTCGGCGGGGGCCGTCGCGGCCGGCTGGTGCCGGCGGGGGCGGCTCTCGCGGAGCCGCTGCGCCGCCACCTCGGCCCGGCGCCGGTCCATGGTGAAGGCGAACCTGCGCCGCTCCTGGGCCCGCAGATGCACGATGTACGTGCTCAGCAGTACCGCGGGAACCGCGGGGGCCCAGAGGAGGCGGAGGCCGCCGACCGCCGCGACGACCGCGCCGAGCGTGAAGCCGAGGAAGAGGACGACGGTGGTGCGCCGGCGGCGCGCCAGTACCTGCGTGCGCTGTGCACGCCGGGCGCGCTCTGCGTCGATGCCGCCGGGGCGCGGGCGCCGGGCGGACGCGGGTACGAGGGAGTCGGAGGGGGACGCCGGCCGGTCGCGGGCCGGGCGGCTGTCCGCCGCGCGCTCCGGCGTACGGGCGGGGTCGTGAACCCGGGCCTCGGTGTGCGACGGAGGCGCGGCAAAGGCCCGGACGTCGGCGGAATCCATTCGGTCCGTGACTGCGTCCGGGTCGGCGTCGGGCGCCGCATCGTCGTCGGTGCGCTCCTGCAGCCCCTTGGCGTACCGGCGCTCCATCGCCGCCCGTCCGGACAGCAGCCGGATGGCGGTGCTGAAGCGTTCCGTCGGACGGGCTTCGTTGAGCTCGTCCTGCCTGCGGAGCCACATCGGCACCAAGTAGGCGGCCCAGGCCCCGACGATGACTGCGTAGATGAGGCCGCTGCTGCTCACATCTCACACCGTAGAGGGGTTTGCGCGGAGGCATCCGCCAATTGACACGGTGTGTCGCACGATCCGGCTGATATCACGGACTTTTTTTGTGATTGTTCAGATCAGCAGTCGGCGATAGTGCGTTCGTTAGCAGTCGCACCCTGATCAATTTCGAACACACATTTCATTTCTGGTGGTGTTCCGGACGGTCCGGCCGTGCCCGGTGCCACCTCCGGAGCAGCCCGTCGGGGGCTTCCTCCGCGGTGAGGGCGTAGATCAGATGGTCGCGCCAGGCACCGTCGATGTGCAGATAGCGGGGGCGAAGGCCCTCCTCGCGAAATCCGAGTTTCTCCACGACCCGCCGGCTGGGCCCGTTCTCCGGGCGAATGCACACCTCGATGCGGTGCAGTCCGACCGCGCGGAAACAGTGGTCGACGGCGAGAGCGACCGCGGTCGGCATCACCCCGCGCCCGGCCACCTCCTGGTCCACCCAGTAGCCGATGTGCCCCGAGCACATCGAGCCCCAGGTGACCCCGGCGACGGTCAGCTGGCCGACCAGCCGCCCCTGGTACTCGATGGCGAAAGGCAGCATCCGGCCGGCGTTGGCCTCGGCGCGCAGATGGCGGACCATCTGCCGGTACGTGGGCCGCTGGGCCACCGGGGCGCCGGGGGCGGGCGGCGGCACGGTCGCCTCCCAGGGGCGCAGCCAGTCCCGGTTGCGCCGGTTGACCTCGCGCCACTCGCGCTGGTCGCGCAGTCTTATCGGCCGGAGGGCGACATCGCCGTCCACCAGGATCACCGGCCAGGTCGGGACGTTCAGCTCGGGCTCCCGGGTCGGGGGTGATCGCCGCCGCGCAGCTGGTCGACGGCGTGCACCAGGAGACGGGTCAGGACCGCGAGCCCGTCGCGCACCCCGCCGGTGGAGCCGGGCAGATTGACGATCAGGGTGCGGCCGGCCACACCTGCCAGGCCCCGCGAGAGCGCGGCCGTGGGGACCTTGTCCCGGCCCTCGGCGCGGATCGCCTCGGGGATGCCGGGGACTTCGTGGTCCAGGACCCGGCGGGTGGCCTCGGGCGTGCGGTCGGTGGGCGAGATGCCCGTACCGCCGGTGGTCACGATGACGTCGTACGCGGCGGCCACCCCGTCCCGCAGGGCCTGCTCGACCGGGTCGCCGTCGGGGACGACCCGCGGGCCGTCGACCGTGAAGCCGAGCGCGGTCAGCGCCTCGGCGATCAGGGGGCCGCCCTTGTCGGCGTAGACCCCGGCGGACGCCCGGTTCGACGCGGTCACCACGAGGGCGCGGTAGGCGGACGGGGCCTGTGACGCCCCCGGCGTGCTCATGCGTCCGCTCCGCCGGTTGCGGTGCGCTGGTAGTCGCCGGACTTGCCGCCCGACTTCGTCTCGACCCGGACGTCCGTGATCACCGCGGACTTGTCGACCGCCTTGATCATGTCGATCACGGTGAGCGCGGCGACCGACACCGCGGTCAGGGCCTCCATCTCCACGCCGGTGCGGTCCGTGGTCTTCACGGTGGCCGTGATCTCCACCGCGTCGTCGGCCACCCCGAGGTCGACGGTGACGCCCGAGACGGCGAGGGGGTGACAGAGGGGGATCAGGTCCGGGGTGCGCTTGGCCCCCATGATCCCGGCGATGCGGGCGGTCGCGAGGGCGTCGCCCTTGGGGACGCCCTCGCCCCGGAGCAGCTCGATGACACGCGGCGAGACGAGGACCCGGCCGCTGGCGCGGGCGACGCGCGCGGTGACGTCCTTCTCGGAGACGTCCACCATGCGGGCGGCCCCCGCCTCGTCGATGTGCGTCAGCCTGTTCTGCGTACTCAACTAACTCCGCCTAGCGGTAGGGCGCCGGTTGCCCCGGTGCTGCACCGGGGTGCAGGTCCGGGGTCCGGGGGGTGTCCCCCGGAAGGCACAGCGGCAGACACCGTACCGCCACCGGGCGCCGGTCAGCGGAGCAGGATCACCTCGGTGTCCGCGCCGGGCTCGGCGGAGGTCACGTCCTCGGGCAGCACGATCAGCGCGTCCGCCTGGGCGAGCGCGGCGATCAGATGCGATCCGGAACCTCCGACAGGCGTGACGGTCCCCGCCTCCGCGTCGTACGTCCCGCGCAGGAACTGGCGCCTGCCGGCCGGCGAGGACAGGGCCTTGTCGGTGACCAGAGTGGCTCTGGCGGTGGGGCGGTTGACCTCCGGCAGGCCCATCAGGGTGCGGATCGCGGGCCGTACGAACAGCTCGAAGGAGACGTAACTGGAGACCGGGTTGCCGGGCAGCGCCAGCAGCGGGGTGTGGTCGGGGCCGATGGAGCCGAAGCCCTGCGGTTTGCCCGGCTGCATGGCGAGCTTGCGGAAGTCGATGCCGCTGCCCGGCTCGTCCTCGTCGCCCACCGAGGACAGGGCCTCCTTGACGACGTCGTACGCGCCGACGCTGACGCCGCCGGTGGTGACGACGATGTCGGCGCGGATCAGCTGGTCCTCGATCGTGGCGCGGAGCGTCTCGGCGTCGTCGGTGACGGCACCGACCCGGTAGGCGATCGCCCCGGCGTCGCGCGCGGCGGCCGTCAGCGCGAAGCTGTTCGAGTCGTAGATCTGTCCCCCGGTCAGCTTCTCGCCGGGCTGGACCAGTTCGCTGCCGGTGGAGATGACGACGACACGCGGCCGGGGACGCACCTTCACCGTCGAGCGGCCGATCGCGGCCAGCAGGCCGATCTGCGGCGGCCCGACCACCGAGCCGGCGCGCAGCGCCATATCGCCGGGGCGTACATCGCTGCCGCGGGCCCGGACATGGGCGCGGGCCGCGGCCGGACGGTACACGCGGACCTCGCCGCCCGCGCCCTCGGGGGCGGCGCTGTGGGCGCGCATCGTGGCGGCGGGGCCCTCGCCCGTACCGCCGTCGGTCCATTCGACCGGGACCACGGCCTCGGCACCCTCCGGCAGCGGGGCGCCGGTCATGATGCGGGCGGCCTCTCCCGGTCCCACGCGCCGGCCGGCGCCGAGGCCGTCGTCGCCCGCGGCCACGTCCCCGATGACGGTGAGGACCGCCGGGAACTCCTCGGTGGCACCCTCCACATCGGCGACGCGGACCGCGTAACCGTCCATCGAGCTGTTGTCGAAGGGCGGCAGGGCGATCTCCACCACGACGTCCTCGACCAGGACGCAGCCCTGGGCCTCGGGCAGTTGCAGCTCGATGGGCTCGAGCGGCTGCACTGCGGCGAGGATGTCTTCCAGGTGCTCGTCCACCGACCAGATGGTGCTGCTCAAGGTCCTACATCTCCTCGGTGACGTATCTGCGGAGCCAGGTCCGGAACTCCGGGCCCAGGTCTTCACGTTCGCACGCGAGTCTGACAATGGCACGGAGGTAGTCGCTCCGGTCACCGGTGTCATAGCGGCGTCCCTTGAAGACGACGCCGTGCACGGGTCCGCCGGCCCTCTCGTCCTCGGCCAGGAGCTGCAGGGCGTCGGTCAGCTGGATCTCGTTGCCGCGGCCCGGCTCGGTCCTGCGCAGTATGCCGAAGACCGCGGGGTCCAGGACATAGCGGCCGATGATGGCGAGATTGCTGGGCGCGTCGGCCGGCTCCGGCTTCTCGACCAGGCCCGTGATGCGCATCACGTCGCTCTCGGCGGTGGCCTCGACGGCCGCGCAGCCGTACTGGTGGATCAGCTCGGGCGGGACCTCCATGAGCGCGATGACGCTGCCGCCCTCGCGCTCCTGGATCTCCACCATCCGGGCCAGCAGCGGGTCGCGCGGGTCGATGAGGTCGTCGCCCAGGAGGACCGCGAACGGCTGGTCGCCGACGTGCGGCGCCGCGCACAGCACGGCGTGACCGAGGCCCCTGGGGTCGCCCTGGCGGACGTAGTGCAGGGCGGCGAGGTCGCTCGACTCCTGGACCTTGCGCAGCCGTTCGGCGTCGCCCTTGCGGGTGAGCGCCGACTCCAGCTCGTAATTGCGGTCGAAGTGGTCCTCCAGGGGCCGCTTGTTGCGACCGGTGATCATCAGTACGTC
This sequence comes from Streptomyces sp. NBC_00876, assembly GCF_045207435.1. Classification (NCBI taxonomy): domain Bacteria; kingdom Bacillati; phylum Actinomycetota; class Actinomycetes; order Kitasatosporales; family Streptomycetaceae; genus Streptomyces; species Streptomyces sp. NBC_00876. Next base: position 3,414,968 of record NZ_CP108800.1, read on the forward strand.
GGAGAGCCCGGCGGCCACCGCCTCCTCGACGACGTACTGGATGGCAGGCTTGTCGACGACGGGCAGCATCTCTTTGGGAGTGGCCTTGGTGGCCGGCAGGAAGCGGGTTCCGAGGCCCGCCGCCGGAATGACCGCCTTGCTGATCCTGGGTTTCGACCGAGTCATGCGCAGAACCCTAACCGGCGTACATGGGCGGAAGATGAGGCTCCGATTAACTTTGTACTCATCCGTGCCGGTACGAGAGATCTATGGGTGACAGGTTGAACACCAACATGTCCGACAAGGCGCTGCTGCGGCGCGAACTGCTCGCCGCACGACGCCTCCTGACCCCGGAGGACGTCGAGCGGGCCGCCGCGGTTCTGGCGCGTGAAGCCCTCTCGCTCCCCGAGGTCTCCCGGGCCCGCACCGTCGCCGCCTATGTCTCGGTGGGGCGCGAACCGGGTACGCGCGACCTGCTGGACGCGCTGCGCGCGCGGGGCGTACGGGTGCTGCTGCCGGTGCTCCTGCCGGACAACGACCTGGACTGGGCGCCGTACGAGGGCGCCGAGCGGCTGCTGCCGGCCGGTCGCGGGCTCCTGGAGCCGGGCGGGGAGCGGCTCGGCCCCGACGCGGTCCTGGACGCGGACGTGGTGCTGCTGCCCGGTCTGGCGGTGGACGGGCGCGGCATGCGGCTCGGCCGCGGCGGCGGCAGCTACGACCGGGTGCTGGCCCGGCTCGCGGCGGCCGGCGCCCACCCCGCGCTGGTCGTCCTGCTCTACGGCGACGAGGTGGCCGCGCGGGTCCCGGAGGAACCGCACGACCACCCCGTGGACGCCGTGGTGACACCGCAGGGCCCCCGGCGCTTCAGCGGTGACTGAGGCGCCGGGGCCCGGCCCTACGGTTTCAGCGTCAGTGTGTCCTTGGTCGCCGAGGCGACCGCGTTCGTACCGAAGGCCCAGCCGAGCAGCTCACCGTTGACCCACTTGTCGGTCTGGTCGGTGTAGTGCGCGCTGAACGCGTGCCCGGAGGCGCCGGTGAGGTTGATCCAGCGGGACTTGTCCCAGTCCCCCACGTTGACGACCATGCGCATCGACGGAACCCAGACGACCTCGTAGCCGCCGGCCGCGTTCCAGCCGGTGGCGTTCACCGCGGCCTCGCCGCCGCCGAGGTTCCACGGTCCCCGGTTGAGTGCCCGCTGGAGCAGTCCGGGCCCTTCCGTACCGAGGGTCTGGTTCTTCAGGGTCAGCTGGTGCAGCCGGCCCCAGTTCCAGGTGGTGATGTCCTTGCCGAGCTTGGCGGTCAGCTCCCAGCGGGCGTCCTCCATGGCACGGGCGAAGAGCTCCTCGCGGTTGTCGGTCGCCCGGTCCTTGCGGTTCGCCGGCGCCTTCCACCAGTCGCTGTCCGGCTTGTCCATGAGGTTCGCGACCACCTGGTACCAGCGGTCGCCGCCGTCCGGCTGCGCCGAGTCGGGGTCGCGCTGACCGCATTCGCGTACCAGCTTGTCCTGCTCGTCGACCGGACCGGAGCTCTTGGCCGGGGGCACATTGAGGCACTCGCCCTTGACGCGCATCTCCTTGGGCAGCTTGTCGCCGAAGGCCAGCTTGAGGATGTTGCGCCAGACCGCGTTGAAGTACGCGGCGGCCGCCGAGTCGGCCTCCTGGGTGTAGTCCCAGCCCTCCAGCAGCTTCTGCGCCTCGCGGACGTCCTTGTCCGAGATGTTGATCTTCATCAGCTCGGGCACCAGCAGCGCGGCGATCTCGCTGGTGTTGTCCATCTGCATCTTCTGCATGTCTTCGGTCGAGATCTTCCCGCCGCCCTTGGTCTTCGACTCGATGAGGTCGTTGATCCGCTGGCTGCGGGAGCCGTAGCCCCAGTCCTTGGTGAGCATGTACGGGTACTTGTCCTCGTCGATCACGGCCTGGTTGGCGGTGACGATGTACCCGCGCTTCGGGTTGTACTCGTACGGCAGCTCGTCGAACGGGATCGGGTCCTTCTTCCAGCCGTACGACGAGGACCAGCCGGGGCTGGGCATCGTACCGTCACCGGACTTGCGGACCGGGATCTTCCCCGGCGCCTGGTAGCCGATGTTGTTCTTGGTGTCGGCGTAGATGAGGTTCTGCGAGGGAACCTCGAAGTGCTCGGCCGCCGCGCGGAAGGACGGGAAGTCCTTGGCCCGGTTGAGCTCGAAGACGGCGTCCATGGAGTGACCCGGTTCCAGCGCGGTCCACTTCAGCGCCACCCCGTAACCGTCCGCCCGGTCGGGGGCGGCGTTGGTGACGGGCGCCTTCTGGCCGACCTTCTCCAGCTCGCTGCTGCGGTCGGAGACCAGCGGACCGTTGTTGGTCTCACGGACGGTGATGTGCCGGTCCGCGCCGCCCGCGACCTTGATGGTCTCCTCGCGGGTGGTGAACGGCTTCACCTTGCCGTCGTACAGATAGCCGTCGCCCGAGACCTTCTCCAGGAAGAGGTCGGTGACGTCCGCGCCGAGGTTGGTGAAGCCCCAGGCGACGTCCTGGTTGTGGCCGATGATCACGCCGGGCATTCCGGAGAAGGTGTAGCCGGCGGTGTCGTACTGGCAGGTCTCCGAGACGGCGCGGCAGTGCAGCCCCATCTGGTACCAGAGCGAGGGGAGCTGCGGAGCCAGGTGCGGGTCGTTGGCGAGCAGCGGCTTGCCCGTGGTCGTGTACCGCCCCGAGACCACCCAGGAGTTCGACCCGATGCCGGTGCCGTTGGGGCCCAGCAGCGCGGGGATCTCGTCGAGGGTGTCGGAGAGCGCGCCGAGCTGGGTGGTGAGGCCCTGCGTGGCATCCTGCGCGGTCGCTGTGCCGATGCCGTCGGACGGCGTCGCCTCGGGGTCGAACTTCCCGGTGACGGGGGAGATCGCGCCCTGGCCGACGATCGGCTTGTGCTTGTCGTACGGGTAGGGCGGGTACAGGTCCTGGATCTTCGACGCGTCGAGCCTGCTGGTCATCAGCGAGCGGTCGATCTCGTCCTGCATGTTGCCGCGCAGGTCCCAGGCCATGGCCTTCAGCCAGGCCACGGAGTCGACCGGCGTCCACTTGACCGGCTTGTAGTCGTTGGTGAAGCCGAGGGCCGCGTACTCGACGGAGATGTCCTTGCCGTCGCGCCCCTCGAGATAGGCGTTCACCCCGTCCGCGTACGACTGGAGGTTCTTCTTCGTCTCCTCGGACAGGACGGTGTCGTACTCCTCCTGGGCGACCTTGCGCCAGCCCAGCGTGCGCAGGAAGGAGTCCGTCTCGACCTGGCCGGAGCCGAACATCTCGGAGAGCCGGCCGGCCGTCATATGACGGCGGACGTCCATCTCCCAGAAGCGGTCCTGTGCCTGGACGAAGCCCTGGGCACGGAACAGGTCGGCGTCGGTGTCCGCGTAGATCTGCGGGATTCCGTAGCTGTCGCGCTTCACCTCGACATTGCTGTCGAGGCCTTCGAGCTGAATCGTCCCGCTGGTCTGCGGGTACGAGGCCCGCACGGTGGATACGGACCAGTACGTTCCGTAACCGATACCCGCGACAAGCGCCAGCACCAGGACGATCAGGATCAGGCGGGCGCGTCGCCCCTTCTTCTTTCGCGGCCCGCCGCCGGCGGTACCGGTGGAGCCGGAAGGGGCGGTCGTGTTGGCGGGCATCGCTGTCCTTCGAGGGGCAGGGTGGTCCTGGGAGTGCAGGAGCAACCATAGGCGCAGCGTCCAGGCCGGTCCGACGCGGTATCGGGATGGTTCGAATTGCGTAGCGATCGCACGAATACTCGAACGCATCAAGAAAACGTTAAAGATTAGGTAAGGTAACGAAGTACCGGCCACCGGAAGACGATCCGGCAGGCGTACGCAGGGAAGGACCGGCCACTGACTGTCCACGCGCTCAACGAACTCCTGCTCGTCTGCTCACTCGTCCTGCTCGTCGCGGTGGCCGCGGTCCGCATCTCGTCCCGCAGCGGGCTCCCCAGCCTGCTCCTGTACCTCGGCATCGGGATCGCCATGGGGCAGGACGGGTTCTTCGACGTCAAGTTCGACAATGCGGAACTGACGCAGGTCATCGGGTACGCGGCCCTGGTCGTGATCCTCGCCGAGGGCGGCCTCGGCACGAAGTGGAAAGAGATCAGACCCGCGCTGCCCGCGGCCGTGGTCCTCTCGCTCGTGGGCGTCGGCGTGAGCGTGGGCGTGACAGCGGCCGGAGCGCACTATCTGGTCGGGCTGGAATGGCGGCAGGCGCTGATCATCGGCGCGGTCGTCTCCTCCACGGACGCCGCCGCGGTCTTCTCCGTCCTGCGCAAGGTGCCGCTGCCCGCCCGGGTCACCGGCGTCCTGGAGGCCGAGTCCGGCTTCAACGACGCCCCCGTGGTGATCCTGGTGGTGGCCTTCTCCACCGTGGGCCCGGTCGACAGCTGGTACGTACTGGTCGGCGAGATAGCCCTGGAGCTGGCCATCGGCGTCGCCGTGGGCGTCGCCGTCGGCTGGCTCGGCTCGTACGGACTGCGTCATGTGGCACTGCCCGCCTCCGGCCTCTACCCGATCGCGGTCATGGCGATCGCGGTGTCCGCGTACGCGGCGGGCGCGATGCTCCACGGAAGCGGATTCCTCGCCGTCTACCTCGCCGCGATGATCCTCGGCAACGCCAAGCTGCCGCACTGGCCCGCCACCCGCGGCTTCGCCGACGGGCTCGGCTGGCTGGCCCAGATCGGCATGTTCGTCCTGCTCGGACTGCTGGTCACCCCGCACGACCTGGTCGACGACTTCTGGCCCGCCATCGTCGTGGGACTGGTGCTGACCGTGGTGGCCCGGCCGCTGGAGGTCTTCATCTCGCTGGCGCCCTTCCGGCTGCCCTGGCAGGAGAAGGCCCTCATGTCCTGGGCCGGACTGCGCGGCGCGGTGCCCATCATCCTGGCGACCATTCCCATGGTGTCCGGAATCGAGGGCTCCACCCGGGTCTTCAACATCGTCTTCGTACTCGTCGTCGTCTACACCCTCATCCAGGGACCGACCCTGCCCTGGCTCGCGAAGGCCCTCAAGATCGCCGAAGACCCGTCCGAGGCGGCCGACCTGGGCATCGAGTCGGCGCCCCTGGAGCGGCTGCGCGGACATCTGCTCTCCGTGGCCATCCCCGCGAAATCGAAGATGCACGGCGTCGAGGTCGGCGAACTGCGCCTGCCTGCGGGAGCGGCGGTGACGCTGATCGTCCGGGACGGCAAGAGCTTCGTGCCCGCGCCCTCGACCGTGCTGCGCCGGGGCGATGAACTGCTGGTCGTGACGACCGATCCCGTGCGCGACGCGACGGAGGCCCGGCTGCGCGCGATCGGCGAGGGCGGCAAGCTGGCCGGCTGGCTGGGGACCGGCGAGAGCGCCGGTACCGGCGAACCCCTCACCGGGCCGCACGTGGCCAATGCGCTCAAGGCCGTGAAGAAGCTGGGCAGGACCGACGGGGCGAAGAAGCACAGCGCCCGGTCACGGGAGGCCGGGGAACACGAGGCGGAGGGACACGAGGCGAAGGCGCACCACTGAGGACGCACCCGCGTTCACAGGTGACGGGGGTCGGGTTGCGCACAATCACAGGTGCGCCAGAGGCTTTGCCTGTAGCATGAAGAAAACCTAGATCGACCTATTTGATCCACCAACTCTGCCTGACGCAGAGCTGGCGCGACCGTATGGCGGTCGTGGCGTCCTCCGCCTCTGCTGCGAGCGCCCGGCATCTACCGCAGTTCCGCGCGAAGAGGACAGCTCTCGGCATCTCCTGACCGGGCCGCACCCACGTGCCGGCCCGCCCCCGCAGGAGCACGGCCACCAGGCGGCAGAAAGGCACGGACCGTGGCGTCCACGGTCTCCGACCGCCCCGGATACGGGCAGTTGCTGCGCACCCCGGGTGCGTGGACCTTCCTCCTGCCGGGCTTCGCCGCACGGCAGCCCTTCGCCATGCTGACCATCGGCATCGTCCTGCTGGTCCAGCACACCACCGGCTCGTACGGGAGCGCAGGCGCCGTCGCCGCGGTGACCGGGGTCTCCATGGCCCTTTTCGCACCGCAGACCGGCAAGCTCGCCGACCGCTTCGGCCAGCGTGCCGTGCTGCTGCCGGGCGTTCTCGTACACACGGTTTCCGTCTCCGCCCTGACGGCGCTCGCGCTGGCGGACGCCCCGATGTGGGCGCTGTTCGCCGCGGCCGTACCGACAGGCGCCTCCGTCCCGCAGATCGGCCCGATGGTGCGCGCCCGCTGGGCGGCCGTGCTCGGGGCCGCACCGGGCCGGGAGGCCTCGCCGCTGATGTCGACGGCGGCCGCCTTCGAATCGGTGACGGACGAGTTCACCTTCGTCATCGGCCCCGTCCTCGCCACCGCGCTGTGCACCGGAGTGCACCCGGCGGCGGGACTGATCGCCGAGGCCGCCCTGACCCTGGTCGGCGGCCTGTTCTTCGCCGCCCAGCGCGCCACCCAGCCCGCGGTGCGCAACACCTCGTCCCCCGGTGCCCAGCGGCACGCCTCCGCACTCTCCGTACCCGGCGTACGCGTGCTCGCGGTGGCCTTCCTCGGGATCGGCGCGGTCTTCGGCGGTATGCAGGTATCCCTGACCGCCTTCGCCGAGGAGATCGGAAGCCCCGGCGCGAACGGGCTGCTGTACGGGATCTTCGCGGCCGGCAACATGCTGGCCGGTATCGCCTGCGGGGCCATCGCCTGGAAGACCGGCCCGCGGCGCCGGCTGATCGCCGGATACGCGGCGCTGACCCTGACCGCGTCGGGCCTGTGGGCGGTGCACTCCGTACCGCTGCTCGCCGGACTCGGGCTGCTGGTCGGCCTCTCCATCGCACCCGCTCTGATCAGCGGCTACACCCTGGTCGAGGCACTGGTCCCTGGAACGGCACGGACCGAGGCGTTCACCTGGCTGACGGGCGCGGTCGCGCTCGGCCAGGCGGGCGCGGTGACGGTGGCCGGTCAGCTCGCGGACGCCCATGGTGCGAGCACCGGATTCCTGGTGCCGCTGGTGGGCACGGTGCTGGCGCTGGTGACCCTGGTGAGCCTGCGTTCCCGGCTCGCACCGAAGGTTGCGGGGCGGACCGTGGCACGTGGCATCGGTCACCGCGGACCCGTCACGGTGGACTGATCCAGCGGAATACGTCAGTATGGAGCGTCGTTAGCACTCATTGAGTCAGAGTGCCAGGAGGAACAAGTGCCGACCTATCAGTACCAGTGCACCGAGTGTGGCGAGGGCCTCGAAGCGGTGCAGAAGTTCACCGATGACGCCCTGACGGTGTGCCCGAGCTGCGATGGACGCCTCAAGAAGGTGTTCTCGGCGGTCGGCATCGTCTTCAAGGGGTCCGGTTTCTACCGGAACGACAGCCGCGGTTCCTCGTCGAGCAGCACGCCGGCGCCGGCCGCTGCGAAGGCCTCGGGCTCCGGATCGTCGTCCTCGACGGGATCGGACGCGAAGTCGTCCTCGTCGTCGTCTTCCCCGTCGTCGTCCTCCGGTTCGTCCAGCTCTTCCGCGACGTCGTCTTCTTCGACGTCGTCCTCGTCGAGTGGTTCGTCCGCGGCCTGAGCCGCCTGCACGGACGTTCACCCGCTCCATCTCTTCACCGGGACCCCGCTGATTCACTCGGCGGGGTCCTCGGCGTTTTCCGCCCGGCTGCGGTGACCGCTCGGCCAGCGCCTAATGTGACCGCATGGTGAACGCAGAGAACGGTTCGGCGGAGATCGGTGTGATCGGCGGTTCGGGGCTGTACTCCTTCCTGGAGGACGTCACCGAGGTTCGCGTGGAGACCCCCTACGGAGCGCCGAGCGACTCCGTCTTCCTGGGCGAGATCGGCGGCCGCCGGGTCGCCTTCCTCCCCCGTCATGGGCGCGGCCACCATGTGCCGCCGCACCGCATCAACTACCGGGCCAACCTGTGGGCGCTGCGCTCGGTCGGCGTACGTCAGGTGCTCGGCCCGTGCGCGGTGGGCGGGCTGCGGCCGGAGTACGGGCCGGGAACACTGATCGTGCCGGACCAGCTGGTCGACCGCACGAGGACGCGTGTCCAGACCTTCTACGACGGGGAGACCAGGGCGGACGGCGCGACGCCGAACGTCGTGCATCTGGGCTTCGCCGACCCGTACTGCCCCGAGGGCCGCAAGGTCGCCCTCGCCGCGGCCCGCGGACGGGACTGGGAAGCGCTGGACGGCGGGACGCTGGTGGTCGTCGAGGGGCCGCGTTTCTCGACCCGGGCGGAATCGCGCTGGCATGCGGCGATGGGCTGGTCGGTGGTCGGGATGACCGGGCACCCCGAGGCCGTGCTCGCCCGCGAGCTGGGCCTCTGCTACACGACGCTGACGCTGGTCACGGACCTGGACGCGGGCGCCGAGGCCGGGGAGGCCGTCTCCCACGGCGATGTGCTCAAGGTGTTCGCGGCCAATGTCGACCGGTTGCGTTCGGTCCTCTTCGACGCGGTGGCCGCGCTGCCCGCGGAGGCGGACCGCGACTGCCTGTGCGCGCACGCGCTGGACGGGCTCGATACGGGGATCGAGCTGCCGTAGGGCGGGGGGAACCTGGCCGGGGTGGGCCCGGCGGGCGCCGTGGCGGGGGCGAGCCCGGCGGGGGCCGGCCGCCCGCGGGTGGGACCACGCGCGGATGGGGCCACGCGCGGATGGGGCCACGCGCGGGTGAGGCCACGCGCGGGTGAGGGAGTTTTCCACATCGTGTGCGCCGTCCACAGGGCTCAGCGGGAATCGCGCAGGTGCTGGATCGTGAGGGATGTCCATGCGGAACGACCCGATACGGGGCGGCCCTCCGCACTCTGAACTCCCTTACCGCAGGCGGTGTTCGGCATGTCTCCATACAGCCCCTCCAGGTCTCCGCAGTGTGTGTCTCCGCAGTCCACGTCCCCTTCCGGTTCCCCGCCCACGCCTCCTCCCCTTCCCCCGCCCGCACCGGCTCCGTGCGGTGTGCCGGCCTTTCCTCCGCTGCGGGTGCGCGGGGGCAGTGGACACCGGCTGCGGCGGGCGGTGTGGCGGCAGCGGCGGGCCATGGCCGCGGGGCTGGCGCTGACGGCTGCCGCGCTGGCCGCTTCGGGGATCGGCGGGAGCGGAAGCACGAGCGGAGACGGAACCGGAGACGGGACCGGCGGCGCGGGGCACGGGGCGGCGGCCGCGGCCGGCTCCGCGACGCGATGGCCACCGCCCCTGCGGGCATCGCCACCGCCCCGGCTGGTGTCCGCGCCCGTCCGGATCGCCGACGCGGCGACCGTCCGGCTGCTGCGGCCGGGAGACCGGGTCGACGTGATCGCGTCCGGTGACGCCGGGGCCCGTGCCCGGGTGCTGGCGAAGGGCGTGCGGGTGGACCGGGTTCCGCCGGATTCCGCCGAGAGTTCCGCGGAGAACGGCGCGCTGATCGTGCTGTCCGTGGAGCGGGCGACGGCCGCGGTGCTGGCCGGCGCGGGCATCTCGGCCGGACTTGCGGTGATTCTGTGCTGATTCGTACTGACGAACTATCACGTCACCTGACATCAGCCACGGATAGGGTGGATTCCTCTCGTACTGCCGTAAGTTGCGGAGCGGTTTGCTCCCTTTACAGCACATACGAAGGACGACTCACGCGTGAGCGAGAAGAAGAAGGTCAATCTGCTGGACGGCTTCAAGGCCTTCCTGCTGCGTGGCAATGTGATCGACCTGGCGATCGCCGTCGTCATCGGCGCCGCGTTCACGAACGTCGTGAACGCGATCGTCAGGGGCGTCATCAACCCGCTCGTCGGTGCGTTCGGCACCAAGGATCTGGAGAGCTACAGCTCCTGCCTCAAGGGCCCCTGTGTGACGGACCCGAGGACGGGCGAGGTCAGCGAGGGCATCCGGATCCTGTGGGGTTCGGTGCTCAGCGCCGCCCTCAGCTTCGTGATCACGGCTGCGGTCGTCTACTTCCTGATGGTCCTGCCGATGGCGAAGTACCTGGCCAGGAGGGCCGCCATGCAGGCGGCGAAGGAAGGCGTGCAGGAGACGCTGGAGGTGAGCGAGCTGGAGGTGCTGAAGGAGATCCGCGACACCCTGGTCGCGCAGCGCAGCGGCCCGGCCGGCGGGATGCGCGGCGAGGACCCTGGACCCGGCCGCCAGGAGTAGCACACGGGGCCGAGCGGCCCGTGCCGGGCCGCGGGGTGCTCCATCAGATGTGGTGCGGCGGCTTCTCGTCCAGGAAGCGCGCGAGATCCGCGGCGCCACCGGCGCCGGACGGGGCCCGCTCGCCCCACCCCCGGTCCGTATCGTCCGAGGACTGCTGGTCCAGCGGATCGTCGAAGATCAGTGCCGGCTTGGGCTTGGGCCGGTCCGGCGAGGTCGGCTCCGAATCGCGCGGTCCGGGAGCGGGGGCGGTACTCATACCTCCAGGGTACGACTGCCCGTCGGAGCGTGACCGCGGTCCGCAGGGCGGCGGTCACGCTCCGGGGCAGGGACGCCCGTCGGTGCGTGACCGCGGTCCGCAGGGCGGCGGCTTGCCGGGGCGGGGAGGCGGTCAGCGGTCCTTCGGGTCGAGCCACCAGAGCCCGAGTACGACGAGGAACGACAGACAGAGGAAACCGGCGCCCCACCATGCGGTGCCGGAGTTGCCCTCCATCCATTCGTCGATGATGACGGTCAGGCCCCACAGCTGCCCGGTGACGACGGTCATGGCCAGGGTCAGCCGGGCCGTCAGTTTCGAGGACCGCTCCGGTTCCTGGTCACTGCCGGCTCCGGGCCCCGGCCCGGTGTGGCGGACGCGGGGGTCTCCGTAGCCGCTGGTGGACCGGATCTGCGGGTAGCGCTCGTGGACGGGACGGTTGAGTTCGGGCCGCGCACTGCCCGGGTGGTACTCCGGGTAGTGCGGGTTGTGCGGGCCCGTGGGCTGCGGGGCGTCGCTCATGTCCGCCTGCCGGGGGTCTCGGGAGCGGTGGGCGCGGTACGGGAGCCGCCGACTCCGGGGGCCTCGGCGCCCCCGCGGGCTCCGGGGCAGCCGATGCGGGAGGCGAGGTCCGGACGGTCCTCGCCGAGCTGGCGGCACAGCCCGTGCTCGATGCTCTCGCCGGAGTGGGTGGTGCCGACCGCCCAGATGGAACCGTCGGTCTGCTCGGTGAGGACCACCTTGGGCAGCCCGCGGGGCGGCGGCCCGGCGGTGACCTCACCGGTGCGGGCGTCGAAGACGCCCTCGTGGCAGGGGCAGTACAGCTCCCCCTCGGAGCCGCGGTCCTTCTGCCAGAGCACGGCGCAGGCGAGGTGGGTGCAGATCGCCGAGTATCCGACGAGGGTGCCGTCGTTGAGCCGGACGGCGACCGCGCGGTCCTCCCCGTCCGGGTAGCGGAAGGTGACGGACTCCCCCGGCAGCAGCTGGGCGCTGATCCGCTTCGGCGCGGGTGCCTTGCCGTCGTCGGGGTCGCCGTGGCGCGGAAGCATGCCTCCCGCGACACCGAGACCGCCGACGGCGAGACCTCCGGAGACGGTGGCGACGATCCGCAGGTAGTCACGGCGGGTGGTGAGGGAGTCCGCGGCGATCCGGTCGTGGAGGGCCTCGCGCGGGTCGCCGGAGGGCGGCTGTTCGGTGACGCTCATCGGCGGACGTCCTTCCCGTTGATCTCCACGACCGGCAGACCGCCCGGCACCGGCCACTGGACCCGGTCGGCGGGGACGACCATGGCGACGCCGGTACGGACCTCGCTCTCGCCGAAGACGAAGGTGTCGGCGACCTGAACGCCGGGCCGTTCGGCCTGGAGTTCCTCGACGGTTCCGTAGAAGAGCGCCCCGGTCGGGCAGACGGTGGCGCACATGGGGGCGAGACCGTAGGCGGTGCGGTCGTAGCAGAGGTTGCACTTCATCTGCAGCTTCGCCTGGAGGTCGATCTTCGGGACACCGAAGGGGCAGGCGTTGACGCAGTTGGCGCAGCCGATGCAGCGGGTGGTGTCGGCCTGCTGCACCACGCCGTCCGCGGTCACCAGGATCGCGTCGGCCGGACAGACCTCGGCGCAGGGGGCGACGGGGTCCTCGCAGTGCATACAGACCGTGGGAAGGGAGGCGACGGACTGGCCCTCGTCGGTGTAGTCGAGGTGGATCATCGACTTGCCGCGGTGCGAATCGCACTCCCGGCAGGCGGAGACACAGGCCTGGCAGCCGATGCAGCGCCCCGGGTCGATGAAGATCGTTCTGCCCATCATCCGGGCATCAGCTCCTTTCCGAGGTGCCGCGGCCCTGCGGGGACGAGGGGGGCAGCGGGTCGGTGCGGGAGACCTGGGTCTCCGGGTAGGCGACATGGCCCGGCGCGACCGGGGGTGCGGGGACCTCGTCGATCTTCTCGGCGTGCTCGATGCGGCAGGCGCACACCTTGTACTCGGGGATCTTGGAGCGGGGGTCCAGGGCGTCGATGGTCAGCGCGTTGGCCGCGGTGGGGACCGGCCAGTGGTACGGGATGAAGACGGTGTCGGGGCGGATCGCCTCGGTGACCAGGGCGGGGAAGACCTCGCTGCCGCGCCGGGTGACGACGCGGACCGGTTCGCCGTTGCGGAAGCCGTGGGAGGGGTGGATCTCGGCCCAGGGGCGCGGGGTCTGTTCGACGAGGGCGCCCAGGCGGCGGGTCTGGTTGCCGGAGAGGAAGTGGGCGACGGTGCGGCCGGTGGTGAGGGACATGGGGTGGTCGTCGTCGTACGGGTCCATCGGCACATGCCATTCGACGGCCTGCAGATGGATCTTGCCGTCGGGGTGGTAGGTCCTGCCGTCCTCGAAGAGCCGGGGGGTGCCGGGGTGATCGGTGGAGGGGCAGGGCCAGGCGATGCCGCCGGTCTCCTCCAGCCGTTCGTAGGTGATGCCGTAGTAGTCGTTGACGGTGCCGGCGGAGGCGATCCGCAGCTCGTCGAAGACCTCGCGGGAGTCGGCGAAGGCGAATTTGTCGCCGGCGCCGAGGCGCCTGGCGAGTTCGCACATCACCCAGGTGTCGGTCCGTACACCGGGGGGCGGGTCCTGGGCCTTGTTGTGCTTGACCACACGGGCCTCGGCGTTGGCCATCACCCCCTCGTCCTCGGCCCAGGTGGTGACGGGGAAGACGACATGGGCGTTGGCGGCGGTCTCGGAAAGGAAGAAGTCGAATTGCGCGTGGAACTCTGTGGCGTCGTACCCCTCCTTGACCACCTTGTAGTTGGGCAGGGAGACGAAGGGGTTGTTGCAGATGCCGATCAGTCCGCGGATCTCGCGGCGCTGCATCTGCCAGACCATTTCCATCATCGAGGTTCCGGCGGGCGGGAGTTCGGACTCCTCGATGCCCCAGATCTCACAGATCTGCCGGCGGTGCTCCTCGTTCGTGATCGAGCGGCCGCCGGGCAGCATGTCGGACTTCTGGCCGTGCTCGCGGCCGCCCTGCCCGTTGCCCTGGCCGGTGATGGTGCCGTAGCCGGCGCCTGGCTTGCCGATGTGTCCGGTGGCGGTGCAGAGGTTGATCACGGTGAGGCAGTTCTCGACGCCCTGCGAGTGGTGCTCGATGCCGCGGGCGTGCCAGGCCATGGCCTTGGGTGCGCGGGCGAAGGTGCGGGCGACCTGGACGATCTGTTCGGCGGGGATCCCGCAGATCCCGGCGGCCCGGGACGGCGGGTACTCGGCGGCCTTGGCCTTCACCTCCTCCCAGCCGGTGGCGTGGGCGGCGAGATAGGCCTCGTCGGTGAGGCCTTCCTCGATGACCACATGGAGAACGGAGTTGAAGAACGCCGAGTCCGTACCGGGCTTGAGGGCGACATGGATGTCGGCGGTCCGTGCGATGGCCGTCTCGCGCGGGTCGATGACGATCAGGCTGGCGCCTCGGTCCCGGGCGCCCCACACGTACTGGGTCATCACAGGGAAGCACTCGCCGATGTTGGAGCCCGCGATCAGCAAGCAGTCGGTGAGCAGGATGTCGGAGAAGGGGTTGCCGGCCCGGTCGATGCCGAAGGCGAGTTTGTTGGCGCCCGCCGCGCTGACCATGCAGAGCCGGCCGTTGTAGTCGACGTGCCGGGACTTGAGGGCGACCCGGGCGAATTTGCCGACCAGATAGGTCTTCTCGGAGAACAGGCTGGCTCCGCCGAGCAGCCCGAAGGCGTCGTTGCCGTGGGCCTGCTGGATGCGCTTGATCTCGGCGACGGTGAAGCCGAGCGCCTCGTCCCAGGAGACCTCGCGGAAGTCCTCGTCGCGGGAGCGGCGCATGAGCGGGGCGGTGAGCCGGTCGGGGTGGTTGACCTGCTGATACGCGTTGATGCCCTTGGGGCACAGGCGCATCCGGTTGATGTCGTGGTTGCGGGGTTCGACCCCGAAGACCTTGCCGCCCCGGTCGACACGCAGATACATCCCGCACTGGACACCGCAGAAGCAGCAGTGGGTGGGGACGAGCGTCTCGCCGTTCTGGTCGGCGTGCCACTGGTCGGCGGGGATACCGCCCGCGTCCCGGAAGGCGCGGGTGCCCGGCGGGGCGAGCGAGGGGTCGAGGGGGACGACCGCACGGGTGTCGGCCGCTCGCGGATCCGCGGTCACTTGAAGCCCTTCTTCACCTGGGAGAGATAGGCGCTGCCGCGCAGCACCCGCTTGCAGCGCGGGCAGTACTCGGCCCACTCGTCGAAGCCGAGGCTGAGGTCGCGCATGGTGCCGCGGAGGTTCTCGACGTACGGGGCGGTGTCGATGGGTTCCTCGCAGCGGCGGCAGCTGAAGACCTCCTGGTCCTGCCGGCCTGCGTACTTGAAGAGCTGCATGCCGACGGCCGCGGGCCGCTGGACGATGTGGAAGAACTTCCCGAACGGGATGTAGATGAGGGTGAAGACCACCGACACCATGTGGAGGATCGCCAGGAATTCGTATCCGCCGCCGTGCAGGAAGATCGAGGAGAAGGTGAGGAGCAGCCCGGTCACGGAGATGACGATCAGAGCGATCAGCGGCACCAGGTCGTAGCCGAACCGCTGGCCGGTGATGGCGCCGCGGTCCTTCATCCGGCGCCACAGGAAGTAGGAGGCGCCGGGGATGACGAGGACGGCGGCGATGTCCAGGCCGTGAAACATCAGCCAGCCGAGGATGTCCAGGGAGTCGAAGCCGATGATCTTGAAGCCCCAGATACGCATCTCGTAGCCGGGCCCGGAGCCGCTGCCCGAGGTGAAGGTGAACCAGCCCCAGGTCAGCGGGAAGGTGATCAGCGAGGCGAGGATGCAGCCCCAGAAGATCAGCTGGTGGGCGGCCCAGCGGGCGTGGGACCGGGCTCCGAGGAACTTCTGGAAGCCGAGGTAGGTGGCGATCATCTTCGGCAGGGCGGTGGGCGCCTTACGGAAGTTGGCGGCCGAGAAGAGACTCCCCCAGCCCTTCCTGAGCAGTCGCCGGGCGCCCGGCGCGGAGACCCAGACCGTGTAGCGGTAGGCGACGCCGAAGGCGAGGAAGACCGTGGCCACGGCGTACGGCAGGAGCGCGGAGTCGAAGTTCTCCAGGAACCTGCTGCCCAGCACGATGGCCACGATCAGCAGGAGGGAGACGGCCACACCGGCCGCGGTCGCACGGGCGGTGACGGACCGGGGGGCGGCGGCCCCGGGGCGGTCGGATCCGCCGGCGGACGGCGGGGCGCCGGCCGCGGCTGAGGAACCGGCGCCGGCACCGGCACCGGGGGCGGGCTGCGCGGCTGCGGCAGAGGCTTCTGGTGGCTCGGTCACCCCGTCACCGTAGGGTCGCGTGGGGGCATTGGTCCTGTTCTATGACCTTACGGGGTGAGCGCGTCGCAGCCAGACGCCGTAAGAGCTGGCAGGCCGAACACTCCCCCTTGCCTCCACCCGCTCCACCTCCGCCTCCGCCTCCGCCTCCAACGGTGGGTACGTTCACCGTGCACGGCCCCCGCAGTCAGCCACCGCACCCCGAGGAGCAACGGATGACCGGCCAGGACAGCGCAGCCCCGCTGAACCCTTCACCGAAGCGGCCAGATCGGCAGCCGCAGTCGGCGAACCCGCTGGACCCTTCACCGAAGCAGCCGCCCCAGACAGCAGACCGGCCGACCCCTTCACCGAAGCAGCCGCAGCCGGCGGACCGGCTGGACGCGCTGACCGATGTCGCCGGGCTGCGCGTGGGGCACGCGCGCCTCGCGGGCGAGGGTGCGCTGAGCGGCACCACCGTGGTCCTGGCTCCCCCGGGCGGCGCGGTCGCGGCCGTCGATGTGCGCGGCGGCGGTCCGGGCACCCGGGAGACGGACGCGCTCGACCCGCGCAATCTGGTGCAGCACATCGACGCCGTGGTTCTCACCGGCGGCAGCGCGTACGGCCTGGACGCGGCGGCCGGGGTGATGGCCTGGCTGGAGGAACAGGGGCGCGGCGTACGGGTCGGCGCCGATCCGTCCCAGGTCGTTCCGGTGGTCCCGGCGGCCTGCGTCTTCGACCTGGGGCGGGGCGGCGACTGGCGGGCCAGGCCCGACGCGTCGACCGGCCGGGCCGCCGTGGAGGACGCCGCGCGCACGGCCGAGGGCGCACCGGTCGCCGAGGGATGCGTCGGCGCGGGTACGGGTGCGGTCGCCGGGCAGCTGAAGGGCGGGGTGGGTACCGCGAGCGTCCTGCTGCCGTCCGGGATCACCGTGGGCGCGCTGGTCGTGGTGAACGCCGCCGGCTCGGTTCTCGATCCCCGTACCGGCGTGCTGTACGGGGAGTACGGCGGCGCCGAACCGGCCGTCGCCCCGGCACCGGAGGTCCACGACACGGCGCGACAGCGCCTGGCGCAGGCGCACGACGCGAACACGCGCCCCCCGCTCAACACCACGCTCGCCGTCGTCGGCACGGACGCCGGCCTGAGCCGCGCACAGGCGCAGAAACTCGCGGGCACGGCGCACGACGGGCTGGCACGCGCCATCCGGCCCGTACATCTGCTGACCGACGGGGACACCGTTTTCGCGCTGGCCACCGGCGGGCGGACGCTGGACCCGGAGAACCCGATCGCGCTCAATGACCTGCTGGTGGCGGGCGCGGAGGCCGTGACCCGCGCCATCGTGAAGGCCGTACGGGCGGCCACGGGCGTCAACGGCGCCGGGGGCGGCGGCACATACCTCTCCTACGGCGATCTCTACGGCACACGACCTCGTCCGGAAACAGCAGCCGAACGACAGTGACCCGGCAACCGACTCACCTTCCCCGCAAGGAAGTTCGGGCGCAATCTTGGGGAACCTTCTGCGTGCGGCGTACGTTTTCCGTAACCCCGGTCACGATGTCAGACCCAGGGACTACGTTAAGCACGCACCAAGTAACACGCGGCGACGGCCTGGAGAAGCACCTTGAGCGATCCGTACGAGACAACCGAGCAGCACCTCGAGCGACTCCTGCGACGGGCTCTCAACTCGTTCGACCTGCCCGACAGTACGGTGGAGCGGCTCTGCACCGCGCTCGCCCACAGCAGTTCCCTGCACTCCTCGCACCACAGTTCCGCCCTGCACCGCGAGACCTACCGGCATACGTATCTGCTGACGGACGGTTCCGCGTTCACCCTGTGGGAGCTGGTGCACAGCGGTCCGCGGGACAGCGCCGACCCCCGGCACGGCACGCAGCCCGACACCCGGCACGAGCTGTACGACGACGAGGCCGATGTCCACATCGCCGCCGCCCGGCTGACCGGGGGCTTCTGCGAGGCCCCTGATTTCGGGGACGGCGGGCCGCAGGCCGATCTGGACATCCTCACGGCCCTGATGGCCGCGCCACCGGCCCCGCTCCCCCGGATGTACGCCCCGGACAACTCCGCCGACCATGCCCGCCGGGTACTGCGCCGCGCGGAGAACGGGGACGTGCCGGGCGAGAAGACCGCCCACCTGCTGCGGGCCGCCTTCGCCCACCACATCACCCAGATCTTCGGCCGCCAGTGCCAGGTGGACGGACGGGACGCGGGCTTCACGCTGTACGAGCACGCCTTCCTGCTCCTCGACGGGAGCGAGACGAGCCTGTGGGAGGTCGAGCACACCGCGACGCCGGACGGCCGCCACATGTGCGAGGTCTACGGCAACGAGGACGCCGCCCGCGGCGCCATGGAAAGCCGCACGCGCATCTGCTGACCGCGGCGCCATGGAGAGCCGCACGCGCATCCGCTGACCGCGGCGCCATGGAGAGCCGCACGCGCATCCGCCGCCCGCGGCGCCATGGAGAGCCGCACGCGCATCCGCTGACCGCGCAGGGCGTCGCGAGCCCGCTCCCCCGGCACAGCAGTGCCCGCACCCCCTTCCCGGGGATGCGGGCACCGTCATGTCCTCCGCCCGCTCAGTGCGTCAGCGCGGGCTCCCCGGAAGGCTCACCGGACGGCTCCGCGGCGACATCACCGTCACCGGCCTCCACGTGCTGCTTCGGCCGGGCCGGCAGCGCGAACATCAGCAGGAAGATCACCGCGAGCACACCGACCACCCACCACAGCGACTGCTCGAAGGCGTCGGCGAACGCCGGGCCGATCTGCGGCGGCGTCAGCTTGTCGCTCATCGCCCCGATGAACACGACCGAGACCAGGCCGAGCCCGAGCGCGCTGCCCATCTGCTGCACGGTGTTGAACAGCCCGGAAGCCGATCCGGCGTGCTCCTTGGGCACCTCGGACAGCACCGCGTCGGCCAGCGGGGCCGCGATCAGCCCCATGCCGACGCCCATGACCACCAGGGGCAGCGCCATCTGCCAGGACGTGATCCCCATGCCGTAGTGGCCGGACTCCCAGATGTAGAGCAGCAGACCGGCGATCATGAGCAGCGCCCCCGCCTGGAGCACCTTGCGGCCGAAGCGCGGCACCAGCTTCTGTACGGAGATCCCGGCGGCGAACGAGACGGCGATCGAGAAGGGGATACCGGTCGTGCCGGCCCGCAGCGCGGTCCAGCCGAGCCCCTCCTGCATGTACAGGGTCCAGACCAGGAAGAAGATGCCCAGGCCGATTCCGAAGGTCAGCTGCACGGCGATGCCCGCGGCGAAGCTCTTGACCCGGAACAGCGACAGCTCGACCAGCGGCGAACCGTCCCGGCGGGCCTTCGCCCGCTCGAACAGCACGAGGACGCCGAAGACGAGGATGCTGCCCGCCATCGACAGATAGCCCCACAGCGGCCAGCCCAGTTCCTCGCCGCGGGTCAGCGGGTAGATGAGCATGAGCATCGCCAGCGTCACCAGCACCACACCGACCAGGTCGAGGCGGAGCGCCTTCGGGGACTTGGACTCGGTGATGTACCTACGGCCCAGAATCAACCCCGCGATGCCGACCGGCAGGTTGATCAGGAAGATCGGGCGCCATTCGAGACCGGCGATGTTCCACTCGGTCAGCAGCGCGCCCAGCAGCGGACCGGACACGGAACCGAGGCCGATGATCGCGCCGAAGAGACCGAAGACCTTGCCGCGCTCGTGTGCCGGGAAGGTGGCGTGCGCGATCGACAGCACCTGCGGGACCATCAGTGCGGCCGTGCCTCCCTGGAGGAGACGGGAGACGACCAGCATCTCCGGGTTGGCGGCGAATCCGCAGAGCGCGGAGGCCACGGTGAAGCCGCCGATCCCGATGAGGAAGACCCGCTTGCGGCCGTAGATGTCGCCCAGCCTGCCACCGGTGATCAGCCCGGCGGCGAAGGCCAGGGCGTATCCGGCGACGATCCACTGGATCGAGCTGAACGAGGCGCCGGTGTCCAGCTTGATGCTCGGGATGGCGATGTTGACGATCGTGACATCGACCAGGTCCATGAAGGCCGCGGTCATCACGATGGCCAGCGCGAACCACCGGCGGCGGTCCGACGGGTCCGGGGACACCGTGGGCGCGGCCGCCGTCGACGGCAGAGGTGCGGAGGAAGTCATATGAAGAAGTTAAACGTCCATTAGGTCAGGTTGTGGCCCAATGGACGGGCATCCTGGGTGACATGACCGACACCCCGGCACGACTGCTGAATCTGCTGTCACTGCTCCAGACGCCGCGTGAGTGGCCGGGCAGTGAACTCGCCGACCGGCTCGACGTCAGCCCGCGCACCATCCGCCGCGACATCGACCGCCTGCGCGACCTGGGCTATCCCGTCGAGGCGTCACGCGGCTCGGTCGGCGGCTACCGGCTGGTGGCCGGCACGGCCATGCCGCCCCTGCTCCTGGACGACGAGGAGGCGGTGGCCATCGCGGTGGGACTGCGGGCCGGGGCCGGTCACGCCATCGAGGGCGTCGACGAGGCCTCCGTACGCGCACTGGCCAAGCTGGAACAGGTGCTGCCCTCGCGGCTGCGCCACCGGGTCTCCACCCTGCAGAACGCGACGGTGCCGCTGACCCGTGGCGACGGTTCGACCATCGACCCGCAGACGCTGACCGTGATGGCGTCCGCGGTCACCGGCCGGGAGCGGCTGCGCTTCGCGTACCGCGCGGGGGACGGGGCCGAGACGAGGCGGCAGGTCGAGCCGTACCGCCTGGTGAGCACGGGATGGCGCTGGTACCTCGTGGCGTACGACCTGGAACGGGCGGACTGGCGCACCTTCCGGGTCGACCGGGTGAGCGAGCCGTTCGCGACCGGGGCGCGGTTCACAGCCCGGGAGCTGCCGACGGGCGATGCGGCGGAGTTCCTCAGCAGTTCCATGGCGCGCAGGCAGCCGGAGCTGGAGGTCGAGGTGAGCTTCGCGGCTCCGGCTGAGTTCGTCGCCTCGCGGCTGCCCGCCTCGCTCGGCCCGCTGGAGCCGACGGGCGAGCACAGCTGCCGGCTGCGCGCGGTACTGGCGGATTCGCTGGAGTGGGTGGCGCTGCGGCTGGCACTGGTGGACTGCGAGTTCACCGCGCACCGGCCGCCGCAGCTGGCGGCGTATCTGAACGACCTGGGCGGCCGGCTCATCCGCGCGGCTACGCCCTGATCAGGCCCGCGGCGACACCCTGACCAGGCCATTCGGGACCTGGGCGGCTGCGGTCCTGGGACTGCGGAAAAAGGGATGAGCCCCGGCGCCAGGGGGGGGTGGGCGCCGGGACTCAGCTCAGGGGGCCCGTGTGAAGCGGCCCAATTCGGAGGTTACTGGACTCGGGCTCACGCCGCAGCGTCAAAGCCCGTGTCGTGAGCCATTCGCTTCAGTTCGAGCAGCGCGTGCTTCTCGATCTGGCGGATCCGCTCCCGGGTGAGCCCGTGCTGCTTGCCCACTTCGGTCAGGGTCCGCTCGCGGCCGTCCTCGATGCCGTAACGCATTCGGATGATCGACGCGGTCCGGTGATCGAGCTTGCCGATCAGGTCCTCCAGCTCCTCGCTCCGCAGCAGCGTCATCACCGACTGCTCGGGCGAGACCGCGGAGGTGTCCTCCAGGAGGTCGCCGAACTGCGTGTCGCCGTTGTCGTCCACCGACATGTTCAGGCTGACCGGGTCGCGGGCCCAGTCCAGCACGTCGCCGACCCGTCCCGGGGTCGAGTCCAGCTCCGCGGCGATCTCCGCGTGCTCCGGGTCGCGCCCGTGCTCACGGTTGAACTCGCGCTGCACACGACGGATCCGGCCGAGCTCCTCCACCAGGTGGACGGGGAGCCGGATCGTGCGCGACTGGTCGGCTATGGAACGGGTGATGGCCTGCCGGATCCACCACGTCGCATACGTGGAGAACTTGAAGCCCTTCGCGTAGTCGAACTTCTCGACCGCGCGCACCAGGCCCGCGTTGCCCTCCTGGATCAGGTCGAGCAGGGGCAGCCCGGCCCGCGGATAGCGGCGGGCGACGGCGACGACCAGCCTGAGGTTGGAACGAATGAACACGTCCTTGGCTCGCTCGCCCTCGGCGACCAGCGCCTCCAGCTCCTCGCGCGAGGCACCGCCGGCCTCGCTCTCCACCGCACCGTCGAGGATCTGCTGCGCGAAAACACCCGATTCGACGATCTGCGACAGCTCGACCTCCTTGGCGGCATCGAGCAGCGGCGTCCGCGCGATCTCGTCCAGGTACATGCCGACCAGGTCGCGATCGGCGATCTCTCCGCCCGCGGCGCGAACGCTGCTCGCCCGGTTGGTCCCGCCGGTGGCGGCCGAACGACGGGCGACGGCACGGGTTGCCATGCGTGCTCCCTTGCTGAGTAGGTCGCGACACCTTTTCGGGTGCCCTGCATCCGATGGAAACAACGACTGGAATCCGGACAGAATTCCCATGCCTGGCATTCAATTTCGCGAACATGCAGTACCCTGTCGCGCCACCAAAGGAGACCGGATGCGACAGTCAGGCACGGAAGCGCAGGTCAGGGCCGGTGCCGAGAGCGATCTGGAGGCCCTTACGGACATCTACAACCATTACGTACGTGAGACGGCCCTCACATTCGATACGACCCCCTTCACTCCCCGTGAGCGCCTGCCCTGGCTGCACTCCCACCCCGAAGACGGCCCGCACCGGCTCCTGGTTGCCCAGGATGTCCGTCATGCCGACGCACCGGATGCGACAGGCCCTCGGATCCTGGGCTACGCCACCAGCAGCGCGTTCCGCCCCAAGGCGGCGTACTCCACATCCGTCGAGGTCAGCGTCTACTGCTCCCCCGACGCCACCGGCCGCGGCATCGGCGCCCTCCTCTATACGGCGCTCTTCGACGCGCTCGCGGGTGAGGACCTGCACCGGGCGTACGCCGGCATCACCCAGCCCAACCCGGCCTCGGTCCGGCTGCACGAGCGCTTCGGCTTCCACCGCATCGGCACGTACGAGGAGGTCGGCCGGAAGTTCGACCGTTACTGGGACGTCGCCTGGTACGAGAAACACCTGGGACCGCAGCCCTAGTCCCGGCGCCGGCCGGTCCGGGACCACAGCCCGATACCCGGGGCCGGTGCGGTGCCTAGCGTGATCCCGCATGGACGACACGACACGTACCGCATCCGAACGTACGGCTTCCGACACCTCCGGCACCCTCAGCACAGGCACGCCCACCACAGGCACCCACACCTCCGGCGCCCTCACCTCCGGCACGCTCGACGAGGCACTGGAACGGCTCCACTCCTTCGGCCCGGAACGGGGCGGCTGGCTGAGCAATCACGCCCCGATGGCCGTCGAGGCGCTGGTGCGCCACGGTCAGGCTCCGGGTGTGCACCGATGGCTGGACCACTACCGGAACAAGCTCGAGGACATGCCGGACCGTTTCGCCGAGGTGACCCCGGCGAACTGGCGCGAGGCGCTGGGCGACCCGCGCCGCATCGCCGACTGGACGGCGTACTTCGAGCGGGAGACGGCCGGCCGTCCCTGGCGCGAGGTCCTCGCCGAGTGGTGGCCGCGGCTGCTCCCCGGCATCGCGGCCGGCGCCACGCACCCGGTGATCCGGGTCGGCCACTGCGTGCGCACCCTGCTGAGCGCCGGGCAGAACGCGCCGCGCATCGCGGAGCTCGCCCACGCGCTCGGCTACTGGGCGGCCCGCCATCAGCCGCTGCCCCCGCTGTCCTTGCTCGCCCCGGCGCCGAGCGCCGCGGCCGCACTGGACGCCGTGGCGCCGGTCCCCGACCCGAGCGGCGGCATCCGGGACCGGCTGGGGCAGCTGACGGGCTTCCCGCTGTGGCCGGGGCAGCCCGTGACCGATCCCGAGACCGCCCGCGCCCGGCTCCAGGAGCTCGTGCGGGCCGCCACCCACCGCTATGCGACGTACGGATACGGCGAGCCGGTCATGCTGGTGCACGCCGCCACCGCGCCCAATGCCGTACTGCGCACGCTGCCCGCCCTCCCCCGGGAACTGTGGGCGCCGAGCCTGGGGGCCGCATGGGCGGCGAGCGCGGCGGTCACCGCCGCGTACACACCCGCCGGGCCGGCCGCCCATGCGGCCGTATCCGGCGGGCTGTCCGCCGAGGAGGTCTTCGCGCGGGCGGCCGCACACGGCGACGACCACACCATCAAGTTCACCGACACCGCGCTGGACATCGGCGATGCCACCGCACTGACCGCGGCAATCCGCTCAATCGAACTGAACCCTCCGGCGCTCTGAGACTCCGTACGGCCCGGAACCCGGTCGAACGGTTCCGGGCCGTACAGGCCCCTGAGAAGTTCACCGACGGACTGCCGCCCCGCGCCTCAGCCGAACTGCACCGAGCGCTTGGCCAGCCCCATCCAGAACCCGTCGATCACGCTGCGCCCCTGGTCCAGCTCCTGCTCCGCGGCGCCGAGCGTGACGAAGAGCGGGGCGAAGTGCTCGGTCCGCGGGTGGGCGAGGCGGCCGGCCGGGGACTTTCGCTCGAAGTCCAGCAGCGCGTCGACGTCCTGTGCCTGGAGGGCGCGGTGCCCCCAGTCGTCGAACTCCGCCGACCAGCCGGGAACGCCGCCGCCCTGATGCCGCAGCGCGGCCAGGTTGTGGGTGAAGAAGCCGCTGCCGACGATGAGGACGCCCTCGTCGCGCAGGGGTGCGAGCTTGCGGCCGATGTCCATCAGCTTCTGCGGGTCCAGCGTCGGCATGGAGATCTGCAGGACCGGGATGTCGGCCTCCGGGAACATCTCCACCAGCGGGACGTACGCGCCGTGGTCGAGCCCCCGGTCCGGGATGTCCTGGACCGGCGTACCGGCGCCGCGCAGCAGCTTGCGTACGCTCTCGGCGAGCTGCGGGGCGCCCGGGGCGGCGTACCGCACCTGGTAGTAGTGCTCGGGGAAACCCCAGAAGTCGTAGACCAGCGGGATCGTCTCGACGGCGCCGAGCGCGAGCGGGGCCTCCTCCCAGTGGGCGGAGACCATGAGGATGGCGGTGGGGCGCGGCAGCCCGGCCGACCAGGCGGCCAGCTCGCCGGGCCAGAGCGGATCGTCGGCCAGCGGCGGGGCTCCGTGCGAGAGATATAGAGCGGGCATGCGCTCCGCGGTGACAGTCATGGCACTCCCCATCCGCTGCTGCTCAAGGTAATTGTTCTACTGAGTCTTCAGAAGGAACGATTCTTTAATCTTCAAGTTCCTACCTTCGGAGACCTTAGCTCTATCTAGTTAAACTTTCAAGAAAAGGTCGTACAGTGGAGTACATGACCACGGCATCCACCGGTGCGCCGCGCTGGCTCACCGACGAAGAGCAGAGCGTCTGGCGCGCGTATCTCCACGCCACCACGCTCCTGGAGGATCACCTCGACCGCCAGTTGCAGGGCGATGCCGGCATGCCGCACATCTACTACGGGCTGCTCGTCCAGCTCTCCCAGGCGCCCCGCCGCCAGAAGCGGATGACCGAGCTGGCCAAGGACGCCAAGATCACCCGGTCCCGGCTCTCGCACGCCGTCGCCCGGCTGGAGAAGAGCGGCTGGGTGCGCCGCGAGGACTGCCCGTCCGACAAGCGCGGCCAGAACGCGGTCCTCACCGACGAGGGCCACGAGATGCTCCGCCGCTCCGCCCCGGGCCACGTCACGGCCGTGCGCCAGGCCATGTTCGACCGGCTCACCCCCGAGCAGGTGCGCTCGCTGGGCGAGATCATGCAGGTCCTGGCGGCCGGACTGCAGCCGGAGGGCACGGACGCGGACCTGCCCTGGCTCCGCTGACCGCGCCGCATCCTTCCCCCGCACCGCGCCCCCGCCCCGCACGCACCTCTGCCCCGGTTCCGATGAACGGAACCGGGGCAGAGTTCGCTTCACACCGCGTCACGGCACACCGCGCGCGAGGGGCTCAGTGCGCGACCACCGGGACCTTGAACTCGTCCTCGACACCATCGGCGTCACCGGAGCCGACGGACGCCGGGGCCGTCGACGGACGGCCGGCGTTGATGAAGGTCACCGCGATCGCGGCGGCCACCACCAGGATTCCGACGGCCCACCAGATGGCGCCGGTGAAGCCGTGCACCATCGACTGGAGCTTCAGCAGCTCCGGGTCGGTGGCGCCGAGCGCGGCGTGCGAGGTGGCGTACGCCGTGGCGGCCGAGGCGGCGATCGTGTTCAGCAGGGCCGTACCGATCGCACCGCCGACCTGCTGCGAGGTGTTGACCATCGCGGAGGCGACACCGGCGTCACGCGGCTCGATACCGTGCGTGGCCAGCGACATGGCCGGCATGAACGCCGTACCCATGCCCAGACCCAGCAGCAGCTGCCCCGGCAGGATGACCGCCGCGTACGACGAGTCGATCTCCAGCTGCGTGAGCAGCAGCATGCCGACGCCAGCGGTGAGGAAGCCGGGACCCATCAGCAGCCGGGCCGGAACCCGGGTCATCAGCCGGGCACCGATCTGCGTCGAACCGGTGATCATGCCGACGATCATCGGCATGAAGGCGAAGCCCGTCTTGATCGGCGAGTAGCCCTTGACGACCTGGAGGTAGTACGTGAGGAAGAGGAACAGGCCGAACATCGCGATGACGGCCAGGCCCAGCGAGAGGTAGACGCCACCGCGGTTGCGGTCCATCACGACGCGCAGCGGGAGCAGCGGCGACTTGACCTTGGACTCGGTCAGCACGAAGGCCAGCAGCAGCACGGCGGAGGCGACGAACGTACCGATGGTCAGCGGGTCCGACCAGCCGCTGGACTCGGCGCGGGTGAATCCGTACACCAGCGAGACGAGACCCAGCGCGGACAGGATGACGCCCGGGATGTCGAGCGAGGAACGGTTGCGGCTGCCGGACGGCTCGCGGATCACGAAGTACGCACCGACGGCGGCGACGATCGCGAACGGGATGTTGACGAAGAACGTCCAGCGCCAGTTCAGCGTCTGGGTGAGGAATCCGCCGAGGATCAGACCGACGGCGCCACCGCCACCGGCGATCGCACCGTAGATGCCGAACGCCTTGGCGCGCTCCTTGGCATCGGTGAACATCACCGCGAGCAGCGACAGGGCCGCCGGCGCCAGCAGCGCGCCGAACACGCCCTGGAGGGCGCGGGAGCCGAACAGCATGCCCTGGTTCTGCGCGGCGCCGCCGAGCGCGGAGGCCAGCGCGAAGCCGATCAGACCCACGACGAAGGTGCGCTTGCGGCCCCAGAGGTCGGCGATCCGCCCTCCGAAGAGCAGCAGTCCGCCGAAGGCGAGGGCGTAGGCCGTGATGACCCACTGCTTGTTGGCATCCGAGATGCCGAGGGCCGTCTGGGCGTGCGGCAGCGCGATGTTCACGATCGTGGCATCGAGCACGACCATCAACTGCGCGAGCGCGATGAACGCCAGCGCCTTCCAGCGACTGGGGTCCGGGAGTCGGATATCAGCTGTTTTTGACATGGGAGTAGCCACCTAAGGACGCGCGAGGGCGCGCGAGGTCGTGAACCGTGGGATTCGGTGAGGCGGGGCGAAAGCGAAGGCTGGGCTCTGGTCAGGGGCAAAGGGCGGTCGGGGCGTGGCGGACGCGCGGCCGGGCAGCCCCGTTCAGGGGCCCGGCGCGAGGGTCAGGTCCGGCGCCGCAGGTCCTCCAAGGTCGCCGCAGTTCCGGGGAGCACGGACCGGGCCGGGGCCTCGAGTCCGTCCAGGAACAACTGCAGGTGGCGGTGGGTGAACCGGTCGATGTCCAGGCAGGCGATGCCGGGCAGCGGCCGGGTGAGCTGGGAGAGGGCGACCAGTACGTCACCGACGGCGATGTCGGTACGCAGGCGCCCTGCGGACATGGCGCGCGCGACGAGCCCTTCGACGGCCTCTTCGAGGCGCCGGCGCTCGGCGAGCAGTTCGGGGTGGTCCTTGTCGAAGCCGCCGGACAGCATCGGGCACAGGGCCCCGATCCGTTCGTCGGCCGCCGCGTGCACGAAGCGGCTCAGTGCGTCGAAGGGGTCCGCCTCTTCGCTGGAGGCCTCCTCGGCGCGGTCGGTGGTGCGGGAGGTGACCGCGAGGACGACCTCATGGGTCAGTGCGGCCCGGTCGGGGAAGTTCCGGTAGAGGGTGGCGTTGCCGACACCTGCGCGGCGGGCGACCTCGTCGAGCGGCACATCCGGCCCGAACTCGACGAACATCTCGCGCGCGGCCGTCACGATCCGCTCCCGGTTGCGCAGCGCGTCGGCCCGCGGGCGGGGCGTACGCGGCTGCGCCGCTCCGGTGGCGGTGCGGGCGACGGTGTCCACGACGGCACTCCTTCTCTTCCTGCGTTTCCGGTCCTGCGTTTCCGGTCCCGGTCTCCCGGTCTTCCGGTCCCGGTCTTCAAGGCCTTCGTTTCCGGCTGACCCCTCCCCGTAACCGGGGACCGCTTCCCCGTTTCGCGGGGACACCGATGCAAACGGGGAAAGGATCCCCGGTTATTTCCCACCTCGACGTGACCCGCGTCACACCACTCGGAGATCGGGAAAAACCCACCGATCGGCGCACCCAACGCGCGGCACCGCACCACCCGCCACAGGCTGATCGGCAGAGCGCAGTCAGGGGTCGGCCGGCTGCCGCGGCCCCGAAGGCGCCTCTATGCAGCAGCCCCGCCACCGGATACGCAAGCACCGCCACCCGGTAGCCCTCGGCTCCGCAACAGCCCTGGTCATCGCGGCACTGGCCTCGGCCAGCAGCACACTCCCCCTGCCCAGCCGGGCCTCCGCGGGCCCGGTGGCCACCACCACGGCAGCCGGGCTCGGCCCGTGCCGGATATCGGCCACCATGGGCGTACAGATGTCGGAGGGCATGCCGACGCTGCCGGGCTACTCGCGTTCCACCGGCCAGATCCACGCCCTCAACCTGATGGTCGACTTCCCGGACGCGCAGGGGACGGAGCCCGCCATGGACCGGCTCGCGGAGTTCTTCCCGCAGACCACGGACTGGTTCCGCACCAGCTCCTACGGCCGGCTCACCTACGTACCCGAAGCGCCGGTGAAGTCCTGGCTGCGGATGCCGCTGCCGTTCTCGGGGTACGGAATCGAGCGCGGCTCACCGTACGAACCGGGCTACCGCCACCTCGTCCAGGACATCGTCGCCGCCGCCGACCCGAAGGTGGACTTCAGCGCGTACGACCTGGTCAACATCCTGGTCACACCGAACGCCGGGCCCTCCGCGCTGGACACCGTGCTGTCCGTGACCTTCTCGGGCAACAGCGACGCCCCGTACGCGGACGGCGTACCGCTGTCCAACACGTCGTTCGTGTACAGCCGCCAGGACGACGGTTCCGGCTCGTTCGCCCAGACCGGATACCGCGTCCTGCCGCACGAGAACGGCCATGTCTTCGGCCTGCCCGACCTCTACACGATGGAGGGCGGCGGCTCGGTCGGGCACTGGGACATCATGTCGGAGGACTGGGGAGCCAACAACGACCTGCTGGGCTGGCACAAGTGGAAGCTCGGATGGCTCGACAACAGCCAGATCAGCTGCGCCTCCCGGCCCGGCACCAGCGACCACATCCTCGAGCCGCTGGCCACGCACGGCGGTACGAAGCTCGCGTTCGTACCGCTGACCGCCGAGTCCGGCTACGCGGTGGAGGTACGGACCCAGGCGGGCAACGACCAGGAGGTCTGCCGACCCGGGGTACTGATCTACAAGGTCAGCTCGGACGTCGACACCGGCCAGGGCCCCGTGTCCGTCGCGGACAGCACCAAGGACAGCAGCGGCTGCACCCGGCTGCCCAATGTGCACGCCGAGCTCTCCGACGCCCCGTTCCAGCCCGGTCAGACCTTCACCGACCGGGCCAACGGGATACGCATCTCGGTGATCGACAAGGACGCCAAGGGGAACTACCGCGTGCAGATCACCCGCCCGTGACGCCCCGCACCTCACGCTCCACCGGTCCCCGCAGCTCGCGCTTGAGGATCTTCCCGGTGGCGTTGCGGGGCAGCGGCTCGCCGGACACCAGCACATGGGCGGGGACCTTGAACGCGGCCAGGCTCCGCCCCACGTGCGCACGGAGCTCCTCGGCCGTGGCGGCGGCGCCGGGCCGCAGCCGGACGACGGCGGCGACCTCCTCGCCCAGCACGGGGTGGGCGACGCCCAGAACCGCCGCGTCCTCGACGTCCGGGTGGTCGTGCAGCACGGACTCGACCTCGACGCAGTACACGTTCTCGCCGCCGCGGATCACCAAGTCCTTGATCCGGTCGACGACATTGACCCGCCCTTCCCGCATCACCGCCAGGTCTCCGGTACGGAACCAGCCGCCGGAGAACGCCTGCGCGGTCGCGGCCTCGTCCCGCCAGTAGCCCCGGACCAGCGCCTGCCCGCGGAGCCACAGCTCACCGGTCTCCCCCTCGGGCAGCGCCTCGCCCGCCGGACCGGCGATCCGCACCTCGGTGCTGGGGCACGGCCGGCCGACACTGTCCGGGTGCAGCCGGTAGCCCGCGCCGAAATTCGCCAGGACACCGCCGCTGGTCTCGGTGAGCCCGTAGCCGTTGCGCGGCTCGATCCGCTCCCCGTAGCGGGCGGTCAGCTGCGCGACCAGGTCGGGCGGAGCGGCCGCCCCGCCCGTGTTGAGCATCTGGAGGCTCTCCAGCCCGTCTCCCGCCCGGCCGGCCTCGGCGAGCAGCTGGAGCGCGGTGGCCGGCACTCCGGCGTAGTGCGTGACGCCGTGCTCGCGGATCAGCCGCAGCGCCTCCCGGGTGTCCCACTTGTGCATCAGGACGAGGGTGCCGCCCGCCGTCATCGAGGCGTAGAAGCTGGTGAACGCGGCGACATGGAAGAACGGGAACGTCAGCAGCGTGACCGGCGCGGGCCCCATCCCCGGGATGATCCCCCGGCCGAGCGCGGAGGCGGCCGCATGGAACCCCGGGTTGCGTGCGGCGCCCGCCTGGGCGAGATGCGTGGCGACGGCACCCTTGGGGCGCCCGGTGGTGCCGGAGGTGTAGATGATCGTCGCGTCGTCCTCCGGCCGGATCTCGACCTCGGGCGGCGCGGCGAGCGGGTCGGGGACCGGCAGATCCTCGTACCACTCGACCCGCCCCTCGGACGCCCCCTGGCCATGCCCCTCACCGTGCCCCTCGCCACGCCCCTCGGCGGAGTCCTCACCGCGGGCCTCGTCGCAGAAGACCATCACGCGCGCCCCGGCGTTCCGGGCCCAGGCCGCGACGCGTGGCAGCCGCTCCCCGTCGACCAGGAGCACCCGGGGTTCACAGTCGTCGAGCGCGTACGTGAACTCGTCCTCGGTCCACCAGGCGTTGAGCGGGACGGCGATCAGCCCGGCGAGCTGGGCGGCCCAGAACGCGATCTGCCACTCCGGGTGGTTGCGCATCGCGACCACGGCCCGATCCCCGGGGCGGAGCCCGTACGTCTCGCTCAGCCTGCACGCCAGCGCGGAGGCGGCCGCGAAGAACTCGCCGTACGTCCAGCTGCGTTCCGCCGCGACCAGGAACGGCCGGTCGCCGAACGCCCAGGTGGTCTCGACGAACTCACGCAGGGTCCTGGGCCCGTCCGCGTAGACGAGCGAACCCGCCTGCGGCCCGTCCTCGGCCCGCACGACGGCGAACGGGCCACCGGGGCCGGTCAGCGCCGCCTCCACCCGGGCAGCGGCATCGGCGGCGGCTTCGGCAGCGGCATCGGCGGCCGCTTCGGCGGTTGCCTCGGCCCCGGGATCCGTCGGGGCTGCGGGATCGGCTCTCCCGGCGGAGGGCTCGGGGGCGGCCCCGCACCCGGGAATGGGTACGGCCGGGATCGGGGGCGGGCTCGGGGTCGGGTCGGTGTGCGGCACGAACGACCTTTCTAAGCGCTTGCTCAGGGCTTTCGCGACGCTATGCCCGCCCCCGCCGCTCGTCAAGAGCCCGGCAGACCGCGCCGATTCCGGCTCCCGAGGGCCGGAATCGGGCCCCCGGTATAGCCCGCTGCACACCAAAGGTCCGGTCCAGGGGAAAATGCCCCCGGGGTGACTGATGGTCGCAAGACGCACACCCGGGGCGTACGCCCGGAGGTCCGCAGGTGTCCATGGACGCGGAGTCACAACACAACTCCATCACCATTCAACGTCCTGGAGCATCCGTGTCCCTGCCGCCCAACGCTCACTCCTCCCCAGCCCCCACGCTGATCGGATCCGTGCAACGGGCCCTTCGGCTCATGGAGGCGGCGGCGGAGCATCCGCACGGGACGACAGCGAAGCAGCTGGCCCGCCGCGCCGAACTGCCCCTGAGCACGACGTACCACCTGTTGCGCACCCTCGTGCACGAGGGCTATCTGCAACGGGACCGGGGCCGGTACTCACCGGGCGAGGCGACCCTCGGTCTCACCCCCGCCGCCCCCCGCCACGCCAACACCGCGGGCTGGCTGACCACACTGTCCCGGGACCTGGACGCCGCCGTCTACTACGCGCTCTACGTGGACGGCGAGGTCCGGCTCACCCACGCCGTGGACGGCCCCTCGCACGCGGGCATCCAGGAGTGGGCACCCTTCAGCGAGTCCGCCCACTCCCACGCCGTGGGCCTGTGCCTGCTGGCCCAGCTCGACGAGGCATCCCGCCGGGACCACCTGGACCGCTATCCACCCGTCCCGCTGACCCGGAACACGTTGACGGAACCGGAGACCGTACTCAGCCGGCTGGCCCGCATACGCAGGGGCGAACCGGTGCTCGAGAACGGCGAGTACGAACGGGACACGGTCTGCGCCGCCGTACCCGTCACCATCGGCGCGGTCCCCTCGGCCATCGCGATCTCCCTGCCCCGAAGCGAGTCCCACCGCCTGCACAGCACGGCCCAGGAACTCAAGGCCCGCATGGAGCGGACCCTGACCTCGTTCGCGTTCACCGTCACCGAATGAACACCCCGACTCCGCCCCCGTCTTCACCCCGCCCCACGAAACCCGCAGGCCAGCGCCGCACGAACCACCCCTGCCACCACCAACCCCATGCAGAACCCCTTCCCCATGGCGGATCCGCTACGCTGTCCCTGGTCGGTCGTTGGTACGTCCCGCAGTCTGCCCAGTCACCATCGCGGCAGCCGCTGTACCGCTTCCGACCAGCGGGCTTGTGAACGTCGCCGAGGATCTGCATCCCGGATCCAGACGACGTTCCGTACAAGCCCCGGCCTTGCCTTCGTAGCTCAGGGGATAGAGCACCGCTCTCCTAAAGCGGGTGTCGCAGGTTCGAATCCTGCCGGGGGCACAGCGCATTACGCCGCTGACCTGGGGTTTCCTCTCCAGGGAGGCGCCCTGTTCGGCCTCGGACTTCCCGTCCGGGGCCGTTTGCGTGAGCGGCGCGTGAGCGGACGGAGAGTTGGTCTCCCGAATATCGCCCAATGGATCAGCGTCATCCGGCACGCACTCCAGGCCGGGATCCTCCGTGTCGTCGGGCTCGGCCTCCGCTTCGGGGGCGGCGTTTTCGGAGGTGGCGCGGGCTCGCGGTACGAGCCGGGCTACAGCGGTCGTCTCGGCGGAGTGGGCCGCCCTGAACCAGGCCCCGCCCCGTCGCGCGCACTACGCTGTGGCGCGTGCTTCCTGCCAGCGAGCGGCGTTCGCCTTGTCGAGACGGTAAAACGCCTCAGCCGCGTAGGTGGAGTCGGGGTCGGTGGCCCACTCGAACCTCATCGGCCAGTTGCCGCGCCCGTAGGGCGCGTGCAGGTGCCGCGTGAAGGCAGCCAGGGCGCCCTTGATCTGACCGCGGTCGAGGTTGAGCGCTCAACTAGGGCGGTGGTGCTGTACGCGCGCTCCGGCTCAGCGGCGAAGAGGTCCAGCATGGCCGCAACGCGCTGGATCGACGGCAAATCCGTGGTGATGAGCGACCTGAAGTTCTCAACGGTCCACTCTTCCACCGGCCAGCTT
Source organism: Streptomyces sp. NBC_00876 (assembly GCF_045207435.1). Lineage (NCBI taxonomy): Bacteria > Bacillati > Actinomycetota > Actinomycetes > Kitasatosporales > Streptomycetaceae > Streptomyces > Streptomyces sp. NBC_00876. Next base: position 3,448,334 of record NZ_CP108800.1, read on the forward strand.
CCGTCCGACCAGCACCACTCCCCTGCACCCACCCGGACTGCGGCCACGCCCGCGGCGTCCAACCAGAGCGCCCCGCCCGCCGCCCCGGAGGACTCCTGCTGCTACGAGTGCTGCGGTTGTCCGGGGCTACCTCGCGCCCACTGGGCCCCGTGAATCATGAAAAAGGCACGTCAGATGGCCTGGTGTGCGTAGGCGTCGGGAGGCTCGGGTGGGTCCGGGGCGGTAGTCCACCGACAAGGTCATCCGTCCGCGATGCCCTCTGTGAGCTGACCGCGCGCGGTGAAGGGATCGCTGAGAGGTGAGGTTGGCTACCCCGGCCCGTTGTCAGTGCCCGCCCGTAGCCTCGTAGAGGCAATCGTGCCGAAGGGGGCCCATGGCAGTCCGACCCTGTTCCAGGTGTGGCAAGAATGAGAGCGCCAATCGCAAAGGCAAGCCAGGACGCTGTGTTGAGTGTATCGATGCGATCTACCGTGCACTCAAGGTAGATCCAGAGGGGACGTTTGTATCTCCTGGGGCCCCGAGGAACTACCGGTGCCAGACCTGTGGCAGGCCCGGGGCGATTCCGTACAAGGAGATCCAGTCGCGAAGTATTGAACTCTGCAACTGGTGCGTCGGTCGCCGCATTTATGAGGACGGTCTGGCGCGGGACCCAGAGCACTGGCTGATGGACCAGAGCGAGGTGGCCCGAATGGTCCGCGAAGCAGGTTTTGAGATGCTAGATGGGTCTGGGAGGACGCTTCCAGAGAGTCAAATGGTCAGCCGTATTGGGGAAGTTTGGGAGTCGATCGATGTCGTGTGCGTACTCTGTGCTGCCCCGAACACCTTCAACGCCGTCCACATACTTTCGAGTTCGAGTAAGCCATGGACGCATTGCTATGCATGCTTCACTTCAAAGTTCGCTGGTTGGCAAAACGAGTTCTATGGCAAGTTCGGATTGATTCGAGAGCACGACGGGTATGCGAAGCTATCGGATCCAGTCTCTGCGCACTGTGCTGAGCCCGACTGTGGTGCGAGCAGGAAGGTCTCCATCTGTGCACTCACTGCTGGCGCCCCTCCTTGCTTGCAGTGCGCAGAGGGGATCGACCCGGATCTCCCTCACTGGGTATATCTGATCCATTTTCTACCCCTAGGGCTGATCAAGGTCGGAATCACGCATAGCGAGCCGAGGGTGTATGACCGCGTCGCTGCCCACGTCTCTCGGGGCGGTGTCCTGATCAATCGGTGCCTCGTTCCGAATCGGGAGGCTGCTCGCACTGTCGAGGATTGCGTATTGGAGTCGATGCGCCAGCACCTACGCTATGGAGATCCGAGAGACTTCCCTCAAGGAGGGTGGACTGAGACCTGGGTCGACAGTGCCCCCTCCCTGGACCTCGGCGCGGTGATTGATGAAAACGCTACCCAGAAGGCCCCTGGATTCGATCGAGGGTCAAGGGTGGAAGACTTCCCTTCTTCGCCGGTAGTGGACAGCAGCATGCACGGTAGGTTCGTGTTCTCTGAGGAGGTGTCGGAGAGTGGAGAGGTCACTCATACCGTGACCTTTGTTCATCCACTGCTTGGGTGATCAATTTCTGTCTTAACTTCGCTGTATTGAAGTGGCCGTGGCGCAACCCAGCCACGGGCATGGCTCCTGATCCGCCTCGCCGACCTCCCGCAGCACACCCAACCCATTGCGACCGAGACACCGTCCCCGGCCCGAGCCGTCCGCCCCACTCAACAGCGCCGTACACGCTGAGCCTCCGCACGCGCAAGAGAATCCCGACGGACTCAGCCCCCACGCCCGCGCGCTCATCACCTACCTGACCACGCGGTCACGACACCGTGATGCCACCGAGGCCCGCATGCGCAGCGCTGGCCCCGGTGGCATGCTCACGTTTCGTCTCTCAGGCCGTAGCAACACCTGAGAGAGTTCCGTCACCGAGGGCACCTCGGAGGACGTGGGCGATCTCCTCGGGCTTGAGATCGATGCCGTCGATCCCCTCCACGGTCAGCGGGACCTCCTCCAGTGCGTATTCGCCCCGGCCCTGGGCACTGAACTCCGGCCCGGTGCGGTCATCGAAGGACCAGGTCGCAATGCGGGTGAGGTAGAACAGCTGACGCTCGTCGTCGGACTCCATCGTGTGCAGGAGGCGGACGATGTCCGCCTTCCCTGCGATCTCCTCGTGGATCTCCCGGTGAAGGGCAGCCTCCCGGGATTCGTCTTCGGCTTCGACACCTCCACCGGGAAGCACCCAGTACACGGGAACTCCGGGCTTGGTGCGGCGGATGACCAGCATCGTGTCGTGCTCGGTGACGAGGATGGCTCGGACTCGTTCGATCATTCGGTTCTGTCTCCTTGCTTGTTGACGGTCTTCGACGTGGACTGATTGCCCAACTGGATCGTCGGGCCCGCCGTCATGTTCGCCCTGGCGTGGATCTTCCTGCCGGACCTGCCCGAGTACCGCACGGGCCTGATCATCGTCGGCCTCGCCGGCACGCGGGCGGCCGGGGAACCGCGCCTGCACCTGCTCGGCCACGGCGACTGGACCGGCCCCGCCTCCGCCACCCTCATCGGCGTCGGCCGCCCGGCCCGCGACGCCACCGCAGAGAGCGCTGAACTCCTCAGCCGCTGAGGGCATCCGAGCCGGCGCCTCCGGCAACGGACTCGATTGCGGCGCGACTGGGGCGGCTCAACTGACTTGATGGCTGCGGCGTTCGATCAGTTACACATCCCGCCATACGCCATGGAGCCGGCCGACGCGTTCCCATGTCCCGATGACGCGGAACCCAGCTTGCTGGTGCAAGGCGAGACTGGCCGCGTTCTCGGGAAAGATCCCCGACTGGATGGTCCAGATCCCGGCCGCCTCCGTGGACGCGATCAATGCGTGCAGCAGAGCGCGAGCAATACCCTGCCCGCGGGCGTCCGGGTGCACGTAGACGGAACGCTCGACCACGCCGGCGTATGCGGCGCGGGCAGAGACAGCCGAGACGGCGATCCAGCCGACCACGGCAGCATCGGGGGTGAGGATCGCCGACCGCTGCACACTGAAGCCGTCGACCGCCTCGGAGCACCTGAGCCTGCTGCGCCGCGGCGGCCTGGTGATCTCCCGCAAGGAAGGGAAACAGGTCTACTACCGGGCCGACGGCGCCACGACGACCGAGCGCGTCTCCGCGCTCCAGGCATACCTGGCACGCTGCTGTCCGCCCGGCTCCGCCGGCTGGTCCGCGGGCGCGAACCGGAGGTCAGGTGCGCAGGTCGAGCATGGCGGACATGGCTGCCACGACGGGCGGGGCGACCTTGTAGTACACCCAGGTCCCGCGCCGTTCCGAGGTCAGCAGGCCCGCCTCGCGCAGCTTCTTCAGGTGGTGGGAGACGGTCGGCTGGGAGACCCCGACGTCAGAGATGTCGCACACGCACGCCTCGCCACCTGCATGCGAGGCGACCTTGGAGAACAGCCGCAGCCGCACCGGGTCGGACAGCGCCTTGAACATCGCGGCCATCTTCTCCGCGTCGTCCTGCGACAACTCCCCCGCGGTGATCGGCGGGCAGCACGGCACCACCGTTCCGGCATCCAGCACCGGCAACTCCACCATCCGTGAATTCGACATATGTCTATGTTGACACTCATCGATACCAGTGGCAACCTTTCAATATAGATCATGACCACCACTGCAGACCTTCCGGTCGTCGTCATCGGCGCCGGCCCCGCCGGGCTGGCGGCCGCCGCGCACCTCGTCGAGCGCGGCATCGAGCCACTGGTCCTGGAGACCGGACCCACCGCCGCCACCGCGGTGCGCGGCTGGTCGCACGTGCGGCTGTTCTCGACCTGGAGCGAGCTGACCGACCCGGCCGCCGAGAAGCTCCTGGCACCCACTGGATGGGCTCGGCCCGAGGCAGACACGTATCCCACCGGCGGGGACTGGGCCGAGCACTACCTCCAGCCCCTCGCCGACGCCCTCGGCGACAAGGTCCGCTACGACGCCACCGTCACCGGCGTCTCCCGCCTCGGCCGCGACCGGATCGTCGACGCCGACCGCGAGCAGCAGCCCTTCACCATCCGCATCACACGCGCCGACGGCACCGAGGAACGAATCCTGGGCCGCGCCGTGATCGACGCGTCCGGCACCTGGTCCACCCCCGCCCCGATCAGCGCCGACGGACTGCCCGCCCTCGGCGAACACGCCGCCTCCGCCCGCATCTCGTACCGCGTCCCCCACCTCAAGGACCCCGCCGTCCGCGCCCGGTACGCCGGAAGGCGCACCGCCGTCATCGGCTCCGGGGCCTCCGCCTTCACCGCTCTCGCCGCGCTCGCCGGCGTAGCGAAGGATGAGCCCGGCACCCACTCCGTGTGGATCCTGCGCCGCGGCATCAGCGGCTCCACCTTCGGTGGCGGAAGCGCCGACCAGCTCCCCGCACGGGGCGCCCTGGGCCTGGCCGCCAAGGCCGCCGTCGACGACGGATACGCCGTCACCGGCTTCCGCACCGAGGCCGTCGAACCCGCCGCCGACGGCCGGCTGGTCCTCGTCGGTGAGGACGGCCGGCGCATGGACCCGGTGGACGAGGTCATCGTCCTGACGGGCCTGCGCCCCGACCTGTCGTTCCTGTCGGAGCTCCGCCTCGCCCTGGACGAACGCCTCCAGGCACCGGTGGAGCTCGCACCCCTCATCGACCCGAACCAGCACTCCTGCGGCACCGTCTACCCGCACGGCCACCGCGAGCTGTCCCACCCCGAGCAGGGCGTCTACCTGGTCGGCATGAAGTCCTACGGACGCGCCCCCACCTTCCTCGCCATGACCGGCTGCGAGCAGGTCCGCTCCGTCGCCGCCGCACTCGCCGGCGACACCGAAGCCGCCGACCGCGTCGAACTCACCCTCCCCGAGACCGGGGTCTGCGGCGGCGCCGGCCTCTTCGACGACCCCGCCGCCGGACAGGGCGACGAGGGCGGCTGCTGCGCTCCGGCCGCACCCGCCCTCGTACAGATCGGCACCGGCCTCTCCCTGCCGCTGGCGGTCACCGAGGACGGCTCGTCCGGCGGTTGCTGCGGGTCCTGAAACACCGCGCCCGGCTGCCTTCGGCCGGGCGCGTCCGCACGAGTCAGGAGGAACGTCATGTCACGAGTGCAGCTCGCCCTACGCGTCCCCGACCTCCAAGCCTCAATCGCCTTCTACAGCAAGCTCTTCGCCACCGAACCGGCGAAACTGCGCGACGGGTACGCCAACTTCACCATCGCCGAACCGCCGCTCAAACTCGTCCTCGTCCAGGGCGCACCGGACGCAGAGACCCGCATGGACCACCTCGGCGTCGAGGTCGACACCACCGAAGCAGTCCACGCCGCTACCACCCGCCTCCAGGACGAAGGGCTGGCGACCGACGTCGAGACCGACACCACCTGCTGCTACGCCCTCCAGGACAAGGTCTGGGTCCACGGCCCCGGCCAGGAACCGTGGGAGGTCTACGTCGTCAAGGCAGACGCCGACTCCCTGGCCAAGCAGAAGAACAACACCACCTACGCGGCTCCGGCCGTCGCCGAAGCAGGCCCACCCGCGCCGACCGGGGCCGGTGGCTGCTGCCCGTGACCACCCTCGACGCCCGCGGGGCCGCGACTCTGGAAGGATTCGCTCGCCGAAAGCAGGCATGGGGGTGTCCATCCAGGCGCTGATCCGCGCGTGGGTGGGCGCGGTGCTCGACCACCGAAGCCTGGGCTACATCTACGACACCGAGAACCCCACGGCCCAGGACGACCACATGCATCCCGGGGACACACTCCGCAGCGGCGACTCGATCAGCTCGGGGGACGGCCGGTACCGGCTCGTCTACGAGACCGACGGGAATCTGGTCCTGTTACCAGGACGGCGAACGTACTCCGCGGTGGTCGTCCCGTAGGCAGCGCGGGTCTCCTGGAATGTGCGTCATGCAGATGGACGGCGACCTCACCATCGACGACGCCGAGGGACAGCGGGTGTGGAGCCTGGGCATCGACGGGCGCGGCAAACGTCTCCGGCTGACAGGGGACGGAGCCCTGGAGGTCACCGGCCTGTCCGGGGCGATCGCCTGGCGGTCCGCCCGTGCGGTGATGGCCTGACCGGACCAGCGACAGCAAGAGGCGAGCCCCCGTCGCTTCGCCGCGGCGAGGGCCTCTTTCCTGCCCGCGGGAGTGGACCGCCGCAGGGCCGGCGGGCCAATCCCTCTCGGGCTGAGACAGGGGAGGACCGCACGTGGGGCGGTGCGGTCGCTGTGATACGAACTGGCGCATGCCCGGAATGAGTATTGACGTTGTCGTTGCCGACGATCAGGAGCTGGTGCGTGCAGGTTTCCGCATGATCCTTGACGCACAGCCGGGCATCGAGGTGGTCGGGGAAGCGGCAGACGGCGTGGAGTGCGTGGAGCTGGCGCGCCGGCTGCGCCCGCAGGTAGTGCTGGCCGACATCCGGATGCCGCGGCTGGACGGGTTGGAGGTGACCCGGCAGCTGGCCGGCCCGGGGGTGGCTGATCCGTTGAACGTCGTGGTGATCACGACGTTCGACCAGGACGACTACGTGCGTACCGCTCTGCGTAACGGCGCGTGCGGGTTCCTGCTGAAGGACGCCACGCCGGCCTTGCTCGTAGAGGCGGTGCATGCCGCCGCCCGGGGGGATGCGCTGGTGTCCCCGGCGGTGACGGTGCGGCTACTGAAGAGGCTGGAGCAGGCCGAGTTGAGTACGGCGCCGGCCGGGGTGGAGGCGTTCGGGCTGAGCGTGCGGGAGTTGGACATCGTGCGGCTGATCGCCGTGGGCCGCACCAACCAGGAGATCTGCGACCAGCTGTTCCTGTCGTTGTCGACCGTCAAGACGTATCTGGGGCGGATCCAGGCCAAGGTCGAGGCCCGCAACCGGGTGGAGATCGCGGCGTGGGCGTGGGAGCACGGCGCGGTGCGGCCGGCCCGATGAGCTGCCCGTCAGGCCGCGGGCGGGGGGTCGGCGGGTGCGGGGGTGTCCTGGGCCGGGGACGGGGCACGCAGTCGGAAGGTGGCTTTCACTTCCCAACCGCCGTTGGGCAGAGGGCCGGTGTGGAGTGCTCCGTCGAGTGCTTCGACCCGTTCGCGCAGGCCGATGAGGCCGAAGCCGCCCTGACCGCCGGCCGGCACAGCGGCGCGTTGGGGGCCTCCGGTGTCGGTGATGCTGAGCTGCAGCCAGGTGCTGTCGGCGTCGAGGCGGACGTCGACCTGGGCGCCGGGGGCGTGCCTGCGCACATTGGTGAGTGCTTCCTGGGCCACGCGGTAGGCGGAGATCTCCACTTCGGGGCTGATGTGGGCGGTACGCGCAGCCGCGGTGGCTTCGAGGCGCGCAGTGGCGGGTGCGAGGCCGGCAGCCGCGGGCGTCGAGTAGCTCGCGGTCAGCTCGGCGAGCTCGCTGAGCAGGTCGCCCGGGCGCACCGCGGTGTGGTTGTCCTCCCTCAGCACGCGGACCAGGCGGCGCATGGATTCCAGTGTCTCGGTGCCGGCCTGCGCGATGTTCCGCAGGATCGGCTCGACCTTGTCGGGTGCGGTGGGGTAGACGGCCGTTGCCGCGTGGGCCTGGACGATGATTCCGGTCATGTGATGGGCGATCAGGTCGTGCAGGTCGCGGGCGAGCGCGAGGCGTTCCGCCTGGCGTACGTCGGTGATGGCCCTGCGCCGCCGCGCTTCCATGGCGCGGAGGGCGCAGCCGAGTGTGATGACGATGGCGAGTAGCACGGTCAGCATGTAGACGCCCGCCACGATGCTCGCCCACGAGCCGGTGCGGAAGGGCAGGACCAGGACGGTCACGCTCAGGGCGGCGGCCGATGCGGCGGCCGCCTTCGGGCGCGCGGTGCGTGCGGCGGTGCGGAGAAGCAGACCCAGCAGGCCCGCGATTTCCAGTGCGCCCACGGAGGACCCGGTCTGGGGGACCGCGACGCAGATGCCGCTCAGCGTCAGTGACATCGCCACCACCATCCAGATGCGTGGCAGCAGCGGCGGCGAGAAGCGTGTGTCGCCCACGGCGAGGATCAGGAGCGGGCCCGTCACCAGGACGGGCAGCCAGTTCGTGGCGGGGTGCCACGGGTCGGGCGCCATGGACAGCAGAGCGACGTCCGCGAACACCGTCAGGGCGAGCGCGAGCAGCGCGCAGACGGTGATGAGGCGTTTGACGGCAGGAGTAAACGGAAGGTCCAGGTCCACGCTGGTCAGCGTAGGTGTACGGATCCCGGTAGCCGTGTCGGCCGAATGACCGACAGGCCCGCGCCGGAACAGTACCTACGGCCGACATCGCAGGGCGTCTTCGCAGGAAACCATGGATTCACCGGCGGCCGGTCCTTCCCCCGAGGCCGACCGCCGGTATCAGCGCCGTCAGTGCCGACGGCGTACATGGCCGGCGGCGCTGCGGCCGGGCCGGTCAGGTGGACGCGGCGCGCCGCTCGGGTCCGGGACCGTCGCACGCGGTGATGTGACCGGACGGCGTGCCGCGCCCTGTGGGGACGGCGGCCGGCACGTGCCGCAGCGCCCGCAGCCCGCACCGGGCGGGCGCTGCGGCACCCCTCACCCCGGCCCAGGAACGGAAGTGCTGAGCGAGGAGCGACGCACCGTTCAAGCCGCGTATGTCCGCCGACCGAGCACCTTCCTTCCCTACGGAGTCACACCCTTATGGCAACTTTCCTGCACAGGATCGGCCGGTTCGCCTTCCGGCGGCGCTGGCTGGTCGTCCTCCTGTGGGCCGTCGTCCTGGGCGCCGTCGGCGCCGGCGCGGCCGGCACCTCCGGTTCGGCCGATTCGAGCTTCACCCTGCCCGGTACGGAGTCCCAGCGCGCCTTCGACCTCCTCGGGGAGAAGTTCCCGGCCGCCAACGCCGAAGGCGCGTCCGCTCGCGTCGTGCTGCGGGCCCCCGACGGTCAGAGGATCAGCAGTGCCGCGAACAAGGCGGCGGCCGAAGCGATCCTGACGGACCTCAGGAACTCCTCGTCCCGCATCGGCCAGGTCAGCGACCCCTTCGTCACGAAGGCGGTCAGCGCGGACGGCACCACCGCCTACGCCCAGGTCAACTACACCGCTGCCGCGGCGGACCTGACCGACGCCGACCACACCGGCATCGACGACGCACTGGCCACGGGCCGGGACGAAGGGCTGACGGTCGAGGCATCCGGTGACGCGCTCGCGGCCCCGGAGGGAGGCCACTCCGCGGAGGCCATCGGCTTCGCCCTCGCCGCCGTCATCATGGTCATGACCTTCGGGTCCCTCATCGCCGCCGGTCTCCCGCTGATCACCGCGCTCGTGGGCGTCGGTGTCAGCACCACGGCCATCACTGCGGTGAGCGCGATCTTCGATCTCAACAGCAACACCTCGGCGCTCGCGTCGATGCTCGGTATCGCCGTCGGAATCGACTACGCGCTGTTCATCGTCTCCCGCTACCGCTCGGAACGGGCGGACGGGTACCACGCGAAGGAAGCCGCGGCGCGGGCCAACGGCACCGCTGGTTCAGCCGTCGTCTTCGCCGGCGTGACCGTCGTCATCGCCCTCGCCGGCCTGGCCGTGGTCAACCTGCCCATGCTCACCGCCATGGGCCTGGCCGCCGCCGGAGCTGTCGTCGTCTCCGTGCTCGTGGCCGTCACCCTGGTGCCGGCGCTGCTGGGGTTCGCCGGGGAGCGGGTCCTGGGCAAAGCCCGTAAGAAGTCCGCACGCACTCCGGCACCGGCCGCGGCTCCCCGGGCGACGATCGGCAACCGCTGGATCGCCTTCGTCCTGCGCAGGCCGGTCAAGGTCCTCGTGTTCGCGGTCGTCGCGCTCGGCGTCGTCGCGCTGCCCGCCACGCAGCTCAAGCTCGGACTGCCGGACGACGGCTCCAGGCCCGCATCCTCCACACAGCGCAAGGCGTACGACATCCTGGCCGACTCCTTCGGCCCCGGCTTCAACGGCCCTCTGACCCTGACCGTCGACGACCCGAGCCCCGACATCGCCCGCAGCACCGCCGCCGGTATGGGCAAGGCCGTCGCCGGTCTCCCGGACGTGGCGTCCGTGTCACCCGCCGCCTTCAACAAGGCCGGTGACACCGCCATCATCACGGTGATTCCCAAGAGCGGGCCGAGCAGCGACGCCACCAAGGAACTCGTCGGCGACATCCGTTCGCTGGCCGCCGGCACCGAGTCGTCCACCGGCGCCCGGTCCATGGTGACCGGCTCCACCGCAATGAACATCGACATCTCCGACAAGTTCAGCGCGGCGATCTTTCCCTATCTGGCGCTCGTCGTCGGCCTGGCGATCCTCGTGCTGATCCTGGTCTTCCGCTCCCTCATGGTCCCCGTGAAGGCAGCGCTCGGCTTCCTCCTGTCGGTCCTGGCCGCGCTCGGTGCGCTCGTCGCCGTCTTCCAGTGGGGCTGGCTCAAGGACCTGGTCGGCCTCGAACAGACCGGCCCGATCATGAGCCTCATGCCGATTCTCATGGTGGGCATCGTGTTCGGTCTCGCAATGGACTACCAGGTGTTCCTGGTGACCCGCATGCGTGAGGCGTACGTCCACGGGGCCGGCGCCCGCACCGCAATCGAGACCGGTTTCAAGCACAGCTCGAAGGTCGTCACGGCCGCAGCCCTCATCATGATCTCCGTGTTCGCCGGCTTCGTCGGAGGCGACGACGCCATGATTAAGTCGCTCGGCTTCGGCCTCGCGATCGCCGTGGCCTTCGACGCCTTCGTCGTCCGCATGACCATCGTGCCCGCCGCCCTGGCACTCCTCGGCCGGCACGCGTGGTCCCTGCCCGTCTGGATCGACCGCATCCTGCCCAACGTCGACATCGAAGGCGAGAAGCTCGCCCGGCACGCACCGGACGAAGTGCGTCAGGCCAAGGACACGACGCCGCAGTACACCAGCCAGTACTGACCCCACCCCAGGTTCGCTGCTCGGCGAAAGGCCTGGAAGTCCGCTCGGCCGTGCCCATCCAGCGAGCCCACACTCCCTTGACGCGTGCGCGATGCGTGAGCGGACGGTCCGGCACAAGGTGTCAACGAACAGGCTCGAGTACGAAGCCATGTGGTGCCGGCCAGGCAGGACGGCACCACACGGCAGGCTCGGGCACCACCCGGCAGAGATCCGATCCCACGCCTGAAGCGGGTGTCACAGGTTCGAATCCTGCCGGGGGCACAGTGCATTACCGCTCCGAACTGGGGTTTCTCCCCCAGGGAGGGGTCTAGCTCGGCCTCGGACTTCTCGTCCGTGGCCGTTTGCGTGAGCGGACGGGGAGTCGCCTTCCCCAATCCGCCTCCACGGATCAGCGTCATCCGGCACGGACTCATCGGCCTCGCCGGGCTCCGGGCGCCCGCTCCAGGCCCGCTCTCCTTGGCGGTCACGCGCGCTCGGGGCACGTCGGGTCTTCCGGCAACGCCCAGATGTCGAGGCGACCCTCCTGTACCGGTCATCCGAGCTCGAAGCATGCGAGCCGGCGTATGACACCTGGGACGAGTGCTTTCCGGCCCAGGGTGCCAGCCGGAGGAATTTCGCACCTACGCTGACAAGCTCGTTGCAAGTGAATGAGAGAACCGACGACGACTCGTGGTTGCAGTGGTTTCTGGAGAGCGAGATTGTCGGCTACGCCTACGGCAACCCCATCCAGCACGGTGACCGCTACCGGCAGCGCACGAGTCCCGCGCCGGCGGAGAAGTACACCGCCGAACGGCCATGGCCCTGACGGAGATCGGCGGCCGGCCTGGCGCAAGACCGCACCGCCCAGCGTATCCATGACGCCCTCCTCGCCACACGCGACGAGCCGTACGTCACGCTCATGGTCAACTCAGCCGCTGGGGACGGAATGGTCCACGCGCTCTACAAACCGTGGAGGTACGAGGGCATCGGCCGGAGCCGGCCGTCACTGGCCTCGCCCGTACTCATCGTGAGGATCCGCGCGATCCGCTGACGGATGTGGCGAGGTCACCCGGCCAGCACGATGGTGTGCGGCGACGGCGCGAGCCGTGCCCGGTAGCGGCGGATCCCCCAACCGCGGTGCTCCAGCTCTGCCGCCACCAGCACCTCTGCCGTGTTCAACCGGTCGGGCACGAGTTCCACCAGCGCGGCCACCGGGTGGTCGCCGACCAACGGGAGTCCCTTGACTCGGCGGAACTCCCACTGCGGATTCGGTTGGGACGCGCCGTGGCCGCGGACGATCCACTCGTCCCTCTCCGGCCCCGCACCCGGCGGCCTCTCCACACCCACGTCCAACAGACCTGCCTTGACTGTGAAGTTCACGCCCATGCCGGAGGCGACGACCGGACGGGTGCGCTCGCCGGGGTCGATCAGCCGCGCGACGGGCCGTGCCCGGCCGTCCGGTGTGGACAGTGCCACACCCAGGGAGGCATGGCGGAACACACCTTTGCCGGCCGGTGTCTCCGGACGGAACGAGCACACCATCACCAGTTGCCGGAACTCACGGTCGGGCGTCGCCCTGACGTAGGACGCCCACTGAGCAGGCACGCCCTCGTGGTCGGCGGGCATCACGTCCCAGCCGAACGTGAGCCTGCCTCGCAGCGGCTCGCCGTCGGCCGGGCTGCCGAGCGTGTGCTCCGGCACGAGCTCGACATCGTGCAAGCGGACCTCGGTCATGCCACGGCTCCCTTGCTCCGACCATGCAGATAGGTGAACGCTCCCCAGTCACGGTAGTGGGGATGCCGCGTGCGGGTGGCGAGTTGGGCCTCGCGGAAGGCGCGCTCCGGGTCCGTGCCCTGCGCGATCCGATGGTGCATGTGGTGGTAGAAGTACGTGGCCGCCTCCGGGCGTACGGGCCACAGGCACCCGACGACGGCCTGCACACCGGCAGTCATCAGTGCCGACGGGATGCCACGAACGTTGTCCGCCCGGTCGAATCGGCCCAGCGCGGACTCGCACGCGGCGAGAGTGACCAGGCGGACACCGCGCAGGTCGACTTCCAGGAAGTCGTAGGCGAAGACCCGGCCATCGTCGTCACGGTCCGGGGAGAGGTAGAGGCAGTGCATCCACGGCGCGTCGTGATCCAGCGTCCCGTGTACGGCGATGTGGACCACGTCTGCCGTGGCCAGTTCGGCGAGCAACCTGTCACGCGTGGCCGCGGGCCCGGTAGCGGCGTCCGCGCCGATCGCGTCGGCAACCTTCCGCGCGTGCTCCTCCAGCGCCGGTTCGGCGTGCAGCCCGTAGGGCACACCGCCGTCGGCGGAGGCCAGCACCGCGGTGCGGCGCGGCCGTACGGGGCCTGCGGCGGGCGTCAGGGCTTCGAGGCCTGCGATGGTGGTGACCGTCCAGTCGTCGGCGATCATCCGGTCTCCGGCGCGGCACAACGGTAACGGAAGGTAGTGCAGCGCGCCGTGCGGCCAGGCCAGGATCCGGTCCTTGCCCTGGGCCCGCCACTTGTCCCACAGTTCGCCGCCGCCTAGTGGCACGTAGCCCGGCTGCCGTAGCAAGTGGGCGCCTTCCGGTGTCACGTCGCCGAACAGCGGGTCGCGTTCGACCTCCGTCCGGATCGCCTCGACCCGGTCCGCCACCGGGTGCCGGTCATTGTTCTCGTCCGGGCCGTCGCCCAGGTGCACGACGAGTTCCCGGCCCTGCCTGGTGACAGCGAGAAGCACGGCCGCGCCGCTCACAGCAGCGGGCAGGAACCAGGTCAGCAGTACGGTCCGGCCGTCCAGTAGTTCCTGCGTCTTCGCCCAGAGACGCTGGTCGTCGACGAGCGGTGCCGAGCGGCGACTCAGCTCATCGTCGATGAGCGACGAGATGCGCCACCGCACATTCCGGGCAATCTGTTGGGTGCCGTGGCCGCCGGGACGGCGGTCGGAGTCCAGTACGTTCAGCGGGTGCGGCGATGCGCCAGACGCACCATGGGAGACGGCGGGCTCCTCCAGGTCGCGCAGCTTGCCGAGAAGGTGCTGGATGTGCGCAGGCAGCGCGATCGGAACCTCGATCCGCCACCATGCGCCCAGCTCCGGTCCCTTGCCCGCCTGGTGCAGACCGAGCATCAGCCCCAGCGGCAGTGCCTCGGAGTCCGCGGTGAGCTGCCAGACCGCCGAGTGCACAAGGTCGCGCAGTACCCCGCCGAGTTCGGGCGCGCGGCTCGTGTCGAAGTTCGGCACGTCCACGATGATCGCGGACAGGGCTGCCTTGAGTTCCTCGCCGTGGAGACTGCCCACCCGCTGCACGAACGGCACCAGGCTCGCCCGCGCCAGTTCCTCGAAGCCGAGCGAGGCGTAGCCGAGTGCCGCGTACGTGTAGTAGCCCCACGGGAACGGCACAGGGCTGGAGACCGGATCGCCCCTCTGGGTCGACTGGTAGTACAGGTCCGCCGTCAGCAGCCTGGCTTCTTCGCTCCGTACGTCTCCCGCCTGCCTCAAGAGGGTTAGTCCCAGCGCCGGTTGCTGTAGGTCGCGGGCGTGTGCGGCCGTATGCAGCAGCGCCGCCGACCGCTGCGTCGGGGTCCAGGATTGCGGGAACGACGCTGCGAGCGGACGGCCGGAACCCGGGCAGTCGGTGGGGTCGTCGGGCAGCACGTGAAGCCGCGCTTCGGCCAACTGCCGGCGGTGGGCAGGGTCCCAGCGGACACCGAGCTGCTCTGCCCAGTCCAGCACGGTGCGCAGCAGCGGCCGGTCGGCGTGCTCCCGGGCCAGGTTGACGCCCTGGCTGATCACCTTCGCGGTTACGTTGCTGCCATGGGCGGCGACGAAGTCGGCCAAGGGCGAACCGAACACCGCCCTGGGCAACCCGTCGATCAAGCCCGGGGGGACCCTGTCCGCCACCCTGAGCAGGAACAGGGCGACATCCGGATCGTCGGCGGTGGACGAATCGAGCCATGCCGAAAGCGCACCGCCGACGGCATCCCGGTGAACTTCCTCCTCTTCCGACAGGATCTGCGCCAACGACGCCAGGAGCCGGGGCCTTCGCGTCCCGCCGTCCAGCTCCAGCGCGCGCACCACCAGATGTCCCGCCTCCGCCACCAACCGGTGGGACTCGGCTTGGAAGGGCTCCTCGTCGGTGAACCACGTGCGGTACAGGTCCGCGTCCAGCCGAGCGGACCAGACGGTACGTATCCCGCAGGCGTAGTGGTCAGCGCCTAGATCCTCCGGTCCCCGGGTGGCCATGCGCAGCCGGACGGCGGCGAGCAACGCTGCTTCCAGTTCGACGGGATCGCTCAGCTTGTCGATCAGCCGTGACACCACCGCGTCGGCTTCCTCGAACACCGCGCGATCGCACCGGTCCGCCACCAGGTGGACTGCCGACTCGACGGTACGGAGCGCCGCGTCCCGCCAGGCGGCCTCCGCCCCGCAGGCGTCGGCGACTTCGGCGACCAGCCTCCAGTAGACGTACATGACCTCGACCAGACCGCGGTGGTTGAGGAAATCGTCCCGGAGCAGCAGTTCCACCATCGCCTCGGCGGGCAGCGCTCGGTCCGAGTGATCCGCCAGGGCTTGTCGCGTCTTCTCCAGTTCGCGTGCCTGTTGCTTCGCCTGGGGCAACGACAGGATCCGGTCGCACGCGTAATGTGCCAGCTCCATCAGCGTGCCGACCGGGTCGATGAGGAACCTCACCGTCGGCGCACCGTCCTCCTCATCACGCTCATCACGCGGTTCGTAGCCCGGCCTGCCGAAGCGCACGGGGCCGGCACACACCATCCCCTGCCGCGTTTCGAGGTCGAGCGCGCCGATCGGATCGTCCATCGCAGGCAACACGTGGGAGACGACCAGCATGACCGAGCCCGAGGCGATCGCCGTCTCCCGCCAGCCCAGCGGCTCTTCCAGGCGGAGGTCGTGCACAAAGTACGCACCGTCCGGGCTGAGGACGGACAGCATGCCTCCGTCATCCCGCGTGACACACCACCTCTGGTCGACAGGATGACCGAAAGGCAACTCGTTCAGCGAGAGGAGTACCGGGAGGCGCCACCAGCCGTTCGCGCGGGTGAACAGGCTGCCTCCGGCCCCGGCACCGGCAGTGAACGGACTGATACCGGTCAGCCCTACTGCCAGTCCGGCATGCCGAACACCGTCCACCTCACCTATGAACGCCCACCCAGTGATGTCCCGCGACAGCCGCACGCCGTTCCCCCTCGCGCCAACCGGTCATCAGCGGGTTCAACCATGGCACGACCCTGGTCAGACCTGGTTGCCCCCGGCCCCGCGATGAGGACCTCGAGTGCAGCAGTGCGCTCACCCAACAGGCTGCGAGCCACCCGCGCATCCGGCTCATCCTTGGCGCGCGGATCCGTGAGCACAGAGAAGCCACAGTCCGGTGCCAACGGACGCGTCGACCCCGCACTTGCGGACGCCACAACACCGTGTGTTCGATCGGCCGCACAGCGTATCGCGATCAGCTCCAGAGCGGCACAGTGCACACCTTCTCCCCCGTGCCCTCTTCCGGCATACCGAGCCCGCCATCTGAATCACGCCACAATTAGTCACCCATCCGTGCGACCCGGCCGGGTTCCCGAAGACGTCGGTAACGGTGCCGTCACTCATGGAGGCGACGAAGAGCCGGATCTGTACGAGATGGATCCCATCGCCTTCGAAGCGCTGGTCGCCGATCTATTCCGGGCCATGGGCATGCAGGCCGTGACCACACAGCGCTCGAACGACGGGGGCGTGGACGTCGATGCGCTGGACCCGACCCCGATTCGCGGCGGCAAGATCGTCGTACAGGTCAAGCGCTACCGCAACACCGTGCCGCCGACAGCCGTCCGCGACTTGTACGGCACCGTCCAGGACGCCGGCGCCAACAAGGGTGTGCTGGTCACGACGTCCGCATTCGGCCCCGGCTCGCACACCTTCGCCAACGGTAAGCCCTTGGAACTGGTGGCAGGCTCCGAACTGGTCGACCTGCTGCACCGCCACGGGCTGCGCGGGCGACTGGGCAACGGCGAACGCTCGGTGCCTGCCCAGAGACCAGCATCGGACAGCGAGCCCGGCACGGACGACCACAACGTGCTGGGCATGTACTGGTCGGGCAACGTCGCCTTGGACGTGTGCGCGCTGATCTGCCAGGGCAACCGCGTCCTGGACGACGACCACTTCGTCTTCTTCAACAATCCCCGGACACCCGACGGCACGGTCCGCGCGCTCATCCCCGTCACGCCGGACAGAGCTGCGATCCAAGTCTCCTTCGATGCGTTACCGACGCGCGCTGACCGTCTCGTCATCATCGCCGCGGTCGATCCTGTCGCCAATTCCGCGGCCGACTTGTCCGGCTTCACCGACGCCGGAATCCGGCTGCTGGACGCCGAGAGAACCCCACTCGACCAGTTGGAAGTCCCAGACGGCCGCACCGGCGAAACCGCCCTCGTGCTGGGGTCCTTCCACCGCCGCGCGAACGGCGACTGGGAGTTCGTCAGCGGAGGTAAGGGATACCCAGGCGGCTTGGAAGAACTGGTCCAGGAGTACGGCATCGACATGACGCGGGAGCGTGTGTCCCTCTCGCTGAAGGCGCTGCAAGAAGATCCGATGCAGGAGCTCGTGCAGCACGTGGGCCGGATCGTCACCGGCCTCGTCACCAAGCTCGCACCGTTCGGCGCCTTCGTCCGCATCGAAGACCGCGATGACGGCTTCGAGGGACTGGTTCACATCTCCGAACTCTCCGCGAGGCACGTGGAAAGGCCCGAGGATGTCGTCCAGGTCGGGGACACGCTGGCAGTGATGATTCTCCTCGTCGATCCGACGCGGCGCCAGATCCTCCTGTCGCACAAGCAGGCACTTGCGGGCGACGGCGTCGGACCCTCAGATCCCCACTGATCGCCCAGTCGTTGCCCACACGGAGTTGCCCACACGGACCGGATTCGGCACACATGCGGCCGGGAGCCCCGCGAACACGTGAAGAACCACGGGGGAAGTGTCCCGAGGCCCTGAACACACCCGCTCCTGCCCGCTCCGCGGAGTGTGGGTCGAAGGCGGACGTG
Organism: Streptomyces sp. NBC_00876; assembly: GCF_045207435.1. Classification (NCBI taxonomy): domain Bacteria; kingdom Bacillati; phylum Actinomycetota; class Actinomycetes; order Kitasatosporales; family Streptomycetaceae; genus Streptomyces; species Streptomyces sp. NBC_00876. Next base: position 3,466,184 of record NZ_CP108800.1, read on the forward strand.
ATGGGAGCCGGGGCGAGTGGTGGGATCGGGAGGTGGGTCGCCGGTACATGTCAGGCACCCCACGACGTGACGTGAGCACGTAGGTAATCGGCGAGTTCAATCGGTTGAAGTTCCAGCGCTTCCACGGCTGACACGTCCAGTGCGACTCGGATTGGCGAGAAGTCCCCTACGTCGGGATCCTCCATCTCAGGGCCGTTACGGCGGCCCAGATCCATGTCCAACACGTCGGCCCGGAAGTAGTGCTGCACGACAGTGACCTTCTCACCTGGTTCGGTCACTGTCAGGAACTCGGCGGCAGGGCCGATCGTGGCGCCGATCTCCTCCATCACTTCGCGCCGTAGGGCCGCTTCGAGATCCGCGTCGTCGGGTTCGACGCCTCCGCCGACAGTGGTGTAGTACGAAGGTCCATCTGGCCATCCGTCGCCGCAGGAACACCAGATGATCGCCATCGAGCAGAACCGCGCGAACATTGCGCCGGGTCTTCATGCTCGCGACGATAGCCCGTTCGGCCCCACGGGAATCACGGATTGCCGGCTTGGAGCCGCAAAGGGCCCGACGCGAATGGCGTGACGCTGAAGCAGGCTCCAGATGTGTCCAGTCGTGCGCGATCGAGCGGGAGCCTGCGGGAGCAACGGTCACTCCTGGACAGCGCGCAGCCAAACGGCCCCCGACCGATTCACCCGGTCAGGGGCCGTTCATCTGCGGTGGGTGTGGGCTTCGCACCTACGGTGACATCGCTGGCGCGACGGTTTTCAGGAGCGCTGTCGAGTCGTCGAGTCGGCCCTCGTTGTCACGGAGGCGATCACGGCGGAAGCGACGCCGGTCGCGACGAGGCTCCCCACCATGATCATCAGCACGCCGACCATGAACAGGCCGCTGGAGTCGTCCGACCAGTCGTAATAGGCGGCAACGGTCAGACCGGCCGGGACGCCGAGCACGGCGCCTGCGATGTAGCGCCGGGATGCCGCCCAGTACACCGGCGCCAGCAGGGTCAGCACCAGCCCGATCACCTGCCACGCCTCGTACGGGCCGGTCTCCGAACCGTCAGGTTGCACGTCGCGGTGCTGGTCCCAGCCCAGCCAGGCAGCCCATACCGCTAGCGCAATCACAGCCAGCGCGAGTATCGCCATCAGCTGGGGAACGAGTTTGAGAGGTCGTTGTGGCATGACTCAAGCGTTCCGGCTCTCCTACGAACCGGCCAGAGTCCACGTACTCACGTCTGATTGAGTAATACGGTTCGGATCCCGTGCCATGCCATGCCGTGCCGCGCCCTGCCCTGCCCTGCCGGGAGTTGCCGCACAGATGGTCGTACGCGACCCCGCTTACGAGGAAGGCGTGTTGTCCGCTGCCGCGTGAACGAGGTCGTCGTGGATCTCCTTGAGCACCCCGTGCAGTGACTCCCAGGGAAAGGGATCGGCCTGATCGGCCGGCAGTACGCGAACACCCCACTCGCGCAGGGACCGCAGGGCAGGTTCGTACAGCGGATGCCCCGCCAGACCGGAGTTCGTCCACGGCACCACGACCACCGGGATCCGAGCCCCTACAGCCTCGGCGGTCACCGTGAGGCCTAGTGTGTCCGCGATGCCCGCGGCGAGCTTGGTGATCGTGTTGAACGTTGCCGGTGCGACGACGACCGCGTCTGCCTTCGGCAGTGGCACGGGGTCATCCGGGTCGATGTCCCAGCGCACCGCCTGCCCAGAGCGCTGCTCGGCATGGTCGATTTCCAGGAACCGCCGCCCCGCCGGGCTGGGGACGATGTACGGATCCCATCCGGCCGCCCGCAGCGCGGAGGCGAAGTCGGGGAGATCCCCGGTGGGGCGTGTTCCACAGCCCACAAGATGTACCACTGGACGCATACGAAATCTCTCCCTCTGTCGGCGTCGATCCTGCCATCAGGACCGCTTGCCCGGCCTCGGGTTTCGTGAGCGTGCTCGTCCATGGCTTGATCGATTGAGCGGATAGCGCTCCTGGCCGGCAACGGAACGTGGGACGCGTCCAGGGCCCTGTCGGCTGTGCGGAAAGCCCGGTTCCTCAAACCCCTGCGGCAAAGCCGGCGGACAGTGATCCGTTCCGGCTCCGCCGTGCAGCGGGAGGTGGCTCAGCGGTGGCTGTACTTGCCGTGGTCCGCCTTGTGCTCCCAGTCCTTCTTGTCCTCGTGCTTCATGCCGCCGTCGTGGTGCTGCTGACGTCCGTGGCCGCCGTTGACGCAGGTGTTGCCGGCGGCCGGGTTGAGCAGTGCGAGTACGTTGACGGAGTTGCCGCACGCGTTGATCGGGATGCTGATGGGGATCTGCACCACGTTGCCGGACAGCACGCCCGGCGAACCGTAGGCCACGCCCTGCGCGCCCGAGTCGGCACTGGCCGTACCGGCGCCGGCGAACGCCAGCGCACCGGCAGCGACGGTCAGTACGACCGCATTTCCTAGCCTGAACATGGAACCTCCACGAAGAACGAATGCCGCCGCAACCGAGGCGGCGAGCTCCGTCCCACGATGCGCGCCCATCCCCGCACAGCCCCCAGGCGCGCCCAGGCACCGATCGCGATCCCACGAATGGCCGTCGTTCCATGGAGAGTTGATCATCGCGGCGCGTTGCCGGTCCTTCTCACCACGGACACGGGGGGACTGAGATTGCGCCGCCCCCTGCGTCGTCGCTTCACTCGGCGGAGTGGAGTCGGCCGCCCACGGGAGGTACTTCGGCCTCGCCTTCCTTCGGTCCCGGTGTCGTCTGCCCAACGATGAGCGCATGTCACTGACCAGTCTGCGTTCACTGGCCCGCCGCGTGGTTCCCACGCTGCTGGTCGCCCAAGTCGTCCTCCTTCCCCTTCAGCCCGCCTCTGCCGCCGCACATGTGACACACCCGTGCCGGTCGCTCGCCGGCTGCGGTTCGGTCATCGTCGCCCCTGTCTCCCAGGCCGCTCCGGACCACGGCGACTGCACCAGCCCGGAACCGGTCGTATGCCTGATCCGGAGCGAGACTCCGCAGGAGCGCGAGATCGCCCGCGATCAGCGGATGCGCTATCACGACCTCCTGGAGGACATGGAGCGCGAGGAGTGCACGATGCGCGCCGAAGGGCGCTCGGAGGAGGACATCGCCCGCACCCTGGTCCAGATGCGCAACGACGCCAAGGACGTCATCCGCGCCGGCATGTCCCCGGAACAGGTCGCGGAACTGGAGGCACGCAACCAGAAGAAGTACGGCAACCCGCTCGGCCCGACAGCGGACCAGCTCTACATGAAGTACGGCTCCTGGGAGAAGGTCACCGAAGCCGCCACGCGTTCGAGCGCGGCCGTGGACCACGAACTCGGTCTGGAATTCCGCCACTGCTCCTGTGAAGTGCTCCAGGCCGCATGACTCGGCCACGGCCCCGTGGCCTCACCGCTTGTGTGGTGAGGCCACGGGGCCGTCCACGTCAGGGACGGCCCCGGCCGGTTCGGGCGGTCAGTTCGGGGCAGCCGGGGCTGCCCCGGTCTCGATCGGCGGGCGCTTGACGAGCAGCACGATGATGAGGACGACCTGAAGCAGGATGATGAGGACCATGCCCAAGGCGGCCTGGGGCTGATCGCCGACCAGGTTGGAGATCAGGCTGGTGTCCCAGAGGCCGTGGACGAGCATCGGCAGCAGGATGACGCCGCCGACGCGGAGGCACAGGTAGAAGAAGTAGCCCGAGGTGGAGACGACGAGAGCCTGGACAATGGCCTGCGCTCCCTGGCCGAAGGCGTTGGTGACGTGTACGAGGCCGAAGACGAGCGAGGAGTAGAGGGCGACCTTGCCCTCGGTGAATCCGGCCCGGCGGAAGACGTGGACGCCGATACCGCGGAACATGAGCTCCTCGCCGACGCCGACGAACAGCCCGAGCAGGAGCAGGCAGGCCACGAGAGAGATGCTCTGATCGGCGAGGTGGCCGTAGTTCAGGGCGATCAGGGCGACGGCGATCATCGAGATCGGCACCCAGCGCACCCAGCGCCGTACGGGGGCTCGGTAGCGCAGGACCTCGCCCCACCAGCCGAGCCAGGTCACGACGGCGGCCGCGAACACGATCGACGCCCCGATCGGGATCAGCGCGTTGCGCACCAGGGACTCGGTGGTGGGGAACTGGCTGTCGGAGTAGCTGGTGTCCACGCCGATCAGGTATCCGAGGCCCTGGATGATGCCCGCGTACACGACCACCACCGCCAGGAACCAAGGCCATGACAGCCTGCGTCCCGCCCGGCCGTCCTGTATCGAGTCCGTCCCGCCCCGCACGGGGTCCGTCCTGTCCTGCACCGGGTCCGTCCTGTCCTGCACCAGGTCCTCCTGCTTTCGTCCGGCGGCGAGATCCCCGCCTGCCGGGCCTGCCGCAGCCTCCCAGAAGGATCCCATACGGAATCGAACAAACTTCACTTACCCCTCAATCCATCCGGACAAGGGGACAGTCGGGCATTCCTCCGGCGCCTCAGCCGTCGCGCCGGTCGTCGCCGTCAGCGGCGGCGACGACGACTACGACGCTCAGGTCCGGCCACGACGCGGCCCACGGCGCCGGGTCCTCCGCCACCGGACCGGCCCCCGCACGCAGGACCTCGGCCGGGCGGAAGTGGACCACCGTCCCCGTCGTGCCGTCGTCCGCCACGGGTTCCAGGCCGGTGACGGGGATGCCGTGTTCGTAGCGCTGGGTCCATGAGCCGTTCCGGCGGCGGTTGGTGTGGACGAGCCATTCGCTGAGTGCCGCGACGACGGACATACCCCGGCGCGGATGCCCGTCCGGCAGCGTCTGCGGCTGGGTCCCGACCTGGGGCTCGGCCTGGGGCTCGGCCTCGGTCCGCGCCTCGGTCTCGGGCCGGGGGGAGTCGAAGAACCGCAGGTCCTTCGTGGCCATGACCGGTTTCCTCACGCCCCGGCCCCGGCCGTCGATCCGGGTGTCCGTGCCCCGCCCGTCGTCCGCCACGGACACCGAACCGTCCGGGTGCAGCGTGACGACGGCTCGTCCCCCGCCGGTGCACTCCGCCTCGTCGGCGGCATAGGCGAGGACCTCGAGGACCAGATGGCCGGGACCGCCGGGAGCGAACGCGGCGGGATACCGCCGGATGCCCGCAAGGTGATCATGGTCCACGACGCTTGCCCAGTCGTGTGTCGTATTGCGCCAGGAGGCCGGGGAGGTGTCCATCGCAGCAGTATCCCCGTGGCCGGCGGGCGCCTCGGCGGCAGGTGACCTTCCGCTGCGCGGCCGCGTGATGCGCGCCCACCCGTGCCGCGCTGCCCCGGTCCCGGCCCCGGTCGATCAACTGCACCGCAAACGTGTCGCCCTTGACCGGGTAACTGTTCACGTCGACCGCGCTGCCCCGGTGCGCGCCCTGGCGTACGGCGAAGCCCCGGTACGCAGAGTCCGCGTCCTCCGGGTCGGAGAGCACCCGGTAGACGGTGGGGTTGCCGGCGACCATGCGAGGGCCGGATTTCCACAGGGAGAGCTCGTGCGGAAAAATGCCCCGCCCGCAGACGTCAGGCCCCAGGCGCCACGCCCCAGGCATCCGGCCCCAGCCATCAGGCCCCACCCCTCAGCAGGCGAGGCCGGACGTCAGCGCAGCTCGTCCGGGCAGGGGGTGCCGGGCGACAACTGGTACGGCGCACCCAGCCGGTACACGCCGGGGTGCGGAGCCAGCAGTTCCGTCCACTCGTCGCCGTCCTCGTCCTCGTCCATCTTGATCAGGCAGCCGTTGGTGTTGACGAATGTCTTCGGGGTGTTCTCGTCCGCACGCCGCTTGGACTCCTCGGTCTCCTGAGGCCGTTCCAGGCTGTTGCCCTCCTCGTCGACCACGGCGAGCCAGCGCGAGTACGGAATACGGATCAGCACCCGGCCCGCCTTCTTCACATGGATGGTCAGCTCCCCCGCGCCCGCCCGGTCCACCGTCGCCGGCGGATCGGCCAGCGGTACCGGACTGTCGACCGAGAAGAGCCGCCAGTTGCCGTTGGCCCAGATCTCCTTCAGGTACGGCTGCCCCTTGGCGACCAGCTCCGCCTCCTGGACCGCACCGCTGGAGTCCGGGTCGCCCTTCGGCAGCACCACGTAGTGCACGGCCCAGCGGTCGAGCCACTGGCGGTAGTTGATCGGGTTCAGGGTGTCGTCGTAGAAGAGGGGATTGCGCTCCATGTCGGCCTGCCGGTTCCAGCCGCGTGCCAGATTGACGTACGGCATCATCGCGGAAGCCTCCCGGTGGCTGCTCGGCGGAACCACCTCGACCCGGCCCTTGTCCGCACCGACCTTCTGCAGCTGATCGACCAGCGGAGCCAGTTCGCGCGCCCAGGCGGCGTCGGGCGCGGTCCGGACGATGTCGTCGATGCCCTTGTACCCGATCCAGAAGTTCAGTCCGACGAACGCGATGACCAGTGCGTACCACTTACGGGAGCGGGGCACCGTGTACGGCAGCGCGGCCAGCAGCGCCACGCCGGCGAACAGCATCGCCATCCGCGACACGTTCGAGCCGATCTGCGAGTCCACCACATATGTCAGCAGCGTCCCGATCCCGTACACGGCGGCCGCGGTGCGCACCGTCTTCCAGTCGCCCGGCACAAGGAAGAAGACGAGAACGGCGAAGATGAACGGCCCCGACAGCGTCGCGATCGACATCGGCTGCGTACCGGAGAACGGGAACAGCCACGCGGACAGCGCCACCACCGCGACGGGCGCCAGCCCCAGGGCGTACGCACCGGGCCGCCGCTTGTTCAGGAACAGCGCGGCCGCGATCACACCGAGGAAGAGTCCGGCCACCGGGCTGCCGGCCGTCGCGAGCGCGGCGAGGGGTGCGGCGACGGCCGCCTTCGCCCAGCGCTTGTACCGCCAGCGGTGCGGCCAGCAGAACACCGCCGCCGCCGCGCCGACCGCGAACATCATGCCGAGCCCGAACGTCACCCGGCCCGACAGCGCGTTGCACAGAAACGCGAAGACGCCGGCGAGCGAGCAGGCGAGCGGATTGCGGACCGCCTTCACCCGGTACAGGATCAGCGCGGTCAGCCCCGCCGAGACGGTTCCGGCGATCATCATCGTCGTGCGGACGCCGAGCACCGACATCAGATAGGGCGAGACCACGCTGTACGAGACGGGGTGCATGCCCCCGTACCAGGCGAGGTTGTACGCGGTGCCGGGGTGCCTGCCGACGAACTCGGCCCAGGCGTCCTGGGCCGCGATGTCGCCGCCGCTGTTCGCGAAGAAGAAGAACCAGAGGATGTGGGTGGCCGCGGCGATCGCGGTCACCAGCAGGACCGGATGCCGCAGGCAGCGCTCCTTGAGACCGCCGAACCGGCCGGACCCGCTCGGCGCCTGTGCCCCGTCCGGTGCCTGCGTCCCGTCCGAGGGCTTCGTGGAGCGCGCCGAGGCGCTGTCGCTCTTCGCCCGTGTCGGCTCGGCAGTGGTCACTGCGGCTCTCCCCGTCCCTCCCCGGACGCGTTGGAATCGCCGGCTTTCCCGCTCGGGTCTCATGGGCCGGAAGACGCGTTCCGGGGTCCACGCGTTGCCCACGGGACGCTAGCACGCAGATTCTCACGCTGTCCGGAAAGGCCCCCTGAAGCGGCACGCACCCCGGTAAGGGCCGATCCGTACCGGGGTGCGAGGGAGACCGCGTCGGACGGCCGTGCCCCGCGCAATCGGATTCATGGGTGAACCCGCGGGGCACGGCCGTGCCGGAGCCTTCAGCCGAGCCGGGTCAGCTTCTGACCGAACTCGGGATCCTTCAGATCCTGCTGGAGAGCGACCGGGGTGCTGACCCTGCCGGGCCCCGTCCCCACGGTCACCACACCGACCTTCGTGCCCGCCTTCATGCTGCGGGAGATCGCCTTGCCGTTGTCCTTCACGGACAGTTCCACCTTCAGGCCCGGCCAGCCCTTCGCCTTGAGGTCACCGGTCGCGACCAGCGGCGTCCGGCCGCCGAACCCGTCGTCGACGTACCCGACCACATCGCCCTTCTTGACGACGGTGGCGGACGTCACGGCCTTCTGCGCATCCTTGATCAGCTTGAGGCTGTTGTTCAGCGACATCACCAGGCTGTCGTACGGCTGGCCGGTGCCCGCCTGCTGCCCCATGACCGCGCCGTAGATCCACAGCTTCTTGCCGTCCACGACCGTGTTGGCGGACCAGACGAGGTTGCCCCCGGCCGGCGTGGAGGAGCCCGTCTTGATGCCGCTCACGCCCGGCTGCAGCAGGATCGTGTTGTTGTTGTAGATCGTCGAGTCGATGCCCGGGATCTTGATCTGCGGGGTGTCGACGATCTCCCGGAGCACCTCGTTCTGCATCACGGCCCTGGCCAGTTTCAGCTGGTCGGTGGCGGTGGAGACCGTCGTCTTCTTCAGTCCGCTCGGGTCCGTGTACGTGGTGCCGGTCATGCCCAGGTCCTTGGCCGCTGCGTTCATCTTCGCGACGAACTCGGCCTCGGAGGAGTCCCAGCGGGCGAAGAGGCGCGCGGCGTTGTTCCCGGAGGGGATCATCAGGAGTTGCAGCAGCTGCTTCTCGGTGAACTGCTGCCCCTCGGTGATCGGCGCGGTGGACTCGTCACCCAGCTTGGACTCGTCCTCCGCCTGCTGGTCGACGGTGATCTTCTCACCCTGCTCCTTGCCGGTGAGCGGGTGCTCCTTGAGGACCACGTACGCCGTCATGATCTTGGCGACGCTGGCGATGGGGGCCGGCTTCTGCGCCCCGGCCGAACCGAGCGAACCGACGCCGTCCACGCTGACCGCCGACTGCCCCTGCTCGGGCCAGGAGAGCTTCAGGTCGCCGCCCTTGAAGGTGTACGACGGCTCCGCCGTCATCGTGAGCACGGGGTCCGGCAGCGGGCGCACCATCTGCACGATCGCAAACGCGATCAGCAGGAGGATGACCAGCGGCGTCCAGATCTTGACCCGGCGCACGGCCGTGCGGACCGGGGTCTCCGGCGGCGGCGGGGTGTTCGTCAGCTCGGCCAGCAGGTCGAGCGGCGGCCTCGGCGGCATTGGCTGCTGCCTGGTCCGCTCGGCGCCGCTGAGCGACGCGGCGGGCGGCTGCTGCCCGGCGCCGGCAGCGGACTCCGGCGCGGAAGCGGGTGCGGATGCGGAAGCGGAAGCGGGTGCGGATGCGTTCGGCTTACGCAGCGCGGGAGCCGGGCGCACGTCGTCCGCCCGCAGCGGCACGAACTTGCTGGTCCGCTCGGCGGGGGACTCCGGCTCCGACTCGGCCCCGGACCCCGGCTTCGCCGACGGCCGGGTGATCTTCAGAGCGGTCGTCGGCTGATCCACGCGGGGCAGCCGGGGTGCCTTGAAGACAGCCGTGGGCTGATCGATTCCACGCTTGTCCGCAGCGGCCCGCGCGCCCTCCCCGTCCGGCTTCGAGCCGGATTCCGCGGCGGCGGATTCGTCGGCGGCGGATTCGTCGGCGTCGGATTTCGCGGCGTCGGATTCCGCGGCCGGCTTCGGCTCGGATTCCGGCTTCGGCTCGGATTCCGGCTTCGGCTCGGATTCCGGCTTCGGCTCGGACGTGGCATCCGACGTCTGGCCGGACTCTTCGCGGCTCCGGGGGACGCGCGCCTCTCCGGAGGCGGCTCCGTCGTCGGAGGCATCAGAGGAATCGGAGGAATCGGAGGTGCTGGCGCTTCCGTCGGCCTCGGCGGGCGTTCCGTCGTCGGACCGGTCCTCGCCGTCACCCGGCTCGACAGCCGCGTCGGCAGCGTCGCCCCGCTCTCCGGCCTCCGCCGTCCGCTCGGACTCCTCGCCGCCCTCGACCCTCTCGCCCTCGCCGCCCTTGCCGTCGTCGGCCTTGGACACCCACGCGGCCACCGCCGCACGCAGTCGGGCGTCACCCGCCCCGGACTCGGGCTCGGCAGCCTTCTCCGGCCCCTCAGCCGGATCGGCAGCCGCGGCATCGGCCGTCGCGGCGGGCTCCGCGCCCCCTTCAGGCCCCTCGGGCGCCCCGTGCGCCTGCGCAGCGCCCGACTCGGCCTCGGAGGCCTCTACCGGGCCCTCGCGGCCTTCAGGGGCCTCCTCGGCGGCCTCGGCACCCTCGGACCGCCCTGCGGTGACCACACCCTCGCCCACGGACGCGGGCTCAGAGCCGGACGCGAGCTCGGCCTCGGAACCGGAGTCGGCCTCGGAACCGGAGTCGGCCTCAGCACCAGCCTCAGACCCGACCCCACCCTCAACGCCGGCCTCAACGCCGGCTTCGGCCCCGGAAGGCCGTGTACGGAAAACGGCCGTCGCCGTGTCCGCCCCGCCGCCGGTCTCCACCGGGGAGACGGGTTCGACGAAGACGGCAAGACGCGGATCGGCCTCGCTCCGAGTCGTTCCCGACGACTTCTGATGCTCCGACTTGCCGGGGGACTCGCCCGCCACCGATGCCTCCTCCATGCGGCGCGGGGACATGCCCGCGCTGTCCGAACCATCTACCAGTGTCCCGTGTGAACCCTTGGCCGAGCTGCTAGACGAGAACGACATACCTACTGGTTCCCGTACAAAGCCCCCAGGCACCCTCGACAGACAGATGTGAGAGGGGTCACCCTGTCACTCATCCACGCGGGGAGGCATGGATGGGCAGGAGCCGCAGAACAATTCCGGAGGAGCTTCTGCTGCTCGCTCTGGACCCGACCACGGGTACCACAGCGCAGCCGCAGTCGCTCGACCTCGGCCTCGCCGGGGCCCAGCTAGTAGAGCTGGCTCTGGCAGGACGGATAGCCCCTGACGGGGATCGTATCGCCGTGGTGATGCCACGGCCGACAGGAGATCCGACCCTGGACTCCGCACTGGAACTGCTGCGCAGACGCGGCAGCCCGGTCCGGGCCGTCCACTGGATCGGCGGACCCCGGCTGGGGCTCCGCCAGATTTACCTCGCTCATCTGGAGCGGTGCGGCATGGTGCATGCCGTGGCGGGCCAGATGTGCGGAGTGCTGCCGACGACTCGCTACCAGGCGACGGACACGGCAATCAGCCGGGACATCAGAGCCAGGCTGGACAGTGCGATCCGCACCGGCGTACCGCCGGACCCGCGGACCGCGGCGCTCGCCGCACTGGCCCACGCGGTCGGACTCGGCAAGCACCTGTACCCCGGGAACGAGGGGCGCTCCTCGCGCTCCCGGCTCCGGGACCTGATCAGACACGACCCGATGGGCGGTCTCGTGGCGCATGCCGTGATGGACGTCCAGAACGGGGCGGTCGCACAACCGCGCCGCAACCAGGCGGCCGGCGTGCCGTTGCAACCGCAAGTGCAGTCGCAGTCACGCCGCGACAGCATGGCGCACACTGCGGTCCACTAGGACCGCACGGGCGTCGCCGCAGCACCCGCACCACCCGCTTCACCGAGCACTGCACGCAGCACCCGCACCGCATCGCACCACCGCAACAACCGAATACCGCCGCACCGACGTCCCCAAGACCCGGTTCGGGAGCCGCACCAAGCGCGGGGCAGCCGGTACCACCGGCTGCCCCGCGCCGCTGCGTGTGGCCATTTCCCAGCGCGGCCGGGCCCCCGGGTGGCAATCTGCTGAGCAGTAGACACGCACAGCTACATAGCCGGAGGTGCCGTTTCCGTGCCGTCCAACGTCAATCCCACCGTCAGGCGACGCCGGTTGGGTCAGGAATTGCGCCGACTGCGCGAGATCAAGGGCATGACGGCCGAGGAGGTCGCGGAGCGGCTGCTGGTCTCGCAGTCCAAGATCAGCCGCCTCGAGAACGGCCGCCGCTCCATCAGCCAGCGCGACGTGCGCGATCTCTGCGGGGTGTACGAGGTCGAGGACGTCCGGATCGTCGACTCGCTGATGCAGATGGCCAAGGACTCCCGCCAGCAGGGCTGGTGGCATGCCTTCGGCGACATCCCGTACAGCGTCTACATCGGCCTGGAGACCGACGCGGCCTCCCTGCGCGTGTACGAGTCACTGATCGTCCCCGGCCTGTTGCAGACACGGCAGTACGCGCAGGCGGTCATCGAGGGGATGTGGCCCGAGGCCACGCCCAGCGAGATCGACAAGCGCATCCAGATCCGCCTCAAGCGCCAGGACCGCCTGACCGACCCGGTCAATCCGCTCCGCTTCTGGGCGGTCATCGACGAGGCGCTCCTGCGCCGTGTCGTCGGCAATCCGCAGATCATGGCCGACCAGTTGTCGCACTTGGCGGAGCTGAGCGAGATGCCGCATGTGACGCTCCAGGTACTGCCGTACGACGTCGGGGCCCATCCGGGAATGTACGGAAAGTTCGCCATTCTCGAATTCCAGGAGACCATGGACGCGAGCGTCGTTTATCTCGAGGGAGTCACGAGCGACCTGTACCTGGAAAAGGCGAACGACGTACAGAGCTACGCGGTGATGTACGAACACCTGCGGGCCAAAGCGCTGAGCGCGGAGCACTCCCGCGACTTCATTCTCGGTGTGGCGGAGAGCCTGCGGGCCACGAACAGCCCACCCCGCCAGCGAGAGGCGGACGATACACCGGCGCGACCTTGGACTGAAAGGTCTTAGCTGAATATGCCATCCGAATGAGTGAACGCCACTCACGTCCCATGATGTTGCGGCGTAGCGTCGCTGACAGGTCGCTGGGAGCAGTGACTGGGCACACAGCCCAACACGTGGCACAACCATCGGAGTCATTATGCTGAGTCGGCATGGCGCACTGACAGAATGGACCAAGTCCTCGTATTCCGGGCCGCATGGGGATTGCGTGGAAGTCAAGGCAGCGGTGGACCACGCGGTATTGGTCCGTGATTCGAAGAACCTGCCCAGCGGAGTTCTCGACTTCACCGCGAAGACGTGGTCGACGTTCCTCCTGGATGTCAGCCGAACCACTCAGCACTGATATCGGCCGGTGCGGCTGTCCCTCCCCACGAGCCGCAGCCTGAGTAAAGCCCTCTCGACCGGCCCGCCGTCCTGGCCGAGAGGGTAGGTGACTGACCTGACGCATGTCGTGGTCAATTCCCCAGGCTGCGGTTCCTCGCGTCAGCGAGGGACTTCCCGCAGGAAGTGAGCCCCCGCCGGAAGTGAACCCTGCGGGAAGTGAAGCCTGTCGGAGGCGACTTCCCGTCGGAGCGGACGGAATCAGCGCAGCTGATCCACGTACCGGTCCGTGCCCGGCACGGTCGGGATGAACGGCGCCACCAACTCCACCCGCCCCAGTCCCGATTCCGCGACCACCGCGTCGAGTCCGGCGAAATGCTCCGCCCAGCACTCCCTCGGGTCCTCCTGGAGGAACCAGAGCAGGGTCAGCCGGGTGTCGACGCCCTCCACCTGCTTCACATAGGTCATCCGGTCACCCGGCAACGGCGTGGGACGGAAGACGGTCACCATCGCCGCAGGCGATCCGCTCAGCAGCTTCGGCAGATGCCGCGAGCGCAGCCACTCCAGCAACTCGGCGCGCTGCTCCGGCCCTTCGGCGTCGATGACCTCAAGCACCAGTCCCTGATAGGGATGGTCGAGGGCATGGAAGTCCCGGGGCCCCGCGGCCCCGTCCCGGTAGACCGTCGCCTCATGGTCCTGGAACGCCGTGAAGACATGGGTGCGGTCCTGGTAGACCCGCCCGTCCCGGTTGAGCCGCTTGTTGATCCCGACGGTCCACTTCATGTGGTCGTCGTAGCGCCCGTCCGTCACCCAGTACGTGGAGAGGTAGCAGCCGGCCGAGACGGGCGTCGCGATCGCGGACTTGTCCGGGTACCGCAGCTCCTGGAGCTCCCGGGTGGCCACCCAGCGCCGGCCGGAGAACATCCAGGGCATGGCCATCGCGCCTGCGTAGAAGTGGTCATCTTCATACCAGCGGTTGTACGCGTACTCATGGCCCGGGTGCGGTTCCACCATCGTGATCAGCGCATGGCCGGGATGGACTCCGTACGGCCCCAGCGCGGCCAGCTCGGCGTAGGTGTCGCTCCGCGTCCCGCCGTCCCGCTCGGCGGTGTCCCGTGTTCCGTCGCTCATGCCGTTCCCCTTCCGTACTGTGCCGGAGCGACCTACTCTGACGCCCCGTCAGAAGAACTGCCAGAGCCGGGAGGCACCGATGTTGCTCGCGGGGAAGACCGTCATCGTGTCCGGGGTGGGCGCCGGACTCGGGCGTCAGATCGCGGACACGGTCGTGCGCGACGGCGGCAACGCGGTGCTCGGGGCGCGCACCGAGGCCAATCTCGCCAAGTCGGCCGCCGAGATCGATCCCGAGGGCCGCCACACCGCGCACCTGGCCACGGACATCACCGACGAGGCGCAGTGCGAGGCGCTCGCGGCGCTGGCCGTCGAACGGTTCGGGCGGATCGACGCGGTGGTCCACGTGGCCGCCTGGGACAGCTACTTCGGGGGTGTCGAGGATGCCGACCTGGACACCTGGAAGTCGGTCATCGACGTCAATCTGCTCGGCACGCTGCGGATGACGCGCGCGTGCCTGCCCGCCCTCAAGGAGCGCGGCGGTTCGGTCGTCCTCATCGGCACGCAGTCCGCGATCGCGGCGCCGTCCCAGGTGCGGCAGGCGGCGTACGCGGCCTCCAAGGGCGCGCTCACCTCAGCGATGTACTCCATGGCCTGGGAGTTCGGACCGCACCGGATCCGGGTGAACACCGTGCTGCCGGGCTGGATGTGGGGGCCGCCGGTGCAGGCGTACGTACAGTTCACCGCGCACACCGAAGGGGTGCCCGAGGCCGAGGTGCTGGGGAGGCTCTCCGAGCGCATGGCGCTTCCGGAGCTGGCCACGGACGGCGATGTGGCGGAGGCCGCGGCCTTCCTGGCCTCCGACCGGGCACGGGCGATCACCGGGCAGTCCCTGCTGGTCAACGCCGGTGAGCTGATGCGCTGACGCACTGACGCACTGACGCAGCGACGCACCAAGACTCCGGAGAAAGTCCGGAGGGAACCCGACAGGGGGTTCGGCAGAAGCAGTTCTCCTCCTTTTCGGCCGCACGGGACCCGCATCCCGTGCGGTCTCTCTGTGTTCATCGGCGTTCCTGGACGTGGACGTGTCGTCGCTCTCTGCACGGCCTGACGAAGCGCCCGCCCATCGTGTGGCCGCTGTCACGTTCACGACAACGCTTCCATGGGTCAAGAACAAGCAAAATCGTTCGCCTTACTGATCCACGTTCACACTTATGACCGTCGGGGACCTTGACCGAGGCGCCGGACAGGCGGTTCAATCCCCGGAGTCCCCGCTCCCGCACGGGGACTCCGCTGAACGGCCGTACTGACGAAGTGCGTACCCGTTCATAAGGCGGACCCCAGGAGGGGGCACATGAACAGTCTCGACTGGGTCGTGCTCATCGGCTACTTCGGCGTGATGATCGCGATCGGGCTCTGGTCCCACAAGCGCGTGGACAACGTCAGCGACTTCTTCACAGCCGGCGGCAAGATGCCGTGGTGGCTTTCCGGCATCTCGCACCACATGTCCGGCTACAGCGCAGTGATGTTCACCGGCTACGCCGGCATCGCGTACCAGTACGGCGTCACGTCCTTCGTGACGTGGTCGCTCCCGATCGCCATCGGCATCGGGATCGGCGCCAAGCTCTTCGCTCCCCGGCTCAACCGGCTGCGCTCGCGGCTGCACGTCGCCTCACCGCTCGAATACCTGAAGAACCGCTACAACATCCAGACCCAGCAGGCGCTCGCCTGGTCCGGGCTGCTGCTGAAGATCGTGGACGTCGGCGCCAAGTGGGCGGCCATCGCCACGCTGCTCTCCGTCTTCACGGGCATCACCCTCACCCAGGGCATCTTCATCACCGGCATCATCACGGCCGTCTACTGCACGGTCGGCGGCCTGTGGGCCGACGCGCTCACCGAGCTGGGGCAGTTCGTCATCCAGCTGTTCGCCGGCATCGCGATGCTCGTCACCGCGATGAGCAAGCTCGACGGCTTCTCCACCCTGTGGACGGTCTGGGACAAGCTGCCCGAGGGCCACACGGAACCGACGGCCGGCCCGTACACCGTGACCTTCCTGCTGGCCTACCTGTTCATCAAGACCTTCGAGTACAACGGCGGCATGTGGAACCAGGCCCAGCGCTACATGGCCACGGACTCCGCCGCCTCCGCGACCCGCTCGGCACGGCTCTCCGCCATCCTGTGGCTGGTCTGGCCGACGGTCCTGTTCTTCCCGATGTGGTGCGCCCCGCTGCTCGTCGACGCGCAGAAGCCGGACGCCTCGGACAGCTACGCCCTGATGACCGAGCAGCTGCTGCCGCACGGTCTGCTGGGTCTGGTCGTCGTCGGCTTCTTCTCGCACACGATGGCCATGTGTTCCTCGGACGCCAACGCCATCTCGGCCGTCTTCACCCGGGACATCGCGCCGGTCTTCTCGAAGGCCGCCCGCAACTGGAGCGACCGGGCCGGCCTGCTGGCCGCGCGGCTGTCCACACTCGGCTTCCTGGGCCTGTCCATGGCGCTGGCGACCCAGATCAACTCCCCGACGTTCAAGGACATCATCTCCGTCGTCATCAAGTGGGTCGCCGGTCTGATGGGCCCGATCGCGATCCCGTTCATGCTGGGTCTGCTGCGCAGGTTCCGTAAGTCGGGACCGACGGCGGCGCTCACCAGCTGGGCGGCCGGTCTGCTGGCGTTCTACCTCACCAACTACAACTTCGACGGTTCGGTGAAGACGGACGTCGCGCTCCAGTACCAGGTGGCACTGCCGCTGGCGATCTCCCTGGTGCTCTACATCGTCATCGGCTTCATCAAGCCGGAGGACACCCCGGAGCGCGACGCGATCATCGAGCAGATCAACTCGGACGGCGACGGCCCGGCCACCGGTGCGACCGTGCCGGCCCAGGCCGGTCCCGGCGACGTCACGGTCACGGAGGGCGTGCAGGGCGTGCAGGACGCGAAAGGCGTGAAGGACTGACGCCTGCGACTGTACGGGGGTGCGGCTGTACGGGGGTGCGGCTGTACGGGGGTGCGGCTGTACGGGGGTGCGGCTGTACGGGGGTGCGGGGGTGCGGGGGTGCGGGGCGGGGTTACGGATGCGGCGGGGTTACGGATGCACTGCCTCCCGTAACCCCGTCCCGCGCCTGTTCCCGGCTTCAGCCGCGCGGGTAGCGGGCCAGCCAGCCCGGTGCGGCGGACGCCGGGCTGTGCAGGGCGGGCCCCTGGGTCATCTCCATGGCGAAGTCGTCGGCGAGTTCGAGGAGCGTGGCGCGCCCCTCCAGTTCGACGAGCCAGGCCGGCGGCAGTGCGGTCTCGCCGTGCAGCGCGCCGAGCAGCGCCCCGCACAGGGCCCCGGTGGCCGCGGACGGCCCGCCGTGGTTCACGGCCAGCCGCAGCCCGTGCCGGACGTCCTCGCCCACCAGGGCGCAGTACACGGCGACGGCGAGCACATCCTCCGCGGAGTCCGTGTCCCCCAGCGACTCGATGAGCGCGGGGCCCGGAATGCCCTGGCGCACGGTACCCAGCGCGTGCTGGAGCGCCTCGGTGACCGGTTCGTGGCCCGGCCGTTCGGCGAGCAGGGCCAGGGCGTGCTGCACGGAGCCGTCCAGCGAATCGCCGCGCGCCAGTCCGTGCACCATCACGGCGAGGGCGCCCGCGGAGAGCAGCGCGGTGGGGTGGCCGTGGGTCTGGGCGGCGCACTCGACGGCGAGCTGGAGCACAAGCTGCGGCTCCCAGCCGACGAGCAGCCCGAAGGGGGCGGAGCGGGTGAGCGCGGCGGAGTCGTGCGCGGCGGGGTTCTTGGGCCGGTCCAGGGTGCCCATGGTGGTGTCGCCGAGACCGCCCAGGCATACCCGGGAGGGGGCGCGCCGGGCGTAGAGCCACTCCTGCCCGGCGAGCCAGCCGTTGTCCTTGCGCCGTTCGTCGGGGCCCCAGTCGCGCTGGGTGGCCGCCCAGCGCAGATGGGCCTGGTGCACATCGGTGGGCGGGTGCCAGGCGCCGGTGTCGCGGCGCACCTGGGCGCGTATCAGCCCGTCGACGGTGAACAGGGTGAGCTGAGTGGCGGCGGTGACGGTGCCGCGTGCGCCGTGGGCGAGGACGAAGTCGGTGACCCCGTCGGTCCCGTGGGCCTCCCGGATCTCCTCCAGCGCGAGCCCGTCGACGCCCGCGCCGAGGGCGTCGCCGATGGCGCCGCAGAGCAGGGCGCCGCGTACCCGGCTGCGGAAGTCCTGCTGCTCGGCGCGGCCCCAGACCGCTGTGTTCCCTGTGCTCACCGCGCCCCTCCCCCGTCTCCCTCTCGCCCTGTCCCGCGTGCGCCCGCGCGGTGGCTGCGCGGCAACTGCGCAGCACTGTAATCGAACGACCACGGGCCCGACGGGGGCGGAACGGTATGTACGAAGTGGCTGGTTCGGTTCAGTTTTGCGCGGCATTCTCCGGGGATTCCCCCGGCATCCGCTGCCCTCTGCTGTGCGCGATCCGCAGTACGTCCCCCAGTGACTCCGTGGCCCTGACGAGCGCGAACCGCACCGCCCGCTCCCCCGCGGCCCGGTCCGCCAGCACGGCCCGCGACCCGGCCCACACCTGCTCGCCGCACTCGATCTGCTCGTCCTCCATGGCATCGGCCAGCCGTGACATCAGGCTCTCGGGGTTGTCGGTGCTGAGCCAGCAGGGTTTGCCCTCCGGGGAGGACCAGGGAAGGAGGCGGGGAGGAAGGTCGGCCATGTCTGCTCCTGACGGACGGTGGCCGGTGGGCCGTGGCCGGTGGGCCGTGGGTCCCACCGACGGGTGACGGTGACGGATCGTGCTCCGATGATCACGCTCCCGCCGTACGCTCGGACAGGCAGACACGATTGCCCGCGCGCAGGACAACGGAGGGCCTCCGATGACCGAACTCACCCCCACGGACGAGGAGTCGGGCCGCGCCGCGCTCGGCCGGGCCCTTCGGTACTTACGCGAGAAGGCGGGCCTGTCGCTGGGGCAGCTCGCCGAGAAGACCCGCTACGACAAGAGCTACCTCTACCGCCTGGAGGTCAGCCAGCGCCTGTCCAAGCTCGCGGTGATGGAGGACCTGGACCGGTTCTACGACTCCGGGGGCCTGCTGGTGCAGCTCTGGAAGGTGGCGCGCAAGGAGGTCTTCAAGGACCGGTACAAGGAGTTCATGCGGCTGGAGAGCGTGGCTCGCATCATGTGGATGTACCAGCTGGCCGTTCCGGGCCTGCTTCAGACGGAGGAGTACGCACGCGAGGTGCTGTCGGCGTCCCAGACAACGGATGACAAGGCTGAGTTGATCGAAGAGCAAGTCGCCGCGCGCATGAGTCGCCAGGAACTGCTGCACCGCAGCCCGGCACCTCAGGTGCGGGTGATTCTGGACGAAGTCGCTCTCCGCCGCCCGACTGCCGATCCGAAGGTCTGGGTGGACCAGTTGGCACACCTGGCCGACGTATCCCACCTGCCATCCGTCGTCCTTCAAGTCCTTCCCTTCACTGCGGGAATCCACGGCCTGATGGGCAGTCATCTGTGGTTGCTGTGGGAACGGGACGGGAGCTCGGTTGCCTACGTAGAGGGCAATGGGTTCGGTGAGTTGATCGACGAGGCCGACAAGGTCGCCGACTATCGGCTGTCCTACGATCGGGTCCGAGATCGGGCGCTGTCCCCGTCGGACTCAATGGTGTTTATCCGGGGCGTCTTGGAGGAGCACAGACCATGAACCGTACGCTCGACCTCTCCGCCGCGAACTGGCGCAAGTCCAGCTACAGCGACGGTGGCGGCACAAACTGCGTCGAGGTGTCGGACACCTTCCCCGCCCTCGTCCCCGTACGCGACAGCAAGACACCCACCGGACCCGCGCTCGTCTTCGGGCGGGGCGCCTGGTCGGCGTTCGTAGGGTTTGCGGCAGACCGCCGAACCGTGGGGCGCACCAACTGATTTCCTGCGTCTCCGCGCCTCACTCGTCGCGAAGACCCGGCTCGGACGCTAGCTTTCTCTGGTGACCATACCGAGCCGGGTCTCACTCGGATACCTGCCGCCCGTCTCCTTCGACCAGGCGTACGGCGACCGCGAACTCCGCACAGCCGCACATGCTCTGGTCCGCCGGAGCGACTGGCGGCCTGCCCGCGATCTCCTGCTGGCCGGCGGGAGCGACTGGGCGCTCAAGGACCACCGAGTCGACTACCTCGCCCGCAAGGCCGTAGGAAGTCGCGTGCTGTGGGAGTGGGCGAACGCGGAACCGTCCGACGCCGACCCTCTGACCGTCCTCTCCCGGTCGGAGATCGTGCGCGCCTGGGCGATCCGGGGCACGACACGGGCGAAGTACGTACGCAAGAACGCCTGGCCGAAGTTCTTCGGGATTCTGGCGCATGCCGACTCCCTTGCTGCTCAGGCGGGCAAGCGGGCACCGCTGGACCCCACACCTCGGGCGACCGCGCTGCACACCGCACGTGGCCTGGAAGTACCCCGACGCGAATTCGATGCCCGTTGGGCCTCTCTCATCGCGTGTGATCCGCTGCACCGAACCGGGCACCGCCACGCTCTGCAGTACCTTTGCGCCAAGTGGTCCGGATCCCATAAAGAGATGTTCAGATTTGCCCGGAAGGCAGCGGAAGAGGCCCCCGACGGCCACCCTCTGGTCGTGTTGCCGCTCGTCGCCAATCTGGAGATGCGGATGGCCGACGAAAACATGGGTTTGGGGTCCGCACGGTTCACCGGCGACTTCGAGCGACTTCAGGCGCGCTGGATCGGGGCGCACCCCCTACAGCACCCCCGAATCGTGGAGGACCACACCTTGATCGCCTTCTATCTGCACCTTCTCCGACGCAGTCATGACGCCGCCACTCACTATCGGGCAATGGGCAGGTGCGGGTCCACGGAGGGGTGGATGTACGACGGCCGGACTCCGCGGACAGCGTTCGTCCGGGCTCGCGCTGCCGCGCTCCGGTACGACAGCGGGCAGACAGCTTAGTACCGGTGACGGCGAGAGCGCAGGCGCTGAGCGGCCGCCTACTCCTCGGCGAAGACGTCCTCGACGGACTTCGCGGCGGGGGCCCGCAGGAGCCAGCGGTTCAGGGTGTCGACATCGCCACAGGTGGTGATCCGTTCACGCGCCTCGTCCGATACATCGATGCCCGCCCGCGCGAGGAAGAGCAGGATGCCCTGCGCGACACCCTCCGCACGGCCTTCCGAGCGGCCTTCCGAGCGGCCTTCGTCCCGGATTTCTTCGGAGATGGCGGACTTGTAGAAAGAAAGGTCCACGGCCACCAGGTTCCTCCACTGTTGCGCGGCCGGGCGGTTGCCCAGGCCCTGTGCGGTGAGTTCGACAAGGGGATCGGCGATGATTTCCGGTGCGTCCCGCAGAGCGGTGGACAGCGTCTTGAGTATGGCACCGATGTCCGGATCGGCAGCGTGTGTGATGGCGGCCAGCGTGGTCAGCACGAGGTCCTTGCGGGCTTCGGCGACATTGGTGATCACCGGCATGTTGTGCGGGCCCGCGACCAGGGGACGCAGCGTGAGTGCGGGCCACTGGCGGGGGCCGATGGGGACCGGGCGGGACGCCCACTCAGCGGTCGCCCTGTCCTGGCACACGACCAGCAGGAGCGGCGGAACCCTGTACTTCGTGTACAGGTAGGACAGGTAGTAGGCCCAGCTTGCGGGCTTGTCCTCGTCCTTCTTGCCCTGGGCCTCGACGGCCAGGAGGAATGACTCGTCGCCCTCGACGTCGAGGCGCAGCAGTGTGTCCACGCGCCGTTCGACGGGGCGGTGCTCGGTGAGGTCGGTCGGCATCACCGAGACGGAGGTGGGGGCCGCGATGGGCACACCCAGTAACTCCGAGACGCGGGAGAACAGCCCCGGGTACTCCTGAAAGATGCGATGCATCGCCTCATGCGGCGAGCTGACCATGCGGATTCCTCCGGTCGGTGCGAGCCCCTTGCGCATCCACACGCACCCGGGGCCACTTCTTGCCGGGAGCATATGCCGATCAGATGGGCGCGGAATGTGGTCCCAGAGGCCCTTCACCCGACCGAGTGGCGCACTGCGAACGCGCGTGCGAACAGACCGCTTCCGGAGCTCCGACGTCCCCGCTCCGGAAGCGGTCCCTCGCTCTCGCCTCCTACTGCGGCAGCACCGGCAGCAGCTCCGGCAGGTGCCCGTCCGAGGCGGTGGCCGCCTGCACCCGCTCCTCCGGCACCTCCCCGTACAGCGTCGTACGCGGCTTCGCCGGGCGGCCGGCAGCCTCGGCCACCGCGATCAGGTCCTGCACGGACTTGTACGAGCCGTAACTCGACCCGGCCATCCGGGAGATGGTCTCCTCCATCAGCGTGCCGCCCAGGTCGTTCGCGCCCGAGCGGAGCATCTCCGCCGCACCCTCCGTGCCGAGCTTCACCCAGCTGGTCTGGATGTTGGTGATGTGCGGGTGCAGGAGGAGACGCGCCATCGCGATGACGGCCCGGTTGTCGCGGTCGGTGGGGCCGGGGCGGGCGATGCCGGCCAGGTAGACGGGCGCGTTGGTGTGGATGAAGGGGAGCGTCACGAACTCCGTGAAACCACCCGTCTCCTGCTGGAGGTTGGCCAGCGTGCGAAGGTGGCCCAGCCAGTGGCGGGGCTGGTCGACATGGCCGTACATCATCGTGGACGAGGAGCGCAGGCCCTCCTCGTGGGCGGTCCTGATGACCTCCAGCCAGGTCGCCGTGGGCAGCTTGCCCTTGGTGAGGACCCAGCGGACCTCGTCGTCCAGGATCTCGGCCGCGGTGCCGGGGATCGAGTCGAGCCCGGCCTCCTTCGCGGCGATCAGCCACTCACGGATGGACATGCCGGTACGGGTGGCCCCGTTGACGACCTCCATCGGCGAGAAGGCGTGGACGTGCATGCCGGGCACGCGTTCCTTCACGGCCTTGGCGATGTCGAAGTACGCCGTGCCGGGCAGGTCCGGGTGGATGCCGCCCTGCATGCAGACCTCGACCGCGCCGACGTCCCAGGCCTGCGCGGCCCGGTCGGCGACCTGGTCCAGGGAGAGGGTGTACGCGTCGGCGTCGGTGCGCCGCTGGGCGAAGGCGCAGAAGCGGCAGCCGGTGTAGCAGACGTTGGTGAAGTTGATGTTGCGCGTGACGATGTACGTGACGTCGTCACCGACGACGTCACGGCGCAGCGTGTCGGCGGTCCGGCACAGCTCGTCCAGTGCGGGCCCGTCCGCGTGCAGCAGGGCGAGCGCCTGGTCGTCGGTGAGCTTCGTCGGGTCGTCGGCGGCCTGGCTCAGGGCGGCCTTCACATCGGTGTCGA
Organism: Streptomyces sp. NBC_00876; assembly: GCF_045207435.1. NCBI lineage: Bacteria > Bacillati > Actinomycetota > Actinomycetes > Kitasatosporales > Streptomycetaceae > Streptomyces > Streptomyces sp. NBC_00876. The sequence goes on from NZ_CP108800.1 coordinate 3,489,243, forward strand.
TGCGGGACGGCACCATGCCGGGGGCGGCGGCCTCGCGGAGCGCCTCCCAGTCCCCGTACACCTCGTCGAAGTCGTCGCGCCGGTCGGCGGTGCGGCCCTCGGTGTCGATGGTGCGGTGCAGATCGGTGCGGCCGGAGGCGTTGAAGCCCTCGTCCGGCTCCTGCCAGGGCAGCCCGACGGGGATCGCGTCCTGCTTCGCGAGCCCGGTCTCCGGGTCGGCGAGGGCGCGGACGTGCGGGAGCAGCCGGGGGTCGAGCCACGGCTCGCCGCGCTGGATGAACTCCGGGTAGATGGTGAGCCGTTCACGCAGCGCGAAGCCGGACTCGGCGGTCTTCGCGGCGAGTTCGTCGATGTGCGGCCAGGGACGCTCGGGGTTCACATGGTCCGGGGTGAGCGGCGAGACGCCGCCCCAGTCGTCGATCCCGGCGCCGATGAGGAGGGCGTACTCCGCGTCGACCAGGTTCGGCGGGGCCTGGATGCGGGCGGACGGGCCGAGGATGTGGCGGGCGACGGCGATGGCCGCGGCCAGCTCCTCCAGCTCCGCGTCCGGCATGCCGCGCATCGCCGTGTCGGGCTTGGCGCGGAAGTTCTGGACGATGACTTCCTGGATGCCGTGGTAGGCGCGGGCGGTCTTGCGCAGCTCGAAGAGGGAGTCGGCGCGCTCCTCGTACGACTCGCCGATGCCGATGAGGATGCCGGTGGTGAAGGGCACGTTGGACCGGCCGGCGTCCTCCAGGACGCGCAGCCGTACGGCCGGTTCCTTGTCCGGGGAGCCGTGGTGCGGGCCGCCGGGCTCGGACCACAGCCGGGTCGCGGTCGTCTCCAGCATCATGCCCATGGAGGGCGCGACGGGCTTGAGCCGCTGGAGGTCGGTCCAGGTCAGCACACCCGGGTTGAGGTGCGGCAGGAGACCCGTCTCCTCGAGCACGCGGATCGCCATGGCCCGTACGTACGCGAGGGTGTCGTCGTACCCCTCGGCCTCCAGCCACTCCCTCGCCTCGGGCCAGCGGTCCTCGGGCCGGTCGCCCAGCGTGAACAGCGCTTCCTTGCAGCCCATCTCCGCGCCCTTGCGGGCGATGTCGAGGACCTCGTCCGGGGACAGGAACATGCCGTGGCCGTCGCGCCGGAGCTTGCCGGGGACGGTGACGAAGGTGCAGTAGTGGCACTTGTCGCGGCAGAGCCGGGTCAGCGGGATGAAGACCTTGCGGGAGTACGTGATGACACCGGGCCGGCCCGCCGCCTCCAGGCCCGCGTCCCGTACCCGGGCGGCGGAGGCGGCGAGATCGGTGAGATCGTCACCGCGCGCCTGGAGCAGGACGGCGGCCTCGGTCACATCGAGGGCGACACCGTCACGGGCACGCTTGAGGGCACGTCGCATGGAGTTGGTGGTGGGGCGTCCGCGCTGAGGATCGGTCATGAACCGAGCATACGAGCGAGTAGCCGGCCGGTGACGGGCCGGATCTCCCGCAGGTCACTCGCGCCCCTGGCGCCTCGGCCGCACAAGGGTCCCCGACCCGTAGGCTCGGCCCGGTGATGGAAACGATCGTCCTCGACATCGGCGAGACACTCATCCGCGACGACCGCTACTGGGCCTCCTGGGCCAACTGGCTCGGCGTCCCGCCGCACACACTGAGTGCGCTGGTCGGGGCCGCGGTCGTCCAGGGGCGGGACAGCGCCGACGCGCTGACCATGCTGCGCCCCGACATAGACGTCACCGAAGCCTCGCAGGCCCGGACGGCGGCCGGGCGCGGCGAGCACCTGGACGAGTCGGACCTGTACCCGGACGTCCGGCCGGCGCTGGCGGAACTGCGCTCGCTGGGCGTACGCGTGGTGGTCGCGGGCAACGGGACGGTGCGGGCCGGGGAGCTGCTGCGGGCACTGGATCTGCCGGCGGACCTGGTGGTCACCTCGGACGAGTGGGGCGTCGCCAAGCCGGACCCGGAGTTCTTCGCCCGTGTCCTGGAGGTGTCCGGCTCGGCCCCGCAGTCGACGCTGTACGTGGGCGACCACCCGGCGGGCGACCTGTTCCCGGCCAAGTCCTCGGGGCTGCTGGCGGCGCACATCCGGCGGGGTGCGTGCGGGTACTGGTGGGCGGACCACCCGGATGTGGTCGACACCGCGGACTTCCGCATCAACGCGCTGACGGACCTGCCGGCCCTGGTGAGCCAGGTCCCGGACCCACCGCGCCCGAGGGCACTGCGGGCGCTGTAAGAGCAGGTTCGTACGCGGACAACCCAGCCCGTCCGGCGTTTGAGGACGGAACCCTTGCCGTGGTGGCGGGTGCCCATTGCCGGGCGGCCGGTCACCGCCGACGCGGTTCCGTCGTCAATCTCCGGGCGGCGAGCCGGAAGCAGATGAAGGGGGGAGGGGGCGGCAGGGGGAACACCCACCTCCTGCCACTTACAACATATAGCGCACCAGGGGCCTTGCGGCAAGGCCCCCATCATGCTTCAGAATCACTGGCCCAGGCACCAGAACCTGCAGATTTGGGAGATTCGCGAAGTGCATGTGGGAGCTACCGATATGAACCCCCTGACCACCAGTGCGTTCAACCTTCCCGACCACCTCGCCCCCAAGGCCGACCCGGCGCTGATCACCGGCGACGAACAGCACTTCGCGGCCATCGCGCAGTGCCTCGAGCAGAACATCGCCGAACTGTCCGAGCGCCTCGACGCCGAACGCAGGTCGCCCGGCGGTGTGGGCCGGCAGGCGATGGACCGGGACGCGGAGATCCACCGGCTGACCGCGCGCCTGCGCGCACTGCGCCGCTTCGGCCTGGACCTGTGCCTGGGCCACATGGTCGGCGAGGACAACCCCGAGCCGCTGTACATCGGACGGCTCGGCCTCACGGACAGCACCGGGCGCCGGCTGCTGCTCGACTGGCGCTCACCGGCGGCCGAACCGTTCTTCGGCGCCACACACGCCAACCCGATGGGTCTGGCCAGCCGCCGCAGGTACCGCTGGACCCGTGGCCGGATCAGTGACTACTGGGACGAGGTGTTCACCCCGGACGGCTACGCCGGGCACGCCGCGCTCGACGACCAGTCCGCGTTCATCGCCAGTCTGGGCAGCAACCGGTCGGTGCGGATGCGGGACGTCCTCGGCACCATCCAGGCCGACCAGGACGCCATCATCCGCGCGGGATCGCGCGGCGCCCTCGTCGTCGACGGCGGCCCCGGTACGGGAAAGACCGTCGTCGCGCTGCACCGCTCCGCGTACCTCCTCTACTCCGATCCGCGCCTGGGGCACCACCGGGGCGGCGTGCTGTTCGTCGGTCCGCACGAGCCGTACCTCGGCTACGTCGCCGACGTCCTGCCCAGCCTCGGCGAGGAGGGGGTGCAGACCTGCACCCTGCGGGACCTCGTCGCCGAGGGAGCCTCGGCAGGGGACGAGGCCGACCCGGAGGCGGCCCGCCTGAAGTCCTCCGCGGACCTGGTGCGGGCGATCGAGGCGGCTGTCCGCTTCTACGAGGCGCCGCCCGCCAAGGGGATGACGGTCACGACGCAGTGGTCGGACATCCGGCTGAGCGCCGGTGAATGGGCCGTTGCGTTCGAGTCGGCCCCCGGTGTTCCGCACAACGAGGCGCGCGACCAGGTGTGGGAGGAGCTGCTCACGATCCTGGTGGACAAGTCCGAGGCCGACGTACCGGACGAGCTGCTCCGCAAGTCGCTGATGCGGGACAGGGAACTGCTCGCCGCCTTCGACAGCGCCTGGCCCCTGCTGGAGGCGGCCGACCTGGTCGGAGACCTGTGGTCCGTACCGGCGTATCTGCGCATGTGCGCCCCCTGGCTGACCCGCGAGGAGGTGGCGCGGCTCCAGCGCGGGAACCCCCGCGCCTGGACGGTCGCCGACCTGCCGCTCCTGGACGCGGCGCGGCAGCGGCTCGGCGACCCGGAGGCATCGCGGCGCAGGCGCCGCCGCAACGCCGCGGCCGCCGCCGAACGCGAGCAGATGGCCCAGGTCGTCGACGTCCTGCTCGAGTCCGACGCCGACGGGGAGGGTGCGTTGACGATGCTGCGCGGCCAGGACATGAAGGACACCCTGGCCGAGGGGCTCGCGGCGCCCGGCACCGAGCCGGACCTGCTCGCGGGACCGTTCGCGCATGTCGTGGTGGACGAGGCCCAGGAACTGACGGACGCCCAGTGGCAGATGCTGCTGATCAGGTGCCCGTCGCGGAGCTTCACCATCGTCGGGGACCGTGCCCAGGCCAGGCACGGTTTCACGGAGTCGTGGCAGGAGCGGCTGGAGCGGGCCGGGTTCGACCGGATCACCATGGCCTCCCTGAGCATCAACTACCGCACGCCGGAGGAGATCATGGCGGAGGCCGAGCCGGTCATCCGGGCCGTGCTCCCGGACGCCAACGTGCCGGCCTCCATCCGCAGCAGCGACATCCCCGTCGTCCACGGACCGGCTGCGGACCTGGGAACGGTCCTCGAAACCTGGCTCGCCACGCACGCCGAAGGCACGGCCTGCGTCATCGGCGATCCCTCGTTCCGGGAGACGCCCCGCGTGCGGTCGCTGACCCCGGAGCTGTCGAAGGGGCTGGAGTTCGACCTGGTCGTCCTCATCGACCCGGAGACGTTCGGCTCGGGAATCGAGGGGGCCGTCGACCGCTATGTCGCGATGACCCGGGCGACGCAGAAGCTCGTCATCCTCACGAGCCCCTGACGGCGGCGCGGGCCCGGGAACGTGGAGGACGGGTTCCGGGCCCGGAATCGCAGGGGGCCGGCCGGTGCGCCAGGCCCGGTGACCACCGCACGTAGACTCCCCGGTCCATGAAGATTCTGATTTCCGTGGACATGGAAGGCATCTCGGGGATCGTGCACCCCTCCGAGACGAATCCGGAACGCTACGACTACGAGCGCGGGCGTGCGCTGATGACGGCTGAGGCGAACGCCGTCATCGCCGGGGTCCTGGAGGCCGAACCCACCGCGGAGATCCTGGTCGCCGACGCCCACGGCACGTACCGCAACCTCCTCCCGGAGGAACTCGACCGCCGCGTACGGCTGGTGCGCGGCAAGCCCCGCCCGCTGAACATGCTGGCCGGCATCGACGAGAACACCGACGCCGCCCTGCTGATCGGCTACCACGGCCGCGCCGGCGCCGGGCCGTCCGTGCTGTCACACAGCATGAGCGGCGAGATCCTCGACGTACGCATCGCCGGGCGCTCCCTGGGCGAGATCGGCCTCAACACCGCGATGGCCGGCCACCTGGGCGTGCCCGTCGTACTGCTCAGCGGCGACGACACCGCCTGCGCCGAACTGCGCGACCTGGTCCCCTCCGCCTCCACCGTCGAGGTGAAGCAGGCCCTCGGCCAGGGCGCCGCGATCACCCTGCACCCGCAGGAGGCCCGGGAACGCCTGCACCGGGCGGCGGCCGAGGCCGTGACCCGGCGCGCCCAGGTCCCGCCCCTGTCCCCCGAAGGCCCCCTCGCCCTGGAGGTCGACCTCTACAGCGGGTCCACGGTCGACCTCGCCACCCTGGTACCGGGCGTGACCCGCGCCGCGGGCGGCCGCACGGTCGCCTTCACCGCGACCGATTTCGCCGAGGCGTACCGGGTGGTCCTGCTGCTCGTCCAGCTCGCGTCGATCAAGCCTGCGTAGGCGGCCGGTTCGGGGAGGCGGGGACGGGGGCGGCGGGGGCGCCGGCGGGCCGGTGCAGGCCGTTCGCTCCGGCCTGTCGGGGCACCACCGCGAGGCCGTTCGCTCCGGCCTGTCGGGGCACCACCGCGACGGGTCCCCGTCAACCGCCTACGCGGTCAAGCATGGTTCGAAGTAGCCCGGAGTTCGGAACAGGCCTGTGAAGGTTCCGGGGCCGTGGCGTTCGTCCAGCCATGCCCCCAGCTCTGTCACGTCACCGGTGATGACGGCCGCGAGCAGACGTTTATGGCACTCGACCTCTTCCCCCGGGGCGAACTCCGCGAGGAAGTGGGCGTATCGGCGGTTGACTCCTATTTCGTAGCCGCAGAGGGCTGCCGCGTATCGCGTCCGCTCCCCGCTTTCCAGTAGATCCGCCACGCAGGGGCCGTCTCTGTCCGTCAGCGTTCCCGTTACATCCCGGAATGCGAGCGCGTCGAGCGCGTCGGAGGTCTCCGTCACCCCGAACTGTTCTGCCGTCTCTCGGGTGATGGAACGTGCCTCCGTCTGCACCCAGGGGTTCAAGGATCAGCTCGACATCAACTATGGCGGGGGTCAACTTCCCGCTTTCGATGTTGCTCACCTTGGTTTGGCTCATGTTGCAGCGCCTGGCGAGCCGGACTTGAGTCCATCCGGCCCGATTGCGCTCCTCCTTCAATGCCGCCGCTAGGTCTGACCTGAAATGACCTAGGGCCCCGGGGTCAAAGGTCAACGCCCTTCACGTACTCCTCGAAGGAAACCGACTCATTGACCGCGACCCGTCGGCATTCAAGGAACGGCGCAATGCCACCATTGAACAATTTTCGGCCGATCTGCCGACCGTCGGAGTGGTAGTTCATGAGGACCACTTCGGAACGGTCGAACATCCAAAAATCCTGCACCCCCTCAAGGGGGTTGGTCCGGTTCGTCACGTCGAGAATGCGGATCTGTTCACCAGCCAACGAGTGAGCCTTGTAGTAGTGGTGGAACTCGAACCGCAGATAGTCCGACAGCGGGCGGGTCAGCACATGGACCCGTCCTTGGATTCGCCCCTGTGTGACTTGTCGGCGCAAACGGTCGGTGTACTCGTTCGAAACGGCTGCCGGATCGATGCGGGCGCCGGCCCTGAACGCCTCGAACTCCTCTGCCTCTTGGGGAACGAGGTACTGCGGCAGGGTCTCCAGACGCCAGGCTTCCCGCTGGAATCCTTCAAAGCGAGCAGCCCACTCCTCACCAGCCAAGAGCACGGACGGCCTCCCTCAACGTCTCCTCCGGAATCTCCACAAGCCCTTCCCCGTCGGGCGCCTTGAAGGCATCGGATACATCACCCTGAACCACGAATGAACCCGATGCGGTCCTGTAGACGTTCGGGCAGTCATCCTTACCGCACGTGCCGCTTCCGTTGCCGTTGAGCCGGGTCAGTTCCTCACGAGCCATGACGCGAACCCCCTCGGACGGCCCCCACGGGCCGGCTGTCTCGACGGTACGAGCGGGGCACCTGGGCCGTCCATGCGGGAGCCCCAATATTTGCGTCATCGCATAAACCGGCCCGGCTACAGGGGAATCCGGGACAGCTCGAAGAGAACTTCCTGAGCAAGCATCCGAAACAACGCAGCAAGCGGCTGGTGGGCGCGCCGGTGAGCACGGGCAGCCGGATACACCGGACGGCTCGAAGGCTCGGGCTCGAACCCTGCACGCCCGGCTCCAGCCCCTGCGACGTGGCAGGCGCCGTCCTACCTCGTCCCTCGGCCCCGATCAGCGCGGCAAGCGTCGGCCCGGGGATGTACGCCGTTGCCGGCCGGGACGCCGCCTCTCAGCCGACTGCACGGAACATTGAAGAAGTGCACACTCCATTACATGAGTGACACGCTGCCCATCACAGAAGCCCGTGCACACTTCGGCCCTCTCGTCCGCAGGTCCTCGAATGCACGGGAACGCATCACGATCACCGACCATGGGCAGCCGACGGCCGTACTGATCAACCCGCAGGAGCTCGCCGAACTCGAGGACGCCCTGGCCCTCGCCCAGTACCAGGCACGCCAGGCCTCCGGCACCGCCGAAACAGTCCCTCATGACCAGGGGCGCGCACGACTCGGCCTGGCGCAGCGTTGACCTGTCTGATCAACTGGGACGAGCACGCCATCGACCAGGCCGCCCCCTTCCTCAAGGACGACCCCGACGGCCTGCGCCTCCTCATGGACGCTGTCCCAATGGGGCCATGAACCGCGACACCGCCCCACCCGCACCGCCCCGGAACGCGTACGCACCCACATGCACGCGGCCGATCTCCTCGTCACGGTCCGGCTTCCCGCAAGAGATCGTTGACCGGAAGCCCCGTGCAGGCCAGGGTGACCGTCCATGGGAGCGATGGGCGGGGCAGAACTTCGAGGGCGTACGAGCGCTCGGCTCACACTCGGATGGGTCGGTTCGGTGGTCGCGGCGGCCGTAGCCCTGCTGACGGCCACGCTCCTGGGGAGGGCCTGGAGCGCCTGCGACGCCGGCGTGAACAGCGCGGCCAACGGCGCCTTTCTCCTCTGGGTCTTCATCCCCGTTCTCGCGATCGTTCTGCTGATCGTCTGGCTGGGGACGGTGGCCCTCCTGGGCCGGCGCCCTCTGGTTTCGGCCGTGGTCGGCGGAGCGCTCGTCCTGGCTGTCTCCTGGTGCGCCTTCTCGCTCTTCTGGGAAGGCACCACCTACCACTGCCCCAGCGGTGTGCCGCCGTGGTGGCCGGACCTCGTCCCGGCTCCCGGGTTCTGACACACGGCCGACGAGGACGACGGTTATCCGAAGTACTCCAGGATCAGCGGCAGGTCCTCAAGCCATTCCCGGAGACGGGCCCTCGTACGAGCGGCGATCACGCACGGATACGCGGTGCCGTTGTGGAAGCGGACGGTGACACTGAGGTGTTTGGGGCCCCAGGCCGCGTACTCGACCGTGCTGATCTGGGCCCAGGTGAACTGCACGTCACCTGACCTCGTGCCGAACTCGACCCCTACGGCGTCGATCAGGATGTGACCGTCCGAGGCCACCGCGATGAAGGCGACGTCGCTGTCGGTGCCGGACACCGCAGGGGCCGTGGGGCTGAACGCGGGGGCAAACCCGGGGCCGAATCCGGGGGCAACCGCGGGAGCGCCATCGGCGGGAGCCTGATGCCATTGCTCCGGAGCGCCATGGTGAGGCGCGTAGGAGGGAAGAGGAGGAGTCGGCGGCTCCATCGGGGCGTGCGCCGCACCGCCCGGCACGAACAGATCCAGCAGAGCGTCCGGCGTGGGCCGTTGAGCGGGCTCCTTGGCCAGGCACGACGCCAGGATGGTCCGCAGGCCATCCGGAACCGCAGCCAGGTTCGGCGCCTCGTGCACCGACCGGTACATCAGACCCATCGGCGTGCCCGCCCCGAACGCGCTGCCGCCCGCCGCCGCGACAAGCACCGCCCCGAGCGCAAACACATCGGCTGCGCCACCGACTTGCTGGCCCTGCGCCTGCTCGGGCGCCAGGAACCCCGGCGTCCCGAAAGCCATCCCGGTGGCCGTCAGACGGGTCGACTCCAGAGCCCGCGCGATGCCGAAGTCCAGGACCCGCGGCCCGTCCGAGGCCATGATGATGTTCCCCGGCTTCAGGTCACGGTGCACCAGGCCGCAGCGATGGATCGCCGCCAGCGCCTCGGCCAGGGCCGCGCCCAGCTGCCGTAGCCGCGCCTCGCCCATCGGCCCCTCGGCCTCGACCAGCGCGGAGAGCGTGGGCCCGGGGATGTACGCCGTGGCCAGCCAGGGCGCCGCCGCTGCCGGGTCCGCGTCCACCACTTGCGCCGTGTGGAAGCCGCCCACACTGCGCGCGGCCTCGACCTCGGCGCGGAACCGCTCCCGGAAGTGCGGGTCGGTCGCGAGTTCGGAGCGCGCCACCTTCACAGCCACCGCGCGCCCGCCGCGAGAGCGTGCCAGATAGACGACGCCCATCCCGCCCGCGCCCAACTCCCGCTCCACGGCGTACCCGCCGATACTCTCCGGCAGGCCCGCACCATCCGCCCCGTACCCCATGCGCCGTACGCCTCCCCCTGTGCTTCAGCGCCTCAGTATGTCGCAGACATGACCAGCCGCAGCCGTCCCGCCTCACAGAGTGGAGCAACCGGAAAACAGGGGCCGCCCTGTCCGCACCCGTGGCACACTCCTGCCTTGATCGCGGGGCGCACGGCCCTGAACCGGCCCTTCCGGGACGCGGATCACCGGGTCGCGGGTACCCGCGACCCGGTCAGTGGCGTCGCGGTTCTCCGCGTTCCGGTGGGCCGCGACGTAAAAGCTTTTAAAGGCACTTGGTAGAGAACTAACTACCCACCCAACCCGCCCGGCGGCCCGTCACCCGCACGGGTGAGGTTGGCCAACTGGGGTGGATTTCCACCGGGTTGCCTGGCATATGCTCGCCGCACCAACTCAAGACTTCTGACGGCCCCCACCGGGACAGCAATCCCAGCGAGGGCCTGACCAACAAGGAAGAAGAACCTTCCCGATGGCTACCTCGCAGGTTATCGCGGCCCCTTACGCCCCACCATCCGGTGTTGAGCATGTCAATGTCCGCCATACCGAACGCTTCACCGTCGTGGGCAACCACCTCAGCCAGCACCCCGAACTCTCCCTCGCCGCGCGGGGCCTCGCCCTGCACATCCAGTCGCTGCCGCCCGGGGCCAGGATCGGCATCAAGGCGCTCGCCGCCCGTCTGCCCTCCGACAGCGAGCACCGCATCGCCGGTTCCCTGCGGGAACTGGAGCAGCACGGCTACCTGAAGCGCATCCGGGAGCGTTCGCCGGACGGCCGGGTCTTCACACGCACCGTGTCCTACAACCACCCGGACCCCGCCGCCGCCGACAAGGAGCGGACGAAGACGGAGAGGAAAACGGCCAGGCCTCTCATGCGTCGCCCAGCGCCTGCCCCAGCGCCTGCCCCGGCGCCTGCCCCGGCCCCTGCCCCGGCGCCAGCTCCGGTACCTGCGCCAAATCCGGCACCTTCGCCAACTCCGCGACCGGCACCCGCACCCGCGCCGACCCCCGCGCCTCCCGCGCCGTCCCCACCGCCTGCGGACGTCCCCCCGCCGCCCCGCGTGCCCGCGCCCACCGCGAAGAAGCCGCCGCCCCCACCGCTTCCGCAGCCGCTCAACCCGAGGCCCCAGCTCCTCCAGGCCGCCGCACTGCTCCTCATCGGGCTGCAACGCCAGGACGGCCAACTCAGGCTCACCGAGGCCGACATCGACTTCCTCGCCCCCGGTGTCGCCGCTTGGTTCGAGCGGGACGCCTCCCCCGCAGACGTACGCAAGGCCCTCACCGAGGACCTGCCCCGGCCCGTGAAGTTCCCCGCGAAACTGGTGCGGCATCGCCTCACGGCGTCGCTCCCGTCCGGGCGCACGCTTCCCGCCGCCTATCGCCCCGTACCGCTCCAGAACTGCGACGACTGCGACCACGCCTTCAGGGCTCCGGATCCGGGCAAATGCCCTGCGTGCGAGGACGGCACGGCAATCATGAGCCGTTCATCACTGCTGGAATCCAGCAATGCCGTGCGGGACGATCCGGCGCGATGATGACTACCGGCGGCCGCGGTGCGACCGCCGGATCTACTCAACTCGCCTTGATATCAAGACAGGTTCACACATGAGACTGCCCCGTGCCGCTCTGACCGTCGCGGCCGCTGCCCTGGCTCCGGCCCTGCTGCTGGCGGGCCCGGCCTTCGCAGCCGGACCGTCCACCTCGACAGCCTCGGCTGATTCGTTCGCTTCCGACACCGCGACGACCGACACGGACGGCTCCACCACACCGGTGGACGAGATGTCCGACGAAGAGCTCCGCATCGAGATCCTCCGCATCCTCGCCGCCCCCGACACCGGCAGGGGCGTCACCCGGGAAGCGAACAGGGCGCTCGACGACGGCACCACCGAAGTCATGCGCACCTTCCTCAAGACCGGTTACCGCCTCGCGCAGGCCGAGGACGACTCCGTCGCCATCGTCCGCCTCCTAGCCGACCCCGACAGCGGCAAGGCCGTCATCCGCGAGGCCAACAAGGCGCTCGACGACGGCAGCCCCGAAGCCCTCCGCGCCTTCCTCGAGACCGGCTACCGCCTCGCCCAGGCCGAGGACGACTCCGTCGCCATCGTCCGCCTCCTAGCCGACCCCGACAGCGGCAAGGCCGTCATCCGCGAAGCCAACAGGGCGCTCGACGACGGCAGCCCCGAAGCCCTCCGCGCCTTCCTCGAAACCGGCTACCGCCTCGCCCAGGCCGAGGACGACACGGTCGCCGTCTTCCGTATCCTCGCCGACCCCACCATCAGCAGCGAGCTCCGCGCCGCCGCCGAGAAGGTCGTCGACGGCACGCCCGAGGAACTGCGGTACTTCATCGAGTACGGCCAGTACGAGTACGCCTGACAGCGCGGGCGGCCGGCCGGTGTGAGGACCGGGCGGCCGGCAGGCTGGGAGTCGGCCCGGATCGGGCCGGAAGTCGTGGCATCATCCCGGCGTGACTCCTGAGCAGATATGGGAAGCGGCCACACCGGCAGAACGTCGGCTGGCCGGTGTGGCGCTCAATCCGGCCGCACCCGTCGATGTCCTGCTGCGCCTGCTGGCGGGCGAGTCGGCCGCCGTACGGATGGTGCTGTGCCGGGACCGGCCGCTGCCCGGGGCCGTGGTGGATGCGGTCGTCGACCACCCCGACAGGTACACGCGCAGCTTCCTCGCCCGTAATCCGTACGCCGATCCCGAACAGCGGGCCCGGCTGGTGGACGATCCGGAATGGTTCGTACGGGCTCATCTGGCCGAGGCACCCCGGGCCGACGACGTCTGCCGGCCACGGCCGTTGCCGGACCGGACCGTTGTGCGGATCATCGACACCTACGAGAACGAGTGGGTGGGAACCGGGCTTCTGCTCCAGATGTCCCCCGGATTCCGGAGCAGCATGGCCACCCATCCCGTGGCGAAGGTCCGCAGCATGGGGAGCGGTTTCTGGGAGTCGCTGACGCCCCGGGTGCGGGCCGCACTGCTGGCCGACGACGACCCGGGCGTACGGGAGTCGGCCGCCCGCCACCAAGGGGCGTACGAGCGGCTGCGCGATCCGGACGCGGTGCGGGAGGATCTCCCCGCTCACAGCTGTCACGCACGCCATCACCTGCTGATGTACGGCGCGCTGGCCCCCGACGTCGTGGCCGGGGCCCTGGCGGAGGACGCCTGGCTGATCGCCGGCAACGCCACTACACCCGCCGCAATGGTGACCGTCCTGGCCGGGCATCCCGATCCCGAGGTGCGGACCCGTGTCGCCGAGCGGGCGGACCTGGGGGCGGCGGAGCGTCGCGCACTCGCCGTGGATCCCGACCCCGGGGTGCGCCTCGCCCTCTCCGTGCACCCGGCCCTGAGCGAGGCGGAACGGGCCGCGATCGACTACGAGGTGACGCAGGAGGAGTCCTACGGCCACCACGCGTGCGGCTTCCCGGTCCCCGTGCCGCCCGACGCCGACCGACTCCGCCGCGACGCGCTGTCGGCGCATCCCCTGCTCCGGCGACGGGCCGCGGCGGCCCCCGCCCTCCCTGCCGACCTGGTGGCGCTGCTCGCCGACGACGAGGACCTCGGCGTACGCGTGCTGCTCTGCCAGAACCATCCGGGCGCCCCGGCCGCACTCCTTCTTCGCAGCTTCCTGGAGTACACCGGCCGCGACCGGTGGCACCTCACCCGCCACCGCGACTTCCCGCGCCAGGGCCTCGCCCGGTTCGCCGCCGACGAGGACCCCGCGGTCCGCCGCCTGGCCCTGTCCGACGCCGGACTCGCGCCGGGCCCGGCCGACCGGCTCACCCGCGATCCGGACCCGCGGGTCCGCGCCGACGCGGCGCGCCACCCGGGGCTGCCCCAGGGCCGGATCGCGGAACTGCTCGACGACGAGGAGCTCGCGCACCGGGCCGCCGCCAATCCGGCGCTGCCCGCCGCGACGATGTACGCGCTCCTCGCCACAGCCGGAGAGCGACGGCCCTAGAGGTACTAGAGGTACTAGAGGTACTAGAGGTACTCCGCGAGGCACCAGGGAGGTACTCCGCGAGGTACTAGAGGTACTCCGCGAGGTACTAGAGGTACTCCGCGAACGCGTCCAGCGTCCGCAGGACCTCCGTCTCGCCCGCCGGGGGCAGTTGGAGTACGACCTCCTCGATGCCCAGGTCCGCGTAGTGCGCCAGCTTGCCCGCGCTCGGCAGGACCGCGTACGGGACCACCTGGAGGTCCTTCGGGTCTCGGCCCGCCGACTCCCAGGCGGCACGGAGCTTGGGTACGGACTCCGTCAGGCCGCGGCCGCCGATCGGGAGCCAGCCGTCCGCGTACTGTGCGATGTGCGCGAAGAGCTTCGGGCCCGCCGCGCCGCCGATCAGGGTGCGCGGGCCGGTCACCGGGCCGCGTGGCTGCTGGAACGGTTTCGGGTAGGCGTGGCTGGCCCGGACCGACCCGAACTCGCCCTCGTACGCCGTGGGTTCATCCGCCCAGAGGGCGCGCATCAGCGCCATCCGGTCACGGCCGAGCTCCCGGCGCGTCGACCAGTTCACGCCGTGGTCCGCGGCCTCCTCGACGTTCCAGCCGAAGCCGAGCCCCAGGGTGAAGCGGCCGCCGGAGAGGTGGTCGAGGGTGGCGATCTGCTTGGCCAGGTCGATCGGGTCGTGCTGGGCGATCAGCGTGATGCCGGTGCCCAGCGCGAGGCGTTCGGTCACCGCGGCGGCCTGCGCGAGGGCCACGAAGGGGTCCAGGGTGCGGCCGTACTCGGGCGGCAGCTCGCCACCCGCCGGGTAAGGAGTGTCCCTGCTCACCGGGATGTGCGTGTGCTCGGGAAGATAGAGCCCGGCGAATCCCCGCTGCTCAAGCTGGTGCGCGAGCCGCACCGGTGTGATCGTCTCGTCGGTGAGGAAGATCGTTGTGGCGATCCGCATGCGAGGACACCTCCGTCGTTGTCTGGTGACCGCCCAAACGTATGCCGTACGGTGCGCAAAGCCGAGCTTTCGGCGACTTCGGGGGAGGTCAACCACATGGTCCGGACGCGCACGCGCACCCGCACCCGCACCGTTCTCACCGCGCTGTTCCTGACGGGCGTGCTCGTCGGCGGCGCGCCCGCCGCGGCATCAGCCGCCTCACCCGCTTCCGCGACCGCCGCTTCCCGTACCGCTTCGGTACAGGCCGCGGGGCACATGGGCGGGGCCGCAGCCGCCCATGCCGGTGTGCGCGAGGCCGCGCAAACGTACAAGAGCAAGCACAAGAGCAGAAGCAAGAGCAAGAAGCGGCGCAAGCACGGGTCGAGCGGGTTCGGGGGCGGGCTCGTTCTCGGGATCGTGCTGGCCGTCGTGGTGAGCGCCATCCTGGCCTACGTGCTGGTGTCCCGGTCCCGGCGGAACTCCCCGTAGTTCCGGGCAGATTGGCCAGGCAGCTCAGTCAGTTCGTGCGGATGGGGGTGGGCCTCGGCCGCGAGTTCCTCAGGCAGCTCCGGCCCCGCACACGCGTAGTCGATGAGCAGGTTCCTGTAGACGGCCCGGCAGCCCGGATCGACGCCTGAGCTAGAGGGTCCGCCCGGCGGCCGTCGCCGCCGCATGGTCCTGGGCGGGCGGCGCGACGATGCGCAACCGGTGGGCGCAGGAGCGTTGTTGTACGACCGCGAGCCCCGCGACCACCGTGCCGAGCACCAGCCAGCCCACCGGTCCCGCCGCCATCACCACTCCGGTGAGCAGCGGCGGGCCCGCGGACTTCTGGATGGACTGCGACATGCCGGCCACCCCCAGGTAGGCGGCGCGCTCGTCCGGGGGCGCGAGCAGGACGGCCAGTTCCCACGAGCTCACCGAGCGCATCAGTTCGGCCAGGGTGACCAGCACCGCCGCGGCGAGCAGGACCGCTGCCGCCGCCCAGGTCCCGCAGCGGGTGGCGGCGGCGAGGGCGGCGCAGCAGACGAACAGCAGGACCCCGTACGCCAGCACCGCCCGGACCGCCCGGCGAGGGCCATCGGCGCGTCTCGAGACAGGAAGTTGGAGGGCCACGACCAGCACGGTGTTGATGACCAGGAAGGCCGGCACCAGGGCGTGCGGTGCGGAGGTGCGGTTCACCAGCCACAGCGGCAGGCCGACGCCGAGGACCGAGTCGTCCAGGTTCATCGGGATGTCGAGGGCGACGAAGCGGAGGTATCCGCCGTCCCGCCACGGGCCCTTGCGGCGGGCGGGCTCGCGGGAGGCGGACCCGGAAGGCGAGGGGGCGGCTTGGGAAGGCGAGGGGGCGACCGCCGAGGGCGAGGGGGCGGCCTCGGAAGGCGGGAGGGCGGACCCGGAAGGCGAGGGGGCGGCTTCGGAAGGCGGGAGGCCGGCTCCCTTCGTCCGCGCCACCTCGACCGTCGCCGTGTCGCGGGGTTCGCCGGTGCGCCACACCAGCACCGCGGCGACGGCGAAGGACAGTGCGTTGCCGAGGATCAGGGTCCGGTAGGCGTCCGTGGTGCCCACCGCCAGGCCGATGGCGGCGATCCCGGCGCCGACGCCGTAGCCCGCGTTCGCCGCACTGCGGGACAACGCCTGGTAGGCCGCCCGTCGTTCGCCCGCCGCGCGGGTGGCGAACAGCATCTCCAGCGTCTTCGCCGCCCGGTCCCCGAGGTAGGTGACCGCGATGACGGGGAGCAGCGCCGAGAAGCCGGTGCACGTCA
The DNA here is from genome assembly GCF_045207435.1 of Streptomyces sp. NBC_00876. Taxonomy (NCBI): domain Bacteria; kingdom Bacillati; phylum Actinomycetota; class Actinomycetes; order Kitasatosporales; family Streptomycetaceae; genus Streptomyces; species Streptomyces sp. NBC_00876. The sequence continues at coordinate 3,505,525 of NZ_CP108800.1, forward strand.
GGACGAGGACGAGGGTCACCAGCCGGAGCAGGTGGCAGCCGATCAGCAGCGGACGGACCGGGAAGCGGCCGGCCAGCCGTCCGGCCAGGGGGGAGCCGGCGATGCCCGCCACGCCTGCCGCTCCCAGCAGCAGCCCGATCTGCTGCGCGCTCAGATGCGTCACGAACGTGAGGTAGAGGACCGAGGACGCGGCCCACAGGCCGGACCCCGTGCGGTCGACGGCCAGGGCGAGCAGCATGATGCGGGCGTCCCGGCCGCCCGGCGGGTTGCGCAGCTGGGCCAGGAGGCCCTGACCTCCCCCTGGTCCGGGCTCCTGCTCCCCCGCCGTCCCGCTTCCCGCCGTCCCGCTTCCCGCTGTGCGGCGCACAGCCCACCCCCGGTATCTCGACATCAAGAGATCAACAGACCGGGGGAAGCCTGCCGGGGATTATTCTCGATGTCAAGATACTTGATGGCGAGATACATGCCGGTGGGTGGGGACGCCGCCCCCCACCCAGCCGCCGTAGCCCGTACCCCGCCGCCCTCAGCCCGGCCAGACGATCGCCTGGAGTTCGCTGTACGCGTGCAGGGCGTACGAGCCGACATCGCGCCCGACCCCGCTCTGCTTGAACCCGCCGAACGGGGCCTCCATGTTCCGGCCGATCGTGTTCACGCCGACCCCGCCGGCGCGCAGCCTGCGGGCCGTGCGGAAGGCGCGGGCCACGTCGCCGGACCAGACGTAGTCGATCAGTCCGTAGTCGCTGTCGTTGGCGAGCGCGATGCCCTCCTCCTCGTCGTCGAAGGGGACGACCACCACGACCGGACCGAAGATCTCCTCCCGCACCACCCGCATGTCGTTGGTGCAGTCGGCCAGCAGCGTGGGCGCGACATAGAAGCCGCGGCCGGTCGGGTCCGGGCGCTCGCCGCCCGTGACGACCCGGGCCCCTTCCTTGCGGCCCAGCTCCACGTACGACTCGATGCGGTCGCGGTGCGCGGCGGAGATGACCGGGCCGACGACCGTGCCCTTGGCCGTCGGATCGCCCACCTTCAGATACCCGGCGTACGCGGTGAGCTTCTCGATCAGCGCGTCGTGGACGGACCGCTGGACCAGGACGCGGGTCGGAGCCGTACAGATCTGGCCGCTGTAGAAGGAGAACGTCGTCCCGATGCCCGCCACCGCCGAGTCGAGGTCGGCGTCGTCGAGCACCACGGCGGCACCCTTCCCGCCCAGCTCCATCAGCTGCCGCTTCATGCCCCGGCCGCAGACCTCGGCGATGCGCTGACCGACCGCCGTGGAACCGGTGAAGCTGACCATGTCGACGTCGGGCGAGTCGACGGCCGCCTCGCCCACTCCGGGGCCCGCGCCGCTGACGACGTTGACGACGCCCGCCGGCATGCCCGCCTCGGCGAGGGCCTCGGCCATCCGGTAGACGGAGAGCGGGTCCTGTGGGGCCGGTTTCACGACGACGGTGTTGCCCATCGCGAGCGCGGGCGCGATCTTGCCGGCCGGGTTGGCCCAGGGGTTGTTGTACGAGGTGATGCAGGTGACGACGCCGACCGGCTGGCGGACGGCGAGCGCTCCGAAGATCCCGGCCCGGCCCATCGGACCTGCCTCGTTGATCTGCGGGCCGATCGCCTCCTCCACCGGCTCCAGCGCGCCCTTCGCGTACCGCCGGAAGCGGGCGGCGCCCACGGCGACCTGCATGCCGCGGGCCGTTCCCGTGGTGGCGCCGCTCTCCGCCTGGGCGAGTGCGGCGTTCGCGGCGAAGTCGCGCTGCATCAGATCGGCGGCGCGGTCGAGGATCGCGGCGCGTTCCTCCGGGCGGGTGCGGGACCAGGAGGCGAAGGCGTCACGGGCCGCGGCGGCCGCCGCGTACACCTGGGCGCGGCTCGCCTCGGGGGCGAGGCCGACGACCTCCTCGGTGGCCGGGTTGATCACCTCGTAGTGTCCGTCGGCGGGTTCGGTCCACTCGCCGTTGATGAAGAGGCGCTGGGGTGTGATGGTCACTGTGTGCTCACCGTCCGGGTGTCGCGGCCGGAGCGCAGCACCGTGCCGGGGACCGCGCCGGTCACCTTGTCGTCGCGCAGGGTCTCCACCCCGTTGACGCGGACCGACACGATGCCGAGCGCCTTGGAGTCCAGCCGGGGACTGTCGCCCGGCAGGTCGTGGACGAGGGTGGCGGGGCCCGCGTCGATGCGTTCGGGGTCGAAGAGTACGAGGTCGGCGTGGAAGCCCTCCGTGATGCGGCCGCGGTCGCGCAGGCCGAAGAGGCGGGCCGGGTCGTCGGTCAGCATCTTGACGGCCTGTTCCAGCGGGACGAGCTTGCGCCCGCGCAGACAGTCACCGATGAAGCGGGTGGTGTACGGGGCGCCGCACATCCGGTCCAGATGCGCGCCCGCGTCGGAGCCGCCGAGCATGACGTCCTCGTGCTCCCAGGTGCGCCGGCGCAGCGCCCAGGAGTCGGGGTCGTTGTCGGTGGGCATCGGCCACAGCACCGTACGCAGATCGTCGGCCGCGCAGATCTCGACGAGGCAGTGGAAGGCGTCCTGGCCGCGCTCGGCCGCGATGTCCTTCACGACCCGCCCGCTGAGGCCCTCGTTCGCCGCGCTGTAGGTGTCGCCGATGACGTACCGGCCGAAGTTCGCGAGGCGGCGGAAGACGCCGGCCTCCTTGCTGTCGGCGCGGCGGAGCATCTCGGCGCGGGTGTCCGCGTCGCGGAGCCGTTCGATGCGCTCGGGGACGGGCAGGGCGAGGATGTCGCCCCAGCCCGGGATCAGGTTGAGGGCGCAGAACGTGCCCAGCGACATGTTCATCGGCGTCAGGATCGGCATCGTCAGCGCGACGATCCGGCCCCCGGCACGGCGGGCGCGTTCGCTGGCGATCAGCTGGCGCGGTACGCGCTCGGGGACGGCGGCGTCGATGGTCAGGACGTTCCAGTTGAGCGGGCGCCCGGCGGCGGCCGTCATGTCGACGAACAGCTCGATCTCGTCGTCGGAGAACTGGTCGAGGCAGCCGGCGACGATCGCCTCGATCTGCGTGCCCTCGTGCTCACCGACCGCGCGGGAGAGCGCGAGGAGTTCCTCGGGAAGCGCGTGCCGGGAGGCGACGGGCTGTCCGTCGCCGTCGGAGTGGGTGGAGGACTGGGTGGTGGACAGGCCCCACGCCCCGGCGTCCATCGCGTCGTGGAACAGTGCGAGCATGGCGTCGAGCTGGGCCGGGGTCGGCTGTCCGCCGACCGCGTCGGGCCCCATGACGTGGCGGCGCAGGGCGCAGTGCCCGACCATGAACCCGGCGTTGACGGCGATCCGGCCGTCGAGCGCGTCGAGGTATTCACGGAAGGTCGACCAGCTCCAGTCGACGCCCTCCTCCAGGGCCTTGAGGGCCATGCCCTCGACCCTCGACATCATGCGCCGGGTGTAGTCGGCGTCCTCGGGGCGGTCCGGATGGAGCGGGGCGAGGGTGAAGCCGCAGTTGCCGCCGGCGACGGTGGTGACGCCGTGGTTCATCGACGGGGTGGCGTACGGGTCCCAGAAGAGCTGGGCGTCGTAGTGGGTGTGCGGGTCGACGAAGCCGGGCGCGAGGACCAGGCCGGTGACGTCCTCGCTGGTCACGGCCGTCTCGGCGACGGTTCCTGGTTCCGCGATGACGGCGATGCGGCCGTCGCGGATACCGATGTCCGCGCGGTAGGAGGGCCCGCCGGTGCCGTCCACGACGGTCGCTCCGCGGATGAGGTGGTCGAGCATGCCGGGGTCCCTTCTTCGGTGTCACACATGGGTGTGCGCCGGGGTGCGTACGGCCGCGGTACGCACCCCGGCTCGCGGAGCGGCGGTCCGGGAAGACGCCGCCCGCAGATCAAGCCCCTGGGGCAGAACCAAGCCCCTCCGGCGATTGAGGAGCGGGGGCACGGGGGCAGCGCCCCCGAGAGCCCGCGCCCCGGGGCTCCGCCCCGGACCTCGCGCCTCAAACGCCGGCGGGGCTGGATTTCACGCCGCGTCGCGGAACCGCGTCGTCCGGTGGACCGGATCCGTGTCGATCTTCGGGATCACGTGCTCACCGATCAGCTTGATCGAGTTCATCGTGTCCTCGGGACTGATCCCGATCGGCATCCCGAAGCTCAGCTGGTCCGCCCCGGCCTGCTCCCACCGCCGGCACTGCGCCAGCACCTCGTCCGGGTCGCCGCAGATCATCAGTTCCTCGGCGATCAGCAGCTCGATGATCTCCTCGGAGTACTCCGGCAGCAGCTCCGGCCACTCCGGGATGCCGTCCGGCCGCGGGAACGTGTCGTGGTAGCGGAACAGCAGCGACTGGAGGTAGTTCAGCCCGCCGCCGACCGCGATCTCGACGGCCTTCTTGTGCGTCTCGGCACAGATCGCCGTCGAGGTGACCATGACGTTGTCGTTGACGAAGTCACCGACCGGCTCGGCGTCCTTGACCGCGTTCTTGTAGGACTCGACGACCCACTCCATGTCGGAGACCTTCTGCACGCTGAAGCCCAGCACGCCGAGCCCCTTCCTGCCGGCCATGGCGTACGAGGGCGGCGAGCCGGCCGCGTACCACATCGCCGGGTGCGACTTCCCGTACGGCTTGGGCAGGATCTTGCGCGGCGGCAGCGACCAGTGCTTGCCCTGGAAGCCGACGTACTCGTCCTGGAGCCACATCTTGGGGAACTCGGCGATGGTCTCTTCCCAGAGTTCCTTGGTGTGGTTCATGTCGGTGATGCCCGGCATGAACCCGAGGATCTCGTGGGTGCCCGCGCCCCGGCCGGAGCCGAACTCGAAGCGCCCCTCCGAGAGGTGGTCGAGCATGGCGACCTTCTCGGCCACCTTCACCGGGTGGTTGACCGGGGCGAGCGGGTTGAAGATGCCGGACCCGAGGTGGATGCGGTCGGTGGCGTGTGCGAGATAGCCCAGGTACACATCGTTGGCCGAGATGTGCGAGTACTCCTCCAGGAAGTGGTGCTCGGAGGCCCAGGCGTACTTGAAGCCGGACTTGTCCGCCTGGATGACGTACTCGGTCTCCTCGATCAGCGCCTTGTGCTCTGCCCCGGGGTCGACCTTGGCCCGCGCGGCGGGCACATACCCCTGTACAAAGAGCCCGAATTCCAAGGGGGTTCACCGTCCTCAATTGTTTCTGACACACCGTCAGATTCTGATGCGTCCGACTGTTCCACCGACACCCCGACCCGTCAATACCTGACGCTTCGTCAGACATGATGGGTCTCCGGCACGTTCAGAAGAGACTGACGCCCGCCAGCCACCCGCCGTCGATGACGAACGGCTGCCCGGTGATGTACGAGGAGTCGTCCGAGGTCAGGAAGAGCGCGAGCGCCGCCACCTCCTCGGGCCTGCCGATCCGCCCGAGCGGGACGAGCTTGCGGTAGAGCGCGTCCACGGCCTCCTTCGACTCCTCCTGGTCCGCTGCCGGGTCCAGCGCCGCCGGATTGGACATCGCGGTGTCCACGGCTCCGGGGCAGACGGCGTTGACCCGTACCCCCTTCGCCGCCAGCTCCACCGCCGCCACCTTGGTCAGGCCCAGCACCGCGTGCTTGGTCGCGGCGTACGCGCCGACGAACGCCATGCCGGTGAGCCCGGTGTACGAGGAGGTGTTGACGATGGTCCCGCCGCCCGCCGCCACGATCTCGGGCGCGACGGTCTTGATCCCCAGGAAGGCCCCCACCTGATTGACCTGCACCACCTGCTGGAACTCCTCCAGCGGCGTGGTCACCAGCTCGTTGAACCGCAGGATCCCCGCGTTGTTGACCAGCCCGTCGATACCCCCGAAGGCGTCCTTGGCGGCGGCGACGGCGGCCTGCCAGTCCTCCTCCCGGCTCACATCCAGGTGCACGAAGAGCGCAACACCCTCCCCCAGCTCCTTCGCGAGCGCCTCGCCCTGCTCGTCGAGCACATCGGCGATCACCACCCGCGCACCCTCGGCCACGAAGAGCCGCGCCTCCTGCTCACCCTGCCCGCGCGCCGCACCGCTGATCAGTACGGTCCGTCCGTCCAGCTTGCCCATGGCCTGACTCCTACCTGTCGAGGTTGTCGAGGTGAGGTGCGACATCGGCGGCGAACGCCGCCATCTGATCGGTCAGTTCACTTCTGCTGCGGCTGCGGAAGCGCACCTGGATCTGGTGCACACCCATCGCGCCGTACTCCCGCAGCGACTCGGCGAGCACCTCCGGCTTCCCGCTGAGGGTGCGCCGCCCCACGGACCAGTCCGGCTCCCCCACGTACAGCGGCTCGGTGATGGCCCCGACGACGATCGGCCGGTCCACCCCCGCCTCCTCGCGCAGGGCGTGCAGCCGGGCGATCTGAGCGGGCAGCTTCGCCCGCGGATCCCCCTGCGGCAGCCACCCGTCCCCCCGTACGGCGGCCCGCCGCACCGCGGCGGGCGACGACCCGCCCACCCACACCGGCACCCGCTCCTGGGCGGGCCTGGGCAACTGCCCGAGCCCGCTGAAGGAGAACCGCTCCCCGGCGAACTCCGGGTACTCCTCCGGCCCGAGCGCGGCCTTCAGCGCGTCGATGCTCTCGTCCAGCACCCCGCCCCGCCCGTCGAAGTCGGCCCCGAGCGCCTCGAACTCCTCACGCACGTGCCCGGCCCCGACCCCGAGGATCAGCCGGCCACCGCTGAGGTGGTCGAGGGTGGCGTACTGCTTGGCCGTGGCCAGCGGATGACGCAGCCCGACGACGGCGACATGGCTCATCAGCAGGACCCGCTCGGTGACGCCCGCGAGGAACGCGAGCGTGGCCACCGGGTCGTACCAGACGGTGCTCATCGCCTCCGCGAGCCGCCGGGGGATGGCGACATGGTCACAGCTCGCCAGGTAGGTGAACCCGGCCCGGTCGGCGGTGCGGGCGATCTCGACGAGGTCGGCCGGGGTGGCCCCGGCCTCCCACGGTTCCGCGTAGATGGCACTCTGCGACTGAATCGGGAGCTGCATCCCGTACGACAGCGGTCCGGCGGGCAGTATCGGCACCGAACGGCCTCCTTCCCCTGGAATGACCCTGACAGAATCTGACGGCTCGTCATATTCCGAGTGAGCGGAGTCATCGTCGTACCTGACGCATCATCAGGCAAGGGGTGTCCGGGGGAAAGGAGTTCAGGGGGTGGTCAGCTCCCCGGCCGGGGAGCTGACGCATGGGCACGTGGTCACGGCCCTGGCATCCGAAGCACCGCCGACACCGGCTGAAGCCGCGGAGCTGCCGGGTATGTCCCGGCCGTTCGTCACTCACCTCCCCGGCTCCGGCGACATCGACGCGATGGCCAACACCGCCCGGTATCGTGCTCGGCTTCGACGCTCTGCCGCACGGCACGTACCTGTAAGGGAGAAGTCAGATATGCGCCTGGGTATCACGGGCCACCGCGGCCTTTCGCCGGAAGTCGAAGCCCAAGTCCGTACCGAGCTCGCCAAGCTGATCGCCGACTGCCCGCCGGCAGACCTCGTGGGCATCAGCTGCATCGCCGACGGCCCCGACGCATGGTTCGCACAGGCCGTCCTGGCGCACGGCGGACGCCTCGACGTCGTCATCTCCTCCGCCGAGTACCGCGAGAGCCTGCCCGACTGGCACCACCCCGTCTACGACGAGTTGATGGCCCGCGCGATCGATACCCACCACACCGGGTTGAGCGAATCCAACTCGCATGCCCACCAGGCCGGCAGCGAGATCGTCGTCGGCCTGGCAGACCGGATGATCGCCGTGTGGGACGGGCAACCGGCCCGCGGCTACGGCGGCACCGCCGACGTCGTCGCGTACGCGGAACGCGTCGGCGTACCGGTGCGGATCGTGTGGCCCGAAGGCGCCACCCGGGACTGACCACCGCGGATTCACGACTCGGTGACCGGGCGGCGCCGTTGGATCAACTCATCCGGGAGGCCGGCCACTTCACTTCCGGTACAACTCCTCGATCTCCGCCTCGAAGTCCCGCGCGATCGCGTCCCGCTTCAGCTTCAGCGACGGCGTCAGATGGCCGCCCTCCTCGGTGAAGTCCACCGGCAGGACCGTGAACTTGCGGATCGACTCGGGCCGCGAGACGAGCCGGTTGGCGTCGTCGACCGCGCGTTGCAGCGCCGAGCGCAGTTCCTCGTCGTGGACGAGGTCGCGCATCGGGACGTCCTGCTTCTTCTTCATCTGCCGCCAGTGGGAGAGCCCGTCCGGCTCCAGGGTGATCAGGGCGGTGATGAACGAGCGGTTGTCGCCGACCACCATGCACTGGCTGACCAGCGGGTGGGCGCGCAGCCAGTCCTCCAGCGGGGCCGGGGTGACGTTCTTGCCGCCCGAGGTGATGATGATGTCCTTCTTGCGGCCGGTGATCGTGAGGTAGCCGTCCTCGTCGAGCGCGCCCAGGTCGCCGGTGGCGAACCAGCCGCCGTCCAGCGCGGGAACGGCCCCGGCGCGCTCGGTGTCCCAGTAGCCCTGGAACACCTGGCCGCCGCTGAGCAGCACCTCACCGTCCTCGGCGATGCGTACGGCGGTGCCCGGCATCGGCCAGCCGACGGTGCCCAGGCGCGGCTTGAGCGGCGGGGTGACGGTGGCGGCGGCCGTGGTCTCGGTCAGGCCGTAGCCCTCGAAGATCTCGATGCCGGCGCCCGCGTAGAAGGCGGCGAGCCTGCGGCCCAGCGGGGAGCCGCCGCAGATCGCGTACCGGACATGACCACCGAGCGCGGCCCGGATGCGGCGGTAGACCAGCGGGTCGTACAGCGCGCGGGCCGCGCGCAGCCCCAGGCCGGGGCCGGGGCCCGTGCCGTGCTCGGCGGCCTCGACGGCCTGCCCGTAGCGCTGGGCGATCCGCGCGGCGCGGTCGAAGGACGAGGCGCGGCCCATCTTCTCGGCGGTGGCCCGGCCGGTGTTGTAGACCTTCTCCAGTACGTACGGGATGGCCAGCAGGAACGACGGCCTGAAGCCGGCCAGATCGGTGAGCAGGTCTTCCGTCCGGATGGACGGGGCGTGGCCGAGGCGGACCCGGGCGCGCAGACAGCCGATCGCGACCATCCGGCCGAAGACGTGCGACAGCGGCAGGAACAGCAGCGTGGACGCCGGGTCCTTGCTGACCGACTTGAAGACCGGGTGCAGCAGCTCGATGGCGTTGTCGACCTCGGCGAAGAAGTTGCCGTGCGTCAGGACGCAGCCCTTGGGGCGGCCGGTGGTGCCCGAGGTGTAGATGAGCGTGGCCGGGGTCCCCGGTTCCAGGGTGGCGCGGCGGGCGGCGACGACGTCGTCCGGGACGTCCTTGCCGAGCTTCTTCAGCCGGCCCAGCGCGCCCGTGTCGAACTGCCAGAGGTGTGCGAGGTCGCCGAGCTGCTTGCGTTCCTGGCTGATCATGCGGCCCTGTTCGGCCGTCTCGACGGCGCAGGCGACCGCGCCCGAGTCCTGGAGGATCCAGCGCGCCTGGAAGGCGGACGAGGTCGGGTAGATGGGAACGGTGACCAGGCCCGCGGCCCAGGCGGCGAAGTCGAGCAGCGTCCACTCGTAGGTCGTACGGGCCATGATCGCGATCCGGTCGCCGCCCCGCAGACCCTCCGCGATCAGGCCCTTGGCCACGGCGAGCACCTCGGCCGCGAAGTCGGCCGCGGTCACGTCCTGCCAGCTGCCGTCCTGCTGCTTGCGGCTGAGGACGGCGTCGGCCGGGGCCTCGTGTGCGTTGTCGAACGGGATCTCGGCGAGCGAGCCGCGCCGGACGGGCGGGGCGAACGCCGGTACGGAGACCTGCCGGACGCTGCCGTCGGCCGCCCTGACCTTCGTCGGCTCGACCAGGACGGGGGCGGAGGGGGTGGTGGGAGGTGCGGGTGGCGTGGACACGTGCGGCTCCTCGGCATCGGGGTCGGGCGTTTCACCTGGTCCGTCCGGCGAAAGGCCCTGATGCCCTCGCCGGACCGTGCTCAACTTCTCTGCCGGTCACACGCGTTCGAGGATCGCCGTGACGCCCTGGCCGCCCGCCGCGCAGATCGAGATCAGCCCGCGGCCCGGGGCGTCTCGTTCCGCGAGGAGCTTCGCGAGGGTGGCGACGATCCGCGCGCCCGTCGCGGCGAACGGATGCCCGGTGGCCAGGGACGACCCCGCCACATTGAGCTTGTCCCGGTCGACGCTTGCGAGCCCCTGCTTCTCCCAGGCGGCCAGCGTGGCGAGCACCTGGGAGGCGAACGCCTCGTGGACCTCGAAGAGATCGAAGTCCTGGACGGTCAGCCCGGCCCGCTCCAGCATCCGCGGTACGGCGTACGCGGGCGCCATCAGCAGCCCGTCCTCGCCGCCCACGTAGTCGACCGCGGCCGTCTCATACAGGGAGAGATAGGCCAGCGGTTCCAGACCGCGGCGCTCGGCCCACTCCTCGCTCGCCAGCAGCACCGTCGCGGCGCCGTCCGTGAGCGGGGTGGAGTTGCCCGCCGTCATCGTCGCGTCCGGGTGGTCCGTGCCGAACACCGGCTTCAGCGTGGCGAGTTTCTCCACGGTGGAGCCCGGCCGCAGGTTCTGGTCACGCTCCAGGCCGAGGTACGGGACGACGAGGTCGGCCAGGAAGCCCCGGTCGTACGCGGCGGCGAGCCGCCGGTGGCTGGTGGCGGCGAGCAGGTCCTGCTCCGCGCGGCCGATGTCCCACCGGCGGGCGGTGACCGCCGCGTGGTCGCCCATCGAAAGACCGGTGCGCGGTTCGGCGTTGCGCGGCATGTCCGGGACCAGATGCCGGGGCCGTACCCCCGCAAGGGCCCTGGCCCTGCCGCCCGCCGACTTCGCGCGCCGGGCCGACAGCAGCAGCCGGCGCAGTTCGTCGTTGACGCCGAGCGGCGCGTCGCTCGTGGTGTCCGCGCCGCCCGCGATCGCCGAGTCGACCGCCCCGAGCATGATCTTGTTGGCGGCCGCGATGACGGCCTGGAGGCCGGTGCCGCAGGCCTGCTGGATGTCGTACGCGGGGGTGCGCGGGTCGAGCCGTGAGCCGAGCACGGTCTCCCGGGCCAGGTTGAAGTCCCGGCTGTGCTTGAGGACGGCGCCCGCGGCGAACTCCCCGACCTGCTGCCCCTGGAGCCCGAACCGCTCGACCAGACCGTCCAGCGCGGCGGTGAGCATCTGCTGGTTGGAGGCCTGCGCGTACGGGCCGTCGGAGCGCGCGAAGGGGATGCGGCTGCCGCCGATGACCGCGACCCGGCGGGGCTGCGGGAGTGCGAGGGGGATCAACTCGACCAACTCATCTCGACCAACTCCTGACTCTTGAGTAACCTTACTCAAGAGTAAATCTACGACCGAGCAGGGAGTCTGGACAATGGCCGACCGCTATCTGCACCTCACCGGCACAGCAACCGGCCGGTTTCTGACCCGGAAGCTCGGGCTTCCGCAGCCCGCGCGGCTGCACCGCTGGAGCCTGGAGACCCCCACGCTCACCGGCCCGGTCCTCCACCTCACCGCCGGGGACTCCGCCGTCACGGACGAGCTCGGCACACTCCTCGCCACCACCGGCCTGGAGATCACGGCACACGCCGACCGGCCCGCCGGCATCGTCCTGGACGCGACCGCCGTCGACACCGCCGCCGGGCTCGGGGCCGTGCACGCCGCCCTGCACCCGGTCGTCCGCTCGCTCGCACCGGGCGGCCGCGTCGTCGTCCTCGGGGTGCGCCCGTCCCCCGACGACCACCACCAGGCCGCCGCCCAGCAGGCCCTGGAAGGATTCGTGCGCTCACTCGGCAAGGAGATCGGCAAGGGCGCCACCGTACAGCTGCTGCGCATCGCGCCCGACGCGGTCGCCGGCGCCGAGTCCACCGTGCGCTTCCTGCTCTCGCCCCGGTCCGCGTACATCAGCGGCCAGGTCATCGAGGTCACCTCGGCCGCCCCCGGCCCGGTCGCCGACTGGGCCGCCCCGCTCACCGGCCGCACCGCACTGGTCACCGGCGCCGCCCGCGGCATCGGCGCCTCGGTCGCCTCGGTCCTGGCCCGGGACGGCGCCCACGTCATCTGCCTGGACATCCCGCAGGCCCAGGACGACCTGGTACGCACCGCCGACCGGCTCGGCGCCACCGCCCTGCCGCTGGACATCACCGCGGACGACGCGGCCGAGCGGATCGCCGCCGCGGCCCCCGGCGGCCTCGACATCCTCGTCCACAACGCCGGCATCACCCGCGACCGCCGCCTCGCCAACATGCCCGCCGACCGCTGGGCCTCGGTCATCGACGTCAACCTCGACAGCGTCCTGCGCACCACCGACGCCCTGCTCAAGGCCGGCACCCTCAACCGCGGCGGACGGATCGTCGCCACCGCCTCCATCGCGGGCATCGCCGGCAACAACGGCCAGACCAACTACGCGGCCAGCAAGGCCGGCATCATCGGCCTCGTCCGCTCGCTCGCCCCGCGCGCCGCCGCCGACCACGACGTCACCGTCAACGCGGTGGCCCCGGGCTTCATCGAGACGAAGATGACCGCGGCCGTCCCGCTCTTCATCCGGGAGGCCGGCCGCCGGATGAACTCCCTCTCCCAGGGCGGCCTCCCGGTCGACGTCGCCGAGACCACCGCCTGGTTCGCCCAGCCCGCCTCCAGCGCCGTCAACGGCCAGGTCGTCCGGGTCTGCGGCCAGAGCCTGCTGGGAGCGTGAACCGGTGCCCAGCCTGACCCTCTCCCTGGCGCGCGGCGCCCTCACCTCCCCGTTCAAACGCGCGGGACGGCCCGGCGCCACCCTGCCCGCCGACCGGCCGCGCCTCCCGGCCGCCCCGATCGCCCCCGGGCCGCTGGCCGCGTACCGCAGGATCTGCGGCTTCGCCGGAACCGGCCCCCTCCCGGTCACCTACCCGCACGTCCTGGGCTTCCCGCTCGCCATGCGGCTGATGACCGGGCGGCGCTTCCCCCTGCCGGTCACCGGACTCGTCCACACCTGGATCGAGATCACCGCACACCGGGCGCTGAACCCGACAGATTCGCTCGAACTCACCGTGTACGCAGATGAGTTGACGCCACACCGACGCGGAACCGAGGTCACCGTGGTCACCGAGGCGCGACTGGCGGGCGAGGTGGTGTGGGAGTCCCGCAGCGGCTACCTGTCCCGCCATGCGACACGTACGGGAACCACCCCGGCGCCTTCGGGAGACACACCGCCGCTCCCCGCCGTCGCCGAGTGGCGGCTGCCCGCCGGCCTCGGGCGGCGCTACGGAGCCGCGTCCGGCGACCGCAACCCGATCCACCTGTACCCGCTGACCGCCCGGCTCTTCGGCTTCCCGCGCGCCATCGCCCACGGCATGTGGACCGTGGCCCGCTGCCTCGCCGAGACCCCGCAGCCGCACCTGATCCGGACCGTACGGGCCGACTTCAGGGCCCCCGTCCTGCTGCCCGGGACCGTCACCTACGCCTCGGACGGCGCCGCCTTCCAGCTGCGCGGCGGCGACGGCGACCGCATCCACCTCACCGGGACGACGGTGCGGACTTCCCCTGAGGCTGCCAGGGACGGCCGTTCATAAGGTTCTCCAGACCCGCCCAGGAGAAGTTCATCAAGGTGGCCGCGGCCTCCTTGGCCGAGACGCCCGGAGTCTCGTTCGCCCAGCCGGCGAGCGCCTCCGCGGCGCCCACCAACGCCTGTGCCAGCCCCGCCACATCACGGTCCGCGAGCGCCGGATCGTCGTGCACCTCACGCGCCGCAGCCCCGATCAGACCCGTCACGAACGCAACGATCTCCTCGCGCATCACGTTCACCTCGGTGGCGAACGGCTCCCCGTGCGTCCGCGCCTGCCGGTACAACACCGCCCAGCCGTCCGGGTTCTCCGCGGTGTGCGTGAAGAACGCCCGCAGCCCCGACCACAGTTGCCGGTCGGCCGGCAGCCCCGGCTCCGCCCCCGCCCGCACCGCCTCGACCAGCGCATTCGCCTCACGCCTGATACAGGCGGAGAAGAGTTCGTCCTTGGAGTTCAGGTAGAGATAGACCAACGGCTTGGACACCCCGGCCAGCTCGGCGATCTCGTCCATCGAGGCGGCCCGGAAGCCGCGCTGCCCGAACGTCTGCACCGCGGCATCCATCATCTGCTGCTCACGCACCGCGCGCGGCATCCGTTTGCTCTTCACAGCACCCACGTCGACTTCCTCCCGCCCCCGTGCACTACTCCTCGGTAAGCGTACGGCGCGGACCGCCTCGCCGTCGTACGGAACGGCAGCGGCCCGGCCACAATGGCCGGTAGCCGTCCACCGGTGTGCACCCCCTGCGGGATGACCCGTGTACGACCCTGGTCCCACCCCGGGGTCGCCCCTGGGCCCGATGCCTTCGACCTGTACCGCCGCCTAGTGTCCCGGCATGACCATGAGACTCCGCAGCCGCACGGCCGTCGCCTTCCTCTCCGCCACACTCCTGCTGGCCGCACCCGTCGCCACCGCCCAGGCCTTACCGGCACCGGCACCGGCACCGCCGGCCTCGGCCACCACCACGCTCGAACTGCCCCGCCCGACCGGCCCGTACCCCGTCGGCGCCGAGGTCCTGCACCTCACCGACCACGAACGCACCGACCCCTGGGTGCCCGAAGCCGGGGACCGTGAACTGATGGTGTCCGTCCACTACCCGGCCCGTGCCGCGGGCGGGAGCACCGCCGCCCCGTACATGAGCACCGAAGAGGCCCGGCTGATGCTGGCGGCGCGCGGACTGGACGGCATCGTGCCCGCCTCCGTCGTCAGCTCCACCTCCACCCACGCCCGTACGGACGCTCCCGCCGCCCGGGGCCGGTTCCCCCTCGTGCTGCTCTCCCCCGGCTTCGGCACGCCCCGCGCCACTCTGACCTCCCTCGCGGAGGACCTGGCGAGCCGCGGCTATGTCGTGGCGAGCGTCGATCACGCCTACGAGTCCACCGGAACGGCGTTCCCCGACGGACGGGTCCTCACGTGCGCGGCCTGCGACGCGGCCGAGGCGGCACCGGACGACGAGGCCGAACGGAAGGTGCTGAGGACCGTCTCCACCGGACGGGCCGCCGACCTCTCCTTCGTGCTCGACCGGCTGACCGGCGCCCGTCCGGCCTGGAAGAACTCCCGCATGATCGACAGGCGCCGGGTCGCCGCGGCCGGCCACTCCATCGGCGGCAGCGCGGCCGCCTCGGCGATGCTTGCCGATCCTCGCTTCGACGCAGGGGTCAACATGGACGGCACCTTCTTCGAACCGGTCCCCCGCTCGGGCATCGGGAGCCGTCCGTTCCTGATGCTCGGCACCGACGCGGGCCACCACCCCGGCAGCCTCGACGGGTCCTGGGACGAGGGCTGGCGGCACCTCGACGGCTGGAAGCGCTGGCTGACCGTCAAGGACTCGGGCCACTTCACGTTCACGGACAACCCGGAACTCGCCGAACAGCTCGGCCTGCCGGTGGACCCGGAGGCCCCCCTCTCCGCCGGCCGGTCGACACGGATCACCCGCGACTACGTGGCGGCCTTCCTCGACCAGCATCTGAAGGACCGGCCTCAGCCCCTGCTGGACGGCCCCACACCGGGCAACCCCGAGGTCGTCTTCCAGCAGCCCTGACGGCCCCCGCCCACACAGGAGCGCCCCCGGTCCAGTGGGACCGGGGGCGCTCCGGAGGATCGTGCGTGCGGGGTTACGCGGCGACCGCCACGCGCTCCGGCTCGGCGTCGCGCACCTCGACCTCCTCGACCGGGGAGGCCGATGCCGAGTTGTACGCGTCGTGGTCGAGGATCTTCTCGCGGGCGGAGACGATCACCGGGACGAGCGCCTGACCTGCGACGTTCGTCGCCGTCCGCATCATGTCCAGGATCGGGTCGATGGCCATCAGCAGGCCGACGCCCTCCAGGGGGAGGCCCAGCGTCGACAGGGTGAGGGTCAGCATGACCGTGGCGCCGGTGAGACCGGCGGTGGCCGCCGAGCCGATCACCGAGACGAACGCGATCAGGATGTAGTCACCGACACCCAGCTGCACGTCGAAGATCTGCGCGATGAAGATCGCGGCCAGCGCCGGGTAGATCGCGGCGCAGCCGTCCATCTTGGTCGTCGCGCCGAACGGGACGGCGAAGGAGGCGTACTCCTTCGGGACGCCGAGGCGCTCGGTGACCTTCTGGGTGACCGGCATGGTGCCGACCGAGGAGCGGGAGACGAAGGCCAGCTGGATCGCGGGCCAGGCGCCCTTGAAGAACTGGACCGGGCTGACCTTGGCGACGGTGGCGAGCAGCAGCGGGTAGACGCCGAACATCACCAGGGCGCAGCCGATGTAGACGTCGGCGGTGAACGTCGCGTACTTGCCGATCAGGTCCCAGCCGTAGTCGGCGATCGCGTAGCCGATGAGGCCGACGGTGCCGAGGGGGGCGAGGCGGATGACCCACCACAGGGCCTTCTGGAGGAGCTCCAGGACCGACTCGCTGAGGGTGAGGATCGGCTGGGCCTTCTCGCCCAGCTGGAGAGCGGCGATGCCGGCGACGGCGGCCATGAAGACGATCTGGAGCACGTTCAGCTCGGTGAACGGCGTGATCACGTTGTCCGGGATGATGCCGGTCAGGAAGTCGAGCCAGGAGCCGGCGTGCTCGGGGAGCTTGCCGTCCTTCGGGGTGAGGCCGGTGCCGGAGCCCGGGTTGGTGATCAGGCCGATCGCGAGGCCGATGGCGACCGCGATCAGTGAGGTGATCATGAACCAGAGCAGCGTGCGGGTGGCGAGCCGCGCGGCGTTGTTGACCTTGCGCAGGTTGGTGATCGACACCAGGATCGCGAAGAAGACGAGGGGCGCGACGGCCAGCTTCAGCAGCTGGACGAAGATGTGGCCGACCTTGTCGAGCGTGGTGTAGAGCCACGCGATGTCGTAGCTGCGGGCGAGCCAGCCGAGCAGGACGCCGAGGAGGAGACCGGCGACGATCTGGGCCCAGAACGGGACCTTGGGTATGCGGAAACCGGAGCCGGAGGGCTCATCGGTGGTGGCGGACGCGGGATTCGCGGACACGGACACACTCCAGATGTGACGCATCGGGACGCACGGGGACGGTGTGCGGGGGACGGGGGGTGAGGCGGTGCGGCGCCCGCGTCCCGGTCAGGCTCTGGGGCGGCGCCGCTGCATGATGCCGTTCAGACGTTGCGGCAACAGACCGCGGACATACAGCGGCAGAGATCGACATGCAGGCGCTCCACGAGCGGGATGCTCGCGGCAGGTCGGAGGCGCACAGCTGTCTTCATGTCGAACACGTTAACACTTGAACTTTGAGAACCTCAAAGGTCTTCTTTGGGGCTGAACGGCGGTCCGTCACCCCGCACGGGAGGCCCCGAGACCCCCGGGAACGCGAAAACCCCAGTACAGGAGCGGGTCGCTCCGGTTCTGGGGTTTGACGAAGAAAGGGTGCGGGTGTGAGGAAGCTTACAAAGTGCTTACTCCGCCCTCACAGCATCCCTACCGGGTGACGCTGTCCTCGCGCGTGCGGTTGGCCTCGAGGCGCGCCTTGGCGCGGTCGACCGAGGACACGATCTGCTCGGACATCTCGTCGCGCTGCTTGCGCAGCAGGACGTAGCTGAGCGGCGCGGAGAGCACCAGCGCGAGCAGGACGACCCAGACGATGTTGGACCCTCCGGCGCCGGAAGGGATGAGCCCGAAGTGGACGGCGATGGCCGCGACGACGAGGCAGCCGACGAAGATGCTGAGACGCATCGCGGTGTACCGGATCGTTGCGCTCGGCTTGGCAGCGGACACAGCTGGCCCTCTCTCTACGTACGACAGTCCTGCCCGACCAGTGAAGCATGCCCCGTAATCGATCAGTTCGCAGGGCTGCACCCAACGCATTCCGGGCGGGCCCGGCAGACCTTCTCAGCCCAGCGGCAGCAGCATGATGATGTCGTCGCGGTCATCACCCTCGGCCACCCGGATCGCACCCGGCACCCGGCCGACCTCCTTGTAACCGCAGGCCGCGTAGAAGCGGTCGGCGCCGGTGCCGCCGCGGCAGGTGAGCCGGACGGCCTCGATGCCGTCGATGGAGCGGGCCGCGTCGGCGGCCGCGGCCATCAGCTCCCGCCCGTAGCCGCGGCCCTGATGGCGGGGGTGGACCATCACGGTGTAGAGCCAGATCCAGTGCGACATCAGCCGGTGCGTGTTGTGCGCGAGGAAGGCGGTGGCGGCGATGGCGCCCCGCTCGTCGTAGCCGACGAGGAGACGGGTGCGGCCCTCGGCCATGGCGACGAGGTGCTTGACCAGTTCGGGCCGGACCTCGTCGGCCGTCACGGGCGGCACAAAGCCCACCGCGCCGCCCGCGTTGGACACATCGGCCCAGAGCGCGGCTATGCCGTCCCGGACGGACCGGTCGAACTTCGGGTCCAGCTCAAACGTAAGTGTCATAGGCGAAGATTAACCCTTACGGCGCCCGGAACGCGAAAAAGCTCCGGCCGGGGACGGCGGCCGGAGCTTTCGTACAGCGCTGCGCGCGCGACGGGGCGCGCGCCGGGTCAGACCCGCATCGGCTGCGGCGACTCGCGCCGCTCCGCGTCCGGGCCCGGGTACTCGCGGATGATCTCGTACCGGGTGTTGCGCTCGACGGGCCGGAAGCCCGCGTCGCGGATCAGGTCCAGCAGATCGTCACGGCCGAGCTTGTTCGGCGTGCCGTAGTTGTCCGCGTCGTGCGTGATCTTGTACTCGACGACCGAGCCGTCCATGTCGTCCGCGCCGTGCTGGAGGGCCAGCTGGGCGGTCTGCACGCCGTGCATCACCCAGAAGACCTTGACGTGCGGAACGTTGTCGAACAGCAGCCGGGAGACCGCGAAGGTCTTCAGGGCCTCGGCGCCGGTCGCCATCGTCGTCCGCGCCTGGAGCTTGTTGCGGACCTTGCCGTCCTTCATGTCCACGAAGTCGTGCTGGTAGCGCAGCGGGATGAAGACCTGGAATCCGCCGGTCTCGTCCTGGAGCTCACGCAGGCGCAGCACGTGGTCGACGCGGTGACGAGGCTCCTCGATGTGCCCGTACAGCATCGTCGCCGGGGTCTTGAGACCCTTCTCGTGGGCGAGGCGGTGGATGCGCGACCAGTCCTCCCAGTGGGTGTTGTGGTCGACGATGTGCTGGCGGACCTCCCAGTCGAAGATCTCCGCACCGCCACCGGTCAGCGACTCCAGACCGGCCTCGATGAGCTCGTCGAGGATCTCGGAGGCGGTGAGCCCGGAGATGGTCTCGAAGTGGTGGATCTCGGTGGCGGTGAACGCCTTGAGGGAGACCTCCGGCAGCGCTTCCTTCAGCGCGCTCAGCGAACGCGGGTAGTAGCGCCACGGCAGGGTGGGGTGCAGCCCGTTGACGATGTGCAGCTCGGTGAGGCTCTCGCCCTCCATCGCCTTGGCGAGGCGGACGGCCTCCTCGATGCGCATCGTGTACGCGTCCTTCTCCCCCGGCTTGCGCTGGAAGGAGCAGTACGCGCACGAAGCGGTGCACACGTTGGTCATGTTGAGGTGACGGTTGACGTTGAAGTGGACAACGTCGCCGTTCTTGCGCGTACGCACCTCATGGGCCAGACCGCCGAGCCAGGCCAGGTCGTCGGACTCGTAGAGCGCGATCCCGTCCTCGCGGGACAGCCGCTCACCGTCCCGGACCTTCTGCTCCAGCTCGCGCTTGAGTCCCGCGTCCACTAGGGCGCCTCCCATTTTCTCTCCGTAACAGACTTCAGATCACCGTACGCCTAGCTCTCTTCGGGGAGGTCTCCGACCCGGTTCTCCCACTTGGTGGAGAGGACGATCGTGGTGCGGGTCCGCGAGACGCCCTTGGTGCCGCTGAGCCGGCGGATGGTCTTCTCCAGGCCGTCCACGTCGCCGACGCGCACCTTGAGCATGTAGGAGTCGTCGCCCGCGATGAACCAGGCGTCCTCGATCTCCGCGAGGTCCTTCAGCCGGCGCGCCACGTCCTCGTGGTCGGCGGCGTCGGAGAGCGAGATGCCGATCAGGGCCGTGACCCCGAGCCCGAGCGAGGCCGCGTCGACGGTGGCGCGGTATCCGGTGATGACTCCGGCGGTTTCCAGCCGGTTGATGCGGTCGGTGACGCTGGGCCCGGAGAGCCCCACGAGCCGTCCCAGCTCGGCGTACGAGGCCCTGCCGTTCTCCCTGAGGGCCTGGATGAGCTGCCTGTCCACCGCGTCCATGTGACTGAAACCTTCCATTGTTCAGCAGTACCGCAAGTCTACGTGTAGAATCTAAGGCGTGCAGGCTTCGAAGCCTGCAAATCTTTCCGAACTTCCAAAAAATGCTTTCGAATCTTCAGGAGTGGATACACCGTGTACACGATCGAGATGGCCTACGCCCGGATGCGCGAGCTGCAGGACCTGGCCAACCGCTCGCGTGCCCATCAGCCCGCCGCGGCCCACCGGGTCGACAAGACCCGCAACCCGCGCACCCCCAAGAAGCGCTGACCCCACCCGGGTCAGCCGCGAGAGCCACCACCGAGCTCTCCCTCCCAGCGGCGGTACAGCTGGTGCGGCACCCCTGCCGCGTCCAGCACCCGCCCCGCGACGAAATCCACCAGATCCTGGATATGCGTCGCCCCCGCGTAGAACGCCGGAGAGGCGGGCAGTACGACCGCGCCCGCCTCGTCCAGGGTCACCAGATGCTTCAGCGTCTGGCCGTTCAGCGGAGTCTCGCGCACCGCGACGACCAGCTTCCGCCGCTCCTTGAGCGTCACGCTCGCGGCCCGTTGCAGCAGATCCTTCGAGAGCCCGAGCGCCACCCCGGCCACGCACGCCGTCGACGCCGGGACGATGAGCATCCCCTTCGCCGGGTACGAGCCCGAGGACGGCCCCGCGGCCAGATCGCCGGCCGCCCAGTGCCGTACGCCCGCCACGTCCACATCGAAGGTGTGCGGCTTCCCGTCCGCCCCCCGCGCCAGCCAGCCGCGCAGGTCCTCCCGCCAGTGCGCGTCACGGAAGGCGATCCCGGTCTCGTCCAGCAGCGTCAGCCGCGACGCCCGGCTCACGACCAGATCGACGCTTTCCCCCGCGGCCAGCAGGCCCCGCAGTACAGCAGCGGCGAATGGGGTGCCCGAAGCGCCTGAAACCCCGACAATCCAAGGCTTTCGCTGCTGCCGACTTACTGAAGTCCCGGAATCCACACCCCCGAGCCTATCCGGCCCCCCGGGGCCCCGGCGCGTCAGGAGTTCCGGCCCGTCACGGTGCTGCACACCAGGGCTCCGGCGGTTCCCGCAGGAACGGAAAAGTCACAGAGCCGCGACACTTTGCGCAATCGGAATCGCAAATTCCTGAGCACCCATTCATGAACACCATGCAAATTCCAGCCAAGCAGCAGGCTTCCAAAATGCCATATGCCCGGCATATATCGTCACCAAGCGACGCTCTTCAGCCAAGTTCCGGATCTTGTTTGCTTAGTTTCCATCCGGGAATCTAAAGTCAAACCGCAAGCCGAACAGGCAAGCGAAATCCGAACGGGGAGTTAGTAATGAAGCTTGGCAGGATACTCGGCGTCTCCGCCGGAGCCGCGGCTCTGGCCCTCACGTTCTCCACCCAGGCCATGGCCGCCGACTACAGCGTGCAGACCGACGACGGCTCGCCGGGCGGAAAGATCAGCATCACGCTCCGGGGGGACGTCGTCACGCTCTCCGACCAGGAAGCGGACGGCTGGGGCGTCAAGGGCTGGATCATCAATTCCAAGGGCAAGACGGTCTACACCCTCCAGGCCGGCGGCAACGGCGCCAAGGCCATCGGCCGCGCCAGCCAGGGCGGTGCGCGCAACCTGGCCGAGAAGGGCGCCAAGTACAAGCTGCGGGTGTGCCTGCACAAGGAGAACAGGGACGCGTACTGCGACGACACGTCCTACTTCAAGAACGACCACTAGCAGACAGCCGCGGTCACAGACAGGCGTGCCGCCCCGGTTCTCCGGGGCGGCACGCCCATGTCGTCAGGCACCCGGGCCACGGCCGTTCAGACCGTCAGACCCCGCACCAGCAGGTCCAGCAGCGCGCAGGCGAACAGGGCGATCCCGATGAACCCGTTGACCGAGAAGAACGCCCGGTTCAGCCGCGACAGATCGTGCGGGCGCACCACGCGGTGCTCGTACACGAAGGCCACGGCGACGATCACCATGCCGATCCAGTAGAGGATCCCCGCGTCCGTGGCCAGCCCGAACCAGACCAGCAGGCCCGTCGTGACCACGTGGCAGACCCGGGCCCCCCACAGCGCGGCCGGAATGCCGAAGCGGGCCGGGAAGGACAGCACCCCGTGGGCGCGGTCGGCCTGCACGTCCTGGCAGGCGAAGATCAGGTCGAAGCCGCCGATCCAGATGCCGACGGCCAGCCCCAGAATGACCGCGTCCCACGACCAGGTGCCCGTCACCGCGAGCCAGGCACCGACCGGCCCCATGGCCTGGGCGATGCCGAGGATGGCGTGCGGGTAGTTCGTGAACCGCTTGCCGTACGGGTACACGACCATCGGTACGACGGCCAGCGGCGCCAGCGCCAGACAGAGCGGGTTGAGCAGCGCCGCCGCCCCGAGGAAGACCACGACGGCGACGAGCGCGCCCGTCCACGCCGACTTCACCGAGACCGCACCGGTCACCAGCTCGCGGCCCGCGGTGCGCGGATTGCGGGCGTCGATCTCCCGGTCGATGATCCGGTTCGCGGCCATGGCGAACGTCCGCAGCCCGACCATGGCGACGGTGACGAGCAGCAGCGTGACCCACTGGACCGACCCGCCGTCCAGGAACATCGCGGTCAGGGCGGCGATGTACGCGAAGGGCAGCGCGAAGATCGAATGCTCGATCATCACGAGCCGCAGGAACGCCTTGACCTTGCTGTTCGGTTGCGCGGGCCCGGAGCCCAGGGTCGCTTCGGCGGCGCTCACAGTCCGTATTCCTTCCAGCGGCGGTCGACCTTCGCCGCCGTGTCCGGGTCGGACTCGACCATGTCCGGCCAGCCCCCGTCCCGGGTGTAGCCCTCCTCGGGCCAC
Organism: Streptomyces sp. NBC_00876; assembly: GCF_045207435.1. Classification (NCBI taxonomy): domain Bacteria; kingdom Bacillati; phylum Actinomycetota; class Actinomycetes; order Kitasatosporales; family Streptomycetaceae; genus Streptomyces; species Streptomyces sp. NBC_00876. The sequence goes on from NZ_CP108800.1 coordinate 3,528,346, forward strand.
TTCTTCGTCGCGTCGATGCCCGCCTTGCCGCCCCAGAACTGCTGGTAGGAGGCGTGGTCGAGATGGTCGACGGGCCCCTCGGCGACGGTGAGGTCGCGCGCGTAGTCGGTGTTGCCGAGCGCCCGCCAGGACACCTCGTGCAGATCGTGCACGTCGCAGTCGGAGTCCACGACGACGATCAGCTTCGTCAGCGACATCATGTGCGCGCCCCAGATGGCGCTCATCACCTTCTGGGCGTGCTTCGGGTACTTCTTGTCGATCGAGACGATCGCGCAGTTGTGGAAACCGCCGGACTCGGGCAGGTGGTAGTCCACGATGTCCGGCACGATGATCTTGAGCAGCGGCAGGAAGAACCGCTCGGTGGCCCGCCCCAGCGGCCCGTCCTCGGTCGGCGGCCGGCCCACCACGATCGACTGGAGCAGCGGCCGCTTGCGCATGGTCACGCAGTCGATGGTCAGCGCGGGGAACGGTTCCTGCGGCGTGTAGAAGCCGGTGTGGTCGCCGAACGGCCCCTCGGGAAGCGTCTTCCCGGGCTCCAGCCATCCCTCGATGACGACCTCGGCGTTGGCCGGGACCTGGAGCGGCACGGTCTTGCAGTCGACCATCTCGATGCGCTTGCCCTGGATGAACCCGGCGAAGAGGTACTCGTCGATGTCCCCGGGCAGCGGTGCGGTGGATGCGTACGTCACCGCGGGCGGTGCGCCGAAGGCGATGGCGACCGGCAGCCGCTCACCGCGCCTGGCGGCGACCTGGTAGTGGTTGCGGCTGTCCTTGTGGATCTGCCAGTGCATGCCGATGGTGCGGCGGTCGTGGCGCTGGAGCCGGTAGAGGCCGAGGTTGCGGACGCCGGTCTCGGGGTGCTTGGTGTGTGTGAGCCCCAGGTTGAAGAAGGAGCCGCCGTCCTTGGGCCAGGTGAACAGCGCGGGCAGCTGGTCCAGGTCCACGTCGTCGCCGGTGAGGACGACCTCCTGGACGGGGGCGTTCTCGGACTTCACCTTCTTCGGCGGTACGTGCACCATCGTGCCGAGCTTGCCGAAGGCCTCCCGGACGCCGACGAAGCCGTGCGGCAGTTCCGGCTTGAGGAGTCCGCCGATCTTGTCGCTGATCTCGGAGTACGACTTCAGCCCGAGCGCCTTGAGGAGCCGCTTGTCGGTTCCGAAGACGTTCATGGCCAGGGGCATCGAGGAGCCCTTGACGTTCTCGAAGAGCAGCGCCGGTCCGCCGGCCTTGTTCACCCGGTCGACGATCTCGCCGACCTCCAGGTACGGGTCGACCTCTGCCTTGATGCGCTTGAGCTCGCCCTCGCGCTCCAGAGCCCGGAGGAGGGATCGAAGATCGTCGTAAGCCATGCCGACCAGTCTGACATCCCCCCTGCTGTCAACCGTCAGGGCTCCCCCGGAGCCGGTGCGGCCGCTCCGGGCGGCGGGGGAACCGGCCGTGCGGTCACCGCCGCTCGTACTCCCGGTCCCGCTGCCCGTACGGCTGGTACGGCCCGTGCGGCTCGGCGGTCCGCGCCGACCGGTGGACCGTCCTCGCGGGAGGCGCCTGCCGCGTCTCGTCGCCGAGCACCAGATCGGGGTCGAGCGTGACGACGACCGCCGCGAGGACGAGCACGATCACCGGTCCGACGAGCATGGCGAGCATGAAGGAGAGCTGGTCGATCGAGGACTGCGTGGAGGTGATGCCGGAATGGTCGACGTCGACGCTCACCGCGGCCATGCCGGTGTAGTGCATTCCCGTCACGGCGAGACCCATGACGAGGCTGGCGCCGAGGCTCGAACAGGGTCCGGATGGTGACCGCCGCCCAGAGGGCCGCGGTGGCCGCGCCCACGGCGATCAGCACGGAGACGGCCACGGTGACCGTGTCGTAGTCCAGGCGGCCGTGCACCTCCATGGCCGCCATACCGATGTAGTGCATCGCCGCGACCCCCAGCCCCATGATCACTCCGGCCGCGGCCAGGACCTTCGTTCCCGATCCCAGGTAGCCGACGAGGAACACTCCCACCGCGGTGACGGCGACGGCGACAACGAGGCTCAGCAGGGTCAGCCAGATGTCGTAAGAGATGTCCGAACCATCGATGCTGAAGCCGATCATCGCGATGAAGTGCATGGTCCAGATGCCGCAGCCGATGGACACCGCGGCCAGCGAGAGCCAGCCGTTCCGCCGGCCGGGACGCCCCTTGCGCATGGATCGCACCGTGCAGCGCAGCCCCAGCGCCGACCCCAGGCAGGCCATCAGATAGGCGGCGACGGGAGTCACCGCGCCGTAGTGGAAGTCGGTCAGCGTGGCAGCCACGGCCCAGTGCCCTTCTCGTAGTGCCGCCGGGGCCCTGCCCGTCGAGAGGGGGGAGCTGAGACGGAACGGACCGCAGAGGGCGAGCCGCGCGGCTCAATTAATCACATCGGGACCAATGTCCTGAAATTCAGATCATGCACCGATCTTCATGATCACATACGGTCTGCGCGTTTTGTATGAGAAGAGGGTGAATTGAGGGCACGTCAGGCCGTCGCACCGCCGCCCGGCCCGGACCGATGCCGCGGACCGGTGAGGACGGCCCCCTCGCCCGCCGTGGGGCGCACATGACACCCGCTACCCTGGGCCCGTCACCGGGGCGGGACAATTGCCCCGCCAACTCTCCTCGGGGGGACTTTTCCACCATGTTCCGGGCTCTGATCTATCTCCTGCCTCTGGCGCTGACGATCTACGCGTTCATCGACTGCCTGAACACCCCGGAGGACGAGGCCAAGCACCTGCCGAAGATCGCCTGGGTCTTCATCATCCTGCTGTTCTGGATCGTCGGCCCGATCGTGTGGCTGGCCGCGGGCAAGATGCGCGAGGTGCCCGCCGGGGGCCGCACGCCGTCCGAATGGCACCGCAACCACCGCCGGCAGTGGGTGGCACCCGACGACAATCCCGACTTCCTGAAGTCGCTGAAGGACGAGAACGAGAAGGACGAGGCGGTCCTCAAGGACTGGGAGGCGGACCTGCGCCGCCGCGAGGACGAGCTCAAGCGGCGGGAGAGCGGGCCGGAGGGGTCGACCCCTCCGGCTTCCTGACCCGGGACCCGATCACGCGTACAGCAGCTGCCCCAGCCGGTTGAGCAGGGGCAGCAGTGCTGTGCGCTCCTCGGGGGTGAGGGCTTCGAGTGCGCCGTGCACGGCGCGCATCTCGGCGCGGATCGCGTGGGCCAGCTCGGTGCCTTCGGGGGTGCGGCTCGCGACCTTGGAGCGGCGGTCGCCGGGGGCCGGGGTGCGGACGACCAGGCCGCGGGTCTCCATGCGGCCGACGAGGCCGGTGGCGTTGGACGCGTCGCAGACCAGGTGGGCGGCGAGGGCGCTCATCGGCATGGGCGCGTTGAGCGCGATCAGCGCGCGGGCCTGTGAGGTCGACAGTCCATGACGGGCGGCGACGGCGGTGAGGTCGTCGTGGTGGCCGCGCACGACGACGGCCAGGGGCTCCAGGAGGTCCTGAGGGGTCGGCGCGGCTCGGTCGTCCGGAGCAGTGGCGGCGCGGGGCGTCGGTTCGGTCGTCATGGTCGGCCATTCTTCGATCGGCATCCGCCGACATTTATTTGACTTGCTCAACTTCTGGCAGTTACATGAAGTGAATTGCTTGAGCATATCAAGTTTTGAGCTCGACCCGCAGGGAGTACCCCCATGCCCTCCGTACTGTTCGTCCTCACCGGCGCCGACCACTGGACCCTCAACGACGGCACCAGCCACCCCACCGGGTTCTGGGCCGAGGAGCTCGCCGCTCCGCACCGGGTCTTCAGCGAGGCCGGTTACGCCCTCACCCTCGCCACCCCCGGCGGCGTCACCCCCACCGTCGACGCGGGCAGCCTGAGCGCCGCCGCCAACGGCGGGCAGGAGCAGGCCGACGCCGTCGCCGCCTACCTCGACGCGATCGCCCCCGAGCTCCGCGCCCCGGCCCGCCTGGAGGACATCCACCCGGACCGCTACGACGCCGTCTTCTACCCCGGCGGCCACGGCCCCATGGAGGACCTGGCCGTGAACGAGCTCTCCGGGCGGCTGCTGACCACCGCGCTCGACTCCGGTACGCACCTCGGCGTGCTGTGCCACGCACCGGCCGCGCTGCTCGCCGCCCGGCGCGAGGACGGATCCTGGCCCTTCGCCGGCCACCGCATGACCGCCTTCAGCAACGCCGAGGAGTCCATCGCCGGACTCGCCGACAAGGCGCCCTGGCTGCTGGAGGACCGGCTGATCGAGCTCGGTGCCGACTACACGGCCGCCTCCCCCTTCGCCCCGCACACCGTCACCGACCGCACGCTGCACACCGGCCAGAACCCGGCCTCCTCCGAGCAGCTGGCCCGCGAGATCGTCGCCGCGCTGGCCCCCGCCGAGTCCCCGGCCGAGACCGTCGACCGGCTCCGCGCCACCTTCCGTACCGGCCGCACCAAGAGCCTCGACTGGCGCACGGGACAGCTCCGGCAGCTGCGCGCGCTGCTCACCGAACGCGGGGACGAGCTCGCCGACGCGCTCCGCGCCGACCTCGGCAAGAGCCGCAAGGAGGCCTACCGCACCGAGATCGACTTCACGATCCGCGAGATCGACCACACGCTGGAGCACCTGGCCGACTGGCTGCGGCCCGAGCCCGCCCCCGTACCGGCCTCGCTGGGCGGGGCGAAGGCGCACACCGTGCAGGACCCGCTCGGCGTCGTCCTGGTCATCGCGCCCTGGAACTACCCGGCGCAGCTGCTCCTGGCCCCCCTCGTCGGCGCGCTGGCCGCGGGCAACGCGGTGGTGGTCAAGCCCAGCGAGATGGCGCCCGCGACCTCCGCCGCCCTGGCGCGGCTGCTGCCGCGCCATCTGGACACGGACGCGGTCGCCGTCGTGGAGGGGGCGATCCCCGAGACCACCGCGCTGCTCGCCGAGCGCTTCGACCACATCTTCTACACCGGCAACGGCGCGGTGGGCCGGATCGTGATGGCCGCGGCGGCCAAGCACCTCACGCCGGTGACGCTCGAACTGGGCGGCAAGTCGCCGGTCTTCGTGGACCGGGACACGGATGTGAAGGCGGTCGCGGCCCGGCTGGCGGCCGGCAAGTTCCTGAACGCGGGCCAGACCTGCGTCGCCCCCGACTACGTACTGACCGACCCGCAGACCGGCGCCGCCCTCGCGGACGCGCTGGCCGGCGCGGTCGAGGGACTGTACGGGGCGGACGCCTCGGCCCACCCGGAGTACGGGCGGATCGTGAACCGCCGCCACTTCGACCGGCTGACCGGGCTGCTGGACTCGGGCCGCACGGTGACCGGCGGAACGTACGACCGGGACAGCAAGTACATCGCCCCGACCGTGCTGGCCGACGTGGCACCGGACGCGCCCGTGATGCGGGAGGAGATCTTCGGCCCGGTGCTGCCGATCGTCACGGTGGACGGGCTCGACGAGGCGATCGCGTTCATCAACGACCGGGACAAGCCGCTCGCGCTGTACGCGTTCACCGACTCGGACTCCGTACGCGAACGGCTGGTCGCCGAGACGTCGTCGGGTGCCGTCGGCATCGGGCTGCCGCTCGCCCATCTGACGGTGTCGGACCTGCCGTTCGGCGGGGTCGGCGAGAGCGGCATGGGCAACTACCACGGACGGTACTCGCTGGAGACGTTCAGCCACCGCAAGGCGGTCCTGGACACCCCGATGCCCTCATGAGCACGGCCGGCCGGGACGCGGCGTGGCTGGCGACCGCCCTCGACGAGGCGCGCGCCGGTCTCGCCGAGGGCGGCATCCCGATCGGTGCCGCGCTGTACGGGGCGGACGGCACGCTGCTCGGCCGCGGCCGCAACCGGCGGGTCCAGGACGGTGATCCGTCGACGCACGCGGAGACGGCCGCGTTCCGTGCCGCCGGCCGGCAGCGCTCGTACCGGGGCACGACGATGGTGACCACGTTGTCCCCGTGCTGGTACTGCTCCGGTCTGGTGCGGCAGTTCGGGATCTCACGGGTGGTGATCGGTGAGGCCGAGACCTTCCGCGGCGGGCACGACTGGCTGGCCCGGCACGGGGTGGAGATCGTGCTGCTGGACGACGCGGACTGCGTGGAGCTGATGCGCGGGTTCGTGGCGGAGCATCCCGCGCTGTGGCACGAGGACATCGGCGACGGCTGAAGGCACCGCGAACGCGAAACTGCCCGCACCCCGGGGAACGGGGTGCGGGCAGCAGTGGTGCCGAGAGGTCTCAGACGCCGGCGTAGGAGTGCTTGCCGGTGACGAAGATGTTGACGCCGTAGTAGTTGAAGATCCAGCAGCCGAAGGCGATCAGCGCCAGGTAGGCGGCCTTGCGGCCCTTCCAGCCGGCGGTGGCGCGGGCGTGCAGGTAGCAGGCGTACGCGACCCAGGTGATGAAGGACCAGACCTCCTTGGGGTCCCAGCCCCAGTAGCGGCCCCAGGCGTCGCCCGCCCAGATCGCGCCCGCGATGATCGTGAACGTCCACAGCGGGAAGACGGCCGCGTTGATCCGGTACGAGAACTTGTCGAGGCTGGACGCGGACGGCATCCGGGAGAGCACGGACTGGGCGAACGCGCCCGGCTCCACCCCGTTGGCGATCTTGTTCTCGTAGCTGTCGCGGAAGAGGTAGATCAGGGTGCCGATGCCGCCGATGAAGAACACGGCGCCGCAGATGATGGCGGTGGAGACGTGGATCCACAGCCAGTACGAGTGCAGCGCGGGCACCAGCTGGTCGCTGGAGGTGTAGAGCACCGTGGTCGCGAGGCCGAGGTCCAGCAGGACGGCGGTGACCAGGATCAGGCCCATCCAGCGGACGTTCTTCTTCAGGGCGAGCAGGGTCAGGTACGCGCCGACCGCCACCGTGGAGAAGGTGATGGAGAACTCGTACATGTTGCCCCAGGGGGCACGCTGCACGGACAGGGCACGGGCGATGACCCCGGCGGCCTGGATGAGGAAGGCGAGCACGGTCATGGAGACCGCGATCCGCCCGTAGAGGTCACCCTTGAAGGTGCCGCCCGCGGCGCCGGGCCCGTCCGGTACGTCGCGCGATCCGGCCGCGGACCGGGTGACGATCGTCGGCCGCTCCAGGACGGCGGTGGTGCCGCCCTTCTGCGCGACCTGGACCTTCACCGTGCCGGCGGCGGCCTGCTCGGCGGTCAGCGAGGCGGCGGTGCGGCCGACCTTGCTGCGGGACCCGAACACCCACTCCGCGATGTGCGCGAAGAAGGCCAGCGTGTAGACGGCCATCGACGAATAGATCAGCACATTGCTGGTGTGTGCCAGGTTCTCGTTGGTTGCGGCGGCGAGATTCACTTCTCAGCCCCTTCGGCAGGTTCTGCGGAGGACGCGGCGACGACGTCGGGGTCCTGATCGGAGTCGGGGTCGGTGTCGGGAGCCGTGATTGCCACGGCGTTGAGCGTGACCGCGAGATCGGCCAGCTCCTCGGGAAGCTTCGCGGACTCGCTGCGGCCGAGCCCCGCCATTTCGACGACGGTGACGCCGTCGGCACCGCGTACGGCCCGGATCCAGACCCGGCGCCGCTGGATGAACAGGGAGCCGGCGAGTCCGGCGATCGCGCCGACGGCCCCGGTGAGCGCCCAGCCGCTGGCGGGCTGTTCCGAGATCTGGAAGCTCGCCCACTCCTGGAGGCCCTCGAAGGTGATGGAGCCGGCACCGTCGGGCAGCTTCATCGTCTCGCCGACGAGCAGGCGCTGCTTGAGCTGCTTGCCCTTGGAGTCCTTGAACTCCTTCATCTTGGTCGTGTCCAGCTGGTACACGTTCTGCGCCAGCCCGGAGTCGACGCCGATGGAGCCGTGGTAGCCGTTGAGCGCGAGCACGGGCATGTCGGCGGCCGGGAACTGCGAGAACATCGTGCCCTTGCCGTTGCCGGCGAAGGTCGGCACGAAGAAGGCCTGGAAGCCCAGCTGTTCCTTCTTGCCGTTCTTGTCGCGGTAGCCGTCCAGGACCTTGATCGCACCGGTGGAGGTGACGTTGTTGTCGATGGGCAGCAGCGGCACGGCGGCCTTGTAGACCTCCTTGCCCCGGCCGTCCTTGACGGAGATGACGGGCGCGTAGCCGTGGGCGTTGAGATAGACCTTCGTGCCGTCGACGACGAGGGGTTCGTTGACCTTGATGACGGTCTTCTTCGGCTTGCCGTAGGCGCCGTCGGAGTACGTGATGCGGGCCTCGTAGGTGCGGGGCGTACCGATCTGCGGGCCGCTGCGCTCGTACGTACCGATGAAGTTGTCGAGGTTGAAGCTGAAGGGTGCCAGCGAGTCGTTGTCGAAGAGGGAGCCGGACTTGAAGTCGTCGTACTGGGTGATCGTGTTGGAGAACCCGTCGCCCTCGACGACCAGCTTGGCGCCCTCGGACTTGAAGAGCTGTCCCCAGGCGAAGGCCACCAGCATCACGATGAGCGCGATGTGGAACATCAGGTTCCCGGCCTCGCGCAGATAGCCCTTCTCGGCGGCGACCGCGTCCCCGTCGACATGGGCCCGGTAGCGGCGCCCGCGCATCATCTTCAGCGCGGCCTCGTGGACCTCGGCGGGCTCGGCCCCGGTGCGCCAGGTGGTGTACGCGGGCAGCCTGGTCAGGCGCTTGGGGGCGCCCGGCGGGCGGCTGCGCAGCTGGCCGATGAACGTGCCGGTGCGCGGCACGATGCAGCCGATGAGCGAGATGAACAGCAGGATGTAGATCGCGGAGAACCACACCGAGCTGTAGACGTCGAAGAACTGGAGCTTCTCGTAGACCGGCGTGACGGTGGTGTGGAGCTCCTTGAAGGTCTGCACCTTGAGCTCGTCGACGCTGTTCTGCGGGATCAGCGAGCCGGGGATGGCGCCGAGCGACAGCAGGAAGAGCAGGATCAGGGCGACCCGCATCGAGGTGAGCTGCCGCCAGAACCAGCGGACCCAGCCGATGACGCCCATGGCGGGAAGGTTCGCCAGGACCTCTTCACGCGGGGCGGTGGAGAGCTGGGAGCCGGCTGCGCCGAGCTCCTTCGCGGTCTCCCGGTCCTGCTCGGCGCGCACCTCCCGCTCGTCGGGACGCTCGCGTTCCTGGGAAGGGTTGGACTTGGTGTTGCTCATTCGGTACTCAGATCCCCACCTGGAAGCCGGCGGACCAGCCCTGTAGTTCCTGCATCATGCTGCCCCACGCGCCGGTCAGCAGGAGCAGTCCGGTCACGATCATCATGCCGCCGCCGATGCGCATGACCCATGCGTAGTGGCGCTTGACCCAGCCGAACGCGCCGAGTGCCTTGCGGAAGGCGACGGCGGCGAGGACGAAGGGCAGGCCGAGTCCGATGCAGTAGGCGACGGTCAGTATCGCCCCGCGTCCGGCGGTGCCCTGGTCCATCGCCAGGATGCTCACCGAGCTCAGCGTCGGCCCCAGGCAGGGTGTCCAGCCGATCCCGAAGAGCGCGCCGAGCAGCGGGGCACCCACGAGGCCGGTCACCGGCTTCTTGTGGATGCGGAACTCGCGCTGGGTCATCCACGGCATCAGGCCCATGAAGAAGATCCCCATGCCGATCATCAGCACACCGAGGACCTTGGTGAGCGGCCCGCTGTTCGCCTGGAGCGTGTCGCCGAAGAAGCCGAAGAGCGCTCCGCCGGAGACGAACACGGCGGTGAAGCCGGCCACGAAGAGCGAGGCGCCCGCGACCATGCGCCCCCGCCGGGCGTCGGCCAGGTCGGCGCCGCTGACTCCGGTGACGTAACTGAGGTAGCCGGGGACGAGCGGCAGGACGCAGGGCGAGAAGAAGGAGACGAGCCCGCCGAGAAGGGCGATGGGCAGGGCGACCAGCAGGGCCCCGCTCATGACCGTCTCGTTCCGCATGGCGACGGCGAGGGTGATCACCTGATCACTTCTCCGCGATCAGGGGGTCGATCATCTTGCGCAGGTTGGTGTCGTCCAGCGGGCCCACGAAACGGGCGGCCAGCTTCCCTTCCCGGTCGATGACGACGGTCGACGGGATGGACTGCAGCTTGAACGTTCCCTTGGGGAAACGCAGCAGGAGCTTCCCGGTCGGGTCGTAGAAGCTGGGGTAGCTGACCCCGAAGTCCTTCTCGAAACTGATGGCCTGGGCCGGTTCCGGGTCGCGGGTGTTGACCCCGATGAACTGGACGCCCTGGTCCTTGGTGGCCTTGGCCACCTTGGCGAAGTACTTCGCTTCCAGCCGGCAGGGAGCGCACCACGAGCCCCAGGCGTTGAGGACGACGACCTTGCCCTTGTAGTCGTCGATGTCCAGCTGCTTGCCGTCCAGGCTCTTGCCGTCGAGCTTGGGGGCGTCGGCGCGCTCGCCCTTGGCCGCGGTGGCGATTCCGCTGTTGCCCGTGACGAAGTTCGTGTCGCCGCCGCCGCTGGTCTTGTCGCCTGTGCCGCAGGCGCTCAGCGTCAGTGCGAGCGCGACGGCCGCCGCGGGGGCGGCGAGCAGGGTGGAGCGGCGTCGGAGTGCGCGGCCATGGCTCATGTGAAAAGTTTCGCATGGCGGTTTCGGGGATCTTGGGCACCCCCCTCGGTGCCCGTAAAGCCCGTTGTCAGGCCTGTTTAAAGAAGGAGTTCCAGCCGCCGTCGGGTGCCTCTCCGACCTCCAGGGTGCGGAGCTTCGCAAGGACCGCCGGATCCTGTACGTCGAGCCAGTCGACGAACTGCCGGAAGGAGACGAGCCGCACATCCGGCTTCCCCGCGATGTGTTTGAGCGCGTCCTCGACCGCATCCATATAGATGCCGCCGTTCCACTCCTCGAAGTGGTTTCCGATGTAGAACGGCGCCCGGTTCGTCTCGTACGCGCGCTGGAAACCGCTGATGTACGACTCGGTGGCCTGGTCGCGCCAGCCCGGATACCGGGACGGCATTCCCCTGGTCGAATTCTGCGACTGGTTGGCCAGGATGTTGTAGTCCATGGAGAGGACCTCGAAGCTGTGCCCGGGGAACGGGATTCCCTGGAGCGGCAGGTCCCAGACGCCCATGCGCTTCGTGGGCCACACCTGCGTGCCGCCGGGCGAACTGGCGTCGTAGCGCCAGCCGAGCTTCTTCGCGGTGGGCAGCAGATTGTCCTGTCCGAGCAGACAGGGGGTGCGGCCGCCGATGAGTTCCTTGTGGTAATCGAAAGGCAGCGGATCGAGGTCGGTCCAGCCGGTGTTGGTGCGCCATTCGGTGACGAACGAGACCGACTGATCGATTTCGCTCTGCCACTGGGAGGCCGACCAGTTCCCCACGGAACCGGAACCGCCGCAGAAGTGCCCGTTGAAGTGCGTCCCGATCTCATGCCCGTCGAGCCAGGCCTGGCGGACGTTCTTCAGCGTCTCCTTGATGTGCCCGTCGGTGAGATAGCCGATGTCGGAGGCGCCGATGGGGTTGTTGGGCGGGCGGTAGAGGGATTTCTTCGATTCGGGCAGCAGATAGAGCCCGGAGAGGAAGAAGGTCATCCCCGCATCGTGTTCCCTGGCGAGCTCGAGAAATCGCGGGAACAGCCCGTTGCCGACCTCGCCGGCGCCGTCCCAGGAAAAGATCACGAACTGCGGCGGCTTCTGGCCCGGCTCGAGCGGCACCGGCGCGGCCGGCTGGTGCGGCTGCTTTCCGGTGTCGACGGTGGAACCGTCCCCGATGACCCTGACGTCCTTCTTCGCGTGCCCCGTGCCCTTGGTGGTCCCGCCGGCCGCCTTCTCGCCCTTGGCACCCTTGTCCGGGCCCGTCCGTTCCGTACCGGACGATCCGGAGGAACTGCAGCCCGCCACCCCGACGGCGGCCGCGGCCCCAAGTCCGGCTCCGAGCAAACCCCTTCGGCTGATGTCACGCATGCGGGTTCCCATCTGCGGTCGTTTTGCCTCAAGTCCATACAAACTGGCAAAGGCTTAGATGGGTGAAGCAACACGAGGGTTCCCCGAATTAGCACACAATTCTTTACGTAACCAGACCCCAGCCATGACCGAACGCAAGATCGACCCGGAAGCGCCCGGAAAACGGCAGGCCAAAACCCCGGACGGCCAAATTCCGCCCGGCCGGCCCACAAACGATCAGCGATCACATCTCGGACCGGGACGACCACATCAAGCCCGCCGGACCAGCGGCCACATCTCGGACCAGGGCGGCCAATCCAAGCCCGTCCGGCGATTGAGGACAAAGCGGCCACCGGGTCGAACCCGGGCCCACCCACCGGCCGAACCGGGGCGGACCCGAACCGAGAGACCCCCGGCCCAGGGGGCCGGCTAAGCGCCGACCCCCTTCGACGCCCCCTTCACCGGCTTCGCCCCCGCCAGCAGATGCGCCGGCACCAGGTCCCGGGCCGGCTCCGAGTACCCGACCGAAACGATCTTGTCGCCCTGGTACGTGAAGCTGGTCAGCGAGGCGAGCGTGCACTGCCGCTTGCGCGGGTCGTGCCACAGGCGGCGCCGCTCCACGAAGCTCCGCACGATCCAGATCGGCAGCTGATGGCTGACGCACACGGCCTCGTGCCCGCGCGCCGCGTCACGCGCCGCGTCCAGGGCGCCCATCATCCGGACGACCTGCTCGATGTACGGCTCGCCCCAGGACGGCCGGAACGGGTTCGTCAGGTGCTTCCAGTTGTCCGGCTTGCGCAGCGCGCCGTCGCCGACCCCGAAGGTCTTGCCCTCGAAGACGTTGGCGGCCTCGATGAGCCGCTCGTCGGTGGCCAGGTCCAGGCCGTGCGCCTTGGCGACCGGCGTCGCCGTCTCCTGGGCGCGCTCCAGCGGGGAGGCGACGACATGCGTGATGTCGCGCTTCTCCAGGTGCTCGGCGACCCGGTCGGCCATCTGCCGGCCGAGCTCGGAGAGGTGGTAGCCGGGGCGGCGCCCGTACAGCACGCCTTCCGGGTTGTGCACCTCTCCGTGGCGCATCAGGTGGACGACGGTGATGTCCTTGCGGGCTGTGCTGCTGGTCTCGCTCATGCGGTGGCCTCCGATGCGGCGCGGGCGGCGGCGGGCAGTGCGGCGGCGATCCGCTCGACGGCCCGGGTGTCGTGGGCGGTGGAGACGAACCACGACTCGAACGCCGACGGCGGCAGATAGACGCCCTGCGCCAGCATCGAGTGGAAGAACGGGGTGAAGCGGAAGGCTTCCTGCCGCTTGGCGTCCTCGTAGTTGCGCACCGGACCGTCGGTGAAGAAGACGGAGAACATGTTGCTCGCCGCCTGCACGGTGTGCGCGACACCCTCCTTGTTCAGGGCCTCGCTCACCAGCCCCCTGATCTCCGCGGAGACCGCGTCGACCTTCGCGTACGCGGCATCGTCCAGCAGCCGCAGCTGGGCGAGGCCCGCGGCGGTGGCGACCGGGTTCCCGGAGAGGGTGCCCGCCTGGTAGACGGGACCGGCCGGGGCCAGGTGCGCCATCACGTCGGCGCGCCCGCCGAACGCCGCGGCCGGGAAGCCGCCGCCCATGACCTTGCCGAACGTCATCAGGTCCGGCCGCACCCCGTCGATGCCGAACCAGCCGGCCTTCGACGTACGGAACCCGGTCATGACCTCGTCGGAGATGTACAGGGCGCCGTTGGCGGCGCAGATCTCCTTGAGCCCCGCGTTGAAACCGTCCAGCGGCGGGACGACGCCCATGTTGCCCGGCGACGCCTCGGTGATCACGCAGGCGATCTCGCCGGGCCGCGCGGCGAAGGCGGCGCGCACGGCCTCCAGGTCGTTGTACGGCAGCACGATCGTGTCGCCGGCCTGAGCGCCGGTGACCCCGGGCGTGTCCGGCAGACCGAAGGTCGCCACCCCGGACCCGGCCGCGGCGAGCAGCGCGTCGACGTGACCGTGGTAGCAGCCGGCGAACTTCACGATCTTCGCCCGGCCGGTGAAGCCGCGGGCGAGGCGGATCGCGGACATGGTCGCCTCGGTGCCGGACGACACGAGCCGCACCTGCTCCACCGGCTCGACCCGGGCCACGATCTCCTCGGCCAGCGCGACCTCGCCCTCGCCGGGCGTACCGAACGAGGTGCCGCGGGCGACAGCCTCCTGAACTGCCGCGATGACGGCAGGATGGGAATGGCCGAGAATCATCGGCCCCCACGAGCACACGAGGTCGACATACTCACGGCCATCGGCATCGGTGAGGTACGGACCGGCACCGGACACCATGAAACGGGGCGTACCGCCTACGGCCCGGAAGGCGCGTACGGGCGAGTTCACGCCGCCGGGTGTCACGAGGGACGCGCGGTCGAAAAGCGACTGCGAAACTGGGGCCTTGTATGAATACGCCACTTTGGTCCTGATCTGCGATTCGAGGGTCGGAGGGCCGGGCCGGAAAACTTGGCCACCGGTGAGCGGGGAGCGTGTTCTCCTCGTACGACGAAGGGCGTCAGCCCTCTCGGGTCTGCGAAACTGAGGCGTCATAGGGAAAGCTCACACATGCCATGGTGTCAGAGCCACGGACGGTCTTTGCGGACAGGTGTTTCACCGCACGCCCGTGGGGGAGGTCACTGACACGATGATCGGGTTGCGCGGCGGGGGCTGTGTCTCCTAGTTAGTAGTCGGGTGGATGAAATATGCATCGCGGTGGCGGAGTGGGCGAAGGGACCGACGACCTGGGGCCCGAGCCTGCCCGGCGGGGTCGGCACCGGCGCGAGGCTGAGCGCAAGCAGGGCATACAGGCCGGTGGTGCGCAGGCCGGCGGCGGAGCCGGAAGCAGGAGTGGTGGCCGGGTGGGGGTGACCTACAAGTATTTCGGGGCTCCCGACGGGGCCACTGCCGCACGCGTGCCCATCTCCATGCGCCCCGAGGAGCTCGGCGGCGACGAGCTGGGCATGGGCGGCATGTTCACCAAGATCAAGCCGGAGACGGTGGCCGCGATGGTCCTCACCGGCATACAGGGCATACCCCTGCACAAGGTCCCGCCGCTGGAGCTGGTCGTGCTGCACCCCGACTACGCGGTGGTCAAGCTCCCGATGACGGTCGTCGACCCGCTGCGCGGCGTCGGCGAGGAGTCCGTGGGCGCCGCGGCCTTCATCTGGTCCACGGTCCCGGACCGGGGCGGCCCCCGCGACGCGTTCAACGTCTACCAGCTGCTGCACGAGTGGCAGGACTTCAGCCACCGGCTGCACGACGCGGGGCACCAGGCGTACTGCCTGGTGTGGCCCTGAGCCGGGATCTGCGGCCCGGCGGGCCGGGAGCCGGCGCGTGCCGCCACCTGCCCGCGTCACCCTGAACAGGCTCCCGACGAACACACACACCCGCTCCGGACACCCCCGCCGAACACACGCCCCAGCCCGCGCACCCTGGATGCCCACCTGCACGACAGGCGTCCGTCGGCCACGCATATCCGGCCATTCATTGGCCGAAGAATGATCTTCAGGTGACCTGTCGAAACTGCCGATGCAGGAGACACCGATCCTGAAGGAGGCCTGCCATGGGCGACACTCTGCTGGCCCTGTCCATCCCCGTGCTGGTCTTCGCCAGCGGTATCTACGCGGCGGGAGAGACCTGGTGGCGGCGGAGGCATCCGGCTCCGCCGTCCCCGTACACCCATCAGGCCGCACGGCTGGCCGAGCGCGCGATGCTGGTGGACGCCGAGAAGATCGTGGACGGCGCATACGGAACGCTGAGCGCCCTCTACGACGGCCCGAGTGCGCCGGGGGCGCGAATTCCGGCCACGGGCATCGCGCCCGGCGTGGCGGCCGGCCCGGACCACGACCGGTCGGCGTCGGCGCCCGCACGCAGGGGCTAACGGCTGTCGGTGCCCCGTCCTACAGTGCCGGTATGGAGCGCACCGCAGCATCGTCCGTACGGATCGAGCCCTGGTCGGACAGCGACCTGTGGCTGCTCCGCCGCGCCAACGCACCGGAGCTGATGGACCACCTGGGCGGCCCGGAGTCGGAGGAGCAGCTCATGGGGCGCCACGGCCGCTATGTGGCGCTGAGCGCGGACCGGACGGGCCGGGGCAGGATGTTCCGCATCGCACTGGCCGGCGAGGGTGAAGCCGAGGCCGTGGGCACCATCGGCTTCTGGGAGCGGACCTGGCAGGGCCGGGAGGTGTACGAGACGGGGTGGGCCGTTCTCGCGGAGTTCCAGGGGCGGGGCATCGCGTCGGCCGCGACCCGTGCCGTGGCCGAGCAGGCGCGCGCCGAGCACAAGCACCGCTATCTGCACGCCTACCCGTCCGTGGCCAACGGCCCGTCGAACGGGGTGTGCCGCAAGGCGGGCTTCACCCTGATCGGTGAGTGCGAGGTCGAGTACCCGCCCGGGAATCCGCTGCTGACGAACGACTGGCGGCTGGACCTCCACGCGGATCGCTGAGCGGCCCGGGCAGCCGCCGACGGGTCATCGGCCGAAGTCATCGGCGACACCGAGAAGCTGACCGGCCGTCCGGCCCCGAGGTCCGCCGCCCGGCCACCGGGAACGCCGCCGCCGACCGTGCCTCAACCGCACGCCCGTACGCCCGAAATCCCTGGCTGCCCCACCCGTTCCAATGGCATCCTGACCACGTGAACGGACCGGAGATCCACCTCGAAGTCGCCCCCGAGCTGCGGCTCTTCGTCGCACACGGACGCCGGCTGGGACGGACGTCCGTGATCACGGACGGCTCGTCCACCCTCGGCCATGTCGTGGAATCACTCGGAGTCCCGCTCACCGAGGCCGGACAGCTCCTCGTCGACGGCCTGCCGGTTCCGGTCTCGCACATTCCCGCAGCCGGCGAACTGGTCGAGGTACGGCCCGTGCAGCGCCCTCAGCAGGTGCCGGGCGCGCCGCTGCGCTTCCTGCTCGACGTCCACCTCGGCACGCTCGCCCGGCGGCTGCGGCTGCTCGGGGTCGATGCCGCCTACGAGAACGAGGACATCGGCGATCCGGCGCTGGCCGCGCTCTCGGCGAAGGAGCGGCGCGTCCTGCTCTCCCGGGACCGCGGACTGCTGCACAGGCGGGAGATCTGGGCCGGGGCCTACATCTACAGCGACCGCCCCGAGGTGCAGCTGCGCGACGTACTGGAGCGGTTCGCCCCGCAGCTCGCCCCGTGGACCCGGTGCACGGCCTGCAACGGACGGCTGGCGGCGGCCGACAAGGACTCGGTCGGTCCGCATCTGGAACACGGCACGCAACGCTCGTACGACGTCTTCGCACAGTGCACGGAGTGCGAGCGGGTGTACTGGCGCGGCGCCCATCACGCCCGCCTGGAGGCCATCGTCACCGAGGCGGTCCGCGATTTCGGCACCGCCCTCGCCGGACCGGAGCCGTCCGACAGCTGAACACGACCGGTCCGGATCAGGCTGGGTCGGTTGGGATGGGTTGGGGTCGGTTGGAAGCAGGCCAGGTCAGGCCATGCCAGGCCGGATCAGGCCTGATCAGAAGACGTATTCGTCCCCGGTGGCCAGCGCCAGTACCTCATGCTCACTGTTCCCCGGATTGCGGTCCGTCGCCCCGCCGTTCCACACCGTGTCGACCCTGACGACCACCTCGTCGCGCCGCCCCAGGAGCTGGAGTTCGACCGCGAGCTGCCGCTGCTGCGAGCCGTCCGCGCGCAGCGGGCCCGTGCGGCACAGCACGGTCTGCCGGTCGGCCTGCAAGCACTCACCGGGCAGTTCCTGCCGCCCCGCGAGCGGCACGGAGACCCGCAGCCGCACGGTGACCCCCGCCAGGTCCGAGGGGCCGCGGTTCTCGCTCAGCACCCAGATCCCGAGCCCGGTGCCCCACAGCGAGACGTGCCCGTGGTGCGATACATCCGCCTCCGGTGCGATGCTCCGCACCACCGGCGCGCCGACGGCCGTGGCCGTCCCGCCCGCACCCAGCGTCACAGCCGACGCAAGTGCCGCCGCAGCGGACACCCTCAGCAGAGCCTTACGCGTCACTACCATGCCCCGAAGATACAGATCGGCCTGAATTATCCGTATTTACTCACCAGTTCGGCGCGCCATCCACCGCACCGCACATGACACCCTGCTCTCATGTCCGTGGTCCGCTCCATCGCCCTCTTCGTCGTCGCCGCGCTCTTCGAGATCGGTGGCGCCTGGCTCGTCTGGCAGGGCGTACGCGAACACCGCGGCTGGGCCTGGATCGGCGCGGGCGTCATCGCCCTGGCCACGTACGGCTTCGTCGCCACGCTCCAGCCGGACGGCGAGTTCGGACGGGTGCTCGCCGCGTACGGCGGAGTCTTCGTGGCGGGGTCGATCGCCTGGGGCATGGCCGCCGACGGCTACCGGCCCGACCGCTGGGACGTCACCGGCGCGCTCATCTGCCTGGCCGGCATGGCCGTGATCATGTACGCCCCCCGCAACCACTGACCGCACGCCTGCCTATCCTGGCCCCGTACCGATCAGCTGTCCGAGGAGCCCGCCATGGCCGCATCCCCCATCGCCGTCATCACCGGCGCGAGCAGCGGCATCGGCGCCGCGACCGCCCGGCAGCTGGCGGCCGCCGGCTACCGCGTCGTGCTGACCGCGCGCCGCAAGGACCGCATCGAGGCGCTCGCCGCGGAAATCACCCGAGCGGGCCACGAGGCCACGGCCTACGCCCTGGACGTCACCGACCGCACCGCGGTCGACGAGTTCGCCACCGCGTTCCGCACCCTCGCCGTCGTCGTCAACAACGCGGGCGGCGCGCTCGGAGCGGACCCCGTAGCCACCAGCGACCCGTCCGACTGGCGCCAGATGTACGAGACCAACGTCATCGGCACGCTCAACGTCACCCAGGCCCTGCTCCCCGCCCTCACCGCGGGCGGCGACGGCACGGTGGTCATCCTCTCCTCGACCGCGGGCCTCTCCACCTACGAGGGCGGCGGCGGCTACGTGGCCGCCAAGCACGGCGAGCACGTTCTGGCCGAGACGCTCCGTCTGGAGATCGTCGGCACCCCGGTCCGCGTCATCGAGGTCGCCCCGGGCATGGTCAAGACGGAGGAGTTCGCCACCACCCGCTTCCGCGGCGACACGGAGAAGGCCGCCAAGGTCTACGCGGGCGTCGACGCCCCCCTCACCGCCGACGACGTGGCCGACACGATCACGTGGGCGATCACCCGCCCCAGCCACGTCAACATCGACCTCCTGGTGGTCCGCCCCCGGGCCCAGGCGTCCAACTCCAAGGTCCACCGCACGGCCTGACCGCCCGCCCCGCCTCGGACACGGAACGGCCGGGCAGGAGTGAGGTCCCCCGCGACCCTCACCCCTGCCCGGCCGTTCTCAGCTCCGCCCGGCCGTTCTCAGCTCCGCCCGGCCGTTCTCAGCCCTTCACGCAGATGATCTGCTTCAGCTTGGCGACAACCTCGACCAGGTCGCGCTGCTGATCGATGACCTTCTCGATCGGCTTGTACGCCCCAGGGATCTCGTCCACGACGCCGGAGTCCTTACGGCACTCCACGCCCCGCGTCTGGTCCTCCAGGTCCTTCGTGGTGAAACGCCGCTTCGCCGCGTTCCGGCTCATCTTCCGGCCCGCGCCGTGCGAGGCCGAGTTGAAGGACTTCTCGTTGCCGAGGCCCTTCACGATGTACGAGCCGGTACCCATCGAGCCGGGGATGATCCCGAAGTCACCGGAGCCGGCCCGGATGGCCCCCTTTCGGGTGACCAGAAGATCCATGCCTTCGTACCGCTCCTCCGCCACGTAGTTGTGGTGGCAGGAGATGACCGGTTCGAAGGCGACCTTGGCCTTCTTGAACTCCTTGCGGACCACGTCCTGGAAGAGCGCCATCATGACCGCGCGATTGCGCTTCGCGTACTCCTGCGCCCAGAAGAGGTCGTTGCGGTAGTCCTGCATCGGCGGGGTGTCCGCGATGAAGACGGCCAGGTCACGGTCGACCAGGTCCTGGTTGTGCGGCAGCTTCTGGGCCTGGCCGATGTGGAAGTCGGCCAGTTCCTTGCCGATGTTCCGGGACCCGGAGTGCAGCATCAGCCAGACCGAACCCGCCTCATCGAGACAGAACTCAATGAAGTGGTTTCCGGATCCGAGCGTTCCCATCTGCTTCGTGGCACGTTCCTGACGGAACTTGACCGCATCGGCCACTCCGTCGAACCGCCCCCAGAAGTCGTCCCAGCCGGTCGCCGCGACTCCGTGCAGCCCGCCCGGGTCCACGGGTTCGTCGTGCATCCCGCGGCCGACCGGAATGGCCTGCTCGATCTTCGACCGGAGCCGGGACAGGTCCCCGGGCAGGTCGTTGGCGGTCAGCGAGGTCTTCACCGCGGACATTCCGCAGCCGATGTCCACTCCCACCGCCGCCGGGCAGACCGCACCGTGCATCGCGATCACCGAGCCGACCGTGGCGCCCTTGCCGAAGTGGACGTCCGGCATCACGGCCAGGCCCTTGATCCAGGGCAGGGTGGCGACGTTGCGCAGCTGCTGCATCGCGACGTCCTCGACCGAAGCCGGGTCGGCCCACATACGGATGGGAACCTTCGCACCCGGTACCTCTACATACGACATAGCCCCTCGATTCCCCCGAAAAGTCTGAAAGCGCAAAACCGGTGCCAAGATCGGCAAATGAGTCGGTCGACCGGCATTCACGGCTGCGCGTGCGATACACATTGTGTCCACCGGCCGTCATCGAGCGGCAACCGTTTTTCGCACGAAGGGAGCCCAGGACCGTGCGACGAATGGCGTACGTACCCGGCGCCGTGCTCATGGCAGCACTCGCCGCCGGCTGCAGCAGCAGCGGCACCGGAACAGGTGATTCCGCCGCCGACAGCAAGCCGGGCGCCCTGGCCACCTCCGCCGCGCCTCCGGGCAAGTACCTCACCCTTCCCGAGGCCTGCCGCTCCATTCCGCTCGCCACCCTGAAGGACCTCCTGCCGGGCGCCGCCGAACTGCCCGAGGCCCAGCAGGAGAAGGTCTACGAGGGCGCCCCCACCGGCACCTTCGACACCGATCGCCGGGTGGGCTGCCGCTGGAAGGCCGACGCCCCCGACGCCTCCCGCAGCCTCGTCGTCGACTTCGAGCGCGTCGTCTCGTACGACACGTCCGTGAGCGACGACGACCGCGCCCGCGAGGTGTACGCGAAGAAGGAGGCCGCGGCCGACCTGCCGTCGGACACGGTCGTTCCCGACGACGCCGGAGCGGACAAGCAGACCTCGCACTCCCCCGAGGACTCCCCGTCAGGGAACGGCAGCGCAGACGGGGGCGCCGACGGTGACACGGACGCAAGCACCGGCCCCGACGAGGGCACGGACGCGGGCGGGAAGAACGGCGAGGACACCACGGGCGGCAGCTCCCCCGAGAACCTCCAGCCCCGCATCCTCGGCGAGCTCGGCGACAGCGCGTTTCTGGACGATCAGCTCACCCGGGCAGGTTCCACCGCACAGCACCGCACGGTGAGCGTGGTATTCCGCACATCGAACGTCATCGTCACCATCGAGTACACGGCGCAGCCGGCCCTCTCCACCGAGATCCCCGACAGCAAGGAACTGCAGGAGAAGGCCCAGGCACTGGGCCGGAACCTGGTCGACACCTTCAGCGAGTAACGCCCTTTCCGTCCCGCCGTGTCCGGTCGCGGCCCGCCCCCGCGGCCCGTACGGCCGAGGCGGCATCCGGCGGCCGTCCGTCGTACCGTGGCCCTCCGGAACCGTCGGTGGCCGTCCGCCGCCGCGTGCCCACCGCCCACCGACCGGCAGCACGACCGCCGCGCCATCCGAGTGAAGGAACCATGCACCGATCAGCTCCGCGACTCACCCGCATACTCGCCTGCGCCGCCCTTCCGGTGATGCTCGTCGTCGCCGGCTGCTCGTCGGACTCCGACAGCAAGAAGGACGCGGATTCGTCCGCGTCCGCCGCGCCGGATGCGACGAAGTCGGAAGCGAGCGTCGCGCCGGCGAAGTTCGACGAGCTGCCCGAACCGTGCAAGTCGATCACCGCGAAGACGGTCAAGTCCCTGGTCCCCTCGGCCAAGAGCAAGAACGGCACCCGGGGCAGGACCAGCGACTCCGCCGCCCGTGGCAGCTGCTCCTGGAACGGCCTCGACGACAACGGCGTCAAGGGCTCCCAGTACCGCTGGCTCGACGTCGGCTTCACCCGCTTCACCTCGGACCAGGCCCTGGGCAGCGGCGCCGCACGCGCCGGGGAGGACTTCGTGAAGCAGGTCACCAAGGCCAAGTCGGCCGAGGGTGCGAAGAAGCTCGAATCCGCTCCCGTCAGCTCCATCGGAGACCAGGCGACCAAGGTCACCTACGACCTCGCCAAGACGGGTGAGGACTTCGAGTACGCCACGATCATCGCCCGTACGGGGAACGTCGTCGTCACCCTCACCTACAACGGCGCGGGCTACGCGGGCGCGAAGACCCCGTCCGCCTCGGACATCCTGAAGGGCGCCGAGAAGGCCGCCAGGGAGGCGGTCGCCTCGGTCGCCGCCGCCAACGAGAGCAAGCAGGCGAGCAGCTCCCCCGCGGCCTCGGACAAGTCCACCGGCAAGGCCACGAGCAAGACTTCGGACCAGTCCACGAGCAAGGCCACCGGCAAGACCACGAGCAAGGCCACGCGTAAGACTTCGCACTGAGGCCCGTCCGGCGTCCGGCACCGACCGGCGGAAGCCCGCGGAGGCCAACCGACGGCGGCTGACAGCGGCTGACGGCCCCAACACCCCTGCGCCAACGTGGTTTCACGAAGCCCGGTCCTCGCCCGAGAACCGGGCTTCGCCCCTCCCCGCGCGACGCCCCGCACCCGCATGTGCCAGGCTGTGCCCGCCAGAACTCGAAGACGGCCATCCGGAACGGGTGTCGGGGACGAAGAAACGGGGAGGGGATCGCGGGTGGCTGCGATGCAGCTGACACGCACGCACCGGATACTGATCGGGCTCGTCGTGGCCGGTGCGGTGCTGATTGCCGCGATCGGTTTCGCGGGCTCGTACGCGGCGGTGCGTGAGCTGGCCCTGCAGAAGGGGTTCGGGGACTTCTCGCTGGTCTTCCCGATCGGCATCGACGCGGGCATCTGCGTCCTGCTGGCCCTGGACCTCCTGCTGACGTGGATGCGCATCCCGTTCCCGCTGCTGCGTCAGACGGCGTGGCTGCTGACCGCCGCGACGATCGCGTTCAACGGCGCCGCCGCCTGGCCCGACCCGCTCGGCGTCGGCATGCACGCCGTCATCCCCGTGCTCTTCGTCGTCTCCGTCGAGGCCGCCCGCCACGCCGTGGGCCGCATCGCCGACATCACGGCCGACAAGCACATGGAAGGCGTCCGCCTCACCCGCTGGCTCCTCTCCCCCATCCCCACATTCAAGCTGTGGCGGCGGATGAAGCTGTGGGAGCTGCGCTCCTACGAGCAGGTCATCAAACTCGAACAGGACCGCCTGATCTACCAGGCCCGCCTCCAGGCCCGCTTCGGCCGCAACTGGCGCCGCAAGGCCCCCATCGAGTCCCTGATGCCGCTGCGCCTCGCCAAGTACGGCGTCCCGCTGGCCGAGACCGGCCCCACCGGACTCGCCGCCGCCGGCATCGAACCCGCTCTCCTGCCCCCGGCCCCGGCCGCCGTCGTGACCGCCGTGGCCGCCGTGGAGGCGGCCCCGCAGCCCGAGCTCGCCCACACCGCCCGGCCGGAGCAGCACACCGAGCCCCAGTCACAACCGGTGCAACAGGCACAACACGTGCAGCACGTACAGCACCAGCAGCCGCAGCCCCACCCCCAGAACCAGAGCCAGGGCCAGGGCCAGGGCCAGGGCCAGGGCCAGAACCACCCCCAGGGCCACGACCAGCCCCAGCCTCACCTCCGGACCCAGACCCAGCCGCACGACCCCGCCGCTGAGGAGTGGCCCCAGGATCAGGCCGGCCCGCCCGCGCACGAGAGCCCGTGGTTCGCGGCGCAGGTGCCGGACGGCGCGTACGAGGGTTCGTACAACCCGACGTACGTCGATGGTCTTGAGCCCACCCCGGTCATGATCCCGTCGGGCCCCGGCGGCCGTACCCGTCCGCTGGGCAACGTGGGCACGATCGGCGCCGTACCCGCTCCCCGCACCGAGCAGGCACCGCCGGCGCCCGAGGCCGAGGCGGCCGAGGAGGAGCCGATGCCCGTCGCCGAGGCCGCCGAGGAGTGGGCCGAGGAGTGGGCGCAGGAGGACGCGGAGTTCAACGAGATCGCCTACGAGGTCTTCGCGGCGTTCGTGACCGAGAACAACACGTACCCCAGCATCGAGGTCCTCGACATACACCTCTCGGACGGCCAGAACGTGCGGCATCCGCGCAGCACGGCCCTGCTCCGGCAGCACATCCAGGGCTTCAAGAACCGCTACCACGCCGAGCTCGAGGCCGACCACATCGCCTGAGCCGGCGCCCCGCCCCTCCCCGTCCCGGGCAGGCCGGCACCAGCACACCAGCACGGACGAAGGGCCGCCACCCGAATCACCGGGTGACGGCCCTTCGTCATTCGTACATACGCGGTTACGCGCCGAGCAGCCTGCGCACCCGGTCGGCCCCGACCGCGAGCAGCAGGGTGGGCAGGCGCGGGCCGGTGTCCCGGCTGACCAGCAGCCGGTACAGCAGCGCGAAGAACGACCGCTGCGCCGTCTTCAGCTCGGGCGTCGGCTTGGCGTCGGCCTCCAGACCGGCCAGGACCTTCGGCACGCCGTAGACGAGCGTGGTCAGTCCGTCCAGCGACCAGTGCGAGTCCAGCCCCTCCAGGAGCAGCCGCAGCGACTCGCGCCCCTGCTCGTCCAGCGAGCCGAGGAGTTCCTTGTCCGGCTCGTCGCGGACGATGGTGCGGGCCTCGGCCGGGACCTGGGTGGTGATCCAGCTCTCGGCCCGGTCGAGCCGGGGCCTGACCTCGTCCAGCGAGGTCAGCGGGCTCGAGGGGTCCAGCTCGCTGAGGATGCGCAGCGTCTGGTCCTCGGCCCCGGCCGTGATGTCGGCGACCGAGGCGAGGGTGCGGTACGGCAGCGGGCGCGGCGTGCGCGGCAGCTCACCGGCGGCCGTCCCGATCGCCCGCGCGTACGCGGCGGCGTCGGCGGGCAGCACGGAGCCGTCGGCGACCTTGCGCTCCAGCGAGTCCCACTCGTCGTAGAGCCGCTGGATCTCCTGGTCGAAGGCGATCTTGAAGGACTGGTTGGGCCTGCGGCGCGCGTACAGCCAGCGCAGCAGCGGCGCCTCCATGATCTTCAGCGCGTCGGCCGGGGTCGGCACGCCGCCCTTGGAGGAGGACATCTTCGCCATGCCGGAGATGCCGACGAACGCGTACATCGGTCCGATCGGCTGCACACCGTCGAAGATCTCGCGGACGATCTGACCGCCGACGACGAACGACGACCCGGGCGAGGAGTGGTCCACCCCGCTCGGCTCGAAGATCACGCCCTCGTACGCCCAGCGCATCGGCCAGTCGACCTTCCAGACCAGCTTGCCGCGGTTGAACTCCTTGAGCCGGACCGTTTCGGCGAAGCCGCAGGCCGAGCAGGTGTAGTTCAGCTCGGTGCTCTCGTCGTCGTACGACGTGACCGTCGTCAGGTCCTTCTCGCAGTTGCCGCAGAAGGGCTTGTACGGGAAGTAACCGGCCGAGCCGCCGCTGCCGTCGTCCTCGCTCGCCGCGCCGGAGCCCGCCTCGGCCTCCAGCTCGGCCTCGTCGACCTTCTTCTGCTGCGGCTTCTTGCCGCCCTTGGCACCGCCCGCCGCCGGGTCCTTCTTGGTCCGGTAGCGGTCCAGGACGGCGTCGATGTCCGCGCGGTGGCGCATGGCGTGCAGGATCTGCTCGCGGTACGTCCCCGCCCGGTACTGCTCCGTCTGGCTGATTCCGTCGTACTCGACACCCAGCTCGTCCAGGGCCGCCGTCATGGCGGCCCTGAAGTGCTCGGCCCAGTTCGGATACGCGGATCCGGCCGGGGCGGGCACCGAGGTCAGCGGCTTGCCGATGTGCTCGGCCCAGGACGCGTCGACGCCCTCGACCCCGTTGGGGACCTTGCGGTAGCGGTCGTAGTCGTCCCACGAGATCAGGTGCCGGACGGTGTACCCGCGGCGGCGGATCTCGTCGGCGACCAGGTGCGGGGTCATGACCTCACGGAGGTTGCCCAGGTGGATCGGGCCCGACGGCGAGAGACCGGACGCGACGACGACCGGTTTGCCAGGCGCACGACGCTCCGATTCGGCGATGACCTCGTCCGCGAAGCGGGAGACCCAGTCGGTCTCGGTGCTGCTCTGACTCTGAGCCACGGTCGGCACGTCCTTCTCTCTTGTAGGACTCATAGGGGCGATCCTCATTCTCCCAGGTACCGCCCACAGCGCGAAAACGGCTTTACAGGCCGTGGGATACTTGGGGTCATCCCTTGTACCCCTACGGAAACGGCAGCCCGTCCCATGCCTGAGCACGGCTCGGTCAATTCCCTCGCTTCCACGCTCCAGCAGCAGCTGGCGGACGCCCTGACGGCAGCGCTGCCGGATGCCGGCACCGCGGACCCGCTGCTGCGCCGAAGCGACCGGGCCGACTTCCAGGCCAACGGCATCCTGGCGCTCGCCAAGAAGCTCAAGGGCAACCCGCGCGAGCTGGCCGCCCAGGTCACGGCCGCCCTCCCGGCGACGGACCTGATCAAGGACATCGAGGTGTCGGGGCCCGGGTTCCTGAACATCACGCTCTCGGACAAGGCGATCATCGAGACGCTCGCCGCGCGCGCCGCGGACGAGGGGGGCCGGCTCGGCGTGCCGTACAACAGCGCCGCCGGCACCACCGTCATCGACTACGCCCAGCCGAACGTGGCCAAGGAGATGCACGTCGGTCACCTGCGGTCCGCCGTGATCGGCGACGCGATGGTGCAGATCCTGGAGTTCACCGGCGAGTCCGTCGTCCGGCGGCACCACATCGGCGACTGGGGCACCCAGTTCGGCATGCTCATCCAGTATCTGATCGAGCACCCCGACGAGCTGAACCACGACGGCGGCGAGGGTGACGGGGCCGACGGCGAGGCCGCCATGTCCTCGCTCAACCGGCTCTACAAGGCCTCGCGGGTCCTCTTCGACTCCGACGAGGAGTTCAAGGCCCGCTCGCGGGACCGGGTGGTCGCGCTCCAGGCCGGTGAGCCGGAGACGCTCGCCATGTGGCAGCGGTTCGTCGACGAGTCGAAGATCTACTTCTACTCCGTCTTCGACAAGCTCGACATGGAGATCAGCGACCCCGACATCATCGGCGAGTCCGGCTACAACGACATGCTGGAGGAGACCTGCCGGATCCTGGAGGAGACGGGCGTCGCCGTCCGCTCCGAGGGTGCGCTCTGCGTCTTCTTCGACGACGTGAAGGGACCGGACGGCAACCCGACCCCGCTGATCGTCAAGAAGACGAACGGCGGTTACGGCTACGCGGCGACCGACCTCTCCGCGCTCCGCGACCGGGTGCAGAACCTCAAGGCGGACAGCCTGCTGTACGTGGTGGACTCGCGGCAGTCCCTGCACTTCAAGATGGTCTTCGAGACGGCCCGCAGGGCGGGCTGGCTGAACGAGCACGTCAAGGCGCACCAGCTCGCGTTCGGCACGCTCCTCGGCAAGGACGGCAAGCCGTTCAAGACCCGTGAGGGTGTCACCGTCCGACTGGAGGACCTGCTGGACGAGGCGGTCGAGCGGGCTACGGCCGTGGTCCGGGAGAAGGCCGAGAAGATCGGTCTCTCCGAGGAGGAGATCGTCGAGAACGGCCGGTACGTCGGCATCGGCGCCGTGAAGTACGCCGACCTGTCGACCTCGGCCGTGCGGGACTACAAGTTCGACCTGGACCAGATGGTGTCGCTGCACGGCGACACGTCGGTGTACCTCCAGTACGCGTACGCCCGGATCCGGTCGATCCTGCGCAAGGCCGGCGACGCGAAGCCGGTCGCGCACCCGGAGCTGGAACTGGCCCCGGCCGAGCGGGCGCTGGGTCTGCACCTGGACCAGTTCGGCGAAGTTCTGTCCGAGGTGGCGGCCGGCTACGAGCCGCACAAGCTGGCCGCGTACCTCTACCAGCTCGCCTCGCACCTCACCACGTTCTACGACCAGTGCCAGGTGCTGAGCGACGACAACCCGGCCGAGGTCGTGGAGAACCGGCTCTTCCTCGTCGAGCTCACCGCCCGCACCCTGCACCGGGGCATGGCGCTGCTCGGCATCAGGACCCCCGAGCGGCTCTGAGAGTCGCCACCGCCGCACACGCGGACGACGAGGGCGGGGCCCGGCACACTTCGGTGAGCCGGGCCCCGCCCTCGTTCCGTCTCCGGCTGCTCGGCCCGGCCGCACGGCGGACGGGTTCCCGGCGGGTTCCGTCATTGGACTTGACCAATTTTCATATGTAGGGAAATCATGACCGAAGTCTCCACGGAACTTTCATAACTGCTGCGCAGGAGAACCACGCATCATGCGTATACCCACCACTGCTGCCCTCGCGGCACTCGGCGGCGCCCTGGTACTCGGGCTCACCGTCGCACCGGCCGCCCAGGCCACCCCCGCCACGACGGACTGCACCACCGACGCGTTCGGAATCGCCGGTAAGTACGGCGAGTTCGTCCTCGGGGACGACACCCACTCCCCCGACGCGGAGGGTGCCGTGGCCGTCGGCGGCAACGCGGACTTCCGGGGCGGGTTCAGCGTCGCCAACGAGCTGTCGGCCGCCGAGGTCGACGCCCTGCCCGGCCGGGCGTCGCTCGTCGTCCGCGGCAACCTGCTCAACGGTGGTTCGGCCACCGTCGTGATGAAGGGCAACGCGGCCGTCGGCGGCAAGGTCTCGGACCGCGCCGTCGAACTCCACAACGGCAGCTTCAGCCAGAAGGCCGACCTCATCGACTTCGAGGCGGAGTTCGCCAAGCTCGGGTCCTACTCCGCAGCGCTGGCCGAGGAGCCCGCGACCTCCGGCGCCCGGGTACGGCTCGACGGGAACCGG
This sequence comes from Streptomyces sp. NBC_00876, assembly GCF_045207435.1. NCBI lineage: Bacteria > Bacillati > Actinomycetota > Actinomycetes > Kitasatosporales > Streptomycetaceae > Streptomyces > Streptomyces sp. NBC_00876. Next base: position 3,557,012 of record NZ_CP108800.1, read on the forward strand.
CTGACGCTGGAGGGCGGCGACAGCGGCCGTAACGTCTTCTCGGTACCGGCGGACCAGCTGGAGAAGGCCAAGGAGGTCTTCATCAAGGTTCCGGCCGGAGCGACGACGATCGTCAACGTCAGCGGCCAGGAGTACGACATGGCGGCCGCCCGCACCACCGGCTTCTTCCTGGCGGGCGGTCAGGACTACGTCCTGGACGACAAGCTGCAGAGCGCGTCCGACGGCAAGGTGCGGGCCAGGCTGCTGTGGAACTTCCCCGACGCCACCAAGATCACGAAGAACAGTCAGGCCGCCTGGCCGGGCAGCGTGCTCGCCCCCAAGGCCCACCTGGAGCTGGGAACGGCGGCACCGGTCAACGGTTCGGTGTGGGTGGCCTCCCTGCACGGTTCGGGCGGGGCCGAGACGCACCACTTCCCCTTCACCGGCTGCCTCCCCGAGGCCCCCGGCGGAAAGACCCCGTCTCCCTCCACCACCCCGAGCGGCACCCCCGGAACGACGCCGCCGGCGACGGGCACCCCGTCGGCCCCGGTGACATCGCCGTCCCCGACCGCCACCGGGTCCGACAGCCCGTCCGGATCCGCGACGCCCACCACAGCGGCCCCGTCCGGCAGTTCCACTCCGGGTGCCGCCGGTGGCGATGAAGGCGACCTGGCCTCGACCGGCAGCAACGGCACGATCCCCATCGTCATCGGTGGTGCGGTGGTACTCGCCGCGGGCGCCGGCCTGGTCGTGGCGGCCCGCCGCCGCAAGCAGGCCTGACGCACAAGGCGGGGCGGGGCCGGCGCGGGATTCCCGCGCCGGCCCCGCCCCGCCGCCCCGTTCCCGCGTGCGGGCCCGCCGGCCGCCGTCAGTTGCCCTCCAGCGACTCCGAGATGTCCTCCCACTCGGCCGTATCGGACCTGTACTCATACACGGGCCGGTCCCTCATGCTTGCCGTACGGAACGGTTTGCCGTTGTCGTCGATGCGCACCGTGCCGCTCCGGCCCCCGCTGGACCACTCCAGCTCCAGGTACCAGGTCACGTCGTGGCCCTCGGTGTGCGCGTTGAGGTGGAACACCTCAACGTCGGTGGAGCTCACCCGGTACGGAAAGTTCTTCGCCGGAACGACCTTGCCGGCGTCCTCACCGGCGACCGGCCGCGAGACGGGCTGGCTGCCGTCCAGGTCGATGTCGAACGTCTGCGGCGCGATGCCGCCCCCGCAGCCCTCCCCCATCGAGTACGCGGGCCAGTCGTTGGCCGGCGCCTGCGAGACCACCCGGACATGGAGCGCGTTCAGTACGACCGCCTCCTGCGAAGCTCCCTGGAGGGTGAGTTCGAGCAGCATGCCGCCCCCGTCCACCCCGCCCAGCTGTGCGGCCCAGTTGCGCCTGGCCCTGTCCTGGACATCGGGCACCGGCGGCATGCCCCGGGGATCCCGGTCGAGCAGGAAGTACTGCCCGCAGGGCCAGTCCCAGTTGTACGAACTGATGGTGGCGGTCACCGGGACCCCCTGGGACCCGGTGCTCTTCTTCCCCTTCCCGTCCGTCCCCCGGGGGCCGGTGGACCTCGTGGCCGTGGCGGAGGGCGTCGCGGAGCCGCCGGTGGCGGACGGCGAGGGTTTCGAAGGGCTCGGTGACGGTGACGCGCTGCCGCTCCGGCTCGGCGTGGCCGGTGAGTTGCTGCGGGGCCTGTCCATCCCCTCGTCGTGTGTACGGTCGCCCGAGTAGTTGCTGATCACCAGCGCGGCGGGCACGGTGAGCGCCACCACCGCGACGGCCGCGAGCAGGACCCGCAGCCGCTTGCCGGACAACCGGCCAGGGACCGGAGCGGGACCGGCGTGCCGCGCATCCGGTGTCACATCCTCAGCAGCGGAATCCGGCTCCGGCACGGGCACCGGCACCAACTCCGAGTGTGGCCCCGGCACCGGCACCGGCCCCGGCACCGGCTCCCGTTCCGGCTCGTGTTCTGATTCCGGTTCTGGCCAGGTCACCGGTTCCGGCTCCGGCTCCGGCTCCTGTCGCGGCTCCGGCCGGTTCACCGGCTCGGGCGGCGGCGAGGCCGCGAACTCCGACGTCACCGCCGCCGGCCCGACCGCCCCGGCAGCCTCCGCCCTCCGGGCCCCCCGCCGCTTCGCCTCGTCGGCCAGGATCCACTGCCGGTGCAGCGCCACCAGTTCCTCCGACCGCGCACGGCACACGCGCGCGAACCGTTCGACCGGCGCGTAGTCGTGCGGGACCGCGTCACCGTTGCAGTACCGGTGGATCGTGGAGGTGCTCATGTGCAGCTTCTGGGCGAGCGCTCCGTAACTCAGCCCCGAGCGCTCCTTCAGCCCCCTGAGCAATGCGGCGAAGTCCTGGATCTCCGTGCCCACCCTGACCGTTCCCCTCTCCTACCCTCCCGGAACGGCGTTCCAGGCAGGTGATGTCGTCGCAGGTCAGAGGCCACATTTCCGTTCCAGCGTCCCGTACCGGCCGGCAACCGTTGCCACCGGATTCGAGGACCGGACACGATGTGGGAACACACCGCAGCAGCACCCCGGCAAGGGCGAGCAGCGCGACTCGTACATCCACCAACTGCCCGTCCCCGGGAGCCGCCGTGCGTACTCGTACTCAACTCAGCCTGACCGACGCAGTGGCCGCAGGAGTTCTGATCGCCTCGGTCGCAACCGTCATCGCGCTCCTCTGGCACCTCTGACCGCACGTCATTGTCCAGTACATCTGTCAGCTCCCGGTGCGCCAAAGCGGCGCCCCACACTCCACAACACCTTCCGAACGGAAAAGGCCTCTCATGCGTACTCTTCGCTTCCGCCGCGCCGCCCGCACCTCTGCCCTCGGGGCCGTCGCCCTGATCGCATCCCTGTCCCTGACGGCCTGCCAGGGCGATGACGAAGCGGCGGCCGGCCCCAGCGCCTCCACTCCGGCCGGCTCGTCCTCCCAGACCCCGGCAGAGAGCTCCGGCGCCTCCGACGACAAGGGCTCGGGGACCCCGGCCACCGACCAGGGCAAGGACTCCGCCGGTTCGGGCTCGGATTCGGGCTCGGATTCCGGTTCGGGTTCCGGTTCGGGGTCGGGCTCGGGCTCGGGCTCCGGTGGCGGCACGGCCAAGACCAAGCCGAAGGGCGACGGCAAGGTCACGGAGACCTGCACCGGAGCGAACACCAAGCTGGCGATGACCGAGGTGCAGCGGCCGGTCAACCACATGCTGCTCACGATGACCAACACCGGCTCGAAGGCCTGCAACGCCTACTACTACCCCTACCTGCGGTTCGGCGAGGCCCAGTCCGTTCCGAAGACCTTCGAGGACAGCAAGCCGCAGGCGGTGGCGACCATCAACCCGGGCCAGTCCGTCTACGCCGGCGTCATGACCTCGGCGGGCGACGGCAGCGGCTCGAACGGCTACTCCACCAAGGACCTGAGCGTCAGTTTCCAGAACCGCGACGGCAACTCCGACAACACCGGCCCGGAGGTCAGGGTGCCCCTCTCCAAGAGCGTGTTCGTGGACGACAGCCTGAGCGTCACCTACTGGCAGATGAGCATGGACGACGCGCTCACCTACTGACTCCCGTCCCTGGGACCGGCGCCGGCGTCAATGTCCGCGTCGAAGTCGAAGTCGAACCAGATCCGGTGCGTGCCGTCCCCGTCGACGGCCAGCCCGCCGCCCCCACGGATGCCGGCCAGTGCGCCGGTTCCGCTGGACGGCACGATCGCGAAGAACTCGTTGACGCGGTCGTCGCCGCTCGTCGCGGCCGAGTGCACGAAGTTGAACGTGCCCTCGCGGCCGTCCACCGCACCCTCGAAGGACTCCATCGCCACGTACGTGCCCACGCCGGCGGCCTGGTCGAAGGCGGCGGTGAACAGGGTCGTCGAACGCCCCGTGATCTCCCCCTCGAAGCTCTTCACGATGGTCGCGATGCCGACGGGAAGCGCGGTGGTGACCTCGGGTTCGGGCTTCAGACCGGCCGGGACGAACGAGGTGACGGTGAAGGTCGCAGAGGCTCTCATGGCGTTGATCGTAGGGACACGGCAGGGATCCACGGCAGAGAACCCGCCGATCCGGGCCCGAGTCCGCCCCACTCCCCGACCGTGCCCGCTCCCGCCCCTCCCCCTACGATCGGGGCCATGGCCATGTTCGTCCACCTGACAACCGCCGCGAACGCGGTCCGCATCCGGAAGTCCGGGGTACGGGCCGCCAGTCACGGCCGGGACGGCGACAGGGGCCTGTACTGCTTCCCGGTCCTGCCCTCCTACACGCTGACCCACCAGTGGCTGCGTGAGCTCGCCCGCCACGGCGGCCCGCGCGGCCTCGTCGCCGTCCAACTGAGGCTGCCGGACGACGAACCCGTCACGGTCGGCCACTACAGCAACCGTCCGGGCCGGTCCCATACCGCCACCACGGCGGGCGACGCCGTGCGCCGGGTGGCCGCGCTGGAGGACCCGCGCGGCTGGGAGGTCTTCCTCCCCCGGGCCGCCACCCGGGCCGAGATCCACCGCGTGCGCGTGGTCCGCCAGGTCACCGGCTGGCGCTACTTCCCCGACGCCAACGGCAAGGCGCCCTGCACCTGTTACGGCTGCCGGGTACGCGGCGAGTACGGATCGCAGCGCCTGCGCCGCCGCCGACCGCACCCGCTCGACGGCCCGGCGCCCGCAACTCCCGTACTCCTCAAACGGATCGCCGAAGCCGGCGACCCGGGCGACGGCGTCCAGCTGTGCGCGGCGCTCCACTGGCTCGGAATGCGCCGACGCGGCCCGCTCGCCCAACTGGCCCACCTCGCCGGCCACCCCGACGCCGGCGTCCGGACTGCCCTGGTCGAGGCGGTGGCCGGCTGGTCGACCCCCGGCGTCGACTCGCTGCTCCGGCGCCTGTCCCAGGACCCGGACGAGGACGTGCGCGAAGCCGTCGACCTCACCGACCGGCTGACCCGGTCCTGACCCGGACCATCACCCCGCAGAACCCCACACTCATCCTCATCCTCACCCCCGCCGCCTGGACGGTCTTCGCCGCGCACATCGGTTGCTGGGCGACCCGTTGTCAGTGGCCGCCCGTACGCTCCTCGACATGGCGACGCTTCCGAACCCGCTCCCGTCCCTGGCCACGTCAGGGCTTGAACTCCCGCCCGGCGCACTCGTGGACGCCACGACCGACGGGCCGTGGCACGAACCGCTGCTCTGGTACGCGGACGGGCCCGCGACCCCCGGCAGTTGGGCCTCGTTGCGCGATGCGGGGCGGGGCCTCGGGCTGCTGCCCGTGCTCATCGACCGCGGCAGGCGCGACCAGGGACCCGAGGCGTGGGACCTCGATCCGGCCGGCACCTCGTACCCCGGCGACCATGACGCCGAGGACGTCCTGAGCGAGGTCTGGGACGCGTACGCGCAGGACGAGCTCGACACCGAGAACGCCTGGCCCGGGCTGGCGCCCGTACCCCTGGCCGAGGGCCCGGACAGCCCGGAGGAGCTGGCGGCCGAGATGGCGGACATGCTCACCGACGACGGCATGGGGCAGGCCGGTGCCCGGCCGGCGCTCGTTCCGGCGAGGCGCAGTGCGGACATCCCGGCGGCGATCGGCTGGAGCGGGCCGCTCAACCACGAGAACGACGTGGCCCGGCTCTGCGCGGTGCTCCGCTCCTGGGAGGACCGCTTCGGCATACGGGTCCTGGCGCTCGGCTTCGACACCCTGACCGTCAGCGTGGCGCGCCCGCCCACCACGGAAGCGGAGGCGCTGGCCCTGGCCGCCGAGCACTTCGCGTTCTGCCCGGACAACGTCGAGCAGTCCGCGCTGGACAGCCTGGAGAAGTACGCGGCCGAAGCGCTGCTGGGCCGGGAGACCTGGTCGTTCTGGTGGGACTGAGGCGCACCACCGGGGACAGCGCTCCTCCGTGGTCACGGACACCGGGGCGAGGGAGCGGCCCGCATCCTCGCGGCCCGGGGCCCCAACCGGCGGCCTGAGCTGTCGAATTCCCGTCGGGCTCCAGACAACCTGCTCGTGATCCGGAACATCTCCTCTCACAAGTCCGCGCCCCCGCCGCGGACGGTGAACCAGGAGCTGAAGCATGCCCCGACGCCCCATCCGCACCATCCGCCCGAAACGCCCGCAAGGGCGCCGAGTCGACTATCCCCGCCGGGGGAGAACCAACTGGCGTCGCTGGGTCCCTTCGTGGCGACAGATGCTGAGCGGGGTCCTGCTCGGAGCCGGTGCGCTGGCCGGGCTGTTCGCCGCGGTGTACGTGTCGGTCGACATACCCGACGAGAACTCCGAGGCGCGCCGGCAGGGCACCGTCTACTACTGGGCGGACGGCAGCCAGTTGGTGAGCGTGGGCGCGGTCAACCGGCAGAACGTCACGCTCGACGACATACCCGACTCGATGGAGCACGCGGTCATCGCCGCCGAGAACGAGACCTTCTACTCCGACCAGGGGGTATCGCTGACGGGCATCGCCCGCGCGGCCGTCAGTATGGTCAAGGGCGGTGAAACGCAGGGCGGTTCCACCATCACCCAGCAGTACGTGAAGAACACCTACCTCAGCCAGGAGCAGTCGGCGTCCCGGAAGTTCAAGGAGTTCTTCATCTCCATCAAGCTGAGCAACCAGCAGAGCAAGGAGAAGATCCTCCAGGGATATCTGAACACCAGCTGGTTCGGCCGCGGCGCCTACGGCATCCAGGCAGCGGCGGTCACGTACTACGGCATCCCCGCGAAGCGGCTCGACCCCAGCCGGACGGCGGTGCTCGCGTCGCTGCTCAAGGGTGCGGAGGAGTACGATCCCGCCGGCGGCAAGGGCAACCACGAGCGCGCCGTCGACCGCTGGAAGTGGGTCCTGGACCGGCAGGTCGCGATCGGCATGATGACGCAGGCCGAACGGGACACCTACACGAAGTTCCCCGAGCCGCTGAAGGCCGTCAAGCCGACCAGCCTCGGCGGCCAGACGGGTTACCTCGTCGACATCGCCAACAAGTACATCAAGAAGCGCTCGGGTCTCACGGCCAAGGACCTCGCCCGGGGCGGCTACCGGGTGCACACCACCTTCGAGAAGGACAGGGTGCGGCAGCTGGAGCGGGCCGTGCGGAGCATACGCAAGCGCGACCTCGCCCCCGAGAAGCGCTCCGCCGACAAGTACGTCGAGGTCGGCGCCGCATCCGTGCGGCCCACTGACGGGGCCGTGGTCGCGGTGTACGGCGGAGCGGACGCGACCACCCGCTTCGCCAACAACGCCGACACCGCGGGCGTCCCCGTCGGCTCGGCCTTCAAGCCCTTCGTGCTGGCCGCGGCCCTTCAGAACGGCGACGGAATCACCCTGGACAGCGGCTATGACAGCACCGGGCGTCTGGTCAGGAGCCGCCCGCCCGTGCTGACGCCCACGGACCGGCCGGGCGCCCATCCCGCCCCGGTGCAGGTCACGGTGGAGACGACCCTGCGCGACGCGCTGATCAGGTCGGCCAGCGTCACCTTCGTACGGCTCGGCAAGCAGATCGGGCTGAAGAAGGTGAAGGAGCTGGCGGTCGCGGCCGGGCTGCACGAGGAGAGCCTGGCCCGCCTGGACAAGTCCTTCCCCCTCGGCACGTCCACACCGAGCGCGGTCAGGATGGCCGACGCGTACGGCGCCTTCAACAACGAAGGTCTCAGGGCCGATCCCTACTCGGTGACCGGGATGACGCGGGACGGCGAGACGGTCGAGGGCTTCGGGAAGCCCGAGCCGCAGCGCGCGATGGACGCCTCGGTGGCGAACGATGTGAGGAACACCCTGGGGATCGCGGCCTGGACGTCGCTGGCGCGCGACAGGCAGTTCGACGCGCTCTCCGGTTCCAGCGTCCTCGACGACCTCTCGGCCGGCGCGACCGATGCGGACGACCGGATGAGGTCGGCCTGGTTCGTCGGCCACGCCGAGGGACTGACCACGGCCGTGACGGTGTTCCGCAACAAGCCGGGCACCCCTCAACTGCTGGGAATGCAGGGCGTGGGCGGCGACGACACGGAGCGCGGCAACGCCCTCCCGCTCCGCATCTGGACGTCCTACGCCACCGGAAAGTAGCCGGTTACGCAGAAGTCCCGCCCCGCGCCCGGAGTACGTCACGGGCCGGGCGGGACTTCACGCACTTCACGTGCGTGCCGTCCGCCAGGTGACTGCCCGGGGGGCACTCAGCCACCATGCCCGGCCGTTGCGGCCGGACTGAGTACGACAACTCATGTGGCGTCCGCCCGGACCGAGTTGAATCGTACGCATGCCCGAGGAAACCCTGACTCCCCGGCGTCCGCGCACGTGGATCGCCGCACTGATCTCCACACTGGTGACGCTGCCGCTCGCGCTCGTCGCCCTCTTCTTCAGCGCGCTCTCGCCGATGGCATGCGACTCCTGCTCGGACGCCCAGTCCGACCGCTTCGACGCAAGCTTCGACATCGCCTCGCCGGTGCTCTCCTGCGGCCTCGTGCTGTCACTGCTGCTGGTGGTCGCGAGCTGGGTACTCAGCATCCGCCGACCGCCGGCCGCCGTCCCGGCCGCCGTGCTCGCACCTGCCACGGTGGTCGTCGCCTACGTGGCGTTCGCCGCCCTGATCGACTGGCCCTGAGCGCGGCCGGCCGCGCGCCATCCCCGTACCCAGGGCCGGGCAGGAGCCCTAACGGCGGCCCAGCCGCTGCGCGACCTCCGTCGCCCAGTACGTCAGGATCATCTGCGCCCCGGCCCGCCGGATGCCCGTCAGGCTCTCCAGAATCGCCACGTCCCGGTCGATCCAGCCCTTCTCCGCGGCGGCCTCGATCATCGAGTACTCGCCACTGATCTGGTACGCGGCGACCGGCACGTCCACCGAGTCCGCGACCTTCGCCAGGACGTCGAGGTAGGGTCCGGCCGGCTTGACCATGACCATGTCCGCACCCTCGGCAAGGTCGAGCGCCAGCTCGCGCATCGACTCACGGAGGTTGGCCGGGTCCTGCTGGTACGTCTTGCGGTCGCCCTTGAGCGAGGAGCCGACGGCCTCGCGGAACGGGCCGTAGAACGCGGAGGAGTACTTCGCCGTGTACGCGAGGATCGACACGTCCTCGTACCCGGTCTGGTCCAGCGCGTCACGGATCACGCCGACCTGGCCGTCCATCATGCCGCTGGGGCCCACCACATGGGCGCCCGCGTCGGCCTGGACCTGGGCCATCTCCGCGTACCGCTCCAGCGTCGCGTCGTTGTCGACCCGGCCGTCCTCGGTCAGCACACCGCAGTGGCCGTGGTCGGTGGTCTCGTCCAGACAGAGGTCGGACATGACGACGAGATCGTCACCGACCTCCTCGCGCACCGCCCGCAGACCGAGCTGGAGGATGCCGTCCGGGTCGGTGCCCGCCGTGCCGCGGGCGTCCTTCTTCTCCTCCAGCGGCACACCGAACAGCATGATCCCGGAGACGCCCGCCGAGACCGCGTCCACCGCGGCCTTCCGCAGGGTGTCCAGGGTGTGCTGCTGCACGCCGGGCATGGCCGAGATGGGGACCGGCGCGTCGATGCCCTCGCGCACGAAGGCGGGCAGGATCAGATTCGCCGGGTCGAGCCGTGTCTCGGCGACCATCCGCCGCATCACAGGAGTCGTCCGCAGCCGCCGGGGGCGTGAGCCGGGGAAGTTTCCGTACACAGTCATCCTTCGAGACTAGACCCGTACACATCACGCTCTTACCGACACCTCTGCCGGAAAAAGAGGGCCGGGAGAACGGACGGGGCCCGGCCGCTTCACGAAGAAGCGGCCGGGCCCCGCACACAGCACGCCGGATCAGGTCGTCGTACGACGCCGCCGCGCACCCGGACGGCGCTCGCTGGGCCGCGTCACCGGGTCACCGGCCTCCTTCGCCGCGTCCCGGCGCTGCGCACCGAACTCGGCGAGGGCCTCGGCCAGCTTGTGCACCGAGGGCTCCGGGGACAGGACGTCCACGCGCAGACCGTGCTCCTCGGCGGTCTTCGCCGTGGCCGGGCCGATACACGCGATGATCGTCACGTTGTGCGGCTTGCCGGCGATGCCGACGAGGTTGCGCACGGTCGAGGACGAGGTGAAGAGCACCGCGTCGAAACCGCCGCCCTTGATCGCCTCACGCGTGTCGGCGGGCGGCGGCGAGGCGCGGACCGTGCGGTACGCGGTGACGTCGTCGACCTCCCAGCCGAGCTCGATGAGCCCGGCCACCAGCGTCTCGGTGGCGATGTCGGCACGCGGCAGGAAGACACGGTCGATCGGATCGAAGACCGGGTCGTACGGCGGCCAGTCCTCCAGCAGACCGGCGGCGGACTGCTCACCGGACGGCACCAGGTCCGGCTTCACACCGAAGTCGACGAGCGCGGCGGCGGTCTGCTCGCCGACGGCCGCGACCTTGATCCCGGCGAAGGCACGGGCGTCGAGCCCGTACTCCTCGAACTTCTCCCGGACGGCCTTCACGGCGTTGACGCTGGTGAAGGCGATCCACTCGTAGCGGCCCGTGACCAGGCCCTTGACCGCGCGCTCCATCTGCTGGGGCGTACGCGGCGGCTCGACGGCGATCGTCGGGACCTCGTGCGGCACCGCGCCGTACGAACGCAGCTGGTCGGAGAGAGAAGCGGACTGCTCCTTCGTCCGCGGTACGAGCACCTTCCAGCCGAACATCGGCTTGGACTCGAACCACGCCAGCTGGTCGCGCTGGGCGGCAGAGCTTCGCTCCCCGACCACGGCTATGACGGGCTGGTGCCCGTCCGGCGAGGGCAGGATCTTGCCCTGCTTGAAGACCTGGGCGATCGTGCCGAGCGTCGCCGTCCAGGTGCGCTGGCGCGTCGTCGTACCGGCGGCGGTCACCGTCAGCGGGGTGTCGGGCTTGCGGCCCGCCGAGACCAGCTCGCCGGCGGCCGCGGCCACCGAGTCGAGCGACGTCGAGATGACGCAGGTGGCGTCGCTCGCGCCGACCTCGCTCCAGCAGCGGTCGGACGCGGTACGGGCGTCGATGAACCGGACGTCCGCGCCCTGGGCGTCACGCAGCGGCACCCCGGCGTACGCGGGCACCCCCACGACGTTGGCGACGCCGGGAACGACCTCGAAGGGAATGCCGGCGGCGGCGCAGGCCAGCATCTCGCCGCCCGCGTTGCCGTCCAGTCCGGGATCACCGGAGACGGCACGGACGACCCGCCTGCCGCCCTTCGCGGCCTCCATGACAAGATTGGCCGCATCCCTGAGAACGGGTACCCCGGCGGCTGTTGACTGCGCGTCAACAACCGTCAGTTCAGGCGTGCTTACGCCTGCCCGCGCATGACAGCGGACGACGCCGAGAACGTCCGGCTCGGCGACAAGAACGTCCGCGCTCGCAAGCGCCTCGACGGCGCGCAGAGTCAGCAGTCCCGGGTCGCCGGGACCGGCGCCGAGGAAGGTGACGTGCCCTGCGGACAGGACCGGGAAATCGGATGCGGCGGGGCCGTTGGGGCTCAAAGTGCTCGCTCCCCCATAAGACCGGCCGCACCCTTGGCAAGCATCTCGGCCGCGAGTTCGCGACCGAGGGCCGCCGCGTCGTCGTGCGACGTGGGGACGGGACCGGTGGTGGACAGCTGCACCAGCGAGGAACCGTCGGTGGAACCGACGACACCGCGCAGGCGCAGTTCGTTGACAGCCTGACCGTCGGCCAGGAGGTCGGCCAGCGCACCCACAGGTGCGGAGCAGCCGGCCTCCAGGGCGGCGAGCAGGGCACGCTCGGCGGTCACGGCGGCCCGGGTGTACGGGTCGTCGAGCTCGGCGAGCGCGGCGGCGAGGTCGGCGCTGGCGGCAGCGCACTCGATCGCCAGTGCTCCCTGGCCGGGAGCGGGCAGAACGGTGTCGACCGACAGGAAGTCGGTCACCTCACCGCTCCGTCCGAGGCGGCTGAGCCCGGCCGCGGCGAGTACCACCGCGTCGAGTTCACCGCTTCGTACAAATCCGATACGCGTATCGACGTTGCCGCGGATCGGCACGGTCTCGATGTCGAGGCCGTGGCCGCGGGCGTACGCGTTGAGCTGCGCCATGCGGCGCGGCGATCCGGTGCCGATGCGGGCGCCGGACGGCAGCTGCTCGAAGGTCAGCCCGTCGCGCGCCACCAGCGCGTCGCGCGGGTCCTCGCGCACCGGCACGGCGGCCAGTACGAGGCCCTCGTGCGGCGTGGTCGGCAGGTCCTTGAGCGAGTGGACGGCGAAGTCCACCTCGCCGCGCAGCAGCGCTTCGCGCAGCGCGGCGACGAACACACCGGTCCCGCCGATCTGCGCGAGGTGCTCCTTGGAGGTGTCCCCGTACGTGGTGATCTCGACGAGTTCGACGGCGCGCCCGGTCACCTCGCTGACCGCGTCGGCGACGAGGCCGGACTGCGCCATGGCGAGCTTGCTGCGCCGGGTCCCCAGCCGCAGCGGCTTGGTGGCCCCCGCGCCCAGGGGTGAGTTGTCGGTCATGACCGCCCTCGATTCGGGTCGTTCAGGTCTGCCCGGGAGACGGCGGCGACCGTCTGCGGGTCGAGGTCGAAGAGTTCTCGCAGCGCATCGGCGTACCCGGCGCCGCCGGGCTCGCTGGCGAGCTGCTTGACCCGCACGGTGGGCGCGTGCAGGAGCTTGTCGACGACGCGGCGCACGGTCTGCGAGATCTCGGCGCGCTGCTTCTCGTCCAGGTCGGGGAGGCGTCCGTCCAGCCGCGCGATCTCGCCCGCGACCACTCCGGCGGCCATCGTGCGCAGGGCGACGACGGTGGGAGCGACGTGGGCGGCGCGCTGGGCGGCACCGAAGGCGGCGACCTCGTCGGCGACGATGGTGCGCACCTGGTCCACATCGGCGGCCATCGGGGCGTCCGCGGACGCCTCGGCGAGCGACTCGATGTCGACGAGGCGCACACCGTCGAGGCGGGCCGTGCCCCCGTCGATGTCACGCGGCATCGCGAGGTCCAGCAGGGCGAGCCGGACGGGGCCGGTGGACTGGGCGGGCACGGTGCCCCGTCGGCGTACGGCGCGCTCCTGCGCGGTCGCGGTGGAAAAACCGTTCTCCACCCACGCGGCGTGCTGATCCGGCTCGGCGGGCGGCGCGGACACGGGCGCGGCGGACGCCGGCCGCGCGGCGTCGAAGTCCAGTCCGAGCGCCCCGGCGACGGCCTCGGCGCTCAGCACGAGACCGGTGGCACCGGTGCAGGAGACGACGACATCGGCACGTGTCAGTTCGTCGGAGACCGCGGCCATCTCCACGGCATGGGCGGCCACGCCCGTACCGTCGGCCTGGTTGAGGATCTCCACCAGCCGGTCGGCGCGGGCCCGGGTGCGGTTGGCGACGACGATCTCGGCGACTCCGGTACGGGCCAGGGTCGCGGCGGCCAGCGAGGACATCGAGCCCGCGCCGATCACCAGGGCGCGCTTGCCCTTCGCCCAGTCGCCGGGGTCGCGCCCGTCGGCGAGCTGCTCCAGGCCGAAGGTGACGAGCGACTGCCCGGCCCGGTCGATCCCGGTCTCGCTGTGGGCGCGCTTGCCGACCCGCAGGGCCTGCTGGAAGAGGTCGTTCAGCAGCCGGCCGGCGGTGTGGAGCTCCTGCCCCAGCGCCAGCGCGTCCTTGATCTGGCCGAGGATCTGGCCCTCGCCCACGACCATCGAGTCCAGTCCGCAGGCCACCGAGAAGAGGTGGTGGACGGCCCGGTCCTCGTAGTGCACATAGAGGTACGGAGTGAGCTCGTCCAGACCGACGCCGCTGTGCTGGGCGAGCAGGGTGGACAGCTCGGCGACGCCCGCGTGGAACTTGTCCACGTCGGCGTACAGCTCGATGCGGTTGCAGGTGGCGAGGACGGCGGCCTCGGCCGCGGGCTCGGCCGCGAGGGCGTCCTGCAGCAGCTTGGCCTGCGTGTCGGCCGACAGCGAGGCCCGCTCCAGTACGGAGACGGGGGCGCTGCGGTGGCTCAGCCCGACGAGAAGGAGACTCATGCCGGCATCACGGCGGGCATGTCCCCGTCGGGTCCCTTCCGGCTGCCGGTCGTGGCGCGCACGGGCGGCGCGGCAGGGTCGGGGCCGTTGTCCGCGGCGGCTTCCTCGCCGGCCTTGCGCTGCTCGTGGAAGGCGAGGATCTGCAGCTCGATGGAGAGGTCGACCTTGCGCACGTCGACGCCCTCGGGCACCGAGAGCACGGTCGGGGCGAAGTTCAGGATCGAGGTGACGCCCGCGGCGACGAGCCGGTCGCAGACCTGCTGGGCCGCGCCGGGCGGGGTGGTGATCACACCGATCGACACGCCGTTCTCGCTGATGATGCGGTCCAGGTCGTCGGCGTGCTGGACGGGGATCCCGGCGACGGGCGTTCCGGCCATCGCGGGGTCGGCGTCGATCAGCGCGGCGACCCGGAAGCCGCGGGAGGCGAAGCCGCCGTAGTTGGCGAGTGCGGCACCGAGGTTGCCGATACCGATGATGGCGACCGGCCAGTCCTGGGTGAGGCCGAGCTCACGGGAGATCTGGTAGACGAGATACTCGACGTCGTAGCCGACGCCGCGCGTCCCGTACGAGCCGAGATAGCTGAAGTCCTTGCGCAGCTTCGCGGAATTGACCCCTGCCGCCGCGGCGAGCTCCTCGGAGGAGACCGTGGGGACCGAACGCTCGGAGAGCGCGGTCAGTGCGCGGAGATACAGCGGAAGTCGGGCGACGGTGGCCTCGGGAATTCCTCGGCTACGGGTCGCCGGTCGGTGATTTCGGCCAGTTGCCACGGTGCTCCTGCGGGATGAGCGGGGCTGCAGGCGGCCGTATGTCCCAGGACCGCCCCGTCGAATGCAGGCTATGTCTTTGTGAACGCGTGCACAAAGATAGTGTCCGTTTTGTCCGGTCAAAGTGACCGGGGTCACGCGCATTCGCCGCGCGATCCAGGAACCATGGATCGCATCAGCCCGTTGCAGGCCCGAAGGGGGCAAAGCGGTACACACTCCTCACAGCCACGCCCCCGAGACCACTCAAAACGCCCACGATGGTAACCGGGTTTCACTCAGGAAAGCAGCGCACTGCGCAGTCTTGCCGGGTCCACCCGCCAGAACGTGTGCTGTTCGTTATCAATGAGGACCACGGGAATCTGCTCCCAGTACTCCCGGTGCAGCTCCTCGTCCCGGGTGATGTCCTTCTCCTCCCACGAAGCGCCGGTCTCCTCGCAGACCGCCCGCACCACCACCCTGGCATCGTCACAGAGGTGGCACCCGGGTTTCCCGACAAGGGTCACCACACGGTCGGCGGGATTCTTCTTCCTACGACGCAACAGGGCACTCATGCCCTTCATTCTGCGCCGCCGCCGGGCCGGTGCCGCACTTCTTCCGGTACGACCGGAATCGCCCGTTTAACAAATCGGTCCCCGAGAGTTCACGCCCCCGCATCCCGGCAGGGCGGGAAGAACCGGGCCGACTGGCTATGCTCACGGCATGGCCGCTCTTGGATGGCTCACACCCCGTAGGCGTTCCGCGACAGCACGGAGCGTGCTGGCAGGCGAGGCAGCGGCGGAGGCGGCGCGGAAGTCGTCGCTCGCCGCCGAGCAGTCCGCCGGCACCGAGGACGGCGCCGCGCAGGACGGGGAACCCGAGTTCCCCGTCGTCGGCGACGACCGGGCCGCCGCCTTCTTCGACCTCGACAACACCGTCATGCAGGGCGCGGCGATCTTCCACTTCGGCCGCGGGCTGTACAAACGGAAGTTCTTCGAGCGCCGCGAGCTCACCCGGTTCGCCTGGCAGCAGGCCTGGTTCAGGCTGGCCGGCGTCGAGGACCCCGAACACATGCAGGACGCCCGCGACAGCGCCCTGTCCATCGTCAAGGGCCACCGCGTCTCCGAGCTGATGTCGATCGGCGAGGAGATCTACGACGAGTACATGGCGGACCGCATCTGGCCCGGCACCCGCGCACTGGCCCAGGCCCACCTCGACGCCGGCCAGAAGGTCTGGCTGGTCACCGCCGCCCCGGTGGAGACCGCCACGATCATCGCCCGCCGCCTCGGCCTGACCGGCGCACTCGGCACCGTCGCCGAATCCGTCGACGGCGTCTACACCGGGCGCCTCGTCGGCGAACCGCTGCACGGCCCCGCGAAGGCGGAGGCGGTACGCGCCCTGGCCGCGGCCGAAGGCCTGGACCTGGCCCGCTGTGCCGCGTACAGCGACTCGCACAACGACATCCCGATGCTGTCCCTGGTCGGGCACCCGTACGCGATCAACCCGGACGCCAAGCTCCGCAAGCACGCCCGCGCCCTGGACTGGCGGCTGCGCGACTACCGGACCGGCCGCAAGGCAGCCAAGGTCGGCATCCCGGCCGCCGCCGGCGTCGGCGCCCTCGCCGGCGGCACCGCGGCGGCCGTCGCACTGCACCGCCGCCGCCGCTGACCCCACGCCGCGGGTGATCCACAGGGGCCGGGCCACGCCCGGCCCCTGCCGTCGATCGGGACCCGGCGCCGGCGGCCTCTCCCGCCAGTCGGGTTACCCGCACTCGACCACAACCCGTCGCGGCCGCAAGCAGATCCCGAAGCAATTCGATCAATAACCGGTCACGATGTGCTACTTGATGCGTCGTGTAGTCGCCACAGAAGCGACGTGATCGATGATTTACGCAACTGGGTGTAGCACTGCCTGTACGAAGCGTTATTCTCCTCAGACGCATTCCGGAACCCACCACTCACTACGACGAGTGACGGTTCCGCACTGCACGTGATGGAAGCTCTGCCTCTGGGAGTCCCGTGTACCCACACGTCGGGGTTGACGCCTCGGGCCTGGCTACGCTGCGCGCAACGGTCGCCGACCGCTTGCGCGGCTTCGTCCCCACCGCGTACGCCGTACCCGCCTTTGCCACCCCTGCACCTGCCGGCCCTTGCTACGCCCTGGCCGAACGCGGTGCGGCGGTCGGAAGACGCAGCAACCGCGGCGCAACGACCACGTCCACCGTTCGTCGGCCGACCGCCGACAGCGACAGCGCGCGCATGATGGATCTCGTCGAGCGCGCACAGGCCGGTGAGGCTGACGCCTTCGGCCGTCTCTACGACCAGTACAGCGACACCGTGTACCGCTACATCTACTACCGCGTGGGAGGCAAGGCGACGGCGGAGGACCTCACGAGCGAGACCTTCCTGCGCGCCCTGCGGCGCATCTCCACGTTCACCTGGCAGGGCCGCGACTTCGGCGCCTGGCTGGTCACGATCGCTCGCAACCTGGTCGCCGACCATTTCAAATCCAGTCGATTCCGGCTGGAAGTGACCACCGGTGAAATGCTCGACGCCAACGAGGTCGAGCGCAGCCCCGAGGACTCCGTCCTGGAGTCCCTCTCCAATGCCGCACTGCTCCAAGCCGTGCGCCGACTCAACCCCCAGCAGCAGGAGTGCGTGACCCTGCGCTTCCTGCAGGGCCTCTCGGTCGCCGAGACCGCCCGGGTGATGGGCAAGAACGAGGGCGCGATCAAGACCCTGCAGTACCGCGCCGTCCGCACTCTTGCCCGGCTCCTTCCGGACGATGCCCGCTGACCCCATCCGGGCCGAATCACTCTCGGCGATATGTTCATCACGCACTGGTCCGATCATCTTTCGTGCGTAACCCAAGTGCCGCGCCACTCGTTGTGCCGGTTGCAGGCCCCCTGTCGTCACACCATGTCCGCAGACGCTCACTCTTTCGTGTGGAAGCGCTCAAGGTGTGCAACCTTCCGGACCCCCAGGGGAGTCGACCGTCATGACGAGAGGAGGTGCCGCCAGTGATCGCAAACGTTTCGGCACACCGGCGGGCGAACGCCTTCGCCCAGGCCCTGGAGGAGCAGTCGCTCCGCGGTGCGGCGGCCGTACAGCCCGAGGACCCGGCCGAACAGGCCGGCCCCGGACCGCTGTTGGCCCTGGCGAACGGCCTCGGTGAGCTACCGAAGCCGGAAATGGATCCCGAGGTCAAAGTGGTGCAGCGAGCCCAGCTCGTCGCCGCCATGGAGGCCATGTTCGCCGCGGGCGGCGCATCCGCGGACCCTACGGTGCCCGAACAACGGGGCAAGGGGGCCCACCGGGCCTCCCCGCTCCGGAAACTGCGCCCGAGATCGCGCTGGACGAAGGGCCTCGCAGCCGGCGGGCTCACCGTCGGTGTGGCCGCGGGAGCCTTCGGCGGTGTGGCGGCCGCCAGTTCCGACGCCCTGCCGGGTGACTCGCTCTACGGGCTGAAGCGCGGCATGGAGGACATCCACCTCGGCCTCACCGACAGCGACACGGACCGCGGCGAGGTCTACCTGGACCAGGCCTCGACCCGGCTCGGCGAAGCACGCAGGCTGATGGAGCGCGCCCGCTCCGGCGACCTGGACCATGAACAGCTCGGCGAGATCCGGCGCACGCTCAACGGCATGACCCACGACGCCACCGAGGGCCACCGGCTCCTCCACGCGGCCTACGAACGGGACGGCGCCATCGGCCCGATCCAGACCCTGGACTCCTTCTCCCGATCGCACCGCGACAGCTGGAGCAGCCTCCGCGACCGCCTTCCCCTGCAGCTGACCGACGTCGGCGACCAGGTCAGCTCGGTCTTCGCCGCCATAGAGGAAGAAGTGGCACCCCTGCAGTCGCTGCTCCCCCGTACCCCGGAGGAGAGCGGCGGATCCCAGCAGAGCGGCTCCACCGGCAACAGCACGGACCCGTCCGCGCGTTCGCACGCACCCTCGCCCGCATCATCCTCCGCCCCGCACGACAGCGGTACGGGCACCAGCACCTCCCCCGACCCGTCGGACTCGGGCAGCAGCCCGGCCGACGGCCTGATCGGAGGCAGCACCGACGGTCTCTTCGACCCGCCCTCACCGGGCACCAGCGCCCCGGCGAACGAAGCACCGAGCACGACCCCCTCGCCGGACATCACGCTGCCGCCGCTCATCCCGGGCCTGATCGGCGGTCTGGGGATCGACGCCGAGGACGACAAGAACTGACACGCGTGCGCCGGGCGGAAACGATCAGTCCCGCCCGGCGCACGCGTCAGCCCGTCCGGCGATCGAGGACAAAGCACCCCCGGCCGGCCCTCAGAAGAACACCGACCGCCGCTTCACCAGCAGCTTGTACAGCGTGTGCTGAATCTGCTCACGCACCTGATCCGTCAGGTTGAACATCAGCATCGGATCCTCCGCCGCCTCCACCGGGTACCCGTCCGTGGGAATCGGCTCGCCGAACTGGATCGTCCACTTCGTCGGCAACGGCACCGCACCCAACGGCCCCAGCCAGGGAAACGTCGGCGTGATCGGGAAGTACGGCGTCCCCAGCAGCCGCGCCAGCGTCCTGGAGTTGCCGATCATCGGGTAGATCTCCTCCGCGCCCACGATCGAGCACGGCACGATCGGCACCCCGGCCCGCAGCGCCGTCGACACGAAGCCACCCCGCCCGAAGCGCTGGAGCTTGTACCGCTCGCCGAACGGCTTCCCGATGCCCTTGAAGCCCTCCGGCATCACCCCGACGACCTCGCCCTGCCGCAGCAGCCGCTCCGCGTCCTCGGCGCAGGCCAGCGTGTGCCCGGCCTTGCGGGCGAGCTCGTTGACGACCGGCAGCATGAACACGAGGTCCGCGGCGAGCAGCCGCAGATGCCGCCCCGCCGGATGGTTGTCGTGCACCGCGACCTGAAGCATCAGCCCGTCCAGCGGCAGGGTCCCCGAGTGGTTGGACACGATGAGCGCCCCGCCGTCCGACGGAATGTTCTCGATGCCCTTCACCTCGACCCGGAAGTACTTCTCGTACACCGGCCGGAGCACCGACATCAGCACCTGGTCGGTGAGTTCCTTGTCGTAGCCGAACTCGTCGACGTCGTAATCGCCCGTGACCCGCCGCCGCAGGAACGCGAGCCCGCCCGCGATCCGCCGGTCCCAGCCACCCCGTCCCGCGCCCTCGGGGGCCACCACAGCCTCCTCGGGCTCCTCCGGCGGCAGCGAGGCGTCCAGCTGCCCCGGCAGGGCGCTCACGGACCCGTTGCCGCGTCCCGGGGACCGCCGTCGCGCCGCGCGCGCCACGCCCCCCGACCGCGAACGGTCGTCGTCGAACGGAATGACCTTGGCATCCGCCATCGTCGGTGCGCTCCTCTACCTGGCGCTCGGAGTCGGTTGTGCGTCGCCGCCTGCCCCGGTGACCTCCGGGGCCCCGCCGGTCCCGCCGGCGAAGGGCATCGCGGCGACTCTGTCGACGGCCCGGCCCACCGCCTCGGGCGGCAGCAGCCCCGGCCCCCGGCTGTGCGCGAACTCCGCGAAGGTCTCCGCCGTGGTGAACCGGGGACGAAAGCCCAGGGTCTCGCGCATCTGGACCGTGGAGACCACCCTGCCATGGGTGAGCAGCCGGATCTGTTCCGGCGAGAAGTCCGTCATGCCGACCGCACTCAGCGCCTGCCCGACCCAGGTGACCGCGGGCAGCAGCAGCGGCATCGTCGGCCGCCCCAGCCGCCGCGCACACTGGGAGAGCAACAGCACCCCGTCCCCCGCGATGTTGAACGTGCCGCTGTTCAGGGTCCCGCGCCGCGGCTCGCGCGCCGCGATGCCCAGGACGTCGATGACGTCGTCCTCATGGACGAACTGCAGCCTCGGGTCGTACCCGAACACCGTCGGCAGCACCGGCAGCGACAGATAGTCCGCGAGCGGCGAATCCGCTTCGGGGCCCAGGATGTTCGCGAACCTGAGCACGCACACGGCCACATCCGGCCTGCGGCGCGCGAAGCCCCGTACGTACCCCTCGACCTCCACCGCGTCCTTGGCGAAGCCCGCGCCCGGCAGCGACTTGGGCGAGGTCGTCTCATGGAAGACCGCCGGATCGCGGGGCGCGGAGCCGTACACCCCCGTACTGGACTTGATCACCATCCGCTGAACGGCCGGGGCCTTCTGACAGGCGCCGAGCAGCTGCATGGTGCCGATGACGTTGGTCTCCTTGACCGCGGTACGGCCCTGGGCCCCCAGCGCCTTGCCGCTGACGTCCAGATGGACGACGGTGTCGACCGCGTGCTCGGCGAGGACTCTGGCGATGGCGGGCTGGCGGATGTCCGCGCGCACGAAGACGGCGTCGCCCAGCTGGTGCCCCGGCGCGACCGCGTCGACCGCGATCACCCGGTCCACGCCCGGATCACGCTGGATGCGCCGCACGAAACGGCCGCCCAGCTGCCGGGCCGCTCCCGTGACGAGCACGACCTGCCCCAAGATCAGCGCCTTCCGTCGGTCTCCCGTGAAGTGAGTGGGCGAGCCCCCCGCGGAGGGGAACTGCTCAGGTCGTCACCGTAGCGGGTGGATGTTGCCCTGTGATGACTGCGCGGCGGCCTTGTTCCGCGTCTTGGCCCGAATGTTGCACGGCCGTACGTGTACCCCCCGCACAGCACCGCAGCCCTCCCGCCTCATCGGCGAAAGGGCTGCGGATTTCACGAACTGCGTTCGCTTACTTCTTGTTGCGACGCTGAACGCGCGTGCGCTTGAGCAGCTTGCGGTGCTTCTTCTTGGCCATCCGCTTACGCCGCTTCTTGATAACAGAGCCCACGACTACCCTCGCTCACTTCTTCTTCACTGGTGCGGGGCGTCTGGGCCCACACGACCTACGTCGGCCTAGCCTACCCGCCACCGGGTGAGGGACGTAATCCGAGGGGAATGTCAGGCCGTCCCCACCCCCACGAAGGACTCGCGGAGATACTCGTGAACCGCTTGCTCCGGCACCCGGAAGGACCTTCCCACCCGGATCGCCGGCAGATGACCGCTGTGCACCAAGCGGTACACGGTCATCTTCGACACTCGCATGACCGAGGCTACTTCCGCCACGGTCAGAAACTTGACCTCGTTGAGAGGCCTCTCGCTGTCAGCAGCCATGACCCACCTGTACCTTCCGCACGAGACGCGCACCGGCTTCCCCTCCGGTGACTCTTCGTCGTTGTGCGCTCACTCCCCAGATTAGGGGCGGGTGATGCGAGTGGGGAAGAGGAGAGACGATCGGCCGCCTACTGTGACAGACACGCCCGATTGAGTACATAGCGCGTGAGCGGCAGGTAGTAGGCGGACCGCACGGCGTCGTCGAGCGGCACCGCGACCGACACCCGCCCCTCCGCCTCACCGACGAACAGCGCCGGATCGTCCGTATCGGCCAGGCCGATCGCCTCAATGCCCAGCTGACCTGCCCCGCAGACCCAGCCGTGGTCCCCGACGACGAGTTCCGGCAACGGCCCCCGGCCCCCCGCCGCGGCCTCCAGGGCGACCCTGACCGGGAGCGGCGAATGGGTGTGTGCGCCGGTGCCACCACCGGGCGCCCGCACGCCGGGTTCGCGCACCAGCGCGACTCCCCGTACGTAGTCGAGGTTGTACGTGCGTACCCCGAACCGGGTCGTTATGTCGATACATCGCCCCTGCGCGGGAGTGAGTACGGTGCACCCCACCGACGACAACGCGTCTGCCAGCGCTGCGTAGAAACCGAGGAGCCGGTGCGGATGCCCCGTCCCGAACAGCACCGGTGCCCGCCGGACCGCCACGGCCGACAGCCGGCCGGCGAACGCGTCCAGCCCCGCCAGCGTCCGCTCCGGGTCGATCACATCGGGACCCGACACATGCGCGGGATCGCCCGAGACCCCGCACTTGTCGGCCATCAGACGCAGCAGATCCCGCTCCCCCCAGCCCCGTCCGGGATCGAGGCCGAGCGTCACCCGCGGGTCCCTGGCCGCGAAGAGCCGATAACTCCGCAGACTCACTTCCCTCGAGGTGGCCACGGGCCCGGCCAGCCGGGCCGCCAGCAGATGCGCACGCAGCGCTCCGGTGCTCAACACCTTCGTGATGCTCCCCCACCGGCGCCGCCCCGGGACCAAAACCCGGAATACGCCCCACAGTTGGCGTAACCCGTACTCAGCGGGAGCCCCACGCCGGACTCAGGTCAGCAGCCCCCGCAGCGGGAACGCCGCCCGCCGGGTCGCCAGCACCGCCTGGTCCAGCCGGTCCGCCGGGTCGTACCCGTCCTCCCACGACTTCCACGAGGGGGTACGCCCGTCCGTCATCCGGGCCGGCCCGAGCTGCCGGGTCCGCGCATAGACCTCGTCCCGCCACGACGGGGGAATCACCGACTCGGGGTCCACCGGCGCGTGCGCGGCGATCCCCACCAGATGCGTCCAGGACCGCGGCACCACGTCCACCACCGCGTAACCGCCCCCGCCGAGCGCCACCCAGCGCCCATCGTCCGCGTACTCATGCGCCAGATCGTGGCAGGCCGCCATCACGGCCCGCTGCGCGTCCAGCGACACCGCGAGATGGGCCAGCGGGTCCTCGAAATGCGTATCGGCCCCGTGCTGCGTCACCAGCACCTGCGGCCGGAAGTCCGCCAGCAGCTCCGGCACCACCGCGTGGAACGCCCGCAGCCACCCCGCGTCCCCCGTACCGGCCGGCAGCGCCACATTCACCGCACCGCCCTCACCCGCCCCGGCACCGGTCTCCTCCGGCCAGCCGGTCTGCGGGAACAGCGTCCGCGGGTGCTCGTGCAGCGAGATGGTCAGAACCCGCGGGTCCTCCCAGAAGGCCGCCTGCACCCCGTCGCCGTGGTGCACGTCCACATCGACGTACGCGACCCGCTCCGCACCCAGCTCCAGCAACCGCGCGATGGCGAGCGCCGGGTCGTTGTAGATGCAGAAACCCGCGGCCCCGCCGGGCATGGCGTGATGCAGTCCGCCGGCGAAGTTCACCGCATGCCCGGTCTCGCCCCGCCACACCGCCTCGGCCGCCGCCACCGACTGCCCGGCGATCAGCGCCGACACCTCGTGCATCCCGGCGAACGCCGGATCGTCGACCGTCCCGATTCCGTACTTCTGATCGGCGCTCCGCGGATCGGCGGAGGCCGCGCGCACCGCCGCCACGTAGTCCGGGCGGTGCACGAGCCGCAGCGTGGATTCCCCGGCGGGCTTGGCGGACACCACGTCCACCGCCCGGTCGAGACCGAACGCCCGCACCAGCCCCATCGTCAGGGCAAGTCTGACCGGGTCCATGGGATGGCTGTCCCCGAAGTCGTATCCCGTTACTGCGTCATCCCACATCAACTGTGCGCGGCCGCTCATGCCCGCCACCGTATCGGGCAGGTTCCGCGCCGAACGACTTGGCGTACACAAGGATCACGAGCACCAGAACCATCGGTACGAGCATCGCGCCCCGGTAGCTCCAGGCGTCCCCGAGCGCCCCCACCAGGGGCGAGCCGACGAGGAAGCCGACATAGTTGAAGATGTTCAGCCGGGCGATCGCGGTGTCGCTCGCCCCGGGGAACATCCGCCCCGCCGCCGCGAACGTCTGCGGCACGATCACACACAGCCCGAGCCCCAGCATGGTGAACCCGAGCATCCCCACCCAGGCCCCGCCCGCGACAGCCACCACAGCGAACCCGGCAGCGGCCAGCACACTCCCGGACCGCACCACGGCCACCGCCCCGAACCGCCGCACCCCGAAGTCCCCGACGGCCCGCCCCAGCAGCGTCGTCACCATGTAGACGTTGTACGGAACGGTGGAGAGCTGCTCCGAGCTCCCCAGCACGTCCTGCAGATACTTCGCGCTCCAGTTGGAGACCGTCGAGTCCCCGATGTACGCGAAGCTCATCACCAGACAGAGGGGCATCAGCAGCTTGAAGGAGACCGAGCCGGCCTTCCCCCCGGCCGCACCCTCCTGCTCCTCCTCCTGCGTTCCCTCGATGTACCACCGGCTCGCGACGAACGCGGCGGGCAGCAGCACCACGACCACCGGCAGGTACGAGACCAGCAGGGAAAGATCCCAGTGCGCCCCGGCCCATGCCATCGACGCCCCGGCGATCCCGCCCAGGCTGTACGCGGCATGGAAGCCGAGCATGATGGAACGCCCGTACGCCCGCTGAAGGCTGACCCCCATCATGTTCATGGAGGCGTCCAGCGCGCCGACGGACAGCCCGAACACGCCGAGCGCCAGGGCCGCCTGCCACAGCTCGCTCCCGGCCCCGACCCCGAGCAGGGCAAGCAGCACGACGGGCTGCGCCCACCGCAGAACCACCCTCGGCCGCACCCTGGCGACCACCTTCTCGGTGACCACGCTGCCCACACCGGCCAGGATCGGCACGGCGGCGAGGAACACGGGCAGCAGGCCGTCGGATATCCCGTACCGGTCCTGAATGGCGGGGATCCGCGTCACGAGGAGAGCGAAGGTGACGCCTTGCACGAAGAAGCTCAACGCAAGAGAGGCTCTGCCGTGCCGCAAACGTGCATCTGTCATGGGCGCGAGCGTAGAGCCAGTTTCTACCCATGGGTAGATGTGTCAGGCAAGCAATTCCCGCAGCTGTCCCATGTCGGAGAAATGCCCGGTCACCCCGGCCAGCCGGTCCGCCGGCATCATCGACGTGAACCCGTACACATCCATGCCCGCGGCCCTGGCCGCCTCCACTCCGAGCGGGCTGTCCTCGATGACGACACACCGCTCGGGTGCCACGCCCATCTGCGCGGCGGCGTGCAGGAACAGGTCGGGCGCGGGCTTCCCCCGGCCGACATCCTCCGCGCTGAAGATCCACTCCTCCTCGAACCACTGGTCGAGCCCGGTCCTGCGGTGCCCGACCCGGATCCGCTCGTGGCTGCCGGAGGACGCGACGCAGTACGGGATCCCGTCGGCGACGAGCTTCCCCAGCACGTCCTCGACACCGGGGACGGGTTCCAGCTCCTGCTGGAAAGCGGCGAAGATCCGTGAGTGGAGCGTGTCGTCGAAGTCCGCGGGCAGCTTCTCCCCGCCCCTCTCCTCGACGAGATCGTGCACCCGGTGCACGGCGGCCCCCATGTAGTCGCGGACGGACTCCTCGTACGAGGTGGGGTGTCCGAGCTCGGTGAGGTAGCCGGCCAGGATGGTGTTGGAGATCGGCTCGCTGTCCACGAGCACACCGTCGTTGTCGAAGATGACAAGGTCGTAGCGCATGGAACGACCTTAAACCGTCAGAACGCAGAAAAGCCCCGTGCCACAAGGGCACGGGGCTTTTCCACAATGATTGTTCGGCGGCGTCCTACTCTCCCACAGGGTCCCCCCTGCAGTACCATCGGCGCTGAAAGGCTTAGCTTCCGGGTTCGGAATGTAACCGGGCGTTTCCCTAACGCAATGACCACCGAAACACTATGAAATTAACCAACACCGGATAAAAACACGGCCGTTCGTTATTTCAGAACTAACACAGTGGACGCGAGCAACTGAGGACAAGCCCTCGGCCTATTAGTACCAGTCAGCTCCACCCGTTACCGGGCTTCCACATCTGGCCTATCAACCCAGTCGTCTACTGGGAGCCTTAACCCCTCAAGAGGGTGGGAATACTCATCTCGAAGCAGGCTTCCCGCTTAGATGCTTTCAGCGGTTATCCTTTCCGAACGTAGCCAACCAGCCATGCCCTTGGCAGGACAACTGGCACACCAGAGGTTCGTCCGTCCCGGTCCTCTCGTACTAGGGACAGCCCTTCTCAATATTCCTACGCGCACAGCGGATAGGGACCGAACTGTCTCACGACGTTCTAAACCCAGCTCGCGTACCGCTTTAATGGGCGAACAGCCCAACCCTTGGGACCGACTCCAGCCCCAGGATGCGACGAGCCGACATCGAGGTGCCAAACCATCCCGTCGATATGGACTCTTGGGGAAGATCAGCCTGTTATCCCCGGGGTACCTTTTATCCGTTGAGCGACAGCGCTTCCACAAGCCACTGCCGGATCACTAGTCCCGACTTTCGTCCCTGCTCGACCCGTCGGTCTCACAGTCAAGCTCCCTTGTGCACTTACACTCAACACCTGATTGCCAACCAGGCTGAGGGAACCTTTGGGCGCCTCCGTTACTCTTTAGGAGGCAACCGCCCCAGTTAAACTACCCATCAGACACTGTCCCTGATCCGGATCACGGACCCAGGTTAGACATCCAGCACGACCAGAGTGGTATTTCAACGACGACTCCACAACCACTGGCGTGGCCGCTTCAAAGTCTCCCACCTATCCTACACAAGCCGAACCGAACACCAATATCAAACTATAGTAAAGGTCCCGGGGTCTTTCCGTCCTGCTGCGCGAAACGAGCATCTTTACTCGTAGTGCAATTTCACCGGGCCTATGGTTGAGACAGTCGAGAAGTCGTTACGCCATTCGTGCAGGTCGGAACTTACCCGACAAGGAATTTCGCTACCTTAGGATGGTTATAGTTACCACCGCCGTTTACTGGCGCTTAAGTTCTCAGCTTCGCCGACCCGAAAGTCAGCTAACCGGTCCCCTTAACGTTCCAGCACCGGGCAGGCGTCAGTCCGTATACATCGCCTTACGGCTTCGCACGGACCTGTGTTTTTAGTAAACAGTCGCTTCTCGCTGGTCTCTGCGGCCACCCCCAGCTCACCGAGTAAATCGGATCACCAGTGATGGCCCCCCTTCTCCCGAAGTTACGGGGGCATTTTGCCGAGTTCCTTAACCATAGTTCACCCGAACGCCTCGGTATTCTCTACCTGACCACCTGAGTCGGTTTAGGGTACGGGCCGCCATGAAACTCGCTAGAGGCTTTTCTCGACAGCATAGGATCATCCACTTCACCACAATCGGCTCGGCATCAGGTCTCAGCCTTAATGTGTGACGGATTTACCTACCACACGGCCTACACCCTTACCCCGGGACTACCACCGCCCGGGCTGGACTACCTTCCTGCGTCACCCCATCGCTTACCTACTACAAGTCTGGTTCATCGGCTCCACCACTACCCTCAACTCCGAAGAGATCGGGCCGGCTTCACGGACTTAGCATCGCCTGATTCAGTACTGGGCGTTTCAAAGCGGGTACCGGAATATCAACCGGTTGTCCATCGACTACGCCTGTCGGCCTCGCCTTAGGTCCCGACTTACCCTGGGCAGATCAGCTTGACCCAGGAACCCTTAGTCAATCGGCGCACACGTTTCTCACGTGTGTATCGCTACTCATGCCTGCATTCTCACTCGTGAACCGTCCACAACTCGCTTCCGCGGCTGCTTCACCCGGCACACGACGCTCCCCTACCCATCCCAGCCCCCGTTGGGGGTACATGCTGGAATGACACGACTTCGGCGGTACGCTTGAGCCCCGCTACATTGTCGGCGCGGAATCACTTGACCAGTGAGCTATTACGCACTCTTTCAAGGGTGGCTGCTTCTAAGCCAACCTCCTGGTTGTCTCTGCGACTCCACATCCTTTCCCACTTAGCGTACGCTTAGGGGCCTTAGTCGATGCTCTGGGCTGTTTCCCTCTCGACCATGGAGCTTATCCCCCACAGTCTCACTGCCGTGCTCTCACTTACCGGCATTCGGAGTTTGGCTAAGGTCAGTAACCCGGTAGGGCCCATCGCCTATCCAGTGCTCTACCTCCGGCAAGAAACACACGACGCTGCACCTAAATGCATTTCGGGGAGAACCAGCTATCACGGAGTTTGATTGGCCTTTCACCCCTAACCACAGGTCATCCCCCAGGTTTTCAACCCTGGTGGGTTCGGTCCTCCACGAAGTCTTACCTCCGCTTCAACCTGCCCATGGCTAGATCACTCCGCTTCGGGTCTTGAGCGCGCTACTAAATCGCCCTATTCGGACTCGCTTTCGCTACGGCTTCCCCACACGGGTTAACCTCGCAACACACCGCAAACTCGCAGGCTCATTCTTCAAAAGGCACGCAGTCACGACGCACCGAGTAAACTCGATGCGCGACGCTCCCACGGCTTGTAGGCACACGGTTTCAGGTACTATTTCACTCCGCTCCCGCGGTACTTTTCACCATTCCCTCACGGTACTATCCGCTATCGGTCACTAGGGAATATTTAGGCTTAACGGGTGGTCCCGCCAGATTCACACGGGATTTCTCGGGCCCCGTGCTACTTGGGTGTCTCTTAAACGAGCCGTTGATGTTTCAGCTACGGGGGTCTTACCCTCTACGCCGGACCTTTCGCATGTCCTTCGCCTACATCAACGGTTTCTGACTCGTCTCATGGCCGGCAGACCATGAAAAAGAGATCCCACAACCCCGCATGCGCAACCCCTGCCGGGTATCACACGCATACGGTTTGGCCTGATCCAGTTTCGCTCGCCACTACTCCCGGAATCACGGTTGTTTTCTCTTCCTGAGGGTACTGAGATGTTTCACTTCCCCTCGTTCCCTCCACACTGCCTATGTGTTCAGCAGCGGGTGACAGCCCATGACGACTGCCGGGTTTCCCCATTCGGAAACCCCCGGATCAAAGCTTGGTTGACAGCTCCCCGGGGACTATCGTGGCCTCCCACGTCCTTCATCGGTTCCTAGTGCCAAGGCATCCACCGTGCGCCCTTAAAAACTTGGCCACAGATGCTCGCGTCCACTGTGCAGTTCTCAAACAACGACCAGCCACCCATCACCCCGTTCCGAAGAACGAGTGCACTGGGGCCGGCAACCGAAGGACGACCTTTACGGCCGTACCTTCAGATACCCAACAGCGTGCCCGACACAATCAACCCGTTTACGCTTTCCACGCCGAAGCAGTACTTACGAAAACCAGCCAACCGTGCCGAATAGTCAACGTTCCACCCATGAGCTAACCACCGCCGAACATTTGCCGGCGTAGTGGCTCTGGATTCCTTGCGGAATCTAGATGCTCCTTAGAAAGGAGGTGATCCAGCCGCACCTTCCGGTACGGCTACCTTGTTACGACTTCGTCCCAATCGCCAGTCCCACCTTCGACAGCTCCCTCCCACAAGGGGTTGGGCCACCGGCTTCGGGTGTTACCGACTTTCGTGACGTGACGGGCGGTGTGTACAAGGCCCGGGAACGTATTCACCGCAGCAATGCTGATCTGCGATTACTAGCAACTCCGACTTCATGGGGTCGAGTTGCAGACCCCAATCCGAACTGAGACCGGCTTTTTGAGATTCGCTCCGCCTCGCGGCATCGCAGCTCATTGTACCGGCCATTGTAGCACGTGTGCAGCCCAAGACATAAGGGGCATGATGACTTGACGTCGTCCCCACCTTCCTCCGAGTTGACCCCGGCAGTCTCCTGTGAGTCCCCATCACCCCGAAGGGCATGCTGGCAACACAGAACAAGGGTTGCGCTCGTTGCGGGACTTAACCCAACATCTCACGACACGAGCTGACGACAGCCATGCACCACCTGTATACCGACCACAAGGGGGGCACCATCTCTGATGCTTTCCGGTATATGTCAAGCCTTGGTAAGGTTCTTCGCGTTGCGTCGAATTAAGCCACATGCTCCGCTGCTTGTGCGGGCCCCCGTCAATTCCTTTGAGTTTTAGCCTTGCGGCCGTACTCCCCAGGCGGGGAACTTAATGCGTTAGCTGCGGCACCGACGACGTGGAATGTCGCCAACACCTAGTTCCCAACGTTTACGGCGTGGACTACCAGGGTATCTAATCCTGTTCGCTCCCCACGCTTTCGCTCCTCAGCGTCAGTAATGGCCCAGAGATCCGCCTTCGCCACCGGTGTTCCTCCTGATATCTGCGCATTTCACCGCTACACCAGGAATTCCGATCTCCCCTACCACACTCTAGCCTGCCCGTATCGACTGCAGACCCGGGGTTAAGCCCCGGGCTTTCACAACCGACGCAACAAGCCGCCTACGAGCTCTTTACGCCCAATAATTCCGGACAACGCTTGCGCCCTACGTATTACCGCGGCTGCTGGCACGTAGTTAGCCGGCGCTTCTTCTGCAGGTACCGTCACTTTCGCTTCTTCCCTGCTGAAAGAGGTTTACAACCCGAAGGCCGTCATCCCTCACGCGGCGTCGCTGCATCAGGCTTTCGCCCATTGTGCAATATTCCCCACTGCTGCCTCCCGTAGGAGTCTGGGCCGTGTCTCAGTCCCAGTGTGGCCGGTCGCCCTCTCAGGCCGGCTACCCGTCGTCGCCTTGGTAGGCCATTACCCCACCAACTAGCTGATAGGCCGCGGGCTCATCCTTCACCGCCGGAGCTTTTAACCATCCCCCATGAGAGGGAAAGTGTTATCCGGTATTAGACCCCGTTTCCAGGGCTTGTCCCAGAGTGAAGGGCAGATTGCCCACGTGTTACTCACCCGTTCGCCACTAATCCACCCCGAAGGGCTTCATCGTTCGACTTGCATGTGTTAAGCACGCCGCCAGCGTTCGTCCTGAGCCAGGATCAAACTCTCCGTGAATGTTTTCCCGTAATCGGGTAGACACCACGAGAGCGGAACGACCATGTCGGAATATGACCGGTCGTCCACTGAATCCTCGCTGTGTGCATTGCCTACCAGGCCAGTGGCCTCGTAGGACTTTCAAAGGAACCTCGAACCTGCCGAAGCAGGTCGGGGTATCAACGTATCTGGCGTTGACTTTTGGCACGCTGTTGAGTTCTCAAGGAACGGACGCTTCCTTTGTACTCACCCTCGCGGGCTTTCCTCCGGGCGCTTCCCTTCGGTCTTGCGTTTCCGACTCTATCAGACTCTTTCATGTCCGATTCCCGGTCGAAGCGGGTTTCGCTTTCCAGTTCTTCGCTTTCGCGTTTCCCTTTCCGGCGAGTCCGACTCTATCAGATCCTTTCGGGCCTGATTCCCAGTCAGTGGGGCTTGTCTTCCCGGCTGTTGGGCCGTTCCGACGAGTGAGACATTAGCGGAATCCAGGGCCTCGACGCTAATCGGGGTCACGCTCCTTCGAGCGCGGATTCCTCATTACGCAAATGCGCACAGAGAGGCAGGCGACAGCTGTCGCTCGCTCGATGTGGTTACTGCGGAATGGCTGTCCGGGGACCGACCGGGGTCGGCGCTCACGTCGGACAACTCGGAGCACACTACGGATGTGGACGGGGTGTGTCAACCCTGGTCCCTGCCGGGGAGCGGTGGAAGGCGAGGCGGTAGTCGCGGGGGCTGGTGCCCAGGTGGGTGGCGAAGTGCTGCCGCATGGTGATCTCGCTGCCGAAGCCCGTGCGGCGGGCCACCTCGGGCAGGGCGAGGTCGGTGCGCTCCAGGAGCTTCTGAGCTGCGGCGATGCGCTGGGTGATCAGCCAGCGCACCGGAGTGGTCCCGGTGGTCGCCTGGAAGTGGCGGGCGAAGGAACGCGCGGACATCCCGGCCCGGGCCGCGAGATCCGCCACCGTGTGCGGTTGCGCCAGATGGGTCAGTGCGAAGGCCCGTACGGCAGCGAGCGTGTCGGCGTCGCGGTCCGTGTGCGGGACGGGGTGCTCGATGAACTGGGCCTGTGTGCCGGTGCGGAAGGGGGCCGTGACCATCGAGCGGGCGATCGTCGCCGCGGCCTCGGCGCCCTGGGCCGTCCGTACGAGATGGAGGCAGAGGTCGATGCCGGCTGCCGTGCCGGCGGATGTCCAGAGGTTGTCGTCGTGGACGAACAAGGCATCGGGGACGACGGTCACCGCGGGGTGGCGGGTGCGCAGGAGGTCGGTGAGGTTCCAGTGGGTGACGGCCCGGCGGCCGTCGAGGAGGCCTGCCTGGGCGAGCGTGAAGGCGCCTCCGCAGAGGGCGGCGATCGGCGTGGCGCGGGCGTGGGCGCGGCGCAGGGCCTCGAGGACGGGTCCCGGGGCCGGGGTCACATGGTCGTCGAGGCCCGGGACGACGATCAGGTCGGCTCGGGCCAGCCAGTTCAGCGTGCGGTCGGGGGTCAGGGAGAGTCCGCCGCGCAAGGGAATGGGGGCGGGGGTGGCCGCCGTGCGGCGCAGGACGAAGGGCGGGACGCCGCGGTCCGTGCGGTCCACACCCCAGACCTCCGTGATGACCGAGACATCGAACGCCCGGATGCCGGGGAAGGCCACGAGGGCGATCCGGGCGGGGGTGCGGTGAGGTGTCTGGGGCGTGGACATGGTGGCAGTAAAGCATCGGTCGATGGCTTTCCGACCTCTGGGCGGGCGGGATTCGCGGCGGCAGGATCGTGGTCATGGAGATTACGCAGAACGCGGCGCTGGTCGTGGTGGACGTACAGGCGGGATTCGAGGAGGAGGCGTACTGGGGGCCTCGGAACAATCCCGCGGCGGACGGGAACATCGCCGGGCTCATCGACGCCTGGCAGGCGAGCGGGCGGCCGGTCGTCTTCGTACGGCATGACTCGCCCAAGCCGGATTCGCCGTTGCGGGTGGGATATCCGGGGAACGACTTCAAGGCGTACGTGGAGGAACGGCGGGGGAAGGGCGGGGGGCCCGAGCTGTTGGTGACGAAGAGCGTGAACTCGGCGTTCTACGGGACGCCGGATCTGGGGGCGTGGCTGGGTGCCGCTGGGATCGGGCAGATCGTGGTGGCCGGGATCCAGACCAATATGTGCGCGGAGACGACGGCGCGGATGGCGGGGAACCTGGGTTACGAGGTGTTCTTCGCGCTCGATGCGACGTACACCTTCGACGGGGCGGGGCCGTGGGGGTGGACGCTGGGCGCGGAGGAGCTGGCGCGGGCCACCGCCGTGTCGCTGCACGGCGGTGGGTTCGCGAAGGTGGTGCGCAGCGCGGAGCTGATCGCTGCCGCCGCGGAGTAGGTCAGCCGTTGCCGGAGGCGAGCTCGCGGCTGCGGTCGCGGGCGGCCTCCAGGGCGGCGATGAGGGCGGCGCGTACGCCGTGGTTCTCCAGTTCGCGGATGGCGCTGATGGTGGTGCCGGCCGGGCTGGTGACGGCTTCGCGGAGCTTGACCGGGTGCTCACCGCTGTCGCGGAGCATCACGGCGGCGCCGATGGCGGCCTGCACGATGAGGTCGTGGGCCTGGGCGCGGGGCAGGCCGAGCAGGATGCCGGCGTCCGTCATCGCCTCGACGAGGAAGTAGAAGTACGCGGGGCCCGAGCCGGAGAGGGCGGTGGCCGCGTCCTGCTGGGACTCGGGGACGCGCAGGGTCTTGCCGACGCCCCCGAAGATCGTCTCGGTGGTGGCGAGGTGGTCGGTGGTGGCGTGGCTGCCCGCGGAGATGACGGACATGCCCTCGTCGACCAGGACGGGGGTGTTCGGCATGACCCGGACCACCGGGGTGCCCGTGGTCAGGCGCTCCTCGATGAACGCGGTCGTGATGCCGGCCGCGGCGCTGATGACCAGGCGGTCGGCGGTGATGTGCGCGGAGAGTTCGTCCAGGAGGCGGCCCATGTCCTGGGGCTTGACCGCCAGGATCAGGATGTCGGCACGCTTGGCGGCCTCGGCGTTGGTGACCGCGTCGACGCCGTAGCGGTCGTGGAGCTCCGCGGCGCGCTCGGAGCGGCGGGTGGTGACCAGCAGGTTCCCCGGGCGCCAGCCGGCCCGGATCATCCCGCTGAGGAGGGCCTCGCCGATCTTGCCGGTGCCGAGGACTGCAACTGTCTGGGTCATGCGGTTCACCCTCCGGGCGGTGCTCGCTGTGCGCGGTGCTCAGTACTCGTACCCGTCATCCTCGCACCGGCCCGTCAGGCGGTGCGGCGGCGGAGGGTGGCCGCGCCGAGGCCGAGGACGAGGAGGGCGCAGCCGGCCACGATCGCGATGTCGCGGACGAAGTCGCCGGTGATCGCGGCGTGGTGGCGGACCTCGTTCATGCCGTCGACGGCGTACGACATGGGCAGGACGTTCGAGATCGCTTCGAGGACGGGTGCCATCCGGTCGCGGGCGATGAAGAGTCCGCAGAGCAGGAGCTGCGGGAAGATCACCGCCGGCATGAACTGGACGGCCTGGAACTCGGAGGCCGCGAAGGCCGAGACGAACAGGCCGAGCGCCGTGCCGAGGAGTGCGTCGAGCAGGGCGACCAGGAGCAGCAGCCACGGCGATCCGGTGACGTCCAGGCCGAGGGCCCAGACCGAGAGGCCCGTGGCCAGGAGCGACTGGACGATGGCGACGGCGCCGAAGGCGAGGGCGTAGCCGGCGATCAGGTCGCCCTTGCCGAGCGGCATGGCGAGGAGCCGTTCCAGGGTGCCCGAGGTGCGTTCGCGCAGCGTGGCGATCGAGGTCACCAGGAACATCGTGATCAGCGGGAAGATGCCGAGGAGCGAGGCGCCGATGGAGTCGAAGGTCTGCGGACTGCCGTCGAAGACGTACCGCAGGAGCGTGATCAGCACGACCGGGATCAGCAGGAGCAGCGCGATGGTGCGGCGGTCGTGGGTCAGCTGGCGCAGGACGCGGGCGGCGGTGGCGAGGGTGCGGGCCGCGGTCAGCGGGGATGTGCCCGGTGCTTTCGGTGCGGTTGCCTGGGTGCTCATCGGGCGTTCTCCTGACGGGTGGCGGCGGCGTCGACCAGGTGGAGGAAGGCCTCTTCGACGGTGTCGGTGCCGGAAGCGGTACGCAGGGCCTCGGGTGTGCCGTCGGCGAGGATCTCGCCCCCGCGCATGAGCAGGAGCCGGTGGCAGCGCTCCGCCTCGTCCATGACGTGGGAGGAGACGAGGAGCGTGGTGCCGCGGTCGGCTGCGAGGCGGTGGAAGAGGTTCCAGAGGTCGCGCCGGAGCACCGGGTCCAGGCCGACGGTGGGTTCGTCGAGGACGAGCAGGTCGGGGGTGCCGAGCAGCGCCACGGCGAGGGAGACGCGGGCCAGCTGGCCGCCGGACAGGGTGCCGGCGAGGGCGTCGGCGTGGCTGGTCAGGTCGACTTCGGTGATGGCGCGGGACACGGCGTCACGGCGGGCGTCCCGGTGCCGGCGGCCCGGCTGGAGGATCGCGGCGAAGTAGCCGAGGTTCTGCCGGACGGTGAGGTCGGTGTAGACGGACGGGGCCTGGGTGACGTATCCGATGCGGGGGCGCAGGGCGGGGTGGCCCGCAGGGCTGCCCAGGACTTCGAGGGTCCCGGTGACCTTGGCCTGGGTGCCGACGACGGCCCGCATGAGGGTGGATTTGCCGCAGCCGGAGGGGCCGAGGAGGCCGGTGATCCTGCCGGGTCCGACGGTGAAGTCGAGGCCCTTCAGGACGGTACGGCTGCCTCGTACGACGGTGAGGCCACGGGCCTCGACGGCGAAGCCCGAAGAATTCATCATGTGATGAATTTTGTTCCCGGCCCTACGCCACCGTCAAGGGACCGCGCACGCACGGAGCCGTTCAGCGGACGTTCCTCGGCGAGGAAGCGCGGGGCGGTGGCGGCCGGGGGGAGGCGGTTGCCGTCACCCTCGCGAACCGTTCCCGGCGGCGGGTCCCGCCTACTTGCGGCGGGCCTTCTTCGCCTTGGCCGTCTTGCGGGCCGCCGGGTTCCCCGTCCGGGCCGAGCGGCGCTTGGCGTACCGGACCTGGGCCGCCTCGTACTCCGTGCGCCGGAGCTTCTCGCCCGGCGCCTCGGTGAACGTACGGAAGAAGTACGCGACCAGCGAGCCGATGAAGCCGATGGTCTTCAGTCCGCGCAGCGTGTCCTCGCGGTCCGGGTCGGCCGGACGGCGGCTGAAGCCCTCCCAGGTCTTGCGGAAGGCGATGGCGCTGCAGATGGCGAACATCAGGACGACCAGCATGCCGACGAAGCTGCCGACATCGGCGATCTCCAGGCCCTGGTAGGCGAACCGCAGCACGAAGCAGGAGGCGACCGCGGCGGCGAGCGAGCCGAGGGAGGCTCCGGCGCGGCGGAGCGCGTAGTTGCCGTCGTGGGCGACCCACGTGGTGCCGAAGAAGCGGATGGGCTCGGGCTGTGGGCCCGGGGCGGTCGCGGGGGTATCGGTGCCCGCCGCGGCGGACTCGGTGGCGCCGGGAGCCGTGCCGTCGGTGGTGTCGCTGTTCTCGCTCACAAGGCCGATTATCCCAGGGGTGCGGCGTAGCCCGGGGCAACGCCGTGCGGCCCCTCCGGAGAGGGGCCGCGGACGGGGTTGGCTCAGCCCAGCTTGGAGACGTCGCGGACGGCGCCGCGGTCCGCGCTCGTCGCCATGGCCGCGTAGGCGCGCAGCGCCGCCGAGACCTTGCGCTCGCGGTTCTTCGGCGCGTACACGCCGTTCAGCGCCTCGCGGCGGGTGGCCAGCTCGGCGTCGGGGACCAGGAGCTCGATCGAGCGGTTCGGGATGTCGATCCGGATCCGGTCGCCGTCCTCGACGAGCGCGATCGTGCCGCCCGACGCCGCCTCGGGCGAGGCGTGGCCGATGGACAGGCCCGACGTACCGCCGGAGAAGCGGCCGTCGGTGACGAGCGCGCAGGTCTTGCCGAGGCCCCGGCCCTTGAGGAAGGAGGTGGGGTAGAGCATCTCCTGCATGCCGGGGCCGCCGCGCGGGCCCTCGTAGCGGATGACGACGACGTCGCCGTGCGTGATCTCCTTGCGGAGGATCTTGTCGACGGCCTCGTCCTGCGACTCGCAGACGACAGCCGGGCCCTCGAAGGTCCAGATCGACTCGTCCACACCGGCCGTCTTCACGACGCAGCCGTCCACGGCGATGTTGCCCTTGAGGACCGCGAGGCCGCCGTCCTTGGAGTACGCGTGCTCCATGTCGCGGATGCAGCCGCCCGCCGCGTCCAGGTCGAGGGTCTCCCAGCGCTCGGACTGCGAGAAGGCGGTCGCGGAACGGACGCAGCCGGGGGCGGCGTGCCAGAGCTCGACGGCCTCCGGGGACGGCGAGCCGCCGCGGATGTCCCAGTTCTTCAGCCACTCGGCGAGCGTGTCCGAGTGCACCGAGTGCACGTCCTCGTTGAGCAGACCGCCGCGGTGGAGCTCACCGAGGAGGGCGGGGATGCCACCGGCCCGGTGGACGTCCTCCATGTAGTACGTGCCGCCGGGGGCCACGTTCGGGGCGACCTTCGACAGGCAGGGGACCCGGCGCGAGACCTCGTTGATGTCGTCGAGGTCGTACGCCAGCTCGGCCTCCTGGGCGGCGGCCAGCAGGTGCAGGATCGTGTTGGTCGAACCGCCCATGGCGATGTCCAGCGCCATGGCGTTGTCGAACGCGGCGCGGCTGCCGATGGCGCGCGGCAGGACCGTCTCGTCGTCCTGCTCGTAGTAGCGCTTGGTGATCTCGACGACCGTGCGGCCGGCGTCCTCGTACAGCGCCTTGCGGGCGGTGTGCGTGGCCAGGACCGAGCCGTTGCCGGGGAGGGAGAGGCCGAGGACCTCGGTCAGGCAGTTCATCGAGTTGGCGGTGAACATGCCGGAACAGCTGCCACAGGTGGGGCAGGCGTTCTCCTCGATGCGGAGGATGTCCTCGTCGGAGATGCTCTCGTCGACCGCGTCGCTGATGGCGTTGACCAGGTCGAGCTTGCGGACCGTGCCGTCGACGAGGGTGGCCTTGCCGGCCTCCATCGGACCGCCGGAGACGAAGACCGTGGGGATGTTGAGGCGCATCGCGGCCATCAGCATGCCCGGGGTGATCTTGTCGCAGTTCGAGATGCAGATCAGGGCGTCGGCGCAGTGCGCCTCGACCATGTACTCGACGCTGTCGGCGATGAGGTCGCGAGAGGGCAGGCTGTAGAGCATCCCCGCGTGGCCCATCGCGATGCCGTCGTCCACCGCGATGGTGTTGAACTCGCGGGGCACCGCGCCCGCCGCCTTGATCGCCTCGGAGACGATCCGGCCGACCGGGGCGAGGTGGGTGTGGCCGGGGACGAACTCGGTGAACGAGTTGGCGACCGCGATGATCGGCTTGCCGATGTCCTCGCTCGCTACGCCCGAGGCGCGCATAAGGGCGCGCGCGCCCGCCATGTTGCGGCCGTGGGTGACAGTGCGGGACCTCAGCTGGGGCATCGTCTCTCGCTCCTTCGACAGAAAAGACTGGTTCCGAGCGTACGCCTCCGGTGCCAGGATCTGGACGGGGTGTCCGTAATGCGGGATTGGGTGCTCAGGGGGTGGGCGGGGGTGGGGTGGGGTGGGGTGGGGTGCGTGCGGGTGTGGGGGTGGCTGCGGGAGGTGGGGGGTTCGGGGCTCTGCCCCGGGCCCCGCTCCTCAATCGCCGGAGGGGCTTGAAATGCCGGGCCGGTCCGGGTCGGCGGAGGGGCTTGAAATGCCGGGGCGGTCCGGATCGGCGGAAGGGCTTGAAATGCCGGGCCGGTCCGGGTCGGCGGAAGGGCTTGAAATGCCGGGCCGGTCCGGATCGGCGGAAGGGCTTGAAATGCCGGGCCGGTCCGGATCGGCGGAAGGGCTTGAAATGCCGGGCCGGTCCGGGTCGGCGGAGGGGCTTGGGTTGTCCGTCAAGTAGCGCTGGAGGGTCGGGGCCACCAGTTCGATGATCTTCTCCGGGTCCGCCGACGCCAGGGGTTCCGCCCGGATCACGTAGCGCAGCATGGCGATCCCCACCATGTGCGAGGCGGCCAGTTCCGCACGGAACGTGGCGTCGGGTACGTCCAGCCGTTCCGCGATCCGCTCCAGCAGCCGGCGCAGGACGAAGCCGCGCAGCACCTTCGCCGCCGCCTCGTGGTTCAGGGCCGACCGCAGGATCGCGAGCAGCGGGGCCCTGGACGCCGGGCTCTCCCATACGGAGATGAAGTAGCGGGCCAGCCGCTCCCCCACACCGTCAGCGCCGTCGCCCAGGATGGCCGGGACCACCAGGGCGGGCTCGAAGGAGATCTCGACCGCGGCGGCGAAGACCTCTTCCTTCGTACCGAAGTAGTGGTGGACGAGCGCGGCGTCCACGCCGGCCGCCCTCGCGATGCCGCGGACCGACGCCTTGTCGTAGCCACGCTCGGCGAACTCGGTGCGGGCCGCCTCCAGGATGCGGGCGCGGGCGTCGGGGCCGGCCGGTTCCGTGGTGCGGGCGGGACGGCCGCGGCGCCTGGGGCGCGGGCCCTCCGCGTCCGCGGTCATGAGCCCGGCACCTGCGCGGACCAGGCGAGGTGCAGCCGGGTGAAGGCGAGCGCCTCGGCGAGGTCGGCCTCTCGTTCGGCGGTGGACATCGCCCGGCGGGTGTTGACCTCGATGACGACATGGCCGTCGAAGCCGGTACGGGCCAGCCGCTCCAGCAGCTCGGCGCAGGGCTGGTCGCCCCGGCCGGGCACCAGGTGCTCGTCCTTGTTGGATCCCTTGCCGTCGGCCAGGTGGACGTGGGCCAGCCGGTCGCCCATCCGGTCGACCATGGCCATGCCGTCCGTACGCGCGGTCGCGGTGTGCGACAGGTCCACCGTGAAGTGCCGGTAGTCGTCGTTGGTGACGTCCCAGTCGGGGGCGTACGCGAGCATCTCGCGGTCCCGGTAGCGCCACGGGTACATGTTCTCGACGGCGAACCGCACATCGGTCTCGTCCGCCATCCGCCAGATCCCGGTGACGAAATCGCGCGCGTACTGGCGCTGCCAGCGAAACGGCGGGTGCACGACGACGGTCGAGGCGCCGAGCTTCTCGGCGGCGGCGCGCGCCCGCTGGAGCTTGACCCACGGATCGGTGGACCAGACGCGCTGGGTGATCAGCAGGCAGGGGGCGTGGACGGCCAGTATCGGCACCTGGTGGTAGTCCGAGAGCCGGCGCAGGGCCTCGATGTCCTGGCTGACGGGGTCGGTCCAGACCATGACCTCGACACCGTCGTACCCCAGGCGCGCGGCGATCTCGAAGGCCGTCGCCGTCGACTCCGGATAGACCGAGGCCGTCGACAGGGCGACCTTCGCATCCGGGATGCGCACCACTGGTTCTGCCACGCAGACAGCGTACGGGCAGCGCTGCGCCCCGCCGAGGGAGCCCGGCGGAAAGTGAGAAGGGCCATGGACCTTCTCCGCCGCTTGCGGGGGCTGTCAGTTCAGGGCCACGTCCTCCCGGGACGTCAGGTGGTCCAGGCGGCGCAGGATCACTCCCTCGCGCAGCGCCCAGGGGCAGATCTCCAGTTCCTCGATGCCCAGCAGGTCCATCGCCCCCTCCGCGACCAGCGCCCCGGCCAGCAGCTGGGCGGACCGCCCCTCGGAGACGCCGGGCAGGTTCCCGCGCTCCTCGGCCGTCATCGCGGCCAGCTTCGGCACCCACTCCTCCAGGGCCTTGCGGCTGAGGGTGCGCTGCACGTACTGCCCCTCGGTGGAACGCGCGGCGCCCGCGATCCTGGCGAGCTGCTTGAAGGTCTTGGAGGTGGCCACGACGTGGTCGGGGCGGCCGATACGGGTGAACTCGCCGACGCTGCGGGCGATCCGCGCCCGTACGTGCCGGCGCAGCGCCTTCACCTCGGCCGGGTCCGGCGGATCGCCCGGCAGCCAGCCGGCCGTGAGGCGTCCGGCGCCCAGCGGCAGCGACACGGCGGCGTCCGGTTCCTCGTCGATGCCGTACGCGATCTCCAGCGAACCGCCGCCGATGTCCAGGACCAGCAGCTTGCCCGCCGACCAGCCGAACCAGCGGCGGGCGGCGAGGAAGGTGAGGCGGGCCTCCTCCGCGCCGCTGAGGACGGCGAGGTCGACCCCCGTCTCGTCCCGCACCCGGGCCAGCACCTTGTCCGCGTTGCTCGCCTCCCGTACCGCCGAGGTGGCGAACGCGAGCACGTCCTCGCAGCCCTTGTCCTCGGCGGCCTGGAGCGCGTCGGCGATCGTCGTCACCAGCCGGTCCACGCCGAGCGGGCCGATCGCCCCGTCCTCGTCGAGGAGTTCGGCCAGGCGCAGTTCCGCCTTGTGCGAGTGCGCGGGCAGCGGGCGGGCGCCGGGGTGCGCGTCCACCACCAGCAGATGAACCGTGTTCGACCCCACGTCGAGGACTCCGAGTCTCATATGCAGAACGCTACTGCGGCTTCGGGCGGGGACGGACCGGCGCACGGTCCCCGCTCATGCGCCGGTCGGTCTTACTCTTGGCGCGTGCCAAAGACGAAAAAGGCGAAGCCGGGCAAAGTCACGAAGAAGCAGAAAACGAAGCAGGAGATGCAGCAGCCGGAAACAAAGGGACCGAACGGGTCCGACGAGACGGGGATCGACTTCGCGCGCGCCTGGGTGGAGTTCCCGGACCCCGCCGACGACGAGCAGGTCTTCCGCTGCGATCTGACCTGGCTGACGTCCAGGTGGACCTGCATCTTCGGCAGTGGCTGCCAGGGCATCCAGGCCGGCCGTGCGGACGACGGGTGCTGCACGCTGGGCGCCCATTTCTCGGACGAGGACGACGAGAAGAGGGTGGCCGGCCATGTCGCCCGGCTCACCCCGGAGCTGTGGCAGTTCCACGACGTGGGCTCGGAGTCGGGCTGGGTGCAGACCGACGACGACGGGGAGCGCCAGACCCGGCGCTGGGAGGGCTCCTGCATCTTCCAGAACCGGCCCGGTTTCGCCGCCGGGGCCGGCTGCTCGCTGCACATCCTGGCGCTGCGGGAGGGCAAGGAGCCCCTCGAGACGAAGCCGGACGTGTGCTGGCAGCTGCCGGTCCGGCGTACGTACGACTGGATCGACCGGCCCGACGACACGCGGGTGCTCCAGGTGTCGATCGGCGAGTACGACCGGCGGGGCTGGGGTCCCGGCGGCCACGACCTGCACTGGTGGTGCACATCGGCCACGTCCGCGCACGGTGCCGGGAAGCCGGTGTACGAGTCCTACCGGCCCGAGCTCACCGAGCTGATGGGCAAGGAGGCGTACGCCCGGCTGGTCGAGCTGTGCGAGGAGCGGCTCTCCTCGCTGCTGCCGATGGCGCCGCATCCGGCGGACCCGGCCCCGTCGGCGTAGGCCGGCGCCGTCGGCGTGGACCGGGCCCGTCGGGCGTAGGCAGGCCGTCCGGTCGGCTCGGCTCGGCGGATCCGGCCCCGCCCCCTACGTAGCCGCGGGGCGCCATCGCCGGTGGCCGGGTCCGTCAGCCGGCCTGCGGCGGGGTGCTCGGGCCCTTGCCCGGGTCGGCCGGGGCCGAGGAACCGGACGGGTCCGGGGACGGGTTCGGACCGGCTGTGTCCGACGGTGTCGGGGTGGGTTCCGTCGGGGTGGGCGAGGGCTCCGTGGGATCCGGGGAGGGGGAGGGCTCCGACGGCTCCGCCGGGACGGGCGGGCGCGGATGGAGCGAACCGTGCGGCTGCGAGGGGCGCGGCGAGGCACCCGACGACGGCGCTTTCCCCCCGTACCCCCGCATCGCCACGACCGACCCCGACGGGGCGATGGTGACGCGGGCCGTCCAGTGTCCGAACGGTGCGCGCGCATGGTCCACCAGGACCCGGATCGTGACGCTCGCGCCCGCGGCGAGCTTCCCGGACGAGCTGCTGAGGCGCAGCCAGGCCTGCCCCGTGGCTGCCGACCAGGAGACGGGGCCCTTCTTCGACGCGGTCAGTGTGATCAGCGTCGTGGAGCCGGACGAACGGGCCTCGACCGTGAGCCTGCCCGCACCGCGCCGTCCCTTGTCGGCACCCGGGCCCGTGTCCGAGCCGATGACCTCGGCCGAGACGTCCGGGAGACCGGCGCCGTCCGTGAAGCGGGGGCCGGACTCCGGGCGGGCGTTGCCGGCGTTCTCGTAGTGGTCGTAGGGGTCGTCGGCCGCGCCGGTGTCCGTCCCGGTCGCGGTGACCCCGGAACCGTCGTGCCCCTCGCCGGTGAGCGGCGCACCCCGGTAGGCGGACCACAGGGCGATCACCGGGGCGGCGACGACCGTGGCGACCACCGTGGTCGTCATGACCCTCGACCGCAGCCGGTCCCGGCGGGCGGCGTGGTCCTTCGGGTCCATCGGGAAGCCCGTGCGGTCGAAACGCGGGGTGGCGGACCGATTCTTCTGATGCTTCTGGGCCTGGATCATGGCCACATAGGCGGTGGGGCGCGGCGCCTCGACCACGGCCAGCACGGCGGCGGGGGTGACGGCTCCCCCCGGCCAGGGTCCCTGGGCGCCGGCCCGCTCGGCGGCGCGGCGGCAGCGCGGGCAGTCGTCCACATGCCGTACGAGCTCGCGGCGCAGGGTGGCGGAGAGCAGCATGCGGTGATCGCCGGTGAGCCTGCCGACCGTGGGGCAGTTGCCCGACTCGACGACGGCCAGGGCGGCCCGGGTCCGTTCCACCTCGCAGGCGGCCGCGGCCAGGAGCTCGCGGGCGGTGGCGGGCTCCAGCCCGAGGACGGCGGCGACCGCGCCCGGAGCGAGCCCGTGCCGTACCGCCAGTTCCAGCGCTTCCCGCTGCTCGGGGGTGGTGCCCGCCGCTTCGGGCCAGGCCAGCCGCGCCAGCTCGCGGCGGTGCGCCTCGGTGGCTGCGGCGGCCTCCAGCGCCGCCGCGGCGGGCGAGGGGGCGGCGGCCTTCGGCGCGTGGGCGGCCGTGGGGGGCGTACGCCGTCCGGCGCGCGCCGCCTGCCCGGCCGGGCCGCGGCGGTCCTCCTCGGCCGGCTGCCTGCGCGAGCGCTGCGCGTCGTGCAGACGGTGCGCCTGGCGGCCCTGCTTCTGCTGGGCGAGCCTGCGCAGACAGGTCCACCTGGCCAGGGCGTACAGCCAGGTTCTGCGTTCCTCCTCGCCCGTGGGGCACCGCCCGCCCTGCCGCTCCGCCAGCGCGAGGACGCCGCCGAGCGCCTCGGTGGCGGCGTCGTGGTCGCAGAGCACGGAGAGGCAGTACGTGAACAGGCCGTCGAGATGCGGCTCGTAACGGGCGGGCGGCTGCTTCGGCGAGAGGTGGGGCGCGCGGTGCTGCGCCCGGTGTGCGCCGGGAGTGCTCGTGGGGGTGTCCAGCCTGCTGCTCGTCACCTTGCGACCGTAGGCAGGGCAGGGCGTACCCCTCGCGCCCCTTGAGCAGTTTTAACCCTTACGGGTGAACGTATCGCTCGATATGGGACAGGGACCCCTGATTCCTCCGCAGGACGCGCCGCCCGCGCCCCCGCAGGCCCGCGCCGGACTCCGCTGTCCGACCTCACCTATACGGTGGCGCCATGGCTGCCCGTACGAAATCCGCGAAGG
This sequence comes from Streptomyces sp. NBC_00876, assembly GCF_045207435.1. Lineage (NCBI taxonomy): Bacteria > Bacillati > Actinomycetota > Actinomycetes > Kitasatosporales > Streptomycetaceae > Streptomyces > Streptomyces sp. NBC_00876. The sequence continues at coordinate 3,601,456 of NZ_CP108800.1, forward strand.
ACCGGCCGTCCTACCGCTGCACCGAATGCGGCTGGACGACCGCCAAGTGGCTCGGCCGCTGCCCCGAGTGCCAGGCGTGGGGGACGGTCGACGAGTTCGGCGGCGCCCCTGCCGTACGGACCACGGCGGCCGGCCGGGTCTCCACCGCCGCGCTCCCCATCGGCCAGGTCGACAGCCGGCAGGCCACCGCCCGCTCGACGGGCGTGGGCGAGCTGGACCGGGTGCTGGGCGGCGGACTGGTGCCCGGCGCCGTCGTGCTGCTCGCGGGCGAGCCGGGCGTCGGGAAGTCCACCCTGCTGCTGGACGTGGCGGCCAAGGCCGCGAGCGAGGAGCACCGCACGCTCTACGTCACCGCCGAGGAGTCCGCCAGCCAGGTCCGCATGCGCGCCGACCGGATCCGGGCGATCAACGACCATCTGTACCTGGCCGCCGAGACCGACCTGTCCGCGGTCCTGGGCCATCTGGACGCGGTCAAGCCGTCGCTGCTCGTCCTGGACTCCGTGCAGACCGTGGCCTCCCCCGAGATCGAGGGCGCGCCCGGCGGCATGGCGCAGGTCCGCGAGGTCGCGGGAGCGCTCATCCGCGCCTCCAAGGAGCGCGGCATGGCGACCCTGCTGGTCGGCCACGTCACCAAGGACGGGGCGATCGCCGGGCCGCGGCTGCTGGAGCACCTCGTCGATGTGGTGCTCTCCTTCGAGGGCGACCGCCATGCCCGGCTGCGGCTCGTGCGCGGCGTCAAGAACCGGTACGGGGCGACCGACGAGGTCGGCTGCTTCGAGCTCCACGACGAGGGCATCACCGGCCTCGCCGATCCGTCCGGACTCTTCCTCACCCGCCGCGACGAACCCGTGCCCGGCACCTGTCTGACCGTCACCCTGGAGGGCAAGCGCCCGCTGGTCGCCGAGGTGCAGGCGCTCACGGTCGACTCCCAGATCCCCTCGCCCCGGCGCACCACCTCGGGGCTCGAGACGTCCCGGGTGTCGATGATGCTGGCCGTCCTGGAACAGCGCGGCCGGATCAGCTCGCTCGGCAAGCGGGACATCTACAGCGCCACGGTCGGCGGCGTGAAGCTCTCCGAACCGGCCGCGGACCTCGCGATCGCACTGGCGCTGGCCAGCGCGGCGAGCGACACACCGCTGCCCAAGAACCTGGTGGCGATCGGCGAGGTGGGGCTCGCGGGCGAGGTCAGAAGGGTCACGGGCGTTCAGCGCCGGCTGGCCGAGGCGCACCGCCTGGGCTTCACCCACGCGCTGGTTCCGACCGATCCGGGGAAGGTTCCGGCCGGTATGAAGGTCACGGAAGTGGCCAACATGGGCGACGCCCTGAGGGTGCTCCCGCGCCGGTCTCGTACACAGGCCCCCCAGGAGGACAGCGCACGCCGGTAGACTTTGCCCTGGTCTCGCCCGTCCGTACGAACGGTATGAGGGACGTAGGGTCTTTCGTCTGGATCAGGCCTGATCCGGACGAGGGCCCCTGAGGGCACCCAAACCTGTGACCGGAGGAGTGCAGTGGCAGCCAGCGACCGGGCAGCATCGCCCGGAAAGTCCGGCCAAGGCACCGGTATCGAGGCGCTGATGCGCGCCTCGTTGACCGCCGTCGCGCCCGGAATGGCCCTGCGGGACGGCCTGGAGCGCATCCTCCGTGGCAACACCGGGGGTCTGATCGTGCTCGGCATGGACAGGACCGTCGAGTCGATGTGCACCGGCGGCTTCGTGCTGGACGTGGAATTCACCGCGACCCGGCTGCGTGAGCTGGCCAAGCTCGACGGGGCGCTGATCCTCGACAAGGACATGACCAAGATCCTGCGGGCCGGCGTCCAGCTGGTCCCGGACGCCTCCATCCCCACCGAGGAGACGGGCACCCGCCACCGCACGGCGGACCGGGTCTCCAAGCAGTGCAATTTCCCGGTCGTCTCGGTCTCGCAGTCGATGCACCTCATCGCGCTGTACGTGGACGGGGAGCGCCGGGTCCTGGAGGAGTCCGCGGCGATCCTCTCCCGCGCCAATCAGGCCCTGGCCACCCTGGAGCGCTACAAGCTGCGTCTCGACGAGGTCGCGGGCACCCTGTCCGCGCTGGAGATCGAGGACCTGGTGACGGTCCGGGACGTGACCGCGGTCGCCCAGCGTCTGGAGATGGTCCGCCGGATCGCGACCGAGATCGCCGAGTACGTGGTGGAGCTCGGGACCGACGGCCGGCTTCTCTCGCTCCAGCTGGACGAGTTGATCGCGGGCGTGGAGCCGGAGCGCGAGCTGGTCGTGCGCGACTACGTGCCGGAGCCGACCGCGAAGCGCTCGCGCACGGTGGCGGAGGCGCTCACCGAGCTGGACGGGCTGTCCCACACCGAGCTGCTCGAACTCCCCGTCGTGGCACGGGCGCTGGGGTACAGCGGTTCCCCGGAGACCCTCGACTCGGCGGTGTCGCCGCGCGGCTTCCGGCTGCTGGCGAAGGTGCCGCGGCTGCCCGGAGCGATCATCGACCGGCTGGTGGAGCACTTCGGCGGTCTGCAGAAGCTGCTCGCGGCGAGCGTGGACGATCTACAGACGGTGGACGGGGTCGGCGAGGCGCGGGCGCGCAGCGTGCGCGAGGGGCTGTCCCGGCTGGCCGAGTCGTCGATTCTCGAACGGTACGTGTAGCACCGCCGCGGCCGCGCCCTTCGGCGCGGCCGGTCCGGCGTCCGGCTTACCCGCCCCGTCAGTCCTTCTCGAGGACGAACGACGCGCGCTGCACGCGCTCACCCGGCGCCTTGGCCTCGACCAGGTAGGTACCGGGGCCGGCGCTTCCCACGGGCGGCGTCGGGCACTTCGCGGAGCTCTTCGCGCGGTCCCACTCCACGGTGTGCACCACGGTCCCGCCGGCCGGCACCTTCAGCAGCACGGCGGCGGGGTCGCTCGGGCAGTCCTTGGACGACCACACCTCTTCGTCGTCACCGCCGGCCTCGGTGATGGTCAGCACCGTGCCCCTCGGGCCGAAATCGGCCTTGCAGTCGGTGGCCGAGGTGTTCTTGGCGACCAGCCGGAACTTCGGCTTCTCGCCGGGGCCGTAGCCGAGTTCGGTCTTCAGGGTCAACTGCAGCGCGGCGGGCGTGCAGTCGGGGACCGAGGAGCCGGCCGGGAGCCGCTGTCCGGTGTTCCCGCCGGTGCCGGGGGCCTCGCCCTGGCCGCCGCCCGAACCCGAACCGGCTTCCTGGTCCGAGCCGTTGCCGTCGTCCGGGCCGCCTCCCGCACCGCCGTCGGCTCCGCCGGAACTTCCGCTGCCGGCCGTGCCGCTGCCGCCGGAGCCGTCCGACTCGTCGCGTCCGCCCGGCTGTTCACTGATCGCCGGGCCGGAACCGGAGGGACCGGGCGTGATCGAGTCGACGGGGCCGGAGCCCGGGGCACGTGAGTCGTCGTGATTCCCCTTGCCGCCACCGGAAGTGACGGCCCATACGACCAACAACGCGAGCAGCGCGACCAGCGTCGCCGCTACGGCCCTCCGTCGCCAGTAAATGGTGGAGGGAAGCGGCCCGATCGGATTACGCAGAGATCCCACGGCGCAAACTGTACGAGAGATCAGCGCCAACTCCCGCCCCACCCGCCGCCCCGATCCCCAAGTTTTGCGGATCATCATCCCGGGGTGGCCTGTTCTCGTTCCCGCGCTCCGCACGACGGCCACCGCAACGGTCGCCCACCGTGATCACCAAGGCCGAATGCCTACCCTGTGTCACGTGAAACGGTCCGGCGCGGACGGTCCGCACGCGGCAGCCGGACGAGGAGTCCGGGCCGTCGCCGCGGCTGCGGTGAGCGGTCCCGGCGCGGCGCCCGTACCCGTGTCTCCCCGCCGGCCGGGCTCATGGGGCCGGACCGCCGGCCGGGCTCATGGGGCCAGTTGCCGCAACGGCTCGCGGGGCGTGGGGCCACTTGCCGGACGCGAGGGACGGTGGAGTGCGGAAAGACGGGTGGCGTTATCACTCCAAGGGCTCCTATGAGGGGTGACACCCCCGTTCCCCTGACTTCCCTCTGCCCTTCCGTGTCAGGATCGGCGGTGCGATGACTGCCACGACTGCGACACAGACGCCCCCCGCCTCCCTCCACACCCCCGTCATCGGGTGGTTCGACCAGCACGCCCGCGATCTGCCCTGGCGCCGCCCCGAAGCGGGCGCCTGGGGTGTGATGGTGAGCGAGTTCATGCTGCAGCAGACCCCCGTCAACCGGGTCCTCCCGGTGTACGAGCAGTGGCTCACCCGCTGGCCGCGCCCCGCCGACCTCGCGGCACAGCCGCCCGGCGAGGCGGTCCGCGCCTGGGGCCGGCTCGGCTACCCGCGGCGGGCCCTGCGCCTGCACGGGGCCGCTCAGGCAATAACGGAACGCCACGGCGGAGACGTACCGAGCGAGCACGCCCAGCTGCTCGCACTGCCCGGGATCGGCGAGTACACGGCGGCTGCCGTGGCCTCGTTCGCCTACCGGCAGCGGCACGCCGTCCTCGACACGAACGTCCGCCGGGTGTTCGCCCGGGCCGCGACCGGCATCCAGTACCCGCCGAACGCGACCACCGCCGCCGAACGCAAGCTCGCCCGCGCACTGCTGCCTGACGAGGACGAGCAGGCGGCGCAGTGGGCCGCCGCGACGATGGAGCTCGGCGCCCTCGTCTGCACCGCGAAGAACGAGGACTGCACGCGCTGCCCGATCGCGCAGCAGTGCGCCTGGCGGCTGGCCGGGAAGCCCGCGCACCAAGGGCCCCCGCGCCGGGGCCAGACGTACGCCGGTACGGACCGGCAGGTGCGCGGCAGGCTGCTCGCCGTGCTGCGCGAGTCGGTGACCCCGGTGCCGCAGTCGGCGCTCGACGTGGTGTGGGAGGAGCCGGTGCAGCGGGCCCGTGCGCTGGACGGGCTCGTCGCCGACGGGCTGGTCGAACCACTGGCCGGCGGTCAGTACCGGCTGCCGCTGAGCTGACGGACCGGGCCCGTGCTCCCGCCCCGGCGGGGAACGGGCCCGCTCCGTGTCCGGGCGGGCCCCTTTGTCCCTGGTCCTCCTGCGCTGTTACACAACCGATGGACAGCCGTGCGCCGCCCTACGGCTGCTCCGCACAGCCCCGTGACAACCGCTCCGTAGCGTCACCGACGTCAGCCCGACGACCACGGGCCGGCGGCGGTTCTACGGGGTTCCACGGGGATGGAGGCGGTTGTGATGGCGCAGGGCGAGGTGCTCGGATTCGAGGAGTACGTGCGTACCCGGCAGGAGGCGCTGCTGCGCAGTGCCCGCCGGCTGGTCCCCGACCCCGTGGACGCGCAGGACCTGCTGCAGACGGCACTGGCCCGCACCTACGGCCGCTGGGACGGCATCGCCGACAAGTCCCTCGCCGACGCGTATCTGCGCCGCGTCATGATCAACACCCGGACCGAGTGGTGGCGGGCCCGCAAGCTGGACGAGGTCCCCACCGAGCAGCTCCCCGACGCCAGTGTCGAGGACGGCACCGAACAGCGTGCCGACCGCGCCCTGCTGATGGACGTCCTGGGTGTGCTGGCTCCCAAGCAGCGCAGCGTCGTCGTCCTGCGACACTGGGAGCAGATGAGCACGGAGGAGACGGCCGCCGCGCTCGGCATGTCGGCCGGTACGGTGAAGAGCACCCTGCACCGGGCACTGGCGCGGCTGCGCCAGGAGCTGGAGAGCAGGGAAGCGGCGAGCCGGGAGGCCAGGATCCGCGAGGACCGGAACCACAGGCCCGCCGGGAACGCCGCGCCGGCCGGGGCTGCGGTGCGGCCGCGGACACAGGCAGGGGCGCCGGCGGACAGGCGTCATGACGAGCGGGGGCGGGAGCGGTGCGCGGCCTGACAGGCAGCGGTGACGGCGGCGGCGGGAGCGGCGGCACGGTCACCGAAGGACCCGCGGGGGGCGGAGCCGGCGGCGGGAGGGGACGTCCGCTGACCGGCTGGGCGGCGAGCAGTACGGCTCTGGCCGGGCTCGCCGTCCTCGGCCTGTTCGCCGTCAGCTGCTCCACCGGCGGCACGGGCACGCGCGACGAGGGCCCGGCAGGCACCCAGCCGGTCGCGAAGGTCACGCCCACCGCGACGCCCCCGTCCACGGCGAAGCCCGCGCCCCGGGTCGATGCCGTGGCCCTGCTGAAGGCGGACCCGAAGGTGAGCGAGCGGGTCCGGACCGATCTGGAGCCCTGCACCGGTGACGAGTACCCGGTGGACACCTCGTACGGCACGCTGACCGACGGCCCGTCCGCCGACGTGGTGGTGAACGTGATGACCTGCGGCGACTCGGTCGGCGTGGGCACCTATGTGTACCGGCCCCGCAGCAACGGCACGTACGAGAACGTGTTCACCGTCGAGCAGCCCGCCGTGTACGGAACCATCGATCGCGGTGATCTGGTGGTGACGACCCAGGTGTACGAGAAGAAGGACGCGGTCGCCTATCCCTCGGGCGAGGAAGTGATCACGTACCACTGGGCGACCAGCCGGTTCAGCGAGCAGGACCGGGTGCACAACGACTTCAACAGAGCCGTCGGCGCGGGTGAAGGAGACTTCCCCGAGCCCACGGAACCGACGAAGAACTGAGAGCAGTCCGATGGCCGAGACCCATGTCCTGTTCGTCGAGGACGACGACGTCATCCGCGAGGCCACCCAGCTGGCGCTGGAGCGGGACGGCTTCGTGGTCACCGCGATGCCCGACGGCCTCCGGGGCCTCGAGGCGTTCCGGGCCGACCGGCCCGACATCGCGCTGCTCGATGTGATGGTGCCCGGCCTGGACGGGGTGAGCCTCTGCCGGCGCATCCGGGACGAGTCGACCGTTCCCGTGATCATGCTGTCGGCACGCGCCGACTCGATCGATGTGGTGCTCGGCCTGGAGGCCGGGGCCGACGACTACGTCACCAAGCCCTTCGACGGCGCGGTCCTGGTCGCCAGGATCCGCGCCGTGCTGCGCCGCTTCGGCCATGCCTCGGGCGGCGCGGCCGGCGGCGGGGAGACGGGGGCGCAGGCAGAGGGCGGCGTACTGGTCTTCGGTGACCTGGAGATCGACACCGAGGGCATGGAGGTGCGCAAGGCCGGCGAGCAGGTGGGCCTGACCCCGACCGAGATGCGGCTGCTGCTGGAGTTCTCCTCCGCGCCCGGCACCGTGCTCTCCCGCGACAAACTGCTGGAGCGGGTCTGGGACTACGGCTGGGGCGGCGACACCCGGGTCGTGGACGTCCATGTGCAGCGGCTGCGTACGAAGATCGGCCAGGACCGCATCGAGACGGTGCGCGGCTTCGGCTACAAGCTGAGGGCATGAGGCGCCCGGCCCTGCGGACGGGCGTCCGCTGGAAGATCAGCATCGCGATCGCGGCGGTCGGCGCCCTGATCGCGGTCGCGCTGAGCCTGGTCGTGCACAACGCGGCCAGGGTCTCGATGCTGGAGAACGCGCGCGAGGTCCAGCTGGAGCGGCTGACCTACGCGCAGCTGCTCTACGAGGCGACGAAGACCAAGAAGGCCGACCCGCGCTTCGGCGCGAAGCTCAACGATCCGACGATGCCGCAGAGCCTGCGCCAGGAGACCCGGCGCAACCGGCGCGCCACGCACGTCGAGGACGGCGGCGGAGTGCCCGACGTCTGGGCGGCCGTGCCGCTGGGCAACGGCGACGTGCTCTCGCTGCACACCCGCTTCGCCGACCGCTCCACCACGATCATGGGCGATCTGGACCGGGCCCTGATCATCGGTTCGGTCTCCGTGGTGCTGGGCGGCTCCGCGCTGGGTGTGCTGATCGGCGGCCAGCTCTCGCGCCGGCTGCGCAAGGCGGCGGCCGCGGCCGGGCGGGTCGCCCAGGGCAATACGGAGGTACGGGTCAGGGACGCCGTCGGTGGCGTCGTCCAGGACGAGACCGATGAGCTGGCCGGTGCGGTGGACGCCCTGACGGACGCGCTGAACGAGCGGATCGAGGCCGAACGCCGGGTCACCGCGGACATCGCGCACGAGCTGCGCACCCCGGTGACCGGGCTGCTGACCGCGGCCGAACTGCTGCCGCCCGGCCGTCCCACGGAACTCGTACGGGACCGGGCCCAGGCGTTGCGCACACTGGTCGAGGACGTGCTGGAGGTGGCCCGGCTGGACAGCGCTTCCGAGCGGGCCGAGCTCCAGGAGGTCGCGCTGGGCGAGTTCGTCAGCCGCCGGGTGGCGCTGCTGGACCCCGAGGTGCGGGTGCAGGTGGTCCACGAGTCGTGGGTCAGTACCGATCCGCGCCGGCTGGAGCGCATCCTGGGCAATCTGCTGGGCAATGCCGCCAAGCACGGCTCCACGCCCGTGGAGGTCACGGTCGAGGGCCGGGTGGTGCGGATCCGCGACCACGGTCCGGGGTTCCCGGCCGCGCTGCTGCGTGAGGGGCCGAGCCGGTTCCGTACCGGAAGCTCGGACCGGGCCGGGCACGGGCACGGGCTGGGGCTGACGATCGCGGCCGGCCAGGCACGGGTGCTCGGCGCCCGGCTGACGTTCCGCAACGCCGCGCCCGAGGGTGCGGCCGAGGGCGCCGGCGGGGCGATCGCCGTGCTGTGGCTGCCCGAACACGCCCCGACCGACACCGGCAGCTTCCCCATGCTCCAGCTCGCCGAACAGCGCGGCCCGGAACCGGGCGGCAGGCGGGCCGCCGGCAGCGGCGCCGTCCGGCGCGGCGAGCGGCCGGACGGCTGAGCCGCCGGACACGGCAGCGAGGAGGCCCCGGGGTGCGCGCACCCCGGGGCCTCCTCGTGTCCGCCGTCGCGGTTGTCAGGCGTCCGTGGTGACCGTGGCCGCCTCCGGCCCGGCTCCCCGCAGCGGCACCTCCTTGACGAACAGCGCCGCCACCAGGGCGATCAGCGCGACCGATGCGCCGACCAGGAAGGCGATGTGCGTGCCGGACGCCACCGCGTACTCGTACGCCTCGCGCACCGGGGCCGGGAGCTTCGTCAGGCTCGCCGCGTCCAGCTGGGCGCCGTGCATGGTGGCGCCCGCACCACCGCGGGCGGCCATCTCGTCGCTCACCCGTCCGGTGAACAGCGCGCCCATGATGGCGACACCGAAGGAGCTGCCGAGCGTACGGAAGAGGGTGGTGGAGGACGAGGCGACGCCCATGTCCTTCATCTCGACGCTGTTCTGCGCGACGAGCATCGTGATCTGCATCAGGAAGCCCATGCCCGCGCCGAGCACCGCCATGTAGACGCCGGAGGTGAACCGGGTGGTGTCCGTGTCCATCGTCGAGAGCAGGAAGAGTCCGGTGACCATCAGGATCGATCCCACGATCGGGAAGATCTTGTACCGGCCGCTGCTGGTGGTGATCCGCCCGGCGACCAGCGAGACGATCATCATCGCCAGGAGCATCGGCAGGAGCAGCAGCCCGGAGTTGGTCGCGGACGCGCCCTGGACGGACTGCTGGAACAGCGGCAGGTAGAGCACCGCGCCGAACATCACGAAGCCCGCCATGAAGCCGACCACGGACATCAGCGTGAAGTTGGCGTTGCGGAAGATGTGCAGCGGGATGATCGGCTCGGCGGCCTTGGTCTCGACGAAGAGGAACCCGGCCAGTGAGGCGACGCCGATGGCGATGAGCTCCATGATGACGGCGGAGTTCCAGTCGTACTCCGAACCGCCCCAGGTGGTCACCAGCACGATCGCGGTGATGCCGACCGTCAGGAGTCCGGCGCCCAGGTAGTCGACCTTGGCCTTGGTGCGTTCCCGCTTGGGCAGGTGCAGCACGATGGTGATCATGGCCAGGGCGACGGCGCCCAGCGGCAGGTTGATGTAGAAGCTCCAGCGCCAGCCGAGGTGGTCGGTGATGGTGCCGCCGACGAGCGGTCCGCCGATCATCGCGATCGCCATCACGCCGGCCATCATGCCCTGGTACTTGCCGCGCTCACGGGGCGGCACGAGATCACCGATGATCGCCATGACGCCGACCATCAGACCGCCTGCGCCCAGCCCCTGGACCGCCCGGAAGCCGATCAGCTGGCCCATGTCCTGGGCCATTCCGCTGAGGACCGAGCCGATCAGGAAGATCACGATGGACGTGAGGAAGATGCCCTTGCGCCCGTACATGTCGCCGAGCTTGCCCCAGATGGGGGTCGAGGCCGCGGTGACCAGGGTGTAGGCGGTGACGACCCAGGACAGGTGCTCGAGCCCTCCGAGGTCACCGACGATGGTCGGCATCGCGGTGCCGACGATCAGGTTGTCGAGCATGGCCAGCAGCATGGCGATCATCAGGGCGAGCACCACCACCCGGACGCTGCGCTGCTGCGGCTCGGGTTTCGGCACCCGCCCGGACGGACGGACGTCCGCCTTCCTGTCCGTCGCCTTCTTCAAGTCCGGCATGTTCCCCAACTCCCCTGATCCCCTGTACCGCTGCCCACCGGACACTTACTTGCCGCCCGGCTAGTTGACTACACTAGGGGAAAGTAGCCCCGTAACTAGCCGGGCGTCAAGTAAGTTCTTGGGAGAGCACGATGGGCAGCACGCCGCAGCCGCGCCGGGGCAACACCCGCCAGCGCATTCAGGACGTCGCCCTGAACCTCTTCGCCGAGCAGGGCTACGAGAAGACCTCACTGCGCGAGATCGCCGAGCACCTCGATGTCACCAAGGCCGCGCTGTACTACCACTTCAAGACCAAGGAAGACATCCTGGTCAGCATCTTCGAGGACCTCAACCGGCCCGTCGAGGAGCTGATCACCTGGGGTGGGACGCAGCCGCGCACGCTGGAGACGAAGAAGGAGATCCTCAGCCGCTACAGCGAGGCACTGACGGGCGCCGCCCCGCTCTTCCGCTTCATGCAGGAGAACCAGGCGACAGTGCGCGACCTGAGCATCGGCGTGACGATCAAGGACCGGGTCCTGGCACTCGTGGCCCTGATCAAGGATCCCGACGCACCGCTCACCGACCAGGTGAGGTGCTTCAGCGCGCTCTTCACCCTGCACGCCGGCATGCTCGCGCTGAAAGACGTCGACGGCGACCCCGAGGACAAGCGGAAGGCCGCCCTCGAAGTCGCCGTCGAACTGGTCACCCGGGCCCACGGCCCGGATTCCGCCCAGTAGCGGGGTGGTGTCCCGGCCGGATCAGACCGAGACGCCCTCCTTGTGCAGGTAGTTGACCGGGTTCACCGCGGAACCGTAGTTCGGCGTGGTCCGGATCTCGAAGTGCAGGTGCGGGCCGCTGGAGTTGCCGGTGTTGCCGGACAGGGCGATCTTCTCGCCCTTCTTCACGTGCTCGCCGATGTGCACGTCGATCTTCGAGAGGTGCGCGTACTGCGAGTACGTGCCGTTGCTGTGCTTGATCACAATGGCGTTGCCGTACGCGGGACCGTCGCCGCCGCCGTTGGGGCCGGCCTTCACGATGGTGCCGTTGTGCGCGGCCTCGACCTTGGTGCCGATCGGCACGGCGAAGTCCTGGCCGGAGTGCTTGTGCGCCCAGCGGCTGCCGTCGTTGCCGAAGCTCGCGCTCAGCTGGTAGTGGTCGACCGGGGTCTCCCAGGCGCGCTTGGCGGCCTTCTTGGCGGCGGCCTTCTTCGCGGCCTTCTTCTTGGCCTCGGCCTTCTTCGCGGCCTTCTTCTCGACCTCGGCCTTCTTCGCCGCGGCGTGCTCGGCGGCCTTGGCCGCCTTGCCCTGCGCGGCCGCCTGCTGGGCGACCGAGTCGGCGGTGGTCGCACTCGCCAGGCTCGCGGCATTGGTGGTGCCCGTCGTGCCGGCCGCGAACGCAGCGCCCGCACCGAGAACCATCGACGTCCCCAGGCCGGCTGCCACCACGGCGCCACGGACACGGGAAGCGGACGGGCGGCGGGACTGGAACGTAACGCGCTTCGACATAAGCGGAAAACCTCCGGGGATGACTGGACCCGGGCACTCGGACCGGGCTGGCCATTCCTTGGTAACCCGCACCCCCGCCGGTACTCAAACCCCCCATCTACGAACAAAAGCCGTAGCCGGAGCCTCGGGAATTCGCCGCCACAGGTCCCGCAGCACCCCTCGCGCGGCCTGCCGAAAGTCTTCGGCCGGACAGGTTTAACCCCAGTTCCAAACCGAACCAATCGGACATGAGCCCGCTATCCGGGCACTTCACCCCACATCCCCCACGGGCCCGCCGGACGCAGGGCCGAAGGGCCCTCCCGCGGGCGGGCCCCTTCCTCCTAAGCCGCCTAGTAGGCCTCGAAAGGGCTGTGCGCCTTGTCACCGGCCGTGGGACCAAGGGCCGTCCGTTTCGGGACCTTCGGCCCGCAACCGATCGCCGCCCCCGGACCTCGCGCACGGGACAGCTGTCAGGCGGCGGGCAGGCCGGTCACCTTCTTCGCGTGCAGGGCCACGAGCTGCTTGCCCCCTGCCGCCAGGTACCAGCGCTGGATGTCGCCGCTGCCGTCGTTGTAGGTCCAGCGCAGCTTCCCGCTGCCGGCGTCGAAGGCGTGGATGCCGCCGTGCTCGTCGAACTCCGTCGCCCCGTAGAGGACGCCGCCCACCTTGGCGAACTGCCACGGGACGGCGATGTCCAGGAGGTCCTTCTGGTGCCAGATCTTCTTCCCGGTCACGGGATCGGCCGCCCAGAGGCCGTGGGCGCTGTCGGAGACGTAGAGAACGCCGTCCAGGACCGCCGGGTCGTTGAACCGGTAGAACTTCTCGGTCCCGAAGGACCAGCGCTCCTTGCCGTCGGCCAGGTCGTAGGCGCGCATCCGCTCCCCGTTGGCGAGGATGACGAGGCCTTCGTGGACCACGAACCCGAGGTTGTTGGACCGGCCGATCTTCTTCGTCCAGGTCTGACGCCCGGTCGCGGTGTCACGCACCGTGAGGTTCTCCCGGAAGTCGGTGTAGACGAGCCGGTTGCCGGACACCACCGCGGTGATGCCGTTCTCCTCCGTGCCGTGGTCCCGCTGTTCGCGCCAGACGACCTTGCCCGAGGTGGTGTCGATCGCCGCGATCACGTTGTCCGGCGTCCTGAACTCCTTGTCCAGGACCCCGGCGACGACATAGACGTGGTCGGCGTCCGCGGCGACGACCCGGGGCAGGGAGTACTTGTCCCCCAGCCGGCTCCGCCAGGTCTCCCGGCCCGTCGCGGGATTCAGGCCGACGACGTTTCCGTCGTACTCGGCGCTCGCGAGATAGAGCGTCCCGTTGCCGCCGATGAGCATGTTGGCGCCGGGGGTGGTGACGTCCTTGCGGGACCACAGCTCCTTGCCGGTGGATATGTCGCGCCCCACCAGCGGGTCGCCCGTCACGACCACCACGTTGCCGACCACGGCGAGCGGGGAGATCGGGGTCAGTCCGTCATTGAGCGAGGCGGCCTGCCAGGCGGCCCGGGGCTTGCCGCCCGGAGCGGGCGCCTTGCTTCCCCCGCCGGGCTTGCCCGTCCCCGTGCCGGCCCCCGGGCTCTGCGCGCCGCCACCACCGAGCGAGTCGTCCTCGGGACCGCAGCCCGCGGCCCCGGCTCCCAGCAGCACCAGCCCGGCCCCCGCCAGCGTCATGGCCCGTCTGCGTGACACAGCGCCTGCACCCATCGTCTGCCCCGTTCCCTCGGTCCGTCCGGGCTCCGGACCGGTCGCCCCGGAGCCGGGCCAGACTAGCCAGCGGATTTCGGCCACTGAGCGGCCAGGACGGGACGGGGACATCCTTGTGACGCGCCTGTCACCGTTCACGTCGTCACGCGTTCCCGGACGGCTCGCGGGCCCGGAAAGCACCGGGGAGCAGGGCCGGGAACGCACGCACGTCCCCCCGGAACCCTCACCCGCGCATGCGAAAGGGGCTGCCCCGGACGGTCGAAACCGGTCCGGGGCAGCCCCTCGTACGCTCGGGCGCTAGGCGCCTGTCACGCTTCCTTCGTCATGTTCGGGCCGGCGCCGCCTGCCGCCTGCTCGATCGGGGGGACGTCGGGCAGAGCCGACTTCTCCTCGCCGCGGAAGGTGAACTTCTTCTCGTCACCCTCGCCCTCGGTACCGACGACCACGATGTGACCGGGGCGCAGCTCACCGAAGAGGATCTTCTCGGAGAGGATGTCCTCGATCTCGCGCTGGATCGTCCGGCGCAGCGGCCGGGCGCCCATCACGGGGTCGTAGCCCTTCTTCGCCAGGAGCGACTTCGCTTCCGCGCTGAGCTCGATGCCCATGTCGCGGTCCTTCAGCCGCTCGTCCACCTTGGCGAGCATGAGGTCGACGATCTGGATGATGTCTTCCTCGGTGAGCTGGTGGAAGACGACGGTGTCATCGACACGGTTGAGGAACTCGGGCCGGAAGTGCTGCTTGAGCTCTTCGTTGACCTTGACCTTCATCCGCTCGTAGTTCGTCTTCACATCGCCCTGGGCGGCGAAGCCCAGGTTGAAGCCCTTGGAGATGTCCCGGGTCCCGAGGTTGGTCGTCATGATGATGACCGTGTTCTTGAAGTCCACGACCCGGCCCTGGGAGTCGGTCAGGCGACCGTCCTCCAGGATCTGGAGCAGGGAGTTGAAGATGTCGGGGTGGGCCTTCTCGACCTCGTCGAAGAGGACGACGGAGAACGGCTTGCGGCGCACCTTCTCGGTGAGCTGGCCGCCCTCCTCGTATCCCACGTAGCCGGGGGGAGAACCGAAGAGACGCGAGACCGTGTGCTTCTCGCTGAACTCCGACATGTCGAGGGCGATCAGCGCGTCCTCGTCGCCGAAGAGGAACTCGGCGAGCGTCTTGGAGAGCTCGGTCTTACCGACACCGGACGGACCGGCGAAGATGAACGAGCCACCGGGGCGCTTCGGGTCCTTCAGACCGGCTCGCGTACGGCGGATCGCCTGCGAGAGGGCCTTGATGGCGTCCTTCTGGCCGATGACGCGCTTGTGGAGCTCGTCCTCCATGCGCAGCAGACGGGAGGACTCCTCCTCCGTCAGCTTGAAGACCGGGATGCCGGTGGCGGTGGCGAGGACCTCGGCGATGAGCTCGCCGTCGACCTCGGCCACGACGTCCATGTCGCCGGCCTTCCACTCCTTCTCGCGCTTGGCCTTCGCCGCCAGCAGCTGCTTCTCCTTGTCGCGGAGAGAGGCCGCCTTCTCGAAGTCCTGGGAGTCGATGGCCGACTCCTTGTCGCGGCGGACGCCCGCGATCTTCTCGTCGAACTCACGGAGGTCCGGCGGCGCGGTCATCCGGCGGATGCGCATCCGGGAACCGGCCTCGTCGATCAGGTCGATCGCCTTGTCCGGCAGGAAGCGGTCCGAGATGTAGCGGTCGGCCAGCGTCGCGGCCTGGACCAGCGCCTCGTCCGTGATGGACACGCGGTGGTGGGCCTCGTAGCGGTCGCGCAGACCCTTGAGGATCTCGATGGTGTGCGGCAGCGACGGCTCCGCGACCTGGATGGGCTGGAAGCGGCGCTCGAGAGCGGCGTCCTTCTCCAGGTGCTTGCGGTACTCGTCGAGCGTGGTGGCACCGATGGTCTGCAGCTCGCCTCGCGCCAGCATGGGCTTGAGGATGCTCGCCGCGTCGATCGCGCCCTCGGCGGCACCCGCACCCACCAGGGTGTGGAGCTCGTCGATGAACAGGATGATGTCGCCGCGGGTGCGGATCTCCTTGAGCACCTTCTTGAGGCGCTCCTCGAAGTCACCGCGGTAGCGGGAGCCGGCGACCAGCGCACCGAGGTCGAGGGTGTAGAGGTGCTTGTCCTTGAGGGTCTCGGGCACCTCGCCCTTGACGATGGCCTGCGCCAGGCCCTCGACGACCGCCGTCTTGCCGACGCCGGGCTCGCCGATGAGGACCGGGTTGTTCTTCGTACGGCGGGACAGCACCTGCATGACCCGCTCGATCTCCTTCTCGCGCCCGATGACCGGGTCGAGCTTGGATTCACGGGCGGCCTGGGTGAGGTTCCGGCCGAACTGGTCGAGCACCAGGGAGGTGGAGGGCGTGCCCTCCGCGGGGCCGCCCGCGGTGGCCGCCTCCTTGCCGCCCGAGTATCCGGAGAGCAGCTGGATGACCTGCTGGCGCACCCGGTTAAGGTCGGCGCCCAGCTTCACGAGGACCTGGGCTGCGACGCCCTCGCCCTCGCGGATCAGACCGAGCAGGATGTGCTCGGTGCCGATGTAGTTGTGGCCGAGCTGAAGGGCCTCGCGGAGCGACAGCTCCAGGACCTTCTTGGCTCGGGGAGTGAAGGGGATGTGGCCGGACGGGGCCTGCTGGCCCTGACCGATGATCTCCTCCACCTGCTGGCGGACCGCCTCGAGCGAAATCCCGAGGCTCTCCAGGGCCTTAGCGGCGACACCCTCACCCTCGTGGATCAGGCCCAGGAGGATGTGCTCGGTGCCGATGTAGTTGTGGTTGAGCATCCGGGCTTCTTCCTGAGCCAGGACGACAACCCGCCGCGCGCGGTCGGTGAACCTCTCGAACATCGTTAATCGCTCCTCAGAGCGGTCAGGCAGTAAGGGGTCGGTCCCCTCCCTGTCCTTCCGCAGCTTAGTCCCGCAAGCGGGGACCGCTCATTTCAACTGCCGACACCCGGCCCTGCTTCCCGGGGGATCTCCTGCCCCGAACGCCGACAACTGCTCCAACCCGATGGTGCGAGACGATGTTCCCGCAGGCCAGGCAGATACCCCTATCGCCAGTACGCCGATGGCGAACGTGAGACGTCCGGTGGCTCGCGTGTCGCCCCTCCCCACTAGGGATGTCTTACCCGTAATTACAGACAGTCCATGCCGGGTACGCGGGTTCCCTCCGCTACGGGCGAACATCTTCGTACTCCTGAAAGCGCCCGTACGCCCTCAACCCGGACACACTATGCGTTCGGTCAGGGACCGTGCGTAACCCGGGGGGCGGATCGGGAGTTCTTCCGGCATGGCCCTTCCCGTCCCGCCTCCCCGCACCCCGCTTCCCGTCGAGCGGGACAGTGGTGCCGGCGACGAGCCGTGGAACGAGTGCGCCCGGTGGTACGAGCGGGAGCTCGGCTGGGCGACGGCCGGTGGTTCACCGGTACGGCTGCTGACCGGGCTGCGGTTCGACGCGCTCGTCGTTCCCGCTGCCGCCGGTCACGCGGCGTTGCGGCGAGTGGGCCGGACAGGTCCGGTGGCACTGCTGGGCGGGCGGATGAGTCTGCTGGTCGCGCCGGGCAGCGCGGACGAGCTGCCGGGGCTGCTCGACTGGCTGGAGTGGGGCGGGGTCGCCCTCGCGCTGACCGGTCTCGGCACGGGCGGCCGGATCACCGCACCGCCGTCACCGGGCCGGGCGGGCCCGCCGGGGGCCGCCAAGTGGCTGCGGCCCCCCTGCCCACTGCGTGAGCGGGACGGAGAGCCGGCGTTCCCGGCATTCTCCGGCTTCGGGAGCAGGGGTGGGGATACTCCCGATCTCATCCGGCTCGTGGATGCCGTGGCGACGGAATGCCACCGGGCCCGGCTGATGCGCGCCCGGACGGGGCTGTCCCCCGATGACTCAACTGCTCAGCCGTTGGCCTTCTCGTAAGCCTCACGGATCTCGGCGGGAACGCGGCCGCGGTCATTCACATTGTGGCCGTTCTCGCGCGCCCACTTACGGATCTCGGCGGTGTCCTTGTTGCCGCCGGGAACGGCACGGCCCTTGCCGCGCCCGGAAGCCGCACGGCCACCGGTACGCCGGCCGCTCTTGGCGTAGGGCTCAAGAAGCGTACGGAGCTTGTCCGCGTTGCTGGTGGTGAGGTCAATCTCGTACGTCTTGCCATCCAGCGCGAACGTCACCGTCTCGTCCGCCTCGCCACCGTCGAGGTCGTCAACAAGAAGGACCTGAACCTTCTGTGCCACCGGATTTCCTTTCATCGAAAATGGAGTACGCGGAAAGGAAACCGCTTTTCCCCGGAAAACACAAACCCCCGGGAGAGGTTCAGGAGCACAAGAACACGGGAAACATGCGCGATTCGGACATAGGGATCGCTCTTCTTCAGGCGGTCACAGGTGCAGAAGCATCCGGCTGTTACCCAAGGTGTTCGGCTTCACTCGTTCGAGACCGAGGAACTCCGCGACACCCTCGTCATAGGAACGCAGCAGCTCACTGTAGACATCTCCGTCGACCGGCGTCTCACCGATCTCCACGAAGCCGTGTCTCGCGAAGAAGTCGACTTCGAAGGTGAGACAGAAAACCCGCCGGACGCCGAGCCAGCGGGCGGTCTGCAACAACTTGTCCAGCACTTGATGGCCGACTCCGGCGCCCTTGATGCTGTGATCGACCGCGAGAGTACGGACTTCGGCGAGGTCTTCCCACATCACATGCAGTGCGCCGCAGCCGATGACCCGGGCGTCCTCGTCGCGTTCGGCGATCCAGAACTCCTGGATGTCCTCGTAAAGAGTCACCGTCGCTTTGTCGAGCAGGATGCCTTCCTGAACGTAGCCGTCGAGGAGCCGCCTGACGGAGGCCACATCGCTCGTCCTCGCACGCCGGACGGTGATGGCCACGTTTATAACCGACGGTTCGGTCTGGAAATCCGTTTGCGGAAGCTCTGAGGACATACGCAGACGCTATCGCCCGGTCTCCGGCTCCGCTTCATCGGCTGCTTCGGTACCTTCATCGACGGCTTCGCCGACGGCTTCACCGGCCTCTTCACCGGCCTCGGGCACGGCACCCCCGGGAAGCGTGGGCAGAACGATCCGCATGGCGCCCTGGAGAGCCTCGCGCTGCTCGGCCGACATCATGCCGAAGAAGGCGACCAGTGCGGCAGCGGGGTTGTCACTCAGTGACCAGGCTTCGTTCATCAGGGCGGCCGAGTATGCGGCGCGGGTGGAGACCGCCGTATATCGATATGCGCGCCCGTCCACTTCCCGGCGCACCCAGCCCTTCTGATGGAGATTGTCCATTACCGTCATGACGGTGGTGTAGGCGATGGACCGCTCCTGCTGAAGGTCCTCGAGGACTTCCCGCACGGTTACCGGTCGGTTCCATTGCCAGACCCGTGTCATCACGGCGTCTTCCAGCTCTCCCAATTGGCGGGGCACGGCGCCACCTTAGTGCCAGATGTCTGAAATGCCTGGTTATTTACACAGCAAAAGGGCGCACGGCCCTCGGGAGCCGTACGCCCTTCGTACGTGTGGTGCGCGCTGCGCGCGGGACCGGGAGGTCAGACCCCGTCGGTGCGCGGCGCCTGGCGGGCCGATTCCGCGCGGCTGATCGCGGCGTCCACGGCCGCGTCCTCCTTGGCCTTGTTCGGCCCGCCCTGGCTCTTGACGATCGTCACGACCAGGCCGATGAAGAAGGCGGCCATCACCACGGGGGGCACAAGCGCGGATACGTAGTCCATGGCGTCCAGAGTAGCGAGCCCGTCAGGGCCCGGTGAAAGGCCCTACCCCGCGGCGCGCTGCTGCGGCGGCGGGACCGGGCGGCGACGGGGCGGGAAGACCTCCGAGGGCTTCGGCGCCGGGCGCCCGGACGGCTGGGCGGGACGGGCCGGGGCCACCGGGGTCTCCGGCTTCTCGGGTTCCGCCGCCCGGCCGCCGGGCAGTGCGAGCAGCCGGCTGCGGGGCGCGGGGGCCGTCGCGGGCACGGCGCGCCCGGCGAGACGGGCCCGCACCGAACGTTCGGCGAGCACCTGGCAGCGCTCCAGGAGTGCCGCGGCGACCGCTCCGCCACGCAGGGCGCGCAGCGCGGCCAGATCCTCGGGGCGGGGGTCGTATCCGGCGGCCAGGGCGTCCTGGAGGAGCTCCAGATAGCCGCTGAGGGAGCCGGGGAGGGCGTTTCGGTAGCGGACGAGGTCGGCGAGGAGAAAGGCGCGCAGCCGTCCGGCCTCACCGACCGCCTCGTCGACGGAGCCCGCTAGCCGCAGGCAGTCCTGGACGTCCTCGTCGGGCAGGGGCGCGGGGTGGAGGGCGATGGCGAGGGCACGTCGGAGCACTCGCAGCTCGTCCGCGCTGAACGCCATACCGCCGCGTGATCCGTAGGGCGTGGGCATAACGCGACAATACGCGCTAAATGGACACAATCCGTTTAACTGGCCGTCGGCGGCGCGGCGGTTGCGGAGAGCCGCCGCGCCGCCGGCCGCCGTCAGAGCCGCGTACGCCTACAGGCGCGACACATTGCGCTCGTACACGAGGCGCAGTCCGATGAGCGTGAGCCAGGGCTCGTGCTCGTCGATGACGGAGGACTCGCCCAGCACCATCGGGGCGAGGCCGCCCGTCGCGATGACCGTGACGTCGTCGGGGTCGGCCGCCAGTTCCTTCTTCATCCGGCCCACGACACCGTCGACCTGGCCGGCGAAGCCGTAGATGATGCCCGCCTGCATGGCCTCGACGGTGTTCTTGCCGATCACGCTGCGCGGCCGGGCCAGCTCGATCTTGCGCAGCTGCGCGCCCTTGACGCCGAGCGCCTCGACCGAGATCTCGATGCCGGGCGCGATGACGCCGCCGGTGTACTCGCCCCGGGCGGAGACCGCGTCGAAGGTGGTCGCCGTGCCGAAGTCGACGACGATCGCCGGACCGCCGTACAGGTCCACGGCGGCGACCGCGTTGATGATGCGGTCCGCGCCGACCTCCTTCGGGTTGTCCATCAGGATCGGCACACCGGTCTTGATGCCCGGCTCGACGAGGACGGCGGGCACGTCGCCGTAGTAGCGGCGGGTGACCTCGCGCAGCTCGTGCAGGACGGCCGGGACGGTGGAGCAGATCGCGATGCCCTCGATGCCGTCGCCCAGCTCCATGCCCAGCAGCGGGTGCATGCCCATCAGGCCCTGGAGCAGTACCGCCAGCTCGTCCGCGGTGCGGCGGGCGTCGGTGGAGATCCGCCAGTGCTCGACGATCTCCTCGCCGTCGAACAGGCCGAGGACGGTGTGGGTGTTTCCGACGTCGATGGTGAGCAGCATCAGAAACCGGCCCCGTCGGTCTCACGGAAGTCCAGGCCGATGTCGAGGATCGGGGAGGAGTGGGTGAGCGCGCCGACGGCCAGGTAGTCCACGCCGGCGTCGGCGTAGGCGCGGGCGGAGTCGAGGGTCAGCCGGCCGGAGGACTCCAGGACCGCGCGGCCGCCGACGAGCTCGACCGCCTCGGCCGTCTGCGACGGCGTGAAGTTGTCCAGCAGGATCAGGTCGGCGCCGGCGTCCAGGACCTCGGCGACCTGCTGCATCGTGTCGACCTCGACCTCGATCGCCAGGTCCGGGAACGCGTCCCTGACCCGCTTGAACGCCTCGGCCACCCCGCCCGCGGCGATCACGTGGTTGTCCTTGACGAGCGCGGCGTCGGACAGCGACATCCGGTGGTTGACGCCGCCGCCGCAGCGCACCGCGTACTTCTCCAGGGCGCGCAGGCCCGGAGTGGTCTTGCGGGTGTCGCGGACCCTGGCCTTCGTACCCTCCAGCACATCGGCCCAGGCGCGGGTGGCGGTGGCGATGCCGGAGAGCCTGCAGAGCAGGTTGAGCGCGCTGCGCTCGCCGGTGAGGAGGTCGCGGGTACGGGTGGTGACGGTCAGCAGCTTCTGCCCGGGGGCGACGCGGTCGCCGTCCTCGACGTGCCGCTCGACCTCGAACTCGTCCGTACAGACGATGGACAGGACGGCCTCCGCGACGCGCAGACCGGCCACGACGCCGGCCTCGCGGGCGGTGAAGTCACCGGTGGTCACGGCGTCCTCGGGGACGGTGGCCACGGTCGTGACGTCCGCTCCCCCGTCGAGGTCCTCCTCGATGGCCACGTGCGCGACGTCCTCGACGGTGACCGGGTCCAGGCCCGCGTCGGCGAGGAGCTGGGCGAGCGCGGGGTCCAGGCCGCACTCCAGGGCGTCCGGGTCGTAGCCGTCCTCCCCGCCGCAGCCGCAGCCGTCCCCGCAGCCGCCCGCGGCAGGTGCGGGCGCCCCGATCTGGATCAGCGGTACGTCCACAGGAGTGGGGCGCGGATTCTCTTCGGGCGTGCTCACGGTTACGGCTCCTCGGGAGTGGGGTGGGTGGTGCCTGTTGCTGCGCAGTCTGCTGCCCCGGCCGCTCGTACGGGCCCGAATGCCTCGGTATCCGTCCGACGGAGGACGAGCTGCCGGTCCGGGGTGAGCCGGACGACGAGGTGGCGGCGCCAGTTCTCGTCGTCGCGGTCGGGCCGGTCCTCGCGCCAGTGGCAGCCGCGGGTCTCCTCGCGCTGCCGGGCGGCGGCGACCAGGGCCCGGGAGACCAGGAGCAGATTGGTGACCTCCCAGGCGTCGACGCCGGGCACCGCGTCCTTGGGCTCGTCCGCCCCTGCCTTCAGGAACGCGCTGCGGTGCAGGTCCTCCAGTTCCTCGGCGGCCCTGGCGAGGCCGTCGGCGGAACGCAGGACGCCGGCTCCGCGGGTCATGATGCGCTGGATCGTGGACCGGGCCTCGGGGGGCAGCAGCGGGGAGGGCGCGGGGCCTCCGGCTGCGGTGCCCGTGCCGATGCCGGCCGCGGGCCGGCCGGCGACGATGTCGGCCGCGATGCGCTCGGCGAAGACGAGGCCTTCGAGGAGCGAGTTGGACGCCAGCCGGTTCGCGCCGTGCACCCCGGTGCAGGCGACCTCGCCGCAGGCGTACAGGCCGGGCACGGTCGTACGTCCCCGCAGGTCGGTGCGGATGCCGCCGGAGGCGTGGTGCGCGGCCGGAGCGATCGGGACCGGCTCGGTGACCGGGTCGATGCCATGGGCGCGGCAGGCCGCCAGGATGGTCGGGAAGCGCTGCTCCCACATCTCGGCGCCGAAGTGACGGGCGTCCAGGTACATGTGCTCGGTGCCGTGCAGCTGCATCTGGCGGGTGATGGCCTTGGCGACGATGTCGCGCGGGGCCAGCTCCGCCAGCTCGTGCTGCCCGAGCATGAAACGCGTACCGGACGCGTCGACGAGATGGGCGCCCTCGCCCCGTACCGCTTCCGAGACGAGCGGCTGCTGGCCCTCGGCACCGGAACCGAGGAAGAGGACCGTGGGGTGGAACTGGACGAACTCGAGGTCCGAGACCTCCGCGCCGGCCCGCAGCGCGAGTGCCACGCCGTCGCCGGTGGCGACCGCCGGGTTGGTGGTGGCGGAGAAGACCTGGCCGATGCCGCCGGTGGCGAGGATGACCGCGGGCGCGTTGACCGCGCCGACCCCGTCGTGCTGGCCCTCGCCCATGACGTGCAGGGTGACGCCCGCGGTACGGCCTTCGGCGTCGGTGAGCAGGTCGAGCACGAGGGCGTTCTCGACGGTGTGCAGGGCGGCTTCACGGACCGCTTCGACCAGGGCGCGGGAGATCTCCGCACCCGTCGCGTCGCCGCCCGCGTGGGCGATGCGGCGGCGGTGGTGGCCGCCCTCGCGGCCCAGCGCGATGGTGCCGTCGTCCGCGGTGTCGAAGTGGGCGCCGGTGCCGATCAGCCGGCGTACGGCGTCGGGGCCCTCGGTGACCAGGGTCCGGACCGCCGCCTCGTCGCAGAGGCCGGCGCCCGCGACCAGGGTGTCGTCCAGGTGCTGTTCGGGGGTGTCGCCCTCGCCGAGCGCGGCCGCGACACCGCCTTGGGCCCAGCGGGTCGAGCCGTCGTCGAGGCGGGCCTTGGTGACGACGACGGTGGCGAGGCCCGCGGCGGCGCAGCGCAGCGCAGCGGTGAGTCCGGCCACGCCGGAGCCGACCACCACGACATCGGCGTCGATGGACCAGCCGGGGGCGGGGGCGGTCAGCCGTATTCCGGTCACGCGGGGGCTCCGAAGGTCAGCGGGATGTTGTCGATGAGGCGGGTGGCGCCCACCCGGGCGGCGACGGCGAGGACCGCCTCGCCTGCGGTGCGGTCGTCGGGGATCTCGGTGAAGTCGGCCGGGTCCACGAGCGCCAGGTAGTCGAGGGCGAGCGGGGGCTGTTCGGCCGCCGCGTCGTCCAGGACCGCGCGGGCGGCGGCGCGCACGGTGGCGGGTCCTGCGTCCGGCCGGGCGCGGGCGACCGCCTGGGCGTCGGCGGCCAGTCTGGCCTCGCCGAGCCGGGTGAGTCCGGCGGCCCGGCCCTCCGTGGCCCCGGCACTCTGCGCGCGGGCGTGCAGTGCCTGCTGGGCGGCGAGCCGGTCGCGGGCCGCGAACAGGGCCCGGGACAGGGCCAGCGCGGTGTGGCGCTCGTGCGGGTCGAGGAAGCGGTTGCGGCTGGAGAGCGCGAGGCCGTCGGGCTCCCTGGCCGTCTCCACGCCCACGATCTCCACGGGGAAGTTCAGATCGCGCACCATGCGGCGGATCAGCGCCAGCTGCTGGGCGTCCTTCTGCCCGAAGAACGCCAGACCGGGGCGGGTGAGGTGCAGCAGCTTGGCGACGACGGTGAGCATGCCGTCGAAGTGCCCGGGTCGTGAGGCGCCCTCGAGGCGTTCGCCCATGGGGCCCGCGGAGATCCGGACCTGCGGTTCACCGCCCGGGTAGACCTCGTCCACGGACGGCGCGAAGACCACGTCGGCACCGGCCGCGCCCGCGACCGCGAGGTCGGCGTCGAGGGTGCGGGGGTAGCGGTCGAGGTCCGCGGCCTCCCCGAACTGGAGCGGGTTGACGAAGACCGTGACCACGACCTGTCCGGCCGGGCCCGCCAGGTCGCGTGCGGTACGGATCAGGGAGGCGTGGCCTTCGTGCAGGGCGCCCATCGTCATCACGACGGCACGCTCCGCCCGGCCTTCTGCCGGGGTGTACGCGTCCAGCTCGGCCGCGGTGCGCAGCAGGGTGGCGGCGGTTTCGGTCATCGGGACTCCTCCGGTCCGGTACCGGTACTGCCGTCGGCGCCCGCGGCTCCCGAGCCGTCGGCCAGGACGCCGAGGAGGTCCTCGGCGAGCTCCGGCTTGAGCATGCCGTGGGCCAGCGCACGGTCGGCGGTGGCGCGGGCCATCGCGACGTATCCGGCCACGGCCCGCGGGGCGTGGGTGCGCAGCTCGCCGATGTGGGCGGCGACCGTGCCCGCGTCGCCGCGGGCGACGGGGCCGGTCAGCGCGGCGTCACCGGAGCGCAGGGCGTTGTCCAGGGCGGCGCCGAGCAGGGGGCCCAGCATCCGGTCGGGGGCGGCGACCCCCGCCGTGCGCAGCAGCTCCATGGACTGGGCGACCAGGGTGACCAGGTGGTTCGCGCCGAGGGCGAGAGCCGCGTGGTAGAGCGGACGGGACTCCTCGGCGATCCACTCGGGCTCGCCGCCCATCTCGATGACCAGCGCCTCGGCGGCAAGCCTGAGCTGCTCGGGGGCGGTGACCCCGAAGGAGCAGCCGGCCAGCCGCTGGACGTCCACGGATGTGCCGGTGAACGTCATCGCCGGGTGCAGCGCGAGCGGCAGGGCGCCGGCCCGCAGCGCGGGGTCCAGCACCTTCGTGCCGTACCGCCCCGAGGTGTGGACGATGAGCTGTCCCGGGCGGACCGCGCCGGTCTCGGCGAGGCCCTCGACGAGCCCCGGCAGGGCGTCGTCGGGCACGGTCAGCAGGACCAGCTCGGCGCGTGCGAGGACCTCGGCGGGCGGCACGAGGGGGACGTCGGGGAGCAGGGCCGCGGCGCGGCGCACCGAGGCGTCGGAGACGCCGGAGACGGCGACCGGGCGGTGCCCGGCGAGTGCCAGGGACGCGGCCAGGGCGGGGCCTACGCGGCCCGCGCCCACGACACCGACGGTGAGCCGGGCGGGGCGGTCCCTTGCGTCGAGGGGCTCATGGGGAGCTGTTGCATTCACGCTGCGGTGGCCTTCCGTTCCAGTCCGCGGGGGGTACCGGACGATATCTCTGCATGCTACGCCAGCGGTTCACTCGAGCCCCCGGCTGTCCACAGCCTGTGGGAAACTCCGGGCCGCGGCGGCCCGGGGGGTGCGCGGGGCACCGAAACCGTGTGGGCAGGGGCTCCGTTCTGCGTGATGATCGTCCCATGGAAGACAGAGACGAGCAGGTGGCGCACGAGGCCACGGGCGGCGCGCAGAACCCCGGCGGATACGGGAGCGGGGCCGACGATCCCGAGCGGCTGCGCCGCCTCACCGCCTGGCGGCAGGCCGAGCGGATCCTGTCCCGGATGCCCACGGACCGCACGCTCGGCGAGCAGCTGGCCTCCCTGACCGCGGGCGCGGCCACGGTCACCGGTCTCACACAGCCCGCGGACATCTACGGCGACGGCGTCGTCGCCGAGCTGGAGGAGCGGGTCGCCGGGCTGCTGGGCACCGAGGCCGCCGCGTTCTTCCCGACCGGGACGATGGCGCAGCAGGTCGCGCTGCGGTGCTGGGCGGGGCGCACCGGCAACCCGGCGGTGGCACTGCATCCGCTCGCCCACCCCGAGATGCACGAGCGCGGTGCGCTGTCCTCGGTGAGCGGGCTGCGCACCGTCCATCCGACGTCCGAGCCGCGGCTGCCCACGGCGGACGAGATCCGCGACTTCCCGGAGCCGTTCGGCACCCTGATGCTCGAGCTGCCCCTGCGCGACGCGGGCTTCGTACTGCCCACGTGGCAGGAGCTGGAGGCGGTGGTGGCGGCCGCCCGCGAACGCGACGCGGTGGTCCACTTCGACGGGGCCCGGCTGTGGGAGTGCGCGTCCCGCTTCGGGCGCGGGCTGCCGGAGATCGCGGCGCTCGCGGACAGTGTCTATGTGTCGTTCTACAAGACCGTCGGCGGCATCTCCGGGGCGGCGCTCGCCGGATCCGCCTCGCTGATCGAGGAGGCCCGCACCTGGCGCCACCGGTACGGCGGTCAGCTCTTCCAGCAGTTCCCGGCGGCGCTCTCCGCGCTGATCGGCCTGGACCGGGAGCTGCCGAAGCTCGCCTCGTACGTCGATCACGCGAAGGTGGTGGCCGCGGCGCTGGCCGAGGGGTTCACGCAGGCCGGTGCGGGCTGGTTCCGGGTGCATCCGGAGCCGCCGCACACTCACCAGTTCCAGGTGTGGCTGCCGTACGCGGCGGACGTCCTGACCGAGGCGTCGGTGCGGCAGGCGGAGGAGACGGGCGTGGCGCTCTTCCGTAAGTGGCATCCGGCGTCCGGCGGCCCGCCCGGGACGTCGTTCACGGAGGTCACGGTCTCCGAGGCGGGGCTGGAGTGGACGGCGGCGGACGTGCGCAGCGCGGTGGGCGAGTTCCTGAAGCGGGTGACTCAGCCGGAGTGAGCCGTGTCCGGCAGGTCGCCGATTGACGCCGTCCGTCAATCGGCGACCCGGCCGGACCGGGGACCCCTCACCATGGAGGGGTGAGCGTGAGCATCGACATCGCGGGACTCGACCCCCGGCACATCGTCTTCGAGACCTCCCCCCTCGTCGAGCTGGGGGTGGCTCTGCACGCCCTGTCCGAGCCGGGGCACCACCCGGGGCTGCACGGCTGGACGACCGCCACCACCACGGCCCTCGAACCCGATCTGGCCGACCGGTTGCACGAGGCCGAGTTCCTGTGGCGGAACACCTTCTCGGACATCTTCATGCCGTTCGCCGGGGTCCGCGGCGGTGACGGCAGGACGGGCGCCGACCTCGCCGAGGAGCTGGACATCCTCGACCGGCTGGACGACGAACGGTTCGTCTCCGCGGCTCTGGAGTTCACCTGCGCCAACCTGTACGGGACCGGTGCGGCCTCTCCCCTGCGCGACGCGGGCATGCGGGCCCGGGCCCTGGACATGGCGGCGGCACGCGGCCCGCAGCAGGTCGAGTTCACCCAGCGGCTGCTGGCCGACCCCGCACCCGTACGCCGCTGGATCCGGCGCCTGTTCGAGGACTGCGACCAGGCGTTCTTCGCGGACACCTGGCGGCGGGTGCGCGTCCAGCTGGTCGCCGACGCGCGGCACAAGACGGATCTGCTGCGTCACAAGGGGCTCGACGAGGCGCTGAGCGCGGTGTCCGCCGCGCTCTCGGTCGACGAGGGCGGGAAGCGGATCAGCGTCGACAAGCTGAGCGAGGGCGCGACGGACGCCACCGATCCCGCCGTCGGCCCCGGGCTCACGCTCATCCCGACGAGCTTCGGCTGGCCGCATCTGATGGTGCTGCACGCCCCGGGCTGGCGACCGGTGATCCACTACCCGGTGCACCGGCCCGAACTCCCCTCCCCCGCCTCCGTCGAGCTGCTCCGGCTGCGGATGGAGGCGCTGGCCCATCCGATGCGGATGCGGCTGTGCCGCAACATCGGCCGCTCGCCGTACACGACAGGGGAGCTAGCCGACACGAACGGGATCACGGCCCCCGAGGTCTCCCGCCATCTCGCCGTGCTCAAGAAGGCCGGCCTGGTCACGACCCGGCGCCGCGGCCGGTACGTCCTGCACCAGCTGGACCTGACCGCGGTGGCGCGGCTCGGCAGCGACTTCCTGGAGGGGATCCTGCGCTGAGGCCGGGGCGGTGCGGCCGGCGGGTCAGTCGAACCGGATGTGCCGGATCCCCGTCCAGGCCCGCCGCACCCGGTGCCGCAGTGCGCTGTCGGTGTCCGGCAGCAGGGTAAGACCCACCGATCCGGCGATCCGGTCGGCGACCTGCGGGACCGTCAGCCGGTCGGTACGGATGTGCTCGGCGAACTCCGGGGACTCGAGCCGCTCCAGGCAGTGGTCCAGTTTCGCGACGGCGAAGCTCTCGCGCTTCAGCCCGCGCCCGAGCCCCCGCTCGCTCAGCCGGCGCAGCACCGTGGCGCGCTCGGCGAGCAGGGCGAAGTGGTGCACCGGGTGCCCGTCCTCCCGCAGCCGTCCGACGACCTCGTCGAAGTAGCCGGCGTCGACCAGGGTCATCGGGGCGATCACCGTGCCCGGATGCTCGCGCAGCGCGAGGTCCAGCATGTCGCGTACCCCCTGCCGCCAGGCCGGCAGGTCCTGGAAGTCGCCGCGCAGCGCGGGCGGCAGCATCCGGTGCAGCCCGAAGCCGACGCGCTCCGGGTCGCACACCACGCTGCCGGGCAGCCGCCGCTGCAGCTCGTACGCCGTCTGGGTCTTGCCGCCGCCGAACGGGCCGTTGACCCACACCAGGGCGCCCATCGTTCAGCCAGCCCCGCCGCCGGCGCGCACCAGCCCGGTCTCGTACGCGAGGACGACGACCTGCACCCGGTCACGCAGGCCCAGCTTGGTCAGGATGCGGCCGACATGCGTCTTCACGGTCGCCTCGGAGAGCACCAGGCGCCCCGCGATCTCGCCGTTCGACAGGCCCTGGGCGACCAGCAGCATCACCTCGCGTTCCCGCTCGGTGAGCTTGGCGACGTCCTTGTGCTGAGGCTCGGCCGTGCCGCTGGGCAGCAACGGCGAGAAGCGGTCCAGGAGCCGGCGGGTGGTGGACGGGGCGACGACGGCGTCGCCGCTGTGCACGGAGCGGATCGCGGCGAGCAGTTCGCCCGGCGGCACATCCTTGAGCATGAAGCCGCTGGCCCCGGCCTTCAGCCCGGAGAAGGCGTACTCGTCGAGGTCGAACGTCGTCAGGATGAGCACCTTGGGGGCATCGGGCTGCGCACAGATGCGGCGGGTGGCCTCGACGCCGTCCAGCCGGGGCATGCGTACGTCCATCAGCACCACGTCCACGGCGGTGGCGCGGAGATTCTCGATCGCCTCCGCACCGTCGCCCGCCTCGGCGACGACCTCCATGTCGGGCTGCGCGGCGAGCACCATCCGGAAGCCGGTGCGCAGCAGCACCTGGTCGTCGACGAGCATCACGCGGATCGCCATGGGTCCCTGTCTCCTGTTCGTTCTGCGGTCGGTCGGACGTCGGACATTCCCGGTCAGGCGGCCTTGAGCGGCAGCAGCGCGCTGATCCGGAATCCGCCGCCGGGCCGCGGTCCCGCGTCCAGCGTGCCACCGACCATGCCGACCCGTTCGCGCATTCCGATCATGCCGTGGCCCGCGCCGTCGGCGCCGCCGTCCTCGTACAGCTCGTGCGCCGCGCCCCGGCCGTCGTCCTCCACCAGCAGGCCGAGCCCGTCGTCGAAGTAGACCAGCCGCACGCTGGCCCCGGCGTTCGGACCGCCGTGCTTGCGCGTGTTGGTCAGGGCCTCCTGCACGATGCGGTACGCGGTCAGCTCGACGCCGCTGGGCAGCGGGCGCGGGGTGCCCTCGACCTTGAAGTCGACGGCCAGCCCGGAGGTTCTGACCTGGTCGATCAGGTCCTCGATCTGCTCCACGTCGGGCTGCGGAACGTACTCCCCGCTCTCCCGGGTGTCGCCCGTGCGCAGCACGCCGAGCAGCCGCCGCATCTCCGCGAGCGCCTGCCTGCCGGTGCTGGAGATGGTCTCCAGCGCCTGCCGGGCCTGATCGGGAGCCGCGTCCATGACATAGGCGGCACCGTCGGCCTGCACCACCATCACCGAGACGTTGTGCGCGACGACATCGTGGAGTTCGCGGGCGATACGGGCCCGCTCGGCGGCCACCGCGACCTTCGACTGGGCCTCGCGCTCCCGCTCCAGCCGGGCGGCGCGCTCCTCCAGCTGGTCGAAGTAGGCCCGCCGGGTCCGCATCGAGTCGCCGAGCACCCAGGCCAGCACGAACGGCACCGTCAACACGACGACGAGGAACACCGTCTGCGCCCAGCTGCGCGGCTGCTCCGTCTCCGGCCAGCGGAGCTGGGAGATCGTGGCCGCGCACAGACTGCAGACCAGGGCGAGCCGGGACGCCCAGCGCTCCCCGACGGTGGCCACGGTGAAGGTGATCACCAGCATGGCGAAGTTCGCGACGGTCGGTCTGACCCCGAACACCAGCTGGACGACGCCCATCGCGATGGCGAGCAGCAGCATCTTCTCGGGTGCGCGCCGGCGCAGTGCGACGACGGCGCAGAGGCCGATGACGACCGGCACGATGGCGATGCGCTCACCGGCGCCGCCGCCGCGGCCGGCATCGCCCACCACGATCGTCATGCCGGAGAGCCCGAGGAGGAAGACCGCCCAGAAGCAGTCGACGCCCGTCGGGTGTCTGCGGATGAAGTCGTAGAGGAGCTGCACGTAACCCAGCGTAGGGACAGCCAAGGGGTGCCGGGGTCAGCCGAAGGGCCGATCCGGTTTCGGAGACCGTACTCCCCAAGGTGGAGACTTGGATACGTGACGGATGAGTGGCGTGGGTGGCAGGAGGCGGCCGAGACCGCTTTGTACGGAGACAGGGGTTTCTACCGGCGTCCCGAGGGGCCCGCGGGCCATTTCCGTACCTCCGTGCACGCTTCCGGGCTGTTCGCCGCGGCCGTCGCCCGGCTGCTGGTCAGGACGGCCGGCGAGCTCGGGACCTCGTCCGTGGACCTGGTGGATCTGGGGGCGGGGCGCGGAGAGCTGTCGGCGGGGGTGCTCGCGGCGCTGCCGGCCGAGGGCGGCGGCGGCCTCGCGGTACGGGCGTACGCCGTGGAGCTCGCCGCACGCCCGCCCGGCCTGGACCCACGGGTGGAGTGGTGCGCGGAGCCGCCGCACGGCGTGCGCGGGCTGCTGTTCGCCAATGAGTGGCTGGACAATGTGCCGGTGCCGGTCGCCGAGACGGACCCGGACGGCGTCGAGCGGTACGTCCAGGTGCGGACGGCCGACGGGGCGGAGCGGCTGGGCGGTCCGGTGAGCGGGGCGGACGCGCGGTGGCTGCGCCGCTGGTGGCCGTCGGCGGGGCCGGGCAGCCGGGCGGAGATCGGCCGCCCGCGCGACGAGGCGTGGGCGCGTGCGGTGTCCACGCTGGCCGGCGGGCTGGCGGTGGCGGTGGACTACTGCCACGTACGGGAGGAGCGGCCGCCGTTCGGCACGCTGACCGGTTTCCGTGCGGGGCGCGAGGTGCGGCCGGTACCGGACGGCAGCTGCGACCTCACCTCGCACGTGGCGCTGGACGCGTGCGCGGCGGCGGGCGGCCCGGCCGCGCGGATCAGCACCCAGCGCGAGGCGCTGCGGGAGCTGGGCGTCGACGGGGAACGGCCGCCGCTGTCCCTGGCGTCGAGCGACCCGTCCGGATACCTGCGGGCACTGGCCGGCGCGGGCGAAGCGGCGGAGCTGACCGCCCGCGGCGGCCTGGGCGACTTCGGCTGGCTGACGCAACGAGTGGGCCCTCTCAGCCCCTGGGGCGATTGAGGAGCGGGGGTCCGGGGGCAGCGCCCCCGCAATCGCGCCCGCAGGCAATACTGTCCCCCATGACGGAGACGACAGTCGGCATCGGCGGCGCGGCGGAGAGCACCGACATGGTGCTCAACATCGGCCCGCAGCACCCCTCCACGCACGGCGTGCTCCGTCTGCGGATCGTCCTGGACGGCGAACGCATCCAGCAGGCCGAACCGGTCATCGGCTATATGCACCGCGGCGCGGAGAAGCTCTTCGAGGCCCGCGACTACCGGCAGATCGTGATGCTCGCCAACCGCCACGACTGGCTCTCGGCGTTCTCCAACGAGCTGGGCGTCGTGATGGCCGTCGAGCGCATGCTCGGCATGGAGGTCCCGGAGCGCGCGGTCTGGACCCGCACCCTGCTCGCCGAGCTGAACCGGGTCCTGAACCATCTGATGTTCCTCGGTTCGTACCCGCTGGAACTCGGCGGGATCACCCCGGTGTTCTACGCGTTCCGGGAGCGCGAGGAGCTCCAGGCCGTGATGGAGGAGGTCTCCGGCGGCCGGATGCACTACATGTTCAACCGGGTCGGCGGGCTGAAGGAGGACCTGCCGGCGGGCTGGCTCGGCCGTGCCCGGGACGCCGTCGCCTCGGTCCGGTCCCGGATGGACGTCTACGACAAGCTGGTGCTCGGCAACGAGATCTTCCGGGGCCGTACCCGCGGAGTGGGGGTGCTGTCGGCCGAGGCCGTACACGCCTACGGGGTGTCCGGGCCGATCGCCCGCGCCTCGGGCGTCGACTTCGACCTGCGGCGCGACGAGCCGTATCTCGCGTACGGGGAACTCCAGGACACCCTGAAGGTCGTCACCCGCACCGAGGGCGACTGCCTGGCCCGGTTCGAGTGCCTGCTGGACCAGACGCACAACGCCCTGGACCTGGCGGACGCCTGCCTGGACCGGATGGCGGACCTGGCCCCCGGTCCGATCAACCAGCGGCTGCCCAAGGTCCTCAAGGCCCCCGAGGGCCACACCTACGCCTGGACCGAGAATCCGCTCGGGGTCAACGGCTACTACCTGGTGTCCAAGGGCGAGAAGACCCCGTACCGGCTGAAGCTCCGCTCCGCGTCGTTCAACAACATCCAGGCACTCACCGAACTGCTGCCGGGCACGCTCGTCGCCGACATGGTGGCGATCCTGGGTTCGCTGTTCTTCGTCGTGGGCGACATCGACAAGTAGCCGGCTGCCGCCTGTTCCGTCCTACGAGATCGCGCTGCGCAACTCCGCCACGTCCAGCTGCTCGGTCTCGTCGTGTGCGGTCAGGTCGATGACCTTGCCGACGGCCCGGTTCTCGGCCGTGCCCGTGCGGTGCGCGGCCAGCGCCTCCTCGCCCACCACGTCGGCGAGGTCCTCGTTCTGTACGGACTCGATGGCGGCGTGCGCCTTCTGCGTACCGAAGAAGTCGAAGCTGCCCTGCGGCACCAGGTGGCGACGGGACGCGGCGTAGGGAACGACCGCGCTGGCGGCGGGCACCGGACGCGGGGCGGGCAGTGCCGGGGCGGGCCGCGTCGCGGGCAGGGCGGCCGCCGGACGGCGGTGCTGCTCGGCGCCCTTCCCGGAGCCGCCGGCCGCCGCGTGCCTGCCCTGCGCTTCCTCGGGCTCTCGGGCCCGCTCCGCGAGATCGCGCTTCCTGGCCTCCTCGGCGGTGCGCCGGGCCTGCTGGAGCGCCCCGTTGCGCGTGAGGTCGTCGAGAGCCTGGGCGGCCCGCAGATACGCGGACAGCGTGGGCGTGCTGCGTGCGGCGGGCAGTTCGCGGGGCGCCGCCGCCTCCAGCGCGAGCTGCCGGCGGCTCTCCAGCACGCTGGCGCGCTCGGTCTCGGCGTTGGCGTACCGGCGCAGCAGTGCGGCATGCTCACCGCGCAGGCCCGCGAGCTCGACCCGCTTGCGGCGCAGCTTGGTCTCCAGACGGGCGCGCAGCTCGCGCGACTCCTCCAGATCGGTTTCCAGCTCCGCCACGCGCTCCTCGGCGCGCCATTCGTCACTGGCGCGGGCGCGGGTCAGCTCCGCGACGCGACGGCCCGCCTCGCGGTCCCAGCTGCGCATCAGGAACGCGCCGGTGACGGCGGCGGCCGCCGCGGCGGCGACCAGTCCGCGCAGGACCAGCGGCTCGGCGAGCAGCCAGGCTCCCGCGGCACAGACGACCGAGGCCCCGGCGACGGCCGAGGGCGGAAGGATTCTGTGCAGAGGTGGGGAATGGCGATGGCGTCCACGTGGCATGGCCCGAAATTTACCGTGCGTACGGGGTGCTTGGGAGGCCGCCCGGCAATCTGTTCCCCGCCAGTTACCTGACGGCCCCCGAACCACCCATTCCGGTCCTGCTCTACTTCTTGATCAGATCCTTCGACCGAAGGTATTCCTTGGCCACATCGGCGGGTTTGGCACGCTCGGCGTCGACCTTGCGGTTCAGCTCCGCGAGATCCTGTGTGGTGAGTGCGGCGGTGAGCTTGCCGAGCGCGTCGGCGATGTCCTGGGCGCCGGCGTCCTCGGCATTGACGACGGGCAGTACGTTGTCCGCGTTCTGGAGCTTCTTGTCGTCGTCCAGGAAGACCAGGCCGAAGCTGTCCAGCACCGCGTCCGTGGTGGTGGTGAGGACCAGCTGGTCCTTGCCGTCCTTGACCGCCTGCTTGGACTGCGGGGTGCCGACGCCCTTCGGGTCGATGCCGGTGACGTCGATGCCGTACGTCTTCTTCAGCCCGGGTGCGCAGAAGGGCCGCACCTCGCATTCGTCGCCGGCCGCGATCTTCACCTTGATCTTGGAAGCGCCGAGATCCGAAAGGGTCTTGAGCTTGTTCTTGTCGGCGAATTCCTTCGTGACCGCGAAGGCGTTCTGGTCGACCGCCCGGCCGGCCGGCAGCACCTTCAGCCCGCGCGGAGTGGCGAGCTTCTCCAGAGCGGCGACCGTGGCCGCGGTGTCGCCCGAGGCGACCGGCTTCGACTCGGCCGCCTTCGCGCCGTTCACCTTGGCGTTGAGGAATTCGGCGATCGTCGCCGCGTATTCGGGTACGACGTCGATCTCGCCCTTCTCCAGCGACGGTTCGTAGAGTTCACGGTTCTTCACCGTGGTGATCGAGGTGCTGTATCCGGCGTCGCCGAGAATCTGGGCGTACAGCTCGGCGAGCACCTTGGACTCGGTGAAGGCGGCGGCGCCGACGACGAGCGACCCCTTCTTCCCCGAGTCGGTGTCCCCGGCGGCTCCGCCCTTGTCCTTCTCCAGGCTGTCGCCGCCGCAGGCGGCGAGCGAGCCCGCGAGCGCGACGATGCCGATGACCGCGCCGGCTATGCGCGAGGTCCTGCTCATGTTGTTCTCCGTCCACGGCAACGAGGCCATATGCGTTCAGCGTTATCGGTTACGTGAGCCGGCCGGGCGTCATGCCGTCCGGCGCCGGCGCAGCGGCGACAGGATCCGGTCGAGGCCGGCCAGGGCCGCCTCCACCAGCAGGGCGAGCACGGCGACCAGCAGTGCCCCCGCCACCACCTGCGGGGTGTTGTACGTGTTGAATCCGGCGGTGATGATCCGGCCGAGGCCGCCCTGGCCGACCATCGCGGCGATCGTCGCCGTGGCCACGACCTGGACCGCGGCCGACCGCAGCCCGGTCATGATCATCGGGTAGGCCAGCGGGAGCTCTACGCGTACGAAGAGCTGGCCGCCCGACATGCCCATCCCGCGCGCGGCCTCCGCCACCGAACGGTCCACCTCCGTCATCCCGACGTAGGCGTTGGTCAGCAGCGGCGGCACGGCGAACAGCACCAGGGCGATGATCGTCGGCACATATCCCGCGTTGCGCAGCGGCGAGACCATGAAGAGGGCCAGCACCGCGAAGACCGGGACGGCCCGCCCCACGTTGGAGATGTTGACGGCCAGCGCACCCCCCTTCCCGATGTGTCCCAGGTACAGGGCGATGGGCAGCGCGATGGCGCAGGACAGGGCGAGCGCCACCCCGCTGACGTACAGATGCTCGCCGAGCCGGTGGGCCACCCCGCTCTCCCCCGACCAGTTGGCGCCGGTGGTGAGCCAGGTCCAGGCCTCGCCGAGAACTCCCATGAATCAGACCGCCTTCACCGTGCCGGCCGTGCCCGCGGCGTCGCGGGCGCCGGATATCCGGGTCCAGGGGGTCAGCAGCCGCTGGACCCCGAGCAGCAGCAGATCGGCGACCACCGCGAGCAGCACACAGAGCACCGATGCGGCCAGCACCTGGGCCTTGAAGAAGCTCGGCAGGGCGTCGTCGATGAGGTTGCCCAGGCCGCCCCGTCCGACGATCGAGCCGACTGTCGTCAGCGCGACCGTGGACACCGTGGCGATCCGGACGCCGGCCATCAACGCGGGCATCGCCAGGGGAAGTTCGACCTCCCACAGCAGGCGGACCGGCCCGTAGCCCATGCCGCGCGCGGCCTCCTTCGCCTCCTGCGGCACCGCTTGAAGCCCCGCCAGGATGTTCCGCACGAGGATGGTCAGCGAATACAGCACGAGCCCGGTGACGACGAGGGCCGCGGAGAGACCGAACAGCGGAAGCAGCAGCGAGAACATCGCGAGCGAAGGCACCGTGTAGAGCACCGTCGTCAGCCCCAGGACCGGTCCCGCGAAGCGCCGGCCGCGGCGGGCGAGCAGCGCCAGCGGAAATGCCACGGCGACACCGATCGCCACCGAGACCGCGGTGATCCAGATGTGCTGGACCGTCGCATCGGTCAACTCCTGGCTGCGGGAACGGAGATACTCCCCGCAGATCCAGTCGTTCGTCACCAGGCAGTTCTGCGCGGCCATCCGTCCCCCACCTCCCGGTCACCTTCTCGTACTGATGTCCGGCGAGCCTATCCTCGACCACTGACAATCGCCGAGGCCGTTGTATTCCAGCAACATGTCCTTCACAGAACACGCGCCACAATGGGGAACCATGATCCGTTTCGAGCACGTCACCAAGCGGTATGCGGACGGCACCACCGCCGTCGACGACCTTTCCTTCGAGGTCGCCGAGGGTGAACTGGTCACGCTCGTCGGACCGTCGGGCTGTGGCAAGACGACCACCATGAAGATGGTGAACCGGCTGATCGAGCCGACCGAGGGCCGGATATTCCTCGACGGGGACGACATATCCGCCATCGACCCCGTCCGGCTGCGCCGCCGTATCGGCTATGTGATCCAGCAGGTGGG
The DNA here is from genome assembly GCF_045207435.1 of Streptomyces sp. NBC_00876. Taxonomy (NCBI): domain Bacteria; kingdom Bacillati; phylum Actinomycetota; class Actinomycetes; order Kitasatosporales; family Streptomycetaceae; genus Streptomyces; species Streptomyces sp. NBC_00876. The sequence goes on from NZ_CP108800.1 coordinate 3,638,367, forward strand.
CCTGTTCCCGCACCGTACGGTTCTGGAGAACACCGCGACCGTCCCCCATCTCCTGGGCTGGAAACGCGGAAAGGGCCGGGCCCGCGCCGCGGAACTCCTCGACCTGGTCGGACTTGATCCTTCCGTTTATGGCGACCGGTATCCGGAACAGCTCTCCGGCGGTCAGCGCCAACGCGTGGGCGTGGCACGGGCACTGGCGGCCGACCCGCCGGTCCTGCTGATGGACGAGCCTTTCGGCGCGGTCGACCCGGTGGTCAGGGAACGGCTTCAGAACGAATTCCTGAAGCTCCAGGAGCAGGTCCGCAAAACCGTCCTCTTCGTCACGCACGACATCGAGGAAGCCGTCCGCCTCGGCGACCGGATCGCCGTCTACGGGCAGGGCTCGATCGAGCAGTTCGACTCGCCCGCCACCGTGCTCGGCGCCCCCGCCACCGGATATGTCGCGGATTTCGTCGGTGCGGACCGCGGGCTCAAGCGCCTCTCGGTCACGCCCATCGAGGAGAGCGACCTCGACCGCCCGCCGGTCGTCCACCTCGACGACCCGCTGGCCGCGGCGACGAAGCGGCTGCGCGCGGAGGGGGCCCGGTGGGCCGTGGTGCTGGACGGCGACGACCATCTGCACGGCTGGATCCCGGCCGATGACACGCTCACCGGGGCCACGGGCACGGTCCGGGAGCACGCCCGCCGGATGGAGGCCTGGCTGCCCGTCGGCGCCCCGCTCAAGCAGGCGTTCGCCACCATGCTCCAGCACGACGCCGGCTGGATCGCGGTCATCGACGAGGAGAGCGCGGGCCGGTTCCTCGGCGTGCTCACCCCGGCCCGGCTCCACGAGGCGCTGCGCCGCTCGGTCAACGCGGACGACCGGGCCGTGCCGCGCGCCGAGGTGGCCGTCGAGAGCGTGGCGGGCGTCGCGAAGACCGCGGGCCGCTGACGGGTCCCCGTCCGGACGGACGGACCCGGCCCCCGGGTGCCGAGACGGCGCCGCCCCCGGCGAGGCCGCCCGCCGCCCGCGGCCTACGCGGGCGCCAACCCGGACAGCCCGGCCGCAGCCCGCCGGGGCCGAGGCGGCGCCACCCCGGACAGGCCCCGGCCGCCGTCCGCCGGTCAGTTCTCGCTGAGCCGGCTGCTCATCCACTCCAGGGCCGCGGGGATCTCCCGGCGCCAGGTGTTGAAGTTGTGCCCGCCGCTGTCGAGCACGATCGACGAGACCTGGGCGGGCCGGTGCACCTTGGCCACGAACTGCCGCGTGGCCAGGTAGTTCGCCTCACCGTGGCGGGAGGTCGTCACCAGGAAGGACGAGTCCGGCTGCGGCCCGTGGTCCAGCGTCCACAGCAGGTCGGCGCGGTTGCGCGCCGCCTCGTCGCCGTGGAAGAGGTCGCCGGTCGTCGGGTCCTCGGCCGCCTTGTAGTACGCGGACAGCCCCGCGCTCGCGGTGAACCGGGAGGGATGGTGCAGCCCGATCTTCAGCGCGCAGTAGCCGCCGGTCGAATTGCCGATGATCCCCCAGTTACGGGAGTGCCGGCCGATCCGGTAGGCCGCCGAGACCGTCCGGGGCAGATCGTCCGCGAAGAACGTCTCGGTCTTCGGACCACCCTGTATGTCCACGCACTCGGTGTCGCGGGGCGGCGCCAGCGTCGGGCGCATCATCACCAGGATCATGGGCTGCGCCCGGCCCGCCCTCACCCGCTCGAGTGCCGTCTGCGGGTACTGCAGCCCCTTGATGAGGTTCTCCGAGGTGCCCGGATAGCCGGTGAGCACCACGAGCGCCGGGAATTTCCGCCGGGCGTACGCCGGCTGGAAGTACTCCGGCGGCAGGTACACGTACGCCGAACTCTCGATCCCCGAATGCCGCCCCGCGATGACGACCTTGTCGATCCGGCCGCCCACAGCGGGCCGCGAACCGCCCGGCACGTCCGGGCGCTGCGTTCCCACCCGGACGATGTTCTTCGCGGCCAGCGTGCCCGCGGCATGGTCGGTGACCACGCCCAGCTCCTGTTTACGGCCGAACAGATCGGCCCAGGAGCCGTAGAACAGGAACGAGTTGTTGGCCATCAGCCCGACGGAGACGAAGACCGCCACCTGGGTCGACAGCAACAGTCCCACCCTGCCGAACACGGCGGAGACACTGCGCCGGGCCAGCCTGGGCCACCACCAGACCGTGACGGCGAACAGCACGACGGCCAGCGCGATCGCCAGGATCAGCACGGCGTTACCGGTAAGGCCCATGACGGGTGAACTTTCTTGTCAGGAAATTTCCGGTCCCTGGGTGAACCCGCGCACCGGAAGCCTCGTCCTAGAGGTCGCACATCGTCCGCAGGGCTCCGGCCGACGGACTCCAAGAATCTCTCGCGGAACCACGGGAAGCGATGTCTGTCACGCTAGATGGGGATAAATCGGGATCGGTTCCGGTTGGCGCACGCGCTTTCGTGCGCGGACCGCGGCCCGAATCCGTGCCGGCGCTCGTCGGCAGCGCCTGCGCGGCCGTCGGCCTGGTCGACGTCGCCGCCGGGGTCTTCCCGCGCTTCCGGCACAGCCGGATGCACACCCTCGCCGAGGTGCTCCCAGGAGCCCTCGGCCCGTTCGCCGCAGCGCTCTCGCTGAGCGCCGGCGTCCTGCTGCTGCTCCTGGCCCATGGTCTCAAACGGCACAAACGAAGGGCCTGGCGGGCCTCCGTCGTCCTTCTCCCGGCCGGGGCGCTGGCCCAGTTCGTCTACCGGCACTCGGTCCTGGGCACCATCGTCTCGCTGACGCTGTGTTATCTCCTGGTACGCCACCGGAGTGAATTCGACGCGCTTCCCGACCCACGCAGCCGTTGGAGGGCCCTGGCCAACTTCGTCCTCCTCGGCGCGGGTTCGCTCGGCCTCGGTCTGGTCATCGTCAGCGTCCACCCCGGCCGCCTGGTCGGGAACCCCAGCATCGCCGACCGGCTCCAGCACGTGCTGTACGGGCTGTTCGGCTTCGAGGGCCCGGTCGAATACGCCGGTGACACCTCCTGGACCGTGGCCTACTCGCTGGGCGCGCTCGGCCTGCTGACCGCGGTCACCACCATCTACCTGGCGTTCCGCCCCGAGCACCCGGCCGCCCGCCTCACCGAGGACGACGAGGCCCGGCTGCGCGCACTGCTCGAGCGGCACGGCAGCCGCGACTCGCTGGGCCACTTCGCGCTCCGCCGCGACAAGGGCGTGGTCTTCTCGCCCAGCGGCAAGGCTGCGGTCTGCTACCGGGTGGTGTCCGGGGTGATGCTGGCCAGCGGCGACCCGATCGGCGACGTGGAGGCCTGGCCCGGCGCCATCGAACGCTTCATGGACGAGGCCAGGGCGCACTCCTGGACCCCGGCCGTGATGGGCTGCAGCGAGACCGGCGGCGAGGTCTGGACCCGTGAGACCGGCCTCGACGCCCTGGAGCTCGGCGACGAGGCGGTGGTGGATGCCGCGGATTTCTCGCTCGCCGGACGCGCGATGCGCAACGTACGCCAGATGGTGAAGCGCATTGAGCGCGGCGGCTACGAGACCCGGGTCCGGCGCGTGGCCGACATCGGCGAGGCGGAGCTGGCCCGCATCCGGCGGGCCGCCGCCGACTGGCGCGGCACCGACAACGAGCGCGGGTTCTCCATGGCGCTCGGCCGGATCGGCGACGGCGCCGACGGGGACTGCTTCGTCGCCACCGCCCACAAGGCCGACGACCGGAGCGACGATTCCCCGTACGGCGATCTGAAGGCCGTGCTCCACTTCGTCCCCTGGGGCACCGACGGCATGTCCCTCGACCTCATGCGCCGTGACCGGGCCGCCGACCCCGGGATGAACGAACTCCTGATCGTCGCCTCCCTCCAGGCCGCGCCCCGGCTCGGCATCACCCGGGTCTCGCTGAACTTCGCGATGTTCCGCTCCGCCCTGGCCCGCGGCGAGAAACTGGGCGCCGGACCGGTGCTGCGGGTCTGGCGCGGTCTGCTGATCTTCCTCTCGCGCTGGTTCCAGATCGAGTCGCTGTACAAGTTCAACGCCAAGTTCCGGCCCCGCTGGGAGCCACGGTTCGTGGTCTACCGCACCGCCCGCGACCTGCCCCGGATCTCGCTGGCCGCCATGCAGGCCGAGGGCTTCGTCAGCTTCGCGCTCCCCCGTCCCCTGGCCCGCCGGCTGCCGGGGGGCGGCCGGCGGCCCTGTCCCCATGTGCGGACCGCTGCGGGGGAGCACAGCGCCCACCCGGCGTGACCCCGCCCCGTACGGGCCTACGCTGGTCGTATGAGTACGTTGCATGGACGAGGCACGGTCCAGGGCCTGCCGGAGTGGGACCGCTGTGCGGTCATGGGTGTCGTCAACGTGACCCCCGACTCCTTCTCCGACGGGGGCCGCTGGTTCGACACCACCACGGCCGTCAAGCACGGTCTCGATCTGGTCGGCGAGGGCGCCGACCTGGTCGATGTCGGCGGTGAGTCGACCCGCCCCGGCGCGAGCCGGGTGGACGAGTCCGAGGAGCTGCGGCGCGTGGTCCCGGTGGTCCGCGGACTGGTCGCGGAAGGGGTCACGGTCTCCGTGGACACCATGCGGGCCCGGGTCGCCGAGCAGGCCGTCGCCGCGGGCGCGGTCCTGGTCAACGACGTGAGCGGCGGGCTGGCCGACCCGGACATGGTCCCGGTCGTCGCCGCCGCCGCGGTGCCCTTCGTCGTCATGCACTGGCGGGGGTTCAGCGAGTCCATGAACAGCCGGGCGGTCTACGGGGACGTCGTCGCCGAGGTCGTCGACGAGCTCCGGACCCGGATGGACGCCGTGGTGGCGGGGGGTGTCGCCCCCGAACGGATCGTGATCGACCCGGGCCTGGGCTTCGCCAAGGACGCCGCCCACGACCTGTCGCTCATCGCCCGCCTGGACGCGCTGCACGCCCTCGGGCGCCCACTGCTGGTCGCGGCCTCCCGCAAGCGGTTCCTGGGCCATGTGCTGGCCGGTGAGGGCGCCGCCCCGCCGCCCGCCCGCGAGCGCGACGCGGCCACCGCCGCGGTCTCCGCCCTCTCCGCCCGCGCCGGCGCCTGGGCCGTCCGGGTCCACGAGGTCCGGGCCACCGCCGACGCCGTACGGGTCGCCCGCGCCATCGAAGGAGCCGCGTGAACGAGCCGCAGGACGAGCACGCGGCCGCGGCCGCGGACATCGAGGCGGTCGAGCAGGCCAACACCGCCTTCTACGAAGCGATGGAACGCGGGGACCTCGACGCGCTGACCGCGATCTGGCTGCCCGGCGACGACCTCACCATCTCCTGCGTCCACCCCGGCTGGCCGGTGCTCAGCGGACGCGGCGAGGTGCTGCGCAGTTACGCCCTGATCATGGCGAACACCGAGTACATCCAGTTCTTCCTGACGGATGTCGGGGTCTCCATGACGGGCGACACCGCTCTGGTGACCTGCACCGAGAACATCCTCAGCGGCGGCCCGGCCGAGGAGGGCAGCTCGCTGGGGCCGCTCGTCGGCCAGCTCGTCGTCGCGACCAATGTGTTCCGCCGCACTCCGGACGGCTGGAAGCTCTGGTCCCACCACGGCTCTCCCGTACTGTCCGAAACCGGTGAGGACGAGGACGAAGACTCCTCCGCCTGAGGGGGTACAAGGCCCGTAGAGGCCCGAAAGACAGCCCGGTGGGGTTGGAACCGGGCACATCGGGGTATCAGCGGCTACCAGTCCCGTGCTGCCGTGTCCATAGCCCCCGCGGGGGAGGACTGTCGGTGCTCGCAGGTAGATTCAAAAACGGGCAGGCGGCCGCCCGCACGCGGTTGTGTGCCCCTACGACAACAACAGCAGGAGTGATTCGCGTGGATCGTGTCGCGCTGCGCGGCCTCAAGGCCCGTGGGCACCATGGCGTCTTTCCCCGGGAACGGGAAGAGGGACAGACGTTCATCGTGGACCTGGTGCTCGGCCTGGACACCCGCCCCGCGGCAGCCGCCGACGACCTGGCGAAGACCGTGCACTACGGCGTGGTCGCCGAAGAGGTCGTCGATGTCGTCCAGGGCGAACCGGTCGATCTGATCGAGACGCTCGCGGAGCGCATCGCCCAGCAGTGCCTCAAGCACGAAGGCGTCCAGGAGGTGGAGGTCGTGGTGCACAAACCCGACGCGCCCATCACCGTCCCGTTCGACGACGTCACCATCACCATCACCCGGAGCCGAGCATGACTGCATTTTCTACCGAGGGGCAGAGCGACCCGACCGTACAGCCGGTGCCCGCCTCCGTGGTCGAGCAGGTGGACGCCGCGGACATCACCCTCTCCAACCCCAAACGAGCCGTGATCTCCCTGGGCTCCAACCTCGGAAACCGTCTGGAGACCCTCCAGGGCGCCATCGACGCCCTGGAGGACACCCCGGGCCTCCGGGTCAAGGCGGTCTCCCCGGTGTACGAGACGGAGCCCTGGGGCGTCGACCCCGGTTCCCAGCCCTCGTACTTCAACGCGGTCATCGTCGTGAAGACGACGCTGCCCCCGTCCTCCCTGCTGGAGCGCGGCCAGGCCATCGAGGAGGCCTTCGACCGGGTCCGCGAGGAGCGCTGGGGTCCGCGCACCATCGACGTCGACATCGTGGCGTACGCCGATGTGGTCTCCGACGACCCGGTGCTCACCCTCCCTCACCCCCGGGCCAGTGAGCGGGCGTTCGTCCTGGTCCCGTGGCACGACGTGGATCCCGAGGCCCAGCTGCCCGGTATCGGCCCGGTCGCCGATCTGCTGGCCGGTGTCGGCAGCGGAGGCGTACTGCCGCGGGCCGACCTGGAACTCCGGCTGCCCGAGTAGTCGTTAGGCTCACAGAGACAGACAGACGGACAGTCCACAGGCGGCGAAGGGCGGCTCACGCGGTGAAGCAACTACGGCTCGGAGTACTGGCCGGCCTCTTCGCCGCCGCCGGGGTGCTGTCCTGGGGCGGCGCCCGCCTCTGGGACTCCCTCGGCACCCTGCCGGGCGTGCCGCTGGCCGCACCCATCGTGCTCGCGGTCATCGCCGTGGTCCTGCTGGCCACGGCGCTGTCCATCCGTTCCCGGCTGCGCGCCCAGCGGGAGCGCCGGCCGGGAGCCAAGGGCGTCGAACCGCTGATGGCGGCCCGCGCCGTGGTCTTCGGCCAGGCCAGCGCTCTCGTCGTCGCCCTGGTCTCCGGGATGTACGGCGGCACGGGCGTGTTCCTGCTCGGCTCCCTCGACATGCCGGCCCGCCGCGATCAGGCCATCTACGCCGGCTTCGCGGTCCTGGCCGGCATCGCGGTGATCGCGGCGGCCCTGTTCCTGGAGCACGTCTGCAAGCTCCCGGACGACGAGGACGACAACAAGAACGCGGCAGCGGCGTAGGAGCCGTCCCGCCGGAGGGCCGCCCGTTCCCGTCCCTGCCGGGGCGTCAGCGCGCCATGATCAGGCTCATGGCCTCGGCGCGCGTCGCGGGGTCGCGGAGCTGTCCGCGGACCGCCGAGGTCAGCGTCTTCGCTCCGGGCTTGCGGATTCCCCGCATCGACATGCACATGTGCTCGCACTCCACGACGACGACGACGCCGCGCGGCTCCAGGATCTCCATCAGGGACTCGGCGATCTGCGTGGTGAGCCGCTCCTGGACCTGCGGACGGCGGGCGTAGACGTCCACCAGCCGGGCCAGCTTCGACAGCCCGGTGATCTTGCCGCTGGTCGCCGGGATGTACCCCACGTGCGCCACCCCGTGGAACGGCACCAGATGGTGTTCACACGTACTGAACACCTCGATGTCCTTGACCAGCACCATCTCGTCGTGACCCAGGTCGAACGTGGTCGTCAGGACGTCCTCCGGCGCCTGGTACAGGCCCGCGAAGATCTCCTTGTACGCCCGCGCCACCCGCCCCGGCGTCTCCCGCAGCCCTTCCCGGTCCGGGTTCTCCCCGACGGCGAGGAGGAGCTCGCGTACGGCCGCCTCGGCCCGCTTCTCGTCGAACTCGCCGATCGGTCCCTGGCCGTCCAGCGTCACCGGGTCGGTCATCTGTGCCTCGTTCCTTCAACTGTCAGTTGCGTGGACATTCGCGCAGATATACGAAAGCCGCGCCCCCACAGGCTAAAACCTGGGGGGCGCGGCTTCCATTCCGGACCGGTTGCAGCCCCCGTGACAGGGGCCACATCCGAATCGGTGACTAGCTCTCGGGACGCTCCTCGGGGATCGTCTCGGTTGCCGGGACGATGTCCGTGACCGAGCCGTTCGCCGTGGTGGCGCCGTTGGTGAGGGCGAGCTCCTTCGGGGAGAGCACCGGCGGCCGGGTGGACGGCGTGCGCCGGGCGGAGCCGGTCCACGCCGGACGGGCCGGACGCTTGACGATCGGAGCGAAGATCTCGGCGATCTCCGCCTTGCCGAGGGTCTCCTTCTCAAGGAGCTGGAGAACCAGGGCGTCCAGAACGTCGCGGTTCTCGACGAGGATCTCCCACGCGTCGTTGTGCGCGGTCTCGATGAGCTTCTTGACCTCTTCGTCGACCAGCGCGGCGACCTCTTCCGAGTAGTCGCGCTGGTGGCCCATCTCGCGGCCCACGAAGGGCTCGGTGTTGTCGCCACCGAACTTGATGGCGCCGAGCCGCTCGGTCATGCCGTACTGCGTGACCATCGCGCGGGCCGTTGCCGTGGCCTTCTCGATGTCGTTCGCAGCGCCGGTGGTCGGGTCGTGGAAGACCAGCTCCTCGGCCGCGCGCCCGCCCAGCATGTAAGCCAGCTGGTCGAGCATCTCGTTGCGCGTCGTGGAGTACTTGTCCTCCTCCGGGAGCACCATCGTGTAACCGAGGGCGCGGCCGCGGGAGAGGATCGTGATCTTGTGGACCGGGTCCGACTGAGGTGAGGCCGCCGCGACCAGGGCGTGTCCGCCCTCGTGGTACGCGGTGATCTTCTTCTCCTTCTCGGACATGATCCGGGTCCGCTTCTGCGGACCCGCCACGACGCGGTCGATGGCCTCGTCGAGCATGTTGTTGTCGATGAGCTTCAGATTGCCGCGCGCCGTGAGGAGCGCCGCTTCGTTCAGCACGTTCGACAGGTCGGCACCGGTGAAGCCGGGCGTACGACGGGCGACGGCGCCGAGATCGACGTCCGGTGCGACCGGCTTGCCCTTCTGGTGGACCTTGAGGATCTCCAGACGGCCCAGCATGTCCGGCCGGTCGACCGCGATCTGCCGGTCGAAACGGCCCGGGCGCAGGAGCGCCGGGTCGAGGATGTCGGGCCGGTTCGTGGCGGCGATCAGAATGACGCCACCCTTCACGTCGAAGCCGTCCATCTCCACGAGCAGCTGGTTGAGGGTCTGCTCGCGCTCGTCGTGCCCGCCGCCCATACCGGCACCGCGGTGCCGGCCGACTGCGTCGATCTCGTCGACGAAGACGATCGCCGGGGCGTTCGCCTTGGCCTGCTCGAAGAGGTCACGGACACGGGAGGCACCGACACCGACGAACATCTCGACGAAGTCGGATCCGGAGATCGAGTAGAACGGGACGCCCGCCTCGCCGGCGACGGCGCGTGCGAGCAGCGTCTTGCCCGTACCGGGAGGCCCGTACAGCAGGACACCCTTGGGGATCTTGGCGCCGACGGCCTGGAACTTCGCCGGCTCCTGGAGGAACTCCTTGATCTCGTGGAGCTCCTCGACCGCCTCGTCCGAGCCCGCCACGTCGGCGAACGTCGTCTTGGGGGTGTCCTTGGTGATCAGCTTGGCCTTGGACTTGCCGAACTGCATGACCTTGGAGCCGCCACCCTGCATCTGGTTCATCAGAAACAGGAAGACGACCACGATGAGGACGAAGGGCAGCAGCGAGAAGAGGATCGAGACGAACGGGGACTGCTTCGACGGCGAGACGGTGTAACCCTTCTCGATGTCACCGCTCTCGAACTTCTTCTGCAGCGTGTCGGCCAGCTCGACGCCCTGGTTGCCGATGTAGCTCGCCTGGAACTTGCTGCCGGACTCGCCGGAGAGTTTCTGGCCGTCCTTCAGCTCAATCTTGAGGATTTGATCGTCACCGGTGGTCAGCTTGGCCTGCTCCACCTGGTTCTTGCTGATCGCCTGGATCACCTTGCCGGTGTCCACCGTCTTGTAGCCGCCGGACGAGCCGACGACCTGCATCAACACGACCACGGCGAGGACGGCCAGCACGATCCACATGACCGGCCCACGGAAGTATCGCTTCACGTCCATCCATACGGAGCGAAGTCGCCCCGTCCCTCCTGCCCGTAGGTAAATGCTGCTGTGAGTTAAGACTGTTCTTCGGACGGTACCTCAGCATTGTCACCGACGAGCGTCGGGGACGTCTGTCAAACCCGCCTTCGAAGGCTCAACGGCGGGAAATCGGTGAGGGTTCCCCGGACTCCGTGCGGGTTGGGCCGCGTTCGCTCCGGGCTGTGCGCCGCGGGTGCGGCCCGGCCGGCCCGCGGCGGTCAGCCGCCGTAGACGTGCGGGGCGAGGGTGCCGACGAAGGGCAGGTTGCGGTACTTCTCCGCGTAGTCCAGCCCGTAGCCGACGACGAACTCGTTGGGGATGTCGAAGCCGACCCACTTGCAGTCGAGCGCGACCTTCGCCGCGTCCGGCTTGCGCAGCAGGGTGCAGATCTCCAGCGAGGCGGGCTCGCGCGAGCCCAGGTTCGACATCAGCCAGGACAGGGTCAGACCCGAGTCGATGATGTCCTCGACGATCAGGACGTGCTTGCCCTTGATGTCGGTGTCCAGGTCCTTGAGGATCCGGACGACACCGGAGGACTGGGTGCCCGCGCCGTACGACGAGACGGCCATCCAGTCCATCGTGACGGGGGTGGACAGCGCGCGCGCCAGGTCCGCCATGACCATCACCGCGCCCTTGAGGACTCCGACGAGGAGCAGGTCCTTGCCCGCGTACTCCGCGTCGATCTTCGCGGCCAGTTCGACGAGCTTCGCGTCGATCTCTTCCTTGGTGAGGAGCACCGACTGAAGGTCGGTGCCCATGTCCTTCTCGTTCACCCGCGTCTCTTTCTTTGCCTGCCGGGTCCGGGGTGGTGTCCCGGACCTGCGCGGCCGCTCGCCTGCATGTCAGCCGCTTGTGCGTCAGCTCTGCCGAATGACCAGTCTGCCACCCTGGCGCCGGGCTTCGACGCGGCCGGGGAGGTTGATGGCCTGCTGACCGCGCCAGCCGGTGATGAGGCGGTCCACTTCCTCGATGTGCCGGGCGAACAGGGAACCGGCCGGGGAGCCCGCCTCTATGGCCGCCCGGCGCAGTACGCGGCGGCGGACGGCGGACGGCAGCGCGTGCAGCTTGGCGCACTCCAGCCGGCCCGCGTCGTCGCGAACGTCACGCCCCGCCTCGGCGGCCCAGGTGTCCAGTGCGTCGGCGTCGTCGCGGGAGAGCTGCGCCGTACGGGCCAGGGCCTCGACCACTCCTTTGCCGAGCGCCTTCTCCAGGGCGGGCAGCCCTTCGTGGCGCAGCCGGGAGCGGGTGTAGGCGGGGTCGACGTTGTGCGGGTCGTCCCAGACGGGCAGGGACTGGGCCAGGCAGGCCGTGCGGGCGGTCTGCCGGTCGAGCTGGAGGAAGGGGCGGCGGTAGCGGCCGGCCGGGCCGGACGCGGCGGCCATGCCGGACAGGGAGCGGATGCCGGAGCCGCGGGCGAGGCCCAGCAGCACCGTCTCCGCCTGGTCGTCACGGGTGTGGCCGAGCAGGACGGCGGCGGCGCCATGGCGTTCGGCGGCGGCGTCCAGGGCCGCGTAGCGGGCGTCGCGGGCGGCGGCCTCGGGGCCGCCGCTGTGCCCGACCCGCACCGCGACGGCCTCGACCGGGCCGAGGTCCATGGCGGTGAGGCGGGCGGCGACCTCGGCGGCGCGGGTGTCGGAGCCGTCCTGGAGGCCGTGGTCGACGGTGATGCCGCCGGCCCGGACGGCGAGTTTGCGGGCCTCGAAGGCGAGGGCCGAGGCGAGCGCCATGGAATCGGCGCCGCCGGAGCATGCCACGAGTACCAGTGGGGTATCGGGGCGTTCGGGAAGTGTGGCGCGCCGCCTGCCCGCGCCGGCTTCGGCGAGTTCGGGATGCGGGACGCGGCCGGTGCGTTCGGTCTGTTCGGAGAATTCGTCGATGACGTCGTGGAGTACGCGGCGGACCGCCAGGCGTATCGCCGCGACCGCAGGATGGGGACCCATGTCCGGTGCCCTTCGTGAAGTTCTGGAGAGGTGCCTCGGAGTGCCGGAACCGGAAAGAGTGCCGTCACTCAGAGTGCGTCGATGGTGACAGAGCAAAGCCGTTCATCGAGCATTGCACGCCTTCCCATGCCCCTACGGTCCCTCGGATGGGTGATTACCGGCCCGTTGCCTTCGGGTCCCGGGCCTTCCCGGGGGCCGTGATCATGACTCTGCCTTACGGTGCACCCTCGCGATCCAGTCCTCCGGCCGGGCGATCTCCGCCTTCGTCGGGAGGGTGTTGGGCGAGGTCCAGACCCGGTTGAAGCCGTCCATGCCGACCTCGTCGACCACGGCGCTCACGAACCGCTCGCCGTCCTTGTACTGGCGCAGCTTGGCGTCGAGCCCCAGGAGCTTGCGCAGCGCCTGGTCGAGGCGGCTCGCGCCGCGCGCCCTGCGCTGCTGGAACTTCTCCCTGATCTCGCCGACGGAGGAGACCACCTCGGGGCCGACACCGTCCATCACGTAGTCGGCGTGCCCTTCCAGGAGGGACATCACGGCGGTGAGCCGGCCCAGGATCTCGCGCTGGGCGGGTGTCTGGACGATCTCGACGAGGCTGCGTCCGCCGTCCTCGCCCTCCTCGCCCTCGGGCCGGCCGCCGGCCAGCGACTGGGCGGCCTCGCGGAGCCGTTCCAGCACGGTCATCGGGTCGACGTCGGTCTCGTCGAGGAATGACTGGATCTCGCTCTGCAGATGGTCGCGGAGCCAGGGCACCGCGGTGAACTGGGTGCGGTGGGTCTCCTCGTGGAGGGCGACCCAGAGACGGAAGTCGTGCGGGTCGACCTCGAGCTCCCGCTCGACGTGGACGATGTTCGGGGCGACCAGCAGGAGCCTGCCGCCGCCCTGGGCCGAGGCGGGGAGTTCACGGGTGGCGGGGGCGAACGTCTCGTACTGGCCGAGGACCCGGGAGGCCAGGAACGACAGCAGCATCCCCACCTCCACCCCGGTCACCTTGGAGCCCACCGCGCCGAGCACGGCGCCGCCCGCTCCGCCGCCGCGCCGGTCCTGCATCTTGTCCAGGAGGGGGCGCAGCAGCTCGCGGAAGCCCGCGACGTTCGCCTTGATCCAGCCCGCCCGGTCGACGACCAGGACCGGGGTGTCCTCCGGTTCGGTCCCCTCCGGGATCATCCGGGTGAAGGAACGGACGTGCTCCTCCGCGGCCTTGGCATGCCTGCGCAGCTCCGCGACGACCTCGCGGGCCTCCTCACGGCTGATCTCGGGACCCGGACGCACAAGCCGGGTCGCGGTCGCGACCGCGAGATTCCAGTCGACCATCCCGGCACCACCGACGCTCGTCATGCGTCAACCGTACGTGCTCGGCCCCCGGACCGACCGGCAAATGGCGGGCGGCGTCGACCGGCTCATCGCTTGCCGTCCGCGAGTGCGGTGGCGAGCTTGTCGAGGGCCGACTGGGCCTCGGACGGGGAGGAGGTGCCCGATGCCATGAAGGCGAACGCGAGCAGCCGTCCGTGTACGTCGACGACCGTGCCGGAGAGGGTGTTGACGCCGGTGAGGGTGCCGGTCTTGGCGCGGATCAGGCCGGTGCCGCCGGATTCGGTGGTGTAGCGGCCTCTGAGCGTGCCGCTGAAGCCGGCCACCGGCAGTCCGGTGAGGACGGGGCGCAGTTCGGGGTGGTCCGGGTCGGCCGCGCGGGCGAGGAGACCGGCGAGCAGGGCGGCGCTGACCTTGTCCTGGCGGTTCAGCCCGCTGCCGTCGGCGGTGATCACGCCCTTGAGGGGCAGGCCGAGCTTCTTCAGCTGGGCGGTGACGGCCCGTCGGGAGCCCTTGAAGTCGGCCGGTTCACCGGCGGCCAGCGCGGTCTGACGGGCGAGCGCCTCGGCGATGTCGTTGTCGCTGTTGGTCAGCGTCCGCTCGACGAGCGCGGACAGGGGTGCGGAGAGGTGCTTGGCGACGGGCCGGGACTTCGCGGCCGCCCGGCCGGGCGCGGGACCGGACTCCGTGCTGATCCCGGCCTCGTCCAGCAGTTCGGCGAAGGCGTCGGCGGCGTCGCGCGCCGGGTCGCCGCTGCGCGGGGCGGGCCCGCTGGAGGTGTCGTCGAGCCTTCCCTCGTCGAGCATCAGGGCGCTGACGGGGGCGATGTTCTCGTTGGGGCCGATCGGGTGGAGTGCGGGTCCTGAGTAGCCGGAGGTGTCGTAGCGCAGACGGACCGAGCCGGTCCTGCCGTCCTTCAGGGCACGTGCGGTGTCGGCGGCCAGCGTGCGCAGGGCCGCCCGGTCGAGGGTGGGGTCGCCGCCGCCGACCAGGGTCACCGTGCGCAGGTCGGCCGAGGCCCGGACGGTCGTGGGGATGCGGTGGCCGGGGCCGAGCGCGGTCAGGGCCGCGACCGTGGTGGCGATCTTGACCGTGGAGGCGGGTGTCATCGGGGTGTCGGCGCCCAGCCCGTACAGCCGCTTGCCGGTGGCGGTGTCGACGACGACGGCGCTGCGCCGGGTACCGAGCGCGGGGTCCTTCAGCAGCGGGCCCAGGACGGAACGGAGCCGGGCCGCCGCGCCGTCCGGGGCGCCGGGGTCGGCCGGTGCCGCCTTGCCGGCGGTGGTGCCCAGCGCGGCGAGCACGGCGGGGGCGCTGGGCGCGGGGGCCGGTCCGTCGGGTGCGGCGGGCTCGTGATGTACGCCACCTGTACGGTCCCCGGCGGCCGCCCAGTCCTGCTCGGCCTTACGCTGACCCGAGTCCCAGGGACCGGCGGCAAGGACGGCGCCGGCTGCGAGCGCCAGGCCTGCGGCGGCGGAAACGGCCGTGAACTGCCAGTTGCTCAGTCCGTTGCGCATGTCCAGGCGGCCCGCGAGGGTTGTCCTGCTCAGCTTGCCGAACGGCTTGATCGATGGTCTTTTCACCGGCTCGGCCACCGTTGACCAGCCCCTTTCGCGAGCACACATCTCCGTGAGGGACACTTAACCATCAGTCGTATGTGTTGATCATGGAGGAGCCACCCGTGGAGTTCGACGTCGTTATCGAGATCCCGAAGGGTTCGCGGAACAAGTACGAGGTGGACCACGAGACCGGTCGGATCCGCCTGGACCGTCGACTCTTCACCTCGACCAGCTACCCGGCGGACTACGGTTTCGTCGAGAACACCCTCGGCGAGGACGGCGACCCGCTGGACGCGCTGGTCATCCTGGAGGAGCCGACCTTCCCCGGCTGCCTCATCAAGTGCCGCGCGATCGGCATGTTCCGGATGACCGACGAGGCCGGCGGCGACGACAAGCTGCTGTGCGTGCCGGCGTCCGACCCCCGGGTCGAGCACCTGCGCGACATCCACCACGTGTCGGAGTTCGACCGCCTGGAGATCCAGCACTTCTTCGAGGTCTACAAGGACCTGGAGCCCGGCAAGTCCGTCGAGGGCGCCGACTGGGTCGGCCGTGTCGAGGCCGAGGCCGAGATCGAGAACTCCTACAAGCGCCTTGAGGCGCAGGGCGGCTCTCACTGACGTTCCGCTTGCGGTTGTGGCGGACGGATCGGGCGGTACACCTTCACCGGTGTGCCGCCCGTTTCGCATGAGCTCCCATGTCCGTGGCCATACTGGGCAGGAGCGCAGCCGAGGACGCGCAGCCGAGGAGGAACGAGGTCGAGTGGTGGCGGAACCGGGCGGTCCCGATGACCAGAAGCCCCAGTCCGACGAGGCGCACAGCGCCTTCTCCCAGCCCGCCGGGGTGGACAGGCCGACGCCGCCGTCCGAGGAGGACCACCCGACGTCGGAGTTCGCTCTGCCGTCCGGTCTGACGCCCGAGCCGCAGGGTTCCGGGTCCGGCCAGGGAACGGGTTCCGCTTCCGGCTCGGACACGCTCGGATCCGCCTTCGCCCCGCCGCGCACCTACGACGCCCGCAGCTCCCCGCCCGCCTTCACGCCCGCGCACGGCATCCCGATGATCCGGCTGACCAAGGAAGCCCCCTGGCAGGACCGGATGCGCACGATGCTGCGGATGCCGGTCGCCGACCGGCCCGCTCCGGAGCCGGTCCAGAAACCCGACGACGCGGGGCCCGCGGTACCGCGTGTGCTCGACCTGACCCTGCGTATCGGGGAGCTGCTGCTGGCCGGCGGTGAGGGCGCCGAGGACGTCGAGGCGGCGATGTTCGCGGTGACCCGCAGCTACGGGCTCGACCGCTGCGAACCGACCGTCACCTTCACGCTGCTGTCCATCTCCCACCAGCCGTCGCTGGTCGAGGACCCGGTGACGGCGAGCCGTACCGTACGCCGCCGCGGCACCGACTACACCCGGCTGGCCGCGGTCTTCCGGCTCATCGACGACATCACCACCGAGGAGGCCGAGGTCTCGCTGGAGGAGGCCTACCGGCGCCTCGCGGAGATCCGGCGCAACCGGCATCCGTATCCCGGCTGGGTGCTCACGCTGGCCGGCGGCGGGCTCGCGGGGGCGGCGTCGGTGCTGGTCGGCGGTGGTCCGCTGGTGTTCGTCGTGGCGGCGATCGGCGCGATGCTCGGGGACCGGCTCGCCTGGCTGTGCGCCGGGCGCGGGCTTCCGGAGTTCTACCAGTTCGTCGCCGCGGCGATGCCGCCCGCCGCGATGGGGGTGGCGCTCACGCTCACGCACTGGGGTGATGTGCGGCCGTCGGCGGTCATCACCGGTGGGCTGTTCGCCCTGCTGCCGGGGCGGGCCCTGGTCGCGGGGGTGCAGGACGGTCTGACCGGCTACTACATCACCGCGTCGGCGCGGCTGCTCGAAGTCATGTACTTCTTCATCGCGATCGTCGCCGGTGTCCTGCTGGTGCTGTACGGAGGCCTTCAGCTGGGGGCCGAGCTGAACCCGGAGGCCCGCTTCGTCTCGCACGACCGGCCGGTGATCCAGATCCTGGCGTCGATGGCGCTGTGCCTGGCCTTCGCGATCCTGCTCCAGCAGGAACGGTCCACGGTGCTGGCGGTGACCCTCAACGGCGGTGTGGCCTGGGTGATCTACGGGGCGATGGCCCGGACCGGCGGCATCTCGCCGGTGGCGGCCACGGCGGTGGCGGCCGGTCTTGTGGGGCTGTTCGGGCAGTTGCTCTCGCGGTACCGGTACACCTCCTCGCTCCCGTTCATCACGGCCGCGATCGGCCCGCTGCTGCCCGGCTCCGCCACGTACTTCGGTCTGCTGGGCATCGCGCAGAACGAGCTGGACCGGGGGCTGGCCTCGCTGTCGACCGCGGTGGCGACGGCCGGAGCCATCGCCATCGGGGTGAACCTGGGGAGCGAGATCTCCCGGCTGTTCATGCGGGTGCCGGGCGCGGTCGGCGGCGCGAACCGCCGCGCGGCCAAGCGGACGCGCGGCTTCTGACGCGACAGCCCGCGGTCTGCGGGGCCGACGGCCCGCGACCGGCGACCGGCGACGGTGTCAGCGCTTGGCGTGCCGGCCGCGGCGGCCGGCGGCCTGGTCCTGGGCGGCTTCGCCGCCGCCGGCGGCCGCTTCCTTCTTCGACTTGCTGCGGGCGCGCAGGAACTCGATGGCGATCGGCACGACCGAGATCAGCACGATCAGGATGAGCATCGCCTCGATGTTCTTGTGCACGAACTCGATCTTGCCCAGGACCGCTCCCAGGAGCGTCACACCGACGCCCCAGAGGACCCCGCCGATGATGTTGAACGTGATGAACGAGCGGTAGTTCATCCGGCTCACACCGGCGATGATCGGCGTGAACGTCCGCACGACGGGCACGAAGCGGGCCAGGATCAGCGACTTCGGGCCGTACTTCTCGAAGAACTCGTGGGCCTTCTCGACGTTCTCCTGCTTGAAGAGGCGGGAGTCGGGGCGGCTGAAGAGCGAGGGGCCGACCTTGCGGCCGAAGAGATAGCCCACCTGGTCGCCGATGATCGCCGCCAGCGCGACCAGCACGCAGACCAGCCACAGCGGGGTGTCCAGCTTGCCCGTCGTCACCAGCAGACCCGTGGTGAACAGCAGGGAGTCACCGGGCAGGAAGAACCCGATCAGCAGCCCGGACTCGGCGAAGACGATGACCAGCACGCCGATCAGGCCGAACTGCCCGATGAGGTGGTCCGGGTCCAGCCAGCTCGGTCCGAGCGCAAGCGTATTCAAGGGTCCGGGCTCCAGGATGTGGTCGATGGCGGGCTGCGTGGCCGCCCAAAGCTATCAACGCCGTGAAGCGCCTCCGGGTTCCACCGGCCCCCGTGGAGATGCACACGGGGTGAACCGGGGCAAAACTCGACACCAGGAGGTGCCACCCCATGGGCATTGACGATTACGGCGGCGGCCAGACGGCACAGTCCGATGTGCTGGTCGTGACCACCAATGACGTACCGGGCCACCAGGTGACCCAGATCATCGGTGAGGTGTTCGGCCTCACCGTCCGCTCCCGCCATCTGGGCAGCCAGATCGGCGCCGGGCTGAAGTCCATGATCGGCGGCGAGCTGAAGGGGCTGACCAAGACGCTCGTCGAGACCCGCAACCAGGCCATGGAACGGCTGGTCGAGCAGGCGAAGGCGCGCGGCGCCAACGCGGTGCTGATGATGCGCTTCGATGTGACCGAGGCCGCCGACGTGGGCACGGAGGTCTGTGCGTACGGAACGGCCGCGGTGATCAGCCGGAGCTGAGTGCGGCGTCACGGGGACGGGTCGCCCGCCCCCGTGACCGCCCGTCCCGCCTGTCCCGCCCGGCCCCGTCCGTCCCGCATGTTCCCGGCGGGTACGCGTCAGGGCCCGCCCTGACGCGGCGTGAGGTACACGTCCGAAATTCCGCGAGCACTGCCCCATTTGAGCGGTTATAGGCCTTTTGGATCGCTATGGTGAGCCGATGGCCATCGATTCCGCTGTATCCGCCGAACCGTCCCCCGCGCGCCGGCTGCTGCCGCTCATCGTGCCCGCCCTGGCCGTCGGCGTGGCATCGGCCCTCGTCCTGCTCGGCGTCAGCCTGCTCGCCGACCGCCTCCAGGACGTGCTGTGGCAGACGCTGCCCGACGCACTGTCGATCGGCCGCTACTCGTCACTGTGGATGATCGTGATGCTCACCGCGACGGGGCTGGTGACCGGTCTGGCCATCCGCGCGGTGCCCGGCCGCGCCGGACCCGATCCGGCCACCATGGGGCTGGTCGATCCGCCGCTGCCGCCGGGCGTCGTACCGGGGCTGCTGCTGGTGACCGTCCTGGCCCTGGCGGGCGGGGTCAGCCTGGGCCCGGAGAACCCGATCACCGCGGCCAACATCGCGCTGGCCTACTGGGCGGGCCGCCGGTTCGCGCCCGGCGCCCCGGCCGCGCTGTGGGTCTCCCTCGCCGCGGCGGGCACCATCGGCGCGCTCTTCGGCACACCGGTCGCCGCCGCACTGATCCTCTCCGAGACCTTCGCCTCGCGGGCCGAACCGGGGGCGCTGTGGGACCGGCTCTTCGGCCCGCTCGCGGCAGGGGCCGCGGGGGCGCTCACCATGACGCTGACCGCCCACCCCAGCTTCGACCTGTCGCTGCCGGACTACACCCACGCCCACTGGGGCGACCTGCTCTCCGCATCCGTGATCGCCTCGGCGGCGGCGGTGCTCGGGCTGGCGGCGGTGTACGCCTTCCCCCACGTGCACCGCGCCTTCCGCGCCCTTCGGCACCCGGTTCTCGCCCTGACCCTCGGCGGACTGCTGCTCGGCCTGCTCGGCGCCCTGGGCGGGCACCTGACCCTGTTCAAGGGGCTGGAGGAGGTGAAGGAGCTCGCCGCCGACCCGGACGGCTGGTCGGCCGGTGAATTCGCGGTCATGGCGGTGGTGAAGACCGCGGCCCTGCTCGTCGCCGCGTCCTGCGGCTTCCGGGGCGGCCGGATCTTCCCCGCCGTGTTCGCCGGCGTCGCGCTCGGCCTGTGCGCCCACGCCCTGGTCGACGGCGTACCGATCGCACTCGCCGTGACGTGCGGGGTGCTCGGCGTCCTGCTGGCCATCACCCGGCAGGGCTGGCTGAGCCTGTTCACCGCGGCGGTGATGGCCTCCGACATGGCGCTGCTGCCGGTGCTGTGCGTCGCCACGCTGCCCGCCTGGCTGCTGGTGACGGGACGGCCGCAGATGCAGCTGCGCGAGGACGGTACGCCGCTGCGCTGAACCGGGCCGGCACGCGTCCGCGCCGGCCCGGACGGCGCGCGGCGGGCAGCGGTCCGACGCGCCGGACGCCCGTACTGTCCGTATGGTCGGATTCGTCCGGCCTCGCCACCGAGTGCCGAGAAGGGCAGGTCCGCGATGCCGCTCCACAAGGGCTCCTCGCACAGCACCGAACCGTCCGACGAGCGGCGCAGGCTCGCGCTCAACCCGTTCTTCGGTGAGGCCAATCCGACCGCCGGAATGGAGTCGGCGCCGCCCCGGCACCGGCTGCCGGACGGGCCGCTGCCGCCCGCCACCGCGTACGGCCTGGTCCATGACGAGCTGATGCTCGACGGGAACTCGCGGCTCAACCTCGCCACCTTCGTCACCACCTGGATGGAGCCCCAGGCCGGTGTGCTGATGGCTGAGTGCCGCGACAAGAACATGATCGACAAGGACGAGTACCCGCGCACCGCCGAACTGGAACGCCGCTGCGTGGCGATGCTCGCCGACCTGTGGAACGCCCCCGATCCCGCCACGGCCGTGGGCTGTTCGACGACCGGGTCCAGCGAGGCCTGCATGCTGGCCGCGATGGCGCTCAAGCGCCGCTGGGCGGCCAGGAACGCCGACCGCTATCCGGCGACGGCCCGGCCCAATCTGGTCATGGGCGTCAATGTGCAGGTCTGCTGGGACAAGTTCTGCACGTTCTGGGAGGTCGAGCCGCGTCTCGTCCCGATGGAGGGTGACCGCTTCCACCTCGACCCGCAGGCCGCCGCCGACCTCTGCGACGAGAACACCATCGGCGTCGTCGGCATCCTCGGCTCCACCTTCGACGGCAGCTACGAGCCCATCGCGGAGCTCTGCGCGGCCCTCGACGCCCTCCAGGAGCGCACCGGCCTCGACATCCCCGTCCATGTGGACGGCGCCTCAGGCGCGATGGTGGCGCCGTTCCTGGACGAGGACCTGGTGTGGGACTTCCGGCTCCCCCGGGTCTCCTCGATCAACACGTCCGGGCACAAGTACGGCCTGGTCTACCCGGGCGTCGGCTGGGCGCTGTGGCGCTCACCGGCCGAGCTGCCCGAGGAGCTGGTCTTCCGGGTCAACTACCTGGGCGGCGACATGCCGACCTTCGCGCTGAACTTCTCCCGGCCCGGCGCGCAGGTCGTGGCGCAGTACTACACCTTCCTGCGACTGGGCCGCGAGGGCTACCGGGCCGTGCAGCAGGCCTCCCGGGACATCGCCATGGGGCTGGCGAAGAGGATCGAGGAGCTGGGCGACTTCCGCCTGCTCACCCTGGGCGACCAGCTGCCCGTCTTCGCGGTGACGACCAAGCCGGAGGTGACGGCGTACGACGTCTTCGACGTGTCGCGGCGGCTGCGCGAACGGGGCTGGCTGGTCCCCGCGTACACCTTCCCCGCCGACCGGGAGGACCTGTCGGTGCTCCGGATCGTGTGCCGCAACGGCTTCTCCTCGGACCTGGCGGAACTGCTGCTGGAGGACCTGCGGCTGCTCCTGCCCGAACTGCGCAGCCAGGCGCACCCGCTGAGCAGCGAACACGCCCCGGCGACCTCGTTCCACCACTGAGGGCTCCCGCAGGTCAGCCGGCGTCGTCGTCGGCGTCGCTCGCGTACGGGTTCCGCTCGCCCTCACCGAGCACGCCGACGAACGGTGCGCCCTCGCCCGCGAAGGTGTACGCCCCGCCCTCGATGCGGGCGATCAGCCCGCGCGTCCACTCGGCCCCGGCATCCGCCGAGTGGACCCACATGTTCATGATCTCGCCGATATGGCCGATGGACTCGGGGCCCGCCTCGGGCGTGTAGTACTCGGTGACCGAGGTGCGCCACCGGGCCAGCCCCGCCACCCGTTCCCTGAGCAGCGCCACCGCCTCGGACCGCTCCAGGTCGACGATGCCGCCCAGGCCCGCCGAGAGCACGTCCAGTTTCTGGTCGTACGAGGTCAGCGCCGCGCGCAGCAGGGTGAAGTACTCCTCGTCGCCCTGCGCGGTGATCTCGTACTCGGTACGCGGCGGGCCGCCCGCCGTGCTCGGGGCGACCTCATGGGCGAGCAGCACGCCCTGCTTCGCCATCTGCTTCAGTGCGTGGTAGATCGACCCGGGCTTGGCGTTGGACCACTCGTGGGCGCCCCAGTACTCCAGGTCGTTGCGGATCTGATAGCCGTGCGCCCGGCCGTGCTGCCGCACGGCGCAGAGGACCAGCAACCGGATCGCGGACATACCACCCACCTTTCTAATCAACTTTGATTAGAGTAGCGGTGGGTGTTTCAGAGCGGGAAGACGCTCCGTCCGTACTGGACCGATATCCACTTCTGCGTGGTGAACGCCTCCACCGTCGCCTCGCCGTTCAGCCGGCCGTTCCCGGAGTTCTTCTCGCCGCCGAAGGCGGCCAGCGGATCGTCCTGGACGGTGGCGTCGTTCACATGGAACATCCCGCTGTCGATCCGGTGGGCGAACCGCACCCCGCGCTCGGCGTCGGCGGTGTGCACGGCGCCGCTGAGTCCGTACGGGCTGTCGTTGACCATCCGTACGGCCTCCTCCTCGCCGTCGAACGTGATCAGCAGCGCCACCGGGCCGAAGATCTCCTGGGTGAGCAGCGGGGAGGTGTCGGGGAGCCCGGTGAGCACGGTGGGCTCGACGACATTGCCGCGGGTACGGCCCCGGACCAGCGCGGTGGCCCCCTCGGCGAGCGCCTGGTCGACCAGTGCGGTCAGCGCCTCGGCCTGGAAGGCGCTGATGACCGGGCCGATCTGGGTCGCCGGGTCGCGCGGGTCACCGGCCCTGAGCGCGGCCACCCGCGCGGTGAACTTCTCGGTGAACTCCGCGGCCACGGCGCGGTCCACCAGGATCCGGTTGGCGGCCATGCAGACCTGCCCCTGGTAGACGAAGCGGCTGAAGACCGCGGCGTCGACCGCGTAGTCGATGTCCGCGTCCTTGAGGACCACCAGGGCGCTGTTGCCGCTGAGTTCGAGAATGGTGCGCTTGAAGAGCCCGCCCGCCGTCGCGGCGACATGGCGGCCCACCCGGTCCGATCCGGCGAAGGAGATCACCTTGGGGACGGGGTGCTCGATGAACGCGTCCCCTATCTCGGCGATGTCGGTGACGACCACGTTGAGCAGCCCGGCCGGCAGTCCGGCCTCCTCGAAGATCCTGGCGATCAGTCCGCCGCCGACCACCGGGGCGCTCTGATTGGGCTTGATGACGACCGCGTTGCCGAGCGCCAGGGCCGGTGCGACCGCCTTCATCGTCACCAGGAACGGGAAGTTGAAGGGGCTGATGACGCCGATGACACCGACGGGCAGCCGGTAGAGGCGGTTCTCCTTGCCGTCCACCGCCGCGGGCAGGATCCGGCCCTCGGGGTGCAGCGCCTGATGTGCGGCCTCGCGCAGGAAGGCCTGGGCGGCGGCCATTTCGTACCGCGCCTTGGCCCAGGTGCCGCCCAGTTCGTCGATGATCGCCTCGACGATGTCCTGCGACAGCTCCTCGGTGATCCGCAGCGCCCGCTCCAGAACACGGCGGCGCTCGTACGGACTCGTGGTGGCCCAGTCCCCCTGGGCGCGCGCGGCGGCGCGGTAGGCGCTGTCGACCTCGTCGACGGTGGCGATGGTGATCGCGGCGAGCTTCTCGCCGTTGTAGGGATTGAAATCGATGATGTCCCAGGAGCCGGTACCCGTCCGCCATTCACCGTCGATGTACTGGCCGGCCAGCTCGTGGAAGAAGGACATGCGATCCCTTACTGCAGGTGCAGACTCCTGTAGGAGTGTCATCGTACTGAAATATCAGGAGAGTTGGAGAAGTCCGCGAAGCAGGTCACGGCTCTCCTCCGGGCCCGGACTGTCCTCGTGGAGCCGCGTCATCGCCTTTTCGTACTGAGCCACTTCTTCGGTCTTGTCCAGATAGAGCGCACTTGTCAGCTGCTCCAAATAGACAATGTCCGACAGATCGGATTCCGGGAATCGCAGCATCGTAAAGGAGCCGCTCTCGCCCGCATGCCCGCCAAAACTGAAGGGCATCACCTGAAGCGTGATGTTCGGCTGTTCCGACATTTCGATCAGATGCCGCAATTGTGTGCGCATCACTTCGCGTCCGCCGTACGGGCGGCGCAGCGCCGCCTCGTCCAGGACGGCGTGGAGGCGGGGCGCCCGTTCGGACACGAGGGCCTTCTGCCGCTCCAGCCGCAGCGCGACCCGGCGGTCGATCTCGGCGGCGGGGGCGCCGCGCATGCCCCGGGAGACGACCGCATGGGCGTATTCCTCGGTCTGCAACAGACCGTGGACGAACTGGACTTCGTAGATCCTGATGAGCGAGGCCGCTCCTTCCAGACCGATGTACGTCTGGAACCAGCCGGGCAGCACGTCTCCGTAACTGTGCCACCAGCCCGCCACGTTGGCCTCACGGGCCAGGCCGAGCAGGGAGTCGCGCTCCGCCTCGTCCGTGACTCCGTAGAGCGTGAGCAGATCCTCGACGTCCCTGGCCTTGAAGCTCACCCGTCCCAACTCCATGCGGCTGATCTTCGATTCGGAGGCCCGGATGGAGTAGCCGGCCGCCTCACGGGTGATCCCGCGTGAGTCGCGCAGTCGTCTGAGCTGTGAGCCCAGCAGGATGCGCCGCACCACGGATCCACTCGATTCGCCTGCCGCCACTGGTCCAACCCTCCCCATCGCTTCCCGGTCATCGGGGCTCCCCCTGAACCCCAAGAGCCGGATTCTGCCACCAAAACGCTTCAGCCCGTACTCATTCGATTACGGAAATGAGAAGACTTCCGGAAGACCGCAAAACTACCGGCAGGAAGAAATGAGCAAGAACCGGCACGGGGTCGGACAGGTCAGGCGCGTGCACGTGCATCTGCCCTTGCATCTGCCCTGCGCATTCGGAACCATGGAGCTCGCGCACCTGCGTGCTCGTTCGTGTTGTGCCGCTGTACCCGTGTACCCGCAGTACCGATACAGCCGCGAATCCCGGGAGTGCCTCGCATGGGGACGAATGGATCGACGATGCTCGAGCCGTTACGGCAGGGGCTTCCCCCCATCGATCCTTCCGCCGTCTCCGGATCAGCCACCTGCACACTGCCCGCCCGCTACGAAGCGGTCCGCGGAGCACGGCAGTTCACCCGGGCGACCCTGAGCGGCTGGGGTCTGAGCGAGCGCTTCGACGACGTCGCACTGGTCGTCTCCGAACTGGTCACCAACGCACTGCGGCACGCGCTGCCCTGCGACATCCCGCGCGAACCCCAGGACCCGCCCGTACGGCTGCACCTGATGCAGTGGACCTCACGGCTGGTGTGCGCGGTGCGCGACCCCAGCCACGCGAGCCCGGTCGCGTCGGCGGCGGCGGACTCCGCGGAGTCGGGCCGGGGCCTGTTCCTGGTGGAGTCCTTCAGCGACTGCTGGGGCTGGCACCCTTCACCCGTACTGGGTACGGAGAGCACGTCGCCGGCGGCGGCTCCGCGCGGCAAGGTCGTCTGGGCGCTCTTCCGGCTGTCCGACACGGCGTGACGCCTCGTCGGATCTCCGGCCCGGCTCGACCGCTTCGCCGGATCTCCGGCCCGGCGTGACGCGCGGGCGGCCGTCCGGCCCGGCGTGGCGCACCGCCGGCATTCCCGGCCCGGTGTGACGCGGCGGTGGCAGGAGGCTGCGGCGGCGGTCAGTCCTCGGCTATGAGATGGTCGAACTCCCCGTCCTTCACGCCGAGAAGCAACGCCTCTATCTCGGCCGGCGTGTAGACGAGCGCCGGCCCGTCGGGATGGCGCGAATTACGCATCGCCACATCCCCGTCCGGCAGCTTCGCGAACTCCACGCAGGATCCCTGGGAGTTGCTGTGTCTGCTCTTCTGCCAGGCGACTCCGCGAAGCTCTGTGGCCGCCATGCCGTTGTACACGTGGTGCACAGGACGCTCCCCGAGTTGCAAGGTGCAAGTGTCAACTGTCTCGGATCATAGCTGTGTTCAATTTCTAGTGCATGAGCGGATGCATGGGCAGATGCACGTGCACGCGGGGTGTTCCTACGATTACAGCTTCTCCGGAGAGAGACGGACGAAAGGCCGGTCCGGCTCCCGTTTCACGGAGTTGACCGTCCCGGCCCGGTTGAGACCCACTGGTAGCTTGGACGGTCATTCGTCTTCCAGGGGGAAATCCACATGTACAAAATCGCACGTACCGGTGCAGTCGTCGCCACCGGCCTGCTGACCGCGCTCGCACTCACCGGGTGCGGCAGCGACGGCGACAAGGGCGGTACGGACAAGGACTCCGGCTCCTCCGCGGCCCCTTCGGCCGGCACCAGCAGCCCCTCGGGCTCCGGATCGGGCGGCGACGACGGCTCAGCGGGCGGCCTGAAGGCGCTCGAGGGCGCCTGGGCCGGGCAGACCGGCGGCAAGGCGGTGGTGCTGTCCGTCGCATCCGGGAAGGCCGTGGTCGTCGCCGACTCGCATGTCTGCTCGGGCACGGCCAAGGACATGGGCGGCAAGCCGATGCTGGATCTCAAGTGCGCCGACGGCGACACCGCACGGACCATGGGGGCCGTCGAGTCCAACGACGGCAAGAAGCTCGTCGTCTCCTGGGACGGCGGCGCCGAGGACACCCTCGCCAAGACCGATGCCGATTCGCTCGAGGGGCTGCCCGACCTGCCGCTGCCGACCCCGTGACCCGTACCCGGAACAGCTCCTAATCCGTGTCGGACGGCTTGGAGCGCGGGCCGTCGTCCAGGCCCCGGGAGAAGTCCTCCAGGGCCTCCAGGAGGAGGCCGGCCCCGTTGCGTACGACCGGGTCCGTTCCCGCCTCGCGCGTCCGCTCCTCCTCGGCCCACCGGTCCAGCGCCTCCCGTACCGGCGTCCAGTCCGGTTCGCGCCGCTCCCGCACCGCCTTGGCACCCTGCTCGGTGGCCCGGCGCAGCGCCTCGGCGAGCGGGGCGGCCTCCGGTACGGGGGTGGCCCCGCCCTCCGGAAGGTGCGCCTCCATCAGCATCGCGACCCGGCCGAGCTGCGCGAGCGCGTGCTGGGTGTCGTCGGCGGCGGCGTGCGAGAGACCGCGGTGGCGCACCGGCTCGTGCTCGGCGGTGGCGACCGCCTCCTGCCACGCGACGCGGGCCCGGCGGGTGGCGAGCAGCGCCTCGCGGACGTCGTCGTGGCCGCGGTCGGCCGGATCGGCGTACTGGTCGACGACCGCGGCGGCGTAGCGGCCGTCCTCCTTCAGCCAGTCGCCGAGCCTGCTGCGCAGCCGCGGGGTCTCCCAGGCCGGGTAGACGGCGTACGAGACCATCGCGAGCAGCCCGCCGAGCAGGGTGAGGACGACCCGTTCGAGCACGGTCTGGGACCAGTCGTCGCCGGCCATGCCGAGCAGGAAGACCACATAGGCGGCGACGCAGGCCTGGCTGACCGCGTAGCCGGTGCGCATCAGCAGATACATCAGCAGGGCGCAGACCACGGAGAGCACGGCGGACGGACCCGTGCCCGGGTGGGCGACCTGGACGATCACACCGGCGAGGAAGACCCCGACGACGGTGCCGCCGAAGCGGGCCACGGAGCGTTCGTACGTCTGGGAGAACTCCGGCCGCATCACCATCACGGCCGCCATCGGCACCCAGTAGCCGTGTCCGTACGGCAGCTCCAGGCCCAGGAGGTAGCCGAGCGCGGCGACGACGGAGATCCGGACGGCGTGGCGCAGGATCGGGGAACCGTGGTGCAGCTCGCGGCGCATCGACCCGAGCACGACGGGAACCAGCCGCAGCAGGGTGGGGCGCCTGTGGTGCTCCGCGGGCATCCGCCGGCCCCGGCCGGCCTTGATCGCGTCGACGGCTTCCTCGGCCCCGGCCCGCTCGTCCTTCGTGCCCTCGCCCTCGGCCGCCTCGATGACATCGGAGAGCAGGGCCGCCAGCCGGTCGGCGGCGCGCAGCGGCGGGCCGGTGAGCAGCGCGCCGGTGTCGGGGGTCTTCAGCACGGCGACGGCGGGGGCGGGGAGCCGCACCGGATCGCCTTGGCGGATCGCCCGCGCGGCCGCGTCGAGCAGCAATCCGGCGGCGCCGAGCAGCTCACGGACCCGGTCGCGCTCCGGGCCCTCTGACGGCACGCCCATCGCCGGGTCGGCGAGCGAGGCGAGCACCGGCCTGATCCGTTCGGCGACGCCGCGCGAGCCGTGCAGCTCGGCCGGGCGGCGCCGGGCCTGGCGCGGGGTGACGGCGGCGGCGTCGCGGGCCTCCATCAGCGGCACAGGGTCGAAGTGGGCGACCGGGTCGTGCCGCAGCCGGCGGGCGTAGTCGGCCTCGGCGGCCAGCGCGTCGGCGAGGGCGTCGCGCTGGACCCCCCATCTGCGGACCGGGAGGAGCACGATCAGCGCCGCCTGGACCACTCCGCCGAACGTGATCATCACGCCGTGCAGGGCGGCCTGCGCGACGGAGGTGGGCAGCGTGATCGTCACCAGCATGATCGCGACGTTGGACGCGGCGATGATGCCGCCCGTCGGGCCCGCCGCCCAGGCCATGCCGGCCACGAAGGTCCAGAGCACCAGCAGGGCCAGGAACAGCGGGAGGTGCGGTCCCGCCACATAGCCGAGGAACGTGGAGACGCCGAGGCTCACACCGGAGACCAGGGCGAGCACGGGCCGGGGGCGCCAGCTGCGCTGGAAGGTGGCGATCGCCGCCTGGAAGGCACCGAACGCCGAGCTGGCGGCGACCACCGGCCCGAAGAGCGCGAGGCTCACCCCGATCACCAGGGCCAGACCGGCCGCGCCGCGCAGGGCGATCAGCGGTTCGAGGCGCCGCCGCTCGATCGAGAGCCCCGAGCGGGCGGTCTCCTTCAGCGCCCGGAGCCAGCTCATGCCCAGAGCCTAACCGGATTTACCGATATGCCCGACTTGTCGGGCCGTGGGGTGCGCCCTCGGCGGGAGGGTGCCGGGGACCGGGAAGCGCCCGCGGAACCCGGGACCGCCCGGGGGACCAGGAGGCGCCCGGGGACCCGAAGCCGCGCAGGAACCAGGAGACCGCCCGGGGACCCGGAGGCGCCCGCGGAACCCGGGACCGCCCGGGACCCGGAAGCTCGCGCGAAACCCTGGACCGCCCGGGACCCCGAGGCGCCCGCGGAACCGGGACCGCCGCAGGCCTGGGCCGGGGATCTCAGCCGGGGATCTCCGGCGCGGCCCCGCCCATCCTGGCCCGGTCCGCGGCCTGCGTCCCGTGGGTCCAGCCGTCCAGGTCCGTCGCGCCCCGGACCCGGGTGGTCGTGGTCCGGGGGAACATCTTCTCGGCGGTGTCCGTGACCGCCATGTCCCGGGCCGCCAGCACCGGCAGCAGGCCGGGGTCCGCGGCGCCGGCCGGACCGGCGGCGGCCGCATCGGCTCCGGCCTCCGCGGTGGCCCGCGCGGTGCCGTCGGCCAGCCGGCTGCCCAGCCGCTGGGCGTACGCCATCAGGAAGGACTGCCGGAAGGTCTTGGTCCGCTTGCGCCCGCCGGCTCGCTGGCCCGCCTCGGCCCGGGTCATCGCCGCGGTGCCCTGCACCAGCAGCGAGGTGTGGAGCAGTTCCACGGCCTCCAGGTCCGCTTCGAATCCCACGACGGTCGTGAAGCCGAGGTCGCTGTTCCACACGGCACGGCAGCGGTTCGCGGAGGCGACGGCGTCCAGCAGGATCGCCTTCGCCGTCTCGTACGGGGCGTCCACGCCGATCCGGCAGGCGCCCGGCGTGCGGCTGCTGTGCGTACGGGCGGCGAGGAGGGCCTCGTCGATGCTGTGCCGGGCCATCAGCTCCTGCGCCTTGGTGGTGAGCGCCTCCGCCTCCTCGGGGAACCCGGTCGCCTCCGCCTTCGCCAGCAGCGCGCGGATCCGGGTCAGCATGCGGGGCTCGCCGTGCACCGGCGGCAGGTGCAGGGCGGCCGGCCCCGCGCCCGGCGGCGGGCCGACGGGTTCGATGGAGGGGAGCCGGAGCAGCACCCGGTAGAGCGCCAGAAGCGCCGAGGCGTACGAGAACCGGTCGGGCCGGCCCGGCGGCGGCGGCGCGGGGAGCTCGTCCAGCTGGGACTGCCAGCGGGGCGGCAGCCGCGCGTACCGGCGGACCTCCGAGCCGATGAGTCCGGCGGCCAGGGCGGCCCCGTGCTCGTCGAGTTCGCGGCGGACGATCCGTACGAGATCGGCGGGCTGCCAGCCCCGGTCCCAGGCCCGCCGGACGAATTCCTCGCCCCGGCGCAGCAGCTCCGCGTCGGCCGCCGGGTCGGCCGCCAGGAGGGAGGCGCCGGTGTCGAGGCCGGCATCGCCCTCCGAGTAGAGGGCTGCCGCGAACGCCTGGTCGATCACCGGTTCCATGAGGTCAGGGTAGGCGTGGCGGGGTGCGCCGAGTTCATCCACACCCTGTGGATATCGGACGCCCGGCCGGGACGCGCGACCGTCACCCGGCCGGGCCGGGGCGCGCGACCGTCATCCGGCCGGGCCGGGACGCGCGACCGTCATCCGGTCACGGCAGGAGGACGAGCTTGCCGCGTACGTGCCCCGCCTCGCTCAGTTCCTGCGCCCTGGCCGCCTCGGTGAGCGGAAGGGTCTCGGCGACGGGCACCCGCAGCCCGCCGTCGGCTGCGAGCCGGGCGTGCTCGGCCAGCTTCTCCCTGGACCGGGCGCCGCCGCCGGAGAAGGCCACGCCGTGCTTGGCCGCGTCGGGGTCGGCGATGGTGACGATCCGGTCGGTGGTGCCGCCGCGCAGCTCGATGGAGTCCGGCAGGGCGCCGCGCCCCGCCGCGTCGAAGACCGCGTCCACACCCTGTGGAGCGAGCTCGCGCACCCGGCCGACCAGCCCCTTCCCGTACGCCACCGGGGTCGCGCCGATCACCCGCAGATAGTCGTGGTTGCCGGGCGAGGCCGTGCCGATCACGGTCGCGCCGCGGGCCGCCGCCAGCTGGACCGCGGCCGATCCGACCGCTCCGGCCGCCCCGTGCAGCAGCAGGGTGTCCCCCTCGCCCACGGCGAGCTCGTCGAGAACGCGCTGGGCGGTGTTCGACGCGATGGTCAGGGCTGCCGCGTCGGGCCAGCTCAGGCCCTCGGGCTTCGGAGCGACGAGGGTCGCGTCGGCCAGGACGTACTCGGCGTAGGACCCGGTGGCGCTCCAGCCCAGCACCTCGTCGCCCACCGCGACATCGGTGACCCCCGCGCCGGTCACGTCGACCACCCCGGCGAACTCGACACCGGGGACGGCCGGGAGCGAGGTCGGGAAGACGTCCTCCATCCAGCCGCGCCGGATCTTGTAGTCCATCGGGTTGACCGCGGCGGCCCTGACCTTCACCCGGACCTGCCCGGGACCGGGATGCGGGTCCTCCACGCGGGCCGGGTGCAGCACCTCGGGTCCGCCGAACTCCTCGAAAACGATCGCTTCCATCGTGTCGTCTGCCTCCTCGGTGGAATGAGCCGGTTCCGATCCTTTCAGCCCGCGCCGCCACGCGCCCGGCGCCTCGCTGAACCGGAGCCGGGCCACCGGGACCCGCGGACCCCGGCCGATGTCAGTGCCGGGTGCCAGACTCGGCCACATGACCGAACGCTGGGCGCTGGCCGTCACGGAGAGCGGTGGCGCGCACCTCGCCCCGCTGGACCGCACCGGCCTGCCCACCGCCCCGGTCGTGACCGAACCGGACCTGGCCGAGGCGGTCCGGTCCCGGCCCGCCGTCACCCGCTGGGTGTGGCGTTCGACCGCCGAGATCTACCCACGGCTGCTCGCCGCCGGAATTCCGGTCGCACGCTGCTACGACATCGAGGTGGCCGAGTCCCTCCTGCTGGGGCACGAGGGACGGCACGGCGAGCCCCGTTCCGCCGCGGCCGCCCACGCCCGGCTGCTGGGCGGCCCGGTACCGCCCGACCCGCCGCCGCGTTCGGCGGTGCCCGGCTCCCAGTCCTCCCTGTTCGAACCGCAGTCGGGGACGGAGCTCGCGTTCGACGCGCTGCTCGCGGTGTACGCGGATCAGCTCGCCCGCCACGACACCACGGACCGGCCGGGCCCGATGCGTCTGCTGACGGCCGCCGAGTCCGCGGGCATGCTGGTCGCCGCCGAGATGGACCGCTCGGGCCTGCCCTGGCGGGCCGATGTCCACCGGGAGGTGCTGCACGAGCTCCTGGGCGAGCGGTACGCGGGCGGCGGCGAGCCCCGCAAGCTGGCCGAGCTCGCGGACGAGGTGTCCGCCGCCTTCGGCCGCCGGGTCCGCCCGGACCTGCCCGCCGATGTGGTGAAGGCCTTCGCGCAGGCCGGCATCAAGGTGCGCTCGACCCGCCGCTGGGAGCTGGAGGAGCTGGACCATCCGGCGGTGCGGCCGCTCATCCAGTACAAGAAGCTCTACCGGATCTGGACGGCACACGGCTGGGGCTGGCTCCAGGACTGGGTCCGCGACGGCCGGTTCCGCCCCGGGTACCAGCCGGGCGGCTCGGTCAGCGGCCGCTGGACGACCAACGGCGGCGGGGCGCTCCAGATCCCCAAGGTGATCCGGCGGGCCGTCGTCGCCGACGAGGGCTGGCGGCTGGTCGTCGCGGACGCCGACCAGATGGAGCCGAGGGTGCTCGCCGCGATCTCCCGCGATCCGGGCCTCATGGAGGTGGCCGGTCATGACGGCGACCTCTATACGGCGCTGTCCGACCGCGCCTTCCACGGCGACCGCGACCACGCCAAGATCGCTCTGCTCGGCGCGGTCTACGGCCAGACCTCGGGGGACGGTCTGAAGAATCTCGCCGCCCTGCGCCGGAGGTTCCCGCGCGCGGTGGCCTATGTCGACGATGCCGCGAAGGCGGGCGAGGAA
The DNA here is from genome assembly GCF_045207435.1 of Streptomyces sp. NBC_00876. Classification (NCBI taxonomy): domain Bacteria; kingdom Bacillati; phylum Actinomycetota; class Actinomycetes; order Kitasatosporales; family Streptomycetaceae; genus Streptomyces; species Streptomyces sp. NBC_00876. The sequence goes on from NZ_CP108800.1 coordinate 3,671,256, forward strand.
GGCCGTCTCGTACGGACCTGGCTGGGCCGGACCAGCCCGCCCGCGGCCGGCAGCGGGGACGACGGGGAGGCCGGAATCCCGCAGGAGGGCGACGAGTCGCCGGCGGACGGCTCCGAGACCGGCGACGGCGGCGGCTTCACGCCCGGTTACGCCTCGTCAAACGCCCGTGCCCGCGGCCGCTTCACCCGTAACTTCGTGGTGCAGGGCAGCGCCGCCGACTGGGCGCTGCTGCTCCTGGCCGCGCTGCGCCAGTCGATCGCCGCGGCCGGGCTCCGGGCCGAACTGGTCTTCTTCCAGCACGACGAGGTGATCGTGCACTGCCCCCGGGAGGAGGCCGGGACCGTCGTGGAGGCGATCCGGGCGGCCGGTGAACTGGCCGGGCGGACCGCCTTCGGTGAGACGCCGGTGCGCTTCCCGTTCACCACGGCGGTGGTGGAGCGTTACTCGGACGCGAAGTGAGGGGCCCGCGACCGGGTCCGGGGGTGCGGCGCGTGCCCCGGGGAGAGAGCCCGGGGCACGCGCGCGGCGGTGGCGGCCCGCCGGTCTGCCCGTCTACCCGCGTTCCCACAACGCGGGGACGTTCGGCGGCTCCCAGCCGGTCAGGGCGGTGTGAGCCTGCAGACAGCGGTACCCGCCCCCGCCGTAGGTGACGCGGTCTCCCGCGTTGTAGAGCGTTCCGGCCGCCCAGCTGCCGCCCTGTTCGGTCGGGCCGGTCGGCTGATCGGTCGGGTCCGTCGGATCCTGCGCGAGGTCGAGGACGAAGTCGAAGGTCCCCTCCTTCGCGGAACCGGCGTCCCGGACGTTCATCAGGAGCGCCGGGTCGTAGAGGGAGTCGGTGCTGTTGCGCGGTTCGTTCGGGAAGTACAGCTGAGTGGTGAGGATCCCCGAGCCGGGCGCCTGGGCCTTCACATGGATGTGCCGGGTACGCCCGGGATACAGCCCCGCCACGACCGTGGTGAGGGTGAAGGCGCCGGACTGATCGGTGAACTGGTGGCCGCGGAAGGCGAATCCGCTCATGTCGTACGCGCCGTCGGCGTCGGCCTGCCAGAAGTCGAGCAGCACCCCGGGGACGGGCTTGCACGCCCGCCCGAAGACATAGCCGCTCACCGTCAGCCGGACCCCGGGGGTGCCCGCGGTCACCAGGCTGGTGCGGAGCGGGGAGTCGGGCTTGAAGTACGGGCCCTCGATCTGGTCGTGGGTCGGGCCGTCGCCGTCGTCGCAGTCCGGGGTCGGGGCGAGCGGCCGGCCGGTGGAGCCCGCGTCGCGCGCCAGGGCGACCCCGCCACCCGCGAACAGCGGCACGGCGGTGGCCACCAGGGCTGCTTTCAGGAGGGACTTGCGGCTGATCGGCCGGTCGGCGGAGAAACGGTCGGTCGGGTCGGGGGTCATGGCTCACTCCTCGGGTGGGGCGGAGGGCGCGTGCGGGCGGGTGCGGGGCCGGGTGCGTGTGCGTGTGCGTGTGCGTGTGCGGGGCCGGGTGCATGTGAGGGGCCGGGTGCGTGGGGTGCGGGTGCGGGGCCGGGGTGCGGGTGCGGGGCCGGGGTGCGGGGCCGGGTGCGTGGGGGCGGGGCCGAGGTCGGGGCTCGGCGCCCGGCGCCCGGCCCCCGTTCCCCGGACTCCGGGGGACGCTGAGGGGCTCGACCGGGTCCGTCGGCGCTACAGGGCCTGCGCCGTCCCCGCGGCGGGGGCCGGGAGGCGGGGCGAGGGGGCGGCGGACGCGGAGTCGGTCAGCCCGGCGAGCGCGAGCACACCGACGGCGACGGTGGCGGTGCACGCGGCGAGTGCGCGTCTGCGGAGCCTGGATCTCTCCACGGAACTCTCCTTGGCTTCGGGGGAACTGACGACAACGTAACCGCGTGCACGCCGGCTCCAGGAGATCCCGTCCGCCCCATCGCATCACGTTATGGGGCCTCTTCGACCGGCGGCGGCGCGCGGAGACACGCGCGAACGATCTCCCCGTGCGCTGATGTCACGAGTAGGTTCCACCCATGCGAATAGGCCAACTGCTGGGCAGCGGACGCGACGCCGACGTATACGAACTGGACGATTCATGGGTCCTGCGGCGCTATCGCGACGGGATGGACGCCACCCACGAACTGCCCGTCATGTCCTATCTGTCGGCCTCGGGCTATCCGGTCCCCCGGCTCGGCCCGCAGCCGCCGTCGGCCGGCCCCGGCGACCTGGTCCTCCAGCGCCTGACCGGTCCGACGATGCTGGAGTGCCTGGTCGCCGGCACGATCGACGAGGACGAGGGATCCGCGTTGCTGGCCGGCCTGCTCGCCGATCTGCACGCCATCCCGTCCAGGCTCTCGCAGGATCCCGAGGACCGGATCCTCCATCTCGACCTGCATCCGGACAATGTGATGCTGACGGCCGACGGCCCCGTGGTGATCGACTGGAGCAACACCGAGGAGGGCCCGCCGGCCCTGGACCGGGCCATGTCGGCCCTGATCCTGGCCCAGGTGGCGGTCGATCCGGACATCCCGGCGGCGGAGGGCGCCCGGGTACTGCTGGCCGCCCTGGCGCCGCGTCTCGCCGCGGACGACGGCATCCCCGCCCGCCATCTCGCCGACGCGGCCGCCCGCCGTGCCGTCAACCCGACGATGAGCCCGGCCGAGGTGGCGCGCATCGGCGAGGCGTCGGCCCTGGTCACCGCACTCTCCCGCTGAGGCGGGTCCCGCCCCTCACCGGCAGGGCGGCACCATGACTACGCCCGCGTGCCCGCGAGTTCGACCGGCCGGGTGCGCAGGGCCAGCATGGCGGGAAGCACGGCGAAGACCACGGCCAGTACGGAACTCACCGCCACCACGAGGCCGAGCGCTCCCCACGGGACCACGACCGCGGGACGGACGTCGAGGAGCCCGAGGGCGGTCCGTACGCCGAGCAGGTTCAGCGCGGCCACCGCCCCGCCGAGCACCGCGCCCACCGCGACCACGAGCAGCGCCTCCGCCCCGACCAGCCGCAGCACCTGCGCCTTCGTCGCCCCGGCGAGCCTGATCACCGCCAGGTCGCGCACCCGGTCGGAGGTGGCCATCACCTGTGTGTTGGCCAGGGCGATTCCCGTGTACACCAGGGCGATGAGCAGGATCATCAGCAGTCCGGTACGGGTGTTGCGCCCGGTCCGCCGCTGGTCCTCCGCCAGCAGGCCGGCCCTGGTCGCCACCTCGGCGCCCGTCGCCCGTCCGGCCGCGTACAGCTTCGCCGCGACGGCCGAACGGTCGGCGCCGTCACGGACCTTGACGTCGACCCGGTCGGTCCCGCCACCGGCGGCGTTGCGCGCGGTGAGATAGACGCCGTTGTTCCCGGTGCCGACGCCCATCACCGCCACCACCCGCAGGGTGACCTTTCGGCCGTCGGCCAGCCAGACACCGACGCGTTCGCCGATCGTCGTGGTCATCCACTCCTCGTTGACGACGATGGAGCCGTCGTCGAGGTCGGCGAACCGGCCCGCCACCACCGGCAGTCGGGACACGGCAGCGGCGTCGGCCGGGTCCACGGCCCGTGCCTCGGAACCGACCAGCGCCGTGCCCTCCTCGAGCACGGTCACGGAGGTGGACCGCGAGGCGCTGACCGTGGCCCCCGGGATGCGCCGGGCCCGCTCGACGAACTGCGGGGGGAGCGCGGCGCCCGTGCCGTCCGCCGTGACCACGAAGTCCGCGGCCGTCCGGCTGCGCGCCTCGGACGCCCTGGCCTCCTCGATGGTCGCCGTCGTGCCCATCAGCGACGCGGCCAGGGCGACGGTGACGATCACGGGAGCGGCGACGGCGGCCGTCCTGCGCAGCCCGGCGCAGGCGTTCTCGCGCGCCAGGACGCCCGTGGCACCGGGCAGTTGAGCGGGAAGCCAGGCGATGAGGCGCGTGACGGGCCGTACGAGTACGGGCGCGAAGAGGGCGAACCCGACGATCAAGAGCATCGGCTGGGTGATGTACGTCTTGCGCTTGAGGAGACTGCCGGGGTCCTGGACGAGGGCGAGGACCACGAGCACGGTCCCGGTCAGCAGTACGGCCGCGCCCAGCAGCACCCGGCTCAGCGGCATCGACCCGCTGTCGACCGCGGATTCGCGCAGCGCCTCGGCCGGCCGCACCTTTCCGGCCCGGTGCGAGGCGGCGACCGCTCCGGCCAGCGCCACGGCCAGTCCGGTCCAGAAGGCGGCGTGCAGCGGCCAGGCCTGCTCACCGATGGTGAACCAGCGGGGCGCGATGGACTCACCCACCATCCAGGAGGCCAGCCGGGGTGCGCCGGTGACGCCCAGCCGGCAGCCCGCCGCCGACGCCAGTACGCCGATGACGACCGCTTCGGCGTACACCATCAGCCGCACCTGGCCGGGGGTCGCACCCGCCGTGCGCAGCAGACCGAACTCGCGGCGGCGCTGGGCGACGGCGAAGGAGAAGGTCGAGGCGACCACGAAGACTGAGACGAAGGCGGTGATGCCCGCGGCGGTGCCCAGCAGGGCGTTCACGGAGACCAGGGCCTCGGCGTCGCGGTCCGGGTCGGGGTCGGCGCGGCGGCGCTCGTCGCCGGTGAGGACCGCCATGCGGTCCTCCTCGTCCACGACCGTGTGCACCGCCGCCGGGTCAGCGTGCACCACCACGGCGTCGACGGCGGGGGAGATCCTGGCGGCCTCGGCGGCGGTGAAGAACACGGCGGTCTCGAAGCCGGCCGTCTCGACGCCCGCGGGGCGCACCGTACCGACGACGGTCCTGGTCCCGGTCCCCGACGGGGTGGTGAGCGTGATCCGGTCCCCCGTACCCACGCCGGAGCCCGCACCCTCGGTCACGACCACCTCTCCGGCGGCTGCGGGGGCCCTGCCGGAGGTCAGCCGGTAGGGGGCCGCGGCGGCGACCGGCCACGGATGCCCGACGGCGGCCCCGCCGAGGTGCGTGTTCCCGGCGGAGACGGGGAACGTGCGGTCCTCGACCGTCCGGCCGAGCCGGGCCAGGGAGGCCACGAGGGCCGCCGGGACGGGCCGGGGCGCGGTCAGCTCCCGCGTCCGGACGCCGATCGGAGTCTTCACCCGCAGCAGGTCCGCGCCCCTGACCACGACCGGGGCGGCGGCGAACCGCTCGGGCCCCTGGCGGGGAGCGTCGAACGTGGCCGCGAGGGCCAGCCCGGTGGCGGCGACGATGCCCACGCCGAGGGCGAGCGCGAGGAAGGAGCCGACGAAGGTGACCCAGCGGGTCCGGATGCCCTGGAGTACGAGATTCAGCACGGGACCGCCGCCATCCGCGTCATGCGCGCGGCGACCTGCTCGGCGGAGGGGGACGACAGCTCGTCCCGGACCCGGCCGTCGGCCAGGAACAGCACCCGGTCCGCGCAGGCGGCGGCGACCGGGTCGTGCGTCACCATGATCACCGTCTGGCCGTCGTCGACCATGGTGCGCAGCAGCGTCAGCACCTCCCTTCCGGTGGTGGAGTCCAGTGCGCCGGTGGGTTCGTCGCCGAACAGCACATCGGGCCGGGTGACCAGGGCGCGGGCCAGGGCCACGCGCTGCTGCTGGCCGCCGGACAGCTCACTGGGCCGGTGGCCGGCGCGTTCCCGCAGCCCCACCCTCTCCAGTACGCCGAGGACCTCGGCCCTCTTCGGGCGCCGGCCCGCCAGCCGGAGCGGCAGGGCGACGTTCTGCTCGGCGGTGAGCGAGGGAAGCAGGTTGAACGCCTGGAAGACGAATCCGATACGGGTACGGCGCAGCAGGGTCAGCTTCCGCTCACTGAGCCGGGTCAGTTCGGTGTCACCGAGGAACACCTGGCCGCCGGTGGGCCGGTCGAGGCCGGCGGTGCACTGGAGCAAGGTCGACTTGCCGGAGCCGGACGGGCCCATGACGGCGGTGAACGTACCTCGCGGGATGTCCAGGCTGACCCCGTCCAGCGCGGTGACCGCGCCGGCGTTCCTGCCGTAGGACCGGGTGACCGAACGGAGCCGGACAGCTGCTTGATTCATGGACACCACTCAACCGGCGCCGCTCCCGCGGCACATCACAGCGAGAGGGAGTCCTCGGGGTGGAGGTAGCTCCACCCCCGGAGTCGACCTCGCCGGGTGGTCGGCCTCCCCGCGCCCGGCCTACCGTTCCCCCATGTCCTCCCCTGCCGCCGCCCCCTGCGGTGACCCCATGTCCTCCCCCGGCCCCGCGGCCTCCCCGGGCCTGTGGCAGGCGCTGCGGCAGCGCCGTTACGCCACCACCGCCTGGCCGTGGCGCGCCACGCTCTATCTGCTGACGAGCGTGCCCCTGGGCCTCGCGACACTCACCGCGCTCCTGCTCCTGGCGGTCGCGGGCAGCGCGCTCACCGTGATCCTGATCGGCATCCCGCTGCTGCTCACGCTCGTCCTCGCGGGCATCCCGCTGGCCGCGCTGGAGCGGCGCAGGCTGCGGCTGCTCGATCCCCGGCCGGTCGCCGCGGCGCACCGGGAGCCGGACGGCACCGGTCTGTCGTCCTGGCTGCGCACCCGCCTCCAGGAGCGCGCCACCTGGCGGGAGCTGGGTTATGCGCTGCTGTTCGCCCTGGTGCTGTGGCCGCTGGAGGCACTGGCCGTGGGGACGGCCCTGATCGTCTGCGGCGGCCTGACCGCCGCCCCCGTGATGCTGGCGGCGAACGGCGGCGAGGAGGCCCGGGTGCTGAAGATCTGGCTGATCGACTCCTATCCGCCCGCCTTCGCGGCGCTGCTCGCCGGGCTGGTGCTGCTGCCCCTGTTCGCGTATCCGCTGGGGGTCCTGGCGGCCGGCCGGGCCGCGCTGACCCGGGCGCTGCTCTCCGCGCCGGAGGCCGGACTGGACTCACGGCTGCGGGAGTTGGGGCGCTCCCGGATGCGCCTGGTGGACGCCTTCGAGGCGGAGCGCCGCCGGATCGAACGTGATCTGCACGACGGGGCGCAGCAACGGCTCGTCGCCCTCTCCATGACGCTCGGCCTGGCCAGGCTGGAGAGCCCGGCCGAGCCGCTGGCCGGACTGCTGGCCAAGGCGCACGAGGAGGCCGGGGTCGCACTGGTGGAGATCAGGGAACTCATCCGGGGCATCCACCCCCAGGTCCTCACGGACCGGGGCCTTCAGGCGGCGGTGGAGGATGTCGCGGACCGTTCGGTGGTCCCGGTGGAGGTGGAGTTCGACCTGCCGGAGCGGCTGCCCGAGGCGGTGGAGACGGCCGTCTACTTCGCGGTCTGCGAGGCGCTCGCCAATGTGGCCAAGCACAGCGGGGCGAACCGCGCCCGCGTGGCCGGCCGCGTGGAGAGGGGACGGACGGAGAAGGAGCGGCTGGTGGTGGAGGTGTCGGACGACGGCGTGGGCGGCGCCGGCACCGGCGGCGGTACGGGGCTTCAGGGCGTCGCCGACCGTATCTCGGTGCTCGACGGCCACCTGCTAGTGTCCAGTCCGCCCGGCGGGCCCACCGTGTTTCGGCTCCAGGTCCCCATGTCACCTGCGGATACAAGGACTTGATGGTGCGCATCGTACTGGCCGAGGACAGCGTGCTCCTGCGGGAGGGACTGGTCGGTCTGCTGGAGCGGTTCGGCCATCAGGTGGTGGCGGGTGCCGGTACGGCCGACGAGCTGATCGCGGCCGTGGCCGAGCACGGCCCGGACATCGTCGTGACCGATGTCCGCATGCCGCCCGGTTTCTCCGACGAGGGCCTGCGCGCCGCGCTCGAGCTGCGTACCCGCCGGCCGGCCCTGCCCGTTCTCGTACTCAGCCAGTACGTCCAGCGGACCTACGCCGAGGACCTGCTCGACTCCGCGGACGGCAGGGGCGTCGGCTATCTGCTCAAGGAACGGATCGGCAACGTCGAGGAGTTCGTCGACGCCCTGCACCGGGTCGCCGCCGGGGACACGGTGGTCGACCCCGAGGTGGTCCGCCAGCTGATCCGGCACCGCCGGGACCCGCTGTCGCGGCTGACCGCGCGCGAGCAGGAGGTACTGGCCCTGATGGCGGAGGGCAAGTCCAACGCGTCGATCGCCGCGGCGATGACGGTCAGTGAGGGCACGGTCAGCAAGCACTTCGGCAGCATCCTCGGCAAGCTCGACCTGTCCCTGGACGACACGAAGAACCGCCGGGTCCTGGCGGTGCTGGCGTATCTGCGGGGCTGACACCGCCCCTGCCGCCGGGTCCCAAAGGTGTTGCCGGGACGCGGACCCGTACAGCAGGATTCCGCCCTGTGACCACAGCAGAAGAGCGCCCCCAGCCGTCCGGACCGTCGTCGGGGACCGCACCGGACCGCCCCCTCGCACTGATCACCGGCGTCGGCCGCACGATCGGCATCGGCGCGGGCATCGCCCGCCGGCTGGCCGCCTCCGGCTGGGACATCGCCTTCACCTACTGGACCCCGTACGACCGGCGCATGGCCTGGGGCGAGGAACAGGGCGCGTCCGCGGCGATCGCCGCGTCCCTCGCCGGGCAGGGCGCACGCGCCGAGGCGATCGAGGCCGACCTGGTCGACCCCGACGCCCCGTCCCGCATCTTCGACGAGGCCGAACGCCGGATCGGCCCGGTCACCGCGCTCGTGCTCAGCCATGCCGAGTCGGTCGACTCGGGTCTCCTCGACACCACCGTCGAGAGCTTCGACCGGCACTTCGCCGTGAACGCCCGCGCCAGCTGGCTGCTGATCCGGGAGTACGGGCTGCGCTTCCGCGCCGCCGGGGGATCCGGCCGGATCGTCGCCCTCACCAGCGACCACACGGTCGGCAACCTGCCGTACGGGGCCAGCAAGGGCGCCCTGGACCGCATCACGCTGGCCGCCGCGCATGAGCTCGCGCACCTGGGGGTGACCGCCAATGTCATCAACCCGGGTCCGGTGGACACCGGCTGGATGAACGAGGAACTCTCGGAGCTCCTCGTCCGCAACACCCCGCTGGGCCGCCTGGGCACCCCGCAGGACACCGCGCACCTGGTGGACTTCCTCTGCTCGCCGCAGGGCCAGTGGATCAACGGCCAGCTGCTGAAGAGCAACGGCGGATCGGCGTAGGGCCTCTCGTTCGGATCATGCCGGGCTCGCGGGGTCCGGCATGATCCAGACGAAGGACCCCAACCGCCTCCGGGCCGGCGGGTCCGGGCACGGCTACGGCGTCCCGTACAGCGCCGCCAGTTCGGCGGCCAGCTCCGCGAGCCGCGCCCGCGTGCCGGGAGGATCGAGGACCTCGACCCGCGCTCCCAGACCGGCCAGCTGCGACGCCACCACCTCCGCCGAAGGCCCGTCCATCTCGATCCCGGTCCAGCCGTCGGCGAGCACCGGACCGATGCGCAGCCGGCCGCCGAACAGCCGTTGCAGGACGGCCTCGGCGCCCGGTTCGGCCCGGCCCCGTACCGTCACCGCGTGCATCCGGTCCTCCATCACCGCGGCGAGGGAGCGCCAGGCCGTGGCGAGGTCGAAGCCGTCCGGGCGCACGGCCGGCTCCCCCGTCGGCTCGACCGAGGTGACGCGGCTGAGCCGGAAGGCCCGCAGCCCGCCGTCCGTACCGGCGACGAGATAGGAGACACCGGCCTTGGACGCGAGCCCGAGCGGATGCACCGTCCGCTCCCCGGCGGACCTGCCGGGTGCCGCGTACCCCATCCTGACCTGTACCCCGTCGATCACGGCCCGCTGAAGCGCCCCGAGTTGGGGCTCATCGGCCGTGACGGCGGTGCGCGACCAGTCCGTGGCGTCCGCGATCCCGGCGCGTACCGCGGCCTCGGCGTCCGGGCGCAGGGTCGTGGGCAGGGCCCGTACCAGCTTGCGCAGGGCCGTGCGCAGTCCGGGCGAGGACGACGACGGGCCGGCGAGCAGGAAGAGCGCCCGGCTCTCGTCGGCGGTAAGCCCGGTGAGGTCGGTACGGGCTCCGCCCACGAGCGACCAGCCCCCGCCCCGGCCCCGCTGCGAGTAGACGGGGATCCCGGCGGCAGCCAGCGCCTCGAGGTCGCGGCGGGCCGTGCGTTCGGCCACCTCGAGCTCGGCCGCGACCTCGGCGACGGTGACCCGGCCGCGTACCTGGAGGAAGAGCAGCAGGGCCACCAGACGGTCAGCTCTCATGCCGGTCATTGTCCCGGGGAAAGTGGCCAGAAGGTGGCCACTTTCGGTTTCAGGATGAGGTCATGACCGGCGCGGCAGCAGCTCGCCGGTCTCCGAAGAGCCCATCCAGCAAGGGACTTGAGACCATGATCGTGGTAACCGGAGCAACCGGAAACGTCGGACGCCCGCTCGTCCAGGCACTCGCGGCAGCCGGCGAGCGGGTGACGGCGGTGTCCCGGAACGCCGCCGCCGGCCCCGTCCCCCACGGCGTACGACAGCACCGCGCGGATCTCGCCGCCCCCGGCAGCCTCCGCCCCGTTCTCGACGGCGCCGAGGCGCTGTTCCTGCACGACACCGGCGCGGGCGCCCACCTCCTGGACGTGCGGGACATCCTGGACGCGGCAAGGGCGGGCGGGGTCGGGCGCATCGTCCTGCTGTCCTCCCAGGGCGTTGCCACCCGCCCGCAGTCCGCCTCCCACGGGGGTGCGGGCCGGTCCATGGAGGAGGCGGTACGGCAGTCGGGTGCGGCCTGGACGATCCTGCGTCCCGGCGGGTTCGCCTCCAACGCCTTCGCCTGGGCCGAGTCGGTCCGCACCCGCCGGACCGTGTTCGCACCCTTCGGCGACGTCGGGCTGCCGGTCGTCGACCCGGCCGACATCGCGGACGTCGCCGCGGCCGCGCTGCACGAGGAGGGCCACGCCGGACGGACCTACGAACTGACCGGCCCCGCCCTCACCACACCCCGCCAACGCGCCCAGGTCATCGCCGGTGCACTCGGCGAACCGGTCACCTTCGTCGAGCAGTCCGCCGGCGAAGCCCGGGCGCAGATGCGGCAGTTCATGCCCGGACCGGTGGTCGGGACGACGCTCTCGATCCTCGGCGCGCCCACCCCCGCCGAGCAGCGGATCAGTCCCGTCACCGAACAGCTCCTAGGCCGCCCGGCCCGCCCGTTCGCCGACTGGGTCACCCGAAACATCGGAGCCTTCGCGTAGCCGCCGGGCGGGAGGGGCGAGGGCGGGGGGCTGCCGGTACCGGCCCTTGCGCGGTCAGGCGGCGGAGCTGCTGCTGTCCACCTCCCCCATGGCCGTCAGCAGATCCCTGAGCAGATCGATGGTCTCGTCCTCGGCATCGGTGCCGAGTTCCTCGTTGAGACGGTTGAGCCGGTCCGCGGCCTCGATGATGGCGGCCCTGTCACCCGTCGCCCCATGGGCACGGAACAGGTCGCGCGAGAGCAGTTCGCTCTCCGGGGAGGCGACGAGGCCCCGCGTCGCGGCCGCCACCGCACCGGCGTGATCGCCCGCCGCCAGGCAACGGGCCGACAGCTCATGGGCGACGTCCACGATCGCCGAGAGCATGTCGTGGAACATGGCGTCGGCCCAGAGGTAGTTACGCGGATTGGTGGCCGCGAACGGGCTGCCCTGGACCAGCGCGAGCGCCTCGGCCAGAGCCGTGTCGGCTTCCGCGCCCCTGGCATGCATGCCGTCGCGGTACAGCAGCTGGAAGTCCAGCCAGTCGCACCGCACGGACGGGCCGAAGACGTAGTGGCCGTCCGCCACGAAGGGGAGGTGGGTCTGACCGCCCACCCATGCGCGCAGCTTGCTCATGTTGGAGTTGCGCAGCGAGTGGCCGACCTTGCGTCCGGGCCAGATCGCCTCGTCCAGGGCCTTGTGCTCCAGCCCCGGGTGCAGCACGATCCAGGCCGCGAGCTCGGTCAGCCGGCCCCGGCGGTTGGACTCGACGGGGCCGTCGGCCGACACCATCTCCACCGGTCCGAGTACCCGGATGTACGGCTCCGGGGGGACCGGCAGCGGAGCGGAGACGGTTTCCGCCACGGGTACGGCCGCCGCCTCCTCGCGCTCCTCGACGGGCTCCGGCTCCGGGGCGGCCGTGACGGTGAGCGTGAGCCGTGGGTCCTTGGGCCGCGCCCATGTCGGCGTGGGCTCGTCCATGGGCCGCTCGGTGATTTCCATCAGCTCCAACAAGCTCTCGTACTGGGCCGGTTCCAGGCGCTGGAGCATCACTTCGAGATCGGTCTCGGGGATACGGACCACGACGCCGGGCGCCGCCTCGACCCTCCAGGTGTCCGGAAGGGCGAGCGCGTCGTCGGCGCCCGTCACGGCGGCCAGCGAGGTACGCGGCTGAGCCCCGATCAGGTCGAGGAGGTCGAGGGCGCTCTCGTCCGCCTCCGTGAGCGGCAGCGCGCAGAGCACGATCTGCGGGGCCCAGGCATCGGCCCCCGTACCGAGCAGCCGTGCCTCGCGCAGGCTCTCGGCACCGCTGTCCGCCAGTGCACGGCGCTGTGCCGCGTCGTGCCCCCTGAGTCCGGCGACCGCCGAGGCCAGGGTGGCGTGGTGGACGACTCGGCCGGGAAACGCCTCTTTCAGTTCCTGCCCGAACCCCACCAGCCGGATCGTGTGCGCGGCGTGCAGGGAGTCGGAGGCCAGCTCCACGGCCAGGGCGAGAAGGATGGCACGTACCTCGTCCTCCTCACCGTCGAGCCGGAGCATGCCGATGCGTTCGAGGTCGACCAGCACCGGATACCCCTCGAAGCTCGTGCCGAGGCTGATCAGGGCGGGATACGGCAGGGCGGTGGCGGATGCCTCCTGGGCCGGGAGAAGTGTCTCCGCGTCCTTCGGGCACCACCAGATGTCGTCACCGCTGATCACCGAGGTGAAGGGCCGCACCGCGGCGGCCGGCTCGGAGAGGTGAAGGGCGGCGCCGTCCGGGGTGATGACGACGGCGTCGAGCTGCGGAAGTTCGTCCTTCTCCTGCGCCAGACCGGCCGAGAGGGTACGCAGGGCGCGATCCAGCAGGTCGAGGCCTTCGGGCAGGTCCGCCGCTGCCGCACGCATGTCGCGCTCGAGCGCGGCGGCGTCGCCGTCGGGCAGTGCGATACGGCGCCGGGGGCGCCGGCGGCGCTGCTGGACGATCCGGCGGACACCGAGCACACCGAGCACACCGGCGGCCAGCAGCGCGCCGATGCCCGCGACCGTCCGGATGGACCCGTCCTCGTCCTCGTCGCCCGCGTCAGCGGTGTCCGCCGCACCGGGCTTCGCGCTCTCGGCGGGCTTGGCCGATTCGGCGGGCTCGGGCTTGGCGGTCTCGGCGGGCTTCGCCGACTCCTCCGGCTTGGGCTTGGCGCTCTCCGCGGGCTTCGGCTTCGCGCTCTCCGCGGGCTTCGCAGCCCCGTCCGGCTTCGCCGACTCCTCCGGCTTGGGCTTGGCGGTCTCCGCGGGCTTCGGCTTGGCGCTCTCCGCGGGCTTCACAGCCCCGTCCGGCTTCGCCGACTCCGCGGGCTTGGGCTTGGCGGTCTCCGCGGGCTTCGGCTTCGCCGTCTCCGCAGGCTTCGCGGCCCCGTCCGGCTCCGCGGGCTTCGGCTTGGCGGTCTCCGCCGGCTTCGAAGGCTTCGCAGGCTTCTCCCCGGCCGGCTTGTCACCGGGCCGGGAGGCGTCGGGCCCCGAGTCGGGCAGCTTCAGCTTCTGCCCCGGAATGATCAGGTTGGGGTCGGTGAAGGACCCGCCACCCGGCTGGGCGGCGCCCCGGTTGAGGTCGAAGATCTCGGTGTAGCGGGCGGGATCGCCCAGTTCACGGTCCGCGATCTCGCCCAGGGACTCACCGGGACGCACCGTCGTGCTCCCACCGGCGGTCGAGGCACCCTTCTCGCCGTTGGCACCGTTCGCGCCGCCCGCACCGGACGCGCCCGTGCCGGCCGGCATACGGAGCTTCCAGCCGGGCTGGACGAAGCCGTCGGCGTGGAAGACGGTGCCGTCGGTCATCACCCGGCCCTCGTTCAGCGCGGCGATCTCGTGCCAGCGGTTCCCGTCGCCCATCTGACTCTCGGCGATGCTCCACAGGCTCTCCGCGGGGCGGGTGTCCCGCACCGTGTAGGTGTGGCCCTTCGCCGCCTGTTGCGTGGATCGGGCGTCCGAGGCGTGCGTGGCGTCGGAGTTCCCGGACTGGGCGTAGGACTGGGAGACGGAGACGGGCGCCGCCGCCGGGGCCGCGAAGGCCGCGCCCGCGGTCGGCAGGAGCACCAGGATGCCGCCGATCAGCGTCGCCGCGGCCCGCTGGCTCGCGCCGAGACCGCTCAGCCGGCGTGCGGAACGGCCGCGCAGCTGGGCGGGGATCTCCAGCAGGACGGAGAACGTGAAGCCCGCCCAGCCGACCCAGCCCGCAGCGGCGAGCAGGAGCAGGAAGGCGCCGCCGGTGTCCTGCTGGGAGAACAGGTGGGTCAGGTCGTCGAGACCGCTGTCCAGGACGATGCCGGTGGCCCACCACAGCAGCACCGGGAGGCCGAGGAGCAGCGCGGCCAGGACGGCCAGGCTCAGCAGGGCTCGTAGGAGATTGCGAAGTGTACGCACCGCGATCACGTTCCTTCCGGAGCGACGACACCGTGAATGAGCGTTGCGTGCCCCTGGCCGGTGACATCCATGGAGGAGATGCCGACGATGCCCAGGAAGCGGGTGGCGTACGTGGTGTTCACGCGCACGCTCAGGGTCTTGCCGTCGGCGGACACGTCCACCGAGCCGGTGGCACCGGCCGTGCTGAGATAGGCGAAGGCTGCGGCCCTCGCACCTGCGGGATCGACGACGACGGCCTTGCCGGGGATGGCCTGGCCGGGGTCGATGGCCTGACCGCCGGCCCTGGCCGCCTCCATGGCGATGGAATCGGCCCGTTCGGTGGCCCGCAGCTTCCCGCCGCCGTCCACGGTGATGCCGATGACACCGAGCAGTGCCACCGTGATGATGGCGCTGTAGACGGCGATGCCGCCGCGGTCGTCGTACGTACGCATCAGTCGCGCTCCCGGTAGGCGTCGACGGCCGAGGTGAAGGTCGAACTGAGGGTGTGGCTGCCGGGCGCTCCCGGAAGCATCAGGTCGGACAGCGGCACGGTGCACGTCACGGTGGCCGTGACCGTACCGACCGTGCCCAGCGGGGCGTTGAGACCCGAGACGTCCACCGAGACCGTGGTTCCCGAGCACTTGAGGCCCTGATCGGCCAGCGTCTCGTTGGCGGCGGCGTAGGCGTGGTCCTGGGCGCTGCCGGCGGTACGCGAGATGGAGGCCTCACGCGCCGCGTCCTCCGCGGCGGCGTCCACCTTGCTGCCCGCGGTCACCACCCGGCCGGCCGCGAGCGCCATACAGAGAAACATGATCATCAACGGCGTGACGATCGCCGCCTGGATCGCCTCACTGCCCCGGTCGTCCCAGTTCACTTCATCCCCCGGTTCACTTCATCCCCCGGTCGTCCAGCGCTCCACCGGTCCGGACGCGCTCTGTGTGATGGTCAGGCCCGGCACCCCGGGCAGCAGCGACGGTGCGCTGCCCGAGACCTGGACACGGACGCGCTCGGCCGAACTGCCCCCCGTGGACACGGTCGGGCCGAGCAGGCTGTTGCCCGCGATCCGGCCGAGCACGTCCTTCGCGCGCGCAGCGCCGGCGTCCGGGCCCGATTCGTAGACCCGGGCGGCGGCCACGCCCTCCCGTGCGGCGGTCAGGGCGACATTGCGCGCGTAGTACCACAGCGACACCTGCACCACGGCGATCGTCAGCAGGATGACGAACGGGAACACGATCGCCATCTGGATCGACGAGTCCCCGCGGTCGTCCAGTGGCCGGCGCATGACGACCGCGGGCCTCACTAGATGCCCGCCAACTGCCCGTTGTACCGGGAGACGACCGCCGCGATGGTGCCGGCGATCAGCAGGGCACCGGCCACGGCCGCGACCCAGATGATGACCGTGGTGATGCTGATGTCGCCGCGGTCGGGGTCCTGGGCGCCGCGCTCGACGCGGTCGGCCAGCACCGCCAGGACCATGGCCAGGGATGCAGTGGCTCGGGTCGTGAGCTTGTTCAACGTGTTCATACTGGGGAGCCCCCTCGATACTGTCTTTGTCAACTCAGACGCTTGGATGGGTGGTTGCCGGTTCCGTGTGGCCGATTCGGTTACGTGGTCAAGATATTGACCACTGCCGGGAAGGCGACGAGCAGCATCACGAGCACCGCCAGGAGCGCGCCCGGAGCCGTCATCTTCTCGCTGTTCTCGTTCGCCTCGGTCGCCTGCTTCGACAGCAGTTCGACGCGCAGCGACTTGGCCCTCGCCCGCAGCGTCGTGTAGACCGCCGCGCCGTCGTGCGCCGACATCCGCATGATCTCGGCGACGTCCTCCAGGACGGGCAGGTCGAGTTCCTCCGTGAGCTGGACCAGCGCCTCCCACGGGGGGATCTTGTCGACGCGGGCCCGCATCATCGCTTCCTGGAGGCGGGTGAAGGCCCAGCCCTTGCCGACGGCCGCGGCCCGTTCCAGCGCTTCGGTGGGGCCCGAGTCCGCGGCCCGCTTGAGCGCGACCAGATCGAGGTACGCGGCGACCGCGTGGGCGAACTCCTCGCGCGCCCTGCCCGCCTGGTCCCGTACGGACAGATCGGGGATGAACCACAGCAGGGCGCCCAGGACGAGCCCCACCACGGCCGGTACGTAGAAGGGCACGCCCAGGCCCATCAGCGACCAGGCGCCCACGAGCAACGGGGGAATCAGCAGGCCCGAGCCGGCCAGGGCGGACTTGAGCAGCAGGAACCGCTCGGCCGTCTGCCCGACCAGAGCCAGGTCCTTGCGCGGAATGGTGACCCCGGGCAGGCCCTGAAGGTGCTCCACCAGCCAGGCCCCCCACATGTCGTCACGGCTGGACGGTGCGACGGCCGCGGGATCGGGAGCGGAGGTGTTGAGGCGGCGCAGCGAGGAGGCCAGGTCCGGCTGCGGCCTGACGAGTTCGCGTACGAGCAGGGCGAGTCCGCCGCCGACGGCGAGCCCCGAGAAAATCGCGCCGGGCGGTATCACGCGTCCTCCTGGTACGGATCGGAGAGTTCCGGCAGCTTCACGCGGCTGCGGGGATCGGCGATGAGGAAGCGCGCCACCGGCTTGTGGTCGGCCAGCGAACGCATCCAGGCCAGCACTCCGGCGAAGCCCGCCGCCAGCAGGCCCAGGACGAGCTGGCCGAGGAAGGTGCCGTAGGGAGCCGTGTAGCTGGGCGTGAGGAACCCGGCCGCGACCACGCACAGGGTGATGATGGTCATCCACCGCACGGTGGTGCGCGGCTTGGCCCGGTCCGCCTCGATCTGGCGGCGCTTGGCGACCTCCTCGCGTACGGCCTCCGAAAGGTCCTGGAGCGCCTGGGCGAGCCCCGGCCCCCGGTCGGAGGCGCACAGCATCAGCGAGGCGAGGACCTTGTCGGCCGTGACGTCGTCGAGCGCGTCCGCGAACGACTCCAGCGCCTCGGCGGGCCGCCAGCCGACCTGGAGGCGGTCGGCGAGGTCGGCGATCTCGTGTTCAAGGTCGCCGGGCGCACCACGGCGGCTGGCGATCATCGCCTGCTCGAGTCCCATGCCGAGCCGCAGCACATCGGACAGGCGCTGGGTCCACTCCCCGAGCGCCTCCAGCTTGTCGATGCGTACGGTGGCGTTCTTCGTGGGCGACAGCAGCCAGGGCACACCGACCAGGGCGGCCGCGGCGAGGACGCCGCCGACGAAGACCCCGGTGAACAGCCAGATGCCCAGTCCGATGACCGCGGCAGCCGTCCAGCGGGTCCGGCGCCGCATGGCCGCGTCGTGCTCCACACTGCCGCCCGTGCCGCGCCCCGGCCGCCGGAGCGGTGGCGGGGCGGTGGTGCCGACGACACCGGCGACCACGCCCACCAGCCCCCCGGCGACGGCGAGTCCGGCGACCACCCACAACAGCATCGTGTTCATCCGGCCATCACGCGAAGGTCCAGCGGGTGCGGCCAGGAGCCGCGCGGGTTGTCGAGGAGATGGACGGGAAAGCCGACCCGCACGAGGTCCTCCAGGCAGGCGGGATGCATATGCGGTACGCCTCGGGGCTCGCCCGGTCTCGGGGCGAAGATCCGGTTGGTGGCCGGCCGGCCGTTCTCCCCCATGCCGGTGACCTCCAGCACGTGCGAGACGAACCGGTGCCGCTTGCCCTCGATCCGGGTCTCGTCGCGCATGGAGACGAACACGATGAAGTCGAGCCCGTTGGCCGCCTGGCGGTAGGCGAGCTGCTCGGTCATGTTGTCCTGGGCCAGCAGGTACAGCTCGGCGATGCGGTCGAAGACGATCTCGGGACGGCGGGCGTGGATCGTGCAGAGGTTGCCGCCCTTCCCGTTGGTCATCGCCTGCATCATCGCGACGATCTCCTGACCGCGGACCTCCCCGACGACCACCCGGGACAGCGACATGCGCAGGGCCCGGTGGATGAGGTCGAGGAGGGTGATCTCTCCCGCGCCCCGGCCGTCCGCCCCGCGCTCGCCGTTGGACTCCCGGGATTCCATCGGCACGACCTGCCGGTGGAACTCATTGGTGTGGGCGAAGAGTTCGAACTCGGTCTCGATGGTGGCGAAGCGCTCGTCCGGGTCGATCTCCTTGAGCAGCGCCCGCAGCAGCGAGGTCTTGCCGACCGCCTGCTCGCCGGTGATCATGATGTTCTTCTCGGCCCGCACGGCGGCGGCGAGAAAGGACGCCAAGGTCTCGTCGACGGCCCCGAGTTCCATCATTCCCGCCAGGTCCACGTCCTTGACGCGGTGCCTGCGGATCGTGACGAAGGTCTTCGGGGTGACTCCGGTGACGGCCTGGAGGCGGGATCCGTCGGCGAGGCGCAGGGCGAGGAACGGGTCGGCGGTGGACAGGGTGCGTTCGCTCTGGCCGTTGCGCCGGGCCAGGTCCCGCAGCATCTCCTGGAGTTCCTCGTCGGACTCCGCCACGGGTGCGACCCGCACCCGCTCGCTGTCGCCGTAGTCCAGCCACACCTCGTCGTAGCCGTTGATGAGGATGTTCTCGACCCGGTCGTCGTCCAGGTGCGGCTGGAGCCGGCCGGCCCGGAAGAGCATGTCGTAGACGGCCGAGGCGAGGGCGGCGTCCTCGCCCTTGGTCGTGCTGGCGCCGCGCTCGACGGCGATGGCGTCGGACCAGACGGCGACGGCCTCGTTGATCAGTGCCCGGCCGCGCTGGGCCTGGGACTCCGGGCCCATCCGGCCCGAGGACTTGATCTCCTGGGCGAGCCGGTCGGCCACACCCTTCTTGATCTCTCCGGCGACCCGGTAGTCGACGGTGATCTGCGGCAGCCGGGCCTCGCCGAGCGGGCGGAGCGAGGCCGCACCCGCCTGGCTCCGGGCGGCCGACGCGACGGGCGAGACCGGCGAGACCGTGAACCCGCTGCCGGTGCGCTTGAGCATCACCGTGTGTTCGGCGGTGGACTTGGCGTGCATCACGGGGTCCGGGTGCAAGGGATTAGCGCGCACGGGCCATCTCCTCGTCTCCGTAGGGTCCTTGGGTACGCGGCGCGAGGCGGTTGCGGCGGAGCATCACGCGCTGCTGCAGCGGGCCGGTCACCTGACGGGCCGCGCGCATCAGGTCGGAACGGGCGAACCGGCTGCCGCCGTCGACGCCGTCCGACAGCACCTCGGCCTGCTTCGGCCGCCACGGCATCGCGCCCAGGACGGGCGCGTTCAGCACCTTCTCGACCTCACCCGGGCTGTAGGGGCCGCTCTCGACCAGCAGCAGGGCCAGGGCGTCGTCACCGGTTCCGCCGGGCCCGGCCAGCGCCTTGCGCAGCGCCTCGACCCGGACCTGGGCGCTCTGCACGCCGCGCAGGGTGTTGCGCACCACCATCACCACGACGTCCGCCCGCTTGGCGAGCACCGCGGAGGCACCGAACGCTCCCCGCCGGCCGAGATCGACCAGTACGTCGTGCTGGTGGTCCTCGATCCTGGCGAAGAGCTCGGCGAGGCTCCCCCAGGCCGGGTCGAGACCGGCGGCCTGCGCCGGGTCGGTGATGCCCGGCAGGAGCAGCCGGGTGCTGCTCTCGTCCTCGGAGAGGTCGACCAGCTGGCGCCAGAACGCCTCGACCAGTTCGTCCTTGCGCTGGGCCACGGCAAGGTTGCGCAGCCCGTAGCGGGAGTCCATCCGGCCCTGGAGGGCACCGGCGAGTACGGCCCCGCCGTCCGGATCGCACTCGGCCAGGATCAGCCGACGGCCCGGATCCAGCGGCCATGCCAGCAGCAGCGCGAGCGCCGTACTGGTCACCCCCGGAGCCCCGGTACCGCCCACCAGCGCGATCACTGACATCAGGAACCGCTCCCGCTCTGCACGACGATCGCCACCCGGCCGGTGGCGGCGCGGGCCGCGAGCGCCGGACCGTCGGTTCCCGGGACGGCCACGTCGATGGTGGCGACGCCCGTGGCATCGGCCGTGTCCCCGACCGCCACGACCGTGGCCGCGATGGTCTGGGGCGGGTCGTCCGACATGTCCTCGTCCAGGCCCGGCGTGCTGACGACGAGCACCTTGCGCCCGGGGAACAGGCCGGAAGTGGGGCGCTGGGAGGGCTTGGTGGAGATGCCGACCAGCGTGTCGCCCTGCTTGAGCAGGGACTTGTCGGTGAACTGGTCGCGGGCGAGCAGCGCACCCGGAGTCAGCGCGACCGCCGCCCGCTTGCCGACGACGCTCTGCCTGTCCACCGCCTTGACCGGCTTGAGCGCCGGGTCGAGGGAGATGGACGCCTCGGTGAGGTCGCTGTCCTTGATCACATCACCGGCCGCCACCTCATGGCTGACCGCGAGCACGTCGGTGCGCTCACCGGTCGCCGTGAACAGCAGCGCACCCGAGAGCCCGCCGACCGCGGTCAGCGCGAGGGACAGCGCGATCAGCGCCGGCCGGCGCCGTCGCTGCTTCAGGGCCCGCGGCGGCGCCACGGGTATGGGGCCGAGGCCGCCGGGCCCGCCCTGAACGGGCGGGGCGGCGCTCTTCGTCCTGTTCAATTCGTGCCTCCAGCAGATCTGTCGCTGCTACTGCTCGCCACTAGGGCCTCTCGTTTGGATCACGCCGGGCTCGCGGGGCCCGGCACGCACATCTGCGGCGTTGTCGTCAGTCGCCAATGCTCCGCAGTGACTCCCTCCTCCGCCTTGCAGCCGCACACACCGGACCCCGCTCCCTGATCCGGCCTGATCCAAACGAAAGACCACTAGCCCACGACCTGGAGTTCGCCGATGGCGATCGCGGTGTCGGACTCCCGGGTCGTGGTCAGGTCCCCGGTCTCGCCCCCGCCCTCCCAGTGGATGGACCAGGTGGCCGTCGTGGTGATCTTGTACTTGTTGCCGCTCTTGCCGCGGGACGTGCTGCGGTAGACGTGCCCGCAGTCCGGTGACTGCCGCTTGCCGTACTCCGCCTTGTAGGGCTCGCCCGGCTTCGTGCAGGTGACCGAGGTGCCGTCGCCCATGTTCCAGACGACCTTGTCCACCTTCGCGGTGGCGGTGACGGTGACGCTGCCCGCGGAGGCGGACTTGGTCTGCGGTCCGGTGGTGGTGTCGCTCTTCTTGTTCCACATCCAGACCGGAAGCCCGACCAGTCCCGTCTTTCCGGGTTCGGGGGCGATGCCGATGTCCGGCCCGTTCAGGGTCATCTGCGCGACGGCGGTCTCAGCGACCTCCGCCGGAGTGGGACCGGCGTCCTTGCCGATCTCGCCGTTGGGGAAGAAGGTGTCACGGGGTACGAACGTGCCGGCGCCCTCGTACTGGAAGTCCGGACAGGACGTGGGACGGTAGATGTCACCGTCGCTCGGTTTGTCGTCACCCCACAACAAGTCGTCGGCCGGCGGCTGGGGTTCGAGCAGCAGCCAGTAGCAGCCGTGGTTCCAGTAACCCATCCCCGGGACGTAACAGGGGATCTTCTCCCCGGTCTCCTTGCGGCAGGCATTGACCGCGCCGCCGGAGCCCCCGCCGGTCCCGCCGCCCGAACCGTCGTCTCCGGGGTCGCCCGGGTCCTCGGCCGTGATGTCGCACACCTGGGCCCCGGGCGGGCAGTCGACAGGACCGTCGGCCAGGGCCGCCTGTGTCCCGGCCATCAGCAGGGCGCCGGAGGCCAGGGCAACCAGACCGACACGCACAGAACGCGCCATGGTCAGCATGTCCGGTCCTTGTCGATCGTGTAGTCGCTGATCCGCCACTCGGTACCACCCGACTTGGCGGTGGTGGCCTTGGCCGTCCAGGGGCGACGGGTGTCCTCTTTTGCCACTGCAATGGGTTTGCCTGTGGCGCGCCTCACCACCACACCCGTCATGTCGACGCAGTCGCTGATCGTGGCCGTGTCGACTTCGGAGCCGACATTGACGGCCGACACCTTGGGGTTCGTGACGGGGCCCCCCTTGAAGGCGAGCCCGTGCTCGTTGTAGTAGGTGAAGAGGTTGATGATCATCGATGCGGCATCACCGGTCGTGTAATCGCCCAGCCGCGCCTTCGCCATGCTTCCGGAGGAGTAGGCCTCGACCTGCGCGTCCCACATGCCCCGGTATGCGGCGAGGGCCCGGCGCTGGGCCACCGACCGCTCCTTCTGCCCGTCGTCGTGCGTGGCGCTCGCCCTGGGCGGCGCGGGCTCGTCGCCCCCCGACGAGCTGCAGCCGGTCACCAGCAGAAGCGTGGCCGCGGCCACCCCTGCACAGGCTTTCAGGCCATTGTTCTCCCCGTGCGCCATCAGACCCCCCCTGGTCATGCGCGGTCACGCTGCTTCAGCATCCGAAAAGTGACCTGCCGTCATTCTGCATCAACACCAGGACGCACTACTGCGCCGTTGTGTCACAACTATGTACTCCTGCAGTGACAAGACGTCCGGTCGGTGACCGGAGTTGATGCAGAATCTGATCACCTCAAGTTCCTCACGGGCCACTTGTTGCCCACCGTGACACAGCGGCGGCCGAAACCGCTCGGTGATTACGGAGCGCCGGACCACCGGCCCCGTCCGCGGCGGGCCGGCACCGGGGAAGAACGAGCCCTCCCTATATCCGCGTGACACCAAGCGAGTTGGCCGGTCAAGATCTGGTCCGGCCACGGACCGGGCCGGTGTTTCCCCTTGACCGCGGGGCTGCACGCGCTGGTCGAGGGGGCGGACAAGGGGTGACTGGAACCATCATCCGTGTTCCACAGCAAGACCAGGGGGGTCCATCCATGCACAGCAACGCCATGCGCATCCGCAGCGACGGCCTGATAGGCCGTCTCAACTCCGAGTGGTCACGCCTGAGTCAGGACAGGACACTGTCCTGCTTCGTGCGGGACTGGTACGACGACGAATCACCCACCTGCCCGCAGCGCGTGCTGGACACCCTGCGCGGATGCCGGACCGCGAGCGAACAGGACCGCATCCTGCTGCCCCTGCTGCGCGCCGCGGTCGCCGGCGGCGCGGGGGCGCAGCTCGCCGCACGCATGGTCGTACAGACGATGCTGCCGAAGGCGATCCGGATAGCCCGGAGCCAACTGCGTCCGGGCTACGACTGGGAGGAGACGATCTCGCTCACGGTCGGCGCCCTGTACGAGGTCATCCGCACGTATCCCGTCGCCCGGCGGGCGGAGCGCATCGCCGCCAATCTGTCGCTGGAGACCCTGCGCCTGACACGTCGCCTGATCGGTCCGGACGCGGTATCCGTACCCCTGGACGCCGACACGGTCGCCCGCCTCACGACTGTCGACACCGGCCCGGCATCACAGGCCGAACTGGCCCTGCTGCACGCGCAGGCGGCCAAGTACCGGCTGCTCGCCGAGGACGAGCCGGGTCCGGCAGCCGGGTGGGACGCAAGGGCGGAACTCGTCGAACTCCTGGTGTGGGCACTCGAGTCGGGCGTGCTCGACGTGGCGGAGGCCCGGCTGATCACCGGCTACTACCGGGACGGCTCCGCGGCCGATCCGGTCACCCCCCGCCGCTCGGAACGGTACGAGGCCCGCCAGCGCCAGCGCCGCAGCCGGGCGGTGCGCCGCCTGGCGGTCGCCGCTTCTGACAGGTTCGCAACAGCGAAGTGACGATTCAGTGACACAAGTCACCCAGTATTGGCCCGGGTTGAGCGTCACACCGGACCGGACGGACGCACCTCTCCCATGAGGAACCCAGTTTCGCGCCCACCATTCCAGCCACCGAGAGGTCCCCGGAGGATCCCGTGACCGCCATCACCACCGCGTCCTTGGACGAGGACGGACGAAACGTCGTCGATCCCCGGCACCCGGTGCTGAGGACCGCTCAGGGAGACATGCGATGAAGCGCGGCCTCAAGCGCACCGACAAGAAGAAGCAGCCGGCCGAACAGGCCCCCGCGAAGCCGAGGGCCACCCGGACATCGCGCTACGACGCGCGGCCTCAGGAGATACCCGAGGCGGCCGACGACACCGGCCAGGACGAGATGGACGAAGCTGCCACCGGCTGGCAGCAGACGACCGTCAAGATGGCGGGTATCACCAAACTCATCACCTTCGGTGTCTGGGCACTGATCCTGGCCGGACCGGCGATCGGTGTCTTCGCGGTGGCGGTCGCCGGCTCCTCGAAGGCGGCCCCGCCCACGACGGCGAGCCAGACGCAAGGCCAGCCCTCGGCCACCGGTCCGGCGGGCTTCGCAGAGCTCTACCTGACGGCATATCTGGCGGCCGGCGAAGGGACGGAGGACGATCTCACCCCCTTCTACTCGGAGCCGGTGGCTCTTGCCAACGAGCCCGGTTCGCGTCATGCCACCAGCACGACCACAGTGGCGGCCGAACAGGTCAGCAAGGGCTACTGGGCCGTAACGGTCGCCGCCCGGATATCGGCGAAGAACAAGGCCGGCAAGACCATCGACCAGGGGCTCCACTACTTCAGGGTCGGCGTCCAGGTCTCCGGCAGTCCCGAGGCGGGCGGCACAGCCAAGCCCGCCACACCTGCCACACCCACCGGCACCGCCGGGAGCGCCAAGCCCACCGCCACGGCCGGGAGCCCCAAGCCCTCCGGCAGCGCGGGCACCGACAATCCGTCGGCGCTCTATGCCGCGACCTCGCTGCCGGCCGAAGTCAACGCACCGACCTCCGCGGCACACGGGGACCTCGCCTACGGCTCGGATCTGGGAGTCAACGAGAACGACCCGGTGGCCGACACGGTGAGCCGCTTCTTCGCGGCCTACCTGACCGGCCAGGGGGAACTGAACCGCTACGTCGCCCCCGGACTCGAGGTCGCGGCGATCGTTCCGGCTCCGTACAAGTCCACGCTCGTCACCGGCCTCCAGGACGACCAGGACAAGACCGACAGCAACGCCGAGGACACCACCGTTCCGGCGGACGGCACCAAGAGGCACGTACTGGTGTCCGTCAGCGCGACGACGGACGGACAGGACTACCTGCTCACCTACGCGCTCACCCTGAGCACCCGGGACGGGCGCTGGGAAGTCGCGGCTGTCGACACCGCGCCCGTGCTCGCCCCCGGACAGACCGGCCCGGTGGCCGACGGCACCTCGCCCACAACGAGCCCGTCCCCAGACGCCTCGGCGGATTCCGCCGAGGACTGAAAGACCGAACAGCTCATCACACGAGGGGATTCAGACAGTGAGCTATGCAAGTACCGACATGGTCCAACTGGCAGTCCAGGGCGACGTCTTCACCTGGATCGACGGAACACTCGGCGACGTCCAGGCACTCGCCACCACAGCCGCCGGGGTGATGGCCGTCGTGGCCACCGTCATGGCCTACGTGAAGACGAAGTCCTTTGCGGGCACGCTGACCGCGGCCATCCTGGGGGCCGTCGTGGTCTTCGCCGTGTCGAGCATCCCCGGCCTCAGCAAGATGGTGGACAGCGAGGTGCCCGAGGAGACCGCTGTCGGGTCCTACCAGCAGCTGGACCACACGGTGTTCCTGGACCAGCCTGTGTTCGAGGCTGATCTGCGGTGACTGGGCAGCCGGCCGGCGAGAAGGCGCTGATCGGGCGTTCCTATACCCGGGCACGTAAACACCCTCTCGTCGTCGGCAAGCTTCCCGGCGGCGGACGGCTCCCGGGCGGCCCGTACACGATCACCCAGATCGTGACCATGGTGGGTGTCTTCGTCCTGCTGTTGGGCCTCCGCGATCTCTGGGCGGTCTTCGGTCTCGGGAACGCCCTCGTCATGATCATCGTCCCCTGGGGACTCGCGTGGCTGATGCGGTACGCCCGGATGGACGGCCGCGACCCCGCGCGAGCACTGCTCGGGCTGATCACGTACGGCACCACCCCGCCGGGCGGCCGGCTGGCCGGCCGCCCGCAGCGGACGTTCAAGGCCAAGTTGGTCACCGGGCGGGTGACGATCCGGCTGCGTCCCGCAGCCCCGGACCCGTCACCCGCCCCCGAGGCCCGCCCGGTACGGCTCGTCACCACGACGGCCCGTACCGGGGGGCAACAGCCCGATTCGGCACCCGCCGAACAGGCCCCTGCCCGGCCCCGTACCCGCCTCCAGGAACTGCTCGACGAAGCAGAGCGGCAATGAACCGGCACTGAAAACGAAGGATGGATGAACTGCCATGCGTCTTCCCGTGCGCCACATCAGCGGCCATCTGATCTGGACAACCAACGCGACGGTGTGGGCTGTGTGGCGGGTCGACTCCGACAACTACAGCCACGCCTCCGCATCGGCCAAGCACGATCGGCTCAACGCACTTGAGTCGCTGTTCAAGTCGATCAAGGGCGAAGCCCTGCTGCTCAGCCTCTGCCCGCAGGTGGATGCCGCCAGCGTCGTCACCCGTATGACGGCGGGTATCGACCTGGACGCCTCGCCGGAGTACGTGGACCTGTCCCTTCGTGTTCTCGACGAACTGGAGGAAATGGAGCTTTCGGGACGGGTCGACTTCCTCTGCGTACCGATGAGGCACACCGACCTCAGACAGGGCGCCTTGTCCGTACTGTCGTCCGCCCAGTACGAGGTGATGAGCACCCTCGGGCTGCCCACCGCCCCCATCGGCAAGGCGGAGGAGGAGCGCCGGATCGAACAGGCCCGGCACCTCGCGGCCACCTGGCCGTCCGCCATCCGGCTCCGCCCCGCCACCGAGGGCGAGATCCTGTGGATCTACGGGCACTCCGCACGCCGGGGCTTGGCCGAACCCCTGCTTCCCGAGTACGACGAGCCCCGGGGCGTCATGGGCCGCGGGCGGGCCGTGGCGGCGTACTCGGAGGTGATCATCGACGAGGGTGGGCGCACCGACGGCATCGAGGAACGCCGCGGCGTACCCCTCAACCCGTTCCGGCACCGCTATGTGAAGTCGACGACCGAGTTCGGCGACAGTTACCAGGCGTTCTCCATCCTGGCCGAGATGCCGGATGCCTTCGCCTTCCCCGGCAGCGAATACCTGGCCGCCCTGGACGACTTCGGGTTCCCGGTCGACTGGGCGGTCCGGCTGCACATCGAGCCGGGTTCCAAGGCCGAGCCCAAGTCACGTCGGCAGGCCCGCGAACTGGCGCACCAGCGTGGGGAGTACGACGGCGAGACGGCCGGCGTCCCGGCCAGCCTGGACAAGGCCAGTGCCTCACTCAACGAATACCGCTCACGGCTCACCTCGTCCACCACCGAGGTGGAGATCCGGGCAAGCGTGGTCACCTGTGTCTGGGGCCAGAACCCGGAGGAGGCCGAGGAGAAGGCGGCCGCACTGATCAACCACTTCGGCGGCAACGACTACACGCTGGTACGTCCCATCGGCGAGCAGACCCCGCTCTTCCACAGCATGCTGCCCGGCACACCCACACCCCGGGTGATGAACGACTACGCCCAGTTCCTGCTGGCGAAGGACTTCGCCATGTCACTGCCCTTCTGCGGCCAGGCGCTCGGCGACGACGGCGGCTCGCTGTTCGGACTCCAGCTCAACGGCGGTGGAGCCCGCCCGGTCCTGGTCGACTTCAGTCTCGGCCCACGGATGAACGCCTCGGCATCGGCCGTGTTCATCGGAGAGCTGGGTTCCGGCAAGTCGGTGGCCATGAAGACGGCCATGTACTCGATCCTCACCACCGGCCGGCGCATCGGCCGGTCCCGCAGCCGCGGCCGGGCGCTGGCCATCGACCGTACGCCCCAGCAGGAATGGGCCCGGTTCGCCCGTGCCTGCCCGGGCGAGACCCAGGTCATCACCGTGGACGAGGAAGCCGAGGTTTCTCTCGACCCGCTGCGGGTCTTCAAGGGACCGCGCGCGGCCCGCTACACCGAATCCTTCCTCACCCCGCTGCTGGACATCGCCTCGATGAGCACCGAGGGCGTCACCCTCGCCGACGCCATCGACGCCACCCACAAGTCGGCCAACCCCAGCATGCGGCTGCTGCTGGACACCCTGACGGAACGCGCCCACACGGCCGACCCGCAGGATCCGGACGACCACAACGTGCGGGCCGCGGCGAGCGAACTGGCTCGCAAGCTCCGCTCCCTGGCCAAGAAGGACCTGGGCCGGGTGATCTTCGACCCCGAGCTGCCCATCGTGGAGATCACGGACGCCGACACGATCATCTTCTCCGCCGCCAACATCGGTCTGCCCAAGAAGACCGAGCTGGAGGGCCACCGGCTCTCCAGCCTCGAAGTGGAGAAGAAGTTCGGCTGGCGGCTCATGTACCTCGTGGCGGCACTGTGCCGGGAGATCGCCTTCGCCGACCCCGAGGAGTTCGTCGGGGTGTTCCTCGACGAGTGCTGGTGGCTGACCTCGTCGGCCGAGGGCACGGAGCTCCTGCTGGAGATCATCAACGACGGCCGTAAGCACGGCTGTGGCGCCTTCGCCGGCTCCCACGACCCGTACGACGTCGGTCCCGCCAACTCCGAGTACGGCGAGAAGATCCGCGGCCTGGTCTCGCACCGCTTCCTCTTCCGCCACCGCAACAAGCAACTGGCGGCCCGGGGACTGGAGTTCCTCGGGCTGGACGGCACCGACCCGGAACTGCTCAAGCTGGTGACCGAGAACCTGTCACCGATCAACGTCTCCGAGGACGAACGGCTGCTGCGCTCCGGTGAATGCCTCTACTACGACCTGAAGAAGCGGATCGGCGGCATGAAGGTGCTCATCCCGGCGGACGAGTATGCCGCGGATGCCATCCACACGACGCCGGGCCGCGCCACCCTCGACGAGCCGGCCGAGGCCATGGAAGCGGCGGAGGCGACGAGCATATGACCGCACTCACGGGGGTGATCCGGCAGCCGCGCGTCTGGTTGCGCCTGCTGATCCTGATCGGCGTACCGATCGTGGTCACGCTGTTCCTCACGCACGGCGCGTGGGCGGAACCCACGGCGGACCCCTGCCATCCGAACGACGCGATTCCGGTACTCACGTGCACCCCGCCGCGGACCACGGACCCCGGCAAGGTGCTCGGCATCTTCGACATCGTGGACAGGAACGGCGTCCCGATCAGCGCCTACGGTCTCAACGTCGACCAGGGCGGCACGTTCGACGTGATCAGCAAGATCATCGCCTTCCTGATCGGCATCGGCTTCAGTGTCATCAGGACCGTGATCGGTTTCGCCTGCTGGCTGGTCGACTGGGCCCTGGACTTCGGCCTGGCCAAGGATCTCCTCACCCCGGTCTCCGACATCGCCGCCACCATCAAGGAACGGATGATCGACAGCCTGGGGCTGAAGGTCCTGTTCCTGACGATCGTCGTGGTCTGGGCCGGCTACCTCATTCTGTTCAAGCAGCGGTCCAAGGGCTGGATGGAGATCTGCACATCCCTTGTCATCGCCTCCATCGCCAGTGTGACCCTGCTCCACCCGGGCAAGGTGCTGATCGGCAACGCCGACGACACCGGCGTACTCGGGGTGACCAAGCAGATCTCGCTCGCCATCGCCGACGTGGTTCTCGACGACAGGTGCGCGAAGGACCGGCAGAAGGAAAAGGCGAAGACCGATACCGGCGACACGCAACCGACCACCTGTTCCGGCCAGGAGAACAAGGACGACCCGGCGAGGGGCGTGAGCCGCCCGATCACCGACGGGCTGGTCGACGCCTTCATCCAGCGTCCGATCTGGGTGCTCTACACCGGCAAGGCCATCACCGGGGAATGCAGCGCGGCCTACGGCCAGGCCACGCTCACCCGCTACAACTTCAACCGGCTCGTGCTGCCGCAGATGATGAAGAAGGAGAACGACCGACCCTGGTACGACAAGCTCGGCAAGGCGTTCAGCAACGTCTTCTCCCATGACGGGCTGAAGCACAGCCTCCTGCTCGCCACCGGCAACCCCTGGGCCATCTACACCGTGGTCGATGACGCGCAGCAACAGGCGGTCAAGGACTTCAAGGACAAGGCGACGCATTCCGACGCCTGGCAGAAGTACGTCGCGCCCGCGGACAAGCAGGTCATCGCCAAGTGCGACGGCGACAACAAGACCATGGATGAGCAGCAGATCTCCGCGTCGCTGGACAACCTGCTCAGCGTCTGGTTCATCGCCCTTGCCGCGATCATCGTCGTGGGGCTGGTGGTGGCGGTCTCGAGCACCTTCCTGGTCTCGCAGGTCTGGATGGCGGTTGAGGTCATCCGGGCGCAGCCGGCCCTGATCGCGGGCATCCTGCCGGGCGGCGGCCGGACCCTGATGTGGAACTGGGTCTCCGGGGTCGTCCGCGTCATCTTGGCCATCTTCCTCTCGGTGATGTTCCTGGCCTTCTTCCTGGTCATGGTCATCGCGGTGCTGGACGCCAAAACCGGCAACGTCATGACGGTCAAGTTCCTCACCATCGACTTCCTGGCTCTGGCCTTCCTGATGTTCCGGAAGAAGGTCACGGCAGCTGCCAAGACCGTCGCGTCCAACTTCGGTCAGAAAATGGCCAGCAAGACGGGCGGGGGCGGCGAGGGCAGCACCTTCCGGGGGGCCACCAAGGGCGGCACTTCGGGTCTGGATCAGCTCAAGGAGGACGGCGCCACCCTGAGCAAGGTCGGCGGCAAGGCACGTGACCTCTGGCGCGGCAAGCCGCCCGCCGGCGGCGGTGCAGGCGGCGGTGGCGGCGGCGCACGCGGTGGCGGTGCAGGCGGCGGCGGTGCACGCGGTGGTGGCAAGCAGAAGAAGGGGCTCAAGCAACGCGTCCAGGGCGCGGTCAAGCTCGGCACCACGGTGGCAGCGGCCGTAGGGTCCGGCGGCACGTCCGCCGGTCTGCAGGCCTCGGCGAAGGCGGCGTTGAAGGCCCGGCTCAAGAACGCCGCGAAGAAGCGCGTGGAGAACGGCCGCAAGGCCGCGATGCAGCGCATGCAGAACAGCCGTGCCGGGCGGGCCACGCTCGCCACGGCTCGCACCGGACGCCACATCGCCAAGGAAGCCCCCACCATCCGCAGCCGGTTCAAGAACGCCGTCGCCACCGAGAAGCGGAATCTCGCGGCGGCGAGCACCCGAACGCCCCGCACGGACAGCCGGACACGTGACGCCCAGCGGGATTCCTCCCTGCGGATGCGCAAGACAAAAAGTAAGCACCACAGCGAGGCACAGAAGCTGAACGGCGTGATCAACGGAAGGCGGAACCAGCACCAGAACCTCCGCCGCTCCGCCGATCACCGAAACCTTCGCAGGAGGGATGGTGGAGGTAACAGCGGGTGACCAAAGCCACCGAGTCCGAGCCGATGAGCGGTGCCAAGAAGGCCTTCATCGTCCTGGCGATATGCACGGTCCTTCCCTGGATCTTCCTCTTCATCGCCATGTTCGTAGCAGCGGGCTTGCTGCCCCATGGAGATTCGAAAGGCGGGGACAAGGTGCCGTCCCAGGTCAGCTGCGTCAAAGTGGCCGGCATCCCCGCACCCACCTGCGAGGCGTACCTGGCGGCGGAGGCGAAGATCAAGGAGATCCGCCCCAAGTGCACGCACCTGCGGTGGACCCTGCTGGCCGGCATCGGAAAGATCGAGTCCCACCACGGCACGTTCAACGGCCGCAAGGTCGTCGACAAGCGCGGCTCCACGTACGGCAACGTGGAGCCGCCGGTCATCGGCCCCGTCCTGGACGGCAGTAACGGCACCGAACGCATCACCGACACCGACAACGGCACGTACGACAACGACACCACATACGACCGGGCCGTCGGGCCCACCCAGTTCCTCCCCCAGACCTGGAAGAGCGTGCCCGCAGCGGACGGCGACGACGACGGTGACACCGACCCGCAGAACGTCTTCGACTCGGCGCTGACCACGGCGGCGTACCTCTGCGGAAAGGGTGACGCCGACTTCACCAACACAACGACGGAGCACGATGCCATCTACCGCTACAACCACTCCGAGAAGTACGTCTCCGACGTACTGAACGCCAAGGCCGAGTACGACGCCTTGGGAGACATCTCCGAACCGGTCGACGCGACCGGGAAGGCCAAGATCATCATCGACGCGGCCCGGTCGTACAAGGGAACGCCCTACTCCTGGGGCGGCGGAGACGCGAACGGGCCCTCGTACGGCATTTGTTGCTCTCCCGGCGGATACAGCGGGAGGTACACAAAGGGATTCGACTGCTCAGGCCTGACCGAGTACGCGTACGCACGAGCGGGCATCATGATCACCAGCACTGCGCAGTCTCAGCACGACAGCGGAAAACTCCGGATCACCAGTTCCAGAAACCTGGCCGGCGCGGAACCGGGGGACCTGCTCTTCTTCTCGGACAATCCGGGCAGCGGTCAAGGACTCTTCCATGTATCCATCTATCTGGGGAAGAACAGACAGATCGAGGCGCCGAGAACCGGTGACGTCGTCAAGGAGTCCGACGTCCGCATGAGCTCACTGGACAGCATTGGACATCTGAAATGACCGACGGGACGGAACGCTCGGGCATCATCATGCTCGCCATGTCCGCGGTCCTCTCGGTGATCGGAGTCGCGCTGCTCTGGCCCGACCTGAGCGGCGGGTCCGCCCCCGCGGCCGGCCCGCCGGCGGCATCGGCGACCCCGGTCCGCACAACGGCTTCCGCCACCGCCACGCCATCCCACACGGCCAAGCCGAAGCCGCCCCCCACTCCGTCCCCGACAACCGCCGCACCGTCACCATCACCGTCAGCGTCCGCATCGCCCGACGGTGACGCGCTCGCCGGGGAGGTGAGCGACTCCGCCCTGCAGCGCGCCCTGGAGCAGAGCCGGCAGGCGAACATCCCCCCTGCCCTCGAGAAGCGGCTCGTGGCCATCGGGGGAAAGGTCCTGCTCGCCGACGTCACCGGCGTGGACCGCAAGGCCTTCCCGGAGTACTTCAAGGGCCAGTCGGCCACCAACCGCTGGCGCGACAGCCGCATCCGGGCAGGCGTGGCCGAACGCTACGACGACCGGTCCGACGCAGCCGTGATCCACCTCGTGTGGGCAGGCACGAGCCCGGACGGGGACCGGGACGACCGACAGCCGGCAACCGTCCTGCTGGTGAGGGATGCGGTGGGCGCCTGGGCACCGGAGTCGCTCGCGGACGCAGAGGACTGAGAGGACTGAGGTGAAGCGGGGACAGCCGTTACCGGTGGCCTCGCTTCACCTCGCACGGATTTCAGGGTTTGCCTGCGGATTCCAGGGGTGGCCTACTGAGAAAACCGGCCGACGGCACGACGGTAGGTGCTCATCCCCACCAGCAAGGGCTTCTGGGGCGAGTGCGGCGCCCGCCGGCCGACGCCCTTCGCGTCCGTCCCCGCCGGTTCACCGGCCCCTCTCCTGCCGACCAGCACCGTGGCCGGGTGGCCGTTCACCAGGATCTCGTGCGCTGCGTCGATCGCGAAGGAGACGCCTTCCAGGCTCTCCCGAAAGATCTGAGAACTCCTTCGAGCGCAGAGCAGTACGAATCTCCCCGTCTCCGGATTCAGAACCCGATTGAAGGAATCGGAGACAGCACTCACAAATTCCGGGTACGGCATGGGAACTTCTTCGTGCTCACCCCACGGGGGATCCGTGACGATGACATCCACGGCCCCGTCGGGAATCGAAGGCAGCTTCAGGGCGTCCTCCGAGAGCAGACGCACTCGCCGGTCATCGATCATCTCGCCCGGAAAGCCATCCCGATGAGAATTCAGATCCGCGTCGGAATAGATGATCTCGCGCGCAGGCGCTTCCAGGCGTGCGGTCACGAACGAACCGCTCCCCGCGAAGGGATCGAGGTAGACGTCCTGAGGGCTGGGGCCCGAAGCCATGACGAACATGGACGACAGTTCGTAGGAGACGGCCCCACGAGCCTTCTTGGGGCGCGCCACCTTGGGGAGCCGGGCACAGAACAGCACCTCGCCCATGTCGAGGCGACCGATGACCCAGTACTCCTGGCACATACCTCGCGCCTCGACCCGGCCACCGGTGCTCGCCGAGACGAGCCTCTCCAGCCCCTGCTTCGCCGCCGGGTCGACCGAAGACAGCTCGCCGTCGATGTGGGCCATCACGCGAAACCCGCGGGGAGAGTCGGGAATGACGGGGAACCGCTGCCCCTTCAGGACCTGGGTGAGATCCCGAACACTGTCGTCGATCCTCCCCCTGTCCGCCTCCGCGATGACAATGAAGGCATTTTTGGCAAAAGGAATCGACGATACTCGTGCGGCATCTGACGTCGACTCGAAAATCATTGCACTATCATCCTGATAGTGAATGCTGAAATCATCGACATAACGCGAAAGAGAATCAACAATAAGCTCACTGATACCCGCAGGGTATTGAATGAAATAGCGCACGGAATTAGTGTAGCATTTCGACACCCTGCGATCCTGAAGTCGGACGACGTACCGCATCATCCGCACCCGGGCCGGTCCAGGCGCCGCCAGAAGGTGTCAGCCGACGCACACGAGGCCGACCGGCCGGCCTTGCCGCCACCCGCACGCTCCGGCGCCGGGCACCCTGCCGACGGCCTCCAGCCGAGACCGCGGTCCCGGTTGGAACTGACAGCCAGGACCAATAATCCTGAGCCGGGGAATACCGCAGGACCTTAAGATACGCCGATCTGACGCATACATGACTGCGTATCACGCGAAATGGAGAGGCTTGCGTGCCCACACCTAATGAGACGCTGCATGACCGGTTCATGGATCTCGCCGACCTTCCGGCACAGGGCCGGGTCGTCGACCTGGGCTGCGGCACCGGCCCCGCCCTGGCCGCATTCGCGGCGCGTTTTCCACAGGCGCACCTCACGGGGTTCGACAAGTCACAGGAGGCTCTCGAAACAGCGCGCGAACGGCTGCGGGCCCATCCTGCAGCCGTGGAGCTGACATCGGTCGATCTGCGCGAGAAGCTGCCACTCCCGGACGGCAGCGTCGACGCGGTCATCTCGTCCAACCTTCTCGAGTGTCTGCCCGACCCCGCGCAGCTCCTGAACGAGGTGTGGCGCGTGCTGCGGCCGGGGGGTCGCGCCGTACTCTCGCATTCCGATTTCGACGCGCTCGTCATCTCGGGCGCCCCCGTCGGCCTGGACCGCAAGGTCGGCCACGCCTTCGCCGATGACTCGCCCCCGTGGATGGACAGCTCGGACGGGAGGATCGGGCGCAAGCTGCCCGGCCTGGTCCAGGCGTCATCGCTTGCCCGGACGCATGTGGAGACCCTGGTGACCTCCTCAACGGAACTCTCCGGCCATGCCGCTCGCCGGGTGGGCGATATCCATGGGGCACTGCGGTCGACCGCGATGCGAGGAAACGGCTCGGTGGGGCTGGAGGAGATCGACGAGTGGTATTCAGCGCTTCAACAGGCCGCAGACGCCGGGCTCTTCTTCTTCGCCGAAACGGCAGTGGTTGTTGCAGCTCACCGCATCTGAGGAGAGGTTCGCGCTCGACGTGGACGGACGGGACTCGCGCCCCGGCAGGACAACCGGATGGACAACCGGGTGGACATCGATTCCGGGGCTGGGCTGAGCGCGCGCCAGGGGCGGAACAGGGACGTGCCGCCGCTGCGTCAGTGAACGTCGGGGACGCCCTGCCGGGCTGTTCCGGGCGCCGCTCTGCCGGTGATCTTCCGGGAAAGCAGGGCAGGGGCTTGCGCCCGGGGCCCCTACACTAGGCATGGGGTCGAGTCTGGACTCATCGGTATCGCTGAGGATCCGTACCGAAGTCGCCGCCGTCGGCGGGTTTCGCCGTTCGGCCGATCTCAAAATGCAGGACTGACTGGGAAGGGTGTGTCGGTGTGACGCGCTATGGGTCTCCGCTTCCGGAGAAGCCCTCGCTCGACGAGCTGGAATCGAAGTGGTCGCAGTTCTGGAGCGAGGCCGACGTATACCGCTTCAGCCGGCCGGGCAGTCGTGACGCCGTATTCTCGATCGACACTCCGCCGCCCACGGTCAGCGGTTCCCTGCACGTGGGGCATGTCTTCAGCTACACCCACACCGATATCGTCGCCCGTTTTCAGCGAATGCGCGGCAAGCACGTCTTCTACCCCATGGGCTGGGACGACAACGGTCTGCCGACCGAGCGCCGCGTGCAGAACTACTACGGGGTGCGCTGCGAGCCCTCGCTGCCGTACGACCCGGACTTCGTGGCGCCCACGCCCATCGCCGAGCGGACGGGCAAGGACAAGAAGGCCCCCGCGGTCAGCATCTCGCGGCAGAACTTCGTCGAACTGTGCGAGAAGCTCACCACCGAGGACGAGCTCGTCTTCGAGGAGCTCTGGCGCAAGCTGGGGCTCTCGGTCGACTGGTCGATGACGTACACGACCATCGGCAAGGAGGCCCAGCGGGTCTCGCAGGCGGCGTTCCTGAACCTGCTCCGGCGCGGTGACGCGTACCAGTCCGAGGCGCCCACGATGTGGGACGTGTCGTTCCAGACGGCGGTCGCCAACGCCGAAGTGATCGAGAAGGATGCCTCGGGGGCGTACCACCGGGTGGCGTTCAAGCACGGGTCCGAGGACGTCTTCATCGAGACGACCCGGCCCGAGCTACTGCCGGCCTGCGTGGCGCTGGTCGCGCATCCCGACGACGAGCGGTACCAGCCGCTCTTCGGCAGTGAGGTCGTCTCGCCGCTGTTCGGTGTCCGGGTCCCGGTGGTCGCCCACCGTGCCGCCGACCCCGAGAAGGGCAGCGGCATCGCGATGATCTGCACCTTCGGCGACATGACCGACGTGATGTGGTGGCGCGAGTTCCAGCTTCCGACCCGTACGGTCATCGGCCGCAACGGCCGGCTGCTCGCGCTGGACTTCGAGACCCTGCCGAGCGAGGACGCCGCGCGGGCGCAGGCGATCTACGACACGGTCGTGGGCAAGACGGTGCACAGCGCCCGGGAGATCCTCGTCGGGGAGCTGCGGGCCGACGGCAGTCTGGTCGACGACCCCCGTCCGACGACGCGTGCGGTCAAGTTCTTCGAGAAGGGCGACAAGCCCCTGGAGATCGTCAGCAGCCGGCAGTGGTTCATCCGGACCGTCGAGCACCGCGACGAACTCCTCGCCCGTGGCAATGAGATCCAGTGGCACCCGGCACACATGCAGTCCCGCTACAACGACTGGGTCCAGGGCCTCAACATCGACTGGCTGATCAGCCGGCAGCGCTTCTTCGGGGTGCCGTTCCCGCTCTGGTACGCACTGGACGAGGAGGGCCAGCCGGACTACCGCGAGCCGCTCGTCCCCGACGCGTCGATGCTTCCTGTCGACCCTTCCAGCGACTGTCCGGCCGGCTTCACGGAGGACCAGCGGGGGAAGCCCAACGGCTTCATGGGCGAGCCGGATGTCATGGACACCTGGGCGACCTCATCGCTGAGCCCCCAGCTGGCCTCCGGTTGGCTCTCCGACCCTGAGCTGTTCGCGCAGGTCTTCCCGATGGACCTTCGCCCCCAGGCGCACGACATCATCCGCACGTGGCTGTTCACGACCGTGGTCCGGTCCCACCTGGAGGCCGGCACCACCCCGTGGAAGCACGCCGCGCTCTCCGGCTGGATCCTCGACCCGGACCGCAAGAAGATGTCCAAGTCGCAGGGGAACGTGGTCACGCCCGGGCATCTGCTGGACGAGTACGGCGCGGACGCGGTCCGCTACTGGGCGGCGAGCGGCCGTCCGGGGACCGACACCGCCTTCGACCCGCAGCAGATGAAGATCGGCCGTCGGCTCGCGGTGAAGCTGCTCAACGCGAGCAAGTTCGTGCTCTCGCTGCCTGCCCCGGCTGCCGGAGCGCAGACCACGGATCCGCTGGACAAGGCGTTGCTGGCGAAGCTGGCCGGGACCGTGCGTGAGGCGACGGCCTCGCTCGAGGGATTCGACTACACCTCGGCGCTGGACGGCATCGAGCGTTTCTTCTGGTTCTTCTGCGACAACTACGTCGAGCTGGTCAAGGAGCGGGCGTACGGCAAGGTCAGCGAGGAGGGCGCGGAGTCGGCCAGGGCCACGCTGCGCACCGCGCTCGACATCGTGACCCGGATGTTCGCGCCCGTGCTCCCCTACACCACGGAGGAGACCTGGTCGTGGACCCACGACTCCACGGTGCACCTGGCCCCGTGGCCGACGCTCGAGGAGTTCTCGACGGGTGCCGACGGTGGCCGGCCGGAGCTGGCCGACGTCGCCGCTTCGGCGATCGCCGTCGTCCGCAAGGCCAAGTCCACCGCGAAGCTGTCGATGCGCGCGGAAGTCGCCCGGGTCGTGTTCCAGGCGCCCGCCGACGTGCTGGAGAGCATCGCGCTGCTGGGCTCGGACATCAAGGCGGCCGGCAACGTGTCCGAGCTTGAACTCCGGGCCTCCGACGACGCCGCCGAGCTGACGGTCGAGGTGGAGCTGCCGTAAGAAGCCGTACCGGCGGCACGGGAGGGCGCTACGCGTCCCGATCACTGGTGATCTCGTTATGCGTGGATCACCCGCCGGATCCCGGTGGCAGCTCGTGAACAACCCCAGAGTCACTACTCGTGACCTGGGGTTTTTCACGTCCTGCTCGCCGCC
Source organism: Streptomyces sp. NBC_00876 (assembly GCF_045207435.1). Taxonomy (NCBI): domain Bacteria; kingdom Bacillati; phylum Actinomycetota; class Actinomycetes; order Kitasatosporales; family Streptomycetaceae; genus Streptomyces; species Streptomyces sp. NBC_00876. The sequence continues at coordinate 3,709,767 of NZ_CP108800.1, forward strand.
GGGTCCGGCCGGGGAGTGTCCCGTAGGGTCTCGCCCCATGCAGAGGCTGGTCCTTTTCGATCTCGACAACACCCTCCTCGACCGTCGGCGGGCGCTCACAGAATGGGCGGCTGACTTCTGCCGGATCCGTGGCCTGGGCGCAGAAGCAGAAGGGCACCTCGTGCATATTCGCGATCGCGCGCCCGCGACGCAGTAGGCGTTTGCGCCTACCGAAGTTCGCTTGCATTGACCAGTCCCGCCTCGGCGTGTTCGATCACGAGGCAGGTTCCGGCAGTTGTTCCCTCCCGGGGCACGCTCTCCTCCGGGTCTTCCAGGGACACCTCAACCTGACGGCCCGACAGACGATCGCTTCACGACCGTGCATCAGCATGCGCGCAGGCTTGGGCCTCGCTCATTTACTGCTCGTAGTAGGCACCGCGGGTGGCTCGGCTGCACTCTTCGCGCTTCTCGTCGTCGACACTGTGACGTGGCCAGACAAGGTCGGGCAGGAACAGGGACTCATCTCGGTGAGAGCAACGGACATCCCTGCTACGTTTGAGGGACGGTGGGAGGACTCGTGTGCGGTTACGGACCTGCTGTGACGAGCGGGCTGAGTGCTGGGAAACCCGCCCGCCACAGCAGGAGTTGTATGTGGCCGTTCTGCACCTGAGCGTGCTCTGCTGCAGAACGGCCGGAATGACAAGGCCGTACGGGAGTTGGGTGCCGGGTGCGCCCAGGGCCTTGCCCCACCACCTTCCCCCGTCATTCAAACTTCGGGTGATCGAGGTCATCCGCTGCGGGGCAGTCTCACAACGCGTGGTCTACCACCATCGTGAAACGGCCCGGCCGGGATCAGTCCGGTATCCCTGTTCTACTGACGCGGTTCTCACCGCTTCACCCAGAGTCGCTCCGTCGCCCTAAAGGCTGTCGCATGGCAGGAAGCACAGGCATATACGGGGAACGACAGGTGATGGCGCAGGAGTTGCACGCCTTCCCCTACAGCCGGTCGCCGGGGACATCTGCATCGAGTTCGAGAGCGACCAGCGACGACGCGGACACGGCGACTCCGTCACGTCATCGTGGTGGTCGGATTCGGCCATAACGCTCCTCGCCTGTGTCACACGGACATGCGGCTCAGCACGAGGAACGACGCAGTTACGGACAAGAGTCCGGTTCGGCGGCAGCGCCCTGCTGTTCCCTGCGCGCCATGGCGAGAGCGCGCCGCAGAGTGTCGGGCTGCGCCAAGGTGTGGGGCTGGGCGGGGACGTTGTACCAGTGCAGGCCCGGCGGGAACATCCGGTCGGCCGAAGGCACGACGACGTGACACGTACGCCCGAGGGCGACAGTGCCGGGTTCGTCCCAGCCCACGCTCGCGCCGGAGACGGTCAAGAAGTACAGGCGTGGCTCTAGTCCATCGGAGTCGAGAATCACCGGGCCAACGGGGTGGCTGGCCTCAATGAGGAGTTCGATGGCCCGACGGCCAATGGCTTCGGGCGCACGGATGGCGTCCCACCACTGGCCGGCAGGGAACAGATCGGACTCATCGCCGATGGGCATCCATCGGGGTGGCCGAGCTGCAGCGCCCGGCCTGGCGTCGGACAACATGGGAATGGTCTCCTCACAACTGGTTGCGAAGAGACCATTCCACTCCGCAAGCGCCGTGATCGCACAGACTGTCCGCAGACATTCTCCGCAAGCGCCTTGACAGAACGCCAGTATGCGCTAGAGGCCAGCCCAACTCCCGAACGACGAGAGCTCGTTGGACGGATGAGAGTCCATTCGGAGCAAGGCTCCGATCGTCTCCCGTACCGACGGGTGGAACCGCGTGTGATTGGGTGCGATCTTCCGTGCCTTCTGGAGGTCGCCGAACGCTCCCGCCCGGTCCCCCACAACGAGCTTGGCCGAAGCGACGTCGATGTAGTGATGGCTGGCCCGTTCCCCGACAGTCGCGGCAGGTGGAGCCCACTCCCCACCGGACGGAGCCCATTCCACGAGTCGGGCGAGCGCCTGCTCCGTGTCGCCCATGTCGATCAACGCGTGGGCATTGTGGATGCGGATGTTCGTCGGCCCGAACGACATCTCGTACGCGTGTGAGTCACGATTGCCCCCCAGCCTCGCGATTTCTTCCGCTTCCCGCAGGTACCCGTCCGTGCCGTCCGGGTTGTTGTCCCGCGACTCCGCCACGGCCAGCTTCAGCACCAGCGCTCCGTCGACCGCCAGCGCTTCAGCGGTGTACGAACGCTCCGGCTGGAGCCGCTCCAGTTCCGTCCGCAGCGCCAGCAGTTTCCGGCGAGCGGACGCGTACGCGCCTTGACGCAGCATCGCGCCAGCAACCAGGTATCCGGCAGTTACCTGCATCAGTGGGTCACCCGACCGGTCGGCGGCCCACCGAACCCGCTCCAGCGCGGTACTGGACAGATCGTGGTGCCCCATCTTGTGCGCCAACGAGTTCACCGCTCGGTAAGCCCTGACCAAGTGCCAGTACGCCTGCCTCTGCTCCCTGTCCTGCGCGCCGAGGGCAACGTGCGTCAGTTCCGCGATGATCGATGGCAACAGCGGGCCCATTGGCGCGTACCTTGCGTCACGCCGGAGCGCCGAGACCTGGTCGACTTCCGACGCGAGCACCGGGAGGCCCCGCGGGGCGATCTCCAACTCATCCGGAGAGTCGTAGCACAACAGCAAACGGCGCAGCTCAGGGATAACCGCGTGCACCCCGTCCTCGGCCTCCGGCTCTCCGTAGTACGGCTGACCGGTCAGCACCTCCGGCCCGAAATGCAGAGCGTTCGCGAGAGCCAGCACCAGTGATGGCGCCGCCTTCCGCGCCCCGGACTCCAGCTTCTGGACATAGCTCGGTGAGATCGCGACTTTGGTTGCGAGCTGGGCAGCGGACAGCTTCCGTGTTCTGCGCGCTATACGGAGCCGGTCACCCAGCGTGAGATTGTCAGTCATCGACTGTTCGTTCCCTTCGCGACAGAGCACTCACGATCAGAGTACGGACGTTGTCCAGCCCGCCCAGCTGGTCTCCAACTGTTATCGCAACCGGCGATATCTGGGAGCGTCCCCGTCACGCGGAGCACTCACCGGCCCGCCTGACAGCGATTACCGGACGGGCCTCCTGCGCAACACGGAGAATCGGCGACCACCCTCATGTCGAGTGCCGCTTTGACCTCCGGAGGCAGCACCACTGCCTTGACGCCACGGAGAACGCCCCCGACATCGACGCTGCGCCGAGGCGCGGCACCGTTCGATCTATCTCCGGACGTTGGAGTACGACCTCTAGCACACAGATCCGGTTCGTCAAGCGCTGCGGCAGGAGATACCTACGGACAGCTTGTCCGCTCACGGTGATCACAGAGTGGAATGGTCGCTGCACACACATTCGCATGGAGGCATTCCTATGGAGTCCGGTGCGGGGTTACCCGTCCAAGCACGGCCGCACCACTCAATCAAGGGCTTTCCGGCCACTGGGCTTCTGCGGTCCCTCCCGAAGAAGCCATGCCATACGTCATTGGAGCACGACGTAGATCACTTTCATTTGGTGAAGGCGGGCGGGAAGGCCTGGGTGGGTAGCCAAACCTCCAACCTCATTGACGGGAAGCCGACATGCGCGCCTCGCTCTACCGAGGACTGTCCGGCGCAAGGGAACGCACCTGCCGAGACGAATGCCGCGCCGGTAACGCGGCATCGCACTACTCGGGAGGGCTATTGGGCTGTTATCGCATCAGGAAGGTGTTGTTTGGTGGGGGTTAATGGCGATATACGGCTGCCGCTCAGGCGTCCAGCCAACGGGTCCGACTGCCAATCACCGCCACCATCCGTCCGAGAGGTGCTGTACCGCGTCAGTCTCGGGCTTCCCATCGCCTCGGGGACGGTTGGACGCGCGATGCTCGACCTCGTGGCTCTGCCCGACCACGCGGCGCGGGACAACCTGTTGACCGCCGTGCTGACAGGTCTCATGGCTCGCGGTCCAGCTGAAAGTGATGTCGTCGAGGTTCTGCGTGCGGCCCTCTCACTCGACGAGGTGGAGACTGCCGATCTCCCCTCACCTTCGGGATCACGCCTGTTGCTCCTCGCGGGAAGCGGTAAGAAGGGGATCAAGTCCTTCAACGTCTCGACATCGAGCGCGATCGTAGCCGCCGCAGCCGGCGCCTCCGTGGTCAAGATGGGTTCACGAGCCACATCCTCCGTCATGGGTTCAAGGGACCTCGCGGAAAGCCTCGGCTTACCGCACAGCCGTACCCGCTCAAGCATCATTACGGCGGTCGAGCGTTCACGCTTGGCGTTCGTCCCGATCGAGGACATGATCCCCGTCCTGGACCAGGTGTACGGGGGCCGATTCCACGTCCTCAACCCACTCAGCTTCGGCCTGGCCGCCCTTGCGGCACGACTTCGCGGTGGGGTCCTGGTCTTCGGCCTCGCGCACCCGAAGGTCGACTTGGCAGCCCGCGTGCTTGGTCGTCTCGGGGTCTCGGAAGCACTCGTCGTGGCTTCGGGCAACACCGCCGGCTACTTCGCCGACGAGTTCGGGCTGGGGGATCGTTCCCTCACCTGCCGTCTGGCGAACGGCACAGTCGGCGCAGTCCACACGTTCGAGGCAGATGACCTGAAAGACCTGGGGTTGAGTTCGCCGAACTCCATCCACCCGCCAAGATCAGCGACAGAGGCGGTGCAGTGGGTGCTTGACGCCCTCGCTGGGGAGGGGAACCCAGCGCATGTACATCTGATCGCCTTGAACAGCGCCGTGATGCTGATGGCAGCGGGGCTCGCCGGGGACTTGGTGGATGGCTACAGCCAGGCGAAGGCAGCGATCAACAGCGGGCGAGCGTGGGCGAAAGTCGAAGCACTCAGGGAGGAAGCGCTGTGCCAACAAACGATATAGCCGCTGGCAACGCGGTCGAGCCAGGGCTCGATCCCGACCTTTACTTCCTTCCGTACGGCTATGAACAGCGGGGTAAGCCCGAGTACTTCATTGACGACGAACAGGACGGTGTCGTCTGGCAGCCGGACGTCTACCCATTCGCCGCCCAGGTGGCACTGGCCAACGATTGCGACGTGGTCATCGACCTCGGCTGCGGACGTGGTGGCAAGCTGGTCACCCTGCAAGCCGCACATCCCGATTGGATGTACATCGGCGTCGACATCGGCCCCAACATCGCCTGGTGTCAGCAGAATCTGCCGTTCGGGCAGTGGGTCGAAGCGGACTTGGAGACGTGCCGCACACTTCCACTACCTGTCGAAGTGCTTCGCCGGACTGTCCTGGTCTGTTCGGACGTGCTTGAGCATCTTGTCCATCCCGAGGTTGCAATGGACCTCATCGGATCGCTCCTCCACGGTGGTGCGCGAGCGGCAGTGCTGTCGACTCCGGCACGCGAGCTTCGGGCCGGCCCTGCGGACCCGGGCCCTCCCCGCAACACCTCCCATGTCCGGGAGTGGGCCAGTCAGGAGTTCTGTGCGTTCGTTCGGGCGCGAGGGCTGGAGATCGCCGACTTCTCGCTCACCCGTAGCGATGACGCCGGGGGAGGCAGGACCACCCAGTTGGCACTCATCAAGAGCAGGGTGGAGCCGGGGAAGGGCGCCGCGCGATGAGGCTGCCGCATCGTCCCCGCGTGTTGTGGATACCGTACGCGCAGCGAGGCAGCCTCTATCCGATCGTTCCGGCAGTACAGGCCCTGGGAGACCTGGGTACGGACACGATGCTTCTGGGCCTGCCGAGCCTGAAGCCTCTCGCTGACACGCTTGGCACGCGCTTCATGGCCTATGAGTCCAGCATCACCTATGACTGGTCCCGCGCCGAGGGACGGGATCAGCACGGTCTGGGCCCTGCCGGCGGTACCAACTGGTTCCATCACCGGGTGGCCTCCGAGTACGCCGAGATCGAACGGGCCACACGGCTGTTCCGGCCCGACGTCCTACTGGTTGACTCCTTCGTCATCGGTGCCGGCCTTGCCGCTGAGCATCTCGGCGTCCCCTGGGCCTCCTACGTGCACTATCTGTTCGACGAAGGTGCCGAGACCGATGCGATGCACCGCGTCTGGTGGGAGAAGACCAGCGTCCCAGAGTTCGATGCGTACTCCTCCTGGTGGGACGGAATCCGGGAGGCAGTCGGTCTCGGCCCTGAACCGCGGGATCGGCAAGAGGCACCGTGGTTCCGGATGTCTCCACAGTGCACCTTTCTCCTCGGCCATCCGCACCTTCGCCGGGGCACTCGCCCACTGCCGCACTTCGTCACCCGAACCTCGCTGCCCCCGTGGGACGAGGCCGGGCCGGCTTCTTCTCCAGCCGCCGGCGCGGGTGCGGCTTCCCGAGGGCGTTCCCGTGTCCTGGTGGCCAACAGCAGCGCCTGGCAAGAAGATGTCGACCTCGTACGCGCGTCCCTGGAGGGGCTCGCGGAAACGGACACGGAAATCTTGGTGACCATCTCGGCAGACCACGCTCTCGGCGTCGAGACTCCGCGCAATGCCACGGTGCTGGGCTACTACCCGCACGCCGATTTGCTGCCGTCGGTTGACGCGGTTGTCACGACCTCCGGGTACGGGATCGCCAGCAAGGCGTTGTGGTTCGGCAAGCCGCTGATCACCGTACCTCGTGCCCGCGACCAGCACTATGTGGCGGCAGCCGCACAGGAGGCCGGGTGTGGAGTCGCCGTCGCATGGCCACCCAGGCCGGAAGCTGTCGCTACGGCCGTCGATACCGTGCTGTCTTCCTCTGCCCTCAAGGAGCACGCTCACCGCTTGTCCGGCCCGATGCCCGGTTTCCCGACGGCGAGTGATGTCGCTGCTGGGGTCCTTTCCCTCGCCCGGAGGACGTGATGGGTAGCCGGACGAAAGTGGTGCATGCACCCGCCCGCACCCCGTATGCCCGCAAGCTCACGAGCGAGCATGTCGAAATCGTCAACGGCACTTCACCGCACGGCACTGAAGCAGTGCCTCGGGACATGTCGCTGCGATGGTTGCTCGAACACAGACCCTTCAACTGGTTCGACGTTCTGCACCTGCACCACGTCGAGTTCGACGACCTGCCGACTCTGAAGTCCGTCCTGTCAGAATGCGCCCGATTCCGCCGACGCGTGATCTTCACTGCGCATGACATCAGCCCTGTCTTCAGCGGCAGAATCGACTACCACCGCAAGCTGCGCGCCCTGGTGGACGCGCGCGTCCCCTTCGTCTGTCTGACCGAGGCGTCAGGGACCGAGATACGTAAACGGTTCGGCAACCGGGTGGAAACCGTCACGATCCCGCACGGGTACGTGGTCTCGCCCACCGCCGTTCCCCGCCTCCGGCCTCCGGGCAGCGGGCATGCGCGGTACTTTCTGTTCGGCTCGCTGCGGGACAACCGCGACATCGCTACAGTGCTGTACAACTGGCGCTTCGGCCGCCACCAGCACAACACCTTCCTGTCGGTGCTGCTCAGGGCGCCTGGCTACATCAACTTGCTGCAGGAGCAAGACCATTGGCCGGCTCTACTCGCTACGGCCGCAGCCGAGCCTCGTCTCCAGGTAGATGTCCTGCCATTCCCCACCGATGAGGAAGTGGCGGAGACGGCATCGGGATGCGATGCCCTGATCCTGCCGTACCGATGGGGATCGCACTCGGGACAGTTGGAACTCGCATTCGACCTCGGACTGGTGCCGGTGGCCTCCGCCGTGGGTTACCTCCGTGATCAGTACCGCTGTCATACGGGAGTAATCGACGAGCCCGTGTGGTTCGACTGGTCCGACGGGGCCGAGTACGCCTACGGAGCCCGCTTCCTCTCCGCGCTCGACGAGGCGGCCGAGCGCCTCCGCAAGGTTCCCCGTCGCGCTCCGTCAGAGGAGTTCAGCGAGCACCGGATCAAGGAGCATGCGGCCATCATGGCCACCTATCTGGAGGTCTACACACGCCCATGGACGTAGATCTCGCAGTGAATGCCAAGGGCGTCAGCAACGCGCTCCCCAGCATCTCGGTGTGCATCCTCAGCCACAACTACGCCCACTTCCTTGGCCAGGCCGTAGAGAGCTGCCTGGCGCAGGAGCCCGGCGACTACCGCCTGGAGGAGATCGTCGTCCTGGACGACGGATCGACCGACCGGACGTTGGAGGTGTGTGCCGAATTCGGCTCTCGGATCCGGGTGATCACTCAGCTGCACCGTGGGTTTGCGGCGACACTGACGGAGAGCGTCCGACAATGCCATGGCGACTGGGTGGCTTTCCTGGACGCCGATGACTGGTTCGCGCCGGCCAAGCTCCGTACCGCGTCCGGCTATCTCCGGACCGGCGCCATGCTCGTGCAGCACTGGGAGCACGTTGTCGATGGTGACGGCAGCCTTCTGGTTCCCGATCCCCACCCAGGCGGCAACACGAGCACCATCATCGTCGACCGTGCTGCTGCCCTGAAACTGCTGCCGGTGACGAACGAGAAGTTCTTCCACGTACTCGACGACCTCGGTCTCGGTGCCCGGATGACGCACCCTCTAACGTTCTACCGGGTACACGGCGACAACATGACCGATCGAGCCACCCCTGGTGTCCACCAGGAATACATGGCGGATGTCTGCGGCGAAATCGCAGTCCGCCTCGCCGAACTTCGGGTCACCCCTCCCCCGTGGGCCAGTCGGAGTGCGCTGGGTCGGCTGACATGGCACTACCGGGCCGAGGCCCGAGCCCACGAGGTAGAAGCAGCCCTGCAACGAGGCCGTCGGCGATCGGCCTGGGGGCCGCTACTACGCGAACTGGTGTCGACCGTGCTGGCGGGCCGCCACTACCGCGACCGGGGCCCCAGCATTCATAGCGTGCTGACCGGCCGCCCCTGCGTCCGCCTGGCCCCGCCACCCCAGGAGGAGCCGTGACCATCCCATCGCCCGGCCCCCGCGCGTATCCGCAGGCGCTGGTGCTCGACCTGTTCGGGACACTGGTCGACGCTCCGACCCGAGCGCAACGACTCGAGGCGGCTGAGACGATAGCTGCGGCCACCGCGGTACCCGCCGACGTCATTGAGCAGGCGTACATCGACAGTTGGGCGGAGCGCCATGATGGACGGTTGCCGACGCTCGACTCGCTCAGCGACCATCTCTGGCAACGCTGCGGCAAAAGCACGCCAACTCCGCAGGACCTGTGCACCGTCCTCCTGCGGCTGGCCACCGCCCGGCTCTCTGCGTCCCCCGACGTGGTTGCCGTCCTGCGGACGCTACGCGAGCGCGGTCTCCGAATCGCGGTGCTCAGCGACGCGTCCGCCGATATCGCCGAGGCATGGCAGGACTCAGCGCTCAGCGAATCCGTCGATGCCGCGGTCTTCAGTTGCCGCGTGGGAGCCATCAAACCGCACATAAGCCTCTACTACGCGGTGACTGGACAACTCGGCGTCGCACCACAGGACACGATGTACTGCGGAGACGGCGGAGGCGACGAACTGCGCGGAGCGACCGCCGCCGGCCTGACCCCGGTTCGCGTCGAACGCAGAGGCGGCCCCTCAACCATTGCCTTCGGCGACAAGCCCTGGCACGGCCCTTCCATCAGCGGCATCGAACAACTACCCACCTTCATGCCGACCTGGCGAGCACCACGACGACCGAAGGAAGGGGATGCATGAAGGCATGGGAAGTACGAGAGGGCGCCCTATCGTGGTCACGCCTGACCTGCCCGGAACCACAGCCGGACCAGACTCTGGTCAAAGTGGCGTTCTCCGGTGTGTGCGGAAGCGACCTGGCCAAGATTACCAAGTCGCCAATTCCCACGCCTGGTCACGCCTGGCGCCCAGGCCATGAAGTCGTCGGCTGGGACCTCAATGCCCATTCCGGCTCTCTTGTGGTGATCGATCCCCTTGTCCCCTGCGACAGTTGCGCGAGCTGCGCGACGGGGGCGATCCATCTTTGCCCGGCCATCCTTCGGCTGGGCTGGGATCTGCCCGGCGGATTCGCAGAGTTCGTCGTTGCACCCCACCGCAACGTACTGCCTCTGCCCGAGGGCGCCGACCCCGCACAGGCCGTCCTCGCAGACGCCCTCGCGGTCGCTATCCATGGCATCCGCTGCGGCTTGTCGCACCATCGTCCTGGAAACCTTGCCATCGTCGGCTCCGGCCCGCTCGCTCTCTGCAGCGCGGCTTACGCCGCTTCCCAGGGCTGGTCAGTGACCGTACTCGTCCGCAACGTCGGCAAGCTGGCCGCCGTGGCCGATCACATAGACGCATCCTTCATATCCCTCCACGAGGCCCCAAAGAACGGATTCGACGCCGTGGTGGACGCCGCGAGCGGCTGGGACGCCCGCCCTCTCGACGCCGCCTTGTCCCTCGTCCGCGACGGCGGCACTGTTCTCGTACAGAACGCCTACGATCCGGGCGTGCGCCTGCACCACGACCTGCGGAACGTCTTCCGTCGCTCGATCACCATCACCGGATCATTCAGCTACTGCCGCCGACACGGCACCGGCGACCTCCCGAAGGCGCTGCAGATGCTTGGCCAGCGCCCGGCATGGGCTGACGTGCTGGTCCAGTGCCGATTCCCGCTCCGTTCCCTGCCTTCGGCTGTCGCGGCCGTCACCACCGGTACGGGCATTCGACCGATCAAAGCCGTACTCGTTGCCGAAGCGGCTTCGCCCGCATGACCTCGCCAAGGAGAGACCGTGACCGCCGAACCCGTACTGTTCTCCGAGGACTACTACCGGAGCATCGTCAAGGAATACGGATACAGCCCCTTCGATCTCCAGAGGTTCGACTTCGACCTGGCCGGGTTGAGCCAGAATGAACTGAACCTACGCTATCTCTGCCATCATGCGGCCGACCGCTATACAGCCGCATCCGCAAGGAGTCGAATCGTCACAACGGGATTCGGAATGTCCGGACCGCCCCACATGGCAACCGCCTCTCACATCATGAAGATGGTGCGCCTGCAAAATGGCGGAGAGAAGTGCCAGATCGTTTTGGGAGATCTCGACGCCTACAACGGTCGCGGACGGTCCTACGAGTTCACCATCGAGCTGTCAGAACGCTTCCGTCTCTTCGCGCAACGTCTGGGATTCGACGAAACAAAGGGAATCCTTCGCAATCAGCGAGACCATAATGAAGCCCTGACCAACATGTATCTGCTCGGGCGATACACTCAGGAGAACGACTTCCTGACCGCCGAGGAGGACAACCACGCCTACTACGTGGCACGCGGCATTGTGGACGCGACCATGACCTTCCGCCGCCGCCTCTCACTTGCCCTGATGGCCTCCGACTTCGTCACCCTGGGCCAGACCCACGAAGCCGTTCTGGTGCTCCTGGGTGTCGACGAGCACAAATACGTACGATTCGCGCAGGAGGTGGCACACCGATTCGATGACGACGCACCTTTGAGTGGCGGCTTCACTTTGGCCGCCTTGTACGCTCGACTCAACTCGGGGTTCAACGGCCATCCGAAATTCTCGAAGAGCATCCCGGGGTCAGGGATCAGCGTCGAAACGCCGCACGACGAAATCCTCCGGCTCATCCAGGAAGACAGCTGCAAAGACCCTGTGTCGTCGCCCGTTTTCCAACTGATGCATCAGATGACCTACTGCCCCCACGAGGATCTCATACGCATCCATCAGGACTGCGCCGAGAACAATCGCCGATGGAATTCAGAGAAGAGAAATTTCGCAGATTTCCTGGTGCACGTTAAAGAGCTGTGGCCATGAAAAGCGCCAGCAACGGACACGTTCCCTCAGGTATACTTCGCCCGTCCTATGAGCGAGCCTTCGATCCATACAGGAACCCCATGACACGCCTTGGCGAATCCGAAGCGCGAGCCCTTGAGCTACTCGCGCAGGACCTCTCCTCCGACAAGACCGTCGAGGACCTTCTGGCCGAGACCAGCGCCAGGCGTCAGCTTGACCTGTCCGACCTCAGTCCCAAGGAGCAGGCTGAGCTCATCGCCGGCCGAACCGTCGGCATTCTGCCCTCGCTGGACTCTCTGACTTCGGCCATCGACATGGCCAGGAGTGAGGGGAGGCCGCTGCGGGTCAAGCTCGGCATCGATCCCACCTCCGCCGATGTCCACCTCGGCCACACCGTCCCGATGATCATCCTCAGCCGGTTCCAGAGGATGGGACACCACATTGTGCTCATCATCGGTGACATCACCGCGAAGATCGGCGACCCCTCCGGCCGGTCCGACGAGCGGCCTCCGCTGACAGACAAGGACATCGCCAAAAACCTGGCCACTTACCGGGACCAGGTGGCACCGTTCTTCGACTTCCAGCGAGCAGACTTCCGCCACAACAGCGAGTGGCTTGCCGAGATCCGACTGCCTGAGCTGATCGGGGTGCTGTCTCAGATCCCCGTATCGATGTCGCTGCAGCGAGAGGACTTCCGAACCCGCCTCGCCAAGGGCCAGGGTCTGGCGATGTCAGAGTTCATCTACGCCGTAGTCATGGCCATCGACTCCGCGAAGATCCACGCGGACATCGAGCTTGGCGGCGTCGACCAGTTGCTCAACATGCAGATGGGTCGCAAGGTTATGGAGATCGCCGGCCAGAAGCCGCAGCTGGTCATCAGCATGCCGCTGATCGAAGGCACCGATGGCACCGGAGCCAAGATGAGCAAAAGCAAGGGGAACTACATCCCTTTGACCGCCGCCTCGGACGACATCTTCGGCAAGATCATGTCGATTCCGGACCGGCTGACTGTGCCATACCTCAAGGCATGGACTGAGTGGACCGACACCGAGGTAGACGCCGCTGTCGCCCGGGTCGAGAACAAGACCCTGCATCCGATGGACCTGAAGAAAGTTCTCGCCGGCGAAGCCGTCGCAGCTGTGCACGGCTGCGAGGCAGCGGCTGCTGCCCGTCGGCACTTCACCTCCCAATTCTCCAAGCGCAGCTTCAGCGACGTCGAGTCACTGCCCGTCGTGGACGCTTCACTCGGCGGCGAATCGGTGGGCGCCGTACTGACCCAGGTGCTGGAGTTCACGCCCAGCATGTCCGCGGGCCGCCGCCTTGCCAAGCAGAACGGTCTCCGCGTCGTGGTGGAGACCGAGGAAGGCCAACGGACGGTGAACCTGTCGGAAGACGACATCGTCCGTCCTCTGCACGAGACCGTGACCGCCGCCCTCGCTGCTGCTGACCTGGTAGGAGTCTCTGACACCGTCTACCTCAAGGTCGGCCGCAAGGTGGCCAAGATCGACGGCGTGTAGCAAAGAGCAGCTGCGCCGAAACCAGCTCCACGCATCAGGCACCAGTGGGGCGTGTTTGTGCATCCAACGATGCACAAACACGCCCCGTACCAGTCGCATTCTGGAGGGGAAGTCCGAAGTGTTGGTATTCGCGCTCAAACCAGGCCACGACGGGACCGTCGCGGTAATCCGCGACCGGCGGCTGCTGTACTCCCTGGAGTCAGAGAAAGACTCCTTCGGACGCTACGCAGCCGTGAACGTCAACACCATCCTCGACATCGCCGAACACGTCGACCAGCTGCCCGACGTTGTGGCCCTCGGAGGATGGCGTGAGCAGGGGGCCATGCGGCATCGCTCGATCGGCGCCGGCTACGACGGACTCGACGCCCTCACCCAGCGCCAGATGCGGTTCTTCGGCAAGGAGGTGCGCCTCTTCAGTTCCTCACACGAGCGCTCCCACCTCATGATGGCCGTTGGTATGGCGCCGCGGGGCGAACACCCGCTGCAGACCGTCCTCGTATGGGAAGGAGACACCGGTGCCTTCTACCTCGTCGACCAACATTTCAAGGTCGTCAAGCACATACCCGTGCTCACCGAGCCCGGAGGTCGCTTCTCGTTCCTGTTCGCCCTCGCCGACCCGAGCTTCCCCGACGAGGGTGCGCTGCCCCGCCTGAATGACGCCGGAAAACTCATGGCCCTGGCAGCCTACGCCAATCCCGAGGACGCCGACGCGGACATCAGCGCCGCCGTAGACCGGCTACTGAAGACCGACAGTGTGTACCCGGCCCCCAAGAGGGACTTCCGCGACTGCGCGCTGTACAACGCCGGCGTGGAGTCCCAAGTGACCAAGACGGCCGCTGCCCTTCTCACCCAGCGGATCTTCACCTTGTTCGCAGACGCAGCCCTCGAACACCTACCGGCTGGCACTCCCCTGCGCATCTCGGGCGGCTGTGGGCTCAACTGCGACTGGAACGCCGAGTGGGCCAACCTCGGCCACTTCTCCTCGGTGTTCGTCCCTCCCTGCACCAACGACTCCGGTTCAGCCATCGGCACCGCGATCGATGCGCTCACCACTATGACCGGCGACCCCTACATCGACTGGAACGTGTACAGCGGACTGGACTTCGTCCACGACACACGGCCAGACCCGGCCTTGTGGCAGCGCACCTCACTCGATCATCGAGCACTGGCACAAGCCCTCGGCCAAGGACGCGTGGTGGCCTGGGTCCAGGGCCGCTGGGAGATCGGGCCCCGCGCACTGGGTAACCGCTCGCTGCTGGCCGAGCCGTTTCGGCAGGACACCAAAGACCTCCTCAACACCATCAAGCAGCGCGAGACCTACCGCCCCATCGCGCCGTGCTGCCGAATCGAGGACATCGACACAGTCTTCGACGGAGCTTTCGAAGACCCCTACATGCTGTACTTCCGCAAGGTCAGGCGTTCCTCGACCGTCCAGGCCGTCACGCACGTGGATGGATCCGCCAGGGTCCAAACCGTCAGCCGCGACAGCAATCAGGAACTTCACGTCCTGCTCTCTGCGTTCGCCGCCGAACACGGTGTCGGAGTCCTATGCAACACCTCCCTCAACTTCAACGGCCACGGGTTCATCAACCGCATGTCCGACCTTGTGCGCTACTGCGAAGCACGAGGCATCCACGACATGGTCGTCGGCGACCAGTGGTTCCAGAGGCACCCACGGGTGTGACGGAGTGCCATTCGGACGGCCGCAGCGGCGATGGGTAACGTCGGCGCGGCACTGCTCCCGGCTCTCACGTCCTGGCCACATCTCTGCAGCGCCTCTGCAGAAATGGCCGCGCCTCGGCCTCACATCGCCGTCGGCGGGCTCGCCGCGCGCTTCAACCCCTGCCGGGTAAGGTCACGAGAAAGCAAAAGCCCCAGGTCACGGCGAGTGAGTCCTGAGGCTTAAGCGGAGCCGCCTTCGGGATTCGAACCCGAGACCTACGCATTACGAGTGCGTTGCTCTGGCCAACTGAGCTAAGGCGGCACGCCCTGTCGCACCATGATGCGATCAGTAGCGACGCCAAGTCTACACAGTTTCCGAGGGTGCTCCGCACCACCCTGCCGCAGGCGCGTATCCGCAGGTCAGGTGGAGGATGAGGTGGCTCAGGAGCACTTCTTGCCGGCGGCCGGCGGGGTGCCCTCCAGGAGATACGTGTTGATCGCCGTGTCGATGCAGTCGCTTCCCCGGCCGTACGCCGTGTGGCCGTCGCCCTTGTAGGTGAGCAGGGTGCCGGAGGAGAGCTGGTCCGCCAGGGACTCGGCCCACTTGTACGGGGTGGCCGGGTCGCGGGTGGTGCCGACCACGACGATCGGGGCGGCGCCCTCGGCCTCGATGCGGTGCGGGGTGCCGGTGGCCGGGACCGGCCAGTAGGCGCAGTTCAGGGATGCCCAGGCGAAGCCCTTGCCGAAGACCGGGGACGCCTTCTCGAAGGAGGGCACGGCCTGGGTGACGGCGTTGGCGGTGGCGAAGGCGGGCGGGAGGTCGAGGCAGTTCACCGCGGCGTTGGCATACATCAGGTTCGCGTACGTGCCGTTCGGCTCGCGCTCGTAGTAGCTGTCCGCCAGGGAGAGCAGGCCGGAGCCGTCGCCCGCCTCCGCGCCGGCGAGCGCCTCGCGGAGCTGGGGCCATGCCGTCTCGTCGTACATGGCGGCGATGACGCCCGTGGTGGCGAGGGATTCACCGAGCTCGCGGGACTCCCCCGTCGGGATCGGCTTCGCGTCGAGATCGCTGAACAGCTTCTTCAGGGCGGTCGCCGCGTCGGCGGCCGACGTCGTGCCGAGCGGGCAGTCCGCCTTCTTCACGCAGTCCGCCGCGAAGGACTGGAAGGCCGTCTCGAACCCCGCGGTCTGGTCGCGGTTCATCTCGGCCGACGGGAGCGAGGGATCCATCGCCCCGTCGAGGACGAGGCGCCCGGTGCGGCCCGGGAAGAGCTCGGCGTACGTCGCGCCGAGGAAGGTGCCGTACGACGCCCCGACATAGTTCAGGTGCTCGTCGCCGAGCAGGGAGCGCAGGATGTCCATGTCACGGGCCGTCTCCACGGTGGAGACGTGCGGAAGGATCTCGCCGGAGCGCTCCTCGCAGCCCGTGGCGAACTTCTTGAAGGCGCCGCTCAGCTTCGTGACCTCGACCGCGTCGTCGGGGGTCTGGTCGACCTGGGTGTAGGCGTCCATCTGCGAACCGGTGAGACATTCGACGGGTTCGCTGCGCGCCACCCCGCGGGGGTCGATGGCGACCATGTCGTAACGGGCACGCACCTGGGCCGGGTAGCCGATCGCGGCATAGCCCTGGAGATAGCCGATGGCCGATCCGCCGGGGCCGCCCGGGTTCACCAGCAGGGAGCCGATCCGTTTGCCGGGGCCGGTGGCCTTCTTGCGGGAGACCGCCAGCTTGATCTCGCCACCGTCCGGCTTCGCGTAGTCGAGCGGCGCCTTCATCGTGGCGCACTGGAATCCGGTGACACCGCAGTCCCGCCAGCTGAGCTGCTGTGCGTAGAAGGGCTTCAGCGCCGCGGGCACGGCGGAGGCGGAAGCGGAAGCCGAGGCGGCCTGCGCAGAGGACGAGGTACCCGACGTCGAACTTCCGCTGCTGCAGCCGGAGATGAGGAGGCCGGCAGTGCCGAGCACGAGGGCGAGGGTGCGGAGCGGGCGCCTGGTGTCCATTCCCGGAGCGTAGTCGCCGAGCGGCGACTCGCCCGATTCCCAGCTCTTTCGGGTGATTCGGCAGTCCGTGGCCGATGGGGGTCAGTGACCATGGGTCCACGCCGATGGGGGTCAGTGGCCGATGGTCCGTGGGGGTCAGTGACCAATGGGCCGGTGGATCTCCGTGGCCGGCCGTGTCAGCCCGCGCGCAACGCCATCGTCATCGCCTCCACCGCCAGCAGCGGGGCCACATTGCGGTCCAGTGCCCGTCGGCAGGCGATCACCGCCTCGATCCGGCGCAGAGTGCGCTCGGGTGTGGACGAGCGTGCGATGCGGTCGAGGGAGTCCTCGGCGTCGGCATTGGCGATGGCGATCCGCGAGCCGAGCTGCAGGGCGAGCACATCGCGGTAGAAGCCGGTCAGCTCCGTGAGCGCCAGATCGAGGCTGTCGCGCTGGGTGCGCGTCTTACGGCGCTTCTGCTTGTCCTCCAGCTCCTTCATCACCCCGGCCGTGCCCCGCGGCATCCGGCCGCCCGCGGAGGCGCCGAGCGCGGCCTTCATGTCCTCCGTCTCCTTGACGTCGACCTCCTCGGAGGCCTGCTTCGCGTCATCGGTCGCGGTGTCGATCAGCTCCTGCGCCGCCTTGAGGCAGCCGCCGATGTCCTCGACCCGCAGCGGCAGCTTCAGGACCGCGGCCCGGCGGGAACGGGCCCGCTCGTCGGTGGCGAGGCGGCGGGCCCTGCCGATGTGCCCCTGCGTGGCACGGGAGGCGGCCGCGGCCCGCTCCGGATCGATGCCGTCGCGCCGGATCAGGACGTCGGCGACGGCGTCGACGGACGGGGTGCGCAGCGTGAGGTGGCGGCAACGGGAACGGATCGTGGGCAGTACGTCCTCGAGCGAGGGTGCGCACAGGAGCCACACCGTACGCGGCGCGGGCTCCTCGACCGCTTTCAGCAGCACATTGCCCGCGCCCTCGGTGAGGCGGTCGGCGTCCTCCATGACGATGACCTGCCAGCGCCCGACGGCCGGCGAGAGCTGGGCACGGCGGACCAGCTCACGGGTCTCCTTCACACCGATGGAGAGCAGATCGGTGCGGATCACGTCGACATCGGCATGCGTACCGATCAGGCTGGTGTGACAGCCGTCGCAGAATCCGCAGCCCGGCGCCCCGCCCAGGGCGCGGTCCGGGCTGGTGCACTGCAGGGCGGCGGCGAAGGCGCGCGCGGCGGTGGAGCGTCCGGAGCCCGGGGGCCCGGTGAACAGCCAGGCGTGGGTCATCTTCGAGCCGGGCGGCACCGGCTCTCCCGCGGAGATGGCGGTGACCAGTACGTCGGCGTCCCGGGCGGCGGCACCGAG
Organism: Streptomyces sp. NBC_00876; assembly: GCF_045207435.1. NCBI lineage: Bacteria > Bacillati > Actinomycetota > Actinomycetes > Kitasatosporales > Streptomycetaceae > Streptomyces > Streptomyces sp. NBC_00876. The sequence continues at coordinate 3,727,862 of NZ_CP108800.1, forward strand.
CTGCTCCTGCACCCGGTCCTGGCCGACCAGGTCGTCCCATACGGACATGAGGTCATCGCCCTTTCGCTGGTGTGCGTCGATCCGCTTCCCATTGTGGGGGACGGTGCTGACAATCCCGGCAGACGGAAGTCCGGCGCCGGACCGGAGGCCCGACGCGGTCGGGGGGCCTCGCGTGTTCGCGCGGCCCCCCGACGTCCCGTTCCTCGTCCCTGATCAGCGGCGCGGGCGGCGTCCCCGGCCCGAGGACTCGGGGCCCTCGTCGTCGTGGTCGCCGAGCAGTTCGTCCGCGAGCGTCGGCAGATCGTCCAGCGGGGTCTCCTCCGCCCAGTCGGGGCGGGGGCGCCGGGACCGGCCGGAGCGCTCCTGCTGGTCCTGGACCGGCTGCCGGTCGGCGTGCGGGTCGGTGATCTGCGGCAGCTCGCGGGTGCGCTCGTTCTCGCCTTCCGGTACGGAGCCTGCCGGGCGCTCGTCCCGGAAGATGCCCCGCGGCACCCGGTCGACGGGATCGGCGTCCCGTACGGAGTCCCGTCCCGCGCCTCGTCCCGTGTCCCGGAACTGCGGCAGCACCGTCGTCTCGTCCGCCGCCCCCGCCGCGTCCCGTGCACCGGCACGCGAGGACGGATCGACCGTCTTCGGGAGCATCGCCGTCTCGGCCTCGTCCGCGGGCCAGGTGTCGGACGGCGAGGAGAACCGCGACAGGGAGGAACCCGACGGCTGGTCCGCCGGGGAAGGCACCGGCTGGGTGATCTCGTTCGGGTTGACGATCGGCGTCGGCACCGTCAGCTCGTTGTCCGGCACGGAAGGCGAGGAAGGCGAGGACTGCGAGGACTGCGAGGAAGACGAAGCGGACGAGGACTGCGAGGACGCCCGGGACGCCTTCTCAGCCGCTTCCGCATCCGCCTCGGCCTGCGCCTGGGCGCGGGCCGTCTCCGCTGCGGCGGCCGCCTCGGCCTCCGCCTGCCTGCGGGCCGCCTCGGCCCGCAGCAGGGCCTCCTCGGCCTTGCGCTGCTTCTCCAGGCGCCGGGCCTCGGCCTCCTGGCGCAGCCTGGCCTCCTCCTCGGCCTGGCGGCGGAGCCTGGCCTGCTCGGCCTCGCGGGCCGCGTCCTCGGCCTCGACCCGGGCCCGCTCCTCCTCGGCGACGCGGCGGGCCTCCTCGGCGCGCTGCCGGGCCTCTTCCGCCTGGCGTTCGGCCTCGCGGCGGCGCGCTTCCTCCTCCTCGCGGCGCTTGCGCTCCTCCTCCTCGGCACGGAGCTTGGCGAGCTGTTCCTGCCGCTCGCGCTCCAGGCGCTCCTCCTCCGCCTTGCGGGCGGCCTCCTCCTCGGCGAGGCGCCTGGCCTCTTCCTCGGCGGCCTTGCGCGCCTCTTCGCGGGCCTTGATCTCGGCCTCGGAGAGCGGAAGGAGGTGGTCGAGCCGGTGACGTACGACCGTGGTGATCGCCTCCGGTTCCTGGCCGGCGTCCACCACCAGGTAGCGCGTCGGGTCGGCGGCGGCCAGGGTCAGGAAGCCGGACCGCACCCGGGCGTGGAACTCGGGCGGCTCGGACTCCAGCCGGTCGGGCGCCTCGGTGAACCGTTCCCTCGCGGTCTCCGGGTCCACGTCCAGGAGCACCGTCAGATGCGGTACGAGCCCGCTCGTGGCCCAGCGCGAGATCCGCGCGATCTCGGTCGGTGCGAGATCGCGGCCCGCGCCCTGGTAGGCGACCGAGGAGTCGATGTAGCGGTCGGAGATGACGATCGCGCCCCGCTCCAGCGCCGGACGCACGACCGAGTCGACGTGCTCGGCGCGGTCGGCGGCGTACAGCAGAGCCTCGGCACGGTTGGAGAGCCCGGCCGACGACACGTCGAGCAGGATCGAGCGCAGCCGCTTGCCGACCGGGGTCGCACCCGGTTCACGGGTGACGACGACCTCGTGGCCCTTGGCCCGGATCCACTCGGCGAGCGCCTCGACCTGGGTGGACTTGCCCGCTCCGTCGCCGCCCTCCAGGGCGAGGAAGAAGCCGGTCGAGGAAGGGGCGACCGCCGGGTCGCCGCCGCGCAGCGCCTCGCGCAGATCGCGGCGCAGGGGTACGCCGGCGCGGTCGTCCGTCTTCGCGAGGACGATCACGGCGACGGGCAGCAGCAGGGCGCCGGTGAGCATCAGGGTGAACGCCGCGCCGCCGTGGGCGAAGACGAAGTCGCCCGCGGTCAGCCGGTGGGTGCCGATGGCCGCGGCCACCAGCGGGCCGCCGACGGCACCGAGTGCGATCAGGACCCGGACGACGGCCTGGAGGTGCTCGGTGGCCCTGGCCCGGCGGACCTCCTCGGTCTCCTGATCGACGAGGACGTGTCCGGTGTTCGCGGCGACACCCGCCGCGTAACCGGCGAGCACGGCGAGCAGGACGACGGTCGCCGTGTCCGGGACCAGGCCCATCGCCAGGAGCGCGATCCCGGTGACGGCGGTGGCCAGGGAGAGCAGCCGCCGCCTCGACAGGGTCGGCAGGACCTTCTGCGCGGTGCGGATGCCGATGCCCGTGCCGCCGGTCAGGGCGAGGATCAGCAGGGCGAGGGTGGCGGGGCCGCCGCCCAGGTCGGCGGCGTGCAGTACGGCGACAGCGGCCGCGGCCGCGATCGCTCCGGCGACCGCGGCGCAGGTGGCGACGATCAGCGGTACGGCGCCGGTACGGCCCTTGTCGGGTCCGCTCCCGGTGGACGGCCGGCGCAGGCCCTCCAGGGGCGAGCGCGGGCGGGGCGTCGGCGAACCGGGCAGTTCCAGGAAGTACAGGGTGGAGATGGAGGCGGAGAACAGTCCGGCCGCGACGTACGAGCCGAGGGCCGCCTGGTGGAAGGAGAACCAGTCGAGGCCGGAGCCCAGCAGATTGCCGACGAGCGTGGCGACCAGCAGAACGGCCGCGGCGGCGGGCACGGCAACGAAGTCCGTACGCAGCGACAGCCGGCGCAGCGCGTCGAGGTGGTCCGGCAGCGGGCGCACCGCGGCGCCCTCGATCGGCGGGGCGGGCAGCAGCGCGGGCGCTGCGCCGTCCTTCGCGATCGTCCACAGGCGTTCGCCGGCACCGGTGACGAAGACGGTGATCAGGATCATCATGAGCGCCTTGTCGGGCGTCCAGTCGATCCACAGGGGCGCGACGACCAGCAGCGCGAGCCGCAGCCCGTCGGCGCCGATCATCAGCCACCGCCGGTCGAGCGGCCCTCCCGGCGCCGTCAGGGTCGTCAAAGGCCCCAGGAGTACGGCTCCGAAGAGCAGGGTGGAAATAATCCGGGCACCGAACACGGCGGCGACGGCGAAGGCCGCCCCGCGGTATCCGGATCCGAATGAGCCCTCAAGGACCGCCGCTTGCAGCGACAGCAACACCAGCACGAGAAGGGCGAGTGCATCGCCGGTACTGCCGACGAGCTGGGCGCTCCACAACCGCTTCAGCGGGGGAACACGCAACAGTGCTCGTACGGCGCGCTCGCGTGAGTCTGCGGCAAGTGTGTCGGAGGTGGGGCTCACGACCGTTGGCTGCTCGGCTCGCGTCATCCGCCCAGCCTATCGGGAGCGGGGCCATGCCCGGGGTCCGCGTCCGAACATACGACCGTCGACGCACCGATCCGGCCTGCCGCCCGGAACAGTTTCCACCCGCAGAACCCTGCAGAACTACGCAGGATCCCGCAGAACCCCGCCGGCCCCCGCCGGACCCGCAGGACCCGAGGGACCCGAGGGACCCGCAGGACCCGAGGGACCCGAGGGACCCGCAGGACCCGAGGGGTCTCTCCCCCGGCCCCTCCGCCTCATTCAGCCCCTTCGCCCCATTCAGCCCCTCCGGCGTTTGAGGAGCAGGGGTCCGGGGGCGGAGCCCCCGGTTACGGGAAGGGGCGGGGAGGGGACACGGCCCGCCGCAGGCGCCCCCTCCCAACCGCCCCACCGCCCCACCGCCCCACCGTCCCGGGAACGGAAACGCAGCAACGCCGGAGGGGCTGGACACTCGTCCAGCCCCTCCGGCGTTCAGGAGCCCAGGGGCTCCGGGAAGGTCAGTCCTCCGCAGAAGCCGAGGAAGAAGCCGAGGAAGAAGCCGTCTTCTTCGCCGCAGTAGTCGTCTTCTTCGCCGCAGTCGTCTTCTTCGCCGCGGTCTTCTTGGCGGCCGTAGCAGTCTTCTTCGCCGCGGTCGCCTTCTTGGCCGGCGCCTTCTTTGCAGGAGCCTTCTTCGCCGGGGCCTTCTTCGCCGTCTTCTTCTTGGCGGGCCCCTTGGCCCGCTTCTCGGCGAGCAGCTCGTAGCCGCGCTCCGGCGTGATGTCCTCGACGCTGTCGTCGGTCCGCAGCGTCGCGTTCGTCTCACCGTCGGTGACGTACGCGCCGAAGCGCCCGTCCTTGACGACGACCGGAGCACCGCTCACCGGGTCCGTGCCCAGCTCCTTCAGCGGCGGCTTGGCGGCGGCGCGGCCGCGTTGCTTCGGCTGGGCGTAGATCGCCAGCGCCTCGTCGAGCGTGATGTCGAAGAGCTGGTCCTCGGAGGTGAGCGACCTCGAGTCCGTGCCCTTCTTCAGGTACGGGCCGTAGCGGCCGTTCTGCGCGGTGATCTCGACACCTTCGGCGTCCTCGCCGACGACACGCGGCAGCGACATCAGCTTCAGCGCGTCGGCCAGCGTCACCGTGTCGAGCGACATCGACTTGAACAACGAGGCCGTCCGCGGCTTCACCGCGTTCTTGCCGGTCTTCGGGGTGCCCTCGGGCAGCACCTCGGTGACGTACGGGCCGTAGCGCCCGTCCTTGGCGATGATCTGGTTCCCGCTCACCGGGTCCGCACCGAGTTCGAAGTCGCCGCTCGGCTTGGCCAGCAGCTCCTCCGCGTACTCGACGGACAGCTCGTCGGGTGCCAGCTCCTCGGGGACGTCCGCGCGCTGGTGGCCCTCGGAGTCCTTCTCGCCGCGCTCGATGTACGGGCCGTAGCGGCCGACGCGGAGCTTGATGTCGTTGCCGACGGGGAACGAGGAGATCTCCCGGGCGTCGATCGCGCCGAGGTCGGTGACGAGCTCCTTGAGCCCGCCGAGGTGGTCGCCGTCGCCGTTGCCCGCGTCGGAGGCCTTTCCGGCACCGGCCGTGTCGTCGCCGTCCTGCGCACCGAAGTAGAAGCGCTTCAGCCACGGCACGGACTGGGCCTCACCGCGGGCGATGCGGTCGAGGTCGTCCTCCATGCGGGCCGTGAAGTCGTAGTCCACGAGCCGGCCGAAGTGCTTCTCCAGCAGGTTGACCACGGCGAACGAGAGGAACGACGGTACGAGCGCCGTGCCCTTCTTGAAGACATAGCCGCGGTCGAGAATCGTCCCGATGATCGAGGCGTACGTCGACGGGCGGCCGATCTCGCGCTCTTCGAGCTCCTTGACCAGCGAGGCCTCGGTGTAGCGGGCCGGCGGCTTGGTCGCGTGGCCGTCGACGGTGATCTCGTCGGCGGACAGCGCGTCGCCCTCGGCGACCTGCGGCAACCGGCGCTCACGGTCGTCGAGCTCGGCGTTCGGGTCGTCGGCGCCTTCGACGTACGCCTTCATGAAGCCGTGGAAGGTGATCGTCTTGCCGGAGGCGGAGAACTCGGCGTCCCGGCCGTCGCTCGCCCGGCCGCCGATCTTGACGGTGACGGAGTTGCCGACCGCGTCCTTCATCTGGGAGGCGACGGTCCGCTTCCAGATCAGCTCGTAGAGCCGGAACTGGTCGCCGGTGAGGCCGGTCTCGGCCGGGGTGCGGAAGCGGTCGCCGGAGGGGCGGATCGCCTCGTGCGCCTCCTGCGCGTTCTTGACCTTGCCGGCGTACGTGCGGGGCTTGTCCGGCAGGTAGTTCGCCCCGTACAACTGCGTGACCTGGGCCCGGGCCGCGGTGATCGCGGTGTCCGAGAGGGTCGTGGAGTCGGTACGCATGTAGGTGATGAAGCCGTTCTCGTACAGCTTCTGCGCGACCTGCATGGTGGCCTTGGCCCCGAAGCCCAGCTTCCGGCTCGCCTCCTGCTGGAGGGTCGTGGTGCGGAAGGGGGCGTACGGGGAACGGCGGTACGGCTTCGACTCGACGGACCGCACGGCGAACGTGGAGTCGGCGAGCGCGGCGGCCAGGGCGCGGGCGTTCGTCTCGTCCAGGTGCAGTGTCTGGGCGGAGCCGGCCTTGAGCTGCCCGTCGGGACCGAAGTCACGGCCCTGTGCGATGCGGCGCCCGTCGACCGCGCTGAGGCGGGCGGTGAGCGTCGAGGGGTCGGAGGCGTCACCGGAGCGCCCGGTGGCGAAGGTGCCGGTCAGATCCCAGTACTCGGCGGACCGGAAGGCGATGCGCTCGCGCTCCCGTTCGACGACGAGGCGGGTGGCGACGGACTGGACACGGCCCGCGGAGAGCCGCGGCATGACCTTCTTCCACAGGACCGGCGAGACCTCGTAGCCGTAGAGGCGGTCGAGGATACGACGGGTCTCCTGGGCGTCGACCATGCGCTGGTTGAGCTCGCGCGGGTTGGCGACGGCGGCCCGGATCGCGTCCTTGGTGATCTCGTGGAAGACCATCCGGTGGACCGGGACCTTAGGCTTGAGCACTTCCTGCAGGTGCCACGCGATGGCTTCGCCCTCGCGGTCCTCATCGGTGGCGAGGAAGAGTTCGTCGGACTCGGCCAGCAGCTGCTTGAGCTTCCTGACCTGGGCCTTCTTGTCGGCATTGACGACATAGATCGGCTGGAAGTCATTGTCGACGTCGACGCCGAGACGGCGTACCTCGCCGGTGTACTCGTCGGGCACCTCGGCGGCGCCGTTCGGCAGGTCGCGGATGTGCCCGACGCTCGCCTCGACGACGTATCCGGGGCCGAGATAGCCCTTGATCGTCTTCGCCTTGGCAGGCGACTCGACGATGACGAGTCGGCGGCCGCCCTGTGCGGTCTCGCTGGTCGGGGACAACTTCGCTCTTCTCTCCGGTCGACGCTCGATGGGCATCCGGGCAGCGCGATGGCGCTGCCGACAGTGCTGTCGCTGCGGAGTGTGACGGTACAACCCGCCCCCGTGTCAAACGGCAAAAGCCCGCAACGGCCACTCGAACGGTAACCCGACTTCCGCCATTCCTGCCGCCCGGCCCGCTCGGTCCGTCCTGTGCACGGCCGCTGCCTGCGGGTTTCGGCGGCGCCGTGGCTGCTCTGCGGGTGCCGGGGGCGAGGGGCGGGCGGTCCGGGCGTGTTCCCGGTCCGGGCCGGGCGGGCCGGGGCCCGAGCGGGTTCAGACGCGGGTGAGGCACCACACCCCGAGAACGAGAAAAAGTACGCCGAACACAGTGGCGAGTGCGGTGGAGACAACGGGGCTCACCCCGTGCGCCACCGGCGCACGGTGCAGCACGCGCGCCCCCGTCCACAGCAGCAATGCGGCGCCGAACAGCGCGAACGCCGTTCCGGCGAAGACAGCAGGTCCGCTCTCCATACCCGTACGCCTCCCAGTCCCGCCGGTGCGGCCCGGCACGGTTGCCGGCGCGGTGCCGCTCGGATTCGTGGGGAGACTCCCACCGCGGAACGTCGCAGACGCGAACTCCGGGTGAACAGCCGAGCCGCGGTGGACACGTCACCGCGGCCGCACGGCCGGCCATGGCCGAATTCACATCACGTCAATCACCCCACGTCATTCGCCTCACGCCCCTCACATCACGCCCCTCACATCACGTCGAGCGTCGCGCGCCGCCTGCTGCCCCGTTCGAACACCGCCAGCAGCACCAGGGCGAGCAGCACGTATCCCGCCCCTGTCACGAGTTCGGCGGCGATGCCCCGGCCGTCGAGACCCGCTCCGGCGGACAACTCACGTGCGGCCTCGGCCGCGTGGGTCATCGGCAGGACGTCACCGACGGCGCGCATCCACCCCGGCAGGTTCTCCCGAGGCACGTTCGCGCCGGTCAGGAGCAGGAGTACGGAACTGGCCACGTTCGAGACGAGGAACACATCACGGAACCGCAGTCCCAGCGCCCCCAGCGCCAGACCGAAGGCCGAGCATCCCGCCGCAGCCGCGAGCAGTACCGCCGCCAGTCCGGGAAGCGCCCCAACCGGAATCCGGAGCCCGAGCAGAAGGCAAGCCGCGGAGAGTGTGAAGACGCTGATGACAAGGCCGTTCAGTACATACGGCAGAGCGCGGCCGAACCAGAGCGGAGCCCGGTTCCGGGGGCTCAGCAGCACCGCGCCGAGCGTTCCGTAGCGGCGTTCGTTGGCAACGGCCATCGTGCCGCCGTACACGCACGCGGTCGACGCGGAGACGACGGCGTTGCCGAGCAGATAGAAGTGGTCGTCGGCGACCTGGAGCTGTCGTCCGAGGAAGACGAAGAACAGCAGTTGCAGCAGTGGCCCGACCAGCAGGGTGCCGATGAACATGGGCGGCGTCGTCCAGTTGAACAGTGCGCGGTAGGACAGCGCGCCACCGATCACGACGAGCCGCAGCGCGGAAACGATCCTCCGGCGAAGGCCGGGGGTGGGGCCGAGGGCCACGATTACGGAGTCCGGGTCCGGGTTCGGGTCCGGGTCCGGGTCCGGTTCGGTGACGGCCGGGGACGGTGCCGGTGTGCGGGCATGGGCAGGCATGGCGGGGCGACTCCTGATGTCGGACAGGGGAGCTTCAGCCGTGGAGGCTCCGGGTGAGGGGCCTTCAGGCCGGGGGAGAGGAGGCCTCGGACAAGGAAGGAGGAGGCCCCTCGGGGCCGAGGAGGCGGATGAGGCCTCAGGCCAGGGAGAGCGTGGCGGCGGCCCGCGCGCGCTGTTCGACGCGCCCCAGGACCAGGACGGCGACCAGCGCGTACAGCATGCCGAGGCCAAGGGCCACGGCCATGGGCACCAGGACCTCGCCGGCTCCCGCACCACCCGACGTGGCCGCGTGCACGGCGCGCGAACCCCAGGTGGTGGGCAGCGCCCAGGAGACGGGCCGCGTCCAGTCCGGCAGCACGGTGACGGGCACGAGCATCCCGGACAGCAGCCACACGGGAGCGTCCAGCGGGTTGGCGAGCGCGTTGGCGTTGCGCAGCAGCACGAACGTGGCGGCGAGCAGCAGTCCCATCATCCCGAGCGACAGGACGCATACGGGTACGGCGGCCAGGAAGAGCAACGGGTGGGTGAAGTCGAGCGGCACATCGAACAGCACCGCGCCCCAGATCACCGTCGCCCCCATCGCGTACGTGCCGATGACGGCGGTGGCCAGGGTGATCGGCAGCAGCACGAGGGACAGAGGTGTGGGCGAGGCGACCAGCGTCTCCAACGTGCCGAGCCAGCGCTGGTTCTGCACCGCTCCGCCCGATCCGAAGAGCACGGACGACCAGATGCCCATCAGCCCCGCCCCGACGGCGGCCGTGAGCAGCGCGTCGGGGTTGTCGGCGGCACGGAAGAGATAGACGGCCAGGGTCGCGTACACCAGGGGCACGAGAACGGCGAAGGTGATTTCGAGCGGTGAACGGCTCATGTACGAGACATGGGTACGCACTCCGACGACGGTCAGGCGCAGGGCCCTTGCGGGGGTCATGCCGCGCTCCCATCGGTGGGGCGGCCGGCCCCAACAGGCCGACCGGGCCCGGTGACCGCCTCCCGCACCACGTCCGAATCCGCGCCGGTCTCCACTTCCCCGCCGCTCTCCGCCTCCTCGCTGCTCTCCGCCTCCGCCTCCGCCTCCTCGACGATCGCGATGTAGGCGTCCTCCAGCGTGGGTTCGCGCGTGAGGACGCGTCCGACCCTGACGCCGTCGAGCGCGGCCAGTACCTGTGCGTGCAGCTCCGCTCCCCGCTCGGTCTGCACGATGACGGCCTGTCGGCTGCCCCGGTCCTCCGCGGCCACCCCGCACACACCCGCCACCTCCCGGATGCGGTCGAGGTGCTCCTCGCCCGCCCCGTACGCCTCGATCTCCAGAATGCCGCGCTCCTGCACCCGGGACTTGAGCCGGTCCGGTGTGCCCAGGGCCCTGATCGTGCCGCCGGCGATGACCGCGATGCGGTCGCAGAGTTCATCGGCCTCGGCCATGTAGTGGGTGGTCAGCAGCACGGTGGTGCCGCCGGCCCGCAGATCGGCGACGGTTCGGCGCAGATCCCGGGCCGCCACCGGGTCCACGCCGATGGAGGGTTCGTCGAGGAACAGGACGTCGGGCCGGTGGAGCAGGCCGCGCGCGATGTGCAGCCGCTGCCGCATCCCTCGCGAGTACCCCTCGACGCGTTCCTTCTCCCGCCCGGCGAGGCCGACCAGGTCGAGCAGTTCGGCTATCCGCCGTTTCTGCTCGCGCGGCTCGACGGCGTACAGCTCGGCGAAGTAGCGCAGATTGTCGAGGGCGGAGAGACGGTCGTACAGGCCCCGGTCACCGCCGAACACGTAACCGATCCTGCGGCGTACGGATACGGGGTCGGACGCCACGTCGTGGCCCAGCACCCGGGCGGTGCCGGAGGTCGGCAGCAGCAGGGTGTTGAGCATCTTGATGGTGGTGGTCTTGCCCGCGCCGTTGGGACCGAGGAGTCCGAAGAGCTCGCCGCGCGCCACTTCGAAGGTGACCCCCCGCACGGCCTGGGTCTCGGTGCGGCGCGGACGCAGAAAGCCGGTCCGGCTGGTGTAGGTGCGGCGCAGGTTCTTCGCCTCGATCGCAAGCATGGCGGGGACGCTAGGCCCGCCCCCACCGCACCCGCCATCTATTCGGGGGCCGCCGAATCGTCCCGGACCGCGTCCCGGCCCCCTTCCCCCGTGCCCGGCCCGGCGGTCCGGTTCAGGAGACCGCGCGCAGTACGTCCTCCCCGGACAGCAGGGCCAGCAGGGCCCGGCCGGTGTCGGTGAGCTGGTAGTACACGCTGCGGCCGATCCGGTGCCGGGTGACGACGTCCGCGGCGGCGAGGACCGACAGATGCTCCGACACCGTGCTCGGCGCGAGCCCCAGCCGGTCGGCTATGCCGGCCGTGGTCAGCGGCCCGCCGAGCTGCCGCAGCACCGACGCGCGGCCCCGCCCGAACAGAAGGCCGAGCCGGTCGCCGCTGTCCGGCTGCTCCGGGGAACGTTCGCGCAGGGCGCCCGCGCCCCGGGCCTGGAAGGAGACGGCCAGGACGTCCGGGTCGTCGGTGGAGTAGAGCCGGCAGCCCTCGGCGAAGACGAGCGGTACGAGCAGAAGCCGCCGTTCGCCCGCCCGGTACTCCGCGTCGATGTGCTTGGTGAGTTCAAGGACGGGAGGTGTCCACTTGGCGCGGCTCTCCAGGCCGGTGAACAGTGCGTCGATGCCTTCGGTCGCGAAGGTCCTGGCGCGGATGAGGACTTCGTCCTCGACGACCCGGCGCATGGTGGGCCAGTGCGCCGCCATCGCACCGTCCCAGTAGGCCGCATAGGCATCGGCCAGCGATGCGCAGGCCGCCTCGGGGTCCGTCAGATACGGGCGTATGCGGGGGTGGTCCTCGAGCCCCGCATAGTGCGCGGCCACCCCGGCCCGTACGACGTCGGCCGGCGTGGCCCGGACCGCGTCGAGCTCCGCCTCGACCGAGGTGGCCCCGACCGGCCGCGGCAGCAGGAAGTCCGGAAAACTCGGCGGGCCGTCGATCAGCAGCCGCAGCGCATGCGTCCGGTCGTCGTCCCGCAGCACCTCGCGGGCACGCACCACCCACTCCTCGTAGGGCCGGGACGGGACGCGGTGCGGCATCGTGAGATGCAGGCTGCAGAAGGCGTCCCACAGCGGACTGATGGCGATGCGCGTCGCGCCGAGGGTCGCCTCGTCCAGCTCGATACGGATCATCCGGCCGCCCGCCCGGCCGGGGGCACCGGCTCCAGGAAGCCCTCTTCGACCAGCACCCGGATGGCCTGCGGGGTACGGTCGCGCAGCAGCACCGGGTCCTCGTTCATCAACTGGGCGATGGCATCCAGGATCCGGCCGGCCGGCAGCGATCCGTCGCACACGCCCGCGAACCCGGCGCTCACCGCGTCGACCTTCGTCGCCCGTCGCATCCCACGGTTCTGACGCAGCACCACATGCTCGGGGTCCTCCGCCCCCGGCAGCCCGACCTGCTCCTGCACGACCTCGGCGGCCAGGGTGAAGTGGCCGGCCAGGAGCGCGGCGTCGTCCTGCTCCCGCAGATAGTCCTGGCGGGCGAAGTGCTCCTCGACAGCGGGTCCGAGCGGCTGCTCCACCGCATGCGGCCACTCCTCGATCACGACCGAGGGTTCACCGGCCGCGGCCGCGGCGGACTTCCGCAGCGTGATCCAGCCGAAGCCGACTCCCCTGGTCCCCCGGGCCTCGAACTCGTCCAGCCAGGCGTCGTACCGCGCCGCGTACTGTGCAGGGTCCGTACGGTGGTCCCCGCTGTCGCGCAGCCACAGCTCCGCGTACTGAGTGACGTCCTGCACCTCTCGCTGCACGATCCAGGCGTCGCAGCCGTACGGCACCCAGGACCGCAGCCTGTCCTGCCACTCCTCGCCCTCGGTGTGCTGCCAGTTGGCCAGGAAGTGGGCGTATCCGCCCTCGTTCAGCCGGTCGCCGGTCTGCTGCACCAGGGTCCGGCACAGGTCGTCGCCGGCCATGCCGCCGTCGCGGTAGGTGAGCCGGGCGCCGGGCGAGATGACGAAGGGGGGATTGGAGACGATCAGGTCGTACGTCTCCGTGGCCACGGGCTCGTACAGGGAGCCCTCGCGCAGATCGGCCGGGGCGGCGCCGGACAGGGCGAGGGTGAGCCGGGTGAAGTCGAGGGCGCGCGGGTTGAGATCGGTGGCCGTGACCCGGGTGGCGTGCTGCGAGGCGTGCAGTGCCTGGATGCCCGAGCCCGTACCGACGTCCAGGGCGGAGCCGACGGGCCTGCGCACGGTGATCCCGGCAAGGGTGGTGGAGGCCCCGCCGATACCGAGGACGACGCCCTCCTCGTGCGAACCGATGCCGCCCGCGCCGCCCACCGCGCACCCCAGGTCGGAGACGATGAACCAGTCCTGGTCCTCCGGCCCGCTGTACGGGCGCACGTCGACGGTCGCCCGTACCTCGCCGTCCGCCTCGGTCAGCCAGCCGTCCGCCAGGCACTCCGCCAGCGGCAGCACTGCGGCCGCCCGCGCGGACGGGACCGCGCGCTGGAGCAGGAAGAGGCGCACCAGCGTGTCGAGCGGCGCGTCACCCCGGGTGGCACGCAGCGCCGGTACCGTCTCGCTCCGGGCAAGCGCGGCGTAGGCGGGTGCGCCGAGCAGGTCGAGGAGCCCGTCGGCTGTGAAGGCGGCGGCGAGCAGGGCTTCGCGGAGCCGGGTCGCGTGGTCTGCTGCGGGAAGGCTGGTCTTACTCACGTGACCCATTGTGACGGCTCCCACTGACAACTCCGGCAGCCCGCGCCTCCCACCGCGAGCGCGGGACCCACGACAAGGCCGGGCAGCCCGGCCCTCCCACCGGGGTACGGGACCGATGAAAACGGCAGCGGCCCGGCGTCCCACCAGGGGCGCCGGGCCGTTCGTACGCCCGCCGGTCCGCGGTCGTACGGCTGCGCGTCCGGGTCTGCCGCCGGGGCCGGAGGCGGCCCGGTTACGACTTCTTGCTGGGCGAGGCGGACGCCTCCTTCGAGGGCGACGCCTCCTTCGAGGAGGTGGCCGAAGGCGGCGCCGAGGCGGTCGGCTTCTGGCAGCCCTTCTGCTTGGCCATCGCGGTACCGACCTCGCCCGACTGAAGCTTCTTCAGCGCCTCGTCGCCATTGGTGCTGATCTTGTTCAGTTCGTCCGCGATGCCCTTGAGGCCGTCGGCGAACTTCGCCTGGTCCTTCGTGTCGAGGTCATCGACCTTCTTCTGCAGATCCGCGTAGGCCACGGAGGAGGCGTTGAGCTCCTTCACGGCCTCCTTCTGCGTCGTCTCGCCGTCGTCGACCGGCGGCGGACCCGCGGAGTCGACCGCTGCACCCAGCGCCTTGTACGCCTGCGAAATCTGCTGGAAGGCGGCCGAGTCGGTCTCCTGGACATCGGCGGGCTTGCTGTTGTCGGCGGTCTGCTGCTGGATGGAGGCGTTGGCGTTCGCGATCTTCTGCAGCTGGGGCTGGACCTGGTCGCAGACCGTCTTGGCCCAGTCGTTCACCTTGTCGTCGCTGTCGTCGCTGCAGCCCGACAGCGTCAGTACCAGTACCGCACCGCCGGACAGTGCGGCTGCAAGCTTCTTGTTCACCGGATTGGTCCCTTCCAAGGCTCTCGGCCCCGGAACTTACACGCCGAGCGCACTCCATCCGGGTGCCCGGCGTCCGATGGGTGACCTTTTGCAGCCATTTGCACCAAGGGAAATGAGGGAGATACAACTCACCCACACGGCCCCCGAGTACGGGAACGCCTGCGCGAACCACCACTCGTACGAACAGAGCTAACGGGCGGACGCAGCATCAGGATGCTGCGACCGCCCGCTCTCTGAGGATCTGACGACGGCTCGCCTAGCAGGCGTGCGCTCCTGCCGGGCCTCGGCTCACCGAGCGGCTGCCGGGTCGGCCGGCCTGGCGGAATCGCCTCCGTCCCCGCCGTCCGGGTCGCCCTCGTCCCCCACGGCGATCCCGCGCCGCTTGGAGACGTAGACCGCACCGACGATGACCGCGATGGCGAGCGCCGCCACCACGGCGCGCACCCCGGCGCTCGCGTCCTCGCCATAGCTGAACTGCACCACCGCGGGCGCGATGAGCAGGGCCACCAGGTTCATCACCTTGAGCAGGGGGTTGATCGCCGGCCCGGCCGTGTCCTTGAAGGGGTCGCCGACCGTGTCACCGATAACGGTCGCGGCATGGGCGTCGCTGCCCTTGCCGCCGTAGTGGCCGTCCTCGACGAGCTTCTTGGCGTTGTCCCACGCGCCGCCGGAGTTGGCGAGGAAGACAGCCATCAGCGTCCCGGTGCCGATGGCCCCCGCCAGATACGAGCCGAGGGCCCCGACGCCGAAGGTGAAACCGACCGCGATCGGCGCCAGTACCGCCAGCAGACCAGGCGTGGCCAGCTCGCGCAGCGCGTCCTTGGTGCAGATGTCGACGACGCGCCCGTACTCCGGCTTCTCGGTGTAGTCCATGATCCCGGGATGCTCACGGAACTGCCGCCGCACCTCGTAGACCACGGCGCCCGCGGACCGGGACACCGCGTTGATGGCCAGTCCGGAGAAGAGGAAGACGACCGCGGCACCGAGGATCAGACCCACCAGGTTGTTGGGCTGCGAGATGTCCAGACTCAGCCCCATCTCCCCGGCCGAGGCGCCGACGTCGTCGACCGCGGTGGCGATCGCGTCGCGGTAGGAGCCGAAGAGCGCCGCTGCCGCCAGGACCGCGGTGGCGATGGCGATGCCCTTGGTGATGGCCTTGGTGGTGTTGCCGACGGCGTCCAGGTCGGTCAGGACCTGCGCCCCGGCGCCGGTGACGTCACCGGACATCTCGGCGATGCCCTGCGCGTTGTCGGACACCGGGCCGAAGGTGTCCATGGCGACGATGACACCGACGGTGGTCAGCAGACCGGTGCCGGCCAGCGCCACCGCGAACAGTGCCAGCATGATCGACGTACCGCCGAGCAGGAACGCCCCGTAGACGCCGAGCCCGATCAGCAGCGCGGTGTAGACGGCGGACTCGAGCCCGATGGAGATGCCGGCGAGCACCACGGTGGCCGGCCCGGTCAGTGAGGACTTCCCGATGTCCCTCACAGGGCGCCGGCTGGTCTCGGTGAAGTAGCCGGTCAGCTGCTGGATCAGGGCTGCCAGCACGATGCCGATGGCGACGGCCACAAGGGCGAAGACCCGCGGGTCACCGCCGTGCGAGGTGATGGCCGTGTCGGTGACACCGTCAAGGCCGGCGTACGAGGACGGCAGATAGACGAAGACCGCCACAGCCACCAGAACGAGCGAGATCACCGCGGAGATGAAGAATCCGCGGTTGATGGCGGTCATCCCGCTGCGGTCGGAGCGCCGCGGAGCGACGGCGAAGATGCCGATCATCGCGGTGACCACGCCGATCGCCGGCACGATCAGGGGAAAGGCCAGCCCCGAATCGCCGAACGCGGCCTTGCCGAGGATGAGCGCGGCGACCAGCGTCACGGCGTACGACTCGAAGAGGTCGGCGGCCATGCCCGCGCAGTCCCCGACGTTGTCGCCCACGTTGTCGGCGATGGTGGCGGCGTTGCGCGGGTCGTCCTCCGGGATGCCCTGTTCCACCTTGCCGACCAGGTCGGCGCCGACATCGGCTGCCTTGGTGAAGATACCGCCGCCGACCCTCATGAACATCGCGATCAGCGCCGCACCGAGCCCGAACCCCTCCAGCACCTTGGGCGCGTCGGCCGCGTAGACGAGGACCACGCAGGACGCGCCCAGGAGCCCCAGGCCCACAGTGATCATGCCGACCACGCCGCCCGTACGGAATGCGATCTTCATCGCTTTGTGCGAAACGGCGGTGAGATCCTTTTCCGGTTCACCTTCTGCCGGAGTCGCCTCACGCGCGGCGGCAGCCACCCGGACATTGCTCCGTACGGCAAGCCTCATCCCGATGTATCCGGTGGCCGCCGAAAACAGCGCACCCACCAGGAAGAACAGCGAACGGCCCGCGCGTTGCGACCAGTTGTCGGCCGGTAGCAGAAGAAGCAGGAAGAAGACCACGACGGCGAAAACGCCGACCGTGCGCAACTGCCGGGCCAGATAGGCGTTCGCGCCTTCCTGGACGGCTGCCGCGATCTCCTTCATGCGCTCGGTGCCCTCGCCGGCTGCCAGCACCTGACGTACCAGGAGCTGTGCGACGAGCAGCGCGGCGACGGCGACGACCGCGATGACGATCACGATCAAGCGGTTTTCGTCGGTGAGTACCGCGGCTGCGAGAGTGGTGGGTGGGTCGGAAAGTGCGGAAAGCTGCGTCAGTTCTGCCAGTGGTGTGGTGCCGAATCCCGCCATACGTCCTCCTTGACGCTCAGCGCTCAAGACGTGGACGGATTGTAGGGAGCGGAACACGATCAAAACAGTGCGCGGTAAATGTAATTGGCCTTCATCCACCGAACGACAATTGATCGCGTTCTCCGCCTGGACCGAATGCAGTAATGGGGCAGATGCATTGCCCGTAGATCACCGATCAAGCGCAAATGAAAAAAGGCCCTGCTCAGCAGGGCCTCGGAAAACGATTCGGGTACGACCGCCGGCACCGTCGATGCGGACGGGCACGGCCCCGCGACGCGCTCCGCTCAGGGAAGCACGGGCACCGGCGTCTTGGGCCAGCTCATCCGGATCACTCCACCGTCCGCGCCGGATCTGACTTCCACGTCGTCGACCAGGCCGCTGATGACCGCGAGCCCCATCTCGTCCTCACCGTCGCCGTCGGCGTCCGGTTCCGGCTCGTCCGGTCCCACGCCGTGCGCACCGGCGTGGCGT
This sequence comes from Streptomyces sp. NBC_00876, assembly GCF_045207435.1. Classification (NCBI taxonomy): domain Bacteria; kingdom Bacillati; phylum Actinomycetota; class Actinomycetes; order Kitasatosporales; family Streptomycetaceae; genus Streptomyces; species Streptomyces sp. NBC_00876. Next base: position 3,745,132 of record NZ_CP108800.1, read on the forward strand.
CCGGGGATGCCACCGGGTACCGACCCGTCGGCGCCGGGGCCGGGCACCTCGTCGCCGACCTCGATGGAGAAGGCCTTCTCCTCCTCGATCAGCACGACCGTGACGGGCGCCGTGATGCCGTGGCTGCGGTGCAGACCGACAGCGCGGCTGCAGGCCTCGCCCACGGCAAGTCTGACCTCGTCGAGCACGGCCTCGTCCACCCCGGCCCGGCGCGCCACGGCTGCCGCCACGAGGCGGGCCGTTCTGACGTGTTCGGGCTGGGCGCTGAAGCGGAGTTCAACGGTGGCCATGCGATCCCCCTCGAACGTACGTATGTGCACTCCAGGAGCGGACCCTGTGGTCCGGTGCCCCTGAAATCTGTCTCCGAAGCCGTCGAACCGGTCGGCCCGCACCACCTGTCCGACACCCACCGGACACCGGCCCGACGGGCAATATCCGGACACCATTCGGCAGCGGCCGAACGGCCTGACGACTGACGGCCGAACGGCCTGACGGCTGACGGCTGACGGCTGACGGCTGACGGCTGACGGCTGACGGCTGACGGCTGACGGCTGACGGCTGACGGCTGACGGCTGACGGCTGACGGCTGATCCGATCACGTGAGCGACCGGCCGGCAAATGAATCAGCCGATGACCGCCAAACGGGTGACAGCCGACTGCCGAACGCCGGCCACCGGGATCACCGGCCACCGATGAACGGCCACCGTCACCCCCGCAGTCTTCCTCCGAAGCCGCCGGCGCACCGACCGCCGCTGAACCGGCTACAGGAGCCTTCCAGCGGCGGGCCGCACGTCAGTCGGTTGCCGCAACGGCCTCATCGACCGTGGTGTGAATCGGGAACACCTTGGTCAGACCGGTGATCCGGAAAATCTTGAGAATGCGCTCCTGGTTGCACACCAGGCGCAGCGAGCCCTCATGGGCCCGAACGCGCTTCAAGCCGCCCACGAGCACGCCGAGGCCGGTGGAGTCGAGGAAATCGACACCTTCCATGTCGACAACCAGGTGGTAGCTGCCGTCATTCACCAACTCGACCAACTGCTCGCGCAGCTTGGGCGCGGTATACACATCAATCTCGCCACCGACCTCGACGACCGTACGGTCGCCACCAGGGCCGGACACATTGCGAGTCGACAAGGACAGGTCCACGGATCCTCCAGCACCTTGCTATCGAGCGGTCGCCCCTCGGTCTCCCCGACGGAGCCAGGGGACGGATCGCCAGCCGCGATGGCATTCAATCACTTACCGGCAGCCATGCACGACGCCTTGGGACCATTGTCCGTCTCGCCAGTGACACACTCGGTGTCGATGGCCAAGAATCACCGCCCCAGCCGACCCCCCGAGAGCGGGGGCTCCCACCCCTCTCCCGACGTGGTTCTCGACCGGCTCGCCGCAGGGGCGGGCCGGTCCGCGCGCATCACTCATACGGAGCACTTGCCCCCGCGCGCGGGAACCCATGCCATCTGGCCCGATCGCATCCGTCCGGAAGTGATCGCAGCCATCCAGAAGGCCGGAATCGACCACCCCTGGGCCCACCAGGCAGCCGCCGCGGAACACGCGTTGGACGGCGAATCGGTCGTGATCGCCACCGGAACGGCCTCGGGCAAGTCGCTGGCCTACCTCGCGCCGGTCCTCAGCGCCCTCCTGGACGGCTCAGAAGCCCCTAACGGCCGCGGTGCGACCGCTCTCTACCTGGCCCCCACCAAGGCCCTGGCAGCCGACCAGAGACGGTCGGTGAAAGAGCTCGCGGCTCCACTGGGCAACGGGATCCGGCCTGCCGTCTACGACGGCGACACCCCTGTCGAGGAACGGGAGTGGGTACGCCAGTACGCCAACTACGTCCTCACCAATCCCGACATGCTGCACCGCGGGATACTCCCGTCCCACCCCCGCTGGTCCTCCTTCCTTCGTGCCCTGCGCTACGTCGTCATCGACGAGTGCCACACCTACCGGGGCGTCTTCGGCTCCCACGTCGCCCAGGTGGTACGCCGGCTCCGCCGCCTGTGTGCCCGGTACGGCGCCGATCCGGTCTTCCTCCTCGCCTCCGCCACGTCGGCGGAGCCATCGGTCGCGGCAGGGCGTCTCACCGGTCTCCCGGTCACGGAGGTCGCCGACGACGCCTCCCCGCGGGGCGAACTGGTCTTCGCCCTGTGGGAGCCGCCCCTGACCGAGCTGCACGGCGAGAAGGGCGCCCCGGTGCGCCGCACCGCCACGGCCGAAACCGCCGACCTCCTCACCGACCTCACCGTCCAGGGCGTCCGGTCGGTCGCCTTCGTACGCTCCCGGCGCGGCGCCGAGCTCATCTCGGTCATCGCCAAGGAACGCCTCGCCGAAGTCGACCGCTCCCTGCCCGCGCGTGTCGCCGCCTACCGCGGGGGATATCTCCCCGAGGAACGCCGGGCCCTGGAACGCGCACTGCACTCCGGCCAGTTGCTCGGGCTGGCTGCCACGACCGCGCTCGAACTCGGCATCGACGTCTCCGGGCTGGACGCTGTCGTCATAGCGGGCTACCCGGGCACGAGGGCGTCGCTGTGGCAGCAGGCCGGCCGTGCGGGGCGGTCCGGCCAGGGCGCCCTGGCCATCCTGGTGGCCCGTGACGACCCGCTGGACACCTTCCTCGTCCACCATCCCGAGGCACTCTTCCAGCAGCCCGTGGAGTCGACCGTCCTCGACCCGGACAACCCGTACGTCCTGGCCCCCCATCTGTGCGCCGCTGCTGCGGAGCTGCCGCTGACCGAATCCGACCTCGAACTCTTCGGTCCCGCAGTGGCCGAACTGCTGCCACAGCTGGAAACCGCGAAGCTCCTGCGCAAACGGCCGTCCGGGTGGCACTGGACCCGGCGCGAGCGGGCCGCCGACCTCACCGACATCCGGGGCGAGGGCGGCCGCCCCGTCCAGATCGTCGAGGAGGGCACCGGCAGACTGCTGGGCACCATCGATGAGTCCGCCGCGCACACCGCCGTTCACGAGGGAGCCGTCCACCTCCACCAGGGCCGCACCTACCTGGTCCGGAAACTGGACCTGGAGGACTCCGTGGCGCTGGTCGAGGAGGCGAATCCGCCGTACTCGACGACGGCGCGCGACACCACGGCCATCACCGTCCTGGAGACCGACACCCAGATCCCATGGGGTGACGGAAGGCTCTGTTACGGCTCCGTCGAAGTCACCAACCAGGTCGTCTCCTTCCTCCGTCGCAAACTGATCACCGGCGAGGTACTCGGTGAGACCAAGCTGGACCTGCCGCCCCGCACCCTGCGTACCCGTGCCGTCTGGTGGACGGTCACCCAGGACCAGCTCGACAACGCGCGCATCAATCCGGAGATCCTGGGCGGCGCGCTGCATGCCGCCGAGCACGCTTCGATCGGAATGCTGCCGCTCTTCGCCACCTGCGACCGCTGGGACATCGGCGGTGTGTCCGTACCGCTGCATCCGGACACCTTGCTGCCCACCGTCTTCGTGTACGACGGCCATCCGGGTGGTGCCGGCTTCGCCGAACGCGCGTTCCACACCGCGCACGGCTGGCTGACCGCAACGCGCCAGGCCATCGCATCCTGCGAGTGCGAGGCGGGCTGCCCGTCCTGTATCCAGTCCCCCAAGTGCGGCAACGGCAATGAACCCCTGCACAAGCGGGGCGCCGTCCGCCTGCTCACGGAACTCCTCCGGTCTGCGGACGTCCCCGGGGCCCCAACGGACCGGCAGGCGGGGGAGCCGCCTCCGCAGGGCCCGCCCGGGACCTGACCTCCGGCGCATACGGCCCGACGCGCACTCTCGCCGTCACATCGGCCACCTCTCCCTCCACGGCGCACCGCACGACCTCCGCTCCCTGCGCCCCGGCCACCTCCTGGGCCGACCGGCAGGCCGCCGCCACGCCCTCCAGCGCCCGGTCTGCCGCTGCCAGGGCCGCCAGGTCGGCCGCGCCCCCGGCCCGGTGCCGGGCCACCACCACCTGCCCGAGGGCCAGAACGACGGCGAACACGGTGCACAGCGTCGCCGTGGTGACCGCAGCCCACACGGTCGCCAGCCCCCGGTCCTGCCGACAGCGGCTGCGCGGCCCTCCCGGCAGCCGGGCCACCGGGCGCGGACCGGACCGCATCACGGTGTCGCCCCCGCCATGTCCTCGGCCGCCGCCGCTGCCTCCGCGCTCAGCGTGACGGCGAGCGGGCCGGAACCGGGCGCCGGCGCCACCACCCTGACCCGCCACAGCGTCCCGGACCGCGCCAACTCGACCCTGGCCCTGTCCGGCGCCGCGGAGAGTGCGGCCTCTTTCACCTGCGCCTCCGGTTCGGAGCGGGCTGCCGCCCGGGCACCGGCCCGGGCCGCGTCCACACACCGGATCTGGGCCGAGGCGGCCATCAGCGCCCACACCAGAGCGAGGGCGAAGACCGCCATCACCGGAATCGCCAGCGCGGCCTCCGCCGTCACAGCGCCCCGGTCGCCCCACCCTGCGACCGCACCCGCCTCTTCCCGTCCTCGCCTTGTCCCGGATCCCGTCAACACAGTGGTGCCGCCGTCAGAATTTCGCATCGAGTGCGCCCTTCAGCAGCGATTGCAACTGCGCCATGACCGGTGCGCTGGTGACCACCTTGTAGAGCACCGCGGCAAACGCGCATGCAGCAATCGTCCCCACGGCGTATTCGGACGTCGTCATTCCGGTGTCCGCCCGGATCTTGCGTGCCACGCCTCGCATCCAGGTCATGATTTTCTGCATCATTCCCATACCCCCACGAAATCCATTTTCCATGTCGAAATCATCTTCAGTAGCGTCTTTTCGGCTGATCAGGAGTGCAGCAATCCCTTCGCCAGCCCGATCACCACAGGCGCCACCCCGATCACCAGGAATGCGGGAAGGAAGCAGAGGCCAACGGGCGCAGTGATCAAAACGCCTGCCCGCTGGGCCCGAGCCACCGCCGCGCTCGCCCGCTCGGCCCTCATGCCTTCGGCGAGGCGGGAGACCGGCTCCGCTGCGGGAGCGCCGGTCGAGCCGGCCCGGTCCAGGCAGCGGGCCAGAGCTGCAGCACCCGGTATCTCCCCGAACCTCCCCCAGGCGACGGCGGGATCGCCACCGAGCCGGATCTCCGCCGCCGTGCGTGAAAGCTGTTCGCCGACCGGCCCGCCCAGCGACTCACCCACCGCCTCGGCCGCCTCCCTCGGACCTGCGCCGGCGGAGATGCAGGCCGCCAGCAGATCGGCTGCCAGCGGAAGCTGGCGGGCGGACTCCGCCGCCCCGGACGCCTGCGCGGCAGCGGCTCGCCGGGCCCGCCCCGGCCGAGCCCGTTGCCACCGCCAGGTGCCGTACGCCGCCGCCAGACCGGCCACCCACCCCGCCGGGCCGCCCACCAGAATCCAGCCGGTCAGCACAGCGCCCAGCACCGCCGCCCCCTGCCTGGCCCCGGCAACGGACACCGGCATCCCGATCCGCAGCAGGCGCATGCCCGCCGGACCCCGACCACCTGCGGAGGCTGCCGGAGTCACAGCAAGGAGCATCAGGCCCCGGCGCCGCACACGACGCCCCGTCCTGCGCCGCGCCAGCGAGAGGACCAGCTGGGAAAGCACACCCAGCACCGCCCCTGCCACCCCCGCTGTGCGGGCGACTTCACCGACCAGGGCCGTCATCCCGCTTCTCCGGCCCGGACGATCCGGGCGGCCCAGACAAGGCCGGTCGCCTCCAGCAATCCACCTAGCGCCAGACAGACCAACCCAGCCGGACTGTGGAGCAACACCCTCAGCGGATCCGCCCCCAGCGCTGCCCCCAGCCCCATGCCGAGCACCGGAAGCAAGGCCAGCACCGCGACCGTCGACCATGCTCCGGCCAGCTGTGCCCGCAACTCCTCCCGCCGACGCCGCTCGGCCCGTAGCGCGACCTCCAGCCGGTCCAGACCGGCCGCAAGCCCTGCCCCGCCGTCCACCGCCACCCGCCAGCAAGCAGCCACTCCGGCCAGCCCGTCCAGTCCCGGCAGGCACGCCGCCTGTCCCAGCGCTCCCGGAACATCGCCCCCGAACCTCGCGGCGGCCGATACCCCGGGCCCGGCCGCACCCAGCACCCCCGTACCGCGAACGGCGACGAGCAGCGCCTGCCCCGGCTCGTGCCCGGCCCTCAGCTCACCCACCAGCGCACCGCACAGGTCCACCACCCCGTCGGCCCGACGCTCCCGGTCCTTGCGCAGCCGCCTTCCCCGCAGCCACCGCCTCACCACGGGCACCGCGACGGCCCCCGCGATCACCGGCAGCACGGACCCGCCGAGAACGGCAAGGACCAGGGCCACCGGCAGGCACAACCACTCCTGCCGGTCCCTCAGACACTGCTGGAACCGGCTCCGGCGGCTCGCCCAGCGCTCCCGTAACGGCGACTCGGCGACTCCGTCCGCGAGCAGCACCCGCGCTCTCCGCAGCCCCTGCCCCTGTCCCGCCAACAGCAGGCAGGCTGCCGCCCCCGCACACAGCGCCGCGCCGTACACCGCCTCCGGCGCCCCGGTCACAGCCCGCCTCCGACAAGCGACCGCAACCGCTCCCAGCCCCGCTCCCGTTCGAATCCCTCCGCGCCCCAGCGCAGCGCCGGTACGGTGACCACGAGCCCCGCCTCATCCCGCTCCAGCACGTGGACCTCCGCGATCCGACGTCGCCCTGTCCGGTCCCGTACGAGATGAACCACCACCGACAGAGCCGCTGCCAACTGGCTGTGCAGCGCCGTCCGGTCCAGCCCGGCCGCGGTCCCAAGGGCCTCCAGCCGGGCCGGGACATGCTCGGCCGCGTTGGCATGAACCGTCCCGCAACCACCTTCATGGCCAGTGTTCAGAGCGGCCAGCAGTTCGGTGACCTCGGCACCCCGCACCTCCCCGACCACCAGCCTGTCGGGGCGCATGCGCAGGGCCTGTCGCACCAGGTCCCTGAGCGTCACCCGCCCGGCACCCTCCTGATTCGCAGGGCGCGATTCGAGCCGCACCACGTGCGGATGGTCCGGCCGGAGCTCGGCCGAGTCCTCGGCGAGCACAATCCGCTCGCGGTTCCCCACCGCCCCCAGCAGGCTCGAAAGGAGCGTTGTCTTTCCCGCGCCGGTCCCGCCGCTGATGAGGTAGGAGACCCGGGCCTCCACCAACGCCCTCAGCAACCGGTCGCCACCTGGCGGAACGGTCCCCGCCTCGACCAGCTCCCCCAGCGAGAAGGCCCTTGGCCTGACCACCCGCAGCGACAGGCACGTCGATCCGACCGACACCGGGGGCAGCACGGCATGCATGCGGGTCCCGTCCGGAAGCCTCGCGTCCACCCAGGGCCTGGCGTCGTCGAGCCGCCGGCCCGCCACGGCCGCGAGCCGCTGCGCAAGCCTGCGGACCGCGGCCGCGTCGGCGAAGGTCACCTCAGTGAGTTCGAGGCCGCCGCCACGGTCCACCCACACCCGGTCGGGGGCCGACACCAGGACGTCGGTGACCGCAGGATCGGCGAGGAGTGGTTCCAGCACGCCGGTCCCGATCAACTCACCACGCAACTCGTCCGCCGTCCCCAGCACTTCGGCATCGCCGAGCAGCCGTCCCTGCGCCCGCAGCGCGGCCGCGACACCGGCCGGGGTCGGCGCGGCGCCGCTCTGTGCCAGCCGCTGCCTCACTGCGTCGAGCAGGGCCTCGGTCATGACACACCTCCGGCAGCGGGCCTGCCGACGCCCTCGCCGGCGAGGGCCCGGTCCCAGAATTCGGAGCAGAACCTGGCAAGCGGCCCGCGGGCACTGCCGCCAGGGGGAGCCCCCGCGTCCAGCTCGGCCGACAGCCCCGCCTCCACGGGTAGCTCACCGGCCAGCGGAAGCCCCATGGCGTGAGCCACCCATTGCTCGTCGAGTCCGGATGCGTACGGCCCACGCGCTACGACACGCAGGTCGTCGAGAACCATCCCGGCCATCGACGCCACCCGTTTCGCCGCCGCGACAGCCCGCAGCTCCCCGGGGACCACCACCAGGCCGAGATCCAGCTGCGCCAGAGCTTCGGCCGCTGCCTCGTCCACCCGGCGCGGCAGATCGACCACCACCACCCCGCCGAGCCTGCGCGCGGCGGCCAGAACCGCCCGCATCGCCTGGGGCGGGATGACCACCCAGTCGTCGCGGCCCCAGCTGAGCACCCGCAGGCCGTGCAATGCGGGCAGCGACTCCTCCAGGGCACCGCCACCGACTCGCCCTTTGGAATGGGCGAAATCAGGCCACCTCATTCCTTGCGCCCGTTCGCCGCCGAGCAGTACATCGATGCCGCCGCCCAGCGGATCGCCGTCGATCAGCATGGTCCGTCGCCCGATCCTCGCCGCGGTCACCGCCAGAGCACAGGCGAGAGTGGAAGCACCGGCACCACCCCGGCCGCCGATCACCCCGACGGTGAGAGCGGGCCGGCCGACGCCTTCTGCCGCGTTGGCAATCTGATCGACGAGCCAGTTCTCCGAATCGGGCAGCCGCAGCACGTACTCGGCCCCGATCTCCACGGCACGGCGCCAGACATCGGGGGCGTCCTGGTCCCGCCCCACGAGCATCACGCCCCGCCTGCGTGCTGCCCCGCGGCACCGCACCGCCGCATCGTCGCCGACGAGAACCATGGGGGCCTGCTCCCAGCCTCCCCTGCGGTCGGGCAGCGTGTGATGAACCTCGGGCTCCGCCCCGGCGGCCGCGCACAGCCTCAGCAGATCGTCGAGCAGTTCCACGTCCTCGGTCACGATCAACGGTCCGCCCCGTCGCGCCTCGACGGCCGGCAGACGATCCCGTGCGCTGGATTCAGCCACGCTCTCGACCCCCTTCTTCACTCACCTTCACCGCCGTTCGCGGCGATCTCGGACTGTTCCGAGAACGGTGATTCCGGACCCGCGGACTTCACGGGTGGAATCACGGTGCAGTGCTTCGGGGAATCGTGTGGATCTTGCTCAAAAACGGTGGACAACTCCACCGTTGTGAATAACTTCGTAGCTCACACCGGTGACATCCGGAGAGCACCCCTTCCATTACGCACCGTGACGAAGCATGCTGGTGCACATCGAGGGAAAAACTGGGCCGTCGCGGCCGGGAGGGTGAAGAAGTGCTTGATTCCGAGCGGCAGAACCACGTCCGGACATGCGACGACCCCCGCCGGGGGGGAGAGCGGGGGTCGTCCCCACGGCCGACTCGGGGGGGGGAGGAGTCGGACCGGGTTAGCACGGTCGCGAACGATCCGTGACTTCCATGGTGTACCCGAGGCCCTTCTCAGGCAAACCCACGCGCCGGGGTTTACGCCGAATGGTGGGCCCCTATGCTCTGCCTTGTGGAAAACCGCTTCTTGCCGCGCACGGCAGCCTTCTTCGACCTGGACAAGACGGTCATTGCGAAGTCTTCGACGCTGACCTTCAGCAAGTCCTTCTACCAAGGCGGACTGATCAACCGCCGCGCCGTACTGCGCACCGCGTACGCACAGTTCGTGTTCCTTGCCGGGGGCGCGGATCACGACCAGATGGAGCGGATGCGCGAATACCTCTCAGCGCTCTGCAAGGGCTGGAACGTGCAGCAGGTGAAGGAAATCGTCGCCGAGACCCTGCACGATCTGATCGACCCGATCATCTATGACGAAGCGGCGACGCTCATCGAGGAACATCACACCGCCGGACGCGATGTGGTGATCGTCTCGACCTCGGGCGCCGAGGTCGTCGAACCGATCGGCGAGCTGCTCGGCGCCGACCGCGTCGTCGCCACCCGCATGGTCGTAGGCGACGACGGCTGCTTCACCGGCGAGGTGGAGTATTACGCGTACGGGCCGACGAAGGCCGAGGCCATCAGAGCGCTCGCCGTGTCGGAGGGCTACGACCTGGCCCGCTGCTACGCGTACAGCGACTCCGCGACCGATGTGCCGATGCTGGAGTCCGTCGGCCACCCGCACGCGGTCAATCCCGACCGCGCGCTGCGCCGCGAGGCGACTCTCCGGGAATGGCCGATTCTCGTCTTCGACCGCCCCGTCCGGCTCAAGCAGCGGGTGCCCGCACTCTCACTGCCGCCACGTCCGGCGCTCATGGCCGCGGCTGCTGTGGGCGCAGCCGCCCTCACTGCGGGCCTCGTCTGGTACACCGCCCGGCGCCGAGCCGCCCCGGTTTCCGCGTGACCCGGGCCCATGGACCGGCTCCGCACCATCCGATCGCCCCGCACGACCTGATTGAACCGACTCGTCCGTAATTGAACCTAAAAGTAAAGAAGTGCGGCCTCCACTACCGCTCGCCCGTCCCGGGGAGTACAAAGGACTCAACGGCCCGCGAGACCAAGGACATCCGTGAGGATGACCTGTAACGCAGAGACGGCCCCACGGACCGCGCATGAAAACCGGGCACCCACGCGACGTCGACCCGTCGATTACGGGCCAGCCGCACCAGGAACGGGCTAAGCATCCGACCTGATGGGCATATATCGAGGACGCTTGGTAACTGGGTGGACATGCCAGCGGCGGTACCGAGGACGGTACCGCCGCAACCCATTTCGCCGGGGCGGCCGGGAGCCGGCGGGAATGCCGCTCGGCCCACGGGAATGCCGCTCGGCCCACGGGAACGCCCCTCGTTCCGCCGCGCTACGCCGCGCCGCGCTGGAGAGCCTCGCACACCGCTGTCGATTCCCTGACCCCCAGCTCCGCCGCACGCCCGCAGTGGGCGATCCAGAGCGCCATACCCTCCGGCGTTCCCGACGCATAGCCCTCGAAGGCCGCGACATAGGCCGCCCACCCCTGCTCGGCATGGCCCACCTCGGCCGGGCAGATCGACTTGGGGTCCAGCCCGCTCCCGATCAGCACGATGCGCTCAGCGGTACGTGCCACCAGGCCGTTGTACGAGCCGAAGGGGCGAAGAGCGAGCAGTTCGCCGTGCACGACCGCAGCCGTCACCAGAGCGGGCGCCTCACTCCCCGAAAGAATGAGCCCGCTGAGGCCTTCAAGCCGCCCGGCGACCTCGTCGGCATCCGGCAGCGGCGCTTCGATCAGAGGCTCGTCCACCGGCTCACCCGCCAGCCGGGGCCTCCCCACAGCGTCTTCGGGTGCGGCGCCGCCGGCCGCCACGAGATGCAGGCGCGCCAGGACTCGCAGCGGCGACTGCCGCCAGATGGAAAGCAGTTGGCCCGCCTCCGCGGTCAACCGCAAGGCCGCCCCGATCACATGCGCCTCGCCGTCACCACTGAAGTCGGTACGCCTGCGCACCTCCTCCAGATTCCAGTCGGCGCCGGAGAGAGCGGCGGATCCGCGGGCACCCCGCAGGGCCGCCTCCGCAGTGACCTCGTTACTGCGGCGCCGCATGACTCGATGACCGTAGACGCGGTCGACGGCCTTGCGCACGGAGTCCACCGCATCGGTCACCCCCGGCAGAGCGCCCAGAGCGGCAAGCGGGTCAGAGGAAGTCGTACTCATAAGTAGCGAGGCTACGCGCCCGACGCACAGGCGCTAGGTCCGAGTGGCCTTCTTCACGAAGTTCAACAGCGCAACGCGATCGCTCGACTACCCTAGGTGAACATGAAGATCGCTTTTGTAGGGAAGGGCGGCAGCGGCAAGACCACGCTGTCCTCGCTCTTCATCCGCCACCTTGCCGCCAATGAGGCCCACGTCGTCGCGGTGGACGCCGACATCAACCAGCACCTCGGGGCCGCCCTCGGCCTCGACGAGGAGGAGTCCGCTGCGCTGCCTGCCATGGGAGCGCAGCTGCCCCTGATCAAGGAGTATCTGCGCGGCAGCAACCCGCGCATCGCCTCCGCCGAGACAATGATCAAGACAACGCCGCCGGGCGAGGGATCACGGCTGCTGCGCGTATGCGAGGACAACCCGGTCTACGACGCCTGTGCTCGCACGGTCCGGCTCGACGACGGGGACATCCGGCTGATGGCCACCGGGCCGTTCACCGAGTCGGATCTGGGAGTGGCGTGCTACCACTCCAAGGTTGGCGCAGTCGAACTCTGCCTGAACCACCTCGTCGACGGCCCCGAGGAGTATGTCGTGGTCGACATGACCGCCGGCTCGGACTCGTTCGCCTCCGGGATGTTCACCCGTTTCGACATGACCTTTCTCATTGCCGAGCCGACCCGCAAGGGAGTCTCGGTCTACCGCCAGTACAAGGAGTACGCGCGGGACTTCGGGGTCGAGCTGAAGGTCGTCGGAAACAAGGTGCAGGGCGAGGACGACCTGGAGTTCCTGCGCGACGAGGTCGGCGACGACCTGCTGGTATCCGTCGGCCACTCCGACTGGGTGCGGGCCATGGAGAAGGGCCGCCCCGCCCGTTTCGAGCTGCTCGAGGCGGACAACAGAATGGCCCTGCAGTCCCTGCAGAACGCCGCGGAGGACTCGTACGCCCGGCGCGACTGGGATCGGTACACGCGGCAGATGGTCCATTTCCACCTGAAGAACGCGGAGAGCTGGGGCAACGAGAAGACCGGGGCCGATCTGGCCGCCCAGGTCGACCCCGCTTTCGTGCTGGACGAGCGGCTCGTCCACGCCGAGGCCGTACAGCCGGCCTGACCGCCCGAAGCCACGGCCGGATCCGGAACGGGCATTCCTTCGGCGGCCGGATGCGCCGGGCGGGCCAGACAGGTCCGCCCGGCGCCGGTCGCGCCGGTCCGCAGCAGCCGCACCCGGCGGGAAGGCGGCAGTCGGTGACGACATCGCCGGCGAAGGCCTCACCATGGGCATGCCCGGCCCGGATCCGTCGGACAGCCCTTAGCGGTCGGCGGGTTCCCCCGCGGATTCTGCGGGCGCCTTGGTCGCGGTCCCGTCCTTGCCGGGGCTCGCAGCCCCCTCGAGATACGCGGCCCAGCCGGCCTTCGGGGCCTTGCCGACCTTCAGCGTGCCGAGCTTCGCGAGCACCGCCGGATCCTGTGCGTCCAGCCAGTCCGCCAGCTGCTTGAAGGACACACAGCGCACGTCCTCCTTGGTGCAGACCGTCTCGATTGTCTCCTCGATGGCGCGCATGTACGTGCCGCCGTTCCAGGACTCGAAGTGGTTGCCGATGATCAGTGGTGCACGGTTTCCGTCATACGCGCGGCCGAAGGCCTGGACCAGGCCGTCGCGCATCTGATCGCCCCAGTACTCGTGCTCGTCGGGGTCGCCCTGCGTCGTACCGGACTGGTTGAACATGAAGTTGTAGTCCATCGACAGCGTCTCGAACTCGCGCCCCGGCACCGGGACAAGCTGCATGGACAGGTCCCAGATGCCGCCCTTCTTCTTCGGCCAGACCTGGTCGTTGACTCCACTGGAGTCGTAGCGGAAGCCCATGGATCGCGCCGCCGCCACCATGTTCTTCTGCCCCTCGAGGCAGGGGGTGCGGCCGCCGATGAGTTCCTTGTCGTAGTCGAAGGGCAGCGCCTTCTCTCCGCCGAGGGCCGGGTCGTTCGTCTTCCAGCCCTTCACAAAGGACTTGGCCTGGTTGATCTCGCTCTTCCACTCCTCGACCGACCAGGTGCCGACGCCACCGTCCTCGCCACAGAAGTGGCCGTTGAAGTGGGTGCCGATCTCGTTGCCGTCCTGCCAGGCACCGCGGATCTGGGTGAGGGTGTTCCGGATGCCCTCCGTGTCGTTGAAGCCGATGTCGGAGCTGCCGGCGTTGTGCTTGGGCGGGTCGTAGCGCATGCGCTTCGACTCGGGCAGCAGGTAAACGCCGCTGAGGAAGTACGTCATGTTCGCGTGGTACTTCTTGCCCACCTCGCGGAAGTGCGAGAAGAGTCGCTGGCTGTCCTCCCCCGCACCGTCCCACGAGAACACCACGAACTGCGGAGGTTTACGGCCCGGCGCCAGCCGTTGCACCGCCGGCTGCTTCGGCTGGGCGCCCGTGAACGCGGTGGAACCGTCACCGATGAGGCGGAGCGCGCTCTTGGGGGCCGCTTCGGGCGCCTTCTTCTTCGCTCCGGCGGCGCCGTTCGCGACACCGGGGCCGGACACGGGCGAACCGGAGCCCGACCCGGCGCATCCTGCCGCTCCCGCGAGCAGTACAAGGGCCATGACGCCCAAAGCGATCCTCTTCGTGGCGGCCATCATCCGCCCACCCTCTTCCTTGCAGGTAGCTTGCGCCGGGTGCCGACACGGCGCGGTCAAAGTCGCACGCACTGCACAAAGATCCGGACGACAGGCCGCACGAAAAGCTGCCTATTCACTGGAATGGGTGGTTGAATGGACCATTTGCCCGTAATCCTGGACACGCATCTTTACTCTCCATTACGATCTGTTTACTGAGAGTTGAGATATCCCGCCGCTGCACGCCGTGACCCACGGCCGCGTCCCACGTTCCGCGACCGCGCTGCCCCGGAGGAGACGGGAAACATGTCTGCCTGCGTCCCCACTCGTCATGACCACTCATCCCGAAGTTCGCGCCCTCCCCGGTCGTCGGGGATCAAGCGACCACACAGCCCGCCGCCGAAGCGCGGTGGACGATTCCGCATTGCGGGCGCCGATCTGTCCGCATCGATCACTGTCTTTCTTCTCGCCATCCCCATGTCGCTCGGCCTGGCCGTCGCCATGGACGCACCCCTGGAAGCCGGCCTCATCTCCGCGGCGGTCGGCGGCATCGTCGCCGGACTGCTGGGCGGGACACCGCTCCAGGTGTCCGGCCCGTCCGCCGGACTGACCGTGGTGACAGCCGAGTTGATCCAGATCTACGGCTGGCGCACCACCTGCGCGATCACCATCGGCGCGGGCCTGCTGCAGCTCCTGCTGGGTTCGCTGAGGACGGCGCGCAGCGCGCTCGCCGTCAGCCCCGCCATCGTGCACGGCACCCTTGCCGGCATCGGCGTGGCGATCGCACTCGCTCAGCTGCACATCGTGCTCGGCGGTTCACCGCAGAGCACCGCCGTATCCAACGTCCTTCACCTCCCTGCCCAGTTGGAGCGCGTCGGACCGGCCGCACCACTGATCGGTGCACTCACGATCGCGGTTCTGGTGCTGTGGCCACGGCTCCCGGGGCGGGCCGGGCGGCTCCTGCGCCGGGTCCCGGCAGCCCTGGCGTCCGTTGCCCTGGCAACGGCGGTGGCGGCGTTCGCGGCACCGTCGATCGCACGCGTCGATCTGCCGTCCTGGCGCTCGCACGCACTGCCCGAGATGCCACAGGGCCCGGTGCTCGGACTGGCCACAGCTGTATTCACGATGATGCTGGTGGCCAGTTTGGAATCCCTGCTCGCCGCCGTCGCCGTGGACAAGCTCGCCGCCGACCGGAACCGCGAGCGCTCGGCCGGAGCGACCGGCCCGCCCGGCGGCACCCGGCCGGGCGACGGAACCGCCGGTTCCGACGAGACCACCCTCACCGCGGCACCCCTGCCGGTCAAACGCTCCGACCTCGACCGGGAGCTGCGCGCGCAAGGCATCGCCAACGCGGTATCGGGCCTGCTGGGTGGTCTGGCGGTCTCCGGCGGCGCCGTGCGCAGCTCGGCGAATGTACGGGCCGGGGCGACCGGCCGTGCCTCCACCGTGCTGCACGGCGTCTGGGTTCTGCTCGCCACCGGT
This sequence comes from Streptomyces sp. NBC_00876, assembly GCF_045207435.1. Lineage (NCBI taxonomy): Bacteria > Bacillati > Actinomycetota > Actinomycetes > Kitasatosporales > Streptomycetaceae > Streptomyces > Streptomyces sp. NBC_00876. The sequence goes on from NZ_CP108800.1 coordinate 3,760,563, forward strand.
CTGCTCGTCACCGCGCTGGAGTGGATCCCGCTGGCCGCGCTCGGTGCGCTCGTGATGATGGTCGGCGTCCAGATGGTGAGCTTCGCGCACATCCGCAACGTCCACAGGCACCGGGAATTCCTGGTGTACGGCGCGACGATCACCGGTGTACTGCTCTTCGGCGTCCTCAAGGGCGTCGTCATCGGCATCGCCGTGGCTGTGGCCGTCGCCCTGCACCGACTGGCCCGGACAAGGATCTCCGTCTCCGAACAGAACGGGCAGCACCTCGTTGTCGTACGAGGCCAGTTGACGTTCCTGGCGGTGCCACGGCTCAGCCGGGCACTGGGCCGGCTGCCCCAGGACGCGGACGTGGTCGTCGAACTGGACGGCTTCTTCATGGACCATGCCGCGTACGAGGCGATCCAGGACTGGAGCACCGCCCATGGCGCCCACGGCGGCCGGGTCGTCTTCACCGGCAGGTCCGGCGGCCGGATCGCCGAGCCCGCCTCCGCAGCGCACTCCTGCTGCCGCCCATGGACGCCCTGGCGCAACCACCACTGCCATGACCGCCCCGAACACGTGCCCCTCGCAGGGGTCCTCGCCGGGGTCCTCGCAGGCCGGTCCGACAGAGACTCCACCGGCCTCGCCACGGTCCTCAACGCAGGCAGCACACGCCATGAAGACAGTGCAGGCAGCCCGGACCGTGGCATTGCCGGGGGCGACGCAGCCGCGGTCATCCCGACGGGCGTCGCCACTGGTCCGGATACGCCCCCCGCCCTGCGCGCTCACAGCAGCGGCAGTGATCCCGTTGCCGCGCCCGATGCGGCACCCGACCCCGCTCGGGACGCCGCGACGGTTCCGGCCACCGCCCATGGCCCGGCCCCACAGCCGGACACGACCACAGCCAAGCCCCAAACCAAGTCCCCAGCCAAGCCCCAAACCAGGTCCCAGACATCGCCCCCGGCTCCGGCCCCGTCCTTGCCCCTGCCGATCGTCGGCGGCGCCGACCTCCGCCGGGCCCCCGGCCGTGCACCGGACTACACACCCGATCACCCCCCTGCTCCCCCGCGCCTGAGCGGTGGGCACCGTCTGGTCAGCGGTCTCAGCTCGTTCCAGCGCAATACGGCTCCGCTGGTACGTGAGGAGCTGGCGCGACTGGCTGAGGAGGGCCAGCGCCCGTCCCAGCTGTTCATCACCTGCGCGGATTCCCGCCTGGTGACGAGCATGATCACGGCAAGTGGACCCGGCGACCTGTTCACCGTGCGGAACATCGGCAATCTCGTACCGCCACCGGAAGCCGAGGCCGGTGACCACTCGGTCGGTGCGGCGATCGAGTACGCGGTGGATGTGCTGGGCGTCGAGTCCATCACTGTCTGCGGCCACTCCGGCTGCGGAGCGATGAACGCGCTGCTCGGCTCCCGACCGGAGACTCCGGAGACCTCTCTGTGGCGCTGGCTTCGGCACGGGCTCCCCAGCCTGGAGCGGATGGCCTCACGACAGCATGTATGGGCCCGGATCTCCGGCCGGCTGCCTGCCGATGCGGTGGAGCAGCTCTGTCTCACCAATGTGGTCCAGCAACTCGACCATCTGCGGGCCCACGATTCGGTGGCGCGACGCCTCGCCGAAGGCACGCTGCAACTGCACGGCATGTATTTCCACGTGGCCGAGGCCCAGTCGTATCTCCTGGCCGAGGGCGCGAGTGCCGGCAGCGGCCTCGACGAGGTGTTCAGCCGGATCGGCCCGGCCGATCCCTACGCCCCGTACACGCTGCACGACCCCCACGACCCGCACACCAGATCCGGGCAGTGCGGTCCCGCCAATCCCGCCGATCCCGCCGATCCCGCCGATCCCGCCGATCCCGCCGAGTTGGCTCGTACCGGCGCCTGAACCGCAGGCACTCCGGGTCCGTGAGACCTTGTGGTCCCGCTTCCGCGTCGCCGCGCACCGTGCACCGTGCTCACCCCTGCACACCGCACTCCGCACGGCACCCCGATGCACCGTTCCACCCGCCGCGGAAGCGGGATCGTGGCCCCATACACGAAACACAGGTCTAAACCAATTCCTGGCAGACACTTGTCACCCGGCCCCTGGCCTGATGAGCTATGCCCCGGGACACAACGGACACCCTGGGAATGGGAGATGTCGTGAGCAACGAAAGTCTGGCCAATCTGCTCAAAGAGGAGCGGCGGTTCGCACCGCCTGCCGATCTGGCCGCGAACGCCAACGTCACAGCGGAGGCGTACGAGCAGGCCGAGGCGGACCGGCTGGGCTTCTGGGCCGAGCAGGCCCGCCGCCTGACCTGGGCCACCGAGCCGACGGAGACGCTCGACTGGAGCAACCCGCCCTTCGCGAAGTGGTTCGCGGACGGGAAGCTCAATGTCGCGTACAACTGCGTGGACCGTCACGTCGAGGCGGGCAACGGCGACCGGGTCGCCATCCACTTCGAGGGCGAGCCCGGCGACAGCCGGGCCATCACCTACGCAGAGCTGAAGGACGAGGTCTCGCGGGCCGCCAACGCCCTCACCGAGCTCGGTGTCGGCAAGGGCGACCGCGTCGCCGTCTACCTGCCGATGATCCCCGAGGCCGCCGTCGCGATGCTGGCGTGCGCCCGCATCGGTGCCGCGCACTCGGTCGTCTTCGGCGGCTTCTCCGCCGATGCCATCGCCACCCGCATCCAGGACGCGGACGCGAAGGTCGTCATCACCTCCGACGGCGGTTACCGGCGCGGCAAGCCCTCAGCGCTCAAGCCCGCTGTCGACGACGCCGTCTCCCGTATCGACAGCGTCGAGCACGTCCTCGTCGTCCGCCGGACGGGCCAGGACACGGCCTGGACCGAGGGACGCGACGTCTGGTGGCACGAGATCACCGCCCGTCAGTCCACCGAGCACACCCCCGAGGCGTTCGAGGCGGAGCAGCCGCTCTTCATCCTCTACACGTCGGGCACGACCGGGAAGCCCAAGGGCATCCTGCACACCTCCGGCGGTTACCTCACGCAGGCGGCGTACACGCACCACGCGGTCTTCGACCTCAAGCCGGAGACCGACGTCTACTGGTGCACCGCCGACATCGGCTGGGTGACCGGACACTCCTACATCGTCTACGGCCCGCTGGCCAACGGTGCGACGCAGGTCATGTACGAGGGCACGCCCGACACCCCGCACCAGGGGCGCTTCTGGGAGATCGTCCAGAAGTACGGCGTCACGATCCTCTACACCGCGCCGACCGCGATCCGCACGTTCATGAAGTGGGGTGACGACATCCCCGCCAAGTTCGACCTGTCGTCGCTGCGCGTCCTCGGTTCGGTCGGTGAGCCGATCAACCCCGAGGCCTGGATGTGGTACCGCAAGCACATCGGCGCCGACAAGTGCCCGATCGTGGACACCTGGTGGCAGACCGAGACGGGCGCGATGATGATCTCGCCGCTGCCCGGCGTCACGGAGACCAAGCCGGGAAGTGCCCAGCGCGCACTGCCGGGTATCAGTGCCACCGTCGTCGACGACGAGGCGCGTGAGGTCCCGGACGGCGGAGGCGGCTACCTGGTCCTCACCGAGCCGTGGCCGTCGATGCTGCGCACCATCTGGCGCGACGACCAGCGGTTCCTCGACACCTACTGGTCGCGCTTCGAGGGCAAGTACTTCGCGGGCGACGGTGCCAAGAAGGACGACGACGGCGACATCTGGCTGCTCGGCCGCGTCGACGACGTGATGCTGGTGTCCGGGCACAACATCTCGACCACCGAGGTCGAGTCGGCGCTCGTGTCGCACCCGGCGGTCGCCGAGGCCGCCGTGGTCGGCGCCGCGGACGAGACGACCGGCCAGGCCATCGTCGCGTTCGTGATCCTGCGAGGTACGGCGACGGCTTCCGACGACCTGGTCGCGGAGCTGCGCAACCACGTCGGCACGACGCTCGGCCCGATCGCCAAGCCGAAGCGGATCATGCCGGTGGCCGAGCTGCCCAAGACCCGCTCGGGCAAGATCATGCGGCGCCTGCTGCGTGACGTCGCGGAGAACAGGGCCCTGGGGGACGTCACGACGCTGACCGACTCCTCGGTCATGGACCTCATCCAGACCCAGCTGCCGTCCTCCTCGTCCGAGGACTGAGAGTCCATGGGCCGAGAGTCCGAGGACTGGGAAAGTCCGAGGACTGTGAACCGGCGAGCAGCACACATCCCCGAAGGGCATTCGGCAGCGCGCCGAATGCCCTTCGGGCATCTAGGGTGAAGATCACCGCATACGGCCCCGCACACCCCAGGTACAGTGGCAGCTGGTTAATAAAACGATAAGAAATCTCCACAGGGTGTGCCGGGAAGTCTGGTCGGCAAGTGCATCAGCCATGCCATCGCTGCCGTACCGACCCGGAGGTCTCCACCCGTGGCCGCGCCCACCCCCGCACCCCCTTCCTCCCGCCGCACCTTCCTGGGGCGCCTGTCGCTCCCCGAGCGGAACTACCTCGCCGACGCCCTGCGTACGGAGACCGTCGGCGGAATCATCCTGCTGGTCGCCGCCGTGACGGCGCTCGTCTGGGCGAACACCTTCGGATCGAGCTACTCGGCCGTCAGCCAGTTCCACTTCGGGCCCGGAGCACTGGGTCTCCATCTCTCCGTGGCGCACTGGGCGGCCGACGGACTGCTCGCGGTCTTCTTCTTCGTCGCGGGCGTCGAACTCAAGCGCGAACTCGTCGCGGGTGAGCTGCGCGATCCCAAGGCTGCCGTCCTCCCGGTCGTCGCCGCGCTCTGCGGCATGGCCGTACCGGCCGTGGTCTACGCCCTGGCGAACACGGTCGGCGACGGATCCATGGACGGCTGGGCCGTCCCCACGGCCACCGACATCGCCTTCGCGCTCGCCGTCCTCGCGGTCATCGGCACCTCGCTGCCGTCCGCGCTCCGCGCGTTCCTGCTGACCCTCGCCGTCGTCGACGACCTCTTCGCCATCCTGATCATCGCGGTCTTCTTCACCGAGAACATCGACTTCCTCGCGCTCATCGGCGCCTTCGCCGGCCTGGCCGTCTTCTATGTGCTGCTGCGCCTGAATGTGCGCGGCTGGTACATCTACGTACCGCTCGCCCTGGTCATCTGGGGGCTGATGTACAACAGCGGCATCCACGCCACCATCGCCGGTGTCGCCATGGGGCTCATGCTGCGCTGCACCCGGCGCGACGGCGAGGACCACTCGCCCGGCGAACGCATCGAGCACCTGGTCCGCCCGCTGTCGGCCGGCGTCGCCGTTCCCCTGTTCGCGCTCTTCGCCGCCGGGGTATCGCTCTCCGGCGACGCGCTGGCCGGCGTGTTCACCCGGCCCGAAACGCTCGGTGTCGTTCTGGGACTCGTCGTCGGCAAGACCATAGGGATCTTCGGCGGAACATGGCTGGCCGCCCGGTTCACCAAGGCGGAGCTGAACAAGGACCTGGCCTGGGCCGATGTCTTCGCGGTCGCCTCGCTCGCCGGTATCGGCTTCACCGTCTCCCTGCTGATCGGCGAACTCGCCTTCGCCGGTAATGACGAAATGATCAACGAGATCAAGGCGTCGGTACTGCTCGGCTCCCTGATTGCCGCCGTAATCTCCGGTGTACTGCTCAAACTCCGGGTACGCAGATACCGGGCGATGTCCGATGCCGAGGAACTCGACGAGGACGGTTCCGGGGTGCCGGACATCTACGAACAGGACGACCCGCAGTACCACCTGCGGATGGCCGCGATCTACGAGAAGAAGGCGGCCGAGCACCGCCGCCTTGCCCAACTGGCGGGGGCAGCGAGCAGTGAGCCGGACAGTCCGGCATGATCTGACATCGGATGTGTTGAACAGGAGAGGGAGTCAGGGATGAGCGACCCCGGCAATTACGCGGGCAGCGCCGACCGCAGTCTCGGCCAGCTGGTCGCCTCGGCGACGGCCGAACTGTCGGCACTGGTGCACGACGAGATTGCCCTGGCCAAGGCCGAGGTGCGGCAGGACGTCAAGCGCGGCGTCATCGGCAGCGTGGCGTTCATCGTCACCGGTGTGCTGATCCTGTTCGCGATCCCGGTGCTGAGCTTCGCGGCCGCGTACGGAATCCACAACCTGGGGCTGGGCCTCGCCTGGTCGTTCCTGATCGTGGGCGGCGCGTTCATTCTGCTCGGGATCCTGCTCGCGCTCTTCGGTTACGCCAAGTTCAAGAAGGTCAAGCCGCCGGAGAAGTCCATCGCGTCGGCCAGGCAGACCGCCGCCGTGCTGCAGGGCGTCAAGCCGCACCCGCGTGCGAGCATCGGCGCGGACGCGATCCTGCCGCTGGGTGGCAGCACGCTTGCGGACAAGGCCATCGAGAACCGTCCGGTTCAGGACAAGTCGTCGGCTGTGGCACGCTCGTCCACATGACGGTCCCCGATTCCAGCGCGTTCGGCCCAGTGGGCGGCCCGGAAGACCGGGCGGGCCACGAAGAGCCGGCCGGCCCGGCAGACCCTGCCTCCGCCCCGGCCGCACCGGCTCCTCCCGGCCGGCTGAGCCCCACGGCCTCGTCCGGCGGGCCCGTGCGCCTCGACGGCCCCTGGACCCACCGTGATGTCGCGGCCAACGGTGCCCGCTTCCACATCGCCGAAATGGGTGAAGGGCCGCTGGTCCTCCTGCTGCACGGTTTCCCGCAGTTCTGGTGGACCTGGCGCCATCAGCTTCCCGCGCTCGCCGACGCCGGCTTCCGGGCCGTCGCGATGGACCTGCGCGGGGTGGGCGGCAGCGACCGTACGCCGCGGGGTTACGACCCCGCCAACCTGGCGCTCGACATCACCGGCGTGATCAGGTCGCTCGGCGAGCCGGACGCCGCCCTGGTCGGCCATGACATGGGCGGTTACCTGGCCTGGACGGCCGCGGTGATGCGCCCGAAGCTGGTGCGCCGGCTGGTGGTCTCCTCGATGCCCCATCCGCGGCGGTGGCGCTCCTCGATGCTCTCCGACTTCGCTCAGTCCCGGGCCGGTTCGTACATCTGGGGTTTCCAGCGGCCATGGGTGCCGGAGCGTCAGCTCGTGGCGGACGACGCGGCGTTGGTCGGCCGGCTGATCCGCGAATGGGCGGGGCCGGGGACGGCCGACTTCCCCGACGAGGCGGCGGTGGACGTCTACCGGCGCGCCATGTCCATTCCGTCGACGGCACACTGCTCGATCGAGCCGTACCGCTGGATGGTGCGCTCGCTGGCGCGCCCGGACGGCATCCAGTTCAACCGGCGCATGAAGCGGCCGGTGCGGGTGCCGACGCTGCATCTGCACGGTTCACTCGATCCGGCGGTCCGCACCCGGAGTTCGGCGGGGTCCGGCGAGTATGTCGAGGCACCGTACCGGTGGCGACTTTTCGATGGTCTCGGGCACTTCCCCCACGAGGAGGATCCGGCCGGATTCTCGGCCGAACTCATCAGCTGGCTCAAGGATTCCGAGCCCGACCGCTAACCGAAAGGCACGCGTGTCCTACGAACAGCCACTTGCCTGACGCATAGGCCAATTGGCTGACGGATGGGCGGTTACCGACCATGCGTCACGGGCAGACGTCCGGGTATGGGCTGGACGCACGACTTCGGTGACACAGCACGCAATCGTCGCTCGACCGCCACGGCGGTTCCGGGCACTCACGAGGGGGGCGGCCCCCCGGGCCGGGTGCACGCTATGCATGTCCTGCATGATCCCCGGCTCGGCATTCCGCGCATTCTCCGCCGCCGGGCCCGCTGGGTCTCGGCGCGGCTGCGTCATCCGCGCGGATGACCCACGGATCCGCACGGGGCCGACGCGACCCCCGAGGCCCGTAGGGTCCCGGGGGACCTGACGGTTTCCAGAGGGGCCTGACGGTTTCCAGGAGGGCGCGATCTCGGCGAGCACATTCCGGCTTCACGCCCTCCGGCTTCACGCCCTCCGGCTCACGTCTTCCGGCTGCCGGCTCCCGGCGGCTCTGTCCGGGTCGGCGTACCTAGAGCGCACAGGCCTGGCTGTCGACCTGCTGGTTGGCGGTGCGGCCCTGTGCGATGTCCTGGCGGATCTCGTCGGCCGTCAGGGCGTACCCCGTGTCGGGGTCGTCGAGCGACTTGGCGAACACGACTCCGTACACCTTGCCTTCGGGAGTCAGCAGCGGACCGCCCGAGTTCCCCTGCCGGACCGTCGCGTAGAGCGAGTACACATCGCGGCGGACGGTGCCCCGGTGGTAGATGTCGGGGCCGCTGGCGTCGATACGGGCGCGGACCCGCGCGGAGCGTACGTCGTACGAGCCGTTCTCCGGGAAGCCCGCGACGATGGCGCTGTTGCCCGTCTCGGCGTCATGGTCGGTGTCGGTGAACCGCAGCGGCTTCGCGTCGAGGTCCGGTACGTCGAGTACGGCGATGTCGCGCCGCCAGTCGTAGAGGACGACCTTCGCGTCGTACAGCCGTCCCTGGCCGCCGATCTGGACAGTCGGCTCGTCGACGCCGCCGACGACGTGGGCGTTGGTCATGACCCGGCGGTCGGAGAAGACGAATCCGGTGCCTTCGAGGACCTTGCCGCAGCTCGGGGCCGTACCGACGACCTTGACGATGGACTGTTTGGCGCGGGCGGCGACGGCGCTGCCGGCCAGAGCCGGGTCGGGGGCGCTGACTTCGGTGATCGGCTCGTTGGCGAACGGGCTGAAGACCTGCGGGAAGCCGTTCTGCGCCAGGACCGAGGAGAAGTCCGTGAACCAGGTGGAGGCCTGGGGCGGCATCACCCGGGAAATGCCGAGCAGGACGGAGGAGTTACGGACCTCCTTGCCCAGCGTCGGCAGAGAGGTGCCGGCCAGCGCGGAACCGATCAGCCAGGCCACCAGCAGCATCGCGACGACATTGACCAGGGCACCGCCGGTCGCGTCGAGGGCGCGCGCGGGCGACCACGTGATGTACCGGCGGAGCTTGTTGCCCAGATGGGTGGTGAAGGCCTGGCCCACCGAGGCGCACACGATCACGATGACGACCGCGACGATGGCGGCGGTCGAGGAGACCTCGGAGCCGTCCGTCATCTGGTCCCACAGGATGGGCAGCAGGTAGACGGCGACGAGACCGCCGCCCAGGAACCCGATCACCGACAGAATGCCGACGACGAAACCCTGGCGGTAGCCGATCACCGCGAACCACACGGCGCCGGCCAGCAGCAGGATGTCCAGCACGTTCACCGTCTATAGCCTCGCAGATTCGTCACCGGGCCCGTACGGCTCCGAGGTCCGGGCGGACCCGGAGCCGTGGAGCACGAGTGTCAGCCTGTCATGCGCGCCAGTCGAGCGGCACCTGCTTGGCCCTGTCCCAGGGGCGCTCCCAGCCCGCGAAGTGCAGAATCCGGTCGATCACCCCTGCGGTGAACCCCCATACGAGTGCGGATTCGACCAGAAATGCCGGGCCTCGGTGGCCGCTGGGATGGATGGCCGTCACCCGGTTGGCCGGGTCCGTGAGATCCGCCACGGGCACCGTGAAGACACGGGCCGTTTCGCCCGGGTCGACGACGCCGACCGGGCTGGGCGAGCGCCACCAGCCGAGTACGGGCGTCACCACGAAGCTGCTCACGGGGATGTAGAGCCGGGGCAGCACGCCGAAGATCTGCACCCCGTGCGGATCGAGGCCCGTCTCCTCCTCCGCCTCGCGCAGTGCGGCCCTCAGCGGCCCCGTCGTCGCCTGGTCGCCGTCCTCGGGGTCCAGCGAGCCGCCGGGGAACGACGGCTGGCCGGGATGGGAGCGCAGGCTTCCGGCGCGCTCCATGAGGAGCAGCTCCGGACCGCGCGCGCCCTCGCCGAACAGGACGAGCACGGCGGACTGGCGTCCCGCACCGCTCTCGGGCGGCAGGAAGCGGCTGAGCTGTTGTGGTTCGACGATCCGCGCGGCGTGGGCCACGGGGTCCAGCCAGCCGGGCAGGCCCTCGGTCGTGACGTCGATGGCCGCCTCGCGTCCGGCCGCCGCGTCCCTGCCGTGCTGTTCCGCCCGACGCTGCTGCTCCGCACCGTGCTGTTCCGCGCGACGCTGCTGCTCGGGACTGTGCTTTTCCGCGCCGTGCTGTCGTTCCTCGCCGTGCTGTCGTTCCCCGCCGTGCTGCTCCGTGCTGTGTTCATGCGTCTTCATAGGCACCCCTCGTCTCACAACGCCTGTCCCCGCGCATTTCGTTCCGGAGCGCCTGGCCGTGTCAGCCGGCGCCCAGTGCGGGAGCGGGTATGCCGGGGTAGTCCGGCGGCGGGTTCAGCCGCTGGCCCGGCCGGCCCCCCATCTCGTACTTCAGAAGTTTCCGGGCCTTCTCGGGGTCGGTCTCGCCCTCGCCGTACGAAGGACAGAGCGGGGCGACCGGGCAGGCGCCGCAGGCGGGCTTGCGGGCGTGGCAGATACGGCGGCCGTGGAAGACGACGCGGTGCGAGAGCATCGTCCACTCGCTCTTGGGGAAGATCTCCGCGATCTCCGCCTCGACCTTCTCGGGGTCCTCCTGCTCGGTCCACTTCCAGCGGCGGACCAGCCGGCCGAAGTGGGTGTCGACCGTGATGCCCGGTACGCCGTAGGCGTTGCCGAGGACGACGTTGGCGGTCTTGCGGCCGACCCCCGGCAGCGTCACGAGATCCTCGAGGCGTCCAGGCACCTCGCCGCCGAAGTTGTCCCGGAGAGCCGCGGAGAGGCCCAGCAGCGACCTGGTCTTGGCCCGGAAGAAGCCGGTCGGCCGAATGATCTCTTCCATCTCCTCCGGGACGGCGGCGGCCATGTCCTCGAGGGTGGGGTAGGCGGCGAAGAGGGCGGGCGTGGTCTGGTTCACCCGGAGGTCCGTCGTCTGCGCCGACAGCACGGTGGCCACCAGCAGCTGGAACGGATTCTCGAAGTCCAGTTCCGGATGTGCGTACGGGTACGTCTCCGCCAGGATGCGGTTGATCTTCCGCGCCCGCCGCACCATCGCCAGGCGCGACTCCGGCTTCGCCGGCTTCACAGCCGCCTTCACCGCCGGTTTGACCGCAGCCTTGCGGACCTTGCTCTCTGCCATGTCCGAAGGCTACGCCGCAGGGGCGTGCCCACGTGGCCCGTTCATGATCCCGTCGGGAGCGCCGCGCTTCCGCTTGCGCGATTTCCCGTCGCCCCGGTGACGCAAGCGGCAGGACGCCGGCCCGTGGTTCCGGTCCGGCGTCCCGCGCATTGCCCGGGTCAGCCGGCGGCGGAGGCCTTCTCCCCGGCGGCCTGGGCGTCACCGGCGGGGGCGGTGGTGCGGATGGTGAAGGCGGAGGCGAGCGCCCCGGCCAGGGCGAGGGCGGCCGCGCCGAGGAAGGCGGCGGAGAAGCCGTCGGTGAGGGCCTGCGGGTTGCCGGGTTCACCGGCACCGTTGGCGGCGGCGACCGCGGTCATCGCGGCCAGGCCGAGGGCCGAACCGACCTGGTAGCTGGTGTTGACGATGCCGGAGGCGAGGCCGCCCTCCGCCGGGTCGGGGATGGCGAGCGCGGTGCCCAGCGACGGTATGAAGGCGAGCGACATACCCGCCGCGGCGAGCAGCGAGGCGGGCAGGACGTCCACGACGAAACTGCCGTCGGGCCGGACGAAGGAGAGCCAGACCATGCCGGCCGCCAGGGCCAGCAGCCCGGTGACGATCAGCGGCTTCGGGCCGAAGCGGGCGATCAGCGGGGGTGCCAGCACGACCATCATCAGCATGGTGGCGGCGGTCATCGGCAGCAGGGCGGCACCCGAGGCGAACGCTTCGAGCCCCAGCACCTGCTGTAGGTAGAGGTTGAGGAAGAACCACATCGGGATCCACGCGGCCGCCATCAGCAACTGGGCGAGGTTGGCGCCGGCCAGGTTGGGGCTGCGCCAGATGCCGATCCGCATCAGCGGTGCGCGGCGCCTGGCCTGGATCGCGACGAACGCGCCTATGAGCAGCAGGCCGGCGGCCAGTACGAGCCAGGTGGCCGGCGAGCCCCATCCGGTCTCCGGGGCGCGGACCACGGCGTAGACGGAGACGGCCAGACCGAGGGTGACGGTCACCGCGCCGAGCCAGTCGACCGAACCGCGGCGGGCGGCGCCGGCCGGCATCACGCCGGGAACGGCGAGCAGGACGCCGAGCGCGACCGGGATGTTGATCCAGAAGACCCACTGCCAGCTGGCGTACTGGGTGATCAGGCCGCCGAGGAATACGCCCGCGGTGCCACCGGCCGGGGCTGCCGCCCCGTACAGGGCGAACGCCTTGGTGAGCTCCTTGGGCCGCCCGCCGAACAGGGTCATCAGCAGGGTCAGTGCGGCGGGTGCGATCAGGGCGGAGCCTGCGCCCTGGACGGCCCGGCCGACCAGTTCGACCCAGGCCTCGCCGGCCAGCCCGGCGATCGCCGACCCGATGGCCAGGACCACCCAGCCGGCAGCGAACAGACGCTTGGCGCCGAGCAGATCGGAGAGCCGGCCACCGAGCAGCAGCAGTCCACCGAAGGCGACGACATAGGCGTTGAAGACCCAGGACAGGTTCTCCTGCGAGAAGCCCAGCTCCGTCTGCATCTCGGGCAGGGCCACGCCGATGATCGAGGTGTCCATGATCACCATGAACTGGGCGAGGGCGATCAGGACCAGAGCCGTCCAGCGGCGTGGTGAGGGAGGTGCGTTGAGATCGGACATGACCGTGTGCTCCTGTGGCGGGAGGAAGTGGAAGGGGAAGGCGTGCCGGGCTGCGTGCGCGTCAGTGCTGGTGATCGCCGTCGTGTTCCGCGGGCGCCGATGCGGTCGGGGTGGCCGTGGGTTGCGGGACCGGCTTGTCACCGGCGGCGACCGTGAAGGCGGCGGTGCGGACCGTGCCCCCGTGCCGGAAGTCCAGGAAGAGGCGGTAGCTGCCCCGGCTCGGCGCAGTGGTCGTGAAGGTGATGTCCGGGCCCGGCGCGGTGCCGGCTTCGCCCGGCTCACCGTCCGGGTGGACATGCAGGTAGGCGAGGTCGCCGGCCCGCAGGGCCACCAGATGGCCGTACGCGCCGAGGTAGGGCTGGAGGTCCGTCACGGGCTTGCCGTCCTTGGCGACGGTGAGCGTGAGCCGGGTCGAGCGGCCGGGGGTGAGCTCGCCGGTCAGGGTGACGCGGTAGCCGTCGACGGTGACGGTGCGTCCCGTCCTGGCAGGGGGTACGGGGCGCAGCTCGCCGGCGGCATGCAGATCGGCGCCGAGGGCGAGGCCCTGCGAGGCGCCCGCCGGGGTGAAGTCCGCGAGGACGCGGTACTCGCCCGCCGCGGGCAGCGCGACGGAGGTGCGCCAGGTGCCGTCGGCGGCACGGGTGGGATGCAGGTGCTGGAAGGTGGAGAGGTCGCGCGGGACGACGATGAGGTGCAGCTCCTTCCCGTGCGCGGGCCGGTAGGCGGTGACGGGCTTGCCGTCCGCTCCGAGGATCCGGAAGCGCAGGTCGGTGGGGCCGCCGGCGGTGACGTAGGCGTCATTGAGGCTGAGCGTGTAGCCGCGATCGGAGATCTGCAGGCCACCGGGTAGGTGGCCGGCGCCGCTCGATGGACCGCCTGTGTCCGGGGCCGCGGGGCCCGAAGGTGCGGCGGGCGACTCCGCGTGTCCGGTGTGCGCGGCGGTGGACGGCTTCGAGGACACGCCTCCGGCGGCGTGGCCGATGCCGTACGCGGTACCGAAGACGGTGGCGAGGCCGGCGGTGAAAGCGGTGATCTTCAGGGCGGTGTTCATGGCGTGCTCCTCAGCGATTTCGGGGTGGAGGGGAAAGGCCGGGCGCGGATCGGGCGGACAACGGCCCGGGATTCCCCAGCGACCTTGAGCCGGCGCCTTCGCGGTCGCCTTCGCCGTCGCCTTCGCCGTCGCCTTCGCGGTCGGCTGCGCGGGGGACGGCCCCTTGCCGTCTCGGTATTCGGACATGCGGGGCCTCCTCAACCTCCGGCGACGGCGTGCCAACACACGCATTACATACCCCTAGGGGGTATGTGGTCAACCCGAATCCACATACCAGGTAGGGGTATGCAATCGACCACCCCGAGTGCCGGATCGAACCGGAGACAGCGGATCAGCGGCCAGAGGGCGTCAGCCGGGGGTCGGGAGCCGGGGGGCGGGGGTCAGCAGCCGGCGGTACGGAGTCCGAAGCGCGGGGCCCGAAGGTTGAAGCCCGAAGCCCGAAGCCCGAAACCCGAAGTGCAGGAAACCCCCACTCCCCCGGCGCACCGCCCACACCCGCCCCGTTCACCCTGTTCGCCCACAGCGGAATCACGGCCTGCCGACACCCCGTCAGCCCCCTTGGCCTGCACGCTCACCGGCGTTCCCGTCACCCGTCCGGCCCAGTGCCCGCCCCGCGCATTCGCCCCGGCCATCGGGGATCCACCCCCAATCGGCCCCCTGCCGTACGCCCCGGGACGCACGTGCGTCAAACTGGTTTGTGATTGATCGCACTGTTTTACCGTCCGGCATGATGGGGACCACGGTTCCCTGAACAGGCCGACAAGGAGAGAACTCGTGGACGACGTTCTGCGGCGCGCCCCGCTTTTCGCGGCGCTCGATGACGAGCAGGCCGCGGAGCTCCGCGCCTCGATGAGTGAGGTGACCCTCGCGCGCGGCGACGCGCTGTTCCACGAGGGGGACCCGGGCGACCGCCTCTACGTGGTCACCGAGGGCAAGGTGAAGCTCCACCGCACCTCCCCCGACGGGCGCGAGAACATGCTGGCGGTCCTCGGCCCCGGTGAACTGATCGGTGAGCTGTCGCTCTTCGACCCGGGCCCGCGTACCGCCACCGCCACCGCGCTGACCGAGGTCAAGCTCCTCGGCCTCGGCCACGGCGACCTCCAGCCCTGGCTGAACGCCCGCCCCGAGGTGGCCACGGCCCTGCTGCGCGCCGTCGCCCGGCGCCTGCGCAAGACCAACGACCAGATGTCCGACCTGGTCTTCTCCGATGTGCCGGGCCGTGTCGCCCGGGCCCTCCTCGACCTGTCGCGCCGTTTCGGCGTCCAGTCGGAGGAAGGCATTCACGTCGTGCACGACCTGACCCAGGAGGAGCTGGCCCAGCTGGTCGGCGCCTCCCGCGAGACGGTCAACAAGGCCCTCGCCGACTTCGCCGGCCGCGGCTGGCTGCGGCTGGAGGCCCGTGCGGTGATCCTGCTGGACGTGGAGCGGCTGGCCAAGCGGTCCCGCTGACACACCGTCGTACGCAACGCCCGAGGGGCCCCGCCGACACCGGCGGGGCCCCTCGCGTACGTATCCGGGACGGGTCCCGTCAGATCAGCCCGTGCTCGCTCAGGTACTCCATCTGCGCCCGCACCGAGAGCTCCGCCGCAGGCCACAGGGACCGGTCCACATCCGCGTACACATGCGCCACGACCTCCGACGACGTCAGGTGGCCGGACTCCACGGCCGTCTCCACCTGGGCCAGCCGGTGCGCGCGGTGGGCCAGGTAGAACTCGACCGCGCCCTGCGCGTCGTCCAGCACCGGGCCGTGCCCGGGCAGCACCGTGTGCACCCCGTCGTCGACCGTCAGCGAGCGCAGCCGCCGCAGCGAGTCGAGGTAGTCCCCCAGCCGGCCGTCCGGATGCGCCACCAGAGTCGTGCCGCGCCCGAGGACCGTGTCCCCCGTCAGCACCGCGCGGTCGGCGGGCAGATGGAACGAGAGCGAGTCCGCGGTGTGGCCCGGGGTCGGCACCACGTACATCTCCAGCCCCCCGGTCGTGATCACGTCACCCGTACCCAGGCCCTCGTCGCCGAGCCGCAGCTGCGGGTCCAGGGCGCGCACCTTCGTACGGGTCAGCTCGGCGAAGCGTGCCGCCCCTTCCGCGTGGTCGGGGTGGCCGTGGGTGAGGAGCGTGAGCGCGATCCGGCGGCCCGCCCGCTCGGCCGTGCCGATGACGGCCCGCAGATGCGCTTCGTCCAGCGGGCCCGGGTCGATGACCACCGCGAGGTCCGAGTCCGGCTCGGCCACGATCCAGGTGTTGGTGCCGTCCAGGGTCATCGCCGACGCGTTGGGCGCGAGGACGTTGACCGTACGGGTCGTGGCCGGACCGGACAGCACCCCGCCGCGCGGCTGCCCCGGCAGTGCCGCCGCCTCGCTCATACGGAACCACCGGCCGTGGGGATGCGCTTGGTGAACTCCTCGTGCCCCGGCCAGCTCAGCACCAGCTCGTCACCCTCCAGACGGGCCTGTGCGAGTACGGGGGTGAGGTCCTGGTCCGATGCCGCCCCGAGCGCCTGTGCGGCGGTGGCGTACGGCCTGAGCGCACGCAGCGTGGAGACCGTCGGCGGCATCATCAGCAGCTCACCGCGGTCATATCCGTCGGCCCCCTCGCCCGGGCCGATCCACACCGTGCGGTCGGCCTCCGTCGAGGCGTTGCGGGTGCGCTGGCCGGGCGGCAGCGCGGCCACGAAGAACCAGGTGTCGTAGCGGCGCGGTTCGAACTCCGGCGTGATCCAGCGCGCCCACGCGCCGAGCAGGTCCGAGCGCAGCACCAGCCCGCGCCGGTCCAGGAACTCGGCGAACGACAGCTCCCGCGCGACCAGCGCCTCGCGGTCGGCCTCCCAGTCGTCGCCTGTGGTGTCCGTGACGACCGTGCCGGCCGTCGGGCCGGCGAGCAGGACACCCGCCTCCTCGTACGTCTCGCGGACCGCCGCGCAGACGATCGCCTGCGCCTCGGCGGGCGTGGCCACACCGAGCCGCCCGGCCCAGCTCTCCAGCGTGGGCCCGGCCCAGCCGACGAGCCGGTCGTCGTCGCGCGGGTCGACCCCGCCACCCGGATAGGCGTACGCGCCTCCGGCAAAAGCCATCGAGGCGCGCCGGCGCAGCATGTGGACAGTGGGGCCGCCCCCGGTACCGGCGGCGGCGTCCCGGAGCAGCATCACGGTGGCGGCCCTCCTCGGGACCGCGGCCGTCAGCTCGCCGGTGGCGAGGGCCCGGATCCGGTCGGGCCATTCCGGTGGGTACCACTGACCATTGGACATGGCCGGAGGCTATCCGGAACAGCGACGATGTTCGAGGGCCGCGGTGATCCGTACATGCCCCGTACACAGATGATCCCGCCCGGTCGTCATGACCGGACGGGATCCCTTGAGAACCGGCAGAGGAACACCGGCAGAGGTACCGGCAGAGGAACACCGGCAGAGGTACCGGTGGCTGAACACCGGCAGAGGTACCGGTGGCTGAACACCGGCAGCGGTACCGGTGGCTGAACCGGCAGCGGTACGGCGGGCTCAGACCCCGGTCAGCTCGACCTGGACCTCGACCTCGACCGGCGCGTCCAGCGGCAGCACGGCGACGCCCACAGCGCTGCGGGCGTGCACACCCTTGTCGCCCAGCACCGCGCCGAGCAGCTCGCTGGCGCCGTTGATCACGGCCGGCTGGCCGGTGAAGTCGGTGGCCGAGGCGACGAAGCCGACGACCTTCACGACACGTGCGATCCGGTCCAGGTCGCCCGCGACCGACTTCACGGCGGCGAGCGCGTTGAGCGCGCAGGTCTTCGCCAGCTCCTTGGCCTCGTCGGGCGTGACCTCCGCGCCGACCTTGCCGGTGACGGCGAGCTTGCCGCCCACCATCGGCAGCTGGCCCGAGGTGTACACGTACACCCCGGACTGCACGGCCGGCTGGTACGAGGCCAGCGGCGGCACGACGTCCGGCAGGGCAAGTCCGAGCTCGGCGAGCTTCGCCTCGACGGCGCCCGCCACTACTGCTTCTCCCGCTTCAGGTAGGCCACGAGCTGCTCGGGGTTGTTCGGGCCGGGAACGACCTGGACCAGCTCCCAGCCGTCCTCGCCCCAGGTGTCCAGAATCTGCTTGGTCGCGTGCACGAGAAGGGGCACGGTCGCGTATTCCCACTTGGTCATGGCCCGACTGTAATGCCTGTGTAATCCCTGGCACGCGCAGCCTCGTGCGTAGCCTGCGGTGCGACTGGTTAGGCTCGAATACGTGAGCAGGTTCCAGGTCGTCAGCGGCAAGGGCGGTACCGGTAAGACCACGGTCGCCGCCGCCCTCGCGCTCGCCCTCGCGACCGAGGGCAGGCGCACCCTCCTCGTCGAGGTCGAGGGCAGACAGGGCATCGCCCAGCTCTTCGAGGCGGAGTCCCTCCCCTACGAGGAGCGCAAGATCGCCGTCGCACCGGGCGGCGGCGAGGTGTACGCGCTCGCGATCGACGCCGAGCGCGCCCTCCTCGACTACCTCCAGATGTTCTACAAGCTCGGCAGCGCGGGCCGGGCGCTCAAGAAGCTCGGCGCGATCGACTTCGCCACCACGATCGCGCCCGGCGTCCGGGACGTCCTGCTGACCGGAAAGGCGTGCGAGGCGGTACGCCGCAAGGACAAGCAGAACCGGTTCGTCTACGACTACGTGATCATGGACGCCCCGCCGACCGGCCGCATCACCCGCTTCCTCAACGTGAACGACGAGGTGGCCGGGCTGGCCCGGATCGGCCCGATACACAATCAGGCGCAGGCCGTGATGCGGGTGCTGAAGTCCCCGGAGACCGCGGTGCACCTGGTGACCCTGCTGGAGGAGATGCCGGTCCAGGAGACCGCGGACGGCATCGCGGAGCTGCGGGCCGCCGATCTGCCGGTGGGCCGGGTCATCGTGAACATGGTGCGGCCGCACCTCCTGGACGAGGACGCCCTGCGCACCACCGTCGTCGGCCGTCGCAAGGAGATCGCCAAGACGCTGACGCGTGCCGGTGTGACCGGCTCCGCCGGGCTCGTGCGCCCGCTGGTCGAGCAGGCCGCCGAACACGCCCAGCGGGTCGCGCTGGAGCGTGAGCAGCGCGCCGTGCTGGCGGGCCTCGGACTGCCGGGGTACGAGCTTCCGCTGATCGGCGAGGGGGTGGACCCCGCAGGGCTGTACGAACTGGCGATCGGGCTCCGTCAGCAGGGTGTGGGCGAAGGGGCGTCGGGACGAGGGGCGGGCACATGACGGCGGACGCGGGGACGGGCTCGGGAGCGGGCCCGGACACAGGCACAACAGCGAGAACGGGGACGGGGACGGACGCCGGGACGGACGCGGGCACGGCAGCAGGCACGGGCCCGGAGGCTTCCGCCCCCGCCCTGGATACCGATGCCCTGATCGACGACCCGGACATCCGGATCGTCGTGTGCTGCGGTTCGGGCGGTGTCGGCAAGACGACGACCGCCGCGGCGCTCGCCGTACGGGCGGCCGAACGCGGCCGCAAGGTCGTCGTCCTCACCATCGACCCGGCCCGCAGGCTCGCCCAGTCCATGGGCATCGACTCGCTGGACAACACTCCTCGCCGGGTGAAGGGCATCGAGGCCCGGGGCACCGGTGAGCTGCACGCCATGATGCTCGACATGAAGCGGACCTTCGACGAGATCGTCGAGGCGCACGCGGACGGCGAGCGGGCCCGCGCGATCCTGGAGAACCCCTTCTACCAGTCCCTGTCGGCCGGCTTCGCGGGCACGCAGGAGTACATGGCGATGGAGAAGCTCGGCCAGCTGCGGGCGCGCGAGGAGTGGGATCTGATCGTCGTCGACACCCCGCCTTCGCGCTCCGCGCTGGACTTCCTGGACGCGCCGAAGAGGCTCGGCTCGTTCCTGGACGGGAAGTTCATCAAGCTGCTGATGGCGCCGGCGAAGATGGGCGGCCGGGCGGGGATGAAGTTCCTCAACGTGGGCATGTCGATGATGACCGGGACGCTCGGCAAGCTGCTCGGCGGACAGTTCCTTCGTGATGTGCAGACCTTCGTCGCCGCGATGGACACCATGTTCGGCGGCTTCCGCACCCGCGCCGACGCCACGTACAAACTGCTCCAGGCGCCCGGCACGGCGTTCCTGGTCGTCGCGACACCCGAGCGGGACGCGCTCCGTGAGGCGGCGTATTTCGTGGAGCGCCTGGCCGCGGAGGACATGCCCCTGGCGGGCCTGGTCCTCAACCGGGTCCACGGCAGTGACGCCGCCCGGCTCTCCGCCGAGCGCGCGCTGGCCGGCGCAGAAAATCTTGAGGGCGACCGCATTGTGGATCAGGGGGCCGGGAAGGCTGGACTTCGTGAGCCCGCCGAATCCCCCGCGGCCGGTTCCGCACACACCACGGACACCGTTGGAGC
Source organism: Streptomyces sp. NBC_00876 (assembly GCF_045207435.1). Taxonomy (NCBI): domain Bacteria; kingdom Bacillati; phylum Actinomycetota; class Actinomycetes; order Kitasatosporales; family Streptomycetaceae; genus Streptomyces; species Streptomyces sp. NBC_00876. The sequence continues at coordinate 3,780,482 of NZ_CP108800.1, forward strand.
CGCCACTCCCGAACCTTCCGGGCATGCCTCGGAGCCCAAGCCCGCCGACGCTTCCGTCGAGGCCCCCGACGCCGGCACCCGTACGGACGATGTGACCGTCGAACAGCTGACGGCGGCTCTGCTGCGTCTGCATGCCGAACGGATGCAGGTGGTCGCGCGCGAAAAGCGCACACGCGACCGATTCACCGCGCTGCATCCCGAGGTGGCCGTGACCGCGGTGGCCGCACTGCCCGGAGATGTCCATGACCTCGCAGGGCTGCGAGCCATCGGGGACCGGCTCGCGACCGGTTCCTCCCCGGCCGGAGCTGCGTAGTCACCCCGTCGTCCGTCCTGCCGCCCGGGGCTACCCCACGGCGGCGAACGTCTCGTGCAGTTCGTCGTCCTCCAGCCCGATCGCCACGGGCAGGATGCCCGTGGACCGCTCGTACTCGCTGCGCGCGGTCTCCAGCAGCCGGCGCCAGGACGTGACGGTCGGGCGCCGGCGCAGCAGTGCGCGGCGCTCCCGTTCCGTCATTCCGCCCCACACGCCGAATTCGACGCGATTGTCCAGCGCATCGGCCAGGCACTCGGTCCGCACCGGGCATCCGGTGCACACCGCCTTGGCCCTGTTCTGCGCTGCCCCTTGTACGAACAGTTCATCCGGATCGGTAGTGCGGCAGGCTGCCTGCGCACTCCAGTCGGTTACCCAGCCCATCCCGGCGCCGTCCTCTCCCGAATCGAGGCTCCCCCACGGCGACAGCGGCATATTCACCGCTGCCAGTTGAGGACGTTACGGAAGGTGGCGACAGCACAACACCCCCTTCGGGCCCAATCTTGAATGGCCCGAACGGACTATGCGTATGCGGCAGATCACCCAGGGGAGTGAGGTGAGGACATGGGCGACTATCTCTGCAAAATCGGGACAGTTCACCAGGGTCACAACGGGACGTTCAATGACACACGAGGCGAATTCGGGGGCGCCTGAACTCGTGGCCGGGTCGCGCACAGGGTCATGCAGGGGGGTTGATACGAAACCGGACTGCTGTGACAGTTGAGAGCAGCTTAGGCCAAGGCATATACGTGTGTCCGGCGAATGAGAACGTAGGCTGCCCCCATGCCAAAGAAGCGCTCGGGCGGGGGTCTCACGACGACCCAGCAGGCCGCCAAGTTCCTCGGTGTCGCCGCACTCTCCGGAGTGGTCCTGGCGGGCATCGCGCTGCCGGCCGCCGGAGCTCTGGGCCTCGCCGCGAAGGGAACGGTCGACGGGTTCGACGAGATCCCGGCCAATCTGAAGACTCCGCCGCTGAGCCAGCGCACCACGATCCTGGACAACCAGGGCGGCGCGATCGCCACGGTCTACTCGCGCGACCGCACCGTGGTGCCGCTGAAGAGCATCTCCCCGTACATGCAGAAGGCGATCATCGCGATCGAGGACGCCCGGTTCTACCAGCATGGAGCCGTCGACCTCAAGGGCATCCTGCGCGCGATGAACCGCAACGTACAGGCGGGCGGGACCGCGCAGGGCGCGTCGACCCTCACCCAGCAGTACGTGAAGAACGTCTTCGTCGAGGAGGCCGGGGACGACCCGGCCAAGGTCGCCGAGGCCACCCAGCAGACGCTGGGCCGCAAGGTGCAGGAGCTGAAGTACGCGATCCAGGTCGAGGAAGAGCTCGGCAAGAAGAAGATCCTGGAGAACTACCTCAACATCACCTTCTTCGGCCAGCAGGCGTACGGCGTCGAGGCTGCCTCCCAGCGGTACTTCTCCAAGTCCGCGAAGGACCTGAAGGTGGAGGAGGCCGCGCTGCTGGCCGGCATCGTGCAGTCGCCCAGCCGCTACGACCCCGTCAACGACACGGAGGAGGCGACCAAGCGTCGCAACACCGTGCTCCAGCGGATGGCCGACGTCGGCGACATCTCGCAGGCCGAGGCGGACAAGGCCAAGAACACCCCGATCAAGCTGAAGGTCAAGCGGCCGCAGAACGGCTGCATCACCGCGGTGAACGGGTCCGGCTTCTTCTGCGACTACGTACGGCAGATCGTCACGGGCGACCCGGCGTTCGGCAAGACCGCGAAGGACCGCGCCAAGCTCTGGGCGGTCGGCGGGCTCACCATCAAGACGACCCTGGACCCGCGGTCGCAGGCCGCTTCCAACGAGGCCGCCACCTCCCGGGTCAACGAGAGCGACAAGGTCGCCGCCGCGGTCGTGCAGGTGAAGCCCGGCAGCGGCCAGATCACGGCGATGGCCCAGTCCCGCCCGTACGGACTGGACATCTCCAAGCACCAGACCGTGCTGAACCTCGCCGTCGACCACAAGATGGGCGGCACCAACTACGGCTTCCAGGTGGGATCGACCTTCAAGCCGATCACCGCCGCGGCCGCGCTGGAGAAGGGCATCAGCCCGGCCCAGAGCTTCACCACGGACCACAAGATCACCCTGCCCGGCAACAGCTTCCTCACCTGCGAGAACCAGCCCGCGGACACCATCCCGTGGGACGTGCAGAACGAGCTGGAGACGGAGAAGGGCACGTTCGACATGACCAGCGCGCTGGGCAAGTCGATCAACACCTACTTCGCCAAGCTGGAGCAGAAGGCCGGCCTCTGCGAGACGCTCTCGATGGCGGACAAGGTCGGCTACATCCGCGGCAACAACAAGCCGCTGCAGCAGGTCCCCTCCACCACCCTCGGCGGCCAGGAGTCGACGCCGCTGGCGATGGCCTCGGTGTACGCGTCCTTCGCCAACCGCGGCACGTACTGCTCCCCGGTCGCGATCCTCTCGGTGACCAAGCCGGACGGAAAGCAGATCGACGTACCGAAGTCGAAGTGCAGCCGGGCCATGAGCGAGCACACGGCGGACACCATCAACCAGATGCTCAAGGGTGTCGTGGAGGACGGCACCGGTACGGCGGCCGGTCTCAGTGACCGTGACAACGCGGGCAAGACCGGTACGACCGACGAGCGCAAGAACGCCTGGTTCGTCGGCTACACGCCGAACCTGTCCACGGCGGTGTGGGTCGGCAGCGACGGCGCCCGGCAGATCCCGATGAGCAACATCAACATCGGCGGCCAGTACTACGAGGACGTCTGTGGTGGCTGTCTGCCGGGTCCGATCTGGCGGACGGCGATGACCGGCTCCCTGAACGCCTCCGAGACCCCGGCCTTCAACCCGGTCTCCGTACCGCGGGCGAAGCCGAAGGAGGACAAGGACAAGGGCCGGGACAAGAACAAGCCGGGCGACGACAACAAGCCCGGCGACGACAGTCCCTTCCCCGGCATCAGCATTCCGCCGGACCTGATCGGCGGCAACGACGGCCATGGCCGCGGCCAGAACGACGGCGGGACGAACGGTCCCTGACCTGCGCATACACCAGACATGACGGTGGGGCGCCCCCGATCCGGGGGCGCCCCACCGTCATGTCCGCCGGCTGTACGGACCGGCCTCAGCCCGCGAGGAGCTTCTTCACCGTGGCGGCCACCCGGCCGCCCTCGGCGCGCCCCGCGACCTTCGGGTTGACGATCTTCATGACGGCGCCCATCGCACGCGGCCCCTCGGCCCCGGCGGCCTTCGCCTCGTCGACGGCGGAGGCCACGATCGCGGTCAGCTCGTCGTCGCTCAGCTGCTGCGGGAGGTAGGCGTCGAGCAGCTCGCCCTCCTTCTTCTCCCGCTCGGCCTGCTCGGTCCGGCCGCCCTTGGCAAAGGCCTCGGCCGCCTCGCGGCGCTTCTTGGCCTCCCTGGCGATCACCTTCTCCACCTCGTCGTCGGAGAGTTCGCGGGCCGTCTTGCCGCTGACCTCCTCCTTGGTGATCGCGGTGAGGGTCAGCCGGAGCGTGGACGAGGTCAGCTCGTCACGCGCCTTCATGGCCGTGGTGAGGTCTTCCTTGAGCTTGGACTTGAGCGTGGTCATGGGGTGATTGTGGCAGGTACGAGGTGCCCGCCGCCCGCCGGTTTTCCTGTGGGCACGCGCCGTCTGCGACGATGGGCGCATGCGCGCACGCTACGGAGTACCCCTGAAAATCACGGCGGTCACCGCCGCGGCCGGCGCCGTCGGCCTCGCCTACGCGGCCGGATTCGAGGCCCGCTCGTTCCGTCTGCGAAGGGTCACCGTCCCGGTACTCCCGCACGGGGCACGCCCGTTGCGCGTTCTGCAGGTCTCCGACGTCCACATGGTCGGCGGCCAGCGCAAGAAGCGCGCCTGGCTGCAGTCGCTGGCCGGGCTGCGCCCGGACTTCGTCGTGAACACCGGCGACAACCTCTCCGACCCCCAGGCCGTACCGGAGCTGCTCGACGCGCTCGGCCCGCTGATGGAGTTCCCGGGCGTGTACGTCTTCGGCTCCAACGACTACTACGGCCCCAAGCTCCGCAACCCCGCCCGCTACCTCATCGAAAAGGCCGCGGGCAAGCACGGCCTCAACGGAAACGCGCCGGCGGTCGGCGTCGTCCACAACCCGTGGGAACCGATGCGCGACGCCTTCGACGAGGCGGGCTGGCTGAACCTGTCCAACACCCGCGGCCGCCTCAAGCTCGACGGCCTGGAGCTCGCCTTCACGGGCCTCGACGACCCGCACATCCGGCGCGACCGCTACGCGGAGGTCTCGGGCGGTCCCGAGACGGGCGCCGACCTCTCCATCGGCGTGGTCCACGCCCCCTACCTGCGCTCCCTCGACGCCTTCACCGCGGACGGCTACCCGCTGATCCTGGCCGGCCACACCCACGGCGGCCAGGTCTGCGTCCCCTTCTACGGAGCACTGGTCACCAACTGCGACCTGGACACGGACCGCGCCAAGGGCCTGTCCTCCCACTCCGCCGACGGCAACCGGGCCTACCTCCACGTCTCGGCCGGCTGCGGCACCAACCGCTACACCCCGATCCGCATCGCCTGCCCTCCGGAGGCGACCCTGCTGACCCTGACGCCCCGGGACGCGTGACCGCCCGCCACCCACCGCCCTCGCCCCGTCCGGTCCCGCCGCGCCCTGCCTCGCCTCGCCTCCGATCGGCAGAAAGCGGATTTCGTCTCCGGGCGCCGGTGGGCTAAAGTAATCGATGTCGCCGGGAGACCGGCGGCGATCGGGGTGTAGCGCAGCTTGGCAGCGCGCTTCGTTCGGGACGAAGAGGTCGTGGGTTCAAATCCCGCCACCCCGACAGCCGTAAGACCAGGTCAGGGGCCTGATCCACTAAGTGGATCAGGCCCCTGAGTGGTTTCCGGGGGCCTCTTGGGAGCCGTTTGGGAGCCGAGTCGGGAATCCGGCTCCCCGAGCAAGGGCCTGAGCCTGGACCACGCGGCAGAACACCTGGCTTGTGGCCAGTTTCACAGCTACCGTCGCCCTCACGATTTCTTCGTCGCCTGGGGGAAGTATGGGCCGGACCCATCGCAAAGGTGCAGGGTGCAGCTGGCTGGCAGAGCGATGACCTCCGGACCGAGCAGTACATCTGCGCTCATCGCCGGGCAGGTGCCACTCATCGAAGTCATGGCAGAGCTCCATCAGGAACGGCCAGTGTTCCACTCCGAAGCGGACCTGCAACACAGCTTCGCGCGAGCGCTGTGGAGGTTGGCTCCCACGATCGAGTCCAGGCTGGAAGTGAGCCAACACGTACCGGATACGCCCCACCGTGAACATCTCGATCTGCTGTGTATCGGCCCCTCGGCTCGTACAGCAATCGAGTTCAAGTACTTCAAGGCCAGGTGGGCCGGGGCCGTCGGGCCGCTGAAAGAGGAGTACGTATTGACATCTCACGCGGCCACTGATCGCGGCCGACTGGGCTTCGTGTCCGACATCGCCAGGCTTGAGCGCTTCGCTGACCGACCCGGTCAAAATGGCCTGGCGCTTCTCGTCACCAATGAAAGATCGCTGTGGATGGTGCCACCGCCCCACGCGAATCAGAAGACTCGGGACCACGACTTCCGCATCCACGAAGGACGCACGCTCGCCGGCGAACTCCTCTGGGCCGATGGCAACTACAAACGGAATGCCCGGACATTGCGGGGCAACTATCACCTCAGCTGGCAGCCATACTCAGAACAAGACGGACGTCGGGGTGAATTCCGATACCTGGCCGTCTTCACCAAGTCTGGATCACTCGACCAGGAGCAGGGCACCTCTGTAAGACGTTGAGAACCGATGCCACGAGTTCGCCCCCCGGCCGAACGGCTCAGGGCACGGCCCAGCACAAGAAGCACGCACCGCCTCTGTCCCCAGCCAACGATTAGCTTGTCCGCGGGGTGTGAGCTCTACCGGGCACCACCTGAGGCAGGATCACAGCTCGGACCCAAGCCCTGCCCGTCGCGGCATCTCATGTACGCACCGGGGGAGCCACTGGCTTGCACCTGCACGAACGATCTCACGCAACCTTCGTGGCCGGGTATCCAGCCTTCTTGACGAAGGTGTCAAGATACGCTCCCTTGCTGAAGGCATTCACTAGTCCGCTGTACACCGATTCTGGAACTCCGGCGTACTGATAGATCCTCCCGTTCCTGAACTGAACCTCGAGCATGCTGATCTGTCTGTCATAGCCGACAGAATCCAGATTGGATGAAACGACAGGTGTGCGCAGCACAGAAACCCCTTCGAATCGAACATCTTGCCGTTTGCGTGAAGCAGGCGAGCCTGCCCTGCTCGTTCACCTCGGTATAGCTGGCAGCCTACGACTCTCGGAGCCTGAGGTATCTCTACCTTGACGAAACTCCATGATCGGTGCCGATGCGCCGAGTTGGCCACACTCCTCGAACTGACCGCCTCCCTGGCATCGGCAGTGGGAAGGACGTGCCAAATGTTCTCAGGATCTCGCGGCCATGGGGATTCGCCACCGTAGGCACACCCCCGATGTCATCGGGCCAAGTTCCCGTCGTGAGGGAACGGCCGTTTCGCCCAGGGGAGCCCGCGCCGGATCGGCAACGTCCTAGGATGGTGCATCCGAGACGCCTGGTGCCCTGTGTCACTGGCGTCCCATCAGTTGGCTGCACTGCCAAGGCAGTTGGCGGCACGAGGGCGTGGAGCGGGCGACCAGTAGTGCACCTGAACAACTATTCAGCGAGCGGCTTTCGGTCGTTGCAGGATGTGTCCGACATCCCAGTGAGCAAGCCAACCATCCTGGCCGGCCATAACGACGGCGGTAAGAGCGCGCTGTTGAATGCCCTCGGCTTCCTTGTCGGCGATCACACCGTGGTTGACGCGGACCGAAGCTACCTCGTTGGCGTAGATCCTGACGAAGAAGGTGCTCTTGAGCGCTGCAACGAGACAGTGGTGGAGGGCGAGTTCACACTCGATGAGTGGGAGCAGCAGGAGTTCGACCTGCCATCACAGGTACGCCTACGACGACGCGTCGACGCCGATCTCGCACCGTCGTTGGAGCTCTGGGACGCACTACCAGACGACGACCGGCTGACGAATCTAGCTCGCTACCAGTTGCAGGACCTGAAGGACCTCGCGGCCACCCTTGGGATCAAGCCCTTCGTGCCGAAACCCAGGAAGGCCGATTACGAGAAGTGCCTGCGTGATTACGGCCGCGAGCACTCTGAAGCCTCCGGCTGGTCGTCGGCTCCTACTGGGTTGCAGCGGCGCATGCCCAGGGTGCTGGTCTTCGACGGAAAGGCTGCTCGCCCTGACGACGCCGTCAAGACGGCGCTCATCGGCAAGTTCCAAGCACACATGTCAGACCCTGATCTACAGGGCAAACTGCAGGCCGTCGAAGACGACGTCAAGGAAAGCCTGCGCATCGACGCCAAGTCTCTGTGCGATCACATCAAGGAACGCTGTCCGGATCTTGCCGAGGTCTTCGTCGAACCCGACGTCTCGTTCCAGCACGGGTTTCGCGGGGCTCCACTGCACATCGCTCGCGTCAGCGGCGAGTCGGTCGGTCTGGACCGTTCGGGACTGGGTAGCAACCGCAGAGTATCGCTCGCCGTGTGGGAATGGACTAGCGAACTTCTAGCGGAGGAGGAAGCCGAAGCAGCCGATCTGGCTACGTCCACAGACGCCGAGTTGGGGCCGCGGGTCTGATGCACGATCGGGTGACATCTGAACTGGCTTGCCCTGTAGGGCAGGTGGGAAGGATGTCGCTGTGCCCAAGCCTTATCCGGAAGAGTTCCGCGAGGATGTCGTGCGGGTCGCGAGGAACCGCGGCCCGGGCGTGACGGTCGAGCAGGTGGCCGCCGACTTCGGAGTCCACGCGATGACGCTGTGGAAGTGGATGCGCCGGGCGGACGTCGACGCCGGGGCGAAGCCCGGTTCGACCGGCCAGGAGAGCACGGAACTGCGCGAAGCACGGCGGCGGATCAAGCTGCTGGAGCAGGAGAACGAGGTCCTGCGCCGGGCTGCGGCCTACCTGTCGCAGGCGTATCTGCCGGGAAAAGGATCTACCCGCTCGTGAGGGAGCTGGCCGTGGACGGGGTTCCCGTCACGGTCGCGTGCCGGGTCCTGAAGCTCGCCAGACAGCCCTACTATCGCTGGCTCGACAAGCCGGTGACCGACGCTGCGGTCGAGGAGGCGTATCGCTCAAACGCGTTGTTCGACGCCCACCGCGAGGACCCGGAGTTCGGTTACCGCTTCCTGGCCGACGAAGCACGAGTCACGGGAGCCGGCATGGCGGACCGGACCGCGTGGCGGATCTGCCGGGACAACCGCTGGTGGAGTGTGTTCGGCAAAAAGCGCGGCAGGGTCAAGAAGGCCGGTCCGCCGGTGCACGAGGACCTCGTCCGCCGCGACTTCACCGCTGATGGCCCGAACAGGCTCTGGCTCACCGACATCACCGAACATCCCACAGCGGAAGGGAAGCTGTATCTCTGCGCGGTCAAGGACGTCTTCAGCAAGAGGATCGTGGGCTACTCGATCGACGAGCGGATGAAGTCCCGGCTGGCCGTCGCCGCCCTGGACAACGCTGTTGCCCGGCGTGACAGTGTCGCCGGGTGTGTCCTGCACAGCGATCGCGGGTCGCAGTTCCGGTCCCGGAAATTCGTCCGCGCACTCGGCCACCACCAGCTCGTCGGCTCGATAGGACGGGTCGGCGCGGCCGGCGACAACGCAGCCATGGAGTCCTTCTTCAGCCTGCTGCAGAAGAACGTCCTCGACCGCCGCACGTGGGCCACCCGCCAGGAACTGCGGATCGCCATCGTGACCTGGATCGAGAAGACCTACCACCGGCGCCGTCGACAAGCCGCACTCGGCCGACTGACCCCCGTCGAATTCGAAACCGTCATGACCACACCGGCCCTCCAGGCCGCGTGACTGAACCTGTCACCCAACCCTGCATCAGACCCCGCTGCCAGTACAAACCATCGTCGTCTACGACGAGCCAGACACTCACCTGGACTACCACCACCAACGCAAGGTAATGCAGCTGATTCAGAGCCAGGCTGCCCTTCCACACGTCAGCGTCATGGTCGCTACCCACTCCATGAACCTGATCGACGGAGTCGACATCTCTGACGTTGTCCACCTCAAACTGGAGAACCACCGGACCGTCACCGAGCGGATCGGAGCAGCCGAGGTCGGCCAGGCCATCGATCTCCACCTAGGCAAAATTGCGGCGGCCCTGGGCCTGCGCAATTCAGTTCTCCTGCACGAACGATGCTTCCTAGCTGTAGAGGGAGACACCGAGCAGCGGGCCTTCCCGCTGCTCTTCCGTCTGTGTGAGGGGCTCTCCCTGCAGGCAGCCGGTGTCGCCCTATGGGCCTGCTTCAACAACGAGGGGGCCCTGCATCTCGCGCGCTACCTGGTCAAGCACGAGCGCGCCTTCATGCTGGTAGTCGATGCCGATAGCAGGAACCTACCCAAGAGCATCTTCAAGGAGCCCAAGCTCCGGGAACACTTCGGACCGAATGTCGCCGACTACGTGAAGTTCATCGGTGAGACAGCTGACGACGGATCCGACGATGTACCCGAACTTGAGGCACTCTTCCCCGACGACCTGTGGGTGGCCATCGCGAACGAGGTGTGGCCCAAGAACGAAGAAGAGTGGACTGCAGCTGATTTTGCGGAGCTAAGGGGCGCGAAGAAGTTCAGCGAGGCCGTCGAGGAAATGTTGCAGACTGGCAGCGATATCGGTCCTGGAGGGAAGCCGGACATGATGTACAGGTTCGCTTTGGCCCTAAAGGATCGCCAGCAGGTCCCTGACCAGCTCCGCAAGGTGTTCGCTGACGTCAGGAAGCTAGCCGCGTAGGAGGCTCTGCCGGGCCCGATCCCATGGACCCGGCAGCACGGCGCCGTCGTGCAAGCATCCGCTCCTTGCGTTGCTCCAACGTCGGGGCCTCCCACTTGTGCCACCCGACTGGTGGCTTCCAGCGTTGCATGTGCTCACGCTCGTTCACACCGCACCAGCGACATCCACTGGGCTCTGGAAAGAGCGAGTCAGAGTCCTTGCCCGGTATGGACATAGTTCCTCCTTCACGTGTAGCCATTCTTCCCCCAGCCACTGACATCAGCACTTGGCGCACAGCCAGATCGGTGTGGCCGCTGCTGGCGACTACCCATATGCCGTTGGTGGCACGTCGCATACACGGGTGATCAGGTTCCGGCGACTCACCCCGCCGCACCGTGCGCCTCCGGTGCCCGTACGCGCGTGTGAGGCATGAACAGGGACGACACAGGGCAAAGCTTGGGGTTACCTCCCTAGGTGCACGATCCTTTCGTCTCAGGCTGTCCGGGAGCCGTTCGGGCATACGGCTCCCGAACCCTGCTAGCGACTTCGAGCCCGCAGCAACGCATCTAGCGCGTGCACCGGTGAGGTGGGGCACATCGCACGCCGTGCGTCGAGCACGGCCTCCCATTGCTCAGTCAATCCGAGCATGAGCCGCTTGCGCATACCGGGGGTGACGTGGGCGTAGCGCGCCGAGACGGAGCCGTCGATGTGTCCCATGCGCTGGTCCATGAGGACCTTCTCGGTGCCGAGGTCCTCCATCACGGTCCTATGGGCGTGGCGCAGTCCGTGAGGCGTGAGGCCCTTGGCGATCGGGAGCCAGCAGGCGTCAGCTCGTTGGCCGGCGCCCCGCCCTCGCGCGGGGACTCCTGGCCACGGCTCGCCGAGTAGCGGCACGGGTCGTGCCTCCTGCGGGGCCTTCTTCGGATACCAGCCCGATACCGCTGGGGTGAACAGCCACGTTGCGAAACCGTTCCTGCGCCAATGGGCCGCAGGCTCCACCACCGCGCCGCCTCGTACGAACCCGAGCGCCATGATTGCCTCCTCCACCCGCATTCGCGTCGCCTCAGCGACGCGATCGGGGTGGTTGAGGACGTTGGATACCGTCCCCGTGGAGACTTCGGCACGGCGTGCAACGTCGACGAGTTTCGCACCGTGGTGGCCGCCCGTACGAGCCGTGCCCTGCCCGCGGAAGACGTAGGTCCTACCGTGGCAGGGGCAGGGCGTCGGCTTCGTGCGGGCGACGTGATTGGCGACCAGGGCAGACAGCCAGTCCATCGAGTCGAGGGTGCGATAGCTGTCGTCCTTGGGCGGGCAGCGCACCATCTCGCCCGAGTCGAGTTCGTACAGCTGCCATTCGACACGGACGGAGCCAGGTCGAGTGAACTCGGTCTCCAGGCCGACTATTTCGCCCCAGCGCATGCCGGTGTATCCCTTGAGGACGACGGCGACGAACTCGTCATCTCGGCCGGACAGCAGTGCTGCTCGTTCGGCGATCAACAGGATGCCGAGCGGATCGGTGACGACCTTCTCCGGGCCTCGGTCACGGGAGCGGCCCGCGCGCTTGCCCCGCCCACGCCGCCTGGTCGCCGGGTTCGACGTGATCAGCCCTTCGTCGATCGCGTCCTCGTAGATCAGGTGGAACGTCGAGCGCCAGGTCTTGACGCTGGAGGCCGCGTACAGAGCCCTTTCCTTCTTCTCCCACCGGTCGACGTCCGAGCGCAGGATGCCGGCGAGCGCATGGTCCCCGAAGTCGGGAAGCAGGTGCTCTTCGATGTGGCGCTTGTAATTCTGCATCGTCGATGCGGCCAGGTCCTGGGCCTCGTACCAGCGGCTCGCGTACTCGCCGAAGGTCTCCTGGCCGAGTGCCGGGTCACGCCAGTCGCCGCGCCGGTACTTGTTCTCGGCCTCGCTCGCGGCCCGTTGAGCCTCGCCCTTGGTGGCGAACTTGATCGCCTTGCCGCCCTCGTCGACGACCGTGAGGTGCTTCCCAGGTGCGGTCTTGTACCGGCCACGCCAGTAGTTCGCGCGCTTCTCCGCGAAACCCACGCTCCTCCTCTCCCTTGATACGCGGTCGTGTCAGGCGACGGTGCTGAACTGGTTCTGCCTGGCGCGGACCGGAGGCCGCGCCCGCAGGCGGGTTGTGGGCGCGGCACGCTGGGCCGTGTTCGCCTGCTGGGCGTCAGCCTTGGCGGCGGTCCGAGCTGTGGCGGGCTGGTGTGCCCGTGCGGGCCGTTCCTCGTGAAGGCGGATGATCTCTGCGAGGTGTTCTGCGGTGAAGCGGTACGCGCGGCCGACCCGGGTGAAGGGGATCAGCCGCCGGCGGGCCCTGTCCTTGACCCACCAGGCAGAGCAGCCGAGAACAGCAGCGATGTCCTCGGGACGGTAGAGGCGGGGCGGCGCTACGCCGGTGCCTGGCTGTTCAGCCATGCGAGATCGCCTCCTTCGCGGTACGGAGGCGGAACGGCAACGGGGCAGGGGGAATGGCCTCTCGGCGCAAGGAGGTTCCTTCTCTGGCGCGGCCGTGCGGAGACGGGTACGCCGGTCTTGGTGGTTCAGGTACGGGCGGGGTGATGTGCGTAGCGGCTGCCGGGTGTTGGCCCACCCGGGGAGCGCTGTTGGGGCTCGTTCGGCTAACTCGTCTCGGCGAGCAGGGCGAGCGGGGAGAGGCCGAGAGCGGCTGCGATGGCGACGAGGTCGTCGACATCGCAGCGGCGCTGTCTGCATTCGATGCGGGACAGCATCGTGATGGTCATGGGCCGGCCGAGCGCGGTGACACGTTCGGCCAGCTGGCGCTGGGCGAATCCGCGCGCTGTGCGGGCACGGGTAATGGCGCGGGCGGTCAGCACGCCGGCCGGACCAATTCCCAAAGGGCTCTCAGGCATGGGTCAGTTGTAGCTCTGCATTGCCGGTTTGGGTAACCGGCGATGTGCTGCTATGTTTCGCATCTTTTTTGTCAGATCTGGTCCCCAGGCTCCTTGCGAGCGGCGCAACATAGACCGGAATTGGCGGATGACCAAATCACCTGCTGCCCTCATGCTGGTAGCACCTACGTGGCCTCGACGTGGGCATCTTGCATCACGCGCTCACCAGCGCCGCCCACGGATTCGCTTGCCAACTGCCCGATTTATGCAACTTCTTGGTCAACCGGCGATTCGGGTCTACCGTTTTAAGGAAGCCGCGCACGACACGTTCGCCGAGAGCTGTTTGCTTTCCCGGCGGAATGCTGGACTTGTGCGGGGAAGATGTGGCTGTCTTGGCCATGCGCCCGGAAATCCCTGCGGTCCCGAGCACATGAAAAAGCCCCCGGCGGGCCAACGCCGGGGGCCAAGAAGTCCCTACCGATATCGCCCGTACCTGAACGATCAAGACGGTGGCGGTCATAACGCCACCGGGTGAGGAACTGTGCATGCCCCAACAAGCTACTGCCTTCGTGGCCGTAGTCGCATCCCCGTCGCCGAACTCGCCCGCTCGGCCCACGAAGGCGGGGCGATAGACATGGCGCGGATACGCACCATCAAGCCGGAAGCCTTCATCTCCGAGTCGCTCGCCGCGGTGAGCGTCCATGCCGAGCGGACCTTCTTCGGCCTGCTTACGCAGGCGGACGACCACGGTCGCTTCCGCGACCAGGCCGCCGTCATCGCCGGTGCCCTCTGGTCCCTGCGCCCCGAGCACGGCCCGCTGGAGGTCGAGGACGACCTCACGCAGCTCGACAGTGCGGGTCTGATCTGCCGGTACGAAGGCGACGACGGCAAGCGGTACCTGCACATCGTCACCTGGGCCCGTCACCAGAAGATCAACCGGCCCAGCGGCAGCCGCTGCCCGGCCTGCCCGCGCCACCAGGGCAGCCGGTCGGACGAGGCGGCCTCGCCTGTTCACGGAGCCCTCCATGAACAGGCCGTGAGCCCTCACGGTGGACGCTCTGATGCGTCACGCGGATGCAGCGAGCCCTCCGTGAACCGGAAAACAACAGGTCAGAGCAATTTCAGTGAGCCCTCACCACAACGCTGGGAGACTGCGGTGAGGACTCAGGGGCCGGATCTAGGACCTAGGATCCTGGATCTAGGATCACCTCCGGTGGGGAGCGCAAGCGCCCCCACGCCCCCTGCCGTCTCGGGTTCGGTCTCGGCCAAGGACCTGGTCGCCGAGCACGTCGCCGCATGCCAACACCGCCCGCCCAGCGACGTCCTCGGCCGCCTCGGCAAGGTGGTCAGCAAACTGCTCGGCGAGGGGTTGTCCCCCGACCACATCAGGGCCGGGATGGACCGCATGCGTACCAAGGGGCTGTCCGCTGGGCTGCTGCCGAGCCTGGTCGACGAGGCCATGAACGCTCCACGGGCAGCTGCCGCCCCGCACCGAGCATGGACCAACCCGGCGCCCGCTGACGTCGAGGCGGCCTACGGGGGTCAGCTGTGACCACAGCCACCACCAGCCGGGAGCCGGAGCGCATGAACACCCTCGCCGCCCGCCTCGGCACGATCCTCGCCGAACGGGGCATCGATCCAACTACGTCACCTGCCGAGGCTCCTTCGGAACGGGTGACCGCCCTGGAACTGGCCGCGGCCCGCATCCCGCCCCGTTACCGCCACGCGCTCGCCGGCCACCAGCAGGTTGCCGCCTGGGTCGACGAGGTGGCGCTCGCCGCACGGCCCGGCCCGAGCGGCACCCGGGGTATCGCACTCGGACCGTCCCTGCTGATCGCCGGGCCCACCGGCACCGGCAAGACGCACCAGGCGTACGGCGCGGTGCGCTCGCTGCTGACCGCCGGGGTACGGCTGCGGTGGGAGGCAGCCACCACAGCCGACCTGTACGCCCGCTTGCGCCCACGCCCCGGCCACGACGCCGAGCGCGACCTCGCCACCCTCAGCACCTGCCCGCTGCTGATCCTGGACGACCTCGGCGCAGCCAAGCAGTCGGAGTGGACCGAGGAGATCACGTACCGGCTGATCAACCGCCGCTACACCGACCTGCTCCCCACCCTCCTCACGACCAATCTGCCGACCGCCGCGCTCCGCGACGCCGTCGGCGACCGCGTCGCCTCCCGTCTCGCCGAGATGACCACCACCGTCGTCCTCACCGGCGCCGACCGCAGACGCCAGCTCTCCGCCTGACCGCACGGCGCCGCCCCGCACCAGCTCACCTTCACCACACCGCCCGTCCGCGCCCACGCCTGCCCACACGGCGCATCGGGCCCTTTGGAGACCCCTGCATGACGGAACTTGCCATGCCCGCACTCGGGCACTGGAACGCGATACCTATCGCGCTCGCCGCCCTCCTTGCCACCTGCACAGTGCTGCTGGTCAGCTGGCTGATCTACCAACGCGCTCCCCGAAACCACGCCGAGCGACAGCCCGGAACGCCCGCGGTCAGGGTCGCCGCACTGGCCGCGGTCGGATGCACTGCCTACAGCGCCGACACCAGCTGGCGGTTCGCCGCCGACTACCTCGACATGAGGGGCACCACCGAGCGCACCGCGATGTTCGCCGCCGCGGAACTCGCCCTCTTCGCCACGGCCCTGCTGGCGCGGCAGAACCTGCACGGCCCGAAGCAAGCACCCGGCCTGCCCGGCGTCCTGACCTGGGTGATCACCGCTGTGCAGGTGATCCCCGCGTACGCCGAGTCAGGTGTGGTCGGCGGCACGGTGCGGGCCTTCGTGGGACCGGTCATGGCCGCACTGCTGTGGCATCAGGCCATGGGCATCGAACTACGCATCCGCACGCCCGAGGCTGCCTCCCACAGTCTCCTCGCCCGGATAGGTCGCGAAGTACGCGAACGCGGCCTCTCGCGCCTTGGGATCGCCGAACACGATCGTGACGCCGCGCAGATCAGCCGCGACCGTGCCACCCGCAGGGCCGTCGCCCTGGCCGCGCACCTTGCGGAGCGAACCCCGAATCAGCGCGCCGGCTGGCGAGGCCGGCGAACCGCGCGACGGCTTTCCCGCGCCGTCGCCCAAGCGTCTGTGGGAATCGACCAGCGCCAGCGCGAAGTGCTGCTGCACCAGCTTGCCGTCCGCCGTCACGCGACAGCGCTGGCCACGATCGAACTGCCATCGCCTTGGAACGCCTTCACTCCGAACGAAGGCGCCATGCGCCACGTCGAGACGACTCCGCGGCGCAGCCGATCGGGTGCAGGTTTCGACTTGACGAGCGAGGAAGCCGGGGAGCGCGCCGACTCCAACCTTCGTCTTGAGTCCCTGCCTCCTCGATCCGTGCAGAACCAACTTCCCCTGCACGATTCGGTCCCCACCCGCGAGACCACCGAGCCGTCCCACGAGGACGACGTCCCCGCGGCGCAACGCTACGGACGTCCTCCCGGTGCCGAGATGGACGAACTCCTCGCGATCGGCCGCGCGGCCATCGCCATGCACGGAACAGCCACCCGCGCCGTGCTACGGAACGCCATCCGCGAGGCCGACCTCCCCATCTCCGAGGACCGGCTCACCGAACTCAAGGCCCTCCTGGCGGCAGAGCAGGGTTGCGAGACCGCCGTCCCCACGGGCTGACCGGATATCCGGTCAGCCCTGAACGCCGAACGAGGGCCGTGGACCAGCACCCCGTCTGGTCCCACGGCCCCGCCCCATTGGCACCGCTTGACCAGGCACGCACGGCCCTCCCCCGCGACTCACCGCTCGAACCAGCGGGCGTTGGGGACGCTGCCCGTACGTCGACCTGGTCCGCTGCCCTCTCCCCTCAACCAGGAGCTGCTCTCCATGCAGGATTCGTGCACCCACAGCCCAGAGCACCAGAACGCGCCCCAAGCCACGCCAGCCCAAAGCGGAGCAAGTTGGAGGTTCGGACACTCCCCCGCAGGGGGAGCGTCCGAACCCGACCCCGCCCCAGGGGTGGCGGGGCCCGCCCAGCGCCAGGGGGCGCCGGACGGGAGGGCTGCGACCGAGGGCGGATCGCAGCCAAGTACGGCCGGCCACACGCGCCTGACCAAGGGGAAACCCCGCCCGCGCGACAAGAAGCAGCGCCCCGCCCACAGTGTCCGACTCAACGAACGCGAACGCACCCTCATCCAGGCCGGCGCCGATGCCGTCGGCATGAGTATCGCCGGATTCCTCGCCCACTCCGCGCTCGCCTCCGCCCGCGACCAGACCCGCACCGCCGCCACCATCGCCGCCGACCACGACATCCTCACCGAGCTCTTCGCCACCAGCCGCAAGCTCGGATGGGCCGGCAGCAACCTCAACCAGATGGCCAAGACCCTCAACTCGGGCGGCGATATCGACAGCGCCCGCATCGTGGAAACCCTCACCTACGTCCGCCGCGCGGCTACCGCCACCAAGGCGGCCGTCGAGCGGATCAATAACCGGCAGATAGACGAGACCACTTGATCCCCAGCATCCACAAGCAAGGCAGCAGCACCCGCGGCCTGCTCAACTACCTCTACGGCAAGGGCACCCGCGAAGAGCACGTCGGCCCGCACCTGGTCGCCTCCTTCGACGGCATGGCGCCTGACCCCGGCCGCGACCCCTCCGCGACGAAGGAAGATCTCCAGCGGCTTCTCGACCAGCCGCTGCACCTCCTCGACGCAGACCAGCGGCCCGACCATCACGTGTGGCACTGCTCCGTCCGCGCGGCACGCACCGACCGCATTTTGAGCGACGAGGAGTGGGGCGACATCGCCCGCCGCATCGTGGCCGCCACCGGCATCGACTCCGGTGGCCCGGACGACGCCGGGTGCCGGTGGGCCGCCGTCCGCCACGCCGATGACCACATCCACATCATCGCCACCCTCGTACGCGAGGACGGCCGCCGCCCCGACCACCACCGCTCCGGTCGGCGCGCCCAGGCGGAAGCCCGTCTCATCGAAGCCGACTACGACCTGCACCGCGTGACCCCCGGCGACGGCACCGCAGCCAAACGCCCCACCAGCGCCGAGCGCCACAAAGCCGAACGCCAAGGGCGAGAGCGCACCGTGCGGGAGGAACTGCGCGAGACCGTGCGCGGCGCATCGGCCGGCGCCGCCTCCACAGATGAGTTCTTCGACCGTCTGGCCGCCGACGGCCTTCTGATCCACAAGCGGATCGCGCCCTCGGGCGACCTGCTCGGCTACAAGGTCGCACTGCCTGGTGACCGCAACAAGGACGACGAGCCGGTCTTCTACGCTGGCTCCACCCTCGCACCCGACCTGTCCCTGCCCCGCATCCGCGAACGCTGGTCCCTCCAAGCAGAGGCGGTCTCCGAGGCCGGTTCCAGCGGCTCCGAGCCGGTGCAGTCCGCCCTGCCGCAGGTGACCCATCCCGCGTTCGCTCGGCGCCGGGCGTCGGCCGCCGGCTGGCAGGCCCTACTGATCATCGACCACGGCGACGACGGCATGGCGGCAGCACAGATCGCCGCAGCGGGTGAGGTCCTGGACGCGCTCGCCAAGACCTCTGCCGCGCACACCCGTGCGGAACTGCGGGAGGCGGCCAACGCGTTCGAGCGGGCCGGCCGCTCCCATGTCCGCGCCGTACGCGGGCATGACCACGCTCTGCGGCAGGCCGCACACGATCTCGTCCACAGTGGCCCCGCACTCGGCCGCGGCGAAGACGGAGCCACCACGGCGATGGTCATCGACATGGCCGTCTTCCTCGCCATCGCCGCAGCGAACTGGCACGCCAAAAGGCACCACAGCCAGCAGGCAGCCGCAGCCCAGCAAGCCGCCGAACACCTACGCACCGCCTACCAGGCTGCTGCGGCCCACCCCATCGCCGCCCTCCGCCAGCGAGGCCAGCGGATGGCACCGCGTATTCGAGAGCGGCAAGCCGATCTCCTGCACCAGGCACTGCCAGAGCTCGCCGAACGGATCCAGGCCGAGCCCGGCTGGCCCGCCCTGGCCGCCACCCTCACCGACGCCCGCCAAGCGGGCCACGCCCCCGGCGCACTGCTCGCCGACGCCGCCCGGCGACGCGAGCTCGGCAGCGCCGACTCCATCAGCGATGTCCTCGTCTGGCGCCTGCGCCGCAGCGCCCACCTGCCCGCAGCGGCACCCGAAAGCCTCCAGACCGCAGGCGCCCGAGACGGCCGGCACATCCCGACACCGGCCTCCGCCACACCGTCCGCGGCTCAGGCGTCGAACCACTCCAGCCGCAGGCACTGACCCGGGGAATCGGGCGCAACATAGCCGACGATCGCCAGTTAGCCCAACCGGCGATTCTCCAGACGATTGATGCTCCCCATCCAATCCCACAAGGAGCGTCACACCCGTATGACCGCAACCTCATCCCGACCCGACATCATCGCCCTCCTCGCCGACGCGGACTTCAAGTACCGAGCCGACACCAACACGTGGAGCCATCGCGACGGACGGCCGTTCAGCAAGGAGGAACAGGCTCATGTCCTCACAGCGACTCGCAGCGAGTTCCTCGATTTTGAAGCGCAGTTCAAGCGCTTCGTGAAGCACCGGCAGGCATGGGCTGACGCCCCGGAAGCACTGCAGCGCTTCCTCGCCCCGTTCATGCAGCAGCTCACCGTGAAGAACCTCGGCAACGCCCACGAGCTCATGAGCGAAGAGGACCGAACGGAGTTCAACCGCCTGCTCGGCCTCGTAGCCATACCCCCGCGCCCCTTCACCGCCAACACCTTCTGACGAAGGGCCGCGTCGTTGTTCGACCAGGGCGAGGAATCGGCCTGGCCGGAGTGCCTGCCAGCCTCAGCGATCGGAGCGACGAGAGATCAGATAGGCACCGTCGCTCAGCGGTGCCAACAAGTGGGGTATGGCCCCCAGTGCTGACACGGTTCCGCCCCAGCAACCACAGGTCCGCTACACACAAAACCTGCTAGAGCACCACGAAGCCGGGCCTCCCAGACGGGAGGCCCGGCTTCGTTACGCGGAGTGGGGCGCTTCTCAGTTGGCGGGAGCACACAGGATCTGGTCCCGCGTACTTTCCGGCAGCACCCGGCGCAGTACCGGTGCCGTGGAGCTGAGCGAGAAGGCGAACGCGGCGACCAAACGGTGCGGCACGCTCGCGCTGAATGAGGCGGCCCACAGGTACGGAGCCCCCATTGCAGGCTCAGCCCACGCCTGCCAGCCCGTCGCCACCTGCCCGTCCCCCTCGGCGGTCAGGACGCTGGGGTCGGCAACCTGGATGAGGGGCGGCACCTCACCGAGGCTGAGGCGGGCGGTGAAGGTGGGGTGCATCGCCGCCGCGTGGGGTTGGTCGGCGTCGCGGAGCCAACCGTGCCCGGCGGCCGCAGCGAGGACCACCTCGGGACCGTCGTACAAGGTGGTGGGCTGGCTGCATTGGTCGAGCGCCAGGAGAAACTCGGTGATGGCCTCTCCCGGTACGCCTGGGGTTAAGTAGGCGGACCAGTCCGCGAGCGAACTGGTGGTGTCCGAGCGGGCCGAGACCTGCCACGCGACCGGCAGGCCACCGAGGTGGAACGGCTCGTCCGCCAGCATCCACTGTGCCCACCGAAGAGCGTCGGGACTGATGTGCAGGACGGTGCTGCGCACCACCTGGTGATCTCCCAGCTCATCGAAGTCTCGCCGTCCTCGCACGGCTGTCAGACTCGCCCAGCCCAGACCGGCGAGGCTGTCCGCGACGACATCGCAGAGACGGCCGTCATCGCCGGCCAGGTGTCGAGGGCTGACCCAGTACGCGGGAAGAGCGCCAGCCTCAAAAGACGGATCGAACGGGTAGCGCGGATTCAGGAGTGCCTCCAAGGGCCGGGTTCGGGTGTACTGGGCGCCGGCAACGCGGCGCGGCAGCGCCTGGACGGGATCCTGCCGGTTCATGGCGACGGCTACCTCGGGCGGCAGGCGCCCGAGCCCGCTGTCGGCGTCGCGCCTCCGGCTAGATAGACGAGTGGAGGGGCTGCGGCCAGGGGGAGCCGCAGGCGCGCCGATCAACGCTCTGACCTGGGCGTCCGGCAGGTCGTCTACGTTGACATCCCTCTGCACTCGCTGGCCAGTCTTTCGTGACTCTTTCCTGTCTGCCCCCGGCGAGCTGGTGTCCGCTGTCATTCAACCCGGTCGTTTGACAGCGAACGTAGCCGCTTCGGTTGGCTGTGGTTGTTAACGGAATCGTGCGGTAAAAGTGCTGGTGGGCAGCCCAGCACGAGGGCACTCGCGGTAACACACCCTCCATGCACTGGCCGTCCTACAGGTGGTCGAGGGGTTCGGCGGCGTACGTGCCGTCGCCGAGCGGCGCATCGGTTAGCTCGAAGCGTTGAGGCAGACTGCCGACCCGGCGAGTGACGACGCTGCCGGGGGCCCGGGTGGTCTCGTAGTACAGAGGAGTGCCGCCAGCGTCGGCGGTTCCAAGCAGACTGAAGCGGCGCAGCACGCGGGGTGGCGTCGGGGTGGTCCGGCGACGCCGGTAGAGCCGGGTGGCTACGGCAGCGAGACCGGTGACGACCAGGCCAACTGCAATCGGGATCAAAAACTTGTCGAAGAACGCGGACACGGCGGCATCACTCCTGCGAGGCGGGTAGGGCTCGCCACTGCGACGGGCCGCGCCGAGGATGCGGCAGGCGGGGGTTAGCCGCGCAACCCCCGATCATCTTGCTCCTCCGTCCGGAAGTTGGGTGTGGTCGGCGGATCGTCGTACAGCGCCCTCGGTACGTCAGCGTCGGCCCCCCAGCTTGGATGCACGGCGAACGCGGAGGGTGCCTCCTCGTCCCAAGGAGGCCGGGATGTAGTGGCGTCGTAGTGAGCTAGGGCGGCGCGGAAGACGGGGAGATTCTCACCGGACATCTCGTAGGCCGATGCCTGTCGCCATCCGTCCTGTGGGCCGCCGCCATAGACAACTGTGACTGGCGCCTCGGTGCCTTCGGGCCACCAGCCGTGCTTGTAGCCGCGCTTGAGGGCGTAGGTCAGGGCCACTGTGGGGCCGCGCAGTCCGCGCGGGAACGCCTCGCGCAGCACGACGGCTTCCAGATGGCCGTCGGACTCGACGACCAGGCGCACAAACTGGCGGGCGTCCTCATTGAGTGTGTTCAGGAAGACCATCGCCCGGTCGGCACCCCATGCGGTGTCTACGGACACGGCCAGTTCGTCTCGGTGCTCGGCGAGCAGGGCGAGGAGTTTGCCCTCGAACTCCTCACTCGCGCCTTCAATGGTGAACCTCACAACGACCCCCTCAGCACTCTATGTGATCTCTATCGATCGCTATAGGCAGTGTCACGGAGTGGGGCCTGGGTTGTCTATAGAGATGACGTAGCGGTCTATGGGGCGTCACTATTTTGCGGGTGGGGGCATACCGGATTCGGCGGGGCTCGGTTCGATGGCAAGACGACTGGGTTCGACGCCAACGGACAACTGGGATACGGGCGACACTTGTACGTCGCCGGAAGCGCCGCGTAGGAGCCGTGAACCCCATACCGCGTCGATGTCAGCGCAGACGGAGACCAGGGCCACGACCTGAGAGCATTCGCCGACGTCTTGCCCGCAGACACGGGCCCGCTTGCCTGGAGACATGCCAGATGGAGCAACAGTCTGCCCCTGGGGACAGCCCTGCCGTATCCCCATAGAAACCCGGTGCGCACGACAGACAGAGTGCTGAATAGTTGCTGCATGGATGCGATCGACGCCGCACGTGCCGCTATCAAGGAGCACCACCCTGACGCCCGGGCCGCCTTCCTGGGAGGCAGCGTCGTGACGGAACGCCGCACGGCGATGTCGGACCTCGACATCGTGGTGCTCCTCCATGGATCCCCAGCCCCGTACCGGGCAAGTCTCCAGCACGGTGAGTGGCCAGTGGAGATGTTCGTGCACACCGAGGCAACGTGGCACGCATTCGTCGAGCGGGAAGTACGAAAGCGCAGATCACCGCTGCTCTGGATGTGCGCCGACGGGATCCTGCTCTTCGACCACGACGGGGTCGGCGCCTACGTCGCCGCTGAGGCCCGGAAGCTGACCGCAGCGGGACCGCCGACGGTGTCAGCTGAAGAGATCGATGATTGCCGCTACGCGATCACTGACCTTCTCGACGACCTCGCGGGCAGCGAAGATCAGAGCGAACGGTTGTTCATTGCCACCGAATTGGTACGACGCACCGGCGAGTTGGCGCTGACCGCCGGCGGATCCTGGAACGGAGGCGGGAAGTGGCTGGCGCGCCGTCTTGAGACCACGGCGCCGGGACTCAGCATGCGCCTTCACGACGGCCTTCGTGACGTACTGGCAAGGCGGATTGAGCCGCTCGTGGAAGTCGTGGACGAAGTGCTGGAGCAGGTCGGCGGTCGGCTGTGGGTTGGCTATAGGCGCGGTGGCACTCTGTGAACGAAGTCGCCGTGGAGGGCAGGCGCGCGTTGGAGCGGTTGTTCGTGCGCATGAATAGATCGACCTCACGGCGTCCCACAAAGGCCAACTGGCCCACCACCGGGGGCCGGCGCCCGGTCTCCATCTCAGGCGCCGATGCGGGCCACCTTGCGGCCAACCTTGAGGTACAGCTCGACTCTGTCGAGCGCACCCGCCGCACCGACCACCGCACCGAGCGCCTGCTGGACGCCTCCGTGAGCTGAGTGGTCTGCTGCTCTCCATATGGCGACCGCAGCTCCAGAGTCAGTTCGGAGCAAGCAAATCCCGAACCTCCTCAGCGCACCCCCACGACAGAGTGACACCGGCACCCCCGTGACCGTAGTTGTGCACGACCAGCGCACCGCCCGCCCTCCGCTCCGCCTCCACGCAAACCGTGGATCGGGTCGGCCGAGCGCCCATCCGGTGCTCCAGGACACGCGCACGGGCGAGGCGGGGTTCGACCTTGACGCATCGAGCGAGAATGCCGTCCGCCGCCTTGCCGTCTGGGGCGAGGCCGCCTTCGCCGTCGATGGCTGTGCCGCCCAGGACGACGGTCTCTCCATGCGGGTAGAAGCACAACAGATCCGGTGAAGTGCCGGTGTCCTCGGAAAAGAACTCGGTGAGCCCCGGGTTGGTGACCACTACGTGCTGGCCGCGAATCGGCCGCAGTTCTGGATCCCGGACCAGGTCGCGGGCTCCCAAGCCCGCACAATTGACGATCGCAGGGACCGGCCCGACGTCCGCGAGCGAAGTCAGGCGTCGCTGCTCCACCGTCCCGCCCGCTACATGCAGACGGCGCAGAAGGTAGTCGAGATGAGCGGGCATGTCGATCAGCGGCACTGTGAACCGGTACCCGGCGGTGAACCCGGTCGGAAGTTCGGTCGGCTCGCACGGCCGGAACCCCGGCAGGGTCGTAGCCCAGTCCGGCGGAGACTCGGCCGTACGCGATGCCTCGATGCCGCTGGTGAGCCGGACACCCGTGGCCTGGTCCTCGGCCAGCTCCCGGAATACCTCCAGGGACCGCTGCCCCCACCGATCGACCTTGTCCTTCGGCTCCACCAGGTACGGGCCCCACATAGCCCCGGCGGCCAGCGAGGTGGCACCGGGCACCTGCTCGGCGATCACTCGCACCAAGGCCCCGGCCTCGGCGAGAACGACGGCGGTGGTCAGTCCTGCCACCCCAGCCCCGACAACGACAACGCGCTCCCCAGCGTTCATGATCTCGACACTAACGGCCAGGTGGCGTCGATGGAGCATGTCGGGCGAGTGCGTCTTCGAGGACCGGGAGGAAGCTGCGGACGTGTGGGTTGCGCTGGCGGCGGCGGAGGTCCGCGGCAAGCTGGTGCAGTAGGGCGGCGCTCCTCGGTGAACGCACGGCGTCAAGGCGGTCAGCCGCGATCAGTCCGATCTCGCAGGCCGCCTCCAGGTCTCCGTGAGCGCTGTGCCCCAAGGCCAGCCAGGCACCTTCGAACATGGCCCTACGTTGGCTGGGATCGCCACGCGGAACGTCGTATGCCCCGGACCGGAGCATCTCGGTCCCCTGCGCGAGGAATCGTCGGGCCTTCGTGCCGCCGTCGGCCTTCTGCCGCGCGCGCCCCATCTGGATGAAGCCGTAGCCGGCCTGGCAGTCCAGGTGGTTGTCGGTCAGAAAGTACATCCACCGGGGCTCCTCCTGGCTGCCGTCCCGACTTGCGATCAGTTCTCGGGCAGAGCCACGGGTATGTGCGAAGTCGTTGTCACGGCCGGCGGCGGCATACGCGTAGGCGAGCCGGGAAAGGACGGATGCCCGGGCGGCGGGCGGAGCGGCTTCGCTGGCGCGGCGGGCGGCCTCGCCGAGGGCGATTGCGTCCGCCGGGTGTCCTCGGCTCGCTGCCTGGAAGGAGAGGTCGCCCAGGATGTGGGCGCACAGGGGGAGGTCGTTGGCCTGATGCGCGGCTCTCAGCGCCGTGGCGAAGTAGCGCTGCGCCAGGCCGTGATCGGCGGCGTCGAAGGCCATCCAGCCGGCCAGCTGGCTAATCTCCGCAAGCGCGCGGATAAGCCTGCTCGTTACGACGGGCGAGTGACCACCATCGTGAATGAGTAGTCCCACCGCGCGGAACTGAGCACCTACGTAGGGGAGATGTCGCGCCCCGCCGTGCTCGTCGTCAAGCAACTGGAGCATGGGCAGGTGCTGCTCAACCTGGTCGACAAGTGGATCGGCGCCGTTCGACGGAGCTATCCGGGGCGCGTACTGGCCTCGGCCTGCCGTTCCGTCAAGGTACTGGGCGACGATCGCGAGTAGCCCCGCGCCCGAGATCGCAAGGAATCGGCGTCGGTCGACGAGCCCTCCCATCACCCAGTCCTCCACGATCGCCTCCATGCCCTGCACGGTCCAGGGCCGTGCGAGATCCGTGTCCGCAGGGACGAGAGCCGAGGAGTCGCCCGCGCGGCCTTGCCACAGTTCGGCCACCGAGATGGCTCTGCCCAGTTCCTGGGAGAGCACGTAGGCAGCCATCATCGGCAACGGCGAACGCGGAAGGGAACCGCCGTCCCTCCAGTGGTACGGCGCCGACTCAGCGACGGTGCCCGCTCCGAACACCCGGTTGAGCTTGCGAGCAAGCGCCTTGGGGCTCCATCCGAGTTCGTCGAGGCAGCCCGACAGCACGGCGTTCGGTCCCCCTGCCTGCTGTGCCACGTGCGACCACCTCGCGTCCCAGGGGTTCGTCGACCACTTCGCGCTCCCCATGGTGGGGCAGGCAGCTGCTGAATCTCCTGCCTATCAAGGAAGTTGACCGAGTTGACCGACTGATCGGGTGCTGCACGACCGGCCTCCTCCGGTGTTCTTGAGTCACGGCGGAAGGCGCCGCCTTCGACGCCGGCGGAGAAAGAGGTGGGCTTTGAGAAACCACACGATCACCTCCCGAGACCGTCCGGGCAGTGTGCTGGAGCGCGCCACCGGGCGACCGGTCTCCGCGCCCTCACACGGGTACGCCGATGGCGGCGGTACGACCACGCTGATCACGGACCTGCCGTACGGGCCGAGGGCGGCCGCGGTCGCTCGGAAAGCCGTCGCTGTGGCGCTCCTCGGCACCGAGTCGGACCTGCTCGACGACGCCCGACTGATCGGGTCGGAACTCGCAACGAATGCGTTCGCCTCGGGGAACCCGCCCCTGGTCCTGTGTGTGGACCGCAGGAGCCCGGTCGTCGGTGGCCTGGAGGTCGAAATCACCGTGACCGACGGTGGCTGCCTTCGACCCGGGCCTACCTCTCACCCGGCGCCCGAGGAGCAGGCCGAATCGGGGCGGGGCCTGGTCCTCGTCGAGGCACTGGCCGACGCCTGGTCCCTGACGACCGGCGCCGACGGCACCCGCGCCTGGTGCCGGCTGACGCGCGCGTCCAGGTCTTCGCCTGCGAGAACGCTCTGATGCCCGCGCCTACAAGATCCTGTCTTCGAAGGAGGCACCACACGGTGCGCATCCATGCGACCCCGCCGTCCCCGTCCGCTGAAGTGCCGACGGCCGTTCGCTATCCGCGCGTAGTCGTCGCCCTTCACGAGGGCCTGTACGGCGCCGAGTCGGGCACCGGCTTCAGTAACCGTGCCTTCCTCACGGCGCTCGCCCGCCTCCTACCGACGGGCCGCCTCTCCGTGATCTCCCCACCCGTCTCTGAAACAGCGGTCGCACACGATCGGCGGTGGATCCGCGAGGTCCAGCTGATGCTGGACGAGGCGGAGGCCGAGGTGATCACGATTCCCGAGGTCCAGATGCCCCCGGATTCGGTCCGCGGCTCCATGCACCTGTGCGCCCTGGCGGGGAAGGCTGCCGCACGCGTCGCCAATCGCACGAGCCGCTGCCTGCTCGTCGGCCTCGACGTTCCCTTCCTCGGCCTCGCGGCTTACACGCCACCGACCACAGACCTGCTGCTCGTCCCCCGCTCCACAGCGGCCCTGACGCGGCCTGGAGACCTGTCCCGAATCCGCTGGGAGCGTGAGGCCCTGCGGGCGGCGACCGCCCAGGGCGGTCGTATCGGGGCCATCTCCACCCACATGCGAAACCACCTCGTCACGAACTGTGCCATCCCGCGGGCGGGCATCGTGAACATCCCGAACGGGCTGATCCGAGAGGAGATGGCCAGGCCGACGCGTGTTCGGCCCCTGCCCTTCAAGGCCCGAGCCGGCTTCCTGTTTGCGATGGGGCGCGCGGTGCCCACCAAGGGGTTCGAAGACCTCCTGGAGGCGCTGCACCTTCTGAAGGAACGAGGAGTCCGCCTGCCGCATCTACTCCTGGCGGCGGTCACGTCGAGTGATCACGAGCATCTGAGCTCGTACCAGAGGCATCTGGCAGCAGGTATCCGCGCCTACTGCTTGGACGCGACGCTGATCACCCGCTTCACCCCCTCCATCCGCTCCTGGCTGCATAGCCCCGCGCTGCACGCGGTCGTTGTTCCCTCGCGCGAGGAGCCCTTCGGACGGATACCTCTGGAGGCGTTCGCGGCGGGGGCGGGGCCGGTCGTCGCGACCAGCGCCGGCGGACTGGCCCAGACCGTCATCGAAGACGAGACCGGATTCACCGCCGCCCCCAGGGACTCCCAGTCTCTGGCGTCCGCCCTGAACCGAGCCCTGACCACCCTGCCCAGAGAGCGCGAGCGGCTCCGGAACGCCGGTGCGGCTCTGGTGCGTTCACGCCACGACTACGAGGCGAGCATTGGCTCCGCCATTGGCCGCATCGCCCCATGGGCTCTGGCTCCATCGCCCACCGGGGAAAGCAGGGGCCGATGAGCCGGCCGGTGGTGCTCATCAGCCTGGAATCCCCGCACTCGTTCTGGCGGTTGTCCGCCGAGCACAAGCGTTCCCTTCGTGCTTCTTTCCCGGGCGTGGATTTCCGTACGGCCGCCGAGGAGGACGTGCCGTACGGGCTAGCGGAAGCCAGCATCTACTTCGGCTGGCGGTTCGAACCATCGTGGCTGGTCGGCTCGCCGCATCTGAACTGGATCGCATCTCCGGCCGCCGGTACCGACCATCTGCCCGTTGCCGAGGCGCACTCCGCCGGGGTGGCCCTGACCCGCTCGTACGGGTTTCACGGCCGCCCCATGGCCGAGCACGCCATGGGGCTGGTCCTGGGCTTCTCTCGCGGGTTGTTCACGAGCCAGCGCGTCCAGCGGAACCGGACCTGGTGGAAGGACGACCTCGCCGAGGAGTTCTTCGACCTGGCCGGGTCGACGATGACCATCGTCGGCTGCGGCAGCATCGGTGGCCATCTGGCCCGTACCGCGCGCGCCTTCGGTATGGACGTGATCGGAGTACGACGGACACCGCCTGTGGCAGCGGGGGACGGGATCACCTGGATGCACGCCTCGGCGGTGCACCAGGCCGTCGCCATCGCCGACGTGGTGGTCGACCTGCTGCCGGCCACCCGGGCCACGAACCATCTCTTCGACCACGCCCTCTTCACGGCCTGTAAGCCGGGAGCCGTCTTCCTCAACCTCGGCCGTGCGACAACCGTCGACCAGTCGGCCCTCCTGGCCGCCCTCAATACCGGCCACCTGCGGGGCGCCGCGCTGGACGTATCCGACCCGAGGCCCCTGCCCGCTCGCCATCCGCTGCGGCTCCACCCCCGGGTCGTGCTCACGCCGAAGAGTTCGACGCTCTGCCACATGTACATGGACGGGGCGGTCGCGTTCTTCGCCGAGAACCTGCGCCGATTCCTTGCTGGCCAGCCGCTCAACGGCCTGGCCGAAGTACCCGACGCCCATTCCCCCCTCGCAGGAGGCTGACCCATGCCCACCACCCGCCACCGTGACCTGATCGCAGCCTTCGCGGCTACCGGCCGCAACCACCCCTACCTGGCCTTCACCCTGAACTCGTTGTGCAACCTGGACTGCGTGTTCTGCAAGCCCCGCTGCATGCCGGACTACGGGCACAAAGACCGCCCCCTGACCACCGCCGACTACGCGGCCATCGCCGCCGAGGCCGGGATTTGGAAGATCCGGAAGGCGCACTGCTCCGGCGGCGAACCGACCCTGCGGGCGGACATCCTCGACGTGATCGAGGGCCTCGCTGACGGCCTCGGGTCCGACGCCGCGATCGGCATGACGAGCCACGGCAACCTACGCCGCGGGCTTAGCGTGGAGAAGCTGCACCGCGCCGGACTGACGTACCTCAACCTCAGCCTCCACAGCCTCGACCCGACGCGATCCGCCACGATCATGGGCGGCGGCGATCCGCGCACGACTATGCGCACCCTCGACGAGGCCCTCACCCTCGGAATGCGGGTGAAGATCAACTGCGTCCTCCAGCGCACCTACCTGGACGACGCCTTCGCCGTAGCCGAGTTGGCCCGCGACCTACCTGTCGCCGTCCGTCTGATCGAACTCCAGAACATCGGGCCCGCACAGGCGCTGTTCGACACCGAGTTCATCAACGAGGCGGACGTCCGCAATCGTCTCCATGAATGGTTCGCGGGTGCGGGGGAGGTCTCTCGTGAACAGCTCGGGGTCCGTAGCCCCGGGCAGTATCTCCGTCCCGACGGCTGGGCGGGCTCGATCGGCTTCATCTCCAACTCCAGCTGTGCCACCTGCTCCGACGCCAATCGCATCAAGATCACGCCCACTGGTGTGGCCCGCCCCTGCATCCTCCACAACCGTGACATCCCCCTGAAGCCCCACCTCGCCGACAGCACCCTCGGCGACGCCTTCGCCCACCTCTTCCAGGCCATGCTCGACCGCAACACGAACGACGCCTGGCAGGGCTTTCATTACGTCGACTACGACCTTCGCTGGGACCGGATGGAGCGTCCCGAGGGCACCCCGGTCCTGCTGCCTCTGCTCCCCGTCCTCCCCTCGGACGCGGCCCAGCCGTCGTGCACCCGATCCTCCACCGGGGAGCGGTGATGGTCGCGGCCGAAGCACCGCCGCTCTACCCGGGTCTCGGAACGCTGTACGAACACGAGCTGGACGCCCACGGGGTCGGGGCCGTGATGCTCACGCACAAGTGGCAGCTGGCCGATCTGCTGGCTCCCCACTCCGACATCGACGTGCGTGTCCTCCTTCCCGAGGCCCCCGCGAACTGGGAGGAGTGGAATCACCGTCTGGCCGCCGCGCATAAGTCCGCCGTCCGCCGGGAGGTCTCCCACGGGCGGCTTCTGGAGCATCCTCCCGGGTTCGCATTCACCGTGCCCGAAACGGACGGACGGCTCGTCTGCGCACCTGAGCTCGCGACCTGGTCGCTGATCAGCGGTAGCGCCCGGGACTTCCAACGCTGGAGGTCCCGGGCCCAGATGGCCCCCTGGTGCGAGACCGACGAACGCTTCTACCGGGCAATCCTCCAGTCGAGGCTCGGAGGCCGGTACCAGCTCGCTGCGGACAGTACGGACAATGTGGTCGAGGACATCACCGCGTACCGGCGTCACTGCGTGGCCTGGCACTACCTCGCCCCCTGCTGGTTCGCCGCCGCCGCACTCGCGACACGGACGCGCTGCCCCGGCAAGACCGCCGCGCTCACCCAGTGGCGTCCGGACGGGCTGGACGCGTACGCCGAGCTGTTTCTCCGGCACTCCGAAGACGGACCCAACGGACGACTCCGCAGCCCGCGCCACCTGCTCCGATCGGCACACGTCTCCCTGGAAGCGGCCATGCGCCGCATTCCGCAGGCAAGCCACCCTCCCGACAAGGGCAAGGAGTCCGCTGCCACCGACTGGACAATGACCGCCGGAATGCTCCGCGTACGTGTCGCCCGCTGGCTGTACTACCTCGATCCGCCGCCCGGTGTCGCGACCGAGTACCTGATCCGGCGAGAGGCGAAGGAACTCCGTTCCGCCGCACAGACCCTGAACGCGCTCGCGGAGGACGGGGCCACTCCCGCCCAACGTCTGGCCGCCCGAATGGCCGGGCTGATCCCCACCGGACCGACGACCCCCGACACCCTGCGCACCACCCTCGCGCTCTGGCACCGGCAGAAGTCCACGGTGCAGGAATTCCTGAGCCTCCCGCCCAGTGCCATCCACCCCTGACACAAGGAGCCCCGCCATGCCCGCGCGTGCGTCCCAGCCCCGCGCCCTGAAGACGGCGAAGATCAAGATCACGACGAAGTGCAACCGGTCCTGCGACTTCTGCATATTCGCCGACGGCGCCCAGGGCGAGAACATGGCCCCAGAGCTGTTCTCCACCATCCTGACCCGGCTGGAGACCATCCCTTTCCAGCAGTTGCACATCAACGGCGGCGAACCCACCGTGCACCGGGACTTCCCCGCTCTCAGCGAAGCCGCCCGGACACGCCTGCCGGGCAAGGTCATGGTTCTGGGCACGAACGCCATCACGCTGGCCCGCAACCAGCGGATCATGGAGGCCACGCTCCGCTCGTACGACCAGATCCTCATCGGCTGCGACGACGAGCACGAGAACTACGCCGAAGTGCACGCCGTCGTGCCCCGTCTCCGCGAAGCCGGCAAGACCGTGGTCGTCAACAGCGTGCTGGAAGGCATCAGTTCCTCCCGTCTCGTGGAGCTCGCGAGGCTGTGCGACACGTACGGCGCGATCCACGTCACCAACCACGTGCACCACGTCGACGTCGGCCAGCCGGCGAACGAGCTGCGCGGCATCTGCGACCGCTACCTCGACCAGCACCTGATGATCGAGATGGACGGCTCCTGCTACCGCTGCTTCAACGCCATGGCGAAGGACGACAGCGAGTTCAGCATCTGGGACGAGGACCTCGCGGCCAAGGTGTTCGCCCCCCGAGGCCATCACTTCCGGTTCTGCCTTCGCTGCCACGAGTACACCGACTCGGGCGCCGCTGTCCTGCCTGCACGCATTCCGACCGCATGACTCCAGACCGGAGGTACACGACCATGCCCGCAGTCCTCGGGCTGAACTTCCACCACGACACCGCCGCCGCCTTGATCGTCGACGGCCGCCTCTACGCGGCAGAAGAGGAACGCTGGAGCGGCGTCAAGCACAACCACCCCACCCGCAAGGGCACGCTCGCCGCGCCGGTCCGTGCCCTTCAGTGGTGTCTGGAGGCCGCCGGCATCGAACCGCAAGACGTCGACGCCGTCTGGGCTGCCTCCATGCGTCCCAATCCTGCCGCCGGCTGGTGGCTCACCGAGGAGCGGGACGAACTCGCCGCTCTCTTACCTGCCCCGCTCGGTGACCATCTCCGCCTCCTCTCCCACCACACCGCCCATGTGCTCTCCGGGTACCTGCTCTCCGGACACGACCACGCGGCGGGCCTCGTCATTGACGCCGGCGGCTCCTCCCTCGGCTCCGACTTCGGTCCGGGGCGGGAACGCATCACCGGCTACGACCTGCGGCCGGATCGCATCGACCGCGTCCACCAGAGCATGCCGACCGTTGTTCCCGGCCCTGTCGGCCCTCGGCGCGTTCACTCCTCCCTCGGGCACTTCTACCGAAACCTGGCCCGCAGAGTGATCCCACCGGGCGACGAACCCGAGGGCAGCATGATGGCGCTTGCGTCGTTCGGCGACCCCCAGCGTCACGGGCCGCAGATCCGCGAACTCGTACGGCTCGGCGACGACGGCGAGGTCCGGATCGGCCACCCCTGGGGCTCGGCGGACAACAGCACACCGCTGCTGCTCCGTGGCCGCGTCTGGACCACTGACAACGTCGTGGAGCAAGCCGACTCGGATCGGGCCGACCTGGCCGCCGCAGTCCAGGATGTCTTCTCCGAGTCGGTCATCCACATCGCACGCCATCTTCAACGGCTCACAAGAGCCTCGACGCTGGTGTTCTCGGGTGGGTGCGCCCTGAACTCCCACCTCAACGGCCGGCTGGCCGACGACAGCGGCTTCGACACCCTCTTCGTGGCGCCGGCACCACACGACGCGGGCACCGCTGTGGGCGCCGCCTTGTACGCCTGGCACTACCAGCTCGGGCAGGAACGTCTCCAGGTGCCGACCGACGCGGCCTGGGGCCCTAACCCGGGCACTCTGAAAACGGGTGCGATGCCATCCGGGTACCGCGCTCTGACCGGCCTGGGGGCGGACCTGGCACCGGCGGCGGCAGCGCTGCTCGCTCAGCGCCGCATTGTCGGCTGGGTACAGGGACCACTCGAATTCGGGCCCCGGGCCCTCGGGCACCGCTCGATCCTCGCCCACCCGGGCCACGCCGCCACGCGGGACCGACTCAACGCGATCAAGCAACGAGCTGCGTACCGCCCGTTCGCCCCGGCCGTCCTCGCCGAGCACGCCACGGAGTGGTTCATGTCGGCGGGCGACCCCTTCATGAACCGCGTCGCCCACGTCCGGCGGTGCCGAGCCGACCGCATAGCCGCGGTCACCCACCACGACGGCACCGCGCGCGTCCAATCCGTGGCCAAAGACCACCAGGGCCTGCACGAACTCCTCCAGCGGTTCCACGAGCACACCGGCCTGCCGCTGCTGTTGAACACCTCCTTCAACCTCAAAGGCACGCCGATCCTGCGATCCGCCGAGCAGGCCGTACAGGCGGCAGGCGGCCTCGGACTCGACGCCCTCGCCGTCGGAGACACCCTCCTGATCGCCGACCACGTCCCCGACCCCCGGGCTCTACCCCAGCCATCCTTACGAGAGGGGTGACGGAAATGGCCGTTGCCAATCTGCCTCACATCCTGACCACGCTCGCCACCAGCACATGGGCCGCCGGGGACCGTTCCCGCGCCCGTGTGGCTGCCGGTCTGGCCATTGCGATCTACGCCGGGCATACCCGAGATCAGGGCACCCCGTACGTCCAGCATCCGCTCGCCGTCGTCACGGTTCTGCGGTCCGAGCTCGGCGTCACACAGCCCGAAACTCTCCTCCTCGGCCTTCTGCACGACGCCCTGGAGGTCGAACCGAGCTCAGAGGCTCTCGTCATCCACCAGCTGGGGGCAGCCTTCGCTGAACGGCTGCGCGCGATGACGCCCGACCATCGGCTCGAACGCCGGCCCAAGGTCCCGGGCGACGAGAACCGATGGCGCGTGAAGACAGCTGCCCTCCCCGCAGAGGAGCTCCTCGTACGGCTGGCCGACCGCATCCACAACCTGCGCGACCTGGCCGCCTCGCCGAACCATGAACGCCGGCGGAAGTTCGTACAGAACCTCACAGACTTCCAGCTCCCTCTGGCCGCCGCCGCACGCTGCCTCAGCCCTCACCTGGAAGCCGCGCACACGCTGCTCAACGCCGAGTACATCCACCACCAACAGGAGATACGCCCGTGAGACGGATCGTGTACTCGATGGAGCCGGTTGGTCGGACCGGCGGCCGGGTCTACCTCCGGATGCTTCACGAGGCGACCGCCAGCGATGTCGAGTGGCGCACGGTTCCGGACCACAAGCGCACCTACCGCGTCCGCCGCTGGCGGAAGATCCGCCACCTCGCCCGACTGGCCCCGACCGTCCGGGCGCTGAGTTCCGCCGCCACCGGCACCTTCGTGTGGGACGACCTCAGCCTGCTGCTCTTCACACCGGAGATGCGGGCCCGCACGGTGTTCCTCCTGCACCACTACGAGCCGTTGCAGCACGACTCCACTCCCGTGGAGGCCATGCTCTGGGAACGGTTGTTCCGGGTGCTGCCGCAGTGTGCGGCCGTGGTGTGCGTATCCCCGTACTGGGCTGACTTCCTCCGGTCCCGCGGTGTCCACAACGTACGGGTGATCTACAACGCCTTCGACATGACCGAGATCGAACGGGCACGCGCCCTTGACCGGGCCGAGTGCCGCGCCGAATTCGACCTGGCCGCGGACACGATCGGCGTGTACGCGGGCAAGGCCGTCCACTGGAAGGGCACCGCGGAGGTCGCGGCGGCCCTGGCCGGCGCACCCGGGCTTCAAGTGATCACCAGCGGCAGCAACACCATCGGCTTCGGCGGTGCGCACTACGACGTGGAGCGCGAGCGATACCTGCGGCTGCTGCGGGCATGCGACGTCGGCGTCTTTCTGCCCCGGATGCGGGAGGGCTGGAGCCGCTGCGCAGCCGAGGCACTTTTGCTCGGGCTGCCCTGCCTGATCCGACCGGTCGCGGGCCTCGGCGATCTCGCGGCCCTGACCGGCCAGCCGGCGCCAGACCTCGACCGTCTGTCGACGCAGGTCCGGGAACACGCTACGGCGCGCCGAACCGAAGCCAAGGCCGCGTACGAGGCCCTGGCCCAGTTCGACCTGCACTACTTCGGAAACGCCTGGGGCGACCTTCTCACGCAGGTCGCCTGACCGGGGCCGCTTACGCCTGCGCGGCCAGCTTCTCGGCCGCGGCGTCCAGACGGGCCAGCACGCGGTCCCGGCCGAGCAGCTCCATGGACTCGAACAGCGGGAGTCCGATCGTTCGGCCGGTGACCGCGACCCGGATGGGCGCCTGGGCCTTGCCCAGCTTCAGCCCGTGCTTCTCTCCCACGGCGAGCGTGAGGGCCTTCAGGCCGTCCGCTTCCCAGTCCGCGACGGTGGCGAACTCGGCGCGGACATCGGCCAGGATGCCGTCGGCGCCCGCCTTCATCGCCTTGTTCCACGACGCCTCGTCCTCGACAGGCGAGTCGAGGAACAGGAAGTCCACGTTGTTGGTGATCTCGGACAGCAGCGCCAGCCGGGTCTGGGCCAGGGGTGCCACCGTCTCGAAGACGGCCTGGTCGAACGCCTCCGGCTGCCACGGCGCGTACGGGGCGACGAGCCACGGCGCGCAGGCGGCTGCGAACTGCGCGGGCGCCAGGGCACGGATGTAGTCGCCGTTGAACGCCGTCAGCTTCTTCACGTCGAAGAACGCCGGGGCAGTGTTGACATCCTCAATTCGGAAGAGCTGCTCCAGCTCCTCGTACGGCATGAGCTCCCGGTCACCGCCGGGACCCCACCCGAGGAGCATCAGGTAGTTCACCATCGCCTCGGGAAGGAAGCCCTCGGCGAGGTAGTCCTCCAGCGCGACCTTGTCGCGACGCTTGGACAGCTTCTGCCGCTTCTCGTTCACGATCACCGGCAGGTGCGCCCACACCGGCGGCTGGGCACCGAGCGCCTCCCACAGCAGCTGCTGCTTCGGCGTGTTCGACAGGTGCTCCTCGCCGCGGATGACCTGAGTAATCCCCTCGTCCAGGTCATCGACCACGTTCGCGATCAAGAAGACGGGAGACCCGTCACCACGGGCGATCACGAAGTCCTCGATCGCACTGTTCGGGAACGCCGGCTCCCCGCGGATCAGGTCGACCACGACGGTCTCGCCCTCATCCGGCGTCTGGAACCGCAGCGCCCGCCCCGCCTCGAAGGCCAGCCCCCGGCCCCGGCAGAACCCGTCGTACCCGAGGTGCTCCGACCCGGTGCGCTCCTTCAGCTGCTCTCGGGTGCAGTCGCAGTAGTACGCCTTGCCCGCCGCGTACAGCTGCTGGGCGGCCTCGCTGTGCCGGGCCGCGTTGTGCGACTGGAAGTACGGCCCCTCGAAGGCCGCATCCTCGCCATGAATACCGATCGCCGCGAGCGCGTTGATGATGCCGTCGATCCACTCCGGCTTGTTCCGGGCCGCGTCGGTGTCCTCGATGCGCAGGACGAACGTGCCGCCGGACTGTCGTGCCACGGCCCAGTTGTAGAGAGCGGACCGCGCCCCGCCGACATGGAACATGCCGGTCGGAGACGGGGCGAAACGAACGCGAACCGGGGCAGTAGACATGCGCTCCAGGATACCGACGCCGGACGCGCGCCCCGGACCACTGCGCCTACACCCGCGCATTCGTTTTCCGGCCGCCCTCGCCTTCTACTCGTACGTCTGCTTCCACCGCCCCCGGTGTGCCACCGGTCCCCTTGTCGCTAGCCGTTCAGCGCGCCAAGCGACAACCTGAACTACGTTTCCCGACACTGGATTGAGCGAAGTAGGCCAGCGGAAACCGGCCAGGCAATCGCCAGCCAAGGGTGCCACAAATCGCACTGCCGTGTGGTGCCCTTGGGCCCATGTCTCTCGAACGGGTGGAAATACCTGGCCCTATTTCTCGGCGGGCCGCTAGGAAGACAGGACAGCCAGCGCCGGCCTGGAGCCGGCCCTGGGTTTCCGCCGCCGACCGAGGAGAAGAACGATTACCCCCTTCATAGCCCCGGAAGAAGTCACGACGGTGCCACAAGGAACACGCATATCCAGCGCCGATATCGACCTCGACGCGCTCCCGCCACGCGCCCTCGTCGTCAGGGACGGCCAGGTGACGCCGATAGGGAAAGTGGTCATCGCGAAGGTGGCCAACGACCTGGCAGCCGCCTGCCTGGGGGCTGACGACCCGCAGGCCGCGATCGAGTTGGCCCTGCAGCTCACCCCCAAGCACATGGCAGAGATCGCCAGCCGACACAGCAACGTCGAACCCAGCCCGCTGCGCGGTGCCCTGAACAGCATCGTTGGGTCCGAGTGTCTGGAGCGACGCCCGGGCCGCGATGCACTGACAGGTGACCGGGCGGACGGCCAGCCGGACACCGACAACACATGGTACGACCGTCTGCCGTGCACCCACCAGCACGGCCACAGCGACCACCACCGTGACGCCCTCGGGCGGGTCTGGCAACGAGCGGAGATTCTGGGATGACGCTCCTGACCCGCGAACGCCTTTCCGCTACCTCGGTCCACATCTACCGAGGAGACACCGGGCAAGCGAAACCCTTTCTGCTACGTCGTGACGGTGACCGCTTCATCACCACCTACGACCCCAAGCGCGCCGACGTAGGCACAGCAGCCGTGCTCACTCGTGCGCTTCTCTCCTCCGAGGGCGTCAGTGTCTCTGAGGTGGTCCTCGAAGGCCACGATCCCGCTCTGACGAACCTGTACCACGCTGCCTCGAAGCTCCTTCTGGGCGTAGAGATCACCCGAGGGCCGCGAATCACGAAGCCCGTCGTGAGGGTCGTCAACCAGGACCCCATGCGGGCGACGTACTTCATCCCGAAGAAATGGGATCTGCTCGACGCACTCGCCAGGCTGCCCACCGCCTTCGCGGACGCCCGACCTGAGGCGGCCCGCCAGCTGAAAATGCTCGAACAGGCCAAGAAGGACTCCGAGGGCAAAATTGATCATGCTCTCGACGTGGTGGCCATGCTGATCCTTGAGACTGACGACCCGGACAGCGTCTACGACGAGTTGCTGCGCCTGCTCGATCAGTACCGACCCGAAGAGACGCCAGTCGACGCTCCCGCCACTGCGGCTTGACACGATCGACGAGCAAACACGAGCCGGCAGCATCCGTGCCGCAAAAGGCGGCTCCGTGGTTGCAGTTTTGGCTGCGTTCACCAACGTACGGCACCGTTCACGAGCCCTATGTACCTCTGCTGCTCCGCAGGTCAGGAGGTTCCCGCACCTCGCCGAGCCTCCGGGCGAGCATTTGAGAAGCGTGTTGCGGGTGACCCCTCACGAGTTCGAATCTCGTATCCTCCGCGGGGCACAATGTCGAAGGGCCCCACCGTTCGTGGTGGGGCCCTTCGACATCGAGAGTTGCAGTTGGCGCAATCAGGCGGCGACGACTGCCTCCGCACCGCAACCGACCTCGTTCTCATACGCCCGACCTGGACGCTCCGGCAAGGTTCCGCGCATGGATGTCTCCGAGAAGACGCGCAAGATCGTGTGGGCCGAAGCCTACAGGAGAGGTGCAATTTTCCCAGGTGAGGCGATCACCCTGAGAACAACTTTAGTGATCCGCCACTGTGTTTGGCGAGGAGGGACAGAGTGGCCCAATCCCAGGGCGGTCCACGGGCGGGGAAAGCTCGACGACGCCTTCAGGAAAGCGTCTCACTGCCGCTAAAAAGGTCGACCACGCTCTGCGCCGCTACTGAACGACACGCCTGTGCACTTCGGGCCGGCTAGAGCGCGGGTCGGCAGTCACGTCCGCTGGCTCGCCGAGACTCTGCAAAAGGAGAAGCTGCGTGCACCGCTGACCGCAACATTGTCTCCGGGTTACACCGGACTTGTGACGACCGCGACCTGGGGTTCACCGAATCAGAGCGCGAGCTGAAAAGGCTCACTCGTAGGGGCCGAGGAACCGCGAGCCGTTCAGGTGGATCAGGTGATCAGGCGCGTCCGCCACCCACGCTTCGGTCTCCCATGCGAGGTCGGCCAGCCACTTGCGCATCGTGGCGCGGTCCGGGAAGCAGTTCACGAACACCAGCCCTGCCTTGTCCGTCGCGAAGAGGTTCTTCAGGTGCTGACGCCGTCCGAAGTCGATCGGTCCGTGAGAAGTGACGGCCTCCATCAGGAAGAGCCAACCGCGCTGCTCGTCGTACACCACGAGGTCCGGGTTCTTGCCGTGCTCGTCGAAGGTCAGTCCGAGACGAGCGAGGACATCGTCTTTGCGGATGTCGTAGCGGTGATCCTTGGCGTCCCCCAGGTAGAGCACCTGCCCGCCAGGGGCGAAGCGAGGGCAAAACTCCTCGACCATGTCCCGGATCAGGGGGTTCTGGCCACCGGGAGAGAGGCGGAACGGAGACCCATCGGGCAGGGTGACCGGGAGCATCTGCATTTCGCGGGTGGCCTTGTAAGCAGCCTGCTGGGTGGGAGCTTCGACTATCCAGGCGTCGAGGGCGTCCTGGAACCCCGGGGTGCCGAAGAGACGCACTACCGACAGAGCAGCCGGAGCGATCCGATAGTTGTTCTTTGAGGAGTTGACCGCGCGCCCTTCGGGAGCATCGGAGTTGTGCTCAGCGAAACCCGCGTCGACGAACTGGTGGAGCGTCTGCTTGCGAAAGGTCTCGCGCGAGTTCGGGGCGTACCCCTTGCCCCACTTGTTCGCGATGACGCCCATGACTTCTGTGACGCCGAGGCGCGGGTTGGTCGCCATATCCCACGGGTCGTCGGGCTCCAGGCCGAGCAGCGCAAGGGCTGTCAGGGCGGACCTGTCATTGCAGCGAACCTTGTCGAAGCGGAAGGCTTCCAGGAGGGCGCTGGCGTTGTCGACGGATGCTCGTAAAGTGCTGGTCACTCTGCGGAGCCTACGACAGCGGGGAACAAGTCAGCCACGAGGGCGTCAAGCTTCGACTGCTCCGGGAGCCATTCCGGTGCGCTCTGCGCCAGGCGCACCAAGTCGTCACGGGAGGGGAAGGGGAGCGTCTTGACGTCCCCGGCGTTGACCTGGGTGTGCCCGGAGAAGGTGCGAAAGATCGCGTCGAGTGTCGAGGAGTTCAGCCAGAGCATCAATCCGTGCGCAAGCTGAGGCTCGATAGGCCCCTTCTTCTCGTGCAGATAGTTGGTCTTATTGTCCAGGGCAATCGGGCCGTCATGCTTCCAGACGCCCGCGACCACGCGCCGCTTCTCCTCCTTCGCGGAGAAACGCTTGATGACGAC
This sequence comes from Streptomyces sp. NBC_00876, assembly GCF_045207435.1. Lineage (NCBI taxonomy): Bacteria > Bacillati > Actinomycetota > Actinomycetes > Kitasatosporales > Streptomycetaceae > Streptomyces > Streptomyces sp. NBC_00876. The sequence continues at coordinate 3,821,029 of NZ_CP108800.1, forward strand.
GTAGTGCCCTTCGGGGAGAAGTAGTTTGCGCGCGGCCTCGGTGCTAGGGGAGAAGCCCTGCGGCTTCTTCGCAGTGCGCAGTGGCCACTCGATCGCTCCGCTGCGTACGTTGGCCTGGTAGACCATCGGCACGACACCGTCGGCGCCGAGGTCTTCGGTCAAGTGTTCGCGGTTGCGGAAGTCAACGACCTTGCCCGTGCTGACACCCAAGCCCAGGTCAGCCAAGGTGAACGCGACAGCCGGCGGCACAACAGCGGAGTCATCGAAACGGACGAACCGCTCGCGGTCACCGGGCAGGACCACGGCGTCGAACGGGATGGTGCGGCGCAGCGGAGCGTCATCGTGCGCGATCGACGCCGAAAGGACGACCTGAGGCTGCTGGTCACCCCGTGTGCCGACCACGATGACGTTTTCCTGGAGGACGCCGGTGTCGGCGAAGACTGTGTTACGGCTCTCGAAGACGTGTAGGAGGTCGAGGCTGGTGCGATCGAGCATCCACTCACGAAAGGCGCGGTGGTAGGTGCCGTTGGCCCAGGAGCGGGGCACGATGATCGAGATCTGGCCGCCGGGGGCGAGGGCGGCTGCGGCCCTGGCCCAGAAGGCCGTGTAGATGTTGCTGGTATCGACCAGGTGGTGCGCAGTGCGCGTCCGATGCAGGCTGCCTGCGGCGAGCTTTCCATAGGGTGGGTTGGCGACGACCAGGTCAAACGGCCCGTCGATGAGTGCGTCATCGTCGGTTAGGTAGTCGCCCTGCACGAGGTCGAACGTGGTGCCGTAGGTTGCCTTGCATTCCTCGAGCGTGGCCCGCAGGTAGGGAATGACTTGAGGGTCGATCTCCACAGCAACGACGTGTACGTGCAGGTCAGGGCGCTCTTCGTGCAGTCGGGTCACCAGTGCGGCGGTCAGCGAGCCGGCCCCAGCGCCGGGGTCCAGAACGCGTACGGTTTTGCTCAGCACGTCTAGGCGAGGCATCGAGGCGATCAGGTTGGCGGCTGGTGCAGGAGTGAAGTACTGCCCCAGGGCGGCCTGGGAATCAGGCGCAAGGACACTGAGCGCCTCCACCCGTCGTGCCTCGGTGCTCTCGATCAATTTCACGTCCGCGATCCTCTCACGGAGACCCCCGTGGAGTTGTTGGTGGAGATACCTACCAGATCCGCACCTCGTGGCAACGTTTGAGGCAGGCGCTGAAGGCGAGAGAGCGCAGGGCGTCCCCGGATTCATCGCTGCGAAGCCATGTCGTAACGCATGGGCGCTGCGGATTACGAACACCTGGCCGCTCGCAGTCAGGCTGGGGGCACCTCTTAACTGGCCTTCGCCGGCGAGCCGGGCGGCGCGGACGGGGACGCAGCTCTCGCCCCCGCCACGACCGCCCTGGGTGACCGCCGGTACCCACCTAGCCGACTTGTAGCCTAACCCTCACTCAACGTACCGAGACGACTGGCGGGGGCTGACGGGTGACGAAAGAACAGCAGGAGAAGAAGCTCGACGAGGCGAGGAGGATTCTTGCCGCAATAGGGATGCCGAAAGAGCAGCAGGGAAAGCGGACCGCACTCGTATTGCTTGCGATGCTTAATCTCCGACCGACACAAAGTTGGGATGAGGTTATTCCCCACACTCTCGGAGTGACCCCATGCATGGATTGGATGGCCGAAAATTATCCGGACATCCCCAAGGGGAGGAATGGCGAGGACAGGTACGCGCCGAACAGTCGCGAGTCCGTCCGCAAGAAATCCGTATACCCGCTGATGCGCGCCGGAATCCTCGTCAAGAACTCTGACTCACCAAACCGAGCCACCAACGACCAAAACAACCGATACCACCCTAGCGATATTGCCATAAAGGCCATAGCAGCTTTTGAATCAGCGACATGGGATGAGCGCCTGAGAGAGTTCCACGCGGAGCAGCCGAAGCTGATCGAAGTGAACGCCGCCGAGAGGCAGGTTCACAGGGTGCCCGTCACACTGCCCGATGGAGGCAAAGTCGACACGGCCAACCTGAGCCCCGGGGCACATAGTGAACTTATCAAAGCGGTCGTCGAGCGCTTCGGATCACAGTTCACACCCAAGGGCACTGTGGTCTATCTGGGTGACACCGGCTCCAAATGGATCGTGAACGAGCCGGAGTACCTGGCTGAGCTGGGAGTCGCGGTGGACCCCCACGGCAAGATGCCTGACGTGGTCATCCACTTCACCGATAAGGACTGGCTAGTCCTCGTAGAGGCAGTCACCTCCACCGGACCAGTCGACAATCAGCGGATCTCACACCTCAAGGAGCTCTTCGCAGGCGCCCGTCCTGGCCTGGTCTTCGTGACAGCGTTCCTAACCAGAGGGAAGTTCCGCCAATTCATGGCTGATATCGCCTGGGAGACTGAAGTCTGGATCGCGGAGGAAGAAACACACATGGTGCATTTCAATGGCGAACGCTTCCTCGGCCCATACGATAAAGCCGAGTAAGCAGTTGAGGGCCGCCCCCACAAGGCGGGCGGCCCTCAAATAAGATATCGGCGACGACCTACTCTCCCACGAGGTCCCCCTCGCAGTACCATCGGCGCTGACAGGCTTAGCTTCCGGGTTCGGAATGTTGCCGGGCGTTTCCCCACCGCAATGGTCACCGAAAACTGATGAGCTCCCCCTAGTAGAGAAGCGCTTTTCGAGGATCAGTATACAGCTCACCGTTCGGCCGATTCCACTCGGCTGGGGGGGTCCGCTGCATATCGCAGGGCGCACGAGTCTTTCCGTGGCAGCCGGCTCCGAGCCACGAGCCGTCGACTGATCCCGGCCGGCATCTATACCAGCCACTGGGCGCCACGTCAGGGCGCCCAGACCAGGTCACAGTCGCCGGCGCAGGCGCAGGCGCGAACCAGCCAAGATTGCCCCCCACGAAGGCCATCATCCAGCCACTGGCCATACGCCGCCCCTGCACGTAGCTACGCTGGCAGATCTCCAGAGATCTTGTGACGCAGGCGGATTTGGCCCGAAGGAGGAAACTTGAGCACTCATCTGCGCTTTGCCCCGGAAATCCTAATTCGCCTGGGTGAGGAGCTAATCCCCCATCCAGACCTGGGGGTGATCGAGCTGGTCCGCAACGCATACGACGCGGATGCGACGAAGAGCATCGTCCAGCTCCACAACGCCACCCAGCCCGGCGGCACCCTTGTCGTCGAAGACGACGGTGACGGCATGACGGCTGAGGAGATCCGCGAGGGGTTCCTTCTAATCGGAAGATCCTCGAAGCCAGGGACCCCGGATAGCAAGACCAGCCGCCGTCGGATCGGAGAGAAGGGCCTGGGCCGACTGGCTGCGCTGCGACTGGGGCGGCGGGTAGAGCTGGTGTCGCGCCCGCGAAGCGAGCCCGGCGTGGAGCACACACTCGTCATCGACTGGGCTGACTACGACACGGTTCGCTCGGTCGAGGAGGTCGAGCTCACGGTTGTCAGCCGGACAACCGTGAAGAACCCCGGTACCTCGTTGACTGTCCACCGCTTGAGGCACGGCTTCGACAAGGAGCAGATGGAGCGTCTGGCGCGGGCCATGCGACTACTCACGGGCTTCTTCCACGACGAGGAAACCGGATTCACCGCGACGCTGATCGCCCCGCAGTTTGAGCAGGTATCTGACGCGGTGAACCGCAGCTTCTTCGATGAGTACGAGTACAAACTTGAAGCTCATCTTGATGAACAGGGCTATGCGAGCACAGTCCTCTACGACTGGAGAGGACAGGTAATCACGCGCGGCGATCACATCGATGTGGCGCCGGATGGCCGTGGCGGGCGCTTGCAGTCCCCTCTCCAATATCAGGCTCCAGCAGCATCCTTCGAACTGTGGATGTTCCTCCTGAACAAGCGTTCGTTCGAGCTGCGCGAGTCGAAGCGCAGATTTGCTGATCTACGCCCTTGGCTGCGCGTCGTCGGGGGCGTTCACCTCTTCCACCGGGGGTTGCGTGTGCACCCTTATGGGGACGAGGGATTCGATTGGCTCAGCTTGAACCTCCTCCGAGCACGGAGTCCGGAACTACGCCCTTCGACAAACACAAGCATCGGGCGGGTATCGGTCGAGGACCCCGATGCATTGCTCATCCCCAAGACCGACCGGATGGGGTTCCAGGAGAACGCCGCGTTCATCGAACTTCGGAATTTTGCCCGAAGCGCCACAGACTGGGCGGCGAGGGAACGGAAGCGGATTCGTGACGGCGAGCGGCTGGTAAATCCTGCGCCAACTCGGCCGATTGAGCCCGGCCCTGCCGTTGAACGTACCAACGTGCCCGAAGACCCCGACCCCACAGGCGACGGTCAGGTAATCGAGCTTGTGGCCCAACCGGAACTGCCGACCTTGGCGCCCAGCCTGCCTGCCCAGCGCCATGAGGCCAGCTTGCCTCTGGTGCCAAAGGAGCGTCTTCTCTACCGAGCGCTTGCAACAACCGGGATTCTTGCTAGCGCCTTCGCGTATGAGGCAGCAGCCGTCGGTGAGGCCGGCCAGGCCGCTAGGGCAAGCGAGCTTCCAGTAATCGCGACCCAAGCTACCCAAGCAGAAGGTTGTCGAGTTGCGGTCCTGGACCTGAACGAGGTAATCGGGAACGCCTTGGGTGTGGTGCGGCCTTACCTAGAGCGGCGTGGCATCGCCCTGAGCGAAGAGCTCTGTGGCGACCCGATCCGCGTAGCGGGTGCGGTGTCGGACCTGGAGGCGATCGTATTCAACCTGGCCGTCAACGCCATGAGCTCATTGGCAGGTGCCGGTGACCATTTGGGGGATCCCTCAGTACTGGTTCGTACTCGGATAGATGACGCCCACGCAGTGGTTGACTTCTCGGATTCGGGCCCCGGAATCGTTGACGTCGACATCGCGCAGATGTGGCGTCCGGGCGTGAGTGGCGCAAAGTCCAGGGGCGCTGGCCTCGGGCTGACAGTTATCCGAGATGCAGTGGCTGACATGTGCGGAACGCGGCCTGGTGTTGACGAGGCTGGCTTCTCAGCAGATGCCTATGGAGAGCTCGGAGGCGCCTCCTTCCGCATCCGTCTGCCGCTGCGGACCACTGCCGAGTAGGCAGTTCGGACAACCTCGGCTGCTAGGAGCCCTTGGGCAGAGGCAGCTCCCGGATCTCCTCCGGAGCCAGGACCGGTCGAAGCCGGCACGCTGACCAGGAGCAACGTCATTCACGAACGTGCTAGCGCTGACCGACAGCAGTGGGGCCCTTCGCAGCAGGTCCCCAACGTGGCCAGCCGCAGCTGAGCGAACGTCTCTGTTGGGATCCAGCTGGGAGCCGATCGGCTCCCCAAGACCCGCTGGCACAGCCCTGCACCTACCGATACCCGTTAGCGTGACCTGCGTAAATGCCCTTGCCCGAGGTGGAAGGCCCGAACGTACTCATTCGGGACGAACAGGTCGTGGGTCAATTCCCGCCAACCCAACAGTGAAGTTCGACGCGGACGCGGTGTCCTCTCTGAGTCGATCTCGGCAGCCCGGCGAGCACCACCTGCGCATACAGCAGTGCACCTTGGTGTCAACGCACGGAACGGAGGTAGCGCTGCACAGTTCGTCTGGAGCAACCAAGCTCTTGTGCGATGTCGTTGATCCGCCATCCGTTTTGGCCCAGGCGGATGGCCGCAAAAGCCTTGTCCGACAGAGGCGTTGCCACCGCGTCAAGCCGGACTACTGCCGCGATGCGGTCGCGGTCTGCCGGGCCGAGGCCGCCGTACCAACCGTGACGGACTTCCGGGTCCTCCGCCCGCAACGCCAGGGCTAGGCACTCCAAGCGGCCCTCGCAGCCGACGCATACTGCCAAGAGCCCATCGGCGGGTCGCTCTCCATCCTCCGGATGGTAGAGACTCACGTCCACGTCCGTGCATGCCGCACGGACCGCGTCCCGGTTCTCAGGCGAGTGAATCAGATCGCGAAGTTCCTGTCCGCGGTCGGCGAGAAAGTGCAGGCTGTCCATCGAGTGCTCCAGCTCGTGGCCATGTCTGGTCCACAGCAAATAGCTGGGTGAGCTGGGGACTGCCCGGCGCACCCACTTGATGTCTTCCGGGTCACGCCCGGTGTGACGGCAAGCGGCGGCGGATCGCGGTTCGGCCCCGAGGTGTACCGGCTTCCCGAGCACAAGCCCGGGAAGCCGGCGTTGCCGCCCTCGCCCTGGTCGGTGGGTGGGCCTCACTGTCTATCCGCGTCGCGTTACCCGGCGCGCGGCCGGGTTTCTATGCCCGCCCGGAGAACCCGGAGGCACGAGCGATTCAAACGGCCTCGCCCTGAGGAGGGGTGTCTTCGCCAGTCGGCTGACCGCCGAACTCGTTGTCCGGTTCCTCACCTTCCTCGTCGTCACGGTCCGCATCGAGGTCGTATGGGTCCTCGGCAACAATCCCGTGTCGCTGGACACTCCGCTGTTGCCAGACTGGCAGCTTGAATAGGACGTCCTGCAGGACGTTCCGCCACGCATCGCAGTCGGCTCGGTCGGCGCCTAGCGAATCGATAACACGGGTCCCGTCGTCGGCCCTGACCGCCTCCACGACCTTGACCGCACCCTCGATCGCCTGGATCGAAGTGGCTAGGTCATGCAGGGCATTCCCGAGAATCTCAGCTGCGTTCCGAGGAGCCGGTGTGGCCGAAGGACCCTCGCCAGCTGGTGGGAAGGTGCGGCGGAGGCTCGCGTCGGTGACGAGGATGTCGCGACCGTCGTCGTTCTGAGTGACCCGTCCTGTCTCGTCCACCTTGCGGCCCCTGCGACCCGCCCCAGCGTCGAGGAGCGTCTGCTTCAGCTGGTGCACGCCGTGCTGGGTGCTGCGCATGCGGTCGATGACCTCGCCTGGGTGCCGACGATCGGGTTGATCGTTGTTGTTCGTGCCACGGTCACCCGTGAGCTGGCCGTTGATCACCAGGGGATAGGCGCTGCGGGCCGCGAGTTCCCGGGTCGCCACGCCTGGCTCCCCCTTATCCACCTCCTCAAGCGCGGCTTGAGCCAGCTCCTCCGTCCCACGCAACGTGGCCTCCCAGTCCTTGGCCAGCTCACCCGGGAACGCCGCCTTCAGGTACTTCCGCATCCGTTCCCGCCTACGGGAGTCCTCTTCCGAAACCGAACGCATTACCAGAGAGGAAGCTACGTCGAGCAGCAGCTTGGTGGTGATGTTCTTGCGGGTGCTCTGTCCGGTGATGGCGACCCGCACAGCGGCGTGGATCGGCTGATCACGCTCGGCGAAGAGCCGGACGATTGCTGCCGCCCGGACGGACGGATCGTCGTTGAATCCAGCGGCCTTCGCCTGGTCGGGGTTGAGAGCACCACGTAGCCAGTCCGCCTTGGCGGGAGTGATCAGTTTTCGCCGCTCGATCTCGTCCACCACGGCGTCGGCGAGAGCCTCGTTCTCCGCGGCTTCACCCCACGGTTTGGGGGAGTCGACGTGCCGGAGCGCGACCAACGACTTGACGGCAACGCCGAAGTCAGAAGTGGTGCCGTCATGAGGCTCGAAACCGACGAGCATCAGCGCCGGAAGCCGTTCGCAGCGCACGGTGATCGCCATCTCGGGATCAACTTGCGCCGGGTCGCCCGCAGTCGTGATTGCCTCGTTGAGCTTGCGGATGTGGGAGCGCAGTTTCACCGTGTCGCGCAGGTAGGGAACGTCGGCGGACCTAAGGTCGAGCAGATCGTGGGCGCACGTCACGCGACTCGACCCTTCTACCGTGACCGGAACCGTTACCCCGGGTGTGCTGTCCTCGTGTTGAAAGGCCGTCGCGGCCAGCCAGACCTCTGTCATCACTCCCTGGTGCCGGAGGGATTCGCGCCAGTCGTTGTGGTCAAGCACGTACTCCTTGGACAGTTGCGCTGCCCACGCGAGGTGTTCCTGATTCCCGAGCCTCTGCACGAGTTCCGGGCGACTCCCTGACGCCGCGATCGGCTCGGCCAACGGACGGAAGCGCGTGCTCTCACCAGTGCCGATCAGGTTCGAGGCCGGGTGCCGGCGCGACGGACCGATCCGCGGATTTCGCGGGTCTGGGATGATGTAGCGCGCCCACACGTCCGCCCGGATGGCCAGGATCACGCCGCCGGGCACCCGCAGCCGCTCCGGGGACTCTGCCGCCCGCCGGGCGGCAGATGGGTCGACGACAGCCTGTGCGAGGGCCAATGCGGCGGGCTCGCCCATGCTGAAGTGTTCGATGAGTTTGTCGGCGAGCTTCCGTGTCGCGGTCGCCAATGCAGGTAGTGGCAGCGCTTCGACGGGGCGGGGCAGCACGGTCTCGCCCGCGCCGGATGACGGCTCCATCAGGTGTTCTCCGATCTTCGTCCCGGTGTCCATCCAGGCACGTACCTGGACGCCGTGGTCGTCCAAGGAGATCGGTCACGCTTTGCCCGTTCTCCCCCTCGGCTCGCCCGGGCAAGACCCGATGTGTCCGAGACGGCATCAGCACGCTCGACCGCACTTCCGAGACGTACCGGCTTCTGCTGCCGGCGTTGCCGCCCACCGCCAACATGGCGAAGGTGAGGAGCTTGAGTCTGCTGATGTGACTGCTAGAAAAACGCTAGCAGCAGGGGTGACAACCCCTCACTATCCTTTGATTCCACACCTGTTGGCCGCACAGTTGTGCTAGGCAGCGCGCTCCCGGAACATGGCGGTCCGCCTCGCGCCCACCCGCCAGCTGTCCCTGAGACGGTGTCTCACGCGGTGTGTACGTGAAGCCGATCGATCTACGGGGTCAGCCCTTGCCAGCTGGATCGTGGCTGGCGCGAAAGGCCGCGCATCGGGGGCTGATGAACGTGCGAGTCGCTCCGTCAGTGCCTGCGCGTAGCGTGAGCCCGGTCCGACCGAGAACAGGGAGCCGGGATGTTCGATCGCAACGTGAACTATCCGTGCGCTGTCGCCAGCAACGACACCGAAGGTGTAAACGCAGCCATCGACTGGTGCTGCGAACACGTGGAAGACGGCGACATGCTCACCGTCTGGACCGCCCTCAAGTCCAACCTGCAGAACGACTCGGAGTTGGAACAGCTCGTGTCCCGACACTCCAACGTCGAGCACGTCACCGGTAGGGGCGGCGGGATCATCCGTGGAAACGGTCCGGTGCTCATGGCGTGGCCGAACATGGCAGACATCGGGAAGCTGCTGCAGTATGGCGGCAACCGCATCCGAGCGCTTTGCGTCATCACGTGGAACGAAGACGAGGTCAGGCCGTGGGTGACAGCCGTAAGGCCATCGATCCTGGGTGGCGGCTCGGCGTGGGAAGAGCTGACGCCAGAGCCCGACCCCGTCGTCGTCGAAGCCCTGAAAAGCCTGACACTGACCGTCAACCACAACAACACCATCTCGGCCGGCTACGAGAAGGAGATGGTCGTGAGCTGCCTGCTTGCCCTGCACGACGCCGACATCCCTATGGATGATGAAGCCATGCAGGGGTGGGCTCTCGCACATGGATGGTCCGGCAAGAACCCCGAGCGCCTCGCCAAGTATGTGGAGGACATCAACGCAGGGAAGCGTCCGCGATGCCGCCCCATGCTCCGCCCGGACTACGTCGACAGCCTTCGGCGCCGAGCCGCGGACAACAATAGGACCGCAGACTGACCCCCGTCCTAGCAACAGGGCTTCTTGGGAGCCATCTGGGAGCCAACCCGCTCCCCAACCCCCTTCGAGACCGTCCGAGACCACGACAGACCGACCCTCTGACCAGGGAAAACACCATCGCCCCTGGCAAGATCGGTAACCGACCCTCATTCGGGACGAAGAGGTCGTGGGTTCAAATCCCGCCACCCCGACAGCCGTAAGACCAGGTCAGGGGCCTGATCCACTTAGTGGATCAGGCCCCTGAGTGGTTTCCGGGGGCGCCGGAGCCGCAGGTGACCCTGCGATGAACGGCCACCGCCCGTCACGGCATGGGCCGCGTCCGGGACCATGCGGCGAGGCCCGGATCAATCGCGTCGGATGTGCTCGAGCTCGACGTGGCGGCTGGTGAGGGGCAGCGAGGCCAGTGCGGCGGTGAGCAGGATTCCGCAGGTGCAGACGGCGAGGAGAGGAAGGCCGTCGCCATCCCAGTGGACGGTTCCGCCCCCGGTGATCAGGTAGCTGGATTCGGCGAGACGGCCGGCTACGAGGGCGCCCACGAGGCCGACGGCGAGCGGGAGCAGCACCTGGATGCACTGGGCCGCGCGGACCGTCAGGGAGCGGGCGCCGAGAAGGTTGAGCGTGGCGATCCGGCCTCGGCGCTCCATCGCGCGGTCCGCGGCGGACACGGCGAACGCTGCGACGCCGATGGCGAGGCCGAGGATCATGCCGGCTGCGAGGAGGCTCCTGACGACGGTGATCTGTTGCAGCGACTCGATGTTGACACCCACTGCCTCGATCTCCGCGGTGGGGACGATGGCGCCGAGGCCGTCGAGCGCCGTCCGTACGGTGTCCGGCGTCGAGCTCGACATCAGGAGGAGCTGTCCTGCTGCCGGCTGTTGTCCGGCCGGGAGTGCGGAGGGCGGGATGAGGACGTCCGCGCCGGCGAAGGCCGAGGGCTGACGAGCCCGGATGACGAGGTGGCCGCGTGGCAGTGCGACGCGGAACTTCTCTGTGTCAGCCCCCTGCCCGGCGTCTGTGCGCAGGAGGAATGGATAGGTGCGGCCGGGCCGGGCATCGGGGTCCTCGGCCATGTCGGAGTCGGTCAGGCGTTGGACCCTGCCGTCCACGCAGCCTCTGGGCGGCTCTGCGGTGAACGCCGCGAGCTGAGCGCAGTCGGCGACCACAGCGGTGATACGAGGCGTGGTGGAGTCGGCCTGCGGAATCCAGGAATCCATCGCGACGGCATGTGCCTGCACGCCCTCGACCCGACGCATACGAGTGCGCTGTCCGTCGCTCAGATCGCTGAAGGGGAGCGCGTATTCCTGGGTGGGAGAGGTGGGCCGGCTGACATGGGCGAGTTCGACGAGGACACCTTGGGCGAGAGAAGCGGCGTAGACGAGAAGGACGAGGCCGGTGACCACACGCAGGGAGCTGTCGGGCTCGACTTCGTTGCGCCGCATGGCGAGCGCCAGGGGGAGCGACTGAGTGGTGCCGGCGAGCCGGCGGGCGAGCCAGGCCGTGGCCGGCGCGAGGGCGAGAACGAGGCCGGCTCCCGTCAGCAGGACACCGACGGGGACGAGCACCGCGTTGGCCGGGCCGTCCGAGGGGTCCCGGCCGAGAACGCCGAGGGCGCAGTAGCCACAGATGACACCGAGTCCTGGCAGGAGCAGCAGCATCCCGTACTTCCTCGGGGGCCGGGGCTGAGCGCCTCGGCGCACCCGCAGCGGGCAGAGCGCTGCCTCACGGGCGCGGTGGCGCCCGACGAACCAGGCCAGGCCGGGGCAGGCGAGCAGGCAGACGGCGAGGACGGTGGCGGAGAGCCGCCCGTCCGGCGGGTACCACTGAAGTCCCGGCAGGCCGACCCGTGCGAGCACCTCGTTCGCCACGGCGTACACGCCGCCACCGAGGAGCGCGCCGAGGAGGGCGGCGGCCACCGTCTCCACGGCATTGACTCGCAGGGTGTCCCTGACGCTCAATCCGAGCAGGCGCAGCGCGGCCAGTCGGCTTGCTCTGGCCTCGGCGGAGAGCCGAGCGCACACGGACAGGAACACGGCCAGCGGCAGCAGCACCAGACAGCCCAGGGCGAAACGCAGGATGTCGAGGGTGGAGGAGTCCACGGCGGGGCTCGGGGCCCAGGCGGAACCGAAGCCCGCCAACGGGCGGGCGGCGGCGGGAAGCCGGCCGGGTGCGCGTCCGACATAGGCGTACAGCTCGTCAGGGCCGGTGAGGCCTTCGGGCCCGATGGTGCCGGTGATCCGGCCGGGGAGCAGCCCGGCGAGGCCGGGCTGTCCGGCCAGGACTCGCGCAGCCTCGGGGAGACGAGTACCTCACCGGCCTCCGGCAGGTGGTCGATGCCGGGCGGGCGTGAGTTGTGACTACCGGCGGGGCGACTGACGAAGACCCGGGTGAACGGCTGCGAACCGTAGGGGTCCTCGCGGATGAGGAAGACGGTGTCCTCGGGGGTTCGGGCGTGCAGAACGCCGGTCACCGGCCGCGGTTCGCGGGCCGCGGCACGGCTGTCGTGTGCCGACAGGATCGCGGGAATGGTCAGCACGGCGGCGAGGCAGGCGACACCCATCGCACAGCCGAGGGACATCAGGAGGAAGCGGGCCCGCCCTGCACGGCCGGTACCGAGCAGGAGCCGCAGCCCGATCAGGAACGTGCTCGCGGAGCGCGGGCTCACGCCACTGCCTGCCTGGCCAGGGCCCCATCGGCCATCATGTACCGGCTGTCCGCGCGGGCAGCCACCGAAGCATCGTGCGTCACCATGATCACGGCAGTGCCCTGAGACCGCGCAAGGGCCAGGAACTCCGCCAGCACGGCATCGGCGTTGGCACTGTCCAGGGCGCCCGTCGGTTCGTCCGCGAAGACCACGGCGGGCCGGTGCACAAGAGCCCGCGCCACCGCGACACGTTGGCTCTGGCCACCCGAGATCTGCGACGTCCTGCGCTGCCGCAACTCCGCGAGACCCAGTCGGCCGAGAATCTCCCCGGCCGCCTCATGCGCCTTCGCCTTGCGCCGGCCGGCCAGTCGCAGCGGCAGAGCCGCGTTCTCCTCCACGGTCAGCTCCGGCAGCAGCTCTCCGTACTGGAAGACGAACCCGAACCGTTCCCTGCGCACCGTGCTCAGCCCGTCGTCACCGAGTCTCTGGAACGGCACTCCTTCGAAGGAGACTTCACCGCGGGTCGGCGCCACGACTCCGGCCAGGCAGTAGAGCAGCGACGACTTCCCCGAACCGCTGCTGCCCATGATCGCGCAGACTTCGCCGGGGCTCAGTGCGAAGTCCACTCCGCACACGGCTCTTTGCGAGCCGTAGAACAGCTCCACACCGGTGGCGCGGAGGATGGCGTCCATGGTGAGCGGTACCTCTCTGTCTCTCGCCGGCCCCGGGAACGTGGTTCCCGTCCCCCCGACGGGCAAGGCGGTGACGGCACGTACGGCGGCCGCTGTTGTCAGCCCTCACGCGCTCCCTCCAGATGAGAGCACCAAGACCGATGTAACAGAGAGTATCCACTCGCCCCCGAAAGGAGCAGAAAAGGGATCTTGTTTCCTCCCATCCGGTGAAGACGGGGGAAACGGTGACGGACCACCAGCGCCTTCGCCACGAGCAGTGCCGTACCTGCCCCCGAAGGCCGCACCGCAGGGCCGGAGGCCGCCTCCTCCCTCGCGTCACGGCAAAGGCCCCTCGAATCCGGGTGGATTCGAGGGGCCTGCGCCCTGTCGTGGGACGTCGGGTCAGCTGGTGCGCCTGCTGGAGGCCTTCCGGACTGCCACGCCTCCCACCAGGGCCAGCACGGCGGTCAGGATGCCGAGGACGGTCCACGTCCAGACACCGGTGTCGGCCAGGTGGCCCTTGCCCTTGCCCGGGTGGTCACCGTCATCCTTGCCCGGGTGGTCACCGTCACCCTTGCCCGGGTGGTCGCCGTCGCCCTTGCCCGGGTGGTCGCCGTCGCCGTCGTCCGGGTGGTCGCCGTCGCCGTCGTCCGGCTTCTTCTCGAACGTGTTGGTGACGTCGACCGACGCGTCGCCGGCCACGACCACCGTGCCGTCCGTGCCGCCGTCGGAGGCGGTCACGGTGACCGTGTCACCGTCGGGGACGTTCAGCTCGGTCACGGTGCACTCCGCACCCTCGGGCACACTGATATCGCGCTCCTCGCCGTCCTTCAGGGAGAAGGCGCTGTCGTCCGCCGCGAGGGCCACATCGCCCTGGTCGGTGGTGCACGCGAGACCGAATTCGTACGGTCCCGAGCCGCCGTTCACCACGTGCTTGGTGACGGTCAGCTTCGCTGCCGGGAAGGTGTTGGTGACGGTGATGACCGCTCCCCCGCCCTCCGAGCCGGCGGCCGTGACCACCGCCGGATTGTCGGGCGAGCCGTGGTCGACGACCGCCTTCGACGCACCGCCGGTGTCCACCTCCTCTGCCCAGCAGCGGCTGTTGACCGGTAGCGGCTTCACGGTGACGGGCTCGCCGGTCTTCACCTCGTAGGTCTTCTGCCAGACACGGTCGCCGGCGGCGCCGGCGGCGTCCGGCAGGGTGCAGGAGACATCGACCTTGAACGTGCGGTCCGTGGCGTAGTCCGCCGCGTCGCCCTCCAGGTCCTTCTTCAGGGTCAGTTCACCGAACTGGAAGGTGTTGGTGATCTCCGCCGTCTGTACCGCGGCCTCGCCGATGCCCGGCTCGATGGTCATCTCGACGGGGTTGTCGGCGGTGTGGTCGGCGCTGCCGCCGCGGACGGACGTCTCCCACACCGAGCACTGCGCGCCCGCCGGCAGGCCCTCGATGGTGACGGGCCTGTTCACGGACACCCGGTAGTCCTTGTCGAGGACCGTTCGGGGCTCACCGCCCTCCGGGGCGATGACACACGTGACGTGGTACGGGAACGGGATCCGCTTCAGAGGGCCGTCCAGCTGGTCGGGGTGGTCGCCGAGCTGCTTGACCAGCTTCAGGCCGCCGTAGGCGAGGGCGACGCCGACCTCGATGGGTTCGTTGGCCTGGAGGACCCGGGGGGATCCTGCCCGGTCGGTGGTCTCGTTGTGCGCGTACGAGTTCCAGGCGATCGTCGGGTCACCGTTGTGCGCGACGTCCACCGGGGTGTCCATCGCGTACGTGATGTCGACGCTGCCGCCCGGGGCGAGTGCCGGGCTGAAGGTGAGCTCCATCCGGGCTCCGACCGCCGCGGCGCCGTAGGCGTCGTCCCAGGTGGAGGACGGGCACTGGGCCGCGTTCGACCCGGCGCCGCCCATGTCGAGGTCGTCGGTGCACAGCGGCTCGTCGTTCTCGTAGGAGACGGCCATGGTGCCGGGCCCGTCCAGCTTCGGCTCGGAGGCGAGCGTGGGCCGCTTGTCCCACGCGGTGCCCCGCGGCTCGTCGAGGATGACGCCCTTGTCGCCCTGGACGGGGAACCGGTCGACGATACGCATGGCCGTGCCGGACTCGGTGCCGGCGTTCTGGACGCGCATCAGGTAGTGGTACTGGTCGCCGGGGTTGACGAGGGCGATGCACGGGGTGGCGGTGTACCGGCGGCCGGCCGCGTCGGTGGCCGACAGGCACGAGTCGTCACCCACGTCGACGACCTTGCCCGTACGGATGTTGAACCAGCCCAGTTCGTCGTTGCCCGACACCCACTTGCGGGCCATGAAGGCGGCGCCGGATTTGGCGGTGAGCGTGGCCTCGGCGACGCAGTACAGGCCGTCCCCGAAGGAGCCGTCGGTCCGCGAGGTGCCCTCGCAGGTCATGTCCGGGTCGGAGGAGGTGGCGCCCATCGTGTTGGTGACGACGTCACCGGCGTTGATGCCGGCCTCCAGCCGGACGTGGATCTCGATGGTCAGGGTGGCACCGGGCGCCAGCACCCATGCCGAGCCGTCCGCGTTCTTGGAGAAGTCCCAGCTGAGCGCCGAGACGCGGCCGTCCCCGGTGGTCTGGTTGAACACGGGGGTCGGGACAGGAGGTGTTCCGTCGGGCACCTTCGTGTCGACGACCTTGTAGGGCTCGCCGTTGTCGCCCTCGAAGGTCTCGACGAACGCGATGCCTTCGGGTAGCGCGTCCTTCACCACGAGGTTCGGGACGTTCGCCGTACCGGTGTTGGTGACCTTCAGGTAGAAAGGCGCGTCCTCGCCGGGCGCGAGCGCGGTGTTGGGCGTCTTGCTGACGTCCAGCACCGGGTCCCCCTTGACCAGGTCGAGGGTGGCGCTGACCGGGTCGATGTCCTTGGGCTTGTCCTCGTCCTCGATCTTGGTGAGGAAGCTGCCGCCCAGGGTGTCCTCCAGATGGCTGGGTACGGGGCCGCCGCCGTCACGCAGTGCCGGGCGGGGGCTGACGTCGAGAACCAGCACACCGGAGCAGGCCGTCTCGGCGCACGGGGTGATCGTGTACCCGTCGTTGAATCCGCTGGTCGAGGAGTACGTGGCACGGATGCCGGTGACATCCGCGGCGTTCACCCCCGTCGGCAGAGCGGCGGAGGCGGCCGGCGTGCCGTTGACCCAGGCCCCGTCGACGTACGCGTCGATCTGGACCCGGTCCGCACCGGCCGGCATCGTGTTCGACTTGATCGAGACGAGGTCGACGGCGTCGAAGAAGTCGGTGTCCTGGTCGGTCATCTGCAGGTACTTGGCCGACATGTTGCCGGTGTTGCGCACGGTGAGCGCGGCGTCCGCGTGCTGCCGGGGCAGTCCGGGGACGTACTCGGGGAGTTCACCGGGGCTGATCGACTTGTTGAGGGAGGCCGAGTCGTCGGCGGGACCGGTGGTGAGCTCGGGTGAGCACACCGGGTCGCCGGCCACGTAGTCGCCGCCCGCGGAGATCGAGTAGCAGTTGTTGAACGTCCCGCCGTCGTCGACGCCCTCGCGGCGCTCGGTGACGAGGTCGACCGTGAAGCTGGACTGGGGCGGCATGTCCCCGTCGTAGGAGGCGCGTACGCCCGTGGCGCGGTGCAGCAGCGCGGTGTCGGAGGCGTCGTACGCGACCCAGGCGCCCGCACCACCACTCGCGGTCGGGTCCCAGAGCTCGATGGTGACCGGGGCGGAGGACGGGGAGACCGACACGGAGTCGATCTGCAGCACGTCGAAGGGGCTCGGGCCGGTCGGCTTGCCGTCCGCGTCGGCCGGCGGGTCGGTGAGGACCGGGTCCACCAGCGCCTTGTTCCCGTTGTTGCTGAGCTTGAGGTGCATCGGGATGGGCTGGCCGGGCGGCACGTCGGTCTGGTCGGCGGTCTTGGTGCCGGACCCGGAGGTGTTCGGCGACTCGATGGGCAGGTCCTGGCATGCGGTGCCGGCCGCGGTTCCGCTGCCGTCAGTACGGCCGGCATCCCCCTTGAACCCGGCGCAGTTGGCGATGCCGGGGCTGCTTCCGGAGGGCAGATCGTCCGCGGTGACGGCGCCGGTCAGAGTGCCGTGCAGGTCCAGGCCCGCGTCGGCGCCCGCCTCGATGGTGGGGTTCCCGTCGCCGTCGACGCCGGTGTACACGACCTCGACCCGGGTGACGGAGGTGCCGTCCTTGGCGACGTCGACGGTCTGGTTCTCCGTGTACGTGTTCGTGGTGCTGGTGCCATCGGCGTAGGTGACGGTCAGCTTCGCCTCGGTGGCTCCTGCCGGGAGGCGCAGCCGGACCTGGCTCAGCGCGACCTTGTTGAACTCGCTCGTCGCGTTCGCGTCCGGCTCGGTGATCGTGATCGACTTCACCGGGAACGGGGAGCTGTTCTTGACGTCGACCATCATGCTGACCGGGGAGTTCACGCCGATGACGGCGTGTTCGCCTTTGTCCTGCGCGAAGTTGCCGTTGGTGTCCGGGAAGAACTTCTTGGACCCGTTGAGGACAAGGACGTCCGGCAGGATGTCGTACGTGTCGCAGGCCTGCGTACCGACGACTTTGCCCTCGGTGGTCTCCTGGGCGGACGGGACCGCGCAGTTGTCGACGGTGATCTTGTCGGTGGGCCGCAGCGGCGAACCGTCCGAGCGCTGGGTGTCGCGGAGCTTCAGCCCCACCTCGACGGTGCCGCCGGTCGCGTCGTACGGCAGGGGGTCGCCCTCGCTGTTGGTGAAGACGACCTCGAATCCGATGACGTCACCCGCGGCAACCCCGTCGGGCAGGGGCAGTTCACCCGGTGCGGTGATGGTGTTCCCGGTGTGCGTGGCCTCGTCGGCCGTGGTCACCACCAGGTGTGCCTGGTCGGCGCCCTTGGGAAACGCGGTCACGGAGGCGGAGGTGAAGTCGAAGTACTCGGAGATCTCCGGACTCGTGTCGGAGACGGACAGCTCGGTGACCTCGGCGGACGAGGAGGAGTTGTTACGTACCCCGAGCGTGATCGTGGACTCCTCACCGGTGCCGGCGACCGCGGAGCCGTCCTCCCAGGACTTCGTCGCCACCGGCTTGACCGCGCGCGGGATGGAGACCAACACATCGGTGGCGGAGGTCTTCGGTTCGGCGTTGCCGGCCGAGACCTCCGCGGTGTTGGTGATGGTGGCGCCGTCCGCCGCCTGTGTGTCGGCCGGCAGCCGCATCCCGATCTCCACGGCGCCCGCCTGGCCCGCCCGCAGGCCGGTCTTGCCCTCGGGGTTCTGCAGCGGCTGCGTGTAGACGACGGTCAGCTCCCGCGTCGACTCGTCGTACGTGACATCGCGGGTGGTGGTGGACTGGGGAAGGCTGGTGACGTCCAGCCCTTCGGGAAGTGTGTCGGTGACCGTGAAGTCCACGCAGTCCACCGTCAGCCCGGAGCACTGACCGTTGATCGTGTAGATGAACTCGTCACCGGGCTGCAGCGGATCACCGCCCGTGCTGCTGGTCTTGGTGATCCCGACGGAACTCATGGGATCGTCCGCCGCGGCAGAGAGCGGCATCGCGGCACCCTGGGAGACGAACAGCAGAGTCAGCGCCGCCGTGATCCCCACAGGGAGCCGGGCACGCGCATGCCGAAGTCGGGACATGAACCAGCCTCACTTTTCCAGATCGCACCGGCGCCCGCCTTCGGCAGTTCCACCGAAGCCGAGTCCTGTTGATTACCGTGAGTGAACCTAGGTCGCAGTGGGCGCAGGGCCGAATCCACCACTCCATAAAGATGATGATCAGTTAAGAAGTTCGACCATTCGGGCGATCGGGACCGGGCGGCCTGGCTGCTTGGCGATCGGACCGTGCATGACAGCGGGCCGCAGGCAGCGGATAGCCTCGGGCGGGACCGTACGGCCGTCCCCGTCCCCGTGCCCCGCCCGGGGCCGGGACGGCCGGGACACGACGAGAGCGACAGCACTGTGCACCAGTACGAGAAGGACGGACCGGCCATCTATCGCCAGTCCTTCGCCACCATCCGGGCCGAGGCGGATCTGACGGGTCTGCCCCCCGATGTCAGCCAGGTGGCGGTCCGGATGATCCACGCCTGCGGCATGGTCGACCTCGTACGCGATCTCGCCTTCACCCCGGACGTGGTGAGCCGCGCCCGCGCGGCGCTGCGGGGCGGCGCGCCCATCCTGTGCGACGTGGCGATGGTGGCCAGCGGCATCACGCGGCGGCGGCTGCCCGCGGACAACGAGGTGGTGTGCACCCTGTCCGACCCGGCGGTGCCCGGTCTCGCGGCGGAGCTCGGGACGACCCGCAGCGCGGCCGCCCTGGAACTGTGGCGCGACCGGCTGGACGGCGCGGTCGTCGCTGTGGGGAACGCGCCCACCGCGCTGTTCCGGCTGCTCGAACTGATCGAGGAGGGTGCGCCGCGCCCCGCCGCCGTCATCGGTGTACCGGTCGGCTTCGTCGGTGCCGCCGAGTCCAAGGACGCCCTGGCCGCGCATCCGTCCGGGCTGGCGCACCTGATCGTGCGCGGCCGGCGCGGTGGCAGTGCGATGGCGGCGTCGGCCGTCAACGCCCTGGCCAGCGAGGAGGAATGAGCCCGCGGAGGGTCTGCCGGGGCGCCGGGGTCAGGGTGTGCCGCCGAGGTGTGCGCGCAGCCAGGTGACGGCCTGTTCCGGGGTGCCGACAACCGCCACGTCCTGGGGGACCGGCGGGCGGCGCACCACGACCACGGGGATCCGTGCCTCGCGGGCGGCGGCGAGTTTGGGGGCGGTGGCGGCTCCGCCGCTGTCCTTCGTGACGAGGACGTCGATGCGGTGGCGGCGGATGAGCTCCCGCTCCCCGTCCAGGGTGAACGGGCCCCGGGCCGGCAAGGCCGCCATCTGTGCGGGGTACGGAGGTCCGGGCGCGTCCACCGACCGCGCCAGGAACCACAGCCCGTCCAGCCCGGCGAAGGCGGCAAGCCCCAGGCGGCCCGTTGTGAGGAACACGCGCCGCCCCAGTGCGGGAAGTACCGCCGCGGCCTCCTCCAGGGAGGCGACCGGGTGCCAGTCGTCGCCCGCACCGGGCACCCAGCCGGGGCGGCGCAGCGCGAGAAGAGGAACATGGGCGGCAGCGGCGGCGGAAGCCGCGTGGAAACCGATCGTGCCGGCGAAAGGATGGGTGGCGTCGATGAGCGCGTCCACCTGGTGCGTACGCAGCCATGCGGCCAGTCCGTCGGCACCCCCGAAGCCTCCGACCCGGACCTCTCCCGGCGGAAGCCTCGGACTTCCCACCCGCCCGGCGAGAGAGCTGGTCACCCTGGCCCCGGCAAGGGAACCGGTGGCCGGGGCAAGGGCCATCAGCAGTTCGGCGAGACGGCGGGCCTCCGTCGTCCCGCCCAAGATCAGAACATGCATCGGATCCA
The DNA here is from genome assembly GCF_045207435.1 of Streptomyces sp. NBC_00876. Classification (NCBI taxonomy): domain Bacteria; kingdom Bacillati; phylum Actinomycetota; class Actinomycetes; order Kitasatosporales; family Streptomycetaceae; genus Streptomyces; species Streptomyces sp. NBC_00876. The sequence continues at coordinate 3,841,219 of NZ_CP108800.1, forward strand.
TCCATGAGTGAAGCCGGAGGCGGGCGCAGCGCTCAACTCAAACACACCGGTCTGCGGCCCGGCTGGACCACCGGTGCCTGTGCGACCGCGGCCACCACGGCCGCGTACACGGCCCTGCTGACCGGCGACTTCCCCGACCCGGTGACCATCACCCTGCCCGGCGGCCAGACCCCCGCGTTCGCGCTCGCGGTGGAGGAGCTGGGCGGCGGGAGGGCGACGGCCGGGATCGTCAAGGACGCGGGCGACGATCCCGATGTCACGCACGGCGCTCTCGTCCGGGCCACGGTACGTGCGTTGCCGGCGGGTTCGGGTGTGGTGTTCCGGGCCGGGCCGGGCGTGGGGACGGTCACCCTGCCCGGCCTGCCGCTCGACGTCGGGGAGCCCGCGGTCAACCCGGTGCCGCGCCGGATGATGCGCGAGCACATCGAGCGGGTCGCGGCTGATCACGGGGGCGCGGGGGACGTCGAGGTCACGCTCTGTGTCGACGACGGCGAGGAGATCGCCCGGTCCACCTGGAATCCGCGCCTGGGCATCCTGGGCGGTCTGTCCATCCTCGGCACGACCGGTGTCGTGGTGCCCTACTCCTGCTCGGCGTGGATCGACTCGATCCGCCGCGGGGTGGATGTGGCCCTGGCCGGCGGGCAGACCCATGTGGCCGGCTGCACGGGTTCCACCTCGGAGAAGACCGTGGTCGCCGAGTACGGACTGCCGGAGATCGCCCTGCTGGACATGGGCGACTTCGCGGGCGCGGTGCTCAAGTACGTACGCCGTCATCCGGTGGAACGGCTCACCGTCTGCGGGGGGTTCGCCAAGCTGTCGAAGCTCGCGGCCGGCCATCTGGACCTGCATTCCGGGCGCTCACAGGTCGATCCGTCGTTCCTGGCCGGACTGGCCCGGCGGGGCGGGGCGGACGAGGCCCTGGCGGCCGAGGTGGCCGCGGCCAACACCGGGCTCGCGGCTCTCCGTTCCTGCCTCGCGCGGGGTATCGCGCTCGGGGACCTGGTGGCCGTGGCGGCCCGGGACGAGGCGCTGTCGGTTCTCCGGGGGGCGCCGGTCGCTGTCGATGTCATCTGCATCGACCGCGCGGGCGCGGTGGTCGGGCGCAGCGGGGTACGTGCGCCCGGCGATCACCTGTGAACCGATGATCCGACAGACGTAAAACCCTTGGTTCAGGGGGAGTTCAAGGTTTATCTACGCGCGGAGCTACGGATACCGAACGATCATTCGGGCAATTCCGACAGCTTCCCGCATGGCTATTACCGGTGGGTACCGGAAGCTGCTACAACGGGTGTCGCTCACTCAACCCCCCACCCACCCCCCACACTTCGGAGGGCTGACAGACATGTCAGTACGGAGATTCTGGGCGTCCGCATCCACTCTGCTCCTCGCCGCCGCGGCTGCTCTGGGCATGGCCCAGCCGGCCTCGGCAACCTCCTCGGCCGCCGCCGGCGGGTACGTCGCCCTGGGCGACTCGTACTCGTCCGGTGTCGGTGCCGGGAGCTATCTCTCCGACAGCGGTGACTGCCGCCGCAGCACCAATGCCTACCCCTACCTCTGGGCGGCGGCGAACTCCCCTTCGTCGTTCGCCTTCGTCGCCTGTTCGGGCGCCACCTCGAGTTCCGTGGCGAGCGGCCAGCTCGGCGCACTGAGCTCGTCCACCTCGCTGGTGAGTGTCACCGCGGGCGGCAACGACGTGGGGTTCGCCGACGTCATGCAGGACTGCGTGCTGTCCGGTGAGTCCGCCTGCCTCGCCGGGGTGAACGCCGCCGTCGGCAAGATGAACAGCTCGCTGCCGTCCGGTCTGAGCTCGCTCTACGCGTCCATCCACTCGAAGGCCCCGGCGGCGCACGTCGTGGTGCTGGGCTACCCGCGCTTCTACAAGATCGGCGGAAGCTGCATCGCCGGGCTCTCGGAGGCGGAGCGCACAGCCATCAACAACGCCTCCGACGTGCTGAACGGCGTGATCGCCAAGCAGGCGGCCAATGCCGGGTTCACCTTCTCCGGCGTCGCCGACGAGTTCACCGGGCACGAACTGTGCTCCGGTGACGCATGGCTCCACAGCGTCTCGATCCCGGTCTACAACTCGTACCACCCCAAGGCCGTGGGACAGTCCAACGGCTATCTGCCCGCCTTCCGTTCGGTCGCTTAGGTTCCCGGACACAGCCAGAGGCGCGGCATCGCTCCGGAGCGTTGCCGCGCCTCTGGCGTGCTCAGGTGTCTGCCCCAGTCGGCCGCCCGTGCAGGGCGAGAGCTGTCACCGCCGCCAGTACGGCGGCGGCCGCTGCCGCCCACCAGCTCTGACGGAACGCGTCCACCGCGACCGCCGGCGCGCTCGGGGCGCCCAGGAGGGTGACCATCAGCGCGACGCCCAGCACGGAACCGGTCTGGCGGGCCATCGTCGTGACCGCCGATCCGGTGGCGAACCGGGTCGGCGGGAGAGCCGCCGCGGCCGCCCCGACCAGGGTGGGGAGCGCGAGGCCGACACCGATTCCGGTGACCATCATGCCGGGCAGAAAGCCGGCCGCGTAGTGCGGAGCCGCGTCGAGCGCGAGTGCCCACCAGGCCATCCCCGCCCCGAACAGCAGGCAGCCCAGGGCGGCGGTGCGGCCCGCGCCGATCCGGCGGACGACCGGACCGGAGGACACGGCCAGCAGCGGGACGACCAACGGCCCCGGGGCGATGGCCAGTCCGGTCCTGATCGCCGAATACCCCCACACCTGCTGACACCACAGCACCGAGGTCAGCAGCATCGCCGCGAACGCCACGGTGAACAGCAGTGCGGCAAGCGTCGCGGAGGCGAAGGCGGGGGTACGCAGCAGCGCAGGCTCGATCACCGGGGCGCGATGGCGGACGGACCGCAGCCAGAAGGCCCCGGTCAGCAGCACCGCGGCCGCCAGTGATCCGAGTACGCGCGCCGAACTCCAGCCCCAGGCATCGGCCTTGACCAGGCCGAGCGCCAGGGCACCGATGGCGAGGGTGAGCAGGACGGCCCCGGCCAGGTCGGGGAAGGGCCCGTCGCGGTGCGGGCGGGCGTCCGGCAGCAGACGGGCGCCGGCGATCAGCCCGACCGCGCCGACCGGCACATTGACGAGGAAGACCCAGCGCCAGTCCGCCTCCACGAGCAGCCCGCCGACGACGGGCCCGAGTCCGGCGGCTATCCCGCCGATCGCGGCCCAGCCGCGGATGGCCCGGGGGCGGCGCTCGGCCGGGGTGTTGACGAGCAGCAGCGCGAGCGAGGTCGGCATGAGCACGGCGGCCCCGACGGCCTGGAGGGCGCGGGCGGCGACCAGCCAGCCGACTCCGGGGGCGAGAGCGCAGAGCGCGGAGGCGACGGTGAAGAGGCCGAGCCCGAGCAGGAAGCCCCGGCGGTGTCCGTAGCGGTCGGCGAGCCGGCCGGCGACGACGAGCAGGGCGGCGAAGACGATCGCGTACGCGTTGAGGACCCAGGACAGCGAGGCGAGCGAGCTGCCGCGGAAGGCGTCGCCGAGCGCGGGGACGGCGACGTTGACGATGAACAGGTCGAGATTCACGACGAAGACGCCGGCCGCGATGATCCACGCGGTTGCGCGCGAGGCGGCGGGTGCTGGTTCCGCCACTGCCCCGGGCGCAGGTTCCGCCACTGCTTCTGGGGCTGATTCCACTACGGCTGCGGGAGCCGGTTCCACTACGGCTTCAGGGCCCGGTTCAGCCGTCGTGCCGACGACCCCATGGCGGGGTGAGTTTGATTTTCCAACTGTCATGGCGGCAAGGTAGCGCCAGTGAGTTTGAGATGGCAACCTTGTAGGGATGAGTGCCGCACGTGATTCCGACGCCCCCCACGCCGCCGACGCCCCCGCCGCCCCGGCGGCCGCCCTGACCGTCCCGCTGCCCGGACGGCCGTGCCCGGCCGCTGCGGCGCTGCATGTCGTGGGTGAGAAGTGGGCGCTGCTCGCGGTGCGGGAGATCTTCTTCGGCAACCACCGGTTCGAGGCGATCGCCCGCAACACGGGCGCGCCGCGCGACCGGCTGGCTGCCCGGTTGCGCTCGCTGGAGCAGGCAGGCGTGGTCGAGCGACGGCCCTACAACGAGCGGCCGCCGCGCTACGAGTACCACCTCACCGATTCGGGGCGCGATCTCGCTCCGGTGATCCGGTCGCTGCTGGAGTGGGGCGACCGGTGGGTGCTGGAGGAGCGGCCGGTGGTGATCGTCCATGAGCCGGGCGGCGGCGACGGCCGCGAGAGCGCCAGCCGCGAAGAGGGGCACGCGCACGATCTCGATGCGGCGTGGGTGTGCCGGACGTGTGGCGAGGAGGTCGCGGTGAACACGCTCAGCGTGGACGTGCGCGCCCCGGGGTGGGACAGGGCGGGGCCGACACCGGCCGCCTGAGCACCCGTGCAGTCCCGGGCCGTCCCGGACCGGGAGGGTCCCGTGCAGTCCCAGGCCGTCCCGGGCCGTCCCGGACCGGGAGGGTCCCGTGCAGTCCCAGGCCGTCCCGGGCCGTCCCGGACCGGGAGGGCCCTCAGTACCGCTCGACGAGGTGCTCCCGGCCCGCCGGGGGCTCGTACGGCTCGGGCCAGAAGTCGGTGATCTGGCTGATCCGCCCCTGCGCGTCGAACGTGAAGAAGTGAATGGCGTGCAGCTCCTGCGCGTCGACGGTGAACAGCGTCCGGGCGGCGGCCTGCAGCCCCTCCCGGTCGGCCACGATCCGCTCGACGCGCACCTGCCAGTCCCCCGGGTACTCCCGGTTGAACGCCAGATACCGCTCCTTGCCGCGAATGCGCTCGCGGGTCTGCGGCAGGTCGTACAGCACCTCGTCGGCGAGCGTCGCCGCGAAGGTGTCCCAGTCACGGTGGCCGGCCGCGGTCCAGTAGCTCTCGACCGTGGCGCGCAGATCAGCAGTCGTGGTCATGCACTCGAGTCTGGCCCCCACCACTGACAACCGGCCTCACGCTTGACAACCGGCCCGAGCCGCCGGCTCCTACCGGGACCGGTCCGGACGCGTCGCCCTGATCGAGTACATCATCGGAATCCGCGGCCGCTCCGCCGGGAACCGGTAGCAGCCGTCGGACTGCCGCTCCAGTACCGGGAAGCGCGCGAAGAGCGACATGTCGTGCTCGTGCAGGAACTCGATCCGCAGACCGGCCGCGGCCAGCGCCGAGACCACACTGCCCACCGGGTGCTGCCACTCGACGCTGCGGTTGTGGACGGTCGGCGCGTCGAAGTCCGCGTACGTGCCCGGCGTCTCGTCCACCCACGCGTCATGGCTGAAGTAGTCGTGCACGATTCTCGAACCGGTCGCGTCGTCGAGGCAGTCGGTGAGCGGATGGAACTCCGCCAGGTAGAGAAAACCGCCGGGCGCGACGAGCGAGGCCGCCGTCTCGGCCCAGCGGTCGATGTCCGGAAGCCAGTTCAGCGCGCCGACGCCTGTGTAGACGATGTCGTACGAGGAGTCCGGCACGGCCTGAGCCGCGTCGTGGACGTCGGCGGCGACGAATGCCGCCCGGTCCGGGCCGAGGCCCAGGTCGTGGGCGAGCGAGCGGGCGGTCTCCACGGCCGGCTCGGAGAAGTCGAGACCGACCACCTGAGCGGCGCCGTGCCGGGCCCAGGACAAGGTGTCGAGGCCGATGTGGCACTGCAGGTGCAGCAGCGAGCGGCCCGTCACGTCCCCGACCTCCGCGAGCTCGAAGGCCCGGAGGGAGTCCTTGCCCGCGCGGAAGGAATCGAGGTCGTAGAAGTCACTGCCTGCGTGAATGGGCACACGCTCATCCCACATCGCGCGGTTGGCCTCGCGCCAGTCGGCAGGTATCGGAACAGGCATGCCCGCGAGGTTATCCACAGGCTGCGGACGACGCGAACGGATTGTCCGCGGTCCGGCGCAGAATGGGGGGCATGACTGACACCACTGGTTCGACGACCGATTCCGTCCCGGAGTGGGAGCAGCGTTTCCGGGCGCCCCGGGTTTCGCTGCCCGACTGGGCGCATGACGCGCCGGACCGCGCGCTGTTCGTCTCCAACGCGACGGGGACGTACGAGCTGTACGCATGGGACCGGGCGACGGGCGGGCAGCGCCAGGTGACCGACCGGCCGAACGGCACGACGGACGGCGTGCTGACGCCGGACGGTGAGGCCGTCTGGTGGTTCAGCGATACCGACGGCGACGAGTTCGGGGTGTGGATGCGCCAGCCGTTCCACGCAGGCGGCACGGGCGAGGACGAGGGGACGCGCGACGAGCCGGCGGCTCCCGGTCTCGGTCCCTCCTACCCGGCCGGGCTCGCGATCGGACGCGACGGGACCGCGGTGATCGGCCGTTCGACGGACGAGGACGGGACGACGGTCCATGTCGTGCGGCCGGGCTCGGCCCCCGTGGAGATCTACCGCCACCGCGAGTCGGCCGGGGTCGGTGACCTGTCGTACGACGGGACGCTGATCGCGCTGGAGCACACCGAGCACGGCGACGCGATGCACTCCGCGCTGCGCGTGGTGCGCCCCGACGGCACCACGGTCGCGGAGCTGGACGACACCGAAGGGGGCACGAAGGAGCTGGGCCTCGCGGTCCTGGGCTTCGTGCCGGTGGCCGGGGACGCCCGGCTGCTGGTCGGGCATCAGCGGCGCGGCCGCTGGGAGCCGATGATCTGGGACCCGGTGGCGGGCACGGAGACGGATCTCGCCATCGACCTGCCGGGCGATGTGGGCGCCGAGTGGTATCCGGACGGGTCCGCGCTGCTGATCGAGCACGGCTTCGAGGCCCGCAGTGAGCTGTGGCGGTACGAGCCGGCGACGGCGGGCGGCGCCCTGGGGCGGGTGGAGACGCCCGCCGGTTCGGTGTCGGGAGCCACGGCCCGGCCGGACGGCTCCGTGGAGTACCTGTGGTCGTCGGCCGCCGAGCCGCCCGTCGTCCGCTCCACGACCGGTGCGGTGGTGCTCGATCCGCCGGGTGCGAAGGCCCCGGTGTCCGTCCCGGTCGAGGACGTGTGGGTGGAGGGACCCGGGGGCCGTATCCACGCGCTCGTCCAGCGTCCGGCCGCTCCGGCCGAGGGCCCGTTCCCGACCGTGTTCGAGATCCACGGCGGACCGACCTGGCACGACAGCGACGCGTTCGCGGCCGGTCCCGCCGCCTGGGTGGACCACGGGTACGCGGTCGTCCGGGTCAACTACCGCGGCTCGACCGGCTACGGGCGGGCCTGGACGGACGCGCTGAAGCACCGGGTCGGCCTGATCGAGCTGGAGGACATCGAGGCGGTGCGCGAGTGGGCGGTGAAGTCCGGCCTCGCGGACCCGGCGAAGCTGGTGCTGGCCGGCGGCTCCTGGGGCGGCTATCTGACCCTGCTCGGCCTCGGTACCCAGCCCGGCGACTGGGCCGTGGGCCTGGCCGCGGTCCCGGTCGCGGACTACGTCACGGCGTACCACGACGAGATGGAGGCGCTGAAGGCGATGGACCGCACCCTGCTCGGAGGGACACCGCAGGAGGTGCCCGAGCGGTTCGAGGCCTCGTCGCCCCTGACGTACGTCGACGCCGTGCGGGCGCCGGTCTACATCTCGGCGGGCGTCAACGACCCGCGCTGCCCGATCCGCCAGGTGGAGAACTACGTGGACCGGCTGAAGGGCCGTGACGCCGTGCACGAGGTCTACCGGTACGACGCGGGGCACGGCTCGCTCGTCGTGGAGGAGCGGATCAAGCAGGTGCGGCTCGAGCTCGACTTCGCGCGGCGCCACCTGGCAGACGCCGCTCCGGCCGGACCCGCGGACCCGGCCCCGGGCGCGTAGGGGCCGGATAAAGGGCGGCTCGGCAGGTGCCCCCGCTCCGGCCGACCGGAGCGGGGACCGTACCGTGGAGGGGTGTACCGGTTCCTGCTGACCCCGCGATGGTGGGGGATCAACCTCTTCGTCGTGCTGGCCATCCCGTTCTGCGTGTTCATGGGCACCTGGCAGCTCGGCCGCTTCGAGGACCGCGTGCAGACGCACGAGGCCGCCGACAAGCAGCCCGCGCCGGGCACGATGACCGCCGAGCCGCTCGACGAGCTGCTGCCCGTCGACACCGTGACCTCCGGCCGCCCCGCCACCGCGACGGGCCGGTACGCCGACCAGTTCCTGGTGCCCGGCCGGGAGCTGGACGACCGGAGCGGCTTCTACGTCCTGGACATGCTGCGCACCGACAGCGGCAAGGCCCTGCCGGTGGTACGGGGCTGGCTGCCCGGGAAGGCCGGAGACACCCCGGTGCCGGCCGCACCGACCGGCCGGGTCACGGTGACCGGCGATCTCCAGGCCTCGGAGAACGCGGGCACCGCCGGCGCCGACACGGTGGGCGGCCTCCCCGACGGCCAGGTCGGCATGATCAGCGCCGCGTCGCTGGTCAACCTCGTGCCGTACGACGTGTACGACGCCTGGGTGACGCTCCAGAAGACCGGCACCACCGCCGACGGCGGTGCCGCAGCCGACACCGGTGACACCGGCACGGCCGCCCCGAGTACGGGTGCGTCCGGTACCGCGGCGTCCGGCGGCAGCGCCCTGCGCCCCGTTCCGGCCGCCGCGCCCGAGGGCAGCGGTCTCGACCTGAAGGCCTTTCAGAACCTGGGCTACACGGGTGAGTGGTTCGTCTTCGCGGCGTTCGTGGTCTTCATGTGGTTCCGGCTGATCCGCCGCGAGGCCGAGGCCGCCCGGGACGTGGAGCTCGGGCTGGTAGCCGACGCGGACACCCCCGCGAGCCCCTGACATCATGCCGCCCCGCGACCGCGCCCCCCTGCCCCCGGACGGACCGGACGGCCCGGACGGACCGGATGAAACGCACGGCCCGGAGGGAACACACGGACCGGATGAAACGCACGGCCCGGAGGGAACACACGGACCGGACGGCCGCCACGAGGCGCCCGTCGCACCGTGGGCCGGCGACCTCACCTACGGGCCGGCCGGCGCGACCTGCCCCGGCGACGAGGTGTGGGCGGCCGGGATCCCGGGCTACCGCCGCTACGAAGGCACCGTGGTCATCGGGCACGGTGAAGGCGACTGGCAGGCAGCCTCCGACGCCGTCCTGACGTGGGGCGTCAAGCGCCGCAGCGGATTCCGTGTCACACCGGTGGCGGGAGCCGCCGAACGGGTCAGCGAGGGAGGTGCGTACCGCATCACGGCGGCATGGGGACCGCTGGCCGTTCACGAACCGGCCCTGGTCGTCGCCGTGGTCGACACCCCCGACCGGTGCGGCTTCGCCTACGGCACACTGCCCGGGCATCCGGTCTCCGGCGAGGAGGCCTTCATCGTGTGCAGGGCCGCCGACGGAACCGTCACCCTGACCCTGCGTTCCCTGACCGCCCGCGCCCCCGAGGGCCTGTGGCGGCCCCTGTTCCCCGTGCTGCTGCTCGCACAGCGCGTCTACCGCCGCCGGTACCGGCGTGCGCTCCGACGCCCCGCTGCACGGCAACGCTGACGGCACGGCACCGCTGACGGCACGGCGGCTGCCCACGCGCGGAGCGGCCCACCCACGGCGCCCCCGCGCGCCGCGCCCAGGCCGACCCGGCCCGGCGCCACCCGCCGCCCCGCCCCGCCCCGCCCCGCTTCTACGACGAGGGTTCGAGGACGCCCGTCCGGTAGATCGTGCCCGCGCAGGCGTTGGCGATCTTCGTCTCGGCGACCGGCGCTCCCGGCTCCGGGGTGTGCTGGACGGAGACGCTGCCCCTCGCCTCCCCGTCGCCGTCCGCGCCGGCGAACTGTGTCTCCGTACCCGCTTCGCTCTCCCCGGTTCCGGTGCCCGTTCCGGACCCGGCGGCGGCGCCGGTGCTGCCGGCCGCGCCGTCCGTCGGTGTCGGGGAAGGCGAACCGGCGGTGGCCGGGCAGGTGTCCTCGGGCACCCAGGCGAACTGCACCTCGTAGACCATGTCCGGCTTGAGCAGGACCGTCGCCTCCTCGGTGGCGGGATCCGGCAGTCCGGACGCCGCGTCCCCCTGGGTGTGCCGGACGACCACGATCTTGTCCGGGTCGGCCGCGCCGCTCGCCTCGAAGCCGACCGTGCCGCTGCTGCTCACCGAGCAGTCCGTGCTGGACACGTTGGCGATGCGGAAGCTTCCGTACACCTTGCCGTCGGCACCGGCCGCGCCGGTCCTCGCCGACTCGACACCGAGCTGGCCGGGATCGCATGCCGGCATGGCGACCGCCACGCTGGCGTCCGGGTCGGCGGAATCGCCGGCCGTGTCGCCCTCCGTGCCCTGGCCGCTGCTGTCGGACGGGCTGGCGGAGCTCGACGGAAGTCCCTGGCCGCCGTTCTGCTGCGCGTCGCCGCCACCGTTGCCGCCGCCGCTGCCGGATTCCTCCCCGGGGGCGTCGCCGTTGCCGCCCTGCGCCTGTTCTCCGTGACCGGCGATGGCGGGGCTGGCGGTGCTCGAGCCCTCCGAGTTGGCGACGTGGACGAAGGCGGGGACCGCGGTGCCGATGAGGAGAGCCGCCGCGGCCACGCCGACGATGGCCTGCCGCCGCCGGGCACGCCGAGCGGGCACCGCGCGATACAGATGGTCGAGCGTGCCCTCACCGGGTTCGAGGTCCTGCACCGCACCACGCATCATCCGGCGCAGCGCGGCCTCGTCGAAGGACCCGCCGCCCGAGGACCCGCCGTCCAAGGAGCCGGCCCCCGGGCCGAAGAGGTCGGCCGGACCCGTGAACCCCAGGGTGTCCGCCTCCCCGGAGGCCCCGGCAGTCATGGCAGCCCCGCCGGTTCCAACTGCCCCGGAAGCCACGCCGGTTCCGGAAGCCCCGCTCGCGCCGGGTTGCGCACCCGGCTCCGCGTCGCGGTTCGTGTGCGGGGTGTTCTCCGGCCCGTGGTTCACAGTTCCGTTTCCAGTCCGGTCTGTCCGATGTCCGCGCGAGGGCCTGTGCCGGTGTCCGATCTCGCCCTCGTGCCCGTGGTCACGATCGTGGTCGCCGCGCCGGCTCATGCCTGAGCCTCCATCACCACGCGCAGCGCCGCGATGCCGCGGGAACCGTACGCCTTCACCGAGCCCAGGGATATCCCCAGCGTCTCGGCGACCTGTGCCTCGGTCATGTCCGCGAAGTAGCGCAGCACCAGCACCTCCCGCTGGCGCCGTTGCAGCCCCCGCATCGCCTTGATCAGCGCGTCCCGCTCCAGCTGGTCGTACGCGCCCTCCTCCGCGCTCGCCATGTCCGGCATGGGCTTGGAGAGCAGCTTCAGCCCGAGGATGCGGCGGCGCAGCGCGGAGCGGGAGAGGTTGACGACGGTCTGGCGCAGGTACGCGAGTGTCTTCTCGGGCTCCCGTACCCGGTTGCGCGCGGAGTGCACGCGGATGAACGCCTCCTGCACGACGTCCTCACAGGACGCCGTGTCGTCCAGCAGCAGGGCCGCGAGGCCGAGCAGCGAACGGTAGTGGGCGCGATAGGTCTCGGTGAGATGGTCGACGGTGGTTCCGGCTGCCACGCTCTCCTCAGCGCCCTCGCGCTGTGACGGCAGCCCCGTCGGTCGCGCAGCGGGCATGGGCGCGATCACCGGCATACCGCCGGGCGCGCGGGGCCGTCTGAGCGGTCGCACCGAAGCGCCGCGCAAGGGGCCCACCACTGTGATATCGAGAACCTCTGCCACGCCAGTTGGACACGCTTCCCCCCGTCAGGGTTGTACGCATACGGCACCGCGTTTGACACTCGGCGATATGCCTTCATACGTACCCGCTCTTCCCCAAATGCCCCGAACATGCGCCCCACCGCGCAAGAAGTGACCGCTTAGACGCCTGCCGCCCGACCGGCGGTTGCAACAGACCGAAAGGTCATCGTCGGACACCGCAACGCCCCAGCTCAAGGGGTTCAGACCGGCAAGTTGCTCACAGGGCGTTCACAGAGCGTACAAATCAGGTTCGATCAGGACCGGGGAAACTCGGCAGCCACCGATTCGGCGATCTGCGCCACGTTCAGCGCGGCTCCCTTGCGGAGATTGTCGCCGCAGACGAAGAACTCCAGCGCCCTGGGGTCGTCCATCGAGCGCCGGACCCGGCCGACCCAGGTCGGATCGGTGCCCACTACATCGGAAGGGGTCGGAAAGTCCCCGGCTCCCGGGTTGTCGTACAGCACCACGCCGGGCGCGGTGGCCAGGATCTCGTGGGCACGGCCGACCTCGACCTCGTTCTCGAAACGGGCGTGGACGGACATCGAGTGCGTCGCGATCACGGGTACGTAGACGCAGGTCGCCGAGACCCGCAGGTTCGGCAGGCCGAGGATCTTGCGGCACTCGTCGCGGATCGCCAGTTCCTCGGACGACCAGCCGTCCCCGGCGTCCGTGCCGGCCCACGGCACCACGTTCAGCGCGACCGGGGCGGCGAACGGGCCGCCGTCCGCGTCCCCCACGACCCGGCGCACGTCGCCCGGCTTCGTACCGAGTTCGGTGCCGGAGACCATCGACAGCTGCTCGCGCAGTACGGCCACGCCGTCGCGCCCGGCGCCGCTCACGGCCTGGTAGGACGAGACGACCAGTTCCCGCAGCCCGAATTCGGCGTGCAGGGCACCGACCGCGACGATCAGCGACAGCGTGGTGCAGTTCGGGCTCGCGACGATGCCGCGCGGCCTGATCCGTACGGCATGGGGATTGATCTCGGGGACGACCAGCGGGACGTCGCCGTCCATGCGGAAGGCCGCGGAGTCGTCGATGACGACGGCGCCCTTGGACGCGGCGAGCGGCGCCCAGCGCGCGGACACCTCGTCGGGCACCAGGAAGAGCGCCACGTCGGTGTCGTCGAAGACGTCCTCGGTGAGTTCGAGGACCTCGGCCTCCTCACCGCGGACGACCAGCTTGCGGCCGGCCGACCGCGGCGAGGCGATCAGTTTCACCTCGCCCCAGACATCCGCGTGCTGCGAAAGGATCTGGAGCATGACGCCACCGATCGCCCCGGTCGCGCCGACGACCGCGAGCGAAGGGCGGCGTGCGGTCATCGGCCGGTGCCCCCGTACACGACTGCCTCGTCGGAGTCGCTGTCGAGACCGAAGGCGGTGTGCACGGCGCGCACGGCCTCGATGACGTCGTCGGCGCGGGTGACCACCGAGATGCGGATCTCGGAGGTCGAGATCAGCTCGATGTTCACGCCCGCGTCGGAGAGCGCCTCGAAGAAGCCCGCCGTGACGCCCGGGTTGGTCTTCATACCCGCGCCGACCAGGGAGATCTTGGCGATCTGGTCGTCGTAACGCAGCGACTCGAAGCCGATCGTGGCCCGGTTGCGCTCCAGTGCGTCGATGGCCTTGCGGCCCTCGGACTTCGGGAGCGTGAACGAGATGTCCGTCAGGCCGGTCGACGCGGCGGAGACGTTCTGCACCACCATGTCGATGTTGACCTCGGCGTTCGCGATCGTGCGGAAGATCGCGGCGGCCTCGCCCGGCTTGTCGGGTACGCCGACGACGGTGATCTTGGCCTCGGAGACGTCATGGGCGACTCCGGAGATGATCGCGTGCTCCACCTGCTGGTCCCCTTGCGGCTCGTTGCTGACCCAGGTTCCGCGCAGTCCCGAGAAGGACGAACGGACATGGATCGGAATGTTGTAGCGGCGTGCGTACTCGACGCACCGGTGCAGCAGCACCTTGGAGCCGGACGCGGCCAGCTCCAGCATGTCCTCGAACGAGATCCAGTCGATCTTCCGGGCCTTCTTCACGACCCGCGGGTCGGCGGTGAAGACACCGTCCACATCGGTGTAGATCTCACAGACCTCGGCATCCAGCGCGGCCGCGAGCGCGACGGCGGTGGTGTCGGACCCGCCGCGGCCGAGGGTGGTGATGTCCTTCTTGTCCTGGGACACACCCTGGAACCCCGCGACAATCGCGATGTTCCCCTCGTCCAGCGCCGTACGGATACGGCCCGGCGTCACATCGATGATGCGCGCTTTGTTGTGGACCGAGTCGGTGATGACGCCGGCCTGGCTGCCGGTGAACGACTGGGCCTCGTGGCCCAGGTTTTTGATCGCCATGGCCAGCAGCGCCATGGAGATCCGCTCTCCCGCGGTCAGTAGCATGTCGAACTCACGCCCGGCCGGTATCGGGGATACCTGCTCGGCGAGATCGATCAGCTCGTCCGTCGTGTCGCCCATCGCTGACACCACGACAACCACCTGGTTGCCGTTCTTCTTGGCATCGACGATTCGCTTGGCGACGCGCTTGATGCCTTCGGCATCGGCTACGGAGGAGCCTCCGTACTTCTGCACGACAAGGCCCACGTGCGCTCCTCGCTCAATCCATTACTGCGGTCGGCTCAGTTTAACGAGCAGTCCGGAAACGCCCTGTCGATATCACATGCTGAGATGTCCCGCTCACCAAGTGATCACCGGCGCGTCGCCCCGGACTGCTCGTAGAGGGCTGCTGCCCGCCGATCGCCCGGGCACTCCCCGGTGTGGCCCAGCCCACACGCCGGCGTGTGGGCTGGCACGAATGCGGGGCACGGCCGCCACGGCCGTGCCCCGCATTCCGTACGGACGGGGTGAGCGCCCGCTACTGCACCGGGCGCAGCCCCAGTGGACCCGCGATCTCCTCGACCATCACGCGGCCCGCCTCCTCGGCCAGGTCGTCGTCGTCGGCGTCCTGGTCGGTGTCCAGGCCGTCGAGCTCCTGAAGGGGCTGGTTCAGGCGGATGTGGGCGATCAGGGACTGCAGTGCGCGCAGGGCGGCGGAAGCGGTCGAGCCCCAGTTGGAGAAGTAGGAGAACTGCCACCACCACAGGGCCTCGGTGGTGCGGCCCTCCTCGTAGTGGGCCAGGCCGTGGCGCAGGTCCGTGACCAGGTCGGCCAGGTCGTCGGAGATACGGGCCGGGACCGGGGCCTTGCGGGGCTCGTACGGGTCGAAGACCTCGGAGTAGACGTCGATCGGCTCCAGCAGGGCCGCGTAGCGTTCACGCAGGCCGTCGGCGTCCGGTTCGGCGCCCAGGTCCGGCTCGTAGCGCTCGTCGGGGAGGATGTCCTCGTACGCGCCGAGACGGCCGCCGGCCAGCAGGAGCTGGGAGACCTGGAGCAGCAGGACCGGGACGGCCTCCTCCGGCTCCTGAACCTTGGACACCTCGGTGACCGCGACGATGAACGTCTTGATCTGGTCGGCGATCTGGACCGCGAAGTCGTCCGGGTCCTGGGTGACAGTGTTCAGCGTGGCGTCAGACATCGAGGAGACCTCCCGTGGGCACGGTCCAGGACGGTGAGTAGAACATAACGGCGCTGAACGTAAAGCCGTCGTGAGATGTCGGAAGCAGAGCCGGACGGCAGCCGGGATCAGACATCGAGCAGGCGCCTCCCCTCGAAGGCGCGGCCGAGCGTGACCTCGTCCGCGTATTCCAGGTCGCCGCCCACCGGCAGGCCGCTGGCCAGCCGGGTGACGCGCAGGCCCATCGGCTTGACCATCCGCGCCAGGTACGTCGCGGTGGCCTCGCCCTCCAGGTTGGGGTCGGTCGCCAGGATCAGTTCGGTGATGGAGCCGTCGGCGAGGCGGGCCAGCAGCTCGCGGATCCGCAGATCGTCCGGGCCGACGCCCTCGATGGGGCTGATCGCCCCGCCCAGGACGTGGTAGCGGCCCCGGAACTCCCGGGTCCGCTCGATCGCGACGACGTCCTTCGGCTCCTCGACCACGCAGATGACCGTCCGGTCGCGGCGCGGGTCGCGGCAGATCCCGCACTCCTCCTGCTGCGCCACGTTCCCGCAGACGGCGCAGAAGCGGACCTTGTCCTTGACCTCCAGGAGGGCATGGGCGAGACGGCGCACGTCCGTGGGCTCGGCCTGGAGGATGTGGAAGGCGATCCGCTGCGCGCTCTTGGGACCGACGCCGGGCAGCCTGCCCAACTCGTCGATGAGGTCCTGAACAACGCCTTCGTACAACGGAATGCCTTCCTGACTGAGTCGGCTGAGTCGTGGTACGTACCGTAGGGGGTACGTCCGGTCCTGGATATCTCCGCGGCGGTGAGCGCTGCCTCCGCGGTCAGAAGGGGAGGCCGGGCATGCCGCCCAGGCCCTGGGCCAGCGGGCCCAGCTTCTGCTGCTGGAGCTGCTGGGCGTTCTCGTTCGCCGCCTGGACCGCCGCGACGACGAGGTCCGCGAGCGTCTCGGTGTCCTCGGGGTCCACCGCCTTCGGGTCGATCACCAGGCCGCGCAGCTCACCTGAGCCGTTGACCGTCGCCTTCACCAGGCCTCCGCCCGCCTGGCCCTCGACCTCGGTCCTGGCCAGCTCCTCCTGGGCCTCCGCGAGGTCCTGCTGCATCTTCTGGGCCTGCTGAAGCAGCTGCTGCATGTTGGGCTGACCACCACCGGGAATCACGGTCACTCCAGGCATTTCGACGACAAATGTTTCGGTAAGCCGAGCCTACGTGGTCCCCGGGCGGTGCGCCCCACCCACTGGCGAGCAACTCTTTCGAGTGAGACCGGGTCAGCGGTGGCGGGACTCCTATACCTGACCAGAGGCCGTACGCACCCGGGAATACCGCGATTTCGACCCCACGGCCCACCATTCGGCGGTAGGAAGGGCATGCGTCCCGGTACG
The DNA here is from genome assembly GCF_045207435.1 of Streptomyces sp. NBC_00876. Lineage (NCBI taxonomy): Bacteria > Bacillati > Actinomycetota > Actinomycetes > Kitasatosporales > Streptomycetaceae > Streptomyces > Streptomyces sp. NBC_00876. The sequence continues at coordinate 3,857,674 of NZ_CP108800.1, forward strand.
CGCACGCACATCTCCCGTCACGCAAGGTTACGTACGGGGGACTGCCGGTCGCATTCAGGGCCTCGTGGCAGCCGGTGCGCAGAGAACAGTGCGCAGAGAGCAGAGAACCGCCCATCGTCGAGTACGCGGTCGAGAACACGCGTCGCTATGCAGCATGCAGAGGAGTACCCCGGTGAGTCAGCCGGAGATGCAGCCCGAAGTGCCGCCCCGCAACGAATCCGGCGTGCCCGGTCCGGCCGCTCCTTCCGGTACGGGCTCCGCCGCCGGCGGCCGCGACGCGCGGGGCCGGGATCTGACCGGGATGCCCTTCCCGCTCGGCGACTGGGGCGAACCCGCCCAACGGCTGGACGAGCTGTACCGGTGGGTCGAGGCGGATGCGCTGCGCACCGCCGACTGGTACCTGGGCGACCGGGTGTGGAAGCGGCGCGGGGCCAGGGTGCTGCGGATGGGCACCGCGGCCGGAGCGGTCGCGGGCGCCGCGCTGCCACTGCTCGACCTGACGGGCGCGCTGCACGGCGCGGCCGGCTGGGGTTATCTGTCGCTGCTGCTGGGCGCCGCGTGCATGGCGTGCGACCGGTACTTCGGCCTCACCTCGGGCTGGATAAGGAATCTCGCCACGGCACAGGCCGTGCAGCGACGGCTCCGGGTGCTCCAGTTCGACTGGGCATCGGAGTGCGTACGGGAGGTGCTCGGCCCGGCCGAGGGAACGGCGAGCGAGGCGGCCGAGCGGTGCCTGGGGGTGCTGCGGCGCTTCTCGGAGGACATCACGGAGCTCGTCCGGTCGGAGACCGCGGACTGGATGGTGGAGTTCCGGGCCGGTCCCGCGCCGATGGGGATGCAGGCGCTGGTCTCCGGCGGTGCGGGCGGCGGGCGCACGGAGCAGGGGGCGGCGCCCGGGCGGTTCCCGCTGCAGTCGATGGGCCGGCCGAACATGCCGCGGCAGCGGCCGCCGGAGTCCCCGCGGTGACCTGTCACCGGTGAGCACCGCGGGGGACGGCGTGGTCCGCGTCCGGCAGCCTCTCAGCTGAAGATGATCATCGAGCCCTGGGCGAGGCTGCGGGTGACCGCGGCGTGCAGGCCGAGCCAGACATGCCGTTCCCGGGCGAACGGGTTGTCGTCGTAGGGGATCGGGCTCGCCGGTTCCTCCAGCGAGGTGGGCGCGGCGGGCGGCAGCGGGGCGGCCGGCGGGTTGGCCGGGTCGATGCCGATGGACGGGGCGACGAACTGCAGCTCCCGCAGCAGTCCGTACGCCGAGCCGAGCGGGCCGCCGCCCTCCAGGAGGTCGTCGTTGGAGAGCGGGTACGCGAAGTCCACGGGGACGTAGGCGCCTGCGTGGTCGAAGTGCCACACGAGGTGCGACTGCTGGGCCGTGGTCTCGAACATCTCCAGCAACTGCTCGTAGTCCCCGCCCAGTTCATCGACGGGGGTGACGGCGAGGCCGCTCAGCCGCAGCAGATGGGCGCGGCGCAGGAAGTGCAGCGCGTCGTAGTCGAAGCCCGCGACCGGGGCGACGTCGCCGGTCAGGCCCGGCATGTAGGCGTAGACGGGTACGGGCGGCAGCCCTGCCTCGCCCAGCGCTTTGTCGTAGACGGCTATCTCTTCGGCGAAGGGGTTGTCGGGGCTGTGGCACAGCACATCGACGAGGGGGACCAGCCACAGGTCACAGGCCACGAAGTCTCGCTCTCCAACGGGTGTGTGCGATGGTCGGGACAGCGTAATGCGGTCGGCACGTCGCGGACAGTGGTCCCTCATGACCGGATGACCGGCTTCCCGCGGCCCGGACGCCCCGTCCGTTCCGGTCAGGCGCTCCGTCCGTTCCGGTCAGACTCTCCGCCGCCCCGTCCGTTCCCGTCAGGCTCTCCGGCGCCCCGCCCGTTCCGGTCAGCTTCTCCGGCGCTCGTCGGCCCCGGGTTCGTCCGGTGCGGCCGGCGGGGCGGTGTGCCCGGGATGGGCCGGGTTCCCCGCCGCCAGGCGGTCCGCCCAGCTCAGCGCGTGATTGTTGTAGTCCGCGACGGCCGTGCGCAGGGCGTCGCGGTCCCGGAGCGTGATCGCGGCAACGATGTCGGCATGCCCGTTCCAGAGCCAGTCCCGTACGTCGGCGTCGCCGCGCAGGTACGGCACGGCGAACACCCAGGCCTGGACGCGCAGCCGGTGGAGGAAGTCGCTGATGTAGATGTTGCCGGCGAGCGCGCCCAGTTCGCGCCAGAAGCGCAGGTCGTAGCCGATGAGTATGTCCAGGTCGCCGCCGCGCGCGGCGCGGGCGGCCTCCTCGGCCCGGCGGCGTACGGAGACGAGCGCGTCCCGGTATCTCGCCTGCTGGGCCGGGGACGGGGGCGGCCCCTGGAAGACGCCCCGGATGACCCCGTCCATGACCAGGGTGCGGGCCTCCACCATCGCCCGGTAGTCCGCGACGGTGAACTCGTGCACCCTGAATCCGCGGTGCTGGTCGGATTCGAGCAGGCCCTGCGCGGAGAGGTCGAAGAGCGCCTCGCGGACGGGCGTCGCGGAGACGCCGTACTGCTCGGCGATCTGCTTGACGGTGAACTCCCGCCCCGGCTGCAAACGCCCGGCGAGCACCTCGTCACGCAGCGCGTCCGCGATCTGCTGCCGCAGCGTACTGCGGGTGACAGCTCCGCTCGCGCGCATGGCGCCCCTCCCCTGTTCGGCCTCGGGTCACCTTAGACGAGGGTGAGGGGAGGGGCGCGCGGCTCCGTCGTGCGCCGCCGTGGTTACGCGGTGTCCTGGCGCTACGCGATGTCCTGGCGTTACGCCGTGTACTCGCGTAAGGCCGTGTACTCGCGTAAGGCCGTGTACTCGCGTAAGGCCGTGTACTCGCGTTACGCCGTGTACTCGCGTTACGCCGTGTACTCGTCGGCCACCGACAGCGCGGCGTCGAGTGCGGCCAGGCCTTCCTTTGCCTCGGCCTCGGTGACGTTGCAGGCCGGAACGGCGTGGGTGCGGTTCATGTTGATGAAGGGCCACAGGCCGTTCTTCTTGGCCGCCGCGCCGAAGGCCGCCATCGGGGCGTTGGCCTGGCCCGTCGCGTTGTACGGGACCAGCGGCTCGCGGGTCTCCTTGTTGCGGACCAGGTCCAGCGCCCAGAACGCGCCGAGGCCGCGGACCTCGCCGACCGAGGGGTGGTTCTCGGCGAGCTCGCGCAGACCGGGGCCCAGGACCGTCTCGCCGATGCGGGCGGCGTTCTCGATGACCTTCTCGTCCTCCATCACGTGGATGGTGGCGACGGCGGCCGCGCAGGCGAGCGGGTGGCCGGAGTAGGTGAGTCCGCCCGGGTAGGGGCGGGTCTCGAAGGTCGCGGCGATCTCGGCGGAGATGGCGACGCCGCCGAGCGGCACGTAACCCGAGTTGACGCCCTTGGCGAAGGTCATCAGGTCGGGGGTGACGTCGAAGTGGTCGGCGGCGAACCACTTGCCGGTGCGCCCGAAGCCGGCCATGACCTCGTCGAGGACGAAGACGATGCCGTACCGGTCGCAGATCTCGCGGACACCGGCGAGGTAGCCGGGCGGCGGCGTCATGATGCCGGCGGTGCCCGGGATGGTCTCCAGGATGATCGCGGCGATGGTGGAGGGGCCCTCGTAGGCGAGGGTGTCCTCCAGGTGCTGGAGCGCGCGGGCGCACTCCTCGGCCTCGGTCGTGGCGTGGAACGGCGAGCGGTAGAGGAACGGTGCCCAGAAGCGCACGACGCCGGCCGAGCCGTTGTCGGACGGCCAGCGGCGCGGGTCACCGGTCAGGTTGATCGCGGTGGAGGTGGCGCCGTGGTACGAGCGGTAGGCGGAGAGCACCTTCGTACGGCCGGTGTGCAGCCGGGCCATGCGGACGGCGTTCTCGACGGCCTCGGCGCCGCCGTTGGTGAAGAAGATCTTGTCCAGGTCACCCGGGGTGCGCTCGGCGATGAGGCGTGCGGCCTCGGAGCGCGACTCGATCGCGAAGGCGGGCGCGAAGGTCGTCATCTTCGCCGCCTGCTCCTGGATCGCGGCGACGACGGTGGGGTGCTGGTAGCCGATGTTCGTGTAGACGAGGCCGCTGGTGAAGTCCAGGTAGCGGTTGCCGTCGTAGTCCCAGAAGTACGCCCCCTCGGCGCCGGCGACGGCGAGCGGGTCGATCAGGCCCTGGGCGGACCAGGAGTGGAACACGTGCGCACGGTCGGCGGCCTTCACGGCCGCCCCGGCTGCGGAGTCGACAGGAGGATGAGGGGTCATGCCGCGAGCCTAGGCGGAGGCGGACGGCGCCCGGTATGGCCACCTTGTATGGCGTGGGCCGCCTGGTTCGGCAGGGTGTCGGGTCGGCGCGAGGGGACCGGCCCATTGACAACATATTGTCGACATGACAGCATGTTGTCATCACGTTCTTCCTGCCGAGGAGGCCGTCATGACCCGCAGGACCGTACATCTGGCCGTGTACGACACCTACGCCGACTGGGAGACCGGGCACACCACCGCCCACCTGGCCCAGAACGGCTTCACCGTCCGGACGGTGGGCCCCACCACCGCGCCCGTCACCAGCATGGGCGGGCTGACCGTCCACCCCGGCCTGGCCCTCGCGGAGCTGCGCCCCGAGGACAGCGCGCTGCTGATCCTGCCGGGCGCCTCCCTGTGGGACAGCGGCGACGCACTGGCCCCCTTCGCCCGCACCGCCCGCACCTTCCTGGAGGCGGGCGTGCCGGTCGCGGCGATCTGCGGGGCGACGGCGGGACTGGCCCGCGAGGGACTGCTCGACGAGCGGGCGCACACGAGCGCGGTCTCCTTCTACCTGGCGGCCACCGGCTACGCGGGCGGCAGGCATTACGCCGACACCGACGCCGTGACCGACGGCGACCTGATCACCGCGGGACCGACCGAGCCGGTCGCCTTCGCCCGCGAGGTGTTCGCCCGGCTCGGGGTGTACGAGGGCGAGAAGCTCGACGCCTGGTTCCGGCTCTTCCACGATTCGGACGCGAGCGCGTACGAGGTGCTGCAGGGATGAGCCGCGCCGACCAGGACCGGCTGAGCCGGACCGCTCTCGGCGTCTTCCGGCTCAACGGCCAGTTCCTCTCCGTGGCCGATGAGCTGGCCCGCCCGGCCGGGCTGACCGCCGCCTGGTGGCAGGTGCTCGGTGCGGTGCTCGCCGAGCCGCTGCCCGTCTCCGGGATCGCCCGGTCCATGGGCATCACCCGGCAGGCCGTACAGCGCATTGCCGATCTGCTGGTGGACAAGGGGCTCGCGGAGTACGCCCCCAACCCCGCCCACCGTCGCGCGAAGCTGCTGCGCCCCACGGTCGAGGGCCGGGCGGCGGTGTCCCATATCGGCCCGGGGCACGCGGAGTTCGCCGCGCGGCTGGCCCGGGAGCTGGGTGCGCGGGAGTTCGCGGAGACGGTACGGGTGCTGGAGCGGCTGTCCCTGGCCCTGGAAACCCTCGGCCTCCCGGATCTGCCCGGCGCCGCGGGTCCGTCCGGTGTCCCGAACCCGTCCGGCGACTGAGGCCGGGGCCCCTACCCGCCCCCCGGCACCACCTCAGGGACCACCCCCGGCCATCGGCCCCCGCCGGGGCAATCCGCGCCGCTATTCTCGACCCCGTCCGGCGTGTCGCCGTACGGGGGAGGACTGCACACCATGGAGAAGCTCGGGTCCGTCGATCCGCAACGCATCGGCGCGTACCGCCTGCTGGGCCGCCTGGGCGCCGGCGGCATGGGCCAGGTGTATCTGGCGCGCTCCGACCGCGGACGCACGGTCGCGATCAAGGTGGTACGCGAGGAACTCGCCGCACAGCAGGAGTTCCGCGACCGGTTCCGGCAGGAGGTGCAGGCCGCCCGGCAGGTCGGCTCCACCTGGACCGCCCCCGTCCTGGACGCCGAGACCGACGCCAACGTGCCGTGGGTCGCCACCGGTTACGTCGCCGGCCCCTCCCTCCAGGCCACCGTCTCGGGACGCTCGGGCACCACGGCCGGACCCGTCCCGGGGGCGTACGGACCCTTGCCCGAGCGGTCGGTCCACATCCTGGGGACCGGTCTCGCCCACGCCCTGAAGGCCATCCACGCCGCCGGAGTCATCCACCGCGACCTCAAACCGTCCAACATCCTGCTCACGATCGACGGTCCGCGCGTCATCGACTTCGGGATAGCCAGGGCGCTCGACACCGTCACCGACGGCGGCCTCACCCGCACCGGCGCCCTGGTCGGCTCGCCCGGCTTCATGTCGCCCGAGCAGGTCCGGGGCGAGCGCGTGACCACGGCGTGCGATGTGTTCTGTCTGGGCTCGGTGCTGGCGTACGCCGCGACCGGACGGCTTCCGTTCGGCGCGGCCGCCAGCGGGGTGCACGCCCTGCTGTTCCGGATCGCGCAGGAGGACCCGGACCTGACCGGGGTGCCGGTGGATCTCGTCGAGCTGATCCGGGACTGCCTGCGCAAGGAGCCGGAGGTCCGGCCGACGACGGACGAGATCCTGGAGCGGCTGGCCGGGGACGACACCCCCGAACCCTGGCTGCCGGGCGCCCTTATCGCCCAACTCGGCCGCCACGCCGTGGAACTGCTGGACGCGGAGGACCCTCAGGACGCAACGCCGGGCAACACTACGACGATCCCGAACGGCGCGGTGCCGCAGGACTCTGTGCCGCAGGACTCTGTGCCGCAGGGCTCGGTGCCTCAGGGCTCGGTGCCGGGTGATGTTGTCCCGGGCGGCGTGGTGCCGGGCGGTGCGGTCCCGGGCGGCGCTGTCCCAGGCGGTGCTGTCCCGGGCGGTGCTGTCCCGGGCGGTGCGGTGCCGCAGGACTCGGTGCCTCAGGAATCGGTCCCGGGGCCGGCCGAAGCCGCCGGGCCGCCCGCACCGCCTCAGCAGCCCGCGCCGGGCACGGACCACGCGATGCCCACCGTGGTCGGGATGCCCGCCCCGGCCGCCCCGGCCGCGCCGGCGAGCGAACCGCCACCGCCCGGAACGCCGTCCGTCCCCGGGTACGGCTATCCACAACAGCCCAACTCCGGTCAGGGCTACGGGCATGGCTACCCCCAGCAACCCAATTCCGGCCAGTCTTACGGGTATCCGCAGCAACCCGACCCGGCCCAGGCATACGGGTACCCACAACAGCCCAACCCGGCCCAGGCATACGGATATCCGCAGCAGCCGAACATCAACCAGGGCCAGGGATACGGCTATCCGCAGCAGCCCGGGTTCGGTCCCACTCCCCCGTACGGCCCGGTCCAGCCGCCCGGTCTCCAGCAGCCCGGCTTCCAGCAGCCCGCCGCCGCGCCCGCCCGCCGGAGCACCGGTTCGACCATCGCGCTCGTCGCGATCGCCGTGCTGGTCGCCATCGGGGCCGGCGGGTCCGTCTACGCGCTCATGAGCGACAACGGCAAGGACACCACGTCCTCCCCCAGTCACTCGGCCGGCCCCTCCACCTCGGACGGTTCCTCCGCCTCCCCCTCCCCCGAGGAGTCGGCGGACCCCTCGCCCAGCGACGACCCGGAGAACGGCGACGAAGAGGGCGGTGTCCCCGAGGGCTATCTGGGGACCTGGTCCGGCAGCATCGACACCGCCAACGGCCACTCCACCCGCGAACTCGTCATCCAGCAGGGCCAGGCCGGCGAGACCGTCCTCACGCTGACGGCCAAGGGCCCCCTCGACACCGGCGGCACCTACCGCTGCGTCTTCCAGGCGGACCTGACCACCGAGGCGTCCGACGGCGAACCGCTCGAACTCGGGCCGTCCACCGTGACGCTGGGCGAACCCATGACGTCCTGCACCCCGGGCAGCGCCACCACCCTCACCCTGCTCCCGGACGGCACCCTGAGCCGCGAGAACACGTCCACCGGCGAGAAGCTCACGTACACGAAGTCCGGCTGACCTCGGCGGGTGCCAGGCGGTCCTCATTCACCGTGGGGGTAGACAACACTTGCGTACGCGCAGCATCTCCACAGCGACTTGGATCGCGGTCCTGTTCAGCTCAGCGGCACTGGTCGGCGGTGCGGCGAACCCGGCCGCCGCCGACACCAGCAAGATCATTCCTGCTGCGTCGGTCGGCGCCATCGGCACGGACGGCGTGCACCACCGCGTCTTCATCAGCGACCCGAACGGCGGCAAGGTCGTCGTCGCCACCTACAACGGCACGGTCATGGCCACGATCCCGTCGCTGCCCGGGCGGCAAGCTCTGGTTCGGGTACGACGGGGGCGGCTCGGGTCACATCGGCTCGCTCGACCTGAACGGCGCCGAGCCGGTCGTACGCCAAGGTGAAGGTCTCGACCTCCCTCTCCAAGCCGTACCGGACGGCCAGGATCGGCTCCAGGTCGTACGCGTACTTCCACAAAAAGACCAACCCGGTCTTCACCACGACGATGAGCTACTGCAAGGGCCGGCAGTACCTGCTCTCCATGGAGCTCTACTACGGGGGCAAGTGGTACGACGCGGGCTCGCAGTACTTCGGGCTCGGCACCAAGGGCAAGTCGGTCGTGACGCTGACCGGCACGCATGAGACGGGCTACCGGATGCGCGTCCGTGCCTCGTACGTGAACGACATGTCGGGCGACATCGTGAACTCGACGACCCACGGCGCCTGGAAGTACTTCTACTTCACCAAGTAACCGCGGGCACGACGCAGTACGAATGCGGGGACGGGCGGGCGGCCCGTCCCCGCCTCCGCATCAGCTCCACATCAGCGGCTTGACCGACATGAGCAGGTGCTGATGGGCCGGCTGCCCGGCATCCTGTCCCGCACCCCGCGCCGGGTCCGTCGCCTCCTCGCGGTCGGCATGACCGGTGACCATGGCGCGCTGGCCGGGGCCCATCAGATGGAAGCGGACCACCGGGGTGTCGAACGAGGCCAACGCGTCGGTCAGGTAGGCGGGGTTGAAGGCGACCGTCATCTCCTCGGTGCCGGCCAGTTCGGCGGGCAGGCGCTGGGAGGCCACATCGTCCTCGTACCCCGCTTGCAGCAGCACCGAGCCGTCGCGGAAGGCGAGCTGGAGCGGGCTGCCGCCGTCCGCAACCACCGAGACCCGTTTCACGGCCTCGGCCAGGGGCTCGCGGTCGGTCACCGCGGTGACGGGGTCCGCCAGCGCGAACAGTTTGTCGTGGCGCGGCAGTCTGCCGTCCAGGAGCCGGACCGTGGTGCGCATGCCGTCCAGCTCGAAGCCGGCCGAACCCCGGTCGAGCGCCAGCCGGACCAGGCCGGCCCGGCCGAAGGAGCGGGCGATCTCGGAGAGCCTGCGGGCCGAGACGACGACGTCCGCCGAGACGTCCGCGCCCTCGGGCTTCCAGGTGAGCGTACGGACGGCGAAGCGGTAGCGGTCCGTGGCCGCCAGGGTCATCCGGTCGCCGTCGAGGCCCAGCCGGATCCCGGTGAGCGTCGGCAGGGTGTCGTCCCGGCCGGCCGCCACCGTCACCTGCGCGACCGCCGCCGCGAACTCCTCGGCGTCCACCGCCCCGAGCACCTCCGGCAGTGGCGGCAGAGCCGGATAGTCGTCGAGCGGCAGCACCGAAAGACCGAATCCCGCGCCGCTCCCGGTCACGGTGAACCGTGAGCCCTCCACCGCGCATTCCACCGCCCCCTCGGGCAGCACCCGGCACACGTCCAGCAGCCGGCGGCCCATCACGAGCACCTTGCCGGGCCGCGAGGTCCCCGCTGCCAACTCGATGCGGGCGGACGCCTCGTAGTCGTGTCCGGAGATACGGAGCCGGCCGTCCGCCGCCTCCAGCAGCAGACCGCCCAGCACAGGAACGGGCGATCTCGTGGGCAGCACCCGGGCCGCCCACGCCACCGCGTCCGTCAGTGCGCCGCGCTCGATCCGGAACTCCATCGTGGATGACCTCTCCTCGTACGCCGACCGTCACGGGTCCCGACGTACTCGACGTTAAGGGTCACCACTGACAACGCCGGCGAGGAGCGGATGCGGCTGACGACAGCGAGGAGCGGATGCGGCTGACGACAGCGAGGAGCGGATGCGGCCGACGACAGCGGCCACCCCCGTGAGCCGCTGCCGTCGTCCCCCCCGTGCCTCTCCCCCGAAAGGCCCGCATCCGCGTTCGGACTCTAGATTGCGGGGTAGGCGCCGGGAAAGATTCGGTTCGCACCGTGTGGACGGCCGGAGGTATCAGTCCGCACAACCGAACCGGTACGCTGCACTCCGGTTTTGGCCAGGAGCGGAGGACGTGTGCACACGCGCGGACGGGCCGACGACGTCATACGGATGAACGGTCTCGCCCGGACGGGCGGCTCGCGGGAGCTGCTGCGGTGGGTCTCCGGGCGCGCGAGCGGCTGGGCAGGGCTGCTCGGACGCGATGGCACCGTCCTGCACGGCGTCGCCCGGATCCCCGAGCCCACGAGCGCCGCATCGGCCGCGCTCGCGGCCGAGGGCGTCAAGGAGTTGACGGCGCTCGGCGCCCGCTCCCTCTTCGTCGACCAGGGACCGCTCACCGCGCTGCTGTTCTCGCTGGACGGCCCCGCGCACGGCCCTGATGACGCTCCCGCACCGCTCCTCGCCGTGGTCGGGCGGCGTCCGCTGCCGGACGGGCTGTCCACGCTCCTCGCCGATGCCGCCCTGCCGCTGGCCATGTGCTGGGCGGCCGAGAGCGTGGAGCGCAAGCGCCGCCGCGTCGATCTCGCGGAGTCCCGCGGCCGGGAGGCGGTCCTGCATCTGCTCATGACCGGCCAGTTGTCGATCGCGCACCAGGTGGCGGGGGCGCTGAAACCCAATCTGCCCGATCCCGTACGGGTCTGCGTCGTCGAGTGCTCGGGGCGCGGCCGGGACGAGGTGGCGCGGATCTGCGCGGACCTGTCAGGCGGCCGGTCCTGGATCGTGCGGTGCCCGGTCTACGCCCGCCATCTGATCCTCGTCGTGCCGGCGGGCCCCGACCCGGCGCACGCGCGGCTGGACTCCGTGGTCGCCTCGGTGGTCGACGACTGCTTCGTGGGCGTCAGCGAGGACGTGGCGCTGTCCGACACGGCGACCGCGTACCGCCAGGCGTTCGACGCGCTGGCCGTGGCCCGGGGGCTGCCGGAACGGCACGCCCGCTTCGGCGCGGCGCCGGAGCCCGCGCTGGTGGTCGGCGCCGAGGGGGCCCGGTGGGCCGATGCGCTGCTGGCCCCGCTGCTCGCCCATCTCCCGCGGCGCAGCCAGGACCCCGGCAGCCAGGAGCTCGCGGCGACCCTCGCCTCCTGGCTCTCGTTCTCCTCGCACGCCACCGACCACCTGAAGATCCACCGCAACACACTGGCCGCACGGCTGCGGCTGATCGGTGAGCTGCTGGACCTGGACCTGCACCGGGTCGCCGACCAGGCCGCGCTCGACCTCGCCCTGCGCATCCGCGCCACCCCCAGCCTGCCCCGGCCCGCCGGTCAGGGGCAGGCCGGGGGCGTAGCGGCCGGAGGCGTAGTGGCCGGAGGCGTAGTGGCCGGAGGCGTAGCGGCATCCGCCCGGTCGCTGGACGAGATCCTGCGGCTGCCCGCGGTCCGCTCCTGGGCCGTGCAGCAGCTGCGCCCGCTCGACGGTCCAGGGGCGGCGGGCGGCACCACCGACCCGCGCACCACCCTGCGCACATGGCTCGAGTGCCAGGCCCAGCTCGGTCCGGCCGCCGAGGCGCTGGACATCTCCGTACCCGGGGTGCGCAAGCGGCTGACCCGGCTGGAGAACGTGCTCCAGCGCTCGCTGCTGCGGACGCCGAGCGCCCGCTACGACCTGTGGCTGGCGTTCCGCGCACTGGACATCACGGACGGCGGCTAAGGGCTGTCCCGTAGCGGCGGGGGACGGCGGAGGGGGTGTGCCCGGCCTTCCGGCCGGACACACCCCCCGTGGACCGGGAGTTCAGCCGGTCAGCAGCTGAGGTTCGAGCCGGGCGTGGTGCCGAGGATCGCCACGATGGCCTGGTACTTGTCGATACGGCTCTGGACCTGGGCGGGATTGCCGCCGTTGCACTCGAGGGAGCCGTTGATGGAGCGGATCGTCTCGCCGAATCCGGCGCCGTTCACCATGGCGTTGTGGGGCGTCATGGTGCCGGGACCGTTCTGGGTGTTCCAGTACCAGAGGCCGGTCTTCCAGGCGACGGAGGCGTTCTGCTCGACCAGGTAGGGGTTGCCCAGCAGGTCGATGCCGAGCGCGTCACCGGCGGCCTTGTAGTTGAAGTTCCAGCTGAGCTGGATCGGACCGCGCCCGTAGTACGCGGACTGGCCCGCAGGACAGCCGTAGGGCTGGCTGCTGTCGCAGTAGTGCGGGTAGTTGGCCGTGTTCTGCTCGACCACGTACACCAGGCCACCGGTCTCATGGCTGACGTTGGCGAGGAACGCGGCGGCCTCCTGCTTCTTCACCGTGTCGCTGCCGGTGTTGGCGAAGCCCGGGTAGGCGCTCAGTGCGGCGGTCAGGCCGCTGTAGGTGTAGAAGGAATTGCGGCCCGGGAAGATCTGGTTGAACTGCGCCTCACTGACGACGAAGCCGTCGGAGGAACCGGGTCCGCCCGGATCGGTGCCGCCGCCGCAACTGCCTTGATCGGCCCATACGTCGGAGCTGCCGGGGGTCTCGTTCTGGGTCCACCACTTGGCGGTCCAGTTGTGCCCGTTGTACGAGGCGGCTCCGCCGCCCGTGTAGACGGACGAGGAGTTCCAAGCAGCCGCGCAGTCGGCCGCCGAAGCGGTGGTGGCGGGGAGGACGACGACCGTCGCGACGACCGCGACCAGCGCGGCGAGCAGGCCCATGATGCGTCTGATCATGTGAACACTCCTTCGGCGCGGCGCACCGATCTCGTCGGTGCGCCGCCATGGGGGGTGACAGTCACTCAAGCGGCGTTGGTCTGGACCTGTCAAGGTCTAGACCACCGCAAGGAAACCTTCCCGATGCGTGCCCGTGAGCCCCCGCACACCAGGGCCCCCCGTTCCGGAACCGTGCCCAACAGCGGGTATTGCGGAGGACGTCAGTCCGGATCATCACCGTCACCGCCGGAAAAGAAGGACGGGCCCGAAGGCAAAAACCTTCGGGCCCGTCCAGCATGCGGGACGGCAGCCGCCCTCTGTCCGGCCGTACGGGCGCGCGAGAAGTTCTCGCACCCGCTCGCGCTCCGCCCACTACGTCAACAGGTGAGGCCCGAACCCGGATCCGTACCGATGATGCCGGTGATCCGCTCGTACTTGGCGATCCGCGCCTTCACCGAAGCGGGGTTGCCGCCGTTGCATTCCAGCGAGCCATTGAGCGAGCGGATCGTCTCACCGAAGCCCGCACCGCCGACCATGGCATCGTGCGAGGTCATGGTGCCGGGGCCGTTCTGAGTGTTCCAGTACCAGAGCGCGGTCTGCCAGGCGACCGACGGATCCCGCTCGACCTGCCACGGGTCGTTCAGCAGGTCGAGGCCGAGCGCGTCACCGGCCGCCTTGTAGTTGAAGTTCCAGCTGAACATGATCGGGCCGCGGCCGTAGTACGCGGACTGGCCGGCCGGGCAGCCGAACGGCTGGCTGTAGTCGCACTTGATCCAGTAGTTGGCCTCGTTGATCTCCTTCACGTACTGCAGGCCGACCGATTCGAAGTCGGCGTGCGTCAGGAACGCCGCCGCCTCCCGGCTCCTCGTCGCCTCGGTCCCGGTGTTCGCGAAGCGGGGATAGGCGTGCAGCGCGTCGATCAGACCCTGGTACGTGTAGAAGGCGTCGCGGTCCGGGAAGATCTCGTCGAACTCCGCCTCACTGATGACGAAGTCGGAGACCCCGCCCGCACAGGCGCCGCTGTCGGACCAGACGGTGGTGGCGCCCGGATTCTCGTTCCGCGTCCACCACTTCGCCGTCCAGTTGCGGCCGTGGTGCGAGACGGCACCACCGGACGGGTAGGCGGTCGAGGAGCTCCAGACGGGCGCGCACCGCGCCGGCTCCCCGGCGGCGGCAGGCGCGGCACTCGCGGGGCCGGGGAGGAAGGCCACCGTCGCGATGACGGCACTCAGTACGGTCAGAACGCTCTTGATGCGGTTCAGCGCTGCTCACTCCTTCGGCAGGGCACCCCGAACAGGCTCCGGCATGCCGTCGGGCATCCCGACACCCAACCCCGATTGGTCTGGACCTGTCAAGGTCTGGACCAGCCGTCCCGCCCCGTCGCCCGCGGCCATCGCCCTCGCGCGAACGGCGGGCGTACACCTGGCGACGGGACCCGGTACTCACCGCAGTGCTGGGCGTCCTCGCCTCCGTGGGCGTGCTCGGGTACGAACGCCGCGTCCCGCGCCGCAAACGCATCGGCTACCGCGTGCAGATGGACACCCCGATCGGCAGCGAGGTCAGCCGGGCGCGGGCCAACGTGCGACTCGGCCCCTTCGACGAGACCCCGGACATGGCGGACGCCACCCTCGTCCTGCTCCGCATCGAGAACGACGGCTCGCAGTCCATCGACCGCGGCGACTACACCGGACCGGACGGACAACTCCACGGACTGGTCGTCGAGTTCACCGAACGCCGGGTCCGGGGCATCGGCGTCACCCACTCCCCCGGCGCCGACCACCTCATGGACCACTTCACCCCGTCCGAGGGCCTCCGCGGCAGCGGCTCCCTGATCCGCCTGCCGCGCGTCCCGCTCAACCGGGGCGAGCACTTCAAACTCCTGGTCCTGCTCACCGGTTCACGCGTCGGCAGCCCCGTCCGGATCACCGGCGGCATCCGGGACGGCGAGGTGCGGACGAACACCGCCGCCCGCCCGGACGAGAAGCCCCCGCTGTTCGGCCGGGCCGCCCGGTTCATCACCGTGGCACTGACGGTCTGCGTCATCACCCTGGCCTCCATCATCCTGGTCCGGGACGACACCCCGCCCCCGATAGGCTGCGCCCGCGGCGAGCTGACCGTGACCGGCTCCACCGCCTTCGAGCCCGTCCTGGACGAACTGGCGGAGAAGTACGGCAAGGCGTGCGAGGGCGCCACCATCACCGTGGACCCGCACGGCAGCACCGCCGGGATAAGGGAGCTGGCCGACCGGGGCGCGAAGGCCGGGAAGTCCGGCTCGCCCGCCCTCGTGGCCCTCTCCGACGGCCCCAAGCCGAGCGGCTTCCCGCAACTGCGCGAGAACCGCGTCGCCGTCTCCCTCTTCCGCCTGGTCGTCAACGACAAGGTCCCGCTGAAGAACCTCACCCGTGACACGATCCGCGCCCTCTACCGCGGCGACATCCGCAACTGGAAGGAACTCGGCGGCCCGGACCTCCCCGTCCTCCTGGTCAGCAGGGACGCCAACTCCGGTACCCGCGAGGTGTTCCAGCGCCGCGTCCTGGGCCGCAACGAACCCGCCCAGTCCTCCCGCGACTGCACCACGAAGGACGACCCCGAGGCCCCGGTCATCCGCTGCGAACTCGACTCCACCGACCAGGTCCTGGCCGAGGTCGGCCGGCTCGACGGCGCGATCGGCTACAGCGAACTGCGTACGGGCACCAAACCGGCCGGTGCGCACCAGATCGCCATCGACGGCGCCGCCCCGTCCGTCGACACGATCGGCACGAGCACCTACCCGTACTGGGAGATCGAGTACGCGTACACCTACGGCAGCCCGCCCGCCGACTCGCTGGCCTCCGGCTTCCTCTCCTACCTCAGCCGGGGCAGCGGGCAGGACGTCATCCGCACCCACGGCCATCTGCCGTGCGCGACTCCGGAAGGGCTGCGGATCTGCGGGGAGGACTGAGCCCGGACATGCCTGAGGGGCTGCGGATCTGCGGTGAGGACCGAGTCCGCCGCATGTGGCGGACGCGTCAGCCCAGATCCCCCATCCAGACGCGCCGGCCCAGCTCATCCAGCTCGGCCTTCAGCCGACGACATTCCGGAAGGGCTCGGCCCAGAAGACGCCAGTATTCGGGGCCATGTCCCGGCACCCGGACATGGGCCAGTTCATGGGCCACCACGTAGTCCACGAGGTGCATCGGAAGCTGGAAGACCGCCCAGTGCAGCGAGATCGTCCCGTCACCGGTCGAACCCGCCCGGTAGCTTCCCCAGCGATGCCCCAGGTCCCGCACCCGCACCGTGGGCTCGGGAAGGTCCATCCGTGCGGCCCAGGGCTGCAGACGTCCCTGCATCCATCGCTGCCCCGCCCTGCTGTACCAGTCGGCCAGCGCCCTGCGCGCGAGCACCGGGTCTGCCGCGACCCCGCTGTCCAGTCTCAGCCTGCCCGCGACCAGACGGACGGCGGCGACCGGGCGCCCTTCGTCCGGCGGGGCGTCGACGACCAGGAGCCGGTAGTCCCGTCCCAGGTACCGATGGATCTCGCCGTCCCTGAGGGACCGTGTGGGGTGCAGCTGCCGGCGCTCCTCGCTGAGCCGCGCCTTGGCCTCGATCCAGCCCGTACTGGAACGAACGAAGTCCTCGGCCCTCCGAACCCCGCACCCCTTGGGTACGTGCAGCGTGAGCGATCTGTCCCGCTCGACCGTCAGGCCCAGGCGCCGGCGCCGGAGGCTGATGCGGACACCCAGTTCCCGCCCGTCGACGAACAGCACCCCGTCCTCGGTGAGCAAGGGCTCATCGGAGACGGACGCGGCGTCGGGTAGCGCGGGCATACGCCTATTCTCTCCGCGCTTCGGACCGGAAGGCTTCCAGGTGCTGCGCGGCGTACCCCGCGAGTGTCGAGGCGAGCCGGTTCACTTCCTCACGTCCCTCGCCCCGCAGGCGGTAGCCAGCCTGACGGAGGCGGATGGAGAGGCGTGCCTCCAGCCTCGCCACATGCCTGGCCTCACCTCCGAAGGAAGCCAGGCCCACCCGGCTGGTGATCTCGTCGTACACCTCGGCCACGACCCGACGCAGCTCCTGAGGACCAGCGGTCTCCAGCAGCTCGCTCTCCGCCAGCTTCTCGCCGATGAGGACGTAGAGCCGCTGCTCCATGGGGGTGAGGTCGGCGACGGCGGGGTCGGCCTCTTCCGCTCGGACGGCCCGCTCGACCAGCGGTCCAAGCTCCCGGACGATGTCTTCCCATCGTCCGGCGAACTCCTCCAGGACCCGTTCCAGCTCCACGGACAGCTGCCGGTACACCGCACGGTCCTCCACCGCCTGCCGCTCCTCCAGGTGGTAGCGCAACCCCTGGATCTGCTCGGCCGCCGCCTCGCGCACCGGAAGCCTGCTGACCACCTCGTCGAAGTCGGGCGCGAGGATCGACACGGGCGGTACGGCCTCGTTCACCTCGTACGCCTCCAGGTGGTCGGCGATCAGCGCCCGTACCTTGCGGCCGTAGCCGCGCATCGCGAAGCCGCCGCCGGTGTCGTCGCGGTAATGGCGGCGCACGCGCATCTGGAGCACGCTCCACGCCCGTGCGTCCGGCATGAATTCCAGCGCATCCTCGTGCGGCAGGACGCGGTCGACCGCGCCCAGGAACTCGCCGAGCTTCTCGTCGAAGTCGGCCCGCCGCGCGGGGTCGGAGAGCGCGAGCACCGCGGCCGCGAGTCCCGCTCGGGTCGTGAGGCCGTCCGCGTCGATTCCCTCGTCCGCCAGGAACGCCCGGAACTCCCCGGCCGTCCTGCCCAGCTCCGGAAGCTCCTCGGACATGTCGCGCAGCGAGTCGAGAGCGAGTGGATTGCCCTGGTAGGCCGCCAGGGTCACGGCGAGGTTGTTCAGCACGCCGTAGTAGTCGACCACCAGCCCCTCGGTCTTGCGCCGGGCGGGCCGGTTGACGCGGGCGATCGCCTGGAGCAGTTCGGCGTCGCGGATCGGGCGGTCCAGGTAGAGCGCCTGCTCGATGGGTGCGTCGAAGCCGGTGAGCAGCATGGACTTCACGATGAGGAACGCGATCGGCGGCGGGTCGGCCGCCTCCTCGCCCCACACCAGGTCGCTCCACGGGTTCATCCCGCCGACGGCCCCCGCCGGAACCGGGTCGGGCTCGGCGGGCGGCGTGTAGGCCCAAGGGTTGTCGGGGGGCAGCTGGGGGAACGGCTGAAGGAACCGGGCGACGTGGTCGCGCCTGTTGTCCTCGTCGGTCCACTCGCGCCACCTCCCGCTCTTCTGCTCCGCGCCTGCCGAGATCACGGGTACGAAGTCGATCCGCCGCAGCAGCTCCTGGAACTGCCAGGCGCGCAGGAGAAGCGATTCCTCGCGGGTGTAGGTCTCCGGCGCCCGCCCCCTGAGGGCTTCCCGCCGCCCGCTCCTGTCGAACTCCGCAACGCGCAGCAGCAGTTCGGTGCGCGCCTCCTGGAACGCGTTGCGGTAGAGGACCGCCGCCTTCCGGCTGACCACCGCGACCTGGGCCTTGAAACCACCGGTCAGCGGGCCGGTGACGTAGTGCTCCAGCATGTCGGCGGCTTTGCGCCAGATCAGCGGCGGTGACTCCGCCACGGCCCGCTTGGACGGGGTGCCGTACTTCGCCCGTACACGAGCTCTCTCCCTGTCGTCCAGCGGCTCGATCAGGTCCTCGAAGCAGTCGTCCAGCTGCTCCCTGTCACGCACCTCGGCGGTGGTGGCACGGCCCGAGTAACGCACGGGCACGACGACCTTGTCGCGTTCCGCCTCCGTCATCCGGTACGTGTCGAGGAACTCCGGATCTCCGCCGGGCGTGGTGCTCGGTTCAAGCCCGAAGATGCGCCCCGTGTCGGTGCGCCTGCCCTCCATGAGCGGAGTGCCGGTGAAGCCGACCCTCGCCGCGTTGGGCAGCGCCTTGCGCAGGCAGGCGTGGAGTACGGAGGTGTGGGAGCGGTGGGCCTCGTCGACCAGGATGAGGACCTGGTCGGAGTCGCTGCACTCGGGGAAGATCCGTGCGGCCTTGCGCAGGGTCTCCTCGTCCGGCATGGGATCGGCGACCTCGGCGGCGCTCACGCCTGCCCCGGCCTTCGCCCGGTCGGCTTCGAACTCCCCGTCGAGCGACCGCTCCTCGCCGCCCGCGGTGTCACCGTTCCCGTTCTTCGCCACCAGGTCGCCGAGGAACTTCTGGATGGTCGCGAAGACGACCGCACGCCCACCGTGCCGTCCGGCCCGTTCCAGCAGGCTCTCCAGGTCGGTACGGGACTTCGCCTCGCGCACCTCGGACTCGCTCAGCGCGACGGCCTCGCGCAACTGCCGCTGGAGGTCGATGCGGTCCGTGACGGCGATGATCGTGATGCCGTTCAAAGCGGGGTCCGGGCTGGCGTGCAGCCGCCGGGCGAGGAACTGCATGGTGAAGCTCTTGCCCGCGCCCTGGGTGTGCCAGACGACCCCGCCGCGCTCGTCGATGTCCCCGCCGGTGAGGAGGCGGCTGCGCCGGTTACGGAGCCGCTCGACGATCTTCTCGGTGGCGCGGTACTGCTGGTGCCGGCAGACCACCTTCGCCGTTCGCGCCTGTGCGGTACGCCCCCGGGGCTTGCTGCCGCTGGTGGACTTGTCGTCGTCGAGCGGCTTCTCGAAGACGTAGTGCCGGACGATGTTGAGCAGGTTGCCGGGCTTGAGGACGATCGCGGTGAGCTGCTGCTGGAGCGTGGGCAGCGCCTTGGCATCCAGCAGCCCCCAGCCGCGCAGCTCCTGCCGGAGGTGTTCCGCCTTCGCGTAGTCCGGGCTGATGCTGCGCCACAGGGCGTAGTGCTCCTCGGAGGAGGAGTACGTCCCGAGCACGGCATCCGTCCCGTCGGCGGCGACCAGCAGTTGGGCGGGCGCGAAGAGGTGAGGTACGCCTCGCAGGGCACCGGGCCCGCTGCGGGTGTCGTCGTCCACGGGCCGCCCGGTATAGGCGCGCAGATCGCGGATGGCCTTGCCCAGTGGGTCCCGTACGTCCGGTGACTTGCACTCGATGACGACGAGCGGGATGCCGTTGACGAAGAGCACGAGGTCCAGGACAGCCGGCTTGCCGTCCGCGTCGCAGACCCTCAGCTGGTCGACGACGAGGTAGTCGTTGCGGGCCAAAATCTCCTCCCGGCTGCCCTCCAGTGCCTCCTGCGACCAGTCGACAAACCGCGTCTTGACGTCCTTGTCGTCCGGCCCGGACTGCAGGATGCCGCCCAGGATCAGATCGGTCGCGTCACGGTTGGCCTGCGGCAGCGACTGCGCCGATACGTGGCGCGCGGCGGCGCGCAGGGCGAAGACGGCGGGGTTGGTGTGCGCATCGTTGGTCATCCATGGGGAGCACCGGCGCACGGCGGCCCGCAGCCGCCGCTCCAGCAGTACGTCCCCGAAGTCGTCGCGCTCACCCGCGGCTGCCAGCCGGGCGCCCTCGATGTGCTGCCACCCCATCGCCTTGAGGTGCGCCAGCAACGGCCACTCCGCCTCGACCTGCTCGGTCGTTCCCCCGACCACTTCGCCAACCATCCCCGTGCCTCCCCCGCGTACCGACCCGACGTACTGGTGAAACCGTGCGAGGGACCATTGTGCGCCAGGGGTGAATCGGGCACGCGGGCCAGGCCCCGCAGCGGAGATGCGGGGCCTGGCGGGACGGGAACCTGGCTTCTGCCGTCAGACCTGGCGGCGGGTGGTGAGGATGCTCTTCCGGCAGTCCGGGAGACTGGCGGCCGGGCTGATGAGGGCGGCGGTGTCGTCGTCGAGGGCGTAGCAGAGCTGGGCGTGCAGCGTCTCGGCCTCGGCGGGCGTCAGCCGCAGCGCGGCGTCCGCCTCGAAGGCCCCTTCCCGGCGGAACCAGAGGTCGATGGCGAGCGACCCGTCCGCCTCCCGCCGCACGGGCTTACTGGGCACCCGGCTGACGCGTACCTGGTCTGAACTGCCCATCAGGCCGCCCTCCTCGCGGTCGCGAGCACGAGGGTGCCCGTGCTGTACGCCTGGGCGGCCCCGGCGGTGACCACGAACCCGTCGAGCGCGAGCCGTAGGGCGGTGCGGCGGGCACGGCGTTCGGGGTCGAGGGGGTGGTGGGGGCGGGAGCGGGGGACGAGGCGCAGGGGGCGGTGGGGGGACGGGGGTTGGGATGCGGTGATGGGGACGGGCGCCGGTGCGGGTGGCAGTACAGGTCCGGGGAAGCGGAAGGCGCGCAGGACGCGCGCCAGGACGGGCAGAACCACGTGCACGAGTGTTCGTGCGAGGTGGGTGCGGATACGGTGGAACATGCTGACGCTCCTTCGAGGCGTTGGCCATGCCCCGGGGTGCTGATGACACCGCCGGGGCACTCCAGTCCAAGCGGTAACCAACTGGATACCGCCCGCAACCAAGGTTAGCGACAAAAGTGCTGACGCATCAATGTTGATACGAAGTGGATCGCATTGGCATATGCGTCCGAGAGCGCTCGGCGATACCTCCCTGTCGCGGCGCTCCGCTACACGAGGTCGTCGAACTCGCCGGCCTTGGCCCCGGCCAGGAACGCCGCCAGCTTGGACGGGGTCGTCCTGACGATCACGCCAGGATCGTCACTCTCCCTGACGAGAACGTCGCCATCGACCACAGCAAGTTCGAGACAGTTCCCCGCCTGCTCCGAGTGGGAGGACTTGCGCCACTGAATTTCCACGATCCTCAGGCTTTCATAGCTCGTGCAACACCCTGCGGATGAAGTCGCGCGACTGCTTCGGTTCGAGTGAGCGCGTCTCCATTCGGTCCAACACCGCACGGTAGTTGGTCAGATGAGTCTCGGCATCGAGGAACGTGATGCCGTTCGGTACGTCGATCTGCACGGTGTCCAACTGCCGCACCGGCCCGCTCGCGTACATCGTCGAGCTGCCCGCGCTGGGGAACCCTCCAGCGGCAAACGGGATAACGCGCAGCGTCACCGCATCCCGCTCGGAGCACTTCAGGAGCTCCTCCAACTGCCGTCGCACAACAGCCCGGTCACCGAAGAGCATCCGCAGTGCGGCCTCGTGGAGCAGGAACGAACAGGCAGCCGGATTCTCCCCGTCGAGCAGCGACCGACGCCGCATCCTGAAGTCCACCTGGAGATCCATCGCTACCGGGCTCAGCGGAGGCACAGCCTCACCGAAGACGGCGCGCGCGTAGTCCTCGTGCTGCAACAGGCCGGGCAGGTGCGTGATCTGTACGTGCCGCAGCGAGACGGCGTGGTGCTCCAACTCCACCAGGTCCAGCATGAACGAGGCGACCGAGTCCCGGAACTCGTCCCACCAGTTCGACCCGGCCCGCTCACGGGCCATGTCGGCGAGCGCGTCCACGTAGGCCTGGTCGGGACAGGAGTAGTTCGACGCCCATACGCGCACGCGGTCGGCACTGACGCCGAACCGCGCGGACTCGGTGTTACTGATCGCCGTCTTGTCCACGCGATGCAGCGCGGCGGCCTCGGTGAGGGAGAGCCCGACATGCTCGCGCATCCGCCGGAGCTCGGAGCCGAGGCGGCGCTTTCGGGCGGTGGGTGGCTTCCTGACTGGCACGAGTCCCTTCCCGCTACAGCACGCCCGTCTCCGTGGCCTTCATCAATCGGTCGAGTTTACCGGGGCCGCTGTTGAGCAACACATCGGAGATACCTTGCTTCACGGCTCGAACCTTGGCCAGGCTTTCACGTTCTACGGCAATTCGACGATCACATGCTTCAAGGCTCGCAATGATCCCCGCCTGTTCCCGCAAGTCGGTTGGGAAATCAATAAGCAAGTCTCGAAGCTTCGTAGGATTGACATTTACTTGCTGAACTGCGACTGTCGCAATCGAGCGCACGCGTCGCCTGATTTCGGGATGCTGGAGCCATTCGACAAGATAGCCTGGGTTGATCCTTGCAATATCCGGGTTCAACCGCACCAGATAGGAGGCGAATGTTGCCTCCTCAAGCTCACCACCCCACATCGCAGACTTTCCGACGTGCTCAATGCTGTTCGTTCTATTAAAGAGCACATCTCCCACCCTAAGGAGATTCTCAGGTTGCACACCCCGCGGGCAATACCGAACCTCTCCGAGCTCAATACGCCCATTCAATAGGTTATTCATCCGGAGCGTGGGGATTCCCCGACTATCTTCGTCCAGCGCAACGGAGATACCGTAGTCCGCAGAAGGCACAACCTCGCGAAGGGCCATTCGTTCCCAGCCGGTTGGCACCTCACCGCACACGACTGACGCCATTCTACTCAGCGTGATTCCACTCCGAACGGCCCGAATCTTAGCGATCGCCGCCTGAGCTGCCCGCTCTGATTCACTGACCGAATCCAGAATCTCGACGATTCTACGCTGCCGCGACATCGGCACCAGCGGAAAAGGAAGCCTCGCGAATCTATCACCGCCGAGATGCGCAATGCTCGTGGTCTTCTTTGCGATCGACGCAAACGTACCATCGTTCAGCCAAGCCCTAAAAATCTCACGCGCATACGCCGGAAGCACGTTTGGGCCGCTCCGAAACCGCACGAGAGTATTCTGAAAGAAATACCCCCCCGGCGGCCCATCGTAGATAGAGCTGCGCCCTACCAACTCCAGGCTCTGCCCCTCGTTGAGCAGGATGTCTCCTGGCAACAGCTCATATCTTTTGCGCTCCAGGGAACTGAAACTCATCGTTTTCACGTCTGAGTAGTCGATCCGCCCGTCAAGAACGTTAGCGACACGGAGATACGGGGCATGCCTACCATCCGCCTGGCTGCTGGCAGGCGAAAGCTGCTTACCCACCCGCACCTCACCGACCTCCCCAACCGGAACCCAGCGAGTCTCGTCCGGCTCAGCCGACATAGCCCAGCTCCTCCAGAAACCCTTCCAGCCGCTTCGCCGCAGCCTCACGCCGCGCCTCAATATCCTGCAACGACACCAGGTACTTCCGCTCCCAGCCCCCGTACACGTCGACCAACTCCCGACGCCTCCGCACCACATGGCCCTCCAGCTTCGAGGACAGGTCATCCCGGAGGATGCCGAGCACGATCTCGCGCGCGCCCGCCTCGCTCAGCGCATCCCGCACCTCATGCAGCCGGGGCGTGCGCCGCTCCTCGTCGGCATCAGCACCGCCACCGACGCCCGCTTCGGCAACCGTCACTTCCAGCGCCGTCTGACCGGCTGAAGCGGTGGCCGCAGACTCCGCCGCTGCGGCCTTCTTCTTCGCGGCAGCAGTGGCGGCCTTCGCGGCGGCCCCCATCCCGTCCACCGGATAAAACGCCTCCTCCAGCGCCTTCACCGCCTTGCCCGCCGCCGTCCGCTCCTTCTTGAGCTTCTTCAGCTCAGGCTCACTGAGCAGCGCCTCCGCCACCGCAGGATCAAGGGCCCCCGGCTCCTCGCCGTCCTCCCCCGCAATGCCCGCCGCAGCCGCCGCCCGCGCCGCCTCCGCCTCCTCGGCCGCCTTCACCTTCACGTCCAGCTTCGCCTTGACCTTGTCCGCCTCGGCCAGCTCGCGCAGGAAGTCCGGGGCGATCCGGGCCACCACCTTGTGGCCGTACGCCTGGCGGCGCTCCGCGCCCGAGCGTTTGCGTGCGCCGCCCGTCCACGGGTTCGGCTCCGGTTCGAGCAGCGTCTCGACCGTGTCGACCCAGCCCTCGACGACACCCTTGAAGCCATTGCTGGCCAAGGCCTTGAGCTCGTTCCTGGCGTCCTGCCACCACCCGGCGACCGCCCCCGAGAGGGCATAGCGGTCCAGCAGGTCAACGTTCAGCAGCCGCTGACGGAACGAGGCGATCAGGTCGGCACGCAGCCGGGCGAGCTGCGACCGCTTCTCGAACTCCGTGCGGTCGTCGCCCTCATGCGGGGCCAGGGACGCGATCTGTCCGGTCTCCACCGCCCACCACTTGTCGAACGCGTCCCACAACTCCCGCTCCCGGCCCTCGGCCAGCGCGGTCAGCCGGTCGGCGTCCGGCCGTTCGTCCTCCGGCAGGAAGTCGACGTACGCGGAGTCGTTCTCCCGCTCCGCGAACAGATCGGTCACCCCGACCCCGTACGCCTCCAGCACCTTCGCCTTGTCCTCGGCCTCGATCTCCGATGTCGGCACCCCGCCCGTCAGATGCGCGCGGACGTCCTGCGGCTCGGGCGGCGGGGTGTTGTCGACGTAGCGGCGGATGTTGAGGTTGTACGCGTTCTCCGCCAGCTCCTCCCGCTTCACCCAGCGGGCGAACCGGGGTACCCCCGAGCCGTCCCCCACCGCGTCGTGGAACGTGGAGACGATCTTCTCCACATGCTCAGGCAGCAGCACGTTCTGCGCGCGCTCGGAGTGGTACTCGCGGTCGGCGTTGATGAAGAGCACCTTGCCCTGCCGGTCCACGTGCTTCCGGCCCTTGGCGCGCAGCACCAGCACGCAGGCGGGGATGCCGGTGCCGTAGAAGATGTTGGACGGCAGGCCGATCACGGCCTCCAGCAGGTCGGCCTCGATGAGCTTGGCCCGGATGTCGCCCTCAGCGCCGCTGCGGAACAGCACGCCGTGCGGCATCACGGTGAAGACGGAGCCACCGCGCCCCTCCACCATGTACAGCATGTGCTGCAGGAACATCAGGTCGGCCTTGCCCTTTTCCGAGGTGTGGCCGTACTTCATGCGGTCTTCGAGACCGGGCGGCAGGTCGGCCACCTTGTAGTCCATGGAGAAGGGCGGGTTGCTGAGCACCACGTCGTACGACTTGTCGAGGTGCATCGGGTTGGTGAGCGTGTCCCCGGTCCGCAGGTCGAAGTCGCTGGCGCCGTGGAACAGCATGTTCATCGTGGCCATGACCCAGGAGCCGTTGTTGGCGTCCTGCCCGGCCAGGGCCAGGTCCTCGGTGTCGCCGCCGTGCTCCTCGATGTACTCCTTGGTGTGGATGAGCATTCCACCGGAGCCGACGCACGGGTCGTACACATGCTGGTTGGCCTGCGGGCGCGCCAGCTCGACCATCATGCGGACCACCGCACGCGGGGTGTAGAACTCGCCGCCCTTGGAACCGGCCGAGTCCGCGAAGTCCTTCAGCAGGTACTCGTACGCAGCACCGATGACGTCCGGGAACTCAAGGTCCTCGCCCCTCAGCCGCAGGCTCCCGAAATGACCGATGAGTGCGGAGAGTCGCTTGTCCGCGAGCTTGGCCGCCGAGGTTCCGGTGCCTCCGCCGCCACCGATCCGGTTGAAGTTGACCTGTCCGAACAGACCGCGGAGTCCTTCGTTGCCCTTCTGGCCCTCCAGGGCGTCCAGCGCGGGCTGGAGGTAGCTCGTGGCCACGTCGTCCACCGCTCCGGCCAGCCGGGACCAGCGGGCCTCCTCCGGGACGTACATGATCCGGTCGGCCGTGTAGCGGCGGTGATCCTCCGCGTCCTCCCTGGCCTCTTCCTCGCTCGCGCCCCCGGCCTTCTCCTCGGCGACGATCCGGTCGTAGGCGGCCTCGAACTCGTCGTTCACCCGCTTCAGGAACAACAGGACCAAGAGGAAGTCGCGGTACTCGGCGGCGTCCATGGTGCCGCGCAGGATGTCTGCGGCAGCGAAGAGATGACGCTCCAGTTGATCGAGCGTGAGCTTGGCCACGGACGGACTCCAAGGTGGTGTGATGCCGGCGCTGTGCAGACGAAAAAAGGGGGACGCCGGGCGGCGAGCCGCCCGGCAGAGGCTTTCGCGGGCCTGCTCCCAGCAGCCTAGTAGCCGCTGAGGAGCAGACCTTCCTCAACGAAACTCCAGACGTC
The DNA here is from genome assembly GCF_045207435.1 of Streptomyces sp. NBC_00876. Taxonomy (NCBI): domain Bacteria; kingdom Bacillati; phylum Actinomycetota; class Actinomycetes; order Kitasatosporales; family Streptomycetaceae; genus Streptomyces; species Streptomyces sp. NBC_00876. The sequence goes on from NZ_CP108800.1 coordinate 3,884,003, forward strand.
GGTGAACGGATCCCACTTCTCGGGATTGGCCGTTTCGACGCGCGCGTTGATCGCCTTTGCGTATTTCCTGGCGTCCTTGTACCGCCGCTGATCCTTGTCCGTGCTCAGCACCTGGTCCTCGCGCATGTGCTTGGACTGCTGCTCGGAGACGGTACGGATGTTGCGGCCGTACGTCGCCGCGAAGCCGGGACGGGAGCGGAGCCGGCTGTTCGCGTCGCCGCAGACACCGCCGAAGCTGCTGGTGTAGTTCGTGTAGTGCAGGAGCCGCCAAAGCTCGAAACAGGGGTGCGAGTAGGCGATCTTGATGCCGTGCTTGTCCGCGAGCTGCCTGGCCTCAAGGATGTTCAGGTGGTCGTCGCGGTCGAAGAGGACCCACACCTGGGGGTAGTTCCAGTCGTCGGTCGTCAGCCCGGCGTCCTTGGCCTCGCGCTGGACCTTGCGCAGCGTGATGACGGCGTCCTTGACCATCGCGTACGGCTTGCGGTGTTTGCCGACGGCGTTCTCGTTCTCGAAGTGGTGATCCACACTGCGGCCAGGAGTGGCCGGTGTGCCGTGCTTCAGGATGATGTCGATGTACTCGGGCTCGGTGACCTCGCCCTCGGTGAAGATGTACACCTGGCGAGCGCGGTTCGTACGCCCCTTCCCGCCTCCCTTCTTGCGGGAAACGCTGTCCCCTCCCCTTGGCCTCGCCATCAGCCCTCTTCCGCCTCCATCCGTGCCAAGTCGTCCGTCCGCACCAGCCGTCGCCCGATCTGCCCCTCGGAAACCTTCGGCACCGCGCCGAAGGACCCGGCGAGATACGACGCCATGAGGTCCTCCTCGTCCGTCGGCTCCCAGTCGGCGACCGACGACAGCTCCGTGGCCCCGTTCCCGTCCTTCTCCGTGAGCCACAGCTGCCCCGGCTCCAGGAGCCGACCGCCGCCGGGCGTCCGCAGCAGGGAGGGGTCGTGGCCGGTGAAGATCAGCTGGGCGCCCTTGGGATTCACCCACGGCGCCTGGAAGAGGCGTACGACCTCTGCTGCGAAGCGCGAGTGCAGGCTCGCGTCCAGCTCGTCGATGAGCAGGACCGCGCCGGTGTCGAGAGCAAGCAGGAGCGGGCCGATCAACGCGAACCAGGAGCGGGTTCCCCACGACTCCGAGTCCCAGTCCAGCGCCGTGCGTTCGCCGCCGCTCGTATGGATCAACTGGACGACCGGGCGGCCCGACGACGAACGCTCGACCTCCACGCCCGCGATACCAAGATCGGCGACCCGCAGCAGTTCCTCGGCCCGGCGCCGGAAGTCTTCGCTCCGTAGCAGCTTCATGGCCGTGTAGGCCTCGCGCTGGGTGCGCTCCGTCTCTGGCGTGACGTCCCAGAGGTTGTTCTTGAACCAGTCGAAGACCGGGGTCAGCTGCTCGTGACCGTCGTTGGCCGCCCGCGTCAGGAGGAGGGCGTCCGGTCGCGTCGTGCGCGCCAGCCGGGCGCGGTCGTGGAGACGCTCGCCGGGGAAGTCGAAGTCCTTGTCACGGTCGGCGTCCCGCTCGAACCAGACCTGGCGACGGCCCTTGGGGTAGGCATAGAGCCATTCCGCTTCAACCCGGCGCGCGCCCAGCTCGAATCCGTACGTCCAGCGGACACCGTCATCCAGGACGATGTCCGCCTCGTACAGGGATGTCTGCGCCGCTGCCTTGGGATCGAGGGCGAACTCGTCGCGGGGGATTCCGTCGTAGGAGGTCCAGTCGGCGTAGGAGCGCATGACGGCGTGCTTCATGCTCTTCAGTGCGGCGATCACGTTGGACTTGCCGGAGGCGTTGGCCCCGAAGATTCCGAGCACGGTGTGAACAGGAAGGCGCTGCCCGTCGGAGAGCACCGTCTCGCGAGCTGCGGCCAGCTCCCTCTCGGTCCCCTCGGACGCGACAAACGACAGTTCCTGCTCGTCGCGCAGCGACCGGACGTTCGCCACCCGGAATCTCAGCAGCATCCTGGCTCCTTCATGGCGGACACATTAGTCACACCATCCCGCCCGCGTGTGCGGGTGTGCGGCGGCAGCCGACAGATGGTGTCTGCCGGCCGCCGCCGCGGTGCTCCCTACAGGAACGAGTTGATCTCGATGGTCTCGGTGCGGCCGGGGCCGACACCGATCGCGGAGATCGGTGCGCCGGACATCTCCTCCAGCGCCTTCACGTACGCCTGCGCGTTCTTCGGCAGGTCGCCGAAGGTCTTGGCCTTGGTGATGTCCTCGGACCAGCCGGGCAGCATCTCGTAGATCGGCTTCGCGTGGTGGAAGTCGGTCTGGTTGTACGGGAGCTCCTCGACGCGCTTGCCGTCGATCTCGTACGCCACACACACCGGGATCTGCTCCCAGCCGGTGAGGACGTCCAGCTTGGTGAGGAAGAAGTCGGTCAGGCCGTTGACCCGGGTCGCGTACCGCGCGATCGGGGCGTCGAACCAGCCGCAGCGGCGGTCACGGCCGGTGGTGACACCGCGCTCGCCACCGATCCTGCGCAGCGCCTCGCCGTCCTCGTCGAGTAGCTCCGTCGGGAACGGACCGGCACCGACACGCGTCGTATAGGCCTTGAGGATGCCGATGACCCGGGTGATCTTCGTCGGACCCACACCGGAACCGGTGCAGGCGCCGCCCGCGGTCGGGTTCGACGAGGTGACGAAGGGATACGTGCCGTGGTCGACGTCGAGCAGCGTGCCCTGACCGCCCTCGAAGAGGACGACCTTGCCCTCGTCGATGGCGTTGTTCAGGATCAGCGTCGTGTCGGCGACGAAGGGCTTGATCTGCTCCGCGTACTGGAGCATGTCCTCGACGACCTTGCCGGCCTCGATGGCGCGCCGGTTGAAGACCTTGGCCAGAAGCTGGTTCTTCTGCTCCAGGGCCGCCTCGACCTTCTGCTCCAGGATCGACTCGTCGTAGAGGTCCTGGACGCGGATGCCGACCCGGTTGATCTTGTCGGCGTACGTCGGGCCGATACCGCGCCCGGTCGTGCCGATCTTGCGCTTGCCGAGGAAGCGTTCCGTCACCTTGTCGACCGTGACGTTGTACGGGGTGATCAAATGAGCGTTACCGCTGATCAGCAGCTTGGACGTGTCCACGCCGCGGTCATTCAGCCCACTCAGCTCGGAGAGCAGGACCGCAGGGTCGACGACGACACCGTTACCGATGACCGGGGTACACCCCGGTGACAGGATTCCGGAGGGGAGGAGATGAAGTGCGTACTTCTGGTCACCGACGACCACCGTGTGGCCGGCATTGTTGCCGCCTTGGTAGCGCACCACATAGTCCACGGATCCACCGAGGAGGTCGGTGGCCTTTCCCTTGCCCTCGTCACCCCACTGAGCACCGAGCAGCACAAGTGCGGGCACAGGCGTACACCCCTTCCGGGCGGGGCATGTCCAAGGTCAGGGGGCGTACGTAAACGTCGTACATGCCGTACGACGTTGTACGACAAGGCCTGAACCGTCGAACCGGGTGCCCCGGAATAGACGAAGCCCCTGGCGCAATAGCGCAAGGGGCTCTTGCACCAAGATGCTACCCGAGGAAGGACCGAGGTGTCGGCTGCCCAGCCCCCCGGTAACGGTGCGCCCCATTTGCTGGTGGTGATCGATCCGGTCGCCCGCCGTACGGACGGCGAGTCCGTGCGCATCGCAAAGGACGTGCTCAGCGCAGGTGCGCACGCCAAGATCTGCCTCCCGGACGGTCCCGAGGAGTTCGCCCGGGCCCTGTCCCGCCGGGGCGGCCGGCGACCGGTGGTGATCGGCGACGACCGGGCGCTGCGCCGCGCGGTGTCCCTGCTGCACCGGGAGCGAGAACCGGCCACGAGCACCCTTTCGCTGATCCCGGTCGGCGCGGCGGCGGCGCTGGAACTCGCCCATTCACTCGGCGTGCCGACGGGTGCCGTCGCCGCCGCGCGCACGGCGCTGGACGGGGTGGTGCGCCGGCTGGACCTGCTGGTCGACGACAGCGACGGCGTCGTCCTGGGCGCGCTGCGCATCCCGGCCCTGAGCAGCGCACCGGGCACCCAGCCGGACCGTGCGGGTGTCACCGCGGTCTGGGACACCTGCCGCTCCCTGGTCCGCACCCTGGTGCGCCCCGCCCCCTCGACACCGTCCGCCCCGGCGCGTACGCACCGCCTGCGCGTCGAGGCGGACGGTGTCGTGCTGAACGATCTGGACCGGCCGGTCGAGTGCGTGACGGTGACCTCGGGATGCGGCGACGAAGGCCTCGCGGAGGTGACGGTCCGGACGCCGGACGGTGCCCGGGTCACCGCGGAGGCCAAGGCCGTCACCGTCTCCGGCGCGGACTTCCGCTACCGCGCGGACATACAGGTCGGCGGCCCGGTCCGGACGCGGACCTGGACGGTGCGGGCGGGGGCCTGGGGGCTGATACTCCCCGCGGCGGAGGGCTAGCCTCCGCCGCCTCCGCGGCGGGGCGTGAACAGGTTCCTTCGCGGCGGGGCGTGACGGGCCCTCTCAGGCCTCCGGGCGCCCTTCGGCCACCGGAAGGTCGAGGGTCTTGCGGTGGTCCTCCCAGCGGCTCATCAGACCCTCCAGCTCCGACTGCAGGAACTCGAAGAACGCGGCCGTCTCGGCGATCCGGGCACCGGCTGGCGTGTGCTCGCCGAGCGTCCGCGCCCCCTCCTTGAGGGTGCGCTCCCAGCGGGTGAGCACCTGGTCGCGGCTGGCGAACGTGGTGTACCAGATCTCGTTGTGCAGGCGGTAGCGGTCGCGGCGGGAACCCGGCTCGCGTTCGCGGCCGACCATGCTGACCTGAGTGAGGTAATTCACCGCGCCGGAGACGGCTGCCGGGCTGATCTGAAGGGCCAGGGCCAGCTCCGCCGAGGTCATGGAGGCGTCGTCGTCGGCGAGGAGGGCGGCGAAGACACGGGACGCCATCCGCTGCATCCCCGCCTCGGTCATCTCGGACGCGAACCGCTCGACGAACCGCGAGACCGCCTCCGCGTCGCGCCCGTCCCCCGCCTCGCGTGCATGTACCTCGCGTGCGCTCTCTGCCTCTGCGGATTCGCTGCTCATCGGCCCATCGTCTCCCCTGATTCCCCGGCCCATCACCGGCCCCCGTCACACCTTCGAGTTTATACACTTCTTTAACTTCACAAGTTTGTGAAAGTAGCGTACCTTCAGAATCATGACGAAGGCAATCACCGTGGCCGGACTGCACAAGTCGTTCGGACGGACGCATGCGTTGGACGGTCTCGACCTGAGCGTCGAGTCCGGTGAGGTCCATGGCTTCCTCGGGCCCAACGGGTCGGGGAAGTCCACCACCATCAGGGTTCTGCTGGGCCTGCTGCGGGCCGACTCCGGCGCCGCCCAGCTCCTCGGCCGGGACCCGTGGCGCGACGCGGTGGAACTGCACCGCAGGGTGGCGTACGTCCCCGGGGACGTCACGTTGTGGCGCAACCTCTCGGGCGGTGAGGTGATCGATCTGTACGGGCGGCTGCGCGGCGGCCTCGACGAAGCCCGGCGCGCCGGCCTCGTCGACCGGTTCGAGCTCGACCCGACCAAGAAGGGGCGGACGTACTCGAAGGGCAACCGGCAGAAGGTGGCCCTGGTCGCCGCGTTCGCCTCCGATGTGGACCTGCTGATCCTCGACGAGCCGACCAGCGGGCTCGACCCGCTGATGGAGGAGGTCTTCCAGAGCTGCGTCACCGAGGAGCGCGACCGCGGGCGGACGGTCCTGCTCTCCAGCCACATCCTCAGCGAGGTCGAGTCGCTCTGCGACCGGGTCAGCATCATCCGGCAGGGGCGGACGGTGGAGACCGGCTCGCTGGCCGGCCTGCGCCATCTGACGCGTACGAACATCAGCGCCGAGCTGGTGTCCGCGCCCGACGGGCTGGCGCGGCTGCCCGGGGTGCACGACCTCGACATCCGGGGACGGCAGGTGTCGCTCCAGGTCGACACGGACAAGCTGGACGGCGTCCTCAAGTCGCTCTCCGCGTCCGGGGTCCGGTCGCTGACCAGTGCGCCGCCCACGCTGGAGGAGCTCTTCCTGCGGCACTACGCGGCGGACACGGAGCGGGAAGCGGGGGTGGCGGCGCGATGACTGCCGTGACCATGACCGCGACGGCCGGTGCCGGGCGCCGGGCCGGAACGGCACAGTTCGCGGGGACCTGGCCCCTGCTGCGGCTCGCCCTGCGGCGGGACCGGATCATCATGCCGGTCTGGGTGATCGTGCTAGGCGGCTCGTTCTCCTCCGTCGGGAAGTCCATCTCCTCGCTCTACGGGGCCGCCGGCCAGCGTGCCGAACTCGCCGCCTCGATGAACGGCAACAGTTCCGTGCGGGCGATGTACGGGCCGGTGTTCGACGACTCCGTGGGCGGACTCGTCAGCTGGCGCATGGTCGCCTTCGGCGCCGCGCTGGCCGCGGTGATGAGCCTGGTCGTCGTCGTGCGCCACACCAGGGAGGAAGAGGAGACGGGCCGTCAGGAGATGCTCTCCTCCGCCATGGTGGGGCGCAGGGCCCCGCTCACCGCGGCCCTGCTCGCCGCGTTGACCGCCAATGCCGCGCTGGCCCTGATGATCGTGGCCGGGATGGCCGGGTCACAGGCGGGCGGGGCCGGGGCGGTGGCGCTCGCGCTGGCCGTCTCCGGGGTCGGTGTGCTGTTCGCCTGCACCGCCGCGATCGCCGCGCAGTTCACCGAGAGCGCCCGGCTCGCGAAGGGGCTGACGGCGGCGGTGATCGGCGCCGCGTTCGTCCTGAAGGCGGCGGGCGACTCCGCGGCCGACGACGGTTCGTCCGTCCTCACCTGGCTCTCCCCGCTCGGCTGGGCGGAGAACGTCAGGGCGTACGCCGACGAGCGGTGGTGGGTGCTCCTGGTGATCGCCGGCGCCGCGGCCGTGCAGTGCGTCGTCGCGTACACGCTGACCGGACGGCGCGATGTCGGCATGAGCTTTCTGGCGACGCGGCCCGGTCCCGCCCGGGGCCGGATCTCCACCGCTTTCGGTCTCGCGGTGCGTCTCCAGCGCGGGGCGCTCGTGGGGTGGACGGTGTCGTTCGCCGCGGTCGGCTTCGTCTTCGGCGGGCTGACGGGCGGCGCGGCCGATCTCGTCGGGGACAACGAGAAGACCAGGGAGATCTTCGAGCGGATGGGCGGCCAGGCCGGTCTGACCGATGCGTTCCTCGCCTCGATGGTCTCCGTGCTCGGCACGGTGGCCGCGCTGTACATCGTCTCCTCGGTCCTGCGGCTGCACGGCGAGGAGAGCGCCGGGCGCGCGGAACCGGTCCTCGCGGGCGGGGTCGGCCGGACCGGCTGGGCCGCCGGCCATCTGGTCATCGCCTTCGGCGGCGCGGCCCTGATCATGACGGTCGGCGGCCTCGGCCTGGCGCTGGGCTACGGGCACGGACTCCCCGCCGTACTCGGCGCCTCGCTGGTGCAGCTGCCGGCGGTCTGGCTGCTGGGCGGGGTGACGGTCCTGCTGTACGGGGCGCTGCCGAAGGCCGCCGCGGCGGCCTGGGGTCCGGTCGGCCTCTGTCTGGCCCTGGGCTGGATAGGTCCCGCCCTGGATCTGCCGCAGCCGGTGATGGACATCTCGCCGTTCACGCATCTGCCGAAGCTGCCGGGGGCGGCGGGCATGGAGTGGGGTCCGGCGGCCCTTCTCACCGCGGTCGCGGTGGCGCTGGTGGCCGGCGGCCTGGGGGCACTGCGGCGGCGCGACATGCTGAACTGAGGGGCCGGACAGCCGGCGGCGGGCGGCCGGGGCCGCCCGCCCTCGTCTCAGAGCTCGACGCGCAGTTCCTTCACGCCCCTGATCACATAGCCCGGGTTCCACTCCGGTTCCGCGACCAGCCGCATGCCGGGCGCCCGCCGCAGCAACTCACCGAAGGAGGCCGCGAGTTCCACCCGGGCCAGCGGCGCCCCGAGACAGAAGTGGATGCCCGCCCCGAAGGTGATGTGCGGGTTGTCCCGCCGGGACAGATCCAGTGTGTCCGGGTCCGTGAAGCGGGCCGGGTCCCGGTTCGCCGAGCCGAAGAGCAGGGCCACCTCCGAGCCGCGCGGAATGACCGTGCCGTCGATCTCGATGTCGTCCAGGACCCAGCGCTCGAACATCTGGAGCGGGGTGTCGTACCGCATCAGCTCCTCCAGCGCGGACGGCAGCAGCCCGTGGTCGGCCCGCAGCGCGGCCAGCTGCCCGGGGTGGCGCAGCAGCGTCCACCATCCGTTCACGGTGGTGTTGACGGTCGCCTCGTGTCCCGCGTTCAGCAGCAGGACGCAGGTGGAGACCATCTCCTGCTCGGTCAGCCGCTCGCCCTCGTCATGGGCGGCGACGAGGGCGGAGATCAGATCCGTACCCGGGTTCGCGCGCCGCTCGGCGATCAGCCCCCGCAGATACGCGGAGAAGTCGAGGGAGGCCCGGACGGCGGCGCGGGCGGTCTCCTCGGACGGGTTGAGCTCGAACATCCCGCAGATCGCCGCCGACCAGGGCCGCAGCGGCGCGCGGTCGGACTCCGGGATGCCGAGCATCTCGGCGATCACGGCGACGGGCAGCGGCTCCGCGACCGCCGTGAGCAGATCGCCCCCGCCCTGCGCGACGAAGTCGTCGACGAGTCCGGCGGCCAGCCGCTGGACGGTCGGGACGAGCTGTTCGACGGTGCGCGGGGTGAACGCCTTGGAGACGAGCCGCCGGATCCGCGTGTGGTCCGGCGCCTCCAGGTCCAGCAGCCCCTGCCCGTTGAGCGTCTCGAACGGCTCGTGCGAGGCGGGCGGGGGCGTCCGGCCGAACTCCTCGTGCGTGAACCGGTGCAGATACGTCCGGCCCAGGCGCCGGTCGCGCAGCAGTGCCGATACGTCGGCGTAGTGCGGGACGAGCCACTGGCGGGTCGGCTCGAAATAGTGCACCCGGCCGGTGGCACGCAGCTCGGCGTAGGCGGGATACGGGTCGGCGACGAACGCCGCCGACCAGGGATCGAACGGGGCGGCGGGGCCGGGGGCAAAGGGCGAGGGCTGATCCATGAAGCGACGCTAACCGGCCACCCGCGCGCAGGCCAGCCCTGCCCCCCTGCCCCCGGACCCTGCCCGGGGGCCGGCGCCCCGGGCGGTCCCCCTCAGGAAGGTGTGACCAGCCGGGCCTCGTAGGCGAATACCGCCGCCTGCGTGCGGTCACGCAGGCCCAGCTTCACCAGGATCCGGCTCACATGGGTCTTGATGGTCGACTCGGCGACCACCAGGTGCGAGGCGATCTCAAGGTTCGACAGACCCTGGGCGATCAGGACCAGCACCTCCGTCTCGCGCTCCGTGAGGTCGCCGATCCGGGCGAGGGCAGGCGGGCGGGGCGCTGCGGCGAGCTTGGAGAACTCGGTGATCAGCCGCCTGGTGACCGTGGGGGCGAGCAGCGCCTCGCCGGAGGCCACCACCCGTACACCGTCCGCGAGTTGCCGGGCCGAGGCGTCCTTGAGGAGGAAGCCGGACGCGCCGGCGCGCAAGGCCTGGTAGACGTACTCGTCGAGGTCGAAGGTGGTGAGTACCAGCACCTTCGCGTCCGCGTCGGCGGCGACGATCTCGCGGGTCGCCTCGATGCCGTTGAGTTCCGGCATCCGGATGTCCATCAGCACCACGTCGGGGCGCAGGGCCGCGACCTGGGCGACGGCCTCGCGGCCGTTCACGGCCTCGCCGGCGACCTCGATGCCCGGCATCGCGTTGAGCAGCACCGAGAAGCCCTCGCGGACCATCATCTGGTCGTCGACGATCAGTACCCGGATCGGCGCGGCGGCGGCGGGGGTCGTCATGCCTGCTCCAGGGTGGCGTCGGACGGGGCCGACTGCACGGGGATGAACGCGGCGACCTCGTAACCGCCGTCCGCGGCGGCCTGGGCCGTCATCTCGCCGTTCAGCATCGCGACCCGCTCCCGCATCCCGGTGATCCCGTGCCCGGCCCCGGGCGAGGGCTTCACCGGACCGGTCGGCGGGCCGTTGACGACGCGCAGCCCGAGCCCGCCCAGCACATAGCCGATCTCGACCTTGGCGGTGGCGCCCGGCGCGTGCCGCAGACTGTTGCTGAGGGCTTCCTGGATGATCCGGTACGCCGACAGCTCGACGCCCTGCGGCAGTTCCCGCACCGCACCGGTCACCGCCTTCTCCGTCACCAGGCCCGCCTCGCCGACATTGGCGAGCAGCCGGTCGAGCTCGGCCAGCGTGGGCTGCGGGGCGTCCGGCGCCTCGTAGTCCTCGGCCCGTACGACGCCGAGCACCCGGCGCAGTTCGGTGAGCGCGGCGACCGCGTTCTCCCGGATCGTGACGAAGGCCTGCTCCAGCTCCGGCGGCGGGTTCTCCACCCGGTACGGCGCGGCCTCGGCCTGGATCGCGACGACGGACATGTGGTGGGCGACCACATCGTGCAGTTCGCGGGCGATGGTGGTGCGCTCCTCCAGCAGCGTGCGCCGGTCCCGCTCGACGGCGGTCACGCTGCGCTGCACAGTGACCTCGCGCTCCGCCTCGCGGCGGATCTGCACCACGCTCACCAGGAGCAGGGCGAACGCCGAGGCCACGGCCATGGCCGCCGTGGGCGCTCCGGAGTCCAGGCCCGTGATGTTCTCGATGGCCAGGCCGAGCAGCAGGGTGAGCCCCCACATCCAGGCGGCGGTGCGCGGACGGGTCCTGGCCGCGACGACGAACAGCACCACCAGATGGGCGAAGAAGGCACTCGGCCCCCACGGCCCGTCGCCACCGCCCACGACCGCCGTCACCGGAGTCAGGGCCATCGACATCCAGAACGCCCCGACCGGCCTGACCAGGGTCATCCCGATGCAGGCGGCGGGCAGCAGCCCGGACACGAGGACACCGGCGTTCCCGGTGGCGGCGAACCCCACCATGAAGGTGAGCAGCGCGGCCGCCAGCACCACGGCGTGCGGAGCCCACGCGGCACGCGCCCGCAGCGACTGCGGCAGCCGCCGGGTCAGCGGCCCGTCGGTCCGCATCGGCGGCAGCGGGCGGTAGGCGAACGCGTCCTGGAAGAGGTCCTGGCGCAGGCCGCCCATCGCCCCTGCGGCGAGCTGGATTTCCGGGCTTCTGGTCTTGGTCTCGGTCACGCTTCCACGGTAGGCGGCGCGCCGGCCCGGGTCGTCCGCAGTGATGCGGATCCCTGACCGTCCGCCGTAAGTACTACGCGGGCCGCGGGCACGGCCCCGGTCCGCCGCGTCGCAGGCCCTACCAGGCCAGCTGGGCGATCTCCTCCGCCACCACCGCGCACGCGTCGGCCGCCGGGTCGATCAGCGGGAAGTGCCCGACGTCCGGCAGCAGTGTCAGGCCCACGGTCTCGCCCTCCTTCGCCGCCGCGTCGACGAACGCCTCGGAGACGGCCTGGGGCACCGTGAGGTCCCAGGTGCCCTGCACCACGGCGGTCGCGATGCCGGTGGGCAGCAGCAGAGCCGGGTCGGTGTGCGCGCGCCGGTCGGCGAAGTCCTCGTCCCGCCCCAGGAGCTGCCCGATCGCACCGGAGCACACGTCCAGTTCGACCGCGCAGGCGAAGTCCGCGATCGGTGCGAGGGCCACCACACCGCGCAGCGCGGGCGGGCGCGGCAGCCGCCACGGCGACCCCTCCGGCAGTACGTGCCGGGCGGCGGCCCACAGCGCCAGCTGCCCGCCCGCGGAGTGCCCGGTGACGACGATCCGGCGGGCGTCCGCCCCGGGGAGCTCCCGGGCCAGCAGCTCAGGCAGCGCGTCCAGCGCCGCCGCGACGTCGTCGAAGGTCTCCGGCCAGCGGCCCGCGACCGGTCCCGAGCCGCGCTGCTGCGGGATCTCGCTGCCGCGCCGGTACTCGACATTGGCGACGGCGAAACCCCGCCGGGCCAGGAAGTCCGCGAACGGCGACAGGTGGACCCGGTCGTACGGAGCCCGCCACGCACCGCCGTGCAGGACGACCACGACGGGCGCCCCGGCGCGCCCGTCGCGCGGGGCGTAGAAGTCGATCACCTGGTCCGGGTGGCTGCCGTAGGCGGCCGAGACATCGGGGGCGACGGCCGGATGCGAGAAGGCCGACTCGGTCTCGGCGGCGTCCCGATCACGCGCGGCAGAATCCGACATGCTGCTCCAACCGTCCCTGTGCCATGGTCAACTGGCGTGACCTGCGGGGACGGTATCAGTACGGAGCCGTTCCTCTCAGCGGTGGCGGGCAGCGCGGCCTCATCCCCGGTCGAGCCGGTAGTAGTACGTGCCGTACAGCCCGCCCCTGAGGTCACCGAAGAAGTAGACCCAGGGACTCTCCCTGTCGCTCTCCTCGGAGAAGACCACCGGATCGAGACGTTCGAACTCGTGCTGGATCCCGTCGGCGAAGCGATCGAGCTCGGCGTACGGCGTGGGCCGGTCGCCGCCGGCCGGCTCACGGGCGACCTCCAGCTCCCGCCGGTGCAGCAGTTCGAGCATGCGCCGGAGTGAGGAGAGGTCCGTGTGCACCGGGCGGAGGTCCCCGTCGAAGAGTGCCATCTCGTCGGGGACGGCGTGCACCGAGCCGTCACCGAGGTGGAGAAAGAGGTACCAGCCCTGGACCGCGCCGAAGAGCAGCAGTACGCCGGACTCCTCCTCGATCATCTCCACCTCGTCGCCGAGGTCCACCACGCTGGTCCTCTCGACCACGCAGTCGTCCGCGGCGAGGGCCGGGGCCATCCGGAAGGGGCTCTGCGGAAAGCCGGTTTCGCACAGTGCGCGAAGGTCCTCCGAACGTCGTACCACATCGGCGAGGACCGCGCGCGAGGCCCGCACATAGCCGGAGCGGCCGCTCCCGCCGTCACCGCCACCGTCGGTCCCACCGTCGGCGCCGGTGCCGGTATCGAAGATCATGTGGTGCAACCCCTCGCGGTCGATGGCCGTCGCACCTCATCCTGCACGCCCGCCGGCGGGCACGGAACCCGTCCGGCGACCGGGGCGAGCCGGTCGCCGGACGGGACCCGGCAGCCTACGCCGCCGGAGCGCTCAGCACGTCGGCAAGCACCCGCGCCGCACGTTCCGCGTCCGCGAACCCCACGTACAGCGGTGTGAAACCGAACCGCAGCACATCGGGCCGGCGCAGATCCCCGACGACTCCGCGGGCGATGAGCGCGCCCATCACGGGTTCGGCGTCCTCGCAGCGCAGCGCGACCTGGCTGCCGCGTTCCGCGTGGGCGGCCGGGGTGACGGAGGTGACCCTGCCCCGGGGGGCGTACGCGTCGACGCACTCCAGGAAGAAGTCCGTCAGGGCCAGGGACTTGGCCCGCACCGCCTCGATCGCGACCCCGTCCCAGACGTCGAGGGAGGCCTCCAGCGCCAGCATGGACAGGATGTCGGGGGTCCCGACCCGGCCCCGTACGGCGCCTTCGGCGGGGGCGTATCCGGGAGTCATCGCGAACGGGTCGGCGTGCGACGTCCATCCCGGCAGGGGCGAGTCGAAGGCCGCCTGATGGCGCTCGGCGACGTACAGGTACGCGGGCGAACCGGGGCCGCCGTTGAGGTACTTGTACGTGCAGCCCACCGCCAGGTCCACCCCGTGCCCGTCCAGGCCGACGGGCAGCGCGCCCGCGCTGTGGCACAGGTCCCAGACGGCGATCGCGCCCGCCGCGTGCACCGCGGCGGTGAGGCCGGGCAGGTCGTGGAGCCGGCCGGAGCGGTAGTCGACGTGGTTGAGCAGCACGGCGGCGGTACGCGGACCGAGCGCGCCCGGCACGTCGGCGGGGGCGACCGGGACGATCCGGTGACCGGTCATCCGGGCCGCCGACGTGGCGATGTACCCGTCGGTGGGGAACGTGGAGGCGTCGACCAGGATCTCGTCGCGCCCCTGCGGCGCCAGCCGGGTCGCGGCGACGACGGCCTTGAAGACGTTGACGCTGGTGGAGTCGCCGACGACGATCTGTCCTGCGGCCGCCCCGACGACCGGGGCGATGCGGTCACCGATCCGCTCCGGCGCGGTCCACCAGCCGCTCTCCCCCCAGGACCGGATGCGCAGCTCGCCCCACTCCCGGGTGAGGACCTCCTGCATCCGGGCCGGCACATGGCGGGGCAGCGCGCCCAGGGAGTTGCCGTCCAGGTAGACGGTGTCGTCGAGGGTGAACAGACCGCGCAGCGGCGCGAGTTCGTCGGCGGTGTCGAGCGCCTGTGCGCGCTCCTGAAGATCAGACATGGCTGCGGGCCGTCCAGAGCTCGGGGAACACGTTCTTCGTGGCGCGCTTCTCCAGCCAGGCGACCCCGGCCGAACCGCCCGTCCCGGTCTTGGAGCCCATGGCCCGCCGGGTGGCGACGAGGTGGTCGTTGCGCCAGCGCCACACCAGCTCGCCGACATCGGTGAGGGCCTCGCCGAGACGGACCAGCTCGTCGTGCTGGTCGGGGTTGGCGTAGATCTCCGCCCAGACGGCCTCGACCTCGGGCGACGGCTCGTACTTCCGGGTGAGGTCGCGGCCGAGCACGGCCTGGGGCACGGCGTGGCCGCGCCGGGCGAGCAGGGCGAGCGTCTCGTCGTACAGGCCCGGCTCGGCGAGCGCCTTCTCCAGCTCGGCGTGGACACGGGGCGCGCCCCGGTGCGGCACGAGCATCGACGCGGACTTGTCGCCGAGCAGGAACTCCATCCGCCGGTACATCGCCGACTGGAATCCGGAGCCCTCGCCGAGCGCGGACCGGTAGGAGTTGAACTGGGCGGGGGTGAGCTGGGCCAGCGGCGTCCAGGACGCGTTCAGCGCCTCCAGCTCCCGCACCGACCGCTTCAGCGCGTCACGCGCCACGGTCAGCCGGTCCTCGCGCAGGGCGTGCGCGGCAGTCTCCCACTCATGGACTATGACGGTGAACCACAGCTCCATGACCTGGGTGGTGACCAGGAAGACCATCTCGCCCGGGTCGTCGGAGCGAAGGTGCTGGAGATGGGTCAGGACATCCGCCTGGACATAGTCCTCGTACGGAGTCGTTCCCGCGAAGTCGAGGTGCGGGGTCTGCGCACCGGTGGCTTCGGGGTCGGGGTGGATCGTCGACATCACTGTCTCCTCGACACGAGCTTCCGGGTAGCGGTCCGCCCCTTCCGTGAGGTGGTGGAGCTCCGGTCCCCTGTTCGCATCCTAAACGGCAGCCCCGGGGAACGCGCAGGCCCCGCGGACGGTGATCGTCCGCGGGGCCGCAGGGGTGCGCGAGCGCTATCCGAGCGTCTCGGCGGCGGTCGGCGAGGAGTCACGGAGGAACGACGAGCAGCGCTCGTACTCCTCCTGCTCACCGATCGACTGCGCGGCGCGCGCGAGGGCGTGCAGGGCGCGCAGGAAGCCGCGGTTCGGCTCGTGCTCGAACGGTACGGGGCCGTGGCCCTTCCAGCCGGCCCGGCGCAGCGCGTCCAGGCCGCGGTGGTAGCCGGTGCGGGCGTAGGCGTAGGACTCGACGACCCGGCCGCCCTCGAACGCCTCGTCGGCGAGCTGCGCCCAGGCCAGCGAGGAGGTCGGGTACTTCGCGGCGACATCGGCGGGCGCGGTTCCGGCGGCGAGCAGCTCGCGCGGCTCCGGGTCGTCGGGCAGGTGGGTCGGGGCGGGTCCCCCGAGCAGGTTCTCGTGGATCGACATGGGTTCAAGTGTGCCTGGCACCGGCGCCTCGGGGGCACCCGGTGCGCACACCGGCCGCGCCGGGCCCGGCGCACGCTGTAGCGGCGCGGGCGCTCAGGTGCCGTCCGCCGGCCTGGCCGCCTCGGATGCGGGTTCCAGCGGGGGGCTGGTGACACCGCAGTTCACCGTGCACTCGGGCCGTGCGGTGTCCTGCACGGCCGCCGCAGGGGTGCGTACGGTCGCCCAGGCGATCAGGGCGCCGAGCACCAGCAGCCCGGCGCACATGGGCATGGCCCGCCGGAAGGTCGCGGCGAATTCCGTGGCGTCCCGGTAGGCCTCCGGCCCCATCCCCGCGAGCAGCGGCAGCGCGGCCACGGCGATCAGCCCGGCGGCGCGGGCCGCGGCGTTGTTGATCCCGCTGGCGAGACCGGCCCGGCCGGTGTCCACGGAGGCCAGGACGGTCGCGGTGAGGGGTGCCACGAGGGTGACCAGTCCGACGCCGAGGACGGCGACGGCGGGCAGCACCTCGGTCAGATACCCGGAGAGCGAGTTCGAGCCCGGTCCCACGCGCAGCATCAGCAGCATTCCGGCAGCGGCGATCAGCGGGCCCGCGGTGAGCGGGATGCGGGGCCCGATCCGCTGTCCCAGTTCGCCCGCCGAGGCCGAGAACAGCAGCATCAGGACGGTCGTGGGCAGCAGGGCGGTGCCCGCGCCGAGAGCGGAGTACCCGGCCACGACCTGGAGCTGGATCGCGGAGAGGAAGAAGTATCCGCCGAGCGCCGCGTACACGCAGAGGGTGACGATGTTGACGGCGGTGAACTGCCGGGACGCGAACACCGACGGCGGCAGCATCGGGTCCGGCCGCCGCCGCTCGACCCCGACGAACGCGACCCCGAGCAGCACCCCGCCCACCGCCGACCCGATCACGGCCGGTGAGGCGCCCTGGCCCGGGGCCTCGATCAGCGCATACGTCACCAGCGCGAGCGAGAGCGCCCCGAGGGCGGCCCCGAGCACGTCGAAGCGGCCGTGCGCGTAGGGGTTGCGGGACTCCGGTACGTGACGCAGGGCGATGGGCACACAGACAGCGGCGAGGGGCAGGTTGAGCAGGAACACCCAGCGCCAGCCGGGCCCGTCGACGAGCCATCCGCCCACGAACGGCCCGACGGCGGCCCCGACCCCGCCGAACCCGGACCACAGCCCGACCGCGCGCGCCCGGTCGTCCGGGTGGAAGCTCGCCTGGATCAGGGCCAGCGACCCGGGAGTGAGCAGCGCACCGCCGACGCCCTGGAGGGCTCGGGCGGCGATGAGCACGGCGGCGTTGGGCGCGATGCCGCAGATCAGCGAGGCGACGGCGAACCACACGACGCCGATGACGAAGACCCGGCGCCGCCCGTACCGGTCACCGAGCGCTCCCCCGAGCAGGATCAGCCCGGCGAGGGTCAGCATGTAGGCGTTGACGGTCCACTGGAGCGCGGCCAGGTCGGTGCCGAGGTCCTCGCCGATGCGGGGCAGGGCGACATTGATGACGGTGGAGTCGAGCATGGCCATGCTCGACCCGAGCACGGTCGTGAGGACGACCCAGCGGCCGGCGGGGGAGGCGACGCGAAGGCCGGTGGGGTCTGCTGATCTCTCCGCCATGGCCTCAGCATCAACGCCAACGCCCCGAAGGGCCACCCGGCACACCCGGCCCCTTCAAGCCCGCACCGCCCCCCCCACCGCACCGCGACACCGCACCGCGACACCGCTCACCGCCGCTACGCGGCGCCCCGCACCGCCTCGACCCCCCGGATCAGCGCCGCCAGCCCCGCCTCCACCTTGCTCCGCGCGCACCCGACGTTCAGCCGCACGAACCCGTCCGCCCCGTAGACGCCCCCCGGCATCACCGCGACGCGCTCCTGCTCGATCAGCACGCGCTGAAGTGCCTCGTCATCCTCGACGCCCGCGCGGCGCAGGTCGATCCAGGCCAGGTATCCGGCCTGCGGCGGCTCCCACTCCAGGCCGGGGAACGCCGTGTTCAGGCGTTCCGCGACGAGTGCCAGGTTCCCGGCGACGTACTCACGCACCGCGTCCAGCCACGCCCCGCCGTCCCGGTACGCGGCGATGTGCGCGGTCAGCGAGAGAACCGCGGGCGAGGCCAGGCCCTCCGCGGTCTCCATCCGGCGCAGGTACTCCGTCCGGTCCTCCGGGCGGCCGATGAGCCCGTACGAACCGGTCAGCGCCGGGAAGTTGAACGACTTCGAGGCGGAGGTGATGAGCGCCCAGCGCTCGTCACCGCCCACCCGTGTCCACGGCACGTGCGGGCGGCCGTCGTGCACGAAGTCCGCGTGGATCTCGTCGCTGATCACGGCGACCCCGTGGCGTGCGGCGAGCGACGCCATCTCCGCGAGCTCCGCCTCCGTCCACACCCGCCCCGACGGGTTGTGCGGTGAGCAGACCACCAGGACCGTGCTGTCCTCCCGTGCGAGCTCCCGCTCCAGCGCGGCCGTGTCCCCCAGCCCGACCCCCCGCAGCTCCCGTCCGAGCCCGGTGATCGCCTTGCGGAAGCCGTCGTACGTCGGGGTGTGGACGACCACGCCGTCCCCCTCGGCCGTCCACATCTGGAGCAGCTGCGAGAACTGGCTGAGCACGGAAGGCCCGTACACCAGCCGGCCGGTGTCGATCGTGGTGCCGTACCGGGTCGCGTACCAGTGGGCGATCGCCGACCGGAAGTCGTCGTGCCGCCAGTCCGTGTACCCGAATACGCCGTGGTCGAGCCGGGCCCGCAGCGCGGCCAGCACCTCGGGGGCCGTCGCGAAGTCCATGTCCGAGATGGTGAACGGCAGCAGCCCGTCCACCCCGAACCGGTCCGCGACCCCGTCCCACTGGACGCACCAGGTACCGCGGCGGTCGATCACGGTATCGAAGTCGTACGGCGTGCTGCTCACAGCTGCTCCTTCACTCATGCGTGCCGGGCACGGGTATGCCATGGGCCCGGCACCCCAAGGGGTACCGGGCCCACGCAGACATCCGTACGGAAATTACTTCAGCTTGGTGCCGGTGGACCGCAGGTCGGCGCAGGCCGCCGTGACGCGCTTGGCCATACCGCCCTCGGCGGACTTGCCCCAGCTGCGCGGGTCGTAGACCTTCTTGTTGCCGACCTCGCCGTCGACCTTCAGCACACCGTCGTAGTTGCGGAACATGTGGTCCACGATCGGGCGGGTGAAGGCGTACTGGGTGTCGGTGTCGAGGTTCATCTTCACGACGCCGTTCTCCAGCGCGGTGGCGATCTCCTCGGCAGTGGAGCCGGAGCCGCCGTGGAAGACGAAGTCGAACGGGGAGACCTGGCCGTACTTGGCGGCGACGCCCTCCTGGAGGTCCTTGAGGAGCTCGGGGCGGAGCACGACGTTGCCCGGCTTGTAGACGCCGTGCACGTTGCCGAAGGACGCGGCCAGCAGGTAGCGGCCCTTCTCGCCCAGACCGAGCGCCTCGGCGGTACGCAGCGCGTCGTCGACGGTCGTGTACAGCTCGTCGTTGATCTCGTGCGTGACGCCGTCCTCCTCGCCACCGGTCGGGGTGATCTCGACCTCAAGAATGATCTTGGCGGCGGCGGCCTTGGCCAGCAGCTCCTGGCCGATGGCCAGGTTGTCGGCCAGCGTCTCGGCCGAACCGTCCCACATGTGGGACTGGAACAGCGGGTTCAGACCCCTGGCGACGCGCTCCGCGGAGACCTCGATCAGCGGACGCACATACGTGTCCAGCTTGTCCTTGGGGCAGTGGTCGGTGTGCAGTGCGACCGTGATGTCGTACTTAGCGGCGACGATGTGCGCGAACTCGGCGAGGGCGACAGCGCCCGTGACCATGTCCTTGTTGTACTGGCCGCCCAGGAACTCCGCCCCACCGGTGGAGATCTGGACGATGCCGTCGCTCTCGGCCTCAGCGAAACCGCGCAGCGCAGCGTGCAGGGTCTGCGTCGACGTCACGTTGATGGCCGGGTAGGCGAACTTGCCTGCCTTCGCCCGGTCGAGCATCTCGGCGTAGACCTCGGGGGTTGCGATGGGCATCTGTCCGCTCCTTGGGATGTGCGGGTGTGCGTTGCTGGGTCCCTGACCTGGGGGCGACGTCATCGTCGCCCCCATCTTCCCAGACTCTGGCCCCGGCTCCACCCGGCGTACTCCCCCAGCATTCGCGGACGGGCTCTGCGGGGGTACGACAAAGGCGGCCTGTTTCACGTGAAACAGGCCGCCCTCGAAGAAAACCGCAGGTCAGGACAGATCGAGGTCCGGGACCGAGTACACATGGACGTACGGGAGGCCCGCCTCGGCGATGGCCGGAGCCGCGCCCCGCTCCACGATCACGGCGACGGCGACGACCTCGCCACCCGCCTCACGCACGGCCTCGACCGCGGTCAGCGGGGAACCACCGGTCGTCGAGGTGTCCTCGACGACGAGGCAGCGGCGGCCCTTGACGTCCGTGCCCTCGATCCGGCGCTGCATCCCGTGGGCCTTCTGCGCCTTGCGGACGACGAAGGCGTCCAGCTCCTGGCCCCGGGCGGCGGAGGCGTGCAGCATCGAGGTGGCGACCGGGTCGGCGCCCAGCGTCAGACCGCCCACACAGTCGTAGTCCAGCTCCGCCGTCGCGTCGAGCATGACCTGACCGACCATCGGAGCGGCCTTGCCGTCCAGCGTGATGCGGCGCAGATCGATGTACCAGTCGGCCTCGATGCCGGAGGAGAGCGTCACCTTGCCGTGAACCACGGCCTTGTCCTTGATCTGCTGCAACAGCTCAGCACGTACGTCAGTCATGGCTACGAGGATAAGGCGCCCTCCTCGCACACGGCGCCAGCTCGCACACGGGCCTGCCCCGCCAGGGCAGGCGCAGAGCGCCGTTCAGGCCGTGCTCAGAGCCTGCGCCAGCTCCAGGTCGTCGCGATCTCCAGCGGATCGATCGGGGTGACGTAGCGGGGCGCGGTGTTCAGCCCGTTCGGCGGGCCCGACTGCGGCTCCACACAGACCGCCTCGGCCTGCTCGTCGTAGACCACGACCCACTCGGTCCGGCTCTTCACGGTCAGCTCCAGCTCTCCGGGCCAGGTGAGGGTGACATCCACCCCGTCGGACATCCCGAAGCAGTCGTCCCACGGACCGGCCAGGGGAGGGATCCGGCGGCCGGTCGGCAGATGGTTCTCGCCCCGCTCCTCCTGCCAGTCCGCGTCGAAGGCGATCCGCACGTCCTCACCGCCGAGGTTGCGCCGGAACCACGGGTGCCAGCCCGCCTGCGCCGGGAAGGAGTCCCCGTACGTCTCGACGCCGAACGCCAACGTGAGTGAGTCATCGGCCAGTTCGAAGGTCTGCGTCACCCGGCCCGGATACGGCCAGGGGTCGGCCAGGTCGTAGTAGAACGAGGCCTGCGTCCCGCTCTCCAGCGCGGTACGCCAGGCGGTGTCACGGCCCGTTCCGTGGATCGCGTGCGGCGGCGCGGTCAGCGGCAGCCGGTGCAGCACACCGCCGTTGTGGAACTGCCCGTTCTCGGTGCGCCCGCACCACGGAACCATCGGGAAACAGCCGTACCGCTCCCCCTGCCGCAGCAGTTCGGTGCCGCCGATCCGCAGGCTGCTGATACGGCAGCCGTTGGCGGGGTTCACGGTCAACTCTGTGTCGCCGACGGACAGCCGGACGTCCTTCTCGCTGCTGCTCACACGACGACCCTACTGGCGCGGCTACCTCCGGCGCCGCAGCGCCCGGCCCACCACCACGGCGGAGGCGAGAGCCAGAGCGGCCGCCGGAGCCACCCAGCGGAGCGTGGCCCCCGCCCCGGTCGACTCGGGCGACGGCACGGGTGCGTACCGGCCGCGCGGCGGGGCGTGGTCGACCTCCTCGGCGCTACGCCCGATCATGGTGCGCCGTGCGTGCGCGGCCTCGGCCGGCGGCACATCGGGAACGGTGAACTCGATCCCGGCCACCGGGTCCAGCGCCGGTGGCGGCACCGGGGTGTCGAAGAGCGAGTCCTTGCCGGGCTGCGGCTCCCCGGCGGGCGAGCCGGTCTGCGGCTCCCCGGCCGGCGCCTCGTCCGCGGCGGCCTCGTGCGTGGGCGGTGCCTCGTCCGCGCCGGCCGAGGGCCCGGGGCCGGTCTGGTCCGACTCCTCGGCGGCCTCCTCAAGGGCCTTCTCCACCGCTTCACCGACAGCCAGCTCCTCCGCGGCGACAGCGGTGCCGGCGGCTTCTGCGTCAGCTTCGGCATCGGCATCGGCTTCGGCTTCGGCTTCTGCGTCAGCTTCGGCATCGGCATCGGCGCCGGCGACGGGACCGGCCCGGTCCGCCCCCTCGGGCGCGGCGAGCGACTCCGTCACCAGTTGCTGAGTGAACCGGTCCAGCAGGCGGTGGGCCGCCGACAGCGCGGCCGCGGGCTCCAGTTCGACGAGCCGGCCGTCACCGCTCACCGTGCCCTCGAACGCGATCGCCGTACCCCCGTCGCGCTCCGCCAGGCGGAGGGTCAGAGCCAGTTCCGCCGATCCGCCGCCACGGGCCTCCACCCCCTCGCCCGTCACCGAGACGCCGTACGCGTGGTCCGCGTCCGGACCGCCCGGCAGCGGGGTGAGACGCAGCACGCCCCGGTAGGTGATGGTGTGGCCGCCGGCCCGGACCTTGAGCCGGCCGGACAGCGGGCCCGCGGACGCGTCGGCGTCCTGCTGAAGCCCCGGCACACAGCGCGCGACCCGGACGGGATCGCTCAACGTCCGCCGAAGGGCCGGGACCGGAACCGGAACGAACACCTCATGCTCCATGGAAACCGAGCCTACTCAGCCCCGGCCATCACGTCAGCGCTTCGGTCCCCCCGGCACCACCGGCAGCCGCCCCGCCGGGCAGCTCACCGCTCACTGCCCTTCCCAGTACCGCGGGTGCACCAGCGTCGACGGCTCCTGCCCCCGCAGCCGCCCCGCCTCGGCCCGCCGCCCGGCCTCCCGCAGCGCCGCCCCCGTCAGGGACCGCAGCTCCGGCGCCCCGGGGTCCAGGCCCAGCGCGGGCCTCCCGCCGGCCCGGGCCAGCACGAATCCCCAGCCGTGGCTCCCCGCCGGCCGGCCGGTGACCCGGTCCGGCCCCGGCGCGAAGCCCGTGTCGCGCCCACTGACCCGATAGGGGCACGTATGCAGGCCCGCCGCCCGCATCGAGGCCTCCACCGTCCAGTAGGTACGGGGCCGGCTGACCGCCGGCCCCCCGTGCACCACCAGCCGGCCGCCCGGTGCGAGAGCCTCGGCGACCAAGCCGTAGAACTCCGCCGAATAGAGCTTCGTGCCGGCCGTGATCCCCGGATCCGGCAGATCGGAGATCACCACGTCGTAGCGTCCATGGGCCGTCCGCAGCCAGGTGAACGCGTCCCCGGTCACCGCCGTCAGCCGCGGATCGCGGTAGGCGTGCGCGTTCAGCGCGGAGAGCGCGTGGTCGGTGCGGGCCAAATGGGTGACGGCGGGGTCCAGCTCCACCAGCGTCACGCCCCGCACATCCGGGTAACGCAGCACCTCACGGGCCGCCAGCCCGTCGCCGCCGCCCAGGATCAGCACCCGGGCGTGCGGGCCGTTCATCGCCGGATGGACCAGCGCCTCGTGGTAGCGGTACTCGTCGCGCGCGCTGACCAGCAGCCGCCCGTCCAGATAGAGGTCCAGGGAGCTCTGCCCCGCCCCGGTCAGCACGACCTCCTGGACGTCGGTCTGCACCGCGACCCGCACCTGGTCCCCGTACACCGCACGCCTCGCCGCCCGCTCGAAGTCGTCGGCCAGCACCGCGGCCGTGGCCAGCACGGCGATCACCGTCACATTGACGGCGATCAGCAGCCACCGGGAACGGGCCGTCAGATCCCGCCGGAACACCCACAGCACCAGCGCCCCGCCCGCCGCCGCGTTGACCGCACCGGTGAACAGCGCCCCGGTGAGCTGTCCGAACATCGGCAGCAGCAGGAACGGAAACGCCAGCCCGCCGACCAGCGCCCCCACATAGTCGGCGGCGAAGAGATCGGCGACGGCCCCGCCCGCGTCCTGCCGGTCCACCCGCTGGATCAGCGTCATCAGCAGCGGGATCTCCGCACCGATCAGGACCCCGATCGTCAGCGAGAAGCCGACCAGCGCGTACCGCGACTCCCCGATCCAGGCGAACGAGGCGTAGAGCACCAGCGCGGAGAAGCCCCCGACCAGCGCGAGCACCGCCTCGATCAGGCCGAAGCCCACTGCGGCGCGGCCGCGTAAACGTTTCGCGAGCAGCGAGCCGATCCCCATGGCGAACACCATCACGGAGAGCACGACGGACGCCTGGGTGACGGAGTCGCCGATCAGATACGAGGCGAGCGCGACCAGTTCGAGCTCGTACACCAGACCGCAGGCGGCGCAGACGAAGACAGCGGCCAGCACGAGATACCGACCGGTCCTCGGTCGCACGGGAAGCCGCGCCGCGCCCCCTCGCAGCGACACCTGCTGGTCGATCATGCCGCGAACGCTACGTCACTGACACGTCGCCGCTTGTCACCCACAAGGATGTAAGTGGAGCACCCGCAAGGGAGTTCGCCCCCGTCACAGCGCCCCCGCGGGCATCCGCACCCCCACCCGGGTCCGCGTCACCACCAGTTGTCCCTCCTGCGGGTACGCATGCCATGTGCGCCACCGCACCTGGCCCTCGGTCCGCTGGGCGAGCATGGCGGTGAAGGCGTGCGGGCTGCCCGGGAACGTCCCGGCCAGCCCGTGGGGGTGGTCGGCGACGAGCGCCAGGAGCTCCTGCGCGCGCCCCGCGAAGGAACCCGCACCGAGGGTCTCGACACGCGCGGCGAACTCGTAGTCCCAGTCGCCGAGCCGCTTGGAGACCCCGAGGGGCAGCGGGGTGCTGCTGCCGGGGATACAGGCGACGGTCTCGGAGCAACTGCCGTGCTCCTCCTCGAGAAGCACCTGATGGGATGCTCCGAGCAGACGCAACTGCAGTTGCGCACCGGACAGATGGAGATCGAGCACTGCCAGCGCCGGGAGCGGTTCACGCCCCAGCGCCCAGGCCAGATCGGCGGCTCGGGTGTCGGAATAGGCCGTATGAAGGGTCGTGAGCATGGGTCGGCTCCGCAAAACACACATGGACCCATGGACAGGGGACGCCTCCGACGTGATGCACGTGGGAGGTGGGAAGCGCCCGATCAGGTCCAACTGGGGTCCTAGGGCTGAATGTTCTCTCAACCGAGGGAATCACGAACTACGCCTCACTCACAGCGTTTTTGCCCAACTTGACGGGGTTTCCATCCCCTCGGGGGCCTTCCGCTCATCTGTTCACCGCAGGCTCGCCGCAGGGCTCAACAAATAGGTGCCCGACGGGACTCGGGACCTTCGGCCGTTCCGGGCCGTCCCGCCCCCGCCGGGCACCTCGCGGGCACCGGGCCGTTGTGCCCCTGCCCGTCCGCGGACCAGCTGCCCCGTGTCAGCTGCCTCCGCCGCATCCGCCCCCTCCGCCGCAGGACGACCCCCCGCCGCACGAATGACCGCCGCCGCACGAGTGGCCTCCGGAGTGGCCGCCCGAGTGCCCGCCGCCACTGCCACTGCCGCAGGACGAGCCGCCGCCCCCGCCGCCGGCCCACCAGCTGCCACCGGCGCCACCGGCGCCACCGGCCGCACCGCGGCGCCCGCGCCGTGACGACGCCTTGCCCCGGTTCGCGCTGCTCACCATCGACGCACCGAAGACGACGACCGCCACGATCACGATCCCCGCCACGAACACACCACCCACGGACCTCACGTCCTTCCGTCCCCCGAAGCGAGGCCCCCCGCTCCGCACCGATTCCTGCGTGGAGGGGGGATGCCCCCGCCCCCGCACGGCCAAAGCAGACTTGAGCAACTCCAGAGCTTCCGCCCCGGATGACGGAGCGGCCATGGGTCAGGATGGTCCCCAGAGGATCGACGGGTACCCGAGTGAGAACGGTGGAGACATGAACACCAGGCCACTGCTGAACCGAAGGCTGAACGGACTCGGGACAACGATCTTCGCGGAGATGTCGGCACTGGCGACCGCGACGGGCGCGATCAACCTGGGCCAGGGCTTCCCCGACACCGACGGCCCCGAGGAGATCCGCGAGGCCGCCGTCCGCGCCTTGCGGGACGGCAAGGGAAACCAGTACCCGCCCGGTCCCGGAATCCCCGAGCTGCGCTCGGCCGTCACCGAGCACCAGCAGCGTTTCTACGGCCTGGCCTTCGATCCCGACACGGAGGTCCTGGTCACCGCCGGCGCAACCGAGGCCATCGCCGCCACGATGCTCTCCCTGCTGGAGCCGGGCGACGAGGTCATCGCCTTCGAGCCGTACTACGACTCCTATGCGGCCTGCATCAGCATGGCAGGCGCGACCCGTGTTCCCCTGACCCTCCACGCGCCCGCGTTCCGCCCGGACCTCGACGCCCTCCGCGACGCGGTCACGGACCGCACCCGCCTGCTGCTTCTCAACTCCCCGCACAACCCGACGGGCATGGTGCTGACCCGGGAGGAGCTGAGGGCCATCGCCGAGCTGGCGGTCGAACGGGACCTGATCGTGGTGACGGACGAGGTATACGAACACCTGGTCTTCGAAGGCGAGCACACCCCGCTCATCTCCTTCCCCGGAATGCGCGACCGCACCGTCTCCATCTCCTCGGCCGGCAAGACCTTCTCGTTCACGGGATGGAAGGTTGGCTGGGTCACCGCATCCGCCCCGCTGGTAGCGGCCATCCGCACGACGAAGCAGTTCTTGACGTACGTGTCGTCCGGGCCGTTCCAGTACGCGGTCGCGGAAGCCCTTCGCCTGCCGGACGACTATTTCAGCGGGTTCCGCGAGGACCTGCGTGCCAAGCGCGACATCCTCGCCGGCGGACTCACCGAAGCGGGCTTCGAGGTCTTCCGCCCCCAGGGCACGTACTTCATCACCACCGACATCGCCGCCCTCGGCGAGAAGGACGCTCTGGCCTTCTGCCGCAGCCTCCCGGAGAGGTGCGGTGTGGTCGCAGTCCCCAACTCGGTCTTCTACGACGACGTGGAGGTCGGCCGGAGCCAGGTCCGCTTCGCCTTCTGCAAGAGAACGGACGTCCTGCGCGAGGCCGCTACCCGCCTGCAACGGCGGTAGTCACGCTTGTGGGCCCGGACCCGGACAGAACGTCGCATCGCGCTTCGCCCTCCAACGGACGGGGTCGGCCCGCACATTCACCACGTGGGAGGACGCCGGTGGGGGAAGACGGCGAACAACAGGCCACTCAGCTGTGCGCGGCCACTCCAACGCGGGCCTGGCGACCTGCGGCGGCCTCGTTCATGGAGTTCCACCGCGCTTGTACCCGGCCCACAACCGGCCGCCGGCCTGCTCCAGCACCTCGGCCACGGCTGCCACGAGGGATTCGATCCGCCCCTCAAGTACTTCACGCATGCCGTCGTGCAGCCGCATGGCGAGCTCCGGTGCCATGGTCTCGAGACGGCGTGCGAGCCACTTCCCGCCCCCGTTCCAGGATCCGCCCACGGCCAGCGCCAACTCGCCGGTTCGTCTGACCAGTTCGGTGGCGATGAACAGTCGTTCGCTCCGGTCGGTGCTCCCCGCGAGGTCGTCGAGGAGGTCGGTGATCGCGTAGCGGCGGTCATCGATCTCTTCGGCGGACACCGGGGGTGGCCCCGCGACGGTCAGCTTCCGGGCCTGCGCTGCGAGGCGCGCCCCGACTCCATCGGCGTCGAGGAGCAGCAGTCCGTCGGCACACATCCAGAGGAGTGGTGACCGGCGCTTGCGCACTTCGCGCTCGACGTACGCGTGCCACGTTGCCTCGGTGTGCACGAACATCTCCACCGGCCACTCACCGTGCTGGAGGCTCGCCCGGTACGGGGCTGGGGAACCGTGAAGGAGCACCACGATGTCGAGGTCCGACGTCGCCGTACGGCGGGCCGTCAGGACGCTTCCTCCCAGGAACGCGGCTCGGGCGTCGGGGTGGTGGTCCTTCACAACGGCACGTGCGGCATCGATCGCATCCATGCAGCAACTATTCAGCACCCTGCCGGTCGTGCGCATGGGGTTTCTCTTGTGCGCTTCGCCTTCTGCAAGCGCGCGGAGGTGCTGTCGGAGGGAGGCCGTGGAGCGGTTCAGGGGGCTGCGGCCGGGCTCCGGCCGCTGACCGCGGGACGGCGCCGGGCGTGCAGCCGGGCGGCTGCGGCCACCGCGGTGCCGAGTGCGGCCGCCGCGTACCAGTACACGGCGAAGTCCCAGGTGTGGGCGGTGGCCAGGGCCAGGCTGCCGCCCATGAACGCGCCCACGGACTGACCGAGCGCCGTGACGAGCATGCGCGACTTCACCGCGGAGAGGGTGTCCAGTTCGCCCTTCACCGCCACGAACGCCTGGTCGTTCATCGCGCCCAGGACCGTCTCGCCCAGGGTGAAAAGGACGATGCCGGCGAGCAGTACGGGCAGGTTCAGGTGCGCCGCCCCGGTCACCGCGAAGGACGCGGCCATGAACAGGGCGACCACGCCGAACATCCGGAAGGCGCCTTCGCGGTGTGCCATGTGCCGGCCGGCGATCCGGCCCACGGGGACCTGGAGCACCACCACGAGGGCCGCGTTGAGCAGGAAGAGCGAGCCGGCCAGGGCGGGGCGGCCGGTTCCGAATACGTACAGCGGCATCGCGGAGAACAGCTGCGAGTAGAGGACGAAGCAGAGGAACGAGGCCACGGCGGTGCGGCGCATCTCACGGTTGCCGGCCGCCGTGCGGAGCCAGCCGCCCGCGGCCTTCCCCCGTTCGGTCCGCAGCCGGAGTCCGGCCGGCACGGCCACCGCGGTGACCAGGGCGGAGAGCGCGAAGACGGCGGCGACGACGAGCAGCCAGACGTCCGGGGAACGGAAGAAGAGCACGGCCCCGAGCATCGGTCCCGCGGCCGAGCAGAGGTTGGTGACGACCATGAGGCGGGCGTAGGCGGCCACCCGTTCCCCGGGATCGGTCACGTACTCGCCGACGCAGGTGCGCACGGTGACCGAGTTGACGCTCATGCACACGGCGACCCCGAGCAGCAGGGCGACGACTGCGATGCGGCGGCTCTGCACCAGGGCCGCGACGCCCACCATGGCGGCGGCCGAGGCGAGTGAGAGCGTCAGGACGGGCCGTACGCGGCTGAAGTCCACCCGGTCGACCAGGACGAACCCGCAGAACCGCAGCGCGCTGAAGAGGAAGAGCACCGCGCCGACGGAGAGCGGACCGGCCCGCCAGCCCTCCAGCAGCACCGGCAGAACGGGCAGCAGGGCGTAGCAGGCGACGCTGGTGATCCCGAAGTTCAGCAGCAGGGCGAGCAGCAGTCTGCGTACGGCGGCGGGCGGGGGCTCACTCACCGTCCGGGGCGGGGCCGCGGCCGTCCGACCGCGCGGCATCCTCATCGGTGGCCGTCCTTCCTCGTTCGTCGGCCCGGGACATGTCGACGCCGTCCAGGTAGGTGTCCTTCATCGACGCGTGGCCGACGAAGGCCGACCACACCTCGGCTCCGCGCAGCGCCGCCCGGTCCAGCACCGCACCTCGGAAGTCGCTGTGGCTGAGGTCGGCTCGGCGCAGGTCCGCCTCCCGCAGCCCGGCCTCGATGAGGTTCGTGCGCTTGAGCACCGCGCCGCGCAGGTCCGCGCCGTCGAGCCGGGCGCCGCGCAGGTCGGCCCGTTCCAGGTCCGCGCCCCTCAGGTCCGCACCGCTCAGGTCCGCGCCCCGCAGGTCGGCGTGGGCGAGAGCCGCGCCGCGCAGGTCGGCCCCGCTCAGGTCGAGTTCACGGCCGTGGACGCACACCAGGTTCCAGCCGTCCAGGACGGTGTGCAGAACCAGCCGCTGCACGTCTGCGGGCCCGGCGTCATGCTCGGTGACGAGGGCCAGGGTGCGCAGCCCGAGGCCGGACACCGCCCGCAGCCGGGCGGCGTCGGGTGCGGTGGCGATGTGCCGTGAGGGGGAGAACGGGTCTCCCGGGAGCCCGGGTTCCACGATGTTCTCGCCCTCGCGGGTGAGCAGTGCCCCGGAGAGGGCGACGAACGTCGCCGCGGCCGGCAGGTCGTGTGCGACGGCGGAGAGGAGGGTGCGCACCACGGTGTCCTATCGTCCGGCGCCGGCGGGCAGGGGTCGGGAGCCGTCGCGCAGGGACACCGGTCCTCTGCGGGCGATCTCGTTGAAGAAGAAGATGTGGGTCAGCCGGGCGTCGGCCGGAGTGCTTCCGCAGCCGCCGAGCGAGGCGTGGTAGAGCTCGCAGCCCTGGAACAGGATCAGCCGGTTGTGGACGGGGGCCACCCATTCGATGAGCTCCCACGCGCCGGCGTCGGCGTACTCGGGGATGATGACGGCCTGTTCGTACGCGAAGGCGTCGCCGTATCCCGCGGCGCGGGCCTCGGCGTCGGTCGGGGGCCGCTCCAGACCGGTCCTGCGGTGCCGGAAGAAGCCCGTACCGGCGCTGTCCGGGGCGTCCGGCGTCAGATAGACCATGGCGGCCCAGTCCGCCGCCTGGTCCGCGTGCACGTTGGCCAGCCGGCCGGTCTGTTCGGTCGCCAGCCTGAAACCGCCGAAGGTGAACGAGTCGGCGTCCACGTCGACCTGATGTCCGGTCAGTCCGGCGAAGGCCTCCATGAGGGCCGGGCTGTGCAGCATCTTCTCGCTCTGCCAGCCGGGGTAGTTGTACGCGGCGGCGCTGCGGTAGTTGTGGGAGAGCGCGAACTCCCGGGCCTTGCCGGGCTCCGCGTAGAAGTCGTCGACGACGATGATGCGGCCGCGCTCAGACATGGGGGCTCCTTCCCGGCGCGCTGGTGCCCCACTGCGGGGCGGGCGCGGGTGGCAGCCGGTCGGCGCAGGCCGCCGGCACATGGGTGAGCGTGGCGCCGGGGCTGCCGCAGAGCACGAGCCTGCCGGAGCCGAGCCGGGCCAGCGCCGAGGCGGACGGGTCCAGGACCACCCAGCCCGCGTTCTCCGCAGCCGTGTTGACCACGGCCAGCCAGCCACCGTCCGGGGCGCCGATCGCCGTCGGGGTGTCCTGCGGGAGCTCTCGTACCGTCGTCGCGGGCAGCTCACCGGCGCGGCGCACCAGCCGGCCGATCAGATGGACGAGGGCCTCCCGGTCGCAGCCGTCCACCTCCTGGGTGCTCAGCCCGAGCGCGTACACACCCGGGGAGGCCGGTCCTCCGGCCGCCGGGCCCGCCATCGTGCAGAACGCGTTTCGCACTCCGTACCCCTCCGCCGAAATCGCCGAGATCACCGGAATCGCCGGGGCCGGCCGTGCGGCCCGCCCCGGCGGTCCTCGGATCCGATCAGTGAAGAGCGATGGCGCTCTCGGCCGCGCTCTCCTCGGTCCGCGACAGCGGCGAGAAGTCCGTGAACCGCATCATGTTGTTCACGGAGGAGTCGGTGAACTCCTTCTCGTTGAACTCGCCGAGCTTGATGTCGGGATTCATGTCGTTCCACCAATCTTTGTCTTGACGGAATTACGAACCCACCGACGTATCTGCCGGCCGGGCCTCTTCATCCTCCCGTTTCCGCGGCCGGACGGGCTAGGCACTCAGACCCTCGGATACGACGGTGGCGGTGACCGGACAGGGGGGCAATCGAGACAAAGTCAGGTATTGTCTGCGGCCGTACATCAAGGGGTCGCCGCCCGTTCCCCCGATTCCCACGACACGGCCGATCAGAATGTCGTGGTCACCGCCGTCCAGCACCTCGTGGCGCTCGCAGGAGAGCTGGACAACGGCGTCCGGAAGGACCGGGAATCCCTCCGGCGAAAAGGCGAAATCGCCGTCCTCGAAACGCGTTCCGGCAGGTTCCCGGGCGAACCTCGCCGCGAGGGACGGGTGGTGCGCGGCAAGCACGTTGACGGCGAATCCGCGGCCGCGCACGAACGCGCGGTGCGAGGAGTTCGTACGGCCGACACAGACGAGGACCAGCGGCGGGTCGAGGGACAGGGAGACCACGGAGGTCGCGGTGAAGCCCCGTGGCGAGCCGTCGGGGGCCAGCGTGGTGACCACGCTCACCGCGGCGGGGACGGCCGACATCGCCCGGCGCAGCTCCTGCGGTTCGACGCTCACCGCCCGCCCTCCGACAGGGCCCGCGACCCCAGGCCGGTGAGGGCGCTGAGATACCGCCCCGGGTCGGTACGCGGACGCGGCGGTGCGGCGCCCGCGGCCGTGCCCACGTACAGCCAGCCCAGCAGTTGCTCACCGCCGGCCAGGCCGTGCAGGGTCCGTACCCCCGGGTCCTCGATGGCGGGGCCGGTGCGCCAGATCGAGGCGTATCCCCGGTCGTGGAGCAGCAGGGACAGGGTGCTGACCACGGCGGCGGCGGACGCCAGCTGCTCCCAGCGCGGGATCTTCGGATGGTCCACCGGCGACAGGACGATCGCGACGAGCAGCGGGGCGCGCAGCGTCTTGGCGGCGGCGCGCCGCCGCGCCTCCGGGTCCTGGCCCGCGCATGCCGCGAGTTCCCGCCCCAGCCGTTCCCGCTCCCCTTCCCGCAGCGAGACCAGCCGCCAGGGCAGCAGCCGGCCGTGGTCCGGGGCGCCCATCGCGGCCTCCAGCAGGACGAGCAGCTCCCTGTCGTCCGGTGCGGGAGCCCCGAGGCGGGGGGCGCTGCGCCGGGTGCGGACGCTCTGCAGGGTCTCCATCTCAGGCCTCCCGCGCGGCGGTGGCCGGGAGGGCGTCCCGGCGGGCGTCGAGCAGCGCGCCGGTGTGCTTGCGGGCCTCGGCCAGGACCTGCTGCGGCGGCTGCGCGCCGTCGAGCACCACGAGGTCGGCGCCGGTCTCCTTCATGACCGTCTCATACCGCCCGGTCAGCCGGGTGATCTTGTCGAGCAGGGCGGCCGGGGAGTAGATCCGCGCCCAGCGGTCCTGCCGTTCCACGAGCCGGCGGCAGGCCAGTTCGGGGTCCACCCGGACCCACAGGAGGAGGTCGGGCCGGGGCGCGGAGGCGGCGAGGCGCTCCATCCAGTCGCGGTGCTCGACGATCTCCTCGCAGTACACGTCCCAGGTCTGGAACCACCGGTCGAAGAGCACGACATCGGCTCGCTCGAACCGCTCCCGGCAGTAGCGGAACTGCACGACGGTCTCCAGGAGATAGGTGCCGTGCCGGAAGTCGGCGGGTATCCGGTCCTGGTACAGAACCGACTCCGCACGGCCGGTCTCGGCCATTTCCTGGAATGCGGCGGTCATCGCCCTTGCGGGGCGGGCCACTTCCACGCGCGCGCTGCCACGGAGGCTCTTCCGGAGATTCTCCACCAGGGTGGATTTTCCGCTTCCGTCGACACCTTCGACCGCAACGAGCGAATACTTTCTCTCCATACCCCAGTCCTCATCCGTGTGATTCAATCAACTGCCATGAGAGACACTGTCGTTGGTGTTCCGCTACGCCCGTGGAGGCGTCCCGGAAAAGCGGACCGATGGATGCAGAGCATGGCCTACTTCACCGCGGTGGAGGCCGCCGGGGGAATTCCGCTGGGAATTCCCCCGCTGCCGGAGCGGAAATTGCGCGTGCTCTACGAGAACTGTGACGCCCTGCTGCTCCCGGGCGGCATGGACCTGGATCCCCGCTCCTACGGCGGCGGGCCCGGGCCGGAGGGCGAGGTGCATCCGGAGCTGGACCGGGCGGAGCTGCTGCTGACGCGCTGGGCCCGGCAGGACCGGGTGCCGCTGCTCGGCATCTGCCGGGGTGCCCAGATGCTGAACACCGCACTGGGCGGCACGCTCTGGCGGGATCTGCCCACCGAGTGCGGGGCGGTGGGTCACGGCGGGGCGGAGGGCGAACCCACCCGCCACCACGAGCTCGTCGTCGACCCGGGCAGCCGGCTGCACGGCATCCTGGGAGCCGGCCGGCTGCCCGCCAACAGCCGCCACCACCAGGCGGTCCGGGTGGCCGGCGACGGCCTGCGGGTGAGCGCCCGGGCGTCGGACGGCACGGCCGAGGCGATCGAGGCCGCGGGCGCCGACGCGGACTGGTTCGCGGTGGGGGTGCAGTGGCATCCGGAGGAGCTCCCGCCCGGCCATCCGGCGAGCAGCCAACGCCTGGTGACGGCGCTGCTGCGGGCGGCCCAGCCGGTCTCCGCACTGTTGCGGACCGGCTGACCCCACCCCGCCCCGGTGACCGCGCTGCCGCGGACGGCCCAGGCGGTCTCCGCGCTCCTGCGGCCCGGCTGACCCCACCCCGCGCCGGTGACCGGGCTGCGGCGGACGGCCCAGCCGGGGGCCGCGATCCTGCGGCCCGGCTGACCCCACCCCACTCCGGTGACCGCGCTGCCGCGGACGGCCCAGGCGATCACGCTCCCCCGGCCCGGCTGACCCCGCCCCGCGCCGGTGACCGGGCTGCCGCGGACGGCCCAGCCGGGGGCCGCGATCCTCGGCCCCCACGGATCCCGCCCCGCTCCGGTGACCGGCCCGGCCGGTCACCGGAGCCGTACCGGCGCTCCCGCCCGCGCGGGGATCCGCCGGTATGCCGTCACCGCTCATGCCGGTCCCCGGGCCAGCGAGGCCGCGCGCAATCCGTCGACCAGGGCCTCGGCGGCCAGGGCTGCGTCCTCCAGGCCGCTGCCGGTGACGGCGACCATGCCCCAGCGCCCGGGGACGCTCGCCACCACCTTGCTCCGGCGCCCGGGGGGCGTCAGCCGCTCCACCGCGGCCCGGGTCGCGGCCATGCCGGCCTCGGCGCCGGGCCGGTAGACCCGGGTGGCCACATGGCCCGCGTCCGGGTCCCCGGCCACCTCGTCCTGGAACACCCGCATGTACTCGGCGCCGTGCGAGGAGAGGTTGAAGTCGATCGCCCCGAGCACGAGCCCGTCGCCGTGGATCCCGCCGATCCGGCCGACCCCGAAGTCGACGCCGCCGGTGACCATGCCGCCCCGGCACCCCTGCGCCTCGCTGCCGGGACCGCGAAAGGCGTCACGCACCGCGTCCATGGCACGCGTCATGGACGCATGGTGCTCCGCCGGCATCCCCATCCGCGCGCAGTCCTGCGCGGTGAGCGTGACATTGCCCTCCCAGGAGACCCCGTTCATCAGCTGGAGCGTCATGCCCGGCGCGACCTGACCGCCCCGGATGTGCCCGGACGGGCTGACGATGAAGTCACGGCCGCCGATGCCGCAGCGGAGGAAGTCCAGGTGGGCCTCCAGCACATAGGCGTCGCCGTGCCGGTACGCCTCACGGGCGTGGGCCCGCAGGCCCGCCTCGTCCTTCAGCGCGAGGCCCGGCACGATCCGCGCCCCGTCACCCGCCTCGCACGGCTTGAGGCAGCCGCGCTCCAGACCGTGCCGACCGGCCAGGAGCCGGGCCGCGGCCACCAGCCCGTCGGCGAAGGACTCCTCGTCCGTTGTGCGGAGCACCAGATAGCCGGGGAGGACCGGCACGTCCATCCCCAGCAGCCGGTACGCCTCCGACTGCCGCTGCTCCGCGGCCAGCAGCCCGGCCGGGCCGAGACCGTCGACGGGGACCGTGAGGGCGTCCGCGACCGTCGGATGGATGTGGTTCTTCCGGTTCCAGCGCTCCGAGACCACGGGGTTGTTCGCGTCCACGTACAGCACGTCCAG
Organism: Streptomyces sp. NBC_00876; assembly: GCF_045207435.1. Classification (NCBI taxonomy): domain Bacteria; kingdom Bacillati; phylum Actinomycetota; class Actinomycetes; order Kitasatosporales; family Streptomycetaceae; genus Streptomyces; species Streptomyces sp. NBC_00876. The sequence continues at coordinate 3,918,970 of NZ_CP108800.1, forward strand.
ACCGGCCCGCTCCTTGAGCCAGAGCAGGAACACCTGGGTCTCCGGGTCCAGTGCGTAGAGCCGCACCACCGCCGATGGCCGCTCGCGGAGCCAGTCGATCAGCGCGGTCAGCGGGCCCGTACCGCCGGGCCCGTGCGCGGCGGCCGCGGTGAGCAGCGCGTCGGAGAGGTAGTAGTGGTCGGTCAGGCCGATGTCGAGCGAGTCGGCGCCGTAGTGGTCCACCGCGTCCCGCCAGGGGCTGGTCCGGCCCACGGCGAGATCGCCCGCCGCGGCGAGGGAGACCGCCCGGCTCTCCAGGTATCCGGCCACGTCGTACGGGTCCCGGCCGGCCCGGACGTCGGCGAGGTCCCCGTCGAAGCCGCGCGTGGTCCGGGTCGCGGAGTGCAGGATGACCGCGGGCGGCGCCTGGGCGCCGGGGCCGGCGTCCGCCGGCGCGGTGTACGAGATCAGCTCCCGGGCCGCCCTTGCGGGCACTCCGGCCGGTCCGTGGCCGTGCAACGCCGTGCACAGCTCGGCGAGTTCGGCGGTGTCCAGCACCCGGTGCCCGGTGCTGAAGCCGGCCCAGACGGACTCGACGGGGGCGTCCGGGCCGGGGACCGTCCCGGCTGCGCGGGCGGCGGGTTCGATGTCATCGGTGATCATGCCGGGAGTGTCCCCTTCTCAGTGGCCGGAGCGAGCGCCGACAGGCGGCGCGCGGCCTCCTGGAGTACACCCGGTTCCTTGCAGAACGCGAACCTCAGCAGACCGTCCGCCGCCTCGGGCCGGTGGTGGAATCCGGTGAGCGGGAGCCCGGTCACGCCGTAGTCGCGGGCCAGCAGTTCATTGGCCCGCAGTGGGTCGGCGGGCAGTGCCGCGCCCGTGGACGCCATGATCATGAATCCCCCCGAAGGAGTGACGGGCCGCATCCCGGCGGCTTCCAGTCCGGCCAGCAGAGCGGTGCGCCGCTCCAGGTATTCCTGTCGCTGTACGTCGAACCAGCCGGTGCGGTGGGCCCAGGCGAGCCCGGCGGCGACCCCCAGCTGGAGGGGCGCGGGGGCGCAGTAGGACAGCATCCGGTGGGCGTCCCGCAGCGGCCCGGTGAGCTTCGCCGGGGCGAACGCCCAGCCCACCCGCCAGCCGCACACGCTCAGGGACTTGGAGGCCCCCGAGCAGACGATGGTGCGCTCCCGCAGGCCGGGCAGCGCCGCGATGCTCCGGTGCCCGCCGTCCAGCCCCAGCCCCAGCTCCTCTCCCTGCTTCGGCCCCTGCCCCTGTACGTGGACGAGTTGCTCGTACACCTCGTCGCACACCGCGTACAGGCCGTGGCGCAGCACGAGCGCGCCGAGTGCCTCCAGGTCGGCGGCCGACGCGACCCAGCCGGTGGGGTTGTGCGGGGTGTTGAGCAGCAGCACCCGGGTCCGTGCGGTGACGGCGGCGGACACCGCGTCGGCGTCCAGGACATAGCCGCCGTCCCGGCGGACGAGCGGTACGGGGACGGGGATGCCGCCGGCCCTGCGGACGAGCGCCGGGTAGGAGTCGTAGAACGGCTCCAGCATCAGGACCTCGTCGCCGGGCCGCAGCAGCGTCTCCAGCGCCGTCGCCAGCGCCTCGGTGGCCCCGGCGGTCACGGTGATCTCGGTCCCCGGGTCGTAGCGCGTGCCGGCGGGCACCGCCAGTGCGCCGAGTGTGGCGAGGAGTTCGGGGTGGCCGGCCGAGGGGACATACTGGTTGACGCCCGCCCGCATGGCGGCCGCCGCGGCGCGCCGGAGCACCGGCGGGCCGTCGAAGTCCGGTGCTCCGCGGCCCAGGTTGAGGGCCGCGTACCGCTCGGCGAGCGCGTCGGTGTGGGTGTAGACGTCCGGGGCCGGCGCCCGGGGCGCGAGGGCCCCGGACACCGGCAGCAGGTCAGACGACGCCATAGAACGCGGCGGGGTTGTCCCACAGGATGGCCCGCTTGACGTCTTCGGACAGCGGGGACTTGAGCACGTCCTCCAGTTCCTCACCGAACTCGTGGTCCGGGTGCGGGTAGTCGCTCGCGAAGAGCAGCCGGTCGGTGCCGATGTCCGGGGCGAGCTTGTCGAGGTAGGGCTCGCATCCCTCGGCGCTGACCCAGCACTGGCGCCGGAAGTACTCGCTGGGCCGGTGCCTGACGCCCGGGATCTGGAACTTCCAGTTGCGGTACTCCAGGTCGTCCATCCGCCACAGCAGGTACGGCACCCAGCCGCAGCCGGCTTCCATGAAGCCGAACCGCAGGTCCGGATGGCGCTCCATCACGCCGCCGTCGACCAGCGCGATGAACGCCATCATCTGTTCCATGGGGTGACAGGCGCTGTGCATGGCGAAGTGCGTGGTGAACCGGTCGGCCCCGGCGGCGGGGAGCATGGTGTGACAGCCCTCGTGGAAGCTGACGGACACCCCGAGCTCCGCGCACTCGGCCCAGAACGGCCCCGTGTCCGGGTGCCCGACCGACCGTCCGGACACCATGTTGGGCCGGAGCATGACCGAGCGCATCCCGAGCGTCTCGACCGCGTACCGCAGCTCACCGATGGCCAGGCCGACGTCGTGCAGGCTCAGCAGCGCGACGGGCTTCAGCCGGTCCGGGGCGTGCGAGCAGAAGTCCGCCAGCCACCGGTTGTAGGAGCGGGAGATCGCGGCGGCCAGCTTCGGGTCCATCCCGTCGATCGCCACCGTGCCGAGCCCGAGCGACGGGTAGAGGAACGACATCTCGATCCCCTGGTCGTCCAGGGACTTCACCTGGGACGGGGCGTCGAAGCCCCGCGCCGCGTACTCGCCGTACTCCGCGATCGTGCGGCGCTGGAACTCCGCCACCAGCTCGTCCGGGTAGTGCCGGTACATCGGCCGGCCGTCCACGAGCATCTGGGCCCAGCCCTGCCCGTCGGACCGTGCCCGGCGCGGCGCCCGGTCGCGGAAGGCGGGATCGATGTACTCGCTCCACATGCTGTCGGGCTCCATGACGTGCCCGTCCCCGTCGATGACGCGGAATCCATCGGGTTGCCTCATGGATCAGACCCCGACCGGCTTCAGGACCAGCTCGCGGTGGAGCGCGCCCCAGAAGTCGCCCAGCAGACCCGCGATGAGCAGGGCACCGCGCTCGATCTCGGCACGCGACTCCGGGCCGCCGGTGGCCTGTTCGACCGCGGCGTGGATCCACTCCACGTGCTCGCGCTCGATCAGGAGGTGGAGGTAGAAGTACTCCATGCTCTCGACGGTCGATCCGGGAAGGGCGCGGAAGCCCTCGTAGAAGCTGTTGATCATCGGCAGGCCGCTGAGCTCGATCGTGTAGTGCCCGCCGAGCGCCGCCTCGACGCTGCCCTCCAGGAAGAGGGTGCGGATCCCTTCCACGAGGGCGGTCGTCTCCGGGAGGTAGTCGATCGAGCCGGCCTTGGCGACCTCGATGCCCAGCGGCTCGCAGGAGTTCTTGAACATCTTGTAGTGCCCCATGCCGCCCTCGCCGCCCCCGCCGAGCTCGGAGACGATGGTCTTGGCGAGCTCCCGGCGGATCTCCTCGTTGTCGACCCGGTGTGCGAGACCGGCCAGGATCTGCGGGAACGTACGGATGTAGAGGTAGTACTGGTCGGCGAACCGCTGGACGTCGTCGACGGTCAGTTTCTGGGCGCGGAAGGCCGCGAAGAAGTCGTTGTCCACACAGTCGGTGGCCTTGACCTCGGCGTTCAGACCGGTGAAGAACTCATCGAGGGACTGCATGCCGGATCTCCTTCAGTAGGGGTTGACTGCTCACACGGCCGGCCGGGCGCCCACGGCGGGGCGCACGACCAGCAGGTCGAGAAGGTCTTTCCAGAGCCCGGCCGGTGTGCCGGTGGCCGGGAACGCGGTGGTGTCGACGACGTACGGTTCGCCGTCGGCGCCGCTGACCACGTCGAACACCCCGTAGCCCAGCCCGAGCGCCGCGGCCGCCCGCACGGCCGCCCGTGAGGCGGCGCGGACCACGGGGTCGCCCGGGGCGGCGGGGCGGCCGGAGCCGCCCTCGGCCCGTCGGGTCGTCAGCGCGTCACGGGGGGCGGTCCGCTCGTCGGCCGCGACGGCCGTGCCGCCCGCGACCGTGATCCGGAGCTCGGTGCGGTGCGCCCCGTCCCGCGGCGCCCCGATCTGCCGCTCGAAGAGGAACCCCGGCGTACCGCAGAGGAGTTCCAGGAACCGGCGCTCGCCCACCGGCACCTCCCGGAAGAGCCACTGCTCGCGGCGCTCCCAGTCGGCGCGGCCCACGGGCCCGCCCGGGGCGAGCAGACTCCGGCCGTCGTAGTGGTAGTTGGTGCGCCAGCGGTCCGGGGCGAGGTGGGTGAGGCCCTTGCCCATGGAACCGCAGACGGCCTTCACATAAAGGGAGTTGCCCCTCTCCAGCTCGGCCAGCAGCTCTGCGGGGTCCGGCCGCTCCAGGATCTCCGGCACGGGCACGCCGTACCGGAGCAGCCGGCCCTGCGCCGCCGCCTTGTCCCGGGTCAGGGCGACGGCCCCGGGCGGGTTGAGGTACCGCACGGATCCGCCGGCCGTCGCCGCCAGCTTCCGCCCGGTGCGCAGCAGGTACGTGTGCAGCGCACGGGCGTACGCCCGGGTGCCGTACGGGCCGGGCAGCCGTCCCTCGACCTCGGAGTCCCAGAACGTGTGCGGGAAACAGAGGATCACCACGGTGTTGCCGGGCATCGGGGGCAGCCCGCCGGCCACCTGCCGGTAGCTGCGCACCTGGAGGTCGACCCCCTGGGCGGTCAGCCACCCGCGCAGGGCCGTGAAGGGCCCGAGCGCGTCCGAGGCGGAGCTGTCGGCGACCAGGAGGAGCGGGGTGCTCCCGTCCTCGCTCACCCGGCCTCCCGCAGGAGCGAGGCGATCTCCTCGTATACGACATCGGCGTCGCGGTCACCGTCGACGACCCGGTGCGCGGCTCCCTCGAAGGCGCGGTCGTAGCCGCGATCCAGCCGCGTGAGATCGGCCAGCAGCCGTTCCTCGCTCCAGTGGTCGGCCGTCCAGTCCCCCCGGGCGGCCACCCGGCCGGCTGCCACCCGGGGGCTCGTGCGCACCCTGATGAGCAGGTCGGGGACGGGCAGCAGGCCGGCGAGCCGCCGGTACCACGCGTCGTGGACGCCGCGGCCCCCGCAGTAGACCTCGTAGGTGGGGAGCCAACGATCGAAAACCAGCCAATCGAATCCTGTGTATTCGCTGTCCAGATAATGGAACTGGGATATCGCGTCGATCACGTACGCCCCGCGCCGCAGATCTCCAGGAATTACGTCCTGGTAACGTGCCGCAGATTCCGGCGATTCTCCGACCAGTTCACGGAAGACCGCGCCCATGTGCGGCGAAAGCCGTTCCGTACGCACAGAATTTCCGAATTCTTCGGCGATTCGGCGCACCACCGTGGTCTTGCCGGAACCGTCTATCCCCTCCAGCGCGATGATCCGGTACGGCCGGGCGTCCGCCCTCATGCGGTCACCCTTTCCACCGGGAGCCCCGGCTCCTCGCCGGACGCCGGGCCGGTCACCGGGCCCCGGGTCCGGGCCGGGACCGTCTCGTTGACCGAACGCTGGCCGGCGCAGGCACCGGTGACATGGAGGCCGGGCACGTCCGTGCGGCCGTGCGCGTCGCGCCGGAGCGTGCCGTCCGGCTCCCGCGCCAGGGAGCCCGTCAGCTCACCGGGCGGGTAGACGGGGGTGCAGCCGGCCGCCCAGACGACCACCGTGGAGTCCGCGCGCCGGGTCTCCTCCCACAGCCCGTCGGCGTCGTCGCCGCCGACCCGGTGGGCGCGTGCGTGACGGCAGCGGCCCGCGGTGGAGTGCGAGCCCAGGACCCCGAGGTTGTCCGTCTCGCGGTAGCGCCAGCGGATCGCGCCGCCGTCGGCGGTGAGCGTCTCGTGGACCAGGTGACGGACACAGGGCACGTTCCACGGCTGCCGGCCGCACTCCCGGGCGCTCTTGACGACCAGCTCGTACGCCAGTTGCGAGGGGGCCCGCCAGGCGAACCTGTCATTGCTCTCGGCGGGGTACATGCCGATGTAGCGGTTGGCCAGGATCGTGACGTCCCGGGCGTCCGGAGCCATCAGGCCCGCGGTCTGCATCGCCGAGTTGCCCGCACCCGCGATCACCACCGACATCCCCTCCCACCGGCGGGTACTGCCCGCGGCGAGCTCACGGTGGACCGTGTCGTAGGTGATGGCCCCGGCCGCGCGCAGATCCTCGGGGGGCCGTCGCGGGGTGCTGCCGGTCGCCAGGACCACCCCGTCCGCGTACACCTGCCGGCGCACGCCGCCGGGGGTGCGCAGGCTGAGGACGAAGCCCTGTGCGTCCTGCTGGATGTCCATCACCCGGGCCAGCGTCACCGAGGCCCCCGAGCGCATCAGGGATTCCTGGACGTAGGTGTCGTACTCGTTCGCGCTCGGCCGCAGATCACCGGGCCGCATCACCGCCCGCAGCTCCTCCGGCCGGCCGGACAGGAGCAGTTCACCGGCGTAGGACTGGAGGGTGCTGTGGCCGAGGAAGGCCATGCCCGTGCCCAGCCGCTCCGCTACCACGAGGACCTCCTGGGGCGGTACATCGCCCCTGCGCACCTGGATGGCGGCGGCCGATCCGCCCCCCACCACCACGAGACGCCAGCGCCCCGGCCGCGGACCCGCTTGAGACATTCGTTCCTCCTGTCGATCACTCGTACCGGACGACGGACAGGGCAACGTCAGCCCCAGCCCAGATCGCCCGACGCAATCGAGAGGTCGACCACGGTGGCGCCGGCGGTCACCACGCCCAGCACCACACATGACTGGATACATCGACAGAAGATCTTCACGACGCATTCCCTCCCATTCACAGTTCGAATGAAATCGCCTTCAGAATTTCTTTTGGAAGACATCGCTATTTTGACCAGGAGCCAGTTGTGTCCGCCGCATGGGGACAGGATCATCTTTCCGACTGACTCCAACAGGACAGGGAGATGAACGGTGTCAATTTCTGACATTCATGCCCCTACCGGGCCGACCCGTCTCGGGCCGCTCGCCACACGTGCCTATCAATTCGCCGTCACCCGCAAGTCCTTCCGGGCCGCGGACCTGATCGACCACGAGGGCTTCTCACCCTCGGAGGCGCAGACGGCGATGGAGCAACTGCACCGGTACCGGCTGGTGTCCAGGAGCGAGGACGGCCCCGGACGGTTCGTCGCGGTGCCGCCCGACCGCGCGCGCACCCTGCTGCTGGGCGAGCCCGTGCGCAAGCTCAACCGGCTGATCCGCGAGGTGGACCAGACCCGGTACGAGCTGTCCAACCTCATCCCGATCTACGAGAACAGCCTGCTGCAGCGGATGGGCAGCCAGTCCGTCCAGCTCATCGAGGACCTCGACACCGTCAGGCAGCTCATCACGGAGATGTCCGAGCGATGTAGCAGCGAGGTCCTGACCTCCCAGCCGGGAGGGGGCAGGCCCGAGGACGTGCTGGCCGAGTCGGCCGGCCGGACGTCGGTGCTGCTGGACCACGGCGTACGGATGCGCACCCTCTACCAGTACGCGGCCCAGTACGACCTGCCCACGATCGCCTTCGTCGAGAACGTGACGGCGCGCGGAGCCGAAGTACGCACCATCGCGGGCTCGCTGACCCGTCTCATCGTCTTCGACTCGGCCGCCGCCCTGATCGAGCTGCGGGGCGCGCCCCAGGGCGCCGTGCTGGTGCACGAGCCGAGCGTGGTGGACTTCATGGTGTCCGCGTTCGAGCGGTCCTGGCTGAACGCGGCGCCGTTCCCCACCCAGTACGACCGCGGCCGCGTGCACGCGGTGGGCGAGGACGTGAAGTCGGAGATCATGCGGCTCCTGGTCCGCGGCGAGGAGGACAAGGTCATCTCCCGCACCATCGGCATCTCGCCGCGCACCTGCCAGCGCCACATCTCCGAGATCATGCAGCGCATCGGCGCCCGCAACCGCGCCCACGTCGGGTTCCTGATCAGCGAGCGCGGTCTGCTCTCCGACTCCGGCGGACAGTGACGCCACGCCCATGGGACGCAGCACCCCTCGCCAGCGTCGCCGAAGGGTTCTGCCGCCCCGCCGCCCACCCCTCACCGCGCCCGGCACGTCCTCAGCCGGACCTCACGTACGGCTCCGCGATCGCGTCCACGGGAATGTCCCGCATCCCGCGCAGCCGCGAACACAGCAGCCACACCACACCCGAACTCATCCCCACCGCGGCGACCAGCAGGGCGCCGCGCACCCCCAGCCACTCCCCGAGCGCCCCGCCGGCGAGTCCGCCGAACGGGATGATGCCCCAGATGAGGAACCGGACGCTGGCGTTCATCCGCCCGAGCAGCTGGTCGGGGCACATCGCCTGGCGGAAGCTGACCTGCGCCACGTTGTAGACGACCAGCCCGTACGCGGCGGTGAACCACGGCACGACGAAGAACACGACGCGCCACCCCGGCCCCGTCAGCGGAAGCAGGACGACCGTGGGGATGGTCACCAGATAGGCCAGCCAGATCACCCGGACCTGCCCCAACCGCCGCGCCATCCACCCCGATGTCGCCGCCCCGAGCAGCCCGCCCGCTCCGCCGGCCGCCATGAGCGCACCGGCCGTCGCCCCGGAGAATCCGGCCTCCCCGACGAGGAGGAGCACCACCAGGGGGGACTGCACGGCGTAGAAGAAGTTGTACGTGGCGGCCGAGCCGGCGACGGCACGCATCAGCGGGTTGCCCAGGACGAAGCGGAGTCCGCTCCTGATCTCCGCCCCCATGCCTCCCCGGCCGGCCCGTCCGGCGACGGGCTCCGGCTTGCGGATGCGCAGCAGGAGCAGCCCGGAGAAGAGGTAGCTGACCGCCTGGACGCTCACGGCGGCCGCCGCCCCCACCTGGACCAGGACACCCGCCACCGCCGGACCGGCCGTCTGGGCGGCCGACGCGGTGCTCTCCAGCTTGGAGTTGCCCTCGACCAGCCGGTCCCGGCCCACCAGGGAGGGGATGTAGGACTGGTAGGCGATCTCGTAGAAGGTCCGGGCGGCGCCGAGCAGCAGCCCCACGACGATCAGCCAGGTGAAGCCGAGCCGTCCCGCCAGGGCGGCCACCACGAGCGAGGTCATCAGCAGCGCCCTGGCCAGATCACACACGATCATGACCGGGCGGCGCCGCATCCGGTCGACCCAGGCGCCCGCGGGCAGTCCCAGTACGAGGAACGAGACCGTCAGCGAGGACTGGAGCAGTCCCATCTGGAAGGGCGTCGCCGACAGCACGGTGGCCGCGAGCAGCGGTACGGCGGACCTGCTCACCGCCGTACCCAGCATGCTCAGGCTCTGGGAGGCCCAGAACGTCCGGAACTCCGGCAGTTTCGTGATCCGCGTACCTTCCGTGTTCCGCATACCCGTCGTGTTCCGCATGCCTTTCGTGATCCGCATACCCGTCGTGTTCCGCATGCCTTTCGTGATCCGCATACGCCCTCAGCGCCCGATCGTCAGATGATTCGCCCAGACACCCGGGCTGGCGAGGAAGGCGGTGTGCGACCGGCTGACCCGTACGACGCCGTCATGGCCCTCGATCCTGCGCAGCAGCTCGAAGACGTTGCCGGCGAGGGTGAGGGCGCCCGCGTTGCGGCGCACCCCGCCGGGCTCCTCCAGCACGGCGTTGGCGCCGATGGAGAAGTCGCCCGTGATGCCGTTGGAGGTGTGCGCGCCGTTGGCCTGCACCACCCTCAACAGCCGCCGCCCGTCCCGGGGTTGATCGCCGAGCGGTGGCCCCGGGCGCAGGGAGAGGTGGCTCGGCCGCACCCTCGGCATCTCACCCGAGGCGCCCCGCCATCCCGAACCCCGGCCCTCGGGACCGGGCGCGCTGCGGCGGTGCCCGAGGAAGCGCAGCAGGACGCCGTCGGTGACGAGGGCCGCGGCCCTGGCCGGTGTCCCCTCGTCGTCCCACGGGGCGGCCAGCGGATACTCCGGCGCGGCCGGGTCGTCGACGAGGCCGACCCCCGGGGCGCAGACGCGCTCCCCCGTCCGCCCGGCCAGCGGCGAGCGCCCCTCCTGGACGGTGTCCAGCTGGAAGGCGGGCGCCACCAGCGCCAGCAGCTTGACCATCACCCAGCCGGTGACCAGCACGTCGTCGTACCGCAGGTCCGCCACCGGCGGTCCGGCCAGCACCTGGGCCAGCGCGCACAGTTCGGGCAGGTCCCGCCGGCCCGCCGCGTCCAGCGGGCCGGCGGCGCGGTCCCCGAACATCTGGTGCGCCACGAAGCCGACACCGTCCGCGGTGGTGGCGGTGACCCGGGCCTGGAGCTGGAAGAGCCCCGAGCCGTAGCCGCGGGCCGCGCCGCCCCGCCGGTGCAGCCGCACCGCGGACCGCTCGGCCCTGGCCCGCAGCTCGATGTCCAGGCCCGCGCGCGCCTCGCTCAGCCGCCGGACCGCCCCCACCGTCTCCTCGTCCAGCCGGGGCCGGTACACCGGCCGCTCAGGCCCGTCCGGGACGGCGGCCGGAAGGTCCGGGGCCGCGACGCGGGCGGGCAGCGCCCGGCCCACCGCGAGCGCGGACCGCACGAGCCCGGGATCGGCGGAGTCCGGCAGCGCCTGGACCGCGTACCCCTCCGCGCCGTCGCACCACACGGTCACGGCGGTGGCCCCGGAGACGACATCGCTGCGCCGCTCGACCGCACCGCCCCGGCACACCACTTCCTCCGACTCCCGCCGCACGGACCACACTTCGCAGTCGGCGCCGCTGTGGGCGGCCTCCTCGATCAGCGCCTCGCTGCCCGTCATCGCTCCGTCCCTCCCACCAGCAGGGACCGGACCCGAAGCGTCGGCCCGATGACGCCGACCGGCACCCACTGCCCGAACTTGCCGCACTTGGCCGCCCCGACAGCGGGGTCGTCCGCCACCGCGTCGACGTCCGCGAGCATCCGGGAACCGGACCCCGCGATGGTCGTCTCCTGGATCGGGTCGGTGATCCGGCCCTTCTCGATCAGATGGCCGTTGGTCACGCGGAAGGTGAACTCCCCGGTGGCCTCGACGACTTCGCCGCCGCCGACGTGTTCCGCGTAGATGCCGTACTCCGTGTCCGCGATGATCTCCGCCACGCTCGACGTCCCCGCGGCCAGACAGGTGTTGGTCATCCGGGGCAGCGGCGGCTGAAGCACGGTGGTGCAGCGCCCGTTGCCGCTGGAGGCCGTCCCGAGCCGGGCGGCCGACTCCTGGTCGGTGAGATAGCCGGTGAGCCTGCCGTCCTCGATGACCGTGGTGGGGGCGGCCGGCGTGCCCTCGTCGTCGTACGCGTACGAGCCGACCGCGCCCGGGACCGTCGGGTCGTCCCGCACCGTGACCAGCGGCGAGGCGATCTGTTCGCCGAGCCGGCCCGCGTACACGGAGCCACGGACCACCTCGTCGCCCTCCAGCGGATGGCAGCAGGCCTCGTGCAGCAGCACCATGCCGCGGCCTCCCGCGACGACCACCGGCATCCGTCCGACCGGGGCGGGCCGGGCGTCGAGCCCCGTGACGGCCCTGCGGGACACCTCGGCGCCGCAGGCGCGCACATCGATGCCGGCCAGCGGGCCGCAGGTGCCCGGTGTGTAGAAGCCGGTGGCGACCCTGCCGCCCCGCCGGGCGATGACGCGCACCGAGAGATAGCTGAGCAGCCGCCGTTCGTCGTGGACGCGCCGGTCGTCCCCGCCGGACACCAGACACATGTCCTGCTCGCTGAGCTCGAAGTCGATGACGACCTGGGCGATGCTCGGGTCGTAGCCGCGTGCCGCGTCCTCCAGGGCGTGCAGCGCCCGCAGGACGGCGGGGATCTCCAGCCAGCCGGGCGGGCCGTCCGGGTCCGCGGCGGCCGGGGTGTACCCGGACGGCCGTCCGTCCGGCCGCGCGGCCGAGGGGTCGTACCCGGGCAGGGCCCGGTGACGGAACCCGTCGGGCAGGACGTAGCGCGCGGCGGTCGCCCTGCCGTGTTCGAGGCTCAGATCGCTGACCCGGCTCTCGGCGAACCGTCCGCTGACCCGGTGCCAGGACTGGACGGCCCCCGACGCGCTCACCACGCCCCGGGGGCCCCGGCGGCGCATCTCGTCGCCGAGTTCACCGGCGGCGGCCCGCAGCGTGCCCGGTCGGTGGACGGTGTGCTGCATGGTGCTGCCTCCTGAGTCGTCTCCGGTGAACGGCCCGGCGGGCCTCACACCGTGTCCCCTGCCGGCATGCGGGCAAGGACGTGGAACTCCAGCGCCGCCAGCGCGGTACGGGCGGTGTCCACGGCTTCGTCCGCGGTGCCGCCGTGCGCCCGGGCCGACGCCAGACGGGAGTCGGAGGACTCCAGCCCCTCGCAGACCGCGCCCGGTTCCGCCAGCAGCACGACCTCGTCCACCCCGGCCGCCGCACGGGCCTCGTCCACCCCGCCGATGCCGGTGAGCACGCCCTGGACCGGGGCCGCGGCGAACCAGATGGCCGCGGCGCGGCCCGGCCGTGCGCCCGCCAGCGTGCGGCGCAGTTCCGGCAGCACGCTCTCGCCGGCCGCCTGCCGTGCGAGGAGGCCGCCCATGTCCACTCCGGTCGCCTCCCGCACCAGGACGGGTATCTCGTCGCCGCCCAGGCGCAGATGCGTCTCGATCACCCGGGGCCCGTCCTTGGTCAGCACCAGCTCGGTGTGGGTGGCGCCGGACTCCACGCCCAGCGCGTCCAGCAGGGCGCCGACGATCCGGTGCACGGACTCCTCCTGCCCGGGGTCCAGTCCGGCGGGGACGACATGGCCCAGCTCGACGAAGTGCCCGGGATCGGAGTACTTGCGGGTGACGGCCACCACCTGGTGCTCCGCCTCCTCCGAGAACGCCTCGACGCTGAACTGCGGGCCCTCGTGGAACCGTTCGGCCAGCACACCCGTGCCGGACAGCCCGTAGAACTCGCCGCCGGCCCGCTCGTACGCCGCGGCCAGGGCGGACGGCTCGCGCACCACGGCGACGCCGACGCTCGCCGAGCCGTGCACCGGCTTCACCACGCACGGCAGACCGTGTTCCGCGACGAAGGACCGCAGTCCGGCCAGGGAGCCGACGGCGGCCGAAGGGGTGGGGTCGAGGCCGGCGGCGCGGAGGCGGACGCGCATGGCGGCCTTGTCGTGGACCAGTTCGACGGTGCGGGGCGTATGGGTGCGCAGACCGAGCTCCCGGCCGATCAGCGCGCACCGGTCCTGGTCGCGCTCGCCGAAGGTCGCGATCCGGGTGAAGGGGTCGCAGGCGTGCGCGGCGGCGGCGAGCGCCACCCACTCGCCGTCGGGCGCGTCATGCCGTACGGCGATGATCCGGCTGTGCTCGTCCCGCTCCCGGAGCCGCCCGAGGTAGTCGATGCGGCAGATCACCGAGGTGCGGTTGCCGGGCCCGGCGGCGCGGGCCCGGCCGGGCAGGTCCCGTCCGCTGCCGACCACCAGGATGTGCTCGCTCATGCCCGCTCCCCGCTGCCCGGACGGGGCCGCACGGAGAACCGGACCGCCGCGGCGGCCTCCGCCAGCCGCCGCTCGGCCAGGTGCGCCGTCGCTCCCGTCGCCATGACAAATCCGGCCCTCTCCTGGGAGCTCGCCACGACGTCCGCCCGCCGCCCCGTCACCTCGGCGACATGGACCCGCACCACACCGGGGAGGCCGCGCGCGGTGTCGGCGCCGGTGACCGAGTCCACGGTGCCCGGCGGACAGTCCAGGAAGCGCACCCCGGCGTGCAGCCGCGGAGTACGGGGTGTCACCTCACCGGACCCGCCGAGCACGGTCAGGAAGTCGGCGACGAACGAGCCTCCGTGGGCCAGGTCGATCAGTTCGTGGATGCCGTCGCCGGGGACGCGCCCCGCGCACTCCACGAGACACGGGTGCTCGCCGTCCGCGAGGATCCATTCGGCGTGCAGGACACCCGTACGGAATCCGGTGGCGGCCACCAGTGCGTCCATCACCTCGGCGATCCGCCCGTCCACACCGTCCGGCAGCCGGGCGGGGACCCGGTGCCCCGCCTCGACGGGATACCGGCCCGGCGTGACCACCTTCCCGGTCACATTGCGGAACAGCACCTGGCCCTTGAACACCACGGCCTCGGCGCTGACTTCGGGCCCGTCGAGCCGTTGCTCGGCCAGGAAGGCGGTGGGCAGCGGACGGCGGGCGCGCAGCCGGGGCTCGTCCGCCCCGGTGGTGTGCGCCCACGCCGCCCCGATGTCGTCGCCGGCGTCGAGGAGCTGAACCCCCAGGCTGCCCTGCCGGTTGGCGGGCTTGAGCACACAGCGCCCGCCGGACTCCGCCCGGAACCGCTCGGCCTCGTCCGCCGACGCCACCCTGCGCCATCGCGGCTGCGGCAGCCCGGCCCGGTCGGCGGCCTCCCGCAGCAGCGCCTTGTCGCGCAGGATCCGGGCGGCCGGGACACCCGCGCCCGCCAGACCCCAGGCCTCCGCGAGGGCGGCCGCCGCCGTGACGCCGTACTCCACGCCGGGGAGCACCGCCCGTACGGCATCGGGCCGGTCCACCGCGGCGAGCACGGCGGCCGGGTCGTCCTCGTCGTGGATCGGCGCGGTGACCAGTCCGGCGAAGCAGCGGTGGTCCGCCGCGCGGGCGGCGATGCTGCGTGCGGCGACGACGTCCGGCTCCTCGACGACGAGCAGCGAGCGCGGCGGCAGCAGCCGGTCCAGGTCCGGCATGAGGGCCGCGCCGAAACCGGCCATCACATGGGTGATGTGAGCTGCCCCGTCCGGGCCCGTCCCGCTCACCGCACGTCCTCGGTCCGCACCACGATGGTCGTGGCCGCCCGCCGGGCGCGCCCGAGGGCCTCGTCGGAGTCGGCGCCGGTCGCGATGACGTAGCCGATGCGGTCGCCGCTGGAGCGCACGGGGCCGACCGTGTCGCCCGGGGCCGCGGTCACCACCACCTCGCACACCCCGGGCAGGGCGGTGGCCTTGTCCTGGCCGTCGACCGCCACGACACGGCCGGGTTCGGCCCGGACGAACCAGATGGCCGCCGCGCACTGCGGGCTCGGCGATGCCTCCGGCAGGTGCCCCCGGTCCAGCGGCAGCAGATAGCTGAGCCGTTCGAGGTCGGTGCCGTGCGAGAGCTTGACCAGTTCGTAGATCCGGTCGCCGCCCATGCGGTTGTGCGACTCGATGATCACCGGTCCGTCGGCGGTCAGCATCACCTCGGTGTGGGCGCAGCCCTCGGTCAGCCCGACGGCGTCCAGCAGCTTCCGTACGAGGCTCTCCACGGCGGCGCGGTCCCCGGCGCCGACACCCGCCGGAACGACGTGGCCCTTCTCGACGAAGTTCTCGTCGATGAACTTGGCGGTGAGGGCGACGACCAGGTGGCGGCCGTGCTGCGAGATCGTCTCGACGCTGATCTCCGTGCCGGTCAGGAAGCGTTCGGCCAGCAGCGGCACATCGGTGACCGTCTCGGCGGCGAACGCCAGATCGGCGTCGCGCGGCGAGGCGATCCTCCGGACCCCCTGGCTGCCGGTGCCGTCCAGCGGTTTGAGGATCAGCGGGTAGCCGTGCACTTCGCCGAACGCCCGCAGGTCGGCCGCCGTCCGGACCCGTGCGCACGGGTGGTGCTCGATGCCCGCTTCGGCGAGCCTGCGGCGCAGGGCGTACTTGTCGCGCAGCAGGGCGGACACGGCGGCCGGGTTGCCCGGCAGCCCGAGCTGTTCGCTCAGGGCCGCCGCGAGGTCCAGCCCCGGGTCGGTGAAGGAGACGACCAGGTCCAGCGGGGCGGCCCCGTGCAGGGCGGCGACCACCGGTATCACCCGCTCCGGCCGGGTGTAGTCGAGCAGCAGCGCCTCGTCGAGCCCGGCCCGGTGCGCCGGTGTGAAGACCTGCGGGGCCTGGACGTACACGACCTCGAACCCGGCGTCCCTGGCCACCTGGAGCTTGCCCGCACGGCCGGCGACCACCAGCACCCGCGGCCGGCCGGCCCCCCGCGCACGCCGCTCTTCCTCGTTCTCCATCAGCCCTCTCCCGTCTCGCCCGTCGTGCCTGTGCCGCCCGCGGTCTCGAAGGTGACCGTGCGGGCTTCCTCGTCGTAGAGCACCCAGTGGGCCGCCGCCTCGCAGGCGGCGCCCGCGTTGACCACGCGGATCCCGTGGGGCGGCAGCCGGTGGACCCGCCCGGTGACCGGCACCGCCCGGTACGGGCCGGGTTCGGGGCCGGGGCCGGGTTCGGGTTCGGGTTCGGCGCGGCCGAGTGTGAGCATCCGGCGGTGGCTGTGGCCGTGGACCACGACCGGCCCGCCGGCCTCCTCGTCGAGCACCGGGTGCGTGAGCACGTCCCCGTCGCGTGCCCAGACGAAGCGGTGTCCGTGCTCGAACCGGGTCAGCGGCGTGCTCCACCGCGCGGGCGCCGCCAGCAGCGGCGCAAGTCCGGGGACCGTCCGGCCGCCCAGCAGTGTGGCGATGCGCTCCTCCTGGTTGCCCCGGACCAGGACGCAGCGGGCGAGCCGGGACCAGAGGTCCGGATCGTGGCCGACCACGTCCTCGGGCGGCCACACAGAACCCGGAATCATATCCTTCTTGGATATCTTCGCTTCCAGGTAATCACCGGTCAGAATGATCGAATCCACACGCCCGCGGACAGCTTCCGCAATAGCCCGGAAGTTTGCGGAGTTTCCATGCAGATCCGAAATTACGGCAAACCTCGCCATGCTATCGTCCACCCCCATGAACCCCGAAGTGATTCTTTTCGACCTGGGCGATGTGGTCTGCCATTACGTCCCGGAACGCCGTCTGGAAAAGCTGGGAGCAGCATGCGGAGTGAGCCCCGGGGACGTCGAGTCCGCGCTCTACGCGACCGGTCTCATCGACGCGTGGGACCTGGGTGACGCCACCGCCGGGCGCATCCACGAGGTCGTCCGCACCGAACTGGGGTTCACCGGCGGGCTGCGGGCGCTCCAGGAGCTGTGGGCCACGGCCTTCGAGCCCGATCACGACGTCCTGCGGCTCGTGAAGGCCGTACGCCCCCGGCGCACGGCGCTGTTCTCCAACAACGACGCGCTGCTGCTCGACGCGCTCCCGCGCGTCATGCCGCAGGTCGCCGCGTGCTTCGACGCCTGGATCTTCTCGTGCGACCTCGGCGCGAAGAAGCCGAATCCACGCGCATTCCAGCAGGCCCTCTCGGCCCTTTCGGCATCACCCGGCGAGACACTCTTCATCGATGACAAATCCGCCAATGCGGAGGCCGCCGAGAATTGCGGCATCACCGCTCTGCAATTCCGGGGCGCCGCGGAACTCGAAGAGAACCTGGCACCCCTGTTCTCGCTCTGAGCGGACAAACTGTCTCCCGGGGCCGATAACGTCCCGAGTATCCTTGCGCGCCGTACGGACCGGAGCTACGTCCCGAAGGTGTCGTGTCACGCGCTGGCGCGCAATGGACGGGTGGCCATTGCACCCTTTCCCGTCATCCCGCCTATTCCGGACGGCCGGCCGTCGCCCCGCAGCAGAAAAGCCCGGCCCGGGCGGCGGTCCGTGGGGACCGCCGCCCGGGCCGGGCTCTCGTCGTGTGCCGCGGCTCAGGCGTCCGTGGCGTCCTGCTCCGTGCCGTCCGCCTTCTCCTCGGCCGGTGCCAGGCCGAGGCGCTCCAGCAGCCACTTGTCGAACTCGATCGAGGCCCGCACCCAGCTGACCGTCGAGGAGACGAAGTGCTCCAGGGCGACGCCGGTGCCGATGAGCATCTGCGCCTCACCGATCAGCCGGACCGAGGCGCCGGTGTCCTCGGAGCCCTCCTCGGGCTCGTGGGTGTGCGTGTAGACCTTGGGCCACAGGGTGCGGCGGTTCCAGTCGTCGATCGCGTCGAGGAGGACCGGGCGCTGGTCCGTGTCGTGCGGGCGGTCGTAGAACGTACGGACCGAGAAGACCTGCTGCTCGCCCTCCCCACGGAACATGAAGTACGTGCGGAAGTCTTCCCACGGCGCGGCGATGTCGCCCTCGTCGTCGACGACGTACTTCAGCTCCATCTGCTCCAGGAGCTGCTTGACGAGGTCCTGGTCAGGGACGACGGGGCCCTCCGGTCCTGCCGCCTGCGGTTCGGGCTGGCCCCCGAAGTTAGGAATCGAGGACGGATCGATGCTCACCGTAATTTCCCTTCGTGCGGTTGGCTGCCATCCTCTCCCATGGCGGGCGGGGCATGGCAAGCCCGAACGGCCCCGATCCGCCACAAGCTGATATCCAGCCGGTGCGAACCGGGGCCGCGGACGTGCTCCGGTACGACGCGTGCGTTCCGGTTACGGCGTACGGGCGCCGCTCACGCCGATGCTCAGGCCGTCGCCCACCCGGTCCACGCGCACCGTGTCGCCGTCCGTGATCTCACCCGCGAGGATCTCCTTCGCGAGCCGGTCGCCGATCGCCGTCTGGATGAGGCGGCGCAGCGGCCGGGCACCGTAGGCCGGGTCGTTGCCCTCCTCGGCCAGCCAGGCCAGGGCGGCCGGGGTGACGTCGAGGGCGAGCTGCCGGTCGGCCAGCCGCTTGGCGAGCCGGTCGATCTGGAGCCCCGCGATGTGGCTGAGCTCGTCCCCGGACAGGGCGGAGAAGACCACCAGGTCGTCGAGCCGGTTGAGGAACTCCGGCTTGAAGGAGGCCCGCACGACGTTCAGGACCTGCTCCTTCTTCTCCTCGGGCTTGGTCAGCGGGTCGACCAGGTACTGGCTGCCGAGGTTGGACGTCAGGATCAGGATGGTGTTGCGGAAGTCCACCGTCCGGCCCTGCCCGTCGGTGAGCCGGCCGTCGTCGAGGACCTGGAGCAGGATGTCGAAGACCTCGGGGTGCGCCTTCTCCACCTCGTCCAGCAGGACGACGGTGTACGGGCGGCGGCGGACCGCCTCCGTGAGCTGGCCGCCCTCCTCGTAGCCGACGTACCCGGGCGGGGCACCGACCAGCCGGGCGACGCTGTGCTTCTCGCTGTACTCACTCATGTCGATGCGGACCATGGCCCGCTCGTCGTCGAAGAGGAAGTCGGCGAGCGCCTTCGCCAGCTCGGTCTTGCCGACCCCGGTGGGGCCGAGGAAGAGGAACGATCCGGTGGGCCGGTCGGGGTCGGCGATCCCGGCCCGGGTGCGGCGTACCGCGTCCGAGACGGCCTGCACGGCCTCGGTCTGCCCGATGAGGCGCCGGCCCAGCTCCTCCTCCATGCGCAGCAGCTTCTGGGTCTCGCCCTCCAGCAGGCGTCCGGCCGGGATGCCGGTCCAGGCGCCGACGACATCGGCGATGTCGTCGGGTCCGACCTCTTCCTTGACCAGGGTCTCCTTGGGCTCGCCCGCGGCCTCCTGCTCGGCCTCGTCGGCCTCGGCCAGCTCCCGCTCCAGGCCGGGGATCTCCCCGTACAGCAGCTTGGACGCGGTGTCGAAGTCACCGTCGCGCTGGGCGCGTTCGGCCTGTCCGCGCAGCTCGTCGAGGCGTTCCTTGAGCTCACCGACGCGGTTGAGGCCCTGCTTCTCCTTCTCCCAGCGGGCGTTGAGGCCGCGCAGCTCCTCCTGCTTGTCGGCGAGGTCGCGGCGCAGCTTCTCCAGCCGCTGCTTGGAGGCCGGGTCCTTCTCGTTCTTGAGCGCCAGCTCCTCCATGAGCAACCGGTCGACGGAGCGCTGGAGTTCGTCGATCTCGACGGGCGAGGAGTCGATCTCCATGCGCAGCCGGGAGGCCGCCTCGTCGACGAGGTCGATGGCCTTGTCGGGCAGGAAGCGGGAGGTGATGTAGCGGTCGGAGAGGGTGGCTGCGGCGACCAGCGAGGAGTCCGCGATCTGCACCTTGTGGTGGGCCTCGTAACGGCCCTTGAGCCCGCGCAGGATCGCGATGGTGTCCTCGACGGACGGCTCCGCGACCAGCACCTGCTGGAAGCGGCGCTCCAGGGCGGGGTCCTTCTCGATCCGCTCGCGGTACTCGTCGAGCGTGGTGGCGCCGACCATCCGCAGCTCGCCGCGGGCCAGCATGGGCTTGAGCATGTTGCCCGCGTCCATGGCGGAGTCGCCGCCGGCGCCCGCGCCCACGACGGTGTGGAGCTCGTCGATGAACGTGATGATCTGGCCGTCGCTCTCCTTGATCTCGGAGAGGACGGTCTTCAGGCGCTCCTCGAACTCACCGCGGTACTTCGCGCCCGCGACCATGGCGCCCAGGTCCAGCGAGACGAGCCGCTTGTTCTTCAGGGACTCCGGGACGTCGCCCAGGACGATGCGCTGGGCGAGCCCTTCGACGACGGCCGTCTTGCCGACGCCGGGCTCACCGATGAGCACCGGGTTGTTCTTGGTACGGCGGGACAGCACCTGGACGACGCGGCGGATCTCCTGGTCGCGCCCGATGACCGGGTCGAGCTTGCCCTCGCGCGCGGCCGCGGTGAAGTCCGTACCGAATTTCTCCAGGGCCTTGTACTGGCCCTCCGGGTCCGGTGTCGTCACCCGGCGCCCTCCCCTGTTCTTCTCGAATGCGTCCAGCAGCCTCTTCGCACTGGCACCCTGCCCGTCGAGGATCTCACCGGCGCGGCCGCCCTTCGCGGCGGTCCCGATCAGCAGGTGCTCGGTGGAGACGTAGTCGTCGCCGAGCTCCTTCGCCCGCTGCGCGGCGTCGGCGATGACGGCGAGCAGTTCGCGGTTGGGCTGCGGCGGCGAGACGGTCGAGCCGGTCACGCTGGGCAGTGCGCCCAGGAGCCGCTCGGTCTCGGTGCGTACGGCGATCTGGTCCGCCTCGACGGCGGCCAGCAGGTCGATGATGTTCTCGTTGTCCTCGCCCGAGAGCAGCGCGAGCAGCAGATGCCCCGGGGTCAGATCGGGATGCCCGTCCTTCACGGCCCTGTTACTGGCCGCGTTGAGGGCGTCCCGGCTCCTGTTGGTCAGCTCGGCGTCCACGTGCGCGCTCTCCTCCTTGCGGTGACTGGCCCGTCCTCACTACTGACACGATCAACGTGCACAAAGTTGAGTCTATTCCACTCAAGGCAAAAACGCCCCATCCCCGACCTGGCCGCACCCTTGTCCGAGTGAACCGGCCGGTCCGCCCACCCGCCACCGCAGAGCCGCCCGGCGCCGACTGCTTACGCTGACCGCATGGCAGTAGACGTACGCAACCCCGGCCCCGAGTACCTCGCCTTCTGGCGCGAGTCCCACCTCTGCACGCTCACCACCCCCCGCCCCGACGGCACCCCGCACGTGGTCCCGGTGTGCGTGACGTACGACCCCGGGGCGGGCCTCGCCCGCATCATCACCAACAGGAACAGCCGCAAGGTCGCCAACATCCTGGCCGCGGGCCCGGACGGCGCCCGCGTCGCGGCGTGCCAGGTGCACCGGGCGCGCTGGGCGACGCTGGAGGGCGTCGCCAGGGTCCGTACGGAGCGGGACAGGGTCGACGAGGCGGTACGCCGCCACATGGAACGCTACGAGCGCACGCCGTCGCCCAACCCGGACCGGGTCGTCATCGAGATCACCCTGGACCGGGCGCTCGGCCGCGGCTGACCGCACCCGGACAGCACAACGGCGCCACCGTGTTCAGGTCACGGTGGCGCCGCTGTGTGGGGGAGTGTCTGAGCGACGTGGAACGACGGGGGATCGCTCAGGCACTGCGGGGGGTGGCGGAGATGGCTTCGGGTTCGAACAGCTGGTGGTCACGCTGCGCGAGGTTCACAAAGATCATGTCGTAACGAATAGCGCAGCGAACGGGCTGCGGTGCTCCACGCGGCTTGCGGAGACAGCGGTAGGCGCGGACCTCGCCGTCGGCCTCACGGGCGACGACGACAGGGTCACCGAACAGAGTGACCATCAACGAATCACCACGGTGGGGGACAGCCGTGACGAGGTCGATGAAATGCCACCCTGAGCGGTAGGCGGTTGCCATTTCACGCCGGAAGGTCCGGTCGTCCGGCGGGGTGGTCATGCGCCTGCGGTCTTACCTGCGGGCAGGACATCCCATGACACATCAGTGGTGGTGAGCTTGCCCGCCGATGTGCTGTCCCAGGACACGTCCCCCCCGCTCGGAATCGAGACGTCCGCCTGAACCGCCACAGCAAACGCCGCAGCAGCGAAGGCGACGGCAAGAACCGAGCGAAGCAATCTCTTGTACATAGTCGGCTTCGTCCTCACTTGGTAGGTCCCTCTCCCCCGGCTCTACCAAGACCATGTCGCAACAGAGCACGTCGAAGCCACAGAACCGATGCATCATGTTCCTGTACGTTCAGGACCCTGGGGGGTGGAGATTTGCTCACAACAAGCATGAAACCTACGCATCCCCACCCCATCACCGAACTCTGTGATGAGGGCGCGCGCCTGTACGCCAGCGCCCTGGGTGCCGGCCGGATCGCCCGGTCGGAGATAGGCCTGGCACCCTGCCTGCTCGACTTCGGCCTGTTGCACCCCGACCCGGACGACGCGAACTGGCTCCGTCCCGTTCCACCCTCGGCCGTACTCGCCCAGCGCCTGCACCCCCTGGAGCGGGAGATCCGGGACCGCCGGCGCATCACCATCGAACTGGCCGACGCGTTCGAACCGTTCATGGCTATCAGCTCACAGCCGTCGGTGACCACACACGCGATCACCGTTCTGGAGGGGCTCCAGACCATCAACGCGACATTGGACACCGCAACTGCCCAGTGCACCAAGGAAATACTCACGATCCAACCCGGCGGTGTCCGGAATCTCGATGTGCTCACCCAATCACTCGAACGAGTGGAGGGGCCCCTCAACCGCGGCGTGCGCCTGCGTACCCTCTACCAGCACACGGCCCGCCACGGGCCCGGAGTCTTCGCCTACCTGGACCGGCTGCACGCGGGCAACGTCGAGGTCAGGACGTTGGAAGAGCTCATCGACCGCATGATCATCTTCGATCGCACCGTGGCCGTCATACCCGCGCGCCGCGACCGGCAGGTAGCGCTCGAACTGCGCCACCCCGGGCTCGTGGACTACCTGGTCTCCGTCTTCGACCAGTTCTGGCAGCTGGCGACCCCGCTCAGCGAAGAGACTCCGTACACCCCGCCCAACGACGGCATCACCGGCATCCAGCGCTCCATAGCCAAGCTCCTCATCGAGGGGTACGTCGACGAGGCGATCGCCCGCCGGCTCGGCATGAACGTACGGACCTGCCGCGCCCATGTCGCCAAGCTCAGCGCCGCGCTCGGCAGCAACAGCAGGGCCCAGCTGGGCTATCTGATCGCCCAGTCGGGAATCCTGGAACAGGACTCCTGACCGGCCCGGCCGGCCCCGCTCAGCCCCGCACACGGCCTCCGCCCCCGCATACGACGGAGAAGCCCGCCACCCCCTGAGAATCCGGGGTGACGGGCTCCCTCCGCACATGGCCGAACCGGCTCAGTCCTTGGGCCGCTTGGGCCGCCAGACGACCAGCGCACTGGTCTGCTGCACATCCTGGTACGGCACCAGGTCGCGCCGGTAGGAGGCATGCACCTGCGCCTCGCGCTGCTGCATCGCCGCCGCCGCTCCGTCCACGGCCGCCGAGAGTTCGGCGACGCGCTGCTGGAGCGCCGCGACCTGGTTCTCCAGTTCGATGATGCGCTTGATTCCGGCCAGATTGATGCCTTCGTCCTGCGACAGCTGCTGCACGGTGCGCAGCAGCTCGATGTCGCGGGCCGAGTAACGCCTGCCGCGCCCGGCCGTACGGTCGGGCGAGACCAGACCGAGGCGGTCGTACTGGCGCAGCGTCTGCGGATGGAGGCCCGAGAGCTGGGCCGCGATCGAGATCACGTACACCGGGGATTCATCGGTCAGCTCGTACGGATTGCGTCGTCGGCCGTCCACCTCAAGCTCCCTTCGCTGCCTGGAACAGCTCCGCCCGCGGGTCCTGGTCCGCGGTCGCCTTCCGGTAGGTCTCCAGGGCTTCCCGGGCCTCGGGGGCCAGGTCCGTGGGGACCGTCACCTCGACGGTGACCAGCAGGTCGCCGCGGGTGCCGTCCTTGCGCACCGCGCCCTTGCCGCGGGCGCGCATGGTGCGCCCGTTGGGCGTGCCCGCCGGAAGCTTCAGGGTGACCGGCGGCCCGCCGAGCGTGGGGACCTTCACCTCGCCGCCGAGCGCCGCCTCCGTGAAGGTGACGGGCACGGTGACCGTGAGGTTGTCGCCCTTGCGGCCGAAGACCGGGTGCGCGTCGACGTGGACGACGACGTAGAGGTCGCCGGCCGGTCCGCCGCGCTCGCCCGGTGCGCCCTTGCCGCGCAGCCGGATCCGCTGGCTGTCCAGGACGCCCGCGGGAATCCTGACCTGCATGGTGCGGGACGACTTCGCCCGGCCGCTGCCCTTGCAGACCTCGCAGGGGTCCTGGGCGATGAGGCCCCGGCCCTTGCAGTCCACGCAGGGGTCGGTGAGCGAGAACCCGCCACCGCTGCCGCGCGAGACCTGGCCGGTGCCGACGCAGGTCGGGCAGACCCTGGGGGTGCCGTTCTTGTCGCCGGTGCCGGAGCACGCCTTGCAGGGCGCCTGGCTGGACATCCGCAGCGGGACCGTGGCCCCGTCGACCGCCTCGGTGAAGCTGAGCGTCACCTCGGACTCGATGTCCTGGCCGCGGCGCGGCTGCACCCGTGTGCCGGTGGAGCCGCCCCGGTTGAAGAGGCCGCCGAAGACATCGCCGATGCCGCCGCCGCCGAAACCGCCGCCGGCGCCGCCCTGGCCCCCGCCCGGGGTCCCTCCGAAGAGGTCTCCCAGGTCGAAGTTGAAGTTACCTCCGCCGCCACCGGGTCCGGGACGGAATCCGCCGTTGCCGAAGAGGGCGCGCGCCTCGTCGTACTCCTTGCGCTTCTTGGTGTCGCCGAGGATGTCGTTCGCCTCGGAGATCTCCTTGAAGCGCTCCTCCGCCTTGTCGTCGCCCTTGTTGGCGTCCGGGTGGAACTCGCGGGCGAGCTTCCGGTACGCCTTCTTGATCTCGGCGTCCGTGGCGTCCTTGGGGACGCCGAGAACCTTGTAGTAGTCCTTCTCGACGAAGTCCTTCGTACTCATCGACGTCCCTCCTTCCGGACGACCGGCCCGGGGCCTCTCGTGCGGATCATGCCGGGCTGCGGCCTGATCCCGACGAGAGGCCCGGTGGCCGGACGGTGCACTGCCAGGTGGTCGGACAGAATGTCAGACCTCCTCGCCGCCACCGCTCTCCTCGTCGTCTGCCTTCTCTTCCTTCGTACCGGCCGGCGCCGCCCCCGGCTGGGGTTCGGCCACCGCCACCCGTGCGGGACGGATGGTGCGCTCGCCGATCCGGTACCCCGGCTGCAGGATCGCCACGCAGGTCGTCTCGGTGACGTCCGGTGCGTAGCTGTGCATCAGGGCTTCGTGGATCGTCGGGTCGAAGGGCTCGCCCTCCTTGCCGAACTGCTGGAGTCCCAGCTTGGCGACGACCGTCTCCAGCGATTCGGCCACCGACTTGAACCCGCCCACGAGCTCACCGTGCTCGCGGGCCCGGCCGACGTCGTCGAGCACGGGCAGGAGCTCGGACAGGAGACCCGCGACCGCGATCTCCTTGACCGCGACCCGGTCCCGCTCCACGCGGCGGCGGTAGTTCTGGTACTCGGCCTGGAGCCGCTGGAGGTCGCCCGTGCGCTCGGTGAGCGCGGTACGGACCTGGTCCAGCTGAGCGGTCAGACCGGCTGTCTGGTTCGCGTCCCCGGCCGGGGCCGCCGCCTCCTCCGAAGAGGGGGTGGCGGCCTTCGGCTCGGCCTCATCAGGGGTGGTGCCGGAGGGGACGTCGGGCTTCTCCTCGAAGCCCGGAGTCTCCTCGGTCACGCCGCACCGCCCTTGGAGTCCTTCTCGTCGTCGACGATCTCGGCGTCGACGACATCGTCCTGGCCGTCGGCCTGGGCCTGCTCGGCACCCGGCTGCGCGTCGGCCTGCGGGCCGCCCTCGCCCTGGGCGTTGGCGTACATCGCCTGGCCCAGCTTCTGGGAGACGGCCGCGACCTTCTCGGTGGCGGTACGGATCTCGGCGGTGTCCTCGCCCTTGAGCTTCTCCTTCAGCTCGGTGAGCGCGGTCTCCACCTCCGTCTTCACGTCGCCGGGGACCTTGTCCTCGTTGTCCTTGAGGAACTTCTCCGTCTGGTAGACGAGCTGCTCGCCCTGGTTGCGCGACTCGGCGGCCTCGCGGCGGCGGTGGTCCTCCTCCGCGTACTGCTCGGCCTCCTCACGCATCCGGTTGACCTCGTCCTTCGGCAGCGAGGAGCCACCGGTGACGGTCATCTTCTGCTCCTTGCCGGTGCCGAGGTCCTTGGCAGCGACGTGCATGATGCCGTTGGCGTCGATGTCGAACGCGACCTCGATCTGCGGCACACCGCGCGGGGCCGGCGGCAGACCGGTCAGCTCGAACATTCCGAGCTTCTTGTTGTACGCCGCGATCTCGCGCTCGCCCTGGTAGACCTGGATCTGCACGGACGGCTGGTTGTCCTCGGCCGTCGTGAAGATCTCGGAACGCTTGGTCGGGATCGTGGTGTTGCGCTCGATGAGCTTCGTCATGATCCCTCCCTTGGTCTCGATACCGAGGGACAGCGGGGTCACGTCGAGGAGCAGGACGTCCTTGACCTCGCCCTTGAGGACACCGGCCTGGAGCGAGGCGCCGATGGCGACGACCTCGTCCGGGTTCACTCCCTTGTTGGCGTCCTGACCGCCCGTGAGCTCCTTGACGAGCTCGGCGACGGCCGGCATACGGGTCGAGCCACCGACGAGAACGACGTGGTCGATCTCGGAGAGCTGGATGCCCGCGTCCTTGATGACGTTGTGGAACGGGTTCTTGCAGCGGTCCAGGAGGTCCGCGGTGAGCTGCTGGAACTGCGAGCGCGTGAGCTTCTCGTCCAGGTGCAGCGGGCCCTCGGCCGACGCCGTGATGTAGGGCAGGTTGATCGAGGTCTCCGTCGAGGACGACAGCTCGATCTTCGCCTTCTCCGCGGCCTCGCGCAGACGCTGGAGAGCCATCTTGTCCTTGGACAGGTCCACGCCGTGCCCGTTGGCGAACTGCTTCACCAGGTAGTCGACGACGCGCTGGTCCCAGTCGTCACCACCGAGGTGGTTGTCACCGTTGGTGGCCTTCACCTCGACGACGCCGTCGCCGATCTCCAGGAGGGACACGTCGAAGGTGCCGCCACCGAGGTCGAAGACGAGGATCGTCTGGTCGTCCTTGTCGAGCCCGTACGCCAGCGCGGCGGCCGTCGGCTCGTTGACGATGCGCAGGACGTTCAGGCCCGCGATCTCGCCGGCCTCCTTCGTCGCCTGACGCTCGGAGTCGTTGAAGTACGCCGGGACGGTGATGACCGCGTCGGCCACCTTCTCGCCCAGGTAGGACTCGGCGTCACGCTTGAGCTTCTGCAGGATGAAGGCGCTCATCTGCTGCGGGTTGAAGCTCTTGCCGTCGATCTCGATCTTCCAGTCAGTGCCCATGTGGCGCTTGACCGAACGGATCGTCCTGTCGACGTTCGTCACTGCCTGGCGCTTGGCGACCTCGCCGACCAGCACCTCGCCGTTCTTCGCGAAAGCGACGACGGACGGCGTGGTCCTGGCGCCCTCGGCGTTGGTGATGACGGTGGGCTCGCCGCCTTCCAGAACGCTGACGACGGAGTTAGTCGTGCCCAGGTCGATGCCGACCGCACGTGCCATTTCAATTCCTCCTACTGACTACTTGAGTGGATCTGACTCAAGAATGCATGACACCCGTCCCAGAGTCAACAGACCTGAGTCGAGTCGACTCAACTATCGTGCACGCACCCCATGCCAGCAGCAGGAACACCACCAAGGGCGAGGGCGGACACACCTCACATACGAGTGATCGGCGAGAGACCCGGCGCGCGTACGGGCGACATCCGCCCGCCCCACGGGCCACACAGCCCTCCCCATCATCGCCTCATGGGATCGTTCTGTCACAAAATGCCGTGAGCCGCGCAAAACCGGCACCCGATCCGCCGACCCCAGGCAGGTGCGAACGATGCAGACGCAGAGGCAAGGGCAGCGTCAGGAGCCGTGGCAGCGGCGGCGGCCGGGACGGAGAGCGGAACGGAGACCGGGCAGGCGCACCTGGCAGCCACCGCGGGCCTCCCGCATCCCGGCCGCCCGGCGGGCCCTGGGGGCACTGGCACCGGCGGCCCCGCGCCGCCCCACCGCGAAGCGCGTCCTGGACCTGACGCTCGGCTCGGCCCTGCTGATCCTGGCCGCCCCCCTGCTCGCCGTGGCCGCCCTGATCCTCGCCGTGCAGCGCGGTCCCGGGGGCGTACTGACGCGGTCGGCCCGGACGGGGGCGGGCGGCAGGCCCTTCGTCCTGCGGTCCCTGCGCACCCGGCGGCTGCGGCTGCACGTCATCTCCCGGCTGCCCCATGTCGTACGGGGAGACCTCTCCCTCGTCGGCCCGGTAGCGCTCGCACCGGCCCACGTGACGAGGCCGCCCGCCGGTGCGCGAGACTGGCGGCAGGAACTGAAGCCCGGCCTGACCGGCCTGGCCCAGGTGCGCCACCGCTCCACGATGCCGTGGGACGAGGCCGCTCTCCTCGACCAGCACTACGCCGAGCACCAGTGGCTCGGGCTGGACCTGGCGATCCTCGCGGAAGCCGTCGGCGCACCCCTGCGCGAGGCGGCCCGCACCCTTGCGCGGTACGGCAAGGCAGACCTGAGCGACACAGATCACCGCCTGCCCGGCTACAGAGCGGCGGAATAAGTGGATAGTGTCAGCACAGACTGATTAAGTTACTGCTTAGTAATCACCTGAGTCATCCCGCGTCATCACTGAGTAACGTCATCACCGAGTAATCAGCAATCATCGCTGGATCCCACCCTCGCAGGCCCGAGGAGCCCCCAAATGCAACTCGCCGCGATCATCGTGTCGCTGGTGCTGACCGTCGTCGGCGTTGCGCTCATCGCCCGAGCCGTCGCGCAGATCTACCGGTTCGTCCGCCTCGGACAGCCGGTACCGGCAGGCAGCCGCACCGACGACCCCAAGCAGCGCACGATCACCCTGGTCAAGGAGTTCCTCGGCCACACCCGGATGAACCGGTGGGGCATCGTGGGCTTCGCGCACTGGTTCGTCGCGATCGGCTTCCTGACCCTGCCGCCGACGCTGCTCCAGGCGTACGGACAGCTCTTCAAGGCCGACTGGGTGCTGCCGGTCATCGGTGAATGGCTGCCGTTCGAGCTCTACATCGAGTTCATCGGCCTGATGACGACGGTCGGCATCCTCGTACTGATCGCCATCCGGCTGCTGAGCCTGCCCTCCCGGGCCGGCCGCAAGTCCCGGTTCGCGGGCTCCAAGGCCTGGCAGGCGTACTTCGTCGAGTACGTCATCCTCGTCATCGGCCTGGCGATCCTGACCCTGCGCGGTCTCGAGGGTGCGATCCACCACGTCGACGGCTACGAGGCCTCGTACTTCGTCTCGTACCCGCTGGTCCTCGCCTTCAAGGGACTCGCGCTCGGCACGCTGCAGAACCTCATCTACTTCACCGCGATGGTCAAGATCGGCGTCTCGCTGATCTGGATGATCACCGTCTCGCTGAACACCAACATGGGTGTCGCCTGGCACCGCTTCCTCGGCTTCCCGAACATCTGGTTCAAGCGGAACGCCGACGGAGCGGTCGCCCTCGGCGCGCTCCAGCCGATGACGTCCGCCGGCCAGGAGATCGACTGGGAGGACCCGGCCGAGGATGCCGTCTTCGGCGTCTCCCAGGTCGAGCAGTTCTCCTGGAAGGGCATCCTCGACTTCTCCACGTGTACGGAGTGCGGCCGCTGCCAGTCGCAGTGCCCCGCCTGGAACACGGGCAAGCCGCTCTCCCCGAAGCTCCTGATCATGTCCCTGCGCGACCACGCGCACGCCAAGGCCCCGTACCTGCTGGCCGGCGGCGGCAAGGACATGGAGGGCAACGAGAAGGCTTCGGCCGAGGCCCTGAAGGACGTCCCCGCGGCCGCCCTCGCCGAGGCCGAGCGCCCGCTGATCGGCACGGCCGAGGAGAACGGTGTCATCGACCCGGACGTCCTCTGGTCCTGCACCACCTGCGGTGCGTGCGTGGAACAGTGCCCGGTCGACATCGAGCACATCGACCACATCGTCGACATGCGCCGCTACCAGGTGATGATCGAGTCCGCGTTCCCGTCCGAGGCGGGCACGATGCTCAAGAACCTGGAGAAGAAGGGCAACCCCTGGGGTCTTGCCAAGAAGCAGCGCGTCGAGTGGACCAAGGAGGTCGACTTCGAGGTCCCGATCGTCGGCAAGGACATCGAGGACCTCACCGAGGTCGACTACCTCTACTGGGTCGGCTGCGCCGGCGCCCTCGAGGACCGCGCCAAGAAGACCACGAAGGCCTTCGCCGAACTCCTCCACATCGCGGGCGTCAAGTTCGCGATCATGGGCGGCGACGAGAAGTGCACCGGTGACTCGGCCCGCCGCCTGGGCAACGAGCCGCTGTTCCAGCAGCTCGGCCAGGAGAACGTCGCGATGCTGAACATGGCGTTCGGCGAGGACGACGAGGACGACTCGACGAAGAAGGCCAAGGCGAAGAAGAAGATCGTCGCGACCTGCCCGCACTGCTTCAACACGATCGCGAACGAGTACCCGCAGCTCGGCGGCGAGTACGAGGTCATCCACCACACGCAGCTGCTCCAGCACCTCATCGACGAGGGCAAGCTGATCCCGGTGACGCCGGTCGAGGGTCTGATCACGTACCACGACCCCTGCTACCTGGGCCGTCACAACAAGATCTACACGCCTCCGCGCGAGATCATCGCGAAGGTCCCGGGTCTGCGGAACGAGGAGATGCACCGCCACAAGGAGCGCGGCTTCTGCTGCGGCGCCGGTGGTGCCCGGATGTGGATGGAGGAGCGGATCGGCAAGCGCATCAACAACGAGCGCGTCGACGAGGCCCTCTCCCTCAACCCGGACATCGTCTCCACCGCCTGCCCGTTCTGCCTGGTCATGCTGACCGACTCGGTCAACGGCAAGAAGAACGACGGCAAGGCGAAGGAGTCGATCCAGGTGGTCGACGTGTCGCAGCTGCTGCTCGACTCCGTACGGACCCCGGCCGACCCGGCGGGCGAACCGGAGACGGCGGACGCACCGGAGCCGGAACCGGTGAAGTAAGGGGTAACCGCCGACGCGTCACCGCGTTGGACAGCCTCAAGCGGCCGGACCTGCCTCGGGGGCAGGACCGGCCGCTTCTGCTTTCCCCGCCCGGTGACGCATCATGTGGGGCGGCCCGGGGGACGGGTGCGCGCCGGCGGACGGCCGGGACCGGTGAGACGTACGAGGTATTCCTGCGGGGATACGTATCGGAGGTTCCCTGTGCGGATACGCATCCCGAGGGCAAGGGCCGGCGCGACGACAAGGGCTGGAACGGCTTTCACCGCCACCGCCGCCTGCGCACTCCTGCTCACCGCCTGCGCGGGCTCCCCCACCACCCCGGCCACCAAGAACGGTGACACCCCGCCCGCCGCCCTGACCGGCCTCACGGGCGCGGAGCGCCACGCGGTCCCGCACGGCACCGGCAGCCGCACCCCCGACGACTTCAACGGCGACGGACACCGCGACCTCGTCATCGACAACTTGGTGAAACCGGCGGCCGACAGCCACGGCGACGACGCCGGGATCGGCATCGTGTACGGCTCCGCGGCCCGCGGTCTCGACCCCTCGGTACGCCAGCTGGTCAGCGCGCACGCGAACGCCGCCAAGATCGGCGACACCCTGCCGTCGGCGTTCGACGCGCAGGCGTCCTGCGACCTGGACCAGGACGGCTTCACCGATCTGATCGTGGCCACCGACCCCGCGTACAACGGCATCGGCCGCCCGCCCGTACCGCTGCAGATCCTGTTCGGCTCGCCTGCGGGCCTCACCGGCAAGGCGGTCACGCTCCGCATCCCGGACCGGGCCCGCTTCGGCAACGAATGGCCGGACCACCCCGTCTGCGGCGACTTCGACGGCGACCGGAAACCGGATCTGGCGGTGACGGCGAGCTCGGGCCGGATCAGTTTCCTGCGCGGCCCCTTCACCCACGACGGCCGCCCGCACGCCGCCGGCGGGACCATCCCCGGCGCCGGCCCCGCCCTGTCCGCGCCCGAGCCCCGGGCGGACACGAACGACGACGGCTACGACGACCTGGTGTACACCGCCCGCCCCCACGAGCCGGGCACCGCCGGCAAGGGCGCGCTGCTGCTCGGCAGCCCCGACGGACCGGGCCGCCCGGGCGGCGCGTACCGCTTCGAGGCCCCGGCCGGGAAGCTGCCCGCAGCACCGCTCCGCAAGGCGACGGGGAGCACCGCCCCGGCCCACGCGGAAACGACCCTGCTCCAGCGGTACGCGGACTACGACGGCGACGGGAAGCCGGACACGGTGGTGCGTACGCACCGGGGCGAGACGGCGGACCTGATCGCGCTGTACCCGGCGGCAGTACCCGACCGCCCGTTGATCACCTTCACCACCGCCCTGTTCACAGCGGGCTGAGGCCAACCCCCCAGGGTTCCCTCAGGGGATGTCACAGCTAGGCCGCAAAGGCGGCCGAGTTCCCCCGCCCCAACCACCCGACCCTCCCGGACCAGGTACGTTCGATTACGTGGCTGGATTCAGGATCGGACGCGGCCGGGACAACCGCACCCCGCAGCAAGGGCAACAGCAACCGCGGCAGCAGCCGTACGGCAATCAGGCACCACCGCCGTACGGGCAGCAGCCATGGCCCCCGACAGGAGGAAACGGCGCCCCGCACAACGGCGGCGGCTACCCCGCAGCGCCCGGCTACAACCAGGGCTACAACGGCGCGCCCGGTGGCGGTGGCCACCACACGGGCGGGTACACCGGCGGCGGCGCCGACGAGCCCGAGTACTTCGCCGACCCGTACCCGCAGGCCCCCCACGGCCGGCAGCCGCACCAGGGCGACCCGTACGCGAACAGCCCGGGGCACACCCAGGCGTTCAGCATCAACGAGGACCCGTACAACGACGGCAACTCCTACCGAGCCGGCCAGCCCCCCGCCCAGCCCTCGGGCCCGCGCCTGCCCTGGAAGCAGCTGCTGACCGGCATCGTGACGCGCCCCGGCCCGACGTTCTGGCAGATGCGCGACTACCCGGTCTGGGGCCCGGCGATCGTCGTCACGTTCATCTACGGCCTGCTGGCACTCTTCGGCTTCGACCAGGCCCGCGACGACGCGATCAACGCGCCGGTCTCCAACGCCGTCCCCTACGTCATCATCACGGGCCTCTGCTTCGTGATCGGCGGTCTGGTCCTGGGCGCGGTCACCCACACCCTCGCCCGCCAGCTCGGCGGCGACGGCGCCTGGCAGCCGACCGTGGGCCTCTCCATGCTGATCATGTCGATCACGGACGCCCCCCGCCTGATCTTCGCGATGTTCCTGGGCGGCGAGAACTCGCTGGTCCAGATCCTCGGCTGGATCACCTGGCTGGCAGCGGCAGCGCTGTTCACCTCGATGGTGAGCAAGTCCCACGACCTGCCGTGGCCGAAGGCGCTGGGCGCGTCCGCGATCCAGCTGCTCGCGCTCGTCTCGATCCTCAAGCTGGGCACGATCTGACGAAGAACAAGAACCCCCGGGGCCCCGATTCACCGGGCCCCGGGGGTTCTTCTCTGCGTCCTCGCTCCGCACGCATGCGAACGGTCAGGCGTCGAGAACCTGCCCGCTGCGCCGCACGACGGGCGGTTCCACACTCCACGGGAAGTTGATCCAGCGATCGGTCTTCTTCCACACGTACTCGCACTGCACGAGCGAGTGCGACTTCTCGTAGATCACGGCGGAACGCACCTCGGCGACATGATCGATGCAGAAGTCACGCACCAGCTTCAGCGTCTTCCCGGTATCGGCGACGTCGTCGGCGATGAGGACCTTCTTGTCCGAGAAGTCGATGGCGTTGGGCACGGGCGCCAGCATGACGGGCATGTCCAGCGTGGTGCCCACGCCCGTGTAGAACTCCACGTTCACCAGGTGGATGTTCTTGCAGTCCAGCGCGTACGCCAGCCCGCCCGCGACGAAGACCCCGCCACGCGCGATGCTCAGCACCACATCCGGCTCGTACCCGTCGTCGGCCACGGTCTGCGCCAGCTCCCGCACGGCATGCCCGAAACCGTCGTACGTCAGGTTCTCGCGTACGTCATCGCCCATCGGGCATCACACCTGGGTCCGGTGGAAGTTCATGAACGAACGCGACGCGGTCGGCCCGCGCTGCCCCTGGTACCGCGACCCGTACCGCTCGGAGCCGTACGGGAACTCCGACGGCGAGCTCAGCCGGAACATGCACAGCTGGCCGATCTTCATCCCCGGCCAGAGCTTGATCGGCAGCGTCGCCAGATTCGAAAGCTCCAGCGTCACGTGCCCGGAGAACCCGGGGTCGATGAACCCGGCCGTCGAATGCGTCACCAGCCCGAGCCGGCCGAGCGAACTCTTGCCCTCGAGCCGCGAGGCGAGATCGTCGGGCAGCGAGATGACCTCGTACGTCGAGGCGAGCACGAACTCACCGGGGTGCAGGATGAACGCCTCGTCCCCGTCCGGCTCGACGGTACGGGTCAGATCGGCCTGCTCGACGGCCGGATCGATGTGCGGATAGCGGTGGTTCTCGAACACCCGGAAAAAGCGGTCGAGCCTCACATCGATGCTCGACGGCTGCACCATCGACGCATCGAACGGATCAATACGTACGCGTCCGGCGTCGATCTCGGCCCGGATGTCCTTGTCTGAGAGAAGCACCCACCGAGGATACGCAGAACGCGCGGGCCCGCCCTCATCGGGCCGCCCCGCGCGCCTGTCGCCGACTGCAAGCCGCAGACCCTCCTACGGCTCGCCGACCGGCCCCCTACTGCTCTCCTACTGCGCTCCTGCTGCTCCCCTACCGCTCCTCGAACACGACGGGCACGGCATGCCGCAACCGTGCGCAACGAGGACAGCGGATCAGCCGCCCGGGACCGATCCGCCCGGCCCCGAGCTGCTGCATCGGGAACGAGGCGGTAGCGAAAACGTGCCCTTCGGCACAGCGGACGACGGTGCGCTCCATGGAGTCCATCAAGTCCCTTCCCCATCAAGCCGTGGACGAGAAAGCCACATTAGGGGATGAACGGGACGCCACTCCACGCGGCACTCCGGCAACCCACGCTACGCCCCCAACTCCCGCCCCGGACACCCGCATCCACCCCCCGACACAACACAACCCCACCGCGACCCGCTCCCGGAGCCACACCTCGGGGGGTCTGCGATGGGGTACAGTGTGGGACGATGCGTCGCTGGTCAGCCAGTTGCGTTACGCGGGTGTAGTTTAATGGTAGAACATGAGCTTCCCAAGCTCAGAGCGCGAGTTCGATTCTCGTCACCCGCTCCACGAAAGAGCCCCAGGCCAGCCGCCCGGGGCCTTCTTGTTGGCCCGGAGCGGAATCCGGATGTCGCCGACTGGTTTCGGTCAGCCAGGCCGGGGTGTACATCAGCTCAAAATGGGTCCTGCCGCGCCGCCCCGCCCTCGTGCTGTACCAGCGACCTACTCACGACATTGTCGCGTCCGATCTGGCGTGGCTTGTCGTGGAAGCCGGAGAGAAACTCCCACTCAGTTGCTCTCCGGCGTGCGCTCACCAAGCTGTGGGACCCGGGCAGCGGGGAAACTCCACTGGCCGAGTAGGCCGTCGTGTCGCAGCAGTGACGTCATCAAGGGCTTGAGGTGCGGCTGGGGAATCAGGCGGCGATGAGGTCCTGCTCACGGTCCGGCGTTCCGACCTTGGGCTGCTTGTTCGGCAGCGCGAGCCGGAAGACCTTGTGCCACGCGGAGAACACCTGCTTGGGCAGCGGGCCGGTGATGTACTCCAGCTCGTACTTCTCGAACAGCGCGCGCACCTTCACCGCGACCTCGGCGTACCGGTTGCTCGGCAGGTCCGGGAACAGGTGGTGCTCGATCTGGTGCGACAGGTTGCCGGTCATGAAGTGCATGGCCTTGCTGCCGCTGATGTTCGCCGAGCCCATCATCTGGCGCAGGTACCACTGGCCGCGTGTCTCGCCCGTGATCGACTGGCGTTCGAAGACATGTACGCCCTCGGGGAAGTGCCCGCACATGATCACTGAGTGGGTCCAGATGTTGCGGACCAGGTTCGCGGTGAACGTGGCGGCGAGTGTGGTGAGGAATGAGGGGCCCGACAGCAACGGGTGGATCACGTAGTCCTTGAGCACCTGCTTGCGGATCTTACGGCCCACGGCCTTGGCCCGCGCGCGGAACTCCGGGTTCTTGCGGCGGCGCTTGGTGAGGTTCTTGCCGAGCTCCAGGTCGTACGCTGCGATGCCGTACTCGAAGAAACAGGCGTTGAGGAAGTTCCACAGCGGCTGGCCGAGGTGGAAGGGGTGCCACTTCTGGTCCTCGTCGACGCGCATGATGCCGTAGCCGAGGTCGTTGTCCTTGCCGATCACGTTGGTGTACGTGTGGTGCAGCTCGTTGTGCGAGTGCTTCCACTGATCGGACGGCGAGACGTGATCCCACTCCCAGGTGGTGGAGTGGATCTTCGGGTCTCGCATCCAGTCCCACTGGCCGTGCAGGACGTTGTGGCCGATCTCCATGTTGTCCATGATCTTCGCCACGGACAGCCCGGCGGTGCCGAGCACCCACGCGGGCGGGAAGATCGAGAACAGCAGCACACCCCTGCTGACCAGTTCGAGCTTGCGCTGCACCGAGATGACCTTACGGATGTAGGCGGCGTCCTTCTCACCGCGGCCGGCGATCACCTCGTCGCGGATCGCGTCCAGCTCGCGGCCCAGCTCCTCGATCTGCTCCGCGGTCAGGTGGGCGGTGGGGGCGATGGCGGTCAAGGTGTTCCTACCGTTCGATGTCGCAGGGGCCCGCCGCGGCGGACACGCAGGTCTGGATGAGGACGCCCGGCTCGGCCTCGGTGATCTCCCCGGTGCGCAGGTCGCGGACAGCGCCGGCCTTGAGCGGCGTGACGCAGCCGAAGCAGATGCCCATACGGCACCCGGAGGGCATGAGCACGCCGGCCTCCTCGCCGATGTCGAGCAACGGCGTGGCGCCGTCCGCGTCGATGGTCTTGCCGGTGGCGCTGAACGTGACCTCGCCGCCGTCGCCGGCGACGACGATGCCGGGGCGGAACCGTTCGGTGTGCAGGCGTTCTTGGACGCCCTCTTCGGTCCAGTGCTCTTCGGCGGCGTCGAGCAGACCTGCGGGCCCGCAGGCCCAGGTCTCGCGCTGGGCCCAGTCGGGCACGAGTTCTTGGAGACGGGCGATGTCGAGCTTGCCGTCCGTGTCGGTGTGCACCTCGGTGAGCCGAAGCTTCTTGTCCGCGACCAGACTGTGCAGTTCCTTGCGGAAGATCACGTCCTGAGGCTGTGGCGCGCAGTGGACCATGACGACGTCGTCGAGTTCGATGTCGCGCAGCATGCCCATCACGGGCGTGATGCCGCTGCCGGCCGTCAGGTAGAGCACCTTGGCGGGCTTGGCCTGCGGCAGGACGAAGTCACCGGTCGGCTGGTCGAGCTGGATCAGCGTGCCCGGTTTCGCCCTGCGGACCAGGTGGTTGCTGACCTTTCCGTCCGGGATCGCCTTCACGGTGATCGTTACACGGCCGTCCCGGCGGTTTGTCGGCGAGGTGATGGAGTAGGCACGCCACAGGCGCACTCCGTCGACGTCGACTCCGATCCTCACGTACTGGCCGGCTGTGTGGCCGCGCCAGCCCCGCCCCGGCCTGATCACGACAGTCGCGGCGTTATCGGTCTCGGAGTGCACGGCCTCGATGCGCCCACACAGGTCAGCGCCCGCACGCAGCGGGCTGACCAGGTCGAGGTAGTCCGACGGCAGCAGCGGCGTCGTGACCATCTCCAGCAGTTTCCACGCCCTCCTGCGGAGGGCTCCACTCGTCATGGCTCCAGCTTGCTGCGCCTCCAGGCGTAAAGTCCTGACCACAGGACGTAAATCTGGTCGACTGAATTGTTCGCAGGGAACAAAAATGAGCTATGCGATCCGGAGAGCCAGCGAACTGAGCCTGGATGAGACGACGGTCACCGCCCTTCGGGCCGCACTGAAGACCACCGCCGACGAAGTCGTCCAGGCGATCATCGACGAGGTTCCTCCCTACGCCCATGCCTTGTCGGGCCGCATGGGCGCCACCATCCGCAGAGCCGTCCGCACCGCCCTGGCGCACTACCTGGACCTTGCGAGCGGGAACGCCACAGGCGGCGACGCCGGGGACGCCGCCTACGAGCTGGGCCGCGGCGAGGTGCGCGACGGCCGTTCAATGGATGCCCTGCTCAGCGCCTACCGCGTCGGCGCCCGGGTCGCCTGGCGATGTCTGGCAGCGGGTGCCGTACCCGCAGGTCTGCCCGCCGCCGAGGTCGCAAAGTTCGCCGAGCTGACCTTCGCCTACATCGACGAGCTCTCCGCCGCGAGCGCCGCGGGCCACGCCGACGAACTGGCCGCCCGGGGCAGAGCCCACGAGCGCCACCTGGAACACCTGGCCCGCGACCTCCTCGCCGGCGCGAGCCCGGACGTGCTGCTGGCCTCCGGCCAACGGGCCAGGTGGCAGCCCCCGGTTTCGCTGACCGCCGTCCTGCTGCCCGCCGCCCAGGCCCGGCCTGCCTACCGGACACTCGACCCGAGCACCCTCGTCCTCGACGATCTGCCGGATGCCACCGGTGTGCTCCTCGTCCCCGATGCCGACCGATCACGTCTCCTACGGCAGCTGACCGACCGCGCCGCCGTGGTCGGCCCGGCCCGGCCATGGACCCACGCGTCCGCCTCGTACGCACGAGCCCTACGCGCGCGCTCCCTTTCCTCCGACATTCGCGACACCGAGGACCACCTGCCCGACCTGGTGCTCAGCGCCGACGAGGACGCGTTCGCGGACCTGCGCGCCCGAGCCCTCGCACCGTTGCAGACCTTGCCTGCCGCAACCGCACGACGGCTGGAGGAGACGTTGCGAGCGTGGCTGCTGCACCAGGGCAGGCGGGACGAGGTCGCGGCGGCATTGTTCGTCCATCCCCAGACGGTTCGATACCGGATGTCGCAACTGCGGGAGCTGTTTCCCGATCTCGCATCACCACACCGGGTCCTCGAACTGACGCTGGCGGTCGGTCTCCGGGTCCGCTGACGCGTCACCCGCATACCGCCGCGTCCGCGAGCGTCCAGAAATCGTGCTCGTTCCCGGTGCCAAGCCGCTATGACCCTGGAAAACGGCCTTCCGGTCGTCGCGACAAGGGGCCTGGCCGCTCGCCCCAGGGACCACCGCCGTCCTGCGACGGCCCGTACCTCCCTCCCGGCAGCCGGCCGGACGACCGGCCAGGACCGACCTGGCACACCGCGCGAGGGATGATGGGACGGAGTACGAAACGTGAGGTCAGGAGCTCCCATGACAAAGCTGGTTCACCGACCTCGTGAGGACGCGGAGTTCAGTTTCATCCTCGGGAGAAGCAAGGTTCCGGTCCTCGCGTACTTCACCGGGGCATGGCCCAAGGCAATCGAACCCTGTCGGGTGATGGATCTCGTCGTGGGCGACATCGCCGCCGCCTACACGGGCCGCCTGGCGGTCGTCCGCACCGACATCACGCGTTGCCCGGCGGCAACCGAGCGATACGGGATCACCGGAGCCCCGTCCTGCCTCCTGCTGAAGGAGGGAGCGGCGGTGGCGCACAGCACGGGGCCCATGACCATCGACGAGGTACGGAAGTTCCTGGACGGTCACCTCTGAGCGGCCGCTGCGGCGCCCGGACCGCCGCTTCTCGTCGCGTTCGAAGCGGACGCGGGCGGATGGCAGCCCATCGCCCGCCTTACCACCACAGGGCGGTTCGAGGTCGTGCGCGAGACCGTGCTCAGGTACCGGCGGGACAATGCGGCCCCCGGTCAGAGCTTCGCTTCATGGGTGCGGCCTCCGATGTAACCCCGGAGACCGCCAGGCACGGTCCCCTCGTCCAGCGCCGCATGCAGACCGGTGGGTCGGCCCGCGCGCCGGTTCCGCCGGTCATCGGGTTGGGCGGGTGGTGGCGAGTTCGGAGGCGCAGGAACGACCGCTCAAGAACCGCTGATTCCCAAGCTCAGAGCGCGAGTTCGCTTCTCGTCACCCGCTCTTTGATCAAGGCCCTGGTCGGAGACCAGGGCCTTGCTTGTTGTCTAGAGCACTTTCAGGGCCCGTGCCATTCGCCTGCCATAACGACTCTCCCGGCCTGCACCAATCGCGGATTCGTCACCCCTCAGGGCGAGCGCCTCACTACCGGGTCCCGCATCGCGAGATCCCATCCAAGTGCCCTGCGTCACACGCACAGTGCGGACTGTCTGCTCCTGCGCGATCAACGCCACGCAGCCCGTGGGGCGGATGGTCCGGGCGGACGTGGCACCAGCGGGTGAACGGTCGCCCCACCACGCCCCGAGGCCGCAGCCGACCGTTGGCGGCGCACGTCGAGATCGATGTTGGCGGCGAGCCTGCGCTGATGCTCCTTGGTGGAGTGCTGGTAAATCAGTTGCGCGCGCTCGGAGGACTGGCCGGCTCGGACCATGAGGTCCTTGAGGTTCGCGCCGGTGTCGGCGGCGAGCGTGTTGCCCGTGTGCCGCAGACAAGCCTTCGAGCTGGCTGCCAGGGAAGCTGGCTATCCGTTTCCCGACTGGCTCATGAGCTGGCGTGGACAAGTGAGAGGGTGCAGAACCTGCTGGACGTTCAGGAACAGAAGCCGATGCTCTCCGGCTGGTCGCGTACCAGCGCCGCTCGACCCGAGGAGACGCGAGCGGGGCTCGTTGGCTCGTTTCCCATCACTACGCCCAGGACGTGCGGCATCGAGGCGACGTTGAGCCAGTAGTGCGTACGGACGCCGTCAGGGCCGGGTCATCTCAGAGTCGGCCCTGATGGCGTGCTGACGTACTCGAAGGCTCAGAGCGATGCCTCGACTCCGAAGCTTCCGGCACTGATGGCTCCCCGTAGGACGTGGGCGATCTCCTCGGGCTTGAGCTCGATGCCGTCGAGCCCCTCCGTGGTCAACGGAATCTCCTCCAGCGCGTATTCACCGCGGCCTTCGGCGCTGAACTCGGGACCGGTTCGGTCGTCGAAGGACCAAGTCGCGATGCGCGCGAGGTAGAAGAGCTGCCGCTCGTCGTCGGACTCCATCGTGTGGAGGAGGCGGACGATGTCGGCCTTCCCCGCGATCTCCTCGTGGATCTCCCGGTGGAGGGCCGCCTCCCGGGACTCGTCGCTGGGTTCGACGCCGCCGCCGGGCAGGACCCAGTATTCGGGGATGCCGGGCCGGGTGCGGCGGATGACCAGCATCGTGTCGTCGGCGGTGACGAGGACGGCTCGGACGCGTTCCATCATTCTGGTTTGTCTCCTTGCTTGTTGGTGGGTCTCAGTGCAGCAGCCGGCCGCCGTCGACGTGGACGGACTGCCCCGTGATGAACGAGGCGGAGGGGCCCACGAGAAACGCCACCAGGGCAGCGACATCCTCGGGCCGGCCACGACGCGGGACACACTGGCGCTTGATCTGATCCTCCGGCCGCGCACGGTGCTGGGCGGGAAGGGTGTTCTCGGCCTCGACCTGGATGGCCCCGGGCATGACCGTGTTGACGCAGATCCCGTACGGGCCCAGTTCGCGGGCGAGGGAGCGGGTCAGTCCCAGCAGCCCGGCCTTCGCGGTGCTGTACGCGACGAGGTTCGTCCGGCCAGCGCGGGCGTTGACGCTGCCGATGTTCACGATCCGGCCCCAGCGGCGTTCGATCATGCCGGGGGTGAGTGCGTGGCAGGTGCGGTAGTGGGCGGTGAGGTTCACGTCGAGGGAGTAGTTCCAGGCGGTTTCGTCGGTGTCCTGCCAGGCGACGCGGGGGTAAGAACCGGCGTTGTTCACCAGGATGTCGACGGGTCCGATCTCGGCGCGGACGAGGCCGGTCAGCGTCGCCGGTCGCCATGCCCATCTCGGGTATCGATGACATGGTGAAGCCCCCGGCGGCCGGGTGTGTGCTGCGCCGTGCGGCGAACCTCGAAGGGCCCCACCGCGAGCGGTAGAGCCCTTCACAAGACATCGGATCCGTGAAGTGATCCGGACGGAACGGCCTAGCTGGAGAAGTACAGGTACTTCCAGGAGCCATACGTCGTGGAGTTCACCGTGTCGCCGGACGACCCGTTGACGTACACCGACCGCATCCGCGCCTTGATCCCGGACTTCCCCGGCGCTTCAAGGCGTACCCCCGACTTTCCGTTGATGCCGAGCGCGAAGTACTCCGAGTCGGCGGAATACCACTTTCCGCCCGAGTAGACCTGAAGGTCGAAGCGTTGCTTACGCCCCTTGTAGTAGGACATGGTCGTAGTGAGCAGCGGATCGGAGCTCTTGTGGAACCAGTAGTACGACGTCGAGCCGATCCTGGCCGTCTTGTAGTGCTTGGAAACGGCGGTGGAAACTTTGACCCGGGCGTATGCCGTGGACT
Source organism: Streptomyces sp. NBC_00876 (assembly GCF_045207435.1). Taxonomy (NCBI): domain Bacteria; kingdom Bacillati; phylum Actinomycetota; class Actinomycetes; order Kitasatosporales; family Streptomycetaceae; genus Streptomyces; species Streptomyces sp. NBC_00876. The sequence continues at coordinate 3,961,177 of NZ_CP108800.1, forward strand.
TGACCGTCCTGGGCGCGATGCGGGTGTCCCCCTTGAAGACCGCGGTGACTTCCGTGTCCCGCGTCATGTCCACGGTCGCGGAGATGTTGCCGCTGGAGTTGACCGTCCCTGTCTTCAGCAACTTGTTGGGCTTGTCGCCGCCGAAAGGGTTCGCCCAGATCTCGACCGTGCGGTTCTTGTACGTCGAGCCGAGGTGCGCGGTAAAGGAGACATCGGTGCCGTAGTTGTAGACGTTGCCGTTCTTGTTCAGGGTGAGCGTCGGCTTCGCGAGGGGAACCGTGACGTTGTCGGACGCGCTGACCGCCATGTGCGCGGCGTCGCCCGCGTAGGCGACCTTGTACGTGACCGTGCCGCCGGCCTGCGGGGTGTCCGTGAAGGAGTACGAGCCGTCTGCCTTCAGGGTGACAGCGGGCAGCGCCTTGCCCTTGGGGCTCTCCAAGTCGGTGCGGGTGACCTGCAGTTGGGGGCCACTCGGCAGCGGCACTGTCGCTGACAGCTTCCCGATCACGGTGACCTTACTTCCGCGTGTGGCGGTCGACGGTGCGTTCACCGTCAGGCTCGGGACGTTGAGCGTTGGGTCGGTGAGCACCTTGAGGGTGTAGCCGCGGGGCGAGCTCTCGAGCGCGAAGATCCGGGAGGCGTCCGGGGCCCAGGCGAGGTCGGAGGTGTCGGCGGCGTATGTGCGGATCGGCTTGGCAGCGCCGGGCCGGTAGACCGACACGTTCGCGTCGCTGATCTGGGCAACCAGACCGTTCGGAGCGATGTCCGCGCGCTGCCCGGCCGGGTAGGCGCCGGCAGCGGTGAACTTCCCGTCTGCATAGGCGTGCCGGTCCGTGCCGTCGATCAACACCTCGGAGGAACCGGGCACGAGGTCGATGTCGCTGACGTGGTTCAGCGAGTAGTCGCCGTTGTGCCAGGCGGTCACCTGGGGCGTGGCGCCGGAGACGTCGACGACGGCCATCAGGTCCTTGGTCATGTCGAAGAAGTCGGTCGCGCCGACGGCAAGCAGTCCGGGTGCGGACGGGTCGGAGTCGATGAACGGCCCGCCCCCGAATCCGGAATCCCGGGAGAGCTGTCCGAGCGTCACCGGATCCGTCCCGCCGACCGGGTCCACCGCCGGGTCGACCGAGCCCAGGTTGCCGTGGCCGTCCAACTGGCCTTCGTAGGTGAACCAGGCCTTGCCCCCCGTGAATTCGACGTACAGCGGGCCGATACTGGTGGCCACGGGGTACCGGGCCTTGATGTCGAGGGTGGCCGCGTCGAGGGCCACGATCTCGTGGCTGACCCGCGCCGCCGCGTACAGGGTGGTGCCGTCGTCGGAAAGAGCCAGGTCGAAGATCCCGTCGATGCCGCTCACCGAATCGAGAAGCTTGCCGCTGTAGTCGGCGGCGATGATCCTGTCGTTCGTGTCGTCGCCGACGAAGACCCGTCGTCCGACGCCGTCGACGACGATGCCCGCGGGCGAGCCGATGGTCACGGTGACCGCCGACGCGGGACCGGCCGCGGCGACACTCAGTACCACCGAGCTGAAGAAGACCGCTAGCGCTGTCGCGGCCGAGATGCTGCGCGTACGCACAGTAGTTTTACCCCCACGAGAAACCCCGGTGGATGACCGGGAGTTGAAAGCGCCGAGCAGCACCCGGATGTGTCCGCGGAGCGCGGTGACGCGGGGCGCGCGGCTGCTATCGGCAGCGTATGACATGAAAGCGACAAATGAGGGGGGAGTTTCCCGCGCGGAGAAGGCGCGCTCACCCGAAGGGGTCGGGCGAGGGCGCCTGGAGCGGCCCGGCCACCGTGGGAGGTCGTGGCCGCATCTCGGGCCGGCCTCCCCCATGGTCAAGGCCGCGCTCCGCTCTTGAGCCTCCCCAAGTGCAGTGGGCTACGCATTCTCGGCGGGCGACAGCGGCCCCTCGGACGCCAGGACCATCACCGCATTCAAGCCTCTAATCAACCGTCTCCCCCTGCCCCCTCACAGGAGGCCGTGCCTCATGCGCTGCCACGCCGCCCCACAGATCGTCGTCACCGAAGCCTTCTGGGCCTGACATCTGCGCCACCGCAACCTCTGCACCACAGGTGGCTTCCGCTTGCTGTCACCTGCTCCGGCAAGAAACCTCGGGTTGATGACTGACGGCGTGCCCCATCCGTGCCCTTCGGAGCGGACGGCCGACGGCCCGGGGCTTGCACCGAGCGGCCTCACCGCCCGGAGGCGGACCGGCCCGGTGGGGCTGCCGGAGGCAGGTTGTCGTCAATCCGACGTCCGGCGCACCGCGGGGGGCCGCCGAGTTCCGTCGAGGGCTGCGGGCTCGGGCCAGTACGCGCGCAGGTAGAGCGAGAAGGGTCCGGGTGGGGCGGGCAGCCAGTTGGGCAGTTCCTTGTCAGCGGGCGGCCGGGCGCCGGCGTACAGGGTCAGCGAGCCGTCGTCCCCGTAGCGCAGGCCCTTGTTCTTCGTGCCCAGGGAGTAGCGCTGCAGCTCGTCGCGGTGGAAGAAGTGGTGCTCGTTGTAGAGCGTCACCGACCAGAAACCCTTCACCGGGGGCAGGGAGCCGGCGGGGAAGGTGAGCGTGTGGCCGTGCTCGCCGGTGAGCGGTTCCCCGGTCGCGTCCTGGTCCTTGTACAAGTACGTGGTCTCGGTGGGGGTGTTGACGAAGATGTTCGCCTTGCCCATGGCTGTGCGGCTCAGGTAGTCGCCGCCGAACGCCGCGCCGTTGCGCTGGGTGCTCCAGTGGTGGTCGAGCGGGACGCCGATGTTGCGGAACTGGACGAGATCCTGCACCAGGGTGGCGTTCGCGTCGACGGCCTCCGCCCGGAGTGCCTCTGCCGACTGCGGGCTGGCGGTGGCCTCGTCCACGAGGGAGCGGAAGAGGGCGTACAGGGCCTCTTCGCCCGGAACAGCGGACACGTCACTTCGCCCCCGAACGGGCGACTCCCTTGCGCCGGAGAGCCCCGCGCCCGGACCGCGCCCCGGGTCGGGGGCTGTCCGCCCTTTGCGACGCGACGCAATAGGGACCTGGTCGGAGACCAGGGCCTGTTTGTGGTTGGCCGGCCGGCGGTCACTCGGCAACGATTGACGGACAGGACGGCACGCGGCTGACAGCGGGTGTTACGGCCCCCGGGGTGCTGCGAGAGCCAATCCGGGTGGCACGCACAGTGCGTGCCGTTCGGCAGCGGTCGTGGTGATGACGTCGATCCCGCCGTCGTACGAGCCGTCCGAGACTCCTCGGCGCGGCTCCGCGCTCCCCACGAACAGCAGCCCGGCCGGCGACATCGCGCCGCCTCGTTCTCTCAGGTGATGGTGACGACATGCGCCCAGGGTGGCGGGGTGTCCGGGACGTAGTCGGGGTTCTCCTCTTCCGCGACGCGGACGGGACGGGGGAAGAGACCGACAATGGTGCGGCAGGGCGGCTTTGTGGCGGGCCACGATGTCTGACCGTCGGTCAGAGCGACGATCACGTCCGGGCGGGGCCGGGAGCGGAGAGCCCGAGTGAAGCCGGAGCGCAGATCCGTTCCCCCGCCGCCGACCAGTTCGATGTTCTCGGCGCGGCAGAGCGGGACCGCGACCCCGGCCGCCGCGTCGCAGGAGATCACCGAGACCAGGTCCCGCCGCCCGCCCACCGCCCGCGAAATCGCCGCCACCTCCAGCAGCGCGCTGCCCAGCTCGGCGTCGCTCACCGACCCGGAGGTGTCGATCACGACGCAGACCCGGGGCGGCGTACGACGCAGGCCCGGCAGCAGCACTCCGGGGACACTGGCCGAGCGCCGGGACGGACGCCGGTAACTGTGGTCCTCGCCCACCCCAGGCGCACTTGCCGCGGAGCGGATCGCCGCCCCCAGCAACCGCCGCCACGGCTGCGGTGGATGGAACGCCTCGTCGGCCCACCGGCGCCATCCCTCCGGAGCGTCGCCCGGCCGGCCCCTGATCCCCTCGGCGACCCGGAAGCGGACCGCGTCCCGCTGCTGCTTGCTCAGCCCGTGTGCGCCGTCGGGCCCCAGCTCCCACGGTCGGACCTGCCCGTCGGCACCACTGCCGCAGTCCAGCCAGGCCAGCTCCCCGGTGAGCCCTGACATCGACGCCGTCCGCAGGTACTCCTCCATCAACAGCCCGTCGGGCAGCCGCAGCAGAGATGGCAGCACCGCACCAGCAGGCAGGGGCAGACCGTCACCGTAGATGTCGTCGTTGATCTCGAAATCGGCGGCGATGTTCCGCCGCAGCCGCGCGCCCGGCCCGTGCTCCTCGCACTCCCGCGCGTAGCGCTCGCCCCGCCCGTGATGGTCCCGGAGCAGATGGGAGACCTCGTGCACCCAGACGCCCGCCAGCTCCTCCACCGGGGTGCGCGCCACGAAGCCGGGGGAGACGTAGCAGCGCCAATGTGCGTCCACCGCCATCGTCGGCACCGACCGGTCCTCCACCACGTGCAGCGCGAAGAGCGCGCTTGCCAGGTATGGACGGACCTTCACCGCGTGCAGCCGGGCGGCCAGCAGTTTCTCCATGTCCAGCGGTAGTCCGGGCGGGCCGTACGCAGCGCCGGATCCGGCCGGTGGCGTCGGCACGGTGGCCCGCACCGGGCGCGGTGGCGCGGGCCGGGCCATCGGGCGCGGCACAGGGTGCTTCGCGCCCCCCGTCATCGACGTACCCTCGTCGCACGCCGGGCGTCGGCCGCCGCTGCGACCCGCCCCACCGACCGGTCCGCCCTCTGTGCGAGGCCGATCACCCCGACCAGCCGCTCCACCGCCGCCGGCACCTCCCAGTCGTCGCGCCGCAGTGCGGCCAGCGCCGTCGCGGGGGCGACCAGCAGGTCCGGGGCCCCGGTCTCCAGCGCCCGGCCCAGCACCGCCCAGCCCGCCTCCCACCGCGCCCGCTCGGGCCGCGCCCCGACGGCGGCCACCACCGCCTCCAGCGCGGCCTGACGCAGATCGCCCCGCACCGGCAGTTCCGCGGAGGCCGGATCGGCGAGCAGGGACTCCGGGTCCGGCAGGTCCATCCGGTCCAGATGGGCGAGGAGTTCTAGCCCCGGCCCGTCCCCCACCGTGCCCCGCACCAGCAGTGCCAGCACCTCCCGGGAGACGGATGCCGCCGTGCCGAAGGCGAGCAGAGTCAACGCGGCCTCCCAACTCCGGGGCGAGGGCCAGGCGCCGCCGCGCCGCGCCTCCGTGCTCGGCAGCCGGTGGATCAGCGTCGGCCGGGCTTGCAGGAATCCGCAGACTGCGCGCCGAGCGAAAGCCACCGCCTCCGGCAACCGCTCCGGCACCAGCCGGGGCAGCTCCGCCCGGGGCCAGACCCCGCCCAGCCCGCGCACCACCACCTCCCGGTCGTGCACCCAGTACAGATGCACGAACCGGTTGGCCAGCGGCGGGCTCAGCTCCCACCCGTCCGCCGCCGACGCGCTCGGATTGGCCGCGGCCACAATCCGTACCTCCGGCGGCAGTTGCAGCGCACCGACCCTCCGCTCCAGGACGACCCGGAGCAGCGCGGCCTGGACGGCTGGTGTGGCGGTGGACAGTTCGTCCAGGAAGAGCAGACCCCGCCCGGCCCGCACCAGTTCCACGGCCCACTGCGGCGGCGCCATCGGCACCCCCTGCACCGCCGGGTCGTCGCCGACGATGGGCAGCCCGGAGAAGTCGGTCGGCTCGTGGACGCTGGCGATCACTGTCGTCAGCGGCAAGTCGAGGGATGTGGCGAGCTGTGTCAGGGCTGCGGTCTTGCCGATGCCCGGCTCACCCCAGAGCAGCACGGGCAGGTCGGCCGCGACGGCCAGGGTGAGGGCTTCGAGCTGCTCGTCGGGGCGCGGCTCGGTGGTGGTCGTACGCAGCAGGGCCAGGAGGTCGTCGGCGACGGCGAGTCGGGAGCCTGATCCGGGTGCGCCGGCGGGGCGGCCGGTTCCGGGTGCGTCGGGGGGGATGGGCGCGGGCGCACCGACAGGGGCAGGGTCGGGTGCACCGACGGCCCGGACCGAGGCGGGCAGGAGGGTACTGGAGGTCATGGGCATCACCTTGGGTGGGATAGGGAACGGGACGGCCCGTCCCGGATGTCATGGGCGTGCCGTGCGCAACGCGCGGTGTGTGCACGGGACTCGGGTAAAGGCGGCAATGAGGCTTCGGACAGCCGCTCAGCTGCTACGCAGGTTCAATCCGGTACGGGGCCGGGCCCTGCTGCTCTGTTTGAGGCGCATCGTGAGAGGCGTACGGCGGTCGAGTCGGGGGCGGTGGCCCGCCTCCGCGTGCCTCAGGTCCGAGGCCTTTCCGCCCGCTGCCGAACCTGCACCGGGGTGCACGTTGACCAGCCCCGAGCGGAAGAGCCCGTGGTCGATGCGGTGGGCCGCAGCCGACTCCAGTTCCTCCCGCAGCGGCCCGTCGCGCAGGACCGCACCGGGACCGAGCAGCCCCTCGACCACGGCCAGGGCCCCGGCGACGTCGCCGTGGCCCAGCCGCTCCCGGACCGCAGGCAGTGCCTCCGGATCACGGTGCACGTCGTCGATGGCACGCAGGCAGGGCAGCGCGGGCCCGCCGAGCGCTACCAGCAGCTCCTCCCGGCGCAGTTGTGCCGGATCGTGATCGATCGCCGTGAGTGTCCCGTCCCGCAGCGCTATCCGGTGGACCTCACCCAGGCACTCCACCCGGTGTGGATCACCGGGCCGGGGGGCGGGGCCGGTCGCCGGTCCCGAGCTGAACAACTCCGCCGAGCCGAACGCCGCGAGTGCTGTGGCGACGAGCGGATGCAGCCGGTCGGCCGCGACCAGCCCGGCCCGCAGCAGCTCCAGATCCGGAAGGACCCGGGCCGCCACCTCCGGCAGCACCGGAAGCGCCGCGATCTCCTGCGGCGGCAGCACCTCCCGCAGCGGCCGGAACGTCGGGGCATGACTGTCGTCGGGGGCGACGAGTTCGAGCACGGCGCGGCTCCGCGTACCGAGCCGCACGGTGAAGGCTCCGCCAGGGCAACCCTCGGCCCGCAACAGCAACTCCGCCTCGGCAGCCCACCTTGCCCATTCCCACGGGGAATCGTGGGCGGCGGGCCGATCCGGCAAGTCCAGCACGTCCGGCCGCGCGGGTGGGTGGGGCCGGTGGGGCGGCACCAGGAATGGCGCCCCGCCCGCACCGCTCCGCACCGCCAGTTCGCCGCTCCGCCCGGAGTCCCAGAGATGCCGGTGCAGGTCGAACCGGAAACGCGGATTGGGGTGCGGATGCGGATGGGGAAGGCACCCTGGGCTGTTCCCGGACTCCTCCCACAGAGCCAGGGATAGCCTCTGTCCCGCGTCCGCCCGGGCCGGTGGTGTCCGCACCACCAGCTGCAGCGGCATGGAACCCGAACTCCGGTAATGGGCAAGGGAGATGGTGAGGCCGGCGCGGAGCCGCCCGTCGGGCGCGATCCGGGGAATGTGCCAGCGGAGCAGATCTGGAGCCAGGCGGCGCAGATCTGCACGAAGGCGGGTGACGAGATCAGTGCCGTGGCGGTCGCGCACGGCGCGCAGATCGAAATCGATGTCGACCCGGGCGGCTGCGCATGCGCCGGCCCAGTCGCCGACCGCACGCCGTGCGGTCGCAGTCTCGATCATGGACGGTGGCACGGCGTACTCGCGCACGCGATGCCACATCAACAGGTGGGCCGGAATCGGATTCGCCAAGTGATGTGCCATCAGCACTCACCTTGCGCGAACGATTCCCCCGATCCGTACGAGGAGAAGTTCTTCATCCCCGGCATCATAGGCACCACGATGAGGATCTGTCAGTCCTGATCGACCGCCCGTCGACCTCCCCCGGCGCATGCCGCAACTCCCGGAGTCGCGTGGCGAGTACCGAAGCTCCGTACGAAGACTGATCGCCGCATGGGGACCGGGTGCTCCGCACCCGGGCGCCCGAGAGCCGGCCTGCCGCGTCTGCCGCCGGCCCATCGGAGACCCTTTCCGCTCAAGACGACAGCGCGCCCGGTCAGGCCGCCGGACCGTGCCGCCAGTCCGGCTGCCGGATCCTGCGATCCGCAGTCGGCCGACTCGTGGAGGGACGGCCGACCGGCCCTCCCGGCCGGCCGGTTCGCGCTCGGGTCTTGCGGTCGGCGGCCCGTTTCAGGCGGATGTCAGCATCGGCAGGGACATCAGGTACTCCTCCGGGATGTCGAAGGCTTCCGTCAGCGTCGGCAGGTGAGGTGCGAGCCGGGACGTCAGCGCGCGCACCGCATCGGGGAAGGAGCGGACCTGGTCGGTGGTGAGTGCGTTCTCGACCAGGAGGAGTCCGCTGAGCGCGGTCAGCCGGTCGAGCAGGAACAGTGCGCGCAGGTCGTCCAGGGTGGCGCGGGTGCCCGGGTCGGTGACGTCGGCGCAGGCCGTGGCGAAGGCGTCGGCGGCCTGGCCCACCGCGTACGTCTCGACCAGGGAGAGGGCGGCGGCGGACGCATGGTTCCAGCGGCCGAGTGCGTCGCCCCCGGCACCGCCGCGCAGGTCGCGTCGCGCGGCCAGGTGCCAATGGCGCTCGGCGGTGGCCAGGGCCCGGCGCAGAAAGGCGGGGTCGGTCAGGGGCTCCTGGCCGGTCGCCTGCGCCGGCTCCGGCAGGATCGAGTGGCCGAAGATCATCTCGGCCCCGGCCTTGCACCAGATCGCCAGGTTGTCCCCTTCGGCGGTGATGGCTCCGTCCGCGTTGGCGGCGAACTCCGCCAGACCGTTCACCGGGAACAGCGCTCTGGCGCCGCAGCGTTCCCGGCTCTCGATCGTGATCTCGCGGGCCTGCCAGGTGATCCAGCCCTTTGCCACCGCGACCAGCCGTTCGCTCTCGGCCCGGTCCTCAGCGGCGTGGGTGATCCAGCGCGCGGTGACGGCCCGGTGCAGGAAGGTCATGGCGTAGGCGGTGGCCGTGCAGGTGAGCAGCCTGGCGTGATGGCTGCGGTGCGCGGCCAGCGGAACGCTCTGTCCGGCCGCGGGGCCGGAGATACGCCGGATGCCCGCGTAGCGGACCGCGATCGCCAGGGCTGCGCGGCTTCCACCGAGGGTGCTTGCGCTCATGCACAGTTTTCCGACCGTCACCCGGCGGATCGCGTGCAGGAACCGCTTGCGCGGGCTGCCCACCGCACTCGTGAAGGTGCCGTCCGGCAGCAGCTTTCCGTGCTCCCCCTGGATCAGGGCGGTACGCGGCAGGCGTACCTGGTCGAAGCCGGTGACGCAGTGGTCCACCGGGCTGCCGATGCGTTCCGGCAATACCGTCACCGTGACACCCGGCAGGGTTCCGTGGTGGTCGCTCAGCGGGGTGAGGAACAGGAAGACGCCCTGGTCCCGGCCGTCGGCCAGGAGCCGGGCCGCCACCACCGCGGTCTTCGGCCCGCCGGCGGGACTGGTGTTGGGCATGTACTTCTGCGCCCCCTCGTGCGGGGTGTGCAGCACGAACTCGTCACGCTCACGGTCGTAGCGTGCGACGGTCTCCAGCGCCGCCGCATCGTTGCCGTGTGCGCGCTCGGTGCACAGGAAGGTTCCTGTGCGGGTCAGTGCGGCGAACTGGCCGAGGTCACGCGCCGGCGAGGCGTCATCGTCGAGCAGACTGCCGAGGAAGAGGTTGTAGTGAATGCCGGCCACGGTAGCCGTGGCCCCGTCCACCACCGAGGTCCACTCGTGCAGGGCGGCCAGCCCACGGGGGTCCCGGCCCAGGGACTCCGGACACAGCACCTCTTCGTTCAGAGCGCGCAGCCGGTCGTACGACAGCTGCCACCGTTCCTCGGCGCGCATATCGGCGCAATGGCGGAACCGGTCGGTCGAGATCACCTTGCGCCAGGAGCCGTGGACCTCCGGCCCCTCATCCCCGTCCCGGAAGAGAATTTCGGTCAACTCATTGATACGGGGGGCTAGTTGCCTGTCATTTGGTGCTTGCACATCGATGTAGATCACCATGCTCGACCCAACGAGCGGGCCCGTTCACAGAAACGATCTTTCCGTAACCGGTCAGCCGCCCGGCCCCTCCCGGTAATCCGCCCCTGGGGCTCCGAACCGCACTTGGCTCCCGTAACCGCCCCGAAAGCCGAGTCACCCCGTCCTGGAGTCTCGCGCCGCGCCTGGGCCGGCGGGTCCACGCACGTCCCTCCTCTCCGACTTTCCGGGACGCTCAGGGCCCTTCCCCGCCGGGGTCGCCCCACGTCTCCCCGGCTGTTCGCCCGTCAACAGCTGCTCGCAGTAGCCCGGTACGGCATCCCGGTTGCCCGCCGCCTCCGCAAGCCGGGTTGTCACCGTATTCCCAGGTCTTCCCCGTCCCTCCGCTGCCGCCAGGTAGACGCGGCAGTGCGCGACAGTGTCCTGCGCCGCGCGCGGGCGCTTCCTCGGTGACTCGTGCGAGGCGGACGGGGAAGGCGTCGCCGAACGTTGTGGACCCCAGCGCCCGTCACGGACCGATTCCTCGCCCGCTCCGGGTACCGCGGGCGCACTCCGCGCGGGCTTCGGCTCCGCTCCACCGCCGAACGGCAAGGAGAGGGAACCGTCCCCCGCCGCCGCGACCCCGCCGAGCGCCGCCGCCAGGACGACGCCCGCCAGCAGTGCCTTGAGGGGCCGTGTCAAGCGTCGCTCATCGGCGGGCCGCCAGTCGTCCCGTCCGCGACGCCACCTCAGCGGGGCCGCGTGCACACCCTGCTCCCGCGCCGTGCGGAAGGCGTGCAGCGCCTTCTCCTCGGCAGCCGGGCTGAGGGCGCCGGGACGGTTCGCCGCGTCGAACAGCGCCTCCAGTTCAGGGGTATGGGGGCCTTCCCGTTCAGGATTCATCTCTCATCCTTCAGCGTGCGCTGCGTCTCAGGCGCCACACCGCCTGCGCCGGCCTTGGTCAACTGTGCCGCCAGCCGTTTCAGGCCCCGGTACGACGCGGTGCGAACGGCCCCGGGGCGCTTGCCCAGCACCCGGGCGGTCGCCGGCCCGTCGAGCCCGACGACCACGCGCAGCAGTACGGCCTCCGCCTGATCGCGCGGCAGGCTGCCGATCAGCTCGAGAGCCTGCTCCGTGGAGATCTTCTCCAGGACCGCGGCGGCCGTGTCGTGTCCGCCGGGAATCTCCAGCGTGCCCTGTTCCAGCAGTGAGGTGCGCGGTCGCCGCTTCTGTCTGCGCAGATGGTCCAGGGCGCGGTGCCGGGCGATCGTCGCCGTCCACCCCCGGAAACCCGCGCCGTCGCCGCGGAAGCGGCCCAGGTCGCGCGAGATCTCCAGCCAGGCGTCGGAGGCCACGTCCTCGGCGTCGTTGCCGACCAGCCCCCGGACGTAGCCGATCAGGCCCGGCTGCACCAGCCGATACGCGATCGCGAACCCTTCGTCGTCTCCCTGCTGAGCCCGCTCAACGGCAGCACCCAGCTCTGCGTCGTACGCCCCCACACTTCCCTCTCCGTACCGGCACCCTGTGGAACGTGCCGCCCCTTCTCTCCCTGCGTTCGCAAGGGTGGAAACGTGACTGATGGAGCGTCACCGTCCGCAGACTCCCCCACATGCGGAGGACAGGGGCAGGCGGCTGCCGCGATCCGCAGTCACTGAGCCCGAAGGCCCCGTACCTGGCTGGTACGGGGCCCTTGATGGTGTGCTCGGGGTGGCTACTTGGTGATCGTCACCGTCGCCCGGGCCGTTGCCGGCAGGTGCCCGCCGTCGCCCTTGTAGGTGGCGGAGTAGGTGATGTCACCCGTCGCGCGCGGGCGTTCCGTGATCGTGAACTCGCCGGTCGTCGTGGAGACGGGGAAGGTGCCGACCGGAGTGCCGGCCGGGTTCGCCGCGTCTGTGCGCGTCACTTCCACCGCGGTGCCGGCCGGGAAGGGCTCCCCTGCTGCCCACAGCTGTCCGGTGACCGTCAGGTCCTTGCCCCTGGGGGAGGTCGCGGGGGCCTGAAGGCTGAGGGTGGTGTCCAGCTTGCCGGCGTCCGGGAGGACGTGGAGCGTGGGGGCGCTGCCGTAGGAGAAACCGGAGATCGCGAAGAGGCGGTTCTCGTCCGGGGCCCAGGCGAGGCCGTCGCGCTGGAGGTCGTTCACGACGTACTCGCGAAACGCCGGCCAGGTGGCTCCCGGGCGGTAGGTCTTCACGAAGTCGCCGTCCGCTCCCGTCGCCACGGTTCCGTCGGCCGCCACGGCCACCGCGTTCGGGAACTGCCAGCTCGAGTAGGAGCCGTTCGACGACAGGTCCGACAGACGCACGACCAGGTGGTCGGACGGGTTGTTCGCCGCGACGATGACGCTCTGGCCGTCCGCCGTCACCGCGAAGTCATTGAGGTACGAGATCGACGGCGACGAGATGAAGGAGCGCTCGGTGCGCTTCTGCAGGTCGCCGGCCGCGGTGTCGTAGACCGCCAGGGAGGCCGGGCTGACGCCTTCCTCGCCCGCCACCAGGACGTTCGGGTCAGCGGGGGACGTGGCCAGGGACGGGGCGTAGTACCAGTACCGACCGCTGGGGACGAGCGCCGCCTCCGGGGCCGAAGAGGCGACGTCGAGCGAACCGATGCCGCCGGCGCCGGCGACCGTGTAGCCGAACCACAGCTTGCCGCCCGCCATCGCCAGGTTCTGCGGCTCGGTGTCCGCCCCGGTCGGGTAGCGGCGGGTCTCGGTGAGGGTGGCGGTGTCGATCTCGGCGATCGCGCCGGCCGTCGACAGGGCCACGTACAGCTTGGTGGAATCCGCCGAGAGCACGAGGCCGGCCGCCCCCTCCTCGGCGGTGATCTGCTGGACGACCTCGCCCGCGTAGTCGGTGACGACGATGGTGCCGCCGGCCGGGTCGCTGACGAACACCCGGTCGTGCACTCCGTCGACGGCGATGTCCCGGAATGAGGCGCTGGGCAGCGCCACGCCCGTCTCCTCGGCCGTGGCCGTCCCTGCCCCCGTCACGATCAGGGGCAGGGAGCCGGCCAGTGCCGCTGCCAGCGCGAGGGCGGTGCGTTTGTGGATGCGCAAGTGAACAGAACCTCCTCGATTGGGGATGGCCGTGTCGGCCTCCCGGTAAAAGAGCGCCGGCCGGTGGACATGTGTCACTGCGGCACTTGACCCGGTCGGACCCCAACACCCCATGCGGCCCCGGGGATGGGGTGCGTCTACGTTCCGGGACCGCTTAACCTCTGCTGGGCCGCCGGGCGGTCGGCCGTTTCGAGGGAGGGTGTTCATGCAGCAGCGCGGAGCGGGCAGCGGAATGAGAGTCGCGGCCTGGGTACTGGTGCCACTCGGGCTGCTCCTGGCGGTGGGAGGCATCGGGTACTTCTTCACGCATTACCAGGGGGCCACCGTCATGAGCCAGGCGATGGAGCCCACGTACCGCCAGGGCCGGCAGCTGGTCATCGAGCGCATCGACGCCGGCGAGATACGCAGGGGTGATGTCGTGCTCGTCGATGTACCCGAACGCTATGAGGGCGGTCCGGTCCTTCAGCGGGTCATCGGGATGGGCGGCGATCATGTGGTGTGCGACGGAAACCGGATCACGGTGAACGGGAAGCCGGTCGACGAGCCGTACGTCATGCGCGGCGAAGTGAACCCGGCCAACGGGCCGTACGACGTGCGCGTGCCGGACGGCCGGCTCTTCCTGCTGGGCGACCACCGGGGGAACTCGCGCGACTCACGGTTCTTCCTCGACGAGCAGTCGGGCAGCGTCGCGGCCTCCGGGGTGCTCGGGCGGGTGCAGGAGAGTCTCGCGGCGCCGGCGGCGGCGGGGGTGCTCGGAGTCCTTGGGATCCTGATGACCCTGGTCGGGACCGGTCTGGGCATCGGGGGGTACGTTGCCGGACGGAGTGCCCGGCGGGCACTCGCGGCTGTGCCGCCGCACCCCGTGGCTTAGGAACACGCAAGAATCCGAGGTCAGTTGTGGACCTGGGGGAGAGGAGTCAGCTGCTCTGCCGGGTCATGGCGCCGTGCGGGGGAACGCGACTCGCATGGCAGCGGTGGTCGCTGCTGCGGCCCTGCTGGTGCACGGGCTGATGGCTTGGCGGGCCCAGCCGGTGTCGAAACAGTCCGCCCGAGGCTCCGGGCCGTCCCGATCGAAGCCCGCTTCTGCGCACTTCGACCCATACGCCGCGCTGTTCGGGTGACAACCGTTCGCGCCGCCCGTATCCGGCGCCCGTCGGGGTCCATACCTGACCCCATGGACAGGAAACTGCCGAGACGAACGGTGCGTGTTGCGGTGCGAGGAGAGAAGTCCGGATCATTTCGGCGTCGCGTGGTCGCCGGGGCCAGTGCCCTGCTGCTCCTGGCCGTGACGTCGGGTGCGGCAGCCCAGGCGGCCTCGTCGCCCGGCGACGGTGGTTCCGGCCGGCTCGACCCGCGGATCACGGAGATCATGCGGAAGCCGGACTACCCCAACGCCCAGTGGGGCCTGCTCCAGCAGGACCCGGACAGCGGGCGGGTCATCCACAGCCGGTTCGCCGATCAGCTCTTCATCCCCGGGTCGGTGGCCAAGCTGTTCGGCACCTCCGGAGCGTGGAACACCCTCGGCGGCGACCACCGCTTCAAGACGCCGCTCTACGCGGTCGGCGAGCGCCGCGGGTCCACACTGGACGGCGATCTCGGCCTCGTAGCCCAGGGCGACCTGACCATGGGCGGCAGGACCCGCCCCGACGGCACGGTCGACTACACCGATCTCGACCACACGTACGCCAATGACTTCCCCGGCGCCACGCTCACTCCGGAGAACCCTCTCGCCGGGATCGATCAGATCGCGCGGCAGGTACGGAACTCCGGCATCACCCGCGTCGACGGGAACGTGATCGTCGACGACCGGCTGTTCCGGCCCGAGCCGGTCTTCATCCCGGTCCCGACCCCGCTGATCATCAACGACAACCTGATCGACCTGCTGACCACCCCGGGCGCCCGCCCCGGCGCGCCCGCGCGGCTGGACTGGCGGCCGAAGGTCGCCCCGTACCGCGTCACGTCGACCGTGCGCACCGTCGCGGCGGGTCAGCCGACCGACATCGAGGTGACGACCTCCGGCAACGGCACCCGGATCCAGCTCTCCGGCACCATCGCGGCCGGCTCCGAACCGGCCCTGAAGGTGTCGCCCATCACCGATCCGGCAGCCTTCGGACGCACCGCGCTGATCGAGGCGCTGGGGCGGGCCGGGGTGAAGGTGACGGCGAATCCGACCGGGGCCAACCCGGTCGGGCGGCTCCCCGGCTCGTACGCGGGGCGCCCGCGCGTGGCTCAGTACACCTCGCCGCCGTACGCCCAGTACGCCAAGCTCATCTTCAAGGTCAGCCACAACCTGGGCGGCAACCTCGCCATCTGCCTGATGGCGGTCGCGGCCGGCAGCAAGGACTGCATGGACGGCTTCCCGGTGCTGGCCGGCTTCCTGGACCGCGCGGGCGTCGACCGCAAGCAGGTCCAGCTCCTGGACGGCCGTGGCGGCAATCCCGTCGACCGGACCACCCCCAACGCCGTCGTGCAGTTGCTGACGTACTGGCATCACACCCCCGAGGCGAAGCGGTTCCGCAACGCGCTGCCCATCCTCGGCGTCGACGGTCTGCTCGCCGAGAACTGCACCGCCTGCCCCGCGCGCGGAAAGGTGTTCGCCAAGACCGGCGCCGCAGTCGGTCTTGACGCGCTCAACAACCGCCTGGCCGTCGGCGCCATCACGATCGCCGGCTACCTGGACAAGGGGCACGGCCGCTTCGACGTCTTCTTCGCCGGCGTCAACGGGGCCTCGACCCCGACGACCGACGTCCAGGGCGTGCTGGACATCGGCAATGACCTCGCCATGATCTCCGCGTACTTGCAGGAGGGGGCGGCGCGGCGAGAAGGCTGAGAGCTGAGAGAGGACTGCCTCGCGGCCGGAAGCGGTCGCGTTCCACTCGGTACCAGTGGCCGCGATGACCGCTGGACGGTGTCGCAGACGGAGGAAGCCCCCGGGCCGACGGCCTGGGGGCTTCCTCGCTGCCTGGACGAGCTGGGGCCGGAGCCCTGCCTACTGGCCGCTGTCCTCGGCGAGGGTGTGCGCGACCAGGGCGTTGGCGTGGCCGTGGCCCAGGCCGTGCTCGGACTTGAGCCAGGCCACCAGTTCCATGTGCTTGGTCAGCGGCGACGATCGGATGAGGCTCTTCCACTCGGAGACCGGGCGGCCGTACTTCTTCTCGATCGAGGGGAAGTAGGCGGCGGGGCCCTTTGCGGCGTCGGTCATGGGAGGTGTCCCGTCTGTCGATTGAACCGATCTTGATCGTGACCTTGATCGTGACCTTGATCGTGACCTTGTTGTGTTCGAGGTTCGGCGGCTGGATCGCCGTCCGGCTACAGCTTGTCCGGCGTGGCCCCGGTGCGCAGGCGGACCACGACGGCTGCCAGCCAGCAGAATCCGAGACCCGCTCCGGCGGTGAACGCCAGGACGGCGACGGCCGAGCACATGAAGCCGGCCAGGACCACGAACGGAACCACCCGTGAGGCGCGGGCCCAGCCGCGGTGGCCCCGGGCCGCGAGCGGACGGGCCAGGACGAGGAACGCGGCGCACAGCGCGAGGTAGCCGACCATCCCGGAAGCCATGTGGGCGGCGCCGTGTGCGCTCATCGTGCCCGTTTCGGGGGCGCCGGAGGGGAAGCCCGCCCCGGCATCGGCCGGGAACGCCGCGGCGGCCAGGAACGAAGCGCCGAACACGCCGATCAGCACCGGCCCCCAGGTGCCTCCCGGCTCCCCTCTCAGCATCCGGCGCAGCCCGATCGCCCCGCTGGACAACAAGGCAGCGGCGAGCAGGAAGTTCACCGTCTGGATCCACCCCATGCCACCGAGGGCGAGCTGACTGATCGCGTTACGGGTGAAGTCGTAGCCCTCCCGCGTCAGCCCCTGGACGATGCCCGCCACGAGGAACAGCGGGCCCGCGACGACCGCGCCGGCCAGCAGCCTCCGTGCCGAGGGCGAGGAATCGGAAGCGGTACGGGCGACGAGCGGGCGGGCACTGAACGTCTGGGTCATGGCGGGCCTTCCTCGTTCGAACGTTGTCGCATGTATGACCGGCGACGGACGTGGAAGTCATCGGTGCGAACCGCACGAGCTGGATCGGTGCGGGGTGTCCGGGAGCCGGGCGCCCCCGCCCGGACCTGTCGCCTCACGGCATCGGGCCCGACACCGTCCGGTGTCGGGCCCGATGGGCAGTCGGGGCATCCGGCGGGCGCCTGGTCGGCGCCCCGCCTCATGCCTCAGACGTGGGAGCCCGCCTTGCGACGGCGTCCGGCGAACACCGCGCCCGCACCGATCACCAGGGCCGCGCCGCTCGCGAGGGCCAGCTGCGGCGTCGCCGAGGACGAGCCCGTGGCGGCGAGGCTGCCCACGGGACCGGCCGACGTGCCGCCCTGCGGCTTGACGCCCGAGGTGGACGGCTCGGTCGTGACGGGCTTGCCGTACTCGATGTCGTCGTACTCGTTCGAGGCGGCGATCAGGAACTCGTAGCCCTCGAGGTCCGGGTTCCCGCCGCACGTACCGTCTTCGTTGAAGTAGTCACCGGCGACGAACGTCACGCCGTTGCCCTTGGGGGCCGAGGCGTCGATCGTCAGGCGCATCTTCACGTCAGCGTGGGCGCCGGCCTTCAGCGGACTGATGGCGTCCATGTAGTGCTTGTTGTCGACGGACTTCCACTTCGTGGAGGAAGCGGACGACCACTGCAGGTGGACCATGTCCTCGATGCTGTTGCGCTCACTGCCGTCGGTCGCGTGGACGTAGGCGAAGGGAAGCACCTCGTCCATCGTCTTGTCGGTGCCGTTGGTCACCCGGAGCTTGAAGACGACCTTCGTACCGGCGACGACTGTGTCCGGCAGACCCGTGACGACCGTGGTGAGCTTGGGCTCGGAGACACACTCCTCGTCCTCCCCCTCCTCCCCGGCCTCTTCCTTCGCCTTGGCCAGCGCCTCGTCGGCGGCGGTCTTGTCAGCGAGCGCCGCGTCGACGGCCCCCTGAGCCAGGCTCACCTTCCGTGCGGCGGCGACCAGTTCGTCATCCCGCGCGTCGTCGGCCTCCACGACCTTGGTGTCGGCTGCGGTCTTGGCATCGGCGGCAGCCAGAGCCGCGGCCTCCGCCTCCGTGAGAGCCGTCTTCGCGGCGGTCCTCTCCGCCTCGGTGGCCGTCTCCGGGAGGGCGTCGACCGCTGCCTGGGCGTCGACGACCGCCTGGTCGGCCTCGGTCTTCGCGGTGGCGGCGTCGGCAGCCACCGCCTTGGCGGCCGTGAGCGCCAGGGCCAGGGGCGCGGAGTCGGACTGGAGCGCTGTCAGGGCGTCGCGGGCGGCGATCTTGGCCGCCACGGCCTCGTCGTACGCCACCTGCGCCGCCTCGGCCGCCTTCTCCAGCTCGGCAATGGACGGCTTCTCCTGCGTCCGAGCCGCCGGCTTGTCGTCGGCGAACGCAGGCGTCACCGTCAGCAGGAGGACAGGCGTGGTCACCGCGGCGGCGACAGCTGTGGCAAGAATCCGGCGAATCTTCACAAAAGCCCTTCGGGATTCGAAAAAGAGAAGAAGGGGTCGCAGCGGAATGGGGCACGCAGATGCGACTTGAGGTGATCGTATGGCGGGGGCGACGACCGGCCGCCATGAATTCTTCACCCGTTCCGGCCGGAATCGCAGCCCCGGGCCAGACAAAGAGATCAAAGGGCGCAGTTGCTTTGACCGGCCGCGATTTCGCTGTGGGGAATGCCACATGATCTTGGACGCATGTTGCCTGACGCGTGCTCCTGACGCGTGCTCGTAGCGCGTGCTCGTAACGCGTGCTCCTGACGCGTGCTCCTGACGCGTGCTCATAGCGCGTGCTCGTAACGCGCGTTCCTGCCTCGTGTTTCCTGCCGCGCTCGAGCCGCCGTACCCGGCCCCTCACCGCGCGGCGTGTTGTGCACTACGCATGCGCCAAACCTTGACGCCGTAGGCTGTCCCGTCCCATCACCAACGGGCCGGCCCACGGGTTACCCCGGGCCGATCTCGAATCTCCTCCGTTCGAAGGATCGCGTGTGAAGGCTGTAGTCGCCGTCGCCGGCATGGGAAGCCGCTTCTTCCCGGTCGCCAAGACGATCAACAAGTGCATGCTCCCGGTACTCAACGAGCCCGTCGTCGCGTACGCGGTCGCCGACTGCCTCGCCGCCGGCGCGGACCGGATCGCGATCATCACCGCACCCGGGGAGACCGGCCGTCAGGTCCGCCACTACTTCACCCAGGATCTGGACCTCAAGCAGTACTTCACCGACCGGGGCTGGCAGGCCAAGTACGAGGCCATCGCGCATCTGCACGACCAGGCCGACTTCACCTTCATCGAGCAGCCCCGCGACGAGAGGTACGGCACCGCCCTGCCCGCCATGATCGCGGGCGACTTCATCGACGGCGACGACTTCCTCCTCCTCGCGGGGGACGACCTCCTGCTCCGCACCGACGGCGGATCGGACCTCGCCGACCTCGTGGCCGCGCGCACCGCCGCCGGCACCCCGGCCGCCGTCGCCGCCGCCACCGTGCCCGGCGCCGACGCACACCGGTACGGCATCCTCAGCCCCCGCACCTCGGGCCAGGGGCACCAGGTGCTGGACGCCATCGTCGAGAAGCCCACCGAGTACCGGCAGCCGTCCGCCTACATCAACATCAGCCGCACCCTGCTGCCGGGCGACGCGGTGCCGTACTTCGACAGCCTGAAGCCGGCGGCCAACGGCGAGTACCAGGCCACCGACGCCGTCGCGGCGTACGCCCGCGACCACGACGTCCTCATCCATCCCGTCCGCGGGCAGTACTACGACTGCGGCAACACCGCCGGATGGCTCGCCGCGAACAACGCGGCCGCGCAGGTGTGAGACCGGACATCGCCTGGGACGCCGCGCGTTACCGGAAAGCGCCCTGGCCCAGCCAGGGCCTGTGGCCCGGTCCCGTCGGGTGCAGCCCCGTGACGCCCATGACCACCGAGTAGAGGCTGGTCTCCGCGGCGATGAAGAGGCGGTTGCGCTTCGCGCCGCCCCAGGAGATGTTGGCCACCGCCTCGGGGACGTTGAGCCGTCCGATCAGCGTGCCGTCGGGGTCGTAGCAGTGCACCCCGTCGTTCATCGCCGCGACCCATAGCCGCCCGCCGTCGTCGAACCGGAGGTTGTCGAAGCGGGCCTCCTTGCGGGCCCCCGCCTCGGCGAAGATCTCGCCGTGCGACAGCGTTCCGTCATCGCGCACGTCGAATACGCGGATGAGGCCGTCCCGGGTGTCGGAGACGAACAGCCGCTGTTCGTCGGCCGAGAAGACCAGGCCGTTCGGTGCGCCGAAACCGTCGGCGACGAGCCGCACCTCGCCGGTGCACGGGTCGATGCGGTAGACGTTGTTGGCGCCGATCTCGCTCTCCGCGCGATAGCCCTCGTAGTCGCTGGTGATCCCGAAGTCCGGGTCGGAGAACCAGATCGAGCCGTCGGACTTCACCGCCGCGTCGTTCGGGCTGTTCAGGCGTTTGTCCTGCCAGCGGTCCGCCAGCACCGTGACCGTGCCGTCGTGCTCGGTCCGCGTCACCCGGCGGTTGCCCTGCTCGCAGGTGATGAGCCGGCCCTCGCGGTCGAGGGTGTTGCCGTTCGTGTGCCCGGCGCAGCGGCGGAAGACGCTCACGGCTCCGGTCTCCTCGTCCCAGCGCAGCATCCGGTCATTGGGGATGTCGCTCCAGACCAACTGCCGCCAGGCGGGCAGGTAGACGGGCCCCTCGGCCCACCGGCAGCCGGTGTACAGGACCTCGAGGGCGTCGTCACCGTTCATGCACCGCCCGGTCCGGAACCGGTCGTCGAGGAGTTCGTACAGTCCGGGGCCCTCGCTGCTCATGGCACTCCATCCTTCGGCAGACACCGCCTTCGACAGACATCGAATGATCTACGGACAGGAACCGGATGGGAAGACGAGCCGGAGAAGCGGCCGTCCTGGTGGCGCCCGCCACCGTGCGCCGCCCGCCGCCCGGCCGGCCCCGCCTGACACACCGCGTCCCGCGGTGAGATCCCGGCAACCCCCGCGCAATGAAATGCGGCGGAAACACACGGGTCCCCTCGACGAAACGCGGGCCGGTCACGCTCGCAGTCGCCCCCACCGCACGCCGCCCCGAGGAGGGACTCCCACCGTGACCCCCGTGACCGTGGCCGCGGCAGGCCTCGACACAGGTGATACCGCCTGGCTGCTCGCCGCCACCGCACTCGTTCTGCTGATGACTCCCGGACTCGCGCTGTTCTACGGCGGCATGGTCCGTACGAAGAGCGTCCTCAACATGCTGATGATGAGCTTCGTGTCGATCGCCCTGGTCACCGTCGTCTGGCTGGTCGTGGGCTACTCAGTGGCCTTCGGTGACGACGCGTTCGGCGGGCTCGTCGGGAACCTCCACCACCTGGGCATGGCGGACATCGGTCCCGGCGCCCTCACCGGCAGCGTCCCCACCCTGCTGTTCAGCACGTTCCAGCTCACCTTCGCGATCGTCACGGCGGCGCTGATCAGCGGGGCCGTCGCGGACCGTACGAAGTTCGCCGCCTGGCTGGTCTTCGTACCGGTGTGGACGCTGCTCGTATACGCCCCCGTCGCGCACTGGGTCTGGGGTCCCGGCGGCTGGATCAAGGACTCGCTGGGCGCACTGGACTTCGCGGGCGGGCTGGTGGTCGAGATCGCCTCCGGGGCGTCCGGGCTGGCCCTCGCCCTCGTGGTGGGGCCGCGCATCGGGTTCAAGAAGGACGCGATGCGCCCGCACAGCCTGCCGATGGTCATGCTCGGCGCCGGTCTGCTCTGGTTCGGCTGGCTCGGCTTCAACGGCGGCTCCGCCCTCGGCGCCAACGGACTGGCTGCGGCCTCGATGCTCAACACGCTCGTCGCCAGCTGCACCGGTCTGCTCGGCTGGCTCTTCGTCGAGCAGAAGCGCGACGGCCACCCCACCACGTTCGGCGCGGCCTCGGGCGCGGTCGCCGGGCTGGTCGCCATCACGCCCGCGTGCGGCACGGTCGGCATCCTGGGCGGAGCCGCGGTCGGCCTCACGGCGGGCATCGTGTGCTCCTACGCCGTCGCGTGGAAGTTCCGCCTCGACTACGACGACTCGCTGGACGTCGTCGGCGTGCACTTCGTCGGAGGCATCATCGGCACCCTGCTCATCGGCCTGTTCGCGACCGCCACGATGACCGGCGGTCCGGAGGGGCTGCTCTACGGGGGCGGGCTCGGCCAGTTGGCCCGGCAGGCCGTCGCCGTGCTCGCCGTGGCGGCGTACACGTTCCTCATGACGTACGGGATCGGCAAGGCGATCGACCGGTTCATGGGCCTGCGGGCCTCCGCGGACGAGGAGCTCACGGGCCTGGACCAGACGCTGCACGCGGAGAGCGCCTACGATCACGGCGCCCTGGGTCATGGCGCGCCGCAGGCCGTGGTCCGCCCGTCGCCGCTCTCGAAGGACAGGAACTCCGCCCCATGAAGCTCATCACCGCCATCGTCAGACCGCACCGTCTCGACGAGGTGAAGACCGTGCTGCGGGAACTCGGCGTGCAAGGGCTCACCGTCACCGAGGCCAGCGGTTACGGGCGTCAGCACGGGCACACCGAGGTGTACCGGGGCGCCGAGTACCGGGTCGACCTGGTGCCCAAGGTCCGGATCGAGGTCGTCGTGGCCGATCCGGACGAGGAGGCGGTGCTCGACGCGATCGTGCGTGCCGCCCGCACCGACCGGATCGGGGACGGCAAGGTGTGGGTGCAGCACGTGGAGACGGTGGTGCGGGTCCGCACGGGCGAGCGCGGACCCGACGCGCTGTAGAGCTGTGCCGGTTCGGTGCTGGAGCGTTGTGCCCGTTCGGCACTCCGGAGCTGTACCGGTTCGGCGCTGGAGGGCTGTGCCGATGCCGGTGCCGGCAGGGCCCTAACGCCCCGGCAGCAGACCCGTGTTCATCGCCACCACCACCGCGCGCGTGCGGTCGTTGACGTCGAGCTTGGCGAAGATGCGCAGGAGGTGGGTCTTCACCGTGGCCTCGCCGATGAACAGCCGCCGGCCTATGTCCGCGTTCGACAGCCCGTCCGCGACGGCCCGGAGCACCTCCGACTCGCGGCCGGTCAGGGTGACGGGCGCCGGCCGGCGCATCCTGGCCACCAGGCGCTGGGCGACGCGCGGGGCCAGTACGGTCTCCCCCCGCGACGCCGAGTGGATCGCCTCCACCAGCTGGTCGCGGGTGGCGTCCTTGAGCAGGTAGCCGGTGGCGCCCGCCTCCACACCCCGTTCGATGTCCGCGTCGGTGTCGTACGTGGTCAGGATCAGCACCCGGGTCCCGGCCCCGCCCGCGACGATCTCCAGGGTGGCGCCCACCCCGTCCAGCACGGGCATCCGCAGGTCCAGCAGCGCCACATCGGGCCGGAGCCGCTCGACGAGCCGGACCGCCTCGCGGCCGTCGCCCGCCTCGCCGACGATCTCGACCGTGGGTTCCGAGGACAGCAGCGCGACGAGTCCGGCACGCATCACCGTGTGGTCGTCGGCCAGGATGATCCGCAGCGGGGGCGGGGTGGTCGTCTCGGCTGTCATGTCAGACCTGACCGTCAAGGGCGAGAGGGATGGTGGCCAGGACGCGGGTGCCGTCGCCGAGCGAACTGGTGACGGTGAGGCCTCCGCCGAACTCGGCGAGGCGGCGGCGCATGCCGTCCAGGCCGAAGCCGTGGGAGTCCTCGACGACGAACCCGCGGCCGTCGTCGGTGATCTCCAGTTCGACGGCGTCGGCCCCGTACGCCAGGACGACCCCGACCGTGGTCGCCGCCGCGTGCTTGCGGATGTTGGCCAGTGACTCCTGCGTGCACCGCAGCAGGGCGATCCGGGCCGGCTGGTCGCACTCGACGTCCGCCAGTTCCGCCGTGACCACGAGTCCGGTGTCCTCGGTGAAGCGGTCCAGGGTGCGGCGGAGCGTCGTGGCCACCGACCCGGCCGCCACTCCGCTGCTGGGGGCGGCGCCGACCAGGACCCGGGCCTCGGCGAGGTTCTCCCGGGCCGTCTGCTCGATGGACTGCAGCTGCTGCGCGCTCCGTTCGGCGTCCACGGCCAGCTGGGACCTGGCGGCCTCGGCCAGCACGATGATGGAGGCGAAGCCCTGGGCGAGGGTGTCGTGGATCTCCCGGGCGAGCCGTTCGCGTTCCTCCGCGGCGCCCTGGCGCTGGTACACCTCGGCCAGTTCGACCTGGGTACTCTTCAACTCGGCGCGCAGCGCCGCTCGTTCGTCCCGCTGCGCCAGCGCCCTGGGCGTCAGCAGCGCCATCACGACGGCCACCGCCCAGACGGCGGCGGAGGAGATGGTGTTGGTCCGGAACACATCCGCCCCGCCACCCTCCCGCAGACTGCCGCCGAGCGTGATGGCCAGAGCCCCGAGGCCGGTGAAGAGGATCGCGCCCCGGGGGCTGTCCGCGTAGACGATGAACTGCGTGAGCATCACGGTGTAGAACACCCCGAACCCGTCGCCCGCGTACGCCAGGCCGCCCAGCACCACGACGAGCACGCACAGATAGCCGTACGGTCCCGGCACCCGGTCGCCGGGGCGCGTGCGCACCAGCGCGTAGCAGAGCGCGAGCACGGCCGTCAGCGCGAGGACGGCGAGTTTCCGGTCCGCCGGGGTGCCGCCCACCATGGTGATCAGGATGACGAGGGCGATCAGGGCCCAGGACAGGCCCTCCCAACCGTGGAGCACCCATATCCAGAACGGGTCACCGCGCTGAGGCCGTTGAAGCATGCCCGTCAGCCTACGTGGGGGACGGACGGGGCAGCCGGAACGGACGGGGTTCCGGCGGCCTTGCGGCGCGAGGGGCGCAGCGGCCGCCAGGCCCGCTCCCCGAGGAGCAGCAGCGCGGACGGCAGGATCATCATCCGGATGACCACGGCGTCGAGCAGGACCGCCACCGCCAGGCAGAAGCCCATCTGCTTCATCTCGGTGAGGTGCAGGAAGACGAAGGCCGCGAAGATCGTGACCATCACCAGTGCCGCGCTCGTCACCACCTTCGCCGACCGGGCGATGCCGTCGAGTACCGCTTCGCGGGCCGTCATTCCGTGGTCCATGGCTTCCTTGATCCGGCTGACGACGAAGACCTGGTAGTCCATCGACAGGCCGAACAGGAGCACGAAGAGGAAGAGCGGCACCCTGGACGCGATGGCGCCGAGGGAGTCGAAGTCCAGCAGTCCTTCCGCCCAGGTGCCCTGGAAGACCACGACGAGGGCGCCGAGCGCGGCTGCTGCGGAGAGCAGGTTGAGTACGACTCCGAGCAGGCCGACGACCACGGAGCGGAACGCCACGGCGGTGGTCACGAAGGTGAGCAGCAGCAGGAAGCCGATCACCAGCGGCAGCTTGCTCCGCTCGTGGTGCACATAGTCCTGACCGCGGGCCACGTCACCGCTGACCGCCACGTCCACGCCCCTCAACTCACCGACCGTGGCGGGGATGTAGCGATGGCGCAGGTGGTCCAGCGACGCGATCGCCTCGTCGGAGGGCGCCGGGTGCGGCACCGCCAGTTCCAGCACGCTGATCCGGCCGTCGGCGGACGTCCGCACCACGGGCTCCCCCGTGCGGGCGAAGAGCGGGTCCGCCTGGGCGCGCCGGCCGAGTTCCGTCAGCGCCCGCCCGGCCTCTGGCGCCCGGCCGGGCGCCAGACGCACCACGACCTCGTGCTTGACCAGGAGTTCGGGGTAGGCGGCGGTCAGCCGGTCGTAGACCCGCATGGCCGGGATGGAGCGGGAGAAGGTGTCCTTGCCCGGGTCGATGAGCTTGAGGCCCAGTGCGGGCGCCGCCACGGCGAGCATGACCAGGACCGATACGCACAGGGTGATCGCGGGATGGCGCTGCGCGGGGCGCATCAGGGCGCCGAACACCCGGCCGTTCTCCGGCTTCACGGGCTTCATGGCAGCCGGCACACCCCGCTTCGCCCGCCGGGCGGCCTTCTTCGCGGCGCGGCGCTCGGTGCGGTGGCCGAGCTTCACCAGCAGCGCGGGCAGCACGGTGAGCGAGCTGAGCACGGCCACGGCGACGACGAGAATCGTGCCGGTCGCCAGCGAGGAGAAGATGACGTCCGTGGCGAGGTAGAGGGTGGCGGTGCAGACGATCACCGCGAGGCCGGAGACCACGACGGCCCGGCCCGCCGTCGCCGCCGCGAGCTCCACCAGCGCCTCGGGGCTCAGCCGTCCGGCCGCCCTGGCCCGTTCCTCGCGTTCGCGCTTGAGGTGGAAGAGCGTGTAGTCGACACCCACCGCGAGGCCCATGAGCAGGATCATGTTGGTTCCGACGCCCGGGTCGGGCATCAGGTGCGAGGCCAGCATGGCCAGGCCCATCGTCGCGGCGATCGAGGAGAGCGCCAGCAGCAGTGGCACTCCGGCCATGACCACCGAGCCGAACACGACCAGCAGGATGACGAGTGTGACCGGCAGGGAGAGGCGCTCGGACAGTGCGAGGTCCTCGCCGCGCTGGTCGTTGACGCCCTTGCTGATGGCCGGCGACCCGGTCTCCTCCACGATCAGGTCCGGGTGGGCGTCGGCCACTTCCGCGGTCCGGTCCAGGAGCGGGACGACGTTCTTCCTGGCGTCGAGTGCGGCGCCCTTCATGACCACGGCGACCCGCAGGGCGGTGCCGTCCTTCGAGCGGACGGGCGGCGCCACGCTGTCCACCTCGGCGAGCCGGTTCATCCGGGCGGTGAGGTCGCGGGCCGCCCCGGTGGCACGTGCCGTGTCCAGGGGGCCGGACCTGGCCCGGATCAGGATGTGTTCGGTGGGCCGGCGCTGGAGGCCGCCGTCGGTGGCCATCGACTCGGCGTGGCCGGCCTCGCCGACCCAGAAGTCCTTGGTGGTGGCCGCGTTGCTGCCCGCGGTGATGCCCGCGCCGAGGCACAGCAGCACGAAGACGAACCAGCCGACGATCGCGCGCCAGGGGTGCCGGGCGCTCCAGCGGGCCATGTGTACGGGTCGCGTTCTCATGCGGTCCATGCTGGTTCGCGGGCCCGCCCGCCCGGCAGCCCCGGCCGGTGGAACCCCGTGTCCACCGGTCGGTGGACACGGGCCCGGGGGCCTTCCCCCGTACGGGCCCCGCCTACACCGAGGACGGCCCGGATACGGCCGCCTACACCGAGGACGGCTGATACGGCCGCCTACACCGAGGACGGCTCGGAGGCGGGATCGAGGCGGGCGGCGAGGCGGGCCTTCGCCTCGGGCCATTCGTCGGCGAGCAGCGAGAAGTAGACCGTGTCGCGCCACGTGCCGTCGGGCCGGCGTCGGTGGCGGCGCAGCACTCCCTCACGCCGGGCACCGAGGCGGGCGATCGCGGCCTGCGAACGCTCGTTGAGATGGTCGGTCTTCAACTGGACGCGCCCCATCCCCAGTTCCTCGAAGGCGTGGGTGAGCAGGAGGAGCTTCGTCTCGGTGTTGACCGCCGAACGCCAGTGGGCCCGCCCGTACCAGGTCGAACCGATCTCCAGGCGCTCGTTGCTCACGTCGATGTCCAGGTACGCGGTCCAGCCGACCGCCCGGCCGCTCGCCCGGTGGACGACGGCGAACGGGGCGTACTCACCCTGCCGCCCCTTCTCGAGCACGTCCGCGAGCTTCTCGCCGAGCTCCTCCGGAGTACGGGGAGCCGGTCCGCCCTGCCAGCGCCAGACCTCCTCGTCGTGGCCGCCGGCCGCGAAGAGGTCGTCGAGATGGTCCGGGGCCAGTGGCTCGACGCGGACGTGGCGGCCGGTCAGGGTTACGGGAAGCGGAGTCGTAGCAGGCATGCCGCATGCTAACCCACTTCGAACTAGACAGAACATCGATATGCACTAGTGCAATATCGGCAGCAGTGACGGAAAAGCGGCGCACTCAGCGGGGCGGCTCCGCGTCCGCCGTGCCCGTCCGCGCCGCCCGCAGGGCCGCAGCGGCGGCCCGGATCGCGGGCAGCTCCCCGTACAGGGCCTCACCCGGGCAGTTGGTCTGGTACGCGTCGCGATGGCCCGAGATGACGTGCAGCACGGCGGCCTTGCCCTTCGGGTACCTGCTCGCGTCGTTCGTCGAGACCAGCCGCACCGTGCCGCGCGGATCCGACCCGGGCCGCAGCTTCCACGCGGCCACCTTCGCGAGGGCCCGTACGACGACCGGCGGCACCTGGGCCCCGCGCCCGTAGTTGCCCAGCACGGCTATGCCCACGCTGTCGGCGTTGAAGCCCGTGGTGTGCGCCCCGCGCACCGCGCGCCCGATCCCGCCCGCCCGGCCTTCGTAGATCGTCCCGCACCGGTCGACGAGGAAGTTGTAGCCGATGTCGTCCCAGCCGTTGCCCTCGATGTGGGCCTCCTCCACCGCCCGCAGCATGCGCGGCACGTCCGCACAGTCGTAGTCGCTGGACTCCCCCGTGTGATGGATGAAGACCGCCCGCACCGCGCCCGTGTAGACCGCCCGCTCCCTGACCATGCCCTCGTCCGCGTGCCAGGCCGCGCGGCTGACGATCACCGGCTGCGGCACCCCGCCGCGCGGTCGCTCGTGAGCGGGAGCGGCCGGTACGGGCAGCACGAGGGGCACCGGGGCATCCCGCAGCATCAGCAGGGTGAGCGGGAGGACCGCGGCGCCCAGCAGGATTCGATGGGGCCACATGGGACCACCCTGCGGCCTTGCCGCCCGGGCCGCAGATGCGGTGGCCGATCGGGTGAAACAGCAGCTCGGGGCAGGGGTGGCACCCCGGGGCGCGGCCCGGATCCCCGGCCGGTGTCAGCGCCCGCGCCGCCCCAGCAGCAGCTTCCACGGGGCGAGGGCGGACTCGATCTGCACCCGCAGACCCAGTTTCGACTCGCCGCTGACCCGTTCCTCGAACCGGATCGGCACCTCCACGATCCTCAGCCCACGCCGGACCGCGCGGTGGTTCATCTCCACCTGGAACGAATATCCGTTGCTGCGCACCGAGGGAACGTCGATCGTGTGCAGCGCCGACGCCCGCCACGCCTTGAATCCGGCGGTGGCGTCCTTCACGCCCAGCCGCAGAATCGCGTTGACGTAGAAATTCGCCCAGACGGACAGTGCCTTGCGGTGCCACGGCCACTCCGTCGCGAGCGAACCGCCCGCCACATAGCGCGAACCGATCACCACGGCGACATCGTCGGCCAGCAGCGTCTCGACCATGACCGGAACCCTGGACGCCGGGTGGGAGAGATCGGCGTCCATCTGGATCACCACATCCGCGTCCTCGGCGAGCGCACGGGCCATCCCCGCCACATAGGCCCGCCCGAGCCCGTCCTTCTCCTTGCGGTGCAGCACACCCACCATGCCCCCGGTGTCCCGCGCGAGCCCGTCGGCCACCGCGCCCGTGCCGTCGGGCGAGTTGTCGTCCACCACGAGGACGTGCAGGCCCGGCAGGTCCAGGTCGCTCAGCAGACCGACGAGGACCGGCAGATTCGTCCGCTCGTTGTAGGTGGGTACGACCACCACGATCCTCGGGGGCGTCTTGTCCACGGGTAATTCCCTCGCGTCGTTCCTCCGGGTCCGCGTGGACTTCTCATTCACGCGGAAGGCCGCGAGAGCCTAGCACCCAAGATCGGCAATGCCGGCAGCACCACTCCCACAACACGCACAGGGGATTTCCGGTGAATTCACGCGTACAAACGGAATTCCGCATTCTGCCCGTCGCCCCGGAAACGGCCCCGGTCCCGGTCCCGCAGCAGGGCCGATGCCTGAACGCCGCCAACGGCACGGGCGATATCCTGAAGGCGGCAGGGACCGGCGACGGTCGCTGCGCGGCGGTGGGGCCCGCCGTACCCGAACCGCGGCCGGACCGGCCGCCAACGGTCCCTACTTGCGTACGCGCGCACCCGCGTCCGGCGGGCGCCCGGCAGGTAGGAGACGTGTGTCCACGAAGACCCGGAACCCGCAGACGGCCGTCGTCGCGGTGGTCGCGCTCGGCGGCGCCGTCGGGGCGTCCGCCCGCTACGGGGCCTCGCTCCTGTGGCCCACCGCGCCCGGCGGGTTCCCCTGGACGACGCTCGTGGTGAACGTGGCCGGCTGCGCGGTGATCGGCGTGTTCATGGTGGTGATCAGCGAGGTGTGGTCCGCCCACCGGCTGGTTCGGCCGTTCTTCGGTACGGGAGTGCTGGGCGGGTTCACCACCTTCTCCACGTACGCCGTGGACATCGAACGGCTCGTCGACGGGGGCCGGACCCGCACCGGTCTGGTCTATCTCGGAGTGACACTGCTCGCGGCCCTCGCGGCGGTGTGGAGCGCGGTGTGGCTGACGCGCCGCGCACTGGCGTGGAGGCAGGCATGACGACACCGGGAACGGAACCGGGCCTGAGGCTGACCGTCCTGGTCGGCGAGGCCGACCTCTGGCACCACCGCCCGCTCTACACGGAGATCGTGCACCGGGCGCACGCGGCGGGGCTGCCTGGCGCGAGTGTGTTCCGCGGGATCGAGGGCTTCGGCGCCTCGTCGATGATCCACACCCAGCGGCTGCTCTCGCTGAGCGAGGACCTTCCGGTGGCGGTGGTGATCGTGGCCCCGGAGGCCGAGGTGCGCGCGTTCCTGCCGCTGATCACCGAGCTGACCGGGGACGGCCCGGTCACGCTGGACGCCTGCGAGATCGTCCGCCCCGGCAGCGGCACGGGGGAACCCCGGTGAACTGGCTGCTGGTGATCATCGGGGCGGCGGCCGGCGCCCCGCTGCGGTATCTGACCGACCGGGCGGTGCAGGCCCGGCACGACACCGTCTTCCCGTGGGGGACCTTCACGGTGAACGTGACCGGCTGTCTGGTGCTGGGCACGCTGACCGGCGCCGTGGCGGCCGGCGCCGCCTCCTCGCACGTACAGCTGCTGCTCGGTACGGGGCTCTGCGGGGCGCTGACCACGTACTCCACGTTCAGCTACGAGACGCTGCGGCTGGCCGAGGGCGGTGCCCGCCTCTACGCGGCGGCCAATGCGGTGGCGAGCGTGGTCGCGGGGACCGGCGCGGTGTTCGCCGGCGTCACGCTGGCCGAAGCGCTCTGGACCTGACCCGGCACCCGTACGTCATACGCCGGAGCCCGGCCTCCCTGACGAGGGAGGCCGGGCTCCGGCGTATGACCTGTGGTTCCGATCGGCTCAGGCGTCCTGGCCCGGGCTTCCCAGCGCGGCCGATGCCGCCTCCATGGGGCTGAGCTCCACCGGAGCGGCGGGGGCCGGGACGGACCGGCAGGTGAAGCCGAGGCGCGAGAGCGCCCGGGTCACCTCACCGGCCGTGAAGTCGCGGCGGTCCTGCCGGGTGATCACTTCGCCCACCTGCTTGACCGGGTACACACGACGGCTGATGATCACCGATTCCCCGGTGACGGGTTCGGGCTTGATGCCCTTCATCGATTCCTCGACCTCGTGCTTGAACAGGTCGAACGGGAAACGGGCGATGACGCAGCGCATAGTGCCTCAACGGGGTCGGGGTGCGGAACCGGACGGGAACGCGGGGGTCGGTCAGGCGGCGCGGTTGCCGGAGGAGTGACGCGGCGCGCCGCCGCCCCGCGGCTGGGAGGAGGACGACGCGGACGACCCCGTCGAGGACGAGGACGAGCGGCGTGCCTGGGCCGGGCGGCTGCGCCGGCCGCGGGACGACGAGCCGCCCTTGGGACGCTCGGACGCCGGCGAGGTGATGGTGACGGGCACACCCGAAGGGGCCTGCGCACCGGTGATCCGGCTCAGCTCGGCCTCGCCGGAGCGGACCTCGGCGACCTGCGGGGTGATGCCGGCGTCGGCCATCAGGCGCGTCATCTCGCGGCGCTGGTTGGGCAGCACCAGCGTGACGACACTGCCGGACTCGCCGGCCCGGGCGGTGCGGCCGCCGCGGTGCAGGTAGTCCTTGTGGTCGCTCGGCGGGTCGACGTTGACGACCAGGTCGAGGTTGTCGACGTGGATGCCGCGGGCCGCGACGTTGGTGGCGACCAGCACCGTGACGTGTCCGGTCTTGAACCGGGTCAGGGTGCGGGTGCGCTGCGGCTGGGACTTGCCGCCGTGCAGCGCCGCCGCCCGCACACCGCTGCTGAGCAGGTGGTCGGTGAGCTTGTCCACGGCGTGCTTGGTGTCCAGGAACATGATCACCCGGCCGTCGCGGGCGGCGATCTCCGTCGTGGTGGCGTACTTGTCGGCGCCGCGGACGTAGAGCACGTGGTGCTCCATCGTCGTCACCGCACCGGCGGCCGGGTCGACCGAGTGGACGACCGGGTCGTGCAGGTAGCGGCGGACCAGCAGGTCGACGTTACGGTCCAGGGTGGCCGAGAACAGCATCCGCTGGCCCTCCGGCTGCACCTGGTCGAGCAGCTCGGTGACCTGCGGCATGAAGCCCATGTCGGCCATCTGGTCGGCCTCGTCCAGGACGGTGATGGAGACCCGGTCCAGGATGCAGTCACCGCGCTCGATCAGGTCCTTGAGCCGGCCCGGAGTGGCGACGACGACCTCGGACCCGCCGCGCAGGGCGGCGGACTGCCGGCCGATCGACATACCGCCGACGACGGTGGCCATCCGCAGCTTGAGCGAGCGGGCGTACGGGGTGAGCGCGTCGGTGACCTGCTGGGCCAGTTCCCGGGTGGGGACGAGGACCAGGGCCAGCGGACGGCGGGAGTCGGCGCGTCGTCCGGCGGTACGGGCCAGCAGGGCCAGACCGAAGGCGAGCGTCTTGCCCGAGCCGGTGCGGCCGCGGCCCAGCACGTCACGGCCGGCGAGCGAGTTCGGCAGCGTGGCCGCCTGGATCGGGAACGGGACCGTGACGCCCTCGGTGGCGAGCGCCGACAGCAGGGGCGCGGGCATGTCGAGGTCGGCGAAGGCCTCGACGGGGGGCAGCGCGGGGGTGATGGTCTTCGGCAGGGCGAACTCGCCCTGCTTGGCGGCGGGCCGGCGTCCGTAGCCACCGGAGCGCTGGGCCGGGGCGCCGAAGCGTCCCTGGCCGCCGCCCTGGCGGCCCGGGGCCTGCGAGCGGAAGCCGCCGCCCGAACGGGAGCCGCCGGAACCGGTGGCACCACCGCTGCGGGGGGTGCGGGAGAAACGATCGTTGGAGCGAGTCGTGCGGTCGCGGTTCATACAGAACCCTTCCTCGATATGGCGCGTATCGAGGAATTCATTGCGCGACGAGCGGCACAAGAATCGCAAGAACGGGCCGTTGGCATACGTGAACGAAGCCCGGCAGCCGGTCTTGAGCCGATACGGGCCCGGTAGAACCGGGTCCGGTGCTTCGCAATGACGGGACGAGCCGGCCTGTGGAACGGGCCTGCGGGTCACATCACGGGGCTCCGGCGGACCGGTGGTCCGGGAGCCATGGCGGATCGTCCGCCGCACGGTGATAAACGCGGGTCCTGTGCGCTTCCCCGGCGGCTCGTGGCGGTGAGACCGGCACGGCATGCACGGGGGGCGGACCCGGAACAGCAACGAGCTGGGGCCCGCACCCCAAGGTGCGGGCCCCAGCTGCGCGATGCATCTCAGCGCGTGAGCGCCGGTGCGATCAGGTTCACGCGGGGGTGATGTTCTCCGCCTGCGGGCCCTTCTGGCCCTGCGTGACGTCGAAGTTCACCTTCTGGCCCTCCTGCAGCTCACGGAAGCCGCTGGCGGCGATGTTCGAGTAGTGGGCGAAGACGTCAGCGCCGCCACCATCCTGCTCGATGAAGCCGAAGCCCTTTTCCGCGTTGAACCACTTGACGGTGCCAGTAGCCATGTTTTATCTCCTTCTGGGGCAGAGCCCGTGGGACTCGCACTGTGCCAGTCCCGCGTCGCCGCGATGATTACCCCATCCGGATAATGAACCGGAAAATACAAAAGTGCACCCATCAGCCCATTTAGCTGAGGAGAGCACTTGGAGTCTTTGGGAACCACAACTGCAACTGGGATCAACAGTAGCACAATGAATGCGGGCAGGCAGGGCAACTAATTACGCCACGCCCGGCGTGTCATAAACCCTCACCGCGCATTGCATCAAATTCTGTGCTTGCCGCTATAGATATCCACCGGCCCCGAACACAGTGCTCCACGGACCGTCCGCCGCGCTCAGCCGCCCGGCTGCCCGTCGGAGTCCGCGGCGGGGCGGCGCAGCTCCTCGTTCAGCCGGAGCGCCTCCTCGAGCTGGTCCTCCAGGATCACGATGCGGCACGCGGCCTCGATCGGCGCCCCGCCGTCGACCAGTTCGCGGGCACGGGCGGCGATGCGCAGCTGGTAGCGGGAGTAGCGGCGGTGCCCGCCCTCCGACCGCAGGGGTGTGATCAGCCTGGCCTCGCCGATCGCACGGAGGAATCCGGGCGTGGCGCCGATCATCTCCGCGGCACGGCCCATGGTGAAGGCGGGGTAGTCGTCGTCATCGAGACGGTCGGCGGCCTGCGGAGGGGTTTCGGGGGGCATGTGCACCTGCCGCGTATCGCTGACTTCGTTGACCGAACGAGAAACTCTCATTGTGCGAGCCATCGTGTCTAGCATAGCCGCGACAGATTTCCCTGGCCGGACGGGCGAAATAATCTGATTCCGGCCGGTCCGGCACCCCTGTACGGGCCACCCTCCGGACCCTGCCCCGCCCCGACATGGACCCCGTGGCGCGGGTCCCGCCGGACTGCCGGGACCCGGCAGTCCGGGCGCCTGCCCGTAAGGACACTGACCGACCGGTCAGTTGATGACTGCCTGACCAGGGGCCATAATGCACGCGTAGCCCTTCACGCATCCCCCGTCGTGAAGGGCTACACCCATGTGCGCCCGGCCCCGTTCGCGGGACGGTGGCGCACCGGCGGCCTCATGGACAAGGGACTCCCCTCGTGGTCCCCTGTCCATGTTTTTTCGAGTTAACAGTGACGTAGAGTATTTGCGCAAGCCCGCTCCGGGCTCCCCATAGAGATGTTCGGATTCGCCCCCGTACGGTGTCCCGCCGCGGTTGTCCCCGCCGGGGACGGCACGTCAGGGTTGGTTACAGTACGAGCCCGTTGACCGAATCGAGCACCGCGCGGCGCCGGAGAGACGCCCGGGCGGTGGACGTGAACGTGGGGGCCGGATGGACAACGGCGAAGAGCGCTCGCCGGAGCTGCGGACGTTGCGGCAGAAGGTCGAGTACATGGTCGAGAAGACCTTCCCCGGCCGCAGGATCTCGGGACGGGTCTTCGCCGACCTGGTCAGGGAACGCGGCGGGTCCCTCTCCCACAGCTACTTCTCCAACATCCTCGCCGGCAAGGTCACCCAGCCCTCCGAGGAGATCCTCAAGGCGCTCGGTCTGGGCTTCGGCGTGGACTGGCGCTTCTTCAAGGAGGAGTCCGAGGTCGTCGACGACGTCGTCGCGGGGCTTCAGTTCCTGGCCAAGCGGCGGACCGGTGAGATCAGCGGACTGGCCGGACGCGGACTGGACGAGGAGGGGCTCCCGTCGGAGCTGCTGCAGTTCGCGCTCGCCCTGCTCCAGGACGCCCAGGACCGCCGGCCGCCGGCCGACGGCGGACAGAGGCCCTAAACGTGTCCATGCGCGAGTTGCGCAGGGAGTGCGAGGCCGGGCTGGCCGGGCTCCCGCTGCCCTCACCCTTCACCGTCGCCGCTCTGGTGGCCAACATGGAGGCGGCCCGCGGGCGCACCATCGTGCTGCACGAGATGCCCGACCGGCTGGCGCGCGTCAACGGCGCGTGCGGGCTGCGCCTGAAGACCGGCGGGACCAGCTTCGTGCTCTACCGCCGGCGCCCGACGGCGTACCAGACGCAGCACGTCATCCTGCACGAGCTGTGCCACGAGTGGTTCGACCACGGCACCTCGCTGGACGCGGAGCAGCTCCAGCGGCTGCTGCCCGTCTTCGACACCTCTCTGATCAGCCGGGTCATCGGCACCGACGCGCCGCTGACCCCGGACGCCGTGCAGGCCCGCGCGCAGTACGACACCCATGACGAACGCATGGCCGAATTCGGCGCCTCGCTCATCCCCCGGATGGCGAGGGACGTGACGAGCGATGACATGGTGGGGCGGCTCACCAACTCGCTCTCCCGCCCGGTCGCCCACCGCCGGCGGGGCCTGTTCCGCCGTACGTAGCGACGCGACCGCCGCGTGCAGCGGCGTGAGCGCCGTCCGCCCCGCCCGACCCTTCGACCCCACCCCCGAGGACTTCTGCCGTGACCCCGCTCGACCTCGCCGGCTATCTGGTGGCCGGCCTGATGACAGCCGTCGCCCTGTGGCGCATGCCGGCCGCCCTGTGGGGCGACGAGGAGGACCGGCGCCGCCGGGCCCTGTGGGGTTGTTACGCGGGCTTCGCGCTCGCCCTGTGGACCAAGACGCGCGTCGTGCGCACCGGGCTCAACGACAGCGTGGTGACCGACCTCGCGGTGCTGATCAAGCACTACACGGCGACCGTCGCGATTCTGGCCATTCTCAGCTACATCGTCGCGATCTACGGCCGGTACCCCGATGCCGGGGACATCCCGCGACACGTCCGGTTCGCGCGGCTGATCCAGCAGGTGGCGGCGAAGGCGTCCGTCGCCACGCTCGTGCTGCTGACGGTGCTGTTCTTCACGGTCGTCGACCGCTCCACGCCGTCGGACCGCTTCGTCGCCGACCACGCCGGGCAGTGGGGCGCGACGCTGTACATGAGCGTGTTCTACCTCTACCTCGGTGCCGCCTCCGCCGTCTGCGCCTACCAGTGGGCGCTCGCCACCGCGAGCGCCGGCGTGCGCCATCTGCGGGTGGGCCTCGCGATGATGACGTTCGCGATGTTCATCGGGGTCGGCTACACCGTCAGCCGGACACTGTTCCTCTGGGTCAGCGTCATCGACCGGCCGAGCGAGGCCTTCGCGCTGGACTTCGACGAGATCACCGAGGCCGCGCAGGTCGTCCTGTTCGCCTTCTTCGCGGTGGGTGCCTCCATCCCCGCCCTGGGCGGCGTCCGCCGCCGCGCGAAGCTCTGGCGGGCGCAGGTGCAACTGCACGGGCTCTGGTCCGAGCTGATGACGGCCTTCCCCGACCAGCCCTTCGAACCCCCGGCTCCGCTGCTGCGCGAACTGACCCGCTTCTCCACCCCGGCCGACCTGCGGATCGACCGATGGGCCGCGGACATCGCCGACGCGGTGGAGAAGCTGCGCCACTACGTGCCCGACGCCCTGCTCGACGCCTCCGAGGCCGCCGCCGCAGCGGACGGGGGCACCGGCCGGGAGCAGGCCGGGCCGCTCGCCGACGCGTACTGGATCGGGGCGGCGCTCGCGGCCCGGAGCGCCGGTGCGCCCGCCGGGGACGCGGCGGCCTTCGGCACCCAGCACGCGACCGACCAGGACGGAGAGGTCGCCTGGCTGGTCCGGGTGGCCGCCGCCTACCGCACGGTCACCCCGCAACGGGCCCGGCAGGTCCTGGAATCATCGGCAACGGTCAAGGAGCAGCCGGCATGAGCACCACCGACGTACCGGGGGCCGCCCGCGAGGACTCCGCCGCGCGCACGGTGACGGACGTCTTCCAGCCCCGCAACCTCCTGCTGGCCGGCATGCCCGGCGTCGGACTGGCGGCGGCCGGCGACTGGACCGGGCTGCTCTGGGGGCTCCTCGGCGCCCTGTGCGCCGGGATCGTCCCGGCCGGCTACATCGAGTGGGAGCGCGGGCGCGGCACCTGGGGCGACCGCCATGTCGTCGACCGGACCAAGCGGGCCCCGATCTTCTTCGTCATCCTCGGCTCCATCGGCGCCGGTTCCGCGGTCATGCTGCTGGGCGGCGCCCCCACCGGAATCCTGGCCGCGATGCTCGGGCTCTGGGCGATGACCGTCGTCCTGCTGGCCGTCAACACGGTCTGGAAGATCTCGGTGGACGCCTCGGTCGCCTCGGGCGTGGTCGCTCTGCTCGCCGCGGCGCACTCGCCGTGGTGGCTGCTCGGGTACGTCTTGACGGCCGCCGTGTGCTGGTCCCGGGTCGCGCTCGGCTACCACACGGTCGGCCAGGTGAGCGCCGGTACGGTGCTGGGCGCGGCGACGGCGGGCGTGTTCCTGTTCGTCTGAGCGGGTCCGGCGGGCGGGCGAGGCGTCGTTGAACGCGCCGCCCGCGGGGTCCATGGTGGGTCCGTGCCGACTTTCGAGATCACCACAGCAAGCGCCGACGACATCAGGCTGATGGCGGACTGGGCCCATGCCGAGGGCTGGAACCCGGGTCTGACCGACGGTCAGGCGTTCTTCGCGGCCGATCCGTGCGGTTTCCTGATCGGCCGGCTCGACGGGGTGCCCGCCTCCTGTGTCTCCGTGGTCCGCTACGGCTCCGGATTCGGCTTCCTCGGCTTCTATCTGACCCGCCCGGAGCTGCGTGGCCAGGGTTACGGGAGCCGGCTCTGGGCCACCGGGACGGCGCGGCTGGCCGGGCGGAACACCGGACTGGACGGGGTGGTGGAGCAGCAGTCCAACTACCGCAGCTCCGGCTTCCGTCCGGCCTGGACCAATATGCGGTACGAGGGGCTCGTCCCGGTCGACATCCCGCCTCCGTCCGGCGTCACCCTGGTGGACGCCCGCACGCTGCCCTTCGGTCAGGTCACCGCGTACGACCGCCGGTTCTTCCCTGCGGAGCGCGACGGTTTCCTGGCGGCCTGGACCACCACGCCGGGACGCACCGCGTTCGTCGCGCTGTGCGAGGGCGAGGTGCGGGGGCTCGCCGTGCTGCGCGCGTGCCGCACGTCCTCCCGTATCGGTCCGCTGTACGCGGCCACGCCCGGCATCGCCGGGGCGCTGGTGAGTGCGCTCGCGGCCACCGATCCGTCCACCCCGGTCGCCGTGGACGTGCCCGACGCCAACCCGGCGGCGGTGCGGCTGGCCGAGCAGCTGGGGCTCAAGCCGTCGTTCGAGACGGCCCGCATGTACACCGGGCCGGCGCCGGACGTCGATCACACGGGGCTGTTCGGCATCACCAGCCTCGAACTGGGGTGATCCGCCGAGACGGCCGGGACACCGCTACGCGTGAGCGTGCAGCCGGTCCAGGACCCGGTCGCGGAGCAGCTCGTACTCCTCGCGCAGCCGGTTGATCCGCGGCGGGCGGGAAATCACCGTGCCGCCCGAGACGAGCTCCTCGGGTCCGAACTGCTCGCGTGTCAGGTCGATCTCCGTCCCCGGGCCCAGCCGGTTCCACCAGTGGTAGTCCGTGCGTACGCCGTCGACGTGGACCTCGCCGCGTATGAGCTCACCGCCCAGCAGGTCGTGCAGGACCAGGGCGGTGACCCCGCACTGGTCGCGGGCGGGATTCGCCGGGGTCCAGTGCGGCCGGTGCACGGGCGTGGTGGTGTCGGCGCCCCAGCTGCTGCGGACGGCGGCCTCGATGTCGGCGAGGAGCAACGGCTTCATGTCCTCGATCGTCGCACCCGCCACTGACAACGCCCGCCGGACCGGGTCCGTCACCCGGCCGTCGCCCGGGACCGCGAGGCCATCACCGCTATGTCGTCCTCGGCGCCCGGACCGAACCGGTCGAGCACCGTGTCCAGCAGCTCCTCCAGATCGCCGCTCCGCGGCAGGGTCAGCTCCTTGAGGCGGCCGACGGACACGTCGATGTCCTCGTCGCGCCGCTCCACCAGGCCGTCGGTGTACATGAACAGCACCGTGCCGGGACCGCACTCCACCACCGTGGTCCGGTAGCCGCCGAAGCCGGTGCCGAGCGGCGGGCCCGCCAGTACGTCGCCCAGCCGGGTCCCGGCAGGACCGGGATCGATGAACACCGGCGGCAGATGGCCGGCGCTCGACACCTCGCACACCCCGCCGGTCCGGTCGACGACGGCGAGCAGACAGGTCGCCGCCCGGTCGAGGCCGGACCGCTCCACCATCCGGTCGAGCTGTTCCAGGATGCGGTGGGGCGGCAGTTCCTCGTCGGCCAGCAGCCGCAGCAGTGAGCGGTAGTGGCTCATGGCGACGGCCGCCTCGACGCCGTGCCCCATCACGTCGCCCATCGCCTTGAGGTGGCGTCCGTCGGGCAGCGGGATGACGTCGAACCAGTCGCCGCCGACCAGCACGCTCCGGTCGGCCGGCAGATAGCGGGTGGCGATCTCGATGTGGGGGTGCGGCGGGCGCGGTTCGGAGAGCAGCGAGCGCTGGAGCTCCAGGGCGATGGTGTGTTCGTGGGTGAAGCGGCGTGCGTGGTCGAGGTCGACGGCGGCCCGTCCGGCGAGCTCCCGGGCGACCACCACGTCCGCGTCCGTGAAGACGGGCGAGTCCCCGGCCCTGACCAGGCCGAGGATGCCGATCGGCCCGCTGCGCACGGTGACCGGCACGATGACCGCCGAGTGCATCCCTAGGGCCCGGTAGGCGGCGACCCGCTCCGGGGAGGGCGCCGAGCGGCCGAGCTGTTCGTCGCCGGTGAGGTTCTCGACGACGGGCTGGTTGGTGGCCAGGCAGCGCGGTACGGCCGCGTCCTCCTGGTAGTCGATGTAGTCGCCGGCGACCCCGAACCGCGCGACCTCCTCGCGTAGCCCCGGCACCGCCGTCAGCGCCGCCCTCCGCAGCCGGATCACCCCGGGCGGTGCGGGGCGCACGGGCGGGGCGACGTCGCGCGGGAAGACCTCGACCGTGGCGAGGTCGGCGAGCCCCGGGACGACGAGGTCGACGAGCTCGGCGCAGGTGGTGTCCATGTCGAGCGTGGTGCCGATCCGGGTGTTCGCGGTGTCCAGGAGGTTCAGATGGCGCCTGGCCTGGGCCAGCTGGCGCTGTTCCTCGTCCGAGGCCATGACCTCCAGCACGATCCCGGCGATGCCCACGACCCGGCCGGCCACCTCCAGCCGGTGGTAGGCACCGTGCCAGTAGCGCGTGGCGGAGCCGGAGGAGGCGGGGGTACGGCCGCTGGAGGTGATCTCGCGCGCCCTGCCGTCGGTGAGCACCGCGCGCATCATGTCCTCGCGGGCTTCGACGTCGGGGAGCACCTCGGAGACCGTACGGCCCAGATGGGCGGCGGCCGGGACGCCGTTGAGCCGTTCGAGGGCCGGGTTCACGTACAGGTAGCGAAGTCCGGTGTCGAGGACGCCCACACCGGCTGTCGTGCCGTCGATCAGCGCCGCGAGCGCCACGATGTCGAGCGGCGACGGACTGCCGTACGCATCGGCCTGCAAGGCAACCTCCAGGGGCAGGGCGCGGGCCACCCGACTGCCCGGCCCTTCATCGTCGGCCGCCCGCACCGGCCCCGCATCCGCAGACCGCCGGCCGTACCGGGTCTTTCGTTCGGACCGGGCCGGCCCCGCGAGCCCGGCCCGATCCGAACGAGAGGGCCTAGTGCACCGGCATCGCGCCCCCGGTCTCCGGCTTCCCCCGGGGCACCAGCACCGCGGACACGGCCGCGCAGCCGCCCGCGGCCACCGCGCACACCGTGAACGCGTCCGCGAAGCCGGCCACCGAGCCCACCGCGCCCCCGATCCCCGCTGCCGCCACGGCGGAGACGACCGCGACGCCGATCGCCCCGCCCACCTCGTGGAAGGTGTTGACCACCCCGGAGGCCAGCCCCGCCTCCTCGTGCGCGACCATGCCCAGGGCCGTGGTCGTCGCGGTGACGAACACCGCCCCGAGCCCGAACGCGGCCACCGCGAGACCCGGCAGCAGCACCCCGTAGGCGCTGCTGCCCGCGCCGATCCGGGTGAGCGGGACGCAGGCGGCGGTGGCGATGACCATGCCGCCGACGGCGGTGGCCCGGCTCCCGGCCGTGGTGACGAGCCGCGAACCCAGATGCGCCCCGGCACCGACCGCGACCGCCACGGGGAGGAAGACGAGACCGGTCCGCAGCGCCCCGTAGCCCCGGCCGTGCTGGAGGTAGACCGAGCCGAGGAAGAAGAACGCGATCAGCAGTCCGGTGGCGATCAGCATCAGGAACGCCCCGGCGAGCACCGGCCGCCGGGTGAACATCCGCAGGTCCACCAGCGGCTCCCGGGTCTTCCGCTCGACCGCCGCGAACCCCGCGTACAGCGCCACCGCGGCCACCAGCGGCAGCAGCGTGGCCGGCGCGCCCCACCCGCCGTCCCCGGCCCGGACCAGTCCGTGGATCAGCGCGCCCGTGCCGGCGGTGACCAGCAGGGCGCCGGGCACGTCGAGCCGGGCCGACGGCTGCGGTGCGCGCGCCGGTACGAAGACGGGGAGGGCGGCCAGCAGGGCGATGCCGACGGGCACGTTGATGTAGAAGACCCAGCTCCATCCGGGCCCGCCGGCCAGGGCGCCGCCCACCAGCACCCCGATCGCCGAACCGGTGCCGCCGATGGCGGCCCACACACCGAGCGCCTTGTTGCGTGCCGGGCCGTGGAAGGACGTGGTGACGAGCGACAGCGCGGCGGGGGAGAGCAGTGCGGCGCCCACTCCCTGGGCGACGCGGCCCCCGATCAGCACCGGGGCGCCGGTGGCGAGCCCGGAGACCAGCGAGGCGGCGGTGAAGACGGCCAGGCCCGCGAGCAGGGTGCGCCGGGCCCCGAGGACGTCGGCGAGGCGTCCGCCGAGCAGCATCAGGCCGCCGAAGCAGAGGGTGTACGCGGTGACCACCCAGGTCATCGCGGTGCGGTCGAGGTGCAGGTCGGCGGCCATGTCGGGCAGCGCGACGTTCACCACGGTGACGTCGAGCACCAGCATGAACTGGGCCACGCAGATGAGCGCGAGCATCGTCCCGGGCCGCCGGACGGCGGGCGGGCTTTGGGCGTCCCGGTCGTGCCCGTGGTCATGTCCGTGGCTGTGTGCGGTGGTCTGCGGGGAGGTGTCATGGGTCATGAACTGAACTGTACGGCTCAGTACAGATGAACTCAACCGTTCAGTTCAGGTCGCTGTTAGCATCGCTCCATGGACACCAAGCCCCGCCCCGCCGGACCCCGCGCCGAGGCCAAGCGGCAGGCCATCGTGAAGGCCGCCCGCGAGGCGTTCCTCCGGGACGGTTTCGGGGTCGGCATGGACGTCATCGCCGCCGAGGCGGGCGTGTCGAAGGTGACGGTCTACAACCACTTCGGCAGCAAGGAAGCCCTGTTCACCGCGGTCGTCGCGGGCGCGCTCGACGAACCGCTGGGCGGCGCCTCCACCGCGGCGCTCGCCGCCCTCGCCGACGCCCCCGACCTGCGGACCGCCTTCGTCGAGGCGGCCCGCGGCTGGGTGGCGGCCGTCCGGGGCAACGCCGATGTGATCGCCCTGCGCAATCTCGTGGCCGCCGAACTGCACCGCTTCCCGGAACTCGCGCACGGCTGGCAGGGCAACGGGCCCGAGGGCCACCACCCGGCCGTCGCCGACGCCCTGC
This sequence comes from Streptomyces sp. NBC_00876, assembly GCF_045207435.1. Classification (NCBI taxonomy): domain Bacteria; kingdom Bacillati; phylum Actinomycetota; class Actinomycetes; order Kitasatosporales; family Streptomycetaceae; genus Streptomyces; species Streptomyces sp. NBC_00876. The sequence continues at coordinate 4,004,149 of NZ_CP108800.1, forward strand.
GCGAACTGGCCGGCCGCGGCCGGCTGGTCATCCCCGACCTGGAGACGGCGATCATCCAGCTGTACGCGCTGCTGGTCTTCCCGCACCTGGTCTTCGGCTCGTACGGCACGACGATCGACGACGAAGCCACCGACCGGCTGGTCACCCACGGCGTGGACATGTTCCTGGGCTACTACGCCCCGCCCTCCTCGCCCGCCTCGCCCGCCGGGTAGGAGCCGGGTGCGAGCAGCCGCTCCAGGTCCACCGTGCCCTCGTCGGCCGTGGCGCCCGGCGGCAGCCGCAGCGCGTCGGCGACGGGTCCGGGGAGCGGGGCCCGGCCCAGCAGCCCGGCCACCAGGGAGACCGTCAGCCGGTGCCAGGCGGGGGCGCGCCGGAGCATCGCGTGATCGCCGCCCTGCACCGTGACCAGGCAGGTCCGGGCGCCGGCCGCGCGGGCCCCGGCGGTGAGCGCGGCGGAGGCCTTGGCACTGGTGATGCGGTCGAGCGGACTGTGGACCAGGACGACGTCCCGCCCGGCGAGCTGGGTGACCGGGTCCCCCTGCGGACACCACGGGGCGAGGCCCACCACACCCCGTACCAGCGGATGACCGGCGGCACCGAGTGCGGCGCGGCCGCCCATCGAGTGCCCGAGCAGCACCACCGGGATCTCCCCCGCCACCCGACGCAGCTCGTCCAGGGCGCGTACGGCGTCGTGCAGCGGGTCCGCCCGGGAACCGTTCCAGCCCCGGTGCCCGTAACGGACGGCCCGGACCAGGACGTCCCCGGCCGACGCCCTTCGCAGAGCCCCCGCGAACGGGCGCATCCGCACGGCGGGCAGGTTGAGCGGGCCGGGCGGCGGCGGACCGAGACCGGCCTCCCGGCCGCCGTGCAGCAGGAGCACCGCAGCCGCCGGCGGGCGTCGCACGGTCATGTGTACCTCCGGGTGCGGTGATCGAGGACGTACCGAGCATGCTGTACGGAGCACGGGCAGCACCCTCACGCAGCGCCGACCCTCTAAGGACATCGCATGGGATCGTCACCCCGACTCGGACAGCAGGTACAGGACTTCACGCTCGCGGGCGGGGTCCTCGACGGGGACTCCTTCGAGCGCCGCGACTACACGCTCTCCGCCGCGCGCGGCCGGGCCGTGGTCCTCGCCTTCTACCCGGGCGACAACACGGCCGTGTGCACCAAGCAGCTCTGCTCGTACTCCTCGGGCATGGAGACCTTCGAAGGGCTGGACGCGGAGGTCTGGGGAATCAGTCCACAGGGTGTGGACAGCCACGAGTCGTTCGCACGCACCCACCAGCTGCGCATGCCGCTGCTGGCGGACCCGGACCGGGAGACCGCGCGGGCGTTCGGGGTCGCGGCGCCCGGGATCGGGGTGCGGCGTGCGGTGTTCCTGGTCGACGCCGAGGGGGTGCTGCGCTGGAAGCACGTGGCGCTGCTCGGGGCCACGTTCCAGTCGCTGGACACCCTGGCCGATCACCTGACCGGCATCAAGAACACGTAAAAGACTGCCGGAACCCGGCAGTACCGGCGGTCGGGCAGGTATGGGATCATCCAGCCAGTTCGACGGAATTGTTCGAATGGTTCCGCAGGCTTCGGGAGATTCCGCGGAGTCCGGAGGGTTCCGCAGGCTTCGGGAGATTCCGCGGAGTCCGGAGGGTTCCGCAGGCTTCGGGGGTCCGCAGACCGGGAGGGGTGTACACATGACGCTGTTTCTCGGTCTCGGTATCGCGGGGGTCGTTCTGCTCGCCCTGTCCCTGGTCTTCGACGGCATCCTCGAAGGACTCTTCGGCGGTGTGCTGGACGGTCTCTTCGACGGGCTGCTCTCCCTTCCGGTGATCGCCGGCTTCGTCTCGATGCTCGGTTTCGGCGGCGCCCTCGTGCTCGGCACGACCGGTGCCGGCACGATCGCCGCCACCGCCGCGGGTGTGCTCGCCGGTCTGGCCGCCGCCTGGCTGACCTGGAAGTTCAGCCGGGCGCTGATGCGGGACCGGACCACCGCCACACCGCGCGGCGAGGATCTCCTCGGCACGTCCGGGTCCGTGGTCACGGCCATTCCGGCCGACGGCTACGGGGAGGTAGTGCTGCGGCTCGGGGGACAGCCCGTGAAGCTGGCGGCCAAGAGCCCGGTGCCGGTCGAACGCGGCGCCGAGATCTGGGTCGAGGCCACGCTCTCGACCACGTCGGTCTCGGTCCGCCCCGTCGAACGCTGAGCCGGCTCACCGGCCGGAACACCACCGCTCGCCACAGAACTGCCGTCCCGTCGGGAGGCAGAGGGGGACATCCTCATGAGTCCAGTCCTGTTCGCCGTCATCGGAGTCGTCGTACTCCTCGTACTCCTCGCCCTCGTCGTCATCACCCGCTACAAGGTCGCCGGGCCCAGCGAGGCGTTCATCATCACCGGGCGCCGCGGCAAGAAGTCCGTCGACCCGGTGACCGGGCAGTCCAGCATCGACAACAGCGGCCAGAAGGTCGTCGTCGGCGGCGGAGTCTTCGTCGTGCCGTTCGTCCAGCAGAGGTTCACCCTGGACCTCTCCAGCCGGCACATCCCGGTCGCGGTGCGCGGAGCCGTCACCCTGCGCGGGGTCAAGTCCCACCTCGAGGGCGTCGCGATCGTCAAGGTCGGAGGCAGCGAGGACGCGATCCGCGCCGCCGCCCAGCGCTTCCTCCAGCAGCAGGACGGCATCGTCGGCTTCACCCAGGAAGTGCTCTCCGGTGCGCTGCGCGCCATCGTCGGCCGGATGTCGGTCGAGGACATCATCCGCGACCGGGCCGCGTTCGCCGGTCAGGTGGCGGAGGAGGCCGAGGCCAGCCTGTCCGGTCAGGGCCTGATCCTGGACGCGTTCCAGATCCAGGACATCACCACCGAGGGCTCCTACCTGGAGGACCTGGGCCGCCCGGAGGCCGCGCGCGCCAAGCAGGAGGCGGACATCGCCGAGGCGATCGCCCGCCGTGCCTCGGAGCAGGCCCGGCTGAAGGCCGCCGAGGAGATCGCCATCGCCGAGCGGACGTTCAACCTGAAGCAGGCCGAGATCAAGGCCGAGACGGAAGCGGCCGCCGCGAAGGCGAACGCCGCGGGACCGCTCGCCGAGGCCGCCCGTCAGCAGGAAGTCCTCGCGGAGCAGGAGAAGGTCGCCGAGCGCCAGGCGGCGCTGACCGACCGCGAGCTCGACACCAAGGTCCGCAAGCCCGCCGACGCCGCCCGCTACCGGGCCGAGCAGGAGGCCGAGGCCCGCCGTATCGCCCAGGTCAAGGAGGCCGAGGCGGACGCCGAGAGGTCGCGGCTGACCGGTGAGGGCGAGAAGCTGCACCGCTCCGCGCTGGCCGAGGCCGTGCGCATCGAGGGCGAGGCCGAGGCCGCCGCCATCGCCGCCCGCGGTTCGGCCGAGGCCGAGGCCATGCAGAAGAAGGCCGACGCGTTCGCCCAGTACGGCGACGCGGCCGTCCTCCAGATGCTCGTCGAGGTGCTTCCGCAGGTCGTCGCCAAGGCGTCCGAGCCGCTGAGCGCCATCGACAAGATGACGGTGATCTCCACGGACGGCGCCAGCCAGCTGTCGCGCACGGTCACGGACAACGTCGCCCAGGGCATGGAACTCCTCAGCTCCACCACCGGAGTCGACCTCGCCGCGCTGCTGAAGAACCTGAAGGGCGCGGGCCCGAAGGCATCCGTCCCGGCCCAGTCGGACACCACCACGGCTGCCGCCGCGCCGAGCGGCAAGATCGAGATCAGCGACTGATCCGGGCCGTCGGCACCCTCGCGTGCCCGGCCGGTCGCGGACCGGCCGGGCACGTGTGCGTCGGGCCTCAGTCCTCCAGGTCCACCCGTACGGTCATGAGGTCCGTCCCCATAACCCGTACCACCGCGCTGTTGTACGCCGGCAGGGTCCGCAGCCGGGCCCGGGCGTCGTCCCGGGGAAGCGGATGGGCGGTCCCCCGGTGCCAGCGGCCCTTGATCCGGACCCGGACCCGCGGGTCCTTCCGGATGTTGCGCACGTACTGGGACCGGTCGCCGAACTCGGAGACGAGCCAGAACTCCTGGCCGGTGCGGCGGCCGCCGACGGGGGTGCGCCGCGGCAGCCCGGACGTGCGGCCGGTGGTCTCCAGGAGGATCTGCCCGGGGCTGCGCCGGGCGAGCGGGTTGACGACGTGCCGCTGGAGCGCGGTGACCGCTCTGAACCTCAGATCCCGAAAGCCCGCCATCGCGTGCCCCTTCCGCCCGTTCGCCCGGGTCCCGCGATGAGGCGGTCCCACCGTCGTCGCGAGCCTATGGGCTGCCCGCCGGGGCCGGGGCCGGGACCCGTCCGGACAAGGCGGCGGGACCCTCCGGATAAGGTAATGCGAACCTAAAGAGTTAACCAAGTGCATCACCGCACACCGCGCTCCTCGGGAGGAAGCCATGGGAACCCACCGCACCACGCTGCCCGGAGTCGGCGTGCAGTACGACTACACCACCGAGTCGGGACAGCACATCTCCGTCGTCGTCCACCACGACGGACGGCGCTTCATCGGCTTCTACGACCAGGACGATCCTGATTCGTGCCGCCTCTCCGTACCCCTGACCCCACAGGAGGCCACGGGACTCGCGCACCTCATCGACGCGGCACCGATCGACGCCGTACGGACCGAGGGCATCGATCTGGTCACCGAGCACATACCGCTCGGGACGCGTTCCCCGTACGGCGGCCGGCTGCTCGGCGAGACCCGGGCACGGACCCGTACCGGGGCCTCGATCGTGGCGGTGCTGCGGACGCACAGCGCACATCCGTCACCCGGACCGGACTTCCGGCTGGCCATCGGGGACACGCTCGTCGTCGTCGGTACGCGTGAGGGCGTGGACGCGCTCTCCGAGATCATTGCGGAGGGCTGACCGTGCACGACACGACCGCACTGCTGGTGGAGCTCGGCTCCGTCATCCTGGGGCTGGGCATCATCGGGCGGTTCGCCGGACGGATAGGCCTCTCGCCGATCCCCCTGTACCTGCTGGCCGGGCTCGCCTTCGGAGAGGGCGGGCTGCTGCCGCTCGGGGCCAGTGAGGAGTTCACCGCCGTCGGCGCCGAGATCGGTGTCATCCTGCTGCTGCTCCTGCTGGGGCTCGAGTACAGCGCCTCCGAACTCGTCACCAGTCTCAAGACCCAGTACCCGTCCGGCGCCGTCGACTTCGTGCTCAACGCGACCCCGGGCGCCGTCGCCGCGCTGCTGCTCGGCTGGGGACCCGTCGGGGCCGTGGCCCTGGCCGGGGTCACCTGGATCTCCTCGTCCGGGGTGATCGCCAAGGTCCTCGCGGATCTGGGCCGCCTCGGCAACCGGGAGACGCCCGTCATCCTCGGGGTGCTGGTCATCGAGGACCTGTCGATGGCCGTCTATCTGCCCCTGCTCACCGCGATGCTCGCGGGCGTCGGCTTCGCCGGCGGCAGCATCGCGCTGCTCGTCGCGCTCGGCACCGTCGGCTTCGTCCTCTACCTCGCGCTGCGCCACGGGCGGCTGATCAGCCGGGCCGTGTCCTCCGACAATCCGGAGATGCTGCTGCTCGTCGTGCTCGGGCTGACCGTCCTGGTCGCCGGCGTGGCCCAGCAGTTGCAGGTGTCGGCGGCCGTCGGCGCGTTCCTCGTCGGCATCGCGCTCTCCGGAGAGGTCGCCGAGGGGGCCCGCAAGCTCCTGACCCCGCTGCGGGACCTGTTCGCCGCCGTGTTCTTCGTGTTCTTCGGGCTCTCCACCAATCCCGCGGAGATCCCCCCGGTGCTGCTGCCGGCCGCCCTGCTGGCCGTCGTCACCGTCCTCACCAAGATCGCCACCGGCTGGTACGCGGCCCGCCGGGCGGGCATCGGAGCGCGCGGGCGCTGGCGGGCGGGCGGCACGCTCGTGGCCCGCGGCGAGTTCTCCATCGTCATCGCCGGGCTGGCGGTGGCGACCGAGCCGCGGATCGGCCCCATCGCCACCGCGTACGTGCTCATCCTGGTCATCGTCGGACCGCTCACCGCGCGCTGGACCCAGCCGGCCGTCGAGCAGATCCAGAAGTGGCGCGGCCGCGACGACGGGCCTGCGACCGGCGCCGGTGCGGACGCCGCGGTCCCCGCCACCCGGGCACCCGCCGCCAAGGAGGAGCTGGCCGCGTCCGCGGACTGACTCCCGGGCGACCTGCTCCCCGTCAGGCCCGGGCCGGTGCGTTCAGGCCCGGGCCGGTGCGGGTTCCTCCACCGGGTGGGGGTTGGGCGCGCCCCGCCGGTAGAGGATCACCGTGACCAGCAGTCCGACGGCGAAGAAGCCCGCCGACCACCAGTACGCGGTGGAGTAGCTCTCCAGCTGGGCCTGGGCGACGGCGGCCGGGGTCGGCCTGCGGCCCACGAGGTAGTCGGCGGCGGCACTGGTGGCAAGGGTGTTCAACAACGCCGTACCGATGGAACCACCCACCTGCTGGCTCGTGTTGACCATGGCCGAGGCCACCCCGGCGTCCCTCGCCCCGACCCCGGCGGTGGCCAGGTTCATCGCCGTGGCGAAGATCATGCCGAGCCCCAGCCCCAGGCAGATCAGCGGCGGCAGCACATGGGCGAGGTAGCTGCTGCTCAGGTTCAGGGTGGTCAGCCACATCATCGCGGCCGCCGAGAGGCCCATGCCGAGCGGCACGATCGGCTTGGCCCCCAACCGCGGCACCAGCGAGTTGGTCGTCGTCACGGACGTCACGATCATGACGGCGACCATGGGCAGGAAGGCCGCGCCCGTGGAGACCGGCGAGTACAGCAGGCTCTTCTGGAGGTAGTAGGTGAGGAACAGGAACACACCGAACATGCCGGCGCCGGAGATGAACATCGCCAGGAACGACGCCGCACGGTCCCGGTCCAGCACCACCCGCATCGGCAGCAGCGGATGTTCGGCCCTGGTCTGCCACCACGCGAACGCGGACACGAGCACCGCACCGGCCAGCAGGAACCCCCAGGTCTGCGGCGAACTCCACGGATTCGTCTCGGCCTTGGAGAAGCCGAACACAATGCAGAAGAGGCCCGCCGAGACCAGCACGGTCCCCGGGATGTCGAGCTTCGGGCGGTCGGCCGGTGCGCCCGCCGTCAGCAGGCGCGAACCGCCGACGAAGGCGACGAACGCGAACAGCAGGTTCACGTACAGGCACCAGCGCCAGTTCAGGTACTCGGTGAGCACCCCGCCGAGCAGCAGGCCCACCGCACCGCCCGCGCCCGCGATGGCGCCGTAGATACCGAAGGCCTTCGCCCGCTCCTTGGGAACGGTGAACGTCGTGGTGAGCAGGGAGAGCGCGGCCGGGGCCAGCAGGGCGCCGAACATGCCCTGCAGGGCGCGGGCCAGCACCAGGACCTCGAAGCTCGGGGCGGCGCCGCCGATCGCCGAGGCGACCGCGAAGCCGACCAGACCGGTCAGGAACACCACCCGCCGGCCGACCAGGTCGGCGATACGGCCGCCGAGCAGCAGCAGCGAGCCGAAGGCCAGGGCGTACGCCGTCACGATCCACTGACGGTTTCCGTCGCTGAAGCCGAGGTCCTGCTGGGCGGAGGGCAGCGCGATGTTCACGATCGTCGCGTCGAGCACCACCATCAGCTGGGCGAGCCCGATCACGCCCAGGACCCACCACCGGTGGGCCGGGCCGCTCTCCTTGCCGTCGTCCGGGCCGCTCTGCCGGCCGCTTCCCTGTCCGGGTCCGGACCGGGACGCCGCCGCGGTCGCCGACCGCCCGTATTCTCCGTCCTCGGCCGGTTCCCCCGGCTGACGTGCATGACGGGCCATGGTGCAGATCTCCCTCGCTGCGCGCACCGCCGGAATCCCCCGACTGATCACGCTAGGCCGAGGTCGCCGTCCCCGCATGCGGGGAGCGTCGTGGTCCGGCGAACCTGCCGGGACCCGGCAACGGAGGGCGGGCGGGCAGCGGAAGCCGCTGCTCAGACCTCCTTGGCCGGCCAGTCCAGCAGCCGGGCCCCGATCACCGCGGTCTGCAGCGTGTAGCGGTGCACCGGGTCGGCCGGGTCGGAGCCGGTGAGCTGGTGGATCCGCTCCAGCCGGTAGGTGAGCGCGCGCACGCTCAGCGCCAGCCGGCGGGCGGTCTCCGCCGCGACACAGCCCGCCTCGAAGTACACGGTGAGCGTCCTCAGCAGCGGTTCCGCACCGCCCCGCGCCTGCTGGAGCGGGCCGAGCTCGCTGCGTACAAGATCGGCCATCGCCTGCCGGTCCCGGGTCAGCACGGGGTAGACCAGCAGGTCCGCGGAGTAGAGGACCGGATCGTCCAGCCCCATCCGCTCCGCCAGGCCGAGTGCGTCCAGCGCCTCGTCGTAGGACTGGACGACGCCGCCGGGACCCCGGTGGGCGCGGCCGATGGCGACCCGGCCGCCGTCCGTCGCCGCGTGTGCCTGCTTGGCGAAGAACCGCAGGACATCGGGCTGGCTGCCGGGCGCGATGCAGATCAGCCGGCCGTCCTTCGTCGTGAGCAGGATCTTCCGGCCGTCGAACCGGGCCAGCAGCGCCGACTCCACGTGCCGCGGCACGGTATCCGTCTCGGTGTACGCCTCCGGGCCCGACGCCACCGCCACGGCGTGGGCGCGGGAGAGCCGCAGCCCGAACCGGGTGGCGCGCTCGGCGAGCCGGCCCAGGTCGCTGCGCCCGTACAGCAGGTCGTCGATGAACTCCCGGCGCGCGGCCTCCTCCCGCCGGACGGTGAGGCGCTGCGCCCGCTCGAAGCCCTCGGCGAACGCGTCGACCGCCTGCTCCACCGCGGCCAGCACACTCCCGGCGGACGCGGCGGCGGCGGACGCCGACGCTCCGGGGACGGCCTGCGGCCAGTTGGCCCGGGTCTCGGCCAGATGGATACGGACCAGGGCGCGCAGCTGGTGTCCGGCCTCGGCGGCCTGCCGGCCCAGCGCGCGGCGGGCGTCCAGCTCCTCCCGGGTGAGCCTGCGCCCGGAGACGGCGACCTCAGCCAGAATCCGGGCGTAGCCCTCCAGAAAACCGTCGGGAATCTCCGGTTCCGCCACGCGTCCGCCTCCGCTCCTGATGCATCAGTGATATTTACACAACGCGTACGGGCGAATGCCGGTGCCCGGCATCGAGCGCGAAGAAAGACTGCCGGACTCCGGCAATGCGGCTGTCCCGCCCCGGATGACACGATCCCATCAGCACCGACCGGGGGACCACGGGGGAAACACGGGGGTGCACGGGGGACGGGGGAAGACCCGGCTGCTGCGGTACCGCTGACGGCGGTACCGCAGCACCGGGGTCATCGCCGGACCCTGCACAGCCACCGGCAGCGACTGCCGGCGGAACGGCAGGGGGTGGACCGATGCAGGAGTTCGTGACCGCGACGCTGTCCTTCCCGGCCGTGATCTTCGCCGCGGCGCTGGTCGTCGTCATCGCCTTCTGGCTGCTCGTCCTGGCCGGCGCGGCCGACCACCACTCCTTCGGCGCGGACCTCGACACCGATCTCGCCGGCATCGGCGGGGTGCCCGTCACCGTCTCGGTCTCGGTGATGGTGGCCGTCGGCTGGTTCAGCGCCCTGACCGGTTCGGTCCTGCTGCACCGCACCGACGCCACCGGCACCGCCCGGACCGCGCTGGCCCTCGGCGTCCTGGCCGGGGCACTGCTGATCGCCTGGGCCGTGGTGCGGCTGCTGGTGCGCCACTTCCGCCGCGTCTTCCCGGACCAGCCTCCTCCATCGCGCCAGGACTTCCTGGGCCGCGTCTGCACGATCCGTACGGGCTCGGTCGGCACGGACTTCGGCCAGGCCGAGGTCGCCGCTGCCGACGGATCCACCGCGATCGTCCAGGTACGCCAACTGGAGCCGACCGACGCGGAGTTCACGGCGGGGAGTTCGGGGCTGCTCTACGCGTACGACGAGGCGGGCGAGTTCTTCTGGGTCTCGCCGTACGACCGTGCGCTCGACCCGGGTCCGCCGCCGGCCGCGCGGCGCCCGCGCCGCCCCGGACCACCGGGCCACTCCGCCTGATCCAGGCACCCCGTCCGCGCGGTACGCGCCGCACCGTGCTGCCCGCGCACCTCTCCTCTTCCGGCTCCGTCCCCATCTCCGTTCCCGTTTCCGTCCCCGTTCCCGTTTCCGTACCACCAGCCGCCAAGGACTGTCATGGAAGCCATCTCCTTGGGCCTCGGCCTGCTCATCGCCGTGGTCCTGCTCATCGCGATCGCCCTGCTCCTGATCGTCACCCGGCTCTTCCGCAAGGTGGAACAGGGCAAGGCCCTGATCATCTCCAAGACCAAGAAGGTCGACGTGACCTTCACCGGCGCGGTCGTCCTGCCGGTGCTGCACAAGGCCGAGTACATGGACATCTCGGTGAAGACCATCGAGATCCGGCGCACCGGGCGCGAGGGCCTGATCTGCCAGGACAACATCCGTGCCGACATCCACATCAACTTCTTCGTACGCGTCAACAAGACCGTCGAGGACGTCATCAAGGTCGCCCAGGCCATCGGTACGGAGCGGGCCAGCGACAAGGTGGAGATCCAGGAGTTCTTCGCCTCGAAGTTCTCCGAGGCGCTCAAGACCGTCGGCAAGCAGCTGGACTTCGTCGATCTGTACACCAAGCGCGAGGAGTTCCGGGACCGGATCATCCGGGTCATCGGCACCGATCTCAACGGCTACCACCTCGACGACGCGGCGATCGACTTCCTCGAGCAGACGCCGATGACGCAGCTCGACCGCGCCAACATCCTTGACGCACAGGGCATTCGCAAGATCACCGAGCTGACCGCGATCGAGCATGTGCGGACCAACGAGTTCCAGCGCACCGAGCAGAAGGAGATCACCCGGCAGGACGTCGACGCCCGGGAGACCATCCTGGAGCTGGAGCGCCGGCAGGCCGAGGCGGAGATCAAGCAGCGCCGCGAGGTCGAGACGCTGCGCGCCCGCGAGGAGGCCGCCACCGCCCGGGTCCAGGAGGAGGAACGCCTGGGCGCCCAGGCCGCGTTCATCCGGACCGAGGAGCAGCTCGGCGTTCAGCGGGAGAACCAGGCGCGGGAGATCGCCGTCGCGCAGAAGAACCGCGAGCGGGTCATCGCGGTGGAGAACGAGCGCATCGAGAAGGACCGGCTGATCGAGGTCATCGGCCGCGAACGGCAGACCGAGCTCAACCGCATCGCCGCGACGAAGGAGGTCGAGGCCGAGCGCCGTGAGGTGGCCGATGTGATCCGGGAGCGGATCGCGGTGGACCGTACGGTCGCCGAGCAGGAGGAGTCCATCAAGACGCTGCGGGCCGTCGAGGAGTCCGAGCGGACCCGCAAGTCGGTGATCATCGCCGCGGAGGCGGAGGCCCAGGAGAAGCTCGTCAAGGACATCAAGGCCGCGGAGGCCGCCGAGGCCGCGGCCACGCACCGGGCCGCCGAGGCGCTGACGCTGGCGGAGGCCCGGCTGAAGACCGCGGACCTGGACGCGCGGGCGAAGCTGCGGCTGGCCGAGGGCGTCCAGGCGGAGTCGGCGGCGCCCGGACTCGCGGACGTGCAGGTACGGGACGCGGCGGCCGATGTCATCGAGAAGACCGGCCGGGCCGAGGCCGAGGCGACGTCCGCCCGGCTCAGGGCCGAGGCGGAGGGCTCCCGGCTCAAGGCGCTCGCGACGGCCGAGGGCACCCAGGCCCAGGCGACGGCCGACGCGGCGATGATCGGCGAGAAGCTGAAGGCCGAGGCGGCGGGGCTCACGGACAAGGCGGCCGCGATGGCGGCGCTGGACGACGCCTCGCGCGGCCACGAGGAGTACCGGCTGCGGCTGGCGGCGGAGAAGGAGATCCGGCTGGCCGGTCTCGATGTGCAGCGGCAGGTCGCCCAGGCGCAGGCGACGATTGTGGCCGCGGGTCTGGAGAACGCCGACATCGACATCGTGGGCGGGGAGTCGGTCTTCTTCGACCGGCTGGTCTCGTCCATCTCGATGGGCAAGAGCCTGGACGGGTTCGTCGAGAACTCGGACACGGCGAAGGCGCTCGGCGGGGCGTGGCTGAACGGCACGTCGTCGTTCACGGACGACGTGACGCGGGTGCTGGGGTCGGTGTCGTCGGGTGACGTACAGAACCTGACGGTTTCGGCGCTCCTGATGCGGATGATGGCTGCGCCGGGGGTGGGGGGCGTGGGTGCGGACCAGGTCCGCGAGCTCCTGGAGCACGCCCGGTCCCTGGGCCTGGCGGACCTGCCGGTCGGCGCGGTGCCGAACCCGTCACCGTCGAGGAACGGTACGCCGGTGGGGTAGCCGGGTCCCCTGTCTCCCTGTCCTCAATCGCCGGACAGGCTCGGTGTGTTCCGTGACCTGTCCGGCGGATGCCCCCCGGGGCGTCGGTCCGTCCTCAAACGCCGGACGGGCTGGATGCGGCCGGACCTGTCCCGTGGCAGTCCCCCGGAGCACCGTCCGTCCTCAATCGCCGGACGGGCTGGATGTGGCCGCACGGCCGGGATCACTCCCGCTCGCGCTCACAGCAACGCCAGGCAGTACAAGCCCGTCCGGCGATTGAGGACAGACGGCGCGCACAAGAAACCGCACGCCACCCGAAACCCCAACCAAATCAAGCCCGTCCGACGATTGAGGACGACCGGCACGCCCAACAACCCCCACACCACCCGGAACCCGAACCCCCATCAGGCCCAAATCAAGCCCGTCCGGCGATTGAGGACAACCGCCGGCCGCAGGCCCGCCCGGCGCACCCCGCACATCCACGTAAGGAGCCCGCACCGCATGGACACCGGAACCCCGCCGCCCCCGGGCGGCCCCGTGGAGGCCGGGGCCTACGACGTGCTGCGCCGACGGCTCGCCGCCCAGGCCGCGGAGCTCACCCGCAGGGCCGAGGCGCTCAACTCCCGCCGGACCGAGGAGTTCGGCTCCACCGGACTGCGGCTGCTCGGCAGCGAGCGGGTCCGGACCGCGCAGCCGTCCACCCCCCGCGACCTCGTCGCGATCGGCGGACAGCTCCTGTTCGGCTTCGAGCGGGGCGCAGGCCGGACCGACGACCCCGCCGTCGACGACGTACTCGCGCTGTACGGCGCCGACCTCGCCCCCGGCACCCACCCACTCCTCTCCGACGAGGCCTTCGTCCGTGAGTTCAACGGCCTGCACCGCTACTACCGCGACGCCCGGCTGCTGCGGCTGCGCCGCACCGACGGACGGCTGCTCGCCGTGTTCCGTACCGGCGAGACCGCCGAGGACATCCGCGTCCTGCGCTGGGAGCTGAACGCCGACGGATCGCCCGGCGCCTTCCTCGACGCCCGCGGCGAGCGCGACCACGTGTTCCCGCCGTCGCACGACTTCGCCTGGACCGTCGCGGGGCGCGAGGCCCACATCCCGGGCCGGCACCCGCACATCGCCGTCGGCGGGACCGAGGACGGCAAGGACGCCCCGCTCTTCGTCAGCACGCTCGGCGGACACCTCACGCTCAAGACCGCCGACGACACGGAGAGCCCCGACGGGATCTACCGGGAGCCGGTCACCGAACCCCTCCAGTCGCTCGCCGACGCCGAGGTCGAGTACGCGCTGACCGGCCCGCTCGTCCTGCTCCGCATCCGGCCGTACAAGGAGGAGGCGAGCCGCCATCTCGTCCACAACCGGCTCCTGGGCACCGTGCAGCGGCTGGACGGGATCGGTCCGGCCTGCCACCGGCTCCCCGAGGACCAGGGGATCATCTTCCCGGGCGGCTACTACCTGACCGCCGGCACCGCGAAGACCTTCGACATCGCGGAGCCGCTCGCCGACCCCGTCTTCGAGGGAGCCGTCCGCTCCCCCAACGGCGAGGACGTCCTGTACGTGTTCCGTTCGCGGGAGGACGGGCGCAGCCTGCTCCTCCCGTACAACGTGATCCGCCAGGAGGTGGCCACCCCGCTCCAGGGCCGTGGCCACGGCCTGCTCGACGACGGCACGCTCGTACTCCTGCGGGACCCGGTCGAGGGCGCGGACGGCGGCCCGGTCCGGGTTCACCCGGTGCAGCGCTGGCAGACCCCGTACGTCTCCGACACCTACGCCGCCTCCCGCCCCGCCGGGACCGGCCCGCTCGCCCGGGTCGGCAACGCCGACCTCGTGCGCGGCATCTCCGACTGCCTGGCGATCGCGCACAGCGCCGACGGGACCACCCCGACCGGCGCCGGGTACGCGCGGCTGGTGGCCGACTGCTCACGCGCCACCGACCGGTACCACTGGCTGGACGAGGGCGAACTCGGCGCCCTCGGCGAACCGTTGGCCGAACTCCGCACGACCGCACAGCAGGTGCTGGCCGAGTTCGACGCGGTGCAGGAACAGACCCGGCGGGCCGCGGACGCGCTCACCGAGACGGCGGACCGGATCACCGCGCTGGTGCGCCGGGTCCGCGGCGAGGCGCCGCGCTCGGCCGCCGAATGGGTCGACCGGCTGACCGACCTGCGCAACGCCCACGGCCACTTGGCGACGCTCGCCGAGATGCGGTACGCGGACACCGAGCGGATCGCCGAGCTCACCGCCGCCACCGCGGACGACCTCACCGCGGCCGGCCGGCGCGCGGTCGGGTTCCTGGCCGGGGACGGGGCCTTCGCCGGCTATCACGAGGACATCGCCCGGCTCACGGACGAGGCCGCCGCCCTCGCCACCGTCAGCGACGCCGCCGCGCTCGGCGAGCGGCTGGCGGGGATGACGGACGGGCTGAACACGGTGACGGACGTCGTCACCGGTCTCGACATCGGTGACGGCGTGGTCCGCACCGCGATCCTGGAACGCATCGCCGAGGTGCTCGGCGGGGTGAACCGGGCCCGCGCCACGCTCGACGCCCGCCGGCGCGCGCTGCTCGACCACGAGGGCCGGGCCGAGTTCGCCGCCGAGTTCGCCCTGCTGGGGCAGGCCGTCACGGCCGCACTGGCCGCAGCGGACACCCCGGCCGCCTGTGACGACCAGCTCGCGCGGCTGCTGCTGCAACTGGAGAACCTGGAAGCGCGGTTCGCCGAGTTCGACGACTTCCTGACCGAGCTGGGTGAGCGGCGGACGGAGGTGTACGAGGCGTTCTCGGCCCGCCGGCAGACCCTTCAGGACGCCCTCGCCCGGCGGACCGAACGCCTCGCACAGTCCGCCGCCCGGGTGCTGGACACCGTCGGCCGCCGCAGCGCCGCGCTGCCGGACGCGGACGCCGTGCACACCTACTTCGCCTCCGACCCGATGGTCGCCAAGGTCCGCCGAACCGCGGACGAGCTGCGCGGACTCGGTGACACGGTGCGGGCCGAGGAACTCGAGGGGCAGCTGCTCGCCGCACGCCAGGAGGCGGGGCGGGCGCTGCGCGACCGCAGCGAGCTGTACGCGGACGGCGGGACGGCGATCCGGCTGGGCCGGCACCGGTTCGCGGTGAACACCCAGCCGTTCGAGCTGACGCTGGTTCCGCAGGAGGACGGACTCGCGTTCGCCGTCACCGGGACCGACTACCGGATGCCGGTCACCGACCCGGACTTCCTGGTCACCCGCCCGTACTGGGACCAGTCGCTGCCCTCCGAGTCCCCGTCCGTCTACCGGGGCGAGCACCTGGCCGCCCGACTGCTGGACGAGCAGGGCGCCGACCGGCTGACGGCACTCGCGGAAGGCGAACTGGCCTCGCTCGTACGGGAGTCGGCCGCAGCCGCGTACGACGAGGGCCATCAGCGCGGGGTCCACGACGAGGACGCCACCGCCATCCTCGGCGCCCTGCTGAAGCTGCACACAGCCGCCGGACTGCTGCGCTGCACGCCCGCCGTCCGGTCCGCCGCCCAGCTCTTCTGGGCGTACGGGGCCGACGAGGCCCGCCGGACGTCCTGGACGCGACGGGCCCGTTCACTGGCCCGCGCCCGCGAGACGTTCGGGCTCAGCCCGGCCATCGCCACGCTCCAGGAGGAGTGGGCCGGCGTCATCGCGGGCGAGAACTCCCGTGCCGTCGCCTCGTACCTCTTCGAGGAACTGACGAGCGGCCCGGAGGGCTTCGTCACCAGTGCCACGGTCCGCACCTTCCTCGACAAGTTCCGTCGCACGACCGGCACTTCGGCGTACGACGAGGATCTCGCCGCCAACGGCGTGGTGGACGATCTGCCCGCCCGCCGCCAGCTCGTCGAGGGATGGCTGACCTCGTACGCCCGGTCGAGCGGGACGGAACTCGACGCGGGCGATCTCGCGGAGGCCGTCGCCGTCGAGCTCTGCCCGGAGCCGGTCCTGGCCCGCTACGAGAGCGACGCGCCCCTCACCGCGACCGTGTCGGGGCTGCTGGGCGTCCACCCGCGCATCACCGGCGGCCTGCTGACCGTACGCATCGATGAACTCCTCTTCCGTACCGGGGAGTTCCGCACCGCCGCCGTCCCCGGCTTCCGCGCCTACCAGCGCCGGCGCACCGCCCTGGCCGCCGCCGAGCGCTCCCGGCTGCGGCTGGACGACCACCGGCCGCGCGTCATGTCGGCGTTCGTCCGCAACCGGCTGCTCGACGAGGTGTATCTGCCGCTGATCGGCGACAGCCTCGCCAAGCAGCTCGGCACCGCCGACGCGGACCGGCGCACCGACTCGCAGGGCCTGCTGCTGCTCGTATCGCCGCCCGGCTACGGCAAGACCACGCTCATGGAGTACGTCGCCGACCGGCTCGGCCTGGTCCTGGTCAAGATCAGCGGGCCGAA
This sequence comes from Streptomyces sp. NBC_00876, assembly GCF_045207435.1. Lineage (NCBI taxonomy): Bacteria > Bacillati > Actinomycetota > Actinomycetes > Kitasatosporales > Streptomycetaceae > Streptomyces > Streptomyces sp. NBC_00876. The sequence goes on from NZ_CP108800.1 coordinate 4,020,712, forward strand.
CCTGGGCCACGAGGTGACCTCGCTCGACCCCGCGCAGGCGCGCAGCGCGACCGCGCGCCAGGAGATCGAGAAGATCAACTTCGCGCTGGAGGCGGGCAACAACACACTGCTCCAGCTCGACGACATCCAGCACACCTCCCCCGAACTGCTCCAGAAGTTCATCCCCCTCTGCGACGCCACCCGCAGGATCGAGGGTGTGCGGGACGGCGAGCCGCGCAGCTACGACCTGCGGGGCAAGCGGTTCGCGGTCTGTATGACGGGCAATCCGTACACCGAGTCCGGGGAGCGGTTCACGATCCCCGACATGCTGGCCAACCGGGCCGACGTCTGGAACCTCGGCGAGGTACTGAGCGGCCACGAGGACGTCTTCGCGCTGAGCTTCGTCGAGAACGCGCTGACCGCCAACCCGGTGCTGGCCCCGCTCGCCGGGCGCTCCCGCGAGGACCTCTCGTTGTTCCTGCGGCTCGCCTCCGGCACCGACGCCACCGCCCGCGCGGAGCAGCTCGAACACCCCTACGCACCTGCCGAGGTGGACCGGATCACCGCCGTGCTGCGGCATCTGCTGCACGCCCGCGACACGGTGCTCGCCGTCAACGCCGCGTACATCGCGTCGGCCGCGCAGACGGACGCGACGCGCACCGAGCCGCCGTTCCGGCTCCAGGGCTCGTACCGGAACATGAACCGGATCGCCGAGCGGATCGTCCCCGTGATGAACGGGGCCGAGCTGTCCGCCGTCATCGACGACCACTACGCCGGCGAGGCCCAGACGCTCACCACGGGCGCCGAGGCGTCCCTGCTGAAACTCGCCGCCCTGCGCGGCACGCTGAGCCCCGCGCAGGCCGAGCGGTGGTCCGCCGTCACCGCCTCGTACGTCCGCGCCCAGGCGCTCGGCGGACCGGACGGTGATCCGCTGACCCGCGCGGTGGCCGCACTCGGACTGCTCGCGGACCGGATCGCGGCGGTCGAGTCGGCGATCAGCCGGGCGGCGGACCCGCGCCGTCTGCTCACCCGGCCACCGTCCGCGACGCACCCCGGGACGCACGGCGAGGCCCACCCCTGGACACACCCCGGGGCACACTCCGGGACACACGAGGACGGCTGACCGTACCGATCATCAGAAGGGAGCAGGGCATGCTGGGACATGTGCCTCCTCTTCCCCAGCAGCCCCAACGCTCCCCGTTCTCCGGACACATGGTCGTCTGCGGCGACGACGCGCTCGCCCAGCGGCTCGCGGTGGAGCTGCGTTACGTCTACGGGGAGCGGGTCACCCTCGTCCTGCCGCCGGATCCCCGCTCGGTGCGGCCGGAGCTGCCGCTGACCGGGCGCGGCCGGGCGGCCGCCCTGTTCGGCCGCATGTCGTCGGCGATGAACCGCAACGGCGGACTCGGGAACGGCAACGGCGCGAGCGGCAACGGCGGGGACAACGACACCAACGCCGGGGTGGAGGCGGTCCGCATCCTCCAGGCGGCGGAGCCGTCCGACGAGGCGTTCGAGGAGGCGGGCATCGACACGGCCGCCGCGCTGGCCCTCGTCTACGACGACGACGAGCGCAACATCCGTGCCGCGCTGACCGCGCGCCGCATCAACCCCCGTGTCCGGCTGGTGATCCGGCTCTACAACCGCAAGCTCGGCCAGCATCTGGAGGCCCTGCTCGACCAGGCGGCCGCCGTCGCCTCGCCCGGCCTCGACCCGACCGCGCTGGACGCCTCCACCACGGTCCTCTCCGACGCCGACACCGCGGCCCCCGCCCTCGCGGCGACCGCGCTCGCCGGCTCCAGCAAGGTCATCCACGCGGAGGGCCTGCTCCTGCGGGCCGCCGAACGCACCCCTCCCCGGGACGGGCAGATCGCCGACCCGGGCCTGTGCACACTGGCGCTGCTCTCCTCCACCACCCATGACCCGGCCGGCACCGAGGGCTCCGACAGCAGCGGGGACGAAGGCCCCCGGCTGCTGCCCGACCGGGCCCAGGTGGCCGCCGCGACCGGGCGCGGAACCATCGTCCTGGAGGCCGTCAGCCAGAACGGTCCGGCCGCCCCGGCGACCCGGATGGGCGGCCGGAGCGCACCGCTGAGCCAGTTCTTCTCGCGCCGGCTGCGCTGGTCCGCGCTCGGCGTCGGCCTGGCGGTCCTGGGCCTGGCGGTGGCGTCCTCGTTCACCACCGGGGACGATCCGCTGCACGCCACGTATCTGACCCTGCTCGACCTGTTCGCGATGGGCGACCCGGCGATCGGCGAGCCGACCGCCCGCCAGATCATCCAGATCCTCTCGGGGGTCGCCGGGCTGATGCTCCTGCCGCTGCTGGTGGCCGGGGTGCTGGAGGCCTTCGGTTCGCTGCGGACGGCCTCCTCGCTGCGCCGTCCGCCGCGCGGCCTGTCCGGTCATGTGGTGCTGCTGGGCCTCGGCAAGATCGGTACGCGTGTCCTCGTCCAGCTGCGTGAACTCGGCATCCCCGTGGTGTGCGTGGAGGACGACCCGGACGCGCGCGGCATCCCGGTGGCCCGTCGGCTGCACGTACCGGTGGTCATCGGGGACGTCACCCAGGAAGGCGTCCTGGAGGCGGCGAAGATCCGGCGCTCCCGCGCCCTGCTCGCCCTGACCAGCGTCGACACCACGAACCTGGAAGCGGCGCTGTACGCCCGCTCGGTCAAGCCGGATCTGCGGGTGACGCTGCGGCTGTTCGACGACGAGTTCGCCACCGCCGTCTACCGCACCCTGCGCACGGCCCACCCGCAGGCGCTGACCCGCTCCCGCTCGGTCTCCCATCTGGCGGCGCCCTCGTTCGCGGTCGCCATGATGGGCCGGCAGATCCTGGGGGCGGTGCCGGTCGAGCGGAAGGTGATGCTGTTCGCCGCCGTCGAGGTGGCCGGGCACCCGCAGCTGGAGGGCCGGACGGTGGAGCAGGCGTTCCGGGCCGGGGCCTGGCGGGTGCTCGCCCTGGACGTGGCCCCGCCCGCCGACCGCCGCCCCGACCTGGCGACACCGGGAACGGGCCCCGCCACCGAGGACCGGCCGGGCGGCCTGATCTGGAACCTGCACCCGGGCTACGTCCTCCAGCCCACCGACCGGGTGGTGATCGCGGCGACCCGGCGCGGACTGGCCGAACTGCTCCGCAGGCGGGGGTCGTTGACGAGGCACTGAGACCGGGCCGGCGTGACGCGCGCCGGCCGGCCGTCGCGGAGAACGCCCTAGACCAGTCCCCCCATCACCTCCCGGACCTCCATCAGCGTCGCGTCGGCGAGGGCGTTGGCGCGCTCGTTGCCGGCCCGCAGCACGGACCGTACGTACCCCATGTCCCTTGCGTACTCGGCCCGTCGGGCGCGCATCGGCGCCATCCGGCCGTTGACGGCATCGGTCACGGTCCGCTTCAGCGCCGCCGCACCCCCGCCCCCGATCTCCTCGGCCACGTCGTGCGGGTCCCGGTCGAGGCAGAGCGCGGCGAGCAGCACCAGCCCGGACACCCCGGGCCGTCCCTCGGGGTCGTACGTGATGTGCCGCTCGGCATCCGTCGTCGCCCCCTTGATCAGCCGGGCCGTGGTGTCCTCGTCGGCGCTCAGCGCGATGGAGTTGGCGCGGCTCTTGCTCATCTTGGTGCCGTCGGTGCCGAGCAGCAGCGGCGCGTCCGAGAGCAGCACCTCGGGTTCCGGGAAGACCGTCCCGTAGCGCTCGTTGAACCGCCGGGCGACGGTCCGGGCCACTTCGAGATGGGGCACCTGGTCCTGGCCGACCGGCACCAGATTGCCCTTGCAGAACAGGATGTCGGCCGCCTGATGGACCGGGTAGGTGAACATCAGGCCGCTGACGGAGGCCTGCCGGGAGTGCGCGATCTCGTCCTTGACCGTGGGGTTGCGGCCCAGCTCGGCGACGGAGACCAGGCTGAGGAAGGGCAGCATCAGCTGGTTCAGCGCGGGGACGGCGCTGTGGTTGAAGATCACCGAACGTTCCGGGTCGATGCCGACGGCCAGATAGTCCAGCAGCAGCCCCTCCATCGTCGCGGTGAGCCGCTCGGCGACGTCCCGGTCGGTGAGCACCTGGTAGTCGGGGATGACGATGAACACCTCCACCCCGAGCTCCTGGAGCCGTACCCGGTTGTGGAGCGTGCCGAAGTAGTGCCCGAGGTGCAGCGCCCCGGTGGGCCGGTCACCGGTCAGGACCCTGAAGGCGGCGGGGTCCCGGTGGATCCGCTCGTCGAGCGTGGCGGTGCTGTCGGCATGGGTCGTGGTCATGGTGGTCTCTCCTCGCGATGGCGTGTGCGTGGAGGACGGCCCCCGCCGGGCTCGGAGCCCGTACCGGAAGAGGGCAGAGAAGAGGGCCGTCCCTATCGAACGGCCCTGGTCCCGCGCTGAAGAGGTGGCCGCTCCTAGGAGGAGCGCCACCAGTTCCGGCACGGTACGGAGGTCATGGGGCGAGCCTAGCCGAGCGCGGCGGCACGGGCTCGGTGATTGCCGCTACACGGTGTACGGGTCGCTGATGGTGTGAGGCCGGCGCGCGGTGGCCGGCCGCTCGGTGACTCCGTGCGCACCCCGTCACGGGTTGAACCGCCCGCGCAGCGCCCACGACCGCGGAACGGCGCCGCCGAGGCCCTCACTCATCGGCGGTCCGTGGCCCGCGGGTGCCCCGTGCCGGCGAAAGTGATCCGGCATGTCTCGCCAGCAGTGTCGACGAGGTATCAGATACGGCCGCCGCCGGTCACCTCGATCTGCCACTGCTCACAGGTCCGCCCCCGGTGGGTTCCGTGCGCCAGACTGCCCTTCAGCCGGTGCTGCCGAGGCGTCTCCACCGTCGGCCTCGGATCAGTGCGCATAGCAATCCAGGCGCGATACGTGTTGCCGCGGGCCTGCCGGCCGAGGCTCTCCCACCCCTTGGCCGCGGCCGCATCGGCGAGGCGGACTTCCCACTGCCCTTCCGGCGCAGGAGGCGCGGCCCGGTCGCCGCGCCCCGCGGTCATGCAAGCTCCCGCGGATCAGACGCCTGGCCGTAGTCCGCCTCATGATCCCTGGTCAGCGCGGCCAGCAGTTCGGGGTCGGAGTGGACCTCGGCCGTGTGCTGCCACGCGGTGAGGAGCTGGGCGACGGAAGCGCTGTTGCCGATCGAGTCGGCGGCACGCATGGTGTCCACCAGCTCGACAGCGAAGGCGTGGACGTCCGGCCCGGGAAGGAACCGGACCCAGGGAAACGCGTCCGGCAGTATGTCGAGGAGCAGCTCCATGCTGCCGGGCTCCCGGCGTGCCATGGCGGCCAGCATCCGCGTGGCAGCTGATACCACGCTGCGGTCCTGCTCGGCCCGTGCAGCGGTGGTGAGGACCAGGTCCTCACCATCTCTGCGGTGCAGCAGCAACCGTGGTGATTCCTCGAGTCTGGCAAGGGTCTGCTTGTTCTTGTTCACCAGCTCGGAGAAGTTCACGGCAGCGCTCTCGATGCTCATGACTTTCAAAATAGTTCGAAACTCACGAGGCGGCCATCACCCACAAGAGGGACACGGAACTGCCCGCCCCGGGCGGGTACGCACCCCTCGCCGGCCCCCCGCGCCGCGAAACCCGGCCGGCTACTTCTTCGCGTGCCCGCCCACATAGAAGAGGATCCAGATGAACCCAGCGAACAGGTGCGTCGCGAAGACGTAGACGAAGACGCGCAGCGCTACGCCGCGCTCCTTCCAGCGCTCGCTCCCGGATCCGGACTCCCGGTCCGCCGCACCGTCGAAGCGGGTTCCGCCACCGCTCCCCGCTCCGGTCCCGCTCATGTCGGCCTCCGTCCGCCCGGGGCTCGGGCGGCCTCCGTACGGTTCAGCGTACGCACCGGCCGACACGCCGATTCCGACAAAAAAGGATGAAGTGCATAAATAGCCCAACTGGGTTCTACTGAGTTCTCATGAGTGACCTTCCGTTCCACGACACGACCGATTTCGAGAACGCCGACCGCGGCTTCGTCGCCGCGCTCGAGCCCGCTGTGGTGAAAGCCGACGACGGCCGCGTCATCTGGGACAACGACGCCTACGCCTTCCTGGACGCCGACTGCCCCGACACCGCGCACCCCAGCCTCTGGCGGCAGGCACAACTCGTCTCCCGGCAGGGGCTGTACGAGGTGGCCGAGGGCATCTACCAGGTGCGCGGGCTCGACCTGTCGAACATGACGCTGGTGGAGGGGGACACCGGCGTGATCGTCATCGATCCGCTGCTGTCCGCCGAGACGGCCGCCGCGGGGCTCGCCCTGTACCGGCGCGAACGCGGGGACCGGCGCGTCACCGGGATGATCTACACGCACTCGCACGCCGACCACTTCGGCGGCTCGCGCGGGGTACTGGCGAAGGGCGAGGAGGACGGGGTGCCGATCCTGGCCCCCGTCGGCTTCCTGGAGCACGCGGTCAGCGAGAACGTGTACGCCGGGAACGCCATGACCCGGCGCGCGGTGTACATGTACGGCGACCGGATCGAGAAGGCGCCCGACGGGCAGCTCGGCGCCGGGCTCGGCATGACCACCTCCACCGGGACGGTCACGCTCATCCCGCCGACCGTGGACATCACCCGTACGGGCCAGGAGGAGACGGTCGACGGCGTACGGATCGTCTTCCAGATCACGCCCGGCACCGAGGCCCCGGCCGAGATGAACTTCCTCTTCCCGGACCGCCGCGCGCTGTGCCTGGCCGAGAACGCCACCCACAACATGCACAACATCCTGACGCTGCGCGGCGCGGTCGTCCGCGACTCGCGGATCTGGTCGCACTACCTGGACGAGGCGATCGAGCTCTTCGGCGACACGATGGACGTCGCCTTCGCCTCCCACCACTGGCCGACCTGGGGCGCCGAGAACGTGGTGGAGTTCCTGGCCGTCCAGCGCGATCTGTACGCGTACATGCACGACCAGACGCTGCGGCTGCTCAACGCCGGTCTCACGGGTCCCGAGATCGCGGAGGAGATCAAGCTGCCGCCCGCGATCGAGAACTCCTGGCACGCGCGCGGCTACTACGGATCGCTCAGCCACAACGTGAAGGCGATCTACCAGCGCTACCTCGGCTGGTTCGACGGCAACCCGGCCCACCTCTGGGAGCACCCGCCGGTCGCGGCGGCGACCCGGTACGTGGAGTGCATGGGCGGCGCCGACGAGGTGATCGGCAAGGCCGCGAAGTACGCGGAACAGGGCGATCTGCGGTTCGCGGCGACGCTCCTGAACCACGTGGTCTTCGCCGACGCCTCCGACCGGCAGGCCCGATCCGACCTGGCGGCCGTCTACCGCAGGCTCGGGCACGGCTCGGAGAACGGCACCTGGCGCAACTTCTACCTGATGGGCGCCATGGAGCTGGAGAACGGCCCGGACACCAACCTCCTGGACCCGGCCAACCCCGAGGTGGCGATGGCCCTCACCGTCGAGCAGCTCATCGACTCGATCGCGGTACGGGTCGACGGGCCGCGCGCCTGGGACAAGAACCTGGTCATCGACCTGGACCTGACCGACCAGCGCACCCGCCACCGCCTCACCCTGCACAACGGGGCCCTGACCCAGCGCGCCACCACGGACGCCTCCCCGCCCCGGACCCCGGCCGGCCTCACCCTCACGCTGACCAAGCCGCAGCTGCTCGGTGTGTTCGCCGGGCGCGGGCTCGACGGCATCGGCACCCAGGGCGATCCGCAGGTGCTCGCCACGCTGTTCTCACTGCTGGCCGAGGGCGACACCTCGTTCCCGATCGTCACCCCGTAGGGAAGGTCTCTCCTTGCGCGGAAAGACGAAGCTGGGCCGGCCGACACCTTCCGATGTGTCGGCCGGTCTGGTTACCGGGCTCTTCTCCATCCCCGAAGGCATGGCCTACGCGGCGATCGGCGGCTTCAACCCGGTCACCGGCATCTACGCGGGCGTCGTACCGACCATCCTGGCGTCCGTCTTCGCGCGTACGGTCCTGATGGTCACGACCCTGACCTCCGCGATCGCCCTGACCTCGCAGAGCGTGCTGTCCGGGGCGCATCTGGACCCCAAGGACGCGGGGAACATCGCCACCGTCGCCGTGCTCGCCGGGCTGATCATGGTGGTGCTGGGGCTGCTGAAGCTCGGCGCGGTGATGAGCTTCGTCTCCAACGCCGTGATGACCGGTTTCTCCACCGGGATCGCGCTCCAGATCATCACCGGCTCGCTCGACGACGCCACCGGCTACAAACCGCACGGCCACAACCGGCTCACCCAGTTGGCCGACTGGGTCCTCCACATCGGCGACTGGAAGCTCACCACCACCCTGACGGCCGTGGTGACGGTCGCCGTGTGGGCGCTCGTCCGGCTGGTCAAGCGGCTGGAACCGGTGGCGATCCTGGTCGCCCTGGTCGCCGTCAGTCTGGGGGTCGGGCTCCTCTCCGTCGATGTGGAACTGGCCCGGGACATCGCGCACATCCCGGCGGCGCTGCCGCACTTCACCGCGCCCGACCTGTCCGTCATCGGAAAGCTGCTGCCCGGCGCCTTCGCCGTCGCGCTGGTCGCACTGGCCCAGGCGGCCTCGATCGGCCCGACCGTCCGCAACCCCGACGGTTCCAAGTCGTCCGTCGACGGCGACTTCGTCGCCCAGGGGATCGGCAACATCGGCGGCGGGCTGTTCGGCGCGCTGCCCGCCGGCGGTTCCATGTCCCGTACCGGCGTCGCCGTCAGCGCGGGCGCCCGCACCCGGTGGACGGGCATCTTCGCCGGGCTGTGGCTGGCGCTGCTGGTCCTGACGCTCGGCTCGCTGGCCGAGCGGATCCCGATGCCGGTCATCGGCGGCCTGATCATCGTGATCGGCTGCGAGCTGATCTGGGGCCGCCGCAAGGACATCCTGCTGGTGCTGCGTACGTCCTGGCTGTCGGCCGCCGCGATGCTCGTCACCTTCGTCGCCACCACCCAGCTGCCCCTCCAGCAGGCCATCGTGATCGGGGCGCTGCTCTCGCTGCTGCTGTACTGCGTGCAGGCGGCCCGGCAGAGCGGACTGCGCGGACTCGAACGCGGCGCCGACCCCGGGACCTGGCGGTTCACCGATCCGCCCGCACGGATCGGGCCCGGCGAGGTCACCGTCCTCTTCTACGCCGGAACCAGTCTGTTCGCCGAGGCGCCCCGGATCGACGCCCAGTGGCCCGATGTCTCGCGGGCGCGCGGATCGGCCGTGGTGCTGTCGCTGCGCACCACACCCGAGGTGCCCTCATCCGCGGTGGTGAAGCTGCTCAGCCGGTACGCGGAGGAGCTGGGGGATCACGGCGGCCGGCTCTATCTGGCCGGGGTGCAGCCGGGACTGCTGGCGGTGCTGCGCCGGACCGGTCTCACCGCCGAGCTGGGCGACGACCGGGTGGTGCCCGCCCGCGAGGAGATCTTCGGGGCCCAGCTGGAGGCGATGGAGCGGGCCGGGCGGTGGGTCGAGGAGCAGCGCGGCACGGGTCCGGTGGCGGCGGAATAGGGAAGCGGTGCGCTCCGTTGTAGGGTGTATTCAGATAGTTCAACGTTCAACAACTACGGTTCAGCACTCTGGAGGCGGCGCCATGCAGTTCGGGATCTTCACCGTCGGGGACCTCACCACCGACCCGACGAACGGCACGACGCCGAGCGAGCACGAGCGGATCAAGGCCACCGTCGCCATCGCGCGGAAGGCCGAGGAGGTCGGCCTCGACGTCTTCGCGACCGGCGAGCACCACAACCCGCCGTTCGTCCCCTCCTCGCCGACGACCACCCTCGGCTACATCGCCGCCCGCACCGAGCGCATCATCCTGTCCACCTCGACGACCCTGATCACCACCAACGACCCGGTGAAGATCGCCGAGGACTACGCCACGCTCCAGCACCTCGCCGACGGCCGCGTCGACCTGATGATGGGCCGCGGCAACACCGGACCGGTCTACCCCTGGTTCGGCAAGGACATCCGCCAGGGCATCCCGCTCGCCATCGAGAACTACGCCCTGCTGCACCGGCTGTGGCGCGAGGACGTCGTCGACTGGGAGGGCAAGTTCCGTACGCCGCTCCAGTCCTTCACCGCGACCCCGCGCCCGCTGGACGGCGTCCCGCCGTTCGTCTGGCACGGCTCGATCCGCTCCCCGGAGATCGCCGAGCAGGCCGCGTACTACGGCGACGGCTTCTTCCACAACAACATCTTCTGGCCCATCGAGCACACGAAGAAGATGGTGAACCTCTACCGGCAGCGCTACGCCCACTACGGGCACGGCACCGCCGAGCAGGCCATCGTCGGCCTCGGCGGCCAGGTGTTCATGCGCAAGAACTCGCAGGACGCGGTACGGGAGTTCCGCCCGTACTTCGACAACGCCCCGGTCTACGGGCACGGCCCGTCCCTGGAGGACTTCTCGCAGCAGACGCCGCTGACCGTCGGCTCCCCGCAGGAGGTCATCGAGCGGACGCTGTCGTTCCGGGACGCCGTCGGCGACTACCAGCGCCAGTTGTTCCTGATGGACCACGCGGGACTGCCGCTCAAGACGGTCCTGGAGCAGCTCGACATCCTCGGCGAGGAGGTCGTCCCGGTGCTGCGCAAGGAGTTCGCCGCGCTGCGGCCGGCCGGGGTGCCCGACTCCGCCCCGCTGCACCCGGCCGTCGCCGCCACCACTGCCGCCACCGTCGCGAAGGAGAGCTGACACCGTGTTCGCCACCGAACCGCTGAGGATCGTCGCCGTCTCGGCCGGACTGAGCAGCCCCTCGTCGACCAGGCTGCTGGCCGACCGGCTCGCCGCCGCCACCCGGGAACGGCTGGAGGCCGAGCAGGACCGCCCGGTCGAGGTCCGGGTCATCGAACTGCGCGACCTGGCCGTCGACATCGCGGGCAACCTGGTGTCCGGCTTCCCGTCGGCCACCCTGGAGGAGGCCATCGGCGCGGTGGCCGGGGCCGACGGGCTGATCGCGGTCAGCCCCGTCTTCACCGCCTCGTACAGCGGTCTGTTCAAGTCGTTCTTCGATCTCGTCGAGAACACCGCGCTGACCGGCAAGCCCGTCGTCGTCGCGGCGACCGGCGGCACCGCCCGGCACTCGCTGGTGCTGGAGCACGCGATGCGTCCGCTCTTCGCCTACCTGCGGGCCGTGACCCTGCCGACGTCGGTGTACGCCGCTTCGGAGGACTGGGGCTCGTCGGGCGACGAGTACACCGACGGGCTGCCGGCCCGGATCCGGCGCGCGGGCGGCGAGCTCGCGCACGCGATCACGGGCGGCCGGGCGGTCTCCGGAGCGTCCAGGGCCCTCGGCCTGGACGACGAGGTGGTCCCCTTCGAGCGCCAGCTGGCGGATCTCCGCCTCGAATGATGGCGCCCGGAGTGCGTTGTTGGACCCGAAGACGATGCATACATCCGGTTTGACTAGAGTTGTGCGAGAAGGTGCGTGGTACGGGTGCCCCGACCTGTATCCCGTACGACGCACCTGCACGACCGCGCTGAACCGAACTGAACCGAGCCGAACCGAGCTGGAGGCAGAGATGGGCAGGATCGTGGTGGGCGTTGACGGCTCCGAGTCGTCGATCAAGGCGCTGCACTGGGCCGTACGCCAGGCGGAGCTGACCGGTGACACGGTGGAGGCCGTCAACAGCTGGGAGTACCCCGCGACCAGCTGGGCGTCCATGATGCCGGGCATGCCGGAGGACTTCGATCCGCAGGCCCTGGCCACCGTGTCCCTCACCGAGGCGCTGGAGGAGGCCCTCGGCGGTGCGCGCGCGGCCGAGATCAGCAAGGTCGTGGTGATCGGCAATCCGGCGCAGTCCCTGCTCGACCGGGCCGAGGGCGCGAATCTGCTGGTGGTCGGAGCGCGCGGACGCAGCGCCCTCAAGGCCACCCTGCTCGGCTCGGTCAGCCTGCACGTCACCCAGCACGCACCGTGCCCGGTGACCGTGGTGCGCAACTGACGACCGCCGGCGCGACGGCGGAAACGGGGCGGGCCCGTGCATCCTCGGTGAGGACGCGCGGGCCCGCCCCGCGCCGTCACAGCTCCACGACGTCCGCGACCGCGCAGGCCACGTTGTCGGGGGCGCCCGCCGCACCGGCCAGCGCGACCAGCTCGCGCACCGCCGTGCCGGGGCCGTCCGCCGCGGCGAGCACCCGGGCCAGGTCCGTACCCTCGACGACCGCCGAGAGCCCGTCCGAGCAGAGCAGATAGCGGTCACCGGGCCGCACGTCCCGGACCTCCAGGTCGGGTCCCGATCCCTCCGGACCGCTCCCGAGCGCCTTGAGCAGCATGGCCCGCTGCGGGTGCGAGGCCGCCTCCTCCTCGGTCAGCGAACCGTCGTCGATCATCGACTGGACCAGACTGTGGTCGTGCGTGATCCGGAACAGCTCCCCGTCGCGCAGCAGATACGCCCGCGAGTCCCCGATGTGCACCAGACCCAGCTGCGAGCCCGTCCACACCATCGCGGTCAGCGTCGTCCCCGACTCCTGCGGCGCCCCGCTCCCCGCCACCGCGTCCCGCACCGCCCGGGCGGCCCGCTCCGCCGCGTCGTGCAGGCTGTTCAGCAGCTCCGCGGCCGGCACCGCCGCCCGCGCCACCGGCTTCAGGGCGTCGATCGCCGCGGTGCTCGCCCCCGCGCCGCCCTCGCCGAACCCGTCGGCGACCGCGAGCAGCCGGGCCCCTGCGTACGCCGCGTCCTGGTTGGTCCCGCGCACCGCGCCGGTGTCGGTGCCGGCCGCGTACCGGATTCCGAGCGTTCCCACCTGTGTCATGACTTCCTCCGTCGACAGCTGGTCGATGAGGAAGGCCGCAAGGTCCCGCCGGGCCGCCGTCTCGGCCTCGACCTGAGCCCAGTACGCCCGGATCGCCGCGGCGGCCGCACCGGAGTCCAGTGCGATCACCTCCGTGATCCGGGCGAGCGGCATCCCGATCCGGCGGAGCCAGGCCACCAGCCGGGCCGTCCGCGCCTGCGCCGGGTCGTAGTACCGGTAGCCGTTCACCGGGTCGACCAGGGCGGGTGTCAGCAGGCCGAGCTCGTCGTAGCGGCGCAGCGCCTTGGCGGACAGCCGGGACAGCCGGGCGAAAGCCCCGATCGTCACCATCGCCCCGCCGGGCGTACGCCCCTGCCCCTCGTCCGTCACCCTCACGCCTCCTCATACCGGGCGGTCCGCCCGGCACGCCCGATCCTTGGCCTTCCCCCATGGAGAAGGTCAAGGATCGCCTGCGCAGGGGGTGCGAAGCCGCCGGGGTTCAGTCCTCGTGGGTGTAGAAGACGTAGAACGCGGCGATCAGCATGCCCGCCCCGGTCAGCAGCCCCAGTACCGATGCCGCCAGCACACTCTTGCCGGACAGGCTGTAGAGGAAGCCGACCGAACCGCCGAACAGCGCGCCGTAGGCGGCCGCCCTGAGTTCGCGCGGCAGACGGTTCTGCATCCGGCCCAGAACGAAGCAGAGCGCCGCGAGCACGGCGCCGGAGATCAGCCCGAGCGCGAGCTGCGTGCCGGTGAGCACACCGCCGCCGCGGACGATGGACGTCGCGTACCAGCCGAGGATCACGCCGAGCGTGACGGGAACGGCCCAGCTGAGCATGGAGGGGCGCTGGGCACGCGCTCGCATTCCGCGTGCCTGCACCGAAGCGTGTGCGGCCATGGCAGACAGCTCCTTCCGTCGCCCCCGCTTTCCCTCCAGAGCACACCTGCTCGCGCCCCCCGGCAACTCGGATGGGCTACGGCCCGGGGCGCACCGCCGTCATCCGCGATTCCCTGGTGAGGTGCGGACCTACTTCTCGGCGGCTCTCTCGGCGGTGCTCCTGGTACTGCTCGCCGTCCTGGTGCCGCTGAGCGCGCTGTCCGCCTGGGTGGATCTGGAGATCGACGACACGGACCGTTACGTGGCCGCGGTGGCGCCGCTCGCCTCCGACCCCGATGTGCAGAACACGGTCGCCGATCTGATCACCGACGAGGCGATGAAGCAGATCGACGTGGGCCCGCTCCAGGACACCGTCCGCGACTTCCTGCACCAGGCCGTGCAGTCCTTCACCACCACCGACGCCTTCCAGGCCGCCTGGAACGCCGCCAACCGCACCGCCCACGAGGCCGTCACCGCCGCACTCGACGGGCAGAGCGGCGAGAGCGTCACCATCGATCTGGCGCCCGTGACGGAACGGGTGAAGCAGAACCTGGTGGACAACGGGGTGCCGTTCGCCGACCGGATCCCCGTCCAGCACACGGACATCCGGATCATCACCGCCGACCGCGCCGACCAGTTGCGCCAGAGCTTCCGGTGGCTGCGGGCCGCCGGTGTGTGGCCGGCGATCGGCACGCTGGTCCTCGCCCTGCTGGCCGTCGCCCTGGCCTGGGTACGCGGCGGTCCGGGCCGCCGGGGCTCCGTCCTGGCCGCGCTCGCCGCCACCGCCGTCGCCGGGGCCGGCTTCGCGGCCGGCGCGCTGGTGCTGCGCGGGGCACTCGCGCTGGCCCGCAACCGGTTGCTGGCCGAGGTGCCCGGCAGCGAGACGGACGCGGCCGCGGCGGTGTACGACGCGCTGACCGGGTCGCTGCGCACCACGGTGTGGATCGTCTTCGGTACGGGCCTCGCGCTGGCCGTGTGCGCGGTGGCGGCACGGATCCGGGCGCAACGCGTACTGCCGGTCCCCGCCGGCAAGTGACGGGTCACGGCCCGGCGCGAGGCGCCGATCGCCGGGAACGACGGGCCGGCCCCGGCAGGTGCTGCCGGTCGTCCGGCGATGACCGGTCCGGGCCCGGCGCGTGCTGCCGGTAGCGTCCGGGGCATGACGGAACCGCTCCGCCTCCTCGCGCTCTGCGCTGCCGCCCTCCTCCTCGCCGGGGTGAGCCTCGTGACCGGCTTCCGGGCCGCCGGCGCCGACGGTGTGACCCCGCTCCCGCAGGCCCTGGCCTTCCTGCCGTGGCTCCTGGTGCCCGGCGCCGCCGGTCTGGGGCTGGCCGCGCTGGCCCGGTGGCGCGGCGGGCTCGTGTGGGCGGTCGTCGCGCTCGCGCTGACGGTGTGGTTCGTGCGCCCGTACGGCCCCGCCACCACAGGCGCGCACGGCCGGGTGGTGGCCCGGCTGGACGTCCTCACCTCCAACGTGGAGTTCGGGGCCGGGACGGACGCGCTGATCACCACGATCCGCCGCGAACGGCCCGATGTCGTCTTCGTCCAGGAGTGCGACTTCGGGTGCGCGGACGCGCTCGCCACCCGTGTCCCGGCCGCCTCGTACCCGTACCGCGACGTCGTCCGGCTGGACGGTTCGCTCGGCTCGGCGATCCTCAGCAGGTTCCCGCTGCGCCCGGCGGGCCGGATCGACGGGGCGATGGCGATGCCGGGATCGGTCGCGGTCGTGGCGGGCCGTGAGGTGCGGCTCCAGCTCGCGCACCCCATGCCGCCGCTCCCCGGCGGGGTGTCCGCCTGGCGGCGCGAGCTCGGCCGGATCCGGGACTTCGCCGCCTCGGTCCGGGCCGAGCCCGCCGTCGTGGCCGGCGACTTCAACGCCTCCCAGGACCATGCCGCCTTCCGGGCCGTCCTGGACGCGGGCGGCCTCCACGACAGCGCCCGTCTCGCCGGCTCCTCCCGTACGTACTCCTGGCCCGCCGACCGCACCACACCGCTGCGCACCCAGATCGACCATGTGCTGGTCAGCGACGACTTCTCGGTCCGCTCGGCCCGCTTCCTGAACCTCGCCGCCACCGACCACCGGGCGTTGCTCGTCGCCCTGGAACTGCGCGAATCCGGCTGAGGGCGGGGCCCGCGGCCGCCGACGTGCGGGTGCGCGCGGGCCGGGGAAGAGTGGATGGGGAGGAGTGGACGGGCCGACTGCCGGGGGCGACTGAGAGGTCTTCCGTATGCGAGCCATCGCCGTCGGCGCGTTCCGGGCCGACCCCGCACTGGTCGAGATACCCAAGCCGGAGCCCGGAACCGGCGAGGTCCGGGTGAGGGTCGAGTACGCCTCGCTCAATCCGCACGACTGGCAGTTCGCGGACGGTTCCCCGGAGAGCCGGGCCCCTCAAGTCTTCCCGTTCGTCGTCGGCGTCGACTTCGCGGGCCGGGTCGACATGATCGGCAGCGGCGACAACCGCTTCCGGGTCGGCGACCGCGTCTTCGGCCGGGCCGGCGGACCGGCGGCCGGCCCGGGGACGTACGGCGACTACGTCTGCGTACCGCAGGACTCCGCCATCACCCTCGTCCCGCCCGGCCTCGACACCCGCATCGCGGCCGCGCTGCCGTCCGCGGGGATGGCCGCCGCCCAGATCCTGGAGGCGGTGGCGCTGCGCGGCCACGAGAGCCTGCTGGTCATCGGGGCCGCGGGCGGTGTCGGCAGCTGTCTGACGCAGCTCGCCAGGGCCAGGGACGTGCGCGTGATCGCGGCGGTGCGCGGGGACGAACGGTCCAGGATGGGCTCGCTGGGCGCCGTCGTCACCATCGACCTCACGGACGGAGCCGCGGCCGAAGCGCTGCGGGCGGCCTGCCCGGACGGCATCGACGCGCTGGCCGACCTGGCATCCGCGACCCCGGAGGCGTTCGCCGCGCACGCCGCGACGGTCCGGCCGCGCGGCATCGCGCTCTCCACCCGCGGAGTCGCGGCCGGGGCCGTGCTCCCCGACGGTGTGCGGGGTGTCGACTTCCGGCTCGATCCCACCCCCGTACTGCTGGACGTACTCGCCGCGGGCGCCGCGGAAGGGATCCTGCGGGTGCCCATCGACATCGAACTCCCCCTGGAGAAGGCCCCGCAGGCCCTGGACCGCAACCGGACCGGCGGGGCGCGCGGCAAGACCGTCATCGTGCTGCGGGAGAACGGACACCGCTGAGAGAACGACGCTCAGGTCTCTGCACCGGGGAGAAGGCCCGACTGCGTACCGTGGAGGTCCGGCTCGACCACAGAGCGGTGAAGAGCGGTGAAGAGCGGTTAAGGGGGACGCGTTGACAGGCACCGGAGCCGACGCGGGTGCGGGTGCGAAGGGGACGGGCAAGGCGAACGCCGGGGGCGGGGACGCGGGCGGCGCACGGCCGGGAGGCACTGGAGCGGCGTCGTCCGCCGGATCCACCGTCCTGCCCACCGCGGCCCAGCGGCGGGCCATGCCGCCCGTCTGGCTCCGCTACGGTCTGCGCCCCCAGCCCACCCCCATCCCCTGGGCCGCCGTCGCCCGCGCCTCCGTGGCCCTGGCCGCGCCGCTCGCCGTCGGATTCGCCGTAGACCGGCCGGTCTACGGGGCGCTGGTCTCCATGGGCGCGCTCTCCGGCGTGATCGGCGACACCGCCGACGCGTACCGGATGCGCATCCTCAACATCGCCGTGCCGCAACTGTTCGGCGCCCTCGGCATCCTGATCGGCACGTTCGTGTTCGGGACCGGCTGGGCGGCCGTCGCCGTGCTCACCGTCATCGGCCTCGTCTCCGGGATGATGTCGACGATCGGTGCCGTCGCCTCCGTGTCCGGGCTGCTGCTCCTGCTCAACTCCGTGGTCGGTGCCGGACTGCCGATGCCGGACCCCTGGTGGGTGGCGCCGCTGCTGCTGACGCTGGGCGGTCTGCTCGTCCTCGCCCTGACGCTGCTGGCCTGGCCGCTGCGGCGGAAACTGCCGGAACGCGTCGCGGTCACGGGCACCTACCTCGCGGTCGCCGATCTGCTCGCCGCCGCGGGCACCGACGCGTACGAGGAGAAGCGGCAGGCCGTCACGGAGTCCCTCAACACCTCCTACGACCTGATCCTCGCGCGCCGCGCCCGCTACCACGGCCGCAGCGGCGCGATGGTGCGGATGCTGTCCCAGCTGAACGTCGTCATCCCGCTGGTCGAAGCCGCGCCCGCGGTCCACGTGCGGCGGCTCCGGCTGCCCGACGCGATCCCGGCGGCGGTGCGGGACCTGGCCGCGGACGTGGCCGAGACCCGCACCGGCGGCGCCGAACCCGCCCTGCCCGCCCCGGACTCGCCCGCCACCCGCGCGGTCGACAGCGCGCTGCGCCATGCCTTCGCGGTCGTCCACAAGGCCGAGCCGGATCCGTACAACGTCGACGACCGGCTCGGCCGCCCCGCCGCGCTCGGGGTGCGCGTCCGGCGCGCCACCCGCAACGTCCTGCTGTCCGGCCCCTCGTGGCGGTACGGGCTGCGCCTCGCCCTCTGCATCGGACTGGCCCAGGCCCTGACCTCGCTGGTCGACGTACCGCGTTCCTACTGGGTGGCACTGACCGTGACGTTCGTGCTCAAGCCCGACTTCGGCTCGGTGTTCTCCCGCGCCGTACTGCGTTCGGTGGGCACGGCCGCCGGGCTCGTCATCGCGGCGCCGGTGCTGGCGAAGGTGCCGATCGGCTGGTGGGACGTGCCGGTGATGGTGGTGCTCGCGGCGCTGATCCCGGCCCTCACCGCGAAGGGGTACGCCTTCCAGACCGCGGCCGTCACCCCGGTCATCCTGCTCCTGTCCGACCTGCTCAACCACCAGGGCCTGCACCTGGTCTGGCCGCGCTTCCTGGACAGCCTGATCGGCTGCGCCATCGTGCTGGTGGCCGGATACCTGCTGTGGCCGGAGAGCTGGCACACCCGGATCGGTCACCGCCTGGCCGACGCGGTGACGGACATCGCGGACTATGTGGCCTGCGCGTTCGAGCCGGGCGACGACGGCGACCGGGCGGAGCGCGTACGGGCCCGCCGCCGCATCTACCGCGATCTGTCGTCCGTACGCTCCGAGTTCCAGCGCGCCCTGACGGAACCGCCCCCGACCGGCCCCCGCGCCGCCGCCTGGTGGCCGCTGGTCGTCGCGGTCGAACGCATCGTGGACGCCACCACGGCGGCCCGGGTCCGCGTCGACCACGGGGCCCCGGAACCGGAACCGTCGGAGGTCGCCGCCGTGCGGCGCCAGCTCGTCGAACTCGCCGACGGCGTGCGGGCGAGCGAGGTCCTGGTGGAGGTGCGCGCCGAACTCCCGGGCGACGAGGAGGGCGTACTGGCCCCGCTGCGCCAGGAGGTCGCGGCGGCCAGAGCCATCGCCTCACCCCAGCCGTAGCCGTAGCCGTAGCCGTAGCCCCAGCCATGGCCTCAGCCGTAGCGCCGAGGGGGCCCCGCCCTCACTCCGCGGGGTCCGGCCCCGCGCCCCGCAGTCGCTCCATGTCGCGCCGGTCCCGCTTCGTCGGCCGCCCCGCGCCCCGGTCCCGCACCGGAACCTGGATCGCACTCTCGCGCGGCGGCGGGGGCGGGCTGTTGTCGATGAAGCACTCCGCCGCCGCCGGCGGCCCGACCCGCTTCTTCACGATCTTCGACACGACGACGACCCGGTCCCGGCCGGCGTGCCGCAGCCGTACCTCGTCGCCGACGCGCAACGCCTGGGCCGGCTTGGCGCGCTCACCGGCGACCTTCACATGACCCGCGCGGCAGGCTGCAGCGGCTTGCGCACGGGTTTTCGTGAGCCGGACCGACCAGATCCAGACATCGACCCGAACGCTGCCCGCCGCCTGCGGTGCCTCACCGGAAACCATGGGTCCGACTGTAGTCCGGCGGACGCGCGCGGGACCTGCGTGATCCGACGATCGCCGGGTACGGTGCCGGCAGCGGCGTCCGCCACGCGCGCCGGCCGGCCCGACTGACCACAGGTCAGGCACCACAGGCGTGGTTCACAGCGGCGGAACAACTCGCCACCGCACAGGTGCGGGTGAATGACGAGCGCCCGTCCGGCGCGGCAACCGCCCAGGACTCGGTCCGGAATCGGTTGCGGCTCAGTTGTCCCACAGGCGGGCCGCGCCACCGAAGGGCCGGATCCGGCCGCTAACCTTACGTATCCGCCCTGGCCAGGGATCAATTCCCGCAGTACGGACATTCATCGCACCCAACTCATGCGAAAGGCCTCGCCCATGGGCATTCGGAGCTTGCTGCGCAAGGTGTTCGGCCGTGACCGCACGGAGCAGGACGAGCCGACGACGGCCACGGTCCCGCCCCAGGGCGAGCGCACCCTCGCCACGGAGCCGGTGGCGGTGGACGAGCCGGTTGCGCAGACCGAGCCCGCCTCGGCCGTCAAGGCGTCGGTACCGGCCCCGGCCTCTTCGGAGTCGGTCCTGACCACCGCGTCCCGGACCACGACGGACGACGGCGGGGCGGCGGCGGACCTGGTGGCCGCGGCCTTCGACAAGGCCGCCGCGCCTGCCCCCAAGGCCGCTCCCAAGGCCTCTCCCACGGTTCCGTCGCAGGGATCCGCATCCCGCACGAAGCCCGCGGAGGCCGTGAAGCCCGCGGAGCCTGCGGAGCCCGCGAAGCCTGCGGAGCCCGCCGCTGCCGTGAAGCCCGCGGAGCCGGCAGAGCCCGTACAGCCGTCGGAGCCTGTGGAGCCGGCCGCCGAGGTCGAAGCCGACGCGCAGGCCGAGGCAGAGGTCGTGGCAGAGGCAGAGGTCGTGGCTGAGGCAGAGGCAGTGGTCGAGGCAGAGGCCGTGGCTGAGGTTCCGGCCGCTGTCGAGCCCGAGCCGGTCGTCGCCGCCGCTGTCGAGCCCGAGCCGGTCGTCGCCGAGGCTCCGGCCCCCGAGGCCGTCCCCGAGCCGATCACCATCGACATGGACCCGGAGCCGGAACCCGAGCCCGAGCCGGAGCCGCTCGCCGCCGCCGCGCCGACGGCCGAACCGGAGCCCGTGGCCGAGGCACCCGCCGCCGTGGAGCCCGAGCCGGTCGTCGCCGAGGCCGAGCCCGACGCCGCCCCCGTCGGCAAGCCCGCGCTCACTCTCGCCAAGGTCAAGGCCGGTGCGCCGGAGCTCGTGGCCCCGTACAAGGCCGCGCAGGCCGGGCTGAAGGCGCACGGGCTCACGGGCCTGCGCGCCACCGTCTACCTGGTGCTCGACCGCTCCGGCTCCATGCGGCCGTTCTACAAGGACGGCAGCGCCCAGCACCTGGGCGACCGCACGCTCGCCCTGGCCGCGCACCTCGACGAGAGCGCCACCGTCCAGGTCGTCTTCTTCTCGACCGACATCGACGGCACCGGCACGGTCGGGCTGGAGGGCCACGAGGGCCGGATCGACGAGCTGAACGCGGGCCTCGGACGGCTCGGCCGGACGAACTACCACCGCGCCGTCGAGGAGGTCGTCGCGCACTACGAGAAGTCCGGGGCGACCGGCCCGGCGCTGGTGATCTTCCAGACCGACGGCCCGCCGGACGTCAAGCAGGCCGCCCGCCAGGCGCTGAACGAGGCGGCACGGCTGCCGCTGTTCTTCCAGTTCGTCGCGTTCGGCGACGAGGACGCGAAGGGCTTCGACTTCCTGCGGAAGCTGGACGCCCCGAACGCCGGCTTCTTCCACGCGGGCCCCGCCCCCCGCGAGGTCACCGACGCCGCGCTCTACCGCGGGATTCTCGCCGCGCCGGCCGCCTGGGCCGCCGCCCGTGAGACGGCCGCCGGCGCCTGATCCACCGGCAGACGTACGGTCACGGCGAGGCCGCCCTCCGGGCCCGGCACCGCCGTGACCGTACCGTCGTGCGCCATCGCTATGGACCGCACGATCGAAAGACCGAGTCCCGAGCCCGGCCCCATCCGGTCCCTGCCCTCGCCGCGCCGGAACGGCTCGAACAGGCCGGGAATGTCCGCCGCGTCCACCACCGGACCGGTGTTGCGCACCTCCAGCAGCACCCCTGCGCCCGCCGGCACCAGGGCCACCTCCACGCTCCCGCCGGGGACGTTGTACGTCACCGCGTTGGCCAGCAGATTGGCCACCAGCTGGGCCAGCAGCAGCCGGTTCCCGCGCACCGTGCAGCGCCCGGGCTCCACCGTCACCCCCGGGTGCCGGCCCGCCTCCTCCGCCACCACCCGGTCCAGGTCCACGGCCTCCCGCTCGCTCTTCGCGAGCCCGCGCTCGCTGCGCGCCAGCACCAGCAGCCCCTCGATGAGCCGCTCGCTGCGCCGGTTGTTGTCCAGGAGTGTCTGCTTCGTCCGTACGAGGTCGGCCGGCGTCGGGTCGTCCAGGCCGACCTGGATGGCCGCCCGCTGGGTGGCCAGCGGGGTCCGCAGCTCGTGCGAGGCGTTGGCGATGAACCGCCGCTGGCTGT
Source organism: Streptomyces sp. NBC_00876 (assembly GCF_045207435.1). NCBI lineage: Bacteria > Bacillati > Actinomycetota > Actinomycetes > Kitasatosporales > Streptomycetaceae > Streptomyces > Streptomyces sp. NBC_00876. Next base: position 4,042,586 of record NZ_CP108800.1, read on the forward strand.
CGAACGCCCGCTCCAGCCGGGCGAGCAGCGCGTCCAGCGTGTCGCCGAGCTCCTTGATCTCGTCGTCGGGGCCGTGGGAGGCGATCCGCTCGTGCAGCGTGTGCTCGGAGAGCCTGCGCGCCTTGGCGGTCATCGCGTGCACGGGCCGCAGGACCCGCCCGGCCGTCCACCACCCGACGCCCACCGCACACGCCGTCATCACGAACACGGCGGCCGCGGACCAGATGAGCAGCTGGTGCCCGGCCGCGGTGCTGACGTCGTCGGTGAGGTCGTAGACGGTCAGCGGTCCGACTTCGGCCCGGGAGACGGGCGGGCCGTTGACCGCGTAGCCCGGCTGGACGACCACGGCCGTCTGGGCGATGTCGCGGGCCTGCGAGTCCGTGCCGGCCCGGAAGGCCAGGTTGACCGTGACGAGCAGGCCGGTGGCGAGGACCAGGAACACCCCGCCGTACACGAGCGCGATCCGGGTCCTGATCGTGGAGTGCGGCACCCGGGGCGGACGCCTCACAGGGCGTACCCCACGCCCTGAACAGTGCGGATGAGGGCAGGCTCTCCGAGCTTGCCGCGCAGCTTGCTCATGCAGACGCGGACCGCTCCCGTGAAGGGGTCGGCGTTGGCGTCCCAGGCCCGCTCCAGCAGCTCCTCCGCGCTGACCGTTCCGCCGTCGGCCTCCAGCAGGAGCTGGAGCACGGTGAACTCCTTCGGCGAAAGGTCCAGGTCGCGGCCGTCCCGGGTCGCGGTGCGGCGCACGGTGTCGAGCCGGATGCCGTACCGGTGCAGCTGAGGCGGTACGGGGCGGGCGCTGCGCCGCCGCAGCGCGCGTACCCGCGACACGAGCTCGGGGAACTCGAACGGCTTGCCCAGGTAGTCGTCGGCGCCCAGGTCGAGCCCGGAGACACGGTCCTCCATGGACCCGGCGGCCGTCAGCATCAGGATCCTGGTGCGGGAGCCGGAGGCGACCAGAGCGCGGGCCACGTCGTCGCCGTGCACCCGGGGCAGATCGCGGTCCAGGACGACGACGTCGTAGTCGTGCAGGCCCAGGTAGGCCTGGGCCGCGTCACCGCTGTACACCGTGTCGACGGCGAACCCGGCCCGCCGCAGCCCGGTGGCGACCAGCTCCGCCAGGATCTCCTCGTCCTCGGCGACCAGTACCCGCATCGTGATGTCCCCTGCCTCGTGCACGCGTGTCCACTCCCTCCCAGGATGCGTCTTTGCTACGGGAAGGGATGTTTCGCAAAGCTCTCCCCCCGCCGCAGCCGGATTCAGCGGTGTGAGTGGATCTCCCACGGACCGTTAGGATTTCGACCATGGCGGCCACTGGATCCGAGAAGCAGGCGGCGAAGGCGTTTTACGTCTCGACCCCCATTTACTACGTCAACGACGCTCCTCACCTGGGCCACGCCTACACGACCGTCGCAGGCGACGTGCTCACCCGCTGGCACCGCCAGCGCGGCGAGAAGGTGTGGTACCTCACCGGCACGGACGAGCACGGTCAGAAGATCATGCGCACGGCCGAGGCGAACGACGTCACGCCCCAGGCGTGGTGCGACAAGCTCGTCGAGGAGGCGTGGAAGCCCCTCTGGGAGCACCTCAACATCGCCAACGACGACTTCATCCGTACGACGGAGAAGCGGCACACCGACCGTGTGCAGGAGTTCGTGCAGGACCTGTACGACAAGGGCGAGATCTACAAGGGCGGGTACGAGGGCCCGTACTGCGTGGGCTGCGAGGAGTACAAGCTCCCCGGCGACCTCATCGAGGACGAGAGCGGCACCAAGCTGTGTGCCGTCCACAAGAAGCCGGTGGAGATCCTCAAGGAGGAGAACTACTTCTTCAAGCTCAGCGAGTACGGTCCGAAGCTGCTGGAGTTCTACGCGGCCAACCCGGGCTTCATCCAGCCCGAGTCCGCCCGCAACGAGGTCCTGAACTTCGTCAAGCAGGGTCTCCAGGACCTCTCGATCTCGCGCTCGACCTTCGACTGGGGCGTCCCGGTGCCGTGGGACGACAAGCACGTCATCTACGTGTGGGTCGACGCCCTGCTGAACTACGCCACGGCGGTCGGCTACGGCGCCAACCAGGAGAAGTTCGACGAGACCTTCCCCGCCAGCGTGCACCTGGTCGGCAAGGACATCCTGCGCTTCCACGCGGTGATCTGGCCCGCGATGCTGATGGCGCAGGGTCTGCCGCTGCCGGGCCGGGTCGCGGCCAACGGCTGGCTGATGGTCGGCGGCGAGAAGATGTCGAAGTCGAACCTGACGGGCATCAAGCCGCAGGACCTGACCTCGCACTTCGGCGTGGACGCCTACCGCTGGTACTTCCTGCGGGCCATCGCCTTCGGCAGTGACGGCTCGTTCTCCTGGGAGGACTTCACCGCCCGCTACACCTCCGAGCTCGCCAACGACTACGGCAACCTGGCCTCGCGCCTCGCGGCCATGGTCGGCAAGTACTACGGCGGCACGCTGCCCGAGGCCACGGCCGCGGGCGAGGCCGAGCAGGCGGTCCAGGAGGGCCTGGCCAAGGCCGTCGCCACGGCCGACCTGAAGATCGGCGAGGAGCTGGACTTCCAGGCGGGCATCCTGGCGATCTTCGACTTCGTGAAGCAGGTCAACGGCTACATCACGGAGCAGGAGCCGTGGAAGGTCGCCAAGGACGAGTCCCCGGAGGGCAAAGCCCGCCTCGCGACCATCCTGTACACGGCCTCCGAGGCGCTGCGCGGTGTAGCGGTCCTGCTCAACCCCGTCATGCCGGAGACCTCGCAGAAGCTGTGGGAGTCGCTGGGTGCCGAGGAGTCCCTGGGCGCGCTGTCCGGCCAGCTCGTGCAGGACGCGGGCACGTGGGGCCTGCTGCGGCCGGGTGCGACGGTGACGAAGGGCGCGGTGCTGTTCCCGCGCCTGGAGGAGAAGCCCGCGTAACGGGTGTACGTACGGCGAAGGGGCGGGACCGGGTGAACCGGTCCCGCCCCTCACGCGTTTCTCCGGTCAGCGGACCCAGTTCTTGAGGGGCTCGGTGTCCAGCTCGATGCCTACCGGGTCGGGCAGCCGGACCGTCTTGCCGAACGGGACGGTCACCACCGTTTCGTACCGCACCCCGTCAGGCTGCGAGTGCACCTTGACCTCGCAGGTCTCACGGTCGATGAGCAGGTAGACGGGGATCCCGGTCTCCGCGTACGCACGCGGCTTCTCGACCCGCTCCCGGCGGTCGGTGTCCTCGTCGTACGAGGTGACCTCGACGAGCATGAGGACGGCGGCCGGGTCCGCCCATTCGCCCTGGCCGGCGACGGTGTCGAGGCGGGCCAGCGCACCGTCAGGACGCGCATTGCCCTTTCGATACGTGTCGATGTGCAGGCCCTGTTCAGCGAAGAGCCAGTTCCGTGGATCCGACCGCATACAGATCTGCGTAAGCCAGACGATGATCCGCCCGTGATCCCCGTCCGGGACAGCCTTGACCCCCAGTTTCCCGTTCACGAATTCCAGACGCAGTGCTTCGTCCACGCGTATGGCATGACGGGCCAGATCTTCGAAGGTCTCCTGGGTCAGCACACCGTTGTCGACCACGGTCACGCCAGCCTCCTCAAGAACCGGTCGGGCAGTCCCCAGGTTGCGGGCCACCGGCCGGACGCGCCGCCGTATTCAGCGGCTCAGGGACGCCGCGTCACCCATCACGATGACCGGCTCCTGCGCCGGGTCGAGCGCGCCCAGCAGTTCCTGCATCCGGTCCTCGGTGACCGAGACGCAGCCCTGCGTGGGGCCGCCGTGGTCGACGTGGATCCAGATGCCGCCGCCGCGCTCTTCGCCGAGCGGGCGGGTGTGGTCCAGCGGGGAGGTGCCGGGGACGCGGTTGTAGTCGATGGCGATGACGAAGTCGAAGGAGCCCTCCAGCGGCTCCCCGTGGAAGCCCTCGCCCTCCACGTAGAAGTCCGGGCTCCGGTCGTACGGGAACTCCGTGGCCGGGGGGTCCAGCCGGCCGCCCGCCGCGGTCAGCGTGAAGACACCGACGGGTGAGCGGAGATCACCCTCCCAGTGCTCGGCCGTCCAGCCGTTCAGGGCGTTGTGGGCGGGCCAGGGGCCGATCGCGGCCCGCCAGCCCACGGCGGGGTCGTCCCGGGTGTACAGGACGGCACTCGACCGGTTGGAGTCGGCGGACTCACCGGTGACGACGAACGCCTGGCGGGTGCCGGCCGGGATCGCCGCACGGGTCCGTGGCCCCAGCCCCGGGATCTCCCTCGGCGGGGCCGGCGGTGACGGCGTGGGCGGTACGGCGGCCGCCCCGGGTGACGACGGCGCGGCCGTGGCGGCGGCTCCGGGCGGTCCGGGTACTCCGGCGGCGCCGGGCGGTCCTGGCACGGCCGTGGCGCCCGCGCCCTTCGTGGTGGCACCGCCGATGCCCGTACCGGCCAAGCCGTCCGCCCCCCACCCGGCCAGCAGCAGCAGAAGGAAGATGGCGCAGACGACGTACGGGGGGCGCAGGGGGAGGTGCGAAGGGGGCAGGGGCACGGCAGGGCTCCTCAGCAGTCGGTGGCTAAGCCGCGGGGCCGGTGCGGACCCTGCCGGGAGTCCGCTGCGCCGGTGTCGGCCCAGCCAGTCTTTGCCGCAGCCGGAGCCGGTCAATCCGGCGCCGGGGCCATCCGGCTGTACCCGTTCAGGTGGTTCATGTACTTGTATGCGCACAACCATGCGCCGGAGCGGGCCCACGACGCGAAACAGCCCCTGGTGGTGGCCAGGGGCTGTTTCACGTGAAACCGGCGTGCGAACCGGACGCTCCTACTTCTCGGAGTCACCCTTCGCCGACGCGACCGGCTTGCGGAGCTGGATGTTCAGCTCGCGCAGGCGGGTCTCGTCCAGCACCGTGGGCGCGCCCATCATCAGGTCCTGGGCGTTGCCGTTCAGCGGGAAGGCGATCGTCTCGCGGATGTTGGGCTCGTCGGCCAGCAGCATCACGATGCGGTCGACGCCCGGGGCGATGCCACCGTGCGGCGGGGCGCCGAGGCGGAAGGCGCGCAGCATGCCCGCGAACTCCTGCTCGACGGTCTCGCGGTCGTAACCGGCGATCTCGAAAGCCTTGAGCATGAGCTCGGGCTCGTGGTTACGGATGGCGCCGGAGGACAGCTCGATGCCGTTGCAGACGATGTCGTACTGCCAGGCGAGGATGTCCAGCGGGTCCTTCTCCTCAAGGTCCTTCAGGCCGCCCTGGGGCATCGAGAAGGGGTTGTGCGAGAAGTCGATCTTGCCGGTGTCCTCGTCCTTCTCGTACATCGGGAAGTCGACGATCCAGCAGAACCGGAAGACGCCCTCCTCGAAGTGGCCGGCGCGCTTGGCGGCCTCCACGCGGACGACGGACATGATCTTGGAGACCTCGTCGAACTCGCCGGCGCCGAAGAACACGGCGTGGCCGGGGACGAGGGAGAGGCGCTCGGTGAGCGTCTTGACGTCGGTCTCGGTGAGGAACTTGGCGATCGGTCCCGCCAGCTTGCCGTCCTCGCCCACACGGACCCAGGCCAGGCCCTTGGCGCCGTGCTCGACGGCGTAGTCGCCGAGGCCGTCGAAGAACTTCCGGGACTGGCCCGCGGTGTCCGGCACCGGGAGGGCGCGGACGTGCTTGCCGGCGAAGGCCTTGAACTCCGAGTCCGCGAAGACGTCGGAGATGTCGACGAGCTCCAGCTTGGCGCGCAGGTCCGGCTTGTCGTTGCCGTACTTCAGCATCGACTCGCGGAACGGGATGCGCGGGAACGGCGAGGTGACGTGGCGGCCGTTGCCGAACTCCTCGAAGAGCTCGGTCATCAGCTTCTCGATCGGGCGGAAGACGTCCTCCTGCTCGACGAAGGACATCTCGACGTCGAGCTGGTAGAACTCGCCGGGCGACCGGTCGGCGCGGGCGTCCTCGTCGCGGAAGCACGGCGCGATCTGGAAGTAGCGGTCGAAGCCGGAGATCATCAGCAGCTGCTTGAACTGCTGCGGGGCCTGCGGCAGCGCGTAGAACTTGCCCGGGTTCAGCCGGGACGGGACGACGAAGTCACGGGCGCCCTCGGGGGAGGTCGCGGTGAGGATCGGCGTCGCCATCTCGTTGAAGCCGAGGGCGACCATCTTGGCGCGGATCGAGGCGATGACGGCGGAGCGCAGCATGATGTTGCGGTGCATGCGCTCGCGGCGCAGGTCGAGGAAGCGGTACTCCAGGCGCCGCTCCTCGTTGACCCCGTCCTCGGCGTTGATCGTGAAGGGCAGCGGGGCGGCCTCGCCCAGCACCTCGACCTCGGTGACCTCGATCTCGATCTCGCCGGTCGGGAGCTCCGGGTTGACGTTGTCGGCGCCGCGGGCGGAGACCTTGCCGTCGATCCGTACGACGGTTTCCTTGGTCAGCTTCGACAGGGCGTCGTTGGCGGGGGTGCCGGGGCGGGCGACGAGCTGCACCAGACCGTAGTGGTCGCGCAGATCGATGAAGAGGATGCCACCCAGGTCTCGGCGATTGTGCAGCCAGCCGCTCAGCCGGACGTCGGTGCCGACGTCAGAGGCGCGGAGCTCGCCGCAGGTGTGGGACCTGTACCGATGCATCGTCGTTCATCCAGTCTTCGCGGTTGGGGGCGGATACAGCCACCCCAGGCTACCGCCCGCGACCGGCCCGTTTCATTGTCATTGTCCGCATCAAGATCGTCTGCGGGCCTCTGACACTGCCCCGCACACGCATGCCGGTTTAAAGTGGGGCAATGCGCACCGAGGACGTCCTGGCCGCGACCGCGACCGGACTTTGGCGCTGGGACAACGGAGCCGGGACGGTCACGCTCGACGCGGAAGCCGCCCGGATGCTCGAGCTGCCCGCCGAGGCCGGAGTCTTCCGGGAGTCCGAGGTCCGTTCCCGCTTCCACCCCGTCGACTGGAACGAGATCTACGGGGTGGTGAACCTCGCCGTCGCCGAGGGCACGCTCGCCGAGGCCCGGCTGCGCATCGTGGATGCCCAGGGCCGGGTGCTGCGTACCGTACGGAGCCGTTCCAAACCGCTCCCGCCCGACGGGCCCGGCGAGGCGGGCTATGTGCTGGTCGGCACCCTCCAGGAGGTCGCCGAACCGCAGCCCGGCACCACCGGGGCGCACACCCCGATCACCGGCGACTGGCGGCGTTCGCGCGAGGCGTTCCTGCTGGACGCGGGGCGGGCCCTGGCCGAGGCCCGGTCGACGACGGAAGTGCTGCGCGTGGCCTACTCGCTCTCCATGCCCGGCTTCTCGCCGGACGGGCTGGCGGTCTTCGGCGTCGAGGGCGAGCGGCTGACCATCGTCGGACAGCACGGACACACCATGGACGACGAGAGCCCGTTCGCCGACATGCGCCTGGAGACCGATTACCCGGCCACCGAGGTCGTACGGACGGGGCGGGCGATCTATCTGCCCTCGCCCGAGGAGTACCGCGACCGCTACCCGGCGACCTGGCCGCTGGCCCGGCGGTTCGGGCGCCGGTCCTGGGCCTTCCTCCCGCTGATCGTGGCGGGGCGCACCATGGGCGCCTGGATGGCCGGGTTCCGGCATCCGGTGTCGTTCTCCCCCGACGAACGGTCCGTCCTGACGACCGTCGCCCGCCTGCTCGCGCAGGCACTGGCCAGGGCGGGGGTCGCCGAGACCGAGCGGGAGCTGTCGCTGGGGCTCCAGCGCTCGATGATGCCGTCCCTGGGCCCCGACATCCCCGGGATGACCGTGGCCGCGCGCTACGTCCCGACCGGGGGCGGGCTCCAGGTCGGCGGCGACTGGTACGACATGATCCCGCTCCCCAGCGGCCGCATCGCCCTCGTCATCGGTGACGTCCAGGGCCACGACGTGCGGGCCGCGGGGCTGATGGGCCAGCTGCGGATCGCCCTGCGCGCGTACGCCTCCGAGGGGCACCGCCCGGACGCCGTGCTCTCGCGCGCCTCGCGCTTCCTCTCCGGGCTCACCGACGGATACGAGGACGACGACCGGACGGGCGGACGCTTCGCGACCTGCCTGTACGCGGAGGCCGACCCGGACACCGGCACCCTCGACATCGCACGCGCCGGCCATCCCGACCCCGTGGTGATGACCTCCGACGGGACCGCCGTCATCCGGCAGACCGAGGGCGGTCTGCCGCTCGGCATCGAGGAGGACGCGGACTATCCGACCACCCGGATCACACTGGAGGCCGGAGAAACGATCATGCTGTGCACGGACGGGCTGATCGAGACCGGCGGGCACGACATGTCCACCGGCTGGGTCCGGCTCCGCCCGATCCTGGAGCGGCACACCAGCGACCTGGAGAAACTCGCCGACGCCCTGGTGCAGGCCGTGCACGGGCCCACCTCGCACTACACGACGGGCCCGCTCGCCGACCGGCGCGAGGACGACGTCGCGGTGCTGCTGCTGCGCCGCGAGAGCCCCACGACGCACCCGACGGCAACGCGGCAGACCGCGCTGACCATCGCCCAGGCGCAACCCGAGCGGATCGCGGCCGCCCGTCAGCAGCTGCGGGAGATGCTGCACGACTGGGCGGACCCGGATCAGGTCGACGCGGCCGTGCTGCTGCTCTCCGAAATGGCCACGAACGTGCTGGTCCACACGGACGGCGACGCACTGATGGTCGCGCAGGCCCGCGGGGAGCACGGGAAGCGGCTGCTGCGGGTGGAGGTGTCCGACGGCAGCGACGAGCTCCCGCACACCCGGCGGCCCGGGGAGATGGCGTCCAGCGGGCGCGGGCTGGTGCTGATGGGGATGCTCGCCGATGCGTGGGGCGTGGATCCGCGGGGCGCGGGAAAGTCGATCTGGTTCGAGCTGCACGAGTCGGCAAAGTCGGCGGAGCCGATGGGGGCGGAGCCTGATTCGCATCCGGAACCGGCGGAACCGGCGGAACCGGCGGAACCGATGGGGGCGGAGCCGGATTCGCATCCGGAACCGGAAGAACCGGCGGAACCGGCGGAACCGATGGGGGCGGAGCCGGATTCGCATCCGGAACCGGAGCCGGAACCGTAGGTCCTCATCCGCCCGTCGGGGCGGGGGGCGCGTCCGGCGGCGGTGCTGCGGGGTCCTGGCCCTGCGGGCGGTCCTTGCGCAGTTCGCCGATGATGCCGAAGGCCGCGGCGCACACCGGGACCGCGAGCAGCATCCCCAGCAACCCCGCCACGCTCGCCCCCGCCGTCAGCGCGATCATGATCATGGCGGGGTGCATCTGCACGGTCCGGCTCTGGATCATCGGCTGCAGGACATGCCCCTCCAGCACCTGGACGGCGAGGACGACGCCGAGCGCCCAGAGCGCGATCACCAGCCCCCGGTCCGCCAGTGCCACCAGTACCGCGACGGCTCCCGACAGGAAGGCGCCCAGGTACGGGATGTAGGCGCCGACGAAGACCAGCGCGCCGAGCCCCACCGCGCCGGGCACCCGCAGGATCAGCAGACCGATCGTGATGCAGACCGCGTCGATGAGCGCGATGAACGTCGTACCGCGCATGAAGCCCTCGACGGCCTCGAACGCCCGCCGGCCCATCGCCTCGACCAGGTCGCCGGTGCCGCGCGGGGCGACGGTGTGCGCGAGGTTCACGGCCCGGTCGGAGTCGCGCAGGAAGAAGAAGGTCAGCAGCAGGGCGAGCACGGTGGTGGCGATCAGCGAGCCGACCAGGCTGAGGCCGGTGAGGAGCCCGCCCGCGGCACTCGCGCCGAACTTCTCGACGAGCTTCTTGGCATTGTCCGCGAGGGCGTTCACGTTCGCGCCGTCCGCGAGCCCGAAGTGGTCGATGACCCACTGTCCGGCTTCCTTCAGCGAGTCGACGATCTGGGCGCCGGTGTCGACGAGTGCCGTGACGACGATGTAGCCCGCGCCACCGCCCACCGCGACGAGCAGGGCGCAGGTGACCCCGGCGGCCACCGAACGGTTCACCCCGTGGGCGGTGAGCCGGCGGTTGACCGGACCCAGCAGCGCCGTACCGAGCAGCGCGAGCAGGACCGGGGTGACGGCGGTCTTGAGGATGATGCACAGGAAGATGGCGACGCCGGCGACACCGGCGACCAGCAGGACGACACCGCACCAGGCGGCCGTGCGCCGGGCGGCGTCGGGCAGGAGGGGCTTGTTGGTCTGCACCCCCTCACCCGATCACAGCAAGGGTGCCGTGGCCCGTCCGAGCCGCCGTATGGGTGACGATCCGTCATACGGCGGCTGCGGGACTCACATTCCGTGGACGGCGGGCACGGTGCCGAGGCGGCCGGCCTGGAAGTCCTCGAAGGCCTGCTTCAGTTCGGCCTGGCTGTTCATCACGAACGGCCCGTAGTGCGCCATCGGCTCCCGGATGGGACGGCCGCCGAGCAGCACGACCTCCAGGTCCGGGGTGTGGCCGTCCTGCTGCTCGTCCGCGCGGACGGTCAGCGAGGAGCCGAAGCCGAACACCGCGGTCTGGCCCATGTGGACGGGACGGCGCTCCTCGCCTGCGGTGCCGCGGCCGGCGAGCACGTACGCGAGGCCGTTGAACTCCTCGCGCCACGGCAGCGTCACCTCGGCGCCGGGGCGCACGGTGGCGTGGATCATCGTGATCGGGGTGTGGGTGATGCCGGGGCCCTCGTGGCCGTCGAGCTCACCCGCGATCACCCTCAGCAGCGCGCCGCCGTCCGGGGAGGCGAGCAGCTGGACCTGGCCGCCGCGGATGTCCTGGTAGCGCGGGGCCATCATCTTGTCGGCCTTGGGCAGGTTCACCCAGAGCTGGAGGCCGTGGAAGAGGCCGCCCGACATGACGAGGGACTCCGGCGGCGCCTCGATGTGCAGCAGGCCGGAGCCGGCCGTCATCCACTGGGTGTCGCCGTTCTGGATGGTGCCGCCGCCACCGTTGGAGTCCTGGTGCACGAAGGTGCCGTCGATCAGGTACGTCACGGTCTCGAAGCCGCGGTGCGGGTGCCACGGGGTGCCCTTCGGCTCCCCGGCGGCGTACTCCACCTCACCCATCTGGTCCATCATGATGAACGGGTCGAGGTGCTTGTAGTTGATCCCCGCGAAGGCGCGGCGGACCGGGAAGCCCTCGCCCTCGAACCCGGTGGGCGCCGTGGTCACGGCGAGCACGGGACGGGCCACGGCATCGCCGGATGCGGCGACCTTGGGCAGGGTCAGCGGGTTTTCGACAGTCACTGCGGGCATGGAAGCCACCTCCGGGGATTGTTCTGCATCCAATTTAGTTGAATGGTGAACATCTCGCAAGGCGGCATTCATTCCCGCACCGCTCCCGGCAGCCGGAAGGGGGCCCGTACCAAGCGGTACGGGCCCCCTTCGGGCAGGTCGAGGCGGCTTCTAGCCGTACATACGGCGCATCGCGAAGTCGACCATCTGCTCCACGGCCTTGGCGTCGAAGACCATGCGGTGCTCGCCCTCCATGTCCAGGACGAAGCCGTAGCCGGTGGGCAGCAGGTCGATCACCTCGGCGCCGGTGATCACGAAGTACTTGGACTCCTTGCCCGCGTACAGCCTCAGCTCCTTGAGCGTGGTGAACATCGGGATCACCGGCTGCTGGGTGTTGTGCAGCGCGAGGAATCCCGGGTTGTCGCCGCGCGGGCAGTAGACCTTCGACGTCGCGAAGATCTGCTGGAAGTCCTCGGCGGCCAGCGAGCCGGTGGTGAAGGCCCGTACCGCGTCGCCCAGCGAGGGCGGCGAGGGTTCGGGATACAGCGGCTGCTCGCCGTAGCCGCCACCCATCGGCTGCTGTGCGCCCTGGTTCTGGTCGTAGCCGTACATGGAACAAAGAGTAATCGGACACATCTGTGCCTTGAGGGGTTGCGTCTTATTACTGACGGGTAGCATCATCGGAGAGGTCAGCTGATACGTCTGGGACCGGCCAGGTCCCCGGCGGTGCGGCCGACCGGTACCCGCCACAGCCCGTCGCCCGATCCTCACTCCTCCACGGGGCGCTGCGCGCCACTGCTATTGATTACGGAGCCTTCCCATGGGGCACTACAAGTCGAATCTCCGCGACATCGAGTTCAACCTCTTCGAGGTCCTCGGGCGCGACAAGCTGTACGGCACCGGCCCGTTCGCGGAGATGGACGTCGAGACCGCGAAGAGCATCCTCGACGAGGTCGCCCGCCTCGCGGAGAACGAGCTCGCCGACTCCTACGCCGACGCCGACCGCAACCCGCCGGTCTTCGACCCGGAGACCAACACCGCACCGGTCCCCGACACCTTCAAGAAGTCCTACCAGGCCTTCATGGACTCCGAGTACTGGCGCCTGGGCCTCCCCGAGGAGATCGGCGGCACCACCTCGCCGCGCTCCCTGATCTGGGGTTACGCGGAGCTGCTGCTCGGCGCCAACCCGGCCGTGTGGATGTACTCCTCCGGCCCGGCCTTCGCCGGCATCCTCTTCGAGGAGGGCAACGAGGCGCAGAAGAAGATCGCCGAGATCGCCGTCGAGAAGCAGTGGGGCTCGACGATGGTGCTGACCGAGCCGGACGCCGGTTCCGACGTCGGCGCGGGCCGGACGAAGGCCGTCGAGCAGGAGGACGGCTCCTGGCACATCGAGGGCGTGAAGCGCTTCATCACCTCGGGCGAGCACGACATGTCCGAGAACATCATTCACTACGTGCTGGCCCGCCCCGAGGGCGCCGGACCCGGCACCAAGGGCCTCTCGCTCTTCATGGTCCCGAAGTTCCACTTCGACTGGACCACCGGCGAGCTGGCCGAGCGCAACGGCGTGTACGCGACGAACGTCGAGCACAAGATGGGCCTCAAGGCGTCCAACACCTGCGAGATGACCTTCGGCGACCAGCACCCCGCCAAGGGCTGGCTGATCGGTGACAAGCACGACGGCATCCGCCAGATGTTCCGCATCATCGAGTTCGCCCGCATGATGGTCGGCACGAAGGCCATCGCGACGCTCTCCACCGGCTACCTGAACGCGCTGGAGTACGCCAAGGAGCGCGTCCAGGGCACCGACCTGTCGCAGTTCATGGACAAGACGGCCCCCAAGGTCACCATCACGCACCACCCCGACGTCCGCCGCTCGCTGATGACGCAGAAGGCGTACGCCGAAGGCATGCGCTCCCTGGTGCTCTACACCGCCTCCGTCCAGGACGCGATCCAGGAGAAGGAGGCCGCGGGCGAGGACGCGAAGGCGCTGCACGGCCTCAACGACCTGCTGCTCCCGATCGTGAAGGGCTACGGCTCCGAGAAGTCCTACGAGCAGCTCGCCCAGTCGCTCCAGACGTTCGGCGGCTCCGGGTACCTCCAGGAGTACCCGATCGAGCAGTACATCCGTGACGCCAAGATCGACACGCTGTACGAGGGCACGACGGCCATCCAGGGCCAGGACTTCTTCTTCCGCAAGATCGTCCGCGACCAGGGCGCCTCGCTCAACACGCTCTCCGAGGAGATCAAGAAGTTCCTCGCCGACTCCCAGGGCAACTCCCAGGGCAACGAGGAGCTGTCCGGCGCGCTGGACAGCCTCGCGAAGGCGGCCGTGGACCTGGAGGCGATCGTCGGCACGATGATCGCCGACCTCACCGCGACCGGCGAGGACGTCAAGAACATCTACAAGGTGGGCCTGAACACGACCCGCCTGCTGCTGGCCTCCGGCGATGTCGTCGTCGGATACCTGCTGCTCAAGGGCGCGGCCGTGGCCGCCGAGAAGCTGCCCACCGCCTCCCCGAAGGACGTCGCCTTCTACCGGGGCAAGATCGCCGCCGCGAAGTTCTTCGCCGCGAACATCCTGCCGGGCGTCGGAGCCGAGCGCGCGCTGGCCGAGGCCGTCGACAACTCCCTGATGGAGCTGGACGAGGCCGCGTTCTAGTCACTCTCACCTCAACCACGGCACCGCCACCCGGACTTACCGCCGGGTGGCGGTGCTGTGCGGTGTCCTCTCTATGATCGACCCGGGTCCGGGAGGGGCCGGTTGCCGAGGGGGAGGCTGACGCGTGAGTGGTCTGCGCAAGCGGTGGTACGTACGGGGCGCGGCGGCCGGAGCGGCGGCGCTGCTGCTCGCGGGCTGCGGAGCGGCGGACTCCGGCGCCGGCGCCGGCGAGGACGCCAAGGCGGCCTGGATCGATCAGAGCCGCATGCGGACGGTCCTGCCCGACGCGCAGGCCATGCCCGGCTGGACGACGACCGGCGCGGCCTCGACCACTCCGATGACGGACCGGATGACAAAGAACCTCATCTGTCCCAACAAGAGCAAGACCGGCTGTGAGCGGGCCCGTTTCCTCGGCTCCGTCACCTTCCGGCGCGACGACGACAAGGCCGAGGCCCGCTTCTGGGTGGTCACCTACCAGGAGGAGCAGGACGCCGACTTCGCGTACGACTCGCTGTGGAAGGACACCTGGAGCAAGAACGGCACCCGCAACGTCGACATCGGCACCGTGGGCGCCGAACGCGGCGCCACCGGGGGGACCGCGGGCCGGCACGCGGAGGGGTTCACCGCCCAGGTCCGCGTCGGCACCGTGATCCTCTGGGTCGGCGGCTCGGCCGCGACAGACGCGAAGGGCGTGGCCGACCCGGCCGACAAGGACTTCGCCAAGGACGCCACGGCGATGTTCGCCGAGCGGGCCCAGCAGGCGCAGAACGGCGAGGAACCCTCGGCGGCACTGGCCGCCGCGTAAGGATTCCTGCCACGGCGGCCCCGTGGCGGGGCGCCCAACCGAACGGGGAGCGGATCATGACGCAACGACAGTGGTACATACGCGGCGCGGTGGCCGGGGCGGCCGCGCTGCTGCTCGCGGGCTGCGGTGGCGGGGACGGGGACGGCGCGGCGGCCTCGAAGGCGCTCGGCAAGACGGAGCTCGCCTCGGTCCTGCCGGACGCGAAGGCGATGCCCGGCTGGCGGACCCAGCTGAAGCCCGACGCCCAGGAGCCGGTCCCGGACTACCCGCCGACGGTCTGCCTGGCGGTCGACAGGAAGAAGCGCGCGACGGCCTGCGGCGGCATCACCTACTGGGGTGTCTCCGCCTACGTACGCAAGCCCGACGCCACCTCGCTCAACTTCTGGACGCTCGCCTACAAGGACGAGAAGACCGCCGACGCCGCCTATGACGCGCTGGCCGAGTACTACGGCGGCGACCGGGTCGGTGTGGGAGCGGTGCCGGTGGAGATCGGCGAGCCGGGTGCGGAGCGGGTCTCCAACCGTGCCGGGACGGGCACGATGGGCGGGCCCGCCACCATCACGCAGATCCGGGTCGGCACGACCGTGCTCGGCGTCAGCACCGGCAACCAGGGCAGGAAGACCGTCTCCGACCAGGAGGTGAAGGACCTCGCCGCCATGTTCGCCGAGCGCGCCCAGCAGGCACAGAACGGCGATAAGCCCTCTGCGGCCGTGTCCGGACAGTAGCTGCGGCGTACCCGGGGGACGACGGTGAATCCTCCCGGCCCGGTCTGGTTACAGTGAAGAACATGAGTTCCTCCCTCCGCTTCGACCGCGGGCACACCGACGACCTGATGGCCTTCCTGATGGCCTCTCCCTCCCCGTACCACGCCGTGGCGACCGCCGCTTCGAGGCTGGAGAAGGCCGGATTCCGGCAGGTCGAGGAGACGGCGGCCTGGGACGGGTCCACCGGGGGGAAGTACGTCCTGCGCGGCGGCGCGATCGTGGCCTGGTACGTGCCGGAGGGGGCCACGGCACACACCCCGTTCCGGATCGCCGGGGCCCACACGGACTCGCCGAACCTGCGGGTGAAGCCGCTGCCCGACACCGGTGCGTACGGCTGGCGCCAGGTCGCCGTGGAGGTCTACGGCGGCACGCTCCTCAACACCTGGCTCGACCGCGACCTCGGTCTCGCCGGCCGTATCTCGCTCCGCGACGGGACGCACCGGCTGGTCAGCATCGACCGGCCGCTGCTGCGCGTCCCGCAGCTGGCCGTGCACCTGGACCGGTCGGTCAACCCCGAAGGGCTCAAGCTCGACCGCCAGAAGCACATGCAGCCCATCTGGGGGCTCGGGGACGTCGAGGAGGGCGACCTCATCCGGTTCGTCGCCGAGGAGGCGGGCGTCGACGCCGAGGACATCACCGGCTGGGACCTGATGCCGCACCCCGTCGAGGCACCGTCCTACCTGGGCCGCGACCGCGAGCTGGTGGCCGGTCCGCGCATGGACAACCTGCTCTCCGTGCACGCGGCGACCGCCGCACTCGCCGCCGTCGCCGGGCAGCCCGACTCCGAGATCCCGTACATCCCGGTGCTGGCCGCCTTCGACCACGAGGAGAACGGCTCGCAGTCCGACACCGGCGCGGACGGACCGCTGCTCGGCACGGTCCTGGAGCGCTCCGTGTTCGCCCGCGGCGGTACGTACGAGGACCGTGCCCGCGCCTTCGCCGGCACGGTCTGCCTCTCCTCCGACACCGGCCACGCGATCCACCCCAACTACGCCGAGCGCCACGACCCGACGCACCACCCGGTCGTCAACGGCGGACCGATCCTCAAGATCAACGTCAATATGCGGTACGCGACCGACGGCAGCGGCCGGGCGGTGTTCGCGGCGGCGTGCGAGAAGGCGGGCGTGCCGTGGCAGACGTTCGTCTCCAACAACTCGATGCCGTGCGGCACGACGATCGGCCCGATCACCGCGGCCCGGCACGGCATTCAGACGGTCGACATCGGTGTCGCCATCCTGTCGATGCACTCCGCCCGTGAGCTGTGCGGCGCGGACGACCCGTACCTGCTGGCGAACGCGCTGGCTTCGTTCCTGGCGGGCTGAGTCCCCGTCCCGGCCCGGGGCACGCGCATGGCCGCCACCGGGCCGGGTACCCGCTCCGTACACGGCCCGGAGCTTCCGGGCCGTCGAGGAGGCGGGATTCATGGGACTCGGAGGATGCATCATCCTCATCGGTGCGGGGGCGGTACTCGCCTTTGCGACCGACTGGGAACTGGACACCGTCAACGTCGGCATGGTCGGTTGGATCATGATGATCGTCGGCATCATCGGCGTCTTCGTCTACGCCAGTGTGATGCGGCGACGCCGCATGGTCGTGCCGCCCACCACCACGGTGGTGTCCGAGGACGAACGCCGGTTCTGACCCCAAGGGGTGCGCCCCGCCGACCGGGCGCACCCCTTGGCCGGCGGACCGCAACCCCCGATATTCTGGGCACTTGTCCGTGACCCGGCACCGGGCGCGTCACACCCCGAAGGGGAGCCGCTCGTGGAGTTCCGGCTGCTCGGCACGGTCTGCGTCGACACGCTGACCGGGCCGCTGCCACTTGGCCCAGCCAAGCGCCGCAGCCTGCTCGCCGCCCTGCTGCTGCGCCCCAACACACCGGTGTCCATGACCCGGTTGACGGACTGCCTGTGGGACGACACCCCTCCGCTGCACGCCCGCACGGTCATCCAGGGCCATGTGTCCCGGCTGCGCGTCCTGCTGATGGGCGCGGACGCGGAGGCGTACGGGGTCGAGCTGGCCACCCTCGGCGATGCCTACATGCTGCGGGTGCCGGAGACCCTGCTGGACTCCCAGCGGTTCGACGAACTGCTGATGCTGGCCCGGGAACAGCGCAGCCCGTCCGACACGGTGCTCATGCTGAAGGAGGCCCTGTCGCTGTGGCAGGGGCCCGCACTCACGGGCACGTCCCCGAGCGCACCGCTCCAGGCCGCCGCACACGCGCTGGAGGAGTCCCGGCTCATCACGGTCGAGCAACTGGCGCACTCCTACGGACTGCTGGGCGAGCACCACCGAGCGGCTGCGGTGCTGCGGGCCGAGGCCGTCGCCCATCCGATGCGGGAGTCCCTCGCCGCGGCGCTGATGACGGCGCTGTACCGGTCGGGGCGCCAGTCGGAGGCGCTGGACTGGTTCCACCGCACGCGACGGCTGCTCGCCGACGAACTGGGCATCGACCCGGGCCGCGAACTCGCCGACGCGTACGCGCAGATCCTGCGCGGCGCCCCGGCCCCGGACGCCGCCACGGCGTCCGTACCGCGTACGAGGTCCGTGGCGGGAACACCCCCCGCGGCCACCGCGTCCAAAGGCGGTGCGGAGGGGCCGGAGGATGCCCCCGCCACGGCACGCACCGCACTCGCCGAGGTGCAGGGACCACCCGCGCCCCGGTCCCCGCGCCTGCCCGCCCCGGCGCACTCCGCCGGCGAGCCGCTCCTCATCGATCTGCTGCCCCGTCCCCCGCGCGGCTTCCAGGGACGCGGCGGCGAACTCGCCGCGCTCTCCCGGGCGGCGGCGGGCGAGGCACCCGTCTGTCTGGTCACCGGCCCCGCGGGAGTGGGCAAGACCGCGCTGGCCCTGCACTGGGCACGCCGTTCCCCCGCGGCCTTCCCCGACGGGCGGCTCTTCGCCGATCTGCGCGGGTACGGCGACACCGGTGAGCCGACACCCCTGGAGGTCCTGCGCGAGTTCCTGCTGGCGCTCGGGGTCCCGGCCCGCCGGGTCCCGGAGTCCGTCACGGCCGCCGCCGCGCTCTTCCGCACCCTGACCGACCGGCGCAGCCTGCTCGTCGTCCTCGACAACGTCCGCAGCTCGGCCCAGGTCAGGCCGCTGCTGCCGGGCGGCGCCGACTGCGTCACCCTGATCACCAGCAGGCACCGGCTGGAAGGCCTCATCGCCTCCGACGCCGCGCGCCCGGTCCCGCTGGACGTGCTCGAACCGCCGGACGGCACCGCGCTGCTGGCCGGGGTGCTCGGCGAGGAAAGGGTCCTCGCCGAACCGGTGGCCGCACGCCGGCTCGCCGAACTCTGCGGCGGCCTGCCGCTCGCCCTGCGGGTCACGGCGGCCCGGCTGGCCGGCCGGCCGCAGTGGACACTCGCCGGCATGGCCGACGAACTCGCCGACGAACGCAGCCGGCTGACGTACCTCGACGCGGAGGACACCGGGGTCTCCGCCGCGCTGCGGCTGACCGTGCAGCAGTTGCCGCCGGACGCCGTCCACCACTTCACCCGCCTCGGGCACCACCCGGGCAGCCATTTCGACCCGTACACGGCCGCCGCCCTCGCCGGCAGCGACCCGGTCGTCGCCGCGGCGGCGCTGGAACGGCTCGCCGCCGCCCACCTCGTCACCGAGACGGGTCCCGGGCGCTGGGTGCTGCACGATCTGGTGCGCCTGTACGCCCGGGGCCTGGACCCCGCGTCCGGTCCCGCCGCGCTCATCGGTGTGCTCGACCACTGCATCGCCACCGCGCTCGCCGCCGCCGACACGGCCGAACCCGGCGGTGAGCCCTGCTTCGTACTGCCCGACGACTACCACCGGCCGGCCGCCGTAAGGGACTTCACCGACCGGGCATCGGCGATGAACTGGCTGGCCACCGAACGCGAGGACCTCGCGCTCGCCGCTGCCGCCGCCCGGAGCGCCGGGCTCGACGACCGGGCCTGGCGGATCATCCTGCTCCAGTGGCCGCACGTGGTGTGGCGGGTGCGGGACGGCTGGACCCCGATGCTGGAACTGGCGCTGGACGCGGCCGTCGCCCAGGACGATCCGTACGCCGAGTCCCGGGTGCGCAATCTGCTCGGCTGGGTGCTGACGGAGGAGGGCCGGCTCACCGAGGCCGTCACGCTGCTCGAGCGTTCCCCGGGCCTGGCCCGGCAGGCCGGTGACCGGCTCGGCGAAGCCACCGCGCTGATCAACCTGGCCATCGTCCAGGCCGAGCAGGGTGGGCTCGACGAGGCGTTGGAAGGCTGCGAACGCGCCCTGGAACTGGCCAGGAGGGAGCCCGACGCGCACACCGAGATGCTCGCCCTTCAGCACCTCGCACGCTTGCAGCTCGCCGCCGGCCGCCCGCAGGACGCCCTGGACTCCGCCCGGACCGCCTTCGATCTGGGGCCCGAGCACGAGGAGGCGGCCCGCCGGGTGCTGCTGCTGACCGTCAGCGGCGAGGCGCACCTGGCCCTGGGCGCGGAGGACGAAGGCATACGGCTGCTGGACCTGGCGGCCGCGGAGGCGGAACGCGCCGGGTACGACGAGGGCGCGGTGCGGGCGCTGACGGCGCTGCTGCGGGTGACGGCCACGACGGAGTACGTACGGCGGCACGAGGAGGCGGCCCGGCGACTGGCCGACGACGGGTGAGGCGGGGCGGTCGGGCGGGAGTGCCGGGCGGAGCGGTCGGGCGGGGGGTGTCGGGCGGTGAGCGCTCCCGCCCGACACCCCCCGCCCCGCTCAGCCCTGCTCGTCCATTCCGGCGAGCACCAGCGGCAGCCGGGTCGCCCCCTGCGCACCGACGCGGACGGGAACGCCCCAGTCCTGCTGGTGGACATGGCAGGCGGGGTACTCGTTCGCCGGGTCGTCGTCGCAGGACGCGGCCATCGCCGATACGTGCAGGACGCCCTCGGTCACCCCGTCGGCCAGGACGAGGTCGCGGAAGAGGTCGGTACCGGCTCCTTCGCCCCCGGCCAGCAGCTCCGGCGGGGTCGAGGAGACCAGCAGCCGGGTCGACGGCCCGTACCGGGTGTCGAGCTTCTGACCGGCGGGCGCCTGGAAGACGACATCGAGCCGGAGCGTGCCCGGGGCGATCTCGGTGGCGGCGCGCTGCGTGCGGTGCGCCTGGTCCGCCACGCGTACCGCCTCCTCGGGCAGCCGCAGCCGGGTCAGCCGGTGCCGGGCGGACTCGACGACCACGAGATCGCCGTCCACCAGTACGGCGTCGCTGGGCTCGCGCAGATCCGTGGCCAGCGTGGTGACCTCGTCGCTCGCCGGGTCGTAACGGCGCAGGGCGTGGTTGTACGTGTCGCACACGGCGACGGATCCGTCCGGCAGCGCGGTGACGCCCAGCGGGTGCTGGAACAGCGCCTGCCCGGCCGGGCCGTCACGGTGGCCGAAGTCGAAGAGGCCGGTGCCGACGGCGGTGTGGACGGCGCCCTCCCGGTCGACGTAGCGAAGCGAGGAGGTCTCCGAGTCGGCGACCCAGAGCCGGTCCGGCGTCGCCGCGAGCCCGGACGGCTGGGCGAACCAGGCCTCCGCGCCGGGACCGTCGACCAGCCCTTCGTTGGTCGTGCCGGCCTCGACGCGCACGGTGGAGCCCTCGGGGTCGTACGTCCACAGCTGGTGCACGCCCGCCATGGCGATCCACAGCCGGCCGTCGAACCAGGCGACGTCCCACGGCGAGGAGAGGTCGACCTCGCGGGCCGCGCCGCTGGTGGGGGCGCCCTGCCACCACTGACGGCCGGTGCCGGCCAGGGTGGTCGTCGTACCGGTCGTGAGGTCGAGGGCACGGATCGCGTGGTTGACGGTGTCGGCGACGGCGATCCGCCCGTCCGGGAGCAGCGCCAGACCCTGCGGCTCGCTGAACCGGACCTCGTCGGGCCCGCCGTCGGCGAATCCGCGGTCACCGGTCCCGAAGTGACGGCGGACGCTCTCGCCGTCCTCGTCCAGCTCGACCAGCCGGTGGCGGGTGGTGTCGGAGACCAGGAACCCGCCGTCGGCCAGCGCCAGCGCCTTCCCGGGGAACCGCAGATGGGTGGCCACCGGCTCGGGCGCCACATAGGGCCCGTCACCGCGCCGCAGAGTGCCCTTCGCGGCGTGCTCGGCCTCCAGCTCCTCGACCAGCTTCTCAATGGCATGGGCGTGCCCCTCGCCCGCGTGCTGGGCGACGATGTACCCCTCGGGGTCGACGACGACGAGCGTCGGCCAGGCGCGCACGGCGTACTGCTTCCACGTGACGAGCTCGGGGTCGTCCAGCACCGGGTGGTGCACCTCGTACCGCTCGACGGCGTCGACGACAGCCTGGTGCTCCGCCTCGTGGACGAACTTCGGCGAGTGCACGCCGACGATCACCACGGTGTCGCGGTGCTTCTCCTCCAGCTCGCGCAGCTCATCGAGGACGTGCAGACAATTCACACAGCAAAAGGTCCAAAAATCCAAGATCAAAATGCGCCCTCGCAGGTCAGCGAGGGTGTACTGCTGGTCGCCTGTATTGAGCCAGCCGCCCTTGCCGACCAGTTCGGGGGCCCTGACGCGCGCACGTGTTGCCATGTGAACAGTCAACCTCACCGTGGCGTCCACGCATTCCGCGGAGGGCTCGGGGAACCTGTGAGCCATGAGACTTCTCGTACGTGAGCGACTGTTCGGCATCGGCGACGACTACTGGATCGAGGATGCGGACGGGCGCAAGGCGTTCCTCGTCGACGGCAAGGCCATGCGGGTGCGCGACACCTTCGAGCTGAAGGACGCGCAGGGCCGGATCGTCGTCGAGATCAAGCAGAAGCTGCTCAGTCTGCGCGACACGATGCTCATCGAGCGGGGCGGCGAGCAGCTCGCCAAGGTGAAGCGGAAGCGGCTGTCGCTGCTGCGCAATCACTACCGGGTGACGCTGGTGGACGGCACCGAGCTCGACGTCAGCGGCAAGATCCTGGACCGCGAGTTCGCGGTGGAGTACGACGGGGAGCTGCTGGCCCAGATCTCGCGCCGCTGGCTGACCGTCCGGGACACGTACGGAATCGATGTCGTCCGCGAGGACGCCGATGCGGGGCTGCTGATCGCCGTGGCGGTGTGCGTGATCGTGCTCGCGGAGAAGGAGCACGCGGGCTGAGGCGTGCCGGTGCCTGTTTCACGTGAAACAGGCACCGGCCGATGGCGAGGCATCCGGCTGTCCCGGACCCGTCGGCGGCGCGAGCCCCCGGGCAGCTGTCCGAGGCCAGTCGGCGGCGCGAGCCCCGACCGGCTATCCGAGACCCACCGGCGGCGCGAGCCCCAGGCGGCGGTCCTTGAGTGCGGGGAACTGGTCGCGGACGGTGGCGACCTTGGCCGGGTCGAACTCCACGCTCAGCACCTCCTCGTCCGCCCCTGCCTCGGCGAGCACCTCGCCCCAGGGGTCGACGACGATGCTGTGTCCGGCCTGCTGGACCCCGCCGTGGGTGCCGGCCGAGCCGACGGCCAGGACGTAGGCCTGGTTCTCCACGGCGCGGGCCCGGGCGAGGAGTGTCCAGTGGGCGCGGCGGCGTTCCGGCCAGCCCGCCGCGAGGACCAGGGTTTCGGCGCCCGCGTCGACCAGCCCGCGGAACATCTCCGGGAAGCGCAGGTCGTAGCAGGTGGCGAGGCCGATCGTGGTCTGCGGCAGGGCGAGCGTCACCAGTTCGTCGCCGGCCCCCATCATGACCGCCTCGCCCTTGTCGAAGCCGAAGCGATGGATCTTGCGGTACACGGCGGCCTGTTCGCCCTCGGGGGTGAGGACGAGCGTGGTGTTGTACAGCGTGCCGTCGGCGGCCCGCTCGACGAAGGAACCGGCGTGCAGCCAGACCCCGGCATCCGCGGCGGCCTTGGCCATCACCTCGTGCGTGGGGCCCCGCAGCGGTTCGGCCTCGGCCTCGAACTCCGTGTAGGCGAAGGCCCCGACCGGCCAGAGCTCGGGCAGGACCACCAGGTCAGCGCCCCGCTGGGCGGCGACCAGTGAAGCCGCACGTTCCCTACGGGAACTGACGGATTCGTCCGGGTCTACTGCGATCTGGATGAGAGAGGCGCGCACACTACCACCGTCCTGGCATTCGAGCCGTCAACACGGGCCTACGATCGTCACACGAAAGCACTGCCGGGGTGCCTGCTCGCAGCGTAACTTGGACCGACCGAACCTCACTGCAGCCAGCAGCCCGCAGTCCGCGCCCAAGCTCTCCAGCCCATGCACCGCAGAACCGCACGAGGGGTCCCGTGACCGTCCATCCCATCCTCCAGACCTACGCCGACGCCTGGACCCACTCCATCGAGTCGATAGCCGAGCTGGTGAGCCCGCTCACCGAGGGGGAGTGGAACGGCCGTACGCCATGTCCCAACTGGTCGGTGCGCGACATCGTGTCGCACATCATCGGTATGGAGTGCGAGCAGCTCGGCGATCCGCGCCCGATCCACACACTGCCGCGCGATCTCTACCATGTGCAGAGCGACTTCGCCCGCTACATGGAGATGCAGGTCGATGTGCGGCGCCATCACACCGCGCCGGAGATGACCTCCGAGCTGGAGTACACGATCATCCGCCGGGCCCGTCAGCTGCGCAATGAGTCGCGTGACCCGGAGACCATGACGCGGGCGCCGCTGGGCGCCGAGCAGACCCTCGAACTGGCGCTGCGGATGCGCGTCTTCGATGTCTGGGTGCACGAGCAGGATCTGCGTACGACGCTGGGCCGGCCGGGCAATCTGGACTCCCCCGGTTCCTCGATCGTCCGGGACACCCTGCTGGCCGGGCTGCCGAAGGTGGTCGCCAAGGACGCGGGCGCCCCGCCCAACTCGGCGGTCGTGCTGGATGTGCACGGGCCGGTGGAGTTCCTGCGCACGGTCCGGGTCGACGCGGAGGGCCGCGGTTCGGTGGACGGTGCGCCGTCGCTGGGTCCCGCGGTGACGCTGGCGATGGACTGGGAGACGTACGTCCGCCTCGCCTGCGGGCGGGTACGGGCCGGTGCGGTCGCGGACCGGGTCAAGGCCGAGGGCGATCAGGACCTGGCCGCCGCCATCCTGCAGAACTTCGCCGTCACCCCGTAGCCGCCACCCCGTAGTCATCGCCCCGTAGTCACGAGTCACGGCAACCGGTGCGCCCGCCCCGCAGGGGGGACGGGCGCACCGCCGTTTTACGGGGTCACGCGGGCACGTGCACGGCCGTTCCGCGGAGTCACGCGGGCACGTGCACGGCCTCCACGCGGCTGATCACGTGGTGCTCCCGTTCCCGGTGGGCGGCCTTCCGGCGCAGCCGCAGGATCTGTGCGACCCCGAGCGTCTCCAGGACGAAGACCGAGGCGAACGCGATGCGGTAGTTGTCGCCGGACGCGTCCAGCAGCACACCGACGGCGAACAGCGTGGTCATCGAGGCGACGAAGCCGCCCATGTTGACGATGCCGGACGCGGTGCCCTGGCGCTCCGGCGGGTTGGCCGGGCGGGCGAAGTCGAAGCCGATCATCGAGGCGGGCCCGCAGGAGCCGAGCACCACGCACAGCGTGATCAGCAGCCACATCGGGGCGTGGTCGCCGGGGTGCAGGATGACCGACGCCCAGAGCAGGGCCGTCATCGCGACGGTGCCGAGCGCGAGCGGGATCCGGGCCGTGTGGTGGCGGGCGATGATCTGCCCGTAGACGAGGCCGACGGCCATGTTGGAGAGCACGACCAGGGTCAGCAGTTCCCCGGCGGTCCCCCGGCTCAGCCCCTGGTCCTCCACCAGGAACGGCATGCCCCACAGCAGCAGGAACACCATGGCCGGGAACTGCGTGGTGAAGTGCACCCACATCCCGAGCCTGGTGCCGGGCTCCCGCCAGGCGGCGGCGATCTGCTTGCGCACGTACGCCCCGCCGGCGTGTTCGGCGGGCGGCGGCTCGTGCCCCTCGGGGTGGTCCTTCAGAAAGAGCAGGAGCAGCACCAGCACGACGACCCCGGCCAGCGAGCTGCCGACGAAGGTGCTGGTCCAGCCGAAGCCGTGCAGGGACCGGGCGATGACCAGGGTCGAGACGAGGTTGCCCGCCATGCCGAAGAGGGCGGCGACCTGCCCGATCAGCGGCCCGCGCCGGGCCGGGAACCAGCGCGCCCCGAGCCGCAGCACGCTGATGAACGTCATCGCGTCGCCGCAGCCCAGCAGGGCGCGGGAGGCGAGCGCGGTGCCGTACGAGGGGGAGAGCGCGAATCCGAGCTGTCCGAGGGTGAACAGGACGGCCCCGATGGCGAGGACCTTCTTGGTGCCGAGCCGGTCCACCATCAGCCCGACGGGTATCTGCATGCCCGCGTAGACGAGCAGCTGGAGGATGGAGAAGGTGGAGAGCGCCGAGGCGTTGACGTCGAACCGGTCCGCGGCGTCCAGTCCGGCGACACCCAGGCTGGTGCGGAAGATGATCGCGACGAAGTAGACGGCGACACCGATGCCCCAGACCCGGGCGGCACGCCGGCCGCCGGGCGGATCACCGGGCAGGGACAGGGTGGGGGCGGCGGCGGAGCTCACCGGTCCTCACCCCTGACCAGCACCTTGACCCGGCTGACGTGGCGGCGCACGACCTGTGCGGCACCGTCCGCGTCCCCGGACCTGATCGCTTCGAGCAGCTCACCGTGCTCGGTGATGTTGGCGGCGATCCTGCCGGGGTGGGCCTCCATGACGGCGACGCCCATCCTCAGCTGCCGGTCGCGGAGCTGGTCGTAGAGGCGGGAGAGGATCTCGTTGCCCGCGTGGCGGACGATCTCGGCGTGGAAGCAGCGGTCCTTCACGGAGACGGCGGCCAGATCGCCGGCGTCCGACATCTGCCGCTGCTCCTCCAGGAGCTCCTCCAGCCGGGCGATCAGCTTCGCCGACGCGGGCACCGCCTTGCGTACGGCGAACTCCTCGACCAGCAGCCGGGTCTCCACGACGTCCGCGATCTCCTGGGCGGAGACCGCGAGCACCAGGGCGCCCTTCTTCGGGTAGAGCTTGATCAGCCCTTCGACCTCCAGCCGCAGCAGCGCCTCGCGCACGGGCGTACGGGAGACCCCCACGGCCTCCGCGAGATCGCCTTCGGTCAGAAGCGTCCCGCCCTCGTAGCGGCGGTCCAGGACCGCCTCCTTGATGTGTGCGTAGACGCGGTCGGCGGCGGGGGGCTGCTTCACGGGCGGGCGTACGGGGGACGGGGCTGGGGCAGGCATGCGCACAGCATAGATACAACATGAACGCATGAGGGACCAGGTCCACGATCCGGACGTCCGCCCCAGCCGGAATCCAGCGGAATTCCTGCCGCACAACATCCGGAATCGAGCGGAACCCCCCGCCGCGCAGCATCCGGAATCGGGCAGACTCCCCGCCGCACAACATCCGGAAATCGGGCAGAACCCCGCACGTCACAGCATCCGGAATCGAGCGAAGCCCCCGTCACACGACATCCGGAATGCCTCGCCCCGGATGTCGTAGAAAATCACCTCTCACACGCCACAACCATTCATCGCACTCATAAGTCTCATCAGCGCGCGGCACCCTCATGTGGCCGCATTCCAGGGGCATTTGGAGCATTCAAGTTGAAACTCGGCATTAAGGGCATACGGCGCGTTTCCGTCACCGCCACGGTGGCCCTCACCGCAGGTGCCGTCATCGCGGGCGGCGCGTTCGCCTCCACGGCACAGGCCGCCACGCCGCCGACACCGACGATCGTCGCCAAGGGCGGCTTCGTGATGAACAACGGCACCGGGAAGACCTTGTTCACCAAGGCCGCGGACACCCGTCGTTCCACCGGCTCCACCACGAAGATCATGACCGCCCGGGTGGTGCTGGCCCAGAAGGGCCTGAACCTGGACTCCAAGGTCACGATCCAGAAGGCGTACAGCGACTACATCGTCTCCAAGGGCGCGTCCTCGGCACGCCTCATCGTGGGCGACAAGGTCACCGTCCGCCAGCTGCTGTACGGCCTGATGCTGCCGTCCGGCTGCGACGCCGCGTACGCCCTGGCCGACAAGTTCGGCTCCGGCACCACGCGCGCGGCCCGGGTGAAGTCGTTCATCGGCAAGATGAACAGCACCGCGAAGACCCTCGGCCTGAAGAACACGCACTTCGACTCGTTCGACGGCATAGGGAACGGGTCCAACTACTCGACCCCGCGCGACCTGACGAAGCTCGCGAGCAGCGCGATGAAGTACTCCACGTTCCGCACGGTCGTGAAGACGAAGTCGACGAAGCAGAAGGTCACCACGAAGAGCGGTGGCTACCGCTACATGGCGTGGACCAACACGAACAAGCTGCTGGGCACCTACAGCGGCGCGATCGGCGTGAAGACCGGCTCCGGCCCGACCGCCAAGTACTGCCTGGTCTTCGCCGCGACCCGCAGCGGCAAGACGGTCATCGGTACGGTCCTGACCTCCACCTCGGAGACCACCCGTACGGCTGACGCGAAGAAGCTCATGGACTACGGCTTCAAGAAGTAGCCCAGCGGTACGGAAGTGGCCCTGCGCCACGGAAGTACCGCAGCGGTACGGAAGTAGCCCTGCGCCACGGAAGTACCGCAGCGGTACGGAAGTAGCCCTGCGCCACGGAAGTACCGCAGCGGCAGGAATGTGCACGAAGGTGCCCGGCGCGTGCGGTCTCGCATGCGCCGGGCACCTTCGTGTTCACCCACCGCCGACCCGTCCCGCGAAGACGCCCGGCCGCCCCCATTTCAGGCGCGCGGCCCCGCACCGTGCAGCAGGGTGTCGATGATGCGGGCGGCGGCCGCGTCCGGGTCGGCGCCGTCCGGGTCGGAACCGTCCGCGTTGCCGCGCAGGGACTCCCCGATGAGCGCGTAGTAGACCCGGCGCACCCACTCCAGGTCGGCCGCCGAGTCGATGACCTTCTCCGCCTGGGCCCGCTGCAACACGGCGACGCAGCGGCGGTCGATGTCCTGCTGAAGGACGGCGGCCTCGCTGTCCGGATCCGCCGGCAGCCCCAGGGCGAAGGCCCAAGCGCCCTTGACCTGAAGCACATTGGCCGTGATCCGGTGCATCGCCACCAGCGGCGGCGCGGTGTCCGGCCGGCCGTCGTCCACCGCCTGGGCGAGCTGGCGGGCCGCCGACAACGCCAGCGCCTCGATCAGCGACTGCCGATTCGCGAACCGCCGGTGGATCGTCGTCCGGGCCACTCCCGCAGCCACGGCGATCTGCTCCATGGATGCGCCGGGGTCCTCGGCGAGCACCCGCTCGGCCGCTTCCAGGACCGCGCGCACGCTGCGCTCCGCGTCCGCCCGCAGCGGTCGTGCCGCCATTTCGCCCATTACGCCTCCCATTCGACCACTTGCCCTGAAACACAGTACAACCAAGATGCGATCCCAGCCATATATGCATCATCGCTGTTGCATTTCTTCCAGTTACTAGTACTGTCACGTCCTAGTTGCCGCCGATCGCAGGAGGAACTCATGCACAGCACCGCCCTCGTCACCGGAGCATCGTCCGGGCTCGGCGCGGAGTTCGCCGAGCAGCTCGCCGCCCAGGGGCACGACGTGATCCTGGTGGCGCGGTCCGGCGACCGGCTCGCCGCGCTCGCCGAGCGACTGATCGCCCACCACGGCGTCCGCGCCCATGTACTGGTCCAGGACCTCGCCGAGCCGGACGCGGCCCGCCGCATCGCCGACGAGCTGGCAGAACGCGGCCTGAACGTCGACCTGCTGGTCAACAATGCCGGCTTCGGCACCTGCGGCCGATTCGAGGAAATCCCCTGGGCCCGCGACCACGACCAGCTCATGGTCAACGTCGTCGCCCTCGTCGACCTCACCCACCTGCTGCTGCCCGGCATGCTGGAGCGCGGCAGCGGCGCGGTCGTCAACGTCGCGTCCAACGCCGCCTTCCAGCCGTCCCCGTACTTCGCCGTCTACAGCGCGTCGAAGGCCTTCGTGCTCAACTTCGGCCTCGCCCTGCGTCAGGAGTACCGCCGGCGCGGCATCCGCGTGCTCACCTTGTGCCCCGGCCCGGTCGAGACCGCCTTCTTCGAGACCATCGGCACCCGCAAGGCGGCCGTCACCGGCTCGATGACCACTCCGGAACCCGTCGTACGCGCAGCCCTGCGCGCCCTGGACCGCGACCGCGGCTATGTCGCCCCCGGATTCAGCAACGCCCTCGGCGCCCACCTGACACCCCGCCGCCCCCGCACCCTGGTCGCCGCCATCGCCGAGCGCGTCACCCGCAAGGTCCTCACCGCCCCGTCGGCCACCGCCTCGACGCAGCGGGAGCACGCAGCATGAAATCCGCCTCCATCGGCGCCGCATCGGCCATGCTGCTCGTCGGCACCTCGACAGCCGTGTCCGCCACCATCGCCGACTATCCGGTCTTAGCAGGACAGGCTCTGCGCTATGCGCTCGCCGCAGCGATCCTGCTCGTCGTCGTACGCCACCAGCGCCTGCCCCGTGTCCGCCTGACGGCACGTGATCTCGTACTCCTGGCCGCACTGTCCGCCACCGGCCTGGCCGGCTTCAATCTCTTCCTCGTCGCGGCCACCCGGCACGCAGGCCCCGCGATGATCGGCACCGTGGTCGGAGCCGTCCCCCTCGTCCTCGCCCTCCTCGGGCCCTTGATGGAGCGCCGTCGCCCGGCCCCGCACACCGTCGGCGCCGCGCTCGTGGTCGCACTCGGCGCAGCCGTCGCCGCCGGACTCGGCTCGGGCAGCCTGGAGGGCCTCCTGCTGTCACTCGGCGCGCTCGTCTGCGAGGTGGCCTTCTCCCTGCTCGCCATCCCGCTGCTGCCGAAGATCGGCCCCCTGCGGGTCGCCGCCTACCCCGCCGCCCTGTCCGTGCCCCTGCTGCTGGCCGCGAGCCTCGCCCTGGAAGGTACGGACGCCCTGCGGCTGCCCGCCCCCGGTGAGGCCGCCGCCTTCATCTACCTCGGCGCGATCGTCACCGCCGCCGCGTTCTTCCTCTGGTACGACGCGCTGCGCCGCCTCGGCGCCGACCGCGCTGGCCTCTTCGCCGGCCTCGTACCCGTGGGCGCCCTGCTCACCACCGTCGCCCTCGGCCTCGGCCGGGCGGGCCCCGCCGACGTCATCGGGGCACTTCTCGTCACCGCGGGCGTCGTCATCGGCCTCCGCCGGCCCGGCCGTGAGCGCCGAGGACCGCACCGTCCCCGGGGTGCGGTCGGTGAACCGGCGGCCGACGGGTCCTCACGGTCACCGCAGAACGCCTGATGCGCGATCCGCGGAGGCCGCGAAGCGACCACCGTCCGCACCGGCTCGCCCCTGCGGATGACCACGTGCACCGGGGCCCGGGGCCGGCCGCCGCCCCGTACCGGCGGGCCCCGGTCCGCCGATCCCTGCACCCTGCGCGGGACCCGGACCCGGACTCGGCTCAGACGACCAGGACCCTGCGCCCGCGGGTGTGGCCGGCCCGGCTGTCCACGTGGGCCGCCGCCGCGTCGGCGAGCGGGTACGTCTTCTCGACCGGGATGTGGAGCCTCCCCCGCGCGATGAGGCCGGCGGCTTCCGCGAGCGCGTCCGGCACGCTCCCGGCCACCCCGGAGAACCGGACGCCGAGTTCCGGTGCGGCGAGATCGGCGATGGAGACCACCTTGTGCGGGTCCCCGGTCAGCTCCACGAGCTCCCGGATCACGCCCGAGCCGGCCACATCGAGCGCCGCGTGGACAGGCCCGAGCCGACGCACCCGCTCGACCCAGCCCTCGCCGTACGTCGTGGCGAGGGCGCCCAGGCCACGCAGGTAGTCCTGGTTCGCGGCTCCGCCCGTACCGATCACCGTGATGCCGCGGTCGCGGGCGATCTGCACCACCGCCGATCCGACTCCTCCTGACGCACCGCTGACCAGCAGCGTCTGCCCGGGTTCCACACCGACCTCGCGGATGATGCGCAACGCGGTCTCCACCACGGAGGGGTTGTGAACTGCTGTCGTTCCTATGTATATGAGTGCGTTTTGGTACCCGGAAGTGAGTCCCGTGGCTTGAGGGGTGAGGGTGGGAACGAACGTTTCGGGGTCGAATGGGTGACCTTGTCGAGGATTGTTCGTTGTGCCGGGTGAAGGGTTGCTCGGCAGTTCCGGGGAGGGGGTGTGGTGGTGGATGGTTTGCGTGAGTTGGCTGCGCCGTTCGTGGCGCCGGGTCCGTCCGGAGTGGCGGTCCGGGACCGTCTCAAGCACCTCACCCCGCAGGACCAGCACGTGCTGCGGGTCGTTGGCGCCCACCAGGGGGCTCTGGCCTCGCGTGACCTGAAGGCCAGGTGCGCGGACGGCCCGAACCACAACGCCGAGTCCTGGGCCGGGCGTAAGCGGGAGCTGACGAAGGAGTCGTCATCCAGGATCGCCGGGGCGATCACGAAGGCGAGTCACGATCAGTGGGCGCTCGCCCGGCGCTGCCAGGCCGCACACATCCGCAGTCTTGAGGCCGGAATCAGGACGCTGAAGCACCGTCTGTCGCTCCCGGTCGGAGCGAAGGGCACCAAGCGCGCCCCGGGTGGCTACCGGTCCAGGAGCGAGTGGTTCCACAAATCCCGCCGCCTCCACGCCCTGGAACACCGGCACACTGCCGCAGTGACGGACTGGCAAGCAGGGCGGGTCCGGGTCGTACGGGGCGGGAAACGGCTTCTCAACACCCGCCACCACCTCGCCGAGGCGGGGTTGACCGAGGCCGAGTGGCGGGAGAGGTGGGAGGCGGAACGCTGGTTCCTGGCGGCGGACGGTGAGTCGGGCAAGCGGTACGGGAACGAAACGATCCGCGTCACCCCGGACGGCCGGGTGTCCATCAAACTGCCCGCACCCTTGGTTCATTTGGCCAACACCACACATGGCCGCTACACCCTCACCTCCACCACGGTGGCGTTCGCGCACCGGGGTGTGGAGTGGGCCGACCGTATCGAGGCGAACCGGGCGGTCGCCTACCGCATCCACTACGACACCACCCGGGACCGTTGGTACCTGACCGCGTCCTGGCAACGCCCCACCGTTCAGACCATCCCGTGGCAGGCCGCACGGGTCGCAGGTGTGATCGGTGTCGACACCAACGCCGACCACTTCGCCGCGTACCACCTCGACCCGCACGGCAACCCCGTCGGCGAACCCCACCGCTTCGCCTACAACCTGACCGGCACCACCCACCACCGCGACGCACAACTCCGCCACGCCCTGACCCAACTCCTGCACTGGGCACGGCAGACCGGTGTGGGCGCGATCGCCATCGAGAACCTCGACTTCAGTACCGAGAAGACGAGGGAGAAGCACGGCCGCAGGAAACGGTTCCGGCAACTGATCTCCGGCATCCCCACCGGCAAACTCAAGGCCCGACTCGTCTCCATGGCCGCCGAGCAGGGCTTGGCGATCATCGCAGTGGATCCGGCCTACACCTCGATATGGGGCGGCCAGCACTGGCAGAAACCGCTGACCACCCCGCACCGCAGAATGTCCCGTCACGATGCCGCCGGTATCGCGATCGGGCGACGCGCCCTCGGACACCCGGTCCGGCGTCGGACGGCACCGCCCCCACACGACCGGAGTGATCGTGCGGGGCATCGGACCGTCCAGGCCGTACCAGGTGCACAAGGGCGTGAGGGACCCCGCCCCCGCACCCCCGGACCACGGACACGATCCGTGTCACCGGACGCGGCGAGAACGCGGGCGACCAGGACACCCAAAACCGTTCGGGATGTCCGCAGCGACCAGGCATGGGTCCAAAACTCACTCCTGCTCACTGAATAGGAACGGTATCCGGCGGCCTCCTCGAACGTCAGCCCCTCGGGCATGGCCGCCCACGCCGACAGCACGGCGAACTCGGCGTAGGTGCAGGAGCCTTCGCCGAACACGGCGTCACCGATCGCCACCCCTGCGACCCCCTCGCCGACCTCGTCCACCACCCCGGCGGCGTCCAGCCCGACCCCTGCGGGCAGCTCGACCGGATGCGCCCCCAGGACCTGGCCCTCACGGATCCTCCAGTCGACCGGGTTCACCCCCGCCGCCCGCACGGCGATGCGTATGCGGCCGGGGCCCGCGTGGGGCTCCTCGGCGTCGAGGAGTTACAGAACGTCGGGACCGCCGAACACGTGGCCGTCACCACGCTCTTCTCCCACTTCGCCTCCAAAGAGGCCCTGGTGTTCGAGCAGGACGAGGACTTCGAGCAACGCCTCACACAGGCGGTCACCGGCCGGGCGCCGGACGAGCCGCTCATCCCCGCCCTGCGCCACGAGATCCGCGCCCTGGTGCACCATTGCACCGCCAACGGCGGCACCCCGGTCTGGCGCATGATCGACGCCTCACCCGTCCTGCGGGAGTACGAGGAGACGATGAGGCTGCGCCACGCGGAGTCGCTGGCGACAGCCATCGCCGCCGATCCCGGCGGATGAGGCTGCGCCACGCGGAGTCGCTGGCGACAGCCATCGCCGCCGATCCCGGCCTGTCACGGAGCACGACGGCCTGCCGGACGATCGCGAGGTTCGCGATCGACGCCCATGCGCTGGCCCGGACGGCGTCCGATCCGGACGCCGCGGTGGTCGAGATCTTCGAGATGATCGAGGCGGCCTGGGCCGTCACTTCGCCCTAGCGGGTTGCTTTCCGGGGGCAGCAGCCCCGCACAGTTCCTGGTCCACGAACGCCCTCATCGCCGACTGCGTGTCCGGGCCGCCGGCGCGGCAATCGGGGGCTTCTCTCCCGACCGCGCCCGAACCGCCCGGGTCAGCCGCCCTGGCCGGCGCTGCCGATCGGGCCCACCAGCACCGGGGAGCCGGAACCGTCCGTGACGGGCAGCGAGGCCTGGCCCGGCCAGTCGAGGGTGACCGACTTCGTCTCGTTCGGCGGGGTCACCACCAGCCCCGTGATGCGGACGCCGGAGCCGCCCGTCTCATTGAGCGGGTAGCTGATGTAGAAGTCGATTTCCTTGCCGTTCTTGAGGATGTACGGGTCACCGGGCTCGCCCTTGCGCGTGGCGGAGATGTCCCCCGCGTTGGTCTTCAGGTCGACGCCCGCGAACCCGGAGATCACGCAGTCGGCGCCACTGCCGTTCGTCAAGGCCACCACTACGCTGCCGTCGGGGTCGCCGTCGATGAAACCGTCCTGCGCCGTGATCTTCAGCCCGTCGGTGGTGCACTTGGGGGCCGAGCCGTTGTCACCGGAGCCGGATCCGGAGCCGGAGCCGGATCCCGAGTCGGCGGGGGCGGCCGTGCCCTTGTCGTCGGAGCCGCTGCCGGCGGAGCCCTTCCCGCTGTCCTGATCCGAACCGCCCGAGCCCGAACCGCCTCCCGAGGAGGACGCGGCGGAGGCCGAGGAGGACGACGACGGGTCACTCGCCGCCGCACCGTCGTCGCCGTTCTGGCAGGCGGTGAGCGAGAGACCGGCGGCAACGACCAGGGCGGCGAAGGTGATCCTGTGAGCGCGCATCATTTCTTCCTCAGCATCGGTGAACGGGACCGGCCGCTCCGTACGAGTCGGGTACGAGCGAGCGTTACTGATCCACAAGAGCGGCAGGCCCGCCGCACCGTTCCGCCGAACCACCGCCCAAGACATGCCTGTTACACGCACCGACTGCCGGTACGCCCCTCCCCACCGGGCGCGCCGAACCGGAACCCGCCGCCAGGCCTGCCGGGAGGGCACGTCCCGCCACGGTTGCGCACTCGTACGCGGCCGCCGCCCGCTGGGACAGACCCGTGACCCGACACACCGGACGGACACGTGGCTTCTCCCTACAGCTTCTGCTCCCGTAGCACCGCGACCGCCGCGTCGAAGGCCGAGTCGTGGTCCGTCGCGAACTCCTCCTCGGTGAAGACCGGTGTACGGATGTGGGGCGGGATGCCCGCGCCGTCGAAGGTCCCTCCCCGGCATGTGAGGAACTCCTCGTTCGGGAGCCAGACCGCCATGCCGTTGGGCAGCGTGCGGTCCAGGGCATCCGAGAAGACGCCCTGGGTGTTCTCCCCGATCCGGACGGTCCTGCCGGGCCGGTCGATGAGGGCCTGGGTGAACGTCTCACCCGCACTGAACGTCGTCGCGGCCGTCAGCACGGCCACCGGACCGCCGTAGCGGGGAACCCCGCGAGCGGGCCTCACGGGGACGGGCTGCGGCCGGGTGTACTGGGTGCGCTTGCGGTAGGCGGTGTACGAGGAGTCGGTCAGGCGCTCGGCCAGGTGCAGGCCGAGGGCGTCCGCGCCGCCCCCGTTGATCCGCAGGTCGATGACGAGACCGGTGAGCGAAGCCGTGCGCTCGGCGGTGAACACGGCATCCAGCGCCTTGTCGAGCTCGGCCAGCTCTGCGGCGTACTCATGCCCCTCCTCGCTGCTGTAGCCGGCGAACCCGGAGAGCCGAAGATAGCCCTGCCCACCGGGCAGATCCGCGTAGCTGATCCGGCCGTTCCCGAACTCCCGCAGCGGCTCGCCGTCCAGGTCGCTCCGCACGATGTAGTCCTTCACCTTGGTGTCCAGATCCCCACCGATATCGGCCGTACCCGGGCGGACCTGGGAGTAGCGGCGCTCGCCGTCGAAGACGGTGACGTGCGCGTCGTGCAGCGGCTTCACCATCTCGCTGAAGAGGGCGAAGAGTTCGTCCCTGGACGTGCCCGCGTGCACCTTCGGCCGGTACGTGTCGCGTACGGCATGCCAGTCGATGCCCTTGGCGGCAAAGAAGGGGTAGTTCTCCTCGAAGGACTGCCAGAAGACGTCGAACGTCGTCAGCGGGCCGTCATCGGTTGCGGGCTGCTCGCAAGCGGCCGGAAGCCTGCCGAGCCGCCGCAGTTCCCGGTACCCGGCCGAACCGGACAGCCGCAACGACCCGGACGCCCGTACGGTGAGGAGCGTCCCGTCGCCGGACCTGTACACACCCGGTGCGGTCTGCTGCGCGGGTTCGCCCCTGAGGCAGCCCAACGCGGTGGTCTGGTACTGCTGCAGCCGCCCGTGCGCGATCGACAGGACGGTGCCGTAGCCGTTCACCCGCCAGACGCCGTCGACGGTCGGCCGTGGCGCCGCGGCGGCGGGGACGATCGCCCCGCCGGCAAGGGCCAGTGCTACGAGTGCCGTTGCCGCCCTGGGAATCCCGTGTCGCAAGGTGTTCCTCTCCCTGTACGCGATCTGCGTCAGGGGATCGACGATCGCGGAACGCGCGCGGGGGCGACATCCGGCGGGCTGGTGGATCCACAGGGGGACATCCCCCGGATGTCCAGGTAGGTCCACAACGGCCAAGTGGCCTTGCCCTCAAGGGTAGAAGGGCCCGTGGAGACGGCGAAGCACCCACCGCTCGCCCACGGTCAGGTGCTGTCCGGTGCTGCGGATGCCAGCCGTGCCGCCGGTGGCAGTGGTGTGTGCCGAGGGCAGGCTTCGAACGCCTGGATCGCCAACGCCGCGAAGCGTCGGGAGGCCTTGACCTGGCCGGCGGTCGATGCGGCGTGGATCCCCTTGTTGGCCATGAGTACGAGAATCAGGTCGTCCATGACGAAGTCGGACCGCAGGCGCCCCGCTTCCTTGGCTCGCCGAGCCAGTCCGGCGACTGCTTTCACCGTGTACTCCCGGCCTGCGGCGACATCCTGCACCTCCGGGTAGGTCGACAGGAAAGCTTCGGTGAAGCCTCGATCGCGTGCGTGCAGCTCACAGATCCTCTCGATCACCAGGCACAGGCCACGCCACGGATCGGGATCGCCGCACCCCTCGTCGACAATGGCGCGACATGCGTTCAGCTGGTCCGCGAAGGCCTCGGCGACCAGCACCTGCTTGGTCGGGAAGCGACGGTACAAGGTGGCAGGTCCCACCCCGGCACGCCGCGCGACCTCCCGCATCGGCACGTCCAGGCCATCGGTGGAGAACAGTGCTCGGGCCGCGTCGAGGATGCGTTCGCGGTTGTCCAGCGCGTCGGAACGCAACGTATGAGGCAAACGGTCGGTCACCACTCTCACTTTACCTAAACGGACGGGGGCGTCCGTTACCGTCCGGGACGTAGAAGCCCTCGTGCTTGAGCTGTCCGACAACCTGGAGACCGCATTGAAGGCAATCTCGATCCAGACGTTCGGAGGTCCTGACGGCCTGGCTGTTGTCGACCTTCCGGCACCCGCACCTGCTGCCGGGCAGGTACTGATAGCCACCGAGGCGGTGGGCGTCGGTGGTGTCGACACCCTGATCAGAAGCGGGGCCCTGGCCGCCTACGGCTTCAAGGAGGGGCACATCCCGGGCAGCGAGGTGGCGGGCACCGTGACCGCGGTCGGCGACGGCGTCGACGCGTCGTGGATCGGCGAGCGGGTGTGGGCCTTCACGGGAACCGGCGGAGGCTACGTCGAACAGGCCCTCGCGCCGGTCGAGGAGCTGGTTTCCCTGCCCGTGAACCTGTCCGCAGTCGATGCGGTGACACTCGGCAGCTCCGGCGTGGTGGCCCACTTCGGGCTCCGCCACGCCCACTTCGCTCCGGGGGAGACGGTCCTGGTGCGTGGTGCGGCCGGCAGCATCGGGATCATGACGGTGCAACTCGCCGCTCGCGGCGGCGCCGCCGCAGTGGCGGTCACCACCTCCTCGGCCGGGCGCGGCGAGCGGCTGAGACGTCTCGGCGCGACCCACGTGCTGGACCGCTCCGGCGACGGAGGGGAACCGTCTCCCGCAGGCTATGACGTCATCATCGACGTGGTGGCCGGCAAGGACATGCCCTCGTTCTTCGACCGGCTCAACCCGAACGGCCGCATGGTGGCCGTGGGCGCTGTCGCGGGCCTGCCACCGGCGGACTTCGGCACGAAGATCATGGCGGCGTTCCAGAAGTCGATGTCCTTCGCCGCATTCAGCGCAGCCACCGTCACCGCAGCCGAACGGCGTGCCGTGCGGAACGAGCAGTTCGCCGCAGCGGGCCGGGGCGAGATCGAAACAGTGGTGCACGAGGTGCTGCCACTGGCCGCAGCCGTCCTGGCGCACCAGAAAATGGACGCGGGCGAGGTCTTCGGCAGGATCGTGCTGACACCGTAGTCGGACGTATCCACGCCGGGATTGCCACGAACCCCTTGCAATGGATCACCACCGGCCGCTGCTCGTCACGGCGTACTGGCGGCCGACTTGACGATGCGGCAGACCGCCCCGCTGTCCGGCATCCCCCCAGCGGAAGGCCCACGACCGGCCCTTGCAGACCGCGTCTGCGCCCTCACGCCGATGAGGGTTGACCTGCCGTTTGGCTGCCGCTCAGGGGAGACTCCCACGTGGGATCATGGCGGGACCTTCTCTCCAGGTGGGCAAGCAGGTGCTCCGCCGCGTTGGAGGCCGTGTCTTGTGGCGCGCCGACCGCAGTCAGGGAGGCGGTGAGCCTTGCCCGAGCCGCCTCCGGCAGGTCCGGGTCCGCAAGGAGGGGAAGGACCAGCAGCAGGCGGGTGGCTGTGTCCTGGACGCCTTCGGCCGCGATGGAAGGGTTGTCAGCGATGCGGACCAGTTCGTGCCAAGTCAGGCCGATACCCGAGAAATCTCCTTCCCAGCTGGCGATCTGCTGGGTGCAGCTCCTGTCCGGGTGAGTGAGGAGGTAGTCGGTGCCGTAGTCGCCGACCAGATTGCGGTAGATCACCACAGCTCCGGGACCATCTTCGGCGGGCACTCGGAACGTCGGCCAGCGTTCGGGATCGAAGAGGACCTCGGACATGGCATCGGCATCGGCGCCGTCATCGCCGAACCACTCCGGAGCCGGCCGCTCGGCACATGCCCCGTCACTGCACATCACCAAAAGGTAGTTCGACCAGAAGCCCAGGCGGGCCAGCAGTGGCTCGCCCGCCACCAGCGGGCCGTCGTCGTATCCCTTGATCAGCACCCTCGGATCCTGTCACCAGGCACTGACATGGTCCGATCCGGGATCGGTACGGGGCGCCACCCTGTTGCGGGACAAGTCTTACGGCCTGCCCCGCGATTGATTTGATCGTGTTCTGCCTACGCCTGCCGGAGACGAAGGCTCGGCGTCCGGGGCAGTGCGCCTGCGGGCGGCGGACCTGGGTCTCGGTGCCGTCGATCCGCAGCGTGACGTTCTCGGCCGCGGCACAGGCGAACACGTCCTCCAGTGTTCGTAGCCGAAGGCCGGGCCGGTCGGGCACGGCGAATCCACGCGTGGCCGGCAGCGGACGGATCTCGTGGATCGCCCGCCCGATCATGGAGGAGCCCACGTCGTAGATCGCTCCGAGTGCCTCGTGGGTCGGTCCCGTCCGCAGGCGGACGAGCGTCACCAGGACCCGGTCGGTGAAGACGAGATCGTACTTGGGTCCGGCGCCGGCCTTCCGGCTCCGGGCCCCACGCCGCCGCTTGTATCGGTCTGACTCACATCGTGCATCCCAGCCAGTCGCGAGCTCGGCAATCAACTCTCCAAGATGCTGTGCCGAGATGCCGCAGAACGCACGGTGCGACATCGCAGTACGAGCCTGCTTGTTCTTCACACCTCGAGAACATGGCGGGGCGCTCCCACATCACGGCAGAGTCCGAATCGCTCGGTCTAACCTCACCCGTATGACGACCGACTGGATAGCGGAAGCACAACGCATGGCCCGGGGGCGGCGCTTTGACGAGCTCAGCTCTTCCCCCTCGCGGCAGGGTGCCTGCCCGGCGGCGCCGTTGTCCGAAGTGGAGATCTGCGAAGCGGAGGCGGAACTGGGCATCGCGTTCCCGGACCAGTACCGGGAATACTTGCTCCGGCAGGACGCCGGCGGCGCGGTGAACCGTCTATGCCGATCCACGGCAGGCTGGGGCTGGCATGGGGACTCGGACACCAACTACGACCTGCTCACC
Organism: Streptomyces sp. NBC_00876; assembly: GCF_045207435.1. Lineage (NCBI taxonomy): Bacteria > Bacillati > Actinomycetota > Actinomycetes > Kitasatosporales > Streptomycetaceae > Streptomyces > Streptomyces sp. NBC_00876. The sequence goes on from NZ_CP108800.1 coordinate 4,082,514, forward strand.
ACCGCCTTCCCGCATCCCGACTCCTACCGCGCCTATGAGGACGAGCTGGACGCACGCGAGCCGCTGCCGGAGGACTTCCCGGACCCCAGCGCCTACCAGGCAGCGTGTGAGCAGTGGAACGCCGAATACGAGGTGTTCCAGGAGCATAAGACGTCCGGCGCTGTATTCATCCAGGACAACGGCTGTGGCTTCTCGACCCTGCTCGTTGTCACCGGTCCGCACGACGGCTCACTGTGGTTCGACGGCCGGGCCAGCTGCGACCAGATCCTGCCTCTGAACCTGAATGGTCAGCCCGTGTCCTTTACGGACTGGCTCGCGCGCAGGTCCATGGACCTGGTCGGCTGGTGAACGCTGCCAGGCCGACATCCCGCGAGGACGGTGTCGGCAGCCCGGTAAGCCCTTCGGGTGTACGGATGCCTGAGGCCTTCGATCTCCGCGTAGAGCTTCCCGAGGCCCTCACGGGCCCCGCGGCGGCCTGGCGTTTCATCGAGCGGTTCGCTGCACGTCTCGGCGCGCCGGCAGGGCCGGATGACGGCTTCCCGGAGGCCGATCTCGCCGCTGCGGAGCTGCGGCTCGGGTTTCGACTGCCGGAAGCGATGCGGGAGTTGTACTCCAGGTTCGGGCGCCGTCACGACCTGCTGTACGGGTCGAGGCTGCTCCTGCCCCCCGAGGAGTTGGAGGCGGACGGCGCCGCTCTGATGTGGCAGGCGGAGAGGTTCTGGCTGTACCAGGTCGCTGTGCCGCTCGACCGGATCACGGAGACCGACCCGCCCGTGCTGATCGACGGGAGTTCACCGGCGTACGACGACTGGGAGCCGTTCGCCGACCGCTTCTCCGCCGCGTGCGTGGAGACGGTGATGTCGGAGAACTCTCTGTGCGGCGACTGGGGCGGGTGGCGCCGCGAGTGCCTGGCCCCCGACGCCGCGCGCCTTGAGCGGTCGCTCACCCTCATACCGCCGCTGCTTTCCCCCGGCGGCCGGGACAACGCGCACCGCTGGTACGCGGGCGCCGATGTCCTGGTGCACGAGGACCGCTCGGACGAGGAGTCGGAGCTGGGTTGGCTGTACGTCCGCGCGCTGACGCGGGAGGCGTTGGACGGCGTCCGGGCGGCGTTGCCGGGACCGTGGACCGAGACCGTGGACCACTGAGGGCCACGCGCCGAATTCCGGGGTCGGGTTCGGGGTCGGTGGTCCCGTGTTGTGGGCCCGCCGGCGCCGGTACCTATGCTCGGCGCAGGGCCGCCTGGAAGGCGTCCCATGCGGTGGGGGCGAGGAGGAGGACGGGGCCGGCGGCCCGTTTGGAGTCGCGGACGGCGACGGTGCCGGGGATGTTGCGGGCGACCTCTACGCAGTCGTTCTCCAGGGTGCTGTAACTGGACTTGGCGAACTGGAACAACTTCACTCACTCATCCCTTTACCGATGCTCTGCATGAGCTGCATCGAGTCGTGAGGCGACAGACCTGAACGCGACAGGCTGTTGAACATCCCAGCAAACACCGCACTCCGCTCCGCATCCTCGATCCAGATCTCAGAGCGCGGCGTATCCATGTGGACCACGTCCACAGCCTCATCTTCACCGAACGACAAGATATTGAACGGCCCGCTGACCCCGCTGTGCCCGCCTACTCGAAACGGGAGCACCTGGATATGGACGTTGGGCAGTTCAGCCAGCTCACACAGGTGGTTGAGCTGACGCCTCATGACCGCGGAGCCGCCGACCATCTGCCTGAGGGCAGCCTCCCAGATCACAGCGTGCATCAGCAACGGATTGTCGCCGTGTAGCCGCTGCTGACGTCGGGCCCGAGTCGATACCACTGCCTCGACCTGGTCCAGGTTCTCCCACAGCGAGTCCGCCACACCCATAGCCCTGGTGTACTCAGCCGTCTGGAATAGACCGGGGATCAAAGAGAGCTGCCACTGCCGATTCCGGAGTGCGCCGTCTTCCATAGCGATATAGGACGCCGCACCAGGTACCAGCCCGTCGTCCCACCAACCTTTGATCTTTCTGCGCTCACGGTCCGTCTTCGCAATGTCCAGCAGCCCCACGAGAACAGCATGGTCCGTCAGCCCGTACAACTGGCACAGCGCCCGGATATCCGGATCACGGACTGGAACCAAGCCGCTCTCCATCTTGACGACCTTGGTCGCAGTCGCGCTGAGGTACTCAGCCGCCTGCTGTTGCGTCATTCCAGCGTCCAGGCGGAGCCGTTGCAGCTCACCACCCAAGCGACGGCCGAGCACGGTCGATGCCTGCTTGCTGCCTGTGCCGGATCCGGATCTCTGCATGTAGCCCTCCCGCTGATCGTGCTCAGTGTGCCAGCAACTACCCATCAAGCAGTGCCCGTTAGCTCGTTTGAGGAATATATTCCTGAAGCACTTGAGCGTGAGAACTATGCGTCGCTACTGTCGGGCCTCGGCCGCTCACCCTGCGGAACCGTCAGCGGAAGTGCACCGCCCTGCCCAGCGCAGGCGCGGCATTGCCACCGCCCGCACCTCAACAGAGAGGCACGCGACCATGACCGCAACCCAAGAAGCCCCCGCTCCCGAGCCCGAGCCCGACCCCACCCCGGCACCCCCGCTCCAAGAGGACCGCCTCGACTACACGCCCACCGCCCGCAGCGTCACCCTCTGCCGCCGCCGGGCCGCACGGCTGGTCGCCGAGTGGGGGCACCCCCGCTACGCGGGCGAAGCCGCCCTCCTCGTCAGCGAGTTGGCCACCAACGCCTTACTCCACGGCTGCATGCGGGGCCGGCTCTTCCGGGTACACCTCGCCCTCACCGCCACCACCCTCCGCATCGAGGTCAGCGACCCCCGCGGCGAACGACTCCCCGGACTGCGCAAGGCGGGCGCCGACGACTGCTACGGGCGGGGGCTCCTCATCGTCGCCCGGCTCGCCGACCGCTGGGGCGTCGAGCCGCGCACCGTCGGCAAGACCGTCTTCGCCGAACTCACCGTGCGGCAGCGGGCGAACACACCAGCAACTCCGTGACGCGAACGGCCCGCCCAGCGGCGTCCGACATCGACGGCGGAAAAGTTGGAAGCGAAATGGGCGCGGCAGAGGCTCCTGGACGGCCTCGGATGCGCGAGCGAGCGCCCAAATCACTCCCAATATCGGGCTGCCCGTGACGGCCGGTCGTATCGGGTGGCCCTTGCCGCGACGGAGCCCCTCCCCCGGCGCCCGGCCCCGAACGCCTTTCGCCCTGCACCCCGAACGCCCCTGAGCGGCCCCCGATCCGACCCGGAGAAACCCCTGACACGGGCACCGCACGGGCGGCAGCGCACCTAGCGTGGCGGCAGCGTCCCGGCCGGGGCCGTACGCCTGGCACGGGCACAACCGCTCACTCCACCAGGAGGATCCATGCCGTTCAAGGACAGATCCGCGCTGCGGCTCATCGCCACGCGCGGCACGGCCATGGCCGTGGGAGCCGCGATGGCCGTCACCACCGGCCTCGCCGCCGAGCCTGCGGCCCACGCGTTACCGTCCGCGGCAGCCGGGGCCCTGCGGTGGGCACCGTGTGCCGACCCGGCGAAGCCGGGAGCCGAGTGCGCCGTACTTTCGGTGCCGGTCGACTGGGACCGCCCCGCCGGGCCGAGACTCGATCTGGCCGTGGCCCGCCGCAAGGCCACCGACCCCGGCGCACGCATCGGCTCGATGGTGTTCGGCCCCGGTGGGCCGGGCGACTCGGGTGTGGAGATGGTGGTCGGCCGTATCAGCCGGTTCAGCCCCGAAGTCCGCCGCAGGTTCGACATCGTCAGCTTCGACCCGCGCGGCGTGGGCGACAGCAACCCGGTGACCTGCTCCGGCGGACTGCTTGCCGAGCGGCCGTCGCCGGAGCTGGGGAGCCAGGCGGATTTCGACGCCACCGTGGCGTACAACGCACGACTCCGTGCCGACTGCCGGGCCCGTACCGGCCCCGTGTTCGACCACCTCGACACCGCCCGGACGGTCCGGGACCTGGACGCTCTCCGGGCCGCCATCGGCGAGCGGAAGCTGACCTTCCACGGCAGTTCGTACGGCACCCTGCTCGGCGCGCAGTACGCCGAGACCTACCCGCGGCGCGTGCGCGCGATGGTGCTGGAAAGCGTCATGGACCACAGCGTCCCGACCACCCGGGACTTCCTGCGTTCAGAGGCGGCCACGGCCGAGGATTCGTTCCAGGAGTTCGTGAAGTGGTGCGACGGTGCCGCGAACTGCGCGCTGCACGGGCGCGACGTCCGCTCCGTCTGGCAGGGCCTGTTGGACCGGGCCGGACGCGGTGAGTTGGAGGACCCGGCGAAGCCGGGCATGTCGCTGTCGCCTTCGGATCTGGTCAACAGGAACGCGTTCCGGAAGTTCTATGACGCCGACTACGCGGGTCTGGCCACGGTGATCGCGGGGATGGACGCGAGCAGGCCGCTGCCGGCGTCGCCCACCTCGACGGCGCCGCTGCCTCCGGCCACCCCGGTCTTCTGCTCGGACTGGCACCTGCCCGTACGCGACTACCAGGAGTACGCCTCACTCGTCGCCGCGATGAGGAGGACCGCGCCTGATCTGCCCTACCTGCTGCCGATCCACATGGTGGCGGCATGTCTGGGCGCGCCGACCGCCAACCCGCAGCACCGCCTGGCCGCACACAGTGCCCCACCGATCCTGGTGTCCAACGCGCGGCACGATCCCGCCACCGGCTACCCGTGGGCCGTCTCGGTGGCCCGGCAGCTCGGTCGCAGCGGCGTGCTCCTCACCTACGAGGGCCAGGGGCACGGCAGCGTCACCAGCGGCCCCTGCATGGAGAACGCCGTGGACGGCTACCTCACCGACCTGGCAGTCCCGCCTCGGGGCACGACCTGCCCCGCCGTGCCGTCCTGACAGCCGGCCGGTCACGGGCAGGCACAAGGCGCGTCCCTTTGATGAGTGCGGAGGCGATCAAAGAGTGACGGGCCGGCGAGCGGCTGATGCTTCGTCGGGCAGCATGGAGAGGTCCCTCTCCATGGCGCCCTGCGCCTGTAGGTAAGCGGGTACGGAACCGTGGTGGCTGCGAATCCGGAGGAGCGCGCGGCGAAGGCCTGGCCCGTCAGCCCTCGTCCGCACGGGTCAGGGCTTCGGCGATCATGCGGGTGGCGAAGTCGTGGTCGTCGGTGATGCGGTTGATCTGCTCCGCGAGCAGGAAGGCCGTGGCCTCCAGAGGGGTCATCTCCGCCTCGGTCCAGTCCCCGTACTGCTTGCGCCACAGGCTGGGGCTCAGACCGGTGCCCGCGGCGACGACCAGGCCGGCCATGGTGGGGATGGCCTCGGGGCCGACGCTCTTGGGCATCATGCGCATCGAGGCCACGAGGGTGGGCACCACGTACTCGATGACGTCCTTGTCGTGGGCCTCATGAGCCTTCCGCAGCCACGTCGTGAACATGTAGATGAGGGTGCAGGTGCCGTCCAGTACGTCATCGGCGTCCCCGGGGCCCATCGAGGCGATGAACTGCTCGACCAGCGCCCGTTGTTCGGCATCGGTCTCGGCCGTGCCGTCGTACACGCTCTTGAGCCGGGAGTCGATCATCATGAGCGCCGCGCCCACGTCGCCTGCGGGGGCCTGCTGGGGATCGCAACTCGATGACACAGGACGCCTCCTCGGGTAACTGCGTCGGGTGACTCTGCATGCCCGCAGAGTAGTCGGCCCTCGGAGCGGCTCGTGGCCAATCGCCCGGACAGCGCAGACCCGGCCGGACAGTCGATACCGATCAGCGGTTCCTGGTGGACACAGGGGAGATCATGGTCGCGGGCCCGTCGGGGAATACACAGGGGTGGGGGAATCATGGTGGCGTTCCACGCATCCGCGCTGGACGGAGTCGCACGCAATCCGGCGCTGCCGACACCGCTTCTGCTGCGCTTGCTGGTCTTCGACGGCGACGGTGACGGTCCGCCCCGTTACGCACTCCAGCGAGCCGGACTCCCCGATCAGGCGGTCGCGGTGATCCTGGCCCATCCGAACCCGCGCGCCCGGATCGGCTTCGCGATGAGCGGCGGGGCCGAGCCCGCACAGCGGGCCCGGCTTGCGGACGACCCCTCACCCAAGGTGCGGGCCGCCCTCGCGTACGGACCCGAGTGGAGCGAGCCGCGCACGACGGTCGCGCCGCTGCCGGACGCCGTGTGCGCCCGCTTGCTCGACGACCCCGACGCTTCCGTACGAGCGGCCCTGCTGGACTCGCCCCTCTTGGTGCCGTCGTTCGTGGCCTCGCTGGCTACGCACCACGATCCGGCCGCGCGCCGGGGTGCAGCGCGTGCATGGGAGATCCTGGCGCCGGGCGAGCGGTGGGCGCTGCTGGCCGACCCCGACCCCGAGGTACGGCGGGCCGCCGCTCTGTGGGAGTGCCGGCGGGACGCACGCGTCACCGCCGAACTCCTCCGCGATCCGAAGTCCGCTGCCGAGGCGCTGCGCCGCGGGCTCCTCGTCCGGACCGACGCCGAACGGTGCGTCGCCGAGAGGACGCATCTGGCGGCCCTCGCCGAGAACCCGTCGTTGCCCGCCGACCTCGTGGCGCGTCTCGCCGTCGACCCAGACGAGGCGGTACGGCTCGCCGTCTCCCTCAGGCCCGAGCTGGACGAGACACGGCGCATGGCGATCGACTTCACGGTCGGGGACCTCGACAGGGGCGACGGCGTGCAGTGGGTACGGGACGGGCTCGCCGACCCCGAGGTGCTGCGTCGGGCCGCGACCTCCGCCCACCCGCTGCTCCGGCGCACCGCCGCCCGGAGCCCTTACCTGCCACCCGACCTGCTGCACCTCCTCGCAGGCGTCGAGGACCCGGTGGTGGAGAACCTCCTGGGTATTCACCACCCCGACACCCCGGAGGAGGTCCTGATGCGTGTGTACGCGCGGCTCGGCGGGACGTTCTCCGCCTGGATGGCACAGACGCACCCCCGCTTTCCCCGCGAGGGCCTCGCCGCCCGCTACGCGGACCACCCGGACGGGGACTACCGTCGGCTGGCCGTGCGGGACCCGGCCGCCACGCCCGCGCTGGTCGAACGGCTCAGCCATGACCCCGCCGTCTGGACGCGTCAGGCGGCGGTCAGTGATCCGCGTCTGCCGATCCGCCGGCTCCGCGAGACCCTTCACGTGCCCGAACTGGCCTCCAGTGCGGGTGCCAACCCCGCGCTCCCCGAGAGCGAGATGGCCGCCGTCCTGAACCGTGCCGGCGTCCCCGCCTGACAGAGCCGCCCGCTTCGGCCCGAGCACGCACACGCGAGTGGGCCCGCACGAACTCCGTGCGGGCCCACCTCGAACACGTACCACCGGGGCAACTACCCCCAGGTGATCAGCCGCTTCGGCTGTTCCAGGACCGCGGCGATGTCCGCCAGGAACCTGGAGCCGAGCTCGCCGTCGACCAGGCGGTGGTCGAACGACAGTGCCAGCGTGGTCACCTGACGGGGCTTCACCTTGCCCTTGTGGACCCAGGGCTGGAGCTTGATCGCGCCGACCGCGAGGATCGCGGACTCGCCCGGGTTCAGGATCGGCGTGCCCGTGTCGACGCCGAAGACGCCGACGTTGGTGATGGTCACCGTGCCGCCCGCCATCGCGGCGGGGGACGTCTTGCCCTCGCGGGCCGTGGAGACCAGCTCGCCCAGGGACGCGGCCAGCTGCGGCAGCGTCTGGTCGTGCGCGTCCTTGATGTTCGGGACGATCAGTCCGCGCGGGGTGGCGGCGGCGATGCCCAGGTTGACGTAGTGCTTCTGCACGATCTCCTGGTTCGCCTCGTCCCAGGCGGCGTTGACCTCGGGGTTCCGCTTGATCGCGACCAGGAGGGCCTTGGCGATGATCAGGAGCGGGTTGACCCGCACCCCCGCCATGTCCTTGTCCTCCTTGAGCTCCGCCACGAGCTTCATCGTGCGCGTCACGTCGAGGGTCACGAACTCGGTGACGTGCGGCGCGGTGAACGCGCTGGCGACCATCGCCTGCGCGATGGCCTTCCGTACGCCCTTGACGGGGATACGCGTCTCGCGCGCACCCGCCGTGACCGGGACGGCCACGGCCGGGGCCGGAACCGTCTCCTCGGTCTGCACCGGTACGGAGGAAGGTACGGAAGGAACAGGCACGGAGGGGGCCGGTACGGGCGTCGCCGCCGCGTGCACGTCCTCACGGGTGATGATGCCGCCGTCGCCGGTCGGGGTGACCGTCGCCAGGTCGATGCCCAGGTCCTTGGCCAGCTTGCGGACCGGCGGCTTGGCGAGCGGGCGGGCCTCGGCGACCGCGGTGTGGCCGGTGCCGTGGCCGTTCATCTCGCCCTGGATCGCCGTGGCCGCGGCCGCGGGGGCCGCCTCCGTGCCCTTGCGGGCGCGCCGCTTGGTGGAGGACTCGGCCACGCCGTAACCCACCAGCACGGGCTGGCGGCCCTTCGGCGCCTCGGCCTCGGGCTCCGGTTCCGCGACGGGCGCGGGGGCGGGGACGGGCTCGGCGGCCACGGGCACATCGCCGGAACCCGGTGCCACGTCCACCGCGATGATCACCTGGCCGACGTCGACGGTCGTGCCCTCGGGGAAGCGCAGCTCGTGCACCACACCGTCGAACGGGATGGGCAGCTCCACGGCGGCCTTCGCCGTCTCGACCTCGCAGACGACCTGGCCGTCGGTGACGGTGTCGCCTGGCTGGACGAACCACTTGAGGATCTCGGCCTCGGTCAGTCCCTCGCCCACGTCGGGCATCTTGAACTCACGGAAGCGAGCAGCGTTGGAAGTGTCGGTCATCGTTGTCACGCCCCAGTCCTCAGTACGCCAGCGAGCGGTCGACGGCGTCGAGCACACGGTCGAGACCCGGCAGGTACTCGTCCTCGAGCCGCGCCGGCGGGTACGGGACGTGGTAGCCGCCGACCCTCAGCACGGGTGCCTCCAGGTGGTAGAAGCAGCGCTCCGTGATGCGAGCGGCGATCTCGGCCCCGGAGCCGTAGAACACCGGCGCCTCGTGGACCACGACGAGCCGGCGGGTCTTCTCGACCGAGGCCTGGATGGCGTCGAAGTCGATCGGGGACATCGAGCGGAGGTCCACGACCTCGATCGACTTGCCCTCCTCCTCGGCGGCCGCGGCGGCCTCCAGGCAGACCTTCACCATCGGGCCGTACGCGACGAGCGTGAGGTCCGTGCCGGTGCGGGCGACGGACGCGCGGTGCAGCTGGCCGGGGATGGACTCGGTGTCGACCTCGCCCTTGTCCCAGTAGCGGCGCTTCGGCTCGAAGAAGATGATCGGGTCGTCGCTCTGGACGGCCTGCTGCATCATCCAGTAGGCGTCCGACGGGTTGGAGGGCGAGACCACCTTCAGGCCCGCGACGTGCGCGAACAGCGCCTCGGGCGACTCGCTGTGGTGCTCCACGGCGCCGATGCCGCCGCCGTACGGAATGCGCACGACGACCGGCAGCTTGATCTTGCCGAGCGAGCGGGCGTGCATCTTCGCGAGCTGCGTGACGATCTGGTCGTACGCGGGGAAGACGAAGCCGTCGAACTGGATCTCCACGATGGGCCGGTAGCCGCGCAGGGCCAGGCCGATCGCGGTGCCGACGATGCCGGACTCGGCGAGCGGGGTGTCGATCACCCGGTCCTCGCCGAAGTCCTTCTGGAGTCCGTCGGTGATCCGGAAGACCCCGCCCAGCTTGCCGACGTCCTCACCCATGATGAGGGTCTTGGGGTCGGTGTCGAGGGCCTTGCGCAGCGACTCGTTGAGCGCCTTCGCGATGGACATCTTTTCCACGGCCATGGCTACTTGCCCTCCTCGGCGAACGATGCCTGGTAGGCGGCGAACTGGGCGCGCTCCTCGTCGACGAGGGCGCTCCCGTCGGCATAGGCGTGGTCGAAGATCGCCATCCGGTCCGGTTGCGGCATGGACCGCACCGCCTCACGCACCCGCTTGCCGAGGGTCTCGCTCTCCTCGTCGAGTGCGGTGAAGAACGCCTCGTCGGCCGCGCCCACCTTCTCCAGGTAGGTGCGCAGACGCAGGATCGGGTCCTTGGCCTCCCAGGAGGCGCGCTCCTCGTCGGCCCGGTACTTCGTCGGGTCGTCGGAGGTGGTGTGCGCGCCCATCCGGTAGGTGAACGCCTCCACGAGGGTGGGACCCTCGCCCCGGCGGGCCCGCTCCAGCGCCGACTTGGTGACGGCCAGGCAGGCCAGTACGTCGTTGCCGTCGACGCGGACGCCGGGGAAGCCGAAGCCCTGGGCGCGCTGGTAGAGCGGCACCCGGGTCTGCTTCTCGGTGGGCTCGGAGATCGCCCACTGGTTGTTCTGGCAGAAGAACACGACCGGCGCGTTGTAGACCGCGGAGAAGGTGAACGCCTCGGCCACGTCGCCCTGGCTGGAGGCGCCGTCGCCGAAGTACGCGATCACGGCCGAGTCCGCGCCGTCCTTGGCGACGCCCATGGCGTAGCCGGTGGCGTGCAGCGTCTGCGAGCCGATGACGATCGTGTACAGGTGGAAGTTGTTGGTGTTCGGGTCCCAGCCGCCGTGGTTCACACCGCGGAACATCCCGAGCAGATTGGTCGGGTCGACACCGCGGCACCAGGCCACACCGTGTTCACGATAGGTCGGGAAGACGTAGTCGTCGTCGCGCAGCGCCCGGCCGGAGCCGATCTGCGCGGCCTCCTGGCCCAGCAGCGAGGCCCACAGGCCCAGCTCGCCCTGGCGCTGGAGCGCGGTGGCTTCCGCGTCGAAGCGGCGGGTCAGGACCATGTCCCGGTACAGAGCGCGCAGCTCGTCCGCGGTCAGGTCGATCGAGTAGTCCGGGTGCTCGACGCGCTCGCCCTCGGGCGTCAGCAGCTGTACGAGTTCGGGTCCGGAACTCTGTGGCGTCTTCGCGGGTGTCTTCGCGGCGCTGGTCCGCTTGCTGCTGCGTCGCGGTTTACGCGCGGCAGCAGTGCTCTCCACGGTCACGTGCGTGCTCCTCCGTCGGTCCGGCCCCCGGGGTCTGCCGGGAGACCAGTGCGGCTCGCCTGTGTCCGTACCCGTGCACGGGGTGGGTGCCGCTCGGTCCGGGAACAGGCGTGACAGGTGCCCCGGCGAGCGCCCTGTCAAAGGCACGTTACCCAGTGCTTCGCATAACTGCGAAACCCTTCCTGACCTGCGATTTTGCTTGGATATCCAAGTAAATCGAAGAATTCGGGAACACTCGCTGGTCACAGCACTGGTAACAGCCTTGCAGGCCGCCGGAACAACGGCACGTTATCCCGCCCGACACCGGCAGGGAAGAGGGGAGTGTGTGAGACTGCGTTTGTGCGCAAAGAAGGAAAAATCACTGTTTTTCTGCTGGATGACCACGAAGTCGTCCGCCGCGGAGTCCATGAGCTCCTCTCGGTCGAGGACGACATCGAAGTGGTCGGCGAGGCCGGTACGGCGGCGGACGCGCTGGTGCGCATCCCCGCGACCCGGCCCGACGTGGCCGTCCTCGACGTACGGCTGCCGGACGGCAGCGGGGTGGAGGTGTGCCGCGAGATCCGTTCCCAGGACGATTCCATCAACTGCCTGATGCTGACGTCGTACGCCGACGACGAGGCGCTTTTCGACGCGATCATGGCCGGGGCCTCCGGATATGTGCTCAAGGCGATTCGCGGCAATGAACTGCTGAATGCGGTACGGGACGTGGCGGCCGGGAAATCGCTGCTCGACCCGGTGGCCACCGCGCGGGTGCTGGAGCGGCTGCGCGACGGCAAGAAGGGGCGCGGGGACGACAAGCTCGCGGGCCTGACCGACCAGGAGCGCAGGATCCTGGACCTGATCGGCGAGGGGCTGACGAACCGGGTGATCGGTGAGCGGCTCCACCTCGCCGAGAAGACGATCAAGAACTATGTCTCCAGCCTGCTCTCCAAGCTGGGCATGGAGCGCCGCTCGCAGGCCGCCGCGTACGTGGCCCGGCTCCAGGCCGAGAAGCGCTGAGCGGATCCGTACGGAAGGGGCCGCGGCCCCCGGTGATCTTCGGGACTTTGGTCCCGGGTCACCCGGGGCCGCGGCCTCTACTTTCCGTCCCCCGCGGTGACGGACAGTAGAGGGCATGTCCTCAGAGGAACTCCACGCGATCGAGCTGCTCGGCAGGGTCCCCTACGGCCGGCTGGCGACGAGTATGCGGGCCCTCCCGATCCTGACGGTGGCCCGGCACATCGTCACGGACGGCCGCGTCGTCCTGCGCATGCACAGGGGTCTCGGCTACCACGACGCCTGCGACGGCGCGGTCGTGGCGTACGGGGCGGACAACTACAACGCGGCCACTTCGGCCGGCAGCCGCGATCTGTGGTCCGTGCAGTTCACCGGGCCCGCGCAGATCGTCGAGCCGACCTGCGCCGAGCGCGAGCGCTTCGGTCCGGCGCCCGTCGAGGTCAACGGTGAGCCCTTCGAACCGTCCTACATCCGGCTCGACCCGCACTTCGTCACTGTGCACACTCTGGACTTCCACGCAACTCCGCAGATCCGCGACGTAGCGTGATCTAACATCTGGCGAGTGCCGCGCTCATCTGTAACCCTCCCGCCTGTCCCTCCGGTCGGCGAGGTGCTGCGCCGCTACCCGCATGCCGGTGAGCCGCTCACCTGCGAACCCCTCGACCAGGGACTGCTCAACCACGGTTACCGGGTGTCCACCACCCGCGGCGCCTACTTCCTCAAGCACCACCTGGACGACTCCACCGGCGACCGCGCCACGATCCTGCGCCAGCACCGGGCCACCCAGCGGCTCCAGTCACTCGGAGTGCCCGTGGCACCGCCCGTCGAGGACAGCGAAGGCGGCACCGTCACCGAGATCGGCGGCCGCTGTTACGCCCTGCACCCCTGGGTCGACGGGCTGCACCGGGCAGGCGCCCAGCTCACCCTCGCCCAGTCGCTGCGGCTCGGGGCGCTGCTCGGAGCCGTACACACAGGTCTTGAACAGGTGATGGGCGTGGGGGCGGGCACGGGGGTGGATACGGGTGCCGGTGCCGGTGCCGGTGCCGGTGCCGGGGGGCGGTCCGGGCACGCGAGCCCCGATCCTGCCGAAACGTTCGCCCTGATCGACGAGCTGCTGGCCGCCACGCGCAGCCGCCGGCCCCGGGACTCCTTCGACGAACTGGCCGAGCACCGGCTCCTGGAGCGGCGCACCCTGCTGGAACAGCACGCGGACCGCCGGCCGCCCGACCCGGACGGTCCGGCGACCGGCTGGGTGCACGGCGACTTCCATCCGCTGAACGTCCTCTACCGGGGCGCCGATCCGGTAGCGATCCTCGACTGGGACCGGCTGGGCGTGCAGCCGCGCGCCGAGGAGGCGGTACGGGCCGCGGTGATCTTCTTCGTGCAGCCGGCCGGGAAGCTGGAGCTGGGCAAGGTGCGGGCGTACGCGCGGGCCTACCGGCGCGCGGCCGGTGCCGGGGCCGCCGAACTGGCCGCGGCGGTGCACCGGGTGTGGTGGGAGCGGCTCAACGACTTCTGGATACTGCGCTGGCGCTACTGCCTCAACGACCGAAGGGCCGACCCGCAGTTCCCTGCGGTGTCGGCCCTGGCGGTCTGGTGGACCCGTGAGTACGAGGCGGTGCGCGAGGCGTTCACGGGGTGAGAGCGGGTGGGATGAGGTGCGGTGCGGTGGGGTGAGGTGGGGTGAGGTGGGGTGAGGTGGGGTGAGGTGGGGTGACGACGGGTTACGGGGTGGTGCCGCCGTCGGCGCCCGCAGCGGCCCCGGCGCTGGCCCCGGAGGCCGCGCCGCCGTTGGTGCCGCCCGGCTCGCCGCCGTTGCCGCCGGGGCTGCCCGGCTCCCCGGTGTCCGTTTCGGTCGGCTCCGGACTCTCGTTGCCCGTGCCCCCGTTGTCCGTGCCGCCGTCCGTCGTCGTACCCGTGCCCGGGTCGGTCGGGGAGGTCGTCGGGCTCTCGGCGGTCTCGGTCGGCGAGGCCGGCGGGGTGAACGAGGGCTGGGCCGGCGACTCCTGCTGATTGCCCGTCGAATTCTCGGGCTGCTGGGTGTCCTCGGTCTGTTCCTCGGTCGGCGAGGCCGACGTCTTCGTCGGGGAGGGGGAATCCGACGTCGAGACGGTCGGGGTCTCGGGCTTCCCGCCGTTGTCCTTCGCCGCGTTGACCGCGAAGGCCACGCCCACACCGATCGCGATCAGCGCCAGCACGACGAACAGCCACAGCTTGCCGCGGCCGCCACCGCCCTGCCGGCTGCTGCCGCCGTCGTATCCGTTGTATCCGCCGTCGTCCGGGTTCATCGGCGGCAGGATCGGTCCCTGCGAAGTCGTCCCGTGGTGCGGGTGGCCCATCGCGCGGGTGGAACCGGTCATGCCCCGGGGCGGCGTGGCAGCGCCCTCGTACATTCCGACCGGGCCGGTGTTCCACGTACCGGTGTGACCGCCCTGCACCTGGAGCATCTGCAGGCTGTACTGGACGAGCCCGCGCATCTCCTCGGCGCTCTGGAACCGGTCGTCCGGGTCCTTCGCCAGCGAGCGCATGACGAGCCCGTCGAGCTCCGGCGGCACCACGTCGGAGATCTCCGACGGCGGGACCGGAATATCCTGAACGTGCTGATATACAACGGAAAGCGGCGTTTCACCGGTGAACGGGGGCCGCAGCGCGAGGAGTTCGTACAGCAGACAGCCGGTGGCGTAGAGGTCCGAGCGGTGGTCGACGGCCTTGCCCAGCGCCTGCTCGGGGGAGAGGTACTGCGGCGTCCCCATGACCATGCCGGTCTGCGTCATCGTCGACTGCGCACCGTGCAGCGCACGGGCGATGCCGAAGTCCATCACCTTGACCGCACCGGAGTGCGTGATGATCACGTTGGCGGGCTTGATGTCCCGGTGCACGATTCCGTGCTGGTGCGAGTAGGCGAGCGCCTCCAGCACCCCGGAAACGATGATCAACGCCTGCTCCGGAGGCGGGGCCTCGGCATTGAGCAGCAGGTCACGGATGGTGCGGCCCTCGACGAGCTCCATGACGATGTACGGCACGGTCTGGCCGGCCACGGTGTCCTCGCCGGAGTCGTACACCGCGACGACCGCATGGTGGTTGAGGCCGGCGACCGACTGCGCCTCACGCGTGAACCGGGCCTTGGAGACCGGGTCCTCGGCAAGATCGGAGCGCAGCAGCTTCACCGCGACCGTACGTCCCAGCCGGACGTCCTCGGCCGCGAAGACCTCGGCCATGCCGCCCCGGCCGAGCCGGTGGGTCAGCCGGTAGCGTCCGTCGCCGACGACACCGCCGATGCCCCAGGAGTCGGTGCCATCCGGAACTCCGCCGCCGTTTGCTTCGGGTTCGGGTGCCATCAGTCCTCGCCGTCGTATCTGTCCGCGCGTCCGCGGGTTCTCACGGTGCCTTGCTGCATTGCCACGTCACGCTACAGCCTCTGTCGGACACACCGATTTCGAGAGGGACGGGTCATCCAACCGGCTTGCGCGCCACCCGCGCAAATTCCATGCGGTTCCTGTAACGCTTCCGAGACGCTTCTTGTGCGTAGGGTCACGGAACGGGCACCTGGCTTGACGTGTCGTACCCCTCGGGCAGACTTGGCCAGTAATACGGATCTTCGCGCGAATCGCGCGCCGAGGGGGAAGCAAGTCATGAGCCAGGACGGCGCACACGGTGCCCAGGGTCGCTACGCGGGCGGTTCGGTCGCCGGCGGCCGCTACCAGCTGCGTGATCTGCTCGGCGAAGGCGGGATGGCGTCCGTATATCTGGCGTACGACTCCGCACTCGACCGGCAGGTCGCCATCAAGACGCTCCACACGGAACTGGGCCGCGAGCAGTCCTTCCGTGAGCGCTTCCGCCGCGAGGCGCAGGCCGTCGCCAAGCTGCAGCACACCAACATCGTCTCCGTCTTCGACACCGGCGAGGACGAGCTCGGCGGTGCGCTGATGCCGTACATCGTCATGGAGTACGTCGAGGGGCAGCCGCTCGGCTCCGTTCTCCAGGCTGACATCCGCAGTTACGGCGCGATGCCCGCCGACAAGGCGCTCAAGGTCACGTCCGACGTGCTGGCCGCCCTGGACAACAGCCACGAAATGGGCCTGGTCCACCGCGACATCAAGCCCGGCAACGTGATGGTGACCAAGCGCGGTGTCGTGAAGGTCATGGACTTCGGCATCGCCCGCGCCATGCAGTCGGGCGTCACGTCGATGACCCAGACCGGCATGGTCGTCGGCACCCCGCAGTACCTCTCCCCCGAACAGGCCCTGGGCCGTGGGGTGGACGCGCGCTCCGACCTGTACTCGGTCGGCATCATGCTGTTCCAGCTGCTGACCGGGCGCATCCCGTTCGACGCGGACTCGCCCCTCGCCATCGCGTACGCGCATGTGCAGGAGGAGCCGGTCGCCCCGTCCACCATCAACCGCTCGCTCACCCCGGCGATCGACGCCCTCGTCGCCCGCGCCCTGAAGAAGAACCCGAACGAGCGCTTCCCGAGCGCCGCGGCGATGCAGGACGAGATCGCGCGCGTGCTGAGCGCGAGCGGGCACACGGGCGCCCCGGCGATCATCGGCGACGCCGGTGCACCGTCGAACAGCGGCTCCGGTGTCGGCTCGGCGGTCTTCCCGCCGGTCGACCAGTCCGCCCCCGCCCCGCAGAGCGTCCAGACTCCGTACCAGCCGGGCCCCTACCAGCAGCAGGCCGGTCCTTACGGCCCGGCCACCCCGGCTCCCGCCACGGCACCTTCGTACGGCTATCCGCAGGCGGCTCCGGCCTACCAGTCGCCCGCGCCGATGTCGCCGATGCAGCAGCAGACCCCGCCGCCGTACACGATCTCGCCGCAGACCACGTCCGCCCCTTCGAGCGGCGGCGGTTCCAAGCGGAACATGCCGGTGATCGTGGGCTCGATCGTGGTCGCCCTGATCGCGATCGGCGGCCTGATCACCGTCATGGCGCTGAAGGACGACAACAAGGGCAGCACCGACGCCTCGTCGAGCGAGTCCCCGTCCGCCGGTGAGCACAAGGATCCGGAGCGGAACCGGACGATGGACACCGAGGACTGCACGGACGCGTACGAGGACGACGACGACCCGAACAAGGTCGACGCCCCGAGCTTCCTGTACAAGGACATCCTCTCCGCCCGGGCCTGCGCGGACGCGGCCGGCTGGACCATCAAGCAGATCAAGGTCCCGGGCAACGCCTACGCGGAGGACCAGATCATCGACCAGTTCCCGACATCCGGCACCGCGGTGCCCAAGACGGGCGCCCACTTCGAGCTGCGCATCGCCACGGGGGACCCGGCGTAGGACCGTCGGGTTTCCTGGGGGCGGGTCCGGGGGCCGATTTTTTGAGGGCTGGCTCCCGGGGCCGGTCGCCGGTTCTGTGCGGGGGCATCCGTCTGTCTCACCTGAGATGCCGGACATACCGTCACATGTGACGCTGATTCCATGGCTCCAGGACACCTCTCCTTGCGGCCCTCAAGGCGCGTGGCCTGCCTGGCACTGACGGCAGCCGTGACACTGGGGGCCCTGGCGGGTGGGGAGGCGCACGCGGACCGGCGTGCGACGGCTGCCGGCTTCTCCGTTTCGGTCCAGGCCCGGGTTTCGCCGTCCGCCACGGCTTCGGCTTCCGCTCGGACCTCCGTTCAGCCTTCTGTTCCGGCCTCCGCGTCCGCATCGGCGTCTGCGTCCCGCGCGCCTGCACGGCCGTCCGCGTTTCCTTCGGCCCCTTCCGGTTCCGATACGCCCGTCGCACCCTCGGCCGTGCCCGCGCACCCTGCCCCCCTGCTGTCCGCCGCCGCGCTCCCCCCGTCCCCGTCCGCGTCCGCCGACTCAGGATCGCCCTCGCCGAGCACCGGGTCGCCGCGCCCCGGAGACGCCCAGTCGCCGCTGGCCGGGCTGCCCGCCGGAGAGGGACGGGAGCGGCCCGGCCGGCCGATGACGCCCTCCGAACGCGACCGGGACGACGCCCTCGATGCGCGCGAGGAGCAGCCCGAGGCAACGGCCCCCGCCGCACTGCCGGCCGTCACCCCGGAACCGAGTACGCCCGCCGGATCCGGGCGGCTCTCGCAGCAGGCCCTTGAGGCACCGGCTGCGAAGCAGGTCCAGGATGTGTCTCTCGGCGCCGGAATCGCCCTGGTCGGACTGGGTCTCGGCTTCCTCGCGTTCCGTATGCGCCGCACCTTCTGACCACCCGCCGACGTCCACAACGGTCGCCCCGCATGCTCCAGGGGGCTTGCATCCAGCAACATACTCGGTATACATACTCAGTATGTCGATCCGTCACGGGCTGCTCGCCCTGCTGGAACGGGGGCCGCGGTACGGCTCCCAGCTCCGCACCGAATTCGAGTCACGCACCGGCTCCACCTGGCCGCTCAACGTCGGGCAGGTGTACACGACGCTGAGCAGGCTGGAGCGCGACGGCCTGGTCGTCCAGGACGGCGAGGACGACCAGGGGCACGCCCTCTACTCGATCAGCGACGACGGCCGCACGGAACTGCGCGCGTGGTTCGAGACACCCGTCGACCGCACCAACCCGCCCCGCGACGAGCTGGCCATCAAGCTCGCCATGGCCGTCGGCGCGCCCGGTGTCGACATCCGGGCCGTCATCCAGTCCCAGCGCCACCACACGGTGAAGGCGATGCAGGACTACACGCGGCTCAAGGCGCAGGCCCTCGCCGACGTCCCCGGCAACCGCGACGAGGTCGCCTGGCTGCTCGTACTGGAACAGCTGATCTTCCAGGCCGAGGCCGAGGCCCGCTGGCTGGACCACTGCGAGTCCCGGCTGGTCCGCCTCGCCGAGGCCGCCGCCACGGAACCGGAGGCGACGACGCCCCCGCGCGGCCCTGCCCGTACCGCCGCCCCGCGGTCCCGCACGCGCCGCTGACCACGGCGCGCCTGCCCGTTACCGCACGCAACCCGTGCCCCGTACGCGTCCGGCACGTGCCCCGTACGCGTCCGGCACGTGTCCCGTACGCGTCCGGCACACGCCCCACGCGCGGCAGGCACGCGACGACCCGCAGGCGTCGGCACGCATGCGTCGGCACACGTCCCGCACACACGGCGGACGCGCCACACACCACGCACCACGCACCACGCACCACGCACCACGCACCACGCCCACACACCACGCCCACACACCACGCGCCACGCACCACGCGCCATACACCGCGCACCACGCGCCACGCGCCACGCGCCACACACCGACCACAGACCCGTTCCGAGGGGGAACCCACCGTCATGTCCCTGCACGTCCCGACCCCGTCCCCAGCCGTCCCGCCCCTGTCCGTGGATGCACCGGTGCTCGAGCTCCGCGGGCTCACCCGTACCCACGGCACCGGCATGGCCGAGGTGCACGCCCTGCGCGGAATCAACCTCTCGGTGCACGCCGGTGAACTCGTCGCCGTGATGGGCCCCTCCGGCTCGGGCAAGTCCACCCTGCTGACGATCGCCGGCGGGCTCGACACCGCCACCGCCGGTCAGGTCGTCATCGAGGGTCAGGACATATCCGCGCTCGGCCGCAAGGGCGTCGCCGCTCTGCGCCGCCGCAGCGTCGGCTACGTCTTCCAGGACTACAACCTGATCCCCGCGCTGACCGCCGCCGAGAACATCGCCCTGCCGCGCGAGCTCGACGGCGTCTCGGTCCGCAAGGCGCGCAAGGAGGCCCGGGCCTCGTTGGAGGAGATGAACCTCCTGGAGGTCGCCGACCGCTTCCCGGACGAGATGTCCGGCGGTCAGCAGCAGCGCGTCGCGATCGCCCGCGCACTGGTGGGGGACCGGCGTCTGGTGCTCGCCGACGAGCCGACCGGGGCCCTCGACTCCGAGACCGGTGAGGCCGTCCTCGCCCTGCTGCGCAGCCGATGTGACCAGGGCGCCGCCGGCGTGATGGTGACGCACGAGCCGCGGTACGCCGCCTGGGCGGACCGGGTGGTCTTCCTGCGGGACGGTTCGATCGTCGACCAGACACTGACGGCCGGGGCCGACTCCCTGCTGGCCGCCGGGAGCCCCGAGTGAGCCTCTTCACGGGGTGGCGCGCCGCCCTCCGGATAGCCCGCCGCGACGCCATGCGGGCCAAGGGCCGCAGCGCCCTGGTGGTCGCGATGATCGCGCTGCCGGTGCTCGGGGTGACGGCCGCGGACGTCACGTACCGCAGCGTGGACTCCACCACCGCCGAGAAGCTGACGGCCCAGATGGGCTCGGCCGACGCACTGTTCAGCGACCCGGCCTACGGGCCGCTGACGCAGATGCCCGACGGGAGCATGTACGACACCGCCGCTGACGACATGCCCGAGGGGGAGATCGCGCCGGTCGACATGCGTCACACCTTCCCCGAGGGTGCGCGGGCGATCAGCATCCGGTCCGTCCCCGCGAGCGTCACGACCGCGTACGGGGTCACCAACACCGACATCGTGGAGTTCCGGACCTCGGACCGCCTGGCCCGCGGCAAGATCGAACTGCTCCGGGGCGAGTTCCCGCGCGGCACCGGTGAGATGGCGGCCACCGAGCCGTTCCTGAAGTCGTCCGGGCTGCACATCGGCTCCCGCACCACGGTGAACAGCGCCGGCCGTACGTACACGATCACCGGTGTGGTCGAGCTGCCCTCCGACCTGGAGGCGAAGCAGCTGTACGCGGACCCGGGCGCGGTCATCGACCCGTGGCAGGCCGCGGCCGACCGCGACAAGAAGGTGCTGCCGCCCAATACCGGCTCGACCGAGTGGCTGGTCAAGGGATCCGGTGCGACGGGTATCGGCTGGGGCGATGTGCTCTCGGCCAACAAGGCCGGGGCGCTCGTCGTGTCCCGCCAGGTGGTCCTGGACCCGCCGCCGGACTCCGAGGTCCCCCTGTCGAAGAGGATGAACGGCTACGCCTCGGACAACGCCGCAGAGACGAGTGCGGCCGTCCTCACCGTGGTCGCCATGGCCGTCCTGGAGATCGTCCTGCTCGCGGGACCGGCCTTCGCCGTCGGTGCGCGCCGCTCCCGCCGTCAGCTCGGACTCCTCGGCACCTGCGGCGGCGACCGGCGCCATGTCCGCGCCGTGGTGCTCTCCGGCGGCCTGGTGCTCGGCGGCGTCGGAGCGGTGACCGGTGTCGCGGCCGGGCTGCTGCTCACCGTGGCGTTCCGGCCGCTGATCGAGGACTGGGCCGGACAGCGCTTCGGTTCCCTGATCCTGAATCCGTCGGAACTGCTGGTCATCGCCGTACTGGGCCTGGTCACCGGGCTCCTCGCGGCCTTCGCGCCGGCGATCGTGGCCGCCCGGCAGTCCGTGCTGGAATCGCTCACCGGGCGGCGCGGCGTACGCCGCAGCTCCCGGGTGATGCCCACCGTGGGCTCCTGTGTGCTGGCCCTCGGTGTCGCCGTCGCCGTCTACGGCGGAACCAGCGGCAACTCCACACTGGTCGCCGGCGGCTCGGTCGTCGCCGAACTCGGACTGCTCGCCTGCATTCCGGTGATCGTCGGCCTGCTGGGCCGGCTCGGCCGCAGGCTGCCGCTCTCGCCGCGGATGGCGCTGCGCGACGCGGCCCGCAACCGCGGCCGCACCGCTCCCGCGGTCGCCGCCGTGATGGCGGCCGTCGCGGGCTCGGTGGCCATCGCGACGTACATGTCCAGCAGCATGGCCGAGGAGGACTACGACTACACGCCCATGCTGACCAAGGGGGCGCTGACCCTCTCGTCCACCGACGCCAAGGCGGCCGAGCGGCTTCCGCTGATCCGCGCCGCCGTCGAGCGGAACCTCGCGGTGACCGGCGGCCACGCCGACTTCTCCCGTATCTGGGCAGGCAGCGACTGCCACGTCTATTTCGGGGACGAGGGCGGCTGCGGCAGCATCGAGCTGGTCAAGCCCACCGGCAAGGGCCACACCTGCCCGCTCAACACGAAGGGCGCCAAGGAACTCGCCGCCCGGCTCTCCGCACAGGAGCACCGCACGATGATGCGCTCCCCGGCCTGCCTGGACGAGTACACCTCCTCGGGCGGCTTCAGCTCGGAGAGCAACAACATCGTCGTGGGCGACGCGGCCCTGCTGGACACCTACGTGAAGCTCGACGACCCGGCGGCCGCCGCGGCGCTGAAGGCCGGCACCCCCGTCCTGCTGAACCGCGCGTACGCGAAGAACGGTGAGATCACGCTCAAGACCGTCCACGCGTACAACGCCGAGGACACGAAGAACCGCAAGCTGCACCCCGGCCCGGCCCGCAGGACCACGGACCGCCTGAAGGTGTACGTCGCGGATGCCGAGTACGCCGCCACCCCCGGCATCCGCATGATCATGCCCCGGCAGACCGCCGAGCGGCTCGGCCTGTACACCCAGCCGTCCGGCAGTGTGTACGCGCTCTCCCACCCGACCACGGACGCCGAGGAGCAGCGCGTCTCGGCCGCCATCGAGCAGGCCGGCGGCGGGTACTGGATCCAGTCCGAATCCGGCCCCGACAGCCAGCAGAGCACCATTCTGATGATCCTGACCCTGTTCGCCGGGGTGGTGACCCTGGGTGCGGCAGCGATCACCACCGGCCTCGCCAAGGCCGACGCGGAGGCCGACCTCACCACGCTGAGCGCGGTGGGCGCGCCCCCTCGGGTGCGTCGGACGCTCTCCGGGTTCCAGTGCGTGGTGGTGGCGCTGACAGGGGTGCTTCTGGGCACCGCGGCGGGCCTGGTGCCCGCGGTGGCGCTGCGCCTGGTCGATCTGCGCCAGGCGATGCAGGCGATGCGGCGCGAACCCATGGAGTCCGCGTTCACCCCGATCGTGCTGCCCTGGTCGACCATCGGGTTGCTGGCCGTGGTCGTTCCGCTGCTGGCCGGGGTGCTGGCGGCGGTGTTCACCCGCTCCCGGCTGACACTGGCGCGGCGCGCCGGGTGAGCGCGCGGACGGCCGCGGAGGCGACGGCAACGGCCTGACCGGCTGATTCGAGGCTGCTTCGACTTTGATGCGACGTTGATTCGATGCTGATCTGCAGCTGGTTCGCGGCTGATCCGGTGCCCCCGGAAACGGTGGATCATCCGTTTCCGGGGGCACCACAGTGTTGTACGCCGCGTGTGCGAGACAATGGGCGGCATGGAGATGCCGAGGAATGAACGGTCGCAGGAGCACCCCCAAGTCCTCGTAGTGGGACAGGACGGAATGGCGATCGGCGGCGGTGGCACTGACGACGAGTCGCGTGAGGTCCCGGTGACGGAGATGGTCGAACAGCCCGCGAAGGTCATGCGCATCGGCAGCATGATCAAGCAGCTCCTGGAGGAGGTCAGGGCGGCACCTCTCGACGAGGCGAGCCGTGTACGCCTCAAGGAGATCCACGCCAGCTCGGTCAAGGAGCTGGAGGACGGCCTCGCACCTGAGCTGGTGGAGGAGCTGGAGCGGCTGTCCCTGCCGTTCACCGAGGAGTCGGTTCCGTCCGAGGCGGAACTCCGGATTGCGCAGGCCCAGTTGGTCGGCTGGCTGGAGGGCCTCTTCCACGGCATCCAGACCGCCCTGTTCGCCCAGCAGATGGCGGCCCGTGCGCAGCTGGAGCAGATGCGCCGCGCCCTGCCGCCCGGCAGCGGACACGACGAGGAGGACGGCGGCGCGGACCCGCACGGCGCGATCCGCTCCGGCCCGTACCTGTAGTACCGACCCCGGTCCGGCCCCGGTCCCGGTCCTGTAACCCGTCGAACGATCACGCCCGCAGGGCCCGGCACGCGAACTCCGTGTGCCGGGCCCTGCGGGCGTCCGGGGGTACCGCGGAACCCCCGGAACTCTGGAACCCCTGGAACTTCTGGAACTCCTGGAACCCCTGGAACCCCTGGAACTCCTGGAACTCCTGGAACTCCTGGAACCCCGTGGAACTCCTGGGAGCTCACTCGTGACGCGTGACCTGCTCAGACCGCCGTGGGGGCCTGAAGCAGCACCTTGCCGATGTGGGTGCTGGACTCCAGCACGCGGTGCGCTTCCGCGGCGTCGTGCATCGGCAGCGTACGGTCCACCACCGGACGCACGACGCCGTCGGCGATGAGCGGCCAGACGTGCTCACGCACGGCTGCGACGATCGCCGCCTTCTCGGCGAGCGGACGTCCGCGCAACGAGGTCGCCGTGACCGCGGCCCGCTTGATCAGCAGAGCGCCCAGATTCAGCTCGCCCTTGCCGCCTCCCTGGAGACCGATGATCGCGAGGCGGCCGTTGACGGCGAGCGCGTTCACGTTCCGGTCCAGGTACTTCGCACCGACGATGTCGAGGATGACGTCCGCGCCCGCCCCGTCCGTCGCCTTGCGGAGTTCCTCGACGAAGTCCTGCTCCCGGTAGTCGATCAGGATGTCGGCACCGAGTTCCGCACAGCGCGCCAGCTTCTCGGGCCCGCCTGCCGTCACCGCGACCCGGGCGCCGACCGCCTTGGCGAGCTGGATCGCCATCGTGCCGATCCCGCTGGACCCACCGTGGACCAACAGCGTCTCGGCGGGCCGCAAATGGGCCACCATGAACACGTTCGACCAGACAGTCGCGGTCACTTCGGGGAGCGCGGCGGCGAGGACGAGGTCCAGGCCGTCCGGTACGGGGAGCAGCTGCCCCACGGGAACGGCGACCTTCTCCGCGTATCCGCCGCCCGCCAGGAGCGCGCACACCTCGTCGCCGACGGACCAGCCGGTGACACCGGGGCCGAGGGCCGAGATCCGGCCCGCGCATTCCAGACCCGGGTAGGGGGACGCACCGGGCGGCGGGTTGTAGAAGCCCTGGCGCTGCAGCACATCGGCCCGGTTGACCGCGCTGGACACGACGTCGACGAGGACCTCGCCCTCACCGGCTACGGGATCGGGCACCTCGGCCCACACGAGCGCCTCGGGGCCACCGGGTTCGGGGATCGTGATCGCATACATGGCCGCGAGGCTACTCCGTGGCACACGGACGGCAGCGAAGCACGGTGAGTACGGCGGCCCCGCGCGGCGCCCGGGCCAGGATTGGGCCCGGGGCCGGGGCCGGGGCCGGGGCCGTGCCGGGGCCGTGCCGGGGCCGGGACCGTGCCGGGGCCGGGACCTTCAGGAGCGCGGTGCGCTCTGCGGCGGCTGGCTGAGGGGCGGATCGTTCGACACACGCACGATGGTGATCAGCCGGTCCGTCAGCTGCAAGGGGCTGGCCGCCGGATCGTCGTAGCCGAGGAGCCGGTGACCGCGCAGAACACTGACCACTAGGTCATCCGTCTCGCGGACGCTCTTGCCCACCTCGGCCTTTATCACCGGCCGTTCGACGAGGTCGAGCCCGCTGCCCTGCTGGATGAGGTCCTCCATCACCGTGCCCGCGCTGGGGCTGAGCACGGAGAGGCCGAGCAGCCGGCCCGCCGCACTGGCACTGGTGATCACGGCGTCGGCTCCGGACTGCCGCAGCAACGGAGCGTTCTCCTCCTCGCGCACCGCCGCCACGATCTTCGCGCCACGGTTGAGCTGGCGCGCGGTCAGCGCGACCAGGACCGCCGTGTCGTCGCGCTGAGTCGCGATGATGACCTGACGCGCCTTCTGCAACTCGGCCCGCAGCAGCACATCGCTGCGCGTGGCGTCCCCGAGAACTCCGGTGTATCCCTCGGCGTTGGCGATCTCGATCACCTTGGACGCCGGGTCGACGATGACGATCTGGTCCTTGCTCAGCCCGGTGGCACGGAGGGTCTGGATGGCCGAACGGCCCTTCGTACCGAAGCCGACGACAACAGTGTGGTCACGCAAGTTGGTTCTCCAACGCTTCAGCCGGAAGTCCTCCCGGGTCCGCTCCGTGAGGACCTCGAGGGTGGTACCGACCAGGATGATGAGGAAGAGCACACGCAGCGGTGTCACGAGCACCACGTTGATGAGCCGGGCGCCGTCGCTGTACGGGGTGATGTCGCCGTACCCGGTGGTCGAGAGGGTGACCGTCGCGTAGTACACCGCGTCCAGAAGGTCGACCGTGCCGTCGGCCGCGTCGTGGTACCCACCGCGGTCGACCCACACGATCAACACGGTGGCGAATAGCACCATCAGAGCCATCATCAGCCGCTTGGCGACCTGACGCGCCGGTCCGTCGACGACCCGGCGCGGAAGCATCACCCTGGTAGGGACGACATGCTCATCGGCTTGCCGGGCCATCGCATCATGGCCGGGAAGTTTCACGTGAAACACCCTTCAGTCCACGGCGTCGCCGGGGCCCACGGTAGATCGAGGATCTCCACCTCGGTGCCGGACCGTACCCCGCCCGGCTCCACGACGGCCAGCCCGTCTGCGGCGGCGATCCCGCGCAGCATGGCGGGACCGTTGTAATGCAGGGGTACGACGTGATCCGCCCCACCACCGGTTCCGGCGCCGCTGCGGAAGTCACTGGAGCCACGAGCACCGGACACGCGATGGACCACGGGCACCAGCCGGGTGTCATGCGGGTGACCGTGCACCTCGTCCCCTACCGCGACACGGTAGGGGTCCTCCGGAGTCCGTCCGGCGAGCCCTCTGAGCAGCGGTTCGGCCAGTGTGAGCAATCCGGAGACCGCGGCCAGTGGGTTGCCGGGCAGCCCCACGAGATACGGCCCTCCGGGACTGAGCCGGGCCAGCAGCATGGGATGTCCGGGACGCACCGCGACACCGTCGACGAGCAACTCCGCGCCGATCCGTGCAAGAACGGGGTGCACATGGTCGACAGGGCCGGCCGCGGTGCCGCCGGTGGTGACGACCAGGTCGGCCTCGGAGCCGGTGAGCGCCTGCCGCAGAACCTCCGCATCGTCACCGAGGCGCCGCGGCGCGGAGACCTCGGCGCCCAGCGCCCGTAGCCAGGGGCCGATCATCGGTCCGAGTGCGTCGCGGATCAGCCCGTCGTGCGGCAGCCCGGCCGTCAGCAGCTCGTCACCCAGGACGAGGACGTCGACGCGCGGCCGGGGCCGGGTGAGCAGTTCGTCGTACCCGGCGGCTGCGGCCAGTCCGAGGACGGCGGGTGTCACCAGCGTTCCGGCAGGGAGCAGTTGATCGCCCGACCGGCACTCCTGTCCTCGCGGCCGGATGTCCTGCCCGGGGCTCACCTGCCGCTGGGCGTGCAGCAGTCCTTTGGCCTCATCCGCATGGGCGTGCTCGCTGCGGATGACGGCGGTGCCCTCCGCCGGAATGCGGGCTCCTGTGGCGATGCGGACGGCCTCGCCGTCGGGAAGCGCGGCGGGAGCGGCGTGGCCGGCGAGGACGCCTTCGTTCTCCCGGATGTGCCAGGGGCCCGGTCCCGCGACGGCCCAGCCGTCCATGGCGGAGGTGTCGAAGGACGGCAGATCGGTGAGCGCGACAAGCGGCTCGGCGAGCACGTGTCCGAGCGCGTGATCGAGAGAGAGCCGCACAGCACGCGAAGGAACCGCGCGGCCCGCACGGGCGGCGACGGCACGGGCCTCGCCCCAGGCAGTCGCGCGGGCGTGCCGCCGCTCGTGCGCGGAAGGCCGGTCGTGCGCGGAAGGCCGGTCGTGCGCGGAAGGCCGATCGGGGTGACGCCCGGCGGACCGACCGGGGCCGGGGCCCGGCATGGCGGACCGGTTCGAGCCGGGCGTGGCGGGCCGGTCCGGGGCATGGGCGGTGGAACGGGCGGCGTCGTGCCGGAGGGTGGAGGGATCGGCCCGGGAGGGATCCGCATTCCGGGGCCGGCCGGGGAAGCCCGGTCCGGGCCCATCAGGTGCCCGTCTGCCGACCAGGGCGAGCGCCTGCTCGACGGCCCGCTCCTCGTCCGCCTCGGCCTGGGATGCGGTTCCGGTTGCGGCTTCGGACGCAGATCCGGATGCGGCCTCGGATGCGGTTCCGGACACGGCTTCGGACGCAGATCCGCATGCGGCTTCGGACACGGCTTCGGCCTGAGCCTCGGCAGCGTGGTTTCTCGAGACGGCCGGGTTCTCGGGCACCAGGAGCGAGTCATCCGCCTCCGCAGGCGAGGCCGTCGCCGGGAGACGCTCGGTACTGCCGCTGCGCCCCGTCACGGTGTCTCTGGCGTCTCGGTCTCGTCCGCCCACCGGAGGGCAAGCGCGGCGGCCCTGCGGGCCGCCTCCGCCACTGCCTCGGGTCCGCCGCCGTCGCTGCTCGCCTTCGCCGCCGCGTAGCCGACCAGGAATGTGGTCAGAGGCGCGGCGGGACGGGCGACACCGTGGGCGGCATCACGGGCGAGGTCGAGCAGGAGGCCGGTGTCGACGTCGAGTTCGATGCCCAGTTCGTTCTTGACTGCGGTGATCCATTCGTCCAGCACGGTCCCATGCTCTCTGATTCGTGCCCGGGCCGAAGCGATGTCCTCCCAGGTGTCGCAGTCGAACGAGGCGAGCGGGTCCGCCGTCACCCGCGACAGCTGCAACTCGTGTGTGAGCAGCCGCAGGGGCAGCCCGGCCAGACTGCCGTGCTCGGCGGCGAGGAGTGCCAGTTCTCGCCGCAGCGGCTCCGCGCGGTATACGGCGACCAGCGGCTGGTCCCGGCCGTCCTCATCGGCGCAGACAGCGCCTTCGGCCTCCCCGTGACCGGAGGCGTCCAGCAACGCCCTGACCGTGGCCGCCCCCAGAAACGGCAGATCGGCGGAGAGCACGAGAACGCGCTCCGCCGCCGTATGCCGCACCCCGGCCCCGAGTGCGGCCAACGGACCGCCGCCCGGAGGTTCTTCGCGTGTCCAGGTCACCGCTCGCACGGTGGGCCGCCGGCCGCCCACCACCACGGTGGTCCCGGCATCGGAACAGGCCGCGAGCACCCTGTCGAGCAGCGCCCGGCCCCCGATCCGGAGCCCGGGCTTGTCGGCGCCGCCCAGCCGTTTGGCGGCCCCTCCGGCGAGAACGATGGCGTCATACGCGGTCATGCCCCGAGTATGCGTGCCGCACAGCCCCGGAGACTCAGGAGGCCAGAGTCCAGAGGGCAGAGGGCAGAGGGCACGGCAGCCAAGGCAGTTACTGCGGCCCGCCCGGCCTCTTCCCCTTTCCCTTTCCCGGCCCCGCCTACAGCGTCCGCAGGAGCACCGCCGGCTGCTCCACGCAATCGGCCACATAGCGCAGGAAGCCCCCCGCTGTGCCGCCGTCGCAGACCCGGTGGTCGAAGGTCAGCGAGAGCTGGACGACCCGTCGCACGGCCAGCTCGCCCTCGTGGACCCACGGCTTGGGAACGATGCGGCCGACGCCGAGCATCGCCGCCTCCGGGTGGTTGATGATCGGCGTCGATCCGTCGACCCCGAACACCCCGTAGTTGTTGAGCGTGAACGTGCCGCCGGTCAGCTCCGCCGGCTTCAGCGTCCCCGTCCTGGCCGCCTCGGTCAGCCGGGTGATCTCCGCGCCGATCGACTCCACGTTGCGTGTCTGCGCATCCCGTACGACCGGGACGACCAGCCCCCGCTCCGTCTGAGCCGCGAACCCGAGGTGGACCTCGGGCAGCCGCACGATCTCGCGCGCCTCCTGATCCACCGTCGAGTTGAGCTCGGGGTACCGCGCCAGGGCCGCCGTGCAGATACGGGCGAGCAGCGCGAGCACAGAGACCTTGGCGGCGCCCGTCCCGAACCCGGCGCCGCCGACGCCGTTCATCGCCGCTCTGGCCGCCATCAGCTCCGTCGCATCGGCGTCCACCCAGCAGGTGGCGTCGGGGATCTCGCGACGGCTGCGCGACAGCTTCTCGGCGACCGCGCCCCGTACACCGCGCAACGCGATCCGCTCGCCCACACGTCGTGCCGACGGCTCGGCTTCCACAGGCCGCGTCGCAACCACCGTCGCGGCCCGGATGGCGGACTCGACGTCGGCGCGCAGGATCAGCCCGTCCGGACCGGATCCCGCAAGACGGCGCAGATCGAGGTCGTGCTGTCGTGCGAGCTTGCGCACCAGCGGGGAGACCACGGCGACCGGCCCAACAGCCGGCCCGGCGACCGGCTCGGCGACCGGCACCCGCAGCCCGTCAGGAAGGGCTGCGGAGAACGAAGTCCCGGCCGGTACCTGACCGGCGGAAGCAACAGGCGCCGGGGCGGTGACAGGGGCAGTGTCAGGGGCGACGGTGGGCGGCTTCAGACCCTCCGGCCGGACCCGTCGGCGGCGCACGGGCGGTGCGCCGGTCCCGTACCCCACCAGGACGTTCCCGGAGCCGGACGGCTCCGCCCCGGCGGCGCCCCCCGTACCGGAACCGGCATCCGCCGCTTCCCGGGACGACTCCACGGACCCGACGGCCACGGTCAGCAGGGGAGCCCCGACGGGAAGCTCCGCGCCCTCCTCGCCGAACCGTGCGGTGACCACGCCCCCGTACGGGCACGGCACCTCCACCATCGCCTTGGCCGTCTCGACCTCGACGACCGGCTGGTCGATTGCGACGACGTCACCGACCTCCACCAGCCAGCGCACGATCTCGGCCTCGGTCAGCCCCTCGCCGAGATCCGGAAGCTTGAATTCGAGTACTTGAGGCATCAGTTGTCCGCCTCCCACTGCAGTCGTGCGACGGCGTCGAGGACCCGGTCCACGCCCGGCAGGTGGTGCCGCTCCTGCATCGGCGGCGGATACGGGATGTCGAATCCGGCGACACGCAGCACCGGCGCCTCCAGATGGTGGAAGCAGCGCTCGGTGATCCGGGCCGCGATCTCGCCGCCCGGGCCGCCGAAGCCGGTGGATTCATGGACGACGACCGCGCGGCCGGTACGCCGCACGGAAGCGGCGACGGTCTCGTCGTCGAACGGCACCAGCGAGCGCAGATCGACGACCTCGAGGTCCCAGCCCTCCTCGACCGCGGCCTCGGCGGCCTCCATGCAGACCGGCAGGGACGGCCCGTACGTGATCAGCGTGGCGCTGCGTCCGGGACGCCGTACGACGGCCCGCCCAATGGGCTCCACAGCCGCGGGAGCCTGCGGCGACCAGTCGGCCTTCGACCAGTAGAGCCGCTTGGGCTCCAGGAAGACCACCGGGTCGTCGGAGGCGATCGAGGCCCTCAGCAGCCCGTAGGCGTCCTCGACCGTGGCGGGAGTGACGACGTGGAGACCCGGGGTCGCCATGTAGTACGCCTCCGAGGAGTCGCTGTGGTGCTCGACGCCGCCGATTCCGCCGCCGTAGGGCACCCGGACCGTGATGGGCAGCGGCATCGCGCCCCCGGTCCGGTTCCGCATCTTGGCGACATGGCTGATGAGCTGCTCGAACGCCGGATAGGCGAAGGCGTCGAACTGCATCTCCACGACGGGCCTGAGCCCGTACATCGCCATGCCGACGGCCGCCCCGAGGATGCCCGCCTCGGCCAGCGGGGTGTCGGTGCACCGGTCGTCGCCGAATTCCTTCGCCAGACCGTCGGTGATCCTGAATACCCCGCCGAGCGTCCCGACGTCCTCGCCGAGGACGTGCACGGAGGGGTCCTCGGCCATCGAGTCACGCAGTGCGCGCCCGAGAGCCTGCGCCATGGTGGCGGGCTTGGCCTTCGCCGTCCGCGCTCCGGCCGTGGCCGCTGCGGTGGTCATCGCCCTGCACCCCTGTCGTCCGTGCCGTGCTCGTCCTGCTCCGCGTCCAGCTCGACCCGCAGACGGGCCGCCTGCTCGCGCAGCTGCGTGGTCTGCTCCGCGTACACATGGGCGAAGAGGTCCATCGGGTCGAGCACCGGGTCCGCGTTCATCCGCTCCCGCAGTCCGGCCGCCATCCGCTCCGCGGCCGCCCGCACCTCCTCGATGGCCTCCGCGCCGAGCAGCCCTCGCCCGGTCAGCTCACGCTCGAGGAGCAGAACCGGATCGTGCGCCCGCCAGGCCTCGACCTCGCTGTCCCCGCGGTAGCGGGTCGCGTCATCGGCGTTCGTATGCGCGTCCATGCGGTAGGTGACGGCCTCCACGAGGGTCGGTCCGCCACCGCTCCTGGCTCGCACGACCGCCTCGGAGAGCACCTGGTGCACGGCGGCCGCGTCATTGCCGTCGACCAGCCGGCCGGGCATCCCGTACCCCACGGCCTTGTGGGCCAGGGACGGTGCCGCGGTCTGCTTGGCCAGGGGTACGGAGATGGCGAAGCCGTTGTTCTGCACGAGGAAGACGACCGGGGCCCGCCAGACCGCCGCGAAGTTCAGCGCCTCGTGGAAATCGCCCTCGCTGGTGCCGCCGTCGCCGACCATCGCAAGCGCGACCACGTCGTCGCCCTTGAGCCGCGCCGCGTGAGCCAGGCCCACGGCGTGCGGCAGCTGGGTGGCGAGCGGGGTGCAGAGGGGGGCGATGCGGTGCTCGCGCGGGTCGTAACCGGTGTGCCGGTCGCCGCGCAGCAGGGTCAGCGCCTCGACCGGGTCCAGGCCCCGAGCCACGGCTGCGAGCGTGTCGCGGTAGCTGGGGAAGAGCCAGTCCCGCTCCTCCAGCACCAGGGCGGCCGCGACCTCACAGGCCTCCTGCCCGGTGCTCGACGGGTAGACGGCGAGCCTGCCCTGCTTGGTGAGGGCGGTCGCCTGCGCGTTGTACCGCCGACCGCGCACGAGCTCGGCGTAGAGCCGCAGCAGCAGCTCGGGGTCTGCGTCGGCCACGGCGTCCGTACCGAGCACCCGGTACGGCTCGGGGTCCGGGAGCAGAGGCGCGGGATCGGTGAGCGGCTTCCAGGCCGGGGGCGGCGTGGGCCGGTAGGCGGCCGCGCCGGGCAGCTCTTGGACCGTCATGACAAGCACCTCCT
This sequence comes from Streptomyces sp. NBC_00876, assembly GCF_045207435.1. Classification (NCBI taxonomy): domain Bacteria; kingdom Bacillati; phylum Actinomycetota; class Actinomycetes; order Kitasatosporales; family Streptomycetaceae; genus Streptomyces; species Streptomyces sp. NBC_00876. Next base: position 4,114,910 of record NZ_CP108800.1, read on the forward strand.
GGCATCGAGGGGTATCGAGCGGCATCTGGCGATATCGAGGGATGCCCCGATATCGAGGGGTGTCGAAATATGTCGAAATATCGAAAGCCGTGCGAGGCGCGGGTGTGGTGCGTCTCACCTACCGATTGTTCGGTCGCGAGCGCATTTTGGCTACAGGCGCCGCCAGCCTGTGGACAAACGGTTCTCCACAGCCTGGGATGGGGGCAGGTCGTCCAGGACGGGGAGGCACGGGAACATGGCAGCTGAACAAATGGCCGACGGAGGCGAGGAACCCTCCGAGATCCCTCCGGCGCGCCCGCTCGACTCCATCGACCGCGCCATCCTCCGGCTGCTCCAGACGGACGGCCGCGCCTCGATACGGTCGGTGGCCGACCGCGTCCATGTGTCGCGGGCCAATGCGTACGCCCGGATCAACCGGCTCATCGACGACGGCGTGATCCGCGGATTCAGCGCACGGGTGAACCATGAGCGGGCCGGGCAGGGGGCCTCCGCCTACATCACGCTCAAGATCGTCCAGAATTCCTGGCGCACGGTCCGCGAACAGCTCCAGGCGCTGCCGGGGGCCACGCACATCGCACTGGTCAGCGGCGACTTCGATGTCCTGCTGCTGGTGCACACCCCGGACAACCGGGCTCTGCGCGAACTGGTCCTGACCCGGATCCAGGCCATACCGGAGGTGCTCTCCACCCGCACCCTGCTGGTGTTCGAGGAGACGGACCTGGCACCTGGCCCCGATCGCCCCACGGAACTCACCTGAGACGCGGAAAGCCCCTACCCACCAGAACCTGCCCCGCCCGGGCCGGCGCGGTGGGCGCGGCAGACGCCCCCGTCCGGCTCAGCGACTGGATTTCATGCCCTCGAAGGCCAGCCGCACGACGGTGTCCGCGAGCTGCTCCTCCTCGGCGCCACCGTCCGGCAACGGCCGGTACCACTCCACCAGGGAGTTGACCATCCCGAACAGGAGCCGCGTCGCGAGCCGTATGTCCACATCGGAACGGAGATCGCCGTCCGCGACCGCGGCCTTGAGCAGATCGGCCACCCGCTGGTCGAACTCGCGCCGCCGCTCCAGGGCCCAGCGCTCGGTCTTCGTATTGCCCCTCACCCGCAGCAGCAGCGTGACGTAGGGCAGTTCGGCTATCAGCACCTCGACGGTACGGCGAGTGACGTACTCGACCCGCTCGATTGCGCGGCCCCGCTTAGCGCCCGCCTCGTCGAGGATTCCGAACAGTCCGTCCAGGGCCCGGCTGACCGCGCGGCGCAGCAGTTCTTCCTTGCCCACGACGTGGTGGTAGATGGACGACTTGGAGATCCCTGCCGCCTTCGACAGGTGCTCCATGGACGTGCCGTCGTAGCCGCGCTCGTTGAAGACACGGACGGCGACCGTGAGCAGAGTCTCCGGGGTGTACGTGTCCCGCTTGGCCGTGGTCATGCCCGCGATCCTCCCCTACGAGTTGTCCACAGGTTTGGTGGGCCCCCTTGTCCCGACCGATCGTTCGGTTACTCTAACTCTGTCCGCCCGTCCCTGCCCAGCTCGATGAGGAGTTGGTCCGTCATGGCCGCCGAGCTCTCCCCGCACCAGTTGTCCGAGAGGCACCGCCCCACGCTGGACCGGACCCTCGAAGCGATCCGCACACGTGACTACTGGTCCCCGCATCCCGAGCACCCGAAGGCGTACGGCGAGGGCGGCGCCCCCGGCAGCCTGGGTGCCGCCGAGGGCAAGGCCGCCTTCGACGCGGTGCTGCACACGCGTCTCGACCTGGGTCAGCCCGGCACCGACGGCTGGACGGGCGGGGAGATCTCTCCGTACGGCCCCGAGCTGGCCGTCGAGTATCCGCACGCGGACCTGGACGTCCTGCTTCCGGCGATGCGTGCCGGCATGCCCGCCTGGCGCGAGGCGGGCCCCGAGACCAGGGCCCTGGTCTGTCTGGAGATCCTGGCGAGGATCAGCGCCCGCACCCATGAATTCGGCCACGCGGTGATGCACACCAGCGGACAGGCCTTCATGATGGCGTTCCAGGCCGGCGGCCCGCACGCCCAGGACCGGGGTCTGGAAGCGGTCGCGTATGCGTACGAGGAGCAGATCCGTGCTCCCCGGACCGCCGACTGGTCCAAACCGCAGGGCAAGCGCGACCCGATCGCGTTGCACAAGACGTTCACCGCGGCCGGCCGCGGCATCTCGCTGCTGATCGGCTGCAACACCTTCCCCACGTGGAACGGCTACCCGGGCCTCTTCGCCTCCCTCGCCACCGGCAACCCGGTCCTGGTCAAGCCGCATCCCCGTGCGGTGCTTCCGCTGGCACTCACCGTTCAGCTGGCGCGCGAGGTGCTCACCGAGGCGGGCTTCGATCCCAACCTCGTCGCCCTGGCGGCCGAGCGGCCGGGCGAGGGCATCGCCAAGACCCTGGCGGTCCGCCCCGAGATCAGGATCATCGACTACACGGGGTCCACGGAGTTCGGCGACTGGCTGGAGGCCAACGCCCGCCAGGCACAGGTCTATACGGAGAAGGCCGGGGTCAACACGATCGTCGTCGACTCGACGGACGACTACCGCGGCATGCTCGCCAACCTCGCGTTCTCGCTCTCCCTCTACAGCGGCCAGATGTGCACGACCCCGCAGAACCTGCTGATCCCCCGGGACGGGATCACGACGGATGCCGGCGACAAGACCTACGACGACGTGGTCGGCGACATCGCCGCAGCGGTCACCGGCCTGCTGGGTGACGACGCGCGGGCGAACGGGCTGCTCGGCGCGCTGGTCAACCCGGACGTGCGGACCCGCCTGGAGGCGGCCGCACAACTGGGCGAGGTCGCGTTGCCGTCGAGAGAGGTGGCCAACCCCGAGTTCCCCGAGGCCGTGGTCCGTACGCCGCTGATCGTCAAGCTCGACGGCGCCAAGCCGGACGCCGAGTCCCCCTACCTGTCGGAGTGCTTCGGCCCGGTCTCCTTCGCGGTCGCGGTCGACTCGACGGCGGACGCCGTGGAACTGCTGCGCCGCACGATCCGCGACAAGGGAGCGATGACGGTGGGCGCGTACACCACGTCACCGGAGGTGGAGCGCGCGGTGGAGGACGTCTGCCTGGACGAGTCGGCCCAGCTCTCGCTGAATCTGACCGGCGGGGTGTACGTCAACCAGACGGCGGCGTTCTCCGACTACCACGGCTCGGGCGGCAACCCGGCGGCAAACGCGGCCCTGTGCGACGGAGCCTTCGTCTCGAACCGCTTCCGCACCCTCGAAGTCCGCCGCCAACGCTGACAACCCGAGGCCTGCCAGACACCCCCGCCCCGCCCACCGACCAAGCCCAATCCCAGCCCACCCGGCAACCCCACCCGCCCACCGACCGGGCCCAATCCCAGCCCACCCGGCAGGCCCACCCCGCCTACCGACCGAGCCCAATCCCAGCCCGTCCGGCGTTTGAGGACCGGGGGTCCGGGGGCAGAGCCCCCGGTTACGGGAAGGGGCGGGTAGGGGAAAAGCCCCGCCGCAGGCACCCCCACCCGCACCCGAAATCGAGGCCCTGCCGGCCGCCCCCACAAGCGACCGGCCGCAGGGCCACCACGGGGTCACAGGGTCACAGGGTCACAGGGTCACGATCGCGGCACCTACACACCCGCCCCAGGAATATCCGCATACCGCTGCACCCACGCATGCATCGCAATCGCCGCAGCCGCCCCCGCATTGATCGACCGCGTGGACCCGAACTGCGCGATCGAGCACACCATCGAGGCATGCTTGCGAGCCTCCTCGGTCAGCCCGGGCCCCTCCTGCCCGAAGAGCAGCACACACCGCCGCGGCAGCTCGGTCCGCTCCAGAGGGACAGCCCCCGGCAGGTTGTCGATACCGATGATCGGCAGCCCTTCGGCCGCCGCCCAGGCGGTCAGATCCGCAGTGTCGGGGTGGTGACGGACATGCTGGTAGCGGTCGGTGACCATCGCCCCGCGCCGGTTCCAGCGACGCCGCCCCACGATGTGCACCTCCTTGGCGAGGAAGGCGTTCGCGGTGCGCACCACCGAACCGATATTGAAGTCGTGGCCCCAGTTCTCCACCGCCACATGAAAGTCGTGCCGCCGCAGATCCAGATCGGCGACGATCGCTTCCCGGGTCCAGTAGCGGTACGCGTCGCCCACATTGCGCCGGTCGCCCCCGGCGAGCAGTTCGGGGTCGTACCGCTCGCCTTCGGGCCAGGGCCGGGGATGCGGTCCGACGCCGATCTCCGTCCCGAACCCTTCGTCGTACTGCGCCGGCTCATCCGTCACGGACGGCGCGGCTCCCCCACCCGTCACGGACGGCTCAGCCGCCCCTCCCGCGCTTCCGGCGCTGCCCGTACTTCCGGCACTGCCCGCACTGCCCGTACTGCTCGTACTGCCTGTCTCGCTGCTCACCCGACGAGCGTATGGCCCCCGCCGTCGCTGTGCTGCGGTGCCTCCCGGCCGCCGGCGGCATCCCGCTGACCCGGAACCCTGCCGCGCCGCCGGAACAGCCGCTCCCGCCCGAGCGTCACCCGGCCGCCCAGCCACACCAGGAAGACGGTCGGCAGGAACACTGCGTCCGCGGCGATCATGGCCATCGAGAAGAAGGGCAGGCCCAGCAGGATGGCGATGCCGGCGTGCTCGCAGATCATCGCGACCAGCAGCACGTTCTTGACGCGCCGGTTGAACAGGGTGAAGGGGAAGGCGACCTGCACGATGACCGTGGCGTACGACAGCACCATCACCATCACACCGCTGGAAGCGAGCATGTCCGAGAGGCCGGGCCAAGGCGTGAAGTAGTTGAGCTTGAGGGGGTAGTACAGCGCCGTGCCGTCCTGCCATCGCGAGCCCTGGATCTTGTACCAGCCGGCGGTTGCGTAGATCAGACAGACCTCGGCCATGATCACGACGAGAGTGGCGTTGTGGGCGAGGTTGGCGATGACATCGAGCAGGGTGCGCAGCTCGCTGCGCGGTGCGTTCCGGTTCACGGCCCACCAGGCGGCGTGGCCGGTCCACAGAATCCAGAGGAGAACCGGCAGCCAGACGGTTCCGCCCAGGCTGTCCGTCACCGTGGCCCCGAGGAGAACGGCACCCAGCACCGCCCACAGCAGCGGACCGGCCACATCCCCCCGCGCCGGACGCCCGCCACCGGCCTTCGCGTACGGCTCCCCGCCCTCGTCCGCCACACGCGTCCAGTGCGCCTCGTCCACCTCGTCCACGGCATCCAGGGCTTCCACCCCAGCGGCCCGGCGCCGCGCACGGCGGGCGTCCAGCGACCAGACCTGCCCGCACCGGGTCAGCATCAGATAGATCGCCATCAGATGGATGACGTTGTCGCCGCCGTCACCCATGAAGATGCTGCGGTTCTGCAGCGAGAGCACCCCGGCCATGAACAGGACGGACATGGCACGGGTGTGCCATCCCACCATCAGCAACGCGGCGGAGATCAGCGCCAGGGCATACACGGCCTCGAACCAGACGGTGCTGTCCGACCACATCAGCGCCGTGAAGGCCCGGTTGCCCGATATCAGCTGCTGCGCCATGTCCCAGCGCCACGGGGCGTCGGGGCCGTACATCTCGTGCCGGTGGGGGAGTTCGCGCAGCAGGAACAGCAGGTAGGTGGCGGAGAAGCCGATACGGATGACGGCGCTCTGGTACGGGCCCAGGGCCGAGGCGGTGATGCGCTGGATTCCGCGGGCGAGCCTGTGGTCGGGGCCGGGCGTGCTCACTGGTCCGCCTCCTCGGAGTCGGCCGAGCCCTTGGGCAGGTCGGCTTCGGTGACGGTCCACCAGGGCAGCACCCGGTAGGACGGCGCGGTGCTGATCTTCTCGTCGCTCCAGTCCGGCGCCGCGACGGACCGCACCTCGGACCGGACCTGGATCCTCAGGACGGTGTTGCCGTAGTCGTGCTCGCTGAGGCGCAGCATCACGATGCGGCGGATGTACTGCTCGGAGAGGGTGCCGCGCGGGCCGTTGGCCCGGTTCTGGCTGTCGTGGGACCCGAGATAGAAGTCCCAGGCCCTGCGGAGCTCGTTCTGCTGGACGTGGCTGGGCAACGGATTGCCCCGTATCGCTTGGCCGTCCTCACCCGAGAGATTCCGCCAGGACGTGGTCCGGCGGCCGTCGGAGCCGGCTGTCTCGGCGCGTACCTGCACGGCGATGTTCTGTTGCAGCGGATTGGGCGCGAAGAGCTTCCAGTTCTGCTCGAACTCCGGATAGACCCATTCGTCGACCGCTTCGCCGTGCTGCTTGGTCAGCGTGTTGGAGGGTGCGACGTGCAGAAACACCATGACCAGCTGAACGCCCGCGATCAGCCCGATCACCGACAGTGCCACGGCGGCGACGACCTGGTACGGAAATGACAGCCCCGCCATTCCGGTGCGCAGGCCCGAACCGGCCCCGGACCCCGAACCGGCTCCGGACTCCGGCCCTCCGTCGGACGCCTGCCCGGCGCCGGGCTCCGAGCCGGCGTCAGCGTCCGGACCGGCCCGCAGGCCGGGGCCTGTACGCGGCCCGGGAACCGGATGTGGATCGGGGCCGGCCACGCTCTCGCCCCCACCGCCGACGCCCCTGCCGCCGTACGAGTCCATCCCGCCCCGATCCCCATCGATCCCGGTCAGTTATCCACAGGGTTGACACCCTACGGGCCGCAGACTCACCATTGAAGACATTGAACCGAACGATCGGTCGGTAGGGAGTCCGGGATGGCGGCAGTGACTGCGGGCCAGACAGCGCAGGCGACAGCGGGCAGTACCGATGGGGTGGACGTGGCCCTGGAGGCGGCTTTCGACGCCGCGGTGGCGGCCGACGAGCGGATCGAACCGCGCGACTGGATGCCCGACGCCTACCGCGCCTCACTGGTCAGGCAAATGGCCCAGCACGCCCACTCCGAAATCATCGGCATGCAGCCCGAGGCCAACTGGATCACCCGCGCACCCTCGCTGCGCCGCAAGGCCATCCTCATGGCCAAGGTGCAGGACGAGGCGGGACACGGTCTGTATCTGTACAGCGCGGCCGAGACCCTGGGCACCGGCCGTGAGGAGCTGCTCGACAAGCTCCACGCAGGCCGTCAGAGGTATTCGTCGATCTTCAATTACCCGACGCTGACCTGGGCGGACGTCGGCGCGATCGGCTGGCTCGTGGACGGTGCCGCGATCACCAACCAGGTGCCTCTCTGCCGCTGCTCCTACGGCCCCTACGCCCGGGCCATGGTCCGCGTCTGCAAGGAGGAGTCCTTCCACCAGCGCCAGGGATACGAGCTGCTGCTGGCGCTCAGCAACGGCACACCCGCGCAGCACGAGATGGCCCAGGACGCGGTGAACCGGTGGTGGTGGCCGTCCCTGATGATGTTCGGCCCGCCGGACGACGCCTCGTCGCACTCGGCCCAGTCGATGACCTGGAAGATCAAGCGGCATTCCAACGACGAGCTGCGGCAGCGCTTCGTGGACATCTGTGTCCCGCAGGCCGAGGTGCTGGGTCTCGCCCTCCCCGACCCTGACCTCCGGTGGAACGAGGAGCAGGGACGGCACGACTTCGGAGCCATCGACTGGACGGAGTTCCAGGAGGTCCTGAAGGGCAACGGACCGTGCAACGAGCAGCGGCTCACCCAGCGCCGCCGGGCACACGAGGAAGGCGCCTGGGTCCGGGACGCCGCCGCCGCGTACGCACAGAAACACACGGTTGTACCGAACGGGGAGGCGACAGCATGAGCAGCTCGACCGACTGGCCGCTCTGGGAGGTGTTCGTACGCTCGCGGCGCGGGCTCTCGCACACCCATGCCGGGAGCCTGCACGCCCCGGACGCCGAGATGGCCCTGCGCAACGCCCGCGATCTCTACACACGCCGGTCCGAGGGAGTCTCCCTCTGGGTGGTGCCGTCCGCTCAGATCACGGCGTCCTCGCCGGACGAGAAGGACACGTTCTTCGAACCGGCGGGCGACAAGCCCTACCGGCACCCCACCTTCTACGAGATCCCGGAAGGGGTGAAGCACCTGTGACCGCCGCCCTCGCCCTCGGCGACGACGCGCTGGTGCTGTCGCACCGGCTGGGGGAGTGGGCCGGCCACGCCCCCGTGCTGGAGGAGGAAGTGGCCCTGGCCAACATCGCTCTGGACCTGCTGGGCCAGGCCCGGCTGCTGCTCTCCCTGGCCGGTGACGAGGACGAGCTGGCGTATCTGCGCGAGGAACGCGCCTTCCGCAACGTCCAGCTGGTCGAGCAGCCGAACGGCGACTTCGCCCACACCATCGCCCGGCAGCTGTACTTCTCCGTCCACCAGCACGGACTGTACGAGCAACTGGCGCTCGGTGACGGCGAGTTCGCCGGGCTGGCGGGCAAGGCGGTCAAGGAGGTCGCCTACCACCGGGACCACGCCGAGCAGTGGACGCTGCGGCTCGGTGACGGCACCGCGGAGAGCCACGGGCGGATGCAGCGGGCGGTCGATGCGCTGTGGCGATACACCGGTGAGCTGTTCCAGCCCGTCGAGGGTGTGGACGTGGACTGGCAGGCGCTTCACAGCCGCTGGCTCGACTCCGTCACCACCGTGCTGGAGCGGGCGACGCTGACCGTGCCGACAGGTCCGCAGTCCGGCGCCTGGACGGCCGGGGCCGGCAGACAGGGCATCCACACGGAGCCCTTCGGCCGCATGATCGCGGAGATGCAGCATCTGCACCGCAGCCATCCGGGGGCGTCATGGTGACCTCGACTCCGCTGGAGGAGGAACTGCTCAGCCTCGCGGGCTCAGTCCCCGATCCCGAACTGCCCGTCCTGACCCTGGAGGAGCTGGGAGTGGTCCGGGGCGTGGACGTGCCGGCACCGGGCCGCGTCACGGTCAGGCTCACGCCGACCTACACCGGCTGCCCGGCGATAGAGGCCATGTCCGCGGACATCGAGCGCGTGCTGCACGACCACGGGATGACCGAGGTCTCCGTCGTCACGGTCCTCTCACCCGCCTGGTCGACGGACGACATCAGCGCGGAAGGACGTCGCAAGCTGGCCGAGTTCGGCATCGCACCCCCTCGGCCGAACGGCGCCGCCTCCCCCTCGGGCGAACCAGTACCTCTCGCCCTGTCCATCCGCTGCCCGCACTGCGGTTCCACCGACACGGAGCTGCTGAGCCGGTTCTCGTCCACCGCCTGCAAGGCGCTGCGCCGCTGCGTGGCCTGCCGTGAACCCTTCGACCATTTCAAGGAGTTGTAGATGTTCCATCCGCTCCGGGTCAGCGCGATCGAGCGGCTCACGGACGATTCGGTGGCCGTCACCCTCGCCGTGCCGCCGGATCTGCACGAGACCTTCCGCCACAAGCCCGGCCAGCATCTCAACGTCCGCTACACCGTCGACGGCCAGGAGGTCCGCCGGTCGTACTCGATCTGCGCACCGGCCACCGAGCAGCCGGCCGGTCCGGCACTGCGGGTGGGCATCCGGCTCGTCGACGGCGGCGCCTTCTCCACCTACGCGATCAAGGAACTGGCGGTCGGCGACGAGATCGAAGCGATGCCTCCGATGGGCCGCTTCGTCCTGGCCCCGCGTCCCGGACAGTTCGCGGCGGTCGTCGGCGGCAGCGGCATCACCCCGGTGCTGTCCATCGCGGCGACCCTGCTGGCCCGCGTGCCCGACGCGACGTTCTGCCTGATCCGGAGCGACCGGAGCGCCGCGTCGACGATGTTCCTGGACGAGGTCGCCGACCTCAAGGACCGCTACCCGGACCGGTTCCAGCTGGTCACCGCGCTCTCCCGGGAGGAGCAGCAGGCCGGCCTCCCCTCGGGACGGCTGGATCGCGAGCGGCTCACCGGACTGCTGCCGGCTCTGCTGCGGGTGGCGGAGATCGACGGCTGGTATCTGTGCGGACCGCTCGGCCTGGTCCGGGCAGCGGAGGGCGCGCTGCACGGCCTGGGCGTCGACCGGGCCCGTATCCACCAGGAGATCTTCCACGTCGACGAGGCTCCGGACACCTCCCCCCGGCCCCGGGCCGAAGCACCCGCGCACAGCACACTCACGGCGACCCTGGACGGCCGCTCGGGCAAGTGGCCGGTACAGGAAGGCGAATCGCTGCTGGAAACGGTGCTGCGCAGCCGTTCGGACGCGCCGTACGCCTGCAAGGGCGGGGTATGCGGGACCTGCCGCGCCTTCCTGGTCTCGGGCGAGGTGCGGATGAACCGCAATTTCGCGCTGGAGCCGGAGGAGACGGAAGCGGGTTACGTCCTGGCCTGCCAGTCCCATCCGGTGACCGGGGAGGTAGAGCTCGACTTCGACCGCTGACCCGGCACCGGCCGGACCGGTATACGTGGCCGGACGGTCGCCGCGCGGCATATGCGGCCCGGCGCACGCCGCGCGGCATGCGCGTCACGGCACACAGCTGTTCCCTTCTTGTAGAACCTGTTCTATCTTGACGATCCGTCAGGTCCGAGTACGGGCGCAGCGGTTCGCGGGAGGCCAGGACAGTGGACTTCACCTTCACCGAGGAACAGCAGGCAGCCACAGAGGCGGCGCAGGCGGTCTTCTCGGGCGTCGCGCCCGATGCGGTGCCCAGCCCGGCACTCGTACCGGGTGCGGTGGCCGAGGACATCGACCGGCGGTTGTGGGCCGGTCTCGCCGCCGGTGACCTGCTGAGCCTGACCCTGGCGCCCGAACACGGCGGGGCCGGTCTCGACCTGATCGCGCTCTGCCTGGTACTGCGCGAGTCCGCGAAGGTTCTCGCGCGGGTTCCGCTCCTGGAGACATGCGCGGTCGCGATGGCTCTCCAACGCTACGGCGATCAGGGGGTGGCTGCGGAACTGCTGCCCCGAGTCGGCCGGGGCGAGCTGGTTCTCACCGTCGGCGCCAATGGCCGCACCGGCCACGACCCGGCCGAACTCGCCGTCACCGCGCGCCTGGACAACGCCGGGGACGGAGCGGTGGACGGGGCAGGGAACGGGGCCGGGAGGAGCGCGGCCTGGGTCCTGGACGGGGTGCAGTCGGGCGTGCCCTGGGCACAGGCTGCGGACCTGATCGCGGTGCCCGCCCACACCCCGGAGGGCAAGGCCGTTCTCGCTCTCGTCCGGCGCGATCACGACGGTCTCACCATCGCGGAGCAGGTCTCAACCAACGGCGAACTGTTCGGCGAGGTACGGCTGGACGCGGTACGGATCGAACCGCGCGAGCTGATCGACGCCGATGGCGCCTGGGACTGGCTGAACGCCCTGCTCACCACCGGAACCTGCGCGCTCGCACTGGGTCTCGGCGAAACCGTGCTGGCCATGACAAGCCAGTACACGGGCAAGCGCGAGCAGTTCGGCTTTCCCGTGGCGACCTTCCAGTCCGTGGCCGTCCAGGCGGCGGACCGCTACATCGATCTGCGGGCCATGGAGGTGACCCTCTGGCAGGCAGCCTGGAGGATCGCCACCGGTGAGAGTGGAGCGCTGCCCCCGGCAGGCGATATCGCGGTGGCGAAGATCTGGGCATCCGACGGAGTCCGCCGGGTCGTGCAGACGGCGCAGCATCTGCACGGCGGCTTTGGCGCGGACACCGACTACCCCCTGCACCGCTTCCACGCCTGGGCTAAGCAGATCGAGCTGTCCCTCGGCCCGGCGGCGGCTCACGAAGAGGCCCTGGGCGACCTGCTGGCCGCGCACCCCCTCGGCTGAGACGCGGCGGATCCGCCCGGCGGCCGGTCCCCGGCAGCCCGGCCTGCCGCTCCCGACGGAAAGCTTCCCGCCAGGAGCGGCACGCCCGGGCGAAGCCCTGTCCGGCCCGGACGAAGCTCTGTCCAGCCCGGGCAGATCCCGGTCCGGCCCGGGTGAAGCTCTATCCGGTCCGCTCGGACAATGCCGTGTCCGGCCTGGTCAGACGACGAAGGCCGGGTTGCCGCTGTCCGTGACCATCGGGCGCCCGGCACTGTCCCATGCGAGCATTCCGCCGTCGATGTTCACAGCGTCGATGCCCTGCTGCACCAGATACTGGGTGACCTGGGCGGACCGGCCGCCGACCCGGCACATCACATGCACGCGCCGGCCGTCCTGCGCCGCTTCGGTCAGCTCACCGAAGCGGCCCACGAAGGCGCTCATCGGAATGTGCAGGGCGCCGTCGACATGCCCGGCCGCCCATTCGTCGTCCTCCCGGACGTCCAGCACGAGGCCGTCCGCCGGTACCGCCGTCACATCGACCGTGGGAAGCGGGCCGAAATTCATGGGTCATGCCTTCTCTCGTCAATACGCTCCGGAGTCACCGAAAACGCTACTGCACCAGCGCTGCCAGCTCCGCCTCGCGCTGCGAGACCTCGCCCAGCAGCTGTTCGGCGATCTCCTCGAGCAGATGATCCGGGTCGTCCGGGGCCATCCGCAGCATGGCCCCGATCGCGCTCTGCTCCAGCTCTTGGGCGAGCTCGGCAAGCAGTTCCTTGCGCTGGGTCAGCCAGTTCAGCCGAGCGTAGAGCTCGTCGGCCTCACCCAGTTCGGCCTGCGGCGCGACCGGCCCGGCCGCCCATTCCTGGGCCAGCTCCTTGAGCAGTGCCTCGTCCCCACGCCCGTATGCGGCGTTGACGCGGGTGATGAACTCGTCCCGTCGGGCCCGCTCCCCCTCGTCCTGAGCCAGATCCGGATGGGCTTTGCGAGCCAGCTCGCGATAGAGCTTGCGCGCCTCCTCGGTCGGCCGGACACGCTTCGGCGGCCGGACCGGCTGCTCGGTCAGCATGGCCGCCGCCTCGGGGGACAGACCGTCGGAGTCGATCCAGTCGTGGAACAGCTCCTCGACCCCTGGCATGGGCATCACGATCGCCCGCGCTTCCTGCGCCTTGCGCAGGTCCTCTGGGTCACCGGTCATGGCGGCCCGCGCCTCGGCGATCTGTGCATCGAGCTCATCGAGCCGCGCGTACATCGGCCCCAGCCGCTGGTGGTGCAGCCGGGAGAAGTTCTCGACCTCGACCCGGAACGTCTCCACCGCGATCTCGAACTCGATCAGGGCCTGCTCGGCCACCCGCACCGCATGCGCAAGCCGCGCCTCGGGCCGCTCCTGCTCAGCGACCGGCCCAGCAGCAGCGGACGCCGCGGCTACCGGCTCAGCAGCCGCCGGCCCGGCGTTCGTCCCGGTCGTCGCCTCGGCAGTCTGCGCAGTGGTCGGCTCGGCGTCGGCCGGCGACCCGGACTGCTCGTCCTGAGGGTCGTCGTCCTGCCGGTCATCGTCGTTCCGGGTGGTCGGCACCCCGGCGGCTTCGTGGGTCACCCGTCCAGCGTATGGCCACCGCTCACCCGCCGAGCACACACGGTCGGCGGAACGGACGTCACACCCGGCCCGATGACCGTCCCGCCCCCATCCCGCTCCTGCCCGACAACCGTCCCGCTCTGTCCCTCCCGTCCCGGCCCGATGAACGTCACGCCCTTCGGACCGGCAGCCATCGCACGCCTGGACGGATGTCACGCCCCCGGACGTCACACCCCCAGCTCGGCAGAGAGCCGCCCCGCCCCGATGGCCCGCACCAGCTCCGCGTGATCCGCCTCGGTACGGTCCGCATACGTCACCGCGAACGACGCCATCGCCTCGTCCAGCTCGTCGTTCTTACCGCAGTAGCCCGCGATCAGCCGAGGATCGACGCTGTGCGCATGGGCCCGGGCAAGGAGCGCGCCGGTCATCCGCCCGTAGTCGTCGACCTGGTCGGCCGACAGTGCCGCCGGATCGACGCTGCCCTTGCGATTCCTGAACTGCCGTACCTGGAAAGGCCGCCCGTCCACGGTTGCCCAGCCCAGCAGGATGTCGCTGACCACCTGCATCCGCTTCTGCCCGAGCACCACCCGACGCCCCTCGTGCTCCACCTCCGGCACGTCGAACCCCACAGCGGGCAGATACGGTGCGAGCACTGAGGGCCTGGCCTCCTTCACCTGCAGTACCAGCGGCTCACCCCGGTGATCCAGCAGCAGCACCACGTACGAACGGGTGCCCACGCTCCCCGTGCCGACCACCCGGAACGCCACATCGTGGATCGCATACCGGGCGAGCAGCGGGACCCGGTCCTGCGAGACGGTCCCCAGATAGTCGCCGAGTCCCACCGCCACCGCCGCGGCCTCAGCGTCGGGCACGCGGCGCAGCACCGGCGGTGCGTCGACGAACCGGCGTCCGCCGTCCCCGGAGTCCTGAGTCGACTTCGCCGCGAAGCGGGCGCTGGTGTTGTTACGGGCCTTCTGCGAGACCCGCTCCAACGTACCGAGCAGATCCCGTGCGTCCGTGTGCGAGACGAGCTCCTCGTCGGCGATGGCGTTCCACGCGTCGAGCGCCGGCAGTCTGGCCAGCAGCCTCATCGTCCGCCGGTAGGCGCCCACCGTGTCGTACGCGCCCCGACGGCAGGTGTCCTCGTCCGCACCCGCCTCGCGGCCCGCGAGTACGAGCGAGGTGGCGAGGCGCTTGAGATCCCATTCCCACGGACCGGCCACGGTCTCGTCGAAGTCGTTCAGATCGATGACCAGGCTGCCCCGCGCATCGCCGTACAGACCGAAGTTGGCCGCATGCGCATCACCGCAGAGCTGGGCAGCCACCCCGGTGACAGGGGTGCCCACCAGGTCGTGGGCCATCAGCCCGGCCGAGCCCCGCAGAAAGGCGAACGGGGTGGCGGCCATCCGGCCCACCCGGATCGGGGTGAGCCCGGGCACCCGGCCCCGGTTCGACTCCTCGACCGCCCGCACCGCGTCGGGCCGCCCGGCGGGCAGGACCAGCGAGTCGTGCGAGGACCGGGGGACACGCTGGCGCAGCGCCCGGCCCGCGTCTCTCGGTGACCGGGAAGCGCTGGGGTCCGCCGGGTCCGCGCGTCGCGCGAACCCGGGCACGACCGGAATGCGCGGCTCCCCCTTCACGGCCCGCTGGATCCGCTGTACCGGCACTGCCGCTTCGATTCCGCCCATGTCGCGCAGCCTCCCCCGCCCTCGCCCGACGCAGCCGGGCGTCCGGCCCAACATCAACTGCCGACGACGGTACCGCCGTCCACCGACGGCCGTCTGCCCCTGTGGACGACTTGCCCGACAGCCTGTGGACAACTTCCGCCGCCGCGCCGGCCGCCCAGGTCAGACGCCCACGGCCTCCTCCATCTCCTGTTCGGCATCCTCCTCGCCCTCCGACCCCGGCCCCGCGCCCGCCCCGGCCCCTGCCGGCTTCGCCAGCCCGGCCCCTACCGTCTGCTCCGCCCGGTTTCCGGTTCGCTCCCCCGCAGCCGCCGGTGCGCCGCCTGACACGGCCTCCCGGCGCTTGCGCTCGGCCAGACCTGCCAGGGCCACCATCACCAGGCCCACCGCGAACCAGAGGGCGAGCACCAGCAGATGCCCGCCGAGCGCGTGGCCGCCGAAGTACACATGGCTGCGGACACCTTCGACGAAGCCCGCCCCGTTCCAGAAGGAGTGCAGCGCGCCGAAGAACCCGGGCTGCAGCTCGGGGCGGAAGATCCCGCCGGAGCTGGTGAAGTTGAGCATGACGAACAGCACCATGATCCCGAGCGTGGTCCACCGCTTGAGGAAGGTGTGCAGGCCGACGCCGATCAGCAGAATGCCCGCCGAGTAGAGCCACGCAATCGCCCAGAGGCCCCCGAGCCCGTGATCCACGAGCCCGAACAGTGGCCCCGCGAACGCCGCTCCGATCACACTCACCACGAGCGAAGCGCCGATGGCCAGCGCGGCCCTGATCCACAGCGCCAGAACCGCCCCGGCTCCGCCGATCACGGCCACGGACGCATACGAGCCGATGCTCACGGCGACGAGCAGGAAGAAGATCCCCTGTCCGGTCGGGTCGCCGTCGGCCGTGGGGGCCGTGTTCGTCACCTTCAGCGGAGCGCCCTGTCCGGCCGCCACCCCCGTGAAGACCTTCTCCACCACCGTCGCGCTTGTGTCGGAGGAGGCTGTGGCCACCAGCAGTTCGGGAGCCCGGCCCGGAATGTAGGCGCCGTAACTCGCCTGCGTCGCCAGGTGGTCGACCGCGGTGGCGCGGTCGGCGACCGTGCGGACGGTCAGCGCCCCGTCGCCCTTGTCCTGCAATGTCTGAGCGAGCACTTGCGCACTCGGCCCGGAGCCGACCACATCCACCCGCAGATCGTGCGGCTGCGGGGCATGGAAGGCCCCGAGGTAGGCGAGCCCCATCCCGACGCACATCAGCAGGGGCGTGACGAGGTGGCTCAGCACATGGCGCAGCGCTCCTGCGGTGTTACCGGTGGTGGCGCTCGGGCCTGTGGACATCGGAAAGCTCCAGACATTCGGCAGATGGTTGGCTTTTACAACTCCTATTCCGTTGTACTATACAACTGAACTTTCGAGGAAGGCGAGCCCGTGCCAGGCACCCCCGGAGAACGCGAAGAGTCGCTGGATGTCATCCAGCGCGAACTGACCGCCTTCGCGCGCCGCGCGCGAGCAGCGGCGGCCCGCCTCCATCCGGAGTTGCCACTGGTCTCATACACGCTGCTGGCGCACATCGAGGACCAACAGGGATGCCGCGCCACGGATCTGGCCGCGCACTACATGCTCGACAAGTCCACGGTCAGCCGGCAGGTCGGCACGCTGGAGAAGCTCGGCCTGGTCGAGCGCCACCCGGATCCGGACGACCACCGCATCCAGGTGCTGCACCCCACCGAGGCCGGATCACGGGCGCTCACCTCGACCCAGGCCAGCCGCCGGGCCGCCTACCAGGAACGCCTCGCGGAGTGGACAGCGGAAGACCTCGCACGCTTCGCCACGTACCTGCTGCGCTACAACTCGGCGAGCAGCCCGGACACTCCGCTGCCGCCCGCCACCTGACGCCCGCCGCACCGCAGCCCCGCAGCCCCGCAGCCCCGACCGCCCGTACAGCCGGCTAGCAGCCGCCTACGTCGTCCTTCAGGTGCGTCTCCGCCCAACGCCCCAGCTCCTTGAGCGCGGGCTCCATCGCGGCACCGGCCGGCGTCAGGCGGTACGCGACACGCAGCGGCGGCCCTTCGTCGACCTCGCGAACGACCAGCCCCGCAGCGCCCAGCTCGGACAGCCGGTCCGAAAGCATGCGCTCGCTGATGCCCGGGATCGCCCGCCGCAGATCGGCGAAGTGCACGGGCTGCTGAAGCAGCACGGAGACGATCGGCCCCGTCCAGCGCTTACCGAACAGCTCGAAGACGCGACTGATGCCCACATCGACCCGTCGGCACGCCTGTTCGCTGTGATCAGCCATACGCCCAGGGTACTGCGTCACCGTGAGGGACTTACGAAAAGTAAGTCCCTATGTTATTACTAGGTGCGTACGAAAACTCGGCCCGCCCCACGGCCCGCCACCGCACCGAAATCGTGGAGATCCCCCATGGCCACACTCCTGCACCTCGACTCCGCCATCACCCCCGAGGGCTCCTCGTCGCGCGAGGTCACCGCCGCATTCGTGCAGACCTGGCGTGAGCAGCACCCCGACGGAAAGGTCGTCTACCGCGATCTCGCCACCGAGCCCCTGCCGCACCTGAACGCCTCGGCCCTCGCCGCCGGTGCCGAGCACCCGCTGCGCGGCGAGCTGGCTGCCGAACTGGCTGCCGCGGACGCGGTCCTGATCGGCGCCCCGATGTACAACTTCACGATTCCGTCGACACTCAAGGCCTGGCTCGACCACGTGATCATCGTGGGCCACAACGTCGGCCCCGACAGTCCGGTGGCCGGCACCCCGTTCACCATCGTCGCCAGCCGCGGCGGCTCGTACGCCCCGGGCACTCCGCGCGCGGACGCCGAGTTCGTCCAGAACTACCTGGAGAAGCTGCTGACGGCCATGTTCGCCGCCGAGATCGACTTCATCGTCCCGGAGCTGACCCTGGCCCGCGTCAACCCGCAGATGGCCGAGCTCATTCCGCTCGCCGACGCCTCCCGCACCAAGGCGCTCGACGACGCCGCGGAGAAGGCCAAGGCCCTCGCCGCCCGCCTCGCCGCCTGATTCGCCCGCAGCAACGGAAGGGCCGGGGTCCACGGACCCCGGCCCTTCCGTTGCAACCGTCCCGATTCACAGCCTCTCGACTCGACGGAGACCGCGAATCGGGCGTTTCACGTGAAACCAAACCCTGGGACCAAACCCTGAACCCAAACCGGGAGACCGAACCGGGAGACGCAACCGGGAGACGCAACCGGGCGGCGAAGCCCGGAGACGAAGCCTGGAGACCAAACTGAAGAAGCCCCGCAAGCCAATGGCCTGTGGGGCTTCTCTCTTGTGCGCGAGGGGGGATTTGAACCCCCACGTCCCTAAGGACACTGGCACCTGAAGCCAGCGCGTCTGCCGTTCCGCCACTCGCGCATGAGTGGTGTTTCCAGACTCTCACTTGCACTGTGAGCGCCTGGCGACAAACGGAAGATTAGCACGCTGGACAGGGTGGATTCACATCCGTTTGTTTCGCCGAACGCCCGGAGGGAAACGGGAACCCGGAGCGGCCGCCCCCCACTCCTCCTGAGTGCACCCAAGGTGCGGGACACTGTCAGGAGGCCGCCTCTACGATCCGTGTGAGGGGGGACACTCATCCACAGTGCAGACAAGGGGAACCAGCCGATTTCCCGACGCGTGGATACGATCAGTAAGCAGTACAGGGACGACGACACCGGAGGAGGTGCCCCGTGGGAGTCATGAAGCGTTTCGAGCAGCGTCTCGAAGGTCTGGTCAATGGCACTTTCGCCAAGGTCTTCAAGTCCGAGGTCCAGCCGGTCGAGATCGCGGGTGCCCTCCAGCGGGAGTGCGACAACAACGCCACGATCTGGAACCGAGAGCGGACCGTCGTCCCCAACGACTTCATCGTCGAGCTCAGCGCCCCCGACTACGAGCGGCTCAGCCCGTACTCCGGCCAGCTGGGCGACGAGCTCTCCGGACTGGTCCGGGACTACGCCAAGCAACAGCGGTACACCTTCATGGGCCCCATCAAGGTCCATCTCGAGAAGGCCGAAGACCTCGACACCGGTCTCTACCGGGTCCGCAGCCGCACCCTGGCGTCGAGTTCGTCACAGCAGGGCCACCCGGGAGAGGCCCCGCCGGCCCGTCCCGGACGCCCCGCAGCCCCGCAGCCCACCGGCGGCTACGGCTACCCGCCCAGCTCCCCCCCGCCCATGCCCGCGGCCCCGCCGCCGGGTGGCGGGCGTCCCGGAGCGCCCGGGTCCGACCGCCGTCCGCCGGCGACTCCCAGCCCCCTGCCGAACGCGCAGGTGCGGCGCTGGATCGAGATCAACGGCACCCGCCATCAGATCTCCCGCCCGACGCTCGTCATGGGGCGCAGCACCGACGCCGACGTGCGGATCGACGACCCCGGCGTCTCCCGCCGGCACTGCGAGATCAGGACCGGAACGCCCTCGACGATCCAGGATCTCGGGTCCACCAACGGCATCGTGGTAGACGGACAGCACACAACCCGCGCTACGCTCCGCGACGGCTCACGGATCGTCGTGGGCAGTACCACCATCGTTTACCGGCAAGCCGAAGGGTGAAGCGGGGGCAATGTCAGAGCTGACCCTTACGGTCATGCGGCTAGGATTCCTGGCTGTTCTGTGGCTGTTCGTGATCGTGGCCGTCCAGGTCATTCGCAGCGACCTGTTCGGAACGCGCGTGACGCAGCGCGGCTCACGCCGCACTGCGACCGACGCGCGCCCTCCACAGGCACGCCAGACCGCCGCGGCACCGCCGCAGCAACGCCAGCAGCCCGGCCGCCAGCGCCGGGGAGCACCGACCAAGCTGGTCGTCTCCGAGGGCACGCTCACCGGCACCACGGTGGCGCTCCAGGGGCAGACCATCACGCTGGGCCGGGCCCATGATTCAACGATCGTGCTGGATGACGACTACGCGTCCAGCAGGCATGCCAGGATCTACCCCGACCGTGACGGCCAGTGGATCGTCGAGGATCTCGGGTCCACCAACGGCACGTATCTGGACCGGACCCGCCTCACCACCCCGACGCCTGTTCCGCTGGGCGCGCCGATCAGGATCGGCAAGACCGTCATCGAGCTGCGGAAGTAGTACGACAATGAGCGAGCGGAGCGAGCGAGCCGCGGCGGTCCGGGCAACGGACCCGGCCAGGCTCCCGACCGGAGGGTGGGCAGTGTGGCTCGAGACCGGCTGTACCCCGAGCCGACGGGCGAGGTGCGCATGAGTCTTTCCCTGCGCTTCGCCGCCGGATCGCACAAGGGCATGATCCGGGAAGGCAACGAGGACTCCGGCTACGCCGGACCCCGCCTTCTCGCCATCGCCGACGGCATGGGCGGCCAGGCGGCCGGTGAGGTCGCCAGCTCCGAGGTGATCTCCACGCTCGTCCAGCTCGACGACGACGTGCCCGGCTCCGACATCCTCACCTCGCTCGGTACGGCGGTCCAGCGGGCCAACGACCAGCTGCGGATGATGGTCGAGGAGGACCCTCAGCTCGAGGGCATGGGCACCACGCTCACGGCCCTCCTCTGGACCGGTCAGCGCCTCGGCCTCGTCCACGTCGGCGACTCCCGCGCGTATCTGCTTCGCGACGGCGTCCTGACCCAGATCACGCAGGACCACACCTGGGTCCAGCGCCTGGTCGACGAGGGCCGGATCACCGAGGAGGAGGCCACCACCCACCCGCAGCGCTCCCTGCTGATGCGTGCGCTGGGCAGTGGCGACCACGTCGAACCCGACCTCTCCATCCGTGAGGTCCGGGCCGGCGACCGTTACCTGATCTGCTCCGACGGGCTCTCCGGCGTCGTCTCCCACCAGACGATGGAGGAGACGCTCGCCAGCTACCAGGGCCCCCAGGAGACCATCCAGGACCTGATCCAGCTCGCCCTGCGCGGTGGCGGCCCGGACAACATCACCTGCATCGTCGCCGACGTCCTGGACGTCGACAGCAACGACACCCTGGCCGGGCAGCTCAACGACACCCCGGTCATCGTCGGCGCGGTCGCGGAGAACCAGGCCGCCCAGCTGAACGACGGCGGCGCGATGGAGACCCCGGCCGGACGCGCGGCCGGTCTCGGCCGCACCGTCCCGCCGCCCACGGGCGGCTTCGGCCCGCCCGGCAGCGGTGACGACGTCGGCTACGGCGGCATGCCGGACGGGTCCTTCGGGTCCTACTCAGACGACGACTTCGTCAAGCCCGGCGGCCGCAAGTGGCTCAAGCGGTCCCTGTACATCGTGCTCGCGCTGGCGGTCATCGGCGGCGGTCTCTACGGCGGCTACCGATGGACCCAGACCCAGTTCTACGTCGGCGCGAAGAACGACAACGTCGCGCTGTACCGGGGCATCAGCCAGGACCTCGCCTGGGTCTCGCTCTCGAAGGTCGAGAAAGACCACCCCGAGATCGAACTCAAGTACCTCCCGCCCTACCAGCGCAAGCAGGTCGAGGCGACGATCGCCGAGGGCAGCCTCGACGACGCCCGCGAGAAGATCGGCGAGCTCTCCGCCCAGGCCACCGCCTGCAAGAAGGACGCGCAGCGTCGCGCGGCGGAGAAGAACGCCCAGGCCGACGAGGGCCAGGCCGCCGGTACGGACACCGAGGCCACCAAGACCTCCTCGACGTCCGGCGGCACCAAGACCAAGCAGACTTCAGCGACTCCCACTCCTGGTCCCAGCCTCTCGGAGGAAGAGAAGAAGCTGGTCCCGCAGTGCGGTAAGCAGTAAAGCCGTAGGGGGCCTTCAGCACCATGAGCGTTGTCACCAACACGACCACGATCGGCGCGATCGACGCACCGAGCCGGCGCAACACCGAACTGATGATGATGGTCTTCGCCATCGCCATCTCGGTGTTCGCCTACGCCAACGTGGGGCTCGCCATTGACGGCGAGCTCCCGTCCGGCATGTTCGGATACGGGGCAGGTCTCATCCTGCTCGGCGGCGTCGCCCACCTCGTGGTGCGCAAGTTCGCTCCGTACGCGGACCCGCTGCTGCTGCCCCTGGCCACGCTGCTCAACGGGCTGGGCCTGGTCCTGATCTGGCGGCTGGACCAGTCGCCGAGACTGATCCGCCGTGCGGAGAGCATGTACGGGGCATACAGCCCCGACGCCCCCAAGCAGCTGCTCTACTCGGCGATCGGCGTCGCGTTCTTCGTCGCCGTGCTGATGATCCTCAAGGACCACCGCATCCTTCAGCGGTACACCTACATCTCCATGGTGGCAGCGCTGATCCTGCTGATCATCCCGATGTTCTTCCCCGCGGTGAACGGTGCGAAGATCTGGATCAGCCTCGGTCCGTTCTCCATCCAGCCGGGTGAGTTCGCCAAGATCCTCATCGCGGTGTTCTTCTCCGGCTACCTCATGGTGAAGCGGGATGCGCTGGCGCTGGCCAGCCGCCGTTTCATGGGTCTGTATCTGCCGCGTGGACGTGACCTCGGACCGATCATCACGATCTGGGCCCTGTCGATCCTGATCCTGGTCTTCGAAACCGACCTCGGTACTTCTCTGCTGTTCTTCGGCCTCTTCGTCGTCATGCTGTACGTCGCCACCGAGCGGACCAGCTGGATCGTCTTCGGTCTCCTGATGTCGGCTGCCGGCGCGGTGGGTGTCGCCTCCTTCGAGCATCACGTCCAGGACCGGGTGAACGCCTGGCTCGACCCGTTCTCCAAGGCGACGATCGCGCAGAGCGATCAGATCGCTCAGTCCCTCATGTCCTTCGGCTCCGGCGGCACACTCGGCACCGGACTCGGCCAGGGCCATTCGGACCTGATCATGTTCGCCGCCAACGCCGACTTCATCCTCTCCACCGTCGGCGAGGAGCTCGGGCTCGCCGGAATGATGGCCGTCCTGCTGATCTACGGTCTGATCGTCGAGCGGGGTGTGCGTACCGCGCTCGCCGCGCGCGACCCCTTCGGCAAGCTCCTGGCAATCGGTCTCTCCGGCGCCTTCGCGATCCAGGTCTTCGTGGTCGCCGGCGGTGTCATGGGACTCATTCCGCTGAGCGGTATGACCATGCCGTTCCTCGCGTACGGTGGTTCGTCCGTGCTGGCCAACTGGGCGCTGATCGCCATCCTCATCAGGATCAGCGACACCGCCCGCCGCCCCGCTCCGGCCCCCGCCCCGTCCTCCGACGCCGAGATGACCCAGGTGGTCCGACCGTGAACAAGCCCCTGCGCCGGATCGCGATCTTCTGCGGCGTCCTCATCTTCGCCCTGCTCGCGCGGACGAACTATCTCCAGTACGTGAAGGCCGACGAGCTCAACACCCGCGACGAGAACCGACGCGTCCGCATCGAGCGGTACGCCCACGAGCGCGGCAACATCATCGTCGACGGCGGCAGAGCGGTCACCGGGTCCGCCGAGACCGAGGACAGCGACTTCAAGTACAAGCGGGTGTGGAAGAACGGCCCCATGTGGGCCCCCGTCACCGGCTACTCCTCGCAGGCCTTCGGCGCCACACAGCTCGAAAGCATCGAGGACGGCATCCTCACCGGCAACGACGACCAGCTCTTCTTCGACCGCACCATGTCGATGTTCACCGGCAACAAGAAGCAGGGTGGCAACATCGTCACCACGCTCAACAGCGCCGCGCAGAAGGCCGCCTTCGAAGGGCTCGGCGACAAGAAGGGCGCTGTCGCCGCCATCGACCCGGAGACCGGCGCCATCCTGGCGCTCGCCAGCACCCCCTCGTACGATCCCTCGACCTTCGCGGGCAACGACAAGGCCGACACCAAGGCCTGGCAGTCGCTGCTGAAGGACAAGGACAAGCCGATGCTCAACCGGGCGCTGCGCGAGACCTACCCGCCCGGCTCGACCTTCAAGGTCGTCACCGCGGCCGCCGCCCTGGAGAACGGGCTCTACACAGACATCGACGAAGACACGAAGTCGCCGCTGCCGTACAAACTGCCGCAGTCGAGCGACACGCTGGACAACGAGGGCAACATCCCGTGCGAGAACGCCTCGCTCCGGGAAGCGCTCCGGATGTCCTGCAACACCGTCTTCGGCAAGATCAGCGATGACCTGGGCAACCAGAAGATGATCGACGAGGCCAACAAGTTCGGCTTCAACGAGGAGATCTTCACGCCGGTCCGCTCCAGCGCGAGCATCTACCCCAAGGACAACCGCCCGCAGAACGCGATGGCGGGCATCGGCCAGGCGTCCAACCGCGCCACTCCGCTCCAGATGGCCATGGTCGCCTCCGCGGTCGCCAACGACGGCAAGCTGATGCAGCCGTACATGGTCGCCCAGCGGCAGGCGCCCAACCTGGACGTCATCTACACGCACGAGAAGGAGGAGCTCGGCCGGCCCCTCTCGGGCGAGAACGCGCAGAAGCTCCAGCAGATGATGCAGACCGTCGTCGAGACCGGCACGGGACAGAACGCCAAGATCCAGGGCGTCACCGTCGGCGGCAAGACGGGCACCGCCCAGCACGGTCTCAACAACAGCGAGAAGCCGTACGCGTGGTTCATCTCGTACGCGAAGACGGACAGCGGTTCCCCCGTCGCCGTCGCCGTGGTGGTGGAGGACGGCAAGGCCCTCCGCGACGACATCTCCGGTGGCGGTCTGGCCGCGCCCATCGCGAAGGCGGTCATGAAGGCAGTCATCGACAGCAAGAAGTGACGCCGCTCACACCGGACTCCATATCTGCACATTGGGATACCGGTCGGATATCAGGTATTGCCTGCGGGCTGATCAGGTAGTGCGCGGCCGGTAGCGTATGCGCGAACAGCACACCGCCGGACCGCACACCGGTGCGGTCAGGACTGACGGAGAGGGCTGGAACAGTTATGGAAGAGCCGCGTCGCCTCGGCGGCCGGTACGAGCTGGGCTCGGTGCTCGGCCGTGGTGGCATGGCCGAGGTCTACCTCGCCCACGACACCCGGCTCGGCCGCACCGTAGCTGTGAAGACGCTCCGGGCGGACCTCGCCCGCGACCCGTCCTTCCAGGCCCGGTTCCGCCGTGAGGCCCAGTCCGCCGCCTCGCTCAACCATCCGGCGATCGTCGCGGTGTACGACACGGGCGAGGACTACGTCGACGGGGTCTCGATCCCGTACATCGTCATGGAGTACGTCGACGGGTCGACGCTCAGGGAGCTGCTGCACTCCGGCCGCAGACTGCTGCCCGAGCGCACGCTCGAGATGACCGTCGGCATCCTCCAGGCGCTGGAGTACTCGCACCGCGCGGGCATCGTCCACCGTGACATCAAACCGGCCAACGTCATGCTGACGCGCACCGGCCAGGTCAAGGTCATGGACTTCGGCATCGCCCGCGCCATGGGCGACTCCGGCATGACGATGACCCAGACCGCAGCCGTCATAGGCACAGCCCAGTACCTCTCCCCGGAGCAGGCCAAGGGCGAGCAGGTCGACGCGCGGTCCGACCTGTACTCGACCGGCTGCCTGCTCTACGAGCTGCTGACGGTCCGGCCGCCGTTCATCGGGGACTCGCCCGTCGCGGTTGCCTACCAGCACGTGCGGGAAGAGCCGCAGACGCCCAGCAACTTCGACCCCGAGATCACGCCCGAAATGGACGCGATCGTGTTGAAGGCCCTGGTCAAGGACCCCGACTACCGCTACCAGTCGGCCGATGAGATGCGCGCCGACATCGAGGCGTGCCTCGACGGCCAGCCGGTCGCCGCCACCGCGGCGATGGGTGCGGCCGGTTACGGCGGCTACGACGGTTACGGCAACGACCAGCCCACCACCGCCCTGCGCGCCGCGGACCAGAACGGCGCCCAGACGTCGATGCTGCCCCCGGTCAACCCGGACGACGGCTACGACGACCGCCCCGACCGCCGCCGGCAGAAGAAGAGCCACACCTCGACGATCCTGCTGGTCATCGCGGGCATCCTGGTGCTGATCGGCGCGGTCCTCATCGGCAAGGCGGTCTTCGGCGACACGAACAGCACCGGCGACACGTTCAACGCGCCGAACATGGTCGGATCGACCTTCAAGGAAGCTCAGGGGCTCGCCGACAACACCGACATCGTGCTCAAGAGGGGCCCGAAGGAGGAGTGCGAGGAGCAGCCCGAGGGCAAGATCTGCCGGCAGACGCCGACGAAGGACCAGAAGATCTCGGCGGGTGACACCGTCACGGTCTTCGTCTCCAGCGGCGCACCCAAGATCGAGGTGCCGGACGTCACGAACGAGACCGAGGACACCGCCCGCAAGCTTCTCGAAGCCAAGGGGTTCACGGTCACGGTCAACTCGGTCGAGTCCTCCGAAGCGAAGCCGGGCACGGTCCTGGACCAGACGCCGAAGGGCGACTCCAAGGCCGAGAAGAACTCCGAGGTCAAGATCTCCGTCGCCACGGAGAAGCTGCTCTCGGTGCCCCCGGTGATCGGCCGCAACTACGACGACGCGGTCGCCCAGCTCACCGGAAACGGCTTCACCAACGTCGGCCGGAGCGATGTCGACTCCGAGAAGCCCGCCGGCGAGGTGGTCGACCAGACACCGAAGCCCAGCGAGAAGGTGGGCAAGGACACCGCGATCATCCTCAAGGTGTCCAAGGGGCCGGCTCAGCCCGAGCAGGTCACCATCCCGGCCGACATCCTCAACAAGACCTACCAGGAAGTGAAGGGCCAGCTCGAAGGCATGGGCCTGGTGGTCGTGCTCGGTCCCACCTCGGTCGACAAGCCCAACGCCAAGGTGATCCTCAGCAACCCGATGCCCAACACCCCGGTCGACAAGGGGTCCACGGTCACCCTGACGACCATGGAGGGCGGCGGAGGGGACGGCAACATCTTCGGCGGCCCGTCCGGCCGACGGAACTGACCCAGCGCACAAGCGAACGCCCGGCCGGGATTTCCCGGCCGGGCGTTCCGCGTTGCGCACCGCCGCTCCTCGCAGCGGCCCGGCGTCAGCGCAGCTCAGCCGGGGGCGTACGGTCGCGGTCGACCTTCTCCGTACGGACGAGCTCGCCCCACACGATGTAGCGGTACTTCGACGTGAAGACGGGGGTGCACGTCGTCAGCGTGATGTAGCGGCCGGGCTTCTTCGCACCCGAGCCCTTCGGGACGGGGCCCAGTACGCCGACGTTGTACTTCGAGGTCTCGGGCAGTTCGTTGAAGACCTTGTAGACGTACCAGGTGTCCTTGGTCTCGAAGACGACCGCGTCCCCGGTCCGCACCTTGTCGATGTTGTGGAACTTCGCGCCGTGACCGTCGCGGTGGGCGGCCAGGGTGAAGTTGCCCTGCTTGTCCGAGGGGAGCGCCGATTTCACCGGATCGGTGTAGTAGCCGGCGATGCCGTTGTTGAGGTTCTCGGTGTCGGTGCCCTTCTTGACGAGCACCTCGCCGTTCTTCATCGACGGGACGTGGAGGAAGCCGATGCCGTCCTTGGTGTCCAGCGCCCCGGGGCCGCCGGCCCAACGGTCGCGGACGGTGTGGCCCTGTTTGACGGCCTCGCGGTCGGCGAGCACGTTCGTCCACCAGAGGGAGTAGACGACGAAGAGCCCGAGCACCAGGCCTGCGGTGATGAGGAGTTCGCCGAAGAGACTGACCGCGGTCGCGACGGGATGGCGTCCCCTGGGCCGCACCGGGGGCGCGGACTCGCCGGTCTGCTCTTGGTCCTCGGTCCTCGCTGCCACCGCACCGCCCCTGTCGTGATGTCGTTCAGCCCGCTCAGCCCGCTCAGTTCACGAGCGCGTCGGGCTTCCCCTTGCTGCGCGGCCGTTCGTCGACCATCTTGCCCCAGACGATCAAACGGTACGTACTCGTGAATTCGGGCGTACAGGTCGTCAGCGTGATGTACCGGCCGGGCTTCTTGAACCCCGACTGCGGCGGCACCGCACCGATGACCGACACATTCGACGGCGAGGTCTGGGGCAGCACGCTCGTCATCTCGTACGTGTAGTAGGCGTCCTGCGTCTCGACCACGATCTGGTCACCGGGGCTCAGCCGGTTGATGTAGCGGAAGGGTTCGCCGTGCGTGTTGCGGTGACCGGCCAGGGCGAAGTTCCCCTGCTTGTCCGACGGCATCGCCGTGCGCAGCGGCTCCTCGCCGTAGTGGCCGACCATGCCGCGGTCGAGGACCTTCTCCTTGCTGGTGCCCTCGGCGATGGGCGTCACCACGTCCAGCTTCGGAATGTGGATGATGGCGAAGCCCTGTCCCGCTTCGAAGGTGCCGGGGGCGCGCTTGCCGCTGGCCCAGTCGTCCTGGATCTTGTGCGTCTCCTTGCCGGCGATCTGGTCGGCGCGCACGTTCGTCCACCACAGCTGGTACGTGACGAACAGCAGCATGAGCACACCCAGCGAGATGAACAGCTCGCCGACCACCCGGCTGGCGACGACCGCGGGGCTGTCCTTGGCCGCCTTGGCCGCCCGCCGCGCCTCCATGCGGGACATCGGCCGCGCCGGTACGGCCGTACCCGCCGCCGGCCCGGTGCCGGACGCCGCCGGCTGTTCGGCACGGCGTCGCCCCCGGCCCTTCGCCGCGCGGCGGCGCTCGGCCCGGCCTCCGGTGCCCTGCGGACTCCCGGCCGCACCGTCCTCCGCGACCACCTCGTCCGGGTCAGCCGTCCCGTCTGGTTCAACGGGACCGCCAGGCCCAGCTAGGCGATCCGGTCCAGCGGGGCGATCCGGTTCGGCGAGGCCGTCCGGGTCAGCGAGTCCTGGATCGCCCTCCGGTTCACCGGGTCCGGGACCGTGTTCCGGCGCCGGGCGGGGGGCGGGCACCGTCAGGCCGGCCGCCGTCATGCGCCGCAGGTCCGCCGTGCGCAGCGCGACGGTCTCGTCGTCCCGGGGGAGCGGTGCGGTGGAGGGAGCCTGTGCGGGCTCCTGGTGGCCGTACCAGTCCCGTTCGTACCCGTCGGGGTCGTACCACTCGCGCGGAGGTTCCTGGGACGTCTGCGGCCCGCGTGGCCCTTGCGCCGCCGAGATCCCGCCGGCATCCGGCCCCGCCGCGGCGGTGTCCGGGCCGGACGGCCCCGCTGAAGCGTCCTCCGCCCGGAACCAGGGTGAGGCGTGCTCCCCCGGCAGCGGATCGTTCAGCGGGTCCGCCAGCTGGTCGACCGCCGCCTCGAACGCGCCTGCCGCCTCGAACGCCCCCGGATCGTACGGACCGTCCGTTCCGGCCTCGCGTCCGTGGCGGGGTGGGGTCACGCGGCGGCCTTGCCCACCACCGGCGCGAGCCCCACCGACCTCTCGACGGCTCCGGCGTCACCGCACTGCCCCAGCCAGTTCGCCAGCATCAGATGGCCGTGCTCGGTGAGCACCGACTCCGGATGGAACTGCACCCCTTCGACCGCCAGCTCCCGGTGGCGCAGCCCCATGATGATGCCGTCGGCCGTCCTCGCGGTGACCTCCAGCTCCTCGGGGACCGTGTCCGGCTCGGCGGCGAGCGAGTGGTAGCGGGTCGCGGTGAACGGGGAGGGCAGACCGGCGAACACGCCCTTGCCCTCGTGGATCACCGGGGACGTCTTGCCGTGCAGCAGCTCGGGGGCGCGGTCCACGACACCGCCGTACGCCACCGCCATCGACTGCATCCCCAGACAGACGCCGAAGACGGGGATCCCGGTCTCCGCGCAGTGCCGCACCATGTCGATGCAGACGCCCGCGTGCTCGGGGGTGCCGGGGCCGGGCGAGAGGAGGACCCCGTCGAAGCCGTCCTGGGCGTGGGCCGTGGTCACCTCGTCGTTGCGCAGCACCTCGCACTCGGCGCCCAGCTGGTAGAGGTACTGCACGAGGTTGAAGACGAAGCTGTCGTAGTTGTCGACGACCAGGATGCGGGCGCTCATCGGCCGGCCCCCGTCGCGCTCGCACCGTCGACCGTCACGTCGCCGAACGGAAGCAGCGGCTCCGCCCACGGGAAGACGTACTGGAACAGCACATAGACGACCGCCAGGGCGAGCACGAGCGAAATGACCGCACGCACCCACGCGTTGCCCGGCAGATGCCGCCAGATCCAGCCGTACATGCTGACCCCATTCATTCGGTACGGGAACCAGACTAAAGGGCCAAGGCTCGGCCGTGGGTCAGCTGTGGAAAGCTGCCGGTCTGCCGCTGGTCACGGGCTGGGTCGCGTCCAGGTGCGCCCAGGCGATCAGCCGGTGGCTGCTGCCCCATTCCGGCTCGCACGTGGTCAGGGTCAGATAGCGGCCGGGCCCGTCGAAGCCGGACTTGCGCGGGACCGGGTCGATGACACCGACATCGCTCGGCACGGTGCGGTACGGCTTCTTGTCGATGCGGTACGTGAACCACGTCGTCCCGTCCGTCACCAGCACCGCGTCACCGGGACGCAGCTTCGGGAAGTCCTTGAACGGGTCGCCGTAGGTGCGCCGGTGCCCGGCCACCGCGAAATTGCCCGTCTCGCCGGGCCCCGCCGTACCGCGGTAGTGACCGAGACCCTTCTGCAGGGTCTTGACCTCGGTGTTCTCCAGGACGGGCCGCTCCCACCCCTTACCGAAGCGGGGTATGTAGAGCATCGCGAACGGCTTTCCGTCCCGGTACGCCTCGTGCGCCGGGGCCGCCGGCTTCGAGGTCCCCGAAGAGGGCTGCGGCGCGGGTGCGGCCACCGCCCCGTGCGCCCACTGGTTCTGCAGGTCGTCGATCTGGCCCTCGGTCGCACCGGCGGCCTTCACTCCGGTCCAGAACAAGACGTACACCACAAAGAGGACGATCAGCGCGCCGATCGTGATGCACAGCTCGCTGAACGTCCTGACGATCAGTCGCACCGACACCGGTCGGCCTCCCCGAAACTGCTCGCTACTTCACCGGCTCCGCATAGTGGAGATCCACTGTGCCCGAGTAGCCGGGAAGAGTCACCGCCTCGTGCTCGTCCACTTTCCAGCCGAGCCCGTACGCCTTCACGTACAGCAGGTAGTTCTCGATCGCCGGGGAGGCGTTGAGGGCCTGGTCGAGCTTGTCCGGGTCACCGACAGCGGTGATCCTGTACGGCGGCGAGTAGACCCGGCCCTGGAGGATCAGGGTGTTGCCGACGCAGCGCACCGCGCTGGTCGAGATCAGCCGCTGGTCCATGACCTTGATCCCGCGGGCACCGCCCTGCCACAGGGCGTTGACGACCGCCTGCAGGTCCTGCTGGTGGATGACCAGGTCATTGGGTTGCGGATCGGGGTAGCCGGGGCTCGCGGTGGCGTTCGGCGGGGCGTCGTCGAGCGTGACGGATACGGCCCGGCCGGAGAGCTTCGTGGTACCCGCGGCCCGCTCCAGCGCCTTGAGCTTGGCGTCCTCCGCCTCGGTACTGCCGTTGTCCCGCTGCGCGAGGGTGTCGATGTCCTCGCGCACGGATGTGGCGGATTCATCGAGGGCGGCGTTCTTCTCGCTGCGCTGCTGAATGAGGTCGGAGAGTTTCAGCAGCGAGGAGTCCGTACGGATATTGGTGCCCTTGGCCGTGTTCGCGCTGGTGACGAAGATGAGGCCGGCCAGGGCGAAAACGGCAGCGGTGAGCACTCTGACCGGATGCCGGAAGGTGCGCCGGACCGGCCCTGGGGGAGAGTCGGCAGAATTGCTCAACGTACCCTTATCTCCTTCGGCGCCGCGGAAGCACTACGCTAACGGACGCCCGGGGGAGGCAGCATTCCCCCTCGCGCCCGCCCCGGCGTCAGCCACAGTTCCCTGCGCGGTCACGCAGCGCATCGACAGGAGAGTTCCTCGTGCCGAAGTCACGTATCCGCAAGAAGGCCGACTTCACGCCCCCTCCGGCGAAGCAGGCAACCAACATAAAGCTGACCAACCGCAGTTGGGTGGCGCCGGTGATGCTGGCGCTGTTCCTGATCGGTCTGGCCTGGATCGTCGTTTTCTATGTGACCGACGGCGACCTCCCGATCGACTCGCTGGGCAACTGGAACATCGTCGTCGGCTTCGGTTTCATCGCCGGCGGCTTCGGCGTCTCGACCCAGTGGAAGTAGCCCGCTAGTTCCCGCTGCTCCGTAGCTCCTGCGGCTCCACAGCCCCGCAGTTCTGCGGCTCCGCGGTCTGTGCGGCGCCACAGCGGGTACCGGCCCCGCAACCCTTGCCCTGAGTTACCCACAGCGTTATCCACAGGCGGGGGAAAAGGTCAGACGATCTGTGGATAACTCCTCGGCCGTTGACGCCGGTGTGACTGCCGCCACCCTCTGCGAGGGTGGAACGCCCCTTGTCCCTGCTGGAGAAACCCAGGCCGGCGACAAGGGGCACAGTTGTACCCACACAATGCACAAGATCGGATACACGCTGTGGACAACTTCGATCGCAAACGGTCCATCTAGGGCTGACAGCTGATCGATTACGGCTGCTCGACCGCGGCTGTCATCGACTGCGGCTGTCATCGGCTACGGCTGGCCGCTTGCGGCTGACGGCTGACGGCTGACGGCTTGCGACGGACCGCTCGCGGCTGCCGCTTGCCGGCTAGGTCAGCGCAGCCGTTCTGGCCACCACGATCAGGACCACCACGACCAGGGCCACGGCGCAGGTGCCGAACTGCACCAGATTCCGCCGCTCACGCGGGGCGTGCACCATGCCGAACCCGATCAGCGCACCCGCGATCAGTCCGCCGACATGCGCCTGCCAGGCGATACCGCCCCAGGGGTTGAAGGTGATGACCAGGTTGATCGCCAGGATCATGAAGACCGGGCGCATGTCGTAGTTCAGCCGGCGCATCAGCACCGCGGTGGCGCCCAGCAGGCCGAAGATGGCACCCGAGGCGCCCAGCGAGGGCTGGTTCGGCGCCGCGAGCCAGTAGGTCAGTGCGCTGCCCGCCAGTCCGGAGAGCAGATAGAGCGCGGTGAAGCGCACGCGGCCGAGCGCTGCCTCCAGCGGACCGCCGAGCCACCACAGCCCCAGCATGTTGAAGGCGAAGTGCAACCACGCCTCGTGCAGGAACATGGACGTCACCAGCCGGTACCACTGGCCCTCCGCCACGCCCTCGACCGGGCCGCCGAACTCGTAGGGAGCCCGGCCGAGCAGCGCCAGATCCTTGGTCAGCGCACCATTGGCCAGCACCGCGAGAAACACCGCGGCGTTGATCCCCAGCAGGATCTTGGTGATCAGCCGGGGGTCGGCCGCGACCGCGCCGCCGGCGATCGTCCGCGGCTGACTGGCAGCCGGGTGGTGTCCCGTACCGGACCCCTGGCGCACGCAGTCCGGGCACTGGAAGCCGACCGAGGCGCTGACCATGCAGTCGGGGCAGATCGGGCGGTTGCACCGGGTGCAGCGGATCGCCGTCTCACGGCCCGGATGGCGGTAGCAGTCGGCCGGACCGCCGGGCGGGGTCTGACCGGGTGCGCCCGGCGGCTGCTGGTCCATCGGTCCCATGGCTTCCCGGTCCCCTCGGTCCTCGTCGTGGCGGCGGCGCGCACGCCACCGCCCTGCACATCCCTTCTGTCATCAAATACGGACGGGCCGGGCGGTTGGTTCCCGGACGAGGGACCGGAGAGGGACCGGAGAGTGACCGGCCAGTGACAAACGGCGACCAGCGGCTCTCGACGATCAACGGTTCTCGCTGATCAAACGGCTCTCGACGATCAACGGTTCTCGATGGTCAGCGCTTCTCGACGACGACCGACTCGATGACCACGTCCTCGACCGGACGGTCGGTGCGCGCGTTGGTCGGCGTGGCCGCGATGGTGTCGATGACCTTCTGGCTCGCCGGGTCCACCACCTCGCCGAAGATGGTGTGCTTGCCGGTCAGCCAGGCGGTCGGTGAGACCGTCAGGAAGAACTGCGAGCCGTTGGTACCCGGGCCGGCGTTGGCCATGGCCAGCAGGTAGGGCTTGGTGAAGGCGAGGTCGGGGTGGAACTCGTCGCCGAACTCGTACCCCGGGCCACCGGTGCCGTTGCCCAGGGGGTCGCCGCCCTGGATCATGAAGCCGCTGATGACCCGGTGGAAGACGGTGCCGTCGTACAGCCGGTCCATGGACTTGGTGCCCGTCGCGGGGTGGGTCCACTCGCGCTCACCGGTGGCGAGCTCGACGAAGTTCTTGACGGTCTTGGGCGCGTGGTTCGGCAGAAGCCGGATCTCGATGTCGCCCTGGTTGGTCTTCAAGGTGGCGTAAAGCTGCTCGGCCACGATCTGCCTTCCGTAAGTCTGCTCTGAACGTCCACCGATCCTCGCACGGACCACCCCGCCCGGCGCCCGGCCCGCCGGTGCCGCGCGCCCCTGTCCCGGCCGTCCCACCGGCGTCCGGATCGCCCGCCTGCGGCTTCCCGTGCCGCTCACCGCGGGAACCGATGCGGCCAAGTGTGTGACGAACCGGCGCGTGCCGGACCGAACCGTGGCATTGTCGTCAGCAGGCTCCCCTTGCACCGCATTGCCCAAGGACATCCCTGACGTCCTGTATGAAGTGAAATGACCCGGATGCCCGTCCCGCGTGCCGCACAGGCCCCACGCAGGCATGATCTCGAATTGGGTGGATAGGCGGAGTACCTACCCGCCACCAAGGAGGAGGATCCCGTGACCCGCATCGACAGCGTGCGCGCCGCAACCGACTCGGCGAAGGACAGCGTGCAGCACGCCGCGGAAGTGGTGGCGCCCTACGCCGACTCGGCCAAGGAACAGGCCGTTCACTACGCGCACGAGGCCCGCACCCTGCTCGCGCCGAAGGTGTCGAAGGCAGCTCAGCAGGCCCGTGTCCAGTACGACGCGCATCTCGCACCCCGTATCGAACTCGCCCTCGCACACGTACCCCCAAAGGTCGACGAGGCGGCGCAGCGGGCCGCGCTGCGCACCCGTCAGGCCGCCCGGAGCGCCACGGACTACACCGTTCCCCGCTTCGAGCACGCCATCGCCGTCGCCCAGCCCATGGCCGAGGAGGCCACCGCGCGCAGCGCGGCCGCGCTGGCCGCACTGCGCGGGCAGGTCACGCCGAAGGAGATCAGGAAGCTGACCCGGAAGCACGAGCGGCGGGCCAAGGCCGGCAAGCTGTTCAAGGGGCTGGCCGTGGCGGGCATTCTCGCGGGCGGCGCCTATGCCGTCTGGCGGTGGTGGGACAAGCAGGCCAACCCCGACTGGCTGGTCGAGCCCCCCGCCCCCACCGAGGTCGACGA
This sequence comes from Streptomyces sp. NBC_00876, assembly GCF_045207435.1. Classification (NCBI taxonomy): domain Bacteria; kingdom Bacillati; phylum Actinomycetota; class Actinomycetes; order Kitasatosporales; family Streptomycetaceae; genus Streptomyces; species Streptomyces sp. NBC_00876. Next base: position 4,149,674 of record NZ_CP108800.1, read on the forward strand.
CCGCGCGCCGCTGACCTCGGTCGACGGCAGCGGTCCCACGGTCCTGGACCCGGAGGTCGAGGCCAAGCAGGCCGACGCGGACGGACCGGACGCCGTGGACGGCACGGACCTGGACGACCGCGCCTGATCCGTCGCCGTGCACCCCGTGGCACAACAGAACTCCCTCGCCCTGCGTCTGCGCAGGGCGAGGGAGTTCTGCTTATGGGTCCGCGGTGCCGGTCAGGCCGTACAGCGGGGTTGAGTCCCTAAGGGCCGCCCCGTAATCCCTGGCGGGCGCACGGGATCACGGGCCAGCCCTTAGCCTCAGGCGGAAAGCAGCCTGAGTACCAGCGCAGCCACCGCAATCAGGGCCAGTACGACCGCCGGCGCCATCTCGTGGTCCTTCGCCCGGACATGGGCGACGACCGCGCCGATGAAGTAGAGGACGACGCCGGCCGCGGCCGCCGCGCCGATCAGCGGCACCCCCAGGCCTATCAGCAGGCCGACCGCACCCAGCGCCTTGAGCGCGGCCAGGCGCGGGAGCCAGGAGTCGGGCACACCCACCTTGGCCATGTTCCCGGTGATCTTGTCGTTGGCGGTGAAGGTCAGGAAGGCCGACGCGGACAGGACCAGGGCGAGCAGGATGCCGACAACGGCGTACGCAATGAACATGAGGAGACTCCAAAGTTGAATGACGCCGATGACGTGCGCAGCTATATGATTGAAGCACATCAACGATTAACCCTCATCCATCATTGGTGCGCTGATACCTTGGGGGTATGGCAGCAAAGGACGCGGGGCCCCCGGACGGATCGGCAGACCGGCTCTGCTTCCTGCTCGCGTACCACGGCGGCATCACCGACACCCTGCTCCGAAGGGCCCTGGGCGTGGCCGGGCTCACTCCCCGGCACTCGATGACGCTCATGCTCCTCACCGACGGGCCGGTCACCCAGAAGTCGCTCATCGAGGCCCTCGGGGTGGACCCGAGCATCCTCGTCTCGCTCCTCAACGACCTGGAGAGAGACGATCTCGTGCACCGCCGCCGCGATCCGGCCGACCGCCGCCGGCACATCGTGGAGATCACCCCCGAGGGGACCGCACGCCTCGAGTCGGCGGATTCCGCGCTCGACACGGTGGAACGCGAACTCTTCGCCGACCTCTCCGAGCGCGAGCGCACCGCACTGCGCAAGGCGCTCGGCAAGCTGCGGACCTCGCCGGAGGACTTCAGCTGCGGAGGCGACGAAGCCGGGCAGGCGGACCACGCCGCCGCGACCCGCCTGCCCGGTTAGCGCCTCTCGGCACAAAAAATGCCCCCTGAAGCTGCATTTCCGCAGTCCAGGGGGCATTTCGGGTGTGGAGCCTAGGAGATTCGAACCCGAGATCGTTACCTTTCCGACCTGGGGCTTAGCCGAAGAGTCGGACATTCGACCCTGTTTCGACCCTCCTCCGTCCGGCTCCATCCGCCTCGATCGGCCACCCGTGCTGACATGTCAGCACGCTTCTCAGTGCATTGCACCTGCAATACGAGCAGACCGCCTCTTCCCTACCAGCACTGGGAAGAAGCCCATTTCAGCCCCTGCACTCAAGCAAATCACTGAGACCTCGGCTGGGGTGTGCCGCAGCCTGCCCGGACCGCTCCGGAAGGCCCTCACTTGAGGCCCGTGAGAGCCAACAAGAAGTCGGTGAGCTTGGTGGTCACCGCGACGGCAACAGCCACCGCACTTGTCTGAACACAACGATGCAGGATCTCACCGACTCGCGGGTTCCTACCCGTCTGAGCGTAGCGGCGGCGCCGCAGCGGGCGGCGCGTACGGTTGTGCATACAGCCTCCTCATGGGTTGTCGGGCCCTGCGCCACCGACTCCGCCAGAAGGTGTGGTGCAGGGCTCTCTGTCACGGCTTCACACTGCGGCAGCAACATCGCTGATGTCCCGTCCTGGACGTCGAATCTCGATGTACGTTCCAGACGTGGCGAACTGGGACGACGGGTGGGGGCCCGGGACTGCGGAAGATCTCGTTGCCGATGCCCTCACGCTCGGCGTTGAGATCACCACGCGCACGGTCAAAAATCACGTGGAGTACGGGCTGCTGGCGCCCCCGCTACGTCGGAAGAGCACTCAGCGAGGTAGCGATCCGGCCGTCTTCCCCAGTGGGCAGCGTCGCCTCTCTTACGAGCTGCACGCCGCGCGCCTTCGGACCACACTTCCTCGTACGCCCTACAGGACGATGATCCCCATCGTGTTGCACATGTGGTGCCTCGATGACGCGGTGATCCCCTCCGAGCAAGCGCGACGAGCCTTTCGGACCCACGCCCAATCAGCGGGCGTCAAGTCGGCCACGCGTCGCAAGGAGAGCGCCCAGAGGGTGATCGACCAGTTCGCGCACCCTTCGGCCACACGCAGCCAGCTCGCGACAGCCAAAGCATGGATTCGTGAAGGAGAGGAGTCCGGCAAGCCGAACTGGGACGCCGTTGCGGACGCCCTCAGCGCTGTGGCCAGTCCGTGGCGCCACCTCGGCCTTCCCGAGATCGTGCGTGGTCTCGGACCCCCGCAAATGCCTCTCACCACAGACATGGCGGTCGCCATGTGGGAATTGCGGCATCGGACGAACAGCGAGTTGGCTTTCGAGAGCGTCAACGAGGCGGTGTTGCTCCGCGCGCGCGAGGAACACCGGCGGCAGTGGAAGCAGTACCAGCAGCATCGCCCGCAACTGATGGCTCAGGCCGGCGGGCTGGCCGATATCTTCGAGCTGCCGGTAGACCAAGAACAGGCAGCCCGCCAACAGGTCAACGGCTTCGTGACGGTTCTGGGAAACACGTTGGGCCTAGCCAAGCCTGCCTTCGAGCGGGCCGGAAATCGGGCCAAGAGGCGCTGACATGCCTCGCGCCCCGAATCCGGCTCGTACCTCGGGGGAAAGCCGCTTCGGCAGGTGGATCTTGCGGGGGTGCGCACTCGGGGGCCTCGGGGACCTTGGCGCACTAAATGAGCTGCGGTCCCCGAGCAGTGGGAGTAGGTAGGGCTTCCGGGGACGGTTCAGACCTACGGGACGATCGGCGGCGGAGCGGAAGCCGCCGCTGATTCGCGAGCCGCCCTCTCAACCGCTTTCATGTCCGATGGATCACTCCGCCGAAGGACAAAGACCTTAACCAGTGCGAGAAGGCTCGGCCCGCAAAGCCCAGCAGCCAACCACGGCTGCTCAGGTGCCACAACCACCCCAGCGCCAAGGAGAGCAAGGGACAAAGCCACACCGGCGACCAGACCACTCATGCGATAGACGTGGTTGCGGCGACGCTCGGCGTCTCGAACGTTACGGTCGCCAGCCGCCTTCTCCAGCGTCGCCGCACGCTCGGCCTGCGCGCGCAGGTTGTCCAGTTGCTTCATGCGAATCTCGTGCTCCCGCTTGAGCTGAGGCTCCAGCGCCTTCAGTGCTAGCTGCAACTGCTCCGGCCCGAGAGCATCACCCCATCTCGCAGCAATATCCAAGCCCGCACTGATCATCGGATCTTCTTGTGGAGACGGAACGTTCTCCGTGGACCCCGTCACTCCGCTACCCCTCCACCGTCAGACCCCGCAGGGGCTGTCTCGTTGACCGCTGACTCTGGCGGTGGCCCCAAGCGGACAAACAGCCGGGCAAGCGCGCTCTCAACGGTCTCAACGGCTGATCCCAGGTCCTCTTCGTCAACCGCCTGGCCACTCAGCGCCGGGCCTTCTGATTCAGCCGACACCAATGGAACGTGCGGGCTGTCCTCCCCTCGATCCACGCGCGGCACATCAAGCCCGCTCCCCCAAGCCATTCTCGCGAGTCGCCAACTGGCTGTGGGATCAAGCGACGTAACAGGGCGCTCAATAGTCGAGTCACTCAGATCACGCGCTTGGATATACCAACTCGGCGGAACGATCTCTGCGGGCTGTGCCTCCGTTTCAAGCCCTTCATACTCAACTTCTGAGAGAGCAGAGACGGGCTCACCATTATCTGAGGGAAGAAAGGCACGGATGGCCGCCAAAACTTCAGCTGCATTAGGGCGACTCTCGGGAGATTTCGCCATCATCTGCGAGGTGAGCTCGTAAAGCCCGACCGGGACTTCCAGATGATTCAGCCGGAGAGGTGTTGGAGAATCCCACACCAGGCGGAATGGGTCCTCTGGAGGGGTTTCTTCATCTCTGATTTCCGGCCGCTCGGAGAGCATCTCATAGAGAATGATCCCCAACGCGTATACATCAACACTGCCATCTAGCTGACCTGCTGTTACCTGCTCAGGGGCCATGTACCGAGGCGTACCGGCGACCGTGGCCTTCGGCGGCCCTGATCCCATCACCTGGGCAATCCCGAAATCCAGCAGATGAACCTTGCCTGATTCATCAATAATTAGATTGCTGGGTTTCAGATCACGATGAATAACGCCGCGGCTATGCACTGCCTCCAAAGCTTCACTGACCTGGAGTGCAACTTGCAGAACCTGAGAAGTTGGAGGTCGCGTGCGGGACAGGACGCTAGCCAGCGTCGAACCAGTAACCATCTCCCTAACGAGGTAGGGTGCCGAGTCAAAACCGTTCTCACGGTTACGGATCTCGTAAATACTCGGAATTGATGGGTGTTCAAGAAGGCTGAGAACAGCAGCTTCTCGCTTGAACCTCTCGACCAGTGAGTCACGAAGAGACTCGTCGACGTCGGCCGGTAGGAATTTCAGCGCCACGGGTCGACTCATCTCCTGGTCAAACCCCTGCCAGACCTCGCTGGTCGTAGTGGCCGAAAGCTGTCGCAGCAACGCAAAGCGGCCGTCGAGTACCTCGCCCTCCCGCAACGGGACCTCCCCCGGTAGACGCTCACGTAGCGTATCTCCCGCCGCTGACACCGGCAGATGGTTCTTCTAGGCTCCTGGGGGGGGCGGAGCCACGGCCACGGGCCCCCTTCCAGCTCAGGGGGTGGAAGGGGGCGCTCAGCTGCTACTTCGGCGGGTGCAGCTTGCGCCAGTACGTCAAACTGGTCTCGTTCGGCGCACTCCACTGCTCCGGGGCGTGGGCGAACTCCGGGTGGTGCTCGGCGATGTACGCGCGGGTGCGCGCGGGGACTTCGTCGTACGAGCTGAGCTTGCGGCCCCGGCAGTGGTAGGTGAGTCCGCCGGGGCGCTGGCCGTGGCCCATCCACGGGAGCCACGGGGACATCCGGCTCCACGACATCGTGGCCGGGACGCTGGGCGCAGTCCCGGCCAGGTCGGCGCGGTCGGCGAAGAACTGGAAGAGTTCGAGCGCCTTGTCGTCGGGATCGGGAAGGGGCGCCACCTCTGGTTCGCGGGGTCGTTCAGATGTGCACCACGGGCAGGTCCTTCCAGGTATCCAGGATCTCGCGGCTAAGGGGGTCCAGGTAGAAGGCGGCCTCACGGGTGAGGAGCTGGTAGGCGTCCGAGCCGTTCTCGGGGTCCTCGACAAGGCGGGAGACGTTGAGCCCCTCGAAGCCGAAGAGGCGCTGCTAGGGCTCGTCAGGGGCCCAGGAGTACACGTCACCAGACCACCAGTAGGTGGCCTCCTCGCCGTCGAGCGAGGCCCGTGTACGGGCGAAGGACCGAAGCAGCTCTGCGGGTGTCGTCATGCCATCCAGTCTGCGCCCCCCGTTCTGCACGTTCCCGCTGCTCAGCGGTGACGGCCCTACCATTGCCGGTACGGGGTGCCTCACGCCCCAGCAACGAGCGCCCTGGCCAACCGCGCCGGTGTTCCTGGTTGATCCTGTGATGGGTCTGCCCCGGGCGGCGTCTACTCACTACGGTGGCCACATGTCCGAGCCTGTGACGGTTCCGCTGAAGGCAACTTGGGTGGAGCGGACACGCGACATGTTTCGCTCCCTCTCGCGACTGAACCGCCCTCGGTATTGGCTAGTGACCCGAGGCCCCGTATGGCTCACGGTGTTCGGCCTGCTGTACGTCGTGGGGGGCATGGTCCTCGGGTGGCGTGCTGCTTACGAAGTGCTGGTCGGCCTCCAATCGCCAGGCGACACGGACCTTCCCGCCTACGCATATGTGCTGGGCTGGTTGCTGGTGCCGGCCCTCATCGGTGGCGCCGCGGGCTACCTCGTAACACGACAGATCGATCGGCGCAGAACTGTGGACGCGGAGGAACTTCTGGCCCAGATGCGCAGGGAGGCAGGGCCCTCGCCGCAACCGCCTCAGATTCGCGAATGAAGTCGCTCCACCAGCTCCACGCGGAGGGTGGCGGGTCACGTGAATTCGTCGAGCAGTTCGTCAACGGCCGGCACGGGGGCCGATGGAGCAGTGCAAAGGATCACTGGTCGCGGACCGTGGAACACATCGCGCACAACGCCAAGGAACTGGAGAGCATGCACGCGGGCGAGGCGCAAGGCCGGGCCGAGACTCTTGCGCGAACGCTGGCCTGGGCATTGGCTCGGGTGCACAAGTGCTGGGCATGTGCGCTATGACCTCACGTCCCCTCAGATGAGGAGGACTCGATGCCGACGCGAAAGCCGGTCGATGCGGTCATCGGACAGATGCTGCGTGACGCCTCTCCCGAACAGGGGGCTAGCGAAGTTCATCGCGCTGCGTCCATGATCGCGGACATCGGCATGCGGCTCGCTCCTACCGGCGCGGACATCGACGAATTGCGTCGGCTTTTGAGACTGCGCAACAGGACAGGGGTGGTGTGGAGGACTCGCGGCCGAAGGTTCGGCATCAGCGCGAGCCGATTCCTGACCGACCTCGCAGGCGGGCTTGCCCGCCGAGGAAGTGCCACTCGCAGCGCAGTCAAGGATCTAGGTGGAGACTGGCGTCGCCGTCAGACCGGCCATCCAAGAAGCCTGGTATCGCTGCACGACATGCGCCTCGGTCTGCTCGTTAAGGCAATCGACGACCCGGATCTCGCGGCAACCCTGGACACGTACGAATCCGAAATATCGACCAAAAGGCTTCGACAGTTCCTCTTCATCGAGGCCGTGTACAGGACATGCCTGTTGGAGTGGCGCGTCGGGACCATGACCCGGCAGGAGCTAGTCGGGAACCTGTGCATCCTCTTTCAAAACCACATCTTCCGGGCGTACTGGGACGAGACGCGGCATCACCGATGCCAACCTCGCTCAGGATTCGGCCGAGGCGTACATCGGGCTCATCGCGGATGAATTGGCAGCACAAATGTATGAATCGAACGAATGGTGGGTCGTCGACGAGCCGCCGGGAGAGCGCTACTAGCTAGGGCAGCCTTCAGTTAATTTCCGTGGTCTCTCGAAAGGCGTAGTGAGGAGAGATTCACCTCCGCGCACCTGGATCGGTAAACCACCGGCGCCGACGGGTCCCACCGCGAACAGGCGAACCCGGTCGCCGCACAGCTTGCTCATATCGTCGATGTCGGAGGTCAGCATGACCACCGGGCATCGCGGCACAGGGCCGCCTCGGCCACAACCGCATCGATAGCGTACTTGTGACCATGCAGCCCGGCCTCCATCAATAACGCTGAGGCCGCCCGCGCCTCCTCGGCGCCCAGCGGAACAGCACGCAGACCGGACAGCACCCAGTTCAACCGGGGCTTGCGGAGAAGGTGTGGTCAGTTGTGGGTCCAGTGACGCAGTGCGCAGACGTCCCAGGAGAATCGGCGTAGTCGCGCCTGCTCGACATGTGTGGCGGTGTCGCCGTAGGCGATGTTGAGATGACGGCCGAGAACCACGACAGCAACGCTGTTCGCTCCGGCGGCCTTCAGCGCAGCCGAGGCGGACTGGGCATGGTTACCGGTGGTCCAGGTGTCATCGATAAGCAGGATGTCGCTGCCCCACAGCCCGACTGAGGTGTATCGAGCGGGCGAGGCTGTGCGGCCGAGCGTCGCCGCATCCGGTACTGGGGTGAGTAGGTCGCGGTAACGGGCGCGGGTCGGACCGACTATCCCTGCCACCATGCCGCGTAATGGATGAGTCGTACGGCCGCTGGTGCTGGGCACTGTGGTGACCGTGTCGAATCGAGGAACGGCGCAGCCCTCGCTGATGCAGGTTTCATGTGCGGCAAGAAAACGCCACAACACTGCTGCCAAACCCATACTGAAGTGCTGTTTTTGTGGGCCCTGGGCGTTCTTGTAACGCCACAATTCGTTGGCGTACTGCCCACCCTTGAGTGCCAGGCTGATCGGCACCACCACATCGGCGACACCTGCTCCGAGGGTCGTGGCCGCCTGCTGGCATGGCCAGCAGGCGGGGTAGCCGAGGGTCGCCGGCCCACGGCAAGTCTGGCAAACGCCCGGCCCGGCCAGCAGGGGGTGCACGAGGAAGTTGGCGTACCGGGCAGACAGCCCGACGACAGATGCCACCTGCGGCCGTCCTTTAAACCCAGGTCAGCTCGCCCGTGGTGGGGACGAGAGAGTCGAGTTCGGCAAAGACTTCGTCAGGGCCGTCAATGACAGTGGTGTTCGGCCGCAACGCGTACTCCCGTGCCCACTCATGTGTCATGAGAGAGCGCATGAGGAAGACGCGGCGACCGTGCTCCAGGGCGAGGCGCGCCTGCATACGGGCCCCGCTGCGGTAGGCAGCCTCAACGACGACGGTAGCCAGGCTGTAGCCGCTCATCACCGCATTGCGCATGGGGAACGAGGCCTTCGAGGGCGGCGCGTCCGGCCAGAACTGAGAGAGCAGCAGCCCGCGTTCAGCGATCTCCTGCTGCAGCCGGGCATTCTGCGCGGGATAGGAGATCCGCAGGCCGGTCCCAAGGACACCAACAGTGCGACCACCGACAGCGAGGGCCGTTCCATGCGCTGCGGTGTCAATCCCCGCTGCCAGCCCACTGACCACGGTGACACCACGCTCGGCAAGCCCGCCCGCAATGGCTCGCGCATGCGCGACACCTTCCGGAGTCGGGGTACGGGTGCCGACCACAGCGACCCGCAGGTCATCCTCGTCAGGTGTACCGCGCAAAAACAGGAAAGGCGGGCGCTGGTGGACCAGCCGCAGGTTGAGCGGGTAGCTCTCGTCCAGGATGGTTACCAACCGCATGCCCTCGCCTTCCCACGCGGCGATTTCCGCGGCGATGGCCTCCAGATCGACAGGCGGCCGAGTGTCGAAGAGCGCACCTTGCCCAGCGGCATCGAGTGCGTCCTCAAGTACGTCGCGTGCACTTCCGACGGCCTCGACCTGGTCCGTGATCTCGGACCAGGAGCGATCGCCGCGTCGCAGCAGCGCCACGAGCGCAGCCCGCTCCAGTTCCTGGTCCATGCCACGAGTATAGAGAGAGCGCCCTGTGGCGGGGCAGGGACAGACAGGCCCACCACCGGACCCGGCTCCGCCTGGCCTCCGCGCGCATGAGGGCCTGCACCATTAGGCAGATCTCATCCCAGCCCTACGCGACCCACCTGTTTCCGCCCCACCACCCCGGCTGAGCCTAGGAGATCCACAGGAGAGCAGCGGTGATCAGCAACCTTGAGATCCCCCGAAATCTCGACGTCCTGACCGCGGCTCGTCAGCACCGCCGTGCTGACATGTCAGCACGGGAAAACGGGACAAAAAGACCCCCCTTTCTGCATTCATGCAGGTCAGGGGGGTCTGTCGATGTGGAGCCTAGGAGATTCGAACTCCTGACATCTGCCTTGCAAAGGCAGCGCTCTACCAACTGAGCTAAGGCCCCGAAAAGCGAGCAGCATCCGACGCATCAGCGTCGTGGCCACCGCCGCAGCCCAGAGTACCGGGTGACCCCCGGAATCCTCCAAATAGATAGGGACTCCCGGTCGGCGACCACTCTCCGTAAGATGCTCGTCGAGGTTCGCAGCAGCGAAGCCGCAGCGAAGGGGAGACGCCATGGATGCAGCGCAGCAAGAGGCAACGGCCAGAGCCAGAGATCTTCAGCGCAGTTGGTACGGAGAGCCACTGGGTGCGCTCTTCCGCCGGCTGATCGATGATCTCGGCCTGAACCAGGCCCGGCTCGCCGCGGCGCTCGGGCTGTCCGCCCCCATGCTCTCCCAGCTCATGAGCGGTCAGCGGGCGAAGATCGGCAACCCGGCGGTCGTCCAGCGCGTCCAGGCACTTCAGGAACTGGCCAGTCAGGTCGCGGACGGCAGCGTCAGCGCTGGAGAGGCCACCGACCGCATGGAAGAGATCAAGAAGTCCCAGGGCGGCTCCGTGCTCTCCGGCACCGGCCAGACGACGACGACCGGCGGGGCGCCCACCGTGCGTCGTGTCGTCCGCGAGATCCAGTCGCTGCTGCGGTCCGTCGCGGCCGCCGGTGACATCATCGATGCTGCGGACTCCCTCGCCCCGACCCATCCCGAACTGGCAGAGTTCCTCAGGGTGTACGGCGCAGGGCGCACCGCGGACGCGGTGGCGCACTACGAGGGCCACCAGAGCTAGGGACTTTCGTCTGGACCGGCCGGGCACGGGCACCGGCCGCCACAGGAACGGGGAGCGAGCACAGCGCAATGGGTGAGGTCTTCGCCGGTCGGTACGAACTGGTCGATCCGATCGGACGCGGTGGGGTCGGTGCTGTCTGGCGGGCCTGGGATCACCGGCGCCGCCGCTATGTGGCGGCCAAGGTCCTCCAGCAGAGCGACGCGTACACACTGCTGCGCTTCGTCCGCGAGCAGGCGCTGCGGATCGAACACCCGCATGTACTCGCGCCGGCCAGCTGGGCCGCCGACGACGACAAGGTCCTGTTCACCATGGACCTCATCAGTGGCGGTTCGCTGGCCCACGTCATCGGTGACTACGGCCCGCTGCCCCCTCGGTTCGTCTGCACGCTGCTCGACCAGTTGCTGTCCGGGCTGTCGACGGTGCACGCCGAGGGGGTCGTGCACCGGGACATCAAACCGGCGAACATCCTGATGGAGGCCACCGGAACCGGCCGGCCGCATCTGCGGCTGTCCGACTTCGGGATCTCCATGCGCAAGGGGGAACCTCGCCTCACCGAGACGAACTACGTGGTGGGAACGCTGGGTTACTTCGCACCCGAGCAGATGCTGGGCGCGGAGCCGGACTTCCCGGCGGACCTCTTCGCGGTCGGCCTGGTCGCCCTCTATCTGTTGCAGGGCACGAAGCCCGATTCCCAGGAGCTCATCGAGGAATTCGCCGCGCACGGCACACCCGGTGCCCCGCCGGACATCCCCGAGCCGCTGTGGCAGGTCATCGCGGGGCTGCTCCAGCCGGACCCCCAGGACCGGTTCCGTACCGCCACGGGTGCCCGCAAGGCCCTGACGGCCGCCGTCGAGATGCTGCCCGAACCCGGAGCCGACGGCGAGCCGGTGGAGGTCTTCGACCAGATCGGCCCGCTGCCCGACGGATTCGGCTCCGATGGCCCCCTGCCGGCGCCGCAGACCCAGGCCCCGCAGACACCGGCGCCGCAGACACCGTCCCCACAGGCACAGGACCCGCAAGCACCGTCCCCACAGGCGTCAGCCCCGCAAACACCGCCCCCACAGGCGTCAGCCCCGCAAACACCGGACCCCCAGACGCCGCCCCCGCACGCGCCGCCCCCACAGGCGCCGCCCCCGCAAGCCGCGCAGCAGCCGTACGCCCAGCCCCAGGCCCCCTCCGCCATGTCGGAGACGGGCAGTTTCCACCTGCCGCCGCCCCCGCAGCACCCCTCTCCGGCGCCCCAGGCCATGCAGCCCGCCGCCCCCTTCGCTCCGCATCCGGCGGCCCCCTTCCCCGGCGGCGTACCGGAAGCCTCGCAGTCCACCACGGACGCGATGCGGTACCAACAGCCCCTCACCCGCCCCTACACCGCCCCGCATCCGCAGGCTCCGGTCCCCGGGCCCGCGTTCCCGCAGCCCTTCGCCCAGGCGCCCGCACCTGCCCCGCGCACACGACCCGGACCGTCCCCGAAGGTGGCGGTCCCGGTGCTGCTGGTGGCGCTGGTCTGCTTCGCCGTGGGCATCTGGGCGCTGACCCAGGCCTGAGCACAGCCGCCGCCACCGGGGCGTTCCCCCGGCAGCGGCGGCTGCCGTCCGGCTACCAGGCCTGCGGCGGCCCTCCGTACGGATGCTGCTGCCCGCCGGCCGGTGCGCTGCTCGCGCGGCGCCGCGCGAGCAGCGTCCACACGCCCAGCCAGAGGACCAGCACGGCGCCCGCACCGATGCCGGCCGCCGCGACCAGCTTCATCGTGCTGCTCCCGCTCTCGGCCGCCTGCGAGCCGCTCTGGCCGTTCCTCGCCATGTCCTTGTCGTCCTGCGTGACGCCGAAGATCCCGGCATCACCCGCGTACGGCGTCTCATCGGCCTTTCCTACGACCTTGACCACCAGAGTCAGCGGGAACGGCTTGTCGCCGTAGTCCTCGGCCACCTCGGGGCTCAGCGTGACGGACAGGTAGTACCAGCCCGCGAAGCGCATGGCGCTGACGCTGCTGTCGGAGTCGAACCTGTTCTCGTACGCCACCGGAGGCACCGGATCGAAGGCGACGGAGGCGGGCTCGCCCTGGTACGCCAGAGGCGAGACATCGGTGACATGGCCGTGAGCCGGATTGTCCAGGGACATCGCGAGCGCGCTGCTGACGTACTCCTTCTTGCCGGCCGCGGTGCTGTTGCTCAGCTTGGCCGTGGCGAAGATCTGCTGTCCCCAGTCCACCGGAACCCGGTAGAAGAGGGTCTGTCCGGGCGCGACCTCGTCCTTCCACTCACCGGTTTCCAGGCTCGTCGCGTCGTAGTAACTACTGCCGCCGTACCTGCGGTTGTCCGCGGCCGGTGTCGGCGGAAGCGGTGACGCGGACGGCCATTCCTCAGGCGCCTCGGTCGGGATCGGGGCGGCCTGGCTGCCGAGCTTCGGCTCCGAGACGTAGCGGATCTCCAGGTCCCAGTCCCCCGGGCCGGAGGTGTCCTTGCTCTCCCGCTCGATCAGGACGTTGTACGTACCCGCGGCCCGGCAGCTGCTGCTGTCCTCCTCCACGTCCCGGTGGGCGTAGGCGGCGATAGGGCGCGAGTACCCGGCGGACTCGAACTGGGCGTGCTCCGAACTGCACTGCTGGTCCGAGCTGTCCCTGATGCTGATCGTGATGCCGTCCCCGTAGGCCACCTGGCCGTCGTCCTTGGGCACGACGACGGCCGAGACGTACACGTTCGTCTTCGCGTCCAGGGCCAGCCGGTAGTAGAGCTTCTGCTGCACCTTGATCGAACTCTTGTAGACCGAGCCGGACTTCAGCTCCGTGGCGTCGGTGCTGACCTCCGCACCGCTGACCGCCTTCGCGCCCGGATCGAAGGTGTACGCGGCGGGCCCGCCGGCCGCGTACACCTGCCCCGGCAGCGCCGCCACCGCGCACATCGCCGCGACCGCGGCCAGCGCCGCCCGGCTCCTGCTGCGCTGCCTCATCACGCGCTTCCCCTCGTCGTCCGTGCGGCTGCCCTGCGGCGGCCGCGTGCATATACGAACACGGCCGGCACCGCGGCCATGACGGCCGCCCCGGCAGCGGCCGCAACGCCGGTCCATCCTGCCCCTCCCGTACCGCCGCTGTCTGCGGACGAAGTCGAATCGCCCTTCTTGTCCCTGCCCTTGACGGTGTCCCCGCCCTTGGCGGTGTTCCCGTCCGCCTTCCCGTCGGCAACGCCGCCCGGCTTCCCTGCCGCCACGGGGGCGCCGTGTTCCGGGCCGGTGCGCGCGTCACCCAGCACCGACACCCGCAGCACCAGACCGATCTGCGGATTCTCCGCGATCTCGGCGGTGTCCGCGCCCAGCGTCACCGAGATGTAGAAGTCGCCCCCGGCGTGCACCGGCTGGACGTCCGTCCGGTCCTCGTAGCGGTTGGTCCAGGCGACCGGGACACCGCCCATCCTGACGGCCGCGGGGCGGCCGTCGTACATCGTGCTCGCGTTGAACTCGGTTCCCCCGGTGAGCGGATGGCGGGCCGGCGTGTAGAGCCGGCTCGCCCCGTAGGAGTACGTGGAACCCGTACGGTCCACCGTGGGCTCGTTCGCGAACTCCACGTCGTAGACCACCTGCTGGCCCCAGCCCGCCGGAACCTTGTACCAGAGCGTCTGGGACGGCAGGATCCGGTCGCGCCACACACCCCGGCCGATCTCCTCGGCATCGTTGAAGCCGGTGCCGCCCCGCACCTCGCGGGGGTCGCCCGAGGGCAGCACGGCATCCTTGCCGCCGCTGCCGTACTCCGCCTGCGACTGGGCGGGCGTCACCCCCTTTCCCAGCGGCGCCTCGACCCCGTACACGAGCTCCAGGGGCCAACGGGCCGCATCGGAACCCTTCTTGCTCTCCCGTTCCACCACCAGGCGGTAGCGGCCCGCCCGGTCACAGGTGCGGGTGCCCTCCTGCGAGCGGATACGGGCGACCGCCGAGGTCAGCGGTGTCGCCCCCTCCTTCTGGGAGAAGCGTGCGGTGTCCGTCCCGCAGGACCCGTGGTCGTACTCGAGCCGGGTGCTCAGCGCGTCGAACGCGTCGACGGCCGCCCCCGGCTGAGGCACCGCCGTCGCCGCGAAGTCCGCCGTGGACACATCGTCCAGACCGACCGCGTAGTACCGCTTCTCGCCCGGACCGATGGTGTCCAGGTACTGGCCGGGCGCCAGCGCGGGTGCCCCGGCGGTCGTGGGGGTTCCCGCCACGCGCCGGCCCCGGAAGCGGTAGCCGTCCGCGGAGAGCTGCGCGGCGCGCTGCAACTGGCGGGCCAGCGCCTTGGCGTCCGGGGCGTCGTAGTAGCGGCCGTTGCCCGCGGCCGCGACGCATTCGAGCTGCTTGCGGGCCGCACCCTTCACCTGGAAGCCGACGGTGTCGATCCGCAGCCCGGCCCCCGCGCCGCCGAGCTGTTCGGCGACCTCGCAGGGCTGCGGCGTACCGCAGTTGTCCTCACCGTCGGAGATCAGCAGGATCGTGCGTGTGGCGATGGCGCCGTCCGCGGGCCTCGGCAGGTCCTGCGCCGCCTTACGGAGCGACAGGCCGATGGGGGTGTCCCCCCGGGGCCGCACGCCGGCGACCGCCCGCTTCACCGCGGCCCGGTCGAGTTTCCGTACGGGACGGACGAGACGGGTGTCCGTGCAGCCCTGCGGCCGGTCGGCTCCGTACACCCGCAGGCCGGTCGGGTAACCGTCGGGAAGTGCGTCGACGACCGTGCCGACGGCGGCGCGGGCACTCTCCATCCGGGTGCGCCCCGTGCCGTCGTCGTCCGCCATGGAGCCGGACGAGTCGAGGACCATGACCAGACCGCCGTTATCGTCCGCCTTGGCCGCCCTGGGTGCCGCAGGGGCGGCGGAAGGCTCCGCAAGAGCCGGCAGCGCGCCCGCGACCAGGGCGAACAGCGCCCCGCCGATCAATGTCCCCGCCCGCGCAGTGCGGCCGTGATTGCGTGCCCTCACCCGTGCCCCCTCGACCGAAATCCCGGCTTCTTTGCTTGAGCAACCTATTAATTTGCGTAGGCGAACTCAAGTGCACAGGTGTCACGGTCCCGCAACAGCACGAAGCCCCGGCCGCATCCACGACCGGGGCTCGCAACAGGCTGTTCTGTCTCACACACCCGAACCTGCGGGCACGGAGTCAGTCGCCTCCGTCCACAGATCCTGCTCGGCGCGATCCGCCTGGATCTGGCGGTACACGAGGAGCCCGCCGATGGCGGCCAGTGCGACCAGGAGAAGCTTCTTCACCGCGCGACCTCGTCTTTCCTTGGCGTTGGGGACTTCTGCTGCCCGACTATACACATCGGCCGATATCGACCGGTGACCTCCCCGCAACCCAACTGGCGCCTATGGAAAAGCGATCGTCGGAGAATTGTGCATCCCCGGCGAACCGGTGCCGATGGCCACGGAGCGGCCGTCCGGACCCGGCCCGGACACCGCCCCTCGGGACCGGTTGCACCATACGAGTGGTGTTCATCTGAAGATCGGCACATCGGCGGCGTCGGTCCATGAAATCGCGGGCCCGATCCACATCATCAGAAAGGTAAGCAAACCGGACCACCTGAAAGTGAGGGGCCATGAGCACCTTCAAGGCCAAGAGCATCTGGACCGCCTTCATCACCGCGTTCTTCGCACTCCTCGCGTCGCTGGGCCTCGCAAGCTCCGCCGCCGCGGCCACGGAAGCCACGGTCACGGAGCCGGCGGCCACGACCCACGAGCACAGGGGCGCGACCGCTGCAACCGTGACCACCCCGTCGGTGCGATGGACCCTCCCGCGTGACCGGGCACTGCCACCCACGATGAAGCAGCGCATCCGCGCCGAGGCGCACGGCTCCTCACCCGCGACCCGCCAACTGTCCGCAGACACGAAGGACACCGCGAACACCACCAGCACCGCTCGCGCCTCGCACGGCGCCCCGGCGGGGGACGCATCCCTCCTCCCACCCTGAGAGCGGCGCACCTGACGCCCAGAGCCCCCGGGCCGGTTCACACCGGACGGGGGCTTTTCCGTGCGCCCGCGTACGGACCACCACTGAGGCAACCCCCTGGCGTCTGTACGGGGGCGCCCGCCCCGCTCGCCCCCGTACAGGCGCCGGCAGCACCCGCCCTCGCCCATGGGGGCAGCCGACCGGTATGCCCGCTCTCCCTCCCGTACGGCACGCCCCCGGGGGCGGGGCACGACGGCCCCGGGTGAGCTTCCTGCGCCGCACGCCGCCGGACACCGGCAGGCGGACAACCACCCCCGCCACATACGCAGAAGGCCCGGTCCCTCCGAAGAGGAACCGGGCCTTCTGTTGTCACTGTGGGGCTAACAGGATTTGAACCTGTGGCCTCATCCTTATCAGGGATGCGCTCTAACCAACTGAGCTATAGCCCCGCCGCGCTTTTGTGTCGCGCTGACGTGAAGAAGATTAGCGCACGTCGGGGCCAGTCCCAAAATCGATACCCGCGGCCCTACTCGTCCTCGGCCAGCGTGAGCTCGACGCCGCCCACGAAGCCGGCCGACAGGTTGTAGATGAAGGCACCCAGCGTCGCCAGCGCGGTCGCCAGCACCACGTCGATCACGGCGATGACCGACGTGAAGATGAGGACCCTCGGCAGCGAAAGGAACGACTGCAGATCGAAGCCGTTGCTCTCGTTGGAACCGGTCGCCTCGCTGATCGTGCCGCCCACGGTGGAGAAGACGCCCATCGCGTCCATCACCATCCACAGGACCGCCGACGCGATCACCGTGCAGATGCCGAGCGCGATGGACAGCAGGAAGCTGACCTTCATCACCGACCACGGATCGGCCTTGGCCACCCGCAGACGCGCCTTACGGGTACGCGGAGTCGTCCGCGCCCCCGTACGCGGCTTGCGGGCCGCCTGTGCCGCGCCCACGCCCGGCATGCCACCCTGCTGCGCCCCGCGGGGCCGGCCGCCCTGCGTCCCGCCCGGGGGCGAGGGGTAGGCCTGCGGCGGGTGGTACGGGCCCGCCTGCCCCGGCGCGGGTTCCCGCTCGCCGGGCAGCGGCCCGGTCGCGTAACCCTCGTACTGGGGCTGAGGGCCCCGGGTATCCGTCACAGTGCCCCCTTGGGAGTCCGTGGCAGGGCCACGGGCGCCGTTCGCGCCGGCTCCGGAAGCGGTCGAACCGGCGCCCGTGGCTCCACTCACGCTCTACTCCTCGTGCTCCCCGGTCGAGGACGTGGTGCCCTCGACAGTGCCCTCTGTTGTGCTCTCGGCAGCCGCGTCGGCCGATGTGGCCTCAGCCGTCTCGCCCTCGGCGTCAGCGTCGACGGGACCGTCGACCTCTTCGGCCTCGCGACCCGCCTCGGCGTTACGAGCGATACCGACAACGGCATCGCGCTTGCCCAGATTGATCAGTTGGACGCCCATGGTGTCACGGCCCGTCTCCCTGACTTCGTTGACTCGCGTACGAATCACACCACCGCCGAGCGTGATGGCGAGGATCTCATCCGTCTCCTCGACCACCAGCGCGCCGACCAGCGAGCCCCGGTCCTCCACGATCTTGGCGGCCTTGATTCCCAGGCCGCCGCGACCCTGGACGCGGTACTCGTCGACAGGGGTCCGCTTCGCGTACCCGCCGTCAGTGGCAGTGAACACGAAAGTACCGGGCCTGACGACATTCATCGAGAGCAGTTCGTCTCCCTCGCGGAAACTCATGCCCTTGACGCCCGAAGTGGCACGGCCCATCGGACGCAGCGCATCGTCCGTCGCAGTGAACCTGATCGACTGGGCCTTCTTGCTGATGAGCAGCAGATCGTCCTCGGACGAAACCAGCTCCGCACCGATCAGCTCGTCGTCGGACCCGTCGGCCGTCTCGCGCAGGTTGATGGCGATGACGCCGCCGGAACGGGGCGAGTCGTAGTCCTTCAGGGCGGTCTTCTTCACCAGACCGCCCTTCGTGGCCAGGATCAGATAGGGCGCGGCGTTGTAGTCGCGGATCGCCAGGATCTGCGCGATCTGCTCGTCCGGCTGGAAGGCCAGCAGGTTGGCCACGTGCTGACCGCGCGCGTCCCGGCCGGCGTCCGGCAGTTCGTACGCCTTCGCCCGGTAGACCCGGCCCTTGTTGGTGAAGAACAGCAGCCAGTGGTGCGTCGTCGACACGAAGAAGTGGTCGACGATGTCGTCTTCCTTGAGCTTCGTGCCGCGCACGCCCTTGCCGCCGCGCTTCTGCGAGCGGTAGTCGTCCGTCTTCGTGCGCTTCACATAGCCGCCGCGGGAGATCGTGACGACGATGTCCTCCTCGGCGATCAGGTCCTCGATGGACATGTCGCCGTCGAAGGGCACCAGCTTGGAGCGCCGGTCGTCGCCGAACTTCTCGACGATCGCCGCCAGCTCCTCGCTGACGATCTGCCGCTGCCGCTCGGGCGACACCAGGATCGCGTTGTACTCGTTGATCTTCGCCTGGAGCTCGTCGTGCTCGGCGGTGATCTTCTGGTGCTCCAGCGCGGCCAGCCGGCGCAGCTGCATCTCCAGGATCGCGTTCGCCTGGATCTCGTCGATCTCCAGGAGGCCCATCAGGCCCTCGCGCGCGATCTCGACGGTGTTGCTGCGCCGGATGAGTGCGATGACCTCGTCGATGGCGTCCAGGGCCTTGAGCAGGCCGCGCAGGATGTGCGCCCGCTCCTCGGCCTTGCGCAGCCGGAACGTCGTACGCCGGACGATGACCTCGATCTGGTGCGTCACCCAGTGGCGGATGAACGCGTCGATCGACAGGGTGCGCGGCACCCCGTCCACCAGCGCCAGCATGTTGGCGCCGAAGTTGGTCTGCAGATCGGTGTGCTTGTACAGGTTGTTCAGTACGACCTTGGCGACCGCGTCCCGCTTCAGCACGACGACCAGACGCTGGCCCGTGCGCGACGAGGTCTCGTCACGGACGTCCGCGATGCCGCCGACCTTGCCGTCCTTCACCAGGTCGGCGATCTTCTGCGCGAGGTTGTCGGGGTTGGTCTGGTACGGAAGCTCCGTGACCACCAGGCACTGGCGGTTCTGGATCTCCTCGACCGCCACGACCGCGCGCATCGTGATCGAGCCACGGCCCGTGCGGTACGCGTCCTCGATGCCCTTGCGGCCCACGACGAGCGCGCCCGTCGGGAAGTCCGGACCCTTGATGCGCTCGAGCAGGGCCTCCAGGAGCTCCTCCTGCGAGGCCTCCGGGTGCTCCAGGTACCACTGGGCGCCGGACGCGACCTCACGCAGGTTGTGCGGCGGGATGTTGGTCGCCATACCGACCGCGATGCCCGCCGAACCGTTGATCAGCAGGTTCGGGAAGCGCGCCGGCAGAACCACCGGCTCCTGGTTGCGGCCGTCGTAATTGTCCTTGAAATCGACGGTCTCCTCGTCGATGTCCCGGACCATCTCCATGGACAGCGGCATCATCTTGCACTCGGTGTACCGCATGGCGGCGGCCGGGTCGTTGCCCGGGGAACCGAAGTTGCCGTTGGAGTCCACCAGCGGCATGCGCATCGACCAGTGCTGGGCCAGGCGCACCAGGGCGTCGTAGATCGAGGAGTCGCCGTGGGGGTGGTACGTACCCATGACGTCACCGACGACACGGGCGCACTTGTAGAAGCCCTTCTCGGGCCGGTAGCCGCCGTCGTACATCGCGTACAGGACCCGGCGGTGGACGGGCTTGAGGCCGTCCCGCACGTCGGGCAGGGCACGCGACACGATGACGGACATCGCGTAGTCGAGGTAGGAGCGCTGCATCTCCGTCTCGAGCCCGACGGGCTCGACACGCATGCCCACTCCCTCGACGGGCGGGACCTCTTCGGGCGTCACGGGGGCAGGGGTGTTCTCGTCGGCCATTGCTGGTCAAAGTCCTTTCGCGCTGCGGCTTGCTTGTACGGCCGACTCAGATGTCGAGGAAGCGGACGTCCTTGGCGTTGCGCTGGATGAACGAGCGCCGCGCCTCGACGTCCTCGCCCATCAGCACGGAGAACAGGTCGTCGGCCTGCGCCGCGTCGTCGAGCGTGACCTGGCCCAGCACACGGTGGTCGACGTCCATCGTGGTGACACGCAGCTCCTCGGCGTTCATCTCGCCGAGACCCTTGAAGCGCTGGATCGAGTCTTCCTTGATCCGCTTGCCGTTCTGCTTGCCGAGTGCCACGAGGGCGTCGCGCTCGCGGTCCGAGTACGCGTACTCGAAGTCGTCCCGGCCCCACTTGATCTTGTAGAGCGGCGGGCGCGAGAGGTAGACGTGCCCGGCCTCGACCAGCGGTCGCATGAAGCGGAAGAGGAACGTGAGCAGCAGGGTGTTGATGTGCTGACCGTCGACGTCGGCGTCCGCCATCAGAATGATCTTGTGATAGCGGAGTTTCTCGATGTCGAAGTCCTCGTGAACCCCGGTGCCGAAGGCCGAGATCAGCGCCTGGACCTCGGTGTTCTGCAGGATCTTGTCGATCCGGGCCTTCTCGACGTTCAGGATCTTGCCGCGGATCGGCAGGATGGCCTGGTACATCGGGTTACGGCCGGACTTCGCCGAACCACCGGCGGAGTCACCCTCGACGATGAAGATCTCGCACTTCGTCGGGTCGTTGGACTGGCAGTCGCTCAGCTTGCCCGGCAGCGAGGCGCTCTCCAGGAGCCCCTTGCGGCGGGTCAGGTCACGCGCCTTGCGGGCCGCCACACGGGCGGTCGAGGCGGCGATGCCCTTGCGGATGATGTCGGCGGCCTCGTTGGGGTTCCGGTCGAACCAGTCCGTCAGCTGCTCGTGGACGACCTTCTGCACGAAGGTCTTGGCCTCCGTGTTGCCCAGTTTGGTCTTCGTCTGGCCCTCGAACTGCGGCTCGCCCAGCTTCACCGAGATGATCGCCGTCAAACCCTCGCGGACGTCCTCACCGGTGAGGTTGTCGTCCTTCTCGCGCAGCAGCTTCTTGTCGCGCGCGTACCGGTTGACCAGCGAGGTCAGTGCCGCACGGAAGCCCTCCTCGTGCGTACCGCCCTCATGCGTGTGGATCGCGTTGGCGAAGGAGTAGACACCCTCGCTGTACTGCGTGTTCCACTGCATGGCGATCTCGGCCGAGAGAAGACGGTCCTTGTCCTCGGCCTCGATGTCGATCACCGACTGGTGGATGACATCGCCCTTGCGGGAGTTGAGGTACTTGACGAAGTCGACGATGCCGTTCTCGTAGTGGTACGTGACCGAGCGCGTCGCCTCTTCCTCGGGGACGTCCACCGCCTCGGCGCTGTCCGCACCGGCCGTCGCCTTCGCCGACTCGCGCTCGTCGGTCAGCGTGAGGGTGAGGCCCTTGTTGAGGAAGGCCATCTCCTGGAAGCGCCGCGAGAGGGTCTCGAAGGAGTACTCGGTCGTCTCGAAGATGTCCCCGTCGGCCCAGAAGGTGACCGACGTGCCCGTCTCGTCGGTGGCCTCGTTACGGGCCAGCGGGGCGGTCGGGACGCCGAGCTTGTAGTCCTGGGTCCAGCGGTAGCCGTCCGTCCTGACCTCGACGGCCACCCGGGTGGACAGCGCGTTGACCACGGAGACACCGACGCCGTGCAGACCGCCGGAGACCGCGTAGCCGCCGCCTCCGAACTTGCCGCCCGCGTGCAGCACGGTGAGGACGACCTCGACGGCCGGCTTGCCCTCGGACGGCACGATGCCGACCGGGATGCCACGGCCGTTGTCGATCACGCGCACCCCGCCGTCGGGGAGGATCGTGACGTCGATGGTGTCCGCGTGCCCGGCCATGGCCTCGTCGACCGAGTTGTCGACAACCTCTTGCACGAGGTGGTGGAGACCGCGCTCACCGGTCGAGCCGATGTACATGCCAGGTCGCTTGCGGACCGCGTCCAGGCCCTCCAGCACGGTGATCGCGCTGGCGTCGTACGAGGCTTTCACCTCGCCCGGGGCGGGAGCGGCACCGCTCTCACCCAGGGTGGACGGAATGTTCTCGTTGGGGTTGCCGGAATCGGCCACGAAGCGCCCTTTCTGGCACAGCACAGGCCGTTCTCCGGGCAGGCGGGAGCGGCTGCGTCGTTCGGCTTGTATCGACGATTCCCGCAAGGACGCGGGATTGTCCATCAGTCTACCGGTAGCGCCGACCCGAATGGGGGTTTGCCGGTACCTGAGTCCGCATGTGCCGCCCTGAATGAGAGCCTGACGACTCCCCATATTCGGGAAGGGGCCTCAAGAGGCTCACACGGGCTTGGAGCGCTTCGGCCTGTCAGCCCCCCACTACGATGAGGAACGCCCGCTCGGCGCCGGGGGGTTTCAACCACTCCGCATCCGCACAACACGGGTCCCCGGGCCATCGGTGGCACCAGGGCAACGCACCACCGCACGCCTCTTCGGCACAGCGCGGAAGCCACCGTCCAACCGGCGCGCAGGACCGGATCCGTGCAGGTCAGCCGTAGGTGTCGCCCGGACCCGTGCTTCCCGGAGCCCGCAGCGGACCGAACCTGCGCTGCGGACCTCCGGGCCCCAGCACCTTGATCAGCCGCACGGTGCCGTGCCCCAGATCCGCGTTCAGCCGGGCCACCAGCTGGGGCGCCAGCAGCCTCAGCTGCGTCGCCCACGCCGTCGAATCGCACTGCACCGTCAGGACCCGCTCATCGGGATCCTCGTCGTAACGCAGGGGCACACAGTGATTCGCCAGATCGTCACCGACGATCTGCGGCCAGCGGCCCATCACACCGCCCACCGCCGCCGGCGTCTCCCAGCCGCGCTCGGTGATCAGACGGTTGATCGCGGCCCCCAGCGGCAGCGGATCCCGGCCGTCGGCCCGTGCGCCGGAGCGCAGCCCACCGCCCCTGCGCGCCTGCTTCTTCTGCTGCGCGGCCGCGCCCCGCGCCCGCGCCTGCTCCTTCGCGGCGCGCAGGGCCACTCGTGCCAGGTCGATGCCGGAGGGCTCCGGCGGCTTCGCCCGGTCCCCGCCCGGCTCCGACGGGCCCGTGCCGTCTCCGTCGCCGTTCACAGCCGCTCCACCTCGCCGGCCGACACCGCGTACCGCGTCCCCGCGAGCACCCCCGGGACGTCGTCGTCCACCGCGGCCGTCACCAGCACCTGCTCACCCGGGGCGACCAGCTCGGCCAGCCGCTCCCGGCGCCGGGCGTCCAGCTCGGCGAAGACGTCGTCCAGCACCAGTACGGGTTCGTTGCCCTCGCTGCGCAGCAGATCGTACGAGGCCAGCCGCAGGGCCAGCGCGTACGACCACGACTCCCCGTGGCTCGCGTACCCCTTGGCCGGCATCCCGCGCAGCCCCAGTACCAGGTCGTCGCGGTGCGGGCCGACCAGCGTCACGCCCCGCTCGATCTCCTGTTTGCGCACCTCGGCGAGGGCCGCGATCAGCTGGGCGTACAGCTCGTCGCGGGTGCGCGCGGGCTCCACGTCGGCGCCCACCGAGCTGCGGTACTCCAGCGTCACCGGACCGCCGCCAGGCGCCACGTCCGCGTAGGCCTTGTCGGCCAGCGGCTGGAGCGTCGCGATCAGGTCCAGCCGCTGCGCCAGCAGTTCGGCGCCCACCCGGCCCAGATGCTGGTCCCACACATCGAGCGTGGACAGGTCCATGGAGCGGCCGCCGTGCCTGCGCGCCATCGCCGCCGACTTCAGCAGGGTGTTGCGCTGCTTCAGGACCCGCTCGTAGTCCGAGCGGACCCCGGCCATCCGCGGCGAGCGCGCCGTGACCAGCTCGTCCAGGAACCGGCGGCGCTCACCCGGATCACCCTTGACCAGTGCGAGGTCCTCAGGCGCGAACAGCACCGTGCGCACGATGCCCAGCACGTCACGCGGCCTGACCTGCGAGGACCTGTTGATCCGGGCGCGATTGGCCTTGCCCGGATTCAGCTCCAGCTCAATCAGCTGCGAGCGCTCGCCCTGGGTCACGGCGGCCCTGATGACAGCCCGGTCCGCACCCATGCGCACCAGCGGCGCGTCGGAGGAGACGCGGTGGCTGCCGAGCGTCGCGAGATAGCCGATGGCCTCGACCAGATTGGTCTTGCCCTGTCCGTTGGCCCCCACGAACGCGGTGACGCCCGGATCGAGGGGCACCTCGACCCGGGCGTACGAGCGGAAGTCGGCCAGCGACAGATGCGTGACATGCATGGTGTGCGCCGACCTTCCCGGCTTCCTGCTCCGTGCTCCGTCGTGCGGGAGGGACGCCCTGGTCCGTCCCGCTTGTTGTTGCTACTTCTTGTTCTCGACCGCGTGGCCGCCGAACTGGTTGCGCAGCGCGGCGATCATCTTCATCTGCGGGGAGTCGTCCTGGCGCGAGGCGAAACGCGCGAAGAGCGACGCGGTGATCGCGGGCAGCGGCACCGCGTTGTCGATGGCCGCCTCCACCGTCCAGCGACCCTCGCCGGAGTCGGCGGCGAAACCGCGGAGCTTGTCCAGGTGCTCGTCGTCGTCCAGCGCGTTGACCGCCAGGTCGAGCAGCCAGGAACGGATGACCGTGCCCTCCTGCCAGGAGCGGAAGACCTCGCGCACGTCGGTGACGGAGTCGACCTTCTCCAGGAGCTCCCAGCCCTCGGCGTAGGCCTGCATCATGGCGTACTCGATGCCGTTGTGGACCATCTTCGCGAAGTGGCCGGCGCCGACCTTGCCCGCGTGGACGGAACCGAAGTCGCCCTCGGGCTTCAGGGCGTCGAAGACCGGCTGGACCTTCGCGACGTGGTCGGTGTCGCCGCCGTACATCAGGGCGTAGCCGTTCTCCAGGCCCCAGACGCCGCCGGAGACGCCGCAGTCGACGAAGCCGATGCCCTTGATGCCCAGCTCGACCGCGTGCTTCTCGTCGTCCGTCCAGCGGGAGTTCCCGCCGTCCACGACGATGTCACCCGGGGAGAGCAGCTCTGCCAGCTCGTCGATCGTGGACTGGGTCGCGGCACCGGCCGGGACCATGACCCAGACGACCCGCGGGCCCTTCAGCTTGCCCACAAGCTCTTCGAGGCTGTGGACATCGGCGACGTCCGGGTTGCGGTCGTAACCGATGACGGTGTGGCCTGCGCGGCGGATGCGCTCGCGCATGTTGCCGCCCATCTTGCCGAGACCGACGAGACCGAGCTCCATCAGAGATTCCTTAAGCGTTGTGCCGATTCGTACCCAGGACCGAGCCTACGCCCGGCAGGGGACAGGACGCCGGGCACGCTCGGCGCTGAACGTGCCCGTCGGGTCCTGCCGCGGCAGGACCGGTGACCGGATCAGCCGGAGAGGCGGACCGGCATGATCAGGTACTTGTACGCGTCGTCCGCCTCGGCGTCCACGGCAGGCCGGCCGCTGAGCAGCGCGGGCTTGGTGGAGGTCGTGAAGGAGAGCTGGGCGACCGGGGAGTCGATGGCGCTCAGACCGTCCAGCAGGAAGGTCGGGTTGAAGGCGATCGAGATGTCGTCGCCCTCGAGCACGGCGTCGACGCGCTCCACAGCCTGTGCATCGTCGCTGGAACCGGCTTCCAGGATCAGCACGCCCTGCTCGAAGCTGAGCCGCACCGGGGTGTTGCGCTCGGCCACCAGGGCCACGCGCTTGACGGCCTCGACGAACGGGGCGGTCTCGATGACGGCGACCGAGTTGAACTCGGTGGGGAACAGCGTGCGGTACTTCGGCAGATCGCCCTCGAGCAGCCGGGTGGTCGTCCGGCGGCCGGCGCCCTCGAAGCCGATGAGGCCTTCACCGGCGCCGGAGCCCGACAGGGCCAGCGTCACGGTGTCACCGCTGGTCAGCGCCTTGGCGGTGTCCAGAAGGGTCTTGGCGGGGACCAGCGCGACGGCGGAGGCGTCGGCGTTCTCCGGCTTCCACAGGAACTCGCGGACCGCGAAGCGGTAGCGGTCGGTGGAGGCCAGGGTGACCGTGTCGCCCTCGATCTCGATGCGCACACCGGTGAGCACGGGCAGCGTGTCGTCGCGGCCCGCCGCGATGGCGACCTGGGCGGCGGCGGAGGCGAAGACCTCACCGGGCACGGTGCCGGTCGCGGTCGGCATCTGCGGGAGTGCGGGGTACTCCTCCACAGGCAGGGTGTGGAGTGTGAACCGCGAGGAGCCGCAGGCCACGGTGGCCCGTACACCGTCGGTGGAAATCTCCACCGGCCGGTTGGGCAGGGCGCGGCAGATGTCGGCGAGCAGCCGGCCGGAGACGAGGACGGTGCCGTCCTCCTCGATCTCGGCGTCCACCGAGACCCGGGCCGAGACCTCGTAGTCGAAGCTCGAGAAGCTGAGGGCACCGTCCTCGGCCTTCAGCAGGAGGCCCGCAAGAACGGGCGCCGGCGGACGGGCCGGGAGGCTACGGGCCACCCAGGCCACAGCCTCCGCGAGTACATCGCGCTCCACCCGGATCTTCACCGGAACCGCCTCCTGCTGTTGCTCGCTCGCCCTGCTGGCCTTCGTCGTCTGGTCGGGTCGCTCCGCCGATGCCGGGGGGAGGACGCCGGGGACCAGTCTGACGTACGGCACCGACACTCGGTGCTGCTCGGGGTCAAGTCGCGACAAGAGGTTCGGAGAGCTCCGGCGCCGAGTTGTGCACAGGCCCCACTTCGAAGCGGATTCCGAGCTAACTATAGGTGGCAGTAGTAGTAGGGCCTGTGGAAACGGTGGATAACGTCGTTTTCCCAGGTCAGGCCCTGTTTTTTGTCCACCGACCCTGTGGGTGGCACCGGTGGACAACCGGGGGTTTCTGTGGACACCCGAAAGTTCTGCACAACCGATGCACAGGGCAGGGGGGTTTCTCCCCAGGTCTGTCCCCAGCTTTACCCACCTTCCCCACAGCCCAACCGACCCTCTCGGTGTGACGCCTTTCACTCGGTGCGGTGAAAGCGGGTGTTGCGTTGCCGAACAGTGGACAGCGCTGTGGAGAAGCCTGCTCCATCTGGGGAAAACGACCATGGACCTGTGGGTTGCCGGTGGACAACGCCGAGCACCCCCTGTGGACGAAAAACTTGTCCACAGCCTGTGGATCATTGTTGACCACAAATCCCCAGGCCCCTGAGCAGGCCTGATGGAGTATCGGCTGTCGCGCCTGTGGAAGCAGTATGGACAACTTTTGGATCCCCAGGCTGTGGAGGGAAAATTCTTCCCGGATCTGTGGAGAACAGCCCTTCTGCGGCACGTATTCGAACAGCGCGGCCGGTCAGGAGCCTGCTTCCGCCCCCTCCGAAGGGGCCGCGGAGCACCCGCCGGGCCGCCCGTGGAGCGTTCCGGGCGTCCTCGCAGCCGTGTGAGCGCGCCGCACAGCCGGCTCACGAGCCTTCCCACAGAAGCGGGAAGGGCGCTTCGCGGACTCCTTACGAGTCCGCGAAGCGCCCTTCCCGTTGTGCCCGGATGCCTGCCGGTGACGGTGCGAGTGGCCTCAGCCGTTCTTGATGCGGTTGGTGAGTTCGGTGACCTGGTTGTAGATGGAGCGGCGTTCGGCCATCAGCGCGCGGATCTTGCGGTCGGCGTGCATCACCGTCGTGTGGTCCCGTCCGCCGAACTGCGCGCCGATCTTAGGGAGAGAGAGGTCCGTCAGTTCGCGGCACAGGTACATCGCGATCTGGCGTGCCGTCACCAGCACACGGCTGCGCGAGGATCCGCAGAGGTCCTCCACCGTCAGACCGAAGTAGTCCGCGGTCGCCGCCATGATGGCCGTCGCCGTGATCTCCGGAGCCGAGTCCTCGCCGCCGGGGATCAGGTCCTTCAGCACGATCTCGGTCAGACCGAGGTCCACCGGCTGGCGGTTGAGGCTGGCGAAGGCCGTCACCCGGATCAGCGCGCCCTCCAGCTCACGGATGTTGCGCGAGATGCGGGAGGCGATGAACTCCAGGACCTCGGGCGGGGCGTTGAGCTGTTCCTGCACGGCCTTCTTGCGCAGGATCGCGATGCGCGTCTCCAGCTCCGGAGGCTGCACATCGGTGGTCAGACCCCACTCGAAACGATTCCGCAGCCGGTCCTCCAGGGTCACCAGCTGCTTGGGCGGGCGGTCCGAGGAGAGCACGATCTGCTTGTTGGCGTTGTGGAGCGTATTGAAGGTGTGGAAGAACTCCTCCTGCGTCGACTCCTTGCTCGCCAGGAACTGGATGTCGTCGACGAGCAGGATGTCGACATCGCGGTACCGCTTGCGGAAGGTGTCGCCCTTGCCGTCACGGATCGAGTTGATGAACTCGTTGGTGAACTCCTCCGAGCTCACGTACCGCACCCGGGTGCCCGGGTAGAGGCTGCGGGCGTAGTGACCGATGGCGTGCAGCAGGTGGGTCTTGCCGAGCCCCGACTCCCCGTAGATGAAGAGCGGGTTGTACGCCTTCGCGGGCGCTTCGGCGACGGCGACGGCCGCGGCGTGCGCGAACCGGTTCGACGCCCCGATCACAAAGGTGTCGAAGAGGTACTTCGGGTTGAGCCGGGCGTGCGGTTCGCCGGGGCCGGGCGCCGGTGCGGGCTGGGCTCCCATCGGACCGGTGCCGCCGCCGGGCCGGCCGGTGCCGGCCTGCCGGTGCTGGGGCTCCTGCATGTCGTGGCGCTCGGGGCGCTGGGACTCGTACCCCTGGCGCTCGGGCGGCTGCGGACGGTAGTCGTGCTGCGGCTGCTGCGGGGAGCGGCCGCCCCCGTACGGCTCGCGCCACTGCTCGGCGGACGGGTCGCGGTCCTGGAACCCGCCGAGCCGGGGCTGCTGCCAGGAGAGGTCCTCCTGGGTGCGTGGCCAGGCGCCGGGCTCGGGACGCTGCTGCTGGTAGTCGGGGTACGCGGGCCGGGCGGTCGGCATGCCGTCGTCCGAGGGCCGGTGGCCGTAGCCGTCGTAGGAGTCGCTGTGCCGGCTCTCGTCGTGCTGCGGTCCCTGGTAGCGGTGCTGCTGCGGCTGCTGGGACTGGTGCATCGGGGGCGCCGGCGGGTTCGGCGGCTCACCGACGGAGTCGTCGACGGTGATCGCGATCCGGATGGGCCGGCCGCACTCGCGGCTCAGCGTCTCGCTGATGAGCGGCGCGAGACGGCCTTCGAGGACGCGCTTGCCCCATTCATTGGGGACGGCGAGCAGTGCGGTGTCGGCAACCAGGGCGAGGGGCTGGCAGCGCTCGATCCACTGCTTGTCCTTCGGCTCGATGCCCTGCTGGCCCTCCCCGAGGAGTTGCTCCAGCACTCGTGGCCACACTGCGGCAAGATCGGCAGGTACGTCAGCCACAAGGCACGCTCTCTCGCTGGTCCCACGAATGTGTGTTTCTCGGGACGTATGGGTCGGGATGGGTGAGGACCGGCAGGCGGGAAGAAAAAGAACCGGGGTTCAGCCACGGTAGGCGGGCCGACCCGTGCGGTTCAAGTCGTTGTCCACAGGCTGTGCACAATGGGGGGTCTCAAGGGACCGGTTTGACCGGATGGCGTAGCCGCGCGTACCGTGACCAGGTCGAGTTGTCGATGGCTGCTGCCGCCTGCCTCCGATGGGCAAAGATCACGATCTGTGATTGTGAAGCGGTGCACTAGGGCGTTTACGCGAGTCTCTCGTGGGCGCACGGTGACAGCCAGGCGATGTCCCGCCAACACACAATCATTTCTGGAGCCCCCGAGTGAGCAAGCGCACCTTCCAGCCGAACAACCGTCGTCGCGCGAAGACCCACGGTTTCCGTCTGCGTATGCGGACCCGTGCCGGCCGCGCGATCCTCGCGTCCCGCCGTGGCAAGGGCCGCGCCAGCCTGTCTGCCTGATCGCGTACAGGTCGTCATGACGTGCTGCCTACCGAGAATCGGCTGAGGCGGCGCGAGGACTTCGCGACCGCAGTACGGCGAGGACGCAGGGCCGGCCGCCCGCTACTCGTCGTCCATCTACGCAGCGGTGCAACGGACCCGCACGTGACTGGGGAGACTGCTCCCCCGCCGCGTGCGGGTTTCGTTGTCAGCAAAGCAGTGGGTGGCGCGGTCGTCCGCACAGCGGTGAAGCGAAGGC
Organism: Streptomyces sp. NBC_00876; assembly: GCF_045207435.1. Classification (NCBI taxonomy): domain Bacteria; kingdom Bacillati; phylum Actinomycetota; class Actinomycetes; order Kitasatosporales; family Streptomycetaceae; genus Streptomyces; species Streptomyces sp. NBC_00876. The sequence goes on from NZ_CP108800.1 coordinate 4,179,765, forward strand.
TTCGCCATCTGGTCCGCGAACGGCTCGCCCTGCTGCCCCCCGGTAGCCTGGTGGTCGTACGCGCGTTGCCCGGTTCGGGCGACGCCGACCATGAACAGCTGGCCCGAGACCTGGATGCCGCTCTTCAGCGGCTGCTGGGAGGGGGCGCGCGATGAAGTACCCGCTGCTGGCTCTCATCAAGCTGTATCAGTGGACGATCAGCCCACTCCTCGGGCCTGTCTGCCGTTACTACCCGTCGTGTTCCCACTATGGATATACGGCGATCGACCGGCACGGAGCGATCAAGGGAACAGCGCTGACAGCCTGGCGCATCCTGCGGTGCAATCCGTGGTCACCCGGCGGCGTGGATCACGTTCCACCACGCAAACGTCCGCGTTGGCACGAACTGCTGCGTAGTGCCATGCGCGGCGGCAAGGGCGGGGACTCCGCCGCTGATGTGCCTCCCGGGGGGTCGGCCACCGATCTCCCGAGCTCGGCCGCAGAGACTTCGCCCAATGCTCAAGGAGCCTGATTAGTGGACACGATTGCCAGTCTGTTCAGCTTCATCACGTGGCCCGTTTCCTGGGTCATCGTCCAGTTCCACAAGTTGTACGGGGCGATCTTCGGCCCTGACACGGGATGGGCCTGGGGTCTTTCCATCGTGTCCCTCGTGGTGCTGATCCGTATCTGTCTGATCCCGCTGTTCGTCAAGCAGATCAAGTCGACGCGGAACATGCAGGTGCTCCAGCCGAAGATGAAGGCGATCCAGGAGCGCTACAAGAGCGACAAGCAGCGTCAGTCCGAAGAGATGATGAAGCTGTACAAGGAGACGGGTACCAACCCGCTCTCCTCGTGCCTTCCCATCCTTGCGCAGTCGCCGTTCTTCTTCGCGCTCTACCACGTGCTCTCGGCCATCGCGTCGAACAAGAAGATCGGTGTCATCGACCAGTCGCTGCTGGACAGCGCTCGTCAGGCCCACATCTTCGGTGCTCCGCTGGCTGCCAAGTTCATGGACAGCGCCGAGAAGGTCGAGGCGCTGGGAGCCTCGCTGGTGGATGTACGGGTCGTCACCGCGGTCATGATCGTGATGATGTCGGCCTCGCAGTTCTTCACGCAGCGCCAGCTGATGACGAAGAACGTCGACCTGACGGTCAAGACGCCTTACATGCAGCAGCAGAAGATGCTCATGTACATCTTCCCGCTGATCTTCGCCGTCATGGGTATCAACTTCCCCGTCGGTGTCCTCGTCTACTGGCTGACCACCAACGTCTGGACCATGGGTCAGCAGATGTACGTGATCAACCAGAACCCGACTCCGGGCAGCAAGGCGCAGGAGCAGTACCTCGGACGCCTCCTGAAGAGCGTCACCGCTCACGGTGAGGTGCGGGGCCGGACCAGGCGCAACACGGTCAAGCGGATCTTCGCCAAGGGCCCGGACCGCAATGACATCGAGCGGAAGTTCGTCACGGGACTGGCCAAGCTCGGCCTCGCCCCGCAGGAGGACGGCTCGGTGGCAAAGAGCGATACCGCTGTGGCCGAAGCCGAGGGTGGAGCCCCCCAGCGGCGTCAGCAGCCCAAGCGCCAGACCAAGGCGAAGCGCCAGACCGGTGCGGCCCAGGGCGGAGCGAAGGACAGCGATTCCAGCGAATCGGAGTCCAAGACCTCCCTGGAGAAGAGCGCACCGGAGGATGAAAAGCCCAAGCCGGCGGGTAAGCCCGCGTCCGGCTCCTCACGCCAAGCCAAGTCCGGACAGCGCAAGGGTCCGCAGCGGCCCAAGCACCCGTCCAAGAAGTAAGAAGGAGTCCATCCGTGACGGAAGGCACCACCTCCACGGCCGCTGAGGGCAGCGACACCTTGACCCGCCTCGAGCAGGAAGGGGAGATCGCAGCGGACTACCTTGAGGGCCTGCTCGACATCGCCGACCTGGACGGCGACATCGACATGGACGTCGAGGCGGACCGGGCCGCGGTCTCGATCATCAGTGAATCGGCACGTGAACTGCAGAAGCTCGTGGGCCGCGACGGTGAGGTGCTGGAGGCTCTCCAGGAGCTGACGCGGCTGGCCGTGCACCGGGAGACCGGTGACCGGAGCCGTCTGATGCTGGACATCGGCGGTTTCCGGGCCAAGAAGCGCACGGAGCTTGCCGAGCTGGGTGCCAAGGCTGCGGACGAGGTCAAGAGCACCGGTGAGCCGGTGAAGATGGACCCCATGACGCCGTTCGAGCGCAAGGTTGTGCACGATGCGGTTGCGGCCGCAGGTCTGCGCAGCGAATCGGAGGGCGAGGAGCCGCAGCGCTTCGTCGTCGTCCTTCCGGCCTGACCGGACCCTCTCCTGTCGGCCCCGTCTGTTCGCAGGCGGGGCCGATCTTTGTCAGCCTGATAGTCAGCCACCCATGGTGCGGTAATGCGGTATGGAAGGACGGTTCCCGTGACGGAGGAAGTAGAGCTTCCCCAGGCGCCCGACGAGGCCCGAGAGGTATTCGGTGAGTGCTTCCCCGAGGCCGTCCGGTACGCGGAACTGCTGGCCGATGCGGGGGTCAAGCGAGGGCTGATCGGCCCCCGGGAGGTGCCGCGCCTGTGGGAGAGGCATCTGCTGAACTGTGCGGTTCTCTCCGAGGTCGTTCCAGAGGGCGTCACGGTCTGCGATGTGGGCTCCGGTGCCGGGCTTCCGGGGATTCCGCTGGCGCTGGTGCGTCCGGATCTGAAGATCACCCTGCTTGAGCCCTTGCTGCGGCGGACGAATTTCCTTCAGGAGGTCGTCGAGCTGCTGGGGCTGGACCATGTGACGGTTGTCCGCGGCCGGGCCGAGGAGGTCCTGGGGACGCTTCAGCCTGTGCATGTGGTGACGGCCAGGGCGGTGGCCCCGCTGGACCGGCTGGCGGGCTGGGGAGTGCCCCTGCTTCGCCCGTACGGGGAGATGCTGGCACTCAAGGGTGATACCGCCGAGGAAGAGATCAATGGCGCCCGGGCGGCCCTCAGCAAGCTCGGGGTGGTGGAGACGGAGGTGCTCCACGTGGGCGAAGGAGTCGTCGATCCGATGTCCACCGTGGTGCGTGTGGTGGTCGGGGAGAGTCCTGGCGGTGTGAGGTTCGCCGCAAAGCGAGCCAAGGCCGCGAGGGTCAGCCGGACACGCCGTCGCCGTTGAGCGACACGATTACGCTACGCATCTGACCGTTACATACTGTTTGATCCCGGTCTCGGTGGTGTGTCAGTCAAGGAGCTGCCCGTACCCCGCGCGGAGTGTCGTGCCCCTGTAGCTACGCTGCAGGGGCATCGTGTTTCACGTGAAACGTCGCTCTCTGCTGCATGGAATCATCGGCCGCGGTCGTGCGGCTGCCACCCCTCGCCATCGCAGGCCCGTTAGGGCTACGGAGTTGTCCACAGAAGTGGATTCATCCACAGAAGAGCGGGCCTCGCTGGTTCACGACCCCGAAACCATGGCAGGCTCTGCTCATTGCGAGCCTGAAGTCGAGGAGAGTGAATCCTTGCGGTCCGACGCCAACATCGCGGGACCGATGACCGATCCGGTCCCCGGTCCCCGAACCGAATCGGCGGGGGACGGTGTTTCACGTGAAACACCGCCGCCGATGGACGACACACCTATCGGTCGCGCGGCCCAGCTGGCGGTGGAGGCCCTCGGCCGAGCCGGCGAGGGGCTGCCGCGACCTGACCAGACGCGCGTCATGGTGGTGGCCAACCAGAAGGGCGGGGTGGGGAAGACCACCTCGACGGTCAACCTTGCCGCGTCCCTTGCGCTCCATGGTGCACGGGTTCTGGTGGTCGACCTCGATCCACAGGGCAATGCCTCTACGGCTCTGGGTATTGACCACCATGCCGAAGTTCCCTCGATCTATGACGTCCTCGTGGACAGCAGGCCGCTCTCCGATGTGGTTCAGCCCGTCCCGGACGTCGAAGGTCTCTTCTGCGCCCCAGCCACCATCGATCTCGCCGGTGCGGAGATCGAGCTGGTGTCACTGGTGGCGCGGGAGAGTCGACTGCAGCGAGCGATCCAGGCGTATGAGCAGCCGCTGGATTACATCCTGATCGACTGCCCGCCCTCGCTCGGCCTGTTGACCGTCAACGCCCTGGTGGCCGGCGCGGAAGTGCTGATCCCCATCCAGTGCGAGTACTACGCACTGGAGGGGCTGGGTCAGCTGCTGCGCAACGTTGATCTGGTGCGGGGTCATCTCAACCCCGATCTCCATGTGTCGACGATCCTGCTCACCATGTACGACGGCCGTACCAGGCTCGCGTCGCAGGTCGCGGAGGAGGTGCGGAGTCACTTCGGCAAGGAGGTGCTGCGGACCAGCATTCCGCGTTCGGTGCGGATCTCCGAGGCGCCGAGCTACGGGCAGACCGTACTGACCTATGACCCGGGTTCCAGTGGCTCGCTGTCGTACCTCGAAGCGGCCCGGGAGATCGCGCTGCGGGGGGTCGGGATGCAGTACGACGCCCAGCATGCCCATACGGGCAGCCGGAACAGCCAGCAGATTACTTCGGAGGGGATCCAGTGAGTGAGCGTCGTAGAGGCTTGGGGCGTGGGCTGGGTGCCTTGATCCCTGCCGCTCCGCAGGAGAAGCAGGTGCCGTCCCCTGGGATGGGCGCGTCCTCGTCCGGGACGATGCCGGTCCTGACGTCCGAGCGGGGGGTGGCTGTCGCGAAGGTGACCACACTCGGCTCAGGCCCTGTCGTTCCGGAGCCGAGCTCGCCGGTGTCGGTGTCCGAGGCGCCAGAGGGTCCCGGAGGGGTGGCAGGGGCGTACTTCGCCGAGCTCCCCATCGACTCGATTACGCCGAACCCGCGTCAGCCCCGCGAGGTTTTCGACGACGACGCGCTCGCCGAGCTGGTCACCTCCATCAAGGAAGTCGGTCTTCTCCAGCCCGTCGTTGTGCGGCAGGCAGGGGCCGGGCGCTTTGAGCTCATCATGGGCGAGCGGCGCTGGAGGGCCTGCCGAGAGGCCGACCTGAAGCACATCCCGGCGATCGTCCGAGCCACGGACGACGAGAAGCTGCTTCTGGACGCGCTCCTGGAGAACCTTCACCGGGCTCAGCTGAACCCGCTGGAGGAGGCGGCTGCGTACGACCAGCTGCTCAAGGACTTCAAGTGCACGCATGACCAGCTGGCCGACCGGATCGGGCGTTCGCGGCCGCAGGTGTCCAACACTCTGCGTCTGCTGCGGCTGTCTCCGCCGGTGCAGCGCAGGGTGGCTGCCGGGGTGCTGTCGGCGGGACATGCGCGGGCGCTGCTGTCGGTGGACAACTCCGAGGAGCAGGACAAGCTGGCGCATCGCATCGTGGCCGAGGGGCTGTCGGTGCGGGCAGTCGAGGAGATCGTGACGCTCATGGGCTCCAGGCCCACGAGCGCGTCGAAGTCCAAGGGGCCCCGGGCAGGTGGGCGCCTGTCGCCGGCGCTGTCCGACCTGGCATCCCGTCTCTCCGACCGGTTCGAGACCCGGGTGAAGGTCGACCTGGGGCAGAAGAAGGGAAAGATCGTCGTCGAGTTCGCCTCGATGGAGGATCTGGATCGCATTCTCGGCAGTCTTGCTCCGGGGGAAGGCCGTGTGCTGGACCGCAATCCGTCGGAGGAGACGGCCGAGGACAGCGAGAGCTGACGAGCTGAGCGCCGAAGGGCGGGCTGTTTTCCGGTGGGTGACGGAAGACAGTCCGCCCTTTGCTTTCTCACGGTGTCGGCTTGATCGTGTGGTGGATACGATGCGTTCTGGTAGGGCCCATCCAGTTGATCCACCTCCGCGATCGGAGTACACCGCCCTTCGCATCTGATGCGGTGGGCGAGGGAAGTGAGGAACTGCCTTCATGGGGCGTCGGCTCGTACCGCTCACGCTGGACAACCTTTCCGATCTCCCGCAGCGATGCCGCGCGTGCGTGTTCTGGGAGCTGGACCCGGTCCGTGGGGATGCTGCGGTCAAGGGCGGGAGACCCGAGCTGGAGAAGGAAGCCTGGATCTCTGCTGTTCTGCTCGAGTGGGGATCCTGCGGACGCGTTGTCTACGTCGACGATGTGCCGGTTGGCTTCGTTCTCTACGCACCGCCCGCCTATGTGCCACGGGCGACGGCCTTTCCGACGAGCCCTGTCTCCCCTGATGCCGTCCAGCTGATGACGGCCCTGATCACGCCGGGGTACCAGGGGCAGGGACTGGGGCGGGTCATGGTGCAGACCGTGGCCAAGGATCTTCTCCGTCGTGGCTTCAAGGCGATCGAAGCCTTCGGTGACGCCCGCTGGAAGGAACCTGCCTGTGTGCTTCCCGCAGATCATCTTCTGGCAGTGGGGTTCAAGACCGTACGGCCCCATCCGGTGCACCCACGGCTGAGGTTGGAGCTGCGTACGACGCTTTCGTGGAAGGAAGATGTCGAGATGGCTCTGGACCGGCTGCTGGGGGCCGTGCAGAAGGAACCAGTACTGCGTCCGCTCTGAGTGGCGCATGTCCGGGAACGTGAAACGGGCCCATCCCCTGAGGGATGGGCCCGTTTCACGTGAAACAGTGCACTGCCTACTCGGTGATGAAGCCTTCGAGGTCGCGGAGGATCGCGGCCTTCGGCTTGGCGCCGACGATGGTCTTGGCGACCTCGCCGCCCTGGTAGATGTTCAGCGTCGGGATGGACATGACGCCGTACTTGGCAGCGGTGGCCGGGTTCTCGTCGATGTTGAGCTTGACGATCTCGATCTCGCCGTGCTCAGCCGCGATGGCCTCCAGAGAGGGGGCGATCTGACGGCACGGACCGCACCAGGCAGCCCAGAAGTCCACCAGCACGGGCTTGTCACTCTTGAGGACGACCTCATCGAAGGAGTCGTCGGTCACGTTCTTCAGGGCGCCGGCCACGGCGGCCTCCTTAACTCGTGGGGTGTGGGGTGAGGCGTGGATCAGACGGTGGCTGCAGCGGCCTTCTCGTCGTCGGCGAGCGCGGCCAGGAAGCGCTCGGCGTCGAGGGCGGCGGAGCAGCCGGTGCCGGCAGCGGTGATGGCCTGCCGGTAGGTGTGGTCGACAACATCGCCGGCGCCGAAGACACCGGCGAGGTTGGTGCGCGTCGAGGGGGCGGCGACCTTGAGGTAGCCCTCGTCGTCGAGGTCGAGCTGGCCCTTGAAGAGCTCGGTGCGCGGGTCGTGGCCGACAGCGATGAACAGGCCGGTCACGGGCAGCTCGGACGTCTCGCCGGTCTTCGTGTTGCGCAGGGTCAGACCGGAGAGCTTCTGTTCGCCGTTGACAGCGGCGACCTCGCTGTCCCAGGCGAACTTGATCTTCGGGTCGGCGAATGCGCGGTCCTGCATGGTCTTGGAGGCGCGCAGGGAATCGCGACGGTGGATGATGGTGACCGACTTGGCGAAGCGGGAGAGGAACGTGGCCTCTTCCATCGCGGTGTCGCCGCCGCCGACCACGGCGATGTCCTGGTCCTTGAAGAAGAAGCCGTCGCAGGTCGCGCACCAGGAGACGCCGCGTCCGGAGAGAGCGTCCTCGTTGGGGAGACCGAGCTTGCGGTGCTGCGAGCCGGTGGTCACGATGACGGCCTTGGCACGGTGCACGGTGCCGGCGGTGTCGGTCACCGTCTTGATGTCACCGGTGAGGTCCACGGAGACGACATCGTCCGGGATGAGCTCGGCGCCGAAGCGCTCGGCCTGGGCGCGCATGTTGTCCATGAGCTCCGGGCCCATGATCCCGTCCTGGAAGCCGGGGAAGTTCTCCACGTCGGTGGTGTTCATCAGCGCGCCACCGGCGGTGACGGCGCCCTCGAAGACCAGCGGCTTCAGCGAGGCGCGCGCCGTGTACAGGGCGGCCGTGTAGCCCGCCGGGCCGGAGCCGATGATGATCACATTACGCACGTCGCTCACGGGTTTCTTCCTCGTCTCTGCAGACTGCCTACTGTCCACGCCTACTGGGGTCGGTTCAACGACTCTCACCCCACCCAACGGATCCTACGGGGGATGCATTCCCGACGTGCCGGGGTGGCATCCGGCGTGATTCTCAGGGGCGTGCGTAGGTGTGCGTCAGGAGGAGCTCTCCCTTGGCCGCGGGCTCGGCACCGATGCATGCCGCGTCGACGACGTAGGCCTGGACCTTGGTGCTGTCCGTGGGATGGGGAAGGACGACAAGGAAGGCATTGGCACCTTCGTAGGTGCCCTTCTCGATGGCGAGGGCGGCGGTGTTGCGCCCGATGCCCTGTTCCACGCAGGGGGGAACGGTCACGGAGGGAGCGCGAAGCGGGGTCTGGGGTGATGCGGAATCAGGGGAGGTGATCCCTGGCGATGACTTCTTGTCGGCGGAGGGGGCCTCTTCCTGTCCGCCGGCTTCCTGTGGGCTGGCAGCGTCCGCGCGAGGACTCAGAAGGCTTTGCACCTGGTCTTCGAGCGTGGACGGGGAGAACGCCTGCGAATGAGTCTTCGCTGTGCCGCTGGCGCTGCGGTCCATGGCGCTGGCGTCATCACTGCCCTGGGACAGCTGGATGTTCTGCAGCAGGAAGACGCTGGCGCCGACCACGGCGGCCGCGCCGAGTGCGGCGGCAAGCACCGAGGCGCGACGACGTCGCCGGGCAGGCCGACGGCCGGGTCCGGTGGCGGCGCGTGAATGCCCGGCCGGGCGGTCTGCGAGGTCGTGCACCGTGCTGTCGGGTCCCGTTTCACGTGAAACATCGGCTGCCGCGTCGAGGGCAGCGGACGCGGAACGGACTTCATCGGCAAGTGCGGCGTCTATGCGGTCTGCGATATCGGCGGGCATGCGCTGGGGGGCGGGCATGGTGCCGAGCAGCGCGCTGATCTCCTCCAGAGAGGCATGTACGTCGGCGCAGAGCTCGCAGTCAGCTATGTGGCGCCGGACATCAGCAGTGCGGGAGGGGGAGAGCAGGCCTTCGGTGAGGTCGGAGATCTCCGAGACATCCGGGTGCTGGGTCGTGTCCGTCGACGATGTCATGCGTGTCCACCTCCGCCCTTCACTGCGGCTGGATCGTTCACTTCCGCGTCTCTTGGCGCCGCTGGGGGTGGGACGGATGCTCTCGGCGTCCGGTTCCTTTCCGCGCTGGGCTCTGTGCTGTCGCCGCTGTCACTGCGGAGATGAGTGACCAGCGGGGCCAGCCGCGCACGCCCCCGGGCGCAGCGGCTCTTCACGGTGCCGACGGGTACGTCGAGGATGCGGGCCGCCTCTGCCACCGGGTACGCCTGCATATCGACGAGGACAAGTGCGGCGCGCTGCTCTGCGGGGAGGGTGGCCAGAGCAGCGAGCAGCTCACGGTGGAGATCCTGGCGCTCGGCCGGCGCCTCCGCGGATTCGTGCGGCTCCAGGAGCTGGTCGAGCCGTTCCGGGTCGTCCACTGGCGCTGTCTTCCGGGAGGAGGCCTTCCGGGCCCGGTCGAGGCAGGCGTTGACGGTGATGCGGTGCAGCCAGGTGGTGACGGCGGACTGGCCGCGGAAGGTGTGTGCGGCGCGGAAGGCGGAGACCAGGGCGTCCTGTACGGCATCGGCCGCTTCCTCGCGGTCGCCCAGGGTCCGCAGCGCCACGGCCCACAGCCGGTCGCGGTGACGTCGTACGAGCTCACCGAAGGCATCCGGTTCACCGGCTACATGGCCGGCCAGGAGGTCCTGGTCGTTCGTGTCGGCGAATCTGGAGTTGTCCAACGGTGAGCCCCCTCCCCTGGTGCCGTCAGCTCGTGACCTTGATGTCCGAGATCTTGCCCCGGAAATTTCCCTCGCTGCTCGGTGGCAGCTTGGTGAGCCAGACCAGAAGGTACCGCGCCTGGACGGGTTCTCCGGGCTTGAGTGACACCTTCGTTCCGGAACCCTTGGCAACTTGAGTGAAGCCGTCGGGCCTACTCGGCACTTCGGCGCCGGTGGTCGTCCGCAACTCGACCGATGTGGTGCCGCCCAGGAAGGTCACGTCCACCGCCCCGACCCGTTGCACCTTGCCGAGGTCCAGTACGACGCCGACGCCTTCCTTCAGATTGCCGAAGTCGGCAGTGAAGTAGCCGTCCGTGTGCCAGTAGGACGATGTGTCCCCGTCGTAGACATGATCTATGTCCTGGGGCTTCTCGCCCCCGTCGCCGAGCGGGTCGTAATCCTGAGCACCGACGATCGGGACCGGCTTGCTCTCCGTGGCCGGGTTGTCGTGGTCGCCGTTCTCCGGGTTGGTCTGGGTCGTGCCGGGATCGTTCGTGTTGTTGTCGTGGTCCAGGAGTGTCTCGGCGAGCTGCCAGCTGCCGAGGCCCAGTGCGGCGATCAGCAGCGCGGAGACGGCCCACTTGAGGGCCTTACCGGTACGGCTCTGGAGCGGCGCAGGAGGCACGGCGATCACGGGCTGGGTGACGCCGGGGACGGCCGGGCGGCCGTACGTGCCCTGTTGGTACGTCGTCCGCTGGTACTCGGGCGGTGCGGTGAACGTGGGCTCGGGCGGCCGGATGCGCGGCATCGCCGCAACGGCCTTGGCGAGCTCGTCCGGGGTGGTGCAGGGCTGTTCCTGACGGGAGGCCGTGGCTCCGTCGTTGGCAAGGGCGCGCATGGCGATCTCGGAGAGACCGCGGTGGACCCCGGCCCGGACCTGGTCGGGTGCGATCAGACCCACGCCCTTGGGAAGCCCGGTGAGGCCGTAGGCGTCGCTCTCGTACGGCCAGCGCTGGGTCAGCGCGGCGTACAGAAGGGCGCCGATCGCCTCGGTGTCGGCGCGCTGGGGTCCGTCGGAGGTGATGCCCCGGAGCGCGGCGTTCACCGCGAGGCCGCGGATGCGGTACTGACCCGAGGAACTGCGCAGCACCGCTCCGGGAGTGAGCCTCAGATGGGCCAGGCCCTCACGGTGTGCGGCTGCCATGGCCTGGGAGATCTGGCTGACGAGCTGGTAGGCGTCGTGAGCATCCATGGGGCCCGCGCCCAGCAGAGCAGTGAGCTCGGTGGCGTCCGGGAGCCATTCGTGGACGACGTAGACGAGGTCGTTCTCCTCGACGGCGTCCAGGACCTGCACGAAGCGGGGATCCCCGAGCAGGGCGGAGGAACGGGCGGCGGCCAGCACGGAGCGGGCCCGCGGGTGGTCGGCCGGAAGGAGATGGACACCCACCGCGCGACGCAGTTTCTCGTCGACGGCGCGCCAGCTGCTGAATCCGTCCAGACGGGTGACGCACTCCTCGAGCCGGTACCGTCCTGCCAGTTTGTGACCGCTGTGCAGATCAGGGGTCACCATGGACGCATCGGTGGAGCCGGTCGGCTCGCTGTCCGCGTCCTGAGGGCCTGCGCCCGTCGATTTCTGAGCTTCTGCCGTCCCGTCGGTCGTGGCCTCGTCCGCCTTGGCGGTCGGCGGTTCGTCCCCGCCGTTGTCGGCCACGTCGACGGCAGCCGTGCTACGTTCCGCCACCGTCGTTCCTGCCTCCCCATCCGTTGCGCGATGCCAGCCAGCTCTGCACAGTCACGCCAATTGTGCCCACACTCCAGCGCTATGCACGACACGCGGAGACCGTCGATGGTTGTGCGGGCCAGTAGATCCTCAGCGGCCGAGCCGTCCTCGGATCATGCCGACCATTCCGTTGATCTCTTCGATGCGCATCCGCTTGGCCGCGACGAAGAACACCCCGAGCAGCATGGCCCCGCCGCAGACCAGCGCGACCAGTGAGCCGAAGGCGCCGTCGCCGAGCACGTGAAGCAGACCGAATCCCACAGCGCCGCCGACGACGGTCGCGGGCAGAGCGGCGAGACACAGCCGGGCATAGGTGCGCAGGACGTGGGCGCCGTCCAGATCGCCGCCCAGCCGGTTGCGCAGCCGACGCCAGGCGATACCGACACCGACGGCGTAGGCGAGCCCGTACGAGGCGGCCATGCCGACCACGGCCCACTGCGCGGGCAGTACGACGTAACAGACGGCCGAGGCGGCCGCGTTGACCAGAGCGACGATGACCGTGTTGTAGAAGGGCGTGCGGGTGTCCTCGTACGCGTAGAACCCTCGCAGCACCACGTACTGGACGGAGTAGGGGATCAGGCCGAGGCCGAAGGCCATCAGGATGAAGCCCATGGAGCGGGCGGCCTCGGGGCCGCTGGAGGAGTAGAGCAGCGTGCACATCGGAACGCCCAGGGCCAGGAACGCGAAGGCGACCGGCACGATGGCCACGGCGGAATTCCGCAGACCCTGCGAGATGTCGTCCCGGACGGCGCCGGGGTCGTTGTCGTGAGCGGCACGGGAGATCCGGGGCAGCAGGGCGGCCATGACGGAGACCGTGATGATCGCCTGCGGCATGCCCCAGATCAGCTGGGCATTGGAGTAGGCGAGGAAGCCCGCCCCGTTCTGGCCCGACGCCTTGCCGGCGGACGTGGCGAGCTGGGTGACGACCAGCACACCGGCCTGGTTGGCGAAGACGAACAGCACCGTCCACTTGGCCAGCTTGACCGTCTTGCCGAGGCCGTGGCCCCTCCAGTCGAACCGCGGGCGGAATCGGAACCCGGCCTCGCGGAGATACGGGATCATGGCCAGGGCCTGGACGACGAGACCGAGCAGGGTGCCGATACCCAGCAGCCGGACGCCTTCCGGCGGGATCGTCTGGACGCCCATGTGGGACTCGTGCGAGGTGCCGTAGACCCAGATGAACATGCCGAACGTGAAGATCATGACGATGTTGTTGAGGACCGGGGTCCACATCATCGCGCCGAACTTTCCGCGGGCGTTGAGGATCTGGCCCATCACGACGTGCACACCCATGAAGAAGATGGTGGGCAGGCAGTACCGGGCGAATGTCGTGGCCACGTTGTTGGCCGCCGGGTCGTTCGCGATCGTCGATGACATCAGACGGATGAGGAAGGGCGCGGCGAAGACCGCGATGGCGACGATCAGGCCGAGCGCGACCATCACGAGAGTCAGCAGCCGGTTCGCATAGGCCTCACCGCCGTCCTCGTCGTCCTTCATCGAGCGGACGAGCTGGGGGACGAACACCGAGTTGAGTCCGCCGCCCACGGTGAGGATGTAGATCATCGTCGGCAGCGTGTAGGCGATGGTGAAGCTGTCGCCGAGCAGGGCCGCGCCGAGCGCCGCGGTGATCACCAGGCTGCGTACGAAGCCGGTGAGCCGTGAGACGAGCGTGCCGGCGGCCATGACGGCACTGGACCTCAGGAGACCGGAGGCCCGGCCGCCGCCGGATTTCGGCGGCGCCGGGGCGGGGGCAGGCTCGGGCCGGTCCTGGGCGGGCGATCCCGCGGGGCCCTCCTGGTCGCGGAAGAGGTGGGCGAAGGCGTCCGGCTCCTCGCGGTTCGCCGACGCCTGGGTGACGAGATCGTCCACACCGACGAACTGGGTGGTCGCGGCATTGTCGCCGTACGGCAGATGACGGGACGGGCCGTCCGGCTCGGGCGGCGGGGTCTGCGCCCAGATCCTGGGGTCGGGGGCGTACTGCGCAACAGGCGGCTGCTGGTAGAGCGGCTGCGGCTGCTGGTAGGTGCCCGGGGGCGGCGGCGGATGCGCGGCGCGGTCGTACAGCGCCTCGTTCACCGGGTCCTGGGCGGAGAGGTCCTGCGACCGGTAGGGGTCGTAGTCGTACGCAGCCTGAAGATACGGGTCTGGAGCCGGCGGTTCCTGACCCGGCCCAGGGGGCATCGGAGGCCCGCCGGAGAACCCAGCCCCGCCCGTACCCTGACCGCGGTCACCGTCGTACGGCGCGTTCATCGAAACCCCACCTCATCGTCCCCGGCCGACCGGCCACGACAGACATCGCTCAACGGTCCACTTTCTCACCCGTGCCCGACGGCTCCGTGCTTTCGGGACCGGTGTCCGGCGTCGGGTCACTCGGCTGCTCGGGTTCACTGCCGTCGTCGCCCGCCGCGCCGCCCGCGTTGGCACGCTTGCGATGTGCATACATCCTGATGCCGGCGAGGACCAGCAGCAGGAGCCCGCCGGCGATCACGAGAAGCACGGTCGGCGTGAGCTCGGACACCTTCACGGTGAAGGCCATCTCCTCGCCGTACGGAGTCCCGTCCTCGGTGTAGAGCTGTGCGGTCATCTGGACCTGGCCGTTGATGTTCGCCGCAGCGTCGAACTTCACGGACTGACTGTGCCCGGCGCCGATCCGGATCGGCTGCTCCGCCACGGCGCCGCCGTCGTTCAGCTTGAGCCGTGTCGCGTTCTCCGACTTCAGCCGGAGTACCAGATGATCGACATCCTGCAGCAGTCTGTTCTGCACCGTCACGGGGATCGTGGCGCTGCGGCCGGACAGGGTGACATCCGACTTCGAGATCAGCTGGACCTCGTTGATGAGCCCCTGAAGGTAGGTGCGCACCGAGTCCCGGTACTGCTGGGCCTCCAGGGGCTTGCCCCGCCACGACGTCGACATGGACCGGTTGACCGCGTTGCCGAACGGGGTCACCACCCGCTCGGGGTGGGTCAGGATGACCTGGAAGTTGTTGAGGGAGGCCTGGATGGACTTGATGTCCTGGAAGGCCTGGGTGGGCAGCTCCTGGCTGCGCAGCTTCTTCGGGTACTGGGACGTCCGGGGCACCGCGGTCGTCGCCTCGGAGTCGGGCTTCGCGGCGGCCGCCTGGGCCAGCCCCTGGGACTGTGTCCAGCGGTCGTCGTCCAGGGCGTGCAGGGCGCGGGCCATCGACTGGGCCTGGGCGACCGTCGGCATGCGCTGGGGCGCCACGACGATGCTGCGGTCCTTGTCCGTGTCCTGCTCGGACAGAGCGAGGCTGAGGGCGAGGAACTTCTGTACGGCGAGCGTGGAGTCCCCCGCCGTCGCCATGTCGCCCTGGAAGGCCGTGGAGAGCCTGGCATCGGAGACCACGGCGGTGGTGCCGCCGCCGATCGGGCGGGCAGCGGTGGGCGTGTACAGCAGGCCCCCGGTCTCCTGAAGGCTGTCGCTGCGGGCGATCACGTTGTGGGCGCCGGTCGAGGTGGCGACATCCACGATGGACGGATCGATCGCACCGTCGACCGGCCAGGCGAAATCGGTTGAGGGCTTCAGATGGAGGATCGTCTCCACGGTCATCCCGGCGACCTCGCTGGCGGTCTGGAGATGGCTGAGGGTGCCCGACACGTTCTTGCCGCGGTGCGCGATCGATGCCAGGTCGGGATCGCCGAAGGGCAGTGCGACGACCTTGCCGTCGGCCACTGCCGATTCCAGCGAGGTGAGCCACTTCTTGGCCACGGCCTGGTTCGTACCGGCAACCGTGGTGTTCCCGGACCTGACCCGGTAGCTCTTGGTCATGGCATCGACGCTGGCCAGCAGATCCGGGTCGATGACCCAGGTCACGGGAAGCTGGCTGCCGAGCGAGACCATCTGTTCCAGGCGGCCACCCGGTGCGATCTCCGCAGCCAGGTCGTCGTCGGCGAACACCGGGGTCTGCTGTTCGTCGGAGCCGGTCTCCGCAGTGAGGTGCGCCGATGCGATCAGCGGCCAGAGGTAGCTGATCCCGGTCTTGGAGTCACGTTCCTCGCTCTGCCAGGGCAGGAAGGTCCGCTGGATACCGAGTACGTGGTCGTACTGGGCCTGAGGCGTGCGGCCCGACAGTGAGACGCCCAGCTGATAGACGCCGTCGTCGCCGAGCTCAAGCTTGCTGACCGGCACGGACAGGGTGAAGTCCTGGCTGATGCCCGACGGAAGCTTGGCGATCTTGACGGTGTACTTGCCCCCGATCGGATACGGATCGGTACCGGGCACGTAGCCGGTGCGCCGAGCGGCCGTATCGATGGCGGTCCTGCCGAAGAGCCGCGGCCCCACACGCAGGTCTACCTGCGCCTCGGTGACCGTCTCCTTGCTCTTGTTGGTCAGAGTGCCGGAGACGGTGAGCGTGTCCCCTTTCACAGGGGCGCTCGGCGTCAGGGTGTCCAGCGACACCGAAACGGTGCTGGAACCCGTCGGAGCCTTGCCCGGAGCGCCGGCCTGCGCCTGCGGAGCAGCCGCTCCGGCCAGCAGAGCGGCGACGAGCGGAGCCCCGGTAAGCACGGCGGCTGTGCGCCGCAGCCACCGGCGGGCAGGAGAGGGACTCATCCCCTGGATGTCTGCCGCCTCGGCCACGCGTACCCGTCCCTCGTCGTCGTCAGCTGCTGTCGATCGTTGTCCGTTGCTGCGTCCTCGCATGGTAACGAGGTGCGCCGGGACTAAGTGCTGGGGAGTGCGCTGCATGATCGGGAGAGTCTTGCAGGGCGGAAGGAAACCATGACGCCCGGACCGGTCCGGGCACGTACCCTTTTCTGTTGTGCCGAACGCCAATGAAGACAACTCCAGCGCCCTGACCCAGGTGCAGCTCCGCGCAGTCAGCGAACTGCTGCGGGTGTCCCCGGTCGCCGACGATCTCGCAAGCCGATTCCAGGATGCCGGATTCAGCCTCGCACTGGTCGGTGGCTCGGTCCGGGACGCGCTTCTCGGGAGGCTCGGGAACGACCTGGACTTCACGACCGACGCCCGCCCCGAGGATGTGCTGAAGATCGTCAGGCCCTGGGCGGACTCTGTATGGGAGGTCGGGATTGCCTTCGGTACGGTCGGCGCGCAGAAGGACGGCTACCAGATCGAAGTCACCACATACCGGTCCGAGGCGTACGACAGGACCTCGCGCAAGCCCGAGGTTTCCTACGGTGACTCCATCGAGGACGACCTGGTCCGACGTGATTTCACGGTCAATGCCATGGCTGTCGCGCTCCCGCAGAAGGAGTTCGTCGATCCGCACGGTGGTCTGGAGGACCTGGCGGAGCGGGTGCTGCGCACCCCTGGCACCCCCGAGGAGTCCTTCTCCGACGACCCGCTGCGCATGCTGCGCGCCGCACGGTTCGCCGCGCAGCTGGACTTCGAGGTCGCCCCGGATGTCGTCACGGCCATGACGGAGATGGCGGGACGGATCGAGATCGTCTCCGCCGAGAGGGTCCGGGAGGAGCTCAACAAGCTCCTGCTCTCCTCGCACCCGCGGAAGGGTCTGGCCCTCCTTGTCGACACGGGACTGGCGCAGCAGGTCCTTCCGGAGCTTCCGGCGCTGCGGCTGGAAAGTGATGAGCATCACCGGCACAAGGACGTGTACGAGCACTCGCTGACCGTTCTGGAGCAGGCGATCGACCTCGAGGAGGACGGCCCGGACCTGGTTCTGCGTCTTGCCGCCCTGCTCCATGACATCGGCAAGCCGAGGACCCGGCGGTTCGAGAAGGACGGACGGGTCTCCTTCCACCACCACGAGGTGGTCGGCGCCAAGATGGTCAAGAAGCGCATGACCGACCTCAAGTACTCCAACGACATGGTCAAGGACGTCGCGAAGCTGGTGGAGCTGCATCTGCGCTTCCACGGGTACGGCGACGGGGAGTGGACCGACTCGGCAGTGCGTCGCTATGTGCGTGACGCCGGTCCGCTGCTGGATCGGCTGCACAAGCTCACCCGCTCGGACTGCACCACGCGGAACAAGCGCAAGGCCGGTGCTCTCTCGCGAACCTATGACGCGCTGGAAGAGCGCATCGCCGAGTTGCAGGGCCAGGAGGAGCTGGACGCGATCCGGCCGGACCTGGACGGTAACGAGATCATGCAGATCCTGGATGTCGGACCCGGGCCGGTCATCGGCAAGGCGTATGCGTTCCTACTGGAACTGCGCCTGGAGAACGGGCCGATGGAGCGCGACGCTGCTGTCGCGGAACTTAAGAAGTGGTGGGAAGCACAGGGCTGAGGCCTGCGGGTCCGACCCGTCCTGGAGATCCGCCGGTCATGTTTCACGTGAAACATGACCACCCATACGAACGCCGAGGGCGCTGTTTCACGTGAAACAGCGCCCTCGGTTGTCGGTTCTGCTCTCGGTACGGGGATCAGCTGCCCGGCTTCACCGGTGTCAGGCAGAGCACCACACTGCTTCGGCTCTTCCGGCGGCCCGAGGTCTCGTAGTAGGCGACGTACTTCTCCGCGTCACAAAGGTCCGTGTCAGAGGTGTTGTCGTGTACTTCGGCGACCTTGAACTCGGCCGCGGACGAACCGCAGTCGGCGGACTCCATGTCCGGGCTGAGATTGGTGCCCTTGTTCTCCAGGCAGTCACCGACCGCTGCGGCCTTGGCGTCGGACTCGAATATCTTGTCCCAGCCGAACTTCAGGCCGGCAAGCGCAGCGAGCGCCACCACGATGATGATGAGGTTGCGTGCCGCGAGAAACGCCTTTTTGCCGCCGGACATGTTCTGGGGCGGTCCCTGCGGAGGCATCCCCTGAGGGGGCGGACCGCCGGGCTGGCCGCCGTAAGGCTGCTGTGCCTGATGCGGAGGGTAGGGCTGCTGGGTGCCATACCCCGGCTGCTGCGGGTAGGGCTGAGCAGGCTGCTGTCCGTATGGGCCGGCGCCCTGCTGAGGCGGATAGGTCATGCGTGTACCCCCGTGAATCATGCTGTGTGTGTTCTTGACGCGGGCACGCTATAGGACTTCACCGCTCCGACTCCAACGGGCCATGGTCACGGCCACGGCCGCGTAGAGAACAGCCACCCCGATCACCACAGCTGCCGACTTCCCGTCAGGAGGCAGTACCACCGCGGAGATTGCGGCAGCGCCCACGAAGGCCACGTTGAACAGCACGTCGTAGAGGGAGAAAACCCTGCCGCGGAAGGAGTCGTCCACCGCGGTCTGCACCACTGTGTCCGTCGCGATCTTCGCCCCCTGGGTGACGAGTCCCAGGACGAACGCGGCGACGAGCATCGGCACAGGCGTGAACCAGAGGCCCAGCGCCGGCTCGAGGACGGCGGCGGCCGCCGCGCATACCGCCATCCAGCGGAACCGGCCGAGCCGCCCAGCGGCCCATGGAGTCAGTACGGCCGCCGCGAAGAAGCCCGCGCCGGATGCCCCCACAGCCAGTCCCAGTAGCGCCAGGCCGGCGGACTCGCTGTCCGCCCAGGCGTACCGGCACAGCATCAGGACCATGACGGTCAGCGCTCCGTAGCAGAAGCGGATCACCGTCATCGCAGCCAGCGCCCGTGCGGCACCTCTCCGTTCGGCCAGGTGGCGCAGTCCGTCCATGAGCCCGTGGGCGGTGGTGGTGAGAGCCTTCCCCAGACGCAGGCGGTTGTCGTTCGTGTCCGGCCCGAGAAGTCCGGAAGCAAGGCTCAGAGAGGCCAGAGCCGAGCCGAGATAGAGCGCAGCGCCCAGAAGCACCACCGCGGCGTCGGAGTCCGCCAGCAGGAGCCGCACGGTGAAGGCGAGGCCTCCGCCGGCCGTGGCCGCAAGGGTGCCCGCGGTCGGTGACAGGGAGTTGGCCAGCACCAGCCGGTCCCGGTCGACGACGCGTGGCAGCACGGCGGAGAGGCCGGCCAGGACGAAGCGGTTGACCGCGGTGACACAGAGGGCCGAGGCGTAGAAGAGCCAGTCGGGGGCGGAGCCGAGGATCAGGAGCGCGGTGCAGCAGGCGAGTGCGGTGCGCAGCAGATTGCCGTAGAGGAAGACCTGGCGGCGTGGCCAGCGGTCCAGCAGGACACCGGCGAACGGGCCGATGAGCGAGTAGGGCAGCAGGAGTACGGCCATGGCGGAGGCGATGGCAGCCGCGGACGTCTCCTTCTCGGGGGAGAAGACCACGTGCGTGGCGAGGGCCACTTGATAGACGCCGTCGGCCGACTGGGACAGGATCCGCACGGCCAGCAGGCGGCGGAAGTTCCGAAGGCGCAGGAGTATGCGCAGGTCACGCACGACGGGCATGGGAGCAAGGGTCACATACGTTGAGGGTCCCCGGGCGGATTGCCCGGGGACCCTCAACGGTGCGGGGGTCAAGGAGCGTTGCCGCTCCTCACCACGTCGCGCCGACGCACCGTGTCAGGTGACGTCAGTTGGAGACCTCACCGCGGATGAACTTCTCGACGTTGTCGCGGGCCTCGTCGTCGAAGTACTGGACCGGCGGGGACTTCATGAAGTACGAGGACGCGGAGAGGATCGGGCCGCCGATGCCGCGGTCCTTGGCGATCTTCGCAGCGCGGACGGCGTCGATGATGACACCGGCCGAGTTCGGGGAGTCCCAGACCTCGAGCTTGTACTCCAGGTTCAGCGGAACGTCACCGAAGGCGCGGCCCTCGAGGCGCACGTACGCCCACTTGCGGTCGTCCAGCCAGGCCACGTAGTCCGACGGGCCGATGTGGACGTTGTCCGCACCGAGCTCGCGGTCGACGATCTGCGAGGTGACGGCCTGCGTCTTGGAGATCTTCTTGGACTCCAGGCGCTCACGCTCGAGCATGTTCTTGAAGTCCATGTTGCCGCCGACGTTCAGCTGCATCGTGCGGTCCAGGACGACGCCCCGGTCCTCGAACAGCTTCGCCATCACGCGGTGCGTGATGGTGGCGCCGACCTGCGACTTGATGTCGTCGCCGACGATCGGGACACCGGCCTCGGTGAACTTGTCCGCCCACTCCTTGGTGCCGGCGATGAAGACCGGGAGGGCGTTGACGAACGCGACCTTGGCGTCGATGGCGCACTGCGCGTAGAACTTCGCAGCGACCTCGGAACCGACGGGCAGGTAGCAGACGAGGACGTCGACCTTGCGGTCCTTGAGGATCTGGACGATGTCGACCGGGGCCTCGGCCGACTCCTCGATGGTCTCGCGGTAGTACTTGCCCAGGCCGTCGTGGGTGTGGCCGCGCTGGACGGTGACGCCGGCGTTCGGCACGTCGCAGAGCTTGATGGTGTTGTTCTCGCTGGCGCCGATGGCGTCCGAGAGGTCGAGGCCGACCTTCTTCGCGTCGACGTCGAAGGCGGCGACGAACTCGACGTCCCGCACGTGGTAGTCGCCGAACTGGACGTGCATCAGGCCGGGCACCTTGCCGGCCGGATCGGCGTCCTTGTAGTACTCGACGCCCTGGACCAGCGAGGCGGCGCAGTTGCCCACGCCGACGATGGCTACGCGAACCGAACCCATTCCGGTTGCTCCCTGTGTGTAATGGATGTTTCTGATGAGCCCCCGCGGATCTGCGGGGGTCTCACTTGGCGGTGTCGCCGGACGGATCCGGCGGGTTGTTACCCCGCCGGGGCAGGCCGTCCGGCTCTCCTGCGGTGTTCTGCTGAGCTGAGCTCTCGGGCGAGGATCGTCGCTGATCCCGTCCCGACCGCTCGCTCTCGATGAGCTCGTTCAGCCAGCGCACTTCGCGCTCCACGGACTCCATGCCGTGTCGCTGCAGCTCAAGTGTGTAGTCGTCGAGGCGCTCGCGGGTGCGGGCCAGAGAGGCGCTCATCTTCTCGAGGCGTTCCTCCAGCCGGCTGCGACGGCCTTCCAGCACCCGCATCCGCACCTCGTGCTCCGTCTGTCCGAAGAAGGCGAATCGAGCCGCGAAGTGCTCGTCCTCCCAGGAGTCGGGGCCGGTGTGCGAGAGCAGCTCCTCGAAGTGCTCCTTACCTTCCGCCGTCAATCGGTAGACGATCTTGGCGCGGCGCCCTGCCAGGGAAGAGGCAGGAGCGACCCCGCGGCCGGAGCCGGGCGGTGCTTCTGCCGGTACATTCCCGGGCTCCTCGATCAACCAGCCGTTGGCGACCAGCGTCTTGAGGCAGGGGTAGAGGGTGCCGTAGCTGAAAGCGCGGAAGATCCCCAACGATGTGTTGAGGCGTTTGCGCAGCTCATAGCCGTGCATCGGGGATTCGCGGAGCAGACCGAGGACGGCGAACTCGAGGATGCCTGAGCGTCTGCTCAACCTCGCCTCCTCCTTGTCCGAGTGCTCTCGCGTGGCCCTGTGCCGAGCTGATGTACCGAGCTGATGTATCGACTCGATACATCAGCACGATAGATCGGTCTGCTCGCTGCGACAAGGGGGGCCTTAGTGAACGGCGTCACATCACTAATTCGTAGCAACCGACTTGCGTGATTTGGGGTGAACTTCGGCCCTAGGAGTGTTTTGACCGTGCGTAGTCTGTGCGGCATGCAGACCACCGGGAACCGTGTGACGTGCGAGCGCGTCAGTCTTCGCGGACTAACCGGATGCACTGCGGATGAGCCTGTCGCAGGGCTGGTCCGTAATTCGGGGGGACCGGATCTCAGCTGCCGCTTCCAGGCGCTCTCGCCTGCCCGAGGAGTAGTCGTTCGATGAGCGAGCACCGTCGCAAAACGCCCCAACCGCAAGGTGGCGGGCGTGCCGCGGCCAGACGAGCCACTCAGCAGTCCTCCGGACGCCGTGCGGCACCGTCACGCGGAGTAACTTCTGAATCACCTTCCGGTTCGTACGGCGAGGAGAGTCCGCACGGCGGGCGAGCCGCTGCCAGACGGGCCGCCCAGCGCGGCAGTGGTGGCCGCGGCGGTTCCGACGGCGGCGGTGGCCGGCGTCGCGGAGGCGGGGACGGCGGCCAGGAGGGCCCCGGCAGGGGCCGTGGGCGCGGCAGCCAGCGCCCGGCCAAGAAGCGCTTCATCGACTACCCGCGGGCCGGCAGGCAAGGCCTGCGGCGCTGGACGCCGTCGTGGAAGTTGATCTCCGGCCTGTGTATCGGCTTCCTCGGTCTGCTGATGGGACTCGCCGGTCTCGCGTACGCGATGGTGGCCAAGCCCGAGGTCCAGGATGCCGCGAAGGCGGAGAACAACGTCTACTTCTGGAAAGACGGCTCCCAGATGGTGGCCACCGGCGGTGAGGTGAACCGCCAGGTCATCGACTACGCCCAGATTCCCGAAGCGATGCGCAACGCCGTCATCTCCGCGGAGAACAAGTCCTTCGACCACGACCGCGGCATCGACCCGATGGGTATCGGCCGGGCCCTGTTCAACATGGCCAAGGGCGGCGAGACCCAGGGTGGCTCGACCATCACCCAGCAGTACGTGAAGAACTCGCGCCTCTCCCAGGAACAGACCCTGAGCCGGAAGTTCCAGGAGCTGTTCATCACGCTGAAGGTCGGCAGCGAGATGGACAAGAAAGACGTCATGGCCGGGTACCTCAACGTCTCGTACTACGGGCGGGGCGCCTCGGGCATCCAGGCAGCGGCCCGTACCTACTACGGCATTGACGCCAGGCAGTTGAACCCGAGCCAGTGCGCCTTCCTGGCGACCCTGCTCAAGGGGGCCAGCTACTACGACCCCGCCGGTGCCCCGGACGTCGACCGTGAGGAGGCGACCCCGGAGAAGAACAAGGCACGGGCGATAAAGCGCTGGAAGTGGATCCTCGACGAAGAGGTGAAGGACGGCCGGCTGAAGCAGTCCGAGCGGGACAAGTACCGGCACTTCCCGACGCCGGACAAGCCGAAGAAGGACGCCCAGCTGGGCGGGCAGATCGGTTATCTGGTCGGTCTCGCCAGGACGTACTACCTCAACAACAACACCGACCACGTCACCTCGGACATGCTCGACCAGGGCGGATACGAGATCCACACGACCTTCGACAGTAAGAAGGTCAACCAGCTCAAGAAGGCCGTCAAGAAGGTCTACGACGAGAAGATCAACGAGAAGAAGCGCCCGAAGACGGACACTCACGTCCAGTTCGGCGGCTCGTCCGTGGATCCGAGGACCGGTGCCATCGAGGCGATCTACGGCGGTGCGGACGCGACCAAGCACTACACCAACAACGCCGACCCCACCGGTGCCGCCGTCGGCTCCACCTTCAAGCCGTTCGTGCTGGCTGCCGCGATGGAGTACGGCAAGCGGGATCCCTCGGGCGCTGCCGATCAGCCCGAGTCGCAGCGTACGAAGGTCTCGCCGAAGAGCATCTACAACGCCGACGACAAGCTGAAGATCAAGAAGTACAACGGCGAGGTCTGGACCAACGAGAAGGGCGAGGAATGGCTGCAGACCAACGACGGCCATGAGTCGAGGGGCAACATCACCCTTCGTGAGGCGATGCAGTGGTCCGCCAACTCCCCCTATGTGCAGCTGGGCATGGACGTCGGCACCGACAAGGTGAAGCAAGCGGCCATCGCGGCCGGCCTGAAGGACGACAAGTACATGGCGGACGCGAACGTCCCGTCGTTCTCCATCGGCACCTCCTCGCCCAGTACGACCCGCATGGCCGCCGCGTACGCCACGTTCGCGGCCAGTGGCCAGCAGCGTGAGCCCTACTCGGTCACCCAGGTGAAGAAGGGCGGCGAAGTGGTCTACCAGCACAAGACGGTCGTCAAGAGCGCCTTCCCCAACGAGGTGGCCGACAACGTGACGGACGTCCTCAAGAACGTCGTCGAGAAGGGAACCGGCACGCCGGCCAGGCTCCCGGGCCGTGATGTCGCGGGCAAGACGGGTACGACGGACGACAACCTGTCGGCCTGGTTCGTCGGCTACACCCCGCAGCTGTCGACGGCGATCAGCATGTACCGGCTGGACGACGACGACAGCAACAAAAACCGCAAGTTCGAGAAGATGTACGGAACCGGCGGCGAGGACAAGATCCACGGCGCCTCGTTCCCGGCACAGATCTGGCACGACTACATGGCCGAGGCCATGCAGAACGAGAAGGCCGTGCCGTTCCCGAAGCCCGAGCCGATCGGCGACACGGTCTTCGGCGGCGGCGCGCAGAGCCCCACCCCGACCCCCACTCCGACGCCGACCCCGACGCCGACCCCGACACCGTCCAGCACGCCCTCGCCGACTCCTGACGTTCCGACGCCCGACCCGTCCGAGACCTGCGGTACGTGGGACTGGGACTGCCAGAACAACAACGGCGGCAATTCCAACGGCGGTGCCGACGGCGGTGCGGACACCGGCACGACGAACGGCACCACCGGTGGTGCGGACACCGGCACGACGGACGGCACGACAGCGGGCACCGGCGGCACCAGCCCCTCACCGGATACCGGCGGCAACGGGAACGGCAACGGGAACGGGAACGGCGGATTCTTCGGTGGCCCGGCCGGGTAGCGCCCGGCAGGCAGTGCACCCAGCGGGTCCGACAGGCTTCCGCGAGGTGATCCGAGCACGATGACGAGGGCCGCGGCACCACCGGGTGCGGCGGCCCTCGTCGCTTCCACCGTCCGGTACGGCAGGATGTGCGGCATGCCAAGCGCAGAGGACACGAGCGTGCATCAGGAACGGTCCGTCGTACGGCCCACGCACCAGGACGAGATCGCCGCGGCCGGCAGCGAGCTGATCGGTGGGAGGTCGGGCCGCTGGACGCGCCTCGGCTCCACCGCGCTCACTCCCGTGGGCGTCATCGCCCTGGTGGCGCTCGGGATGTTCGCGCTCGGCATGGTGCAGAAACTGCCCTGCTACAACTGGGCGTGGTTCAGGGGCGCCGGCTCCCAGTACACGCACGCCTGCTACTCGGACATCCCGCACCTGTACACCGGTCGCGGCTTCTCCGAAGGCCTGGTGCCGTACTTCGACCGGCTGCCGGGCGATATGCAGTTCCTGGAGTACCCCGTTCTCACGGGCGTGTTCATGCAGATCGCGTCCTGGCTGACTCCGGGCGGATCCATCCAGGAGCAGGAGCAGGCCTACTGGCTGGTCAACGCGGGCATGCTGATGATCTGTACCGCGATCATCGCCGTGTGTGTCGCCCGCACGCACCGGCGGCGCCCCTGGGACGGCCTCCTGGTGGCGCTCGCTCCCGCATTCGCCCTCACCGCCACGATCAACTGGGACCTGCTGGCCGTCGCCCTCACGGCCGCCGCGATGCTCATGTGGTCCAGGAGCCGTCCCCTGGCGTTCGGCATCCTGATCGGGCTGGCCACGGCCGCCAAGCTCTATCCGGTACTCCTGCTGGGTCCCGCGTTCGTGCTGTGCTGGCGGGCCGGGAAGTGGCGGGAGTTCGGGGTGGCCGCACTCGGTGCCGCGGGGTCCTGGCTGGTCGTGAACCTGCCGGTGATGGTGTTCGCGCCCGAGGGGTGGAAGAAGTTCTACACCTTCAGCGAGGAGCGCTCGATCGACTTCGGGTCCTTCTGGCTGGTCATCACGCAGCGCACCGGCACCTCGATCGAGGTCAGCACGGTCAACACCGTCTCGACGCTCGCGACGGCCGCTCTGTGCGCCGCCATCGGATGGCTGACGCTGACGGCGCCGCGCAGGCCACGGTTCGCCCAGCTCGCGTTCCTCGTCGTCGCGGTGTTCATCCTCGTCAACAAGGTCTACTCACCGCAGTACGTGCTGTGGCTGATTCCGCTTGCCGCGCTGGCCAGGCCGCGCTGGCGGGACTTCCTGATCTGGCAGGCGTGCGAGGTCATGTACTTCCTGGGCATCTGGATGTACCTCGCGTACACGACGAGCGGCGACAAGCACCAGGGACTGCCGACGGAGGGCTACCAGCTGGCGATCATCCTGCACCTGCTGGGCACGCTCTACCTCTGTGCCGTGGTCGTACGGGACATCCTGATGCCCGAGCGCGACGGTGTGCGGCGCGACGGCTCCGACGACCCGTCGGGCGGGGTGCTCGACGGGGCCGAGGACGTCTTCGTACTGGGGCATGCGGTGGTGTATCCGCCGAACCGTGCCGCACTCAACGTCGCGGGGCCGCGGGTGGAGTGGGGCACGGCGGGGGCACCTGCCGCCGACTGAGGGCCGGGCGGGCCGGTGCCTCAGCGGTCGACGAGGCGGTCGAACTGCGTGGTCGTGTGGCGCAGATGGGCCACCAGCTCGTCACCCACCCGCGGCTCCTCGGCGTCCGAGGGCACGAACAGGATCGACACCTGCATGTGCGGCGGCTCGGCGAACCAGCGCTGCTTGCCGGCCCAGACGAACGGCGACAGATTCCGGTTGACGGTGGCCAGGCCCGCGCGGGCGACACCCTTGGCACGCGGCATCACGCCGTGCAGGGCCTTCGGGGCCTCCAGGCCCACACCGTGCGACGTGCCGCCGGCGACGACGACCAGCCAGCCGTCGGAGGCGGCCTTCTGCTGCCGGTAGCCGAACCGGTCGCCCTTGACGACGCGCGTGACGTCGAGGACGGCGCCCCGGTACTCCGTCGCCTCGTGGTCGCCGAGCCAGAGCCGGGTCCCGATGCGGGCGCGGAAACGGGTCTGCGGGAACTGCTGCTGCAGCCTGGCCAGCTCCTCGGACCGCAGGTGGCTGACGAACATCGTGTGCAGCGGCAGCCGGGCCGCGCGGAGGCGGTCCATCCAGGCGATGACCTCTTCGACAGCGTCGGAGCCGTCCGTGCGGTCCAGCGGCAGGTGCAGGGCGAAGCCTTCGAGACGTACGTCCTCGATGGCGGCGTGCAGCTGCCCGAGCTCCTCCTCCTTGACGCCGTGACGCTTCATCGAGCTCATGCACTCGATGACGACCCGGGCGCCCACCAGAGCGTGCACACCGTCCACGGACGACACGGACCGGATGACCCGGTCCGGCAGCGGCACCGGCTCCTCGCCCCGCCGGAACGGGGTGAGCACCAGAAGATCACCGCTGAACCAGTCCTTGATGCGGGCCGCTTCGTAGGTGGTGCCGACCGCGAGCGTGTCGGAGCCGAAGCGGATCGCCTCGTCGGCCAGCCGCTCGTGGCCGAAGCCGTAGCCGTTGCCCTTGCAGACCGGTACGAGGCCGGGGAACTGGTCGAGTACGGATTTCTGGTGCGCCCGCCAGCGCGCGGTGTCGACGTACAGGGAGAGCGCCATGGCCGGTCCGGAACCTTTCTGGTGGCTGCGGTGGTGTCAGAGGTGTGCGGTGCTTCCGGACGATCCTGCCGAGGAGCTTCCGGAAGAGCCCATTGAAACGAATGAAGCCGGTTTCGTCAGCCTTGCGCGGCGGAACCGCGGCGGATCAGCGGCGTGACATGTAGATGTCGAGCGCCTTGTGCAGCAGCTTGTTGAGCGGGAAGTCCCACTCGCCGAGGTACTCCGCGGCCTGGCCGCCCGTGCCCACCTTGAACTGGATCAGACCGAAGAGGTGATCGGTCTCGTCCAGCGAATCGGAGATGCCGCGCAGGTCGTAGACGGTGGCTCCCATGGCGTACGCGTCGCGCAGCATGCGCCACTGCATCGCGTTCGAGGGCCGGACCTCGCGCTTGTGGTTGGCCGACGCGCCGTAGGAGTACCAGACGTGGCCGCCGACGATCAGCATGGTCGCGGCGGCGACGTTCTCGCCCTCGTGACGGGCGAAGTAGAGCCGCATCCGGTTGGGGTCCTCGTTGTTGAGGGCCGTCCACATGCGCTGGAAGTAACCGAGCGGGCGCGGCCGGAAGTGGTCGCGTTCCGCCGTGATCTCGTACAGCCGCTGCCACTCGGCGAGCTCCGCGTAGCTGCCCTGGACGACCTCGACACCGGCCTTCTCGGCCTTCTTGATGTTGCGCCGCCAGAGCTGGTTGAAGCCCTTGTGGACGTCTTCGAGCGAGCGGTTCGCCAGCGGCACCTGGAAGATGTAGCGCGGCTGTACGTCACCGAACCCGGCGCCGCCGTCCTCGCCCTGCTGCCAGCCCATCTTCCGCAGCCGGTCCGCGACTTCGAAGGCGCGCGGCTCGATGTGAGTGGCCTCGACGTCGCGCAGGCGCTTGACCTCGGGGTCCTGGATGCCGGCCTTGATGGCGGCGGCGTCCCAGCGGCGGATGACGACGGGCGGGCCCATCTTCACCGAGAAGGCGCCCTGCTGCTTGAGGTGGGCCAGCATCGGCTGCAGCCAGTCGTTCAGGTTCGGGGCGTACCAGTTGATGACCGGGCCCTCGGGCAGATACGCGAGGTACCGCTTGATCTTGGGCAGCTGCCGGTAGAGCACGAGCCCGGCGCCGACGAGCTGGCCGTTCCTGTCGAACCAGCCCAGACTCTCCGAGCGCCACTCGGCCTTCACATCCGCCCATGCCGGGACCTGCATGTGACTGGCCGCGGGCAGACTCTGGATGTACGCCAGATGCTGCTCACGGCTGATGGTCCTCAGGGTCAGGCTCATGCGGGGCGCTCCTCGGCAGGTGTGTCCCCATCGGTCAGGGGCTCCGGCTCTCGCGCCGAAGCCTACTGTGACCGGGAAGCGCGCGGTCTGGCCCCGTCGTACCCGTACGGCCCGGCACGGTGAGCGGGGCGGTCCCGTCCGGGGACGGTGCCGCCCCGGCCACCCTGCCGGGCCGTTGCCGCGGTCAGCCCACCACGCCGCCGAAGAGTCCGCCGTGGGCCATGCCGAGGAAGAACCCGATGGCGGACGCGCCCATGCCGAGGATCAGCGGGAACCTCTCACGTGTGGTCACGGAGATGTACTGCCCGTATGCGCCCGTGAGGATTCCGATGAGTCCGGCCCACGAGCTGAGCAGATGCAGGTTGTGGAACATCGCCGTCACGAACGCGAGGACGCCCAGGACCGCCGTCACCGCCACCAGGGTGTCCTGCAGGGGATGGGGCCTTCCGTCCGTGGCGAAGAGGGAGACGGAAGGGCGGGGCCGCATTGTCTGTGCCATGGAGTACCTCCTGGCCGAAAGGCGGCGCATCGTGGCGCCGCTCACACCCGATGTGTCCAGATTGCGTCTCCTGACCACCGGATTTCAACCGGAAGCCCGTCAGCAGGTACTCTGTACGGTCTGCACCGGTGTCTGCCCAGGCCAGCACAATCGACCCCTTCTCGACGGAGGGCGTTGTCAGTGGCGGCTGTTTTACTCGGAGACACTGTTGCTTACGCATCACGACCCTCCTGCCACGGAACGACCGTGGCCGCTGAGTCCAAAGGAGGTGGGTTCCACATGCGTCACTACGAGGTGATGGTCATCCTCGACCCCGATCTCGAGGAGCGAGCAGTCTCCCCGCTGATCGAGAACTTCCTCTCCGTCGTCCGTGAGGGCGAAGGAAAGGTTGAGAAGGTCGACACCTGGGGCCGTCGTCGTCTCGCTTACGAGATCAAGAAGAAGCCCGAGGGCATCTACTCGGTCATCGACCTGCAGGCCGAGCCTGCGGTCGTCAAGGAGCTCGACCGCCAGATGAACCTGAACGAGTCGGTCCTCCGGACCAAGGTCCTCCGTCCCGAGATCCACTGAGCTTCTAGCTCAGTGGTCATCGGGTTCGAGTAGCAGCAAGCAGCCAGAAGCAATCCCCGCCGAGAGGTTCATCCATGGCAGGCGAGACCGTCATCACGGTCGTCGGCAATCTCGTCGACGACCCCGAGCTGCGTTTCACCCCGTCCGGTGCGGCGGTCGCGAAGTTCCGTGTCGCGTCCACTCCCCGCATCTTCGACCGGCAGACCAATGAGTGGAAGGACGGCGAAGGCCTGTTCCTCACCTGCTCGGTCTGGCGACAGGCGGCGGAGAACGTCGCCGAGTCGCTCACGCGAGGCATGCGCGTTGTCGTGCAGGGCCGGCTGAAGCAGCGGTCGTACGAAGACCGCGAGGGCGTCAAGCGCACGGTCTACGAGCTGGACGTCGAGGAAGTCGGCCCCAGTCTCAAGAGCGCCACCGCCAAGGTCACCAAGACCACCGGTCGTGGTGGCCAGGGCGGCCAGGGTGGATACGGCGGCGGTCAGCAGGGTGGCGGTAACTGGGGCGGCGGTCCCGGTGCTGGTGGCCAGCAGGGTGGTGGCGGCGCTCCCGCCGACGACCCGTGGGCCACGAGCGCGCCGGCCGGCGGCCAGCAGGGCGGGGGCCAGCAGAGCGGCGGAGGCGGTTGGGGCGGAAGCTCCGGCGGTTCCGGCGGTTCTGGCGGCGGCTACTCGGACGAGCCGCCCTTCTAGGGCAGCTCGTACCCCCACTTCTTGATCACACAGGAGAAACACCATGGCGAAGCCGCCTGTGCGCAAGCCTAAGAAGAAGGTCTGCGCGTTCTGCAAGGACAAGACCCAGTACGTGGACTACAAGGACACGAACATGCTGCGGAAGTTCATTTCCGACCGCGGCAAGATCCGTGCCCGCCGCGTCACCGGCAACTGCACGCAGCACCAGCGTGACGTCGCCACGGCTGTCAAGAACAGCCGTGAGATGGCGCTGCTGCCCTACACGTCCACCGCGCGATAAGGGAAGGGTGACCGAATCATGAAGATCATCCTCACCCACGAGGTCTCCGGCCTCGGTGCTGCTGGCGACGTCGTTGACGTCAAGGACGGGTACGCCCGTAACTACCTGGTTCCGCGTGGCTTTGCCATCCGCTGGACCAAGGGTGGCGAGAAGGACGTGGCGCAGATCCGCCGCGCCCGCAAGATCCACGAGATCGCCACGATCGAGCAGGCCAACGAGATCAAGACCAAGCTCGAGGCCGTGAAGGTCCGTCTGGCTGTTCGCTCCGGCGACGCCGGCCGTCTCTTCGGCTCCGTCACCCCGGCCGACATCGCCTCGGCGATCAAGGCTGCCGGTGGACCGGACGTCGACAAGCGTCGCGTCGAGCTCGGCTCGCCGATCAAGACGCTCGGCGGACACCAGGTGTCCGTGCGTCTGCACCCCGAGGTCGCTGCGAAGCTCGGCATCGAGGTTGTTGCTGCCTGATTGGGCCGCATCTCAGCAGAACAGTGAAGGGCCGCATCCTCAGGGGTGCGGCCCTTCGCCGTTTCCGGATGCCGGCGTCATGAGGCTGTCCGTTTCAGATGAGGCTGTCCATTCCGGATGAAGCTGCCTGTTTCACGTGAAACGGACAGAGAAGTCTGCACGGGTGTCCGGGAAGGCCTGCTGCGACCCGCACTCAGCGGGAGGCGCCGGTGACCAGCCACTTGCCCGAGCGGGCGCGGAGCCAGAGCGTCACCAGGCGGACGACCATCATCAGGGCCATCGCGCACCACAGAGTGGTCAGCCCTCCGCCGAGGACGGGGACCAGCAGCGCCGCCGGAGCGAAGACAGCCAAGGTGACGAGCATGGCCCAGGCCAGGTAGGGCCCGTCCCCGGCGCCCATCAGTACGCCGTCCAGGACGAAGACGACCCCTGCGATCGGCTGGGTCAGCGCGACGACGAGCAGGGCCGGGAACAGCGTGTCCTGGACGGACTGGTCGCTGGTGAAGAGCGGTACGAACAAGGGGCGGGCGAGAACGATCAGAACTCCGAACACCACACCGGAAGCGACGCCCCACTGCACCATGCGGCGACAGGCCTCACGTGCGCCCGTTGTGTCGTCGGCTCCCAGGTAGCGTCCGATGATGGCCTGCCCCGCGATGGCGATGGCGTCCAGCGCAAAGGCCATCAGGCTCCACAGGGACAGAATGATCTGGTGTGCGGCAATGTCGGTGTCGCCCAGCCGGGCGGCGACGGCCGTGGCGATGAGCAGGACGGCGCGGAGCGACAGCGTACGGACCAGAAGCGGCACGCCTGCCTGGGCGCTGGCCCTGATGCCCGCGGCGTCGGGTCGTAGCGAGGCTCCGTGGCGCCGGGCGCCGCGGACCACGACAACGAGATAGGCGATCGCCATCCCGATCTGGGCGATCACCGTGCCCCAGGCCGATCCTGCGATACCGAGCCCGGCGCCGTAGACGAGGGCCACATTGAGGACTCCGTTGGCGGCGAAGCCCCCGATGGCGACATAGAGCGGGGTGCGGGTGTTCTGAAGTCCCCGGAGCACACCGGTCGCGGCCATCACCACCAGCATCGCGGGGATGCCGAGGCTGGAGATCCGCAGATAGGTGGTGGCGTAGGGGGCTGCGGTGTCGGAGGCGCCGAACACATCGATGAGCCAGGGGGCCAGGGGGAGGGTCAGCGCGATGACGGCCAGGCCTAGCAGGACCGCCAGCCAGATGCCGTCCATGCCCTGGCGGATCGCTGAGGCCAGATCGCCCGCGCCGACCCGTCGGGCGACGGCTGCCGTGGTGGCGTAGGCGAGGAAGACGAAGATGCTCACGGCGGTCGTCAGCAGAGCAGCGGCAACGGCCAGGCCGGCCAGTTGCGGAGTCCCGAGATGGCCGACGATGGCGCTGTCGACCATCACGAAAAGAGGTTCGGCCACGAGAGCGCCGAAGGCGGGGACAGCGAGCGCGATGATCTCGCGGTCGTGTCGCCGACGACTGGACGGCGGGGGTGCCGGTGCCTGGATCATGGCAGCCAATCTAATCTTCCACAGGTAATAGATGCAATCCCTTAGTGATCCTTACATTTGTGAGGGTGTGGCGTTCTCCTGCGTGCCAGTTGCCGTGATCTTGGGCCGACTCGGAAACTTTTTCTCCCCCACAGCCCGTGGATGGAGAAGGTGCAGGTCAAGCCGGTGATGGTGAAGGTGGTATGAGTTTGTCCACAGTGCTGTCCCCCGGTCCGTGCACAGGTTCTGAGGGGTTCTCCACAGCATCTGGTCCGTCGTCCACATGCCCTGTGGATAACCAGATTGGCTGACGGTGCCGGGCCGCCTACCGTGGTGCGGCGCCCCCACCTCGTTTCGGCCCTGGAAACCCGCGGAACCCGACACACCGGAACCGGAGTCGGGCGTCTTGTTTGTCGGTGCCGTGCCGTAAGAAAGAGTGGCACGGCTAGGTCCGCGGAGCGGACGGGAGGAGGTGGCCGGATGAGCATTCCCGAGCCTTTGGACGACCCCTGGGCCGACACCGGTCCCAGCGACCGGCTGCCCGTTTCCCGCCAGCGCCGGGGTGAGGGCCGGGACCGCGGTGAGCAGCACGACCGCGGCCGGGAGAGCGGTAACTGGGAAGGCGGTTCCGCGGGATTCGAGAGGGTGCCGCCCCAGGATCTCGACGCCGAGCAGTCCGTGCTCGGCGGCATGCTTCTGTCCAAGGACGCCATCGCCGACGTCGTGGAGATCATCAAGGGCCACGACTTCTACCGTCCCGCCCACGAGACCGTCTACCAGGCGATCCTCGACCTCTATGCCAAGGGTGAGCCGGCCGACCCGATCACCGTGGCGGCCGAACTGGTCAAGCGCGGCGAGATCACCAAGGTGGGCGGAGCCCCGTATCTGCACACCCTGGTCCAGTCGGTGCCGACCGCGGCCAACGCCTCCTACTACGCGGAGATCGTTCACGAGCGCGCCGTCCTGCGCCGGCTCGTCGAGGCCGGTACGAAGATCACGCAGATGGGATACGCGGCCGACGGCGACGTCGACGACATCGTCAACTCCGCGCAGGCCGAGATCTACGCCGTCACCGAGCAGCGGACCAGTGAGGACTACCTGCCCCTCGGCGACATCATGGAGGGTGCGCTCGACGAGATCGAGGCGATCGGGTCACGCAGCGGGGAGATGACCGGTGTGCCCACCGGCTTCACCGACCTCGATGCCCTGACCAACGGCCTCCACCCGGGCCAGATGGTCGTCATCGCGGCCCGTCCCGCCATGGGTAAGTCGACCCTCGCCCTGGACTTCGCCCGTGCCTGTTCGATCAAGAGCAACCTGCCCAGCGTGATCTTCTCCCTCGAAATGGGGCGCAACGAGATCGCGATGCGTCTGCTGTCCGCCGAGGCACGGGTGGCTCTGCACCACATGCGCTCCGGCACCATGACCGATGAGGACTGGACGCGGCTGGCGCGACGGATGCCGGATGTCTCCGCGGCCCCGCTCTACATCGACGACTCCCCGAACCTCTCCATGATGGAGATCCGGGCGAAGTGCCGTCGCCTCAAGCAGCGCAACGACCTCAAGCTGGTGGTCATCGACTATCTGCAGCTGATGCAGTCAGGCGGTTCGAAGCGTGCCGAGAGCCGTCAGCAGGAGGTCTCGGACATGTCGCGAAACCTCAAGCTGCTGGCCAAGGAGCTGCAGCTGCCGGTCATCGCGCTCTCCCAGCTGAACCGTGGCCCGGAGCAGCGGACGGACAAGAAGCCGATGGTCTCCGACCTCCGCGAATCGGGTTCCATCGAGCAGGACGCCGACATGGTGATCCTGCTGCACCGCGAGGACGCCTACGAGAAGGAGTCACCGCGCGCGGGCGAGGCGGACCTGATCGTGGCCAAGCACCGTAACGGCCCGACGGCAACCATCACGGTCGCCTTCCAGGGTCACTACTCGCGCTTCGTGGACATGGCGCAGACCTGATCCGGTTGATGCGGGGTCTCGGATCCCGTGTCGGAACCTCCACTTGTCCGGGATCCTTGCGGAAGGACGAGTCGGCCGTGCACCGAGCTGTCACCGGCCCAGGCCGGCAGCCTTGATGACGCGTTGGGCGAAGACGTCCTCGCGGCGGGCTGCCATCTGCCGCAGCGCTTCTTTGCGGTCCCGCTTGGAGAGCCGGTCGAGATACGTGTGGCCGAGCAGGTGATCGGTCTCGTGCTGAAGACACCGGGCGAAGTAGCCCGTTCCTTCGATGACGACGGCGTTGCCTTCCTTGTCGAACCCGTGAG
Organism: Streptomyces sp. NBC_00876; assembly: GCF_045207435.1. NCBI lineage: Bacteria > Bacillati > Actinomycetota > Actinomycetes > Kitasatosporales > Streptomycetaceae > Streptomyces > Streptomyces sp. NBC_00876. The sequence continues at coordinate 4,214,662 of NZ_CP108800.1, forward strand.
CGACGGCATGATCGGTGCGGGGAACCGTCATGCCCGCACCGGGCACGGACAGACAGCCCTCGAGGTCGTCGACGAGCCGGCGGCTCCGCGGATCGGGCGGCTCCAGGACCGGGTTGATGATGTGGCCCACATGCCTGATCCCGTAGTCGTCCGGGCAGTCGTACACGAACAGTCGCAAGTCGACGTCTACTTGGTTGGCGGCGAGGCCGGCACCGTCGGCGATATGCATGGTGAGGAACATGTCGTCGATCAGGCTCGACAGTTCGGGGGAGCCGAACTCGCGCACCGTCCGGCAGGGACGGCTCAGGATCTCCTCACCCACCACCGTGACCCGGCGCACCGATCCCCGTTCCGTCTCGGGCGGCAGAGCCGGACAGGAGTCGACCGGGCGGCCTTGCACGCGGACTCGCCGGTCGGTGGGCCGGGACCGTTCGTGATGAACAGACATAGCTGTCTCCCCTTTTGCGCACGCCGCAGGCGCGGCGGAGGTCATCGCGGTCTGATGCCTTCAGCAAGGACTGCTTGCCAAGCCCTTTGCAAAGTAGCAGACTTTGCAAAGTGACTGAAGATGACGTCAACGCGCCGAACGACCGGACGCGCAGCACGGGCGAAGAGTTGCGTGAGCACGAGGTCCGCACAGCTCTGCTGCGCCTGCTCGCCGAAGTCGGCGCCGTCACGGCGACCGAGGCCGCGTCCCGGCTGGGCCACAGCTCCGGCCTCTGCTCATTCCATCTACGGCAGCTCGCACGCCACGGATTCATCGAGGAAGCCCCCCGCAGCGGGGGGCGCGCCCGCCCCTGGCGCATCAAGCAGCACCATTCCGCTGCCGAACCGGCTGCCACAGAGGATCAGTTCGGTGACCTGGCCCGAGGGCTGGAGGACGAGAGCTGGCAACGTTGGCTGGCCCAGCGCGATGGGGCACCGGCCGACTGGCGCCACGACGAGGCCTTCAGCGCCGTCGCCTACCTGACACCCGAAGAGATGAGCCGGGTCGCGGACGTGATCCGACGGGCGCTCGCGCCCTACCAGGACCGCGAACAACGCCCTCTGGCCCGGCCCGACCGTGCTCTACCCGTGGCCCTCATCACCCGGCTGTTCCCCCTGCTTCCCCACGAATCGGACGGCACACACCGGGACGGAGAGACGGCCGGCTGATGCTCCGCCACGGTCGGAGGACGGCCTGCCGGCGGGCTGGGGAATCGGCCCCCGCTCTCCGCAGGCCGAGGCGTACGGGGGTAGCTCAGCCGAGAGATGCACGTGGCCAGGGAAATGGAGTCGCCAAGCGCTTGCACGGGCGGTAGTTGTGGACGATGACTTCTTCTGCCGAACAATTGCTTCCGAGTACCCAGCGCGCTCTGCTGCATCGCATCGCCACCGCTCAGGCCGAAGGCCGCTCACCCTCCATGGCCGCAGCGGTGCAGCGGCAGGGCCAGATCGTGTGGAACGGCTCCCGCACCTGTGTCGACGGCCACGCCCCGGATGCCGATACGCAGTTCAGGATCGGTTCCCTTACCAAGACGTTCACCGCGGTGCTGGTCCTTCGACTCCGTGACGAGGGGCTGCTGGACCTGGCCGATCCGCTGGAGAAGCACCTCCCCGGAACGGGGTCGGGCGAGGCCACCATTCACCAGCTGTTGAGTCACAGCGCGGGACTCGGCGCCGAATCGCCCGCTCCGTGGTGGGAGCGGACGCCGGGCAGTCTGCGTCCCGGCCTCGCGGATGTGCTGGGTGACCAGACCAGGATGCATCCTCCCGGCCGCCGGCATCACTACTCCAACCCGGGTTACACGCTGCTCGGATCGCTGATCGAAGCGGTACGCGGTGCGTCGTGGGCAGAGGTGCTGCGCAGCGAACTCCTGGAGCCGCTGGGAATGCACCGTACGAGCCCGCAGGCGCAGGCACCGCATGCCGGCGGTTGGGCCGTCCATCCGTGGGCGGATGTCATGCTGCCCGAACCGGCCGAGGATCTCGGGCTGATGGCTCCGGCGGGGCAGCTCTGGTCCACCACCGCCGACCTCCTTCGCTTTGCAGCCTTCCTCGCCGAGGGAGACGACCGGGTGCTGGGTGCCTCGTCCGTCGCGGAGATGAAGAAGCCGTCCACACCGCCTGAGCCGGGGGACTGGGACGGGTCCTACGGTCTGGGACTTCAGGTGGTCCGGAGGAAGGGCCGCACGCTCATCGGGCACACAGGGTCGCTTCCCGGATTCCTGGCCGCCCTCTGGCTCAGCGCCGAGGACGATGTGGCAGCCGTCGCGTTCGCCAACGTCACATCCGGGGTGCTGGTCGGTGAGGTGGCGGCCGAACTCGTGGACATCGTCGCCGAGTCCGAGCCCCGCATTCCTGAGCCGTGGCGGCCGCTGCCCGAGGTGGACGCGGATCTTCTCGCGCTGACCGGACCTTGGTACTGGGGCACGCGTACGAACATCCTGCGCCTGACTCCCGATCGGGGCCTGGAACTGCAGACGCTGAACGGTCAGGGCCGTGGTGCTCGGTTCACGGCTCGTCCGGACGGTACCTGGATCGGGCTGGACGGCTACTACGCAGGGGAGACACTGCGGGTCGTCCGGAACGACGACGGCAGCGTGAACCATCTGGACCTGGCCTCATTCGTCTTCACACGGGAGCCGTACGATCCTGCATCGGCCGTTCCTGGTGGTGTGGACGAGGGAGGGTGGCGAGGCCTGGGGGGCTGAGTGCCTCGTTTCACGTGAAACGAGGCGTTGGCGGCTCAGGCCGTCAACGCCCTTTCCAGCGGCGTCCGGAAGCGCGGTGTGATTCGTGCGCCGCCCACCCAGTCCGTCAGCCGGGATGCCTCCGCCTCGATCGCCGCGGAGCCGTCCCGGCCGGTGTCGGTGAGCAGACGCCAGACCACTTCGCCGTCACCTCGCTGGGCCCAGCCGCCCACGATCCGGCCGTTCCACCACACGGTGGGGCCGATGTTGCCGGAGCGGTCGAAGAGCGCTGCCCGGTACTCGGCCGGGAGGTGGAAGCCGCGGTCGGCCCAGCCCATCGCGGTCGGGTCGAGCGCGGGCAGCAGCGCCGCCCAGGGGGCGGGCGCCGGTGCGGGTTCGATGTCCTGCGGTGCGACCCAGGCGGTGGCACCGTTGTCGAGCCGTACCTCCTCGGCGCCGACGGCCGCCAGCGCCTTGCGTACCTGGCCGAGCCCCCAGCCCGTCCACCACTTGAGGTCTTCCTCGGTTGCCGGGCCGTAGGAACGGAGCCAGCGCAGGGCAAGCTCCGCCTGGGCCCGGGCCGTGTCCTGCTCGGGCCGGGGCTCTGAGGGCGTCCAGCGGAACTGGCTTGAGGTCCAGGCCCCCCGTGGCCGGTCCCGTCGGATCCTGCCTTCGGCAGCCAGCAAGCGGATGACACGCGTGGCCACTCCCTGTACCGTCTCCTGCTTCTTGCCGGGGAACACCGTGATCTTTGTACGGAGTGCGGCCACGGCGGCGGAGAGCTCACTGCCGGAGGCCGGACCGTGGCCGTCGAGGAACGCGAGGGCGTCCCGTTCCGCGTCGGCCAGCCAGCGCTCGCCCAGCCCGTTTCCGTCATCCCGCAGGTGCTTGAGCAGGGTCCGGCGTTCTTTGGCCGCGACAGCGCGCGCGTTCGCCGCCACGACCCGTGGCGCCATCTCCTCCGATACGACGAAGAGGGTGTTGCGCATCGAGAGCAGCCGAACCAGCGAGACGTCCTCGTAGAGGGACTGTTCCACCTTGGCGATGCCCGGCTCGCAGAGCCGGGCACAGGCGGAGAGGAAGACGGTGGCCGCGTCGGTGGCATGCAGGGCGATCACGGCGTCGGCGACCGCGACGGGGGACGTTGTCCGCGCGGAAGGGGCCAGCAGGTGACGGCGGCCGATTCTGATGCGGCGCTGTTCGTCGCTGATGCGGTGCACAGCGGTCTCCTTGGATGCCGGTGCCGGGTACCGGATGTGTTGGGTGCGCTGGGTGCCGGGCTTCGGGTGCCGGCTTCGGTCAGAGAGCGAGCTTGAAGCCCACATGGCTCGCCACGAAGCCGAGCCGCTCGTAGAAACGATGCGCGTCGGTCCGGGTCGCGTCCGACGTGAGCTGAACCAACTGGCAGTCCTGCCGCCGGGATTCATCCACGGCCCACTGGATCAGCCGAGTGCCGAGACCGCTGCCGCGCTCGTCCGCATGGACGCGGACGCCCTCGATCACCGAGCGGGTCGAGCCACGCCTGGAAAGCCCGGGGATCACCGTCAGCTGCAGTGTGCCGACAACGCGGTCCGCGCGCACGGCGACCATCACGTGCTGGTTCGGATCGTCGGCCAGCCGCCGGAACGCCACCCGGTAAGGGGTGAGATCGTCCGGCGACTCGCGCAGGGCGCCCAGTGGATCGTCCGCGAGCATCGCCACGATCTCGGCGAGATCGCCTACGGCCGCTGGGCGTATTTCCAGATCGCTCATGATCGGCAGCCTACGCAGCAGAGGGTGGCCGTGTGGTGGCGCCGGAGTTATGCGGGGACCTTGAGTTCCTCGACCGCCCGGACGAGGGGGGCCAGCTCGGGATTCCTGGCGGCCTCGTCGAGTGCCGCCCGCAACGCGCTGTCATTGGTCGGCCGGGCCTCGGAGAGGAGGGCGAGGCCGGCGTCGGTGACGTCGGTGTAGATGCCCCTGCGGTCGGTGTCGCAGAGATACCGGGTCAGCAGTCCGCGGTCCTCGAGCCGGGTGACCAGACGCGTGGTGGCGCTCTGGCTGAGTACGACGGCGTCCGCCACCTGCTTCATCTGCAGATGCCCGCCGGGGCCGTTGTGCTGCCGACTCAGCACGTCCAGCAGGGAGTACTCCCGCACGCTGAGCCCGTGCCCGCTCTGCAGGGCCCGCTCGATATGGGCCTCGATCTTTCCGTGGAGCAGGGAGAGCGCGCACCAGCCCTGGGAGAGGGCGGTCAGTGCCGGGTCCGTAGCTGTCATGGGTCTCTCCTCCGTGCCGGAGCTGCTTGCACCCCAGGATAGGCGACGACTGCAATAGCCCGCGCTTGCAATTAACCCGCGTCTGCAATTATTGTGGACGCTCGTAAGGCGCAGACGCAATCTCCAGGGAAGGTGAAACCCATGCCGCTCGCGCTCCTCGCCCTCGCCATCGGGGCATTCGGTATCGGAACCACCGAGTTCGTGATCATGGGGCTGCTTCCCGAGGTGGCCGCGGACTTCCGGGTCTCGATCCCGACCGCAGGATTCCTCGTCACGGGCTACGCGCTCGGCGTCGTCCTCGGCGCCCCGCTGATGACCGTGCTCGGGACCAAGGTCACCCGCAAGCGCATGCTGATGATCCTGATGGGACTGTTCGTCATCGGCAATGTGGTGTCCGCGACCGCTCCGTCCTTCGGAGTGATGCTCGCCGGGCGTGTGATCGCCTCGCTCGCCCACGGTGCCTTCTTCGGCATCGGGTCGGTCGTGGCGGCCGGTCTGGTCGCCCCGCACAAGAAGGCCGGCGCCATCGCCATGATGTTCACGGGTCTCACCGTCGCCAACGTGGTCGGTGTGCCGCTGGGCACCTACCTCGGGCAGAGTGCCGGCTGGCGGATCACGTTCCTCGTCGTCGCCGCGCTCGGCGTCGTCGGCCTGCTCGGCGTTGCCAGGCTCGTGCCCGAACAGCCCCGTGCCGAAGGTGTCAGCCTCCGCCACGAACTCGCCGCCTTCCGCAATGTGCAGGTCCTCCTCGCCATGGCGATGACGGTGCTGGGCTTCGGCGGAGTCTTCGCCGCGATCACCTACATCACGCCGATGATGACCGAGATCGCCGGCTATTCGACGTCCTCCGTGACCTGGCTGCTGGTCCTCTTCGGTCTGGGCATGGTCGGAGGGAACCTGCTCGGCGGCAGATTCGCCGACCGCCACCTGATGCCCCTGCTCTACGTGTCACTGGGCGCCCTCGCAGTGGTCCTGTCGCTGTTCACCCTGACCGCTCACAACAAGATCGCGGCAGCCGTCACCATCGTCCTGATCGGCGCGCTCGGATTCGCGACCGTGCCCCCGCTGCAGAAGCGTGTGCTCGACCAGGCGGCGGGAGCCCCGACTCTCGCCTCCGCCGTGAACATCGGCGCCTTCAACCTCGGCAACGCGCTGTCGGCGTGGCTCGGCGGCATCGTCATCGCCGCCGGTCTCGGCTACACCGCACCCAACTGGGTCGGAGCGGCGCTCGCCGCCTCCGCCCTGGTCCTCGCCGTCGTCTCCAGCACCCTGGAGCGCCGCACGGTCACCCGCAGCCGTCTCGTCGCCAGCAGCACCCCGGAGCCGGCCGCCGTACCCGCGGCCCGGCGCTGACCACCCACCCCACTCCCCATCGCACAGCCCCGCAAGCCCCCACCGCATCGCACCAAGGAGTCATCCCCATGAGCACCCCCACTGCCGCTGTTGCCCCGCTGACCACGCAGGACGCGGAAGCACTCGTCGACGCCGCCCGCAGGGCCGCCGAGGCCGCAGGCGTCGCTGCCGCCGTCACCGTTCTGGACGCCGGTGGTCACCTGCTGGCCTTCCGCCGCGACGACCGGGCCGTCCTGATCGCCGGTGAGACCAGCACGCGCAAGGCCTACACGGCACTTCAGCTCGACACCCCCACGGCCGACCTCGTCGATGCGGTCCAGCCGGGCGGGCTCTTCCACACCCTGCCGACTGCGCTGGACCGGCCGTTGCTCTTCATCGCAGGTGGCGTCCCGGTCCACCGTGACGGGCGGCTGATCGGCGCCATAGGCGTCGGCGGCGGTGCCCCCGAGCAGGATCACGGGTTCGCGAGCACGGCCGTGGCCGGTCTCGTCTGAGTTCCCGTTCGAGGGTCCGCCCGCCTCACCCGGCTCACCATCCGGTTCGACGCTGACAAGGACCGCTCATCGCACCGCTACCCGTGCCGGGCGTCAGCCCGTCGCCACGCTCAGCGGCGCGAAGCGGTGGGTCCAGTCCCCGTGCCGACCGCTCCCGAGGCTCATCACCGTGGTCGCTGATACCTGCTGCAGGCCGCACTCCCCGAACCAGTCGAGCAGGCCGTCGTGGCGGGCGTCGATGTCCGCGCGCAGAGGCCGGTCCGTCGCCTCGGCCAGAGAGGCCACGAGCGCTTTCGCCGTAACGGTGTCCCGCGCGATCAGCGGTCCGACCACGTGGCTTTCCGAGCTGGGCCAGAGCGCGCCGTACCCGACGAGCTCGCCGTTCTCCTCGGCCACCCGCAGATGGTCGGCGAAGGCCGGAAGACGGGTGAGGAGATGTGTCCGGTCGAGGCCGAAGGCGTCCGAGTCGAGCCGGAGCATGGCCTGCAGATCCCCGGCGGAGGCAGGGCGAACGGTGAGGCCCGGACGGACGGCGGGGCTCTGCGCAACGGTCCCGTCCCCGCTCTGCGGGAACTGCCCGCTCACCCTCACGGTCCGGCCCACGGCAACGAATCCCAGTTGTTCGTAGAGGGGCTGGCCCGCCTCCGTCGCGTGGAGAACGAGGGGAGTGTCCCCGGTCGATGCGATCACCTGTTGCATCAGATGCCGGGCGACCCCTTGCCGGGCGTACCGTCCGGAGACCAGGAGCATGCCGATGGCTGCCTGGCGGGGGCCGTACGAGGTCACGACGCAGGTGGCCATCAGGCCTTTGCCCGCGGGGTCGTCGATGCCGTAGACCGTTCCCGCGGCGAGGAGCAGTCCCCACCGCTGCTCGTCGCGTGGCCAGTCACGGTCCTCGCTGAGGTCGGCGCAGGGGACCAGGTCGTCCCGGGTGAGACGCCGGATGGGCAGATCGGCGAGCGGTAGGGGCAGTGAGCTGGGCATAAGGGTCAGGCTCTCCGACACAGGGATCGCTAGTCCACCCCTTTAACGGATGTGGCCGAGACGCGCAGCCGGCTGACGGATAGCGGGACATGTACGACGAGCAGGCTTCGGCGGGTGCGGCGCTTGAGTGGTTTCACGTGAAACGCCGAGACCCGGCCGGACCCGGGTTCGTGCCGCCCGGAACCGGGCGGCCCGCGCCGTGCCGCCCACTGCTGTGCCGCCCGGGGGTGCGCCGCAGCGTCGAGGGTCAGCTCAGATCGGTCGCGTGCATCGCGCGGACGCCTTCGATGTTGCCGTCCAGGTAATGCCGCAACGACAGCGGTACGAGATGTACGGCGGCGATCCCGACCCGGCTGAACGGAATCCGGACGATGTCGTACTCCCCGCAGGGGTCGTCGATCTCGGGGCCGTGGCGCAGGGACAGGTCCATCGAGTCGAGGCGGCAGACGAAGAAGTGCTGGACCTTGACCCCCTTCACCCCACCGCCTTCGATGTGTTCCACGGTGTCGACGAAGCAGGGCACCACATCGGTGATCTTGGCGCCGAGTTCCTCGTCCACCTCACGGTGCAGGGCGTCGACGACGGTGGCGTCCTCGGGCTCGACCCCGCCGCCCGGTGTGAGCCAGTACGGATCCACCCCCGGTTTGGTGCGCTTGATGAGGATGAGGTCGTTGCCGTCGAGCAGGATGGCACGTGCGGTGCGCTTGACCACAGGACGTTCGGTCATGGCAAGAGAGTGGCCCGCTGAAGCGGTTCTGAAACACCTGAGGGCCGCTGGACCGCTCCGCGGTCACCAGTGGGCCGCGGCACGCAGCAGCCATTCGTGCGCCCGAGCGACATGCGGGAGTGCGAGCGTGCCGGTCCGCGCGGCCAGGAAGTAGGTGCGAAGGGGCGGTACCGGAGGGTCGAGCAGCGCCACCACCTCGCCCCGCTCCAGTGCGCCCTCGCACAGATAGCGCGGCAGCACGGCGAGCCCGGCACCCGCTGCCGTGCACTCCAGTACCGCCCGCAGATCAGGCGCGATCACGGCGCCGGCGGCCGCAGGCCGGCCGTCGAAGACCGCGGCCCAGTAGCGGGAGACGAGCGGCAGACTCTCGTGCACCTCCACCACGGGCAGCTGGTCCAGGACCACGGGGCCGTTGCGCCGCAGTGTCCCCGGCCCGAGACGTCCGGCCCAGCGTGGTGCGGCGATCAGGACGTGCTCCTCGTCGCAGAGCGGAGTGGCGGTGAGCAGTTCACCGCGTGGCCGGGCCGTCACGATGGCCAGATCATGGTGTCCGGCGGCCAGGCCCTCCAGGATCTCGTCGGTATCCGCGGAGAACGAGCTGCGCAGCGCGAGGCCCTGGGCGATGAGCGGGGTGAGGGCGGGCAGGGCCCGTAACGACGTGAATTCCGGTGGACCCGCCAGATGCAGGGTCCGTACGCCCGACTCCTCGTCGAGTTCGGTCTCGGCGATCTCGACCAGCGCGTCCAGGTGAGGGGCTGCCCGGTGCGCGAGTTCGTCGCCGATGGTCGTCGGGGTCACCCCGCGGGCTCTGCGCAGGAAGAGCGGACGGCCCAGCTGCCGTTCCAGGGTGCGGATCTGCGAGGTGACGGCGGGCTGGGAGAGGCCCAGGAGCGCGGCGGCGCGGGTGAACGAGCCGGCCCGGTGCACGGCGACGAAGGTGCGTAGAAGTGCGAGGTCCATGTCCGTCCCCTCCCACCTTCGCGACGCGTCGGACCCGGACAACTATAAATATGTCGATAGGTCGCTGTCGCTACTGTGATTGGACACTGACGCAGAGTCAACTAGCCTTGTCGAGGCGGTTCTTCGCGTGGAGAAGGCGGAGGGCCGGGACGGTCCGAGCCACGAGGGGGGAGGCTCGGACCGTCCGTACCGCACCGGTGCCGGCCGGTGCGTGTGCTCAGTTCCCGGTGACCGTACCGGCCAGTGCCCGCTCGACGTCGGCCACCAGGTCCGCCGCGTTCTCGGCGCCGACGGAGAAGCGGATGAAGCCCTCCGGTACGGCGTCACCGCCCCAGCGGGCCCGCCGCTCGGCGGTGGAACGCACGCCGCCGAAACTGGTGGCGTCCTCGGCCAGGTGCAGCGCCGAGAGGAAGCGTTCCGCGGTCTCCCGGTCGGCAAGTACGAACGACACCACGGAGCCGAAGCGCCTCATCTGTCGCACGGCGACCGGGTACGAGGGGTCGGTGGGCAGCCCGGGGTACCGCAGTCCGGTCACGTGCGGGTGCTTGGCGAGGGCCTCGGCGAGTACGAGGGCATTCGCGCACTGCCGCTCGATCCGCAGCTCCAGCGTGGCCAGCGACCGGTGCGCGAGCCAGGCCTCCATCGGCCCCGGGATCGCGCCGACGACCTTGCGCCAGCGCCGTACCCCCGCCGCCAGCTCGGGATCGCGGCAGGTCACATGGCCGAGCAGGATGTCACCGTGGCCGGTCATGCCCTTGGTGTCACTGGCCACCGAGAAGTCTGCGCCCAGCTCCAGCGGACGCTGGCCGAGCGGGGTGGCGAGTGTGTTGTCGACGGCGACCAGCGTGCCGCCTTCGTGCGCCGCCTCGACGAGTCGCCGCACGTCGCAGACGTCGAGGCCCGGATTGGACGGGGTCTCGATCCACAGCAGCCTGGCCCCTTTCAGGAGGGCCGACTGGGCTTCTCCCCCGGTCGGGGCGGTCCGTACCTCGACGCCGTACGCCTCCAGCTGCGCCCGTACCAGCGAAAGCGCCTGGTAGCCGTCGTCGGGCAGCACGACGGCGTCGCCGGTGCGCACCTGGGACAGCAGGACGGCCGAGACCGCTGCCATTCCGGAGGCGAAGACCGTGGTCTCGACGCTCTCACCCGGTGCCTCGAGCTCACCGATGGCCCGTTCCAGATGGGTCCAGGTCGGATTGGTGTCGCGGCCATAGGTATAGGGGCCGGTCGGCTCCCCGGAAAGGTGGAAGTGCGCGGCGAAGACCGGACCGGGGAGAGTGGGCTCGTACTGCTGCGGTTCCGGCAGCCCGGCACGTACCGCCCGGGTTCCTTCGCCCATGGTGCTCATACCGCGTCCTCGCTTCTCTCCCCGGTCTGTCGCCGGTCCTGCCTGCACTGTTTCAGGTGTCCGCGGATCAGTCCTCGTCGGGCAGGACGACGTTCAGCGCCCAGGACACGATCGAGATGATCAGACCGCCGAGGATGGCGGTCCAGAAGCCGTGGACATGGAAGCTCAGATCCAGCACGTCGGCCAGCCATGAGGTCAGCAGCAGCATCAGGGCGTTCACCACCAGGGTGATCAGTCCCAGCGTGAGGATGAAGAGCGGCAGTGTGAGCAGCTTCACCACCGGCTTGACCAGGAAGTTGACCAGACCGAAGATCAGCGCGACCACGATCAGGGTCAGTATCTTGCGGCCGGTGGAGCCGCCGCTCAGCGTGATGTCCTGGAGCAGCCAGATGGCCACGGCCAGCGCACCCGCGTTGGCGATCGTCTTGACTACGAAATTCTTCATGTGTCTGATCGTGGCAGACATGATCGGTGGCCGACACCGGCTGGACAGAGACAAGGGGCGGACGGGCCATGAAGGCATTCAGGCTGGACGAACTGGAGGCGGAACGGGCCGCCAACGACGGCGCGTACCTGCAGTTCGTGCGCGAACGGAACATGTCTGTCGGCCTGTACGCACTGGACGCCGGTGAGCTCGACCCGCAGCAGCCGCACAACCAGGACGAGGTCTACTTGGTCGTCAGCGGGCGTGCGTCGATCACCGTGGGCATGGAAACCACGCATGTGGGCAGAGGAAGTGTCGTGTATGTACCTGCCGGCACGGCCCACAAGTTCCATCACATCACCGAGGACCTGCGCGTGATGGTGGTCTTCTCGCCGCCCGAGGGCTGAGCCGCCTCTCGGGGATCCCTAGGGGATCGATCAGGGGAGTTCAAGGGCTGCGGAGGCTCCGTCGGCCACCTCTCGCCTCTAGCATCGAAGCAGGAACTCACAGAGACGAGGTAAGGACGATGGCCGTGCGGGAGATATTCGCGGGAATGCCCTGGTGGGTGAAGTGGATCGCGGTGCCCGTCATCGCGATCGTCGTGTTCGGCGGGCTGATCGCCACCGTGGTCGGCTTCGTGGTGGGTCTGCTCTTCAAGGTCCTGATCTTCGTGATCCTGGTCGGCGGGCTGGTTTTCGTCGTACGGAAGTTCATGTCTTCCTCCTCCTCGCGCAGCGACTGGTAGCAGCGACTGGGAAGCGACTGGGAAGGGCAGTACCGACCGGGCGATTAGCCCAGCTGAGCTAAGGGTCGACCGAATCGACACCCCGTTCCGCTGCTGCCGATACAGTGGCAGTCCGCTGCCGCCGCCTGGGAATACACCGTCAGTCACCACCCTGACCAGTGGTTTGTACGGGATCCGGCCTTCGGACCCCAGGCCTGCGGCAGATCTGTGGGGGCGGCCCCCACAGGCGGGCTGATCGCCCGTCACCATGCCTGGGGGTGACCGTTGACCACGGCATCGAGTACGGCTGTTCCGACGTTGATCGGATCGGTGCAGCGGGCGCTGAGGCTGCTGGAGGCTGTGGGCACCCATCGCGACGGGGCGCCGGCCAAACAGCTGGCGCGGGAGGCGGGGCTTCCCCTTCCCACCGCCTACCACCTGCTGCGGACCCTGACCCATGAGGGATATCTGCGCCGTGAGAACGGGGTCTTCCTGTTCGGCGCCGCCGCGGAGCGGCTGGTGGGCGACGGCTCCCTGCAGAATCGTCGCAGCAGAATGACCCAGTCACTGGGGCGATGGCGGGACATCATCGGGGCCCCGGTGTACTGCGCCGTCTACCGCGAGGGCGAGATCGAGCTCGTGGCGGTCGCCGACACCCCCGCGGCGCCGGCGGTGGACGAGTGGGCCGCCTTCCGGGAGACCGGGCACGCCCACGCGATCGGCCAGTGTCTGCTGAGCCAGCTCGACGAGGGGGCCCGCGAGGACCACCTGGACCGGCATCCGGTGCGTCCGCTGACCCGCTACTCCGTGCGCGACCGCCCGGCCCTCCTTGAGCGGCTGAGGTCACTTGAGCGGATGGAACCTGTCATCGAACGACAGGAGTACGCCCTCGGGACGGTCTGCGCGGCCATCCCGATCACGGCCGGATTCACGGCCGCCGCGATGGCCATTTCGGTACCTCTCGACCAGGAAGAACGGTTGCTCCCCGCAGTCGAACGACTACGTGGCGAAGTGGCCAGCCTCTTGCGTTCGTTCGTGTTCTCTATCAGTATCTGAAAAATCACTCCTTGTGATCTGCTATCGCGTGCACCACGATGGCGTCAATAGGGCCATGGGGGATCATTCCTGGCCAGATTCATCTACTGCGGGGTTGAACGATGCGCGAGTCGGTTCAAGCTGAAGTCATGATGAGCTTCCTCGTCTCCGAGGAGCTTTCCTTCCGTATCCCGGTGGAGCTCCGGTACGAAGTGTGCGATCCGTACGCGATCCGGATGACCTTCCATCTGCCCGGCGATGCCCCCGTCACCTGGGCTTTCGGCCGTGAGCTGCTGCTCGACGGTCTCAACAGCCCCAGTGGCGACGGCGACGTGCACATCGGGCCGACCGAGCCCGAAGGGCTGTCCGACGTCCACATCCGGCTCCAGGTGGGTGCTGACCGCGCGCTCTTCCGGGCTGGAACGGCACCCCTCGTGGCATTTCTCGACCGGACGGACAAGCTCGTGCCGCTCGGACAGGAGTGCACGCTGGGTGACTTCGAAGGCAATCTGGAAGAGGCGTTGGGGCGGATTCTGGCCGAGGAGCAGAACGCCGGCTGAAGAAGGACGTGCCCAGTTGCAGGTATGCCGGTCGAACAGCACACCTGCCGAACGGGTGAATCGCTCTCCGTGACCGGACGTTCAGACCTTCGTCCGCCGGCGGCGTCCTCTGCCGTTCCGTACGGGTGCCGAAGCTCCGGCTTCCGCGCCGAGCCCTGTGCGGTCCGCGGAGACGACCAGCGCCGCCAGCGCCGTGGTCACCGGCACCGAGGCGACCAGCCCGATCGAGCCGATCAGAGTGCGCACGATCTCCTCCGCCACCAGTTCGCTGTTGGTCACCGTCCCCACGCTGCTCTGCGCGATCGAGAACAGCAGCAGCAGCGGAAGCGCGGCGCCCGCATAGGCGAGCACCAGGGTGTTGACCACAGAGGCGATGTGATCACGGCCGATTCTGATCCCTGCCCGGTAGAGCTGCTTCGCACTCATCGTCGGGTCAGCCTGATGCAGTTCCCAGACCGCCGATGTCTGGGTGACCGTCACATCGTCGAGCACCCCCAGGGAACCGATGATGACGCCGGCCAGCAGCAGACCGCTCATGTCGATGTGCGGATACAGGCCGTGGATGAGGCCGGTGCTGTCGTCGGTGTTCCCGGTCAGACTCGCCCAGCCGATGAAGAGGGAGCCGAGCAGCCCGATCAGCAGCAGTGAGATCAGGGTGCCGATGACGGCGACCGAGGTGCGGGCGGTCAGCCCGTGACAGATGTAGAGCGCGATCAGCATGATCGCGCCGGCTCCGACGACCGCCACGACCAGCGGGTTCGAGCCCTGAAGTATGGCCGGAAGGATGAACAGGGTCAGGACGGCGAACGACAGGGCGAGTGCCACCAGGGCCATCACCCCGCGCATTCTGCCCACGGCGACCACCACCAGCGCGAAGATCCCGGCCAGGAGGACCAGCGGGAACTTCCGGTTCACATCGGTCACGGAGTACTGGAGGTCGTGGGGCGCGTCGGGGGCGTACGCGAGGACCACCTCCTGTCCCTCCCGTAGTTGCCGGGGTGCGCCCGGGTGGACCACCTCGATGAATCTGCGTCCTTCGTCCTGCCCGCTCGTGACCTCGACGGTGGCCCTCTTGCAGAGCTCGCTCCCGCCGTCACCCGTGGGCGGTGAGGTCTCGCCGCCAACGGGCATCTGGGAGGCGTTCACGTCCTTGCAGTCGACCTTGCCGACGCTCATCACCCTGCCCTGCTGGGTCTGCCGGTCGAATCCGACACCGGTGCGTTCGTGCGCAGGCGCACCACCGGGCCAGAGCACCATGAGGCCGACGACGACCGCGGCCGCGAACGGGATCAGTACGGCGGCGATCACCTTGCGCAGACGGGTGGAGACGGGTGCGGCGGGGCCATGGCTGTGTGTGTGGCCGTGCTGATGGTCCGGCGGTCCGGGGCTGAGATGAGTGGACGTCACCGGCCGATCTTCGCAAGAAGACAAGGGCCCTCTGTTCAGCCGCACGGCGAGGGCGCTAGCGTGGTGGCACCTTTGCACACGCGGGAGCTCGGAGCACCGGGCTGAGAGGGCGCTGATCTCCGTACATCTGTACGGGACACGCTGCGCCGACCGCCGAACCTGTTACCGGGTAATGCCGGCGTAGGGAGTAGGTCTCATGACCACATCGGACGCACGCACGCCTGCCTCCAACCAGAGCGACGAGGCCGGGAAGTCCATCGGCTGGCACAAGGGATACCTCCAGGGCTCGCGCCCGGACATCCGGGTGCCGGTCCGTCAGGTGCACCTCACCAACGGCAAGGACGTGACGCTGTACGACACGTCCGGGCCGTACAGCGACCCCGCCGTCGAGACCGACGTCCGCCGCGGGCTCGCACCTCTGCGGGAGAACTGGATCACCGCCCGCGGTGACACCGAGGAGTACGCGGGACGCGCCTCCCGTCCCGAGGACGACGGGCTCAAGCACACCTCGCCGCGCGGCGGGCTGCGCAATCTGGACGCGGTCTTTCCCGGCCGTCCGCGCCGGCCGCGGCGCAGCAGGGACGGCCGGCCCGTCACGCAGCTCGCGTACGCCCGCCGGGGCGAGATCACCCCGGAGATGGAGTACGTCGCGCTCCGGGAGAACGTCGGGCCCGAGGTGGTGCGCGAGGAGATCGCCGCCGGCAGGGCGGTACTGCCGGCCAACGTCAACCACCCGGAGATCGAGCCGATGATCATCGGTAAGAAGTTCCTGGTCAAGGTGAACGCCAACATCGGCAACTCCGCGGTCTCGTCCTCCATCGAGGAGGAGGTGGACAAGATGACCTGGGCGACCAAGTGGGGCGCCGACACCGTTATGGATCTGTCCACCGGCCGCAACATCCACACCACCCGTGAGTGGGTTCTGCGCAACTCCCCCGTGCCGATCGGCACCGTGCCGCTCTACCAGGCCCTCGAGAAGGTCGACGGCAGGGCGGAGGAACTGACCTGGGAGATGTACAAGGACACCGTCATCGAGCAGGCCGAGCAGGGCGTCGACTACATGACGGTCCACGCCGGCGTGCGCCTGCCCTATGTACCGCTGACGGCCCGCCGCAAGACCGGCATCGTCTCCCGGGGCGGCTCGATCATGGCGGCGTGGTGCCTCGCGCACCACAAGGAGTCCTTCCTGTACGAGAACTTCGAGGAGCTCTGCGAGATCCTCGCCTCGTACGACGTGACGTACTCGCTGGGAGACGGGCTGCGGCCCGGGTCGATCGCGGACGCCAACGACGAGGCCCAGTTCGCCGAACTGCGCACGCTCGGCGAACTGAACACGGTCGCCAAGCGGTTCGGGGTGCAGACGATGATCGAGGGCCCGGGCCACGTCCCGATGCACAAGATCAAGGAGAACATCGACCTCCAGCAGGAGATCTGCGAGGAGGCGCCGTTCTACACGCTCGGCCCGCTGACGACCGATGTGGCTCCGGCCTACGACCACATCACCTCGGGCATCGGCGCCGCGATGATCGCCTGGTGGGGGACGGCGATGCTCTGTTACGTGACGCCGAAGGAGCACCTCGGCCTGCCCAACCGGGACGACGTGAAGACCGGAGTCATCACGTACAGGATCGCGGCCCATGCCGCGGATCTCGCCAAGGGGCATCCGGGAGCGCAGGAGTGGGACGACGCGCTGTCGGACGCCCGGTTCGAGTTCCGCTGGGAGGACCAGTTCAATCTGGCTCTCGATCCGGACACGGCAAGGGAGTTCCACGACGAGACGCTGCCGGCCGAGCCGGCCAAGACGGCGCACTTCTGCTCGATGTGCGGTCCGAAGTTCTGCTCGATGAAGATCAGCAGAAGCATCACGGAGCAGTTCGCCCCCGACCTGGCCTCCGCTGCCTCGGACGAGGAGATCGAGGCGGGGATGCTGGAGAAGTCCAAGGAGTTCGCGGCGAGCGGGAACCGCGTGTACCTGCCGCTGGCGGACTGAAACCGCGCGGGGGCGACCGGCCTCCGGGGCCTCGGCAGTGACTGCCGGGGCCTTTCGGGGCCGGTGCACATAGTGCGCAATGGCGTATCGGAAGAGGCAAGATCGCGTGCGGCGTGATCATTTTCCTTACCCTGCGGGCATGAGTGGGAACGAACTGGTCAGTGGAGCCGTCGGCGCGGTACTGGGGTTGCTGGTCGCGCAGCCCTTACGGAGAGGCTGGGCCGGGCTGCGTACCCGCTTGTCCGGTACGGCATTCCGGGGCGAGCCGCAGGCGGATTCCGGTCCCGCGTGGACGACCTTCTCGCTGGGCCCCCTGCACACCCCGGCGCTGATCGTCGAAGGGGACGGCGAGGCCTCCATATCCGCCGATGCCGTTCGCATCGAGGTGCTCGACGAGGAGATCGAGCTGCCCGAGGAGATGGCCCGCTGGCGCACCGAGATCGAGGAGGAGAGTGCGAGGGCCCGCGAGGAGGGCCGCACACCGCCGTGGAACGGGCCTCGGTACGCCGTCGAATCGTTCGGCATCTCGCGGGCCGCTCTCGACGAGCGGCCCGAGGTCCGTCTGCGGCTGCGCCCGACGGACTACTACACCTTTCTCGCGGCTCAGCAGCTCGACCGCCGGCTGGACGACGGGACCACCCCCCGCTCCCGCTATCTCGATCCGGACGATCCGCTGCGTGCGCCCGCGTTCCTGCAGTGCAGCTTCGGCGTCAACGTCGCCGTGGTGACCGCCGACGGTCTGCTGGTCGTCAGCCGGCGCAGTGACCGGGTCCGGATGGCGCCGGGCGCCTGGAACTCCTCTGTCAACGAGGGGCTGGCCGGCCGTATGGACTCGGCCGGCGGGGGCGCCCCCGACCTCTACGCGGTGGCCCGGCGAGGGATGCGCGAGGAGCTGTCCCTCGAGCCCGGTGAGTACACGCTCGAACTGCTCGCCTTTGTGCTGGACGTCGGCAGACACCAGTGGGGTGTCCACTTCCACGCCCGGCTGAAGGACCTGACCCGCGACGAGCTGCGGGCGCGGATGAGCAGAGGGGTCGCGGACCGGTGGGAGGCCCAGACAATCGACTATGTGCCCTTCCGTCCCGCGGCCGTGATCACGTATGTGCTGAGTGCCGGCCGCATCGACCACTGGGCCCCGGTCGCGCCGTCTCTCTTCCACCTAGCGCTGGTCCGTGCGTACGGGCGTGCGCCGGTCGAGAGAGCGGTGGCGCGGATCGTACGGAACACATGACGGCGGCCGGGGGCCGGGGCGGTGGCCCCGGTCAGTCCAGTTCGTGTTCCGGACCGCCGAAGTCGGGGCTGGAGAAGTCCGGGCTGGTGAAGCTCGGACGGGGTGCGGCTGCCGGGCCGTCGTCCGGGCCGGTGAAGTCCGGGCTGCTGTAGCCGATCTTCGGGATGCGGCGTGCCGGGCGGTACGGGGTCCGTGCGGCGGGACCGGCGCCGGGGTCGGCGAGCGCGTCCCGGAGGAAGGGCAGGATGCCCCGTTCCAGCAGTGCGTGCCGCCAGGCGTCCCGGGCCTGTGCCACGTCCTGCGGCAGCTCCTCGCCGAACTCCTCGGCCGTCAGTGACGTCGAGCCGTTGCGCAGGGCGGCGACGAGCAGACCGGCGGCGGCGACCAGCATGGCGGCCGCGGTGACCGCCGTGAAGAACCAACCCGCGCCGACCATGGTTCTCGCGAACGCCGGCGGCGGGTCGAGCATCTTCAGGACGTAGCCGAACAACAGGAAGATGACCGCCGCGGTACCTGCCAGTACCGGCGCCAGGACGGTGACGACGGCGCCTATCCCTGCGCCCGGCCGGCTCGGATCGTCCGGGCCGGGGCCCTGGACCGTTTCCCGGTCCGGGCCGGTGGCCCGCAGGTCGTCGCGGGCCTTCACATAGTGCTCGTACTCGGCGGCGGCCGCGGCTGTGATCAGGGAAATGGCCGCCATGGCCATGGTGCGCAGCTGGACGGAGTTGAGCCGTTCACCGATGGCGGCCAGATCCGGTCGTTCATGGGCGTGACGCAGTGCGTCGTCGAGGATCCGCTCGTACTCGGGCCGGTCCTCGGTCAGCAGGTGCGGAGCGCTGTTCATGTGCATCCCCCGATGCTCCGTAGGGCCTGTGTGCCAGGCAGAACCGGGCAGTTGGGCGGAAACGGAGGAGAGCCTGCTACTGATACGCCGATGGTAGAGCGCCCACGGCACGGGGTGACAGGGGGTTTCCGGAAATAGGCCCAGCGTTCGGCGTGGTCAGGTCAGGATGCGTCTTCCCCGAAGAGCGTCAGTCATGCAGTGGAAGTTGGACGACCAGTAGCTTTCCGGCCATGGTCACCCCGCCGTCCATGGCGATGGCGAGCCCGTCCGCGTACACGTGGGGGCCGTCGACCAGGGGTCCGGCACTGTCCTCGCCGTCCTCGGACCCGACCTCTCCGAGGAGGTACGGGATGGGGCTGTGACCATGGACGACGCGGCGCCCGCCGTAGGCGGCCATCAACTCCTGGACGGCCTGCGGACCCGACTCGTCACGGAAGGCGAACCGCTTGGTGAGCTTGCGGAACAGGTCCCAGCACTCGTCGGCGTCGTTACGCGTGAGAATGGCGTGCACCGTGTCGTTGACGTCCTCGATGGTGGAGCCGTAGTCGAGGTAGGCCGTCGTGTCCGAGTGCATCAGGAGGTGCTCGTCCTCCTCGACGACCGCGTCGAGCCGGGACATCCACTGGAGGTGGACGTCCTGGAGGCGCTCCATGTCGGTCTTCTGGCCGCCGTTGAGGAGCCAGGCCGCCTGGAAGGTGGCGGTGCCGGCGCCGGAGTTCACCGGGGTGTCGCCGAACCGCTTGGCGCCGATGAGCAGCAGTTCGTGGTTGCCCATCAGGGCCTTGCAGTAGCCGCCGGCGGCCGCGGCCTCGGCGGACAGCCGCATCACGAGGTCGATGACACCGATGCCGTCGGGTCCCCGGTCGGTGAAGTCGCCGAGGAACCAGAGCCGCGCGTTGCCCGCGGACCAGTTGCCCTCGGCGTCGATGAGGCCCTGTTCGGCGAGGGCCGCGACGAGCTCGTCCAGGTAGCCGTGCACATCGCCCACGACGTACAGCGGCCCGAGACCCGGGTCCTGGGCGGGCCGCGGTTCGGCCACGGCCTGTACCGGGACGGTGTCGTCGAGGGTGATCACGGGAAGATCGCGTGCCGTCGGGGTGTACCCCTCCGGCGGCTCACCTCCCGGGAAGGCGTTTCCCGGGTGTGGTGCGGCGGGCGGCGCAGGGGACTGCGCATAGGGCGGTACGCGGAAGTCGCGCAACGTCGCCGTCCGCACCACGGGTTCCTGACCGGCCCCCTGTGTCATCGACCCCTCCACCACCGTCGCGCCGCCGTACACCTGACGGGCCCTGCTGGTCGGGGTCGTCCGCGGTGTCGTGCGCCCATCATAGGAATGCGGATCGTGCTCTGTGACGCACCAGGGGTGGTGAATCCGTACGCATGCCAGGTTCATGGGTCGATTGGTCCCAATTGGGCCGATCAATCCCCTGCCGGGGAGCGCGGTGCGCTGACCGTGGTGCGCGGCGGACGGCGTTGCGAGGACGTCCGGACGATGAGTTCCGTCGGTATCACCTGCTCCACCGGGCCGTTCTGGTCGACGCCTTCGATGGCGTCGATGAGCAACTGGACGACCGCTGTGCCGATTCTGCGCGGCTTGAGGGAGAGCGTGGTGATGGGGGGCTCGGTCGTCGCGTAGACGGTGGACTCGCTGCAGCAGACGAGCAGCAGGTCCTCGGGGACGCGCAGGCCGTACCGGCGGGCGGCCGCCAGCAGATCGGTGCCGTTGGGGTCGAAGAGCCCGTAGACGGCGTCGGGGCGGTCCGGCCGGGCGAGCAGGCGGTCGGCGGCCACCGCGCCCGCGCACGGATCGTGGGCGGGGTAGGACTCGTACACCGGGTCCTGGCCGACGCGCTCGCACCAGTGGAGGTAGGCGGTGGTCGACAGCCGGGTGTACGTGTCGGTGGTGGTGCCGGTGAGCAGGCCGATGCGGCGGGCCCCGGCGGCGGCCAGGTGGTCGAGGAGGTCGAGCACGGCGGCCCGGTGGTCGTTGTCGACCCAGGCGGTGACCGGGAGGGTCCCGGCCGGCCGGCCGTCGGAGACGACGGGCAGCCCCTGGCGTACGAGCTCGGTGACGACCGGGTCCTGGTCGGAGGGGTCGATGACGACGGTGCCGTCGAGTGCGACGTTCGACCAGACGTCGTGGCGTGAGGTGGCGGGGAGGATGACGAGGGCGTAGCCGCGGGCGAGCGCGGCGGAGGTGGCCGCTCTGGCCATCTCGGCGAAGTACGCGAATTCGGTGAAGGTGAAAGGTTCATCCCCGTACGTCGTCACGGTCAGGCCGATCAGGCCGGACTTGCCGGTACGGAGCGTTCGGGCCGCGGCGGAAGGGCGATAGCCCAGGCGCTCGGCGACCTCGCGGACATGGCGGCGGGTGGCGTCCGGGAGCCTGCCCTTGCCGTTGAGCGCGTCGGAGACGGTCGTGATGGAGACCCCGGCGGCGGCGGCCACGTCCCGGATTCCTGCTCGTCCCTGCCTGCCGCCGCGCCGGGGGGTCTCCGTCCGGCTTACCTGGTGCTTCCCTGCTGCTGTCATGGCGAGCCGATAGTAGGGCTCGAGCGGGCAGTTGGCCTGGTCGCATATTCACTCGTTGACAGGCACGTTTCTGCAAGGTCATGCGGCATCAAAGGCCTTGTGAAGTAAGGAAGTTGGAGGGGATAACCATCATGTGTCGTGCATAGGGCCGGATGGGCCTGTCGATAGAGCGAGGTCTCGAAGAGGTCTCAACTCACCTCTTCGAGGGACGCGCGCCACGGAGTGAGCCACCGGCGCGCGCCAGAGTGAGGAGCGCTCCCCCTCATTCCGGGGCTCACCGGACGAATCATCGGTCCGGCCGTTCGCAGCGGGCGCCAATCCTCATAAGGTGAGCAGTATTGATGTGTGCGGACGGTCGAGGAGGACCTGCGGTGAGCGAGACGAGCCCCAAGCTGCGTGCCGAACTGGACGGCGTTCCCGCCTATGTGCCGGGCAAGCCGGCCGCGGCGGACGGACCGGTCGCGTTCAAGCTGTCCTCCAACGAGAATCCGTATCCGCCGCTGCCGGGAGTGATGGAGTCCGCGCTGGCCGCGGCGGCGAACTTCAACCGCTACCCGGACATGGCCTGCACCGGTCTGATGAACGAGCTGGCCGACCGTTTCGGTGTACCGGTCTCGCATCTGGCCACCGGCACGGGCTCGGTGGGTGTGGCGCAGCAGCTGCTGCAGGCGACCTCGGGCCCGGGTGACGAGGTGATCTACGCCTGGCGCTCCTTCGAGGCGTACCCGATCATCACGCAGGTCAGCGGCGCGACGTCGGTGAAGGTGCCGCTGACCGACGGTGAGGTGCACGATCTGGACGCGATGGCGGACGCGATCACCGACCGGACCCGGATGATCTTCGTCTGCAACCCGAACAATCCGACCGGCACCGTGGTGCGCCGGGCGGAGCTGGAGCGGTTCCTGGACCGGGTGCCGGGCGATGTGCTGGTGGTGCTCGACGAGGCGTACAAGGAGTTCATCCGCGACGTCGAGGTTCCCGACGGCATCGAGATCTACCGGGACCGGCCCAATGTGGCGGTGCTGCGCACGTTCTCCAAGGCCTACGGTCTGGCGGGGCTGCGGATCGGCTTCGCAGTGGCCCACGAGCCGGTGGCGGCCGCGCTGCGCAAGACGGCGGTGCCCTTCGGTGTCAGCCAGCTCGCCCAGGACGCGGCGGTGGCGTCGCTGCGTGCCGAGGATGAACTCCTGGGCCGGGTGGGGTCCTTGGTGTGTGAGCGTCAGCGGGTGTACGAGACGCTGGTGCGGCAGGGCTGGACGGTGCCCGAGTCCCAGGCGAACTTCGTCTGGCTGCGGCTGGGGGACCGTACCGCCGACTTCGCCGCGGTCTGCGAGAAGGCCGGCGTGGTGGTCAGGCCGTTCGCGGGCGAGGGTGTGCGCGTCTCGATCGGGGAGGACGAGGCGAACGACCTGTTCCTGAAGGTGACGGAGTCGTACCGCAAGCAGCTGTAGCGGCCGGCGCAGGAGCCGCTCGGGCGGCCGGGCCCCGTACCTCGTTCGCGAGGTGCGGGGCCTTCTTGCGTACGCGGCCCGGGGAGGCGGGGAGATGTCTGCTTCGGGGGGATTGATCAGTACGTCCCCTGAGGGGTACCCCGGTCGTACGTCCCGAAAGTCTGTGCGCCATAATTGCTTGTGAATGTGAACGCGTTCACAAGCGTGTCCTGCTTCCTCCCATGATCAGTCGGATTTAAAGGACAAACTGCCGGTGTAACGACGGCGACGTAAGGAGAAGACGACGTGGAACTAGCTCTGGCGCCGGAGACCCTGGCGCGATGGCAGTTCGGAACGACCACCGTCTACCACTTCCTCTTCGTTCCCCTGACGATCTCTCTCGCCGCGCTCACCGCCGGCCTGCAGACCGCCTGGGTGCGGACCAACAAGGAGAAGTACCTCAGAGCCACCAAGTTCTGGGGAAAGCTCTTCCTGATCAACATCGCCATGGGCGTCGTCACGGGCATCGTCCAGGAGTTCCAGTTCGGGATGAACTGGTCCGACTACTCGCGGTTCGTCGGTGACATCTTCGGTGCCCCGCTCGCGTTCGAGGCACTGATCGCGTTCTTCTTCGAGTCCACCTTCATCGGCCTGTGGATCTTCGGCTGGGACAAGCTGCCGAAGAAGATCCACCTCGCCTGCATCTGGATGGTCTCGATCGGCACCATCCTCTCCGCCTACTTCATCCTGGCGGCCAACTCCTGGATGCAGCACCCGGTCGGCTACCGCATCAACAAGGAACGCGGGCGCGCCGAGCTCACCGACTTCTGGCACGTGCTCACGCAGAACACCGCGCTCACCCAGTTCTTCCACACCATCACGGCGGCCTTCCTGGTCGGCGGCGCGTTCATGGTCGGCATCGCCGCGTTCCACCTGGCGCGCAAGAGGCACATCCCGGTGATGCGGACCTCGCTGCGGCTGGGCCTGATCACCGTCGTGATCGCCGGTCTGCTCACCGCCGTCAGTGGTGACCAGCTCGGCAAGGTGATGTTCAAGCAGCAGCCGATGAAGATGGCGGCGGCCGAGGCGCTGTGGGACGGGCAGAACTCCGCGCCCTTCTCGATCTTCGCGTACGGAGATGTCAGCAAGGGGCACAACTCCGTCGAGATCTCGATTCCCGGGATACTGTCCTTCCTCGCGGACGACGACTTCAACTCCTACGTCCCCGGTATCAACGACATCAACAAGGCCGAGCAGGAGAAGTTCGGGCCCGGCGACTACCGGCCCAACATTCCCGTCGCCTTCTGGAGCTTCCGGTGGATGATCGGCTTCGGAATGGCGTCCTTCGCCCTCGGGATCCTCGGACTGTGGCTGACCCGGAAGAAGTTCATGCTGCCACCGGGGATGCGCACCGGTGAGGACGAGGTGCCCCATCTGGTCCTGTTCAGGAACAAGGCGCTGAGCCCGAAGCTCGCCAAGTGCTACTGGATCGTCGCGCTCTGGACGCTGCTCTTCCCGCTGATCGCCAACTCCTGGGGCTGGATCTTCACCGAGATGGGCCGTCAGCCCTGGGTCGTCTACGGAGTCCTGCAGACCCGTGACGCGGTCTCCCCCGGTGTCTCGCAGGGCGAGGTGCTCACCTCGCTGATCCTGTTCACGCTGCTCTACGCGGTACTCGCCGTCATCGAGGTCAAGCTGCTCGTGAAGTACATCAAGGCCGGACCGCCGGAGCTCACGGACGCCGACCTCAACCCGCCCAGCAGGATCGGCGGCGACGACGATGACGCCGACCGGCCCATGGCCTTCTCCTACTGAGAGCACAGGAGCCGAGAGATGGAACTCCACGACGTCTGGTTCGTGCTCATCGCCGTTCTCTGGACCGGCTACTTCTTCCTGGAGGGATTCGACTTCGGGATCGGTGTCCTCACCAAGGTGCTGGCCCGGGACCGCAAGGAACGGCGGGTCCTGATCAACACGATCGGGCCGGTCTGGGACGGCAACGAGGTCTGGCTGCTCACCGCCGGCGGAGCGACCTTCGCCGCGTTCCCCGAGTGGTACGCCACGCTGTTCTCCGGCTTCTACCTGCCGCTGCTGATCATCCTGCTCTGCCTGATCGTGCGGGGTGTCGCCTTCGAGTACCGGGCGAAGCGGCCCGAGGCGAAGTGGCAGACCAACTGGGAACACGCGATCTTCTGGACCTCGCTGATCCCGGCCCTGCTCTGGGGTGTGGCTTTCGGCAACATCGTCCGCGGCGTGAAGATCGACGCGGACATGGAGTACGTGGGCAACTTCTGGGACCTGCTCAATCCGTACGCGATCCTCGGCGGACTGGTCACGCTCTTCCTCTTCACCTTCCACGGTGCGGTGTTCGCCGGCCTCAAGACGGTCGGGGACATCCGGGCCAGGGCGCGCGGTCTGGCGCTGAAGCTGGGCGCGGTCACCGCGGTGCTGGCGCTCGCCTTCCTGATCTGGACCCAGACCGAGCACGGTGACGGCTGGAGCCTGATCGCGATGATCATCGCGGTGGTGGCCCTGGTCGCGGCGATCGCCACCATTGCGGCCGGGCGCGAGGGCTGGTCCTTCGCCTTCTCCGGGGTGACCATCGCGGCCGCGGTCGCGATGCTGTTCCTGACGCTCTTCCCGAACGTCATGCCGTCCTCGCTGAACGAGGAGTGGAGCCTCACCGTCACCAATGCCTCGTCCAGCCCGTACACGCTGAAGATCATGACCTGGTGCGCCGGGATCGCCACACCGGTCGTGCTGCTCTATCAGGGCTGGACGTACTGGGTGTTCCGCAAGCGGATCGGCACGCAGCACATCGCCGATGCGCACTGAGGACGCACGGAATGTGCGTCGGATCCGCTCGCCCCGCTGAGCTCTCTGGGAGCTGTTTCACGTGAAACCGATCGACCCGCGTCTGCTCCGGCACGCCCGTGCCACCCGCCTGTTCCTGGTAGCTGTGGTGGCGCTCGGACTGGCCGGGGCGGCGCTGGTCATCGCCCAGGCCATGCTCGTCGCCGAAGTGGTGGTGGGCGGCTTCGAGGACGGGCTCACCGGTGCGCAACTGCGCACCCCGCTCCTGCTGCTCGCCGCGGTCGCGCTCGGCCGGGCCCTGGTCTCCTGGCTCACCGAACTGGCCGCCTACCGGGCCGGTGCGGCCGTCAAGTCCGAACTGCGCGGGCGGCTGCTCGACCGGGCTGCGGAACTGGGACCGGACTGGCTGAGCGGACAGCGCACCGGCTCGCTGGTGGCGCTGGCCACACGCGGGATCGACGCGCTCGACGACTACTTCTCGCGCTATCTGCCGCAGCTCGGACTCGCGGTGGTCGTGCCGGTGGCGGTCCTCGCCAGGGTCGTCACCGAGGACTGGATCTCGGCGGCGATCATCGTCGTCACGCTGCCGCTCATCCCTCTCTTCATGATTCTGATCGGCTGGGCCACCCAGTCGCGGATGGACCGTCAGTGGCGGCTGCTGTCCCGGCTCTCCGGACACTTCCTCGACGTGGTGGCCGGGCTGCCGACGCTGAAGGTCTTCGGACGGGCCAAGGCCCAGGCCGAATCCATCCGCACCATCACCTCGCAGTACCGCCGGGCCACCGTGCGCACCCTGCGGATCGCCTTCCTGTCGTCCTTCGCCCTGGAACTCCTGGCAACACTCTCGGTGGCGCTCGTCGCCGTCACCATCGGCATGCGGCTCGTGCACGGTGAACTCGACCTCTACACCGGTCTGGTGGTGCTGATCCTCGCGCCCGAGGCCTATCTGCCGATCCGGCAGGTGGGGGCGCAGTACCACGCCGCCGCCGAAGGGCTCTCGGCCGCGGAGGAGATCTTCTCCGTCCTGGAGACCGAGCCGCGCACAGGCGGTACGCAGGACGTGCCGGATGTCATCCGGCTGGAGCTGGAAGGGGTGACCGTCCGGCACGCGGGGCGTGCCGAACCCTCGCTCGCCTCGGCCTCGCTGGTGGTGGACCAGGGGGAGACCGTCGCCCTGGTCGGCCCGAGCGGCGTCGGCAAGTCCACCCTGCTGAACGTGGTGCTGGGATTCACCGAACCCGACGAGGGGCGGGTACGGATCGGCTCCACCGACCTGGCCGACCTCTCCCCCGAACGCTGGCGCGAGCGGATCGCCTGGGTGCCGCAGCGCCCGCACCTGTTCGCGGGCACGATCGCGGAGAACGTCCGGCTGGCCCGGCCCGGGGCGGACGACAGCGCGGTGACGGCAGCGCTGCGTGACGCGGGGGCGTACGACTTCGTGACGCGGCTGCCGGACGGTGCCCGCACCCTCCTCGGCGAGGACGGTGCGGGGCTCTCCGCCGGACAGCGCCAGCGGCTCGCACTCGCCCGCGCGTTCCTCGCCGACCGGCCGGTACTGCTCCTCGACGAGCCGACCGCGAGCCTGGACGGCGAGACGGAGGCGGGCATCGTCGAGGCGGTACGGAGACTGGCCGCGGGCCGGACCGTACTGCTGGTGGTGCACCGGCCGGCGCTTCTGGAGGTCGCGGACCGGGTGGTGACCCTGACCCCGGCGCCCGAGTCGTCGGGGCCGGAGGCGTCCGCCACCGTGCCGCACCCCGCGAGCGCACCCGAGAGCTTCACCGGCATCCAGGTGGCGACGGAACCCGAGGTGCTGCGGGACACCGCCGCCCGCAAGGGGCACGTGCTCGCCCGGGTCCGGGAGGCCGCGGGTGCGCAGCGCCGCCGGCTGGCCCTCGCCCTGCTGCTGGGAAGCCTTGCGCTGGGTTCGGCCGTCGGCCTCATGGCCGTCTCGGGCTGGCTGATCTCCCGCGCCTCCGAACAGCCCCCGGTGCTCTACCTGATGGTCGCGGTGACAGCGACCCGCGCGTTCGGCATCGGCCGGGCGGTCTTCCGTTATGCCGAGCGTCTCGTCTCGCACGACGCGGTGCTGCGGATGCTCGCCGAACTGCGCGTCGCCGTGTACCGGAGCCTGGAGCGCATCGCTCCCGCCGGTCTGCGACGGACCCGGCGCGGGGACCTCCTCTCGCGGCTCGTCGCGGATGTGGACACCCTTCAGGACTACTGGCTGCGGTGGCTGCTGCCCGCAGGAACCGCGGTCGTCGTGGGGGTCGCGAGCGCCGGGTTCACCGGCTGGATGCTGCCGGAGGCGGGCCTGGTTCTGGCGGCCGGGCTGCTGCTGGCCGGAGTCGGGGTCCCTCTCGTCAGCGGCGCCTGCGCCCGGCACGCGGAGCGCCGGCTGGCGCCCGCACGGGCCGACCTGGCCACCCGGATCACCGATCTGCTCGGCGGGACCGCCGAGCTGACGGTCGCCGGCGCTCTGCCGGGGCGCTCGGCGAGGACCCGGGAGGCCGACGGGGCCCTGACCAGGATCGCCGCCCGCGCGGCGACCGCGACGGCGCTCGGCGGCGGGCTCACCGCCCTGATCGCGGGCCTCACCGTGGTCGCCGTCGCACTCGTCGCCCTCCCGGCCGTTGCCGACGGCCGGCTGGCCGGTGTGGAGCTCGCCGTCGTCGTCCTCACCCCGCTGGCCGCCTTCGAAGCCGTGACCGGTCTGCCCCTCGCCGCGCAGTACCGCCAGCGCGTCAAGCGGAGCGCGGAGCGCGTGTACGAGGTGCTGGACGCCCCGGTGCCGGTGCGGGAGCCGGCCGTCCCGGCCGAGGCACCCGCGTCGCCGTTCCCGCTGGAGGTACGGGGACTGTCGGCCCGGTACCCGGGCGCCGGTCACGACGCGCTGGACTCCGTGGACCTCACGCTGGAGGCAGGCCGGCGCATCGCCGTCGTGGGCACCTCCGGCTCCGGCAAGACCACGCTCGCCCAGGTCCTGCTCCGCTTTCTGGACGCGCGGGAGGGGACCTACCGGATCGGTGGGGTGGAGGTTTCATCGCTGGACGGGGACACGGTCAGGCAACTGGTCGGGCTGTGCGCCCAGGACGCCCACATCTTCGACAGTTCGATCCGGGAGAACCTGCGGCTGGCCCGTACCGGCGCGACCGAAGCCGAACTGTGCGACGCCCTCGCCCGGGCCCGGCTGCTCGGCTGGGCCGAGGCGCTCCCGGACGGTCTGGACACCCTCGTCGGCGAACACGGCGCCCGCCTCTCCGGCGGCCAGCGCCAGCGGCTGGCCCTGGCCCGGGCATTGCTCGCGGACTTCCCCGTCCTCGTACTGGACGAGCCCGCCGAGCACCTCGACCTTCCGACCGCCGATGCCCTGACCGCAGACCTGCTGGCGGCCACCCGGGGGCGCACGACGGTACTGATCACCCACCGGCTCGTGGGGCTGGAGGCCGTCGACGAGGTGGTCGTCCTGGAGGCCGGAGCGGTCGTGCAGCGCGGTCCCTACGCCGCACTCGCCTCGGTGGACGGCCCGTTGAAGCGGATGCTCGAGCGCGAACGGCCGAGCGTGCGGGAGCCGGACGCGGCTGTGGCCGCGCAGGTCTGAGACGATCGCAGGCTCCCGACTTTCCCTCACAAAAAGGACTAACTACTCTCTGGGTATGCCAGAACCGGCCCCGAAGCATCCGAAGGACGACCGTCAGCACCACAAGGGCGGCCCGCAGGACGCGCTCGACGCCGCGACGGAGGCGACCCGCAGCCTCCAGGGCCTGTCCACCGAACTCACCGCCCGTGTACCGCGGCTGCTGGAAGCCATGCGTTCCGTGGGCACAGGGCTGGAACTGCACTCCACGCTCGACCGGATCTGTGAGACGGCGGCCGAACTGGCCCATGCCCGCTACGCCGCCATCGGTGTCGTGGACGAGGAGGGCAAGGGGCTCTCCGACTTCGTCACCTACGGAGTCCCGGAACCGCAGGCGCGGGAGATCGGCCGCCGGCCGGACGGGCAGCGGGGCCTGCTCGGTGCCCTCATCCATGATCCGCGCCCGCTGCGTCTCGCGGATCTCACAGCCGACCCGAGGTTCGCCGGATTCCCGCCGGGCCATCCTCCGATGCGTACCTTCCTCGGCGCCCCGATCAGGGTTGAGGGCGAGATCTTCGGCAACCTCTACCTGGCCGAGAAGGACGACGGCGGGGAGTTCA
Organism: Streptomyces sp. NBC_00876; assembly: GCF_045207435.1. Lineage (NCBI taxonomy): Bacteria > Bacillati > Actinomycetota > Actinomycetes > Kitasatosporales > Streptomycetaceae > Streptomyces > Streptomyces sp. NBC_00876. Next base: position 4,244,646 of record NZ_CP108800.1, read on the forward strand.
ACGACTACGACCTGCACATGGTGCGCGTGCTGGCCACCGAGGCGGGCATCGCGATCGGCAATGCCCGGCTGTACGAGGCGGCCCGGCAGCGCGAGCGGTGGATCGACGGCTCGGTGGCCGTGACCACCGCACTGCTCTCCGGCGGGGACGCCGACGACGCGCTCTCGGTCGTCGCCGAGCAGGCCCGGCACCTCGCCGCGTCGGCCGCCGGGATCGTGCTGCTGCCGGCCGAGGACGGCGGCCTGGAGATCGTGGCCGTCTCCGCCGAGGACCCGTCCGCCGCGCTCGGGGTGATCATTCCGGCGCAGAGCCCGGTGGTGGGGATGCTGCTGGGCGGTGAGGCGGTCTTCGTCGACGACTCGGCCACCGACTCCCGCATGATCACCAGGCTGGCTGACCGGTTCGGGCCCAGCATGCTCCTTCCGCTGCACAGCGGTGGCCGGGTGCTCGGCGCCCTCGCCACCCCACGGGCCCGGGGCGCCCGGCCGTTCACGGAGACGGAACGGACGCTGGCCACCCAGTTCGCCTCACAGGCCGCGCTGGCTCTGATGATGGCCGAGGCGCAACGGGACCGGGAACGGCTCGCGGTGTACGAGGACCGCGACCGGATCGCCCGGGACCTGCACGACCTGGTCATCCAGCGGCTGTTCGCCACCGGGATGATGCTGGAGAGCGCCCAGCGCAGGTCGGACGTGCCGGAGGTGCAGACCGGCGTCGGCCGGGCCGTCGACGAACTGGACGTGACCATCCAGGAGATCCGTACCGCGATCTTCGCGCTCCAGCAGGAGCCGGCCGAGGCACCCTCCGGGCTGCGCACCCGGGTCCTGCGCGAGATCAACATGGCGGCCGTACCGCTGGGCTTCAAGCCGGCCCACCGCTTCCTCGGCGCGATCGACTCCCTGGTCGGCGAACTGACCGGCAAGAACCTGATCGCGGCGCTGAGGGAGGCCCTGTCCAACGCCTTCCGGCACGCCGGCGCGGCGCGGATCGAGGTGATCGTCGACGCGACCGTCACCCTTCCCGACGGACGGGACGCGGTGCGGCTCTCGGTGGCCGACGACGGGGTGGGCATCCCGGAGGGCGGCCGGCGCAGCGGACTGCGGAACCTGGCCCGCCGGGCGGAATCGCTCGGCGGGGCCAGCTGGTTCGGACCCGGTATCGGGGAGAACGGCGGCGGTACGACGGTGGTGTGGCAGGCGCCGCTCTGAGCGTCCCGGAGCCCGGGGGACCGGTGCTCCGCCCTCTCAGTGCTCGGCGCGGGACCGGGCGCGTTCGGCGATGATCCGCTCGATGACGACCGCGACACCGTCCTCGTTGTTCGTGACGGTGAGGCCGGAGGCGGCCGCCACGGCGTCCGGGTGTCCGTTGCCCATCGCGTACGAGGTGCCGGCCCAGGTCAGCATCTCCACGTCGTTCGGCATGTCACCGAAGGCGACGACCTCGGCGGCGGTGATGCCGCGCTCGGCGCAGCACAGCTCGAGCGTGCTGGCCTTGGAGACGCCCGGTCCGCTGACCTCCAGGAGCGAGGTGGGGCTGGACCGGGTGAAGGAGGCCCGGTCGCCGGCGACGGTACGGGCCAGGGTGAGGAACTCGTCCGGGGCCAGCTCCTGGTGGTGGGCGAGGAGTTTCAGCACGGGGAAGCCCGCGCCCGGCCTCTCCTCGTGGAGCAGCTTCTCCGCGAGGGCCACGGTGGCGCCGGGGTCGAGGTGGAAGGGCGGGTAGGCCGGCTCGTAGTGGATGCCGGTGGTCAGCTCGACGGCGAACGAGGTGCCGGGGGCGGCCGCGCGCAGCGTGTGGACGACGTCCAGGGCGTTCTCCCGCTCCAGGGGCCGGACCTTCAGCAGCCTGCCGTCGTCGTGCAGGTCGGCGACGGCGGCTCCGTTGGCGCAGATGGCCAGTCCGTGGCCGTGGACATGCTCACTGACGACGTCCATCCAGCGGGCGGGACGGCCGGTGACGAAGAAGACCTCGATCCCGGCCTCCTCGGCGGCGGCGAGCGCCGCGACCGTACGGTCCGAGACGGTCTTGTCGTCGCGCAGGAGGGTGCCGTCCAGATCGGTGGCGATCAGCCTGGGAGCGGCAGGAACGGGCGTTTCGGTAGCTGAGGTCACCGGTCCATTCTCGCGTACGAGGGTGCACGGGCGTGCGCAGGGGCGCACATCTGAGTGCGTACGCCTCTGAACAGGGGAACGTTCCTCTGGCATATGTCGCGGGTTTCGGGCGGGCCGCACCGTGCGTTCCGTGCTGCGCTCGGACCACGAAAAGTGTGGTGCGCCCGTTGCGCCGTAAGCTCTGAGGCATGAGCATCACTCCGCGCCTCAGCACCGTGATCCTGCCCGTCCGCCGCTGGAACGAGGGCGGACGCGCGCCGTGGCAGCGCGCCGAGGAACTGGGACTGCACGCGGCGTACACCTACGACCACCTGGCCTGGCGCGCATTCCGCGACGGGCCGTGGTTCGGTGCCGTCCCCACGCTGACGGCGGCGGCCTGTGCCACCGCCGGCCTGCGCCTGGGCACCCTCGTCACCTCGCCGAACTTCCGCCACCCGGTCACCCTGGCCAAGGAACTGATCTCGCTCGACGACATCTCGGGCGGCCGCATCACGCTGGGCATCGGTGCAGGGGGTAATGGCTTCGACGCGACGACGCTCCTGCGGAGTGACGAGGAGCCGTGGACCCCGCGTCGGCGTGCCGACCATTTCGGAGAGTTCGTTCCGTTGCTGGACGGGCTGCTGCGGGAGCCGGCCGGAATGACGTACGAGGGCGAGTTCTATTCGGCGAGCGAGGCGCGGAACCTGCCGGGCTGTGTGCAGCGGCCGCGGCTGCCGTTCGCCGTCGCCGCCACCGGGCCGCGAGGGTTCAGGGTCGCCGCGCAGTACGGGCAGGCCTGGGTGACCACGGGGGATCCGAAGCTGTACGAGACGGGCAGCGCGGCGGAGTCACTCGACGCCATGCGTGGCCAGATCGCCAAGCTGGGCAAGGCCTGTGCCGAGAGCGGCAGGGATGTGGACGAGCTCGACAAGATCCTGCTCACCGGTTTCACGCCGGAGTTCAACCCGGAGCCCGCCGGGGGGCGGGGCCGGCCGTTCGACTCGGTGGACGCGTTCGTGGATTTCGCGGGCAGGCACGCGGAGATCGGTTTCACCGAGATCGTGATCCACGCACCGGTGCCGGCCGACGGCCCTGAGTTCACCGCGGCGGTGGCCGACGAGAAGCTCTTCGAAGAGATCGTGACGCAGGGACAGGCCCAGCTCGCCGGGTAGCCGGCGCCGTCCCGGGGGCGCGGTGGCCCGCCGGGCTACCGCTTCGGCCGGTCTCCAGCGACAGCCGTAGTCCCCGTGCCAGCTGCGTTCCCGCGTCAGCCGTAGTTCCTGTGTGAGCCGGTATCCCGCCGCAGTTCCCGTGCCGGCCGCGTTCCCGCGTCAGCCGGGAAGGCGCAGGAACTGCGGGGGTACGGAAGCGGTGAGCCAGACCCCGTTGGCGCTGACGCAGAACATGTGGCCCGCGCGGTGCATGGCGCCTGTGTCCACGGACAGGACGACGGGGCGGCCGCGCCGGGCCCCGACCCGGGTCGCCGTCTCGCGGTCGGGCGAGAGATGGACGTGGGTGCGGTTCATCGGGCGCAGCCCCTCGTCGCGGATCGCGTCCAGGAACCGGCCGGTCGTGCCGTGATACAGGTACGCGGGCGGCTCGGCGGGCGGCAGATCCAGGTCCACGTCGACGGTGTGCCCCTGGCTCGCCCGGATGCGGTCGCCCTCGACGGCGAAGCGCTGCTTGTCGTTCGAGGCGACGACGTGATCGAGCTCGGCGCGGGTGAGCGGGAAGCGATGGCGGGCCGTTGCCGCCAGCAGTTCGTCGATGGCCACCCAGCCGTTTGGGTCGAGCGTGATCCCGATCCGCTCGGGTTGATGCCGCAGGTGTTTCGAGAGGTACTTGGACACCTTCACGGTGCGTCTTTCATCCATCCGTTCAGCGTCCCGTGGCAACGTCACCGGCGCATCCGGTTTTGTGCGTGATTCGAGGCAGCAATATTCGTCCACAGGTTTGATCCACAGCCAACTCGGGTTATCCACAGGGAATTTGATGAATCTGTGGACAAGTGCGCGGCAAATTAACCGACTTGATCAACTATGTCTGTGTTGTGGTGAGATGAGGCAAGAGTGTCCAATGTTCTTGTCTGCACCTCTCGTTCGGTGGCGGCTTCGATGAAGGCGGTGGTGCTCTCCCTGCCAACGAGCCGCTCCACTGCGGTGATTGTCCGGGCCGGCAGCGTGACCGAGACCGGCGGCGGGGTGGCGGACCCGGAGGACAGGGGGCCCGTCGTCGCGAGGTGGTGTTCCAGATGCCGGGTGGCGAACGTCCGCATCGCCCGCGCCAGTTCCGCGTCCACCGTCTGCTGCGCGAGCGGGCGGAGCCGCCGCACCATCGAGGCCGCTTCGGACGCGTCCGCATCGGTCGGCGGACGGTGACCGAGATAGCGGGCGAAGACGTGCTCGGTGGTGAACTCAAGGAAACGGCAGGCTATCTGCTCGACCTGGCCGCGAAGTTCTCTCAGATGCCCGGAGATTGCGGAGAGCGGGACACCTGCCGCATACAACTCAAAGGCGACGGCCAGCTCTTGGGGGCTCGGCACCAGGAACTCGTCGTCGCGTCCCGGGATCCGCTCGAGCACGCCCAGGTCCACCGCTTCGGCGACTGCCTGTTCGTCGGGAGCACCGCCGAACTTCACCTCGAGCTCGGCGCGGGTGATCCGGTCAGCCCGCTCGTCCGTCCACGGACCGTGCACCTCGGCAACGAGCCCGAGCACCCCGCCGAGCCCGCGTCCCGTGTCCCAGGCGTCCAGCAACTCCTTGATGCTGGCCAGGGTGTAGCCGCGGTCGAGCAGATCGGCGATCTGCCGGAGGCGGGCGAGATGGGTGTCGCGGTACACGTTGGCCCTGCCCCGCCGCTCGGGAGTCGGCAGCAGTCCGCGGTCCTGGTAGGCGCGGATCGTGCGGACCGTGGCGCCACTGGCGTGTGCCAGGTCCTCGATCCGGTACTCGGCTGCTGTCCGTCCGCCCGCCGGCGACGGCCCGGGGCCGCTCACAGCGGCGGCTTCAGCCGTGCGACGCCGCGCAGCACACCCGGGCTGAGCCGGGACAGGAACCGTGCCGCATGGGACTCCGGGGTCACCGGGACGACGGCCTGATTGCGCACCACCGCCCTGAGGATCGCCTCGGCGACCTTCTCCGGCGGGTAGTTGCGCTTCCCGTACAGCTTGCTCGTCCGCTGCTGCAGCCGCTTCTCCTCCGCCGCGTCCGCCCCGGCGAAACGCGTCGTCGCGGTGATGTTCGTGTTGACGATGCCGGGGCAGATCGCGCTGACCCCGATCGACTTCTCGGCGAGCTCTGCGCGCAGGCATTCGCTGAGCATCAGCACGGCGGCCTTCGACGTGCTGTACGCGGGCAGCGCGCGGGAGGGCTGATACGCGGCTGCTGAGGCCGTGTTGACAATGTGGCCGCCCTGGCCGCGGTCGGCCATCTGCTTGCCGAAGAGCCGGCAGCCGTGGATGACACCCCACAGATTCACGTCGAGAACGTTCTTCCAGTCCTCGGACGTCGTCTCCAGGAACGAGCCGGAGAGCCCGATCCCGGCGTTGTTGACCAGCACATCGACGATGCCGTACTCGGCGGCGACCTTCTCGGCGAGCTTCTCCATCGCCTGCTCGTCGCTGACGTCGACCGCTTCGGCCCAGGCGGCCGGGGCGCCGATCAGCCGGGCCAGCTCGGCCGTCCGGCCCGCGCCCTCCGCGTCCCGGTCCACCGCCACCACACGGGCGCCGGCCTCGGCGAACGCGAACGCCGTGGCCCGGCCGATTCCGCCGGCCGCGCCCGTCACCAGGACGAGCTGCCCGCCGAACCGGTCTGCGTACGTCCCCTTCGGCGCGGTGTCCTGCACGGGGGTGCCGCCCTGCAGCGCGGCCTCGTTGGCAGCGGCGAACTCGCCGATCCAGGACGCCAGCTGGTCCGGCCTGGTGCGCGGCACCCAGTGCTTGGCGGGCAGCGAGCGTCTGGTCAGCTGCGGTACCCAGGAGTCGAGTTCGTCGTAGAGCTGTTCCGAGAGGAATATGTCGCCGGTCGGCGTGATCAGCTGGACCGGCACATGCGCGAACGCGTCGGCGCGCGGCCTGCGCAGCCGCGACCGGACGTTGTCGCGGTAGAGCCAGGCCCCGTGAGCCGCGTCGTCGGGCAGGGACGGCGTCGGGTAGTCGCCGGGGGGCACCTTCTCCAGCCGCTCCAGGATGCGCGGCCACTGCTTGCCGAGCGGGCCGCGCCAGGCGAGCTCGGGCAGCATCGGGGTGTGCAGCATGTACACGTACCAGGACTTGGCGCCCTGGCCCAGCAACTCGCCGACCCGGCGCGGGGTGGGCCGGGACATGCGCCGTTTGATCCAGTGCCCGAAGTGGTCCAGGGACGGGCCGGACATCGAGGTGAAGGAGGCGATCCGGCCCTCGGTACGGCTGACCGTCGCGAACTCCCAGGCCTGTACCGAACCCCAGTCGTGCCCGACCACATGCACCGGGCGGTCCGGGCTCACCGCGTCGGCCACGGCGAGGAAGTCATCGGTCAGCTTCTCCAGCGTGAAGCCTCCGCGCAGCGGAACGGGCGCCGTCGACCGGCCGTGCCCGCGCACGTCGTACAGCACGACGTGCCACCGCTCGGCGAGCTGCCGTGCGACCTGCGTCCAGACCTCCTTGCTGTCCGGATAGCCGTGCACCAGAACGATCGTGGGGTTCGTCGCGTTGCCCAGCTCTACGACGCACAGGTCGATACCGCCTGTGGACACACGGCGCTCGCGCGCCCCCGGCAGATTCAGCAGACTCACGCCGCCACCTTCTCCTCGGCCCAGCGCCGCACATGCGGCAGATCGTCGTCCAGCCAGAAGGCACTCTGCTCCGGATCCCGGGAGTCGGTGACGACCAGGATCTCCTCGAACTTCGCACCCGTACCCCGGAATCCGAGGTGGGGCTCGACCGCCCACAGGCCCGGCTGCGGGGGGTGATCGGAGAAGCGGTACGGACTCCAGAGCGGCGACCAGCCATCCCGGTGTCCGTGCACCGCGTCGCTCAGCAGCCCCTTGAGTGACTGGGTGCCGAACCCGAACACCTGGGGAGACCAACGGCGTTCGACGACCCTGTCGACCTTGTGGGCGATGACGCCGAAGGGGTAGGCGCGGTGCCGGTTGGCGTAACCCTGCCTGATCATCAGGCGTTCGACGTCCTCGTAGATCCCGCGCAGCGGGCGCCGCTCGCGCACCTCGCGCAGGATGAGCTCGCGGTGGGCCTCCAGGTCGGCGAGCAGCCGGTCGTGCAGCGGGTTGAGCCCGAGGCAGCCGGAGTATCCGATGTCCGCCGTGAATCCCTTGTACACCGGGGCCATGTCGAGGATGAACGGCATCCCCGGCTCCAGCTGCCGGTCGGTCGGGAAGAACTGCAGTGGGATCTTGAACCCGGTGAACGCCGTGCGGTCCCCGAACCAGGCGAAGGGGAGATGGAACCAGTCCCGCACCCCGCGCTCGCGCAGCCACTCGCGCTGCATCCGGGCCGCCTCCCGCTCCGTCACCCCCGGCTTCAGACGGGCGGCGACCGCTTCCGCACAGGCGTACGCGAGACGCTGTACTTCTCTGAACCCCTCGAGCTCCGGGGCTTGTTCGTCTTTCACTCGCGAAGCCATGCCACCGTCCGTTCCCTGCCGTGTGCGGTACGTGCCCGTAACGTGACACTGATGAATGTGACAATGTCCGGCGGCTACGTCAAGGGGTGTGCGGGAGCTGTGGACAACTCCGGGAGCGGTCCGCTCCACCGCGAGCCGCCGGCGCCGCGGTCCTCCTTCATGGGGTCCCCCTACGGGTCCGTACATCTGGAGTCTGACGGGAATCCAGCCGCCAGGTCTGACGACCGGTGTGGCCCGCGCCACTACCGTCGATGACGTGACTGTGATTGCGACCGAAAGCCTGAGCAAGCGGTTCCCCCGGGTGACCGCGCTTGACCGGCTCTCGTTGGACATCGGCCCCGGTGTGACCGGGCTGGTGGGCGCCAACGGAGCCGGCAAGTCCACGTTGATCAAGATCCTGCTGGGTCTGTCCCCCGCGACCGAGGGCCGGGCCGCGGTGCTCGGGCTCGACGTCTCGACCAGCGGCGCCGCCATCCGGGAACGGGTCGGCTACATGCCGGAACACGACTGCCTGCCGCCCGACGTCTCGGCCACCGAGTTCGTCGTCCACATGGCACGGATGTCCGGGCTGCCACCGACCGCCGCCCGTGAACGCACCGCGGACACCCTGCGCCACGTCGGCCTGTACGAGGAGCGCTACCGTCCCATCGGCGGCTACTCGACCGGTATGAAGCAGCGGGTGAAACTGGCCCAGGCCCTGGTCCACGACCCGCAACTGGTCCTCCTCGACGAGCCGACGAACGGACTGGACCCGGTCGGCCGCGACGAGATGCTCGGGCTGATCCGGCGGATCCACACCGACTTCGGCATCTCGGTCCTGGTCACGTCCCACCTCCTGGGCGAGCTGGAACGCACCTGCGACCACGTCGTCGTCATCGACGGCGGAGCGCTGCTGCGCTCCAGCTCCACCAGCGACTTCACCCAGACCACCACGACCCTCGCGGTCGAGGTCACCGACAGCGACACCCACCCCGACGGGACCGACGCCCTGCGGCAGGTCCTCACCGGTGCGGGGATCAAGCTGGTGGGGCTCGACGGACTGGACACGGAAGGGCTGCCCGGCGCGGGCCACATCCTGCTGATCGAGGCGACCGGCGAGGAGACGTACGACCTCGTCCGCGACACCGTCGCCGGCCTCGGTCTCGGCCTCGTCCGGATGGAACAGCGCCGCCACCACATCGCCGAGGTCTTCCGTACCGAAGAGGCACCGGCGGCTCAGGCCGTGGCGCAGAACGCGTCCGTGGCCGCCGGAGCCGTACAGCAGAAGGGGAGCGGTAGCGATGAGCACTGAGACCGGCGCCGCGACCGGGAGCGAGACCTCCCGGATCCACAACATCGGCTACCGCGCCTACGACGGCCCGCGGCTGGGACGTGCCTATGCCCGCCGCTCGCTGTACTCGCAGTCGCTGCGGGGCTCATTCGGACTCGGCCGCTCGGCCAAGTCGAAGGTGCTGCCCATGCTGCTGTTCGGCGTGATGTGCCTGGTCGCGGCGATTCTCGTGGCGGTCGCCATCGCCACTCCGAACGCGACGAAGCTGCCGATCCAGTACACCAGGTTCGCGATCTATCTGCAGGCCGTCATCGGTCTGTTCATCGCCGCGCAGGCGCCCCAGTCGGTCTCCAGGGACCTGCGGTTCAAGAGCGTCCCGCTGTACTTCTCCCGGCCGATCGAGCGCACCGACTACGTTCTCGCCAAGTTCGCGGCCATGGTCTCCGCGCTCCTCGTCCTCACCGGTGCGCCGCTGGTCATCCTGTACGTGGGTGCGCTGCTGGGGAAGTTCGACTTCGCCGACCAGACCAAGTGGTTCGCCCAGGGGATGGTGTCGGTGGCTCTGCTGTCCGTGCTCTTCGCCGGTCTCGGCCTGGTGATGGCCGCTCTCACCCCGCGGCGCGGCTTCGGCGTCGCGGCGGTCATCGCGGTGCTGACCATCACGTTCGGCGCCGTCAGCACGATCCAGGGCATCGCCTGGTCCACGGGGTCCACCGGCGCCGTGCCGTGGCTGGGGCTCTTCTCCCCGATCACGCTGGTCGACGGTGTACAGACCGCGTTCCTCGGGGCGACCTCCGCCTTCCCCGGAGGGGAAGGCCCGGGGGCCGGCGCAGGTGTGGTCTATCTGATCGTTGTTCTCGCGCTCGTCGCCGGCTCGTACGCCGTACTGATGCGCCGCTACCGGAGGGTCGGGCTGTGACCACCATCGAGATCGACCACACGTCCCGCTGGTTCGGCAATGTGGTCGCCGTCAACGACGTGAGCATGACCGTGGGGCCGGGCGTCACCGGTCTGCTCGGCCCCAACGGCGCCGGCAAGTCCACGCTGATCAACATGATGGCCGGATTCCTCGCCCCGTCGACGGGCACGGTCACGCTCGACGGCAAGGCGATCTGGCGCAATGAAGCCGTGTACCGGCAGCTCGGCATCGTGCCGGAGCGGGAGGGGATGTACGACTTCCTGACCGGCCGCGAATTCGTGGTGGCCAACGCCGAACTGCACGGCCTCGGCGACGCGGAGGCCGCCGCCGCGCTGGCCACGGTCCAGATGGAGTACGCGCAGGACCGCAAGATCTCCACGTACAGCAAGGGCATGCGCCAGCGCGTGAAGATGGCGTCCGCCCTGGTCCACAACCCGTCCGTGCTGCTGCTCGACGAGCCGTTCAACGGCATGGACCCGCGTCAGCGAATGCAGCTGATGGAACTGCTGCGACGGATGGGGGCGGAGGGCCGTACGGTTCTCTTCTCCTCCCACATCCTCGAAGAGGTCGAGCAACTCGCCTCGCACATCGAGGTGATCGTGGCCGGCCGGCACGCGGCGTCCGGTGACTTCCGGAAGATCCGCCGGCTGATGACGGACCGCCCGCACCGCTATCTCGTACGGTCCAGCGACGACCGCGCCCTTGCGGCCGCGCTCATCGCCGACCCGTCGACGGCCGGGATCGAGGTCGACCTCGGCGAGAACGCCCTGCGTATCCAGGCCGTCGACTTCGGACGCTTCACGACGCTGCTGCCGAAGGTGGCACGCGATCAGGGCATTCGCCTTCTGACCGTTTCGCCGTCCGACGAGTCCCTCGAATCGGTCTTTTCCTATCTCGTAGCGGCCTGAGTAGTGGCCTGAAAGGAGCTGTGACGTCATGTACGACCCCACAGTCGCCCGGCTCACCTACCGGGCCCTGCTCGGCCGGCGCCGGGCCGCCATCCTCTTCGTCCTGCCCGCACTTCTGATCGTCATCGCGGTGGCGGTACGGATGTTCGCCGGGGCCGACGACCAGGTGGCCTCGGACGTGCTGGGCGGCTTCGCCATCGCCACCATGGTGCCGCTGATCGGTGTGATCGCCGGGACCGGAGCCATCGGGCCGGAGATCGACGACGGTTCGATCGTCTATCTGCTGGCCAAGCCGGTGACCCGGCCGACGATCATCTTCACCAAGCTGATCGTGGCGATCGCGGTGACGATGGTGTTCTCGGCGGTCCCGACCCTGATCGCCGGCCTGATCCTCAACGGCAACGGCCAGCAGATCGCGGTGGCGTACACGATCGCGGCGCTGGTGGCCTCGATCGCCTACAGCGCGCTGTTCCTGCTGCTGGGCACGGTCAGCCGGCACGCGGTGGTCCTCGGACTCGTCTACGCACTGGTGTGGGAGGCCCTCTTCGGCAGTCTGGTGCCCGGTGCGCGCACGCTCAGCGTGCAGCAGTGGTCCCTCGCGCTGGCGGAGAAGGTGGGCGGGGGCGGCGCGATCACCTCCGACGTCGGGCTGCCGGTCGCGACGGTGCTCCTGGCCGGGGTCACGGTGGCGGCGACCTGGTACGCGGGCCAGAAGCTGCGCACCCTGAAGCTCGCCGGCGAGGAGTGAGCACAGAGGCCCAGCGATACGGCAACCCCCGCCCATCGGGCGGGGGTTGCCGTATATCGGACAGTCGCACGCGTGACTGTACGGTTATCGGCTCGTTGTCCGTGATGCGTGGAGGCAACTGGAATCTGTGGCGTCGAGCTTTCGTGAAATTCGGGAGAGCCGATGCGGTGAGGGAACACCCACCGGTCGGTCATTGAGTGAGTGGCAACCGTGAGCGTCCTCCGCCCCTGAGGCCCGGGGAGAGGGCTGTCAGTCCGGCACCGCATCCCACGAACGGAAGGCACGCCCATGCCCACGGAAGTCGCCCTGCTCGAATCACGCGCGCTGCGCGTCGAACAGATGGGGCGCGTCGACGTCCTGGACAAGGTGAAGGGCCTTGTCATGCTCCCGGACGGAGTTCACGTTCGCACCGAGGACGTGGCCAGGTACTTCGAAGTATCCACAGGCGCAGTCAGGAGGCTCACCGACCGGCACCAGGACGAGCTCGCGCAGAACGGGATGCGCGTACTGCGAGGCTCTGAACTGCGATCCTTCCATAGCGACATGGTGTCGCTATGGGGTGGTGAGCAGGCGGAAAGTTATCCACAGGCGGCTACTCAGCTCCGCCTCTACACCCGCAGGACCGTCCTCAACGTCGCCATGCTTCTTCGCGACAGCGACATCGCCCGATGCGTCCGTACGTATCTCCTCGACGCCGAGCAGGACCTGCGCGCGGGGTACGCCTCGCTCGAACACCGCGTCACCCGGGTCGAAAGCTGCCTCGCGGGAGTCGGCACCGCTCTGCAGGAGCTCGGGCCGGTCCTCAACCGGATGTCGCACCGGCTCGACGTCCTCGACCGGAGGCTGGAGGTCACGCATCAGGTGGTCGGCGCCATGAGCGTGCGGCTGGGCGGGGTGTCCGAGGACATCGTCCGGCTCGACGGGCGCATGGACGAGCTCGCACGCAACCTGAAGGACCTGAGCCGCCGCAACAGGAACCGCTGAGAAGACCCGATGGCCGGTGCCACCCGAAATCGGGTGGCACCGGCCATCGGGGGCACGGCACAGTAAGCAGTACGGCACACGCCGGGAACGAGCCCACAGACCGGGAGAGGAGCGCGGCGATGACCGAGAGTCCGAGTCCGTCGAGCTCCCAGCAGGGCGTGCCCGAGCGGGCACCGGAGTAGTCAGCGACTGCTCCGCCGAGCCGCTCCGAGCAGCACGCCCGGGCGGCCGTCCATGCGCATCGCGCACGGCCGCCCTCCCGGAGGATTGGCCGAGTGGTAAGGCAGCGGCTTGCTAAGCCGTCGTCGGGGCCGAAAGCCCCGCGCGCGTTCGATCCGCGCATCCTCCGCCGCAGGAACCCGGCCCCGCGGACGCCGCAAGGTCCCGGTCCCGAAGATGCCGCGGAAGTCGGCGCCGCCGACTCCTAGAGCAGCTGCTCCAGCACCACGGCGATTCCGTCGTGCTCGTTCGACGCGGTGATCTCCTGGGCGACGGCCTTCAGGTCCTCGTGCGCGTTGGCCATGGCCACACCGTGCTGTGCCCAGGCGAACATCGGGATGTCGTTCGGCATGTCACCGAAGGCGATCGTGTCCGCCGCCTTCACGCCCAGCCGGCGTGCGGCAAGCGAGAGGCCGGTGGCCTTGCTGAGCCCCAGCGGCAGGATCTCCACGACCCCGGGACCCGCCATGACCACGTCCACCAGATTGCCGACCGCCGACCGCGCGGCCTTCGCCAGCGCGTCGTCGTCCAGACCGGGGTGCTGTATGTAGACCTTGTTCAGCGGAGCGGACCACATCTCGGCCGGGTCCTCGACACGGACGGCCGGAAGCGGACCTTCCTGTACGCGGTAGCCCGGTCCGACCAGCACCTCGCCGTCGAGCCCGTCACGGCTCGCGGCCAGTGCCAGTGGACCGACCTCGGCCTCGACCTTGGACAGGGCGAGGCCGGCGAGCTGACGGTCCAGCGTCAGTGACGTCAGCAGCTTGTGCTCGCCCGCGTGGTACACCTGCGCACCCTGGCCGCAGACCGCAAGACCTTCGTAGCCCAGGTCGTCCAGGATGTGCCGGGTCCACGGGACGGCGCGGCCGGTGACGATGATGTGCGCCGCACCGGCCGCGGTGACCGCGGCCAGTGCCTCGCGCGTGCGCTCGGAGACCGTGTCGTCGTCACGCAGCAGCGTGCCGTCGAGGTCGGTCGCGACGAGCTTGTAGGGGAAGGTCACTTGGCGACCGGCTCGAGGAACTCGCGCCCGCCCAGGTACGGACGGAGCACCTCGGGCACCCGTACCGAACCATCGGCCAGCTGGTGGTTCTCCAGGATCGCCACAATGGTGCGCGGTACGGCGCAGAGCGTGCCGTTCAGCGTGGCCAGCGGCTGGAGGACCTTCTTGCCGTCGCGGTTGTCACGCATCCGGACGGACAGCCTGCGTGCCTGGAAGCCGCCGCAGTTGGAGGCGGAGGTCAGCTCGCGGTACTTGCCCTGGGTCGGGATCCAGGCCTCGCAGTCGAACTTCCTGGAGGCGGAGGAGCCCAGGTCGCCGGTGGCGACGTCGATCACCTGGAAGGGCAGACCCAGGGCCGTGAGCCACTGCTTCTCCCAGTCCAGGAGGCGCTGGTGCTCGGCCTCGGCGTCCGCCGGGTCGACGTACGAGAACATCTCGACCTTGTCGAACTGGTGGACGCGGAAGATGCCACGGGTGTCCTTGCCGTACGTACCGGCCTCACGGCGGAAGCACGGCGAGAAGCCGGCGTAGCGCAGCGGGAGCTTGTCCGCGTCGATGATCTCGTCCATGTGGTACGCGGCGAGCGGTACCTCGGAGGTGCCGACCAGGTAGTAGTCGTCCTTCTCCAGGTGGTAGACGTTCTCCGCGGCCTGGCCGAGGAAGCCGGTGCCCTCCATGGCGCGCGGACGGACCAGCGCCGGAGTGAGCATCGGGATGAAGCCGGCCTCGGTGGCCTGGGCGATCGCCGCATTGACGAGGGCGAGCTCCAGCAGCGCGCCGACGCCCGTCAGGTAGTAGAAGCGCGAGCCGGACACCTTGGCGCCGCGCTCCATGTCGATGGCGCCGAGAGCCTCGCCGAGCTCCAGGTGGTCCTTGGGCTCGAAGCCCTCGGCACCGAAATCCCTGATGGTGCCGTGCGTCTCGAGGACGACGAAGTCCTCCTCGCCGCCGACCGGCACGTCCGCGTGGACGATGTTGCCGAGCCGCAGCAGCAGGCTCTTGGTCTCCGCGTCCGCCTCGTCCTGAGCCGCGTCGGCCGCCTTGACGTCGGCCTTGAGCTGCTCAGCCTTCTTCAGGAGCTCGGCGCGCTCCTCCGGAGAGGCCTTGGGGATGAGCTTGCCGAGCGATTTCTGCTCGGAACGGAGTTCGTCGAACCGGACCCCGGACGACCTGCGCCGTTCGTCGGCGGAGAGAAGGGCGTCGACGAGTGCGACGTCCTCTCCACGGGCGCGCTGGGAGGCGCGAACACGGTCGGGGTCCTCACGAAGCAGGCGAAGGTCAATCACCCCTCCAGGCTACCGGTGTCGGCTTCGGTAGCTCGAACCGATATTGCCAAGCGTGTCACTTTGCCCGAATTGCCGGTATTGGTAATGCTGAAGGGGAATCGGTGATCGGCATTGGGTGACGTCGTCAAGAACGAGGTCCTATTCCCCTAAATGGGGCAGAAGGGCGCATGTCTCTTGACGTATCGGCCTTGCCTGGAAAGGGAGTTGGCTGCCGCTTGTCCACAGGAATGGGCAGTTCGCCAAAGTTATCCACAGCCTGTGAGGAAGTTCTGTGGACATGGAAGAGATCATTCCGAAAGCCCCGTGACGGCATGTGGATTCACCGCTCAAACCCGCTTCGCGTGCTCGTTCGGGTGGGAATTGCTCGCTCTAAAGAGTTGATCATCGGAATTGGACTGACACCACACGACCTGCCGGACTGTGGACGGGTCTGGGTGAGCTGGACGGATTTGTCGACCTTGTCGCATTGCGGTGTCGACTTGTCCCCAGGTCGAGACGTGCGCCTGTGGATAACTTGGGCGGTAGTGACAATCCGTTGATCGCACCAGCCGCACAGGCATGCGTCCGGCCGGCTCGGGGCCAGTCCTGCAAGCCGCCGAGCCGCCAGTCCCACAGAGCTGTTGGCGACCGAGCCGTCAGGCTCACCGAGCCGTTGGGCGACCGAGTCGGCAGGCTCACCGAGCCGTTGGGCGACCGGTCCGTCAGGCCCGGCCGTCCTGGTTCCGCGCCAGCCAGTCGGAGGCCTCCGTGAACGCCGCGTCCGATGTGCCCGCGCGCAGCGGACGCACATCCGCCGGCTCCACACCGGCTCGCGGATAGGAGCCGAGGAACCGCACCCTGGGGCAGATCCGCTTCAGCCCCATCAACGCCTCACCCACCCTGCGGTCGGAGATATGACCCTCGGCGTCCACCGCGAAGCAGTAGTTCCCGATCCCCGCACCCGTCGGCCGGGACTGGATCAGCATCAGGTTGACCCCGCGCACCGCGAACTCCTGGAGCAGTTCGAGCAGCGCGCCCGGGTGGTCGTCTCCCAGCCAGATGACCACGGAGGTCTTGTCCGCGCCGGTCGGCGCCGCCGGCCGGGCCGGCCGGCCGACCAGCACGAAGCGGGTCTGAGCGTTCTCCGCGTCATGGATCTCGGTCACCAGCGGTTCGAGGCCGTACGTCGCCGCCGCGAACTCCCCGGCGAAGGCGGCGTCATAACGTCCCTCCTGTACGAGCCGCGCGCCGTCCGCGTTGGAGGCCGCCGACTCCCACACGGCCTGCGGGAGATGGGCGGCCATCCAGTTGCGCACCTGCGGCTGAGCGGCAGGGTGTGCGGTGACCGTCTTGACGTCGGACAGCTTGGTGCCGGGCCGCACCAGCAGCGCGAAGGTGATGGAGAGCAGCACCTCGCGGTAGATCATCAGCGGTTCACCGCTGGTCAGCTGATCGAGGGTGGTGGTGATGCCGCCCTCGACGGAGTTCTCGATCGGTACGAGTGCCGCGGCGGCGGTGCCGTTGCGTACCGCGTCCAGGGCCGCCGGTACGGAGACCATCGGGACGAGTTCGCGGGTGGCGGCTTCCGGGAGCGTACGGAGGGCGACCTCGGTGAAGGTGCCTTCGGGGCCGAGATAGGCGTAGCGCGTGGCGGACATACCGTCACCCTAATGCGCCGTGGTGGCTCAGGACTCCAGCAGCCGCTGACCTACGTACTCCCCGTCCGCCGCACCGCCAGGCACCGCGAACAGACCGCTCGCCTCGTGGCGGAGGAACGGCGAAAGGGCGTCTCCCCGGTCGAGTTTCCGCTGCACCGGAACGAAGCCCCGCAGCGGATCCGCCTGCCAGCAGATGAACAGCAGCCCGGCATCCGGGGTGCCGTCCGCGGCGATGCCGTCGTGGTACGAGAACGGGCGGCGCAGCATGGCCGCG
Source organism: Streptomyces sp. NBC_00876 (assembly GCF_045207435.1). Classification (NCBI taxonomy): domain Bacteria; kingdom Bacillati; phylum Actinomycetota; class Actinomycetes; order Kitasatosporales; family Streptomycetaceae; genus Streptomyces; species Streptomyces sp. NBC_00876. The sequence goes on from NZ_CP108800.1 coordinate 4,261,605, forward strand.
CCGCTGTTGCGCTCGGGGGAGGAGATCCGGGCGTGTGCGTTGTCGGGGATGAGGAGCTTGCCGCCGGGACCCGCCTTGTCGAGGTCCATCGCGGTGGTCTCGGTGCCGCCGCTGAGCGGGGCGCCGTCCGCCTTGCGCCGGCCGATGACTCGTTCCTGGCGCTCCACCGGGAGCTTCTCCCAGTCGTCGAGCAGCATCCTGATGCGCCGGACCACCGCGTACGAACCGCCCGCCAGCCAGTCGTACTTGGCGTCGCTGCCACCTGCCGGGACGAAGACGCGCCGGTCGAAGTCGTCGTCGGCGGGTTTCGGGTTGCCGGTGCCGTCGATCTGCCCCATGAGATTGCGGGCGGTCATCGGCTTCGTGGTGGCGCCGGGCGTGCGGTTGAAGCCGTTCATCTGCCAGCGCACGGTGGCCGTCGAAGCAGCCTCCTTCTGTACGGCCCGCAGAGCGTGGAACGCGACGAGCGCGTCGTCGGCGCCGATCTGCACCCAGAGGTCGCCGTTGGAGCGGGCGGTGTCGAGGTGATCGGAGGAGAACGGTGGCAAGGGGTCGAGTCCCGGTGGCCGGTGGTCCGCCAGGCCCGTGCGTTCGAAGAAGCCTGCGCCGAAGCCGAAGGTGACGGTCAGCGAGGACGGCCCGGCGTCCAGCGCGATGCCGGTGTCGTGCCCCGTGCCGTCCGCCGCGCCGCCCACGACGGGCTCGCCGGCCATCAGGCGCTGCGCCACGGCCGACCAGCGGCGCATCAGAGCGGCTGCCTCCTTGCGCCCGGCACCGGGGGACAGGTCGAAGGCGATGAGATGACCGCGTGCCTGAAGCGGAGTGGTGATCCCCGGTTGATGTTTCCCGTGAAACATCACCTCGGAGGAGCCGACGGAGGTCAGCGCTGTCGGTGCCTCGTCCCGCGTCGCGGCATAGCCGGCCGCGCCACCGGCCGCGCCGAGGACGAGACCGGTCGCCCCGGCCGCGCCCGCCGTGCCGAGCAGACGGCGCCGGGAGACCGTGCCGGCGGCCGGGGCGTCCGCGCCCCCGCCGGTGTGCCCGGTTCTGCTGCTCGTGCTGCCCGGCCCGCCGGTGTTGTTCCTGCTCTTCGCGCTGTTTCCGCTCACGGTCCCGCTCAGCCGATCTTCACGTTCTTGTCGACCGTCGTCTGGTCGATGTCCGAGGTCCGCACCGTCACCGCGACGTTCCAGTTGCCCGCGATCGGGATCTGGACGCCGGTGGCGGTCCAGTGCCCCTCCGTCAGCCGGACGGGGAGGGCCGGAAGGGGACCGATGTCCTTGGACTTCAGGGTGAAGGCGAGCTTCACCTCGGGGACGTCCATGGCCTTTCCGTCGATGCCGTCGATCCACAGATGGACCACGTTGGCTCCGGTGCGCCCCGGGTCGAGGTCCATTTTGACCGTGCCCTTGCCGTTCTTGCCGCCCGTGTCGAAGGGCAGGGTGAGATTGATGGGGCCGCTCGCAGCGGGCGCGGCGGCCGCGGTCGAGGAGCGCGCCGCCTCCTCCTCGGTACGGCCGGGCTCGGTCGAGGTCAGGATGGTGGTGACCGCCAGCAGTGCCACCGCGACGCCGACCTCGGCCAGCACCGAGCGGCGCAGGCCGGACCGGTCGGGGTCGGCGTCCCGTATCCGCTTCTTCTCGGCGGTTGCCACGGCGGCCTGCTGCCGGGCGAGCTGGGTGGCCCGGACCGGATCGTCGAGGCCGGCGGGTTCCGGTGATCCCGTCCCCTCCGCAGCCTCCGTGTCCGCCGCCCCGGTCGTGCCGGTCGGGGCGGCGTCGTCCACGCCCCCACCGACTGCCAGCCGCGCCGTCCACCGGCGCGAGATCCAGGCGACCCCGACAAGAACGGCGACGAGCCCCACCTTGACGAGGAGCAGCTGTCCGTATCCGGTGCCGGTCAGCGCGGACCAGGAACCGACCTGACGCCACGACTGGTAGATCCCGGTCGCGGTGAGTACGAGCACGCTGATGAACGCGATCCGGGAGAAGCGCCGTACTGCGGCGGCGGTGATGCCGGGCGTGCGGTACAGCGCGACCAGCAGGGCCGCCAGCCCGCCCAGCCAGGCTGCGACGGCCAGCAGGTGGAGCACGTCCACGGGCATGGCGATGCCCGGCTGGATCCCGGCCGACGCGTGCTCGGCAAGGGCCCAGGTCCCGGCGATCCCGGCGGCGATGACCGCGCCGCCGATGGCGAGGCCGAAGGTGAGGTCCTTCTTCTCGCGTTCGTCCTCGCGCTTCGCGTACGTGCCGAACAGCACCGCGATGAACAGCGCACTGGCGCCCAGCAGCAGCAGCCGCGAGACGAGCGCGGCGCCGGGCTTGGTGTCGAGGACCGCTTTCAGACCGTCGAGGTCGAAGGCATCGCCGAGCTTCCCGGAACCGGTGTAAGGGGTGCGCAGCAGCAGCATCGCGATCGTGGCCGCGGTGAGGGTCAGCCAGCCGCGGACGACGAGTCGCTGCAGCGGGCGCGCGCCCGCTCCGCGCTGCCAGCAGGCCAGCACGAAGGCGGCGCCGCCGACGAGCACGATGAATCCGGCGTACGCGGCGTAGCGCGCGATGCCGTAGAGCGTGCCGACGAGACCCCCGCCGGCCTCGTTGTCCGGGAGGGCGACGGTGGTCTCGGAGGGGGCGCCGATGGAGAACGTGAAGGCGCCGGAGACCGGATGGCTGTCGGCGGAGACGGCCTGCCAGGCGACGGTGTACGTGCCGTCGGGCAGTCCGGTGTGCAGCGTGACGCCGTACTTCACGGTGGAGCCGGCGCCCAGGTCGCGCGGGGCGCCCTCGGTGTCGGCGCGCTTGCCGTCGGGGTCCAGGATCCGGATGGAGCCCTCGCCCATGGCGACCTGTTCGGAGAAGGTGAGTGTGACCTCCTTGGGTGCGGCGGCGACCACCGCCCCGTCCTGCGGATCGCTCCCGGTGAGTGCGGCGTGGGCCGATGCGGGGCCCGCGACGGCCAGCAGCAGACCGAACACCATGCCGGCCAGGGCGGCAAGGAGTCCGGCCGCGGCGAGCGGCCGTCGTGCGGCGGACGGGGACGGCCCGAAGTGCGGGGCGGTGGCTGTCATGGTCGGTCAGTCCCTCACTGCTTCTTCGGGTTGTGGGTGGTCTCCTTCACGGGAAGGTCGACCTTGATGCGGCCGGCCTTCTCGAAGTGCAGTTCCACGGACACCTTCTCGCCCTGCTTGGGCTGCTGCTTGAGCTTCGCGAACATGATGTGGTTTCCACCGCGTTCCAGGTCCAGCTCACCGCCCGCCGGTACGTCGAAGGACGTCACCATGCGCATGGCCTGGTTCTTCGTCTCGTGGATCGTGACGTCGTCCGAGAGCGGGCTGGTGACCGAGGTGAGCCGGTCGCCGCTGCCGCCGTCGTTCCGTACGACGAGGAAGGCGGCTGCCATGTCGCTGACGGGCTGCGGCATGAACGCACCGCTGACCTTCAGTTCCGGCTTGCCGTCCGAGGACGAGCACCCCGCCAGCGTCAGGCCCGTGGAAAGGGCCAGGACGCCGGCGAGGGTGGTGCGGCGGTTCACGGATTCTCCCCCTTGACGATCTTGGGGAGGTCCTTGGTGTAGTCGTCGGGCGTGGTGTCCTCGCTGTACAGCACGTACCCCTTGTCGGTCTTCGGGGAGAACGCGATGACCTGGGATCCGTGCATCGAGACGACCGTGCCGTCCTTCTCCTTCTTCGGAGCGTCGATCCCGATGCCGATCTGCCGTGCGCCCGCCTGGATGGTCGGGAAGTCGCCGGTGAGACCGACGAAGGACGGGTCCTGGGCCTTGAGCCAGCTGCCCAGTGAGGACGGGGTGTCCCGCTCCGGGTCGGTGGTGACGAACACGACCTGGAGCTTGTCCTGGTCGGCCTCGGGAAGAGCCTTCTTGGCGATCGCGATGTTGCTCATGATGAGCGGGCAGACGTCGGGGCAGTTGGTGTAGCCGAAGTAGATGAGCGTCGGCTTGCCCTTGGTCTGCTCGCGCAGGTCGTACTTCTTGCCGTGGGTGTCGGTCAGGACGAGATCAGGCTTGGTGAACGGCTGGTCGAGCACCGTCGCGGCCTGGGTCTTCGCTTCCACCGAAACGTCGGCGATCGGCTTCTTGCCGTCGTTGTCACTGCCGCCGCAGGCGGACAGGGTGAGCGTGGCCGCGACGACGAGCGCCGCGGCCAGCACAGACTTCTTAACCATGGAGCTGATTCCTGGAGGGTCGGTGTAACGGGTGGGGCTTCGGGGCGGTCAGGCGGTACGCCGGCGGCCGGCCAGGACGCCGAAGGCGACGCCTGCGGCACCGACGACGATGCCGACGACGCCGAGGACCCGGGCCGTGGTGTCACTGGAGGAGGACGATGCCGAAGCCGTCGTCTGCTCGTCCTTCGCGTGGTCACCGGCCGCGTTCTTGTCGGCGGAGTCGGAGCCGGAAGCGGCAGGAGCGCCGTGTGCGTCGTCGGTCGCCGCCGTCAGCTTGAGGACCGGTGCGGGGCTCTCGGGCTCCTGGGCCCCGTCCTTCTGCTCCTCGATCCAGCGCACGACCTGCTTGTTGTCGTACGTCTGGATGGCCTTGAACACCAGTTGGTCGGCGTCCTCGGGGAGCTGGCCGACGGAGAGCGGGAACTGCTGGAAGCGGCCGGGCCCGATCTTGCCGCCGTCCGCGGTCCAGGTGACCTTGGAGACGGCCTCGTTGATCTTCTTGCCGTGCATGTCGAGCGGCTTGGCCAGCTTGCTCTTGGTGACCTCGATGTTCCAGCCGGGCACCGGCTGCGGCATGACGGACGCCAGCGGGTGGTCGGTCGGGAAGTTGACCTCGAGCTTGGTCGTCGAGGCGTCGTCGCGCTCGTTGGGGACCTTGAAGTTGATGACGGCGTACCCGCCCTTGGCGGCCTCGCCCTGGGGCTGGACGCTGACGTGGGCGGAGGCCGTACCGGCGAGGAGCAGCACGGAGGACGCGGCGACGCCGCCGGCGAGGGCGATGCGGGAAATGTTCATGGCAGGGATCACTCCACAAGGCACGAAGGGAAAGGTGCTCCGGCGCGCGGATGCGCACCGGCATCGCGACACCTCTTCCTCACGAGCGGCGTGCGTACGGCGTCCGTGCCCGCACCGCAGGGGGTGCGTGGCAGGGGCCGTGCGTGCATCGCGTGGAGGGCGTCGCGTCAGGCTGCGAGGGCGAGTACGGGAGGCGGCCCGCGCCTGATCACCATGTGCTGCAAGGGATCCCCGGTGGCCGGGTGCACTGCGTCCACGGCGGTACGGGGGATGCGCGGACCGGTTGTCGGTCCGCCGGGGAGGCCGGCGCGCAGGGCGGCCACGAGCGCGAGCGCGGCCCGCAGGGCACGCAGCCGGGCCCCGGCCGCGACCTGCTGGGCGCCGTGCGCCGACAGCCGGGCGAGCCGGAACAGGGCGATCTCGCCGCGCCGCAGCAGCCACCCGGTGGCCAGCGCGGCCAGCAGGTGACCGAGCAGCATGGGCAGGCCGGGCAGCATGCCGGCGAGGCCGGCCGTACCCGTGCCGAACATCCCGCCGGAGGCCGTGGCGGCGATGTGCTGATGGGGCTGCCCGGCCACCGACACCGGGTCGATGCCCGCGGTCGTGACGATGCGATGGGCGTCGCTCGCGTTCAGCCGGCCCGGCCCCGCGCCGCAGACGAGGTTCGCTGCGAACCGGATGAGCGCGTCGTCATCGCCCGTTGCCCGGGGCGAGGCGGTGTGCGTGCCCATGCCGAAGAGGGTGTGCAGGGCGATCTGTCCGCCGGCGAGAGCGGCGGCGATGGACGGCAGCGAACGTTCGCGTCCCGCGAGGGGTGCCGCCACCGCGAGGATTCCGAGGAATCCGGCGAGCAGGGTCCACCCGGGGACGGCCGTTCCGGCGGCCAGCGCATGCCCCGCAGCGGACAACGCAACGCAGACCGCGGCGAACACCGCGGCCCTCAGCAGCCGTAGACCGGCTCCGGCGCGTCCCACAGACGTAGACATGGCCGGGACATCATCGCACTGGGCCCCCCGCCTCCGTACGGCAGGTCCGGAAGGTCGCCTTCCGCCCGAATGACCGTGCGCCGGGCTGTTCGGACTGGTTACTGACGGGGCAGAACGGTTGTGTGGGCCGGGGATGCACAGGTGTGGCGAGCATGGGTATCCGCCGAATGAGCGGTCTCACACCCCGTCCGTGCTTACGAATGGCCCCGGGCGGCAATACGTATCGGTATGTCGAGCCGCAGCCAGGAGGCTGGAGCATGAGCATCTGGTGGTCACTCCATTTGCGGCGCGAGGCTGCGAGCGTTCCGCTCGCCCGTCGGTTCCTGCTCGGGACGATGGAATCCGCGGGCGTGGACCCGGACATCTCCTTCGACCTGTCGGTCGCGCTCAGCGAGGCCTGTGCGAACGCGGTCGAGCACGGCGGGGCCCATGGCGGCCCGGGCGATGCCGGGGACTTCCGGGAAAGCTGGGAGGACCCGTCCGGCACGGCCTGCGGGCAGTACCGGGTCACCGCATATCTGGACGGCGAGACCTGCCGGATCGAAGTCGCCGATTCCGGGCCCGGCTTCCCCGCGCGGCGCGTGCTTCGCAATGCCGCACAGCACCACGAACCACAGCAGCAGCTGCGTCAGCACGAAGCACACCAGCAGGACCAGCCACAGGGGCCGTACGAGGCGCAGCCGCCCGTACCGAAGCGGCAGCACGCACCGCAGCACGCATCGCATCCGCTGGAGCCGCAGTACGCGCAGTACCCGCCGCTCACCGCCGAGGACGGGCGGGGCCTGTGCCTGATCGAGCAGCTCGCCGATCACGTCCACTTCGGCAACCGGCCGGGTCGCGCCGGCGCGGTGGTGAGCTTCGACAAGGTCCTGAAATGGCGGGAGGGCGCCCTGCTCATGGTGTCCTGAGCGGGGCGTCCTCCGGCGCGTGGAGCGGGCGGGTCAGCCCTTGAGCCGGGCCATCCACGCCTCGACCTCGTCGGCCTGCCGCGGCAGCTTGTCCGAGAGGTTCAGGTTGCCGTCCTCGGTGACGAGGATGTCGTCCTCGATCCGGACACCGATGCCGCGGTACTCCTCGGGCACGGTCAGGTCGTCGGCCTGGAAGTAGAGGCCGGGCTCGACCGTGAGGCAGACCCCGGGCTCCAGCGTTCCGTTGACGTACGACTCGGTCCGCGCGGCGGCGCAGTCGTGGACGTCCATGCCGAGCATGTGGCCGGTGCCGTGCAGGGTCCAGCGGCGCTGGAGACCCAGCTCCAGGACCTTGTCCACGGACAGGTCGCCGAGCAGACCCCACTCGACGAGCTTCTCGGTGAGGACGCGCTGCGCCGCGTCGTGGAAGTCACGGAAACCGGCGCCGGGCCTCACCGCGGCGATACCGGCCTCCTGCGCCTCGTACACCGCGTCGTAGATCTTCCGCTGGAGCGGCGTGAACGTGCCGCTGATGGGAAGGGTGCGGGTCACATCGGCGGTGTAGAGGTCGTTCGTCTCCACACCGGCGTCCAGGAGCAGCAGCTCGCCCGAACGCACCGCGCCGTCGTTGCGCACCCAGTGCAGCGTGGTGGCGTGCGGGCCGGCGGCGCAGATCGAGCCGTAGCCGATGTCGTTGCCCTCGATGCGGGCGCGGAGGAAGAAGGTTCCCTCGAGGTAGCGCTCGCTCGTCGCCTCGGCCTTGTCGAGGACCTTCACGACGTCCTCGAAACCGCGCGCGGTGATGTCGCAGGCCTTCGCCAGCTCGGCGATCTCGAAGGCGTCCTTGACCACGCGGGCCTCGGAGAGGAAGACCCGCAGCTCCTCGTCGCGCTCCGCGGTGACCTTGTCGGTCAGAGCGGCCTCGATGCCGGCGTCGTGGCCGCGGACGTTACGGACCGGGCCGGTGGCCTCGGTCAGTGCGGCGGGCAGCTCGCGCACGTCCTTCGCCGGGATGCCCAGCAGCTGCTCGGCCTCGGTGAGGGAGTGACGGCGGCCGACCCACAGCTCGCCCTGGCCGTCGAGCCAGAACTCGCCGTTCTCACGGTTGGAGCGCGGCAGCAGGTAGACGGTCGCCTCGTGGCCGTCGCCCTTCGGCTCCAGGACGAGGACGCCGTCCTGGGTCTGGTCGCCGGTGAGGTACGCGTACTCGGTGGAGGCGCGGAAGGCGTACTCGGTGTCATTGGACCGGGTCTTGAGCCGGCCTGCGGGAATGACCAGCCGCTCGCCCGGGAAGCGTGCGGACAGGGCGGCTCGGCGGTCGGCGGTGTGCGCGGCCTGGGCGATCGGCTCCAGACCGTGCAGCTCGGTGTCGGCCCAGCCGGACTTCATACTTGCGGCGAGCTCATCGGAGACGCCCGGGTACAGGCCGTTCTTCCGCTGCTTGACCGTCTCTGCCTCTTCGGTCTCCGGGGTCTCCGGGGTGAGCTCCTCAGACACGACTTGTCTCTCCTTGATACGACGCTGGACCCCCTCCATCGTACGGGCGTACGGAAGGGGGCCCAGGGCCGGAAGACCTCTTACACATCAGGGATCGTTTACACCCGAGGGACCGCTTGCGCACCAGGAACCTCTACGCCCGAGGGGCGGGGCCGTGGCGCGCAACGGCTCAGTCGAAGCGGGCCGCCAGCACGACCACGTCCTCGGTGCCGTCGTTCCGGTCGATCCCGTCGGGCAGCACGGTGCGTACAACGTGGTCGGCCACCGATCCGGCGTCGTGGCGCAGCGCCTTGGGGACGCTCGCCGCCGCCGAGTGGAGCCGCGCGAACGCCCGGTCCATCGAGTCGCCGGTGCGGCGCAGCAGACCGTCGGTGTACAGCAGCACGGTCTCGCCGGGTGCCGGGGCGATCTCCACGCTGGGCGCCTCCCAGCAGGCGAGCATGCCCAGGGGCGCGGACAGGGTGGTCTCGACGTACTCGGTACGCCGGTCGCCGATGATCAGCGGCGGGGTGTGTCCGGCGCCGGCCAGCACGATCTTGCGGCGGGCGGGTTCGCAGTAGGCGAAGAGCGCGGTCGCTGAACGCGCGGGCTCGGTCAGCCGCAGCAGCAGCTCGAGGTCGGAGAGTACGGCGACCGGATCCTCGCCCTCCATCACCGCGTACGCGCGCAGACTGGCGCGCAGCCGCCCCATGGCGGCCAGGGCGCTGGGCCCGGAACCGCTCACCGAGCCGACGGCGAGGCCGAGTGCGCCCTCCGGGAGCGCCAGCGCGTCGTACCAGTCGCTGCCGCCCTGCGGAGCGGTCTGGTGGCGTACGGCCAGCTGGACACCGGGCACGCGGGGCAGCCTGCTGGGCAGGAGTTCCTCCGTGACGGTGGCGACGTCGGCCCTGGCCCGTTCCAGCTCCAGCAGCCGGGCCAGATGTTCGGCGGCGTATCCGGCGTACAGGCCGATGAGATGGCGCTGGCGCTCCAGCGGTTCGGCGGGTTCGTCGTAGAGCCAGACGGCGGCGGCGAGGCGTCCGGTCCGCTCGGTGGTGATCGGCAGCGCGTAGCTGGCGGCGTAGCCCAGCTGGGCGGCGACCTCGCGCCTGCGGGGGTCCAGGCTGGTGTCGCCGAGCAGGTCGGGGGTGGTGAGGGGGCCTTCGGCGTTGGGCAGGCCTTCCAGGACGCGGCCGTAGGAGGTGGCGCTGCGCGGCACCGTCTCGATCTGGCCGAGTTCCGCGTGGGCCAGCCCGAGACCGATGGTGCTGACGGGGCCGCGGCGGTCGGACGGTTCGAACACGATCAGCCCGCGACGGGCGCCGACCAGAGCCGCCCCGGCATCGAGGAGCTCGTGCAGCGCGTCGTCGAGGGTGCTGGTTCCGGCCAGCCGCTCGGTGAGCTCGTGCAGCGTGGTGAGGTCGGAGACCCAGCCCGCCAGACGGTCCTGGATGAAGGCACCTGGTGCGGCGGGCACCTCTGAGAGAGGCCCGGCAGTCTGCGTCGAAACCGGAACTGTGGGATCGATTCCAGCCACTTTCGGCAAGTGCGGGGCACTCATGGTCGTCCGCTTTCCGACCGGTGTGTTCTGTCGAATAGCATCGCAAACCCCCATGTCATTCTGCGCCGCTACCAGTGCATCCACATGTACACGTACAAGTAAGGCGATGTCCAGCATTGTCCCCACGGGATTTGTGGTGTCCACGTGATAACTAAGTTGGCCAAAAAATGCACCCCGGGGTCCCTATTTACGGTCGACTGGGTCTGCCCAACGGGGTTCGGCCCTTGGGGCGAGGTCCCAGGGGGAGCGTCATTCCGGGCATGCTGGGTACGTAAATCGGTAGATGGCCAGGGGCGGTTCCGACCGCTCCAGGAACCTGGCAGCGGGCCCGGACGTCCTCACTGGTGACGGCCACGCCCCACCCCCGAGTGGCGAGTTTGTACGCACGGACGGCAGGCGCGGTACGCGCCCTGCACCTCGCCATGATTTCGACTGGAACCAGCTCGATTCGGCTCAGCACGGCTCAGCTCACGCTCGGTACGACGACCAACCCGTACCGCAGGCTCGACGAGCATGTACACACAGTGAAGATCCGCACGCATGGTGCGACGCACGCATGGTGTGATGCGGACCCTCGGCGTTCAACGGAAAGGAACGAGCGCTCATGCGCGAGATCCTCGGAAGGCGACGCAGGATCCGGTTCGGACGCAGGGGCGGGCCCGCCCGGCTCGACGCGGCCCTGACCTGTGCCACGGCATGGCGGTGGCCGGTGCTCCCCGGGGTGGGGCTGCAGGCGGCCGACAGTCGCGGTGACCGTGCCCGTGGCTGCGCCTGTCCCGACCCCGAGTGCGCCGTGCCCGGCGCGCACCCCTTCGACCCCGGACTGCTCGCCGCGACCACCGACGCCCGGATGGTGCGCTGGTGGTGGACCAACCGGCCCACGGCGCCGGTGCTGCTCGCCACGGGCGGGCGCGCGCCGTGTGCGCTGAGCCTGCCGGCCGTGGCCGGTGCCCGGGCGCTGGCCGAGTTCGACCGGACGGGGCTGCGGCTGGGCCCGGTGGTGGCGACGCCGACCCGTTGGTCGCTGCTGGTCGCTCCGTACACCCTCGAACGGCTCGGTGAGCTGCTGTACGCCCAGGACTGGGTGCCCAGCTCGCTGCGGTTCCACGGTGAGGGCGGCTACCTCGTCCTTCCGCCGTCCGAGATCGGCGCGGGGCAGGTGCGCTGGGAACGGGCGCCGGAGCGGGGTTCCCGGCTGCGGCTGAACGGCGGCCGGGCCCCGGCGGACGCCGCGCCGTGGCTGCCGGACGTGGGGGTGGTTCTGGACGCACTGGTCGAGGCGAGCACCGGCGCGCCGGACGGTGGAAGCAGACTCACCCACTGACTGCCGGTGCGGGGTTCTGTCGGCGTGGGGGTCTGCCGGTGCGGGGCGTCGTGATTCCGGCGCACCGTCAGGGAGGCGTGCGGGCGTGTTCTTCTCGGCTTGCTTTCATTGCCGAGTACGCCGAATCTCTGCCGAATCTCTGCCGGATATCCGCTGGATCTCTGCGACTCCTCTGCGGCTTCTCTGCCGGATCTCTGTCGAATGCCTGTCGGATCCCCGGTGTATCCCTCGGCTGATCTCCGGCCGATCTCCTGCGTATCCCTTTCGCCCGGGGCGGCTGATGCGGATACCCGGGTCCATGCAAAGCAAGCCGATGCAAAGTGGGTCGGCAGCCGACTTTCTGATGACCCTTCCGATTTTGTTCGAATCATTTTCGAGGACCGCTTCGAGGGCTGCTCCGAGGACCGCTTCGACGCCCCTGCGACGGTCTCTTCCGATGCTGTTCCGGGACGCGTTGGGTAAGGGGCGAGCGTGGAACTCTGTCCGGTTCCGGCCGCTCTCCCGGTGCGCCGCCGGCCGGGCCGGAGTCAACCGGGGCTGATCGGCGCCGGGTTGACGCAGGGCCACCGCTGGCCCGCCGCTGGGCCACCGCGTCGGAGGCCGTTGCTGTGAGCCGTCGGAGGGTCAGGTGCGGGCGAGTGCGGGGGTGGTACGGCCGAGGGGCTCACTCGGGGACCAGTGGCAGGTCTGTACGCGGCTTGTGCGCCGTGTGGCGCGCCGTGCGCGCCGTACCCGGAAATGAGGATGCCCGATCGCTGGCGACGGGGGATGCACCAGCGACCGGGCTTCTAGAACGGTAACAAGAGATCTGCCGTTCGCAAATTCGATCTCGCGTATTCGGACAGCGATTTACCTATGAGTACGGCGAGTTGTGACGCGGGTCACCATGCGGTGCGGGTGATGGTCACTGTCAGCTGAGGGTCACTTGGCGGTTGGTGAGCCCCCCACGAGCCCGCCGCTCCTCGGCGGTGAGCGGTGCGTCCGACGCGAGCGCCGTCGCGAGCCGCTCCGCGAACTGCGCGGCGGGCTTCTCGCAGTCATCCGCGCCCATCGCGCTCGGCAGGTCCCAGACCGGGACCATCATCCCGTGCGCACGGAAGGAGCCGACCAGCCGGGTTCCCTCGCCGAGCGAAGAGGCACCGGCGGCGTGCAGCCGGGCGAGTGCGTCGAGGAGCTGCTCCTCGGGGTGCGGCATGACCCAGCGAAGGTGGTTCTTCTCCGGGGTCTCGCACCAGTACCCGGCGTCCACCCCGGAGAGCAGGACGGTCGGGATCGCGGCATCGTTCGCCCGCTCCAGGGAAGCGGACACCTCGGACGTGGCGTTCTCCGCGTCCGGCACCCAGAACTCGAAGCCGGAGTGCACGACGGGCTCGAAGGGCGCACCGGCGTCCAGGAGATCCTGGAGCCGCGGACCGTCCGCCGGAACGCGCCGGGCCGCGACGGGCGAACCGGGCTCCGCCTCGAGTGCCCGCTGCAGGGTGTCCGCGAGGTCGCGGCTGAGGTCTCCGGAAGAGGTGTCGTTCTGCAGGGCGAGCAGAACGGAACCGTCGTCGCGGCGCAGCGCGGGCCACGCCATCGGAAGAACGGTCGCGAGCGTCACCGACGGCACACCCTCGGGCAGTCCGCCCTTCAGCGTCAGTTCGACCGTGGCGGCGGGTACCAGCTCGCGCAGCGCGACCCAGTCGCACTCGCCGGCCAGGCCCTCGAAGGGGCGCTGGACCAGCTCGGCCACGGCCTGGGCTGCGGCCCGGCCGTGACAGGCCTTGTAGCGGCGGCCCGAACCGCACGGGCAGGGCTCACGAGCCCCGACCACCGGGATCTCGCCGTCCTGGAGCTGCTGCTTCCCGGCCTTGGTCTGAGGGCGCTTCTTCGCCATGGTGGGCTTTCTCCCGATTGCGACAGTGCGGTCTGGGCCGCGAGCCTAGCCGCCCTTGCGGCGTCCGGGGCACAGCCGCCCTTGCGCCGGTGGACGCGGGTACGGGAACACCGCTGCGCGAGGCGCGTCCGCCGGGTCCGCGCCCCCGCTCCGGGGCGCGGCATCGTACGGCTCGGGGGGTCAGCCCGCGTCGTCGAAGGCGTCGGCGAAATCCAGTCCGTCGAACCCGGGCACGCCCGCCGCGCCCGAGCCGCCGCCCCTTGCCCCCGAACCGCCCACCGCCGCGCCCGAGCCACGCCCGCCTGTGCCGGAGCCACGTACCTCTGTGCCGGAGCCACGTACCTCTGTGCCCGAGCCACGCCCGCCTGTGCCGGAGCCACGTACCCCTGTGTCGGAGCGACGTACCGGTGCGTCGGAGGCGTCCGTTGCCCCGGAACGGCCGGGGACTCCGGTCATGCCCGCCGCCCGTCCGTTTCACCGCCCGCCCGGCTCTTCGTCGGGATGTCCATTGCCTCGACCGCCCGGCTGTTCGCCGGGGTGCCCGTGGCCTTCGTTGACCAGCACCCAGACCGTGACCTCGCCGGAAGAGTCGTCGCGCACGCCCCACTCCTCGGCGAGGGCGCTGATGATGTTGAGCCCACGACCGCCGCGAGCGGTCACCGAGGGAGTGGCCGGAATTGGTCTGGTCGGGCCGCCGCCGTCCGTCACCTCGACGGTCAGTCCGCCCGTTCTGTCGACGCGCCAGGCGGCGCGCACGTCACCGTCCCCCACCTCGTTGTGCAGGCCCAGTGGCCTGCCGTGCCGGCAGGCATTGCTGAGCAGTTCGGAAAGGATCAATACAGCATCGTCGACGACCGAATCCGACACCCCATGGCTGCGCAATTGCTCACGCATCCGGTGCCGTGCCTGACCCACGCCCGCAGGGCCATGGGGAACGGCCATGCTCGACGACGTGGGCACTTCCTGTGCCACCACCAACGCCACCCCCGAGACCTCCTTTGCCCCACGCCACGGAGTGGATGCCCTCCTGGACTGGACCGGAAACCGGCCAACCGTCTGCCAGTGACGCACTCGTAACGATCGAATACAGGCCGAATGCGCCGGTGTACTCCCTGTCACTGATGTGAAGAGCGTCCTAGTTGTGACAGGACCTGCTTGGGGCGGTTGGTGATGATGGCCTCGACACCGAGCCGGACGCAGAGCTCGACGTCCTCCGGCTCGTTGACCGTCCAGACGTGCACCCGGTGGCCGGCGCGGTGCAGACGGTCGATGTAGCCGGGGTGACTGCGTACGATCCGCATCCCCGGACCGGCGATCCGGGCGCCGGCCGGCAGGCGTCCGTCACGCAGGCGCGGCGAGACGAACTGCATCAGGTAGACGGTGGGCAGATCCGGTACCGCTTCCCGGATGCGGTGCAGGGAGCGGGCCGAGAAGCTCATGACGCGGACCGGCGAGGGGGCGTCGGCAGGCGGTGCGTCGAGCTCGAAGCGCTTCAGCAGATGCAGCAGCCGTTCCTCGACCTGTCCCGCCCAGCGGGTCGGGTGCTTGGTCTCGATGGCCAGCTGGAGCGGGCGGCCGGCGGCTCTCGTCTCGACGAGGAGTTCGAGGAGGCGCTCCAGGGTGAGTACGGAGGTGAGCTCGCCCGGCACCGGATCCCAGTCCGGGGACTCCGACTCCTCGCGGTCCTTCCACGAGCCGAAGTCGAGGGCGGCGAGTTCGCTGAGCTCCAGGGCGGAGACGGCGCCCCGGCCGTTGGAGGTGCGGTTCACCCGGCGGTCGTGTACGCATACGAGATGGCCGTCGGCCGTGAGCCGTACGTCGCACTCCAGGGCGTCGGCGCCATCCTCGATCGCCTTCCGGTACGCGGCCAGGGTGTGCTCGGGGGCGTCGTCGGACGCGCCCCGGTGTGCGATGACCTGGATGGGATGCTGCATGGTGTGCTGCTGCCGTGCTTGGGTCACCGAGTCATGGTGTCACCGGGAGCGTACGGGTACGTACACCTTGGGCAGCAAGACCGTTTTGCCCGATGTAAAGATCCGTGCGCAGATGCACAGGTCCTGCTTACAGTGGCCTGACGTGCCGTGGGAAAAGCTGACTCCAGACACGTACACAGCGGATCTCTTGCCGAATCATGATGTGGAACCGAGGAGTAAAGAGCTGTGAGCACAGAGAACGAGGGCAACGAGGGCACCGCGGCCGAGGCCGCCCCGTCCGTTCCGTCCGCACCTCCAGTGCCGGCCGATGCTCCCCAGGGGACTCCTGAGAGCGCGCCCGTGGCCCCGTCGCACCCGGATGCGACGGCCACGCAGCAGCAGCAGCCGGTTCCCCCGGCGCAGGATCCGGTGACAGCCCCCATGGATCCGGTCCCTGCGGCGGTCCCGCCCCACCACGCCCCTCCCGCACCGCAGTCCGCGGCCGACGCCGGCTGGCCCCCGCCCCCTCCCGCGGTTCCCGCGTACGCCCAAGGGGCGCAGGGCGGCGGTCCCGCGTGGGGCCCGCCCGGCCAGTTGCAGGCTCCAGGTGCGCCGCGCAAGCGGGGCGCAGGCGGTCTGGTGGCCGCGGTGGTCGTGGCGGCACTCGTCGCGGGTGGAATCGGCGGAGCCCTCGGCTTCTGGGCCGCGGACAACAACAGCTCCGACTCCTCCGGTTCGACCACGGTCTCGGCGTCGGGCAACCCCCAGGACCTCAAGCGCGACCCGGGCACGGTCGCGGGCGTCGCCGCCAGGGCGCTGCCCAGCGTGGTCACGATCGACGCGCAGAGCGGTGACGGCGAGGGCGGCACGGGCACCGGCTTCGTGTACGACAAGGAAGGCCACATCCTCACGAACAACCACGTGGTGGCCTCCGCGGCGGACAGCGGCCAGCTCACGGCGACGTTCTCCAACGGCAAGAAGTACGACGCCGAGGTGGTCGGCCGGGCCCAGGGCTACGACGTCGCCGTCCTGAAGCTGAAGAACCCGCCTCCGGAGCTCACCCCGCTGTCACTGGGCAACTCGGACCAGGTCGCGGTGGGCGATTCGACGATCGCGATCGGCGCCCCGTTCGGCCTGTCCAACACGGTCACCACGGGCATCATCAGCGCGAAGAACCGCCCGGTCGCCTCCGGTGACGGCGCCGGCGGCAGCAACTCGTACATGAGTGCCCTGCAGACCGACGCCTCGATCAACCCGGGCAACTCGGGCGGCCCGCTGCTGAGCGCCGGCGGCGCGGTCATCGGCATCAACTCGGCCATCCAGTCGACCGGCAGCACCGGCCAGAGCCAGGCGGGCTCCATCGGCCTCGGCTTCGCGATCCCGATCAACCAGGCGAAGAACGTCGCCCAGCAGCTGATCAAGACCGGCCAGCCGGTCTACCCGGTCATCGGAGCCACGGTGACGATGGACGAGAAGACCGGCGGAGCGGTCATCGCCGACCAGGGCGAGGGCGGCACGGCCGCGGTCGCGAAGGGCGGCCCGGCGGCCAATGCGGGCCTGAAGGCGGGCGATGTCATCACGAAGTTCAACGACACCGTCGTCGACAGCGGTCCGACCCTGATCGGTGAGATCTGGACCCACAAGCCGGGCGACAAGGTCACACTGACCTACAAGCGTGACGGTAAGACGGCAACCGCCGAAGTCACCCTGGGGGAGCGCAAGGGCGACAGCTGACCGGCTAGGCTGTCCTCCGCGTCGAAGCCGTTCTTCCGTTGACGGCTGACGAGGGGTGGGTTGCCCGAGCGGCCTAAGGGAACGGTCTTGAAAACCGTCGTGGCAGCGATGTCACCGTGGGTTCAAATCCCACACCCACCGCCAGTTCAGAGTATGTGCAGGTCAGAAGGGGCGTCCCGGATCAGGGGCGCCCCTTCTGCGTGTGCCCTGTCTCAGCTTGAACCGCCCCTGTACCGCTTTGGATCATTGTTTGTGGACCAGGCGTGGACCACTCTGAGCGCCTCTGCAGACCAGATAGAGGGAATCGGGCAAAACCCCATGCACCAGGAGCAGTTACCTGGGTAGCATCGCGAATCTCAAAGAGCATTCTGCACAGGGAGCACCGATGGACTCTCATCGCCACACGGCTACCAGCTCGACCCTCGACGGTGATGGTGCCCAGTCCGCGACCAGCCCTGACGAGCTGAGCCTTCTGACGTATTCGGACCTTGCTGAGGAGAGCCAGGGCGCATTGGCTCGCGCGAACAGCCCCCAGAAGAGGGAGGCTTGGAGGAACCTCATCGCTTTGATCGACGGTATCGGGGGGTCGGGGAGATCTGACGAATGGGATCCCACGATCGGTCGCAGGTGGGACCTGGTGTCGCTGAGGATCGAAGGGTTCCAGGGAGCTACGGTTCCATTTTCCCTGGATTTTGACCCGACGCCGGGCGTGACAATCCTGCATGGCCCCAATGGGTCTGGCAAATCGAGCATCTCAGATGGAATTCGTACGGCCCTCTCCGGGCGATCTGACTGGTGGGCGGCAGTCAGTCGATCGACTGCGAGGAGCGGTAAGAGCCCACTGTGGGAAAAGGTGAACTGTGCTCGCGATGCCGAGAGTTCTACGGTTGAAGTAAGGCTGGCACGAGGTGATGAGTCAATACTTCTTGTAGCTAAAATCGGAAAGGACGGTGAGGTTGGTGACCTGGGTTGCCTCCGCGAGTCTCCAGATGGCGTGACTGAGAATCTCGATATTTCGAATACTCCTTGGCGCTATGCCGTGGAATCTCATCCACCGGTATTCTCGTATGCCGATGTGGAAAGGCGGGTGCAGCAGCACGAAGATTTGCACAGGTATATTGAGAACTTGCTCGCGCTCGGTGGTTGTTTCGATCACCTTGAGCGCCGTGTTGAAGAGAACAGTTCCTCTGCCGCTGCGAGCCGGAAGCGTCTCCTAGCTGCACTCAAAAGCGCTAAAGAGAGGGTCGCTAAGGTAGACGCTCACTTCCTGGACCTCGAACCACGGCATCATCTTCCGGATGTTTCATGGATCGAAGAAGTGCACGATATTCGGATCTGGCTGGCTGATAACGAACTCACTGAAGTAGGTGCAACGCTACCTGAGGTTACGTCCGCCGGAATTGAGAGGCTGGCGACTTCTATGCGCGACGTGGATGGTGCTTTGGAGCTAGTTTTGGGTGATGTTCCTACCGTTCATCATCGCTTGGCGGTTCACCTGGCCTCGCTTCATTCAGAGGTTGAGCATGTACCCAATAGTGGATGTGTTTGCCCGGTCTGTGATAGCGAAGTATCCGATTGGGTGCAGCGCCTGGCTGCGAATATCGAAAGTGTAGCCGAGACTACTCCTAGGAGGAATGCTGCTGGCGCTTCGCTGAGGAAACTCCGAAGGGCTATCGAGGTCATCCCGACTGTTCTCGATATTGTCTCAGGAGTAGATGGGTTCGACGAAACTCTCCTCAAGGGTTTTCGATCAGCGTACTCGCATCTGCTGGCAACGTTTGAAGGTTACGGCGAGCAGCCAGTTGCTCCTGTTGTGAAAGAATTCCTCAATATTCGCGATGTGCTGTTGGGGGATTCATGGAATAGCATTTCGAATAAGGCGATCGAGTTGAGTGATATTTCTGCTCAGTGGCGACGTGGCCGCAGGTCGGCACTGGATCCGTACGTCATGATCTGGGAGGAGGAGAACGAGGAGGCCAAGTCGGCGCCCCTTTGGGAGGCGACGCGCAAGTGCATCGGTGAACTTGAGGACCGCCTGCGCTCAGGACGAACAGTCCGTTTCGAAGGCAAGGCAGGCGTGCAGGTTGAGCGGCTTTTGATGGACGCTGGGATCGTCCTGGAATCGGTGAGCCTTAAGCGGACACGGGCTGAGGTCTCCGTGCAAGGAGCAGACGGCAATAGGTTGGAACTTGCCATGTTGAGTGCAGGGCAGAGAAACGCCTTTCTGCTCGCCCCGCTCTTTGCGACGACTGGCTCCGGGCCATTCAATTTCTTGATTCTCGATGATCCAGTGCATTCGTTTGATGAAATTAGAGTAGACAGGCTCGCAGCTGTTATTTCTGATCTGGCCAAGGCTCGGCGTGTCATCGTCCTTACCCACGATGAGCGGTTGAAGGAACATCTTTTGGCGCGGAGTCAGGTGTGCGATGCATGGTCCGTGAGTCGTGATGGGATTCGGGGAGAGATCTCGGTCGAAAAGACTGACGAACTTTGGCGAGTCCTCGTCAAGGATGCGAAATCAGTGTGGCAGTTCTCTCCAAGGATCTCTACGACCGGGCACCTCAGCGAAGCGCAGATTATTCGAGGGCTGCTTCGGCAGGCGCTGGACGACGCACTTAGGCAGTGCGTCGTCAGGTATTCGCTTCATTCCGGAGAGAATGTGGCAACGCTGCTGGGGATTCTAGATGAAGCAAGGACGACAGTTAAACGACTCGATGCAGCCAAAGAGATCATCTCTTTGGATCCTGCTGTCCCGCATCCGATTGATAAGGCTAAGCAGGCGTGTTCGCATCACGTCGCCAAGTGGAATGGTGCAGCGCATGGAAATGAGGAAGTGAAGTCTGATCTGAAGGGGGAGATCAAGGCAGGCCTCGATGCATGCACCACGCTGGGTGAGTGGAGTTTCTGAATGGATCTGACCGAACTCTCCTTGCGTAGAATCAAGGTTTTGGAATTGAGACTACGCATTGAGAGGATTTCATTCCGTGCTCATGGGCTTGTTTGTAAGCCAGATCGGCCGCCGACTATCGCAAATGACGCGGATTCCTATCTATCCTTTGTGCTCGGCTTCGTGGGGCAGGAGAGATATGGAGAGGTTATTGGCGTCATCAGGCTGTCTCGTCACATTTACAAGAAGTCGTCCGATATTCTGCACGGGCGTTCAAGTCTTTTGAGCGCCTCTTCCGTTGTGCTTGACGAGTGGGAGTTTGTTGTGTCCCGCTTGGAGAGGCTTCTTGATGAGTGGTCCGAGAAGGGAGGCGAGGGCGTAGGAGTATCCGTCACTATTCCTGCTCCGGCTGGCGAAGTCGAAACCGCTGAGCCCTACCCCGCCGGGTAACGGGTCTTCCTGAGGGCTCCCGTGACCAGAGCGGGGGCATATGGGTGCGCGAGCGTCGCGCCGAGCACGAAGCCGCATGAGCCGCTGATAGCGATGATCATCACGGGGTCGGCAACCCGACAGACGTAGGACGTGAACTGCCTCACCAACAACGCTCGTCGGCCCCGGTCGGTACTCACCCGCTGTTCACCACCCGGCGAACCTTCGAGGGCGGAGCCGTCCACTCCGTGCCACCGCCCACCGGCCGGACGAAGACCAGGAACGCAACTCTTCGCGTAGCCGGGTCCTCCCAGTCCTCGGCAGCCAGGCAGACGCCTCGGAGCCCAGCCTCCACGTACTCCACGACGGTCCCGATCGCCCTGACGGCTTCGCCCTTCGTCACCGGAACCGCCGCCCCACCGTATTGGCGACAGCCACCCGCGCACTCAACTGCTCGCGTGCCGTGAGTTTTCGGACAGCCACCGGAGGCGCATCCCACGGGTCGCCATGATCGAAGGGACGCAACTGGACGTAGCGCGAGGTAACGATCTGGACGATGCCCATGCGTCCCGTCTGCTGGTCCATGGCGAAGTCTCCTTGCGCTGGAGGATCTTCGACGGCTTCCGTAGTCACGACTGCGCCCCCTTCCTGATGAGTTCGGCAAGCCGGAGCGTCATGCCCGGATGCCTCTGCCTGCCGGACGGAAGTTTCCTTCGGTCGCTACAACCGTTGCCTCTGGGCGTAGTTGGGCGCAATAGAATCTGCTGAGAATCAGCCTCAGCGGAAGAACTGGCACATGCAGGGCCATACGCATGGCTTCCTCCGCGTGCACATCGGGTGCCAGGCTGAACACAAGAAGATGTTGGCGCGCACCTGCGCCAGGATGGAGGGCACATGGCCGCAAGACCGCAGCCAACCGCCAGGCGCATCGGGCTCGGACACGAACTGCGACAGCTACGGAAGGAGGCAGACCTGACCATCGCGGAGGCGGTAAAGGGATTGCACTTCGACGAGAGCACGCTGCAACGTGTCGAGACCGGATGGAAGTCGTTCCGGCAGGCCGGGCATCTGCGAGAGCTCTTGGAGCGCTACGGCGTCACCGATGACGAGCAGGTGGACCGGATGGTGGCTCTCCAGAGGGAGGCGTCGAGCCGGGAATGGTGGACCGGAACCGGCACCACGATGCTGTCAGGGATGCCGCGCTTCCTCGGCGTCGAATCTGCGGCCCGTGAAATCCGGGTCTTCCACCCGACCATCGTTCCGGGATTGCTTCAGAGCCAGGCGTACGCGCAAGCAGTGCACGAAGTGCACAAGCCCATCGATGAAACGACCACGGAGTTCGTCGAGAAGAGCGTACAGCTTCGCATGAAGAGGAAGGAGGCCCTGACCCGCGATGACGAGCCGCTCAAGCTGTGGGCAGTCCTGTACGAGCCGGCCCTGCGCTACGCCATAGGCGGCGTGGAGGTCATGCGCGAGCAGTACGCGATGCTTGCCGAACTGGCGGGCCTGGAGAACGTGACTCTGCAAGTTCTCCCCCAGACCGGGGGCGGGTACGTCGCGTTCCATGACGTCAACATCATGATCCTTGGTGATGGGCTGCCGACCACCGTCCAGACCGACACCGCATGGTTCACCGTTGCCGTCACGGACAAGCCGCGCGAGGTCGGCAGGTTCTCCCGCATGTTCGACGCCATGGCGGCCAACGCCAAGCCACCGGGCGAAACTCAGAAGTTCCTGCACCAACTAGCGAGAGAGATCAACGAATGAACATTCACCCTGCCACGGTGACGGCATCGGACCTGAAGGGCGCGAGCTGGTTCAAGTCCTCCTACAGCAACGGCGGGGGCAACTGCGTAGAGATCGCTCGTGGCGTCCACGGAACCGTCCCGGTCCGCGACAGCAAAGCTCTGCACGGCCCCGCGCTCTTGTTCACGCCGTCCGCCTTCTCCTCGTTCGTCGCAGCCGTCCAGCAGCGGCAGCTCGAAGAGAGCTAGCCATTGCCGACCCACCCGTGTGCCCCGTCGTCCGTCCAACAACGGCGGGGCATGGTCGTTCCCTGCGTATGCCGATAACCTCTCCAGACCGGTCCGTGCGGCGCCGAGACCCCGAGCTGAGCCAGTGGACCAGGCGTGGACCACGACCGGCCGGAAGACCCGCGAGAACAGGAATAGTGCCAGCTCAGGGGCCATTGGGACGCCTCGTGCAGCACTCTCTTGAAAACCGTCGTGGCAGCGATGTCACCGTGGGTTCAAATCCCACACCCACCGCAGATGAACGGCCCCTGACCAGGAGAATCGGTCGGGGGCCGCTCTCGTCCTCCGCGAGTTCAACGATCAGGTGGCGCCGTACCGCCGGGTGCCGGTCGTCGGCCGCGGTTGTCTTCGAGGGGTGTCCACGACCGATGCTTCCCCTGCCCGGTCAGCTGACCCCTGCATCCAGCAGGACGTAGAGCAGGCCCACGAGCGAGCCGCTGCTGACGATCTCACGGCGGTCGATCATGCCCCGGATGTTCGCCAGGGGGATCCACTCGATCCGGTCCGACTCGTTCTTCTCGGTCGGTGGCCCTTCGTACGTGGCGTCGTTGGCGCGGAACAGGTGATGTTGGGAGTCCGTGATGCCGTTCGCCGGTTCGGCGTAGATCAGTTGGCTCATCGGCCCCGGCCGCCAGCCGGTCTCTTCGAGGACTTCACGGGCGGCAGCCTCTCCAGGCGTCTCGTCCGCCTCCACCAGGCCCATGGGCAGTTCCCAGGCCCATACATCCGTGATGAAGCGGTGGCGCCACATCATCAGGACCTCTTGACGGTCGTTGATGACAGCGGCCACTGCCAGGTGCCGGAGCTTGACGACGTGATGTTCCCAGCGGTCGCCGTCCGGCGTCTCGATATCGGTGAGCCACAGGTTCACCCATGGGTTCTCGTAGATCGGACGTTCCCCGTGGATCTTCCATTGCATCGCTGCCGCCCTCTCGATCGGTCACCGGCCGCGGTTGCTGATCGGGTGTGTCCTGTACGTCGAGGCGATCCGCGCAACGGATCCTGCCGGGCGTCCGTGGTGAATCCGGCGAGGTATCAGGGCATGGAAACAACGACGTATGCCATGGCGGCCACGACGGCCAGACCGACAACGACGACACCGGCCAAGGCGATGGCCGGCAGTCCCGACACAGCTCCGATTGCCGTCCATCCGACCCGGGTCATGCGCTCGGCCTGCTCGACCGCGTTCCTGTAGTCGCTGTCGTCGTACCAGTCTCGATCGGTCATGACACTCCCGGCCCGAAGGGGAGAAGGGGCGGCCGCAGCCCTTCGTCAGCCCACGACTGTACGGCCGCTCTTGATGCCTGGGCTACGTGGGTCAGGGCTCCTTCAGAGTCGTCTCTGAGCCGTTCCGGAACGCGGGTGACTGTGGGCCCGCGGCCGGCGGAGGGTGGTCGGCTGGTTTGATCGCCTCGTGATTTCTGCTGATCAATCGAGTGGTGGCATACCGAAGCGGGTGGTTCCCGCTGTTGCGTTCGGTGGGGCCTCCGTCGCGTTCTGGTTCTGCTGTCCGTTCTGGATGCTCGTCTGGGTGCTGGCCCTGCCGCTGGGGGTGACGGGTCTGGTCCGGGGGGTGATTGAGTACCGCGCCGCCTCGCGTGGCGGCGGGAGCCGTACGCAGCCGCTGATCGCCCTGGTGCTCTCTTCCCTGGGGACCGTGGCCGCGCTCGCCTACATGGTGTTTGTGTTCACGCATCCGGAGCTGCCCGTTCAGGGCTAGGCCGAAGGCCCCTGCCGGCCTGCGGGAGGCTCGCAGCGGGTGGTGGTGAGGCGGGCGGCCGAGGCGATCGTGGCGCGGGCCTCGTGTTCGGGGAGGCCGGTGCTGACGGCGGCGCGGGTGAGGGCGTCGGCCAGGGTGTCGCCGAGGCCGTGTTCGTAAGCGCGGCAGGCTGCCCAGAAGAGCCGGGTGTTGCGCTGCCCCGCATCCGCGGCGAGTACGAAGCGGATGAGGCCCTGGCCCTGGTCGGGATGGCCGTTGTGCCGGCGGGGCCGGGGCGGGGGCGTCAGCAGGTCGAGGAGTGCGCGTGGGCAGGGGGCCGGGGGGAGGCTGCCGGTGCCGGGCACGAGGCGGTAGCTGCCGTGGGCGGTGACCGAGCCCGGGCCGACCAGGTAGCCGCCCGTGCCGCGGATGTCGATGCCGGGTGCGAGGCGGCCGGCCGAGTTGGGCACGGCCACGCCGGGCGGGCCCGACAGCCAGATGTGCCGGCCGCCGCTCGGGGTGAGCACCGTGACGGTCGGCGGGATGGTGAACAGGTGGTGCAGGGCCAGCTGTTGCAGGGCTGCCACGGAGTCGTTCCGGCCGGTGGAGTCGATGTCGAGGTCGACGCCGATGAGGTGGTGCGGCGCCCGGCCGCAGGCGATCCCGTAGCCGGTGGCCCAGGGGGCGGCGGCGAACAGGGCGCGGACGGCGGCGGGGTCGGTCGTGGCGTCGTGGACACCGTGTCCGGGCCGTCCGCAGGCGCCCCGGCAGACGGCCGGACGGTCCTCGTCGTGGTGCGGGGAGCGCAGGGCGGGGAGTTTGGTGGCGGACAACGGGATGACGGGGAGCCCGTGCTCGGCGGCGGAGAGCGCATGGGCCAGGGCCAGGGTGGCGGTTCGCCGGTCGGTGGTGGCCATGGTTCTATGTTCGTACGAATGTTCGAATAAAGGAAGGGGTGCACGGTGTGGTCAGTCGGGTGTGCGGCGCTGTGGCGGAACGCTTCTTCTCCCGTGGGGCCGGGGCTGTGGTCGTCCACCCCGATCGACCTGGGTCTTTGTGCTGTCCGGGGGTTTAGCCGCTCTTCCTCATGCTTGCGGGGGAATCGGAATGTGTGGGTGGTTCGCCGAGGTGGTGGTGGGCAGCTTTGATCTCGCGACGTCGTGACCATCACCCGGGCGGTCGGCCAACCGGCCCGGAATGACCCTTACTTTCGGTTCCTGGAGGAACAGACATGGCAAGCATCCGTACCGCTCGTGTCCTCGCCGTTGTTGCCGCTCTGCCTCTTGCCGCCGTGCTCTTCAGTGGCGTGGCCCAGGCCGACAACGGCTCGTTCGCGAGCAACGGGTCGAACGCGGGTGTGGCCACGATCAGCGGCAGTGGGGTCGGCGGTGACAACTTCGGAAATTCGTCCACCTCGCAGCAGCAGGCCACCGGCTCCGGAGCGTCGAACCAGAGCAACTCCGCCCAGGTGAACGGCTCCGGATTCACCGCGCTCGACCAGTCCAACCACAACCTCGCGGTGAACTTCACCAATCTCTGGTGATCCGGCGCCTGCCGCGGTCCGGTCGGGGGGTCGGGCCGCGGTGGGGTGATGACGGCCTGCGTGGCGCCACCTCGGTGGCGCCACGCAGGCCGTTCGGCATTCGGGGGAGGGGGAGAGGAAAAGAGGGGGTGTGGGGCGGGGGAGCTGTGGTGGGTGGGAATCGTGCCGGGGCTGTCGTGTGCCTTGACAGTCGAACGGAATCTGACGGACAGTCAGAAACCCTGATCCCCTCGACATCCACATGCCCGCTCCCGGGAGGCAGTCGACGTGCACCTGGCCCCTACCGAGCGCCAGCAGCAGCTGCGCGCCGAACTCCGCGCCTATTTCCGCGATGTCATGCCCGGGACCGGCGAACCCGCCGGCCGCACCGTCCACGACCTGGCCGAACAGCGGCGGCTGCTGCGCCGGATCGGCGCCGACGGGATGCTCGGTCTCGGCTGGCCCGTCGAGTACGGAGGACAGGGCCGCGGCGCGGACGAACAGTTCGTGTTCTTCGACGAGGCCTACCGGGCGGGCGCCCCCGTCTCCATGGTCACCCTCAACACGGTCGGCCCCACCCTGATGAAGTACGGGACCGACGAGCAGAAGGAGTACTTCCTCCCCCGGATCCTGGCAGGCGAGATCGTCTTCGCCATCGGCTACAGCGAACCGGAAGCGGGCACGGACCTCGCCGCGCTGCGCACCAGGGCCGTACGCGAGGGCGACTCCTGGGCCATCGACGGGCAGAAGATCTTCACCAGCAACGCGCAGAACGCGGACTGGATCTGGCTCGCCTGCCGTACCGATCCACAGGCGCCCAAGCACCGGGGCATTTCCATCCTTCTCGTGCCGACGGACGCGCCCGGTTTCTCCTGGACGCCGATCGACACCGTGGGCGGGCTGACCACGACCGCCACGTACTACGACGACGTGCGGGTGCCCGCCACCGCACTGGTCGGGGCGGAGAACGGCGGCTGGGGCCTCATCACCAACCAGCTGAACCACGAGCGGGTGGCGCTCGCCGCGATCGGCATGCAGGCCGAGGACTTCTACGACGCGGCGCTCACCTTCGCCCGTACCCCCGATCCGGTGACCGGCCGGCGCCCGGCCGATGAGCCGTGGGTCCGCTCCCGGCTGGCCGAGGCGTACGCCCGGCTCGCGGCGACCCGGCTGCTCAACTGGCGCCTGGTGGGGGACGTGGGCGCGGGGGCGCTGGCCCCCGGCGATGCGAGCGGCGTGAAGTTCGCGGGCACCGAGAGCGCCGTGGAGGTGTACCGGATGTGCCAGGAGATCACGGGCGACGCCGGACTGATCCGCGGCGGTTCGTCCGGCGCCTTCGGGGACGGGGAGCTGGAGCGGATGAACAGGGCGGCCCAGATCAACACCTTCGGGGGCGGGGTCAGCGAGGTGCAGCGGGAGATCGTCGCGACGATGCGGCTCGGCATGAAGAGGGGGAAGCGGTGAGCGACGGGCAGGGTGTTCGCGACAAGCTGTACGAGCGGCTCAGGGCGTACGAGGGCCGGGCGGCCGCCACCGCGGGCGTCGGCAAGGACCAGGTCAACGAGCCGATGATCAGGCACTGGTGCGAGGCGATGGGGGACACGAACCCGGCGTACACCGGGCCCGGAGCCATCGCCCCGCCGACGATGCTCCAGGCCTGGACGATGGGTGGTCTGTCGGGGCACACGGACCGGAGCGGCGCCTACGACGAGCTGTTCGGGCTGCTCGACGGGGCCGGATACACCTCCGTCGTCGCGACCGACTGCGAGCAGGAGTATCTGCGCCCCCTGCGGCCCGGTGACCGGATCACCTTCGACGCGGTGATCGAGGCGGTCTCCGAGCGCAAGACGACGAAGCTCGGTACGGGCTACTTCGTCACCACGCGCATGGACGTCCGCGCGCAGGACGAGCCGGCCGGCACCCACCGCTTCCGGATCCTCAAGTACCGCCCGGCGAAGGCAGCGAAGGCAGCGAGGGCAGCGAAGGGCGCGGATGACGCGAAGGCTGCGAAGGCCGCGAAGGCGGACCCCGCCGAAGGGGGCGTCGTGGCGGCCCGGAGCACCGATCGCAAGCCGCGCCCCCGGCCCGTGATCAACCGGGACAACGCCGGATTCTGGGAGGGCGTCGCCGCGCACCGTCTGCTGATCCAGCGCTGCGGGGCGTGCGCCGCACTGCGTTTCCCCTGGCTGCCCGGCTGCAACGCCTGCGGATCGGCCGAGTGGGACACCGTCGAGGCGTCGGGCGAGGGCACCGTCTTCAGTTACGTCGTCATGCATCATCCGCCGTTCCCCGCATTCGGCGAGAACGGCGAGGGCGGGCCCTACGCGGTGGCGCTGATCGAGCTCGCGGAGGGGGTCCGGATGGTCAGCAACGTGATCGGCGTGCCGTACGACAAGGTGCGGGTGGGCATGCCGGTGCGGCTGGAGTTCCTGCGTACGGACCCTGAATCGGTGCTGCCGGTCTTCCGGGGGAGTGAGGGCTGACATGGATTTCACGCCGAGTGAGGAACAGGCCGCGGCGCAGGGGCTCGCCGCCCGGATCTTCGGGGACCTGTCGACGCACGACCGGCTGGTCGCGGCCGGGAGCGGTACGGACGCCGAGCTCTGGAAGGAGCTCTGCGCGGCCGGACTGATCGGAGCCGTCGAGGAGACCGGACTCCTCGGACTGGTGCTCCTGCTGGAGGAACAGGGCCGCGCGACCGCGCAGGTGCCCTTCGCGGCGAGCTGTGTGTACGGGCTCCTGGCCGTTGCCGGGTACGGCACGGACGAGCAGCGCGAGCGTCTGCTGCCGGCGCTGCGGGACGGTACGGCGGTGGCGACGGGGGCGTTGTGGGCCCGCGCCACCGTGCACGCGGAGGCGGGCGGCCGGCTGAGCGGCAGCGTTCCGCTGGTGCCGTGGCTGCGGGACGCCACCCATGTCCTGGTCGCGGCCGCGGACCGGACGCTGTGGATCGTACGGACCGGGGATCCCGGTGTGCTGACCGAGCCCGTGGAGACGACGGCTCCGTGGTCGGCCGGACGGCTCGTGCTGAGCGGGGCGTCCGCGGAGCGGCTCGGCGGGGCGCAGGTGTCAGGGGAGGCGTCCGAGGAGGTGCGCGAGGAGACGTCCGAGGAGGTGTACGAGGAGATGCTGGCCGCCGCCCGGACGGCGTTCGCCGGATTGCAGGCGGGCGTGTGCGCCGGTTCGCTGGCCCGCGCGGTCGAACACACCGGTACACGCGAGCAGTTCGGGCGCCCGCTCTCGACCAACCAGGCGGTCCTGCTGCGGGCCGCCGATGCGCACATGGACACCGAGGCGATACGCGTCACCGCGTACGAGGCGGCGTGGCGGCACGACGAGGGGCTGCCGTACCGGGCGCAGGCGCTGACCGCCGCGTGGTGGGCGTCCGAGGCCGGCCGGCGGGTCGTGCACGCGGGCCAGCACCTGCACGGGGGCACGGGCGCCGACCTCGACCACCCCGTGCACCGGCACTTCCTCTGGGGACGTCAGCTCGACGCACAACTCGGGTGCGGCAGCGAAGTGCTTCAGGAACTCGGGGTACTGCTGACGACGGAGGGACCGCAGTGAAGGCGAAGGCCGGAGAGGAACTGGCGCCGCTGAAGATAGCGGTGACCCGCACCCTGATCGTGGCGGGCGCCGTCGCCTCCCGCGACTACCAGGACGTGCACCACGACGCGGAGTCGGCCCGGGAGAAGGGCTCCCCGGACATCTTCATGAACATCCTGACGACCAACGGCCTCGTCGGACGTTACGTCACCGATCACTTCGGGCCCTCGGCGGTGCTCCGGCGGGTCGCCATCAGGCTCGGGGTGCCCAACTATCCGGGCGACACCATGGTGTTGAGCGCCACGGTCACCGCGGTGGGTGAGGACGGCACGGCCGAGGTGTCGGTCGTCGGCGTCAACGGGCTCGGCCGGCACGTCACCGGCACGGTGACCATCAGCGTTCCGGAGGGATCCGCATGAGCGTGCGCAGGGCCGATTCGCTCGGCGGCAAGGCGGCGGTGGCCGGAATCGGGGCGACGGAGTTCTCCAAGGACTCCGGTCGCAGCGAACTCAAACTGGCCGTCGAGGCGGTGCACGCCGCGCTCGACGACGCGGGGCTCGCCCCCGCCGATGTCGATGGCCTGGTCACCTTCACCATGGACACCAGCCCCGAGATCACCGTCGCCCAGGCGGCCGGTATCGGCGAGCTGTCGTTCTTCTCGCGCATCCACTACGGCGGCGGCGCGGCCTGTGCGACGGTCCAGCAGGCGGCCCTCGCCGTGGCCTCGGGGGTGGCCGACGTCGTTGTCTGCTACCGCGCGTTCAACGAGCGGTCGGGGCGCCGCTTCGGCTCCGGTGTGCAGCAGCGGGAGCCCACGGCGGAGGGCGCGGCACTCGGCTGGAATCTGCCCTTCGGACTGCTCACGCCCGCCTCCTGGGTGGCCATGGCGGCCCAGCGGTATCTGCACACGTACGGGCTGACGCCGGAGGCCTTCGGCCATGTCGCCGTCACCGACCGGCGCCACGCCGCCCGTAACCCGGCCGCGTACTTCTACGGGAAGCCGATCACCCTCGCCGAGCACGCCGCCTCCCGCTGGATCGTCGAACCCCTGCGGCTGCTCGACTGCTGCCAGGAGACCGACGGCGGCCAGGCGATCGTCGTCACCAGCGCGGAACGGGCCCGGGACCTGCGGCAGCCGCCCGCGGTGATCGTCGCGGCGGCCCAGGGCGCCGGTCGGGCGCAGGAGCAGATGACCAGCTTCTACCGCGACGATCTGACCGGGCTGCCGGAGATGGGGGTCGTCGCCCGCCAGCTCTGGCGGAACTCCGGCCTGGCCCCCGCCGACATCGACGTGGCGATCCTGTACGACCACTTCACCCCGTTCGTGTTGATGCAGCTGGAGGAGTTCGGCTTCTGCGGACCGGGCGAGGCGGCGGATTTCGTGGCGGCCGACGCACTGCCCCTGAACACCCATGGCGGTCAGCTGGGTGAGGCGTATCTGCACGGGATGAACGGCATCGCGGAGGCGGTCCGGCAGATCCGCGGAACGTCGGTGAACCAGCTGCCCGGGGCGGCCACCACCCTGGTCACGGCCGGTACGGGCGTACCCACCTCCGGCCTCGTGCTGGGCCGGGCGGAGTGAGTGGGCTGGCGGGTCCCGTGTGAACGACCGGAGTGAACGGGCGGCCGGTTCCGGGGACGACCGGGGTGAACTGGCGGCCCGGTTCCGGGGGACGGCCGGAGTGAATGGCTCTGCGCCGGTGGTGTGTCCCCGAGGGGCGACCCTGAGTCCCGGAGGGCGGCCCCTCCACCTACAGGAGGTGGATGCGGCGCCGGTCCTACACCCTGAGGCGGACGTGGTTTCGGGACCTGGGGGCGATCCCCGGCGCAGTGCCCGCTCCTAGCGTGGAGGCATGACCACGCCAGTCTGCACGGGCACCTCCAGGGGAGCCGCTGCCACCGCCGGACACGCGCAGCACACCGCGCACGCGCCGCACGCATCGCCGGGCCCGCGCGCACCGCGCGCCTCGCTCGCCCCGTATGCGGCGCCGCGTACCCCGGCCACCGCGCGGACGTCCTACGGCGCGCGTGCGCCGTACGTCCCGTACCCGTCGTTCACGTCGTTCGTGAAGGCCCGCGGGCCGGTACTGCTGCGTACCGCCCGCTCGCTCACCGCGAACCCCAGCGACGCCGAGGACCTGCTGCAGACCGCGCTCACCAAGACGTACGTCGCCTGGGAGCGGATCGAGGACCACCGGGCCCTGGACGGGTACGTACGCCGGGCCCTGCTCAACACCCGGACCTCGCAGTGGCGCAAGCGCAAGGTCGACGAGTTCGCCTGCGAGGAGCTGCCCGAGCAGGAGGTGGTCCCGGGGCCCGACCCCGCCGAGAAGCAGTCGCTGCACGACGCGATGTGGCGCGCGGTGCTGAAGCTCCCGGACCGCCAGCGGGCCATGGTCGTCCTGCGCTACTACGAGGATCTCAGCGAGGCCCAGACCGCCGAGGTGCTCGGGGTGTCCGTCGGCACGGTCAAGAGCGCGGTGTCCCGGGCACTCGCCAAACTGCGGCAGGACCCGGAGCTGACACCGGTCCGCTGAGCCGGTCCCGGGCCGGGGACCCGAGGACGCTCGGACACTCGGGGACCCCGGCAGGGCGGGGTGATTTTTTCCGGACGACACCGATTCGTACTCCCGGAAGTAGTGACATACCGAGTGGTATGTGCGCAGAATCAGCGGAACCTTACTGCCGCGTAGCGCCCACCGGGAGGACGCCGTGCTCAGCACCATGCAGGACGTACCGCTGACTGTCACCCGCATCCTGACCCATGGGATGACCATCCACGGGAAGTCGCAGGTCACGACCTGGACCGGAGAGCCCGAGCCGCACCGGCGCAGCTTCGCCGAGATCGGCCGGCGGGCCACTCAGCTCGCCCACGCCCTGCGTGACGAGCTCGGTGTCGACGGGGACCAGCGGATCGCCACCCTGATGTGGAACAACGCCGAGCACGTGGAGGCGTACCTCGCCATCCCGTCGATGGGCGCCGTGCTCCACACCCTCAACCTCCGCCTCCCCGCCGAGCAGCTGGTCTGGGTCGTCAACCACGCCGACGACAAGGTCATCATCGTCAACGGCTCCGTGCTGCCGCTCCTGGCGCCGCTGCTCCCCCAGCTGACGTCGGTCGAGCACGTGGTCGTCGCGGGTCCCGGTGACCGTTCCGTCCTGGACGGCGCGGCGGTGCGGGTGCACGACTACGAGGAGCTGATCGCGGGCCGGCCCACCAGCTACGACTGGCCGGAGCTGGACGAACGCCAGGCCGCCGCCATGTGCTACACCTCCGGCACCACCGGGGACCCCAAGGGCGTCGTCTACTCCCACCGTTCGATCTACCTGCACTCCATGCAGGTCAACATGTCCGAGTCGATGGGCCTGACCGACAAGGACACCACCCTGGTGGTCGTCCCGCAGTTCCACGTCAACGCCTGGGGTCTGCCGCACGCCACGTTCATGTCCGGCGTCAACATGCTGATGCCGGACCGCTTTCTGCAGCCCGCCCCGCTCGCCGACATGATCGAGCGCGAGAGGCCGACCCACGCCGCCGCCGTCCCCACCATCTGGCAGGGGCTCCTCGCCGAGGTGACCGCCAACCCGCGCGACCTCACCTCCATGGCCAACGTCACCATCGGCGGCGCGGCCTGTCCGCCTTCCCTCATGGAGGCGTACGACAGGCTCGGCGTCCGCCTCTGCCACGCCTGGGGCATGACGGAGACCTCACCGCTCGGCACCATGGCCAACCCGCCCGCCGGACTGACCGCGGAGCAGGAGTGGCCCTACCGGGTCACGCAGGGCCGCTTCCCGGCCGGTGTCGAGGCGCGGCTGGTCGGCCCGGGCGGCGACCACCTGCCGTGGGACGGGGAGTCGGCCGGTGAGCTGGAGGTGCGCGGCGCCTGGATCGCCGGTGCCTACTACGGCGGCGCGGACGGCGAGGCACTGCGGCCGGCGGACAAGTTCAGCGAGGACGGCTGGCTGAAGACCGGGGATGTCGGCGTGATCAGCGACGACGGGTTCCTCACGCTCACCGACCGCGCCAAGGACGTCATCAAGTCCGGCGGCGAGTGGATCTCCAGCGTCGAACTCGAGAACGTACTGATGGCGCACCCGGATGTGGCCGAGGCTGCGGTCGTCGCCGTCCCGGACGAGAAGTGGGGCGAGCGCCCGCTGGCGACCGTCGTCCTCAAGGAGGGCGCCACCGCCGACTACGAGGCGCTGAAGTCGTTCCTGGCCGAGTCGGGCATCGCCAAGTGGCAGCTGCCGGAGCGCTGGTCGGTGATCCCGTCCGTACCGAAGACGAGCGTCGGGAAGTTCGACAAGAAGGTCATCCGAAAGCAGTACGCGCAGGGCGAGCTGGACATCACCCAGCTCTGAGCCGAGGGCCGTCCACGGCTCGTGGACATGGCGAGGGCGGTACGGATCACTCCCGTACCGCCCTCGCCGCCGTTGTGCTCCGCCGCCGCGAAGCGGTCAGTTCGTGCCGATCTTCGCGAGCAGGTCGACGATGCGGGACTGCACCTCGTCGCTCGTCGAGCGCTCCGCGAGGAAGAGCACGGTCTCGCCCGAGCTCAGCATCGGCAGGTCCGACCCGTTCATGTCGGCGGAGGTGTAGACGACCAGCGGGGTGCGGTTCAGCCGGCCGTTGGCGCGCAGCCAGTCGACGATCCCGGCCCGGCGGCGGCGTACCTGCATCAGGTCCATCACCACCAGGTTCGGCCGCATCCGGGTCGCGAGCGTCACGGCCTCGCTGTCCGTCGCGGCGCAGGCGACCTGCATGCCCCGGCGCTCCAGCGTCTGCGTCAGCGCCTGTGCGATGTCCTCGTGCTCCTCGATCAGCAGAACGCGGGGCGGATGCTGTTCGCTGTCGCGCGGGGCGAGTGCCTTCAGGAGTACGGCGGGGTCGGCGCCGTACGCCGCGTCCCGTGACGCCTGGCCCAGACCGGCCGTCACCAGGACCGGGACCTCGGCCGCCACCGCCGCCTGGCGCAGCGACTGCAGCGCCTTGCGGGTGATGGGGCCGGTCAGCGGGTCCACGAAGAGTGCGGCGGGGAACGCCGCGATCTGCGCGTCGACCTCCTCGCGCGAGTGCACGATCACCGGCCGGTAGCCGCGGTCGCTCAGTGCCTGCTGGGTGGAGACGTCGGGCGCCGGCCAGACGAGCAGGCGCCGCGGGTTGTCCAGCGGCTCGGGCGGCAGTTCGTCGTCGACGGGCTGCGGCGACGGGCGGTTGGCGACCTCGACCGCGCCGCCGGGTCCGTCCAGCGGCTCCGGTCCCTCGGCGCCCTCGTCGGGCGCCCCTATGGCGTACGCACGGCCTTCGGCCGCCGGAGCGGCGAGGAGCTGCCCCGAACCCTGGCCCTGCACGGTGCCGCCGGGGCCGGACTGCGGTGCGGCCGGCTGCGGTGCGGCGGCGGTCGGTGCCGGCAGGGCGGTGCGCTCGCGCTCGTCGTGGTCGCTCCCGGGCGGTGCGGCGAGCTTGCGGCGCCGGCCGGCGCTGCCGCCGCCGAGCGTCTGGTTCTGCTGGTGGGCGAGGTGCTGGGCGAACGGCACGCCCTGCCCGAGCGTCCGCACGCTGAACGCCCGCCCCTGCGTCGAGTCCGGCGACCCGGGCATGGGCGCCTCGGCGGGCAGCGGCTGCCTACGGGCGTCGGGACCGAGGGACAGAGCCCGCGGACGGCTGGAGTCGGGGGCGGCCTGGTCCGCGGGGCCCGCAGCGCTGTCGGGGCCGGCACCGCGGGCGTTCCCGGCCGTGGTCGTACCGGTGGTGTGCGTCGTACGGCCTGCCCCCGGCAGCTCCGGATCACCCTCGGGCGTTCCGGCCGGAGCGGCGGGGCCCTGACCGGATACGTCGTCCTGCCCCCAGCCGCCGGGCTGTGCGGGCGGCAACGGCTGGTCGGAGAGAACGGCCGGGCCGCCGGACTCCGCGGACGGACCGAAGGCCTCGTCCTGACCCGGCAGACCGAAGGCCTCGTCCTGCCCGGGCAGTGCGAAGGGCTCCTCCTGCCCCGGCAGCCCGAAGGCCTCGTCCTGCTGAGCTGGGTCGGAATGCCGGGCACGGCGCCGTCCGGTCGGTACCGGCTGCGCCTGCGACGGGACGGGGGCGTGCCCCTGGGACGGGACGGGGGCGTGCTCCTGAGACCGGACGGGGGCGTGCTCCTGAGACCGGACGGGGGCGTGCTCCTGAGACCGGACGGGGGCGTGCTCCTGAGACCGGACGGGGGCGTGCTCCTGCGCACCGGACGCGGTGTCGTGGCGTCCGGGCAGCGAGGCGTCCGCCTCACCGGCGGTCGGCGGCATCCGGTCGGCGTCGGCGGGCGGCAGCGCGAAAGGAACACGCGGACCCGTCTGCTCGGCCTGTGCGGCCCGGTCCTGGGCGGCCGACAGGGCGCGCCGGGCCCGCCGTCCGGACGGCTGCTGCGCCGGTGCGGGCATCTCCGGTGCCGGTGCCTGAGCGTCGGCCGGGGCCTGTCCCCGCATCCGGGGAGCGTCGTCGAAGTCGGAGTAGGCCGCGGGAACCCCGGACTCCACGGCGTTCGCGACGGCCGGAAGCGCCAGCCGCCCCTCCCCGGCCCGGTTCTCGACGGCGCGGTGCCCGCCGGCCGGTACCGGCATCTGCGCGTCGGCCGGAACGCCCTGCGGCGGCACGGTCTGTCCGCGCTGCGGGCGGCCACCGGCCCCCTGAGCGCCCTCGGCCGCTGTCACCACC
This sequence comes from Streptomyces sp. NBC_00876, assembly GCF_045207435.1. Lineage (NCBI taxonomy): Bacteria > Bacillati > Actinomycetota > Actinomycetes > Kitasatosporales > Streptomycetaceae > Streptomyces > Streptomyces sp. NBC_00876. The sequence goes on from NZ_CP108800.1 coordinate 4,297,169, forward strand.
GACCCCTCCGAGGGGGCGGCGGGAGGCAGCGCGAGGGCCTGCCCCGGTGCCTGCTGTCCGGCGGCGCCCTGAGCGCCACCCGTCTCCGCCGGGCTGGGCCGGCCGCGCCTGCGCCCGGAGCCCCCGCTCTGCGGGGCCGGAACGAGTCCGTGCGGGCCCGCGTCGTGCGCGACGGCGGCCGCATCCATGGAAATGGAATCGGAAGGGGAACCGGAAGGGGAAATGGAGCCGGAAGGGGAAGTGAAATCGGACCTGGGGTCGGTCACTGCCGCGGGTTCCCTGCGCGCGCGCCGCCGGCCGGTCGGCTCCGCCGCGCCGGTGTCCCCGTCGGCCGCCCCGGTGCCGTCGGAACCGCCCACCGGGCTCTCCAGGAAGGCGTCCGTGGAGGCCCTGCGCGCCCGGCGCCGCCCCCTGCCGCCCTCAGGAGCCGCCACGGCTCCCGACTCCCCGTGTCCCCCCTGGGCCTCAGGGTTCATCTGGGGAACCGGGGCCACCATCTCGGGAGCCACCGGCGGCATCACGGTGCCCGAGCCCGCGCCCAGCGGCACTTCGAGTACGTACGCGCTGCCGCTCATGCCCGGCATCTCGTGCGTCTGGAGCACACCGCCGTGCGCCCGCACGATCCCGCGCACGATCGGCTCGTGCACCGGGTCTCCCCCGGCGAACGGTCCGCGCACCTCGATCCGTACGACGTCACCGCGCTGCGCGGCTGCGACGACGACCGTCGAGTCGACGTAGCCGCCGCCCGGCACCAGCCGGGCCTTGCCGGTCGAATCGACCCCGGCGACGTCCGCGACGAGGTGGGCGAGCGCGGTCACCAGCCGTCCCGCGTCGACCTCGGCCTCGATGGGCGGCGCGTGCACCGCGAACTGGGCGCGGCCCGGACCGATCAGCTCGACCGCGGCATCGATACCGGCCGTCACCACACCGTCGAGCAGCACGTTCGTCTTGACGAGTGCCTCGGCGCCGCCGTCCAGACGCTGGTAGCTCAGTACGTTGTCGACGAGCGTCGTCATACGCGCGTAGCCCGCCGCCAGGTGGTGCAGGATCTGGTTGGCCTCGGGCCACAGCTGGCCCGCGGGGTCGGCGGCGAGCGTGGACAGTTCGCCGCGCAGCTCCTGGAGGGGCCCGCGCAGCGACTCGCCGAGCACGGCGGTCAGCTGGGTGTGCCGGGCGGACAGGTCCGCCAGCCGCTCGGCCTGCTCCTCCAGCTCGGAGGCGTACCGCTCGGTGCGGTCCGCCAGTTCGGCGGCGTGCTGCTCGGTCAGTCCGGTGACCTCGGTGGTGTGCCGCTGCGTCAGTTCCGTGACCTCGGCGGTGTGCCCGGCGGTCAGCTCGGCGACCTCGGTCCTGCGCTGCTCGTCGAGCTCCTCGTACGGGCGGCGGTCGGTGAACGTCATGACCGCGCCGACGAGCTGGTCGCCGTCGCGCACGGGCGCCGTGGTCAGGTCGACCGGCACCTGCGCACCGCTCTTGGACCACAGGACCTGCCCGCGCACCCGGTGCTTGCGCCCCGACTTGAGGGTGTCGGCGAGCGGCGATTCCTCGTACGGGAACGGATCGCCCTCGGCACGCGAGTGCAGGATCAGCGGATGCAGCTCCTGGCCGCCGAGGTCGCTGGCGCGGAAGCCCAGGATCTGCGCGGCGGCGGGGTTGACCAGGACGACCCGGCCGTCGGTGTCCGTGCCGACGACGCCCTCGGCCGCGGCGCGCAGGATCATCTCGGTCTGGCGCTGCGAGCGGGCCAGCTCGGCCTCGGTGTCGACGGTGCCCGACAGGTCGCGGACGACGAGCATCAGCAGCTCGTCACCCGTATAGCTGCCGCTGTAGGAGTTCTGGACGTCGTTGTACGCCGCCTGCCCGTCCTCCAGGCTGGCGCTCGTCACCTCGACGGGGTACTCGTTGCCGTCGGTACGCCGCGCGGTCATCCGCGTGGGCTTGGTACGGCCCCGCTCGTCCGCAGCCTCCGGCCTTCGCATCGATCCCGGGATCAGCTTGGAGTCGAACTCCGGCAGCAGATCCAGCAGTCCTCGGCCGACGAGCGCGGTGCCCGGCGTCTCGAACATTTCGAGGGCGATGGTGTTGGCGTTGACGACCGTGCCGTTGCAGTTGACGAGCAGAAGCCCGTCCGGCAGGGCGTCGAGTATGGCTGCGAGGCGAGCAGCGCCTCGGGATGGCCTGCTGCTCACGACGACGCTTCCTCCCTGATTACTGCACCTTGCCGACAGCGGGCCCCATCTTGCCCCTCGGGCCGCAGGCTGTCACTGGAGGAGTCTAAAGGCAGGGGAGGGGCATGGGGCGGCGGATGAGGGGGAGCTCTCACCAAGGTTCTGTACATACGGTGTACGACTCTGGCCCATTACGTGCCCCCTGGGCCGCCCCGCAACGGGTGCCGCCGCAGCTCACCGCACGTTCGGGAGCACCGGGCGCAGGCTGTTCCAGCGCCCGATCTCGCACCCGTTGGACCGGTCGAACGAGGAATCGATGCTTCGCCCCTGCCAGGTACCCGTGATCCGGGCGGTGGCCGGTCCGCCGAACTGCTGTGTGCACATCGCGTCCCGCGCCACCGGTGCGAACGGGTCCGCGCTCTCGCCCGGCAGCTGCGCCAGCCGGTCGCAGGCCTGCCGCGCGACCGGGTGGCTGCCGCCGGCCGGATCGCACTCCAGCTCATAGGTGCCGTCCGCCTCCGGGTTCCCCGACCCCGACACGACCACGGTCAGATGCGTGGAGCTGTCCTCGCCCTGGAGCACGGGCAGCGGCAGGGGGAGCGGGAGGGGGCCGGCCGCGGCCGTGGCCAGGGGTGCGGCGGCGGACAGTGCGGCGAGCGACACGACAGCGGTGAGGGCGAGGCGGCGCATCATGCGGGGCTCCTGTGGTCGTGCATGCCGTCGGCACCGGGCCGGCGGCGGAGGAAAACGACAGGGGCGGCGCCCCGGCATGACTAACGCTCCGCACGCCACGGCGTTGCGCAACCGCAGGCACTTTGCCCTCGTGGCCGACTGCCTAGTACCGTAGGCCGCGATTGGTGACACGGCGAGAAGCTGTGACATCATCTGCACGCACCACTCGCGCTCGCGCGGGGTGTGCTGGAGGCGTCGCCTAGTCCGGTCTATGGCGCCGCACTGCTAATGCGGTTTGGGTTTTAAAACCCATCGAGGGTTCAAATCCCTCCGCCTCCGCTTGATCACCGAAGCCCCGGGCCACTGGCCCGGGGCTTCGGTGGTTCCCGGGTGCGGGAGGGGGCTGGAGCGAGCCCGTTCGTGAGCGTGCCGAACCGGTGTCCTCGCAGCTCAGCGGGGGTGGGGCTAATGGATTTCGCGTCACGGCGCAGGTCATGTAATGTTGTTCTCGCAACGCCGACGGGGCAGAGAAAAGCCCCGGACGCACAAGCACTCGTAGCTTAACGGATAGAGCATCTGACTACGGATCAGAAGGTTGCAGGTTCGAATCCTGCCGAGTGCACAGCAGGCCAGAGGCCCCCAGGAGAAATCCTGGGGGCCTCTCGCGTATGCGCTACGCGAGGCGGGCGCGGATCAGTTCGATCACCTCGGCCGCGTGGTCGTTGAGGTAGAAGTGGCCGCCCGCGAAGGTGCGGAAGGAGCAGGGGCCGTCGGTGTGGGTGGTCCAGCCGTGGGCTTCCTCGGGGGTCACCTCGGGGTCGCTGTCTCCGGTGAGGACGACGACCGGGCAGGTCAGGGCCGGGCCCGGGCGGTAGCGGTAGGTTTCCGCGGCGCGGTAGTCGCCGCGGATGGCGGGGAGTACCGCGCGCAGCAGTTCCTCGTCGGCCAGGACCGCCGGGTCGGTGCCGTTCATCCGGCGGATCGTGGACAGGAGTTGCTCGTCGGGGGCGAGGTGGACCTGCTCGTTGTCGCGGTGACGGGACGGGGCCCGGCGTCCCGAGGCGAACAGGGCCGCCGGTGTGACGCCGGCCGCCTCCAGGCGCAGGGCCACCTCGAAGCTCAGCGTGGCGCCCAGGCTGTGGCCGAACAGGGCCACGGGGCGGTCGCACCAGGGAAGCATCTCGGCGGCCACCAGGTCGGCCAGGTCGCGTACGTCGGTCACGCAGGGTTCGGCGCGGCGGTCCTGGCGGCCCGGGTACTGCACGGCCACCACGTCGGCCGAGGGGGACAGGGAGCGGGAGACGGGGAAGAAGTAGCTCGCCGAGCCGCCCGCGTGGGGGAGGCAGAACAGTCGCACCGGGGCCTGTTCCGAGGGGTGGAAGCGGCGCAGCCAGGCGCTGGGGGCGCGCACGGTCGTGGTCGGGGTCATGGGTGGTCCTTACGTAGTCGGTTCACAGGGCGGGCCAGGTGCCGGGCGGGCGCCAGCCGCGTGCGGGGCCCCAGGTGGCCCGGGGCGGGGGCGGGGCCGGCGCCTCGTGGTCCCGGCCCCGGGTCGCGGAGAGGAGCACCAGGAGGACGGCGGCCAGTTCCGTGTCGTCCGGGGTGCCGCGCTCGATCGTCAGGTGTGGCCCGGCCGGCTCGCTCATCGCGGGTGCTCCTCATGTCAGAAGGGTGGGTTGCCGTGCTTGCGTTCCGGTAGCGGCACGTGTTTGGTCCGCAGGACGTCCAGTGCGTCGACCAGGACCTGGCGGGTGGTGGCCGGGTCGATGACGTCGTCGACCAGGCCGCGTTCGGCGGCGTAGTACGGGTGCATCAGCTCCTGGCGGTACTGCTTGACGCGCTGGGCGCGCGCCGCGTCCGGGTCGTCCGCGGCGGCGATCTCCCGGCGGAAGACGACGTTGGCGGCGCCTTCCGCACCCATCACCGCGATCTCGTTGGTGGGCCAGGCGAAGGACAGGTCCGCGCCGATGGAGCGGGAGTCCATGACGATGTACGCGCCGCCGTACGCCTTGCGCAGGATCATCTGGACCCGGGGGACGGTGGCCGAGCAGTACGCGTAGAGGAGTTTCGCGCCGTGCCGGATGACCCCGCTGTGTTCCTGGTCGCTGCCGGGCAGGAAGCCGGGGACGTCGACCAGGGTGACGAGCGGGATGCTGAAGGCGTCGCAGGTCTGCACGAACCGTGCCGCCTTCTCCGCCGCGTGGATGTCCAGTACGCCGGCGAGCGAGGCGGGCTGGTTGGCGACGATGCCCACCACATGGCCGTCGAGGCGGGCCAGACCGCAGATGATGTTGGTCGCCCAGTTGGCGTGGACCTCGAAGAGATCGGAGTCGTCGACGATCTCCTCGATCACGGCCCGCATGTCGTACGAGCGGTTCGGGTCGGCCGGCACGAGCCGCGACAGTGCGTCGCCGCGCCGGTCCGCCGGGTCCTGGCAGGGGACGTGGGGCGGCAGTTCGCGGTTGTTGGACGGCAGCAGCGACAGCAGGTGCCGTACGTCCTCGAGGCACTCCTCCTCGGTGTCGTACAGGAACGCGCTCGCGCCGGAGACCGTGGAGTGCACCTGGGCGCCGCCGAGGTCGTTGTGCGTGATCTTCTCGCCGGTCACCGCCTGCACCACGTCGGGGCCCGTGATGTACATCTGCGAGATGTCGCGCACCATGAACACGTAGTCCGTCAGGGCGGGGGAGTACGTCGCTCCGCCGGCGCACGGCCCGAGCATCACGCTGATCTGCGGGATCACGCCGGACGCGGCCACGTTGCGGCGGAAGATGCCGCCGTAGCCGGCGAGCGCGGTGACGCCCTCCTGGATACGGGCTCCCGCGCCGTCGCTGAGCGACACGAGCGGGGCCCCCGACGCCAGGGCGAGGTCCATCACCTTGTGGATCTTCTGCGCGTGCGCCTCGCCGAGCGAGCCGCCGAAGATCCGGAAGTCGTGCGCGTAGACGAACACCTTCCGGCCGTCCACCTTGCCCCAGCCGGTCACCACACCGTCGGTGTGCGGCCTGCGGTCCTCCAGTCCGAACCCCGAGGCCCGGTGCCTCCGCAGCTGTTCGATCTCCCGGAACGTCCCCGGATCGAACAGCAGGTTCAGCCGCTCGCGCACGGTCAGCTTGCCCCGTGCGTGCTGCGCCTCGGATGCGCTCGGGGAAGGGCCCAGCTCCACGGCCTCCTTGATCGCTTCTCGTTCGGCCACTCGGACACTGACATCGGCAACGGTCATGCTCCACCCGTCTCTTCGGCCATCGGGCCCGCCGATGGCGGCGCCCTGGGCAGTGCGTGCCATTGAAGGCGCCGGGGGCGTGCGCGGAGAACACCGACCACCCCCCTGACCGCTCCCCGGCCTTCCCGCACCCCGGCCCAGCAGGCATCTCGCCCCGCGCGGCCACGGTGGGCGGCGCATCCGGCCGGGCGCGGACGGGCGGCGGGCAGGGTCAACACCTGGGGGGATAGGGGTGTCGCCGCCGTTCGGAGCCGACCTAGCGTGCGGTCACCCCGTGGCTGGAATGACTCGGGGCTTTCGATTCGAGCTGGGAGCGTGCAGATGTCCGCGGGCTTCGATCCTGTCGCTGATGACTTGTCCGGCGCGGAGGTCCGCCCGGGGGGCCGCTCGGAGGTCCGTCCGGGGGAGAACCCCGGGGCCGCCCTGGCCGGCCGGCTGTCCGGACTCCCCGGGAGCGAGCAGACCCGGCTCCTGGCCGACCTGGTCTGCGAGCAGACCGCCGAGTGCCTGCGCAAGGTCCGGCCCGACACGGAACCGGTGGTCGTCGCCCAAACCTCCTTCAGGGAACTGGGGCTGGATTCGATCGCCCTGGTCGACCTGCACGCGCGGATCAACGCGGCGACCGGGCTGGCGCTGCCCGTGACCGCAGCCTTCGACCACCCGAGCCCCGAGCTGCTGGCCGGCTGTGTCCGTACGGAACTGCTCGGCGAGCCCGCCGGGTCCGCCGGGCCGGCCGCCGTGAACTCCGTCCCGGACACCGTCCCGGCCTTCGTGGACGAGCCCATCGCGGTCGTCGGCATCAGCGGGCGCTTCCCCGGCGGCATCCGCTCGGCCGAGGATCTGTGGAAGCTGGTCGACGGCGGCGGCAGCGCTGTCGGACCCTTCCCCGACAACCGCGGCTGGGACCTCGACGCCCTGTTCGACGACGACCCCACCGTTCCCGGTACGTGCTACACGCGCACCGGCGGATTCCTGCACGACGCCGCCGAGTTCGACGCCGAGTTCTTCGGGATCAGCCCGCGCGAGGCGCTGGCCATGGACCCGCAGCAGCGGCTGCTGCTGGAGACGGCCTGGGAGGCGCTGGAGCGCACCGGGATCGACCCGACCTCGTTGCGCGGCAGCAGGACCGGTGTGTTCATCGGCGCCGGGCCCTCCGAGTACGGGCCCCGTGTGCAGGACGCCCCCGAGAGCCTGACCGGATACCTCGTCACGGGCGGCGCGCTGAGCGTCACCTCGGGCCGTGTCGCCTACGCGCTGGGCCTGGAGGGCCCGGCGCTCACCGTCGACACCGCCTGCTCCGGGTCGCTGGTCTCCCTCCACCTGGCCGTCCAGTCGCTGCGCCGGGGCGAGTGCTCGATGGCGCTGGCGGGCGGGGTGACCGTACTGAGCACCCCCGGGCTGTTCACCGAGTTCAGCCGGCAGCGCGGGCTCGCCCCGGACGGGCGGATCAAGGCCTTCGCGGCGGGCGCCGACGGCACCTCCTTCGCCGAGGGCGTCGGCCTGCTGGTGGTGGAGCGGCTCTCCGACGCGCGGCGCAACGGGCACCAGGTGCTCGCCGTCGTCCGGGGCTCGGCCGTGAACCAGGACGGCGCGAGCAACGGGCTCACCGCCCCGAGCGGGACCGCCCAGCAGCGCGTCATCGCGCAGGCCCTCGCCGACGCCGGGCTCTGTGCCGACCAGGTGGACGCGGTCGAGGCGCACGGCACCGGTACGACGCTGGGTGACCCGATCGAGGCACGGGCGCTGATCGCCACGTACGGCAAGGACCGGCCCGAGGACCGGCCGCTGTGGCTCGGCTCGGTCAAGTCCAACCTCGGGCACACCCAGGCCGCCGCGGGCGTGGCCGGCCTGATGAAGATGATCATGGCGATGCGGAACGGGGTGCTCCCGCGCACCCTGCACGTCGACACCCCCAGTGGGAACGTCGACTGGTCGGCGGGGACCGTACGGCTGCTCACCGAGCCCGTTCCGTGGCCGGTGACACAGGACCGTCCGCGCCGGGCGGGCGTCTCCGGCTTCGGCATCAGCGGCACCAACGCCCATGTGATCGTCGAGGAGCCGCCCGCCGACGACGGGGCCGTGGCGGAGACGTCCACCGACGCCGCCGGTCCGGTGCTGGTGCCCGTCGGCGCGCGGTCGGACGAGGGGCTGCGGGCCCAGGCCGCGCGGCTGGCGGAGTTCCTGGACGAGCGGGGCGGACTCTCCGCCGCCGACCTCGGGCACGCGCTCGGCACGGGCCGCGCCGCGCTCGAACACCGGGCCGCCGTCGTCGCCGCCGACCGCGACGAACTGCTCGCCGCACTGCACGCCCTCGCGGCGGGGGACAGCACCCCCCACGCCCGGACGGGCGCGCTGCCCGCCGGGCGCCTGGCCTTCCTCTTCACCGGCCAGGGCAGCCAGCGGCTCGCCATGGGGCGACGGCTCCACGACGCCTACCCGGTCTTCGCGGACGCCCTCGCCGACGCCATCGGCTGGCTCGACCTCCAGCTCGACACCTCCGTGTGGGACGTCCTGTTCGCCGAGGAGGGGTCCGAGGAGGCCGCGCTGCTCGACGAGACCCGTTACGCGCAGACCGCGCTGTTCGCCGTCGAGGTGGCCCTCTTCCGTCTCGTCGAGTCCTGGGGCATCCGGCCCGACTTCGTGGCCGGCCACTCCATCGGCGAGATCGCGGCCGCGCACGTCGCCGGCGTACTGAACCTGGAGGACGCCGCCACCCTCGTCGCCGCGCGCGGCAGGCTGATGCAGGAACTGCCCGCAGGCGGCGCCATGATCGCCGTCCAGGCCACCGAGGAGGAGGTGCTGCCCTTCCTCGGCGAGCAGGTTGCCGTGGCCGCCCTCAACGGCCCCGGTTCCCTGGTGCTCTCCGGTGAGGAGGACGCCACCCTCGCGCTCGCCGGGCGCTTCGCCGCCCTGGGCCGCAAGACCAAGCGGCTCCAGGTCAGCCACGCCTTCCACTCGCCGCTCATGGAGCCGATGCTGGAGGAGTTCCGGCGGATCGCCGGCATCCTGGCCTACTCCGCGCCCCGTATCCCCGTCGTCTCCACCGTCACCGGACGGCTCGCGACCACGGAGGAACTCTGCTCGCCGGACTACTGGACCGGTCACGTCCGAAGCGCCGTCCGCTTCTCCGACGCCATGGACTGGCTCCTCGGCCAGGGCGGCGCCCGCACCTTCCTGGAGCTCGGCCCCGACGGCGTCCTCAGCGCGCTGGGCCAGAACTGCCTGCCCGAGGAGCGCGAGGCCGACACCGTCTTCGCCCCGCTACTGCGCGCCGGCAAGGACGAGGTCCGTGAGGTGCTCGGCGCCGCCGGTCTCGCCCACGTACGCGGCGCGCGCCTCGACTGGCAGGCCGTCCACGCGGGCCGTCCCGTCCGCCGGGTCGACCTGCCCACCCAGGCCTTCCGCACCCGCCGCTACTGGCTCGACCCCGAGAGTTCCGCGGGCACCGGACCCGGCCGGCTCACCTCCCGGCACCCCGTCCTGAGCTCGGCCGTCGAACTCGCGGGAGCCGGCACCACCGTGCTGTCGGGGCGCCTTTCCCTGCGCACCCACCCGTGGGTGGCCGACCACACCATCGCCGGCGTCACCCTGCTGCCGGGCACCGCCTTCGTCGAACTCGCCCTGCGCGCAGGGGAGGAGACCGGCTGCGGGCTCGTCGAGGAGCTGACCCTCCAGAGCCCCCTGGTGCTGCCCGAGTCGGGCGGAGTGGTCCTCCAGGTGGTCGTGGCCGCCGCCGACGCCACGGGCCGCCGCGCCGTCGAGTGCTACGCGCGCCCCGACACCGTCGAGGCGGCCGAGGACGACTGGGTACGCCACGCCACCGGCGTCCTGGCCCCCGCCGCCCCGGAGACCGACACCGCCGTCCTTGCCGGACCCTGGCCGCCGGCCGGCTCCGTCCCGCTCGACGTCAGTACCCTGTACGCCGACATGGCGGAGGAGGGCTACGGCTACGGACCCGCCTTCCACGGCGTCCGCGCCGCCTGGCTCCTCGACGGCGAGGTCTTCGCCGAGGTCGGACTCCCGCAGCCGACGAGCGCCGACGCCGCGGGCTTCGGCCTGCACCCGGCCCTGCTCGACGCCGCCCTGCACCCCGCCGACCATGCCCTCTCCGCCGCCGGCAACCGGCCCGAGGGGACCTGGATCCCCTTCTCCTGGAACAGGGTCGCCCTGTACGCGGCCGGGGCCACCGCCGTACGCGTGCGGATCGTCGCGCGCGGCCGCGAGGAACTCGATGTGACGGTCGCCGACGCGAGCGGCGCCCCCGTGGCCCGGGTGGGGTCGCTGCTGCTGCGCGCCGTCACCGCGGACCAGCTCGCCGCCGACCGCTCGGACCCGCTGCTCGCCGTACGGTGGAACGCCGTAGAACTTCCGCGGGACAGCGCCGAGTTCATGGAGCTCGCGCAGGTGGCCGACGCCGCCGCGCCGCCCGTCGTCGTGTACCGCGCCCTGCCCACCCCGGCGGGCGATGTGCCGGCCGCCGTCCGTGCCGTAACCGCCGACGCGCTGGCCGCCGTCCAGGCCTGGCTCGCCGACGAGCGTTACGCCGGTTCCCGGCTCGCCGTCGTCACGCGTGCCGGGGCCGCCGTACCGGGCACCGATGTCGACCTCGCCCAGGCACCCGTCTGGGGTCTCGTACGGTCGGCGGAGGCGGAGAACCCGGGCCGCTTCGTGCTCGTCGACACCGACGAGGCGGGGGAGGCCCTCCTCGGGCGCGCCCTGGCCGCCACGACAGAACCCGAACTGGCCCTGCGCGGCGCCGAGTCGTACGTACCCCGACTGGCCGCCGTACCGGTCCCCGACGAGGAGCGGCCCGCGCCCTGGGACGGGACCGGCACCGTACTCCTGACCGGAGGCACCGGCGGGGTGGGCGCCGAACTCGCCCGCCACCTGGTCCGTGAGCACGGCGTACGGCACCTGCTGCTCACCAGCCGGCGCGGGGCGGACGCCCCCGGTGCGCGCGAACTCCTCGCCGACCTCGCCGCGGCGGGCGCCGAGGTCACCGTCAGCGCCACCGATGCCGCCGACCGGGACGCCCTGGCCGCGCTGCTCGCCGCCGTACCGGCCGCGCACCCGCTGCGGGCCGTGGTGCACGCGGCCGGAGTCATCGACGACGGCCTCGTGGGCGACCTGAGCGCCGAACGCATCGACACCGTGCTGCGGCCCAAGGCGGACGCCGCCTGGCATCTGCACGGGCTGACGGCAGACCTCGGTCTGGCCGCCTTCGTCCTCTTCTCCTCCGCCTCGACCGTCCTCGACGGCGCAGGCCAGGGCAACTACGCCGCCGCCAACCTCTTCCTCGACGCCCTGGCCGCCCGCCGCGCGGCAGCGGGGCAGGTCGTCACCTCCCTCGCCTGGGGACTGTGGGCCGGGGGCGGCGGAATGGGAGCGGGCCTCGACGCGGCCGCCCTCAGCCGTATCGAGCGGCTCGGCCTGGACTCGCTGTCCTTCGCGGAGAACCTCGCCCAACTGGACAAGGCCCTGACCACCGACGAGCCGGCCGTGGTCCCCGTACGCGTCAACCAGCGCGCCGTGCGGGCCCGTACGGACGGCACACCGACTCTGCTGCGCGCCCTGGTACGGCCCCGCCCGGCCCGCGCCGCCGGGCCGGCGACGATGTCTGCGTCCGCCGCCGCATCCGCCGGTACGACGCCGCTCGCCGCGCGTCTCGCGGAGCTGGGCGCGGCCGACCGCCTCGCCACCGTTCTGCGGCTGGTCCGCACCGAGACCGCCGCGGTCCTCGGCTATCAGAGCGCCGAAGAGGTCACCGCCACACGGGCGTTCATGGAGACGGGCTTCGACTCCCTCGCCGCCGTGGAACTGCGCAACCGGCTCGCCGCCGCGACCGGACTGCGGCTGAGCGCGACCCTGACCTTCGACTACCCGACGGCGACCGTCCTGGCCGAACACCTCGTCACCAAGCTCGTGGCCTCGGCCGCTCCCGAGGCCGCGGGCACGGTGGCGCCGGTGTCCCGTACGCAGTCCACGGACGACGACCCGATCGTGATCGTCTCCATGGCCTGCCGCTACCCGGGCGGGGTGACCTCGCCCGAGGAGCTGTGGCAGCTCGTCGCCGAGGGTTCCGACGCCATCGGCCCCTTCCCCACCGACCGGGGCTGGGACAGCGATCTCTACGACCCGGAGATCGGCAAGCCCGGCAGGACGTACTCCACCGAGGGGGCGTTCCTGTACGACGCCGCGCAGTTCGACCCGGCGTTCTTCGGGATCAGCCCGCGCGAGGCCCAGGCCATGGACCCGCAGCAGCGGCTGCTGCTGGAGGTCGCCTGGGAGACCTTCGAGCGTGCCGGGATCGACCCCCGGTCCATGAAGGGCAGCTCCACCGGAATCTTCGCCGGCGTGATGTACCACGACTGGGGGCTGCGGCTCGGCCCGCTCCCCGATGACGTGGCGGGCTACCACGGCAACGGCAGCCTCGCCAGCGTGGTCTCCGGCCGCGTCGCGTACACCATGGGCCTGGAGGGTCCGGCCGTCACGGTCGACACGGCGTGCTCGTCCTCGCTGGTGGCCCTGCACATGGCCGCCCAGGCGCTGCGGGCGGGCGAGTGCTCGCTGGCCATGGCCGGCGGCGTCACGATCATGTCCACCCCCGACACCTTCCTCGACATGGCCCGCCAGCGCGGTCTGGCCTCCGACGGGCGCTGCAAGTCCTTCGGCGTGGGAGCGGACGGTACGGGCTGGGGCGAGGGCGCGGGTGTCCTGCTGCTGGAGCGGCTCTCGGACGCGCGCCGCAACGGTCACCGGGTGCTTGCCGTGGTCCGGGGTTCGGCCCTGAACCAGGACGGTGCGAGCAACGGCCTGACCGCTCCGAACGGTCCGGCGCAGCAGCGGGTGATCCGTCGCGCCCTCGCGGACGCCGGTCTGTCGGCCGCCGAGGTCGACGTGGTGGAGGCGCACGGTACGGGGACCCGGCTCGGTGACCCGATCGAGGCGCAGGCGCTGCTGGAGACGTACGGACAGGAACGGCCCGAGGGACAGCCGCTCCGGCTGGGGTCCATCAAGTCCAACATGGGTCACACACAGGCCGCCGCCGGTGTCGCGGGCATCATCAAGATGGTCATGGCGATGCGCCACGGCATCCTGCCGAGGACCCTGTACGCGGAGACGCCCTCGGACCAGGTCGACTGGTCGGCCGGTGAGGTGGAACTGCTCACCGAGGCCCTGGAGTGGCAGCCGGTGGGCCGCCCGAGGCGTGCGGGCATCTCCTCGTTCGGGATCAGCGGGACGAACGCGCACGTGATCATCGAGCAGTCCCTTGAGCAGGCTGAGGATGTGGCCGCTCCGGCCGCGCTCCCCGTCCTTCCCTGGCTGGTCTCCGGCGCCACCCCCGAGGCGCTGCACGCCCAGGCCGGCCTTCTCCGCAGCCGGCTCACGCAGCTGGCCGACGAGGAACTGACACCCGCCGCCCTCACCCTGGCCACCGGCCGGGCCGCACTGGAGCACCGCGCCGTCGCTCTCGGCGCCGACCGGGCGGAACTCTCCGACGCGTTGGAGCTGCTCGCGGGCGCGGAGACGGTCCAGGACGCCAGGACGGCGTTCCTGTTCACGGGTCAGGGTGCGCAGCGGGTCGGTATGGGCCGTGGGCTGTATGAGGCGTTCCCGGTGTTCGCGGAGGCGTTCGACGCGGTGTGTGCGGAGGTCGACGCGCACCTCGGGCAGTCGTTGCGTGAGGTGATGTGGGGCCGGGACGCGGATGCGGATGCGGATGAGCTGAATGCGACCGCGTTCGCCCAGCCTGCCCTGTTCGCTTTCGAGGTGGCGTTGTTCCGGCTGGTCGAGGCGTGGGGTGTGACGCCTGATGTGGTGGTCGGGCACTCGATCGGTGAGCTGGCCGCCGCGCATGTGGCGGGGGTTCTGTCGCTTGCGGATGCGGCCCGGCTGGTCGTGGCGCGTGGCCGGCTGATGCAGGCGCTTCCTGCCGGTGGCGCGATGGTGGCCGTGCAGGCGACCGAGGCTGAAGTGCTGCCGCTGTTGACCGACGGGGTTGGGATCGCGGCCGTCAACGGCCCTTCGGCTGTTGTGGTGTCGGGTACGGAGGCGGCCGTCCTCGCCATCGGTGAGCACTTCGCCGCCGCCGGCCGCAAGACGACCCGGCTGGCTGTCTCGCACGCGTTCCACTCGGCTCTGATGGAACCGATGCTGGAGGAGTTCCGTGCGGTGGCCCAGGAGTTGACCTTCGGCGAGCCGCTGTTCCCGGTGGTCTCCACCGTCTCCGGGGAGCTTTCGGCGGACTGGCAGTCCGCGGAGTACTGGGTCGACCAGGTCCGTAACCCCGTCCGTTTCGCCGACGCGGTGCGCACAGCCGAGGAACTGGGCGCGCGTACGTTCGTGGAGATCGGCCCGGACGCGGTGCTGACCGCCCTCGGGGCCGGCGCCGCCTCCGACGAGAACAGCGGCTTCGTTCCGCTGGTGCGCCGCGACCGTGATGAGGCCCGGGACGCCCTGGCCGGTGTCGGAGCGGTCTGGGCGCGCGGAGCCGACGTGGACTGGCCCGCCGTTCTCGGGGCCACGGGCACGACCGGCACCCTCGTCGATCTGCCCACGTACGCCTTCCAGCGCAAGCGCTACTGGCTCGATGTCACCGCCCGGGCCGGGGATGTCGGCTCGGCCGGGCTGGACCCCGTCGACCACCCCGTTCTCAGCGCGGCCGTCCTGTCGCCGGAGTCGGGATCCGTGGTCCTGACGGGCCGCCTCTCGGCCGCCGCCCAGCCCTGGGTCGCCGACCACGGAGTGCACGGTGCGGTACTGCTCCCCGGCACCGGCTTCGTCGAGCTCGCGGTCCGCCTCGGTGACCAGATCGGCTGCGACCTCCTGGAGGAACTGACGCTGGAGGCGCCGCTCGTCCTGCCCGCTGCCGGTGGTGCGGCCCTGCGCGTCGCCGCCGGTGCTCCGGAGGCCTCGGGCCGCCGCCCCCTGCACATCCACTCACGTCTCGACGGCGCCCCCGAGAACTCCTGGACCCGTCACGCCACCGGCTTCCTCGCCATCGGTGAACCCGCGAAGGTGGACGTGGACCTCACCCAGTGGCCGCCCCGCGGCGCCACCCCTGTAGAGGTCGAGGGTGCCTACGAGCGGCTGCGTGAGCGCGGATACGGCTACGGGCCCGCGTTCCAGGGCCTGACGGCAGCCTGGCGGCGCGGCGACGAGCTCTTCGCCGAGGTCGCCCTGCCCGAATCCGTGCGCGCCGAAGCCGCCGACTACGGGCTGCACCCGGCGCTCCTGGACACCGCCATGCACGTGGACGTCCTCGTCGACCAGGAGGAGGGCGGCACCGAGGCGCTGCTGCCCTTCGCGTGGAGCGGGGTGTCCCTGCACGCGACCGGAGCGGCCGCGCTGCGTGTGTACGTACGCCGTATCCGGGGTGCGGAGGAGTCGGCGATGGTCGTCGCCGACGAGACCGGCAGCCCCGTGATGACCGTGTCGTCCCTGATCTGCCGCCCCGTCTCCGCCGAACAGCTGGCCCCGGCCGACGGCCCCCTCTCCGATGCTCTGCACCACATCGAGTGGACGCCGCTCCCCGAGCCGTTCGAGCCCCTCGCGTCCTCCACCGTCGTGCTCGACGAGTACGGGCTCGCCATCCTGGGCGACCCGTCGGCCGTCGTATTGGCCTGCTGCCCCACCCCGGTGGGCTGGCCGACCCCCGAGGCCACGCGCACGGTGACCTCCTACGTGCTCGACCTGCTGCAGTCCTGGCTGACGGACGAGCGGTTCGAGTCCACCACCCTGGTGGTCGTCACCCGGGGCGCGGTCGCCACCGGCCAGGACACCGCCCCCGACCTGACCCAGGCCCCCGTGTGGGGCATCGTCCGGGCGGCCCAGGCGGAGAACCCGGGCCGGATCGTCCTGCTCGACGCCGACCCCGGCGACGACATCGACGCGGCAGGGTTCCCGGCCGCCGCAGCTGCGGCCCTGGCCCACGGAGAGCCCGAACTCGCCCTCCGTAACGGCCGGTTCCTCATACCGCGACTGGTCCGCACGGCCGTACCGGAGGCCGACGCCCCCTGGAACGGCGACCGCACCGTCCTGGTCACCGGTGGCACGGGCGGCCTCGGCGCACGCATCGCCCACCATCTCGTCGAACGGCACGGCGTACGCCACCTGCTGCTCACCAGCCGCAGGGGCCCCGACGCCCCGGGCGCCGACGCCCTGCGTGAGCGGCTCCTCGCAGCCGGAGCCGTGGACGTCCGGATCGCCGCCTGTGACGTCGCCGACCGGGCCGCCCTGGCCGGTGTCCTCGACGCCGTCCCGTCCGGGCACCCGCTCGGGGGCGTCGTCCACGCGGCCGGAGTGGTCGATCCCGGTCTGATCGGCGCCCTCACCCCCGAGCGCCTCGACACCGTCATGCGGCCCAAGGCGGACGCGGCCTGGCACCTGCACGAACTCACCGCCGGAATGGACCTGTCGGCGTTCGTGATGTTCTCGTCCGCCGGCGGGCTCGTCCTGCCCGCCGGCCAGGCCAACTACGCGGCCGCCAACGTGTTCCTGGACGCACTCGCCGCCCACCGGCGCGCCGCCGGACTGCCGGCCACCTCCCTCGCGTACGGGCTGTGGGCCGTCAACACCGGGCTCGGCGGCGAACTCACCGACGCCGACGTGGAGAAGATGAACCGGCTCGGCCTCCCGGCCCTGCCGGCCGCCCGCGGCATCGAACTCTTCGACGAGGCCCTGCGCACCCGGCACGCCCTGCTGGCCCCGCTCCTCGTCGACCCGGCCGCTCTGCACGCCCGGGGCACCGACGTCCCGCCGCTGCTGCGTGCCGTCGCGGCCGCAGCCCGGCCCGCGCTCCGCCGCACCGCGGCGGCCGCCGCACCCGTCGGCGACAGCCTGGCCCGCCGGCTGGGTTCCCTCACCGCCGCCGAACGGCGCCAGACCCTGCGCGAACTGGTCGCCGGCCAGGTCGCGGCCGTCCTCGGCCACGAGTCCGCCGACACCGTCGGGATCGACCGGGCCTTCAAGGAACTCGGCTTCGACTCCCTGGCGGCGGTGGAACTGCGCAACGCGCTCAACTCCGTGACCGGACTGCGGCTTCCCGTCACCCTCGTCTTCGACTACCCGAACACCCGGGCCGTCGCCGACTACCTTGACACCGAACTCGGCGGTACGCAGGACGATTCCGAGGCCACGGCGGCCGACACGGCCCCCGCGGTCCTCTCGGACGACGAGCCCATCGCGATCGTCGGCATCAGCTGCCGCTTCCCCGGCGGGGTCCGCTCCGCCGAGGACCTCTGGACGCTCGTCGCCGAAGGCCGCGACGCCGTCGGCGGCTTCCCCGCCGACCGGGGCTGGGACACCGACGGGATCTACGACCCGGAGCCCGGCCTGCACGGCAAGACCTACGCCCGCGAGGGCGGATTCCTCTACGACGCCGCCGAGTTCGACCCGGCGTTCTTCGGGATCAGCCCCCGCGAGGCCATCGCCATGGACCCGCAGCAGCGGCTCCTGCTCCAGGCGGCCTGGGAGGCCTTCGAGGACGCGGGCATCGACCCGACGGCCATGCGCGGCAGCCAGACCGGTGTCTACGCCGGTGTGATGTACCACGACTACGCCTCCCGGCTCCAGCACATCCCCGACGACGTCGCCGGCTACCTCGGCAACGGCACCGCGGCCTCGATCCTCACCGGCCGCGTCGCCTACACCCTGGGCCTGGAAGGGCCCGCGGTCAGCGTCGACACCGCCTGCTCCTCCTCCCTGGTGGCCCTCCACATGGCCTGTCAGGCCCTGCGGCGCGGCGAGGTCGGCATGGCCCTCGCGGGCGGCGTCACGGTGATGTCGACCCCCGAGATCTATGTGGAGTTCGCCCAGCAGCGCGGACTCTCCGCCGACGGCCGCTGCAAGGCCTTCGCGGGTGGCGCCGACGGCACGGGCTGGGCGGAAGGCGTCGGCCTGCTCCTCGTCGAACGGCTCTCCGACGCGGAACGCCTCGGCCACGACGTCCTCGCCGTGATCCGCGGCTCCGCCATCAACCAGGACGGTGCGAGCAACGGGCTCACCGCCCCCAACGGCCCCTCGCAGCAGCGGGTCATCCACCGCGCCCTCGCCGCGAGCGGCCTCACGACGGCGGACGTGGACCTCGTGGAGGGCCACGGCACGGGCACCAGGCTCGGCGACCCGATCGAGGCCCAGGCCCTCCTCGCCACCTACGGGCAGGGGCGGCCCGCCGACGACCCGGTGTGGCTGGGCTCCATCAAGTCCAACATCGGCCACGCCCAGGCGGCGGCCGGGGTCAGTGGCGTCATCAAGTCCGTCATGGCGCTGCGCAACGGGCTGATGCCCCGGACCCTGCACGTGGACGAGCCCTCACCCGAGGTGGACTGGGACGCCGGAAACGTACGCCTGCTCACCGAGGCCCGGCCCTGGCCGCGCCGGGCGGACAGGCCGCGCCGCGCGACCGTCTCCTCGTTCGGGCTCAGCGGCACCAACGCACACCTGATCGTGGAGGAGGCCCCGCAGCCGGTGGAGCCGGCCGAGGAGCCGCGGGTGCGGCCCGTGACCGGCCGAACCCTGCCCCTGGTGCTCTCGGGTTCGGACGCCGGGGCCCCCGCCCGCCAGGCCGCGGACCTCCGAGCCCGCCTGCTCGCCGAACCGGAACTGGACCTCCACGATGTCGCGTACACCCTGGCCACCGGCCGGGCGACGCTGGAACACCGCGGGGTGGTCCTGGCCACGGACACCCAGAGCGCGCTGCACGAGCTGGGCGCCTTCGCCGCCGGAGAGGCTGCGCCAGGAGTCGTCACGCAGGGCCGCACGGCCTTCTTGTTCACGGGGCAGGGTGCGCAGCGGCTCGGGATGGGCCGTGAGCTGTACGAGGCGTTCCCGGTGTTCGCGGAGGCCTTTGATGAGGTGTGTGCGGAGATTGACGCGCATCTGGGGCTGTCGTTGCGTGGGGTGGTGTGGGGTGAGGATGCGGATGAGCTGAATGGGACCGGGTTCGCTCAGCCCGCGCTGTTCGCCTTCGAGGTTTCCTTGTTCCGGCTGGTTGAGGCGTGGGGTGTGACGCCTGATGTGGTGGTGGGGCATTCGATCGGTGAGCTGGCTGCCGCGCATGTGGCGGGTGTGTTGTCGCTTGCGGATGCGGCCCGGTTGGTGGTTGCGCGTGGTCGGTTGATGCAGGCGTTGCCGGCTGGTGGCGCGATGGTCGCCGTGCAGGCTTCGGAGGCCGAGGTCCTGCCGTTGCTGACTGACGGTGTGGGGGTCGCGGCTGTCAACGGGCCGCAGGCGGTGGTGGTTTCGGGTTCGGAGGCGGCGGCTCTTGCTGTGGGTGAGCACTTTGCCGCTCTCGGCCGTAAGACCAGCAGGCTGGC
Organism: Streptomyces sp. NBC_00876; assembly: GCF_045207435.1. Lineage (NCBI taxonomy): Bacteria > Bacillati > Actinomycetota > Actinomycetes > Kitasatosporales > Streptomycetaceae > Streptomyces > Streptomyces sp. NBC_00876. The sequence continues at coordinate 4,316,548 of NZ_CP108800.1, forward strand.
TGTCTCGCACGCGTTCCATTCGGCTCTGATGGAGCCGATGCTGGACGACTTCCGGGCCGTGGCGGCGGGGCTTTCCTTCGCCGAGCCGCGTCTCCCGGTCATCTCCACCGTCACCGGCGAACTCTCGTCGGACTGGCAGTCGCCGGAGTACTGGGTCGACCAGGTCCGCCATCCCGTCCGGTTCGCCGATGCGGTGTGCGCCGCCGAGGAGTTGGGTGCGCGTACGTTCGTGGAGATCGGGCCGGACGCGGTGCTGACCGCACTCGGGGCCGGCTGCGCCTCCGACGAGAACAGCGCCTTCGTTCCGCTGGTGCGCCGCGACCGTGACGAGGCCCGGGAGGCCCTGGCCGGGCTCGGAGCGGTCTGGGCGCGCGGCGCCGACGTCGGCTGGGATGCCTTCCACGCCGGTACCGGGGCCCGTCGGGTCGGCCTTCCCACGTACCCCTTCCAGCGCACCCGCTACTGGCTCGACGCCCCTGCCGCCGTCGGCGACGCCGCCGGTCTCGGACAGCTGGCCGCCGGTCACCCGCTGCTCAGTGCCGTCGTCGTCTCCCCGGAGACCGGGGCTCCGGTGCTCACCGGACGGCTCTCCGCCGCCACGCACCCCTGGCTCGCCGATCACGCCGTGCACGGCAGCGTGCTGCTGCCCGGTACCGCGTACGTCGAGATGGCGCTCCGGGCCGGCCACGAGGCAGGCTGCGCCCAGCTGGAGGAGCTCACCCAGGAGACCCCGCTGCTGCTGCCGGCCAAGGCCGGAGTCGCCGTGCAGGTCACCGTGGGCGAGGCGGACGAGTCCGGGCGGCGCGACGTCGTCGTCTACTCGCGGGCCGAGGATCTGGCCGCCGATGCCCCGTGGACCCGCAACGCACGCGGTGTCCTCGCCGCCGAGCCGGCGCCCGCCGTGCCGGACCTGGAGGCCTGGCCCCCGGCCGGTGCCCGTGCGGTCGATGTGAGCGGCATGTACGAGGACCTCGCGGGCCTCGGCTACGGGTACGGCCCCGTCTTCCAGGGCCTGACGGCGGCCTGGCGGCGCGGGGACGAACTCTTCGCCGAGATCAGCCTGCCCGAGCACGCCCGCACGGACGCCGCCGCGTTCGCTCTGCACCCCGCCCTGCTCGACGCCGCCCTGCACGCCGAGCGCATCTTCGACGGGGACCACGAGGGGCCCGTCCGGGCCTCCCTGCCCTTCGTCTGGAACGGCGTCACCCTGCACTCCACCGGCTCCCCCGCCCTGCGTGTGCGGCTGACCAAGCCGGGCCCCGACGCCGTCGCCCTGCGGATCACCGCGCCGACGGGCGAGCCCGTGGCCACGGTCGAGTCGCTGGTGGTGCGTGAGGTGTCCGCCGCGCAACTGGCGGGCGACGGGGACGGCCGGGGCGCGGCCTTGTTCCGTATCGACTGGCAGGCGCCTCAGGCGAACCAGGCCCCCCTGACGCCCACCTCCACCGACGACTGGCTCGTCGTCGGTGCCGCACTGCCGGGCATCCGGTCGGTCTCCACGTTCGCCGAGGCCTTCTCCGAACCCGGGGTTCCGGGCACGGTTCTGCTGACCGCGCCCGACATCTCCGATGTCTTCGGTACCGCGGGCGGCGTGCCCGAGCAGGTGCGTACGTCCGTCGGGCGGCTCCTCGACGGGCTCGGTCAGTGGCTGGCCGACGAGCGCTTCGCCGATGGGCGGCTGGTGCTCGTCACCCGGAACGCCGTGGTCGCGGACGACGGGGACGAGGTGGACTGCGTACAGGCCCCGCTGTGGGGTGTCCTGCGCGCGGCACAGGCCGAGAACCCGGGCCGCTTCACCGTCGTCGACCTCGACGACGCCCCCGAATCGATGGCGGCCCTGCCCGCCGCCCTCGCCTCGGCCGAGACCGAGATCGCCGTCCGGCGGGGCCAGGTCCTGGTCCCCCGCTACGCCGTCACCACGGCCACCGGCGAGTCCCCGGTGTGGTCCCGGGACGGCACCGTACTGATCACCGGCGGGACCGGCCTGCTGGGCGCGGTACTCGCCAGGCATCTGGTCGCCGCGAAGGGCGTACGCCATCTCGTGCTCACCAGCCGACGGGGTGCGGATGCCCCGGGTGCGACGGAACTGATGGCGGAACTGACGGAGTCGGGTGCCGAGTCGGTGCGGATCGCCGCCGTCGACGTGGCCGACCGGTACGCGCTCGCCGCGCTGCTCGACGAGATCCCGGCCGGTCACCCGCTGACCGGGGTCGTGCACGCCGCCGGAGTCATGGACAACGCGCTGGTCGGCGCCGTCACCCCGGAACAGGTGGGCAGGGTGCTGCGGCCCAAGGTCGACGCGGCCTGGCACCTCCACGAGCTGACGAAGAACCTGAACCTGTCGGCGTTCGTGCTCTACTCCTCGGCCGGCGGCCAGATCCTCTCCGCCGGGCAGGCCACCTACGCGGCCGCCAACGTCTTCCTCGACGCCCTGGCCGGCGAACGCCGTGCCGCCGGACTCGCCGCCACCTCCCTGGCCTGGGGCCTGTGGGAGGGAACGGTCGGAGAGGGACCGGAGCTCACCGACGCCGACCTGCGCCGGATGGGCCGCTCCGGGGTGCTGGAGCTGTCCTTCGCCGACGGACTCGCCCTGTTCGACGCGGCGTTGGGCGTGGACGCGGCCCTGCTCGCACCTGTCCGGCTCGACCGCGCCGCGCTGCGCGAGCGGGCCGACGAGATCCCGGCCCTGCTGCGGGGACTGGCCGGTCCGCCCGTCCGCAAGGGGCCGAGGCCCGCCACGGTTCCGTCGGCAGGGGCCGGTGACACCGGCGGCTCTCTCGTACGGGCCAAGCTGGCCGGACTCCGGCCCGGACCGGAGCAGACCCGCTATCTGGAGGAACTGGTGCGGGGTCACGCCGCCGCCGTACTGGGCCACGGTGATCCGGCGGGTGTCGCGGCCGACCGGGGCTTCACCGAACTCGGTCTGGACTCCCTCGGCGCGATCGAACTGCGCAACCGGCTCCAGAAGGCGACCGGCCTGCGGCTGCCCGCCACCCTGATGTTCGACTACCCCAACTCGGCGTCCCTGGCCGGGTTCCTGCTCGATGAGCTGGCGCCCGAACCGGCCGCCCCCGCAGGCGGGGAACCCCTGGACGAGGAGGGCATCAGGCGGGCCCTGCTGTCCATCCCGGCCGCGCGGCTGCGCGAGTCCGGCCTGCTCGACACCCTGCTCGGCCTGGCGCAGACCGACCCGGCAGAGGCTGCCGAGGCGGCGGAGGCACAGGGGCCGGCCATCGAGGAGATGGCCGTGGACGACCTCGTACGAGCCGCCATGGCCGGCGGCGAACTCAGCTGATCCCGACCTGGATGATGAGGATGACGTGACCAGCACATCGATGGAACAGGTCGTAGCAGCACTCCGTAAGTCGCTCACGGACAATGAGCGGCTGCGCGAGGAGAACGCGCGGCTCACCTCCGTGAACAACGACCCGATCGCGATCGTGGCCATGGCGTGCCGCTACCCCGGCGGGGCCGGCACGCCGGAGGATCTGTGGCGGCTGGTGGCCGGCGGCGTCGACGCGGTGTCCGGCTTCCCGGCCGACCGGGGCTGGGATCCGGATGTGTACGACCCCGAGCCGGGTGCGCCGGGCAAGTCGTACGCGCGTGACGGGGCGTTCTTGTACGAGGCGGCGGAGTTCGATCCGGCGTTCTTCGGGATCAGTCCGCGTGAGGCGCTGGGCATGGACCCGCAGCAGCGGTTGCTGCTGGAGGTGTCCTGGGAGGCGATCGAGCGGGCCGGGGTCGACCCGACCACGCTCAAGGGCAGCCGGACCGGTGTGTACGCCGGGGTGATGTACCACGACTACGCCGACGGCAGCGCGGGCAGCTTCGTCTCCGGCCGGGTCGCGTACACGCTGGGCCTGGAGGGCCCGGCCGTCACGATCGACACGGCGTGCTCGTCGTCCTTGGTGGCCCTGCACACGGCCGCCCAGGCGCTGCGGTCCGGGGAATGCTCCCTGGCCCTCGCGGGCGGCGTCACGGTCATGTCGACCCCGGACATGCTGGTGTACTTCAGCGAGCAGCGCGGCCTCGCCCCCGACGGCCGCTGCAAGCCGTTCGCAGCCGCTGCCGACGGCACGGGCTGGGGCGAGGGCGCCGGTGTCCTGCTGCTGGAGCGCCTCTCGGACGCCCGCCGCAACGGCCACCCGGTGCTCGCGCTGGTCAGCGGGTCCGCGGTCAACCAGGACGGTGCGTCGAGCGCGATGACCGTGCCCAACGGGCCGGCGCAGCAGCGGGTCATCCGCCAGGCGCTGGCCGACGCGGGCCTGTCGGCGGCCGAGGTCGACGCGGTGGAGGCGCACGGTACGGGGACCCGGCTCGGCGACCCGATCGAGGCCCAGGCCCTGCTGGCCACGTACGGCCGGAACAGGCCCGAGGGGCAGCCGCTGTGGCTGGGCTCGGTGAAGTCGAACTTCGGCCACACGCAGGCGGCGGCCGGTGTCGCGGGCATCATCAAGATGGTGATGGCGATGCGGCACGGTGTGCTGCCGAAGTCCTTGCACGTGGATACGCCTTCGGACCAGGTGGACTGGTCGGCCGGTGAGGTGGAACTGCTCACCGAGGCCCGGGAGTGGCAGCCCGTCGGCCGTCCGAGGCGTGCGGGCATCTCCTCGTTCGGGCTGAGCGGGACGAACGCCCATGTGATCGTCGAGGAGGCGCCCGCGGAGGCGGAGGAGACGGCTGTGCGGGCCGAACTCCCCGCCGCTCCTTGGATGGTGTCGGCGAAGACCGGCGAGGCGCTGGCCGGTCAGGCGGAACGGCTGCTGGCCGTGGCCGACGACCACAGTCCCGAGGACATCGGATACTCCCTCGCCACCACGCGTACCGCCTTCCCCCATCGAGCGGTGGTCCTTGGCGACCGCGTGGGCGCGCTCGCCGCTCTCGCGGGTGGTGAGGACCATCCGGGGCTGGTGCAGGGGGTCGTCACGCAGGGCCGCACGGCCTTCTTGTTCACGGGTCAGGGTGCGCAGCGGGTCGGTATGGGCCGTGGGCTGTATGAGGCGTTTCCGGTGTTCGCGGAGGCGTTCGACGCGGTGTGTGCGGAGGTCGACGCGCATCTGGGGCTGTCGTTGCGTGGGGTGGTGTGGGGTGAGGATGCGGATGCGTTGAATGCGACCGCTATCGCTCAGCCTGCGCTGTTCGCGTTCGAGGTTTCCTTGTTCCGGCTGGTCGAGGCGTGGGGTGTGACCCCGGATGTGGTGGTGGGGCATTCGATCGGTGAGCTTGCCGGTGCCCATGTGGCGGGGGTTCTCTCCCTTGCGGATGCGGCCCGGCTGGTGGTTGCGCGTGGTCGGTTGATGCAGGCGTTGCCGGCTGGTGGCGCGATGGTGGCGGTGCAGGCGGCCGAGGCTGAGGTGCTGCCGTTGCTGAACGACGGGGTAGGGATCGCGGCGGTCAACGGCCCAGCTTCGGTGGTGGTTTCGGGTTCGGAGGCGGCGGCCCTGGCTGTGGGTGAGCACTTTGCCGCTCTCGGCCGTAAGACCAGCAGGCTGGCTGTCTCGCACGCCTTCCACTCGGCGTTGATGGAGCCGATGCTGGAGGAGTTCCGGGCCGTGGCGGCGGGGCTTTCCTTCGCCGAGCCGCGTCTCCCGGTCATCTCCACCGTCACCGGCGAACTGTCGTCGGACTGGCAGTCGCCGGAGTACTGGGTCAACCAGGTCCGCGAGGCCGTGCGCTTCTCGGACGCTGTGCGCACTGCCGAGGAGTGGGGTGTCCGGACGTTCGTGGAGATCGGTCCGGACGCGGTACTGACCGCTCTCGGCGCCGGCTCCGGTCCCGGCACGTTCGTCCCGCTGCTGCGCAGGAACCGTACGGAGTCCGAGGCGCTGGTCGCGGCCCTGGGCCGGTTGTACGTGGAGGGGGCCACGGTCGACTGGGAGGCGTTCCACGCCGGCAGCGGCGCACGTCGCGTCGGCCTTCCCACGTACTCCTTCCAGCGCACCCGCTACTGGCTCGACGCGGTCAGGCCGGGAAGTGCCCAGCACTCGCACCCCCTGCTCGGCTCGGTGGTCACCCTGGCCGACTCCGGTGGCGCCGTGCTCACCGGCCGGCTCGCTGTCGCCGCGCAGCCCTGGCTCGCCGACCACGTGGTGCGGGACACGGTCCTCTTCCCCGGTGCGGGGTTCGTGGAGCTGGCCGTTCGCGCCGGTGACCACGTCGGCTGCGAGGTGCTCGAGGAACTCGCCCTGCACGCACCCCTCGTTCTCCCCGAGGACGGCGCTGTCGCCGTGCAGGTCGTCGTCGGAGCCGCCGATGAAACGGCCCGCCGTACGGTCGGGGTGTACGCGCGGGACGAGAGCGACTCCGGCCCCGACTGGACCCTGCACGCGGAAGGCGTGCTGGCCGAAGGCATGGGGGAGCCCGCCTTCGACCTGACCGCGTGGCCCCCGCAGGGCGCGGTCCCCTTCCCGCTCGACGGCGCGTACGAGAGCCTGCGCGAGCAGGGCCTCGCGTACGGTCCGGCCTTCCAGGGCCTGACGGCCGCCTGGCGGCTCGACGGAGCCGTCTACGCGGAGGTCGCGCTGGACGAGGACGTCGCGGCCGACGCGTACGGGCTGCACCCGGCGCTGCTGGACGCCTCGATGCACGCGGCGCTGGTGGACGGTGCCGGGGACGACGACGGCGGCACGGTCCTGCCGTTCGTGTGGAAGGACGTGCGGCTGTTCGCGGTCGGGACGTCCGCGGCCCGCGTACGTGTGTCCCGGCCGACCCCGCAGAGCATCTCGCTGGAGATCGCGGACGCCGCCGGGGCCCCGGTCGCATCGGTCGGCGGTGTGGTCGGCCGGGCGCTGGAAGAGGCGCCCGGCGCGGGAGGCCCGGTCGTGGATCCGCTGTACCGGGTCGTATGGCAGCCGGCCGGCTCCGCCTCGTCGGGGGAGTGGCTGAGGTGGGAGGACGTACCCGCCGAAGGCCCGGTGGCCGGCACGGTGATTCTGGAGTGCGCCCGGCCGGTGGTGGCGGACCAGGACGTGCCGTCCGCCGCCCACGCCGTGGTCGAACGGGTCCTGGAGGTGGTCCAGCAGTGGCTGGGCGAGCAGCGTTTCGCCGCCTCCTGCCTGGTGGTCGTCACGCGCGGCGCCGTCGCCGTGGCCGACGGCGAACCGGTCGACGTGTGTCAGGCCCCGGTGTGGGGTCTGGTGCGGGCCGCGCAGGCGGAGAACCCCGGCAGGTTCGTACTCCTGGACACGGACGGTTCCGAGGACCTCGGGCGCGTCGGCGTCGGGGAGGAGCCGGAGGCGGCGGTCCGTGACGGACGGATGCTGGTCCCCGGACTGGCCCGGGTCGACGCCCCCGCCGGACCCGGGCCCGAACCGGTGTGGGACACGGCCGGGACCGTACTGATCACAGGCGGTACGGGAGGCCTGGGCGCACTCGTGGCACGCCATCTGGTGGCCGAACACGGAGTACGGCACCTGCTGCTCGCCGGCCGCCGTGGCGACCAGGCTCCGGGAGCGACTGAACTGCGGGCCGAACTGGTGGAGTTGGGCGCGAGCGTGACTCTTGCCGCCTGCGATGTGGCCGACCGCGACGCCGTGGCCGCGCTGCTGGCCGGGGTGGACCCGGTCCACCCGCTGCGCGCGATCGTCCACGCGGCGGGCGTACTCGACGACGCGATGGTCACCTCGCTCACCGCCGAGCGCCTCCGCGGTGTCTTTGCCCCCAAGGCGGATGCCGCCTGGTGGCTGCACGAGCTCACCGACGACCTCGACCTCACCGCGTTCGTCCTGTTCTCCTCCGTCGCCGGTACGTTCGGCTCGACGGGACAGGCCAACTACGCCGCCGCGAACGCCTTCCTCGACGCTCTCGCCGCCCATCGCCGGGCCGGCGCCCTGCCGGCGTCGTCCCTGGCCTTCGGCCTGTGGGACACCCCCGGAGGCATGGGCACCCAGCTCGGATCCGCCGAGCTGGAACGCATGCGGCAGGCCGGCACCCCCGCGATCCCCGCAGACCGGGGCCTCGCGCTCTTCGACGCCGCGCTGCGGTCGGGCGCGGCCGCCACGGTCCCTGTCCGCCTCGACCTGGCGGTGCTGCGCACGCACACCGACGAGACCCCCGCCCTGTTGCGCGGCCTCGTGCGGGTCCCCGCCCGCCGGGCCGCCCGTGCCGGATCCCCGGTCCTGCGCACCCGGCTCGCCGGCCTGACCGGCGCCGCCCGCGCCGATGCCGTCCTGGACCTGGTCCGTACGAAGATCGCGGCAGTACTCGGACACGCCACGGGCGACGCCATCGAACCCGGGCGCGCCTTCGACGAGTTGGGATTCGACTCCCTCACCGCCGTTGAACTCCGCAACCGGCTCGATGCCGAGACCGGACTGCGCCTCCCGGCCACGCTGATCTTCGACCACCCGACGGCCGAGGCCGTCGCGGCATATGTCCTGACACTCCTCGACGGCACTCCGGACGCGGCCCCGGAGCCGGGACCGTCAGCCGCCGCCGTCCGGGCGGGCGGCGAGGACCCGATCGTGATCGTGGGCATGGCCTGCCGGTACCCGGGCGGTGTGAACACGCCGGACGGACTGTGGCGGCTGGTCGCGGACGGCGTCGATGCGATAGCCCCGCTGCCCGACGACCGGGGCTGGGACCCGGGTGTGTACGACCCCGAGCCGGGTGTGCCGGGGAAGTCGTATGCCCGTGACGGCGCGTTTCTCTATGACGCGGCGGAGTTCGATCCGGCGTTCTTCGGGATCAGTCCGCGCGAGGCGCTGGCCATGGACCCGCAGCAGCGGTTGCTGCTGGAGGTGTCCTGGGAGGCGATCGAGCGGGCCGGGGTGGACCCGACCACGCTCAAGGGCAGCCGGACCGGTGTGTACGCCGGAGTGATGTACCACGACTACGCGGGCGGAACGGCCGGGAGTCTGGTCTCCGGCCGGGTCGCGTACACGCTGGGCCTGGAGGGCCCGGCGGTCACGGTCGACACGGCGTGCTCGTCCTCCCTGGTGGCGCTCCACACGGCTGCCCAGGCGCTGCGGTCCGGCGAGTGCGGGCTGGCCCTCGCGGGCGGCGTCACGGTCATGTCGACTCCGGACATGCTGGTGTACTTCAGCGAGCAGCGCGGTCTCTCCCCGGACGGGCGCTGCAAGTCCTTCGGCGCAGGCGCCGACGGTACGGGCTGGGGCGAGGGCGCGGGCATGCTGCTGCTGGAGCGGCTGTCGGACGCGCGCCGCAACGGCCATCCGGTGCTGGCGGTGGTCCGGGGTTCGGCCCTGAACCAGGACGGCGCGAGCAACGGCCTCACCGCTCCGAACGGCCCGGCGCAGCAGCGGGTGATCCGCCAGGCGCTGGCCGATGCGGGCCTGTCGGCGGCCGAGGTCGACGCGGTGGAGGCGCACGGTACGGGGACCCGGCTCGGCGACCCGATCGAGGCGCAGGCCCTGCTGGCCACTTACGGTCAGGGGCGCGAGCAGGACCGGCCGCTGTGGCTGGGCTCAATCAAGTCGAATATGGGTCACACGCAGGCGGCGGCGGGTGTTGCGGGGATCATCAAGATGGTGATGGCGATGCGGCACGGTGTGCTGCCGCCGACGTTGCACGCGGAGGAGCGCTCGGACCAGGTGGACTGGTCGGCCGGTGAGGTGGAACTGCTCACCGAGGCCCGGGAGTGGCAGCAGGCCGGTCACCCGAGGCGCGCGGGCATCTCTTCGTTCGGGCTGAGCGGGACGAACGCCCATGTGATCGTCGAGGAGGCGCCCGCGGAGGCGGCGAAGAAGGCCGTGCGGGCCGAACTTCCCGTGGTTCCTTGGGTGATGTCGGCGAGGACCGAGCAGTCCCTCAGCGCTCAGGCCGTCCGCCTGCGGGAACAGGTCATGGGAGAGCCCGACACCGATGCGGCGGACATCGGGTACTCCCTGGTGGCGTCGAGGTCCGTGTTCGAGCACCGGGCGGTGGTGCTCGGTGACGGGCCGGGTGCGCTTGCTGCTCTCGCGGCCGGTGAGGAGCACCCGGGGCTGGTGGTAGGCCAGGCTCGTCGTGGTGGGAAGACGGCTTTCCTGTTCACGGGACAGGGTGCGCAACGGCTGGCGATGGGGCGCGGACTGTACGAGGCGTTCCCGGTGTTCGCGGGGGCCTTTGATGCGGTGTGTGCGGAGGTCGATGCGCATCTGGGGCTGTCGTTGCGTGGGGTGGTGTGGGGTGAGGATGCGGATGCGTTGAACGCGACCGCTATCGCTCAGCCTGCGCTGTTCGCGTTCGAGGTGGCGTTGTTCCGGCTGATCGAGGCGTGGGGTGTGACGCCTGATGTGGTGGTGGGGCATTCCATTGGAGAGCTTGCCGCTGCCCATGTGGCGGGTGTGTTGTCGCTTGCCGACGCGGCCCGGTTGGTGGTTGCGCGTGGTCGGTTGATGCAGGCGTTGCCGGCTGGTGGCGCGATGGTCGCCGTGCAGGCTTCGGAGGCCGAGGTCCTGCCGTTGCTGACTGACGGTGTGGGGGTCGCGGCTGTCAACGGGCCGCAGGCGGTGGTGGTTTCGGGTTCGGAGGCCGCGGCCCTGGCTGTGGGTGAGCACTTTGCCGCTCTCGGCCGTAAGACCAGCAGGCTGGCTGTGTCGCACGCGTTCCATTCGGCTCTGATGGAGCCGATGTTGGAGGAGTTCCGTTCTGTTGCGGAGGAGCTGGTCTTCAGCGAGCCGCGGCTCTCGGTGGTCTCCACGGTCACTGGGGAGCTGTGTTCGGATTGGCGGTCTGCGGAGTACTGGGTCGATCAGGTCCGCCGGCCCGTCCGTTTCGCGGATGCCGTCCGTGCCGCCGAGGTGTGGGGCGCGCGTACGTTCGTCGAGATCGGCCCGGATGCCGTACTGACTGCTCTCGGGGCCGGTGCTGCCGCTGATTCCAGCACTTTCGTTGCGCTGGTGCGCAGGAACCGTACGGAGTCCGAGGCCCTGGTCGCGGCCCTGGGCCGGTTGTACGTGGAGGGGGCCACGGTCGACTGGGAGGCGTTCTACGCCGGTTCCGGTGCGGGCCGGGTCGACCTGCCCACGTACCCCTTCCAGCGTGCCCGCTACTGGCTCGATGCCCCCGCCGCTGTCGGTGACACCGCTGCGGCGTCGGGGCAGATCGCCCTTGATCACCCGGTGCTCCGGGCGGCCGTTGTTCTGCCCGATGACAGCGGGATCGTGCTCACGGGCCGGCTGTCCGCCGGTACGCACGGCTGGATCGTCGACCACGATGTCCTCGGAAGCGTTCTGCTGCCGGGCACCGGCTTCGTGGAGCTGGCCATCCGGGCGGGCGAGCAGCTCGGCTGCGGGTTGCTGGAGGAACTCACCTTGCAGGCTCCGTTGGTTCTGCAACCGCTGGGCGGGATCGCTGTTCAGGTGGCAGTGGGGTCGGCGGACGACACCGGGCGCCGATCCGTGACGATCCACTCGCGCGCCGACGACCAGCCGGATCTGCCGTGGACCCGCCACGCGGAAGGGGTGCTGTCTCCGCCGGTGGAGGCGGACCGGCTGGAGGGGCTCACCGACTGGCCGCCGACAGGGGCCGAGGAGCTCACCGTCACCGGCGCCTATCCGGACCTCGCGTCCGCCGGGTACCACTACGGGCCGGCGTTCCAGGGCCTCACCGCGGCCTGGCGGCTCGGTGACGTGCTCTACGCAGAGGTCCGCCTTCCGGAAGAGGCACACGAGGACGCCGCCCGCTTCGGGCTCCATCCGGCCTTGTTGGACGCGGCGATGCACGTCGGACTGCTCGACATTCCGGGTCGTGAGGACGGCGGGCAGACCCTGCTGCCCTTCGCGTGGAACGGAGTCGCTCTGCATGCGGCCGGCGCCAAGGCGCTCCGGGTGCGGATCACCCCCGTCGCACAGCAGGACGGGCTCTCGCTGACGGTCGCCGACGAACACGGCAACCCCGTGCTGTCCGTGGAATCGCTCCTCTCCCGGCCCGTGTCGGCCGACCAGCTCGGCACCGGAGCCGGTGATTCTCTGCTCCGGGTGGACTGGCAGCCCGTACCCCTGAACGAGCAACCGGCCGAGGTGCCCGCCCCCGCCGTTTACGAGTGCGAGCTGGATCGGAACGGGGATGTTCCGGGTGCTGTGCGCGGTTTGGTGGGTGGTGTGTTGGGGGCGGTGCAGGAGTGGTTGTCGGTTGAGCGGGCTGAGGGTGCGGTGTTGGTGGTGGCCACGCGGGGTGCGGTGGCTGTCGATGACGGTGATGTGGATGTGCGTCAGGCTCCGGTGTGGGGTTTGGTGCGGGCGGCGCAGGCGGAGAATCCGGGCCGGTTTGTGCTGGTGGATTCGGATGGTTCGGTGCCGTGGGAGCGTGTGGTGGCTCTGGGTGAGCCGGAGTTGGTGGTGCGTGAGGGGGTGGTGTGGGTTCCCCGGCTGGTCCGTGCCGCGGGGGATGGTTCGGGTCCGGTGTGGGATGGGGACGGGACCGTTCTGATCACGGGTGGTACGGGTGGTCTGGGTGCGCGGGTGGCCCGGCATCTGGTGTCCGTGCACGGGGTGCGGAGTCTGTTGCTGGTGGGGCGTCGGGGTGCGGATGCGCCCGGTGTTGCTGATCTTGTGGCGGAGCTTTCCGGCATGGGTGCTTCGGTGGTTGTCGCTGCTTGTGATGTGGCGGATCGGGATGCTCTGGCCGGGGTGATCGGGTCGGTGGATCCGGCGCATCCGTTGTCGGGTGTGGTGCATGTGGCGGGTGTTGCGGACAACGGTGTGGTTGGGTCGTTGACGGTGGCGCGGGTGGATGCGGTGTTGCGTCCGAAGGTGGATGCGGCCTGGCATTTGCATGAACTGACTGCCGGAATGGGTCTGTCGGCGTTTGTGATGTTCTCGTCGGCCGGTGGTCTGGTGCTGGCGGCGGGGCAGGGTAATTACGCGGCGGCCAACGTGTTCCTCGACGCGCTCGCGGCTCATCGTCGTGCCGAGGGGCTTCCGGCCTGCTCCATGGCCTTCGGCCTCTGGGCCGTCGACACCGGCATGGCAGCCCACCTCGCCGATGTCGATCTGGAGCGCATGCGCCGCGCCGGCACTCCCGCGCTGTCCGAGGCCGAGGGCCTGGCCCTGTTCGATGCCGCACTGGCGTCGGGCCTGGCCGCCACCGTGCCGCTCCGGGTGGACGTGGGTGCGCTGCGCACCCGTACCGACGAACTCCCGGCCCTCCTGCGGGGCATGGCCCCGCCGGCCCGTAAGCGGTCCACCGCAGGCGAGCCGCAGGGAGCCTCGCTCGCCGAACGCATCGCCGGGCGGAGCGAGGAGGAGCGGACCCGGATCATCCTGGACGTCGTACGGGACCGTGCGGCTGCCGTACTGGGGCATTCCTCCGGTGAGGCGATCGAGCCGGACCGTGCGTTCGGGGAGCTGGGCTTCGACTCGCTCGGCTCGGTGGAACTGCGCAACCAGCTCACGGCGGTCAGCGGTGTGCGGCTGCCCGCGACACTGATCTTCGACTACCCGAGCGCGGCGGAGGTCGCGGCGTACATCGACGCCCGCCTGGTTCCGGCCGAACCCGTTTCCAGGGCAGAGGCCGACCTCGGGAAGCTGGAGGCCCTGCTGACGACCGACGCCCCGCCGGCCGGACCCGGGCGTACCCGACTCGTCGAGCGGCTCCGGGAGTTGGCCGGCCGGCTCGACGGACCCCTGACCGATGACCTGGGCCCTGCCATGCCGGAGATCCCGGATGCCGGCCCCGACCTCGACGAGGTCACCGCGGACGAGCTGTTCGACATCCTCGACAACGAGCTCGGCACCCCCGCGATCCCCTGATGTGCCGGACCGCCTGACCGGCGGACCGGTCACCCGGCCGGGGTGCGTGACAGCTGCACGACAGCCGTCACGCACCCCGGCCTTTGGCGTGATTTCCCCTGTCCGACCACGGCCCCTGGGCAGGGGTGGGCTAAGGGTAGGCCGCCCCTCGGCGCTCTCAGTAGCGTTCAAATCCGATCAACGTTGGACGCCGCGTGAGTGAGTCGCCACGGATCGTCGACCAGAGGGAGTAGGTCTCGGTGAGCAACGAGGAGCGACTTCTCGAGTATCTGAAGCGGGCCACGACCGACCTGCGCGAGGTCCGTCGCCGGCTGGCGGAGGCCGAGCACCGCCTCAGCGTTTCGAAGGGTTCCGGCGGCCGTCCCGCGCACCATGACGATCCGGTGGTGATCGTCGGTATGGGGTGCCGGTATCCGGGTGGGGTGACCACGCCCGAGGGTTTGTGGAACCTGGTCGCGGACGGGGTCGACGCCATCGGAGAGTTTCCGGCGGACCGTGGGTGGGATCCGGAGGTGTACGACCCGGAGCCGGGTACGCCGGGCAGGACGTACGCCCGCGAAGGCGGTTTCCTCTATGACGCCCCCGAGTTCGATCCGGTGTTCTTCGGGATCAGCCCCAACGAGGCACTGATGACCGATCCGCAGCAGCGGTTGCTACTGGAGGTTTCGTGGGAGGCCATCGAGCGGGCCGGGATCGATCCGACGACGCTCAAGGGTTCGGCGACCGGTGTGTTCGCCGGGGTGATGTACCACGACTACGCACTCGGCGTGGAGCCCGGAAGCACCACGGCGGGCAGTGTCGTCTCCGGCCGGGTGGCCTACACGCTGGGTCTTGAGGGCCCGGCGGTCAGCGTCGACACGGCTTGCTCGTCCTCGCTGGTGGCGCTGCACATGGCCGCGCAGGCACTGAGGTCCGGTGAATGCTCGCTGGCCCTGGCCGGCGGGGTGACGGTCATGCCGAGCCCCGACATGTTCGTGTACTTCAGCACCCAGCAGGGCCTCGCCTCCGACGGCCGCTCGAAATCCTTCTCCGCGTCCGCCGACGGCGTCGCCTGCTCGGAAGGTGCGGGTGTCCTGCTGCTGGAGCGCCTCTCGGACGCGCGCCGCAACGGCCACCCGGTACTGGCGGTGGTCCGGGGTTCGGCCCTGAACCAGGACGGCGCGAGCAACGGCCTCACCGCTCCCAATGGTCCTGCTCAGCAGCGGGTGATCCGTCGCGCTCTCGCCGACGCCGGTCTGTCGGCCGCCGAGGTCGACGCGGTGGAGGCCCACGGCACCGGCACGACCCTGGGCGACCCGATCGAGGCCCAGGCCCTCCTGGAGACGTACGGACAGGAACGGCCCGAGGGACAGCCCCTCTGGCTGGGATCCATCAAGTCCAACATGGGCCACAGCCAGGCTGCGGCCGGTGTCGCGGGCATCATCAAGATGGTCATGGCGATGCGCCACGGCACCCTGCCGAAGTCCCTGTACGCGGACACGCCGTCGGACCAGGTGGACTGGTCGGCGGGCGCGGTGGAGCTGCTGGCCGAGTCGCGGGCCTGGGTGCCCACCGGCGCGGTGCGGCGGGCCGGTGTGTCCTCCTTCGGGATCAGTGGGACGAACGCCCATGTGATCGTCGAGGAGGCGCCGGCGGAGACGGGGAAGACGGCCGTGCGGGCCGGGCTTCCCGTGGTTCCTTGGGTGGTGTCGGCGAAGACTGAGCAGTCCCTCAGCGCTCAGGCCGCCCGCCTGCGGGAACAGGTCATGGGGGAGCCCGACACCGATGCGGCGGACATCGGGCTCTCCCTGGCCACCACACGTACGGCCTTCACCCATCGGGCCGTGGTTCTCGGCGACCGGCTGGACGCGCTCGCAGCTCTTGCGGGGGGCGAGGAGCACCCGGGGTTCGTGGCCGGCCGGGTTCGCCGTGGCGGGAAGACGGCTTTCCTGTTCACGGGGCAGGGTGCGCAACGGGTCGGTATGGGCCGTGAGTTGTACGAGGCGTTCCCGGTGTTCGCGGGGGCGTTCGACGCGGTGTGTGCGGAGATTGACGCGCACCTTGGGCAGTCGTTGCGTGAGGTGATGTGGGCCGGGGACGCGGATACGGATGCGCTGAATGCGACCGCGATTGCTCAGCCCGCGCTCTTTGCCTTTGAGGTGGCGTTGTTCCGGCTCGTTGAGGCCTGGGGCGTCACCCCGGATGTGGTGGTGGGGCATTCGATCGGTGAGCTTGCCGCTGCCCATGTGGCGGGGGTTCTCTCTCTTGCCGACGCGGCCCGGCTGGTGGTCGCTCGTGGCCGGCTGATGCAGGCGCTGCCGGCCGGTGGCGCGATGGTCGCGGTGCAGGCGACCGAGGCTGAAGTACTGCCGTCGCTGACCGATGGCGTGGGGATCGCCGCCGTCAACGGCCCTGAGTCTGTTGTGGTTTCGGGTACCGAGGCGGCCGTGCTCGCTGTCGGTGAGCACTTCGCCGCCGCCGGCCGTAAGACGACCCGGCTGGCTGTTTCGCACGCGTTCCACTCGGCGTTGATGGAGCCGATGTTGGAGGAGTTCCGTTCTGTTGCGGAGGAGCTGACCTTCAGCGAGCCGCGCATCCCGGTCGTCTCCACCGTCACCGGGGAGCTGTGTTCGGATTGGCAGTCTGCGGAGTACTGGGTCGATCAGGTCCGCCGGCCCGTTCGGTTCGCGGACGCGGTGCGTACTGCTGAGGAGTGGGGTGCGCGTACGTTCGTCGAGATCGGCCCGGACGCGGTACTGACCGCTCTCGGGGCCGGAACCGCCGCCGACTCCGCCACCTTCGTCCCCCTGCTGCGCAGGAATCGTTCCGAGTCCGAGGCTCTTGTCGCGGCCATCGGCCGGTTGTACGTGGACGGCATCCGGGTCGACTGGGAGGCGTTCTACGCCGGATCCGGTGCGGGCCGGGTCGAGCTTCCCACCTACGCCTTCCAGCGCACCCGGTACTGGGTCGAGGGCAGCGGTTCCGTCGGCTCCGAGCCCAGGGGGCCTGCGGCGGACCACGAGGCTCCCTCCGCCGAGGAGTCCCGGAAGGCGGCGGCGGATCTGCGGGCGGAGCTCGGCGGGCTCGGGGCGGCCGAGAGGGGGCGGGTGCTGCTGGCGCTGGTGCGTACACATGTCGCCGTCGTCCTCGGTCACGCCTCCAGCGCGGTCGTCGAGACCGATCTCGCCTTCCGTGACATGGGCTTCGACTCGCTGGCGGCCGTGGATCTGCGCAAGCGGCTGACCGCCGCCTCCGGATGCGATCTGCCCGCCACTCTGATCTTCGACTACCCGACCCCGCGCGCCGTCGCCGCCTTCCTGGCGGAGCGACTGGAGTCCGAGTCCGACTCGGCGGCCGGTGACCCGGCCGCCACGGCCCTGGCCGAGCTCGACCGGATCGAGGCCGTGCTCAGCGGATTCCCCGCCGCCGACGGGATCGCGGAGACGATCGGCGCCCGCGCGGGCGCGATCACCACCCGGCTGGAAGCCATCGTGCGGCGCTGGCGCGACGTACACGGCGACCCGGCGTCGACCGGCGAAGGACCCGACTTCGAAACGGTCACCGACGAGGAGCTGTTCGACGTGCTCGACAGCGAATTCGGCATCTCCTAGCCAGCGATCAGCTCTAGATTGGTTGAGGTTCGATGAGCAACGACGAGAAGCTCCGGGACTATCTCAAGCGCGCCACCTCCGAACTCCAGCGCACCCGACGCCAGTTGTCGGAGCTCGAGGAGCGCGGCAGCGAGCCGGTCGCGATCGTGGCGATGGGCTGCCGCTACCCCGGCGGCATCACGTCGCCCGAGGACCTCTGGCACCTGGTGGACTCCGGCCGGGACGCCGTCTCGCTCTTCCCGGACGGCCGGGGCTGGGACATCGAGGCCCTGTACGACCCGGAGCCGGGGACGCCCGGCAAGACGTACTGCCGGGAAGGCGGCTTCCTCCACGACGCGGGCGGGTTCGACGCGGACTTCTTCAAGATCAGTCCGCGCGAGGCGCGGGACACCGACCCGCAGCAGCGGCTGCTGCTGGAGGTGTCCTGGGAGGTCATCGAGCGGGCCGGGATCGACCCCACCTCCCTGAAGGGCAGCCGCACCGGGGTCTTCGCCGGTGTCGTCTACCACGACTACCCGGGCGGCGGCGGTACCGGCGGCCTGGCCAGCGTCGCATCCGGGCGGGTCGCCTACACGCTGGGGCTCGAGGGCCCCGCCGTCACCGTGGACACCGCCTGCTCCTCCTCACTCGTCGCCCTCCACCTCGCCGTGCAGTCGGTACGTTCAGGCGAGTGCACGCTGGCCCTCGCGGGCGGTGTCACCGTGATGGCGAGCCCGGACTCCTTCGTCGGCTTCAGCCAGGACCGGGGCCTGGCCCCCGACGGGCGGTGCAAGTCCTTCGCGGCCGCCGCCGACGGCACCACCTGGTCCGAGGGCGCGGGCATGCTCCTCGTCGAGCGGCTCTCCGACGCCCGCCGCCACGGCCACCCCGTCCTCGCCGTCATCCGTGGCTCGGCGATGAACTCCGACGGCGCGTCGAACGGCCTGACCGCGCCGAACGGCCCTTCGCAGCAGCGGGTCATCCAGCAGGCCCTGGCCTCGGGCGGGCTGGCCCCCGCCGATGTCGACGCCGTCGAGGCGCACGGCACCGGAACCACTCTCGGTGACCCCATCGAGGCCCAGGCCCTCATCGCCGCGTACGGCCGGGACCGGTCCGCGGACCAGCCGCTGTGGCTGGGCTCGTTCAAGTCGAACATCGGCCACACGCAGGCCGCGGCCGGGGTCGGCGGTGTCATCAAGATGGTGCAGGCCATGCGGGCCGGCGTCCTGCCGCGCACCCTGCACGTGGACGAGCCGAGCCACAACGTCGACTGGAGCGCGGGCACCGTACGGCTGCTGACCGAGCCCATCGACTGGCCGGACCGCGGCCATGCCAGGCGGGCCGGAGTGTCCTCGTTCGGGCTGAGCGGCACGAACGTCCATGTGATCGTGGAGGAAGCCCCGGCCGCCACCGACGGACCCGCCCCGGACGCCTCGGGCTCCCCGGCCGCCACCGAAGAAACCGCGTCGGCCGCACCCCGCTTCGTGCCCGTCCTCGTCTCCGCCCGCCGCCCCGAGGCACTGGCCGCACAGGCTGCCCGGCTCGCCGACCACCTGGAGTCGCACTCCGAGGATTCCCAGTCCGAGGAGTCCCAGTCCGAGGGGTCCGGGGAGTCCCGCTCCGGGGAGGCGCTCGCCGATGTCGGCTGGTCGCTGGCCACCACCCGGGCCGCTCTGGAACACCGTGCCGTGGTCGTCGCCGACAGCCGCGCCGCGGACCCCGGCGAGCTCGTACGGTCCCTGCGCGCGCTTGCCGCCGGGCCCTCCGGGTCCGCCGCAGCCGGAACGTCCGGCACCCTCACCGGCGAGGCCCGGCCCGATGCGCTGAGCGCCGTACTGTTCACCGGCCAGGGTGCCCAGCGGCTCGGTACGGGGCGCGCGCTGCACGCCGCGTACCCGGTGTTCGCCCGCGCCTTCGACGAGGCGGTCGAGGCCCTCGACGCGCACCTGGACATCCCGCTGCGCGGCGTGATGTGGGGCGAGGACAGTGCGCTTCTCGACGGTACGGCCCAGGCCCAGCCCGCCCTGTTCGCCTGCGAGGTGGCCCTGTACCGGCTCATCGAGTCCTGGGGCGTCCGGCCCGACTTCCTGGCCGGCCACTCCGTCGGTGAGTTCGCCGCCGCCCATGTCGCCGGGGTTCTCACGCTGCCCGACGCCGCCCGGCTGGTCGCCGCCCGGGGCCGGCTGATGCAGGCCCTTCCGCAGGGCGGCGCGATGGTCGCGGTCGAGGCGGCCGAGGACGAGGTGACGCCGCTGCTCACCCCGGCCACCGCCATCGCCGCCCTCAACGGACCGACGTCCGTGATCATCTCGGGCGGCGAGAGCGACGCCCTCGCCGTCGCCGAGCACTTCGCCGCCCTGGGGCGCAGGACCAAGCGGCTCGCCGTGTCGCACGCCTTCCACTCCCCGCTGATGGAGCCGATGCTCGACGCGTTCCGTACGGTCGCCGAGAGCATCACGTACGGCACCGCACGTACCCCGGTCGTCTCCACCGTCACCGGTGAACTCGCGGGCGACGACGAACTGGGCTGCGCCGACTACTGGGTACGCCACGTGCGTGCGAGCGTCCGTTTCGACGACGCCGTACGTGTGCTCGCGGCCAAGGGAGTCCATACCTTCCTGGAGCTCGGCCCCGACGCCGCACTCACCCCGCTCGGCCCCGACTGCCTGACCGGGCTCGACGAGGCGACGGACCGGCCGGTGTTCACCGCCGTCCTGCGCCGCGGCCGGGACGAGGAGCGCGTCATGGCCGAAGCCGTCGCGCTCGCCCACACCCGAGGCGTCCCCGTCGACTGGAACGCCTTCTTCACGGCCACGGCTGATACGGCCACGGCCACGGATACGGATAGGGACACGGCAACGGCAACAGCCACCGGCCGCCGGCCCCGCCGCGTGGACCTGCCCACCTACGCCTTCCAGCGCCGGACCTACTGGGCCGCCCAGCCCGACGCCCCGTCCGCCACCACCGACCCGGCCGCCGCCGACCCCGGCGAGGCGCAGTTCTGGGAGGCCGTGGAGCGCGAGGACACGACAGGGCTCGCGGAGCGGCTCGGGATCGATCCCGCCGACCTCGCCCCCGTGCTGCCCGCGCTCACCGGCTGGCGGGCCGGCCGGCGGGAGGCCTCGGCGGTGGACGCGTTGCGCTACCGGATCTCCTGGGCGCCGGTCGCCGACCCCGCGCCGCCCGTCCCGCTCACCGGGGACTGGCTCGTCCTCCACACCGCCGGGCACCAGCCGCTCGCGGCCGTCCTCGCCGCCGCGCTCACCTCGCGGGGTGCGACCCCCGTGCTGGTGGAGGCCGGTGGGGTGCAGGGCTCCGCGCTCCCCGCGCAGTCGGCCGCCCCGGCCGGGGTCCTGAGCCTGCTCGCCCTCGACAGCACCCCGCACCCCGCCCACCCCACGCTCTCCCAGGGCCTGGTGGACACCGTCGCCCTGGTGCAGGAGACGGCCGCCCGGCAGTGGACCGCCCCGGTGTGGTGCCTCACCCGGGGTGCGGTGGCCACCGACGACGCCGACGCGGCGGCCCGCCCCGTGCGGCCCGAGCAGACCGCAGTCTGGGGGCTGGGGGCAGCGCTCGCCCTGGAGGCCCCCGGAACCTGGGGCGGCCTCATCGACCTCCCGGCCGGCTCCGGCTCCGGCTCCGATTCCGACCTCGACGAAGCCGCCGCGTTGCGGCTGTGCGACACCCTCTCCGGGGCCACCGGCGAGGACCAGGTCGCCGTCCGCCCCGAAGGCAGCTACGCCCGCCGCCTGGTCCGTCCCGCGCAGCCCGACCCGGCCGGTCCGTGGCAGGCCCGCGGCACCGTCCTGGTCACCGGGGGCACCGGCGGGATCGGCGCCCATGTCGCCCGGATGCTCGCCGCGGACGGGGCGGAGCACATCGTCCTCGTCGGCCGGCGCGGTCCCGAAGCGCCCGGAGCCGCCGAACTCGTCGCCGGGATAGGCGCGATGGGCGCACGGGTCTCCGTCGAGGCCTGCGACATGGGCGACCGTGAAGCCGTCCGTACGCTGCTCGCCGGGCTGCCCGGTCTGACCGCCGTCTTCCACGCGGCCGGTCTGGCGCAGCGCATCGCCCCGCTCGGCGAACTGACGACCGCCGAGCTCGCCGAGGTGGCCGAGGCCAAGGTGCTCGGCGCCCGCCATCTCGACGAACTCCTCGGGGACACCCCGCTCGACGCGTTCGTCCTCTTCTCCTCCGGCGCCGCCGTCTGGGGCAGCGCCGGCCAGTCCGCGTACGGCAGCGCCAACGCCTACCTCGACGGTCTCGCCCACAGCCGCCGCGCACGCGGCCTCGCCGCCACGTCCGTGGCCTGGGGTTCGTGGGACGGTGGCATGGTCGACGCCGAACTCGCTGCCGTCATGCGCCGGATGGGTGCCCCCGCCATGCCGCCCGGCCTGGCCGTCGGAGCGCTGCGCCGGATTCTGGCGGGCCGCACCTCGCACGCGGTCGTCGCCGACTTCGACTGGGAGCGCTTCGCCCCCACGTACACGCTCGCCCGGCCGCGCCCGCTCCTGGACGGCCTGTCCGAAGTCCGCGCCGCCCTCGGCGCGGACGGTACGCAGGACGGTGCGGGTGACGGCCCCGGCCTCGCGGAACGGCTGGCGGCTCTGGCCCAGCCCGAACAGCGGTCCGTGGTGCTCGACCTGGTCCGTACACACGTGGCCGCACTCCTCGGCTACGAGGACCCCGCCGAGGTCGCACCCGACCGCGGCTTCACCGACCTCGGCTTCGACTCCGTCGCCGCCGTCGACCTGCGGACGAAACTCGTCGCCGCCACGGGACGCCCCCTGCCCACCAGCATGATCTACGACCACCCCAGCCCCGGGGCGCTCGCGGCCCACCTGTGGTCCGAGCTCTGTCAGGACGAGAGCCTGGGCGAACTCCCCGTACTGGACCGGCTCGACCGGCTCGAAGAGGCTGCTGCGGCACTCGCCGCCGAAGACATCGAGGCCACCCGGATCACCGCCCGTCTGCAGAGCCTGCTGGCACGGCTGACCGCCACCCTCGACGCGCAGACCGGCACCGGCGGCCCAGGGGTGGGCGAGCAGCTCGAAACCGCCTCCGCGGATGACGTCTTCGCCTTCATCGACAACGAACTCGGCCTCACCTGACCGACCGCGCGGCCAGTGCTGTGACACCGGCACCGGGCCCCGCCCCGCAACTCCGCGACCCGACTCGACCTCACGGCATGAACAAGGACTCGGTGGGACCCAACATGTCCAATGACGACGCAAGGCTTCTCGACTACCTCAAGCGGGTCACGGCGGATCTGCACCAGACCCGGCGCCGGCTCCAGGAGGCCGAGAACCAGGACCACGAGCCGATCGCCATCGTGGCGATGAGCTGCCGCTACCCGGGAGGCGTCAGCACCCCCGACGACCTGTGGCGGCTCGTGGCCGAGGGCCGGGACGCCATCACCACCTTCCCCACCGACCGCGGCTGGGACCTCGACGGGCTGCGCGGCGCCGAGCCCGAATCCGCCGGCGGGTCCGGCAGCAGTTACGTCGACGAGGGCGGCTTCGTCCGTGACGTCGCCGGATTCGACGCCGGCTTCTTCGGGATCAGCCCCAACGAGGCGCTCACCATGGACCCGCAGCAGCGGCTGCTGCTGGAGGTGTCCTGGGAGGCGATCGAGCGGGCCGGGATCAACCCGGAGTCGTTGCGCGGAAAGCCCGTCGGTGTGTTCGCGGGCTCCGGAATCCAGGACTACGAGTACCTCACCGGAGCGGCCGGCGAGGTCGCCGAGGCCTACATGACCACGGCCAACGCGGCCGCCGTCATCTCCGGCCGGATCTCCTACACCCTGGGCCTCGAAGGCCCCGCCGTCACCGTCGACACGGCCTGCTCCTCCTCGCTCGTCTCCCTCCACCTGGCCGCCCAGGCCCTGCGGCAGCGGGAGTGTTCGCTGGCCCTCGCAGGCGGCGTCATGGTGATGTCCACCCCGTCGCCCTTCATCGCGTTCAGCCGGCAGCGCGGGCTCGCTCCCGACGGCCGCTGCAAGGCCTTCGCCGAGGCCGCGGACGGCACCGGCTGGTCCGAGGGCGCGGGCATGCTCGTACTCGAACGGCTCGTTGACGCCCGGCGCAACGGCCATCCCGTGCTCGCCGTCGTGCGGGGCAGCGCCGTCAACCAGGACGGCGCCAGCAACGGCCTGACCGCCCCCAACGGCCGTGCGCAGCAACGCGTCATCCGCCAGGCCCTCGCCAACGCCCGGCTCTCCGCCGGCCATGTCGACGTGGTCGAGGGGCACGGCACCGGCACGACCCTGGGCGACCCGATCGAGGCCCAGGCGCTGCTGGCCACCTACGGTCAGGGGCGCGAGGAGGACCGGCCGCTGTGGCTGGGCTCCATCAAGTCCAACATGGGCCACGCACAGGCCGCCGCCGGTGTCGGCAGCATCATCAAGATGGTCGAGGCGATACGCCACGGCGTGCTCCCGAAGACCCTGCACGTGGACGAACCGTCGAGCCACGTCGACTGGTCGGCCGGCCGGGTGCGGCTGCTGACCGAGACCCGGGAGTGGGAACGCGTCGAGGACCGGCCGAGGCGAGCCGGTGTCTCGGCCTTCGGCGTGAGCGGCACCAACGCCCACATCATCCTCGAAGAGGCCCCGCCGGAGCAGTCCGAGACCCCGGAGGCCGCGGACGAAGCTCCCGAGGCGCCCGCGGCCGTGGTGCCGCTGCCCGCCTTCCTGCCCTGGCTGGTCTCCGGCCGCGACGCCGCGGCTCTCGCCGCGCAGGCCGGCCGGGTGCACGCCCATGCCACAGCCGGTCCGGAGCTGCGCGCTGCCGATCTGACGTACTCCCTGGCGACCGGACGTGCCGCACTCGAACACCGCGCGATGGTCCTCGCGGACGGCCGTGACGCGGCTCTGTCCGGTCTCACGGCACTGGCCGGGGGACAGCCGCATCCCGGGCTGGTGCAGGGGGTCGTCACGCAGGGCCGGACGGCGTTCCTGTTCACGGGTCAGGGTGCGCAGCGGGTCGGTATGGGCCGTGGGCTGTATGAGGCGTTTCCGGTGTTCGCGGAGGCGTTCGACGCGGTGTGTGCGGAGGTCGACGCGCCCCTCGGGCAGTCGTTGCGTGAGGTGATGTGGGGCCGGGACGCGGACGCGGATGCGGATGCGGATGAGCTGAATGCGACCGCGTTCGCCCAGCCTGCCCTGTTCGCTTTCGAGGTGGCGTTGTTCCGGCTGGTCGAGGCGTGGGGTGTGACGCCTGATGTGGTGGTCGGGCACTCGATCGGTGAGCTGGCCGCCGCGCATGTGGCGGGGGTTCTGTCGCTTGCGGATGCGGCCCGGCTGGTCGTGGCGCGTGGCCGGCTGATGCAGGCGCTTCCTGCCGGTGGCGCGATGGTGGCCGTGCAGGCGACCGAGGCTGAAGTGCTGCCGCTGTTGACCGACGGGGTTGGGATCGCGGCCGTCAACGGCCCTTCGGCTGTTGTGGTCTCGGGTACGGAGGCGGCCGCCCTCGCCATCGGTGAGCACTTCGCCGCCGTCGGCCGCAAGACGACCCGGCTGGCTGTCTCGCACGCGTTCCACTCGGCGTTGATGGAACCGATGCTGGAGGAGTTCCGTGCGGTGGCCCAGGAGTTGACCTTCGGCGAGCCGCGGTTCCCGGTGGTCTCCACCGTTACCGGCGAACAGTGCGCGGAGTGGCAGTCCGCGGAGTACTGGGTCGGCCAGGTCCGTAACCCCGTCCGTTTCGCCGACGCGGTGCGCACTGCCGAGGAGCTGGGCGCGCGTACGTTCGTGGAGATCGGCCCGGACGCGGTGCTGACCGCCCTCGGGGCCGGCGCCGCCACCGACGACACCACCTTCATCCCCCTGCTGCGCCGCGACCGCGACGAGGCCCGGGAGGCGCTGGCCGGGCTCGGAGCGGTCTGGGCGCGCGGCGCCGACATCGACTGGGCGGCGCTCTACACCGGTACCGGTGCTTGTCGCGTCGACCTTCCCACGTACCCCTTCCAGCGCACCCGCTACTGGGTCGAGGGCAACGGCTCCGCCGGTGACCTCTCCGCCGCCGGTCTCGCGGCCGCCGGGCACCCGCTGCTCGGCGCCGTCGTCTCCCTCGCCGACTCCGGCGGTGTCGTCCTGACCGGCAGGGTCTCCGTCTCGTCCCAGCCCTGGCTGGCCGACCATGTCGTCGGGGACTCCGTGGTCTTCCCCGGCACCGGCTTCGTCGAACTGGCCGTCCGGGCCGGTGACCAGGTCGGCTGCGAGTCGCTCGAAGAACTGATGCTCCAGTCGCCGCTGGTCCTTCCCGAGCGGGGTGCCGTCGCCCTTCAGGTCGAGGTGGGCGCCGCCGATGCCTCCGGGCGCCGCCCGGTCAGCGTTCACTCCCGCCGCGACGACCAGCCCGACCAGCCCTGGACGCTGCACGCGGCCGGTGTCCTGGCGGCCACCACCGCGGACTCGGCCCCCTTCGACCTGGCCGCCTGGCCGCCGGCCGCCGCCACCCCGATCGACACGGACGGCGTGTACGAGACGCTGGCCGCCGCCGGACTCGCGTACGGGCCCGCCTTCCGTGGTCTGACGGGTGCCTGGCAGTCCGGCACCGAGGTCTTCGCCGAGGTCGAACTGCCCGACCGGGCCAGGCCCGGGGCCGCCGACTTCGGTCTGCACCCGGCGCTGCTGGACGCCTCCCTGCACGGTTCCGTGTTCACGGACCTCTTCGCCGAAGCGACCGGCCCGGTCCTGCCGTTCGTCTGGACGGGGGTACGGCTGCACGCCTCCGGAGCCACGCGCCTGCGGGTCCGTATCGCCCCGGACGGTGCGGGAGCGGTCGGCCTGTCCGTCGCCGACGAGACGGGCCGGCCGGTCCTGTCCGTCGACTCCCTCGTCATGCGCGAGGTCTCCGCCGAGCAGCTCGCCGCCGCCCGTGCGGTCGCCCACGAGTCCCTGTTCGGCCTGGAATGGGTCGAACTCCCGGCCACGGGCCAGGAGTCCGTGCCGGCCGACTGGTCCACCCTGCGCGCCGACGGGTCCGTACCCGAGAGCGTCGTCCTGCGTTCCCGGCACGCCGGCGCGGACCCCGCGAGCGTCCGCGCCGCCACCACCGAGGTACTCGCCGCACTTCAGCGCTGGCTGGCCGACGACCGGTACACGGCCTCGCGTCTGCTCGTCGCGACCAGCGGGGCGTGCGCCCGTACCGGCGAACCCCACGAGGACGTCCTCGACCTGGCAGGGGCGGCCGTCTGGGGCCTGGTGCGCTCCGCGCAGGCGGAGAACCCCGGGCGGCTGTTCCTCGCGGACCTCGCCGACCTCGGCAGCGACACCCAGGCCGCCACCGCGCTGGCCACCGGTGAGTCCCAGACCCTCGTACGCGGCACCGCCGTGTACGGCGCACGCCTCGTCCGGCTCAGCGACGACCCCGGCAAGCGCGTACGGCCGGACTTCGGCAACGGCACCGTCCTGGTCACCGGCGCGACCGGCGCGCTCGGACGCCTGGTGGCCCGGCAGCTCGTCGAGATCCACGGCGTACGGAGCCTGCTGCTGGTCTCCCGGCGCGGCATCGACGCCCCCGGCGCGGCGCAGCTGTGCGCCGAGCTCCGGGACCTCGGGGCGCAGACCACCGTCGAGGCCTGCGACGTCGCGGACCGCGACGCCCTGGCCGACCTCGTCAACGGCGCACCGCGCGCCGCCGGAGCACCCCTCACCGGCGTCGTCCATCTCGCCGGTGTGCTCGACGACGCACTCATCGCCTCGCTGACCCCGCAGAGCCTGGACATCGTGCTGCGCGCCAAGGCCGATGCCGCGCTCCATCTGCACGAGCTGACCCGGGACCTGGAGCTGTCGGCCTTCGTGCTGTTCTCCTCGGCCACCGGTGTGCTGGGTGTTCCCGGACAGGGCAACTACGGGGCGGCGAACGCCGTGCTCGACGCGCTCGCCACCCACCGGCGCGCCCACGGTCTGCCCGCCCTGTCCCTCGCCTGGGGACTGTGGGCGAGCGGCATGTCCGGCGCTCTCACCGACGCCGACCTCCAGCGGATGAGCCGCACCGGAATCGGAGCCCTGACCTCGGCCTACGGCCTGGACCTCTTCGACCGGGCCCTGACGGTCGACACCCCTGTCGCCCTGCCGATCCGGCTGGACGTACGTACCCTCGCCGAGGCCGGCGACGCCCTGCCGCCGCTCTTCCGGAAACTGGTGCGCGTACGGGCCCGGCGTACCGCCGCGTCCGCGCCGGAGGCGGCCGGGGCCCTGCACGGCCGGCTGGCCGGGCTGGACCGGGAGGAGCAGGAGAGCGTCCTGCTCGACCTGGTGCGTACCCAGGTCGCGGTGGCCCTCGGCTACCCCGGCCCGGACGCGGTCGACGAGACCCGCGCCTTCAGCGAGCTCGGCTTCGACTCGCTCACGGCCGTCGAGTTCCGTAACGCGGTCAGCGCCGCCGCCGAGGTCCGGCTTCCCGCGACCCTGGCCTTCGACTACCCCAGCCCGCGCGCCCTGGCCCGCCACCTGCTCGACGAACTCAGCGGCACAGTGGAGGAGTTGAGCCAGGCGGGCAGCATGGCCCGGTCGGGTTCGGTGGAGAGCGATCCGATCGTGATCGTCTCCATGGCCTGCCGCTACCCGGGCGGTGTGCGAACCCCCGAGCAGCTGTGGCAGCTCGTCGCCGACCGCGTGGACGCCGTCACCGGCTTCCCCGCCAACCGGGGCTGGGACCTGGACCGCATCTACGACCCGGCCTCTGAGCGCCCGCACACCAGCTACGCCAACGAGGGCGGATTCCTGCACGAGGCGGGCGAGTTCGACCCTGCGTTCTTCGGGATCAGCCCCAACGAGGCCGCCGTCATGGACCCGCAGCAGTTCCTGCTGCTGGAGACGGCCTGGGAGGCCTTCGAGCGGGCCGGGATCGACCCGGAGACGCTCCGGGGCAGCATGACCGGCTACTACGCCGGAATGATGTACCACGACTACGCGGCCAACAACAGCACCGGAGCCATCGCCTCCGGCCGCGTCTCGTACGTCTTCGGCCTCGAAGGCCCCGCCGTCACGGTCGACACGGCGTGCTCGTCCTCGCTGGTGGCCCTGCACATGGCCGCTCAGGCGCTGCGCTCGGGCGAGTGCTCGCTCGCGCTGGCCGGCGGCGTTGCCGTCATGGCCACCCCGGAGGTCTTCGTCGAGTTCAGCCGTCAGCGAGGCCTGGCCCCGGACGGCCGCTGCAAGTCCTTCGGCATCGGTGCCAACGGCACGGGCTGGGGCGAGGGCGCGGGTGTCCTGCTGCTGGAGCGCCTCTCGGACGCGCGCCGCAACAGCCACCCGGTGCTGGCGGTGGTCCGGGGTTCGGCCCTGAACCAGGACGGTGCGAGCAACGGCCTGACCGCTCCGAACGGTCCTGCTCAGCAGCGGGTGATCCGTCGCGCCCTCGCGGACGCCGGTCTGTCGGCGGCGGAGGTCGATGCGGTGGAGGCGCACGGCACCGGCACGGTCCTGGGCGACCCGATCGAGGCGCAGGCCCTGCTTGCCACCTATGGCCAGGGCAGGCCCGAGGGCCAGCCGCTGTGGCTGGGCTCAATCAAGTCGAATATGGGTCACACGCAGGCGGCGGCGGGTGTTGCGGGGATCATCAAGATGGTGATGGCGATGCGGCACGGTGTGCTGCCGCCGACGTTGCACGCGGAGGAGCGCTCGGACCAGGTGGACTGGTCGGCCGGTGAGGTGGAACTGCTCACCGAGGCCCGGGAGTGGCAGCAGGCCGGTCACCCGAGGCGCGCGGGCATCTCCTCGTTCGGGATCAGTGGGACGAACGCCCATGTGATCGTCGAGGAGGCGCCCGCGGACGCGGAGGAGACCGCTGAGCGGGCCGAACTCCCCATCGTGCCTTGGGCGGTGTCGGCCAAGACCGGCGAGGCACTGGCAGGTCAGGCCGAACAGCTGCTGGCCGTGGCCGGCGACCACAGGCCCGAGGACATCGGGCTCTCCCTGGTGACATCGAAGTCCGCGTTCGAGCACCGGGCGGTGGTGCTCGGCGACCGGCCGGGTGCGCTTGCTGCTCTCGCGGCCGGTGAGGAGCACCCGGATCTGGTGCGGGGGCTTGTCGCGCAGGGCAGGACGGCTTTCCTGTTCACGGGTCAGGGTGCGCAGCGGGTCGGTATGGGTCGTGGGTTGTACGAGGCGTTCCCGGTGTTCGCGGAGGCCTTTGATGCGGTGTGTGCGGAGGTCGACGGTCACCTTGGGAGGTCGTTGCGTGAGGTGGTGTGGGGTGAGGACGCGGATGCGCTGAATGCGACCGCTATCGCTCAGCCCGCGCTGTTCGCCTTTGAGGTGGCGTTGTTCCGGCTGGTCGAGGCGTGGGGTGTGACGCCTGATGTGGTGGTCGGGCACTCGATCGGTGAGCTGGCCGCCGCGCATGTGGCGGGGGTTCTGTCGCTTGCGGATGCGGCCCGGCTGGTCGTGGCGCGTGGCCGGCTGATGCAGGCGCTTCCTGCCGGTGGCGCGATGGTCGCGGTGCAGGCGACCGAGGCCGAGGTGCTGCCGCTGCTGACCGACGGTGTGGGTATCGCCGCCGTCAACGGACCGCAGTCGGTCGTGGTCTCGGGCACTGAGGCTGCCGTGCTCGCCGTCG
Source organism: Streptomyces sp. NBC_00876 (assembly GCF_045207435.1). Classification (NCBI taxonomy): domain Bacteria; kingdom Bacillati; phylum Actinomycetota; class Actinomycetes; order Kitasatosporales; family Streptomycetaceae; genus Streptomyces; species Streptomyces sp. NBC_00876. The sequence goes on from NZ_CP108800.1 coordinate 4,346,377, forward strand.
GTGAGCACTTCGCCGCTGCCGGCCGCAAGACCAGTCGGCTCGCTGTCTCGCACGCCTTCCACTCAGCTCTGATGGAGCCGATGCTGGAGGACCTCCGGGCCGTGGCGGAGGAGCTGACCTTCAGCGAGCCGCGCATCCCGGTCGTCTCCACCGTCACCGGCGAACTGTCCTCGGATTGGCAGTCTGCGGAGTACTGGGTCGATCAGGTCCGCCGACCCGTCCGGTTCGCGGACGCCGTCCGTGCCGCCGAGGAGTTCGGTGCGCGTACGTTCGTCGAGATCGGCCCGGACGCCGTACTGACCGCTCTCGGGGCCGGAACCGCCGCCGACTCCGCCACCTTCGTCCCCCTGCTGCGCAGGAAGCGTTCCGAGTCCGAGGCGCTGGTCGCGGCCCTGGGCCGGTTGTACGTGGAGGGCTCCCGGGTCGACTGGGAGGCGTTCTACGCCGGATCCGGTGCTCGCCGCGTCGACCTTCCCACTTACGCCTTCCAGCGCACTCGCTACTGGATCGGCACCGAGGAGTACCTCGCCAACTCCTGGATCGGCAGCGGCAGCGGCAGCATCGCGACGGCCGGGCTGACCGATGCCGGTCACCCGCTGCTCGGTGCGGTGCTGCCGTCGCCCGACACCGATGTGGTCACCTTCACCGGCCGGCTGTCCGCCGGTACGCACGGCTGGATCGTCGACCACGACGTCCTCGGGAGCATCCTGCTGCCGGGCACCGGCTTCGTGGAGCTGGCCATCCGGGCCGGTGACCAGGTCGGCTGCAACGTGCTCGAGGAGCTGGCGCTACAGGCGCCGCTCGTCCTTCCCGAGCGCGGGGCCGTGACCGTGCAGATGGTCCTCGGTGCTGCCGACGCCTCTGCCCGGCGCTCGGTGAGCGTCTACTCCCGCGCCGAGGACCGGCCGGATCTGCCGTGGACCCTGCATGCCGACGGCGTACTCGCCTCCGGCGCCGGGGCCACCGGATTCGACCTCTCGGCCTGGCCGCCCGCAGGCGCGGACGCACTGTCGCTGGACGGCGCGTACGAGGGGCTGCGCGAGCGGGGCTTCGGATACGGGCCGACGTTCCAGGGCCTCAAGGCCGCCTGGCGGGACGGCGATGTGCTGTACGCGGAGGTCGCCCTCCCGGAGCAGGCACACGCCGAAGCCGAGAAGTTCGGTATCCACCCGGCACTCCTGGATGCCGCCATGCACGCGGCACTCGTGAACGGAACGGGCGGCGATGAGACCGTGCTGCCCTTCGTCTGGCGGGACGTCACCCTGCACGCGGCGGGCGCCTCCGTCGTACGGGTACGCATCACCCAGCCCACCCCGGAAAGCCTCTCCTTGCAGGTCGCCGACGGCACCGGGGCCCCGGTGGCCACCGTCGGCGCGGTCGTGGGCCGTCCGGTCTCCACCGAGCAGCTCGACACCGGCGGGCACGACTCCCTCTTCCGAATCGCGTGGAACCCGCTGCCCGAAGCCGTCTCCACCAACACCCGGACATCCGCCGAGGTGCCCGCCCCCGTCGTCTTCGAGTGCGGAACGCGCGGCCTGGACGGGGATGTTCCGGGTGCTGTGCGCGGTTTGGTGGGTGGTGTGTTGGGGGCGGTGCAGGAGTGGTTGTCGGTTGAGCGGGCTGAGGGTGCGGTGTTGGTGGTGGCCACGCGGGGTGCGGTGGCTGTCGATGACAGTGATGTGGATGTGCGTCAGGCTCCGGTGTGGGGTTTGGTGCGGGCGGCGCAGGCGGAGAATCCGGGCCGGTTTGTGCTGGTGGATTCGGATGGTTCGGTGCCGTGGGAGCGTGTGGTGGCTCTGGGTGAGCCGGAGTTGGTGGTGCGTGAGGGGGTGGTGTGGGTTCCCCGGCTGGTCCGTGCCGCGGGGGATGGTTCGGGTCCGGTGTGGGATGGGGACGGGACGGTCCTGATCACGGGTGGTACGGGTGGTCTGGGTGCGCGGGTGGCCCGGCATCTGGTGTCCGTGCACGGGGTGCGGAGTCTGTTGCTGGTGGGGCGTCGGGGTGCGGATGCTCCCGGTGTTGCTGATCTGGTGGCGGAGCTTTCCGGCATGGGTGCTTCGGTGGCTGTCGCCGCTTGTGATGTGGCGGATCGGGATGCTCTGGCCGGGGTGATCGGGTCGGTGGATCCGGCGTATCCGTTGTCGGGTGTGGTGCATGTGGCGGGTGTTGCGGACAACGGTGTGGTTGGGTCGTTGACGGTGGCGCGGGTGGATGCGGTGTTGCGTCCGAAGGTGGATGCGGCCTGGCATTTGCATGAACTGACTGCCGGAATGGGTTTGTCGGCGTTTGTGATGTTCTCGTCGGCCGGTGGTCTGGTGCTGGCGGCGGGGCAGGGTAATTACGCGGCGGCCAACGTGTTCCTCGACGCGCTCGCGGCTCATCGTCGTGCCGAGGGCTTGCCGGCCTGCTCCATGGCCTTCGGCCTCTGGGCCGTCGACACCGGCATGACCAGCGTCGACATGCTGGGGCTTGCCGAGGAGCGGATGGCGGCCCAGGGGCTGCCCGCCCTCTCCGAGGCCGAGGGCCTGGCCCTGTTCGATGCCGCACTGGCGTCGGGCCTGGCCGCCACCGTGCCGCTCCGGGTCGACACGAACGTCCTGCGCGCCCGTGCCACCGCCCTTCCCGCCCTGCTGCGAGGACTCGTACGGGTTCCCGTACGCCGCAGCGCACAGTCCGCGGACGGCGGTGACGGGCTCCTCGCCCGCCTGGCCGGACTTGACGCCGATGCGCGTGCTGCCGCGCTCCTCGACCTCGTACGGACGCAGGTGGCCGGCGTGCTCGGCCACGCCTCCGCCGACGCCATCGAACCGGAGCGGGCCTTCAGTGAGTTGGGCTTCGACTCGCTCGCCGCGGTCGAACTGCGCAACCGGCTCGGTGCCACGACGGGCCTTCGGCTCCCCGCCACCCTGATCTTCGACTACCCGACCGCGCAGGCCGTCGCCGCCTTCGTGGGTGAAGAGGTTGCCGGTTCGGACCGCGCCGCGCTCGTGCCCGCCCGCACCCTGCCCGTCGGTGGCGGAGCGGACCGGGACGACGATCCGGTGGTGATCGTCGGTATGGGCTGCCGGTATCCGGGTGGGGTGACCACGCCCGAGGGGTTGTGGAACCTGGTCGCGGACGGGGTCGACGCCGTTGGTGACTTCCCCGGCGACCGTGGGTGGGATCCGGAGGTGTACGACCCGGAGCCGGGTACGCCGGGCAGGACGTACACCCGCGAAGGCGGTTTCCTCTATGACGCACCCGAGTTCGATCCGGTGTTCTTCGGGATCAGCCCCAACGAGGCACTGATGATGGATCCGCAGCAGCGGTTGCTGCTGGAGGTGTCCTGGGAGGCGATCGAGCGGGCCGGGATCGATCCGACGAAGCTCAAGGGTTCACCGACCGGTGTGTTCGCCGGGGTGATGTACCACGACTACGCACTCGGCGTGGAGGCCGCGGCCAGCAGTGGCGGCAGTCTCGTCTCCGGCCGCACCTCGTACACGCTGGGCCTCGAAGGCCCCTCCGTCACCGTCGACACCGCGTGCTCGTCCTCACTGGTCGCCCTGCACATGGCCGCCCAGGCCCTGCGGGCGGGCGAATGCTCGCTGGCGCTGGCCGGCGGTGTCGCCGTCATGGGCACCCCGGGCATGTTCATCGAGTTCAGCCGGCAGCGCGGGCTCGCCCCCGACGGCCGGTCCAAGTCCTTCGCGGCCTCCGCGGACGGCGTCGCCTGGGGCGAGGGCGCGGGCGTGCTGCTGCTGGAGCGGCTCTCCGACGCCCGCCGCAACGGCCACCCGGTGGTCGCCGTGCTCCGTGGCTCCGCGCTCAACCAGGACGGCGCCAGCAACGGGATGACCGCCCCGAACGGGCCCTCGCAGCAGCGGGTCATCCGTCAGGCCCTCGCCAACGCGGGCCTGGCGCCTGCCGAGGTCGACGCGGTGGAGGCCCACGGCACCGGAACCACTCTCGGTGACCCCATCGAGGCCCAGGCACTGCTGGCCACCTACGGTCAGGGGCGCGAGGAGGACCGGCCGCTGTGGCTGGGCTCCATCAAGTCCAACATGGGCCACACGCAGGCGTCCTCGGGCGTCGCGGGCGTCATCAAGATGGTCATGGCCATGCGGCACGGCGTCCTGCCGAGGACCCTGCACGTGGACGCGCCCTCGGACCAGGTCGACTGGGCCGCCGGAAACGTCGCCCTGCTCACCGAGGCCCGGGAGTGGCAGCCCATGGACCGGCCCCGCCGGGCCGGCGTCTCCTCCTTCGGCATCAGCGGGACGAACGCCCACGTGATCGTCGAGGAAGCACCCGAGGCGGCGCCGGAGGAGGCCACAGTCGCCGGCTCCGAACTTCCTTCCGTGCCCTGGGTGTTGTCCGCCAAGTCCCCGCAGGCCCTGGCCGCTCAGGCCGAACGGCTGATGGAGCGGGTCATGGAGCAGCCCGGGACCGGTCCGGCCGACCTCGGCCTCTCACTGATCGCCACACGCACCACATTCGCCCACCGGGCCGTGGTGGTCGGTGCGCGGAACGAGGAACTGCTGCGTGGTCTGACCGCACTGGCTCAGGGGCGCAACGCGCCCGCTGTGGCCGTCGGCCAGGCTCGCCGCAGCGGAAGGACGGCGTTCCTGTTCACCGGGCAGGGGGCGCAGCGACTGGGTATGGGTCGTGGGCTGTACGAGGCGTTCCCCGTCTTCGCGGAGGCGTTCGACGCGGTGTGCGCGGAGATCGACGGTCACCTCGGGAGGTCGTTGCGTGAGGTGGTGTGGGGTGAGGACGCGGATGCGCTGAATGCGACCGCCCTTGCTCAGCCCGCCCTGTTCGCGTTCGAGGTGGCGTTGTTCCGTCTCGTCGAGGCGTGGGGTGTGACCCCGGATGTGGTGGTCGGACACTCCATCGGCGAGCTGGCCGCCGCGCATGTGGCAGGGGTCCTCTCCCTCGCCGACGCGGCCCGGCTGGTGGTCGCCCGTGGCCGGCTGATGCAGGCCCTGCCTGCTGGTGGCGCGATGGTCGCCATCCAGGCGACGGAGGCCGAGGTGCTGCCGTTGCTGACCGAAGGTGTGGGGATCGCGGCCGTCAACGGGCCGCAGGCGGTCGTCGTCTCGGGTACCGAGGCCGCCGCGCTCGCCGTCGGTGAGCACTTCGCCGCCGCAGGCCGAAAGACCAGTCGGCTCGCCGTCTCGCACGCGTTCCACTCGGCCCTGATGGAGCCGATGCTGGATGAATTCCGTTCTGTGGCAGCGGGGTTGTCCTACTCCGAGCCGTGTCTCCCGGTGGTCTCCACCGTCACCGGCGAACTGTCCTCGGACTGGCAGTCGCCGGAGTACTGGGTCGGCCAGGTCCGCGAGGCCGTGCGCTTCGTCGACGCCGTGGGCGCGCTGGAGCGGCAGGGAGTCACGCGCTTCCTGGAGATCGGCCCGGACGGGATCCTGACCGGTCTCGCCCAGCAGATCATCGGCGGCGACGGCGCGCGCGGCGATGGCGGCGGTGAGGGAGTTCTCGTGCCGGCCGTGCGCCGGAACCGGCCCGAGCCGGAGTCCCTGGTCGCGGCCGTGGGCCGTCTGCACGTCGACGGCGTACGGGTCGACTGGGAGGCGTTCTACGCCGGTAGCGGTGCACGTCGCGTCGACCTTCCCACGTACCCCTTCCAGCGCACCCGCTACTGGGTCGACGCGGCCAAGCCGGCCACGGATGCCGTTGCCGTCGGCCAGGACGCCCTGGACCACCCGCTGCTCGCGGCCGTCGTCGCGTCCCCGGACTCCGACGCGGTGACCTTCACCACCAGGATCTCCCTGGACACCCAGCCCTGGGTGGCCGATCACGCCGTGCACGGCGCCGTCCTGCTTCCCGGCACCGGCTTCGTGGAACTCGCGCTGCGGGCCGCCGACCATGTCGGCTGCGGGCTGCTGGAGGAACTGACCCTCTACGCACCGCTCGTCCTGCCCGAACGGGGCGGAGTCGCCCTCCAGGTCGTCGTCGGCGAGCCCGACGCACAGGCCCGGCGGGCCGTACGGGTGTACTCGCGCCCGGAGAGCCACCCCGAGGAGCCGTGGACCCGGCACGCGGACGGCATGCTGGCCCCGGCCGGCGGTGCGGCGGGCGACGCGCTCACTGCCTGGCCGCCCGCCGGCGCCGAGGAACTGGACGCCGACGGGCTGTACGACAGCCTTCAGGAGCGCGGGTTCGGCTACGGCCCGGTGTTCCAGGGGCTGACTGCGGCCTGGCGGCACGGTGACGCGCTCTACGCCGAGATCGCACTGCCCGAGCAGGCACACGCCGACGCCGGGCGCTTCGGGCTCCACCCCGCCCTGCTCGACGCCTCCCTGCACGCGCTCGGCTTCGGCGGGCTCGGCGCCGAGGAGGACGACGGGCAGGCGCTGCTCCCCTTCTCCTGGGCGGGCGTCACCCTGCACGCCGCGTCCGCGACCGCTGTACGGGTCCGGCTCGCACCGGTCGAAGGCCGGCGCAACGCGGTGCGCCTGGACCTCACCGACCCGGCCGGGGCCCCCGTGGCCTCGGTGGACGCGCTGCAACTGCGGCCGGTCGCGGCAGGGCAGCTCTCCGCCGGCGGGTTCCGGGACGCGCTGCTGGCCGTCGAGTGGCAGCCGGTCGGCGCCGGCAGCGGGCCGCGCGGGGACTGGGCGATCGCCGGACCCGGCCTGGAGGTGGCCGGGGTTCCGGTGGTGCCGGGACTCGACGCGCTGGGAGCGGCGGGCGCCGCCGTGCCGGACCTGGTGCTGCTGCCCGTCCTGGCGGACGGGCCCGCAGCGGGCGGTGAGGACGAGGTCCCGGCAGGGATGCGCACCGCCGTGGACGGGGCACTGGCCGCCGTGCAGCAGTGGCTGGACGGGCCGGGGTTCGCACAGTCGCGGCTGGTGCTGGTGACCCGGGCCGCGGCGGCCGTCGCCGACGGCGACCCGGTCGATGTGCGCCAGGCCCCGGTGTGGGGTCTGGTGCGGGCCGCGCAGGCCGAGAACCCCGGCCGTTTCGTTCTGCTGGACCTGGAGGAGGGCGAGCCGTCGCCGCGCGCGCTGGCCTCAGCGCTCGCCTCGGACGAACCCGAACTCGCCGTCCGCCGGGACAAGGTGCTCGCGCCCCGGCTCGCCCGTTCCGCGGCGCCCGGCGGTGACACACCGTGGGACCCCGAAGGAACCGTCCTGATCACCGGCGGCACCGGGGGGCTGGGCGCGATCGTCGCCCGCCACCTGGTGACCGAGCACGGCGTACGTCACCTGCTGCTCGCCGGCCGGCGGGGGCTCGGGGCGCCCAACGCGGCCGGGCTCCGCGACGAACTGACCGCGCTCGGGGCCCGGGTGGAGATCGCCGCCTGCGACGTCTCCGACCGGGCGGCCGTGGCCGCGCTGATCGGGGGCATCGACCCGGAGCACCCGCTGCGCGGGGTCGTCCATGCGGCGGGCGTCGCCCACAACGGGCTGGTCGGGGCGCTCACCCCCGAGCAGATGGACCATGTGCTGCGGGCCAAGGCGGACGCCGCCTGGCATCTGCACGAGCTGACCGCGGGGCTCGACCTGACGGTGTTCGCGCTGTTCTCCTCGGCCGGCGGCCTGGTCATGGCCGCCGGGCAGGGCAACTACGCCGCGGCCAACGTCTTCCTCGACGCGCTCGCGGCCCACCGCCGCTCGCGGGGTCTGGCCGCCACCTCCATGGCCTTCGGGCTGTGGGCCACCGAGACCGGGCTCAGCCAGTGGCTCGGCGAGGCCGACCTCCAGCGGATGCGGCGCACCGGAACCCCGGCACTGACCGAGGAGGAGGGCCTGTGGCTCTTCGACACGGCGGTCGCCGCCGACGCCGCGGCGCTCGTGCCGCTCCGCGTCGACCTGGGCGCGCTGCGGGCCCGTACCGATGAAGTGCCCGCGCTGCTGCGGGCCCTGGCGCCCGCCGGGCGTCGCCGGGCCGGTGCGGCGGCCGTCGCCCGGGAGACCGGCGGGCTCGCCCAGAAGGTGCGCGGGCTGGACGAAGCGGCCCGGACCCGGGTCGTGCTCGAAGAGGTCCTCAGCCACGCCGCCGAGGTCCTCGGGCACGCCGACGCCGGGGCGGTGGACGCCGAAGCGGGCTTCCTGGAGGCCGGATTCGACTCGCTGACCGCCGTCGAACTGCGCAACCGGCTCAACGCGGCCTCCGGGCTCGCGCTGCCGGCCATGGTGGTCTTCGACAGCAGGAGCCCGCTCGATCTGGCCCGGCTGCTCGCCGGCCGACTGGCCGCGGCCGAGGGCGACGCGGGGCAGGGCGCAGCGCCCGCAACGGACACCGGCAGCCGGCTCGACGACACCCTGTACGGGCTGTTCCTCGACGCGATCATGTCGGGGAACCTCCAGCCCGGACTGGCCATGCTGCGCTCGGTGGCCGCACTACGGCCGTCCTTCGCCACGGCGGCCGATCTGGCGGAGCTGCCCGCAGCGGTCTCGTACGGGGCCCGCGGCGCGACGGGCACCGACGGGCGGACGCCGCCCCGGCTGATCTGCCTCAGCACCCCGACCGTGGCGGGTGGCGTGCACCAGCACGCCCGGCTCGCGGCCCGGCTGTCGATGCCGGTGTCCGGGATCCCCACCCCCGGGTTCGCACGCGGTGACTCGCTGCCCGAGTCCTTCGACGCGGCCGTGGACGTTCTCGCCGAGGCCGTGCTGCGTACCGCGGGAGGAGAGCCGTTCGTCCTGCTCGGCTTCTCCTCGGGCGGCCTGCTCGCCCATGCCACCGTGGCACGCCTGGAGCGGGTGCACGGGGTACGGCCGGCCGGTCTGGTCCTCCTGGACACGTACTACATGGGCCGGACGAACGACGCGATCTTCGACCAGATGGCCTTCGCGGTCCCCGACAAGGCGGCCACGCTCGGATCGTTCAGCAGCGCCGAACTCTCCGCGATGGGCCGGTACGTGGAGCTGCTGCCGCAGTTCACCCAGGCGGACATCGAGGCGCCCGTGCTGTTCGTACGGGCCGGGAACCTCTTCGAGACGGGCGAGGACGCCGGGATCGATTCCGGCGACGGCTGGCAGGCCGACTGGGAGGGCGCGGACACCGTGGCGACCGTTCCCGGCACGCATTTCACCATCGTCGAGCAGCACGTCGACACGACGGCCCCCGTGATCGACAGCTGGCTCAAGGACCTGAACGACCTCAAGGAGCGGATCTCCTCATGAGCGCGGGACGACGGGCACACGGACAAGCAGGAGGGACCGGGCGATGAGCCTGAGCACACAGAACCCGGCAGCGGTCGCCGGACCGGCGGAGCGCATCCACGAGTTCATGCTGGCGGCGGCCAGGACCGCGCCGGACAGCCCGGCCGCCTGGGAGGCCGGTGACGACGGCACGCACCGGGTGCTGAGCTACCGTCAGCTGGAGCGCAGGGCACACGACTACGCAGTGACCCTGGACTCGCTCGGCCTCGACATCGGGGACCGGGTGATCCTGGAGTCCGACAACTCGGCCTCGGCCGTGGCCGCACTGCTCGCCTGCTCGATGCTCGGGCTCACCTTCATCCCGGTGAGCCCCGACGTCCCCACCCCCCGGCTGCTGGCGATCGCCGCCACCGCGGAACCCGCCCTGCACCTCCAGACGGTGCGGGGGGTGCGCGAGGGGGTGCCCGAGTCCATCGGGACGGCGCGCTTCGGCCCCGAAGGGGTGGTCGTGGAACGGGCCCCGGTGCCGCGTACCCGGCACCGCCGCGAACCGGTCTCCACCGACGCCGCGTACATGATCTTCACCTCGGGCACCACGGGCCGCCCCAAGGGTGTGGTCATGAGCCACCGCGGGGTTCTCTCCTTCTACCGGGGCATGCTCCGGCACTCCATCGTCACCGCGCAGGACCGGCTGGCCACCACCTCGCCGCTCCAGTTCGACTTCGCGCTCCTGGACATCGGCCTGGCCCTCGGTTCCGGGGCCCAGCTGATCCCCGTACCGCGCGAACTGATGCACTGGCCGCGCAGGCTGCTGCGGTTCCTCGCCGACACCGGAGCCACCCAGGTCGACGGTGTCCCGTCCATCTGGCGGCCCCTGCTGCGTCACGAACCCAAGGGCCTGGCCGCGCTGGCCGGGCAGGTGCGCGGGGTGCTGTTCTCCGGAGAGGCGTTCCCGCTGCCCGAACTGCGGCAGTTGCAGAGCCTGTTGCCGCAGGTGCGGGTGGTGAACTGCTTCGGCCCGACCGAGGCGATGGCGTTCTCCCTCACCGATGTGCCCAGCCCGCTGCCCGAGGGCATCGACAAGCTGTCCATCGGATTCGCCTACCCCGGCGCGGAGATGCTCCTGATCGACGAGGACGGCAGGCCCGTGGAGGAACCGGGGGCGGTGGGTGAGATCCATCTGCGCGGGCCCTCGCTCTTCACCGGGTACTGGGACGACCCCGAGGCCACCCGGTCCGTGCTCGTACCCGATCCCCTCAACCCGAGGTCGGGGCAGCTCGTGTACAAGTCCAGCGACCTTGCCTACCGGGGCGAGAGCGGCGAGCTCTACTTCGTCGGGCGCTCCGATCTCCAGGTCAAGATGCGCGGCAACCGGGTGGAGCTGGGCGAGATCGAGCGCCGGCTCGTGGAGTTCCCGGGCGTCGAGGCGGCCGCCGTGGTGGTGCGGCCGCGGCCGGGCGAGGACCCCGAGCTGTACGCGTACGTGGTGCCCGCCCGTGACTTCGACGCCCGGCCCGTGGCGGTCAGCGCCTTCTGCAAGGAGACCCTGCCGGACTACATGGTGCCCCGGAAGGTCGAACTGATCCCCGCGCTCCCGCTCACCCCCAACGGCAAGACCGACCGCAGGGCCCTGGCGGCGCTCGTCGCCGCGGAGGGCTGAGCGGGGTACGGAGGCGGCCGGGGTCCGGGCATCGCGTCCGGGCCCCGACCCCTGTACCCACCCCTATTCAGGTCCCTGTTCCCACCCCTGTTCCGGTGCAGGGAGGGCTCTGCCGTGCAGGTCTTTCCGTTCACTGGTACCTACGTCCCTACCCCACAGCATTGGACTGCTCCCATGACCAGCTCCCAGAGCGAGAACGGCACTTCCGGAACGGAGCCCACAGCGGGCCGCAAGGAGTGGATCGCCCTCGGCGTCCTGCTCCTGCCCGTGCTGCTCGTCTCGATGGACCTGACCGTCCTCTACTTCGCGATCCCTTCCATCAGCGAGGACCTCAGGCCGTCCGGCAACCAGCAGCTGTGGATGATCGACATCTACGGCTTCGTCCTGGCCGGGGTCCTGCTCACCATGGGTGCGCTCGGTGACCGCATCGGCCGCCGCCGGCTGCTGCTGATCGGTGCCGTGGTCTTCGGCGGCGGCTCCCTGCTCGCCGCGTACGCCTCCAGCCCGGAGATGGTGATCAGCGCCCGCGCGTTCCAGGGCATCGGCGGCGCCACCCTGATGCCGTCCACACTCGCCCTCATCCGGAACCTGTTCCACGACCAGACCCAGCGCCGCACCGCCATCGCCGTCTGGTCCACCGGCATGGCCGCCGGCGCGGCGCTGGGCCCGGTGGTCAGCGGGGCCCTGCTGGCCGGTTTCTGGTGGGGTTCGGTCTTCCTCATCAACGTTCCCGTGATGCTGCTCCTGCTGGTCGCGGCGCCGTTCCTGCTGCCGGAGTTCAAGGACGCCGCGGCCGGGAAGTTCGACCTGGTCAGCGCCGCACTCTCGCTCGCCGTCATCCTGCCGGTCGTCTACGGCTTCAAGAAGATCGCCGCGGACGGCTTCTCCGTCACCAGCGCCGTCGCCATCGTGGTCGGACTCGCCCTCGTCCCGGTGTTCCTGCGCCGTCAGCGCACCAGCAGCGACCCGATGATCGACATCTCCCTGTTCCGCAACAAGGCCTTCGGCGCCTCGGTGACCGTCAACATGCTGGCCTGTTTCACCCTGGTCGGCTACTCGCTCTTCTCCACCCAGTACATGCAGTCGGTCCTCGGGATGAGCGCCCTCAAGTCCGCGCTGTGGACGATCCCCGGCACCCTCGCGGTGGGCGCCGTCGTGCCGCTGGCCACCGTCCTCGTCCGCACCGTCCGGCCGGCCGTCATCATCGCGAGCGGGTTCGGGCTCGCCACCGTCGCCCTGCTGATGCTCACCCAGGTGCCGGAGAAGGACGGCCTGGTGCTGATCCTGATCGGCATCATCGCGCTCGCGGTCGGTCTCACCCCGGTCCTCACCCTGGTCACCGAACTCGTCGTCGGTCAGGTGCCGCCGGAGCGCGCCGGTACCGCCTCCGCGCTGCTCCAGACCTGCCAGGAGCTCGGCGGCGCCCTCGGTGTCGCCGTCCTCGGCAGCATCGGCTCCGCCGCCTACCGCAACAGCGACGAGCTGGACGCCCCGGCCGGGGTGCCCGCCGGCGCGCTGGACCAGGCGCGGGAGACCATCGGCGGTGCGCTGGCCGCGGCCGGCAGGCTGTCGGGCGACGCGTCCGCAAGCCTGGTCGACGCGGCCCGTGCCGCGTTCACCACCGAGGTGCACGTCGCGTCGGTGGCCGGTGCGGTGGTGATGGCCGGTGCGGCCGTGGTCGCCCTGATCGGCCTGCGCTCCGTGCAGCACGACAACGCGCGCGCCGCCGAGCCGGCGGCCGACGCCGCACAGACTCCGAAGGCCGCCGCCCAGGAGCCCGGCACCGGCATGGCGTAACCCCGTCCGACCCCGGCTCCGGCCGGGTCCGCAGACAGCCGCCCAGGGCCGAACCCCCGTCGTTCCTGGGCGGCTTCGCCATGTCCGGACCCGTGGGGCGGGGGGCCGTCGTAAGGGTAGGGCTGGGGTCGGTTCTGGGGTCCGGTGGCCGATTCGCGTCCCTAGCATCGCATCGTGTTCGAGCACACGCTCGAACTGCCAGGCACCAGGCTGGAGGAATATCCGCATGTCCCTGCTGGCAACCGATTCGGCCGAGGCGGCACGGTTCCGCGCCTACGGACCACGGCAGCTCGATGAGATCGCCGACCGCCACGGCCTGCCCGCCGACATACGGGAGACCGTCCGGCTCGTGTCGATGGTGCTGCCCTTCCGGGTCAACGAGTACGTGCTGTCGCAGCTCATCGACTGGGACCGCATCCCCGACGACCCGATGTTCCAACTCGTCTTCCCGCAACGGGGGATGCTGACCGAACAGAACGAACGGGATCTGGCCGCCCTCTCCGCCGACCCCGCCGCCAAGGTCGCCCTGCGCGCCCTGGTGCAGCAGATCCGGGGCCGGCTCAACCCGCACCCCTCCGGGCAGAAGGAACTCAACGTCCCCACTCGTGAGGGCGTCGAGATCCCCGGCCTCCAGCACAAGTACCGCGAGACGGTCCTGTACTTCCCGAGCCAGGGCCAGACCTGCCACGCGTACTGCACCTACTGCTTCCGCTGGGCCCAGTTCGTCGGTGACACCGAACTGCGCTTCGCCGCCCCCGACCCGCGCGGGCTCATGTCCTACCTGGAGGCCCACCCCGACGCGGGCGACGTCCTCGTCACCGGCGGCGACCCGATGGTCATGACCACCGAGCGGCTGCGCACCCACCTGGAGCCGCTGCTCTCCCTGGAGAGCGTACGGACCATCAGGATCGGTACGAAGTCCGTCGCCTACTGGCCGCAGCGCTACGTCACCGACCCCGACGCGGACGACGTCCTGCGGCTGTTCGAGAAGGTCATCGCCTCCGGGCGCAACCTCGCCGTGATGGCCCACTTCAGCCACCCCCGCGAGCTCGAGACGGACCTCGCCCAGCGGGCGATCGCCCGGATCCGGTCCACCGGCGCCCTGGTCTACTGCCAGGCCCCGCTGATCGCCAAGGTCAACGACGACCCGGACGTCTGGAGCCGGATGTGGCGGGCCGAACTCGCGGCCGGCGCCGTGCCGTACTACATGTTCGTGGAGCGCGACACCGGCCCGCACGACTACTTCCGGGTGCCGCTCGCCCGCGCGGCGGAGATCTACCGTGACGCCTACAGCGCCCTGCCGGGACTGGCCCGCACGGTCCGGGGCCCGGTGATGTCCGCGACCCCCGGCAAGGTGGCCGTGGACGGGATCATCGAGAAGCCCGAAGGCCGCTTCTTCCAGCTGCGCATGATGCAGGCCCGCGACCCCTCGCTCGTCGGCCGTCCGTTCCTGGCGCACTACGACCCCGACGCCGCCTGGCTGGACGAGCTGCGGTTCGACCGCTCGGTCCCCGCCGACATAGCCCGCGCGATCGCCGGGCCGGTATGGTCGGGCGAACCCGAGCTCTTCGGGACCAGGGCGGCCGCAGCGGTGGGGAGCCAGGCATGAGCGACATGAGGATGTCTCCGAACCTGGCGCTCAACCAGCTGGTTGCGCAGCGTCAGGCGGCCGGTGAGCAGCTGATCCACCTCGGTTTCGGCGAGTCCAGGCTTCCCGCCTTCGGACCGCTCGTGGAACGGCTCACCGCGGGGGCGCACCGCAACGCCTATGGCCCGGTGGCCGGTTCGGCCGGGGTGCGTGCCGCGGCCGCGGGCTACTTCGGGCGCCGCCGGCTGCCCACCGATCCGGACCAGATCGTGGTCGCCCCGGGCAGCAAGCCGCTGCTCATGGCCATCAATCTGGCGGTCCCGGGTGATGTGCTGCTGCCCCGCCCGGCGTGGAACACGTACGCGCCGCAGGCCCGGCTGGCCGGCAAGCACCCGATCGCCGTGCCGATCCCCGAGGAGTGCGGCGGGGTGCCGGACCCCGACGCGCTGCGGGAGTGCATCCGGGCGGCCCGGACGCTGGGCCACGATCCGCGCATCATGGTGCTCACCCTGCCGGACAACCCGACCGGCACCCTCGCCCCGCCCGCGATGATCCGCGAACTGTGCGCGATCGCGGAGGAGGAGGGACTGCTGATCGTCTCGGACGAGATCTACCGGGACGTCATGCACGATCCGGCCGCCGACTACCTCAGCCCCGCCGAGGTGGCGCCCGGGATCACCGTGGTCGCCACCGGTCTCAGCAAGAGCCTGGCCGTGGGCGGCTGGCGCATCGGGGTGGCCCGCTTCCCCGAGGGCCCGTGGGGCGAGTGGATCCGCAGTGGAGTGGTCTCCGTGGCCAGCGAGGTGTGGTCGACGCTGGCGGGACCGATGCAGGAGGTCGCCGAGTACGCCTTCGGTGAGCCCGAGGAGGTCCGCGAGCGGCTGCGCGTCAGTGCCAGGCTGCACGGGGCCGTCGCCCGCGAGGTCCACCGCATCGCCGTCGGCGCCGGAGCCCGCTGCCGGCCGCCCACCGGGGCCTTCTACGTCTACCCCGACTTCGAGCCGGTCCGCGAGGAGCTCGCCAAGCACGGCGTGGACGACTCGGCGTCGCTGGCCCGGCGGATGCTGGACCTGGGCATCGTGGTCCTGGCCGGACATCTGCTCGGCGACGAGGCCGGGGCGCTGCGGTTCAAGTGCGCCACCAGCATGCTGTACGGCGAGAACGCGGAGCAGCAGGAAATGGCGCTGGCCGCCGAGGACCCGCTCGCGCTGCCGCATGTCCGGTCCGTTCTGGACCGCATCGAGGACAGTTTCCAGCGGCTTCTGTAGGAGCTGCGGCGGTTTCTGTGGATCCGGTGGTTTCTGTGGATCCGGCGGTTTCTGTGGATCCGGCGGTTTCTGCAAAAAGGAGCGGCCCGACTCGGATGGGATATCCGTGCCGGGCCGTGCGGTGAGTGCTTTTTCTCACGCGGCGGATTCTGTTTTGGTTATCAGCGTATTCCAGAGAATGTCCGGGCTCGCGAAATTCTCCAGATTCAGCGCGTCATCCAGGAAGCGCACGGAGTAGGTGCTTTCCAGCGCTGCGAGCAGCTCGATCGTGCCCATCGAGTCCAGCCCCAGGTCCTTGAGCGGGGAATTGTCGGCGAGCTTTTCGCCGGGGGACAGATAGGGCAGGAACGGGCGGATGACGGCCTCGAAGGCTTCGTCCCAGGTGTGATTCGTGAGTTCTGGCATAAGGGAATGATGAGGGCGGCCGTCGATGGCTGTCAACGTGTCCCGTGAATGTGCCGGGAAATGAGGAGCGGAAATGGAATCATTGGCGTCAGAGGCGCTGCACGCACGTTTCCTGCGCGGTCTGGAGAAATCGCCGCACGGGGTGGCGGTGCGCGTCGGCAAGGAGACCGTCGACTACACGCGTGCCCATGAGACGGCCCTGTCCTGGGCGGGTGCGCTGCTGGCCGCCCCCGGCGGTCCGCCGAAGGCCGTCGGCATCCTGGCCGGCCGCAGCCCCGTCGCGTACCTCGCCATTCTGGCGAGCCTGTACGCGGGACTTCCCGCGGTGCCGGTCCCGGCCGACTTCCCGGCCGGCAAGGTCGTCTCGATGCTCGGCGCAGCGCAGGTCTCCGCCCTGGTCGTGGACGAGGAGGGGGCGGCCCTGCTCGCCGGGGGTATGGGGGCGGAGCTCGGGAGCCTGCCGGTGCTGGCGCCCCACCTCGACGGCGCCGGGGCGCGGGCCCTGGCCGACGGCACCGGGCTGCTGCCGCTGACGGCCGGTCCGGACACCGCGCTGCGGGCGCCGCGCTCCGCCGCACCCGGGGACGTGGCGTACGTCCTGTTCACCTCGGGGTCCACCGGCCGGCCCAAGGGCGTCCGGCTGACCCACGGCAACATGGCGCACTACTTCGCCCTGATGGACGACTGGTACGACTTCACCGAGGCGGACGTCTTCTCCCAGGCCGCCAACCTCAACTGGGACTCGGCGGTCTCGGACCTGTGGTGTGCCTGGGCGGCCGGCGCCCCGCTGGTCTCCGTCTCCCCGCACGCCTACCGCGACCTGCCGGGTTTCGTGGCCGAGAACGGCATCACCGTGTGGTTCTCCGCGCCGAGCGTGATCTCGCTGTCCCGCCGCACCGGCCGGCTGGTGCCGGGCCGGATGCCGTCGCTGCGCTGGACGTTCTTCGGCGGGGAGGCCCTCCAGTTCGAGGACACCGACGCCTGGCAGCGGGCCGCGCCGGGATCGGCGGTGATCAATGTCTACGGGCCGACCGAGATGACCATCACCACCCACCGGCACCGCTGGTCGCCCGAGGAGTCGACCCGGCTCGGCGTCAACGGGGTGGTCCCGCTCGGCCTGCTCCACGACGGTCATGCGGAGCTGCTGCTCGACGAGCACGGTGAGCCCGCCGCCGATGAGGGTGAACTGTGGCTGGCCGGGCCGCAGTTGTCGGACGGCTATCTCGATCCGCAGGACGGCCTGGGCAAGTATCTGGAGCAGGACGGGGTGCGCTGGTACCGCACGGGTGACCGCGTCCGCCGGCTCTCCGGTGGTGAGCTCGTCTATCTGGGCCGTATGGACTCCCAGGTGCAGGTGCAGGGCTATCGCGTCGAACTGGCCGAGGTGGAGCACGCGTTGCGCGCCGCCTCACCGGTCGGCGGGGCCGTCGTGGTCGGCGTACCGGTGGCCAACAGCACCGAACTGGTGGCCTTCTACCTCGGCGAGGAACGCTCGCCGCGGGAATTGCGCCGCGATCTGGAGACCGTGCTGCCCGCCCAGCTGATCCCGCGCCACTTCCACCGGCTGGACGAGTTCCCCCTCAACACCAACAAGAAGACCGACCGGCTGGCGCTCGCCGCGCTGGCGGCCGAACGGCACGGCACCCGGGTGCCGGTGCCCGTCCCATGAACCCGGCTGAGGGACCGCACCGCGTGCTCCGCCCCCTCAGCGGGCGCAGCGGCCGGACAGCGGCCCGGGCAGCCCGAGGAACGACCCCGTCATTCACGTCCCCAGGAGGACAGTCAGCCATGTACACAAGACCCTGGTCCCTGCGGAAGACGGTCCGCAGGTTCACGCTGCTCGCCGCACTCGCGCTGGCGGCCACGCTGGGCACCGCTCCGGTCAACGCGTCCGTACCCCAGGCCCAGTGGCCGACCGGCGGTCACGACCTGGGCAACAGCCGCTCCAGTTCCCAGGAGCAGGTGATCAACAAGTACAACGTGAACCGGCTGAAGGCCAAGTGGACGTACGCCACCCACGGTGATGTGTCGGCGACCCCGGCGGTGGTGGGCGGCGCCGTCTACTTCCCCGACTGGGGCGGCTATCTGCACAAGGTGAACGCGAGGACCGGCCGTCCGATCTGGTCGCACAAGGTGTCCGAGTACACCGGTGACGCGGATTCCGTCTCCCGGTCCAGTCCCACGGTGGTGGGCGGCAGGGTCTACATAGCCGACTGGACGAAGGCCGTCCTGATGTCGGTCGACGCGACCACCGGCGACCTCGTGTGGTCCCGGGAGATCGACACCCAGTCCAAGGCGGTGCTGACGCAGTCGCCGGTCGTGCACAACGGCGTGATCTACCAGGGCGTCTCCTCCCGTGAGTCCGAGGGCGCACTGGACCCCGCGTACCCCTGCTGCACCTTCCGCGGCAGTGTGAACGCCATCTCCGCGGCCACCGGCAAGGTGCTGTGGCGCCAGTACACGACCCCGGACAACGGGGGCGTGGCCGGCGGCTACAGCGGCGTCGCCGTCTGGGGCACCCCGGCCCTGGACCCGTCGACGAACACGGTGTACTTCACCACCGGCAACAACTACACCGTTCCGAAGGAGGTCTCCGACTGCCAGACGGCCGGCGGCACTCCCGCCGAGTGCTACGCGGCCGACAACTACGTGGACACCGTGCTGGCGCTCGACATGACGACCGGCCGGATCAAGTGGAACACCGGAGCCAAGCGCTTCGACGCCTGGAACACCGGCTGCCTCCCCGGCTTCCCGCCCAACAACTGCCCGCCGAACCCCGGTTACGACTACGACTTCGGCGACGGTGCGCACCTGTTCACCATCAAGGGCCCGAACGGCCGTCCCCGCAAGGTGATCGGCGCGGGTGAGAAGAGCGGCGAGTACTGGCTGATGGACGCCTCCACCGGAGCCGTGGTCTGGAGCGCGGCGGCAGGCCCCGGCGGCCACGTCGGCGGCATCGAGTGGGGCACGGCCAACGACGACAAGCGGATCTACATCGCCGAGGCCAACTTCAACCGGCTGGCCTACCAGCTGGCCGACGGCACCACCACCACGCGCAGCTCCTTCGCGGCGCTCGACCCGCAGACCGGCAAGATCCTGTGGCAGGTCGCCGACCGTACCGACGGACTGGCCTGGGGCGCGCTGACGGCCGCGAACGGCGTCGTCTTCGGCGGATCCACCAGCGGTCACATGTACGCGCTCGACGCGGCGACCGGCGCCTACCTGTGGGACTTCACCGCGCCGTACTCCTCGAACGCGGGACCCGCGGTCGTCGACGGCACCGTCTACTGGGGCAACGGGTACGCCCGGTTCTCCGCCGGCGCCGGCACCACGGGAAGCAGCACCGAGGGCACCTTCTACGCCTTCAGCGTGGACGGTCAGTAGCAAGCGGCCTGTAGCAAGCGGGCGGGAGTGGCCGGCGCCGAGGAGGCGCCGGCCACTCCCGCCGTTGTGCGTGCCCGGAGGCGTCAGGCGGCCACGGGCAGCCGCCGCCGCTGCGGACGCATCGCCGACCTGGGAGTCACCGGCACCACCTCGAAGGCACGGGTGGTGCACGCGACCCGGGTGAACAGCCCGTCCGCGCCGGACACGTACAGCCGGCCGACCCCCGCCTCCTGGAGCGTGGAGACCACCGAGGGCCACCGCACCGTGCGGACGAAGCCGTCCAGCAGCATCTCGCGCACCCCCGCACCGGTGGTCACGATGCGGCCGTCCTGGTCGGCGACGACCGGCAGCCGCGGGTCGGACCAGGTGAGCCCGTCGAAGATCTCCTCGGCCACCCGGTCGCGCAGCCCGCCGAACAGGTGCGAGTGCATGGGCGGCTTCATCGTGTACATCGGCATCCCGCCGAACGACCGGATCCTGCGCTGGAGCCAGTCCAGTACCGATTCGTGCACGGTGAGCATGGTGAAGTCGTGGTCGACGACGCAGGAGATGTCGCTCCACTCACCGCGCTCCTGGAGCTCCCCGCGCAGTTCCTCGATCCTGTCCTGCGGCACCCGGGCGATCGACTGGGTGACCAGGGCGGGGTGTTCCCGGGTGAAGTACTCCTCCATCGTGTCGGCCAGGCGGGCGGTCATCGTCACCGCGTCGGTGAAGCCGAGCACTCCGGCGTGGACGGCGGCGGCGCGGGCGCCGAAGCTCGGTCCCGTCACCATGGACGGCTCGATCCCCAGCCGCTCACCGGCCCAGCGGGCCAGGGCGAGGCAGTTCACCACGAAGGAGATCTGCCCGTACACGGAGTAGTCGCCCTCGGTCTCCCGGTAGCGGTCGGCCAGCCGGTATCCCAGGGTCTCGTCGGCGATCGCGTACAGCTCGCGCGCGTACGGGTTGACCAGCATGAATCGGGCGACCTCGGAGAAGGCCGTCGGCTGCATCCCGGGGAAGACGATCGCCGTGCCCGGCGCACTCCCGGTTTCGGTGTGAGTGTTCATGGACCGAGCCTCGCCCTTCCCCCCGGCCCGCGAGCACCCCTGTCGCCCCCTGAGAGGCAGCCCGGCAGCCGCTGACCGGCGGCCCGCGCAAGCGAACCTTAAGGACGTTTGCGGAGGATCGGCGGGAACGAGGGCCGCACCATCCACGGGCCCGCACACGCGAGGGGATGCCGCGGATGTCAGAGCCACGCTTCGCCACCTTCACCGAACTGCTCCGCGCCCGGACGGCCGAACTCGCCGAGAAGGACGTGCACATCTTCCTCCGCGACACCGCCGGCGGAGCAGTGGCCGAGCACCTCACCTACGGAGAGCTCGACCGGGAGGCGAGACGCATCGCGGCCTGCCTCCAGGAGTACGGGGCGGCCGGACAGCCCGTGCTGCTGGCCTACTCCTCGACGGTGGAGTTCCTCAAGGCCTTCGCCGGCTGCCTGTACGCGGGAGCCGTGGCGGTCCCCGTCCCGCTGCCGGGCGAGGCCGGCCGCGACAAGCGGCTCAACCGCACCACCGCCGTCCTCAAGGACACCGGTGCCCAGGTGGTGCTCACCGAGACCTCCGCCGCGCCCGAGGTCGCGCTGTGGCTCGCCCGCAACTCCCGTTCCGGCGCCGCCTGTCAGGTCACCGACGTGCCCGGCATCGGCGACCCGGAGCAGTGGCGGCCCGTCGCCGCCCGCCCCGACGACCTCGTCTTCCTCCAGTACACCTCCGGCTCGGTCTCCGAACCGCGCGGGGTGACGGTCTCGCACCGCAACCTCCTCGCCAACCAGGCCACCCTGCAGAAGCTGCTGCACACCACCGGCGAGGACGTCTTCGGGAGCTGGCTGCCCTACTTCCACGACATGGGGCTGGTCGCCCATCTGCTGCACCCGGTCTTCCTCGGCAGCCACAGCGTCCAGGTCACCCCGCTGTCCTTCGTCAGGCGGCCGCTGCGCTGGCTCCAGGCCATCGACGAGTACGGCGTCACCGTCGGCGGCGGCCCCAACTTCTGCTACGACCTGTGCGTGCACCGCGTCAAGGACGACCAGATCGCCGCCCTGGACCTGTCCCGCTGGCGCCTGGCCCTGAACGGCGCCGAGCCGGTGCGCGCGGAGAGCCTCGACGCGTTCGCCGAGCGCTTCGCCCCGGCCGGGTTCCGCCCCGAGGCCCTGCGCCCCTGTTACGGACTGGCCGAGGCCACCCTGGTCGTCTCCGGCGGCGTTCCCGGCACCCCGCACGCGCGCAAGGTGTTCGACAAGACGGAGCTGGAGCAGGACCGGGTCGCCGGGGCCGGGACGGAGGCACGCCGGCAGACGCTCATCGGCTGCGGCGCCCCCGTGGACATGGAGGTGCGGATCGTCGACCCGCTGACCCACCACGAGCTGCCGCCCGGCGCCGTCGGTGAGATCTGGCTGCGCGGCTACAGCATCGCGCGCGGCTACTGGCGGCGCCCCACCGAGACCGTACGGACCTTCCGGGCCAGCCTCAACGACGAGGAGAGCAACTTCCTGCGCACCGGCGACCTGGGCATGCTGGTGGACGGTGAGCTGTTCGTCACCGGGCGGCTCAAGGAAGTCATCATCATCAACGGCCGCAATGTGTACCCGCAGGACGTCGAATGGGCGGCGCGGACCGTCAGCCCCGCCCTGACCTTCGGTGCGGGCGCCGCGTTCTCCGTGGACGCCGGCCGCGAGCACCTCGTCCTCGTCCAGGAGGTGCGCGGCGTCGCCGGCACCGAGCTGCGGACGGTCGCCCAGAAGATCCAGGCCCTGATCGGCCAGGAGTTCGAGATCCCGGCCGGCAACGTCCTGCTCGTACGCCCCGGCGCCGTCCGCCGCACCAGCAGCGGCAAGGTCCAGCGCACCCTGATGCGCAAGCTCTTCCTCGACGGTGCGGTGCGCGGCGAGTACGAGGTGCTCACCCCCGACGTGTGGGCGCTGGCCCGCGCCGAGGACGTGCTGTTCGGAGGCGACCTGCTGCGGCCGGAAGGAGCCGACGGAGGAAGGCGGTGGTGACGGGCCTGCTCGGCGAGCGGCCGGAGGCCGCGGCTGCCGCGCAGCGGCGCGAGAGCGCCGTCCGGGCCCGCGTCGCCGGCCTGGAGGCCCTGCTCGGCGACCCGTCGGACCCGGCCAACCCGGCCGGGTACACCGCGCTGCTCAAGGCCGACCGGGCGGCGGTGCCCTTCGCCGAGGGCGAGGCGCTGCTCGATGAGTTCGGGATCGTCGACGAGTACGTCCCGCGCTCGCTCGGCGGCCGGCTCGACGCGATGGACACCCTGGTCAGGGTCATGCGCCCGGTCATGCGCCGGGACGTGGGCCTGGCCGTCGGGCACGGCATGACCACCTTCATGGCCGCGTCCGACGTATGGGCCGCGGGCAGTTCCCGGCAGCGGCAGTGGCTGGCCGGGCTGCTGCGCAAGGGCGGCAGGGCGGCCATCGCCCAGCACGAGACCGCCCACAGCAACGACTACGTCCGCAGCCAGGTCACCGCCCGCCGCAGCTCCGGCGGCTATCTGATCAGTGGCGGCAAGCCGCTGGTCAACAACCTGGAACGGGCAGGCGCGCTCGTCCTGTTCTGCCGTACGGACCCGGCTCCCGGCAGCCGCAGCCACTCGGTGCTGCTGCTGGAGCCCGGACAGCTGGCGGACGCCCGCGCGGCCGTCACCGCCCGCCGGACCCCCGTCGGGCTGCGCGGCTGCCGTTTCGCCGGTGTGGAGTTCGACGACTGCCCGGTGCCCGGCTCCGCGCTGCTGGGCCCCGAGGGCAGCGGTATCGAGACCGCGCTGCGTTCCTTCCAGATCAGCCGGACGGTGATGGCCGCGACCGCCGTCGCCGCCCTCGACACCAGCCTGCGCACCGCCGTGCGCATCGACCGGGAGCAGTCCGGCGGCTGGCAGGCGCGCGGCACCGACGGCAGCCGTACCGGCGCGGCCCTCACCAACGCCTTCGTCAGCCTGCTGCTCTACGACAGTCTCGCGGTGGTCGCCACCCGCGCCCTGCACCTGCTGCCCGCCGAGACGAGCGTCTACTCCTCGGCGCTCAAGTACCTGCTGCCCCGCGTGCTGACCGAGACGATGTACGACCTGTCCATCGTGCTGGGCTCGGACTTCTACACCCGCGAGGGCACCCTCGGCATCTTCCAGAAACACGTCAGGGACGTGCCCGTGCTCAGCCTCGGCCACGCCGGGACCGTCGCCTGCCAGGCCACCGTCATCCCGCAGATGCCCCGGCTGGCCCGGGGGTCCTGGTTCATCGAGGACGAGGCCCCCGCCGGGCTGTTCCGGCTGGACGGGGATCTGCCGCCGCTGCGCACCGACCGGCTGGCGCTGGCCTGCGGCCGGGACTCGCTGAGCGCCTCGATGCTCGCCGTCGCCGCGGGCATCAGTGGCCAGGGCCCCGTGGAGCGCGCCCTGCGCACGCTCGCGGGGCTGCTCGTCGAGGAGTTCCGTGATGTCCGGGGCCGGGTGCTGAGGCTGGAGGCCGCCGGGCCCGCCGCCGGTGCGCAGCCCGCCAGGTTCGCCCTCATGGACCGGTACACGCTGCTGCTGGCCGGGGCCGCCGTGCTCGGCGTGTGGGACCAGGCCCGCTACGGCTGCGACCCGTTCCTCGCCGACCCGTCCTGGGCCGCCGCCGCACTGCACCGGATCTGCCGGCGGCTCGGCACCCGCGTCACCGACCTCCCGGCGGAGTGCGAGACGCGGCTCCGGCACGAGGTCCAGCTCCGCTTCTCCACCCGGACCAGCTACGACCTCTACTCGACCCCGATCCCGGGTTGACCGAAGGAGTCCCGCCATGACCATTCCCACCGGCCGGCACGCCGTGGCCGCCGACACCGCGAAGGCCGACGGCGTGTACGAGTGGCTGTCGGCCCGCCTCTCGCTCTACCTGCGGCGGGCGCCCGAGACCATCGACCCCACGGTGCCGCTCGCCGAGTACGGCATGGACTCGGTGGCGGCACTCAGCCTGTGCGGGGACCTGGAGGACGAGTTCGGCCTGGAGGTCGAGCCGACCCTGCTGTGGGACTACCCGACCGTCACGAGCCTCGTCCGCCATCTGACGGCCGTACTTCCGGACCCGTCCACGGGCCCGGTCGCGGAGACGGCCGCCGCACAGGGCCGGCACTGATGGGCGACATCGCCGTCGTCGGGATCGACTGTGCGTTTCCCGGAGCGGCGGGCGTGCGGGCGTACTGGGACCTGCTGATGTCCGGCGGGGCCGGCACCGGCCCCGTTCCCGGACAGCGCTGGGAGGCACGGGACTTCCCCGCCGTCGGCGACAGCGGCGGTTTCATCGACGACGCCGATGTCTTCGACAGCGACTTCTTCTCCGTCACCCCGCACGAGGCGGCCGCGATGGACCCGCACCACCGGCTGCTGCTGCCGTGCGCCTGGCGGGCCCTGGAGGACTCGGGCCGCGCCCCCGGGGAACTCGCGGGCACCGAGACCGGGGTGTTCATCGGTGTGATGGGCGGCGAATGGGGCCGCCTCACCATGAGCGACCTCACCCGCGTCACCCCGCTGCTCGGCTCCGGCAGCAGCGCCGGAATGGCCGCCAACCGGATCTCGTACCACTTCGACCTCACCGGGCCGAGCCTCGCCGTCGACACCGCCTGCTCCTCCTCCCTGGTCGCCGTCCACCTCGCGGCCGGCTCCCTGCTCACCGGGGAGTGCGACACCGCGCTGGCCGGCGGGGTCAACATCGTGCTGTCGCCCTCGCTGGGCATGGTCTACGGACAGCTGGGACTGGCGGCCGCCGACGGACGCTGCAAGCCGTTCAGCGCCGACGCCGACGGGATCGGCCGCAGCGACGGCGTCGGACTGGTGGTGCTGCGCCGCCTGGAGGACGCGCTCGCCGACGGCCAGCGCGTCTACGCGGTGCTGCGCTCCAGCGCCGTCAGCCAGGACGGCCGCAGCAACGGGATGATCGCCCCCAACCGCTGGTCGCAGGAGCGCGTCCTGAAGTCGGCCTACCGGCGGGCCGGTGTCACCCCCGACCGGGTCGCCTTCGTGGAGGCCCACGGCACCGGAACGGTGCTCGGCGACGCCATCGAGTGCGCGGCCCTCGGGTCGGTGCACGGCATCCCGCGCGACACCCCCTGCGCGATCGGCTCCGTCAAGGGCAACCTGGGCCACACCGAGGGCGCGGCCGGTATCGCCGGGTTCATCAAGACCGCGCTGGCCCTGCACCACCGCATCGTCCCCGCGAGCCTCTTCGCCGAGCGCGAGAACTCCCGGCTGCGGCTGGGCGAGCGGGGTCTGCGGCTGCTGAAGTCCGCCACGCGGCTGCCGCGCGGGGAGAACATCGCCGGGGTCAGCAGCTTCGGCATGGGCGGCACGAACGCCCACGCCGTGCTCGCCAGTGCGCCCAGGACCCCGAAGGCCGCGCCCGTCCCGGCCCGTGAACGCGCCGACGCCGCCGGTGTGTTCACCGTCAGCGCCGACACCCCCGAGGCGCTGCGCCGCAACCTCGCCGCGCAGGCCGACGCGATCGCCGCCCGCCCGAACGGTGGGGCGGCCGCCCTGTGCCGGAGCAGCAACCGGGTCAAGACCGGCCTGCCGCACCGGTTCGCGGTCACCGTGCGCGACACCGGCGAGCTCGCGGCGCAGCTGCGCCGGGCCGTCACCCTGCGGACCCCCGCGTCACCGGACGCGGCGGTCCCCACCGACCGCCCCTGGGGCCGGCCCGTGGTGGCGTTCCTCTTCACCGGCCAGGGCAGCGAGTTCCCCGGCATGACGGCGGGGCTCTACCGCGAGTCGCCGGCCTACCGCCGCCACCTCGACGAGGCCGACGAGGCGATCGGGGCCCACCTCGGCTTCTCGATACGGGAGTTGATCCTCGGCGGTGAGGACCTGGCGCACCGGCCCGAGGCCGTGCAGCCGGCCCTGTTCGCCGTCGGCGTCGCCCTCGCCCGCACGCTGACGGGCCTGGGCGTCGCCCCGGCCGCCGTACTCGGCCACAGCCTCGGTGAGTACGCCGCCGCCGTCACCGCGGGCGCCCTCGCCCTGGACGAGGCCGCCCGCCTGGTGGTCCTGCGCGCCCGGCTGACGGCCGGGCTGCCGGGTGGCGCCGGCATGCTCGCCGTGGCCGCCGGCGCCGATGAGCTGGCCGGCGCGCTGGCGGGGGAGCCGGAGGTGGTGGCCGCAGCGCTGAACGGCCCCGCGGACACGGTCCTGTCCGGTCCCCTGGACGCGCTGGCCCGGATCGGCAAGGAGCTTGCCGGGCTCGGGATCCGGGTCAGGGAACCGGCGGCGGCCCACGCCTTCCACTCGCCCCTGATGGCCCCGGCCGCCGCCGGGCTGCGCGAGGCCCCGGTGCGGTGTGCGCCGCCCGCGCTGCCGGTGGCCTCGTCCCGGCACGGCCGGATGCTGCGGGACGAGCCCATGGACGCCGGCTACTGGGCCGGCCAGACCGAGGAACCCGTGCTCTTCGACAGCGCGCTGGGGGCGCTCGTGGGTGACATCGCCCCGACGCATCTGATCGAGATCGGGGCGCGGCCGCAGCTCACGCAGATCGCCGTGCGCGGCGGGCGGGCGGGCGGTGCGGAACTCCTGCATCCCGCTCCCGGCCCCGAGGGCACCGGCCGGGACCTGGCGGAGGTGGTCGCCGCCCTGTACCGCTGCGGCGTGGACCCGCGCTGGGAGGAGCTGTACGCGCCGGAGCACCGGACCGCCGAACCGCTCGCCCCGTACGTGTTCTCGTCCGCCCAGCGCTACTGGGACCGGCCGCCGATGCCCGCGAGCGACGTGCCCGCCCCGCTTGCCGCGGTGCGGCCGCCCGTGGTGGAACGGCGGGCCGGGCCGGCGGCGGTCACGGACGCGGACCCGGGCGACCCGGTGCTCCTGGCGGTGGTCCAGGCGGTCACCGAAGTGGGCGGGTACCCCCCGGAGCGTGTGGTGCGCGAGGCCCGGTTCCACGAGGACCTCGGCTTCGACTCGGTGATGATCATGCAGCTCAAGAACCGGGTGGAGGCCCGCCTCCCGCGCGTCGGAGAGGTGTCCGTCCAGCGTCTGCTGCCCGCGCTGCGCTCGGTCGGTTCGCTCGCCGAGTTCCTCGACGGCGTCATCATGGCGAGGTCGGCATGAGCGCCGTCCATATCGCCGCGACCGGAACGGCGCTGCCCGGCGACCCGGTGGACAACACCGTGCTCGGCGCGATGCTGGGCGTCAGCAGGGAGTGGATCGATCTCTTCGTCGGCACCAGGACCCGGCATTTCGGCTGGGACCCGGTCACCGGGGAGGTCCGCGGCTCCCTCGCCGATCTGTGCGCCGAGGCCGGGGCCAGGGCCGTACAGGCATCGGGGCTCGACGCCGCCGACATCGAGTTCGTGGTGCTCGCGACCGCCACCCCGGACACCCTTCTGCCGACCACCGCGACGGAGGTCGCCGACCGGCTCGGCCTCGACCACCTGCCCGTCTACCAGATACAGGCCGGCTGCTCCGGCGCCGTCCAGGCGCTCGACCTCGGCCGCAGCCTGATCCATGGCGGCCGCCGGGCCGGCCTGATCATCGGGGGCGACGTCACGCACCGGTTCCTGTCGCCCCGCAGGGACACGGCCAGGATCCCCACCGGGGAACTCGTCAACTACGTCCTGTTCGGCGACGGGGCCGGGGCCGCCGTCCTCACCGACGAGCCGGAGGGGGAGCGGGTCGCCGTACGGGCGGTGCTGAACTCCTGGACCGGGCGCGGCCGGCCGCCCGGCCAGCTCATCGACTGGTACGGGATCACGGACCGTGACTCGGACCGGCCGATGCTCGCCGAGGACTACAAGGCGATCGAGGAGCAGGTGCCCCCGATCGCCGCGGAGATCCTCTGGGAGCTGCTCGGCGGCCTCGGCTGGAGCCTCGACGAGGTCGGCTTCCTGCTGCCGCCCCAGCTCTCCGAGCGGATGACCGCACGCATCGTGGAACGGCTGCCGGCCGGCCCCGCACAGCAGATCTCCTGTGTCGCCGACACCGGCAACACGGGCAACGCCCTGCCGTTCCTCCAACTCGACCGGCTGCTGCCCCGGTTCACGGTGGGGGACCGCGCGCTGGGCCTGTGCGTGGAGTCCAGCAGGTGGATCAGAGCCGGGTTCGCCCTGGAGAAGGTGTGAGGCACGGATGACCACGGCCCTGGACCGGCTGCGTGATCTGCGCAGAAGAGGTCTGCTGGAGAAGGAGTACGACCAGGTCGCGGCGGTGCTCGCGCAGGAGGAGCCGGGGGGCGGGCTGCCGGACGCCGCAGCGGCCGGCCGGCTGCTCGCCACCGTCGGCCCCGATGGAGTGCTGGCTCACCATCCGGCGGTCCCCGTCGTCACGGTGGCCGTCACCGGGCAGTCCACGGTGGGCCAGGTCCTCGACCCGCTCAGGGGCGAACTGGCCCGCCACGGGATGCTCCTGCGCCCGGTCCTCGGCGAGCACGGCACCTATCTGCGCGACCTCACCGACCCGGCCGGGGAGCTGCACGCGGCCGCCCCCGACCTCACCCTGTGCTTACTGGACGCCGAGACCCTCTTCTCCCAGGTCCCCGGGGTGTGGAGACCCGAGGACGTGGCGGCGGCCGCGGAGGAGGTACTGGCCCGGTGCGCCGCGCTGGCCGCTGCCGCCCCGGGCACCCTGGTGCTCAACACCCTCCCGCTGCCGCGGAGCCGCAGCCACCAGCTCGTCGACCACCGCTCCCGGGCCCGGCTCGGCGCGGTGTGGCGGGAGTTCAACGCCCGGCTGCTGCGCCTCACGGAGCAGTGGCCCGCACTGGTGGTGATCGACCTGGAGCCCCTGATCGGTGAGGGCGGGCCGGTCACCGACCCGCGTCTGGCCCGGTACGCCAAGGTGCAGCTCGGCGCGGAACTCCTCGCCGCCTACGCCCGTGAGGCCGGCCATCTGGCCAGGTCGCTGCGTGGCGCGACCCGTAAGTGCCTGGTGCTCGACCTCGACAACACCCTGTGGGACGGCGTGCTCGGCGAGGAGGGCCCGGACGGCATCGCCGCCGCGGGGACCCTGCGCGGGGAGGCCTTCGGCGCCTTCCAGCGATGCGTCGGGCAGCTCGCCTCCCAGGGCGTACTGCTCGCCGTGAGCAGCAAGAACGACCAGGAGCAGGTGGACCGGGTGCTCGCCGGCCATCCCGATCTGGTGCTGCGCGGGACGGACTTCGTGGCGGTCAACGCCAACTGGGAGCCCAAGGACGCCAATCTCGCCGACATCGCCCGGCAGCTGGATCTGGGCACCGACGCACTCGTCTTCGCCGACGACTCACCGGCCGAGCGTGCGCAGGTGCGCCATGGCCTGCCCGAGGTCGCCGTCGTGCCGCTCGGCGAGGATCCCGCCTCGCACGTGGAGCGGCTGCTGGCGGACGGCTGGTTCGACGCGATGAGCCTGACCGAGGAGGACCGGGCCAGGACCGGTGAGTACCGGGCCCGCCGGGAACGCCGGGACCTGCACGCCGGTTCGGGCTCCCACCAGGAGTTCCTGGAAGCCCTGGACCTCGCTCTGGAGGTCGGCCCGGCCCGTCCGCACGAGTTCGGCCGCATCTCCCAGCTGACCCTGCGGACCAATCAGTTCAACCTCACCGGGGGCGGCCACTCGGAGGCCGGGCTGACGGCCCTGGCCGGCGGGCCCGGCCGGCAGCTGCTGCTGGCGGCGCGCAGCGCCGACCGTTTCGGCGACAACGGTCTGACCGGCGCCGTGCTGGTGACCGTGGACGAGGGGATGTGGCGGCTGGACAACCTGTGGATCAGCTGCCGGGTGCTCGGCCGTGGCATCGAACAGGCCTTCCTCGCCTTACTGTTGAGAAGGGCCCGGCGCCTCGGACTGAACACAGTGAGCGCCCGCTACGTACCCACCGTACGCAACCACCGGGTCCGGGACTTCTATCCGTCCTGCGGGTTCGTCGCCCGTGATCTCCCGGACCGGGAGGCGGACGGGGACGGTGCTCTCGAGTTCCACCACGATCTGACGGTGCTTCCGGACGTCCCGGGCCATGTACGCGTCACCGAGTCCGGAGGGCAGTTGGATGAGCTCCGCTGATCCGCTCGGCCTCGACGGTTTCCTGCGGACCGTGGGGGACGACCTCGGCCTGGACGTCGACGGACCCGCCGGAGCGGACACCGCCCTCACGGACCTGCCCGGCTGGGACTCGCTGAACCTGCTCCGGCTGGTGGCCCTCCTGGAGGAGTCGGGCCATCGCGTACCGGTGCACCGCCTGCTGGAGGCGCGCAGCCTCCGGGACATTCACACGCTCGTGAAGGAGTACGGATGACCGCCCCGGGCAGCCTCACGCTCGGTTCACCGCTCGGTGAGCCCGTCGCCGTGGTTCCCGGAGGTGATTCGTGGGACAGGGTCAGAGAGGACCTCGCCACCCACGGGAGCGCGCTGGCCTACGCGTGGCTGAAGGACCTGGAGCCGGAGGTGCCGTCCGGTGACGGGCTGCGCGAGCTCCTGGGGCGCGACTGGACGCGCTACCTCGACCTCACCCACGCCGATGTGCGCGGCCGTTACGTCGCCTCCCGGATGCTCCTCAAGCACGCGGCGGGAGCCGTGCTGGCCAGTGAACCGGCCGACCTGGAACTGGCCTACGGGCCGACCGGGCGCCCGTATCTGCGCGGCTGCGACCAGATCGACATCAGCCTCAGCCACACCGAGGACCTGCTGCTCGTCGGGCTGACCACCTGCGGGCTGATCGGGGTGGACGCCGAGCGCGCCGAGCGCGACATGTACGGCGGCGGACTCGTCCGGCACATCTGCACGCCCTACGAGGCGGTCCTGCTGTCCGGGATGCCGGAGAAGGAGCGCAACGGTGCGCTGGTGCGGCTGTGGACGCTGAAGGAGGCGTACAGCAAGGCGATCGGGCAGGGCATGCAGTTCCGCTTCACCGAGTTCGGCTTCGGCCCGGACGGCCGGCCCGTACGGGTGCAGCGGCCGGACGGCACGGCGGGCACCGGGCAGGAGTGGACCTTCCGCACCTTCGCCCTGCCGGGCGGCTATGTGGTCAGTGCGGCGGTGTACGACGCGGGGTTCGGCAAGCTCCAGGACGCCCATGTCACGACGATGCTCGACCAGGACTGCGTGGACGCGATCACCGAGGCCCTCGACTCGGACACCGGCGCGTGAGGTGCGGGGCGGTGCCGGGTTCAGAACGAGTGCGTCGGGTCGCCGGGGAGCAACTCCTGGCGCGCGGCGTTGTATCCGGCCTGGAAGCGGCTGGTCGCCTCCAACTGCTCGGTGATCTCCGCGATATGG
The DNA here is from genome assembly GCF_045207435.1 of Streptomyces sp. NBC_00876. NCBI lineage: Bacteria > Bacillati > Actinomycetota > Actinomycetes > Kitasatosporales > Streptomycetaceae > Streptomyces > Streptomyces sp. NBC_00876. The sequence continues at coordinate 4,377,823 of NZ_CP108800.1, forward strand.
CGGCGGCAGGTGCGGACGGACATACCGAGCCTGCGGGCGACCATCTCGTCCTTGTAGCCCTTGGTCATCAGCCGGATGATCGACCACTTCAGCTCGTCGGTGGAGGCGGGGGGCCGCTGGGACTCCACGACGTACGGGGACGCGCCCTCCCACAGGTACTCGAAGACGGAGCACAGGAACGCCACGAGGGTGGGCTGGCGGACGACGGCGGCGCCCGGAGTGCTGCCCGGCTGGGCGGAACGCTCGGGAAGGAAGGCCACTTCCCTGTCGTAGATGATCAGTCTGTCGATGACTTCGTCGGCGGTACGGACCTCCGCTCCCTGGAGCGTGACGTCGCGGACGTACGAGCGGGTGGGCAGGTCGTTGCGGGCGGTGTGCTGGTAGATGGTGCGGATGCTGACCCCGCGGCCGAGGATGGACAGGGCGCTCTCCCGGGCGTCCGCGAGGATGTCCGCCCGGCGTGCGCCACCGGGCTGGACGGTGATCAGCTCGCTCTTGCAGGTCTGGCCCAGGTGGTCGAGCATCGCCTGGATCCGGGAGGGGTCACTGATGACGTCGAAGGCTTCCAGGTGATTGCGCAGCCTGCGTCCCTCGAAGTAGAGGGGGGTCAGCGACATCAGCTTGGCCCGGACGTCCGTGATCGCCTGCTGGAGGTCGCGGATCTGCCGTTCGGCGGGGCCCACCAGGGAGGCGGCCGCGGCGTCGGGCGTGACGGGGGTCAGCTGGTGGGAGTGGCCGGGCACCGACTGGAGCAGCCGGACCCCGGACAAAACGCTCTCGACCCGCGCGATCTCGTCGTGCGTGAGGGACAGTTGCTCGGCAATCCGCTCACGGTCGAAGCGGCCGCACTCGACGGCGAGGCCGTATGCCGCAGCGCTCACGTCGTCCAGTTCGGCAAAGCCCGAATCTGCGTACTCCCCTTGGAACACGCCAGCCCCCACTGATCGATGTAATTGCTGCCACGTAACTTTACGCCAACGTGCAGGCCTTGGCGCGAATGATCGCTATCCGAGACTCTATTCCCGTCACCCGGTCCCTCCAAAGCCGGAGATTTCGGGTGAGGGAGTTTGCGGAGGCAGGGCTCATTCGCCGACCGAGGGGAGTCGCAATGGCAAGGTATGGCAAAGAATCGTTAGCTCTCTTGACTTTGCTGGCGGGTATACTTCTGGCCGTTATAGGGGGGCAGTTCATGTCGGGCCTGGTGCTGCACGGGGCGTCCACAGGGTCCGGCGGCACGGGGGCGGCGAGCGGGCTCCTTCAGGTGGGGCAGGACAGACCGGACGACGACCGCTGGGACTGACCCTCCCGCCGGCCGTCCATGTCTCAGCCGATGCTCCCCGCGTGGCACCTGCGGGGAGCATCGCTGTGTGCCGGGGCGGCCGGCCTGCGGGCGGGTACCGCGATGGCGCTGAGCAGCACACCGTCGCGCGCGGACCACCGGCCGCTGAACGAGGTGGGCCCCGCCGGGGAGAGCTCCTCGGGCCCCGGGAGCAGCCGGGCGTGGAAGGTCTCCTGCGCGGCGTCCACGCTCACCAGCGCGTCGGTGAAGTCCAGTTCCTGGCCGGTGAGCGGGAACCAGGTCTTGTAGACGGCCTCCTTGATGGAGAACAGCAGCCGGTCCCAGGCGATCTCCGGCACCGACCAGGCCAGTTCACGGGTCCGGCGCAGTTCCTGCGGCAGTGCGATCGACTCCAGCACCCCGGCGGACAGCGGGGCGTTGGGCTCCGCGTCGATCCCCACCGAGAGGAAGTCCTGCGCACGGGCGAGCGCCACGCCCCGGAAGCCGGCGCAGTGCGTCATCGACCCCACGACCGAGGGCGCCCACTGCGGAACGCCGCGCCGGCCCGGCAGCACCGCGGCCGGCGCCACGCCCAGCGCCCCCATCGCACGCCTGGCGCACCACCGCACCGTGCCGAACTCCAGCCGGCGCTTGGGGACGGCGTTGCGGATCAGGGTCTCCTCCTCCGGGAAGAGGAACACATCGGCCGGGTCGGCGGTGGCCTCGGCGGTGGCGACGTTCGACGGCAGGAGCTTGGTGAGCACGGCGTTCCCTTCGGGTCGGTGCGTCGGGGTCCGACCTCTCCCACGCTCGCGCCGCCGCCCGGTCCGGGCCAGCGAAGAGGGTGCCGCCCGGCCGGAAGGGCCCGCCCGGCCCGGACTTTCTCCCAGGCCGCTGCCATCCCCGGGGCGGTCTCCGCCCCGCCCGGGGGTGCGCTGTCACTGCCCGCGGCGGGCCTTGCCATCTCCCTGCCATCCGGACGGGCGTGGACGGCCGCAGTCAACTGAGGGGTGCGGGAGGGGTGTTAGCCGTACCGCCGGCCGTCCAGCCTGGGTGAATGGCGCACGGAAACCTCATGGGCATCAGTGACCTCCATGTCGCATTCCCGGAGAACCGCCGGATCGTCGAGGAGCTGTATCCCGACAGCCCCGCCGACTGGCTCATCGTGGCCGGTGACGTGGGCGAGTCGCCCGATGATCTGCGATGGGTGCTCGATTTGCTGACGCGGCGGTATGCCACCGTGATCTGGGCGCCCGGAAACCATGATCTGTGGACTCTTCGCGAAGATCCCGTGCCCTTGCGTGGAGACGCGCGCTACCGGCGATTGGTCGAAATCTGTCGGTCGTACGGCGCGTACACCCCGGAGGACCCGTACCCCGTCTGGTCGGGGCCGGGCGGACCGCTGGTCGTGGCGCCCCTGTTCCTGCTGTACGACTACAGCTTCCGTACGCCCACCGCCGCCACCCAGGAGCAGGCGCTGGAGCAGGCCTACGAGGCCGGAGTGGTGTGCACCGACGAGTTCATGCTGCACCCCGACCCCTACCCCTCCCGCGAGGCCTGGTGCCGGGCCCGGGTCGCCGCCACCGAGCAGCGCCTGGCGGCCTGCGATCCCGAACTGCCCACCGTGCTGGTCAACCATTTCCCGCTGGTCCGCACCCCCACCCGGATCCTGCGGCACCCCGAGTTCGCCCAGTGGTGCGGCACCGACCTCACCGCCGACTGGCACACCAGGTTCCGGGCCGCCGCGGTCGTCTACGGGCATCTGCACATCCCGCGGACCACCTGGTACGACGGGGTGCGGTTCGAGGAGGTCTCCGTCGGCTACCCCCGCGAGCGGCGCCACCAGGGCCGTTCCCGGGTCGCCCCGCGCCGCATCTTCCCGGCCGTCCCCGGGGATAGCTGACTGGCAGCTTCCGGACACCGCTCGGACCGGAAACCGACCCCTAGAGTGTTCCTGGACTGCTTTTCAAGCGCAGCTCGATCGGTCCTGAATCCGATTCGCGTTCCCTTTCTATTCGAGCACGCGGAAAGTGGGCACTGGGGGATCTCATGGTGTTGTTCCGTCGCGCGGAGGAACTTTCTCTTCTGGAAAAGCTGATCGAAGGCTGCGGAGAAGGGAATTCTGGACTAATTCTTGTCGAAGGTGCGGTCGGCTGCGGGAAGAGTGAATTCCTCGAGACCGTGGCCGTGAATGCGGAGAAGCGCGGCGGCATCGTGCTGAGAGGCATGGGCACCGCCGACGAGCGGCGGCACCCGCTGGGCGTGCTGCGCCAGCTGACCGCCGACGCCCCGGCCGGCGCGCTGCCGGCCGTGCCGTCCTCGCCCGGCGAGGCGGGCCGGCTCGGGGCCATGCGGCAGTTCGCCTCGGCCGTCCGTGAACTGAGCACCACCGCACCGGTGGTGATCTGCGTGGACGACCTGCACCACGTCGACGAGCTGTCCGGCCGCTATCTGCTCCAGCTCACCCGCTCCACCCGCCAGGCCAAGGTGCTGCTCGTCCTCACCGAGTCCTTCCACGAACACGGGGACGACCCGCTGCTGCGCACCGAACTGCTGCGGCTGCCCCACTTCGTACGCCTGCGGCTGGAGCGCTTCACGCCCGAGGCGGTCCGGGCGATGCTGCCCGACCGCGGCGAGGCGGAGGCCGGCCGGCTGCACCGGGCCAGCGGCGGCAACCCGCTGCTGCTGCGGGCCCTGCTCCAGGACGCCGGGGCCCGGCCCGGGGAGGCGTATGCGCAGGCCGTGCTGGCCTGTCTGCACCGCTGCGGATCCGCGACCACGGAGCTGACCGAGGCCATCGCGGTGCTCGACTCCCTGGCGAGTGCCCCTCATGTAGCCCGGCTCGCCGGCGCCCCCGAACCCGCCGCCGCCCGCGCGCTCGCCGCCCTCGAAGCAGCGGGCCTGCTCGCCGCCGGGCGAGGGCAGGGCTTCTGCCACCCGGCCGCGCGGGCCGCCGTACTCGAAGGCATGGAGCCGGAAGCCCGCCGGGCCCTGCACCGGCGGGCCGCCCTGCTGGCACGTGGAGCGGGCGCCCCCGACACGGCCGTGGCGGCCCAGCTCCTGGCCGCACGGCACACCGGTGAGGACTGGGCGCTGCCCGTACTGTGCTCCGCGGCCGACCAGCACGCCGCCGACGCCGCCCCCGACCGGGCCACCGCCCTGCTGCGGCTCGCCCGCGAGACGTGCACGGACGAGGCCCGCCGCACCGAAGTGAGCGTCAGGCTCAGCGTCGTCACCGGGCGCACCGACCCGGCCGCCGCCGAACGCCACCTCGACGAACCCCTCGCCGCTCTCGCCGCCGGCCGGCTGGAGCCGCGCGCGCTGGGGCCGCTCGCCCGCGCCCTGGCCGCGCAGGGCCGCATCGACGAGTCGACGGAGGTGCTGGAGAGGCTCGCGGCCGGTGAGGGCCGGCACCCCGGCACCACCGAGCGCAGGCCCGGCGACATCCCGGGCGACGACCCGCTCGACGGGCTCTCGGCGTTCCCCCAGTGGGGAGCCGTCGGCCGCCGCTGCGTCTCCGTCGAGCCGGGCGGGCAGCCGGCGGGCCGCGCCATGCGCGGAGCCGTCCACCCCGCGGCGCTCTGGTCCCTTCCGGCGGAGGCCGAGGAGGGGGCCGCCGCGCAGGCCGCCGAACTCTTCCTGCGGGGTGCCACCCTGGCCGAAGGCATGGTGGAGCCGACCGTGCAGGCCCTGCGCACCCTGCTGTACCTGGGCGGCGCCGACCGGGCGCTGCCCTGGTGCGAGGCGTTCGCCGACCAGGCGGAGGCGCGCGGTGCCACCGGCTGGCAGGCCGTCTTCGCCGGGCTCCTCGCCGAGGTACGGCTGCGGCTGGGCGACCTCACCGGCGCCGTCACCACGGCGGAGGCGGCCCTGCGCGCGGTACCCGCCGGAGGCGGCGGCGTCCAGCTGTGCGCCGTCACGGCGACCCTGGTCCGGGCGTTCACCGCCATGGGCCGGCCCGAGGCGGCGGCGGCCGTACTGAGCCGGCCCGTTCCCGACCGGCTGACGGGCAGCGTCCACGGACTGGCGTACCTGCGCGCCCGGGGCCACTACGCCCTGGCGACCAGCCGCTTCCACGCGGCCCTCGGTGACTTCCTGGACATCGGCCGCCACATGAAGCGCTGGGGGCTGGACCGCCCGCGGGTGCTGCCCTGGCGGGCCGACGCGGCGGAGGCGCTGTTCAGGCTCGGCGAGACCCACCAGGCCGACCGCTTCCTGGCCGACCAGCTGACCACCCGTGACGCCAACGACCCCTGGGTGCGCGGCATGTCGCTGCGCCTTCGGGCCTCGCTGCGCGAGCCGAAGGAGCGGCAGGTGATGCTCACCAAGGCCGTGGACGACCTGCACCGCTCTGGCGACAGTTACGAACTGGCCCGTGCCATGAGCGACTTCGGCCGGGTCCTGCGGGTCCTGGGCGAACCGGCCCGCGCGGCCATGGTCAACCGCAGGGCCTGGCACGTGGCGAAGGAGTGCGGGGCCGAGGCGCTGTGCGTGAAGATCCTTCCCGGTCACACCGGCGAGGAGCCGGAGACGGCCTCGGCGGCCGGGGCCCCGCACGCCGACCTCGTGGCCAGTCTCAGCGAGTCGGAGAAGCGGGTCGCGCTGCTCGCCGTGCACGGCCACACCAACCGGGAGATCGCGCAGAAGCTGTACATCACGGTGAGCACGGTGGAGCAGCACCTGACCCGCGTCTACCGCAAGCTGGAGATCCCGGGCCGGCAGGCGCTCCCGGTCGATTTCCACCTGGGGGTGGCCGAGTTCATCTGAGACCGGCCGGCGCACGGGGCGACGCCGCCCCGTGCGCCCGGCCGGTCCGGGCTTCCCGCGGTGGTGCGCGGGGCGGCGGGCGCGACGTGGCGGTCACCGGGCCGCGTCCACCCGCGGCATGGCAAGGCCATGGCAATCCCTGGCCGGTCCCGCCCTGCCATGGCAGGCAACTGGTGCCCCATATCCTCTCCTTTGCCGGGCGCTCGCACACCGGCCCGCCGGGGTGGTTCGCGTGCGGTGGGTCCTGGAAGGTCGGTCCTGAGGCCGTAGCCCACCAGGGAGGGCACCATGACCACCACCCCCACGCACGACCAGCCGGGCAGCGCGGCGACGCCCGGCCGGGTGCGCGATGCCATGCTCGACCGGGTCGAGGAGCGGCTCGCCCGGCTGTTCGCCGATGAGGGCCGCAGTCGTCGCACATCCGATCCGCGCAGCGCCGTACTGGTGGCGGGTGTGGCCGAGCTGGTGCAGGCCGGCGCCGAGCGGGCCCACCCGGTCATCTGCCTCACCGGGTACCTCGCGGCCGGCGGCGACCCGGCCGGCGACGACGTCGTGGCCGCGTCCGTCGCGCTCGAACTCCTCGACACCTGCCTGATGATCCGGGACGACGTACGGAACAACGCGACCCTGCGCCGCGGCATCCCCACCCTGCACATCAGCCACGCGGCCGAGCACGAGCGCAACGGCTGGAGCGGTGAGTCCCGCCGTTTCGGGGAGGGCACCGCGGTCCTCGCGGGCGATCTCGCCCTCGCGTACGGGGACCGCTTCGCGGCCCGGCTCCCGGACGAGGCCTGGCAGTTGTGGGACGGGCTGCGCACGGAACGGGCCATCGGGGCGCACGCGGAGGCCGCCGCGGCGACCGAGTACCTCGACGACGCCTGGCCGGGCCAGTGCCTCGACGGCTGCGGCAGCGGCTGCGGCGCGGGCTGGTACGGGCTGCGCCACGCCCTGCTGATCGGCGCCGCGCTCGCGGGCCGGGAGGATCTGCGCGCGGCGTACGAGGAGTACGCGCGCGCCCTGCACGGGGCCTGGCGGATCCGCGGATTCCTGCGCGGCGGCCCGGGTTTCGGCGGCGACGCGCAGTTCCTGCGGGACATCTTCTTCGACGCACGGGCCCGTGAGAGTGCCGAGGAGACCATCGCCGGGCTTCTGGAGCGGGCCGACACGGCGGTGGCGTCCGCCCCCGTGACCCCCGGCTGGCGCACCGAACTCGCCGCCTTCGCCCGCCGGGTGGCGGGCTGCGAGCAGTGACGGCGCGGCCCGTCGCTGTGGTTACCCGGGGGCCGGCCGGGGGCTGCCCGGGTGGAGGCGGAGCAGCCAGCTGCGCAGGGCGGCGCGGCGGAGCCTGCCGTGCTCGTCGCGGGGGAGGGCTCCGACGATCTCCAGCCGCGTCGGCAGGAACGCCTCGGCGATCCCCAGCGCGGTGAGGTGCTCGCGCAGCTCGGCCGGACCGGGCGGCCGGTCCCACGCGGTCGGCACCACCACCGCGCAGGGCAGCTCCCCGTGCTCCGGATCGGTGTAGGCGACCACCGCGGCCTCCCCCACCCGGGGGTGCGCCAGGAGGCCCTCCTCCACCTCCGCGAGCGGCACCATGAAGATCGCGCCGGTCCGCGTCCCCGCCCTGGCCAGCACCTGGATCCCGCCCCCGGGCGCAGCCGTCGCGAGGTCACCGGTGTCCAGCCAGCCGTCCCCGTCCTCCCAGGTGGACACGGGCGCCGGGGAGCCGTGCCGCCAGGTGGCCAGGGCCACGGAGGGCCCGCGGACCCTGAGCGGGGCAGCGGCCGAACCGCTCCCGGCCGACACCTCGAGACCGCGCAGCAGCCGGGCGCCCCCGGACGCCGACAGGGCGCCCATCCCCAGCTCCGGCGCCCCCCACGCGGACAGCACCGGTACCCCGAACACCTCCCGCAGTTCGGCCGCGAGCGGCTCCGGAGTGCTGGTGCGCGCGCCCGAGAGCACCAGCCGCAGCCGCTCCAGGTTTCGCGGCCGGTGCCGCTGCGTGGTGAGCAGCTCCGCGAAGTAGGCCGGTTCCGCGTACACCTGGTCGACCCCGGTCTCCGCCATCAGGTCCAGACACCGGCCGGGGTCCCAGACGTCCTGATAGACGCCCGTCCCGCCGACCGTCAGCGGCCAGCACACGGAGTAGATCAGCGAGGCCAGCGAGGTCAGCGGCAGGGTGCTGAGGAACACCTCGCCCGGCCGCCGGCCGGGGCCGTCGGGATGGTCCTGGGCGGAGATGTTGGCGTACAGCGTGTCGGGGGAGTGCAGTACCGAGGTGTAGGAGTCGCGCAGCCCCATCACGCTGATCAGCAGCGTGGGCCGGTCGGCCTGCCCCGGCAGCGGCCTGCCGCGCCGGCCCGTCGCGGTCCGCTCGTGCGCGGTGCGTACGAAGTACTCCGTGAAGTCGACCGCGCCGGTCGCCGCCGCGTCCCCCAGCACCACCCGGTGGCGCAACCACGGCAGCCTCGGGGCGAGTTCCCCGAGTGCCTCGGCGTGCGCGAAGCCCTCCCAGGTGTCCGGCACCACGCAGACGCGTGCCCGCGTGCCGTCCAGGATCCGCCGCAGCCCGTGGCCCCGTACGGTCGGCAGTACGGGCACCGCGACCGCCCCGGCCCGCAGGCAGGCCAGGGTGAGGGCCGTCGTCTCCCACCAGTTCGGCAACTGGTAGGCCACCGGATCGCCCGGTGCCACCCCGAGCGAGCCCAGCGCGGCCGCGAACCGGTCGACGTACAGGGCGAGCTGACCGTACGTCAGTGTGATGCGGCGCCGGCCGGCCGGGCGCAGCAGGCGCTCGGAGACGATGGCGGGCCGCTCGGGCGCTCCGGCCGCCGTGCGGTAGAGGTCGTCGAGGAAGGTACCGGCCCGCCACCACCCGGCCGCCCGGAACCGTTCGGTGACGGCCGCGGGTGCGGTCAGCTCCATGATGCGGCGCTCCGCCGTGCCCGTGCCGCGGGTCAGGCCCACCGTCCCACCGCCCCCGCCACCTGGACCCGCGAGGTGCATCCGAGCCGCCGCATCACCTGGCGGACGTGGTTGACCACGGTCCATTCCGAGATGTCGAGCCGGGCCGCGATATGGCGGTTGGTCAGCCCCTCCGACACCAGGAGGGCCACCTGTGCCTGGCGCGGCGTGAGGGACTGCGCCTCGGCCGCCGTCCCGGCCGCCGGGCGGCGCGAGGGGGCGGGCGCCGACAGTGCCTCGGTCACCGCCGTCGGCGCGGACATCCGTACGCCCTCCGCCCACGCGGTGGCGAAGTCCGGCCAGTCCAGCCGGGAACCCAGTTCCGTTCGGGCCTGTTCGGCCCTGGAGCGCCACTCCTGCGGGACCTGGGCCCCGGTCCTGAGGCGCAGGACGTCCGCCGCCGCCAGCAGCCGTACCGTACGGGGCCGTTGTGCGGGCTGGGTGCGCAGCAGGAGCAGGGCGAACTCTTCGAGCAGGCCCGGAAGTTCGGTCCGTTCGCCGATGGCCTCGTACAGCCGCAGGGTCTCCCGCAGCGCCGCCTCGGCCCGCTCGGGCTCGTCCCCCTCCAGCGCCATCGCGGCCCCGGCCCGCAGGGCGCCGGCCAGTCCCCGCCCGTCCCGGATCCGCCGGAAGGTCTCCTCGGCCCGCTCCAGCGCCTCCAGCGCCTTGCGGCGGTCGCCCTCGGCGTGCAGCGCGGCGGCGAGCGAGACCCCCGCCTCGGCCGTGCCGCCGGTGACGCCCATCGCGGACAGTGCGCTGAACGCGGTCACCAGCACGCTCCGCGCCCCCGAGGCGTCGCCGGACCTCAGCAGGGCCGTGCCCAGCCCGACGGCGGCGAGGGCGTTCTGCCGGCGGTCCCCCACGCTCTTGCCGAGCGCGAGCGCCCGCCGGTGGCGGCGCACGGCCTCCTGCGGATCGCCCAGCGCGAGCGCGAACACCCCGGACAGGTCGGCGAGCCGGGCCCGCAGGGCCTCCGGGAGCTGCTGCCCCCTGCCGTCGGCCACCCCGTCGCACCACTCCAGGCCCTCCCGCAGCAGCCCCTGCGCCAGCCAGGGCAGCCGGCAGCCCAGCACCATCGCGGCGGCCGCCTCGCCGTCGCCCCGCTCATGCAGCCGCCGCAGGGCCGCGAGCACGTTCGGGCTCTCGGCCGCCGACTCCCGCAGCAGCCGGTCCTGGCCGGTGCCCGCGAGTCCGGGCAGCGCGGCGGCCACCAGCCGGCGGTAGCGCTCCGCGTGCGCGTCCAGCACCGCGTCTCCATCCGCCCCGGCCGGCCCGGTGCGCGCGTAGGACCGTACGGGTTCGGGCACGGCCAGCCGCAGTTCGCCCCGCTCCTCACCGACCACGGTGAGCAGCCCGCGGTCCATCAGGGGTTCGAGGCCCTCCTCGTCGGCGAGCCCCGCGGCGTCCAGGCCGAAGCCGGGCTCGTACACCGCGAGCCGCCCCAGCAGGATCCGGGCCGCGGGGGCCAGACCGCGGCAGCTCCACTCGGCGAGCGCGGCGAGCGAGCGGTGCCGTCCGGGTGCGTTGACCGGACCGCCCGCGAGCACGGTCGTACGGCCGCGCAGCCGGGCGGCGAGCAGATGTGGGGGGAGCAGCCGCAGGCGTTGCGCGGCGAGTTCCAGGGAGAGCGGCAGGCCGCCGAGCAGCACGCAGATCTCCGTGACGGCCGCGCTGTTCTCCAGGGTCAGCGCGAAGGACGGGTCGGCGTCACGGGCCCGGCGGACGAACAGGGCAACGGAGGCCACGTCGTGCGGTTCGTCGTCCGCACCGTCGCCGGGTACCGGCAGGGGAGCGAGGGGCAGCAGCTGCTCCCCGTACACACCGAGCGGTTCCACGGCGGTGGCCAGCACCACCACGCGCGGATCGGCGGCGAGGAAGACGGCGGTCTCGGCGGCGACCTCGCGCGCCTCGTGGTCGCAGCCGTCGAGCAGCAGCAGGATCCGCCCGTCGCCGGCCCCCGGCGCGGGCCGCGTCCCGTCGGCGAGCTGCCGGACCAGCGCGCGCATCGCGTCCCGTCCGGCCTCGCCCGGTGCCGCCGCGTCGACCGTCTCCACCCGGTCGAACTCGGCACCGAGCTCCCGGACGACCTCCTGCGCCAGCCGGGTCTTGCCCACGCCGGCCCGCCCGGTCAGCGTCACCAGCCGCACCGGGCGCTGCCGCAGCCGCTCCCGCAGCGCGGCGGTCTCGAGTTCCCTGCCGACGAGATCCGTATCCGGGCCGAGCGCTACCGACATGGTTCTCCGTAGGTCGGGGGCGGCCCGGTGAAGGGTTCGCCCTGGTGGATCCGCCAGAGGCCGGGCCGTATCTCCACGGCCCCGAAGCCCGCCTTCGGGGCCGTGGCCCCGGTGTCGAGCGCCCGCAGGGAGCGCCTGGCGTACATCTGGAGCCGGGGGTCGCCCAGCGTGCCGGCCAGCCGGAGGCACTCGCCGAACCAGACCCGGGCCGCCGCCGGGCCCTCCTGGGCCAGGGCCACCAGGGCGCGTGCCCGGCTCGCCTCGTAGCGGCCCCGCGCGTGACCGGGTGCGGACAGCGCGGTCAGGGCGGGCTCCAGCAGCTCGGCCGCCGCACCGGCCGCCCCGCCGTCCAGCAGCAGTTCGGCCAGGCCCACCAGCGCGTGGCCCGCCTCCTCCCCGTCGCCGGCTTCCCCGGCCAGCTCCAGCGCCTGGCCGAGCAGCCCCCGGGCGTGTTCCAGCCTCCGGTAGCGCGAGGCGAGTTCCGCGAGGCAGCGCAGCATCCGGGCCTGTGCGGAGCGGTCCGCGCACCGGCGGGCGGCGTCCAGGGCCAGGGTGTAGCAGGCCTCCTCGGTCTCCGCGTCCTCCCGCGCGTACCCGGTGAGCCCGTCCGTCAGCCGCACCGTGAGCTCCCACAGCCCGGCGTCGTACGCGGTGCGTGCCAGCCGGGCGAGGCCGGCCGCGTCGGGCTGCGACGCACGACGCGGATCCGCCGCGGCCTGCGCGTACGCGTCGCACACGCGGTGCGCCGCCGCGCGCACGGCCTGCGGGGCCTCCTCCCGGGCCAGCAGTTCGCAGGCGAGCAGCCGCAGCAGCTCCGGGAGCCGCCAGCCGTCGTGGTCCGCCTCCACCAGCCGGGCGTCGGCCAGCGCCTCCAGGGCGGCGAGTGCCTCCGTCGCGGTGAGGTCCAGTGCGGCGCCGGCCTGCCGGGCGTCGAAGCGGCCCGGTGGCAGGAGGGACAGCAGCCGGAACTCCTCCCGCCGGCCGGCGGGGCAGTCCTCGTACGCCGTCATGAGCCGGGCCCGTACATCCATGTCGCCGGTGCGCAGCGCGTCGAGCCGGCCGTCCTCCGTGCGCAGCCGGGCGGCGAGGGTGGCCGGTGTCCAGTGCGGCCGGGCCGCGAGCTGGGCGGCGGCGGCCCGTACGGCCAGCGGCAGCCATCCGCAGAGTCCGGCGACGGCGGTGACCGTGCCGGGGTCGGCGCGGCTGCCGGTGCGCCCGTCGCCGTGCCCGTTGCCGTGTCCTTCGCCGTGTCCTTCGAAGAGGCGCGCGATCCGGTGCGACTCATCGGGGCGCCAGGGGCCCAGGAGTACGGTGCGCAGCCCCGGCAGTCCGGCCGGTACCCGGCGCGCGGTGAGCAGTACGACGTGTCCCAGCGGCAGCAGGGGCCGTATCTGCGCCTCGGAGGTCACCCCGTCCACGACCAGCAGCGCCCGCGGACCGGCTGCCGGACGGGGCGGCCGGGCGCCGCCCGCCAGGTCGAAGAAGTGCACGCCGCCGGGGAAGACGCCGGCCACCCGGTGCGCGGCCTCGACCGCCAGCGCCGTCTTGCCGATGCCCGGCATGCCCGTCACGGCGACGAGGTCGCCGCCCGTCTCCGGTGCGCAGCGCAGCAGGCGTTCCACCACGGCGAGTTCGTCCGCGCGGCCGGTGAACCGGGGGTCGGCGGCCGGCAGCGCGTCCTCGCCGCGCCGTCCGGCGCCGCCGCCCGTGATCCTCTCGGCCGCCCCGGGCCGGGCCAGTTCGCGATCGCCCTCCAGGATGAGCCGCTGGAGCCGGCGTGTCCTCGGGCCCGGTTCGATGCCGAGCTCCTCCACCAGGGTCTGCCGCAGCAGCGCGAACACCCGCAGCGCCTCCGCCTGCCGTCCGCACCGGTACAGCGCCACCATCAGGTGGGCGTGGAACTCCTCGCGCAGCGGGTACCGGGCCGCCAGCTCATGGAGTTCCGCGACGAGTTCGCGGTGCATGCCCAGGTGCAGCTCGGCCCGTACCCGTTCGTCGAGCGCCGTGGTGCGCGCTTCGGCCAGGCGTACGGCCGCGCCGTCCAGCAGCGGCCCGTGCGCGATGTCCGACAGCAGGGGCCCCCGCCACAGGGCGAGTGCGCTCCGCTGGTGCTCGGCCGCGCCGGCGAAGTCCGCGTCCAGCAGGGCCTGGTGGCCGAGCCGGGACAGCTCCTCGAACGCCATGCTGTCGAGCTCGTCCGGCGATACCCGCAGCAGGTAGCCGGGCCGGCGGGTGACCAGTGCCTCGCCGCCGCTCCCGGGATCCGCGGCGCGCAGCGACTTGCGCAGGTGGGACACGTACACCTGGAGCGTCGTCGTGGCGGTGCGCGGCGGGGAGTGCGGCCACAGCTCGTCGACGAGGCCGTCCACCGAGACGACCTCGTTCGCACGGACCAGCAGCGTCCCGAGCAGGCCGCGCAGCTTGGCGGCCTGCGGGACACCGCCGCTGACCTCCAGGGGGCCCAGAATCCCGAAACGCACCGCGCTCACCCGCTCAGTAGTCCTGGACCACGGAGGTGCGGGCCTCGGCGACCGCCCACCGCTGCTGCGTCAGCGTCAGGGTGACCGGCACCGTCGGCCGTCCTTCGGCGTCCCGGCCCAGCGGACCGGCCACCGCCACGCAGCGCAGCGGCAGATCACGGGCCGCCTGCCCGCGGAAGTGCACCTGGCAGGCCCCGAGGGTGCTCCGGGACGGTTCGAGACCGTGGGCGCGGCCCGCGGTGAGCAGCGAGGTCTGGCGCAGTGCCTCCAGCAGGTGCAGACCCGAGAACTCCCCGTACGAGCCCTCGTCCGCGTTGTCGAACACGGGGCTGACCGGCGCGGACAGCACCCAGGTGCTGATCCGGCCGCGCGAGGCGTCGATGGGCTCGCTGATCACGATGTTGTCGTCGGCGCCGCGGCTCACCTCCAGGATGTCGGCCGGGCGCGGAGGCCCGTCCGGCGCGTCGTCGAGTTCCGGTACGGCGCGCATGGCCTGCCGGGCGTGCGCCACGTGCTTGCGGTAGAGCTTCGGCATCAGGAAGACCATCCCGGCCGAGCCGACGGCGCACGGACGCCCGTCGATCTGCACGTCCAGATGGAAGTCGAGCCCGCGCGGCACCTCGGCGACCACGTTCGCGGGCCGGGCCCTGATGCGCGTCTCCATGATCACGGGCCGGCCGCCGGCGGGGTCCGTGCGCCAGGCGGAGAGATCGGTGAGGTCGAGCGCGAACCGGTAGAAGAGACCGGGCCGGTCCCCGGGCACACCGAAGTAGCGGTGCCCGACGAGCTCGCCGACGTCGCGGACGGCTCCGGTCGCGATCTGGAGGTCGTGGAAGTGTCCGGGGCCGTCGTTGAAGAGCGGATGAGTGACGGGGGTCTCGCCGACGAGGGTGAAGTGCTCCTCACCCGGACTTGGCGCGTCGAGGGCGTAGTAGGACCGCGCGGACGGACGGTGGATCAGGTGCTGAGCGATCCCCGCGGTCGCCGTGGCCGCTGACGCAGGTCCGTGGATGACGGGAGCCGAGGTCGTGCGGTTGTCGACTGTCATGTCCCTCTCCTTCTCTCGGCACATGGTGAAGCGCCCTGACAAGCCCCAGCCACCCGTCCCCGATGGCCACAACGTGCATGGCAGGAAGGTGCGTCGTGCGCCCGGCAGCCGCTTAAGCGACATCCATGCGCGCGCGGTCATGCTGCATGCCGACAGCCCCGCCGAGGGACATCCCCCGTCCTCGGCGGGGCTTTCGGAGGGAGGACACCCCGATGGCCATCACGGACACCGACGGCGGCCGGCCCGGCGCCCCGGGCCCGGCGCGCGCCGGAGCTCCTACGCGCCGGCTGCGGCTCGGCTACGCCTCCGGGGCGCTCGTCACCGGCACGTTCACCACCCTGCCGGGGCTGCTGCTGCTTCCCTACCTCACGGACACCCTGGGGGTCGGCGCCGCCCTTGCCGGGGTGATCGTCTTCGTGCCCAAGGCGTGGGACGCCGTGCTCAACCCGCTCGTCGGCCGCGCCAGCGACCGGACGAGGACCCGCTGGGGCTCCCGCCGCCCGTACGTACTCGGGGGCGGGCTCGCCATGGCCCTGGCCTTCGCGATGATGTTCGCGGGCCCGCTGCCCGGGTCCGCCGGTGCCTGGTTCACCGCGGCCGGATACCTGCTCACCGCGACCGCCTTCGCCTTCTTCCAGGTGCCGTACGCCGCGATGCCCGCCGAACTCGCCGACCGCGAGGAGGACCGGGTGCGGCTGGTCGCGGGCCGGGTCGCCGTCATCGGCATCGCGGCCCTCGTCACCGGCGGACTCTCCCCGGTCCTCGTCGACGCGGGCGGGGGCGGGCTCGCCGGGCACCGCTGGGCCGGCCTGTTCGGCGCGACGGTCATCGCCACCGGCGCCCTCTGGGTGTTCGCCGGCACGGCCCGCACGGCAGGCGGTGCGGCGACCGGATCGGCCCGCACGGCAAGCAACAAGGCAACCGGCAGGGCCAGCACGGCAACCCGCACGGCAACCCGCACGGCGACCGGATCGGCCCGCACGGCTACCGGCACGGCCCACGTGCCCGCCGGCGAACCCACCCTGCGCGAACAGTTCGCCGCCGCCCGCGCCAACCCGCCCTTCATGGCGCTGCTGCGCTGCGTGGTCGTCCAGTCCGTCGCCACCGGCGTCCTCCTCGCGGGCGCCCCGTACTTCGCCGGACAGGTACTCCACGACTCCTCGGGGGTCGGCGCCCTGGTGGCCGCGTTCGTCGCCCCCAACCTCCTCACCATGCCCCTGTGGTCACGGCTGCGCGGCCCCCGCGGTTATGCCGTCGCCTCCGCACTGTTCGCCGCGGGCTGCCTGCTCCTCCTCGCGTCCCCGGCCCTGCCCGGGGGCGCGGTCCTGGCCGCCATGGCGCTGGCCGGTACCGGCCACGCGGGCCAGCTCCTCTTCCTGTACGCCATGCTGCCGGACTGCATCGCCCGCGACACCGCCCGGACCGGGCGCCACCGGGGCGGCGTCCTGTCCGGCGTGTTCACCACCGGCGAGGGCCTCGGTGTGGCCCTCGGCCCGTTCCTCTACGGCCTGGTGCTCCAGCTCTCCGGCTACGTCTCCTCCGGCACCGGCCACGCCGCCGAGCAGACCACGACGGCCCGGTTCGGCATCCTGGCCGGCTTCGGGGCCCTCCCCGCCCTGGCCGCCGGCGCGGCGGTCCTGCTCCTGCGCGCGTACGACCGCCCCTACTGACCCCTCATCAGGGACGCGCGCACCGGCACGGGTATGCGTGAGACCACCCCCGCTGGATGATGGGTGCACGCGTATGACGCGCGGGCATCGGGGGGTGGCTTTCGTGACGTACACGGGGAGTTGGGACACGGCCCAGGCCGGGTTCGGCCCGGAGGTACGCGAACTGATCGCCCGGACCCTGGCCCCGGATCCCCTCGCCCCGGAACCCGCCGTCGTGGTGCGCACCGGGACGTACGTCGTCGACCCGCCCTTCTTCGGCAACGGCGACATCGGCCGGGTCGCGGTCTGCGGCGCCGTCAACGAACTGGCCGCCACCGGCGCCGAACCCCGCCGCATCGCCCTCGGCATCGTGCTGGAGGCCGGCCTGCCGCTGGACCTGGTGCACCGGCTGACCGCGTCGGTGCGCGCCGCCGCCGACGAGGCCGGCGTCACCGTCGCCGCCGTCGACACCAAGGTCGTCCGCGCGGGCGAGGCCGACCGGGTCTTCGTCACCGCGACCGCGTTCGGGGAGCGCGGCGGGCCCCCGCTCGACCTGGACACCGTCCGCCCCGGCGACCGCATCGTCGTGACCGGTCCGCTGGGCAACCACGCCGCCCACCTGGTCTCCCTGCGGGACGGTCTCGGCTACGAACACCATGTGCCCAGCGACTGCGCACCCCTCGGCGGCCTGCTGCGCACCGTCGCCGCCGACATCCGCCACGCCCGGCCCGTGGCCGCCGGGGGTCTCGCCGAGGTCCTGCGCCTGTGTGCCGCCGGCCGGGGGCTGACCCTGCGCGTCGACGAGGCCGCGCTGCCCGTGCGGTACGAGGCGCGGGTGGCCCTCGCCACGCGCGGCCTCGCGCCGCTGGACGCGGCCTGTGCGGGCTGTCTGTGCCTGTTCGTCCCGCCGGAACGCACCCGGCAGGTCCTGGCCGCCCTGCACGCACACCGCTACGGCCGGCACGCCGCCGTCGTCGGTGAGGTCACGGCCGATCCCCTGGGCGACGTCGAGTTCATCACCCCGGACGGCGTCCACGCCCGTACGCCCAGCGCCGGCCCCCTGCCCGAACGGCTCCTCTGACCGGGCCCCGGACAGCGGGGCCCGGCTCAGGAACCCGGTCAGGCGCGTTCGGCGGCGGGGGCCGGTGCACCGGCGGCCGAAGCCGTCAGGGGCTCGGGCCTCACGACCGGGCGGCGCCTGGCCGGGAGGCCCAGCAGCGGGTTGGCCACGCCCCAGGCCGCGCCCTTGCAGACCAGCTCCTTGTAGAGGGCGGCGAGGCGTCCGGTCAGGGCCGCCCGGACGGCGCGGTCGTCGGCGGTGACGTACTGGATCAGGCCCTCCCTGCGGCCCAGCGAGATGCACTGGTTGAAGTAGCGGATCGAGGCGTGCGGGAGCTTTCCGCCGGTCAGGCGTGCTGCGATGGAGTCGGCCGCCTGCCATGCGGCGGGGACGCCCGAGGCGCACGACATCCGCAGCGGCTTGTCTCCCGGGCCCATCGCCAGGGCCGCGTCGCCGATGGCGTACACGTCGGGGTGCGAGACCGAGCGCATGGTCGCGTCGACCACGATCCGGCCCGTGTCGCCGACCTCCAGGGTGGTGGCCCCGGCGATCGGGTGGACCGCGAAGCCGGTCGTCCACACGGTGACCGCGGCCGGGACGGACGCCCCGCCGGCGATGGTGACGTGGTCGGCCGTCACCTCGGTGACGGCGGCGTGTTCGCGCACGGTGATGCCCAGCCCGCCGAAGACCTTGCGTACGTGCCGGCGGCCCTTGGGCGAGAGCCAGTCGCCGAGCTCGCCGCGGGCGGCGAGGGCGACGTCGAGGTCCGGGCGGGCCTCGGCGATCTCGGTCGCCGCCTCCAGACCGGTGAGGCCGCCGCCCACGACGACCACGGACTGTCCGGCGTCCAGGGCGGCCAGGCGCTCGCGCAGCCGGAGAGCTCCGGGGCGGCCGGTGATCTCGTGGGCGTGCTCGGCGGTGCCGGGGACGCCCTGGGGGTTCCAGCCGCTGCCGAGGGCGTACACGAGGCTGTCGTACGCCAGCTCCTCGTTGCCGTTCTCGCCGAGGACGGTGACGGCCTTGCGGTCGACGTCCACGGCGGTGACCTTCGCGAGCTTCAGCCCGACGCCGGTGCCCGCGAACATCTTGCTGAAGGGCCGGGGCGTGAGCTCCTGGCCGACGGCCAGCTGGTGCATCCGGACGCGCTCGACGAAGTCGGGCTCGGCGTTGACGAGGGTGATGGCCACGTCCTCGCTGCGCAGTCGCTTGGCGAGGCGGCCGGCGGCGATGGCTCCGGTGTAGCCGGCTCCGATGACGATGATGCGGTGCTGCATGTCCCTGCTCCTTCTCTCGCGTCTGTCCCGCGTGGTTCGCCCCTTGAACCGGACAGCCCGCCGTTTCCTGACAGGAACAGGATGTGAAGCACGTCACACTGGGGTCGCGCGGCTGTCAGAAGGCGCTGAACAGGGGTTCTCCGTGGTCGGACGCGGCCCACCGCCGGGTCGCGCGTTCGAGCTTGTCGGGATTGGCCTGGCTGCGGAACGCGGCGATGCCCTCGGTGGTGATCTCCAGGCAGATGACACCGATGACCCGGCCGTCGACGACCGCCACGACGGCGGGGGAGCCGTTGGCGGTCGTGGTGTAGACCTCGGGGGAGCCGCCGGTGATGGCGCGTTTGGCCTTGCTGGGCTTGAACAGGCCGCGCATGAACTTCGCGACCGCGACGGCGCCCTCGAAGGCCTTGGCGCGGGCCGGGACCTTGCCGCCGCCGTCGCCGACCGAGATGACGTCCGCGGTGAGCAGCCGCACGAGCGGCTCGGTGCGGCCGCTGGTGGCGGCCGCGAGGAACTCCTCGACGATCCGCCGGGCGGCGGCCTCGTCGATCTCGGTGCGGGGCCTGCCGTCCGCGACGTGCTTCCTGGCGCGGTGGAGGATCTGCTGGCAGGCCGCCTCGGTGAGGTCGAGGATCTCGGCGATGTCCCGGTGCGGGTAGCCGAACGCCTCGCGCAGCACGTACACCGCCCGCTCATTGGGGGAGAGGCGCTCCATGAGGGCGAGGACCGCGTACGAGACCGATTCGCGCTGCTCGACGGTGTCGGCGGGGCCGAGCATCGGGTCCCCGGCGAGCAGCGGCTCGGGCAGCCACTGGCCCACATAGGTCTCGCGCCGGGCACGGGCCGAGGTGAGCCGGCTGAGGCACAGGTTGGTGAGGACCTTCGTCAGCCAGGCCTCGGGGACCTCGATGCGGCCGGTGTCGGCGGCCTGCCAGCGCAGGAAGGTGTCCTGTACGGCGTCCTCGGCATCGCTCGCCGAGCCGAGGAGGCGGTAGGCGATCGCCTCCAGACGGGGCATGGAGGCCTCGAACCGGTCCACGTCGTTCATGGTCAGAGCCATGGCCCGGATCCTAGGGCCTTCCGTTCGGTCCGACGAGAGGCCCGGGGCCCGGGTGCGGCCGGATGGACGTCGAGATGTTGCTGCCCCGATCCGCCGGGGCAAGGCTGGGCCGGACGTCACCGGGTCTCAGGGAGTGCGGTTCTCCACCGCGCCGGGCACGGTGGAGGACAGGACAGAGGTGCGGTGCGATGAGGGTCATGCTGAGAGCACGGCTGGACACGAAGACCGCGAACGCGGCGGTGAAGGACGGCACGCTGCTGAAGATCATGCAGTCGCTGTCGGAACAGCTCAAGCCGGAGGCGGCCTACTTCGGCCCCAGCGAGGGACAGCGCGCCTGCACGTTCGTCTTCGACATGTCGGACAGCTCACAGCTGCCCTCCATCGTGGAGCCGCTGTTCCAGGGACTCGGCGCGGAGATCGAGATCCAGCCGGCGATGAACACCGAGGACGTGCAGAAGGGCCTCTCCGCGCTGTAGCGAACGGCCGCGGTGACCCCAGGCCCCCGGGAGAATGATCCCGGGGGCCTTCCGCGTCCGTCCGTACGCGGGTGTCCGCCACGGGCGGCCGGCGGCGGCGTCCGTACCCACGTCCAGGAGCACGGGAGTTCGCGCATGGGGTGGCAGTGCACCGGCCTTCGGTGGCCCGAGGGACAGGACGGTCCCGTGCTCGGGTGGCGCAGGGGCCGGGAGACCAGGGGGAGCGCGCTGGCGTACGGGACGGAGCTCGGGTTCCGGGCCGAGGGGGAGCGGCACTGCTCCGGGGCGCGGGGGAACGTGTGTCCGGTGGGCGCCGTGGTGCCGGGGCGGAGCACGGGCGGGCGCTGCCCGGAGTGCGGGCGGCTGGACCGGGCGCATTCGGTGGCGGCCGACACGATTCCCGATGATCCGCGCACCTACCGCGTGTACCTGGCCTGGTTCGGGGCGGGCATGGTGAAGGTCGGGATCACCGCCGAGGAGCGGGGTGCGGCCCGGCTGCGGGAACAGGGGGCGGTGGTCTTCAGCTGGCTGGGGCGCGGGCCGCTGATGGCGGCGCGACGGGCCGAGGAGGTCCTGCGGGCAGCGCTCGGGGTGCCGGACCGGATTCCGTACGCGCGAAAGCGGGCGGTGCGGGCCGACCTTCCGGGCGCGGCCGTGCGGGCCGCCGAGGTGGAGCGGCTGTACGGGCGGGCCGTGGCGCTCGAAGGGGGCGGCTGGCCGGAGGCGCTGGAGCGGCTGCCGTTCGAGGCCGTCGACCATGCGGGGATCTTCGGGATCGGCACGGCGGCCGGGGCGGCGAGAGCGGTGACCGGGCTGGTGGACGGTGGCGCGGTCGCGGGGCGGCTGGTCGCGGCGGCCGGACCGGATCTGCATCTGGAGACCGGGGCGGACGGGGTCGTCGTGGTGGACACCCGGCTGATGTCCGGCTGGGCGCTGGCGGCGGCCGGCGCGGGGGCCGGGGTGAGTGTGCCGACCGTCGTGGTCGGGGGCGGCGCGAGGCAGGACGGGCTGTTCTGACATGGTCGGACGATCCATCGAATGGTCCAGGGGAGGAGCGCTGTATGAGTGACGACCGTGACGACGTGGTGCGGTTCTGGGAACGGCTCGGGCTGCCCGGGATCATCGACGTCCATACGCACTTCATGCCGGAGCAGGTGCTGCGCAAGGTCTGGGCGTACTTCGATTCGGCCGGTCCGCTGACCGGCATGGAGTGGCCGATCGCCTACCGGCACGACGAGGACGAACGGCTCGCGCTGCTGCGCTCGTTCGGCGTGCTCCGGTTCACTTCGATGCTCTACCCGCACAAGGCGGGCATGGCGGCCTGGCTGAACGGCTGGGCCGACGATTTCGCGCGCCGGGTGCCCGACTGCCTGCACACCGCGACCTTCTTTCCCGAGGAGGGCGTGGAGAAGTACGTGACCGAGGCCGTCGAGGCGGGGGCCCGGGTCTTCAAGGCACACATCCAGGTCGGGGCGTACGACCCGAACGATCCGCTGCTGGAACCGGTGTGGGGGCTGCTCGCCGAGGCCGGCATCCCGGTGGTGATGCACTGCGGGTCCGGGCCCGCGCCCGGCAGGCACACCGGGCCGGAACCGGTCGGCCGGCTGCTCGCCCGTCATCCCCGGCTGCGGGTGATCGTGGCGCACCTGGGGATGCCGGAGTACACGGAGTTCCTGGCGCTCGCGGAGAAGTACCCGCAGGTGCGGCTCGACACCACGATGGTGTTCACCGACTTCACGGAGGGCTCCATCCCGTTCCCGGCGGCGGAGCGCGGGCGGCTCGCGGCGCTCGGCGACCGGATCCTGCTGGGGACGGACTTCCCGAACATTCCGTACCCGTACGCCCACCAACTGCACGCCCTGGAGCGGCTGGAGCTCGGCGACGACTGGCTGCGGGCGGTCTGTCACGACAACGCGAAGGCCCTGTTCGACTGCTGAGGCGGTGCGGTCCGGGGCTTCCGGCTTTCTCAGGGAATTCACAGAATCGGGAAAGAACTCTCTCAGGGGCGTCTCACAGGGTTGGGGCATGACGACGACGACCTCGCCCCAGGGGCGTACCGAACTGCTCAGGCCGGACCGGACCCCCGTCCGGGTCCTGGTCGTGGACGACGAGGCCCCGCTGGCCGAGCTGCTGTCCATGGCGCTTCGCTACGAGGGCTGGGAGGTGCGCAGCGCGGGGGACGGCGCCGATGCCGTGCGTACGGCCCGTGAGTTCCGGCCCGACGCGGTGATCCTCGACGTGATGCTGCCGGACATGGACGGGCTCGCCGTCCTCGGCAGACTGCGCCGGGAGCTGTCCGACGTGCCCGTGCTGTTCCTGACCGCGCGGGACTCCGTGGAGGACCGGATCGCCGGGCTCACGGCCGGCGGCGACGACTACGTCACCAAGCCGTTCAGCCTGGAGGAGGTCGTGGCCCGGCTGCGCGGGCTGATCCGGCGCTCCGGCACGGCCGCGGTGCGCAGCGAGTCGACGCTCGTCGTGGGCGACCTGATGCTGGACGAGGACAGCCACGAGGTGAGCCGGGGCGGCGCCAACATCCACCTCACCGCGACCGAGTTCGAGCTGCTGCGCTTCCTGATGCGCAATCCGCGCCGGGTGCTGAGCAAGGCGCAGATCCTGGACCGGGTCTGGAACTACGACTTCGGCGGGCAGGCCAACGTCGTCGAGCTCTACATCTCCTACCTGCGCAAGAAGATCGACGCCGGCCGCACGCCGATGATCCACACCCGGCGTGGGGCGGGATATCTCATCAAGCCCGGTGAGTAGCCGGATGAAACGGCTGGCGAAGGGGCCGTGGACGCTGCGGACCCGGCTCGTCGTCTCCGCGGTGACGCTGATCGCGGTCGTCGCGACCGTGATCGGCACGGTCACCGCCATAGCCTTCCACAGCTATATGTACGGGAAGCTGGACGACCAGCTGCGCGATCTCGCCATCCGGGCCGAGCTGCGGCCCGGCGGCGGCGCGCCCGCTCCCGGCGGGCTCAGGAACAAGGAGCCGCTCGGCTTCATCGGCATGGGCGGCGGCCAGCCCTTCAACACCTTCGGCGCGCTCTCCGAGGGCGGTGAGGTCACCGACTCCGCGGTCGCGAAGGACAACGGGCCCGGTGCGAGGGAGACCACCGAGGCGCTGACCGGTGCGCAGGAGGACGCCCTGGCGGCGGCCCAGGTCCCCGTGGACGGCAAGGCGCACGATGTCGAGCTGCCCGGACTCGGCGGCTACCGGGTGCAGGCCGCCGCCCCCGCGAGCGACGGTTCGGCCGTCCTCGTCGGCATCCCCACCACCGAGGTGAGCCGCGCCATCACCACCCTGATCGTCGTCGAGGTCTGCGTCACCGGGGCCGGGCTGATCGCCGCCGGGATCGCGGGCGCCGCGATGGTCACGGTCGCCCTGCGGCCGCTGCGCCGGGTGGCCGCCACGGCGACCCGGGTCTCCGAACTCCCCCTGCACAGCGGCGAGGTCGCCCTGTTCGAGCGGGTCCCGGAGGCCGAGGCCGATCCGCGTACCGAGGTCGGGCAGGTCGGCGCGGCCCTCAACCGGATGCTGGGACACGTCGGTTCGGCCCTGGACGCGCGGCAGAGGAGCGAGACGCGGGTGCGGCAGTTCGTCGCCGATGCCAGCCATGAACTGCGGACCCCGCTCGCCTCGATCCGCGGGTACGCCGAACTGACCCGGCGCGGCCGGGAGAACACCGGCCCGGACACCCGGCACGCGCTGGGCCGCATCGAGTCCGAGGCGGAGCGGATGACGGGCATGGTGGAGGATCTGCTGCTGCTCGCCCGGCTGGACGCCGGCCGCCCGCTCAGTTACGAGAGCACCGATCTCTCGCCGCTCGTCATAGACGCGGTGAGCGACGCACGCGTCGCGGGCCGGACCGCCTCGCCCGACGGGTCCGGGCCCGCCCACCACTGGCGGCTGGAGCTGCCCGAGGTGCCCGCGGCGGTGCGCGCCGATCCGACCAGGATCCAGCAGGTGCTGGTCAACCTGCTGGCCAACGCCCGTACGCACACTCCGCCCGGGACCACGGTCACGGCCCGGGTGCGCGCGGAGGCCGGACATCGCTGGGTCACCCTGGAGGTCCAGGACAACGGGCCCGGCATCCCGCCGGAGCTGCTGCCGCACGTCTTCGAACGGTTCGCGCGCGGCGATGCCTCGCGCTCCCGGCACGCCGGTTCGACGGGGCTCGGGCTGGCCATCGTGCAGGCCGTCACCGCCGCGCACGGCGGCCTCGCCGAGGTGCGTTCGGTGCCGGGGAACACGGTGTTCGCCGTCCATCTGCCGGCGGACGCCGGGTACGCCGGAGGCCCGGAAGCGGGCGGTCCCTCCTCCTCACAGCGGGACCACAGGCTCACCACACGGGCGTGACAGCGCGGTTGGCGAGTGTCGGTGTCATGCGAACCGACACTCCCTGGAGCACCTTGCCGGCCCGGGACCACCTCCTGGCCGGCGCGGGCGATGCGGCCGGTGCCCCCGTACTCGATGTGGTGGTACCCGTCTACAACGAGGAGAAGGACCTCGAGCCGTGTGTGCTGCGGCTGCACGACCATCTGGCGCGCACCTTCCCATACGCCTTCCGGATCACCGTCGCGGACAACGCGAGCACCGACCGGACACCCGAGGTCGCGCAGCGGCTCGCGCGGACCCTGCCCGGGGTGCGGTCCTTCCGGCTGGAGGAGAAGGGGCGCGGACGGGCGCTGCGGACGGTCTGGTCCGGCTCGGACGCCCCGGTCCTCGCCTACATGGACGTGGACCTGTCCACCGACCTGAACGCGCTGCTGCCGCTGGTCGCACCGCTGATCTCCGGACACTCGGACCTGGCCATCGGCTCCCGGCTGGCGCGCAGTTCGCGGGTGGTGCGCGGGACCAAGCGGGAGTTCGTCTCGCGCGCCTACAACATCATTCTCCGCTCGTCGCTGGCCGCCCGGTTCAGCGACGCGCAGTGCGGATTCAAGGCGATACGCCGCGAGGTCGCCCAGCGGCTGCTGCCGATGGTCGAGGACACCGGCTGGTTCTTCGACACCGAGATGCTGGTGCTCGCCGAACGGGCCGGGCTGCGCATCCACGAGGTGCCGGTCGACTGGGTAGACGACCCGGACTCGACGGTCCACATCGTGCGGACCGCCACCGAGGACCTGAAGGGCGTGTGGCGGGTGGGGCGCGCGCTGGCCGTCGGCGCACTGCCGCTGGACCGGCTGGCCAGGCCCTTCGGGGACGATCCGCGCGACCGGGGGATCGGCGGGGTGCCGCGCGGACTGGCCCGGCAGCTGGTCGGCTTCTGTGTCGTGGGCGCCCTGTCGACCCTCTTCTACCTGCTCCTTTACTCGCTCTTCCGGATGGGCGCCGGCCCGCAGACCGCCAACGGCGGCGCGCTGCTGGTGTCGGCCGTCGCCAACACGGCCGCGAACCGGCGGCTCACCTTCGGGGTACGCGGCCGGGGCGGCGCCGTCCGCCACCAGGCGCAGGGCCTCGTGGTCTTCGCCATCGGCCTCGCCCTGACCAGCGGCTCGCTGGCCGCGCTGGGGGCGGCGTCCGGATCGCCCTCGCACGGCACCGAACTCGCCGTGCTGATCGCGGCCAACCTCGCGGCAACGGTGCTGCGGTTCCTGCTCTTCCGCGCCTGGGTCTTCCCCGACCGTGACCGGGGCGGTGACGCGGGCCGCCCGGCCGGCGCCCCCGCGCCCGGTCCGGCCGCGGCTCCGGCCGACGACACCCACCACGAACCGAGGAACGTCCGATGACCACGTTCGACCACCTCCCGGCCCCGCCCCAGGGTGCGGCCGGCCACGCACCTCCCGGGCCCTCGCTGCCGCACCGCGTGTGGCGCGGCCGGCCCGAGGACCCCCGCTGGGCGCGCCCGGCCTTCCTCGCCATGCTGCTGGTCATCACGCTGGCGTACCTGTGGAACCTCGGCGCGTCCGGCTACGCCAACTCCTTCTACTCCGCGGCCGTGCAGGCCGGCAGCCAGAGCTGGAAGGCCTTCTTCTTCGGCTCGCTGGACTCGGCCAACGCCATCACCGTCGACAAGCCCCCGGCCGCTCTGTGGCCGATGGCCCTGTCGGTGCGGATCTTCGGCCTGAGCTCCTGGGCGGTCCTGGCCCCGCAGGTGCTGATGGGCGCGGCCACGGCAGGGGTGCTCTACGCAGCCGTGCGCCGCCGGTTCAGCGCCGCCGCCGGGCTGATCACCATGGCGGTGTTCGCGCTCACGCCCGTCGCCGCGCTGATGTTCCGCTTCAACAACCCGGACGCGCTGCTCGCGCTGCTGATGACCGTCACGGTCTACTGCGTGCTGCGCGCGATGGAGAACGGCCGCACCAAGTGGCTGGTGTGGGCGGGCGTCGCGGTAGGCCTCGCCTTCCTGTCCAAGACCCTTCAGGCGTTTCTGATCCTGCCGCCGCTCGCGGTGCTGTACGCGGTGTTCGCACCGGTCTCCGTGCGCAAGCGGTTCGGTCAACTGGGCCTCTCCGCCGTGGCGATGACCGTCGCGGGCGGCTGGTGGGTCGCGATCGTCGAACTGTGGCCCGCCTCCTCGCGCCCGTACATCGGCGGCTCGCAGAACAACTCCTTCCTGGAGCTGACCTTCGGCTACAACGGGCTCGGCCGGATCAACGGCGAGGAGACCGGCAGCGTCGGCGGTGGCGGGGGCGGCCGGGGTGGCGGGGCCGGCGGTCAGTGGGGCGAGACCGGCATCGGCCGGATGTTCAACTCCGAGATCGGCAGCCAGATCTCGTGGCTGCTGCCCGCCGCGCTGATCCTGCTCGGCGCGGGCATCTGGCTGACCTGGCGGGCGAAGAGGACGGACACGGCCCGCGCCGCGTTCCTCGCCTGGGGCAGCTCGCTGCTGATGACGGCGGCCGTGTTCAGCTTCATGGCCGGCATCTTCCACCAGTACTACACGGTGGCCCTGGCCCCCTGCCTCGCGGCGCTGATCGGCATGGGCGCCACGGTCCTGTGGGAGGAACGGTCGCGCTGGTGGGCGGGCGCCGCGCTCGGTGTCACGGTCGCGGTCACGGCGTACTGGTCGTACGTGCTGCTGGGGCGGACCCCGGACTACCAGGCGTGGCTGCGGCCGACAGTGCTCGTCACCGGGATCGTGGGCGCGCTGGGGCTGCTGCTCGCCTCCCGGCTGGGACGTCAACTGGCGCTCGTCGCGGTGGGGCTGGGCTTCGTCGCCTCGCTGGCCGGACCGGTCGCGTACACCGTGAGCACGCTGAACACCGGGCACCAGGGCTCGATCGTCACGGCCGGCCCGTCCTCGGGCGGCATGGGCGGCGGGCCGGGCGGTGGCGGCGGCCGCGGGGGTGGCGGCATGCAGCCTCCGGGCATGGGCAAGCAGGGCAGCCGACAGGCCGGCGGCGTCATGGGGCAGCCCCCGACCGGCACCCCGCAGGGCCAGGGCCGGAACCAGGGCGGGCCCGGCACGGCGCGGAACGGTCAGCGGCCCGGAGCGATGCCCGGAGGGATGCCCGGCACGGGTGAGGGCTTCGGCGGTGGCGGTGGCGGCATGGGCGGTCTGCTCAACGGAGCGACCGTCGACGCGGCGGCGAAGAAGCTCCTGGCGAAGAACGCGGACGACTACACCTGGGCGGCAGCCGCCATCGGCTCGCAGAACGCCGCCAGCTACCAGCTCGCCACCGGTGACCCGGTGATGGCGATCGGCGGCTTCAACGGCAGTGACCCGTCCCCGACGCTCTCCGAGTTCAAGGAGTACGTCGAGGACGGCCGGATCCACTACTTCATCTCCAGCGGCACGGGCGGAGGCGGCGGCATGGGCGGCAGCGGCGGCACCTCGTCGCAGATCTCCGCCTGGGTGGAGAAGAACTTCAAGGAGGTCACGGCCGGCAGCGCCACGTTCTACGACCTGACCCGGCCGAAGAGCGGCTGACGGCTGCGGCTCAGCGCCGCAGCAACAGGTCCGCGACAACAGGGCGGTGGTCCGAGGCGAGCGTCTCGGCCACCGCCGCGTCGCGTACCCGCACGGTGTCCTTCGAGACCGCCACGTAGTCGATCCGCTGCACCGGGTTCAGCGCCGGGTAGGTGGGGCCACCTGGCTCCACATCGGTGAGCGTCCCCCACAGCGGGGCCAGCTCCGGCGCGGCCGGTGCCGCGTTGAAGTCCCCGAGCAGGATCTGGTGCACCGGCCGCCGTTCCGACTCCTGGTCCTCGGCCATGATCCGGCGGGTGTCGGCCACCTGGGCGACCCGTACGGACGGGTCCCCGCGGTAGTCGAGGTGCGTCGCGTACACGTGCACGGGCAGCCCCCTCACCCGCAGCACCACCTCACCGAAGCCGGGCGCGGGCGCCGGGACGGGGTTCGGGTCCTGGGTGGAGAGCCGGGTGATGTCGTGGTTCTCGGCGCTCACGATCCGGTACCGGGACAGCACCGCGACGCCGAACTCGCGCCGGGGTGCCTCCGGCGTCGCCGGGTCGAGGCTGTAGATCGGGGCGAACGACACCCGCATGTCCAGCCGTTCGGCCAGCTCGGCCGCCAGATCCCGCCACCGACTGCGCTCGCCCCAGCGGACGTCGACCTCCTGGAGCCCGATCACGTCCGCGTCCAGCGAGCGGAGCTCGGCCACCTGCCGGTCGAGATCGAAGACGTTGTCCATGCCCGCGCCCGCATGGATGTTGTACGTGGCGACGCGCAGGGGCACCAGCTGCCCCGGCCCGTGCCCGGCAGCGCTCGCGGGAGGCGCGAGCGCCGTCCCCAACAAGCCTGCGGCCAGCAGGACTTCCACCGTACGACGACGCAGTGACATACCACTCCAGCCCTTGTCGGATCAGCGACCGCACCGTACCGCGGGAAAGCCGGTTGTACGTGGCGCATGCACGGCTATACGGTGTACAGCTCTTCCCCTGTACACCGTATAGGGACCTGACCGAACGCCCGGGAGTCCGAATGACGGCGACCGCCGCCGAGCCGAACCACCTCTCGCCACCGAGCCATCCGCAGCGCTGGCTGATCCTCGCCGTCATCTGCCTCGCCCAGCTCACCGTGCTGCTCGACAACACCGTCCTCAACGTGGCGATCCCCTCCCTCACCCGGGAACTGGACGCCTCCACCGCCGATGTGCAGTGGATGATCAACGCCTACTCGCTCGTCCAGTCGGGTCTGCTGCTGACCGCCGGCAGTTCGGCCGACCGCTACGGCCGCAAGAAGATGCTGATCGCGGGCCTCGCCCTGTTCGGCGTCGGCTCACTGGTGGCCGGGCTCGCCCAGTCGTCCGGACAGCTGATCGCCGCACGCGCCGGCATGGGCGTGGGCGGGGCGCTGCTGATGACCACGACCCTCGCCGTCGTCATCCAGATCTTCGACGAGACCGAACGGGTGAAGGCGATCGGTATCTGGTCGACCGTCAGCTCACTCGGCTTCGCCGTCGGCCCGCTGATCGGCGGGGTGATGCTCGACCACTTCTGGTGGGGCGCCATCTTCCTGATCAACATCCCGGTCGCCGTGATCGGCCTGGTGGCCGTGGCGCGGCTGGTGCCGGAGTCGAAGAACCCGAGCGGGGAGCGCCCCGACCTGCTCGGCGCGCTGCTCTCCACCATAGGTATGGCCGCGGTCGTGTACGCGATCATCTCCGGCCCCGGACACGGCTGGACCTCCGGCCAGGTGCTGCTGACCGCCTTCATCGGGGTCGCCGTCCTCACCGGGTTCGTGCTGTGGGAGCTGCACATCCCGTACCCGATGCTGGACATGCACTTCTTCCGCAACCAGAAGTTCATCGGCGCGGTCGCGGGCGCGATCCTGGTCGCGTTCGGGATGGGCGGCTCGCTGTTCCTGCTCACCCAGCAGCTCCAGTTCGTGCTCGGTTACGGCCCGCTGGAGGCCGGTCTGCGGACGGCTCCGCTCGCGCTGAGCGTCGTCCTCCTCAATCTCACCGGACTCGGCGCGCGGCTCGTGCCCAGGCTGGGCACGCCGGTCACCATCGCCTCCGGGATGGGGCTGCTCGCCGCGGGTCTTGCCTCGATCGCCCTGCTCGGCGGGGACGGTTACGGCGGCGCCCTGCTCGGCCTCCTGGTGATGGGCGCCGGCATCGCGCTCGCCATGCCCGCCATGGCCAACGCGATCATGAGCGCCATCCCGCCGGAGAAGGCGGGCGTCGGCGCCGGGGTCAACGGCACCCTCGCCGAATGCGGCAACGGCCTCGGGGTCGCGGTGCTCGGCGCGGTGCTGAACTCCCGGTTCGCGGCGCTCGTCCCGACGGCGGTCGGCGCCGCCTCGCTGCCAGCCGCCCTGGCCGCCGCGGGAGGCGAGGGGGAGCGGCAGCGGATCATGGACGCCTTCTCCTCGGGACTCCGGACCAGCATGCTGGCCGGGGCGGTGGCGGTGCTGGCCGGCGGACTGCTGGCCGCGGTGCTGCTGCGCCGGGCGGAACGGGGAGAATCGTCCCGGGCTGACCCGGCCGCGGCAGCGGCATAGCATCGGGCGGGACGTACCGGACGATACGGCTCCGTTTCCGGGGCACGGGAGACGTATCCGGTACGTCCCGCCGGCAAGACGAGGGAGTGCGCCATGGTGTCCGCGGCCGACCGTGCGAAGGACCCTGCCCGGACCAGTGTGTGGCTGAACCACCGGCCACCGTCGCGCACCCGGAAACCCGACCAGCCCACCGGGCTCGACCGCGACCGGATCACCGCCGCCTCGGTCCGGCTGCTGGACGCCGAGGGCCTCGCGAAGTTCTCCATGCGCCGGCTCGCCGCCGAGCTGAACGTCACGGCGATGTCCCTCTACTGGTACGTCGACACCAAGGACGACCTGCTGGAGCTGGCCCTCGACTCGGTCTACAGCGAGATCGACCCGCCGCAGGAGGACGCGCCCTGGGAGCAACGGCTGCGCGCGGTGGCGACGGCCTACCGGGCGCTGCTGGTCCGGCACGTCTGGGTCTCCCCGCTCGTCGGGAAGTTCCTCAACATGGGCCCGCACGCGATGCTCATGTCGTACGCCATCCAGGACGTGATCCGCGCTACGGGACTGCCGCTGCGGCACCAGACCGGCGCGCTCTCCGCGGTCTTCCAGTTCGTGTACGGATTCGGCACCGTCGAGGGCCAGTTCGCCCAGCGCAGCACCGAGGCCGGGCTCACCCAGGACGAGTACTTCCAGCAGGCGATGTCGGCCATCCAGGGACAGCCGCACCTGGGCCCGATCGTGGAGAACTCGCAGGACCTCATGGAGGCGCGGGGAGCCGACACGGTGCACGAGATGCACGAGCGGGACTTCACGTTCGCGCTCGACCTGCTGATCGCGGGCATCGTCGCGATGCGCGAACGGGAGCGGTCCCCCGCCCGGGAGACCCGGCCCCGTCAGTAGCCCCGGGCCGTGTCCACGGCGAGCGCCGGGACCCGCCCCGCCCTGAGCTCGCGCAGGCACGCGGTGAAGTCCGTGACGACGTCGTCGTCCGCCGTGATGCCCGCGGAGTGCGAGGTGATCACCGTACGGGGCAGCCGCCAGCAGGGGTCCCCGGGCACGGCGGGTTCGTCGGGCAGCACGTCGAGCACCGCGCGCCCCACCGTCCCCGCGTGCAGCGCGGACTCCAGCGCCGCCAGGTCCACGGTCGCGCCCCGGCCCACGTTGACGAACGTGGCCCCGCCCATGGCCGCGAACCGGTCCGCCCCGAAGTACCCGGCCGTCGCCCCGGTCAGCGGAAGTGCGGAGACCACCCAGCGGGCGGCCACCGGCTCGTCCGTGCCCGCCATCGCGTCGAAGCCCGGCGGGGCCTCGCGCGGGGTGCGGGCCACGCCCACCGTCCGGATGCCGCAGGCCCCCAGCAGCCCGGCGACGGCGGAGCCGATCCGGCCGGTGCCGTGCACCACGGCCGTCTGACCGGCGGCGAGTTCGGAGGGGATGCGGCGCCACTCGGCACGCGCATGCTGCGCGGCGAACTCCGGGACAGACTGGCACTCCGCCAGCACCCAGGCCAGCACGTACTGCGCGATCCGCTCGCCCATCCGGCCCACCGTCCGGGTGAGCAGCGCCCCGGCGGGCCACGGGCCGGCGCCCAGCAGGGCGTCCGTACCGGCGTTCACGCTGTGGAACCACAACAGGCCGTCGCCGCGCAGCTCATCGGGCAGCGTGGCCCCGACGTACACGTACGGACCGTCCGGCACGGTGCCGTCCGGCTCCGCCGGACGCCCGGCGGCCCGCTCCAGTGAGCGGACGGCCGACGCGGCGAGGCCGGGCGCGACCAGCAGCCGCCCCCGGCCGAGGTCTCCGGCGGGAACGGGCGGGACCGTCACGGGGTCAGCTGCCCGGGGAAAGATGCGCCGGGAAACCGCCGGTGGCGACCGGGCCCCACCGCTCGGGGGTGATCCTGATGATCGACTTGCCCTGCTTCAGCATGGCCGCCCGGTACTCGTCCCAGTCCGGGTGCTCCCCCGAGATGTTCCGGAAGTACTCGACGAGCGGCTCGACCGAGTCCGGTGCGTCGATCACCTCGGCCGAACCGTCGATCTGCACCCAGGGCCCGTTCCACTCGTCCGACAGGACGATCACGCTCACCCGCTCGTCCCGCTTCGCGTTGCGGGTCTTGGCGCGCTCGGGGTACGTCGAGACGACGATCCGGCCGGCGTCGTCGACGCCGCAGGTGAGCGGGGAGCCCTGGGGACGGCCGTCGGACCGGGTGGTCAGCAGGACCGCCCGGTGCCGGGGCCGTACGAACGCCAGCAAGTCGTCGAGTTCCACGGCGGTGTTGGTCGCGATGTTCGATGCCATGGATCAGACCCTACGACCGTGCGGTCAGGCGGCCGGCAGGGAATCGCCCTGCACCGCCTGGATGTCGAGTTCGATCCGCAGCGTCGTGCCGATCGCCGAGATGCCCGCCTGGACCACCTGGTTGTAGTTCATGGCGAAGTCGTCGCGGCGCAGCTCGGCCGTGGCGCTGAACGCCGCGCGGACGCCGCCCCACGGGTCCGGGCCGGTGCCGAGGTAGCTGAGGTCCAGGTCGATCGGACGCTTCACACCGTGCAGCGACAGCTCGCCGTGGACGGTCCAGCGGTCGGGTCCGGCCGGCGTCAGTGAACTGGAGCGGTACGTGATCTCCGGGAACCGGTCAGTGTCGAGGAAGTCGGGGGACCGCAGGTGCTTGTCCCGCATGCCGTTGCCCGTGTCGATGCTGGTCGCGTCGATGACCGCGTCCACCCGGGAGTGCTGGACGTCCTCGGCGATCTCGATCCGGCCGCTGAAATCGGTGAACCGGCCGTGCACGCTGGAGATCCCCAGGTGCTGCGCGACCGCGCCCACCGAACAGTGCGCCGGGTCCAGCGACCAGGCGCCCGGCGGCGGCAGTTCCACGCCGCCCTGGCGGGCCAGCACCACCGTGCCGGCCTCGACCCGGCCGCTCGCCGTGACGAGGGCGGTCGAGGCGGCGGGGGCGTACCCCACCGCTGTGACGATCACCGTGTACGCGCCCGCGGACAGCGGGCCGTCGGTGCGCACCGCCCCGTCCTCGTCGGCGGCGGCCCGCAGCACCTGCGTACCGGTCATGTCGGTGACCGTCACGACCGCGTGCTGGACGGCCCAGCCGTCCCGCGTCCGTACCTGTGCGCGAAGTCCCATCCCGTTTTCTCTCCTTGCTCAATGCCCCGTCCGTTCACGGAACGGGTCACTCAATGAGTCGGGCCCCGGGGCGGGGACGGCAGGCCGTCCCCTGCCTGCCGTCCCCACCGCCGGGGCCCATTTCCGCCGGCCCGGACAGCCTCTCCGCTCGAAGTGCTGTCCCGCCAGGGGTTCTGCGTGTCCGGGGTCTGCCCCGGACAGGTTGTTACGACCTCGTCGAGGCCGTCACTCGCCCGGGTGGGCGAGCTCGATGTCGTGGCCGTCGACTCCGCGACCGGCCACGGTCAGGGCACCGGCCACCGGCGGGTAGCCGGTCGCGATGACCGAGTACTCGCCCGCGTCCAGGTCGGCGAAGGCGTACGCCCCGTCCTCCCCGGTCGTCGAGGTGGCGATCACGTTGCCGGCCGCGTCGACCAGCGTGACCCGGGCGTCCGGCAGCGGCAGCCGGCCGGAACCGGCCCGCACGACGCCCTGGACCAGCGCGCCGGACTGCAGCGCGGCGTCGACCCGGGTGACACCCTGGCCGCCGATCTCCACCGGCAGTGCCAGCGGACGGAAGCCGGCCGCGTTCACCGCGACGGTCACCGCACCGGGGACCAGCTCACCGAAGGTGAACTCGCCCGTGTCACCGGACTTGCCGGTGGCCAGCACGTCGCCGCGCACATCGGTCACGATGACCATGGCGCCGTCGACCGGCGATCCGCTCACGGCGGCCCGCACGGTCCCGGCCAGTCCGCTCGTACCGACGAGCAGGATGTCGTACGCGAGCGGCTCGTCGCCGACGACCACGGTGGACGCCTGCGGCTGGAAGCCGTCGGCGGACGCGATCAGCACGTACGAACCGGCGCCGGGGGCGTCCAGGCCGTAGCTGCCGTCGGCCTGCGCGACCGAGATGCCCAGCTGCCGGCCGCCCAGCGAGATCAGCGTGACGGCGGCCCGGTCGACGGGTGCGCCCTCGGCGCCGCGCACCACACCGCGTACCGCGGTGCCCTGCACGGTCGTCACCGCGGTGGCCTTCACGATGTCGACCGGGGTGACCCCGGCCGTTCCCGCGGAGACCGATGCGGCCGCGGCGGACGGGACCTCGGCGAGCGTCGGGGCCTCGGCCTGGGCCGGTACCGCGGCGTCGCTCGGGGCGTCGTTCGCGGCGTTCGTCCTGAGCGCGACCTCCTTGATGAAGATCGTGATCAGGAAGGCGAGCAGCGCGGCCGGAGCGGCGTACAGGAAGACGTCACCGACGCCGTGCCCGTAAGCGGACTCCACGACGGTGCGGAACGGTGCGGGCAGCGTGTCCAGGTCGGGGATGCCCCCGCCGCCGGTGCCGCCGTGGCCCATTGCCGCGCCCTGGGGGCCGAGGTCCGCCAGGCCGTCCTTGACGTAGTGGGTGACGCGGTTCGCCATGACGGCGCCCAGTGCCGAGACACCGATCGCACCACCGAGCGAACGGAAGAAGGTGACGACGGAGCTGGCGGAGCCGAGGTCCGAGGGGTCGACCTGGTTCTGGGTGGCGAGCACCAGGTTCTGCATCATCATGCCGACGCCGAGACCCATCACGAACATGTAGACCGCGATGTGCCAGTACGTGGTGTCGTACCGGATGGTGCCGAGCAGGCCGAGCCCGGCCGTGACCAGGAAGCCGCCGCTGACCAGCCAGGCCTTCCAGCGGCCCGTCTTGGTGATGATCTGGCCCGAGACGGTCGAGGAGATGAACAGACCCGTGATCATCGGGATCGTCATCACACCGGACATCGTCGGCGACTTGCCGCGCGCCAGCTGGAAGTACTGGCTGAAGAAGACGGTGCCGGCGAACATCGCGATGCCGACGAACAGCGAGGCGAGCGAGGCGAGCGTGATGGTCCGGTTGCGGAACAGCCGCAGCGGGATGATCGGCTCGCTGGCACGGGACTCGGTGAAGACGAAGAGCAGCGTGAGCAGCACGGAACCCGCGAGCATCGCACCGGTCTGCCAGGACATCCAGTCGTACTTGTCGCCCGCGAAGGTCACCCAGAGGAGCAGCAGCGAGACGGCGGCGCTGATGAAGAAGGCGCCGGTCCAGTCGACCTTGACCTCACGCTTGACGACCGGGAGCTTCAGGGTCTTCTGGAGCACGATGAGGGCGATGACCGCGAACGGCACACCCACGTAGAAGCACCAGCGCCAGCCCATCCAGCTGGTGTCGGTGATGACACCGCCGAGCAGCGGGCCGCCGACGGTGGCGACGGCGAAGACCGCGCCGATGTATCCGCTGTAGCGACCGCGCTCACGCGGGGCGATCATCGCGGCCATCACGATCTGGGCGAGGGCGGAGAGACCGCCGACGCCGATGCCCTGCACCACACGGCAGGCGATCAGCATGCCGCTGCTGGTCGCCATACCGGCGACGACCGAGCCCGCGACGTAGATGACGAGTGCTATCTGGACCAGCAGCTTCTTGCTGAACAGGTCGGAGAGCTTGCCCCACAGGGGGGTGGTCGCCGTCATGGCCAGCAGCGAGGCCGTGACGACCCAGGTGTAGGCGCTCTGGCCGCCGCCGAGGTCGGAGATGATCTCCGGCAGGGCGTTGGAGACGACGGTGGAGGACAGGATCGCGACGAACATGCCGAGCATCAGCCCAGCGAGTGCTTCCATGATCTGCCGGTGTGTCATCGGCGTGCCGTCGGAGGAATCGTGTCCTCCGTGCTTGGCGTGGCCGCCCCGCACACCGGTTGGTGTGGTCGTAGCCATTTAATTCCTTGTCTTTGCTTCTGTTACACGGGTGTACGGGTGTACGAGCCGTCGTGGCTGCCGGCCTGCCGGGAGCGGCAGTCGCCGCTGTGCTTTCCGGGGGCGCACCCACCGGGGGCGCGGCAGGAGAAACTGTCGCGCAGCCGGGCCAGCAGCGTGTTGAGCTGTCCGACCTCGTCGTCGGACCAATCCTGAAGGTGATGGGCGAACATTTCGGTCGTCCGGCAGTTCAGCTCGTCGAGCACGCCTTCGCCCGCGGGGGTCAGCCGCAGGATCCGGGAGCGCTTGTCCGCCGGGTCGGGGGATCGTTCGATCCAGCCGCGTTCTGCCACGTGAGCGACGTGCCGGCTGGTCACCGACATGTCGACTGCGAGGAGTTCGGCCAGTCTGCTGATCCGCATTTCGCCGTGCTGACTCAGCAGAGCCAGTACGGCCGCCGACCCGCCAGGGCATTCGGCGGGAAGGATTCGGGCCAGGCCCCGCTTGACGGCGCCGACGGCGCTGAGCTGCCGGGCCAGCTCTTCGTACTGACTCCGTGCGGCCACGGGACCCCCAGACATCTCGTCGGCCATCTTGTTGCTTAGGGCAACCATAGAAGCCGTTGGTTGCCACAGGCAAACGAAATGAGGCTTGCATAAGTAAAGGAACGCAAAAGGCTGCGTAGGGCGCGGGTCAAAGGCCCAGCGTGCGCGGTGCGGGATTGGCGGGTGTGTCTCGTGCCACACCGGAGGCGGGGGTGGGGATGCCGGGCGCCGGCCCCGGCGGGTGGGCCGGCGCCCGGCCCGGGGTCCAAGCGCGGCCGGCGGCCGTCCTTCGCGCGTATATACGAGTGAGTGCGGGGATGAGTGCGGGCGGGGTCCTCAACTGGGTCCGGAAGTCGGGTGGTTGGGTGGAGCGGGCCGCGGTGGGCCCGGTGCGGGGCCAGTGCGGCCCGGGTGCGGGGTCCCCGGAGCGGGGTCCCTTCCCCCCTCCTTCTTCACCGGTTCCCCGGTTACGGCCTCGCGCCTTCACCGCCCCGGGGGTTGGGCCGTTCCGCCGAGTTCGCTAGGGTCCTGCGACATGGCACACAACCCCCACGCCCCGCAGGGTCCCGAGGGCAACAGCGACCCGGCAGGCAACACCCAGATGTTCCGCGCCTTCGTCGACGAGGGCGAGCCGCAGCGCAGGCAGCAGCCCGCCGCCGTCTCGTCCGGGCCGAGGACCGGGATGATCGCAGCGGTCGTCGCGGTGATCGTCGTGCTCGGCGCGGTCGCCTGGCTCGCGCTCGGCTGACCGGCCTCCGGCCACCTCCGGCCACTGAAGTACTCATCCGTCACTTCCAGACGGCGGTGACGTCCCGGGTCTCGACATGCATGCCCAGGGGCACCCGCCAGGCGTCCACACAGACGGTGTACGTCTTCTTCCGCGCCGCTCCCGCGTCGATCGGCGCGGGCAGCGGCGCTGTCGATTCCCGGGTCGCCCAGTCGATCCCCGCCCCGCCGATGATGTGCGTGGCGAAGGTGACGGTGCCCGAACGCGCCGGTGAACCACCGGTATTGCGGAACTCCACGGTCACCTTCTCGCACCACCGCTCGTCCGCCTCGGCCCGCACGGGGGCGCCGACCGTCAGCGCGGCGGGGCCCGCGGGGGCGGTGGAACCCGGTGCGGAAGGGGAGGCGGGGTCCGGGGAGCCGGTGGAACCCGTGGAACCTCCGGATTCCGTGCCGCTCGTACCCGTACCGCCCGAGGTGCCCGAGGCCGGTCCGGTACGGCCGGGCGTCGGCCGTCCCGTGTCCGCGCCGGAGCCGCCGGAACCGCCCGTCCCGCCCGCACCGCCGCCGCTGTCCGTGCCGCCGGCGTCTCCACCGGCCGGGGAGCCGGGTGAGGGCGAGGTGCCCGGACGGTCCCCGCCGGCGCCCCCGCTGCCGTTCCGCGCCCCGGCGCCGTCCAGTGGGACCAGGGTGACCTTTCCCGAGGGTGCCACCGCCGCCGAGGGCGCCTTCCCCGGGTCCGCGCCTGCCGCGCCGACCGCGGTGTACCCGCCGCCCGCCTCGGCGCCGCAGCCTGCCAGTGTCCCGCCCAGGCACAGCACGGCCGCCGAGGCGGCGATCACGGTGCCCCGGCGGCCGGTCCGGACGAATGTCTGACGTCGCATCGCGCCAGTGTGGCTGACGGTCCGTCAAATCGGAACCCTTGCGCGGCTGCGCGCGGATCAGTCGGCGATGAGCCCTTCCCTGAGCTGGGCGAGCGTGCGGGTCAGCAGGCGCGAGACGTGCATCTGCGAGATGCCGACCTCCTCGCCGATCTGCGACTGGGTCATGTTGGCGAAGAACCGGAGCATGATGATCTGGCGCTCGCGCGGGGCGAGCTTGGCCAGCAGCGGCTTCAGGGACTCGCGGTACTCGACGCCCTCCAGCGCCGCGTCCTCGTAGCCCAGCCGGTCGGCCAGCGATCCCTCGCCGCCGTCGTCCTCGGGGGAGGGCGAGTCCAGCGAGGAGGCGGTGTAGGCGTTGCCGACGGCCAGGCCGTCGACGACGTCCTCCTCGGAGACGCCCAGCGCCTTGGCCAGCTCCGGCACGGTCGGCGAGCGGTCGAGCTTCTGGGCGAGCTCGTCGCTGGTCCTGGTGAGGGCGAGGCGCAGCTCCTGGAGCCTGCGCGGGACCCGCACCGACCACGAGGTGTCGCGGAAGAAGCGCTTGATCTCGCCGACGACGGTGGGCATCGCGAACGTCGGGAACTCCACGCCGCGTTCGCAGTCGAACCGGTCGATCGCCTTGATCAGGCCGATCGTGCCGACCTGGACGATGTCCTCCATGGGTTCGTTACGGCTCCGGAACCGCGCCGCGGCGTAGCGCACCAGCGGCAGGTTGAGCTCGATGAGTGTGTCCCGCACATAGACGCGCTCCGGGCTGTCGGTTCCGTCGGGGCCCGGTGCGGGCCCCAGCGCGGCGAGCCGCAGGAACAGTGAGCGGGACAGCGTGCGGGTGTCGATGGCTTCCGACGAGCTGGTGAGCACAACGGGTGCGGGTGCGCTCTTGATGAGCGTGAGCACCTTCGAGCTGCCCTGTTCTGCGGACATGCCACCCCCTTGAGGTCGCGGACGGTCGCGGAGGCCGCGACCATCGGAGGAACGCTGCCTCCACCTGAATACCGGAGGGGAGGCTGCGGCAAACGCGGTTCCCGCAGAATGTCACATGTCGGCAACACGCTGTAGTGACATGTCGACAAGTCCTGGGGGTGTCTGTGCAGTTGACCAGGGGTGTGCGGCATATGTGCCGCCGGGAACGCGCAGGGTCCGGTCTACCCGTTCCGGTTACGCCTCGATCCTGTTTGCGGATCGAAGCCGGGCGAAACTTCTGGCCAGGAGCCTTGACACATGCATCTGCGAGACCCCCAGTTCGGCACTGATCTGGGACTGCGTCAGATTGCTGTAGTAGCGCAGCAGCAGGATCCGCTGTTCGCGTTCGGGCAGCTGTACGAGCAGATGCCGGACCAGATCGCGGTGTTCGACGCCGGCCAGGGCCGGGTCCTCGTAGCCGAGCCGGTCGAGCAGACCGGGCAGCCCGTCGCCCTCCTGGGCGGCCTCCAGTGAGGTCGCGTGGTACGAGCGGCCCGCCTCGATGCAGGCCAGCACCTCCTCCTCGGAGATCTTCAGCCGGTCGGCGATCTCCGCGGTGGTGGGTGAGCGGCCGTGAGCGGTCGTCAGGTCCTCGGTGGCGCCGGTGACCTGGACCCAGAGCTCATGCAGCCGGCGCGGGACGTGGACGGTGCGCACGTTGTCCCGGAAGTAGCGCTTGATCTCGCCGACCACGGTGGGCATCGCGAAGGTCGGGAACTGGACGCCGCGTTCGGGGTCGAACCGGTCGATGGCGTTGATCAGGCCGATGGTTCCGACCTGGACGACGTCCTCCATCGGCTCGTTGCGGCTGCGGAACCGCGCGGCGGCGTACCGCACGAGGGGCAGGTTCGCCTCGATGAGCGCGGCCCGGACGCGGCCGTGCTCGGCGGTGCCAGGCTCCAGCCCCTTGAGCTGACCGAAGAGCACCTGGGTGAGCGCCCTGGTGTCCGCGCCCCGGGTCCTGGCGGGCGCGACCGTGTCGTCGGGCGTCTCGGTCTGAATCGTCTGCACGGTCTGGACGGCCTGCACGGTCTGGACCGTCTGTGCACCCGGGGCACCCTGGGCACCCGGGACACCCTGCGCACCTTGCCCGCCCTCCCCGCTCCGGGCGCCCGGCGCCGTCGAGGGGGGAGGCGCCGTCTGGACGGTCGCGGTCTGTGTCGCCTGGGCGGTGTGCGTCGCCTGGACGGTCTGGGGAGGCACTTGAGGCGCTGTACTGGCCGGCACGGTGACGCCACCCCTTCGCGGTCAACTTCGGTCAACTCATCCGTCAAAAGCGGTCATAGCATCACAAGACATGCCCACTATGTGCAAGCACCCCATAGCGCCGTGTTGACCTTCAATTGGTTTAAACACAAAGAAAAGCCCCTCACCGCCGTGGTGAGGGGCTCGCAGGGCCGAAGGAGTCAGAACGGGTAGTCGGCGATCACCCAGGTGGCGAATTCCCGCCACTGACCCGCGGCCGCCTGGTGGGCCGGATGCTCGATGTAGCTCTTCAGCGCGGCCTCGTCGGCAACGGCGGAGTTGATGGCGAAGTCGTACGCGATCGGCCGGTCGGTGATGTTCCAGGCGCACTCCCAGAACTCCAGTCCGGGGACCTTGTCCGCCAGCTCCTGGAAGGCCGTGGCGCCCGCGACGACGCGCGGATCGTCGCGCTCGACGCCGTCGTTCAGCTTGAACAGGACCAGATGGCGGATCATGCGGTACTCCTACTTCACCAGCTCGGACATGAAGTCGCCGACGCCCTGTGCGGCACTTGCAACACCCTCGAACCCTACCTGGACGAGATCAGCGGCCCGGTCGGGAGAGTTGATGATCGTGTAGAGCACGAAGACGACTATCAAGTAGAGAGCTATCTTCTTCGCTTGCACCATCAGCCCCTGACTCCCCTTCGATCCCCAGTGCGGTCGGGCGAGTCTATCCGCACGAATGGCCGTATCCCCCGGCGGTTTCCGATCACTCACCCCGTCTTTAAGGACCAAGGACCCGGGGATCGGGGCCCTTTGTCCGTCCCCGTGGCTTCTGCGGGGCGGCAGGATGGGTGGTGAGCCCAGCGGATTTGGCAGGAATCCGAGGGGCGAGGAACAGGACCTCATCTGTGGGGTTCTCGCCGCGGCCATCCCCCGATCGCGGCGAGGGCTGGTAGGGCCTGTTCTCATCGGGGGGAGCGGCTTGTCCCCCCGATGCCGCTTCCCCCGACCCGGACGCGACAGTGGCCCCGGGTCCGACGACGGTCGGACCCGGGGCCACTGCCGTACCCGGAGTGATACCGCCGACGCGGAAAACTCGAAGGGCCCGACGCTGTGCGTCGGGCCCTTCACAAGAGCGGTAGCGGAGGGATTTGAACCCTCGGTGAGTTTCCCCACACTCGCTTTCGAGGCGAGCTCCTTCGGCCGCTCGGACACGCTACCGAGAGAGAGCTTAGACCATCTCGGCCGTCCGTCGAAATCCGATTCCGCACAGGACCCCGCGACTACGGGCACGCCAGGTCAGCGGTCGCGGAAGAAGGCCGTCAGACGGGCCGCGCAGTCGGCCTCCAGGACTCCGTGGACGACCTCGGGGCGGTGGTTGAGGCGGCGGTCGCGTACGACGTCCCAGAGCGAGCCGGCCGCTCCGGCCTTCTCGTCGCGTGCCCCGTAGACCACCCGGCCCACGCGGGACTGCACCAGGGCGCCCGCGCACATCGTGCAGGGCTCCAGGGTGACCACCAGCGTGCAGCCGGACAGCCGCCACTCGCCGAGCGCGGCGGCGGCCCGGCGCAGCGCCAGGACCTCGGCGTGCGCGGTCGGGTCGCCGGTCGCCTCGCGTTCGTTGTGGCCCGCGGCGAGCAGGGCGCCGTCCGGGGCGAGGACGACGGCGCCGACCGGCACATCGCCGGCCGCCGCCGCCAGGTCCGCCTCGTCCAGGGCGCGGCGCATGGGCGCCCGCCACGGGTCCCGCAGGGGATCGTGCGGTGGGGAGGGGTGGTGCGGGTGCGCTGGTTCGGTCACCCGCGGACCTTAACGGACGGTCTCCAGGACCTCGGCCGCTCCCAGCGCGTCCGCGATCTCGGCCAGGGCGTCCGTCCGCAGCATCAGCAGCTCCGCCTCGGGGAGCCCGAGGTCGGACAGGATCCCGGTGTCACCGAGAGGACCTGCCGGTACGGCGTCGGCGTCCGGCTCGTCGTCGTTGTTGTTGTCGGTAGGGGTGGTGGTGTTGTCGGTACCGGGGGTGTCCGGCTCGCCGTCCTCCGTACCGTCGAGGCCGACGAGCTCTTCGAGGGCGGCAATCGTGTCCTCGGCCCCGGGTTCGCGGCCGAGCAGTTCATCGGTGAGCAGGATCTCCCCGTACGAGGAGCGGGCGGCGGCGGAGGCGTTGGAGATGTAGATACGGGGGTCCTCCTCACCGTCCACCCGGACGACGCCGAACCAGGCGTCCTCCTGTTCGATGAATACGAGCACCGTGTCCTCGTCGACCGAGGCCTCACGGGCCAGATCCGTCAGATCGGACAGGGTCTCCACATCGTCGAGCTCCGTGTCGCTCGCTTCCCACCCGTCTTCGGTGCGCGCGAGCAGTGCGGCGAAGTACACCGTGACTCTCCCACTGGTCTCAGGGGATCCCGTGTGGATCGTGCCGGGTTCGCGGGCTCTGGAACGCACCCTGATCCGGCCTGATCCGAACGAAAGACCCTAGGTGTGTCGGTCCGGCGGGAGGGCAGTCGGTGGTCCGGCTGTCCTGCGTCCCGCCCATCGGAATCGTGGCAGAAACGAGGGCTTCGCGAGAGCAGTTCCGCCGTTGAGTCGGCCATCAGTTCTCTCCGGCGCCGCCACCCGGGGTTCCTCCGCAGGTCCGGCGGCTACCAGCGAAACGTCCGCATCCGCATGGCCTGGCGCATTCGGGCGGCCTTGACCCGGCGCGGCTGGACCCGGTCGCGCAGCGCCTTCGCCTCGTGAAGTTCGCGGAGGAACTGGGCGCGCCGCCTCCGGCGCTGCGCGTCCGTCTCCTGCGGGTCCGGTTCCTGCGGATCCGGCCCGCCCCGCTTCTGCTGCGCCCCGTCCGGCATCGGCTCATCACCCCAAGGCTGGGTCCGTATGCCCCCACCTTCCCCCCGAACGTGCGGTTGATGCCAGCGCACGGGTACGGGAGGCGCCGCTACTGTTGACGCATGCGGATTCACGTCGTCGACCACCCGCTGGTCGCGCACAAACTCACCACCCTGCGCGACAAGCGCACCGACTCCCCGACCTTCCGGCGCCTCGCCGACGAGCTGGTCACCCTGCTCGCGTACGAGGCCACCCGCGATGTGCGCACCGAGCAGGTCGACATCGAGACCCCGGTGACACCCACCACCGGTGTGAAGCTGTCGTATCCGCGCCCCCTGGTCGTCCCGATCCTGCGGGCCGGCCTCGGCATGCTCGACGGCATGGTGCGGCTGCTGCCGACCGCCGAGGTGGGCTTCCTGGGCATGATCCGCGACGAGGAGACGCTCCAGGCGTCCACGTACGCGTCCCGTATGCCGGAGGACCTCTCGGGCCGCCAGGTGTACGTCCTGGACCCGATGCTGGCCACCGGCGGCACGCTGGTCGCGGCCATCCAGGAGCTGATCAAGCGCGGTGCGGACGACGTGACCGCCGTCGTGCTGCTGGCGGCGCCCGAGGGCGTCGAGGTGATGGAGCGCGAGCTGGCGGGGACGCCGGTCACCGTGGTCACCGCCTCGGTCGACGAGCGGCTCAACGAGCACGG
This sequence comes from Streptomyces sp. NBC_00876, assembly GCF_045207435.1. Classification (NCBI taxonomy): domain Bacteria; kingdom Bacillati; phylum Actinomycetota; class Actinomycetes; order Kitasatosporales; family Streptomycetaceae; genus Streptomyces; species Streptomyces sp. NBC_00876. The sequence continues at coordinate 4,422,204 of NZ_CP108800.1, forward strand.
CTACATCGTGCCGGGCCTCGGTGACGCGGGAGACCGCATGTACGGCACCGTCGACTAGGCACGGCTGTCCCGCGCCCGCGCGCCCCGGCGCCGCCCTCAGCAGGAGGACGGTGCGGGGGCGGGCGCGGTCAGGGCCGTCAGGGCCGAGGCCGCCGCCTTCGGCGTGCTGAACGCCTTGAACTTCGTACCGATGATCAGATCGACCTCCCCGGTCCTGCGGGCGTCGGTCTTCGTCACGGCTCCGGGCAGCTGGGTGCCGAGCACCGGGAACGTGCCGTTGACGGCCGCCGGGGCGCCCAGCAGCAGACCGGTACCGGCGACCTTCTTGTCGTAGGCCTTGGTGGCGTTACCCACCTTGCCGATCGTGAAGCCGCGCTTCTTCAGCTCGTCGGCGGCCGTCTTGGCGAGTCCGCTGCGCGGCGTCGCGTTGTAGACGTTGACCTTGATCTTCGCGGGCTTCGGCAGCACCTTCGCGGGCGCGGACGGCTTCGCGGACGGGCAGTCCGCCTTGCGGTCGGCGGCGCTGGCCGTCTTGTCGCCGCCCGTGAAGACATCGATGAGCTGCAGCGTGCCCCATCCGGCCAGCCCTAGGGCGACCACGGAGGCGGTGGCCGCGAGGACCAGTTTGCTGCGGCGGCGGCGGGGGCGCCGCATACGCGGGTACTTGTCACCCGTGATGCGGTACTTTCCGCCCATGCCGGGGGGAGTGAGCATGCTCATGGGCGCAGCGTAGTGCGACCCGGTGATGATGCCTACTAAATGATCAACGGATCGCACCCGTCCGGGTGGGAATGCACCCGAACGAACCCCGCAGGAGTCGAACAGACCCCGTCGGAGTCGAACAAAGCGGTCGGGGACTCAGCCGAGTTCGAGTACGCGGGCGTGCAGGACCTGGCGCTGCTGGAGCGCGGCGCGGACCGCGCGGTGCAGCCCGTCCTCGAGGTAGAGGTCGCCCTGCCACTTCACGACGTGCGCGAACAGGTCGCCGTAGAACGTGGAGTCCTCGGCGAGGAGGGTTTCGAGGTCCAGCTGGCCCTTGGTGGTCACCAGCTGGTCGAGGCGGACCGGGCGTGGCGCGACATCCGCCCACTGCCGGGTGCTTTCCCGGCCGTGGTCGGGATAAGGCTTCCCATTTCCGATGCGCTTGAAGATCACACGGAAAGCCTACCGGTCAAGAGGCTCCGGGCGCAGCCATGGGGCGGGACTGCGATGCTGGCCGGGGCGGCATATAAGCGTCCATTCCGGAATTGAGGCCGCGATGAGTGAGAGCGACAGCACGGGCGGGGGCGCACCCGGGAGCGCGAAGGGTGGTGCGCGCGGTGGAACCGGTGCGGAAGGCGCACTTCCGCCGCAGGCGCGGGAGATCGCGGCCGGGTACGACGTCGCCGGGGCCGCGCTCGAGCTCGGGGCGCTGCTCTGGGACGGTTCGTGCCTGCCCGGGGCCCGGATCCGCATCCCGCTCGGCATGCTGAACCGGCACGGACTCGTCGCCGGGGCCACCGGTACCGGCAAGACCAAGACCCTCCAGCTGATCGCGGAGCAGTTGTCGGCGAACGGGGTGCCGGTCTTCCTCGCCGACATCAAGGGTGACGTCTCCGGCATCGCGTCCCCCGGCGTGCCGGGCGACAAGGTGGCCGAGCGGGCCGGCCAGGTGGGGCAGGAGTGGAAGGCCACCGCCTTCCCCACCGAGTTCTACGCGCTGGGCGGCACCGGCCCCGGCATTCCGCTGCGGGCGACGGTCACCGGTTTCGGTCCGGTCCTGCTGGCCAAGGTGCTCCAGCTCAACCGGACGCAGGAGCAGTCGCTCGGCCTGATCTTCCACTACGCCGACGCCAAGGGCCTGGAGCTGGTGGACCTGAAGGACCTGCGCTCGGTCGTCGCGTTCCTCGTCTCGGACACCGGCCGGGCGGAGCTCAAGGGCATCGGCGGGCTGTCGACGGCCACGGCCGGAGTGATCCTGCGCTCGGTCACCGCGTTCGAGCAGCAGGGCGCGGGCGACTTCTTCGGCGAGCCGGAGTTCGACACGGCCGAGCTGCTGCGGCAGGCACCGGACGGGCGGGGCCTCGTCTCCGTACTGGAGCTGGCCGCCGTGCAGGACAAGCCGCAGCTCTTCTCGACGTTCCTGATGTGGCTGCTCGCCGACCTCTTCCACGATCTGCCGGAGGTCGGGGACCTGGACCGTCCCAAGCTCGTCTTCTTCTTCGACGAGGCGCATCTGCTGTTCAGCGGGGCGTCGAATGCGTTCCTGGAGTCGATCACCCGGACCGTGCGGCTGATCCGGTCCAAGGGGGTGGGCATCTTCTTCGTCACGCAGACGCCGCGCGATGTCCCCGCCGATGTGCTGGGCCAGCTCGGCAACCGTGTGCAGCACGCGCTGCGGGCCTTCACCCCCGACGACGCGAAGGCGCTGCGGGCGACCGTGAAGACGTTCCCGAACTCGCCCTACGACCTGGAGGAGCTGCTGACCGGTCTGGGCACCGGCGAGGCGGTGATCACCGTGCTGAGCGAGAAGGGCGCGCCGACTCCGGTCGCCGCTACCCGGCTGCGGGCCCCGCAGTCGCTGATGGGCCCGTGCCCGGCGGCGGAGCTGGACGCCGCGGTGAAGGGGTCCTCGCTGTACGGACGTTACGCACAGGCTGTGGACCGGGAGTCGGCGTACGAGAAGCTGGGCGCCACCCAGGACGCCGAGCAGCGGGCCGCCGCCGAGGCCGCGGACCGGGCGGCGGTGGAGGCGGCGGTCAGGTCCGGCGAGTCCGCACCCGCGGCGCGCCGGGACGGGGCGGGTTCCGGGGCGGGTTCCGGGGCGGGCGGACAGTCCGGGGACGATGCCTCGCTGGTGCGGCAGGTGGTCGGCAGCGGGATGTTCAAGTCGCTGGCGCGGTCCGTGGGGACGCAGCTGGGCCGGGAGATCTCACGCTCGCTCTTCGGCACGGCACGCCGCAGACGGTAGAGCGCGACGGGGCGGCCGGTTCCCGGCGGCACACCGGCGGAGGCTGTTCCCGGCGGGCTCATCTGCCCTTGGCCGCCGCCTTCTCGGCCTTCGCCGCCTGCTTGGCCTCCTGCTTGAAGGCGCGGACCTCGGCGAGCGACTCGGGGCCGGTGATGTCGGCGACCGAGCGGTGCGAGCCCGCCTCCCCGTACGGCCCCGCCGCCTCCCGCCAGCCCGGCGGCCGGACGCCGAACTGCTTGCCCAGCAGCGCCAGGAAGATCTGCGCCTTCTGGGTGCCGAACCCCGGCAGGGCGTTGAGTCGTTTACGCAGCTCGGCGCCGGTGGCGGCATCGCTCCACACCGCGCTCGCCTCACCGTCGTACTGCGCCACCAGGAACTGGCACAGCTGCTGCACCCGCTTGGCCATCGAGCCCGGGTAGCGGTGCAGCGCGGGCTTGTCGGTGAAGAGTGCGGTGAACGCCTCGGGGTCGTACACGGCGATCTCATGGGCGTCCAGATCGTCCCGTCCCATGCGCTGCGCCAGGGCGTACGGACCCGAGAAGGCCCACTCCATCGGCACCTGCTGGTCCAGCAGCATGCCCACCAGCGCGGCGAGCGGGCTGCGCGCGAGCAGTTCGTCCGCCTCGGGCTGCTGGGCGATCCGGAGGGTGATGTCTCGCTCTTCGTCGCTCTTGGTCATGGCCCCGATCATTACGAGCCCGAGCTGCGACGGCCAGCACAACCACCGTCGGCGCAGCCGTTTGCAGCCGTTTGCCGCTGGTTTCGGGGTCGGGCGGCAGCGGGATGCCGGCGGCGGGCGTACGAGCTCAGTCCGCCAGCCGGTCCGCGCGCCGGTGCAGGTAGCGGGCCTCCGGGATGCTCAGGGTCCCGGCGGCCGCCGCGCGGTAGGCGGCGCGGGCGCCCTCCAGGTCGCCGGCCCGTTCCAGCAGGTGGGCGCGGACGGCGTCCAGCCGGTGGTGGCCTGCCAGCCGGTCCGCGAGCGCGTCGGTCTCGGCCAGCCCGGCCTGCGGCCCGTGCACCATCGCGACGGCGACGGCCCGGCTCAGTCCGGCCATCGGCTCGGGGGCGATGCGTACGAGAACGTCGTACAGCGCCAGGATCTGCGGCCAGTCGGTGTCCTCGGCGCGGGGTGCCTCGTCGTGCAGCGCCGCGATGGCCGCCTGCACCTGGTAGGGCCCGGCGGGCCCCTCGCCCAGCGCCTCCTCGACCAGGGCGATGCCCTCGGCGACGGCCGCCCGGTCCCAGCGGGTGCGGTCCTGCTCGTCGAGCGGGATGAGTTCGCCGTGCGGTCCGGTGCGTGCGGCGCTGCGGGCGTCGGTCAGCAGCATCAGCGCCAGGAGCCCGGACACCGCGCCGTCCCGGGGCAGCAGCCGGCGCACGGCTCGGGTCAGCCGGATCGCCTCCCGGGCCAGTCCTGCCCGGTGCAGCGCGCGGCCGGAGGTCGCCGTATAGCCCTCGTTGAAGATCAGGTAGAGCACCTGGAGCACGGCGGCGAGCCGCCCGTCCCGGTCGGCGGGCACCGGCTGGACGAACGCGGCGCCCCGGACCTTGCGCTTGGCCCGGCTGATCCTCTGGGCCATCGTCGCCTCGGGCACCAGATGCGCCCGCGCGATCTCGGCCGTGGTCAGCCCGCCGACGGCCCGCAGGGTCAGGGCGATCTGCGCGGCCGGGGCCAGGTCCGGATGGCAGCACAGGAAGAGCAGGGTGAGGGTGTCGTCCTCGGACGGTGCCCGGTCCCCGCCCGGCACGGGCTCGTCGGGCGGCGGCGCGGTGAAGGCGTCGCGCGGGGTGAGCGCGGCCGCCGCCTCCTCACGCGCGCGCCGGGCGTCGTCGCTGCGCAGCCGGTCCACGAGCCGCCGGGAGGCCACCCTGATCAGCCAGCCGCGCGGATTGTCCGGCACCCCCTGCTCCGGCCACTGCCGGGCAGCGGCGATCAGGGCCTCCTGCACCGCGTCCTCGGCCTGGTCGAAGTGCCCGTACCGGCGTACCAGCGCGCCGAGGACCTGCGGGGCGTGCAGCCGCAGCAGGTCCTCGGCCTCGGTCCTGCGTTTCACACATCGCCCCCGCCGCTGTCGATGGCCCGAATGGCCACCGGGCGGGCGGGCGCACCGGCGGGTGCCGGGCACTGCGTGACGCGCGCGGCGATCTCGGTGACCCGCTCCAGGCTCTCGCACTCGAGTACCCAGTACCCGGCGAGCAGCTCCTTCGTCTCTCCGTAGGGACCGTCGGTGATCACCGGGCGGCCGTCCTCGCCCGCCGTGACGAAGCGGGTCTTCGCCGGTTCGACGAGCCCCTGGGCGTCGATGAGCTCACCGGTCTCGGCGAGATCGTCGTTGATCGCGCCCATGAACGCGAACATGGTCTGTACGTCCTTCTCGCTCCAGGCCGGATTGCCGGCGGACGCGTTCCCGCGCATCGCCTCGTAGTCCTCCTGCGAGCCCTGCACCATCACCAGGTACTTCATGATCCGCTCCCTCGGTGGTGTCCCTGCCGCCCCTCATGGGCGGTTCTCACAGGGGACGTCGGAGCGGGGGGACGGTTCTCGACACCGCGCCGGAGAGCTTCCCGGAATCCGCGAGAATTCCCGCAACGGCCCAGGCGAACCCGCCACGCGTGAGACGCAACCGCGCGGACGGGCCGGCGGGTCCTGAGAGGCGGGGCCTGTATCTTCCGGCCCCGGGAACCGGAGGAACCGGCGGGAGCGGGGAGCGGGGAGCAGCGGTGGCGTTCGGCAGGAGCGGGCGGGGCGAGGAGACGCCGGTGAAGGCCGGCTGGATCGCCGGGCGCCCGGCGTTCGCTTTCGCTCTCGTGGGCGACCGCCACGCGTGGCATGCGCGGACGGGACGGCCCGTACCGGGCTCAGGCGGGGGGCGGGCCGCCGGTGTGCTGCCGGGCGCAGATCGCTTCGGTGGTCCGGCACAGGGTCCGTACCGCCAGACGCAGCGACTGCCGGGAAGCCAGCCAGAGGACCACGCCCGCCGGCGCGGCGGGCCACCACCAGGCGCCGAGGAGCACGACGGCCACGCTCCAGGCCAGACCCTCGCAGGACGCGTCGTAGGCGTTCCGGGCCTCGCTCAGCGCGGCCCGGGAGACCTCCGGGACGGTGAGCAGCAGACCGGTCCACTCGCCGGCGATGTCCAGGCCGGTCGTCCGCCTGATCTCCGTCTCGGTGGCGCGCAGCCGGTCGCCCGACCAGGTGGGGCAGCCGGGTTCGTCCGTCGTACGGGCCAGGCGCGCGTCCAGACGGTCGGCGCGGAGCTCCCGGCCGGCGGCGCGGGCCCGGACGGACTCCCGCGCGACCTCGGAGGGCGGCGCCCACCGCCTCACCCGCCACGCCGTCACCCGCCGGCTCAGCGGCATCAGCCACCAGGGCCAGGCCCCGGAGGCCAGCGCGCCGATCCCTGCCGCGGCGAAGGGCACCGCGAACGCCAGACCCACGACCGCCACCGCTACGAGGACGAGCAGCGCCAGGCTGTCGTCGGACAGGCTGCCGCCCGTCCGCAGGGCCGCGGCGATCCGGGCGCGGGCGAGCCCGAGGTCGTTCCAGTGCCGCTGCCCGAGCTGTCCGCCCCCCACGACGGCGACGACGACGAACAGCGCGGCGGGCAGCAGCCGACGCAGGAACCACCCGTCGGGGATGCGCTTCTGGAGTTCGGCGAGCAGCGTCATCGTCGTGGTCAGCCGCCCACCAGGCGCATCGGCTGCCCGGCCAGGAGGCACGCGGGCGTCTGCGGGGACGCCCCCTCGCGCAGCTCGACGCGGGCACACCGGCCGCCGGGACAGACCCAGCCGGCCGACCGGGGCGTGGGCCCGCCGGGCCAGTCCCCGACACCCATCGTGGCGCGCAGGCCGATCCCGTCGGGGATCCCGGCGGCCTCGGCGGCGTCGTGCAGTGCGCGTACGGCCTGCCGCCAGGCATCGGTGGACGGGGTCTCGTCCCGGACGACCGCGAAGGGGGCGTCCCAGAGCGCGGGTCCGACGAGCTCGCGCAGCGCGTCGGTGTTACGGCACACATACTCGACGGCATCCTCGTAGAGCCTGCGCGTCTTCGCCCCGTCTCCCATCGCGTCCTCCCTCAACTGCCCGTGAATCACTGCCTGCTGACGTGAAATCAAACTACTGTAATGAACGATGACCGAGCTTCGGGAACGTGTCCTCGCGCGGCTGTCGGCAGTCCAGGAGAGCAGCGATCCCGCGCCGCTGCGTGCACCGGACGCGGTCGCCGACGCGTTCGCGCTGCTGCGTGAAGCGGCGCCGTCGCCCGGGGAGTCCATCGACCTCGACGCGCTCTCCGACGTTCTGTGGACCTTCTGGCTCCGCCACCTGGGCGACGACGACCCGGAGGGGCGGCGGAACGTGATGGTGGTGATGGGGACCTTCGGTTTCCTGCAGCCGCGCGTCCCGGCACAGTTCCATCTCCCCGAGCCACTGCGGGAGTCCTTCGACGCCGCCGACCCGGTCCACGACGCGCTGTTCGCGTATCTCGTCAGCAGTGCCTTCGGTGACGCGCTCAATGCACCGGACGCACGGGACGCGGCCGGGTCCGACCGGCTGATCGCGCTGGAGCGCGCGCTCGCCTGGTCCGGCACGGCCCGAGGCCTTCTTCCCGAGGACCACGACGGCTTCGTCGAAGTGATGGTGCACGCCCTGCATCTGGAGATGGCGCGGTTCGCGCTGATGGCGGAACCGGAGGCGCTGGCCGAGGCGGCGGGTCATGGGCGTCTGGTGTGCGAGCGACTGGCCGCCGCCGGGAGCGTCGCCGGCGAGGGGCGGGCCGAGGTGATCGCGCTTGCGCTCGGGACGGTCATGGACGCGGCCCGGATGCTCGGTGACCCCTCGCTGGCCGATGTCGAACGGCTGGCGGCCGCCTTCCCGGACGGGGCGCTCGCCCCGCAGCTCTCGGAGGGGCTGGACATCCTGCGTGAGCTGTACGCCGACCCCATGGCGTGGCCGGGACAGTTGGACCTCGGCCTGGGGGAGGCCCTTGCCGACGCCGGCGCGCTGGAACACGACGCGGGCCGCATCGCCTGTGGCGTACGCCGTCTGCGCGCAGCCCTGGACCGTACGACTTCGGGGCATCAGGCCCGCCCCGCTGTCGTCGCGGCCCTGGTCCGGGGACTTCGGGCGTTCGCGCAGGAGCGGGGGGACGAGGAGGCGGACCGGGAGGCGCGCGAACTGCTCGCCGCCGAGGGCGCGTCGGGGCCACCACCGGGTCCGCCGGGTCCGCCGGGGGCGGAGGACAGGGAACTCCAGGATCTCGCCGCCGCCTGGGAAGCGCTGATGGAGAGCAGCGACGATCCGGTCAGCATCGACATCCGGAAGGACGGGCCGCAGGCCGTACGCGTAGCCGAACAGATCAGGGATCTCGCCGAGCGGGAGGGGACGCCTTCACCGTTCCTGGACGTCGACATCGAGATCATCCGCCTGTTCGCCGAGACCGGCGAGGACCCCGGTACGGTCTCCGACGCATGGCTCGCCCGCTACCGCACCGCTCTGGCCACGCTGCCGCCCGGCACACCGCTGCGCTACGGCTACACCGCCGTGCTGGCCGCGACGACCGGGGCGCGGGGGCAGGCTCTGCGGAAGACGGAACCCGACAGGGCCGCGGAACTCCTCGCGGAAGCCGGCGCGCTGACCGAGGCCGCGGCCGCCGACGCGCCGGCCGGCTTCCCGCCCCTCGCGATACTGCGGCGCGGCCGGTTCACCGCCGCGGTGCCGGTCGCCGTGATGGCGGTCCAGAGCGACGGACCGGAACGGGAGCCGGACCCCGAACTGACCTTCTTCACCCGCCTCGACGACATCCGCGAGGGCGACCCGGAGCATCTCGGCTCCGCCATCGCGGACCTGTGGGAACTGGCCGGTGACATAGGGGAGGGGGACCGCTCCCGCGAGGCGCCGCTGGCGGCCATGCTGGGCAGCGCGGTCTTCGCCAGGACGGCGGAGTCCGGAGATCCGGGCCTGCTCGAATGGACGGTACGGCTGCTGCGTTTCGCGCACGCCAACTCCTCCGATCTCGCCGAAGGGTTCGATCAGCTCCTGGCCTCCGCCCTCACGATGCGGTCGGCGCAGCGGTTCGACGCGGAGGGGGCGCGTGAGGCGGCGGCTCTGTCGGCCTGGTCGCCGGGCGGAGAGGTACCTGCCGACATCGGGCAGGCCGGGTGGCTGATCCACACCGAATTCCACAACGCACTGCAGAACTATCTGTTCGGCCACGAACCCGCCCAGCTCGAACGCGCCAAGAACCTCGCACGACAGCTCAAGGAACTCAGCGAGGAAGCGGCGGCCGCCCGGCAGGAGCGGCCGGTCTGGCTGGACGCGATGGCCGACAACTACCTGTCCCTGACCGAGACCGTCGGACCGTCGGGCAGCCCGGGCAGTACCTTCACCGACGACCTGGTGGAGCGGTGCCGCAGGACGTTCGAGGCGTGTCCGGCGGGCCATCCGATGCGGCTCTCCACCGGGATGACGCTGATCCGGGTGCTCGCCCTGCGCGCACTCGCGTTGCGGGAGACCGAGCAGAGGCGGGCGACGGCCCTCGTGGCCGAGGCCGCCCATCTGGTCGACGCGCTGGGGGAGGAGGCCCCCGAGGGCTGGACCGACATGATGCGCCCGCACCTCGGCGCCATCGCCATCCAGGTCCTGGGAGGACAACTGCCGCCGGTCTCCTCGAGGACCGGGCCGCCGGGGGCCGGGGCGCCCCGGGCAGAGACGCCGGGGACCGGGGCGTCGGGGGCCGGGCCGTCCGGCACGGAGCCGTCGGGGATCGGGCCGCCGGGGATCGGACGGCCGTCGGGGATCGGACGGCCGCCGGGGGCGCCGGAGGTCCCCACGAACGCCATGGAGGTCCTGATGGTGAACCTCCGGAACCGCATGTCCGGAATCGCCGACGACACCGCCTGGCGCAATCCCGCGCTCCCGGCGTGGTTCCGGGCCAGCGGGTCGATCGGGGCGGCGGCCGGAGCGCTGGGCAGTGTGCCGCCGCGGATCGAATCGGCCCTGTCCCATCTGGAGGACGCCGTGGAGGCCATGGCCTCCATCACCGACCGCGGCAGCGACCAGGAGTCCGCCGAGCACGGCCTGACGGCGTTCGAGGGAGACATCCGCAAGGTGGTCGGGCTGCTCCTCATGGCCCTCCACATGCGCGAGGGCACCGCGGCGTTGAAGGCCCGGGTGGCGGCCCTGGAGGAGATCGCCGGCGCGGCTGCGGAGAACCAGCCCCTTCCGGACGCCCTGCCCGAGAGCCTGTCCGACCGGAACGCCTCCCTCCATTCCCTCCATGTCCTCACCGGACCCGCCGTCGACCGTGCCACGGAGCTCCTCGAACGCGGGCGCGGACTGCTGCTCGCCCGTCGGATCGAGGCCCGCGCCGACCTCGGCGAACTCAGGTCGGCGCACCCGGACCTGGCGGACGAAGTCGAGCGGCTGACAGCCCTGCTCGCCACCGGGGAAGGACCCGGGTCGGGGCGTGGGTCCGGGTCCGGGGTGCCGGCCCCCGAGAGTGGGTCCGGGGCCGGGGCGCCGGCCGGCCACGCCGAGAGGGCCCGGCTCGCCGGACTGCGTGCCTCGCGCGAACTCGACGACCTGGTCGCGCACATCCGTACCCGGCCCGGATTCGACGGCTTCCTGCGACCGCTCTCCGCCGCGCAGCTGCGCGACCTCGCGGCCGACGGCCCGATCGTCGTGCTCAACCACGGGCCGCAGATGAGCCACGCCCTCGTGGTGACGGCCCGGTCGGTCACCGCCCTGCGCATTCAGGCCACGTCGGAAGAGATCGACGACGCGGCCCGACGGCTGTGCGAAGCCGTCGACGCGATCAGCGCCGGCGGCGCGACGCGACCGTCCCCGGCCGCGCTCATCGCCGCCGGGGCAACGCTCCGCGAGACGCTGGAGTGGACCTGGCACACGGTCGTGCAGCCGGTTCTGGACCTGGTCGGCTCGTCCGGCCCGGTCGACGGCGAAGGGCCCTGGCCGCGCGTCTGGTGGGTGCCGACGGGGGCCTTCAACTCCCTGCCGCTGCACGCGGCGCAGTGCGCGAGGCCCGGCTGCGAACGCGGCGACTGCGGTGCCGCACTCGACACGGTGATCTCCTCGTACGTCCCGGGCTTCCGGACCCTGGCGCACGCCCGTACCAGGGCCGCCCACCGGGACACCGCCGGCAGCGGCGGCGCGCTGCTGGTCGCGTCCTCGGAGGACGAGCTGCCCGGCGTGGCGCGGACGGCCGCCTTCGCGGCCCGGCTGCTCGGCGCGGACGCCCCCCTGGTCGGCCCCGCCGCCACCCGCGAAGCCGTCCTCGCCGCGCTGGGCGGCACCTCATGGGTCCACTTCGGCTGCCACGCGGCCACGGACCCGGCCGAGCCCTCCGGCGCCCTGCTCCACCTGCCGAGCGGCGAGCCCCTGTCGGTCCTGGAGATCTGCCGCGCCCGCCCGGACGCGGCCCGCCTCGCGTTCCTGGCCGCCTGCGGCACCGCCCGCAGTTCCGAACACCTCTCGGACGAGGCCATCCACATCACCAGCGCCTTCCTTCTCGCCGGCTTCCCCACGGCGGTCGGCACCCTGTGGGAGATCGACAGCAGGCACGCGGACGAGGTCACCAAGGACTTCTACCGCCGCCTCACCTCCGACCCCGCCGCCTCACCCGCCCACGTCCTGCACCACACGGTCCGAGCCCTGCGCCACCGAATCCCGGACCGTCCCCACATCTGGGCGGCGTACGTGCACGCGGGGACGTGAACGGTGCCGATCCGCCCGCCGTATCCACGTGGCCCGCTTCCGACGACAGGAATGCGACAGGAATACGAGATGCGGGAGGAGGAGATACCTTGCCGGCCGGTAAAGGGATTCCGGAGCCGAAGATCTCGGCGTGAGTGACACCGGGCAGGCCTGGTTTCTTCGCACGGCACGGAGCGGATCCTTGCGACGTGATGAGCCTCGCCATGACAGCGGCGGGACGGTCCGCGGCCACCCCCGGGCCTCCCGTGAGACAGCCAGGCCACCGCCAGGCCGGAACGGCTACCTTGGCGCTGTTGTCGTTCGACTGGTGCGGCACTGCCGCAAGTCATTCCAACCTGGTCGTCAAATCCGACCATGGATTGAGGCGTTCATGAGTTATCGCGACCGGCCGGTTGTCGGCGTGATCGACTATCAGACCGGGAATTCACAGAGTGTGCAGTACGCGCTCGATTTTCTCGGTGTGCCGAATCGTTTGATGAAGACACCTGACGATCTCACCGAGGTCGACCGTGTCATCCTGCCCGGAGTGGGCTCGGCGGGAACCACGATGGACTACCTGAATGCAGCCGGATGGCCTTCCGCGCTGCACACCGTGGTCGTCGAAGGCGACATGCCGTTCCTCGGCATCTGCGTGGGCCTGCAGGTTCTCTTCGAAACGAGCGCGGAGCAGTCTGCCAAGTGCCTTGGCTGGCTCCCGGGAACGGTGCGCCCGTTCGACCCCCGGGCGGTACGCGTGCCACAGATGGGCTGGAATCAGGTGAGGCGCGCGTCCGCTCACCCGTTTGTCGTCGGTCTGCCGCAGGACGGGCACTTCTATTTCGTCAACTCGTACCACGCCGAGCCGGCGGACGAGTCGGACATCGCGGCGACGACCGAGTACGGAGTGGATTTCGTTTCAGCGGTGGCCAGGGGAAACATCATGGCCACCCAGTTCCACACGGAGAAGTCCGGTCCGCTCGGCCTGGGCCTGCTCGACCGGTTCGTGAAGCTTCCGCAGGAGGAACTGTGCTGACTGCGAGGCTGATCGCCTGCTTCGACATCGTCGATGGCCGTGTCACCAAGGCCCGGAGGTTCCAGGACAACATCGACGTGGGAGACGCTGCCACGATCGCCAAGTCGGTGTACGCCGACGGTGTCGACGAGGTGATCTTCTACGACATCCTGGCCAGCGCCCAACGGAGGCAGGCCGACCTGCGCACCATCGAGGCGGTGGCCCGGCAGGTATTCGTGCCCCTGACGGTCGGCGGCGGAATCCGCTCCCTCGAGGACATGCACGCGGTGCTCGACGCCGGTGCCGAGAAGATCTCCCTCGACTCCATGGCCGTACGTGATCCGGAGATCATCGCCCAGGGATCCAAGGAGTTCGGCCGCCAGTGCATGGTTCAGTCCATGCAGGTGAAGCGGGTTCCCGTGACGCCGGAGATCCCGAGCGGCTACGAGGTCTTCATCGACGGCGCACGCGTGGCGACGGGGCTGGACGCAGTGCAGTGGGCCCGACGCGGCGAGGAACTCGGCGCGGGTGAGATCGTGGTCAACTCGATCGACCAGGACGGTACGCACGAGGGCTACGAGCTGGACATCACGGGCACGATCGCGCAAGCGGTGAACCTGCCGGTGATCGCGTCGGGCGGAGCCGGCTCCTCGGAGCACGTGGCGGCGGCCTTCAACGAGGCGTCGGCCTCGGCGGCCATCATCAGTTCGCTGCTCTACTCCCCGCGTATGGAGCGCACGCTGTCCGTGCGCGAGGTCAAGGCGGACCTGGTCAGGGACCACAGCCTGCTGGTGCGGCCCTGCCCGTAGTCGCCTTCGCTCAGCCGCTGTGGGGGCGGCCGGTCCCGGGACGACCGGCCGCCCCGACAACGGCATCACTACAGCCCGGGCGACCTGGTTCCGCGAACAGGGGACCGGGACCGGGACGGACAACGTCGAAGGCCCCCGCAGCGAGCTGCGGGGGCCTTCGACGTATTGCCCGGTGAGAGCAATGGCGGAGGATACGAGATTCGAACTCGTGAGGGGTTGCCCCCAACACGCTTTCCAAGTCGTCACTCGGCCGTTCGGGAACAGTCACGGGCGTCTGGACCTGTGGCGGTGCCGGCGGCCACAGGCTCGGTGAACTGTGGCGAACACCTGCGATGAGACCGGAACTGAGACCCAGGCGCTCGCTCATTTACCGGACACCGGGCCATACCACTGCATGGCTTGACCGGTGATTGCGGCGATACATTCGAAGTCATGGTCGCGGTGCAGGAGGGTCAGTCCCTGGAGTTCCGCTGTGGCGGCGACGACTAGGTCAACAGCTCCCGCACTGCGGTGCTGACCGCGTTGAGTCAGCAGCTCCTGAACCTGCCAGGCGCGGTCGTACGCGCGGTCATCGACGGGCACCCAGCCGAACAGCAGCCGCATGTCCTCGATGCCGCGCGCACGGTCCGCGGCGGAGCGGGCGCTGTAGAAGAACTCCAGCTCGGTAACAGGGCAGGTCGCGATGAGCCCTGCTGTGGCGGCCTGATCCCATCCGTACTGTTCGGCGTCGTCGCGGAAGAATCGGGCGAGCGCGCTGGTGTCGATCAGGAACTGTGCCGCGCTCACCGCCGGTAGTCCCTCTTGTCCTCGAAGACATTCAGATCGAACGCGCCCTCGCCCGCTGCACCCCGCAGCCGAGTGAGAGCGAGAGCCCGTCGGCGGTTGTCGAGCACCTCGCGTAGCGCAGTGTTGACCGTCTCCTTCTTGGTGCCGGTCCCCAGCGCCTGAGCCACGTCGGCCAGCAGCTCGTCGTCGAGATCGATCACTGTGCGACTCATCGATGACCTCCTCGGATATCAACTATGCCATCGAGTATATCGCAGATGAGGTATCGCTGTGTGATGTCAGCTCGTGGGTGCCCGGCCTGAGTGGTGACCGCTATGTGTTGATGGGCTTCACAAGGTGAGTCGTAGGCGTGAGATGCGAGAGGCGCGATTCCCTGGGGCAGCTCAGGGGCTGGTGCCGTGTCGGACCACGACGTCAGCCGAGAAGCTGGCGTGCCGGAGTGGCGCGGCGGCCTCGATCATGCCGGCCAGTGCGGTGTGCGCCACCAGGAGCTGTGGGCTTTGGCGGCCACTTTCGCCGAGCGGGGCTATGGAGCTGCGGTGCAGGCGGACGGCGCGCCGGTAGAGCAGCTCGATCTCGCGGTTGAGGGCGAGGAACGGACATCTGCGGGTCGCGAGTGATGAGGTACTGGCCGAGTACGTAGAGGAAGCACTGCTCCATCTCGCACATGTTGTCCCGGTCCCAGACCTTGGCGATCTCGAACTGGCTGGGGGCATGTGGGCGAGCGCGGTTTCCCGCGGCAAGCCCTCCTCGCCACCCTCCTTGACGAAGTCCCACAGTTCGAGGCCGAGGTCGGACGGTGACCTACGTCGGGGTTTCACAGCTGGTCCCCTTCCCCGCCGAGCAGCCGGGCGAGTTCGTCGTCCATATCCGCCTGGCCGGTGGTGACGACGTGCTCGCACCAATCGCAGACCGCGCGGACCTTCTTGATGCTGTCGAGGACCGCCTCCTCCTCTTCCGTGGTCAGCATCTCCTCCTGGGCCAGCACGCCTGATGGGCCGGGCGTGGGCCGAGGTGCCTGCGGCTCGCCGGATGGCTGCCCTCGCCCGTGCGGCACGGACGGCTGGTCATCGAGTCGCCCTGTTGTCCAACAGCTTCGGTCTGGACCCGTTCACCCCGTACGAGCACGGCGGAATCTGGGAACCTTCCGCCGGCAGCAGAGCTGGGGATCACCACCGCCCACGCCACGGGCGAGGACGAGGCCGTTGCGGAGCTTGAGGCTCTCCTGGGAGTTACTGCAGTCCTCGCCGCTTGACCTTGGCCCCTGGCTGGTGGCGGCCTTCCTGGCCTGCTCGGAAGCCACAGGCCCTGGGGGCAAGTCCGGTCGGCCTGGGTTGCGGAAGGCGTCACCGCAGCTCAAGGATGCTGGTCTACGCGTGCGCCGCTCGGCAGACGAGGATTCCGCCAAGGCAGGTGACCCGGAACGCGCCTTCCGCCCGGATGGCTTCGTCCACCCGTCGGCGGGCCCGTTCGATCGTCTCCGTGAACGGGACACCCATCAGGACAGCCCACGCCTCGTACGAGGCCAGGTGCGCGACCACGGGCCCGGGGTCTGTCACTTCGATCACTCCCGGGAGGGGGATCGTCCGGACATCGTCGAAGACTGTGCCCAGGATGCCGGGGGCGTCCTCCAGGGTGAAGCGGGCAGAGAGCTGGACGCGTGCGGGGCCCTCCGGCGTGCCGAGGACATCCCCGGCGGCTCGTCTCCAGAGGTCCTCCAGTTCGCGCTTGTCGGTCCTGCTGTTGGTGGACGCGATGACGATGCCGTCGTCGGCCAGGACGCGGCCCAGCTCCTGGGCGGCTCGGGCCTGATCCGCGACGTGGTAGAGCATGTGCATGGCCAGGACCGCACCCAGCGCCCCGTCGGCGATCGGGAGCCTCTGGGCATCTGCCGCCACGGCTCCTTCGATACCCGCCAGGATGCCGGGAGAGATGTCCATGGGGAGCACGGTCAGGTCCGGCCGGTCGGCGCGTACCCGCTGCACGAACTTCCCGTTGCCGCAGCCCACGTCCGCCACCGCCCCGCGTACGCCGGCCAGTTCGCCCACGATGATGCCGGGGAGGTCGTGTCGTGGGGTCTGCCATTGGTAGAGGGACTGGCGGGCTGCGAGATGCTGACCGCTGCCGTACGCCTGGGTGGAGAGCAGGAATCGGTCGGTCACGGAAGGGTCGTTCGCCGGCTGGGTGGTCATCGCGGCTCCGTGGGTGCGCTGACGAGAGCGGGCCGGATGGTCACCTCGTGGATGTGCTCCCGAAGATCGATCACCGGCCGTGAGTCACGGTACGGCCCGCTGCCGATGAGCGTGTCCAGTTTGCGAAGCCTGATGGTGATGCTCGCGGTGTACTGATCCGCGCCGAGGACCGCCGCGAGTTCCGTGCCGGCCCCTTCCACCTCGCCGCTCGCCAGGTATGCGGTGGCCAGGTCCAGATGCGCGGCGTGCAGGTCTCCGGAGGACCGGTCGCCGCGTCGGCGAGAGCGTGCTCTCCTGGCAGTTCCCGGCCGGCGAGGTCGAGGCCGGCGAATCCCGTGAGGACGCCGCCGTACGCGAAACCCAGGAGGAGACGGGCCTGACCCTGATGGCGGTCAAGCTCCTCGGCGAACGGGGCCCCGCCACTGTCCGACTGATGTCCTACACCGCCTGCGAGGTGATCGGCGGCCACGCGCACGTCGCGGACACCGTCTGACAACGAGGCTGTGGCCGACCTCTCTGCCGGCCGGTTCAATGGGCCGCCTGGGGCTGGATGCGGCCCGCGCGTTGCCGCGGAGACTCATGTTGTTCGCCCAGGAGGATCTTGGTCTCGATGCGGTCGACGATCACGATCCTGGCGACCTGGCAGTCTGTAGGAGCAGCCGAGACTGTCCGTGGAAGTCCACGGCGGTCCGCCCCGCGCAACTGAGACCACGCACGAAGAAGGGCCCCGCAGCAAGCTGCGGGGGCCTTCGACGTATTGCCCGGTGAGAGCAATGGCGGAGGATACGAGATTCGAACTCGTGAGGGGTTGCCCCCAACACGCTTTCCAAATGTTCGTATGGGGGTCCGGCGGGGTGCGTGCCTGTCCTGACCTGGTGCGGAGCATTCGGGATGACCCCGTCTGGACGGGGCCGGACGGCGGCGAACGAGACCAGAACTGAGACTACGAAGCTGGGTCGTCTGCAAGGTCGGCAGCTTGATCCTGTAGCTGGTCACGGGCCCGCGGTGGCCGGATCGACGGTATTCGGCTCGCACGGAGTCTCGTACTGACAGTGAGGCGTTGGTGAACCTACCCAGGGCATAGAGACTTGTGACGGGGACGGGTTCCTCGATGTTCCGTAGGGGGAGAACGTGTGGAAGGCCGAGTTTGGGGCGCTCATCTTCGCTGCTTGGACACTGTCGATATGGGCCCTGACCATGACGGCAACCTCGCAGCGCCGAAGTAGCAGAACGCTCTTGGAACGGATCTGCTGGACTTACGCGCGGGCACACGCAAGACGGCGCCGTGCTCACCTGGTGCGCCAGGTCCGCGACAGCTCCTTGGCGACGCGTCCAGAACGTCCGACGCTGGACTACTTGCAGCGCGAAGACGTCCTGTATCAGGCGTCCCGGAGGGCACTCGCTTTCAAAATGGTCGTCCCCGTCGCTATGTCCGTCTCAGCAGGTGGCGCCCTTGCCACAGCCATCCAACGCACAAGCTGGCACGTCTGGCGCGACGCCGTCGCCATAGGGGCCTTGGTGGCGCCCATGTTGATCACCGCTGTGATCGCTTCGCTTGTCGCGAACCAAGGCATGCAACGGTGGACAACCGAGGCCATAACAGTCACGGTGCGTAGGGCCTATGAGGCACTTCTCCAACCTCTGGAGGTGACAGGGAAGGAGCCTCCGACCGCATCGCCGTTCAACTCTCCGCACGTTGCGGCAGTGCAAGCGTTGGAAGACTTCGCCATCGCGCTGGAGAGGTACGCCGTGCAACGTGCGCTTCCTGATGGCCGTAACCCCATGCCTCAGGTCGTGGCTCGGTTCGCAGCAGCCGCTGCCCTCGTGCGTGAACTTCGTGACGGGGTTGAGCTGGATCGGATCGACGGTGCGAAGCGTGCTCTGCTCGAAGTGGAGCGAATCCTGAAGGTACTCGCAAGCGGCCGGCTGCAAGATCTCGCACCTGGGGACGCATCCGCCGGCGGGCTGTTGCACAGTCACCGCGAGCGCAGAGCGTGGCGGCAGCAGGTGCTGCGGGTATCTGCGTTCACCTTGTGTCTCGCTGGCATCATCTTTGCCCTGGCATCGTCAGCTGTGGGCGTCGCCCTAGCCACGGCCGCCGCGGCGGGGCTAGTGGCCACCTGGGACAAGATCCTTCGTCTCTCCCCCAACTCGGACGCGAATAGGCCGGCGAGCATCTGATCGCTGATGGTCGACTCGGAGCGGGACGTCTCACTCAAGGCTGACAGAGAGGGCGCAACTACCACCCTGCTACGGATGGGTCGTCGGCCGAAGAACTGCGCGCTTCCCTTTGTGGAGCGCCCCGAGGAGTAGGACGGAGAAGTAAAAGAGGGCCGTCGCCGGCCGTGTAGTCAGGAGGAACCACCCGGGCCGGGGGACACGTTCGCCGCTCTTCACGGAACGGTGATGCTGTGGAGATGCCCGATTGTCACCGCACTGAGGTCCTCGGGGCGTCCTCGCCGAACAGAATTGTTGTCCTGGCTGTTCATGCCTTGTCCTCGCACGGACAGTCCGAGCCGGTTCCAATGGAAGATCACCTGGCAACAGGGCACCTACCGCAGTCCGCGGTCGAGTGTTCCATCATGGGCGCCATGGGCTAGGAACCTGGCGGTGTTGCGGAAGGTGACGGCTTACCCAGCGACGGGTTTCAGCGAGCCTCCGGGGCGCACCAGCGAGTCGCTGTCGGCGGGAAGCGCCTTGCTCGTACTACTCCAGCCGTGCGGCGCGCATCATGATCGTGCGCAGGAGGACGGGGACGCCGTTGCCGAAAGCGGCATCCCTTGTTGGCTCCTATGCTGAGGCTGAACGCTGGCCCTGTTCCCCGTAGCTCTCTCCTCACACATAGACCACCCGGTGGGGTGGACCGCGTCTGATGGTGCATGGTCGACACCCACGGTGGCTAGTACCTCCGGCATGAATGCCACCACCGTCGAGTCGGCTCCGGTCCCTGCGATCGCCCCAACGACTACTTGTTCCGCCTATGCCTGGTGCACCGACACCGGCGACCACTATTCGCACATGGGCGTTGTCGCCGAGGTGCCAGGCACCGGACAGGGGTCCTCCCCTCACCTGCGTGCCTGGCTACACGATCTCGAGGGCGACGGTGAACTGACTGCCAGCGTCACCCACGAAGGCGACAGTGATGACTTCGATGGCGCCGGGCTGCGTTCCTATGCTATGAGCATCGGCACGTTCGCCAGCCAGGTGATGGAACTCGCTGACCAACTGCAAGCCAGGACGTGCTTGTCTGAGCCAGCTGCCGACACCGTGAAGAGGCCGACTACTTGGACTATCGCCATCGAAGGTGGCGGGCAGCTTTCCGGATACCTCCCCCCGTGGGCCGAGCGCAGCAGTGTCGATGACTATGCGGAGCAACCGCTGCGCGCCGACTCGCTCCGCTTGCTGGTGGACATTGATCACTGGCTCGCCGTTGAAGGCGTCGAAATGCATGTGGTTGGGCCCGGGTGCAACGACCCAGCCGAGCCTGAAGAAATCTTTCGCGGACATTTGCAAGTACGCCCCTTCGACAACGACGCGCCCACCCGTGTGCCGCATGTCGATCTAGAGGTGGTGGAGGGTCGTTGGATGGAGAATCTCGGACCTGCTGACCTAGCAGACATTGCCGACAAGCTCCGAACACAGGCCGCACGGCTTGACGAGATCCGCAAGACGCTCGTTCAAGCAAGGATCGACTGGGAAGCCAACGCTTGACTGAGGTTGCTCGCGAGCACGGGCCGAGGGGCGCGGTCCTGTTGCTCCCGGCATTGGAACCGGGTGCTGGGGCCGGGGTGCAAGCGGTGGGCTCGGATGCACTACGAACCGGAGGGTCTCTCAGCGGGTGCAGTGGCCGGCGTGTCGGCCATCTATGGGGCGGGTCGGTGAGGGCCGGTTGCAGCCCGTCGATGGGTCGCCAGAAGTCGAAGTTCGGCGAAGGGCCAGGGTGTCTTCGCGGCGGTGGTGAAGGCGGCGGGGCCTTCTGGGAGACGTGTGAGGACGCCCAGGAAGAGGGTGTGGGAGACCGCCAGGAGGGGGCCGTGGCGTTGGGCGGTGTGGTGGAGGAAAGTGGCGCAGTGGCGGGCGCGGGTGTGTAAGTCGGTAAGGCTTTCGCCGTCTTCGCAGCGTAGAGACGGGTTGGCGAGGCGCCGGGCTCGCCAGGCGCGATAGGCGGGCGGGTAGGTCTCGGCGCTGCGGCCGAGGACGATGCTCGGGGCGCGCCACTCGGTGAGGAGGCCGGAGGTGGCCACGATCGGCAGGCCCGTGAGATGCGAGACGAGGGTGGCGGTCTGGCGGGCACGGGGAATTGGGCTGGTGACGATCGCGCTGATGCCCTCGGGGAGGGGGAGCGAGCGGCACACCTGGTCGCGGCACTCCATGGTGAGAGCGGCCTCGTGTGGGGCGTGGTAGCCGGGGCGGTGGCCTTCGTAGGCGCCGTGGCGCATGAGCCAGATGTCAGCCAAGGATCCAGCCTCCGTCGACGCGCAGGGTCTGGCCGGTGATGAAGCCGGCGTCCTCGGTGGCGAGGAAGGCGACGGCCGCGGCGACGTCTTCCGGTCGGCCCCGGCGTTGGACGCACTGGCGGGCGAGCTGGCGGACGGTCATGGCTTCCGGGTCGTCGACGACGGCGTCTTCGGCGGAGACACGGATGGAGCCGGGAGCGACGCAGTTCGCCGTGACGCCGGCTGGGCCGAGTTCGCGGGCGAGGGCGCGGGTGAGTCCTTCGAGGCCGGCCTTGGCACTGATGTAGCCGGCGAGCTCGTGGCGGCCCGCAGTGGCGAGGACGGAGCCGATCGTGATGACCCGGCCCCAGCCGGCGTCCGTCATCCCGGCGGTGAGTTCGTGGGCGAGGAGGTAGTGGCTGGTCAGGTTGGTGGCCAGAGCGTCTTCCCAGTGGGTCGGTGTCGTCTCCGGCCACGATCGGCGCGGGTAGGCACCGGCGTTGCTGACCAGGATGTTCACCGAGCCCAGCGCCTCTTGGGCTCGATGGCACAGGGACCGTACGGCCTCGGCGTCTCGAAGGTCTGCCGACAGGGAGATGCAAGAGGAGAGGGAGGCTGAGAGCTCCTCTGCCGTTCGGTCGTCGTCGAAGTGGGTGAGCGCCATTGTGGCGCCATCGGCTGCGAGGCGGCGGGCGATGGCCGTGCCGAGTCCGCCGGTGGCTCCGGTGACCAGGGCGGTGCGGCCTTTCAAGGGGTCGGGCATGGCGACTCCAGTGGGCAGAAGTAGGTGGCGGGGTCGAAGGCGGGGCTCATTGCTTCGGCGAGCCGGGCGAGGAGGACGAGCCGGTCCGGTGGGGCCAGGTCGGCGAGGTTGTAGACGCCGAGGATGCGCATGGCCAGGTAGGGGCGGAGCAGGTTCGCCAGGTCCGCACCCGGCCAGAGGCGGTCGGCGACCGGCCGTACGAGCTGGTTCCAGTACGTGGTCACGGAGGCCCGCCGGGGAGCCGCGAGACGTGGGGCGTAGTCGATGTGGAGAGTGCTCGTGGTGTGCTCGATGTCCGCTCGTCGGATCTCGGGGGTGTTGTCCGGGGCGCGGGCGAACGTGGCGGGGTGGTCGGCGAAGGCAGCCGGGTTGTACGTGGGCACGAGCCAGCCGCCGAGGGCGGAGGCGTACCAGAGGAAGTTGGCGAACTCGCCGGGGATGCTGTTCATGCCGGCGGTGTCGTAGTCGAACCAGGCGAGCGGGTGGGCGAGGTTGACGTCGGTGGGGTCGCCCTGGGTGAGGGCTGTCCAGACCGGCTCGGTCGCGGCGAAGTGGGCCCGCAGCCAGCGGAGGGTGGCAACCCAATCCAGGTGGTGCCGACGGCCGTTGATGTTCAGGGTGTAGGTGCCGAGGCGAGAGACCGGGACGTCGATGAGGTCGTCGGCGATGGGGAAGTCCTCGCCGGCGTAGTAGTCGTCGAGTCGGCCGCCGGGGGCCGCACGGTCCCAGTACAGCTTGCGGACCACGCGTGTTGGGTCGGTGGGCCTCGCCGTCGCGAGGATGGCCTCGCGGTACGCAGCCGTGAGCTGATCCATGTAGGCGTGGAGGTCGCCGCTCGCCTCGCTCGCGTTGAGGAGATCGAGCAGGAGCCCGTGATCGGTGCCGCCGGGCAGACGCTCGTACGCGAGGAGCCGCCCGCCCGGCACACGCAGGTGGGCGTGGAGGGTAGGCACCCGGTAGTGCTGGGCCAGACGTGCGTGCCCGCGCACCTCGGTGCGGCTTTCCACCGGGTGGCGCGTGTACTTCAGGAGCAAGGGACGGCCGAGGAGGTCGATGGGACAGAGCAGGTTGCGAGTGAAGCGGCGCACCGGGCCGAGCCGCAGAGGGCTGCGGAGGGTCATGGCCGCACCCCGTTGAGCAGGTCGAGGCACACTCGGGCCAGTTCGGCGGGCGGGAAGGCGTCCATGTGAATGTCGACGTCCGGGGGAATGGCGTCTCGGACGGGGCAGAGGTCGCCCTGGTGCATGCGGTCGGACAGGTCGGTGGCGACGGCGTGGTGATGGGGGAGCCCGGTGCGCCACTTGCTGTGACTGTGGCGCGCGTACAAGCCGATGACGGGCCTCTCGGGACTGCGCGTCATCGCGGCGAGGTGGGTGAGGCCGGTGTCGTTGCCGACGATCAGGTCGCAGTGCGGGAAGAGATCGGCGAGCTGGTCGGCCGGCGCCCCGTCCAGGTGGAGCACCTGAACGTGGCGTCGAGGGGCCTCTGCGCTGACGCGAAGGCCGTCTTCCGCGGTGCCGCCGATGAGCAGCAGCCGGGCCTGTGCTTGTTGGGCTTCGGCGATCTGCTCGGCGAGGTCGATGTACCGCTGGGCGGTGTAGTCCTTGCGCTCCGGCCAGCTGGTGGCGGTGATGGCGGCGATGGTCAGGCCGCCCAGCCAGCCCACCGATCGCAGCTCCTCCACGAGATTGTTCGGGCCGGTCGCGAGGGTCGGCGCGAAGGGGGCCGTGCCGGGGAGCCGGATGCCTAGGCGGCGTTCCAGCCCCAGGTAGTGGCGGGCCGGCAGGTCCGG
Source organism: Streptomyces sp. NBC_00876 (assembly GCF_045207435.1). Classification (NCBI taxonomy): domain Bacteria; kingdom Bacillati; phylum Actinomycetota; class Actinomycetes; order Kitasatosporales; family Streptomycetaceae; genus Streptomyces; species Streptomyces sp. NBC_00876. Next base: position 4,445,653 of record NZ_CP108800.1, read on the forward strand.
ATGGGCGCGGCCGTCGCTCGACCAGCAGGGCGGGGCCGCTGGATCGAGTACCAGGCTCACCACGGCCTCGGAGCCGTGCGCCTCGATCCCCGCGCGGTCTCCGATCACGGCGCGTCGACCGTGGGGCGTGGTGACTGGGGGTTGAGCGAGCAGCCCGGTCCGGGCGACCAGCCCCGCGTACGGCCCCACCGCCCGGACGGACGTGCGAACCGACCGCAGCCGCAGCCAGTCGAGCACCGCGCGGACCCCCGACAGAGCGAGGAGGGTGTCTCCGAGCTTCCCCTCGAAGGCCACCACGACCTCGCCGCAATCGCTCAGGCGGTGGACGAACTCGGCGGAGGCAGTCAGCGGGAGCGGCGCGCCGATGGGGACGCTGCCACGGTCGTACCCCAGCGGGGTGGTGTGGACGGCCCCGGTGGGGACGACCACGGAGCCGTGGTGGAACCGGACCCCTGGCGGGGCGACCGAGCTCACGCCGGGCCCTTGATCGTGGTGAGCGAGACCAGCGGCAGCTCCAGCTCGTCGAGCAGTGCGCGGGCTCCGCGTGTGGTGTCCTCCACCAGGCAGGTCGCCGCCAGCGGGACGGCGCCGGCCTCGCGGAGGCGGCGGGTGAGGTCGGCCAGGGTCCGACCGGTGGTGATCTCGTCGTCCACGATGACGATGCGCTGTCCCGGAGCGATGCCGTAGGCGAAGACGTCGGTACGCATGGCGTGCGGCTCGCTGAAGCGGACAGCGCCGTCCAGGGGGAGATGCAGCTTCCAGGCGATCTTGTAGGGGAGGCGGGCAGCGTCGGCGAGGGAGACGGTGGGCAGGATGCCGCCCGCGTCCAGGCCCAGGAGGAAGTCCACGGAGCCGGCTCCGTCCGGCAGCTGCTCCCGGAGCAGACGCCACAGATCGGCCCCCGTGCTGGCGAGGGTGTCGGGATGCACCGGGCTTTCCAGTCCGTCCAACGAGTGGATGACACGCTCGCGGCGGCTCGTGGCTCCAACGCTGAGCCGTTCGACGATTCGGGCGGAGAAGGGCGGCAGGGTGACGGTTTCGGGCATGACGAAGCTCCTGTCGGTGGAGAGGGGAGACGGAGAGGTGCGTGGTTCAGGCGGCGAGCTGGAGGGCGTACCAGGTGAGGAGCTGGTCGACCGCCGCGGTGACGGGCTTGAGGACGAGCTTGGTGTCACCGTCACGCCAAGCGTTCGCGACCTCGGCCAGAGGAGGGACCGCGAGGGCCGTCAGACCCGGCATGCGGGAGGCGGCGGCGAGGATCCGGTCAGGGCCGGACTCCCACTGGTTGTGCTCGCGCAGGAGAAGGCGGCAGGCAAGCACGAGGTGCTTGTAGAGCTGCCGCAGGGCGGTCGCTCCCTCCGCAGTACGCAGACGGCGCATGGTGATCATGACCTGGGGCAGTTCGCGGAGGGCGGCGAACGCGAGCTCGTCCCGGCTGATCGTCGGAAGTTCGAGGTCGGATGCCGCATGCAGGACGGGGCTGCCCTGCTGGAGCTGGTGAAGGACGAAAGCCAGGCGCGGAGTGAGGCGTCGGGCGGTCAGTTCTCCGGGCGTGACGAGGGTGGGGCCGAGAGAGGCCGCGCTGCCGAGGGCCGTCCTGTACTGCTCCAGGGCCTCATGGATCCCGCCGATGACCTCGTGCTCGGCGATCACCATGAGGTCCAGGTCGGACCAGCCGGCGATCCAGGTTCCCTCTCCGGGGCTTCCGGTCAGGGCGACGAGTCGGACGCCGGGTCCGTACGCCCGTACCGCGTCGGTGAAGTCGGCCGTCGCCGACGCGACTGCTGCCGGAAGACCGAGCCCGTACGGGGTGGCCACGCGCAGCGCAGGCGTGGAGGGCGGGGCGGCGATGCGCCGGAGGCGGGCGCGAAGGGCTGCGATGCTGCCGGTGTTGTCGATGACGTGGTCGGCCAGAGCGGCGACCTGATGGGCGCCGCGGCTCATCTTGATCTCGTCCTTCGCGGCGACGGCCTGGGCCGGTGTGCCGGACCGCTCGACGCGTACGGCGAAGGAGGCGTCCAGGTAGACGATCTGGAGTGTGTTGCCCATGAGCTGCTTGAGCTCGGCGATTGAGGCATCGTCGTGGACGGACTCGATGGTGAACAGCTTCGTGTCGACGTGGGCGTCCGCGAAGCGGTTCAGCTCACCGAGGAGCAGTTCGGCCTGCCGACGGGCTGAGAGCGCGTACGGGTCCGCGAGCCCTTCCCGATGGGCTGCCTGCCGTAACAGGAAGCCGATCTTGAGGCGTTGGGCGCCGCAGGTCCGCTGGACGAACTGTGCGCTGGTGCTCTTCCCGCACTCGCTCAGCCCGCCGAAGGCGAGTACCTGGCGCAGATGCCGACTCGGCTTGATCTCCGCCGGAGCGACGTCCTCCCGCCCGTACAGCTTGAAGCGGGCCGGCACGGGGAGCCGACGACGGCCGGCGACGGCATCGGAGACCAGCGCGTCGAGAGCGGCGCACAGCTCCTCACGTTGCCCGTGAAGGGCCGGGACACGTCGCGCGGCCAGCTCATCGCGGCCCGCCGCACGCTCGCTGTGCCAGATCCGCAGCGTCAGCACCGACATGCGGTCCACGACGGAGGCGAGCGTCTCGGTGTGCAGCGGCACATCGGCACGGCCCGCGTCCGCCAGCGAGCCGAGCACTTCGTCAGCCCGTTCGGCGAGGGCGTTGCGTTCGGCGTTGAGCTGGTCGATCTCTCGCTTGCAGTCGGCGACCTGGGCGGCGGAGAGCAAGGTGCTACGCACCCGGTCCTCGGTGTCCCACAGACGCCCGTTGACGGCGTGGAGCCGGGTGACGGTGTCGTCCAGGCGGTGCCGGTCCTTGTCCTGGAGGGTGGCCATGGCGCGGGCGAGCCCCGGAGGCAGCACCAGGGGCGGGGAGTTCTGAGTCATCGGGGACTCCCGTCGGTGAGTGGAGCGAGGTCAAGGTGATCGAGTACGGCGCTGTGCACGTCGTCCAAGGAGCGGTTCTCGCAGTCCACGACGGCGGCGTACGTGCCGTGGCCGGCCTGGTGAAGCAGAACGGCGTGCAGCGTCTTCTGATAGGCCGGGTAGATCCCGGTCCACGGGCGGCCCTCGCGGGCGCTGGTGATGGCGTAACTACGCTCGGCGTCGAGGGATGCGAGCAGCAGCACCGAGGTCTCCGATGCGGTGGCGCGCGAACCGGCGATGTCCGTCACGGTCTTGAACGCCTCGCCTACCGTCAGCCCGTCCTTGACCATGCATGTTGCAGTGGCTACAGCGAGGAGCATGGGCAGGCCACGGTCCAGCAGTCCCGTACGACCGGGCTCGCGTGCGGCGGCCCGCTTGGCGTGACCGACGAGCAACATCTCCGTCAGCTCGACCGTCGTGGACGTCTCGAACCACCACAGGGCGTAGTCGCCGGCCGCTACCCGCGCCCACGGCTCGGGGTCGTGCTCGTGGACAGCCCCCAGCGGCTGAAAGACGTGACGGCGCGCGGCCAGCCGATCGAGGTGGGTCGTCTTGCCGACGTTGTCAGGGCCGTTGAGGCTGACGAAGGCCGGTAACCGCTCCATCGCTCATGCCTCGCGGATCGGTGTGTCGAGAACGGAGCTGATCGCGTCGGTGTTCGTGGCGATGAACTCAGCCAACTCCGGTGGCATCAGGTTCAGCTCACGGACGGCCTGGGCGGTGAAGGGCACCCGGACCACCTCGTACCCGCCCCGCTCCGGCTTGTCGAACTCGGTGCCCGTCCGTGCGGCCAGGTCCATCGACTCCAGGCGCGCCGCGAAGATGTGCTGGACTCCGACGCCTCCCTCCAGCACGTCGGTGATGAGGTGCACGAGCTCGGCGCGCTCCAGCTTGCCGCCCAGTTCCTCGAACACCTCCCGGTGCAGCGCCGCCTCGATGGTCGCGTCCTCTGCCTCGACGCCTCCGCCGACCGACACCCAATACGGCTCCCTGCCGGGCTTGGTGCGCTTGATGAGGACCAGTTCGTCGCCGTCGAGAAGGATGGCGCGGGCGTTGCGCTTGACGATGTCGGTCATGCCGTTTGCTCCTTGGGTGTGTAACCGGAGAGAACGGGCGGAGGGGCGCTCTTTGGCTGTGGCCACTTTCCCCGGTTCGTGAATACAGCATGGTGCAAACTGATCGCTGAGTGTGACGCACGGGTGCTGCAGCAATGCCGCAGTTATGCCGAACAGGACTGCCCGCACAGGGGGTTTCGGCGTTTCACCAGGTGACGGGCGGGGGGTACGACGGTGGTGACTGTGCAGAGATGGTCCGGCCGCGAAGCACGGCTGCTGCGCGAAGCCCTTCGCATGAGCCTGCGTGACTTCGCCGCCTACCTCGGGGTCAGCGACCGGACCGTGTCGAACTGGGAGGGTGGTGGCGCGGGTTACCAGCCGCGTGCCGAGTCTCAGGCTGTGCTCGACACCGCGCTCGACCATGCGTCGGGCGAAGCGCAGACGCGGTTCGCGGCGGCACTGGGAACAAACGGCGCTGCGCCACCCGTGACAGGCCGAATCGAAGTCGACTCCCACAAGTTCCTGCCAGTTTTCATCGGCACCGAACGCGCCGGCCGACTCCGCGCGCACATGAGACCGAGCACTCACGACGAGTGGCTGGAGTCCTCCTCGGCACGCGTCGACCACCCCGAGGCACAGGAATGCGTCCTTCACGTCTTCGCGTGCGGGGTGGCCGTCTTCCACCTCTTTCAGCCGCACAAGCCCGCCGCGCTCACCGACCTCGCGGTCTGGCGGTACCGCTCCTACGCCTCCGACTTGCCCTGGGCACGAGACAAGCTCCGCGACCTCCTGGACGAGGAACCCGCCCGCGTTCCCAACCCCGAGTACGTCCTCTCCCTCTACTGGCTCACCTCGGGGCCCTGGTCCGGCGACGCTCACGACACCGCCCTGCGCCTGCTGTCCACGCCCTCCGTCCTTGTCGACCGCGGCGCCCCGGGCGGGCCCGCTCCTCTGGCCGGTGGCGAGGAGCCTCTCCTCGCCACCGGCTTCGACCACCCCGACATCGTGTCCTTCGGCGTACGGGGTGTGTCCACCGCCTACGCGGGCTGGTCCGGCGTCGCCTACGCGTCCCACTCCCGCGAGCGCAGCCTCACGATCGACGAGTTGGTCACCTGCGAACTGACCGTCCAAGCCCTCTGGTGTTTCACCCGCCAGGTGCAGCAGATGATCGAGGACGGTCAGGACCCCTTCATGCCCGAGCAGTACGGCTGGCGCTTCCTGCGTGCCGCCTCCTCCCGGCTCACCACCGCCCGAGCCCAGGAGACCGCTCAACACGTTCTGATGCGGGAGGCCATCATGAAGACCAGCGGGCTGGCCGAACGGCTGCGCGCCGCGCAGGACGCTCTGCGAGAGGGCGTCGGGTGAGAACACAGAGCAGGAGAAGCAACGGATGGACATCGGCAGCGCCGCGCTGGTCGTGATCGACATGCAGAACGGCTTCGTGAACGAGCGAAGCCGCCACGCCGTGCCTGCGGTCTCCGATCTTGTCGCCCAGTGGACCGCCGCGGGCCGACCCGTGATCTTCACCCGGTACTTCAACTATCCGGACAGCCCTTACGAGCGCTTCTTCCAGTGGCGCCGACTCCAAGGACCACCGGAGACCGCCATCGTCCCCGAGCTCGCGGATGCGGCAGCCCGCGCGCAGGCTGTCGTCGACAAGACCGGCTACACGCTCTTCACCCTCCAGGCAGCCGAACTGGTCCGCGGGGGCGGATGGACCGACCTCGTCTTCTGCGGAATCGCTACCGAGAGCTGCGTCCTGAAGTCCGCGGCCGACGCCTTCGAACACGGCTACGCACCCTGGATCGTCACCGATGCCTGCGCCAGCGACGCCGGCCCTGACGTACACGCCGCCGGCCTCGTCGTCGCCCGGCGCCTGATCGGAACCGGCCAACTTGTCACCGCGGACCACGTGGTCGATCAACTCGCCGCGTATGCCGGGGCCCCGGTGCTGGAATAGCCCCATGGGCGACACGCTGTACGACACCGACCTCGTCATCATCGGCGGCGGACCCGCCGGATGCGCTGCCGCACGCATGGCCGCCAGCGTCGGCATGCGCTCGATCCTGGTCGAGCCGGACCGGCTGTGCCGGAACCTGTACCGGATCCCGGCCCTGAACAACGTCATCGGCGGCTACACCAGCGGCCCCGAGCTGGCCGACGCCATCGACGCCGAGCTGAAGAACACGGAGCTGTGCCGCCTCGCACTCGGTCGGCACGTCAACGAGCTTCACGCCGACGACGACCAGGTGACCGTCACGTTGGACACGGGCGCTACCCCCACCGCCCCGTACGCCATCGTCGCCACGGGCGTCGGCCCTCTCCAACCCAGCGACGCGCCCTGGATCACCGCCCCCGCCGACCTGACCTTGCCTGCGCTCTGGCAGGCCAACGCCGACGACGCCCAAGGCCGGACCCTCCTCGTCCTCGGTGGCGACCGCCCGATCGGCACCTTCCTGCGCGCCCACCCGACCACGGGCACGCGCCTCCTCGTGGCGTACCCGGCGACCGACGCGTACAAGATCGACGAGATCCGCGATGACCCACGGGTCACACTCCTCCCCGTCGATCACCTGACGCTGCACGGTGGGGAAGGTGCCCAGCTGTCGGCCGAGGCAGTGGGACGGGACGGGATCCACCGGACGATCACGGCGGCCGCGGCGTTCCTCAGCCTGGGAAGCGCCCCAGCAGTCCCACCAGGAGACCTGATCCGTGGCACGGACGGATACTGCCCGCCCACCGACCAGCACCCCCGCGTCATCGTGGCCGGCGACCTCCGCTCCGCCCGCTTCCAACGGATCATGACCGCCCTGGGCTCCGGCAGCGAGGCAGCGCTGCACGCTTACTACTTGGCCAGGGACCTGCCCATCAAGGGATAAGGCCACGGTGTTGTGCGTCAAGGATGGCTCTCGGAGGGGGAACCCCTGTGACCAGAAGGGCAGAAATGGCGGTCGCTGCTGCCATCGTCGCTCGGGATGCGCGCGTTCTGCTCGTACAACGACGCGTGACGGAAGGCGCCCTCTCATGGCAGTTCCCGGCGGGAAAGATCGAACCCGACGAAACACCCGAAGAAGCCGCCGTACGTGAGACCCAAGAAGAGACCGGGCTACGGGTGGCCCCACAAAAGTCACTGGGGTGCCGAGTGCACCCTCTGACGGGCCGGGAGATTCACTACGTCGTATGTCGGCCCGTCGGGGGCGAGGCGGCTGTGGCGAGCGCTGGTGAAGTGGCCGACACGGTCTGGGCCACGCTCGGTGAAATTCCTCAGTACGTGCCGTACGGGCTGTTCGAGCCGGTGCAGCGCTACCTCGACGCTGTCCTGCTGGCGTGAGCCCTGCCGAGCCTGCTCCCTTTGAAACGCCACGAGTGTGGGGCTGGTGCGGCAGGGCTGGAACGTGCGGTTCAGCGCCGCCGTGGGGAGCCATTCAGAGGCATGACTTCGCTCCGGGCTACTGGCTCCGGTGAGACAACCGGGCGCCTCTCATGAGTGGGCGGGACCTGGAGGTGCCGGGGGTCGGCAGGAAGGCCGGCTGAACGGCGTAGCCGCCACACGAGTACGTCACTCATGTGCGCCACCGTGCCCAGTTCCCTTCGGGCCGCTGCCTCGGTGAGCACAGCAGTGGGGTCGTGCCACTGCCTCATCAGTGAGGGTGCCGGCCACTGTGGCGCGATTCACGCGGACTGGTTCGTGCCCGCACTGTGCCTCCCGGAGGAGAAGCCGGTCTTCATCGAGGACTTAGTCCTGCAGAGCGCCACTGGTGAGAGCGTCCCGGTCTACGTGCCCAACCGAGGAAGCGGCCGTGCCGGTCGGCACATGTGGGTCTCGGCCGACGACTGCGCGCTGTGGCAGGAGCTCATCGGCGAGAAGACACCTCTGCCCGCAGCCCCGGCCGAAGAGGAGGACGATGTGATCAGCTTCGCCGAGCAGGAAATCGACCGCGCCTGCCGAGCAGGGGGGGGAGAGCTGGTTCGTCAGCGACGGCCGGCCCATCCGTGACCTCGACCAGCCGACCGGTGGCTTCACGCTTCCCCGCATGCCGGTCCAGCGCTCCCGCGACCCGTTGCAGATCACCACCGTGGAACGCGCCGCCGCCTCGGCCGCACTGGGATGCCCGCCGTGGGAGCTCGGGCTGTGCGCTGGCTGCGGCCAGATGATGCGGCGCTACGGGCTGAACGCCGCCATGTACTGCAACGTGTGCCGGTCCGTCCTCAACGGGCGATAGCCGGAACTGCAACCCTCAACGTCGAAGGGCCCCACCGCAAGCGGTGGGGCCCTTCGACGTATTGCCCGGTGAGAGCAATGGCGGAGGATACGAGATTCGAACTCGTGAGGGGTTGCCCCCAACACGCTTTCCAAGCGTGCGCCCTAGGCCACTAGGCGAATCCTCCGCGGCAAACAATACAAGACGTTGAGGAGTGCTCGCGAACCCGTTCCCCGCAGGAGGTCCCGGAGCCGTCCCGGCGGGCTTCCCGGGGGTGGGGGAGGTGGACTTGTGGGGGTGGGGATCGGCTAAGGTGGGCGTCAGCCCCTCACGTGGCGCTATCTGACTGAACTCCCCCAGGGCCGGAAGGCAGCAAGGGTAGGTTGGCTCTGGCGGGTGCGTGGGGGGCCCTTGTGTTTTCCGGGGCCCGGTACGTGTCCAGGGGCGTGGGTTTTCCGTGGTGAGGGCGTTCCGGGAGCCGGTGGTGTGCCCGGTCCGGGGCCGGTTGTCGGTCCGCCCCGATAACCTCGTATGTGTGTCGTCCCTTGCGCTGTACCGCCGCTATCGCCCCGAGTCGTTCGCCGAGGTCATCGGTCAGGAGCATGTCACTGACCCGCTGCAGCAGGCCCTGCGGAACAACCGGGTCAATCACGCGTACCTGTTCAGTGGTCCGCGAGGCTGCGGCAAGACGACCAGCGCGCGCATCCTGGCCCGCTGTCTGAACTGCGAGCAGGGGCCCACGCCCACGCCGTGCGGGGAGTGCCAGTCCTGCCAGGACCTCGCGCGCAACGGGCCGGGATCGATCGATGTGATCGAGATCGACGCCGCTTCGCACGGTGGTGTGGACGATGCCCGTGATCTGCGGGAGAAGGCGTTCTTCGGGCCCGCGTCGAGTCGTTACAAGATCTACATCATCGACGAGGCGCACATGGTCACATCGGCGGGGTTCAACGCCCTGCTGAAGGTGGTCGAGGAGCCGCCGGAGCACCTCAAGTTCATCTTCGCGACCACGGAGCCCGAGAAGGTCATCGGCACCATCCGGTCGCGTACCCATCACTACCCGTTCCGGCTCGTGCCGCCGGGGACGCTGCGCGAATACCTCGCCGAGGTGTGCGGCAAGGAGAACAGCTACGTCGAGGACGGGGTGCTGCCGCTCGTCGTGCGGGCAGGTGCCGGGTCCGTCCGTGACTCGATGTCCGTCATGGACCAGCTGCTGGCCGGCGCGGGCGACGAGGGTGTGACGTATGCCATGGCGACGTCCCTGCTCGGCTATACGGACGGCTCGCTGCTCGACTCGATCGTGGAGGCCTTCGCGGCCGGCGACGGGGCCGCGGCCTTCGAGGCCGTGGACCGGGTCATCGAGGGCGGCAACGACCCGCGGCGCTTCGTCGCCGACCTTCTGGAGCGGCTGCGCGACCTGGTGATCCTGGCGGCCGTGCCGGACGCCGGGGAGAAGGGGCTCATCGACGCACCGTCCGATGTCGTCGAGCGGATGCAGGCCCAGGCGTCCGTCTTCGGCGCCGCCGAGCTGAGCCGCGCCGCCGACCTCGTCAACGAGGGGCTCACGGAGATGCGCGGGGCGACCTCGCCGCGGCTCCAGGTCGAGCTCATCTGCGCCCGGGTGCTGCTGCCCGCGGCCTTCGACGACGAGCGTTCCCTTCAGGCCCGGCTGGACCGGCTGGAGCGGGGCGCGTCCTTCGCGACCACCGGCCCCGGTCCCGCCATGGGATACGTCCCCGGGCCCGAGGCCCTGGCCCATGCCCCCGCCCCCGTCGCACCTCAAGCACCCGTGCAAGCCCCGGTCATGCAGCCGGAGGCCGGGTCCGGGCCCCCTGCCGCGCGCGCCGCAGCACGCGGGGACGCGCCCCCGCCGCCGCCCGCCCCCGTGCAGGCCGCCCCGCCCGTCGCCCCCGTCCAGCCGCCGCCCGCCGAGGCCGCCCCAGCCGCCGGTCAGCGGCCGGGCGCCTGGCCCGCTGCCGCCGCACCCGAGCAGGGGCGCCGGCCCGGAGGCTGGCCGACGGCCTCCACCCCGGGCCAGGCACCGGCCCCCCAGGCCACCCCCGCGCCGGCGGCCGCCCCTGCCACTCCTGCCACCCCCGCGCCCGCCGCCGCACAGCCCGCTCCGGGCATGACGCAGGGCGCCGGACAGGTGCGCAACATGTGGCCGGACATCCTGGAGGCGGTCAAGGGCCGCCGCCGGTTCACCTGGATCCTGCTCAGCCAGAACGCGCAGGTCACCGGCTTCGACGGAGCCACCCTGCAGATCGGCTTCCTCAACGCCGGCGCCCGCGACAACTTCACGAGCAGCGGCAGCGAGGACGTGCTGAAGCAGGCACTGGCCGAGCGGTTCAACGCCCAGTGGAAGATCGAGGCGATCGTCGACCCGTCGGGCGGTGCCGGACAGCCCCCGCAGGCCGGCGGCGGCCGTCCCTCCGCAGCCGCACCGCAGGCCCCGCAGCGCCCCGCGGCCCCCGCACCGCAGGCCTACGAGCCCCGGCCCGCGCCCGAGCAGCACCAGCCGGGCGGCGGCAGCCCCGCGGGTGAGACCGCGCCCCCGTCGTACGCAGCTCCGGAACCGCCCCGGTCGGTCGCCCCCGAGGACGACACCCCCGAGGCCGACGATCCGGACCTCGTCGACTCCGCCCTGTCCGGCCACGACCTGATCGTCCGCGAACTGGGCGCCACGGTCGTCGAGGAGTTCAACAACGAGTAGGCGGGCCGGACGGGGACGGGGGGCGGGGACAAAGAAGCGGGGGGCCGGTACGGCGCTGTGGTCCTCCACCGGGGGCCGGGCCCTCGCCGGGGCGGGCGCCGGGGGTGTCCACGGAGCGGCGCCCGTCAAGAGCGCACTGCACCGGCGGCTAGGCTGCACCCCGTGAAGGTCCTCGTCATCGGCGGCGGCGCCCGCGAACACGCCCTGTGCCGCTCTCTTTCCCTCGACCCCGACGTCACCGCTCTGTACTGCGCCCCCGGCAACGCCGGCATCGCAGAGGTGGCCGAACTGCACCCGGTCGACGCCCTCGACGGCGCTGCCGTCGCGCGCCTCGGCACCGGACTGGGTGCCGAGCTGGTGGTCGTCGGCCCGGAGGCGCCGCTTGTCGCCGGGGTCGCCGACGCCGTGCGCGCCGCGGGCATCCCCTGCTTCGGTCCGTCCGGCGAGGCCGCCCGGCTGGAGGGCTCCAAGGCGTTCGCCAAGGACGTGATGGCCGGGGCCGGCGTCCCGACCGCCCGCAGCTACGTCTGCACCACCCCTGCCGAGATCGACACGGCCCTCGACGCGTTCGGTGCCCCGTACGTCGTCAAGGACGACGGTCTCGCCGCGGGCAAGGGCGTCGTCGTCACCGATGACGTCGAGGCGGCCCGCGCCCATGCGCTGGCCTGCGACCGCGTGGTCATCGAGGAGTTCCTCGACGGCCCCGAGGTGAGCCTCTTCGCGATCACCGACGGCACCACCGTGCTGCCGCTCCAGCCCGCCCAGGACTTCAAGCGGGCCCTCGACAACGACGAGGGCCCGAACACGGGCGGCATGGGTGCCTACTCCCCGCTGCCGTGGGCCGACCCCAAGCTCGTCGACGAGGTCATGCAGTCGGTCCTCCAGCCGACCGTCGACGAACTCCGCCGCCGCGGCACGCCCTTCTCGGGGCTGCTGTACGCGGGTCTCGCGATCACCTCGCGCGGCGTACGGGTCATCGAGTTCAACGCCCGCTTCGGCGACCCGGAGACCCAGGTGGTCCTGGCCCGTCTGAAGACCCCGCTGGCCGGTGTCCTGCTGGGCTCGGCCAATGGCACGCTGGACGAGCTGCCCCCGCTGAAGTGGCGCGACGACGCCGCCGTCACCGTCGTCATCGCGTCCCACAACTACCCGGACACCCCGCGAACGGGTGACCCCATCGAGGGCCTCGACGAGGTCGCGGCACAGGATGCCCCGCACGCGTACGTCCTGCACGCCGGGACCCGGCTGGAGGGCGACACGGTCGTCAGCGCGGGGGGCCGGGTGCTCTCCGTGACGGCGACCGCCAAGGACCTCGCCGGCGCCCGTGAGCGCGCCTACGCGGCGGCGGCCCGGATCCGGCTCGACGGCTCCCAGCTCCGTACGGACATCGCGAAGAAGGCCGCGGAGGCCTGAGCCGTACCGCCGGCCCATCACTCACGCACCGCTGACCACCACTGACGCGCCGCTGCCCCATGGACAGCGGCGCGTCAGCACCTTTGCCCAAAGCCATTCCATCGAGTGACGACTGAGCCATCCGGATGACGCCTGCCGAAGCCCCAACTAGGGTGCGGCGCAAGCGTTCCGGCACTTGGCCCACCGGCATTGCGATGTCAGTGACGGGTGCCACAGTGGGGGAGTGAGCAACACCGCCGCGGGGCAGAGGGGGTGACGTCCGGCCGTGTCCGGTACCGGTACAGGTGAGGATCTGGGTGCGCAGACAGCGCGTGCCAGGGCGCTCGCGCTGCTGCGCATCCGCAGCAGGGCGACGGCCGTGGCACTGCTGCCGGCCGCCGCGGCCGTCGTGCTGTTCGCCGCAGGCGCGCAGGGCTTCGCCGACGGCAGCGGCTGGAATGCGGCGCGCTGGGCCGTGACGGTCTGCGCCGTCGCCGTTCTGCTGATCGCGGCAGCGGTCGCGATCGCGGTCGTACGGGCGAAGCCGGCGGTCAGCCCGACCGTCCCGCTCAGCGAGGCGGCGGCCCCCGATCTCTACCGGCTGGTCCGTGACCTCGCGGAGCGGCTCGGTGTGCCCGCGCCCTCGGCCATCGCGCTCACGCCCGACTGCGACAGCTGGCTGGAGGACCGCACCCACCCGGCCGCGGACCGGGCGGCCAGGGAAGCCGCCCGCCGTGACCCGAGCGGGCCGGAGGACGGCCCGAAGCGCGCATCGGGACGGTTCCGCCGGGTGGAGGCGGCGCCCGTCCTGGTCATCGGCTCACCGTTCCTCTGGTGGATGCGGGTCGCGGAGCTGCGGGCGGTGCTCGCCCCGGTCGTCGCCGGCACGGGCCCCTCCGCCCACCCCGACATAGCCGCGGCCCGGCGCTTCGTCCGAGGTCTGGACGGCGCGGTCGCCGACGCGGCGACACCCGTCCGGGGGCCGCTGCGCTCGGTCCTGCGGCTGCCGCGCGCCTTCATCGGCCGGATCGCGCGGGTACTGCTGCGCAGCTGTCGCAGCCACGCCACGGAAATGGAGCGGGGCGTCGCCGCCGCCGCGTCGACGCGAGCCCAGGCCGTGGACTACGGGCTGCGGATCGTCGCCCAGGAGCAGGTCGGGCTCGCCTACGCGGGCTGGGACCGGCTGCTCACCCGCGTCGCGCTCCCCGCCTGGCGGATGGGGCGCTGGCCCTCGCAGCTGGACGTGGGCGTGGTCTCCGCCCTCACCGAGCTCTCCCGGCGTGACCGGCTGGCCGAGGGGTTCACCTCCCGGCTCGGCGAGCGCCCTGCCTGTGACCTCCTGGAGGAGCCGGGAGCAGCCGACGAGGCGGCGTCCCTGCTGGCCGCCCGGCTCTTCCACGGCGGCCCCGCGGAGACGGGGCCCGACTGGGCGCCGGTGGACTGGCAGCAGTATCCCGACGAGGTCGTCGACCGGAAGTGGCGTACCGAGGCGGCAAGGCTGCACCGCGTCCTGGACACCATGGGCACCCCGCCCGCGACCGCCGCCGGCGGGGTGGCGACCCTGGCGCGCGTCGTCGACCATCTCGCGGCGGGTGACGGCAGCGGCGAGGAGCTCGCGGCCGGGATCAGCGCGGCGGTGGCCCGTGACGAGGCCCTGGCGCAGGAACAGGCCCCGCAGCCGGCCCCCGGCGGTTCCGGCGGCACGGGCGGCCGCGGCGATGACGTGCTGGACCTGTGGGGGCCCGACCCCCTGCCGCTCTTCCCGCTCCAGCCGCCCCGTACGGGGACCGAGCTGCTCGCCGACCATGTCGCGGCGATGGTCTGCTGCGCCGCCGTCGACACTGCGGGCGCGGCACCCGGCCTCGACTGGCTGGACGGCCCGGCGCTGCTCGTCGACGGCGAGCGCCGGTCGGATCTCGGCGGCCCGGTCCTCAGCCTGGTCGAGGACGGCGACGCAGGGCCTCTGCGCACCTGGCTCGCCGCGGTCGGCGTACGCACGGACAAGCCCGTCCGACTCGTCTGAGGCAGGGCAGCCTGTCCGACTCGTCTGAGGCAGGGCAGCCTGTCCGACTCGTCTGAGGCAGGGCAGCCTGTCCGACTCGTCTGAGGCAGGGCAGCCTGTCCGACTCGTCTGAGGCAGGGTCTGTTCGCCCGTCCAGCCCGCCCTCTGCCCAACCCCTGCGTCCCACTCACCCTGCCCTCCCGTCCTGAGCAGGCCCCTGCGCCCCGCCCACCTCTCTCACCCCATCCATCCCACCCGCCCGAAACGGCTCCCTCCGTCGCCTACGGAACGTCTCAAACAAGCCTGGACGGACGGCGATACGTGTTCCGAGGGCGCTCCACATTCGGAACGGCAGGTTCCGGTCACGTCAATTCGCGACGAAGGGTGACGGAGTGCATGCGTTATGTGATGTGCTGGGGAGCGACGCTGACAATCGGCGCACCACAGTTGTTCCGGGGGCCTGAGGGAGGGGAGCGTTATGGGGGCGGAGCAGATTCGTCGTTGGGAGTCGGGTGCCCTCGCGCATGCCGTCACGGACCCTTTCGGCCAGGGCCCCCTCCCCTGGCTGCGCGGCAGTGAGAACTACTTCGACGACACCGGTCAGGTAGTGCCCTGGTACGCAGACCCCACGCTGCCCCGCGGTTCCACCGGCGGTGGCACCCGTACCGCCGACGACGTCCGCCGGCAGATCAAGGGCTTCATCTCGACCGGCGCCGCGGCCCCCGGCGAGGCGATCGACTTCCACATCACGGTGGACCCGCCCCAGCAGTTCTCCGTGGACATCTACCGGATCGGTCACTACGGGGGTGACGGCGCCGCGAAGATCACCACGAGTCCGCGGCTCTCCGGCATCGTTCAGCCGGCCCCCCTCACCGCCGACCGCACGGTCTCCTGCCACCACTGGTGGCAGTCCTGGCGGCTCCAGATCCCGACCTACTGGTCGATCGGCGCGTACGTCGCCGTGCTCACCACGGTCGACGGCTACCGCTCCCACATCCCGTTCACGGTCCGCGACGACCAGCCCGCCGATCTGCTGCTGATCCTCCCGGACATCACGTGGCAGGCGTACAACCTCTATCCGGAGGACGGGCACACCGGCGCCAGCCTGTACCACGCCTGGGACGAACAGGGCCGACTGCTGGGGGAGGAGGACGCGGCCGTCACCGTCTCCTTCGACCGCCCCTACGCGGGCGCCGGCCTCCCGCTGCACGTCGGCCACGCCTACGACTTCATCCGCTGGGCCGAGCGCTACGGCTACGACATCGCCTACGCCGACACCCGTGACCTGCACGCGGGCCGTGTCGACCCGAGCCGCTACCGGGGCCTGGTCTTCCCGGGCCACGACGAGTACTGGTCGGTGTCCATGCGCCGGACCGCCGAGCGCGCCCGGGACAACGGCACCTCGCTGGTCTTCCTCTCCGCCAACACCATGTACTGGCAGGTCAGCCTCGCCCCGTCGCCGTCCGGCGTCCCCGACCGGCTGCTCACCTGCCGCAAACGCCGGGGACCGGGGAAACCGGCGCTCTGGCGCGAGGTCGACCGCGCCGAGCAGCAGCTCCTCGGCATCCAGTACGCCGGCCGGGTCCCCGATCCCCACCCCCTGGTCGTGCGGAACGCGGAGCACTGGCTCTGGGACGCGACGGGCGCCGGTGAGGGCGACGAGATCGACGGCCTGGTCGCCGGCGAGGCCGACCGCTACTTCCCGCGCACCACGCTCCCCGAGCACGACAACCGCATCCTGCTCGCCCACTCCCCGTACGCGGACAGCGAGGGTGTCACGCGCCACCAGGAGACATCCCTGTACCGGGCCCCGTCCGGCGCGCTCGTCTTCGCCTCCGGCACCTTCGCCTGGTCCCCGGCCCTGGACCGCCCCGGCCATGTGGACCCGCGCATCCAGCGGGCCACCGCCAACCTCCTCGACCGCATCTGCAAGCGCGCCTGAGGACACGGGCGTCCCCGTCCGCCGCCGGCCACCCCATCCGCCACCCCCTCCGCAGCCGCCCGCACCCGGATACGGGACAATCGGAACAGCTCCTGGATCAACCTACGCGGAGGCAGCGTGTCCGGATTTGTAGAAAAGCCCGAGCCCGTGCAGGTTCCGGGGCTCACCCACCTGCACACGGGCAAGGTGCGCGACCTGTACCGCAACGAGGCCGGTGACCTCGTCATGGTCGCCAGCGACCGGATGTCCGCGTACGACTGGGTGCTGCCCACCGAGATCCCGGACAAGGGCCGCGTCCTGACCCGGCTCTCGCTGTGGTGGTTCGACCAGCTCGCCGATCTCGTACCGAACCACGTCCTGTCCACGGAGCTGCCCGCAGGCGCCCCGGCGGACTGGGCCGGCCGCACGACGATCTGCAAGTCGCTGCGGATGGTCCCGGTCGAGTGCGTCGCCCGCGGCTACCTGACCGGCTCCGGCCTGGTGGAGTACGACGCGTCCCGCACCGTCTGCGGTCTCGCTCTCCCCGAGGGCCTCGTCGACGGCTCCGAGCTGCCGGCGCCGATCTTCACCCCCGCCACCAAGGCGGCCGTCGGCGACCACGACGAGAACGTCAGCTACGAGGAAGTGGCCCGCCAGGTCGGTGCCGAGACCGCCGCGCAACTGCGCCGCACGACCCTGGACGTATACAGCCGGGCCCGTGACATCGCGCGCGAGCGCGGGATCATCCTCGCGGACACCAAGTTCGAGTTCGGGTTCGCACCCACCGCCGACGGCGGCGAGGAACTGATCATCGCCGACGAGGTGCTGACCCCGGACTCCTCCCGCTTCTGGCCGGCCGCCACCTGGGAGCCGGGCCACGCCCAGCCCTCGTACGACAAGCAGTTCGTCCGCGACTGGCTGACCTCCCCGGCCTCCGGCTGGGACCGCAAGAGCGAGCAGCCGCCGCCGGCTCTGCCGCAGGAGATCGTGGACGCGACCCGCGCCAAGTACCTGGAGGCGTACGAGCTCCTGACCGGTACGCCCTGGCAGTAGCCGCCCCGCAGCATACGAAGAAGCCCCCGGCCGAAAGGCCGGGGGCTTCTTGCTGAACCGAGCGGACGACCAGGTTCGAACTGGCGACCTCAACCTTGGCAAGGTTGCGCTCTACCAACTGAGCTACGTCCGCAAGCGCCGAAGCGCGAGAACCACTATACCCATCCCCGCTCCCGCGCGAGACGCACTGCCGTGTGACGGTTCTCCGCCCCGAGCTTCGAGGCCGCCGCCGAGAGGTAGTTCCGTACGGTTCCCTGGGACAGCGAGGCCCGCTCCGCGATCTCCGCGACCGGTGCCCCGTCCGCCGCCGGTTCCAGTACCTCGGTCTCGCGCACGGTCAGCGGCGAGTCCCCGGCGGCGATCGCGTCGGCTGCCAACTCCGGGTCCACGTAACGGTTTCCGGCATGCACGGTACGGATGATCCCGGCCGGCTGCCGGGCGCTGACGGTCTTGGGCACGAAGGCCCGGACGCCCGCCGCGAGGGCGCGCTTGAGGTGGCCCGGCCTGCCGTGACTGGTCACGATCATGGTCCGGCGGCCCGGGAGTTCGGACCGCAGTGATGTGGCGACGCTCACACCGTCCGCCCCCGGCATCTCCAGATCGTTCATCGTCGTTCCTGCAGGACGGGCTCACGCGGAGCCGTGCGCGTGAGGCCGCCGGATCCATCGGGAATATCGCCGCTGGTCATGACTCAGGACTTCCTCCCGGACAGGGCGGGAAGGAGTGCGGACTGTCACCGCTGTCCATGACAAACGTCAGGGGTGCGCACGAGAACGTCATGGGTGCGCCGGCAAACGACATGGGTGAGCCCGGAAACGAATACGACGAAGGCCCCGGTCGAAATCGACCGGGGCCTTCGATCAAGAGCGGACGACCAGGTTCGAACTGGCGACCTCAACCTTGGCAAGGTTGCGCTCTACCAACTGAGCTACGTCCGCATTGCAGCCACTCGGCTTTCACCGGTGGAGCGAGCACTACTCTACCCGATCCACCGGAGTGGTCTGAGAAGAGCGATGCAGAGCGGGTGACAGGAATTGCACACTGCGCCTTCCCCCTGGAAGGGGGATGTTCTACTACTGAACTACACCCGCACGCTGCGTGGGGTTCGGCTTTGCGGCCTTGCCCTTCGGCGTGCTCCAGACTCTAGCCGACCTGCAGGGGTGTCGCGCAAGTCGGCTCCCGCAGGGTGTCGCCGGCAGGCCCGCTGACGGGCCGTCGGACGGCCCCGTGGCGGCCCTCCGTCCGGCCCGTCGGCTCAACTGGCTTCCTGGAACGCCTCGTAGACCTTCTTGGGAATCCGGCCGCGGGCCGGCACCTCCATCCGGTGCGAGCGGGCCCAGGCGCGTACCGCCGCCGGGTCCGGTGCGAGCGAGGTGTGCCGGTACGAGACGGGCACGTTGCCGTGCTTGCTGGCGTTTGTCTGCTTTCGGCCGGCTGCCATGTACGGCGCCAGGGCCTTGCGCAGTTTCTTTGCATTGGACGGATTGAGGTCGATCTCGTACGACTTACCGTCCAGGGCGAAGGTGACCGTTTCCGCCGCTGCTCCCCCGTCGATGTCGTCGGAGAGCGTGACCACTACGCGCTGAGCCACGGATATCGGTCCTTTCCTACGGCACCTGCGCGTCTGACATGCGCGGATGCCGGCCTTCCGGCTGTGAGCGCGGATGTTGGCCGACTGATGCCGGCACTTCGGGACAATGTTGCTTTCCCTGGTAATCATTTGTACAGCGGTGGGTGCCGCATTGTGAAGCCCGTCCAATTACCTGCGCGTGTCAAACCTCTATGCGTGCTGCCGGTGGGGATTTTTTCGCAGGATTTTCCGCATCCGTTGTCGTGACCGATATCTCGGCGTGATCCGGGCCGTTTGATATCTACCCGCGTAGAATTTCTGGCCAGGTAGGCTGAGTGGACCCGCGGGGGTCTGGGGAACCCCCCGGAGAAACAGCCGCACCACACCACCACACCGGGAGTGCCAGTGGCACGCGTCGTAGTCGACGTCATGCTCAAGCCCGAGATCCTCGACCCGCAGGGACAGGCTGTGCAGCGTGCGCTGCCGCGTCTCGGCTTCGAGGGAATCGCGGACGTACGTCAGGGAAAGCGTTTCGAGCTGGAGGTCGAGGGGCCGGTCGATGACGCCGCCCTCGCCCGTATTCACGAGATGGCCGAGACGTTCCTCGCCAACACCGTGATCGAGGACTTCACCGTGAAGGTGGAGAAGGCCGAGGAGTCGAAGTGACTGCTCGTATCGGAGTCGTCACCTTTCCGGGCACGCTCGATGACGCGGACAGCCTCCGGGCCGTACGGGTCGCGGGCGCCGAACCCGTATCGCTGTGGCACCGCGACAAGGACCTGCACCAGGTCGACGCGGTCATCCTGGCGGGCGGATTCTCCTACGGCGACTATCTGCGGGCCGGAGCCATCTCCCGCTTCTCGCCGGTCATGGAGACGGTGATCGAGCAGGCGAAGGCGGGCATGCCGGTTCTCGGCATCTGCAACGGCTTCCAGATCCTGACCGAGGCGCACCTGCTCCCCGGCGCGATGCTGCGCAACAACCACCTGCACTTCATCTGCCGCGACCAGAAGCTCCGTGTCGAGAACGCGGAGACCGCCTGGACCTCGGACTACTCCGCGGGCCAGGAGATCTCCGTACCGCTCAAGAACATGGACGGCCGCTACACCGCCGACGAGCACACGCTCGACGAGCTGGAGGCCGAGGGCCGTGTCGCGTTCCGCTACGTGGACGTGAACCCCAACGGCTCGCTGCGCGACATCGCCGGCATCACCAATGCCGCGGGCAACGTCGTCGGCCTGATGCCGCACCCGGAGCACGCCGTGGAGCCGCTGATCGGCACCGGTCGTACCGACGGTCTCGGTTTCTTCACCTCGATCATCAAGAAGCTGGTCAACGCATGAGCCTGGACACGGTCAAGCACGCGGCCGAAACCCCGGACGTGGAGCAGCCCTGGAAGGAGCTCGGCCTCAAGGAGGACGAGTACGCCCGGGTCCGCGAGATCCTGGGCCGCCGTCCCACCGGCGCCGAGCTCGCCATGTACTCCGTGATGTGGTCCGAGCACTGCTCCTACAAGAGCAGCAAGGTCCACCTCAAGCAGTTCGGCGAGAAGGTCCCGGAGAACGACGCGATGCTCGTCGGCATCGGCGAGAACGCCGGTGTGGTCGACGTCGGCCAGGGTTACGCGGTCACCTTCAAGGTCGAGTCGCACAACCACCCCTCGTACATCGAGCCCTACCAGGGCGCGGCCACCGGCGTCGGCGGCATCGTCCGCGACATCCTCGCCATGGGTGCCCGTCCGATCGCGGTCGTGGACCCGCTGCGCTTCGGTGCGGCCGACCACCCCGACACCCGGCGCGTCCTGCCGGGCATCGTCGCGGGCATCGGCGGCTACGGGAACTGTCTCGGCCTGCCGAACATCGGCGGCGAGGTCGTCTTCGACGCCTGCTACCAGGGCAACCCGCTCGTCAACGCCGGCTGCATCGGCGTGATGAAGCACGAGGACATCCACCTGGCCCAGGCCTCCGGCCCCGGCAACAAGGTGATCCTTTACGGCGCCCGCACCGGCGGCGACGGCATCGGCGGCGTCTCCGTGCTTGCCTCGGAGACCTTCGACGACAGCAAGCCCACCAAGCGGCCCGCCGTCCAGGTCGGCGACCCGTTCCAGGAGAAGCTCCTGATCGAGTGCACCCTGGAGATCTTCAAGGAGAAGCTCGTCGCGGGCATCCAGGACCTCGGCGGCGCCGGGCTCTCCTGTGCCACCTCCGAGCTGGCCTCCGCGGGCTCCGGCGGCATGCGGGTCGAGCTGGACACCGTGCCGCTGCGCGACTCCTCCCTCTCGCCCGAGGAAATCCTCATGAGCGAGTCGCAGGAGCGCATGTGCGCGATCGTCGAGCCGCAGCACGTGGACCGCTTCATGGAGATCTGCGAGAAGTGGGACGTCATCGCCACCGTCATCGGTGAGGTGACCGAGGGCTCGCAGCTGGAGATCTTCTGGCACGGCGAGCAGATCGTCGACGTTCCGCCGCGGTCCGTCGCCCACGAGGGCCCGACCTACCACCGCCCGTTCGCCCGCCCGTCCTGGCAGGACGCGCTGCAGGCCGACGACGCCGGAAAGCTGGCCCGTCCGGCCGACGGCGCGGAGCTGCGCGAGCAGGTCCTGCGGCTGGTCTCGTCCCCGAACCAGGCCTCCAAGTCCTGGATCACCGACCAGTACGACCGGTTCGTGCAGGGCAACACCGTGCTCGCGATGCCCGAGGACGCCGGCATGGTCCGCATCGACGAGGAGTCCAACCTTGGCGTGGCCATGGCGACCGACGGCAACGGCCGGTACGCGAAGCTCGACCCGTACACCGGTGCGCAGCTCGCGCTGGCGGAGTCGTACCGCAACGTCGCCGCCTCCGGCGCCAAGCCGCTCGCCATCTCGGACTGCCTGAACTTCGGTTCGCCCGAGGACCCGGACGTCATGTGGCAGTTCGCCGAGGCCACCCGCGGTCTGGCGGACGGCTGCCTGGAGCTGGGCACCCCGGTCACCGGCGGCAATGTGTCGCTGTACAACCAGACCGGTGACACGGCGATCCACCCGACGCCGGTCGTGGCCGTGCTCGGTGTGATCGACGACGTCACGCGGCGTACGCCGGTCGCCTTCAAGGAAGCGGGCCAGCTCCTCTACCTGCTGGGTGACACGCACGAGGAGTTTGGCGGCTCGGCCTGGTCCGAGGTCATCCACAACCACCTCGGCGGCATGCCGCCCAAGGTCGACCTGGGCCGCGAGAAGCTGCTCGGCGAGATCCTGATCTCGGCGTCCCGCGACGGCATGATCGACGCGGCGCACGACCTGTCCGACGGCGGTCTGATCCAGGCGGTCACCGAGTCCTGCCTCCGTGGCGGGAAGGGTGCCCGGCTGGTCGTGCCGGACGGTCTGGACGCGTTCACCTTCCTGTTCTCCGAGTCGGCGGGACGCGCGATCGTCTCGATCCCGCGCAGCGAGGAGCTCCGCTTCAACGACATGTGCGGGGCGCGGGGTCTGCCCGTGACCCGGATCGGTGTCGTGGACGGCGAGGAGATCGAGATCCAGGGCGAGTTCAGCATTCCGCTGGACGAGCTGCGTACGGCGCACGAGGGGACGATCCCCGCGCTGCTCGCGTAGCCCGGCGGACAGGTCCGTCACCCTTCGCAGAAGCCCCCGCCCGGTCCGACCGGGCGGGGGCTTCCGCGGCTCCGGGATAAGACCCCGGGATAGAATTACGGAGTAAAGTTTTAATCCGGGATAAAGTTTCATCCTGGTACAGTGATGCCATGACCGAGGGGATAGGGCTGCGCGAGCGCAAGAAGATCCAGACGCGACGGCGTCTGCTGGCCGAGGCCACGAAGCTCTTCACGGAGCGCGGGTTCGACCAGGTCTCGGTCGCGGAGATCGCCGAAGCGGCCGATGTGTCGAAGATGACCGTCTTCAACTACTTCGACAGCAAAGAGGACCTGGTCTTCGCCCCGATGGAGGAGCACATCGGTGATGTCGCGCGGGCGGTGAGGGACCGGGCCCCCGGTGAGTCCGCCGCGTCCGCCGTGCGCAGACAGTTCCTGGACTCCGTGGAGAGCCGCGACCCGGCGGTGGGCGTGAGTGATTCGCCCCTGGCCCTCGGGCTCCTCAAGCTGATCAAGCAGACACCGGCGCTCCTCACCCGCGCGCACTGGTACTTCGTGCGCGCCTTCGACCAGCTCACCGACGCCCTGGTCGAGGAGGGCGAGGAACCGGTCATCGCGCGCATCGTGGCCGCGCAGCTGATCGGTACGCGCAACGCGCTGATCACCGAGAACCACCGGCGCCTGCTCGCCGGTGAAACGGCCGACGCGATCGCGGCGGACGCCGTCGAGCTGGCCGGGCGAGGGTTCGATCTGCTGGAGAAGGGCCTGGGCGGCTACGCGACCCGGGACGACGCATCGCCGCGCATGGCGTCGTAGGCTCCCGTCCATGCCGCCGTCCCAGAAGCGCGCCCGTCGCTACGACCCGGCCAGGACCCGCACCGCGGTCCTGGCGCAGTTCAACCATGTCCGGGACGCCGTGCGCACCCTGACGCCCCGGCAGCTGGATGCGCCGAGCGGGCTCGGGGAGTGGACGGTGCGCGAGCTGACCGTCCATCTGACCATGGCGCTCTCACACGTCAGCAGGAACCTGGAGCTCCCCGAACCGGCTCTGGCCAAGCCCGAGGTGACCCTGCTGGAGTGGCCGTTCTCCACCGCCGGCCGGGCCGCCCGGATCGCCGACGACACCGTGGCGCTCGCCGCCGGTCACCCCGATGTGGACGCGCTGTACGGGGAGACGGCCGCCCGCTTCGAGGCGCTGGTGCCGGGCGCCCCCGATGACCGGCTGCTGGCCACCCGGGTCGGCGCGATGCGGCTCGGCGACTTCCTGGTCACCCGGACCGTGGAGCTCGTCGTCCACACCTGCGACCTCAACGAGGCGACCGGGCTCACCATCCCGTACGACCGTCAGGCCCTCGCGGCCTGCACCCGGTTGCTGGCCGACGCGCTGGCGGAGAAGGCTCCGGGCGGCTCGGTCGAGGTGCGGGTGCCGCCGTTCGCCGTCGTCCAGTGCGTCCAGGGGCCGCGGCACACCCGCGGCACCCCGCCCAATGTCGTCGAGACCGATCCGCTCACCTGGATCCGGCTCGCCACCGGACGTACCCGATGGGCCCGGGAACTCGACGCGGCGAAGGTCAGCGCCAGTGGCGAACGGGCGGACCTCGCCGCGCTGCTGCCCCTGATGGGGTGACGGGAACCGGATCGCCCCCGCCGACCGTCTCACTCCCATGCACCGACAACGCATCGCTGTCAGCGTCCTGGCCCTCCTCACCCTCGCCGCCTGCGGCACGGAGAAGGGTTCCGGTCCCGGCTCCGGTCCCGCCGGCGGCGGCACCGTACAGGGCACTCCCTCCGTCACCGGCGTCCGCTGGAGCGTCGACGCGGTGACGGTCGGCGGGAAGCGTTCGAAGGCCCCGGCCGGCGCCCACGTCGAGATCGACACCAAGGGCCGGGCGAGCGGGAGTTACGGCTGCAACCGGTTCACCGCCCAGGCCGAGCTGGACGGCGACACGCTCACCGTCCGGCCGGGCACCACCACCGAAATGGGCTGCGAGCAGGACATCCAGCGGTTCGAGACCCTGATGTCCCGCGCCTTCAGCGGCAAGCTCACCGCCACCGGCGCGAAGAGCACCCTCACCCTGACCACGGCGAACGGCGACTCCATCGCCCTCACCGCACGGCCGGCGGCCCCGCTCACCGGCACCGACTGGAGGATCAGCACCCTGGTCTCCGGCTCCGCCGCCTCCTCCCTGCCCACCGGTACGGAGAACAAGGCCCGCATCACCTTCGGCAAGGACGGCACCGTCCACGGCACCCTCGGCTGCAACAGCTTCCGCGGCGAGGCGGACGTCTCCGGCTCCACCATCACCTTCGGCCGCCTCGTGGTGACCCGGAAGACGTGCCCGGACCCCGAGATGCACCTGGAGCGCGCCGTGCTCGCCGTGCTCGACGGCAAGCGGACGCGGTACGCGATCGACCAGCGCACGCTGTCCCTCACCGCCACGGGCGGCAGCGGCAAGGGACTCGTCGCCTCGGCGGCCGAGAAGAAGGACTGACGCGGACGGGCCCGAGGCCCCCGGCTGTCAGGGGCCGGGGCTCAGGAGGCCTTCGGATACGACAGCAGGCCGACGGCCTCAGGAGGCCTTCGGATACGGCAGCAGGCCGACGGCCTCAGGAGGCCTTCGGATACGGCAGCAGGCCGACGGCCTCAGGAGGCCTTCGGATACGGCAGCAGGCCGACGGCCTCAGGAGGCCTTCGGATACGGCAGCAGGCCCGCGTCGGTCCGTTCCCAGGCCGCCTTCAGCTCGGCCAGCAGCGCGGGTTCGGCAGCGGCCCGGTCGGCCTGCTCACGCTGGTCCCGCGCCAGCTGGAAGAGCTGATCGGCGCCGCCCTTGCCCCGGTAGTACTTCCAGTCGCCGCGGCGCAGCGCACGCTCCCCGCGCACCCGCCAGAACAGGTCACGCTCCTTCGGCTGCTCGCCGCGCAGGAGATATCCGGCGAGGCTGATCCCGTCCAGCGGGTACGCCGGGTCCGGCCGGGCGCCGCCGAGTTCCAGCAGCGTCGCCGTCCAGTCGGGGGAGAACAGCGGCAGGCCGCTGACCTGGCCCGGATCGATCCTGGCGGGCCAGCGCAGCACGGCCGGGACCCGGATGCCGCCCTCCTGGAGGGAGCTCTTGTTGCCGGAGAGGGGCCACTGGTACGAGAAGCGCTCACCGCCGTTGTCGCTGGCGAAGAAGACCAGGGTGTCCTCCTCCTGGCCGGAGCGCCTCAGCGCCTTCAGCACCTCGCCGACCGAGCGGTCCAGGTCCTCGACCATCTCCTTGTACTTGGCGACCGAGCCCCCGTCGGCGTGGAACAGCCCCCCGAGGCCGCCCTCCTTGATCTTCCGGACGATCTCCGCGCTCTCGGCGGTGTCGCCCTCCGCGATCCAGGGCCAGTGCGGGGTGGTGAAGTTGAGGTTCAGCAGCCACGGCCTGTCGTGGTCACGCGCCACGTACTCGCTCGCGCGCTCGGTGAGGATGCGCGTGTAGTACCGCAGGTCCTTGTACTCGGCATCGCCCTCGTAGAGGTCGTACTCGCCGCCCAGCCCGAGCTTCGAGTAGTACTCCAGCGCCCCGCCGAAGTTGCCGAAGAACTCGTCCCAGCCGGACTTGGTGGGGCTGTAGTCCGGGAGGTAGCCGCAGTGCCACTTGCCGATCAGTGCGGTCGCGTACCCGTCACCGCGCAGCAGCGAGGCGAGCGTGGGGTGGGTGGGGTCGAGGCCCACCGACCGGTCCGCGATGGGTTCGGCGAGACCGCCCTTCGTACGGCCGGGGTAGCGGCCGGTGTACAGGCTGAACCGCGTCGGCGAGCAGGTCGCGGACCCGGCGTAGGCGTCGGTGAACCGCACGCCCTGCCGGCCGAGCCGGTCCAGGTTCGGGGTACGGATGTCCGGGGACCCGTACGAGGAGAGGTCGGCCCAGCCGAGGTCGTCGCCGAGGATGAAGAGGATGTTGGGCCGCCGGGAGTGCCGGCCCCGGGCCGCCCGGAAGGGCTGCTCCTGGGTGGCGGACCCGGCGGGAGCGGCAGCGGCGGGGGAGGCGGCGGGCAGACCGACGGCGGCGGTGGCGGCCGTGGCGCCGACGGCGGTCCCGAAGGCGCGTCGCGTCAGCGGACCGCGAGAGATGTTGTCCGTATCGGAAGAAGGCATGGGTGCTCCGGGGCAGGGCTCGGCCGCGCACGGCGGCGAAGGCGAAAGGGCCCGCCGGCGCCGGACGGCCGCGGGGGCGGCCGGGCCTGCGCACGGGGCGGGTTACGGGGGAAGGGGTGCGGGCCGACGGGGGCGCCGCAGGGCCGGTAGGCCGGACCGCCGGACGGCGGAAGCGGGCAGCACCGTTGCAGGCGGAAGGAGAAGGAACTCTCTCGGGCCCGTCGGGGCGGAGAAATCAGGCGCAGCGACAGAGGGCGCTCGACACACGTCCGAGATCGACGTGGCGGCGCTCCACGAGCGTGACCGTGCGGTCACCGAGGGGCTGCATGGGGCAGGAGCCTGCCAACGCGGCATGCGCCTGTCAACGCCGGTCTCGCTCTGCGGACGGGGGATGCTCCGATGTCGGCGGGGAAGTCCCGGGCGACCGGACGGTACGGATGGTGGGGGTGCCCAGGAGGGTGCGGATGGTGGGGAAGTCCCGGGCGGTGTGGATCGTGAGGGTGTTCCGGGCAGTGCGGATGGTGGGGATGCTCCGGACGGTGCGGTTGTTCCGGGCGGTGCCGATGATGGATTGTTCCGGGCGGTGCCGATGATGGGATGTTCCGGGCGGTGTGGATGCCCCGGCCTCGTTCGTTCCACGTCCGCTCCACGGGCTTTGCGCCGCGGGCGCCGGCTACAGGAAGCCGCATACCGGGCAGCCCGATGTGAGGCTCGCCACGAAACGAGCGTTCGGACACCTCGTCCGGCACGGCTGCGGGCCGCCTCACGGAGTGACACGAGCAGCCCCCGGCACCCGCCGTCCCGTGGCTGGAACCAGTCGGTAACCCGCCGGTGATCCGGGCGGCGACTGCCCTGCGGCGAATACCGGGCGCCGGCCGCCCCCGGTCGTGATCACTCCCGGTGACCGTCCGGGCGGCCTCCGGAGGGGGTTGCGAGAGCTGTTCTCCCCTGCCCCGGCGGGGTATCCCCAATTCGGACCAGTGGTCGATCTCGCCTACACTCGGTGGCGTGCCTCGTGGTGATGGACGACTCAACCACGACCTGCTCCCCGGAGAGAAAGGCCCCCAGGACGCTTGCGGCGTCTTCGGTGTCTGGGCTCCGGGCGAAGAGGTCGCCAAGCTCACCTATTTCGGACTGTATGCCCTGCAGCACCGTGGACAGGAGTCCGCGGGCATCGCAGTGAGCAACGGGTCCCAGATCCTGGTCTTCAAGGACATGGGACTGGTCTCGCAGGTCTTCGACGAAACGTCTCTGGGATCGCTCCAGGGCCATATCGCGGTCGGTCATGCCCGCTACTCCACCACCGGTGCCTCGGTGTGGGAGAACGCGCAGCCGACGTTCCGTGCGACCGCGCACGGCTCGATCGCCCTGGGTCACAACGGCAACCTGGTCAACACGGCCCAGCTTGCCGAGATGGTCGCCGACCTTCCGCGCAAGGACGGCCGCGCCACCCAGGTCGCCGCGACCAACGACACCGATCTGGTGACCGCGCTGCTCGCCGGCCAGACGGACGAGGACGGCAAGCCGCTCACCATCGAGGAGGCCGCCGCGAAGGTGCTTCCCGAGGTGCGGGGCGCCTTCTCCCTCGTCTTCATGGATGAGCACACCCTCTACGCGGCCCGTGACCCGCAGGGCATCCGCCCGCTGGTGCTCGGCCGCCTGGAGCGCGGCTGGGTGGTGGCCTCCGAGTCCGCCGCCCTCGACATCTGCGGCGCCAGCTTCGTCCGCGAGATCGAGCCGGGCGAGCTCGTCGCCATCGACGAGAACGGCCTGCGCACCTCCCGCTTCGCGGAAGCGAAGCCCAAGGGATGCGTCTTCGAGTACGTCTACCTGGCCCGCCCCGACACCGACATCGCCGGGCGCAACGTCTACCTCTCCCGGGTGGAGATGGGCCGCAGGCTGGCCGCCGAGGCCCCGGTCGAGGCCGATCTGGTCATAGCGACACCGGAGTCCGGCACCCCCGCCGCCATCGGTTACGCGGAGGCCAGCGGAATTCCGTTCGGCGCCGGACTGGTGAAGAACGCCTATGTCGGCCGGACCTTCATCCAGCCGTCGCAGACCATCCGGCAACTGGGCATCCGCCTCAAGCTGAACCCGCTCAAGGAAGTCATCAAGGGCAAGCGACTGGTGGTCGTCGACGACTCGATCGTCCGCGGCAACACCCAGCGCGCACTGGTCCGGATGCTCCGCGAGGCGGGCGCCGCCGAGATCCACATCCGGATCTCGTCGCCGCCGGTGAAGTGGCCCTGCTTCTTCGGCATCGACTTCGCGACCCGCGCCGAGCTGATCGCCAACGGCATGTCCGTCGACGAGATCGCCACCTCGATGGGGGCCGACTCGCTCTCGTACATCTCGCTCGACGCGATGATCGAGGCGACGACGATCGACAAGCCGAACCTGTGCCGCGCCTGCTTCGACGGTGAGTACCCGATGGAGCTCCCGGACCCGGAGCTGCTCGGCAAGCAGCTGCTGGAGACCGAGCTGGCGGCAGGCCCTGCGGCGACCGCCGCGGCCGACGCGCTGCGCCGTCCGTGACCCGGACGGCACGGCAGCCTTCCCACCAGCCCCGTATTTCCACACGAAAGATCCCAGGCAATGTCTGAGACAACAGGTGCTTCCTACGCGGCAGCGGGCGTCGACATCGAGGCCGGCGACCGCGCCGTAGAGCTGATGAAGCAGTGGGTGAAGAAGACCCAGCGCCCCGAGGTCGCGGGCCTCGGCGGCCTCGGCGGCTTCGCCGGCCTCTTCGACGCCTCGGCACTCAAGCGCTACGAGCGTCCGCTGCTCGCCTCCGCCACGGACGGCGTCGGCACGAAGGTCGACATCGCCCGTCAGATGGGCGTGTACGACACGATCGGCCACGACCTCGTCGGCATGGTCGTGGACGACCTCGTCGTCTGCGGCGCCGAGCCGCTCTTCATGACCGACTACATCTGCGTCGGCAAGGTGCATCCCGAGCGTGTCGCGGCCATCGTGAAGGGCATCGCCGAAGGCTGTGTGCTGGCCGGCTGCGCGCTGGTCGGCGGCGAGACCGCCGAACACCCGGGCCTGCTGGGTCCGGACGACTTCGATGTCGCCGGCGCCGGTACGGGCGTGGTCGAGGCCGACCGCCTGCTCGGCCCGGACCGCATCCGCGAGGGTGACGCCGTCATCGCGATGGCGTCCTCCGGTCTTCACTCCAACGGGTACTCGCTCGTCCGCCACGTCGTCTTCGACCGTGCCGGCTGGGCGCTGGAGCGCCAGGTCGAGGAGTTCGGCCGGACGCTCGGCGAGGAGCTCCTGGAGCCCACCAGGATCTACTCGCTGGACTGCCTGGCGCTGACCCGTACGACCGAGGTGCACGGCTTCAGCCACGTCACCGGCGGCGGCCTGGCCAACAACCTGGCCCGGGTCATCCCGGACGGTCTGCACGCCACGGTGGACCGTTCCACCTGGGCGCCCGGCGCGGTCTTCGACGTCGTCGGCAAGGCCGGGCAGGTCGAGCAGCTGGAACTGGAGAAGACGCTCAACATGGGCGTCGGCATGATCGCGATCGTCCCGGCGGACTCGGTGGACTCCGCCCTGACGACGCTGGCCGACCGCGGGGTCGACTCGTGGGTCGCCGGCGAGATCACCGCCCGCGGAGCGCACACGACGGGCGCGGAGCTCGTGGGCGGGTACGCGCGCTGACCGTGGGCCCGGCACACACTCCCGCGTTGCCGGGGGAGTCGCTGGGGCCGGGGGAATCGCAGCACTGGACGCCGGGCGGGCCGCAAGGCCCGTCCGGAGATCAGGGACCAGTCACGCTCCGGATCGGGACAACACAGAACCCGGTCCGGGACAGGCCCGGACCGGGTTGTTGTGTCAGCGCGAGGTCAAGCGCCGCGGCGCTGTGACGACGGACCGGACTGGTCGTCCTCGTCGTCGTCATCGTCGTCGTTGTACTGATCCGCGTACTGTGCGTACGGGTCATCTTCCTCGTCGTCGTCCTCGAACGGCTCTGCGTTCGGTGGTTGACTCGAAGGTGATGCGCCCAGCTCATTGGCCAGACGCGACAGGTCAGTCCCGCCGCTGCTGTACTTCAGCTGACGGGCGACCTTGGTCTGCTTGGCCTTTGCCCGGCCGCGCCCCATGGCTCGACCCCCTCGGTGACGGGGCTCGATGGCCCCAGAGTCTTGACACGCGTTCATGTTTCAGGACGGACTCTCGGCTGAGAGACCGCGCCTGTAGAGCTTTAACGGTACCTGCTTCCGCGGCCATACGGTACGCCGCCCGCATCACACGCCCCGGAAGAGGACCCGCGAGGAGCTCCGTCCTCGCTGGTCAACTGCGATTTTAACCTCTTATTGGCGCGCGACCCGCCGACCGGCGTGAGTCTTGTCTCGCCGGTCGGCGGGTCGCGCGCCGTACGCGGGGCGTGACGCCCCGCAGGGCCCCCGGGTGCGCTCCGGTGCGGTCAGGCGCGGCGGGCCTCGGCCATCCGCTGCTCGGCGATCCGGTCGGCCGCGGCGGCCGGCGGAATGCCGTCATCCTTCGCGCGAGCAAAGATCGCCAGCGTCGTGTCGAAGATCTTCGCCGCCTTCGCCCTGCACCGGTCGAAGTCGAAGCCGTGCAGTTCGTCGGCGACCTGGATGACACCGCCCGCGTTCACCACGTAGTCGGGTGCGTACAGGATCGACCGGTCGGCCAGGTCCTTCTCGACGCCCGGGTGCGCGAGCTGGTTGTTGGCCGCACCGCACACCACCTTGGCGGTGAGCACCGGGACGGTGTCGTCGTCGAGGGCGCCGCCGAGCGCGCACGGGGCGTAGATGTCCAGGCCCTCGGTACGGATCAGCGCCGCGGTGTCCGCCGCCACGGCGACCCCGGGGTGCTTGTCGGTGATCCGGCGCACGGAGTCGTCCCGTACATCGGTGATCACTACCTCGGCGCCGTCCGCCAGCAGGTGCTCGACGAGGTGGTGACCGACCTTGCCGACGCCGGCGACCCCCACTTTTCGGCCACGCAGCGTCGGGTCGCCCCACAGGTGCTGGGCCGAGGCCCGCATGCCCTGGAAGACACCGAACGCGGTGAGCACCGAGGAGTCGCCCGCGCCGCCGTTCTCGGGGGAGCGGCCGGTGGTCCAGCGGCACTCGCGGGCCACGACGTCCATGTCGGCGACGTACGTGCCGACATCGCAGGCGGTCACGTAGCGGCCGCCGAGCGAGGCCACGAACCGGCCGTAGGCCAGCAGCAGTTCCTCGCTCTTGATCTGCTCGGGGTCGCCGATGATGACGGCCTTGCCGCCACCGTGGTCGAGGCCGGCCATGGCGTTCTTGTACGACATCCCGCGCGCCAGGTTCAGCGCGTCCGCGACAGCCTCCTCCTCGGAGGCGTACGGGTAGAAGCGGGTGCCGCCCAGGGCCGGGCCCAGAGCGGTGGAGTGGATGGCGATGACGGCCTTGAGGCCGCTGGCACGGTCCTGGCAGAGCACGACTTGCTCGTGTCCCCCCTGATCCGAGTGGAACAGGGTGTGCAGGACGCCGTTTGTCACATCGGTCACTGTGGTGACTCCCAAGGTACGAAGCGGCGGAAAGACCCCCCTGAAGGTGGGGAGGGCCCCGGACCGACCGGCACGGACGGTCCGACTGGGCATGAGCTTATGGCCGGGCGCAGCGTGGGGGGACATTGATCCGGCCCAGTGCCGTGGATCACCCCCTCCAGGAGTACGGGCGTGGCACGATCGCTGCATGTCGGTGGTGTCTTCAGTGCTCGTCCCTTACGCGTCCTACCTCCGGGTGTACGAGCCACTGGCGGCCTTCCCGGAGGCCGAGCGCGCCCACTGGGCCCGCTACGCGGGCCGGGAGCGGATTCCCACGGCCCAGGACGAACTGCGCCGCTCGCTGGCCGACTTGGCGGCGACCCCGCCGGTCGGCGTGCCAGCGCACGAGAGCGCCGACGCGTTCGTCGCCGAGGTCGACGGCGTGGTGTGCGTCTGTCCGTGGCGGACCAGGCTGCGTGGCTGGCTGGCGCTGGACGGGCTGGCGGACATGTTCCCGGCTCCGGTGCTCGACGCGGTGCTGCCGCCGGTGGTGCGCGGGCAGGCGCTGGCCGACCACGAGCGGTGGGCGGAGCGCAATCCGGACGCCCGGCCGTGGATCAGGACGGCGGTGTGGCAGGTGCCGGTGCGCTGGTTCGTCCTCTTCTCGGACGAGGAGCGCGAGCACCTGGCGGCGGGGGAGGACGGGGCGCCGCCGGTGCTGCGGTACCGGACGCCGATGGTGCAGGCGCGCCGCCGGCTGGCCAGGGGGCTGAAGACGCTGCGGGAGTCCATGGACGACGGGCCGCTGACCGAGGGCCTGGTGGATGTCGGCCGGTGGCTGGAGGAGTTCCATCCCCGCGCGCTCGTCGAGCTGGACTACGGCGGCCTGGTGCACGCCCTGTCGGCGGAGCAGCTCGCAGGCGACCGGAGCGCCGCAGATGTGGCCGAGGCGGTCGCCGCGCTGCGGGCCGGTGACGCCGAGGCCGCGAGCGAGGCGTACGCGCGTCTCGCGGAGCGCTGGAGGACCGTAAGGGATCGTCAGTTCGCGAACTGACGATCCATGAACCTGTGTCCCGAGTGACACGTGAGGGTGAAGAGGCGGAAGGCTACTCCAGTGGTCTCGGGACCTACGTCCCGAACCGGGCCTTTGCCTCAAGCGTGATGGATAGCACTTACGGGGCCCTTGCGCCCTTACCTACCCCTCGTGCCAAAATAGGACAAGGAGTCCGGGGAGGGTTCCTTCCGCCCAAGTATGGGCGGAATGCTCAGCATTGCACTCTATGGGGGGTCTGATGACTCCTGATCGCTCTGTGACTGATCGTCACGGTGGTGTGACTGTCCGCTATGGCATGGTCCATCGGCTTCCGTCGCTGATGAACACCTGGGAGGGCAATTCCATCGGTTTGGCCGACGTGGCTGGACGGATGGTGTAGTTGTAGTGCCGAGGACAAGCCGTTCGTCCTATAACCGACTCGGCCCGCGTCCGCCATTTCGGGCAACGCGGGTCAAGGTGCAGAATTTAGAGGAAAGAACCGAGATTGTTCGGTTCTCCCGAGGAGGCCGCTCATGACCGCTCGCACCCCTGATGCCGAGCCGCTGCTGACCCCGGCTGAGGTTGCCACGATGTTCCGCGTGGACCCGAAGACGGTTACCCGTTGGGCCAAGGCAGGCAAGCTCACGTCCATCCGCACGCTCGGTGGACATCGCCGGTACCGCGAGGCAGAGGTCCGCGCACTGCTTGCGGGTATTCCGCAGCAGCGCAGCGAGGCCTGAACCATCCCTGTCGCCGCGTCACAACTGGGCTTTTGGGTCCCCCAACCCACATAGCCCACCCATAGCTCCATATGGCGGGCGCCCGCCCCAACGGGCGCCGTTCCCGTGTCATACGGGTCACGTCATCAGATCGCGCTGGACTCCGCCGGGTCCAGCGCGATCTTTTTTGTGTCCGCGCGCCGGCGTGGATTCCTGGGTGCCCGTGATTCCTGTGCGCCTGTGCACCCGTGTACCCGCGTCATGGTGGCCCTGGATCGCGTGTCGCGCCCGTCGCAGGAAAACCGGGCGTGCGGTCCGCTCCGGGCGGCCCGTGAGGGCTCTCCCGGGTCCGTGCGGGGCTGGTTGCCGCCGTCCTGCCCGAGATCGGAACCGTCGGCCGAGGGGCTCCCGGGTGGGTCCTGGCAGAGGCCTGGGCGGGTCCGTTCCGAGTGGTGCAATTGCACATATTAAATTCGCCAGTTGTAGGAAGGGTGTAAAGTCACCCCTTCTCAAAACTGATTCAGTGACTCCCGTCACACAGCATCTGTCTTGCCAACTACGAGCCTGCCACTGCTGTGCGGCGGACGGCGGCGCCATTGGTCATGCGGCGGGGGGACTTTGGTCCCGCGTCCAGCGGGCCCGGATGGGTTCGCCCGGACCCGGCGGTGTCACCGGTGGCCGTGTGGCGGCCCCCTGACGCCCCGTGGGCGGCCTGGCGGGGCCGGGCGACCCCTTTGCAGGTTCCGCGGCCGAGGAGGCCGTCACGGGCTCCATGGCGAGCTGCAGGAGCCGGGCGCGGACCACGCAGTGCCGGGTGAGGTGGCGGTAGCCGGAAGCGGCCGCGAGGTGGGCACGCAGCAGCGCGCGGATCTCGTGCCGGGGCGTTCTCCGCGGACCGGGGCCGGCGTCGGTGGGGGCGTCGGTGGCGAGGCCGGGGCCGGTTCGCGGGCGTGCGCCGGGACCTGGGCGCGGTCCGTCGGCGTCCGGCCGGTCCCAGAGGACCCCCTCGCCCGTGGCTGCCGCCATCCGAGCCGCCTCCCGGTGGATGTGTGCTGCCCCACCCCGAGAAACCGGGGCAGCCCCTGGTTTCTGAGTACTCGTCGCCGGGCGACGGAGTCAAGACGCACGAAAGCCCGGATCCAGGGGAT
The DNA here is from genome assembly GCF_045207435.1 of Streptomyces sp. NBC_00876. Classification (NCBI taxonomy): domain Bacteria; kingdom Bacillati; phylum Actinomycetota; class Actinomycetes; order Kitasatosporales; family Streptomycetaceae; genus Streptomyces; species Streptomyces sp. NBC_00876. Next base: position 4,480,601 of record NZ_CP108800.1, read on the forward strand.
CCGGGCTTTCGTTACTGCGGTCCTGACGGGATTTGAACCCGCGGCCTCCACCTTGACAGGGTGGCGAGCACTCCAAACTGCTCCACAGGACCAGGTTTTCGCGGCTGCCTTGCGGCTGGCTGCGAAACCAGACTGTACAGGAGGTCACGGGGTGCGGTCGAACTCACTCCTGGTGGCGGGGCCATTACGCGCCCGCCGCCGTGCGGCCTAAGGGGCCGCGGCGTCGATCGCCTTCACGATCCGCTTGTCGGAGACGGGGAACGCGGTGCCCAGGGCGTGGGCGAAATAGCTGACCCGCAGCTCCTCGATCATCCAGCGGATGTCCAGGACCTCCTGCGGAACGGGCCTGCCCTGCGGCAGCTGTTCCAGCAGCCAGGCGTACTCGTCCTGCATCTCGTGGACCTTCTCCATGCGCGTGGTGTCGCGCTGGACGTTCGTCGGCATCTGCTGGAGCCGGCGGTCCTCGGCGACCAGGTAGCGCATCAGGTCGGGCAGCCTGCGCAGCCCGGTCAGGGTGACGAACCCGGGCGGCACGAGACGGGCCAGGTGGTCCCGTACGTCCGTGACGTTGTTGATCAGGACCAGGCTGTTGGTGGCCTTCAGCCGGCGCTCGCAGGCCTGCCAGGCGGCCAGGATCTGCTGTACCTGGTCGACCGTGCGGACGGTGAGGTCCACCAGGTCGGCGCGCACCTTGTCGTACAGCTTCCGGAACGACGCCTCGTCCCAGGCAGGACCGCCGTGCGCGGCGATCAGACGGTCGGCGGCCGCCGTCGCGCAGTCGTCGAAGAGCGCCTGGATGGAGCCGTGCGGATTGCGGGACAGGGCCAGCTTCTGCTGGTTCGTGAGCTTGTCCGAGGCGAACTTCGCCGGGTTCACCGGGATGTTCAGCAGGATCAGCTTCCGGGTGCCGCGCCACATCGCCTGCTGCTGCTCGGCCTCGGTGTCGAAGAGCCGTACGGCCACTGTGCCCGCCGCAGTTCCCTCCTGCTCGACCAGCGCCGGGTAGGCCTTGACCGGCTGGCCGGCCCGCCGGGTCTCGAAGATCCGGTCCAGCGTGCCGATCGTCCAGTCCGTGAGGCCGGAGCGCTCGATGGACTCCCCGGAGGGCCCCGCGGTCGCCGCTGCGGCCTGGGAGAGGGCCTGCCGGGCCTTGGGGCGCAGCTGGATCTTGAGCGCCTCCAGGTCCTTGCCCTCGGCGACCTTGCGGCGCCGCTCGTCGACGATCCGGAAGCTGATCTTCAGGTGGTCCGGGATGCGGCTCAGATCGAAGTCGTCGGCGGTGACCGGGACACCGACCATGCGCTGGAGCTCGCGGGCCAGGGTGGTGGGCAGCGGCTCCTGAAGGGGGACGGCGCGGTCCAGGAACTTGCCGGCGTAGTCCGGCGCGGGCACGTAATGCCGGCGGATGGGCTTGGGCAGGGACCGGATCAGCTCGGTGACCACGTCTGCGCGCAGGCCCGGGATCTGCCAGTCGAAGCCCTCGGAGGTGACCTGGTTGAGCACCTGGAGCGGGATGTGGACGGTCACACCGTCGGCGTCCGCACCGGGCTCGAACTGGTACGTCACCCGGAACTTGAGCTTCCCCTGTCGCCAGGAGTCCGGGTAGTCGTCCTTGGTGACGGCCCCGGCCTTCTCGTTGATGAGCATCGAGCGCTCGAAGTCCAGCGCGTCCGGCTCGTCCTTGCGCTTGTGCTTCCACCACGAGTCGAAGTGCGCACCCGAGACGACGTGTTCCGGGATCCGCTGGTCGTAGAAGTCGAAGAGCGTCTCGTCGTCCACGAGGATGTCGCGGCGCCGGGCGCGGTGCTCCAACTCCTCGACCTCGCCCAGGAGTTTGCGGTTGTCGTGGAAGAACTGGTGGTGCGTGCGCCAGTCGCCCTCGACCAGGGCGTTACGGATGAAGAGATCCCGCGAGGTCTCCTGGTCGATACGGCCGAAATTGATCTTGCGCTGGGCCACGATCGGTACGCCGTACAGCGTGACCCGCTCGTACGCCATCACCGCCGCCTGGTCCTTCTCCCAGTGCGGCTCGCTGTAGGTGCGCTTCAGCAGGTGCTGGGCCAGCGGCTCGATCCACTCCGGCTCGACCCGGGCGTTGACCCGCGCCCACAGCCGGGACGTCTCGACCAGCTCGGCGGACATCACGAACCGCGGCTGCTTCTTGAACAGCGCCGATCCGGGGAAGATCGCGAACTTGGCGCTGCGAGCGCCGAGGTACTCGTTCTTCTCGGTGTCCTTCAGCCCGATGTGCGAGAGCAGACCGGCCAGCAGCGAGGTGTGCACCGACTGCTCCGGGGCATCGTCCTCGTTGAGCTCGATCCCCATCTGCTTGGCGACCGTGCGCAACTGCGCGTAGATGTCCTGCCATTCGCGGATGCGCAGGAAGTTCAGATACTCCTGCTTGCACATCCGGCGGAAGCTGGAGGAGCCGCGCTCCTTCTGCTGCTCACGGATGTAGCGCCACAGGTTCAGGTACGCCAGGAAGTCGGACGTCTCGTCCTTGAACCGGGCGTGCTGCTGATCGGCCTGCGTCTGCTTCTCGGACGGCCGCTCGCGCGGGTCCTGGATGGAGAGCGCGGAGGCGATGACCATGACCTCGCGGACACAGCCGTTGCGGTCGGCCTCGATGACCATCCGGGCGAGGCGCGGGTCCACCGGCAGCTGCGAGAGCTGGCGCCCCAGCGGGGTGAGCCGCTTCTTCGGATCCTTCTCCTCCGGATCCAGCGCCCCGAGCTCCTGGAGGAGCTGTACGCCGTCGCGGATGTTGCGGTGGTCCGGCGGGTCGATGAAGGGGAACTTCTCGATGTCGCCGAGGCCGGCCGCGGTCATCTGGAGGATGACGGAGGCCAGGTTCGTCCGGAGGATCTCCGGGTCGGTGAACTCCGGGCGGGTCAGGAAGTCGTCCTCGGAGTACAGCCGGATGCAGATGCCGTCCGACGTACGGCCGCAGCGGCCCTTGCGCTGGTTGGCGCTGGCCTGCGAGATCCGCTCGATCGGCAGCCGCTGGACCTTGGTGCGGTGGCTGTAGCGGGAGATACGGGCGTTGCCCGGGTCGATCACGTACTTGATGCCGGGAACGGTCAGCGAGGTCTCGGCGACGTTGGTCGCCAGCACGATCCTGCGCCCGGTGTGACGCTGGAACACGCGGTGCTGCTCGGCGTGCGACAGGCGTGCGTAGAGGGGGAGCACCTCGGTATGTCTGAGGTTGCGTTTGTTCAGCGCGTCCGCCGTGTCGCGGATCTCCCGCTCGCCGGAGAGGAAGACCAGGACGTCGCCGGGTCCCTCGGACTGGAGCTCGTCGACGGCGTCGCAGATCGCGGTGATCTGGTCGCGGTCGGAGTCGTCGCTGTCCTCTTCGAGGAGGGGGCGATAACGCACCTCCACGGGGTACGTACGCCCGCTGACCTCGACGATCGGGGCCTCGCCGAAGTGGCGGGCGAAGCGCTCCGGGTCGATGGTCGCCGAGGTGATGACGACCTTCAGATCCGGGCGCTTGGGCAGCAGCCGGGCCAGATAGCCGAGCAGGAAGTCGATGTTCAGCGACCGCTCGTGGGCCTCGTCGATGATGATCGTGTCGTACGCGAGCAGCTCGCGGTCCGTCTGGATCTCGGCGAGCAGGATGCCGTCCGTCATCAGCTTGACGAAGGTCGCGTCCTGATTGACCTGGTCGGTGAAGCGGACCTTCCAGCCCACCGCCTCGCCCAGCGGCGTCTTCAGCTCCTCGGCGATCCGCTCGGCCACCGTACGGGCCGCGATCCGGCGCGGCTGGGTGTGCCCGATCATGCCGCGGACGCCACGGCCCAGCTCCATGCAGATCTTGGGGATCTGGGTGGTCTTGCCGGAGCCGGTCTCACCGGCGACGATCACGACCTGGTGGTCGCGTATCGCCTCCAGGATCTCGTCCTTCTTCTGGCTGACCGGCAGTTGTTCGGGGTACGAGAGGGCAGGCATCCGCCCGGCCCGCAGCGCGAGCCGCCCGGCCGCCTTGGTGGCCTGGGCGGCGATCTCGTCCAGCACGGTCTGCTGGGCCTCGGGCTTGCGAATGCGGCGCGCGCCTTCGAGGCGGCGGCCGAGCCGGTGGGCGTCTCGGAGCGAGAGCTGCCCGAGCTGGGACTGGAGATCGGCGAAGGAAGTAGACATACGGGTTCCAGGATCTCACCCGGGCCGGAGGAACGGCGAACCTATTTCGCGCGGTCTCGGTCACGACGTCCGCACGGTACGGGGCGGGGCGATCACAGCACGTACCATTCCGGACAGCTGATCCCTCTGCCGACCTCTCTGCCGGAAGGCCTGTCCGCCGTGTCCCGTTCGTCGTGGTGCTGCCTGGTGGCGGCCCTTGCGGTCGTCCTGGGGATGTTCTGCGGACCGTCGACGGCGTCGGCGTCGGCGCCCCTCCCGGATCCGTCCGTGAACGTGACCGTGGCCATGTCTGCGTCTTCGTCTGTGACTGCGACTGAGGCCATGGACATGGCCGTGGACGTGAACATGGCCGTGGACGTGGCGTTGGACACCGGGCAGGGGCACGGGCTGCCCGGCTGCGGCAAGAAGGGCAAGGGCGACGGTGCCGAGCCGGCCGTTCCGGGGCGCGCCCGCGCCGCCCACGACCAGGCGCCCGGCCTCGCCGAGTGGGGTCTGCCCGCCGCCATCGGACCCGAGCCGGTCCGGGCGCCCGCGCCGATGACGCTGCGCGGGCCCGACGCGGCCGCGCCGAGCCCGGTGGAGCTCTCCGTACTGAGGGTGTAGACGGCCCGCGTCCCACCCGGCCGTCCTCTTCACCGCACCTCACCAGCCCGGAGTTCCGCATGCCCGCATCCCCGTCCAAGCCGTCCCCGAAGCCGTCGCCCCGGAAGCGGCCCTCCCGAAAGCCGCTCGTCTACGGCGTCGGAGTCGTCGTCGCCGCGGCACTGTTCGGATACGTCTCCTACCGGGCCACCGCCCCCGACTCCTCGGCCGGCTCCTCCACCGCGGTCGCCGACGTCACCGCGGGCCCGGACGAGGGCGTCTACCCCGAACTGGCGAAGCTCGCCCGGCGCGACGCCGACGACAAGCTGGCGCTGGGCCGCGCGGACGCGCCCGTCGTCCTCATCGAGTACGCCGACTTCAAGTGCGGCTACTGCGGAAAGTTCGCCCGCGACACCGAACCCGCCCTGGTGAAGAAGTACGTCGACAACGGCACCCTGCGCATCGAATGGCGCAACTTCCCGATCTTCGGCGCCGAGTCCGAGGCCGCAGCCCGCGCCTCCTGGGCCGCCGGGCAGCAGGGCCGCTTCTGGGAGTTCCACCGGGCCGCCTACGCCGAGGGAGTCAAGGAGAAGGGGTTCGGCAAGGACCGGCTGAAGGCGCTCGCACGCCAGGCCGGGGTACCCGACCTCGACCGCTTCGTCCGCGACGCCGACGGCACGGCCGCCGCTTCGGCGGTCAGCAAGGACCAGGAGCAGGGGTACGGAATCGGCGCGACCTCCACCCCGTCCTTCCTGATCAACGGCCGCCCGATCGCCGGTGCGCAGCCCCCGGAGACCTTCACCCGGGCCATCGACGAGGCGGCGGAACGCGCGAAGAACCTCGGCAGCGCGGGCCAGGACGCCCAGGGCACCGCATCCCCCGAAGCGAGCACCGGGAAGTGACGGCGGACATCGGCTACTTCGCCGCTTTCCTCGGCGGGCTGCTGGCCCTGATCAGCCCGTGCAGCGCCCTGCTGCTCCCGGCCTTCTTCGCGTACTCCATCGACTCCACCTCCCGGCTGCTCGCCAGGACCGGGATCTTCTACGCGGGTCTGGCCACCACCCTCGTCCCGCTGGGCGCGGCGGGCTCGTTCGCCGGGCGGCTCTTCTACAGCCATCGCGACGCCCTCGTCCTCGGTGCCGGCTGGCTGATCATCGGGCTCGGTGTCGCCCAGATCGTCGGCCTGGGCTTCGCCTCGCGCAGGATCGCCGCCCTCAGCGGCCGGATCCGCCCGACGACCGCCGTATCGGTCTATGCCCTCGGAGCGGTCTACGGCCTGGCCGGCTTCTGCGCGGGCCCGATCCTCGGGAGCGTCCTCACGGTGGCGGCCGTCAGCGGCAGCCCGGCGTACGGCGGACTGCTCCTGGCCGTGTACGCCCTGGGCATGGCGGTGCCGCTCTTCGTGCTCGCGCTGCTCTGGGAGCGGTTCGAGCTGGGCCGCCGTGCCTGGCTGCGCGGCCGGGTCCTGCGGCTCGGCCGCTTCGAGCTCCACACCACGACGCTGCTGTCGGGACTCTTCTTCATCGGCCTCGGCGCGATGTTCCTGGCGTACGACGGGACGACCGCGCTGCCCGGACTGCTGGACGTGGACCAGTCGTTCGCCGTCGAGCAGTGGGCCCAGCGGGCCGGCGAGCATGTGCCGGACGCGGTGCTGCTGGTCGCGGTGGTGGCTGTGGTGCTGCTGGTGCTCGCGGTACGGGGTGGGCGCCGGCGTCGCGCGGAGGAAGGGGACGCGGAGGAAGGGAACGCGGAGACGGGGAACGCGGAGGCGAGGGATGCGGAGACCGGGGACGCGGAGACCGGGGAAGCGGAGGCGGGGGATTCGCTGAACACCGCCGACCGGAAGGGCGCCTGACACGACGAAGGCCCCGTCCAGTGGACGGGGCCTTCGGGTGGTGGCTGGGGCCGGGATCGAACCGGCGACCTATCGCTTTTCAGGCGATCGCTCGTACCAACTGAGCTACCCAGCCACGCAGCTCATACGGGCTGCAGCGGTCCTGACGGGATTTGAACCCGCGGCCTCCACCTTGACAGGGTGGCGAGCACTCCAAACTGCTCCACAGGACCAAGCAATGTGCGAGACAAGTCTCGCACACGTTAAAGCGTGCCCCCAACGGGATTCGAACCCGTGCTACCGCCTTGAAAGGGCGGCGTCCTGGGCCACTAGACGATGAGGGCTAAGGGCCCACCTGCGCGCTTCCCAGCGCGTCGGGGACGTCAGAAGCATATGGGATGGCGGCGGCTATCGCCAAAACGGTTTACGGGGAGGGTGTGGAGGAGGCCGGGGCGGGCTCGGGAGGGCCGGTTCCCCGCCGGTTCTCCGCCGGTTCTCCGCCGGTGGACGGCGGCTGACCTCGGCCGTCGCCGGACTGCCGGCGGCCGGCGGTCCCGGGTGTGCGCCTTCGGGCACTTCGGGGCGCATCCGGCGGCCGTACGTGACAATGGCGGGGTGCTGGAGATGACGCGGGAAGCGTTCGAGGAACTGGTCGGCGAGGCACTGGACCGGATCCCGCCGGAGCTCACCCGGCTGATGGACAACGTCGCGGTGTTCGTCGAGGACGAACCGGAGACCGATGATCCGGAACTGCTCGGGCTCTACGAGGGCACACCTCTGACCGAGCGCGGTGAGTGGTACGCGGGCGTCCTGCCGGACCGGATCACCATCTACCGGGGGCCGACGCTGCGGATGTGCGAGTCGCGCGAGGACGTCGTGGCCGAAACGGAGATCACGGTCGTCCACGAGATCGCCCACCACTTCGGTATCGACGACGAGAGGCTGCACGCGCTGGGTTACGGGTGACGTCCCGCACCCGCCGAGGTGTGAACGAGGTGTGCGGGACGGCCCGGCGGGCGTGTCCCCGACGGGGCGGTGGGAGTTGGGCACAGCGCTCCCCGAGTCCGCAGCGTGCCGAAGGTCCTGGCCGGGCTCGGTTCCGTACCGCCTCGTCCTTCTCCGCACCCCCGGAGGTGCCCTCGTGCGCCAGTTGCCCGTCCCCGTCCGCTGGGCGGCCGTCACCGTTGTGACGATCGCCACGTCCACCGGCTGCATGAGTATCGGCGCCGACGGCGGGAAACCGGCTCCCTCGCGGCCCGCCGCGTCCAAGGGGGCGATGGCCGAGCCGGACGGTTCCACGGTGGCCGGCACCGGCCGGGCCCGCACCGGGGGCGACGCCGGGGCGCACTCAGGGGGCAAGACCGGCCAGTCCGGCGACCCGAGCCCCTCCGCCGGTCCCTCGGGAAGCCCGGCGGCGTCCGGCGGCCGGGCTCCTGGCCAGGGCGGTCACCAGCCGGCCCCGGCGCTCTCGCCGGCCGGGCCGGGGGTGCCCCAGCAGCCGGAACCGCCGGCTCCGTCCGACCCGGGCCCCGGCACATCGGCGACCCCGCAGCCGTCGGTCCCGCCGGAGCCCGATCCGGAGCCCTCCCAGGAGCCGCCGGTGCCGTCGGCCTCGCCGGCCGCTCAGCTCCGTAACAACGCGATGGGCCCGCCGGACGGGCCGGGGGCGATGCGGACTCCGGAGGCATCACCGCAGGTGGGACCGGCTTGAGGGGGCGGTCGGAAGGAGTCGGTTTGCGCAATGTGGGTGAGAGTGCGTATGGTAGTAGATCGTTTGATCCCATTGCCCGGCGCCGACACAGAAGAGCGCCGTGTGGCGCGTACTCTCCCTTGCCGTGGCTGGACCGCATTGAGGCGGTCGAAATTGCGAATCACGGAGTTACGGGCGCGTGCCGAGACTCCGGAAGGTTTCGCATTTCGCATGTCAATTTCCAGTTCTGACCACACCGTCATGTCCGAGAACGTCGAGAACGACGAGCTCATCGAGGTCGCAGAGGCCTTCGTGGCCAACTCCGCCGACGCCGTCGAGGCGGACGCACCCCTGGCCGAGCAGGCCGGCGCGCAGTCCACCGACGAGGTCGACGCACCCCTGGCCGAGCAGGCCGACTCCGACACCGACTCCGCCGACGAGGCGGACGCCGAGCCGGGCATCACCTTCGCCGACCTGGGCCTGCCCGAGGGCATCGTCCGCAAGCTCGCGCAGAACGGTGTGACCTCGCCCTTCCCGATCCAGGCGGCGACCATCCCGGACGCCCTGGCCGGCAAGGACATCCTGGGCCGCGGCCGTACCGGCTCCGGCAAGACCCTCTCCTTCGGTCTGCCGACCCTGGCCTCGCTGGCCGGTGGGCACACCGAGAAGAAGAAGCCCCGCGCGATCATCCTCACCCCGACGCGTGAGCTCGCGATGCAGGTCGCGGACGCGCTTCAGCCGTACGGCGACGTGCTCGGCCTGAAGATGAAGGTCGTCTGCGGCGGTACGTCGATGGGCAACCAGATCTACGCGCTGGAGCGCGGTGTCGACGTCCTCGTCGCCACCCCGGGCCGGCTGCGCGACATCATCAACCGGGGCGCCTGCTCCCTGGAGAACGTCCAGGTCGCCGTCCTCGACGAGGCCGACCAGATGTCCGACCTGGGCTTCCTGCCCGAGGTCACCGAGCTGCTCGACCAGATCCCCGGCGGCGGCCAGCGCATGCTCTTCTCCGCCACCATGGAGAACGAGATCGGCACGCTGGTCAAGCGCTACCTGAGCAACCCGGTCACCCACGAGGTCGACTCCGCCCAGGGCAACGTCTCGACCATGTCGCACCACGTCCTCGTCGTGAAGCCGAAGGACAAGGCGCCGGTCACCTCGGCGATCGCCGCCCGCAAGGGCCGCACGATCATCTTCGTCCGCACCCAGCTGGGCGCGGACCGTATCGCCGAGCAGCTCGTCGAGGCGGGCGTCAAGGCGGACGCGCTGCACGGCGGCATGACCCAGGGCGCCCGTACCCGCGTCCTCGAGGACTTCAAGAAGGGCTACGTCAACGCGCTCGTCGCGACCGACGTCGCCGCCCGCGGTATCCACGTCGACGGCATCGACCTGGTCCTGAACGTGGACCCGGCCGGTGACCACAAGGACTACCTGCACCGCTCGGGCCGTACCGCGCGTGCCGGCAAGTCCGGTGTCGTGGTCTCGCTGGCGCTTCCGCACCAGCGCCGCCAGATCTTCCGCCTGATGGAGGACGCGGGCGTCGACGCCTCGCGTCACATCGTCCAGGGCGCGGGTGTCTTCGAGCCGGAGGTCGCCGAGATCACCGGCGCCCGTTCGCTCACCGAGGTCCAGGCCGACTCCGCGAACAACGCCGCCAAGCAGGCCGAGCGCGAGGCCGCCGACCTGACCAAGCAGCTGGAGCGCGTCCAGCGCCGTGCCGTGGAGCTGCGCGAGGAGGCCGGCCGTCTGGTCGCCCGCGCCGCACGCGAGCGGGGCGACGACCCCGAGGCAGCGGTGGCCGAGGTCACCGCCGAGGCGGAGGCCGCTCTGCTGGCCGCCACCTCCGTGCCGGAGCAGCCGGCCGTGCGCGAGGAGCGTCGTGACGAGCGCGGCAACTACGGCCGTCGTGACGACCGTGGCGGCGACCGCGGTGGATACCGCGGCAGCAACGACCGTGTCGGCGAGCGCAGCGGCCGTCCGGCCGGCAGCAACGGCTACCGCGGCAGCAGCGACCGTCCGTCGTTCCGCGGCAGCAACGACCGTCGTGAGGACCGTCCGGTCGGTGGCGGCTTCCGCTCCGGTGGCGGCGACCGCCGTGACGACCGCCGTGACGACCGCGGCGGCGACCGTGGCGGCCGTTCTTTCGAGCGTCGTGACAACGACCGTCCGTCGTTCAACCGCGACCGTCGTGACGAGCGTCCCTCGGGCGGCTTCCGCTCCGGTGGCGGCGACCGCCGTGACGACCGCGGCGGCGACCGTGGCGGCCGTTCTTTCGAGCGTCGTGACAACGACCGCCCGTCGTTCAACCGTGACAACGACCGTCCGTCGTTCAACCGCGAACGTCGTGACGACCGTCCGGCCGGTGGCTTCCGCTCCGGCGGCGGCGACCGCCCGTTCAACCGCGACCGTCGTGACGACCGTCCGGCCGGTGGCTTCCGCTCCGGCGGCGGCGACCGCCCGACCGGCCGTCGTGACGACCACCGCTCCACGGGTACCGGTACGAGCACCGGCTCCTTCGGCCGCCGTGACGACAAGCCGCGCTGGAAGCGCAACGGCTGACCGTCCGTAGCCTGACTGCTGATCAGGGCCCGCACACCACCTCGGTGGTGTGCGGGCCCTGATTTGTTTTGAACGGGTTCGATTTTCCCTGTTCTTTACTGTGGAGATGCTGTTAAAGTCGGCCCACTTGCATGGGGGTGGGGTGCGAGCGGCAGCCGCCGCACCGTGAAGGCCGCAGGTTCTCTGCCGGCCTCTCCCCGTGCCGTGTTCCTGGGGAGGGACCTTCACAGTGACCCACGCTTCCAGCGGGTGGAGACGCCGGCGCGCGTCCGGCCGCATCGCCCTTCTGGTCACCTTGGCGATCACCGCCGGGACGGGCGCGATCACCACGGGGACGGCTGTCGCCGACACGTCCGCCGAGACCGTCGTCGTGAGCCCGGGAGCACGTTTCGTGCCCCGCGCCACGAGTGTGCTGAACGCCGGTGAGACCGGCTTCCTGACGGCGCAGGAGGGCGACGACCGCCTGCGCTGGATCGACTACGCCTCCGGTGCGGCCACGGTTCTGCCCGAGCGGCTTCCGAAGCCGCTCGAGTACGACCCCGAGGAAGGCCGCCACCGTGGCGCCTGGCCCGACGGCTACGGCCGCGGGTCCGACACCGTGGCGGTCCATGCGCAGAGCCCGAGCCCGCACGTCACGCTGCGGCAGCGCGCGGGCGAGGGACCGGCCACCACCGTCGCGATCCCGGAGGGGCAGACGTACGTCGGGACGTACGGCACGACCGTCGTCACCCGCACGGGCACCGAGCGCGCCGAGACGAGTCTCCATCTGCTGCGGGCGAAGGGCGGCGGCGTCGAGGACCAGCGGCTGGAGGGCCTTCCCGAAGGGTGGAACCTGACGATCTCCGAGGGCGATTCCCGCTCGGTCGTCGTCCGGGGCATCCTCTGGGAGGACAGCACCATGACGAACGGCTGGTGGCTCGTCGACCTCGCCACCGGGAAGATCGATGTCCTGGACGCGCATGCCGATCAGGTGACCCTCAGCAGGAACACCCTGATGGAGGTGGGCTCGTACGCCGGCAAGGTGTACGACCGCGACGACCTGACGGCCGCGCCCCGGGAGCTGGACCTCAGGGACCTTCCGTACGACACGACGTTCCGGATGCTCGGGAACTCGCTCGTGGGGGTCGGCTCCCTCAACGCCGGGGACAACGAGTACCGCGGGCGGAACCTGCTGCGGTACTCCGGCGACGGCGAGGCGCCCGAGGTACTGCTGGCCGTCGCACACGACAACCTCTCCTGGGCGCCGGACGGCTCCCTCCTGGTCGCCGGAGCCGAGGCCCCGACCGACCGGGGCCCGCTCAAGTGGGGTTACTACCGGTTCACGGAAACAGCCGACGGCACGGTGAAGCGCGAACGCATCGCGGACATCGAGGACATGCCCGCCCAGCCCGCAGGCATCTCCCTCGGCAGCGGCGTCCTCACGACGGCGGACGACTCGAACCTCTTCATGCCGGGCACGTACATCGGCGGCTACCGCAGTACATGGCTCAGCACCTCCGGCCGTCCCGAGGAGATCCGGACGACGGTGGACGGTCTCACCAGCGGGCGGGACGCGGACTGCGGCTGGACGGACGGGGACTACTGCCTCAGGATGTTCGCGAGCGGCGACGGGTTCCACGGTCGCAGGGCAGGCACCGAACAGGGCCAGACCATGCTCTTCCGGAACGGGGCGGCGGACTGGGGGCCGAGACTCACCACCGGCCTGATGACCCCGCAACTCGTCGATCTCTCCGGCCGGTTCGGTGTGGTGAACGAGGCCTCGGGCGGCACCCAGAAGATCAGCGAGTTCCAGGGCGACGATTCCGGCAAGGTGCTGGAGAGCCGGCCGCAGGGCGCGGCGGCACTGTGGGGCAACACCCTGTGGACCGGTCTCCCCGACTCGCCCACGGTGTCCTCGAAGACACTGCCGACGGGCACGGCGGGCGCCTCCTTCACCACGTCCAACAAGTGTGTTCCCACCGAACTGCAGGCCGCGGGGCGCTGGGTGTACTGGGCGTGCCGGGACAACTGGCCCAAGGGCGCGGGCGTCTACGACCGGCAGACCGGGCGTTCCATGACGGCGCCGGACGCCGAGGTCCTCCTCGCCGACGGCTACTTCGTCACGTACACGGAGGCTGCCGGACTCACCCTCTTCGACCTGCACAACGGGCTGCCGGCCGGCGGTACGTACATCGATCTGCCCCAGCGGCCCCTGGTGAGCGCGGCCGAACTGGGCAAGGGCACGGTGCGCCGCTCCGGCTGGACCGTTGACCGCTTCGGCGGACATGTCGCGTACACCGGGGACGACCGGCGGGTCCGCATCGTGCCCACGGGTGTCCCGGCCCCGTCCCTTTCGGTGATCGACGCGAAGGCGCCCGGGGGCTCGCTCGATCTCGGTGCGGCCGATCCGAAGTGGGCGGGTACCTGGTGGCTGTCGAAGCCCGCCGCCTCCTGGCAGTTGACGCTGAAGAACAAGGCGTCCGGAGTCACGGCCCGCACGCTCACCGGTGGTGAGGCGCGGGGGCTGGTGACGGCCGCGTGGGACGGCAAGGACGCGGCCGGGCGACCGGTCGCCAACGGCGCCTACACCTGGACCCTGACCGCGAAGCCCGCCGACGGCCAGGGTGCGGCCTTCACCGGCTCGGGCACCGTGAAGCTCTCCGGCGCAGCCGCCGCGGCACGGGACTTCGTCGGCAACGACGGCTTCGGCGACCTGCTGGCGTTCACGCCGGCCGGGGTGGCCGACTGGCGGGCCGGTACGGGTACGGGGGCCGGCCGGGTCGAGACGAAGGTGTCGGGCTCCGGCTGGACGGGGGCCAACACCGTGACGGCCTCCGTGCCGTTCGAGGACGTCAGCGGCGACCGCTGCAACGACGTGCTGGTGCGGATGAAGTCCGGCGAGCTGCGTACGTACAAGCCCGCCTGCGGCGCCGCGCTGAAGCCCAGCACCCCGTACACGAAGATCGGTACGGGCTGGAACATGTTCAACGCGCTGACCTCGCCCGGCGACATGACCGGCGACGGACGGGCGGACCTGCTGGCGCGTGAGACCTCGACGGGGTCCCTGTATCTCTACAGGAGCAAGGGCAACGGCTTCTTCGAGCCGCGCGTGAAGATCGGTACGGGCTGGCAGAAGTACCTCCTCGCCGGTATGGGCGATCTGAACGGCGACGGCAAGGGCGATCTGCTGGCCCGGGACGGTTCCGGTGTGGTGTGGCGCTACCCCGCCACCGGCAAGGGAACGCTCGGCACCCGGGTCAAGACCGGCTACGGCTGGACCATGTACAACTCGCTGGTCGGTGCCGGGGATCTGAACGGCGACGGCCGGGCGGACCTGCTGGCGCGGGACACGTCCGGAGTGCTGTGGAGCTACCGGGGCGACGGCAAGGGCGGCCTGGCGGCCCGGACGAAGGTCGGGGGCGGCTGGCAGATGTACAACGGGCTCTTCTGATGGCGGCTTGGCTGGTGCATGCGCGTTCCATTCGATCCGTCACCCGGGAGGGGACTTACTTGACCGCGTTCATTCGTGGCCGTGCGGCACTGGTGGGGTCCGTGGTGGGAGCGACCGTTCTCGCGTCGGCCGCCGTACCGGCCGGGGCCGCGCCGGCGCCGGTTCCGGCGACGGTGGCGACCACCGGCGTACACGGCCTCGATTTCGCCGGCGGCCGGCTGATGACCGTGGAGACCGGCGCCTCGGGCGATCAGTGGGTCTACGCGAGGCAGGTCTCCGCCGACGGCACGACCGTGGGCGCGCGCGAGGGCCGGTCGTACGCCGGAACGTTCGCCAATGACGCCCATCTCAGGCGGGTGCCCTGCGACATCGGTGACTGCGTGGAGCTGGTCGGCGCGGGCAACGGGAGCTATGGCGTCGTATTCGTCGACGGCGACGACGCAGGACAGGAGAGCGTGCAGTACTGGACGTCGGGAAGCTCGCACTTCGGGGGCACCCACTACCCGGAGGGCACCGCGAAGATCGTGGATCTGGCCGGCCGTTCATGGGTGGTCGACGGCGGCTCACCGGCCGAACAGCAGGCCGGTGTCCACCCGAGCTACCGGGGCAACGCCGACCCCGTCGTCCGCAAGCCCACCGCCGCCTCCCTCTGGGGCACCACACTCTGGGCGGCGACCTCCGCCACCGGCGCGCTCAGCACCACCGATCTGGCCACGCGGAAGGTCGTCGGGACGCTCGCCACCGGCGCCCCCTGCGTGATCAAGGAGGTGCGCGCGGTCGGACGCTGGGTCTACTGGAACTGCGGGACGTCCGGCGCGGCCGGGGTGTACGACCGTACGGCGAAGAAGTCGTTCACCGTGCCGTCCGGGCCCGCCCTCGTCGGCGACGGGTACCTCGTCAGGCACGACCGGACCGCGGGGAAGCTGCTGCTGAGCGACTTCCACACGGGCAAGGCCGCCGCTCCCCGTGCGGTGGCCGACCTGCCCGCCGGGCAGACCGCCGACCAGCGACGGCTGACCTGGTCGGTGGACAAGTTCGGCGGGGACATTGTCTACGTCGATGCCGCGCAGTCCCTCCACATCGTGCCCAGCGGTGTGCCCGCACAGCCCCTCGCGAAGATCGCTTCCGATATCAGCGTGGACTACATGGACCCCAAGGGTGTGAACGGCCCGGAGGCGTGGCTCAGCACCTGGCAGTTCAACAAGCCCGTCACCTGGACGTACACCGTCAAGGACTGGACCGGCCGTACCGTACGCACGCTCAGGAGCGGCGCCTCCGGCACCGAGGCTGACGTCGCATGGGACGGCCGGACGGACGCGGGCGGATACACGGGCAACGGCCGGCACACCTGGACCCTGAAGGCGGCCTCCGAGGACGGCTCGGGGGCGTACACCACCAGCGGGACCATCGCGATGGACGGCGGCCAGGCCGGCTTCCACGACCAGGGCCGGTACAGCATCGGCGACCTGGTCACCCTCAACTCCTCCGGCGGTCTGACCATCCAGTTCGGGCAGACCCCCGGCACCTTCTCGGGCAAGAAGTCCGGCTCCGGCTGGCCGGCCGGCACGCTCGCCGTCCCGTTCGCGGACACCGGCAGCGACCGCTGCTCCGAACTGCTCGTACGGATGCCGGGCGGCGAGCTGCGCAAGTACAGCGGCCACTGCGGGAATTCGGGGTACACGCCGGGCAGCAGTCACACCACGATCGGTACGGGCTGGCAGCAGTACGACGTGCTGACCTCTCCCGGTGATCTGAACGGGGACGGCCGGCCCGACCTCGTGGCCCGTCACACGTTCACCGGCGACATGTACTTCTACGCGGGCGTGACCGGCGGGAAGTTCGCGCCGAAGGCCAGGATCTTCACCAACTGGAAGGCGTACGCGCAGATCACCGGCGTCGGCGACATCACCGGCGACGGTGTGCCCGATCTGCTCGGGCACGACCGCAGTGGCGGTCTGTGGCGCTACAACGGCCTGGGCAACGGCAGCTTCGCACCGCGCGTGAAGGTGTTCACGGACTGGGGGCGTTCGTACAACTCGATGGTGGGCGTCGGCGATCTGAGCGGTGACGGCAGGAACGACATCGTCGTACGCGACTCGGCGGGCAAGCTGTTCCGCAACAACGGCGACGGCAAGGGGTCGTTCGGGGCCCGGACGCAGATCGCCACCGGGTGGCAGACGTACAAGGGGATCTACTGAGGAAGTGACGGCCGCCTGTGCGGGCGGCAATCGGTGCATGTCGTGCCCCCGGCGAGGGAATCGCTGGGGGCATGACAAACAACTCCCTTGGTGCCCCGTCCGGTTCACCGGACCGGCCCGACCCGTCGGATGCCGTCGGCGCATCGGATCCGCCCGGCGTCCCGTCGGCCCAGCCCCGCGTCCCGGCACCGTCCGCACCGTCGGACGGAGCGATCGGTCCTGACGCCGGTCCCGACGCGGGTCCCGACGCCGGTCCCGCCACCGGTTCCGACGAGGCGCGGCTGGCGGAGCTCGGCTACACGCAGGTCCTCGCCCGCCGGATGTCGGCCTTCTCCAACTACGCGGTCTCGTTCACGATCATCTCGGTGCTCTCCGGCTGCCTGACGCTCTACCTGTTCGGCATGAACACCGGCGGCCCGGTCCTGATCACCTGGGGCTGGGTCGGCGTCGGTCTGATGACGCTGTTCGTCGGTCTGGCGATGGCCGAGATCTGTTCGGCGTACCCGACATCCGCGGGGCTGTACTTCTGGGCCCACCGCCTGGCCCCGCCCCGCTCGGCGGCGGCGTGGGCCTGGTTCACGGGCTGGTTCAACGTGCTCGGGCAGGTCGCCGTGACCGCCGGGATCGACTTCGGGGCGGCGTCGTTCCTGGGGGCGTATCTGAACCTCCAGTTCGACTTCAAGGTCACGCCCGGCCGCACGATCCTCCTCTTCGCCGCGATCCTGCTCCTGCACGGCCTGCTGAACACCTTCGGCGTGCGGATCGTCGCGATCCTCAACGGCGTCAGCGTCTGGTGGCATGTGCTCGGCGTCGCGGTCATCGTCGGCGCGCTGACCTTCGTACCGGACTCCCACCAGTCCACGTCGTTCGTCTTCACGGAGTTCGTGAACCACACGGGCTGGGGGAGCGGCTTCTACGTGGTGATGATCGGGCTGCTGATGGCCCAGTACACCTTCACCGGCTACGACGCCTCCGCCCATATGACGGAGGAGACGCACGACGCGGCGACCGCCGGACCGCGCGGCATCGTCCAGTCCATCTGGACCTCCTGGATCGCCGGCTTCGTCCTCCTCCTCGGCTTCACCTTCGCCATCCAGTCGTACGACGGGGCCCGGGCCTCCAAGACCGGCGCCCCGCCCGCCCAGATCCTCCTCGACGCCCTGGGCGCCACCACGGGCAAACTCCTGCTCCTCGTGGTGATCGGCGCCCAGCTCTTCTGCGGCATGGCGTCCGTGACCGCCAACAGCCGGATGATCTACGCGTTCTCCCGGGACGGCGCCCTCCCGTACTCCCGTGTCTGGCACACGGTCAGCCCCCGCACCCGCACCCCCGTGGCGGCGGTCTGGCTGGCGGCCGGCGGCGCCCTGGTCCTGGGCCTCCCGTACCTGATCAACAACACCGCGTACGCGGCCGTCACCTCCATCGCGGTGATCGGCCTCTACATCGCCTACGTCATCCCCACCCTGCTCCGCCTCCTGCGCGGCGACGACTTCCGGCGCGGCCCCTGGCACCTGGGCCGCTGGTCCCGCCCGATCGGCATCGTGGCGGTGGTCTGGGTGGCGGTCATCACGGTGCTCTTCATGCTGCCCCAGGTCTCGCCCGTCACCTGGGAGACCTTCAACTACGCCCCGATCGCCGTCCTTGCGGTCCTGGGTTTCGCCGCCACCTGGTGGCTGGCCTCGGCCCGCCACTGGTTCCTCAATCCGGATCACAAGCGCACGACCGCCCGCAATACACCTCGCTGAGCGGGCCTCCTCCACCCCGACAGGGCCCGGCAACCGATACCCGATCGGCGGCCGGGCCGCGGCGGGCTATGCTCGGGGGTGATTCGCCGAGGGCCGTTAGCTCAATTGGTCAGAGCAGCGGACTTTTAATCCGTTGGTTGTGGGTTCGAGTCCCACACGGCCTACGCGATGCGGGGAGGGTTAACCCCCTTTGACCTGCAACTTAGCGCCTCGATCGGCTTCGGCCGGTCGGGGCGCTTCGTCGTTTCCGGCCTCTTGCGTGAGCGATGCGTGAGCGATGCGTGAGCGGGCGGTCCGACAGCAGGCGCTCCGGAGGAAGCCCAGGAAGCCTTACGGGCGCACTCGGTACCAGGGCGGCGGCGCTGATCAGGCCGGTGCGGACAGCTTGGGAGTGAGTAGCTCCAGCGCCTCTTCCCAGCGGTACTGGTCCGCCCCGCCGTCGGCCTTCGGCTTGTGGGGCTCGTACGAACCGATCAGGACGCCCATCTCGCGCAGCCGTTCCAGGCTCTGGCTGTATGCGGGATGGGCGGCCTGCGCCGAGTTCAGGTAGGGCATGACGGCAGTGGGGATGCCGAAGCCGTACGCCTCGCACAGGATGCCCAGCGCAAGGGTGTCCGAGATCCCGGCAGCCCATTTGTTGATCGTGTTGAAGGTGGCCGGGGCCACCGCGATGGCGTCGGCGGGCGGCAGCGGGCGTGGGTCGCCGGGCGAGCGCCAGGCGGAGCGGATCGGGTAGCCGGTCTGTGTCTCGACCGCCGCGGCGTCCATGAAGACGAGGGCCTGCGGGGTGGCGACGACACCCACATCCCAGTTCGCCTTCTGGGCCGCGGTGATCAGGATGCCGACGTCGCCGGCGATGCCGGAGGCGCACACGACGACGTACAGGAAGGGCTTCCTGGTCTGACGGTCCGGCTGATCACTCACGCGGGGACTCCCGGTCGACGGCTGAAGCGGTGCGGTTCCGGCAGCGTACGTCGGCGGTCGCGGGCGGCCGTGTCGGCCACCGGCTCACGGACGGCCGGGCGGTGTCCATTGTGAAATCGCAGGTGCGGAAGAGGCTTCGTACACCTGCGACTTGGTCTCGCCCGCTCTGGAGATCAGGCACCGGTTCGGCAGTCCCGCGGGCTGTTCCAGGCGGCAGGGACTGGACCAGGTCCTGATGGGCGGTTCTGGGGAGGATCGGGGCCGCGAGCGCGGTGATGCCGCCGCCGGCGGCCGGATAACTGGCCGCCCCCGTACGGGGTGGTGACGGTGCGGCCGGCCCGTTCGTGTGGGCGGGCCGCACCGGTGCGGCCGGGGCGGAGTCAGTCGACGGGGTGGAGGGGTACGTCGAGGTAGGACTCGGTGCCCTTGGGCGAGGTGATGTCGTAGGTGGACACCGGGGTGGTGGTGTTGGGCGCGGTGAAGAGGGGGTCGTGGGTGTCGATGACCAGCTGGAGCTGGTGGCCCTTGGCCACGACGTAGTCGGCGGGCTGGAGGGGGAAGGTCGCGGTGGTGGCCTTGCCCGCCTGCTCGGAGGTGAAGGTGTAGGGGGCGTGGGTGACGATGTGCGCCCTGCCGGTGGCCGGGTTGTGGTCGAGCAGGTAGGCGACGATCATGGCGTCCGCCTGCTGCGGCTTCACCGTCACCCGCAGTTCCAGATCGCCCCGTACGCGCGCGGCCTTCTCCAGCGGTGCGGTGGCGAAGACCGCCGCGAGGCCCCGGTCGATGTCGGCCGTCTTGTAGACGTGGGGCCGGCCCAGGCGTTCGGCCAGGCCGGTCTGGATGAGCTTCGGGGCGACGACGATGTCGGTGCCCGTGCCGGTGGCCTTCAGCGAACGGGTCCAGCCCGCCGCCGCGGCGCCCTCGGCCAGCTGACCGTCGCTCTGCCCGGAGGCCGCGTCGGCGAGGTGGAACCGCTTCGCCGGGAGGGCGTAGTCGGCCCAGGAGGGGTGGCGGACGTCGGAGAGGGGGTTGAACATGTACTCCGAGCGGACGTCGAACCGTGGAGTCGCCCCGTTGCCGGCGCTGCCACCGAGGTGGTGGTCCATCCAGCGGTAGGCCATGTCCGTGGGCTTGGCGGGCAGGCCGAACAGGCCCGGAAGCTCGGCGTTGCCGTGGTCGCCGACCTGCACGAGGAGCATCTTTGGCCCGGTCAGACGGCTGTGGAAGTCGATGACGGCGGGCACCGAGAAGATGGTCTCGTGCCAGGTGGTGGTCATGAGGATGGGCGTCGTGGCGTCGTTGAACGCCTTGACGTAGGTCTTGGGCGACCGTGCCTCGGCGAACTCCCTGACCTCGTCGTCGATGGTGTTGGCACGGATCTTCTGGATGATCTCGCGGAACTCCTTGGAACACCGGTCCTCGCCGAAGAGAGCGACGAGCGCCTCGAACGCCGCGAGGTGGCGGGTGCCGTTCTCGTACAGGGAGGCGAAGAGGTCGGCCCAGGCGCTGGCGCCCGCGACGGCCTTGATCCGCTGGTCCTTCGCGGCCGCGAGCAGGCTCGTACCGGCGCCGTAGGAGGCGCCGAAGAAGCCGATCCGGTCCGGGTCGACCGCGTCCTGCTGGGTCAGCCAGTTGATCACCTCGGTGGCGTCGGCGACGTCCTGCGGTCCGGCAACGTGGATCTCGCCCGTGGAGCGCGCCAGACCGCGCTGGCTGTAGGCCAGGACCACGTACCCGCCCAGCGCCCAGCGGGCGATCATGCCGAGGTAGGCCCGGTGCCCGATGCTGATCAGCGGGGCGGGCAGGACGACTGTGGGGCAGACCTGTCCGGGGGCGAGGCTCCTCGGGACACTCAGCGACGCGTCCAGGACCGTCCCGTCCGCCATCGTGAGGGAGACCTCCGAGTACTGGCCGGTCTCCGCGTACACCTCGTACTCGTCCGCCAGGCCCCACTGGTCCAGACGGCCGATCCGGCGGGGCGAGGGGTCCAGCAGCGCCTCACGGATCGCGTCGAGCTTCGCGAGGTCGTCGGCGCCGAGTTCGAACGGCGTCTCCGGGGTTCCGTCAACAGACATGGCTGTACCCACCTTTTTTGAAAGGGATGGTGACGAAGTGTCGGACACATGCTGGCATCGCCAAGATCACCCCGGGGAGGCGCTTCACGCCGGCCACTCGAACGGATGAAGGGCGCCGTGCGAGCGACCAGGCGGACAGCAGGCCAGAGCCTGACCCAGAGCAGCCGCGCGCAGCCCCCGGCCCCCGCGACCGGCCGAACCGAAACGCGCCTGGCGAGCTCGTGCACCCGCCTCAACGGGCAGGCGGGCTCAACTCAGCAGTCCGCCAATGGCGTTGGTGAGCGCTTCGCTTCCTTGCCGGGATTTCGTCGTCCTGGGGCAGGGTCAACTGCCACTGGTCCCCGCTGATGTCCGGCATCCTGCGTCCGGCCTTCGCGGCGGCCCACAGCAGGTCGCCGGACTCCACGCCTTCCCGCTCCAGGAAACTCGGCGCCGACCGCGCCAAAAACCGATCGGCTGCTCAGGCCGGTGCGGCCACAGCCACTGGTCAGTAGGGGCGGCGTGTTCTGTCTGTTGGCAGAGGCTGATTCTGTACGTGTGGCCGACGATCAACGGGGGATGCACAGAGTGATCGATTCGGCACTGTGCGGAGTCATCGCTCGAGAGGGTTTTCTATGCGTATCTCCTCCACTGCACGGCGGTTCCTGGTGGCGGGTGCGGGGGTGGCCGCGGCGCTGGCGCTGACGGCCGCGGCGCCGGCGTCCAGTGCGGTCGTCGCCAGCGGGCCCGATGACTGTTACGCGGGGTGGGTGTGTTTCTGGCCGGAGGCCAACTTCGGCGGGACGATGGAGGCGTATCAGAATCCGCAGATCCATTCCTGCGACAGCGTTCCCTCGGGCACCGTGCGGTCGATCGTGAACCGGGACGACCAGGACTGGACCGTCAGCCAGAGCTGGATCTGCAACGGCTACAGCAAGAAGGTCCCCTCCGGCGAAGTCAACGCGGACCTGGGTGACAGCTACGGCTACTGGAAGTAAGTGACGGTCCGCCCCGTCCTGCCCTTTGCGGGGCGGGCGGGGCGGCGCGCGAGGATGCGCCGGCCTGTGCGTTTCGGGCCGTCCCCGTCAACGACGGCCGGAGCCCGGGGTTGCCCGTGTCAGCCCTGTCCCTCCGACGGGGTGATGTTCTGGTTGGCGCGGAAGAGGTTGCCGGGGTCGTAAGCGTGCTTGATCGTCGCGAGGCGGTCGTAGTGGCCGCGGTACGTGGCGCGTACCCGGTCCGGGGTTTCGCCCGCGCCGATGAAGTTGACGTACGCACCGCCCATGGAGTGCGGCCGCAGCTCCTCCCAGTAGTCGACGCACCACTGGCGCACGGTCTCGGCGTTGTCCGGGTCCGGGTCGATGCCCGCGAAGACTCCCGACCAGAGGGCGTCGCGGTAGGCCCAGGCCGTGTCGTCCGGGCCGGGGCGGTGGGCGGCGGCGTCGACCGGGTAGAGGTGCATCGTCGACAGGCCGGTGGGGAGGTTCTCCGCGTAGCGGGCGTGGATGTCGATGGCGTCGTCCGTGATGCGGTCGAAGAAGTTGCCGCGCCAGTACCACTGGAGCCCGCTGGGGAGCAGCTCGTCGAACATGCTCTGGAGCGCGGGGTAGGGCATCGGGGCCGTGAAGTGGAACGCGGGCGGTCCGGCGTCGGTCACGGGCGCGAGCGCGTCGTCGATACGGTCCGGGTCGCCGGTCCAGCACCACACCACGCCGCACATCTTCTGCCCGTGGATCTCCTCCGGGAACGGGGGCCCCGGCGGCACGGTGAGTGCGGCGAAGAAGCCGTTCAGGTCCTCGGGGGCCTGGGGCAGGAAGTCCCGGTACCAGCGCAGCACTTCGGGGATCCGGTCGACCGGCCACACGGTGATTCCGACGCCCACGGTGTCCACGGGGTGCAGCCGGAAGGTGAAGGAGGTGACGATGCCGAAGTTTCCGCCGCCGCCGCGCAACGCCCAGAACAGGTCGGTGTTCTCGGTCTCGCTCGCCTTGACGAACGTGCCGTCGGCCAGCACCACGTCCGCGGCCAGCAGATTGTCCACGGTCAGACCGTACTTACGGGTCAGATGGCCGTGGCCGCCGCCCAGCGTGAGGCCGCCGACGCCCGTGGTCGACATGATGCCGGCGGGGGTGGCGAGGCCGAAGGCGTGCGAGGCGTGGTCGAGGTCGTCGAGCGTGGCGCCGCCGCCGACGGTGGCCGTGCGGGCGACGGGGTCGACGCGCACCCCGTTCATGGGGGAGAGGTCGACGGTGACTCCGCCGTCCACCAGGCAGAGGCCGGCACCGCTGTGCCCGCCGCCGCGGACGGCGAGCACGAGGTCCCGGTCGCGGATGAAGTCCACCGCGGCCATTACGTCCGCCGAGTCCCGGCACCGCACGACGGCGGCCGGGTACCTGTCGATCATGGCGTTGTAGATCGTGCGGGCCTGACCGTACTCCGGGTCATCGGGCCCGATGACCGGACCGCGCAGTGCGGTCGCCATCTCTTGCAGGCTTTCGAGCGTCGTGCCGTCCATGGCCGTCTCCTAGCCGGGCGCGGCCTCGCCCCGCACCGCCCCGACTCCCTGCCGGGCCGTCGGTATGAGCAGTCGTACGCCGGCGGGCCGGCACCTAGGGAACCGCGGGTGAGCACGACACCGCAGGGTGGATGACTGTTGTATCCAGCGTCCCGCCGGGCGGGGGGCCGCGCCAGTCGGCCGGGCCGTGCAGGGAGCGGCATACGGGGTGCGGCATCCGGGGTGCCCCGGCCCCACCGCGGCCGGCGCCGGGGTGGGGCAGTCCGGGGCGGGGGCGCACCGTTGTGCTCCTGGGCTAGCGTTGCCGGTCAACACGGCGTTGAGGGAGCGGTATTGACACGGGTCGCGATAGTCGGTGGCGGGATCGGCGGCCTGGCCGCCGCGCTGTTCCTGGGCCGCCGGGGGCATACGGTCACGGTGCTGGAGAGGGACGGATACCGCCCGGGACACGATCTCGACGGGGACTTCTTCGACTGGCGGCGCCCGGGGGTGCCCCAGGCCGTCCAGCCCCACGGACTTCTCGCACCGGTACGCACCGTGCTGCGCGCGGAGACCCCCGACGTGTACGAGGCGATGCTGCGCATGGGGGCGGGCGAACGCAACGAACTCGAGTGGTTCGCCGAGCCCCCGCCCGCGCGCCCGGGGGACGAGGACCTGGTGACGGTCCAGACGCGGCGCATCGTGCTGGAGGCCGCGCTCCACGACGCCGTCCACCGCGAGCCGGGCGTCGACGTCCGGCTCGGGGAGCCCGCCGAGGGGCTCGTCGTCGACCGGCACGGTGACGTTCCCCGGGTGACAGGGGTGTGCTCCGCCACCGGCAGCCATGACGCCGATCTGGTGCTGGACGCGGGCGGGCGCCGCTCCCCGGTGCCGGACTGGCTGTCCGGGGAGGGCTGCCGCGACGCGGTCGTGGAGAACCACCGCATCGGGATCGCGTACTTCTGCCGCTGGTACCGGCTGCCCCCGGACGGGCCGAGGAATCCGGGGCGGGTCAAGGCCGGATCGGTGGCGGCCTTCGCGGTCGGCGGGGTGTTCCCCTCGGACAACGGCACCTTCGCGGTGTCCCTGACCGTGTCCACCGCCGACCCCACCCGCGGCGCACTCCTGGACCCCGAGGTCTTCGAACGGGTCGCCCGGACGTTTCCCGCGGTGGCCGCATGGCTTCGGCTGCGGCCCGAGCCGGTCTCCGGGGTGCTCGCGATGGGTGGCCTCGACAACCGCTGGACCGGGCTGGTGGACGGGGCCGGGCCCGTGGTCACCGGCCTGGTCGGGGTCGGTGACTCGGTCACGTACACCAATCCCACCATGGGGCAGGGCGTCGCACTGGCCCTGTGGGCCGCGCAGTGGGTGGCCGGCCACGCCCCGGCCGCCGCCGAGGACCCGGTGTCGTTCGCGGCCGGCTACCACCGCTGGGCCGGGCGGACGCTGCGCCCCTGGTTCGACATCCAGGTCGCCATGGACCGGGCCAACGAGGTCCAGCTCAGGAACCCCACGCGGACGTTGTCGCGGCCGCCCACCCGCGAGGCCCGGGAGAAGGCCGCGCTGTCCGCCTGCTCCTGGGACGACCCGGTGGTGATGCGGGCCCGCGCGCGCATCCGCCACCTCGTCGAGAGCCCGGATCAGGCGTACGGCACCGAGGAGGTACGGGCCCGCGTGGCGTGCTGGCTGGCGGAACACCCGGACTTCGCACCGGGGTTCGACGGCCCCGCCCGCGAGGAATGGGAGTCGGCCGTGCGGCCCGCGGGGCAGGCCCTCTGAGGCGTGCCTGGGCTCCGGGGGCCCCTCGCGTACGCCGACGGCGCCGGTGCCCGCCGTGGGAAGGCGGTCACCGGCGCCGTGTGCCCGGGTGCGTTCAGACGAGCAGCTTCGTCTTCGCCCGCTGGTACTCCTCGTCCGAGATCGCGCCCTTGTCCTTGAGCTCGGCGAGCTTCGCCAGGTCGTCGACGTGGCTGCTCTTCGGAGCCCCGTTCGCGTCGGACGTGCCCGCGGCGTCTCTCACGTACGCCTTGAAGGCGGCGTCACGTTCCTTCGCTTCCTTCACATCGCGCGTCCCCATGGACTTGCCGCGTGCGATCACGTAGATCAGGACGCCCACATACGGCAGCACCAGAGCCAGGATCAGCCAGCCCGCCTTTGCCCAGCCGCCGAGGTCGTCACTGCGGAAGATGTCCATGATGACCCGGAAGAGAAGGAAGAGCCACATGATCCAGAGGAAGAACCAGAGCATGGTCCAGAACAGGTTGAGCAGGGGATAGTCGTCCATCGTCCACTCCTGGCGCCGCGTCGAATGGCTAATCTGAAATCAGTCATATCACCGCATTTACGCCTGCGCCCGCTGGTGCTCCCGGCGTTCGGCCGGGAGGGGGAAGGGGGCGCGGTGTGGGGCTACTTCTCCGGTGCGGTGGTGGGGGCCGGGGAAGTGTCCGGGGTGGCCTCGGACGGCTCCGAGGTCGCGGGTGCGGGGGCCGGTTCTGCGGTGCGTGCGGCCGCGGACAGCTTCCTGCTCTGCGCCAGGATTCCGATGAAGCCTGCGAGGAAGCCGCTGACCAGGCCCGATATCGCGTGATTGATCGCGTTGGCCGATTCGCTGTCCGGCATGCCGATGGCCGCGAAATTGACCACCGCGCTCATCACCGCCCCGAACACGCCGCCGATGACACCGCTGATGACGGCGCCACGCAGCGGAGAGGGCGCAGTGGCCGCCGGGACGGAAGAGGCGTCAGTGGCGGGGGTGGGGGCAGGGGCGGGGGCAGGGGTGAGCGGTGCGGTCATCGTCGAGGACCCTCCAGACAGGCTGCGATGCGAGACCGGGAGCGGCTCACGGACACGGCGACATGCGCGGTTCGAGGCCTGCTCGCACGGGCAGCCCACCGGTCCGGGGGATGCAGCAGATACCTTGCGGCAGAACACGTGCCCCTTGCAACACCTTCTCATTTTCTGCACTTTGCCCTCCTCGGCCGACGGGTCGAGGGCGGGAATGGGGTGCGGGTGAGGGTCCCGACGCCCGCCCCTTGGCTGGCCGGTGACGCGGTAAGAGGGGTGTGGGCAGGGGGCATTCAGGGTGAAGTATGGGTATTTCCCTTGAGGGTCGCGGAGTTGGTGCGGTTGGCCGCGCTGCTGCCGCGGTGGGGTGGGGGTGGCCGGGTGCGGCTCGCGGGGGTGCGGTGGCGGGGTGGGGGCGGCCGGGTGCCGCTCGCGGGCGTGCCGGTCGTGGGGTGGTCATCCGTACGTCGAACATGCCGTAGAGTTGTGTTTACCGACGCGGGGTGGAGCAGCTCGGTAGCTCGCTGGGCTCATAACCCAGAGGTCGCAGGTTCAAATCCTGTCCCCGCTACTGAAGAATCAGGCCTGGCATGCATACAGCGTGCCGGGCCTGATTCGTTTGTGTCGGCCGAAGGCCGTCGGCCCGGCGGCCGGTGGGGCCCGCGTCGCGGAGATACCTCTATTGGCCGACGAGGAGTCGCCCCGAGACCGTGCTCCGGGAAGGCTTGGAGTGGTGCGCGGTACCGTCCGCGGCCGTGGGTGCACCGGGCAGGAGACCACAGGTGGGGAAGCGGGACAGACGGCGGGGGAGGCATGCCGGGGGCGCACGGGCGCGCCGGTTCGTCCGGGCCCTTCCCGCTCTGATGATCATCGGGGGGATGCTGCTCGACTTCTTCAGCCCACCCGCGTTCACCGCCATCCCGCTGTTCGCGGCCGCCCCGCTGATCGCCGCGCCGTTCTTCTCCCGGGCCAGCACCATCCGGACCGGCATCGCGGCACTGCTGGCCGTCGTCGCGCTGCGGCTCTACAGCGGCACCCTGATCCAGGTCGTGCCATCCATCGAACTGCTCACCGTCCTCACCGTCTCCATCCTCGCCGTCGTGATCAACGGGGTCGTGCGGCGCAGCAACGAGCAACTGGCCTCGGCCCGGGTCATCGCGGAGACCGCCATGCGGGCGGTGCTGCCGACGCCGTCCGACCGGATCGGCGGGCTGCACGTGGCCGCGCGGTACGAGGCGGCGCAGGCGGACGAGTTCATCGGCGGCGACCTGTTCTCGGTCACGGACACCCCGCAGGGCGTGCGGCTGGTGGTCGGGGACGTGCGCGGCAAGGGGCTGGACGCCGTGGAGGCGGTGGCGGTGATCATCGGGGCGTTCCGGGAGGCGGCCGAGCAGGAGGAGTCGCTGGAGGGTGTCGCGCGGCGACTGGAGCGTGCGCTGGCGCGCGAGGCGAGCTCGCGCGGCGGCCTCGACGCGGTCGAGGGGTTCGTCACCGCCGCGCTCGCGGAGATCCCGCCGGGCGCCTCCCTGGTACGGATCGTCAACCGCGGCCACCCGGACCCGCTGCTGCTGCACTCGGACGGGACGCTGGAGGTCCTGGCGCCCTCGCTGCCCGCGCTGCCCCTGGGGATGGACCTGGGTGTGTGGCCGGACCGGGCGGACGAGTGGGCGCTGCCGGCCGGGGCGACGCTCCTCCTCTATACGGACGGCCTCTCCGAGGCGCGTAATCCCGACGGAGTCTTCTACGACCCCGCCGAGCGGTTGCGCGGCCGGCTCTTCCCGGGGCCCGAGGAGCTGCTGTCCGCGCTGACGGACGACGTGCGGCTGCACACGGGGGGCGAGACGACCGACGACATGGCGCTGCTCGCGGTCGTGCGGCCGGCGCAGGGCCAGCCCGACCGGCGCAGGACCGTGAAGATCGTGGGTCTGGGGGGCGGCGGATGAGGCGGGGTGCGGTGGGGGTGCCGCGAGGGGCGGGCCGGGTCCGATGCCACCGTCCGTGACCGAAGGACGCCACTCCGCATAACATTTGACGCAACGTCAGAATTCGATGGCGCCTCAAGGTGTAAGCGACTCGCCCGATTCCACCCGGTTGTGTCCCGTAAAGTCCAGGCCAAAGACGTGAACGATCAGTGGGAACGGCTTGGAATCGGACCCGTGTGTCTATTAACGTTCGATAACGCAGCGCGGTCCCAGTCGCCGTCAGAGGTGGCACCGTGCGCGAGCGCCGAATTCCGCAAGGGAACCGGGGAACCACCTACATGGGGTGAATCGGGCATCTTTGTCTCGTTGAGAGACGGAGGAGCCCGTAGGAGACCTTCCTGCTCCGAACCCGTCAGCTAACCCGGTAGGCGAGAAGGAAGGAAAGGAGTGCGCCCGCGTGGCGTCCAACAAGCCTGCCCCCGAATCCCCCTCCCGGTTCGTGCCCGAGTACGGCAGTGACTTCGTGTCCGGACCCGGTACCGCGTTCACCACGGATTACGGGACCGCCTACGGAACCGACCGGGGCGGCGAGTTCGGCAACGGCTTCCGTGCCGACGAGGCCGAGCCCGACAAGGCCTGGGAGGAATGGAATCCCACCGAGGAGTCCGTCCGCCCCGTGCGCGGCAAGCACCGCGTCGCCAAGCAGCGCAATGGTCTGGCCCGCAGCTCCACCGTCCTCGGCGTCGGTGTCATCGCGGCCGTCGGTGCGGGAGGCATGGCCACCGCGCAGAGCAAGCCGCCGGTCTCCATCTCCCTTCCCGATTCCATCTCGGACAACCTCCCCGACGCCAAGTCGCTGCCCGGCGTGGGCGCGCTGTTCTCGCAGGCGCCCGAGTCGGAGGCCCAGCAGGCCGAGGCCGAACTCGCTGCCGCCCCGCTGACGACCGCCGGCATCACCACCGCCGAGGCCGAGCGGGGCACCACGGACGCCGGTGAGGCGCTCCGCGCCCGCATCCTCCAGCAGGCCGAGCAGCAGCAGGGCGCCGCCGACGCCGAGGCCAAGGCGGCCGAGGAGAAGGCCGCCGCCGAGAAGGCGGCCGCCGAGGCGAAGAAGCAGCAGGACGCCGCCGAGGCCAAGATCGCCGCCGAGAAGAAGAAGGCGGAGGAGGAGGCGAAGAAGAAGGCGGAGGCCCTGCGGCTCGCCAAACTCGCCGCCAGTTACGCCATCCCCACCTCCTCGTACACGATCACCTCGACCTTCGGCGAAGCCGGTTCGATGTGGTCCTCCGGCTACCACACGGGCCTCGACTTCGCGGCGCCGACCGGTACGCCGATCAAGGCGATCCACAGCGGCACGATCAAGTCGGCCGGTTACTCCGGTTCCTACGGCTACCGCACGGTCCTGGAGCTGGAGGACGGCACCGAGCTGTGGTTCTGCCACCAGTCCTCCATGGATGTCACCGTCGGCCAGAAGGTCACGACCGGCGACACCATCGGACGCGTCGGCGCCACCGGCAACGTGACCGGACCGCACCTGCACCTCGAGGTCCACACCCCGGACGGCACCGGAATCGACCCGATGACCTGGCTGCGCGCCCGGGGTCTGACGGTCTGAGACCCGTCTCCCCGGTTCGCCTCCCCGGCCGGCCCACGGGCCACCGAAATCCCCGGCAGTCCTGACGCTCACCCCCCGACGTCAGGGCTGCCGGTCTGTTCCCGCGGACCCGCGCCGGCGGGTTGGTTGTATGCGGCATGGAATAGCGGGGCCGGTGGAGCGGGTTGTTCCACTCATGACTTCCCTCCCCCTTCGCAAGCTCGGCCCCTCCGGCCTCCAGGTCTTCCCGCTCGCCCTCGGCGGCAACGTCTTCGGCTGGACCGCGGACGAGGCGCAGTCCTTCGCCGTGCTCGACGCGTACGCGGCGGCCGGCGGCAACTTCATCGACACCGCCGACTCCTACTCGGCCTGGGTGACCGGCAACGAGGGCGGCGAGTCGGAGACCATCATCGGCAAGTGGCTCGCCGCGCGGGGCAACCGTTCCGACGTGGTCGTGGCCACCAAGGTCGGTGCCCACCCCGCGTACAAGGGGCTCTCCGCGACCACCATCAAGGCCGCCGCCGAGGAGTCGCTGCGCCGGCTCGGCACCGACCACATCGATCTGTACTACACGCACTTCGACGACGAGACGGTCCCGGTCGAGGAGATCATCACCGCGCTCGACCAGCTGGTGAAGGACGGCAAGGTCCGCGAGATCGCCGCCTCCAACATCAGCCCGGAGCGGCTCCGTGCCTCGCTGGACTTCTCGGAGAGCGAGGGCCTGGCCCGCTACGTGGCTCTTCAGCCGCACTACAACCTCGTCTCCCGGGACACCTACGAGGGCGAGCTCCAGGACACCGCCGCCGGCGCCGGGCTCGCCGCCGTTCCGTACTTCGCACTGGCCTCGGGCTTCCTCACCGGCAAGTACCGCCCGGGTACGGCCGTGGAGAGCGCACGCGCCGGGAACGCGGGCAAGCACCTGGAGTCGGCGCGCGGACGGAAGGTCCTCGCCGCGCTCGACAAGGTGGCGCAGGAGCGGGACGCCGAGATCGCGACCGTGGCGCTGGCGTGGCTGGCGTCCCGTCCGACGGTCGCCGCACCGCTCGCCTCGGCCCGTACGGTCGAGCAGCTTCCGGCACTGCTGGCGGTCGCCGATCTGCGGCTGACGGACCAGGAGCTGACCGAGCTCACCGAGGCCTCCGCCGCGGAGCTCGCCGAGGTCTCCGCCTAGGGCTGCGGCGGGGGGTCGTAGGGGGAGCGGCCGTAGGCCGGGCCGGTGTACGGGGGGCTGTTGTACGGCGGGCCGGCGTACGGCGACGGGCTGTACGGGGGCGCTCCGTAGGGCTGTTGGCCGTACGGAGACGCCGGTTGCGGGTACGGGGCGTGGCCGCCGAAGGTCTGGTACGCCCCGTACCCCTGGTACGGGCGGGGCGGCTGGTGCACGGGGCGGCGCAGGCGGCCCGTGGCCTGCGCCGCGTACGCCAGGGCGGGACCGGCCACCTCCCTGCGCTGCCAGAGATGGTGCAGCAGCTCCAGCTCGCGCGCGGCGAAATCAGGGCCCGCCGTGCCGTGGCGGGCCTGCCGGCGCAGAAACGCCAGCGAGGTCGCGAACGACTCGTACTCGGCGACGGTACGGGCCGCGGCCCTGCCGTGCGCCCTGGCCAGCTTCGCGGCCCCGACCGGGTTGTACGAGGGGGCGTGCGCCGGGTTGTACGCGTGGCCGTAGGGGCTGCCGGTCGCCGCTGCCGTGTGCCGTTGGCGGGCCGCGTCCCTGGCCATGCCGCGGGCCCGCATCGAAGCGAGGGCGAAGGGTTCGGCGGGGGAGAGCCAGCCGGCGGCCGCGTACGCCGGCAGCTCGATGGCGAGGGTGCGCAGTCCGCGCTGACGCGACCAGATCGCCAGCCAGGTCACCAGGCCGAAGGCCGGGACCATGAACAGCCCGTAGACGATGTAGAAACCGTACGGACCGAAGGTCGACGACCCGTTCCACAGGGCGTGCATGCCCATCGCGAGGAGCAGGCCCAGCAGCGGGAACACGATGCGCCGGACCCGCTGGTGGCGCGCGCTGCTCGCGGCCAGACCGACGCCGATGCCGGTCATCACGGTGAAGAGCGGGTGCGCGAACGGCGACATGACCGCCCGTACGAAGAACGTCGCCACGGTCACCGACGCGAAGCCCGAGCCCGTCTGCTGGTCCTCGCCGAAGGCGTTGCCCAGGTAGAGGATGTTCTCGGTGAAGGCGAAGCCCGTCGCGGCGAAACCGGCGACGACCACGCCGTCGACGATCCCGTTGAAGTCCCGTCTCCGGAACAGGAAGAGCAGCAGTACGGCCGCGGCCTTGGCGCTCTCCTCGACGACGGGCGCTATGACCGTCGCTCCCAGGGTGTCCGCACTGCCCGGGTCGGCGGTGGCCGAGGCGATCCACTGGGTCGCGAAGGAATTCGCGAGGATCGCGACCAGGGCGGCCGCGCAGGCACCCCAGGCGAAGGCGAACAGCATGGTGCGCCACGGGCCCGGTTCGACCCGGTCGAGCCAGCGGAAGGCCGTCATCAGCACCGGGACGGGCAGGACGGCCAGGCCGAGCCCGACGAGGAACCCCTGGGTCCCGGTCTGGTCGCGGACCAGGGCCAGGATCACCAGCCCGCAGAGCGCCAGCACGGTGAAGACGGCGACGACCCGCAGCGTCCTGCTCCGCCACAGCATGCCGACGCGGCGCGGCCGGTAACGCCACTGGCCGCGTTCCGGCACGGCGGCCAGGATCTCGCCGACCCGCTGCTCCTCGAGCACCGGGACGGCAGGCTGCGACTGCCATTGCTGCTGAACAGACCCGTCGGACACCCCACGACCCTAACGAGCAGGACCGACAACGGCCATGGCGCAGGGTGTCCGCCGTGGGTTCGCGGGCGGCTCCGTGCGGCGGTCCGGGGGTGGTTCCGTGCGGCGGTCCGGGGGTGGCTGCGTGCGGCGGTCAGCTGCGGGCGAAGAGCAGGTCGTGCACGACATGGCCCTTGTCCAGGCCCTGCCCCTCGAACCGGGTCAGCGGCCGGAACGCGGGCCGCGGGGCGTAACCGCCGTCCGCCGCCGTGTTCTCGAAGCCGGGGTGCGCGCTCAGCACCTCGAGCATCTGCTCGGCGTACGGCTCCCAGTCGGTCGCGCAGTGCAGGACCGCGCCGGGCTTCAGCCGCTGCGCCACCAGGTCGAGGAACTCCGGCTGGATCAGCCGGCGCTTGTGGTGGCGCGACTTGGGCCACGGGTCGGGGAAGTACACCCGCAGCCCGTCCAGCGAGTCCGGCGTCAGCATCTCGCGCAGCAGGATGATCGCGTCACCGTTGGCGACCCGGATGTTGGACAGGCCGTTCCGGTCCGCGAGACCGAGCAGATTGCCCTGGCCCGGGGTGTGCACGTCGACGGCGAGGATGCCGGTGCCCGGGTCGTCGGCCGCCATCTGCGCGGTGGCCTCGCCCATGCCGAAGCCGATCTCCAGGACGACCGGGAGGCCGTCGAAGAGCTCGGGCAGATCCAGGACGCGCAGCCCGTCGATGTCCAGGCCCCACTTCGGCCAGAGCCGCTCCAGGGCGTCCTGCTGGCCGGGCGTGACGCGGCTGCGGCGCGGCTGGAAGCTGCGGATCCGGCGCTCGTGGTGCGAGCCGGCCGGGTCGGCGGCGGGGCCGCCGGGGAAGCGGGGCTCCTGGCGCAGCCTGCGCGCACGGTCCAGGGCCGCGGCGCGCAGATCGTCCGGGATCCCGGCGGTCGAGGGCGCGGCACCTTCCGCTTCCGCGGGGGGCGTGCCGTCCGTCCCGGTGGCGGGCGGAGCGGTGGGGGGCGTCCCGGTGGGGAGCGTGCTGTCCGTCTCGGCAGCGGCGTCGCCGGGCGTCGCGGGGGAGGGGTTCAAGGGCTCAGACACAATGCCCTGATTCTACGGCGGGCGGTTTCCATCCCGTCCCCTGTGCCCGGAGCAGCGCCCTGCGTGCCACCTCCCGTCCGATGGGCAGCGAGGCCGTGGCCGCGGGCGACGGGGCGTTCAGCACATGCACGGTGTGCGGGGCCTCGCGGATCAGGAAGTCGTCGACCAGGGTGCCGTCCCGCAGCACGGCCTGGGCCCTGACCCCGGCCGGTGAGGGGCGCAGGTCGTCCTCCGTGACATCGGGCAGCAGCCGGCGCACGGCCGCCGTGAACGCGTGCTTCGAGACCGAGCGGTGCACCTCGCCCGCCCCGTACCGCCAGTGTCTGCGGGCGATCCGCCAGGAGCCCGGCCAGCTGAGGGTGTCCAGCAGCTCGCGGGGGCGGACGACCGGCCAGCCGTACCCCTCGCGGGCCAGGGCCGGGACCGCGTTGGGCCCGACGTGGACGCTGCCGTCGTGGCCGCGGGTCAGATGCACGCCGAGGAACGGGAACGCCGGATCGGGCACCGGATAGACCAGGCCGCGCACCAGACCGGGCCGGGCCAGCTCGTAGTACTCCCCCCGGAAGGGCACGATGCGCATCCCCGGGTCGTCGCCCGCCAGCCGCGCCACCCGGTCGCAGTGCAGCCCCGCGCAGTTGACCAGCACCCGGGCGCGCACCACCAGGCCGTCCGCCGTGCGCACCGCGACGCCCCACGGACGCCGGTCGATCGCGGTGACCTCCGCACCGAACCGGATCAGGCCGCCGCCGCCGCGCACCTCGGCGGCGAACCGCTCGGCGACCGCGCCGAAGTCGCACACCCCGGTCGTGCCCACCCGGATCGCGGCGAGACCGCGCACGTGTGGTTCGTACTCCGCGATCTGCGCGGGTCCCAGCTCGCGCACCGGCAGGCCGTGCTCCCGGCCGCGCTGGACCAGGGCGTGCAGCCGGGGCAGCTCGCCGCTCTCCGTCGCGACGATCAGCTTGCCGGTCACCGCGTGCGCGATGCCGTGCTCCCGGCAGAAGTCGACCATCTCGGCGGCGCCGCGCACCGCGTACCGCGCCTTCAGAGAGCCCGGGGGGTAGTAGATGCCGCTGTGGATCACCCCGCTGTTGCGCCCCGTCTGGTGGCGCGCCGGGCCCCACTCCTTCTCCAGCACGGTCACCCGTGTGCCCGGTGCGGTCCGCGTGATCGCATACGCGGCCGACAGGCCGACGATCCCGCCGCCGATCACCAGCACATCGCAGTCGTACGCCGCGTGCGTCATCATCACGCCACCTCCCACCCCGATAGTGCACTGACCCACTGACAACGGACTCAAACCCGTGCAGGTCAGCGTGGCGCCCGGCGGGGCCCGTACCCGTCTCCGGGCCCCGGGAGGGGCGGTCGCACCCCGGGCAGGCCTCCGGCCCGGATCGTGCCGGGCCCGCGATCCGTCCCGATCCGTCCCGATCCGGACGAAGGGCCTCAGGCCGGTGCCACCAGCAGGGGGCGGGCGCGCTCCCTGAGCTCGGCCACGCGCGGCTCGTCCCCGTAGGGCTCCAGCCGGTGCAGCAGGTCGCGCACGTACTCGGTGGTCCGGGCCGACGAGATGCGGCCCGCCACCTCCACGGCCCGGGTGCCGGCCGCGCAGGCCGCGTCGAGGTTCCCCGATTCCAGCTCGGCGACGGCCGACACCACGAGCCGCAGCCCGTGCGAGCGGACGAACTCCTCGGTCGGCCGGGACAGCGCCTGCTCGGTGAAGCGCCGCACCTGGCGCGGTGCCTTCAGGTCGAGGTGGCACTCGGCGGCATCGGCCGCGAACCTGTCGTAGGAGTAGAAGCCCAGCCACGCGGGATCCGCGTCGCCGTCCCGGGAACGCTCCAGCCAGCCCTCGGAGGCCTTCAGCGCGGCCCCCGCGGCCGGTGCGTCGTTCGCCTTCGCGTGGGCCCGTGCCTCCACCAGGCGGAAGAAGCTCATGGTGCGTGCGGTGGCGAGCCCGCGGTTGCGTTCCACGGCGGCCTGCGCGAGGTCGACGCCCTCGTCGGCGAAGCCGCGGTAGGTCGCCTGGAGCGACATGGAGGCCAGTACGTAGCCGCCGAGCGGGACGTCGGCTGCCGCCCGCGCCAGACGCAGGGCCTGGATGTAGTAGCGCTGTGCCGCTTCCTGCTGGCCGGTGTCGAAGGCCATCCACCCGGCGAGCCTGGTCAGTTCGGCCGCCGCGCCGAAGAGCGCCCGGCCGACCTCGTCACTGTACGAACCCAGCAGCAGCGGTGCCGCGTCGACGCGTAAGCACTCCGGGACCATGGACGAACGCCAGTCCCCGCCCCCGTACTTGGAGTCCCAGCGGCGGGCGTCCTGGGCGGCCTCGCGCAGCTTGGAGACATCGCTGTGGCCGACCCGCAGCGACGACGCGTCGTGCCCGGACTCCGGGCCCGGCTGGGCCGGGATCGACACGCTGTGCCCCGGGACCGGCTGCGTGACCGGGAGTACCGTGCCCGGTGCGAGCGCCGCGCCGGACGGGCCCGGCCGTCCCGGTGTGCCGGACGTCACGGAGGGGTCGTGCGCCCCCGACGCGCCCCGCGCGCCCTGTGTGCCGAGAACCGCCGCCTCGATCTCCGCCGAGGCGCGGGCCACCGACGGGTCGGCGGGGGATATCAGCCAGCGGGACGCGGGGGTGGCGTACGCGCTCACCGAGAACGAACCCGCCAGCGACTGCCAGATCCCGCCGCTGCCGGCCCGCCGTCCGGCCAGATCCAGCCGGTACAGCTCGGTCGCCGAACGGACCGCCTCGCCCACATCGCGCGGAAACGCCAGTCCGACCTCCGGCGCCGGGTCGGCGTCGGCGAGCCCGATCTCGTGCAGCGGGACCGGCCGGCCGAGTTTGGCTCCGATCGCCGCGGCGATGAGATGGGGCGCGGCGCCCTGCGGCACCATGCCCTTGGAGACCCACCGGGCCACCGAGGTCTTGTCGTACCGAAGTGTCAGTCCGCGCTGCGCCCCGAGGTCATTGACCCGCCGGGCGAGCCCGGCGTTGCTGATTCCCGCGAGGGCGAGAACGGTTCCGAGCTTCTCGTTCGGTCCGCGTTGCTCCCTGGACATGGCGCCACCCCTCGACACACAGACGGCAGCCGCGTCACCGTTGAGGCGCGCGGCATTCGTACCGTGTTCTCCCCAGGGATGGCCCCCGGCACTCCGGCCGCACACGCATTTGGCCGAGCCCCGAGGAATATGCCGCCCCGCCGAGAACATCAGTAAACCCAGCGTAGTTCGCCGCATCCCTACCGTTAAGGGCCGGACGTCCGTATGGCGGGATTGTTGTCCGTCCCGGCCACTTGCCGGGAACTGTGGGGAGCGTGAGGTCGGGAGGGGCCTGCGGGGCGGCCGGGGTGAACGGGGGCGATGGAGACGCGGAGGAAGCGCGAAGAAATTGCGGGGGAATGGAGGGGGGTGTCGGCGGGTGGGGGGAACGGTGGGCGGAGCCCGCGCCCGGCGGCTGCGGGGCGGGCCGCGCGGGAGGGTGCGGATGCGGGTGGCAGGGGGTGGGCCGGAGCCTCTCCATGCCCGCCGACCAGCGCGGAACCGCAGCCGAGGCGCATGCCGGGCGGCCCTGCGCGCACGGTCCCGGACGCCCTCGCGCGGGTCCTGTCCGGGGTGTCCGCGCGTGCTCCTGGTGTGTGGCCGTGCGCCCGGCCGTGCGCTCTGGCCTGGTCCTGGGGGGAGCGCTTCCATGGGTGCTGCGTGGGTCGGCCCGCCGCGTCGGACGCAGTGGGCTGGGGGAGACCGCCGCCTCATTCCCCGCAGGCGGTGGACCGGTCCGGGAGGTGAACCGCGCCTCCCGGACTGTGCGTCGGGCGGGTGCGGGGCGGATGGGGGAGCGTCCTGCGAGTCGTTCCGGAGTCCGGACGCGGCTCGAAGGCGGCCCGTCCGCGTGGTCCGGTGAGGCTGCGGACAAACAGCATGGAAAGCGGAGGAAGCTCACCTTCGCTTGCCGGCCCACAGGTTCCCGACCGCCCTGAGATTGGCCGAATGTCGTCGGTCGGGTGAGGTTGGGCCGACGGATTCGCGGACATCCCGATGATCGTCCCCGCGAGGTGCGGGTCATGGCCGGATCCGGGCCGTTCGTACGAGGTGTGCGCGGGGAACGCAACGCCCGGAATCCGTAACTCCGTTGCTGCCGGAACCGGCGCGCGCGGGGCGTGCGTCGAACGCCTGGCCGGGTGGTCGCTCTGCGGCCTTTGCCAGGGGCGCATGCACTCGCGACGTGCGCCGTACGTAGCCACTCCTGTGCGCCGTTGTCGTGGCAGCATGTCCGCAACGGCGCCGTGCGTTACCGGAGTTCTCCCGATACTTCCCGCTGCGCCGATTTGTCCACAGCCTGTGGAGGCGGCGATGCGTTGGTTGGTGGGGTGGAGCAGTATCGCCGCGAGCTTCGGCACGGCCGGAGCGGTCGGCGGCAGTGACGACGGGCGCACGATGCACCCCGTGGGCTCCCAACTCCTGTGGGGGGACCCGGATCCGCTCTGGGCCGTCGGTGACTGGCGGCCCGATGAGATCCGTACCGTCCGGGTGGACACCACCGAGGGCGCACCCACCGCCCGGATCGCCGTGCTCGGCTGCTGCGGCGCCACCGACGAACAGCTGCGCGTCGGCCTGCTCGCCGCCCGCGGCGGAGCCCTGCGCCACCTCACCGCATGGACCGGCAGCTACACGGCCGTCGTCCAGATAGGGCGACGGATCACCGTCCTCGGGGACCTCGCCGGAGCCCGCCCGGTCTTCTACACGCCCTGGGCCGGCGGTACGGCGTACGCCACCGCCGCGCTCCCGCTCGCCGACCTCATCGAGGCGCAGCTGGACATCGGTCATCTGGCCGCGCTGCTCGCCTGCCCGGAAACACCGGAGGCCCTGCGTGACGGCACCCCGTACGAGGGCGTGAAGCGCATCCCGCCCGGCCACGCGCTGATCCTCCGCGAGGGCTCGCGGGAGATCACCGGGTACGAGGCGGTGGCCTCCCTCGCCGTGGCCGCGCCCGAGCTCGACCCCGTGAGCGCCGTCGACGGGGTGCGCGACGCCCTGGTCGAAGCCGTACGCGCCCGGCTCCTGGCGCCGCGCCACGCCCCGGAGACCCTGCCGCCCGACCCCGGTCCGGTTCCCGGCATGGGCCCCGCCGAACGCCGCGCCGCCCGGGGCGCACCCGTGCCCGGAATCGGCGCCGACCTCTCCGGGGGCAGCGCGTCGGCCACCCTCGCCCTGCTGGCCGCCGGGCTCCCCGGTCTGCCCGGCACACTCCTGGGCCACGGCACGGGAGCGGGGGAACGGCTGCTCGCCGTCACCTTCAACGATCTGACGACCCGCGCCCACGAGGACGAACTCGAACGCGCCCGCGTCATCGCGGCCAACCCGAGGCTGCACCACGTCGTCGTCGCCGCCGGCGAGGAGGCCCTGCCGTACGCCGACCTGGACGGCCCCCTCACCGACGAACCCGCGCCCTCCCTCGTCCTGGCCGAACGCCATCGGCGCCGGCTCTCCGCGGGCAGCGCCGACCACTTCGTGGGCGACGGCGCCCGGCAGGTGCTCGACGCCCACCCGGCCCGTCTCGCCGACCTGCTGATCGACCGGCGCCGGCGCCATCTGCTGCGCCCGGTCGCCGCACTCGCCAAGGCCGAAGGCCCGTCCGCGCACTCCCTGTTCGTCCCGCTGACCGTCTACCGGGCGGCCCGCCGGCTGGCCCGTACGTCCTACCGCACCGGGCTCGAGACGGCGGCCGGCCGGCTGTCCGACGCCAACCGCCTCACCCCCGACCTGGACACCCCCGCCGACGCCTCGCTCGCCGCCCTGACCTGGTCCCGGCCGGGGCCTGCCGCCCGGTGGCTGACCGGGGAGGCGCTCGCCGAAGTATCGGTTCGCCTCCAGGCGGCGGCGATCCGCCCGACGTCCGTCCAGCGCCCCGGCGAGGCCCGCGCCAGGGCCGCCCTGGCCCGGCACGCCGCCGACCACCGGATCCTGGAGCAGGCCGCCGAGATCCGCAGCCAGCGGCTGCACGCCCCCTTCCTGGACAACCAGGTCGTACGCGCCGCCCGCGCGCTCCCCGAGTCCCTGAGGGTCCAGCCGGGCGCCCGCGCGGCGATCCTGCGCCGGGTCCTGGCGGGTGCGGGCATCCACGAGCTGCCGCCCGGCTGGGGCACCCCGTCCCAGGCCACCAAGACCGCCGTCAACCGCACCGGGCTGCGCACCTCGCTGCCCGAGCTGATCGCCCTCTTCGACGCCCCGCTGCTCGCCCAGGCGGGACTGGTCGAGGCCCGCGTCGTACGCAAGGCGCTGCGCGCGGCCTCCGAGGGCGAGCCGCTGCCCCTGGACGGGCTCGCCGACCTGGCGGCCACCGAAATGTGGCTGCGCCGCCTCATGGACCGGCGCGGCACCTGCTGGACGGGCACGGCGGCACCGCGCCTGCGCGCGGTCGCCGGCGGAGTGGTCCCGGCGCGGCGGTCGCTGCGGGCGTAGGGAGAGGGCTGCTGCCGTGGCTGCTGCCTCAGCCGCGTCCGCGGCTGAGGCCTTCCGCCCCCGCTGTCCGGCCGCCGGGACACAATGGCGGAGTGCGTTATCTGATTCTGGGCGTCACTCAGGCGCGGGACGAGAGCGGCGGCGCGCTGCCCCTGGGCGGTACGCGCCTGCGCGCGCTCCTTGCCGCGCTCGCCCTGCGCCCCGGGCATTCCGTGCCGGTCGCCGCGCTCGTCGACGACGTATGGGCGGACGAGCCCCCTGCGGACGCACCCGCCGCGCTCCAGGCCCTCGTCGGCCGGCTGCGCCGGGTGCTGGGGAAGGACGCCCTCACCAGTACCCCGGGTGGCTACTGCCTGGCGGCCGGCCCGGAGGACGTCGATCTGTTCGTGTTCGAGCGGCTCGCCCGGGAGGGCGCCGCCGCGCTGGAGTCCGGCGCCCCCGAGGAGGCCGCCCGCACGCTCCGTACCGCGCTCGCCCTCTGGCGCGGACCGGCCCTGGCCGACCTGCCCGACGGGGAGCACGGCCACGCCCTGCGGCCGCGGGCCCACCGGCTGGCCGCACTGGAACGCCGCATCGAGGCCGACCTGCGCCGCACGACGGGAGCGGCCGCGAGAACCCCGCCCGACGGCCATGCCTCGCCGGGCCATGCCGTGCTGGGCCATGCCGCGCCGGGCTCGGCTGCTTCGGGCTCGGCTGCTTCGGGCTCCGCCGCGCCGGGCTCGGCTGCTTCGGGCCATGCCGCGCCGGGCCCAGCCGCCCTCGTGTCCGAGCTGACGGAACTGACCGCCGCCCATCCGTACGACGAGCGCTTCCGGTCCCAGCTCATCCGCGCCCTGCGCGCCGACGGCCGGCAGGCCGACGCCCTCGCGGCGTACGAGGACGCGCGCCGCACCCTCGCCGACGGCCTCGGCACCGACCCCGGGCCCGAGCTGACCGCCCTCCACCAGGAACTCCTCGCACCCGTGTCCCCCGCGCCCGCCCCCTCCGAGACGGCGCCCGCACGGGGCAACCTCCGCCCCCGGCTCACCTCCTTCGTGGGGCGCGAGCCCGAACTCCGCGCCATCCGCGAGGACCTGACCGGATCCCGGCTGGTCACCCTCACCGGTCCCGGCGGCTCGGGGAAGACCCGTCTCGCCGAGGAGTCCGCGGCGCACGAGAACCGCACCGCCGCCACACCGGGGGACGTCTGGATCGCCGAACTCGCCCCGGTGGAGGACCCCGACGCCGTCCCCGGAGCCGTGCTCTCCGCACTCGGGCTGCGCGAGACGGCACTGCTGCGCGACAGCACCCCCGACGGGCCCCCGCTGCGCACCGACCCGGTCGACGTGCTCGTCGACCACCTCGCGCACGGTTCCCGGTCCCGGCCCGTCCTGCTCATACTCGACAACTGCGAGCACGTCATCGACGCGGCCGCCGCACTGGCCGAGACCCTGCTGACCCGCTGCCCGCGCCTGCGCGTCCTCGCCACCAGCCGCGAACCGCTGGGCGTCGCCGGCGAGTCCGTCCGGCCGGTCGACCCGCTCCCCGCCGACCCCGCGCTGCGCCTCTTCACCGAACGTGCGAGGGCCGTACGCCCCGGATTCGACCCCGAACACGAGCCGGCGCACGATCCCGAGGCCGTCGCCGAGATCTGCCGCCGGCTGGACGGACTGCCACTCGCGATCGAACTCGCGGCCGCCCGGCTGCGGCTGCTCGGCCCACGCCAGATCGCCGACCGGCTCGACGACCGCTTCCGCCTGCTGACGGGCGGCAGCCGGACCGTGCTGCCCCGCCAGCAGACCCTGCGGGCGGTCGTCGACTGGTCCTGGGACCTCCTCGACGAGGACGAACGCACCGCCCTGCGCCAGGTCTCCGTCTTCGCGGGCGGCTGGGACCTGGCCGCCGCCGAGGCCGTCATCACCCCGGCCGGGCCGGGCCGCAACGCCTCCGCCGACACCGCGGACCTGATCGGCGCCCTGGTCGACAAGTCCCTCGTCGTCGCCACCCCGGCCGGCGACGGCACGATGCGCTACCGCCTCCTGGAGACCATTCACGAGTACGCCGCCGAGCGCTGCGCCGAGGTCCCGGAGATACGGGCCGCCGCCGGGCGCGCCCACACCGCGTACTTCACCGCACTCGTCGAGAAGGCCGAACCGCTCCTGCGCTCCGGTGAGCAACTGCCCTGGATCCAGCGCCTGGAGGCGGACCTCGACAACATCCGTGCCGCGCTCCAGCGCACCACCGCCGCCGGTCTCCCCCGCGAAGCGGACGCGGCACGACTGGTGCTGGGCATGGCGTGGTTCTGGTGGCTGCGCAACTACCGCCCCGAGGGCCTCACCTGGACCGAGCGGACCCTGGCGCTCGGCCCGGAACCCGCCGAGGCCACGGACCCCCGCTACTGGCCCCGGATGAATCTGCAGATGCTGCGGTTCTTCTTCGCGATGGACAGCGGGCCGTCGAGTCCGGACGAGAACGACCCCCTGGTCCAGGAGCTCATGGGCCGCGTGGCCGAGGCCTTCGCCGGGTCCGGACCGCAGGGCGCCCGGTTCCCCGGGCTGCTCTGGCCGATGACCTCGTTCCTCACCTGGACCATGGGGGACGTACGGCGGAAGATCGATGTGGCCGTCGACAACGCCCGTGTCCACGGCGGGGAATGGGAGTACGGCGTCACCCTGATGTTCCGTACGCACATGGTCGTCGACATGCCGGGCGGCATGCCCGGCGTCGACGACGACCTCGCCGAACTGCGCGTGCTGAGCCGCCGCATCGGCGACCGCTGGATGCGCGCCCAGGTCGCGAGCGCCGCCGCCGAGGCGGGCATGATGCGCGGACGGTACGACGAGGCGCGCGCGGACTACGAGGAGGCGCTGCTGCTCGCCCGTGAGGTCGGCGCCCATGCCGAGGCCCCGTTCCTCCTGGCCCGGCTCGCCGAACTCTCCTACCGCACCGGCGACCTGGCCGCCGCCGAGGAGGGCCTGGACCGCTCGGAGGCCGAGGCGGAGCGCCACCGGACGCACGACGCCACTTCGTACGTCCACTATCTGCGGGCCCTCATGGCGCTCGACCGCGGCGACGCGGTGGCCGCCCGGCGGCTGCTCACCTCGGCCCAGGAGGCGAACGGGCGCGGCGGCCCGGCGTCGCACTTCACCGTCGTCCAGGAAGGGCTCTCGGCCCGGATCGCCGTGTACGAACCGGAGCCCGGCGGCGGCCCCGCCGCCGGGGTGCGCGGGCTGACGGCAGCCCTGGTCGCGGCGAAGGAGGCGCAGTGCGCCGAGATCGTCACGGGGTACCTGGCGGACGGCGCGGCGGGCGTGCTGCCGAAGGTGGGCCGCCATGCGGCCGCCGTCCGCGTGCTGGCCGCAGCCGACAGCTGGCGGCTGTCCGGCCCCAGGTCCGCGCCGGAGCAGTCGGAGGTGGACGCCGTCGAGCGGCTGGCCCGCAAGGAGCTGGGGGCGATGCGGTACGAGGAGGAGCGCGCCGCGGGCCGCGAGCTGACCCTCGATGACGTCATCGAGCTGATGGAAGGCGTCGCCGCGGACCTTCCGTGACCCGGGGAGGCGCGGAGGGAACGGCAGGGCTTGCACCGTGTCGTACGAGGGGACTCCCGCCGCCGGTGGTCAGTGGCAGCTGATGCGCGATTCGGCCCAGTTGGCCAGGGCGACCCCGCCGAACGGGGTCGTCGGCTCCACGACGAGCCGGATCCGTTCCTGGCCCGCGAGGGGGACGCCGACCGGCACGGCAGGATCGTCGCCGTTCATCACGGGGGACCGCCACAGCTGTGCCCCGTCGCCGCCGAACACGGAGAAACGGACCGATCCGAGCCCCATGGTCAGATCGTCGACGCCGACCATCGCCTCGTAACGGGTGCACTGGCGGTTCAGCTGGATGACGACCGAGGAACGGCTGTGGACCGTCACCCCGTGCGCGTACGACGTGCCGCCGATCGACATGCCGGAACGCTGCCAGACCCAGCTGCTCTCGCCGAGCACCACCTCGGGGCCGGAGTGGTCGCCGAAGAGGCTGTAGCTCAACTCGCTGACCCGGAAGACCTCCGGCGCGGGAGCGGGCGGCGGCGGAGGCGTCGGAGTGGGCGTCGGAGTGGGCGTCGGAGTGGGTGTGGGTGTGGGGGTCGGCGTGGGGGTCGGGGTGGGCTTGGGCGGTACGGGGGCCGGCGGCGCGGGCTCGGGGGGAGGCGTCGGGGCCGGCGTGGGTGTGGGCGTGGGGGTGGGCTTCGGCGGTACGGGAGCCGGCGGTGCGGGCGTGGGGGGCGTCGGCTTCGGCTTCGGCGGGGCCGGCACCGCGGGCGCCACGGCCGGCGGCTTGGGGACCGGCTTCGCCTCGGGGCGAGGCTGGTCGTCGCCGACGAGCGCCCAGACGAGCCCGGCCGCGGCCGCGACGGCGACC
The DNA here is from genome assembly GCF_045207435.1 of Streptomyces sp. NBC_00876. NCBI lineage: Bacteria > Bacillati > Actinomycetota > Actinomycetes > Kitasatosporales > Streptomycetaceae > Streptomyces > Streptomyces sp. NBC_00876. The sequence goes on from NZ_CP108800.1 coordinate 4,525,237, forward strand.
GCCGCCGCGATCCCGGCCTTCGCGGGAGCGCCGAGCCCTTCGGAGGCGGCGGCGCCACCGGCCGAACCCGCGGACGAGCCTCCTCCGGTGGCCGCGGCGGCGGCGCCCGCACCCGCGGCGCCGGCCGCGCCGCCCGCCACGATCCCGGCGGCCTTGAGCGCGTATCCAGCGGCGAACCAGCCGATGACCGCGACCGGCAGCAGCGCGGGAATCCCGGCGTTGACATGGGCCAGTTCGCCTGCGGCCAACTGGCACTTCGCGCATTCGTCCAGGTGTCCGCGCAGTCCGCGCTCGGCCCGCATCCGCAGCCCGCCCCGGGCGTAGGCGCCGAGCCGGTCGGCATAGCGTGCGCAGTCGCCGCCCGAGGTGAGCGCCTGGCTCACATGGGCTTGCAGATAGGCCTGCTTGAGCCCTTCGCGGGCCCGGCTGGCCAGGACCGACGTGGCGTTCGCGGTCAGACCGAAGAGCGGGGCGATGTCACTGGGCGACTCCTCCTCGACGGTGGTGTGCCACAGGACGGCCTGCCAGCGCTCGGGGAGGCTGCGGAAGGCCTCCATGGCCATCGACTGCTCGGCCTCGTGCATGGCCATCACATCGGCGCCGAGATCGAGTGTGTCCGCGTCCGACACCTCAGAGGAGCGTGCGGCCTGCGCGGCGAACGCCGCGAAATCGTCGACCAGTTGCTCCCGCTTCGCCGTCTTTGTCCAGGCGGCGGCGACATGGCGGACCGCTGTCATCAGGTAGGCCCGCACCGCTTCCTCGGGCCCCTTGCCGCCCCGTACGGCCTGAAGCGTCCGGGCGAAGACCTCGGCCGTGAGGTCGTCGGCGGTGTGGGAGTCCCGGCAGCAGGTGCGCGCATAGCGGCGCACGGCCTCCGAGTGGCGGCGGAACAGCTCGTCGTACGCGAGATCGTCGCCGTCGCGCATCTCGCGGATCAACTGGGCGTCGGAGGGCGCGAGTGCGGAGCCGTCCGCGGCGGGGGCGCTGCGGCCCTTCCGCTGCATGGGCACCGCGGCCTCGGCGTCGGCCGCGTCCGTGCCGGACGGTTCCGGGTTCTCCACCGGTGCGGGCGGCCACGGGCCGGGCAGGACCGTGCCACCGCCCTCCTCGTCGGCGCCCGGACGCCCGGGACCGGCCTGGCTCGGCACCTGGTGCCCGGGCAGGCCGCCCGTCTCCGTACCGCCGCCGGCGACGGAAACACCGTCGAACGACTCTTCCTGCTGCCCGTCACCGCTCATCGCGGACGCCCCCGTATGCGCTTTCGGCCCCGAACACCGGGCAAGCGTGCCACAGAGCGCCGGGGCGGCGAACTCCCGGCTCCGCCAACCACTCATCCGGGGCGTCTTCCCGAATGTGAGCACTAGCGGACACGCATTCGGGGAAGGAGTAACAGGATGTGCTGAAGGGGCAGTTGAGGAAGAGGTAAGGGGATGTGTCGACGGGAAGGCTGAGAGAGCGTGTGACCTGCGTGCCCTGCATGACCTGCGTGACCTGCGTGACGAGGGCGTCCGCAGTGACCGCAGCGACTGCGCTGCCCGCGGCGACCGCGTCCGCAGCGACCGCGCTGCCCGCGGCGACCGCGTCCGCAGCGACCGCGTCCGGACGACTGGCGCACCCCGTTCCCACGAGGCCGCACAGCCGCCCGGCACGCGATTCACGCATCCCGGCTCACGCATTCCGACGCTCAAGCATCCCGGTTCGCGCATCCCGGTTCGCGCATCCCGGCGCTCACGTATCCCGGTTCACGTATCCCGGTTCAGGCGCCCCGCCGAGGGGTCACTCGGGGCGCGAGCGCAGTCCCTCCAGCAGGATGTCCAGCAGCCGTGAGGAAGCCGCGGCCTGCTGGGCCGCGTCCGGCAGTGAAGGCGCCGCCGTCGCGATGACCAGCAGCACATCGGCCACCGTCACATCGCGGCGCAGCTCCCCGGACGCGCGTGCCCGGTCGACCAGCCGGCCCACGACCTCCAGCAGTTCGCCCGCTCCGATACCGAGGCCCTCGGTCCCGGCCTCGGGCGCGGAGCGCGGTTCGGCCACCCGCAGAGCGGCCTGAGCGGTCTCCTGCCGCTGCTGGGGCACCCTTGGCTCGTCCCGCGCCTCACCCGCCGCGGATTCCGGTGCCCGTACGGCACCGCCCTCGCCGACCACCGTCGACTCGTCGCTCTCCACGCCGACCCGCAGTATCTGCGGAGGCAGCAGCCGTCCCGCGCCCGAGGCCACCGAGGTCCGCAGGAAGCGCGACAGCGCCGACCACGGTTCCTCCTCCTGGCCCAGTGCGGTCCTGGCCTGGTCGGTCAGCCGGGAGGTCTCCTCCTCGGCTATCCGGCGCACCAGCACGTCCTTGCTGGGGAAGCGCCGGTACACCGTGCCCACGCCGACCCTGGCGCGGCGTGCCACGTCCTCCATCGGGGCGCCGTAGCCCAGCTCCCCGAACACCTCGCGCGCGGCCCGCAGTACGTGTTCCAGATTGCGCTGCGCGTCCACCCGAAGCGGCGCCGAGCGCCCGTTCGTCCCGGCTGCGGCCTGGCTGCCGAGTGCGGCACCCAGCGTGCTCACCGCAGACGGCGCCGCGGTGGATCCGAGACCGCTCACCGTCGCGACTGCCCCCATTCGTCCGATTCCTTCGGACGCGACAGCAGCAGTCGGCCAATGCGATTCCTGAACATCCATAACTGTTCCCCCGGTTATGACGTCTCCCCCCGGAGACTCCCGCCGTATCAGTCGGGGGTGGATCGATGGTCACCGTCCGACACCCCGACGACATACGAACATAGTTGAGCCCGGGTCAATTCAGAAGGGGGCAGTTCCGCCCGGAGCGCCCCCCGATCGGAGCAAGAACCGGTTGGTCACCGATTGACCCCCCTCCCGCACACCTCACCGCGACCTCTGACCTGCGGGCCTTCCGTACCACCGGAGCCGCCGGCGCCACCCGTCCGTACCGGACCGCCGGTCACACAATTTGCCGGGGCTGTGGACAAAATCCGGTGCACGTTGCGTCATGGGGTGGTGATGGCTTCTGCTTCCGGGGGAACACCCCCCGGCCCCCCGCCGGGTGTGCGCATTCTCGTGGTCGGTGGCGGCTACGTCGGGATGTACACCGCGCTGCGTCTCCAGCGGAAGCTGAAGCAGAGGCTGAGAAGCGGCGAGGCCGAGATCGTCGTCGTCACGCCCGATGCCTATATGACGTATCAGCCGTTTCTCCCCGAAGCCGCCGCAGGTTCGATCTCACCGCGCCATGTCGTCGTACCGCTGCGCCGGGTCCTTCCCCACTGCACCATCGTCATCGGCGAGGCCCAGCGCATCGACCACGCCAAACGCACCGCGACCGTCACCACCCTGGCCACGGGCGAGGACGGCACCGGCGCCCTGGAGATCCCGTACGACGAACTCGTCCTCGCCCCCGGATCCGTCTCGCGCACCCTGCCCGTCCCCGGCCTCGCCGACCACGGCTTCGGCTTCAAGACGATCGAGGAGGCCATCGGCCTGCGCAACCACGTGATCGAGCAGATGGACATCGCCTCCGCCACCCGCGACCCCGGCATCCGCGACGCCGCCCTCACCTTCGTCTTCGTCGGCGGCGGCTACGCGGGAGTGGAGGCGCTCGCCGAGCTCGAGGACATGGCCCGCTACACCGCGCGGTACTACCACAACATCAAGGCCGAGGACCTGAGGTGGATCCTCGTCGAGGCCACCGGCCGCATCCTGCCCGAGGTCGGGGAGTCGATGGGCAGGTACGCCGTACGGGAACTGCGCGGCCGCAACATCGACGTACGCCTCGACACCCGGCTGGAGTCCTGCGAGGACCGGATCGCCGTGCTCAGCGACGGCTCCCGCTTCCCCACCCGCACGCTCGTGTGGACCGCGGGCGTCAAACCCGCCCCGCTGCTCGCCGCCACCGACCTGCCCCTCAACGAACGCGGCCGGCTGCGGTGCACCGCCCGGCTCACCGTCGAAGCGACCGAACACGCCTGGGCCGCGGGCGACGCCGCCGCCGTACCCGACCTCACCGCCGGCGAACCGGGACGGGAGACCGCCCCCAACGCCCAGCACGCGGTCCGCCAGGCCAGGGTCCTCGCGGACAACATCGTCGCGTCGCTGGACGGCGAACCGCTTCAGGAGTACCGCCACAGCTATGCGGGCTCCGTCGCCTCGCTCGGCCTCCACAAAGGCGTCGCGCACATCTACGGACGCCGGCTCAAGGGCTATCCGGCCTGGCTGATGCACCGCATGTACCACCTGAGCCGCGTCCCGACGTTCAACCGCAAGGCACGCGTGCTGGCCGAATGGACGCTGGCCGGTCTCTTCAAGCGCGAGATCGTCTCCCTGGGCTCCCTGGAACACCCCAGGGCCGAGTTCGAACTCGCCGCAGGCAGACGCCCGCTGCCCGACGGCGACGACTGTCAGTAGGGTCCGACACACTGGACGTGTGACCATAGGTGGGCTCACATCTGCACAGAGTGACCCGGCCGGCAGCAACCGACAGTGACCAGCGAAGACCGTCCCGGGGGCAGTAACCGCCCCACGACAGGTGGGACGCCCCGGCAGAGGAAGCAGCCCGCCCGAGCGGACCAGACCGACACACGAGGCCAGAAATTCCGTGAACTTCACGCGTTGGAGCGCCCGCCTCCCCGGTACGCAGCGCCGGGCCGCCCGGGACGACCGCAGTCCCGTACCCGCGGCCCGCGCCGAGTACGCACAGGCCGAACCGGGGTCCGCCCCGCCGGACGGCTCCGGCACCCGGCCCGGGGCGCCGGCCCTCGAGGACCTCTCCGCCCGCGACATCCTCGGCCAGCTGCCCGCCCTCGTCGCCCTGGTGCACGGCCCCGACCACCGCATCGCGTACATCAACGACGCCTACGCGGCGGCCTTCGGCCCCCGCCCCTGCGGTGCCCGCGCGGCCGAGGCGATGCCCGAACTCACCGAGCTCAGTCTGCTTCCCCTGATGGACCAGGTCCTGCGCAGCGGCACACCGCGCACGGTCAAGTCCCGCAAGGCCGCAAGCGGCAATTCGTACACCGTGACCTGCACCCCCGTGCGGCGCGACAAGGACAAGGGGCACGAGAGCGGCGTCCTCGTGTACGCCGCCGATGTCACCGACCACGCCGAGGCGGCCGAGCGGCTGCGCACCAGCGAGCGCCGCCACCGCGAGACCGCCGTCACGCTCCAGCGCTCGCTGCTCCCGCAGGAGCTGGAACAGCCCGACGACCTGCGGATCGCCGCCACCTACCAGCCGGGCGGCACGGACGCCGCGGTCGGCGGCGACTGGTACGACGTCATCACCCTCGGCGCGGGCCGCACCGCGCTGGTCATCGGGGACGTGATGGGGCGCGGAGTGCGGGCCGCGGCCGTGATGGGCCAGCTGCGCACGGCCGTGCGGGCCTACGCCCGCCTGGACCTCCCGCCGCACGAGGTGCTCCAGCTGCTCGACGGGCTCGCCGCCGAGATCGACGCCAGCCAGATCGCCACCTGCGCGTACGCCGTCCACGACCCCAACGAGGGCCTGCTCGTCTACTCCTCCGCCGGCCACCTGCCGATCCTGGTGCGCGACGAGGACGGCACGGTCCGCCGCGCCGAGGACCCGACCGGCCCTCCGCTCGGCACCGGCGGCTGGGTCCACACCTCGGACACGATCGCCCTGCCGCCCGGCTCCACCGCCGTCCTCTACACGGACGGCCTGGTCGAGCGCCGCAGCGAGGACATCGATGAGGGAGTGGCCGCGCTGGAGCGCGCGCTGTCCGGTGCGAAGGGGTCCCCGCAGGTGGTCTGCGACCGGCTGATCCGGTCCCTCAACGTCACCGCGGAGCACGACGACGACGTGGCGGTGCTGGTCGTCCAGCACCCCGCGCGCACGGGGGCGGCCGCGGAGCTGTTCCACAACGCCTCGCTCGACCTGCTCGGCGGCATCGAAGCGGCCCCGCGGGCCCGCGCCTTCGCGACGGGCGTGCTGACCTCGTGGCGCTTCCCGGGGGAGCTGTGCGACCTGGGCGTTCTCGCCGCGGGTGAGCTGGTCGCCAATTCCCTCCAGCACGGCACCCCGCCGATGCGCCTGGGCCTGCGGCGCACCGACCGCAGGCTGATCATCGAAGTGACCGACGGCGACGACCACCTGCCGCGCCGCCGCCGAGCCGACCCGGCCGACGAGGCGGGCCGGGGCATCTCCATCGTCGCGACGATCGCCACGTCCTGGGGCAGCCGCCGCACCCCCGGCGGCGGCAAAGCGGTGTGGTGCGAGTTCGCCCTGCCGCAGTAGCGGGCCCGGGACCCGGCCGTCAGCGGACGGCGGCGACCGGGGCCGGCCCCTCGGCCGGTGTGTTCTCCGGCAGCGACACGGCCACCACCCGCGACGGCGCCGCCGCCAGCGAGGGCTGGTCCTGTACGGGGGTGAGCCGCCGGCCCAGCCGCAGCGCCAGCACCGTGATCCCCAGCGAGAACAGTACGAACGTCACGATGTACGGCCCGTGCAGCGAGGCCCCCATGGGCCCGCCCACGGCGGGCCCGACCGCCAGCGCCAGCTGCTTGCACAGCGCGAACGCCGAGTTGTACTGGCCGACCATGGACTCCGGCGCCAGATCGGCGACCAGCGGCGCGACGGTCGGCGACAGCATCGACTCGCCGAGCCCGAAGAGCGCGTACGTGGAGATCATCGCGGCAGTCGCCATGGTCTGGCTGCCGTGCCCGAGCCCCGCGTAGCCCGCCACGATCCAGGCGAACGCCCAGATCAGGCCGACCCACGCGATGACCCGGCTGCGCCTGCGGCGCTCCACCAGACGCAGCACCACGAACTGGGCCACGACGATGACGGCGGTGTTGGCGGCCAGTGCGATCCCGAGCGTCGACGGCTCGATCCCGGCGGCCTCGGTCCCGTACGCCGCAAGGCCGGACTCGAACTGTCCGTAGCAGGCGAAGAACAGCACGAAGCCCAGTACGCACAGCTGCACCATGGCCCGGTGGGAGAGCAGCACCCGCAGCCCGCCCTGCCCGGCGGAACCGTCCGCCGCCGCCTTCGCGAGGGCAGGGGTACGCGGCATCCGCACCGTCGCCGTGATGGCGCCGAGCACGAGGAACATCACCGCTTCGATCAGGAACAGCAGGGTGAAGGACTCCGGACGGCTGGTGTCGACGATCTGTCCGCCGACCAGGCCGCCGATGCCGAGCCCCAGGTTCTGCAGGAAGAACTGCGTGGCGAAGGCGCGCGTGCGCGTGCCGGTGTCGGAACAGCGGACCAGCATGGTGGCGAGGGCCGGCTGCATGACGGCCGTGCCCGCTCCGAGCACCGCCGCCGACAGGACGGAGGCGGTGATCTGGGAGGAGAAGCCGAGTGCGGCGGCGCCCAGGGAGGCGACGACCGAGGCGACGACCAGTACGGGCAGTGGCCCGCGACGGTCGATGACCCGGCCGGTGAACGGAAGCACGGCGAGCGCTGCCATGGCGAAGACCGCCAGCACGACTCCCGCCGTACCGGCGCCCAGATCCCGTACCTGCGCCACATAGACGTACAGATACGGAACGGTGAACCCCAGCCCGAACGCGCTCAGCGCGCTCCCCAGCTGGATCCGCCGCAGTGCTGCACCCATTTCCCTGGTCACACTCACCTACCTCAAGGTCTCGAAGCCGTGTGCTCGAGCGACAGGAACGACTCGAACCCGAAGACTTTAGCACTAAAGTTAGAGGTTCAACAATACAAGTCGAAGGACTTCGACGGCTGTGGAGGGCGTGCCATACTGCCCGCCATGCCTGACACGACCGATTCCGGGCTCCAGGAGCCGAGCCTCGACGAGCAGATCGCCGCCTATCAGCGCGAGTACCGCGACCTGGACCCCCAGGTCGAGCAGGTCGTCTCCGCCCTCGGCCGGCTGAACCGCCGGATGAACGTGGCGTACGGACGGCAGCTCGCCGCGCTCGGCATCAGCAACGCCGAGTGGGAGGTCCTCAAGACCCTCGTCCTGGCCGGCGCCCCGTACCGGCTCGGCCCGGGGGAGCTCGCGAAGCGGCTCGGTCTCACCCCGGCCGCGATGACGCACCGCATCGACCGCATGGCGGGCGAGGGTCTGGTGACCCGCGACCGCGACGAGAACAACCGGGTGCGCGTCATCGTCGAGGTGACGGACGAGGGCCGTACGAAGTGGCTGGAGGCGATGCGCATGGCCAGCGACTTCGAGGAGGAGCTGCTCCAGGACCTGGAGGACGACGAGCGCGGCAAGCTCGGCGAGATGCTGATCCGCCTCCTGCGCAGGGTGGAGCACGCCCAGCCGGACGCCGGCGGCCGCCTCACCGACCTGGACTGAGGCCGCCCCCGCCGGGGCCGGCTGGGGAGGGCCGAGGAGGGGTTGACACGCCTCGGCCCGATCCGTAAGGTTCTTCGAGTTGTCACGGAGCCTGAACGGTTCTGCGGCAGCCGATCCCGCCGCGAATGCGGCAACCAAAACTCAGCACGATCTCCCACCCGGGACAATTTCGGCGTGCCGAAATTGATTTCGATGACTCGATTATGAGTCGCCGGGAAAATCCGCTAGAGTTTTGGACGTCGGAACGGCCCAACAGCCGGGAAGGCAAGCCCCACTGACTGGGAATCAGGCCCGAAAGGATCTGATAGAGTCGGACTCGCCGGAAAGGGAAACGCGAAAGCGAAGAACTGGAAAGCGAAACCCGCTTCGACCGGGAATCGGACACGAAAGAGTCTGATAGAGTCGGAAACGCAAGACCGAAGGGAAGCGCCCGGAGGAAAGCCCCAGAGAATGTTCTGAGGGTGAGTACAAAGGAAGCGTCCGTTCCTTGAGAACTCAACAGCGTGCCAAAAGTCAACGCCAGATACGTTGATACCCCGACCTGCTTCGGCAGGTTCGAGGTTCCTTTGAAAGTCCTACGAGGCCACTGGCCTGGTAGGCAATGCACACAGCGAGGATTCAGTGGACGACCGGTCATATTCCGACATGGTCGTTCCGCTCTCGTGGTGTCTACCCGATTACGGGAAAACATTCACGGAGAGTTTGATCCTGGCTCAGGACGAACGCTGGCGGCGTGCTTAACACATGCAAGTCGAACGATGAAGCCCTTCGGGGTGGATTAGTGGCGAACGGGTGAGTAACACGTGGGCAATCTGCCCTTCACTCTGGGACAAGCCCTGGAAACGGGGTCTAATACCGGATAACACTTTCCCTCTCATGGGGGATGGTTAAAAGCTCCGGCGGTGAAGGATGAGCCCGCGGCCTATCAGCTAGTTGGTGGGGTAATGGCCTACCAAGGCGACGACGGGTAGCCGGCCTGAGAGGGCGACCGGCCACACTGGGACTGAGACACGGCCCAGACTCCTACGGGAGGCAGCAGTGGGGAATATTGCACAATGGGCGAAAGCCTGATGCAGCGACGCCGCGTGAGGGATGACGGCCTTCGGGTTGTAAACCTCTTTCAGCAGGGAAGAAGCGAAAGTGACGGTACCTGCAGAAGAAGCGCCGGCTAACTACGTGCCAGCAGCCGCGGTAATACGTAGGGCGCAAGCGTTGTCCGGAATTATTGGGCGTAAAGAGCTCGTAGGCGGCTTGTTGCGTCGGTTGTGAAAGCCCGGGGCTTAACCCCGGGTCTGCAGTCGATACGGGCAGGCTAGAGTGTGGTAGGGGAGATCGGAATTCCTGGTGTAGCGGTGAAATGCGCAGATATCAGGAGGAACACCGGTGGCGAAGGCGGATCTCTGGGCCATTACTGACGCTGAGGAGCGAAAGCGTGGGGAGCGAACAGGATTAGATACCCTGGTAGTCCACGCCGTAAACGTTGGGAACTAGGTGTTGGCGACATTCCACGTCGTCGGTGCCGCAGCTAACGCATTAAGTTCCCCGCCTGGGGAGTACGGCCGCAAGGCTAAAACTCAAAGGAATTGACGGGGGCCCGCACAAGCAGCGGAGCATGTGGCTTAATTCGACGCAACGCGAAGAACCTTACCAAGGCTTGACATATACCGGAAAGCATCAGAGATGGTGCCCCCCTTGTGGTCGGTATACAGGTGGTGCATGGCTGTCGTCAGCTCGTGTCGTGAGATGTTGGGTTAAGTCCCGCAACGAGCGCAACCCTTGTTCTGTGTTGCCAGCATGCCCTTCGGGGTGATGGGGACTCACAGGAGACTGCCGGGGTCAACTCGGAGGAAGGTGGGGACGACGTCAAGTCATCATGCCCCTTATGTCTTGGGCTGCACACGTGCTACAATGGCCGGTACAATGAGCTGCGATGCCGCGAGGCGGAGCGAATCTCAAAAAGCCGGTCTCAGTTCGGATTGGGGTCTGCAACTCGACCCCATGAAGTCGGAGTTGCTAGTAATCGCAGATCAGCATTGCTGCGGTGAATACGTTCCCGGGCCTTGTACACACCGCCCGTCACGTCACGAAAGTCGGTAACACCCGAAGCCGGTGGCCCAACCCCTTGTGGGAGGGAGCTGTCGAAGGTGGGACTGGCGATTGGGACGAAGTCGTAACAAGGTAGCCGTACCGGAAGGTGCGGCTGGATCACCTCCTTTCTAAGGAGCATCTAGATTCCGCAAGGAATCCAGAGCCACTACGCCGGCAAATGTTCGGCGGTGGTTAGCTCATGGGTGGAACGTTGACTATTCGGCACGGTTGGCTGGTTTTCGTAAGTACTGCTTCGGCGTGGAAAGCGTAAACGGGTTGATTGTGTCGGGCACGCTGTTGGGTATCTGAAGGTACGGCCGTAAAGGTCGTCCTTCGGTTGCCGGCCCCAGTGCACTCGTTCTTCGGAACGGGGTGATGGGTGGCTGGTCGTTGTTTGAGAACTGCACAGTGGACGCGAGCATCTGTGGCCAAGTTTTTAAGGGCGCACGGTGGATGCCTTGGCACTAGGAACCGATGAAGGACGTGGGAGGCCACGATAGTCCCCGGGGAGCTGTCAACCAAGCTTTGATCCGGGGGTTTCCGAATGGGGAAACCCGGCAGTCGTCATGGGCTGTCACCCGCTGCTGAACACATAGGCAGTGTGGAGGGAACGAGGGGAAGTGAAACATCTCAGTACCCTCAGGAAGAGAAAACAACCGTGATTCCGGGAGTAGTGGCGAGCGAAACTGGATCAGGCCAAACCGTATGCGTGTGATACCCGGCAGGGGTTGCGCATGCGGGGTTGTGGGATCTCTTTTTCATGGTCTGCCGGCCATGAGACGAGTCAGAAACCGTTGATGTAGGCGAAGGACATGCGAAAGGTCCGGCGTAGAGGGTAAGACCCCCGTAGCTGAAACATCAACGGCTCGTTTAAGAGACACCCAAGTAGCACGGGGCCCGAGAAATCCCGTGTGAATCTGGCGGGACCACCCGTTAAGCCTAAATATTCCCTAGTGACCGATAGCGGATAGTACCGTGAGGGAATGGTGAAAAGTACCGCGGGAGCGGAGTGAAATAGTACCTGAAACCGTGTGCCTACAAGCCGTGGGAGCGTCGCTGTATGTGCTTGCACATGCAGTCGTGACTGCGTGCCTTTTGAAGAATGAGCCTGCGAGTTTGCGGTGTGTTGCGAGGTTAACCCGTGTGGGGAAGCCGTAGCGAAAGCGAGTCCGAATAGGGCGATTTAGTAGCGCGCTCAAGACCCGAAGCGGAGTGATCTAGCCATGGGCAGGTTGAAGCGGAGGTAAGACTTCGTGGAGGACCGAACCCACCAGGGTTGAAAACCTGGGGGATGACCTGTGGTTAGGGGTGAAAGGCCAATCAAACTCCGTGATAGCTGGTTCTCCCCGAAATGCATTTAGGTGCAGCGTCGTGTGTTTCTTGCCGGAGGTAGAGCACTGGATAGGCGATGGGCCCTACCGGGTTACTGACCTTAGCCAAACTCCGAATGCCGGTAAGTGAGAGCACGGCAGTGAGACTGTGGGGGATAAGCTCCATGGTCGAGAGGGAAACAGCCCAGAGCATCGACTAAGGCCCCTAAGCGTACGCTAAGTGGGAAAGGATGTGGAGTCGCAGAGACAACCAGGAGGTTGGCTTAGAAGCAGCCACCCTTGAAAGAGTGCGTAATAGCTCACTGGTCAAGTGATTCCGCGCCGACAATGTAGCGGGGCTCAAGCGTACCGCCGAAGTCGTGTCATTCCAGCATGTACCCCCAACGGGGGCTGGGATGGGTAGGGGAGCGTCGTGTGCCGGGTGAAGCAGCCGCGGAAGCGAGTTGTGGACGGTTCACGAGTGAGAATGCAGGCATGAGTAGCGATACACACGTGAGAAACGTGTGCGCCGATTGACTAAGGGTTCCTGGGTCAAGCTGATCTGCCCAGGGTAAGTCGGGACCTAAGGCGAGGCCGACAGGCGTAGTCGATGGACAACCGGTTGATATTCCGGTACCCGCTTTGAAACGCCCAGTACTGAATCAGGCGATGCTAAGTCCGTGAAGCCGGCCCGATCTCTTCGGAGTTGAGGGTAGTGGTGGAGCCGATGAACCAGACTTGTAGTAGGTAAGCGATGGGGTGACGCAGGAAGGTAGTCCAGCCCGGGCGGTGGTAGTCCCGGGGTAAGGGTGTAGGCCGTGTGGTAGGTAAATCCGTCACACATTAAGGCTGAGACCTGATGCCGAGCCGATTGTGGTGAAGTGGATGATCCTATGCTGTCGAGAAAAGCCTCTAGCGAGTTTCATGGCGGCCCGTACCCTAAACCGACTCAGGTGGTCAGGTAGAGAATACCGAGGCGTTCGGGTGAACTATGGTTAAGGAACTCGGCAAAATGCCCCCGTAACTTCGGGAGAAGGGGGGCCATCACTGGTGATCCGATTTACTCGGTGAGCTGGGGGTGGCCGCAGAGACCAGCGAGAAGCGACTGTTTACTAAAAACACAGGTCCGTGCGAAGCCGTAAGGCGATGTATACGGACTGACGCCTGCCCGGTGCTGGAACGTTAAGGGGACCGGTTAGCTGACTTTCGGGTCGGCGAAGCTGAGAACTTAAGCGCCAGTAAACGGCGGTGGTAACTATAACCATCCTAAGGTAGCGAAATTCCTTGTCGGGTAAGTTCCGACCTGCACGAATGGCGTAACGACTTCTCGACTGTCTCAACCATAGGCCCGGTGAAATTGCACTACGAGTAAAGATGCTCGTTTCGCGCAGCAGGACGGAAAGACCCCGGGACCTTTACTATAGTTTGATATTGGTGTTCGGTTCGGCTTGTGTAGGATAGGTGGGAGACTTTGAAGCGGCCACGCCAGTGGTTGTGGAGTCGTCGTTGAAATACCACTCTGGTCGTGCTGGATGTCTAACCTGGGTCCGTGATCCGGATCAGGGACAGTGTCTGATGGGTAGTTTAACTGGGGCGGTTGCCTCCTAAAGAGTAACGGAGGCGCCCAAAGGTTCCCTCAGCCTGGTTGGCAATCAGGTGTTGAGTGTAAGTGCACAAGGGAGCTTGACTGTGAGACCGACGGGTCGAGCAGGGACGAAAGTCGGGACTAGTGATCCGGCAGTGGCTTGTGGAAGCGCTGTCGCTCAACGGATAAAAGGTACCCCGGGGATAACAGGCTGATCTTCCCCAAGAGTCCATATCGACGGGATGGTTTGGCACCTCGATGTCGGCTCGTCGCATCCTGGGGCTGGAGTCGGTCCCAAGGGTTGGGCTGTTCGCCCATTAAAGCGGTACGCGAGCTGGGTTTAGAACGTCGTGAGACAGTTCGGTCCCTATCCGCTGTGCGCGTAGGAATATTGAGAAGGGCTGTCCCTAGTACGAGAGGACCGGGACGGACGAACCTCTGGTGTGCCAGTTGTCCTGCCAAGGGCATGGCTGGTTGGCTACGTTCGGAAAGGATAACCGCTGAAAGCATCTAAGCGGGAAGCCTGCTTCGAGATGAGTATTCCCACCCTCTTGAGGGGTTAAGGCTCCCAGTAGACGACTGGGTTGATAGGCCAGATGTGGAAGCCCGGTAACGGGTGGAGCTGACTGGTACTAATAGGCCGAGGGCTTGTCCTCAGTTGCTCGCGTCCACTGTGTTAGTTCTGAAATAACGAACGGCCGTGTTTTTATCCGGTGTTGGTTAATTTCATAGTGTTTCGGTGGTCATTGCGTTAGGGAAACGCCCGGTTACATTCCGAACCCGGAAGCTAAGCCTTTCAGCGCCGATGGTACTGCAGGGGGGACCCTGTGGGAGAGTAGGACGCCGCCGAACAATCATTGTTGAAAAGCCCCGTGCCCTTGTGGCACGGGGCTTTTCTGCGTTTACGAGCTCTTACCGCGGCTCCGCCGAATGTCCCAGGGCACAGCGGTGTACTTTCCCGGGGCGAATCGCTCGACCGCATCAACGATCAGGTCGCGGTGAGCCGGCCTCCGGCGGCGCCAGAAGGTGTTTCCGAGCGCGTAGTAGGGCACAGGAATCGACTGTCCGCCGGCAGCGTTCAGCTTCCCCGAGCGGGAGTCCGCCTTCACCACCAGCACCAGAACCGCCCCCTTCGGGGTGAACTGAACCTTGTCGACTTCACCCCACGGCACGCTCTCTGTACCGCCGGGCCGCACCTTGGTGATGCCCGTTGAATCGATGCGCAGGGCCGGATGCCGCCACGCGACCGCGAACAGGGGCAGGCACACCACTCCTAGGACCACTGGTAGTCCCGCATATCCGGCGACGTCCGGCGAGCGCACGATTTCCATGCCGTCACCGGCGACCAGCGCGCCGACCACGTAGAACACCAGGACCTCGAGGATCACCAGGCCGAGCATCGCCGTGAGGATGATGCAGAGGTAGGTCATGGAGCGGCGGGCCCGCTCGGCGGGGAGCAACATCCCTTCACCGGCTGTAGGAGTGGGTGAGGGTATGGACATGATGGTTCCCTTCATCAGGTCTCGGGCGGCTGCGAGTCGCACGACTCCCCGGAGGGAGACTGCGGTTGAGCGAGCCATATGGACTGAGCCGTCCAGGCCGTCAGGGTCATGTCATCACGTGGGCTGGTCGGGCCGGTAACCGCACCTTCGCTCAGCCCGGAGTCACCAGGTGGGTGTCGTACGCCAGGATGACCGCCTGGACGCGGTCCCTGGTTCCGGTCTACGCCAGAATGCGTGAGACGTGTGTCTTCACGGTCGATTCGGCCACGTGGAGCCGTTCGGCGATCTCCGTATTGCTCCAGCCCGGCCGATGACGGTGAGGATCTCCCTCTCCCGGTCGGTGAGGTTCGCGATCCGTGCGTCGGGGGTGGCCGGCCCACCGGGGACGGCCGGCAAGTGTTGTGCGTACGCGTCCAGGAGACGGCGGGTCAGGCTCGGGGCGACCACCGCGTCGCCGCCGGCCACCGAGCGGATGCCGGAGAGGAGCTCCTCCGGCAGCGCGTCCTTGATCAGGAAGCCGCTGGCGCCGGCGCGCAGGCCGTCGTACGCGAAGCGGTCCAGGTCGAGTCGGGGTCGTCGCGCAGGACGCCCAGCAGGCGGCGGAGTTCCGCGAGGGCCTGGCGGCTGGTGGTGCCGATGGCTTCCAGTGCCTGGGCGGCCCGTTCCGGGCTCCTGGCCGCGGCGTAGGCGCCGCCGTCCGCGAGGCCCGTGATCACGGAGAGGTTGTGCCCGATGATGTCGTGCATCTCGCGGGCGATCCGGGTGCGTTCGGCGGCCGCGGCGAGCTGGGCCTGCTGGTCGCGTTCGCGTTCGAGCCGGTCGGCGCGGTCGACGAGGGCGGCGGTGTACTCCTTGCGCGTACGGACCACGATGCCGACCAGGGACGCGAACGCGAACGCGTACAGGTGGGGCAGGAGGAGCCGGTTCCAGTCGTCCGGGAAGCGGGCCGCGCCGATCAGGAGCGGGGCGAGCACGAGGGCGCCCGACCGGGCCAGGGCACGCAGCGGCAGCCGGAGCGCGATGCTGAAGACCACGATCTCCTGGAGGAAGGCTGCCTGGAGGACGGCCCCCGTCCATACGTTGACCAGGGAGAACGGGGCCATGAACACCAGCACGGCCAGCGGATGGCTGCGGCGCCACAGCAGCGGGGCGGAGAAGGCCACGCTCATCGTGAGCACCAGTGGCGCGGGGACGTCCGGGTCGACGGCCACCGTGCGCCAGCCCCCGGACGAGACGTCGACGACGGCGAAGAGCACCCAGAACGAGGTGAGCAGCCCGTCCCGGAGCAGCGGCCGGCGGCCGTCGAACGCGCGGACGCGGTGGAGCAGGCGCTGGATGTGTCCGGTGAGCGGGAGGGCGCCCGAGGTGTCCGATGCGGGCGGCGTCGGTGCCGCGGATCTCCAGCTCGTCGGCTTCCGTGCCGGGTGTGCCGGTGATGGTGATGCCCGGTCCGGTCAGGAGCCGGCGCAGGGCGGTGGCCTGCGGGGTGACGACCTTGACCGCGCCGCCGCCCGCCGTGGCGACGAAGTCGGCGACCGTGGTGTCGGCGAGGAGGCGGCCGCGTCCGATGATGACCAGATGGTCGGCGGTGAGGGCCATCTCGCTCATCAGGTGCGAGGAGACGAGGACCGTGCGGCCCTGAGCGGCCAGGGACCTGAGCAGGTTGCGGATCCACAGCACGCCCTCCGGGTCGAGGCCGTTGACCGGCTCGTCCAGGATCAGGGTGGCCGGGTCGCCGAGCAGGGCGGCGGCGATGCCGAGCCGCTGGTCCATGCCGAGCGAGAACCCCTTGACGCGCTTTCCGGCGACGGCGCTCAGCCCGGCCAGGCCGAGGACGTGTTCGACGCGGCTGCGCGGGATGCCGTGGGTGTGGGCGAGCGCCATCGTGTGGTGGAAGGCGGTCCGGCCGGGGTGGACGGAGCGGGCTTCCAGGAGGGCGCCGACTTCGGTGAGCGGTGCGCTGTGCGTGGCGTAGGCGCGGCCGCCGACCGTGGCGCGGCCGCGGGTGGGGGCGTCCAGGCCGAGGAGCATGCGCATGGTGGTGGATTTCCCGGCGCCGTTCGGGCCGAGGAAGCCGGTGACGGTGCCGGGCCGGACCGTGAAGTCGAGGTCCTGGACGACGGTGGTGTCTCCGTACCGTTTGGTGAGTTCGTATGCCCTGATCATGTGGCCGACGCTACGGAGCGGCCGGGCGCGGGGCGTCGGACCGGGGGCGGGTTGTCGCGGCGGGCGTAGTACCGGGGTACGACGCGGCGGACCCGGCGGGAATCACATTGCGCGGCTGCGGCAGTGCAGGTCAGGATCGGTGCATGGACTACGTGATACGGCCGGTACGCGCCGATGAGTGGCAGCAGGCCAAGGAACTCCGGCTGACCGCGTTGCAGGATCCGGCCGCTCCGGTGGCGTTCCTGGAGACGTACGAGAACTGCCTGGAGCGGACCGATGAGTTCTGGCGGGAGCGGACGACCGGTGCGTCGGAGGAGGGCGCCGGAGGGGTACGGCAGTTCATCGCCGAGGCGCCCGACGGCAGCTGGGCGGGCACGGTGAGTGTGCTGATCGAGCGGCCGGACGGGGGCGTGGTGTTCGGTGAGGGGGCCTCGGTCCACCAGGCCCATATGGTCGGGGTGTTCGTACGGCCCGAGGCGCGGGGCCGGGGGCTGATCGAGGAACTGTTCCGGGCCGGTATGGAGTGGGCCTGGTCGCTGGGCGAGCCGCTGATCGAGCGCGTACGGCTGTACGTCCACGAGGACAATCCGCGGGCTGCCGCCGCCTACCGCCGGATCGGGTTCACGCCGACCGGTGAGACCGTGCCGATGCCGGGCGACCCGACGTCGCGTGAGCTGGAGTTCGCGGTTCCGAGGCCGTAGGGGCCGGCCGGGCCCGGCCCGCAGGTCAGGGGGCGGTCGGGATCCGGAGCCGCTGGGACCAGCGGGCGCCGGCCTGTTCGGGGGAGCGGAGCAGGGCGACGGTGGGCAGGCCGCGCCGCTCACCGTTGGCCAGCAGGTCCGGCAGCCGGGGGAGCGGGGCCACCGCCGCCACGTCGTCGAGGACGAGTGTCATTGGTGGGTCGAGCCGGCCGTCGGATGACCGTGCGGCCATGCGGCGGCCGTGCTCGACCACGTCTGAGGCGAGCGCCGTGAGCAGGGGCATGGCCCCTGGGCCGGATCGGGGGTTCTCGATGGGTTCGCCCACCACATAAAGAGTGCCCCCCTCGGCCGCAAAAGATTCCAGCGCGAGCGCATCGGCTCGATTCGGTGTGCAGGCGTCCCGGATGTGGACCGAGGAGAGGGCGCCGAGCGCCCGTACGGTCAGTTCCTGTGCCATCTCGCGGCGTTCGGGATGGGCGGTGAGCGCGGACTCCAGAAGCCCGGCGATTCCGGGTGCGGCCTTGGGGTGGGTACGGAGCAGGCGCACCGGTTCGTGGGCGCTGCCGTTGAGGGCCCAGCGGTGGACCTGGCGGAAGGGGCGGCCGTCGATGGCGGCGGCGTGCAGCCAGCACTTCAGGAGGGTTTCGGCGGTGTCGGCCGTCGCCGTGTCGATACGGGTCTGCGGCCGGACCGGTGCGAGGAGTGCGGCGGACCGGGCGGCCGCCCGTTCGGGCTGCTCGCAGCCGGAGGTCGGGGACCAGTGGATGCGGGCCGGGGTGTCGCAGAGGTGGCCGGGGTCGTAGACGAGGACCGGGCCGAGCTTGGCGCGGGCGTCCTTGGTCTCGGCCCAGACGCTGGGGTCGGAGGTGACGACGAGCGCGGGTCCGCCGGCCTCGCGGATGGCCTGGACGGCGGTGGGCCGCCGGGTGGCGGCGGGGCCGAACACGAGGAGCGGGGTGCGCGGGGAGGGGACGGCGGACGGGACGGGGACGGAGGCGGGGGACGCGGTTACGGGAGGAGCGGTGCCGGGGGGAGCGGTGGTGCGGGCCGGCCCGGGGCCGCTCCCCGCCGGGGCCGGTACCGGGTTGCGCTCCAGGTCCTGCCGCGTGTCCTGTTCCGGGGCCGGCGTCGCGTCCCGATCCTTGTCCAGGGACCAGGGCTCGGGGGTGTGTTCCGTGGCGGTGGTGGCGGCGAGAGGGCTGGTGGTGGCCGGGGCGGGCTGCTGCGGTGCGGGTTCGGGGCCGTCGAGGGGCGACTCGTGCACGTACGTCTGCTCCTTGCCTCCCCTCTTCCGCTTCTTGCTCTCCCGCCGTTCCCTGCGCTCCTGCCGCACTCGCTGTTCCAGCAGTTCCCGCCGCTCCTGCCGTTCGGCGCGGCCGCGGGCCTGGACGGCTCGCCAGCGGGTGACGACGCCCATGACGAACACCGACAGCACCACGAGCACCATCAGTTCGCCGATGAGCAGGCCCCAGAACAGTCCGTACCCGGAGAGCTCGCCCGCAGGGGTGGACGGCCAGGCGGCCGGCAGGTCGTGCGGGGCCTCCAGCAGCCGGCGCAGGGCCAGCGGGGTCTCGACGAGGGTGACGCCGTCCGGCCAGCCGCCGTGGGCGAGGAGGCCGGCCAGTCCGGTGGCCGTCCAGGCCAGCAGGGTCAGCCCGAGCAGGAAGGCCAGCAGCCCGATCAGCAGTCCGTCGGGGATGCCGCCACTGCCGCCCCCGTTGCCACCGTTGTGTTCCTCGCCGCGCCCCGCCATGTCATGCCACCGTTGACTCGGACGACTCGTTCAGTCGTTGCTGGTTCTCGATCCTGGCCGCGCGCTGTTCCGCCTCGAGTTCGGCGGCGCGTACGTCCTCCGGGAGCAGGTCGGACGCGGACGACTCGGTCATGGCGCGGTCGGTGAAGACGAGGGGGCGTTCGGCCTCGGTGATCAGGTGTTTGACGACCTGTACGTTGCCGTTGACGTCCCAGACCGCGATGCCCGGGGTGAGCGTGGGGATGATCTCGACCGCCCATCGTGGC
This sequence comes from Streptomyces sp. NBC_00876, assembly GCF_045207435.1. NCBI lineage: Bacteria > Bacillati > Actinomycetota > Actinomycetes > Kitasatosporales > Streptomycetaceae > Streptomyces > Streptomyces sp. NBC_00876. Next base: position 4,544,890 of record NZ_CP108800.1, read on the forward strand.
AGCCCGATGACCCGGCCGGTGGCTCTCGCCTCGTCGGCCTTCTGTGCGTAGATCGTGCGCGTCGAGGCCATCTTCAGGATGGCCGCCGCTTCCCGTGCCGCGGCTCCGTCGACCACGTCGCTCAGGTGGTGGACGACGGCGACGAACGACAGCCCGAGGCGCCGGCCGAACTTGAGCAGGCGCTGGAAGAGCTGGGCGACGAAGGGGGAGTTGATGATGTGCCAGGCCTCCTCCACCAGGAAGATGCGTTTCTTCCGGTCGGGCCTGATCCAGGTGTGCTCCAGCCAGACGCCGACGATCGCCATCAGGATCGGCATGGCGATCGAGTTGCGGTCGATGTGCGAGAGGTCGAAGACGATCAGTGGGGCGTCGAGGTCGATGCCTGCGGATGTCGGTCCGTCGAACATGCCGCGCAGGTCGCCGTCGACGAGCCGGTCGAGGACGAGGGCGACGTCCAGGCCCCAGGCCCGTACGTCGTCTATGTCGACGTTCATCGCCTCGGCGGATTCCGGTTCCGGGTGGCGGAGCTGGTCGACGATGTCCATCAGCACGGGCTGGCGGTCGGTCGTCGTCTCGTTCACATAGGCGTGCGCGACCTTCAGCGCGAAGCCGGAGCGCTCGTCGAGGCCGTGTCCCATGGCGACTTCGATGATGGTGCGGAGCAGGGCGAGCTGGCCGGTCGTGGTGATCGCGGGGTCGAGCGGGTTGAGGCGGATGCCGCCGTTGAGCGCGGAGGTCGGGTCGAGGCGGATGGGGGTCAGGCCCAGTTCCTGGGCGATGAGGTTCCATTCGCCGACGCCGTCCTCGCCCTGGGCGTCCAGGACGACGACCTGGCGGTCGCGGAAGCGGAGCTGGCGCAGCACGTACGTCTTCTCCAGCGCGGACTTGCCGTTCCCGGACTCGCCGAGGACCAGCCAGTGCGGGGCGGGGAGCTGTTGCCCGTAGAGCTGGAAGGGGTCGTAGATGTAGCCCTTGCCGGAGTAGACCTCGCGGCCGATGATCACGCCGGAGTCGCCGAGGCCGGGGGCGGCGGTGGGCAGGTAGACCGCCTGGGCCTGCCCGGTGGAGGTGCGGACGGGCAGCCTGGTCGTCTCCACCTTCCCGAAGAGGAAGGCGGTGAAGGCGTCCGACAACGCGGACAGCGGATCTCGCATGGCGTGACCGACCTCCCTTTCGTCTCTCTCGGTCGTGTGCGGCTAGCGGCGGATGCCGGTGGCGAACGGAAGGGTGTTCACGAACGCGCGGTGGTGCTCGCGGTCGCACCACTCCAGCTTCAGATAGGACTTCCCGGCCGAGGCCCGGATCGTCCGCTTGTCGCGGGCGAGTGATTCGGGCGAACGCGAGGACACGGTGATGTACCCCACGAGGTTCACTCCGGCCGCGCCGCTCGCGAGATCTTCACCCCGCTGGTCGAGCCTGCCGTGGGCGGCGATGTCGCGGGGGTCGACGGTCCGGTTCATCTTGGCCTGGCGGCTGGCCTCGGCCTCGTCGTTGGTCTTCTCGGTGAGCATCCGCTCGATGGCGATCTCGGTGGGTTCGAGGTCCATGGTGACCGCGACCGTACGGATCACGTCGGGTGTGTGGACGAGGAGCGGGGCGAGGAAGTTGACGCCGACGGGCGTCATCGGCCATTCCTTCACCCAGGCCGTGGAGTGGCACCAGGGTGCGCGGGTGGATGACTCACGGGTCTTGGCCTGGAGGAACGTCGGCTCGACCGCGTCCAGTTCGGCCGGCCACGCGTTGCGCTTCGTCATCGCCTGGATGTGGTCGATGGGGTGGTCGGGGTCGTACATCGAGTGGACGAGGGAGGCGAGGCGGCTCTGGCCGAGCGGCTGACGCACCCGGATGTCGGCCTCGGCGAGGCGGGCGCAGATGTCGGTGAGTTCGCGCGCCATGACGACGGCCAGGCCGGCGTCCCGGTCGAGCCTGCGTCCGGCTCCGGGGCGGGCGGCGCGGGCCATGGCGTTGGCCTCGGCGGCGAGCTCGCGGGTGAAGTGCATGCAGGCGACGAGGTAGGCGCGGTGCTGCTCGCTGGAGGTGGAGACCATCGACTGGAGCTGGTCGTAGGACTCCTGCAGCCAGCCCGGGGAGTTCTTGTCGCCGCGCTGGGCGACGTCCTTGGCGTGTGCGTCGGGGTCGGCGGGCAGGGTACGGGCCAGCATCTGGATGCGGGTCACGAACCCGTCGCCGTTCGCGACGTGCTTGAGCAGGGTGCCGAACCGGTCGACGAGCGCTTCCTGGTCCTCGCTGTCGCGCAGCCCGACGCCGGGCCCCTCGATCTCGATCGCCGCGGTGACGGTGCGGCGGTCGGCGTGCAGCAGTACGGCGATCTCGTCCGGCCCGAAGGGTGCGGCCAGCCAGTTGATCCGGCCGATGCCGGGGGGCGGCCCGATCTCGACCTCACGCCCGTCGGCGCTGACGCCCGCCTCGATGGCGAGGGAACGGTAGGCCGTGCCGCGGCGCAGGGAGCGCTTGTAGCTGCGGTTGATCTCGAACCACTTGTAGAAGGTCCGGTGCTTGTACGGGACGTAGACGATCGCCAGGGCGAGCAGCGGGAAGCCGGTGAGCAGCACGATCCGCAGGGAGAGGACCGGGACGAGCAGCCCGCTCATCATGCCGAGGAACGCGCCGCCGATGATCAGGGCGATCTCGCCGGTCTCGCGGTTCTTGCCGACGATCGCGTTCGGCCTGGCCCGGCCGATGAGATACGTACGGCGGGGCGTGATCGGATGGGACTGAGTGCTCAACGCCCGCCACCTCCTGTGCTCTTGTTACCTGAACTGCCTGATCCGCCGCGTGGGCCCCGGCTGCTGTGCGGGGTTCCGGAGGTGGGGCCCGAACCGCTGCGGGGCGAAGGTGCGGCGGAGGGGACAGATCCGCCGCCGACTCCGCTCCCGGAGTTGCGGGAGCTGTGGGCGGCGACTCCGCCGCTGACCGGGTTGGCGGGCCGCCCGCCGCCGCTGTTGTTGCCGCCGTCCTGGCCGCCGCCGCGGCTGCTGTGGGTCTTGATGCCCTGGGAGACGAGAGCGGCGGGCGAGCTGATCATCGCGGCGGCCTGGGAGCCGTCGGTGGCGTGCTTGCGGTTGGTACGGGCACCCTGGATCTCGTCGCCGAAGCCGGGGACGAAGCGGTAGATCATGCCGGAGGCGAAGATCGCCAGCAGGATGATGGAGAGCCCGGACACGACGGCGGAGAACGCGTCGGGCCCGTCGTCCGAGGACAGCGCCCCGGCCAGCCCGAGCACGATGACGATGACCGGCTTCACCATGATCACCGCGATCATGATGCCCGCCCAGCGCCGTACGTGCCCCCACATGTTCTTGTCGACGAGCCCCGCGTACACGGCGGTTCCGAGCAGGGCGCCCACGTAGAGCAGGGCGGCCCGGATCACGAGCTCCAGCCAGAGGATGCCGGCGGCGAGGATCGACACCAGCGAGACGACGATCAGCATGATCGGGCCGCCGCCGATGTCGGCGTCCTTCTTGAGCGCCTCGGCGAAGGACCCGAAGAAGACATCGGTCTGCCCGCCGGAGGACGAGGCGATGACCTCGGTGACGCCGTCGGTCGCGGAGACGATCGTGTAGAGGATCAGCGGTGTGAACGCGGACGCGAGCACGGTGAGCCACAGGAACCCGATGGCCTCGGAGATCGCCGTGGTGACCGGCACGCCGCGGATCGCCCGCTTGGCGACGGCGAGCAGCCACAGGACGAGCGTCAGCACGGTGGAGGCGGCGAAGACGATCGCGTACTGCTGGAGGAACCGGGTGTTGGTGAAGTCGACGTTCGCGGTGCTTTTGACGGCCTCGCTGAGCTTGCCCACGATCCACGCGGCGGCGTCGGCGCAGCCACGGCCGAGGGAGGTGAGGGGGTCGAGAGCGGGGTCGGTGCTGTTGGGGGGTTTGGATGCGGGGCTGGAGCTGCCGCCTTCGCAGTAGTCCTTGGCCGGGCCCACGATAAGGGAGCAGTTCCCATCTCCTGAGGGGGAGGGAGAGGGGCTCGGAGCAGCGGCGACACGGGTTGCAAGGATCACCAATGTTGCCTGGACACTCGCCAAGGTCGCACCCAGTTTGAGTGCGTGCCGTGAATTAGCGGGCATAGGTGAACCCTCCGTACTCCTCGACAGCCTTGGCGATCTCGTCGGCATTGGAGGCCGTACGGTCGGTATTGACCGGTGCCGGGCCGTCCTTCTGGGAGAAGCTGTCGACCTTCCAGTCGTTGCCCTCCCACTTGAGCTTGAGCGTCATGGTGAACCAGTCATTGCTCACGGGATTGGTGGAGCCGACACCGGCTGTGCCGAAGACTCCGGTGCACCACACCTCTACAGAGGTGGAAGAGCCTGAGAACTGGGTCACCTTGGTTCCGACGGGCGCAGTCCTCGAGACGTACGTCATGCCCTCAGCGGCATTACCGTTCTCGTCGAGACCAACCTTGTCGAGGAAGTCCTTGCTGTATGCCTGGTTGAACTTGGTCTCGAGTTCATCGACTCTGCCTGCGACGAAGACCTGTCGCACGATCTGTGCCCGCTGAGCCGGTTTGAGGATGTCTGCGGACACGAGCGCCACGGAGTAGTTCGCCGCCGCACTCTCCGCCCCCTGCTGGTCATGCGCGAACCCCGACGCGATCTCGCCGTTCTTCCCCGTCACCGGCTTCGTCCCAGTAGCCGCCGTCGGCGCCGCGTCCGCCTTCTTGCCGCCGCTTCCCGACGCGCCGCCGTCGCCCCCGTCGCCGCCGCCCATGTTCGCGAACGCGATAGCGCCCAGCAGCAGGACCACCACGCCGATGACCGTGATCAGGGAACGGGAGCTGCGGGCCGGGCGGCGGGGGCCGTAGCCGTCGCCGCCCTCGCCGTCGGGGAAGCGGGTCCGGGTCTGGCGCGTACCGCCGATGGTGCTGTAGCCGTCCTCGTCGCCGAGACTCATGCCGCGTACGCCCCCTCAACCGTTGCCTGAACCGCGTCGTAGTACGACGGTAGCCGTGCTGGTTTCCGCGCGGACGCGGTGTGGTGACTCGACATCAGGGGACGCAACCTCTGCCGGTGGGCACGACGGACGGATGGTGGGGAGGGGCGGGACTGCCCCCGGGGTGGGCTGACGGCGGGTTAGACGGCCATCCCGTAGACGATGGTGAACAAGGTTCCCAGCGATCCGATGATGAACACACCGGTCAGACCGGCAACGATCAGCCCCTTGCCCTGCTCGGCGCTGAATGTGTCGCGCAGGGCCGTCGCGCCGATTCGCTGCTTCGCCGCACCCCAGACCGCGATGCCGAGGCAGAGCAGGATGGCGATCGCCATCACGACCTCGATCATTACGCGGGCCTCGTTGCCCAAGGTCCCGAACGGCCCCCAGTTCGGGGCGATTCCGCCGATGATGGTGGTGATGTCGCCCTTTTCAGCTGCCAGGATCATGTAAGTCACCGCCCCTGTTGGGTAGTTCGGAGCCCGCGCCGCACGGCACGGGTCACCCTCTATCTTCGCTGATGAAACTGCTCTCGTACGACGACTTGGCGGCTCTCTTTACCCGGATCTCGTACATTTGACCGATCCGGCCGCCCTGACCTGCGGATCGAATCGGTGTCTGACCGTTGTACGTATGGTTACTCTGTGTATCACGGAGAGTGACGCCGGGCAATGATTGCCATCGCGCCACCCTGACCGAGACGCGCAGCGGGGCCTCAACCGCACCCATCAGGGCATCGGGCGCGAGGTCGGGGCGTCCGCCGGCCGGAGGAGCGGGTGGCGGGGACTGGGTGGGCGGGGCGGTGTCGTCCAGGCCGACGGTGGCCGGAAATCGCACCACGAACCGTCGAAGGGAAAGGTTCCGGCCTCGGCGAGCCGTGCGACCGTGTCTCCCTCGGTCCGGATGGCGGTGGCCTCCTCGGCCGTCCAGTACGCGGGGTGGCCGGTCTTCTCCGCGAAGGACTGCTCGTCCTTCCACTGCCAGGTCCGGTCCGGTGCCACGTTGATGTCCAGCTCGTGGTCGGCGATGTCGATGTCGTCGCCGTGATGGACGCGGCGTTCCAGATTGACGTACCAGCCCCGGAATTTCCGTCTGCGCCCGAACAGCCACAGGACGGAGTGCGCCGCGCCGGTGGGCTGGTAGAAGAGGGCGTTGCCCATCGGCCAGCGGTCGGCCACCACGGGGTAGCCCTCGGCGGGGCGCTCCTGCGGGGCGATGTCCCGCAGGTGGGTGATGCCGCGCGGGAGGGCCGTCCGCCACATCGGTGTGCCGGACTCCATCCACACCAGCTGACCCGCAGCCGTGCGTTCGACGAGGCGCACGGGTACGGAGGCGCTCAGGTGGCCGCCTATGAAGAAGTTCCAGTGCAGGATCTGCCCCGGCTTGTCGCTCATGCCCGCGTTCATGCCGATGATCATGCCCACGGGGGGCCGTCCGGACACGCGAACGGTCCTGCCCGGGTTGGTGCCGTGCCGTGCCCTGCGTCGGGCGCAGGGTCAGTGGCCGCCGCGGTTCTCCACGCACGGTCCCGTTCCCGGCTGCGGCTCGGCGTAGGCGCCGTGTACCTCGATGGTCAGTTCCTTCTCCGTCACGTGTCCGGACACGCACACGTCGCCGGTGTGAACGCTGTAGAACTCGTGCCAGATGTAGACGCCGTGCTGCTTCCCGCAGCCCAGACGCTGCAACGCCGCCGTGATCCGCTTCTCGCTGACGTCGCCCTCCTTGCGGGCCTTCTCCAGCTCGGCCTGGATGCGCGCGGCCGACGCCTCGCCCTTGGCGCGCTTGTCCGGCGTGAGCTCGGCCGACATGCGGTAGGCGTGGTTGTCGGCGTAGTTGGGGGGCCGGTCCTCGTTGTTCCCCTCCTGCGGTGCTCCGGTCGCGCTCCGGGTGGGCGAGGAGGAGGACGGGCTGGGGGGACGGGGGGTCTCGGTGGGCTGTGCGCACTTGGGCCGGGGGGTGAACGAGGGGCGGGGGATCGCCGACTGGGCCTGTTGTCCGGGTTGTTCGGTTCCGCACGCGGTCACGCCGAGGGCGAGGAGGGCGGCTGTTGCGGCTGTACGGCTGAGGCGCGTGGTGAGGGACATGACATGAGTGTCCGGTGCTGGGCTGCGCGTGGCATGAGCAGGGGTACTCGTCATGCCGACCGCGGCCCGGCCCCGACGGCCGCGCCCGCCCCGCGAGGGCGGTGCGGTAGCCCGTTACGAGCCCTGGACGTGGCGACCCGTCGCGGAGGCGAAGCCCAGCCAGGTGTGACGGTTGCCCGCCCAGCACCATCCGGCCTTGGGGGCGTTGCGGCGCTCACGGCCGTCGCGTCCGGTGCCGTTGCTGATCCAGATCGCCGGGGTACGGGCGTCCAGGGTGCCGTTCGCCTTGCGCAGCCGGGAGCCGATGGTCATGAAGCAGTGGTTGCGCTCCAGGGCGGCGGGCTGGTGCAGCACCCAGTGGATGCCCTCGGTGAGCAGCAGCGGGGTGCGGGCGTCCTCGGCGAGCGCGGGCAGCGCCTCGTTCGGGCTCCAGTTGGCCATGTGGTCGCCGCGGGCGACTCCGGTCAGGACGTAGAGGGGGGAGTCGGGGACCGCGACCGTGTCGAGCGGGGTGAACTGGTCGACGTCGGGCATGTCGACGACGACGAACCCCGGCTTGTCGTCGCGGCGGAGCAGCGGTGCGAGGGCGGAGGCGGGGGCGCGGTCCGGGTGCACGGCGAGCAGCCCGCCGTCGGTGGCCCCGGTGGCTGCTGCGGCCTCGGCTGCCTCGGCGAAGGCGCGGATCTCGGTGGCCGACAGTCCGGCGATCTCGTGGACCCCCAGCCCGATCAGCCGCTCGGCCTGTGCGCTCAGGGACGGAAGCGCGGGGAGAACGGTGGGGGTGACGGGGCTGGACTCGGGCACGGTGATCCTGCTCCTACGGCTGATGGTGACGTGATGACCGCAGAGGTAACGAGACGGCTCCGTCGGAACGTTCCCCTCACCCTCCGCCGCCCATGGAAGACGGATCTCTTCGCAGGTCCGGTCAGGTTTGATGGCCGGCGTCGAGCGTTACCTTGCTCCTGCTCAGCCGTTGAGCGGATCATGATTACTCGACGCTTGACCACTGCACTGGGCACGCTCGCTGCCACCGCCCTGCTCGCACTCTCCGTGCCTGCCACCACCGCCCACGCCGCCGAGTGCGGAGTCCGTTCCGACGGCCGGCTGTACTGCGGCAACGATGTCGGCGCGAAGGGCTACGCGGACCGCTCCTACCGTTCGGCGACCCGCGGCACGCTCACCTCCGGGTTCAGCTGGTTCGCCTGCTGGGGCCACGGCGATCCCCACCAGGGTCAGAACGACATCTGGTACTGGACGCAGCTCGACAACGGTCAGTGGGGCAACGTCCCGGCCGTCTCCGTGCACACCGGCGTGGACCCCGCTCCGGGCCTGCGCGAGTGCTGATCCCGTAGTGCCGGCGCGGCCGAACTGACCCCGAGCCCGCTCGGCGGCCCTGCCTGACCCGACGGCCCTGCCCGATCCACCGGGCAGGGCCGTCCCGCGTCCTCAGCCGGCCGCGAAGTGGTCGAACTCGCCCGCCCGGACGCCCTTGGTGAAGGCCTCCCATTTGGTGCGGGTGGTCGTGACGATGTTCCCGGGGTCGCTGGTCTCGCGCAGGTACACGTGATCGTCCGCCCCGAAGGCGATCTCGATCCACGGTCCGGGTCCGGGGTCCCCCTCGGGGGCCGCGCGGGTCCAGGTGAGGCCGGTTGGGCGCTCAGTCACGGAGCCCGCCCTCCTTGAGCGTGCGCAGCAGGGCGCCGAGGGCGGCGGGGGTGGTGCGGAGTATCGCGCCGCTGGGGTCGCCGGATTCGGTAAGGGCTATCGACCCGGGTCGGTCGGTGCCCACATGAACGCAGGCTTCGCCCTGTGCGCAGTACGACGACTTCTGCCAGGTGTACGGGGACATCGCGGTCCTTTCACAGGCCTCGGGCGACCTTGTGGATGAGGTCCTGGGACTTTACGGAGTTCAGGGAGGCTTCCTCGAGGCGTTCCAGCAGCAACCGGTACTGGGCGAGTTGGGCCTCCGCGTCGATGAATACCGGACCGTGCGACTGGTCGAGCTGCGCGGTGTCGAGTGCGGGCACTGGCCCGTGTACGTAGTACAGGGACTGCCCCGAGCCCGGGTAGTACGTGGCCTCGAAGGGGATCACGCGGATGGATACGTGAGGGAGCTCGCTCACCTTGAGCAGGTGCTCGAGCTGGCCCCGGGCGACGTTCGTTCCGCCGAACCTCATGCGCAGAGCGGCTTCGTGGATGACGGACCGATAGGGCGCAGGGCTCGGCCGGTAAAGCACTGCCTGGCGCTTGATGCGGTAGGACACCCGGTGCTCGATCTCGGGTGGGGACAGCTCCGGAACGGCCTGCCGGTAGATCTCCCGGGAGTGGTCGACGGTCTGGAGCAGGCCGGGGATATGGATGCTGTGTGCCGCGTGCAGGCTGGTTCCGTGGTGCTCTACCTCGGCCAGGTCGAGCAGCTTCGGCGGCAGGATCTCCCGGTACTCCTCCCACCAGCCGCGCGTGCGGTCGGTTGTCATGGATACGAGCGCCTCGACCAGGGCTTGGTCCGTGCAGGAGTACGTGTGGGCAGCGACCCGTACGCGTTCGGCGCTGACCCCGAAGCGTGCCACTTCTATGTTGCTGAGCTGCCCCGAGCTCGTCCCCAGGAGGTCGGCCGCCTGTGTGGTGGTCATGCCGGCGCGTTCCCGCAGTTTGCGCAGCTCGGCGCCGAGCCGTGCGCGGCGTGCGGTGGGGGCGGCTCTGCCTGCCATGTCGAACTCCCCTGGCATTACCTGCCGTTGGTTGTCACTCACACGAGTGGTTCGGAACAAGGATTCCGGTTTATGCGTGCAAGGAATCTTTGCATCGCTCTAGTCTCGACCCCAGGCCACCCGCCCGGAAGTACCCCGCTCGACGGAGCGGCCTCGTCACCGGGCAACCCGATCGCATCTTCCGGCTTCCCTCCGTGAACGGAGACTTCAATGGTCAGTGCCACCGTAGCGCCGCCCTGGACCTACACCCTCCAACTCCCGCAGGATCCCCGCGCTCCCGGCGTCGCCCGCGCCACCCTCCGTAACGTGCTCCGTGTGCACGGCATGTCCGAACTCACCGAGACCGCCGAGCTGTTGGCGAGCGAACTCGTCACCAACGCGTACCAGCACTCCTCGGGTCCGTACTCCCTGCGGCTGCGCGACGCCGGTCGCAGCCGGGTCCGGCTGAGCGTCTGGGACACCGACCCCCACATCCCCGCTCCGTTCCGGTGGGGCTCCCAGTCCCCGGCGGAGCTGGCCGAGCGGGGGCGGGGGCTGTACCTCGTCACGATCTACGCGGAGAGCTGGGGCGCGTACCCGATGCGCGGCGGGCTGCCGGGGCAGGGCGGGAAGCTGCTCTGGGTGGAATGCGCCGCCAAGCCCGACTGTCAGTGGGACGGTCTACCGTAACTGTGTGTAGTGATGGAGTGCCGGTTTCCTGGTGGCTGGGGGCGTGATGTCCGAAGCGTATGAGTACCTCTCGCAGTACGGTGGGACGGCCGCTGAGCGCGGTACGGAGCCCTCTCCACGCGCGCGCTCCGCGGCTGCCGCACCCGCTTCGCCGAGACGGAGGCCGAGACAGATGTCCGTTCCGGGACCGCTGCGCCCACCTCCGGGGAATCTCCGTGACGTCGCCGAGCAGATCGAAGAAGCGACGGGCCTGCGGGTGCAGGTCCTGGGAGGAAGTCTCGTGACGTCTCCGACTCCGCGCGGCAAACACGCGGGCGTGATTTACCGGCTGGAGGAGGCGATTCGCCCGGTTCTCTCCGTTGCTCTGGTAGCCGCCGAATCGGTCTCGATCGAGATGCCCGATGATGCGGATGACTACGTCACTCCAGATCTGACGGTGTGTCCGGCCGAGTTCCTGGAGTCCGACGACTGGCTCATCGACCCGCGGGATGTCGAGCTCGCCGTCGAGGTGATCTCGCAGTCGGAGAAGGCGCGCGACATCAGCCAGAAGAACGACTGGTACGCCGTCGCCGGGGTCGCCGCCCTGCTGGTCATCGATCCCCGGCACGGTACGTGGGCCCTGCATACGCGGCCGGAGGGTGGCACCTATCAGGAGAGGGCGGGTGGCAAGTACGGGGAGGAGATCCGGCTGCCGGATTCCCTCGGCCTCGTCGTTGCGACGGACGCGTTCCCCCGGTACGGGGCCGGGACCGGGGCGGGTACGTGAGCCGTGCCGTCGAGGACTCCAACCGCCGCATGCTGCGGGCCCGGGACGCGATGGACCGGGCGTATGCCCAGCCGCTGGACGTACCGGCGCTGGCCAAGCTCGCCCATGTCTCCGAGGCGCACTTCTCGCGCACCTTCCGGGCCACGTTCGGCGAGACGCCGCACCGCTACCTCCAGCGGCGCCGGGTCGAGCGGGCGATGTTCCTGCTGCGGGAGACCGACCGCAGTGTGACGGACATCTGCTTCGAGGTCGGCTTCGGCAGTACGGGGACGTTCAGCCGGACGTTCCGCGACATCGTCGGGCGGTCGCCACGTACGTACCGGAAGGAGACCGTGGCCATGGGGGTGCCGACGTGCTTCACGATGGCGTGGACGCGGCCGAGCGCCTGAGGGCCTCCGGCGCGCCCTGCTCAGCCGGTCTGCACGCGGGCGGCGGGGAGGTTGTCGAGGATCGCCGCGACGGTCTGGTCCGGTGTCTGGTCGGAGGTGTCCAGCCAGAGCCCGATGCGTGGAGTCTCCTCGCGCAGGGCGTGGTCGAGCGCCTCGACCGTCCAGAGGCCGTACCCGGTCTTCGGGCGCATCGCCTCTCTGGTGTGCACGGCAGCGGCGGAGGGGGCCGGCACGACGACGTACAGCGGCCGGGTACGCACCCTGGCGACGTACTGGGACAGGGCTTCCCCCAGGAGGATGTCCTGGACGACCGCGGTCCATCCGTGGTCGGCGTACTCGTCGGCGACGAGGGCGGACAGCCGGTAGCGCAGCTCCAGTTGAGCCTTGGCCTCGACGGTCTCCTCGGGCAGGTTTCCGGCCGGCCGGAGACCATCATGCGTCGGAAGGCGTCGCCCCGCACATGGGCGGCCCGGGGCAGCCGCGCGGCCAGCAGGCCGGCCACGGTGGACTACCCCGCCGCCATCACGCCGGTGGTCAGGACGACTGCGGGACCCGGTTCGGTGTCCATGAGGGCCTTTCCTCACAGGGGGTTCTGCTCTCGCGTCGGCCGCCCATGCTCCCACGCTCGACGTCCCGCGCCGTGGGGCGGGCCCGCATCGCACTCGTCCTCACGGGATACGGGCGCGGCCGCCATGGAGAAGACCCCGCACTGAGCAGTTCTGGATAAGTTTTCGCCCGGCAATCCCCGTAGCGTGATTCTCATGTTCAACGCAATCACACACTCGCAGCTGTACGTACTCGACCAGGACGAGGCCCTCGACTTCTACGTCGGCAAGCTCGGTCTCGAGGTCGCCGCCGACGCCGACTTGGGCTTCATGCGCTGGCTGGCCGTCAGCGTCCCCGGCCACCCCGAGCGCCAGATCCTTCTGGAGAAGCCGGGTGCTCCGGCGATGTCCGAGGAGACGGCGGCCCAGGTCCGCGAACTGGTGACCAAGGGGGCGATGGGTGGCTGGCTCATCCTCACCACCGACGACTGCCGCAAGACGTACGAGACGCTGCTCGCCCAGGGCGTCGAGTTCACCGAGGAGCCCACCGAGCGGCCCTACGGAACGGACTGCGGCCTGCGCGATCCCTTCGGCAACCGAGTCCGTTTCACACAGCCGAAGGCCGGCTGACCAAGTTCTGTCCGGGCACCTCGCCGGAGGTTCCCGGATCCGCCGGAAAGCCGAAGCGTGCATGATGGGCGCAGACTTCGGCTTTCCGGTGACGTCATTCCTCAGGCTGCGGAGAAGTGCCGGTGTAGGCACTCACGCGACCACCTGGAGGACGATCTTGCCCTGGATGTGGCCCTGTTCGGCGCGGGTGTGGGCCTGGGCCGCCTCGCTGAGCGGGAAGACACTGTCGATGGCGACCCGCAGCCGGCCGGCGTCGAACAGGCCAGCCAGCACGGTCAGTTGTTCGCCGCTGGAGTGCACCTGCCAGCCGCCGACCGTGATTCCGAGCTCGGTGGCGCGCTCGGGGTCGTACTCCCCGAGGAAGACGGGGGTGATGCGGCCGCCGCGCCGCAGGACCGGCAGGAACCGGTGGGCGTCGGGGCCGCCGACGGTGTCGACGAGGACGTCCACCTCCTCGTGCAGGACATCCTCGGCGGCGGTCTGCGTGTAGTCCACGAACCGGTCGGCGCCCAGGTCCTTGACGAACGCCTCGTGGCGGCCCGAGGCGATGCCGATCACGCGTCCGGCGCCCCGGGTCCTGGCCAACTGCACGGCGAAGTGGCCCACCCCGCCCGCCGCCCCGTTGACCAGGACCGTGCCGCCCGGCCCGAGGCGCAGATGCTCGACGAGGAACTGGTACGCGGTGAGCGCCGCCATCGGCACGGCCGCGGCCTCCACGTGGTCCAGCGTTTCGGGCTTGCGCGCCAGGTGGGCGGCGGGCGAGGTCGCGTACTCGGCGTATCCCGCGTGCCGGCCGGGGAAGTCCACCAGGCCGAACACCTCGTCACCGGCCTGCCATGCGGTGACTAGGCGGGGCTTGAGCTGGATATGGTGCCCTGAAGCCGGTCATGAGGGGGATCGCTTTGGAGCGACGGAAGGTGATCGGGATCGGTGCGGGGCTGGCGGTCCTGCCCGTCTGGTGGGCCCTGCGCCAGGTGGTGAACGGGGCCAGCGGGGCCAACGGGACCGACGGGACCAACGGGGACTGGCACACGGACACCGCACCGCTGGAGCGGGCGTTCCCGCTGCTGGGCCCGCTCACGGATGCCAAGTGGGTGAGCAGCCGGGACAACGACCGGGGCATTCCGTCGCCGGAGCTGGTGATCTCGGGCTTCGTCCGGCTGGCACCGGGGAGACTTGCCGAGTTGACGGCGGCCCACGCCTTCGTCTCCGAGGGGCCGGCCGATGACTTCACCTCGTGGTTCGAAAAGCCGCTCAAGGGTGAGGGGCCGGAGAGCCCGCACTGGATTCGGTCGCACGATCTCGACCGCGACGGGAGCGGCTACTCCACACATCTGTGGTTCGACCGTCGCAGCGACACCGTCCGCTTCTGGGCACTCAACCCGTATGGCTAGGACGCGTTTCGGGTGCGAGGGCCTTGCCGCAGCCAGGGGCCGTACTGACGACAGAGCCCCCTGACGGACCGCTGGGGTCCGGCAGGGGGCTCTGTCGGCCGGGTTCGGAGGGAGGGGGAGTCCGGTTACCCGGCCGGGTCGGGGAAGGCGCGGGTCAGGACTTGGTGTCGGCCTGGGTCATCGAGCTCACCGCGTCGGCGATGGTGCTCCGGTACAGACCCAGCTTCGGCTCGTTGACCTTCACGTCCGGGCCGAGCGGGAAGTTGAGCTGCTCCGCGTTGGGCATGTGGTCGCTGTCGGCCAGCACGTTCAGCTCGTTGATCCAGGTCACACCGTTGCCGCCGCTCGGGTTCAGGTCGATCACCGCGATGGCGGCGGTCTTGGGCTTGACCGGGTAGGCCGGAGCGCCGCCCAGGCCGCCCGGGACCAGCGGCTTGATGTCCCCGCTGTGGTCCTTGGCGCTGGCGCTGCCCAGGCTGACCCGGGGGAAGTAGCTCAGACCGCAGGAGTTCGCGCCGGTGTTGTTGATCTCGATCACCTGCTGGGTGGCCGAACCCTCACGGGCGTACACCCGCACCGACAGGTCCGCGCTCTTGCACGGGTGCTTGTAGGCGTAGCTGTCGCTGGTGTTGCCGCCGGACTTGGTGGCGCTGCCCTTGGACGTGTCCGTGCCGGCGTTGACCGTCTTCGAGGAGTCGCCGGTCTTCGCGGTGCCCCCGGACTCGGAGTCGGACTTGGCGGCGCCGTCGGTGGCGGCGGACTTGTTGGCGTCCGCCGAGGCGCCGGCCGGCGCCGAGTTGTCCGCCTTGCCGGCGGACTTCGTGCCGGTGCCGTCCCCGCCACAGGCGGTGAGGGCCAGAGCGAGTACGGCGGTGGCGGCGGCGCCGAGCATGGCGGTGCGCTTGCGGCTGCGGATCGTACGCATGAGGATTCCCCGTTTTCGGTGGTCGTGAGCGTGAGCGTGGTCGTGAGCGGTGGTGGCGTGCGGTGGTCAGGCGCACGCCGCTGGGTGTGACGGTGCGGACAGGACCGGGAATCTGCGGCGAACCGCACCCCCTCCCGGCCTTCTGACACCTGAAGCTTCCCGCTCGCCGCTCATGTTCTGCTAACGCTCGCCTGACGTCCCGCTGACGTCACCGGAATGGACGCGCGAATGCGGCCCTCGCTCATCCGTATGCCGGTCGGCCGGTCCGCCGTCCGCCGGTCGTCGGTCCCGTCCGCCGGTCCGTCGGTCTGCCGTCCGCCGTTACGCGAACCTGGAGCTCGGGACCGGGCCCGGGGAATCGACCTGGTCACGCGGGCGGGTGGCCCAGCCGCCCGAGGTGGCGCGCACGTACGCGGCGAACTCCGCATCGCCGTCCGGCGGAGTCTGGCCGTCGCCGGTGTCGGGCGTCCCCTCCGCCCGTACGATCTCGGCGGCGATGTCCGGTTCCGGGCGGTCGTCCGCGGGCACCTGCTCCGCACCGTTCTCGTCCATACGCATGCTCGGGTCCCAGGGCCTGATCACGGTCTGCACGAGGAGCGTGCTCACGTCGGCGGTGGCGATCGGCGGGTCCGTCCAGCAGGTGGCGTGCTCGAACAGGATCTGTCCGTCCGGCCGTCTGCGCAGGGTGACGGCCGTGTCCGGTTCGACCGCCGTGATGTCGTACGCGACGACGACGGTGTCCGTCCGCTGCGGGTCGTACGGCTCGGTGGGCAGGCCCAGCACCTGCGCCGCGGCGAGGCCGAGGATGCGGTCGCTCCGGCCGGGCAGCAGGGAGACGGAGCGGGGGGTGCGCCCCGTGGTGCGCAGGACGAGCGCCAGCCGGTCGATGCCGTGCCGGCACAGCTCGAAGGAGTCGCCCAGGTACGCGTACCGGCCGGTCATCGGGGAGTCGAAGCCGTACGGGGAGAGCATGGCCAGGTACCCGCCGGTGAGGGTGTAGTGCCAGCCGCGCAGATCCCGGTGGCCGAGCGGGCCCGCCTGCGCGGCGGTTTCGGCCCGGCGCAGCATGTCCGTGATGCGGCCGTGCGCCCACTCCCACTTGGCGTCGTCCGGTGCGGACAGCCGCTCGAAGGCCGCGCGGGCACGGGGAAGGTCGCCGGCGAACAGGGAGTTGTGGACGAGCAGGTACCGCTCGGGCCAGTCGGGCAGCTCGCCGCCGGGGGCGGCGAGTACGGCCGCCGCATCCGCGTGACGGTTCTCGCGTTCCAGGGCGGAGACGAGCTCGGCCCGCAGGGTCCGTGAGCCGGGCAGCTGTCGCAGGGCCTCGCGCAGGGCGGGGACGGCGAGGAAGGGGACGCCGCGCTCCACGCACGCGTACCCGAAGTCGTAGAGCTCCTGCGGACGGTCAGGATTGCGGGCCGCGGCACGGGCGGTGGTGGCGAGGTCGTCGAAGCCGACCGTGGTGGCGAGGCGGTGTACGAGCTCCGCCAGGTCCTTGAGGGGTGCCGCGTCGGCGAGGGGGCGCAGGGCCCGTACGGTGCCGGGCACGTCCCCGGCGTCCAGGAGCTCGGTCGCTCCGGCGAGTTCATTTGTCATCGCGGGTGATCCTGCGGGGAAGGGGCCGAGTCGCGCAACGTCATTTGCCCGCGATGATGCTCGTGACCACCGCCCCCATGGGGCACCATGCTTTCAGACGCCCGCCGCCGTGCGAGGTTCGTCGTCGAGCGCCGTTCCCAGCCGCTCGGCCGCGCGTCACGATGGTCGTGACCCCGGCGGGCGGGTCAACGTTAGGTGTGATGTGCCCAAGTCTGCCAGCGCAGTTGAGACCGCAGTCCTGCCGTCCGAGAAGCCGGTGCCGCCGCCCTTCATGCTGACACCACGGCAGGGGGAGGCCGCACGGGAGCTCCTCTCGTACGTGGTCGCCCTGCCGCTCGTCTCCGCCGACGCGCAGCTCCTCGCCGCCGTCGTGGCCATCCGGGCCGTGCGCGCCGGGATCGGCAACCTCACCGGCACCGACCTGCGGTCGTTGCGGCTGGAGGACCCGGAGGCGGCCGTCGCCGAGCTGTCCGCCGCAGGATGGCAGGTGCCCGGGTCGCTGATCGGCGGGGACCCGGACAAGCCGTCGGGGATCGTGGTGCCGGACCTCGCCCCGGGGGACGCGCACGCGTTGCCGCTGGGCAAGGGCGCGCGGTCGCGGGTGTCGGGCTGGCTGATGCGGACGCGGATGGCCAAGCCGGTCAAGAAGGCCACACCGGCCGCCCGGCTCGCCGCCGTGTTCCTGGCCGCCCACAGCGCCACCGATCTCCGCGGGCGGATCCCGGCCGGGATGCCCGCTGCCTGCCGCGACGCCCTTCCCGAACTCCTCACCAAGGGGTTCCTCGGCGAACTGTCCGGCGACGCGTACCGGCTGGCTCCGGTGGTGGGGCACCTGGCCGGCATCTTCCGTACCCCTGAGGAACTCGCCGTACTCGCGGAGCAGGAAGAGGCGCGGCGGGCGGCGCGCGAGGCGGCGGCCGCCGCCGAACCGGAGGAGGTCACCCCGGAGCGCTGGGCCGCGTGGAAGGGCACGGTCAGCCCCGCGCTGCTGCGGCACGTGGAGGCGGTGGAACAGTGCGCCCTGTGCCGGTTCTCCTTCGGCCGGGTCGCGAACGCGTTCATGACCTCGCCGTCGCCCGTTCCCGCGCAGCGCGCGGTGCTCGACGCGTACGGGACGTGGCGGGACGCGCACCCGGACTGCGGCCGGGAGGCCGCCGCGTTCACCGTGGCCTTCCGCGCGGAGCACGGCCACGGCCCGTCCTACGGTCAGCTGTGCAAGGGCCTGGGCTGGAAGAAGCTGTCGCGCTCGCTGCGCGGCTTCGTCGTGGGCCGGATCCTCGCCGACGGATGGCTGACGGACACCTCTCCGGTGCCGTGGACGCTGCGCCCGGGGAAGGCCGCACAGTCGCAGGGGATCGCCCTGCCGGGGCAGGCGGCGGCGGCCCGGACGGCTCGCTGAGCGGGGTGCGGTCGGTGCCTGCGGTGGTAGGTGGTTGCCGCATGGCGCCCGGCGCGCGGTTCAGTGGTCGCGTGCGGGAAGGCGGTCCAGGCCGGTCTCGGCCATGATGCGGTCCGTGGTGCCGGCCAGGGTGCTTCCGGCGCCGATCACGGATTCCACGCCGCCGGGGAGCAGGTCGAGTGGCCGGTACCAGGCGCTCAGCTCGGCCTCGCCGTACTCGTCCGCCTGGGGCTTGGTCGCGTGCCGGCGCAGCGTCTCCCGGAACGGGATGTCCAGGTAGTAGCAGTGCGTGGGGCCGCGGTGCTCCTCGCGCAGCCGCTGGAGCATCGGCGCGTAGTGCTCGGCGTACAGGATGCCCTCGACGACCACGTGGTAGCCGGCGTCGAGCGCGTAGCGGGCGACGGTGTCGATGAGGCCGATGTTCGCGCCGCCGGGGCGGTCGTGCTCGCGCAGGACGATCCGGCGCAGATTGTCCTGGCCCACCAGCGCCAGACCCCGGCCGAACCGCTGCCGGACGGCGGCGGCGACGCTCGACTTCCCGGAGGCCGAGTTTCCCCGCAGGAGTACGAGCCGGGTCTCGGCGGTGCCCACCCTCATGCGGGACACGCTACCGGCGGCGTCCCGTCGTACGGGTGACGCGGCTTGTGTGACGGGAGCGGGAAATCGGCTGGCAGGCGGGACCGGTGTGCTGTCAGACTCCGCGGCATGACTTACGGAATCGAGAACCACCCCGCCCGTTGAGCGCCCCGGAAGAGCGCGGAGCGCTCACTCCCCGGCCCTCGTTGTACGCCTACGCCCTGCGCCTGATCCGCGCGGAGCCCGGTGGGCAGCGCCCCGAGCGCGGATATCCGCTGCCCGGCCCACCCGCTCCACCCGGCCAGGAACGCCAGTACGGCAGAAGCTGGGCCGAGAGCCGAGCCGCCGTCGCGGAGGCGCTGAACCCACTGCTGGCCGCCCCGGACCCGGTGCGGGCGGCCGAGGTAGTCCACCTGCGCCTCGCGGAACTGGCACCGGCCGTTCGCGACGTTCATATCGGCGGTGTCGTGAGCGAATTGCCCCTTGAGCACGAGGCGCGGGCGCGCGCACTCGGACGGCGCCTCACACGTACCGGAACCAGTTCCGACGCCGTCCATGTCGGCCTCGCCCTACTGGTCCGGCTCGGTGAGCCGGAGGACGTGCCCTGCCTGAAAGCCCTCGCGCAGTTGCGGGCCCTCGTGCGCCCCGCCGTGCGGGCGCTCGATGCCATCGACAGGCCCACCGCGGCTCTGACCTGGCTGGGGCGCTACATCAGGACGCCGGAACTTCGGCGCCTGGTCACTTCTCTCGAAGCGGGGGACGGCGCCGCCGCGCTCAGGGGACTGGCCGCCCTTCCCCAGGAGCTGAGGACGGTGGGGCCCGTGGTGGCGCGGAGAATCCTGGAGGCTGCCCGACCGCTCGGCATCCTGCGGGATGACGGACAACCAGCAGCTGAGCCTGCTGAGTTGGCGGCACAGGTCGGGTGGCTGCTGTTCTGCACGACGAGCCTGCGGGACGACCGGACCGAGACCATCCTCTACGAGGACGCCGTCCGTACGTACGAGGCGTTCGTGTCGTACGCCGGGGCGCTGACGCCCACGCTCGACCACTACGCGCTCCTGCTCTCCACGGCCCTCGACCTGACCGGCGGGCCCGGCCGCCTTCATGACTGGGGTCGGGGGCGGCGCCGTGAGGCATTGCTGGACGAGCTCGAAGCCGTACTGGACCGGCCCGCGTGGCGTGCGGTGCTGGAACCGGCCGCGGAGCCCGGGGCGGAAGCCGGGGCCGTCGAACGCCGCCGGTTCCTGTGGGCCCGGCGCACGGCCGGGCGGCCGTTCAGCGGTATCGCGGATATCGCGGATTCGGGGGAGCCGGGCGAGGAGGCGCGGCGGCTGCGGATCGAGATCGTGGAGCGCGACCCGGCGGACTCCGGCACCGTCGAGGTCCGCGTCCTGATCGACGGCCGGCCCCTGGTGCCCGAGGCGTTCGGGCGGGGGCCAGCGCACTCCCCGGAGTGGCTGCTCGACAGCGGCCGGCTGCGGGCCACGGTGGAACCCCACGAGGTGCAGCTCGCGGAGGCGTACTGCACCGAGGGCTGCTGTGGTGCGCTGTACGTCACGATCCGGCGGGACGGCGACGAGGTCGTCTGGTCCGACTGGCGCTGCCCGGCCCCGCCGCCTTCCCCGCTGCATACGCGCCACATCCCCGAGTACCGCTTCGACGCGGCCGCGTACGACGCCGAGATCAGGCGTGCCGAGAACGACCAGGGCTGGACGTGGCCGGCCCGCAGAACCGCCCGGCTGATCGCCGCCGGACTGCGCGACCGGCCGGAGCTGCTCACCCGCTGGGAGGTGGAACTGAGCTGGGCCGGTACGGAGTTCCGCGACCCGGACCACACCGTGGTGTGCCTGCGGTACGCCGATGAGGGAGGCGCCACGCAGCACCGCATGTGGACCATCCCGGAGGACGGCACCGCGCCGGAGGACGGTGCGGCCGCCGCGCTTCATCGCCTCGCCACGGAAGACCCGCGGACGTACGGCACGTAGCGGGCGGCGCGCGGCTCCCGGTCCACCGTTCGGGTGATCCCCTTCCGGTGGGATTGCGTTGGGGGGCCTGGGGCGCGGGGGACTGCCCGCTCCCCGGCGCCGTGGCGCGCGGCGTGTCGCGGTGGCCGGGTTTGGCACAGTGCCGCTCCACGATCAAGGAGCGGGGTGAGCGGTGTGGCCGTTGTGGGGCAGCCCGGGGGGCGCCAGAGGCTGAGTGATCTGGCAGGCGGCGGGGGTGCGGGTGGTCCGGCCGGTGGGGATCAGCTGAGGCACAGCGACGGGGCGTGGCTGCGGGCCGCCGGGGGTGCGGAGGGGATGGGGGCGCACCTCGGCCCGGTGAAGGCGGAGTTGGCGACCGCGCACGAGGGGCTGCTCGCGGGGACCGCCGGACTGATCGCGCTGGCCGAGCTGGGATCCGTACGCGAGTCGTGGGAGCGGCGCTTCGAGACCGCGCGCCGGGAGTGCGGATCCCTGGCCGGGAAGCTGCGGGCCGTCGCGCGGGCCCAGGGTGAGACGAACGAGACCGTGAAGTCGTCGTTCGAGCCCGTGGCGCGGCGGACGCGGGGAGTCGAACGATGACGCCGACGGGCTCCCGGCTGACCTGGGCCCAGTTACGGGACCTGAAGTGTGCCGAGCTTGAGGGCGCGGCCGACGGCTGGGGCAGGGCGAGCAACCGCGCGGACGCCGGACGCGACCGGATCGAGCAGCAGTTGCTCAACGGTCTGCGCGAGACCCAGCAGGGCGCGGCGGCGGAAGCGGCGGTGTGCAGGCTGCGGCAACTGGGCCGGAACCTGAGTTACGTCTATACCGAGTGCGGCCTCGTCCGTACGGCCCTGAACAGCCTCGCCTTCGAGATGAGGGGTCAGCAACGGGCGTTACGGGACGCGCTCGACGATGCGGAGGCGCTGAGGTTCACCGTGCACCCGGACGGCTCCGTCACGTACCCGGAAGGGGGCGAGGGCCTGATCGACGGGAAGCCATTGGCGGGCGGGACGGCGTCGGTGGGGGCCGCGCCGGGGCTGCTGCCGCCGTCGGGGCTGGTGGCCCCGAACCCTCACGCGGCGAAGGCCCAGGACATCGCGGACCGGGTGGCGAAGGCGGTGCGCACGGCTGCCGAGATCGACTGGCGGTTCGCCAGGATCCTGCGAAAGCTGAAGGCCGAGGAGGGCCTGAAGGTCCCGGACCGGACGTGGACGGACGCGGCGGGGGACGCGGCAGCGGTCCGGGAGGCGGCGCGCGGCTACCTGAAGTCGGCCATCCCGCACGAGGCGAGTCCGGCGGCGCGCCGTGAGTGGTGGGCGGGCCTGACTGACGAACAGCGCGAGGAGTACCTCGCGGTGTACCCGGACCAGATCGGCAACCTGGACGGCATCCCGGCCTTGGTCCGGGACACGGCGAACCGCGACAACCTCCAGCTGCTGATCGGCAAGCTGGAGGGGCGGGACGACGACGGGTCGCGGACGCAGTTGGCGGGGCTGCGGGAGATCGACCGGCAGTTGCGGGCGGGACATAAACCAGGCGAGCCGCCCATGTATCTGCTGGGCATCGGGGATGAGGGGAACGGGAGGGCGATTGTTGCGTTCGGTAACCCTGATACATCAAGGAACGTAGCCGCGTACGTTCCGGGGCTGAACACTTCGCTTGATAAAGAGTTTGCGGAGGGTGATCTGAAGCGGGCTCGCGACACGGCGATTGGTGCCCGATATTACGATTCATCGAGTTCTGCGATTGTGTGGCTTGGTTACGACGCGCCTCAGTCACCTGATGGCCTGGGAAGCCTCGACGTCATGGGGGATGAGCGGGCAGAGAGAGGTGGAAGTTCCTTCAATCGTTTTATGGGCGGTCTCTCTGCCACGAACGAGAATGAGGATCCTCACATGACAGCGATCGGACACTCGTACGGTTCTCGGACGGTGGGGGCTGCAACGCAGCAAGGCGGAGGTATTCCGGGAGTTGACGACATCGTTCTGGTCGGAAGCCCTGGGGTTGGTGTGGATCGCGCAGAGGATCTTGGTGTGGGCGAGGATCATGTCTTCGTTGGTGCGGCGGAGAACGATGTTGTGACCAAGTTGCCGTCGAAACAGCAGAGTGCTGTTGGTGCTGTCGGCTGGGCCGCTGCGGGACCAGTTGGCGCGAGCCTTCTCGGCGAGGTGGCGGATCAGGGAGATGACGATCTCTGGTTCGGCCGGGACCCTGCGAGCAGATCGTTTGGTGCGCGGCGCTTCCAGGTCGATGAGGGGCCCCAATTGCTGAGTTCGGGAGGGGTTTCGATCGATGCGCACTCGCAATATTTCGACCCGAATAGAGATGCGGTATCAGCGAATAATATCGCCCTCGTTGCGGCGGGGCGCCCTGGGAAGATCACATCTGAGGAGTATCGGTGAGGCGAAATACTAGTGGGATTGCATTCGTTCTGATCTCGTGCGTGTTAGTAAGCTCTTGTGTTGGCGGCGAAAGGGCATCGAGTAGGAGCGAGCAAGGTCAAATGGATATGCAACAGGCGGCTGAACGCGCTGACAATATTCTTGATTCTGCCTTGGCGGAGATTCGGCCGAACGTGCAGTGGACACATGGCCCGACAACTACGGGGGTTTGTGATGTGACTCGCAGGAGGACTGTAATGACCATTATCTCTGCTGAGCGTCGCGGGAGCTTCCTGGGATTGGTAGATCGATTTTGGCGAAAGAGTAATTACAGAATCAAGGCTGTCAATGACGATGTAGATGTGCCGGCCATTTTTGCGCAGACGACTGATGGCTTCGGGGTGAGCCTGATCGTTGGAGACAAGGGTCAAGTCTTCTTCGAGGTCGACAGCCCATGCGTCAGAGAGTCGGACGTGGCTGACCCCGTTGCGACGCCGAGCGGACCGAGCTACGCGGAAGCCGAGTTGATTCCCCGGCCCAACGTCCACTCCGACTTCTGGTCCGCCACCGCGTCCTGACGGTCCGTCCATGCCCCCAATGACCGTAACGGCATGGTCGGTGGGGGTACGGGAGGCCCGGGAAGTCGGAGGTTGAGTCCGGTATTGGGCCCTGGGGCCCATGCGGAGCCCTGGAGTGTTGTGGTCGCATACGGATACCGGGGGAACCGTCACTGCGCCCGCTCACAAAGCTGGGGAGATTCGTCGTGTCTGGCATAGGAGAAATAGCGCTACCGGATGGCGCTGACATGGGCACCCCTGAGGTCCCCCCGGACAGGCAGGCACTGTCGCGTCCCTTGCGGGCGGTGCTGGTTCTCGTCCGATTAGTCTTTGTCGTCACGATCGCGAGCGCGTTCAACGCGCTGCTCGTGGCCTCGTCGGTCGACGCGGTGGACGGTCGGCTGCTCGGCATGCTGTTGTACGCCGTGCTGCCCGGTGTCGCCGGGTTCGTGTTGTCCCTGTACGTGCGGGCCGGTGGCGTCCGGGTCTGGGGCGGGCTGGTTGCCGTTCATGGCTGGCTCGTGCTCGGGGCCCTGGCGACGCTGGGCGATGCGGACAACAGCCAGGGCGTGACGCAACTGGTGCTGCCCGTCGCCGTTCTCGTCCTGCTGTTCCGGCCCCGGTCGCGCGAATGGTTCGGGCTTTCCACCGAACAGCGCGTCGAGCACCGGCCGTTCAGCATCCCACGGATGATCAAGTGGCGTTCGGAGACCGGCCAGTCCGCACTGGAGTACGTGGGCCTGATCCTCGTGGTCGTGGCCCTCGTCACCGGGCTCATAGTCACGGGCATCGGCGGACAGGTGGCCGGTCGATTCCGCGTTGCCGTCTGTCAGGTCACCGGAAGTACGTGCTCGTCCCCCGGTCCTGTCGCCGACGGCAGCAATGGCGGGAACGCCAAGGGCAACGGCGCCGGCAGCAAGTCCAGTTCCGGTGACGGGTTCGATGGCGCGACCGTGGCCGGTGGAGCCGATTCCGGTGGAGCCGATTCCGGCGGAGGCAATGGCACCGGAGGCAATGGCACCGGAGGCAATGGCGCCGGAGGCAACGGATCCGGTGGCAATGGCGCCGACGGTAGCGGCTCGGGCGGCAACGGCTCGGGCGGCAACGGCGCCGGCGGGTCCGACACGGCTGGCGGGTCCGGCACCGCCGGAGCGGCCGGTGGCGCCGGTGGTTCCGACGCGGGCGGCACCGCCGGTGCGGCTGGTGGTTCGGGTGAAACCGGTGGTTCTTCCACAACAGTTGACGCGGGTAGACAAGCCCCGACCTCGGGCTCCAAGGGTGGCTCGGGCGGTTCGGACGGCAACTTCTTCACCGGTCTCATGGGCGACGGCGGTCTGCTGGGCGATGTGACCGGGGCCGTCGACACGATCGCGCACCCCGTCGACACCGCCAAGGGCGTCGTCGACCAGTACGCCCAGGTCGCGAACAAGGCGGGCGGCAAGTGGGGCAAGGGCCAGTACGTGAACGCCGCGTGGGACGTGGCGGCAGGGCCCGGCGGGGTCGGTGGCGCGGTCACCGGGCTGCCCGGGTCGGGTACGCGCGTCGAGTCGGCGGTACGGGACGCGGAGCGGCAGTACCTCAACGACCGCATACCGACCGGTTCCAGCGCGGCCGGTCGCAAGGCGTGGTGGGAAGGGCTGTCGCAGGAGCAGCGTGACCGGTACCTGGAGCTCTCCCCGGACCGGATCGGCGGTCTGGACGGGATTCCGGTGGCCGACCGGGACACGGCCAACCGCCGGAACCTTCCGGGGCTGATCTCGAAACTGGAGGGCCAGAGCGACAAGGCGTCCAAGGAGAAGCTGGCCGGGCTCCGGGAGATCGACCGGCAGTTGAAGGAGGGCAGCCAGCCCCCGGCGTACCTCATCGGCATCAGCGACGAGGGCCAGGGGCGGGCGATCGTCTCCTACGGGAACCCCGACACCTCGCAGAACGTGTCGGCCTACGTGCCGGGGCTGAACACCTCCCTCGACGAGGAGTTCGCGAAGAACGACCTCAAGCGCGCCCGTGACACGGCGATCGGCGCCCAGGGCTACGACCCGTCCAGCGCGGCGATCGTCTGGCTCGGGTACGACACACCGCAGACCCCGGACGGGATGAAGAGCCTGGCGGTCGCGGGCACCGGCCGGGCGGAGAAGGGCGGTGCGGCCTACGACGACTTCATGGGCGGCATCGTGGCCACGAATCAGAACAAGGACCCGCACGTCACCGCCATCGGGCACTCCTACGGTTCCCGCACCGTCGGTGCCGCGACCCAGCGCCTCGGCGGGATCCCGGGGGTGGACGACATCATTCTGGTCGGCAGCCCCGGGGTGGGCGTGGACCATGCCGTGGACCTCGGGGTCGGCGCCGCGCACGTCTTCGTCGGTGCGGCCGCCAACGACCCGGTGACCAAGCTCCCGTCCAAGACACAGGTGGCCGTGGGTGCGCTCGGGATGATCCTGGGCGGGCCGGCCGGTGCGTACCTGGCAGGGGACCTGGCCGATCCGGGCGACGACGACCTCTGGTTCGGCAAGGACCCGGCGAGCAAGGAGTTCGGGGCCATACGGTTCCCCGTGGCGCCCGGCCAGCCGTTCGTCAGCGGTGACGGGGTGAGCTTCGACGCACACTCGAACTACTTCAACCCGGTACGGGACGCCATGTCCGCCGACAGCATTGCTCTTATCGTGTCGGGACACGCAAACCGGCTGAAGATGGAGGAACAGCGATGAGCCGAAGGTTCCAGATCATTGCGGTGGCCTTAGCTGTCGGCTTCACGCTGTCCGCCTGCGGCAGCGAGAAGGGCGCGTCGGATGCGAACGCGGGTACCGCCGCCACCGAGAGTTCCGCCGGCACCAAGGGCACCAAGGGGAAGCGCATGGACATGCAGGAGGCCGCCGAGCGGGCCGACGGCATGCTCGACGCCGTACTGAAGAAGATCGACCCCGAGGTGCAGTGGGCCCACGGTCCGACGACCAAGGGCAGTTGCGACGTGTCCCGCAGACGCACCGTCATGACCATCGTGTCCGCGGACCGTCGGCAGGGTTTCCTGGACCAGGTCGAGAAGATCTGGCGTACGAGCGACTACCGCATCAAGGCGAAGAACAACGACGCGGTGTTCCCGGCGGTCTACGCGGTGTCGAAGGACGGTTTCGGCATCAGCGTGAGCGTCCGGGCCAAGGGGCAGGTCTTCTTCGAAGCGGACACCCCGTGTGTGAAGGAGTCGAAGGTCGCCGACTCAGCGTCCGAACCGAACGGGCCGGCGTACCAGGGCGTCTACCCGCTGCCCAGCCCCAATGTCCGCTCCGGTTACTGGTCCGCCGGGGCTTCCTGAGGGTCGGTCAGCACGCCGGGCCCAGCGCTCTGGGCCCGGCACGCTGGGCCCAGCGCATTGGGCCCGGCCCAAGCAGCCCGGCCCGACGCGCCTGCCGGCCCCTGCCCGGCGCACCCCGCGCGCCGGGCCGGGTGTCCGGTGCTCCGGAAGGGCCTGCCGATGACTCCGATGACCCGGTTTACTCGTACACACCCTCGAAACAGCCCATGAACGCCGTCCCGATGGGGGATGGTTGAGGGGTGCGGAAATACTGGATGGCAGGTGGGATCGGCGTCGGCGTCGCCATGTGCTTCGTGGCGCTGCTCGTCGTCGGTACGTACTCCGCCGCCGCCGGCCTCGGGGGCGGTGGTGGTGGGGCCGTGGGCCTGGCCAAGGGGGCTGTGCCGGCGAAGTACCAGCCGCTCGTGCAGAAGTGGGGCAACCTCTGCGCGGCCATCAACCCCGCACTCCTCGCCGCCCAGCTGTACCAGGAGAGCGGCTGGAATCCGCGCGCCGAGAGTCCGGCCGCGGCCCAGGGGATCGCTCAGTTCATCCCGGGCACCTGGGCCGGGCACGGGGTCGACGGGGACAAGGACGGTGACCGGGACGTCTGGGACCCGGCCGACGCGATCCCGTCCGCCGCCTCGTACGACTGCGAACTGGCCGGGTACGTGAAGAAGGTGCCCGGCGATCCGACGGACAACATGCTGGCCGCCTACAACGCCGGTGCGTACCGGGTGATCAAGTCGGGCGGCGTACCGGACATCGCGGAGACCAAGAACTACGTCAAGATCATCCGCACCCTGGAGAAGAGCTTCGCCCGGCCCGTCGGCCGTGTGCAGCCCTCTCAGCAGGCCGCGGGCGCCATCTACTTCGCCCAGAAGAAGCTCGGTACGAAGTATCTGTGGGGCGGCAACGGCACCCCGGAGCAGGGCGGGCGCTTCGACTGTTCCGGGCTGACGCAGGCCGCGTACCGGACGGTGGACATCGAGCTGCCGCGTGTCGCGAACGACCAGTACAACGCCGGGCCGCACCCCTCGCGCGATGAGTTGCTCCCCGGTGACCTGGTCTTCTTCTCCGACGACCTGGCCAACTCGCGGGCCATTCACCATGTCGGTCTGTACGTCGGCGGCGGGTACATGATCAACGCCCCGTACACCGGCGCGGTCATCCGCTTCGACAAGATCGACACGCCCGACTACTTCGGTGCGACCCGCGTCACCAAGGACGGTGCCGCGGCCCTGCCGACCACGCAGCCGGCGGCCTGACCCGACGGCGTCGGTGGCCGGAACTCTCTGTGAAGCCTGGGCCCTGAGCTGCGACGATGAGTCACTCTTCGATAACGTCATGGTGATCATTCGGTGGAGAGTGGAACGTACGCGCGGGAGACGTCGTTCTCTGGTTGGACCGGGGCCACGGCCACTGACCCGGCGTCTCCCCGGCGCCAGTAGGTGATCGAACCGAACACGGGGGTTCGTCAAGGCGGCGCACACGGGTGTGCGTCCGCAGCAGCAGACAAGGCAAGGGGCCGCGGCAGATGGCTGGACTCGCACTGGATGGGTCGAACCCCGACGTCAGCCTGCTCTACGACATCAACGGGCTCGCCAAATCCGCTCCCACCTGGTTCGACCGGGTCATGGAGTTCGTCGGCGAGTACGGGATCATGCTCGGCATGGTCCTGGTGGTCCTGTGGTGCTGGTGGAGCGTTCGCCGGCGCGGGACGACCGAGGATTCGGTGACGGCCGTGGCCGGGATCGTCTGGGCGCCGCTCGCCGCGGGGATCGCGCTGCTGATCAACATCCCGATCCGGGGATTCGTGGAACGGCCGCGGCCGTTCAGGGACCACCAGGGACTGGACGTCCTGGTCGACGGCAAGAACGACTTCTCCTTCGTCAGCGACCACGCCACGATGGCGATGGCCCTCGGCGTCGGGCTCTTCGTCGCCAACCGCAAGTTCGGCATCGCGGCGATCGGGCTCGCGCTGCTGGAGGGTTTCTGCCGGATCTACATGGGCGTTCACTACCCGACCGACGTCATCGGCGGCTTCGCGCTCGGCACGGCCGCCGCGCTGCTCCTGGCCCCGCTCGCGATGATGCTGCTGACGCCCCTGGTGGGGGCCGTCGCACGGTCGGACCGGGCGGGCCGGCTCGTCCGCTCGCGCCGCCCGGTCATGGCGGCGGCCGGTGGCCGGGGCGAGGCGCTCGGAATCCCCGAGCCGCGGCCCGGCGCAGGCGGCGGCTCCGACGGCGAGAAGGACCTCGCGGCCTGAGGACGCGCCGCCCGGGAGAGGCGCCGTCGGGCGCCGCGGCACTCACAGCGACTGCGGGTACGTGAAGAATCCGTCCGGGTCGTAGCTCTTCTTCACCTTGGAGAGGCGGGCGGCCGCCGTGCCGTAGTACGCCTGCCGCCAGTTCTTCAGCGTCGGGTCCGTGTAGTTCTGGTAGGCCGCTCCGGAGGCGTAGGGGCGCAGCGCAGAACAGGTGTTTTTCAGCCACTTCTGTTGAGCGGTACCCGAGGTGCCGGGACGCCAGGCGCCGATGTACTGGGCGAGCATCCGTGAGCGCCGGTGGACGAACGCCGTGGCCTGCGGATCGACCCGGTTCACCGCCCCGCCCAGCGCGGTGAGCGCGATCGAACCCCCGCCGCCCTCGCTCCCGCTGATCCGGGTGAAGGCCTCGGTCCGGTCGAGCAGCGCCTGTACGCCGGCCGGGGGCAGCGAGCGGTCGTAGAAGTCGGACGCCCCCGCGTACGTCTCGCGCTGGAGGGTGCCCTGCGAGGTGCGGCCCGGGGTGGTGCCCGGGAGGTGGCACTGGGCGTCGGTGATGCCGGTGCAGCCCGCGTACACGAGCATCGCCTCCTGGTAGCTGCGGCGGCGCAGCAGGACCGAGGAGGCGGAGGCGCCGATCCGGTCGGCGAGGCGGTCGACGGCGTTCTGCAGGTCGCCGTACGTGCCGAGGCTGAACGCCGACACCGACACCGTCGGGTTGCCGCCGCCGGGGCCCGCCGCGACATGTGCGGCGGACCAGATCTCGTCCGGCTGGTCCGGGCCCCACTCCTGCCAGGCCGTGATGACGGACCGGGCGCGCGACCAGGGCCAGGACATGTACGCGGTGACGGTCTGCGGGGCGGGGCGGGTGCGGAAGGCGAGTTCGGTGACGACGCCGAAGTTGCCGTTGCCCGCGCCGCGCAGCGCCCAGAAGAGGTCCGGGTGGTGTCTGGCGTCGGCGGTGAGCGTCTTGCCGTCGGCGGTGACGATCCTCGCGGAGGTGAGGCTGTCGCAGGTCAGGCCGTATGCGCGGGAGGCGACGCCGTGGCCGCCGCCGAGGGTCAGACCGGAGATGCCGACCGTGGGGCAGGAGCCGCCCGGGATCGTCAGGCCGTGGGCGGCGAGGCCCTGGTAGACGCCGAGCAGCCGGGCGCCCGCGCCGATCGTGCCGTCGCGGCCGACCCGGGAGAGCGAGGAGACGTCGAGGACGAGCCTGCCGTTGCCGCTCGACCAGCCCGCGTACGAGTGACCGCCGCTGCGGATGGAGACGGGGGTGGAGCTGCGGCGGGCGAAGGCCAGGCACTCGCGGATGTCGGCCTCGTGCCTGACGTAGGCGACCGCTGCCGGTTTCTGGCCGTCGAACCGGGTGTTGTAGAGCTGACGGGCGGTCGGGTACGCGGCGTCGCCGGGGCGTACCAGGGACCCGTCCAGGCTTCTGGCGAGCGCCGGCCAGTCCGCCGGGACGGCGGGTGAGCTCTTCGTGGGGGTGGCCGGGGCGGCCGGGGTGGTGGCACCGGTGGTGCCGGTGGTGGCCGGGGTGGAGCCGCCGGTGGATCTGCCGGAGTCCGTGCCGTCGCACGCGGTGGCGGTGACGCCGGTGAGTACGGCCGCGGCGCCCGCGGTCAGGACGGTGCGCCGGTTCGGCAGGGTCATCGGACCTCCGGGGTGGTGGGGAGAGCGAGCCGACGTGGGGTGGGGGGAGGACGAACCGAGGTGGGGTGAGGGCGGCGGTCAGGCTGTGGTGCGGTGGTCCTCGGCGTCCGTGCGGGCCCGGTCGCGGGATCTGCGGGCCGGTCCCGACCAGCCGCAGCCGCAGCGGGCCGTACAGAAGGAGCCGCGTTCGGTCGTGGTGGGCTCGTGGGCGGGCCGGGCCGGCGGAACGGCCGGCGGGACCTCGGCGGTGTGTTGGTCGTACACGCGTCCACGGTACTGGGCAGGGCCGTCCGGCGGTGAGGGGTGTGCGAGCCGCGTTACGGGGGACAGGGGCGGTCGTTATGCGGAACGGGTGGGGGCTCGGGCAAGCGGTACGGCGTTGGGGGTTGGCAGGCGATGGTGGTGCAGCAGCACAGGTCCGGAGGCGGGGCGCGCGCTGTCTGCGCCCTCGCCGTGATGGGCGTGATGGCGGCGGCCGCCGGGTGCGCCGGGGACGCCGGCGGCGGGGACCGCGCCGCGGCCGACGACCGGGCCGGCGCCGGGGCGGTCGAGGTGGTGCGGCGGGCGGCGGCGGTGCTCGCGGGGGCGAAGGCCGGGAGCGCGCAGGTGAGTACGTCGATGGAGACGGCGGCCGGTGGCACCCGGGTGACGATCCGGGGCAGGGGGACGTACGACTTCCGTGCCCGGTCCGGCCGGCTCAGGGTCGTACTGCCGCAGGACGCCGCGGGCGAGGAGGAGCACCGGCCCATCACGGAACTGCTGGCCCCGGGCGCGCTCTACATGAAGAACCGGGGTGCCGGGGTGCCCGCGGACAAGTGGGTGAGGATCGACACGACGGCGCTGGCGGACGGCAATCTGGTGACCGGCGGGGTGACCGATCCGATGGCCGCGGCCGAGCTGCTGCGCGGGGCGCGCGCGGTGACGTACGTCGGCGAGACCGATCTGGCCGGGGTGACCGTGCGGCACTACCGGGGGACCGCGGACATCGGCCGGGCCGCGCGCCTGGCATCGGCGCCGTCGCGGGGCGCGCTGATGGCGGCGGCGAAAGGGTTCGGCACGGACGCGGTGCCGTTCGACGCGTATCTGGACGAACAGGGGCGGCTGCGCAAGGTGCGCCACCGGTTCAGCTTCGCCAACGAGGGGCCGGCGGTGCAGGCGGTGTCGACGACGCTGCTCTACGGATTCGGGGTGCCGGTCTCCGTACCGCTGCCGGACGAACGCGACATCTTCACCGGCGAGATCGATCAGGGGCCGCGGAAGTGACCATCGCGGGAGGCCGGGAATCGCGGCGGGCCGGGGGTTCTCCTAGGCATCTGGCGGCGGCGAAATGGTCCGTCCGTGCCATGCGCGGCACGTGTCGCGCTCCCTACTCTAGGAAGCCGGCGAGGGCAGTGAGAGGTGAGTGACGTGGTGACGCTCAGCGCGCGGACCGTATCGGACCTTGTGGCCCTCGCCGAGATCGAGCTGTGCGGGGAGCTGATGATCGCGGCGTCGGCGGCGATCGGGGAGCGCCTCAGCGCGGACCGTATCGACGAGGTACTCGACGTCAGAGCCGGCGCCGAGGTGCTCGACGTCAGAGCGAGTGCCGAGGTGCTCGACGTCGGAGTGGGCGGCGACCACACCACCAGTGACCGCACCACCAGTGACCGTCCCACCGGCGAACGCACCACCGTCCCCCGGCAGGCGGACCACCGGGGGTGACGGGGCAGGGGCGGGGGAGAGCCTCCGCTGTCCTCAGGTGCGCAGCAGGCGGGCGATGGCCTTTGTGGCCTCCTCGACCTTCGCGTCGACCTCCTCGCCGCCCTTGACGGCCGCATCGGCGACGCAGTGGCGCAGGTGCTCCTCCAGCAGCTGGAGCGCGAACGACTGGAGCGCCTTGGTGGACGCCGAGACCTGGGTGAGTATGTCGATGCAGTAGACGTCCTCGTCGACCATGCGCTGAAGGCCGCGGATCTGGCCCTCGATGCGGCGCAGGCGCTTGAGGTGTTCCGCCTTCTGGTGGTGGTAGCCGTGTATCCCGCGGTCGTGGTCGGTCACGACCGCTTCGGCGGTGGCCGTGGCGTCCGCCGTGGCCGCACCGTCCGCCGCGCCCGTCATGTCCGGTGAGCGATCCGCCTCAGTGGCCTCGGTGGTCGTCATTACTGCCTCCCGTTTTCCCTTTACCCTGCCGTTTATATACCCCTGGTGGGTATATCCTAACGAATTCAGCTGAAACGTGACCGGGGCCCCGTGCTGATCACTGTGCCTGATGCGCGACACTGAAGAATGCCGGTTAGCCGTGGCCGGATGATGCGCCTAGCATCAGCCTGACCGAATCCAAAGCACCCCGAGGACCCCACGTGCGCTTTCGTCTGACCCCCAGGGAGACGAGCTTCTACGACATGTTCTCCGCGTCCGCGGACAACATCGTCACGGGCTCGAAACTCCTGATGGAACTGCTCGGGGCGGATTCTGCCTCCCGAGTCGAGATCGCGGAGCGTATGCGGGCAGCGGAGCACGCGGGGGACGATGCCACCCACGCGATCTTCCACCAGCTGAACTCCTCATTCATTACGCCGTTCGACCGCGAGGACATTTACAACCTCGCCTCGTCGCTCGACGACATCATGGACTTCATGGAGGAGGCCGTCGACCTGGTCGTGCTGTACCAGGTCGAAGAGCTCCCCAAGGGTGTGGAGCAGCAGGTCGAGGTGCTGGCGCGGGCGGCCGAACTGACCGCCGAGGCCATGCCCGGCCTGCGCACGATGGACAACCTCACCGAGTACTGGATCGAGGTCAACCGTCTGGAGAACCAGGCCGACCAGATCCACCGCAAGCTGCTCGCCCAGCTCTTCAACGGCAAGTACGACGCCATAGAGGTGCTGAAGCTGAAGCAGATCGTGGACGTGCTGGAAGAGGCTGCCGACGCGTTCGAGCACGTCGCCAACACGGTGGAGACCATCGCGGTCAAGGAGTCCTGAACCACGTGGACACCTTTGTACTGGTCGTGACCATCGGCGTCGCGCTCGGCTTCACGTACACGAACGGCTTCCACGACTCGGCGAACGCCATCGCCACGTCGGTCTCCACCCGGGCGCTCACCCCGCGCGCGGCACTGGCCATGGCGGCGGTGATGAACCTCGCCGGCGCGTTCCTCGGCAGCGGGGTCGCCAAGACCGTCAGTGAGGGCCTGATCGCGACGCCCGAGGGCGACAAGGGGATGGGAATCCTCTTCGCCGCGCTGGTCGGCGCGATCATCTGGAACCTGATCACCTGGTACTTCGGCCTGCCCTCGTCGTCCTCCCATGCCCTGTTCGGCGGCATGGTCGGCGCGGCGCTCGCGGGCGGGACGCTGGTGCACTGGAACGGGGTGCTCGACAAGGTCGTCATCCCGATGTTCGTCTCGCCGGTGATCGGCCTGGTGGCCGGCTATCTGGTGATGGTCGCCATCATGTGGATGTTCCGGAAGTCCAACCCGCACAAGGCCAAGCGCGGTTTCCGCATCGCGCAGACGGTCTCGGCCGCGGGCATGGCGCTCGGTCACGGTCTCCAGGACGCGCAGAAGACGATGGGCATCGTGGTGATGGCCCTGGTCATCTCCGGCCACGAGACGTACAGCGATCCGATCCCGGTCTGGGTGAAGCTCGTCTGTGCGCTGATGCTGTCGCTGGGTACGTACGCCGGCGGCTGGCGCATCATGCGGACGCTCGGCCGGAAGATCATCGAGCTGGACCCGCCGCAGGGCTTCGCCGCGGAGACGACGGGGGCGTCGATCATGTTCGGCTCGGCGTTCCTGTTCCACGCGCCGATCTCGACGACGCATGTGATCACCTCGGCGATCATGGGTGTGGGCGCGACCAAGCGGGTGAACGCGGTGCGGTGGGGTGTTGCGAAGAACATCATCCTGGGGTGGTTCATCACGATGCCGGCTGCGGCGCTGGTCGCGGCGGCGAGCTATGGGGTTGTTGTGCTGCTGTTCGGGTGACGGTGGTGGTGGGGCGGGGTGGGCTGGGTGCCGGGTGCGCCCGGCGGGCGCCTTGTCCTCAATCGCCGGACGGGCTGACAGACGTCCTCAATCGCCGGACGGGCTCACAGGATGTCCTCAATCGCCGGACGGGCTTGATGTGGCCGGCGGTTGATACGGGTCCGCCCCGCTCTCCTCACGGAGAACGGGGCGGACCCTTCGCCTTGTGGTGGCACCGCCATGCAGCACCCCAAGGCCGTCTGGGGATCAGCCGAAGCGGCCGGAGATGTAGTCCTCGGTGGCCTGGACCGACGGGTTGGAGAAGATGCGTTCCGTCTCGTCTATCTCGATGAGCTTGCCGGGCATGCCGACCGCCGCGAGGTTGAAGAACGCCGTGCGGTCCGAGACGCGGGCCGCCTGCTGCATGTTGTGCGTCACGATGACGATCGTGAAGCGCTCCTTCAGCTCGCCGATCAGGTCCTCGATGGCGAGGGTCGAGATCGGGTCGAGGGCGGAGCACGGCTCGTCCATCAGCAGGACGTCCGGCTCGACCGCGATGGCGCGGGCGATGCACAGCCGCTGCTGCTGACCGCCGGAGAGACCGGAGCCGGGCTTGTTCAGCCGGTCCTTGACCTCGTTCCAGAGGTTCGCGCCCTTCAGCGACTTCTCCACGATGTCGTTCAGGGCGCTCTTGCGGTACTTGCCGTTCAGCCGCAGCCCCGCCGCGACGTTGTCGAAGATCGACATGGTCGGGAAGGGGTTCGGGCGCTGGAAGACCATGCCCACCGTGCGGCGCACGGTGACCGGGTCGACGTTCGATCCGTACAGGTTCTCGTCGTCCAGCAGCACCTTGCCCTCGACGCGGCCGCCGGGGGTGACCTCGTGCATCCGGTTCAGGGTGCGCAGGAAGGTGGACTTGCCGCAGCCGGACGGGCCGATGAAGGCGGTCACCGAGCGGGGCTCCACGGTCATGGAGATGTCGTCGATCGCCTTGTGGGCGCCGTAGTAGGCCGACAGGCCGCTGATGTCGATGCGCTTGGCCATCTGAATCACTGCTTTCCGTGGCCTCAGCGGCCGGTCTTCGGGGCCTTCCAGCGGGCGATGCCGCGGGCCACCAGATTGAGGATCATGACGAAGGCGATCAGGACCAGGGCTGCGGCCCATGCGCGGTCGTACGACGCGGCCTCACCGATCTTGTACTGCTCGTAGATGTAGAACGGCAGTGACGACTGGGCGCCTTCGAAGGGGTTCGGGTTGATCAGCTGGCTGCCGAAGACCAGCAGGATGATCGGCGCGGTCTCCCCGGCGATGCGCGCGATGGCGAGCATGACGCCGGTGGCGATACCGCCGATCGCGGTCGGCAGGACCACCTTCAGGATGGTGCGCCACTTCGGGATGCCGAGGGCGAGGGAGGCCTCGCGGAGCTCGTTCGGGACGAGCTTCAGCATCTCCTCCGTGGAGCGGACCACGACCGGGATCATCAGGATCGTCAGGGCCAGGGCGCCCATCAGGCCGGAGGGCTCGAGTCCCGCGATCAGCATGATCGAGAGGATGAACAGACCGGCCACGATGGACGGGATGCCGGTCATCACGTCGACGAAGAAGGTGACGGCCTTGGCGAGCGGGCCCTTGCCGTACTCCACCAGGTAGACCGCGGTGAGCAGGCCGAGCGGGGCGGAGATCACCGTGGCGATGCCGACCTGCTCCAGGGTGCCGATCAGCGCGTGGTAGACACCGCCGCTGGCCTCGGAGCCGAGGACGCCGGCCATGGAGTGGGTCAGGAAGTAGAGGTCCAGGCGTTCCGAGCCGCGGCTGATGGTCGTCCAGAGCAGGGAGGCCAGCGGGACGACGGCGAGCAGGAAGCACACCCACACGAGGCTGGTGGCGAGGCGATCGCGGGCCTGGCGCTGGTTCTCCACGACGCTCGTCACGACGTACGAGATCGTCAGGAAGAGCAGCGCGGAGAGCAGGCCCCACTGGACGC
The DNA here is from genome assembly GCF_045207435.1 of Streptomyces sp. NBC_00876. Lineage (NCBI taxonomy): Bacteria > Bacillati > Actinomycetota > Actinomycetes > Kitasatosporales > Streptomycetaceae > Streptomyces > Streptomyces sp. NBC_00876. The sequence continues at coordinate 4,581,572 of NZ_CP108800.1, forward strand.
GGCTGTGCCAGCCGGCGGCCATGCCGATGCCGATGCCGAGGGCGAGGGACACGACGGCGAAGCCGACCGGGGCCAGGCGGGGCAGGGCCCGGCTGCTGAGGCTGCCCGCCGGAGCGGGGGGTGTGGGTGTCGGGCGTTCCTGGACACCGGTGGATGCGTGGCTCATGCGTTGGCCCCCGAGTACTCCTTGCGGCGGGCGATGATGAGCCGTGCCGCGCCGTTGACCAGCAGGGTGAGGACGAAGAGGACCAGGCCGGAGGCGATCAGGGCGTCGCGCCCGAACGCGTCGGCCTCACCGAACTTCGCGGCGATGTTCTGGGCGAACGTCCCGCCGCCCGGATTGAGCACGTGCAGCGAGATGAGGAAGCTCGGCGACAGGACCGTGGCGACGGCCATCGTCTCGCCGAGTGCGCGGCCCAGGCCCAGCATCGAGGCGGAGATCACGCCCGAGCGGCCGAACGGCAGCACCGAGAGGCGGATGACCTCCCAGCGGGTGGCACCGAGCGCGAGCGCGGCCTCCTCGTTCATCTTCGGGACCTGGAGGAAGACCTCGCGGCTGACGCTGGTCACGATCGGCAGGATCATGATCGCGAGCAGGATGCCGACGGTGAAGAGCGAGCGGGCGACGCCGACCTCGGTCTTCTCGAAGATGTACGTCCAGCCGAAGAACTGGTCGAGCCAGAGGTTCAGGCCTTCGAGGTACGGCACGAGGACGAGCGCGCCCCAGATGCCGTAGACGATGCTGGGCACCGCGGCGAGCAGATCGATGACGTACGCGATCGGACCGGCCAGCTTGCGCGGGGCGTAGTGCGAGATGAACAGGGCGATGCCGACAGCGATCGGAACCGCGATGACCATCGCGATGATCGAGCTGACGACGGTGCCGAAGAGCAGGACGGCGATGCCGAAGACCGGCGGGTCGCCGGCCGGGTTCCAGTCGAAGGTGGTGAAGAAGTTGCCTTCGTCCTTGGAGATGGCGATCGCGGCGCGGTAGCTGAGGAACACGGCGATGGATGCCATGAGCACGAGCAGCAGGATGCCCGAGCCGCGGGAGAGGCCCAGGAAGATCTTGTCACCGGCCCGGCCCGTCGGCCTGGGGCGGGAGCGTCCGCCCGGCGGGGCCGGTGGTGTTTCTGTCTGTGTGGTGGAAGCCATGGTCTTTCCGGTCTGTGTGGGGGAGCGGAGGGCTCCCCTGGCGGCGGTGCACCGGATGGGGCTGAGAGGCTGTCGGGCTGCCTGCGATCGGGCGGTGCGGCCCGAAAGCCTCTGAGGTGGCGGGCCGGTCCGGAGGGGTGTGCCGGACCGGCCGCCTGTCGCGTTACTCGTTGTGCGTCGTGCGGGGTGCTCTCGTTACGAGAGGCCGGCGACCGTCTCGCGGACCTTGGCGTTGATCGCCTCGGGGATCGGGGCGTAGCCGGCCTCGGTGAGGAGCTTCTGGCCGTCCGCGGAGGCGGTGTAGGTCAGGAAGGACTTGACCGTGCCGAGGGTGTCGGCCTTGTTGCCGGTGTCGCAGACGACCTCGTACGTGACCAGGACCAGCGGGTAGGCGCCCTCGGCCTTGGTGGTGTAGTCGAGGTCGAGCGCCAGGTCCTTGCCGGTGCCCTTGACCTTGGCGGCGGCGATGGCCTTGGAGGCGTTCTCCGAGGAGGCCTTGACCGGGGCGGTGCCGCCGGTGTTGATGTCGACGGTGGTGATCTGCTGCGAGGCCGCGTACGACAGCTCGAAGTAGCCGATCGCGCCGTCGACGGCCTTCACCTGCGAGGCGACACCGGAGGAGCCGGCAGCGGCCTGGCCACCGGGGGCCGGCCACTTCTTCTCGGCCTCGTACTTCCAGTCGGCCGGGGCCGCGGCACCGAGGTACTTGCCCAGGTTCTGCGTGGTGCCGGAGTCCTCGGAGCGGTGGAAGGGCTGGATCGCCTTGTCCGGGAGCTTGGCGCCGGGGTTGAGCTTGGCGATCGCCGGGTCGTTCCACTTCTTGATCTTCGTGTCGAAGATCTTGGCGAGGGTGGGGGCGTCCAGCGTCAGGCTGTCGACGCCCTCGAGGTGGAAGCCGACCGCGATCGGGCCGCCGACCATCGGGAGGTTGATGCCCTGGCCGGTCTTGCAGATCTTCTTCGAGTCGGCGACCTCTTCGGGCTTCAGCGCCGAGTCGGAGCCGGCGAAGCCGACGGTGCCCTGGTTGAAGGCGACGATGCCCTCGCCGGAGGAGGAGGAGTTGTAGTTGATCTCCACGCCGGAGCAGGCGGCCATGTACTCCTTGACCCAGAGGTCCATGGCGTTCTTCTGCGCACTGGAGCCGGAGGCGCGCAGCTGGCCCTTGGCACCGTCGCACTTGACGTTCGACGCGGCCTTCGTCTGGCCGCCGTTGCCGCCGGTGTCGCTGCCGCTGTTGTTGTCCGAACCGCACGCCGTGAGGACCAGGGCGCCGGAGACGGCGAGGGCACCGAGCGCGGTGGCACGAAGCCGGTTCTTGCGCTGAAGCTTCACTTTCGGGTGTTCCTTCCAGGAGCCGCCGCGGTGTTTTCGTTCTACGACGGCGTGCGAGGTGGTGGGTGGTGCGGAAGTCGTGGTCGGTGCGGTCTGTGCCTCGCACCGTGCACTGCCGAAATTAGGCAGAACAGGTGAAGCGGCTTGCGGGGGTGAGTGAACGGAAGGTGAACCGTGTCGGGCGGCCTGGTTCCGGCGTGAGCGCGGGGTGCGGGGGCGGGGTGGAGGTACGCGTGGGGGCCCTGGGCTGCGCCCGCACTCGGGGGCGGCCCGGTCCCGGGCGGGGGTGCGCGCTCGCTCGGGGGCGGCCCGGTCCGGGCGGGGGGCTGCGTCCTCAAACGCCGGGCGGGCTGGATGAGCCGGCGTTACGCGGTCGGCAGTGTCCTCAGGGCCGCGTCCAGCAGGTCGCGGTCGCGGGGCTGGGTCAGGCGGGTGCGGGCGGCGGCCGGCGGGAGCCACAGCACGGCGTCCACCTCACGGTTGGGGACGAAGGTGCCCGCCGTGGCCTCGGCGGACCAGTACGTGACCTCCTTCGGGCGGCCGTTCGCGATGTACCGGACCATGGGGAGCACGGAGAGCGGCACACAGTGGTGGCCCGTCTCCTCCAGGACCTCGCGCAGAGCCGCGTCCCGGGGGGACTCGCCGCGCTTCAGCTTGCCCTTGGGGAACGACCAGTCGCCGTAACGCGGCCGGTGCACGAGGCAGAGTTCCACGCCTCCGGCGGACCCGGGCGCGCGGCGCCACAGCACGCAGCCCGCCGCCCGCACCGTGCCGCTCGCCGTCCGGGTCATGACCGGGTCGCCGCCGCTGTGGCGTACGGCCAGCTCTCGCGGAACACCGAGCGCGCCGCCGCCACCTCGTGGCGCTGGTCGGCGTGGAGCACCCCCAGGGCGTACGCGGTGGTCGGCGCGATCCGGGGGGTGCGGGCCGCGGTGGCCGCCGCGGTGGCCGCCTCCGACGCGTCCCGGTGCAGGTCGAGCGCGTGACCGGGGACGGCCAGGACCGGATCGGAGTCGCCGTGCACCACCTCGTGGGCGTACCGGTGCAGGCGCAGCAGCAGCCGGGTCCGGTGCCAGGGCGCGTCGTGCGCCTCGTTGTACGGCTCGGCCGCCTCGTCCGACGCGAGCGCCGCCACCGCGCCGAGCAGGCGCTGCTCCGCCCGGTCCGCGGGTTCGCTCAGCAGTGCGCCGGCCGGTCCGGCGGCCTCGGCGGACAGGGGGACCTCGGAGGCGAGCAGCGCGACCGCGTCGGCCACCGCGTGGAAGCGGGAGGAGCCGAGGGCCTGGAGCGCGGCGGAATGGGCGCGGGTCCGGGCGAGGGTCAGCTGGCGTTCCAGCAGCGCTCCGGCGCGCGCCGCCCCGACGCCGAGGACGGCGCGCTCCTTGGCACCGGCGCCCGATGCGGAGCCGGACGAGGACGCGGACGAGGCGGCCGACGAGGCGGCGCGGGCCGCGGGCAGGGGCGCGCCGGACAGCCCGTGCAGCGCTTCGAGGAGCCGGGTCAGCCGGTCGGCGTACGCGTGCTCGCGGGCGAGCGTGCCGGACAGCCAGGCCAGCTCGGTGCGCAGCTGCTCGGCCCACTGCGGGTCGAGCGCCGTCCGGAAGGTGTGCAGGGTGCCGCTGATCCGGCGCGACGAGCGGCGCAGCGCTTCGGCGGCCTGGTCGGCGGCCTGGGACCCGGCGTCCGTGGGGGCACTGTTCTCTCGGTGCAGACGCAGGCTGCGCAGGAAGTCCGCGGCCTGGGCCCGCAGATACGGTGCGAGCACCGCCCCCGCGGTCACGCCGGTCTGTGTCTGGTGGTCAGGGCGTCGCACGCCTGCGCCTCCGGGCGTCAATGAGCATTTCCTGTACGTGCCGCAGGGGCCGGCCCTCCGTGTCCGTGGCGTGCCGGGTCCAGTTCCCGTCGGGACCCAGGTGCCAGGAGGAGGTGGTGTCGGCCATGCCGGTCTCCAGGAGCCGGCTGAGCGCGGCCCGGTGGGCGGGGTCGGTGACCCGGACCAGTGCCTCGATACGGCGGTCGAGGTTGCGGTGCATCATGTCGGCGCTGCCGAACCAGACCTCGGGTTCGCCGCCGTTGCCGAACGAGAAGACCCGGGAGTGTTCGAGGAAGCGGCCCAGTATCGAGCGGACCCGGATGTTCTCGGAGAGGCCGGTGACGCCGGGGCGGATCGCGCAGATGCCGCGGACCCAGATGTCGACGGGGACGCCCGCCTGCGCGGCCCGGTAGCAGGCGTCGATGATCGCTTCGTCGACCATCGAGTTGACCTTGATGCGTACGTAGGCGGGGCGGCCGGACCGCTGGTGCGCGATCTCCTTGTTGATCCGCGCGATCAGTCCGTCGCGCAGCGATTTCGGGGCGACGAGCAGGCGGCGGTAGGTCTCGCGGCGCGAGTAGCCGGAGAGCCGGTTGAAGAGGTCGGAGAGGTCCGCGCCGACCTGCGGGTCGGCGGTGAGCAGGCCGAGGTCCTCGTACAGCCGGGCCGTCTTGGGGTGGTAGTTGCCCGTGCCGACGTGCGAGTAGCGGCGCAGTGTGTCGCCCTCCTGGCGGACGACGAGCGAGAGCTTGCAGTGCGTCTTCAGGCCGACGAGGCCGTAGACGACGTGGCAGCCCGCCTCCTCCAGCTTGCGCGCCCATTTGATGTTGGCCTGCTCGTCGAAGCGGGCCTTGATCTCGACGAGTACGAGGACCTGCTTGCCGGACTCGGCGGCGTCGATGAGGGCGTCCACTATCGGGGAGTCGCCCGAGGTCCGGTACAGGGTCTGCTTGATCGCGAGGACGTCCGGGTCGCCCGCGGCCTGTTCCAGGAAGGCCTGGACGGAGGTCGAGAACGAGTCGTACGGGTGGTGCAGCAGCACGTCGCGTTCGCGCAGGGCGGCGAAGATGTCGGGCGCTGAGGCGGACTCGACCTCGGCGAGGTCGCGGTGCGTGCCGGCGATGAACTTGGGGAACTTCAGCTCGGGCCGGTCCAGCGACGCTATGCCGAACAGTCCGGTGAGGTCGAGCGGTCCGGGCAGCGGGTAGACCTCGGCGTCGGACACCTTCAGCTCGCGGACCAGCAGGTCCAGCACGTACGGGTCGATGGACTCCTCGACCTCCAGGCGGACCGGCGGGCCGAAGCGGCGCCGCATGAGCTCCTTCTCCAGGGCCTGGAGCAGGTTCTCCGCGTCGTCCTCCTCGACCTCCAGGTCCTCGTTCCTGGTGACCCGGAACATGTGGTGCGCGAGCACCTCCATGCCCGGGAAGAGCTCCTCCAGGTGGGCCGCGATGACGTCCTCGACGGGGACGTAGCGCTGCGGCGAGGCCTCCAGGAAGCGGGTCAGCAGCGGCGGCACCTTGACCCGGGCGAAGTGGCGGTGGCCGCTGACCGGGTTGCGTACGACGACGGCCAGGTTGAGCGAGAGGCCGGAGATGTACGGGAAGGGGTGCGCCGGGTCGACGGCGAGGGGGGTGAGCACGGGGAAGACGCGCTGGCGGAAGAAGGTGAACAGGCGGGCCTGCTCCTTCTCGTTCAGCTCGGGCCAGCGGATCAGCTGGATGCCCTCGTCGGACAGGGCGGGGGCGACGTCCTGCTGGTAGCAGGCGGCGTGCCGGGCCATGAGTTCGCGCGAGCGGGTCCAGATCAGGTCGAGGACCTCGCGGGGCTGGAGACCGGACGCGGACCGGGTGGCGACACCGGTCGCGATGCGGCGTTTGAGGCCCGCCACCCGGACCATGAAGAACTCGTCCAGGTTCGAGGCGAAGATGGCGAGGAAATTAGCCCGTTCGAGGAGGGGTGTGGACGGGTCCTCGGCCAGTTCCAGTACCCGTTCGTTGAACGCGAGCCAGCTGCGTTCCCGGTCCAGGAAGCGGCCCTGGGGCAGCTCGTCGCCGTCGACATCGGGTTCGTACGCGTCGGCGTCGGCATCGATCTCGGGGTCGAGATCGGCTGCCGTGGACAGCGCGGCGCTCCCGGACGACGAGGTGGCGACGGCATGCGGCCGGTGTGCGGCGAGGGAGCCGACGGACGGCTGGGCGGCGGGCTGGACCGGGACCTCGGAGCTGGGCTGCTGGCTCATGGGCCCATTGTTCCGCGCGGAGTGCTCAGGGGGCGCGTCGGAGCGGGTCGAGATCGCGGAGATCGCGCGGTCGGCACGCTCTCTGCCGGGATTTCTCCCGTTGCGGGGGGTCGGCACAGCTGGCTGCATCCTGAGAGGGTCCCAAGGGCGTCTGAATGCCCGGTAACGGCGACATGACATGCAGGAAGCGGTGTGGCCGTGTCCGGGGGTCCGAGGCCCCCGGACACGGCCGGCGGGGCGCTCAGGCGTGGCGGCGGCGCAGCACCCGGAAGGCGACGGCGACCGCTGCGGCGGCGAGGACGAGCAGGATGCCGGTCTCGACGAGCTGGAGCGGCCAGAAGTGCGAGGCGGGGTGGTAGTCGGTGTACGTGCCGGTGACGTGGTGGTCCGCCAGGCAGCGGTCCACGTCGGGTACGGGGTCCCGGTAGCAGGTTCCGTCGGGCAGCCGCTGTTCTCCCGCCATCATCCCTCTGCCGACGTACTGGGTGCCGCCCGGAAGATCGGCCGGGGTGGCGTTCAGCGGCGTGGCCACGGTAGCGACCGGCCACAGGCTGTCGCGTACGGAGGTCAGCGCCACGACCACCGCGCCGTAGGCCAGGGCCGTGATGCTCATGGCGAGGAGCGTGCGGCGTACCAGCAGCGCGGCGAGTGCGCCGAGACCGAGGCCGAGCAGGGCGCAGCCCACGGGGACGGGGCCCATCGCCCCGTAGACCTCCCGCTCGAACCACTGGGCCGGGTAGTGCGTGCTGTGCGTCCGGGACCAGGCCCAGGCGAAGACAGCCGACAGCACGGAGACTCCCACCACGGTGAGGACGGCGCAGACGGCGAGCTTCGCGGCCAGCCAGCGGGCCGGAGAGACGGACTGGCTCCAGGAGAGCCGGTAGGTGCCGTCCTCCAGCTCCCGGCCGATCATCGGTCCGGCGACGAACATGCCGACGAGTGCCGGCAGGACCGTCATGACTACGCCCGCGTACCGCAGGAGGCGGCTGAAGTACAGCTCGACGCTGAGGAAGTGGCGGACGTCGATGCCGCAGCCGTGGACGGTGTGCTGCACCGAGCAGCCGGTGCCGGCGAAGGTGTCGGCGGTGGCCGACGTCCACCACCAGGCCCCCGTCACCAGGGCGATTCCGGCGAGCGCGAGCGCCGCGGTGGTCCAGAGGACGAGGCGGTGCTGGCGTACGACGACGCGGGCGGGGCCGCGCAGGGCGAGGGTGCTCACGCCGCGCTCACCGCCTCGGGGGTCCGCGTATCCGCCGCCGGTGTCAGCAGGTCCGGCGCCCCCGGCGACCGCAGGTGCGCCAGCAGCAGCTCCTCCAGCGACGGCTCGGCGGTCTCCCAGCCGGAGGACGCGTCCACCGGGCCCTCCTTGCGGACGAGTGCGGTCAGCTGCCGTCCCGTGGTGCGGGACTCGACCACGGTGTGCGGGGCGAGGTCCCGTACGGGGCCGGTGAGCAGGGTGTGGGCGGCGAGCAGGTCGTCCGTCTCGCCGCCGAGGCGGACGCGGCCGCCGTCCAGGAGCAGGAGGTAGTCGCAGGCGCCCTCCAGCTCGGTGAGGATGTGCGAGGACATCACGATGGTGGTGCCGTGCTCCGCGGCCTCGGCCATCAGCGCGCCCATCAGCTGGTGGCGGGCGAGCGGGTCGAGGTCGGCCATCGGCTCGTCCAGCAGGAGCAGTTCGGGCCGCTTGCCCAGCGCGAGGGCCAGGGCGAGCCGGGTGCGCTGCCCGCCGGACAGGGTGCGCACCTTCGCGCCCGCGGGGAGCGGTTCGGCGATGCGCTCGGCGGTGTCCCGGTCCCAGGTGGCGGGGTTCAGCTCGGCGCCCGCCCACAGGGTCTCGGCGACCGTCAACCGCGGGTACAGCGGCTTGTCCTGGGCCACGAACGCCATCCGGCTGCGGGCTTCGGCGGGCGACGAGCCCAGCACCCGTACCGTCCCCTCGGCCGGCCGCAGGAATCCGGCGGCGATGCTCAGGAGGGTGGACTTTCCCGCACCGTTGGGTCCGACGAGCGCGCACACGCGCCCGGCGGGAAGCCGGAACGAACAGTCGCGCAGCGCCCAGCCCCCGCCCTTGCCCCGGTACTTCATGCCGAGGCTGTCCGCCTCGATCGCAGCGCCTGTCATCAGGCCTGATCCCCCTCGAAAGTCTTGTCCAGCACGGCGGTGAAGAGTGCGCTGACGTCGTCCTTGTCCAGGCCGGCCGCGCGGGCCCGGTCCGCCCAGTCGGCGAGTTCGGCGCGCAGCGGGGCGTCATCGGCGGCGGCCGCGCCGCCGAGGGTCCGGGTGACGAAGGTGCCGAGTCCGCGCCGGGCCTCGACGAGGCCTTCGCGCTCCAGCTCGCGGTAGGCCTTGAGCACGGTGTTCGGGTTGATGGCGGTGGCCTCCACGACCTCGCGGGCGGTGGGCAGCCGGTCACCGGGCTCCAGCAGTCCGAGCCGCAGGGCGTGCTTCGTCTGCTGGACGATCTGGAGGTACGTGGCGACGCCGCTGCGCCGGTCGATGCGGAACTCGACCGCTGCGGACTCTGCCATGTTCACCCCTTTCACTAATTGAGTAGTGAAAGGGTGGCGTAAGGAAGGGGCGGCGTCAAGTGACGCCGCCCCGGTGTGAGTTGTTTTTACGGGTTCAGGACTCCGTGCGGTACATCAGGTCCACCTCGTGGGTGGTGAAGCCCATCCGCTCGTAGACGGACACGGCCGCGGTGTTGTCCGCGTCGACGTAGAGCATGGCCGTGGGCAGCCCCTGGGCGGCCAGGTGGTGCAGCCCGATCGCGGTGAGCGCCTTGCCGAGGCCGCCGCCCTGCGCGTCGGGCCGGATGCCGACCACGTACACCTCGCCGAGCTGCTCGTCGGCGTGCACCTTGGTCCAGTGGAAGCCGATCAGCTCGGTGCCGCCGTCCTCGGTGGCACGCTCGGCGAGGAAGAAGCCCTTCGGGTCGAACCAGGGCTCGGCCTTGCGGTCGTCGAGGTCGCGCTGGGTCAGTGAGCCCTGCTCGGGGTGGTGGGCGAAGGCGGCGCTGTTCACGGCGAGCCAGGCGGTGTCGTCCTGGCCGGGGACGAAGGTGCGGACGGTGACGCCCGGCGGCAGCACCGGCTCCGCGATGTTCAGCGGGCTCAACGGGCGCCGCATCTGGCGCAGTTCCCGGAAGAGCGAGAGACCGAGAACCTGCGCGAGGTGGCGCGCCGCGGCCTTCCCGCCGTGCGCCCAGACCCGCAGCCGCTTGCCGGTGGTGGCGAGCAGCGCCGCCCCGAGCGCCCGCCCGTGCCCGTGTCCGCGGTACGAGGGGTGCACGACCAGCTCGGCGGCCGGCGCCTCGACGGGGTCGGTGTCCTCCAGCTGCGCGTACCCGACCAGTACGCCCCCGGAGGTCAGCAGGAAGTGCCGTACGCCTTCCCGGTGCCCGCCCCGCAACTGCAGCCGCCCCTGCTCGGACACGGCCTGCCTGCCGTCGGACTCCGCCGCCTCGGCCAGGAGGGCGGAGACGGCTTCCGCCTGGTCGGGGAAGAGGGTGTCGAGCGTCTGGATCTCGCGTCCGAGGGCGGGGAGGGGTACGTCAGTCGTCATGTGTCGAGCGTACGGGGGTGGGGGTGGGGTTCCTGTGCCTTGCCCCGGCCCGGGGCGCGGGGTTCCGTCCTCAATCGCCGGACGGGCTTGGTGCGGGTCCGCCCGCGGGGGTTCGCCGTACCCCGGTGGGTGGGGGTCCGGGGCCCCTCCGGGGCGTCTCCTCGGACGACGAACGTTCCGCGGGTACGTGATGGACCCGGGTCGATGTTCGTCGTCCTGCGGGGACTCCCCTGCACGGCCCCGGACCCGGCCGTCGTGCGTCTGCGGCAGTCATCAGGGCCGGTGTGCAGACGCAGGTGATGCGGGGTGGGGGCGTGCAGGGGAGTCCCCGCAGAAAATGGCGTACGACCCGGGTATCTGTTCGTCGTCGGGTGCACACGCCATTTTTGAGGAGTCTCCCCGGAGGGCCCCCACCCCCACCCACCGGGCAGGGGCGCACCCCGCGGGGGGACCCGCACCAATCAAGCCCGTCCGGCGATTGAGGACGGAACCCCGCACCAAGGTGACGGTTCGATCGGATATATGCGCCATGTGGGTGAATGGACCCGTTCCGATCACTCGGCAACCAGTTCGTAACCCCAAACATCTGTCGCGCTACGCGCGTTGACTCTAGGCTGCGGCACGCAGTCTCCAGACTTGCCACCACCCTCATACCTCCCGCTGAACTCACAAGGGGTCCGATGTCAGCGACACCGCAGAAGAACCGCGCGTCCCGGCGGGTGCTCGCCGCCGCGGCCGGTCTTGCCACCGTCGGCGCGCTGGTCGCCGCCATGCCGGCCGAAGCCCACGGGCACGGCAGGGGCCACGGCCACCACACGCCGGCCCGGACCGTCGACGTGCAGCTGCTGTCCTTCAATGACCTGCACGGCAACCTGGAGCCGCCGGCCGGCTCGGCCGGCTCGGTCACCGAGACGCAGGCCGACGGCACGACGAAGAGCATTCCGGCCGGTGGCGTCGAGTACCTCGCCTCCTCGCTGCGCGCCGCGCGCCAGGGGCACCCGTACTCCATCACCGCGGCCGGCGGCGACATGGTCGGCGCGAGCCCGTTGCTGTCGGGGCTCTTCCACGACGAGCCGACCATCGAGGCGCTCAACAAGATCGACCTCGATGTGACGAGCGTGGGCAACCACGAGTTCGACGAGGGCCGCACCGAGCTGACCCGTCTCCAGAACGGCGGCTGCCACCCGGTCGAGGGGTGCTACGAGCAGGACAAGAAGTTCGAGGGCGCCGACTTCCCTTACCTCGCGGCCAATGTGACGGACGAGAAGACCGGCAAGCCGATCCTCAAGCCGTACACCGTGTGGAAGAAGAACGGCGTCAAGATCGGCTTCATCGGGGTGACCCTGGAGGGCACGCCGAACATCGTCACGGCCAACGGCGTCAAGGGCCTGAAGTTCCACGACGAGATCGAGACGGTCAACAAGTACGCCAAGGAGCTGGACCGCCAGGGCGTCAAGTCCATCGTCGCGCTCATCCACGAGGGCGGCGCCCCGGCCTCGTCCTCGTACAACTACAACTGCGACAGCCCGGGCGCCGGTGACGGCATCTCCGGGCCGATCACCGACATCGCCAAGGGCATCTCGCCCAAGGTCGACGCGCTGGTGACGGGCCACACCCACCAGGCGTACGTGTGCACCATCCCGGACCCGGCGGGCAACCCGCGTCTGGTCACGTCGGCCTCGTCGTTCGGCAAGCTGTACACGGACACGACGCTGACGTACGACCGCCGCACCAAGGACATCGTGCGCACCGCGGTGAAGGGCTCCGGTACGTCGAACGGCTCCTCGAAGCACCACCCCGCGCCCGCGAACCCGGTCTCGGCGAACCACATCGTCACGCGGGACCAGGCCAAGGCCACCGACATGACGGAACTGATCGCCCGCTGGAACACCCTCGCGGCGCCGATCTCGAACCGGCCGCAGGGCTTCATCTCCGCGGACATCAACGGCCGCGGCTCCACGGCCCCGGAGAAGCCGCTCGGCAACCTGATCGCCGACGCGCAGCTTGAGGGTCTGGCCCCGGCGGACAAGGGCGGGGCGGTCGTCGCGTTCATGAACCCGGGCGGCATCCGTGCGGACCTGGTGTACAAGGCGACGGCCAGTGAGGGCGACGGCGTCGTGACGTACGGGGAGTCCTTCACCGTGCAGCCGTTCACCAACATGATGAACGTCGTCGACCTGACCGGTGCGCAGCTCGTGACCGCGCTCCAGCAGCAGGTCAGCGGCTCGAACGAGGCCAGCCCGAAGATCCTCCAGATCTCCAAGGGCCTCACCTACACGCTCGACATGACGAAGACCGGTGCGGCTCGCGTCGTCACCGACACGATCAAGCTGAACGGTGAGGCGATCGACCCCGCCAAGTCGTACCGCGTCGCGATGAACGAGTTCCTGGCGGGCGGCGGCGACGGCTTCGCGGCCCTCGGCGCGGGCACCAACAAGCTGGTCGGCGCCTCCGACCTGGACCTGTTCAACGCCTACCTGGCCGCGCACTCCACGGCCGCCGCGCCGCTGGCCCCGCCGGCGACGGACCGGATCACGGTCGTTCAGTAGGGACGTACGGCACAGAGGATGCGCGGGCGGGGGCGAAGGCCCCGGCCCGCGCATCCTCTGTTTTGCGCCGCCGCCGGGGCGCCGTACCCCCGCCCCTGTTCCGTACGTGATGTGTACGGGTCATAATCCGGGAGCTGACCCCACACGGCCCCCGGAGGCGTCCCCGCATGAGCCCGTACACCGCCAACCGTCGGACCTTCCTGGCCGGAGCGCTGGCCGCTTCCGCCACCGCCCTCATCGGCACGGCGCCCGCCCGCGCGTCGGCCCGGCAGGCCCTGACCACCCAGGACTGGATGAGCGGGATCGCGGACGCCACCGCGCTCCAGCGCCTGACGATCCCGGGCACGCACGACTCCGGAGCCCGTTACGGCGGCCCCTGGACCGAGTGCCAGAACACCACGATCGCCGAGCAGTTGAACAGCGGTATCCGCTTCCTCGACGTACGGTGCCGGATCACCGGTGACTCGTTCGCGATCCACCACGGAGCCTCGTACCAGAACCTGATGTTCGGCGACGTCCTCGGCGCCTGCTGGGACTTCCTGGCCCAGCGGCCCACCGAGACCGTGCTGATGCGGGTCAAGCAGGAGTACTCGGAGGAGAGCAACGACGCGTTCCGCCGGATCTTCGATCTGTACCTCGACACCAAGGGCTGGCGTCCGCTGTTCCACATCGATTCCGCGTTGCCCACGCTGGGCGGGGCCCGCGGCAAGGTGGTGCTGCTCGCCGACAACGGCGGTCTGCCCGGGGTGCGGTACGCCGATCCGGCGCTCTTCGACATCCAGGACGACTACATGGCGGAGCCGTTCGCCAAGTACCCCAAGATCGAGGACCAGTTCCGCAAGGCGGCCGCGCAGCCGGGCAAGCTCTTCATGAACTACGTGAGCACCGCCGCCCTGATGCCGCCCCGCTGGAACGCGGACCGGCTCAACCCGCAGGTCCAGTCGTTCCTCGACTCCTCGGGGACGGCCGGCTGGACCGGGCTCGGCATCGTGCCGCTGGACTTCCCGGCGACGCGGTCGGGGCTCGTGGAGTCGCTGATCCGGCACAATCCGGCTGCCTGAGCGGCCGTTTCGGGTCACGGTGGGGACCCGGCGGCCTGAGAACGGCGTTACGGCTCACTGTGGAGACCCGGCGACGCGTGCGGACCGTTTGACGGCGTACGCGCACAGCCGGGTCCCGTAGAGGTCCAGGGCGTCGTCGGGATCGTCGTCGTAGTGGGCGGCCACCTCGTACCACCGGTCCCACGCGTAGAGGCGGGCGTGGCGGCGGTCGTCGTCCGTGCGTGGCGCGATGACCGGTCGCCTGCTGGTCAGCCACTGCTGCCATTCCTGGTGCGCGGCGGGGTCGGCCGGGGGTTCATGGTCCGCCGGGCGGGTCGTTTCGATCCGCCGGTCCCGGGCGAGAGCGGCGGCGATGTACGCGGCCGGCCGTGCGGGGCGCCAGGCGACGGCCATCCCGAGCAGTTCGGCGGCGATGTCGTGGGCCTCCAGGCCCCGGTCGATCAGCGGTCGCAGTGCGAAGCCCAGACGGCGCAGCCCCTCCGGCTGGGTCCAGCCGACGAGCGGCCGGACCTGCCGCGCGATGTGGACGTCACGGGCCACCTGCCACGGGGATCGGGGTAACGAACTTCCGTCGTGCACGGGCCTCCTGGGAGCTGTCGCCCTCGCGCGCGGCGCGCACGTACGTGAGGTGTAGTTCAACCCCCCGCCCAGATCTCCAACAGCTACGTCGTGGTGCCGCCCAGAAGAATGGGGTGCAGGCTCCGCGCGAGCATGGGCGTGCGGCCGCCCGTTGTCCACAGGGTGTGGCTTCGTCCGGGTGGCAGCCTGGGCCGCGAGCGCCCGCCCCTCGTCCGTCACTCCGGTCACTCGGGCCCGGTACCCGGTCCCGTCGAGCCGGTGCCCCACCGCCTCGTCGTACGCGGCCGGGACCGTCGCGGCGTAGATCGTGGCCGTGGCCGTGTACGGGCGGCCCGGGAGCCGAAGGTTCTTCTTCGTGCCGTGCCGGTGCCATGCCAGCGCGCCCAGCTCCCGCAGTACCCGGACATGGCGTTTCACCGTCGCCGTCGACACCCCGCACCGGGCGGCCGTGCCTTCGAGGTCGTACAGCACGAATCCCCGCCGGTAGTCCATCCGCGCCGCGAGATCCCGCGCCACGGTCAGCGTCGTCCCCGTTGCGCGCGGGTGCAGTCCGGCGCCGACCAGCCACGTCACGGCAGGCAGCCACGCGTGCGGCCGGGTGCGCCGGGCAGCGGTCGTGCCGACCTCCTGCGAGGCGCGGGGAACGGGTATCCATGCCGGATCCGGGCATGGCGAAGGAGCGCGGCGCGAGGCCGCGCCGGTGGTGCGGCGCATTACGGTCCGTGGGGGTTGGGGCAGGCCGAGGGCGGGCCTGTCGGTGGATCAAGGCGGGGCGGTGGTGGTGTGCCGGATGGTCTGCCACCCCCGCCCCCGCCTGCGGTGCGTGGCCGGAAGCTACGTCTGACCGCTGTTCGGGTAGGGCTGTCCGAGCGTGAACCAGACGACCTTGCAGCCGGGTTGGAGTTCGCCTGCGGTGTTCGCTCCCCAGGCGAGAGCGAGGCTCTCCACGAGCAACAGCCCTCGCCCGCGCTCTTGTTCGGGCTCCGCGCACAGTGCACGCAGGAGCGTGGGATCCGCGGGCCCGTCGTCCGCGACGGCGACGGTGACCCGCTTGCGGTTGACCGCGACGTGGACCCGGATCAGTGGCGTACTGGCGTGGCGGTGGGCGTTGGTGACCACTTCGGATACGCAGACCTGCGCGTCCTCGACCAGGTCGTGGTGTCTGCTGACGCCCAGCAGTGAAGTGACGAAGTCGCGCGCGAGTTTGGCCGCGACGGCGGTGCTCGGCAGGGTGAGCCGGTAGGTCTCACCACCAAAGGGATTGATCGGTAAGGGCTTTGTGACGTGGTTGGTCATGCAGTTCTCCCAGCGCGATGCGGTCGGAACGGGGGTGCCGCTCGTTGAACCGTGGCAATGGCCGTACGTGGGCAGGGAGCAACGCACCTCTGTGAGACAGCCCTTCGTCTCTCCCGGCGTGCGGAGCGGCGTGGGAATCACCGTAGCGTCGAGTATCAAGTGTTGTGGAAAAACTCATAACCCATGCAGGAAGTAGACCCCTTCGAGGGATGCGGACACACTGGGATTCGACAAGAGGAGAGGCTGATGCCACCCAGGAAGCCCCCTACCGCACGGCAGTGTCGACTGGGCGCCGAACTGCGCAAGATGCGTGAGCGCACCGGTCTGACGGCGACCGAAGCCGCTGCCCTGCTGGGTACGGACCGCACCACGATCAGCAACACCGAGTCGGGAAGATTCGGAGTGAGCGGTGCGCGAGTGCGTACATGGGCAGCCGCCTATGCCTGCCCCGACCCGGCGTATGTCGACGCACTCGTCGATATGGCTGAGGAACGCACAAAGGGGTGGTGGGAGGACTACCGCGGTGAGCTCTCCGTGAGCGCGCTCGACCTGGCGGAACTGGAACACCATGCGAGCGGATTCCGGTCCGTGCAGATCATGCATATGCCCGGCCTGCTCCAGACCGAGGACTACGCGCGAGCCGTGTACGCGGAAGCGCTGCCCGCTCCGACCCCGGCGGGCCTGCGGCGCAGGCTGTCGCACCGCCTGAGGCGGCGGGACGTTCTGGACCGGCCGGACGACCCTCCCGCGTGCGTCTTTCTGATCCACGAGGCGGCCCTGCGGATGCGGTACGGAGGGCGCAAGGTCACGGTCGGGCAGCTCGACCACCTGCTGAAGGAGTCGGAGCGGGACAACGTCACGGTTCGGGTGATCCCGTTCTCGGCGGGCGGCTTCCCGAACTCGGGGAGCTCCACTCACTATGTCTACGGCCCGGTCACGCAGCTCGACACGGTGCAGACGGACACGCCGAGTGGCTCCGGTTTCGTGGATGCCGAGGCGCGTCTTCTGACCTTCCGTGCGGTGCTTGACCGAACGGAAGGCCGATCGCTCGATCCGCAGAGTTCAAGAGACTTCATCAAGGAAGTCGCAGAGCAAGTATGAAGGCGTGAGAACCCATGGATATTCAGTGGCGCAAGTCGTCCAAGTCCGCCGATGCCGACGGCGACAACTGCCTCGAACTCGCAGAGAGCGGAGGGGAGATCCTCATACGGGAGAGTGACAACCCGGACGTGGTCGTCCGTACGACTCGCGTGAAGTTGCAGGCGTTCCTGGGCGGGGCGAAGGCCGGCGAGTTCGACGACATGGTGTAGCCGAGCGCTTCTTCGCCTCTTCGGGCGGCCCCCCACCGGCGCAGGGCTGGGGGTCGCCCGCTCCGATCGGTGCGAAGTGTCATGGGTTCCGGACTCTCACTCGTTAGACGTCAAACGCTTGATACCGCCTCGCATCACGCACTAGCTTCGCGATGTGGCGCCACGGGAAGGCTTGGTGGTGCCCCAACTCCCCTTGCTCTGCGCCGGATGAGGGGGTTTCGAGGGACCCTCCTCGCTCGTCGCTCGTCACGCCGGTGGCGGGCAGGAGGGTCCTGGCCAGCGTCAGGAGGCGACGTGCTGAGCGATTCCGAACCCGAGAGCCCCGCCGCGCAAGCGTTCTGGTGCGAACGGATTACGTTCCGGACGATAGAGGCGGACGAGATGGCGGAGATCCACCGCTCTTCCACCCCGAGCCCGGCGGACGCGATCCGGCGGATCCGGCTCGACGTCCACTCGCTGGCTCCCGAACTGCCTTTCCTGGAACGGCATCGGGCCCTGAGCTGGGTCGACGGCGGAGGCTGCATCGGCGCTCTCGGGTCGCTGCACCGGGGTGAGCCCTGCGGATTCTCACTCAGCCATCGGGGTGCGTGGATCGAGTGGACGGTGCGCCCCTACGCGGTCCTGCACGTCGGCGGCCGGACCCGGCTGGCTGTGCTCGGGGACTGAGGAGGGTGTCTCCCGGGTCGATGAGCGACATCTTGGTTCTCGACCAACTGCCTTTCTAGGGTGACCATTTGCGTCAAACCTCAACAGCACGCCGGACCGTTGCGGTCTGGACGACCATCCTGGTGACGGACGCCAGCGACCATGACGCGAAGAGGCGCTCCGGAGTGCGCCACTGGGTAACGCAGTTGGGGGTCCAGCACAGTGAGGATGAGGCAAGTGGGCACGGCTCAGGGTGATGTGGCGGAAGCGCAGCCGGTTCTGGAGATAGTGGGCCTCAGCTATGCGATCGGGGGGCGGACGCTGTTCGACGGCCTCTCTCTGTCGCTGGCAGCAGGTGAGTCGATCGCCGTGACCGGGCCGAGCGGCTCCGGGAAGAGCACGCTGCTGTCATGTGTCCTCGGCCTGATCAAGCCTGATGGCGGAGCGGTGGCGGTGACCGGTACGCCAATTACGGGTCTTCGGGGTGCGAGGTTGGCCCGGGTACGCGCACAGTCGATCGGCATGGTCTTCCAGTTCGGTGAACTCCTTCCCGAACTCAGCCCACTGGACAATGTGTACCTGGCCGCTCTGCTGGCCCGCAACGGCCGAGGTGGTGAGGTGCGGGAGCGGGCGCAGCGGCTTCTGGACGAGCTGGGGGTTCCGCGCGCTGCGACGAGTCAGGAGCTCTCAGGCGGGGAGCGGCAGCGTACGGCGGTGGCCCGCGCGCTCATCAACGAGCCGGTGTTGCTGCTGGCGGACGAGCCGACCGGTGCGCTGGACTCCGAGGCCCGTGACAAGACCGCCGACTTGCTGTTCGATCTGCCGCGGCAGTATGCGTGCGGCCTGCTGGTGGTTACGCATGATCCGGGCATCGCGGCGCGTGCGGACCGCGCACTGCATCTTTCGGCCGGGATCCTGGAGTCGGCCGCTGCCCTTGGGGGGGCGGTGATGGCCGGGTTGCCCGGGGGAGGGCTGTCTCGGCGGCTCCTGGGGGTCGGGCGGGCTGCCGGTCGGCGGGCGGAGGCGGGGGGGCGTCCGTGTCGTCGCCCTGCTCCTCGCCACCGTGGTTCTGTCTGTCACGTTGGCCGGCCTGGCCGCGGTCCACGCCGTGTATGTGGGCAAGGAGGAGCGCCGGGTCGCGAGAACCCCGGTGGTTCAGGAGAACGCGAGCCGCCAGGCGTCCACCACGTGGCTGGTGGGCTCCGACTCGCTGGTGAACGAGAGGCGGTTCAGCGTCGTGTTCCTGGCTCCGCGCGGGAACGGCGCTCCGCTGCCGCCGGGTGTGGACCACTGGCCGGCGCCCGGTCAGGCTGTACTGTCACCGGCCTTGAGGAAGGCGGGTGCGGCGGAGGACATCGACCACCGGTTTGGCGAACTGGCCGGCTCCATCAAGCCGTCCGGCCTCGACGAGCCGACAGAATGGCTCGCCTACGTCCGTCCGCGCGACGGCCTCAGCGAAAAGCCACCGAGTTCTGTCGTCACCGGCTTCGGGCCGGCGGCCGGCGGGATATTCGCCGATGGTCTGGAACCCGGTTCAGGGCGCATGGACGACAAGCCCGAGTGGATGTTCCGGGCCGGCCTGGCCGGCATGCTCGGTCTGCCGGGCCTGGCGCTGCTGCTGATTGCCGTGCGTACGGGGGCTCACGCCCGCGACCGCAGGACCGCGCTGGTCGCTGCGCTCGGCGGGCGCCGGACGGACCGTGCCCTGGTGGCTGTCGGCGAAGCGGGGCGACCCGTACTGCTCGGTGCGCTGCTCGGCGGTGCGGTTGTCGCGTGGGCCATGCTTGAGGACCTCCGCCTCCCTTACACCGGCTACGTCCTGTCCAGCGAGTATGTGCGTCAGCACGGCTGGTGGGTTGGTCTCGCACCTGCCGTCGCCCTTGTGACGGTGTTCGCGGCTGTCGTCCTGGCCGAGCTCGTCCCGCGTCGAGGTACCGCGGGAACGCGTCCCCACAACCCGGTCGCCTCCGTCTGGCTGCCTCGCATTGCAGTGCTGTTCCCCGTCATGTTCCTTGTCGCCGTGCGTGGCCCTGACCTTGCCGGATCCGACTCCGGGCCGCGTGCCCTGGTCAGCTGGGCAGGTATTGCGGGCACCGTCCTGACCCTGCCGGCGGCCATGGCTGCCGCCACCGCAGCTACCGGTCGAGTCCTCACCCGCTTGGGACGGGCACACGGCCTGGCAGGGACTCTCGTGGCAGGGCGCCGCACCAGCACTTACCCCGGCAGCACCGCCCGGCTGGTCACCGGCATCACGGTGGCGCTGATCGTCCTCATGCAAGCGGTCGCCTGGCAGGGACTGTTCGGCGCACAGAGCGCGGACGCACAGCACACCCTCAATCGAATCGGGAACAGTGCTCTCACCGTCGGTGTCCGGGGCAAAGTGTCGGACGCGGACATGGCGACGTTCCTGAATCGCCTGCCGGACAATACCGAAGCCGTGCTCCTTGCAGGACCGGCCGGCGGCGTCGGGGGCGCTGGGCCCATGAGGCTCTCCGGTGACTGCCCGGCGCTGGCCGCCTTCCACCTTCAGTGCCCCGCACTCACAGCTCGCCTCAGCGGGGCGCCACAAGACCCCAGGCTGCAGGAACTGATCAGATGGACCCCGCACGACGCGCTGGTGACGGAGGTACGCCGTATCGACTCAGGAACCCTCGCTCGCCGTGCGGCTGCCTCCACCGAGGAGGGTTCCCTCGTGCTCGTACGTCGTGACGGGCGTGCCGTTTCCGTCGCTGCTGTCAAGCGGCTGGCCCACGAGGTGTTTCCGCGCGGAGCGCGGGCCGGCTCTCCCGGGGAGGATGAGCTGACTGCCGGAATCCCCAATCGGGATCAGGGGCGTTGGAGTACGTTGCTCGGCCTGGTCGGCGTCGCGGTGCTCACAGTCACCGCGGGCCTCAGTGCCATGGCAGAGTTCCTGCGCCACGGGAGGGCGCTCGCGCCCCTTTCCGTATTGACCGGTGGACTCCGCGTGTTCCGCACAAGTGCTGCATGGTCCGTCTTCATGCCGCTCCTCCTGGCAGGACTTGCAGGGAGCGCTGTCGCTGCCGGCCTGGCGGACCCGGTCTCCGACACTGACGACGCCTTCCTCACTCGTGAACTGACCTCGTCGGCTGCGAGTACCGTCCTGGTCATCGGCGTTCTCATGTGGCTATGGGCATGCACCGTGGCGGTTCGGCAGGCCCGCAGCTGGCGCCCGCGCGGTGACTGATTGCCGGAGCGAGCGAGTCCTGGTCACTTGAAGTTGTGGATGGCGGGTGCCGTCGAGCTGTGGCCCGCCCGTCAACTCGGCTCGGGTGTTGCCCGAATCCTGGTTGGCATTCACCCAGTGCATGAACTCGGTGCGCTCGTAGCCGTCGCGGGAAGCAGTCGCAAGCGGCAGCCGCTGGATCCCGTCACCAGTAAACACCCGTCCCGACGAGCAATACGATCTCGCCGCGGCTGGTGTCCGGTGCCCACCCGACGTGTCAGCCGGGCAGTCAGCCTGCCCGCGCCCCGTACAACAAGGCGAAACGGCCCACCAGTTCATCTGGTGAAGCGTCACTAAAGTACGAGGTTAAGGGCCGTCCCGTAAGTGATCTTGCTCTGCGATGATCTTGACCGTGTCAGGTGTGATCACGGCCTCCGAGCCGTCCTAATTCCTTGGTAACGGTCAGTGGGAGCCGGGGGTTGCCACTGCCCGTTCGAGCGCCGGGGACCGATGCTCTTCTGTCGTCCCGGTCTTCCACAGCGCAGGTGGTGGCAGCCTCGCGGGCACCGACCGTACGCCTGGAGCCGTCTGGGCACTCGATCCCTTTATCCAGAGCGGCGGCGTTCGGTGTCTTCGAGGTCGCCATCACCGTCAACACTGTCCGCTTGATCACTCGTTGGTGTTGGTGGCGTGAGCCCGCCGCACGGCGACCTCCTGATAGTCCAGAGCCGTCAGAGCTCCCGAGAAGACCGAGGCCCGTGGGGTGCGCTGGTGCCACGAACGGCTAGTGAGGTGGCGGACCGACCGGATGGTCGAGTCCTGGAATTAGGTCGCTGCGTGGCCCGCATGCGCTCGCAACCAGCGCAAACATTGCATCCCTGGGGAGGAAAGGTTGATCTACTGCGGCATCGACTGGGCGGAGAGGACACACGACGTTGCCTTGGTCGACGACACCGGTCAGCTACTTGCAAAGCGACACATCACCGACGACGCGGCCGGCTACAGCAGCCTGATGGACCTGCTGGCCGAGTACGGCGACACGGAGGAGACCCCGATTCCGGTCGCGATAGAGACCTCCCGCGGTCTGCTGGTCGCGGTGCTGTCGGGCAGGCAAGCGGAAGGTGTTCGCGATCAACCCGATGGCTGCCGCCCGCTACCGCGACCGGCACGCGGTGTCCCGCAAGAAGTCCGACCCTGGCGACGCCCTGGTCCTGGCGAACATCCTGCGCACGGATATGCATGCCCACCGGCCGCTGCCGAACGACAGCGACCTGGCCCGTGCCATCGCCGTACTGGCCCGCGCTCAGCAGGACGCGGTCTGGAACCGGCAGCAGGTCGCCAACCAGCTCCGCTCGCTGCTGCGCGAGTACTACCCCGCTGCTCTGGATGCCTTCGCCAAGTGGGACAACGGCTTGTGCCGGCCGGAGGCCCGAGAGCTGATGAAGCTCGCGCCGACACCGGCCAAGGCCGCGAGCCTGACTCGCACCCAGATTACGGCGGCTCTCAAGCGTGCGGGCCGCAAGCGCGGCATCGAGTCGGACGTCGAGCGGCTGCGCGAGGCGTTCCGCACCGACTGGGCCCGTCAGCCCGAGCTTGTCGAGGACGCGCTCGGCAAGCAGACGCTCGCCCTCCTCGGACAGCTCACGGCCGCCTGCATCGCTGCCGACGACCTCGCCCAGGCCGTCGAGGAGGCGTTCCCGCAGCACCCGGACTCCGAAATTATCCTCAGCTTCCCCGGCCTCGGTATCCAGCTTGCTGCCCGGATGCTGGCCGAAATCGGAGACGATCGCACCCGCTTCGCGGACGCCCGCGGCCTGAAGGCTTACGCCGGCGCCTCACCCGTCACCCGGGCCTCTGGCAAGAAGTCCAGCATCACCAGACGATGGGTGAAGAACGACCGGCTCAACCACGCCGGCTACCTCTGGGCGTTCTCAGCGATCACTGCCTCGCCAGGTGCCAAAGCCGACTACCGGCGGCGACGTGACGACCACGGAGACTGGCACGCCGCTGGCCAGCGCAATCTGTTCAACCGGATGCTGGGCCAGCTCCACCACTGCCTCAAGAACGGTCATCTGTTCGATGAACGCACCGCGTTCCCGACGCCGCAGGCCCCAGCACTGGCGGTGGCGTAGGTGATCCCGCCGACTCACCGCCTCCCGGAGGTCGCTCCGCAGCATGCTTGAATCACCGGATGATCGACTGGTCCACACTCCACGACGCCTACGGCCCGGCCCACGCGATACCCGGGTTGCTGGACCGAGCTGTCGGTCGTGACAAGGAGGCCATCGACGGGCTTTCGGTCGTGAGTAGCAGCGGTACAGCGGTTAGCTCTAAGCCTCCGGGGCAGGTCAGCGGCCGTGATTGGCGCTGAGGGTGATCACGCTCGGGGGCCCGATATCACGGAAGGGATCTTCCGCGCAGGGGTTCGAGTGACGGCTAACTGAGCCAGCGGCGGCCCGGCTACCCTCCGGCCCGTGCCGGTTGAGTTCTTAACTGATGATCAGGCCGCGTCCTACGGCTCCTTCAAAGAGGTGCCGACCCGCCCTGAGCTGGAGCGATTCTTCTTCCTCGATGACGAGGACCGCCTGCTGATCGCGAAACGGCGCGGGGACCACAACCGCCTCGGCTTCGCGCGCCGGGCCCGCGTCCGCGCCGGTCGGGGCCGCCGCCTCGGGCAGGACCTCCGCAACCCAAAGACGATGCCGAGCGAGCTGCGCGGCTGACGGCATCGGAGCCCGCCACCCGCAGCCGTTCCCCCGCTCCGGGTGGCTCCCCTGCCCGGCAGGACGGGGCGCCGTCCTGCCGGTGCGCGGGCCGAAGGGCCCGGTCGCTCAGGTTCTGCCGGGTTTGCCCGTCGAGACCAGCAGGAGGACGGACGAGCCCGGTGCCACCGGTTCTGCGCCGCCCCGGGGGTCACTGCTGATCACCTGCCCGGCGGGAGCGTTCCAGTCCGTGTGCCGCATGATCGTGCAGCTCAGTCCGAGTCCGCGCAGCAGGCTTCCGGCCTGTTCGACCGGCATGCCGGCCAGGTCCGGCAGCGCGATGCCCGCTCCCGCGGTCTGCTCCTGCTCCTGTGTCGGAGTCGCATCGGCGCTTCCGCTCTTGGGGGTGCCGGTGGCGAGCGGGGTGCACGCCCCGTTCGCCCGTGTGGACAGGGACGGGGAGGCGCCGGGCGGCACGGGCTTCAGCGCGAAGAACCCCACCGTGGCGCACGCCAGCACGCAGCACGCCGCAGCGGTGCCGAGGAGCGCCCGGCGGGTGCGGCTGCGGCTGACGACTCGCTCGATCGCGGCCGCGTCGACGACCGGCGCCGTCGGCCCGTCGGCGAAGGAGGCCACCGCGGCACGCAGCTCGGCTTCGAGGCCCGGCTCGAACGGGGCGGGTCCGGACGACGTGTTCCTCACTTCGTACCTCCGAAAGCGGCCGACGGGGTGTGCGGCGCCTGGGCGCCCGATACGGAATCGCGCAGCTTGGCCAGGCCGCGGGCGAGCTGGGACCTCACCGCACTCGAAGAGATGTCCAGGATGCCGGCGACCTGCCCGGCGTCCAGATCGTGCAGGTAGTACAGGACCACCACGCTGCGCATGCCCATCGGCAGCCCGAGCAGTGCCTCGATCAGTTCCGCGCGCAGATCCACCTGCCCGAACCGGTCCCGGGGGTCGGCCGTCTCGGGCACCCCCGACAGCCCGGGGCGCTCGCCCAGGCGCGACAGCCGCCGCCAGCGGTCGTTGGCCAGGTTGACCAGCACTTTGCGCACGTACGCCTCCGGCGAGTCCGCCACCTCGACCTTCCGCCAGTGTCGGCACGCCCGCTCCAGCGCCTCCTGCACCAGATCCTCGGCCACGTGCACGTCACCGGTCAGCGCATACGCGGTGCGGAACAACGCTCCCGACCGCTGTGCGACGAACTCCGTGAATCCGTTGCCCGGACCGCTCCTGCGAAACCTCACCCGCCGACCTCCTCTCCTCGTCCCGTCCCGATCACTGCCCCCATGACGGCGGAACGGGGCCGGGTGCTGCACCGAGCCGCCGGCAGTGACGTGAATCACAGCTGGGACGGAAGGGTGTCCCAGGACCTCGCGCCGCTGCCGCCCGGGGTGGGGGCGGGGCCCGGCGTCCCGCGCGGGCGGACGCGACGCCGCTCTCGACCTCGGCGAGTTCGCCCCCGCCGGCCCCGTCCTGCGGGTCATCCCCGGCGGCCGGGACAACCGGCCCGGGTCGGCAGGGTAACGGCCGGCCGTCGCCTTCGCCGTGCTCTCGGAGCCACTCGGCGACATCGTGCACCTCGTGCACCCGGCGCCCGGTGACTTCCTCGTGCAGGTCCATGTCCTCGGTGTCGAGGGCGATCAGGATCGCGGTGCCGCGCAGGGCGGAGGCGACGTTCAGCAGGTCCTCGTCGCGGTAGTCCTGCATCCGCCAGCCGAGATCGCCCATCCGCTCGACCAGCAGCCGCAGGCCGCCCGCGGCTGCCACGGCCTGGCGGGCGAGAGCGGCAAGCTCGGCGTTCCGGTCCTCAGCCACACCTCCAGCGTGCGCCCGTTCTGGCCGGGCCTCCCCCGGCAGCGAAGATCATTCCTTAGCGCTAACCGCTGTACCGCTGCTACTCGCGACCGGCTTTGGGGGCGCTTGTGCCACCAGGGGACGATCACCCCGGCGAGCATCGCCGCACTGCCGCGACTGGCGGACATCGCGAAAACCGAGAACGCCGGGGACTGGGCGCTCGATCTGGCCGGAGCCATAGCAGGTGGCCTCCTTCAACCACACGGCGCCGACGAAGAAGTCGCCCGCCGTGCGGCGACCTTGGCCGAGCTTCGCGCCCTGGCCGCGGCCCGGCTGCGGCCAGGCCTGACCGGGAAGATCTACCTGAGCCGGTTGCGGACCATGCTCGCGTTCGACGGCCAGCCCTTGTGGTTCGAGGCCCTGGACGACTTCACCGATTACTTCGTCACTGTCGCATGTCCGCACTGCGACGCACCGGTGACGATCGCAATCGGCGACTACGGCTGCTACTCCTCGATCCGCGACTGGAATCTGGGGGATGTCCACCAGGTCCCGCTCCGGCCGGCCACCCCGGACGAGCTGACCGGCACCGGGAGGATGTTGCACGAGACGGCCGTACGGGATGGCCAGCAACGGCTCGCCTGGGGGCTACCGCACCTGTTCGGCCAGGCGGAATGCCCAGGATGCGGAAGCGTCTTCGGCATCGCAGACGAATACGCGGCCACCCACGCACCCGCTCCATGGGACTTCGCCCGAGGCCACATCAAGGACGCTCTCTGATGACCACCGGCAGGGCCCTCCAAATCGAACAGTGAGCTCGTACCCGGTGTCCCGACTTGACGGCTCAGCGCCGTGAGGTGTCTGGATAGCCCCGTTTACCGGGCTGCGCCCGCCCGTCTTCAGCAAGTTGGTGACCGCGCTGCGTCGTGAGGGTGCCGACTCCCCGGGCCGGGGCCGGCCGTGGAAGCTGTCGCTGGAGGACCGGGTGCTGCTGGTCGCCGCGTACTGGCGAACGAACTTGACGATGCGGCAACTGGCCCCGCTGTTCGGGGTGTCGAAGTCGGCCGCAGACCGAGTGATCGGCGGCATCGGCCCGAGGCTCGCGCTGCATCCCCGCCAGCGGTTCGCCAAGGACGCGGTGCTGATCGTGGACGGCACCCTGGTGCCCACCCGGGACCACAGGGTCGCCGAGCAGTCGAAGAACTACCGCTACTCCACCAACCACCAGGTAGTCATCGACGCCGACACCCGCCTGGTCGTGGTGGTCGGCCTGCCGCTGCCGGGCAATCGCAACGACTGCCGGGCCTGGGCGGAGTCCGGCGCCAAGGCCGCCGTCGGCAACACGATGACCATCGCCGATGGCGGCTACCCAGGAACCGGGCTCCTGATGCCGCACCGCCGCCGCAAGGGAGAGGATCTCCCCGACTGGAAACAGGCCCACAACAAGTCCCACAAGAAGGTCCGCGCCCGCGTCGAGCATGCCTTCGCCCGTATGAAGACCTGGAAGATCCTGCGCGACTGCCGCCTGAGAGGCGACGGCGTGCGCCACGCAATGCACGGCGTCGCCCGCCTACACAACCTCGCCCTCACGGGATAACCCCCGCCGCATGCGGACCTGAGAGGGTCCAGGTAAGACAGCTCCCCACCTCGCAGTCTCGGAGGAGACTCAGTCGAGGCAGAACTCGTTGCCCTCGATGTCCTGCATCGTGATGCACGACTCGTTGACGCCATCGGCGCGCTGCGTCAGCACGTGCTTCGCGCCGAGCGCCATCAGCCGTGCGCATTCAGCCTCGAGTGTGGCCAGGCGCTCGTCACCCACGAGCCCGGCGCCGGCCCGCACACAGAGATGCACCCGGTTCTTGACGACCTTGCCTTCGGGAACTCGCTGGAAGAGCAGGCGCGGGGCCACACCCGAGGGATCAGTACACGCGAAGTAGATCTCGTCCTCGGGCGGCAGCGAGCGGTGGTACTCCTCCCACGTGGCAAAACCCTCCGGGACCGCCGGTACGACGTACCCCAGCACCTCACACCAGAAGGCGGCGAGGCGCGCAGGTTCAGCGCAGTCGAAGGTCACTTGAAACTGCTTGATCGCTGACATCGGCGCACCCTACCAAGGGGGCTCTGCTGCACTTTCCCCAGGTGGATCCCCATGCCGTCGAGATGTCGACCCAACCCCGCCGAAACCTGGCCCGGATCGGACATCAGGTAATCAAATCGAACAGGTCACGCGAACGACGCAACCCTGGCGCGTAGCTGCGTGCCGAAGACCAGTTACGGGACAGCCCTTAGGAAGCAGGGGCTGTCGACCATTTCCCCTTCTCTTCGCATGACAGCCTGTGCAGCATCCGTATGCTCCCGGGCATGAGATTCTTCCGGCCGCGCGGCCGAGCTGACGCCCGACGTATGTCGGGAACACCTGTGGATGAGGCCAATGCCCTTTACGAAAGCGGGCGTTACGCCGAGGCGGAGGCTGAAGCCCGTGCCGTGGCCCGGTCGCGGCCGCGGGGCGACGAGTACGCAGCGGTGGCGCTGAACATCGCCGCGCTCGCTACGGGCGCCCAGGGCCGCCATGCCGAGGCGCTCGCCACCTACGACGAGGCGCTGGTCACCTTCAGCAGGATATTCGGAGCCGATCACTGGCTGACCCTGAAGCTGCGCTCGGACCGCGCCCAGCAGATGACCTCGCTCGGACGGCATGCCGAGTGCGAGGCGGAATGTGCGGCCGTCGCCGAGGCCGCGGGCCGCGGTACCGGACCGGAGATGTCACTCCTGGCTTCGGCCGCCCGTAATGGGCTGGTCTTCGCCCTCAATGGGCAGGGGCGTCACCAGGAGGCCGAGGTACTCGCGCGCGAGGCCCTGGCCGGCCATCCCGAACGTGACCGGGTGTCCCTCGTCCTGCGACTCGGCCTGGCTCGCAGCCTCAACGGCCAGGCCCGCTACGAAGACGCCCTCACCGAGGCGCAGGGCGCGGACAGGCAGTACCGCGCTCTGCCCGAATCCCAGCGCCACCCGGATACGGGTGCTGTCGAACTGGCCCTTGCTGCCGCCCTGTCGGGGTTGGGGCGCGCTCTCGACGCCCGGCGCCAGGCTGCGGCCGCTCACGATGCCTGCCTGGCGTCATTCGGCCGAGACCACCGCCGCACCGTCGAAGCCCGGACACTCCTTGAGCACCTGGACGGCACTCGACCCTAAGCGTAGGGTCCCCCGCCTTCGGCCTCATGGAGATGGTGACGGCCGATCGGCGCCGGCTTCATCCGGTCAGCGAGATGGTCCGGACGACGCCCCCTGAGCCCCAGGGTCGGCAGAAGTGCGTTTGTAGTGACATTCGTAGGGATAGGGGTCGCCCCCGTCCGCGTAGACAGTCCCATCCAGCCGCAACTTCCCATCCTCCAGATAGAAATGCAGAAACTGGGGGTCGTTGTGATGGTCGAAATTGAGTACCAGATAGGGCGACAGGCCTGGATCTTTGTTGACTCCATGCCATATTCCGTCGGATGAACGGCGTGTGACCTGTGAGTCCGGCACGGGGCCGTCCCACTGGACCGGAAACTCCTTGCTGGAGAAGGTGTAGTCGTCGCGTAGTCGAAGCATCGGCGATCCGCATTCCCCTTCCCCGTCCCATCGGCCGACCAGTTGGGAGTGAGTCACGGCCTTCGGAGTGGCGACGGGTTTCTCCGCTCCGCACGAGGACGGGGTGAGTGCCGTCGCGGTGGCGGCCGCGAGGCTTGCGCCGATGCGAAGTATTTCGGATCTCACGTTGTCTGCTTCCGGCCGTGCGGGAGATGGCGCCCAGTATGCCGGTCGGTGATCCGAGAGGGCGGCCTGGGCGGATTGAGCTCTTCCGTGAGGCGGTGCACGGGACGTGTTCACCGGCAACTTCGCGGCCGGGGTGGGTTGTTCACGTTCCGCCCTCACACGGTCGCGAGGAACTCCGCCACCGCCTGTGCGAAGCCCTTCGGGTCCTGGAGCTGGACGAAGTGGTCCGTCTCCAGGGTGACGAGTGAGGTGTGCGGGCGCAGCGACGCCATCGCGGCGGCCTGCTCGGCCGGGAGTGCCTGGCTGGTGCGGCCGTTGATCACCAGTGCGGGGCAGTCACTTGCAAGCCACTGTGCCCAGTGGTCGCCGTGCACCTGACCCTCGGAGTCGAGTGTTTCCTGCGGGTGGAACGGCAGCCGCCAGCCGTCGCCGTCCGGGAGCGGGCGCAGCGAGGGTCCCACCCTCGGTCCCAACGGGCCGCAGGCGGCGATCAGTTCCTCGCGGGTGGGTGCCGTGTACGGGAAGCCCGCGAGGAAGGCCAGTGGGCCCGGGTCCTGGTGCGGCAGGTCGACCGGGGCGTCGGTGTTGACGAGCGCGGCGACCGAGGCCGGCCGGGCTGCGGCGAGGTGCAGGGCGTTGATGCCGCCGAGCGAATGTCCGAGGGCGACGACCGGGCCGGTGTCCAGGTGGTCGAGCAGGGCTGCCAGATCGGAGACGTACCCCTCGCGGCTGTAGTCGTCCGCGCGGTCGGAGTCGCCGTGGCCGCGCTGGTCGGGGGCGATGACCCGCCATTCGGGGCCGAGTCCGGCGGCCAGGCCGTCGAATGAGGCGCCCTCGGAGAGGTGGCCGTGCAGGGCGAGGAGCGGGCGGCCGGTGGTGGGGCCGTGGTCGAGGTAGGAGAGGCGGCGGCCGCCGATGGTCAGTTCGCTGCGGACTGCGGTGCGCTGAGTCATGGCAGTGACTGTACGCATGTGTAGATCGGTCGCGCAATACGTTTGTATAGATCGCTTGCCCAAGTTCCGTGGACGTACGATCCCGGGATGGGAAACCGCGAGGATCTGCTGGCCGGGGCGAGGCGCTGCCTGGAGGAGAAGGGCTATCTCCGCACCACCGTGCGCGACATCGCCACCGCTTCCCGGGTCTCGATGGCGGCGATCGGCTACCACTTCGGCTCCCGTGAGGCCCTGCTCAACCAGGCGCTGTTCGCGGCCATCGACGAGTGGGGCCAGGCGTTCGGGGCGGATGCGGGGGAGGGGGGCGGTTCGGCCGCCGAGCGGTACGCGGACATGTGGACGCGGGAGATCGCCTCGTACCGCACCGACCGCTGGCTCTGGATCGCCTCGGTCGAGGCCTTCGTCCACGCGCAGAGCTCTCCGGAGCTGCTGGCTCTCCTGGCCGAGGGCCAGCGCGAGGGCCGCCGGGGGGTGGCGGCGCAGCTGACCGGGGTACCGGAGGCGGAGGTCGACGAGGCGGATGTGCGGGGGCTCGGGTCGGTGCAGCTCGCGCTGATGAGCGGCGTGATGATCCAGTGGCTGACCGACCCGGAGCAGGCCCCGGACGCGGCAGAGATCGCGGCGGGACTGCGGGCGCTGGCGGGGCGGCTGGAGGGGGCGTAGCCGTTTGCGCTTCCTTCGAACTGCGTGGTGCTGGGTTCATCTTCAAAGGAGAGAACGCCATGCACGGCACCGCTGAAGACCGAACTCTGCTACCTGAACACCGCGCGGAGATCGCGGAGCTCTGTGCGTTCCTGGACCGGACCCCGCAGGCGATGGAGCCCGCACTGCTACGGGGTCCGGACGGCTCCACCGGAACGTTGCCGCCCGAGGTCCCGAGGCGCTGATGATGGTCGTCCGCGCCTTGTCGGACGGCAAGGCGGCCGGCGGAGATCAGATGTTCCGAAGCGTTGGATTCTCAGAGGCCGGACTCTGCGGGGCCTGTTCCATTTGTGGCGGGCAGTTCGACTCGGACGGTGAGGCCGCCGCCGTGGCGTGGGGTGGCGGTGAGCTCGCCGTGGTGGGTCAGGGTGATCGCCCGGACCACGGCCAGTCCCAGCCCGGTGCCGTCGCTGCGGTGTTCCCGGCCGCGCTGGAACGGTTCGAAGAGGGCGGGGATCTCGTCCGGGTCCAGTGCCGGGCCGGTGTTGCCGACTTCGATGAAGGCAAGGCCGCCGAGGGTGCCGGTGGTCACCGTCGCCGTGCCGTCGTGGTGGTTGTGCCGCACAGCGTTGGTCAGCAGGTTCAGTGCGACCTGCCGGAGCAGTGAGGGGTCGCCCGTGACCGGGGCGGGCCTGGGGTCGGCGATGATCCGGATGCCTGCCGTCCGGGCCTCGTCGGCCAGGTCCGCCAAGGCGTCCCTGGCGGCGTCCTTGAGGTCGACCGGTTGCGGTGTCAGCTGTGCGCTCTCGCCATGTGCCAGTGTCAGCAGTGCCGCGATCAGGCGTTCGCTGCGGGCGGTGGCGTCCAGCGCCCGCTGGAAGGCGGGTCTCAGATCGGCCGGAACCCGGCCCTGGGCCAGGGGGATCTCCAGGGCGGTGCGCTGGAGGGTGAGCGGGGTGCGCAGTTCGTGTGAGGCGTGGGCGGTGAAGCTGCGCTGGGCGGTGAAGCTGCGGTCCAGGCGGTCGAGCATGGTGTCGAAGGTGTCGCCGAGTTCGCGGACCTCGTCGTGCGGGCCGGTCAGGCCGAGCCGTTCGTCCAGGGTGCTGCCGGTACTGATGCGCCGGGCCGCCGCGGTGACCTGGCTGAGGCGGTGCAGTGAGCGGCTGCTGCCCCACCAGGCGAGTAGTCCGGCGAGTGCGGTGAAGACGGCGAGCAGGAGCAGGGACCGCAGCAGCAGGTCGCTGAGGACGGTGTGCTGGAAGTCCTCGAAGTGCTGGGCGGGAGTGGTGATTGAGGCGGGGATCGAGGGGCTTTGCGGGGTGGCGGTGGGGGTCGGCGCGGTCCGGGCGGGAGCCAGCACGCTCTCGGGTTCGATGCGGTGGCGGTTGTCTTTCAGGAGTTGGCGGGTGCTCAGCCAGTTCAGCAGGAGCAGCCCGCTGCCCAGGACTGCGAAGACCGTCGTGGTCATCAGGGTGAGGCGGCCGCGCAGGGGCAGCTCGTGCGGCGAGAGGCGGCGACCGGTCCGGCCTCGGGTCACAGCCGGTACCCGTAGCCGGGGTCGTTGGTGATCAGTGGCGGTTCGCCGAGCTTGCGGCGCAGCGAGTGGACGGTGACCCGGACGGCGGTGGTGGCCGGGTCCAGTGCCGCGTCCCACAGGCTGTCCCGCAGCTGCTCGGTGGGGATAGGGGCGCCGTCCGCGGCCAGCAGTAGTTCCAGCACTCCGAGCTCCTTGGGTGTCAGCTTCAGTGGCCGGCCGTCGCGTTCGGCGACCCTGCGCACGGTGTCCAGGCTGACGCCGTGCCTGCTCAGTACGGTGGGGCTGCTGCCGGCAGGGGAGCGGCGGCCCAGCGCGCGCAGCCGGGCGATCAGTTCCAGGTACGAGAAGGGTTTGGCCAGGTAGTCGTCGGCGCCCTGACCGAGGCCGTCGACCAGGTCGGCGAGGGCGCCGGCAGCGGTGAGCATCAGGATTCTGGCCGGATAGCCGGCTGTGTTCAGGGCCCGGCAGACGGCATCCCCGCTCAGCTTGGGCAGGTGCCGGTCAAGGAGCAGGACGTCGTAGTCGGCGGCGGCCGTCATTTCGAGCGCGCGGGCGCCGTCGTGGGCGACGTCGCAGACCATGCCTTCGGCACGCAGGCCCTCGGCGAGCATCGCGGCCAGGTCCACCTCGTCCTCGACGATCAGCACTCGCATTCTGCTCCACTCCCCTCGCCGCGCCCTGCGCTGTCCTGCCCCGCACCGGCCTGTCCTGGCCCTTCTTGGTCAACGATGCCTCGGCGGGCGTTAGCCGGTGGTTAGGCACGCACTCACCGGTGCGTAACCCGCCGGTCCGTAGAAATGCCGAGGTCGATGCCGACATCCAGCAGGGAGACCACGAAATGCGTATCAAGACCATACGAACCGCACTGGCGGCGACCGTCGTGACCGCGGCGCTGGTGATGACCGGCTGCTCCTCCGGCGACGCGGCGCCCAGCCTGGCCGGGGGCGACGGCACGGGAAAGAGCAAGCCGCAGGACGACGACGCGGTCCGGCGGGCCTGGGTGGACTGCATGCACAAGCAGGGGCAGACCAGCGTCGAGCAGGACGAGGACGGCAACATCACCTTCCCCGCCACCGGAATCGATGTCGACAGTCCCGGCTCGGCCAACGGCCTCGACGCGGCGAGCAAGGCCTGCGACGCCAAGGTCCCCGGCATCCACCAGGTCCAGCAGAAGGGCAACGAGAAGTTCGTGGAGCAAGGGCGCGCCTTCGTCGCGTGCGCGCGGAAGCACGGCTACGCGGACATCCCCGACCCCGACCCCAAGACCGGCATCCTCGTATTCCCGGCGAGATCGCTCAACACCGCCAAATGGGACGCCATCCAGCCGGCCTGCGGCAAGCTCCCGATGCCCGGCTACTCGATCGGTCAGTGATCATGAGCCGCACTGTTGAGACCACCGCCCCCGACGGCACCTCGCCCGCCCCCGCGCGAAAGAAGAGCCGTAGGGCCGTCGTCGCGCTCGTCCTGGTCGCCGCGCTCGGCGGCTCGGGTGCGCTCGCCGCGATCCGCCCCTGGGAGCGGCACGGAACCGTCTCCGCGCAGCCGCCCGTCAGCCACGGCACCGTCGCGGTGCAGAAGGGCTCGCTGTCCACCGGCATCCAGGTAGGCGGCGCACTCAGCTTCACCACGCCGACTCCCGTCATCACCTCCGGCCACGGAACGCTCACTGCCCTGCCGCCCGTCGGCGCCGTCGTCAAGGCGGGAGCGAAGTTGTACGAGGTCGACGGACGGCCCGTGGTGCTGCTCACCGGGGACCGGCCGATGTGGCGCGACCTCGGCCCCGGAATCAGTGACGGACCCGACGTCGAACAGCTCAAACGCAACCTGATCAAGCTCGGTCATGCCGACGGACTCGGCCTGACGGCCGACCAGAAGTTCACCCCTGCCACCGTCACCGCCGTCAAGCGCTGGCAGAAGGCCCTCGGTGAGAAGCAGGCGGGAACGGTCACGCTCGGCAGCGTCGTCATGCTGCCACAGGCGGCCGTGCGAGTGCAGCAGCTCGGCGCGCAGCTCGGCTCGGCCCTCGGGGCCACCGCGGTCATGACCGTGTCCGGCACCGACCTGGTCGCCACCGCGCAGCCCGCCGACAACCAGCTCTCCCAGTTCAAGCCCAACGGCCGGGTGACGGTGAAGCTGGCCGACGGCAGCACCATCGACGGACGCATCCGCTCACTGGTCCACGGCGGTTCCGGCGACGGCGGGGACAACGGCTCAGACGGCGCGGACAAGACCACCGTCACCATCGCGCTGGACCACCAGCGGCAGGCCAAGCAGGCCGGGCCCTCCTCCGTGACCGTCACCGTCGTCGGCGAGACCGTCAGCGACGCGCTCATCGTCCCCGTCACCGCGCTGCTCGCGCTGGACGGCGGCGGCTACGGAGTCCAGGCCGTCAGCGGCGCCACCACCCGGCTCGTCAGAATCCAGCTGGGACTGGTCGCCGACGCCAAGGCGCAGATCACCGGGGACGTCAAAGCCGGCGACCAGGTGGTGATTCCGAAGTGACGCCCTCTCAGCCACCGCGCAGGGAGCCCGTGCTGGAGCTCTCCGGCATCACCAAGGAGTACCCGGGATCACCGCCGCTGCGCATCCTGCACGGCATCGACCTCACCGTCGAAACCGGAGAACTCCTCGCCGTCGTCGGCCCCTCCGGCTCCGGCAAGTCCACCCTCCTCGCGCTGCTCGGCTCCCTCGACCGGCCCACTACAGGAAAGCTGCACTTCGAAGGACGCGACCTGTCCGCGCTCTCCGACCCCGAACTGGCCGCCCTGCGCGCCCACCGGATCGGCTTCGTCTTCCAGCAGTTCTTCCTGCTGTCCGGGCTCACCACGGTCGAGAACGTCGCCACCGGCCTCCTCTACAGCGGTGCCCCCGCCCCGCTCCGGCGCTCCAGAGCTGTCGAAGCCCTGCGCGAGGTGGGCCTCGGACACCGGCTCCGCCACCACCCCGACCAGCTCTCCGGTGGCGAGAAGCAGCGCGTCGCCATCGCCCGCGCCCTCGTCGGCCGCCCCGCTCTGCTGCTCGCCGACGAACCCACCGGGGCCCTGGACAGCGTCTCCGGCACCGCCGTCGTCGAGCTGCTGCGCACCCTGAACGCCAACGGCACCACGGTCGTCGTCATCACCCACGACCGCGAGCTGGCCGCCTCCTTCCCCCGGCGAATCGCCCTCCACGACGGCCGCATCGACCTCGACGAACGCGGCCCGCACCCCGCAGGAGCTGTCCGATGACACCACCCCTGCGACGCACCCGGCTACGTCCGACGGACACGCTGCGCCTCGGCATGATCGGACCACGCACCCGCAAGATGCGCTCCGCCCTGTCCGCGCTCGGCATCTCCCTGGGCATCGCCGCCGTGATCGCCGTGACCGGGATCTCCGCCTCCAACCAGGCGCACCTGCTGGAGCGCCTGGACCGGCTCGGCTCCAACCTGATCACCGTCGCCCCCGGCAACGGCGCCGACCAGAAGCCGGTGCCGCTGCCGCCCACGGCCGAGAAGATGCTCGCCAACATCGCCCCCGTGCAACAGGTCACCGCGACCGGGGCCACCAAAGCCCAGGTCTACCGCAACGACCTGGTCCCACCGCAGCAGACCAACAGCCTCACCGTGCTGGCCGCCCGGCTCAACCTGCTCGACGTCCTGCACGCCACCCTGCAGAGCGGGCACTGGCTGGACAGGGCGAGCGAGAACCTCCCGGTGACCGTGCTCGGCGACCAGGCCGCACTCCGGCTCGGCGTGACCGCGCCGGGCGAGCGGGTCTGGCTGGGCGGACAGTGGTTCGTCGTCACCGGAATCCTGGCCCCGAACGAGCTCGCACCCGAGCTCGGCACCGCCGCCCTGGTCGGCTGGCCCGAGGCCACCGCCCACCTGGGCGCGGACGGCACCGCCGCCATGGTCTACCTCAGGGCCTACCCGGAACGCGTCCCTGACGTACAGACCGTTGCCGGAGCCACCGCCGATCCCGCCAACCCGAGCACGGTCGCCGTCAGCCGCCCTTCCGACCTGTACACGGCACGGGCCGAGACCAAGAACTCCCTCACCGGACTCGTCCTCGCCCTCGCCGCGGTCGCCCTGCTCGTGGGCGGCGTCGGCATCGCCAACACCATGGTGGTGGGAGTGATGGAACGCCGCGGCGAGGTCGGACTGCGCCGCGCGCTGGGCGCCCGAGGCGGCCAGATCGCCGTCCAGTTCCTCATCGAAGCCGTACTGATGGGCCTCATCGGAGGAGTCGGCGGGCTGTTCGTCGGCGGCCTCGCGGTCTACGGCTACGCCCTCGCGCAGGGCTGGCCCGCCTCCATCCCGCTCTATACGGTCGTCGCCGGCCCCCTGGTATCAGTACTGGTGGCGGCCGTCGCCGGAATCTACCCGGCACTGCGCGCAGCCAGGGTGTCCCCGACAGACGCCCTGCGCTCGGCCTGACCAACGGCGCCGGAGCCACCGAGGTCGCGGACCGGGCCCGACTACGCGGACAGCGACCGCCACCTCAGCCTCACTGGTCACAGGGATTCCCTTCCGAGAGTATCCGTCCGCACCGCGGGCCAGGTCTCCGGGCGGGGCCCCGGCGTACGCGGTGAGCTGGCCGACCACGTAGTCGGCGGACGCCCGACCTCGGCAACTGGCCGGTGTTCACCCCTGTGGAGCCTCCGGCGGCGGCTGCGGTGCTCCCGGCAGGCGGATGGCCGCCTCCGTGCCGCCGCCCGGGGCCGGGCGCAGCTCGATCGTGCCGCCGGCCTGCTGGACCGTACGCGCGACGATCGACAGGCCCAGGCCGGAGCCCGGGAGCTGGCGGGCGGACGGGGAGCGCCAGAAGCGTTCGAAGACATGGGGGAGTTCGTCGGCGGGGATGCCGGGGCCGTGGTCGCGGACCGTCAGTTCGCCCCGGTGCAGGACCACGTCGATCGTGCCGCCGTGTGGGCTGAACTTCACCGCGTTGTCCAGGACGTTGACGACCGCGCGCTCCAGGGCGGCCGGTTCGGCCCGTACGTACCAGGGGGCCAGGTCCGCAGTGATGGTCAGCTCGGGGCCGCGCAGGCGGGCGCGCTCCAGGGCGGTGCGGGTGATGTCGTGCAGGGCCACCACCTGGAGCGGGCCGGGGTCCGGCGCGTCCGGGCGGGCCAGCTCCTGGAGGTCGCCGATGAGCGAGGCCAGCTCCGTCATCTGCGCCTTCACCGAGGTCATCAGCGCCTTGCGGTCGTCCGGCGGGATGGCCCGGCCGGTCTCGTCGCTGCGGGCGAGGAGTTCGACGTTGGTGCGGAGTGAGGTGAGAGGGGTGCGGAGTTCGTGGCCGGCGTCCGCGATGAGCTGGGCCTGGCGGTCGCGGGAGGTGGCGAGCGAGGCGGCCATCGAGTTGAACGAGCGGGAGAGCCGCGCGATCTCGTCCTCGCCCTCGACCGGGATGCGGACCGTCAGGTCCTCGGTACGGGCCACGTGCTCGACGGCCTCGGTGAGCTCGTCGACGGGGCGCAGACCGGAACGGGCCACCCAGAGACCGGCGGCGCCGGCGCCGATGACGCCGATGCCGGAGACGATCAGGAGGACCCAGGCGAGAGTGGAGAGGGGCTTGTCCACCTCGCTCGCGGGGCGGGCGACGGAGACGGCCAGGTCCGTGGGCGGCAGCCCCGTGCCCGGCTGGACCGCCTTCACCGGATAGGTGTAGACGCGCATCTTCACGCCGTCTTTGTCGTCCGCCGAATGCAGAACGCTGCGCGCCTCGTGGTTGACCACGGCGAGGTCCACCGCGCTCACCATGATCTCCGCCGAATCAGGGTTGATGCAGACCTCGCCCTGGGCGTCGATGAGCTGGACGGTGAGGCCGGAGTCGCTGCTCGGCGGAAGTGTGGTGGCCCTCTTGCAGTACGCGTACAGCTTGTTGAGGTAGTCCACGTCGACCGTGGTGTTGCGCAGGGTCTCGTCCCGCTGGTGCTCCAGCTGTGCCTTCGTCACGAACCAGCAGGCGCCCGCCACCGCCGCCACCGCGACTGCCACCGCCGTCGCGACCAGCAGCGCCAGCCGGGAGCGGAGCGGCAGGGCGCGGATGCGGTGCAGGGGGCCCGTCATCCGTCCCCACCGCCCGCCCGCAGCGCGTAGCCCACACCCCGCACCGTGTGGACCAGGCGCGGTTCGCCGCCGGCCTCCGTCTTGCGGCGCAGGTACATCACGTACACGTCCAGCGAGTTGGAGCTCGGCTCGAAGTCGAAGCCCCACACCGCCTTGAGGATCTGCTCGCGGGTCAGGACCTGGCGCGGGTGCGCCAGGAACATCTCCAGCAGGGTGAACTCGGTACGGGTCAGCTCCACGCGGCGGGTGCCGCGCGTGACCTCGCGGGTGGCGAGGTCCATGCGCAGGTCGGCGAAGGACAGCACGTTGTCGTCGGGGACGGGACCGCCCGCCCTGGCCGCGTACGAGCTGCGGCGCAGCAGGGCCCGGATGCGGGCGAAGAGCTCGTCCAGTTCGAAGGGCTTGACCAGGTAGTCGTCGGCGCCCGCGTCGAGCCCGGTGACGCGGTCGCCGACCGTGTCGCGCGCGGTCAGCATCAGGATGGGCGTGGTGGTGCCCGTGGAACGGATGCGGCGGGCGGCGGTCAGTCCGTCCATGCGCGGCATCTGGATGTCGAGGACGATGAGGTCCGGGGCGTACGCGTCCGCCTTGGTGAGGGCGTCGAGACCGTCGACGGCGACCTCGGTGCCGTACCCCTCGAACGCGAGACTGCGCTGGAGGGCCTCACGCACGGCGGGCTCGTCGTCGACGATCAGGATGCGCTGCGGATCGTCTTCGGCGGGGCTCATCGCTGCTTCGTCCTCTTCTCGTTCCGTGCGGGGGCGGGAGCCACGTTCCTTCGCGGCCCCGGGCTGCTCAGCCTCGCACGGTCATGGCGCGGCGTCGCGCGGCACGGCGTCCGCGGTTGCCGGCGGTGGTGCGGAGCTCGGTGGCGCGGGGGAGGTCCGCGCCGTCTCCTTCGACGGGTGCCCGCTCGGCGAGGACCGCGACGAGCGCGAGCGGCAGGGCCAGGGCGGCCGGGCCGGTGGGGGTGTCGGTCGGGTGGTGCATGGCTGTCTCCTCAGGAGCTGTTGCCGGCCCGCAGGGTGTCGAGGTCGGCCTTGAGCGTGTTCACCGGGATGGCGAAGCCGAGGCCGACGCTGCCCGCGCTGGAGCCCTGCGAGCTGCTGGACGAACTGGCCGAGTACATCGCGGAGTTGATGCCGATGATCTCGCCGTCCATGTTGATCAGCGCGCCGCCGGAGTTGCCCGGGTTGAGCGAGGCGTCGGTCTGGATGGCCTTGTACGTGGTGGTGGAGTCGCCGGTGTCGCCGTTGAACTGCTTGCCGCCGAACTCGAACGGCCACTGCTGTCCGCCGCCCTGCTGCTCCTGGCTGCTGCCGCCGTCCTTGGCGACCGTGACATCGCGGTCGAGGGCGGACACGATGCCGCTGGTGACGGTGCCGGTGAGGCCCTCGGGCGAGCCGATCGCGACGACCTGGTCGCCGACGGCGATCTTGGAGGAGTCGCCGAGCGTGGCCGTCTTCAGCCCGCTCGCGCCCTGGAGCTTGATCAGCGCCAGGTCCTTGTCGGGGTCGGTGCCGACGACGTCGGCGGTGTAGGTCTTGCCGGTGCTGAGCGTGACCTTGATGGCGGTGGCGCCCGCGACGACGTGGTTGTTGGTGACGATCTCGCCGTCGGACGTGATGACCACGCCGGAGCCGGTCGACTGTCCGGCGTTCGAGGTCGCGCCGATCTCGACGATCGTCGGCGAGAGCGCCGCGGCGACGCCGGAGACGGTGCCCTTGCTGCTCTGCGAGACGGTGGTGCCGGGGATGACGCTGCCGGCGGTGCTGTCGGTGCCGTTGTCGGTGAGCTGACCGATCACGGTCGCGGTGCCGCCGCCGACGACCGCCGCCGCGATGGCCACCGCCGCGAGGAGCGCGACCGGGCGGCGGACCCGGCGCCGGGAGGGGGCCGGTTCGGGGGCGGCCGGCGGCGGCCCGTATGCCTGGAAGCCGTCACCGCCGCCGTGTCCGCTGCCGTCGTGTCCGCCGCCGGTGTATCCGTCCGTGGTGCCGGGGCCGGGCCACACCGTCGTTCCGGGGCCGGTGCTGACCGGCTGCGCGGGCTGGTATGACGGCGGCGGCGGGTAGGCCGCGTCGCCGTTGCCGTACGAGGGGTACATCGGGTACTCGCCGCTCGGGCGCTGGCTCTCTGTCATGTCTACGAGAGTGTCCAGCGAAGATGAGAGGACCCTGAGTGTGCGCTGAGAAGCCCGGCAGAACCTCGTATGCCCGATATAAAGGCCGACCGGAGCCCGGCCCCGAGAGGCCGGCCCGTCAGGACAGCAACCGGGGCGCCGGGGGCTCCCCGCAGCCGCACGAGCGGCGGACCACCAGCGCCGAGGGGAACTGCTTCAGCCGCTCCCGCCGCGACCCCGACACCCGCAGCGAGTCGTCGAGCACCAGGTCGACCGCGGCCCGCGCCATCGCCGGGCGGTCCGAGAAGACCGTCGTGAGCGGCGGATCGGTCAGACCGGCTTCCTTCACGTCGTCGAACCCCGCCACCGCGAGCTCACCGGGAACGTCGATCCGCAGCTCGCGCGCGGCCCGCAGCACCCCGATGGCCTGGTCGTCCGTCGCACAGAAGATCGCCGGGGGACGGTCCGGGCCCGCCAGGAGCTCCAGCGCCACCCGGTAGGCGTCGTAACGGTTGTACGGGGCCTGGAAGAGGCGGCCCTCCGTCGAGCGGCCCGACTCGTGCATCGCCCGGCGCCAGCCCTCGACGTGGTCGGCGACCGGGTCGCCGACCGCCGGGGTCGACTCCATGCCGCCGAGGCACGCCACGTACGCGTTGCCGTGCTCCAGGAGGTGACGGGTGGCGAGCTGGGCGCCGCCGACGTCGTCCGTGACGACCGCGACGTCGTCGATCGCCTCGGGGCGCTCGTGCAGCAGCACGACCCGGGCGTCCCACGCCTCTATCTCGGCCGCCGCGCGCTCGCTGGGGCCCTGGCTGACCAGGATCAGGCCCGAGACCCGCATGCCGAGGAAGGCCCGCAGGTAGTGGACCTCGCGCTCGTCGCGGTAGTCGGAGTTGCCGACGAGCACCATTTTCCCGCGCTCGGCGGCGGCCTGTTCGACCGCGTGCGCCATCTCCGCGAAGAACGGCTGCCGCGCGTCCGGCACGATCATCCCTATGAGGTCGGTCCGCCGCGAGGCCATCGCCTGGGCGACCCGGTCGGGCCGGTAGCCCAGCTCCTTGATCGCGGCGAGTACCCGCTCGCGCGTGGCCGGGGCAACCGGCCGGGGTCCGTTGTTGATGACGTAGCTGACGACCGCGGTCGACGTCCCCGCCAGTCTCGCCACATCGTCCCGCGTCACCTTGGCCACGCGCGGCAGTCTACGCGGATGGAACTACCTCTTGGCAGGCCGGACCGGGGCTTCTTCCGTGACCTCGGCAACCTCCGGCTGCTCCGAACGGGTGAGGGTCTCGGCGGCCGCCTTCGCGGCGGCTGCCTTGGCCTCCTCGGCGGCGGCCCGCTCCAGCTTCTCCGGTGCGACGAAGCGGTAGCCCACGTTGCGTACGGTGCCGATGAGCGACTCGTGCTCGGGGCCGAGCTTGGCGCGCAGCCGTCGGACGTGGACGTCGACCGTCCGCGTACCGCCGAAGTAGTCGTAGCCCCAGACCTCCTGGAGCAGCTGGGCGCGGGTGAAGACCCGGCCCGGGTGCTGCGCCAGATACTTGAGCAGTTCGAATTCCTTGAAGGTCAGGTCCAGGACCCGGCCCTTGAGCTTGGCGCTGTACGTCGCCTCGTCCACCGAGAGGTCGCCGTTGCGGATCTCCATCGGGGAGTCGTCGGAGGTGATCTGCTGCCGGCCGGTGGCCAGCCGCAGCCGGGCCTCGACCTCGGCGGGACCTGCCGTGTCCAGCAGGACGTCGTCGATGCCCCAGTCCGCGGTGACGGCCGCGAGGCCGCCCTCCGTGACGACGAGGATCAGCGGACAGCCGGGTCCGGTGGACCGCAGCAGCTGACAGAGCGAGCGCACCTGAGGCAGGTCGCGCCGTCCGTCGATGAGGATGACGTCGGCACCGGGGGTGTCGACGAGAGCGGGTCCTTCGGCGGGGGCGACCCGCACGCTGTGCAGCAGGAGGCCGAGGGCGGGAAGCACCTCCGTCGACGGTTGGAGGGCATTCGTCAGGAGCAGCAGTGAACTCATCGCCGCCCACCTGCCTGGGTCGTCGGTCGATGATCGTGCACGGTTGGCTCGCCCATTACGTCGGTCCTCCTCGTTCCCTGCGAGAGGGGCACTCCCGGGCCGGGCCCGGGGGAGTATGCGGCACTGCTTCGTACGCTTTTTCGTGCTGGCCGTACGACGTTCCGTCATACGGGTTTTACGGATGCGGCCCCGCGCCCAGGACCGCTGAGCTTGTCGAAACGTCGT
The DNA here is from genome assembly GCF_045207435.1 of Streptomyces sp. NBC_00876. Lineage (NCBI taxonomy): Bacteria > Bacillati > Actinomycetota > Actinomycetes > Kitasatosporales > Streptomycetaceae > Streptomyces > Streptomyces sp. NBC_00876. The sequence goes on from NZ_CP108800.1 coordinate 4,624,105, forward strand.
CGTAACAACGCGCGGGAAGCACAAAAGGACCCGGGGGCTGCTTTGCCCGGATCCTCTTCCCAGGAGAATAGCCCACATGAGTTCAGTGTCCGAGGGGCGATTTCGGAGTTCCTCTGTTCCCTTGATCACGCGCGGTCCGCTGCGGACCACATTGCCGACCGATGACGGGGTCCGGATCGAGGCGGTGTACGACCCGTGTACGGCAGATGACGGCGCGGGCGGCCCGGTGGGCGGCGGCGGTACGGCGATCGTGGTCGCGCACGGATTCACCGGTTCGGCCGACCGCCCCGCGGTGCGTCGCGCCGTGGAGGTGTTCTCCCAGCGTGCGGCGGTGATCACTTTCTCGTTCCGGGGGCACGGACGGTCGGGCGGACGGTCCACGGTGGGTGACCGCGAGGTGCTGGATCTGGCGGCGGCGGTGGCCTGGGCGCGGTCCCTGGGGCACACGCGCGTCGTTACGGTCGGGTTCTCGATGGGCGGTTCCGTGGTGCTCCGGCACGGGGCGCTGTATACGGATCCCGCGACGGAAACCGAGGACGCGCCGCCCGTTGCAGAGCGCGAGGGGCGCACGGAAGCGCGTACGGAGGCGCACGCGGATGCGGTGGTGTCCGTGAGCGCCCCGGCGCGCTGGTACTACCGGGGGACGGCCCCGATGCGGCGCCTGCACTGGATGGTCACCCGGCCCACCGGGCGGCTGGTCGGGCGCTACGGCTTCCGGACCCGGATCGACCGCGAGGAATGGGACCCGGTCCCGCTCTCCCCGGTCGGGGCCGCCGCCCTGATCGCCCCGGCCCCGCTGCTGATCGTGCACGGCGACCAGGACCCGTACTTCCCGCTCGACCACCCGCGGATGCTGGCCGACGCGGCGGGCGGGGCCGCCCAGCTGTGGCTGGAGCACGGGATGGGGCACGCGGAGAACGCGGCGGACGAGACCTTGCTCACCCGCATCGCCGACTGGGCGGTGACGTCGTGAACCATGATGGACAGCCGACGCGTGAACCGACGCGAGACGAGAGGAGCGCCGCCATGCCTGCGGGAACGATCCGATACTGGGCAGCCGCCAAGGCCGCAGCCGGGACGGCGGAGGAGCCGTACACCGCTGTGACGCTCGAAGAGGCGCTCGACGCGGTGCGTGAGCGGCACCCCGGCGAGCTGAGCCGCGTACTCCAGAGGTGTTCGTTCCTCATCGACGGTGACCCCGTCGGGACCCGGAGCCATGAGACCGTACGCCTTGCCGAGGGCGGCACGGTCGAGGTGCTCCCGCCGTTCGCAGGAGGGTGAACCGCAGAACATGAGCAGCAGCGATCAGCAGCCGCAGTACCCGTACGGGCAGGAACCGCAGCCGCCGTACGGGCAGGAGCCGCAGCCGTATCCGTACGGACAGCCGCAGCCCCAGCAGTACGGCGACCCGTCGTACGGTCAGGCCTACCCGGACCAGGGTTACGCGGACCAGGGTTACGCGGCCCCCTCCTACGGGCAGCAGGCGCCGTATGCGGGCGATGGGACTCCGTACGCGGCCGATGCGGCGCCCTACGCGGACCATGCGGCGCCCTACGCGGCCGATGCGGCTCCGTACGGAACGCAGGGTGCGTACGGTCCGCAGGGCGCGTACGACCCGCAGGGCGCGTACGACCCGCACCAGGCACCTCAGCACTCGCCTCAGCACTCGCCTCAGGCCACGCACCAGGCCCCGCAGTCTCAGCCCGGGGATGACTGGCCCGCCGGGCAGCAGGGCGTCGCGCAGACCTGGGAGGGCCAGACCTGGGACACCCAGTACCAGCCGGCCGTCCAGCGCACGCAGTCCGCCCAGCAGCCCGTACAGCCGGTAGAGCCGGTACAGCCCGTGCAGGCCGCGCCGCACGTGCAGGCCGGCGCCGTCGGTACGGCCCCCCTGCCGCCGGTGGGCGCATCCGGTTCGTACCCGCTGCCCCCCGAGGTCCCGGCGGCTCCCGCCGCTTCCGCGCAGGCCGCGGCCCCCGAGGGCTACAGCGCGCCCACCACGCTGGGCAACACCCGCATCACCGACGCCCAGCGCGCACGCGCCGAGGGGCGTTCGCCGATCATCGCGCCCGGTATGCAGCCCGCCGCCCTCACCGCGGGGCTCGGGCTGCTGCTCGCGCTCGGTGCGGCCATCGGGCCGTACGCCCTGGTCGTCCCGCTCGTGCTGCTCCAGGCCGTGACCGCGGCCGGCTGGTTCCGGCTCAACGGCATGTGGCCGGCCCGGCAGGGCATCGCGCTCGCCTTCGCCGGCGGCGTGGTCGCCGATGTGGCGCTGCTGGCGGCCGGCCGGGAGAACGGTCCGGCCGCGATCCTCGGCACCCTCGGCATCTGGGTGCTGCTCACCCTCGTCCTCCAGCTGCGCAGCCGGGCGGGCGCCGACGAGCGGATGCAGGGGCTGATGGCCACGGTCGCCTCGGCCGCGCTCGCGGTTCTCGCCGCCGGTCATCTCGCGGCCGTCCCGGACGCCGTGACGGCCGGCGCGGTCGCCGTCGCCTTCGCCGTGCTCGTCCGGGCACTGCCGCTGCCCGGACCGGCCTCGGTCGTTGCGGCGCTGGCCGTCGCGGCGGGCGCGGGTGCGGCGGCGGGTGCCGTCACCGACCTGGGCGCCAAGGGCGCGCTGCTCGGCCTCGCGGCCGGTGTCTGCGCGCTGATCGGGCTGCGGGTGGCGAGCTATGACTACCCGTCACGCTTCGTGCACATGACCGCGGGTGTGGCGCTGCCGCTCACCGCGGCCGCCCCGGCCGTCTATCTGATCGGCCGCGCGCTCTCGTAACCAGTAACCAGTAACCAGTAACCAGTAACCCGTCACTGGCAGGAAGAAGCCCTCCACGGGGAACCGATGGGGGGCTTCTGATCGTCGATCACCGGGGGCGTGACGTGCGGCCGCAGTAGGCTCACGGGCGCCAGGGGTCCGGACGGACGCGGGGTGGGGGAGACAGGCATGCGTGCACTGCGAATACTGCTGATCGTCGTAGTGGTTCTGGCGGGTGTGTTCATTGCCGTGGACCGCGCGGCGGTGTATTTCGCCGAGTCGCAGGCCGCGGACCGGGTGGTGGTCACCGGGGCACGGATCGGCTCCACCGACATCTCCATCAAGGGCTTCCCGTTCCTGACCCAGGTCGCCGGATCGGAACTCGACGAGGTCGACGTGAAGATCACCGGGATCGAGACGACGGCCGCCGGCCACAAGCTCCGGATCAGCGAGATGAACGCCGAACTGCACCAGGTGCGGCTGAGCGACGGCTTCTCCGGCGCCACCGCCTCCCGTGCCACCGGGACGGCCGTCATCTCGTACGAGGACCTGACCAAGGCCGCCAGCAAGGACGTCGTCGTCGAGTACGGCGGCAACGGCAAGGTGAAGGTGACCGGCGCGGTCAACATTCTCGGCCGCACGCTCTCGCGCAGCGTCCTGTCCACTGTCACCCTGGTCGACGGTCACACCGTCCGCGTGCACGCCGACAAGGTTCCGGGTGAGGGGATCCCCGGCCTGGAGGGCCTGATCCGCGACAAGACCGACTTCGACCGCGAGATCGGCGGGCTTCCCAACGGCCTGAAGCTGGAGAAGATCCAGCCGACCGCCGACGGCCTGGAGATCTCCGTGACGGGTTCCGACGTCCGCCTCGCCGGATAGCTCGCCGGATAGCTCGCCGGATAACTCCGAAGTGGCCGGGTAGGGTCCCGCAGCCAGGCTGCGGAGAGCCGGGCCTCGCCGCAGCGTTCGTACGGCCTTGGTGCGGCCTTCGCACGGCCTTCGCGCGGTCCCTTTCCGGCCGCTGCGCCACATGCTGAGACGGCCGCGTCCGGTCCGCAGATGGCCGAAGGGCGTCACGCACCCGGCAACGGTTCCCGAGCGGCCGCTTTCCCGTCCACATCTCGCATCATGGACGATCGTGTCTCAATATGCGACACAACGGTGACATGTCCGCCCGTACATCCCTACGATCGGTCCCATGCAGTGCTCTATTAGCGGTCTCCCTCAGCGGGGACGGGCGGATCTCACGAAGCGGCGGGCAGTGGACCTGTGCCGCGTCGCCGCCATGCTCTGTCGCACTGTCTGAGCGGGATCCGTCGATTTCCCGCATTCCCGGCCCTTCGACCGCTCGTCGGGGCCATCCCGCGTGACGACCGTGCACGCGCCGAGCCCGCGCCGCGCACATCCGGATCACGCACCATCCCGCACCACTCGCATCATCTCGCCGCAGACTGCCCCGGAGGAGAACAGAATGAGCCGCAGTGACGTCCTGGTAGACGCCGACTGGGTCGAGGCCCACATCGACGACCCGAAGGTCGCCCTCGTCGAGGTCGACGAGGACACCTCCGCCTACGAGAAGAACCACATCAAGAACGCGATCCGGATCGACTGGACCAAGGACCTCCAGGACCCGGTCCGCCGCGACTTCATCGACCAGGCCGGCTTCGAGGCGCTGCTGTCCGAGAAGGGCATCGGCAACGACACCACGGTCGTCCTCTACGGCGGCAACAACAACTGGTTCGCGTCCTACGCGTTCTGGTACTTCAAGCTCTACGGCCACCAGGACGTCCGCCTGCTCGACGGCGGCCGCAAGAAGTGGGAGCTCGACTCCCGCGACCTGGTCGACGGCGACCAGATCCCGTCCCGCCCGGCCGCCCAGTACAAGGCCCAGCCGCAGGACGAGTCGATCCGCGCCTACCGCGACGACGTCGTGAAGGCCATCGGCACCCAGAACCTGGTCGACGTGCGGTCGCCCGACGAGTTCAGCGGCAAGCTGCTCGCCCCGGCCCACCTCCCGCAGGAGCAGTCGCAGCGCCCCGGCCACGTGCCGAGCGCCCGCAACATCCCGTGGTCGAAGAACGCCAACGACGACGGCACCTTCAAGTCGGACGACGAGCTCAAGGCCCTCTACGAGGCCGAGCAGGTCGACCTGTCGAAGGACACCATCGCCTACTGCCGCATCGGCGAGCGCTCCGCGCTCACCTGGTTCGTGCTGCACCAGCTGCTCGGCCAGGAGAACGTCCGGAACTACGACGGCTCGTGGACCGAGTACGGCTCCCTCGTCGGCGTGCCGATCGAGCTCGGCGCCAACAAGTAGTCATCGGCGCCACTCCGTAAGTCTTCGGACTCCGGACTCCTGACCAGCACGACCCCCGACAGAAGGACAGAACACCATGTGTGGAGCAAAGGCCGGCGGCCCCGACGCTTCGACGATCAAGCCCGGTGAGACCACCATCCAGGGCAGCGTGACCCGCGACGGCGAGCCCGTCACCGGTTACGTCCGCCTGCTGGACTCGACCGGCGAGTTCACCGCCGAGGTCCCCACCTCGGCGACCGGACAGTTCCGCTTCTACGCGGCCGAGGGCACCTGGACGCTGCGCGCCCTCGTGCCCGGCGGCAGCGCCGACCGTACGGTCGTGGCGCAGACGGGCGGCCTCTCCGAGGTGGCCATCGCCGTCTAGCAGTTACTGTCACGGCTCTGCCGATGACCGGCCGAAGGGCCGTACCCCAGGGGGTTGGACGCCTTCTGAACCGGGGTACGGCCCTTCGTGCCGTCCGGGGCGGGATCCGGCGCCGCCCAGGAACGGCCGGGCGGGCGGATCAGGCCTACGCTGGATGCATGTACCGCCGTCGGCGGCGCGCCTACTTCCTGATGATGGGCGGGTGCCTCGTCCTCTTCGTCTCGGCCTGGGCCTTCGTGAGGCTCTGGTCGATGCCCGCCGCCATCGCGATGTGCGTGGTCGCGATGGTGATTCCGCCCGTCGCGGCGATGGTGGCCAACCGGAAGGGGCCGGAGGACCGCTGGTGGGACGAGCCCGCCCCGAGAGCCGGGCCCCGCGCCCCGTCCCGGCCCGGCAAGGACGGCCCCGCAGGGCCCACCGGACCCACCGGTGACCCGGAGTCCGATGAGTGGTGGGACGAGCTCGACGGCCGCAAGCGCCGCGGTTGAGGCGGCTTCGTCAGTAGACGAGTGCCTGCACGCCGTCCGCCATGATCTCGCTGACGAAGACCTGCGCGCCGGCGATCCGTACGCCGTCCAGGACGTCCTGCTCGGTGATGTCGCGGCGCGCCGCGCACTGGGTGCAGAGGGTGATCAGGCCGCCCGCCTGAATCGACTCGATCAGATCCGGCAGCGGCGCGGAATGCGGCAGTTCGAACTCGGCCGCACGCCCCGGCAGGGCGAACCAGGCGGACTCCCCGGTCAGCCAGAGCGAGACCTCCACCCCGCTGGCGACGGCGACCGCCGCCACGGTGAACGCCTGCGAGCAGCGCTCGGCGGAGTCGGCACCTGCGGTCACCTTGATCACGAGCTTCTTCGGCATATGCCGAACTGTAATCCTCGGCCGTGCAACCTCGTGGGTACCCCGTGGGTCAGTGGTGTGTGCAGGTAACGGAATCTGCGCCTCAGGTCTCGTGGGGGGACCCCTTTTGAATCCGAAAGACACCATTCCTGGCGGGCCGGCCGAGCCGTCCGGCCAGGTGGAAGCGGCGGACCCGGTAATTCCGGACGTGCCGGCAGATTCTTCTCCGGCCGCGCCGGACGCGCCGGACGCACCGGATGCGCCTTCTGCGGACGTACCGGATGCTTCTTCTCCGGATGTACCGGATGCCCTTTCTCCGGACGTGTCCGATGCGGTAACGCCGTTGCCGGAAAGTCCTGCTGACGAGCCGTCCGGTCCGCCGGCCGCCGCGGTGAGGCGTCGCCCGCGCGGTCGTACGTCTCTGATCATCGCCGCCGCCGTGGTGCTGGGCATCGCCGCCGGCACCGCCGTCGGGTACGGCGTGCAGGCCGGGCGCGCCCCGACACCGCTGACCGCGCTGTCGCAGCCGGGTCTCGCGTACCCGGCGAAGGCGCTGCCCGCCGGCCAGGTGCCGGAACCGCTGCCGGCCTCGCAGGACCGCCGGGTCCGCACGGACGGCGATCTGCGCAAGCTGCTCGTGTCCCGGCCCGCCGGCTGGAGTGACGACAAGGACATGACGTTCCTGTCCGACGGATGGATGCCCTTGGAGGACTACGCGCTCGACTTCGAGAGCGAGGACTACATGTACGGCAACCTCCTGGAGGCCGGCATCCGCCGCGTCGCGGCCGCGGCCTGGACGAAGGGCGAGTACCGCACGGCCAACGTCTGGCTCGTGCAGTTCCGCTCGGGGACGCGCAACGGGGCCGCCGACCACGCCGAGGACCAGCGCTCCTACATGCCACAGTCCGAGCACGGTGCGGGCAACGACGGCGACGTGCTCAAGGGCAGCGGCAACGGCCGCTATTACCTCTTCGCGCCCGAACGGAAGGCCGGCTACATGCCGTCCTACCGGGCCAGGGCGGTCTTCCACCGTGGTGACGTCATGGTCGACATCAACATGTTCGACACCTCACCGATCAGCAAGAAGGACATCCGGACGCTGGCCGAGCGACAGCTGGAGCGCCTGTGAACGACGACGTGACCACGCCCGCCCCCGTCCCCGTCCCCGAACCCGTCCCAGTCCCCGTCCCCGAACCCGGAACCGTCCCCGAACCCGTTCCCGTCCGCACGGGGAAGGGCAGGGCCCGCCGGGTGATCCTCGTGACGGTCCCCGTCGTGCTGGTGCTCGCGGCTGTGGCCGGTGCGGCCGTGTACACGAAGGTCACCGTCGACGGTGCCGACCGCACGGTGACGACGGCCCTCTGGAAGAAGCCCGCGCGCGAACCGGGCAAGGACCCGGCCGGTGACGTCTCCCGGGGCCGGGCCTCCACCGAACTGAGCAAGCTGCTGCTGCCCGTTCCCTCCGGCTACCGGCTCGGCCCGGACTCCGGGAAGTACGGGAACGACGCCGAGCTCAGCGGCCGCGCGGCCACCGCCGAGATGAAGGACAGCAGCCGCGGTCTGGCGGGAAGGCAGCGCCGGGAGTTCGAGAAGCGGGTCGACAAGCTGCACATCCAGGGCCTGGCGATCCGTACGTACGCCTCGAACGACAACGACCTGATCGTCGATACCCAGCTGGTGCGGATGAAGGACAAGAAGGCCGTCCGGGACCTCTACCGGTTCAGGGCAGGCCTCTACGACGCCATCAGCATCTTCCGCGACGGTCCGGCTGTCGGCGGCCACAAGAGGAACGCCACGTGCTTCCTGGCCCCGAAGGACAAGCAGAAGATCGAGGGCATGTACTGCATGGCGTACGACGGCGGGGTGATGCTCACCTTCACGGCGTCCGGGATCAAGCCCTTCGACAAGTCGGCCGTCGCCGAGCTGGTGAAGGACCAGCTCGACCACATCACGTCCCCGGGGGAGTACGTATGACCGAGCAGACGACCGCACCGGCCGCCACCGATCCCGCGCCGGCGGCCGACGGGTCCGCAGAGGCCGGGGAGATTCCGACCGCTGCCGAACCCCCGGCGCCGCAGTTCCCGCCCATGCCGGAGCTGCCGCCCCTGCCCCCGCCGCCGGCCGCGCCCAGGCCGCCGCGCCGGGTCCTGCGGGCCGTGGCCCGGTGGACCGCCGCCGTGCTGGTGCTCGGCGGGGTCGGTACCGGTACGGCGTACAGCATCACCTCGATGGAGCGCACCGACGTCCCGGGGCTGGCCACCGAGAGCGACGGCCGTTGGGACTACCCCCGGCTGAGCCTGCCCGCGCTCCCGGCCGGCTCGCCCCGCCCCTTCAGCGACGGCAACGCGGCCGAGGTCCACCACGCCGACCTGCGCAAGCTGCTGCTCCCGGCCCCCGCCGGAGCAACGGCGGACAAGAAGCTGACGGGCGGCTGGGTGTCCACGCGGCAGTTCGTCTCCGAGTTCGACGACGGCCCCCGCACCGGCCTCACCCAGACGCTGCGCGACGCGGCCCTGCGCCACATCGCGGCACGCGGCTGGACCATGCCGGACGGCACATCGACCCGGATCTATCTGCTCCGGTTCAATTCGACGGCCGACACCGACGCGTTCCGCGACGACCGCTACATCGGGTCGGCGTCGACCGGGGACGCGCTGGCCGGCAAGCCCGAGATGACCCTCGACGAGGCGTGGTCGGGCGGGGGGAAGGTCGAGAACACGTCGTCGTACGTGTACAGCGAGAAGAAGCCCTTCGGGGACGTCCAGGCCCGGCAGGCGTACCTGGTCGCGGGTGACACCGTCGCCCTGGTCATCCAGTCCCGCAAGGGCGGCGGGGGAACACCGCGCATCCCCTTCCACCAGACGCTGATCCTGCAGAACCAGCTGCTGGGCTGACCCGCCCCGCGGCAAGCCCCGAACCGGCGGGCCGGGACCCCACCCATTAGGCTGGGGCCCGGCCCTGTACTGCCGCCATACCGCTCGTTCAAGGAGCTCCCGTGCTTGAGGCATTCTTCTCCGCCCTGCTGGTCCTGGTCTGTGTCGGCGTTCTCGCCTTCGCCGGCTTGACCGTGAAGAAGCTGTACCAGGGTCAGCGCTAATCCCCTTCCCGTTCCCGGCGTCCCCGCCTCCCGCCTCACAGATCGTCTGAGCCGCTCATGATCGAGATTCCGTCCGACCTCCACCCGGACCTCGTCCCGCTGGCCTTCCTCCTGGGTAACTGGGCAGGCGCGGGCGTGGCCGACTTCCCCGGCGCCGAGAAGTGCAACTTCGGCCAGGAGGTCTCCTTCAGCCACGACGGCCGGGACTTCCTGGAGTACGTCTCGCACTCCTGGGTGCTCGACGCCGAGGGCAACAAGACCGGCCCGCTGGAGACCGAGTCCGGCTACTGGCGCATCGACAAGGACCGCAAGGTCGAGGTCGTCATGGCCCGCGACCAGGGCGTCATCGAGATCTGGTACGGCGAGCTCGCCGACAAGAAGCCGCAGATCGACCTGGTCACCGACGCGGTGGCCCGGACCGCGGCCTCCGGCCCGTACAACGGTGGCAAGCGGCTCTACGGCTATGTGAAGAGCGACCTCATGTGGGTCGGCGAGAAGGCCACGCCCGAGGTCGAGCTGCGGCCGTACATGTCGGCACACCTGAAGAAGGTCGTCACCCCGGAAGACGTCGCGGCGATGGCGAAGAGCCTCGGCGACCTGCCGGATGACGGAATCGCCTTCTTCAAGTAGTCCGCGAGGCCCTTTCCACGGTCGCCGGGGGGCGTGGGCCCGCCCGGACCTACACTGGAGCCTGTGGTGAGCACCGACTGGAAGACCGATCTTCGGCAGCGTGGTTACCGGCTGACGCCGCAGCGCCAGCTTGTCCTGGAGGCCGTCGACACGCTGGAACACGCGACGCCCGACGAGATCCTGTCCGAGGTGCGGCGGACCGCGTCCGGCGTGAACATCTCCACCGTCTACCGGACCCTGGAGCTCCTGGAGGAGCTGGATCTGGTGAGCCACGCCCATCTGGGCCACGGCGCCCCGACGTACCACCTGGCCGACCGCCACCACCACATCCATCTGGTCTGCCGGGACTGCACGAACGTCATCGAGGCCGATGTCGACGTCGTCGCCGAGTTCACGGAGAAGCTGCGCGGCACGTTCGGGTTCGAGACGGACATGAAGCACTTCGCGATCTTCGGCCGTTGCGCCGACTGCACGGCGAAGGCGGCCGGGACGGCTGGGGCAGCGGGGACGGCCGGGGCGGCCGGCGGCGCCAAGCCCTGAGGCTCCCGGACCCGGGCCCCGGGCCGAGTCGTACGCTGGTCGCATGAAGAGCCCCCTGCTGTCCCTGCCCGGCGCCGTCCCTGCCGAGGGCCGCGACGAAGGTGTCGCCGCGCACTACGGCGATCTGTTCCGCGAGCAGCGCGCCCTCGCCGACGGCTCCGGTCTCGTCGACCTCTCGCACCGCGGGGTCGTGGCCGTCACCGGGAGCGACCGGCTGGCGTGGCTGCACCTCCTGATCACCCAGCACGTCAGCGAACTCGCCCCGAACCAGGCCACCGAGGCCCTCGTCCTCACGGCGAACGGGCACATCGAGCACGCGCTGTATCTCGTCGACGACGGCGAGACCGTGTGGATGCACGTCGAGCCGGGTACCCAGGGCGAGCTGATCGCCTACCTGGAGTCGATGAAGTTCTTCTACCGGGTCGAGGTCGCCGACCGTACCGAGGACTTCGCGGTCGTGTACCTGCCGGCCGGTTCGATCGCCGAGGCGCCGGAGGGCGCCGCAGTGCGGGAGACGTCGTACGGCCGCGATCTGTTCCTGCCCCGCGAGAGCCTGGAGGGGTACGCGGCCGAGCACGGCCCGGTCGCCGGGGTCCTCGCCTACGAGGCGCTGCGCGTCGAGGGACACCGCCCGCGGCTCGGCTTCGAGACCGACCACCGCACCATCCCGCACGAGCTGGGCTGGATCGGCACCGCCGTCCACCTCCAGAAGGGCTGCTACCGGGGCCAGGAGACCGTGGCCCGGGTGCAGAACCTGGGCAAGCCGCCCCGGCGCCTGGTCTTCCTCCACCTGGACGGCAGCGAGGTGCTGCTGCCCGGACACGGCACACCGGTACGGCTCGCCGCGGACGGGGCCGAGGGCCGTCAGCTGGGCTTCATCACCACCTCCGCCCGCCACCACGAGCTGGGGCCGATCGCCCTGGCCCTGGTGAAGCGGAACGTGGCGGTGGACGCGGAGCTGCTGGCGGGGGACACGGCGGCGGCCCAGGAGACGGTCGTCGAGCCGTAGGGCATCCCGGCCGTACGCGCGCCGGCGCCGTTCAGACCTCGACGATGACGGTGAACGGGCCGTGGTTGGTGAGCGAGACACGCATGTCCGCCCCGAACCGGCCCGTCTCCACCTGCGCGCCCAGCGCCCGCAGCTGCGCCACGACCTCGTCGACCAGCGGCTCGGCGACCTCGCCGGGCGCCGCGGCGTTCCATGTGGGTCTGCGGCCCTTCCGGGCGTCCCCGTAGAGAGTGAACTGCGAAATCACCAGAAGCGGTGCATTCACGTCGGAGCAGGACTTCTCGCCCTCCAGGATGCGGACCGACCAGAGCTTGCGGGCGAGCTGCGCCGCCTTCTCCGCGGTGTCCCCGTGGGTGACTCCCACCAGCACACACAGCCCCTCGCCGACGATTTCGCCGACCACCGAGGAGCCCTCACCCTCGCCCCCGGCGCCGGCCACCGTGACGCTCGCACCGTCCACCCTCTGTATCACTGCACGCATACAGACCAACCTATCTTGGGCTGAACGGGTACAGAGCAACTCCACAGGGCCGCTCGGAGTGGCACGATGCACGGGAGGCGGTGTGCCGACGCACCGGTCGAGGGGATGGACACAAGCATGAGCACGCACGGAACCGGGCAGTTCCCGGGCGCAGTGCCGGTCGCACGCCCCGGCACCAACAGCAGTGCCAGTACGAGTACGAGCACCATGCGCCCACCCCAGCAGCGGACCGGACAGGGTTCTGACGAGGCCGGCGACGGGCCGCGCCCGCCCGAACTGGGCACCCTGCGGCTGCCGGAACTGCGCACGCTGCGCCGCGACTCGCAGCGCGACGAGGCCGACCTCAGCTATGTGCGGCGGCTCGTCCAGGGGCGGATCGACATCCTGCGGGCCGAGCTGGCACGGCGCCGGGACCCCGAGTCGCCGGTCGTGGACCGGCTCTCGGAGATCCTCGCCGACGCCCCCTCGCTGCACCGCTCCTCCGCGCGGCACGTCACGCTCAGCACGCCGCGCAGCGACGAGTACCGGCAGCTCGCGGCCGAGACTCTGGCCGAGGTCGAACTCTCCGACCTCGACGCCCGGACGGACGAAGAGCTCCACACCGCGATGGGACGCCTGGTCCGCTACGAACAGCAGGTCTCCCGGCGCCGTCACCGGCTCCAGCGCACCGCGGACGATTGCAGCGGGGAGATCGCCCGCAGGTACCGTGACGGGGAAGCACAAGTAGACGACCTGCTCGCCTGAAGCGACCCTTCCGGGGCGGGTCCCGCCCGTCCCCGGAAGGCCACCATGACCTCCAGCGCAGTCCCGTCGCCCGCGTCCGGCATATCCGGCCCCACGCCCGGTGCGGTACCCGGCCCGATATCCGGCCCGACGCCCGGTACGGCATCCGGTCCGATGTCCGGCCCCACGCCCGGTGCGGCATCCGTCCTGCCGGTGCTGGCCGAGGTCGTCCGGTCCGGTTTCGTGGAGGGGCACCACCGGGGCTCCCTGGTCGTCCTGGCCGCCGACGGCAGCGTGGAGCTGACCCTGGGTGATCCGACGGCTCCGGTCTTCCCGCGCTCCTCCAACAAGCCGATGCAGGCCGCCGCGGTGCTGAGGGCCGGGCTCGACCTCTCCGGGGAGCGGCTGGCGCTGGCCGCCGCAAGCCATTCGGGCGAGGGCTTCCACCTCGATCTCGTACGCAGGATGCTCGCCGAGCACGGGCTGTCGCCCGACGATCTGCAGACGCCCCCCGATCTGCCGCTGGACCCGGTGGAGGCCGAGGCCTACCTCGCCGCGGGCCACGTCCGGGAGCGGATCACCATGAACTGCTCCGGCAAGCACGCGGCGATGCTCGCGGTCTGCGCGCAGAACGGCTGGGACGCGGCCGGCTATCTCGACCCGGCGCACCCCCTCCAGCAGCTGGTCCACCGGGTCGTCGAGGAGGCGGCGGGCGAACCGGTCGCCGCCGTCGGCACGGACGGCTGCGGGGCGCCGCTGATGGCGATCTCCCTGGTGGGTCTGGCGCGTGCGTTCCGTACGTTCGTCACGGCGGAGCAGGGCACGGCCGAGCGCCGGGTGGCGGACGCGATGCGCGCGCACCCGGAGTACGTCGCCGGCACCCGGCGCCCCGACACCTGGCTGATGCGGGAGGTGCCGGGCACGCTGTCCAAGATGGGCGCGGAGGCGGTCCAGGCGGTGGCACTCGCGGACGGCCGGGCGCTGGCCTTCAAGATCGACGACGGTTCGACCCGGGCGCTCGGACCGGTCCTGGCCCGCGCGCTGGGCCTGCTCGGGGTCGACGCCCCGGTGGTGTCGCGGATCGGCAGGGCGCCGCTGCTGGGCGGCAGCGCGGAGGTCGGGGAGATCCGGGCAGCGTTCTGACCCGCTGTTCTGCTGACCCGGTGTTCTGCTGACCCGGTGTTCTGTTGACGCGCTGATCTGCTGGCGCGCTGATCAGTTCGCCTGTTGGCGCGTTGACCCGCTGATCTGCCTGCCGGCCTGCCCGCCTGCCTGCCTGGCCGCCGGCCGGGTTGCGGCCCACCGCTGCCCGTACCCGGCCGAAATCCGGGCGACATTCCGGCCCCTCCGTACCTAGCGTGGAGCGTATGACCACCCTTGACGCCCGTCCCATCGCCGAATCCGAACTGCACGACTGGCTGCGCGCAGTGAACACCGGCTTCCTGCGGGCGCCGACGCCCTCGGACGAGGAGGTGGCCGGGCGGCTGCCGTACCTGGACCTGGCCCGTATGCAGGGGGTGTTCGACGCGGGGCGGTGCGTGGCGACGTTCCGTTCGTTCGCGCAGGAGCTGACGGTCGTCGGCGGTGCCACTGTGCCGACCGACGCGGTCACCAACGTCACCGTGTCGCCCACCCACCGCCGTCGCGGGCTGCTCTCGCGGATGATGGCCACGGACCTGGCGGCGGCCAAGGAGCGCGGCGAGGTGGCCGCCACCCTCATCGCGGCCGAGTATCCGATCTACGGGCGGTACGGCTTCGGGCCCGCGGCCTGGACCGCCGAGTGGGAGATCGACATCCCCCGGACGGGCCTCGCCGCGAACCTCCCCGTCCCGTCGGCCGAGGACGGCGGCCGGATCGACCTGGTGGACGGTGCGGAGGTTCGCAAGCTGGGCCCGGAGCTGCACGACCGGCTGAGGGCGCGACAGCACGGGGTAGTGAGCCGGGGCGCACGCTGGTGGGACCTGGTGACCGGCCAGGCCCTCTTCCCCAACGACCACTGGACCGAGCCCTTCTACGCCGTCTACCGGGCGGCCGACGGCACCGTCGACGGGCTGCTCGTCTACCGCGCCGACGACCACTGGGGCGACGCCAAGCAGCCGCTCAACCGGGCGACGGTACGCAGCCTGATCGCGACGACCCCGGCGGCGGAGCGGGCGCTGTGGCACTTCCTGTGCTCGGTCGACTGGATCACCACGATCCGCACCGGCCACCGCGCCCCCGACGACCTGCTCCCGCTCCTCCTCCCGGACCCGCGCGCGGCCCGCGTCGTGACGCACGCGGACTTCCTGTGGGTGCGCATCCTGGACGTCGTACGCGCACTGGAGGCCCGCACCTACGCGGTTCCCGGCTCCCTCGTCCTGGACATCCACGACACCGCGGGCCTCGCGGCCGGCCGCTTCCACCTGGATGCCACGCAGGACGGCGCCACCTGCACCCCGACGACCCGGTCCGCCGATCTGGCCATGGACGTAAGGGAGTTGGGCACGCTGTACCTCGGTGACGAATCGGTCCTGCGGCTGGCTGCGCTGGGCCGCGTCGAGGAGCTGACCCCGGGTGCGGCGGCACGGGCGGACGCGGTGCTGCGGGCGGGCCGACGGGCCTGGTGCCCGGATGTGTTCTAGTCAGGGCCTCTTGACCGGATCATGCTGGGCGCGGGATCCGGTGCGGGTAACTTCCTTCGCTGGAGGCTGAGTTACTCGTGTGAGGGTGTGCCCGCATGGCGGTGTCGCTGGAGACCGAGGTCAAGCGCCGGGCGGCGGAACGGTTCGGGCTGCCCGTGGATCATCCGGGCATCGAGGGGCCCCTTGAGGGGCATCATCATGTGGCCTACGCGGTCCCGCTGCCCGGCGGCGGGCGGGCCAAGTACCGGGAGCCGCGTCCGGGGCTGCTCCGGGTCGACCCGCGGTGCTTCCTCCTGGAGGAGGAGCTGCTTCGCGACCTCCGGGGACGGGTGACCCGCGTCCCGGAACCGGTGGGCCCCGATGTGCCGGTGCAGCGGTACATCGAGGGACGGATACCGAGGGCGGGCGGGCTGCCGGGCAACGCCCTTTCGCGGCGGCATCGCGGCCGGCTCGGGCAGCTCTTCGGCGAGCTCGCCGCCTTCGACATCCGTGACGTCCGCGCCCGCAGGGTCTGTGCCGGTCCCGATTCGCTCGGCGACGGCGACTCCGCCGGATTCCTGAGCCGCCTCATCGACTTCACCGAGCAACGCGTCTACCGGGAACACGGCGCCGACTACCTGGAGCTGTTCGCCGAACTCGGCGTGCGGGACGGCGCGTTGGCGGACCTGAAGGCGCGGGCCGCAGACCTGACCCCCCGTTCCTTCGCCCTGCTCCACAGTGATCTGCACCGCCGCAACTTCATCGTCGACCGCGGCGGCGACCTGTGGACCATCGACTGGGAGCTCGCCAGGATCGGCGATCCGCTCTACGAGCTGGCCAGCCACCTCCACCTCATGCGGTACTCGGCGAAGGAGGCGGACCGGATCGCCCGGCTCTGGTTCCGGGCGGTCGAGGCGAAGCGCCCCGAATGCGTCGCCGGCTGGGACGCCGATCTCCCCGTGCTCCGCGCCTACAGGCGGGCGCATTCCGTCTACACGGATGTGATCCGGGCCGCGCTCGTGCTGCGCGGCCCCGGGGGTGAGGGGAGCCGGCGGCAGCCGGCCTCTCCGGCCTCTCCGGCCTCTCCGGCCTCTCCGGCCCGGATGGCCCGGCGGATCCAGGAAGTGCTCGGGGCGGCGCACGGCGCGCTCGGGCTGACGCGTGAGCCGACGGTACGTCAGGTGGCCGCCGCCTACGGCCGGTGGCTGCGGGAACATTCGTAAGGGTTGCGCATAACTAGGATGAACCTCCCGTGGACGGAGGGGGTTCAGGTGACGCAGCGATACGGCTCGCCCGGGGGCACGGGCCTGCCGGCCAGCATCGAGGCGGCGTGGGGGCTGCGGGCACGGCCGGTGAAGGGGCCCAGGCCCGGACTGAGCCTGGAGCGGATCGTGAACGCGGCGATGGCGGTGGCCGCGTCCGAAGGGCTCGGCGGGGTGTCGATGGGCCGGGTCGCGAAGGACCTCGGAGCCTCCACGATGTCGCTCTACCGGTACGTGGCGGCCAAGGACGAGCTCTACGTCCTCATGCAGGAGGCGGCCATGGGCCCGCCGCCCCCGCTGTCCGCTCTCGAGGAGGCGGCCGGCTGGCGGGAGGCGCTCGCGCGGTGGGCGTGGGCGCAGCGCGGGGTCTTCCACCGGAACCTGTGGATGCTCCGCATCCCCATAGCGGGGCCGCCCGCCAGCCCGCACTCCGTCGCCTGGTGGGAACAGGGCCTCCAGGCCCTCGAAGGCACCGGCCTGGAACCGGACGAGGAGGTCTCCGTCATCCGTCTGGTCTGCGGTTTCGTGCGGAGCGAGGCCCTGCTGATGAGCGATCTCGGCGCAGCCGTCGAGGCGCGCGGCGTACCGGCGCAGGAGGTGACGGAGGGCTATGCCCGGACGATGAACCGGCTGGTCGACCCCGTACGCCATCCCGCGCTCTCCCGCCTGATGGCATCCGATGTGATGCGGGCGCGGGACGATCCCGGCCGTGAGTTCCGGTTCGGCCTCGAACGGGTGCTGGACGGGGTCGACGTGCTCATCCGTGCGCGGGAGGCCGGGTAGCGGGAGGGACAGGCCCGGGGAGGCGGCGGCTGTGGGGGCGTGCGGGGGTATGGCATGGGCCGGGCTGTCCAGCGGACGTCAAGTCCGGTTGAGGTCATGGGCGTACGCTTCATGGTCATGAGCGGAGAGAAGCCCAGGTCCGGCGTGGATGCGGGTGCGGGTGCGGGTGCGGCTGCGGGTGCGGGTGCGGATGCGGCCCGTGGGCCGGACGCGCCGATGGGCCTGCGCGAGCGGAAGAAGCAGCTGACGTATCAGGCGGTCTCGGAAGCAGCGATCTCCCTGTTCCTGGAGCGCGGCTTCGACAAGGTCTCGGTGGCGGAGATCGCGGCCGCCGCGGACATCTCCAAGCCGACCCTGTTCCGGTACTTCCCGGCCAAGGAGGACCTGGCCCTGCACCGGTTCGCCGACCACGAGGACGAGGCCGCCCGGGTGGTCGCCGCCCGTGAGGACGGCGAGTCCCCGCTGGACGCGCTGCGACGTCATTTCCTGGACGGGCTGGAGCGGCGCGACCCGGTCACGGGGCTCTGCGACGTACCTCAGGTGCTGGCGTTCCACCGGCTGCTGTACGGGACCCCGTCCCTGGTGGCCCGGCTCCACGGCTACCAGGGACGCTCGGAGGCCGCCCTCGCCCGCGCCCTGGGCGACCGGATGACGGACCGGCTGGCCGCCGCCCAGATCGTTGCGGCCCTGCGCATCCTGGCCATGGAGAACTGGCGGCGGATCGACGAGGGGAGCAGCGCGGACGCGCTGTACGGGGAGGCGGTCGAGACGGCGGAGCTGGGCTTCGCGCAGCTGCGGTCGGGGCTGGGGGACGGCGGCGGCGACGGCGGAGGCCGGTAGGTCCCCCTTTACCGGTGCGGGCTGTCAGTAGCCCTTCCCGGCCGCTATCGGCCGCTATCGGCCGGGCTCGGCGTGCTGCACCGATTCGGCTATCTCCCGGACCCGGTCGAGTGTGATGCCGTTGCGCTGCTCCACGGCCAGTGGATGATCCGTGGGTTCCAGCTCGATGAGCGGGCGACGGCCGATCGGGCGGGTGTGCGCATTGGTCTTGAGGTTGGTCGTACGAGGGGAGTAGAGCCCCAACTCGGTGGTCAGCCAGCCGAAGTACGGCTTCTCGGACTCCCGGCCCGGCGTCTCCCACACATCGAGGGCGCGGCCGAAGTTCTCCCGGCTCAGGGACACCCAGACACCCCAGGAGAACGGCTCCCGGCCGCCGATCACGGGTATCTCGATCAGGCCCTTGATGAAGTAGTGCTCGTGTCTGACGATGCACTGGTCCGACGAGAGCATGCTGTCGGGATCGTTCTCCAGGCTCGCGTCCCAGACGTCGGGCGCCATGGTCGAGTACCCCATCGGGAGTTCCGTGTGGTGTTCGCCGCAGCGGGAGCAGGTGTAGCCGGGGTCGGTAGCCATGGGCGGGATCCTAGAGCCTCTCGTCCGGGTCATGCCGGGCTCGCGGGGTGACCCAAACGAAAGACCCTGGAGCTTCCGTGTCGCGCGCATGCGGCCGCGGTAGGCGCCGGCCGCCGTGTTCAGTCCGCGGCAGGGATGTCCAGAGCCGTTCCGTACAGCCTGGAGACCCGGAGCCGGATCACCACGCGCCGGTCCGCGACGACCTGGGCCAGGAAGGCCGCCTCCTCGGCCGGGTCGTCGAAACCGGGTGTCAGGGAGAGCAGTTCGAGGCTGACCGCGTCGCCCGGCACCGCGGCCGGCTCCGATACCTCCGCCTCGCCCTCGGCGACCGCGAACGAGAACGCGTCCGGCCCGCTGACGTGCAGCGCCGCGTGCGGATCGGTACGCAACCGGCGGGGCTTGAGGCGGTCTGCGGTGCTGGAGACGCGTACCACGCGCTCCTCGGGATCCCAGGTGTGGAGCACGGTCGTCAGATGGGGATGCCCGGTGCGCCGCACGCTCGCCAGGACCCCGAACTGCTGCTCACCGAGCAGCCGGGACAGCTCGGCGTCGGTGAGCACGCGCGGGGCGGGGCCTGCGCCGGGGCCGGACTGCGACTCGCTCTCGACCAGGGCGGAGGGAGTGGTGGGAGTGGTGGGAGTGGTGGGAGTGGCCGGGTCGGTGGGGTGTGTGGTCATGGGATCTGTCCTTCGGCTGGTCGGGACGAGTGGTACGGGTGGGGTTGCCGGTTCCTGGCTGGTGGCTGTTGGCTGTCGGCTCCGCTGGATACGGGGAGGCCTTGCGGGTCAGGACGTGGTGGCTTCGGTCCGGTGTCCCGGCCGCCTGAGCACCACGAGCGCGACCAGGAACGCCGCCGTGAGCAGTCCGGCCCCGACCGCGAAGGCCAGGTGGTAGCCGCCGGTCAGCGCCTCGGCCCGGCTGCGGCCCCCGGCGAGCAGGGTGTCGGTGCGGGAGGCCGCGAGGGTGGACAGGACGGCCACGCCGAGGGCCATGCCGATCTGCTGCGTGGTGTTGAACAGCCCGGAGGCGAGCCCGGCGTCCTCCTCGCCCGCCCCCGACATGCCGAGCGTGGTCAGCGCCGGGAGGGCGAGGCCGAAGCCCGCGGCGAGGAGCATCACCGGAAGCAGATCGGTGGCGTAGTGCGCGTGGACGGGGATCCGGGCCAGCAGGCCGAGCACGCCGATCAGCAGCACCAGCCCCACCAGCAGCACGTTCCGGTCGCCGAACCGGGCACTCAGCCGGGCCGAGACCCCGAGCGACACCGCGCCGATGACCAGGGCCGCGGGCAGCATGGCGAGTCCGGTGGCGGTGGCACCGTAACCGAGCACCTGCTGGAGATACAGCGCCACCAGGATCTGGAACGAGAACAGCGCCGCCACCATGAGCAGTTGGACCAGATTGGCACCCGCGACGCTGCGTGACGCGAGGATCCGCGGGGGCAGCAGCGGGGCGGAGGCCGTGGTCTGGCGGACGACGAACAGGGCGAGCAGGACCAGGGCGAGGGTGCCCAGACCGAGTGTGTGCGCCGAGACCCATCCGTACGACTCGACCTCGACGACGGAGTAGATGCCCAGCATCACCCCCGCGGTGACCAGGAGCGCGCCGATGATGTCGGCGCCGCCGGAGAGTCCGGGTCCGCGGTCGGCGGGCAGGACGCGCACCGCGACCAGGAGCGCGGCGAGTCCGATCGGCAGGTTGATGAAGAAGATCCAGTGCCAGCCGAGGGCGTCGGTGAGTATGCCGCCGAGCACCTGGCCGATCGAAGCCCCTGCCGCGCCGGTGAAGCTGAACACGGCGATGGCGCGGGCCCGTTCGCGGCTCTCGGTGAAGAGGGTGACGAGGATGCCCAGACCGACCGCCGAGGCCATGGCGCTGCCCGCGCCCTGGAGGAAACGGGCGGTGATCAGCAGGGCGGGGGATCCGGCCGCCCCCGCGAGCAGGGAGGCGGCGGTGAAGACCGCCGTGCCGGCCAGGAACATCCGCTTGCGGCCGATGAGGTCGCCGAGCCGCCCGGAGAGCAGCAGCAGACCGCCGAAGGCGATCAGGTAGGCGTTGACGACCCAGCTGAGGCCGGCGGGCGTGAACCCGAGGTCGTTCTGGATGGCGGGCATCGCCACGGTCACGATCGAGCCGTCCAGCACGGTCATCAGCAGACCGGTGGCGATCACGCCGAGTGCGATCCCGCGCGAGCGGGTCCCGGCGGGTGAGGGGGCGGGGGCGATGGGCGCGATAGCGGTAGTGGCGCGGGCAGACATCGGGCTCTCCTGTCGGTCGGTTCGACAAGAGAGAACTTAGCAGATGGTTTTGTTGCGGACTATTTCTTTCGGTTCTATTTTCCGGGGGTCTCGCGGGCGGTTCGGTGATCGGGGATCTCGCTGCCCTGCGAGTGGGTGCCGCGGCGCCTACTTCTGGCTCTGGCGGGCCCGGCGTACCGGGCGCGGGTTCTCGGCCGGGGTGGCCAGGTGCTCGGCGGCCAGCTGGTTCAGGGCGCGCAGGAGGGTGTCCCGGTCCGCGCGGGGGAGGCTGCTCAGGGCCTCCGCGTGCACCCGGTCCACGATCTCCTGGCTCTGTCCGGCCAGGGCGGCACCCTTCTCGGTGACCGCGATGATCCTTGCCCGCCGGTCCCGGCTGGACGGCCGGCGCTCGGCGAGGCCCGCGCTCTCCAGGGCGTCGACGGTCACCACCATCGTGGTCTTGTCCATGTCGCCGATCTCGGCGAGCTGGATCTGGGTGCGCTCCTCCTCCAGGGCGTGGACCAGGACGCAGTGCATGCGCGCGGTGAGCCCGATCTCGGCGAGCGCCGCCGACATCTGGGTCCGCAGGACGTGACTGGTGTGGTCTAGGAGGTAGGAGAGGTCCGGTGCGGTGCGGGTGGGGTCCATGGCGGTCATGTCTGCCAGCGTAACAATTCGGTCTGTGGTGGATCGTCCGCAAGTAGAGCTTTCGGCCCGGGGTGGGGCGGGGTCGGCGCGGGGTCGGTCCGGGGTCGGTTCGGGGGCGGCCCCGGGGTCGGTCAGGGGCCGGCCCCGGGTCGGTCTCGGATTCGGCCCTGGGTCCGGTCCCGGACTCGGCCCCGGATATTGGCTGGCCGATCCGCTCCGGCGCCAGCAGTCTGGCCGTATGAACCACGCCGAAGCCGCCTTCCTGCCCGGTCTGGAGCTTTCCCGGATCCTGTACGAGGAGGCGGTGCGGCCGGTCCTCGATGACGCCCTCCCCGGCCTGCCGTACGCCGCCGCGCGCATCGGATCCGGCTCCGAGGTGCTCGGCTTCGACACCGCGCGGTCGGCCGACCACGACTGGGGGCCGCGTCTGGACCTCTTTCTCGCCCCGGAGGACCTGGCGGCACACGGCGACGCGATCCGACGGCTCCTGGCGGACCGGCTGCCGAAGGACATCCGCGGCTGGCCCACCCACTTCCGCGCCGCCGACGACCCGCTCGACCCGGTCGGTCACATGGAGGCGACCGACGGGCCGGTCAACCACCGCGTGTCCACGTACGACCTCGGCGCCTGGCTGACCCGGGAAGCCGGGTTCGACGCCGCGAGCGCCGAACCGGGCGTGCTGGACTGGCTCGCGATGCCGCAGCAGAAGCTCGCGGAGATCACCGGCGGCGCGGTGTTCCACGACGGCCCCGGCCGCCTCACCGCCGCGCGGGCGAGGCTGGCCCGGTACCCCGAACAGGTGTGGCGGTATCTGCTGGCCTGCCAGTGGCAGCGGATCTCCCAGGAGGAGGCCTTCGTCGGACGCTGCGCCGAGGTCGGCGACGAGCTCGGCTCGGCCGTGGTCGCCGCCCGGCTGGTGCGTGACCTCATGCGGCTGAGCCTGCTGCTCGAGCGGCGGTACGCGCCGTACAGCAAGTGGCTGGGCAGTGCGTTCTCCCAACTGGGCGCGGCTGGAACGCTGTTGCCTTCCCTGCGCGGGGCGCTGGCGGCAACGGACTACGCGGAGCGGGAGCGGCACCTCTGCGCCGCGTACGAGGCGGTGGCGACCCGCCAGAACGAGTCCGGCCTCGTCGACCCGGTGGACCCGTCCCCCCGCCCGTACCACGGCCGTCCGTTCCTCGTCCTGCACGCGGAACGCTTCGCCCGCCCGCTGGCCGCCTCGGTCACCGACCCGGAACTGCGCGGCCTGCCGTTGACGGGGGCCGTGGACCAGTGGACGGACAACACGGATCTGCTGACGGGGAGGGGCGGGGAGGCGCTACGGGCCGCGAGCGCGGGGCTGTTGGGTACGTGAGCGGCCAGCCGGCGGGCCGTCGGTGACGGGCGGCGGGGTAGGCGGCGGGCGGCGGGCGGCGGTGCGAAATCCAGTGGCGGGCCGTGGTGCGCCCCGCATAGCTTGGGCGCCCGTGACCCAAGATCCGAAAGCACTCGTCGACGGGTACGCGGAAGCCCTCGGCGACCCCCGATCCGGCCGGCCGGCGACGGGCGGGCGGCGATGACAGGCCAGGCAACGGCCAAGCCCGAGGCCGGCGAGGAAGCGGAGCGCCTGTTCTCGCGGACGTACGCGGCCGCCACGCTCAGCTTCGCCGCGGTGATGTTCCTGACCGGGTTCGCCGCACTGGCCGTCGTCCCCATGCTGCCGGTGGCCGCCCGCGAGCTGGACGGGGTGTCGCTCTACCCGCTGGTGGCGGGCTGTTTCGTCGCAGCGAGCCTGTTCGGCGGGGTGCTGGGCGGTGACTGGGCGGACCGGGCCGGGGCGGGGCGCCCACTGGCTGCGGGTGTGGTGCTGGCCGTGGTCACCCTGGTGGTGTCGGCCACCAGCACCTCCATCTGGCAGTTGGCGGTCGGCCGCTTCCTGGACGGGGTGGCGGCCGGAATGATCGCGGTGGCCATCAACACCGCCATCGCCCACGCCTATCCGGACCGACTGCGCGCGCGTGCCCTGGCGTTGATGAGTACCTGCTGGATCATTCCGTCGCTGACCGGCCCGCCGCTGGCGGGACTCGTGGCCGCCTGGTGGTCCTGGCGGGTCGTGTTCTTCGGCCTGGCCGCCCTGACCGTGATTCCGTCGCTGGCCGTGGTCGTCCTGCTGCGCAGCCGTTCCTGGCAGGCGCCCTCGAAGCCGCCCTCGAAGCCGCCCTCGAAGCCGCTGGGGCCCGGTCTTGCGGAGTCCGGTGCTGCGGAGTCCGGTTCTGTGGCGTCGGGTTCTGTGGAGTCCGGCCCCTCCGAGGGCCGGGTGCCGCGGCCCGCGCTGATGGTCGCCGCGGCGGTGAGCGTGGGTGCGGCGCTGGGGCAGTACGCCGTCTCGGGCTGGGACGTGCGCCATCTGTTGTGCGGGGTGGCGGGGGTCGCCCTGCTGGTGGTGTTCGTACCGCGACTGCTGCCGCCGGGCACCTGGCGCGCCGTCCGCGGACTGCCCGCCGCCGTGTTGCTGCGCGGCCTGACGTCGGGCGCGTACTTCACGCTGGAGGCCTTCGTGCCCCTGCTGCTGACCACCGCGCGGCGGGTGCCGCCCGTGCAGACCGGTCTGGCCTTCACCGGGGCCGCCATCGCCTGGGCGGGCGCCTCCTGGCTTCAGGGCCGCCTCCAGGGGCGCGTCTCCCGCCACGGCCTGGTCACGGCCGGTGCGCTGGTGATGGCGGCGGCGGTGGCGATCGCCGCGGTGGGGACGCTGCCCGCGACGCCCCTGCTGACCGCGGCCGCGGCCATGGTCCTCGCGGCCGTCGGCATGGGCATGGTCGCCCCCTCGCTCACGCTGCTCTCGCTCAATCACAGCCCGCCGGGCCGGCAGGGATACGCCAGCAGCGCGATGCAGACCAGTCAGAACCTGGGCCAGATGGCGGTGATGGGTGTCGCCTCGGCCCTGTTCAACCTCTTCCTGGGCTTCGGCTCCGACGACCTGGCGGGGTACGCCGCCGCCTTCGGTCTGCTGCTCGTCCCGAGCATCCTGGCGGCGACGCTCGCCGTACGCGCCCGCAGCGACTGAGCGCGGGGGCGGAACGGTCAGGCGTCGCGTGCGGGCCGCAGCCGAACGGTCAGGCGTCGCCCCTGAGTCGGTCGCGCTGGATCCGGTGGGCGAGGGCGCGGCGTACGGAGGCGGGGGCGGTCGGGGCGGTCTGGGCGGTGTCAGGTGTGGCCGGCAGGTCGAGGCCGCGGCTGATCTCGTCGTACGCGCTCCGGTGGCTGCCGCCCGCCCGGCCGCCGGCCGGTTCCGTGGCATGCAGGCGCAGGTCCTCCTCGACGAGGCGGCGGAGCTCGTCGACGTTCTCGGGCGTGAAGCGCTTCTTCCCCCGGGCGAGGGCGCCGACGCAGCGGGTGCAGCGGGCGGTGTCGGGGTACGTCTCGGAGAGGTCCTCGGCGAGCCCCCACAGGCGCCCTTCGAGCCACGGAACGTCGTGCTGGTCGAGGGACAGGTCCACCGGGGGTGCCGGATCGGCGCTCCGGTACTTCGTCACCTGCTTGGACACGGCGGGCTGGCTCATGTCGGTGAGCCGGGCGATACGGTCCTGGGTCCAGCCGAAACCGACGAACAGTTTGATCATCTCGGCCCGGAGCTTCCTCATCTCCTCGCCGGCGCGGATGACGTCGTTCATGCCGGCGAGCATCCGCGCGGCCTGCTCCTCGGTCAGCGTTCCGGGATTCTGTTGCGTGTTCTCTGCGCCTGCCACACCTCAGTTATATACCGCCACCACTCATTCATAACCAGGTTGTACAACCTGGTTATGAATGGCAGGGTGTACTCAATGACGATCTTCAGCGCCACCGACGGAACCCGGCTCGCCTACCGCACGTACGGCGAAGGAGACGGTGACCCGGTCATCTGCGTCCCCGGAGGCCCCACGGACTCCCGCTACCTGGGCGACCTCGGCGGCCTGTCCGCCCACCGCCGCCTCGTCGTCCTCGACCTGCGCGGCACCGGCCGGTCGGCGGTTCCCGAGGACATGTCCTCGTACCGCTGCGACCGCCTGGTCGACGACGTCGAGGCGCTGCGCCACCACCTCGGCCTTTCCCGTGCGGATCTGCTCGGCCACTCCGCGGGTGCGAACATCGCGGCGCAGTACGCGGCCCGTCACCCTTCAAGGGTCGGCAGGCTCGCCCTGGTCACACCGGGGGCCCGGGCCGTCGGCATCGAGACCGGCTGGGAGGAGCGCCGGGCGGTCGCGCGGCTGCGGAGCGACGAGCCGTGGTTCCCGGGGGCGTTCGCCGCTCTGGAGGCGATCAACCGGGGGACGGGCACGGACTGGCCGGCTGTCGACCCGTTCTTCTACGGGCGGTGGGACGAGGCGGCACGGGACCATCACGCGGCGGGCCGGCCGGACAATCCGCAAGCCGTCGCACTCTTCGGGGCCGAGGGCGCCTTCGACCCGGAGGCGACCCGCACCGCGCTCGCGGCCCTCGCGGCGCCCGTTCTGCTGCTCGCCGGTGAGTTCGACCTGAACAGTCCGCCGACGTCGGTGGCCGCGTTCGCCGCCCTGTTCCCCGATGCCGCACTCGTCGTGCAGGCGGGGGCGGGGCACTATCCGTGGGTGGACGACGCCGAGCGGTTCACGGCGACCGCCGCCGAGTTCCTGGGCGGGGCCGCTGCCGGACTGTCCGTATGAGGGAGCCGCAGCCGCAGCCGGAGCCGCAGCCGGAGACGGAGACTGAGCGGGAGCGGGAGCGGGAGCGGGAGCCGGAGACGGAGACGGAGACGGAGACGGTCCTGTCCGGTGGGTTCGTCAATGACGTCGTCCGTGTCGGAGCGACCGTGCGGCGGACACCGCCCGCGCGCCCGGACTTCGTCCATGGGCTCCTGGGACACCTCGAACGGCGTGGCTGGTCCGGTGCGCCCCGCTACCTGGGTGTGGACGGGCAGGGGCGGGAGATCCTCGGCCACATCGACGGCCGGGCGGCCTGGCAGCCGGGTGACCGGCGGAAGGCCTGCACGGACGCCGCCCTGGTGCGGGTGGCGGAGCTCCTCCGCGAGTTCCACGACCTGACGGCCGGTACGCCGCTCGCCGGTGCCCATGAGGTCGTCTGCCACAACGACCTCGCGCCGAAGAACACCGTCTACGCCGTCGACGGCGGTGACTGGCGCCCGCTGGCCTTCATCGACTGGGACCTCGCCGCCCCGGGCGAACGCATCCACGATGTCGCGCACGTCTGCTGGCAGTACCTGGACCTCGGACCCGCCGTGACGGACGTGCCGGAGGCCGCCCGCCGCATCGCGCTCATCCGCGAGGCGTACGGCATCGCCGGCCAGGGCCGGATCGTGGACTCGGTCCTGTGGTGGCAGGACCGGTGCGCGCGCGGCATCGAAGCGGCCGCCGGCCGGGGTGATCCGGCCATGATCCGGATACGGGAGTCAGGCGTCGTCGAGGAAGTGCGCGCCGCGCACCGGTGGGTGTCGGACCACCGTCCCGAACTGGCCGGGAGTTCCGGGGCGGCAGCGCCCTGAAACCGACGTCCGCCCGGTCCGCTTCCGGGAGCCGCGCCGACGTCCGCCCGGTCCGCTTCCGGAGTCGTGCCGGCGTGCGGCCCGTCCGCTTCCGGGAGGCGCGTCGGCGTGCGGCCGGTCAGGCGGCCGGGAGCTCGACCGTCACGTACGGGGCCAGTGAGCGGAGGAAGTCCGCCGCGTCGAACATCGCACCGGCCGAGGCCGCTCCCGTGGTCCGGGTGCGCCCGGCCAGGATGCGCTCGACGGCCTCCACCGCCAAGGGCGCGGTGACCGCGTAGATGTCCTGGCCGTGGGCCGTGGCCCGGCGTTCGACGCCGCCGGCGCGGACCAGGACGTCGACGACGAACGTCTGGTTCGACCGCCCCAGCGCGTCGACCGCCTCCGGCGCCGGAGTGTCCGCCGTCGCCAGGTCCCCCGCGGCCTCGACGCTCATGTGGGTGCGGACCCGGGGCACGTCCAGATGGCTGGGGACGGTGACGACGTCGGCCATGGTGAACTCCGTGATCACCGTGCGCCGGCCCAGCGGTTCGGGGAAGAGCCACTCCTCCTGCGACACCTTGTCGTCGTGGTACCGCAGCGCGCCGTCCGCGAACCTCACCCGGCGGCCCGCGCGGCGCTCATGGGACACCTGCCCGGCCTCCCGGGTGCCGGCCGTGGGGTGCCAGCTGCTCAGCCCGTACGCGACGTCCACGGTGTCCGCGGCCGTCCACTCGCCCATCGCCGCCGTCACCAGCAGGTCGCCCAGCCCGCCGTAGAAGGCCATCGCCGGCACGACGGGCGTGCCCGACTCCAGGGCCGCTTCCGCGTGGTCGGCGAACATCGCGACGTTCGCCTCGATCTCCGCCGCGACGTCGACGTACGGGATGCCCGCACGCAGAGCCGCCTCGACGACCGGTCCGCCCGTCACCGCGAAGGGGCCCGCGCAGTTGATGACCGCCACCGCGCCGGCGAGAGCCCGGTCCAGCGCGCTCGCGTCGTCCGCGGCGGCCGGGCGCACCACCACATCACCCCACGCGGCGGCCAGCGCCTCCAGCCGGTCCGCGCTGCGGCCGGAGACGACCGGGGTGAAGCCGCGCCGACGGAGTTCGGCGACGATGAACCGGCCGGTGTGCCCGGTCGCCCCGTAGACCACTACTGCAGCCGCTGTACTCATGGTTCCCCGCTCTCGATGTGGTGATGGCTCCAGTCTCGGTGCGGGCGGCAGGCGAAGGTGATGGTCTGGAACGACATCATGCGTACACTTTCGGACATGCCAACTGTCGCTCTGCTGACCGCCGGTGACCTGTTGCACTTCGAACTCGGCGTGGCCTACGAGATCTTCGGCAACCCCCCGCGCGAGGCCACGGACGGCTGGTACGACGTCCTGCTCTGCGGCCCCGGGCCGGTGCGGGTCGGCCCGTTCGAGGTCGAGCCGGATCACGGGCTGGACCGGGTCGCCACAGCCGACACCGTGATCGTGCCGGCGTGCGCCGACATCGACGTACCGCCGCCGCCGGAGCTGGTCGAGGCCGTACGCGCGGCGCACGAGGCGGGTGCCCGGGTGGCCTCCCTGTGCACCGGGGCGTTCGTGCTCGGTGCCGCGGGCCTGCTGGACGGCCGTCGGGCCACCACGCACTGGGCCCACGCCGCCGAGCTGAGCGCCCGCCATCCCCTGGCCGTGGTCGACCCGGACGTCCTGTACACGGACAACGGCAGCGTGCTCACGGCCGCGGGCAAGGCCGCCGCCGTGGACCTCTGCCTGCACCTGATCCACCTCGACCACGGTGCCGCCCTGGCCAACTCGGTCGCGCGCCGCCTCGTCATGCCGCCGCACCGGGCGGGCGGGCAGGCGCAGTTCGTGGCCACACCGGTGCAGGTGTCCGGGGACCACGCGCTCACCCAACTGCTCGCCTGGGCCCAGCAGCGGCTGGACCAGCCGCTGAGCGTGACCGATCTGGCGCGGAAGGCGAACACGAGCCCGCGCCACCTGGGACGGCAGTTCCGGTCGGTGATCGGGCAGACGCCGATCCAGTGGCTCCTGACCCAGCGCGTACGCCGCGCCCAGGAGCTGCTGGAGGCCACCGACGAGTCCATCGAGGCGGTCGCCCTCGCGACCGGTATGGGCACCGCCACGACGCTGCGGCGCCAGTTCAAGCGGATCGTCGGGGTCCCGCCGGACAGCTACCGGCGCGCGTTCCGCAGCGCGAGGCCCGCCTGACGGGGCCGGCTTGGCGGGTCGGCCGGTGCGGGTGCACGGGTTTGGGTCCATCCGGACCCGCCCGTGCCGCCCCTGAAAGGTTCCCGCCTCAGCTCTGAGCGCTCTGAGCGCTATGAAGTGCGGCCTCGTGGTGGCGCAGCCGGATACTGACCGTCCCGGCGGTCAACAGCCCGGTGCCTATGAGTGAAAGAGGGATGGAGAGCACCAGCGCGGCCAGCGGTTGGGGCCAGTTCCGGTCGGATGCGCATTGCAGGGCGCTTTCGTGCGCGGATCCGGAATCCGCGAAGTAGATGTCCCTCGGTTCGGAGTTGATGGGTGCGGGGCAGTCCACCGCGTTGTAGGTGGAGTCGTACGGCGTGAATACCTGCCACGCGGCGTAGATCCAGAACAGGCAGGCGCAGACCAGCAACCCGATTCCCCAGCTCCGAAGCCGGTCCGCGCGCATCCGGAAGTCCTGTTCGAGCGCCAGTGGATGCACGTGAATCTCCTCTTGTGTGGGGCGAGTTGCCCCGAGACTCTACGGATCACGGCTCCGGCCCATGACGTAGTCCGGCGCAATCGCACGAAGCTGTCGCGGGAGACGCTGACCGAGTGCGCGGAGGGCGGCGGGAGATTCCCGGGAACGCCGCGGAAGGTGGAAAGAGGGCTACTCACTCCTTTCCACTCTCAACATATAGCGCACCGGGGGGCTTGCGGCAAGGCCCGGGGTGTCCCACAGAATGATCGGCCACGGCCCGGAACCGGGGGAAATGACAGATCCGCGTAACTCATATGTGTTTGCGGATACATGGGCCAGGCGGATTGGCGAGCCGGTCGATAGCCGATCTCAAATGAATGGGCGTGCGGATGATTGATGTGCTCGTGGCCGGTGGCGGACCGACCGGCCTGATGCTGGCCGCCGAACTGCGTCTGCACGGCGTGCGGACGGTCGTGCTGGAGAAGCTGACCGAGCCGACCAGGGAGTCCCGTGGGCAGGGCCTCCACGCGCGCAGCGTCGAGATGATGGACCAGCGCGGACTGCTGGACCGGTTCCTCGCGGTCAGTGAGAAGTTCCGGGCCGGCGGTCTCTACGGCGGCATCATCAAGCCGTGGCCGGACCGGCTGGACACGGCGCACGCGTACGGCCTCGCGACCCCGCAGCCGGTCACCGAGCGGCTGCTCAACGAGCGTGCCCTCGAACTCGGTACGGAGATCCGGCGCGGCTGCGAAGTCGTCGCCGTGAGCCAGGACGAGGACGGGGTGGACGTCGAGCTGGCGGACGGCACGCGGCTGCGCTCGCGCTACCTCGTCGGCTGCGACGGCGGCCGCAGCGTGGTGCGCAAGCGACTCGGCATCGGGTTCCCCGGTGAGCCCGCCACGGTCGAGACGCTGCTGGGCGACATGGAGGTGACCGAGGACCCGGCGATCATCGCCGCCGTCGTCGAGGAGGTCCGCAGGACTCAGCTGCGGTTCGGCGTCACCCCCAGCGGTGACGGGACGGCGTGGCGCATCGTCGTGCCCGCCGACGGGGTGTCCGAGGACCGTGCGACGGCCCCGACACTCGACGACTTCAAGCAGCAGCTGCGGCGGGTCGCGGGCACCGACTTCGGCGTGCACTCGCCGCGCTGGCTCTCCCGGTTCGGCGACGCCACCCGGCAGGCCGAGAGCTACCGGGCCGGCCGGGTGCTGCTGGCCGGCGACGCGGCGCACATCCACCCGCCCACCGGCGGGCAGGGGATGAACCTCGGCGTGCAGGACGCGTTCAACCTCGGCTGGAAGCTGGCCGCGGCGGTCGACGGCTGGGCGCCGGACGGGCTGCTCGACAGCTACCACGCCGAACGGCATCCGGTGGGCGCCGCCGTACTGGCGAACACCCGCGCGCAGATCACGCTGCTGGGGACCAGCCCCGGTGCGACCGCGCTGCGGGAGCTGTTCTCGAAGCTGATGGACTTCGAGGAGGTGAACCGGTACGTGACCGGCGTCATCACCGCGGTCGACGTCGCCTACGACTTCGGCGAGGGGCATGAACTGCTCGGCCGGCGGATGCGGGACGTCGAGCTGAAGGAGGGCCGGCTCTACGGGCTGATGCACGAAGGCCGGGGGCTGCTGCTCGACCGGACCGGCCGGCTCTCGGCGGCGGGCTGGACGGACCGCGTGGACCATGTCGTTGACGCCTGCGAGGAACTGGACGTGCCCGCCGTGCTGTTGCGGCCGGACGGCCATGTGGTGTGGGCCGGCGAGAACCAGGCGGATCTGCTTGCCGTACTGCCCCGGTGGTTCGGCGCCGCGGCCGGGTGACCGGGTGTCCGGGTCGCGGACGTACGCGATGCGCCCGGCCGGCCGGGCGGGGAGTTCGTCCTCGTCGCACGGCGCCCGTAGCCCGTAGCCCGTACCGCCCGGCGAGGTCCCTCGCCGCGCGGTACGGGCCGGGACCGGTCGACCGGACGTGAGCCTCCGGTACGACGGTGACGGAGCTCAGGCGGATTCGAGGAGCGGGCGGATCTCGATCGTCTCCGGAGTGGGCAGGGACCTGGCCAGTTCGACGGCCTCCGCACGGTCGGCCACGTCGACCACGAACCAGCCGCCGGGGGTCTCCTCGCCAGGGACCAGCCTGCCCACCCGACCGCTGTGGACCAGGGTGAACCACAGCGCGCCGTCCGGCCCGGTGGTGATGGCGTACGGTCCGGCCTCGCTGTCGGCCACAGCGTGCTCGGCGATGGACACCCGGGTCACAGGGTCTTCTCCAGCCCGTGCTCGGCGGCGATGCGCGCGATGTCGGCGGGGGTTCCGGCCATGATGGTGCGTGCGTGTTCGGTGACCAGGTCGACGGGCCAGTCCCACCATGCCGCGCGGAGAAGCCGCTCGACGTCGTCGTCGCTGAACCGCTGCCGGATCGGCTTGGCCGGGTTGCCGCCGACGACGGTGTACGGAGGGACGTCGGCGACGACCAGGGCACCGGCCGCGATGATGGCGCCGTCGCCGATGTGCACACCCGGCATGACGGTCGACCGGTGACCGAACCAGACGTCGTTGCCGATGACCGTGTCACCACGGCTGGGCATGGCCATCACGATGTCCAGGGTTTCCTCGGCCCAGCGACCGCCGAACATGGTGAACGGGTAGCTGGACACCCCCATCGTCGGATGCTCGGCGCCGGCCATCAGGAAACGGGTTCCCGTCGCGATGGCGCCGTACCTGCCGATGATCAGGCGCTCCGGCCCGTAGGCGTAGAGCACATTGCGGTGCTCGAACTCCGTCGCGCCGCCGGGATCGTCGTAGTAGGTGTATTCGCCGACGACGATCTTCGGTGAGGCGATTAGCGGTTTGAGGAACACCACGCGGTCGTGCGCGGGAAGTGGGTGAACGGTGGCCGGATCAGGTGTCAAAGCGCGGTTCCTTTGTGCGATGCGATGCGATGCGATGCGATGCGATGCGGTGCTGTGCGGTGCGCGTCGGCGGACGGTACGGAGAGGAGAGAGGGCGGCAGACGCGGCCGACGCTCCTCACGGCCGTGCGCCGACGGCCCAGTTGGGCATGGCCGAGTCTCGCCTAGGCTGATCGGCCGGAGCAACGCCGATTTGCGCAAGACAGCCATAAGCGGGAGTGATGAATGGGGGATCCGTGGAACTGCGGGACATCGAGATCTTCCTGACCCTGGCGGAGGAACTGCATTTCGGCCGGACCGCGGAGCGGCTGCATCTCTCCCAGGCGCGCGTGAGTCAGTCCATCAGCCGGCAGGAACGCGGCCTGGGCGGAGCCTTGTTCGACCGCAGCACCCGCACCGTGACACTGACACCCCTGGGCCGTCGGCTGCGCGACGATCTCCGCCCCGGCTACGGGCTGATCCGCAAAGCCCTGACCCGGGCGGCGGATAGCGCCCGCGGTTGCTCCGGAGCCGTGCGGCTGGGGGTGATGGGCGTACTGCCCTCCGAACTGACCTGGCTCGTCGATGATTTCGGCGCCCGTCACCCCGACTGCGGCGTGGAGTTCGTGGAGTACCACTTCAGCGATCCGCTCGCCCGGATGCGGGCAGGCGAGGCGGCGGCCCAACTGATGTGGCTCCCGGTGCCCGAGCCCGGACTCCGGGCCGGTCCCGTAGTGCTGACGGAAGGCCGGGTCCTGGCTGTGGCCGCGGGCTCCGACCTGGCGGCACGGGCTCGGGTGTCCCTCGAGGACCTGGCAGGCCGGACCCTTCCGGATCCCGGCACACGTACGCCCGAGGAGTGGTTCCGGGCGATGTGCCCGGAACGGACGCCGGGCGGCCGCCTGGTCCACCGCGGCCCGCAGGCGAGGACCTTCCACGAGGTCCTGGCCCTGGTGGCCACCGGGCGCGTGGTCTGCCCGCTCAACGCCCATGTATCGCGCTATTACGCCTATCCCGGTGTGGCGCTGGTCCCGATCGAGGACGCACCGCTCACCGAATGGGCGCTCGTCCTGCCCGAATCCGCCCCCGCACCGCACGTACAGGCGTTCGTGGAGACGGCCCGCGAACTCGGGGCACGCGAGATCCGGCTGGCCGGTCACCCGGCTTCTGGCTGACGTGTCTGACCTGGCTGATCACTCCGCCGCGGCTGATCACTCCGGCCCGGCCCAGGGCTCAGAGGAATGCGCACGCACAACCACCCTGACCGAAGTACGTGAGTCGTCACGGCCGGGCGGCCGCCCGCCCGCCGAGCAGCGCCGCGCAGGCCCCCGACGTCAGCAGCCCGCCGGCGAGGAAGGCGCCTCTCATATCGGCCAGCGGCAGGACCAGCCCACCGAGCGCGGCGCCCGCAGCGATACCGGCGTTGTAGGAACCGGAGTTCGCCGCGAGGGCGATATCCGTGCGGCCCGGTGCGCAATGCAGCATCGCGTTCTGGGTGGTCATGAACACCGGCCCGAGTGCACCGCCCATCAACAGCAGGAACACCACCGCGGCCACCGGATGGTCACCGGCGGCGTACAGGCCGAGCATGCCCACCGCCTGCGTGCCCACGGCAGTGGTCAGGGCGGCGTGCGGGAAGCGGTCCAGCAGCGCGCCGGTGATGCTCACCCCGGCCAGACACGCCACACCGACGGCCACGAGCAGGGCGCTGACGGTGCCCGGGGAGAACCCGCTCACGTCGCCGAGGAACCAGGCACCCCACCGGGCCGGCCGCTCAGCCGCAACCCAATTCATCTGTCATGTGCAGGTGAACTCCGAGGATCATGCATGGCGTTCGGGAATCACCGGTGTCCCGTCGCATCGACGTCGGCGGGGCCGCCTGGCAGGTGGCGTCGGCGGAGTCGGGTGAAGGCGGTCGGGTTCGGGCGGTGCGGGAGGAGCTTTTTGATGCGCTGGGCGCATTCGCGTGGGCTTGCCGTGGTGGCGTCCCACTCCAGGTCGTAGTCGCCGTGGGCGTGAACCAGGTCGTACTGGTGCCCTTCCTCCTGTGCCAGGAGGCCACTCAACGCGTGGCGGCGTCGGCGAGGATTGCCTGAAGTCGTGCCCGGCATTCGGCGACGAAGGCCGGGAAGGTGTCCCAGTAGTAGGAGATCCCGCTGACGCCCACCGCGACCGCCCAGGCGCGGGCGCGGGTCCAGGTCACCTCGTCGAGGTTCAAGGTGTCCCAGTAAGCCTGTCGCGCCTGTGACGGCAGGTCCCAGACGGTGGAGTGCTCGGCGTCGGGCAAGCCGACCGAGAGCCCTCCGAAGTCGATGACCGCGTGGAGTTTGCCTTCCCGGACCAGGAGATTGGTCGGCTTGAGGTCGCCGTGGAGCCACACATGAGGTCCGGTGGGCTCGGGCAGTGAGAGCGCGGCTCGCCACAACTGTTCCAGAGCGTCGACGTCGAGCTCTGAACCCACGGTGGTCCGACAGTCGTCGAAACACCCACTGATCCATTGGTCGCACGGCCCCAGACCGCCTCCGCGATACCAGCTGAGGCCATCTGCACGGGTCGCTCCCATGAGGTCGATGCGGTGGAGCTCCCTCACGGCCTTCGCGAGGTCGGTTCCGAATGCGGACCAGTCCTGAACGGTGTCGGGGCCGGCCTCGGCACCGTCGATCCAGCGGTAGACCGACCAGACCAATGGGAAGGCGTCGGTGGGCGTCCCGGCGTGGACGGGCTCGGGAATCGGACATGGGAGGAGGGGCGCCAGGCGGGGAAGCCATTCCTGTTCCTTCCGTACGGACCTCCCGTTGTCGGCGGTTCGTGGAAGGCGCACGAGCAGGTCATCGCCCAGTCGGTACATGGTGTTGTCCGTGCCCGCGCCTGCGGGCGACAACGGTAGGGCGGCCCACTCCGGGCACTGCGCTTTCAGCAGTGATCGGACGATCGTCTCGTCGACCGGGATCTCGTTCTCGTGAAGTGCCACGTGGGAAGTCTCATCGCTGGAGGGAACGGGAAGCCAGTGACTTTCCGGCAGCCCTGGCCGTGACCCCCGAAGATGTCGGGGACCGGCGTGGCTAGGGGCTCTCGGGCTGACGGCGTGCGAAGAGGACCGCACCTGGAACGCTCTTGTCGGGGTCGGTCAGCATGTGGGCCTCGACGGTGAACCCGGCATCGCGCAGCCAGGCCGCCACTTGGTCAGGCCGGCGGCGGTGAACGTGGACGTTCATCGGGTGACCACCGTAGCCCTGGGTCTTCAGCCTCGACTCGTCGCCGACGTGAAAGCCGAGCAGCAGTGGTCCGCCGGGACGCAACACGCGCCGGAAGTGGCCGAAGACCGTGGGCACTGCTTCGTCGGGGATGTGGATCAACGACCAGAATGCGAGCAGGCCGGCCACTGAAGCATCGGCGAGGTCGAGGTCCGTCATCGAGCCCACCTCGAACCGCAGGTGAGGGTGGTCACGCCGGGCCACATCGATCATCGCGGGTGAAAGGTCGATGCCGAACGCGTCCACATCCAGCTCGTGCAGGTGAGCGGTCACATGTCCAGGTCCGCAGCCCACGTCCGCCACCGGCCCACCGCCGGCGATGTGGACCAGGTCGGCGAACAGCGCCAGAGCCGCCCGAAGATAGGGCGCCCCGGCCAGAGCCTCACGTAGCTGGTCGGCATAACTGACCGCGACCGTGTCGTAGGAGGTCCGGGTGTCTGCCAACCAGCGGTCCGCGTTCATGGCTCGACAGATTAGTGCAGTGATCAGGATGACGAATCGGATCGACTGAGGACAACTGCGAATCAGACCAGGTCACTTGATGTGGAGGCCAGATCCTTCGAGACGGGACGCGCCGGATACGCATCGTTGTGCTGATGTGTTCCGTGCTTGTTGCAGGCAAGTTGGCCGCAAGCAGGCACCCCGGCCCGAGAAGCCGGCAAGTTCAGGACCGCGCGGTCCGGAACGCGAGGTACCGGCTGAAGGCTTCGTGACTGTCGGGGGTGAAGCGCCACTCCGGCAAGGCCGACCGCAGCTCCGGCTCGGTCAGCCAGCCATGCCAGGCGACCTCATCAGGATCGGGGACCACGGCGTCCGGCACCACGGCTTCATGCACGCCGAGCCAGTGAGGGCTCAAACCGCTGCGGTTGAGGAATGTGAACAGCAAGCGCGGCAGCACACGAATGCCCAGCTCTTCGGCCAGCTCCCGCGCGGCGGCCTGTTCGTAGGACTCGCCGACACCCACGGCGCCACCGACCACGGCCTCGTAGCGCCCGGGGAAGCGCGACAGCTGCTCCGACCGCCGGTGAACGAGGACCCGCCCACGCGCATCACGACACACCGTCACGGCGACCCGATGCAGCCAGCCCTCCCGGATGGCCCGCCGGCGGCTGACCGCCACCCCAAGTACACGATCTTGATCGTCGACACGCTCCACCGGTTCGTCCACGACGCACACCCTGGCAGAGCCCACCGACAGCGAGGCCGGACGCGGATGAGGGCACCTGTCGCACTCCGGCTCACTGGCCCACGCGAGTGGTTCGGAACACTTTTGCAAGCGTCTGCTTGCAAAAGTTAGCGCCAGGGGTCCACCATCGAGGCATGGCATCACTCAACGTCGGCAATCTCGGCGAGTACCTGCGCGAGCAGCGCCGTACCGCGCAGCTGTCCCTGCGGCAGCTCGCGGATGCCGCCGGGGTGTCCAATCCCTATCTCAGCCAGATCGAGCGCGGGCTGCGCAAGCCCAGCGCCGAGGTGTTGCAGCAGGTCGCCAAGGCGCTGCGGATCTCCGCCGAGACCCTGTACGTACGGGCCGGGATTCTGGACGAGCGGGAGCGGGAGGAGCTGGAGACGCGGGCGGTGATCCTTGCCGATCCGTCGATCAATGAGCGGCAGAAGAGCGTGCTGCTCCAGATCTACGCCTCCTTCCGCAAGGAGAACGGGTTCGAGGACGAGCCCGGGGACGAGGAGGGGAGTGCGTCCGTTGCGGATGCGCCCCTCAGTGACGACGGCAGTGCTGCCGATACAGCTTCCAAGCCTTCAAAACCCTCACACTGAGTCTGATGATCCGGGAGGACCACAGTCATGGCCATCACCGATGACCTGCGTAAGACCCTCACCGACCCGACCCCCCTCTACTTCGCCGCCGGTACGGCCGATCTCGCCGTGCAGCAGGCCCGGAAGGTTCCGGCCCTGATCGAGCAGCTGCGGGCCGAGGCGCCGGAGCGTATCGAGGCCGTGCGCAACACCGACCCCAAGGCCGTGCAGGAGAAGGTCGCCGGCCAGGCCAAGGAGGCGCAGGCCACCCTCTCCGCCAAGGTCACCGAGGTGATCGGGGCGTTCGACACCGACCTGAAGAAGCTGGGCGAGAGCGCCCAGGACCTGGCGCTGCGCGGCGTCGGCGTGGCCGCGGAGTACGCGGTCAGGGCCCGCGAGACGTACGAGAAGGTCGCCGAGCGCGGCGAGCAGACCGTGCGGACGTGGCGGGGCGAGACGGCCGAGGAGATCGTCGAGATCGCCGTGGTCGTCGAGCCGCGCAAGGAGTCGAAGCCGGAGAGCAAGGCCGCGCCCGCTCCCGCCAAGCCGGCGCCCGCCAAGCCCGCACCCGTCAAGCCCGCGCCCGCCGCCAAGAGCGTCAAGGCCGAGGCCAAGCCGTCACCCGCGCCCGCCAAGAAGGCGCCCGCGCGCAAGCCCGTCGCCAAGAAGGCCACGCCGCCCACCGCCAAGTAGGCGCGATGTCCGGCAGGTGTGCCGGGAGGACGGGCGGGCACCTTTCGGGGTGTCCCGGTCGTTGTCCCGGTACCTTGGCCGCGAGGCGCTCATCCACTCATTAGGCGGTGCACATCATGTTGCTCGAAGGCTTCAATTCATTCCTCGGGCTGATCTACACGGCCATGCTCGTCCTCGCCGTGGTCGCCCTGGTCATGGCCGCGATCGCCCGCGAGGACGCCTACCGCGCCGCGGACAAGCAGAAGAAGTCCTTCTGGCTGATCATCCTCGGCATCGCGGTCGTGGTGAACCTCTGGGTGCCCATGCTCTTCGTGCAGCTCGCCGGGCTGGTCGCGTCCATCGTGTTCTTCGTGGATGTACGGCCCGCCCTCAAGGCCGTCTCGGGCGGCGGCGGTGGCCGCCGCGGCGGATCGAGCAGCGACGGGCCGTACGGGCCCTACAACGGCGGGCGTTGAGCGCCCGCGGGTGAGACCTGACCGGGGCGGGGGCGCGGGATGCTCCGGCCCCGGGCGCCGTTGCGGTCCCGGCGGCGGACGGTGTCCTGGTCGCGGTCGAGCAGCAGGACCGCGACGTCGTCGGTCAGCTCGCCGCCGTTCAGTTCCCGGACGTGGGTGACCGCCGCGTCCAGGAGGTCCTCGCCGGCCAGGCCCTCGGTCAGCTGCCGGTTGATCATCGCGACCATGCCGTCCTGGCCGAGGCGCTGCGTGCCGTTGCCGACGCGGCCCTCGATCAGCCCGTCCGTGTACATCATCAGGCTCCAGGAGCCGCCCAGTTCGACCTGTCTGCGCGGCCAGCGTGCGCGCGGCAGCAGGCCGAGGGCCGGGCCGCCGTCCTCGTACGGAAGCAGACGCGCCGCCCGCCCCTTCCGGGCGATCAGCGGTGCGGGGTGGCCCGCCAGGCACAGGCCCGCGCGGCGGCCGTCGGGGGAGATGTCGACGGTGCAGAGCGTCGCGAAGATCTCCTCGCTCTCCCGCTCGTGCTCCAGGACCTGCTGGAGCGTGGAGAGCAGTTCGTCGCCGCACAGGCCGGCGAGCGTCAACGCCCGCCATGCGATGCGCAGTTCGACGCCGAGCGCCGCCTCGTCCGGACCGTGGCCGCAGACGTCGCCGATCATCGCGTGGACCGTGCCGTCGGGCGTGCGGACCGTGTCGTAGAAGTCCCCGCCCAGCAGCGCGCGGCTGCGGCCTGGGCGGTAGCGGGCGGCGAAGCGCAGATCGGAGCCGTCGAGCAGCGGGGTGGGGAGCAGCCCGCGCTCCAGGCGGGCGTTCTCCTGGGCACGCAGCCGGGACTCGGTGAGCTGGTGCTGCGCCACGTCGGCGCGTTTGCGCTCGACGGCGTAGCGGATGGCGCGGCTGAGGAGCCTGCCGTCGAGCTCGCCGCGGAAGAGGTAGTCCTGCGCGCCCACCCGTACGGCGTCGGCGGCCAGCTCGGCGTCGTCCTCAGCGGTGAGGGCGAGTACGGCGTGCCGGGGAGCGATCCGCAGCACGTGCTCGAGGGTGGCGAGCCTGTCCTCCTGCGCGCCCCGGTCGCCGCGCGTCTCGGTGCCGGAGGGCAGTGCCAGGTCCAGCAGGATGCAGTCCACGTCGTCCGTGAGGAGCCGGCCCGCCTCGGTCAGGTTGCGGGCGGCGCGGATACGGACGCGGGCGCCGGCCGCGGCGGAGAGCTCCGGGACGCTGATGGTGCCCGCCGGGTCGTCCTCGATCACCAGGAGGGTGAGGTCGGCGCCATAGCTGGTCTCCGCAGCGGGAACGGAACGCTGCTGCGGTACGGGTACGGGCATCGGTTCTGGTTTCCTTCCCTCCCCCCGAGGGCGCGGCGGAACGACGATCGACGACCCGCCAGACGGGGACCATAGCGGTACGGGATGCGGGAACGGAATGGCGCACGGCACCCGGCCTCCGGCATATGCACCGCCATAAGCCGCGTCAGGTCACGGATCCGGCGTGATGGGCCCGCCGGGAGCCGCCCGGGACGGCATGACAAAGGTCACGCCCGCTGTCCGGCCCGGCGTGGCGCCGCTCACGCCGGGGCCCGGTAGCGGGGGAGTGGCGGGAGTGGCGCGAGCGCTCCGCCCTACTTGTCCGGGCGGACGACCCCGAGGATCTCCATCGAGCCCGCTCCCGCGAGCGTGACGTTGCGGCCGGGGCGCGGGGCGTGCACGATCGCGCCGTCGCCGATGTACATCCCGACGTGGCTGGCGTCGCTGTGGTAGATGATCAGGTCGCCGGGGCGCATGTCCTTGATCGCGATGTGCGGCAACTGCCGCCACTGCTCCTGCGAGGTGCGCGGGATCGGCCGTCCCGCCGCCGCCCACGCCTGGGACGTCAGCCCCGAGCAGTCGTACGACTTGGGGCCCTCCGCCCCCCATTCGTACGGCAGCCCGATCTTGGCCGTCGCGAAGGCCACCGCCTTCTTGCCGCTCGGGCTCGCCTTGCGGTTGATCTCCTTCAGGGCGCCGGAGCCCAGCCAGGCGGTCTGCGACTTGTACTCCGCCTCCTGCTCCAGCTGGAGGAGCCGGGCCCGTTCCTTCTTCTCCAGCTGGGACTCGAGCTTCTTCGCCGCCGCGATCTGCGCGTTGATCTTCTTCTTGGCCTTGGCCTGCTTGACGCGATTGGCTTCGAGCTTCGTCCAGTTGGTGCTCGCGTCGTGCGTGTACGTCTCCAGGTCCTCCTGGGTCCTGTTCAGTTCGCCCAGGAGTCCCTTGGCGGCCTGCTGGCCCTGGCGGGCCCGGCCGAGGCCGTCGAGGAAGAGCTGCGGGTCGCCGCTGAGCATCAGCCGGGCGCCGGGCGGCAGTCCGGCGTTGCGGTACTGCTCGCGCGCCTGGGCGCCCGCCCGGCTCTTGAGGTCGGCGATCTTCGCCTGGCCCTCGACTATGGCCTGCGCCAGCTTGACGATCTCGCCCGACTGCTTCTTCGCCTGTTCCTCGGCGAGGTTGTACGCGTCCGTCGCGGCCCCCGCCTTGCGGTACAGCGCGTCGATCTCCTCGCGCACCTCTTCGAGGCTCTTCTTCCCCGCCTTCGGGGGTACGGCGGAGGCAGGGGGCGGCTCGGGCGCGGCGAAGGCCTGGACCGGCGCGGCGAGTACGGCCAGCGCGCAGACCAGAGTGATCGCAGCGGCGGCACAGTGGCGTCGGTACACGAGCTCCCCCTCCGAACAGATTGCAACGAATCTGATTTACCGTCAGTAACTTATGGCACCGACGAGATCGTGCCATGCCCTACCGAAAAGCAACAGAGGCAGACACATCTCCATGACCGGTCCGGCCGGCCCTCCCTGTTCTGGGACGAACGATGCCGTGCGGTCGTTCCCGACGGGTCGAGGGTTCCCTCTTGTTCCACGCGTGTTGGGCCACCGCTCGCCTGTTCCCCGCGTGCGCTCCCGCATGCGTTCCCCCGCGCGTTCGCTCGCTCGCGCTCTCCCGTGTGCGTTCCTCGCGTCCCGGGCTACTGCTCGGGCCGCAGCGCGCTCCACTTCACCGTCACTTCGCCCTGGCGCCACCGCCGCACCCCGTCCGCCAGCGGCCAGTCGCCCGACAGGGCGCGTACGGCCGTGATCCAGCGCTGCCTGGCGCCCAGGGAGGCGTACGGTGCCGCGGCGGCCCAGGCCCGGTCGAAGTCGCGCAGGAACGCGTGGACGGGCTCGCCCGGCACATTGCGGTGGATGAGCGCCTTGGGCAGCCGCTCCGCGAGGTCGGACGGCCGGCCGAGGGAGCCGAGCCGGGTCGCGAAGGTCACCGTGCGCGGCCCCTCGGGTCCCAGCGCCACCCAGACGTGGCGGCGCCCGATCTCGTCGCAGGTGCCCTCCACCAGCAGCCCGCCCGGCGCGAGCCGGTCGCACAGCCGCTGCCAGACGGCGGTGACCTCGCCCTCGTCGTACTGGCGCAGCACGTTCGCCGCCCGGATCAGCACCGGCCGTCCGGGCAGCGGGATCTCGAAGCCGCCGTGCCGGAAGGTGAGCCCCTCGCGCTCGTACGGCCGCGCCGCCGCGACCCGCTCCGGGGAGATCTCGATGCCGACCACCTCCGTGCGCGGCTCGGCGGTGCGCAGGCGCTCCAGCAGCTCCACGGCGGTCCAGGGGGCGGCGCCGTACCCGAGGTCGACCGCCACGGGGGCGTCGGCGCGGCGCAGGGCGGGGCCGTGCGTGGCGGCGATCCAGCGGTCCATGCGGCGCAGCCGGTTCGGGTTGGTGGTCCCGCGGGTCGCGGTGCCGATCGGGCGCATGACACAGAGCGTAACGATCCCCGGGAGCGCGGGCTTCCGGCGGCCGCCGTGGCGACGCGCCGGAGCCATACCGTAATGATTTGGCAAAACGGAAATGAAAGGAGGGGTTCCACTGTTCCAGACCTTCGAAGGGACCCTGTGTCCCTTCGGTGCCATGCCCGTGAGCGATTCGGTACCAGTGCCCTGAGTAAGGAGGACCGGACGACGTGAGCCAGTACGTCTCTCGGCTCGGCAGCAGCCGTGTCGCACCGCGTCTCAGGTTCCCCGCCGGTCTCACCGGCTCCTTCCCCGGCAGCCACCGCAAGCCGCGCCGGATCGCGATGCTCTCCGTGCACACCTCCCCGCTGCACCAGCCGGGGACGGGCGACGCGGGCGGTATGAACGTCTACATCGTGGAGCTGGCCAAGCGCCTGGCCGCGATCAACATCGAGGTCGAGATCTTCACCCGCTCCACCACCGGCGCACTGCCGCCGGCCGTGGAGCTGTCGCCCGGCGTCCTGGTCCGGCACGTGGACGCGGGGCCGTACGAGGGTCTGGCCAAGGAAGAGCTGCCCGCCCAGCTCTGCGCCTTCACACACGGTGTGATGCAGGCGTGGGCCGGTCAGCGCCCCGGCTACTACGACCTGGTGCACTCCCACTACTGGCTCTCCGGCCACGTCGGCTGGCTCGCCGCGCAGCGCTGGGGCGTCCCGCTCGTCCACGCCATGCACACCATGGCCAAGGTCAAGAACGCGTCGCTCGCCGCCGGCGACACCCCCGAACCCGCCGCCCGCGTCATCGGGGAGACCCAGATCGTCAGCGCGG
Organism: Streptomyces sp. NBC_00876; assembly: GCF_045207435.1. Lineage (NCBI taxonomy): Bacteria > Bacillati > Actinomycetota > Actinomycetes > Kitasatosporales > Streptomycetaceae > Streptomyces > Streptomyces sp. NBC_00876. The sequence goes on from NZ_CP108800.1 coordinate 4,667,561, forward strand.
CCGACCGGCTGATCGCGAACACCGCCGAGGAGGCGGACGAGCTCGTCCGCTTCTACGAGGCCGATCCGGGCGCTGTCGCCGTCGTCCACCCCGGCGTCAACCTGGAGCGCTTCCGCCCCGCCGACGGCCGGGCCGCCGCCCGCGCCCGCCTGGGGCTGCCGCAGGACGCCCTGATCCCGCTCTTCGCGGGCCGTATCCAGCCGCTGAAGGCCCCGGACGTGCTGCTGCGCGCCGTGGCCGTCCTGCTGGAGCGTGACCCCTCGCTGCGCTCCCGCATCGTCGTCCCCGTGGTGGGCGGCCCGAGCGGCAGCGGCCTGGCCAAGCCGGAGGGGCTGCAGAAGCTGGCGTCCCGGCTCGGTATCGCGGACGTCGTACGGTTCCACCCGCCGGTCGGGCAGGACCAGCTCGCCGACTGGTTCCGGGCCGCGTCCGTGCTGGTCATGCCCTCGTACAGCGAGTCCTTCGGCCTGGTCGCCATCGAGGCCCAGGCGGCCGGCACCCCGGTCGTCGCGGCGGCCGTGGGCGGACTGCCGGTGGCGGTGCGCGACGAGGTCAGCGGTTTCCTGATCCCCGGGCACGACCCGGAGGCGTACGCCCGCGCGCTCGAGCGTTTCGCGGTGGCTCCGGAGCTCGTGGAGCGGATGGGCGGCGCGGCGGCGGCGCACGCGCAGCGCTTCGGCTGGGACACGGCGGCGGCGGCGACCGCGGACGTGTACACCGCGGCCATGCAGGAACACCGGCGGCGGGTGCGGTCGCACCACGGCTGAGACCGTTCCGACGGGGTACGGCCGCCTGCCGCCCGTAAGGCGGGCCGCCTCCCCCGTGCGGCCGCCCGGCCTCCCGTACGGCCGCCTGCCGCCCGTAAGACGGGCCGCCTCCCCCCGTACGCCCACCCGCTGTCCGTGCGGCCGCCCGCCCGCCGTCCGTACGGCCGCCCGCCGTCCGTACGGCCGGCCGCCGTCCGTACGGACGCCTGCCGCTCGTACGGACGCCCGGCCGCTGACGTACGCTCGCTTCATGGCTGACGTACCCGAGGAAGCGGCGACGACGCAGGTCACACCGGTCGCGCAGGTGGCGCAGGGCGCGCAGGTCTCGCAGGTCATCGAGGCGACGTTCGAGGACGCCGGGCTCGACTGGGAGAGCCCCGCACCCGGCAGCTATGTCGTCCAGCTGCCCGGCACCCGCAAGCTCTCCACCACCTGCTCGCTCATCGTCGGCACGCACTCGCTCTCCCTCAACGCCTTCGTCATCCGGCACCCCGACGAGAACGACGCGGCGGTGCACCGCTGGCTGCTGGAGCGCAACCTCCGGCTCTTCGGCGTGAGTTACGCGATCGACTCGCTCGGGGACATCTACCTCGTCGGCAAGCTGCCGCTGTCCGTGGTGACGCCCGGCGAGCTGGACCGGCTGCTCGGCGTGGTGCTGGAGGCCGCCGACGGCGCCTTCAACTCCCTGCTCGAGATCGGTTTCGCGAGCGCGATCCGCAAGGAGTACGCCTGGCGGGTGTCGCGCGGGGAGTCCACGCGGAACCTGGACGCGTTCACACATCTGACCCAGCGCCCCGTCAACTGACGCCTGCCGCCTGACGGTTGCCCGTCCGGATATTCCCTGGTGCGCGACTCTTTCGTCGCGCGCCAGGCTCGTGGCATGCTCACCGCCGACGCACATATGAACATCGTTCACATCCGTGAAACTCATGGAAGGCGGATCGGGCTCATGGCGACTAAAGCGGCGCAGAGGAACTTCAGCAGGCGTGGACTGCTCGGCAGCGCGGTGGCCGTCGCCGCGGCTGCGGCGACGGGAACGCCGGGCGGCGGGACAGCCCTCGCCGCGACCGGCAGCCCCGCGACCGGCAGCCGGCCGCAGCTCACCCCGCTCTGGCGGGAGTTCGCCGCAGCGCCCCTCACCCACCCGCAGATCCCGTTCATCGGCCGGGCCGGCTACCGCGGCGGCTCCGACCTGCCCCGCCGCACCGGCCACGGCTTCACCGCCAACGTCCTGCACTACGGCGCGAAGCCCGACAACTCCGCCGACGCCGCCCCCGCCATCAACCGCGCCATCGCCGACGCCGGCCGGCGCGGCGGCGGCACGGTGATCGTCCCCGAGGGCACGTACCGCATCGACGACATCATCCGCATCGGCCACAGCGACGTCGTGCTGCGCGGCGCGGGCAGCGGACGCACCACGCTGCACGCGACGAAGAACCTGACCGAGCTGATCGGGGTGTACGGCAGCCGGTACGGCGGCGACAAGTCCAGCTGGTCCTGGGCCGGCGGCCTCATCTGGCTCTGCCCCGAGGTCCGTTGGGCATCCCTGACCGATGCCATCAGGGCGAAGGCCTGGCCCTTCGAGGGCTGGACCGGGAACAGGCGCGACGAGTGGCAGACCCTGACCACCGTCGCACCCGCCCGCCTCGGCGACCGCACGATCACCGTCGACGACACCCGGAAGCTGAAGCGCGGCGCACTCGTCCTGCTCCGCCTCGCCGACGACTCCGCCCACACCCTCCTGGAGCACATGGCGGGCGGCGGCCCCGGCCCCGAGGCGTACTACTGGGACGACAAGACGAAGCTGACCTCGTACGTCCCCTACGAATGGCCGGTCCGCATCACCGCCGTGCACGGCCGCCGGGTCACCCTGGAGCGACCGCTGCCGCTCGACGTCCGCCCCGAGTGGGACCCGCGCCTCACCACCCTCGCCACCCCGCTCACCGGCTCGGGCGTCGAGGGGCTCACCCTCGAAGCGGTCGAGACCCCGCAGTCCCCGCACCTGCTCGACAAGGGCTACAACGGCGTCGCGTTCCAGTGCGCGTACGACTGCTGGGCCGACGACATCACCGTCCGCCACGTCGACAACGGCTTCGGCCTCATCGGCGCGTCCGCCTGCACCCTGCGCGGCACAAAGGTCGCCGGCCGCGGCTCGCACCACCCGTACTACTGCCGCGAGGGCAGCCACGACAACCTGATCGAGGACTTCACCATCGAGCAGCGCACCGTCCCGGCGCCCGCCGGAACCCAGCTGCACGGCATCAACGTCGAGGGGCTGTCCAGCTACAACGTCTGGTCGCGCGGCGTGATGGAGATGGGCACCTTCGACTCGCACCGCGGGATGCCGTTCGCCGACGTCCGCACCGACATCACCGTGAACAACAACGGGCGCCACGGCGGCGACGCGAGCGCCGGACCACTGTTCGGCGCCCGCTTCACCCACTGGAACATCCGCGTCACCAACGGCCGGGCCGGCCTCATGCGGATCGACGGCCTCGCCCCGTACAGCGCGACCGTCGGGGTGAGCGAGGTGACGGAGTCCGACCAGACCGACGTCCCCGACTTCACCGGCGACCTGCACACCCGCCTGGAGGCGTACGGAACACCGGGGGCGGTCCGGCCGGCCAACCTGCACGACGCCCAACGGGCCCTGGGGCACTGAAGAACGGGGGGCGGCGCTGCGGCGGCCCTCAGGCCCGCAGCGCCGACTCCACCTCACCGAGCGCCGCCTCCAGCCGCGGCGCCACCTCGTTCCACGTCCACTCCAGGTCCGCCCCTTCCGTCCCCCGGGGCACGGTCTCCACCAGCATGATCAGGTAGAGGTACGCGCGGTAGAGCGCGAGCCGCAGCCGCACCGACCCGTCGAACTCCACCGGCCCGCCCGGCGCCGACGCCCCGTAACCGGCGAGGAAGTCCTTGTCCTCCGCCATGTCCCCGAACAGCGCGAGCGACACGAAGTCGGCGACCGGGTCGCCCCAGAACATCCGCTCCCCGTCGATGATCCCGCCGATCCGCCGGGCACCCGGCTCACCGGTGACCAGGATGTTGCCCTGCCACAGGTCGAAGTGGACCAGGGCGGGGCGGGTGACGTCGTCCAGGACGTACGAAGCCGCGCCGAGCACCCGGCCGATGTCCGCCGCCGGACGCGGCAGCCGCGCCTCGTACGTCCGCGCGTCGGCCAGCACGGCATCGGTCATCGCGGTGAACGCCGCCCGCCACGTCGGGGCCAACGGGCCCAGTGCCGCGGACGGATAGCCGAATCCGCCCGGCCCCGGGGCGCTGTGCAGCCGGCCGACGATCCGCCCGAGCTCCGTGCGCAGCAGCTGCTCCTCACCGTCGGCCAGGGCGCCGGCCACCTCGTGCCAGGGCTGCCCGGGGCACTCCGTCATGATCACGTACGCGCCCCCGGGGGCGGCAGGGTCGAGCCCGCTGCGCACGACGCCGGGGACGGCGGTCTCCTCGGCGACCTCGGCCGCCGCGGTGTAGAACGTGACCTCGTTGACCAGCAGATCGCGTTCGTACCCGAGACAGCCGGCGGCCGCCGGTGGCGGCGTCTTCACCACCCACCGGCGCCCGTCGGTGAGCGCCACACGGGTCACGGCGTTGTACGTGCCTCCCGCCAGCGGGACGGACGAGGCGACCAGTTCCGGCGCCACCCCCGCCGAACCGAGCACGGCGGACAGGACGGAATCGATCGGCATCAGCGAACCCCCTTCGAGCGGTCACCCCGGGGCGAGTTGCTGCCGTCTGTGCCGAATGCCCAGTTCAGAGCCTTCGCGGGGTGATCACGACGTCGTCACGATCAGGTCCGCTGCCCGTTTGACGGATGCTCAAACCACAGTCGGCTCATAGAGTTGGCAAACCCCCACGACTCTCACCGCCGCGCCGAACCCGGCGCGGCCGCTCTCGTGCGGGCGGAACACCTTGAGACAAGAAGGACGGGCCATGCGACCCACTGCCATACGCCGTACCGCTGTTGCCGCCACCGTGATGTCCCTGGCCCTGCTCACCGCGGCCTGCGGTTCGGACGAGGCGGACAAGGACAACGGCAAGGCGGACTCCTCCGCCTCCGCCGCGCCCGCGGACAAGGGCGGGGACCAGTCCACGGCCAAGGCACTGAGCGCGGCCGAGCTGGAGAAGGCCTCGCTGGCCCAGGGCGACGTCAAGGGTCACAAGATCGCCAAGGCCGGTCCGGCGGACTCGATTTCCGCCGATGACGTGAAGGCGGACAAGGCGGCCTGTGACGTCTTCGGCGACGTCCTGATGGGCGCCAAGACCGGTACGCCCGCCGCGTCCACGCAGCGCAAGGTGGTCAGCGAGCCGAAGAAGGGTGGCGACAAGGAGAGCGAGGACCCGGCGGAGGCGTTCAAGGCGGCCTTCGACATCACGACGACGCTCGCCACGCTCACCACGTACGACGGCAAGGGCGCCGGGGAGACGCTGTCCGGTCTGCGGACCGCCGCCACCGAGTGCGCGTCCGGCTTCACGGTCACGGCGGCCGGAACGAAGCAGAAGATCGTCAAGATCGCGGAGGTGCCGGTCAAGGGCGGCGAGGAGGCCGTCGCCTGGACGGTGACGGTGGAGGCGGACGGCGAGAAGAGCGCGATGAAGCTCATCCAGATCCGCAAGGGCACCACGCTCGCCTCGCTGACCTCGCTCAACCTGGGCGCGTCCGGCGCGGGCGGCGACTTCGACCTGCCGACCGCGGTGATCGACGCACAGGCCGCCAAGCTGGCCTGATCGCGGGCCGGGGCCGACGCGGTGTGGGCCGGGTGAGGTTCACGGCAACGGGACGAGCCGCACCACGGTGACGGTCAGCACGGACCCGGAGACGTAGAAGAGCACGATCGCCCCGGCGACCGTCGCCTCGCGGCGATCGTGCTCACCCTTCACGGCGGACGACCCGTGCCCGTACGGGTCACGCCCCAGCGTCTGCGCCATCTCGTCCCGGAAGGTCTCGCCGTCCCGCATCTTGGCCAGGGTGTCGTCGGCGGGCGGCGCGTAGGAGATCCGGAAGCTCAAGCGACGGTCCGCCTCTCGGCCTCGTCCGCCGCCAGCCGGTCCAGGATGCGCTCGGCCTCCGGATCGGGAACGGCCTCCAGCATCCAGTGCCGCATCACGGCCTGGATCTCGTGCACTCCGGCATCGTTGATGGCGCGGTCGAACTCCTCGCGCCTGACCTCGGGCAGGGCGTCACGGATGGCCGGAATGCTGTTGGGCACCTCGACCTCGGCACCGCCCACAAAGGTCTTCAGGGGCTCACTCATGGTTGCTCTCCCCGCTCTCCCCGCATGCGCCACAGGGTACGACGAGGTGTGGGAGGCGTCACTTGCGGCCGCGCCGTCACCGCTTCATGCGGTGCCGGCCGGCCGGTGGGCGGATGGTGGGGAAAGTCCGGCGGCCGGTTCCCTGCGGCAAGCCGTCGTTCAGCCCAGAACCAGGGATTCGTCGCCGAAATCGGCGACCAGCTTGAGCTGCCCCCCCAGGGCTGCCACATGCGCGGCGAGCGTCTCGACCTCGGACCGGCTGATGGCACCGTTCTCCATGGCCGAGATGCGCCCCTGGGTGACGCCGAGAGTCCTGGCCACTGCTGTCTGCGTCATCTTCTGACGCTTGCGCACCTCGGCGAGCCGATACGCTCGCACCTCCGACAGCATGGCGGCAGTTCGCTGCTCGACCTCCGCTGCCTCCTGGGCGGAGAAGCCGAACTCGTCCTTGAGATCCTCCCAGTTGACGGAGTTGGCTGCCTTCGGCCTACTCGCGTTCATGAGTCCTCATTCCTGGCTGCTCCGGTGTGTGTGATATCGCATGGGTGCGATATCCGCGGGCAGCGAAGAGCCCCCCGCACGCGGATGAACCGCGAGCAGGGGGCTCGATGCGCAGGGGCTGCTACTTCTTGCCCTGGTTCTTCACGGCCTCGATGGCCGCCTTCGCCGCGTCCGGGTCGAGGTACGTGCCGCCCGGCTTCAGCGGGCGGAAGTTCTCGTCCAGTTCGTAGGCGAGCGGGATGCCCGTCGGGATGTTCAGGCCCGCGATGTCGGCGTCGGAGATGCCGTCGAGGTGCTTGACCAGGGCCCGGAGGCTGTTGCCGTGCGCGGCGACCAGGACCGTCTTGCCGTCGAGGAGGTCCGGGACGATGTCGTCGTACCAGTACGGCAGCATGCGGTCGACGACGTCCTTGAGGCACTCCGTGCGCGGGCGCAGCTCCGGCGGGATCGACGCGTAGCGCGGGTCGCCGCTCTGGGAGAACTCGGTGCCGTCCTCGAGGGCGGGCGGCGGGGTGTCGTACGAGCGGCGCCAGAGCATGAACTGCTCCTCGCCGAACTCGGCGAGCGTCTGGGCCTTGTCCTTGCCCTGAAGGGCGCCGTAGTGGCGCTCGTTCAGCCGCCAGGAGCGGTGGACGGGGATCCAGTGGCGGTCCGCGGACTCCAGCGCGAGCTGGGCGGTGCGGATGGCGCGCTTCTGGAGCGAGGTGTGCAGCACATCGGGGAGCAGGCCGGCGTCCTTGAGCAGCTCACCGCCGCGGACCGCCTCCTTCTCGCCCTTCTCGGTGAGGTTGACGTCCACCCATCCGGTGAACAGGTTCTTCGCGTTCCATTCGCTCTCGCCGTGGCGGAGGAGGATCAGCTTGTACGGTGCGTCGGCCATGAGTCCGAGCGTAATCGAACCCGTACGGGCCGCGCGCGCCCGGCCACAGGGCGGACAGGCGGGTGGCGCCGGCGGGGTGGCGACGGGCTCCGATTGACGGGCGGCGTCAATTGAGTGGCAGCTCCAAATCCCCGGTTCGTAATGTTCGGGTGGTCGGCGGACCTCTTACCGCCGGCATCCGATTCCGTACGCCCCGGGGGGAACCCGTATGTCTGTCGCCGGTCTCAGACGGGCCACCCGTGAAACGGTCTCCGGCCTCCCCAGGGAGTTCTGGTGGCTGTGGACCAGCACCCTGGTCAACCGTCTCGGGGCGTTCGTCGCCACGTTCATGGCCCTGTACCTGACCATGGACCGGGGCTACTCGGCCTCGTACGCCGGTCTGGTCGCCGCACTCCACGGGCTCGGCGGGGTCGTCTCCTCGCTCGGGGCCGGGGTGATGACGGACCGGTTCGGGCGGCGGCCCACGATGCTGGTGGCGCAGGTCTCCACCGCCGTGTCGGTGGCCGTGCTCGGTTTCATGGTCCATCCGGTGGCGATCGCCGCCGTCGCCTTCGTCGTCGGCATGGCCAGCAACGCCTCCCGCCCGGCGGTCCAGGCGATGATCGCCGACATCGTCCCGGCCAAGGACCGGGTACGGGCCTTCTCGCTGAACTACTGGGCGATCAACCTGGGTTTCGCGGTCTCGTCGGCCGGGGCCGGGTTCGTCGCCGAGTACAGCTATCTCGCGGGCTTCGTCGGCGAGGCGGTGATGACCCTGGTCTGCGCGGTCGTCGTCTTCATGAAGGTGCCGGAGTCCCGGCCGGCGAAGGTCCCGTCCACCGCCCCGGGCGCCTCCGCCGCCGACGATGCCGTACGGCTCGGCACCGTGCTGCGCGACGGGCGGTTCATGGGCGTCGTCGGGCTGTCGTTCGTGATCGCCCTGATCTTCCAGCAGGGGTACGTGGGGCTGCCGGTGGCCATGGGGGCCGACGGGTTCAGCAGCTCCGACTTCGGTACGGCGGTCGCCGTCAACGGGGTCCTGATCGTGGCGCTGCAGATCCCGGTCACCCGGTTCATCCAGAGCCGCGACCCGCGCCGGCTGCTCATCGTGTCGTCGCTGCTGGCCGGGTACGGATTCGGGCTGACCGCCTTCGCAGGCTCGGTCGGCGTGTACGCGCTGACCATCTGCGTCTGGACCGTCGCCGAGATCGTCAACGCGCCCGTGCAGAACGGCCTGGTCGTCCAGTTGTCACCGGCTCACGGCCGCGGCCGCTACCAGGGCATGTACACCCTGTCGTGGGCGGCCGCGGCGCTCGTCGCCCCGCTGATGTCCGGTGTGGTGATCGACCACTTCGGGGCCGGGTGGCTGTGGGGGACGTGCGCGGTCCTGGGCACCGTGGCCGCGTTCGGCTACTGGCTGCTGATGCGGAACCTGCCGAAGGACGGCGCGACGCCGCCCGCCACGGTCGTGGAGAGCGGACCGGTCATGGACAGCGGACCGGCCGTGGACGGCGCTGTGGCCGGGACCGGTGCGGAGCCCGCCGTCGAGCGGATGGGCTGAGGCAGGGCGTCGGCGGGGGAGTCCCGCGCGGAACGGTCCGCGCGGGACTCCCCTCCGGCGTTCCGCGCCCGTCAGCCGGAGCAGCCGCCGCACTGGCACGGCGCTCCGGACTGGCAGCCGCAGCCGCAGCCCGAGCCGCAGCCGCAGGCGCCGAGGACGGTTTGCCGCGCCACTTCGGCGGCGGGCGTCTCCTGCTGGGGTTCGGTCATGGGGGAATCGGCCATGGTTCCTCCTCAAGGCGTACGACAGGGCCGTACGCCCGCACGGGGCCCACGACCGGAGCGGTACGGACAAGTCGCACCGCCCCACCCCATTGCATGCCCACCCGGACGGGCGCATCAACGGCGCACACGCGCAGGAACATTTGTGCGAGCCGATGCGCCGTCGTGCACCCCCCGCCCCGGGACCCCCGCCCGGGACCCCCACCCCGGACCCCCACCCCGGACCCCCACCCCGGACCCCCACCCGGGACTGCCCTACGAGCCCTGCACGCAGTCCTACGAGCCCTCGACCGGCGCCGGCTGCTGGATCTCGTCCGCGTGCTCACCCGTCACCAGGTAGACGACGCGCTTGGCCACCGACACCGCGTGGTCGGCGAACCGCTCGTAGTAGCGGCCGAGCAGCGTCACGTCGACGGCCGTCTCGATGCCGTGCTTCCAGCGGTCGTCCATCAGGTGCTGGAACAGCGTGCGGTGCAGCAGGTCCATCTCGTCGTCGTCCTGCTCCAGCTGGAGCGCCAGGTCGACGTCCTTGGTGATGATCACCTCGGCGGCCTTCGCCATCAGGCGCTGCGCCAGCTGCCCCATCTCCAGGATGGTGGCGTGCAGGTCGTGCGGGACCGCCGACTGCGGAAAGCGCAGCCGGGCCAGCTTCGCGACGTGCTGGGCGAGGTCGCCGGAGCGCTCCAGGTCGGCGCTCATCCGCAGCGAGGTGACGACGATCCGCAGATCGGTCGCCACCGGCTGCTGGCGCGCCAGCAGGGCGATGGCCCTGGCCTCGAGGTCGTGCTGGAGGTCGTCGACCTTCTGGTCCGCGGCGATCACCGTCTCCGCGAGCTTGAGGTCGGCGTCGAGCATGGACGTCGTCGCCCGGCCGATCGCCGACCCGACGAGCCGGGCCATCTCGACCAGGCCTTCGCCGATCGAGTCGAGTTCCTCGTGGTACGCGTCACGCATGGGATGTCCCTCTCCAGTCCTTAACCGAGGCCGGGGCCAGCTCTGCACCCCACGTTGCCACCGTGACGGCCCTACGCGTCGGGTTCCGACCGGCCAAGTGAACCGGTGCTTGCCCCATGGTGAACTCTGGGCGACGAGTGTTCGGATACGCACTCGGACGGCTGGGAGAGTGTCGCCCCGGCCGCATAACCTGGACACATGGACGTGAACGCGGCGGTCGCCGCAGCTGCAGCGATCGCCGGGGTCTGTACCGGTGTGATCGCCATGCTGGCGTTCCGCTGGAGCGAGCGCGACCAGAAGAAGCCGACGCGTACGTCCCTGCGGCCCGACAGCAATGCCCCCCTGCCCCCCGGAGTGGACACGGTCCTGTCCGTGCTCAGCTCCTCCGCGGTCGTGCTCGACGAGAGCGACAGCGTCGTCAAGGCCAGCTCCGCCGCGTACGCGCTGGGACTGGTCAGGGGAGGCCGCCTCGCCGTCGAGCCGATGCTGAACATGGCCAGGGACACCCGGCGCGACGGCGAGATACGACAGGTCGAGCTGGACCTCCCGCGCCGCGGCACCGGCCGGGGCGAGGCCCTCGCGGTCTCCGCCCGGGTCGCCCCGCTGGGCTCCCGGCTGGTGCTGCTGCTGGTCGAGGACCTCACCGAGGCACGCCGTATCGAAGCGGTACGGCGCGACTTCGTCGCCAACGTCAGCCACGAGCTCAAGACCCCGACCGGCGCGCTGTCCCTGCTCTCGGAGGCCGTCATGGACGCCTCCGACGATCCGGAGGCGGTGGAACGGTTCGCGGGCCGGATGCAGATAGAGGCGACCCGGCTCACCAACCTCGTACAGGAGCTCATCGACCTCTCCCGGGTGCAGAACGACGACCCGCTGGAGGACGCCGAGCCGGTCCGGGTGGACGAGCTGGTCGCCGAGGCCATCGACCGCTGCCGGCAGCAGGCCGGCTCCAAACAGATCACCATGGCCGCCGGCGGCACCGCCGAGCTCCGGATATGGGGCAACCGCGGCCAGCTCGCCGCCGCACTCGGCAACCTCGTCGAGAACGCCGTCAACTACAGCCCCGCCCGCACCCGCGTCGGCATCGCCGTCCGCCGGGTGGCCGTGCCCGGCGGGGACGAGATCGAGATCGCCGTGACCGACCAGGGCTTCGGCATCTCCGAGAAGGACCGGGAACGGGTCTTCGAACGCTTCTACCGCGTAGACCCGGCCCGCTCGCGCGCCACCGGTGGCACCGGCCTCGGCCTCGCCATCGTCAAGCATGTGGCCGCCTCGCACGGCGGGGAGGTCACTGTCTGGAGCTCGGAGGGACAGGGCTCCACCTTCACCCTGCGGCTGCCCGAAGCGGGCTCCGTACGGGAACGGGACCGCACATCAGGCGGACCGCTCATCGTCAACGGCGACGAGGGGCCCTACCCGGCCGCCGCCCCAGACACTCTTGAATCATTCCCTGCCCCGGAGGCTCTTCCGTGACCCGAGTGCTTGTCGTCGAGGATGAGGAATCCTTCAGCGACGTCCTGTCCTACATGCTCCGCAAGGAAGGCTTCGAGGTCGCCATCGCGGCCACGGGACCCGACGGTCTGGACGAGTTCGAGCGCAACGGCGCCGACCTCGTGCTCCTCGACCTGATGCTGCCCGGCCTGCCGGGCACCGAGGTCTGCCGGCAGCTTCGCAGCAAGTCCAACGTTCCCGTGATCATGGTCACGGCCAAGGACAGCGAGATCGACAAGGTAGTCGGCCTGGAGATAGGAGCCGACGACTATGTGACCAAGCCCTTCTCCTCGCGCGAGCTCGTCGCCCGCATCCGCGCGGTGCTCCGCCGCCGTGGGGAGCCGGAGGAGGTCACCCCGGCCGCCCTGGAGGCCGGCCCGGTCCGGATGGACGTGGACCGTCACGTCGTCACGGTCTCCGGCGGCAAGGTCGACCTCCCGCTCAAGGAGTTCGACCTGCTGGAGATGCTGCTGCGCAACGCCGGCCGGGTGCTGACCCGGATGCAGCTGATCGACCGGGTCTGGGGCGCGGACTATGTGGGCGACACGAAGACGCTCGACGTCCACGTGAAGCGCCTGCGCGCCAAGATCGAGCCGGACCCGGGTGCCCCGCGGTTCCTGGTGACGGTGCGGGGTCTGGGGTACAAGTTCGAGCCGTAAACCGGCCTGCCGCCCCGCTCCGGGGCGATACGGCACGCTGAGGCACGCAGGTATGGCTGAGGGCGCCTCCCGGACCGGGAGGCGCCCTCAGCCATACCTGCGTGCCGTGCGGGTCGGTGCGGTCAGCCGGGCTGCTGCGAGTCGGACGCCGCGTCGCTCGGGGTGGACGTGTCGCCGCCCGTTGCCGAGCCGGAAGGGGTGCCCGTGGGCTCGCCCGGGGTCTCGGAGGGGGAACCGGTCGGCGAGGTCTCCGGGGACTTCTCCGGCAGCTTCGGGGGCTGGGGCAGCGAGCTGGGGCCGAAGCCCTTGAAGTAGCTGTCCGCCGGAACGACGGACACGCCCAGCGGGATGTCGCCGGTCTCGCTGAACTTGAAGACCAGCCGCTGCACGTTGCCGTTCTGCGTGGCCTCGTTGCCGTTCTCGATCACGGCGGCGGCGTTCCCCTTGCCGCCGAGGAGGACCTTGCCGCCGGCCGGGACGACGACCGGTCCCGAGCCCTCGGCGGCGTGCAGCTGCACGGAGCCGCTGCTGCCCGTCAGGGTGATGGCGTCGAGGGTCTCCGCCTTGGTGCCGTTGTTGAACAGCGTGGCGGTGACGACGGCCGGGCCGTTGGCGCCGCGCACGGACTGTGTGACGACATTGGCGTTCTGGATCTTGATGTCGCCCGACGAGGTGGCGGCGTTGTCAGGCCTGACTCCGAGCGTCTGCGCGTTCTGGCCCGCACCACATGCGGAGAGCGCGGCGATCGAGAACACGATGGCGGTGGCGGCGAAGGCGCCGTGTCGAAGGCTGCGGCTCACGGCGGCGGCAACTCCTTAACGTACGGACTTACGGACGGGGTCGGGCGAGCGGTGTAAAGCCGCCCTAAGGGTCTGTCAGCCGCCAGGTTACCGAGCCCCCGTCGCCGCCCCGCACCCGACCCGCCCCTGACGGGTCCCGGGGATCGCGGGCCGCCGCCCGGTGTTCATTCGCACGCCGTTCACATAACACGCTTGATCAATTCCGCCGCACGTTCGCCCCGCGCTTCCCCCGCTGTTCACCGGCCTTGACGCATTCATTGCACATAATCCTCGCGCCGGCCGAACGTTGATCAATTTCATTGGGCATCGGCACTTACCGCCGTACGGGTGATCGATCGCCGAACGGAGTACAGAAAGTTCACCATCTGGAACCCGGCAAACCGGGACGTTCAGTCACTTCGGGGCGGGTTCCGGTAGGTGTAACGTCCGCGTTTCTCCCTGCCCGTACAGCCGCTCCGACCTGCGAATACCGTCGCCCGAGAGCCTTCCGCAGCACGTCCGTGTCGCAGTTGTCAAGCCCCGAGATATGCCCTGACCTGCGAAAACGCCATTCAGGAGAAGCTGTTCTCGTGTTACTCTTGATAGCCACGGAAGGGGTACCTGTCACATGACGTTCAAGGTTGGCGACACCGTGGTCTATCCCCATCACGGGGCCGCGCTGATCGAGGCTATCGAAACTCGCCAGATCAAAGGCGTGGACAAGACCTACTTGGTGCTCAAGGTCGCTCAGGGCGACTTGACGGTGCGTGTACCGGCGGACAATGCGGAGTTCGTGGGTGTGCGCGACGTAGTCGGGCAGGAAGGGCTGGACCGGGTCTTCGAGGTGCTGCGCGCACCGTATGCCGAGGAGCCGACGAACTGGTCCCGGCGCTACAAGGCAAATCTCGAGAAGCTCGCATCCGGCGATGTCATCAAGGTCGCCGAAGTGGTTCGCGACCTGTGGCGTCGCGAGCGCGAGCGTGGACTCTCCGCAGGTGAGAAGCGCATGCTCGCCAAGGCTCGCCAGATTCTGGTGAGTGAGCTCGCTCTCGCGGAGAACACGAACGAGGACAAGGCCGAGGCTCTCCTCGACGAGGTTCTCGCGTCCTGAATCGGACCAGGACCGCACCGGTCCGAACCGGATCGCGCCAGCCGTCACAGCTGGATCGCGTCGGGCTATAGATAGTGTGCCGCGGTGCCCGCTGACCAGCCGTTTTCACGGTGTGTCGCCGGGCGCTGCGGCATGTCCGGACGTATGTGCGTATGTGCGTATGTCGATTGTCCGGATGCGGCCTGTCCGGGCGAGGCGTGCCCGGACATCGGTTCCGGCGTGCATTCCAAGCGCATGCATTCAAGCCATGGGCTGCGGAATCCGGCCATCTGTTCCTGACGGCCATGTGTTCCGGACAGGAATTAACGACGGGGTGACGTCTGTGGGCGGCGCGGCCCGGTGACCCCGGATGTTCTTTCCGATACGCCGGTGCGTTGGCCTCACCGACGATCCCCCGGTACTTTGCTCGCGATCTTGTGAAGTCGACGTGTCAGGCCGATCCCGAGCGGCCGGGGCGGTCCCTGGCTCGCCCGGGGTCACGGAAAGGGTCCCGGTCGAGTCATGGCGTAGCGCCCGGCTCGCTTGTGGCCATACCCACGTCGGCCGTGGAGACAAACATGCCGATGCTTCGGAGTGCAACCGATGTCTGATCAATCGCGTCCTTACCGCACCGCCGCCGTCATTCCCGCGGCCGGCCGCGGCGTACGGCTCGGCCCGGGCGCCCCCAAGGCGCTGCGCGGGCTGGGCGGGACGCCCATGCTCATCCATGCCGTCCGGGCCATGGCGGCCTCCCGCCATGTGTCCCTGGTCGTGGTCGTCGCACCGCCGGACGGCGCCCCCGAGGTCAGGAACCTGCTCGACGAGCACGCCCTGCCCGAGCGCACGGAGTTCCTCGTCGTACCGGGCGGCGACACCCGCCAGGAGTCGGTGAAGCGGGGCCTCGACGCACTGCCCGCCGACATCGATGCCGTCCTCGTGCACGACGCGGCCCGCCCGCTCGTGCCCGTCGACACCGTGGACGCGGTGATCGAGGCGGTACGGGACGGCGCGCCCGCCGTCGTCCCCGCGCTGCCGCTCGCCGACACCGTCAAGGAGGTCGAGCCGGGTGCGCCCGGTGAGCCCGAGCCGGTGCTCTCCACTCCCGTACGGGCCCGGCTCCGGGCCGTACAGACCCCGCAGGGTTTCGACCGCGACACGCTGGTGCGCGCCCATGAGCGGGTCGCCGTCAGCGGCGAGGGCGCGACCGACGACGCGGGCATGGTGGAGCAGCTCGGGGCGCCCGTCGTGGTCGTACCCGGGCACGAGGAGGCGTTCAAGGTGACCCGGCCGCTGGACCTGGTCCTGGCCGAGGCGGTTCTCGCACGCAGGAGGGCGAACGATGGCTTCTGACAGCACGGACGGGCGCGCCGCGCCGGTGATCCCACTCGTCGGGATCGGGACCGACATCCACGCCTTCGAGGAGGGCCGCGAGCTGTGGTGCGCGGGTCTTCTGTGGGAGGGCGAGGGGCCCGGCCTCGCCGGGCACTCCGACGCCGACGTCGTGGCGCACGCCGCGTGCAACGCGCTCTTCTCGGCCGCCGGCCTCGGTGACCTCGGGCAGCGCTTCGGCACCGGACGCCCCGAGTGGTCCGGCGCCGCGGGGGTCACGCTGCTGACCGAGGCGGCCAGGATCGTGCGGGCCGCGGGCTTCGAGATCGGCAATGTCGCCGTCCAGGTCGTGGGCGTACGGCCGAAGATCGGCAAGCGGCGCGACGAGGCGCAGCAGGTGCTCGCCGCAGCCGTCGGTGCGCCGGTCTCGCTCTCCGCCGCCACGTCCGACGGGCTCGGTTTCACCGGGCGCGGCGAGGGCGTCGCGGGCATCGCGACCGCCCTGGTCTACCGCACCGGCTGAGCCCGCCCGGGGGTCCGCCGATGTCCTGCTGAGGGCACTCCCGCAGCCCTGACCTGGCGGTCCTCCGGGCCCCCGACCTTGTTGCACATCACTTGCACGTACGCTGGTACGGCAATGACGTGGCGCGCGAGGGACGGTGGAACTCCGGGATGAGTACGACGACGATCGCTCCGGTACGGGCCGACGCCGGCGGGTACGTCCTGCGCACCGCCGGACCGCAGGACATCGGCGGGGCGCGGGCCGTCATGCTCGACACCGTCTACCGCGATCTGCGGTCCGGTTACGTACCGCGCTGGCACGCCGACATCATCGACCCCGAGGCCGCCTATCTGCGCCCGGCGCGGTGCACGCTGCTGGTGGCCGAGCGCGCGGGCGAGATCGTCGCCACGGGCGCCGTGCGCGACCGGGGCCCGCAGGCGCCGCCCAATCCGCAGTGGGTCGCGGACCGCTTCCCGTCCGGTTCGACCGCCCAGCTGTGCCGGATCTATGTCGCGCCCGAGCACCGCAGGCAGGGGCTCGCCCGCCGGATGGTGCGCGAGCTCTGCGACTTCGTGGCGGGCGCCGGCGGGTACGACGCGGTCTATCTGCACACCGACCCCGCCGTGCCGGGCGCCGAACCGTTCTGGCGGTCGCTGGCGCGGGAGGTGTGCGACGAGCGCACCCTGCCGGGCGGCGGGCAGGGCATCGTCCACTTCGAGCTGCCGTTCCCCGGGGCCGGGCCGCGCGTTGGCGCCTGAGCCACCCCCCTCCCATCAAATGACAATCGTTTTCATATAAGGTCGTTTCCATGCCCACGCCCCGACGCCGTCGCTCCGCGCTGCCGCTGACCCTGTCCGCGACCGCACTCCTCGTCCCGCTCGCCACCGCCTGCTCCGGCGGCGCGTCCGACGACGCGGCCGGCACAGGGCAACGACTCCGGGTCGTCATGGCCTTCCCGCCCGCCCAGGCCATGTCCCCCTACGGCGACGACGCCGTCACCCTCAGCCGGCTCGCGGTCGTCGAAGGCCTCACCACCCTCGACCGCAACGGCGCGGCGAAGCCCGCACTCGCCACGTCCTGGAAGCGCGACGGCGCGAAGGAATGGACCTTCACCCTGCGCAAGGCGCTCTTCCACGACGGTACGAAGGTCGACCCGGCCGCCGTCGCACGCTCGCTCAACGCCGCCGAGAAGGCCTCACCGAAGCCCCGCGTCCTGTCCGACACCGGCATCACCGCGACCGCCGGAAGCGCCGGCACCGTACGGATCGTCACCGACGAAGCCGACCCGCTGCTGCCCCAGCGCCTGGCCAACCCCTCGCTCACCATCCTGTCCGCCGCCGCCTACCGCGACGGCAAGGTGAACCCGGCCGGACACGCCACCGGACCCTTCACCCTCGCCACCGTCAAGGGCGCCGTCAGCGCCACCCTGGAACGCAACGACACCTACTGGGGCGCCACGGCCAAGGCCCCCGGCGTCGACGTCACCTTCGTCGCCGACGGCACAGCACGCGCCAACGCCCTGCGCACCGGGGCCGTCGACGTCGCCGAGTACGTACCGGTCTCCCAGGCCTCCCTCCTCGGCGACGGGCTCGTCCACGAGTTCCCCTCCGCCCGCACCAACGGCCTCTCCCTCAACACCGCGCACGGCGTCTTCGCCGACCCCGCGATGCGCGCCGCCGCCCGCGAGGCCATCGACTCCAAGGCCCTCGTCAAGGCCGTCTACGAAGGCCGCGCCGACACCGCACAGGGCCTCCTCGGCCCCGGCGTCCCCTGGGCCGCCGACGCCCGCACCGCCCCCGTCGACCGGGCGAAGGCCGCCGACCGGGCCCAGGTCGCGAAGACGAAGGAGATCGTCCTCGCCACCTACACCAACCGGCCCGAACTCCCCGAGGTCGCCACCGTCGTCCAGCAGCAGCTCACCGGGCGCGGCTTCACCGTCAAGCAGGTCGTCCGCGACTACGCCCAGCTGGAGGCCGACGCCCTCGCCGGGAAGTACGACGCCTTCATCCAGGCCCGCAACACCCTCCTGGACACCGCCGACCCGGTCTCCTACCTCGCCTCCGACTTCACCTGCGACGGCAGCTTCAACATCTCCCAGCTCTGCGACGAGCGCGTCGACGCCGACGTGAACAAGGCCGCCGCCACCACCGCGACCGACGCCCGCCACACCGCCGCCGCAACCGCCGAGGCCGACGTCCTGGGCACCGACGCACTCGTACCCCTGCTCCACGAACGCTTCGTCCAGGGCTACGACGACAGCCGCGTGAAGGGCGTATCCCTCGACCCGATGGAACGCACCCTCATCACCGCAGACACCCGCGTCGGGTGAAGCATCTCGCCGGCCGGCTCACCGCACTCCTCGCGGTCGTCGCCGTCATCGGACTGCTGCCCAGGCTCACCCGCACCGACCCCGCCCTCACGATCCTGCACGCCCGGTACGCCGACCGGCCGCCCACCGACGAGACCCTCGACGCCATCCGCGCCGAGACCGGTCTGGACGGCGGCCCCCTCCACGTCCTCGGCAACTGGCTCGGCGGACTCCCGCGCGGCGACCTCGGCACCTCCTGGGTCTCCGGACAACCCGTCGCCCCCGACGCGATATCCGCCCTCGGGGTCTCCCTGACCCTCATGGGCCTCTCGCTCACCGTCGCCCTCCTGACCGCCGCCGCCCTCACCGCCCGCACCCTGCGACGCGCGGCCAGGCACCGGATCGTCAACGCCGGGCCCGGCACCGGCGCCGCCGTCCTCGCCGCCCTCCCCGAATTCCTGATCGCCGCCGTCCTCGCCGCAGTCGTCGCCGTCCGGCTCGACTGGCTCCCCGCACTCGGCTGGGGCACCCCCGCACAGACCGTGCTGCCCGCCCTCGCCATGGGCATCCCCGCCGGCGCCCTCCTCGGCCGGCTCCTGGACGACGCACTGCCCGCCGCGTTCGCCGAACCCTGGGCCCGCACCGCCACCGCGGCCGGGATGCCCGGACACCGCACCGCCCGCCACGCCCTGCGCCGCACCCTGCCCGGCCTGCTGCCCCAGATCGGCCTGATCGTCGTCGGCCTCACCGGCGGAGCCGTCGCCGTCGAAACCCTCTACGCCATCCCCGGCCTCGGCTCCACCGCCCTGTCCGCCGCCCTCGCCCAGGACCTCCCCGTCCTCCAGGCCTGCGTCCTGATCCTGCTGCTCCTCGGCACCGCCGCCGGACTCACCGCCCGCCTCACCTCCCGCACCCTGCTCGGCCCCGCCCTGAACGACGGCGCCCTGCCCGCACTCGTCCCGCCCGCCACCCGCGCACGCCCGTCCCTGATCACCGGCGCACTCCTCCTCACCGCACTCTTCGCCGCCGTCACCCTCGCCGGACTCCTGCGCGATCCGCTCCACATCGACGCCGCCGCCCGCCTCGCCGGACCCTCCGCCGCCCACCCGCTCGGCACGGACTCCCTCGGCCGCGACATCCTCGCCCGCCTCGGACACGGCGCCGCCCGCACCGTCCTGACCGCCGTCGCCGTCTCCGCCGCCACCCTGCTCATCGGCCTCGCCCTCGGAGCCGTACGCGCCGGAGCCCTCACCGAGACCGCCAACGCCCTGCCCGCGATCCTCACCGGACTCGTCGTCGCCGGCATCGCGGGCCCCGGCCCCTGGAGCGCCGCAGCCGCCGTCACCGCCGTCGCCTGGGCACCCCTCGCCGCCCACACCGCAGCCCTGCACGCCCAGGAACGCGCCGCCCCCCACCTCACCGCAGCCCGCGCCATGGGCGCCGGACGGCTCCACCTGCTGCGCCGCCACCTCCTGCCCGGCGTCCTGCCACCCGTCACCCGCCACGCCGTCCTGCGCATCCCCGCCATCGCCCTGGCCCTCGCCTCCCTCGGCTTCCTCGGCCTCGGCACCGCACCCCCCTCGCCCGAATGGGGGCGCATGCTCTCCGAAAACCTCCCCTACGCCGAACGCGCCCCCCTCTCCGTCCT
The DNA here is from genome assembly GCF_045207435.1 of Streptomyces sp. NBC_00876. Classification (NCBI taxonomy): domain Bacteria; kingdom Bacillati; phylum Actinomycetota; class Actinomycetes; order Kitasatosporales; family Streptomycetaceae; genus Streptomyces; species Streptomyces sp. NBC_00876. The sequence continues at coordinate 4,687,497 of NZ_CP108800.1, forward strand.
CGCCCCCGCCGCCGCACTCGCCGTACTCGGCGCCCTCGCCGCCCTCACCACAGCGGCGGTACGGGGCCGCGGAACGCGGAAGCACCCCGCATGAGCTCCGCCACCACCCCCTACCTCCGCCTCCTCACCACCACCCAGTTCGCCTTCAACACCGGCTTCTACGCCGTCCTGCCCTACCTCGCCACCCACCTCGGAACCGGCCTCGGCATGGCCGGCTGGCTCATCGGCCTCGTCCTCGGCCTCCGCACCTTCAGCCAGCAAGGCCTCTTCGTCATCGGCGGCGCCCTCACCGACCGCTACGGACCCCGCCCCGTCGTCCTCACCGGCTGTGCCCTGCGCATCGCCGGCTTCGGCTGGCTCGCCCTCGCCGACTCCACCGCCACCGTCATCGGCGCCGTCCTGCTCACCGGATTCGCCGCCGCACTCTTCTCACCCGCCGTCGAATCCGAAACCGCCCGCGAAGCCGTCCGGCACGAACAACGCACCGGCACCCCACGCGCCCAGGTCCTCGCCCGGTTCGCCGCCGCAGGACAGGCCGGCGCCTTCCTCGGCCCCCTCCTCGGCTCGCTGCTCCTCCTCCTCGGCGCCGGCTTCCGGGCCGCCTGCCTCGCCGGCGTCCTCGTCTTCGCCGCCGTCCTCGCCGGACACGCCCGGCTCATGCCGCGCCGCGCCCCCGCCACCCGAACAGCCGCACACCGCGGCGCGGTACGCCACGTCTTCACCAACCGCCCGTTCCTGTTGCTCTGCCTCACGTACAGCAGCTACCTCGTCGCGTACAACCAGCTCTACCTCTCGCTGCCCGCCGAGGTGCAGCACGCCACCGGTTCGCAGACCGCCCTCGGCTGGCTCTTCGCCCTCTCCTCGCTGCTCGTCGTCTGCGCCCAGCTGCCCCTGACCCGCTGGTCCGCCCACCGGCTCGCCCCCCGCACCGCCCTCGTCACCGGCCTCACCACCGTCGCCGCCGGGTTCGCCGCCGTACCCCTGACCCCCGCCGGCCCCGCCGGACTGCTGCCGCCCGCCGCGCTCGTCGTCCTGCTCACCCTCGGCCAGATGCTCCTGGTGCCCGCCGCCCGCGGCCTCGTACCCGACCTCGTCGACGACCGGCACCTGGGCCTGGCCACCGGAGCGCTCTCCTCCGTCTCCGGCCTCGCCGTGCTCGGCGGCAGCGCCGCCACCGGCGCCCTGCTCGACGCCCCCGCACCCGTCCGGTGGGCCGCCCTCGCCGCCGTCCCGCTCGCCGGCGCCGCCCTGGCACTGACCCTTCCGGTGGGCGCCGCCGGGAAGCAGGGACGGGGAAGCGCGGTTGGGGTAGGGATAGAGGCATCACCGACCAGCTCAGGAGGACGTACGCCATGACCGCCGCACTCTCCGAAGGACTCAAGGCGCTTCTCGACACCCCGGTCTTCGTCACCGTCGCCACCGTCCAGCCCGACGGCAGCCCCCAGGTGTCCCCGGTCTGGGTGAAACGGGACGGCGACGACATCCTCATCTCCACGACCACCGGACGCCGCAAGGAACAGAACCTCGCCCGCGACCCACGCGTCTCCGTCGTGCTCCAGCCCTTCGACTCCCCGTACACCTACGCCGAGATCCGCGGCACCGCCACCCTCACCACCGAGGGCGGCCAGGAACTCATCGACGAGCTCTCCCAGAAGTACACCGGCAAGAAGTACGCCGACTTCAACCCCGCCTCCGCCACCGACGACCCGCGCGTCGTCGTCCGGATCACCCCCAGGAAGGTCGTCGGCAGCCTCTGAGCACCCCCGGACGGAGCCACGGAAGACGGCCGGGCCAACCGGAGCCGTAACAACTGCCGAAGCAATCCCCCAAGGGGTCGCGGGGCACTGGTGCGCGCCCACTACCCTTGAGGCGTGACTATTCGCCTGTACGACACCAGCGCCCGGCAGATCCGTGACTTCGTCCCGCTCACAGCGGGCTGTGTCTCGATCTACCTCTGTGGCGCCACTGTCCAGGCTGCCCCGCACATCGGGCACATCAGGTCCGGACTGAACTTCGACATCATGCGCCGCTGGTTCGCCCACCGCGGCTACGACGTGACGTTCGTCCGGAACGTCACCGACATCGACGACAAGATCATCACGAAGTCGGCCGAACAGGGCCGCCCGTGGTGGGCCATCGGCTACGAGAACGAGCGCGCGTTCAACGCGGGCTACGACGCGCTCGGCTGCCTCCCGGTCAGCTACGAGCCCCGCGCCACCGGCCACATCACCGAGATGATCGAGATGATGCGCGGCCTCATCGAGCGCGGCCACGCCTACGCCGCCGACGGCAACGTCTACTTCGACGTCCGCTCCTTCCCCGGCTACCTGGAGCTCTCCAACCAGGACCTGGACGACCTGCGCCAGCCCTCCGGCGACAACGAGTCCGGCAAGCGCGACAAGCGCGACTTCGCCATGTGGAAGGCGTCCAGGCCCGGCGAGCCCAGCTGGGAGACCCCCTGGGGCCGCGGCCGCCCCGGCTGGCACCTCGAATGCTCCGCCATGGCGCACAAGTACCTCGGCACCGCCTTCGACATCCACGGCGGCGGCATCGACCTGATCTTCCCGCACCACGAGAACGAGATCGCCCAGGCCAAGGCCTTCGGCGACGACTTCGCGAAGTACTGGGTGCACAACGCCTGGGTCACCATGTCCGGCGAGAAGATGTCCAAGTCGCTCGACAACTCCGTACTCGTCAGCGACATGGTCAAGAACTGGCGCCCCATCGTGCTGCGCTACTACCTCGGCACCCCGCACTACCGGTCCATGATCGAGTACAGCGAGGAAGCCCTGCGCGAGGCCGAGTCCGCGTTCGCCCGCATCGAGGGCTTCGTCCAGCGCGTCACCGAGAAGGCCGGCGAGACCGTCGAACCCGCCGCCGAGGTGCCGCCCGCCTTCGCCGAGGCGATGGACGACGACATGGGCGTCCCGCAGGCCCTCGCGATCGTCCACACCACCGTCCGCCAGGGCAACTCCGCCCTCGCCGCCGACGACAAGGAAGCCGCCGTCGCACGCCTCGCCGAGGTCCGCGCCATGCTCGGCGTCCTCGGCCTCGACCCGCTCGACGACCACTGGGCCGGCAGCGAGAGCGACCGCGGCGACGACCTCCACGGCGTCGTCGACACCCTCGTACGCCTCGTCCTCGACCAGCGCCAGTCGGCACGCGACCGCAAGGACTGGGCCTCCGCCGACGCCATCCGCGACCAGCTCAACCAGTCCGGGCTCGTCATCGAGGACAGCCCCACCGGACCGCGGTGGACACTCGGCCCCCGCCAGTAGTCCTCCATGTGCCGCCCGGCCCGCCGGGCGGCACACTCTCACTTATACGTACGCACGTCTGAAGCAACGAAACAGGTAGGTCATGGCCGGGAACAGCCAGCGCAAGAACCGCCGCACGTCCAACAAGAAGGGCATGCAGGTCGGCAGCGGTGGCCAGCGTCGCCGTGGTCTCGAAGGCAAGGGACCGACGCCGCCCGCCGAGGACCGCAAGAAGCACAAGAAGAACCGCATCGCGACCGCCAAGGCCAAGCACGCGGCCAACCGCCGCCCCGCCCCCCGCCGCGGCGGCGCCAAGGGCACCTCCGAAATGGTCGTCGGCCGCAACCCCGTCTTCGAGGCCCTGCGCGACGGCGTGCCCGCCACCACGCTCTACGTCCAGCAGTACATCGACAACGACGAGCGCGTCCGCGAAGCCCTCCAGCTCGCCGGCGAGCGCGGCAACATCAACCTGATGGAAGCCCCGCGCCCCGAGCTCGACCGCATGACCAACGGCCTCAACCACCAGGGCCTCGTCCTCCAGGTCCCGCCCTACGAGTACGCGGACCCGCAGGACCTCACCGCCGCCGCCTACGACAACGGCGAGGACCCCCTCATCGTCGCCCTCGACGGCGTCACCGACCCCCGCAACCTCGGCGCCATCGTCCGCTCCGTCTCCGCCTTCGGCGGCCACGGCGTCGTCGTGCCCGAACGCCGCGCCGCCGGCATGACCGCCGGAGCCTGGAAGTCCTCCGCCGGCACCGCCGCCCGTACGCCCGTCTCCCGGGTCACCAACCTGACCCGCGCGCTCGAGGCGTACAAGAAGGAAGGCATCGCCATCGTCGGCCTCGCCGCCGACGGCGAGCACACCGTCGAGGACCTCGAAGCCCTCGGCGGACCCGTCGTCATCGTCATCGGCAGCGAGGGCAAGGGCCTCGGCCGCCTCGTCGGCGAGACCTGCGACTACCGCGTCCGCATCTCGATGCCCGGCGGCGCCGAATCCCTCAACGCCGGCGTCGCCGCCGGCATCGTCATGTACGAGGTCGCACGCCGCCGCGCCTGAGCCACCAGGGGCACAGGACCACCCCGCAGGACCACCCGCACGGGCGTCGGCCGACGGAGCAACCCTCCGCCGGCCGACTCCCCGGCAGGACCCGCCCGGGGGCGCACCAGGACACGCGCACGCCCCGGCGCACCCCGCCACCACCTGTTGACGGGCCTCCGACACTTCGACACCGTCAAGGCAGTGTCCTAAACACACATCACTCGGTTAGATGAGTGTGGACACCAGAACGCCTCGGTTCGACGAACAACCCGCCCTGAGCATGACCAAGGTGGACTGCGACCCTGCGCAGGTCATCGTCAACCACGCCAGCTTCCGGGTGCAGCTCGCCCCCGGCCAGCGCGCACGGCTGCGCGGTGCGACCCCCGCCGGTGCGCCCAGGATCCCCGCCATGAGCGGCACCGGAGCAGGACGCGGCCGCCGCGCCCCCGTCGTGTGGAGCGGCAGATCAGCCCCCGGCGACCCCGGCGCCACCGGACTCCTCCAGGCCGTACGGAACTCCACCGCGGGCCGGGCCGACACCGCCTACGACCCCTACGAGCCGTACGCCTCCTACGAGTTCGACAGCGGACACGGCGGCGCCGGCACCCAGGTCATCCCGCGCCTCGAAGAGACCCAGCCCAACCCCGTCATCGGCGGCCCCCGCCCCGGCGGACCACTGCTGCCCCCCATGCGCCAGGCCGTCGGCGCCTACGACCCCGTCGAGCCCGGACCGTACGACGAATACGACCGGCGACCGTACGACGCCGAAGACGCCGACAGCGCGGACCACCGCAGCCGACGCCAGAACACCGACACCGTCCGGCACGCGTACTACCCCGGCCACCGCATGAACCTCGGCGTCGTCCTGCTGCCGATGCGCGTCTTCCTCGGCTTCATCTCCATCTACGCCGGCATGGGCAAGCTCTGCGACCCCGTCTACTTCGACGGCGGCGACCGCGGCTCCATGGTCAAGTGGCTGACCTCACTGCACCCCTGGGCCCTCGCCGAACCCCTGCGTGACTTCGCACTCTCCCACCCCGTCGGCGCCGGACTGACCATCGCCTTCCTCCAGGTCGTCGTCGGCGTCCTCACCGTCCTCGGCCTCTGGCAACGCGTTGCCGCCAGTGTCGGCGCCCTCCTGTCCGCCGCACTCCTGGTCACCGTCAGCTGGCGCACCGTCGCCGTGTACGACGCACCCGACATCATCTACCTCGCCGCCTGGAGCCCCCTCGTCATCGCGGGCGCCCCCGTCTACTCCATCGACGGACGCCTCGCCGGCGAAGCCTGGCGCAAGCTCGGCCCCCGCTCCGAGATCTGGGACCTCCGCCGCCGCGTACTGCGCCGCGGAGCCATCGTCGCCGCCGTCGTCGTCGGCCTCACCCTCCTCATCGGCTCCCTGCTCGGCGGCGCCGTCCGCTCCTCCGAAGTCGTCACCGTCCCAGGACCCGACGGCATCCCCACCAACCAGCTCCCCGGCTCCCCGCTCCCGGGCGAATCCCGCAGCGGCAAGGCCTCCAAGAGCCCCGCGGGCAACCGGCCGGCCCCCTCCCGCTCCACCGCCCCCAGCACCCCGTCCGCCAGGGCCACCACCCCCACCACCGACACCGTCCGAGAGACCGGCCAGGCCGCAGGCACCGGACAGCCCAGCCAGACCCAGGGCACCGGACAGCAGCCCCCGCAGCAGAGCACCCCGCAACAGCCCCCCGCCACCACCAGCTCCGGCCCCAGCTCCTCCGGCACCACCGGCGGCGGCTCCACCACCGGCGGCACGGACCCCGGCACCGGCTCCACGGGCTCCACCACCGGCGGAGGCGGCAGCGGCGGCCGCAACCCCATCGGCGGCCTCCTCGGCTGACGCGGAAACCGCACCCCGCACAGACCGAAGGGGCGGGTACCGGAATCCCAACCGGTACCCGCCCCTTCGCCACGGACCCGCGGCCACAGGCGCCGGGCCTACTGCCCGTTCAGCTCCTTCGCCGCCTCCGTCAGGTCCTTCGCCGTGTCGATGGCCCGCCAGTACGCCCCGTGCGGCAACGGAAAGCCCGCCAGCCGGCGCTCACGCGCCAGCCGCGGGAACGTCGTCCGCTCATGGTCACCCCGGTCCGGCAACAACGCCGTGAATGCCGGCGAGAACACGTACACCCCCGCATTGATCAGATACGGCGACGGCGGGGACTCGATGAAATCCGTGATGTGCCCGAACGCGTCCGTCTCCACCGCACCCCACGGAATCCGCGGCCGGGCCAGGGCCAGCGTCGCGGTCGCATCACGCTCCGCATGGAACGCGGCCATCTCACGCAACGAGAAACGCGTCCAGATATCACCATTGGTCGCGTACCAGGGCTGCTCGGGCTCGGGCAGCCGCGCCGCCGCGTACTTCAGCCCGCCACCGCGGCCCAGCGGCTCGGACTCCACCACCGTCGTCACCCGCAGCGGCAGCACCGCCTCGGCCAGCCACTCCTGCAACACCTCGGCCAGATGCCCGCACGACACCACGGCATCGGTCACGCCCTCCGCGGCCAGCCAGGAAAGCTGATGGCCGATGATCGGCGTCCCGGTACCCGGGATCTCGACCATCGGCTTGGGGCGGTCATCGGTATACGGGCGCAGCCGCGATCCCTGGCCACCCGCCAGGATCACGGCCTGCGTCGGAAACGTATGCATGCCAGGCACGATATGCCGTGCCCGGCCGGAGCGGTCAGCTGAACTGTGCGACACCCGAGGCGAACGACGTGTCACAGACCGGACGCGAGAACCGGTGCGCACGCGTCGGACCGTACTGCTCGACCGCCGCCTTCCCCAGCGCCTTCGCGATCGACATGCAGTGCCTCGCGAGCGACGGCCGGCCTTCGACGGCACGCTGGAGATCCGTCAACGCGACACCCGGGTCCTTCTCCTGGAGCTCCAGGAGAAGCTTGTCGCGCAGAACGTCCTGCGGGGTGCGCGCCTTGGCGCGCTTGGACACGGTCTGAGCCGACGCGGTGAGCATCGTCGAGTCGGAGTTGCGAGCTGCCCACGGCACGGCGGTGACCGCGAGGGTCCCGGACAGGACCAAGACGACAGGCAGTACGAAAGCGAGGGATCGGCCGATACGGCGCGCGGTGTGGGTCACGCAGCGAGCGTAGCGGTCAGTGGTGATTCGGCGACATTACGTCACCCTCGCGAGGGACGGTTCGACTCTGCTTTTCGAATCCCGTGTTGACGAATCGGAGTGAAATGACCGTTGTGCCGGGGAATTTGCCGCCGCCCGTCCAAACCCCCCAACGCGCGGTGGCCCCGCACGGAGAACGTGCGGGGCCACCGTACAGCGTGTGCGGGATCAGTCGGTGAGACGCTCACCGGTCGACGTCGCGAAGACGTGCAGCTCGTCCGGGCGCGGCACGACGTGCAGCTTGGTGCCCTTCTCCGGGACGGCGCGGCCGCCGACGCGGACGACGAGGTCCTTGTGCTCGCCACCGACCTCGGCGCCACCGTAGACGAAGCCGTCGGCGCCGAGCTCCTCGACGACGTTGACCGACACGGCCAGACCGGCCGGGGCGTCGGCGGAGTCCTTGGTGAGGGACTTCGCGGCGGCGCCGCCGTGCTCGACGATGTCGAAGTGCTCGGGACGGATACCGACCGTGACGGTCGTGTCGCCACGGTCCGCGGCGGCGGTGAGCGCCTCACGGGAGACCGGGACGACGCTGTTGCCGAACTTCACGCCACCGTCGGTGATCGGGACCTCGATCAGGTTCATGGCGGGGGAGCCGATGAAGCCGGCCACGAAGAGGTTCGCCGGGCGGTCGTACATGTTGCGCGGCGAGTCGACCTGCTGGAGGAGACCGTCCTTGAGGACCGCGACGCGGTCACCCATGGTGAGGGCCTCGACCTGGTCGTGCGTGACGTACACGGTCGTGATGCCCAGACGGCGCTGGAGCGAGGCGATCTGCGTACGGGTGGAGACACGGAGCTTGGCGTCGAGGTTCGACAGCGGCTCGTCCATGAGGAAGACCTGCGGCTCACGCACGATGGCGCGGCCCATCGCGACACGCTGACGCTGACCACCGGAGAGCGCCTTCGGCTTGCGGTCGAGGTAGTCGGTGAGGTCCAGCATCTTGGCGGCCTCTTCGACCTTCGCCCGGATCTCGGTCTTGTTGATACCGGCGATCTTCAGCGCGAAGCCCATGTTGTCCGCGACGGACATGTGCGGGTACAGCGCGTAGTTCTGGAACACCATCGCGATGTCCCGGTCCTTCGGCGGCAGGTGCGTGACGTCGCGGTCACCGATGCGGATGGCGCCGCCGTTGACGTCCTCGAGACCCGCGAGCATGCGCAGGGAGGTCGACTTGCCACAACCGGAGGGACCGACGAGGACGAGGAACTCGCCGTCCGCGATGTCGATCTCGAGCTGGTCGACCGCCGGCTTCGTGGAGCCGGGGTAGACGCGGGACGCCTTGTCGAACGTGACACTGGCCATGCTGAATCTTCTCCTCAACCGGCAGGAACGTGCCGGACGATCCGTTGTAAAGGGAGTGGTCTGGTCCACCTGAGTGAACCTCCAGCGACGCTACCTGGCGATTTCGGATCTGTCAGTAGTTCTCTGGGGAGGAATATCTCCTGGCGGGGTGGGGTGGCAGCGCTTCTGCTGGGAAGGCCCTGGCAGAGCGGTTGACTTTTGACCTTGTGTGCACGGCGGCAGAGCAAATCACTTTTGACCCTCGCCACGGTTGTGACACTTCCTGCTTCAACACCCCTGCCACCCCGACGCACCCCTGATGGGTGTACCGGGCCGGTCTTACACGGGCTCCACAGGCTTTACGGCCGACGGCCCGTCGGTCCGTACCGCAGTCCTTCACTTCTTCATGCAGCCAGCAGTACGTCTGGCAGCTCAGATGCCTTGATCACAGACGGAGGCATCCGCCCCGGCGGGAGCGCGGAGGCCACCAGCCAGTACAGCCGCATGCCCTCCTCCCGGAGATTCCGCGCAGCGTTCACGTCCCGGTCGTGCACCGCACCGCACTCCGCGCAGGTCCACTCCCGTACGGACACGTCGAGTGACGGCCCCTTGGCGTGGCAGTCGGAACACCGACGCGTCGACGGGAAGAAGCGGTCCACGATCACCAGCGTCCGCCCGTACCAGGCGCACTTGTAGCGCAGCTGCCGGAGCAGCTCGCCCCAGGCCGCATCGATGATCGACCGGCTCAGCCGGGCCTTGCGCCGACGTCCTTTCCCGGCGGCAGGACGCAGCAGATTCATGATGGCCAGGTCTTCCACCACGAGCACTTGGTTCTCGCGCACGAGGCGGGTGGTCAGCCGGTCCAGCATGTCTCTGCGCACGTCGCTGATCAGGGCGTACAGCCGGGCGATGCGCTCCCGGGCCTTGCCCCGGTTCTGCGACCCCCTCTTCTTGCGGTGCAGCTCCCGCTGCAGCCGCGCCAGCTCCCTTTCGTACTTCTTCAGCAGCCGCGGATGATCCACCTTCGTTCCGTCGTCCAGCGTCACCAGCGAGGCCAGCCCCAGATCGATCCCCACGGCCTTCGGTTCACGTCCTCCGGGTACGAAGGCGGCAGGCAGGGGATCGATCCGCTCCTCGACCAGCATCGCCACGAAGTACCGGCCCGCCCGGTCCCGCGTCACCGACAACTTCACCGGCGTCACCCCGGCCGGCAGCGGCCGGGACCACCGCACGTCCAGCGGCACCGTCTGCTTCGCCAGCGTCACCAGCCCCGTACCGGGCCGCTCGGGATTCTCCGCCCAGCGGAAACCGGTCCGTACATACGTCGCCGAATCCCGCGACCGGCGCTTCGTCTTCCGCTGCGGGTACTTCGCCAACTGTTTGAAGAACCGCGTGAACGCTCCGTCCAGATGTCGCAACGACTGCTGCAGCACCGTCGAGGACACCTCACCCAGCCAGGACGTCTCCGACGACTGGCGCCACCCCGTCAACGCCCGGCAGGACTCGGCGAACCCCACGGAAACGCGATGCCGTTCCCAGGCGCCCACCCGGAGCGCCAGCCCCTCGTTGTAGACCCAGCGGCAGGCTCCGAAGGTCTTCTCCAACTGCTCGGCCTGCGACGGAGTCGGGTAGAAGCGGTACCGGTACACGCGCTGCTGTGTGCCGGGCTCCTTGGCCCGGCTCTTCATGGCGGTCGTTGCCCGGCCGTGGTGCTTCTTGCGGTCGGCGATGCCCAGAGCCTCGCGTTTGATGCGCTTGGCCTCGTCGCCCGTCACCCGTGTCGACCGGTCCGCGGTGTCCGTCATGCTTGCCTCCCCCGACTGTCCGATATCCGGATCAGTACGTCAGTGTTCTTCACGCACGGGTGCTCGGACGGTTACGGGGCGGGTGGAACTTCCTGGATCGGCGGGTGGGGCGCTGTGTAGAGTGAGGGCTCGCGCGCGTGCCTTTCCTTTCGTTCGCGTTGCCGCCTTAGCTCAGTTGGTAGAGCGCCGCCCTTGTAATGCGAAGGTCGTCGGTTCGATTCCGACAGGCGGCTCAAAACCCCAGGTCAGCAGCCATGCTGGCCTGGGATTTCCTTTTTCTGGCCCTACTTCCGCTGTCGCTGCCAGGGGTCTCTCGGGCCGGAGCGGCGGGCGGGCTCACCCGTCGGATTCCCGCGATCGGGGGATGTCCCGGCTTCAGGGGCAAGGCAGGCTCCCCACTGGCCCGAGCACGCTACTCGACCGCTCGGCCGGGATCCTGAACCGGGGACGGAGCCAGTCTTGGACATCTTGGTGCAGAAGTACGGGGGCAGTTCGCTCTCTCAGATGGAAAGACTCCGCAGGGTGTCCGAGCGGGTGGCGGCCACCCGCCGCGCCGGCAAGCGGACCGTGGTCGTGGTGTCGGCCCGTGGGGACACCACCGACGAACTGCTGGGCCTGGTCGAGGAAGTCGGGGGGCGGCACGCGGCACGGCGCGCGCCGCGGGAGGTCGACCAGTTGCTGGCGACGGGTGAGTACGCCTCGGCGGCGTTGCTCGCTCTGGCGCTGGAGCGGCTGGGGGTGCCCGCCGTCTCGCTCACCGGGGCGCAGGCCGGTATCCGGGTGGTCGGCCGGTACGGGGAGGGGGTGATCGACTCGATCGACACCGGGCGCATCAGGCGTTGCCTGGACGAGGAGCGGGTGGTTGTCGTCGGGGGCTTCCAGGGGCTCAACGACTCGGGCGACGTGGTCACTCTGGGCCGTGGCGGGTCCGACACCACGGCCGTCGCGCTCGCGGCGGCCCTGGATGCGGGGGGCTGTGAGATCTACACGGACGTGGACGGCGTCTACACGGCCGATCCGCGGCTGGTCGAGTCGGCCCGGAAGCTTCCGCACGTGGCCGCGGACGTCATGGTGGAGATGGCCTTCTCGGGGGCGAAGGTCCTGCATGCGAGGTCGGCGGAGCTGGCCGCGGCCAAGGGGGTCGAGCTGCATGTCCGGAGTTCGCTGTCCGACCGGGAGGGGACGGTGGTGAGCCGGGGCGGTACGGGCTCGCTGGAGACCGGGAGCGCGATCACCGCCATCACGTCGGACGCGGATGTCGCGCGGGTCCTCGTGCACTGCAAGGGCCGGAGCGACCCGGCCTCCGAGATCCTGGTCGTTCTCGCCGGCAACGCGGTGCCCGCGGATCTTGTCGCCCGCTCGGGTCCGCAGGAGGACGAGTTCCGGATGGGGTTCACCGTGCGGCACAGTGATGTCGCCCGGATCGTGGAGCCGCTCGAGTCCGCCGTGGCGGCCTTCGGCGGCGGTGTCCGGGTGGACACGGACGTTGCCAAGGTGTCGCTGATCGGTATGGGGCTGCTGAACCGTCCGGAGTATCTGGCGCGTCTGACGACGGTTCTCACCGGGGCGGGGATCGGCACCAGTTGGGTGTCCAGCTCCCAGCTGCGCGTCTCCGTGATCGTGCCGAGGCAGGACCACGTACGGGCCCTGCGGCTGCTGCACGCGGAGTTCGCGTCGGCGGGTCCCGAGGCGTTCGCGGGCGTCGCCCCTCTCGGGTGACGAGTGGGTGTGGGGATGGCACGACGACGCCGCGGCCCGTGAGCCGCGGCGTCGTCCGTCGTTCCTCGTGCGTCGTGCGTCGTGCGTCGTTCCTCGTCCGTCTCCGGGGTGCCGGCTATGTGGCGAGGAACGCCGACTCGGCGTCGTACCCGTACAGCCAGGCCTGCTCGCGCAGGCTCTGGGTGCCGGCCAGGACCAGGTCGCGTTCGCGCTGTCCTTCTCCGTCGGAGAGGTGGAAGCTGCGGGAGTTCGCCCGGGACAGTTGTTGCAGTCCGTCGGTGCGGGGGCGGCGTATCCGCTCGTAGCGGGCCAACGCGTCCGGGATGCCGTCCGGTTGGACGCCCTGGAGGGCGGCGGTGAGGACGACCGCGTCCTCGATCGCCTGGTTGGCTCCCTGTGCCTGGAAGGGCAGCATGGGGTGTGCCGCGTCCCCGGCGACCGTCGTGCGGCGGGTGGACCAGCGGGTGAGCGGGTCGCGGTCGTGCAGGGCCCAACGGCCAACGGATCGAACGGACTTGAGGACGGTGAGCACCTCGTCGTTCCAGCCCTGGTAGGTCTCGAGCAGTTCCTCGGCGCGGCCCTGTGCGGTCCAGGACTCGACCGACCAGTCGCCGGCCGGAGCCGTGGCCCCGACGCTGATCCACCGTCCGGCGCTCACCGGGTAGCAGACGCAGTGCTGGTCGGGTCCGAACCACAGCCGGACCTTGGGATCCTCCATCAGGAAGGGCAGTTGGTCGGCAGGGACCAGCCCCCGGTAGATGGACTGCCCGGAGAACGTGGGCTCGTCCGCTGCGAGGGTGTCGCGCACCACCGAGTGGATGCCGTCGGTGCCGATCACCACGTCGGCCTCGTACGTGGAACCGTCCTCGAAGCGGAGCCGTACCCCTTCGGGCAGTTCCTCCACGCCCACGCACCTGCGTCCGATGTGCAGGACGTTGTTGTCGATGCTCGACAGCAGTGCCTGGTGCAGATCGGCGCGGTGGACCGTGTAGTACGGCGCGTCGTAGAGCTCTTCGCAGGCGTCGCCGAGTTCCGTGCGCCCGAGCAGCTGGTTCTCGTCCCAGCTGCGCATCTCCACGGCCGAGGGGCGGACCGCGACCTGGCTCAGCCGGCGGCCGAGGCCCAGGCGGTGCAGGAGGCGGGTGGCGTTGGGGGCGAGCTGGACGCCGGCCCCCACTTCGCGGAGGTTCCTCGTCTGTTCGAAGACTTCGCAGCGCATGCCGGCACGGCTGAGGGACAGTGCCGCGGTGAGGCCGGCGATGCCGGCGCCCACCACTGCGATGCGGACGCCGTTTCTCCCCAGGGAAGGCGTTCGATTCTGGATCATGATCACAACTCTCGACGGGGGCCTCAGTAGTAGAGGATGGCCTTGTTCCAGTCCTCGTCCGGGCCGAACAGACTCCTGGGTTTGACTACGTCGGGCATGCCGGTGAGCACATCATGCGGTACCAGGGTGCCCGGGTCGACCCCCTCGATCAGGCACTCCACGCCCAGCTCCCGCCTTACGGCGTCGGCCAGTTCGGCGCATGCGGCGGTCCGGTGCCCGGCCGTCACCTCGATCTCGACGCGCAGGTGGCGGGCGGTGGTCTGCGCGCGCCAGAACAGCACTCCGTACTCGAAGGGGAGGCGGTAGACGAGGTCCTCCAGCCGGTGCTGGGTGACCAGGGTGTCGCCGATCCGGTGTCCGTGGAGGGCTCGTCCGAGGACGGTGACGGTGGGCAGTACCCAGCCGCACGGACACGGGTCGTACGAGACCTCGACCGAGTCCTCCAGGTTGTAGCGGAGCAGGGGCATGGCTGCCCGGTGGAGCGGGGTGACGACGAGTTGTCCCGCGCCTTCCTTGCTGATCGTCCCGGTGTCGGGGTCGCGGACCTCGAACAGGACGCGGTCGGCCCACAGGTGCAGCCGGCCGTGCGGGCATTCGCCGGCGAGGCTTCCGGTTTCGGTGGAGCCGTACTCCTCCACCACCGGTACTCCCCACAGTTTGCTGATTCTGGCCCGTCGGGCCTGGCTGAGCGGTTCGCCGCCGACGAAGAGTGCGCGCAGTGCGGGGAAGTCCTGGCCGGGGTTGAGGCCCGCGGCCCTGGCCGCGGCGGCCCACAGCAGGCATTCGGTGGGCATGGACCAGGTCAGGGTCACGTCGAGGTCGTGCAGGGCTCTGACCACGCGTGAGTACGGCATGGCGAGTGAGCGGTTGTCGCCGGGTACGACGGTCGCGCCGTTCAGCCGGCCTGCGGCGTGGGCGAGGTGCCCGGTGAGCAGCAGGGCGTACGGGGTGCGGACGAGGAGTGTGTCGGAGGCGTCCATGCCGACCCATTTGCGGGCGAAGCGTTCGGCGAGGTCGACCCAGTCGTCCTGGGTGTAGTAGGAGGGGGTGGGCCGGCCGGTGGAGCCGCTGGATTCGTGGTAGGTGGCGAGTTCGCTGTTGGGTACGGCGCGCATGCCGAAGGGGTAGTTCTCGCGGAGGTCGGATTTGGTGGTGGTGGGGAGCCGGTGGAAGGCGGTGGGGTCGCCGGTCATCGCGTCCGTGCCGAGCCGGGCCCGGTAGAAGGGTGACTTGGCGGCTTGCGCGAGTATCCGGGGCAGCGTCGCCTGTTGCAGGGCGGCCAGTTCTTCGTATGTGGACCAGTCGCCGATGCGTGGGAGGTCGCCGGGCACCGTCGTTCCGGCGCGGGGCGGTTCTCCGGACCCCGCTGCTCGGGGGCGGGGTATTTCTCCGGTCGTCGTTGCGGCGCCGGGGAGTTTGTCGGTTGTCGTCACTCCGTTTCCTCCAGTCCGAGAAGACGGCAGGCGTTGCGCCCGGCGACCTTCTGCCAGTCGTCGTCGTCGAGCCCGAGGTGGCGGAGTTTGGTCAGTTCCACCTCGGGGTGCTGTAGCGGGGCCTCGGAGCCGAAGAGCACGCGGTCGGCGCCGAGTTGTTCGACTGCGGCGCGGGCTACGCAGGTGTAGCCGCCGGATGTCTCCAGCAGCACGTTGTGCAGCGGGGTGATCAGTTCGACGGCGTACAGGTCGATGTTTCCGATGCCCGCGTGTCCGAGGACGAAGGTGACCTCGGGGAAGCGGGTGGCGAGCGTGACGAGGTCGGCGACGCGGCTGCCGGGGCGTTCGAGGCAGACGGTGTAGATGCTGTGTCCGACGTCCTGGGCGATTTCGGCGAGGCCGGCGGTGCGTGGATCGGTGAGTGCGATTCCGTGTACCGCCGGGGAGATCTCCACGCCGCGGAAGTCGGCTGCCGCGCGGCGGTAGTGCTCGGGGTCCTGGTGCGGGTTGGCGAAGTAGGACGGGATCAGCCGGCCGTCCGATGCGGCGCAGGCCCCTAGTACGGCGTCGTTGTCGGCGTCGGACTCGATGTGTCCGCCCTCCACGAGGAAGCGGGAGAGCTGCGCGAGCGGCATGGTGCCGCCCGCGCAGACCACCGCGCGTCCGATGCCGCACTCGTCCATGGCGGCGAGCAGCCGCCCTGGTGCCTGGGGCACCGGGGCGAGCCGGACGTGGAAGTCCAGCACCGGTTGTCCGGTCTGCGCCGCTGACATGTGCGGGCTCACTTCTCGAGGCAGAATTCGTCGATCGGGTATCCGACGTGGCGGTCCTCGGTCGGCAGGTAGCCGAGCACCTTGTCGCCGGGCTTGAGTTCGGTGCTGTTGAGTACGGTGCCGCCGGGGCCGAGGACCCGGACGTGCCAGTCGTCCTGGAGGATGAGGTTGACGCGTTGGCCGTTGGGTGCGACGGCGTCGATGGAGATGAGCGGTCGGGATTCGATCTTGACCCGGCCGACGGTGACCATCCGGGTGCTGCCCTTGATGTCGACGGCCATCACCTTGCTGCCGGCCTTGAGCTCGCTGAGGTAGCTGGTGCGCTCGTCCTTGGAGAGGGTGTACGAGTGGATGGCGCCGGCGTTGACCCGGAACGGGCGGGTGGGCATGTAGGGGAGCGGGTGGGTCTCGCTGACGCAGAGGATCATGCCCTTGGAGTGCGAGCCGACGAGGATGCCCTCGTCCTCGCGGAAGTAGGTGCAGGTGTCCACGCACGCCCGCTCGCCCATGCCGATGTGCGAGGTCTCCACGACTTCGAGTTCGGTGAGGTTGAGGTCGGGTACGTCGGACTGGGCGGCGGCCTTGAGCTTGGCGGCGTCGCCGACGGTCTTGGGCGCCATCATGACGCCGTCCGAGCCGAGTTCGAGGACGCCGAAGATGATCTCGGCCTCCTCGACGTCCTGGGCGATGGTGACGAGGCTGCCGGTCGAGCGTGCGGCCGCGGCTATGACGATCTCGAGCGGGATCTTGGTGGGGTCGCGGAAGAGGAGCAGGCTCCACTTCTCGGTGCGTGCCGACTCGCAGGCGTCTTCCAGGGTCGGCGCGTCGATGATCTCGACGAAGCGGCCGAATTCCACGCCGGGGTGTTTGATGGCGAGTTCGGCCGGGGTGACTCCGTGGCGGGCGGGTTCGACGATGACGACGGTGGCGTCCCCGAAGTCTTCGGGCAGCTTGTTGCCCCGCGGGAAGAGGATCTTGGTGATGGTGGGCGGCAGGTCCGCCAGATCGGCGGCGTCGTCCGCGACGAGGCCTTCGACGCGGTAGTGCAGGGCCTCCTGGAGGATGGCCTCCTTGGCCTCGCCGAGACCTCGGACGTCCAGCCAGCTGATCTTCATTTCGGTGCTCCCGTGGAGAGATGAGTGGTGTGGTCGTGGTGCGGGGCCGGCCGGTGGCCGGTGCGGCTCAGCCGACGAGGGTGCTGAGCTGTTCCTGGTGCGGGTTGTCCATGGCGGGGCTGTCCCCGACGCCGTGGCCGCGCAGTTGGTGCAGGCGCTGTGCGATCTGGCGTGTCATCGCGCCGGGGTCGGCGGACTGGAAGATGTTGCGCCCCATCGCGAAGCCGCTGACGCCGCCGCGCAGGGCTTCGTCGACGTAGGCCAGTACGTCGGGCACGGTGGTCCTGCGCGGGCCTCCGGCGACGATGACGGGGATGGGCGCGCCCTTGACGACGTCCGCCATTTCGTCGGGTGTGCCGGCGTACGGCGTCTTGACGATGTCGGCGCCGAGTTCGGCGGCGACGGTGATGGCGTGGGCGATGAGGGCGGGGTCCCGCGGGTTGGTGACCTTGGGGCCGCGCGGATAGATCATGGCGAGCAGCGGTACGTTCCGGCGGTCGCACAGGTCGGATACGTGGCCGAGGTCGGTGATCTGCTGGCGTTCCTCGGCCGAGCCGAGGTTGACGTGCACGCTGACCGCGTCGGCGCCGTGGCGCAGTGCTTCGTCGACGCTGCTGACGAGGTATTTGTCGTCCGGGTCCGGTGCGTGCATGGTGCTCGCGCTGAGGTGGACGATCAGTGAGGTGCGGAAGAACCGGTCCGGGCTGACGCGGCGCAGTCCTCCTTTGTGCAGGACCACCGCGTCGGCGCCGTTGTCGGTGAGCTGTCCGACCAGTGCGTCCAGCCCGCCGTCCCGCATGGTGATCGGTCCGTCGCTGATGGGGTGGTCCAGTGGTACGACGAGCAGTGGGGCGCCGTCGTCGTACAGGCGCCTCAGCCGGAGCCTGCGGCCGAATGAAAGATTGGTGAACATCGCACATCCCCTCCTTGCGGGTGCGGGGCGGCGGCCGGCGGTTCTCGGTCCTGGCCCGCTCGGCTTGCCCCTGGCCCGTCTTCGGCAAGCTTTCGCCGACGGGTCCCGGTGTGCCATCGCTCGTTTACGTGATCCGGCCGGTGCGGGGCACGGGAGATCGGGTGCGGGGCCGTGCCGGGTGGGGTGCGATGTCTTCTCGGGTGGGGCGCGCGCGGGGTGTGTCGTCGCGGGTTCTGGCTGGTTCCGGCGGGCGCGGGTGGGGCGGGTTCCGTGTGCGGGGTGTGTCGGCGCCACGCGGGGCGTGGGCGGGCTTGTGCCCACGGCATGGGGCTGCTTCCGCGTACAGTCGACTTTCGGCCCCTCCCGGTCCGGTCCCGTAAAAGTGACCGCGCCCGGCAAGGCGGGAGCGACTACCGTGAGATCGAAAAGATGTGCTGGTTGCGGGCCCAGGGTGGGGATTCAGGCCCGCGCCGACAATCACACGGGGGAACGCGATGCACGACATTGTTGCGCGGAACGCAGATCCGACGGTGGGTCGGGAGAATGAGCTGGACGGGCTGCGGAAAGCCCTGCAATCGGCCGCGTGGGGAACCGGCCAATGTCTTGTGGTCGAGGGGCCGCCCGGGATCGGCAAGAGCCGTCTGCTGCAGGAGGCCGCCCGGGAGGCGGGGCGGCTGGGGATGACCGCGGCGCTCGGCCGGGCCACCGAACTGGACCGGGTGGCACCGCTCTCGGTGCTGTTGTCCGCTCTGCGTGACAGCGTGCCCGCTGTCCTGGACTCGGCGGACATGGCGGCGCTCGGCGGTCTGGGGGGTCAGGAGGCCAACCGTTTCTGGCTGGTCAGCCAACTCGGCGATCTCATCGAGGAGTACACCCGTACCCGCCCGCTGCTCATCGCTCTGGACAACACGCAGTCGATGGACGAGGTGACGGCGTTCGCGTTGCAGATCCTGGTGCCGAGGCTGCACGCCTGCTCGGTGATCTGGTTGCTGGCGCGGCGTTCGCCGCCTGCCCAGTCGCCGAGGTACGACGTGGTCGGGCGGCTTCTCCAGGACGGTGCGCGGCACATCGGGCTCGAACCGCTGGGTCCGGACGCGATCGCCGAGTTCTGTACGCTCGCGCTCGGCGCGGCCCCCAGTCCCGGTCTTGCGGCCCTTGTGGCGCGCAGTGACGGGAACCCTTATCTGCTGGGGCAGTTGCTCAACGCGCTGGAGGAGAGCGGCCGGCTGCACCGTGCCGACGGCACGGTGGATGTGCTGGGGAACGATGCCCTGCCGGACGACTTCCTGTCCGCGGTCGACTATCAGCTGGGCCATCTGTCCGGGCCGACCCGGCGGTTCCTGGAGGCGGGTTCCGTCTTCGGCCGGCCGTTCCTGCTGGGTGAGGCGGCCGGTCTGCTCGGGGAGCGCGGCGTCGCTCTTGTGCCGCAGGTCGAGGAGGCGGTGCAGGCGCACGTCCTGGTGGACGACGGCACGGCGCTGACGTTCCGTCAGGATCTCATCAGGGAGGCGCTGTACGACGGGCTGACCGGTTCGGTCCGGCGGGCTCTGCACCAGGAGGCCGCCACTGTTCTGGAGGCGTCGGGCAGGCCGCGCGCCGAGACCGCGCTGCATCTGATCAGGGGGGCCGGCCGCGACAATCCGCGCACCCTGTCGGTGCTGTGCGAGGCGGCGGACGAGGTGGCCTCCACTTCTCCGAGTACGGCTGCCGACATGATGCTGGAGGCGCTGGGCATCCTGTCGCGCGACGATCCCAGGACGCCTTCCCTGCTCGCCAGGGCGGTCAGCCTGCTGGCGTCGTCGGGGCGCATCACCGAGGCGCGTGAGCTGGGCGGGGCGGCGCTGCACCGCAGTATCGGCCGGGTCCAGGAGGCGGCGGTCTACGTGGGGCTCGCCGATGCGCTGAAGCATGCGGGCCAGGATGTGATGGCGGTCGAGTACACCCGCCGGGCCCTGGCGCACCCCGGGGTCGCGGGCGCGGTCCGGGGGCAGCTCCTGGCCGTTCAGGCGCACGCCCTGCTCACCGGCGACGATGTGTCCGGTGCGGAGGCCGCGGCGAGTGAGGCCATGGTGCTCGGGGAGACGGACACGGCGGTGTACGCGGGAGCGGCCCGCAGCGCGGCCGCGCGTATCCGGGGCAGGATCGACGAGGCCGTGTCCCTCGCTTCGGATGCCGTGCAGCTGGCCGACGAAACGGGCGGGGACGCGCGTCACCGGCATCCCCGGATGTGGCTGGGCCGGGCGCTGGTCGCCGCGGACCGTTTCAGCGAGGCCGATGCCGTCTTCGCGCTGGGTGAGGACGAGGCGCGCACCCTGGGTTCCGCCTGGTCGCTGCCGTTGTGGCACTACGGCAGGGCCGAGCTGCGGATGATGACGGGCCAGCTGGACGACGCCCAGGCGGAGGCGGAGGCCGGGAAGGCGGTGGCCGAGCAGCTCAGCGCGCTCGCCGTGGTCCCTTCGCTGCTGGCCGTCCTCGGTCAGGTGGCGATCCACCGGGACGAACTGGTGCGGGCCCGTGAGCTGTTCAGGGACGCGCGCCGGATGGCCGACTCCGGTGGCGGGGTCGTGGCGGAGGATCTCGCTTGGTTGCAGGCCCAGTTGGAGTATGCGGCGGGGGATCCGAAGGCGGCGGTGACGGCCTTGGCAGGTGTCTATGCGCAGTTGGAGGTCCGTCCTCTGCTGCTGACCCAGATCTCGTGGGCCTCGCCGGCGCTGGTGCGGTTCGCGCTCGACGCGGGGGCGCGCCCGGAGGCGGAGGCGGCGGCGGCCGCGGCCCGGCGGCTGGCGGTGCACACCCCGAAGAACATCTCGCTGACGGCTGCGGCGCATCACGCGGAGGGGCTCCTGCACGACGATCTGGCGTCCCTGCGCACCGCGGTGGAGGGGTACCGGACGAGCCCGCGGCATCTGGCGCGGGGCATCGCCCTGGAGGACACCGCGCACGCGGAGGCGCGGGCGGGGCGGCGTACCCACGCGGTCGCCCTGTTCGAGGAGGCGTTGAGCCGGTTCACGCACTGCGGGGCCACCCGGTCCGTGGCGCGGGCCCAGCGGGCGCTGCGCGCACTGGGCGTGCGCCGTAAGAAGTGGCAGTCGGTGCAGCGGGCGCAGACGGGCTGGGACAGCCTGACGGACGCCGAGTTGCGGGTGGTGCGTCTGGTCGCCGAGGGGCTGACCAACCGGGCCACGGCGGAGCGGCTGTTCCTGTCGCCGCACACCGTGGACACGCATCTGCGGCACGCCTTCGCCAAGCTGGGTGTGTCCAGCCGGGTGGAGCTCGCGCGGCAGGCGATGGTCCACGAGACGGGCGAGGAACCGGCGGGCGGCTGATCCGCTCCGGCGCCCCCGGCCTCTTCCGCTCCCGCCCGGGGCGTGACCGCTGAGCGGTCACGCCTTGGGTGTCAGCTCCTCCCGCATGCGGACGATGGTGTCGACGATCGGCTGCATGATGCCGCCGAAGTATCCGGCGGTCGATTCCAGGAAGGAGCTGTCCCGTTCGCCCTTCTCCTTTCCCGCCGCCGAGAGCACGACCGTGATCGTGAGTGTGGTGACGCCCTGTTCGTCCTGTCCTATCTCGTTGCGGAGCTCGGCCAGGTAGGGGTCGTCCAGCTGGTGGAAGACCATGAGGCGGCGGTCGTGGAAGGTGACCCGCTCACGGGCCTTGGCCCGGTCCGCGACGGTGATCTCCCGCAGCAGTCCCTCGTCGTGGCGCTCCAGCACCCGGCACGCGGTGATGCCGGCGATGAACGGGACAGGGTTCTCCGACTTGCGCAGCAGCCCCTGCCAGACCTCTTCGGGGTCCAGCGGCTTGTCCCCCCGGTCCTTTCCTACGACCGGCAGTGTCCAGCTCAGCACGGGCATGGGTCCTCGCCTCCTGCGGGCCGGCGCCGCGGCGGACGCCGTCGCCCGCGCGTCGCGGCGCTCTTCCCGGAAGGACAGCTTCCTCCGGTACGTCGCACGGGACATCCCCGGTTCGCGTGAGCTTCGCCCGGGTGCCGGGCCGGTGCCCGACCGGCCCGGCATCCCGTAAAGACGCGATGTGCGCGCGGGCGTGCTCGGCGAGGCTGGGATCCCGCCGCACGGAACCGGAACCATCGAAACCGGAACCTTCCGCGGGCGGGAGTCAGCACTTCACGGGGGAGCGGTACATGACACGGGGGAAGCAGAACATGAGCGGCATATCGAGGCGGGGGTTCCTGGTGTCGACGGCGGCGGCGGGAACCGTCATCGGTGGTGCCACCACGGCCGTCGCGGCCGGCGGGACGGGAGCGGCGGCGGGCGGTCAGGGCACGGCGGGCGGCCCGTTCCACGTCACTTCGGCCGATCAGCAGTACATGGATCTTGTCCGCGGGACCAACCAGCGCTGGGTGGGCAAGCCGGACTACGTCCAGATGGCCGCCACACCGGCTCAGGCGCTCGGCGCCGTGCAGGAGGCCGTCACCGCGGGCAAGCGGATCGCCGTGCGCAGCGGCGGTCACTGTTACGAGCCCTGGGTCAGTGACGGGGTGAATGTCGTCGTCGACATGTCCCAGATGAACCAGGTGTACTTCGACGCCTCCCGCCAGGTGTTCGTGGTGGAGGCGGGCGCCACGATCGTGGAGATCTACAAGGCCCTGTACAAGAGGTGGGGGGTCACCCTGCCCGGCGGTACGTGTCCGACGGTCGGCGCGGGCGGGCATGTGGCGGGCGGTGGCTACGGTGCGCTGTCCCGGCGGCACGGTCTCATCGTCGACCATCTGTACGGGGTCGAGGTGATAGTGGTGAACGCGGCCGGCGAGGTCCGGCTGGTGACGGCCACCCGTGAGGCGTCCGACCCCAACCGGGACCTGTGGTGGGCGCACACCGGCGGTGGCGGCGGCAACTTCGGTGTGGTGACGCGCTATCTGTTCCGTTCGCCGGACGCCGGGACCACCCCGCAGACCATGCTTCCCAAGCCGCCGGCCTCGCTGCTGGTCAGCTCCGTCTCCTGGTCGTGGGCCGGTCTCACGGAGCAGTCGTTCGGCCGGATCCTGAAGAACTACGGCACCTGGTGCGCGGACAACGCCTCCGCGACCTCGCCGTACGCGGGTCTGTTCAGCCAGCTGAAGCCCGCGCCGAAGGCGGCGGGTTCGTTCTCCCTGACGACGGAGATCGACGCGTCCCTGCCCGGTGCCGACAAGCTGCTCGACGACTTCCTGGCGGCCGTCAACCTCGGCACGGGAGTCTCCTTCCAGGTCGACGAGCGCAGGACCATCCCGTGGCTGCACGGGGTCGAGTGGCCGGGCTTCACCGGCGGTGGCGACCCCACCAACCGCTTCAAGGGCAAGTCCGCGTACATGCGCAAGACCTTCACGGACGCCCAGGTCGCGGCGTTCTACAAGCATCTGACGCGCGCGGACTACGCCTACCCCGGCGCCCTGGTGCTGATCAGCTCTTACGGCGGCAAGGTCAACAGCGTCTCCCCGACGGCGACCGCCGTGTCCCAGCGCAGCTCCGTCATGAAGCTGATGTATGTGAACTTCTGGCGGGACCAGTCGCAGGACGCCTGGCACGAGGCGTGGATCCGTGAGTTCTACCGGGACGTGTACGCCGGCACCGGCGGGGTGCCCGTGTCCGGTGAGTTCACCGACGGCTGCTTCGTGAACTACGCGGACGGCGACCTCTCCGACCCGGCGTGGAACACCTCGGGTGTGCCCTGGCACGACCTGTACTACGGCGTCAACTTCCCGCGGCTGCAGAAGACCAAGGCCGCGTGGGATCCCCGGAACGTCTTCCGTCATGCCCAGTCCATACCGCTGCCGGCCTGAACGGGCCGGCGGAACGCACACCTGCCGGCCGGGCCCCGTATCCGTACAGCCCCTGCCGGCACAGTACCGATCCATCCAGCACTGACTAGGAGTCACCACAGATGAGTCTCAACGGCAAGGTTGCCATCGTCACCGGCGCATCCCGCGGTATCGGCCGTGCGACGGCCGAGCGTCTCGGCCGCGAGGGCGCTGCCGTCGTGGTCAACTACCACAGCAATGAGCAGGCGGCGCAGGAGACGGCGAAGGCCGTCATCGCGGGTGGCGGGAAGGCCGTCATCGTCCAGGGTGATGTGTCCGTCGCCGCCGACGTCGCCGCTCTGTACGACGCCGCGGTCAAGGAGTTCGGCGGCGTCGACATCGTCGTGAACAACGCCGCGACCGTGGCCGCCGCGCCGGTGGAGTACATCAGCGAGGAGGACTTCGACCGCCTCGTCGCGACCAACCTCAAGAGCGTCTTCCTCTCCCACCAGCAGGCCAGCAAGCACCTGCGCGACGGCGGCCGGGTCATCAACCTCTCCGCCGGGCTGCCGGCCGCGGCGATCGCCTTCCTCGGCGCGTACGGGGCGACGAAGGTGGGCGTCGAGGTCCTGACCCGTTCCCTCGCCCACGCGCTGGGTGAGCGGGGCATCACCGTCAACGCGGTGGCCCCCGGCCCGACCGACACGGACATGCTCGCCCCCGAGGCGCGCGCCAACCTGGACGGCCTGATCGCCCAGACCCCGCTGCGCAAGCTCGGGCAGCCGGGTGACATCGCGGATGTCGTCGCCTTCCTGGCGGGCGAGGACGGCCGCTGGCTCACCGGCCAGACCATCCACGCCAACGGCGGCTTTGCGTAGGTCTTCGCGCGCCAGTCGTGAAATGCCGCGGTCCGGGGCCCGAAATCGGGTTCCGGACCGCGGCATTCGCGTTCCTCCGGGTCAGGCCGAGGCCACTGCCCGGCCGGCCGTGAGCCGGACGGTGTTCACCGTGGCCGCGGCCGTGTCGTAGAAGAGCAGGTCGTTCTCCGCGATGAAACCGGCCTCCTGCCGGCTGCGCTCCAGGCCCGCGGCGGACAGCGAGGCGGTGAACGTGAAGGTGAGACGGCCCTCCTCGTCCTCGCCGATCTCATTGGTGATCTGCGTCAGCATCGGGTTGTCCAGCTGGGTGAAGACGATGCGCCGCTGCGGCTCCAGGGTGATCCGTTCCCGCAGCAGCACCGAGTGGTCGCCCCGCAGCGCGATGCGCCGCACGAAGCCGCCCTCGAACTCCTCCAGCACCTCCGCGAAGCTGATCGACGGCACGTAGGAGACCGGCTGGGCCGCCTTGTGCACCAGGCTCTCCCAGAGCTCGTCGCGCTGGATCTCCGGGTGCCCGGGGAGGCTGGGGTCGTTGACGAGCAGGGTGTACGTGAAGACGACCATGGGTCGAACCTTTCGTGCGTTCCGGTGGCAGATGACATTGCTCCTCGCCGCAGCATGACCTTCGCCGGGGCCCGGGGATATCCCAGTTTCACGCGATCTGCCGAGGCCGGTCACCGGCCGTCCGCCCGTGGCGCGGGGTGCGAAGGATGGCGTGATGACGTGATGCCGCACAACGGGGGCCGCTCGACGATGGAGCAGCGTCACCGCGCCGCAGCGGGACTCAGCCGGAACGGCCCCGACGACACGACGAATGGGAAACCTCTGATGACCAACGACACCACACCGAGTCGGAGCGGAGCCGTGGACCGCGACGACCAGCCGGCGTCAGGGAAGGCCACAACGGCTGGTGGCCGCAGTCCTTGGGCGATCTTCTCGGTGCTGGCACTGATCGAGTTCATGTCGGTGATGGACGCCTCGGTGGTGAACATCGCCCTGCCCGCCATCCGGGACGACCTGGGGTTCTCGACCACCGGCCTCGCCTGGGTCGTCGACGCCTATCTGCTCGGCTTCGCGGGCTTCCTGCTGCTGGCGGGCCGTGCCTCCGACGTCGTCGGCCGGCGGCGGCTCTTCACCTGCGGTGTGGCCCTCTTCACGGTGGCCTCACTGGGCTGCGCGCTCGCGGCGGACGACTGGCAGCTGGTGGTGGCCAGGCTGTTGCAGGGCCTGGGCGCGGCCCTGGTCACCCCGGCGGCCCTGGCGCTGATCACCGACATCTTCCCGGAGGGGCCGGCACGCAACAAGGCGCTCGGCCTGTTCATGGGAATGGCCGGTGTCGCGGCGCCGGTCGGCCTGGTGCTCGGCGGACTGCTCACCACGGTCGGCTGGGAGTGGATCTTCGTGATCAACGTGCCGATCGGCATCGGCATCCTGGTGGCCGCCCTGCGGCTGCTGCCGGCCACCGGCCCGCTGACCACCGCCAAGCTCGATGTGATCGGCGCGGTCACCTTCACCGCAGGCCTGGTCATGCTCATCCTGGCCACGTCACGCGGCGGTGCCCAGGGCTGGGGCTCGGCCTCGACCCTGGCCGAGTTCGCCGCCGCGCTGGTCCTGATCGTGGCGTTCGTCGTCCGCCAGCGCACGGCGGCCGATCCGGTACTGCCGTCGGCGCTGCTGCGGATGCGGTCGGTGGTCGTCGGCAACATGGTCTTCGCCCTGGTCGGTACGTTGCTGATCTCGACCTTCTTCATCATCACGATCTACCTCCAGCAGGTGCTGGACTACGGCCCGGCGAAGGCCGGCCTGTCCTACGTCCCGATTCCGCTGGCCATGCTGGCCGGTACGCAGGTGGCCCCGCGCGTGCTGCGCTACGGCCCGCCGAACGTCCTCATGGGCGGCGCTCTCATCCAGGGTGTGGCGCTCGGCGTGTGGGCGCTGGTGATCGACGTCCAGGGCGGCTACCTCACGGGGTTCCTGCTGCCGGCCGTGCTGTGGGCCTTCGGCCTCGGGATGTGCATCGTCTCGTCCTTCGTCGTCTGCACGATGGGGCTCACCGGCCCGATCGCCGGCGCCGGATCGGGCCTCGCGACCACCACGTACCAGGCGGGCGGGGCGATCGGCCTCGCCGTTCTCGTCGCGGTCGCCGACGCCCGGACGCACGCCCTGACCGGCACCCGGGCACCGCTGGAGGCTCTCGTCTCCGGCTACCAGGTCGCCCTGTGGTGCTCGGTCGGTGTGGCGCTGCTGGCGGCTCTGCTCACCCGGTTCATCCGCTTCGGCGCCCAGCCGCAGGCGGAGGCCCAGCCTTCCTAGGGCTCAGCCGGGGCGCGGCCGGGACCGGGCGTCCCGGCCCCGCCCCTTTCCCTGCGCCCTTCCCACCGCGTTCCTCCTCCCGATCCCCTTCTCCCGATCCCTTCCTCACGCGCTTTTCCTCGCGCGCCTTTCCTTCCGGCGCCCTTCCTGTCGCGTTTGAGCTTCCTCGCGCCCTTTTCTCATCCCGTTGTCTCCCCGTGCCGATCCCGCAGGAGCATCCGTGCCCGACCACGTCTCGTCACTCCCCGACAGCGCGCCCGTCCTGATCGTCGGGGCCGGGCCGGTCGGTGCGACCCTCGCCCTCGAACTGGCCCACCACGGTGTGCGCAGCACCGTCGTCGAGCGCTCCACGACCGTCTCGGCCCATCCCAAGATGGACTTCATCAACGGCCGCAGCATGGAACTGCTGCGCCGCCTCGGTGTGACCGAGGAGATCCGCCGCCGGGGGGTGGCACCCGACGAGCCGTTCGACTTCCACTGGATGACCGACCCCGCGCAACCGCCCGTATCGGTCTGGGAGTACCCCTCGGTGGCCGGGCTGCGCGAGAAGTCCGCCGGCGTCACCGACGGCTCGGCGCCGCTCGAGCCGTACCAGCGGCTCCAGGGCTCGCTGCTGGAGGACGTCCTTCGCCGGCAGGTGCGCGAACACCCGCTGGTCGACCTGCGGGAGGGGTGGGACCTGCTGGACCTGAGCGACGACGGGGAAGGCGTGTCGGCGCGGCTGTCCGATGTGGTGCACGGCACCGAGCACACCCTGCGCGCCTCCTATCTCGTGGGCTGCGACGGCGGCGGCAGCACGGTGCGGCGGTGCGCGGGCATCGCGACGCAGCAGAGCGGTCCGGCCACCCGCCACTGCGACGTCTATTTCCGCAGCGAGGACCCCGCCCTGTCCCGTCACGGGAAGTTCTTCCTCACCATCACCGCCGGCGGGGCGACGCTGGTGAACCGCGACGGCGGGCGCACCTGGACCGGCACGTTCGTACTTCCCGACGGGGAGCCCGAGCCGGACGAGCCGCTGGCCGTCGTCAAGGAGCGGCTGGGTTTCGGCTTCGCCGTGGACGAGGTGCTCAATGTGGCGTACTGGTACGGACGGCTGGCCGTCGCGGACTCGTACCGGCGGGGGAGGGTCTTCCTCGCGGGCGACGCGGCGCACCAGTTCTACCCGACCGGCGGGCACGGGGCGAACACCGGTCTCGGTGACGCCTTCGACCTCGGGTGGAAGCTCGCGGCCACGCTCGACGGCTGGGCCGGGGCGCGCCTGCTCGACTCCTACGAGGCCGAGCGCCGGCCCGTCGCACTCTTCAACCGTGAGATGTGCGCCAACCTCCTCGCCGTGTGGATGCGCTTCCCGCAACTGGCGGCCGCCGGCGCCTCCCGCCCCCAGCTCGCCGCGTACCTCGGCAGGGAGAGCTTCCAGATCGACAACGTGGGCATCCACTTCGGTCACCGCTACGGCGGCTCCGGGGTGATCCGGCACGAGGACGGTCCCGAGCCGGACTGGCAGTGGGACTCCATCGTCCCGACCACCCATCCGGGTGGCCGCGCGCCGAACGTGTGGCTGGGGGACGGCACACCGCTGTTCGACCGGCTGGGAACGGGTTTCACCCTGGTCGACCTGTCCGGCGAGAACCGGGGCAAGGCGCTGGTGGAGCAGGCGCGGCGCGGGGGCGTTCCGTGCTCTCTGCTCACCGTCGACGACGACGCCGTACGCACCGTGTGGGAGCGCGATCTGGTGCTGGTGCGGCCCGACCACCATGTGGCGTGGCGGGGCGACGTGGCCCCGGCTCCCCGCGCCTGGGACGAGCTGCTGGGGCGGTTCACCGGCAGCTGAACGGTATACGCAACGACGCACTCAACCAACGGGGGAAGAGCGATGTCAGGAATAGCCGACCGGCCCGGTGCTCCGGTCGACCCGACCGGCTTCAGGGGTCCGGCGGGGGACGGCCCCGGATCTGAGGATGTGTGGGGGGAACGGGAGGAGCGGGAGGCCCGGCAGCAGCCGGACTGGGAGGACCGGGAACTGCTCACGGGGGTGCGGCGGCAACTCGCCGGCTCGCCGGCGCTGGTCCGCGTCGAGGACACCGACGCGTTACGCGGCCTGCTGGCCGGCGTCGCGGCGGGTGAGCGCCAGGTGGTCCAGGCCGGCGACTGCGCGGAGGACCCGGCCGAGTGCACACCCGGTGACACGGCCCGCAAGGCGGACCTGCTGCACGCGCTGGCGGCGGTGGTCCAGAGCGTCTCGTTCGGGCCCGTCCTGCGCGTGGGCCGGATCGCCGGCCAGTTCGCCAAGCCGCGTTCCCGCCCGACCGAGATGATGGGCGGCCAGGAACTCCCGGTCTACCGCGGGCACATGGTGAACGGCCCGCAGCCCGAACTCGCGACCCGCCGCCACGATCCCGCCCGGATGCTGGCGTGTTACGAGGCCGCGAGCAGCACGATGGAGTACCTCGGGTGGTCCGGCGGGGAGGAACAGGGGCGCTCCGGCGCCCGGCGGTCTTCGGAGCCGCGGGTGTGGACGAGCCATGAGGCGCTCGTGCTGGACTACGAGGGCCCGCTGGTGCGGCGCACGGACGACGGGCGCCTGCTGCTCACCTCCACGCACTGGCCGTGGATCGGCGAGCGGACCCGTCAGCTGGAGGGCGCCCATGTCGCGCTCCTGGCCGGCGTGGTGAACCCGGTCGCCTGCAAGGTGGGGCCCTCGATGACGCCCGGTGAGGTGGCGGCCCTGTGCGAGCGCCTCGACCCGGAGCGCGAGCCGGGCCGGCTGACGCTCATCGCGCGGATGGGCGCCGACGCGGTGAGCACGAAGCTGCCGCCGCTGGTGGAGGCCGTCCGCGCGTCCGGCCACCCGGTCGTCTGGCTGACCGACCCCATGCACGGCAACACCGTCAGCGGCCCGGACGGTCTGAAGACCCGGCTCGTGGAGACGGTGCTGCGCGAGGTGCGGGCGTTCCGGTCGGCGGTCCGTTCGGCCGGCGGCGTGCCCGGCGGGCTGCACCTGGAGACCACCCCGGACGAGGTCACCGAATGCGTGGCCGACCGCTCCCGGCTCGATCAGGTCGGGGTCAAGTACACGAGTCTGTGCGATCCACGGCTCAATCCCCGCCAGGCCGTCGCAGTGGCCGCGGAGTGGCGCGGCTGAGAGCCGGCGCCCGGACATCTGACTCCCAACGAACAGCGCATCCCGATTCCCTTACGGATGAAGGGAATCGTGCGTCCGGTCGAGTTCCGTACCGGACCAGGCCAACGGAGGTTCGTAAGGATGGAAGGCAAGACAGCGATCGTCACCGGCGCGGCCGGCGGGATCGGCGAGGCCGTGGTCCGCAGCCTGTGCGAGCGGGGGGTACGGGTCGCGGCGGTCGACAGGGAAGCGGACAGGCTCGACGAGACGGTGCGGCGGCAGGACCCGGGAGCGGCCGTCGAGGCGTTTCCCGCCGATGTGACCTCCGCCGGGCAGGTCGAGGAGCTGGTGGCAGCGGTGGAGCACCGTCTGGGGCCGGTGGACTACCTGGTCAACGCGGCGGGAGTGCTGCGGCTCGGTGAGGCGCGGAAGCTGACCGGCCAGGACTGGGCGGACACGTTCGCCGTGAACACCACGGGCGTCTTCCACATGTCCCGTGCGGTGGTCAACCGCATGGTCGGACGCGGCCGGGGCGCGATCGTCACCGTGGCCTCGAACGCCGCGGGAACGCCCCGCACGGGCATGGCCGCCTACGCCGCCTCCAAGGCGGCGACGACGATGTTCACCAAGTGCCTGGGCCTGGAGGTCGCCCGGTACGGCATCCGCTGCAACGTGGTCGCGCCGGGCTCCACCGACACCACGATGCTCAGCTCGATGTGGCAGGACGAGAGCGGCCTGCGGGGGACCGTCGACGGCCGCCCCGAGGAGTACCGGGTGGGCATCCCGCTGGGCAGGATCGCCGCCCCCGCCACGGTGGCGGACTCGGTCGTCTTCCTCCTCTCCGACCAGGCGTCCCACATCACGCTGCACGCCCTCACCGTCGACGGCGGCGCGTCGCTCGGCGTCTGACCGTTCAGGTCCGGCGCGGTACGCACAGCACAGCCTGTGCCGGTCCGCCGCGGAATCCCGGCGGACCGACAAGTTCTGAATCACGCGGGAGGCGTGCATGTCCGGCATACCCACTGTCCACTCGTACCCCATGCCCACCCAGAGAGACCTGCCCCGGAACACGGCGTCCTGGGTGCCAGACCCCCGCCGCGCGGTCCTGCTCGTGCATGACATGCAGCGGTACTTCCTCAAGCCCCTGCCCGCGGGCAGGCCGCCCCACAACGAACTGGTCACCCATGCGGGGCGGCTCCGCGAGCGGTGTACGGAGGCCGGGATGCCCGTGGCCTACACGGCGCAGCCCGGCGGGATGGACGAAGAGCAGCGAGGGCTCCTGAAGGACTTCTGGGGCCCGGGGATGCGCCCGGCCCCCGCGGACCGCCAGGTCGTCGACGAACTGACGCCGGCCCCCGGGGACCGGGTGTTCACCAAGTGGCGCTACAGCGCCTTCATCCGGTCCGGGCTGCTGGAGTGGATGCGCGAGTCCGGCCGTGACCAGCTCGTCCTGTGCGGGGTCTACGCGCACGTCGGTGTGCTGATGACGGCCGTGGAGGCCTTCAGCCAGGACATCGAGACGTTCCTGGTCGCCGACGCGGTCGCCGACTTCTCGGAGAAGTACCACCGGATGGCGCTGGAGTACGCGGCGGAGCGCTGTGCGGTGGTCCTGACCACCGACGCCGTCGTCAGCGCGCTCGACACGGTGGTGACGGCAGGATGAGCCCGCAGGCAACCCCCGCACCACAGGCAACCCCCATACCGCAGGCAACCCCCGCACCGCAGGATCTGCTGGACCGCGTCCTGGGCGTCGAGCCACCGCCCTTCGCGTTGCTGTACCGGCCCCAGGCGACGGGTCCCGGGCTGCTGGAGGTGGTGACCGGTGAGCTCTCCACGCTCGACACCCTGGCGCAACTGCCGGTCACCGACGGGCCGGTGGGCCCGGGGCGGGCGGCGCACGAGGTGCTGGCGCTGCTCCCGTACCGCCAGATCGCGGAGCGAGGCTTCGCCTGCACCGACGACGGCGAGCCCCTGCTGGCCATGACGGTCACCGAGCAGACCGTGCTGACGACCGGCGAGGTGATGCGCCGGATACCGAAGGTGCCGATCGAGATCACCGGCAAGCACTTCGACGTGGACGACGAGACGTACGCGCAGATCGTGCGACGGGTGATCAAGGAAGAGATCGGTGAGGGCGAGGGGGCGAACTTCGTCATCCAGCGCTCGCTCGTCGCGGACATCGACGGCTACACGCTCGCTCACGCCCTGTGCTTCTTCCGGCGGCTGCTGGAGGGCGAGCAGGGGGCGTACTGGACGTATCTGGTGCACACCGGGGAGCGGACCCTGGTCGGTGCCAGCCCGGAGCGGCACATCAGTCTGCGCGCCGGGGTCGCGGTGATGAACCCGATCAGCGGCACCTACCGCTACCCGGCGACCGGGCCCACGCTGCCCGGCGTGATGGAGTTCCTCGCGGACCCCAAGGAGACCGACGAGCTGTACATGGTCGTCGACGAAGAGCTGAAGATGATGGCCCGGATCTGCGCCGGCGGCTGTCGTGTCACCGGGCCGCACCTCAAGGAAATGGCCCGGGTCGCGCACACCGAGTACTTCGTCGAGGGACGCACCACCCACGATGTGCGCGACATCCTGCGCGAGACGATGTTCGCACCCACCGTCACCGGCAGTCCGCTGGAGAGCGCCTGCCGGGTGATCAGCCGTCATGAGCCTCGTGGGCGCGGCTACTACAGCGGGGCCCTCGCACTCGTGGGGCACGACGAGGAGGGCGGGCGCGCCCTCGACTCCTCGATCCTCATCCGTACCGCCGACATCGACGCCGGCGGCCGGCTGCGCATCGGCGTGGGCGCCACGCTCGTACGGCACTCGGACCCCGGGTCCGAGGTCGCGGAGACCCACGCCAAGGCCGCCGGGCTGCTCGCGGCGCTGGAGAGCGACCGCCGGCCGGGCTTCGGCGCACATCCCGACATCAGCGCGGCGCTGGCCCGGCGCAACGACACGATCGCGGGGTTCTGGCTCGCCGAGGGTGCCGGCCGCGAAGGCCCCGACCCGGCCCTCGCCGGCCGCACGGCCCTCGTCATCGACGCCGAGGACACCTTCACGTACATGCTCGACCAGCAACTGCGGGCGCTGGGCCTGGACGTGAGCGTCCGCCGCTATGACGAGCCGTACCGCCTGGACGGGCACGACCTCGTGGTCATGGGGCCGGGGCCGGGAGATCCGCGGGACAGCGACCACCCGAAGATCAGCCGCCTGAACGCCGCGACCGACCGGCTGCTGGCCGGCCGGCAGCCCTTCCTGGCGGTCTGCCTCAGCCATCAGGTGCTCGCCGCCCGCCTCGGCCTGCGCCTGGGACGGCGCGAGGTGCCCAACCAGGGCGTGCAGAAGGAGATCGACCTCTTCGGGAGCCGCGAACGGGTCGGCTTCTACAACGCCTTCGCCGCCTGGAGCGACACGGACGAGGCCGACTGCGAGGACGTCGGCCCGGTGGAGATCAGCCGTTCACCGGCCACCGGGGAGATCCACGCCCTGCGCGGGCCGCACTTCTCCTCCCTGCAGTTCCACGCCGAGTCGCTGCTCACCCAGGACGGCCCGCGGATCCTGCGCGAGGCGATGACCCGCATCCTGGCGGAGCCCGCGTACAGCAGGCCGGGGTGAGCGGGCGGGCTCAGCCCCGCCCCGACAGCCGGTCGGCGATCTTCGCGATCGGGTCGGTGCCGGGGCGCGGGGAGGTGAGTTCGCGGCGGTCGGCGACGCGGTAGGCGGCGTACATGCCGTGGACGCCGAGCCAGCGGAGGGGTTCGGGCTCCCAGCGGCGTACGCGGTGGTTGACCCAGGGGAGGGCGGTCAGTTCGGTGGGGCCGCACTGGCCGGAGTCCTGCTGGATCAGGTCGCGCAGGGTGCGGGCGGCGAGGTTGGTGGTGGCGACGCCCGAGCCGACGTAGCCGCCGGCCCAGCCGAGGCCGGTGGAGCGGTCCAGGGTGACCGTGGCGCACCAGTCGCGGGGGACACCGAGGACGCCGGACCAGGCCTGGTCGATGCGGGTGCCGGCGGTGGTGGGGAAGAGGCGGACCAGGAGTTCGCGCAGGGCCTCGATGGTGGCGGGCTGGGT
This sequence comes from Streptomyces sp. NBC_00876, assembly GCF_045207435.1. Taxonomy (NCBI): domain Bacteria; kingdom Bacillati; phylum Actinomycetota; class Actinomycetes; order Kitasatosporales; family Streptomycetaceae; genus Streptomyces; species Streptomyces sp. NBC_00876. The sequence goes on from NZ_CP108800.1 coordinate 4,721,434, forward strand.
GCGGCCGTCGTTGTCGGTGGCGGAGCCGTAGCGGTAGGGGACGCCGCGGCCGCCGAGCGCGATGCGGTTGTCGGCGGTGCGCTGGGCGTACATGTAGGCGTGGGCCATGTCGCCGAGGGTTTCCAGGCCCTCCCAGCCGATGGTGTCCCAGAGGGCGTCGGAGAGCGGCTCGGTGACGATCATGGACGAGTTCATCGGGAGCCAGGTCCGCCGCTGGCCCTTGAGGCCGGCGGTGAAGCCCTCGGTGCAGCGCAGGACGTAGGGGGCGCGGACCGTGCCGTAGGGCGTGATGGCGTGCTTGGGCTTGATCTCGGTGACGGGCGTCGACTCGTGGATGGTGACGCCGAGTGCCTCGACGGTGTCGGCGAGGCCCTTGACGAGTTTGGCGGGGTGCAGACGGGCGCCGTGCGGGGTCCAGCTGGAGCCGACGGCACCGGTGACATGGATGCGTTCGGCGGTCTCGCGGGCGCCGTGCAGGGTGCGGTCGGTCTCGCCGAAGGCGGTCTCGGCGGCGTGGAAGGCCTTGAGGCGGGCGAGCTGGGCGGGCGTGCAGGCGACTTCGAGGACGCCGCCCCGGTGGATGTCGGCGTCGATGTTCTCCTCGGCGGCGACCCGGATCACCTCGGTGACGGTGTCGTTCATGGCCTGCTGGAGGCGGACGGCCGCGTCGCGGCCGTGGAGCTTCGCGTAGCGGTCGCGGCCCGCGATGCCGTTGTAGAGCCAGCCGCCGTTGCGTCCGGAGGCGCCGTATCCGCAGAACTTGCCTTCCAGAACGGTGATGTTGAGGAAGGGAACGGCCTTCTTGAGGTAGTACGCCGTCCAGAGGCCGGTGTATCCGCCGCCGACGATGCAGACGTCCGCGGTGCTGTCGCCGGGCAGGGGTTCGCGGGGGGTGGGGGTGCCCTGGTCCGCGTACCAGAAGGATATGCCGCCGTTGACGGTGCTGACGGTACTCATGTCGCCCCTGCTTTGTCCGGGTGGCCTGGTGGCCGGGTGGCTGTGCCTGTGTGGCGGACGTTACTGGGCGGGGGCGGGTTTCGTCTCGTGCCGGGTGCGGGTCAGGGGGTAGCAGGCGAGGCCGATGAGTACGGAGGTGAAGTGGCCGATGTCGGTGAAGGTGGCGCCGGTGGCGAGGGGGAGGCCGTAGATGAGCAGGACGGCGAAGAGGTAGACGTACCGCCAGGGGCGCGGGACGTAGTAGGTGAGGACGGCGACGACTCCGGCGAGGGCGTAACTGACACCGACGTCGAGAGTGTTGGCGGCGGACGAGGGCGCGTGGCCGTGCCGGATGGCCCAGGCGAGGACGCCTTCGCTGACGAGGGTGGCCAGGACGTGCGCGGCGGCGGCGACGGTGAGCCAGCGCAGGGTGCCCAGGCGGCGCTCGGCGGGGGCGTGGAAGACGGTGTAGAGGACGGCGTAGGGGAGCCATGCGCCGCCGTCGATCCAGAAGGCGCTGCTGATGAGGACGCGCACGGGGTTCTGGGACAGTTCGTGGATGTTGGTGGAGCGCTGGCGCAGGAAGTCCTCCTCGAAGTCCGGTGACATCTGGTGGACGATGACCGTGGTGACGAAGAGGGCGGTCAGCCAGATGTAGGTGCCCGGTGCGCTGCGGATCCATGAGCCGGCGCTGCGGAGCCACGCGGCGGGGACGGTGCGGGGCCGTGTGGGCGGGGCGGGGTGGCTCGGGGTCATAGCCGATTGACGCACGCTCCTACGATCGTGGGCGTGATTGACATTCCGGATGCGCTGATCGCCACTCAGTCCAAGTACAACGGTGAGGCCGGGCGGGCGTTCATCGCCGCGTTGCCGGGCATGGCCGCGGACTTCCTGGAGCGGTGGGGGCTGCGCCGGGACGGCGACGCGTGGTACGGGGTGTGCGCCCTGGTCCTTCCGGTGGTGCGGGAGGCGGACGGCTGCCGGGCGGCTCTGAAATTGCAGACGGTGGACGAGGAGACGGCCGGGGAGCCGGTCGCGCTGCGGGTGTGGGGTGAGGCGTCGGCGGGCGCGGTGGAGCTGCTGGCGCACGACGCGGTGACGGGGACGATGCTGCTGGAGCGGCTGGACGGGCACCGTGCGCTGTCGGGCGTCGCGGATGTGCGGGAGGCGGTGCGGGTGGTCGCGGAGTCGCTGGCGGGGCTGACGGCGGTGCGGGCCCCGGCGGGGTGCGGTCTGCGCGGGCTGGGGGACGCGGCGGCGAGGATGCTGGGGGCGGCGCCCGGGACGGCGCGGTTGCTGGCGGACGAGGGCGAGCGGCGGCTGGTGCTGGACTGCGCGGCGGCGGTGCGGGAGGTGGCGGGGGAGCCGGGGGACCGGTTGCTGCACTGGGATCTGCACTTCGGCAATGTGCTGGCCGGGCCGGGCGGGCGGTGGGTGGCGATCGATCCGAAGCCGTTGGTGGGTGATCCGGGGTTCGAGTTGTTTCCGGCGTTGGCCAACCGGTTCGATGCCTCGGCGGTGGGCCGGCGGTTCGACCTGCTGACGGAGGTTCTGGGGCTGGACCGGGGGCGGGCGCGGGCGTGGACGCTGGGCCGGGTGCTCCAGAACGCGTGCTGGGGCGGTGAGAGCGGTGAGCGGCGGCTGGTTCCGGAGCACGCCGAGATCGCACGGCGGCTGCTGGGGCGGGGGTAGGGGGTGGGCCGGCGCTGCTTACGCTGCCCTCATGATTCGTACCGCTACTGCCGCTGATGTCCCCGCCATCCACGCGATGATCCGTGAGCTGGCCGACTACGAGAAGGCGCTGGACGAGGCGAGGGCCACCGAGGAGCAGCTGCGCGAGGCGCTGTTCGGTGAGCGGCCTGCCGCGTATGCGCACATCGCCGAGTCCGACGACGGCGAGAGGGTCGGTTTCGCCCTGTGGTTCCTGAACTTCTCGACGTGGCGCGGGGTGCACGGGATCTATCTGGAGGATCTGTACGTGCGTCCCGAGCGGCGCGGCGGCGGGCACGGGAAGGCATTGCTGACGGAGCTGGCACGGATCTGTGTGGAGCGCGGCTACGAGCGTCTGGAGTGGTCGGTGCTGAACTGGAACGCCCCGTCCATCGCCTTCTACGAGTCGCTGGGTGCGCGGCCGCAGGACGAGTGGACGGTGTACCGGCTGACGGACGGGGCGCTGGCGGAGCTCGGCGGCTGACGCGGGGGAACGTGCGGGTGGCGGGGCGTTGTCAGTGCTGTGCGTCACGATGGGGGCATGGTGCGCAGCGGCGGTAGTGGTGGCGGTACGGGCAGGAGCGGCAAGGGCGGTGTCGCCGGGGCACGGCGGCCCGAGGTGCGGCTGCCGCCGCTGGTGGAGTACGAGGGCGGCGGGCTGGAGCCGGACGGGGACTACGACGGCGTGCGGTTCGGGGCGGTGGATCTGGCGGACGAGTCGGGTCCGGGTGCCCGGTTCATGGACTGTGCGCTGGAGGGCTGCGCTCTGGACCGTACGGAGCTGGTCAGGGCCCGGTTCATCGATTCGGTGCTGACGGGGGTGCGGGGGGTCGGCACCGATCTCGCGGGGGCGTCGCTGCGTGATGTGGAGATCGTGGACGCGCGCCTGGGCGGGGTGCAGATGCACGGTGCGGTGCTGGAGCGGGTGCTGATCAGGGGCGGGAAGATCGACTACCTGAATCTGCGGAAGGCGCGGCTGAAGGATGTGGTCTTCGAGGGCTGTGTGCTGTCGGAGCCCGATTTCGGGGGTGCGCAGCTGGCCCGGGTGGAGTTCCGGGACTGTGTGCTGAAGCGGGCCGACTTCAGTGCGGTGCGGATGGAGTCGGTGGATCTGCGGACGGTCGCGGAGCTGGACATCGCGCGGGGTGTGGAGCGGCTGGCGGGTGCGGTGATCAGCCCGGCGCAGCTGATGGAGCTGGCTCCGGCGTTCGCGGCGCAGATCGGGGTGCGCGTGGAGGCGTGAGGGGGCGGCCGGGCCGAGGACCCCGGCCGGAGGCTTGAGGGGCGGCCGGGGCCGACCGGTCCGCCTGGTCCGCCTTGGGCCGCCTGGGCCGAAGACCGCTGGTCAGAGGCGGGGGAAGCGGGCCTGGAGGTCCCAGACCGTGGGGTTGTCGGCGAGTCCCTCGTGCATGTCGCAGAGGTCGGCGATGAGGTCGTGCAGGAAGTCGCGGGCCTCCCGGCGCAGCAGGGAGTGGCCGAAGGTGAGGGGCGCTTCTTCGGCGGGCATCCAGTCGGCCTCGACGTCCACCCAGCCGAAGCGGCGCTCGAAGAGCATGCGGTCGGAGGACTCGGTGAAGTCGAGTTCGGCGAACTGGCGGCGGTGCGAGCGGTTGCCGCGGGGGTCCTGGTCGATCTGTTCGACGATGTCGCACAGCGCCCAGGCGAAGTCGAGTACCGGCACCCATCCCCAGGCTGTGGATACTTCGCGGTCCTCCTTGGTGTCCGCGAGGTAGACGTCCCCGGAGAACAGATCGTGGCGCAGGGCGTGGACGTCCGCCCGTCGGTAGTCGGTCTGCGGGGGATCGGGGAAGCGCCGGGAGAGGGAGTAGCCGATATCGAGCACGGTTCGATGGTGTCATGCCCGGCGGGCCGGTTCCGCACCGGCGGATCACGGGCGGATCACCGGCGGATCACGGCGGCTGCGGGGCCGTCCGCTCAGGGCAGCAGCCGCTGCTCCTTGGCGACGGCGACGGCTCCGGCGCGGGTGTCGACGCCGAGTTTGTCGTAGATGCGGCCCAGGTGGGTCTTGACGGTGGCCTCGCTGATGAACAGGGCGCGGGCGATGTCCCGGTTGCCCAGGCCCTGGGAGAGCTGGCCCAGGATGTCGCGTTCGCGGTCGGTGAGGGTGGGCTGCGGTTTGCGCATGCGCGCCATGACGCGGCTGGCGACGGGCGGGGAGAGGGTGGTGCGGCCCTGGGCGGCCGAGCGGATCGCGGCGAAGAGTTCCTCGGGGCGTTCGGCCTTCAGCAGGTAGCCGGTGGCGCCCGCCTCGATGGCCCGGGTGATGTCGGCGTCCGTGTCGTACGTGGTGAGGACGAGGACGTGGCTGCCGGTGGCGGCGGCCACGATGCGCCGGGTGGCTTCGACGCCGTCGATGCCCTCGCCCAGCTGGAGGTCCATCAGGACGACGTCCGGGGTGAGCCCGGCGGCGGCGGCGACGGCCTCCTCGCCGCTGCCGGCCTCACCGACGACCTCGATGTCGGGTTCGCTGCCGAGGAGGGCGAGGAGCCCGGCGCGTACGACGGCGTGGTCGTCGCAGAGCAGGATCCGGACGGGCGGGTTCGTGGTCATACGGGGTCCTGGGGGGTGCGGGGGGCGGGGCGGGCGGGTGCGTCGCCGAGGGGCACGGTGGCGGTCACGACGGTGCCTTCCCCGGGTGCGGATTCGATGCTCAGGGTGCCGCCGAGCTGCCGCAGCCGGGCGCGCATCGCGGGCAGACCATGGCCGCGCACTCCGCCCGGAGGCACGGCGGGGGCGGCGGGCGCGAAGCCGTGGCCGTTGTCGGCGATGTCCAGGACGGTCCGGTCGTCGAGGTGGGTGAGGGTCAGGGCGGCCTCGGTGGCGCCGGCGTGCTCGGTGACGTTGGCCAGCGCGCCCTGGGCGATCCGCAGCAGAGCGGACTGCGTCCGGTCGGGCAGCACGGCGGGCGGTGCGCCCTCCACATGGCAGCGGACGGTGTGCCGGCCCTGGGCCTGGGCGGTCTCCCGGGCGGCGAGCGCGTGCAGCGCCGCGTCCAGGCCGCCGCCCTCGGCCAGGTCGGCGGGGGCCAGGTCGTGGACGAAGCGGCGGGCGTCGGCGAGGCCGCGTTCCGCGATGCCGGTGGCGGTACGGACATGGCGGCGGGCCGTCGCCGGATCGGTGTCCCAGGTGCGGTCGGCGGCCTGGAGCAGCATCTGCTGGCTGGACAGGCCCTGGGCGAGGGTGTCGTGGATCTCCATCGAGAGCCGCTGGCGTTCGGCGAGGGTGCCTTCGCGCCGTTCGGTGGCGGCCAGTTCGCGGCGGGTGCGGAGCAGGTCGTCGATGAGCGCGCCCTGGGTGACGGACTGGCGCCGCATATGGACGAAGACGGCCGTCGCCACGGCGGCCACGGCGGGCGGGGCGAGGACGAGGTTCGGGTCGAAGCCGTCGGCCAGCCGCAGTTGTGCGGCGACGACGAACAGCGTCAGCAGGGCGACCAGCGCGAGCGCGGCACGCGGCGGCAGGAGGTGCAGCCCGGTGTAGAGGAGCGGGACCGCGCACCACGCGAAGCTCGGCGCGAGGACGACCAGCACCATCCACACGGCCACGAGTACCCCGAGCCGGAGCAGGCTGCGCGGCGTCGGACGGGAGCCGAGTACGGGCCCGAGCACGTACAGGGCGGCCAGGGCGACGGAGAGGCCGATGACCCACGGGGTGCGGGGCTCGCCGGGGTGCCGCAGCAGGAACCGGGTCAGCGAGGCGCCGAGCAGCAGGAAGAACGCGGCGTGCATGAGCAGGGCCAGACCGCGGGTCCCGGGGTCACCGGCCTGGTCACCGGCCTGCAAGGCGCCCCGCACCGGACTGCTTCGCCGCTCCACCCCGTACCCCTTCCTCCGCACCGGGCCCCGCGCGGGGACCTGGGAACCGCCGCTGACCTGCGTGGACATTCCATCGTCACCCCGATCGGCCGCCCCCGCATCAACCGATCGGCCGATGGGGCCGTCAGCCGTCCTGCGCGCGCTGTCGAGCCGGTACGCCGACCGTACGGCCCCGGATCCGGCCGGAGGATTGATCTCGGAACGCAGGAACCACGCAACCACCCGATGCCACCGCTGAGGAGCCCACCATGAAGAAGATGTCGCTGCGCACCCGTGTCCTGACCGGTACCGTCGCCGCCGCCGCTCTGGGAGCCGGCACCTTCGGGGCCGTGTCCGCGAACGCCTCCGCCCCGGCCGCCACCCCCGCCGCCACCGTCAGGGCCGACACCGCGAACCGTGATCTCCAGCAGTCCACGCACCTGACCGTGGACGCCGCGACGAAGGCCGCGCAGGCCGCCCTCGACGCGGCGGAGAAGGAGAACCAGCGGGTCGCCGTCTCGGTCGTCGACCGCAACGGCAACACCATCCTGACCCTGCGCGGCGACGGCGCGGGCCCGCAGGCGTACGAGTCGGCCGAGAAGAAGGCGTACACGGCCGTGTCGTGGAACGCTCCCACCTCGGAGCTGTCCGGGCGGCTGGCCCAGACCCCGAACCTGAAGGACATCCCTGGCACCCTGTTCCTCGCGGGCGGCGCCCCGGTGCAGGTCAAGGGCGCCCCGGTGGCGGGTATCGGAGTGGCCGGCGCGCCCAGCGGCGACCTCGACGAGAAGTTCGCCCGGGCCGGCGTCGCCGCCCTCGCCAAGTAGTCGCGACCACCCACGGGAGACGGACATGAACGCCCTCGATCACCAGCTGCTCGACGCCGCGCGCACCGGCGACACCGATGCCGTGCGGACCGCGATCGAGGGCGGCGCCCAGGTGGACGTCCGCGACGAGGAGCTGCGCACCCCGCTGCTCCTGGCCGTCCACGGCGGCCATGCGGCGGCGGCCCGGCTGCTCGTCGAGGCGGGTGCGGACCCGGATGCGCAGGACCGCCGCGAGGAGAGCCCCTGGCTGGCCACGGGCGTCACGGGCAGCGTGGAGATGCTGCACGTGCTGCTGCCGGCCGGGCCGGACCTGAAGCTCCGCAACCGGTTCGGCGGCATCGCGCTGATCCCGGCGAGCGAGCGGGGCCATGTCGCCTACGTGCGGGAGCTGCTGCGGGTCACCGGCATCGACGTCGACCACGTCAACCGGCTGGGCTGGACGGCCCTGCTGGAGGCCGTGATCCTCGGCGACGGCGGCCGGGCCCATCAGGAGATCGTCGAACTGCTGCTGGCCGCGGGCGCGACGCCGGGGCTGGCGGACAACGACGGCGTCACGGCGCTGGCCCATGCGGAGCGCCGCGGCTTCACGGAGATCGCGGCGCTGCTGAGGGGCGCGCCGGACACCCGGGACACCCGGTGAGGGCCCGGCGGACGGTGCTCGCGCTGGCCGCCGCGGCCGTGCTCGCCGGCTGCGCCACGGAAGCCACGGAAGCCACGGACGTGACGGGGGCGCCGGACAGCCCGGGCGCGAGGACCCCGGCCGCGCAGGGCACCCCTTCCGTGCCGGCCGCGTCCGGGAACACCCCCGAGGGCACGCTGCTGGTCGCCGACTTCGGCGGGGACACGGTGAGCTTCGTCGATCCGGAGCGCGGCACCTTCGCCCGGGTCGAGGTCGGCACCGCCCCGTACGGCGTGGCGGTCGGTGCCGACGGCCGGGCCTGGGTCGCCACCGCAGAGGGCGTAGCGGTCCTCGACACGCGGACCCGCACCCGGCAGGCCCGTATCCCGTACGAGACGGAGACCGGGCCCGTCACCACGGGCGAGTACCGCGGCGGCGGCATGGGCATCGCCCTCGCGCCCGACGGCCGGCATGTCTACGTGGGCGTCAACGTCCCCGGTGCGAAGGGCGTGCTGGAGGTGATCGACACCGGGACGCGTGAGGTCACCGACACCGTCCCGGTCGGCCGCCGCCCCTTCGACGTGGACGTCTCCCGCGACGGCGCGGAGGTGTACGCCACGGGTCACGACTCCTTCGACGTGACGTCCGTGCGCACGGACACCCTGCGGACCCGGCGCATGGAAGTGGCCCCGTACGGCACCGAGGGCGGTCTCGGCTCCTGGCTGAAGCCGCACTACGCGGTGGTCCGCCCCGAGGACGGGAAGCTGCTGCTGCCGTTCGAGGGCGAGCGGCTGGCCGTTCTCGACCCGGCCACCGGCAAGGTCGCCATCGAACCGATGACGGCCGACACGCACCAGCACGGTGCGGCCCTGGCCCCCGACGGCACGCTGCTCGTCGTCGGTACGGGCCCGGTCGCCTCCGACGACGAGGACGCGTCGCTGACCGTGCGGAAGCCGGACGGCACCGAGCGCGTCATCGAGCTGGACGGTCCGCACGAGGACGTCGCGGTGTCCGAGGACGGCCGCACGGCGTACGTCACCGGCGGCTTCACCCGGGACGGGTACTGGAACGGCATCACGGTCGTGGACCTCGCCGGGAAGACTCCGCCGGTGCGGCTGGCGGCGGGTGAGAGGCCGCTGGGGATCGCGGTGCTCTGACGTCTGACGGCCCCCGGGCACGGGGGCGGACCGGTTCGTCCCCGTACCCCCGCATTCCGCACATAGGATCACCGGTGTGGATCAGCGACCTCCGGCACGCACACCTCGCAGGGCGGGGACCGCCGTCCTTCTCCTCTCCCTCGCCCTCCTCGCCCCCGCCTGCACCGCCGGAACCGGCGGTGTCGAGGGCAGGCCGGGCGCCTCCGGTCTGCGTGATCCGTACTTCCCCAAGCTCGGCAACGGCGGTTACGACGTCACGCACTACGGCCTCACCCTCGACGTCGACCCGGACGGGCAGACGCTGCGCGGCACCGCCGAGATCACCGCGCGTGCCACCCAGGACCTCAGTTCGTTCAACCTCGATCTCGTCGGGATGACCGTGGAATCGGCCACGGTGGAGGGGCGGCCCGCCGCCGTCAACCGGGCGGGCGGCGAGCTGACGCTGCGTCCGGACGCCGAGGTGGAGAGCCGGCTGCACCGGGGCAGGACGTTCCGTACTGTCGTCCGCTACTCCGGCTCCCCGCGGACCATCACCGACTCGGACGACTCCGAGGAGGGCTGGCTGCGGACCGCGGACGGTTCGGTCGCCCTCGGCGAACCGACCGGGTCGATGGCCTGGTTCCCGGGCAACAACCACCCGAGCGACAAGGCCTCGTACGACGTGTCCGTCACTGTCCCCGAGGGGCTGACGGCGGTCTCCAACGGGGTGTTGGCCGGCCCGCCCAGGACGGCCGGGGGCCGCACCACGTTCCGCTGGCACACCGCCGAACCGATGGCGAGCTACCTCGCGACACTGGCCGTCGGCCGCTTCGGGACGAGGACGACGACCATGGCGGGCGGCATCAAGGTGTTCACCGCCGTGGACCCGGAGTCGGCCAAGGCGAGTGCGCGGACCGTGGCCCGGGTCCCCGAGGTGGTGGCGTGGGAGGCCGAGCACTTCGGGCCGTATCCGTTCTCCGCCACGGGCGCGATCGTCGAGCGCAAGGGGGACGCAGGCTACGCGCTGGAGACGCAGAACCGGCCGTTCTTCCCCGGGCCGCCGAGCATCGGGCTGCTCGTCCACGAGATGGCGCACCAGTGGTTCGGCGACTCGGTCACACCCGAGAGCTGGCGCGACATGTGGCTCAACGAGGGTCTGGCGACCTACGCGGAGTGGCTGTGGGAGGAGGAGAAGGAGGACACCCCGGCCCAGGACTCCTTCGACGAGGCCTACGAGGACGACGCCAACTGGGCTTTTCCGCCCGCCGATCCGCCGAGTGCCGCGGACATCTCGGAGCAGCCGGTGTACGGGCGCGGGGCCATGGTGATCCACAAGATCCGTGAAGCGGTCGACGACGACGAGGAGTTCTTCGCGCTGCTCGCCGGCTGGACGAAGGCCCACCGGCACGGCAACGCCTCGACGAAGGACTTCACCGCCTATGTGGAGAAGGCGACCGGGCAGGATCTGACGGAGCTGTGGGACGACTGGCTGTACGGCAGGAGCCGGCCCGCCGCGGACGGCTGACCGGCTCCCGGAAGCAACGCGGTGGGCGTCAGCTCACGTTGACGCCACTCCAGGCGGCGCTGACCGAGGCGAGCTCGGCGCTGTCCGCCCCGTACAGGTCGGTCGCCGCCTTCTCGGTGGCCACCCGGGCGGCCGCGTAGTCGGTGGTCGACGTCATGTACTCGGAGAGGGCCTTGTACCAGATCTGGACGGCCTTGTCCCGGCCGATGCCGGTGACGGTGGAGCCGTCGGAGGTCGGGGAGTCGTAGTCGACCCCGTTGATGGTCTTCGCGCCGCTGCCCTCGGACAGCAGGTAGAAGAAGTGGTTGGCGACACCGGACGAGTAGTGCACGTCGAGGTCGCCGACGCTGCTGTCCCAGTAGTCGGCCGAGCCGCCGTCCTTGCTGGGCTTGTCCATGTAGCGCAGCGGGGTGCCGTCGCCGTTGATGTCGATCTTCTCGCCGATGAGGTAGTCGCCGACGTCCGTGGCGTTGTCGGCGAAGAACTCCACCGAGGTGCCGAGGATGTCGCTGGTGGCCTCGTTGAGGCCGCCGGACTCGCCGACGTAGTCGAGGTTGGCGGTGGCCGCGGTCAGACCGTGGCTCATCTCGTGACCGGCGACGTCGAGGCCGGTGAGGGCGCTCTTGTTGTCGGCGCCGTCGCCGTACGTCATGCAGAAGCAGGAGTCGTCCCAGAACGCGTTGACGTACGCGTCGCCGTAGTGGACCCGGGAGTAGGCGGCCTTGCCGTCGCCGGCGATGCCGTCGCGGCCGAGGGCGGACTTGTAGAAGTCCCAGGTCACCGCGGCGCCGTAGTGGGCGTCGACGGCGGCGGTCTGACGGTCGTTGCCGGTGCCGTCGCCCCAGGTGTTGTCGTCGTCGGTGACCAGGTCGCCGGTGCCGCTCTCGCCCTGGTTCAGGTCGTAGGTCTTGTGGCCGCCGCGGTCGCCGTCGGTCAGCTCGAAGCCCGAGCCGGACTCGGTGGTGGAGAGGTCGACCTTGCCGCTGTACTGGCTGTTGCCGACACCGGCCGTCTCGACCGCTTCGTAGCTGTGCAGCTTCTTGCCGGTGGTGGCGTCGGTGAGGGTGTGCACCCGGCTGGGGGTGCCGTCCTTCTGCACGCCGGTCTTCACGGTCTCCAGGGCGAGGACGGGCTTGCCGCCGCCCGCCCAGATGACCTTGCGGGCAGCCGCCGCGGTCTTGATCTTCGCCGTCGTGGACGGCACGGATATCTTCGCCTTGGTCGCCCTGGTGACGCTCTTGAGCTTGCCGTTGCTCGCGGTGTGGGTGACGAGGTCGCCGCCGAGGACGGGCAGTCCGGCGTAGGTGCGCTCGTAGCGGGTGTGGACCGTGCCGTTGGCGTCCTTGATCACGTCACGGACGATCAGCTTCTCCTTGGAGCCGAGCGCGAGGGCGCCGGCGGTCGAAGAGGCTTCGGTCTGGGCCGACTTGATGGCGGACATGCGCGCGGAGGCGCTGCTGAAGGCCGGAGAGGTGGTGCGGGGAGAAGCGGACGAACCGTCGCCGGGTGTGTTCGGGCTGGCGTTCGCCGCACCGGTCTGGACTCCTACGACGACCATCGCGGCCACGGCGGCCAGGGCTGCGGCGCGACGGGTGTTCATGTGGGGGGTCATGCTTTCTCCGTTGCTCGTTCCGTGGGGGGTTACGAGCGGAGAGCGTGCCACCGAATGACCGGGATTGACGGTGTACCAACAATTACCTCACATTTCTTTGACCAGTTCTTGTCCGACTGGGATGCGTTTGTGTCCGCTATCCGGCGGACTTCCGGCAGTTTCACAACACCGCGTGGCGAGTGCGCTGTTGGCGGCGATCAGTGGTATGGGCCGGTGCTGTGGGGCGGGCTGCATGGGGCCTGCTGTGCGGGGCCGGTGGCACGGGGGCGGTGGTGCGCGGACACGCCGAAGCCCCCGGCCGCAGGACGTTCGGCCGGGGGCTTCGGTGAAGCGGACGTACGGAGCGTCAGAGGTTGACGCCGAAGTCCTGCGCGATGCCGCGCAGGCCGGAGGCGTAACCCTGGCCGACAGCGCGGAACTTCCACTCGGCGCCGTTGCGGTACAGCTCGCCGAAGACCATGGCGGTCTCGGTGGCGGCGTCCTCGCTCAGGTCGTAGCGCGCGATCTCGGCGCCGCCGGCCTGGTTGAGGATGCGGATGTAGGCGTTCCGCACCTGGCCGAAGTTCTGGCTGCGGGTCTCGGCGTCATAGATCGACACCGGGAAGACGATCTTGTCGATGTCGGCCGGCAGACCCGCCAGGTTGACGTTGATCTGCTCGTCGTCGCCCTCACCCTCACCCGTGACGTTGTCACCGGTGTGCACGATGGTCTGGTCCGGCGTCGCCTTGTTGTTGAAGAAGACGAAGTGCCCGTCGGAGAAGACCTTGCCCGCGGTGTTGACCGCGATCGCGGAGGCGTCGAGGTCGAAGTCGGTACCCGTGGTGGTGCGGACGTCCCAGCCGAGGCCGACCGTGACGGCGGTGAGGCCGGGGGCCTCCTTGGTGAGGGAGACGTTGCCGCCCTTGGACAGGCTTACTGCCATGGGAAGTCCCTTTCATCTGTCGGTGCGGGCTTCATGCCATCACGAAGCTACCGTCACAGTTCATAACGCAGACAGGGGGCCACGAGGTTCCTTCCGCCTTTACTTTCTTTACCGAACTGATGACGGGGTACGGCAAAAGGAGGTGACGAACGCCCTGCGGGCCGGGGAACATGGGTGTCATGTCCGGGCCCTATGTCATCCGCGGTGCGGTCTCCCTGCCGGAGGCCGAGCTCATGTGGCGTTTCTCGCGGTCCTCCGGGCCCGGCGGGCAGCACGTCAACACCAGCGACTCCCAGGTGGAGCTGCGCTTCGACCTCGCGGCCACTGAGTCGCTGCCCGAGGTCTGGAAGGAGCGCGCGCTCGAACGGCTGGCGAACCGGCTGGTCAACGGCGTGGTGTCGGTCCGGTCCTCGGAGCACCGCTCGCAGTGGCGCAACCGTGAGACGGCGGCCGTACGGCTCACCGCCCTGCTCGCCGAGGCCACGGCGCCGCCCCCCAAGGCGCGCGTGAAGCGCAAGATCCCGCGCGGTATCAACGAGCGCAGGCTGCGCGAGAAGAAGCAGCGCGGAGACACCAAACGCGGCCGCTCGGGCCGCGACTGGTAGTACGTCCGGCAGGCACGGGCGCGAGGCGTCCAGGCGCCCCCGGTGTCCCGCCGCTCCCCGGTGTCCTGGGGGCCGTCAGCCCAGCTGCCGGTAGCGGCCGCGGAAGTACGTCAGCGGTCCGCCCTCCACGCTCGGCAGCTGCGCGCTGAGCACGCGTCCGATCACCAGCGTGTGGTCTCCCGCCACGATCCGCTGCTCCGTACGGCACTCCAGCGTCGCGAGCGCGCCCCCGGCCAGCGGGGCCCCGGTGATCTCGCCCCGTACGTAGGGGATGTCCTCGAAGAGCAGCCGGTCGCTGATCCGGCCCTTCATCGCGAACCGTCCCGCGATGTGCCGCTGGCTCTCCGCCAGTACGGAGACGGCCCACAGCGGCTGTTCCGCCAGCAGATCGTCCATCCGTGAGTCGTTGCGCAGGCTCACCATGACCAGTGGCGGGTCCAGCGAGACCGACATGAAGGCGGTCGCGGTCATCCCGACGTCCTCACCGCGCCCGTGCTCGTCGAGCGGCGGCTCCTGCGCGGTGATCAGCACCACGCCGGCTGCCAGCCGGGCGAGGGCGCCACGGAACTCATCGTTGCTCACCCCCTCAGCATGGGGGACGGCTTCGGTACGCGGGGCGGGGGGCTTCGTCTGCAACACACCGGGAACGCTAGCCGCGTACGGTGTGCACCCGCATCGGACCAGGGGACCAGTCAGGTCCTAGGACCTCCAGGCCAGGAGTTCGCTCATTGCGTTCAACAAAAGGACGGACCGGTTCCGGGAGTCGCTCCTGACCCTTCACCACCTGTTGTGACTTGAGTCACAGAGAGCAATATTTGTTGACCCTGTGTACCGGGTGCACAGCTCAGTGTGATTCAGTGGCCGGGACACTGCAGTAAGTACGTCATGTACGTCGATATGAAATCTGGAGTGCTGTCGAGGTCTCGGGGAGTGCGAGCAATGGAGGCCGAGTCGGAGCCCTACGTCCGTCTTGCGACGATGCGGCAGCTGCACCAGGCCGTGGCCGATCTCAATACGGCACGGAGCCTGGCCGACACACTGCAGACCGTGGCCGACGGAATCGTCGCCGGTCTGGGTTACGAGCTGGCCTGCGTCAATCTCGTCCGTCCCGACGGCGATCTCGTCGTCGCCGCCTTCGCGGGCAACACCGCCGCCGAGACCCTGATCACCGGCCGGGTGGGTTCCCGCACCTCGTGGGAGCGCCGGCTGTCCATGGGCGAGATATGGGACGAGCTCCGCTTCATACCCCACACCGAGGGCTGGGTCCTCCTCGACGACGACGTCCCGCAGTGGCACACCGAGGGTCCCGAACCCCGTTTCGAGGACGAGTGGCACCCCGAGGACCGTCTCTACGCACCGATGTACGCCTCGGGCGGCGGTCTCGACCTCCTGGGCGTCATATCCGTCGACCGGCCCCGCAACGGACGCCGCCCCGGCGCCTGGGGCCGCGAGGCGCTCCAGATGTACGCGTCCCAGTCGGCCATCGCGATCAGCAACGCCAGGCTCCGGGCCAACATGCAGCGGGCCCTGGTCCGTCTGGAGCGCGAGCAGCAGGCGCTGCGGGCCAGTGAGGAATCCTTCCGCCAGGCCTTCGAGTACGCCCCCAGCGGCATGGCGATCGCGGAGATGGGCGGCGACCAGCACGGGCGGCTCCTGCGCACCAACGACGCGCTGTGCCGGCTGCTCGGCCGGCCCGCGTCGGTGCTGCGCCGCTACTCCTTCGCCGACCTCGTCCACCCCGAGGACATCGGCACCCTGCTCCGCACCTCCGCCGAGGGCGGCCGCGCCGAGCTGCGTCTCGGCCGCCGGGACGGCACGTACCTCTGGGTCTCGCTGCGCAACTCCGTCGTCGCCGACACCGCGGACGGGCCGCGCTTCCTGCTGACGCATGTCGAGGACATAGAGGAGCGCAAGCGCCACGAGCTGAACCTCGCGCACCGCGCCTCGCACGACGCGCTCACCGGGCTGCCCAACAGCGCGGAGTTGCGGTCCCGGCTCGGCGCCCGGCTGTGTGCGCGGCCGCACGCGGTGGCGTCCACGGACGTGGAGGCGCTGGACGCGGCGTACGGCGATGTGGACGACGCGCGGGCGCACCCCTTTCCGTCCGAGGGGCTGGGCGTCGGGCCGGGCGCCGGCCCGTTCGACCACCATGTGCATTCCGTCGCACCCGACACGACGGGCGACGACGGCTCGAAGGGGCTGGCGGTCCTCTTCTGCGACCTGGACGGCTTCAAGTCGATCAACGACCGCTTCGGGCACCACACGGGTGACGCGGTTCTCATCGAGGTCGCCCGCCGGCTCACCACCTGTGTCCGCGACGGGGACACCGTCGCCCGGCTCGGGGGTGACGAATTCGTCGTGCTCGCGGACGGGCTGGGGGCCGCGGACGCCGCGGACCTGGCCGTACGCCTGCGTAACGCCATCATTCCCCCCATTCGGGTCGATGGCCGGGCGGTCAGGGTCGGGGCGAGTTTCGGCATCGGCTGGGCCGCCTGCGGGATGACCGCCGAAGAGGTGCTGCGCTCCGCCGACCAGCGGATGTACGTCGAGAAGCGGTCCCGGTCGAAGGTTCACCGCAGGGCCGGCTGACGTTCGCCGGTGTGTCGTTCCCTTACCCCATGCCGGTTCCCGCCGCACCTCCGGCAACTCTTGGCGTCGGCCGTTCGGGGTAGGCTCGGCCGGTCGGCCACGGCTGGCGATATTCGGCGACGGCTGGCGACATGGTGAGGAGTGACCCAGGGATGGCCGGGAACAACGGCGCGAGCACACCCGAGGACGACGATCCGTTCGGCTACCTCTACGAGGACGGACAGGCGGCCGGCGCACAGCCGCCGGGACAGGGCGGCTACGGCTACCCGGGCCCCGCCGCGCAGCCGGGCGTGCCCCGGACCTCGTACAACCAGGTACGGACCGTCGGCGAGCGCCAGTACGGGCAGCAGGTGCCGCAGCAGCAGGCGTACGGGTACCCCCAGGCGCCCTACGGCCAGCCGAACGCTCAGTACGCGGCCCCGGAGACGTATCCCGGTGGTCCCGGCACCGCGCAGGTGCCGCACCAGGGCGGCCGCGGCAGTGCCGGCGGCCCCGGCAAGGGCGGTCCCAACACCAAGGGCCTGCTGATCGGCGCGCTCGCGGTGGTCGCCGTCGTGCTCATCGGCATCGGTGCCGCGCTGATGACGGACGACGGCGACAAGGGCAAGAAGAAGGACGAGACGGCGTCCTCCGCCGGCGCGGGCGGGCAGGTCGAGCAGTCGCCGACGCCGGAGCAGTCCAAGAGCTCCGAGGCCCCCGTCGAGCTCCCCAAGCAGGACGCGGCGTCGCTGAAGCTCGGCGGTACGGCCCGGCTCGACAACACCGTCAAGGGTGCCAAGAGCAACAACGGGCAGTACATCAACCTCAACGAGGTCGGCAGGTCCGCGACCTGGACCGTCGAGGTGCCCGACGCCGGCGAGTACACGCTGTACGTGACGTACGGGGTGCCGGGCAAGGACGCGAAGACGTCCCTCACGGTGAACGCCGAGGCCCCGCGGTCCGTCAACATGAAGAACTACGCCAACGCCGCCGAGGGCGATCTGGAGAAGGGGTGGACGAGGACCTACGCCTACGTCAACCTCACCAAGGGTGAGAACACCCTGACGATCTCCTGCAACGACGGCGACCAGTGCGATGCCAACCTGGACCAGCTGTCGCTGGAGGCGGGTCACAAGACCAGCTGATCCGCCCGGCCCGCGGCTGAGCATTCCGGCCCCCTCGCCTTCGGGCGAGGGGGCCGGTGCGTTGTCGTGGTGCGGGCGGATTCAGCCCATCAGGGCCAGGAAGCCGGCCACCGTCGCGGCCATCGACTCGCGGCCCGGGGCGATGTACTTGCGCGGGTCCACGCCGGTGGCGTTCTTGGCCAGGTAGGCGCGTACGGCCCCGGTGAACGCGGTGTTCAGCGCCGTGCCCACGTTGATCTTGACCATGCCGGAGGCCGCGACGGCCTGGCGGATCTCCTCGTCCGGGACGCCGCTGGAGCCGTGCAGCACCAGCGGGACGGGCACGGCGTCGCGCAGCCGGCCGATCAGCTCGTGGTCCAGGGCGGCGGTGCGCTCGGTCATGGCGTGCGAGGAGCCGACCGCGACGGCCAGGGCGTCGACGCCGGTGGCCAGGACGTAGGCGGCGGCCTCGGCCGGGTCGGTGCGGACGCCGGGGGCGTGGGCGTCGAGGGGGGCCTCCCCCTCCTTGCCGCCGACCTTGCCGAGCTCGGCCTCGATCCAGATGCCGCGCTCGTGGCCCCAGGCGACCGCTTCGGCGGTGGCCCGCACGTTCTCCTCGTAGCTCAGCTTGGAGGCGTCGAACATCACCGAGCCGAAGCCCTCGTCGTGCGCCTGGCGCAGCAGCTCCACGGACTCGACGTGGTCGAGGTGGAGGGCGAGCGGCGCGCTCGAGGTGCGGGCGACGGCGGCGGCGGCGGCCGCGATGGGCGCGAGACGGCCGCCGTGGAACTTCACGGCGTTCTCGGAGATCTGGAGGATGGCGGGGGCCCCGGCGCGCTCCGCACCGGTGGCGATCGCCTCCGCGTGCTCCAGCGTGATGACATTGAAGGCGGCGATCCCGCGTCCCCGGGCCTGTGCGGCGGAGACGAGTTCACCGGTGCTGACGAGCGGCATGCTGACCTCTGTTGTTTCCTCGGGCCCGTCGCGGGCCCGGTGGGGACGTGGCGCTCAGGCCGCGTCTGCGTGTTTCTCGATGGCGACGCGCGGCAGCAGCTCCTCGTACGCCGCACGGTCGAAGTCGCCGGCCGTGGGGGAGAGCACGGTCGCCGTCGACAGTGCCACCGCCCGTCGCAGCCGGTCCGGCCAGCTGAGGCCCTCGACGAGGCCGGACAGCAGTCCGGCCACCGAGGAGTCGCCGGCCCCGGTCGGATTGCCCTTCACGGGGGCGGGCGGGGACGCCTGCCAGCTGCCGTCGGGGGTGACCGCCAGCATGCCCTCGGGTCCCAGTGAGGCGATCACCCCGTGCGCCCCGCGGCGGCGGGCGTCATGGGTGGCGCGCAGGGGTTCGCGGGAGCCGGTGAGCTGGGCGAGCTCGTCGGCGTTCGGCTTGATCAGGTCGGGGCGGGCGGCGATGCCGCGGCGCAGCGGTTCGCCGCTGGTGTCCAGCAGGACGGGGACGCCGGCGGTGCGGGCGAGGCGGACCAGTTCGGCGTAGGCGCCGACGTGGATGCCGGGCGGCAGGCTGCCGCACAGGGCGACCGCGTCGGCGGCGGCGAGCAGCTTCCCGTACGAGCCGAGGAAGGCGGTCCACTCGTCGGCGCTGACGTGCGGTCCGGGTTCGTTGAACTGGGTGGTGTCTCCGGTGGCCCGGTCGACGACGGCCAGGGTGCGGCGGGTGTCGCCGGCCACCGGGACGAGCGCG
The DNA here is from genome assembly GCF_045207435.1 of Streptomyces sp. NBC_00876. NCBI lineage: Bacteria > Bacillati > Actinomycetota > Actinomycetes > Kitasatosporales > Streptomycetaceae > Streptomyces > Streptomyces sp. NBC_00876. Next base: position 4,740,535 of record NZ_CP108800.1, read on the forward strand.
TCGGTGACGGTCGCGGGGCCGGAGGGCAGGGCGGCGAGGAGTTCGCGCAGTACGGCTCCGGTGGCGCCTCCGGCGAAGCCGGTGACGACGCTCTCGTGGCCGAGGGCGGCGAGTACGCGGGCGACGTTGATGCCCTTGCCGCCGGGGCGCTCGGAGAGGTCGGTGACGCGGTGGCTGGAGTGCGGGACGAGCGCCGGTACGCCGTACGTCAGGTCGAGTGCCGTGTTCAGCGTGACCGTGAGGATCACTTCGGCCGCCCTCTCGATCCTTGTGGAGCGCGGATCCTTTGTCAGAACGCGCTTTCTCTGCCTGTTTCCCAGGCGATCATGCCAAAGAGAGGGCGGTCGGCCCAGACCTCGGGACCAACCGCCGTCTCTTCGTTACGTATGCGACAGGCCCGGTCAGGCGGTCCGCGGGTCGATGATCCACTCGCCCTTGCGCATGACGCCCTTGACCCTGAAGCCCTCGTCCAGCACGACGAGGTCGGCGTCCTTGCCGGGCTCCAGCGAGCCGACCCGGTCGTACACGCCGAGGAGCCGGGCCGGGTTGGCGGAGATGGACTGCACCACGTCGCCGACCGGAATCCGGTCGATGGTGACGGCCCGGTGGAAGGCGGTGTCCTGGGTGAGCGTGGAGCCGGCGATGGAGTTGCCCTCCACGAGCCGGGCCACCCCGTCCTTCACCTCGACGGCGAGCGGGCCCAGCTGGTACTGGCCGTCGCCGAAGCCGGCCGCGTCCATGGCGTCGGTGATGAGCGCGACACGGTGGGCGCCCGCGTGGTGGTAGGCCAGCTCCAGGGCGGCGGGGTGCAGATGCGTCCCGTCGTTGATCAGCTCGACCGTGATCCGCTCGTCCTCCAGGAGGGCGGCGATCGGGCCGGGCGCGCGGTGGCCCAGGGAGGGCATCGCGTTGAACAGGTGCGTAGCGACGGTGGCGCCCGCGTCGATCGCCTCGACGGTCTGCTCGTACGTGGCGTCGGTGTGGCCGATGGCCGCGATGACGCCGTGCTCGGCGAGCAGCCGTACGGATTCGATGCCGCCGGGCAGTTCGGTGGCGAGGGTGAACATCTTCGCGGTGCCGCGTGCGGCGTCCATCAGCTTGCGGACCTCGGCGGGGTCCGGGTGGCGCAGCAGGCCCTCGCTGTGGGCGCCCTTGCGGCACGGGGAGATGAAGGGGCCCTCGAAGTGGATTCCGGCCAGGTCGCCCTGTTCGACCAGTTCGGAGAGGATGCCCGCGCGCTCGGCGAGGAAGTCCATCTCACCGGTGACGGTGGAGGCGACCAGGGTGGTGGTGCCGTGCTCGCGGTGGGTACGGACGCCGGTCATCACCTCGTCCACGGTGCCGGAGGTGAAGGACGCGCCACCGCCGCCGTGGTTGTGCATGTCCACGAAGCCGGGAACGATCCAGTGGCCGGACAGGTCGACGGTCCGGGCGCCCTCCGCCGAACTGCCGGCGATGCGGGTGCCCTCGACGATCACCCGGCCGTTCTCGACGGTGCCGGTGGGGAGTACCACCCGGGCACCTGCGAGAACGGTGCTTTCTGCGCGTCCGGCCATCAGGCGGATACCTCCGTGGAGAGAAGATCCCAGGCGAGCAGCCCTGCGCCCAGGCATCCGGCGGTGTCCCCGAGGGCCGCCGGGACGATGTGGGGCAGCTTCTGGAACGAGACGCGTTCCTCGACGGCCGCACGGAGTGGTGTGAACAAGGTTTCCCCGGCCTCGGCGAGACCGCCACCGATGATGATCGTGCGGGGGTCCAGCAGGGTGAGCGCGGTGACCAGTCCGGCGGCGAGCGCGTCGACGGCGTCGAGCCACACCGCGACGGCCTTCGGGTCGCCCGATTCGACGGCCTTGGCGCAGTCGGCGGCATCCGCCTCCGGGTCGCCGGACGCGGCGGCCCAGGCGCGGCTGACGGCGGCGGCGGAGGCCAGGGTCTCCAGGCAGCCGCGCTGGCCGCAGGGGCAGTCCGGGCCGTCCGGCCGGATCACGATGTGGCCGATCTCGCCCGCGTAGCCGTGGGCGCCCGCCTCGATGGTGCCCGCGATGCCGATGGCGCCGGCGATGCCGGTGCCCAGCGGCACGAAGAAGAAGCGGTCGGCGCCCTTGCCCGCACCGATCCGGCCCTCGGCGAGGCCGCCGGTCCTGACGTCGTGGCCGAGGGCCACGGGTACGCCACCGAGCCGTTCGCCGAGCAGTCGGCGCATCGGCACGTCGCGCCAGCCCAGGTTCGCCGCGTATACGGCGATCCCCTTCTCGGCGTCGACGATGCCGGGCACGGCGACGCCGGCCGCGAGGGCGCTCTCGCCGAAGTGCTCCTCGCCGTACGCGCGCAGATCCGCCGCGAAGGTGAGGACCGACTCGACGACGGCCTCGGGGCCGCGCTCTCTGCCGGTTGCGCGCCGTGCCTCGTGGAGCAGGGCGCCGTCGGCCCCGACCAGTGCGGCCTTCATTCCGGTGCCGCCCACATCGAGGGCGATGACGTGTTTCACGGGGAACAGTTTCGCCCGACGAACCCCAAAAGGTCTAGTCCACTATCGCTGTTTGTTGCGCATCCATACAAAATCGGCGCCGTAACGGGCCGGCAACCCGCCGGCATCGGGACGCAACCGTCCGGCGGGGACCGCGCGGCGTTCGGCGGCCGTCGCCCCGGCTGCGCCCCGGAGGAGGCCCCTCAGCCCGGAAGGATCACGCTGCGCGACAGGTTGCGCGGGTGGTCGGGGTCGTAGCCCTTCGACTCGGCGAGGACCACCGCGAGCCGCTGCGCCCGGATCAGATCGGCCATCGGGTCCGCGGACCGGTGGGCGACCAGCGTCCCGCCGACGCCCGCGACCTCGCCCGCGAGCCCCTCGGGCAGGGCGCCGAAGACCCAGGCCACCCGGTTGGGCCCGGTGATCGCGATCGGGCCGTGGCGGTACTCCATCGCCGGGTACGACTCGGTCCAGGCGCCGGCCGCCTCGCGCATCTTCAGCCCGGCCTCCTGGGCCAGCCCGTAGGTCCAGCCGCGCCCCAGGAACGTCCACTGCTCGGCCGCGACGACCGCCTCGTCCAGCGGCTCGGTCACCGCGAGTTCCGCGTCGACGGCGGCCTCGGCGACCGTCTTCACGCCTGCGGGGAGGGGGCCCGCCGCCTCCAGGCCGGCTCGCAGAAAGGCCAGCGCGGTGGTGGCGAACCGGGTCTGGACGACCGACTCCTCGTCCGCCCAGTCCAGTACGGCCACCGCGTCGGCGGCGTCCATGACCGGGGTCTTCGGGTCGGCGGTCAGCGCGACCGTGGCCGTCCGGCCCCGCAGTTCGCCGAGCAGCGCCAGCACCTCGCTCGTCGTGCCGGAGCGGGTGATCGCCACCACCCGGTCGTACGCCCGCCCGGCGGGGAACTCCGAGGAGGCGTACGCGTCCGTCTCGCCCTGCCCGGCGGCCTCGCGCAGCGCCGCGTAGGCGATGGCCATGAACCAGGAGGTGCCGCACCCGGTGACGGCGACCCGCTCGCCCGGACGCGGCAGTCCGTCGAAGGCCGCGCCCGCCTGCGCGGCACGCCGCCAGCAGCTGGGCTGGGTGGCAATTTCAGATGCGGTACGGGACATGCTGGACGGCTCCTTGCGGCTGGGCTGTGCGGGGGAGTCTCGGCGACACCGTATGCGCCGGCCTAAAGGTCTGAACCAATAAGAGCCTTGCGCCGAGACCTACTTAGCAGTCGCCGCACGTCCCGTGCAATGCTGCTGCGTTGCGGAAGCGAGACCCCTTTGGTGTAGACCTTTTCGAACGGGGTGGGGCAGGATCGCAGCTCATCCGGAGGGCCCACGAGGACGTGGCGCCGCGGTTGGCGCAATCGACTAGGACGGACTGGGCTGTGCAGCGGCGATATCTGGGACTGACGGCGGCTGTCGCCGCACTGGGGATGACGGCGGCGCTGTCGGGCTGCGGCGGTGGGAGCGGCCCGGGCGACGTCGTCCTGAAGCTGGTCGCGGCCGACTACGGCACGAGCGACGCGAACAAGTCCGACACGTACTGGAACGGGGTCGCCCGCAACTTCGAGGCCTCCCACCCCGGCATCAGGGTCCAGGTGTCCGTCTATCCCTGGACGGACGTCGACCGCAAGGTCGCCGAGATGGTGAAGGCCGGCAACGCCCCCGACATCGCGCAGATCGGCGCGTACGCCGACTACGCCAAGGCCGGCAAGCTCTACACCGCCGACCAGATGCTCAGCATCCCCACCCAGGCGAACTTCCTGCCGGTGCTCGCGGACGCGGGCCGGTTCAGCCGCGTCCAGTACGGACTGCCCTTCGTGGCCAGCACCCGGCTGCTCTTCTACAACAAGAAGCTCTTCAGCCAGGCGGGCCTGAACGCCCCGCGGACCTGGGACGACATAGCCGCCGACGCCGCGGCGCTCAAGCAGCGCGGCGTGAAATACCCGCTGGCGCTGCCGCTGGGCGAGGAGGAGTCCCAGGCCGAGACCCTGATGTGGCTGCTCAGCGGCGGCGGTGGCTACACCGACGACTCCGGCGCGTACAACATCGATTCGCCCGAGAACGCCAAGACGTTCAACTGGCTGAAGTCGAGCCTGGTCGACAAGGGCCTCGTCGGTCCCGTCGCCCCCGGCAAGCTCAACCGGGCGAAGGCCTTCGCGGCGTTCACCAAGGGCGACGTCGGCATGCTCAACGGCCATCCCACGCTGATGGAGGAGGCCCAGAAGCAGGGCGTCGACGTCGGCATGGTGCCGTTGCCCGGCCCCGGGGGGCCCACCATCGGCTCGATGGGGGTGGCCGACTGGATCATGGGCTTCAAGCAGAACGGCCACCGCGTCGAGATGGGCAAGTTCTTCGACTTCATGTTCAGCGACAAGAACGTCATCGAATTCGCCGATACGTACGACATGCTGCCGGTCACCGACAGCGCCTCGGAAGTGATGGAGACCGACCCCGAGTTCAAGCCGCTGCGGAAGTTCCTCACCGCGCTGCCCAACGCGGAGCTCTATCCGTTCGGCAAGACGTCCTGGGCCCAGGCCAGCGAGTCGATCAAGGAGAACATCGGCGAGGCGGTCGAGCCCGGCGCGAACGCCGCGAGCGTGCTCGAGCGCATCGCGCAGGAGTCGTCGGCGGCGGAGAGCGCGGAGTAGCGGCTCGGCGGCCGCGCAATATATTGGCTGATATGACCGCCCTCCCCCCGAACGGCCCCGACGAGCCCGCCCCGCTGTCCGACCGTGACCGGGCGGTCCTCGCGGTCGAGCGGCAGTCGTGGGCCGGCCCCGGGGCCAAGGAGCGGGCGATCAGGGAACAGCTCGGCATCTCCCCGACCCGCTACTACCAACTGCTGAACGCCCTGCTGGACGACCGGCGGGCGCTGGAGGCGGACCCGGTGACGGTGAACCGCCTGCGCCGCGTGCGCGAGGCGCGGCGCGGCCGCCGGTGACACCAGGGCTCCGCAGCCGGGCGAAATCAAGCCCCTCCGGCGATTGAGGGGCGGGGTTCGGGCCAGCGCCCCGGCAGCCGCGCAGGCACCCCGGCCGCAGCCCCCCACACGTGGGCCACCGCCTATAGGCTCAAGGCATGGGCAGCCACCCGCACACCCCACCCCTGCCGGTCCCGACCACCTCCGCCGGCCGGGAGGGGCTCGCCGCGCTCCTCGCCCGGCCCGCCCGCGCCGTCATCGCACTCGACTTCGACGGAACGCTCGCCGACATCGTCCCGGACCCCGAACAGGCCCGCGCCCACCCCGGCGCCGTCGAGGCGCTGGCCGCACTCGCCCCCAAGGTCGCCTCGATCGCCGTGATCACCGGCCGCCCGGCCGGCGTCGCCGTCCGCCACGGCGGCTTCGCCGGGGTGGCGGGACTGGACCACCTCGTCGTCCTCGGCCACTACGGCGCCGAGCGATGGGACGCCGTCTCCGGCACCGTCCACGCACCCGCCCCGCACCCCGGCGTCGCCGCCGTGCGGGCCGAACTCCCGGGCGTGCTGGACCGGTTCGACTCCTGGCGCGGCACCTGGACGGAGGAGAAGGGGCAGGCGCTCGCCGTCCACACCCGCCGCGCCGCCGACCCGCAGGCCGCCTTCGACGCCCTGCGCGGCCCCCTCGGCGAGCTCGCCGCCCGCCACGGCCTGATCGTCGAACCGGGCCGCCTCGTACTGGAGCTGCGCCCGCCCGGCATGGACAAGGGAGTGGCGCTCACCGAGTACCTGCGCGAGACGCGCGCCGAGTCCGTGCTCTACGCGGGCGACGACCTGGGCGACCTCGCCGCCTACGCCGCCGTGGAGAAACTCCGCACCGAGGGACCCGACGGCACCCCCGGCCTGCTGATCTGCAGCGGCAGCGCGGAAGTGCCGGAACTGGCCGAGCGCGCCGACCTGCTGGTGCCGGGGCCGGGGGCCGTCGTGGAGTTCCTGTCAGCCCTCGCGCAGAGCCTCTAGCTGGTCCAGGAACCACTGCTGCGGCGGCAGCGCGGTGGCCGCCGCGGCCAGCCGCTTCGAGCGCTCCGCCCGTTCGCCGTCCGGTGTCGTCAACGCCTCGTGCAGGGCCTCGGCGGTGGCGGACACGTCGTACGGGTTCACCGTGATCGCGTCGGCGCCCAGCTCCTCGTACGCCCCCGCCTCCCGCGACAGCACCAGCACGCAGCCGTGGTCGGAGACGACCGGGACCTCCTTGGCGACCAGGTTCATCCCGTCCCGGATCGGGTTGACGAGCGCCACGTCGGCCAGCCGGTACGCGGCCAGCGAGCGGGCGAAGTCGTCCTTGACGTGGAGGACGACCGGGGTCCAGTCCGGCGTCCCGTACGCCGCGTTGATCGCGTCGGCGACGCGCTGCACCTCGGCGGTGTACTCCCGGTACACCGCCAGGTCCTGCCGCGAGGGGTAGGCGAACGCGACGTGCACGACGCGGCCGCGCCATTCGGGCCGGCCGTCGAGCAGGGCGCGGTAGGCGTGCAGACCGCGGACGATGTTCTTGGACAGTTCCGTACGGTCCACCCGCACGATCGTCTTCCGGCCGGGGCCCACCTGCTCCCGCAGCGCCGCCATCCGCTCGTCCACGTCCGCCTCGTGCGCGCGCCGGCGCAGGAAGTCCGCGTCGGCGCCGAGCCCGTGCACACCGATCCGGGTGTGGCCGGTGCCGCCCAGGATCTCCGTGCAGCAGCCGATGAACGCGTCCGCCCAGCGCCGGGTCAGGAATGCCGCCCGGTCGGCGCCCAGGATGCCGCGCAGCAGCTGTTCGGCGATGTCGTCGGGCAGGATCCGGAAGTAGTCGACGGGCGCCCACGGGGTGTGCGAGAAGTGGCCGATCCGCAGGTCGGGGCGGAGTTCGCGGAGCATGCCGGGCACCAGCGCCAGGTGGTAGTCCTGCACGAGGACCGCCGCACCCTCGCCCGCCTCCTCGGCGAGCGCCTCGGCGAAGGCCCGGTTGTACGTCTCGAAGGAGGCCCACTGCCGGCGGAACTCCGCGTCGAAGACGGGCTCGAAGGGGGTCTGGTAGAGCAGGTGGTGGACGAACCAGAGCACCGAGTTGGCGATGCCGTTGTACGCGTCGGCGTGCACGTCCGCGTCGATGTCGAGCATCCGGACTCCCGGCTCGCCGACCCCGCGCCGCACCGCCTCGCGGTCGCCGTCCCCGAGTGCGGCGCACACCCACATCTTGTCGTCGACGGCGCTCAGGCCGGAGACGAGTCCGCCGCCGCCCCGTTTCGCGTCGAGGGAACCGTCCTCGCGCAGGGCGTACGACACCGGGCCGCGGTTGGACGCGACGAGGACCTGGGCAGCGGGCTGGAGGGCGTGCTCGGAGACCATGGGCGGAACCTAGCCCGATCGCGAAGCGCCCAAACGTGCGAAGTCGGCCGTTGTCACGCCGCGCGGCGTGACACGTACTCCTCGATCTCCCGCATCGGCGGCCGTTCCTCGGTGTCCACCGCGTACGTGTGCGGGACGAAACCGTGCTCGCCGCGCTCGAACTGCGTCAGCGACGGTCGGACCAGGTGCCCGCGGGAGAGCCGCAGCTGGGCGGTGCGGTAGATGGCGGCCGCCATCCGGCCCAGGGCCTGGCCGTCCTGGTGGCGGTGTTTCCTGACCCCGACGTCCACCTGGGCGAGCGCGTCGAGGCCGACGGTGTGCAGGGCGTCGACGAGCAGGCCCAGCTCCACTCCGTAACCGACCGGGAAGGGCAGCCGCTCCAGCAGTGAGCGGCGTACGGCGTACTCGCCGCCCAGCGGCTGGACGAAGCCGGCCAGCCGCGGCCAGTGGAGATTGAGCAGCGGCCGGGCCACCAGCTCGGTCACCCGGCCGCCCTGGCCTGCGGTCCCGTCGAGGGGGCGGTCGTACATCGCCTTGACGAACTGCACGTCCGGGTCGGTCAGCAGCGGGCCGACGATGCCGGAGACGAAGTCCGCAGAGAAGTCCTTCAGGTCCGCGTCGATGAAGCACACGATGTCGCCGCCGGTCACCAGGAGTGAGCGCCAGAGCACCTCGCCCTTGCCCGGGGCGGCGGGGACGCGGGGGAGGATCGCGTCCCGGTGCACCACCCGGGCGCCGGCCCGGCGGGCGACCTCGGCGGTGGCGTCCGTGGAGCCGGAGTCGATCACCACGAGTTCGTCGACCAGCCGGACCTTCTCCATGAGCTCGCGCCGGATCGTCGCCACGATGTCCCCGACCGTCGCCGCCTCGTTCAGGGCGGGCAGGACGACACTCACACGGCCGTGGCCGGCGGCACTCCCGCCGGGGCCCCGGGCGGCCAGGAGACGCTCCAGCGGGCGGTCGGCGGCCGACCAGGAACGCCTGGTCAGCCAGCGTTCGACCTCTTCCAGCACGGTCGATACTCCCTGTATGTGATCCATCTCGCGGTTCGGACGACTATCTCAACAGTCCGGTGCTTCGGTTACAGTCTTGAACAACGCAGATGACCGTCGCATGCCGGGGGTCCGTCCGCCGATAAACGCCTGGATCCATGATCCAGTGCCATAGCGCTCATCCAGAGGGACTGAGGGAACGGCCCGTTGAAGTCCCGGCAACCCTCCTGCCGACCGCGAGGTCAGGTGGGGAAGGTGCCAATTCCGTCTTGTGGCGAAATGCGTCACGAGGAAGATGAGGAGAAAGGGCCTCGCCATCATGGCTGTTGAGACTGTTGCAGCAAACACCGAATCTTCCGTGGACCTCGGTCCCGCCGCGGCGCTTTCCTGCCGCGAATGCGGAGAGCGATTCGAACTCGGCCCCATTTTCGCCTGCGCGTCCTGTTTCGGGCCGCTCGAAGTGGCGTACGACCTGCCGAGCGGCTCCCCGGACGAGCTGAAGAAGCGCATCGAGGCCGGTCCGAACAACATCTGGCGCTACGCGCCGCTGCTGCCGGTCCCCTCCGACGTCGCGGACAAGCCCAACATCAACCCCGGCTTCACCAAGCTGGTCAAGGCCGACAACCTCGCCCGTGAGCTGGGCGTCACCGGCGGCCTGTACGTCAAGGACGACTCCGGCAACCCGACGCACTCCTTCAAGGACCGTGTCGTCGCGATCGCCGTCGAGGCCGCCCGCGCCTTCGGATTCACCACCCTGTCCTGCTCCTCCACCGGCAACCTCGCCGGAGCGGTGGGCGCCGCCGCCGCCCGCGCCGGCCTGCGGTCCTGCGTGTTCATCCCGCACGACCTGGAGCAGGGCAAGGTCGTCATGGCCGCGGTGTACGGCGGTGAGCTGGTCGGCATCGAGGGCAACTACGACGACGTCAACCGCTTCTGCTCCGAGCTCATCGGCGACCCGCTCGGCGAGGGCTGGGGCTTCGTCAACGTCAACCTGCGCCCGTACTACGGCGAGGGTTCCAAGACCCTCGCCTACGAGATCTGCGAGCAGCTCGGCTGGCAGCTGCCCGACCAGATCGTCATCCCGATCGCGTCCGGCTCGCAGCTCACGAAGATCGACAAGGGTCTCCAGGAGCTGATCAGGCTCGGCCTGGTCGAGGACAAGCCGTACAAGATCTTCGGCGCCCAGGCCGAGGGCTGCTCCCCGGTCTCCGCCGCCTTCAAGGCCGGTCTCGACGTCGTGCGGCCGCAGAAGCCGAACACGATCGCCAAGTCCCTGGCGATCGGCAACCCGGCCGACGGCCCGTACGTCCTGGACATCGCCCGCCGCACCGGCGGCGCCGTCGAGGACGTCGACGACGAGCAGGTCGTCGAAGCGATCAAGCTGCTGGCCCGCACCGAGGGCATCTTCGCCGAGACCGCGGGCGGGGTGACGGTCGGCGTGACGAAGAAGCTGATCGAGGCCGGTCTGCTGGACCCGTCGCTCACCACCGTCGTCCTGAACACCGGCGACGGCCTCAAGACGCTGGACGCGGTGGCCGCCACCTCGCAGGCGAGCGCCACGATCCGCCCGAGCCTGGAAGCCTTCCGCGCCGCCGGACTCGCCACCAGCTGAGAAGCGTTCGACCACCCGAGACTTCAGGAAGGGCACCCACCATGAGCGTCAAGGTCCGTATCCCCACCATCCTCCGCACCTACACGGGCGGCCAGGCCGAGGTCCCGGCCGAGGGCGCGATCCTCTCCGAGGTCATCGAGTCCCTGGAGAAGGACCACCCGGGCATCGCCGCCCGCGTCCTGGACGACCAGGGCAAGCTGCGGCGCTTCGTGAACGTGTACGTCAACGACGACGACGTGCGCTTCGAGGGCGGCCTGGAAGCGGTCACCCCGGACGGCGCCGGAATCTCGATCATCCCGGCCGTCGCCGGCGGCTGCTGAGCCCCGGGCCCCCGGGCCCGTCGTCCGGGCCGCCCCCGCGGCCCGACTTCACCGTGTCACCGGAATTGCCCCCTCTGCGAGAGAAGCGGAGGGGGCAATTCTGCATGGTTGAGCGCGGTAGAGTGAGGGAAGTCCCCTTCGCTGCCCGTGCCGCCCGCATATGAGAATGCGCCTGGCCGTGACCAGATGCAGCCAAAGTGTTCACTCCCCTTGAGTCATAAGTCGCCTTTGCCTGGCCCGACTTGCCCTGCATTCTTGTGGATTCCTCATCTTCGGGCGATCGGTGCTGCCCAGATTTCTCGTCCGATTGACCTGTTGCAGAGGGCAGTTGGGCAGATACATTCGGCCGCGGTCGGCGCGTTCCGGCGCACGCACCCTCTCCTGTCGGAGGGTGAGTTCTGACCCGGGCCCGCGAAGTGCGGTCCTGTGCAAGGGCCAGTAATAGGGGAGTTAGGCATGGCTCAGGGCACCGTCAAGTGGTTCAACGCGGAGAAGGGGTACGGCTTCATCGCGGTCGACGGTGGTGCGGATGTTTTCGTCCACTACAGCGCGATCCAGATGGACGGGTACCGCACCCTCGAAGAGGGTCAGCGAGTTGAATTCGAGATCTCGCAGGGCCAGAAGGGGCCGCAGGCGGACATGGTCAAGCTCGCCGTCGGCTGAGCCCGGCACGGCCACGACACAGTCGGCCAACGACACTACTCACGCACGAAGGGCCCGCACCTCACAGGTACGGGCCCTTCGTGCGTCCCGGGCCGCTTCCGCGCGCCCCGTACGGCTGTCCACACTCCGAGGAGGACGCTTGCACTCTCGGGGGTCGAGTGCTAATTATTGGTTAGCACTCTCTGGGTGAGAGTGACAGAAACTTGGACCGGGCCGGTGAGGCCCGCAGGTCTGCCGGGGCAAGGAACCGGCAGACAGGCAGGCCGTCCGTCGCGGGCGCCTCTCGGTCCGGAGAAATCCACCCCTGTCCGGGAGGACCACTTCATATGGCCAAGATCATCGCCTTCGACGAGGAGGCCCGGCGCGGTCTTGAGCGCGGCATGAACCAGCTCGCCGACGCCGTCAAGGTCACCCTCGGCCCCAAGGGCCGCAACGTCGTCCTTGAGAAGAAGTGGGGCGCCCCCACGATCACCAACGATGGTGTCTCCATCGCCAAGGAGATCGAGCTGGAGGACCCGTACGAGAAGATCGGTGCGGAGCTGGTCAAGGAGGTCGCCAAGAAGACGGACGACGTCGCCGGCGACGGTACGACCACCGCCACCGTTCTCGCTCAGGCGCTCGTCCGCGAGGGCCTTCGCAACGTGGCCGCGGGTGCCAACCCGATGGCTCTCAAGCGGGGCATCGAGAAGGCCGTCGAGGCCGTCTCCGCCGCCCTCCTGGAGCAGGCCAAGGACGTGGAGACCAAGGAGCAGATCGCTTCGACCGCCTCCATCTCCGCCGCCGACACCCAGATCGGCGAGCTCATCGCCGAGGCCATGGACAAGGTCGGCAAGGAAGGCGTCATCACCGTCGAGGAGTCCCAGACCTTCGGTCTGGAGCTCGAGCTCACCGAGGGTATGCGCTTCGACAAGGGCTACATCTCGGCGTACTTCGCCACGGACATGGAGCGCATGGAGTCGTCCCTGGACGACCCGTACATCCTGATCGTGAACTCGAAGATCAGCAACGTGAAGGACCTCCTTCCGCTGCTCGAGAAGGTCATGCAGTCCGGCAAGCCGCTGCTGATCATCGCCGAGGACGTCGAGGGCGAGGCCCTGTCGACCCTGGTCGTCAACAAGATCCGTGGCACCTTCAAGTCCGTCGCCGTCAAGGCTCCGGGCTTCGGTGACCGCCGCAAGGCCATGCTCGGCGACATCGCCATCCTCACCGGTGGCACCGTCATCTCCGAGGAGGTCGGCCTCAAGCTGGAGAACGCCGGTCTCGACCTGCTCGGCCGCGCCCGCAAGGTCGTCATCACCAAGGACGAGACGACGATCGTCGACGGCTCCGGTGACAGCGACCAGGTTCAGGGCCGCGTCAACCAGATCCGCGCCGAGATCGAGAACTCCGACTCGGACTACGACCGCGAGAAGCTCCAGGAGCGCCTCGCGAAGCTGGCCGGCGGCGTGGCCGTCATCAAGGCCGGCGCCGCGACCGAGGTCGAGCTCAAGGAGCGCAAGCACCGCATCGAGGACGCGGTGCGCAACGCCAAGGCCGCCGTCGAGGAGGGCATCGTCGCCGGTGGTGGCGTGGCTCTGCTCCAGGCCTCGGCCGTCTTCGAGAAGCTCGAGCTCACGGGCGACGAGGCGACCGGCGCCAACGCCGTCAAGCTGGCGCTGGAGGCCCCGCTCAAGCAGATCGCCGTCAACGGTGGTCTCGAGGGTGGCGTCGTCGTCGAGAAGGTGCGCAACCTGCCGATCGGTCACGGCCTCAACGCCGCGACCGGCGAGTACGTCGACATGATCGCCGAGGGCATTCTCGACCCGGCGAAGGTCACGCGCTCCGCCCTGCAGAACGCCGCGTCCATCGCCGCGCTCTTCCTCACCACCGAGGCCGTCATCGCCGACAAGCCGGAGAAGGCCGCTGCCGGCGGCGCTCCGGGCGGCATGCCCGGCGGTGACATGGACTTCTGATCCTGACGGATCGGTAGCTCCTGCACAGCAGTACACGACACCGGCCCCCGGGGACTCGTTCCCCGGGGGTCGGTGTCTTTTGTGTGCCCCCGGCCGGCCGGTTGGTCAGTCCGCGTCCAGGCCGTCGACCAGCCGGTTCAGGAAGCGGGTGAACGTGGCGTCGGGGGTGACCGGGCGGCCGGCCGAGGAGAGGGCGGCCGCCAGTTCCGGGTGGTGGCCGTCCGCCGCGACGGCGGCGAGGTAGAGCGCCTCGGCCGTGGCCCGGTCGGGTGACTGGGCGGCCGCGGCCTGGGCGACCTCGTGGGCCACGTGTCCGGCGACGAACGCGGTGAGCTGGGCGAAGACCTCCAGCCGGGCGAGGCCGTCGAGGCCGATGGGGCGCAGGGCGGCCAGGGCGTGTTCCAGGAAGGCGAGGGTGCGGGGGCCCAGGGTGCGGCGGGCGGGTACGGCGGTGGCCAGCCAGGGGTGGCGGAGCATGTGGTCGCGCTGGAGGTGCCCGATGGCCTTGAGGTCGGCCCGCCAGTCGCCGGTGAGGGGGGAGGACGTGGGCAGCTCGCCGTTGACCTGGTCGATCATCAGGTCCAGCAGCGTCTCCTTGTCGGGGGCGTAGCTGTAGAGCGACATGACGCCGGCGCCCACCTCCGCGGCGACCCGCCGCATGGTGACCGCGTCGATTCCTTCGGCGTCGGCCAGGGCGACGGCCGCCGCCGTGATGGCTTCGCGGCTGAAGGCGGGCCTGCGCCCCCTGCGGGGCCGGTCCTGGTCCAGCCAGAGTTCTCGTGGGTCGACGCCGCCGGCGCCGGGCCCGTCGGCACGGGTCACGATCCTGCTGTTTCCTTCCTCACCACGGCTCCTCCTGTCGAAGTCATCCAAGCATCGTCTATTCTCGTACACAGTACGAGAATGCTCTGAGCGATGGAGGCGAACGATGACATCACCCACGCACGACGCCCTGCCGAGGCCCGCCTGGACGCCGTCGTCCGCGAAGCCGCCCCTGTCCGCACGGCTGATGCGGGCCAGCTGGCGGGGACTTCCCGCCGCCCGGCACAAGGTGGGCTGGGAGCCGGGGCTGACGGTTCCGGCCGCCGACGGCAGCCCGTTGATCACGGACCACTACTTCCCCCGTACGGAGGGCGACTTCCCCACCCTCCTCGTGCGCTCGCCCTACGGGCGGGGCGTGCCGTGGTCCCCCCAGTACGGGATGCTCTTCGCCGAACAGGGCTTCCACGTGGTCCTCCAGAGCTGCCGCGGCACCGGCGGCTCGGGCGGCACCTTCGACCTCTGGCGCAACGAGGCCGCCGACGGCCTGGCCACCGTTGCCTGGCTGCGCGACCAGCCCTGGTTCAACGGCAGCCTCGGCACGACCGGGCCCAGCTACCTCGGCTACACCCAGTGGGCGCTCGCCCTGGACCCGCCGCCGGAGCTGAAGGCCATGGCGGTCCAGGTCGGCCTGCACGACCCGTACGCCCTCTTCCACACCGACGGCGCGCTGCACCTGGAGAACGCGCTCCTGGTCGGCTCCGGCATGACGCACCAGCACCGCGGCATGGGGCCCTTCATCAAGGCGACCCTGCGCCTCCAGCGCCACATGAGCGACCTCGTCACCGCGCAGCCGCTGCGCGGGTCGTACGCGAACGCGCTCGGCGGCGAAGTGCCGTGGCTGGACGCGGTGATGACGTACCCGGACGCGGACGACCCGTACTGGCAGGGCGCCTCCGCCGGCGAGGCGGCCGACCGGGCGAACGTCCCCACCGCCCTGATCACCGGCTGGCACGACGCCCTGGCCGGCCAGACCTTCGAGCAGTACGGCCGGCTGCGCCGGGCGGGCTGGGACGCCTCCCTGCTGGTGGGCCCCTGGACCCACACCTCGGCCCTGCAGAAGGGCTGGCCCGAGGTGTTCGCCGAGTCCCTGTCCTGGCTCCGCGCCCATCTGTGCGACGACCCCTCCGGCCTGCGGCCCACCCCCGTACGCGTCCACACGAGCGGTGCGCACGCGGCGTGGCAGGACCTCGCCGAATGGCCGCTCTCCCCGGCCACCACCTCGTGGTTCCCCACCGCCGACGGCCACCTCACCCGGCAGGCACCCACCGACGCCGTACCCCTGACGTCCTTCCGCTACGACCCCGACGCCCCCACCCCCTCGCTCGGCGGCCCGCTCCTCTCCCGTACCGCGGGCGTCCGCGACAACCGCACGCTGGAGGCGAGGGAGGACGTCACGACCTTCACCGGCCCGGTCCTGACCGAGCCGGTCACCGTCCTCGGCGAGGTCACCGCGCGGATCGGCGCGGCCACGGACACCGGATTCGCGGACGTCTTCACCCGGCTGTGCGACGTGGACGAGGACGGCCGCTCCGTCAACGTCTGCGACGGACTCGCCCAGCTGCGCACCGCGGAAGGGGAGCCCGCGCACGTCACGGTCTCCATGGGCGCCACCGCCCACCGCTTCGCCGCGGGCCACCGCATCCGCTGGCAGATCAGCGCGGGCGCGCACCCGCGGTATGCGCGCAACCCGGGAACGGGCGAACCCCGGGCGGAGGCGACGGAGTTCGTACCGGTACGGATCACCCTGCACGCGGACTCCGGCCTGGTGCTGCCGTACGGCTGATCCCGCCATGATCCAGCACCGCACGGCTGACACGCTCGGGCGTACCATGCACCCGGTGCCCCGATGGTCACCGGACAGCGGAGGGGCGGGGCATGGAACTCGACGAGCTCGGGATCGTGCCGGATGAAGCGGCCGTCTACCAGATGCTGATCGCTCAGCCGTCGGCCGGGGCGGAAGCGATCGGCGAGGCCGCCGGTCTGCCCGCCGGACGGGCCGGTGCGGCACTGCGCTCCCTGGTGGCCCGTGGCCTCGTCGTCCGCGCCGTCGACGGGCACCGGTATTCCGCGGCGCCCCCGGCCGTCGCGCTGGGCGCCGAGCTCGCAGCGCACCGCGAGCGGTTGCAGCGCGCCGAGGTGACGGTGGCGCGGCTCACGGAGACGTACCGCATGGCGACCGCGGACCGCGCCCAGCGCGAACTCGTGGAGATCGTCGAGGGCGGCGAGGCCATCGGCACCCGCTACCGCCAGTTGCAGCTGTCCGCACGCCGCACCATCGACATCTTCTCGGCGGGCAGGCCCCAGGCGGTCACCCCGGCGGACAGCGAGGAGGTGACGGCCATCGCCCGCGACGTGCGGGTGCGGGCCGTCATCGACCAGGGCTTCCTGCGCGAACCGGGCGCCGCGGAGAACGTCGCGCAGTCCCTGGCCGACGGGGTCCAGGTGCGGACCGTCACCGAAGTGCCGTACAAGCTGATCCTCTGCGACGAATCCGTGGCGATGCTGCCCCTGCACGGGCGGGACGCCGACGTCGACCCGGCGGTCGTGCTGCGCGGCGGGCTCGCCCACATGGCCCGGGAACTGTTCGAGCAGGTGTGGGAGCGCGGCAGCCCCTACCAGGAGGCGGCGGGCGCCGGCATCGACCCGGTCGACGCGCACATTCTGCGGCTGTTGCTCGCCGGGCTCACGGACACCGCCGTCGCCACGCAGGTGGGGCTCTCGGCGCGTACCGTGCAGCGCCGCATCCAGCTGATGATGTCCCACGCCGGTGCGACCTCGCGGCTCCAGCTGGGCTGGTACGCCGGACAGCACGGGTGGGTGTGACCCCCCTCGGCCACACCCACCCTGATCTCGGCCCCGCTTACTTCAGGGTGATCGCCCGCATCACGTCCTGGCCGATCGTCAGCCCGCCCGGCGCCCCGGCCGCGGCCCGCAGCGACACCGACTTCGCGGCGCGCGGCGTGTCCAGGACCGTCGTCCAGCGGCCGTCACCGGCCCGCTTGAGCTTGGCGTCCCGCCAGGTCGCCCCGTCGTCGTACGAGACCTGAAGGGTGGCCGACGTGGCAGCGGTCGCCCCGTCGTACGTCGCCGAGCGCAGGCCCAGGGTGAGGCGCTTGCCCGCCCTGGCCGTGCCCTGCAGATCCGTGTCGACGTCGTAGCCGAGGTTCAGCATCGGCACATTGGCACGGCCTGTCGGCAGCGGCTTGTAGTCGAAGCCCCACGTGGTGCTCGTGCTCGTGGTGCCGGGCCAGGCGGCGTTGGTGCGCTGCCCCGTCGCGACGAGCTTGTACGAGCCCGCCGGCAGGTTGGACGCACGGCCCGACTGGGCCTTGAACGTGGCCAGCTGGGTGTCGCCGCGGTACAGCGTGGTCTGCTTGGTGCCGCCGCCGGCCCCGACGTGGGTGCCGTCGCTGCTGCCGGACCACATCGCGACGTTCCAGCTCAGGGTGCTGATCGTCTGGAAGGGGACGTACGTGTCGCCCAGGCGTGCGGCCTGGACCGGCTTGAACCAGGCGGCGTCGTAGCGGCGGCCCCCGGTGTACGAGTCCGTCGACCCGCGCTCGAAGAAGCCGTCCGCCGCACCGAGTCCGGTGTGCTGCTCGTACCAGGACCCGACGGCGGTGGTGCCGCCCGTGACGTACTCCGTCGTCGTCCGCGACCACTTCTCGTAGCCGTCACCGCCCAGTCCCGCGCCCCATGCCGGGATGAAGTAGCGCCCGCCGTAGCCGAGGGTGCCCGGCGCCGCGTACACGCTGTTGTTCACGCGGGCCAGATCGTGGTCGTCCGGCTTGTACGCCAGGGACTTGTCCGGGATGACGTCCTTGAACTGCTGCACCAGGTCGTAGGTGTAGTCCGGGTACTGCTGCTGCTTCACGCGCAGCCGGCCCTTCCCCGACTTCGCCTCGGAGACCAGACGTGCGCCGTCGCCCTGCCGCACGGAGGCGACGGTGAGCCCGGCGGCGGCGCTGCCGTAGCTCTGGTACAGGCGCCCCGGGGTGTCGTTGACGACGACCAGCAGCGCCGCGCCCGCGTCGGCGGCTGCCTGCGCCCGCCCGGCTGCGGTCACGTCGTCGCTACGGTCGACGAGCACGGCCTTGCCGCGCACGTCGAGGCCGGTGTAGTCGGCTGCCGCGCCCCGGCCCGCGTACACGGTGCGCAGGGTCGACGAGCCGTCGTGGTACGCGGTGTTCGGCTGCGGCGTCAGCTCGATGTCCCGCCCGGTGCCGGTCTCGGCGTCGAGGGCCTTCTGCCGCAGCCGCCAGTGCAGGAAGGCGCGCATCGAACCGTCCGACACCTTCTTCGTCGGTGCCAGGTACAGCGAGTCGTACTTACCGGCCACCAGCCAGGAGGTGGACCAGCTGAGGCCCGCGCCGGCGTCGTAGGTGCGCTGGAGGTTGAAGACGGCCTGCGTCTCCTCGCTCTCCCGCTCCGGGACCGCGTACGCCTTGCGCACCTTCGTCGCGTCCAGGTCGGCGGTGCCGGACGAGTGGCCGTCGCCGAGGATGGCCTCGTCCGAGATCAGCAGCGCCTGGCCGAGCGAGTCGGCGCTGTCGCCGGGCACCTCGGCGTAGGACGTGGTGGTGTAGCGGCCGGGCGGCAGACGCAGCGTCTTCTCGCCGTCGACGGCGATGACCGCGGCGTCGGTGGAGTCCGCCGTGTGCAGCGTGACGTTGCCGGACTGCGGCTTCCCGTCCCGGCCCGTCAGCTTGATGGTGTAGTCGTACATCTCCGCCTCCTTGAAGAGGGCGAAGCCGGTGTGTGCGACCGCCTGACCGGTCGTGGTGTCCGTGGCGACGACCTGGCCGGAGAACGTGGTGCCCGCGGGGACCTTCGACGCGTCGAGGGTCAGTGTCACCTCGGTGGTGCCGTGCGCCGGGACCGTCACCGAGGACCGCGACAGCGTGTACGCGTCGGCGGCCGTGTCGAGGGCGAGGGCCAGCGTGACGTCCGCGTCGCCCTCGTTGCGGTAGGTGACCGTGCGGGTCGCCGTCTTCGCGTCGGCGTTCGGCCAGTCGTAGGAGGCTGCCTCCACGGAGCCCGTCGCCTCGATGGTGGAGCTGACGGCCGAGGCAACGTTCACCCGGCCGGTGCCCGCCGCGTACGGCGTCTCGGTGGTCTTGTCCGACGTCGACATCAGCGCGTTCTTGATGCGCTCGCCGCTCCAGTCGGGGTGCCGCTCCTTGAGGATCGCGGCCGATCCCGCGACGAGCGGCGTCGCCATCGACGTTCCGCTCATCGTCCGGTACAGGCCGCCCGTCCAGCCCGGCACCGACTGCGAGGCGGCGGCGGACACGTCCGTGCCGGGCGCGGAGACGTCCGGCTTGAGGTTGTGCGTGCCGATCAGCGGGCCCTGGCTGGAGAACGCGGCGCGGTCGTCGTTCTTGTCGACCGCGGCCACCGTCAGCGCGGAGGCGGCGGCGCCCGGGGAGCCGATGGTGCCCGGGTCGTAGGCGTTGCCCGCCGCGATGACGAACAGCGGACCACCGTCCGCGGAGAGCTCGTTCACGGCCTGCGACGTGGGGTCCGTGCCGTCGGACCCGTCAGGGGTGCCGAGGCTCATCGACACGATGTCCGCGCCCTGCGCCTTGGCCCACTCCATACCCGCGATCGAGTACGACTCCTCGCCGGTGCCCTCGTTGCCGAGCACCTTGCCGACCAGGAGGCGGGCCCCCGGGGCCGCGCCCTTCTCCTTGCCGCCGGAGGCGGCTCCGGTACCGGCGATGGTGGAGGCGGTGTGCGTGCCGTGGCCGTTGCCGTCGTCGACGCTCTGGCCGGGCACGAAGCTCGCCGTGGCGTCGACCTGCCCGACGAGGTCCGGGTGGTCGAGGTCCGCGCCGGTGTCGAGCACGGCGACCTTGACGCCCTTGCCGTCCAGGCCCTGCTGCCAGGCATCCGTGGCCTTGATCTGCGCGGTCTCGGTGGCGAGCGAGGCCTCGACCTTGCCGTCGAGCCACAGCTTGCCGATGCCGCCCGACAGGGACTTCGGGTCGGATCCCGCCGCGATGCCCTTCCAGAACGACGTGGCCCGGCCCTTGTCGGCGCGCAGCGCCTTCGCGTGGATCGAGGGGAGCGTGCGGACCGACTCGGCACCGGTGGGCGTGGCCGGGGTCGCGGCCCTGGTCTTCGCCGAGCGGGCGGCGGCCGGCGCGGTCGCGATCACCGGGACGGTGTCCGTGTGCGCGTCGTCGTACCCCATCGCCACCAGGCCGGTGACGTTGAACAGCCGCTCGTCGAGCTTCCCGGCGGCGAGCAGCGACATGGCCTGGCGCGGGATGACGTACGTGTCGTCGCCGCGGGTCTGCACCTCGACGCCGTCGGAGCCCGCGTCGGCGGGGTCCACGGTCACGATGTCGTGGTTGCCGGGCAGGTCGGTGTAGTGCACGAGGTCACCGGTGACGAGGGTGATGTCGTAGGACTTGCCGGCCGGTGCACTGGCCCCGGTCCCGGCGGCCGGATCGGCGTCGGCCGCCGGAGCGGAGACCGATCCCCACCCGATGAGCGCCATGGTGAGCGCGGTGGCGGCGGGTAGGTAGCGGCGTCTGGGTATGGATTGCATGGGAACGGTCTATCCGGTGCGGAACACCTTGCGTACCGGTGGACGGTGTCGAGTTCTCGCCATGGCGAAAACCGGACGTTGAGGTTCCCCGGCTGACGGACGCCGGCCGGGTGAGCGGAGGTGCCTCCCCGGCTGCCCGCGCACGCGGGCAGCCGGGAAGGACACGGTCAGGACGGCAGCTTGGCGACGACGATCTTCGTCGAGCCCCCGTCCGTCAGATCGCTGGCGTAGAACGCCACCTCGCCCCGGTTGTTGATGCCGAGGCCCTCCAGAGGTGCCCAGTGCTTGCGGTCCACCATGGCGCCGATGTCGTACATCCGGCCCTGCGGGTCCCACAGCACGGCCGTCTCGGCGTCGGGCTCGAGCTCGGCGGTGCCGGTGATCCAGCCGGCGTCGTTCACCGCCAGCGCCTGGGCGTCGAAGCCCAGGTCGGGCAGCCGGGTCATGGTGCCGCCCGGCTTCAGGACGAACGCGTCGTCGCCGCTCTTGCCGACGATCACACCGGACGCGTTGACGCCCCGGGCGGTGCTGTCGGCCATGCCGGGCAGCGTGCCCAGGTCGGTGACCGAACCGTCCACGCTCCACTTCACCGCGTGGCGGGCGCCCGCCTTGTACGAGTGGCCGACGATGACACCGGATTCGTTGAGCGCGAGCGGCTCGGTCAGGGTGCGCGAGTCGGTCAGGTGGTTCAGCTTGCGGAACCCGTCCTTCGCGGACCAGATGAACGGGTCGTTGACCTGCATGTTGCCGCTGGTCGCGGGGTTCTTGATGTACCCGGTGGCGTTGCCGACGACGGTACCGGCGTCATCGACCGCGAAGCCGCGGTCGAAGCTGTACTCCTCCCAGTCGGGCAGCGGGAGCGTGGTGAGCTTGCCGTCCGCGTCCCACACGGCGCCGCGGGTGCCGCCGCCCGTCAGCGTCACCTGACCCGTGGTGTACGCACCGGACTGGCTCAGGCCCAGGGCGCTGCCGTTGCGCACCCCGGTGTTGTCGAGCAGCGTGACGCCGTGCTCGGCGTCCCAGCGGACCGGCCGGGTGACCCCTGAGACCTGCGCCGAACCGGACACCTGCCCCTGGTCGTTGAAGCCGAAGCCGCTGGCCGGGCCGAAGGACCCGGTGACGTCGAGGGACGGCACGGTGACGTTGCCGAGCAGCACGTCCGCGCTGCCCAGCGTCGTTCCCGCGTCGTTCGCCAGGGAGAACCGGCCGACCAGACGGCGGCCGGCCGGCGGCGCGGTGTCCGCGACGAGACGCCCGGCGATCTTCATGGACTGTCCGGTGCCCACCTTCACCGGCTTCTCGTCGTCCACCGTCACCGCACCCAGCGACTTCGAGAACATCGTGTCCTGGATGTCGAACTCGGTGGAACCGGACGGCACGTCGGTGCCCGCGATGTACAGGAAGTAGTAGCCGGGCTTCGGGTTCTTCATGGTCAGCGACTCACGCGAGCCGCCGTGGGTGGACGAGGCGACCAGGGCTCCGGACTGGGCGACCAGGTACAGGTCGAGGTCGGCGTCCTCGTCGGAGGCGTTGCCCAGTACGACCTCAAGGCGGGTCGCGTCGCGCGGCACCGTGATCTGCTTGCCGGTCATCGCCTGGGAGGCGACGGTGGGCCGGGCCTGCGACAGGGCGCCGAGCGAGCCGCCGGCCGCGTGCGCGGTCACCGGGGCGAACCGGTTGACGGCGGTGAACGCCTGCTCGGTGGGCGCGTGCAGGGCGGCCTCGGCGACCACGGACGACGCCGGGTCGAACGTGGCACCCTGAACGGACGCGCTCAGCCGGTACGGGTTCTCCATGACGGGCGACGTGCGCCGCGCCTCCACCTCGAACTCCCAGATGCCGGGCATCGGCTGCTCGTAGGTGCGCGAGGCGGGGTCGCACGTCCCGGCGTCCGAGAAGTTCGTGTAGCAGAGGCTGACGGCGGTGGCGTCCACGGGCATGCCCTGCGGGTCGATGGCGAGGAACCGGGTCTGGCTGTCGCCCGCGATCCCGCTCAGGTCCACCTTCAGCGCCGAGGCGCCCTCGGCCACGGACACGAACACCGAACGTGTCTGGTTGCGGTCCACCGATCCCTTGGCGCTGACCGTGTAAGAGGACTTCGCCGGGTCGGCGGCGGCCACGACGGTGACCGGGACGAGCTTGTCGACGCCGGGGGTCGTCGGGTCGTCGACGCGCAGCAGCGCCGAGTGCGCACCGGTGGAGCCGGTCCGCGCGCGGACGGTGACGGTGGTCTCCTTGCCCTTGCCGAGCAGCACGACGGGCGGGGCGCTGAACGTGCCGTCATTGCCCAGCCACGACAGCAGCGCGACACCGCTGCCGGAGCCGGTACGGGTCAGCCGGACGTCGTACGCCTTGGTGTCGCCGGTGGTCTGGCCGCCGTCGCCGGGGGAGCACCGGTTGTACACGCCGGTGCCGGACTTCGGGGTGGCGAGCATTCCGGCGAGCGCCCCGCACACGGGGGCGTTGACGGTGTACGACGTCGGCTCGGCGCCCTTCGCGAGCAGCTTCCACGCCTTCGGGACGTTGATGAGCCCCGCGCCCTGCGCGTACGCGGGCTGGTCGGCGAGGAACGTCGCCGAGCTCGTCAGCGCGGTGCGCAGCGCGGCCGGCGTCACCTTCGTACCGGAGCGCCGAGCAGCCGACAGGAGCAGCGCGACAGCGCCCGCCGCCTGCGGCGACGCCATCGACGTACCGTTGAACATGCCGTATCCGGCGGGCAGTTCATAGCCGGTGTCGGGTACGCCCTCGCCGGGCATCCAGGTGGGTATGGACGACACCGCGGCGCCCGGGGCGACGATCTCCGGCTTCATGCCGCCGTCCTCGCGCGGTCCGCGCGCGGAGAACGGGAACAGGGACTGGGAGGCCCGGACCCTGGAGCCGTAATCGGCCCACCAGGTGTCCTTGCTGACGGACGCGCCGACCGCGAGCACCTTGTCGGAGACGGCGGGGTCGGCGACGGTGTTCATGCCCGGCCCGTCGTTGCCGGCCGATGACACGATCTGGACGCCGTAGTCGTCGATGAGCCGGTTGTAGAGGACGGACCGCACGTTGTTGCCGTCGTTGAGGGCGGGCAGTCCGCCGATCGACAGGTTGACGACGTCGACGTGCTGGTTCACGACCGCGTCGATCATGCCCTCGGCGAGTGCGTACGCGGTGCAGCCGGACGCGAACAGGCACACCCGCTCGGAGACGATCTGCGCGCCGGGCGCGGCGCCGTTCATCTTCCCGCCGAACAGGCTGTTGCCCGCGCTGATCCCGGCGACGTGCGTGGCGTGCGCGCCCGCGACGATGCCGATGTTCACGTAGTCGGCACTCTTGCCGGCGTTGCCGCCGCCCAGCGGCGACAGGTCCACGTCGTCGCGGTACTCGACGGTGAACGGCATCGACTCGGCGACGGGTGTGCTGGGGTCGTCCGTGCCGAACGAGGCGAACTTCCCGCTCTTCGCGTACGGTTCGACGACATCGCCGTCACCGAAGGTGTGGTCGAGGTCCGCGTCGACCCACACGCGGTGGTCGGCGGGCCGGTAGAGGACGGCGAAGGTGTCCTTGTAGTCGCCGTCGCGGTTCACGTCGCCGCCCAGCTCGCCGCCGTACGTCGTGCTCTCGGCGAAGGTCTGGAACTCGTACGTGCCGTCCGGCGCCTTGTAGTCCACGCCGCCGAAACGGAAAGTGCCTCCGGTGGCGGTGACGTTGCGGCTCATCTGGAGCCATGTCGGGTCGCCGTCGGTGAGCGGATCGGTCGCCGTGACCCAGTTCTTGATCTTCGGCTCGCCGGTCGTGGTCTTCTGCAGCGCCGGATGCGCGGCGTCCACGCCGGTGTCCAGGATGCCGATGGTCACGCCGCGCCCGTCCCAGTCGCGGTGCGCGGAAGTGAAGTCGGTGGCGCCCGTCTCGCCGGTGGGCAGATACGGGTTGTCGGCAGGGGTCCCCTTGCCGGGCGCGGCGGGAGTGCTGCTGCTCCCCGTGCCGGACGAGTGGTCCTGCTTCCGGTCCTCACCGGTGACCGGTGACGGGTCGGGGATCTTGAACGTCTCGTTCAGGTCGACGGCGCGCACCGAGGACAGCGCGGCCAGCTCGGTGACCTTGCCGGTGGGTACGGTGGCGCGCACGTAACCGAGCTTGTCGGTGACCTCGCCGACGGTGCCGCCGAGCTGGGTGACGCGGCGGCGCACGTCGGCCGTGTCACCGCGATCGGTGGCCAGCAGCACGGTGACCGTGGCGGCCTTCTTGCTCTCGGCCTTCTGGAGAAGGGTGCGGTCGTGCGAACCGAGCTTGTCCCGATCGGACTTGAGGGGCTGCTTCGGTACGTCGGGCACGGCAGCGCCCAACGGACCCGGCACAGGCGCCGCTTGGGCGGGCAGGGCGGACAGGCCCAGCAGAGGAACGGTCAGCCCTGCTGCGAGGACGGCAGCGGTGAGCCGTCGTCTGGCGGGGGTTGGTTTGCGGGACATGGTTGTCCTGCTCCTTCCGGGGTGGGTGTGCTCCCCGGGTCTACAGAGTCGGACGGACCCCGCGCACCAGATGGAGGTGGCGACAATTCGACATGTCGTAGAGCCGCCATGAGACGGGGCAGGGCGTTACCGGCGAGGGCGGTCCCGCCCGGGTGTCACTGGCGGGTGCGGTCTGCCCGCGGGACCAGCCCCGCCCGGAAGGTCAGTCTGCCGGGCAGGGAGGGTGGGTGGGGACCAGGGCCGGCCGCCCGGCACAGTCCTGTGCCGGGCGCCGCCAGGCGGTCAGTAATACCTCAGTAACGGGCTCCTCGTAGGTTCTCGCACCAACCTGGCCGTGCTTGCGGTGCCTCCCCCGGTCTCCGGAGGTCCGGCCGGGTCGCAGCGCACCTCTCCCGGTAGGAGCTCCCCTTCATGTACCCACCCAGAAGCCCCCGGCGCCGCGGCGTCGCATGGGCGGCGACCGCGTTCACGGCCCTGGCCGTGCTCGGTTCGGCGCCGTCCGCCGTCGCCGTCACCGGATCCGGGTCCACCGCGACCCCCGCCCCGGCCGCCAAGGTCGACTCCGCTCTGCGTGCCGCTGTCGGCAAGGGCAAGGAGTCGACCTTCTTCGTTGTCATGAAGAAGAAGGCCGACCTGTCCGCCGCCCGGGGCAAGCGCGTGCACAAGGACAAGGCCAAGTCCGCCTTCTCCGCGCTGCGGGCCGAGGCGGGCACCTCGCAGAAGTCCCTGGCGTCCTTCCTCGACAAGAAGAAGGTCGGCCACGAGTCGTTCTGGATCACCAACGCCGTCAAGGTGACCGGTGACCAGAAGCTCGTGGACGAGCTCGCCGCGCGGTCCGATGTCGCGAGCATCGTCAAGGAGCAGCGCTACGCGCTCGACGAGCTGGAGTCCTCCACGACGCCCGGCACGAAGACCGACGCGGACTCCGGTGCCACCGAGGTCACCCCCGAGTGGGGCGTCAAGGACATCAAGGCCGATCAGGTCTGGGACCAGTACAACGACCGCGGTGACGGGATCGTCATCGCCAACGTCGACTCGGGTGTGCAGTACGACCACCCGGATCTGGTGGGCAACTACCGGGGCAACCTGGGCAACGGCACCTTCAGCCACGACTACAACTTCTTCGACCCGACCGGCCAGTGCACCACCGGTGCCCCCTGCGACAACAACGGCCACGGCACCCACACCATGGGCACCATGGTCGGCCAGAACGGCGTGGGCGTCGCCCCCGGCGCCAAGTGGATAGCCGCCAAGGGCTGCGAGGCCAGGGAGTGCTCGGACTCCTCCCTCCTGGCCGCCGGCCAGTGGATCCTCGCGCCGACCGACCACAACGGGCAGAACCCGAAGCCCGATATGGCGCCCGACATCGTCAACAACTCCTGGGGCGGCGGTGACACGAACTTCTACCAGGACATCGTGAAGGCGTGGAACGCGGCCGGGATCTTCGAGGCCTTCGCCTCGGGCAACGACGGCGACGGCGCGACCTGCTCGACCGGCCACGCGCCCGGTTCGCAGGCCGACTCCTACGGCGTGGGCGCCTATGACGTCAACGGGAAGATCGCCGACTTCTCCGGCTTCGGCCCCTCCGTCTTCGACGGCTCGATGAAGCCGAACATCTCCGCCCCGGGCGTCAACGTCCGCTCCACCTGGCCGGGCAACTCGTACAACTCCATCTCCGGTACGTCGATGGCGACCCCGCACGTCGCGGGCGCCGTCGCCCTGCTGTGGTCCGCGGCCCCCTCGCTCATCGGCAAGATCGACGAGACCCGCGCCCTGCTCGACCAGGGTTCCGCGGACGTCGACGACACCCACTGCGGCGGCACCGCGGCGATGAACAACGTCTGGGGCAGCGGCAAGCTGGACATCCTGGCCTCCGTCGACGCCGCCCCGCACACCGCGGGCACCATCACCGGCACCGCGACCGACCGGGCCACCGGCAAGGCCGTGACCGCCACCGTGACCGCGAAGAACGGCGACATCACGCGTACGGTCACCACCGTCGCCGACGGCAGCTACCAGCTGCACCTGCCCGCCGGCACGTACACGGTCACCACGACCGGCTACGGCTACGCGTCCCGCACCGACACGGTGACGGTCGGCATCGGCGAGACCAAGTCGCTCGACGTCGCGCTCGACGCGGTCGCCCGCCACAGCGTCTCCGGCACGGTCCTGGACGTCACCGGCAAGCCCCTCAAGGGCGCCAAGGTGCAGTTCGCCGACGCGCCCCTGGACGCGGTCACCACCGGCACCGACGGCACGTACACCTTCCCGTCCGTCGCCGAGGGCTCCTTCCACCTGACCGTGAAGCCCGCCGCCCCGGTGCTGTGCAACGGCGACTGGACCGGCGCGTTCACCGTCGACGGGAACGAGACCGTGTCGGCCTCGCTGCCGCCGCGCACCGACGCCGCCGGTACGTACTCCTGCACGCCCGCCGCGTACGGCTGGGTCTCGGGGAAGACGAACGTCGCCCTGAGCGGTGACGAGAACGCCAAGGGCGTCGCCCTGCCGTTCCCCGTGAACTACTACGGCGTCTCCTACACCAGCGCCAACATCACCACCAACGGTCTGGTGAACTTCCTGTCGCCGCGCCTCGGTGACTACGCCAACACCGCGCTGCCCGCCGCCGCCCAGCCCAACGGCGTCGTCGCCGCCTTCTGGGACGACCTGACGATCGACAAGAAGTCCAGCGTCCAGACCACCACGACGGGCGCCGCGGGCCACCGCACCTTCGCCATCGTGTGGAACAACGCCGCGCTCGTCTCCGACACCTCGGTGCGCCTCAGCTTCGAGGCCGTCTTCGACGAGGCGACCGGCACGATCACCCTCCAGTACAAGGGGATCGGCACCAAGGCGACGCAGAAGGGCTCCTCCGCGACCATCGGCATCGAGAACCAGGCCGGCACGGACGCCCTCCAGTACTCCTTCAACGAGACCGTCCTCAAGGACGCCTCCGCGATCCGCTTCTTCCCGAAGGCCGCGTGATGAGGAACATCAACCGAAGAGGCGTACGCCTCGCCTCCATGCTGGTGGCCGCCGGACTGGTGCTGAGCGCCGCCCCGGCCGCGCTCGCCGCCGACGCCGACAACAGCAACGGTCTGCTGACGCTCACGGACAGCCAGGCCGCCGACCTCTCCGCGCGTGCGCAGCTGAACCCCTACGGCGACGCCGAGGGTCAGGCCTACGACCCGCAGCACGTGGGCACCCGTGAGGACGCGGCCACGGCACCGTCCACAGGCACGACGGGCGGCAGCGGCAGCGGCTCGTCGCTCGACGGCGCCACCGCCGACGCGGCAGGCACCTGGAAGGTCACCAAGAAGTCGTCCGTGGAGGGCGACTTCGGGATGGTCGCGACCGCCCCGGTGGCGGGTGCGAACGGCGACTACTTCGCCCTCGACGCGCTCGGCCCCGTCCAGCGGCGGTCCGCCGACGGCAAGGAGGTGTGGCGGCGCGACAACGCCTCGCTGTACGCCGACTGGAAGATCACGAACGTTCGTCCGTGGCAGACCGAGCCCTACCCGGCGCGCATCGTCATGGGCTCCAACGCGGTCGGCCCCTTCACCGTGGCCTCCGACAACGGCTACACCACCGGTGACCTGACCGGTGACGGTGTGGACGACGTGGTCTTCACCGCGAGCGTCGGCGCCTACCCCTACCGCCCGTTCACGTCCCCCGACTCGAAGCTGCCGACCGGCACCTTCGTGACGGTCCTGGACGGCAAGAGCGGCAAGACGCTGTGGACCAAGCTCTACACGGGCGTCTACAACATCAAGCTGGTCGGCAAGACCCTGGTGCTCGCGGACTCGCCGTACCTGAACCTGAACGCGCCCCAGGACTCGAAGACCACGCTGACGGGTATCCGCTTCTCGTACGCCGACGGCGCGCTCACCCCCGCCGACACCTGGTCGTACGACGCGGGCGCCTTCCTCGGTGCGAGCTGGGCGAGCCTGGAGCCGCTGGGCGACGGGCTGATCGCCGCCTCCTGGGACCAGCGCAAGCTGAGCGCCACCACCGATCCGTCCGGTCACACCCTGGTGCTCGACACCGCGGACGGCAGCGTCAAGTGGCAGGCCACCAACCGCCTCTACTCGCGGCAGCTGCACTACGACGCGGCCCGCAAGAGCATCGTCGCGCTGGAGCAGTCGGACCCGAACGAGGGCGTCGCCTACGAGCTCGCCTCGTACGCGCTGTCCGACGGCACCCGCACCACCGTCGACCGTCGGATCAACGCACTGCCGATCGACCTGGTGATCGGTGACCTCCAGGGCAGCTCCAAGCCGGAGTACACGGTCAGCGAGTCCACGCTGGACGCCGCGCTGTACATCAACTCCAACACCGTGCGCGCCGTCAACGGCGACGACGGCAGTGAGCTGTGGTCGCGCACGGTCAAGCGTGACGAGGCCAACGGCCATGACGG
Source organism: Streptomyces sp. NBC_00876 (assembly GCF_045207435.1). Taxonomy (NCBI): domain Bacteria; kingdom Bacillati; phylum Actinomycetota; class Actinomycetes; order Kitasatosporales; family Streptomycetaceae; genus Streptomyces; species Streptomyces sp. NBC_00876. The sequence goes on from NZ_CP108800.1 coordinate 4,770,084, forward strand.
TGGCGGCGCCTGGGGTCTCGAAGTGGTGGACGGCAAGGTCGTCGCCTCGTACAAGGACGACGCCGGCTACGAGATGGCCGAGAACCGCGCCGCAGGCCGCTACGGCCGCCTCGCAGTCCTGTCCGGCAAGGACGGCTCGGTGCGCTGGGAGCAGCGCGGCCTGGTCACCTCGCAGATGTGGGCACAGCCGTTCCGCAAGAACGGCGGCTGGCGGCTGCGGACGGTCGACACGAACGAGAACATCCGCACGTACAACCTGGGCAGCGGCAAGCAGGAGAACCTCCTCCCGCTGCGTTCCGCGGTCAGCTCGGCGGTGTCCACGGACATCACCGGCGACAAGAAGCAGGACCTGATCGTCGGCGGTGTGTCCAACGGCGTCTTCGCGTACGACGGCCCGTCGATGGTGTCGGGGACGCCGAAGCAGCTGTGGACGGCCACCGTGCCCGGCCAGGTGCACGGGCTCGTGAAGGCCGACGTCAACGGCGACAAGCGGGACGAGACGATCGTCGCCGCCGACTCCGCGACCGCGGTGCTGGACTCCCGTACGGGCAAGGTCCTCACCACGATCGACGGCCAGGGTCAGTTCGTCCGTTCGGCGCAGGCCGCCGACGTCAACGGTGACGGCAAGGCCGAGATCCTCGTGGCCACCGACAAGGTGCGCGTCTACAACGGCAGCGGCAAGAAGCTGTGGGAGTACGGCGCCCCGGCGTCCGCCGGTGACGTCGTCTTCGCGGACGTCTCGGTCGCCGACGGCCACCTCTACGCCCAGTACGCCTCGCACACCGGCGACGTGGGCTCCATGCAGCCCGGCGTGGCCGGTGGTGTCGCCCTGAACGCCAGGACCGGCACCCTCGACTGGGCGGTCACTCCGAAGACGGGGTCCGCGACGGACGGCGTCATCTACGGCGCCCCGCTGCGGGCCGGTACGTTCGCCTCGCCCGGCATTCCCTACGCGGACGGGCACGCGGTCGTCTTCACCGCGTTCGTCGAGGACGCCACCGGCGCCCTGAAGACCATGATGCAGATCCGGGACGGTCGCACGGGTGAGCTGCTCCACGAAGGCGCCGACGGCGGCCCGTGGGGCCTCACCGGCTGGCTGACCGGTCCCGACGGTCTGACCATGGTCAGCAGGGTCTCCCTGCGTACCTTCGGGCCGAACGGCCAGGACTCACGGGTGTACACGATCGCGGACTCGCACACGGCCGCCTTCGCGAACGGTCCCGGCGGCAAGCGCATCATCGTCTCGGGCGAGCTCGGCGGCGCCAGCACGTACGACCCCTCGATCCTCACCGCAGGAAACGACTACCCGTACAGCGTGGCCGACGTCCAGGCGATGGGCGGCGACGAGATCCACGTCGCCGACCTGAACGGTGACGGCGTCGACGAGATCGTGTCGCTCAACTTCGACGAGTACGGCATGGACCGTACGACGGCGCTCCAAGGCGGCGGCTACTCCGCGCCGTTCTCCGCGATGCGCCAGACGATCGTGGCGACGATCGACGCTCCCTGACCGACGCACATCACCGGTGCAGGCCCCCGCGTCCCCCAGGACGCGGGGGCCTGCGGCCGTTCCGGGGCCTTCACCGGTGGGTCCGCTCCGCCCGGGGCACCAGCCCCGCCCGCACCGCGCTCATCCGTGCCCGCACACCCTGTACGGGCACGGCGCCCTCCGGGCCTCTGGGCGCCTCATCCGCTGTGCCCCGGCAGGCCCCGCAGACCCCGCCCGGCATCGCCTCCGGGCTGCCGGGCGCCCGGCACTCGCTGCACTCCAGGGTGCGCAGGACGACCTGGCGGACGGGAGCGATACGGAGGGGCGGCAGCTTGTCCAGCAGCCTGCGTCCGACGAACCGGGCGGCGTGATGGACCCGTACCGGCAGTCCCTCGGTCAGCGCGTGCAGGATCTCCGCCTCGGTGGCGCCACGCTCTAACCACTCGCCGACCTGCGGTTCGAGTTCCACACAGCTGGCCTGGGACAGCGTCAGCGCGGGCGTGGTGCGCCCGAGCGCGGCCAGCAGGATGAACGCCCGTGAGCGGGTGGAGCGTTGGGGCTCCGGCGGTACGTCACCCCGGGTGAAGGCCGCCCACCACTCGTCGTCGCGTGCGGTACGGGAGAAGAACGTCCGGGTCACCCACAGCAGCGCCTCCTCCGTCGCCACGCACTCACTGCCCCGGCGCAGATGTCCTGCCGCCTGGAGCCGGTTGAGCGTGGTCCGCAGCGCGCACTGCCCGTACGGGAGCGCCTTGGCCAGGGTCTTCACGGAGATGTCGGCGCCGTCGCACAGACCGTCGATGTAGGCGGCGATGGCGGCGTCACGGGGGAGGAGATGGACGAAGTCGTGGCCCGTGCGCGGGCGTTGGTCCGGCGCGGAACGCTTGCCGTACCCGGGGTTGGCCATCGGGTGGTCGAGCGTGGGCGCGGGCACGTACGGGGGTACAGAGGCAGCACTAAGCTGGCTGACAGCCATGAGATCGGCCTTCTAGCGATCGAAGTGGTCAGGCCCCTGCTCGGTGTTTGCGCACCGGCGGGGGCCGTCGTGTCCCGGCTGACGCTAGAGCGTCGCTACGGTCCGTCGCAAGTCGATCGCGAGAAGTCAACCCGCCAGGCAGGGAGGGTGGGTGGGCATTCAATCCCGCCACCCCTTCCGCTGAAAGAGCGCTCGGATCTCGACGCTTGAGCCCCGGGCCGTGCCGCACCCCTCGGATTCCGCGCATGCGCACTGTTGTACGCTCCGGCGCACCGCGATTGGGGCGGGGAGAGAGAAAGCAGGACTCATGCGCAGGACAAGAGGCGTGGCTGTCGCGGTGGGGGCCGCGGCACTGGCGCTCGTCACCACGACGACCGCACACGCCGAGGGGCGGGGCGACATCCGGGTCATCAGCACGGTGGTCGACCACGGGACGAACGTCATCGTGGGGACGTCGAAGACCGTCAGATACCCGATCGCCATGACGATCAAGGACAACTCGGGCGTCAAGTACGTGAGCAGCGTCGACACGTACAACATCGCCAACGGCATCGGCATCGCGCAGATGGACTCCGTGACGTGCGAGAAGAAGAGCGCCACCACGTCGGTCTGCACGGCGATGATGAGCATCGTCCCGGAGTGGATGCACGGCTACTCGTCGGACGATGCCGATGAGATGGCGGGGACCTGGTCGGTGAGCGCGACGGTCAACGCCAACGACCGCGACTACTGGATCTCCGACCGCATCGCCTTGTACCGGGTCAAGCGTGCCGCGACCCTCGTGACCGATGCCGCGCCCGATCAGGTGCGCCCGGGAGAGAAGTTCAAGATCACCGGAAAGCTCGCGCGGGCCAACTGGGAGGACCTGAAGTACTACGGCTACACCGGGCAGTCGGTGAAGCTCCAGTTCAAGAAGGCCGGTGCGAGCTCGTACACGACGGTCAAGACGGTGAAGACCGGCACCAGCGGAAAGCTCAGCACCACGGTGACCGCGACATCGGCGGGCGCCTGGCGCTGGTTCTTCGACGGCACCGGCACCACGGCGCAGATCGCCTCGGCCGGTGACACGGTGCGGGTGGGTCAGCCCACGCTCAAGAGGGTCACGTTCGCGCGGTAGTGAAGCTGGACCGAAGGCCCGGTGGTTGAGCCCACCGGGTCTTTCGCGTGCGGGGGTTCGGCCGCATGGCCGGGCGCGCGTCACGGAGCCGGTGCGCCGGTTTGCTGCCAGTACGCCGCGGCCATTGGTGTGGTGGCGGTGGCTCAGGACCCCGACGGTTTGTGATCTTGGGGGTGACGCGGATCACACGGCCCGCGCTCCCACCCCCCTCACGTCTGACCGAGGAGTCCCGTGCGTATTCGCGCGATCCTTTCCCTGGCCGCGTCCGCTGTCGCGGTCGTGGCGCTGGCCACCCCGTCACAGGCCGCTGACGACGGCGTCTACCTCATCCACAGCACGCGGAGCGGCGCCTGCCTGAACGCCGGCGGCGGCCCCTTCGGCGGCCGGCTCGGCGACTGCGGCGGCATCGACGCTGCGTGGCGGCTCGTCAACCTGCCCGATGGCGCGGTGCAGTTCAGGCCGGTGCGACAGGCGGACCAGTGCCTGGGGCTGTCACCGGTGAGGATCTTCCCGCCGGCCGTGTCGGAGACCCCGTGCGACTCCAACCCGGACCAGTGGCTGGTCGAGGGTCCGGACGACCGCGGGCCCATCGCCCTGCGTCTCAAGGAGGTGCCGCAGGCGGGCTCGCTCACCGCGCGCGGCGACCGGGCCACGCTGGCCGGTGAGGGTGCGCCCGAGTGGGCCCTGGAGTGGGTCGGCTAGTCGGCCCCGGCAGAACGGGACGGGCCCGGGGCTCAAGCCCCGGGCCCGGTCGAGTGGTGAGACCGGTTCAGCCGCGCTTGAGGCCGGCGACGAAGGACTGCCAGGCGGCCGCGCGGAACACCAGCGCGGGGCCGCCGGTCACCTTGGAGTCGCGGACGGGGACGACCTCGGGGACACCGTCGAGCACTTCGAGGCAGTCGCCGCCGCTCCCGCCGCTGTAGGTGGACTTGCGCCAGGTGGCGACCTCAAGGCAGTTGCCGCCGTCGCCCCCGCTGTACGAGGACTTGTGCCAGGTCGCCATGGACAGGTCGTATTCAGAACCGCTGAGCTTCATGGTCGTAATCCTCCGCCACCGACTCGATCAGGGCCAGGGACGCTGCCGGTGATATCGCGCTGGCCGTCACCAGATCGTAAGTCAGTTGGTACTGCCGGACCGTGGCTGGATCGTCCTGCAAGTGGCCGATGCCCATGCCATCGACGTATGCGAGTGGGGGTGCGTCGGTGAAGGACATCAGCTTGAGCGGGCCGGTCAGTGCGGCGTGGGCGCCTTCCGAGAAAGGCAGGACCTGGACGACGATTCGGTGTTGCCTGGCCAGTCCCGCGATATGCCGAAGTGCCGCCGCCATGACTTCGGGACCGCCCACCCTCCGGCGTAATACCGCCTCGTCCAGCACGACCCACAACATGGGGACTGTTGGATCGGTGAGGAGCTGGGCGCGTTCCAGACGGGTCGTCACCAGTTCGTCGATGGCGCTGTCGACAGCGGTCGGCTGGTACTCCCGGAACACCGCCCGCGCGTACGCCTCGGTCTGCAACAGGCCGGGGATGAGCTGAGGCGCGTACTCCCGGATGGCCTCCGCGCGGGCCTCGGCCTCGGCGGCCTCCACGAAGTGTTCGGGGTACTTCGACTTCTTCAGCGCCGCGCAGTTCCGTACGAAGAAACCGTCCGCGCCCAGGATCTCGTCGAACTTCTCGGCCTGGTCCATCTGCATCCGCCGGACCCCGGACTCCAGCTGTCCGACGAACGAACCGCTGACGAAGAGCGGAGCGCCGAGCTCGGTCTGGGAGAGGCCCGCATTCTCTCTCCGATGGCGGAGTTCGGCACCGAGTAGGGCGCGAGGAGAGGAGGAGGGATCGAGCTTTCTGGGACCTGGCATGACAACTCCCTGTGGTACACGTGCGGTTGTTGGAACTGCACCTCTTCCAGGCTAACGAGAGAATCACCACTCTGGGTATGCATTGACATTACGCAGCGTGGAAGGAATGGATCATGACGACTACGGAACGGCGCAGGGCGGCAGCGGGCAGAATGCGGGAGGCCGAGGAGGCTGTGGCGCGGCTGCGGGACGGGTTCGCGGGGGTCGGGATCACCCTGCCCTCGCTGCGGATCGACCTGGCCTCGTGCGCGGCAAGCGATTCGGCAGCGCTGGTCGACCTGGGGCGCTGCAACCTCGATACGGCGCTGCGGCTGAGCCAGCTGCTGCACGGGAAGGCGGCGGGTCATGGCGGGTGAGGGCGACGGCGGGCTGGAGGCGTGTACGCCGGAGCCGGGGTCGTTCGCCCTGGACGTGCGGGACGGGCGGGTGGGCCGGGTGATGGGGCGGGTCGGCCCGTATGTGCAGCTGCGGCCGCCGGGTGGCGGCGCGGAATGGGACTGCCCGCCCGATTTCGTCCGCCCGGCGCCACCGGGGCTGGTGCTACGGGCGAGGGTGACCGAGGTCAACCGGGAGGGGCAGCTGCCGCGGTGAGGCTGCGGGGCGGGGCCGTGTCGGGGTGGGGAGGGGCGCGGATAGCCTGCGGGCATGGTGAGCATGGACACGGAAAGCGATGCGCAACTGGCCGTCCGGGCCGCGGAGGCGGGGGCGGCGGTCGTCCGCGACATGTACGGGACGACGCTGAGCCGGATCGCGAAGTCCGCCGGTGACTTCGCGACGACCGCGGACCTCGCGGCCGAGGAGGCCATCCTCGACGTGCTGCGGACGGCCCGGCCCGATGACGCCGTGACGGGCGAGGAGAGCGGGCGCACCGGCGCGGACGGCGCGCGGCGCAGGTGGCTGGTCGATCCCCTGTGCGGCACGCTGAACTACGCCGTGCGGAACATGCTGGTCGCGGTGAACGTCGCCCTGCGGGTGGGGCCCGACACCACCGCGGCCGCGTCGGCCGACCCGTTCAACGGGGAGGTGTTCTGGACCGACGGAGTGCACGCCCGTGTCCGGAAGGACGGCGTGGACGAGGAGCTGGAGCCCTCCGCCGGTTCGCGGCTGGTCGACGTCAATCTCGATGCGCCGTTCCCCAGCGCGCCGGGCTTCCGGGCGGTACAGCTCCTCGCCGCCCCGGAGTTCGCCGAGCGGTTCCGGCCGCGCGTCGTCTCCACCACGCTGGCCGTGGCCTGGGTCGCCGCCGGCCGCAGGGCCGCGTACGTCACCGACGGGGACCTGCGCGACAGCGTGCACTTCTCGGCCGGGATCGCGCTCTGCGAAGCCGCCGGCTGCGTGGTGACGGACATCCACGGCCGGCCGCCGTACACCGGAGCAGGCGGACTGATCGCGGCGGCGGACCGGGAGACGCACGAGGCGTTGCTGGAGATGGTGAGGAAGCAGGCCGCCCCGGACGGGCGCTGATCCCCACCCCGTTCCTGCCCCTCGTGGAAAGGCGTCCGGCGATGCCGGTTGTTCTCGTACTGCTGCTCGCCGGGACCTGGCTGCTCTCCGGCGCCCTGGTCACCGGGACCGAACCGCTGACCGTGGCGGTCGGGCGTACCGCCGTGTGCTGCCTGGTCCTGACCGTCGTCGCCGCGTCGTCCGCGAGCGGGCGGGCCGATCTGCGCCGGGCCGCTGCCCGGCCGGGGACCGTATGGCTGCTGGGGCTGCTCGGTTTCGCCGGGTACGCGGCCGGCACGCTGCTGGCCATCCCGCGCATCGGCACCTCGCTGACCAACCTCGTGGTCGCGCTGATGCCGTGCGCGTCGGTGGCGGTCGGCGCGCTGTTCTTCGGTGAGCGGTCCGGGCCACGCAAGGTTGCGGGCGCGGCCCTGGCCTGCGCGGCGGCCGCCGGATACGCGGCGCTGGGGGCCGACGCCGGGGACCTGGACCTCGTGGGGCTGCTGCTGGTGGCGGCCGCGACGGTGGCCTTCGCCGTCTACGGATTCCTCTACCGGCAACGGCTGTCGGCCCTGCCCCCGCTCGCCGTCCTGCCGGTGCTGCTCGCCGCCGCCACCTGCCTGCTGCTCCCGATGTCCCTGCCCGCGGTCATCGCGCACCCGCCGACCCCGGCCGCGACGGGCGGCATCGTGCTGCTGGGCGCCGCGGTCTACGCGCCCGCCTACCTCGTACAGCACCGGCTGATCCTGCTCCGCGGCCCGGTCTTCACCGCCGCCGTGCAACTGGCGGTGCCCTTCACGGTCCGGCTCGGCGACTGGGCCCTGGGCAGCGCCTCCGCCCCGTCGGCCGCCGAACTCCTGCTGCTGGCGGTGTGCTGCGGGGGGATCGCCCTCGTCACCGTGCAGGCGGGGGGCCGGTCGGTGGAGGCGGCCGCGTCCGACCGGTGAACAGCGTGCGGTGTTCGGTGCACCGGTCACACGATCGTGGGACGCTGAGGAAAGCGGCCCAGCGCCGCGAAACTGTCGATCTACGCTCCCCGGACAGGCTTCAGGAGAAGGGACCCGCGATGACCGCCGCGATGGTCGAGAACCAGCAGGACTCTGAAGGCCGCCCGTGGGACTACCTGCTGCGCACCTGGCAGGAACTGGACGTGCCCGAGGGGTGGCGCGCCGAGATCGACGAAGGGCAGATCGTCTTGGTACCGCCGCCGCATGCGCATCACAACGGCATCGCCGACAAGGTGCAGCGCCGTCTCTACGCGAATCTGCCCGACGAGCTGGGGATCTACCAGACCCTGGGGGTGCACGTGGCACCCCTCGACAAGTTGTACGTGCCCGACCTCGTGGTCATGCCGGCCGAGTTGATCGATGCCGCCGACTCCGAGAGCAGCGATCCGGTGGATGCCTCCGAGGCGCTGCTCGTCGTCGAGATCACCTCGAAGGGCAACGCCCGCGACGACCGCACGAAGAAGTACCGCGCCTACGCCCGCGCCGGAGTGCCGATGTATCTGCTGATCGACCGGTTCGACACCCGGGGGCCCATGGCCACGCTGTTCACGGAGCCCAACGAGGACGGTACGTTCAAGCACTCCGACCCGGTGCCGTTCGGCAAGCCGCTCGTCATGCCGGTGCCCTTCGACGTCGCATTGGCCACGGACGCCTTCCCGGTCTGACGCGGACAACAACGGAAACGGCGGCACCCCGCCGGGGTGCCGCCGTCTCCGTTGTTCCGTGGTCCGTCAGACCCCCGCGGGTTCCTTCGCGGTGGCGTCCGGGCCGGTGGTGCCGGTCGCGGGCGTGGCCGGGCCGGTGGCCGCGACCGGGGAGGCGGCCGGTTCCTGGGAGACGTTGAACTCCGTCAGCAGGTCCTTGCTGAAGCCGAAGAAGTACGTGGCGAGGAAGCCCGCCAGGTACCCGACCAGCAGGCCGCCCGCGTAGATCGCGATCGTCGAGCCCAGGCCGTGGTTGCCGTCCAGCAGCGGGAACAGCGCCCAGCCGGACGGGCCGATCGCGGTGGAGCCCACCGCGTCGCCGAGCTGGTTGAAGAAGCCGACGAACGCGCCGCCGAAGGCGCCACCCACGCACGCGGTGATGAACGGACGGCCCAGCGGCAGCGAGACACCGTAGATCAGGGGTTCGCCGACGCCCAGGAAGCCCGCGGGCAGGGCGGACTTGATCGTCCGGCGGATCGACTCGTTGCGCGGGAGGCGGAAGAAGACCGCGATGGCCGCACCGACCTGGCCGGCACCGGCCATGGCGAGGATCGGGAGCAGGACCGTGTAGCCCTGCTGCTCGATCAGCGTGGTGTGGATCGGGATCAGCGCCTGGTGCAGGCCCAGCATGACCAGCGGGAGGAAGAAGCCGCCGAGGACGAGACCCGCGCCCGCGCCGCCGTTGGACAGCAGCCAGTCGGCGAACGTACCGATCGCGGTGGAGATCTCACCCGCCACGTACATCAGGCCGAAGATCGTCACCAGGCCGGAGATGAGGACCGTCAGGGTCGGGGTGACCAGGACGTCCAGCGCCTCCGGGACCCAGCGACGGCACCACTTCTCCACGTACACCGCGAGGATCGCGGCGCCCAGGGCGCCGAGGACGCCGCCCTGGCCGGGGGAGAGCTTCTGGCCGAACGCCTCGATGTTCGCGACGCCCGGGAAGACGATGATGGCCGCGACCGCACCGCCGAGGATCGGCGTGCCGCCGAACTCCTTCGCCGTGTTGTAGCCGACGAAGACCGCGATCAGCGCCATGAAGCCGGACGCCATCGCCGCCAGGGCCGGGGTCACCGACGTCAGCCAGCCGAGGTTGACCAGCAGCCCGTTGAGTCCCGCGATGATGCCGCAGCCGATCAGGGCCGGGATCAGCGGTACGAAGATGTTGGCGATCCGGCGCAGGAACAGCTTGAACGGCGTGGCGTTCTTCGCCTTCCTGGCCGCCTTCATCTCGGCGCCCTGCGCGGCCAGTTCCTCCGCCGTGAGCGGGGCGGCGGAAGCGGCCGCGGTGGTCTCGGGGGCCGATTCCCGGGCCTCCTCGACGAGCTTCTCGAACTCCGGGGTGACGCGGGCGACCGTACCGGGACCGAGAACGATCTGGTACGTGTCGTCCTCGACCACACCCATGACGGCGGGCACGGCTTTCAGTGCCTCGTCCTGGACGAGCGAACTGTCGTGCAGACCCAGCCGGAGCCGGGTCATGCAGTGGGCAATGGAGCTGACGTTCGCGGCGCCACCGACGAGCGGAAGGATCGCGGCGGCAGTGGCGCGGTTCTTGTCTTCTGTAGCCATGGTGCGTGGTGCCTTGCTGTGCGGGGGGTGCGGAGGTGGAGCAGGAGGGTCAGGTGGAGCGGGGGGCGGCGGCGAGCGCGGCGCGCAGGTGGCCGTCCGACGCGGACAGGAGCGAGGCGGCGGTGGGGCCGTCGACCTGGCCGAGGATGGTGAGGATGGCGTTCTTCACCTCGCCGTCGGTGGCGGCGAGCGCGGCCTCGATCTCCTGGTCGGAGGCGCCGGTGGCCAGCGAGACGATGCGCCGGGAACGGGCGCGCAGCTTCTCGTTGGAGGCGCGGACGTCGACCATGAGGTTCCCGTACGTCTTGCCGAGCCGGATCATCGTGATCGTCGAGAGCATGTTGAGGACGAGCTTCTGCGCGGTGCCCGCCTTGAGGCGGGTGGAGCCGGTGAGCAGCTCGGGGCCGACGACGACCTCAAGGGGGTGCTCGGCGGCGGCGCCCAGGGCGGAGTCCGCGTTGCAGGACAGGCCGATGGTCAGCGCGCCCTTGGCGCGGGCGTGCTCGACGGCACCGATCGCGTACGGCGTGCGGCCGGAGGCGGAGATGCCGACCACGGTGTCGTCGGCGGTGAGGTTCAGCGCGTCGAGGTCGGCGGCGGCCAGCTCCTTGCTGTCCTCGGCGCCCTCGACGGCGGTGACCATCGCGGACGGGCCGCCCGCGATCAGGCCGACGACATCGGCCGGGTCGGTGTTGAAGGTGGGCGGGCACTCGCTGGCGTCCAGCACGCCGAGGCGGCCCGCGGTGCCCGCGCCCGCGTAGATCAGCCGGCCGCCGCGCGCCATGCGGGCCGCGGTGGCGTCGATCGCTGCGGATATCTCGGGGAGCCGGGCGGCGACGGCGGCGGGGACGGTCTGGTCCTCGCCGTTCATGATCCGGGCTATCTCGGGGGTGGCCAGCCGGTCGATCTCGGCGAGCTCGGGACGGAACGCCTCGGTGGTGAGGGTCGCGAGCTCGGCGCGCAGTTCCCCGTATCCGTCGGGGGTGGTGGCGTCGGCGTCGGTGAGGGAGGTCATGGAGAGCGGCTCTGCTTTCTTGAACTCGTACGGTTCTGCGGGTGCGGGTGCGGGTGCGGGTGCGGGGTTTGTCGTGCCGTGTCAGCGGGTGCGGGGGTTGTGGCGGTGGGCCAGCGCCTCGTAGGAGGCGGCGAGGGCCGGAGCCGCCGTCTCGTACGTACGCTGCGCGACTCCTATGAAGAGGCAGTCGACGACCAGGAGCTGGCTCGTCCGGCTCGACATGGCGGCCGGGCGCAGCTCGCTCTCGCGGGCCGTGGACGTGGTCAGCACGTGGTCGGCGTACTGCGTGACCGGTCCGTCGGGGCGGCCGGTGATCGCGACCGTCGTCGCACCGCGGTCGAAGGCGACGCGCAGCGGCTCGATGACGTCACCGGTCGAGCCGGAGTGGGTGATCGCGATGGCCACGTCGCCGGAGCGCAGCTGCACGGCGTTGGTCACCGCGAGGTGCGGGTCCATGTGGGAGTGCGCGATCAGCCCGATACGGGCCAGCTTCTGGGCCAGGTCCTGGCCGACGAGGGAGGAGGCGCCCACGCCGTAGATGTCGATGCGGCGGGCGGTGGCGGCGGCTGCCACGGCGGCACCGAGCTGCACCGTGTCGAGCCCGGCGGCCGTGTCGGCGAGGGTCTGCTGCTCGTCGTACGCGAGCTTGGCGACCACATCGGCGATCGGGTCGTCGACCGCTATGTCCGCGGTGACGGCGGGGGCCCGGCCGGACTGCTGGTGGGCGGCGAGACCGGCCAGCGCGAGGCGCAGGTCGCGGTAGCCGGGGTAGCCGAGGAGGCGGGCGGTGCGCACCACGGTGGCCTCGCTCGTACCCGTGAGCTCGGCGAGACCGGTGACCGTGAGCGCGGCGCAGCCGGCCGGGTCGCCGGCGACTGCCTCGGCGACCCGCTGCATGGAGCGGGTCATGGACGGAGCGAGCGTCCGCACCTTGGCCGCGAGGGCGGCCGGCGCGGGCGGCGAATCCGCGCTGAAACTTTCCTTCAGGTCATTGGTCACCTTTGAAAGATATTTTCAACCCCGGTGTCCGTCAACCCCCCTTTGGTCCTGACCTCTGAAAGGTCCGAAAGGGATGTCGCGGTGCGCGCGGCTCCGAGTGCGGGAAGGCTGTTTGCGTGCAGGTGGACAATGGCTGCATGGAGATGAACCCCCTGGAGCAGGCACTGCACACCGCCCGCGCCCTGGTCATGGCCGACCTCGCCGCCGGAGACGTCGCCGAGGCGCAGATCGTCTCGATGGTCGAGGACGCGGTGACGCACCGGCGCTGGTGGGTGGAGCAGTGGCCGGAGGGCGCGGAGTTCGTCGTCGGCCTCATCGCCCAGGACGTCCAGGACGCGTTGCTGGAGGAGTACGGCCGCTGGCCGCTGTGCCCGGTCTGCGACGCGGGCGACCCGCACGCCCTCGACGTCGAGCCGGAGCTCGGCCCGGACCCGCACTGGGTCTGCACCAAGGCCACGGTGGCGGTCGCCCCGGTCGGTTCGCTGCGCGGGATACTGCGGCCGTGACCGTCTACATCGATCCGCCGGACTGGCCGGGGCACGGGCGCCTCTGGTCGCACCTGGTCAGCGATGTGTCCTTCGATGAGCTGCACGCCTTCGCGGCGTCCATCGGCTGCCCGGAGCGCGCCTTCGAGCGCGACCACTACGACGTACCGGAGGCACGGTACGAGGACGCGGTCCGGGCCGGTGCCCGGCAGATCGGCTCCAAAGAACTGGTGCGCCGGATCACGGAGGCTGGCCTGCGCCGCCCGAAGGGGCGTCCGGCACCTGGCTGAGAGGGCTCCTGAGAGGGCTCCTGAGAGGGCCCGGAGACCTTCCCGCAGCCGTTCTCAGGCGGTCGACGAGGGCGCGCACGCCTCCACCGCGTCCTGCTGCTGCGACGCTGACGCCGGGGCGCCCGCCACCAGCCGGGACGAGCTGCGGCTGCGCTGAAGACGTAGCGAGAACACCACCGTCACCAGCGCCACCACGGTCATCGCCGCCCCCGCCCACGCGGTGGCCTCGAAGCCGAAGTCCGCGTCGATCACCGTGCCGCCCAGCCAGGGGCCACCGGTGTTGCCCAGGTTGAACGCGGCGGTGGTCGTCGCACCCGCCAGGGTCGGGGCGGCGCCCGCGACGTTGAACATCCGGGCGTTCAGCGCCGGAGCCGTGAAGAACGCCGACAGGCCCAACAGGAACGACAGCACGATCACGGCGGCCTGGTTCGAGGCGAGCAGCGCCAGCGCGGCCAGGAACACCGTCGACGCCGTGATGCCGCTCAGCAGCACCCCGAAGAGGTGCGCGTCCGCGACCCGACCGCCGATCATCGTGCCGATCAGCGCGCCGATCCCGAAGAGCGCCAGCACGGTCGGCACCCAGCCCGAGTCCAGCCCGGCGACATCCGTCAGCAGCGGCGCCAGATAGCTGAACGCGCAGAACACCCCGCCCGCCGCGAGTGCGGTGATCACGACGGACAGCCACACCTGCCGGTCACGGTAGATGCCCATCTCCCGCTTGAGCTGCGGCTTCTCGTCCGGGCGCGGGATGCGGGGGATCAGCGTCGCCACCCCCACCAGTGCCACGGCGGAGGCCGCGCCGACCGCCCAGAACGCCGAGCGCCAGCCGAGGTTCTCCCCGAGGAACGCCCCCAGCGGCACACCCAGTACGTTCGCGACCGACAGACCGCCGATCATCACGGCCATGGCGCGGGCCCGCGAGTTCACCGGCACCATCGCGATGGCGACGGACGCGCCGACCGCCCAGAACCCGGCGCACGCGAACGCGCTGATCACCCGGGACGCGAAGAGCACCTCGTACGTCGGCGCGAGCGCACCCGCGACCTGGCCGAGGCCGAAGACCGAGATCAGCGCGATGAGGGTGGTGCGCCGTGGCAGCCGGAGCGTCGCCACGGCGAGCAGCGGGGCGCCGATGACCATGCCGATCGCGAAGGCGGATATGAGGAGCCCGGCACGTGGGATCGACACGTTCATGTCATCGGCGATGGGTGGCAGCAGCCCGGAGAGCATGAACTCGCTCGTGCCGAGGGCGAAGACCGAGAGGCCCAGGATGTACACGGCCAGGGGCATGCGGGAGCGGCTAGCGGCAGAGTCGGGCATGACAGGTGCCAACAGCGAGAACGTCCGTGGCATTCCCTGCGCTGCGTGCTGAACGGCCTTTACCGCGGTAAAAGCCGCCGAGCCTCAGCGCGCGAGCAGCTCCAGCTCCGTCAGCAGGTTGTGCCGCGCCTTCGGCTCCCACCGCTCCGCCCCGTGCGGGGTACGGAACAGCGCCGGCAGGTCCAGGAGCTGACGCAGCACGGCTGCCCGCCCCTCCCGGAACGCCTCGTCGGGCACGAAGCCGTACTCCTCGCGCACCCGGGCCGCATACTCCGCGTACTCCTTCGGTGACGCGGCCAGGATCGCCAGGTCCGCGTCGCACAGCACCTCGCCGTTGGTGTCGCCGGCGGCCGGATCGTGCGAGACGGTGAGCCGGACCAGCCGGGCGACCTCGACGGTGACCGCGTCCGGCACCCCCGCCTCGGGCAGGGCGCGCTCGGCGAGGACGGCGCTGCGCTCCTCGTTCTCGGAGCGGTCGGGCCGGTAGACCGCGTCGTGGAACCAGGCGGCGAGCCGCACGGCGTCCGCGTCCGCCGCATGGCCGGCGAGCGTGTCGATGCGGTCCAGGACCGCCGTCAGATGGGCGGCGGTGTGGTACTTGCGCTGAGGCTCGGCCCAGCGCGCCAGGAGGTTGTCGGCGTACGGCAACGGGTCGGGGCCCTCGGTGCCGCCCCGGGCGGCTACGAGGGCTTCCTGCCAGCGGATGCGGAGGCTCTGGGCGCTGTCGCTCATGGGGCGACTGTAGAGGGGCCGGACGGTGCGGGGCGGTGCCGGTGAGGGGTCGGACGGGGCGGGGCGGTGCCGGTGAGGGGCCGGACGGGGCGGCGCCGGTCAGTCGGAGGAGCCGTTGCCGGGCTTGTCCACGCAGGACAGATCCATGACGTCCTCCTCCCGGGGCCTGGCCTCGTCCCGGATGGCCTTGGGGACAGCGGGGAGACTGGACTTGAAGTTCGTCTCCCAGGTGGTCGCGTTGCCGATGTACTTCAGCAGTTCGTCGCGGAGCCTGACGCAGTCCTTGCGGTGCCCCTTGGTCATCGCGATGCCGTACTGATTGGGAGCCTCCCCGAATTCGAGACCTGGCACGACTTCGAGACCGTGGTGCTCCTGGGTCAGTCCGTAGAGGATCAGCACGTCCGTGGAGACAGCCGCCACGGTTCCGGCCTCGAGCCTCTTCACACAGGTCTTCGCGTCGTCCTCCATCGTCGGGACGATCTTCTCGAAGCCGCCCTTCGACAGTTGATTGGCGGACGTGGTGCCCGCCCACACACAGACGATCTCGCCGTCGAAATCCCTCTTCTTCCTGAACTTCGCGGCGTCCTTCTTGCGGATCAGGAAGCCCTGCTGGGTCGTGGCGTACGGGCCGACGAAGTCGAGGTCGCCGGCCTGCGGACTCGTACCCTCGGGAGCCATGCGGTCCGGGGTGATCGAGAAGGTGGCGGCCACCAGCTGCACGCCCCCCTCGTGCAGGACCCGGATGCGGTCCTGGGACATGACGCTGGTGAAACGCGGGGTCTTGTAACCGAGGTTGTTCATGAGGGTGCCGACCACGGAGACGTCGAAACCGATGAACTGGCCGCCGTGCGGCGAGAAGCTCGTGCCCGGCTGGTCGTCCTTGGTTCCCACTTCCGTGCTGTCCGAGAGGATCGACGGAGGGTCGGACTCGCACCCGGCCACGCCGCCGCAGAGGAGGATCGCCGCGGTGACGGCCGCCCACCCGCGCAGAGCTGCTCCTGACATCTGCTACCTCGCTCCATGGGAAACCCGTGCGCCAGGCGCGGGAGTCGTGGGGTCAATCGTTGTGCAGGGTGGCCTGCTTGTTCACCAGGCGCAGGGTGCAGCCCTGGGGGGTCTGCACCTTGAGTTCGAACGTCACACCGTTCGGCTGCATGAGACCGCCGAGGTCGAAGTCGGTGGTGGAGCGGGCGGGCAGATCCGATACGAGCGGGGTGACGCTTTCGCTGAGGGCCGTGAGACGGACCCGGGTCCGGTGGGAGCAGGCGGGCGCCCCGGCGTCGTACTCCCCGAGCTCCAGAGTGAGCCGCAGCCGGCCGCGCCGGTCGGCGGCCTTCGACGGGGCCACGGTGAGGACGAGCGCGCTGTCGGGCTCGTTGGTCAGCGCCTGCGCGCCCTGCGTCCGGACCAGGACATCGACTTCGCCGTTGCGCACGACGTTCTGGAACGACCACCAGCTGATGAGGGCGCAGACGAGGGAGACGATGAGCAGCAGGTCGGGAAGGCGGAGCCCCGAGCCCTTCCGCCCGGCCGGACCGCCCGTCCCGGTCGCACCGGAGCGGTCTGCGCGGCGCAGGCTGATGTGGACGACGGAGGCGAGGAAGGCGAGCAGCAGGAAGGCGAAGAAGCCGACGTACTGGTTGCGGGAGCCCCCCGGCCACTTCCAGGTGGCGTAGCCGGCCAGGAGGACGGAGAGGATCAGGAAGAGCCAGCCGGTGACGAAGGAGGCACGCCGGATGAGGATCTGGAACTGATTGAACGTGCCGGCGTTGCCGATGATGTTGTTGTTGTCGCCCTGCGACTTGAGCGACGGGTCTCCGTGACCCCAGTTGCCCGGGCTCGTCACCTCTCGTCCCGCAGTTGCTGGGTGAAGGTGCCCACGTTGCCGATCACGATGTTGTTGTCGCCCGTGGAGTTCACCGTGGTGGACGGGGCAGGGGCAGGCGCGGGGACGGGGACGGATGCCGGGGCCCCCACCAGTTCGTTCAGGTCCTGACGGTCCGGCGAGCCGTTCAGCCAGGTGGTGAGCGCCGCCGCGAGCTGCGCCCGCTCGGCTTCGTTCAACCGGTCCAGCAGGGCGTCCAGTTCGACGGCATCCGGCTCGGAGAGCCCGGCCGGGCCGCCCGGATTCTGCCCGCCCCGGCCGATGAGGCGGCGGAAGACCCCCTCGCCGCCGTCCACGGTCCGGTCGGTGATCCGCTGGATGACGCCCTCCATCGCTCCGTCCGCCATACGCCCGGCGAAGAGCGACGCGTGAGGGGCAAGCTGGCCGACGAGTTCGAACAGCAGCGACACGATGGCTCCATGAGTTTCCGGAGTTCCAGTAACACGTGGGGAACTGAGGGTAGTTGCGGATGCGTGCCGTGTTCATGAATCCGCAAAGGTTGTCCGGAAAAAGTGGTTGGCTGGGGGCATGGCTGACGAACGTGATCCCGAACTTCCCGGTCTCCTCCTGCGCACCGAGCGGGACCTCCTGATCCCGCTGCTGCGGTCCGCCGCCGCGAGCGACTTCGCGCTGCGCACCGCGTGTCCCGGCTGGACCGTGCGGGATGTGCTCGCGCACTGCGGTTCGGTGCTGAGCCGGGTGGTGGAGAGCCGGTTCGGGCCGGATGTGTTCAGCCCTGAGTGCAACGACCGGGACATCGCCGAACGCGCCGGCTGGACCGACGCACAGGTGGTGGACGAGCTGGAGGCGGGGATGACCGGCGCCGGAGCCGTGATCGCCGCCGGTCCCGGGGTGCTGGACGGGGTGGCGCTGGGGGAGTGGGTGCACGCGGGCGACGTACGCGAGGCATGGGGGCTCGAAGGGGCCTACCGGGGGCCGGGCCTGCCGCTCGCGCTCCGGCTCCTCGGGCCGCGCGCCCGCCACCAGAAGATGCCGTTGCTGGTCGCCGAGCTCGAGGACAGCGAGGAGGAGCTGGTCATCGGCAGGGAGCAGGAGGGCCGGGCACCCGGGCGCTACCGGGGTGACGGGGCGACGCTGATCAGGCTGTGCGCGGGCAGGTCGCTGGCGGGGACGCGGTACGAACTGGAGGGCGTCACGGAGCGCGAACTCTTCCTCTTCGGCTGAGGCGGGGCGCGCGAGGCACGGGGCGGGGGCGGTCCCTTGCCCGCGCCCCGTGCCTCACCCGTCACGACGCGGCGGGCAGCCCGAAGTGTTCGGCGATGATGCGCATCGTCACGGCGCCGTCGGCGTTGAAGCCGGGGTCGGCGTCGTACAGCGGGGTCTCGCGGCCGACGATCCCGGCGTCCAGCAGCTCCCGCACCAGCAGGTCGCCGCTGCGGTGCGACTCGCGGCGCCGGCCGACGTTGAAGTACGTCCGCTCGAACCCGCCCCGGCTGTGCAGGAACTGGAACGGGTGGTCGTCGCAGTGCGCGATCATGTAGTTCTGCCCGTGCGGGCACTCGCACGCGGGTGTGGAGGCCAGGAACACCGTCTCCACGCGGCCGGGCCCGCCGAACCGTTCGTCGTAGCGGAATCCGGTGATGTCACGCGCCAGGTCCATGACCCCGCGGCCGGACACCCCGGTCGCGTCGTGCGTCACCCAGGCCCAGCCGTCCGACTCCCCCTGAGTGAGGGCGGGGTAGGACGCCTCGTCGTACACGGCGCCGAGCGTGGGCAGGTCCAGGCCCCTGGCGTAGGTGAGATACGTGTGCGGCGGGATGATCGCGTTCACTTCGCCGTCACCGCCGGGGCGAGCGGGGGCGACGGCAGGGCGAGCGGGGGCGACGGCAGGGCGAACGCGTCCGCGATCGCCCTCACGAGCCGGTCCTCGTCGTCGTAGTGGTGGTCGAAGCAGTCGTGGTCGTCCGTCTCCTCCTGCTCGCACTCCGCCCCGGGGCCTATGAGGTTCGCGGCGAGGAGCTCGGCCGATATGAGGTCGGGGTTCTCGCCGACCCGCTGCCCGATGTCCTCGAAGCTGAAGAAGAGGACCGTGCGGCCGTCCCGGAGGTACTGGAACTGGGGCCCGTGCGCCTTGGCGCTGCACGGCTCGGTCACGAACACCGCGACCTCCGTGCCCTCGGGGCAGAGACGGCCGTAGTGGACACCGTCGTAGTCGTCGGTCTCGTCGTCGATCATGTCGTGCACCGCCCAGACCCAGCCGCCCGCCTCGCCGTGGGCGAGCGGCTCGCGGTGCTGATCGCGCAGGCCGGAGATGAAGGCTTCGAGGGACAGGCCCCGGGCGAACACGAGGTTCACCTCGTGGTGGCCAAACGAGTCGTACATCCAGCTGGTCATGGAGCGATCGTAAAGACGACCACTGACAACACGGCTGCTGGAAATCCCCGTTGCTGGAGAACCCCGTTGCTGGGCAATCCCGTTCAGTGAACGCCCGGGGCCCCGGTGCTGCGTCAGTGGTCGTTGACGAAGTTCACCGCGTAGGACCCTCTGCCGCCCTCGCCCTCGAAGGTGAGCCCGATCTCGCTCCACTCGTGCAGGTTGTACCTGCCGCCCTGGCTGGCCTTGTGCGTGACGCAGGTGCCCTTGCCGGTCGTGACCTTGGCCTTGTAGTGGCTGATGTTGAGGTCCACGTCATCGACCGTGACGAAGGCCGAGTGGCCGTTCGCCGCCGTGTCGCACACGGAGATGTAGTCCCCGTGCTCCTCCACGTAGACCCTGACGCCCTTTCCGTTCCACGTGTGGTCCCAGTTGATGCCGGTCGGCGCCTCGGCGGCGGTGGCCGGCGACGCGGTGACGCTGCTCAGACCGGCCAGAGCGACCGCGCCGAGCAGGGCGGCGGTGGCCCGGCGGCCGAGGCGGGAACGCTTCGTGGCACTGGGGGACCTGGCTGTTCGATGCATAGACATTCTCCGTGATCATTGCTCGGAATGAGCGGATCATCCCGCGAGCCGCAGTGCGCCGGAGCACACCGTTCCCGGGGAGATCCACGAGGGATACGACGCGTGCAAGGGCCACCCGGTTCTCCGGCGACAGCGGCGGATTATTCGCACGACAGGCCTGCGGAGCCTCTGGAAGGCTGCGCACGGACCTGCGTCCGCACAGGGACGCGTGCGTGCTGCGACGGGATGGATGAGCGATGGCTTTCGCGTTGGAAGGGCCGGTTCTGGAGGGCACGCGGGTGCGCCTGGAGCCGCTGGAGCACCGCCACGCGCGGGACCTGCTCCGGGCCGCCGGGGAGGACCGCGGTTCCTACGGGTTCACCTGGGTGCCCGGCCCCGGTGAGGTCGAGGGCTACATCGACGCCCAGCTCGCCCGCGCCGCCGCCGGGAAGCTGTCCCCGTACGCACAGGTGGACCGGGCGTCCGGCCGGGCGGTCGGGGCCACGGCCTACTGGGAACCCCGGCACTGGCTGGACGAGGACACGCTCAGCGCGATCGAGGTCGGCTTCACCTGGCTGGCCGCCTCCGCCCAGGGCTCCGGCATCAACGCCGAGGCCAAGTACCTGCTGTTCCGGCACGCTTTCGAGGTGTGGGGCGTGGCGCGCGTCGACCTGAAGACGGACGCGCGCAACAGCCGCTCCCGGGCCGCGATCGAAGCGGCGGGCGCGCGCTTCGAGGGCGTGCTGCGCAACTGGTCCAGGTCATGGGCGCCCGGCGAGGACGGACGGCTGCGGGACTCCGCGGTCTTCTCGATCACGGCGGACGAGTGGCCGGACGTCCGGGCACGGCTGGAGGAGCGCATCGCGCGCCCACGCGGCAGTGAGCGGCCGGAGGCCCGGCTCCCCGTGGGGAGCTGAGTCCGGCCGCTCACCGGCGGGCGGGGCCGCAGCCGGCCAACAGGCCCTGCGCCCCCGCCCGATCCGTACGGCAGGCCCTACGCTGCCGCGCGAAACCTTCGTCCCGATCCGTAAGGAAGGCCCTACGCCGCCGCGCGAAACCTTCGTCCCGATCCGCACGGCAGGCCCTACGCCGCCGCGCGGAACCCCCGCAGCCGCAGCGAGTTGCCGACCACGAACACCGACGAGAACGCCATCGCCGCACCCGCGATCATCGGGTTCAGCAGACCCATCGCGGCCAGCGGCAGCGCCGCCACGTTGTAGGCGAAGGCCCAGAACAGGTTCGTACGGATGGTGCCGAGCGTCCGGCGCGACAGCCGGATCGCGTCCGCCGCGGCCCGCAGGTCCCCGCGGACCAGGGTCAGATCGCCGGCCTCGATCGCCGCGTCCGTGCCCGTGCCCATCGCCAGGCCCAGATCGGCCTGGGCGAGGGCGGCCGCGTCGTTCACGCCGTCACCGACCATCGCGACCGAACGGCCCTCGCCCTGAAGGCGCTTGACGACATCGACCTTGTCCTGGGGCATGACCTCCGCGTACACCTCGTCGATGCCGACCTCGGCCGCGACCGACTCCGCGACCGCCCGGTTGTCGCCGGTCAGCAGGATCGGCTTCAGACCGAGCCGGCGCAGTCGCCGGATCGCCTCCGCGCTGGTGTCCTTCACGGCGTCGGCCACCTCCAGCACCGCACGCGCCTCGCCGTCCCAGGCGACCGCGATCGCCGTACGGCCGGCGGCCTCCGCCTCCGCCTTGCGGCCGGCCAGCTCCACGGGCAGGTGGATCTCCCACTCGGCCAGCAGCTGCTCACGGCCGACGAGGACGGCATGGCCCTCGACGACGCCCTGGACACCGAGTCCGGGGACGTTGGCGAAGCCCTCGGGAGTGGGCAGAGGAGCGCCCGTGCGTTCGGTGGCTCCGGTGGCGACGGCCTGGGCGATGGGGTGTTCGGAGGCGTGCTCCAGGGCTCCGGCGAGGCGCAGGACGTCGGTCTCGGTGACACCGTCCGCGGTGTGGACGGCCTGGAGGGTCATCCTGCCGGTGGTGACGGTGCCGGTCTTGTCCAGAACGATGGTGTCCACCCGCCGCGTGGTCTCCAGGACCTCGGGTCCCTTGATCAGGATGCCGAGCTGTGCGCCGCGTCCCGTACCGACCATGAGGGCGGTCGGGGTGGCGAGGCCGAGGGCGCACGGGCAGGCGATGATCAGTACGGCCACGGCGGCCGTGAACGCGGCCGACAGCCCCTCCCCGCTGCCCAGCCAGAAGCCGAGCGTGCCCAGCGCGAGCGCGATCACGACCGGGACGAACACCGCCGAGATCCGGTCGGCGAGCCGCTGCGCCGCAGCCTTGCCGTTCTGCGCGTCCTCGACCAGCTTCGCCATCCGGGCCAGCTGGGTGTCGGCGCCGACCCGGGTCGCCTCGACGACCAGCCGGCCGCCCGCGTTCAGCGTCGCGCCCGTCACGGAGTCACCGGCCGAGACCTCGACCGGGACCGACTCACCGGTGAGCATCGACGCGTCCACCGCCGAACTGCCCTCCACCACGGTGCCGTCCGTGGCGATCTTCTCGCCGGGGCGGACCAGGAACCGGTCCCCGACCTGGAGGTCCGCCGTGTCCACGGTGATCTCGCGGCCGTCCCGCAGAACGGTGACCTCCTTGGCGCCGAGCTCCAGCAGCGCCTTCAGCGCGGCGCCCGCCTTCCGCTTGGAGCGGGCCTCGAAGTAGCGCCCGGCCAGGATGAACGCGGTGACGCCCGCGGCAGCCTCCAGATAGATGTTCCCGGAACCGTCGCTGCGTCCGATGGTCAGCTCGAAGGGGTGCGTCATGCCGGTCATCCCGGCGGTGCCGAAGAACAGCGCCCACAGCGACCACAGGAACGCGGCCGAGGTGCCGACCGAGATCAGCGTGTCCATGGTGGCCGCGCCGTGCCGGGCGTTGGTCCACGCGGCACGGTGGAAGGGCCAGGCGGCGTACGTGACGACGGGGGCGGTGAGGGTGAGGGCGAGCCACTGCCAGTTGTCGAACTGGAGGGCCGGGACCATCGACATCGCGATCACCGGCACCGCGAGCAGGACCGCGGTCGTCAGCCGCTGCCGCAGGGGGCGGAGCTCGTCCGCCTCCGCCGCCTGCGCGTCGTCCGTCCCGGTGTCACCGGTCCGTGCGGCCGGGGGAGCGGGCTCGTGCGCGGTGTAGCCGGTCTTCTCGACGGTGGCGATCAGGTCCTGTACGGAGACGTCCTCGCCCCGGTAGCTGACCTTGGCCTTCTCGGTCGCGTAGTTGACGGTGGCCTCGACCCCGTCCATCCGGTTGAGCTTCTTCTCGATACGGGCCGCGCAGGAGGCACAGGTCATGCCGCCGATCGCGAGCTCGACCTCTGCGGCGACGCCGGTGCCGGCGGGGCCACTGGGAGCAGTGGTGCCAGTGGTGGCTGCGGTCTGCGCGGACACGGGGCCCTCCTCGTTCGATGGGTCATTCATACCCCCTGGGGGTATGCGGTGCTGATTCAGGTATACCCCCTACCCCTATGTAAACGCAAGGGCGATCCGCCGTGGATGCGCGGATCACGTGCGTCCGGTCGCCTGTCGCGTCTCTGACCTCGCGTATCTTCACGTTCACGGTGCGGCTGCGGGTCCGGCGGCGCGCCCCGTAGGCTGGCATTGGACTAGACCTATAGCTGCTTCCTGGAGGATTGGGTTCCCATGAGCAACCGTGCAGTCCTGGAGGTGATCGCTCTCGACGCGGAGGACGCGGTCGCTGCCCAGGCGGGTGGTGCGGACCGGCTTGAGCTGGTCACCGACATGGCGGCGGACGGCCTCACCCCGTCCTGTGCGACCTTCGCGGCGATCCGCGCCGCGGTGGACATTCCGCTGCGGGTGATGCTCAGGGTCGCGGACGGCTTCGCGGCCGGCGATGTCGGCGTGCTCGTCCGCAAGGCGCACGAGTTGCGGGCCGAGGGCGCGGACGAATTCGTGCTCGGCTTCCTGGATGAGGAGGGCCGCCCCGACCTCGTCGCGGTCGAGCGGATCGTCGCCGAGCTGGACGGCTGCAACTGGACGTTCCACCGCGCGATCGACCGCGCCGCAGACCGGGACGCCCTGCGCAAGGCCCTCGCGGACCTGCCGGGCCTGGACACGTACCTCACCGCGGGTTCGCCCGCCGGGGTGGACGACGGCATCCCCACGCTGCTGGTCGAGGCGGCCCGCAAGGGCGAGCCGGGGTACGAGCCGCAGATCCTCGTCGGCGGCGGCCTGCGGCTGGAGCACCTGCCGGAGCTGCTGGCCGCGGGCATCGACGCCGTCCACATCGGCGGCGCCGCCCGCCCGCACGGCTGGTCGGGACCGGTGGACGCGGCGGCGGTACGTGAATGGCGGGACGTGCTCGACGCGTAGGCGGTCGAGAGCCTGCGGCGCAGGCGTTACGGGCGGGGCGGGATGCCGGGTGACGGCGTCCCGCCCCGCCCGTTGCCGTGCCCGGCGCCCTGTCGTCCCGGGGTGGTTCCACGGGCGGGTTCTGTCATGACCCTGGCGCATCAAACACCACGGCCGCCACAATGCATCAGCGGCGTGGGAACGCTCCCACGACGCTTCTCCGGCTCTGCCCATCGCTGCCCATCACATATGGGAGCGCTCCCAATGTGCTCCTGCCGCGCTCCCGCCGAGCTCCGCCGCGTACCCGACCGCTCCTTCGCACCGCCGCCGTCGCTCCCTACCGAAAGGCTCCCGGTGAACACCTCTCCGCCTCCGTCCCCCACCGGTCGCGCCCGCGCCCGGCACGGGCGCCGTGTGCTCGGGACACTGGCTCTCGCCGCTGTGTTCGGCGCCGTCCTCACCGCGCCGGGCGCCGCCGCCGATGGCGCCGACCCCGCCCCGGAGCAGATCACCAACGGTGACTTCGCCGCCGGGACCGCCCCCTGGTGGTGGACCGCCAACACCGCCGCCGCCGTCACGGACGGCCGGCTGTGCACCGGCGTACCGGCCGGAACGGCCAACCCGTGGGACGTGATCGTCGGCCAGAACGACCTCCCGCTCGTCGCGGGGGAGACGTACACGCTCACCTACACGGCCACGTCCACCGCCCCGCTCTCCATCCACACCAACGTGCAGATGGCCACCGAGCCGTACACCACCGATCTGTCCGCGACCGACGCGATCGGCGCGGACGCGGCCCCCGTCACCCATGTCTTCACCGCGTCCGCCGACCGCGACGCCGCCCAACTCGCGTTCCAGATCGGCGGCAACGACGAGGCGGCCACCTTCTGCCTCGACGACGTGTCCCTGCGCGGCGGCGCCGAACCGCCCGTGTACGTGCCCGACACCGGATCGGCCGTCCGCGTCAACCAGGTGGGCTACCTCCCGCAGGGCCCCAAGAGCGGCACCCTGGTCACCGAGGCGACCGGGCCGCTGTCCTGGACGCTCAGGGCGGCCGACGGAACGGCCGCCGCCACCGGCACCACCGTCCCCGGCGGCGTCGACCCCACCTCGCGGCAGAACGTCCACACCTTCGACTTCAGCGAGGTCACCACTCCCGGAGACGGCTACACCGTCGAGGCGGACGGGCAGGTCAGCGAGCCCTTCTCGATCCGGGGCGATCTCTACGACAGCCTGCGCGGCGACTCGCTGGCGTACTTCTACCAGAACCGCAGCGGCATCGAGATCGACGCGGACCTCGTCGGCGAGCAGTACGCGCGCCCGGCCGGACACCTCGGCGTCGCCCCCAACAAGGGGGACACGGACGTGCCCTGCCAGGCGGGGGTCTGCGACTACCGGCTCGATGTGCGGGGCGGCTGGTACGACGCCGGTGACCAGGGCAAGTACGTCGTCAACGGCGGCATCGCGGTCGCCGAGCTGATGGACACCTACGAGCGGACACTGACGGCCGACGGGGCGGAGTCCGCCGAACTCGGAGACGGCGCCCTGCGGGTGCCCGAACACGGCAACGACGTCCCGGACATCCTCGACGAGGCGCGCTGGGAGCTCGACTTCATGATGCGCATGCAGGTCCCGGCCGGGCAGCCGCTCGCCGGAATGGTCCACCACAAGGTGCACGACGCCCAGTGGACCGGGCTGCCGACGATGCCCCACCTGGACCCGCAGCAGCGTGAGCTGCACCCGCCGACCACCGCCGCGACGCTCAACCTGGCCGCCGCGGCGGCCCAGTGCGCCCGCCTCTACGCCCCGTACGACGCGGACTTCTCCGACCGGTGCCGTACGGCCGCCGAGACCGCCTGGGCCGCCGCGAAGGCCCACCCGGACGTCCTCGCCGACCCGAACGACGGTACGGGCGGCGGGACCTACGGCGACGACGACGTCTCCGACGAGTTCTACTGGGCCGCCGCCGAACTCTTCACCACCACCGGCGACGGCACCTACCGTCAGGCCCTCCTCGACTCCCCGCTGCACGGTGACACCGACGCGGTCTTCCCGGCCGACGGCGGCATGTGGTGGGGCGGGACGGCAGGACTCGGCGTCCTCACCCTGGCCACCGTGCCCAACGACCTCACCGCCGGACAGCTGGCCGAGGTCCGCTCCGTGGTGACCACGGCCGCCGGCCACTACGCCCGGCAGACCGAGGACCAGCTGTACGGGGTGCCGTACGCCCCGGCCGGACAGAACTACGTCTGGGGCTCCAACAGCCAGGTGCTCAACAACATGATCGTGCTGGCCACCGCGGCCGACCTCACCGGGAAGGCCGAGTACCGCGACGCCGTACTGCGCGGCGCCGACTACCTCTTCGGACGCAACCCGCTCAACCAGTCGTACGTCACCGGGTACGGCGAGCGCAGCTCCGAGAACCAGCACCACCGGGTCTGGGCGCACCAGAGCGACCCCTCCCTGCCCCACCCGCCCGCCGGGTCCCTCGCGGGCGGACCCAACCTCACCGCCCCCACCTCCGGGGACCCGGAGGCCGCGGCGAAGCTCAAGGGATGCGCTGCGGCGATGTGTTACCTCGACGACAACGGCTCGTACGCCACCAACGAGGTCGCCATCAACTGGAACGCGCCGCTGGCCTTCGTCGCCTCCTACCTGGACGACGCGGGTGACGGCGCGGGCCCGGTCCGCTCCTGCCGCGTCACGTACTCCTCGCACCCGTGGGGCACCGGATCGACCACCACGGTCACGGTGAAGAACACCGGAACCGAGGCGCTCACCCCCTGGTCCCTGACCTGGCTGCTGCCGGGCGACCAGAAGCTCAGCCACACCTGGAGCGCCGAACTCGCCCAGTACGGACGGACGGTCACCGCGGCGCCGCTGTCCTGGAACCGCACCCTCGCACCGGGCGCGGAGGTCGACTTCGGGTTCAACAGCAGCGTCACGGGCGCGGCCGCCGACCCGGGCGCGGTCAAGCTGAACGGGAGGGCCTGCACGGCCGGGTGAACAAGTCCGGTGTGCGGGGCGGACATCCGCCCCGCACACCGTCCGCCGTCAGGCCAACTGCTCCGGCAGCGGCGCCGCGTGAAGGACGATCAGCCCGGACACTGCACGGGTCAGCGCCACGTACAGCCGACGCAGCCCCGTCCGCTCGTCGGGCTCGCCGTCGACCACCGCCGCCGGTTCGTCCAGCACCACGTAGTCGTACTCCAGGCCCTTGGCCAGCGACGCCGGGACCAGGGTCAGCCGGGACTCGGCGGACGTCTCCTGACCGGGGGAGAGGTAGGTGTGGCCCGCCTCCGTCAGCGCCTGGGCCAGTGCCGGGATGCGCGCGTCGGCGGCGATCAGACCGGTCGAACCCTCGTGCTTCAGCGACTCCTCGCACGCCGCGACCACGGCCGCGTCCAGTGCGTCCGCGCCCGCCGTCTCCCGTACGGACAGCGAACCGGGCGCCTCACGCACCGACTCCACCGCCGCGAGACCCGGTGAGATCACCGGCAGCAGCCGGGACGCGTACGCGATCACCTCGCGCGGCACACGGAAGCCCGCCGTCAGCTCCTCCACCACCGCGTCCGACTTGCCCAGATGGTGCAGCGCCTGCCCCCAGCTCTGCGTCGACCACGGCGTCGTGCCCTGCGCCAGGTCCCCCAGCACCGTGGCCGACCCGGTCGAGCAGCGGCGGCCCACCGCCCGGTACTGCATGGGGGAGAGGTCCTGGGCCTCGTCGATCACGACATGGCCGAGCGAGTGCGTACGCGCCACCAGATCGTTCGCCTCGTCGATCAGCACCGCGTCCGCCGCCGACCACTTCGCCGACTTCACACCGCGGGCCGGCCTGGTCCACAGGATCGTCTTCTGCTCGTCCTCGGTCAGCAGCCCGTCCGCCTGGGCGGCCAGGAACTCCGGGTCCGACAGCAGCCGCAGCACCAGCTTCGACGGGTCGACCGCGGGCCAGACCGCCTTCACCGCCGCCTTCACCGCGGGGGTGCGGGCCACCGCGTTCTGCACCCGGTCGTCGGGCGCCTCGCCCGCCTCCTCCATCCGCACCAGCACCGCGTGCGCGATGCGCTGCGGAAGGGCCTCGTGCGCGGCCCCGTACCGCATGTCGCGGGCCAGCAGCTCCTTGACCATCTCCTCGATCTCGTACGCCGGGACCCGCCAGCGCCGCGAACCGCGCACCACCATGACGGGCTCCACCGGCATGGTCACGTGGGACCGGATCGCCCGCCGCAGCACCTGGGCCATCCGGGCGTCACCCTTCACGACGGCGGCCCGCGCCTCGTCCGTGCCCCGGACCTCGACCTGCGCCGTCACCAGGTCGTCGACGGTCGCCTGCTTCACCTCCAGCTCACCGAGGGCCGGCAGCACCTGCTCGATGTAGTGCAGGAACGACTTGTTCGGCCCGATGACCAGCGTGCCGGTGCGGGCGAGCCGCTCGCGGTGCGCGTACAGCAGATACGCGACCCGGTGCAGGCCGACGGCAGTCTTCCCGGTGCCGGGCCCGCCCTGCACACACACGGTGCCACCGAGCTCACTGCGGACGATCTCGTCCTGCTCGGGCTGGATCGTCGCGACGATGTCACGCATCGGACCGACACGGGGCCGCTCGATCTCCGCCTGGAGGAGCTTGCTGGTCTGCTCCGCCTCGGCGGGGTCGGTGAGGTGCTCGTCCTCGTACGCGGTCAGCTCGCCGCCGGTGTAGCCGAAACGGCGCCGCCGGCCGACGTCCAGTGGGTCCTTGCGGGACGCCCGGTAGAACGGCTGCGAGACCGGCGCACGCCAGTCGATGACCATCGGATCACCGTCGGCGTCGTGGACATGGCGGCGGCCGATGTAGAACTGCTCCCCCTCCGCGCCCTCGGCCTGCGCGGCACCGACCACATGGAGATAGTCCAGGCGACCGAAGAACAGCGGCGTGTGGGCGAGGTCGGCGAGCGACTTGATGCGGTCGGTGATCTGGGCCTGGAGCACGGCCGCGTTCACCCAGTTCGCCGTGACATCGCGGATGTCCAGGGCCTGGGCGTCCTCCCGCATGGCGCGCAGCGCGGCGCGCGAGGCGGTGAGATGGGCGCGCTCATGGGCGAGGGGGTCGGTCGTGGTGTCGCTCTCGTGTTCGTGCGCGGGCACGGTCTTGCCTCCGGCATTCAACGCAGGACGGCGGACCGCACCCCGTCCCCGGACACTGCGCGGGGGCGATGCGGTCCGCTCGGGGATCGATCACTGGTGCGTACGAGGGCGTACGCACGGTTGTCGGCCGGTTTCCGTCCGGTCGGCGGCGCTCCCCCGGCTGCCGGTACGCGTCCTTGCGGACGGCCGGTACCACGGTGCGGGAGGCGGGCAGACCGGCGATTGTATCGACCGCTCCCGCCGGACGCGAACGGATATCGCGCGGGTCCATCCCGTAGGGGACGGCATGCGACCACAGGGGTAGACGCACGCCCCCACGCTTCAGCCTGCGGGCCGACGCCGCGACGCACGTGTCCGGAGCACCATGGAAGACATGAGCACCGTCACCCTGAACCCCCGAAGGACCGGCCCCGCGCACGGCGCGACCGCGGCCACCGGTCACCACTACAGCCACCGGGCCGGCGACGCCCTGCGCGCCGTCAAGGTCTTCGTCCGGGCCGCGTTCGGCGTCGTCGTCCTCGGCGAGTACGCGGAGGAGGCGGGCGTCCGCCGCACGCGCTGAACGTGGTCCGGGCCCGCCCTGCCGGTCCTCCGTGTGCGGTCCGGGCCCGTCCAACCGGTCCTGCCCGTCCTGCCCGTCCTGCCCGTCCGGCCGCACCGGGGCCGAACGCGGCCCCGCCCG